>NZ_FOYL01000033.1 GCF_900115955.1 Lentzea waywayandensis
GGTGCTTCGGGCGGTTAGTATCACAAGGTTCATCATGGGCGCGTTCACACGGGTACGGGAATATCAACCCGTTGTCCATCGACTACGCCTGTCGGCCTCGCCTTAGGTCCCGACTTACCCTGGGCGGATTAGCCTGGCCCAGGAACCCTTGGTCATCCGGCGGACGAGTTTCTCACTCGTCTTTCGCTACTCATGCCTGCATTCTCACTCGCATAGCGTCCACGGCTGGATTACTCCGCCGCTTCAACCGCTACACGACGCTCCCCTACCCATCCCGAGTAAACTCGAAATGACACAGCTTCGGTGGTGTGCTTAAGCCCCGCTACATTGTCGGCGCAGGACCACTTGACCAGTGAGCTATTACGCACTCTTTAAAGGGTGGCTGCTTCTAAGCCAACCTCCTGGCTGTCTGTGCGACCCCACATCCTTTCCCACTTAGCACACACTTAGGGACCTTAGCTGGCGTTCTGGGCTGTTTCCCTCTCGACTACGAAGCTTATCCCCCGCAGTCTCACTGCCGCGCTCTCACTCATCGGTATTCGGAGTTTGGTTGATTTCGGTAAGCTTGTAGGCCCCCTAGACCATCCAGTGCTCTACCCCCGATGAGAAACACACGACGCTGCACCTAAATGCATTTCGGGGAGAACCAGCTATCACGGTGTTTGATTGGCCTTTCACCCCTAACCACAGCTCATCCCCCAGGTTTTCAACCCTGGTGGGTTCGGGCCTCCACGCGGTCTTACCCGCGCTTCACCCTGGCCATGGCTAGATCACACCGCTTCGGGTCTAGACCACGCGACTCAAGCGCCCTATTCAGACTCGCTTTCGCTACGGCTACCCCACACGGGTTAACCTCGCCACGTAGCACTAACTCGCAGGCTCATTCTTCAAAAGGCACGCCGTCACCCCTAAAGGCTCCGACGGATTGTAGGCACACGGTTTCAGGTACTATTTCACTCCCCTCCCGGGGTACTTTTCATCTTTCCCTCACGGTACTAGTCCGCTATCGGTCACCAGGGAGTATTTAGGCTTAGCGGGTGGTCCCGCCAGATTCACAGCGAATTTCACGAGTACGCTGCTACTTGGGAACACTCTAAACAGAC
>NZ_FOYL01000031.1 GCF_900115955.1 Lentzea waywayandensis
CGACACCATCCGGGTGTCGCTGTCCGCCCCGCCGGTCGAGGAGATCAAGGTCGGTCACCAGATCCTGCAGTCGCTCAACCTGCGGCCGCGCAAGCTGGAGATCGTCTCCTGCCCGTCCTGCGGTCGCGCGCAGGTGGACGTGTACACGCTCGCCGAGCAGGTCACGGCCGGTCTGGAGGGCATGGAGGTGCCGCTGCGCGTCGCCGTCATGGGCTGCGTCGTGAACGGCCCCGGCGAGGCCCGCGAGGCCGACCTGGGCGTCGCTTCCGGCAACGGCAAGGGCCAGATCTTCGTCAAGGGCAAGGTCATCAAGACCGTGCCCGAGCACGCGATCGTGGAGACCCTCACCGAGGAGGCCATGCGCCTCGCCGATCGACAGGGTGACGAGGCTGCCGGGGCCGTCAGCGGTTCCAGTCCTCAAGACGTACCGGTCTGTGACGTTTGGACGCTCGATGGCAGTACGGGACACAGCTGACCCGCTGCATGTGTGTTGCAGGGCACAGGTTTCCGCGTTGGCGGGCAAGCCGAGGGGCCCTTGCTTGTTAGTCGTCTGCCAGCAACGAGACGATCCATATCAACTCTACGAGCGGTTTGAGCATGATCACAGCCAGGTGCGTTCGGTCATGTGTCCCCAATGGACAGGTGAAAACGGCTGTGCAGGCACATGGAAGTGGAGGATTCACCAATGTACCGAACGAGAGTCGCGGCGGTACTGGCCGTCGTTACCGCAGCTTCGTTGCTCGTCGCACCGCACGTGCAGGCGGCACCAGCTCAGCAGATCCAGTGGCAGAAGTGCTTCGACACTTCACCGCCTGGGTTCCCGGCTGGCGGCGAACGGTTGGAGTGCGGCTCGTTCACCGCGCCGATGGACTGGAACAACCCCCGCAACGGCAAGACCATCACCATCGCGGTCAGCCGGCTCACCCCGCTCAACAGCACAGCGAAGACCACCATCTTCACCAACCCCGGCGGTCCGGGAATCCCGGGTCTCATCATCCCGCTCCTCTACCTCGACCGGCCGAAGCTCAGCGGGAACGCTGAGATCATCGGCATCGACGTGCGCGGCACGGGGGCGAGCACCAACGTCGCGTGCGGCATCGACAACCCGGAACGGGCCACCGATCCGCGTGACCGCAGCAAGGCGAACCTCGATCTGATCTACGGCGGCATGGACCTGTTCGCCAAGTCCTGCCAGACCAAGTCGGGTGAGCTCGGCCGGTACGTCACGACAGACCAGACCGTGAAGGATTTCGACCTGCTGCGCCAAATCCTGGGCAAGCGGAAGGTCAGCTTGCTCATGTACTCCGGTGGCACCTGGATGGGCGCCCACTACGCCACCTACTTCCCCAAGACGCTCGACAAGATCGTGCTCGACTCCAACGTCGAGTTCACCAGGCCGTGGCAGAACGCGTTCGACGACTGGGGTATGGGCTTCGAGCGCCGGTTCCGCCTCGACTTCCTGCCGTGGGTGGCCAAGTACGACGATATCTACCACCTCGGCAAGACCGCCGAAGAGGTGCGCCAGTCGTACGAACGCACCCGTGCCAAGCTCAACGAGCAGCCCGTGCAACGCCCCGAGGCGCTCTACGACGGGGTCGAGCTCGACTTCATGTTGCGCGGCACGCTCTACCAGAAGGCCGCGTTCGTCCAGGGCGCGCAGATCTTCGCGGGCCTGGCCGGCACCGCGCCCGGGCCGATCGAGGTGCAGCCTCCCATCGTGGTCGCGCAGGCCGCGACGACGTACTCGATCCTGTGCAACGACACGCCGTTCTCGGGCGACCGCAAGTTCCTCGAGCGCGAGGCCGCGGTCAACGGCGCGAAATGGCCGCTCGTCGGCTACTACCAGCTCATGGGCCCCTGCGCGTTCTGGGACCGGCCGAACGTCGAGCTCAAGCAGCCCACCGGGATCGGCGTGCCCACGACGTTGATGGTGCAGTCGGTTCACGACCCCTCGACGACGTACGAGGGCGCGCAGCGGGCGCACGAGAATTTCAAGAACTCGGTGATGCTCACGGTCAACGACGAGGGCGACCACGGCATCTACGGATTCGGGAACAAGTGCGTGGCCGACATCGTCGAGAGCTACTTCATCGACGGTGTCACTCCCACCAAGGACCTGACGTGCCCAGGGGTTCCGCTTCCCACTCCGGCTGACGCCGGGCAGAAGTCGCTCTCGACCGCACGCCAGCTCGCTACCCAGCTCGGTTGGTAGACAAGGGGAGCCGGTGCACAGCAAGAAGGTTGCGGCGGCCTTGGCCGTCGCAACCGATCCTCGCTGTTCGTGGCTTCCGCAGGCTCAGGCAAGGGCGAGCGACCGCCGCCGGGGTTCCCCCTCGGCTCGGAACGGTTGCAGTCTGCGGCCGCGCAAGCTGGAGATCGTCTCCAGCCCGTTCTGCGGTCGCGCTCAGCCAGGGACACAGCTGACCCGCTGCAAGTGTGTTGCAGGGCGCAGGTTTCCGCGTTGGCGGGCAGGCCGAGTGGCCCTTGCTTGTTAGTCGTCTGCCAGCAACGAGACGATCCATCCAACCGTACGAGCGGTTTGAGCATGGTCACGGCCAGGTGCGTTCGGTCATGTGTCCTCAATGGACAGGGGTGAAGTCGGCATGCGTACGAGTGAAAGCGAAGTGTCGCGGAAGGTTCTGCTCGCCGCTCCCCGCGGGTTCTGCGCCGGTGTGGATCGCGCGATTCGCACCGTCGAAGCAGCGTTGGAGACCTACGGCGCGCCTGTCTACGTCCGCAAACAGATTGTGCACAACTCGCATGTTGTAGCCGATCTGGCAGCTAGAGGCGTGATCTTCGTCAATGAGGTCGACGAAGTCCCGGAAGGCTCGGTGCTGGTGTACTCCGCGCACGGGGTCGCCCCTGCCGTGCGGACGGAGTCGGCCGATCGTGAGCTGCGCACGATCGACGCGACCTGTCCGCTGGTGACCAAGGTGCACCAGGAAGTGTTGCGGTACGCCGATTCTGGCTATGAGGTGCTGCTCGTCGGGCACCAAGGTCATGAGGAGGTTGACGGGACCCTCGGCGAGGCGCCGGATCGGGTGCGGCTGGTCGATACCCAGGAGGATGTCGCCGGGATCGAGGTCATGGACCAGGAAAAGGTCGTGTGGTTGTCGCAGACGACCTTGAGCGTCGACGAGGTCATGCACCGCGTCGACGGCCTTCGGTCCAGGTTTCCCCTGCTGGAGGATCCGCCGAGCAGTGACATCTGTTACGCGTCGTTGAACCGGCAGACGGCGGTGGAGCGGATCGCGCCGGAATGCGACCTGGTCCTCGTTGTCGGGTCGACCAACTCGTCCAACTCACAGCGGCTGGTCGAGGTCGCGCTGCGGGCGGGTGCACACGCAGCGCACCTCGTCGACGGAGTGGCGGATGTCGAGGAGCAGTGGTTCGAGGGCGTCGAGACCGTGGGGCTCACGAGCGGGGCCTCCACGCCCGAGCAGTTGATCCGGCAGATGCTCGACTACCTCGCTGAGCGTGGCTGGCCGGAGCCGGACGAGATCGTCACCGCCGAAGAAGGCCAGGTGTTCGCGTTGCCGAGGAACCTGAACATCATCTGACGAGCGACGCCGCGGCTCTGCCGGATCTCGCGCTGAAAACACTCTATTGAAAGGGCGACATTTGTGTCGTTCACCGAAATTCGTGAGGTGCCAGAGAACGAGGGCTGGGCCGTTGAGTTCAAGTGGATGGCTGTCGAGGCGCGCGGCACATACCCAGGGCCGCAGCGTCCAGCCTGTCGGCTGCGACGAGCATGACTTCACGGGTGAGTTCCCCCGAGCTTGGCATCCTCCCGGACTTGCCAGACTCGATGCGGCTGATCGAGGGACACCACTTCGGGTGGTGGGACGAGAACGGGTGTCGGCACCGGATACCAAACAGGGAAGGCGATTCGTCTCGTGCTCACGCTGCTGTCGACGTTGGCGGTTGGAGGGGCTGCCGTCGTTGAATCGGTGCACAACTTCTCCCTGCCGCACGACGACGTGATGGACTGCGATCCTGTGCGGCACCACCCACCGACAGCGTGGACGGCGCTCGATACATCGGACTCGGTGCTCGCCGGCGACGCGTTGCTCTCGTTCACTTCCCGCTGCATCCTGTTGCGCGATTTGGGCATGCAGCTAGGCCACGCGTGCCAGCTCGTAGATGACCTGCTGAGCCCCGGCGCGATCCCACAGACAGCCGGCAAAGCCACTTGCACAGACCTGACCAACCGCAAGAAAGTCACGGCCCGTGGTGGCGGCACTGGCACTTGGCGTCGGAGCGAGCCAGCAGTTGGCCGCGCTGGAGGTCGCGTGTGGCACATCGTCGAGCGGACGAGGAGGTTGAGGCAGCTATGCACGTCTCGTCGCCGCGGACCGCAATGTCGAGGCCTCGCGCCAGCTGTGGCAGATCACTCGGCTCATCACCACAGTCGGACCACTGAGGAGGAAGCAAGGCCATGGACATCACCCAGGTCGTGTCACTGTGGTGCCCTATCGCGTCTGCAATCCACCCGAACTGGCAGGTGTGGGAGCGGAACACGATGCAGTGGATCAACGAGTTCCACCTGGAAAGCGAGCAGCAGGATTCGGGCAGATTGCCCAGCATCGCCGCCGGCGAGCTTGCGGCTCGCACCGCTCTGAACCCGGCTGACGAATGCGGCGGACAACTCTCGGCGGACAGCTTGATGTGGCTTTTCGCGTTCGATGATGCCTACTGCGACGAGGGGCGCTACAGCCACAGTCCGGCCGCTATGGCAATGCTGGTGGCCGAGATGGTCAGGGTCGCGGAAACCGGTCATACATCGTCGAGGAGTCCGCTCGCCCGTGCGCTGGTCGATCTGCGGCACAGGCTCGATCGGCTCGCCACGCCGGAGCAGGCCGCCCGCTGGACACATGCGATGCGTGGCTACCTCACCTACCAGGTGTGGGAGGCCGCATACCGAAGTGGCAGCAGCATGCCGACGCTGGACGAATACGCGGTGGCGCGGATCCGGAACGGCAGTATGGAAGTCTGCGCGATGGTGCTCGACATAGCCGAAGGTTACGTCGTCCCCGGCGACGAACTCGAACGTGCGGACGTGCGAGCCCTCACCGAGATGGCCTGCTCGATCGTCGGCTGGGACAACGACATCGCCTCCTACTACAAGGAACACGAACGCAGCGGTGACAAACTCAACCTCGTCGACGTGATGGCAAACGAGCTCGGAGTTACCCCGGACGAGTCTCTCCCGGATGTCGTCGCATTTCGCGACGCCACGCTCGACCTGTTCCTGCGTCTGCAGCGCCAGGTGGCTCCGGAAGTGTCGGCCGAAACCCGGAGATACGTCAACGGCCTTGCCTCGTGGATCAGGGGCAACCTCGACTGGAGTCTCAACACCGCGCGGTACCGCAGACCGGACCGGGCGTCCATCACGGTGACCGAAGTGCGCGAACGCGAGATGCTGCCGATCGGCCCACCCAGCGGGGTGGCCTGGTGGTGGCACCAGCTCGCGCCTGCCCCGATGAACGCCTGACTCAAGGCGTGAACGTGATCAAGCGAGTGCTGCTCGTGAGGACTTTACGCCGGTGCGGAACGGGCCGTTCAGACTGTGGGGCGCGTGCTCGAAACGTACGCCGCACCGGTCTACGTGCAGAAGGAGATCGTGCACAACACCCACGCCGTCCAGGGGCTGAGTGCGAAGGGGGATCTTCTTGAGAGAGGCCGGAAGGCGCCATGACCTTGTTCTGCGCGTACGGGTCTCGCTTGTGGTGCGCGATGTGGCCAACTTCCGCGGTTTGCGCACTGCCGTAAAGGTATAGGCAGCGCGGGAACGTTTCGCGGCGTTCGGTCTCGGTGTGGTAGGCCCGTGTCGTCTCGCGTCGGTGAGACCGTCGTGCCAGAGCCTTGAGCGGTAGCACGAGCCGCTGCCGGTGACGACCCACTCAACGGTGATTCAGTTGGCGTGGAAGAAGATGTGTGCTCGCCGCCAGAACGTGACAGCGGTCTCCTTCGTCTCGTCGGCCAGGATTTCGGCGCAGGCCAGGCAGGGTCGCTGCGTGCGGGGCTGTTGCCCAGCTTCTTGACGTCGACGTGCACGAGTTCGCCGGGTGTGGAGCGTTTGTAGTGGCGTACGGGCTGGCCGGTGACGTGGTCAACGTGGCTGAGTCGGGCCAGGCCGTAGCGGGGTCAGGACTCGGTGAACGGTCGAGGGCACCAGCCCCAGCAGATATGCGATCCGCCGTTCCGTGCGCGTCGGGGTCCGTTGCGGGCTCGACAACGGGCGTGAGGGGCGGTCGGCCATACACCCCGGCACAGAAGTTCGCGGTAGCGGCCGCCTATCGCTGCACGCTACTGACCGACACTTAGAACCGCTCAGCGGCGCCGGCGTGGCCATTCGTCCTCGACGACACACCAGGCCAGACGTAGCCGGCCCAGTTCGGTCAGCGGTGCGTCTCATGAGTATTCCAGGGCCTTCTGGTTAGCCGGTGCAGATGTCGCAATCCACACTGAACCCGGAGGCCCCCTCATCCCAAGATCACCCGACCACGAGTGCGACCGCTCGCAACCTCTCAAGGCTGTGCAGCTAACCGAGATCGCGCTCCAACGGAAGCTTGAGCGGCCTATCTCGTGGACAGAGCAGCGGACATCGACGAACGGTGGCCGGCGGTGTATGCGCGGTTGGACTCACCAGCGGTGCATCAGTTCCGGAGTTACTCGTCACCGACGTGGTCGATCACCTTACCTGCCACGGCTGGCCGATGCCGGAAGATCGTCGTGGCTGAGGAGGAGCAGGTTTCGCGCCGCGTCACCGCAGAGACGAAACACCGGCACCTGTTGTGCCGCAACGTGACCAACGTAGCGGAGCTGATCGGGAACAGTCAGGCCGAGGGCCTGCCGTCGGAGGACCGGCCGCACGATCTGCTAACGCGCTACAGCGCTGATCTGGCGCGGGACAGCATGCTCGCAGCGTCCACATGACGCCGTGGTTCGCCGACAACGACTCTGGTGCGGCGGCGGAACCCATCGGCGACGCGGTGCACCCAGGACAAGGGGAGAAGATCGCCGCGATGTTTGGCGGGCGTGTTGGGGAAACCGAGATCGTCGAGTAACCGCACGAGTGTGGAAAGCCCGGGCTAGGCGTCGCGGGCGCGCCCGTGCTGGCGGGAATCGCCGTCAAGCTGTGCCCGACGTGTCGTTTGTGCCCGCGTTGGGATTTGCAGCAATGCTGTGGTTCGCAGGGAAGGGTTTGAGGACGATCCGGGCACGTTGCGCAGCGGATCCCTGCTCCGATCACGGTTGCGGGCGCCGTTTGGGTTTGAATGCGGTTGACAGGCGAAAGTTGATGCGCACCACCGCAATCACGGTGCAGCGGCATGAGGCCGAATCGCTCACGGACGAAGCTGCTCGCCGGCGCGCCCGAGGGTGTCTCGGAGCGCGGCAACGGTGTACGTCTCGGCCGCGCCGATCAGACGGACGCCGCTCGAACCGCGGCTTGGCATTCGCCACCGTCATGAGCGCCTGGACCCCAGGCTGATCGGTGGAGTGGCCGTCGTGAACGAGGAGAAGCGATGAGATTCAGGGCGATCGTCAGCGGGCTCGCTCTAATCTTCGCCACGGCTGCCTGTGATCAGGTGTCCATGAGCGGCGAGGACACGCTGAGGAACCAGACCGTCGACGTCATCGGCTCCTGGGAAGGTCTCGAGGAGACGCGCTTCGAGAAGGTGCTCGACGCGTACACCGCCAAGACCGGTGTCAAGGTGCGGTACACCGGGGCGGGTGCCGACCTGCCGGCTCTCGTGCAGACGCGAATCGCGGGTGGTGTCCCGCCAGGTGTCGCGTTGGTTCCGCAGCCAGGGCTAGCGGCTCAGCTCGCGAAGTCCGGTGCGATCAAGCCGGTGAGCGCCGCAGTCGAACAGACAGTGGCACGGAACTACGCGCCGGTGTGGCGAAAGCTGGGCAGCGTCGGCGGTACGCTTTACGGCGTCTATTTCAAGGTCTCTCACAAGTCCACCGTTTGGTACAGCCGCCGCGCCTTCGAGGTGGTTTCGCCCGCGATAGAGCCACCCCGCACGTGGCAACACCTGCTGTCAGTCTCTCAGGCGCTTGTGGCCAAGGGTAAACCTGCTCTGTCTATCGCCGGCGCAGACGCTTGGACGCTCACCGACTGGTTCGAGAACGTCTATCTGCGCGTCGCGGGGTCCGAGAACTACGACAAGCTGGCCAACCATGAGATTCCGTGGACTGATCCGACGGTACGGACCGCTCTTGAAGAACTGGCGGAGCTCTTCGGTGTCCAGGGAGTTGTCGAGGGCGGCACCGCGAGCGCGCTGAGAACCGATTTTGCGACGTCAGTCGCGAACGTCTTCGGTGATCCGGCCAAAGCCGCGATGGTGTTCGAAGGTGATTTCGTCGCAGGTGTCATCGACTCGACCACCAATGCCTTCGTCGGCGGGGACGCTGCCCTCTTCCCATTCCCCTCTATAAACGGCGGTGCCCCCGCTGTTGTCGCGGGCGGCGACATGGCCGTGCAGTTCAAGGACGACAAGGCGACCAACGAGCTCATGAATTTCCTCGCGTCGCCCGAGTCAGGTGCGGTCTGGGCTGGGGAAGGTGGCTTCGTGTCGGCCAACAAGAACATCAAGGCCAACGCTTACGCGGACGACATCACCCGCGAGCTGGTGAGGCAGATCATCGACATCGGTGACGGCATCCGGTTCGATCTCTCCGATTTCGCGCCTCCCGCGTTCGGGGGCACCAAGGGAGCGGGCATGTTGAAGCACATGCAGGACTTCCTCGCGGATCCCACGAAGATCGAGAACATCGTGCAGCGCCTGGAATTCGACGCTGTCAGAGCATACGCGCGTTGACGCCAGGTTGCGCGGCCTGACTGGAGGAGCCAATTCGATGGCTCCTCCAGTCAGGCGCCTCGATCGGCGCTGGGCAAGAGGCCCAGACCTGAACCGACCACGGCGGCACTCCAAAGACATCGCTGCCAGGCCGTAATGCTCAAACGGCTGGAACAAATGCAACTCCGTATCGCCGTCATCGAGCATTGGCGAGCCCGAGACATGCTGTCGCCTACCCCTTGCCCGCAGGAGTACTGACGCCGCCGCTACGTATCGTGCAACGTGATTTACGAGAGCCATCGGCAGAGCATCTGTTACCTCGGCCACCTTGACGCTGCCGTGGGTGAACCTGCAAACGAACCGCCCGGTCCGGGAGCTGCCCAGTCGCACTGAGCAAACTGCACGAATCATCCCCAAACACCGTCGATTCTGGAAAACCGGGAAGCCACCATCTAATCTCATCTCGATCACAGAACGATTGTCGCCGCACGTCCGGAGAAGTCTTGTCAAGACGCGAAAGAATGCCCACAGCTTCGCCGTCGGCACGGTCCGTCACCCTCGCGGCGGCCGGCCACGGCGCTTCCGGGAATCGATCTTCACCAGCGCCGGAACACAGCGCGGATGAACACCTGACCACGAGGATCACATCCGACCAGCCAGGACTCGGGCAACGACTGGCTGATGACGTGGAGTGCTCGCGGTTCGATCGGCGCATCACCGCGTGGCTGACCGGCGATGTCGACGCCCCAACGACCGACGACCTGATCCTGGCCGGGGTACCCGGTGAAGAACTAGGCGCTTCTTCGGCTCATCGGGCGGAAGCTCAGCGAGGAGTGCTACGGCATCGGGCCGGAGAAGGGAGACGCGGAAGGACGAAGGCGTATCAACGAGGCGATCGAGCACATGATCACTTCTGGTCAGTGGCTCGCCTCAAGCAGAACTTCCCAGACGGGGACTTCCAGCCGAGTCCGCCGCCCCCGTCCAGCCGACAGGGCTGAAGCCGCAGTGAGGAGTACTTCCTTGTCCGAGCACATCACTCGAACACCGCGGCGAAGGATTCCGCTGACGGTCCTGTGCGCCTGCGCCGCGGTCATTCTGGCGGGCACAGGCCTCGGCGTCCTCGTGTTCACGCCGCACACCGACGCGAGCTCGCCGAACCTGGTGCCGGCGAACCAGGGTATGGACGTGCCCAGCCTCGTTCCGACCGTCTCAACGACGGAACCCGTCGCCACGGTGACAGAATCCGTTGCAACGGTGACAGAAGCCGTCAAGCCGTCGTCAATCCCGAGCGTAGGGTCCCAGCGCGGCAACGCTTCCTCCGCACTGACGAGCCGGACGACGACTGCGGATCCGACTCCAAGCCCCTCCTCCTACACCTCTGTGCCGGAACCGACGAGCACGACCACCGCTCCTTCCTCCAGTTCGAGCGTCCCGCAGAGCAGCCTCGTTCCCGCGACAAATCAACGCTCTGACAGCTGTGTGCACGAAATGTGCTAACAGATTTCGGCTGACGCCTGCTGTCACCGTACTTGGCGCTTCTACGCCTTGATCAACCACGAGGTGGCTCGGTACACCATCGCAACGACGGGAAGGCCAAGCCACCTGCGTCACATCTCGACCTGCAAGTTCTGACGGTCGCGCGGTCCTCGGACATCACGATGCGACCGTCGCCGTCGGCCCGCTGCGGCGCGGTTGTCGTAGAAATGGAGCTCCTAGTTGCCCGGCCGCCTCTGTCGGTCTCGACCGTCCTGCCCGCCTTACCCGCGTTTCCGTCGAGTCCGCCAGCACGCAGTCACCAGCACCAAGACACTGGACAACGCGAGCGCGGCACATCCGCGCAGTCTGTCTGATCATCCGGGGTGATCGGACAGACCCGGAGTCCCAGCCTCTAACCCAGGTGCGCAAAGGCACGATTTCCTGCCCCGATGTGCAGATGCCAGGTCACGAAATTACCGGCCTGTTTGAATCGGCTGCGGTAATGCCTCGCGGTAACACATGGAGATCCAGGATGTCCTACGGTTTAGGTGTCGACCTCGGCACCACCTACACCGCGGCTGCGGTGTCGGACGCCTCGAGCACCCGCGCCGTTCAGCTCGGCCGCGATGTCACGGTGCCTTCGGTCGCCTTCGTCACCGAAGGAGGCGAGGTGATCACCGGCGACGCTGCAGAGAGCCAGGCAATCCTTTTCCCGCAACGTGTTTCCCGTTCGCACAAGCGGCGTCTCGCCGATCCGGCCCCGTTGTCCATCGGCGGGAGGGTGTGGTCGCCCGCGGCGCTGATGGCCGCGCAACTGCGGGATGTCGTGGCACTGGTAACGGCCATGAAGGGCCAGGCGCCGGGGTTCGTGGTGCTGACCTGTCCGGCAGTGTGGGGCCCGTACCGGCGTGAACACTTCGCTGAGGTGCCGAGGCTCGCGGGGCTGAAGAACGTCAGAATCATCACCGAACCCGAGGCCGCAGCCATGCACTACTCCGTCGAGCGCAGGCTCGGCGACGGTGAGACCATCGGTGTGTACGACCTCGGCGGCGGAACGTTCGATGCCACCGTGCTGCGGGCGCGGCCGGGCGGCATGCAGATCCTCGGAACGCCGGAGGGCGTGGAACGCCTGGGCGGTATCGACTTCGACGACTCGTTGCTCGCATTCCTGGACAGCAGGCTGGGCGGGGAGATCACCGCGCTCGACGTGCGCGACCGCAACCAGGCGCGGATGATGCACGAGGCACGCGATGCATGCCGCCAGGCCAAGGAGAGGCTGTCCGCCGAGGTAAAGGTCTCGCTACACCTCGACCTGCCCTGCGGCAGGCGCGAGATGACGGTGACTCGTACAGAATTCTACGAGGTCATCGGGCCGCAACTCGCGCTCACGACCGAGGCTCTCACGCGCACGATCGGTTCTGCGGGCTTGCGTCCGGAAGACCTGGCGAGCGTACTGCTCGTCGGCGGGTCGTCTCAGATTCCGCTGGTGGCGCAGACTGTGTCGGCCGTGTACGGCAAGCCGATGCGTGTTGGACTGCACCCGAAGCTCACCGTCGCGCTCGGCGCCGCGGCTATCGCACGTGCCGAGGCGATGCGCGTGAGGCCCGTGTCGCCCCCGCTTTCCGCGCCACCACCCAGGCTTCAGCACACCGGCCTGCTGGCGAACAAGAACCTGAAACGCAAGCCACTGCGGCGATTCGGCAAACGAACCCTGGTGGCCGGCGCCGTGGCAGCCGCCGTCGTACTCGCAGCAGGCGTGCTCATCGCGACAATGCCAGGCGGTCGGCCCGCACAACCTGGTGGGATGGCGACCGCGGGCAAGACGACTTCTGGCAACACCAGCGCACCGGATCGACCCACCTCGGACGGACCCGCACCGACCCGCACCGAATCGGACGGACCCGCACCGACCCGCACCGAATCGGACCGACCCGCACCGACCCGCACCGCACCGGACTTCGTCCGCGACGGCCAGGACGTGGATCCGTTCCACAGCACGATCGGCTCAGAAGCGAATTGGTCGGGTACACAGATCGCCTCCGACGGCAGCGCCGCGCACCCGGCGATCACGGTGCGGGCCGCAGACCTGAACGGCAAAGGCGACGGCAGGCGCGTGACGTGGACCGGCACCGCCGCTGCCCAGTTCTACCTGCAGAACCCTGCAGGGCGTCTGGACGCGAGACCGTTCCTGGGCTCGGGCACGCTCGCCTTCGCCGTGGTCGTCGCCCGGCCGCCCACGGCACAGGTGTCGCTCGCGACACACTGCCACTACCCGTGCCAGGCACCACTCAACGCCACCGAACTGTTCAAGAACCTCCCCGTCGGTGAGCAGAGGACAGTGAGAATTCCCCTGTCGTGCTTCGCCGCCAAGGGCCTCGATCCGTCCAACGTGGACGTTCCGTTCCTCGTGCACACCACCGGTGCGTTCCAGGCGACTTTCGGCCAGATCCGCTGGGAGGCCGACGGGACGGCGAAGGGTGTCCCGGTTACAGCCTGCACCAGTTTGAGCTGATGTCCCCAACTCGCCATCGGCCAAAGCCCGACCAGATGCTGGATAGGTCACCGCCTTCGCGATCACCGCAAACCTCAAGCGGACGCGCGGCAGCGGTGGCCTCGTGCGTCAACGGACAGCGGTCGTGGTCCACCAGAAGTGGTTCCGAGCGCCGCACCCCGGCTGGAGGCTCGAACGCAGGAGTTCTGACCATTGTGGACGGTCCGTACGTCGAACTTCGCCTGACGTCACCAGTCGAGGACTCCCGCTTCGGCTTGCCCAGCGCAATGCGCTCACGCCTCCGCATCACCGATGCCACAGGACGTGTCCCAGGTAGCCGCCCGTTCACCGCTGGGCGCGATCGCGCTGGACACCTGCGGAATCCTTGTTCGACCGCGGGGTAGTTCCGCCCTGGTAGCGGCCTCGGCAGCCCACCCCGCTGAGGCCGGCCGAGGTCAACGATTTCCCGGTGGCATGACACCGAGCAACTTCGCTGGCGCCGACCTGGTCCTCGTGTGGACGTGCACGGCGGCACCTTCTCGTATGAGGAGCCCCGCTGCGCAGGGCCGTCGAAGGCTTAACAAACGCCTAAGAGGCGATAACATCTTTCTTGAATCGGCAATTTCCTGCATCCTTCATGGAATTATCCGCTATATTGGAAGTCGGCCTCCTGTGAGTGAGTTGCGCACCGCTTGAAGAAGGAAAGGATCACGTCCCCAGGTGCATCCTGGCGGGAACGTGATCCTTTTGTCTGTTCGGGGCATGCGCAGGCAATTAGGGCAACGAACATGGCCTGGCGGCACCTGTTGCGCCGTGGCCTCTGGACTGCCAGTCAAAACCAAATACAATTTTTGGCTGTGGACATTTCATCAACGACGAGCGATACTGCGTTGGCTAAAATCGCCAACCACTACCGACAGGCGTTTGGGTGGGTCACTGAGGTTCACAACACCGTACTTCAGATTCGACTGAGCGCAGGACTGGCCGCGTTCCTCGTGCGACCCAAAGACCTCGTGAAGGTCTCCCAGTACATCGAAAGCGCGGGCGACCCGTTCGTAGCACTACGATTGCCCGCGCGAGGCCAACCAGTGGCGGTACTGGTGGACGCACGAGACCACGTCACTCACCTTGCGCCGATACCCACCGGTCTCACCGCACTACCGCTGAACTCGGCACTGGCAATCCCCCCTTCGCAACTGACGGAGGGTCGTGTCCAGTGGCTGAGCCGCCCGGATGAAGCCCGCCGCTGGCTTCCCAACGCTGCCACCCTCCTGGCCGCGGTCCACGCACTGCGCCACACCACTCCACTCGGCCGCACGCGACGCGTAGAACCCCGAGACCGCGTGTTGATGGAGCGCGAGGAATACGCTTGATCCGGCTCGCCGCCGGCGGCAGGAGCCGTGCACGGTCCACATTCCCGCTGTGTCGAGAGCTGGTGGGCTTCCGGGTAGAAAGCCGGGGAAGGGCTCGACCGCGGTAACGCGCTTTCAGCTGCAGCGGGAGAGCACGATACTGGTACCGCCCGAATTAGACTCCGGCCGCGAGCAGTTCGCCGCGATCACGACGTCTCGTTGGGCGGGTTGTCGCAGAGCCGGCTCTGCAGGGAGGAGATCAACTCCGTCATCGCATCACCTGCTTCCCGCTCAGCGACAGGATCGCCGAGCACGCCGTGGATTGGGCGAACGCCGTGGACGCCTCGCGTCAGAGCTTGGCGAACCCTGCGGTTGATCGGCAAGCCGGACGAGGCCCAGGAACACGGTCGCTGCCTCGTTCCAGTGCAGGTCCTCCAGGCGCATCTTGCCGCTGATGCGCCGTCGTTGCGCAGCTTGATCTCGCGTGCGATGAGCCGCTCACGGAAGCGGGGCTCGAAGTCGGCGATGAATTCCGCTTCACGGTAGACGTCGGAGAACTTCCACGCGACTGCAGTGTCGTGACCGTACTCCTGAACAGCATGTGGCGAAGTTGCCGAGCCTGCCAGGTGATCGGATCATGGCAGCCTGCGAAACAGAGACAGCGGAGGCCGCAGAAATCGACCGCGTCACAGCGGCAGTGGCCAGCCTGCAGGTTTCCATTCCCCGCCGTTGCCTAACGCGGTACATCACGACCTGCTGTGCGGCAGCAACCTACATTACAATTTTTTGACGGCGTGAGGCGTCGTATGCTTGTTCATCGAGGTAGCTGCCGTGCTTGTGATGAGTGGTCTTTACGCCGGTGTGCACGTAGGGCTCGATGTCGGCATCAGCCAGCCGGAGGCAGAAGGACAAGTCTTCGGAGAACGTGCCGAATTCGGTAGAGATCGGGTCGAACCAGACGGGGCCATGACGGTCGAGAACTGTCAGCAACGCGTTCCGGTGGATCAGCAGACACGCGGCGCCTGTTGCGGCCACCTGGACCACCCGGTCGCGAGGGTAGTCGAGAACGACCTGGAAGCCGTGACGGTGGTGGGCGTACAACGTCGGCTGGATGTCGTAGCGTTGAGCGTGGAACGGACCGTGTTCGCTGTGCTTGAGTCCAAAGCACAGCGCGCCCATCACCGGACGACACACAGGATCCGCCATGTCGACCAGTCTGTCGACGGTGTCGGGCGCGAAACCCATGTCGGAGTCGACCATCCACAACCATTCGGTCTCGGCTGCGAGGAACTGCCGGCAGATCAGGTTGCGCCCGGCCGGGATGTCACCTGACCCCGCGACGACCCGCAGCTCCGCGCCGACGATGCGCCCGGCACCTGACATGTCGGCCAGCAAAAGGTCTCGGTAGCTCAAGCCGAAGCAGGCCGACCACGTACCGGGATCGAGGTAGCCGACCGTCACCGACCCCGGTACGACGCGGGTAGCCGTGAGCATCTGGGTGAAGGGGCGCGCCGACTTCGCTATGGGGGACCGGTCGGCGCCCACACCAGGACCATGCAAGGTGCGAGGCATGGCAGAACCTCCGAGAACGACGTCATTCGGCGATGTTGGTCTTGATGACACAGCATCCGAAGGCGTCGTCGTTGACGCTGGCGGGCGGGATGCTCGAAAGAACGGATCCTTCTGAACAACTAACACCAAGCCGCGCCCGCTGGAAACCAACGGAGCCTTAACTTATGCCCAAGTGCCCACGATCACACCAGACTGACCCTTATTGCCCACGCATTGTTAACGTCAGGAAACAAGTAGATTTCGAAGGTTGACCTCTGTTGTGACGCAGATAACTGTTGCCATCCGTAAACGCGACTCCCAAGGGGTTCGAGTCCGTTCGCGGCGAATGGTTTGCCAAGTCCGTGTCATCGGCTCCTATCACGTCTGAAAGTAGCCACTAGCTCTCGCGGTGATCGTAGAAGTGGATCCAGCCAGGAGTGCTGCTCGGCGCACGGTTCCTGACGGGCAGAAGCGTGCACAGGCTCAGCCGTCGGTCAGGGTGCGACGGAAGCGTTTGCGTGACCTCTTGCGCACCGGCTTCTTGGGTGGCTCTCGTCGCCGTCGCGCACCGAACTTCCGGGAGCACGGCAAACTGTTTCGCCAGCATGTAAGTCGAACTTGTCTGCGGTAGGCGACGTTCCGCTGAGAAAGCCGCAGGCTCGTCGGTTGCTTCCTCGGCGTTGGCCGGGAAGTCGCTTTCGGCGCTGATCGGTGCGGTGGCGGATGCCCTGGGAGTAGGACGCCGGGCAGACTCGGGCCCGTCAGAAGGTAGCAATTCGGCAGGGTTTCAGCAGCCTCGCTCATGCCACGTCATAGCGGGAATCACGGTCTACCGCGGCCGGCTTGCCTGCTGCTCCTCAACGAGGCTCCGCCTCGTCGCCCCGCCCCGTTGCGCCGCTACCGCGGAGAAGGCTGCTTCTACCGTCGCTGTCGTGGTTACGCGCGATTGTGGATGCCGCTCCGTCCAGGTCGCCTTGAGGTGCCTGTTCGACACGGGTCTCGGCAGCAGTTTCGCGGGCGCGGAACCCCGCGAACACTGAACCTCATCACGGGTGTGGCGACCAGCGGTTTACCCGACCTGACGTTGATCTTTACCGTCACCCGCGCTGGGCCTCAGCACGGCATCGAAGCAGGGGATGTGCACAGCTCCTGACGTCAGGTCTGAAGCGATCGCCTCGCAGTGGACTCCACTTTGGTCCGATTGACCTTCCTGAAACCCTTGTGCCTTCGCGCGGTGGACAAGGGCATTAAAGGCTCTCTTAATGTTTTCCTGAGATACCTTTGAGGGTAAGCCTGCTGTGGGCACAAAATCATGCCTCGTCGTGCAGATCCCGCAGTGGTCTGTGTGTCATCTTGGCCGTCTGCTGCCAAAATTGTTCGAATCAGGATCAAAGCCATGCTCGCCGACTGCTTGGGAGAACTCCGTGTCCGTTATTGATCATTCTGTTGATGTCCGAGCAGTCGGTGATCGACAACGAGAGATCCTCGGGCGCGCGGTTTCGGTTCTGGTCGATGCAGGCGCTACCGCCGATACCCTGTACATGTACGGAGACCTCGTTCAAGCAGAACTGGCCACGGCGTTGAGCGAGCTCACTCGCACCCCTGTTTCTGACTCCGGACACTGTGTGCTCAAAGGAATCCTGTCGGATTTCGTTGGCGACCCCGGGCCGACGCCGAAGTCGTGGGATTCTGTCGGCCCGGACCACACCCGCCGTCTGGACCTCGCATTCGCGCTGGTCGCGAGCACGGCTGGGCGCATTTTCGGTTGGAAGTCCCAGCAGGACGGCAGGCTTGTTCACAACATCGTCCCCAGCAAGCAGTTCGCCGACAAGCAGGTGGGTGCGAGCAGCACTGTGAGGTTGGAATGGCACACGGAGGACTCATACCACCCAGAGCGACCTGAGCTCCTTCTGCTCGCTTGTGTGCGAAACCCGGACGAGGTTGGAACCGATGTGTCCAGCATCCGGCAGGCCGACCTGTCGAAGGACGACGTCGAGTTGCTCAGCACGGTGCCGGTGCTCCTCTACCCGGACGACAGCTACGCCGGCAGTTGGGGTGCGGATGGAGAGGACGCGGCGCGGATGCTGACCCTGTGGGAGTCCGCGGATGGCTTGTGCATGCGTTACGACCCCCCGTACACCAAGCTTCTCGATGACCAGCCGGAACTGCGTGCCGCTTGGGAACGGCTAGGTGAAGCGCTGGACCGGTGCGCCACCACGGTATTCGCGGCACCCGGCGACGTCGTCATCGTGAACAACGACATCGCCGCGCACGCCCGCCGACCGTTCAAGGCCAGGTATGACGGCACGGACCGCTGGCTGAAGCGCATCCTCGCCCGTGGCACGTCGCAACGCCCGGACACCGAGCGCGACGAGCCTGGTTACGGCCAGGTCCAGATCGGCCCGTACCCGTCGCTGCGCGTCGGGACGTGAACATGGGTGCTGCGATCTCTGAGCGGGGGAAGATCGGCCCACCGGCCGATCGCACGACGCTCGGCACGAAGCTGGACCTGATTCCGCTGCTTGCTCTCGTCGGCGTCACCGTCGTCTGGGGCGGAACGTTCGTCGTCGTGAAAGACGTGACGCAACAGGCGTCGCCCATGGATTTCCTGGCGGTTCGATTCCTGATCGCCACCGCGGTGCTGCTGGCACTCCGGCCCCGCTGGCCGGTGAACCCGAGCCGGACGATGTGGGGTCGCGGGGTTCTGCTCGGATTGATGCTGTGTGGTGCATACATCGCGCAGACCTACGGGCAACAACACACGTCGGCCTCGATTTCCGGGTTCATCACGGGCCTGGCGGTGGTCTTCACGCCGGTGCTCGGCGGCATGATCCTCAGAAAGCGGATCGGTCTGGCCTGCTGGAGCTCGGTCGCGGTCGCGACAACGGGTCTGGCCGTCATGTCGCTCAAGAGTTTCACCATTGGTTTCGGCGAAAGCCTCACCTTGCTGTGCGCGATCTTCCTGGCAATGCACATCACTGCTCTAGGCGAATGGTCCGGGACGGGAGACGCGTACGTGCTCACGGTGGTCCAGCTCGGCGTCGTCGGCTCGGTCTGCCTCGCACTGGGGGCGATGGATGGGATCGTTCTCCCGGCGACCTGGAGCTTCTGGGCTCCCGTCGTCGGCTTGGCGGTTCTCGCGACAGCAGCCGCGTATCTGGTTCAGACCTGGGCTCAGGCGCGGTTGCCCGCGTCCGCTGTCGCGGTCGTCCTGACTCTGGAACCGGTGTTCGCAGGGGTGTTCGGAGTAGTGGTGGACGGCGACGAGATGACGCTCCGCATCGTCATCGGCGCGCTTCTGGTGCTGGGAGCCATGTTCTTGGCGGAACTTCGTCCGAAGTCACCTGCCCGGAGCCGCAAGACGAGTGAGTCCTAGCCTCGATTTCGGATCCGCGGTCCCTTTCCAGGCTCAGGTGGCGTGCTGATGGACCGGCACAACCCTGGAGGCCACGCTGATCACCCGCGCGACATCGCCGACCGAGTCGACTTTGACCATCACCTCGTCCAGGATGCGGGCCCAGGTTTCGCCCTTGGTCCACAACCGCAGCCGTTCATGCGCGGTCTTCCACGGGCCGTACCGTTCGGGCGGGTCGCGCCACGGGGCGCCGGTCCACAGGATCGCTTTGATCACCTGCCGGTGATCCAGCCACGCCTCCCATCACTCGACACCAGAAGCAGCAATAGCGCGGTCGCCGCTCACGCCCACCCGACGGGCTGATGTTCCTGGTGTCTGGTGGTCTCGTTTGGCGGATGTACGAGGATCGAACGACCGGGTGCGCCGGCGGTGGACCCCTTCGAAAGGCGACCTGGATCGTGGGCTCGTCCTCATCGCGCTCCCGACAGGGGCGAAAGCCTTAGCGTCTCTGAAGTTCGCGGGTGATGTGCCGAACCAGGCCGAGCTAGTGGCGTGGCCCAGAACGTTGCCGGGCGAATTCGCGGTCAGACGGGTGCATCGTCGTACGAGGTGCCCTGCTGAGCG
Source organism: Lentzea waywayandensis (assembly GCF_900115955.1). Taxonomy (GTDB): domain Bacteria; phylum Actinomycetota; class Actinomycetes; order Mycobacteriales; family Pseudonocardiaceae; genus Lentzea; species Lentzea waywayandensis. Next base: position 19,657 of record NZ_FOYL01000031.1, read on the forward strand.
TGAATTACCCAGTCAACGTTCTGGGTCGCGCCACTAGTAGTGTGTCGCTGCTTAGTTTTGATGCATGTGGCTGGGAGGCTGTTGTCATGGCCTCCCAGTTGAAACGGCCGGTCACGTTGTCGGCGCGGGATCGTGAAGAACTGCTCCGGCTGACCACCACGGGCGTGCACTCGGCGTCGGCGATCCGGCGGGCGCGGGTGCTGCTCGCGCTGGATACCTCGGTGGGTGAGCCTGATCCGAAGGAAGTGATCGCGGCCCGGCTCGGGGTCTCGGGTGAGATGCTGCGGCTGGTCGCCAGGCGGTTTGCCGAGACCGGCGGCGACATTCAGGCCACGATCGGCCGTAAGAAGCGTGCTCTTCCGCCGGTGCCGTCCCCGGT
>NZ_FOYL01000030.1 GCF_900115955.1 Lentzea waywayandensis
GTCCCGTTTCCCGTACTACATGAACACCTACGGCATGCACTCCATCCACGGCCGTGCGCCGGCCATCGCCACGGGTCTCGCCGTGGCGCGGCCGGACCTGAGCGTGTGGGTGGTGACCGGTGACGGTGACGCGCTGTCCATCGGCGGCAACCACCTGATCCACACGTTGCGGCGCAACGTGAACCTCAAGATCCTGCTGTTCAACAACAGGATCTACGGCCTGACCAAGGGCCAGTACTCGCCGACCTCGGAACCCGGCAAGGTCACCAAGTCGACGCCGATCGGCTCGGTCGACCACCCGTTCAACCCGGTGTCGCTGGCACTGGGCGCGGAGGCCTCCTTCGTCGGCCGGGCGCTCGACTCGGACAAGGCCGGTCTCACCTCGGTGCTGCGCCAGGCGGCGGAACACCGCGGCTCGGCGCTCGTGGAGATCTACCAGAACTGCCCCATCTTCAACGACGGCGCGTTCGACGTGCTGAAGGACGCGGACGAGGCACAGCGGCGGATCATCAACGTCGTCGACGGCGAGCCGATCAGGTTCGGTCGTGAGGGCGAGTACTGCGTGATCCGTGAGGGCTTCGGGCTCGCGGTCGCGAAGTCCGCCGACGTGGACGCGAGCGACATCGTCGTGCACGACGCGTCGGACCTGAACCTGTCGTTCGCGCTCTCGCGGCTGTCGACGCAGGACCTCACGCACACCGTCACGGGCGTGTTCCGGCGCGCAGACCGGCCGACGTACGACGACGGCGTGCGCGCGCAGGTCAACGAGGCCAAGAACGCCAAGGCCGCGGACCTGAGCAAGCTGTTGCACGGCAAGGACACCTGGGAGCACCGAACATGAGAACTTCGGTAGTGGAGCCCGAAGCGCTTCGAGGTGGTCAGTCTGACCGCCGGTGGTGCAACCACCCTGTTGTCGACCAAGCGGGTACGAGCATTCGACGTTCGCGCGGCGGGGCCAGCGGAGCTGCACGAACCTCCACCTTTCGTCTGCTGCCTTCGTGCCAGATGTACGGCGGGCCAGCCGCCGCTCAACACAAGTCCTTCCCGCGGTCGAACTCGCGCGCACCCCCGGTGCCGCAGGAGCCTGTGTTCCACCTCCCCAATGTCGGACCCTTGGTTCCGGAGTCTGTGCAGCGAACTCTCCGCCCAGCTGACTCAGACACTCACCAAGAGGTCGCACAAGCCGTCGAACGAAGGCCGCCGGGGTTTCTGTTGCCCAGCACCGGGTGCGGCAGAGCGTGACCAGGAGTTGGGCCCGTCCAGGCGCACCCGGTCATGTTGGTCGGCGCGACGTTTGTCGCAGCTGAACTGATCGGCGCCGCCGCACGTGTATCCGTGCAGAGACAGCGCGCAGCCGCGCAGCCCGGAGAGGAGCACATGGTGGACAAACTCACGACCGTCGACCCCCAGGTCCTCCTGCACCGCGTGGCGGACTTGCTGCACCTCCCGCTGTGGCACGAAGCCAAGGCGCTGGCGCAACGCGCGGAGATCAAGACCCATCCACTGTGGACCGCTGCGCCTCTGGACGCGCGTGAGCAACCGCTTCTCCTGATCGGCGGGCTGTGCAGCACTGCGCAACTGCTGGCGCCCTTGCATGACCTGATGGTCAAGTTGAACTTCCGCTGTCGGCTCGCCCCCACCCGGCTTGGTCTTGGCTGCGGCGAGGACATCGTTCAGCGCAGCGAGGATGCGCTCGAGCGCCTGGTAGAGGCCGCGGGGCAGCCTGCGATCATCATCGGGCACAGCCGGGGCGGACAAATCGGACGTGTACTCGCGGCGCGGAGACCAGACCTGACCCGAGGACTGATCACCCTGGGCAGCCCGCTGACCCGGCTCCTGGGCGTGAACCCGTGGCTGTTCGCACAGCTGTCCGTCATCGCGATGGCCGGCTCGCTTCGCGTGCCCGGACTCCTGAGCGCATCATGCGGCTGGGGTTCGTGCTGCGCACGTCTACGCACCGACCTCACCGGAACCTTTCCAGTCCACGTTCCCTTCACCAGCATCTACTCGCGCAGCGACCGAATCGTGGACTGGCGCACCTGTCTCGACCCTGCCGCACGGCACCGCGAGGTCGACTCGGCCCACGGCGCGCTCACCTGGTCCCCGCGCAGTCTCGTTGCTCTTGTCGACGAGTTGACGGACATGCTGCCCCAACGCAACGAACAGGCCCTCATCGCGAGTTGACCGGCTCAGCGAGCACCGTCGAGATTGACACAGGCTGGGCGTTTCGCGCTTGGCGCTCAGGTGGAAGTCGGTTCAGTCTGGTGACCGCGCGAGCGGTACCCACGGCACACCGAAGATCACGGTTGCCCAGGGTGAGCCGTTGGATGTTCGTGATGACCGACTCCGGTTGGGCGGCCTGTTGGTGTGCCGCAGCTTGTCTGTCCCGCTTGAGTTGTTCAAGGCGGCCGATGCCGGGAGAGCGGTGACGGAACGTGGTATTGGCCAGTCCGCGGTGACAGCGCTGGTGACAGCACACTCGGCAGTCGCGCAGTTCGGCGATGGCGGCGTTGATTCGGTCGAGGCAGTACGGCGCGGCGGGTTGCGAGGTCGTCGGCTCGTGGCGGTCTAGGGAAGTGCTGGATTTGGCCGCGGCGGCTGTGCGCAGGCGATGCGCCAGCAGCGGCAGCAAACTGGGCCGTGTGCGAGATCCTGATCGGCGCGGTTGCGTCCAGCGCGCATTGCGGTGATGTCGCCAAGTGTAAGCGCGATTCTGGCGCGTTCCAGCGGCCGACGGCCATTGAGCTCAAGTCATGGGGTTGTGAACTCGCGCACCGATGCACGCATCTACGCGCAGGTGAAGACTCACGCGCACGCACTACGTCCACATCCTCGGCGCCGCCGGCCCCGATGGACCACGGACCACCAAGCAAGCCCGCATCCTGGTCAGGGAGCTGAGCGACCGGACCGACGACTTCCGACTCCTCGTCTGCGACCGGTCCGGCCAATTCAGCACCTCGTTCGACGCCGTCCCGCTGGCGCCGGCATCCAGGTTGTGAAGATCCCGCCGCTGTGTCAGCAAGCGAACGGCTTCGCCCGAGCGGTTTGTCGGCACAGCCGGACATGATGTCACCAAACGCCTGCGCATCATCAATGAACGTCACCTGAGATCAGTACTGGCCCGGTACACGTCTCGTCGCAACCGCCGCTGACCTTGCCGAACCCTGCAACTCACCCCGTAACAGGATTTCCGCAGGCTTACGCATGCACTCCAGCCCGGCACGTCCCAAGATCACGCAACGGCGGGGACCACTGCCTGGACGCCCTTCTGCTCTAGTGTCATAAAACGTGCACTTAAGGGCACTTTTCATCCCTGTGCGACATGTGGCACGTAAACTATCCCGGACATTCGCGATTGCAGCTGCGTGGTGCGCAGAAATCGCGCGGACCTGTCCCGACATGTTCAGTGGAGATGCAATGCTGCGTGAGCCTTGCACGCTCGATGTTCCAAAGCTGCGATTGTCAGAAGAACTTGTGCCAATTTTTCTGGAACAAGTTTCCGGACCCGCCGATGTAATAGCGGAGGAACATGTCCTGGCTCGGGTCGCGGAGTGTCGCGAATTCGTGGTCAACTCACTCGAAGGCGGTCGTCCGGTCTACGGTGCGACCACGGGTTTCGGTCCGCTGGTGTCGTTCTCCGGCCGGGCGAAGCTCGCCGACCAGGCCGAGAACACGCTGAACCACCTCACCACCGGTCATGGCGCCGACCTCGACCCCGCGGTGGTCCGCGCCGCGCTGCTCGCACGGCTCTGGTCGTTGGCGCAAGGCCGGTCCGGTGTGTCGTTGTCGGTCGTGCAGGCGCTGGTCGCGATGTTGCGCACCGAGTTCTCACCCGCCGTGCCCAGGCTCGGCTCCGTCGGCGCCAGCGGTGATCTCGTGCCGCTCGCCCACGCGACAGAAACGTTGCGTGGCAACGGCTACGCCTACCTCGGATCGACCAGGATGCCCGCAGCACAAGCGCTGCGCGCGGCCGGGCTCAGTCCACTGGTACTGGATGGCCGCGACGCGCTCGGACTGGTCAACGGCACCTCGCTGACCGCGGCGGCGGCCGGGCTCGCGGTCGTCTCGGTTCGCCGATCACTGTTCGCGGCCCAGGTGTTGTCGGCGGTGATGGCCGACGTGTTGGGCTGTTCGGCGGGTTACCTGTCCGAGCACCTGATGACAGCGTTCGGCCACCGGCATGCCGGAGTCGTGGCGGAGCGGATGCGGGGGCTGCTGGCCGGTTCCGTTCCCACCGGCACGCGCGGACTGCAGGAGCCCTACAGCATTCGGTGCGTCCCGCAGCTGCTGGGCGCGGCGTCGTCCTCGCTCGACCACGTGTCCTCGGTCGTGACGGACGACCTCAACGGGGTCAGCGACAATCCGTTGTTCTTCCCCGAGTACGGCGAGGTCGTGCATGGCGGCAACTTCTTCGGCCAGCCCGTCGCGTTCGCAGCCGACCTCCTGACGACAGTGACCGTGCAGATGGGCAACCTCGCCGAGCGTCAGCTGGATCTGATGGTCGACCCGCACCGCAACAACGGCCTGCCTCCGATGCTGGCCACGGTTCCCGGAGAGCAGCACGGGCTCCAGGGCGTGCAGCTCGTCGCCACAGCCACGGTCGCCGACATGCGCCGCACCGCGCTGCCCGCATCGGTGCAGAGCTTGCCGACCAACCTGCACAACCAGGATGTGGTCCCGTTCGGTACGCAGGCCGCGTTGAACGCGCTGGACCACGCTCGGTCGCTGCGCTGGCTGCACGGAGCACTCGCGGTGGCGTTGCGGCAGGCCGTCCACGTCGGCGGCCGCCGGCCGACTGCGCCCGCATGTGCCGAGGTACTGGACCGTCTGGTCGAGCTCATTCCTGCGGTCGACCCGGACCGCCCGTTGCAGGCGGACGTTGCCTGGGCGGCGGACCTGCTCGACCAGATCACAGACGATGAGGACTTCGGGTCGTGAGCGGAACGGACTTCCTGCACCTGGGCGTATCGATCGCGGGCGTCGGGCCTGTGCATCTCCCGATGCCCCGTGTCCCGTTCGACCCGAACGGCCCGGCAGTGCCCACGACGGTGTCCGGGCCGCCGCCCGCCGACCCGGACGAACACGCCCGGTTCCGGTGGTGGCTCGGCCACCAGCTGACCTTCTGCGTGTGGCGGCTGCTTGCCGAGTCGCTGACCGCAGTCGCGGCGGGAGAGGCTCGTGCGGTCGAGGCCGCCGAGTTGTACGAGGCGTACTCGGTGCTGTTGCGCTACACCGGCAGCTGCTCGCCCGAGGTGTACGGCCGCGTGATCCGCCCGCTGATGGCGCGTGCCGACCCGGCGTTCAGCGGCCGTTGGGCCAGTGATCACGAAGACATTCCCGGCCTGCTGCGCGAGGTGCGCCGCGTTCGGCCTGCCCGCGAGGTCTCCACACTGGTGGCGGCGGCCCGGACCAGCCAGGTCATGCATGTCGCGCAGGCGAAGCGGCTGGTCGGGAGCGGCGCGTCCTTGCTGCGGCAGAGCTCGCGGCACGACCAACCGGTCACTGATCGCGATCGCGCCATCTTCGACGCGTTCTTCCTGCTAACCCGGACGCCCATCTCGCGCACCGGGTTCACCGCCCAGTTCGACGTGTTGATCGCGCTCGCGCTGGTCGATCTCGCCGACCGGCCGCTGGTGCACGACGGCGAGCCGACCACACGATCTCAGCGTGAAAGCGTCGCGGTCCTGCGCTCGCTCTCACCCCTCAGGAAGGTCTCGTGTTGAACGACTTCAAGAACATCGTGATGACCAACCGGTTGTACGACTACATGCTGGCGCAGGCCGAGCCGCCCACGCCTGCGCAACGTGAACTGATCGAGCGCACGCACGCGCTCGGCACGTCTGCTGAGATGCAGATTCCGCACGAACAGGCCGTGCTGTTGACCATTCTGGTCCAGATCACCGGGGCACGGAACGTGGTCGAGATCGGCACCTACACCGGCTACTCGACGCTCGCGCTGTCGCGCGGACTCGGTCCGGAGGGCTGGGTGCTCACGTGCGACGTGTCTGAGGAGTGGACCGCCATCGCGGAGCAGGTGTGGCGCGACGCGGGTGTCGCGGACCGGATCCGGCTTGAGCTGGGCCCGGCCGCCGACACCCTGCGGGCGCTGCCGGACACCGCGGACATCGACCTGGTGTTCATCGACGCCGACAAGGCGGGCTACATCGAGTACTGGGAGCTGCTCGTGCCCAGGGTCCGGTCCGGCGGCCTGTTGCTCGTCGACAACGTCCTCTACTACGGCGAGGTCGTCCAAGAGTCGCCAAGCCCCAACGGGAAGGCCATCGACATGTTCAACGAGCACGTGCGTGCCGACGACCGGGTCGAGTCGGTGCTGCTGCCGATCGCGGACGGCCTCACGCTGGCCCGCAAGCGATGAACCTGGCCGAGGTGGTGTGGAAGTCCGCATCCGCCGACCGCGTCGCGCTCGTCGAGCACTCGACAGGTGCGCGCCACCGGTACGGCGAGCTGAAGGCGAACGTCGAGCGGCTCGCCGACGCGCTCGTTCGCCGAGGTCTGCAGTGCGGTGACGTGGTGGCGCTGCGGTGCGATAGCAACGCCGAGTTCGTCGTCGCCTGCCACGGCGTGCTGCTGGCGGGCGGTGTCGTGCTGCCGCTGGAACCACGCGGCAGCACCGAGGATTGGGCCGCCGCCCTGTCCCGGAGCAAGCCGAGGTTCGTGGTGGGCCGGGACAGGGCCACCGCGGACCTCCTGATCGACGACCTGGTCGCGGCGGGTAGGCCGGGCGGGCTCCCGTCCGCCGGAGGTGGCGACCGGCCCGCGGTGCTGCTGTCGTCCAGCGGCACACAGGACGTGCCGAGACAGGTCGTGCTCACGCACCGGAACCTGACCGTCAACCTCACTCAGATCGATCTCGTGCACCGGCTGACGGCGGCCGACGTCGTGCTCGGACTGACCCCGTTCGGACACATCTACGGGATGCAGATGGCCATGAACCCGGCGTTGCGCGCCGGAGCGACCCTGGTGACGGTGTCGACGCCGTTCTCCGGCGCGAACCTGCTCGACGTCATCGCCCGACGCCGGGTCACGGTCGCATACGCGGTACCGAGCGTGCTGGCCGAACTGGCGCTGCACCCCGACGTGGAACGGTACGACACCAGCGCTCTCCGACTGGTCTTCTCCGGTGGAGCGCCGCTGCCGCTCGATGTCGCCAAAACGTGCGCCGAGCGCCTGGGCGTCCCCGTCGTCCAGGGATACGGCATGACCGAGGCGGGCTGTACGTGTGCCCCGCCCGACGGGGAACCCATCACGCCGGGCTCGATCGGCCGACCGCTGCCGGACACCGAGACCCGATTCATCAACCCGGATACCGGTGCGGAGGGTGAATCCGGCGAGATCTGGGTCCGCGGTCCTCAGGTGTCGCCTGGCTATCTGGTCGAGCCGGGTGTAGTCGTCCCGTTCACCGACGCCGAGGGCTGGCTGGACACCGGTGACCTCGGGCGCCGTGACGAGCGCGGCTACGTGACGATCACCGGGCGGCGCAAGCAAGTGATCAAGTACAAGGGCTACCAGGTTGCTCCGTCCGAGTTGGAAGAAGTGCTGCTCACCCACCCGAACGTCGTGGATGCTGTCGTGGTCGGCGTGCCGGACGACCTCGCGGGCGAGCTACCGAAGGCGTTCGTCGTGCTCAACCGTCCGGTCGCGCTGGCCGGCGTGGCGGCGTATGTGGCGGCGAAAGTGGCCGCGCACAAGAAGATCCGATTGATCGAGGCAGTGGACCGGATTCCGCGGTCCGCCATGGGCAAGGTGCCGCGCGACGCGTTCGACGGCGGCGGTCGATGACCATCGCCGCCGCACCGCGCACCACCCTCGCCGAGCAGGTGCCCGAACTGCTCGGTCTGCTCGGTGTCACCGCGGGTTTCGGAATCCCCGGCGGCACTGTGGCCCCGACGTGGGATGCCATCGCGCGAAGTCCCCTCGAGCTCCTGCACTTCCGGCACGAGTGCGGTGCGGTGTTCGCCGCCGTCGAGGCCTACTTCGCCACGGGTGCGCCGGTCGCGGTGTGCGTCACTGGGGGACCTGGTATCACCAACGCGATCACCGGCCTTCACGCCGCCCGTTCGGACGGTGCGAAGGTCCTGCTCGTCTCCGGCGCGACGCCGAAGTGGTCGTGGGGACGTCACCCGTTCCAGGAAACGAGCCCGGCGGCGCTCGGTGCGGACATGTTCACCGAGGGACCGCTGTTCCACTACGCCGCGCTGGTCGACAACGAGCTCACTGATGTCGTCGCGCCACTGGCCGCGGGGATGCGCGGCCCGGGCGGATTCGTCGCGCACCTCAGCCTCACCCGCGACGGGCAGTTGTCGGGTGCCACCCGACCGCTGCGGTTGCCGCCGGATTCCCCGCAGGCCCCACCCGATCCAGCCATGGTCGCGCTGGTCGCGGATTTCCTGCGCGCCGAGCACATGACGCTCTGGCTTGGCTTCGGCGCGCGCCACGCGGCCAGTGAAATCCGGGAGCTCGTCGAACGGACTGGCACGCGGGTCCTGTGCTCACCACGAGCGAAGGGCATCTTCCCTGAGCGCCACCCGGCATTCGTCGGCGTGACCGGGCTCGCAGGTGGCGCGTTCACCGACCACCCGCACCGGATGTTGGTGCTGGGCAGCGGTTTGGGGGAGATGACCTCCTTCTGGAGCCCTGACTTGGTCCCACCAAGGGGTTTTGTCCACGTCGACCTCGACGAGGACGTGCCTGGCTCCGCGTATCCGGGCGTGCCGCTGATCCCCGTTCACTGCGAAATCAGGGCTTTCCTGCGCGAGGTGCTCGACGCACTACCCGCTCGGACGGCCGAACCGCCGCCGGGTCGACGGGCTCGGCCGGTGGAAGCTCCGCGCTCCGGGCCAGTGCGGCCTCAAGTGCTGATGGCCGCGGTGCAGCGCGTGATCGTCGACGGTAGCGACGCGACAGTCCTCGCGGAAGCCGGCAACTCCTTCCTGTGGGCGGGGCGACACCTCGAGTTCGACACAGCCCGATACCGGGTGAGCACCGGTTTCGGGGCAATGGGCCACGCAGCAACAGGTGTGCTGGGAGCCGCTCACGCGGTGGACGGCAAGGCGGTCGCAATTGTCGGCGACGGCGCGCTGTTGATGAACAACGAGATCAGCACAGCTGTGCAGTACCAGATCCCAGCGGTCTGGGTGGTGCTCAACGACAGCGCCTACGGCATGGTGCGGCAGGGCATGACAGCCGAAGGGCTCCGGCCCGAGGGGGTCCGGATGCCGCGCACCGACTTCGTGGGATTGGCCCGTGCCATGGGAGCCGACGGCATCACGGTGACCGACGAGACCGAACTGGACCAGGCGTTGGCGGTGGCTTTGGCCGCGCCAGGGCCTTTTGTGCTCGACGTGTTGGTGGACGACACGTGCTCGGCGCCGATGGGCGAACGCGTCGCCAGCCTGACCTCTCAACGAATGGAGCTGTGATCATGCCTGGTGGTGTCGGAATTCGGTCGTTGGCCGTGGCGTTTCCGGCCTCGGTACGGACCAACGACTACTTCCGGGAGAACTACCCGGAGCTGGTGGCCACTGCGGAGTCCCGGTCGTTGGCCCAGGTGTTCTCGCCCCAGGACGAGAAGGTACGGCTCGACACGTGGGAACGCGAGATGGCGCCCTACCTTGCCGATCCGTTCCGGGGGGCGGTCGAACGCCGGATCCTTGCACCCGGCGAAACCGCGCTGGACCTGGAAGCACGCGCGGCCCGGCGGGCGCTGGACGCCGCAGGCCTGGACGTCGCGGATGTCGACCTCGCCATCGTGACCTCGTTCATGCCCGACCAGCTAGGCCCCGGAAACGCCGCGTACCTCGCCCGTGAGCTCGGGATGCGAGGCACCGCGTGGAACGTCGAGAGCGCCTGCTCAAGCGGTCTTGTGTCGCTGGAGACCGCCACCGCCCTGGTGGAGGCAGGCAGGTACGAAATCGTGCTGGTGGTCATTTCCTGCACCTACTCGCGGGTCTCGGACTACTCGGACACGCTCGCCTGGTTCTGGGGTGATGGCGCGGGTGCCTTCGTCGTGGGCCGTACACCGGAAGGCGTGGGCGTCATGGGCTCGATGAGCACCAACACCGCGTCGACCTGCGATACGTTCTCCAACCACATCGTGGTCGATGAGCACGGCGAACCGCACATCCGAACCACCGCTTCGAAGGCCACGGGACGCATTCTCCGCGATACGGCCGAGGCCTCACTGCGCGAGACTTGCGAGGGCGCGCTCGCGTGCGCCGGAGTGGACCTGCTGGACATCGACTTCTTCGTGTGCAACTCGCCGGTCGCGTGGTACCCGCAGTTCTGCGCCCGCGTGCTCGGCCTCACGCCGGACAAGACCATCAGCACGTATCCGTTGTACAGCAACGTCGGCCCGGCGCTGCTCACCACCAACCTCTTCCACGGAGCTCGTGACGGACTGATCAAGGAGGGCGACCTCGTGCTCGTCTACACGATCGGCTCCGTGTCCACGGCGGGCGCGTCGGTCATGCGCTGGGGCCAGGTCGGTCTGGGGCCGCTGCCGTGAGAATCCGCCGATTGTCCGATCGGGGAACATACTCGGTGTACAGCCGCAGCACGGCCCGCCGAGCCTGGGGAAGATCACAGGTCGCCGAGCTGGAGAAGGACAAGGCGTTCTTGGTGAAAGCTTCGGTGTGCCTTGCAGCGATTGGAGGAGAACCGGTCTGGCGCATGGCGCGACTGCTGGAGATCTCGACCTCCGGCTGCTACGCACACTTGAAGCGTTGTGCTGCAACGGTGTTGAGACCGACCTGCAACGTCGCGCGAACGGACCGCTCGCGCTCGTGTGAGCAATGTGCTTGCCAAGTTCGTGCCGCCCTCTTGTGTGTGGCCGTACGTGGAGGCCCTGTGAGTGGTCCTTGCCAGGCAGCTGGATGACTACTTCCGGTGGCAGAAGGTCAACGACGGGGAACTCCGAGGGTGTCGAGCAGTTCACGGAAGACGTCGTCTGGCGGTTTGCCGATGCCGCCGGCCGCGAAGCCGCCAAGGTCGACGTTGACTCTGTTCGTCCGGATAGGACGGTGCCACCCGGCGGATCTGGTGGGGCCATGCGAAGTCGAAGGGCACGACGCGCCGCAGTTAAGGAAACCGTGATGTGCTGATCACCCGATGCGGGGATTGCGAGGGGTTCTGTCGTTGTGGGAGCTACGTTCGGGGAGAAGATTCCGCTGTGAGTGGGACACCGATCTATGACGCGCTCATGTGGCAGTTCTCGGCCGGTTCTCGGACGTCGGCGCTGTGGCACGTCCAGGGGCGACGTGGCGTCGAGATGGACGACAACGTCGTGCTGGAGTCGTTCGCCGGCACGGTCGACTTGGCTGAGACCGTAGGAGATTCCTGCCCGTGAGCAAGCACGGCCGAGAGCTCGTCGAGGCCTGTCTGTGCCGGTACCTCAGCCTGGTTGCCGCGGTGCTCGACGTTCCGCTCGGCCTGGTTGCCTTGACGTGCGGACAACACGGCGATGGGATGAGCTATCTGGCTGGGCCGTCGTTGTCCAGAGCGATGATCAACCTGACATCGTTGTGCGGCAGGGAACAGATGTTGTTCCACCACCTCGTGTTGTCGGTGTGTTCACGCTGTTGCTCGTAGCCTACGCCGAATGAGGTGCCGCGCTGGCGGTCGCACGACTGAGGCCGCACCACTGACGACATGGTCGTCATCACCACGCTTCAGGCCGAAGGCGACTATCTTGAAGATGCCAAGTGATCAGGCGCGTTCGGATACACGATGCTGGCGCACTATTGACCATTGGAACTTCGAGTCGTTGCTCTCGAAGGGTTTGTCGGCTCCCGGCGGTGTGTACTCATGAAGGCGAGGCCTCGGTTGCTGCTCATTCGTCGTGCGTCGGCGGAAGGGAGCAGGGGTCGGCCCGGTGGGCTCGTCGAAACTTTGGCTGGTCACCTCGCGAGGACGGCATCGCGGGAAGGGTCTTCACAGTCGGTGGTCGGTCTCCGCGAAGAGATATCCGCCAACGCCGTGCGACCGCAGTGGCGAAAGCAATCTTCGCCGAATCGGCCCGCGAGCCTTGGCTGACTCACTGGGTGACGCCGCTCTCTCGAATCCGAACGACAGCTCCGCGTCCGAACGAGAAAGCACCAGGAGACGGCCGTGCGAGAGATCGTGGTTTTCCAGCCACAGTTCACCTGCTCGCATCATTCGTGACTCGATCTCGGCCGTACTGGCGTCCGCCGGAGTTCCGTACAACGGCGCCTGCCAAAGCGAGTGACCCTCCGGCAGGTCGTTCGGGATCGTGGAAGTGAGGTACAGATCTCGAAGTGCGCGCTCGATCTGCCTGCTGTCATCCTGGGGTTCGTCACCACTCCGCCCCCGGTTTCTCGGCCCTCCTCCGGAGTACGGATTGCTTCCCGCCGAACCGAACGGGCTGCGCAGCGCGGCGCTCTCGATGGCGAGCAGGCTCTGGGCAAGATCTTCCGCCGAGGCCCCCGCGGAGCCCTCATAGACGATGTGACTCACCGGAAACAGCCGCACAGTGTCCTTCAGCAGCTCCATGGAAGCCGAGTCCGGCCCGTCGCCTTGGGTAACTCGGTAGTCGCCTTCGTACTTGTCGACGCCGAGGGTGCCCACGTGCACATGCAATGATCGACTTTTCTCCAAAAGATGGGTCCAGCGATCGATCTCGCACCAGCCGTTAAAGTGCGCCACGAGTGCATTGGTGACATCCCAGAGAAGGCGACATCCGGTCTTCGACATTATTTCCTCAAAGAATTCCGGCTGTGCTCCGCCAATTGCGGAAGTCGAAGCGTAGTTCTCCAGAAGGAGAGTCTGGCCAATCGTGTCCTGGTAACGAATGATTCGATCTACTGCACTTCTCTCGACTGCGCGATAGTCGCACTCCAGTGGAAAGCAGGGACGCAGCTGCCCGACGGTGAATCGGTAAACGTGATCCGAAACAGCTGTGGGAGCGAGAACCGAAATAGACTTCCGCAGGCGCGACAAATAGCCCGACAGTTCGTCTTCAGGAGTCTCCAGAAAGCGCGAATTCGATATGTGCAACGATATGGCAGCGTCGAACTCCTCGAGGTGTCCCATGACCTCAATCGGTTCCAAATGACAGAAGCCATCCCAGAACACTTCAACGAGGTTGGGCTTCATTCCAGCCAGATTCAACGCACGCAACGCCACCGGGATCGCACCTGGACTGGCGATCTCCAAAGTCAGCGTAGGAATCATCGCACACCTCGACGGACGTCAGACCTGGGATACTTCGCGCGGATGCCCTTGTTCTCGCGCACGGCGACCACCCTGGCCGGCGGTCATGTCGCCGGGGAGATCGGGCGCCGCTGCCGGACTCGACCTCCCCGGCACGTATCATTCGGTTGCTTCTTCCTCCGTCTTCTCGCATTCGCCGTTCCAGCAGTACCTCATGGGGGAGACGGAGACGGGAACTGCTTCCTTGAGCAGTTCCAGCGCTTCATCGAACATGGCTCACCTCATCACTGATGGGTTCCTGTCGAAGGCGATCGTCCCGATTTCTGCAATCGATTGGAACAATCGATCGGTATTGTAGGTTTAAGCGGAAAGCTAAGTCAAGACCGCTTCTCGGAAGTGGTGACGTCTGAAAATAGGTACGACAATTATGCCCTGGTCCCCGGCGGGGCCAAGGCTTGCAACTCGGCGCCTTGTGCAGCGTTCCGTGCAGGTTCCACCTCGTGAGGAGTAGGGTTTTGGTGCCCGCAAATGAACCCCAAAGAGAAGAAGAAGTGCATTGAAGATTGCACTTTCTTGCATTGTGTCAGAGTAGTGCGGCCGCTCCTCGATCATGAACAGGTCGTCGTTCGGTGTTGTGGACAACTGCCGGCACGTTGCGGCGCTTGTCAGCTCGCGCGTAGTCGATCTTCAGGCTCCCACTCCACCATCAACGAGCCGAGGCCGAAAACATTGGAGGACTGAAGGTACTGATCACTCGAAGGCGACTCGGCCAAGCGGAGGCTGGGAAGTCGTCGGGCAAGAGCCTGATACGAGGATCGCATTTCCAGCCGGGCGAGCGAAGCCCCCAGGCAGTAGTGGATCCCGTGACCGAAGGCGAGATGGGACTTGTTCGTGCGGAGCGGTTGAAAGACGTCGGCGTTTTGAGCGAACGCTTCGGGATCGTGGTTGGCGGATGGAAGAGAGCACAGGATCCGCTCGCCGGCGCGTACCAGTTGTCCCGCGATCTCTACGTCACGATGGGCAACTCTGGGCATACCGGTTTGGACGACCGATAGGTGGCGAAGTAGCTCCTCGACGATTTCGTCAACATTCTCGCCGTTGCGTACGTCCGCCCAGTGGTGAGGGGTCTGCAGCAAGAGCAGAGTGCCGAGGGCCAGCATGTGTGCGGTCGTCTCGAAGCCGCCGAGCAAGAGGATGTCCGCTGCACCCACGAGTTCGTGGTCGTCTATTTCGTGACCGTGCTCCTGGACGAGTCTGCCAATGAATCCATCGCCAGGTTGGGCGCGCTCACTCGCGATGAAGTCCACCATGTACTGCCTGGATTCGTGAAGTGCTCGCAATCTGACCGCACGCGGGAGTTTCGTGTCCAGGCGATCTCGGCCGCGGCGTTCGAACTCGACTCGGTCTCGGTACGGGACACCAAGGAGCTCGCAGATCGTCAACGACGGAATGGGGAGCGTGAAGTGTTTGACGAGATCTGCGGGACTTCCCGCACTGATCATCGACTCCAAGCAGTCGTCGACTATGCCTTCTACGAGAGGACGTAGTTCCTTCACGCGGCGCGCGCTGAAGGCTGGAGCAAGCAGTTTGCGCAGCCTGCCGTGCTCTGGAGCGTTGTATTCCGTGATGTTGCCGTGGAGTTCGTATTCTCGATCCGGCCCAGCTGCAGGCGTCGGTGCCCACCCCTCGTTGGCGGGGTCGAACCAGCCTTGTTCGTTGTTTCCGAAAGTCTCCGGGTTCGCGAGCACCTCGCGGACCAGGCGATGGTTCGTCACGAGCCAGACACGATAGCCGTTCGGCAGTGTAAGTCTGCTCATCGGTTCTTGCTCGCGCAACCTCTCGAGCTCAGGATCGAGCCTGAATCCGAACCGGCGGAGATGAATCGGGATAGGAGTCGACATGCGCGGGCCTCACCGTTGCTGTCAGGGTCAGGAGTAAAGCCGGAGTTGCAACCGTGCAGGCCTTGCCAATTCGGCCGGCTCGTAGCAGATGCTTGCCAGCGGCATTCGTGTGGCCGCGCGGCACAGCAGCTCTTCGATCGCGGATTGTTCCTCCGGGCTCAGGTAACCCCAGAACAAGCTGTGCCACACAACTGTGTAGACATCTGTGGCAGTCGGGCTTTGCAGCTGTCTGCCGAGCCACTCCACCGCGTCGGCTTGCTCGACACGAGTGCCGACCTGAGCGGCGAGTTCGATCGCGTTGTCCAGTTCCATGCGCGCGACGCTGAGTTCGCACGGAATGAACGATCGTAGGATGGCAACGTCCTCCGGGTTGCGAGGGTCGCGTGGCGCCCTGTCGCAACCAGCCCTCTCGACGATGGTGATGTCGCCGGGTGATGGGCCGCCTGCGGCCAGTCGAACGCTCGACTTCAGGCTTCCCCACTCCCAGGTCGGAGCGACCCACCGGTAGTGGTCCGGAATCAGATTGAGTCCGGCGCACGCCCCGAGCTCGAGAAGGCGCACCTTCGGTGCTCCTAGCATGGTGAGCCCGCGGAGCAGGGGAGCCGAACGATCGGGCTGGTGTTGCTGGACAGGACGGTCGAGCGCCGCGGTGATGGAACGTGGGTTGTGGTCGATGGCGGCGCGGAACAGAGTCCACGTCTGATCACACCATTCGTCGTCGTTGCCGTACCTCAGGAGACCCTTCAGATGACGAGCCAGTGCTGGGGTCTGGCCGGTCACCAGCAGATACTGAATACCTGCGAGCAATCGGACTGGAAAAAGTGTCTCGTTTGCGGCGGGGTGATTGTTCATGAGTCGCCCCAACTCCGTGTCGTCCTCGATCTCACCGACGATCTTGAACAGCATTCTGGAGGAGGTGGGTGTGCGCTCGGCCAGCTCCTCCGCCAACCGCCGCACCATGTGGAGGTTGAGTTCGGTGATCATTTCGGCACTCCGCTCTGTGAGCGTTCGGGGAGGATGTTGGTCCCTGTGGCCCTCGTCTGGAAGCGTTTCTAGGCGCTTTCGTGGGTGAAGGCCCGGGCGACCCAAGTTATGGAGAAGAAGCCGAGGCCCAGCAGTACCGCTGTTCCGATCACCGCGTTGGAATCGAAATAGTTGCCGCGCAGGATCGCTCGGTCTGCGTCCATGATGTAGGTGATGGGGTTGAAGAGGGAGACCTGCTGCAGCCATCCAGGGGATGAATCTTTAGTGATCGGGATGAAGGCGCCTGATAGAAGCAGTAGCGGTAGGAGCAGCGCGTTCAAGGCTGGGCTCAGCGTTTCCTCGTTGTTGACGCGCAGTGCGAGCGCGTATGAGCACGCGGCTACAAACATGGACAACAAAACGTTGAACAGGACGCACACCGCTATGTTGACCATGTTGGAGTTGAGCGCGAAAAATGATCGACAGATCATGGCGACGAAGAACGACAGTAGAGCTGTGGTGGTTCCAATTGCTCCGAGCTTGCCGAAGACGAGCGCGTAACGACTTATCGGCGCAACTCTGAACCGCTCGACCACACCCATGCGCTTTTCCCAGAGCAAGGTGAGCCCTGCGAACATGCTCTGCGTCAGGGCGGCTTGCAGTAGTAGAGCGGGCAGGAAGGTGTCCCACGTATTGGTGTGCCAGAACGAGGACATGAGCTTCGTGACCAGGGGCCCGTACGCGAAGAGGTAGAGCAAAGGCTGAAACAGCCCCAGGACAAGCCACAAGATCTGACGCTTGCGCTGCATGAGCTCGTTCGTGTAGATCAGCCAAGTGTCACGGAGAATCATCGCGCAAGCTCCGTCCGGTCACCGATAGGAAGACGTCGTCAAGAGTCGGGCGCGTGAGTTGCAGCGACAACAGCGTTATTTCTGCGTCTACCAAGTGTCGGATCAGGTGGCTCGTCGCAGCTTCTCCGTTCGGAGAGCGGAACGTGATCAAACCATTCGAGCTGGCTTCTACTCCTGACGCGTCGCGCAATCCGCCAGCGATGCGGGCTGCTTCGTCGACTGCGTCTTGGGGCACGCCGAATTGAATGAGGTCGCCCTCTGAGATCGTCGCCTTGAGTTGAGCCGGGCTTCCTTGTGTGACGATGCTCCCGTGATCAATGACGAACACGCGGTCCGCGAGAGCGTCTGCCTCGTTGAGGTAGTGGGTGCTGAGGAACACCGTCGTTTGACCGCGGAGCGATCGGATGTGATCCCACAGATTAGCCCTGCTCTGCGGGTCCAGTCCATTGGTCGGCTCGTCGAGGAAGAGCAAGTGGGGACGGTGGACCAGCGCGAGTGCGATGTCGACGCGGCGGCGCTGGCCGCCGGACAAGGTCTTCGCCAGCTGACCTTGAAAACCGGTCAATTGAAGTTGTTCAACGAGATCCATTGCTCGTTGCCGTGCCTTGCTCTTCGTCATTCCGTGCATGCGCCCCTGTAGAACCAGATTTTCGAGCGCGGTGTTGTCGTCGTAAAGCCCAGTTCCTTGCGGGACGTAGCCGATGCGGGCGCGCACGCCGTTGGGATCCTTGATCAGATCGCGGCCGGCGATGGTCGCTTTCCCGGACGTGGGGCGAAGCAGAGTGGTCAGGATGCGCATGGTGGTTGTCTTGCCGGCGCCGTTGGGGCCGAGAAAGCCGACGATCTCGCCTTCGTCCACGCGTAGTGTCAGGTCGCGCACGGCCTCCACCTTTTTGCCGCGTCGAACGTACGTCCGGGCTATGCCATCCGCTTCGATCATGAGGCCCACCACATTGAAAGTTCACTCTGAATCGTCTTCATGATCCACCACCATGGGGCCAGTCACCCGGACGCCAGTGGACGGAGCCTGAAGCGGGCCGCTCGTTCTCGGAGGTGGAATCCTCCGAGAACGAGCGGAAGGAACGACAGCTCAGCAGCCGCCGCCGTTGCCGCCGCCGCCCCCTTCGAACACGGGAAGCATGTCGGGGGTATCGGCGGGAGCCAGGTCGGCTCCATCGAGGAGGGCGTCGACTTCGGTGAGGAGTTCAGTGTTCATTCGACTGCTCCGATCACAAAGTGGGGGAGGTAGATCTTGACGCGCAACGCGTGAAGTCGTGTTCATCGCCGAGATCACACATCCGTCTGGATGTGTGATGCAAACAACATCAGTTCCAAAAGGACCTCAAGATCCGCACCGGAGATCGAGTCACAAGGCCATGGTCTCCTGCCCGTTCGTGCACGTGCGCGTTTGATCAAGGCTAAGTGGATCAACTTGAGGGGCGATGGCGTCGGTGGCGCCGGCACTTGAAGGGAACAGTCTGCGGGCACTGAGAGTGAACGCAACGTCACTTGGCCGAGTGTTGGCATGAGATCGGCACGCCGGGGGGAGCGGATCTGTGCACTTTGGTGCAGTCCAGCGGTGCGTCTCGGTAGCGGACGAACCTCGAGCTGAATTTCGGCGTGCTTGCCGGCGTGACGAGACACGGAATTGATGTACCTGGCGGCACCGAGACGGTTCGTGGTGCTCGAAGAACCTTCGACCGACGAAAGAGCAAATTCATCTTCAAAGGCGTCCCAGTGACTCTGGCTCGGCTGGATCTGGAGGAGTTGCACGGTCTTCGCGTGGACGCCGTCATGACGGTGCCGGTGACCTCGGACGGCGACCTCGTCGTCGTTCAACTGTGTCGCGGTGTGGAGCTTCCAGGCGGGATGGTCGAACCGACAGATGAAGGATTGGTTGAGGCTGCCCGAAGGGAAGCGTGGGAGGAGGCCTGCATCGAGCTCGATGGGTTCGGGCTTGCGGCGTTGTTGAGGGTGGCAAGCGATGAGCAGCATTGGAATCACATCAACGTCGCGGTGTACGCGGGTCGGGTAACCCGCCTGGCGCCGTTCGTTCGCGAGGCTGAATCGCTTGCCCGGTTCGTGGTTTCACCTGACGTCTACGTCAACCACGCCACGAGCTTCGGCGTGGTCTCTGACCGCGCCGAGATTCTCCGTGAAGCGCTGGCGGCCCTTGAACGGCGGAGTGAAGCGGCGTGACCGCGAAGGTCGCCGTGCACCTCGTCTCTCGCGAACCATCTCGCTGGACGATCTCGGCGGACCGGTCAGGGGTGGAGGTGTGCCATGCGGGTGATGTCGACACGACCGCGCGGTTCAAGTTCGGACGAAATACCGGCCCATGCCTTCCCGGCAAACGATGTCTCGATGATCACCGCACCGGTGAGCACCCACTGGGATCGTGAAAGCGATCGACGTTGCGGTCGGTGTCAACGACGCTCGACGCGCGCGTGCCGCCGGATCGCTTGCACCCTGGTCAGGCCGGATGGTCGGGCAGTCCGCACGTAGTCGGCGTTGATGTTGTCCAGCAGATTCGCCCGTTGAGGTGCGGCCGTCGCGGGGCACGTTGTAGCGCAGGACGGGACAGCGTCTGGGTGACCCGGTCGACGGGCAGTACTGCCGGCTTGCTGCGTAGACGCCGACTGTGACGCCGACGAAGTACGGACAGCGCACAACGCCGACCGGACGGGCTGGCCGCTGATCAGAGTTCGGTAGGGGATTCGGAGTTGGCAGGCACCCCGGTCGGTGAATGGCCCCCAGCCGAAGTCGAGGACGAATTCGCGCAGCCAGTGCCACCAGCGCGCTACGGCCGATGTCCGAGGATCGAGTCTGTAGGGGCGCGAGTGCGTCACCGATCTGCCCTTCCGTCTGCGCTGGCCGTAGTTCGCGGTAACTTCGACCGCGGATCGAGGAAGGCGCTGGCAGGAAAGAGCGTCGCGTTCGTCGCGATGACGATCATCATCGGCCAGCCGGCGATCTTGCGTATGAGACGGTGGACCACCGCGGCTCTCTTGGCCTGTGCCGGAACCTGGAGTCGCGTCGATCATGAGTGCTCGTCGCGATCGGACACCAAGTCGTGTGTGTCGTATCGGAACGATCATGTTCGTTCGGCGGACGGTGCTACGGCACTTTGCGCACCGCTGATCTTGACCCCGAGCTGCCCTCTGGGGCCAGATTTGATCGTCGAACGAGCACGAGTCTCGTGCCGGCGTCAGTCTCGACGGTCTCGCGCATTCACGAGCGCGGTGGTTGCAGACAGGCGTTGATGTTGTGATCGGCGTGATCGGCGTGATCGGCGGTTCAGGGGGTGAACTGCCGCCCGGTGGTGTCGAGCCTGGCGGGCTCGCCGGGTGGGCACGGCGCCAGCGCGGCAGCGGTGATCAGCGGCCTGGTGGGCGCTCAGGGCTGGTGATGTCAATTGACGAGCCTGTCTCACTCACGACGACGTCGTGAACACAAGCCATTCCCCGGCCAGGTGGGCCGCGTCGCCCGTTCGCCGTAATTGCTGAAGGGCACCAAACCGTGCCCCTCGGTGCCATGTGGGTGGCTTCCGACTTGATCGGCACGGCGGGACGAGGCGTAGTTGTGCGTCAAATCACAGCGACAGCGGAGTCGGCGGTGCATCGGACCTCCGCGGCGAGGAGCAGGCCGGGCACGACGACGTTGCTATCACCGACAGTGGCGAAACGAGCAGTTGGACGCGGTGGGTGCGCCTCGAGAACGACAGCTTTCGTACCGCTGTGGGATCGCCTCCCGCGGCTGGATTGAGCGGAGTGAGAACGATGATCGAGGAACAGATCGCCACGCACTCTTCCGGCTGGCTTCGCCAGCTCGGGTCGGACGAGCTCTGCGCGCTTGCCGCCGAAATCCGAGAGTTCCTGATCACCAGTGTGTGCGCTCAGGGTGGTCACCTCGGGTCGAACCTCGGAGTTGTCGAGCTCACGATCGCGCTGCACCGGGTCTTCACGTCGCCCAAGGACAGGATTCTCTTCGACACGGGGCATCAAGCCTACGTGCACAAGATCCTGACCGGCCGCCAGCACAGATTCTCCACGCTGAGGATCAGAGGTGGGTTGTCGGGCTATCCGAGTCAAGCCGAGTCGGTGCACGACATGATCGAGAATTCACATGCCTCCACCGCACTGTCCTATGCAGACGGACTGTCACGAGCGGATGAGTTGACCGGCAAGGGTGAGCGATCCGTTGTTGCCGTGGTCGGTGATGGTGCACTCACCGGAGGAATGTGCTGGGAAGCGCTCAACAACATCGGTGTGTCCGGTCGTCCGATTGTTGTGGTGCTCAACGACAACGAGCGCTCGTACGGTCCTACGCTCGGTGGGTTCGCCGAGCACTTGCGTGATCTTCGCACCCCGGGGCGTGTGACCCCGATCTTTGAGCAGCTGGGTCTCGCTTACCTGGGGCCGGTAGACGGACATGACCTTCCGATGGTGGAACGCGCGATGCGGCAGGCTCGCGCGATGCGGCGACCGGTCGTCGTCCATTGCTTGACGCTGAAGGGAAAGGGCTATCCGCACGCCGAGACGGATGATGCCGACCGCATGCACGCGATCGGTGCGACTGATCCGGTAACGGGGGTGGCGGCCGCAGCCGCGCGTCCTACGTGGACCGATGTGTTCGGTGAGGAGATCGTAGCGATAGGCACGGAACGTCCCGACGTGGTGTGCTTGACGGCCGCGATGTTGTTGCCGACTGGCCTTGGCCGATTCGCCAAGTCGTTCCCCGACCGAGTCGTCGACGCGGGAATCGCCGAGCAGCACGTGATCACGACAGCGGCAGGCCTCGCGCTCGGCGGATGCCATCCGGTTGTCGCCGTGTACTCGACGTTCCTGAACCGGGCGTTCGACCAGGTCGTCATGGACGTCGCGCTGCACAGACTGCCGGTGACGTTCGTGCTCGACCGGGCGGGCGTCACCGGTCCTGATGGGCCAAGCCACCACGGTGTCTGGGATGTGTCCATGCTGGCCGCGGTGCCAGGATTGCGCGCGGCTGCGCCACGAGACCCTCGGAGGTTGAGGGAACTGCTTCGGGAAGCGGTCAGCGTGACCAGCGGACCAACCGTGGTCAGGTTCCCGAAGTCGGTAGCGGACGGCGAGATCGAGGCGGTCGGCCATGTCGACGGTGTCGACGTGTTGCACCGGACGCCCCATGAGGACGTCCTGCTGGTGTCGATGGGACCGACTGCGGCCATCTGCCTCGATGCTGCTCGCGAACTGTCCGACAGCGGCATCGGGGTGACCGTGGTCGATCCGCGGTGGATCTTGCCGTTGCCGCGTGCCGTGGTCACGATGGCCGGTCGACACCGCCTGGTGCTCACAGTGGAGGACGCCGTGCGCACAGGTGGGGCAGGCAGCATTCTTGCCCAAGCCGTGATTGATGCGGGTGGCACCGTACCGGTGCACAACCTGGGATTCCCACGTCGATTTCTGCCGCACGCGAGTCGTCAGGAAGTGCTGCGGGAGCACGGCTTCACGGGCAGCGCTATCGCTGCCGCAGTGAGGGCGGGACTCGCGGGTGAGCCTGTCTACGACCAGGACCCTGATCTTCCGTCACGGTGGTCGTGAGTGGTGCGATCACGATCGCATTGTGGCTTCGTGTTTCTGGAAACTGATCCTTCGCGTCGTGTCGAAGCGCTGATCAACCGGAGGCGGTAGCGATGCTCGTGGATTTGGGGTTACCTCATCCGCCGCCTCCTGTGCTCGCGACACGGCGCAGAACTCGTCAGCTTCAGGTCGGCCGGGTGGGAGTGGGTAGTGAGCACCCGATTTCTGTGCAGTCGATGACGACGACTCTCACGTCGAACGTCAACGCGACTCTGCAGCAGATCGCAGAGCTGACGGCGTCCGGCTGCGACATCGTGCGCGTCGCCTGCCCGTCGCAGGACGACGCTGACGCTCTGCCCGCGATCGCCAGGAAGTCCCAGATCCCGGTGATCGCCGACATCCACTTCCAGCCGAAGTACGTCTTCGCCGCCATCGAGGCTGGTTGTGCCGCGGTCCGGGTCAACCCGGGCAACATCCGCAAGTTCGACGACCAGGTGAAGGAGATCGCGGCCGCCGCCAAGGACCACGGCACCCCGATCCGGATCGGCGTCAACGCCGGTTCGCTCGACCCCCGCCTGCTCAAGAAGTACGGCAAGGCCACGCCCGAGGCG
>NZ_FOYL01000029.1 GCF_900115955.1 Lentzea waywayandensis
GAACTCAATACCTCGCTGTGCGCTACACCCAGCGCCTGGCCGAGGCCGGAGCGGTCGCATCCGTTGGCAGCAAAGGAGATTCCTACGACAACGCCATGGCCGAGGCCTTCAACTCGATCTTCAAAGCCGAACTGGTCCGCAACAAGGGCCCCTGGCGCGGCACCGACGACCTCGAGATCGCCGTCGCCGAATACATCGACTGGTACAACCACCGGCGGCTACACGGGGAACTCGGCCTGATCCCGCCCGTGGAACACGAGACCAACCATCACCACACAACCGCACCCGTCTCGACACCGAGCGGGTAGTCACACCCTCCATCAAACCCGGTACTTGACAGTCCACGATGTACCGGGTGCTGACGGACAACAGGCAGGTCAGGGAACGCCGCCGGCTCGCCCGCCACCCGGCCAGGGTGTGCCCGGAACTGGTCGCGACCGCGCCTCGGCAGGTCTACAGCTGGGACATCACCAAGCTCGCCGGCCCGGTGAAGGGCACCTACTACGACGCCTACGTGATGATCGACATCTACTCCCGCTACATCGTCGGCGTCCATGTCCACGCCCATGAATCCGGGGTGCTGGCCAAGGAGCTGATGGAACAGATCTTCTCCGTCCACGGCGTCCCGCGGGTCGTGCACGCCGACCGGGGCACCTCGATGACCAGCAAGACCGTCGCCGCCCTGCTCGCCGACCTCGACGTCACCCGATCACACTCGCGGCCCAGGGTGTCCAACGACAACCCGTACTCCGAAGCACTGTTCAAGACCCTGAAGTACGGCCCGGAGTTCCCCGAACGCTTCGGATCACTCACCGCGTCCAGGAAGTTCATGGACACCTTCGCCCACTGGTACAACCACGAGCACCGCCACACCGGCATCGGCCTTCACACACCCGCCGACGTCCACTTCGGACTCGCCGCCGCCCGGACCGCCAGCAGGCACACCGTGCTCGCGCAGGCACGCGCCCGCCACCCGCACCGATTCGGCGGCATCACCACAGCACCGAAGATCCTCGACCTACCCGACACCGTCTGGATCAACCGGCCAGCCGACGACACCGACCAGAAGATCGACACAGAAGCCGCCTAACACCCACTGGTCTCACTCACCTTGACAAATTCCGATGCCGACATGGCTTCACCAGCGCCAAACGACGTTCCGACAGCGCACCGCGGAACCTCTACGTCCGTGAAGACCACCTGCTCGAGGCACTGCCACATCTACTGGTGCGGACCACTGGACCCGTGGAGGTCACGGGGGAGAAGTTAGTTGATCATGTCCGCGAGCAGCGTGTACAGATTCACTATTACGACCAGTGTCTTGAAATTCGCCCCACACAACTAACGCTAAAAACCGTGGAGGCCGAAGCTGCTACTTGAACTCGCCGCGCTCCCTTACGAGGTCTCCTGACCATCTGCGGCGTACATCGACTGCCGGTTCGGCTGACGGCTCGCCGCGAGTGTCACGGCGGTACCAGCCAGGCCTACGTGCACGACCCGAACACGGGCGCGACCGTGGCGACCTGCCGGTTCGGCGAACCGTCCACGTCCGTCATCAACGACGTGACCGTCACTTCACAGGGCAGTCCAAAGCGCTCTAGATCCCACGCCTCTGCTGCCACCCGCCAAACCACGTCAAGCCGGTCACGGCCATGGCTGGGTTGGTGGGGCGGGAGCACGGCGGATGTGATCCGCGACGTCCGGGTGCATGGCCTGCAGCCCGAGTGTGGTGAGCAGGTTGCCGCAGCACTGGGCGAGCGCCAGTTCCGGGTTCAGAGGTGCGTACAGGCCCGGCTGGTCCTCAGGAGTGGTGGCGGCGAACGTTGGATGCTTCGCCGCGTATTCGGCGAAGGTGACGAGGTGGGCGTGGCGGGCGGCGCGGAAGTCGTCGTCGGTGATGGCGTTGTCGCTCAGGAGGGTAAGTGCGGTCAGCCGGGCGCGGAGGAGGTGAACCATGGTCTCGGACATGAGCGCGGCCTCAGGGTGGCCGACGGCCCGGCGCACCCGGCCGTGCCCTGGCTCGAACACGGCGCGAACAGCTTGTTCGAGCTGGTCAAGGTCGGCGTCGCGCCCGCCAGTGTATGCCATCTGGGCGAGGACGTCCCGTAGCCGTATACGCGCAGTGTGTGTTGTTTGGGGGTGGGTCAGTTGGGCGGTGAGTTCTTGCGCGGTCTGCCGTGCGACCTTCTGGCTCGTCGTGGCGTCGTCAAGCCAGGTCGTC
Source organism: Lentzea waywayandensis (assembly GCF_900115955.1). GTDB lineage: Bacteria > Actinomycetota > Actinomycetes > Mycobacteriales > Pseudonocardiaceae > Lentzea > Lentzea waywayandensis. The sequence continues at coordinate 2,222 of NZ_FOYL01000029.1, forward strand.
AACGCGATCCGCACCTGACGGAGCGGGACGTAGCTCTCACCCCAGTACATCCACACAAACACGGGGATTCTGGCCAGGCTTCTGATCCCGTTCCTGTGCCGGTGGTGGAGCAAGCTGACCAACAGCTCCCGCTGAGCGGGTGAGTAGAGCGCCGGCAACGAGCCGTGGCCCTTCCCCGCCGGGCGCCGGGTCGGGGCGTCGAGCAGTCCCGCCGCGGTCCAGTCACGGATCAGCCGTGGCGTCGCGCTCTCACCCACGCGCTTGGCGTCGGCCACCAAGTCGTCGATCGTCCCTGGCTCGGTCACGTTGAGCACCTTATGGAGATTACACGAATCTGGAGCCTCCAGCGCCTCGCTCAAGCCTCTCCCAGCGTGCAACGCTGTACGAGATAACGGTCAAGGCGGAGGTATAGGGGAGGTGATGACCATGGCACAGGCTGGCGCGAGCAATCCGTTCGGCGATCCGCGCAAGTGGCTGGCGATTGCCGGTCTGCTCGTATCACTGGGCGTGCTGCCCAAGACCTGGCAGAAGAGCATCGGCACCGCCGCCGTTCTGCTCTCGCTGTACCACGAGTGGAGGTGAGGACACACCGAGGAGAACCCGCATCGTCTGAGAGGGCGGTCGTATCGATCGACCTACAACCCACCGGTGCGGGCCTCCATCGACGTGCACGGCGTGAGAGGGAAGGCCAGCACGGCGGGTCTGGTGCGCGGTGCGGTCGTGATGCTCTGAACGGCAGATCCTTGCTGTGCCCGCCCGACGGACAATGACTTGCTGGGCTGATCGTTCTTTACCTCGCGATAGCAGGTAGCCATGCTTGGACCGCGCAGACTCCTGATGCTGGGCCTGTACTTGTCAGATCACCGGTACTACGAGCTGGAAGGCGATCCCGCTAAACCGCCTCCACTCTTCTACGGGTACGACTGCGGGCACGTTTTGCTCTACGACTACCTGGCTCCTGCAGCGCACTGTCCGACAGCAGGCTGCCAGCGCCCTGGTGAGCGGATCCCCGACATCTTCTTCAGTCCGATGCGCTGTAAGGAATGCCGCACTTACCTGTACTACCCGAGCCACGAGATGCCGCTGAACAAAGTCACATGCAGGCACCCGAGAGGGCACCAGCCCGAACCGTTCACCGAGGGAGGATGACGTCATGTGGCCGACGGCTCTGATCACCGCGGGGGCGTCCGCGTTCGGTCGCCTGTTCTCCACCGGGATCCTGCCTAGCACGACGATGGTCACGGTCGTATGGCTGCTGTTCAGAGCAGACGCATTCAACCCGAACCGGGCGGGGCTCGGATTCACCAACCTGGTTCCGCCGGACTTCAGCATCAAGGACGGTGGCCTGCTGCTGCTATACGTCCTCGTGGTCGTCGTGATCACCACTGTCTTGCAGAACATCCACTTCGGGGTGGTGCGGCTGCTCGAGGGCTACTGGGGGACCTCGCGGCTGGCGGGTGCGCTTGTCCGGATCGGTGTCGACCGGCAGCGGTCTCGGTTGCTCAAAGCCGTCACTGTGCTCCGCACTGCCGGTGGTGTGCCCGTGTCGGGTGTGCCCGCCTCTTCGGCGAGCCGCCGTCTGCAGGACCAGGCGGCGGACCGGCGGGCAGGGGCGCGGCAAGAACTCAGGAAGAAGCACGCCATCAGAGTGCAGGCGGCCTATCCGCCAGACCTCGACGAGCTGCTTCCGACGCGCCTGGGCAACGTGATGCGGGCAGGCGAGCGGCGGGCCGGTGAACGCTATGGATGGGGAACGGTGCCCACGTGGCCCCGGCTGTTTCCCGGCCTGTCCGAACCCGTCGCGGCGGCGTACCGGTCGGCCAGAGACGCTCTCGAAACCGCCGCTGTCTTCTGCCTGACCTTTCTGGCGATCACCCTGTTCGCTACTGCGGCCCTCTACGATGACCCTAGGTTGTGGTGGATTCCTGTGGCTACCTTGGTACTGGCGCACGTGTCCTACCGGGGCGTTGTCGGGTCGGCCGTGGCATTGGGCGTTATCCAGCAGGTCGCGTTCGACCGTCATCGCTTCGACCTGTTCGAAGCGATGCACATTTCCCTGCCGGAGACACCTGGCGAGGAATACCGCCAGGCGCAGAGGCTTACCGACTTCTTCGCGAGGGGCGGGATACGACCGGAAGTCGCCAAGGGGCACCTCGCCGGCGTCCGCTACTCGCACGCGGAACCGGCAAAGTGGGGCTGGCTGAGGAAACTGGTGCCTCGGAAGGATCAGTAGCGTTCGACCACAACCGTGCCGAGCGCGCCTCGGGATCGGAGTCTGATGGCCTTCTGTTCCGGGCCCACAAGATCTCGTCGCCCACGCTCGTCCAAAGTGACCAAGAGGGACGGGACGCCGTCGATGAGGACGGGCCACTGCGCGGGAACCTTCAGCCACACATGGCCGACGAAGGTGGTGATGTAGAGCGCAGCGTCGGGTGGGAACGTCGTGTCGCGCAGGTCGAGGTGCACGGTGCCGAGCACGCACGTCACGGTCACCTGTGACGGGAGTTGGTCCCGCGGTGTGCGGCGCACCGGCCACGCGACCGACACCAGACGGTGTGGTGTGCCAGGGGGTTCTCCGCCGAGTGCGACTAGGGCTCCGGCCGCGATGAGTAGAAGTGGCCAGAACATCGTGATGTCGAGCCCGGACTGCCGTGCCACGATCCCCGCGACGGCCACAGCGCCCAGCGCGGCCACGCCGGCCAGTCTGCGCATCTCGACGAGCGTTGCCAGCAGCGCGAACGCCGCGAACGTCGCAAGCAGGTAGGGCCAGGAGACGGCCAGCGCGCTGCTCGCGGTCTTGAGGCGCGTGGTCGCGTCGACGCTGAGGAAGCTTGCGATGGCGATCAGTGTCAGACCGGTGGCCACGCGAAGACGGCGCATCGAACCATTGTGATCCACGAGAGCTTCGGCAGGTGGCCCGGCGTCCCATGGCGTGCCGCCGGTGAGGGATACCCGCGCGGCGTGACTGTGTGCTCAGGCATTGGGTCGAAGCCTAGTCCTGGGCGAAGTTCCACAGCACGGCGGCGAATTCAAGCTCTCGGGATCCTGCGTTGTCGGCGAAGTACCGCCATTCCCCATCACCGCCCTCACTCTCCTCCCAGTTGGTCGGCCACTGCTGGAACAGCGGCACCCGCCGAGCCCGGACGTCACTGGCACCGGCGTCGTCGCAGTCGCCGAGATCGGCGGCGCCTTCGAACCACACGTCGTGGAAGAGGATGCCGTTCGACAGGCCGACGCCGTGGAACCAGACGTCACTGCTGAACTGGACTGCGGACAACAGCGGGGTGCTCGCGGTGAATTCCGAGTTGTTGAACCACACCTCGTCGAGGAACGTGACGTCCGAGATCCGGGTGGGCCCTTCGAAATACGTTCCCCGGAAGCTGACCTCGCCCTCGAAACTGGTCGACCTGATCTCGACGGCATCGTTGAACGTCACACCGGTGAACTCCACCGGGCCGAAGAACCCGGAGTCCGAGCACCGCGCGGACCCGCCGAAGCGACAGCCGGCGAACGAGGTGAACCCCGAAAAGGTCGTCTCCGCCAGCGACACCGGCCCCACGATGCCGGACCCGCCGAAGTCCACGTCGGCCAGGAACTTCGCATCATCGAGCGCCAGGGCACCACCGATGTACACCTGCGTCGCCATCAAGACTCCCTCGAACGTCGCGCCGGTGAGGTTGAGCTCCTCGGCAGTGGTCAGGCCGGTGATGTCACACGCGTCAACGAAGATCGATTCGACGAATAAGCCCTTCTCGACACGGCAGCCCGCAAGGTTGAGGTTCTTCAGCCTGGCTCCCGAAAGATCGATCCCGACCGCCCAGTACTTCCCGGCGCCCTGGGTTAGGTGCTCCTGCAGGATGCGCAGCGCCGCACCACGCACCTGAGAACTCTTGCTCATCGTGGCGGCGTCATTCGCCGAGGGCGCGGGCATCCTGAGAAGCGAGCAGATCACGTTGACCACGGTCTGCCGCAGCTCCGCGTGGTCGTTAGCGAGGCGCTCAAACCCGTAGAGGCCCGCGAGCTGCACCGCGACGTTGTCCGACCCAAACTGCTCGGCGGCCTTCGTGTACAGCTCCGTCAGCCGGCGCTCGGCGGCGTCGTGCCGCGCGTCCGCGGCCACCTGCTCGGCGTGCAGTCGGGTGACCTCCGCGGTGCGCTCAGCGTGCTCCTGGGTCCGGTCGCGCTGAACGAGCTCCACCTGCCGGTTGCGCAGCTCGTCGTGCCGCACCTCCAGCTCCAGCTCCTGGGTGCGCTGTCGGCGCGCGGCGAGGTAGAGCGCGAACAACCCGCCGCCGCCGATCGCGATCCCGGACGCCGCCTTGATGACCTCAAGCTGTGTCGTGGCCTTCTTCTCGGGGTCGGCCAGCGCGAGGCTGTCGACCCACCGCCACATCACCACCAGCGCCACGCCGGCCACGAGCAGGACGACCACACCGACCACTGGCACGGTCCATCGCGGCAGCGGCAGCCGCCGTGGGCCTTCGGGCGCCTCGCTCACGATGCTCGAGGATGCTGCGGTCGGTTCTGTCACAGCAGTCCAATCGGTCTGAGGCAACGCAGCACTACCGGCCAAACGAGTGATTGTCGGGCGGCCGCAGTTATTCGGCCTCGGCCGGAATCGCGTCGACTGCATCGCGCACTGTGCCTGCCACCCGCCTGGTAGCGATCGTGGCTCGGTGCTTGTTCCTTTGCGTGACAGCGGATGCGGGATCGCCGTCGTAGGTGTGTTTAGAACCATTTAGGGATGCGTCAGTCAGATTGAAGCGGCGCTGGGTCGTTCACCGGAGACCCAGGCCGCAAATCCGTACTTCGTCGGCGAGTGCTTGGCGGCTTGATCAACGAGTACGAACCTGCAGCAGCGTGATCCGCAGGTCAGGCACGTTGAGCCATGTTTTGGCACCCCACAGGGTGAAAACCCTTCGCGTCGAACTGCTGGACCGCACTCTGATCTGGAATCAGCCTCACCTACGGCACGCGCTGCGCGAGTACGAGCGGTACTACAACAAGCACCGCACCCACCGATCCCTCGCCGCCGCAGCACCCTTGAGAGCCCGGCCCCAGTCTCTTGAGCCCGCCCAGATCGAACGCCTCACCATAGATCGACAGAGCCGTCTCGGCGGAGTCCTCCACGAGTATCGGCATGCCGCTTAACTGGTCAACCACTGGTCGTTGTGACGATCTGACGAAGGTTTGGACGGCCGGCGTGGGCAGACCAGCACTCGGTCGTGCCTCCCTGCGGGAGGACATCACGTGCGAGGGAGACCGGAGCGATGGGGAGATAGCGAGTGAGAACAGTGCGTTCGATGTGCAGGGCGGTTGCGCGGTCGGACACCTCGATGATGTCGAGGAGTAGGCCGCCGTTGCGGGTGTGGTCTTTCAGGCGCCCGTCGTCCCCGCAGTGCGTGATGCCGACCTTGTAGACGCCTGCGTTGCCGAGTTGCGGGAAGTGGAATAGGTAGACCCGGTGTGGCGCGGTCGGGTTCAGCCGGGCGCCGTCGCAGCGCAAGCAGGGAGGGCTGCCCGAAGAGATCGTTGTCCAGGAAGCGGTGCGTGGTGTGCGGCAACGGCTGCAGACCGCGTCCAAAGGCTGCCCGGGGTCGCCCTGGTACTGCTGCAATAGTTGGAGACCCAGCTCCTGGAAGCGAGAGGCGATCATCTCGGAGGTTGGTTTGAACCTGGCGGCGTTGCAGTGGGCGCACGGCAACCAGGACAACCGCAGACCTTCGGAGATGCCGAAAATGCTGTCCGCCGCGGCGCCACCGCATTCGAGGCATTCGTAGTTGATCGGCTCGTGCCCGTCGGAGTCACCCAGCGGCAGCAGCGGCCGCATGCCGGCAGCACGCAGCAACTGCTCCTGTCGTTCAACCGGCCACCACTGCGTGACCGCCCCCATACGTCTGCTCTCCGGACCTAGTTCGATCCACTTGCACATCTGGCAGGTCCAGTCGCCTCGCCGAATCATGGGCAGCGAGACGTCCACGATCGCGCGACACGGGTTGTGCTGGGTTCGGAACCTGGCACGTGCGGCGTCTCCGAGTTGCACAACGGTCGCATCGCAGGCTTCTACGAGGGCGCTCAGGCACGTGTCGCAGAAGCCGATCGCACGGTTGCGCCTCGGCCACCGCGATTCCCGCTCGCAGCCTGACGTGCTGCAGGTCCCGTTCATCCTCATTAAAGTCAGTCCTCGCATGCCCTTATCGCACCGCGACTACCAGGGCTGCTGCCGACGAGCAGACCGCCGATACCCGTGATCCAGCTCAACCCCTTTACCACCGGCCGGACATTGCTCTCCTCATCGCTCGACCACGTGAGCAAACCGACCTGCGGCACGGCCCACACCACCCACAGCCGCACCACCAGCAGCCGCCAACCACCAACTACGACCGGCCGCAACACTCCTGCACTTCACGACACAGCGCAGCCATCCTTTAAGGGCTAGTCGTGAATCAGGTGCCCGACGCTACGTCGAGGCGAAAATTCCAGGGCGCAGCGAATTCGTTCTCCTGCTCATCAAACACGTCTCCGTGAGTGCCGGCTCCAGCGTTGTAAGAACTTCGCGAGAGTTGCTTGGCCAATCCGTCTCACGGTGTCGGCCGGAGAAGGACCTCGCAGGGGAGGGGACTCTGTTGGCGGGAGTGACAGTGCTGTGGTGCGAGGTGCAGACACTGGCTGGAACTCATCTTGCTATCTGAAACAGTTATGGCACTGCGGCATCAGGATGAACGAAACAAGTCGAGGTAACGTCCGGTTGGCGGCTTTCGATCGTCTGGTCAGTCCCCGATGAGGAGCGGGGCCGCAATTGCCCCGCGATCGGTGGGCACGGTGACCCCGATGTCGCGGGCAATGCTGCCATTCCTGCGCTTGGGTGTGCAGCTGGAGTGATTTCAATGAATCGAAGACGTGGATCTTTCTCTTCGCTGTTGCGGACTTTCCTTGCTGTGGTCGTGGTTGCGTCGAGCGTCGTGACCCCTTCGGCGGCCCAGGCGGAGCCGAGTCCCCAACAGCCCGCGACGTCGTCCGTCGACCTGCAAAACCCACAACAGGGCGTCGCGGACCCGGTCGCGGCGATGCGACCGCTGGTCAGAGACTGCAAGGTCGGGCAGATCGATGTGAACACCGCGGCCCCGCGCGAGATCGAACGCGCGCTGCATCTGGCGGGGCCGGTGGCCGCGGCCGTGGTGAGCGGCCGCCCTTGGCACCGGACGGTCGACCTGATCTCGGTTCCGGGCATCGGCCCGTCCAAGGAGACGTTGCTGGTGGAGCGGGCGTGCGCGACACCGACCGAGCTGCCGCCGCCCACGCCTCTGGCATGCGTGACGGGCGGCGACGCGGTGGACCTGCAGTCCGCGTCGCTGGAGCAGATCGCGTCGCGCACCGGCCTCGGCCGGCCTGCGATCGAACGGCTGATCGCCGCGCGTCCACTTCCGCAGAACCTGGAGCAGATCGTCGCTCCGCGAGTGCCCGGTGTGTCGCGACCCGCGGTAAAGCGGCTCGTGGACGACCGCGCCGTGTGCGTGACCCCAGCCCCTTTCCGCTTCGCCGGCACGAGTTGGCGCTGGGCATCCGGACGGCACGGCGCTGTGGTCTCCGCCGAGGACCCGAAGTACGCCCTCTTCGTGCCACCGGGGCGCGTGGCCGGGGACACCGGAGCATGGGCAACGGTGAAGCCCCTGCCGGGTGAGCTCGGTGTGTTGCCGAGCGCCGATTTCCACATCCACGGACCGTGGACTCCCGAAGTCGCGGTACGTGTGCCCGCGCCACCCCACTCCGAAGGCATCGACGATGTCGTTGTGGCGCACGACCGCGGCGACGGGGACATGTCGGCTTCCTTCAACCAGGGCACCGCGGAGTCGATGACGCCGGAGGGACGCGTGGTGACCGCGCCCGCGTCGTCCCTGAGTACCTTCACGACCTACCTTCCCGGCAGTTGCGGCGATCCGGGCCGCACCGGCCTCTTCGCCTGTTCCGATTCCGCCGCTCGCGATACCTCGGACCGCGCGCTGTCCGTGCAGTGGGCTACCGCCATGGCGCGCACGTTGGCGCTCGCGGCCACCAACTGCGATGTGCGGAACGTGCGGGCGCGGACGGCCGGGTTCACGACGAGCGGGCTTGGCTGCGTCGCGGACATGAACGGCGAGACAGGGGAGTGGACCTTCGAGAACAAGAGCAGCGTGCTGTTGTCGTCGGGCGTCGTGTTTCCGGCTGTCCCCAAGGGAGGCACGTTTGACGGCTCCGCCGTCCGCGGCGACATGGGCGTGCTCAGCAACTGGCTCGCGGACAGCGCGATCGAGCAGGGTTTCTTGCCGCCGAACGGCAAACTGACCGTGCGCAAGGCGGTCGGCAGTGGCGACACCGTGCTGGACGCTGCTGCCGCGATCGGCTGGTCTTCCGGATGGGTGAGTGCTCAGCAGGTGGTCTCCGTCGTCGACGAGGCACTCGATCTTCTCCCGCTGGATGATCTCGACAGGGCCCGCAAGCTGTACGTGGCGTGTTCGGCGGAGCTGGGCCTGCTGGCCGGGGCCGACTTCGCCGGCGCACTCCTCGAGTGCCTTTCGGAACCGCTCGTCGACCTCCTCGAGCGGGCCGCGGAACGGTATGCGGGAGACGATCTGCGCAAGTCCAAGCTGGCGAGTGCTGCAAGGCTGGTCGCGAGGTTCCTGGGTAAGGCGTTCATCGCGGTCGACCTGGCTCTGTCCGCTGCTGGCGTTTGGCAGAGCCAGGGCCGGACGGTGCAGATGCGGACGTTGTCGCCGCCGCCTCCGCCGCCGACGACGGGACGTTTCGACGGTCCGTCCGGTGATCACACCTACATCGCCAGGATCAGCGACGGACGCACCTACCTCGTGGAAACGGTCAACGGTGGCCGACCGAGCAGGGCGATCCACATAGGTACCAACGGCCTGTTCAACTGTCTCGCGATGAGCCGGTACGTGGTGGACGACGTCCAGCCTTCGCAGGAAGGCGACAGATTCGTGTTGATCCTGCCCGGCGGTACGACGCCGGTGGTCGATCTGGAGCTGACGTGTGACCCGGCCGGTTCGGCTTGGTCGTACACCGGCGTGCGGCACAGCGGGAACGTGTCCGACAACGTCATCCTCAAAATGCCCGATTGGCTGGGCACCGGCTCCTGGTTCATCGACGGTGACGGCAAGATCTCGTCCATTGATGACGGTGGCACGTATCTGTGCCTGGCCCGTGCGCACCCGGTGATCTACAACGTGCCGTTCGACCGCATCAGCGCGTGGCCTGACGTCGCGGACCACCCAGCTGCATGTTCATGAGCTGAGCTGAACGACCACCTGGAGCCGCTGAGGGGCTTACTGCTCAACGGGCTCGACCGGTATCGAGAGACAGCCGGTCGAGCCCGTTGAGCCGAACCTGTGGGCCGCTACACCGCAGCGTCGTCGAGGAACTGTGCTGGGCTGGCGCTTCCGCCATCTGCGGCGATAGCCGATGGTGCTGGTCCACCTGAGGGATTCCCGATCCGCCCCGTCACGTTGCCCGCCAAGCCCGCGATATGGCGGACACGGTTCGGGTACGAGAGAAGGCGATCGCGATGCCGCGGTTCCATGTCGTTGTCAGCGCCGTGCTCTGCGTGATGGCGCTCGTCCTGGCCTCCGCGATGCCCTCGGCCGCAGCTTCGTCCGCCGTCGTTTCCGGCATCGTCACCTCCCAGAACGGTGTCCCAGTACCGGACGTGTCGGTGACCGCTTTCGACCCCGGCACGACGTCCGTTCGAAGTGGTCCCGCGTTCACGGGACCCGATGGCCGGTTCACGCTTGCCACCGAGACCGGCGTCTTCGACTTCCGATTCGAGCCACCTGCGGACAGCGGACTCAACTCGGTTGTCCAACGCGACGTGCAGGTCCTCGGTGATCTCACGATCAACGTGCAGCTCGTAGCCGCGCCCACCACGCCCGAGACGCACAGGTTCAGCGGTGTGGTCACCACGCACGAGGGTCTCGCGGTGCAGAACCTCCGGGTCTCGCTGGGCGGCGTCATGTCGAACGCCAATGTGGGCGTGCCTGGCGGGTTCGGCGTCGACGTCCCGGTTGGCAGCTACCAGAACCTGTCCGCGACCTCGGGTTTGTTCGCGCTGATGGTCTCCGGGGTACCGGCTTATCCCCACGGCGCGGTGATCTCGGCAGGACCGAACGCACCGACGTTCGACCTCACCACACAGGACGTCACGCGGAACCTCCGGATGCCGCCGACCACCACGCTCGACGTGACCGTGCTCGACACGACGGGCAACCCAGTCGGCGGAAAGCCGGTCGGCGCGACAGGGGCGTCCTCGCCAGGAACGAGCTTCGCTTTCGTAGTCGACGCCCCACCGGCGTACCGCCTCGACAGCACTGGATCCGAGGCGACCACGCAGGCGAATGGGCTCGCCCGGTTGCAGGCGTTCACCGGAGTCACCTATCCCGCCGGCAGCATCTGCGTCCGCGCCGTCCCCGGTTTCGTCGACACCTACTGCAACACGTCAGTGGTCACCACGGACAACGGCCCTGTGTCGGTGACGCTGACCCAGCCCACGCCGCCGAGCCACACGTTCTCCGGAACCGTGCGCACCGCGACCGGTGCACCCGTCCCCAACATCGTCGTGTCGGCAGGCTCCGGGTCGGCCATCACGCCCGCCGACGGCCGGTTCGCAATCACCAGGTCACCGGCCGAGTACGGGCTCACCGTGCGAGGTGGCAGCCGCGGCACCGGTCCGCTGAAGGTGCCAGGGCTGCCCGAGTTCTTCACGTTCTCCGGCCCGTCCGACGCGATCGATCTGACGACCAGCGACCTGGTCGCCGATGTGAACCTGCCGCCGACCGTCACAGTCACCGTGCAGGTGACCGGCGCGACCGGCGCACCCGCGGCGAACATACCGATCGACTTCACCGGCACACTGACAGACCACCCGCTGCTCGGACTGGGTCACCAGGCGGTGCAGTCCGGTGAAACGAGCAGTCTGAGGACGGACTCGACCGGTACCGTGCGCTTCACGGTGTTCCGCGGCACCGAACTGGCTGCCGGCAACGGCATCTGCGCGAGGTTTCCTGTGAGCCCGAGCCAGGTGTGCAACGGCCCCAAGATCACCGCAGCCGACGACACCAGCCTCACGCTCACCCAGCAACCGCCGACACCCACCTACACCTTCTCCGGCACCGTGCGTGACGCAGCCGGTGTCGCGGTACCCAACGCGAACGTGGTCTACGGCGCATCCGTGCAAACCAACAGCGGCGGATTCTTCAGCATCACGAAGGACCCCGGCACCTACTCGCTCAGCGTCAACGGCGGCGGCGCGATGGGCCCCCTCGGCGTTCCCGATCTGCCTGGCTTCTTCCGGTTCCAGCACCCCGAAATCCCGCTGACCGGGGACATGACCAAGGAGGTGCGCCTGCCTGCCACCACCAGCGCCACGGTGACCGTCAAGGACGTCCAGGGTGCCGGAATCCCTGGTGCGAGGATCACCATGCGCGGACGCTTCCCCGAGGGCTTCCCGCTCGTTCCCGGTGAACCGCTGACGTTCAGCGGTGAATCCACCGCCGAAGAGCAGACCAATGCCCAGGGCACCTTCTCCACCACCACGTTCCGCGGCCTGACCTTCGCACCAGGTGAGATCTGTGTGACGCTCGCGACGTTCAACGAGTGCAACACCACTGCGGTCGACACCAACGCGGGTGCTCTCACCATCGTCTTCCAGCAACAGCCACCGGTACCCGCCATCGTCACCGGGTTGACCGCCATTAGTCCGACCAATACCGCGCCGGCGCTCTCGTGGCGCGCGGCGACGAACGCGACGCACTACGTCGTGAACCGCGACGGTGTTCTTCTAGGCACCACAACAGAAACGGCATTTACCGACAGCGCAGCGGCAGACGGCACCCACGCGTACACGGTCTCCGCAGCGAACAGCGCTGGCACCGGGCCTGTCTCGGCCGCGACCACTGTCGTGCTCGACCGAGTCACACCGGTCGTCACCGGCACGCCAGACCGACAGGCTGTCGTCGACTGGTACAACGCCCCCGTCACCATCACCTGGTTGAGCACGGACCCGATGCCTTCGTCAGGACCGCCTTCCATTCCCGCGGCGACCCTGGTGCAGTTGGAAGGCCGCGATCAACTTGTGTCCTCTCCAGAGTCGTGCGATCCGGCGGCGAACTGCGCCACCGGCGAACACCGCGTCTCGATCGACCGCACACCGCCGGCGGTGTCCACGCCGACGTGGAGCACGAACCCGGTAGCGATCAGCTCCGGATCGACGCTCACGGCTGCCGTCACCGACACGCTGTCCGGAGTGGACAGAGGCGAGTACTTCCTTGGCGCCGATCCTGGCGTGGGCAACGCCATCCCGGTCCCGCACGCGGGCGGCGTTCTGACCACGGCACTCGGTGCCACGCTGCCCGCCGGAGTGCACGACATCGGCGTGCGCGCCCGCGACGTGGCCGGCAACTGGAGCGCGGCGACCACGACCATGCTCGTTGTCGTCGACCCCACGGGTTCGGGTGTCACGGGCAAGAACAAGAAAGACCTGGTGCCCAGCCTCGCCGCGGGCGACGTCCTGCCCGGCCTGAGTCAGCAGAACCAGACCGACAGCGCCGACTACGGCTTCACCGTCGACTACCGCAACGGCGCCCTCGACCCCCGCAACGACTTCCACCTCACCTACGCGACAGGAGCGCGGTGCTCGACCCCCAATCCCGTCAACTGCCACCGCCTCACCGTGACTGCGAACTCCTTCGAGTGGCTCGTGATCGACCACGACAACGACTCCCGCGCCACCTTCAAGGGCGTCGCCTCAGTGACAGTCGACGGTGTCACCACCACGAACCTCTTCACGGTCGAAGCCATCGACGGTGACCGGCTCAGCCTGGCTGCAGAAGACCACCTAGTCGTCACGATCTACGCGACCGGAGGCAACGCAATCCTGTACCGAGCGTCCGGTTCACTCGGCGACAAGAACTCCGTGCGCGTCCGCTGAGGAGCGAGTGCCCGCCGTTCGCCGGACCCCGCATCTCGCCGATCAGCAGCGGGCAGCGCCCTGGAACACGTCGTTGACTCACGCGAGCCCGTTTCTCTCGGCGTCTGAAAGGACCGATCGAGCTCCGTCGAGTCGTTGCCGGAAGCGGGAGACCAGACGTGCCAACATGCGACGTCGAGCGCCGCAAGTCCGAGTGTGCCCACGGGTACGGCGCCAGATGAGTTCGGGGTCGTGGTCGGCGGTGAAGGTTCGGAGCCGGTCAGTGCGGTCTTGACGAGAGGCACGGTGTGCGGGTCGGGTCTACTGCCGAAGCTGGAAACGGGACGAGCATCACCTGACGTCTGTGCTGAACCGCTACGTGTCCTACTACAACCACCGACGGCCACGCAGAGCGCGGGATCACACTCCGCCGCTACCGGATCATCCCATCGCAGGGCCAGGTTGTAGATCCGTACGTCGTCGGCGAGTGCTCGGCGGCTTGATCAACGAGTACGAACCTGCAGCAGCCTGAAGCACAGGTCAGACGGTTCGGCCGTGTTTCGGCACCCCACAAGCTGCGTGGCTGTCCGCTTCGCCGCGTGTTCTTTCGGCTGAGGACACCCGCTCGCTCTGCTCTGCGGCGAAGCTTTTAGCTATCGCCTAATTCTAGACTAGTGTGTGAACAGTTGAATGAACTCCCTGATATCCGAATCTGTCGACGAAAACAGGCCCACCACAAGCTTGCCCGAGCGATTCTCTGTAACGCCAACCCAGTGTGCCAGTTCGAGTTGTTTCATCTTCATGAGGCAGTACTCGCGGAGCTGGGTCTCTACGTCCGGCACTCCGAGCCTTCTATCAAAGAACAAGGTGACGCCAAAACGCTCTTTAAAGGTCTGTGTCGCGTTCGTCCAGCCGTTCTCACTAATCTTCTGATTCACGACCTTAAGGTTGCGCTCCCACAAATCGAGACATTCATCATCACCGTTGATCAACGCAATTGCGGCAATTACCCAACCTGCCGGCCGCTCGACCTCAAGTCTGCGGATAAACCTAAGTAGACTCGGAGGGATAGGCTGCTCCGGCTTCGGTGTGACGACAGATCTATGGCCAGCTCGCCAGAAGTACCACGAATCAATCTCCTCCGTGTAGGTCGTCAGGAAGATCCGGTCAGGAGGCTCGGGTGAATTAAAGGCCCAGTCGAAATACAGCCCTTCGGAAATGTAATTGCCGACCCAGTCGAGTTCGTCGTGCGCGGTGATTCGGCCGTCGCGTTCGAGTCGGTGGCGCCGCAGAAGGTAGTGGATAAGGGACGTTCCATCAAGAAGTTCAACCACAACTAGTAGATCCGTAAGAGAAAGCACCCACGGGATTGGACGGGTATCTGATATCAAGCCTATTTTGGCAAGCTCGCCCGTAAGGGTAGACCATACCGTTACATCATCGAGGCAAACTATAGATTCGATCTGGATGGGCGCTTCCAAAGCTGCGGCCTGTGAATCCGAGAATCCTAGATCCGCATAGCTTGATTCTTCCGAGGCCGTAGCCAGCAACTCGTGCTGGTGAGCGGCCGACTGAATTAGAGCGCCAATGTCACGACGCATTCTATCTATAGCCCCGCGTCGAGTTGGCGCACTTAGCCTTCCGGCCTTGCACTGAACTCGGATTGTAAAAGAGTCGGTGCCGACCAGGCCGTCTAGCTCACTGTTTGCCGTCGGTGACTGCCACTTTATTCCCTGCCACGACTGTGTGCCGGGAAGCGCCTTTGAAAGAAGTTCTACGGACTTGCTCTCTAGGTACTTTCCTCGAAACCGGAGATACTTCTCCCAGAGTTTTGGACTACTGTTTCTAATTAGGTCCTCAAGGCGAGGGCGCAATGTGTCGTGGATCGTGCCGATGACGGGAACGATATATCCTTCGTTGACTTGAATAATAGGACTTTCCGTCAACGGGTGTGCACCACCAGGCAGAGCGTGATGGAGTTCATTGAACTCGGACGGCTCGCAGCTGAACGCGATGAGAAAAGCTTCGCAAGATTCGACGCTTATGCTGCAGTATTCTGAGAGATCTTCTGGCGTGTATGCGAATAGCTCGCACGGGTGCGCGAATAGCTCGGCAACGTAGCTGAACCTCAAGTGGGCCTGCACTTTCGGCCACGACGCCTGAAGCAGCTCTGGGGAAGGTGAGAACCCCGGCGTAGTCTTTCCTCTTCTGGCTCGCTTTATCTTGCGTTCAATGTCGTCGTACTTCTTCTGTATTTCATCTTGACGCTGTTCGAGCCTAGAGTTAAGCAATGGTCCCATCGCTTGAGCAATGATGGCGACGTCAATCGCGCTGAATCCTAGTATGGACTCTATTTCTCTGTTGAATGGATCAAAAACCTCCGTGAAGACTTTGATTACACATTCGGCATATCCTGAAGAGCGCACGGAAAGAGATTGGAGGCGCGCTCGATGGGCGTACTCCAGCTCGTTGGACTTGTCTGGATTGGCGCCCGCTTTGTCGAGCAATCCGATCGAAAGCAGAGCGTGCTCGTCATTAAATATCTCTCGCACGAGGGAGAGTGCTTCGTTTGTTAGCTCTAGCGATTCTTCCGGCTCAATATTATCTCGCCGCGGCCAGGCTGCGCCTAGCGCCTGCAGTGCAAGGTATTCAATATGGGCAGGTGAGCTGCTGCTATCTGATTCGCGGAATGTATTTGGGTCGAAGCTCAAGTATGTCATGCTTGCGCGTGACACGAGGGCTACCGAGTCGACTTCATTCAGTATTTGAAGAAGACGATCTCTGGCTTTGGTTTGGCGAGCTCTTAGCTCTGGCGCTCTATGCTTCAGGCTGGCAAGCATTTTCTCCTGAGCGGCCGATAGATCATCCTCACTCGGCGCTTCTTGGGGATTACCGTCTGTGGCTACTGGCGCGGGTACTGCATTCCGGTTTCGCCTGGCAGCGCGCTTCGTACGTCCTCTAGTAGCCATAGGACATTCAATCACGGCAGATGAGCTAACTGGCGGATCGCACGCGTGTGGCCTGCGTGTCGGCAGGGAAGATCAACGGAATGGACCCCACACTTGTGGACAAGCTCGCTCGCAGTGCAACTGACAGAACTTTGGAGGAGATCGTCCCGGAGGCGGCGGAGGTTGTAGGCTAGGCAGGATCGAGGGCACTGTGACGCTGCGCCAAGCCGACCCGCGAGCAACGCCAGAAGACAGACAGCGTCGGCTAGACACGCACGGCGGCTTCAGCGATGAGTTCTAATGTGTCGTCTTCATTGAGCGCCAAGGTCTGTAACGCAATGAATCGTTCCGCCACCTGTTCTACCTGGTCGTAGTTTTCGAGGTACTCGGAGCGCAGGAACGTCTCTGTGTACACCACGTCGTTGTGCCGTCGATGAGGAAAGCCCAACCAGCTGAAGGGACAACCCATTGCGGGATGTGCGCCAGTCGAGTTCGGTATCACTCGAAGGCTGACTTTCGGCAGCTCGCTCACCTCCATGAGGTGAAGCAGTTGTGCCTTCAGCACGCGCCTGCCGCCCACGACCTGTCGCAGAACCGATTCCGGAAAGACGGCCTCGACGGCAAGAGGATCGTTGTCGCTGGATCGGGTCAACCACGTCTCCCTGACGCGAGAGAGTCGGGCTGCTTTAGCCGGGTCGTCCCACCGCACAGTTGCCGTGGTGTAGTCGGCCAGCTGGAAGACGGTCGGCACTGTGTCTGCGGTGAATGTTCGGAGTCGTGTTGCCTCAGCGATCAGCAGAGGGAAGTCCTCGGCCGGGTCGAAGATTGCCGTTTGCGGCTGCTGGAACGCTCGTAGGTCCCCGGCGTGCTGCGCCTGCGACGTCACGAACTGCCACTCAGGTGTAGGCACCTTGTAGACGTAGCCCAGCGCCATGATGTCGACGACTGCGGAGGTGTGCCGCTCGAAAAGTCGTCACTGCAGCGTGGCAGCGCATCTCTCCCAGGCTGAGAGCATGCTCAAGTGACCGTGTCCCTGCTGTACAAGGCGACTTGGAAGTTGCTGTCCGCCGCGTCGGTGCTGCTCCGCGGTGAGGTGGAGAAGGACGCGGAGCTTCTCGAGCTGCGGCACGAGAACACCGTGCTTCGTCGACAGCTGGCCGGTCCGGTCCACTACGAGCCGGCGGACCGATTCTGGTTCGCCACGCTATCCAGGCTGATACCTCGATCGCGCTGGCGCGAGGTCTTCCCGGTCACGCCCGGCACGGTGCTGGGCTGGCATCGCAGGTTCATCGCCTGGAAGTGGGACTACACCGCGCGACGACGAACCGGACGCCCACGCACCCCAGCAGCGATCAAAACGCTCGTGCTCCGGCTCGCAGCAGAGAACCCGCGGTGGGGACATCGGCGGATCCAAGGCGAACTAGCCCGACTCGGCCACCGGATCGCCGCCTCGACGGTCTGGAAGATCGTGAACGCCGCAGGAATCGGCCCGGCACCACGGCGATCCGGCCCGACATGGCGTGAGTTCCTCACCGCCCAGGCCGAGGGCATCATCGCGGCGGACTTCTTCCACATCGACACCGCGCTCGGCAGGCGTCTGTACGCGTTGGTGTTTCTCGAACACGGCACCAGGCGCCTGCACATCACCGGCGTCACCACCCACCCGACGCAGGCGTGGACGGTGCAGCAAGCCAGGAACCTCGCCGCCGACCTCGGCACGCCGATGGAGTCCCTGCGCTTCCTGCTACGCGACCGCGACGGCAAATACGGCAAGACGTTCGACACCGTCTTCCAAGCCGAGGGACTGCGGGTGATCAAAAGTGCGCCGCAAGCGCCCCGGATGAACGCCCACTGCGAACGGATCATCGGCAGCATCCGGCGCGAGATCCTCGACCGCGTCCTCATCATCGGAGAGGACCACGCGCGGCAAGTCCTTGCCGCCTACCGGATGCACTACAACACGCATCGGCCTCATCAGTCCCGCAACCAGCTACCACCCGAGGCCGAAGCGCAGCCTGCCACGGCAGGTGACCTCGGCGCCCGAAGACTGCTGCGCACCCGGATCATCGGTGGACTCATCAACGAGTACAGATACGCCGCATGACGTGCAGCGATGACTTTTCGAGCGGCACAGGTCGCCGACTTTCGCGACCGCCAAGAGAACACTACGAGAGCCAGCAGCCCGGCCGCCGTCCGATCTGGACGGTGCTATCCGCTGCCGAAGCAGACCAGCGGCATGAACGGTGCATCCGCTACCGCAGTGGCCAGCGCGGCGGCGGGCGTGACGCCCCGGACGAGCCCGCGGTGGTAACGGGCCATCACCCCCGAGGTGGTCGCGTCGTCCGGCAAGCGTGCCACGCCGGCGACGACGGTTCTGGTGCCGCTATAGAGCAGGGCTGCGGTGAAGCCGAGCAGCTCATCGCCGGAGCGGACGACCGTGCGGCCGATGTCGCAGCTCGACAGGACGACGTGGTGCGGCGCGGTGCCGAGTTGGTGGACGTCGTAGGCCATCAGCGGCCCGTCGGCCAGGTCCAGGCGGGAGAACAGCACGTTGTCCTCCTCGTGGTGGCCGTGTGCGGCGAAGTGCACCAGATCTCTTCCGTTGGCGGCGGCGAGCGTTGGGCGCACCGAGGCGTCTGGTCCACTGAGGACGGTGGCGTTCGGCAGGACACGGCCGATCTCGGCCACCTCCGCCATTGCGTGTTGCAGGTCGGGGCCGGCGACGAGTAGTGGTTGCCGCACTGCGCCATGACCGCCGCTCTGCCCGGCCAGCCACTGTGTCGCGGATGGTGCGACCGTGACCGGGTGTCCGCGCAGTTGCGGTAGAAGTCCCCACGGCACGGCGGACAACGGGCCGGTCGGAACGATGACCAGTTCCCGGTCGCCGAGCACGGGGTGCAGCGGGCGGATCAGGCTGTCGGCCAGCACGGCGAGCTGGCGGTAGGTGGATTCCTTGACGACCTGGGCCAGTGCGGGACGTAGTCGTCTGCCGCACAAGGCGTCCAGATCGCTGCGGAGGCGGATGACGGCCTCCCTCACGACAGCGAGGTCACCCAGGTCCATCAGCCGGGGCGCGCGGTGGTCGGCGACCAAGGCACGCAGCCGCGGGCCGTCTGCCACGAAGGTGACCAGGGTGCTGCCTGCCCCGCGCAGCGCGTCGACGACGTCGCTGAGGAAGGCTACCGGAGTGTGCGTGCCTTTGCCTCGCACGGTCCAGCCACGAGACCGGATGGAGCGTTCCAGCTCGGCGCACCGCTGTTCCAGCGCGAGGTCGCGGGAGCCGGTCAGTTGGGCTGTTCGTGCTTCCAGCGCGCACCTGCGCAGCTGTGCAACCGCGTCTGTGGTCTCGTCGTCGGCGGTGGGGAACACGGGACGCAACCGGAAAGCCTGGGCACGGCAGCGTTCCAGCCAGTTGAATACCACGGACGGCGCGCTGTGGCGCAGGGCGACCGAAAGCCCGAGCTCGGCGAGCCTCACGCCCAGTGTGGCCGACCCGGTCTGGAAGTCGATGCTCCCGAACCGTTCGCGGTGCTGACGCAGGACCGTCAGCCCTGCCCTGATCTCCGCGTACGTGTGGGGGACCGCGCCGCGAGCGGCTTGCAGCCTGGCCTTGACGAGCCGGCGCGCCAGTTTCGTCTCCGTGGTCGGGCTGCCGGTCTGGCGTGCGGCCAGGTGGTCCTCGGCTTCCGCGAACCGCTTCAGCGCAACGCAAATGGCGGCGGCGAGCAGTTCGGCGTGCTCGGCGTCGTACGGCAACGCCAGTTCGGCCAAGCGGTCCGCGAGTGCGCAGGTTTGATCGAGGAGACTCGCACGGCTGCGACCCGCGAGGAACTCGGCACGCAGCCGAGTCAGCACGGCCAGCTCCGCCCACGCCTGGTTGCCGCGCCTGCGGAAGCTGCGCTCCGCCCGGCGGGCCCACTGCCTGGTCACGGTGAGCTCGCCCTGAGCGAGGGCGGTCTGGGCTCTCACCAGCTCCGTCTCCGCGCGTTCGTGGGTGGGACGGCGGTCCGCCAGCACCGCGAGCGCGGCGTCGAGCTCTGTGGCCGCCTCCCTGGCGAGACCGGCGACGAGCAACGCGCGTGCCCGATCCACGGCCAGCGACGCCAGCAGGTCCGGCGCGTGTGCCGCGAGGCCGGACCGTGCCACGTCAAACGAGCGCAGCGCGGCCGGAATGTCGCCCAGCAACGTTTCGCAGTGCCCGCGGTTGAGCTGAGCCTTCGCCACGATCCTGGGCAGGTCAGCCGCCTGGGCCACTCGTTCGCACGCGTCCAGGTCGGTCAACGCCAACCGCACGCGGCCTGCCAGATCATGCAGCATCGCACGGTTCAGCAACCCTCGCGCCAATGACGTCCGGTTGTCGGCGGCCCGCAGCAACGGCACCGCCTCGTCCATGTACCGCTGCGCCTCGTCCAACCGGCCCACCATCATCAGGAGCAGGCCGCGCTGATTGCACATCACGCCTGCTTCCGTTGGAGCGGCGAGGGTTTCCGCCTGATCGAGCAGTGCGAACCCGGCCGCGTGGTCGCCCAGGTGCACTTCGGCGGCGGCCAGGCTGGCGAGCAGCTTGGCGGCGAGCGAGCGCTCCACCGCGTCGGCCGGTTCGCCGAGTGCGCGCAGACCTGACCTGAGCAGGCGCACCGCCTCTTTGGGCTGGCCTCGCACGGCCGCGGCCAGCCCGCGGCCGTGCAAGGCCTGTGCCCGAGCGTTCACGAGAGGACCATTGCCGGTGTGACGAGAACGGTGTCGTCCGCGCGCACCACCAGTTGCACCAGTCCCCACGGCACCCGGTCGAACGCGAACCGGCCGCCGTCGTCGGACGACGTGCGCAGCAGGCCGTCCTGGAGGCGCAGCTCGATCTGGTGAACACCGGCAGGTGTGAGCCAGCCGTCGATCCGCGCCGTGGCGCCGGCGGCGGGCGCGATGCTGACCATGACGATCAGCTCGGTACCGTCGAATGTGATCGTCCTGGTGCTGTCGTCCCCCTTCGCCACGGGCAGCGCGTGTTCTTCGACGGCCCGCATGATCTCCTCCGTACCGGAGGTCAGTTCGAGTGCGAAGTGGACGGTCGCGACCAGGTCCGTCGGCGCCGGGTCGGCTTCGGTCCAGGCCCCGCGGAGCTGCCGCAGCATCTCGAGGTCTACCGCGTCGAACGGACGGTCAGCGTTCATCGCGCACACCACCCTTCAACAACGCGCGCAACCGGACGAGGCAGCGTCCCCGCATCGGTCCGATGCTGCCGCGTGCGATGTTCAGCAATGCACTGAGCTCGGTGTAGGTCAACTCCGGCAGGAACGCCATCGCACGCAGAATCTCCTGGCATCGCTCGGAAAGCTGGGCCAACGCGGCCCACAGCTCCTGGTGCGTCTCGGCGGTCGTGGCCAGGTCCGCCGGGGTGGGGGACCGGTCGAGCAGTTCGATGAACTCCGCGCCGTCGACCGGTTCCTCGGCCCGCGCCCGCCGGGCGACCCGCCAGGCCTCGCGTTTCGTGACCTGGACGAGCCACCCCGTGAGCGCGGCCGGCGAGCGGATGTCCGAGATGGACCTGAGCAGCGTCAGCCACGTGTGCTGCACGACGTCCGAACTGGACTCGCGGTCGAGTCCCTGTGCCCTGGCGACGTGCCACAGCAACGGGGTGAGCTCGCGGACCAGTTCGTTCAGGCTCTCCCGGTCCCCGGCCCGCGCCGCCTCCAGCAACCGGCCCATCCGCTCGTTGTTCACTGGTCGACTGACTTCTTCTCGTCCTTCAACCGTTTCTTGAGCTTCGACCTGCGTTCGCTCTGGTCCTTGCCAGCCAGCTTGATTCGCGCGTCGAGGTCGTTGAACTCGGCGATCAGGCTCGTCCCGGCGAGCCTCCGCAACGCCGCTAGAGCCCTGTCCACCGTGGCCTGCTGGGTCAGTTCGGTCGAGGCTCCGATCTCGACCAGTTTCCTGGCCACGGCCGCGGCCAGCACCGGTGCGGCGAACGACGTGCCGCTCCACAGCGCGAAGCCGCTGCTGAAGCTGTCCTCGTCGACCGACTGCCTGCCGTCGCTGGCAGCCTTGTCCGAAGGGCTGCGCGAACCGTCGATGTCCGGCGGGAAGATGCTGACCACGCACGTTCCTGGTGCCTCGGCGCTCGCCGACGCGCCACCGTTGCTGTACCAGGAGGTCGTCGCGTTGGGGTTCGCCGCGCCGACGCCGACCACGAGCGGCAGGGAGGTGGTGAGGCTCGCGATGGCGGCGGGAAGGAACGGCCGGCGCGACGAGTCGTTGCCCGCGGCGGCGACCACGACCACACCCAGCGACGTCAACTCCTTGATCACCGCGCTGAGTCTGGCGAGCTTCTCTGCCCGCCACGTCTCGTGGTAATAGCCGAGCGAGATCGACACCACGTCGATCATCTCCCAGGCGTTCGCCGGGTCGCGCTGCGCCAGCTTGACGCGGTCCACCAGCAGCCACAGCGCGAGCAGCACGTCGCTCTCGTAGCCCACGTTGTCCGAGCGCATCACGCGCAACGAGAGGACATCGGCGTCCGGTGCGTGCTGGTGGATCAGGCCAGCGATGAAAGTGCCGTGGCCGACCGCCCGGTTGACCCGGTCGGAGAGCTCCTCGGCGAAGATCGGCACGTCGTGGTAATCGAACAACACGTTCGTGTGCGGCAGGCCTGCCACCACCGGTTGGTGCGCTTTGAGCGCCTCCTGAGTGGGGACGGACAGGTGCAGGAAGCTCTCGGAGCCCCCGTCCTTGATGACCTCCAGGGGAACCACGAACCACGGGTGGTCCCGCACGCCGGTGTCCAGCACCGCCACGACCGGCCGCCGTTTCGTGCCGTCGGCCATGACGAAGACCTCGCTTTCGTCGCGCTTCGGCAGGCCGACGAGCGCGGCGATCGGGTGACGTCCCTCCGGGCGGTATCCGCCGGACGGTGCCTGTCCCGGCACGTCGTCCTGTTCCCAGACCGGGACACCGCCGTACGCGCCGAGGAGCAGGTGGTCCAGCGAAACCTCCAGCAGCCACTTCCGCTGTTCAAGCGACGGAGTGACCTCGTTGCCTTTGCCGTCCTGCCACCTCAGCTCGTTCCTGCCGACCGCGCTGCGGATGCGCCGGAGCGCGGTCCACGCGTCGACCAGGGCCGGTGAGGTGAGATCAGCGGGCGTCAGCGCGACAGGGCGGGGAATCTCGTCGAGGTGATCGGCCTGATCGGCGGGCAACACCTTGGTGAGCGGCGGTGGGAGCTGGAACACCACCCCGGCGGCCTGCTGGATCGCAGAGACCAGGGGCTGGTTCCTGAGCAGGACGTTCGGTATCAGCAACGTGTCCGCGCGATACGCCGTGGACTCGATAGGCACGGCGAAGGGCTCCGCCGGCTGGTCCGGCTGGTCCGGCACACCGACCGCGGGTGCGGCCTCGCTCGGGAGCAACATGCGCCCCCGATGGCGTTGCAGCAGCCACTCCGGCCATCGTGGCGGCTCGTCGTACGTGTCCCCGGAGAGGTCGGGCGGTTCGTCGAGCCAGCGGAACTTGATCGTCATCGAAAGCACCTCCGCGTTGGGCATGTCGCCTGTACGACCGAGAGCGCTACAACGAACGCGCGGATTCATCCATTCGGTCACGATGCCGTCACGTCGGCCTCATGTATCCGGAAGGCGGTCGCGGCGCACTCGTCAGCACCTACGACAGTGAGGAGCCCGCCGTGACGACCGAACAGACAGCCGCCACCTACGACGGCAACGTGCTCGTCCCCAGCCGCGGCCACCCGTGGTTTCCCTGGTACTGCCCGAAACCGACCGTGCGGATCCTCTGCTACACCGACCATCCGCAGGTGAACTTCGAGCTCGCCCCGGACTTCGGTCTGCGGCAGCTGAGGGACCTGATCGTCTCGCACAACACGTTCCACGCGAACTTCGACATCGACGTGCTGGACCGCCACGCGGGCGGGCACGCGAAGAACCTGCTCACCACCGACCTGCTCCGGAACTACGACCAGGTGTGGCTCTTCGGCTTCGAGCAGTGCGACCGCAGCTCGGCACCGCACAACGAGCTCACTGACGCCGAAGTCGCGGCCCTGGACGACTGGATGGGCCCAGCCGCTCAGGGCGGTGTGCTGATCACCGGCGACCACGCCAACCCACGGCCAGGCGACGCCACCGATGCCGGTCTCGACCCGCTGCTCAACCTCGGCAGGGCACTCGGACACCGGGTGCCGCGAGCGGGCCGGCTGCGCCGCTGGGAGGGCCTGCCCAGCGCGGACCCGTCCACGGACCCACGGTTCACGCACAACACCCAGGTACCGGACGGCCTCGGCACGCCGCTGGACAACCTGACGCTGCAGGACGACGCGTTCCCGCAACGGATCCGGCTCACCCCGTACCCGATCGGCCGACCGTGGCCGTGGCTGCCTGTCCGCCACCGCCCGCACCCGTTGTTCTGCGGCCGGTCCGGCCCGATCGAGGTGTTCCCCGACCACATGCACGAGGGCGCGCTCGCATTCCCCGCCAGCTACCCGGAGGACGAATGGCCATCCGGCCCGCATGGTCAGCTTCTACCCGAGGTCGTCGCCTTCGGCACGGACAAGCGGTTCGCTCGCACCTACGAGCTCGTCAGCGCCTACGACGGCACGCCGGCCTCCGTCGGCCGGATCGTCGCGGACACGACATGGCACCACTACTTCAACGTGAACCTTCGCGGCTTCTCCGCCGGACCAGTGCGCGACGCCATCGCGGACTTCTACGTGAACCTCGCCGTGTGGCTGTCCCCGCCAGCGCTACGGCACCGCATGCGGTGCTGGTTCTGGTGGACGCTCGCGACCCACCCCGCCGTGCAGATGGTCAAGGGCCACCGGATACCGGTGCTGGGCCGGACCGCAGTCGACGTGCTCGATGGCCACGCCGGTCAGTGCCTGCTGACCGAGCTCACCTGGCCGTTCCACGTGCCCGTCGAGCACCGGGCCAAGGTGCCGTGGCCGCCGGACGACGTGGTGATCGGTGGCGTGGTCAAGCACTACCACGACGCCTTCGACCGTGCGCTCGGCGGCGACCAAGACTTGCCGGACATCAACGCGTTGGTGCACAACGGTGTTCAGCTCGCGGTGGACGAGCACGTGGCCCAGTTGAGGGAGTTCGCCGCAGCTGCGGACGAGCTGCCGAGGCTTCTTGACGGACTGCGCCGCTCGGAAGCTGCGATCGACAGCCACGTTCAGGTCACATGACTTGACTTGGCGTTGATTGATCGGCTGCCGATCCGTTGTACTCGGCTACATCGAGTCCGTCGCCGTGCCCGCCAGTTCGAACTCGTTGCCGCCTCGCGGAGCGATCATGTCGACGCGCAGGCGGACCTGCTCCTTCGTTTCGACTTCGCGTTCCGCCTTACGGGCGAAGGAAGGTTGTCACGAAGAGCTGTTGCCGCACCCTGCTCGCCACCGGCAGCCACGATCGGAGGGTGCGGTCGTGGGACCGGTCACCGGCCACCCGGTTGGCGGCCGGTGACCGGCCACCAACCGGGTGATGGCCGTGGCGGCGGTGCCACTGCCCGACGCCAACGTTCGTTCATCGGCACATGCGGACGTTGACTATTGAGGGAGCTTCGCTTCGGTGAGGATCGTGTCTGTGAGGTCTACGCTTCGGAGGTCCGCCCCGATTAGGTCCGCTTTGGTGAAGTTGGCGCGGGTCGTATTCGTTCTGGCCAGAACTGCTCCTGTCAGGATGGCGGCGGTGAGGTCCGCTCCGGTCAGGTTCGCCTCGTTGAAGATCGCTTGATCCGCATTCACGCCGGTGAGATTCGCTCCGGTGAGATCCGCCTTGGCGACGCCCGCCCTGACCATGGTCGCGTCGGCGAGGTGTGCGTAGCTGAGGTCGGCGAACAGGAAACTCGTGTCGGTCAAGTCCGCGCGTCCGAGATTCGCGTGGCCGAGTTTGGCGCCGACCAGGTACGCGCCAGTCAGGATGGCGCCATTGAGGTTGGCACGTTTGAGGTTCGCATCGCTGAGGTTTGCGTTCGTGAGGTCGGCGTTCGTGAGGATCGTGTCTTCAAGCAGCGCGTCGCGGCGGACTTGGTCGCCGCCACGTCCGACGAACACTTGCCTAGTGTTGAGGTTCGCACCCTTGAGGCACGTGTTGTTCAGGTCTGGGCGCGCGTCGATTTCGAGTGTCCTGCGGCGGGCCAGCACGCTCAGCGCCGTCTGCACGTCGGTCGCCGGGATCGCTGGGCATGGTGAGCCGGTTCGGGGCGCGTGGCTGCGCACAAACGCGCTGATGACTTCGACTGTTGCGGGTTGTTCGACCGGGGCGTCGTGGGCGATGTGCTCCAGTGCGTAGATCGCGCCGATACGACGTTCGGCGGAGCCTCCCGCACTGTCTGGGCCGAGTTGCTCTACCGCCCTAATGAAGCGGTCATTGAGTTGTCCTTGTTGTGCCACAACGACTTGATCCTGCGCGGTCTTGACCGTCACAGCTGTGTACCCGACCGCTGTTAGCGCGGTTGCCGCCGTGACCAACGCCGCGATCGAGGTGATCAGCGTCGCGATCTCTGCGGGCTGCCGGGGGCGTCGGCGGCTCTGGCCGGATGTGGTGGGCCGTCGTATACCCCGACGGCGGCGGTGGACAGGAATAGGGCGCACGTCTACTGATCTTGATCTCAACATTTGTTGAGAGCCAGGGTCTTTGGTCGCGCGTTCGTGGAGCTACTCAGCCGCGCACGCCGGACGTCGGCCGTCGGTCAACAACTAGAACAACTGCTCCACCCGCGTACGCTGAACTCCCGCAACAATCTCGCGGGCGCCTACCAGGCGGGGTGATCTGGGCCGGGCCATCCCGCTGTACGAGGCTGCCCTCGCCAACCGCGATTGAGTGCTTGGCCATGAGCATCCAACAATGAAAGTCGTTCGCTCGAATCTGGCGTCCTTGCGCGACTAGCTCATCGCTCGCGCGCCGGCACCGGCCGCCAACGTCCGCTCATGGGTATGTGTGGACGTGCCTCGCGAACCGCGCAACGACCCCGAGTTGGCTGACGTGATCGCCGACGAGCCGGCCCGCCCGGACGAGTCGCCATTAGAACATTCGGATGTTAACTGTAACTACGCAAACTGAGTAAACGAGAAGGAGGTACACGGCTCGCCACCGGAGGCGCACATGGTCACGATCGCCACCTGGAACCTCGAGAACCTGTTCTTGCCCGGCGGGGACGGCCCGAAGGACCAACCGAGCTACGAAGCGAAGCTCGCGTCCCTCGCCGACACGATCACGGCGATGGAGCCGGACGTCCTGGCGGTGCAGGAGGTCGGCGATCCCGAGGCGCTGGCCGACCTCGTCACGGCGGCCGGCAGTGGCTGGCACACCGTGACCTCGCAGCATCCGGACAGTCGCGGCATCCGCGTCGGCTTCCTCAGTCGCCTTCCGTTCGAGGTCGTCAGCGACACGAAGACGCTACCCGTCGGACTATCACCCGTACAGGTAGGTGACAGCCCGGCGAAGCCGTCCGCCGAACTGGGCCGAGGCGCACTCGCCATCACGGTCGAACCCACGCCCGGAGTGAGCATCACGATCATCACCTGCCACCTCAAGTCGAAGCTGCTGTCGTTTCCTGGCGGCCGCTTCAGCCCGAAGAACGAGGGCGAGCGGGCCCGGTTCGGCGCCTACGCTCTCTACCGCCGCGCCGCCGAGGCTGTCGCCGTCCGTGAACTCGCGACCGGCTTCCTCACCGCGGGCGGATCGGTCGTCGTGCTGGGCGACCTCAATGACGAGGTCACCGCCGCGACCACGCAGATCCTCAACGGCCCCACCGGTTCCGAGATCGGCACCACAGGCTTCGACCGTCCGGATGGCGGCGACGCCCAGCGGCTGTGGAACCTGGCGCCGTGCCTGCCGGAGGACGAGCGGTTCTCCCGCAGGTTCCGCGGCCGCGGTGAGCTGATCGATCACATCTTCGCGAGCCACGCGCTCCTCCACTCGCTGCCGCAGGTCCGGACGAAGATCACGCACGAGTTGCCGTCGGTCACCGAAAATCCGTTGGCGCGCAAGGGAGAGCTCGGCTCGGACCACGCGCCTGTGGTAGCAACGTTCGAGATCTGAGGTGGCGTCATGGCAAACGGGCAGGAACCCTGCGGGGTGCCAGAACTTTGCAGTCACACGCTGAGCTGCGGTGATCAGGTTCTGTCGTCTTGCAGGCATGATCGTAGGCGTGGCGCTGCGACTGCTGTACCTCATCCTTGTTCGGCTGGGCGGCTGGCTGGTTCTGCTCGGCCGGTCCTCGGCGGCCAAGGACGTCGAGTTGCTGGTGTTGCGGCACGAAGTCGCGGTGTTGCGTCGTGTCAATCGTCGTCCGCGGTTGGATTGGGCTGATCGCGCGGTGCTGGCCATGTTGACGCGGGCGGTTACCGGTATGGCTGCGGGAGCACCGGTTGGTGTCTCCGGGCTCGGTGTTGCGGTGGCATCGGCGGTTGGTCGCAAAGAAGTGGACTTACCCGAACCGGACTGGTCGACCACAGGCCGATGAGACCGTGGTGGCGTTGATCGAGCGGATGGCGCGGGAGAACGCGGGCTGGGGTTACCGTCGTATCCAAGGTGAGCTGCTCAAGCTTGGTCATCGGACGTCCGCGTCGACTGTTCGTCGTGTGCTGAAGCGGCTTCGGATTCCGCCTTCGCCGACTCGTGACTCCGACACGTCGTGGCGGCGGTTTCTGCGTGCTCATGTCGACTGCGTGGTCACCTTGAGGCGGGTGTACGTGTTCTTCGTGATGGAGATCGGCACCGCTATGTCCATGTCCTCGGAACCACCTCTAACCCTGACGTCCGTGGACCACGCAGCAGGCTCGCAACTTCCTCATGGAGTTGGGTGACCGGGCCGGCAAGTTTCGTTTCCTGGTTCGTGACAGGGCCGGCCAGTTCACGGCGTCGTTCGATTCCGTTGTCGCGGACGCCGGCATCGACGTTGTGAAGATCCCACCGCGATGTCCGCGAGCTAACAGCTATGCGGAACGGTTTGTCGGCACTGTTAGACGCGAGGTCACGGATCGGCTGCTGATCATCAACGAGCGGCACCTGACGTCAGTGCTGAACCGCTACGTCTCCTACTACAACCACCGGCGACCACATCGAGCGCTGCACCATACGGCGCCACGACCTGATCACCCGACCAGAGAGCCTGTGGGGTGCCAGAACTCTGCAGCCACACGCTGACCTGCGGTGATCAGGTTCTGTCATCCTGCAGGCATGATCGTGGGTGTGGCGCTGCGACTGCTGTATCTCGTCTTTGTTCGGCTCGGTTCTCGCGGACGCCGGCATTGATGTTGTGAAGATCCCGCCGAGGTGTTCGCGGGCTAACTGCCACGCGGAACGGTTTGTCGGCACTGTCAGACGAGAGCTCACCGACCGGCTGCTGTTCGTCAACCAGCGGCACCTGACGTCAGTGCTGTTCCGCTACGTATCCCACTACAACCCGATCACCCGACCGGAGACCCAGGCTGTAGATCCGTATGTCGTCGGCGAGTGCTTGGCGGCTTGATCAACGAGGACGAACCTGCATAAGCGTGATCCGCAGGTCAGGCACGTTGAGCCATGTTTTGGCACCCGACAGGCGCGAGGGCACGCTCAAGCGGTTCCTCAACTGGGCCGTCGCTCGTGAGCCTGCGCAACTAGGCGGCATGGATCCGCGGCCGCTGACTTGCCGCGGCGACCAGTTTTCGGAGACGTACGAACAGGACCTCGTCCGTATCCATCGTCTGCTTGCCATGCCAACGATCACCGCGGCTTGGATGGCCGGTTACGCTCGTGTCACGGCCGTCGTGAAGCAGCCGACGAGGCTCATCGTCGCTACGCCGCTCTACGTTGAACGCGTTGACCAGCCTACTGACTAGCGTGTCCTGAATGATCGTTCGACTCGGGGACCCCAGCGTCGAACTGCTCCGCCTCGTCGCCACCATGCTTGCCAAGATGCACCGCGTCTGTGCGCCGCCCGACGGTCCCGGAGCCACCGTCATGGCCCTGCCCACGGTGGGCAGAACCCCCTCTTCCGAGGCGTGATGTCGCCCGTTCGAATGTGTCGGTGCTCCCCGGTAGCGTTACCGCTTTCAGTTCGTCGAGAGCAGGAAGTCGTGCCAATGCAGGTCAAGCTTCGCGACCATGAGTGGTCGATCGGAGATCGGATCGGGAAGGGCGGCTACGGCCAGGTCTTCGAGGCGACGTCGGCGAACGGCGACCAGGCCGCCGCGAAGCTCGTCCCGAAAGAACCAGGCGCGGAGCGCGAGGCGCTGTTCGGCGACGACGTGTCCGGTGTCCGGCACGTCGTGCCCATGATCGACCAGGGCGAGACCGAGGACCACTGGGTGCTGGTGATGCCCCGCGCGCAGAAATCCCTCAAAGATCACCTCGACGAGCACGGCGGGCCGTTCGACACGGCCGAGGCGGTGGCGATCCTGACCGACATCGCCGAGACGCTGGCCGATCTGGACGGCCGTGTGGTGCACCGCGACCTCAAGCCGGAGAACGTGCTGCTGCTGGAGGGCCGCTGGTGCCTGGCGGACTTCGGCATTGCCCGGTACGCCGACGCAGCGACCGCGACGGTGACCTACAAGGACAAGGGCTCGAAGCCCTACACCGCGCCGGAACGGTGGCGTGGTGAGACCGCGACGAACGCGGCCGACGTCTACTCCCTCGGTGTGATCGCCTACGAACTGCTGGCGGGCAAAAGGCCGTTCACCGGGTCCGACGGAGAGGTCCGCCGTCAGCACCTCGAGGAGACACCAGCCCACCTGGAGGCTGTTCCGGCGCTGCTGGCGGCGCTGGTGGAGGAGTGCTTGACCAAGGCTGCGGCGGCTCGTCCGAGGCCGGCCAACGTGGTGACCAGGCTGGCGAAGATCGAGCAGCAGGTGCCCGCCGGTGGCTTGGCTCGTCTGCAGGAAGCCAACCGAGTCGAGGCCGTTCGCCGCGGTGAAGCCGCCCGTGACGCGTCACGGGCTCGCACGGAAGCGGAGAGCAGGCAGGAGCTCTTCGCCGCGGCCAAGGCGAGGCTGGACCGCGTGTCGGCGATGTTCAAGGAGGCCGTGCTCGATTCCGCCCCCACGGCGAGGCAGGTGCGCCTCATCGGTGACGGCAGGGCACTCGACCAGACCCTCTCCGAGGCGGAGGCGCGTTCGATCGGCGACGGCTGGGCGCTGAATCTGGGTACCGCCGTGCTCAGCATCTCCGGCGCCACAGCGACCTCGGCGAACCCATGGGGCAACTGGCCGGCACCGTTCAGCGTGATCGCGCACGGCGAGGTCACCATCCGGATCCCGCCGAACCGGTTCGAGTACGAGGGCCGTCAGCACTCGCTGTGGTACTGCGATGCCCAGGAGACCGGCCACTTCCAGTGGTTCGAGACGGCGTTCATGGTCATGTCGCTGATTCCTCGACGCGGCCGGCTCAATCCGTTCGCGATAGACCCCAGTCAGGCGGCGGCCTCGGCGATCGGCCCTGGCATGGCCGAGTGGCAGCTGGCGTGGCCGTTCACCCCGCTGAGCGTGGGTGACATGGACGAGTTCGTGACCCGGTGGGGCGGATGGTTCGGCGACGGCGCGAGCGGCCAGCTGCGGCACCCCAGCCACATGCCCGACCGGTCGCCGGACGGCAGCTGGCGCAAGAACTGACGACGCCTCCCCGTATCGCAACAGCGATACCTTGGACCATCTCTCGGCCCGCTTCGTTCTCACGAAACGGGCGGGTTCAGATATTGGCGCCGAGCGGGCGACGATAGTAAGAGTTCGGGCATCCGCGGTTGGAGTCGGGCACTGAGGTAGCCGCCGACCTGTGGGGTGCCAGATCTCTGCAGATACAGGCTGAGCTGCGGTACATGTGGACCGGCGGGCGCGTCGTACGACCGAGAGGCCCGGCCTGAGGTGACACTGAAAGCATGTCGACAACCTTCGGTGGAGAGCCGTTCTCATCAGAGTTGCCGCCAGAGGTGGTCGAGCGCATTCATGCCGAGCTGGGAAGCCGCGGCCTCAAGGTCGTGGCAGCCTTGCGGACAGCCGCAGAGATGCTGGCTTGGGCGATGCGCGACACGACTGGGCTGAGACTTGCCGAGAGCGCTATGTACAACATCCGAGAAGCGTTCGACGGCGTGGTATCAGGCGAGCAGCCCGCGGAGGGAGGACCAGCCGTGGCGCTGGCCGCTCTCGATCGATACGAGGACCAAGTTCGGCATCCAGAAAATGACAATGACACGTCGCTCGAAGAGCTGAAGCTCGCGCTACGCCGAGAGCTGGAGAAGCGTGAGCGAAACTCGTACCGTGCCTCGCAGCTGATCGGCTATCTCGAGCGAAAGGCCGGCATCGGGCCACTCTCCGGTTTTCTCGATCCGGTCATCGAGTACGGCAGGCTGCGCAATCACGCTGCGGGAGCGCTGCACTCGAGCACGGCGTTCGCGGACGCGACCGAGCTCTACGAACGCGCGATCGCGTGGTTCGTGCGCATGTTCACGCCTCCGGACACGGTCGTCACGGCCGTGCGTGAACTTGCGGCGGAGCAGTGGCAAGGAGAAGACCAGATCGAGCGCCTCCGGTCGCTGGCTTCGACCCCGCATCACTTGCGGCTGTTCTTCACCGAGTTGCGCGATCCGACCTGGCTGCTTCCTCTGCACGCGGCGGGCGTGATCACTCCGCCCGAGCCGGGCGCTCCGTGGCCTCCGGCCGGTCTTACCGAGCACTTCGCGCAGGCGCAGCCCGAAGAGTTGGTGTCGCTGCTGAAGCTCGTACTCGCTGATGTGAAGAAGCTGCGGGACCCTGGGCAGAAGTTGGTTGCCGGGTTCGAGCTCATCCGCACGGCGGTCCGCCTGGGGGCGGCTGGCAACGTCCTGGTCAGCGACATCTATTCCGCTCAACCCGATGATCGCAACATACGGGCGCTCGCCGTCGGAGCTGTCAAGCAGTCAGAGCCGACCGACGACGTCGTGCTCAAGGTAGGCCGAGTGGTCCTGAAAGGAGATCCGCTCGACACCGATCGCTACTACTACAAGGTCGTGCTCGATCAGTTGAAGGCCGGTCTCACAGTCGACAATTCGCCGGCCAGGATCGGGATGCTGGTGGCAAAGGTGCGTGCGGTGGCGGGACATGAGCAGGCTAAGAACTCCTAACAGAATGATCTTGGAATAGGTTTGATCATCGGTGTGTTGATCACGGTGTGAGGAAGGGCGAGCAGCTTCCCTGGATCGTGTCCGACGAGTTGTGGGCGCGGATCGAGCCACTGCTCCCGGTGGTCCCGCGTCGCGCGGACCATCCGGGCCGCAAGCGGCTCGATGACCGCAAGGTGTTGTGCGGCATCCTGTTCGTGCTCTACACCGGCATCCCGTGGGAGTTCTTGCCCCAGGAACTCGGCTTCGGCTCCGGCATGACCGCCTGGCGTCGGTTGCGGGACTGGCACCAGGCCGGCGTCTGGCAGCGGCTGCACGAGAACCTGCTCGC
>NZ_FOYL01000028.1 GCF_900115955.1 Lentzea waywayandensis
GCGAAGCCGAAGACATCCCAGTTGCTGGGGCTGTCAAGCGGCTGCGGTGGTGTGGTGTGCCCAGGCGGTGGTCTCGTCGTAGGTGGTGCGGGTTTTGAGGCAGCCGTGCAGGATGCCGACGAGGCGGTTGGCGAGTTGGCGCAGGGCGGCGTTGTGGCTGCTGCCGCGGGCGCGTTGCTGCTGGTAGTAGGCGCGGGCGCCAGGGCTGACCCGCATGGCGACGAACGCCTGGGCGATCAGGGCGTCGAGGAGCCGGTCGTTGTGGACGTGCCGGGCCCGGACGGTGCGTCTGCGGCCGGAAGCGACGGTGAGCGGGCTGGTGCCGGCGTAGTTCTTGCGGGCTTTCGCGCTGACATAGCGGTCAGGGTCGTCCCCGAACTCGGCGAGCACCCGAGCACCCAGAACCGCGCCCATCCCAGGTTGGGACAGCACGATCTCAGCGTCCGGGTGCCGGCCAAAATGGGCCTCGACCTCGCCCTGCAGGCCGGTGATCTGCTCGGCCAACGCGGCCAGGATCGCGATCGTGGCACGAGTGGTGGCCGCGTAAGCGGCGGTCACCACCGGCGGCCGGCCCAGGTGCTCGGTGCGCAACGCGGCTTGGATCCCGGCGGCCCTGGTGTCGACGTCACGACGCCGGGCCCGCGCCAGCGCGCCGCGGATCTGGTTGAACGACAACCTCTTCGCGGTGTCCGGATCAGCCGCCCGGCCCAGCAGCTCCAGCGTGTCCGGCGCGTCCAGATCAGCAAAGGCTTCCAGCGCGGCCGGGAAGTACTCACGCAAAGAATGCCGCAGCCGCAGCGTGTGGCGGGTGTTGTCCCAGATCAATGTCTTGTGCACCCGCGCGACCACCTTGATGCCCTCGACCTCGGCCGAATCGCCCGCGACCGGCCTCAGCCGGTGGGCATCAGTGCGGACCATGTCGGCCAGCACATGCGCGTCCCCGCATCACTCTTCGCACCCGACACCACATGCCGGTCCCGGAAACGGGCCACCGACAACGGATTCACCGCGAACACCGTATATCCGGCCGCGACCAGCGCGGCCACCCACGGACCCCGATCCGTCTCGATCCCGACCCGCACCTCCACGTCCTCGACATCGGCATCACCCGAATGCTCGGCGATCAACGCGTGCAACCGGGCCATTCCCGCCACGCCTTCGGGCAACCGGGCCTTCACCAGACGACGCCCGCCGACATCCATCACCTCGACATCATGGTGATCCTCGGCCCAGTCATCACCGATCAGCAACAGCATCTCGCCCTCCCCGCTCGCACCTCACCAGCACCGGCAGCAGCAGCGGGAGAACCATCAGCGACCTAATGAACAGTGCTCACACCCCTGAGAATGGGCACGACATCCCAGCAGCGATCACGTTCTCCCGGCACCAGCGAGGGCACGATCTTCGGCAAGGACTCAACAGTCCAGGCGAGCAGAGTGCTCACCCACCAGCACTACCAGAAACGAGCCTGCCAGACGACCGGCCCACCACTCATTAGGCGAGCCGTCCTTACCAAACGGGCCGGGCGGTGGGGTCCCGTCACGAGTCGCACCACAGCTCTTGCTGCATGCAGGTAGGGGTGTCAACTCGACACGCTGTTCGTCGAGTTGACACCCCTACCTGCATGTGGCCCGCTCCTGGTGCGGCTCGTGACGGGACCCCACCGCCAACGCACCCCTCAAAGCAACGCGCAGCCGCCCAACCCAACAGGCGTGCCATCAACCCACCCGTGGCGCCCTCCCCCGATCAGATTGCCGGGGGTCTGGGGGCAGAGCCCCCAGGGGAAGCACGCACCGCAAGGTCGCCGCCCGCAAGGTGACCACCCTGCAAGGTCGCGGCCCGCACAGTAACCACCCGCAAGGCCGCCGATCACCAGCCGATCACCCACACGCCCGCCACCCACACGCCCACAGCGACCACCCACACAGCACCCCCCACCCGCCAGCAAACCCCAAGCCACCCCCCGATTAGGCCCCCCGCCCCCACTCACCTACACTGGTCGGGTTGCCTCGGCGAGGGCGAGCTATCCAGCTCAACGTGATCGACGCGGTGGCTTGATGCCGCGCGTGTTGACGTTATCCGCGTGCTGCTCGCCGCCGCTGGCCACCACCCCAAAGCTGAACCGCTGATACTTGTGCACCGCCCCGACGTACAAGGCCAGACTTGTAAGGAGTACCCCACCGTGTCCGAGGTCCGTCTCGCCGCAGAGCAGCGCACTGAATTCGGCAAGGGCGCCGCCCGCCGTACCCGTCGCGCCGGCAAGATCCCCGCGGTGCTCTACGGCCACGGTTCCGACCCGCAGCACCTGGCCCTGCCGGCGCTCGAGTTCGCCCGTGTTGTCCGTGAGCACGGCCAGAACGCCGTCCTCACTCTCGCCCTCGACGGCGCGAGCGAGCTGGCGCTCACCAAGACCGTCACCACGCACCCCATCAAGAACTACATCGAGCACGTCGACCTGCTGCTCGTGAAGCGCGGCGAGAAGGTCACCGTCGAGGTGCCGCTGTCCATCTCGGGCGAGCCCGCCTCGGGCACGCTGCTCACGCAGGACCTCAGCACGATCCAGATCGAGGCTGACGCCCTGAACATCCCGGACCAGATCGAGCTGTCGATCGCGGGCATCGGCGCGGGCACCCAGATCCACGCCAGCGACCTGACCCTGCCGGCCGGTGCCGTTCTGATCACCGACGCCGACGCTCTCGTCGTCGCGATCAACGAGGCGCCGTCCGCGGCGCAGCTCGAGGGTGACGAGGCCGCTCCGGCCGAGGCCACCGAGGAAAGCTGAGCCCCATCACGTCGGGCCGAAACGACGGCGCGTCACCTCCTCACAAGGGGGGCGGCGCGCCGTTGCAGTACCTGCGGCCCGCCGACGTCCGGTCCAAGACCTTCCGCCGCAAGCGGCAGGGTTACAACCCGGACCAGGTCAACGAGTTCCTCCAGATCGTCGCCGACGCGCTGGCCGGCCGTCTTCGCCTGAACCCGGAACACGTGCGCACCGTCAGGTTCGCCACCGTCCCGAACGGCTACGACCCGCTCAGCGTCGACGGCGTCCTTCACCTGCTGGAGTTCCAGATCCGCAACGGCATCGTGCCGCCGACGGGCCTGAACACCGGCGAGGACCTCTACGCGCGCAAGCTCACGAAGACCAGCACCGGATACGATCGTGCCGAAGTCGACGCCTTCGTCGTCCGTGCCGCGGCCAACCTGGACGGCCGGGGCGCCATGACCTCCACCGAGGTCCGCAACACCCGGTTCAGCACCACGTCCGGCCTGCTGGGCAAGGGATACCAGGTGCAGGCCGTGGACACGTTGCTGGACGATCTCGAGCAGGAGTTGCGGTTCCGTGGACGCTGACCTCGCCCTCATCGTCGGGCTGGGAAACCCAGGCCCCAAGTACGAAGGCAACCGTCACAACATCGGCTTCCTGGTCCTCGACGAGCTGGCCGCCCGCGTCGGCGGCAAGTTCAAGGCCCACAAGTCCGGCGCCGAGATCGTCGAGGGCCGCCTGTCCGGCCACCGAGTCGTCCTCGCCAAGCCGCGCAGCTTCATGAACCTCTCCGGCGGCCCCGTCGCGAGCGCCGTGAAGTTCTTCAAGCCCACCACCATCGTCGTGATCCACGACGAGCTGGACCTCCCGTTCGCCGCGCTGCGCATGAAGCTCGGCGGCGGCGACAACGGCCACAACGGACTCCGCTCCATCACGAAGTCCCTGGGCGGCCCGGACTACCACCGCCTGCGCTTCGGCGTGGATCGCCCCTCCGGCCGCCAGGACCCCGCGGACTACGTCCTGAAGGACTTCTCCACCGTCGAACGCAAGCAGCTCGCGCTGGAGATCGACCGGGCGGCGGACGCGGCCGAGGCCATGGTCACCAAGGGCCTGGAAGCCGCGCAAAACAGCTTCCACTGACGTGCACAATGGACGGCATGACCAACCGAAAGGTCCATGCCGCGTAAGCGCACGCGCATGCTCGTCGCCGAGTTCTCCCGGCGCTTCATGTCAGACGTCCTGCGGCTGGAACTGAGCCGCAACCCCCTCTGGGACTCCCGCGAAATCCTCGGCTTCGTCGCCCGCGCACTCCCCCGCAAGAGCGCGAAGGAGCTGCGCGAGCGACTCGAAGAACTCGACGCCCTCTACTAGACCAGAGCAGCCGCCGCGGACCGCCTGAGCTTGCCGGACGGCGTCTTCGGCAACGTCCCCGGCGGCTGCACCACCACCACGAACGGCCGCAGCCCGACGGCGTCCACGACCCGGGCGGTGACCTGCTTGACCAGATCCTTCTCGGCGGCCTCGTCGCCGGCGAGCTTCGACTCCAGCACGACGGCGAACCGTTCCCGCTTCGTCCCCGCGTCCAGCCGCACGGCAACGGCGTTGCCGGCCCGCACGCCCTCGACGGAGCAGGCGGCCCGCTCCACATCGGTCGGATAGATGTTCCGGCCGCCCATGATGATGACGTCCTTGCGGCGCCCGCAGACGACCACCTGGCCGTCTTCGACCACGTACCCGAGGTCCCCGGTGGACAGCCAGCCTTCGGCGTCCTGTGTGGCGAGTGGACCGTTCACCGTCAGGTAGCCGGGGGTGACGGCCTCGCCGCGGACCTGGATCTCGCCGACGTCCCGGACGCCCAGGATCGAGCCCGAGTCCGAGACCACCCGCAGTTCCAGGCCGGGCAACGGCGGGCCGAGCAACGGGAACGCGCGACCGTCCGAAGCGGGCACTGCCTTCTTGTCGGCTTCCACGGCGTCCGCGTCCACCACGTCCACCGACAGGCCGGTGAACAACGGCGCGAAAGCCACACCCAGAGTGGTCTCCGCCATGCCGTAGGCCGCCAGGATCGACTCCGGGCGCAGCCCGAACCGTTCGCCCGCGGACACGAAGGCCTCGACGGCCGAAGGATCGATCGGTTCGGCGCCGTTCAGCGCCAGTCGCATCGTCGACAGGTCGAAGGAGTCGGACGAGGAGGCCAGGCGGCGCGCCACGATCGCGTAGGCGAAGTTCGGCGCGGCGGTGATGGTGCCGCGGTACCGGGTGATCAGGTCCGCCCACAACGTCGGGCGTGACAGGAAGTCGACGGGTGTGACCTTCACCAATTCCAGGCCGAACAGCATCGGCACGGTCAGGAAGCCGACCATCCCCATGTCGTGGAACAGCGGCAGCCACGAAACCATGACGTCAGAGGCAGGATCGAGTGCCGCCGCGATGCGCATGCCCTCGGCGTTGGCCATCAGATTGCGGTGCGTGATGCGCACCGCTTTGGGGTCGGCTGTGGATCCACTCGTCAACTGAAGCAGAGCCGTGGCATCCTCGTCGGTGGGAACAGGAGCAGCGATCGGTTCCGCATCGAGTTCGGAGAGCAGTTTGTAGGGCACTCCGTGCTGGTCCAGAACGGCAGCCAAGGCGTCGAAAGGGCTGCCGAGCAGGACCAGACGCGAATCGATCATGGCGAGCACCCGCAGCGTGTCCTCGGCCCACTCGGCCAGGTCGGTGCGTGGTGTGGGTTGATGCAACATCGTGACGCTGCCACCACACAGCCATGCGGCCTGCACGGCTGGGGCGATCACGGCTGGTTCGGCGGCGAGCACGGCGATCGCGGTGCCCGGCGCCACGTCGAGCGCACCGGCCATCCGCCGGGCGCGTTCGTGCACCTCGGCCCACGTCTGGCGGACTGGCGCGGCGGGTTCACCCGTCGTCATGCCCCTGTCCCCGCCACTGGAGGCCGTCGCCAGCATCACATCCACGAACTGACTCATGTTCGCGATCGTAGTGGCGGCGTTTGGTCCATCAGGACGAAACGTTATGCCACGCGAAACGCGATACTCCCCAGTACAGGTACGCAGGAGGAGGTCATTGGTGGATCGGGGCGGCCCCGGAGCGCAGCATCGTCTACCCGCGCATCCGGCACCTCTGCTCTCCGCGCAGGACGTGGCCCTGGTCGCGTTCCACCGTCCTCCGCGTGGTCAGCGCGGGTACGACGCGGCTGAGGTGGACGCGTTTCTCGACCGTGTCGAGGGCACCATGAAGAGCAAGGACATCCTCACGCGCGAAGACGTGCTCAACGTCAAGTTCAGCACCGCGACCCGTGATCCGGGCTACGACGTGAACGAGGTCAACGTCTTCATGGAACTCGTCGCGGACACGCTGCGGTCCACTCCGCAACGCCATCAGGCCTCCGCGCCGGCCCAGGGCGCGCACGCCACGTCGCAGGCGATGAGACCCGCGGTGCGACTGTCCCCTGACGACGTCGCCGCCGTGCGCTTCCACAAGCCCAGACCGGGGACCCGCGGCTACCACGAGGGCCAGATCGACGCGTTCCTCGACCGCATCGAAGGCACTCTGCGTGGCAGGGACAACCTGACCTCCCAGCAGGTGCAGGACGCCGTGTTCGGCGAGACGGCACCAGGCACGTTCGGCTACGACGAGGAAGACGTCGACACGTTCCTCGACCTCGTGGTGCTGATGTTCGAGACCGCACCGCCACCGCTCAAGGCGGCCCCGCCGACGACGCAGCTCCCGCAGCAACAGCAACGACCGCAGCAGCGCAGTCCGCAGCCAGATCCACGCCTGCGGCCCGAGCCGCGTCCCCAGCCACAGCAGCGCCGCCCGCAGCCGCCGGCCCCGCTGCAGCCCGCTCAGCAGGCCGCGATGCCGAAGTCCATCGACGCGCCGAAGCTCACCGCGGCGGACATCCGCAACATCGCGTTCCACCGTCCTCCCCGTGGCCGCCGCGGCTACCAGGAGTCCCAGGTGGACGCGTTCCTGGATCGCATCGAGGCGACGCTGCTCGGCCAGGACAACCTGACCGGCAAGGACGTCCGCGACGTCCGGTTCTCCCGCCCGTTGATCGGCCGGCGTGGCTACGACGAGACCGAGGTGGACGGGTTCCTCGGCCAGATCGAGCAGCAGCTCTCCGGACCGGTGCGCAGCATGCCGCAGGTCAAGTCGTGGAAGGACCTGCGGCAGCTGCGGATCCCGCAGGCGGCGGCCGGCCAGCGCGGCTACCGCACCGCGCAGGTCGACCGGATGCTGGAGGAGATCGGCGTCGCACTCGACGGCATGCTCGGGGCGAGCTCCGAAGAGGTCATGAAGGCGCGTTTCAGCTACGCGTTGCTCTCCGGCCAGGGCTACGACACGTCGTTCATCGACGAGCTGCTGCCCCAGCTCGCCGCCGAACTGCGCCGCAAGGGCAAGTAGCCCGGGGCAGGTCTCAGCCCTCGACGACCTCGGCGGCGGCCATCCACTGAGCCTCCACGTCGGACTCCTCCGCCAGCACGGCGCGGAGTTCGGCGTCGAGCTTCAGCAACCTGCCGGAGTCGGTCGCGGCCTCGGCGAGCGCGGCGTGCAGCTCGGCTTCCTTCTTGTGCAGCACCTCGAGACGTCGCTCCAGCCGTGCCAGCTCCTTGCGGGCGGCACGCTGGTCGGCGGCGTTCGAGGGCGCCTTGTCCGCCACCGGGGCCGAGGACTCCCTGTCGCGCAACGAGTCGCGGCGCTTGAGGTACTCCTCGATGCCACCGGGCAGTTCGGTCAGGCCGCCGTCGCCGAACAGCGCCACGACCTTGTCGCACACGCGCTCGACCAGGTACCGGTCGTGCGAGATCACGACGAGCGTGCCGGCCCACGAGTCGAGCAGGTCTTCCAGCTGCTGCAACGTGTCGATGTCCAGATCGTTCGTCGGTTCGTCGAGCAGCAGCACGTTCGGCTCGGCCATCAGCAACCGGCACAGCTGAAGCCGCCGCCGCTCGCCACCGGACAGGTCCGACACCGGCGTCCACTGCTTCTGCGACGAGAACCCGAACCGCTCGCCCAGCTGCGACGCCGACATCTCGTACTTGCCGAGCACGACGCGCCGCGCGACCTCCTCGATCGCCTCCAGCACGCGCATCGACCCGTCGAGGTCGAGCAGCTCCTGCGAGAGGTGCGCGATCTTGACCGTCTGGCCCTGGATCCGCTTGCCCGTCTCGGTTTCGCGCTCCCCGGCCAGCAGCTTCAGCAACGTCGTCTTGCCCGACCCGTTGACGCCGACCAGACCGATCCGCTCGCCGGGGCCGATGCGCCACGTCAGGTCGCGCACCAGGTAACGGTCCGGAATGGACAGTGTCACGTCCTCGAGCTCGATCACCGTGCGGCCCAGGCGCTTCTTGGCGAACGCGAGCAGCTCGACGTTGTCGCGCAACGGCGGCACGTCCGCGATCAGGGCCTCGGCGGCCTCGATCCGGTAGCGCGGCTTCGAGGTCCGCGCGGGCGCGCCGCGGCGCAGCCAGGCGAGTTCCTTGCGCGCCAGGTTCTGCCGCTTCTCCTCCAGCACGTCCGCGAGCCGGGTCCGCTCGGCACGGGCGTAGATCCAGTCGGCGTAACCGCCCTCGTACTGCTCGACCTTGCCCTGCACCACTTCCCACGTGCGGTTGCAGACGGTGTCGAGGAACCACCGGTCGTGGGTGACGACGACGAGCGCGCACTTGCGGGCCAGCAGGTGCTCCGCGAGCCACCGCACACCCTCGACGTCGAGGTGGTTGGTCGGCTCGTCGA
Organism: Lentzea waywayandensis; assembly: GCF_900115955.1. GTDB lineage: Bacteria > Actinomycetota > Actinomycetes > Mycobacteriales > Pseudonocardiaceae > Lentzea > Lentzea waywayandensis. Next base: position 8,519 of record NZ_FOYL01000028.1, read on the forward strand.
GCACGATGAGTTCGAGGTCCTGGATCAGCGCGGCCGCGAGCACGACCCGGCGCCGCTCGCCACCGGACATCGTGGAGACCACGGAGTCCAGGCCCAGCGCCATGATCCCGAGTCCGTCCAAAATGGACCGAACGCGGGCGTCGGCCGCCCACTCGTGCTCGGCGTCGAACCCGAGCGGGTCGATCACCGCGTTGCGCACCGTCGAACCGTGCGGCAGTTCGGTCCGCTGCGTCACGACGGCCATCCGCAGATCGCGCGACCGCGACACCCGGCCGTCGTCGGAGGGCTCCACCCCGGCCAGCACCTCGAGCAGCGTCGTCTTGCCACCGCCGTTCAGGCCGACGACACCGATGCGGTCGCCCTCGTTGACGCCGAGCGACACGCCGTCAAGCAGCGGCCGGACGCCGAACGACTTCGACACGGACTCCAGGTTGACCAGGTTGGCCATCAAAACCTCACGACTCGTAAGAAACTGCCCCAGGAAGGCTACCTACCAGGGCCAAAGCTCCTGTTCACCAGCCTCGAACAGGGAAAGTGCCCACAACGCGCCCTCCTTGGTGCCGTCGTGGCGATAGCGGTGCCGCGACACCGCCGCCCACTGCACCTCCCGGCCGGCGAGGTCCCACACGTGCAGAGGCACGTTCCTCGGCACCGACCAGCTCAACGGCCGATCGAGCTCCTGGCCCTCGGCGACGACCACCACCCGGTCGTGCCGGCGGAACCGGCCGCGGACGACCTTCCGCAGGTCATCGGCACCACGGACGATCTCGGCCTGGTCGCACCGGCTCGCCACCAGTTCGACCGTCTGGTGTGCGACCAGTCCGGTCACCAGCAGCGTGTGGCCGGTCAGCCGCGGCCGCGGGAGCGTCGGCTTCCACCCGGGGACGGGTGTGGCGTCCACAGCAGAGCTGTCGTACCTGCGGTCCAGAATGCGGCGGAACAGAGCCGACTGCGCCGCGTCGACCGGCTTCGGGTGCACGCGGTTCAGCACGTCGCCGAGCCGGAGGTCCATCCAGGTCAGATCGGCCTGACGGACCGCCTCCTCGGTGTAGAGGCGGCGCACCGCGTCACCGATACCGCGCTTCAGCGGCTTCGGCAGCGTTCGTCCGTGGAAGTAGTTCCAGTAGCAGAGCAGCCAGGTGGGATCCAGCGGGTCCACGAGCACGGAGTCGATCACCTGCCGGGACAGGCCGTGCTGACCGGCCGCCAGCCGTGCGGAGAGGAACTCGGCGGCACCCGCACGCGCCGTGTAGTCGAGACCGGCTTCGTGGCGCGCCCATCGCAGCAACTGAGCCGTCCACTCCGGGTGCGCGACCGCACTGCGGCGCACCAGGCCGACGTACTGGGCGAGGCGCGCGGCGTGGAGGTTCGGTTCATCGCCGACCAGGTCCGACACGACCATCCGGAACAACTCGCGTCGCAGCCGCCCGCCCACGTGATCTCCCTCGCCCGCGAAAGAGCCACGCGCGCCCCGAGAATTCGAGATCGCCCCCGTTTGGAACGGGTGCTTCGCACCGGGACAGGCGTGGCTCCACGGGATCTTAGGCGTGCACCTCGGGAGGAGTGGGCTTCGGTTCCTCGGTCGCGATCACGCGCGCTCCGGGCACCGGCCCGTGCGCCACGCGAACCGTCCGGCACACACCGGCTCCGGCGAGCTCGGCGGCCACCTTCACCGCCGTGTCGCCGTCCTCGCACAGGAACGCCGTCGTGGGGCCGGAACCGGACACGATGCCGGCCAACGCGCCCGCGTCGACGCCCGCGCGCAAAGTGCGGCGGAGGTTCGGGCGCAACGACACCGCCGCGGCCTGGAGGTCGTTGCCCAGCAACAGAGCCAGCTGACGCGGGTCGCCGGAGGACAACCCCTCCAGCACCGCCTCGACCGCGCCGACGCGGGGCGGATCTCCCTCCGCGCGCAGGCGGTCCAGCTCGTCGAACACTTCCGGAGTGGACAGTCCACGACGGTCGAACGCCAGTACCCAGTGGAACTGGTGACGGCCCAGCACGGGCACGATCCGCTCGCCGCGGCCGGTGCCCAGAGCGGTCGAGCCGTACAGGGCGAAGGGGACGTCCGCGCCGAGCTTCCCGGCCAGCTCGGCCAGCTCGTCGCGGCTGATGTCCAGGCGCCACAACGACGACAGGCCGACCAGCGCTGCCGCCGCGTCCGCGCTGCCGCCCGCCATGCCGCCCGCGACCGGGATGGCCTTGCGGATGACGACGCGGACCTTGGGGTCGTCCGCGTCCTTGCCGACGTGGGTTGCCAGCAGCTGGACCGCGCGCCAGGCGAGGTTCGAGGCTCCGGTGGGCACCTGGTCGGCGCCCTCGCCGTACACCTCGACTCCTGGCTCGTCGGCGACCGCGACCGTGACCTCGTCGACCAGGGAAAGCGCCTGGAAGATCGTCACCAGGTCGTGGTAGCCGTCCGGGCGCACGTCACCTACGGCCAGGTGCAGGTTGACCTTGGCCGGGACGCGAACTGTGACCGGGGGTGGAACGACTGCGAGCACCATGTCAGCGTACGGGCGTTCTGGGGTCCCGGACTCCTCCCCCGGTCACTGTCACCGTCAGACCGGGATGACCGAACCGCTGAAGGTCTGCTTGATGTAGTCCTTGACCTGCTGCGATCCGAGCAGCTCCGCCAGGCCCTTGACGCGCTTGTCGTCCTTGAGCTCGGTGCGCGTGACCAGGCCGTTCGCGTTCGGGTTGCCCTCGGCCTTCTCCAGCGCGAGCGAGTCGGTGGCGGGCTTGAGGCCGGCGTCGATGGCGTAGTTGCCGTTGATCACGGACGCGTCGGTGTCCTCCAGCGAACGCGGCAGCTGAGCGGCCTCCAGAGGCACGAACTGGAGGTTCTTGGGGTTCTCCGCGAGGTCGCGCACGGTCGGCTGGTCCACGGCCTTGAGCTTGATCAGGCCGTTGGCCTCCAGCAGCTTCAGGCCGCGCGCCTCGTTGGTGGCGTCGTTGGCGACGGCGATCTTGGCGCCGGAAGGCAGCTCGTCGAGCTTCTTGACCTTCTTCGAGTACAGGCCGAGCGGCTCGACGTGGACCGGCTGGACCCACTCGACCTTGGCGCCGCTCTCCTTGGTGAACGTCTCCAGGTACGGGACGGTCTGGAAGTAGTTGGCGTCGAGCGACCCGTCGACCAGCGCCGTGTTCGGCTGCACGTAGTCGGTGAACTCGACGACCTCGATCTTCAGGCCCTTCGACGCGGCGAGGTTGTCGGCCACGTACTTGAGGATCTGGGCGTGCGGGACCGGCGAGACACCGACCTTCAGCGTGTCCGAGGCGGACGCGCCACCGGACGAGCAAGCGGACAGAGCAGTCAAACCGGTCAAAGCGACTGCGATCAGGGCAGCACGAATACGCATTACGTTCCTTTTGAGAAATTGCTACGGGTCAGACGGAGGCGTGCCGGCGTCGGTCCGACGCACGAGCGGCACGGGTGAAACCGAGTTGGATCACGGTCGTGAGCACGGCGAGCCACGCCACGGTGCTCCACAGGATCCGGTCGTTGAAGCGCTGGTAGCCCTCGCGGATCGCCAGGTCACCGAGGCCACCGCCACCGATCACGCCGGCCATCGCCGAGTACCCGATCAGGGCGATCACGGTGACGCCGATGGCGTTGATCAGCGCGGGCAGCGACTCGCGGATCAGCACGCTGCGCACGATCCTCAACGTCGAGGCGCCGGTCGTGATCGCGGCCTCGACCACGGTCACGTGCACCTCGGACAGGATGTTCTGCACAAGCCGCCCCACGAACGGGATGGCGCCCACGGCCAGCGGCACGATGACCGCCGTGCTGCCGATGGAGCCGCCGACGATGAGGCGGGTGACCGACGTGAGCGCGACGAGCAGCACGATGAACGGCATCGAGCGGCCCAGGTCGGTGACGAAGCTCAGGATCCTGTGCACCGCGGTGTTCGGCCGCAACCCACCCTTGGCGGTGAGCTGCAGCCAGACACCTACGGGAACACCGAGAACAGTGGCGATGACGGTCGAGACGCCGACCATGTACAGCGTCTCGCCGGTGGCTTCGAGCAGGAACGAAAAGACGTCGGACCAGGGTGTTGCAGACCTCACGCAGCTACTCCCTGCGGGCCCTTCAAGGACCTCTGCACCGAGCCGCCGGCCTCGCCGATCCACTCCAGCGCGGAGTCCGAGCGCTCGCCGTTCAGGCCGAGCCGGAACCGCGCGACCGGGGTCTCGCCCAGTCGCGTGAGGCCACCACCGACGATGTTCAGCTCGACGCCGAACCGGTGTGCGGCCTCGGGCAGCAACGCGCCGACCGCGGCGAACCCGACGAGCACGACGTCCGCGACGCGGTCGTAGCTGCTCTCGTTGATCGGGTTCAGGTCGACGGCGGGCAGCAGCGCACTGCTCGTGCGGCTCGCGACGTCGTTGACCAGGTCGAGGACCTTGCCGTGCTCGACGACGCGGCCCTGCTCCAGCACAGCGACGTCATCGCAGATCTTGCGGACCACGCCCATGTCGTGCGTGACGACGAGAACGGTCACGCCCAGCTCGGCGCGCGCACGGTCGAGCACGGTCAGCACGGAACCGGTGGTCTCCGGGTCCAGAGCGCTGGTGGGCTCGTCGGCGAGCAGCACGGACGGGTTGGCGGCGAGGGCGCGTGCCACGGCGATGCGCTGACGCTGCCCGCCGGACAGCTGGTCGGGGTAGGAGGCGGCCTTGTCGGTCAGGCCGACGAGGTCCAGCAGCTCGCCCACACGGGTGCGGCGCTGCGGTCCGGGGATGCCCGCGGACTCCAGCGGCAGCGCGATGTTGCCGGCCGCGGTCCGCTGCCGGAGCAGCGAATCCCCTTGCGGCACAACGCCGATCTGGCGGCGGGCGGCACGCAGGGCCGACCCGTCGAGGCTGGTGATGTCGGTGCCGTCGACGCGGATCGCACCCGAGTCGGGGCGCTCCAGCAGGGCGACGCACCGGGCGAGCGTCGACTTGCCGGCGCCGCTCGGGCCGACCACGCCGAGCACGGTTCCGGCTTCGACGTCGAGGGTGACGCCGTTGAGGGCACTGACGCCCTGGAAGGACTTGGTGAGGTTTTCGACAGTGATCACGTCTGCTCCACGGCTGCGCGCGACGGCACACTGTCCGTTTGGGACGGACGTGCGCGGTCAGAATTTCTGCTCAGGTGTGTGCGCCACTCGTTGACTGAGTGCGCGTCAAAGGACTCTTAGAAGAAGGCGCCTTAGACGAGTTGGCGACGACATGCAGAAGACGAGCGACGGCACTGGTCGATGACTCGACGGCGCGTCAGCATTCGCACGGTACCCATGGTGCTCCTCCATCGGTCCTGGCGTTAGCACCTGCCCGCATCCAGCGGGTGGTTGCTGCGACGTCGTAGAGCCAGGTCTCTCAGTCGCTCCGGATGGCAAGTAGCAGTCAACCGGACGGACGTTCGGTTGCGCAAGCCAGATTCCGATTCGTTCGACAGATCACACTGTTGGCCGAAGGATCCCCGGCCAGGGCCTGCATCGAAGTCTGGTTCGAGGGGAGTCGCGCTTGAGGTGGTTCCTGGTGGTGCGGCCGGACGGCCTGCGTACCGGTGTTGTACGTGGGCCGTCCGGCCGTGCCGCCAGGGGCCGCCTCGGGCCCGGCTGCCGCGGACAGGACTTCGATGCAGGCCCTAGACCTCGGCGATCCGGATGAAGTCGATCACGCTCAGCTGCTCGCCCCGCTGCTGGGGATCCACACCCGCTTTGGCGAGCAGTTCGTCAATGTTTCCCGGGTTGCCGGCCCAGCCCTTCAACGCCGCTCGCAGCGTCTTGCGGCGCTGCGCGAAGGCGGCGTCGACGATCGAGAAGAGCTTCTTGCGATCCACTGTGGACAGCGGCTTTTCGTGGCGCTGGAACCACACCAGGCCCGAGTCGACGTTGGGCGCCGGCCAGAAGACGTTCTTGCCGATGGCGCCGGCCTTCTTGGACTCCGCGTACCAGGCGAGCTTCACGCTGGGCACGCCGTAGATCTTGTTGCCCGGCTTCGCGGCCATCCGGTCGGCCACCTCGGCCTGGACCATGACCAGCCCCTTTTGAAGGCTCGGGAGTTCGGCCAGGAGGTGCAGGACCACCGGGACCGCGACGTTGTACGGGAGGTTCGCGACGATCGCGGTGGGTTGGACCGGCAGGTCTTCTTGGGTGACTTTCATGGCGTCCTTGAGGACGACGTGCAGCTTGCCCGCGTTGTCCGGGTCCATCTCGGCGACCGTCTGAGGCAGCCGCTGGGCCAGCGGCGGGTCGATCTCGACCGCGACGACCTGCTTGGCGGCGGGCAGCAGCGCGAGCGTCAGGGAGCCGAGGCCGGGTCCGACCTCCAGGACCACGTCGTCCTCCGTCAGCCCGGCGGCGGCGACGATCTTGCGGACGGTGTTCGGGTCGTGCACGAAGTTCTGGCCGAGCTTCTTGGTCGGGCGGATGCCCAGCTCTTCAGCCAGACGACGAACTTCGGCAGGTCCCAGCAGGCTCACCGGTGCATTCTCGCACCAGGTTCCCTTCGGAGACGACGAAGGCCGCCCGTGGCGAACCAGGGCGGCCTTGTCAGGGGGACGGAGAGGGTTGTGCGTGTTTACGGCAGGCCGAGCTTGGCGCGGCAGCCCGGCCAGGCGCCGTACGTGCCGCCGGAGCGGTCGCGGAGCTTGGTCGCGATGGCGATCTGCTGCTCGCGGGTCGCCTGGTGCGGAAGCTGCGCGTAGACGGTGCCGCCGTTCGAGGCCCAGGTGCTGGCCGAGAACTGGAGGCCGCCGTAGTAGCCGTTGCCGGTGTTGATGGCCCAGTTGCCACCCGCCTCGCACTTGGCGAGACGGTCCCAGACCTCACCGTCGGGCAGCGGCTTGGTGCCGACCGTGATCTTCTTCGGCTTCGGCTCCTTGGTGACCTTGCCGCCGATCTTCTCGCGGCTGATCTCCTTGCCGTTCTTCACCGTCACGCGGTACGTGGAGGTCTGCTCGCCCGGCACGCCGGGGTCGGTGACGGTCTGCTGGCCCGCGGTCATGTTCGGGTCGTTGGTCTTCTCGACCGGAGGAGCGACCGGCTCGTTCACGTTGATGACCGTGACGCCGGTGCGCGAGATGTAGACCTCGGCGCCGGTCGCGAGCTTCACGTCCAGGCCGGACGCGACGGCGTCCTCGGGGCCGAGGGTGAGGTTCTCGCCCTTGAGCAGCTCGTCGACGGTCAGTGCGGTCGTCTGGACCTCGCGGACCGGGTTCGCGCCGTCGAAGAGCTTGATGTTCTTGCGGGTCTTGACCTCGACGCTCATGCCTTCCAGCGGCACGTCGTGCGAGCCGGGCATGGACATCCAGGCGCCTTCGAGCGGCACGCCGAACTGCTTGGCGGCCTCCTCGACGGTGACCGAGCGGACCCAGTCCTCGCGGGCCTGGCCGTCGATGCTCATCTTCATCAGGCGGCCGCGGTCGAGGCTGATCTTGCCGCCGTCGGAGATCGGGGCGTTCAGCGAGGGCGACAGGGCGTCGTGCTCACCGACGACGATGCCTTCCTCCGCCAGGACCTCGCCGACCGTGCCCTCGTAGGAGTGGACGGTCTGGAGCGCGCCGTCGACCTCGACGGTCAGCGACTTGTCCATCGCCATCGCGGTCACGCCGCCACCGGAGATCGACACGAGGACCGCGGCGACCGTGCCCTTGAGGAAGCGGCGCTTCCACGTCGAGGCGGCCTTGACGAGGACCTGCGGGTCCTTGAGCTCCTCTTCCTCCGAGGGGAGGACGAGGGGCGGCATGATCGTCGTCTCGGCGTTGATGAGACGGATCAGCTCGTCGACGTCGACGTTGGCCGAGGCGAGGAGGTCGTCCGCGTCCGGGCCGAGCACCTCGAGCACGTCCGCGGGCGTGATGGTCAGCGCACCGGCGGGGAAGCTCGGGTGGGGATCAGCGACGCCAACGGTCGTACCGCCGACGGGCGTGAACCAGTCGGTGTCGTCGTTGAAGTCGTACGGAGCGGCACTTCTGTCGCTTCCAGACAAGGGTCGATACCTCCATTGCGGAAGCTGTGAGGCCACCGCACAGTTGGCGTTGACAAGATCATTCGAGTTGGAGCTCGAAGGTTCCCGGCAACTCCTCCTACGTGGTCTCGCTTCTTCGCGCTTCTGGCTTCGGTCCCGCCCCGACTGCGGGCGTGCTCCGAACCGACTGGGTCGGCTCAGGTGGCACGGTCACGGGACAGTAACGGGGTCGCGGACGTTGCGCAAACACCCCCGCCGATGTTGTGACCTCAGTCACCCATCGGGGTAGGAACCCTTTGCTCCGTTCGCCCTAAGTCGCATTTCAGTCACCAAGTCCGAACACTCGTTGAGCAGTACGGGTGACGGCGGAGCAGAGTTCAGAAAGATCTTCGCCACGGAGCGTAGCGAGATCGCGAACTGTGTAATTCACACAATAGGGTTCATTTGGACGCCCACGATAGGGATGGGGCGTCAGGAACGGCGCGTCCGTCTCGACCAGGAGCTGGTCCTGCGGCACCAGCGCCGCCGCTTCCCGCAGCGCACGGGCGTTCCTGAACGTCACCGGGCCCGCGAACGACAGCACGTACCCCGCGTCGACACAGCGCCGGGCGAAGTCCGCGTCGCCGGAGAAGCAGTGGAACACCACTGTGGACGGTGCGCCCTCGGCATCGAGGATCTTGAGGATGTCCTCGTGCGCGTCCCGGTCGTGGATCATCAACGGCTTCCCGACGCGCTTGGAAAGGTCGATGTGCCAACGGAAGGCCTCGTGCTGGGCGGCCGGCGGCGAGTAGTCCCAGTAGTAGTCCAAACCGGTCTCGCCGATCGCGACCACGCGGTCGAACGCGGCGAGCCGTTCCAGTTCGGCCTTCTCCGCGTCCCCGAAAGAAGAGGTGCGCGTCGGGTGCACGGCGACCGCCGCGTAGACCCTGGGGTCCCAAGTGGACGCCTCGGCGGCCCACTGCGCGGCCTTCAGGTCGTCCGCCACGGTGATCACGTGCGAGACGCCGGCGGCCTCTGCCCGATCGAGCAGGACCGCCACGTCGGCGGCGTCGACGGCACCGCACGCGTCGAGATGGGTGTGGGCGTCGATCACCGGTGCCGGAAGAGCTTCCGGCACCGGCGGTCGTTCACGCTTGTCCGCCACTACTCGGTCACGATCGGAGCCCACTCGGGCCCGACCTCACCCAGCTTCGAGTCCAGCTTCGTGAACAGCGGCGACGGCTTCTGCAGCGGCCGGCCGACCTCCAGAGGCGTCGACTCCCACTTGGCCTGCTCACCGGCGTAGTCACCGGTCAGCACCGGGTACGAACGGTCGGGGATGTCGAGGTCGGTGACCTCGGTCATCTCCGGCTGTGCGGCCCACACGCCCGTGCCGCCCAACGCCTCGTGCACCTTCTGCGCCGAGTGCGGCAGGAACGGCGTCATGAGCGTGTTCGCGTCCTGCACGACCTGCAACGCGGTGTGCAGCACCGAGTCACGGCGGTCCAGGTCGTCCTTGAGCTTCCACGGCTCCTGGTCGGACAGGTACTTGTTCGCCAGCGAGATCACGCGCATGGCCTCACCGGAGGCCTGCTTGAACCGCGAGCGGCGCAGGTGCGCGCCGACCGTCTCGAACGCCGCCTTGGACTGCGCGAGCAGCTCGTGGTCGGCGGGCGTCAGCGCGGTGGCCTTCGGGATCGCGCCGACGTTCTTGTGCGCCATCGAGATCGAGCGGTTGACCAGGTTGCCCCACTCGTTCGCCAGCTCGAAGTTCGTCCGGCGGACGAACTCCTCCCAGGTGAAGTCGGTGTCCTGGTTCTCGGGCCCCGCGACGGAGATGAAGTACCGCAGCGCGTCCGGCCCGAACTCCTTGAGGAAGTCGCCGACGTAGATCACGGTGCCGCGCGAGGTCGAGAACTTCGAGCCGCTCATCGTCAGGTACTCCGACGACACGACCTCGGTCGGCAGGTTCAGCGTGCCGAACCGGCCGGGCTCGCCGCCCTTGTCGCCCGCGCCGTTCTGCCCGAGCAGCAGCGACGGCCAGATGAGCGAGTGGAAGACGATGTTGTCCTTGCCCATGAAGTAGTAGCCCTGGGCGTCACCCGTCCAGAACTCCTTCCAGGCATCAGGGTTCCCCGTGCGCCGCGCCCACTCGACGGACGCGCTCAGGTAGCCGATCACCGCGTCGAACCACACGTAGAACCGCTTCATCGGCTGGTCGCTCCACCCGTCGAGCGGGATCGGCACACCCCAGTCGAGGTCGCGGGTGATGGCGCGCGGCCGCAGGTCCTTGATCAGGTTCTGCGAGAACTTGAGCACGTTCGGACGCCAGTCCGACCGCGTGCCCATCCAGCTGCCCAGCGAGTCGATGAACGCGGACAGGTCGAGGAACAGGTGCTCGGTCTCGACGAACTTCGGCGTCTCGCCGTTGATCTTCGAACGGGGGTTGATCAGTTCGGACGGGTCGAGTTGGTTGCCGCAGTTGTCGCACTGGTCGCCACGCGCGCCCTCGTAACCGCAGATCGGGCAGGTGCCCTCGATGTAGCGGTCGGGCAGGGTGCGGCCGGTCGACGGGCTGATGGCGCCCATCTCGGTCTTGGGGACGACGTAGCCGTTCTTCCACAGCGCGGAGAACAGGTCCTGCACCACCTGGTAGTGGTTGCCGGTGGTGGTGCGGGTGAAGAGGTCGTAGGACAGGCCGAGGCCCTGCAGGTCGGACGCGATCACACGGTTGTACTTGTCGGCGAGCTCACGAGCTGTGAGCCCTTCCTTCTCGGCCTGCACCTGGATGGGTGTGCCGTGTTCGTCCGTGCCGCTGACCATGAGCACCCGGTGTCCGGACATTCGCATGTAGCGGGAGAAGACGTCGGACGGGACACCGAAACCGGAGACGTGACCGATGTGCCTGGGGCCGTTGGCGTAAGGCCAGGCCACCGCGGTCAGTACGGAGGCACTCATGGACATAGCCTACGGAGGCGGTGCCAGGGTGTTTTCACCGAGTGGGAGGTCTGTTTGTCCGCGACCAGGATGCTGGTGCTCGGCGTGGTCAAGCTCGTCGGCGAGGCACACGGTTACGTGGTGCGCCGCGAGCTGAAGTCGTGGTCGGCGGACAGCTGGGCGAACGTGCAGCCGGGCTCGATCTACCACGCGCTGAAGTCGCTGGCCAAGGACGGTCTGCTGGAGCCGGTGGGCACCGCAGAGTCCGAGGAGGGCCCCGCCCGCACGACCTACCGGATCACCGCCGCCGGGGAGCACGAGCTGCGGGACCTGCTCGCGCACGCGCTGGCCGACCCTGCCGCCGGCAACGACGAGGTCTCCGCGGGCGTCGCGATGCTCAACCTCGTTCCCCGCAAGCAGGCGGTCGTGCTGCTGAAGAACCGGCTGGCGGGCCTCGAAGGCCAGCTCACCCCCACCCGGCACGGCATCTCCTCGATGCCGGAGATGGGCAAGCCCGCGCACGTCAGCGAGCTGTTTCGACTGTGGCTCGTCCATCTCGAAGGCCAGGTGCGCTGGACTCGGGAGCTGATCGAACGCCTAGAGGCCGGTGCGTACGAGCTGACGGACTAGTCAAACTTGATTAGTTCCCGCTAGCCTCTAGTCAAACTTGACTAGAGGGGATTCAGTCATGATCAAGGCACGCGGCCTCGCGCGCCGATTCACCACGAAGACCGGTCCGGTGGACGCGGTCGCAGGGGTGGACATCGACGTCGCCGAGGGCGAGCTCGTGGGGTTCCTCGGCCCGAACGGCGCAGGCAAGTCCACGACGTTGCGCATGCTGACCACGCTGCTGCAGCCGACCGCCGGCGAGGCGACGATCGCCGGGCACGACCTGCTGACCGACCCGGCCGGAGTGCGCCGCAACATCGGGTACGTGGGCCAGAAGAACGGCTCCGGCCAGGACCAGCGGGTCGCCGACGAGCTGGAGTTCCAGGCCCGCTTCTACGGACTGTCGAAGCACGACGCCCGCACGAAGGTCTCCGACCTGCTCGAGCGGTTCGACCTCCAGGGCCTGGAAAAGCGCGGCGTCATCACGTTGTCGGGCGGCCAGCAGCGCCGGCTCGACATCGCGATGGGCATGCTGCACGACCCGCGGCTGCTGTTCCTGGACGAACCGTCCACGGCCCTCGACCCGCAGAGCCGCCGCAACCTGTGGGACCACATCAAGCAGCTCAAGGCCGACGGCGTCACGGTCTTCCTGACCACGCACTACCTGGACGAGGCCGACTACCTGAGCGACCGGCTGCTGGTGATCGACCACGGCTCGATCGTGGGCGAGGGCTCACCGGACGAGTTGAAGCACCGCGTCTCCGGCGATCTGGTCGTGCTCGGCACACCGCAGGCATCGATCGTCGCCTCGAAGTTCGAGAACGCCGTGATCGACGGCGAGAAGGTCAGCTTCCGGATCCCGAACGGCGACCGCGCGTTGCCGGGACTGCTGCGCGACCTCGACAACATCGGCGTCGAACTGCACTCGGTGCAGGTGCACCGGCCGACGCTCGACGACGTGTTCCTGACCATGACCGGCCGCTCTCTGCGGGAGGAAGCCAATGCTGCGTGACACCTGGCTCGTGTTCTCCCGCGTGATGCTGCCCGTGCTGCGCAACCCCGTGGCAGTCGTGTTCGGGATCGCCCAGCCGTTGCTCTACCTCGGCCTGTTCGGACCGCTGCTGGGCGAGGGCGGCTGGCAGTGGTTCGTGCCGGGGCTGCTGGTGCAGATGGCGTTGTTCGGCACGGCCTACGCGGGCTTCTCACTGCTGCCCGAGGTGCGCACGGGCGTGATGGAACGCCTGCGGGTCACCCCGGTCAGCCGGGTCGCGCTGCTCGTCGGCAGGGTCGGCAAGGACGTCGTGCTGCTGGTCGTGCAGAGCCTGCTGATCATGCTGGCCGCGATGCTGTTCGGGTTCCGGGCGTCGGCCGGGCAGATGCTGCTCGGCCTCGGGCTGGTGGCGTTGCTGGGCATCGCGATCGGGTCCGTGTCGTACGCGATCGCGTTGAAGGTGAAGCTGGAGTACGTCTTCGCGTCCGTGCTGTCGGCGTCGATCGTGCCGTTGATGCTGCTCTCCGGCGTGCTGCTGCCGATGTCGAACGGCCCGCAGTGGCTCTACTGGCTGTCGCGGATCAACCCGCTGGCGCACGTCGTCGACGCCGAGCGGTCGATCTTCAACCCCGGCTCGATGTTCTACGGGCTCGTCTCGGTCGCGGCGCTCGTGCTGGTCGGCGTGTTCTACGGCGTGCGGACGTTCAACAAGGAGTCAGCTTGACTTGATCGCCGCGTCGTAGAGCGTCTTCTTGCTGATCCCGGCCGCCTCCGCGACCTCGGCGGCGGCCGACTTCATCCGTTCCCCGTCGGCGACGCGCTGCCTGACCTCGGCGACGAGCGTGTCGAGGTCGGGCGTCTCCTGGACGGGCGCGGGACCGAGCACCACGGTGATCTCGCCGCGTGCGCCTTCCACGGCCCACTCGGCGAGTTCGGCGAGAGAACCGCGCACGACCTCTTCGTACTTCTTCGTCAGCTCCCGGCACACGGCGGCGCGGCGGTCCGGTCCGAGCACCTCGACGGCGTCCGCGAGCGTGTCCGCGAGCCGATGGGGTGCCTCGAAGAAGACGACGGTGCGTTGTTCGGTGGCCAAAGGTGCGAACCAGCGCTTGCGTTCACCGGACTTGCGCGGCGGGAAGCCGTCGAACGCGAACCGGTCGCTCGGCAGGCCGGACAGGGCGAGCGCCGTCGTCACCGCGGACGGCCCCGGCAGACAGGTGATCTTCAGGTCCTGCTCGACGCACGCGGCGACGAGCCGGTAGCCGGGATCGGACACGGACGGCATTCCGGCGTCCGTCACGAGCAGCACGGTCTCGCCGTTGCGGAGCGATTCGAGCAGCCCCGGAAGGCGCCCGACCTCGTTCTGGTCGTAGAAGCTGATCACCCGCCCGGACGGCTTGACCTGCAACGCGGCCGCGAGACTGTGCAGCCTTCTGGTGTCCTCGGCGGCGATCACGTCGGCGGTCTCGATCGCCTCGATCAGGCGCGCGGAGGCGTCGCGGATGTCCCCGAGTGGGGTGGCTGCCAGGACGAGACGGCCTGAACCGGATACAGGACTCACAAGCTTCACCCTACGATCGGCGGCGTGACAGTCCTCGTGCAGCCAGGAGAGGCGCCCGTCGTCGTCGAGGAGCCGCGCACGGATCGTGCGGCGACGCTCGCCCCGCCTCCGTCCGGAGACCGGATGCGCGGGTGGCTCATGACGATCGTCGTGACGCTGATCGGTGCCGTCGTGCGCTTCTGGAACGTCGGTTATCCGACGGACAAGGGCACCCCGATCTTCGACGAGAAGCACTACGTGCCGCAGACGGCACAGGTGCTGCGCAACGGCGGCTACGAGGACAACCCGGGCTACGAACTGATCGTCCACCCGCCGCTCGCGAAGCAGCTGATGGCGATCGGCCAGGAGCTCTTCGGCTACGACGGCATCGGCTGGCGGTTCGCCTCGGCGCTCGCGGGCGCGATCACGATCCTGCTGATCGTCCGGATCGCCCGCCGCCTGACCCGTTCGGACCTGCTGGGCGCGCTCGCCGGCATCCTGCTCATCGCGGACGGCGTCTCGCACGTCCAGTCGCGGATGGGCATGCTCGACATCTTCATCGCCTTGTTCGTCGTCGCCGCGTTCGGCTGCCTGGTCGTCGACCGCGAACAGATGCGCGAACGTCTCGCCGTGGCCGTGCGTGAGGGCTTCATCAACAACTCGGCCTTCGGCCCGTGGATCGGCTTCCGCTGGTGGCGCTTCGGTGCGGGCGTGATGCTTGGCGCCGCGTGCGGCATCAAGTGGTCTGGCATCTGGTACATCGCCGCGTTCGGCGTGCTGACCGTCGTCTGGAGCGCGCTGGCGCGCCGGGCCGCGGGCGTCGAGGAACCGTGGCTGGGCGCGCTGGCCAAGGACGTGCTGCCGTCGCTGGGCGGCCTGGTCGCCATCCCGGTGCTGGTCTACGTCGCGACGTGGTTCCCGTGGATGGCCAGCGAGACCGGCATCGACCGGCACGTGGTCGGCGGCAAGGTCAAGGACATCTCGTACATCCCGGACGTGCTGCAGTCGCTCTGGTACAACGCGAAGAACGTCTACAAGTTCCACGTCGAGCTGGTCACCTCGGAGACCAACCGGCACCCGTGGGAGTCGAAGCCGTGGACGTGGCCGATGGGCCTGCGTCCGATGCTCTACTACTACGACAACTCCGTCACGGGCTGCGGCGCGGCGTCGTGCCTCGGCGCGATCATGCTCATCGGCACCCCCGCGATGTGGTGGCTCGCGTTCCCGGTGATCGGCTGGGCCGTCTTCCGCACCATCGGCCGGATGGACTGGCGCTACGCCGGCGTCCTGGTCGGCTACGCGGCGGGCCTGCTGCCGTGGTTCCTCAACCTCGACCGGCAGATGTACTTCTTCTACGTCACGCCGATGGCGCCGTTCCTGGTGCTGCTGATCGTGCTGGCGCTGGGCGAGATCCTGGGCCGGAAGACCGCGGGCTCCGAACGGCGCGGCACCGGTCTGCTGGTCGTCGCGCTGTACGTGGGCATCGTGGTGGCGAACTTCGTGTGGCTGTGGCCGATCTTGAACGGCAACCCGATCACGCCGGAAATGTGGCAACAGCAACTGTGGCTGCCCAGCTGGCGGTGAGAGTTGTTCGCGCGGGTCGGTGGTTCCCGCACGAGCCGGGCGGGCAAGTCGGTGAACTGCTCCGCGCGGAACGAGGCCGCGAGCCTGGTCCGGTTCTGCGACGACAAGCAGTGCTGCGCCGTGGCCGGGATCGAGGAGGCCCCGGCTAGCTCTCGCTGATCTCCAGCGCCCGCTCCCTGGTCAGGTCGCCCTCGAGTCTGTTGGTGACCTGACCTCGTTGCCAGAGCAGGGTTTGCCCGGCCGCCTGCGGTTCCTCGGTGTGCCACTGGCCGTCGCGGTCGATGTAGAAGAACACGTGCGGGTAAGGGATCCAGATCCTGTCGTTGATCTGCTCGACGCCGTCCTGGTGGATCAGCTTGCCGATGGTCGAGCTGATGGTGCCGTCGAACTGGTCGAGCCTCAGGTCCCCGTAGTGCAGTGTGACGAACCGTCCTTCGTGGACGGTGATCTTGTCCGGTGCTCCGAGCTCTTCCGGCAGGTGGATCTCGAACGGCATTTCCTCGCGCGCTTCTTCGAGCGAGACCTCCTTGCTGAGCAACGGAGGCGCGACGCTCGGCGGTGCTTCGGTGCGGAACTCGACGCCCGCGAACTCCAGGAGGTTCTGCACGCCCGCGCGGACCGCCGGGGACACCGCGAAGGCGATCGCGAAGGCCGTCACCGCCGCTACCAGTGCGGTGAGCCAACGGTTTCGGCGGCGCGGGGCGTTGATCCTCGTGAGCACGCTCGCGGTGACGTCCGGCGGTTCCGGCACGTGGATCCGCCGGGCCAGGTCGCGGAGGGCGGCCTCCGCCGGTTCATCGGTCATGGGCCACCTCCTCCAGCATCGGGCGCAGTTTGGCGAGCGCTCTGGACAGCCGCGACTTCACGGTTCCTTTGGCCAGGTTGAGGGTCTGCGCGGTCTCGGCCTCGCTCAGCTCCAGCAGGTACCGGCACGTGACGACCTGGCGATCGGTCTCGGGCAGGCTCTGCACGGCCTTCAGGAGCTGGGCGCGGGAGTCGTCCACGAGCGTGCCGGGGTCGTCGTGGTCGACGGTCTCCGTGACGGTGGCGAGCTTGAGCTCCATCAGGTTGCGCCGCCGCCGGCCGCGGTGCAGGTTCTTGGTCTCGTTGGCGACGATCTTGAGCAGCCACGGCTTGAAGTCGGCTTCTGGCTTGAACGTGTGGAGCTTCCGGTACGCCTTCACGAACGCCTCCTGCACCACGTCACCGGCGTCCGCACCCGCGCCGAGCAGGTAGGCCGTCCGGTGCGCGAGCGCGGTGTACCGGGCGACCAGCTCGCCGTAGGCCGCCTGGTCGCCTGCGATCGCCCGTGCCACCGCTTCGTCCGTGATGCCCTTCCTACACCGGGAACCCCACTTCGGTTCCCGGTGTATTCACGCCATGAGGATTCTCGCCTTGATTTGCGCATTCCTGCTGATCAGCGCACCGAGCGCGGTCGCGGGCGGCTGGGCGGTCACGTACGTCGACCCGATGCCGTCGATCCAGACTTCGGTGACCCACACCGTCGGCTACTGGGTGCTGCAACACGGCACGCACCCGTTCGCCGGCGATCTCGGCAAGACCGGCCTGCGGTTCAAGTCCGGGGCGGACTCGCGGGAGTTCGTCGGTGTGCCGCTGGGCGAACCCGCGCACTACGCGGTGACGTTCTCCTTGCCCAACGGCACCTACGAGGTGTTCGGCGTGCAGGGGATGTTCCAGGAGCACCCACTGGGCACGCTGACGGTGCCGGGCACGTTGCTGGTGAAGCCGGTCGACCCGCAGATGGTCCAGGGATCGACGGAGGGCGCATGGCCGTGGCAGGAGATCGCGCCGCCGTTGAAGAAGGCTGAGGCGGCCCCCGCACCGGCCGCCGTGACGGTGCCGGACGAGTCGCCGGGAAAGCCTTTACCCGTGTGGCTCGTCGGCGCGGTGGTCGTCGGCGCGGCCGGGCTGTTCTTGCTGCTGCGCAAGCGGTTGCGGCCATTTGCCCGAAGGTGAGTGGTGAGGCGATCGGCGGAAACCGCCTCACCACCCTCAGAAGGGCATCCCGTGAGATGCCGAGGCTTTCCGGGTGAACCACGGCTTAGGTCGGTGAACGGTGAACCACCGTTACGGCCGAACCGAACGTTCACCCGGATGCCTACATCGGCATGTGCCTCGTGGGCGGCGGCGTCGGCTTGCTGATCATCTTCGTGACCGGGCCTTCCTTGCTCATGCCCTCCTGGTCGAGGAACTGCGAGAGCTGTCCACGGACCTGGGCGAGCGACGGACGGCGGCCCGGTTCGGGGTCCATCGCCGCGAGCAGCAGACGGGCGTGCTTGCTGTTCTGCGGCAGCTTGGTGATCGGTTCACCCTGGGCGGCGGCCATCAGCGAGGAGATCGGGTTCTCGCGGGAGCCGCGCGGTGGGTGGCCGGTCAGGGCGTAGGAGACCGTGGCGGCCAGCTGCCAGGAGTCGGACGCCGGCGAGGCCGTCTCGCCGCGTGCCGTCTCCGGGGCGAGGAAGTCCGGGGTGCCGACCATCATGCCGGTGGCGGTCAGCGTGCTGTCGCCCTTGGAGCGGGCGATGCCGAAGTCGATCAGGTGCGCGGTGCCCTGGCCGTCGACGATCACGTTGGACGGCTTCACGTCGCGGTGCAGGACACCTCGGTCGTGGGCCGCTGCCAGCGCGTCGGCCATGTTCAGCCACAGGCGGGCGGCGAGCTTGTCGTCGATCAGGCCGTTCTTCAGCACCGTCTCGGACAGCGAGGCGCCCTCGATGTACTCCATCACCAGGGCCAGGCCGTCCGGGTCCTGGACGATGTCGAAGACCCGCACGCAGTTCGGGTGCCGGACCGCGGCGAGCGCGCGGGCCTCGCGGAGCATGCGCGCCTCGGTCTCGTTGTCCGGGGCGTGCGCGAGCTTCACGGCGACCGTGCGGTCGAGCTGCTCGTCGACGGCCAGCCAGACCGTGCCGAAGCCGCCGGAACCGAGCTGACGGACGCGGCGGAACCTGCCGTTGCCGGGGTTCCAGACCTTGCCCGACTTCTGCACGGGCGCGGGCGACTCGGCGTTGGCCGCGCCCGGACCGAACGGCAGCGGGCCCGGCGTGTCCGCGAGCACCGCCGGGGTGGACGGCTGCGGGGGCTTGGGCTGGGGCAGCACCTCGGCGACGCGGGTCGGCGGGTACTGCCGCGGCGGCTGGTTCTGGGGCGGCTGCTGCGGCTGCGTCACCGGGCGCATCGGCCGGTTCATCGGGGCCGGCTGGTACTTCGGCACCTGTGCCGGCTGGTACGGCGGCGGGTTCTGGGGCGGCGGCTGGTGCTGCGCGGCCGTGATCGGCTTGGTCGGCGCCTTCTTCTGCGGCTGACCCTGCGGGAGCTGGTTGTTCTGAGGCTGCGGCGTGCGCGCCACCGGCTGCGGTGGCGGCGAGTTCTGCGAGTTCCGGTCGGCGGACCGGTCGCGGCCGGGGCGGTTCAGCATGGCGGTAGTCAACCCGAAAATCCGCACGACGATTGAGCCGATTACCGCAATTGGCAGAAACCCGAGCAGCACATGGCCCACAAGTGTCACGGGGAATGCCGATGTCGTCACCAGCAGTACCAGGAACATGGGCCAGAACACCCGGCGCGGCCAGTTCGGCCCGAGACGGAACGCCGAGCCCGACTGGAGCATGACGAACAGCAGGCAGAGCAGCGCCAGCACGACGGTGATGACGGCGGCGACCAGGAACACGGGCTCCGCCATCGGCCGCTGGGCCACGCCGATGATCGACGGCGCCCCGTCGACCAGGTAGCTGCCCTGCGAGAACTGGCCGAAGCAGGTGGCCTCGTCCAGCGACGCGGACCCGTCGATGGAACGCTTGGCCAGCCCCTGCACGGTGCCGCGCATGATGAGCCACGGCAGCACCAGACAGCTGGCGACGCCGAGCACGGTGAAGATGGCACCGGTCACGGGCCCGTAGGAGTTGCCGACGACCCGGCGCACCGCGATGGACAGCAGGGCCCCGATCGTCGGGAACAACCCGAGCACCGCACCGAGCGCCGTGGTGGTCCACACCCAGTCACCGGGGCAGACACTCGCGCCCACGAAGCCGTGCAGCCACGTGAGCAAGGACTCAGCGAGCCCCACGACTCACACCACCCCTTCCGAGATCACCCCCAGCCTAGGCGACCTGTCAGCGTACGGTGCGTGATTGGTCTGCGGTTGATGCCACAGCAACCCTTTCCTTGATCACCACGTTGTACTCCGTCTCACCACGCGTTGGGCCTCTTGGCTCTTACACGTTGCGATGGACGGCTCCGTTGACCGATGTCGCTCTAAGTGCACGATTCGTTATCGAACGCAGCACTGATGGACACCTGGCGAACGGGTGGAAGAAACGGCCTCAGCCGTGGTGAACCCGGTGATCGGAGTGGGTGCGCGAGCTACCTCGCCCCGCCGACGCGCTGGAGGTCGTGACAGCCGGGTCTGGTGCCACCGGCAGGTCGCCGAGGCCCGCGACGAACTCGACGGTCCACCGGTGCCGCGCGGCCGGGTCGCGTTCCGTGTAGGAGTCGCCGAGGCCGTAGGTGGCGACGCGGGTGTTCTGCCGGTCGTACATCTCGACGGTGATCTGCGAGCCGAGCAGGCCCTTCTCACCGGGTGCGCATTCCAGTTCCAGGCGGGTGCGGATCCACTGCGGCTCGGTGGCCGGGTCCGCTTCGAGCTCCTCGGAGACCGCGGCGCAGGACGTGCCATGGGCACGGACGTTCAGGGCGGCCCGGAAGACGACGAGCTCACCGGCCGTGCAGCCGGTGAGAACGCGCGCTTCTACAGCTGTCTCCGTGCTGGAGACGACAGGTCGGGCGGCCGTACACCTGGCGGCAGGGGCTTCGGTCGACGCCGCTGCACCACTGGAGGTGCCGGCCACGAGTAATAACGCGGCGACCACAGATCTCATGAGAGAAAACTATTTGTGGGCGCCGCGTTCTTCACTGAACTTCACCCCATAGATGGGTGAGTGCGAAACACGTTGTACGCCAGGCCGTCGCGGCGGATGTCGGTGTTGGCGGAGATCAGATCGCCGAGGGTGCGGCGGTAGTCGATGCCGTAGCGGGCCTTGATCGAGCGCAGAGCCGGATCGTTGGCGTGGAAGAAGCGGTCGCCGTCGCGCAACGCCTCGAACTGCTTCTTCCAGATGGCCTGCTGAAGCTCGCCGAACTCGCTGCCGGGCAGCCGCGGCTCGGCCATCATGCCGACGATCGCGTCCAGGCCGTGCACGTCCCCGTAGATGGCCTTCATCCGCGCGGCGACCGTCGTACGTCGCTGACCAGGGCTGATCCAGTCGAGACTGTCCGGGTCGTCGATCTCGGCGCCCGGTGTGAGCTCGGGGTCGGCGGGGAACGACTCGGTGGCCTCGCCGGAGATCGCCTGGAACGACGGCTTGGGCGCGAGTCCGTACGCACGGCGCACGTCGTTGTACGAGGCGATGCCGTGGTCACGGCCGCGTTGCACGTCCAGCGCGGCGACGTCGATCACCGCGGTCAGGCAGCGCGGCTGGCAGCCGGGGATGACGAAGATGATGCTGCGCAACGTGTTCTCGTCGATCAGCTCGTCGTTGAGGCCCTCGTCCTGCCGGCCGAAGCTCTGCAGCAGCGGGCCGAGCTGCACGTCGTCGACCAGGTCGGGGTTGAACGGCAGCAGCTGCGGCGGCACCGCGACCTCGGCCTTGGCGCCGGTGATCGTCACGGTGAAGCCCTTGTCGCGCAACGTCTTCAGCTGCGCCTCGGAGTAGCGGGCCGCTTCCGTGACGACCGAGAGGTCACCGCGCACCATGCTGTGCGAGCGGTAGCCGACGGTCGCGAACTCGTTCGCCAGGCTCGTCCGCACGGACGGGTTGTAGCCGCGGTAGGGAGCGAGCCGCACGCCCATCGCCGGCAGGAACTCCTGGTAGGTGATCCACTGCTGCTCGGCGCTCACGACTTTGCGCGCGATCTGGAACTTCTCCTCGTCGGAGAGATGTGCGGGAAGCCGGTCCACGATCCTGTTGTGCTCACGGGCGAACAGCGTCTGCACGGCGGTGATGGTGCCGTTCTCCATGCCGCGCATGTCCCCGGTGACCACGCCGGGTCCACTGGTGATCGCGCCGAACGGGCCGGTCATCGGCGGTGCGGTCGCCGAGTTGCCGCGCGCGTCCCGGCGCGGCAGCAGGTTGTTGGGCAACAGCAGCTTCGCGCCGTCGCGCAGCCAGTCGAGCCGCTCCTGGCTGCCGCCGTAGACCGCCCAGCCGTCGAGGTAGGAGCTGACGATGTTCTTCTGCTCGCGCGGGCTCGACCCCGGCACCTCGCCGCTGCGCCGCATGGGCGTGGACAGCAGGTCGTTGCGCACGGACTCCAGCGGCGCCTCGTTGTCCCACGGGATCGAGGCGTCGACGGCGGTGTCCTCGCGCAGCCCGAAGGTGTGGTCGACGAACTGGGCCCACACCTGCGCCCACTGGCTGACGTGCCGCTCGGAGAGGTACCGCTGCCCGCCCTCGGCGAAGATCCTGTTGCTGACGTACCGCGCGTTCGGCCCCTCCGCCGGCTGCCCGGCGCCGTCCGCGTACCTCGGGGGAGCGAGCCGGGAGTACCCCTCGCCGACGGTCCCCCACTCGGGATGGGCGCGGTTGTTGCCGCGCCCGTCGAGACTCTGCACCTCGAAGAACGGGGACTCCGCGTGCGCGATGCCGCCCCCGAGTAACGCCCCGATCGCCACCAACGCCGCTGCCTTGCGCAAGACCTGCATGGGCTGATGATGGCGACGGGCGCCGTGACTGACCGTGTCCAGTTCTTCACCGCGTGACAGATCCAGGCCACGCAACTGGGAATTCCCCTGGACCTGCCGCCTTTGCCGGACTTCAGGTCCCGTCCGGTTCCTGGCAGGGATCTGTCAGTGGTCGTGGTGGTCGTGCTCGGGAGCGAACGGCTGGTAGACGTAGAACATCGTCACCGGCTCATCACCCGCGACGGTCTCGTGGTCGACGCCCGGCGGCACGAACGCGTACGAGCCCGCCGTCGCCTCCACGCCACCGATGCTCACCGTGCCGTCGATGACCCACGTGTGCTGCGTTGCCGACGGGTGGTTGTGGCCGACATCGCGCGCGCCGGGCGCCATCTGGATCAGACCGACGATCGTGTCGCCGTTGGGCGACTTCCACAGCAGCTTGTTCTGCAACCGTTCGTCGCCGTGCAGCGGGAACGACTTCAACTGGGCAAGGGCCTCAGCGGACAGGACCGTCACTTTGTCCTGCGGCGCGTCGCTCATGGGAACAGCCTTTCGGGAGCCGAACGAGCTTACGGCCGTTATATAGACGAAAGAGCCGCCCACATTACGGTGAACGGCCCTTTCGACTCAGCTCACGCGCACGCGCTCTCGGTGTTGAACAGGAGGAACGTCGTGAGCTTCCCTTCGTTGAAGTGGAAGCTCAGCACAAACCCGCGCTGATCCGGCACCGGAACCTCGAACGTCTTGTCGTCGCTGCTGGTCGCGTTCGGGTAAGCCGCTTTGAGCTGGTCGACCGTCGCACCCTTGGCGATGTCCTTCGCGGCGGTCGCGCCCGGTGGCGGCAGGATCATCCGGATCTTGTCCCCGGCGAACAGCACGCCACCGTTGGCCTCACGTGCCTCGGCCCGGTCCGCGATGCGCTTCGTGGACTCCACGGTGAGCTGGACGACCTTGTTGCTCGCCTCGGCCGACGCCGCGATCCGCTCAGCCGAAGCGGCGTAGTCCGCGGCCCCCGCGTTCGGCCCTGGCGCGGGCCCGACCGCCGCTTTCGCCGCGTCCGCGACCTTCTGCGCTTCGGCGATCTTCTGCTCGAGCGCGTCGTCCTCCGCCACCTGCTTCGGATCCACCGCAGGCGCACCCTGGTAGCGGAAGTCCTCGCACGTACCGGTCTTGCCCGCGCCGGTGGCCGCGAGCTCACCGGTCGCGAGAGCGTCCTGTTTGGACATTCCGGGCTTCAGCTTGCCCCAGCCCGCGACGCCGAAGTGCGGCTTCTCCTGCGCCGCCGCCTGCTGGTCCCCAGACCCCGGCGTGCAACCGGCGGCGGCGAGTGCCACCGCCACAACGAACACTGCTTTCAATCCCCCAAGGATGTTCACGCGCACAAGGTATCCGGCGCCACCGCAATGACCGAACGCGTTTCAGGCCCGATCGCGGCCAGCCTTTGCACCCCGACCTATTGGTCAACCTACGGGGGGTCCGGGGGCTTGCCCCCGGCGTGGGGGTCTGGGGGCTCGGCCCCCAGAAAACACCTCGGGCCGAGAAGATCTGCGCTTTCTGCAGATACTTCTCGGCCCGAGGAACGAGTGGAGCTGAGGGGAATCGAACCCCTGACCTTCTCGATGCGAACGAGACGCGCTACCAACTGTGCTACAGCCCCTTGCGGTGTTACGAGAGAACTATAGCAGTCCCAGAAGGGGTGTTTCACCACCCCCTCCTATGCCCCGACAGCACCTCGGTACCGCAGCGACTCCAGTCCCTCTAACTCGACGAAGACCGGGTCCTCGTCGTCGGAGTCGACCGGGATGGTGCCCGGACGGACGTGGTGTTCGAAGCGCGGCAACGGCGGCAGCGCGGGCCTGTCCTCGACGACCTCGACCTTGGTGGTCTCGGGCTCCTCGGCGGCCTGCTGCGGGATTTCGGCGGCAGGGGTCTCCTGCTGCTGCGGGCCCGTCGCACGGCGGCGACGCACCTGCTGCAGGCGGGCGAGCCGGCGCGCGCGGATCTCCTCTTCGATCCGCACCTGCCGGCGCAGGTACGTCAGGTAGCCCACGATCAGCAGGTCGAGCGCGGCGTGGCCGTACCAGAGCTTCGCGTAGAACACGCCGGCGACAATTCCCGTCGCGACGGCGGCGACGAGCAGGAACGCCACCACTCTGCGGCGGAACGCGTACTTGGCCTGCGCCACCAGGACGGCGGCTTCCGGGTCGTAGCCACCACGGCCGCGCCGGAAGGGGCGTTCGACGTACTCCTCCTCGTCGAAGTAGTCGTCGTCGATGTCGTGGATGTCGTCGTACTCGGCGTCGGGCATGGCGTCGTACTCCTCCCCCACGCTGCGCGCACTCTCCTGGCGCTTGCGGGCCATCATGGGGACGAGGACCACGAGCCAGGCGACGACCAGCGCAATGATGATCAGCGAACTCGGCATTCCCCGTTCACCTCCCCCGGCCCACGCGTGGTGCTGACAACCACGCTAGTCACAACAGTCACACCTGTGTCGGAGGCACGCCGAACTCGGTGCGTACCAAAGTGTGGTGTATCACCCACTTTTGGGTGAAGTGATTAGGGCAAACGGAAGCAAACGTCAGGGAAGACGGGCCTCTCCGCGTGCGACCAAACGGCGCACTAGGCCATCAGGGACCTCTTCGGACGTGAGGGCGAAGCAGAGGTGGTCGCGCCACTGTCCGGCAACATCCAGATAACGTTTGAAGAGGCCTTCCTCGCGATATCCGGACTTCGTGAGCACGCGGATCGAGGCGCCGTTCTCGGGACGGACGGTGGCTTCGAGCCGGTGCAGACCAGCGTCGCGGAAAGCGTGGTCCGTGAGCAACGCCACCGCCGCCGTTGCGACGCCGCCGCCCGCCCGATCAGCGGCTACCCAATAGCCGATCCAGGCCGACAGCAGCGAGCCGCGCACGATGTTGCCGATGGTGATCTGACCGGCGACCTCGCCGTCCACGAGGATCATGAACGGCAGCGTGGAGCCGCGCCGGGCCATGCCGCGCAACGACGACCACTGCGCGGGCCAGGACAACGTCGCGTTGCGCTCGTCCCAGCCCTCCTGCGCCGTGGGTTCCCACTGTTCGAGGTAGGCGCGGTCGCGGATGCGCAGCTTCGACCACCTGCTGCCGTCGAAGAGCCGGGGTCCGCGCAGCTCAACGGTTCCCGCGCGCACCTGGAGCGGCCCCAGCCGGACCGGCCAGCCGGGGTGTCTGCCCAGATCGGCGAAAGCGCTCATCCACGCTGCGCAAGGAAGCTGACCAGCACCTCTTCACCGACGGAGACCTCGGTGACGTCCTCGTCGACCATGATCAGGCAGTTGGCCTCCGCCAGTGACGCGAGCAGGTGCGAACCGGACGTGCCGAGCGGCTGCACCAGGTACTCGCCGTTGTCCGCGTCGCGCAGCAGCTGGCCGCGCAGGAAGCCCCGGCGGCCCTTCGTCGACTGCAACGGCGACAGCAGGCGTGCGCTGACGGCGCGGCGGTACGGGTTCTTCTTGCCCAGCGCGGCCCTGATCAGAGGCCTGACCAGCACCTCGAACACCACGAGCGCGCTCATCGGGTTCGCGGGCAGCAGGAACGTCGGCACGGCGTCCGGGCCGAGCCGGCCGAAGCCCTGCGCGGAGCCGGGGTGCATGCCGACGCGGGTGACGTCCATGTCGCCGAGATCGGTGATCGCCGCCCTGACCTCGTCGCCGATCGTGCCGCCCACGCCGCCGGCGATGACGACGATCTCGGAGAGCAGCAGCCGTCCCTCGATCACCTCGCGCAGCCGGCGCGGGTCGGCCGACATGATGCCGACCCGGCTGACCTCGGCGCCCGCGTCACGTGCGGCGGCGGCCAGCGCGTACGAGTTCACGTCGTAGACCTGGCCCTGGCCGGGCGTGCGGTCGACGTCGACGAGCTCCTCGCCGAGCGAGATGACGGACACGCGCGGACGGGGATGCACGAGCACCTTGTTGCGTCCGACAGCGGCCAGAAGACCCACCTGAGCAGCGCCGATGGACGCGCCGCGGCGCACGGCGACGTCACCGGTCTGCACGTCCTCGCCGGTGCGGCGGACGAACCCGGCGGACGGCACGCTGCGGTTGACCGTCACCTTGGCCTGGTGGCCGTCGGTGTAGCCGAGCGGCACGACCGCGTCGGCCAGCGTCGGCAGCGGCGCGCCCGTCGCGATCCGCACCGCCTGGCCCGGCTGGAGCCGCCGCGGCTGCCGGGAGCCGGCCGGGATCTCGCCGACGACCGGCAGCTGCACCGGGCTCGCGTTCGCACCGGACACGTCGACGCTGCGCACCGCGTAGCCGTCCACGGCGGCCTGGTCGAAGCCGGGCAACGCGCGCTCCGCGATGACCTCCTCGGCGCAGAGCAGGCCCTGCGACTCCGAGATCGCCACGCGCACGGGCGCGGGCCGCACCGCGGCCGCGATCACCCGAGCGAGCTGCTCGTCAACTGACCTCATGTGATTGGTCCTCGCGCTCAGGAGTTGTCGAGGCGTTCCCGCAACCACTCACGCAGATCGGGTCCGTACTCAGGGGTCTTGAGTGCGAAGTCAACCGCAGCCCGCAGGAATCCGGCGGGATTGCCGAGATCGTGTCGCCCGCCCCGGTGGACCACGACGTGCACGGGGTGACCCTCGTTGATCAGCAGTGCGATGGCATCCGTGAGCTGCAGCTCGCCCCCCGCGCCCGGCGTGATGCGCTTGAGCGCGTCGAAGATCGCCCGGTCGAGGAGGTACCGGCCGGCCGCGGCGAACGTCGACGGCGCATCCTCCGGCTTCGGCTTCTCGACCATGCCGACGACCTGCTTGACGTCGTCGTTGTCGGTGTCGCGGACGTCGAACACGCCGTACGCGGAGATCTGCTCGCGCGGGATGTCGAACGCCAGCAGGACGCTGCCGCCCTTCTCCTCGCGGACCTTCGCCATCTTCTGGAGGGCGTCGTTCGGCAGGATGATGTCGTCGGGCAACAGCACCGCGACGGCCTCGTCCTCGCCGGTCAGGTTGCCCTCGGCGCAGCCGACGGCGTGCCCGAGGCCGAGCGCCTGCTCCTGGATCGCGGTCTCGGCCTTGATCAGCTTCGGCGCCCGCTGGATCTTCTCGACCAGGTCGGCCTTGCCGCGCGCGGCGAGCGACTGCTCGAGCTCGGGGTTGGCGTCGAAGTAGTCGGCCACCGACGCCTTCGTGGGCGAGGTGACGATGACCAGCTTCGTCGCGCCGGCCTCGGCTGCCTCCCGCGCCACGTACTCGATGGCGGGGGTGTCGACCAGGGGCAGCAGTTCCTTCGGCACGGCTTTGGTCGTGGGGAGGAAACGGGTGCCCAGACCGGCCGCGGGCACGATAGCGGTGTGGAAGGCGCTGCTCATGGGCAGCGATGCTAACGACATACCGAGGGATACCCACCATGACGTCCGATCTTCGTGACCGGAAGGCCACGCTGCGTTCACGGTTGCTGGCTTCACGGCGTTCGCTGTCCGCTGAAGTTCGCACTCTTGAAGCCGCCGCGCTGGCCGCGCACGTCGCCGCTTTGGACGTTGATGCTGATCAGACGGTGTGTGCTTTCCTGCCGGTCGGCTCGGAGCCCGGTGACGCCTCGTGGCTCGACGGGCTGCGCTGCCGGGTGCTGCTACCGATCGTGACGGGCGACTCGCCGCTCGACTGGGCCGTGCACACCGGGCCGTCCGGACTCGCCCCCGCCGGGTTCAAGCTGCTGGAGCCCACCGGTCCCCGGCTCGGCGCCTCGGCGATCGCTGGAGCCTCACTGGTGCTCGTGCCCGCCCTCGCGGTGTCGGTGGACGGGGTGCGGATCGGGAAGGGGCAGGGGCACTACGATCGCTCGTTGCCGCTGGTCACAGCTCCGCTGGTGGGCGTCGTGCGGGATTGCGAGGTGCTGTCCGAGGTGCCCGCGGAGCCTCACGACGTGCGGATGAACGGCGTGCTGACCCCCTCGGTGGGTCTGCGATGGCTGTGACTTTGACCTGGGGTGTTTGCGCTCCGGGAAGGTCCTGAGCGAAAATCGTGTTGGCACTCACAAAGGTCGAGTGCCAGAGCTAGGAGCAGACCCAGTGCCTACGTACCAGTACGCCTGCACCGCGTGTGAGCACCGGTTCGAGGCTGTGCAGTCGTTCAGCGACTCCTCCCTCACCGAGTGCCCCGAGTGCTCGGGCAAGCTGCGCAAGCTCTTCGGCGCCGTCGGCGTCGTCTTCAAGGGCAGCGGTTTCTACCGCACGGACAGCCGTTCGGGCGCGTCGAAGAGCACGTCGTCGACTTCCGCCTCCTCGACGGAGACGAAGTCCTCGAAGCCCGCGGAGACGAAGTCCTCTTCGGACTCGAAGTCCTCGACGAGCGCTCCGGCGGCCGCCGCGTCCTGAAGATCGCGAGTTGTCCACAACTTGCGCCTGACCCCCATTCGACTGCCTCCGACCGTCCTACGGTCGGAGGCATGAACCTTTCCGCGACCGTTTCCGACCGGGTCCGCTCGCTGGCACGCCGCCGTCCTTCCGCCGCGTGGCGCCGCTTTCTGGCTCTCGGGCTGGCGCTGCTGGCCCTGTTGACGTTCTTCTGGCCGGACGTGGGCCATCCCGCCGTGGTCGCCTCACGCGACCTACCCGCCGGAGAACCGCTCACCGCCGCCGACGTCCAGGTCATGTCGCTCGCCACGCCGCTGCCGGGCTCGTTCCCGGCCTCCGACGCCGTGGTGGGCCGCTCGTTGTCGTCGCCGGCCAGAGCGGGTGTCCCGTTGACCGACTTCGATCTCGCCGACGTCGCCGACGATCAGGCCTCGGTGGCCGTCCGGGTGGCTGACCAGGGCCTCGCCGCGGTGGTGCGGCCGGGCGGCCGGGTCGACGTGGTGTCGGCGGCGGGAGAGGTGCTCGCGGAGAACGCGGCGGTGCGGGAGACGCGCGGCGAAGTCGTCGTCCTGACGTTGCCGAGACTTAATGCAACTCGTGTGGCCGCGATGTCACTGGATCATGCATTAGCCGTTACTCTCCGCTGATGCTGAAGGGTTTCAAAGACTTTTTGATGCGCGGAAACGTCGTCGACCTGGCCGTGGCCGTGGTCATCGGCACGGCCTTCACCGCGATCGTCACCGCGTTCACCACGAGCCTCATCAAGCCGCTCATCTCGTCTCTGGGCAGTGCCGAGACCGCAGGCCTCGGCTTCCAACTCCGCGAAGGCAAGCCCGACACGTACGTCGACTTCAGCACCGTCATCAACGCCGCGATCAACTTCGTGATCGTGGCCGCTGTCGTCTACTTCGTCCTGGTGCTGCCGATCCAGAAGATCCAGGAGCGCCGCAAGAGGGGCGAGGAGGCCGGTCCGTCCGAGCCGACGAACGTCGAGCTGCTCATCGAGATCCGCGACCTGCTCGCGGCCCAGCAGAACAACCAGACGCAGACCCCTGCGCCGACGCCGGACCGCCGCGGTCCCGCGATCTGATCCCCCACCCGTCCCCCGCCGAGACGAAGCGCGCACCGCTACCCCGCGGCCCGCGCTTTGTCCTGGCCGTTCCGCCGCGCTCGGCTTGGGACTCGCCACCTGGGGATCTGCATCCGGTGGTCTGTCTGCCGGACTGTCTGCGTTCCTCGGGCGACAGCCAACAAACGCATCCGCTCACGCCTCGGCCACACATCACCTGGGGACGCGGGACCTGCACCCGCCAGGCTAGGACGGACACACCAGCCACGAACTCTCACACCAGGCGCCTGAACCCGGCCTCGCCGATCTGCATCCGGTGGTCTGTCTGCCGGACTGGCCGCGTTCCTCGGGCGGCAGCCAACACACGCATCCGCTCACGCCTCGGCCACACATCACCTGGAGACGCGGGACCTGCACCCGCCAGGCTAGTGTCCTGAGTTCTTAATTCGTGTGCAGTAGCGTGCGATGGAGTCGAGGATCTGGGCGGCGGTCTTGGTCCAGACGTAGGGCCGTGGGTCGTCGTTCCAGGTCTCGATCCATGCGCGGATGTCGCGGTTGAGCGCGCGGACGCTGGTGTGGCTTCCGCGTTGGAGTTTCTTGGTCGTCAGCTCGGAGAACCAGCGTTCGACGAGGTTGAGCCAGGAGCTCGAGGTCGGTGTGAAGTGCACAGTGAAGCGTGGGTGGGCGGCCAGCCATCGTTTGATCACCGGGGTTTTGTGGGTCGAGACGTTGTCCATCACCAGGTGCACGGCCAGGTCCGCGGGCACTTCTTTGTCGATGGCGATCAGGAACTTCTTGAACTCGATCGCGCGGTGCCGTGCGTGCAGCCGGCCGATGACCTTGCCGGTGGTGATGTCCAGCGCGGCAT
>NZ_FOYL01000027.1 GCF_900115955.1 Lentzea waywayandensis
GCCAAGTCCGGCCAGTTCTGCATCTGGCGATTCCCCGGACACCGCCACTGGTGGCTGGCGAACCCGTTCTCGCTGTCGGCCGAGCCTGACGGCCGCACGCTGCGGCTGACCGCCAAGGCCGTCGGCAAGGGCAGCGCGGGCCTGCGCACCCTGCGGCACGGGACGCGCGTGTTCGTCGAAGGTCCGTACGGGGCGTTCACCTCACTGCACCGAACCCGGCCGGGCGTGCTGCTGATCGCGGGCGGCGTCGGTGTCACCCCCATCCGAGCTCTGCTGCAGGAGCACGTCCCCGGCGACTTCGTCGTGCTCTACCGGGTGCGTGACGAGCGCGAGGCCGTGCTGCTGAACGAGTTGCGCCAACTCGTCGCGGCCCGCCGCGGCCGGCTGCACCTGCTCACCGGCCGGACCGGCCAGGGAGCCCGGCCGTTCGAACCGGGGGCCCTGCACCAGCTGGTGCCTGACATCGTGGCTCGCGACGTGTACGTCTGCGGTCCGCCCGCCATGACGGCGGCCGTGCTGAACGGACTGCGCCGGCTGAACGTGCCGAACGGTCAGGTCCACGCGGAGAAGTTCGGCTTGGCCTGACCATTCCGCATCGTTGTGCGACGGTGAGCGAGCCGGCGCGACAACGATGGCACGCAGGAGCACCCGGAACCCGCCGATGCGGTCCGCGGATCACCTTTCACGCGTCGGCCACAGCAGGTTCCTCGCATCTGCTGTCAGCTGGAAACCGCCGCGCCAGCTCAAATCAACACGCGCTCCCCCGAGGTGCTGCTGCAGACGAGCCGGGCCGATCGATCGCGGTCCGCGCTCAGCACTGAACTATGAGAACTGGACAGGCAGCGTGATAGAGAGCTGTCCTGGTGATCAGGGCGGCGCCCTGGTGTCCGCGTTCGAGCACCACGAGGTCGCTGTGCAGCGCCGCGAACGATTCGTGAGGCTGACGGCGGTCGAGGATGAAGTCGGCACTGAGATCGGGTGCGGCGTCGCGCAGGTACGCAGCGGCGCTGCTCACCACGCTGTCGTTGACGAGGTTCCCCTGTCCCGGTAACAGGGGGCGCAGGTGCACCACGCGTAGCTGTGCCCCTCGGACTCGGCATAGCGTGATCGCGCTGTCCAGAACGGCCACCTCGTGGCCCCGCCCGACCACCGCCGTGACCCATCCGTATTCGCCGCGAATGGCTTCCGGACGGCCCTGAACCAGCACCGTTGCAGATCGCGTCCTCGTGATCGCAGCCTGTATCAGTCTCCTTTTGAGACCGGCCGAGTCGCTGGTGTGCCCGCTGCCAGCGAGCACGAGAATGTCCTGCTCCGCTCCCGAGGTGGTCATGGTTCGGACCGGGTTGGTTCCGCCCAGCCGGAAGTGCGCGGTGAGCGTCGGCAGGCGCCGCAACACCCGGTGCAGAGTCTCGTCGCCGGCTAATGGGCCTGATCGTGCGGACATGTCGTAAACCTGCAGGTCCGTACACGTCGCCACGGCGTGACGCGCCGCCCACTCGAAGGCGTGGTAGCCAGCGGACGAGCCGTCAACCCCCACGACTACGGAACCTCGCAGCCGCGACGCGTCGACCTTCGCGACGGAGCGCTTTCGCCGTGGTACCTGGGTCACCGGTGCCTTGATCGTAGATTTGGCCACACGACCACCTCGCTCCGCCACCACGTCTCAACTGACGCAGTCTGCTCCATTCGGCGCACGATCGCCATGCCGCTGACACTCGGGTGCGCCTTTGTCCCTCGCACGCTGGAAGGGCTGGCGTTATCTCATAGGTCAGCAGCGCTGAGCCGGTGGCAGCACATACCCGCGCTGATGGTTGATGTCGCACAATTCCGCCCCAACGTGCGCAGTTCGACGCCCCGGACGGTCGTTACGCCATCGGAGCCGAACCTGACCGGTGCATCACACGTGTATCCGCACACGGGGAACCTCGAACAGTACGCAGTCGCGCGGCAAGTGAGGAGTCTGCGGTGGATCAACTCAAGGCAGCAGCAGGCCCTCAGGCTCCGCTTCACCGTGTGACGGACTGGCTGCACATCCCGGTCTGGCATGAAGCCAAGGCGTTGGTGCAACAGGCGGAGATCAAGACCGATCCACTGTGGACCGCGCCGCCCCTCGCCGCGCGCAAGCTACCACTGCTCCTGATCGGCGGGCTGTGCCGCATCGTGCAGCTGCTGGCGCATCTGCACGATCTGATGCACAGGTTGAACTTCCGCTGCCAGCCCGCTCCTATTCAGCTTGGCCTTGATTGCGGTGAAGTGATCGTGCAGCGTAGCGAGGACGTACTCGAGCGCCGTGTGAACACCACTGGGCAAGCCCGCGATCATCGGGCACAGCCGAGGCCGACAGATCAGCCGGGTACTCGCCCTGGTTCGGGGACTGATCACCCCGGGAAATCCGCTGACCCAGCAGCTCGGCGTCAACCCGTGGCTGTTCGCACAGCTGCCCGTGATCGCGATGGCCGGCTCGCTCGGCATGCCAGGTCTGATGCGCACATCGTGCGCATGGGGTTCCCCAGGCAGGTCCCGTTCGCCAGCGCCTGCTCACGCAGCGACAGAATCGTCGACTGGCGGAGCTGCGGTGACCTCGTCCCCGAAAGCCTCACAGCACTCGTCGACGAGCTGACGGGAATGCTGCGACAGCCACACGATCAGGAGCTCACCGCGAGTTGATCAGATCGACGGATCTCGTCAATAAGACTTTTCGGATTCTAGATCTTGCCGCCACTCCATTCGAACACCAATGAGCATTGGCCGGAACACGCGGCCACGAGCGCTGCCTAGGGATCAAATCGGAAGTGACGCGCAGTCACCCGGTTATCGACTGATGCACACCAGGCATTCGGGTTCCCGCGAGCCCACCACTAGCATTCCATTCTGCCGCTCACCTCCTACTGTGGGCGATTTCCAATCATGCCGGGAGACAAAACCGGTCCAATAGTGCACAACTCAGAGGGAAATAGGGCGACAGGTGCCTGCGGCACATCCGGGTTGTTGATCGTTTTCGTGTAACCGAAGTATCCCCAATGAAAGGATCTTCGGTTGATCAGCGACGTTGTGAAGAGATGGGCGACCGCAGCCACCACTGCCGCAGTGGTGCTGGCATCAGCGCATGCGGCCCATGCCGGCGACTACCAGCCTCAGGTCGATGTCGGCAAAGCGATGACCAGACTCATACGGGAACAGGTAGCACAGACCCAAGCCTACGTACGGGTTGCGACTGCGCGCTACCAAGTCTTGATTCTTGAGAGCAGACGCGCGGCACAGGCCGAAGCGGAACGCCAGGCCGCCGAGCAGGCACGTCAGGCCGCTGCCGCGGCAGAGGAGGCCAAAAAGCCGAAGTACGTGCGTCCCGCCGACGGTGTGTTCACATCCGGCTTCGGCGCCAGGTGGGGCACGACCCATTTCGGGATCGACATCGCGAACGCGATCGGAACGCCGATCAGATCCGCAGCCGATGGCGTTGTCGTGGAAGCAGGCCCTGCCAGCGGTTTCGGCCTGTGGATGCGGGTCCGGCACGCAGACGGCACGATCACCGTTTACGGACACGTCGACCGAATCCTGATCTCGGCCGGACGCGCGGTGAAAGCAGGCGAGCAGATCGCGACGA
Source organism: Lentzea waywayandensis (assembly GCF_900115955.1). Lineage (GTDB taxonomy): Bacteria > Actinomycetota > Actinomycetes > Mycobacteriales > Pseudonocardiaceae > Lentzea > Lentzea waywayandensis. Next base: position 3,605 of record NZ_FOYL01000027.1, read on the forward strand.
TGGGAAATCGCGGCGAGTCGACCGGTCCACATCTGCATTTCGAGGTGTGGCTGGGAGGGTCCCGAAAGATCGACCCGCTTGGCTGGCTGAACGCCAACGGCGTCCGAGTCTGAAAAGACCTCGTGCGGCCGGATCCACGCCCACAGTCGGTCGATGGAACAGAGCTTTCAGTGACGCAGCGGCGGCATTCCCATCACGAGCTTGTTCGTCTGCGGTTTATCGTTGAAAGAGGGGCGCAAGCTCCAGCGGATCACCAGGACCGCAAAGGTTCCGGTGAAGTTGAGGCGGGCGATTGTGGTGCTGATGTCTGGCCAAGGTCAAGCGGTCCGTGACACCACCTTGTCGATGCAGGTCCGCGAGGACTACGCACGGGCCGCGATTCATGCATTCGGTGAACGATCCGGCAAGGTTGATACCGGCCATGCAGGAACACCGGGGAGACCGTGCACCGCGTCCTGTCCAGCACCCAAGAGGGTCGCAGGAAAGGCGTTGATCCCGCCTGAACAGGAGCCTCGGCTCCATGGAACATGTTCCCAGAGTGTGAGTGGAAAGGTGAGTCGCGGCGGGGCGGCCAAGGAGATCACCGTGACCTCACGGTGTTGCCATTGGTGGCGACTATCTCGGTGCGTCACGAGACGAGCACGGGCAGGAGTGTCATCGAACGCCGTGACAGTCACTGTCGTTCGTTGAGCCGAGTGGCGATCCCGCTCATCTGCGCCTCCGGCATCACGTTGATGAATCCCGCGTGATCTGTCGCCGGATGGCGCAACTCGCTGGGAAAGGTGTCGATCACGAACGGACGACCGTGCGGGATCTTGTAGCCGACAGCCACAACGAGACGTGGAATCGCAAAGGTCCGAACAGGACAGACCCCGTTCCCGAGCGGGAAAACCACGTGCGAGCGGTGCGAGGCACTGTCGACATTGGCCCCGTCCCAGCAACTGGGGAACTCGTAGACGCGCAGCGTCTGGTCGCCGTCGTCACAAAGCGGGTACTTCGTCGTGAAACGACCGGCGGTGTCGGAGCATCCCCATCTCGCTCGAGTATCAGCTCCAAAGCCGTTGGTGACTGCCTTCGCGTCTCCCGTCATCATCCTCAGGAACCGCGGCATGGGAACCACCTGTCCGGCAGGGCTTCCTTCGTAGCGAACTTCCACGCTGTCCGGCGGGAGAACCCCGGCAAGATTGCCGTCAGCACCGCCGCCCTCCGCGTGCATGTCGTGAGCGGCACCGTCCGTCAGCCTCAGCGCCGGCCAGGAGTAGCTGGACAGGTCACCTCTCTCACACGTGGTGGTGGAGGCGCTCAACGTGGCGTCGGTCGACATCGCGTCCGTCGACGTGTTGCCGACGTACTCGTGCATGTGGTGCGCAGCGGCCCGAACGCCCGGTGCGGCGACCGGGTTGTCCGGGTTGAGGTGACGTCGCTCATTGGTTCCGCAGCGCACCACGACGCTCGGTACGTTCACGGTCTGCTGGGTCGGCTCAAGCGTCGTAGCCGGCACGTAGTAGCCATCATCCTGAGCTTCGACCAGCATCGTGCCGAACGTGCCCGTGATGAGCGCCGCAAGCACCACGACCAGGACGGTCGTTGAGGATCTGACGCGTGAGCTCACACCTCAGTATTGGCAGCCAAGGCAATCGTTTGGCTGTCAGCTGCCTGGAATTACCAGCCAATGTGCGCGTTCGGTCCCCGGTGCCGGTTCCCCGCGGCTCAGGCGTTCTGGGTTGTCGCCGACGGTGACGAGGAGCGGCTCAGCGATGCCATCCCCGATGGGGAAGAGATATCAGGCAGACCGGTTGTGACGACCTTCCAGTCATACGATCACGGTTCGTCACGGACGCAGCATGAGTGGACAGTCCATCGTGAACACGGTGTTCGTTCCCCAACTCCACGGCCCACGTCGCGAATGTCCGACGGGCAAACTGCTGACGCCAAAAGGGCAAAGAGGCGTGCCGCCGTCACCGAGTTGTCCCTTCGCTGCGAAGGCGCCGCCCAGACTGGGGCGAGCACGGAATGGGGATCGATGGTGGCGTGGACTGAAGACGTGTTGCGGCAAAGACGGCAGGAGTTGATCGGATCAGGTGCTCTGGACGAAGCGGACCGCTTGCTCGAGGTCCTCGCGGTCACGGCTTTGACAGCGGAACTGATCGCCGCTCTTGACCGGGGTGACATCGTGGCGGCGTCCTTTCATGCCGGGAACCTCAGCAGACAGGTTCAGCGCTTGCGCCCGCTCTGACTCCACGCGGACCAGGATGGCGGCCGAGGTACGCCCTGACGATGCACGGACGTGGTCGGCGGGCAGCGGCACGGCCGGAGCCCGCCGCGTCGCGTGAGTCGGCATGTTCACCGACACTGTCGGGCACTCTGATCTCTGTGCATGACTCAAGGCCTCACGTAGCCAAGGGTCTGCTGCACCATCAGATGACGGTTTGTCATGACAAATACGTTTAGACTCTTCAGTCATGGAACTGGTTGGACGCGAACAGGATGTGCAGCGTGTACTCGCGTTCGTCGACAGCGCCGCGGCCCAGGGCGGCGCACTGCTGTTGTCCGGGGAGGCGGGCATCGGCAAGACCGCGCTGCTGGAGGTCGCTGCTGCACATGGCAGGCAGCAGGGCTTCCTTGTCCTGCATGCCACTGGATCCCAGTTCGAGGCGAGCCTGAGCTTCGCCGGTTTGCATCAAGTACTGCATCCTCTGCTGAATCACCTTCACGTCCTGCCTCCAACTCAAGTCCGGGCGTTGCGGGCAGCGGTTGGGCTCAGTGACGAGCGCGCGGAAGAACCGATCGTCATCGGACATGCTGCGTTGTCGTTGCTCGTGGACGCCTCAGAGTCCAGACCAGTACTGGTCGTCGTCGATGATCTGTCCTGGTTGGACAGACCGAGCGCCAGCGTCCTCGGCTTTGTGGCCCGGCGGATCTCCGGGAGCCGAGTTGTCTTCCTCGCCGCGACGCGCAGCGACGAGGTCGGCTTCTTCGATCAAGAGGAGTTGCCCGCCCACAATCTTCTACCGCTCGATGACGATGCGGCCGAAACCCTTCTGCAACAGCGCTTTCCCGCTATGGCAAAGTCCGTGCGCGGGCGGCTGCTGGGCGAAGCCCGCGGCAATCCTCTCGCTCTGCTGGAACTTCCAGTCGCTTTGACGGGCGAGCAGCGCGCAGCAGAGGCAGATCTGCCGGACGTACTGCCCATCACAAACAGACTTCAACGAGTTTTCGCACATCGAGTGCAGCAACTACCTCATGCCACGCGACGGTTACTGCTCGTAGCAGCACTCGATCGCACAGGCAACCCGACCAGGGTTCTAAGCTCGCCCAGTTTGGATCACCTCGCTCCTGCAGAACGAGCAGGACTTGTGCGCGTAGAACGGGGAAGGCTGTCATTCCGTCATCCGCTCACCCGCGCAGCAGTCGTGGACATCTCGACCTCAGAGGAACGGCGACAAGCGCACAACACGCTCGCCAGCCAACTCGTTGACCGTCCCGAACTGCGAGCATGGCACCTTGCCGAAGCCGCCACCGGCCCCGACGAAGAGGTTGCCCAACTGCTGGAATGGGCTGCACGCCAAAGCCTCGACCGCGGTGACTCGACCGGGGCGGTAGCCGGCTTGATTCGCGCCGCCGACCTCGGCGACAACGGCCCTGATCGCGCGAGACGACTCGCCATGGCTGCCTATCTCGGCGCAAACGTAGCCGGGCACCTTCGTGACGTGCCGAGGCTGTTGGCCGCAGCTCGCGTCGCCGACCCGACTGCCGCTGGATCCATGGAGCTCACCATCGCGGCCGCCCACCTGCTCCTCAACGGTGACGGCGATGTCGACACAGCACATCGGTTGCTGAGCAGTGCTATCGAAATCCTGCCCCGTCCCTACGATGCAACCGATCCCACCGTAGTCGAGGCCCTGCACACGCTGCTGCGACTGTGCTTCTTCGGCGGCCGCTCACAGCTTTGGACACCATTCGACATCGCACTCACCCATGTGGAGCCCACTGTCCCGTTGCTGCTGGCACTGCTGCGGGACACGTTCCGTGACCCCGCCCGAACCGCTCTGTCCGCCCTGGACCGCCTCGACGCCGCGATCGTTGATCTTGCGGTCGAGACCGATCAGGTCCACATCATCCGCGTCGCGATGGCGGCCGCTTACCTCGACCGCCTTGGCGGTTGCCGTGAAGCCTTGCGCCATGTCGTGCAGGATGGACGCTCGGGCGGCGCGGTCACGGCAGCCATCGAAGCCTTGTTCCTGTTGGCCAACCACGCATATCTGACTGGCGAATGGGATGAGGCTTGGCAACTCAGCCATGAGGGCTTGGAGCTCTGCCGTGTGAACGACTATCGCCTTCTGACGTGGCCTGGGTTGTACATCCAGGCGATGATCGCGGCAAGCCGTGGCTCGGAAAGCGCTCATTCCCTGGCGGACCAGATGGAGCGCTGGGCAGCGCCGCGTCGTGTCGGCGCAGTACAGGCGTACGTCGCCCATGTCAGGACGATGGTCGCGCTCGCTGCGGGTGATTTTCCGTCTGCGCTTCACCACGTCTGCCTTGTGAGTCCACCCGGAACTCTCGCCCCGCACGTGCCTTTTGCGTTGCGGACCGTGCTGGACCTCACGGAAGCTGCTGCTCGCGACGGCCAGATCGAACTGGCAGCGAGCCACGCAAGATGCGCTCAGAACGCCGGGCTACCTGGCCTGTCCCCGCGGCTGGCCATGATCACCGCCGGAGCTGCTGCCATGGCACAAGGCGAGCCCGTCTTGTTCGAGCAGGCCCTGGCGACGGAAGGTTCTGCCCGGTGGCCATTTGACCGAGCCCGCATCCAGTTCGCGTACGGAGAACGCCTCCTCCGCGCCAATGCTTTGACTGAGGCACGACTCCACCTGTCATCCGCATTGGACACCTTCATCCGGCTCCGTGCCGAACCGTGGGTCGCAAGAGTGCGCCACACACTGAGCACCGACTCGGATCGGGCAGCCTCGTTGTCGCCACAGCAAAGAGAGATCGCTGAGCTCGCCGCCAGCGGACTGAGCAACAAGGAGATCGCGGCACGGCTGTTCCTGTCCCCGCGGACCGTCAGCACGCACCTGTACCAGATCTTTCCCAAGCTGGGTGTGACCTCAAGAGCTGCGCTACGCGACGCGCTCTCGGTAAAACTGGAAGACCATCCGAGCTAGGTCCTGAACACCGGAATGAACCGCACATCCGGTGCTGCTGCCGAGAGCGTCCTCTTCGAAAATTGCAGTCGAATGAAATTCCAGGCTGCGGCAAGGACCCTTCGCGAGCACTAACAAATAGCGCGTAGCAGAGCTAGTAACGCACAGAACCACTCTCGACCTGAAACAGATTCAATTAACAGGCCTGGGTTGCCGCGATATGCGTGCAGCTTGCTCAGTTCACGTCGTAGGCCTGCGACCGATCTCAGGAACGAACGGCGTAGCTATCCAGAGACGAGGCGGCGATGTGGACGCCGTCAGCCGACGGTGGCACCGAAGAAGTCCACAACGGACTCCGACAACTCGGACGAAGCGCTCACCTGGCGGGTCGACGAGGCCGGCAAGCCGGCGAACAGCGAGTAGCATCGAGGTCTGGCCGGACGCCTCCAGTCAGGCATGATCTCGGCCAGCCTGTGCGTGGCCACTGTGCACACATCGCGCTCAACTCACGCAGGCACGTTTGAGCCGCCAGCACCTCGGGCTGGGCCGTCGGATCGCTCCACGACGGGCCACCGTCAACCGCCGTGGACTCGGCGTCCTTACCGCGTCCCACAGGGCCAGGCGGTGGGGACGTACGTCGCACAAACCGTCATCTGACGTATGCGGCCGCTGCATCGCGAACGTAGCTTTTCTGCCAAGAAATTCTGGCCTCTCTCAAGAAAGAAGCGGTCATGACTCTGTTGCAGAACATCGTATGGATACACGGCGGTTTGGTCGAAGGCTCCGGCCTGCAGGGGGTGCACGATCTGCTGACTGCGAACGGCTTCGACGTCACCGGCGTGCGGGTCCCGACCCAGTCGCCTGAGGACAGCGCGGCCTTCTGCTCTTCAACCGTGCCACGTTCACGCATTCGCTCGCCACGGATCTGCGGACGAAGAAGGCCGCCCCCATGGGGGGCTCTCACGTGCGATGGTGCGGCGGCGTAGTTAGCGGGTTGCACCGAGCTGGTACCCGCTCGCCACCGACGAGTGGACCATCGACGTCGCGCCAGTGGCGCCTGCTGCTCAGCGCGGTCCAGACAGAGCGTCGGTGGTGAACTGCCAGTCGACTCCGCGCTGATTCGCGTTGGTGGCGCGTTCCCAGGCGGCGAGTTCGGCGTTGAGGGTGTCGAGGTCGCCGATGCCGCGGTCAAGGCATTGCCGCGACAGTGTGGACGGTTCGATCTCAGCGATGTTGAGCCGGGACCCGCGTTCGGATGTGATGGATCTCCGGGCGCTGGGCCAGGGCGAAGGTCTCGTCGAGCGCGAAGGCTTCGCGGAGCGAGGTCCGGTTCATCGGCGGGCGAGCGAGGTCAAGATCGTGTACTCGGAGAAGTCCAGCCCTGACTAGCGCTTCAGCTGCGCGTCGACGCCGGCGTACAGGAGCAGAACTCGGCCAGCACCGGGCTCATGCGCCGGCACGCCGGCGTCGACCCTGTGACGTATTGGGACAGCGCGAGCATGTCGCGCTGTGAGTCGGTGTGAAGGTCCGCCGGGGTGTGGCCGGCGCCGAGCGGTGGCCCAGCAGTCGTGGGCACAGCGGGACGCCAGTGCTGCAGTTCTTCCCCTGCCCTTGTGCAACTGGTGTGCCCCAGCAGGTCAAGACCTGGATCGACGTAGCGATCGCCGGCGCGCCTTACCGGGATGAAGGGCTGCCCGACGGCAAAGCCGCCATCCTGCTGACCACGCGCGGCGGAAGTTACGGCCAGGGATCACCTCGTGCAGGCTAGGACCACGACACGGCATACCTGCGACGCGTCCTCGCGGACCGCTAGGGCGCCGACCTCACCGCTGTCGAACGCGAAATGAACCTGGCGGGCATCAATCCGGCGTTGGACCCGCTCTTTGAGACCGCCGACCTGCTCCACAAGTCCGCGAACGAGACCGCCACCGGCTGCCGTGTGATCGTTCGTCGACCGCCAGGCGCGGAACCGCCCGCGAGCATCCGACACACCGTCGGTGGCCACTGTGGACAGACAAGCCGCGAACAGACATTACTCTGCCCCAAAGGGACGAAGAGAAACATCCGAAGTGTCGAATACCGTCGACCTCCCCGGATGACGATGCCGTCCCGCGTCCGGGCTCGTAGGCTCGCCGTCATGCCGAGAACTCTTGTGGTCGACGACGACCCGATCGCGCAGGCAGCACTGGTGAGCACACTGGAAGAACTCGGACACGAGGTGCGCGCGGTATCCACAGCCAGCGCCGCGTTGTGCGCGGCGGGAGCCAGACAGCTGGACCTGGTTCTCTTCGACCTGGGCCTGCCAGAGATCGACGGCATGGCGGCGTTGCGCAAGCTGCGGAACCGCAGCGCCGTGCCAGTAATCGTGTCGACGGCACGCGCGGCCGAGGACTGGCTGCTCGCCGCGTTCGACGCCGGCGCGGACGACTACATCGTCAAACCGTACTCCCGCAGGCACTTGGCCGCCAGAGTCAATGCCCTGCTGCGTCGCTCCGGCAGGCGCCCGGTGACTGCCCAGAACGACGAAGAAGTGCTGATGGTGGGTGATGATCTCAAGGTGGACCTGGCCACCAGGACCGCGCGGCTGTGCGGGGCACCGTTGTCGTTGTCCAGGAGGGAGTTCGACCTGCTCGCATACCTCGCGACCAAGCAGGGAATCGTCGTCACGCGGCGGGAACTCGTCCGCAAAGTGTGGGAGCAGCCGCACACCGCAGACACGACGATCGCTGCGCACACCTCGTGGTTGCGTCGCAAGCTCGGCGAAACTGCCTCAGCGCCACGCTATCTGCACACTGTGCGCGGTGTTGGGCTGAAGCTCGTCGCCCCCTGACGCGGAAGCACTCCCGGCCGAACTCGTTCCACTGTGGACTACGAGGACACCGACGACGCGCTCTGCGTCTCCAACCCCTCCACGATGCCCCCGAACCAGCCGACGGACTTCGCCACCGGCTTCCCGGCAGCCCGGCCGTCCTGCTCGGTCATCTCGCGGATCACCGCCAGATACCACCGGATCACGCGCGACCACGTCGGCACCGATCTCGCGGCAAGGCACACCACACCTCCGGACGACGGCAGCGTTCCGAGGTGCTCGATCAGCTGATCCGCGATCCAGTTCAGGCAGACGGCCTCCTGGCAGGCGAGCACCCAGTCCGGTTCCCCGGCCCCGAGTTCGGCGCGCAGCAGAGCGAGCAACCGCCGATCGGTGGTGACGTCCTCGGGCGCCAACGCCGTGCCCACTAACCGATAGGAGCGCGCACGGTGGTCCAGAAGCCGGAGCAGGCTCTCCGCGTAGTCGCGCAGCACACCGATCTCGAACTCGTCGAAGTACCCGACGACGTCCTCGTCACAGCGGTCCCAGCAGATCATCGGTCGATTACAAACCGCTGTCGTGAGCTCCGCCCCCCAGCGCGACCACCATGACCCCTGATGCCCGAGAAGGCTGCCCAAACGTGCGGATTCCCCCGGCCATCACGGATGCCACCGAGCTTCTCCGAACATGAACGGGACAAGCACGACATACGACGTGGGCGAACACAGGCACGTCTCCACGAGCCGCGCACTCACCCCAATGCTCCTTTGTCAAGCTCTCCCCAGGATCCCTGCCCGTAAGTGCAGAGACCTAGCACCAGCGCCGCGAGCGCGACTACGACCGTCCCTCACCGTCTAATCTCGGCCCGATCACGGAACGGTTTATTTCACCTATTCGGAGAAATCTTGCCACCACGCGGTAGAATGCTCATCGCCTCAACCCTGGCGCTGTTCGTCACCTTGACCTCCAGTGGCTGCAGCCATTCCGAAAACCACTACCTCGGCCTGCTGGGCCGCAGCACCACGGGCCGCCTGAACATCGGAATCACCTTCGACCAGCCAGGACTCGGCCAGCGACTGGCCGACGACACCGTGCGCGGCTTCGACGTCGATGTGGCGAAGTACATCGCCAATGAATTGAACGTACCCGAACAGTCGATCACCTGGAAACAGGTGCTTCTCGCGAACCGCGAGGGTGCGATCGAGCGCGGCGAGGTCGACTTCGTCGCTGCCGCCTACTCCATCACGCCGTCGCGGCAACAACGCGTGGCGTTCGCCGGGCCGTACTACATCGCCGGCCAGGACCTGTTGGTGCGCCAGGACGAGAAGTCAATCAACGGGCCGGGCGACCTGGCGTCGCGGCGGCTCTGCAGCGTCACGGGCACGACGTCGAGCGAGCTGCTCCGCCGGCAGTACGCGTCGACCGTTCGGCTCGTCGAGTTTCCACGGTTCGACCTGTGCGTCACCGCGCTGTTGAACTCCCAGGTAGACGCCGTGACGACCGACGACCTGATTCTGGCCGGGTACTCGGCGAAGAATCCCGAACTGCTGCGGCTCGTCGGCCAGAAGTTCAGCGTGGAGCGCTACGGCATCGGGCTGCGCAAAGACGATGCCGATGGACGAAGGCGCGTCAACGAGGCGATCCAGAAGATGATCGCTTCAGGCGCCTGGAAAGCGGCACTGTCGAAGAACTTCCCCGACCCGGACTTCACACCGAGCCCCCCACCGCTCGCGGGCCGGAACTGAATCCCGATGTGAGGAGCTTTCCTTGTCCGAGCGCACCACCCGCGCGCAGCGCCTGCGGCCTCCGCTGATAGTCGCCTGCGCCTGCGCCGTGCTCATCCCAGCGGGCGTCGGTCTCGGCATCGTCGCGAGCCCACCGCGCTCTGGCGAACGCGCGCCTAGCGTGGTGCCGGCAAACAGCGGGCTCGGTGTGCCCAGCCTGGTTCCGGCGGAGACGACGTTCATCACGACGGATGTCGTTGTCTCGTCGGCGGAATCCGTTACGCCGAGCAAGAACCCCCCGCGTTCCACCACGACACGGACACCGTCATCCAGCCGCGGCACGCAGCCTTCAACACCTCGGCCGCCGTCCTCCACGCCCTCACCGGCAACCACCACACCGCCCTCCAGCGCCAGCACACCGCCGAGCAGTTCTTCTTCACCGACAAAGGAAAACCACGACGGCTGCGTCTCCTTCGCGTGCTGAGCCGCCGGTCGACGACCAGCCACCACTGGTCGGCAAAGCATTAGTGGCCACGGTTTCTGCCCCCTGAGTGCGGAAGCAAGCTCGCGAACTCGGACGGCTGGTTCAATCAAGAGTTCAAGCGATTCGTGGTCGCACATGGACATCAAGCGTGTCCTACGGACTGGGCGTCGACCTCGGCACGACCTAGCCGGTAACTCGGCGGAGTCCCAGGCGCACCTGTGCCCGCAGCGCGTTTCCGTTCACACAGAAGGCGTCTCGCCCACCCGACGCCTTTGCCGATCGGCGGCACCACGTGGTCACCCGCCGCGCTGATGGCGGCGCAACTGCGGGACGTCCTGGCCCTCGTGACGGCGACCAAGGGACACGCGCCGGACGTCATGGTGCTCACGTGCCCGGCGGTGTGGGGTCCTTACCGCCGTGAGCACTTCACGGAAGTGCTCCGACTGGCCGGTTGAAGAACGTCCGGATCGTCACCGAGCCTGAAGCAGCCTCGATGCATCACTCCGCCGAGCGCAGGCTCGGCGACGGCGAGACGGTCGGCGTGTATGACCTCGACGGTGGCACGTTCGACGCCAATGTGCTGTGGGCACGACCACACGGCATGGCGACCCTGGGGACTCCAGAAGGCGTGGAACGCCTGGGCGGCATCGACTTCGACAGCTCGCTGACGGCGTTCTCGACAGCAGGCTCGGCGGCGAGATCTCGCGGCTCGCCCCGAAGAGCCCTCAGCAGGCGAGGATGCCGAATGCGGTGCGCGAGCAGTACCGACAGGCCAAGGAGGACCTGTCCACGGAGACCGAGAACGTGCTGCGTAACGACCTGCTTGGCGGACGGCGCGAGATGATGGTGACCCGCGGCGAGTTCCAGGAAGCCATCGAGCAGTACGTCGCGCTCACCATCGAAGCGCTCACCCGGACGATCAACTCGGCAGGCCTGCGCCCGAAGAACCTGGCGAGCGTGCTGCTCGTCGGCGGATCATCAGGGATTCCCCTGGTGGCTCAGACGATGTCGGCCGTGTACGGCAAGCCGGTGCGGGTCGGGCTTCACCCCAAGCTCGCCGTCGCGACGATCGCCCGTGCCGCGGCGCAGGCGCCGACCTGCCAGAACATCCCTATCTTCGTCACGGTACCCGTTGGCCACGGCCGTAACCCGAACGGCGAGTGAACACGTCCGTGCGTGAGATGTGATGCCAGGCAGGTCCGCTTGGTTGTCGGCTTCAGGTGATGGTTGACGATTCGGATTCACTGCGGTTCTGTGATTCTGCGCCGCCATCGTGGACCGCCTCACGTACGGCGGCAACATCATCTAAACCGGCCTCAACTCCTAGCGGCTTGCTCAGACTCGCCTGCAGACCGAACGTGGCGGCACTGACGGTTTGTGTGCGTTGCGGTAACGTCATCGTTGTCTGAGGTGGACATCCAGGACACGCCGGGCGTGTGTGACACCCAGGTCTGCGCCGCCTTCGGGGAGCTGGACAGCGCCGTCAATGCCCCATCGGTTGGTGCGGTCCAGTTGTGCTACCAGTCGACCGCCTTCAAGCCAGTGCAGCGCCGAACGGGCCAACCGCAGCGACTCCGCTGCCACATTGCCGCTCATGCACCGTTGCAGGCTGTTCGCGCACCAGTCACCCCACTCCCAGCTGCTGGACAACCGATGCCGCATCGATGCCAGACGCATGGCCGGCACCCGTCCAGGCAGTGTGGGAACGTCGGCGACGAACATCGTCAACGCCAGCACCGAGTGAGTCACCCTGTACTCGAAACATGCCGGAGACAGACCTGGATCGGCGTATACGAGCAGGTCGCCAGCGACGTGGTCGGCGCATAACCAGCCGATCGGCACATCGAGATCGTTGTCGTTGGACATCTCAGTGGAAGGAATCACCGCACGCGCACCCGCCCTGCGCATTCGGATTCTCGATCGTGAACCCCTGCTTCTGCAGCGTGTCTACGAAATCGATCACCGCACCATCGAGGTAGAGGCCGCTCTTCTTGTCGACCAGCACAGCAACGCCGTCGAACCACAGAACCGACTCGCCGGCGCTGACCATGGCGGCGCGCTGAGCCGCCATCTCCTCGTCATCCGGCTCAGCGGCCCCCTCGTCGGCACGCTCGGCCAGATCCTTCGCTAACACCTTCGTGTACTGGTCATCGAAATACAGCTGATAACGCAGACCCGCGCACCCGCCCGACTCAACCCGGATCCGCAGAGCCAAGCCTGATGCCCCCTCGGCTGCCAACAGCTTGTCCACCTTGACAACAGCCGCCTCAGTCAACGACACCGCGTACTGGGGCGGCACCACTACGTCTTGCTGCATCTGAATCCCTTCCGCAAGCCAGCTTGTCTTAACCACGCGCAGCCGACCACGATCGGAGCGTCACCTACCCCCCTGCATACACGTAGATCAAGAGAGGAACGGCTCACCGAGCGGGCAGGCGACCCTTTTGACGGCAAACACTGCCCCAACCGCGCGGCAATTCACCAACGCCGGCTACTCCCACGGAGGCCAGACCGTTTAACACTGTGACGCCACTATCAAGGGCGCCAACGGTGTCGGTACGCGATGGGCCAAGGCCCACCCTTGACACCACCGTCACAGTGCCAACTGCGGCCAGGGTCGTGGAAGCGGGGGTGAAAGCCACCACCCCACCCAACTTCCGGACTTTGACCGCAGGAGCGCCGACCATGAACAACAACCACCGCCACCAGGCCCAGCCTGAACAGCTCGCCATCTGGGCCTCTAAGAGCTGGAGGCCCAGGCCGTCGCCGCGCGCAGCCGCCCGGCACCCAAGCCCGCACCCGTGGCCGTCCCCGCCGCCGAGTTCACACCCGATATCAAAGCACCGGTCGCCAAGATCGTGTTCCGGTCGGCGAGCACGCTGAAAGGCCCCTTGATCCCCGCACGGCGCGGAGAGCGAAGAGCCGTCCATGATCGACTCTTAGGCCGTGGGACGTTCAAAAGCGACCGTATGCAACCGAACCAGGTGCGACAGCGATTTGGTGGCCAGCGCAACGGGTTCATCTGATCACCACAGGTCTCCGGCTCGACCAGGGCATCCAGGTTCACGGCCAGTCCGGGTCCAAGACCTCAGCCCGTTGCGACCACCGCCAGGACCCCGGGACTGCTCGACCGCAAGCGGCTCGGGATCGTCGAGCTCGCCCCGGCTCGCCAGACCACATCCTGATCCGCCCCGGTGGCCTCGAAGACGATCCTCGCACCCCCGCCACCCAGCTCACAGGCTTCATTGCCAAGCTACAGCCGCTGCTGACGTTCGTTCAAATTAAGCCGGATCGCATCGAACGGCGGGGTGCAGACTCCATGGTGACCGGTATAGCGGAACCTATGACTCTCCACAGTCGATTGATTAATCGTTTCACTACGAGCCTAACGTGCGAGAATCGCGAAGTGCACCGATGAACATTCGCCACTGCAATCGGCACACTCCGGCTTCCCGCAGCGGTAGGTCTACATCTACTGCCAGGGGGAACAGTCGTAGCGTGTATAGCCCTTGCAGAGTTGGAACTGCCAAATATCGGCGCCGTAGCTATTGGTGCCTTCGTAGGAGGCCAGCCCTTCCACGCGGCCGGAGTAAAACCTCAACCAGACAGATGCGCCCCGGCCATCTTTGGTGCCGTCCCACACCCAAGCCCAGCTCTCCCAACCATCCCCCGGGTTATTATCGATTTGAGCTTGATCGCCCTTCCAGCTGATATACCTAATCCATTGGGAGGCCGATGCTGAAGGCGCGGCCACACCAACCGTTGCGATGACCAACATGAGCGCGCTCGCGACTCGAATCACGTTCTTGACGTTCAGTACAATCACTCTCCTCGTTCAAGTCCCAGCGAACGTCGGGACTTCCAATGGACCCTGACCAAATAGGTCAATGATTCAACGCCGGCAGCGTTACTTCGACACCCGACGGAAATACCGCCATGCGTATGACACAGGGCATACCATGAATACGTAGACCCGACGGCCGCGTCAAGTGTCTTCGCAAGTAATGTCCAACAGTGAACACGCTCTTGCCCTTTTTGCTCCCAGCGCGGTTGATGGATCATTGATGGCAACTTACAGCTGTGGAAGTAGACCTTCGCCGGGTGTTCTGATGGCGACAGGGAGTGACGCCGGATGGGATTTATGACTAGTGGTCACGAACGGGGATGGCCGATCAGATGGGGCAGGATGTTGTGGCATCCAGGGCAGGTCAGGACCGGGCATCGTCGTTCTCCGGGCAGTGATTTCAATGGGAAGCTCGGAGCAGTCAGACGAAACCTCGCGACAGCCATTTCGTCCGCAGGGTCCCAGCGAACACCTCGCTCACGGCGGCTCAGCTCGATCAAGCCATAGGCATGCTCCGACCTGGTCAGAGTTGTGACCGCGATACCCGCGAGCACCGGATGACGTGCGGGCGCCCACTTGTGCGGAGGTACGATGATCGTCGGCTTCATCAGCTTCAACCCGTCGAACATCGCCTCGATCTCGTGGCGCTGCCGCGGGCACACCGGACCACCGACGAGCTTCGTAGCAGCCGCATCGTCGTTGAAGCACACGAGCCAGACGCAACGCCCGCGAACATGCTGTACCGGGTCATCTGCTGCCGCGCAGCGCTGCAGCAGATGACCCTCGTCTGGAACCAGGTGCAAGAGCCCGACAGCGACCACGCCGGTGGGGCGGGTGCGCATCGAGCGAATTGGTGGAATGGCACATCTCGATCAGCCACGGAGCGTCACTCACGCTGCGGCACAACAAATAGCGGCGCTCCGTGCCCGCGGTGACGAGCCTCAGCCGTTCGATCATCTCAGGGGCCGTGGTCGACGTGGACCACCCGGACCATCGTCCCTGTCAGACCACCCAGGTCGTACGGCCTGCCCTCAGAGTCTGACCCCCCTCCAAGAACTGCGTGATCCCCCGGTCGACCATGAAACCGACCGCCTGCGCGCGAAAACCCGTTCCAACCGCAGCGCGCTTCGCGCCGCTGCGACAATGTCCTCGCCGGTATGTGCGGCCGCCATCCAACGCCCTTCCGGGAGCCATCGACGCCGACGTCAGCCACTGTGCTGTCAACACACCGTCGACGACCGAGCTGAGGTATCGGTAAGAACCGACGCCACCGCCGGCTCTGCACAACTTCTTCAGGCCCCACCCCTCCGGTGAAGCACGAACTCGCGCTCTCAGCGTGGACGGGCGGGACACGTCGGCCCACAGTTCGGATGAACCGCGACGCGTAAGGACATAAGCGGTGCACCTGCGGAACACCGCTCTCGGTTGAGGATCTGCGACCTGCACGGAGTTGATAACCGTCAGGGCGCATCCGCCGCCCGAAAGGCCGAAGGTACCCCCGATTCCCTTACGTCGTAACGTTTTCCGCGAACACGTCACCGATCAGCCGGATCGATGCCGGCCCGCCAGGGTTGAACAGCACGTCCACGTCGTACTCCTGCAGCAGCTCACCCAGTTCCGCCGCAGTGACCTCGGCTCGCCAGTTGCCGGTCCGCACACGGAACCGCTGCGCCGGCGCCGTCGACACCAGCAGCGACGGCACGTCGTCCGGCGACGGCGCGATGATCGGCCGCCCGTCCTCGTCCAGCGCCACGTCGAACACACTCTCCCTGATCACCGCGAACAACGCGTCCGAATCAACCTCCCCGCGCATCAACAACTGCAACGTCGCATCCACCGGATCCGTCGGCGACCCCGGCTCGGACGGCCGGTAATCGGGATTCGCGCGGAACCTCCCCATCGCACCATCACCGGTGACCAACCAACCCCCGACAACCGCCTCCAACGGCGGGCCCTCGAACTCGGCATTCCCGGCGTCGTCACCCGAGTCGGGTGCGGCAGGCTCGGGGGCCTGCCAGGCGGGGTCGATCAGGAACACCCACTGGTCATCGCCTGGCGTGGTCATGTCTCATCCTTATCGTCGATCCCCTGGTGCGGAAGCTACAACCTGCGAACTCCGGTGGCCCGTCGGTGTCACGGTCCCGGTCCCCAGATGGCCAGCATCGCGGCGAGCGCATCGGAATTGCCGTTGCCTGCAAGCGTGGTCAGATGGACGCTGGCGGACGCGGCGCGGGCCCGCACGGCAGCCACCAGCCCGGCGACGTCCTCCATGCGTTCGAGCGCGGCGAGGGCGTCCTCGTTGTTGGCTTTCGCCAGTTCCACGAGTGCCGTGCGCGCCGCGACGACGTTCTTCTCCGCCAGCCTGGCGAGCGTGGGCACGTCACCCCTGACGGCTAAGGCGTCTACCACCCGCTCGTCCCCCCTGATCGCCAGGCGCTCCAACTCTTTGAGTGCAGCCACAGTGCCAGCCTGAGCCAGGCCCTCGACGTCCGATGTACGGATCAGTTGGTCGATGGCGTATGTGTTCCCTCTTCGAGCACGCTCGTACAGCACATCTCGTGCCTCGGTGATACCCGCGGACACCAGCTTCGCAAGCGCATCAATGTGGCTCGTTGGGTGAGCCAGGATGGCACGCAGCGCTTCGGTGTTTCCGCCGATAGCCAGCTCGACCAATGCATCCCGCGCTAGTCCCACGCCGGCACTGCTGAGCCTTAGCAGGCCTGCCACGTCGCCGCGTTGGCGGTGCCCGCGCACGAGCGTTTCGCTCTCGACGATCGTGATCTCCACGCGAGCCGCCGACGCCCGGGCGGTATCCCTCGGCAGTGCGACTGGGGTGATCTGGGCGGCGGCGATCCCTGGAAAGGACCAGTCGGCCGCGAGCGTTTCCGGCCTTCCGACCGAATACATGTGGCTGAGGATGGCCGCGCGCAGTTCGCCCAGGGTGCGCACGGCGCGGAACCACGCCTTGGCCTCCGCATCCTTTTCCTTTTCCGCTTCCTTTTCCGCTCCCGAACCGAATGACCGCGCAATGCGGGCATAGCTGGTGAGGTGAAGCACGGGCGATGGATGGCCCGAGCCGCCAGTCTCCACCACGAGCTGCGCGATCTTGTGCGCCATCCGGTCGAGGTCATTGTGGTTCAGGATCGTGTGGGACCTCCAGGCGTCCTTTTTCGAGGAATTCGGGTCGAGGTAGATGACCGCTTTCAGTGAGCTGAGGTCCCACACCACCTGTGGACGCAGACCAGGCGCGTTCATCCGCACCGGCGCGTAGGCCAAGCCGTTCTTACTGTCCCAGTGAGACTTGCCGGTCAACGTGAACCGTTCGTTGAACGAGTCGTCCGGCTCCCAGCTGTACTCGCGTCTCACTGTCAGCTTCATCGCGGTCACCACCGTGGTGATCTGGTCGCGCAATCTGGGATGGGCGATCGCAATTTTCCGCAACACCTCCTTGACGACGTCGTCCGCGTTCTCGTGTTGCTGCCCCGCCACTTCATGCAGCCCTGCCAAATTCAGCACTCCGCGTTGGCTCGTCACCTGAAAGCTAACGCTTTCGACCAAACCCTTGATCAACGCGATCGTGGCGCCGCGGTCGGCGGTGGTCGACAGCACGCCGACCGGCTTCGGCCCTGACGGCGCGTAGATCCAGTCCGAGTCGAGCGCTCGCTGAAGCTCAGCCACGTCGGCTTGATGGTTCCTCGGGAAGACGTTGAGATGGCCACCACCGGGCACCATCAGGCGAGGAGCACCCCGCTGGTCGAGCACGACGTCGAGCCCGTGGGTCGCCGCTGCCACTTCGTGGACGTCCAGCTCGTGGTTCGAGCGCAGAACCTGGCCGAAGTTGACGACGAAGCTGTCGTCCTGGGGCGGCACTGCGGCGAAAGGCGTGATCAGCAACATCGACTGGGAGCGGGCACCGCCCTTCAGGTGTTCGGCGACGAGCATCCCGAACACGGTCGCATCAATCCACACGTCACCGATCGACTCGACGGTCACGACTGCGGCCTTCTCGTCCGCGATCACGATCAACGGGTAGAACCCGTTCGTCTGCGGGCCCGCCGCCATGGTGCGCCTGGTGCCCATCTCGACCAACTGGACGTCCCCGACACCGAACTCGGCCAGCGCATTGAGCACCTCGGGCGACCAGGTGCCGATCTGAGACGGGAAGACGAGGCCACGGCTGGTGTCGCCGGAAGTCAGCGACGTCGGCTGGACATCGGCGACAGTGAACCACCGCACGCGGCCGGCAGCGTCCTTGCCCTGGACCAGGGGCCGGTTCCAGGGGGTCTCCTCCAGTAGCCGCGAGTAGGGCGTGGCCTCCAGTGCCTCGAAGGGTGCGAGCTGTTCGATCGACAGCAGGTCCGGGCCACCGAGCAAGTCGGCGATGTGGGCGCTCAGAACGCTGGGGGTTGAGCCGACCTTCCACGAGGTCTTCGACTCCGCCGCCGAACCGAAGCGCACCGTGACGTGGGCGTCCTGATCCAACGAGTCCACGAGGAGCACCTGTACCCGGAACCAGTCACCGCTGTGAGGCAACCTGTCGGTGAAGCCGTATGCCTGATCAACACCGATGACGAGGTTGCGCCACAACGCCGCTCGCTGCTCCGGCGTTACGTTCGGCGCGACGTCGAGCCTGATCCTGAGCTGCGCTTCACGCATCCAGATGCCGGGATAGACCTCGATTCGGACGACGTCGTAGAAGATCCGGCCGCCTCTCCGCCCGACAGTCGTCTTCCGTGCAAGGTGCCGCACCTCGTCGAAGTCCCCCACACCGACCTTCGCCGAAGCCAGCGACCACAGGTCCCTCTTGTGGCGCACGTCGAACATCGCGCGCGCGAACGCGAACACCAGCACTTCCGCAATGTCCGAGCTCGTCTTGCGGCGCAGTTCGCGGAAGACCGCGAGCACACGTTCGGCAGCCGTGAGGCCCCTCGCCTTCTCACCGGCGCTCGTCATCAACGCCAAAACCTCTGCGCGGTCATCCAGCGAGACCGCCGCTCCCGTGCCGCGCGTCGTCGGCCGGTACCTCCACGCGGTCTTGTACGCGGCGGCAAGCTCACCCACCAGAAGCTCCGTGTCGACAGCACCGAAGATTCGCAGGTGGCCGCCGTCCGGCACGAACGGAAACTTCGCGTCTTTCGGCACCGGCATCGTGCCGACCGCCACACGGCGGTCGTATCCGAGTTCCGCCAAGCTCGTCTGGAGGGACTCCGCCAGCAGTTCTTGCTGCGCCATTCCCGAGTGCACGATCGTCGCCAGGAAGATCTTCGATCCGTCCTGGTGGCCGTCAAGAGCTCCGAAGAACTTGAGCAGATGCGCGAGCGCGTGCCCGTCCACGAGGAGGTACCCCCGCCCTGGCACGTCGACGAGAGCCCTGTGGTCATGAGTCAGCACACCTACCACGACCACCTCGGACCACGTGCTGAGGTAGTGGGTGAGCGTCCGCGCTCTGCGCCCAGAGGACCTCACCTCCTCGAGGTGTACATCCGTCGGCGTGTTCACACCCAGCCAGGAGGACAGCTGCCACTTCTCCGTCGAATGCTGGGGGAACAGATCCAGGCGGGTCAGCAGGCCGTCGAGGTACCACGGCCGGCGCTGCACCGCGCTCGCCGGCACGCGGACGTCGCCCAGCCATTGCCCGCCTTCGGAGAGATCCAGCCCCATGAAGAGGACATTCGCGACGTGGGCGGCACTCAGCTCGGGCGGGTTGGTCGCATTCGAGTAGACGTAACCCCGAACGAGTGAGCCCGCAGCCCTCCAGTTGGCCCTGGCAACGGTGCTGGGATGCGGGGACTTGTTCGTCGCGGCACCGGACGGCTGGCTCTGCACGAGCTGTCCGAAAACCGGCTCGGGCGCACCGTTCGTGGGAGCGGTGCCGACGGACGACGCCGGAACGGAGGTGCCGGCCTCGTCGACGGGTGGCATCACGACCAGGTCGTTCACGGCGACCGAGGCGAGCCGCGCCGCGATCCCGGTGAACACCTGCACGAACCGCGCCACGGGCACGGCCCCGACCTCCAGGTGCCCGGACTCGTCGAGCAGCTCGAACGCCTGCAAGATCCGCCCGGCTCGCTCGGACGCCTTCTCGTCCGTGCCCGCCACGGACGACATCACGCCGAACAGCGCACGGTCCACCTCGGGGTCATCGGCGAAGCGGGCCATCAGCAGGCCTGTGACGCCGCACAGTTCCAGCAGATTGTGCGCCTCGGCCAGGTCTGCCGCTCGCCGCACGGCGGAGTCGGCTCCCTCTCGTTGCTGCCTCGTCGCGACGTCCCGGACCACCTCCCGCAGTACGGACTGGCGCACACCCATGTCGGCCCGCGACACCAGCGGTCCCAGAGCCTCGTACGCGGCCGGAGCGAGCACCCTCAGCCCTTCGGCGTTCCCGATGACCGCCAAGTCCCGCGCGGCGTCCATGTCACCCTGCTCGGCAAGATCTGCCAACGTGGTCACGTCGCCGTTCACGGCGATGTCGTCAAGCACCGTGCGGGCCGGGATGCTGCCCGCCACGACCGCTGCCACGAGCGCGCCCAGGTCGCCCCGGTCCGCCACCAGGTCGACGGCCGCCTGGTCGCCGTCGGCCGCGAGGCGGGTGATGCCCTCGTACGCCGACTCGTGACCCTTCCGCAGCGCCTCTCCGAGGCCGGCCGCGTCCTTGGTCCGCACCAGCGCCTCGATCGCGGCCGGCTGGCCTTCCCCCGCCAGTTCCCGGAGCAACGACTTCGCAACCTGGTGCGGCCGCGCCGGCACATCGACCAGGTCGGTGAGCGCCTCGATCGCCTTTCGGCCGCCCAGTTCCGGGTGGACGTCGACGTTCCCGATGCGCACCAGTGCGGCGAGCGCGTGCACCTGGTCTGAGCCCGCGAGTTCCACGAGTGCGTGGTGCGCGACGGGGTCGTCGGCCGCAGCGAGCCCGACCAACGCGTCGAACGAGGCGCGATGCCCCTGCCCCGCCAGGGCGGTGATCGCGTCGGTGTCTCCGGCGTCCGCCCGGTCGTACAGCGACGGCGTTACCGCGGCCGGGGTGTCGCCGTGGAGCACCACGTAGGTGGTGTCGCGCACCAACGAGGCCGGTTGCCCGCTCTCGACGAGCGCCGGTCCCGCCAGCACAGCGTGCTCAAGCAGCCAGGCCTCCCGCGGCACCAGCTGCGCGTCGGGGCGGTACAGGCCGTCCGACATCAGACCCCGGTCGCTGACCTGCCGGCTGAGCACCGGGCCGAGGACCCGTCCGTCACGCCCCCGGTGGACCGCGTCCTTCTTCGCGTTCTGGAAGAGCGCGGTGAACCGGTACGCGTCGTACAGGCTCAACGTGTGGCCGATCTCGTGCGCGAGCGTGGTGTCGATGTCGCTCAGGCCGAAGGAGTGCTGGCTGCTCGGCTCGCCGTCGGGGTGGACGGCGACGTTCAGGGTCGCCTCGTCCGCCGAGTCGACGAACTCGACCCGCACGTGCAGCTGATCGCCGGACGGCAGGCGGTAGCCCTGGTTGTAGAACCAGTTCACGCCACGGTCCATCGCGTTCTTCAGCCCCTCGACTCGCGAGGCATCCGCGTCCTCGGGCATTTGCAGGAACACCTTGACGGTGAACTCCTTCACCCACCGGCTGGGTGCGACCTCCATGCGTCTGAGCTCGAAGGCGGCCTCGGTCTCCCGGAAGGCCGGGCCGAGCACGATCTTCGGCCGGGCACCGGGCTCATTGCCCGGCACGATCACGGACTGGTCGGAGACCGAGAACGGGGCCGTCCGGATGACCGCGGGCGTGGCCTTGTCGCGCAGGTGCTCCCACAGGTCGCGGTGCAGGGGCTGGTCCGGCTCCATCCAGTCGGCGGTGCTCGCCGTGCTGTGGCGCCAGCTCTCGTCGTCGAGGACCATGCGCTTCGGCGACTTTATGTCATGACTATCGGTCTCGGCGTCGACGACCGGCACGGCCTCGGCGCTCAGGGTTCCAGCCCTTACGTCGGTCGGTACCGCGCTCACCTGCGGTTGAACGAGGGAACGCCCCGGAGTCGACGTCACCGGCGGAAGCGTCAGGGTCACGGTGGCCGTCGCGGCCGGTGCGGGAGCGGTCGAATCCGGAAGGACCGTGCCCGACACATCGTCCGTCACGATCAGGTCCGGCGACAGCGCGATCTCGTCATCAGCGGACAACGACTGGAGCTGCCGGCCGACCAAGTGGCGCAGGTGATCCCTCGTCTGCTTCGCGCGCTCGGTGGCCGTGGTGAGGACATCGCCCTCGTCCCCGTCGGCAACGCCCGCCGACGCACGGCCGATGATCTCAGTGGTGGGCGGGGCGATCCCGTCCTCCGCGTTCTCGATGGCGATCTCCGCCGTCGTGCGCGCGAAGTCGTCGTGTGACGCGTGCTCCTCCACCAGGTTGGTCGACGCGTCGAAGTGGACTTCGAGCGGCGCGGGCGCGGGGACCTCGCCCGTCCGCCGCGGCGCCGACTCGCCCAGCGGCACCAGTGTGACCGGCCTGCGCACCTCCCCCGTCAGGTGATCCCACACGGACTTGCCCGTGACCGTGAAGCGCGACCGCGCCAGAGCGTTCAGCGGCACCTTCGTCCACGACCCGTCCTTCGAACTGTTCTTCTTGCGGTTCGTCAGCGTCCGGACCTCGTCGGACCTCGAGTCCTCCGCGATGACGGCCAGCACCACGGCCAGCACCAGGTCGGGCCGTTCGTGCGCTTCCGCTCGCAGATAGGCCTTCGCCAGATCGAGGTCGCCGTCCCTCGTCTCCACCGTGTGGAGGAGGTACTCCACGATGCCCTTGACCAGCGTCAGCGTCAGAGCGCGGTCGGCAAGCCTGGTTTTCCCTCCGGCCGCCGGTCCCGTTCCCTTCGGCGCGTACTTCCAGTCCGACAGCGCCGCGGCCACGAGCTCGGCCACCACCGCGTCATCCCCCGACTCGGTGGTCGGGTCGGCAACGTTCACGTGCCCGCCGTCGAGCACGTAGAGCGTTCCGTCCGTTTCGTGGTCCTCGTGCACCAAGATGTCCTGGGACCCTCCGGCGAGGCGCACCTTTCGGCCGCGGTCTGTGAACAACCGCTGCACCATGTGCATGAATCCATGATCCTCGGGGAGCCCGGAGATCGAGCAGGACGCCAGAAAGACCAGGCTGTCGTCTGGAGCGCCGTCGAGCACCCCGGAGTCCTCGGCGACCTCGACCCAGGTCGATGGCTCGACGGTGACGGCACCGATCGCGGCGACCCAAAGCTCGCCCACGGTGTTGAAGCCGTGGAACCCCATAACCCTGGTGGTGTCGCCGTCGAGACCCGGCAGCTGAACGGGCATCCGACGGGTGTTGGTGGCGTCCATCAGGAACAATGCCGCGGCCCGGTCACGCCTCGACACCCAGTTCGGCAGCCCAGGCATGCCGGTGAAGAGCGCACCGATGGCACTGCCGTCGCGCGTCACCAGGTTCTTGAACACCTGGTTGCTCGTGAACACCCGCCGCCGGCCTTCTCGGTCCACTCCGGACAACCACTGCCCGGAGGCCGGGCCGGGCAGGTCGGTGTGTGCCAGGCCCAGTAGCCCATCAGGAGACGAGTTGGCCTCCAGCAACGACAGCTGCAGGTCCGTCACGGTCGTGGCGGCGTCCGGGTCGAACGCGCCGAGCATGTCGGCGATGCCCTGAGCGAGTTCCTCTGGGCTGCGGTCGAGTTCTCCGCTGTAGACGTCGACCTCGATGTGAAAGGTCCAGTCGTGTGCGGCCTTGACCACCTGCACGCGCAGGTGGTCACCGGACGAGGGCAGTACCAGGCCTCGGTTGAACGTGCTCTCGACACCGCGCTGCATCGCACGCCAGAACTCGTCGCGCTCCTCCTGCTTCAGATTCTCCTCGAAGATCGTATACAAGTTGAGCGTGACCTCGCGGACCCACACCCCCTGCTCGACCTCGATCCGTCGCACGTCGAAGGCCACCGGGCCGCGCGGTGATTCCAGGCTCACCGCGTTCACCGGCGCCTTGGACCTGTACCTGTCGAGTTCGGCCGACCTGTCCACGTGCGGAGGAGCTGGAGTCGCGGGTGTCGCCTCGTCGTCGTCCGGCAACGACTCGTCGACCTCGGTCAGCGTCGGCATCGGCGCCAGGGCGAGGGTGTGCGGGCGTTGTGCGGTCGGGCGGTTCGCCTGTTCAGCGCCGAACCCGCCGGGCCTGCGGCGAGTGCCGAACGCCTGGCTCAACTCCTCGGAGATCGTCCGCGCCCGCTCGCGGCCCATGTCCAGGGTGTCGCCCCTCGCCGCCGCGATACGCAACGCATTGGCCACGATGTAGCGCATGTGCTCGTACAACTTGCGGTACTCGTCCGCTTCGTACGACAGGTCGAGCCGCGAGGGTGGCGGCTCGTGCCGGGACCTCATGATGTCGCTCGCAATGCCCAGAACGAAGTCGCGCTTCGAGTCCGACAACGCGTCGACGTTGTTCTTGGCGTCGATGAGCCTCGGCTTCCATCGCCGGACGGCTGCCTGCTTCGTGATCGGGTACCGCGTGCCGTCGAGGACGCTCGTGGTGATGGTCGCCGATGGCCTGGCCTGCACACCAGGGTAGAGCTCAGCACCGTTCACGCCCGACATAGGAACGATCTCCGGCCCGTCGGCGAACGGCACGGGGAAGTTCGGCCCGAACAGCGCGGCCTCCTGCCGCACCATTTCGATCAGGTAGCCACGGAGGTTGCCGGCCATTGCCCTGGCCACGTGCGCGCCGAGGCGGATGAACTGCCCGCCCAGCTGGCTGAAGGCGTGAGCCTCGATCGAGGCGATCGGCGGGCCGTGGCCCTCCAGTCCGAGTTCAGCCGTCGCCTCCACCCACCATCTCGCGAGTTCCTTCAAGCCGGCCGATGGCACGACTACCTCATCTTGGAACGAGGTCTGATGTGCGTCGACGTGGAACTGTGCGAGATCGGTCTGTGGTGCGGTCGAACCAGGTGGGAGAAGGCGGCCAGGGCGCACGACCGAAACGGCACGACCGGCCTGGTCACGGCTCCAGGTGCCCTTGCCGGTCACCGCGATCCACGCCCGCGCCGCCTCGGGCAGGCGGACGACCACCCATCCCGAAGTGGTCTTCACGGCGTCGGTCACCGAGCGAACCGCGCTGACCGCGATGTCGTTGTACGCGAGGTAGCTCATCGCCGCTGTCCAGATGAAGGCCACTGTTCGCGGGTCTTCGCTGGAGTCGAAGCGGACGACGGTCAGATCGAGGTTGCCACGTCCGCTGCTGTTGAGACCGTCCACGAGCTCGTTCACCGCGTCGCGCGTCGCCTCGACCACGCGAGCGAGGTGCGCGGGCACGGGAGAATGGCCGGGTTGAAGCAGTTCGTCCACCACGCGCCCGAGGTCGCTGCGGCTTCCGTCCGTCACCCACGAGCCACCGTCGCGCAAGATGGTGGAGGGTGGCAGCGTTCCGATCGGAACGCTGGCAGACGATACCGTGATGCCCATGGTCGGCACGTAGACGGTCAGCGAATAGCCCTCCTTGAGGAGGGCCCGGCCGAGAGCAGCGGCAAGGCTGGACTTCGCGTTGTTCGCGAATTTCCAATCGGCCAGGAGGACGATCGAGCCGAGTGGCGTGCTCGAGCCGACCAAAGCCTGGCGGAACGCCTTCGAGGCGAGCACTGCTCTCGCGACGGTGTCGAACGTGACCGAAACCTGGCGACCACCGCCGGGCGTGGAGAGCCACAGGCGCCCGTCGAAGGCACGGGCGTCGATGACGAACGGCCGGGTCCTGGCCAACGACTCGTAGGCCCACGGTGCCGGGACGTCCTCCCAGTCACCCTGCTGCTCCGGCGTCGTCCCCCAGCCGACCCGAATCGTGCGCCACGCGCCCTCGGAAGTCGCCCAGGCCGCCACCTCCCGCAGCATGTCGTGGTCGACGAGCGACACGCCCAGCGCAATCTGGTCAGCGTTCGTCAGCGGCACGAACTCGACCTGTTCCGAGGTGAATGAGTGCTGGTCGCCGTACTGATCGACCCCGGTCAGCCGAGCAACGCCCGGTCGCGAGATGGCCGCGCCCAGCTGTGCCCAGTCCAACATCTCGATCGCGTGCTCGTCAGGGAATTTCCCTCCCACGGCGACGTTGCGGCGCAAGAAGCGCTCCGACAACGGCGCCAGGGTGCGGTAACGACCCCAGTTGTCATGGTACTCAAGCTCCGGACGGGCTTGCTTGAAACCGAGCATCACCTCATGAAAGCTGTGCCCACCACCTTGGTAGAACACAGCGAGCATCGCCAAGCGAACCAGCTCGAAGTTGAAATCGACCTGCATCGCCGATGCCACCTGTTCAAGGATCTGAGCGATGAAATGAGTGCTCCCCGAGGGGCCGGTCCACATGATCGCGCCGGTCCGCTGCCCGTCGTGAACGAACAGCGAGCTCAATCTCAACGGCTTACCAAGACGCGCTTGGTACCAACCTATGGTCCCATCGTTCAACAACGCCCTGTTCTCTCGCAGGCTTAACGGCACTCCAAGGTCCGAAACGTGCAAAATTTCACGATCGAAAACGTCCTCCTTTCCAATCCTGTCCAGCTCCAAGCGCCTTTGCCAGCCAGAAAGAGCAGCATCATTTAGCGCAGTCCAGTAATCCTTGTAACGACGCGAATGATTGCGATCATCATGAATTTGCCGGTGCCCCGGATAACGAACCGAGATGTTTCCAAACTCCTGCCACAGCTTAACTCTCCTACGGATGAGAAAAACTCGCTCGCGCACATTGCCGTTCTCGACGACACCCCGCACGTCCTCCAGCGTGCCGGGGAACCAACCGATGGCACCGGCCTTGCCGCCGCCCAGCT
This sequence comes from Lentzea waywayandensis, assembly GCF_900115955.1. Taxonomy (GTDB): domain Bacteria; phylum Actinomycetota; class Actinomycetes; order Mycobacteriales; family Pseudonocardiaceae; genus Lentzea; species Lentzea waywayandensis. The sequence goes on from NZ_FOYL01000027.1 coordinate 30,389, forward strand.
TTGGCCGAAGATCGTTCGGGGTTTCGTCCCAGATCACCTTGACGATCCGAGCAAGCTCCCTGTTGACCTCCGGCAGGGAAAACACCACCTTGGCGAGGTTTCGCTCGAACTCGGCCGCGCGGTGGGCGTATTCGATCTGGGCCAGGTCCCACGCCTTGTCGCTCCACGGGTGCATGACCGCCGTCGGCCGGGTGGTGGCTTCCGGCTCCTCCTCAACGTCGATGCGTACCGCGCGACGGGGCCTCGAGGTGCCACTGGGACGTCCGACGAGATCGCGGAAGGCGATGTCCTTGATCCCGATTCCGTGCTTCTTCCGGTCACCCAGAGCGGCCGCGAGTGCCTTGCCGAACACCCGCCTGACCTGCTGGTACCGGTCACGCATCGCGTCCGTCCCGGCGCTGTCCGCCACGAAATACCCGGTGAATGAGACCTGCGGAAGCGGACGGCCCTCCCGGCCCGCACGAAGCGCGGCGGCGGCCACAGCCCGCGCGAGGTTCTCGACCCGGCTTTGGTCGGCGGGCTGATCGCGCAACCGCGTCACGCCGGAGTCGAACACGACCTCGACCGAGCCGGTGCTCGAGGCCGGCGCGGACGTGCTCGCCGGCATGGTGTTCGTCCGCACTCTTGGACCGCTGGCAGGCTCGAGACTGTTCGCCCGCGCCCGAGAACCGCTTCCGGGCGGCAAGGTGCTCATCCCGGCCCTTGGTGCACCGCCACGCGGCATCGCGCTGGAGGTCAGCCGGATGCCGAGCATCCGCGCGATGTTGTCGGCGAGGAGTGCGACCTCGTGGGCGACGTCTGTCTTCCCCTCCGCGTACAGCACCGAGATCTTGGCCGCGACGGAGTGGACCACCAGGCCGTACAGGGCCTTGTACCCGTGGTCGGCGGACTCGTAGGCCGTGACGTCGAACTTCGGCAACGCCACGAACTCGGCCACGACGTCGGCCGCCTCGGCGATCAGGCGCGCGCGCTCGTCGAACGGCTTCTCGTCCAGCCTGGGCCGCTCCCATTTGTAGCTGTCGCGCAGCTCCTTGATCCGTTCGGGCGACACGAGGATTCCCTTGGGCGTGCGCACCTCAGTCTCGGGGAACTCGGCTTCGGATGGCTCGGCCTCGGCGAGGTCTTCGGCCTGTGGGGATTCCTCGCCGAGGCGTGCCACATCGTCCGCGAGCTGAGCGACTCTGGCTCCGACCTCGTCCGCTGGCACACCCGCGAGGTTGTCCACGACATCGAACAGCGCGCCGCCGAGCACCTCGGCGTCAAGATCGTGACCGAGCACGAGGTCCACGAGCCCGTTCCGCTCGGCGACCTCGAACGCGACGGAGAACGCAGCGGAGAAGGCGGTAGCGTCGGCGAGGCTGTCGAGAGTCATCCGTTCCACCACGGAGTGGATGACGGAGTGCAGCGTGAACTCCATCACCTCGCGGTGGGGCCCTGTCACCGTCAGCAGGTCGACGAGTCCCACGTTGTCAGCCAGCACCATTGCGCCGGCGATGGCGTCGGACTCGGTCACGACCGGCGCGGGCACTGACTGCTCGCCGGTCTGCTCGACCAGGCCGAAAAACCACATGCCGCCACCGTCGAGCGGTTCGTCCGGCTGGAACCGGCGGGTGACGACCTTGAAACGGGATCCGGGTGCGAACACGACCGCAAACGGATCCGACAGCGCGGACAGGTCCGAGAGGTCACGTCCGGTCGCGGAGTGGACGGTGAAAGCAACGTTCTCGTCGCCTACCGGCTGCAGGACCTTCGTGGCCTTGATGAACGTCTTCTCATGCACAACGGAGCCGGGCTCGTACCGGGCGGCGATGGCGGCCAACTGCTCGCCGGGCACATGCGCCACCCACGCGACGGCACCGTGGTGAGACGGCAGCTGGTTCAGACCGGACGTGAGCGTGCTGTGCACGGTGTCCGGTTCGACGTCCAGTTCTCCGTTCGCGAACGCCAGGACCGCGACCAGGTCCTCCTCCGGAACCTCCGCCAGGTGTCCTTTCTCCTTCTGGGCCTCCCGGACGTCCTGCGCGTAGCGCTCGTAGTCGCCGAAGGCGCTTTTGAACTGGTGCCGGTCCGCGGTGGTACCGCGAAAACCGTCCTCGACGTGGTCAAGATCGTCCGCGACGATCGAGGAGTCCGGAGCGAACTCCGGCACGACCTCAGCACCGCCCTCGACGTCGAGCTCCTGGTCCATGCCCCAGCGCAACGCTGCCGCGATCTGGTCCACGGTGAAGCCACCCGAGAACAACATCGACGCCGACGGCACGGCGACCGGCGGGAAACCGTTGGTCAGCAACAACCTCGGCAGCAGCAGGTAGATGTTCAGCCTTCCGTTGCCGTCCCCGAACACGTGCAGGACGTGCAGGGCGCGAACGAGCCGCCCGATCGCCCGTAGCCGGTCGTGGTCGGTGGTCGCCTCGCCCAGTTCCGTGTAGTAGGCCTCGAACGCCGCCGTCACCAGTCCGGCTGCCTCGCCGGCGTCATAGGAACGGAGGAACTCCCAGGTAGAGCCGGAAAACCCGCCACTGAGGAACACGTGGCCGCGTTCCTCGTCACCCGCGAGCTCCGGATCCATCGTGTTCACCAACGGCCGGCCCAGCAGCTCGTCGTTGAACAGGTCGGCGGCCGGATGCTCGGCCCCCAGGTAGAAGTCGCGGAACACGTCCCTGCCGACAACCTCGAAGTAGCCGTCGTTCACCGCGCGCGCCTTGACGTGCGTGGTCGCCAGCCCGTACATCCGCTGATACTCCGACCAGCCGACCGGTTCGGCAATGCGCGCCGAGTCGTCCAGCACCTCCGTGAACGCCGCCACCATCCCCCGCTGGAAACCGGGCGAGGCCTCACCGTCGTAGCGGCCGCCGGGGTTGACCGGGTTCCCTTCGAGCGCTCCGGCGTGGTCGCGGGGATCGATGTAGTGCCGCCACCACTTGCGTTCGGGCACGACGTCGCTCAGCTTCGCGGCATTGACACGGGGCGCGTCCGGAACCGTTCCGCCCCACCGTTCCAGCAGGGTGTCGAGCCAGCCCGCGACGGCAAGGGTGTGGTCGAGGACGGACTCGGTCTCGGGCATCGCCGGATGGCCGGGCAGTCCGGACGAGGACAGCGGCTGCGGCACTGCGTCAACGTCGTTGTCGCTGTATGGCTCCGGCGAAGCAGTCCGGAACCCGCCCCGCGGGTCGTACCCGTTGCCCGCGCCGGTATCAACGTCCTGTGCTGCTGGGGCGTCGCCTGGCACAGCAAGGTTCGACCTGTCACGGTCTGAGTCAGGACCGGAGCCGGCAAGGGGCGTGTACCGCCGGGCCACTGTCGCGTCAGTTGACCCGTCCAAGCCTTTGTCGCCGACCTCTTCGCGCGTGCGCAGCGCGCCCGGTGCCCGGTATTTCCCGTACTCGAACACACGGCCCGCCGGGTCGCTGTCGATGAACGCCTTCGCGCGGTCCGGCAGTTCGACGAAGAAGTCCTGGTGACCGCCGTAGCGCTCGGGCTTGCGGCCGAGGATCTCCCTGGCGTACCAGCCGTCGGTCACCGTCGTGACCTTGGCGGCGAACTCGGGCACGGACGCGATGAACTCGACAGCCGCGTTCCAGACCATCCCCGGCTGAGGATGCGCCATCACGGCGTCAGCCACGCCGGCCAGGTTCAGATCGCCCTGGCGCTTGGTCAGGTCCCGTACGAGGGTCTGCACGACCCGCTTGGTGAGGTCGAGCGTCACCGCGCGCGTCACGGCCTCCGGCATCGGACGCGGCTGGGCCCCGATCCAGCTGGTGTCGGAACCGACCTCGATGTAGTCGATACGCGGCACACGCCAGACGTTGGAATTGAGGCCGGTGTCTTCGGCGACCATCGAGAGCAGATTCAGCCCGGTCCTGGCTATTACGGAGTTCCGCCGCGTCGCGGTGCCGATGGTCTCCTGATCGCCGGCGTGGTCCTTCGCTCCGTACCGGCTCATGGTGTCGTCAGTCATGCGGTACGCGTTCTGGATCATGTCGAGGTAGAGATCCAAGAACGGATGCCCCTTGGGCATCGCGAACGCACTGTTGATCCAGTCTCCAGTAGGTAATTCGAAAGCGACCTGGGACCTGAGGAAGCTCGCCTCGTCCGGCACTTCCCCGATCCGGTTGTCGCCGTCGGAGTACAGACCACCGAAGCGCCGCAGGATCTCCAGCCGCAGAATGTCACTCGCGGCGGCGTACCCAGGCCCAGTCTGCTTGTCCATCTCGACCGCGAAGAACTCCTGCAGGCGCATCGGCGACGAGCTGTTGAACACCTCGCCCACGTTCACCACGACGATGCTGTTGTCCTGTGCCCAGCGCGCCATCGACCGGACGTCGTCGTAGGAGATCAGGCCGTCGAAGCCTTGCTTTCCCGCTGCGGCGTCGACGAACACCTGCCTCGGCACGTCCGTCCACAGCACCGCCTGGACCCGGTCTGCGTTGCGCCTGGCAGCGTCGCCGAAGTTCTCGCGGAAAGTGTGCATCGAGCCCGAGTCACGCAGGGGGCCACCCAGCCAGACCGAGTGCATGGTGCGCGAGAAGTCCAGCTTTTCGGGCAGCGGCGGCAGATCCTCCTCGACGCCCCAGCTCTCTCGTGCCTCGGGTGACGGTTCGAACACCACCGACAGCATGGGATCGGCGTTCGCGAACCGCTCGGGAGCCAGGTCAGAACCTGACGGCAACACACCGGCTGCCATGTCCAACGCCCGCAGGAACTCGACCGAAGCCGCGCCGTCCAACGCGGAGTAGTCGTGACCGGCGAGGAAGGAGGGTGCTTCAGGTGCGTTCCGAATACCGAACACGTCGGGCCCGATGATCGGGACCTCCGACGTCCACAGGTAGGTGACCTCCGCGGGCGGCACTGGACGCGGCTGGGTGGTCACGACCGCCGCCTGCAGATCAGCGAGCAACTCCTGTGCCGAGGCGTACGGGGAAAGTCGCAGGTCGCCTTGACCAGGCTCCGCGAGTACATCGAGCGGAGCGGACAGCGGCGAGGGAGGCAGCGGCGGCGCATCGGTCTCGACGCGAGTCCCAGCGCGCCCCGTGCCCTTGCTCGGCTCTGGTCGAGGATCCGGCTGCAGGTTGTCTTCGGCCTCAAGTTCGACCGGCTCCTGCTTGCGCGCCAAGCCCAGCGGCCCCTCGGCCAAGGTCGCCAACGGCGAAACCTTGGCGGTCACGGGAACAGACGCGTCTGGCACCACGGCGCCCGGCTCGGCAAGCGTGATCGTCCACGACCCGCTGTCCTCGGAGAACGAGCGGTCGAGAACGACGAACTCCGTGCCCGGCCGGAACAGCACCGCACGCGCGGACTGCGCGGATGTCAGCGGGGTAGCGAGCCTGCCGTTCTTGGAGTGGATCACCACATCGACATTGCCTCCGTGGACCGGGCCGAGGGAGGCGCTGGTGAACCCGGTTTCGACAACGGTGGTGCCCGGCACATATCCGGCGATGAACCGTGCCAACTCCTGTTCGCCCGAAATGGCCAACCGCCGGACAACTGTCCCCTCGTGCGTGCCGAGTTGGTTGAAGCCAGAGACGAACGCCTGATGGAAGCGTCCTTCCTTGGTCTGCCCCACTACGTCCTGATGTGTCGCGTTGTCGACCTGTGTCCGGAACAGATCCCTGCGGACGTACGCCGCCACCGCAACGAGATCCTCCTTCGCCATGTCACGCATGGAATCGTCGAGACCCATGACCTTGATCTCTGCCAAGTCCGCTGTGTAGGCCGCGTAGTTGGCACGGAACCACTTGCGTTCCTTGGATGACGCTCGCACATCGGGCAGGGCGTCGCCCTGCCCTGCAGGCTCGTCGGCTACCGACAGTGGCCTCGTCGACGTGTCGATCTCGCCGAGTTCGCCCAAGCTCCGCCATTCGCCGCCGTCATGGATGGTCAACGTGCGCACACCGTTCTCGACACCGGGATTCAGGACCGTGGTCGAGCCCGTGACGAGGAATCGCCCCTTCTGCTTCTTCAACTCCCGGAACACGTCGAACGCGACTCCACCAGGCTCTGACAGTGCGGCCGCACTGCACGCCATGAGCAGCACGCCGCCGAAGCGATCCGTGAGAGCCCTGCCGGTCACCATGAAGTGCAGGTCCTCGGTGATACGCGCCAAGACCTCGCCCGGCACGCTCAGCCTGCCTTTCTGGAAGTGCGTGAGAGTCCCCATCAGCGCGGACGCGTGGATCACCAACTTGTGCATCTGCGGATAGATGTCCTTGAAAGGTTCCTCGTGATCTTCAGTTGTGCCGCTGGCAGAAGTCGGCTTGGTCACGGAGCGGGTAACGCCATGCGGTAAGGGCAAGTAGATGTCCGCTTGGAAGCGTTGCCCGACGGAGTCGAACACCGTCCCGATAGGACGGTCTGTCCCCGGCTGGAGCACATGCCGCACGTCGATGTCATCGAGGCTGAAATGATGCGGCGCGAACTTGTCGTCGTAACCGTGGTAGGGCGCGGATTTCGCGAGACCGGCGTCCAGGTCCCCCTTGGACTTCGCCGTGAACGTCTGAAGCACGCCGGCCATGGGAAGAACGGCAAGTACCACGCCGTCCTTGCGCCGTCTGAACATCAGAGGCGTCGCGACGGGTGCGTGGACGTTCACCTCGCCGATGACTCGCGACCACTCTCTCTGCAGTTCGAACCCAGCACCACCGGCGCCCTGCAAGAGCCCGGACCTACCCGCGGTCACGATCAGGGACCTCGGTGGCGGGGCCGCCGCCGGGAGGGCTCCGCTCCGCCGAACGAACTCAACGAGCATGGCCGGCGTGATCCACCCCTGCTTCCCGTCCTTGAGCAGGATCATGAAGTGCGACGTGTTACCGCTGCCCGCCAGGATGAACGCACGGCCGGCCTTCTGGTCCGCCTTCCACGAGGCATCCTTGATCTTCACCTTGCCGCGGTCCAACGCAGCCTGCAGCAATGACTCCGAACCAGCGGATTTCGGCGCCACGACGACCTTTGTGGCATGAGGGCTCGACGCCCACTCCGCCGCGAGGGTGGACGGCTCGGCCTCGTGCAGAGACAGACCCCCTGCGAACACCGTGTGCACCACATCGTCGAGAGCGAAAGCGAAGTCGTTCCCGGCGGAGTCCACTGCGGCCATCGGGACAGCGGCCGGCGTGCCCTGCAACTCCTGCGACAGCCGCACGGCGCCGAGTTCGCGCTCCGCCTGTGGCAGGTTCGGCATTCCTTCAAGTCCGACGCTGTCTTTTCCATCCTCCATCGTGTCGCTGACGCCGTCGTCTGTGTCGTTCTCGGTGTCGTCGCTCGAGTTGTGGCCGATCTTGTTCGCCCCCAGGCTCGATGAACTCGCGGCCGACGGGTCGAGGGCGGGGCCCCCACCGAGCGGCATCGTCCGTGTCCACCTCGGGGCGTCGCGCGACAGTTCGGCGACCAGGTTGTCGACTGCGGTGTAGTCGATTGGTGTATAGGGATCGACGTCGAGGCGTGCCTTGTGCAGCTCGTACGCGATGAGCACGCGGTTCTCTTCGCGTTCGAGGATCGCGTCGTTGCGTGACTTGTCCGCGCCCCGGTAAGGCAACAGCGGCGGCAACCCCGCCTCGACCAGCCTTTGCTCCGCTTCGGTGAGCAGCGCTTTTTCGACGGCACTCGTCTGCTTGCCGACGACCGCGTTCGCACGGGCGATGTCTTCCCGGTTTCTGCCCTTGCCCTTGCCGTCGGCGGGCTGCTCGCCGTTCTCGCCTGTGGCCTGGCCGGCCTCCTTCTCTGCGGACGTCAGCTCCGTGGCGCCGTCCGCGCCCGGCTCAACGCCCGTCTCGGCGTCTCCGGACCACGTGCTCGCGAGCTCGGGTCCGGTGACGACCGCGGGCACAAGGACCTCGTGCGCCGCTGTCTGCTCAGATGCCACAGGAAGCGGGGCCAACTCGCTCTCCGTCGGACCGGCCCCTGACCGCACCTGCGGACCCGAGGTCGACATCGGCGAGTTCTGCGGAGCAGTAGCAGGCGAGGGCGTCGCACGAGAGGAAGTGTTCCCGGCCGCATCGCCCGCGGTCGCCGTCCCAGACGTCGTGGATGCCGGAGAGAGAGTACTCACCGGGGTTGCAGCCGACGGAGTCGCGCCCGGACCAGACGTCGGCAAGCCAGCCGGGGTTGCAGCCGACAGAGTCGCGCCCGGACCAGACGTCGGCAAGCCAGCCGGGGTTGCAGCCGACAGAGTCGCGCCCGGACCAGACGTCGGCAAGCCGGCCGGTGCCGGCGCGACGGGAGGCGGAGGAAGATGACCTTCCGTCTGTCCCTCCGCCCGCGACTCCGCCACCGGCGTCCCCGACGACAGATCCACAGTGGACTGCAACGTCGCAGCCGACGTGCCGTGCTCACCGGTCAGGTTCGGCGCGTTCGTCGACGCCGGAGGCACGTTCACGGACGAGTTCGGCGTGTTGGTCGACGACGAGCTGTTCGGCGCAGACGTGTTCGTCTGGTTCGTGCCGGTGTTGTTGCCGGTGTCGCCTGGCGTGTTGCTCGAAGAACCAGACGTGCTCGTTGAGCCGTTGGAGCCGCTGTCACTACCGACGCCGGTGCCGGTGCCGGTGCCGGTGCCGGTGTCGGTGTCGACACCGTTGCTGCCGCTGCCTTCCAGACTGATGGGCGGCGGACCGCCCTGCACCGACGACCCCAGCGGAGGCGCGCCGTTCTGCCCCGTGCTCGTACCCAAGTTCGACCCGGCACTCGTGCCTGAGCTGGAACCCGAGTTCGACCCGGCATTCGTTCCAGAGTTCGGCCCGGAGTTCGTTCCATTGCCAGACCCCGAGTTCGACCCGGAGTTCGACTGCGACCCGGACCCCGAGTGGGTGGAAGGTGAGCCTTCCGCGCCCAGGTTCGGCATCCCGCTTCCCGGCTCATACCCGGCAACGTCGATCTCGCCGGGCCTGTTCAGCGCGTCCTGCTTGAACTTCTTCTGATCCCGTTCGTTCTTCCAGTTCTGCAGCGCGGTCATGCCACCACCGGAGATGAGCCCGTTGACCATCCCCTTCCAAATGTCCCCGGGATCACCCCCGGCCGGAATCGTGATCGCACCCACGAACACCTCGGTAGCACCCTCGATGGCCGCGGCCGTCATCCACTTCCCGGCCCACGCCGGCTTGAAGATCGCCACGTTCCCGCCCAGGAACCCCGCGAACGCACCCGCCGCCGCCCCATAACCGAACGACTTCAGCGTGTCGTCCCAATCCCACGCCTTGTCGCTCTCGGCCTTCTGCCACAGCTGGACGATCGCGTCGTCACGGAAATCCTCCAGGCCCTCGTCCAACGCCTGCCGCACCATCTCCTTGACGATCTTCGCGATACCGACCGTCACCACGCTCACCGTGATGTCGTCGACCGTCTTGCCCAGGAACGTCGAACCCGCATGCACCACGATCTGCAGAGCACGCGCCACCCACGCCGTGAACTGCTG
>NZ_FOYL01000025.1 GCF_900115955.1 Lentzea waywayandensis
GCGAAGCCGAAGACATCCCAGTTGCTGGGGCTGTCAAGCGGCTGCGGTGGTGTGGTGTGCCCAGGCGGTGGTCTCGTCGTAGGTGGTGCGGGTTTTGAGGCAGCCGTGCAGGATGCCGACGAGGCGGTTGGCGAGTTGGCGCAGGGCGGCGTTGTGGCTGCTGCCGCGGGCGCGTTGCTGCTGGTAGTAGGCGCGGGCGCCAGGGCTGACCCGCATGGCGACGAACGCCTGGGCGATCAGGGCGTCGAGGAGCCGGTCGTTGTGGACGTGCCGGGCCCGGACGGTGCGTCTGCGGCCGGAAGCGACGGTGAGCGGGCTGGTGCCGGCGTAGTTCTTGCGGGCTTTCGCGCTGACATAGCGGTCAGGGTCGTCCCCGAACTCGGCGAGCACCCGAGCACCCAGAACCGCGCCCATCCCAGGTTGGGACAGCACGATCTCAGCGTCCGGGTGCCGGCCAAAATGGGCCTCGACCTCGCCCTGCAGGCCGGTGATCTGCTCGGCCAACGCGGCCAGGATCGCGATCGTGGCACGAGTGGTGGCCGCGTAAGCGGCGGTCACCACCGGCGGCCGGCCCAGGTGCTCGGTGCGCAACGCGGCTTGGATCCCGGCGGCCCTGGTGTCGACGTCACGACGCCGGGCCCGCGCCAGCGCGCCGCGGATCTGGTTGAACGACAACCTCTTCGCGGTGTCCGGATCAGCCGCCCGGCCCAGCAGCTCCAGCGTGTCCGGCGCGTCCAGATCAGCAAAGGCTTCCAGCGCGGCCGGGAAGTACTCACGCAAAGAATGCCGCAGCCGCAGCGTGTGGCGGGTGTTGTCCCAGATCAATGTCTTGTGCACCCGCGCGACCACCTTGATGCCCTCGACCTCGGCCGAATCGCCCGCGACCGGCCTCAGCCGGTGGGCATCAGTGCGGACCATGTCGGCCAGCACATGCGCGTCCCCGCATCACTCTTCGCACCCGACACCACATGCCGGTCCCGGAAACGGGCCACCGACAACGGATTCACCGCGAACACCGTATATCCGGCCGCGACCAGCGCGGCCACCCACGGACCCCGATCCGTCTCGATCCCGACCCGCACCTCCACGTCCTCGACATCGGCATCACCCGAATGCTCGGCGATCAACGCGTGCAACCGGGCCATTCCCGCCACGCCTTCGGGCAACCGGGCCTTCACCAGACGACGCCCGCCGACATCCATCACCTCGACATCATGGTGATCCTCGGCCCAGTCATCACCGATCAGCAACAGCATCTCGCCCTCCCCGCTCGCACCTCACCAGCACCGGCAGCAGCAGCGGGAGAACCATCAGCGACCTAATGAACAGTGCTCACACCCCTGAGAATGGGCACGACATCCCAGCAGCGATCACGTTCTCCCGGCACCAGCGAGGGCACGATCTTCGGCAAGGACTCAACAGTCCAGGCGAGCAGAGTGCTCACCCACCAGCACTACCAGAAACGAGCCTGCCAGACGACCGGCCCACCACTCATTAGGCGAGCCGTCCTTACCAAACGGGCCGGGCGGTGGGGTCCCGTCACGAGTCGCACCACAGCTCTTGCTGCATGCAGGTAGGGGTGTCAACTCGACACGCTGTTCGTCGAGTTGACACCCCTACCTGCATGTGGCCCGCTCCTGGTGCGGCTCGTGACGGGACCCCACCGCCAACGCACCCCTCAAAGCAACGCGCAGCCGCCCAACCCAACAGGCGTGCCATCAACCCACCCGTGGCGCCCTCCCCCGATCAGATTGCCGGGGGTCTGGGGGCAGAGCCCCCAGGGGAAGCACGCAACGCAACAGGCCGCAAGCAAGCCAACGCACCAAACAAAACGGCCCCCAGAGCAAAAGCTCCAGGGGCCGTTCCGCACTACAAGCTACGAACTACCGGTAGTCACGACCGAAGTCGTAGTCATCCAGCGGCACCGCGGCACCAGTCCCAGTACCGAAGACGTCAGGCGTGTAGTACCCGTCGTCGTAAGAAGGAATCGCGTAAGCCGCAGCCCGCGCCTCCTCAGTCGGCTGAACCTGGATGTTGCGGTAGCGGTTGATACCGGTACCAGCCGGGATCAACTTACCGATGATCACGTTCTCCTTGAGACCGATCAGCTTGTCCGAACGCCCGTTGATGGCAGCGTCGGTAAGCACACGAGTGGTTTCCTGGAAGGAAGCCGCCGACAGCCACGAGTCCGTAGCCAAAGACGCCTTCGTGATACCCATCAGCACCGGACGACCAGCGGCCGGCTCGCCACCCTCGGCGACCACAGCGCGGTTACCCGACTCGAAGTCCGCACGCTCGACCAGCGAACCGGGCAGGAACTCGGTCGCACCGGAGTCGATGATCGTGACCCGGCGGAGCATCTGCCGGACGATGACCTCGATGTGCTTGTCGTGGATCGCCACACCCTGGGCGCGGTACACCTTCTGCACTTCCTGAACGAGGTGCAGCTGGGCCTCGCGCGGGCCCATGACACGCAGGACCTCGTGCGGGTCAGGAGTACCTTCCAGCAGCTGCTGGCCGACGGACACGTGGTCGCCGTCCTGCAGCGGGCCGGTGGCCGTGTTGGCGAGACGCTGACGCTTGGACAGCTTCTCGAACACGATCTCCTCGGAGCCGTCGTCCGGGATGAGCGTGATCTTCCAGAAGCGGTCGCCGTCCTCGATGCGGACGCGGCCGTCGACGTCGGCGATCGGCGCCTTGCCCTTCGGGACGCGGGCCTCGAAGAGCTCCTGGACACGGGGCAGACCGGTCGTGATGTCGTCACCGGCCACACCGCCCTGGTGGAACGTACGCATCGTCAGCTGCGTGCCGGGCTCACCGATCGACTGGGCGGCGACGATGCCGACGGCCTCGCCGACGTCGACCAGCTGGCCGGTGGCCATCGAGCGGCCGTAGCAGGACGCGCACACGCCGACCGCGGACTCACAGGTCAGCACGGAGCGGACCTTGACGCGGACCACGCCGGCCTCGACCAGCGACGCGAGCGCCGGGTCGCCGAGGTCGTCGCCGCGGTTCAGCACCAGGTTGCCCTGGGCGTCGGTGATGTCGTCCGCGACGGTGCGGGCGTAGACCGAGGTCTGCGCGAACTCGTGCAGGCCGACCTTGTCGCCCAGCTGCTCGCCGACGGTCATCTGCACACCACGGGTGGTGCCGCAGTCGACCTCGCGGATGATGACGTCCTGCGAGACGTCCACCAGACGACGGGTCAGGTAACCCGAGTCGGCGGTACGCAGCGCGGTGTCGGCCAGACCCTTACGGGCACCGTGCGTCGCGATGAAGTACTCGAGCACCGACAAGCCCTCGCGGAACGAGTTCTTGATCGGGCGCGGGATGTACTCACCCTTCGGGTTGGTGACGAGACCACGCATACCCGCGAGCGAACGGACCTGCGTCATGTTGCCGGCGGCGCCGGACTGCACGATGACGCGGATCGAGTTGTCCTCGGGGAAGTTGTCTTCCATGATCTCGTGGACCTGCTCGGTGGCCTTGGTCCACACCTTGACCAGCTCGGAGTTGCGCTCCTCGTGGGAGAGCTGACCGCGCTGGTAGCGCTTCTCGACGGCGTCCGCGAGGCGCTCGTGCTCCTCGAGGATGTCCTGCTTCGCAGCCGGCACGAGGACGTCCGAGATCGCGACCGTCACACCGGAGCGGGTGGCCCAGTGGAAACCGGCGTCCTTCAGCTTGTCCAGCGTCCGGGCGACGGTGACCATCGGGTACCGCTCGGCGAGGTCGTTGATGATCACGGCCTGCCGCTTCTTGGGCATGACCTCGTTGATGAAGGCGTAGTCCTGCGGCAGGATCTCGTTGAACAGCACGCGACCCAGCGTGGTCTCCGCGAGCCACGGCTGACCGGGCTCCCAGCCTTCGGGCTCCTGGCCCTTGGGCGGGTTCTTGTCGGAGACGCGGATCTTCACCATCGACTGCAGGCCCAGGACCTTGCGGTCGAACGCCATCAGGGCCTCGGCGGGCGACGAGTACGAGTGACCCTCGCCCAGGTCGCCGACCTTGTGCCGGGTCAGGTGGTACAGACCCGTCACCATGTCCAGACGCGGCATGGCCAGCGGCTTGCCGGACGCCGGGGACAGGATGTTGTTCGACGACAGCATCAGGACGCGGGCCTCGGCCTGCGCCTCGGCGGACAGCGGCAGGTGGACTGCCATCTGGTCACCGTCGAAGTCGGCGTTGAACGCTTCACAGACCAGCGGGTGCAGCTGGATGGCCTTGCCCTCGACCAGCTGGGGCTCGAAGGCCTGGATGCCGAGGCGGTGCAGCGTGGGTGCGCGGTTGAGCAGCACCGGGTGCTCGGTGATGACCTCTTCCAGCACGTCCCACACGGCCGGGCGCGCACGCTCGACCATCCGCTTGGCGGACTTGATGTTCTGCGCGTGGTTGAGGTCCACGAGCCGCTTCATCACGAACGGCTTGAAGAGCTCGAGCGCCATCTGCTTGGGCAGACCGCACTGGTGCAGCTTGAGCTGCGGGCCGACCACGATGACCGAACGGCCGGAGTAGTCGACGCGCTTGCCGAGCAGGTTCTGACGGAACCGGCCCTGCTTGCCCTTGAGCAGGTCGGACAGCGACTTCAGCGGGCGGTTACCGGGACCGGTGACCGGGCGGCCGCGGCGGCCGTTGTCGAACAGCGCGTCGACGGCCTCCTGCAGCATCCGCTTCTCGTTGTTGACGATGATCTCGGGCGCGCCGAGGTCGATCAGTCGCTTCAACCGGTTGTTGCGGTTGATGACGCGGCGGTACAGGTCGTTCAGGTCGGACGTCGCGAAACGGCCACCGTCGAGCTGCACCATCGGGCGCAGGTCCGGCGGGATGACCGGGACGCAGTCCAGGACCATGCCCTGCGGGTTGTTGCGGGTCGCCTGGAAGGCGGCAACGACCTTGAGGCGCTTGAGCGCACGCAGCTTCTTCTGGCCCTTACCGCTGCGGATGGTCTCGCGCAGGATCTCGGACTCGGCGTCGACGTCGTAGTCACCCAGGAGCTTCTGGATGGCCTCCGCGCCCATGGCACCGGTGAAGTAGTCGCCGTAGCGGTCGTACAGCTCGCGGTAGAGCAGCTCGTCCGCGATCAGCTGAGCGCGCTCGAGCTTGGTGAACGTGGACCAGATCTCGTCGAGGCGGTCCAGCTCGCGCTGGGCGCGGTCACGGAGCTGGCGCATCTCACGTTCGCCACCCTCCTTGACCTTGCGGCGCACGTCGGACTTGGCACCCTCGGCCTCGAGCTCGGCCAGGTCGGCCTCGAGCTTCTGGGCGCGGGCCTCCACGTCGGCGTCGCGACGGTTCTCGACGCGCTTGCGCTCGACCTGCATCTCGCTCTCGAGCGTCGGCAGGTCGTTGTGACGCAGCTCCGCGTTCACGCCCACGATGACGTAGGCGGCGAAGTAGATGATCTTCTCGAGGTCCTTGGGGGCCAGGTCGAGCAAGTAGCCCAACCGGCTGGGGACGCCCTTGAAGTACCAGATGTGCGTGACGGGAGCGGCGAGCTCGATGTGGCCCATGCGCTCACGACGCACCTTCGCACGGGTCACCTCGACGCCGCAGCGCTCACAGATGATGCCCTTGAAGCGAACGCGCTTGTACTTGCCGCAGTAGCACTCCCAGTCCCGGGTGGGACCGAAGATCTTCTCGCAGAACAAGCCGTCCTTCTCAGGCTTGAGCGTGCGGTAGTTGATGGTCTCGGGCTTCTTGACCTCGCCAAAAGACCACTGGCGGATGTCGTCCGCGGTCGCGAGACCGATGCGGAGCTCATCGAAGAAGTTGACGTCGAGCACGTCTACTCTCTTCCCCTTTTTAGATCGGTGGCAAAGGAGCTGGTCGGAGGGCTGGTGAAGGGGACGCGGGAGGCATCCCCTTCACCAGCCGGCGAGGTGACTAGTTGACGACGTCGTCCACGGAGGGCGACTCGGACCTCGACAGGTTGATGCCGAGGTTCGCGGCCGCGCGCTCCAGGTCTTCGTCGTCGCCGTCGCGCATCTCGATCGCGGCACCGTCCGAAGACAGGACCTCGACGTTGAGGCAGAGCGACTGCAGCTCCTTGAGCAGCACCTTGAAGGACTCCGGGATACCGGGTTCCGGGATGTTCTCGCCCTTGACGATGGCCTCGTAGACCTTCACGCGGCCGAGCACGTCGTCGGACTTGATGGTGAGAAGTTCCTGCAGGGTGTATGCGGCGCCGTACGCCTGCATCGCCCAGCACTCCATCTCACCGAAACGCTGACCACCGAACTGCGCCTTACCACCCAGCGGCTGCTGCGTGATCATCGAGTACGGGCCGGTCGAACGCGCGTGGATCTTGTCGTCCACCAGGTGCAGCAGCTTCAGGATGTACATGTAGCCGACCGACACGGGGAACGGGTACGGCTCGCCGGAGCGGCCGTCGAAGAGCTGTGCCTTCCCGTTCTCCTTGACCATGCGCTCGCCGTCGCGGTTCGGGATCGTCGAGCCGAGCAGGCCCGTGATCTCCTCTTCCTTCGCGCCGTCGAACACGGGGGTCGCGGTCTTGGTGCCGGGCTCGACATCCATCAGGTCCTCGGACAGGTTCTTCGCCCAGTCCGGGTCCCCGTTGATGCTCCAGCCCTGCTTGGCGATCCACCCGAGGTGGGTCTCCAGCACCTGGCCGATGTTCATACGCCGCGGCACACCGTGCGTGTTCAGGATGATGTCGACCGGCGTGCCGTCCTCGAGGAACGGCATGTCCTCCGCGGGGAGGATCTTGCCGATGACGCCCTTGTTGCCGTGGCGGCCGGCGAGCTTGTCGCCGTCCTGGATCTTGCGCTTCTGGGCCACGTAGACGCGGACGAGCTCGTTCACGCCCGGAGGCAGCTCGTCGTCGTCCTCACGCGAGAAGACGCGGATGCCGATGACCTTGCCGTACTCACCGTGCGGCACCTTGAGCGACGTGTCGCGAACCTCGCGCGCCTTCTCACCGAAGATCGCGCGGAGCAGGCGCTCCTCCGGCGTCAGCTCGGTCTCGCCCTTGGGCGTGACCTTGCCGACGAGGATGTCGCCCGGCTGGACCTCGGCACCGATGCGGATGATGCCGCGCTCGTCCAGGTCGGCCAGGACCTCTTCGGAGACGTTCGGGATGTCCCGGGTGATCTCCTCGGCGCCGAGCTTCGTGTCGCGGGCGTCGATCTCGTGCTCCTCGATGTGGATCGAGGTGAGAACGTCGTCCTGCACGAGGCGCTGCGACAGGATGATCGCGTCCTCGTAGTTGTGGCCTTCCCACGGCATGATCGCCACGAGCAGGTTCTTGCCGAGCGCCATTTCGGCGTTCTCGGTGCAAGGACCGTCGGCCAGGACCTGACCCGCCTCGATCCGGTCGCCCTCGTTGACGATGGGCTTCTGGTTGATGCAGGTGCCCTGGTTCGAGCGACGGAACTTGTGCAGCGCGTAGGTGTTGCGCGCACCGTCGTCGGCCATGACGGTGATGTAGTCGGCGGAGACCTCCTCGACCACACCCGTCTTCTTCGCGACGACGACGTCACCGGCGTCGACGGCGGCACGCAGCTCCATGCCGGTGCCGACGAGCGGCGACTCGGAGCGGAGCAGCGGCACGGCCTGACGCTGCATGTTCGCACCCATCAGGGCGCGGTTCGCGTCGTCGTGCTCGAGGAACGGGATCATGGCGGTCGCGGCCGACACCATCTGGCGCGGCGAGACGTCCATGTAGTCGACGTCGGTCGGGTCGATGAACTCGACCTCGCCGCCCTTCTTGCGGACCAGGACGCGGTCGTCGGTGAAGTTGCCGTCCTCGTCGGTCGGCGAGTTCGCCTGCGCCTTGACGAAGCGGTCTTCCTCGTCCGCGGTCAGGTAGTCGATCTGCTCGGTGACCCGGCCGTCGGTGACCTTGCGGTACGGCGTCTCGATGAAACCGAACGGGTTGACCCGCGCGTAGCTCGAGAGCGAACCGATCAGGCCGATGTTCGGGCCTTCCGGCGTCTCGATCGGGCACATGCGGCCGTAGTGCGACGGGTGGACGTCGCGGACCTCCATGCCGGCGCGCTCACGGGACAGACCACCGGGACCCAGCGCCGACAGGCGGCGCTTGTGGGTCAGACCCGCGAGCGGGTTGGTCTGGTCCATGAACTGCGACAGCTGCGAGGTGCCGAAGAACTCCTTGATCGCCGCCACGACGGGACGGATGTTGATCAGGGTCTGCGGCGTGATGGCCTCGACGTCCTGCGTGGTCATGCGCTCGCGGACGACGCGCTCCATGCGGGACAGACCGACGCGGATCTGGTTCTGGATCAGCTCGCCGACCGTGCGGAGGCGACGGTTGCCGAAGTGGTCGATGTCGTCGACCTCGACGGGCACGTCACCGCCGGCGGCGGCGTCCATCATCGTCTCGCCGGCGTGCAGGCGAACGAGGTACTCGATCGTCGTGACGATGTCGTCCTCGGTCAGGACACCGGTGTTGATCTCGGTGTCCAGGCCCAGCTTCTTGTTGACCTTGTACCGGCCAACCTTCGCCAGGTCGTAGCGCTTGTCCTTGAAGAACAGGTTCTCCAACAGAGCCTGCGCCGACTCCTTCGTCGGGGGCTCGCCCGGACGCAGCTTGCGGTAGATGTCGAGCAACGCCTCGTCGGTACCCGCGGTGTGGTCCTTCTCGAGCGTGGTCAGCAACGTCTCGCTGAACGCGAACCGCTCGCGAATCTGCTCCGTGCTCCAGCCCAGAGCCTTCAACAGCACCGTCACCGGCTGGCGACGCTTCCGGTCGATGCGGACACCGACGGTGTCGCGCTTGTCGACGTCGAACTCCAGCCAAGCACCCCGGGACGGGATGATCTTGACGCTGAAGACGTCCTTGTCGGTCGTCTTGTCGACCGCGGTGTCGTAGTACACACCGGGGGAACGCACGAGCTGAGAGACCACCACGCGCTCAGTGCCGTTGATGATGAACGTGCCCTTGTTCGTCATCATCGGGAAGTCACCCATGAACACCGTCTGGCTCTTGATCTCGCCAGTGGTGTGGTTGGTGAACTCCGCCGTGACGAACAACGGTGCCGCGTACGTCATGTCCTTGTCCTTGCACTCTTCGGTCGAGGCCTTGACCTCGTCGAAGCGCGGGTCGGAGAAGGACAGTGACATGGAGCCGGAGAAGTCCTCGATCGGCGAGATCTCGTTGAGGACCTCTTCGAGGCCGCCCGTCGGAGTCTCGTCGCCGGCGTCGACGCGGCGCTGGAACCACGCCTCATCGCCGGTGAGCCATTCAAAGGACTGGATCTGCAGGTCAAGCAGGTTGGGCGTCGAAAGCGGCTCGTGAATCTTCGCGAACGAGACCCGCTTCGGCGCTCCAGGGATCCCCGACGTGGAGTTGGTCGCAGCAGTGGCCTTGGTCGCGCGAGAGATCGCCAAGATGCGTCCTTCCAGGGACAGGTAGCTGGCTAGAGCGAACTAGCACGGCTGTCAAGGGTGCGGCGATGCCCGCATAATCCACGCTCTCGGCGAAGGGCAAGCGGAAAATGGGCAGCGCAAAGGGGCAGTCTAGCCACGCGCACGGCGACTGTCGAGAGGCACCTGGAAGGACCCTCCTCTTGCTCACCGACAGAGTGACCCTGCATGAGCGCGCAGTCAAGATGTTGCGGGCCGATCCACCCTCTGGATGGAGCGCTGTTTACTTGAAGTCACCCATTTGACCTGCACAAACACGTGTACGGCCGATTTGGTGGGAAGTTGGCGGCTTCAAGTGAACTTACAGAGCGCCACAGGATTTGCTGTGACTGAGATCACGCGTGTCGGGGCTGGCGGAGGGGGTCTCAGCGGTGCTTCTGGGGCTGATTCGACGACCTCACGGCGGAGTTGATCTTAGGGGACGGAGATCAGGTACCCGTCACCGGCCTGTCCCAAACGACTGGGCGCGGCAGGGGTGGCCAAGGGCTCGCTGCTGGCTGGCGGCGGTGGCTGGCTCGCTGGCGACTGGCTAGCTGGCGGTGGCTGGCTGGCTGGCGACTGGCTAGCTGGCGGTGGCTGGCTGGCTGGCTGGCGGCTGGCTGACTGGCGGCGGTGGCCTGGCTCGCTGGCGACTGGCGGCCAGTTGTCGGCTGGCGGGGAGGCTGCGGATGGCGGGGATGGGACGACGTACGGCATGAGGGACGACGCTGGCCTGTGCGGTACGGGGTGCGCGTGCGGTACGCACGATGTGTGGGGTGCGCGTGCGGTACGCACGACGTGTGGGGTGCGCGTGCGGGGTGAGGCGCGCACGCGCGAGGTGAGGCGTGTGCGCACGGTGCAGCCGAGCAGGCGACGGCCACGGTCACCTGGCCGGGCGATTCGCGGCCGAGTTGTCCACAGATCGCCGGACAGCCGGTTGACCTGGCGTTTTCGCGGTTACGCTCGTCGTATCGGCGGAGAGTCCCCCTGGGAGGGCGGGGGCCTGCCCTGGGCGCGCGAAACTTCGCGGCCGACCGGTCAGCAGCCCTGCATCTGGCGGTTCTGCTCCGCCGTCGCCCCGAACATCTCCATGTTGTCGATCTTCCAGCGGCCGCCTTCGTCGATCGCGCTCACGCGGAGCATGGCGGTGCCGCCGCCCGACTGGTTGTCGGTGGTGCGGGTGGTGACCTGGTCGGCGAAGACCAGGACGGTGGCCCGGCCGTCCTTGAGGGACGACACGGCCGAGGACACCACGCGGACCGTCACGACGAGCTTCTGCTGCGGTGCCACTTCCTTCACCGGGCCGAACACGGCGTTGTACTGGCACAGGGCCTTGCCGGTGAGCAGCTCCTTGGCGGCCTTCTCGGTGGACTCCACGTCGGCGAAGTTGTACGAGAACGACTTCTCCACGGCCTCGCGGATCTGGCCGTTCACCGCCGAGGTGGTGGCGGAGTCGACCAGGGCGGCGTCGTAGGACACCGACTGCGACTTCACCAGGAAGAACGTGCCCAGGCCGCCCAGCAGGAGTCCCACGAGCACCAGCGCCACCGGCAGCACCCAGGCGACCTTGCCGGTGGGCTTCGGGGCGTCCTCGACGGCGACCGGCTCGGCGGCGGCAGACTTCTCAGCGGCGACAGACTTCTCAGCGGCGACAGGCTTCTCAGCGGCGGCAGGCTTCTCAGCGGCGGCAGGCTTCTCAGCGGCGGCGGCCTTCTTCTTCGGAGCGGCCGGCGGCGTCCAGTCGAGGGCTTCCGGGGCCTTGAGGTCTGCCTCTTCGGCCACCGGCTCCGGCACGACCTCCGACGGCACGGCCTCCTGCGTCACGTCCTCGACCACCGGCTCCGCGGCCGGCTCGACCACGGGGTCGGCGGACGCGCGCCGGTTCAGGCCGGCCACCTTCGGGCGGCCTCCTGCGGGCGGGGTGGGGATCGGGCGGCGGCGGGATGGAGGCACGTGCACTCGTTCCAATCAGCTCTGGCGGAATCAGACGCCTGCCCGCAGCGGACCCAGCTGGCTGAGCTTCCAGCCGTCCTCGGTGCGGGTGAGCTTGGTCAGGTACCGGTTGATCTTGGTGACCTTCTGTCCCTCGGCGGGAGTCACGGTGCTCTCGACGACGGCGATCATCGAGGCGCTGCCGGCGCGGTCGTCCAGCTCGGTGATCGCGGCGTCCAGGACCTTCGACGTCGTCACCGACTTGGCGTCGACCAGCTGCTTCTTGCGCGAGTCCTTGTCCTTGTCGATCTCCGCGCGCAGGTCGCCGGTGGACGAGCTGAGCCAGCGCTGGAGGTCCTCGTCGACCTTCTTGTAGTCCAGGGTCAGGAAGTTCGTGATGCCGACCTGGCCGGACCGCAGGGCGTCGTCGCGCGTGGCGGCGTACGAGGACTCCGACGAACTGGCCGCGGAGTACCAGATGAAGCCGCTGAACACCGCGAACACGAACGCCACCACCGCGAAGACCGCGGCGACCACCGTGAAGACCCGCACTACTTCTTCTCCTCTGGCAGACCGAGCAGCTGGCCCAGTGACGTCAGCAACGGCACCTCCGGCGTGGTCTGGCCGGTCGGTTCCTGGCCCGGCTGCGTCGTCGCGTTGCCGACCGGCGTGGTCGGCGTTCCACCGTACGGCGCATTCTGCGAGCCTCGCACCGAGGTCGCCGACCCGCGCGCGAGAGCGCAGTACGCCTGCGTGTTCAGCGGTGCGGCCGAGGTGTCCCCACCGGGACGGATGTTCGTGCCCTCGTATCCGACCGTGCACGGCATCGGGTCGAACACGTTCAACGCGAGCCCGAAGTGCGCCGACCCGTCACCGGGAGCCACGGAGAACCCGCCACCGACGGCGATGGGGTACGTCACCGCGATCTGTTCCAAACCATCACGCCTGGTCACGAGGATGTTCGACGTCGTCAGCAGGTTCGCGAAGACCACCCCGAGGTTCGGCCCGCTCTCCTTGAGCA
This sequence comes from Lentzea waywayandensis, assembly GCF_900115955.1. Taxonomy (GTDB): domain Bacteria; phylum Actinomycetota; class Actinomycetes; order Mycobacteriales; family Pseudonocardiaceae; genus Lentzea; species Lentzea waywayandensis. The sequence continues at coordinate 12,335 of NZ_FOYL01000025.1, forward strand.
ACGCCGACACCTGCTCCGACGCCGGCGGCACGGCCACGATCAACCGCCGCAGGTCGCCGTCGGAGGCCTTGAGCTGCTCGGCGAGCAACCGCAGGTCACCGCTGAACGACCGGATGGCGCCACCGGACGCGGCCTGCGTGGCCAGCACGATCCGCCCGTCCTTCAGCAGCTGCGTCGTCTGCGGCAGGTGCTCCTTCGCCGCCGCCGTGAACGCCGCGGTGTTGTCGATCAGCACCTGCAGGTCGCCACCGGTCCCGCTGAACGCCGTGTGCAGCTCGTCGACGACCGTCCGCAGGGAGTCCGTCGGCACCGACGACGCGAAAGCGTCCAAATTGGACAGCAGCCCGTCGACGGGCGGCGGCGTCTTGGTGGCCGAGCGCGGAATGACCGACCCCGCCTCCAGGTACGGCGCGCCGTCGCTCTTCGGCCGCAGGTCCACGTACTGCTCACCGACCGCCGACCGGTTCGCGACGACGGCCTCGGTCTCGGCGGGCACGCGCGGCGCGTCCGAGTCGAGTTCCAGGTCGACCTCGATGCCATCGGACGTCAGCCGCAACTGCCCGACCCGGCCGATCGTCACGCCGCGATAGGTCACCTCGGCGTTGGTGAAGATGCCGCCCGAGTCCGCGAGCTGCATCGTCACGACCGTGGACGCCGACTTGAACAGCCCGACGTAGGTCGCGCTGACGTACGAGATGCCCAGCAACGCGACCAGCACGAACGCGCCGATCTTGAGCTTGGTGCCCCGTGTGATCACTTGCGACCACCTCCCAGCAGCCCGCCGAGCAGGTCGCCCAGCCCGGACCCGGTGCCCTGCCCGAGGTTCGGCAGCGGGATGTTCGGCATCGGCAACGGCGTGCCCTGCGACGGGATCAGCGAGTCGATCGGCGACTGCCGCGACCGGCTGAGGTTGTCGAGCACGGTGCCGAGGTTCAGGTCGAGGTCGATGAACGCGTTGGTGTAGTCGCCCTTGATGCCGTCGACCGCCTCGTCCGGGAACGGGTAGGTCAGCAGCAGTTCCAGCGACTTCGGCAGGTTCTGCCCCGACTCGGCGAGCTTGGTCAGCGTCGGCTGCAACGCCTTCAGGCTCGCCACGATGTCGTCACGGCTCTTGTTGACCGTGTCCGTCGCGACGTCGGAGAGCTTGTCCAACGACTGCAACAGGGTCACGAGCTGCGTGCGCTGCTCCGCCAGCACCTTCAGACCGGGCTCCAGGTCCGTCAACGCCACCGCGATCTTCTCGCGCTGCTGCGCCAGCGTGCCTGCCAGCCTGTTCATCGAGTCGAGCGCGCGGACGATCTCCGCCTTGTGCTTGTCGAGCTCCCCGACGAACGTGTTGAGGTTGCCCAGCAACGAGCGGATCTCCTTCTCGTTGCCCTGCATCGCCGCGTTGAGCTCCTTGGTGATGTTCTGGAGCTGCGCGACACCACCGCCGTTGAGCAGCATCGACAACGCTCCGAAGACCTCTTCGACCTCGGGGTTCCGGTTGGTCCTGTCCAACGGGATCGTGGCGTTGTCGGCAAGCTTTCCGCTGGCGTCCTTCGGCTTCCCGAGCTCCACGAACTTCTCACCGAGCAACGCCGACTGGCGCAGCTTCGCGAACGCGTTGGCAGGCAGCTGCACGTCGCCGTTGACCAGCATGGTCACCTCGGCGGTCCAGCCGTCACCGGCCAGGTCGATCTTCTCGACCCGCCCGACCGGCACGTCGTTGACCTTCACGCCCGCCTGCGGCACCAGGTCCAGCACGTCCTTGAACTGCGCCTTGACCCGGTACGGGTGATCACCGACGTCGGCGCCACCGGGCAACGGCAGGTTGTAGACGCCGTCGAACCCGCCGGACCCACAGCCCGACACGAGCAACAACGCCGTCAGCCCTACGACCAGCTTCCTCACTGGGGCACCCCCGCGAGCGGCAGGGGCAACGGCAGCTTGCCCGCGTTCAGGTCGCTGATGATCTCGGCCGGCGGCTTCAGCGGAATCGCGCCGGTCAGGATCGGCTCCAGCTGCTTGCAGGTGTTCGTCAGCACCGGCGGCACGTTGTTCGGCGTCGCCTGCTGGATCAGCTTGCAGATCAGCACGATCGGCGGCTGGTTCAGCTCGTTGATGTTCGCGCGGGTGTCGAGCGTGCCGGACGCCGCGTTGTAGGAGTTCTGCAGGTTGCCCAGCGCCAGCGGGGCGACGTCGAGGGTCTCCGCCAGCGCGGCCCGCTGGTTCACCAGCACCTGCGTGATCGAGGCGAGCTTGTCCACATTGGACTTGAGCACCTCGCGGTTGTCCTTGATGAACCCCTGCACGAGTCCCAGCGCGGTCGCGAGCTCCGACAGCGCCGCTCCCAGATCCCCGCGTTCGTCCGCGAGCATCTTCGACACGTCCGCGAGCTGCTTGTTGAAGTCGCGCACCTGGCTGTCGTTGGCCGCCAGCATCGCGGTGAACTTCTGCAGGTTGTCGACCGTGGCGAAGAGGTCCTCTTTGGACCCCGACAGCGTGCGGGTGGCCTGACCGAGGTTCTTCAACGTGTCGTTGAGCGCCTGGCCGTTGCCTTCGAGGTTCGCGGCCGCCGAGTTCAGCAGGTCCGCCAGTGCTCCGTCGGCATTCGCGCCGTTCGGGCCCAGCGCGGTCGTGAGCTTGTCGAGCGACGAGTACAGCTCGTCCAGCTCGACCGGCGTCGCGGTGCGCTCGCGCGGGATCACGGCGTTGTCGGCCAGCGTCGGCCCGCCGGTGTAGGCGGGCGCGAGCTGCACGTACCGGTCGCTGACCACGCTCGGCGAGACGACGACGGCCTGCGCGTTCTCCGGCACCCGCACGTCGCGGTCGACGGTGAACACGACCTTCACGGTCTTGCCCTCGGGCGTGACCTCGTCGATCGTGCCGACCTTCACGCCCAGGATCCGCACGTCACCGCCGGGGTAGACGCCGACGGCCGCCGCGAAGTGCGCGGTGACCTTGCGCCCGTTCATCCCGTTGAAGACCCACCAGAGCCCGGCCGTGACGACCAGCGCGAGAACGCACGCGATCGCGATGAACCGGCCGACCTTCGAGTTCGCCACTTCAGTCATCGCTGCACCCCCGGAGGCAGGCAGCCTTCCTCGTTGAACCCGACGACGCCGAGGTTCACCGAAGGCGGCAGCAGACCGCAGATGTAGGTGTCGAACCAACGGCCGTTGCCCAGGGTGTTCGCGAACACCCGGTAGAACGGCGCCATCAGTGCGAGGCTGCGGTCGAGGTTCTCCTGGTTGCGCTCCAGGATCGTGGTGACCCGGCCGAGCTGCTCCAGCGCCGGCTTGAGCTGGTTCTGGTTGTCGTTCACCAGACCGCTGAGCTCACGGGCCAGGTCGCGCGTGCCGGTCAGCAGCGCGCTGATCGCCTCCCGGCGCTTGCGCAGCTCGCCGAGCAGCAGGTTGCCGTCCGACAGGAGCTTCTCGAACTCCGCGTTGCGGTCGGCGAGCGTCTTGGTCAGCTGCCTGGTGTTGTCCAGGAGCTTCGCGAGCTGCTCGTCGCGCGAGGAGATCGTCTTCGACAACGCGGACAGGCCGTCCAGCGCGCCCCGGACGTGCTCCGGCGAGTTCTTGAAGGTGTCGGACAGGACCGTGAAGCTGTCCGCGAGCTGCTTGGTGTCGATCTGCCCGACCGTCGTCGCGAGCCCGTTGAACGCCTCGTTCACGTCGTACGGCGCGAGCGTGCGTTCCTTCGGGATCGGGTTGCCGGGCGAGAGCGGCTGGGTGCCCTGCGGGTCCAGCGCCACGAACTTCTGGCCCAGCAACGTCTTGATGCGGATCATCGCGGTCGTCCGGTCGCCCACCCAGGCGTCCTTGACCTTGAACGTCACCCGCACCTTGTCGCCGTTGAGCTTGACCTTGGTGACCTTGCCGACCTTCACGCCGGCGACGCGGACCTCGTTGCCCGGCACCAGTCCCGCGGCCTCGCTGAAGTCCGCGGCGTAGCTCGTGCCACCGCCCACGATCGGCAGGTCGTCGGAGTAGAACGCGGCCAGCAGCAACAGGGCGATCAGTGTCAGGCTGATCGCGCCGGTCCGGATCGGGTTGGGAGTCTTCATCGGCGGCACCTCTGCTGTGTCACCGGCAACGCCGTGATCGGGATCGGGTTGTTGATGACCGGCGGCACGGCGACCTGGCCGCTGGCCTCGCACAGGTAGAAGTTGAACCACGACCCGTAGGTCGCGGTCCGCGTGATCGTCTCCAGCTTGTTGGGCAGGCGCTGCAACATGCGGTCGACGAGCACCTCGTTGTCGCCCAGCGTCTTCGAGACGATGCCGAGCTGCGCGATGTCGTTGCGCAACGGCTCGCGGCCCTGCTCCAGCAGCCCGGAGGTGGCCTGCGTCAGGTCGCCGAGCGCGGTGATCGCGTCACCGATCGGCTGGCGGTCCTGGGCGAGCCCGGACACCAGCGTCTGCAACGTGATCACGAGGTTGTTGAAGTCCTCGTCGCGCGAGTTCACGGTCTCCAGCGCGGTGTTGAGGTTGTCGACGACGTCGCCGATCACCTTGTCCTTGCTGGCCAAAGTGCTGGTCAGCGAGGCCGTGTGCTGGAGCAGGCTGTCGATGGTGCTGCCTTCTCCCTGCAACACCTGGATGATCTCGAACGACAGCTTGTTCACGTCGTCCGGCGACAGCGCCTGGAACAACGGCTTGAAGCCGTTGAACAGCACGGTCAGGTCCAGCGCGGCCTTGGTGCGCTCCAACGGGATCGTGCCGCCCTCGGCCAGCACGGCCTTGGTGTCACCGGTGCCGGACTCCAGCGCGATGTACCGCTGTCCCACCAGGTTGCGGTACTTGATCGTCGCGGTCACCGCCTCCGGCAGCTTGCGGTCGCCGTCGATCGAGAACGCCACCTCGGCGGTCTTGCGATCGACGACCTTGATCCCGTCGACCTGCCCGACGCGGACGCCGGCGATGCGGATGTCGTCGCCCTCGTTCAGCGCGGTGACGTCGGTGAACTGGGCCTTGTACTCGGTGGCACTGGCCAGGTTCACGTTGGCGATGGTGACCGCGAGCAGCGACGTGGCGAGGATCGTGACCACCGCGAAGGCGATCAGCTTGAGCAGCGGAGCGAGCACACCCTTCACTTGACGGTCACCTCCGTTCCGCGCACCAGTGGTCCGAGCAGCAGGCTCGACCAGCCGGGCATGTCCCGCGGGTCGACGCCGACGCGCGGTCCGAAGAGCGCCGCGATCAACCTGGCCTCCTCCGGCGAGTTGGCGAGCCGCAGCACGTCAGCGGACTGCGGCACCGTCACGTTGCCGGCGTTGGCCGGCGGCAGGATCCCGTCGTTCGCGACGCGGGCGGGCGGCGGCGAGCTCGACCCGTCCTGCACCGGGCCCTCCGGCGGGTACTGCGGGAACGGGTTCGGCCGCGGGATCAGGTCGTAGCAACGAGGTCCGCGCTTGTCCCGGTACTCGGGCTCGTCGAGGTTCGGCTTGTACTTGCCGCGGTTCTGCGTGATCTCCAGCGTGATGTGCAGACCGGGCTCGTTGGTGCCCTCACCGAACGCCTTGCTGATCACCGGCTCGAACTCCGCGAGCCCCTTGAGCAGGCACGGGTACTCGGGCGCGTACTTCGCGAGCAGCTCCAGCGTCGGACGGCCGGTGTCGGCGAGCGCGATGATGTTGTTCTTGTTGACCGTGACGAAGCTGGTGACGTCCTGCGACGTCGTGGTCAGCGACCCGTAGAGCGCCAGCAGGTTCTCCCGCTGGTCGACGACGGTCTTGGTCGTCGTGGTCATGTCGTTGAGCGCCTGCAACAGGTCCGGCGCGGCGTCCGCGTAGACGTTCGAGACGTCCGCGAGCCGGGAGATGTTCTCCTTCAACGCGGGCAGCTGCGGGTTGAGCTCGCCGAGGTAGGAGTCCAGCGACACCAGCGTCTCGCCGAGCGGCTTGCCGCGGCCGTCGAGCGCCTGCGACAACGCGGTCAGCGTGGTCGCGAGCTTCTCCGGCTGGATCGCCTGCAGCACCGGCATCAGGTTGTCCAGCACGCGTTCGAGCTCGATCGCGCTGCTCGTCCGGTCCTGCTCGATGACGGCGCCCTGCGTGATGGCCGCGCTCTTCTGCTGCGGCAGCACGAGATTCACGTACCGCTCACCGAACAACGTCTTGGGCAGCAGTCGCGCACTGACGTTGCCGGGGATCTGCTCGACCTTGTCCGGCAGCAGCGCCAGCTCCAGTTCGGCGCCGTCCCCGCTGGTGCGGACGGCCTTCACCGAGCCGACGATCAGCCCGCGCACCTTGACGTCGCTCGCGGTCTGCAGCTGGTTGCCGATGTGGTCGGTCTTGAGCGTGACCTTCACGTAGTCGCTGAAGGCGTCCTTGTAGAGCGCCACCGTGAGCGACAGGAACATGGCGATCGCGAGAAGAAAGGCGATGCCCAGCACGCGTTTCTTCATCCGGCGATCCTCACCGTCGTCGTCGCGCCCCAGATCGCGAGGCTCAGGAAGAAGTCGAGCAGCGCCGTCGTGACGATCGCGGTCCGCACCGCGCGCCCGACCGCCACACCGACACCGGCCGGACCACCGGAAGCGCGGTAGCCGTAGTAGCAGTGGGTCATGATGATCACGACCGCGAAGACCAGCACCTTGCCGAACGACCAGAGCACGTCGATCGGCGGTAGGAACAGGTTGAAGTAGTGGTCATAGGTACCCGCCGACTGCCCGTAGAACTCCACGGTGATCGTGCGAGCGGCCAGGTAACTCGTCAACAGCCCGATCACGTACAGCGGGATGATCGCGACGAACCCGGCGATGATCCGCGTCGTCACCAGGAACGGCAGGCTGGGGATGCCCATGACCTCGAGCGCGTCGATCTCCTCGGAGATCCGCATCGCACCCAACTGAGCCGTGAACCCAGACCCGACCGTGGCAGACAACGCCAACCCAGCGACCAACGGCGCAATCTCACGAGTGTTGAAGTACGCGGAAACGAACCCGGCAAAGGCCGACGTACCGATCTGGTTGAGCGCAGTGAACCCCTGCAACCCGACCACCGTGCCCGTGAACACGGACAGCCCGACCATGACGCCGATCGTGCCGCCGATGACCGCGAGCGCCCCCGACCCGAAGCTGACCTCGGCCAGCAGCCGCATCGTCTCCTTGGAGTACCGCTTCAACGCACGGGGCGTCCAGGCCAGCGCCTTGATGTAGAAGGACAGCTGGTCGCCGAACCCGTCCAGGGTGGACAGCACCTTGTTCGCCATCAGCTCCCCTTCGCGGGCACGACCTGCAGGTAGATCGTGGTGAGGACGAAGTTGACGAAGAACAGCAGCAGGAACGTGATGACCACGGCCTGGTTCACCGCGTCACCCACGCCCTTGGGCCCACCGGCGGGGTTGAGCCCCCGGTAGGCGGCGACGATGCCCGCGATGAACCCGAAGATCAGCGCCTTGAGCTCACTGATCCACAGGTCCGGCAGCTGCGCCAACGCGCTGAAGCTGGCGAGGTACGCGCCCGGCGTCCCGTCCTGCATGATCACGTTGAAGAAGTAGCCACCGAGCACGCCGACGACGCTGACCATGCCGTTGAGCAGCACGGACACCAACATCGCGGCAAGAACCCGAGGCACCACGAGCCGATGGATCGGCGACACACCGAGCACTTCCATCGCGTCGATCTCTTCCCGGATCTTCCGAGAACCAAGATCCGCACAGATGGCCGAGCCACCCGCTCCCGCGATCAGCAGCGCCGTCACGATCGGACTGGCCTGCTGGATGATCGCGAGCACGCTGGCCGCACCCGTGAACGACTGCGCGCCGATCTGCCGCGTCAGCGACCCGAGCTGCAACGCGATGACCGCGCCAAAGGGAATGGACACGAGCGCCGTGGGCAGCACCGTCACGCTGACGATGAACCAACTCTGCTGAATGAACTCGCGAAGCTGGAACGGCCGCCGGAACGTGGTCCGCACGACGTCGATCCCGAGCTGGCACAACTTCCCGGTCTCCCGCAGCGCACCGGCACCGGGGAACGAGGTCTGCGTGGTCACAGAACACCACCCTGCCGAGGCCACGGGCTGGGCGCGGGTGCCGCCGCCGGCGCACCGACGTGCACGCCGTACCGCACCTGCTCCTCGGTCGTGAGGCTCTCGATGATCCCCTGCTGAGCCTGGTAGGGCAGCTGATGGATGATCGACATGACCCGGTCCTTGCGCCGCCGGACAGCGTCCCGGAACGGCAGCCCGGGCGTCGGCTCGATCTGCGGGATGATCCCCCGGACGTCCTCCGAGGTAGACCCGTCCGAGTGCCCGGCGTCCGCGTGCGCCTGCTCGGCCGCCATCGTGGCCGTGTCCTTCTCCTCGGACATGCCGATGGGCCCGAGCCGCCGCCCGTTGAGGAACTGCTCGACAACGGGCTCGTCGCTGGTCAGCAACACTTCACGCGGCCCGAACATGACAAGCTCGCGCCGGAACAACATCCCCAGGTTGTCCGGCACGGTACGAGCAATGTTGATGTTGTGCGTGACGATCAGGATGGTCGCGTCGATCTGGGCGTTCAGGTCGATCAGCAACTGACTGAGGTACGCCGTGCGAACGGGATCAAGCCCGGAGTCGGGTTCGTCGCACAAAATGATCTCGGGGTCGAGCACCAGCGCACGGGCAAGACCAGCCCGCTTGCGCATACCGCCGGAGATCTCACCGGGCAGCTTCTTCTCCGCCCCGACGAGACCGACCATCTCCATCTTCTCGAGGACGATCCGCCGAACCTCGGCCTCCGTCTTGCGAGTGTGCTCCCGCAACGGAAACGCGATGTTGTCGTACAGGTTCATCGACCCGAACAACGCACCGTCCTGGAACAGCACGCCGAACATCTTCCGAATCTCGTACAACCGGTGCTCAGAACACCGAACCAGATCCGTCCCATTGATGACGATCTTGCCCTGCTCCGGCTTGAGCAGCCCCACCAGCGACTTCAGGAACACGCTCTTGCCGGTACCGGAAGGCCCGAGCATCACGCTGACCTCACCCGGCGGCAACGTGAGCGTGACGTCCTGCCAGATGGTCTGCTTGCCGAAGGACTTGGTCAGACCCTCGACGACCACCTCGACGCCCATCCGCACCTCCGCACACGCCCGAGGACGCCGCAGCGATCGGCGTCACACCTGGGCAACGAGTTCGTTCGCGGCAGGTTACTCACCAGTTGGCCTAATGGCGGTTGCGTTCAGATAACACCACACAGGGTGACCTCGCAAAACGGGCACAAGCCCGTAGACCACCGCCCGACAACCGGGAATTACGAGACCAATGTGACCCCAAACACACACACCGCCCGCACGCAAAGCCGAAGGCGAGCCGTCCTACCGAACGGGCCGGGCGGTGGGGTCCCGTCACGAGTCGCGCCATAGCTCTTGCTGCATGCAGGTAGGGGTGTCAACTCGACACGCTTTTCGTCGAGTTGACACCCCTACCTGCATGTGGCCCGCTCTTGGTGCGACTCGTGACGGGACCCCACCGCCAACGCAACCCTCTAAGCAACGCGCAGCCGCCCAAATCAACAGGCGTGCCATCAACCCGCAGGCGGCGCCACCCCCCGATCAGATTGCCGGGGGTCTGGGGGCAGAGCCCCCAGGGGAAAGCACGCAACCGCAAGGTCGCCGCCCCCAAGGCGACCACCCGCAAGGTCGCGGAAACACAAAAAACGGGCGTGCACCCCCGTTGAAAAGGTGCACGCCCGTTCAAGCACTACAAGGCAAAACGCCAGCCCCCGAGGGGGCAGGGATCACTTGACGGTGATCTTGGCGCCGGCAGCCTCGAGCTTCTCCTTGGCGGCGTCGGCGACGTCCTTGGCCACGCCCTCGAGGATCGCCTTCGGAGCGGACTCGACGAGCTCCTTGGCCTCCTTCAGGCCCAGGCCCGAGACGACCTCGCGGACGACCTTGATGACCTGGATCTTCTTGTCGCCGGCGGACTCGAGGACGACGTTGAAGTCCGTCTGCTCCTCGGCCTCTTCGGCAGCGGCGGCCGGGCCACCGACAGCGGCAACGGCGACGGGCGCCGCGGCGGTGACCTCGAAGGTCGTCTCGAACTGCTTCACGAACTCGGACAGCTCGAGGAGGGTCATCTCCTTGAACGCGTCGAGCAGCTCTTCGGTGCTGAGCTTCGCCATGATCGGCGGTCCTTTCTAATCTCCCGCGCGAAAGCGTCGGGCGTGTCTTTGGGTGATCAGCTTTCGGCGGGAGCGTCGGCTTCGGCGGCGGGAGCCGCGGCGGCCTTCTTCTCCTGCAGGGCAGCAGCCAGGCGAGCGACCTGGGAAGCCGGGGCGTTGAACAGACCCGCGGCCTTGGCCAGGTTGCCCTTCATCGCGCCCGCGAGCTTCGCGAGCAGCACCTCACGGGTTTCGAGGTCCGCGATAGCGGTGACCTCGTCGACCGAGAGCGGGCGGCCATCCATGTAGCCGCCCTTGATGATCAGGGCCTTGTTGTCCTTCGCGAAGTCGCGGATCGCCTTGGCGGCGTCGACGGGCTCGCCCTCGACGAACGCGATGGCGGTCGGACCGGACAGAAGAGCCTCGAGGCCCTCCACACCGGCGTCCGCAGCAGCGAGCTTGACGAGCGTGTTCTTCGCGACGGTGTACTTGGTGCCCGCGCCGAGAGCGCGACGCAGCGTGGTGAGCTGCGCCATGGAGAGGCCACGGTACTCAGTGACAACCGCTGCCGAGCTGGTGCGGAACGAATCCGCGAGCTCAGCGACCGCCGTAACCTTCGTGGGCTTCGCCATGATCGCCTCCTCTCTGGGCTGGGGTTAGACCGCCGATGAGAAGGCTCCGAAACAACAAAAACGCCCTCGCGCACAAGCAGCACGGGGCGTCACAAAGAGCTGGGCCTCGTCCTCCCTGCGCGGGCCGCCCGTGTTGCAACGGGGCCTTCGCTCTCCCGGAGGAGAACACCTGCGGTCTTCGGTAGAACCAGGGAAAACAGTACTCGACTGTGTACCGCCGTTCCAAATCGGCATGATGTGACCTGTGACCGACGAGCCCGGCAAGGACCTCGCGCCCCGCCAGCCGCAGCCGCCCACCCCACCAGTGGATCCGGAGCAACTGCGGCAGTTCCAGGAGTTCCAACGCTTCCAGGAGTTCCAGCGCTACCAGGAGGCGACGGGCCAGGCTCCTCAACCACCCAAGCGATCACACCACCGGCTGCGGTGGGTGCTGATCGTGCTGGGCAGCACCCTCTTCTGGCGTGTGTTCACCGCGGTCGCCGCCCTCGTGACGGTCATGTGGGTCTACAACCACTTCTTCGTCACGGACGACCCCGGCGACATCGCCAGCAACAGCGGCGGCGTGACGGGCGCGGCGCAGGGCCTGTCCGCGCCGGCCGGCCTCCAAGGCACCGTCGGCATGTTCTACAAGCACGTGTCGTTCGCCGACACGACCCGCGCCTGCACGCTCTTCCTGCGCGACGACACCCGGCAGAAGTTCGCGAACGCTTACGGCTCAAGCGATTGCGCCGCCGCGGTCAAGGACCTGAAGACCAAGGTCACCAGTGTCGACAAGTACCAGCAGGTGATGTTCCCGCCGGACATGCTCAAGACCCCGACCACCACCAAGGTCACCATCGACTCCTGCGCCCTGACCGTCGAGGGCGGCCCGCGCCTCGGCACGTTCGTCGTGGAGAAGATCAACGCGGGCTGGGTCATCACCGACTGGAACCCCAGCACCTGTGGTTGATTGGGGTGCATGGCAAACGCACTGGGGGTGCCCAGCCCCGACAAGGCCGAGTACATGGCGCACGCCGCCGAACTGGGCCGTGACTACAAGCACCAGCTCCTCACCTCGCTCGACCTGAGGCACGGCGACACGGTGCTCGACGTCGGCTGCGGCCCCGGCATGGACCTGCCGGTGATGGCCGACGCGGTCACGGCGTCCGGCCGTGTCATCGGCGTCGACGTGGACCCGGCGATGGCGGCGGCCGCGAGAAGCCTCCTCAACTACTACCCGCAGGTGGAGATCCGCCAGGGCGACGCCCACGCGCTCCCCGTGGACGACGGCACCGCCGACCGGGCCCGCATGGACCGCGCGTTGCAGCACGTCGAGAACCCGTCCGGCGTCCTCGCCGAGCTCCACCGGGCCCTGAAGCCGGGCGGCCTGCTGCGCATCGCCGAACCCGACTGGGACGCCCTGATCGTCGACGGCGACCTGGAGGTGAACAGGGCGTTCAACCGGTTCGTCTGCTCGACCATGGTCCGCAACGCGACCATCGGCCGCCGGCTCGGCCGTCTCGCGCGAGAAGCGGGTTTCGAGGTCGAGGACGTCCGCGCGGCGACGACGGTGCTGCGCGACTTCGCCAGGGCGGACTACATCCTCGCCCTCACCCGCAACACGGAACGGGCGATCCGTGCGGGCGCCATCGACCGTGCGGACGGTGAGCGCTGGCTGGCCGAACTGCGCGAAGGCGGTTTCCAGGCCTCGGTGACGATCTTCCTGCTGTCAGCCCGCAAACCGTTGTGACGCAACGCCCAGCGACTCGACGGCGCGGGCGAGGCTCTCCTCCCCGCGCCCGGCGTCGACCTGCTGGTCGACGAGCGCCTTGAGCGAGTCGAGCGCGGCGAACGGAACACCCTGCGCTCCTGCGGCCCGGATGAGCGTGGCGAGTCCCGACTGGTTCATGGCCAGGCTCGACTCGCCGCCGGAATAGCTCTCGCCGTCGATCTCCTCGGCGAACGTGGTCAGCGCGGGCTGGAGATCCGTGAGCCAGGACAACAACTTTGGCGTGAGCTCACCGGCTTTGATCCCGTTGGCCCGTGCCAGCGCCGCCGCGTGCAGGAAGCCGCCGAGCAACCCGTACATCCCGGAGAGGATCGCCACGTCGTACCCGGAGGCGCGGCCGGCGTCGACGCCCAGGAACGTGACCTTTCCCAGCAGTGCCAACTGCTTCTGCCAACGCTCGTGCACCGCCGACGAACCGCTGTAGATGATGGCCGACGCGTCGGTGCCGATCGTCTGGGGCACCGCGTACACGGCGCCGTGCAGGTACTCGGCTCCGTTCGCCGCTGCCCACCGAGCCAACTCACGAGCGTCATCGGGAGTGCCGGAGGTGAGGTTCACCAACGCCCGCCCACACACGTCCACACCACTCAGAACCTGTTGTGCCGCTTGATGATCGAGCACGGCGACAACCACGAGCTCACTCGCCGCCACCGCGCCCGCCGCAGTGCTCGCGACGGTCGCCGCAAGTCCCTCGGCCTTCGCTGCAGAACGGTTCCAGACGGTGACGGGGTGGTCCGCCCGCTGGAACGTCTCCGCCAGCGCGCGTCCAAGATTGCCCAGCCCCAGCACGGTGATCGCTTCAGAAGTCATGTGCCCAGCTTCGCCGCGCGTGATCAACTCAACCAGTGACCGGAATGACCCCTATCACCAAATTCCTGCCATAGGCTGGATCCCATGAGTGCCGGCTCCGTCGCCCTGATCGTGCCCAGTGACTTCGGTGTGCCCGACCTCTACGAGCTGGGCATCCCCGCCGCCGTCTTCGGCACACCACAACCCGACCTCGCCGACCCCTGGTACGAGTTGTGGTTGTGCGGAACCGGGTCCAGCACGCGAGGCACCAGCCCCGGATTCACCCTGCACACCACCCACAGCCTCGATGACGTCGTGCACGCGGACACCGTCTTCGTGTCATGGGTGCCGGAAGAGGTGATCGAGGACAACGCACCCGTGCCACCGGAACTGGTCTCCGCACTGCGCAAGGCTCACGACAACGGCGCCCGGATCGTCTCCCAGTGCGTGGGGGCGTACGCGCTGGCCGCAGCCGGCCTGCTCGACGGCCGCAGGGCGACCGCGCACTGGATGCACACCGCTCTGCTGGCCGAGCGCCATCCGAAGATCGAGGTCGACGACTCGGTGCTCTACGTCGACGAGGGAGACGTTCTGACCAGCGCGGGAATGACCGCCGGGCTCGACCTCTGCCTGCACCTGGTGCGCCGCGACCTGGGCGCCCACGTCGCCGACCAACTGGCTCGCCGGATGATCGTGCCGGGACACCGCCCAGGAAGCCGAAGCCAGGTCATCGACCTGTCGGTCGCGCCGGACAACAGCGAAAGCCTGGAATCGGCACTCGACTGGGCACGCACCCGTCTCGACGAACCGCTGACCATCGACGACCTGGCACGCCGGGCCGCGATGAGCCCGCGGACCTTCTACCGCAAACTCCAGGCCTCGACCGGCACGACACCGTTGCAGTGGCTGCTCAACGAGCGCGTCGCGCGGGCGCAGGCGTTGCTGGAGTCCACCGGCCTGTCCGTGGAGAAGATCGCGGGCCTGAGCGGCATCGGCACGGCCAACAACCTCCGCCACCACTTCCTGAAGCTGGTGGGGAAGTCCCCGAGCGACTACCGGCAGACGTTCCAGCGCTGAGACAGCAGAAAGGCCCCCGGCGAACCGGGGGCCTTTCTCAGTTCAAGCTAGAACCGGGGAGGCTCAGGCCTCGTCCACCAGCATGTTGCGGGTGCGGTTCGGGTCGACCGGGATGCCGGGGCCCATCGTCGTCGAGACGACGACCTTCTTGACGTACCGGCCCTTGGCCGCGGACGGCTTCGCACGGAGGATCTCGTCCAGCGCGGCCGCGTAGTTCTCGACCAGCTTCTCGGAGTCGAACGACACCTTGCCGATGACGAAGTGCAGGTTGGCCTGCTTGTCAACGCGGAAGTTGATCTTTCCGCCCTTGATCTCGTTGACGGCCTTCGCGACCTCGGGGGTCACGGTGCCGGTCTTCGGGTTCGGCATCAGGCCACGCGGGCCCAGGATGCGGGCGATGCGGCCGACCTTCGCCATCTGGTCGGGGGTCGCGATCGCGGCGTCGAAGTCGAGCCAGCCACCCTGGATGCGCTCGATCAGGTCCTCGGAGCCAACGGCGTCCGCACCGGCGGCCTCGGCCTCAGCGGCCTTGTCACCGGTTGCGAAGACGATCACGCGGGCGGTCTTGCCCGTACCGTGCGGCAGATTCACGGTGCCGCGGACCATCTGGTCGGCCTTGCGAGGGTCGACGCCGAGGCAGATCGCAACCTCGACGGTCGCGTCCAGCTTCACCTTGGACGTTTCCTTGGCGAGCTTGGCGGCCTCGAGCGGCGAGTACAGCCGCTCCCGGTCCACCAGCTCTGCTGCGGCCTTGTAGGCCTTGCTGCGCTTCATAACTCTGTCCTTCGTGGATCAGTTCGTGGTGAATGAGCCGCGCTCGGCTCTCCCACGCTTGCTAGAAAAGAGGGTGTGGTCAGCCTTCGACCGTGATGCCCATGGAACGGGCGGTGCCGGCGATGATCTTCGCGGCCTGGTCGATGTCGTTCGCGTTCAGGTCGACCATCTTGACCTGGGCGATGCTGCGCACCTGCTCCATGGTCACCTTGGCGACCTTGACGCGGTGGGGCTCGCCCGATCCCTTGTCGACACCAGCGGCGGCGAGGATGAGTCGCGCGGCCGGCGGGGTCTTCAGCTTGAAGTCGAACGAGCGGTCTTCGTACACGGAGATCTCAACCGGCACGACCTGACCGCGCTGCGACTCGGTCGCGGCGTTGTAGGCCTTGCAGAACTCCATGATGTTGACGCCGTGCTGACCCAGCGCGGGACCAACGGGAGGCGCCGGGTTGGCGGCACCAGCCTTGATCTGCAGCTTGATGATCGCTGACAGCTTCTTCTTCTTGGGAGGCATTGTCCGTACTTCCTGTTATTGCAGTGTCCGCGCGCGGCTCTGCCAGCCGCAGCGTGGCCGATCGGTCTTCCGGTGAAGGAAAACCGCTCAGATCTTGGAGACCTGGCTGAACGACAGCTCGACCGGCGTCTCCCGGCCGAAGATCGACACCAGGACCTTCAGCTTCTGGCCGTCCGCGTTGACCTCGCTGATGGTGGCGGGCAGCGTGGCGAACGGGCCGTCCATGACGGTGACCGACTCGCCGACCTCGAAGTCGACCTCGATGGTCGGCTTCGACACGGTGGTGGAGGCGGTCTTCTTGCCCTCGGCCGGCTTCTGCTCCTGCTGCGGGAGCAGGAACTTCAGCACCTCGTCGATCGTGAGGGGCGAGGGCTTCGAGGTGGCTCCGACGAACCCGGTCACGCCCGGCGTGTTGCGGACGGCGCTCCAGGACGCGTCGGTGAGCTCCATGCGGACCAGGATGTAGCCGGGCAGCACCTTGCGCTGCACCAGCTTGCGCTGGCCGTTCTTGATCTCGGTGACCTCTTCGGTCGGCACCTCGACCTGGAAGATGTAGTCCTCCATGTCGAGCGTGTGGATACGAGTCTCGAGGTTCGCCTTGACCTTGTTCTCGTAGCCCGCGTACGAGTGCACGACGTACCAGTCGCCGGGCGCGCGGCGCAGGGCCTGGCGCAGCTCTTCGGCGGGGTCCTCGGGCTCTTCGTCGATCGGCGTCTCGTCGATCGCGAGAACGTCGCCGTCCTCGGAGGCGACAGCCTCGTCGGACTCGTCGGTCTCGTCCGCGGTGTCAGTGGCCTCGGAGTCCACAGCCTCCGACTCGACCGTCTCGTCGGCAGCGGTGTCCTCGGACACCTCGTCGTCGATGAGGTCGGTCTTCTCCTGGGCGTCGACGCCGTTATCGGAGGTCACTGTGGATCTCGCTTCCTGATTGCAGCGGCAGCTGTGCGGCTTAGCCGAACAACTCGAAAACAGCCGCGCCGAAGCCGAGGTCGAGAGCCCACACCAGCGCAACCATGAAGACCACGAACACCAGCACGACGCCGGTGTAGGTGACGAGCTGCTTGCGCGTCGGCCAGATCACCTTGCGGAGTTCGCCGATGACCTCGCGGATGTAGCGGAAGCCCCGCCCGATCAGCGAGGGACGCTTCTCCTGTCCTTCACGGGTCTTGGTCGGGCGACCCTTCTTCGCGTCCTCGTCCGACTCGTCGGACTTGGCGACGCTCTTCTTCGACTCAGCGCTGCTGCCGTCCTTGCGGGCGGCCGGGCGGGAGGAGGCACGACGTTCACGTCGCGCCGCAGCAGTGGACGGCCGGACAGCGCCTTCGCGCTCCTCCGGCTGGTCCTGCTCGCGGCCCTCGCTCATGCCGTGCCTCCACTCCACCCATGACGCGCTTCGACAGCAGGGGCGACAGGACTTGAACCTGCAACCTGCGGTTTTGGAGACCGCTGCTCTGCCAGTTGAGCTACACCCCTTTGAGATCCCACGAGAGATCCCCTGGCCAAGCAGGAAGTGTACGGGAGCCTGTCCCGTCCATTCCAACCAGACCGCTCAAGCACTTGCCGAGCGGCCTGTCGCACAGCCTACCCACACGGTGGCGGAGAAGACGAATCAGGGTCGTGCAACTGAGCTGCCCGCAGGACCCGAATCTCCCTTGAGCACCGCAAACACCACCGGACCGGATCGCCCGGTGGTGTTCTTGATCACAAGATCAACCGACGCGCACGCGGGCGAAAGCGCCTGTCAACACCGACTTGCCCTCGAAAGCCGCGGTGATGTTGACCTTCACAGTTCCGTCCTCGAAGTCCTTGGTGACCTTCGCGGTGACCTCGACCAGCGCACCCTCGTCGTCGTTGGGCACCACGACGGGCCGGCCGAACCGGCAGCCGTACTCGACGATCGCACCGGGGTCGCCGATCCACTCCTCGACGATCCGCGAGGCCACGGCCATGGTCAGCATGCCGTGCGCGATCACGTCCGGCAGGCCGACGTCCTTCGCGGTCTTCTCGTTCCAGTGGATCGGGTTGAAGTCCAGCGAGGCGCCCGCGTAGCGCACCAGGTCGCCGCGCTTGAGGCGCACGGACAGCGCCGGCAGTTCGGTTCCGACTTCGACGGTCACGCGTCTTCTCCCCTCACGACGAGCATCGACCTGGCGGTGGTGACGGGCTCGCCGTCGACCGTGCTGATCTCGGTCCGCACGGTCACCATGTCGTTGCCCATGCGGGACGTGATGGCGTCGATGTGCGCCACGCACACGAGCCGGTCGCCCGCGGTGATCGGGCGGTGGTGCGTGAAGTTCTGGTCGCCGTGCACGACGCGGCTGTAGTCGAGCTTCAGCTCCGGGTCGAACATCACGGTCTCGTTCGTCTTCATCGACACAACGATCGCGAACGTCGGCGGCGCGATGACGTCCTTGTGCCCCAACGCCTTCGCGGCTTCCGCGTCGAGGTAGGCCGGGCTGGTCGCGCCGATCGCCTCGGCGAACTCGCGGATCTTCTCGCGGCTCACGTCGTACGGCTGCGACGGCGGATAACTACGTCCGATGAAAACGGGGTCGAGAGGCACCGAAGCAGCGTATATGCGACGAGGCCCGCCCCACGGTGTGGGACGGGCCTCGTCGAAGAGTGGCTACGCGCTCAGCGGGTTTCCTTGTGCGCGCGGTGCGTCTTGCAGTTCGGGCAGAACTTCTTGATCTCCAGGCGGTCCGGGTCGTTGCGCCGGTTCTTCCTGGTGATGTAGTTCCGGTGCTTGCACTCCTCGCACGCGAGGGTGATCTTCGGGCGTACGTCGGTTGCAGCCACGGTCCTTGCCTTCCTGAGAGCACACGTACCCCGACCTCAGAAGAGGCGACCGGTGCGGGCTTACCGCCCGGCGGGGGCGAGCCACGAAGTTGCGGCCCTGGTTCCCGGTTGACCTACGTACCGGGGGCTTGGGGGCTTGGCCCCCAAAATTATGGCGGAGTGAGGAAGGTCCGCGCTCTCCGCGGACACGACCCACCCAATCACGTAGCGGTGGCCGGACTTGAACCGGCGACACAGCGATTATGAGCCGCTTGCTCTACCAACTGAGCTACACCGCTTTACACAACTACAAGCCGCAGCGCTCAGCACTGCGGCCAGTAGTGGAGCCCCTTTACGGAATCGAACCGTAGACCTTCTCCTTACCATGGAGACGCTCTGCCGACTGAGCTAAAGGGGCTTGCTCTTTCGTTCTTGCCGAGCGAGGACAACTCTACAACACGCCTCAACCAAGAACGAAATCCGGGGGTCCCCTTAGTGGACCAAGGTGAGCACCGTCTCATCGCGAGCACCCCTGACCTGCACCGTTCGGGCGCGCAGCCAGGCCTCGAAGCGATCTTCGGACAGCGGCCGCGAGATCAGGTAGCCCTGGGCCACGTCGCAGCCCATCCCGACCAGCTGGTCGCGCGCGGCGTCGTCCTCGACGCCCTCCGCCACGACCACGAGACCGAGCGAGTGCCCGAGCTCCACGATCGACCGCACCACGGCCATGTCGCCAAGATCCGTGCCCATCCCGAGCACGAACGACTTGTCGATCTTCACCTCGTCGACCGGCAGCTGCCTCAGGTAGGCCAGGGACGAGTAGCCCGTGCCGAAGTCGTCGACCGCCAGCACGACACCGATCGCGTGCAGGCGCCGCAGCACCGGCAGAGCGCGCTCAGGATCGGCCATGACGCCGGACTCGGTGAGCTCGAAGGTCAACAGCCCCGACGGCACGTCGTGGCGCTGCAGCGCGGCCTCGACGCGGTTCGGGAAGTCCTCGTCGCCCAAAGTGCGAACCGAGAGGTTGACCGCGATGGACATCCGCAGCCCGCGGTCGAGCCAGCGGCGCACGCGTTCGAGCGCACGGTCCATCACGAAGTCCGTCAACACGTCCACGAGACCGGTGGCCTCGACGGCGGGCACGAACTCGTCCGGGTCGACGCGGCCGAACTCCGGATGTGTCCAGCGCACCAACGCTTCCGCGCCCACGACCTGACGGGACGGCAGGGCGACCTTCGGCTGGTAGTGCACCGAGATCTGCCCGGTCTCGACGGCCTGGCGGAACTGCGTGACGAGCTGGAAGCGGCGCAGGAACAGGTGGCCCATCGAAGGCGCGTAGGCCTTCACCGGCGTGCCCTCGGACGTCGCGCGCACGGCGACATCAGCGCGTTGCAGCAACGCGTCGGGGTCCGGGTCCTCGGTCTCGGAGTCCGCTTTGGACGCGTAGCCCACGACCGCGGAGGCCTCGACGGTCAGCCGGTCGACGGGATACGGCACGGAAAGCCCGGCACGCAACCGTTCCGCGGTCTCGTGGGCGGTGGCCGCACGCTCGTCGTCGAGGTACGCGGCGAACGCGCCACCTTCCAGGCGAGCCAGCGGTACGTCTGCTCCGAGAGCGTCGCGCAGCCGGCGTCCGGCGGCGACGACCATCCGGTTTCCCCAGGCCTGGCCCAGCGCGTCGGAGACGGTCGACAGGATGTCGAGGTCGATGCGCAGCACCACGCCACTCTGGGACTCGCGCAACGGCTCTGCGCACGCCTCGCGGAAGCCGGGCCGGTTCAGCAGACCCGTCAGTGGGTCGTGGTAGGCGTCGTGGCGCAGTCGGGCCAGCAGACGCCGGTTGTCGACAGCCGTCGCGAGGTGCGAGGCCAGGGTCCTGAGCAGCTGGATGTCCGCCTTGCCGAAACCACGCCAGCGAGACAGCCGGTCGTGCGCCTCGACGGCGCCGAGGAGCTGGGTCGCGCCGCGCAACGGGACGACGAGCGCTTCCTGCGCGTCACGGCGCAGCAGGGCCTCGGTGACGTCCTCGGTCGCGTCGGCCACGCGGTAGTAACGGACGTGCGTGCCGGGCAGCTGAAGAACGGGGTCTTCGCGGACGGCACGCGGGTCCGTCGCGGTCATCTCCTCGGGCAGCGGTTCGCCGGCGACGAGGGTGATCATGGCTTCCTGCGGGTCAGTGCGCAGGCGCAGCACGACCCTGTTGGCGTTGAGCTGCTCGCGGATGCGTTCCGCGATGAGCTGCCACTCGTCCTCTTCGACGCCCGTGGTGAGGTCGTCGTCAGGCTGGCGCGGACCGGTGCCGTGCTGTCCCGACCTCGCGACACGGAGGCTGACCTCGCTCAGCGCCTCCAGGTCGCGCTGTTCGCGCAGCAGCCCGGAGTAGGCGAGGTAGGTGGCCACGATGCCCGCGAGCACCAGGATGATCAGGACGCCGCCCCACTCGGTGGTGGCGACGATCTGGTAGCCGACGAGGCCGATCGAGGTGTTCAGCAGGGCCACGACCAGCGTCTGCAACACGAGACGGACGCTGTTGCCGACGCGCATCGACTTGCCCATGAGGCGCAACGCGCAGAGGCCCAGCACGCTCGCGAGGAGCGGCACGGTGATGGTTCCGACGAACGCGCCCGCCCAGAACGGACCGCCGGCGCCGATCATCCGGTTCACGGCCTCCGCTGCGGCGAACGCCACGGAGATCTCCATGAACATGAGGCCCGCGTTGTAGACGGCCCTGTCCAGGATCCGCCTGCCGAGCAACGTGCCCACGCCGGCGACCACGTGCGCGGCGAGCACGATCTCGAACGGGGCTACCAGCAGGCCCAGTACCAGCGGGATCTCGGTGAAGGAGATCGTCCAGGCGACGCCGCTGCGGACGTCGACGTTGATCGCGAGCTGTTCCGCCAGCAGAAAGCCGACGACGAGGAGAGGGCCGATCCAGAAGAGGGAGGTGGTCTCCTTCTCCGGAAGCCAGACTGCGACCATGCCCGCGCATACGACGCCGGCCACCAGGAGGGTGACGGCGAACGCGCTGAACGCGCGGTTGGTCGACTTGGCCGACCAGGCGGCCGAGTCCGACACGGGGGCCGACGCTCGGTCGGACATCCAGCCTCCTCGTCGGCCTGGGTGGGGGAACCTCTAGGCGTGACTGAGGGGTCCCGCACTTGGCGATCAGGACCCCTCCAGGGGCACCAATGTACCCCGCTCGGGGGACGAAATGGCAGGTCGAGCACGTCTAGTGACATCGATTCACCCAGACGTGGCTACACGGCGAGGTGTCCCCGGAGCACCGTCACGGCCTGCCCCGAGAGCAGTACGCGATCTTGCGCGAGGGTCGTCCTGACGACCCCTCCGCGCGGCGACGCCTGCTCCGCCAGCAGGTCAGCCCGCTTGAGCCGAGGCACCCAATAGGACGCAAGGGTGCAGTGGGCCGATCCGGTGACGGGGTCCTCCGGGATGCCGAAGGCCGGATAGAAACACCGGCTGACGATGTCCGCGTCGCCGTCGCCGACGGCCGTCACGATTACTCCGCGTGACGGGATTTGGCCCAGTCCTTGGACATCAGGTCGCAAGGAACGGACTTCCGCGGCGCTCTCCAACTCGATCAGGTAGTCGAAGCGCCCGCGCGACACGGACTTGATCGTCGCATGTGGCAGCGCTTCCGCTAGACCGATTGGCGGGTCAGTCAACTCTGGAGGGTCCGCGGGGAAGTCCATCCGGATCCATCCATCGTCATTTGCGCATGTGAGCACCCCACTACGCGTGGTGAACGCCTGCTCTCCGCCCAGGACGTGCGCGGTGGCGAGGGTGGCGTGCCCGCAGAGGTCCACCTCGACCTCGGGCGTGAACCAGCGGAGGTGGTTGTCCGGGGTGACGAAGGCCGTCTCGGCGTGCTTCATCTCGGCGGCGACGTGCTGCATCCACGCGTCGTCGCGCGGTTCGGTGAGGAGCACGACTCCGGCAGGGTTGCCCGCGAAGGGCCGGTTGGTGAACGAATCCACGACGAAGATCTCCACAGCCCGACCCTGCCATGCTCAGATGGGGCGTGACCGAGACTTTCTCTTACCGCGAGACAGATCCGGACTCCCTCCTTCTCACCTGGGGCGCCCGGCGCACGCACAGCCTGCTCTGGCAGCCCGGCTGCGACCTGCCGGCGTTGCTCGACGAGTGGGAGACCCGTCTCACCGGCCTGGACGACCTGGAGACCGTGGCGATCGTGACCGTGCCGAGCCACGAGACCGCCGACGCGCTGCCGTTGGTCCACCACGGCTTCGCGCCGCTCACGGTGATCGCCGAACGCCTCGCCGGCCGCTCCCCCGCCGCGCGGCCGTCCGGCGTGGACATCCGCCCCGCGACGTCCGCTGACCTGGACGTCGCCGTCGAACTGAACATGCACACCGTCCGGTACGACACGGCGTTCGGTCTGGTCACCGAACGCCCGAACACCGCGGAACACCTGCGGACCGCGCTGGCCGAGGTGATCGATCGCGACCACGAGGCGATGTGGCTCGCCGTCCTGGACGACACGCCCGTCGGCATGATCTACGTCGACATGCCGCAGGACGCGGGGTGGATGGAGCGGTTCGCCACGGCGCGCCCGTTCGCGTACCTCGGGCATCTCGGCGTCCGGCCGGACGTGCGGGGCAGTGGAGCGGGCAGTGCTCTCGCGGCACACGCGCACTCCGTCCTGGACGAGGCCGGTGTGGCGTCGACGCTGCTCCACCACGCTCTGCCGAACCCGCGCTCGACGCCGTTCTGGTACTCGAACGGCTACCGGCCGCGCTGGACGGTCTGGGCTCGCCGCCCCGCGTTGCGCTCTTCTTCCGGCGTGTCTTCGCAACCCGATCGGCCTAGTGAGACATGATCTACCCGTTCACACAAGCGAAGAACCCAAACGAGCCCGTACTTGTGGAACGAATCCGGCCTCTATATCGACAAAGGGGTTAGCGGATTCGAACACTCCTGGGGGTCGACATGGAACTCAGCGGAAGAGCAAGAGCGATGCTGCGGGCTGTCGCCGCGGGACGCGCCGAGGTCACAGGCGGGGTAGAGCCCGATCTGTACGTCGACGGACTGCCCTGCTGTGACCAGACGGCGACGCATGACCTCGTGCACGCGGGACTGCTGCGCCCTTCGCAGCCAACGAGCTTCGGCCTTCGCGTCTGTGCGGAACTGACCGACGACGGCCGGGCGGCACTCGCCGCAATCTGATCGGCGTGTTGATCGCCCAGTGATCGAACATCTGTTCGACATGGGGTATGCTCCGCGCTGAAGCCGGCACGCAAGAGAGAGGAAGCTCTTGCGCGCCGGCTTCAACTTTCCTCAGGCGACCTTCTGCTGCGTGGCGACGTTCATGCGGTTCCACAGGTTGATCGCGCCGATGGCGATCACGAGGCCCGCGAGCTCCTTCTCGCTGTAGTGCTTCGCGGCCTCGTCCCACACGTCGTCGCTCACGTGCACGTGGGTGATCTGCTCGGCGAGCGCGAACCCGGCCTTCTCGGCGTCGCTGTAGTACGGCACGTCCCGCCACCCCGCGACGGCGTAGACCTTCTCGTCCGCCACGTGCGCCTGGCGCAGCAGCTTGGTGTGGTAGTCGATGCACATGCCGCAGCCGTTCATGATGCTGACCCGCAGGCAGATCAACTCGACGTAGTCCTTGTCCAGGCCCGTCTTCGCCGCTGCTTCCGACAGATCCAGCAGCGCCTTCATCGCGCCTGGCACGGACATCATCGGGTTGGCGATCCTCATCTTCGTTCTCCTTCGTCGTCTTCTGTCTGGTCGACCCGGCAGCGGACGAAGGTGTGACAGGTTGCCCGAAGATTTTTCTAGGCGCTGATCCCCTGGCCGAGCCCACCGTCGACGGACAGGTCGGCGCCGGTGGTGAAGGTCGCGTCGAACGCGAGGAAGAGCACGGCGTCGGCGACCTCGTCGGCGGTGCCGTGCCGCTTGAGCGGCGTGATCCGGTCGCCTTCCTCCTTGAACTGCTGGAGGGTCTCCTCCGGCAGGCCCGTGACGCCCATCGACGGGGTGTCGATGAAGCCGGGGCTGACGACGTTGACCCTGATGTTCCTGGGCGCGAGCTCGGCGGCGAACGACCTGCCGAACGACCGCACCGCCGCCTTCGCCCCGGAGTAGGCGCTCATCCCCACGGCGCCGCCCGTCTGCGCGACCGACGTGGTGAAGACGATCGAGCCGCCTTCCTTGATCAGCGGCGCGAGCCTCTGGGCGGTGAAGAACGCGCCCTTGGTGTTCACGTCGAACGTGCGGTCGTAGTCGTCCTCGGTGACGTCCGGGATCTCGAACAGCGTCGCGTAGCCGACGTTGATGAAGAGCAGGTCGATGTCGCCCAGCCGTTCCTGGGTCTCGTTCTTGAGCGCGGTGACGTCGTCGAGGTTCGCCGCGTCCGACGCGATGGCGTGCGCCTTGATGCCCTCGGCCTTCTCCGTGCTCCGCCCTGTCAGCAGCACCTCGGCGCCGCCGTCGATCAGCTTGTCCACCACCGCGCGTCCCATGCCGTGCGTGCCGCCCGTGACGACGGCCTTCTTGCCCAGGTACTTCACTTCCGGATCTCCTCGATGACGCTCGCGATGCTGTGCGCGCCGTGGCCGCTGCGCTGGGCGCGTTCGAACAGGTCGTGCAGGGCCTGCGGAATGGTGGTGTCGAGGCCTTGTTCGCTGTTGGCCTCGGTGAGCAGGCGCAGTCCGGACACGTTGATGTCCAGCGCGGACACGTCGGTCTCGTAGTTCCGGCTCTGGGTCACCGCGCCCATCTCGGGCAACATGGCGCCGAGCTCGTTCAGCCAGCCCGCGGCCATCGGCGTGAACAGCGCCGGCGCGATGCCGTAGGTGCCCATCAACGCGACCGCCTGCAGATAGCCGCCGAAGGTCGCCCACATGATGCCGAGCAGGGCCAGGTCGTAGGACGCGGCGAGCCCGGCGTCCTCACCGACGTGCACCGGCTCACCGAACGCGTCGAGCACGTAGTGGTTCTCGTTGCCGCTGAACAGGATCCGTGCGCTTTCCGTACCGATCTGCTGCGGCACGGCCATGATCACGCCGTCGACGTACTCGACCCCGTTGGTCTTCGCCCACTGCGCGGTGGCACGAGCCTGCTCCGGCGTACCGGACGTCAGGTTGACCAGTGTCTTGATCTCGTTGGTGAGCAACGGTTGCTGAACGTCGTAAGTGGACAGACAGGTGACGACGACGTCGCTCTTGAACGCTTCTGCTGTTGTCTTGACTCGCTTCGTGTTCGCTGGCGTCGGCTTGCCCTCGGACCTGTTCCACACGGTCACTTCGTAGCCCTCTTCGACGAGGGCCTTCGCCAGCGCGCTGCCCATCAGCCCGAGGCCGAGCACGCTCACGGTTTTCTTGATCCCCATGGCCTGAATGCTCGTTCCAGCACACACCGAACGACAAGTACCTACTATTTTGTCAGGTACCCACTTTTCGGTAAGGATCCTGGATGAAGCCACGGCAGTACGCGTGCGGCCTCGACGCGGCGATCGACGTGATCGGCGGCCGCTGGAAAGCGCTGATCCTCTGGGCACTGCACCACGGCCCGATGCGCACGGGCGAACTACGCCGGTCCGTGTCGGGCATCAGCGAGAAAATGCTCATCCAGGTGCTGCGCGAGATGGAAGCGGACGAGATCGTGCACCGCGAGGTGTTCCACGAGGTACCGCCACGCGTCGAGTACTCACTGACCCCGCTGGGCGTGCGCCTGAACGAGGCGCTGCTCCCGTTGGGAGGCTGGGGTGAGGACAACATGAAGGCGATCGCGCACCGCCGAGGCGTCGAGCCGGCACCTAGGCATTGAGCAGCAGGCGCTCAGCCCACTGCGGCAGCTCATAACCACGGGCCGCGGCAGCCTCCCGCACACGGACCCGAAGCGGTCCGGGCAGTCGGGCGACGTCCATCCGTTGCTTGATGCGGCTCTTGTCCACCAACAGGATTCGTGCCGCACCCACGTCGTGGCGTTCGTCGGCCTGAGCGCTGTGCAGAGCGGCGACGATCTCCGCGATCGGCACGTCGCGCAGGACCAGTCCGGGAACGTCCTCGTACGGCGGGGACTTCGTCTGGTTGCCCATCCCGGCCGCACACCACGCCAGCAACTGCAGCACGCCGGTCACGGAGTCGACGCTCCGCATCCGTTCGCGCGCCTCGACCACGTGCTTGGAGTCGGCGGCCATCGGCCAGTGGCCGACGAGATCCCCGGCCATCTCCTCCAGCGCAGGCGGTATCGCCGCCTTCCACGCCTGCCACTCCGGCCGTTCGTCGCTGCTCAGCAACGGCCCGGGCAAGCCGTGCTCTCCAAGCCAGCGCAACAACTCCGCGCCGTCCGCGAGATCCGCGTGACCGCTCTCCCACTGCCAGGCGAGCATGATCCCGTGGTGCAGAACGACAACAGTGAGACGTTCACCGTGCGCATCGAAGAACTCGAACCGCACCTGCCCGCGACACGCGCACACGACGCCCGGCAACGACTCGACCGCCATAGCGGCGCGCAGGCCGTCGAGCACACCTGGACGCGTCAGGTCGACGACGATCTCGCCGTACCACTCGATCTCGGAGACCCGGACGCTCGACGCGGTGCGCAGCACGTCGTCCAGTGCCGAGAGCGTCACCGATCGAGATAGACGACAGTGGCGTCGTCGGAAATCTTCTTGCGCGGCCAATCGACGGCCTTGGCGTCTTCCTTTTCGACCGCGCGCATTCTCCGGATCAAGTCATCCGGCCCGTTCGCCGCCATCAGTTCGAGCGCCTGACGCCAATCGAAGAGATTGAACAGGTCGACCGCACGAGCGGCACCATCAGAGAGCACAGCAACGCGCCGCACGTCCTGCACCGGCACCTCACCAGTGAGCGCGTGCTCGACGTCAACGACCTTCGCACCGGCCGTGCGCTTCGTCTGCGTATCGCTCACCACGAGCAACTCGTTCTTGGTGTCGACCACGACCGTGGCGTCCCCGAGCACCAGGTATCGCAGCACGTCGCCCTTGGTCTGCACCATCGCGATCGCCACGCTGGGCGAGTCCGGATGATCGAGGTCGCACGTACCGGAGTGCAGCTCAGCGGCCTGCGCGATCGCTTCCTTCAGCGCCACGGCCGGCTCGAGATGCGCAAAGCGCAAGATCTCCGCGGAGAGCTGGTCGGCGAACCAGCCGACCCCGTGCTCACACCCGGTCTCGGGCTTCGCCGTCACGCCGTCGAGCACGGCGAGCAGGTTCGGGCCGACGAGCGCGCGGTCCTCGCTCGGTGCCGTTGTCCGGCCGGCTTCGGTAGCCATCTGCGTACGCACTGAGATCCCCCTCGGTCCGATACGACGGTACGACGATGGGCCCCTGACCAGTCCGGTCAGAGGCCCATCAGTCCTGCGTGGCGGGTAGAGGATTCGAACCTCTGTAGCTTTCGCGACGGATTTACAGTCCGCTCCCATTGGCCGCTCGGGCAACCCGCCCCACACCGCCGTAACGGTGCGGGCAGAACAATACATAACCCCTTCGGGACGCCCCAAATCGGGGTACCCCAGTAGCATCGACGCTGGCTGTGAACCCGAGATCGTTGAGGAGTGAAGTCGTGGCGGACCCGTCGTTCGACGTGGTGAGCAAGGTGGACCGACAGGAGGTCGACAACGCGCTCAACCAGGCCTCCAAGGAGCTGAGCACGCGCTTCGACTTCCGCGGGACCAACACCACAGTGGCCTGGGCCGGCGAGGAGGCGATCACCTTCACCTCCGAGACCGAGGAGCGCTGCAAGGCGGCGGTCGACGTCTTCCAGGAGAAGCTGGTGAAACGCAACATCTCGATGAAGGCGTTCGAGGTGGGCGAGCCCGCGGTGTCCGGAAAGGTGTTCAAGGTCACGGGAAACCTCGTGCAGGGCATCACGTCCGAGAAGGCCAAGGAGATCGCCAAGAAGATCCGCGACGAGGCGCCCAAGGGCGTTCAGGCGCAGATCCAGGGCGACCAGTTGCGGGTGTCCGGCAAGAAGAAGGACCACCTGCAGGACGTCATCACCCTGCTGAAGGGCTCTGACTTCGGCATCGCCATCCAGTTCACCAACTACCGGTGAAGGGCATCGTCCTCGCCGGCGGCAGTGGGACGCGCCTGCATCCGATCACGCAGGCCGTCTCCAAGCAGTTGCTGCCGGTGTACGACAAGCCGATGATCTACTACCCGTTGTCGGTGCTCATGCTGGCCGGCATCCGGGAGGTGCTGATCATCAGCACGCCCACCGACCTGCCGCAGTTCCGGCGGCTGCTCGGCGACGGTTCCCAGTGGGGCATGGCCTTCTCCTACGCGGAGCAGGCCGCGCCGAACGGGCTCGCGGAGGCGTTCATCATCGGCGCTGACTTCGTCGGTGGCGACGACGTGGCGCTGGTGCTGGGCGACAACATCTTCTACGGCCAGGGTTTCTCCACCACGCTGCAGCAGCACGCGTCCTCTTTGGACGGCTGCGTGCTGTTCGGGTACCAGGTGAAGGACCCCGAGCGGTACGGCGTGGGCGAGGTCGACGCGACGGGCAGGCTGTTGTCCATCGAGGAGAAGCCCGCCAAGCCGAAGTCGAACCGGGCGATCACCGGGCTCTACTTCTACGACAACGGCGTGGTCGACATCTCGCGGAACCTCAAGCCGTCGCCGCGTGGCGAGCTGGAGATCACCGACGTCAACCTCGCGTACCTGAACGAGGGCCGCGCGCAGCTCGTGGACCTGAGCCGCGGGTTCGCGTGGCTCGACACCGGCACGCACGACTCGCTGCTCGAAGCCGGGCAGTTCGTGCAGGTGCTGGAGCACCGGACCGGCGTGCGCATCGCGTGTCCCGAGGAAATCGCGCTGCGCATGGGCTTCATCTCCGCGCAGGAGTGCTACGCGCTCGGCGAGAAGCTCGGCAAGTCCGGATACGGCGAGTACCTCATGGCCGTGGCGAAGGCCGGGCGTTAGCGCCGGGCCATCTCCTCGAGCCTGCGGATGCGGTCGGCGATCGGCGGGTGGGTCGAGAACCACTTCGCGAACTGCTCCCCCGAGCGGAACGGGTTCGCGATCATCAGGTGGCTCTGCGACACCACCTCCGGCTCCGGTGCGAGCGGCGCCGCCCGCGTCCCCAGCTCGATCTTGCGCAACGCGTTCGCGAGCGACAGCGGGTCGCCGGTGAGTTCCGAGCCCGCCTGGTCGGCCTGGAACTCGCGTGAGCGGCTCACGGCCAGGCGCACGACGGTGGCCGCGATCGGGCCGAGCAGCGCGATCAGGAGCAGGCCGAGCGGGCCCGGTCCGTCGTCGTCGCTGTCACCGCCGCCGAAGATGCTCGCGAACAGGGCCAGGTTCGCGAGCATCGTGATCACGCCGGCCAGCGCGCCCGCCACGCAGCTGATCAGGATGTCGCGGTTGTAGACGTGCGCGAGCTCGTGGCCGAGCACGGCGCGCAGTTCGCGTTCGTCGAGCAGGTCCAGGATGCCCGTGGTGCAGCACACGGCGGCGTTGCGCGGGTTGCGGCCCGTCGCGAACGCGTTCGGTGCGGCGGTCGGGCTCAGGAAGAGCCTGGGCATGGGCTGGCGCGCCTTCTGCGACAGCTCCCGCACGATCGCGTAGAGCACTGGTTGCTCCACCTGCGACACAGGTACCGCCCGCATCGCGCGCAGCGCGAGCTTGTCCGAGTTGAAGTACGCGTAGGCGTTCACGCCCAAGGCCAACAGCAGGCCGATGACCAGTGCGGTCCGGCCGAACAGGCTGCTGATCAGCACGATCAGCGCGCTCATCCCGCCGAGCAGCACGGCCGTCTTCAACCCGTTGAAGTGCTTGTGCACGGTTTTCGCCTCCGGGTTTTACGTCCTACCTCTCAACGAACCAGGCCGTCGTCCGGTTCCGGTGGCGGTTTCGGGCGCGGCCTCCGCGGCCGGGTCGAGCTGGGGCGGCGGTGGCACCTTCTCGACCCAGGTGGACAGCACGTCCCGTTCGTGGACGAGCTCCGCGACGGCACCCTCGCCGTCGATCGACCCCGTTCCCGGATAACCGAACTCCGGCGCCCAGTGCAGGGCGTCGAACGGGCAGACCTCGACGCAGATGCCGCAGTACAGACACTGGCCGTAGTCGATCGCGAACCGGTCGAGCACGTTGCGGCTGCGCGGGCGGGCGCTGCCGGGCTGCTCCTCGACCTCGGTGTGCGACGTGATGTGGATGCACCAGTCAGGACACTCGCGCGCGCAGATCATGCAGACCGTGCAGTTGGCCTCCAACAGCGCGATGACGCCCCTCGTGCGCGGCGGAAGGTTCGTCACGACGTGCTCTCCTCTTCGCGGCGCGGGCCCCAGGACGGGTCCGGAACGCCAGGTGGTGCGGTGCGGCGCCGGCTCGGGGCGCTCGTGTTGTCCTCGCCGGGTTCGAGGGCGCCCGGCCACGGACGCACGACGCGGGAGGCCAGCACGAAGTCCTTGCGCAGCGGGTGGCCCTGGAAGCTGTCGGGCAGCAGCAGGTGCTCGGGCTCGCCGTCGACGGTGACGCCGAACATCTCGGCAGCCTCGCGCTCGTGCCAGAGCGCGCCCTTCCAGAGGTGGGCGACGCTCGGCAACGCGTCGGTCTCCGAAATCTCGGTGCGCAGCATCACGCCTTCGCGCGTCTGCGGATTGATGACGTGCAGGAACACCGCGTGGCGTTGACCTGCGGCGCCCGGCCGGCCCGCGTCCTCGACGCCGAGCCAGTCGAACATCACGCAGCCGTTCCCGTGGTGTTCGGTCGCGGTGGCCAGCCAGCCGGCGAGCTCCACGTGGTGGATGGTCTGGCCGAACGCGGTCTTCGGGGTGGTCATGCGTTCACCAGCCCGTGCAGCGCCCTGAGGCCTTCGAGCAGCGCTTCGGGCCGCGGCGGGCAGCCGGGAACGGCGACGTGGACCGGCAGGGCCTGGTCGATCCCCTTGGTGACGCTGTAGGAATCCCAGTACGGGCCGCCGGTGTTGCTGCAGGCGCCCACGGAGATCACGTAGCGGGGTTCGGGCATGGCCTCGTAACTGCGGAGGACAGCAGGCAACATGACGTCCGTGACGGTGCCGGAGACAACGAGAACGTGCGCCTCGCCCGCGCCGTCGACCGGCGTGACGCCGAGGTCGGGAAGGCGGTCGAGAGCTGCCATCACTTCGACTCCGCAGCAGGCGAGTCCGAGTTCGAGCACGGTGACCTGGTAGGTGGTGCCCCAGTCCAGGCGAGCGGAAGCCGTCACAACGGCTGAGGGTAATACTTGGGGGCCCACCGGCTTGCGCTGGCGGACCCCCACCCCCCAATGATTCCCCCCGGAATCGGCTCCCACGCGTGGTCGCCGCGGATAGTTTTGTACACCCGCGCTATAAGTGTCCAGGGATTTGCCGACAGGATCTGCAGATAATTTGTCGGCGAAATGCGGTCAAGTTCAGTTCAACTGATCGGTAGAACATCAGAGAGGGTCTCGATGTCCGGCTCGTCCCAGTTGGTGCTCCCCACCAGCACCTCGCTGCACCGTTTGCTGAACATGCCCGGTGCTCTACTGGATACCACGATGGACCAGCTCAGGACCCTTCTCACGGTGCATGAGACCCGTTCGGCCCTACGCGCCGCGAGGGCGTTGGGACGTGAGCAGTCGAGTGTGCAGAAGCAGCTCGACACGTTGAACAGGAACTTCCTGGAACTGTGCGGCGAAGCGCTCGTGGTGAAGCAGGGACGTGGAAAGGACGTGCTGTTCACGCCGACTGGTGAGTCACTCGTCGAATTGGCGCGAGAGACGCTCGCGGAGTGGCTCGACGGAATTCACGAGTGCCGCCGCAAGCTCGGCACGACCGTCACCGTGGGCACGACGCGATACATGCTGGACACGCTCGCGAAGGCGTGGCACCACGTGTCGGACGAGTTCCGCGAACGCGACGTGGACCTCAAGGTCGTGCACATCCGCACCAAGGACATCTGGACGAAGCTGGAGACGCGGGAGGTCGACGTCGTGTGCGGCAGCGTCGTGACGCGGGCCGGCGCGGGCTGGGAACGGCCGGAGTTCGACGTGATCGAGTGGCGGCGCGGTGGCCTCGCGTTGCTGACGAACCTGCCGGAGACGGTTGTCGGCGAGCGCGTGCGGGTACCTCAGCTCAGGTCGGTCCCGTTGGTCGTGCCGGGGGCGGGGCTGATCGCGGAGTTCCTGAAGGGCTGGTTCGGGCCGGACTACCGGCAGGGGCTCGACATCGCGGCCGAGATCGACGAGATCCAGTACGGCATCTCGCTGCTGCGCTCCAACCTCGTCCAGGGAGCCATGATCGTGACGTCTGGTTTGGGCGTGGTGGCGTCGAACAACGAACTCCGGGAGGGAGGCGGCCTCCGGGTCGTCGAGCTCGCAGATGACTCAATGGAGCGGCTTGTGGGCGTTTTCGCCCGAACGGACGAACTGGCGAAGCATCCGGCGGACCATCCGCTGAACCTGCTGTGGTCGGCCTTCAAAGCAGAAGCGCCCCGGCCGTAGCCGAGGCGCTTCTGCTGTTTCCTGCCTACTTCTTCGCGGGTGTCATGGCGTCGTGCTCAGGCCTGCGTTGCTCGACGTTGGGACGCTGCTGGGCTTTGGCCATCTTGGCCAGCCAACTCGTCGCCTCCGAGCGGATCTTCTCCAGCTCGTCGTCGCGTGCCTGTTGCTCGTTCATCGGCCACTCCCTGCGTTCGGGGATCGCGTTCGATGGGAGCACTACCGGGCGTGTGCCCGCTAGGGCCGCCATGCTTGTGGGTGAACCTGATTGACAGCATCGTCCGCCGATAGGTTTTACGCACCCCGACACGGCGTGTTTGGCTTCTTTAGTACCCCCGGTACCCGCCACCGAGGCCCATGCTGACCAGACCGGGGTGGTTCTGGAAGCCGCCGTACCGCGCGTAGGTGTAGCGAACGCCCGCGATGATGTTGTCGACCGGCGCGAGGATGTTGTCGTAGCCGGCCAGCTTGTAGGCGTTGAACGTCGGGTCGATGCACTGCATCAGGCCCTTGGACGGCGTGCCGCGCATCGCGTTGGAGTCCCAGTTGTTGACGGCGTTGGGGTTGCCGTTCGACTCCTTGATGATGATCGTGTAGATCTCGTCGATGCTGTTGTTGTCGATGTTGGTGCCGTTGGCCTGCAGGACCTTGATGGCGTCCTTGATCCAGCCCTCGATCTCGCGCTGCTTGGCGGGCTTGCGCATCTCGATCTGACGCTCGGCCTCGGCCTTCGCGGCGGCCTCACGCTGGGCGTGCGCGTCCGCGGCGGCCTTCGTGGCCTGCTCGAAGGTCTGCTGCGCGTACATCTGCTGGAACTGCAGAAGGCGGCCGACCTGGTTGCCGGGGTTGACGTCGTGCACCGTCTGGATCGTCTTGACCTGCTGGTCGGGAAGAGCGCCCAGCTCGGCCGCGCCCGCGGCGAGTTCGGTCGAGGAGCCGCTGGTGGCGGCGTTGGCGATGGCTGCGGTGCCGGCGGCGACACCCGCTGCGACGACGATCGCGCTCACACGGTGAGCAAGCGGAACCTTGTCGTCCTCGACGCGATGAGCGCCGGGCTTGATTTCCTGTCTGGGCACGACCGTGTACACGGTTCGGCCATCGGCTTTGCTGTGCCGGGCCAAGGGGGAGCCTCCTGCGTCGGGGAGCTTGGTCTCCGGCAAACCCGGGCGGGGGTTTCCGGGGGACTTTGGACCCTTGGTGCTGTGGTTCCTGTGTCCTGCCGGTGACCAAACCGTTATCGGCGGGCGAGAACGTAACCTCGCGTCACGAGCGCAGGCAAGCTTGAGCGCCCGATGGGTGACTCTCGTCACGTTTCCGATGAGTTGGGCTATCCGTTGCTGACAGACAGTCAACGAGCCTTGTGAGTCCTGCGTAAGTTCATCGTTGCCTCCTGACGAACTGGCGGAGCTGTCTGTTAGTTCGCTGCTAGCCCGGCTCTCGTTATGGGTTACGTCCACGACCACGCGATCGAGTGATGCGGTCACGCTTCGTGTTCATATCGGGGTGCGGGGTGCTGACCTGCGGGGACTTGATCGCTGGACAGCGTTTTTCTGGCTCTGGAGAGGGGTACGGAGGGACAGCGTGTCCGGTTCACCCGATGTTGTGGGTTAACTCTTGCGCTTCTGCTCCAGCGCCTTGAGGACCCAGTCCGGGCTGTCGCCGGGGCTCTCGTTGAAGGCGATCGCGGCGTCCGGCTGATGCCAGTGCACGAGATTGACCACGGTCTGGAAGAGCTCCAGCAGACCCGGTCCCTTGCGGATGCCGCCGCCGATCAGGACGGCGTCGTACTGCCGGCTCTTGAGCTTCTCGACGATCTTCGCCTGGGCGCGGCCGTCCAGTTCGTCGAAGTCGATGAGCAAGAGGTCTTCGGCGAGGCCGAGCTCGGCGAACGCCTTGCTGCCTTGCTCGATGCCGGCGGCGACGGGCGCGGGGTCGAAGCCGGGGATGGTGTGGGGATCGAAGCCGATCGCGAGGATGTTGGGCACCCGTCCGAAGTTACTGCGGCCACCAGATGCCGGCCACGAGCTGTTCGAGGAGCTTCAGGACCCCGGCCGGGTCGAAGGGGAGGTCCGCGATGAGGTGCGACGCCTCGCGCGCCTCGCACTCCACGCGAAGAACGTTCAGGGGGACCTCGGTCGCATCGGAGATGACGTCGAGCACGGCGTGCATGTGCAGGCCGCTGAACCTCGCCAGGAAGAACCAGTCGTCGAGCGGATCGCCGAAGCGGGCCCACTCGAAGTCCAGCAGTGCGGTCAGCTCGGTGCCGTTCGCGAGCCAGTTGCCCCAGTGGCAGTCGGCGTGGACCGGGACGGTGTTGCGCGCGTGCTCCGGCGCCCGTGCCGCGATGGCTTTCAGGCCGTCGAGGGTGTTCGGTGGGACAACGCCTTCGAGTTTCTCCGTCCGGGCGATGAGCTCGTGCCTGCTGGTGAAGCCGCCGTGGTCCGGGACCTCGGCCAGCACCCGTCTGGCCGGTTCCGGAGGCGTCCAGGCGTGGAGGGCCTCGAGTCGTTCGATCGCCTGCCGGGCCAGATCGAGCGCGGCTCGTTCGCCTGTGTCGGGGAGTCCCATGCCTGGCGCGGCGCCGGGAACGCGGGTGTAGCAGGCGTAGCGGACGTCGCGGCGGCGCCCGCTCGCCAGCAGCGGAGCCGTGAGACCCGGCGGCAGGTGCGGCGCGAGTGCGATCTCCCGGTCCAGCCGCTCGTGATCGTTTGCGGCGATGAGCTTCACCACGACGTCGGCACCTATGTAGACGTGGTGCGAACGGCTGCTCACCGGTGCAAGCGGGCCAGGGTCACGGCCGAGGGCCGACGTGGCGATGGCGCGAGCATCCATGCGGTCAGGCTTTCACCCGGTGTGAACCCAGGCGACAGCCCGTACAGGCCTGAATGCGGTCTCCACGCCTGACGGGTCCTCCGGGGCGTTCGGGATCTTCGAGAAGGCCGGATTCGCGGCGACCATGCGGTACGTGCGGTGGGCCCTGGAGGTCTGAACGACGAAGGCCAGGTGAGCGCAGCTACGTCACCCGAACGAGGAAATCTATGGTCGTGGAGGTAGACATCCTCTTCCAGACGTGTGTAGTGTTCTCTTTGTCGGACGAGAGATAACATGACACGGGAGATGACGAACTACCCGTGAGATGAGTGCACGACGGTCAGATGTGCCGGAGCCGCAGTTCGAGGGCTCCAGGCAGGTGACCAAGGGCAGTCGGTCAGCAGTAAGCAAGAAACCGGACCGACGGCCGAGTGATCAGCAAGTGCAGGACGCAGTTGAAGTACGAGTTGCAAGTGCAGGACGGTCAGATGTGCCGGAGCCGATCAGTGGAAGGGGTTCCGGCAGGTGACCGAGGCAGTCGGTGCAGTGAAGCCGGCACGTGCATGAGGTCCGGTGCCGACAGCCACGTGAGGAAAGAAAAGTAGTAATCAGAGGAGAAGGGAAGGGTTGCACACCATCGGATCGCCCGCCTTCGGCTGAACTCGGCCGGACGGGTACCGCGGTTCCATCAGATTGGAAGGTGGTCTTCGGTTAAGCACACGCGATCCCCGCAGCGCCCGCTTCTAGTACGGGGCATGCGGACAGAGGAAGCCGATCTCACGGTCGGCTAGGTGGAAGTGAAACCCAACAACCCTGGGGCCCCGGTGCTACGGCACCGGGGCCCCTCGTGACGCGGAGGCGCGATGACCCCAGACACCAACGAATCTGCGAACAACGAACCGCAGACCACAGCCGAGAAGTTCGACGACGAGCACTACCCCGCCTACTCGATGGGCCGGGCCGCGGAACTGCTCGGCACTTCAGCGAACTTCCTGCGCAGCCTGGACGAGGCGAAGCTCATCGAGCCGCAGCGCTCGGCCGGCGGTCACCGCCGGTACAGCCGTCACCAGCTGCGTCTGGCCGCCCGTGTGCGTGCGATGGTCGACCAGGGCACGGGATTGGATGCGGCGTGCCGCATCGTCACCCTGGAAGACCAGCTTCAGGAAGCTCAGGCGCTCAACGCCAAACTCACGCCCCCGTCAACGCCCGATGAGCCGTACCCGCCGCTGCAAAGCGTGTGACTCATCCGAGAATCGGGACGTTGACGCGAGAGTTCAGCGGAACGTTCCCACGCGATCGATCTGCGCTGGCGAAAGCCTGCTTTCAGCTTTCACCGAGCGCAGATCGAGCCCAGCGAACCTGTCAGCCCCTGAGTTCCATCGTGCAGCTTGGAAGATCAGCCGATCAAAGCTGATCTGCGACTGATGCAGGCGCTAGGAGGTAGGGCGCTTCCACAGGAACCGCTCCACCCGGCGGCCGGACTGCAACAGCTCGTTGACGAGTTCGTGCTCGCGGATCCGCTCGCGCAGCACCGTGATCGGGTCGGATCTCGGCTCGTGCCGCGCCTCCTCACCGGAGTTCGTGGTGGTGGAGTCGGACTGATGGGGTTCAGGGTCGGACTGCGGATCCGGGCCAGAGTCAGAGTCGAGGTTGGGATCCGAGTCCTGGTCAGCGTCCGCGCCGGAATCCGGGTCGGCGTCAGACCTGACGTCCGGGATCGGGTCTCTGGTGGCACCTCGGTCCTGATCCGGCGCCGACTTCGGCTCTGGATCTGCCTCCGGTTCCGACGGTCTCGCCGCATGCGGTTCCTCGCGCGACGCCGGTTCCCGGGCCAGCCCGTCGAGCTTGGCAGCCTCCGCCTCCAACGCACGCGCCAGCCGCTCAGCGGCCGCGTCGTGCAGCGCGTTCAGCCGCCGAAGTTCCTCCGGGTTGCTCCGGTACGTTTCCCAGAGGTGCGGGAGCTCGTGCAGGAACGTGTTGTACCCATCGATCTGCCTGCTGACGCCGCCGTGAACGTCGAGCACGGCCAGCCACTGCACGACCAGCTCGTCCCGGCGGGCGGTGTAGCCGTCCCGCGCGGCACCCGACCAGTGCGTCGGGTCGATACCGCGGACCCGCTCAGCCCCCTCCTCCAAGGGAGTGCACTGAGCGGAGTTCGTCTCCGACAGGATCCTGAGCCAGCTCGGGTGGCCAGGCGGATGCTCCGGCGCCTCCTGCTCTTCAGCGTCATCAGCCTGATCTTGCTCGGCTGGCTTGGACGACGAGTCGTCGTCTCCCTCGTCGTGGGTCAACGCGCCTCACCCGCCCCCAGCTCTCTCAGCCGAGCGACGACGCTCTCGTCTGCGGCGCGGTACTGGTCGGCCGTGTCGCGCAACGACGACGCGATGTGTTCGGATCGGTCGCACAGCCGTTCCATCGCCGCTCGCAGGCTCGTTTGATACGTGACGACGGCGGCGCGCACCGGGTCGCCGGCGGGCCAACGTTTGGTATCGATGCCGTACTTCCACGCGACGTGGCCACGAACGTCCTCGGCCACGCGGACGAACTTGCCGGCCACCGCCTCGATCTCGTCGAGGTCCACGGAGAACTTCTCCACCTCAAGCCTCCTCGGTCTGCAGCTGGCGGCGGATCCGCGCGATGTCGATCGGGCTCAGGTTGAAGAACAGGTCTGCCGTCGGGTTCACCGCCAGGCCGATGTCACAGAACTCGGCCAGCCGTTCGATCACCTCACGTCCGGTCGCCTCCGCGAACCCACGACCGGGACCCGCGTACCCCTCGAACTGCTCAGCCGTGGTGAATGCCAGCAGCCGCTCGCATTCGTCCTTTCTCAGGGTGACCGCGTGGCCACTGTCGCTGACCTCGAAAAACACCGGCGACTGCAGCAACGCCCTCTCCGCTCTCTCCGGCCAGGCGCTGTACTGGTCGCGGAGCATGTCCTCCAGAGAAATCGACGGGATTACGGGCCAGGCGTCATCGGCACCGCCCTCCTCGTACTCCTGCTCCTCGGCAGCGATCCGATCGATCTCGTCCGCGGGTGCGGCCTTGTGCTCCCCTGATCGCCAGTAGGCGCAGATCCGCCTCGCATATCTGGAAGGCAGCTTGTTGGTCGTGTTCTCCCGAAGCCCTTTCACTCCCGGGCAGCGTTTCTCCAACAACCTCAATCTGCCACCGAGATCCAGGTGGTTGAGGTCCCGATCCTGGGGGAGGTTGTAGCTGCACTCCATCACCCTCCGGTGGGCCGGGTCATGCACCACACGCTTGACCGCTGCACCGACCTGCCACAAGAGCTTGGCCAGCACGACGAAGCGCTCGTCGTGTCGTCCGATGTGGAGCAGGCCCGCGAGCGGCGTCTCCCGGACGTCTGTGATGTCCGGCCTGCGCACGCCCAGCCCTTTATGCAGGGAAGATTCGTCAGGAAGAGGCATCGGGAACTCCTCGGCGAACGCACGAAGATCGATGGGGGAGCCGGAATCTTATCTGATCTCCGGGCCACACATCTCACGACACCTATTCCACTCGACCAGTCCCGAAAAGGTGGACAAAAAGATGAAACGGCGCCCGCAGACTTGCCGCAGACTTGCCGACCACGCTGAGATTTGCCGCACTTTTGCACCAGAACGTCCAGCAACTTCCGAACTTGCCGACGACTTGCCGATCACCACAGAAAATTGCTGAACTTTTGCCGCACAAAATCCGCAATTTCCAAACTTGCCGATCAATTGCAGAACTAATGGTGGACGCTCCCCAAAACGGCCGGTTAACTGAATACAAAGGGACGAAAGAAACATCCGCCGAGGAGAATCACGATGAAGACGCCGCAGGACCCCGGCACGTGGCCGGCCCTGGTCCACCGCCTGACGAGTTCCTGGTCCGCCCTGCTGAGGTCGCTGGTCGCCCTGGCCATCATCACGGCCGTCCTGGCGATCACGTGGTATCTGCTCGGCCTCAGCTCCGTCCACGTCGGACCGGTCGAGATCCACCAGTACCAGCAGCACCTGATCGCCTGACCAGCCGACCCGGTGCAAATACTCACGCAGTCGGACTCACGTGAAAACGCCCCGAGCAATGATCTTGCTCGGGGCGTTTCTTGTTCCGTGCATGTTCCGTGAGCCGTGGCAGACCGCCGCAGAGAGCGGCAGACGGTGACCTGTGGCGCTGACGTCGTTGGCAGCATCAGACCAGGTCAACCGGCAGATCGGGCCTTCACGCAGGAACAGCGGAACGGCACTGCGTGGGCGAGGTCAGCCGCGCAGTTCCATCGTGCAGCACTTCGGGCCACCGCCCGACTTGCGCAGCTCCGAGATGTCCACGAACACGGGCTCGAACCCGCGCCGAGCCACCTGCTCCGCCAGATGAGTCGCCTCGACCGGCATGACGACGTGCTTGCCGTCGGAGACCGCGTTCAGGCCCAGGCAGACGGCGTCGTCGTCGTTGGCGATCACGGCGTCTGGGAAGAGGCGGCGAAGCACCCGCTGGGAGCCCGGCGAGAAGGCTTCCGGGTAGTAGGCGACCAGAGGGGTCGGGGACTGGTCGTCGAGCATGAACAGGGCCACGTCGAGGTGGTAGAAGCGCGGGTCCACCAGTTGCAGGGACACGACTGGGACGCCCAACACCTCCTGGGCCTCGCCGTGCGCATGCGGGTCTGTGCGGAAGCCCGTGCCGGCGAGCAGCAGGGAGCCGGTCCAGGTGAAGTCGCCCTCGGCCTCGTTCACCGCGGTGGGCATGACGACTGAGTTGTAGCCCGACGACAGGAACCAGCGGCGGAAGTGGTCGGCCTCGGCGGAGCGCTGGTCGGCTCGGAAGCGGGAGCCCAGGACTCGGCCGTCGATCACGGTGCCGCTGTTCGCGGAGAACACCATGTCCGGCAGGCCGGGGACCGGCTCGATGACCTGTACGTCGTGGCCCAGGCGCTCGTAGGTCTCCTTGAGCGCGGTCCACTGCTCCACGGCCAGCGAAGTGCTGGTCGGCTGGGTGGGATCCATCCACGGGTTGATGGCGTACTCCACCGTGAAGTACGTCGGCGGGCACATGAGGTACCGACGGGAGGTCGGCATGCGCGTCGGCGCGAGGGGCGTGGCGATGTCGAGCGTGATCGGCTCGCCGGGCCCGGAGATGGATACGGTCATGGATCGAAATGTAAAGGGCGGCTAGACCATCGATCAACGCCGCGACATTGCGTTAACTAGGGCAGAATGTTGCGTGTGGACAGCATCGACCAGCGAATCATTTCGTGCCTCATGGCCAACGCTCGTTCCAGCTACGCGGAGATCGGCAAGGAGGTGGGTCTGAGTGCTCCAGCGGTGAAGCGGCGGGTGGACAAACTGCTGGACACGGGGGTGCTTCGGGGGTTCACGGCCGTGGTGGACCCGGAGGCGCTCGGGTGGGGTACCGAGGCCTTCGTCGAGGTGCACTGCAAGGGGAACGTCGCGCCGCACGACATCCAGCACCGGCTGGAGCCGATGGCCGAGGTCAGCGCCGCCTACACGGTGTCCGGGGCGGCGGACGCGATCGTGCACCTGCGGGCCGCGGACATCCATCACCTGGAGACGGCGCTGGAGCGGTTGAGGGCCGTCGAGATCATCGACAGGACCGTGTCGACGGTCGTGCTGTCCCGGCTCCTGGACCGGCCGCTGGCGCCCTAGGGTTCGGGGCATGGCTGAGGTTCTGCTGGAGTACGACGATTCCGTCGCCGTGATCACGATCAACGACCCGGAGCGGCGCAACGCACTGACGATCGACCTGTCGCAGGAGCTCGCGGACAAGGTCACCCAAGCGGAACGAGAAGCCAACGCGCTGATCATCACGGGTGCGCCGCCCGCGTTCTGCGCCGGCGCGGACCTCACCCAGCTCGGCAACTCCAAGGACGAAGGCCTCAAGAAGATCTACAAGGGCTTCCTCGCGGTGGCCAACGCCTCGATCCCGACGATCGCCGCGGTCAACGGCGCGGCGGTCGGTGCCGGGCTCAACCTCGCGCTGGCGGCGGACGTGCGGATCGCCGGGCCGAAAGCGAGGTTCGACGCCCGGTTCCTGCAGCTCGGCATCCACCCCGGCGGCGGTATGACGTGGATGTTGCAGCGGATCACCAACAGGCAGACCGCGACGGCCATGACGCTCTTCGGACAGATCCTGGACGCCGACCAGGCCGTCGCTCACGGGCTGGCCTACGCCAGGGCCGAAGACCCACTGGCAGTAGCCAAAGAGCTGGCCAGGGCATCCGCGGAGGCCCCGGCGGAACTCGTCCGGACCATCAAGGCGACGATGCGCCTGACCGATGTTCTCGACGACCACGCGGAAGCGGTCGAGACCGAGCTGACGCCACAGGTGACTTCGATCGACACTCCAGAGTTCGCTGCGAGGCTTGCCGCGATGAAGGCTCGGATCAGCGGGCGGTAGGTGTTACCTTGGGTAACAGGTATCGAGGGTGACGTCTGCCGCATTCGGGTATCCGCTGGTAGCGCTGTGCTTACCGTCTAGTTAAGGACCCGGTGCGGCAGATGGGACAGTTCGTCTCGCCTGGTGGTACACGGCCCGTCTCGCAGGCGGTCCTGGCGACTACCCTCGTGGTGGGGCACGGCCACCCTTGGAGAGAGGTATCGGCGTAGGAATGAGCACTGAGACTCGCAAGCTGGATCGCGTTGTGATCCGCTTCGCCGGCGACTCCGGTGACGGTATGCAGCTCACTGGAGACCGGTTCACGTCGGAAGCGGCGGCGTTCGGCAACGACCTCGCCACGCAGCCCAACTTCCCCGCCGAGATCCGCGCACCACAGGGCACGCTGCCCGGTGTGTCGTCGTTCCAGCTGCACTTCGCCGACTACGACATCCTGACGCCCGGCGACCGTCCCGACGTTCTCGTCGCGATGAACCCGGCCGCGCTCAAGGCGAACGTCGTCGACCTGCCGGACGGCGGCATCCTCATCGTCAACACCGACGAGTTCTCGAAGCGGAACCTGACGAAGGTCGGGTACGACTCGAACCCGCTGGAAGACGACTCGCTCGAAAGGTTCCAGGTCCACAAGATCGCCATGGCGACCTTGACCATCGGCGCTCTCGAAGAGACCGGCCTCGGCAAGAAGGACGCCGAACGCGCGAAGAACATGTTCGCGCTCGGCCTGCTGTCGTGGATGTACCACCGGCCGACCGAGGGCACGGAACGGTTCCTGCGCGAGAAGTTCGCGAAGAAGCCCGACATCGCCGAGGCCAACGTCCTGGCGTTCCGCGCCGGCTTCTACTACGGCGAGACGACCGAGGCCTTCGCGGTCACCTACGAGGTGGCGCCCGCGAAGCTCAACGTCGGCACGTACCGCCAGATCACCGGCAACACGGCGACGGCGTACGGCATCGTCGCGGCGGCGCAGCTGTCGGGCCTGCCGGTCGTGCTCGGCACGTACCCGATCACGCCGGCGTCGGACATCCTGCACGAACTGAGCAAGCACAAGAACTTCGACATCACCACGGTGCAGGCCGAGGACGAGATCGCGGGCATCGGCATCGCCCTCGGCGCGTCCTACGGCGGTGCGATCGGCGTGACGTCGACGTCCGGCCCCGGCATCGCGCTGAAGTCCGAGACCATCGGCCTCGGCGTGATGACCGAACTGCCGCTGCTCGTGATCGACGTGCAGCGCGGTGGCCCGTCCACCGGTCTGCCGACGAAGACCGAGCAGGCCGACCTGCTCCAGGCGATGTTCGGCCGCAACGGCGAGTCGCCGGTGCCGATCGTGGCGCCGCAGTCCCCTTCGGACTGCTTCGACGCCGTGGTCGACGCGACCAGGATCGCGCTGAAGTACCGCACGCCGGTGCTGTTCCTCTCGGACGGCGCGATCGCGAACGGCTCCGAGCCGTGGATGATCCCCGACGTCGAGACGCTGCCGGACCTGACGGTCGAGTTCGCGACGGACCCGGAGAACTTCCAGCCGTACTCCCGTGATCCGGAGACGCTGGCCCGCCCGTTGGCGGTGCCCGGCACCCCTGGTCTCCAGCACCGCATCGGCGGTCTGGAGAAGCAGGACATCACCGGCAACATCTCGTACGACCCCGACAACCAC
This sequence comes from Lentzea waywayandensis, assembly GCF_900115955.1. Taxonomy (GTDB): domain Bacteria; phylum Actinomycetota; class Actinomycetes; order Mycobacteriales; family Pseudonocardiaceae; genus Lentzea; species Lentzea waywayandensis. Next base: position 56,055 of record NZ_FOYL01000025.1, read on the forward strand.
GACAAGATGGTCCGCCTGCGTCAGGCGAAGATCGACGGCATCGAGGTGCCGGACGTCGTGGTCGAGGACCCGGACGGCAACGCGAAGGTCCTGGTCGTCGGCTGGGGTTCGTCCTACGGCCCGATCGGCGCGGCGGCACGCCGGGTCCGCAAGCTCGGCCTTCCGGTCGCGCACGCGCACCTGCGGCACCTCAACCCGTTCCCCAAGAACCTGGGTGAAGTGCTCAAGTCGTACGAAAAGGTCATCGTGCCGGAAATGAACCTCGGCCAGCTGGCGTTGCTGCTGAGGGCGAAGTATCTGGTGGACGCGGTGTCGTACACCAAGGTGCAGGGCCTGCCCTTCAAGGCGGAAGAGCTGCAGGACGTGCTCGCTGACGTGATCAAGGGGGTGTCGGCGTGACTGCCATCGACATCGGGCTCCCCGGCTTGACCGGGGTTCCCACCACCGACGAGAAGCAGACGGCCAGGGACTACAAGTCCGACCAGGAAGTCCGCTGGTGCCCCGGCTGTGGCGACTACATCGTGCTCAACACCATGCAGTCGTTCCTGCCCTCG
>NZ_FOYL01000024.1 GCF_900115955.1 Lentzea waywayandensis
GCACCATCTCCTTGACGATCTTCGCGATACCGACCGTCACCACGCTCACCGTGATGTCGTCGACCGTCTTGCCCAGGAACGTCGAACCCGCATGCACCACGATCTGCAGAGCACGCGCCACCCACGCCGTGAACTGCTGAAAGATCAACTTGACGACACCCTGCATCATCCCGATGAACGGACCGATCAACGGCCACTCGAACGGATCCACCCACATCCGGATGATCTCCGTCGCCGCGAAAATCATCTGCACGATCATCGAGATCTTCGCACCCTGCACGTTCAGCGAATAACCACGCGCCAACTCCGCCAGATCACGCGCACCCCGCGCATAAAACGCCGGCTGCTCCGCCAGCTTCTCCCCATAACGCCAAAAAGCACGACCCACAGTCGGATCGACGTGATTCATCACCTCCTGCAACGCCAGCACAAGACCATCGACAACACCATCGAGATCGTCACCGGCCTCCAGCAACGCCTCATGGATCTGCCAGATCTCACCCTCACGACCAGGCGGCCAATCACCACCCGCAAGAATGATGAAAACCCAATTCAACTCCGGAGGCACAAACATATTGCCGTGGACAGCCATATACCCGTCCCCCGGTCAACGCAGCAGGAACCCGACCAGGACCGAAGTCCCCGACCGGGTTCCCAAGCTGATCATCACACCAACACTTTCCGCTCTAACGACGACCGAAATGACCGCCGGTACTCCCGCCTCCGCCGCCGGCACCGCCGGGGAGGGGCGGCGGCGGTAGCGGCGGGATGCCGTTCAAACCAGGGCTGGAGCCGGGGCTGGTGACCTTGTCGAGGTCACCCGCCATCGTCGTGGTGACCTTGTCGGTCTTGTCCACGGCGTCGGCCATTCCGTCCACGCCGTCCGCGGTTGCCCTGACGCTGCCGCTGACCGCGCGGACGCCCTCGTCCCACTGACGGAAGTCCTGGTCCCACTTGGCGAAGAACTCACGACCACCCTTGTCGTCACCGAAGGTCTCCGGGTTGACTACGGTGCTGTTGACCTTGGCGTAGAGGCGGGAGACGACATCGTTGAACCGGCCGGCCTCTTCCGCGAGCCTGGTCGCGGCGGCACGAAGGCCGGCAACGCTGGCCCAGTTGACATCACTCGAAGGCATCGGTGTTCTCCTATACCTCGTCCAGCCCGCGGAAGAAGACCCCGTCCTCCGGGTTCTCCGGGAAAAGGCGGTCGATGTCGAGCTTGCCCGGCTCCTTGCCGCGCATCGACATGCCCGCCGGCATCATCGGCTCCATCAGTTCGACCAGCTGCTCGCGCGCCATCGTCTGCGCCTTGCGGACGGTTTCGCGCACGACCTTCGCGAGTTCCGCTGGTGCCATGTTCTTGTAGGCGTTGGTGGGGAACGCGATGCCGGTGATCTGGCCGTGCGTGTCCACGGTCGCCGTCACGACTTTGCGCGGCGCGGACGCGGTCGACGACATCTCAGCCATCTTCTCCTGCATCTGCTGCAGGTCCGCACGCTTCTGCCGGTACTCGGCAAGGGTCTGCTCGAGCTGATCCTGCAAAGACGACGACATGAGCTCACCTCACCGGACGAACAGAAGTAGATGTCAGCGAGTAAAGAAGATGGTCTAGACGTACAGCAAGTGACTGCGCTCACCTTGGCGTATTCCGGGCTGACCTCCGTGCCCGTTTGGGCACGGAGGTTGCACAACCACGGCCGTTCGGTCTCAACAGGTCAGCCCACGGAGGCCAGCCCCAGCCCGGTTTCCGCCGTGCTCACTGCCGCCGGAGGCAGGTCCGCGACGGCCAACGTGCGGGACGCTGCCGTGCGAGCCAGCCTGCGGGCCAGCTTGTGTGCCGGGTAGACGGTCTCTCGGTCGGTGATGCCGGACAGACGCTCGGCAACGGCGTCGCGCACCTCGTCAGGCACCTCGTGGCCACGGCGAACAAGCTCGCGCACCGCCAGCGCGGCGAGTTCGCCCACTGAGTACGGCGCGAGGTCCCAGCCTTCCAGGAAGCAGTCGGCCAGCGTGGGCACCTGTTGGAACAGCGGCACCAGCCGGGCGTGCTCGCCGAGCACGACGACGACCGGATCTGCGGCCCCGCGCAACATCCGGCCGGTCATCGTCTCGACGACCTCCAGAGCGTGCTCAGGGTCCAGGTCACCGTCGAGATCGACCACGAGCACACCGCCCGCTGCGTCCTCGAAAGCCGTGCGCACCAGGCTTTCCGCCTGCCCCGGCCAGTGCGACAGCAGGTCGGAGGCGACGGATCTGCGGACCAGGTGCCCGACCCGAACCAGCTGAAGTTCGGACAACGCCTGCGCGTACAGTCTGGCGATCTCGCCGCGACCGCTGCCACGCTTGCCACCGATCACGACGTTGGCCGCGTTGCCCAACGCTTGGTTGCCGCGCTTCATCGTGGCCAGGCGCACCAGATTCGCGCCTGCGGCTTCCCGGATGCTCGCCTGCCCGATCATCGAGTGGAAGCGTTTCCAACTGGCGCTCCCCTGCACTGCCGCAGAGGGATCGAGCGTGTCGTCACGGCTTGCGGGAGCGCTCTCGGCGACCGTCTGCAGCACGTCGATCTCGGACTGGAGGTCGTCCGCGGTGAGACGGTTCATCTCCGAGTCCTTCGACGGCGGCGCGGTGGCCAGTCGAGACGCCTGGTTGTTGACCATCGCCTCGAACAGCTTTCGCGCCACACGACCGTTACCGAACGTGGCGTTCTTCGGCACCCGCTCGAAGTACTCGGTGAGCGCCTGCAGACCGTCTTCGGTCATCTCGTAGTAGTGCTTGCGGCACAAGCCGAGCGTGATCGTGACCAGCTCGTCGACGCTGTAGTTCGGAAACTCGATCGTGCGGGTGAACCTGGACGCCAAACCAGGGTTTGACTCCAGGAAACGCTCCATCAGCTCGGAGTACCCGGCGACGATCACCACGATCGACTCGCGCTGGTCCTCCATGATCTTCATCAGCGCGTCGATGGCCTCCTGGCCGAAGTCCGGACCCGACCCGCCCGTCTGCGCGGACAACGTGTACGCCTCATCGATGAAAAGGACGCCACCGATGGCCTTCGTGACCACCTCGGTGGTCTTGATGGCCGTGGAACCGATGTACTGCCCGACGAGGTCGGCGCGCGCGACCTCGACCATGTGGCCCTTCTCCAGCACCCCGAGCTCGGCGAGGACCGTGCCGTAGAGCCGGGCGACTGTGGTCTTACCGGTACCCGGAGGGCCTGCGAAGACCAGGTGCCGCGACATCGGGGGCATCGGGAGCCCCATCTCCTTGCGTACCTGGGACATCTTGATGAGATTGATCAGCCCGGTGACTTCGCGCTTGACCCCGCTCAACCCGACGAGGGTCTCCAGTTCGGCCAGCGGTCCCGACAGCGGTACGTCCGAAAGGGTCTCCTGCACCGGTGTCGGCGCGACGGCCTCACGGTCGGTCCGCGCCGCCACGGTGGCGGCCACCGAAGCCGGTCTGGACCGTTCCGCTCGAACTCCAACGGGTTCCTCGATCGTCACGCGGTCGTCGCCGAACCGCCGCACGTCGACCCCGCGGCTTTCCCGCACCACGCAACGGCTCAGCAGCACCGGTTCCGCGGTGTCCAGCCGGATGCCGTCCTCCGCGCTGCCGACCACCTCGCACTCGGTCAGCGTACCGCCCGCGCCGGACGAGAAGCTCACGCCGGTGCCCTTCGACGACAGCACGCGGCACCGCGTGATCGTCGACGCGGCACCCGACCGCAGGTCGAGGCCGTGCGAACGGGAGCCGACGAACTCGCTGTCCTGCATGGAGATCTGCGTGTCCGACGCCCGCAATCCGCCACCGCGCACCAGCAGCGATGTCAAGGTGGCCTTCACGCCGCCATCGAACAGGATCGCGGACTCCGCGGTCGACTGGATCCGCAGATCCGATGCATCCACAGTGGACCCGTCGGATGCCTCGAGCGCCGTCTCGGCCGCCACGTCAAGCTCGATGTCGGACAACCGGATCACGCTCTTGCCCACGACCACCAGACCGCGCCCGGTGCTGAAACCCATCCGCAGCCCCGAGAACACCGCCTTCGACTCTGTTCCGACATGGACGGCGATCTGCGCGATACCGTTCAGCTTGACCCGGTCGAACTCGGGCGAGCTGCCCTCGTCGACGGCGATGCCGACCGGCGATTCGCCGACCTGACAGTCGGTGAACTTGGGTGACGAAGCACCGTTGACCTGGATCGCGGTGCGGCCGACGCCGGTGAAGGTGCACCCGGTGAACACCGGCTCCGAGGCGCCCGCGATGTGCGCGGACTGCACTGCCGCACCGTCGAACTTCGAATCCGAAATGGACATCCGCCCCTTGCTCATCAGGTACAGATCGACGTTCTCGCTGCCGGTGACGGTGAGCTGCGAGAGCTTCAGGCTGCCCTGCTGCTCGGCCACGATGGCGGGCTTGACCGCTCCCGTGATCTCGCACCGCTCGGCCTGGATCGTGCCGGCACCGTTGACACAGAGCCCGTTGCCCTGCGGCCGGGTGATCACACAGCGGCGCAGCACCACGGACCCGTGTTCGGTCGCGACCACCGCGGACGAGCCGACGTCGATGATCTGGGTGTCCTCGATCGTGCTGACCGACGGGGATGACGTCACGATGCCCGCCCCGGCCGCGCTGGTCACCTTGCACCCTCGCAACGCGATCGCACCAGTGCCCCGTGCGTACATCGTCGTCCAGGCCGAGCCGCCGAGATCACAGCCGTCGAACGCCACCTCGCCGCGCACGACGTCGACCCCGGCCAGCTGCGAGTCCTCGCACCGCAGCGTCAACCCGTTGAGCTGCACAGCTTCCGCGCTCGCGACGAGCACGCTGCCCTGCTTCGCGATGATCTCCACGGTGCCGGAGCCGTTCTCGGCGTGGAGCGTCACGAGCTTGCTGACGACCAGGTTTTCCTCGTACCGGCCGGGCGCGATCGAGATCATGGCGCCGGGGAGCGCGCTTCCGAGCGCGGCGCCGATGGACGGGAACGCGCCCGGCGTATCTCCCGCGACGCGGAGCAGCTGTCGGTTCATCGGTTCACCAATCCTCATGCCAAGCCGGGCAATGCGCCGAAACGGTCAGCCGCGGCGGGGTCCACCTCGACCTGCTGGGCGCCGCCCGCCCACTGCTCCGCCTGCCTGCGCAACGAGTTCAGCGCAAGCTCGTCGAGCGAGATCCGGTTCGGGTCGACCCGGCCGTCCGCGTCGATCTCGACCGCGGTCAACTCGCGCAGCAGGATCTGGCCACGCGCGCCGTCTGCCTGCGGTTCGGTCATCTCCAGCACCTTGAAACTGGTGCCTGGCACGAACAACACGCGTTCCTTCACGCCGCTCTGGCCTTCGAGGAGCTTCGTGCGCCGCGCGGTCATCGACCACACGAGCACGTCGACCTCGCTCGTCTGATCAGCGGGAAGCCCGGTGAGCGCGTGCAGGAAACCCCACTCCGTCAACAACTTGTGCTCGCGGTAGAGATCCCACTCACCGGGCGTGGGCGAGGCGCCGAACACCGCCGGCCCGCGGTGCGACGGCAGCCTGCTCAACCCGGACACGACGCAGCGCGCGAACGGCACGTGTGGCCCGACGGCGGCGGTGCGCAGCGCGTCGTCGACGGCCTTGCCACGGTCGGTCAGGTAGAGCTGCACGGCGACCGCGTCGGTGAGCACCTCGCTGGACGAGGCCGAAAGAGCGCCCTGAAAGCCGGGGTGTTCGGAGAGGATGCGGGCGACCGAGTTCGACAGCACACCGAACTCCGCGGCCAGTGTGCGGCGCAGCCAGGCACGCTCGTCTGCGATGCCGCGCTTGGGCAGGAGGCCGGTCGCCTCGGGCGCGGGAACGGGCTGCAGCCGCGCGATGTCCGCCACGGCGGGCTTGGATTGAGCGACGGGCTGTGCTGGGAGCGTCACCTCGGCTGCGGGCTGTGGTGCCGGCTCCGCCACGGCCAATGGCTCGGGTGCGGGCTCCGCCTCGGGCTGTCGTGCCGGCTCTGCCTCAAGCATCGGCTCGGCTGCGGGCTGTGTGGGCGCGGCCTGGGCCGGAGAGACCGCGACCGGTCCCACCCCGAGACCGGCGGGCTGCACCGGCGCGTCGAACACGAGCGGAGCCGACTCGATGACGGGCGGTGCCACCGCAGCGTACGACGCGACCGGGGGCGAGAGGTCCACCTGAGGGGAGACGACGGTCGGCGACACGGCGTCCAGCCGCGCGGCGACGACGCCCGGCCTGGAGAGGTCCAGTCGAGTGGAAACGATGCCAGATGCGATCTCCGCCCGTGCGACCTCCGGCACAGCGAAGACATCCGACGCGGCAACAACATCCGGCGAGAGCGCGCCCACCGAACCAGAAGCCTGAGCACGGTCCCGCTCCGGCCCGACGGCCTCAACACCGACCGACTCGGCATAGGGACCCGACACCGCGCGAATCACGGTAGTCATCTCCACTGACGCCGGCAGCGCGGCGATCGACGCTTCCTCACTCTGGTCGAAGATCCCGGCGGAGCTCAAGGTGTCCGCGAACCCGGCAGCCACCTGCGAGAAGGGCCGAGCTTGGGTGTTCAGCAGAGATCGGGCGTGCAAGACGCGCGACATCGGGCGCACCGAGTTGCCGAGGCGCTGCGAGAGCTCGCTCGCGAGGTGCTCCATGCGCGCGAGGTCGGCCTCGGTCTCAGCCTCGTACATCAGGTTGTGGGTCGCAGGGTCGGTCGGGATGGCCTGGATCGCCTCGACGTTCGTGGTCGCGGCGGGCGGGCGGACGAGCAGGCCGGACTGGACGACCTCCACGACCGCGTCGACCGAATACCAGTAGATGCCGCGTGAGACCTCGCGGACGCCGGGGAACGGGGCTCGGTGCGTTACCACGGTGGGGACCTTGGGCATCTCGGCTTCCGAGGAACGCGGCTGGTACTTCAACTCGCGGGCGAACGCGTGCCAGCCGAGGGTGCCGTCCTGGCGCACGGTGAAGATCTCCGGCGCGACCGCGGGACCGATGGGCATGCCCGCGAAGAAGATGATCTCGCGTCCCAACGCGTCAGCGAGCGTCTGGCCCAGCTCACCGCGCGGCACGGACATCGGTCCATATTGGACGAACCGCACGCGATCGTGCAGGTGCTCCGGAAGTTCGCGCCACATCAGGGCGACGTCATTCTCACTGAGCGGCACACCACCGGGGCTGCCGAGCACCACGCTGATCAGGTCAGGCTGGCACGGCATGGTCTCGATCAGACGCAGCCGGTTGGCACGCAGCTGCGGGTCGTCTCCGATCGGCCGGATCCAGATGCCGCTGGGCAACTGCTCGGCGACACCGCGCGCGCTGGTCAGGAAGTTCTCCGACATCAGCGCCGCGTCCCACTGCGGGCGGGGGAAGCGCTTCGCCTCCAGGCGAGGCGGTTTGCCGGGGCTGCACCGCACCCAGCCGCTGCTCGGTCCCGAGTGGACGAACAAAGTCCCACCCGCGCCACACAGCAAAAGGCCGTCCGGAACCAGCACGGTGCGCTTCAACCGCTCGGCCAGCCAATGGCCCGCGAGTGCGGTCGTTTCGCGCGAGCGCCCACCGATCACGAGGCGCACACCGCGCCGTCGCTTCGGCAGCACCTGTGCGACCGACTCCCACATCCAAATCGGTGAGCTCACCGGTAGATCGACCACGACGAGGTCGTTCTCGGTGTCCGCCGCGACGTTGAGCGCCAGGTTCTGCGCCGCCTTGGTCATGTTGCCCACCGGGTAGACCACGAGAGCGTTGCCGATGGTGTGCTTGGCCAGCCCGAACTCACCCCCGTCGGTCTCTCGGTCGCGGGTCATGATCGCCATGTCATCCTCCCTGTTCAACGACCACGGAGTTGCGTGTCAAGGCAGGCCCAGCCGGGATCGTGGACAGCACTTCGCTGCGCATCGGAACAGGCTGCACACCCCCCAGACCGAGCGCCTGGATCGAGTTGTCGTCGGGAACGAGGTAGCGCTTCCCGCGTTCGGTGATCAAGTAGCGGTCAGGCCCCTTCTGGCCGTTCGGAATCGGCAGCTCCGCCACCAAGATGCCGCGGTTGGTCGGCACCCAGACACCGGCGGGCCACTTGTGCGCGCCCGGCACGGTCACCATGTAGCTGACGACGTCTGCGCCCCTGCCCTCCTGTTTGAGGCACGGATGGCCGATCGACTCATCGAGCGGCTTCTTGACCACCACGTCGGGCAGGCGCGTGAGCATCGACTGGTCCGCGGAGAACGGCGCGGTGAGGATCTGCTGCGCGTTGATCTCCACTGGAGACTTGCCCGGCTGAGCCCTCAACAGCGCGAACTCGGTCGCCGACACGGGTGCAAGTCCTTTGTCCACCAACACGTAGCGCTGCTCGGTGCCGTTGCCAGGGTCGTGCGTGAAGAGATCACCGATCTTGTGTGGGCGACCGGCTACGGCCAGCCCGGCCTTCCCGGCGTCCGGGATGACCGCTGACTTGAGCGGCGTACCGGTCGGGATGATGTTGAGCCACAAGTCGGGCACGCGCGGTGCCGGCGTGGAAGCCAGACCGAAGACGACCAACGAGTTTGCGTCCGGGACCTGGTGCTTCTGATCCTTCCAGATCACCCAGAGCGTGCCGGCGGCGGATTGCACGACCGCGTACCGGTCGTCCGGCATCCACTCGGACTTCTCGCCGGGGTCGAAGTTCACGTTCACACCGGGCTTGCCGCCCTCGACGGGCGCAGTCGGACACAGCAGCCACGACGCCGGTACCAGATCCTGTGGCGTCGGCACGGTGTCCGGAGCGCCTGCAATCCCCATCTGCGGCCCGCGCGACAGACCCTCCAGCGACTTGCGCGAGATCGTGGTGACCTTGTTGCCAGGCCCCTGGATCAGCATGGCCGACGCCAGGTTCGGCGTTGCCATCAGCGCGCCGTTGACGTAGACGTACCGGGTGCCGGACTCCTTCTCGACGAGGATGGCGCCCTTCTGCCGCCACGCCGTGTTGCCGCCGGGCACGATCAGCCCGTAGACGCCGAACCCGATCACGATCAGCAACGCGATGACGGTGCCGGTGAGCAGACCCGAACGGCCGCGCCTGGTGGGCGGCTCCATCATGGTCGGATCGCCGACTGTCAGCGCGGTCGTCATCCGCTGCAGCAGGAACTGGTATGCGTGGACGTGGTCCTTCTGCGTCTGCACGAGAGGTCACCCGGCCAATCCGCGGGCCCAGGCGTAGACGCCCAGGATCTGCAGCAGCACCGGAATCGTGGCTGCGGCCACCAGCCACTCGATCCAGTTCGCGCGCTGCACCCAGAGCGGCACGAGGCGCCGCGTCGGCGGGCGCAGCACGGCCAGCACGAGTGCGATCAACGTGACCACCACGACCGAGAGCACGACGACGCGCCACCCGAACGTCAGGCCGTCACCGAACGCGATCAGCAGCTTGACGCAGCCCACCACACCGGCGATGACGAGAGCGATCCGCTGCCAGGCGTTGAGGAAACCGCTGGAACGCACGAGCGCGGAGACGAGGACCAGGATCCCGAGCGTTGTCGGCGCCCAGCCCTCCGCCTCGAACAGTACCGAGTAGCTGAAGCTGAAGACGAGCGCCGCGGTGACCATGAACGAGGTCAGGTAGCGGTCCGCGTACCTGGTGCGCTCGATGATCATCTCGACGTCGAGCGGGTCGATGTCGGAGTTCAGCTCATCGGCCGTGCGCGGCAGCTGCGGCCCGCGCAACCGCGCCATCCGGATCACCAGCTTCGGCACGCCGATCAGCACCGCCAGCGCGACCACCGAGTACAGGCCCGCGGCGGTCTCGGGTGCCAGCTCCATGTCGAGGTAGACGCGCATGCCGAGGAACGCGACGAGGCCCGCGCCCATCAGCACGCCCAGCGGCACCACCGGCAGCTTGGGCGCCCACAGCGTCGAAGCACCGAACAGCGCGACCGACGCGACCGCCAGCGTGAGCCCGCCCAACGCGACCGAGCTCGCGTTGAGGTCGAACGCCGCTTCGACCCCATCCGCCGAGAAGGCCCCGGCGAGAGCGAGGTGTACGAGGCCCGGCACCGCGAACAGCAGCGCCAGCGGCTGGTCCTCGATCTTGCTGGACACCGGGACGGCCGCACCGGCGAGCAGCAGGCCGATGACCGCCGACGTGAGCGCCGCAGTGAGCGTCGACCCCGCGCCGGCGGCCAGCGCGGCCATCACGGCGGTCGCTGTGACGCCGAGCGTGAGAAACAACCACCGGCTGAACTCCGGCTTCCAGCGATCCTTCTGCCGGCCCAGCGCTACCGCCATGCCGTCGGAGATGTCGTCGAAGGCCAGCTCCGGCAACGGGTTCGCGGCCGGACGAACGTAGAACGTCTCGCCCTCCAGCCACTCCAGACTCTCTGGGGTGCCCTCGGGGTCGAGCGGCGGCTCGCCCAGTCGCTGCAGCACCCAGGACCGCTCACCGGTGACCTCGACGCCCGCGACGACGTGGTCGTTCGGATCGGTGGTGTGCTTGAGCAGCACCGGAAGCAGACCCGCGAGCGGGATCGAGACGGGCACGGCCAGATCGGCCCGGCCAGCCGGGCCGAACACGGTGATGCGGCAGAGCTCAGCCTGTGCACTCGTCATGACTGCTTCCTATTGCTCATGTTGCTGTTGGTCGTCTCGATCTCGGTCACTGCCATCTCGCACCACCTGCCGCCGACGCGACCGGAATCTCCACGTACCCTGTTTGCACGAGCCGGATGCCCTTGCGGTTCACCAACTGCGCGCGGCCCGCCGGCAATTTGCGCGGCATCGCCTCGCCGAGGAACTTGCCCTCCTCCTTGGGGTAGGAGAAGACGATGCCGGGCGTACCGAGTTCCCACATGCGGCGGATCACCGGATCGCTGAGCGCCCGCATCGCGCCGGACGTGCTGCGGGCGATGATGACGTGCAGTCCGATGTAGACACCCTGGGCGAGCATGGGCAGCAGGGCGTCGAGCGGGGAGCCCATGCCCATACCGAACAGCTCGTAGTCGTCGACGACGAGGAAGAACTGCGGCCCGTCCCACCAGTCGCGCCTGCGCAGCCGGTCGGAGCTGACGTCCTCACCGGGAACCCGGCGCGACATCGACACCGCGGCCTTGCCCACCAGGTCCTTCAACGTGTCGCCGGTGATCGCGTAGCCGACCCGGTACGCCTCCGGCACGAACGTGTCGAGCTGCCGGTTGGGATCGCCGAGCAGGATCTTCGCCTGGTCGGGCGAGTAGCGCGACTTGATCGACTGCAGCACCATGCGCAGCGCGTTGGTCTTGCCGGTCTCGCTGTCGCCGAACACCAGCAGGTGCGAGTTCTGCTCGAAGTCGTGCCAGACCGGTTCCAGCCGCTCCTCGTCCAGGCCGATCGCGATCCGGAGATCGCCCTCCGCCCGCGGCAGGTCCGCGACGGACAGCAGGGGCGGGAGCATCCGCACCGGCGGGGCCGGTTGGCCTGGCCAGAACGTCGCGACCTCCTCGGCGAGCGACTTCGTGGCCGACGCCATGGACTCCGTGTCCGAGCTGTGGTCCATGCGAGGCAGACCGGACAGGAAGTGCATGCCCGCCGGGGTAAGGCCGCGGCCAGGCTGCGAGGGAACGGTCTGCGCCTTGCGGGACCCGACCTCGGACTCCATCGGGTCACCGAGCCGCAGCTCGAACTTGCTGCCGATGACGTCGCGCAACGCGGGCCGGATCTCCGACCAGCGGTTCGCGCCGATCACCACGTGGATGCCGAACGAGAGACCGCGCACCGCGAGCTCGTTGATCCGCGGCTCCAGGTCGGCGTAGTCCTGCTTGATCGTGTACCAGCCGTCGACGATCAGGAACACGTCGCCGTACGGGTCGGTGATCTGGCCGTTGCGCCGCATTTCCCGGTACGCAGCCATGGATTCGAGGCCACGGCTGGTGAACTCGTTCTCGCGGGTCTCGATCAGCAGCAGCAGTTGCGCGATGGTGCGGACCACCCGGTCATGCTCCAGGCGGGTCGCGATAGAGCCGACGTGCGGCAGCCCCGCGATCGACATGATGCCGCCACCGCCGAAGTCGAGGCCGTAGAACTGGACCTCCGACGGCGTGTGCGTCATCGCCAGTGACAGCACCAAAGTGCGCAGCAGGGTCGACTTGCCCGACTGCGGGGCGCCGACCACGGCAACGTGACCGTCCGCACCGGACAGGTCGGCGACCATCAGCTCGCGCACCTGCTCGTACGGGCGGTCGATCATGCCCAGCGGCGCCCGCAGCTTGCCCTGCATGGTCGGGTCCTCGACGTTCATGCCGCGGAACTGGTCCGGCAACACGCTGGGCAGCAACGAGTCCAGGCTCGGCGACTCGGCGAGCGGCGGCAGCCACACCTGACGCGCGGCGGGTCCGGCACCCTGGAGCCGGCCGATGAACGCGTCGGCGAGGCTGACCGTGCTGGCCTGCGCGACCGTTTCGGCCTCGGTCTCCTCCGCCTTCTCCTCCTCGTCCAACACGATGAGTCGGCGCAGCGGCCGGGCGTGCGTGGCGAAGGGCACGATCTCCTGGGCCGCCTTCTCCTCGACGGCGGCCTCGGTCGTCGGCACCGGCGCCGGACCTGAGACGTAGGCGCCCTTGAAACGCACCAGGTTCGTCTGGTCGATCTTGAGGTAACCGTTGCCCGGCTCGGACGGCAGCTCGTAGGCGTTCGCGACACCGATGACGCTGCGGGACTCCATAGAGGAGAACGTGCGCAGCGCGATCCGGTACGAGAGGTGGCCCTCGACGCGGTTGATGCGACCCTCGTCAAGTCGTTGCGAGGCAAGCAGAAGGTGCACGCCGAGGCTTCGGCCCAGGCGGCCGACCGAGACGAACAAGTCCATGAACTCCGGCTTGCTGGCCAGCAGTTCGGAGAACTCGTCCACCACCAGCAGCAGCGTGGGGAACGGCGCGAGCGGCTCGCCTGCCGCCCGGGCCTTCTCGTACTCGAACAACGACGGATAACCACTGACGCGCAACAGTTCCTGGCGCCGGATCATCTCGCCGTTGAGCGAGTCCTGCATGCGGTCGACCAATGGCAGCTCGTCCGCCAGGTTGGTGATCACCGCGGAGGTGTGCGGCAGCCGGTCCATGCCGAGGAACGTCGCGCCACCCTTGAAGTCGACCAGCACCAGGTTGAGGATCTCAGAGGAGTGCGTCGCCGCGAGCCCTAGCACCAGGGTCCGCAGCAGCTCGCTCTTGCCGGAGCCGGTGGCACCGATGACGAGACCGTGCGGACCCATGCCGCCCTGCGCCGACTCCTTGAGGTCGAGCTCGACGACCTCGCCCTCCTCCGTGACTCCGATCGGCACGGACATGCGGGCGCGCTGGGCGTTGCGGGGCCGCCACTGGTGGTTGATGTCGAACGTGTTGACGTCGCGAATGCCGAGCAACGTGGTCAGCTCGAAGTCGGACTCCAGCGACCGCTCGATCAGCTCGACGTGACCGCTGGTGCGCTTGGGCGCGAGGGTCCGCGCGAGCACCTCGGACTCGACCAGACTCAGCTCGTCGCGCGACGCGATACCGGTGCCGTCACCGGACGGGAACTCGATCCTGTCCTCGACGGCGGTGAGGCGCAGCACCTTCTCGCCACCGGGCAGCATGCCGGTGATGTCGAGCAGCACGACGTTGCGCAGACCGACGTCGAAGAGGCGCGAGGACTCGGGCACGGTCGCCAGGTGGGCGACCACCACAACGAGCGGCTCGGAGTTGCTGGGTGCCGCCGCCTTGTCGTGCGGGCTGCGGTCGGTGACCTCCTTGCCCAGCATGTCCATCAGCTCGTCGTGGTCGCACGCGAGCATCCGGATGGGACCGGCGTCGTCGCGCGCCGTCGGGTGCGCGGTGTGCGGCATCCACTTGATCCAGTCCCACTCGGACCGGGTCTCCTCCGAGGTGAGCACAGCGATCCGCAGTTCTTCAGGGGCGTGGAACGTGACGAGCTGCGCGAGCATCGCACGCGCCAGTGCGAGCGCCTTGCCGATCTCACCGGCGAACTCGACGCTCGTGAAGCTGCGCAACCCGACCGCGATCGGAATGCCGGCCACCGTCCGGTAGGTCTCACTGAATCGCCGCAACGAGATCGCCGACAGCGGTTCGAGGTCCTCGATCGGCTTGGTGGTCGGCGGCACCAGCTCCAGCGCCGCCTGCTGCGTGCCCAGCCCGATCCGCACCCTGCCGAAGTCCTCGTGGCTGGCCCTGCGCTCCCACAGCCGCGAGCCGCTGGCGATGTACCAGAGCCACCCCGGCGCGGGGTTGTTCCACAGCACCGCAGCCCGTTGCTCGTCGGCTGTGGCACGGGTGCGTGTGCGCATCTGGCCGATGTAGCGCAGGTAGTCCCGCCGCTCGGCCGCCATCTTCTTCTTGCGGTCGCCGGCCCCCCTGCCCATCTGGCCGAAGCCCATGCTGATCATCGCGATGCCCATGCCGCCACCCATGACGTACGTCATCGGCGAGCTGCCACCGGCCCCGGAGAAGGCCAGGATCATGACCATCGAGCCGAGGCCCATGGGCAGGAACATCATCATGGACGCGAAGTCCAGAGCGGCGGGCTCGGCGAGCACAGGGGGTTCCTGCAGCTCGATCTGCCCGGTCGGCATTTCGGGACCGGCGACCCTGGGGGGACGTTTGACCGTCTCGGTCGCCATCAGACTCGCTCCTCTTCGGTCATGGTCATTCGAGGACTCCCGTCGGCTTCGCGACCTTCACGCGGCCCCACGCCGACTCGCGCTCGTTGAGAAGGTCGGCTGCGGAACGCTCCTGCGGTTCGGCGTCCTCGTCCTCGTCTTCGCCCCGCTCGATCCGCTCGATCCGCTCGGCCTCAGCGGCCAGCCAGGCTTCCCGCTGATCGACCGGCACGGAGAACTCGTCCCCGCACGACCTGTCCGGCACGAAGCTGTCGACGACCTTGGGCCCTTCCTCGCCCGCCTTTCGGCGCCGGTAGGTGGCGAGCGCGATCGACGGCTCCACGTCCCACAACGGGGTTTCTTCGAGTTGGGCGTCGACCGTCGGTCCCTCGGCGTCCCAGCCGGACTTGTCGGACTTGTCGGACCTGTCCATGACGAACGGCGTCGTCACGCCGGCCAACAGGAGGCCCGTTCCGCCGGTGTCCCACGCACTGGTGTCGAGCACGGCGTCGTCCGGCCTGACCACGACCACCGAGTCGACGCCGGGCAGCGGTCCTGGTGCACCGCCCCTGAGCACCAGGCCGCCTGCCTCGTCCTCGTCGTCCTGGACGTTGCCGTCCGCGTCGACGTGAGGGAACTCGGAGGTGGGCAGGGTGGTCGAGCCGGTCCCGTTGGCGGACAAGCCGTTGCTCGTGCCGTTGGGCATGGTTCCCGGCGGCGTGGCACCGGTCGGCGGCACATTCGTGAGCATGGGAGCCAACGCGGCTGCCGCCGTGACGCCACTAGCACCCAGCACCGCAGCGGTCGCCGCGGCCGACGGCCCGTCCTGCACGGCCGGAACGACATCGGAACTCGCCGCCCATCCGGCCGGTGCAGCCGCCGGTGCCAGGTCGACGGACCCTGGCATGACAGCTTCCAGCGTCAACTTCTCAGGCGCGACAACGAACTCAGGCGTCTCGGCGTCCGGAACCACGAGCTCGGGGTTCACCTCAGCCAGCGTCTCCGGCGTCACCGCCCAAGGCGCGGATCGCGCAGCCGGCGTCATTGTCACCTGGTCCGTGCCCGACGGCGGCGCGGACTCCCACGACCCGGTCTCGCCGCCGAGCAACGCCGACGAGTCCGGCCGTTCCGCAACCGCAGCGGGCGTTCCGGCGCCCGGCGGAACCACCGGCGGCGGCACCACGGGCGTCTGGTCCGCGGGCATTAGCGCCCACGACTCCGACGTCGCCGACTCCGACATGTCCGAGGTGCCACCGACCCGGCCGTCGTCACCCGAACCGGTCCACGGCGCGTTGACGCCGCCGAGCAGACCCGATGAGTCCGGCCGCTCCGCGGTGCCACCGGGCTGGCCTCCCGCGCCAGGAGGCGGCGGCATCATCGGCGCACCAGGCGGTACCTGCTGCCCCGGCGGGGTCGTCAGGTCGACCGCAGGCGGCAGGCCAGGCAGTTGGAGTCCCTCGCCACCAGGCACCTGGACACCGGACGAGCCGGAATCACCCGTCGCCCAGTCCTCGGGCGCCACCACGGGCGGCGGTACCTGGCTGAGGTCGAGCGAGGGCGGCTTCGCACCCTCCCACGGCTTCGTCTCGCCACCGAGCAGGCCGGACGAGTCCGGGCGCTCTGCAGCAGAACCACCAGGCTGACCACCCATGCCCGAAGGCGGCGGCATCATCGGCGCACCAGGCGGTACCTGAGCACCGTTGCCGCCACCGGTACCGGTCGACGGCGGCGCGGCCCAGTCCTCCGGCTTCGTGAGCGGCGGCTTGACCCCGCCGGGGTCGCCGAGCGGCGGTGGTGAGCCCGCTTCCCACGGCTCCTTGACGCCGCCGAGCAGACCCGACGAGTCCGGCCGGTCAGCGCCCGCACCGGGTCCCCCGCCACCCGCACCCGCGGGCGGCGGCATCATCGGGGGCGGCGGCACAGCGCCACCGCGATCGTTGAGCGCGTTGCTACCAGAGGGCCCCTCGATGCCGAGAGCCGGCGGCCTCGGCACGTTCACGTTGTTGCCAGTACCGCCATCGCTGCCGCTGGGCGGCGGGTTCACGGCCAGGGCCGGCGGCACCTTGATGCCACCAGTGCCACCGCCAGTGCCACCCGTGCCACCACCGGTACCGCTCGGAGGCGGCACGCTCAACGGCGGCGGCTTCGGGATGTTGCCCGTACCTCCGTTGCCGGCACCACCCGTCGGAGGCGGCGGCACGTTGAGAGACGGCGGCTTCGGCACGTTGCCGGTACCACCGGGACCGCCACTACCCGTACCGGGAGGCGGCGGCACGTTGAGAGATGGAGGCGGCGGGATGTTGCCACCACCGGCACCGCCAAGACCACCACTGGGACCACCACCCGTGCCAGGAGGCGGCGGCACGTTGAGAGACGGAGGCGGCGGGATGTTGCCACCACCGGCACCGCCAGTCGGAGGCGGCGGGATCTTGGGCGGAGGCGGGGGCTGGTTGCCATCACTGCCGGGTGGCTGCGGCGTGACGTTGAAGTCGGCGGGGTTCGGCGCCGTCACGCTGTTGGTGTTCATTACGTACTGCTGCGCGAGGATCCGGACGATCTTCTTCATGTCCTCGGTCATCTGCGCCACCAGCTCGGGGTAGTCCGAGATGCGCGCGAGGCCGTTGCCCATCGTGACGCCAATGGAGCGGACGTAGTCGGCGTAGTAGACGTCGACCGCCTTGATGGCTTCCTGGGCCCATTCCAGGTGGTTTCCGCTGTTCCACAACTGGGCGGGCACGTTGTTCGTGCCGACGTACTCGCCACCGTTGATCTGCTGGGCCTTGGCCTCGAGTTTCGCGGAGAACAGGAGGTTGATCGAGCGGAACGCGTCGGCGGCGGGGCTCTTCCACGCGCCGTTCTCACCGGCGAGGGCTTCGGTCTGCAGCCGGATGTTGTCGCTCACGTGCTGGAGTGCCCAGCGCGCCCGGTTGAACACCACGGAAGCGTTGCGGATCGAGTCGGGGTCCGCGAAGGAGGGTGTGCTCGTCGGAACAGCCCCGGCTGGAGCGGCCGAGTAGCCGACGACGGCAGCCCGGATCTGCTTCCAGTCCCAGCTCTCGTAGTCCTTGTTGTCGGTCAGGTTCGCGGTGGGATCCGCGAAGATCCCGCCGTTGGGACCGAGCTTGAAGCCGTCTTTGTCATACACGCCGGGAGGCATCGCACACCCACACCTTTACTCAAAGAAAGACCTGCCAGGCCGCCGCCTTCGCCTGGCAGGCACCGGAACCACGCACCGCCGAACGTGGTGTGCCGGGCCCGGCCGGCCGGTCCCGACTGGTCGAGACCGGTCAGCTGGCCGCCCCGAGCGGCAGGTTGCTGACCTTGGCCTTCACGCTGCCCACCATCGACGAGAACTCCTTCACGTCGAGCTCGGTGAGCTCGTCCGCGGTCTTGTACTTCTGCGCGATCTCGAAGCATCGCGCCGAGACCTCGTCGATGATCGTCTCCGCTTCGACGAACACCTGGCGGGTGGACTCGAGCAACGTCGCGGTGTTCTTGCCGCTGGCCCCGCCGAACACCTTGGACTTGAAGTTGTTCGCGGCGCCGAAGTTGCCCGCCCCGAAGCCCCTCGTCGCGAGGTCGTCCAGCTCCTTGATCGCCTGCGTGATCACCCGCTTCAACGACCTGATGTTGTTGGCGTAGAGCTTGATCGCGTCGACGTTGATGACCTTGACGCCCTTACCGGGCGTCTCGGTGCCACCGGGAACTTTGGGCGCCGGGGGGAGCGGCGGATGGTTTCCCTTGTGGATGTCCCACGGGTCGCCTAGCTGGGTATTGCTGGTGTCAGGCTTCCAGTCGGGGTCCGGCTTCGGTGGGGAGCTGTCGCCGCTCCAGATCACCGTGTCGCCGTTCTCGTACTTGCCGACCCAGCTGCCGTCTTCTTGCTTCGTGGCGCCCTTGAAGTCTTGCTCACCGTGGCCCATGGGGTGTTGGGCGCCGTCCGGGGGTTCACCTATCACGGTGCCGGGTGGCTTGTCCTTGGCCATTCAGCACGCCTCCTTCATCAGGTCGGTCACAGGGCGTCTGTCGCGAACCGCAGCCGGGTGGACCGATCCACCCGGCTGCTGGGCCGCGCCACCACCCGTGAGTTACCGGGGTGCTCAGCCCCAGCTGTCGGTGATGGCCGACTCGGTCTGGTTCAGCCGGGTCGTGACGTTCGTCAGGATTTCCGACCCCATCTGGAGCGACACGGGCATCGCGGCCGCGGCGTTGTCCCAGCGCGTCTTCCGCGCGTTGTACGCGTCCCTCGAAGTGGGGCTCTGCCAGGCGGCCAACGAACTCTGGAGGGACGTGTGCAGGTCGTCCAACTCCCGCTTGACCCTGGTGTTGGCGTCCATGATCTCGGCCGCGACGCGCTGATTGATGGCGCCGCTGTAGGTGTACGTGGGCTGACTCACGATTCGGTTTCCCTTCTAGGTTCCAGGTTCGCGAGGTGTTCGGGGAATTCCGCGATCTAGAGACCGGAAAGGCCGCCGAAGGTGCCGGCCATCCTGGCCGAGGCTTCCGTCACTTCGTCCGTCGTGTCGGCGTCGCTCTTGCCGACGTGCTGCGCGCCGTCCTGCATGATGCGGATCATCTCCCTGAGCGCCGACTCGATGTCCGTGACGTTGGCGAACCAACTCGTGAACGCGCGCTTGTACTCGTTGGCGGCGCCACCGGTGAAGGTGCCGGACAGGCTGTTGATCGAGGCCTCGACCTCACCGCGCTCCCGCTGGACGGCGCTCAGGGTCTGCCCCATCCGCTCCGCCGCGGCGAGCATTCCCTCCCTGGTTACCGAGTTCTCGGCACTTGTCATCGCTGCTCAACTCCCTCAATGAATCTCACGACGTCGCCGGTCAATGTCCAAAAGAGGACAGCTGCCACCGATTCATCATCGTTTCGCGTGAACTGGACGAACAGTCCGGCGAAGCCACCGGGTGGGCGGGCGACCACGGATGCGCTTCAACGGTGGGAGCGTTCTCGCTTCCAGTTCCGGACGTTAATCATCGAGACACAGCTCACGCAACCAAAGTTGCAGCTCACCAAAGCAGCTCTGCCCGAACGTGTCGCGACTGTGTGCCCTTTCAGACATCAGTCCAGCTCAAAACCCGTCGCGCATCTCAGTTCGCAGTGTGCGCAAATCGAGTCTCAGCCGTGATGACTGACGGAACGCAACATGTGCAGCGCCCACTTCTGGTCGTCCGGATCCGTGAAGAAAGCACCGAGGCTCAACGCGGTGCCCTCCCTGACCACGTGGGCGTAGAAGTCGCGCTGCGGACGCCCGTCGACCACCGTGTCCACCCAGAAGGCGTGCGTGATGTCGTCGGCGGTGGGTGTGATGAGCGTCTGCTCCTTCGGCACGTCCGGCGCGCCCTTCAGCAGGTCGCGCAGGAACTCCGCGGGCGAACGCCGCTCCTTGTCGGTCAGCACGTCGACGAACACCGACCGGCCTGGCTTGCCGAACCGCCAGGTGCCGTCGTTCAGTCCTGCCGCCGTTCCCTCGCCTCGCTCGACGCTCCAGTGCCTGCTCACCCTGGCGCGGATCGCGACCGGCAACGGGTCGGGGAACCAGTTCAGCACGACATCCCGGTCCCACGTTTCGGTCAGCATTCGGTGCAACATCGGATGATCCGAGTTCACGATCGTCGGCGGCTCGTCCATCGCGCGGACTGAGGCCATGACCTCAGCGCCCCGCAGCGTCGCGGTCCACGGCTTGAGGTCGTTGCCCAGCGCGCCGTGCAGGACCAGACCGTCCCAAGTGGAGTCACGCCAGGCGGCGAACGCACGCTGGAAGTCCTCCTCGCGCAACTCCAGCCACGTCATGTACATCAGCGTCGTCCCCCCGGTGAGCATCACCGGCAACAGGCATCGCACGAACGTCGGCCCGGCTTCCAGGCGCAGAAAGGCCGCGTTGGGGTTGGTCTCCTTCGACGCGACCGCGCCATCGGGCAGGGGCACGGTCAAATCGATGCGACCCGGGCTGTTGATCGCGGCGCCACAGCAAGCGCACTGCTCGACAGGTGGTGTCGTCACACCGTCAAGGCTATTTCGTCGCCGGTCGAGCCGAGACCGCTTCGCCGCCCGGATGACCGGAAGGCCTCTCAATCACGCCCGTTCGCGCCTTGTGCGGACGCGCAGTGAACCTCGCAGTGAGGTACGAGCGTCGTCGTCCTCCGGATCGTGGGCAATACCAAGAAGAACGCCGTTCTCGCTCATTTCATATGCATCCGCCGGACGAGCGAATTCGTCCATCGACGAACCAGGCTCGGATCCGGGCATTGCGGTCTCGAAGCTGTACATCTGCTTCTCCTCGTCGGTCCTATTCCAAACCAACAATGCCCACGAATCCCACCGATGTGGGCGTTCCCGAGCCGAGAGTGCCTCAATTCCCAGCGAACACTTCCCTCAGGAACCCCGGAACGTCTCAAATGGCGCCGACGCGCATCGCGTACGACACCGCATGCGCGCGATTACGCAGCCGCAGCCGGCTCATCACGTCCTGAATGATCTTCTTGATCGTCCGCTCGGAATAGTTGAGCTCGCTCGCGATCCGGGTGGTGTCGTAGCCCTCGGCCAGCCGCCGGAGCACCTCCACCTCGCGCTCGGTCAGCCCACCGGCCATGACTCCCTGCGACGTCAGCATGTCGAACTGGGACGACCGCACCTCGTCGACGAGCCACCGCACCAGCACGTCCGGCACGACCGCCCGTCCCGCGGAACTGGCCAGCACCGCACGAACCACCTGATCCGCCGTCACACCGCGGTACGGCAGCACGCTCACCACACCGGCCCCGAAGAGCTGCGGCAGGTACCGCTCCCGCAGCGGGCCCGCGACCAGCACGATCCGCTGCCCCGCGGATTCCTGCGCAGCCAGCTCGTCGACCACCGCGTCGGTCACCAACTCGGCCAGCACCACGACCACATCCGCGTCGACCCACTCGGTCGCCAGCACACCCAAGTCCTGGCGCGCGGTCAGTGCGGCCACCACCTCGCCGCCCAGCCCCGCATCACCCGCCAGCACCGTCACGGCCACCCGAACGGGTCCCGCGGGCGTCACTCTTGCCATCGCCTGCGACATCACTGCACCTCATCCACCACCACTGCAGATTGAAGGGTGCAGAAAAACACAGCACCGTCAACAGGTCGTCGACACGGCGTCAACGAATTCATGCACGGCCGTACCAGGAATCGCGCCAGATCGTCCGGCAGTAGTCCGAAGATCTTTCAGGACGAGCGCGCCGCCGCACCCAGAACGGGAAGAACCCGCAGTTCACAGACCTAACACGAGCGAACCACAAACTCTCCCCCGCCTGGTCGAGTGCCGTTGACAGCCTGCCGCCGCATCGGGCGAACGGAGTCGCGGAACCGTGACCGTGCCGCGATTTGCACTGCTACGAATAAATCATCAGCCATCAATGCGACCGCACCGGACGCCGGGCCGGATCCGGGAACTGCGCTCCGGCACCGGCGCGCCCGCCACGACGAAGCGGCCGAAGGGTGAACGGCGCAATGAACTGTGCCCTGACAACCCCCTGCCAAGCTTGAGCCGAACGGGGCACAGAGACGTAACATGCGCATATGGTCGCGTTCAACTTGCCCGAGGCGAGCGAGGAACAACCGCGGACCGGCAACGGTCTAGCGCTCGCGGTGCTCGGCTCGGTGCGGGCGTGGCGCAATGGGTCCGAACTGGACGTCGGCTCACCTCAGCAACGGCTGACGCTCGCCGTGCTGGCCCTGGCTCGCGGCCGGGCGGTGCAGGTACCGGAGATCATCGCGGCGCTGTGGGGAGATCGCGAACCACAGGCCGCGCGCGGCACTGTGCGAACGTACGTACACCGGTTGCGCCGGGTCTTCGACGACGCGTCCGGCACGATGAATCCGTTGCGCTCGGTCGGCAACGGCTACCAGCTCAAGATCGACGACCAGGCGTCCGACCTCGGCCGTTTTCTCTCCGCGCGCCAGGCCGCCGCCGAGGCCAGGTCCCACAAGGACCCGCACCGCGCGGTGGCGCTACTAAGGGAAGCCACCGGCGAGTGGCACGACGACGCGCTCGCCGGCCTGCCCGGCGAGTGGGCGGAGACCGAACGCCAGCGCTTCAAGCGACTCGGCATCCAGACCATCGAGACACTCGCCGAACTCGAGCTCGAACTGGGCCACAGCACGGAGGTCGCGGAACGGCTGACCGTGCTCGCGGAGGCCGAACCGCTGCGAGAGCACGTGCACGAGCTGCTGATGCTCGCCTTGTACCGGGCCGGCCGCCCGGCCGAAGCACTCACCGTGTTCGAAAGACTGCGCCTCACCCTGCGCGACGAGCTCGGTGTGGACCCCGGACCCTCGCTGCGGACCTTGCACGAACGCATCCTGACCGCCGACGTCACGCTGCTGCCGCAGCCGGACGCGGGCCCTCCCCCGGGCCCGCCTCCCCTGATCCGACCCGCCCAGCTGCCCTCCGCGCTGCCCATGTTCGTCGGCAGGCGCACCGAGCTAGACGACCTGACCGCGAGGTTGTCCACCGCACCGGTTCCCGGCGTCGTGGTGGTGCACGGCACCGCCGGCGTCGGCAAGACGACGTTCGCGGTGTACTGGGCGAACCACGCGGCACCGTCCTATCCGGACGGCCAGCTCTACGTCAACCTCCGCGGCTTCGAGGCCGGCGGCGTCGCGAGGAAACCGGAGGAGGTGCTCACCGAACTCCTCGACGCGCTCGGCGTGCCCAAAACGAACCGGCCCACCAGCATCGACGCCCTGACCGCGCTCTACCGCAGTGCGCTGGCCGACCGGCGCGTGCTGGTTCTGCTGGACAACGCGCGGACGAGCTCACAGGTGTTGCCGCTGCTGCCGGGCGGAAAGCACTGCGTGGCCCTGATCACCAGCCGCATCGAACTGACCGGCCTGGTCGCCACCACCGGTGCACACGCCGTCACCCTGGACCTGATGAACGACCAGGAGTCGGCAGAGCTGATGGCCGCACGACTCGGCGCGAGCCGAGTCGCAGCGGAACCCTGCGCCGTCCGGGAGATCGCGGACATCTGCGCCCGGCTCCCCCTCGCGCTCGCGGTCGTCTGCGCCCGCATCGCCAACAACCCCAGGCTGCCGCTCTCCGACGCCCTGGACCAGATCACCCGTCACGCCGAGAACCGGTTGGACGTGCTGGGCGGCGCTGACCCGAGCACGGACCTGCGCTCGTTGCTGTCGTGGTCGTACCGCGCCCTCAGCCCACAGGCCGCACAACTGTTCCGGCGCCTGTCCTTGTTGCCGGGAGCCGAGTTCAGCCCGCACGCGGCTGCCAGCCTCGCCGAGTTGCCCCTGCGCCAGACCACCGCGGTCATGCAGGAGCTGACCAGGGCGTGCCTGCTCACGCCGCAGCGAGGCCGCTACAGCTGGCACGACCTGTTGCGCGACTACGCCGAGGAACTGCTGGAGGACACCGAGAGCACCGAGGAGATCCGCGCGGCGCACCGCCGTCTCTTTGACCACTACGTCCTGCTCACCAAGGCTGGCACGAACGGCATGGACCCGAACAGCGAGGACCAGCCACCGCCGTTGGAGATCGCGCCTGGGGTGCTGCCGTGCAGGGAGTTCGACGAGCAGTCGTCGGTGGCCATGTTCAACACCGCCTACGAGACCGTGCTGACCCTCATCCACCTCGCCGCCGAGACCGGGTTCGAGCAGCATGCCTGGCACCTCACCTGGTACACGCGGCGCTACCTCGACTGGGCCGGTCGCATCGACGACCTGGCCACCTGCAACCAGGTCGCACTGGAAGCCGCGCAACGAACTCAGGACCAGCGCGGGGCCGCTTACGCCTACCGCGGGCTCGCGCGCGTCGCCTGGTGGAACAACAACATCGACACCTGCCTGGCGTACCTGGACGCCGCCGCCGCTGCGTTCAGGGCCGTCGGCGACCGTCTCGCGGAGGCCTACACCCACCGCCAGGCGGTGGGCGTGCTGGCCGCCGTGAAGCAGAACGACGCCGCGCTCGACCGGATCGAGCTGGCGCGGGAGCTGTTCTGCGCCGAGAATCGGATGGACCTCGAACGCGGGCTGCTCAGCGCTGCCGCCAAATGCCTGTTCCAGCAGGGCCGCTATTCCGAAGCGATCGAAGCCGGATACGTGGCGCGCGAACGCAACCACGAACTGGGCGGCAAGGACGACCTGTCCACCGCGCTGAGCGTGCTCGCCTACGCCCACGCACACCTGGGCAACTACCACGCGGCCGTCCAGTTCATGGAGGAGGAGATCGAGGTCCAGCGCGGCAGCGAGGAGTTCACCGGCCCCAACTACGCGGCGAGCCGGCGCGGCCTGCTGACCATCGAGATGATCCAGTTCGGCCGGATGCTCTTCGCCGCGGGCGAGCACGAGCGAGCCGAGCGTGTGCAACGTGAAGCCCTGCACCGGCTTCGCAACGAGCTCACCGATCTCTGGTCGACCGCGGACCTGGTGTCCGGCGGCGAGCGCCACGCGGTGCTGGCCGACCTGGACGCGTTGCTGGCCGTGGACCTGCCGGACCACGACTGGCACGCTGCCTGCGAGGCGATCTTCCACCGTGCGGACCGGGTGACGAACCCCTTGGGGTCGTTGCACTGGCTGAACGATGAGCTGCCACCGGCAGAGAACGGTGCCCGGCCGGCGTGATCACGACCAGGCACCGCGGGTTCTACTTGGTGGATCCCGCCAGCACGCCCTGCACGAAGTAGCGCTGGAACGCCAGGAACACCGCCAGTGGCACCACCATCGACAGGAACGCGCCACTGGCCAGCAGGTCGATATTGGTGCCGAACTGCCGCAGCTGACCCCGCAGGGCGACCGTGATCGGTGCCGAGTCCTGGTCCGCGAACACCAGTGCCACCAACAGGTCGTTCCACACCCAGAGGAACTGGAAGATCGCCAGCGAAGCCAGGGCAGGCTTGGCGACCGGCAGCACGACCCGGCGGAAGATGACCCACTCGGTCGCGCCGTCCATCCGTGCCGCTTCCACGAGATCACGCGGAATCCCCGTGAAGAAGTTGCGCAGCAGGAAGATCGCGAACGGCAGCCCGAACGCGACGTGGAACGCCACGACTCCCGTGATCGTGCCGAACAGGTCCAGCGCACCGAACAGCTTCGCCACCGGGATCAGCGCGACCTGCACCGGCATCACCAGCAGACCCACCACCCCGACCGTCAGCCAGATCCGGCCGCGGAACTCGATCCACGCCAGCCCGTACGCCGCGAGTGCCGCCAGCACCACCACGAGGATCGTCGACGGCACCGCGATGTAGACGGTGTTGAGGAACGACTGCAGGATCGTCGCGTTGCCCATGAGATCCACGTAGTTGTTCAACGTCAGCTCGGCTGGCTTGGTGAAAACGGCCCACCAGCCCGACTCGCTGTTCGCCCGCTCACTGCGCAGAGACGCGACGAACAGACCGAACACCGGCATCAGCCAGAACACCGCGACCAGCGCGAGCACGACCTGCACCGCGCCGTTGCCCAGCCCCGACATCGCACGGGACAACACGCCCCGGCGTGGCGTCCCGGACACGCTCAGCTCGACGACGCGAGGCTTGTCCTGCACCAGAGTCACGTCTGCTCCCGTCGGAATCGGCGGATGTTGAACAGCATCGCGGGCGCCACCAGCAGGAACAGCACCACGGCCAGCGCGCTGCCCGCTCCCTGGTCACCGCCAGAGCCGAAGGAGACCTGCCACATCTGCAGCGCCAGCACGTTCGCCTCCTCCTGCACCGAGCCGGGCGCGATGACGAACACCAACTCGAAGATCTTCAACACGTTGATCACCAGCGTCACGAACACGACCAGCAGCACAGGGGTCAGCAACGGCACCGTGACCCGCTTGAAGACCTGCCACTCCGTCGCGCCGTCCACCCGCGCCGCTTCGAGAGCGTCACGCGGGATCGCGGAGAGGCCGGCGGCGATGAACGTGATCGCGAACCCGGTCATGATCCAGATCCAGGACGAGATGATCACCGGGGTGATCAGCGACGGCCCGAGCCACGTCAGGCCGCGGAACGGCAGCGCGAAGTTGCTGGGCGGCAACCGAAGCGCGTAGTCGCGGTTGGCCAGGTCCGGGAACGTGAAAATGCCGTTGGACCCGGTCGTGGTGCGCGCGACGACCTTGCCGTCGGCCACCGCCTCGACGATCACGCCGGGCAGTCCACGTTCACCGGAGTCCGTTTTCGCCGCCATGCCACCGGCAGAGACGTCCAGCCACACAGCACCGCGCAGCTCGTCGGAGTCCGCGGCCGGCAGTGCCGCGTCGGCCGCGGTGTCCGGCAGCTGCTGGGGCTGGAACCCGACCATCGGCACCGTGACCACGTCACCGGGACGGAACGACGAGTTCGTGGCGTACCCGTCCGGTGTCGCGGTGATCGGCGCACCCTGCCGCGGACGTGCGCCCGGGAACGACGACTGCGCGGCGAACATGTCGTGGACGCCAACCGCGACCGCGTTGACGATGCCCTGGTTCGGGTCTTCCTCGTAGACCAGCCGGAAGATGATGCCGGAAGCGAACAGCGAGATGGCCATCGGCATGAAGAGCACCAGCCGGAACGCCGTCGCCCAGCGGATCCGCTCGGTGAGCACCGCCAGGATCAGCCCGAGCCCGGTGACCGCCGCCGGTGCCACCACGACCCAGATCACGTTGTTCTTGAACGCGGTCAGCGTCCTGGGGTCGGTGAACAGGTCCACGTAGTTGCCGAGTCCGACGAACTCGTCACCGGTCCGGTCGAAGAAGCTGCGCACCATCGAGTACAGCAACGGGTACACGACGAGTGCGCCGAGCACGAGCAGTCCTGGCAACAGGAACGGGATGGCCTGCCTCGGGGAACGGCCGGGGATCCGGTCCGGCCGCGCCACCCTTTTGAAAGGCACAGGCTTCGCTGCTGCCGTCATGCGGCGAACGCCTTCGCTGCCTCGGCTTCGAGTCGCTGCATCGTGGCGTCGATCGCGGCCGGGTCAGCCAGGAAGTCCTGCAGCGCCTTCCACTCCCCCGCGCCCTTCGTGCCACCGAACGCAGCCGGGGCGAGGTCGGACATGTCGAAGCGCACGTTGTCGCCGGCCTGCACGAGCTGCCGGGCGAGCTCACGGCTCACGTCGTCGGGGTAGGTCTCCGCAGGCACGTTCTTGTTGGGGGACAAGAAACCGCCGAGCCCCGCCCACACCGCGGCGGCGTCGGCGGAAGCAAGGTACTCCATAAGCTTCGTGGTGGCCTCGTCGTCCTTGAACTGCACCGCCATGTCGCCGCCCGCAACGACGGCAGGGGCGCTGCCGTTGATCGACGGGAACGGGAAGAACCTCGCGTCAACGCCGACCTTCGCGGACGTGCTCGCGGTGATGACACCGGAGACGAAGTCACCCTCGAACACCATCGCGGCCTTCTGCGGGTTCCCGAAGACGTTCGTCACCGACTTGGGGAACTCGGTCTGCAGCGCACCAGCGGAGCCACCTTCAATGAACTGCGGCGAGCCGAAGATCTGGGCCAACGCCTGCAGCGCCGTGCGCACCGACGGGTCGGTCCACGGGATCTCGTGCTTGCTGAGCTTGTCGTAGTTCGCAGGTCCGGCGGTGCGCAGGTAGACGTTCTCGAACCAGTCGGTCAGCGTCCACCCGTCCGCACCCGCGATCGACAGCGCC
Source organism: Lentzea waywayandensis (assembly GCF_900115955.1). Taxonomy (GTDB): domain Bacteria; phylum Actinomycetota; class Actinomycetes; order Mycobacteriales; family Pseudonocardiaceae; genus Lentzea; species Lentzea waywayandensis. The sequence continues at coordinate 28,186 of NZ_FOYL01000024.1, forward strand.
GGCGTGCCCGCGTCCGACAGGGTGCGCGCAGCCAGGACGAACTCGTCCCACGTCTTCGGCTGGCCGACCCCGGCCAGCGCCAGCGCGTTGTTGCTGTACCAGACCGTGGACTTGTTGGCGGCCTTGAAGTACACGCCGTAGAGCTGGCCCTTGACGCTGCCGAGCTGCTTCCACACGCCGGCGAAGTTCGAGTCCACGGCGGCGGAGACGCTGGCGGCGACAGGCTTCAGCTTGCCGTCGGTGGCGTACCGCGCGACGAGGCCGGGCTGGGCGACGAGTGCGACGTTCGGCGGGGTACCGCCCTGCAGCCTGGTTTCCAGCACGGTGGGCAGCTCGTCGCCGGCCGCGGTGTAGGTCACGTCGATGCCGGACTTCGCCTCGAACTTCGCGATCACCTGTTCGAACCGCGCCTGCTCGTCGCCGGACCAGGTGCCGACCACTTCGACGGACTGCCCGCTCTGGGCCGGCGTACCGCCGGAACAGCCGGCCAGCACCAGTGCTGTGGCGACCGCTGTGATGCCGAGGATTCTCATCGCTGTTCTCCTGAAGTGGTCCAGATGGAGGACCCGGTCACCGGGTCGAAGAAGTGAAGACGCGAGGTGTCGACCCAGGTGGCGACCTGCTGACCCTCGTAGACGTTGGCGCGGGGCGAGAACCGTCCAACCAGGACGGTGCCCTTTGACGATGGGTGGAGGTCCGCGATGCCCGCGTCCTCGGCCAGCAGCCGGGTGTCCTCCGTGTTCGCCGGAGGTGCGTCGATCGGCAGGTGCACCAGCACGTCGGACCCCATCGCCTCCACGAGGTCCGCCACGGAGTGCAGGAGCTGTCCTTCCTGCGCGTCGGCGAGTGAGGCGTCCTCCATGTCCTCCGGCCGGATGCCGACGACGACCTCCTGGCCGACGTAGTCCTTCAACGCCGGGCGTGCGTGCAGCACCGAGTCGGGCAGCAGCAAAGTGTCGGAGTTCAGTGACACCCAGTACCGGCCGTTGACGTGGTGCAGCCGTGCCATCACCTGGTTCATGCCCGGTGAGCCGATGAACCCGGCCACGAACAGGTTCGCGGGGCGGTCGTAGAGCTCCTGAGGCGGCCCGACCTGTTGCAGGACACCACGTTTCATCACGGCCACCCGGTCGCCGAGCGTCATGGCCTCGGTCTGGTCGTGCGTCACGTAAACAGTCGTCACGCCGAGGTCGCGCTGCACCCGTGCGATCTCGGCACGCATCTGCACCCGTAGCTTGGCGTCCAGGTTGGACAGTGGTTCGTCCATCAGGAACACCTGCGGGGAACGCACCATCGCGCGGCCCATCGCGACCCGCTGACGCTGGCCGCCGGACAGGTTGCGCGGCTTGCGGTCGAGGTGCTCTGCGAGCTCCAACGACTCCGCGACCTCGCGGACACGTTCGTCGATCTTCTGCTTGGACAGCTTGCGCAACGTCAGACCGAACGCGATGTTGTCGTAGACGTTCAGATGCGGGTAGAGGGCGTAGGACTGGAAAACCATTGCCACGTCCCGATCACGAGACGGCACGTTGTTGACGACCCGCTGGCCGATCCGGATGTCGCCCTCGGTGATGTTCTCCAGTCCCGCGATCATCCGCAGCGCTGTGGTCTTCCCGCAGCCGGACGGGCCGACGAGCACCAGGAACTCACCGTCGCGGATGTCGAGGTTCAGGTCTTCCACCGCGCGGGTGCCGTCCGCATACGCCTTGCCGAGCCCGGTGAGGACTACCTCTGCCACACCTTCTCCTCGCTCTCTGGCGGCCTGGAGCGGCCGGTGCGTGGACGGTATTGCGAGGTTCCTTAACGGTCCCTTAAACGCGGAACACGGTTCGACCGACTCGCAACGCGGGGATGACGTCGTGGCAACACCAGAACTACCCTTCGTGTCATGTCGCAGGTTCCGGTGGTGGTCCGGTGAAACGGGAGATGACCAGGTCGTTGATGTTGGCGACCGGCCTCGTCGCGCTGGTGCTCGTGTGTGCCGCGTCCGCACTTCTCTTGTGGGACAACGTCCGTGGAGCCGAAGCCGCCGATCGTCAGGACCTCGCGGCGGTGACCGCGGTAGCGGCGGTGACCCTTGACCCGGACGACCTGCGTGCCGCGGTGGCGCGGACGGCCGCCGGCGCGGACGGCCGGATCGCCGTCCATCTCGTGCTCGGCGACATCATCGGCTCCGGCCGGGCGACCCACGCGGAGGTGGCCATGGTGGCGGCGGGCGCACCGGCGCCGTCGTCGTGGCGGGTGCTTCCGGGTCGCGCCGTCATCGAACTGACAGAGCCCGCCGCCGTGGTGGACATGGCGACGGTGGGCGAGATCGGGCTGCTCGTGGTGGCCGCCGCCCTGGGGAGTGCCGCCGCCGTTGCGTTGGGAGGCAGGCGGTTCAGCCCGCTGTTGCAGGACATGCGGACGCTCGCCGACGCCGCACGGGCCGGCGGGACGCGGGTGCACGCGACCGGACCTGCCGAGCTGACCGACCTCGCGGCGGCCGTGAACGAGGTAGCCGATCGCGCGGATCGTTTACTGGCCAACGAACGCGAGATGATCGCGGACGTGTCGCACCGGCTGCGCACGCCGTTGACCGCACTGCGCCTGGACATCGACGTCCTGGGCGACAGCGTGGTGGCGAACCGGATCCGCGGCGCGGTGTGCGCGATGGACCGCGACGTGGACCTGATCCTCGAGTCGCTTCAACCGGTCGGACCTGGCCGGGTTGCCGAATGCGACCTGACGGCTGTGGTGCGGGCACGCATGGCGTTCTGGGCGGTGCGCGCCGCCGACCAGGGCCGGTGGTGCGAAGTGGACGTCCCGGATGGACCGATGCAGGTCGAGCTGGCGAAGGACGACCTCGCCGCAGCTGTGGACACGATCCTGGACAACGTCTTCCAGCACACGCCGGAGGGTTCGCCGATCGCGGTCGAGGTCGTCGAGCACGCGGGCTGGATCACGTTGGTCGTCGAGGACGGCGGGCGCGGTGTGTCCGCACCGGACGAAGCGGTGCGGCGCGGGCGCAGCGGCGGCCGTTCGACCGGACTCGGGCTCGCGATCGCCCGTGCCGCCGCGGAGTCCACCGGCGGGTCGCTGCACGTGGAGCGCGGCAGGCTCGGCGGGGCGCGGATCAGGATGAGGTTCGGCGAAGCGGGCAGGACGTCCCATGACTCCGGGCCGCGCGCGTGGCGACTCTGGTACACCGCCCGTTGACACGGGGTGGGTGCCCGCCGCCCGGGAAGGGGTTTGGCGGCGGGCACCAGCCTCGCGCACAGCGCGGGGTGTCGCCTGCGCGAGCTCACCGCCCTCAGGCGTTCTGCACACCCGAGGAACTGCCGGCCGTGAGGAGTATCGGCCGGACGTTTTCTGCAATTCGCTGACTTTCAGGATCCACATTAAATCTCCCGCCACCGCCTTACCAGCCTTTGAAGCCGAAGTAGAGCGCACGGGCAAATTACTGTGCGTCGCAGGGCAAGCGGGTTTCCGGAACGGAGGTGTGTGTGCTTGCCTGCACGGTGAGTCCGGGTAGGCGGAGGAAAACTAGTGACGGCTCTTGCAAGTAACTTTCACGGAATCAGTGCGACGACCGTGCAGGCATTGCCGGTCGAGCTCCGGCAATCGTTGACGGGCATCGCCAGGACGCCGCACCTGCTGGTCGCGTGCGACTACGACGGCACGCTGGCCCCGATCGCCAGCACACCCAACGAGGCCTTCCCTGACCAGCGTTCGATGGCCGCACTGCGCTCGCTCGCCGGTCTGCACGCGACGACCTGCTCGGTGATCTCCGGGCGTGCGTTGCGCGACCTGGCCGCGCTCTCACGGTTGCCGGGCGAGGTGCGCCTCGTCGGGTCGCACGGCTCGGAGTTCGACGTCGGCTTCGTCAACGTGTTGTCCGAGCACACCCGCGACACGCTCGCCGCGCTGCACCGCGAACTCGAGGCGCTGGTCAGGGTGACACCGGGCGCCCTGCTCGAAGTGAAGCCCGCCGCCGTCGCGGTGCACTACCGCAACTGCTCGGAGTCCGTGGCACAGCGGATGTTGAAGGTGCTGGAGGCCGGTCTGCGCACAGCGGTGGATCTGCAGATCACGCACGGCAAAGCGGTCGTAGAGTTCTCGGTCGTCGAGACCGACAAGGGCTGTGCACTGGATGTGCTGCGGCACGAGGTGGGCGCGACGGCGGCCGTGTTCCTGGGTGACGACGTGACGGACGAGAAGGCGTTTGCGCGCCTGTCAGGGCCGGATGTCGGCATCCGCGTGGGTGCCGGCCAGTCGCAGGCGTCGTTCCGCGTGGCGGATCCGGCCTCGGTTGCCGCAGTGCTGGCGTTCCTGCTCGAGGAGCGACGGGCGTGGTTGCACGGTGATCAGGCTGTACCGATCGAGCGCCTGACGATGCTCGCGAACGAGCGTTCGGTGGCTCTCGTGACGCCGGATGCCAAGGTGAACTGGTTGTGCCACCCGGAACCTGATTCTGCGGCGCTCTTCGCGGATCTGCTGGGTGGTCCCAGTGCCGGTCACTTCTCGATCAAGCCGGAGCACGGGGCATTGCCGTTGGGGCAGCGTTATCTGCCGGGCACGATGATCGTGGAGACGCGGTGGTCGCGGTTGCTGGTGACGGACTACCTGGAGCACGACCTGGCTTCGCACCGCACGGATCTGGTGCGCAGGATCTCCGGTTCGACGAGCGCGGTGATCACGTTCGCGCCGCGACCGGAGTTCGGCCAGGTGCCGGGGCGGTTGGTATCCGAATCGGATGGCCTGCGCGTGGTCGGCACCTCGGACCCGATGGTGCTGCGGTCGCCGGGCCTGGTTTGGGAGATCACTTCCGACGGTGTGCACGAGACCGCTTCCGCCGTGGTGCGGCTGCGGGAGGGTGCTCCAGTGGTGCTGGAGTTGCGTTGTGGCACCGACGACCTGTCCGCTGCTGTCGCGGAGGAGTCGGCGCGGCACCGCCGTGCGGCGAGCTATTGGTCGTCGTGGGCGGCCGGGCTGACGTTGCCTGCGGTCGAGCCCGATCTGGTGCTGCGATCGGCTTTGACGTTGCGCGGTCTCGTGCACGTGCCGACCGGCTCGATCATGGCCGCGGCGACCACGTCATTGCCCGAGGAGCTGGGAGGCGTCCGCAACTGGGACTACCGCTACTGCTGGCTGCGTGACGCCGCGATGACCGCCTCCGCGCTGGTGTCGCTCGGGTCGTTCGCCGAGGCGGAGGCCTATCTCGGCTGGCTGCACGGTGTGCTCGCGACGGTGCCGGGCCCGGAGCGGCTGCATCCGCTGTACACGTTGCACGGCACGCAGCTCGGTGCCGAGGCCGTCATCGACACGCTGCCCGGTTACGCGGGTTCGCGTCCAGTGCGCGTGGGCAACCTCGCGAACCAGCAGGTGCAGCTCGACGTGTTCGGTCCGGTCGTCGACCTGGTGGTTTCTCTTGCCACGGCACGGGGTTCGTTGTCCGACGAGGACTGGACGATGGTGCACGCGATGGCCGAGGCGGTCTCGCGGCGCTGGCACGAGCCCGACCACGGCATCTGGGAGGAGCGGCACGCGCCGCGCCACCACGTGTACTCGAAGGTCATGTGCTGGCTGACGATCGACCGCGCGATCAAGCTCGGCGAACAGTTCGGCCGTGCGCTGGATCCGTCGTGGATCGCTCTGCGCGACATGATCGCCGCCGACGTGCTGAAGAACGGCTGGAATGACGAGGTCCAGTCCTTCACCACGGCCTACGACGGCGACGACCTCGACGCTGCCTCGCTGTTCGTCGGCCTGTCCGGTCTGATCGCCCCGGATGACGAGCGCTTCCAGTCGACCGTGACGGCGATCGAGGCCTCGCTGCGCTCCGGCTCCACCGTCTACCGCTACCGCCGCGACGACGGCCTGCCGGGCGACGAGGGCGGCTTCCACCTGTGCGCTGCCTGGATGATCGAGTCTTATCTTCTGACCGGCCGACGCACCGAAGCAGAAGACCTCTTCGCCCAGATCGTCGCCGCCGCCGGCCCCACCGGCCTGCTCCCCGAGGAATACGACCCGATCACCGAACGCTCTCTCGGCAACCACCCCCAGGCCTACTCTCACCTGGGACTGATCCGCTGTGCCCAGCTACTCTCGCAGTAAGTAAGTCGAAGCGCCGGGTCTGCTCACTGCAGACCCGGCGCTCGTCACACCAATCCGGTTCGTCACACCAGCCCGGCGCGTACGGCCTGCGCCACCACTTCAAACCTGTTGCGCGCACCGCACTTCTGCACGACAGCCTGCACTCGATTGATCACTGTTCGGGGCGACAGCGACACCTTCTTGGCGATCTCGTGGCTGTCCCAGCCGTCCGCGACGAGATTCAGCAGCTGGACGTCCCACGCGTCCAGGTCCGCCACCGGAACGTGATGACCCGTCGCGCGCATCTCGTCCAGCGCCTCCCACAGCTCCTCGTCACCGGTGAGCTCGAGCGATGCCGTGATCACCGCGTTCACCAGGCGATCGCGGTCCATCGTCTTGCGAGGCAACACGGTCACCACCCCGGCCCGCACCGCCGCGTCCAACGCCTCGTCAGGCATGTTGTCGAGCGCCAGCACCACGACCGCGCCGATTCGCCGCGCCGTTTCCCCGAGTGATTCGAAGAAGAAGCCGTCGACCAGGCCTTCGACCGCCACGAACACGTCCGCGGGTGAATCCGTGGCAATGCTGATGTCGGGATGCGATGTCAGCCAGCTCTCCACCCCAGCGGTGACGACCGGGTCGGCCTCCGGCAGGCGCACCCGGATCACTCAGATTCCACCTTTCGATTGCATCCGTTCGCACGTTGTTGTCTCAGGGGATATCAATCCATGCCCTTCCAACCCGCATGCGCCGCCGGGGCGGCTTCCGCGCCGAAACGCCGGGCAGTATCTCGCCACAGCCCCTGTTCACCTGGAGGGCCGTACCCGGCCGTCCGCAGACGCACGCGAGGTCGCATGCAATCCGTTCTGCTCGTCGAAGACGACTGCAGCATCAGAGCTGCCTTGCACAGCGCGTTGACCGAGCGCCGGTTCTCCGTCGTGGCGGTCGCGACCGCCGCCGAAGCGCTACGGGAGACCGCCGCCGGCCCGGTGGACATCGTGCTGCTCGACCTCGGCCTCCCTGACCTCGACGGCACCGCCGCGCTGCGCATGATCCGCGGCATCAGCTCGGTCCCGGTGATCATAGTGACCGCGCGCCGCGGCGAGACCTCCATCGTGCAACTGCTCGAGGCCGGCGCGGACGACTACGTGGTCAAGCCGTTCTCCGCTGATCACCTGGTCGCCCGCATGCGCGCGTTGCTGCGCCGCACTTCCGCAGTCGACGCCCAGGAACAACGCGTCATCGCCGCCGGGGACCTGCACATCGACCTGAACGCGCGCAGCGCGTCGTTCCACGGCCAGAACCTCGCCCTCACCAGGCGCGAGTTCGACCTGCTGGTCTACCTCGCCGAGCGCCCGAACCGCGTCGTGACCAGGCGGGAACTGTGCGACCAGGTCTGGGCAGCCTCCGAGAGGGCCAGCGACCAGACCATCGACGTGCACTTGTCGTGGTTGCGCCGCAAGCTCGGCGAAACCGCCGCGAACCCCCGTTACCTGCACACGGTTCGCGGCGTCGGCGTGAAGCTGGTCGTGACGACCTGAACCCTCAGATCACGCCGGCTCGTGCCGCGTAGGCGACCGCATGCGCGCGATTGCGCAGGTTCAGGCGGCTGATCATGCCCTGGATGATGTTCTTCACCGTGCGCTCGGAGTACCACAGCGCCTGCGCGACCTCGGTGGTGTCCTTGCCGTCTGCGATCAGCGTGAGCACGTTGATCTCCCGCGGCGTGAGGCCGGAGCTGGTCAGCCCGTTGGGCCGCAACACCGCGTCGTGCAACGTGTGCACCTGGTCGAGCAGCGGCCCGATCAGCTTCGCCGGGATCTCCCCTGCACCGGCGGCAACGGCCGTGATGGTTCTAATCAACCGGTCCCCGGTCGCCTGCGCCATCGGCACGACCGCGCGCACCCCCCATTCGACCGCGCCCAGCAACTGCGACTCCCGCAGTTCCTGCACCACGAGGACGATCGGCTTGGTGAACTCGGGCATTTTCTCCCGAAGCTCTCGCAAATCGGAAATCCTCAAGCGATCGTGCACCACCACGAGAACATCCGCGTCCTGCCACTGTTCCACCAGAACAATGTCGACAGCTGGCTGTCCACGCAGCAGCGCCATCACTCCGGCCCCCAAAATTGGAGTTTGGGCCTGCACAGCAACCGGTGTCGCATCCACTCGACGGCCTCCTTGCCATTTCGCATCGAGTGCAATCATGAGGGACTCTCTCTTAACACCTCCTTAAAAGAAATTCACGACTGACGGGTAACCCGCGGGACCCGTCTGCAGGCTCCGCAACACCAAGCCGGCGTGGAACGCCATCGCCTCGGAGTCACGGCGCTCCACGGCGGCGATCAGCTCCTCGCCCGCCACCACTGAAGCCAACAGGTCCACGATCTCCTCCGCGCGCTCGTCGTCGTGCTGACGCACCAGTTCGCGATGCACCTCGAGCAACAGAGCGTCCTCGACCGACCGTGGGTCCGGAACCGCCATCGCAGCCGTCCTTTCAACAGAATTGATCAAGACCTTGGCGAACCAGACGTCGGATGACCAGCCTCAGACCACGTTCTTGCCCTGATAGACGTAGAACCCAGTCCCCATGAACCACAGGTCACCCGATTGGACCGCGCTCACGCCTCGGAGCCCTTGTGCCACCCCTGCCCACCCGTAACGCGCGGCGCGGTGGTGACGATCGTGGCCAGCGCAGCAGCAGTCCGAGGAATCACCGTCGGACAGCGGCCGGCGGCCGAAACCAGGACCGATCCTGCTGCACGTTCAACAGGGGCAACCGCAACACGCCCGGAACGCTCAGGTACCGCACCCCGGGCGGCACCTGACACTGCCCGAACACGGTGTCGTCAGCCTCAGCCAGGAACGTGACGTGCACTCGCGGCACCAGGCCGCAGCCCGTCTGACCGCGGGTGACTGCTCAGATCGCATCGGCGGATTCCTTCACGCTCGCAAGAGCTTTCAGTGCAGCACCACAACGGCCCGCAGCCGAATCTCCGAGGACCAGACATGTCCGAAAGGACCAGAAACCGCTACCGACCTGCCACCTGATGCTCAGCGGTGCAGCAGAAACAGGCCACACGGGCAAGCATCAGCCAGAACCACGCCGACCACCGTGACTCCGTACGTACGTACAACTACAACCGTGCAATCAACGGAGGAACTCAGATGCACGCGTCATCGAACCCGGCGACAGACCACCACTACGCAGACCTGGTCTGCGTCGCACGCGTGCACGACTACCTCCGGGGCGGCAACCACAACTTCTCCTTCGACCGCGACTACGCGGACGCTCATCCCGACGCGGCCCAGGTGGTCCGCAAGATCCTCAGCCGCGAACAGGAGTTCCTGAACCGAGCCGTCCAGTTCATGCTCGACCAGGGCATCACCCAGTTCCTGAACCTGGGCTCCGGACTGCCGGCGAGGGGCACTGTCCTGGACACGGTCGTCCGCCTCTACCCGGAGGCGCAGGTCGTGCACGTGGACACCGACCCGGCCGTGGTCGAACACGGTCGCCTGATCGCCGGCGAACGCACGCACTTCCTCCAGGCCGACGCCACCTGCCTGAGCCAGGTCCTGATTCCACCGATCACGGCCGGAACGTTGAAGCTGCACAAACCGATCGGGGTCCTGGCCGTGGGCCTCGCGCACCTGCTGCCGGAATCAGAGCGCGCCCTGACGTTCCTGCCCTCCTACGGCGAAACCCTCGCCCACGGCAGCGCACTGGCCGCAACGCACCTCACACCGTGGTTCGGCGGCCGCTTCACTCCTGCCGCAGCGCAACTCATCGCCGGGCCCTGCGGATCCCTGCATCCACGCAGAAGACGCAAGGTCGCCCAGCTGTTCACCGGCTTCGAACTGGTGGCGCCCGGCCTGATCGCGGATACGTCGATGCTGACCGGCCTGGCTCTCAAACCGTCCAAAAGCGACACTGAACGGAGACTACGCGAATGACACCATCACCTGCCTCTGTGCTCGCACGGGTCGCGCTTTCGAGCGCGCTCGTGCTCGGCACCTTCGTTTCCGGTCTGGGTACCGCAGCCGCCCAGGCAGCTTCCGTCAGACCCGCTACCTGGGGGCAGTGTGCGGCTGATGTTCTCGCCGGGTTGCCTCCCTCCGTGACGCCCGAGGAACGCGCGCGCCTCACCTGCGCCGTCCAGGACGTACCCGTCGACCACTCACGCCCGTACGGGGAGAAGACGGGCATCTTCATGATCAAGCGCGCGGCGAACGACCCGTCGCGCAGGATCGGCTCGATCTTTCTCAACCCCGGTGGTCCCGGCCTTTCCGGCGTGCTGCACGGCGCCTTGGTCAAGAACTATCTCCACGCCACCGTGCTCGACCGGTTCGACGTCATCGGCTTCGACCCGCGCGGCGTCGCGCGCAGCAACCCGATGCGCTGCTTCCGCACCAAGGAGGAGGCCGACGCGGTGAACCAGGGCCGGTCCCCCCTGCCGCGGACGGAGGAAGAGATCTCCAGCTCCATCAGGCAGGCCAAGCTCTACACGGACTACTGCAAGGTCAACGCCGGTCCGCTGCTCAACCACATGTCGACCGAGGCCGTCGCGCGCGACCTCGACATCATGCGCGAGTCCATCGGCGAAAAGCAGCTCAACTTCGTCGGCTTCTCCTACGGCACGGTGATCGGCTCGACGTACGCGAACATCTTCCCGCATCGTGTCCGAGCGATGGTGCTCGATGGCAACGTCGACGCGCCGCTGCGTCTGACGAACGGCGAGGAGAACGACCGCCAGAGCGCCCGTGGCTTCGAGATCGCTTTCGACGCGATGCTGAAGCGTTGCGACAGCGTGGGTGTGGCGAAGTGCGCCTTCGCCGGCGATGCCCGCTCCAAGTTCGAGGCGATGAGGAAGGCGCTCGCCGCAGGCCCGGTCACGTTGCCCGACGGCAGCAAGGTCGCCCTCGCCACGTTGATCGGCCGCGTGTACGGCGACCTGTACGCACCGTCGCGCTTCGGCACGCTGGCGGCGTGGCTGCAGAGCGTGCACAACGCGCTGAACCCGTCGGCGGCTCTGGCCCTTCAGTCCACCGTGGAGCCTCCGCCGCCGCTGGCGAACCAGAACGACCGCCTGGACATCGCCCCGCAGTCGGGAACCCCGTACACCGCGGACGACTCGTTCTACGGCGTCAACTGCACCGACAAGCCGTACCTGCGCACGAACCGCTTCTGGGCGCAGACGGCCAGCAAGTGGGAGCAGGAATCGCCCACGTTCGGCCGCTACCAGGCCGCTTCCGGGCTGATGACGTGCCCGACCTGGCCGACCAACAACCCGGACCGCTGGATCGGCCCGTGGGACAGGCCCACCAAGAACCCGATCGTCCTGGTGGGCAACTACTACGACCCGGCGACGCAGTACCTGTTCGCGCAGCGCATGGCCAAGCAGCTCGGCAACGCGCGGCTGATCAGCGTCGACGCGTTCGGCCACTGCATCCTGGGCCGCTCGGCCGGCACCGACACGGCGGTCGCGAAGTACCTGCTCGACCTCACGCCGCCGGCTGACGGCGCGGTGTTCCAGCCGAACGAGCAGCCGTTCGCCTGACCAACACGACGACCAGCAGTACCTCCGCACTGAAGAACGGCGTCAGCGGGGCCGTGGCCAGCGAGACCAGAGCCACGGCCGCGTCGGCGCCGTTCTTCTTGATCAGAGCGTTGATGCCCGGCACGTGCCTCACCATGAACGCGATGATGGCGACCAGCAACGCGGGAGCGAACGGCAGTTGGAGCAGGGCCCAGCTGAGATCATGGTCGCCGACTTGAAGCTCGCGCCAACGCCTGACACCCAGTCACCGTCGACCACCCGCACGTCGCCTTGTCGAGCGCGACGTCGTGCGAGTTGTCGTTGAAGTCCTTCCTGCCTTATCTGAACCCCAACCCATTCTTGCCAGGTAACTCATCACGTTCACGGCGAACCCGGACCTGGCACCGCCCCCAGTAGTCCTTGAGGTCGCTGGGCCCGAAGACGAACTCTCTTCTCCCCGTGGGCATCCGCGCAGTACGCCGCGATGAGGATCTTGCGCGGCGCCACAAGCATACCTGTGAAGGTCTGCCCCTCCGGCCGCGTCGCATCTGCACGCTTGCCCGCGACGATGCCAGGAAACTCGCTGGCAGAGACGTTCTGCCCGCCGACGAACATCGGCGAGACGTTGCCCAGATCAACAGGGACGGTGCCGCCCGAAGCAGCTCGCCGCAGGTGCGTTCGCAAGCGCGGACAGAGCCGCGTTCGAAATACCGGCAGCCGTCGGCGGGCCCCCGGTCCGTGTTCTGTTCACGACTGTTCCCCTCCGGATCAGGAACGCTCGCCTCTGAGTTTGGACGCGGCCGTTCGCTGCCGACCGCTGTCGAACGAGTCCCGGAGAGGAACAATCAGGGTCGATCTCCGTAGGGGTAATGCGCCTCAGTCGTCAGCCTCAGCTTCCAAGTCCTCAACACGCCCGTAGATCATGTGCTCCCGCCGCACGCCGTCCTCATCAACCCCGTCGGCGAAGTCCCCCCAATCCATGTTGGCGATCGTGAGGTTGTTCTCGATCTCCTGAATGGTGTGAGGAAGAGCCCGAAACGACCGCCCAGCGGCTTCCCCGGGCCAGCCCTGGTCCGGATCAGCCTCCGATCCGAGGTCCACAACCAGAATCGGGTGCTCAGCAGACCGAATCGTGGTCTCGTCAACAACCAGCAACAACGCGTGCGTGGGGCGGTCCGGCCCAGCCGCCAACAGCTCGGCGACCGTAGCCCCAGCGAACACCGGGTCATCGACAAAACTGACGTTGGCCTCGAACTCGTCCGGCGTGACCCACCCGATCCCGGCCTTGATCCGTTCCCAGGCCTCTTGGTCGGAAAAGTCGGTGCGGATCACCGGCACGTCCGGCGTCGCCGGCAGCTGCGTAGTCATACCAACCACCTTCGCGGCGCTGGCGTTCAACTTCTCGGCCAGCGCCCCAAATCGGCACCTCGGACACGTTTGTCTGCACCTTGAGACCTCGGCAAGAGCGATGACATCGGCCGCCATTTCGAGGCGCATGGGCACCGCTGATACCGCACAGGCGGCCTCGTGCGGTACGACGATCACGGCGACCTGCTCTACATGGGACGCCGTGATGACCAGGTGCAGATGCGAGACTGTTGGATCGAACTCGCGATGACTGTCCAACCGGCTGGACAGTCCCAGAAAGGACCATGAACCGAATCGGGGCCTCAGGCAGCGACGATTTCCACGGCGTCTGCCGGGCAGGATCTGGTTGACTGACACATGGACAGCCGCGGCACCCACTCCTTCTGGATCGGCGACCGGTTCCACGGCCTGTTCAACTCCACCAAGCCTGACGGAATCCTCTTCGCCCCCAGGGCCTGACGGCCGGCAAGGTCAGACCTCGGTCGCCACCATCCGTTCGCCGTTCGCCGCGATGTGCTGGACAGCTTCGACGAAAGCACCGATCTCCGGCTCCGCGACGTGCCCCAGCCATCCCAGCGCCAGCGTCGTACCTGGGAGGTCGGTCACAGGCACGGCGCACACCTCGTCCGTCAGTCGTTCGCTGGCTGTGGAGCCCACCACGGTGACGAGACGCCCGAAGGCGACGCGATCGAGTATTTCGTCCAGCCCCATCAACGGGCACTGCTCCTGGAAGAACCGCTCCCGGCGGAGTTCGGAGACGGTCACCGCCTCTCGGCTCGCCAGGCGGTGCTTGCGCGGCAGCAGCGCGACGGGAGTTTCCTCGGCAACCGGTGCGGTGTGCAGATCCGTGAGGTCGTCGCTGCCAAGACACACGAGAGCGACATCGGCTGTGCCCTCGCGCAGTGCCTTGGTCTGGTCGTGCGTGAACACGATCTCGGGTTCGGCACCGTCGTAGGACCTGAGCAACCGAGCCAGCAGGCGGGAGCCGGTGCCAGGCCGCACGGCGAGAATGAGCCCAGGGGGCTGGCCGGCTCTCTGCGTGCGCCGCACCGCGTTGTCGATGCCCGCCAGCAGGCGCCGGCATTCGGCGAGGAAGACTAGACCCGCCGAGGTGAGCTCGACGCTGCGGCTGGTCCGTCGGAGCAGAGCCACGCCCACGCGGCGTTCGAGCCTCGAGATGGCCCTGGACAAGGGCGGTTGTGCCATGGACAGACGCTCCGCGGCACGGGTGAAATGCAGTTCCTCCGCCACCGTCACGAAATAGACGAGCTCCCGAGTCTCCAAGAGTTCCATACCTGGAGGGTATCGCGGCCTGCCTCGGCAGTCATGGCTTCTCCGCGCCCTTCCCTGGTTCAGTGGACGGCGGGCCAGTACCGCAGTTGATCGTCGACGGTTCGCCTTCCCCAGGCCCGAGGACTGCAAGGCGCCTCAGATGTGAACCATTTCAGGAGCAATCGATTGAATGGCGAGCGCAAGGCTCAGTATCCCTGGCCTGTGAATTTGCCGAACGCAGGAGTCTTCCGTCCCCCGTGGGCGCGACGACCACGTCCACATCTGTCCTGGAGCGCGAAACTCCCCCGAGAGTGTCACCCGCAGCCGCTATTTCTTCTCCGGCTGGCACGTGGTGCGGCGTCACCGCCGGCGTTAAGTCGTTCAACTGATGCCTTCGAACGCGGTTCGAAGCAGACTTCTGACACGACGACGACCTGTGAGGTGTGGCCATGCGTGCGATCGTGCTCGACCAATTCGGCAGTCCGCTGACCGTCAGGGAGATCCGTACACCAGAGGTGTCCGCGGGCCAGGTTCTCGTCCGCGTCGAGGCGAGCGGGGTCAACCCGTTGGACACCAAGATCCGTGCCGGGAAGGCGGCCCATGCCAGGGTCCAGCCACCTGCCGTGCTCGGGCTCGACCTGGCAGGCGTGGTCGAGGCGGTCGGCCCTGGCGTGACGACGTTCCAACCAGGCGACGTGGTCTACGGGCTGACCGGTGGCGTCGGTGATCTACAGGGTTCGCTCGCCGAGTACGCCTCCGTCGACGCCGAGTTGCTCGCTCCGGCGCCGTCGTCTTTGACGACGAGAGAAGCGGCGGTGCTGCCGCTGGCGGTGATCACCGCGTGGGAGGGCCTGGTCGACCGCGCGAACGTCCAGTCAGGACAGAAGGTGCTGGTGCACGGAGGTGCGGGCGGGGTCGGGCACGTGGCTGTCCAGCTCGCCCTGGCGCGGGGCGCGGAGGTGTGGGCGACCGGTTCGGCGCGCAGCCTGAAGACGATCGAGAGCCTCGGAGCGACCCCGATCGACCACGTCACCACACCGGTCGACGAGTACGTGCGGGAACACACCGGCGGAGAAGGTTTCGACGTCATCGTCGACACCATCGGCGGTGCGACGTTGGACGCGTCCTTCGCCGCAGTGCGCACCTACACCGGCCACGTCGTCAGTGCGCTCGGCTGGGGCACGCATTCGCTCGCACCGCTGTCGTTCCGCGGTGCCACCTATTCCGGTGTGTTCACCCTGCTGCCGATGCTGACCGGGCGCGGGCGGGCGCATCACGGCGAGATCCTGCGCCACGCGACCGCCCTCGCCGACAAGGGGCTGTTGCGGCCTGTGCTCGACCCGCGCCGGTTCACTCTCGACACCGTGAACGATGCGCACACACACGTGGAACAGGGCACGGGCCAAGGAAAACTCGTGATCAACGTGCACTCAGAGAACTGACGAGGCCGAACTTTCATGACAGAAGAACGAAAGATCCAGAACGTGCTGGCACTCTATGTCCGCGCCACCGATCGGCGCGACGGAAAGGGCCAGGGCGCGTTGTTCACCGACGACGCGATCGTGAGGATCCTGTGCAAGACGGGCCCCGACGAATACAAGCCGTTCGGAGAACCGCTGATCGGCGGGGACGCCGTCGCATACGCGGTCGACAACTTCATGGAGCCTCATCCACCAGGCGGCTCCAGCCATCACCTGACCGGCGACCACATCATCGATGTCAACGGCGACGAGGCGCACCTGAACGCCCAGTTCGTGGTCTTCCAGACCCGCGCCGCCGAACGTCCGGCCGACGGCTGGCCCGAGGGTGCCCGCGGTGCGCAGGGAGAGGTCAAGCCGATCGAGTCCGGGTACTACGACACCGATCTGCGCAAGGTCAACGGCAAATGGAAGATCGTGGGCCACCGTGTCCTGCTCGACATGCCGATGGCGGCCGGCTGATGAGAGCGATCGTCTACCGCCGGTACGGCGATGCCGACGTCCTCGAGGTCGCCGAGCTACCGGAGCCGAAGATGCAGATGGACTCGGTGCTCGTGCGCGTCGTGGCAGCCGGGTTGAACCCTGCGGACGCCGCCTACCGATCCGGGGCCGTGGCGCACACCGTCGACGCGTATTTCCCGGTGATTCCCGGCTGGGACGTGGCGGGCGTGGTCGAGCAGGCCGGACCCGGAGCGCCGGAGTTCGCCCCCGGCGACGAGGTCATCGGCTACATCCGCGGCGAGTCCCTGCGTCAGCACGGTGGCTACGCCGAGTTGGTGTCGGCCGACGTGCGGACACTGGTCCGCAAGCCCATCAACCAGACCTGGGCTCAGGCCGCCGGGTTGCCGCTGGCCGGTCTCACCGCTTATCGAGCCGTGACGCGAAGCCTGGCGATCTCGGCCGGCGAGACGTTGCTCGTCCATGGGGCGGCAGGTGGGGTCGGCTCTCTCGCTGTGCAGATCGCCGTCGCCGCCGGCGCGCGGGTGATCGGTACCGCATCCCCTGGCAACCACGAGTACCTGCGTTCCCTCGGCGCGGAGCCGGTCGGTTACGGAAACGGCCTCGCCGGCCGCGTCCGGGCCCTCGCGCCAGGCGGGGTGGACGCCGTTCTCGATGTCGTGGGCGGTGACACGCTCGCCGACACAGCCGAGGTGGGTACGCCGTTCGTGCGGGTGGCCACGGTGGCGGGATCCACCTTTCCGGGCGCGATCCAGGTCAGCGCACGTCTCGACACGGCGGACTTCACCGCGCTGGTCCACCTGGTCGAGGCGGGCCGGGTCTCGGTCCGGGTCGCCGCCACCTACCCGCTGGAGAAGGCCGCCGAGGCGCAGCAGGCGCTCGCAGACGGCCACAGCCCGGGAAAGATCGTCCTGGAGGTTTCCCAGCCACCGCACCACTAGAACCGGCGTTGTCGATCAAGGGCATCGCGGAGCGCCGCGCGCGAGGCGATGCCCAGCTTGGGGAAGATCCGGTACAGATGAGCGCCGATGGTTCGGGGTGACAGCAGGAGGCGCTGGCCGATCTGCTTGTTGGTCAGGCCCGTGGCGGCGAGGAGGGCGATCGCCCGTTCCTGCGGGGTGAGTGAGGCCGGCTCCGCGCCCATCGGCGCGGGGTTGCGGCCTGCCGCGCGCAGCTCGTTGCGGGCACGGGCCGTCCACGGCGCGGCGGAGAGGCGCTCGAAGCCGTCCAGCGCGGCGACGAGGTGCACTCGTGACTCCGCGACGGCTCGGGTGCGCCTCAGGTGTTCTCCATAGGCGAGGTGCACCCTGGCGAGGTGGAACGGCCACCGTTCTACACCGGGAACGGCGAGTGCCTGCTCGAACAACGCGCCGGCCGCGGCAGCAGGCGCGGAGATGGCCGTCGCCGCGCCGACCAGGAGCGTGAGCCGTGCGGAGGTGGCCGCCACACCGGCGGCTAGCACCGCCTCGACGTGGGCCGAAGCCTCGGCGTGCCGCCCGGTGCGCACAGCGGCTTCTACCAGGTCCAGCACGAGCCACAGCGCGTGCGGAACGTGTGAGGCGAGGACGCCTGGCGGGCTGATCGTGGACGCTTGCAGGTAGGCGGTCTCGAAGTCTCCGCACCCCAGTGCGGCGAGCGTTCTGACGTGTGCGACGTAAACCTGCACCACCCCGACCTTCCGAGGTGCCGCCCACCGTCCCATCTCGGCAGTCAGCGCGCGGGTGCGGGCATGGTCGCCACGGACCGCGGCGACCATGGCGCGGAGGTAGATACCCGGCAGCGAGAGCAATCGGTAGTTGCGCAGTGCGGAGAGTCTTAGCCCCTCCTCGCACAGTCGCTCGAGCTCGTCCCACCTGCCGGCCAGGTAGTCGTCGTTGCCCAGCAGGAACAGTGCTTCGATCCCGGACGTGACAGCGCCGCCGTCCCGTCCGGCGTGGACGATCCGCCACAACGCGGCGCGGCAGCCCGCCAGCCGGTCGACGTGGGAGGCCGCGATGCCGGTCCGCAGGATCCGGACGGGATCGGTCTCGATGCTCAACCGGTCAATGGCGGCGTCCAGTCGGCGGAGGATCGGCGCGGTGAGGCGGGCCGGGTCGGCGAACGCGGTTCCGAGCAGGTCCAGCAGCGGCGGAGGTTCCGGTTCCAGCCGGGCCACCGCGGCGTGGAACGGCTCCCAGAGCTCGGCGCGTCCGCCGAAGAAGCACACCATGGCCAGACAGTGCAACGCCTCGATCAGGCCCATGTTCCGAGCGTCACCCGGATCCGCGATGGCGTCGATCGCGCCGGAGAGCACGCGGTGCGCGGTGTCGACATCACCGTCCTCGTTGACCAGCAGGTAGGCGGTGGCGATCGCGACGTGCAGTGAGCCGCCCAGCTCGGGGTCGGCTCGGCTCGCGTCGATGAGCAGTCGCGGCACCGTCTCCAACTGTCCGGCCACGCCCGCTCCGACGTAGGCCGCCTCGACGAGTCGCCGGCCGCGATCGGCGGGACGAGGGCTGAGATCGGCCGCGCGGAGAAGCGCGGCCACCGCACCGTTCGCGTCACCCCGGCGCAGGGCGTGCGCCGACGCCTCGTCCAGCAGCGCGGCGACCTGCTCGTCCGGTCCTGCCGCCGCACCTGCCAGATGCCACGCCCGCCGCTCGGGCCGCTCGGTCAGCACCTCCGCGAGCACCAGGTGCGCGCGTCGGCGTTCGCCATCGGTGGACACACTCACCACGGTCGACCGGACCGCCGGATGCCTGAAGGTCAGCCTGCCGGAGATGCGTTCGACACCGACCAGTCCGGCCTGTTCCGCCGGCGCGAGGTCCGCGAGTTCGCCGTTCTCGCCGCTGACCGCCCGCAGGGCAGCGAGTTCACCGCTGCCCTCCAACGCGGCGAGCAGGAGCAGCCAGGTGGTCCTGGCCGGCAGAGAGGAGACCTCGGCGGTGAACAACGCTCGCAGACGCCTGCTGAGCGGCAGGATCTCCGGCAACGGCTCCAGCGCGGCGCGCTGGCGGTCACTCAGCGCGGCGGGCAGCTCGAGGAGGGCCAGGGGGTTCCCCTGTCCCTCCGCCTGCACCCGCTGGCGGACCGAGACCGCCAGGCCCGGAAAACGAAGCTCCAGCAGTTGACTCGCGGCATCCGCACCGAGTGGGAGCACCTCGTACTCCGGCAGTTGACCGGAGCCGAGGAAAGGGTCGCCCTCGACGCCGGACGCCGCGATGAGTCCGATGCGGCTGCCGGCGAGGCGGCGAGCCACGAATCCGAGCACGGCTGCGCTAGGCCGGTCGAGCCGGTGCGCGTCGTCGACGACGATCAGCAGGGGACGTGACGTCGCGCCCGATCGCACGAGTGCCAGCGTCGCGGCGGACACACTCGATCGGTGAACTCGCCCGCCGCTGTCGTGACGCACCGCCGCGGACAGGGCGGCACGATCCACGGCGTCGAGCAGTTCAGTCTCCCTGTGGAGCCGGCAGAGCACCTGGTGCAGCCAGGAGAAGGCCATGCCGGTCTCGGACTCCACGCCTGCCACGTACAGGACCCGCGTGCCGGCTTCTCGTGCGACTCTCACCGCCGCGGCCAGCAGCGCGGTCTTGCCGACACCTGGCTGTCCAGACAACACCAGCGCCCCACCGTCGGATGAAGCCCGGTTCACGAACGCCCGGACAACACCGAATTCGTGCTCCCGGCCGACCAGCTCCTCTCCGACGTCCGTCTGGCGGTGATCCAAGCTTCTCGATGTCACATCAGTTGGTCGATCGTGATGGGCAGCGACCGGATTCTGCGTCCGGTGGCGTGATAGACGGCGTTCGCGATCGCGGCGGGCACACCCACCACGCCGACCTCGCCGAGGCCCTTCACGCCGGTCGGGCTGAACGCGTCAGGTCCACCGACGAACACCACGTCGAGGTCGGGCACGTCGGCGTTGACCGGGATCAGGTAGTCGCCGAAGGTGGCGTTCGCCACCCGGCCCGTGGCGTGGTCGAAGGCGACCTCCTCGAACATGGCCATCCCGATCCCCATCACGGTGCCACCGATGATCTGGCTGCGTGCCGTCTTCTCGTTCAGGATGCGACCACCGTCCACAACGGACAGCAGCCGGGTGACGCGCAGCAGGCCGAGGTCCTCGTCGACGCGGACCTCGGCGAACCGCGCCGCGAACGCCCCTGCGGGCGCCACACCCGCGTCGGCGGCCGCGGCGGCGAGGTCCAGCTCGCCGTCCGCGGTCAGCTCGTCGAGTCCATGACGTGCCAGCACATCCGCGTACTTCTCGCCGACCGCCGGATCGTCGATCAGGTGAAGCCGGCCGTCGCTTGCGGTGACCTCGTCCAGTCTTCTCCCCCTCAACGGCGACCGCGCGTCGGCGGCCACCTCGTCCAGGAGGGCCCGCAGCAGGTTGGCGGCGGCAACCTGAATCGCGCCGGTCAGCGCGACGGCCAGCCCAGAGCCGCCGGACTGCGGCGCGGGCGGCAGGTCGCTGTCCCCGATCTCCACCCGGACCTGGTCCACCCGCAGGCCGAGCAGCTCGGCCACCTGCTGCGCGGCGATCGTGTACGTGCCGGTGCCGATGTCGGTGGCGGCGGCCTTGAGCACGGCGGTACCCGAGGCGAGGATGGACAGCCGCGCCCGGCACGGTGCCGCGTACCACCCGAAGGTGACCCCGGCCATCCCGTACCCGACCAGCCAGTTCCCGTCCCGCGTCGACCGGGGCACCGGGCTGCGGTCCCGCCAGCCGAACCGCTCGGCGCCGACCTGCAGGCACTCGCGCAGCGCGTTGCTCGACCAGGGCAGACCGGACTGCGGATGGACCTCGGCGAAGTTGCGCAGCCGCAGCTCGACCGGATCGATGCCGACCCGGTACGACAGTTCGTCGAGAGCGGACTCCAACGCGAAGTTGCCTTCGGCGTGCCCCGGCGCCCGCATGAAGCCGGGGTTGGGGATGTTCAGCCGCACCTGCCGGTCATGCGTGGCGACGTTCGGGCAGTCGTAGGCGTGCGGTGTGCCGAGCACGACGGCGGAGAAGTTGTCCTCCTCGGCGCCCAGCGCGGCGGTGCTCTCCTGGTCGATCGCCACCAACCGGCCGGCGCCGGTCATGCCGAGCCGCAGCCGTTGCCGCGACCGCGCCCGGTGTCCCACCGACGTGAACATCTGCGGCCGGGTCAGCACCAGCTTGACCGGGCGCCCCACGACCCGTGCCGCCAGCGCGGCCAGCAGGGTGTGGGACCAGGCGCGCAGTCCCGCGCCGAACCCACCGCCCAGGTAGGGCACCAGCACCCGCACGTCGCTCTCGGGCAGGCCGAACGCGGTCGCGAGCGCCTGGCGCGTCATGATCGGCCACTGGGAGCAGTCGTGGACCGTCAGCCGGTCGCTGTCCCAGCTCGCCAGCGTGGTGAACAGGCCCAGCGGGTTGTTCGCCTCCGGGGCGATGTCGAACGTCTCTTCGTAGGTGATCTCGGCGGAGGACAGCGCGGCCTCGGCGTCACCGACGTCGACCTCCATGCCCCAGCCGTTGTCCACCACCTCGGCGCGAGGATCGTCCAGATCCAGCACCGGTTTGGCCGTCTCGTAGGAGACCTGCACGAGCCGTGCCGCCGAGGCCGCCTGCTCGTGCGTTCCGGCGACGACGACGGCCACGTGCTGTCCGCAGTGGATGATGCGGTCGTCCTTGAACGGGAACCGGGGCGGCGCACCGAGAGGCGTCATCGGCAGATCGGCCAACGGAGGAGCGTTCTCGTGCGTGATCACCGCGAGGACACCGGGCGCGGCCAGTGCCGCCGTGGTGTCGATCGCGCTGATCCGTCCGGCGGCAACGGTCGACTGCACCAGCACCGCGTGCACCTGGTCCGGCAGCGTGAAGTCCGACGGGTAGGGCGCGCTGCCGGAGACCTTCAGCGGTGCGTCGACCCGGTCGAGCGCGGTCATGACTGTTCTCCCGAGACGGTCCGCAGGACGCGCACGATCGTGCGCTTGGCGAGCTCGACCTTGAACTCGGTGCCGGGCACCGTGAACGGATCCTGGATCGCGGCCTCGGCGGCGGCCAGGAACGTCCTGGCGGTCGCCGGAGCGCCGACGAGGACCCGTTCGGCCTCGGTGGCCCGCCACGGGACCGTGCCGACCCCGCCGAGTGCGAGACGTGCCAGCGTGATGACGCCGTCCTCGATCGACAGCGCGGCGGCCGCCGAGGTCAGCGCGAACTCGTAGGACACCCGGTCGCGGACCTTCAGATAACCCGACCGCGTCCCGGCCGGCAGCAGCGGCACGAGCACCTCGCTGATCATCTCCCCGTGCCGCAGCACGGTCTCGACGTCCGGCCGTTCACCCGGCATCACGTGCAGGTCGGCGAACGCGATGGTGCGTTGCCCCGCGGCGCCCTCCACCCGCACCTCGGCGTCAAGAGCCCGCAGTGGCACACAGAGATCGGACGCGTGCAACGCGATGCAATGCGCGCTGGCGCCGAGAATGGCGTGCATCCGCGCGGCACCCGTGACCGCGGCACATCCCGAACCGGGCGTGCGTTTGTTGCAGTCCGTCACCGCGATGTCCCGGAAATAGCGGCATCTGGTGCGTTGCAACAGGTTTCCGCCGATTGTGGCCATGTTGCGCAGCTGGGTCGACGCTCCCGCGAGCAGGGCCTCGCTCACGAACGGCACGCGCTCGGCGACCACGGGATCCGCGGCCAGTTCCTCCATCGTGGTCAGCGCGCCGACCCGCAGCACGTCGCCGTCAGTGGCGATCCCGCGCAGCGGAAGCCGGCCGATGTCCACCAGGAGGCCTTGCGGCACAACGGCGTCCTTGAGCATCAGGTCCAGCTGGGTCGTTCCACCGGCCAGGTAGGACGCTCCGGGATCGCCGCTCACCAGCGCGACGGCGCTCCCCACATCGGTGGCCCGGACGTACTCGAAACCCCTCACCGGGACGTTGCCTCCTGTCCAGCGACCTCGCGGATGGCGGCGACGATGTTCGGGTAGGCGCCACACCGGCAGAGGTTGCCGCTCATGAACTCGCGGATCTCGTCGTCGGAGCCGGCTCGTCCTTCGGCCAGCAGCGAGATCGCCGACATGACCTGGCCGGGGGTGCAGTAGCCGCACTGCAGCGCGTCGTGCCGGCAGAAAGCCTCCTGCACGGCATGCGGACGGCCGTCCACTGTCACACCCTCGACCGTGGTCACCTCCCGGCCCTCGCACTGAGCGGCGAGAACGAGGCAGGACACGATCCGCTTGCCGTCCAGCAGCACGGTGCACGCGCCGCACGCCCCCTGGTCGCAGCCCTTCTTGGTACCACTCAGTTCCAGGTGGTCGCGCAGTGCGTCGAGCAACGTCGTGCGGCTGTCGAGCTGCACCTGATGCACACTCCCGTTGACGGTCAGCGTCACCAACTCGGGGGTCTGTCTGAGAGCGTCACTCACTCGCCCTCCTCTCGTTCGGCACCTGGTTGACGGACATGAGCTCGAGACCGAGGTCCTGGGTCCGTTGGATCAGGCCGTACAGGTGGGATTGGTCGTACACGGCACCAGTGAGCACGGTGTCGCCACCGGCCCGCTCCAGGTGCATCCCCTCGAACAGCAGGGCGTGGTGGTCGCCGAGCTCGCCACGGATGATGAGCTCGTAGATCTGGCCACTCCGCTTGCTGATCATGATAGGAAGCAGAATGGCCGCGGCCGGGGTGATCTGTCGTCACCCGCAGCCGGGAATCACCTAGGTGAGAGATGCGCGACCGCCTCTGCCCGCGAACCGACTCCGAGCTTGCGGTAGATCGACTTCACGTGGCTGTGCACGGTGTTGACCGACAGGCTGAGCTGCTGGGCGATCTCCCGTTCGGACAGGGTGCTGCGGAGGTACCGGAGCACCACCAGTTCCCGCTCGGTCAGCTCCGTTCCGGGTGCGGTCGCCGGCTGCCCGCCGACCGCGGTGGCCCGGCGGGCGGCGGCCAGGCGGGCGGGAAGCTCGCCCGCGTCGGCGCAGCGGGACAAGACCTCGTCGGCCTCGTCGAACAGATCCGCCGCCCGCCCGCGGTCACCGGCGATGGCCACTGCGGGCGCGAGTGCGATCAGCCCGTCGACGATCTCGAGCTGCTGCCCCCACAGTCTGCGCAGCAGGACTCCCTGCTCCAGCTCGGGAAGCGCCTCCTCGTCACGCCCGTGCGCGCTCAACGCCAAACCGAGGGCCGTGCGCACCTCGCCCACCTCACGGGCGTCAAACAGACCGTGCTCCCTGGCCAGGCCCGCCGCCTCGGTCGCCAGCCGCAGCTGTAACGACCGCAGGCCTCGTCTGCCCGCGATCATCGACAGCTCGGCCACCGCCCCGATCACCACGATCCACTGATCCACGTGCGGCCCGAGCGTTCGGGTCTCGGTCAGCCACCGCTCCGCCTGATCGAGCTCTCCCCTGCAGTAGTGCCCCCAGCCGAGCGCCCAGCTGACCACCGGCCGCCACGGCGAGTCGAGGCCTTCGAGCTCCGCGGCCCTGGTGCCGTGCTCGATGATCGCCGAGACGTCTCCCCAGACGAAACTCGCCTGCAACACCGCAAGACTCGACTCGAGCGACGCGAAACCCTCGACAGGTCCCTCGTCCGCGCCGCCGGCTTGCTGGATCTGCCTGATCGCGGCCCTCGTGTCGTGTTCGGTGCCGCGGAACGCCGAGACCCAGGCACGGATGAGCAGCAGGCGCCGGTCGGCGAGCAGGGCCTCCTCGGGAAATCGCCTCAGCCAGTCGAGCACCGTCGAGGTCCGGCCCGCGTTGACGTGGCCGACCCAGGCCTGCGCGACGAGCTGCGCGGCGTCGTGCCAGGCCCGCGCCTCGAACGCGTGGTGCACGGACTCCTCGACCGTGCCGAACTCGGCGTGCCACGTCTGCGCACGCCGGTGCAGATCACAGATCAGTCCGGGTTCGTCACGTCTCAGCTCCAGCAGCAGGATCTCCCGGAACAGCTGGTGGAAGCGGAACCACTCGTGACGATCATCCAACGGCACCAGGAACAGGTTCGACGCCGCCAGCGAGTTCAACGTGTCCGCCGACCCCTGCCGCTCGAGCACGACGTCGCAGAGCGGGCCGCTGAGCCTGTCGAGAACCGAGATCCTTCTCATGAAACCGCGGATCTCCGGCCCGTACCCGGCAAGCACCTCCTCGGACAGGAAGTCGACGACGTGTCTGCTGGTCCCGTCGAACTGTCTGACCAGCGCATGCTTGTCGTGGCTGGCTGACAGTGACAGCGCCGCCAGGTAGATCGCGGCCGGCCAGCCCTCGGTCCGTGCCACGAGCAGGTCGACGTCGCCACGGGCCAGTTCAAGATCGAGCCGCCCGTTCAGGAACTCGTAGGCTTCTTCCGGCGTGAACCGCAGGTCGTCCGCGCGCAGCTCGAGCAGGTGTCCACGCGCACGCAGGGCACTCAGCGGCAACGCCGGATCCGTGCGGGTTGCCAGCACCACCTGCACGCTCGCCGGGGCGTGCTCGACGAACCACACGACGCTGTCCCGGGCCGGCCCGGCATTCAGCCGGTGGAAGTCGTCCAGCACGAGTACGAGCTGGGCCTGCGCAGCGACGAGTTCGTTGACCGCCCTGGGCAGCATCACCTCGAGAATAGGTGCCGAGGTCGCCAGCCCGGCGAGCGTCTCGTGGTCGATCGCCGGACAGGCGCGTCCCAGAGCCTCGATCAGGTGCGACCAGAGCACGACGGCGTCGTCGTCTCCCTCGTCCAGACTCATCCACGCCACCGGCCGCCTCTGGGCCTCGTCCTGTGCCCAGGCCGCCAGCAGCGTCGACTTGCCGAAGCCCGCCGGGCAGGTCACCAAGCTCAACCTCAGCCCATGGCCGTCGCACAACCGCTGATACAGCCGTTGACGCGTGACTGTCTGCGCCGGGACGAACGGCGGATGAAGTTTCGTCAACAACACTGTCGGCGCGCCAGTGGGCGGGCTGTGTTGTTGTTCGTCGGCTTCGAGCATCACGAAATTTCCTCAGCGTCAGCGCTTCAGTGCCGTGCGAGCCTACGACTCCTGCCGATGCACAACGCGGTTCGACGATGCCTGGAACACCCTATTTCTCTGCCCTTTTGACCCTCCCGCATTACCAGGTCCGGCCCGCCTGTAGTGAGGTGAAGTCGATGACTGTATTTAGCGCGGAGAGTCATTTGACTGTTCACCTTTTTCGTCACCATCTCCATGGTGGACACGAACTACTGCGAAACCGGAGGCAATGACATGACAGGCGACAGCGGCGGGCCGCGGGTGGCGATCGTGACGGGGGGATCTCGCGGGATCGGCAGGGAGACCGCAGGACGGCTGGCGCAAGACGGGTTCGCCGTCGTCATCAACTACGCCGGCAACAAGGTCGAAGCGGACGCGGCGGTGGAAGACCTGGTGGCGAGCGGCGCGTTGGCCTTCGCCGTACAGGCGGACGTGGCCGACGAGGTCGCTGTCGCGAGCGTCTTCGACCAGGCCGAGGAACGGTTCGGTGGCGTCGACGTGGTGGTGCACGCCGCCGGCGTGATGCCCTTGTCACCACTTGCCGATCTCGATCTGGCGGTGCTCGACCGCGTGCTGAGGACCAACGTCCGGGGCACCTTCGTGGTCGACCAGCAGGCAGCACGGCGACTACGGCCAGGTGGCGCGATCATCAACTTCTCGAGTTCGATCACCCGGTTCTCCCGTCCCGGCTACGCCGCCTACGGCGCCAGCAAGGGCGCGGTCGAGGCGATCACCCTGACGCTGGCACGAGAGCTGCGCGGGCGGAACATCACGGTCAACGCGGTGGCACCGGGACCGACCGCGACCGCGCTGTTCCTCGATGGCAAGTCCGAGGAGCTGATCACCAGGATCGCGGGCGAGTCACCGCTGGAACGGCTGGGTGAGCCCGCAGACCTCGCCGAGGTGGTGGCGTTCCTCGCCGGTGCCGGGAGATGGGTCAACGGCCAGGTCATCTATGTCAACGGCGGATCCATCTAATCAGACGGGAAGTGACGACCATGTCGAAAGTCGTGTTGATCAGCGGTGCTTCCAGCGGGTTCGGGGCGCTGACCGCGCGTGCGCTGGCTGACACCGGGCACACCGTCTACGCCGGTATGCGCGACGTCGGGGGCCGCAACGCCCCGGCGGCCGCGGAAGCGGCGGGTCACCCAGGAGACCTGCGGACCGTCGAACTGGACGTGTCCTCCGACTCCTCGGTCGGGCAGGCGGTGCAGACGGTGCTGGACCAGGCCGGGCGGCTCGACGTGCTGGTGCACAACGCCGGTCACATGGTGACCGGTCCGGCGGAGGCGTTCACGCCGGAGCAACTGGCTGCGCTCTACGACACCAATGTGCTTGGCGCGCACCGGATCAACCGTGCCGCCCTGCCGCACATGCGCGCGGCGGGCGACGGCCTGCTGGTGTGGGTCGGCAGCTCCAGCACCCGCGGCGGCACACCTCCGTACCTCACCCCGTACTTCGCGGCGAAGGCCGGAATGGACGCACTGGCGGCCGGGTACGCACTGGAGGTGGCGCGGTTCGGCATCGAGAGCACGATCATCGTGCCGGGCTCGTTCACCAGCGGTACCAACCACTACGCCCACAGCGGGCACCCTGACGACACCGCGATCGTCAGGGAGTACGAGACGCGCTACGCCGGGCTGCTCGAAGACGTGGGCAAGCGGATGGCCGAGATCGAGCCACCCGACGCGGACGTGTCCGAGGTCGCACGGGCCATCGTGACGGTCATCGGCACACCCAAGGGCAAGCGTCCCTTCCGCGTGCACATCACCCCGACCGACGATGGCGCGAGCGTGGTGAACGCCGTCGCCGACCACATGCGCGTCGAGTTCCTCCGCCGGATCGGACTGGACGACCTGCTGCGGCCTGCACACGGCTGACGTCAGCGGGCCGCCACGAGCTCAGTGCCCTGTCGCCGGAAAGCACCGGGGCTGACCCCGAACTCGCGTTTGAAGGCGCGGTTGAACGCGAATTCGGAGGTGTAGCCCACCCTTTCCGCCACCGCGCGGAGCGATACGCCGGGTTCGCCGCGGAGAATCCGTCCGGCCGTGGTCATCCGCCACCACATCAGGTACTCCATGGGCGGCCGCCCGACCAGGTCGGTGAAGCGCCGGGAGAACGCGGAGCGCGACCTCCCGGCTCGCCGGGCGAGCTTCTCGACGGTCCAGGCCGCTGCGGGCTCGGCGTGCATGTGGCCGAGAGCGGGCCCGACAGCTGGATCGTCCAGAGCCGCCGCCCACCCACCGGCGCCGCGCGGAACGTGATCCTGGTACCAGGTGCGCAGGACGTACAGCAGCATGGCGTCGAGCAGCGCGGAGATCGCCGCGTCGGTACCAGGCCTGTACTCGTCGAGCTCACTGCCGAGCAGTTCGACGACGGCGTTGAGCGCCGCGCGGCCGCCCAGGCGACGTGGGAGGTGCACGACGGGCGGGAGCTCGGTGAGCAAAGGATGGGCGCCCGCCCGATCGAGCTGGTAGGAGCCGCACATCAACAGGGTGTGTTCCCCGGCGGCTTCGAGCCGGGGAACCCAGGAGTCGTCCATCTCGGGCGCGACGTCGACGAGGTCGCTGCCCGGTGAGTCGGCGAGGGCGATCTCGTGGCCGTGCGGCGTGAGCACGACGTCCCCCGCACCCAGTGGCACCGGATCCGAACCCTCGGCGAGCAGCCAGCACCTGCCCTGCAGGACGACGTGGAACCCGGTTCCCGGCTCGGCCGGGAACCGCAGTCCCCACGGCGCGATCCGGTGTGTACGCGCCGCGTGCGGTCGTCCGGTGCGGATGGAGGCGATCGCGTCGCTGACAACGTCCACCGTCCAATCGTATACGTGGGAAGACGAATGGACAAAAATTTGCCCTTCTCAGTCATAGATCGTCCAGTTCGGAGCTCATAGGCTTCGGTCTTGCAACGTTCAACGCACACCGGAGGAACCCCAATGCCACGCGGCACCGCTCTCGACGACCTCACCGGCCGGCGCGCACTGGTCACCGGAGGCACCCGCGGGATCGGATCGGCGATCGTCGACCACCTCACCCGCGCCGGCGCGACGGTGGCCTACAGCGCCCGGACCGCCCCGCCCCCGGAATCCGCGACCGACCTGTTCATCCAGGCCGACCTCGCCTCGCCCGCGGACGTCGAAGCGATCTCCCACCACGTTCACGACCGCCTCGGCGGAGTCGACATCCTCGTCCACAACGTCGGCGCGGACGGCGGGCAGCACGTGCCGCTGCTCAAGCAGGACAACGACATCTGGCAGCTCGTGATGGACGTCAACGTCCTCGCCCCCGCCCGGCTCGACCGCGCACTGGTCCCCGGCATGGTCGAACGCGGCACCGGCGCCGTCGTCCACATCTCGTCGCTGTCCCGTTCGATCCCGAACCCGAACCGAGTGCCCTACGGCGCCGCGAAGGCGGCACTGAGCCACTACAGCAAGGGCCTGGCCAACGAGGTGGCGCCGTCAGGGGTGCGCGTCAACAGCGTCACTCCTGGCTTCACGGAGAGTTCGTGGGGCCGCGCGTTCGTCGAGTCACTCGCCGAGCGCGAAGGCATCGGCTACAACGAGGCGCGCCGGCGGCTCATGGCCGAGATCGGAATCCCATTGGGCCGCCCGGTCGTCCCAGACGAGGTCGCAGAGCTCGTCACGTTCCTGGTGTCGGATCGCGCCTCTGCCGTCGTGGGCTCCGAACACGTCATCGACGGCGGTAGCAAGCCCACCGTCTGACATCGCGATGAGGTAGTTTTCGAGCAACTTCGACGGCTGGCCCGTCGAAGTTCACCGCTGTCAGCACGCCCGGTCACCTTGCCCTCGGCCAGGTCAGCAATCGCCAGATCGCGGCGCTGGTCGATCAGGCGTGAGCTTGCTTTCGGAGACAGTCGTCCCCTGAACGAGTAAGTCCTGATTCTGGGCGGTGTCCGGAGACGAACGAAGGGTGTTCAAGATCAGTTTGCCAGGACCGGCCTGAACACCCTTCTGGCCATCGACGAACACCCCGGCAGGCCCGCCCGCAACGAGCGGCCACCACGGATCACCGACCGGCCTGTCCAGCGACATTACAATCTTGGGCCACGCGTGCACGCGTGGCCGAACTGCTGAAGGAAATGCGCTATGCGTGATGTCCTCTACGACCTCGCCGAACGGGTGGCGAACGGCGAGACGGTCGGCGTCGGCACGGTGGTCGCGACCTTCAGTTCGGCGCCCCGGCCGGCGGGCGCGGCGATGCTCGTGACGCAGGACGGCGAGGCGGTCGGCAGCGTGTCCGGCGGGTGCGTCGAAGGCGCCGTTTACGACCTGGCGCAGGAGACCGGCGACCCGGTCCTGCAACGCTACGGCGTGAGCAACGACGACGCGTTCGCAGTGGGGCTGACCTGCGGCGGGATCATCGACATCTACGTCGAGAAGATCAGCGCCGACACGTTTCCGCAGCTCGCCGAGGTCGTGGAGACGGTGCGTGCCGAGGAACCGGTGGCGGTCGCGACGGTCATCGAGCACCCGGACGGCATCGGCCGGCGCATGGTCATCTGGCCGGACCGCCGTGACGGCAGCCTGGGAAGCGCACGGATCGACGACGCCGTCACGGACGACGCGCGCGGCATGCTGGCCTCAGGCCGGACCGGCGTGCTCCAGTACGGACCGGACGGCCAGCGGCGCGGCGAGGGCATGAGCGTGTTCGTGAACTCGTTCGAACCGCCGCCGCGCATGCTCGTGTTCGGCGCGATCGACTTCGCCGCCGCGATGGCCCGGCTCGGCGCGTTCCTCGGCTACCGGGTCACCGTCTGCGACGCGCGACCGGTCTTCGCGACCCGCAG
>NZ_FOYL01000023.1:0-16940 GCF_900115955.1 Lentzea waywayandensis
TGAACAGCAGGATCTTGAGGTTCACGTTGCGCCGCAACGTGTGGATCAGGTGGTTGCCGCCGATGGACAGCGCGTCACCGTCACCGGTCACCACCCACACGCTCAGGTCCGGCCGCGCCACGGCGAGACCCGTGGCGATGGCCGGCGCACGGCCGTGGATGGAGTGCATGCCGTAGGTGTTCATGTAGTACGGGAAACGGGACGAGCACCCGATGCCCGAGACGAACACGATGTTCTCGCGCCTGAGACCCAGCGAGGGCAGGAACGACTGCATGGTGTTGAGCACGATGTAGTCGCCACAGCCGGGGCACCAGCGGACTTCCTGGTCGGACTTGTAGTCCCTGGCCGACTGCTTCTCGTCGGTGGTGGGAACCCCGGTCAAGCCGGGGAGACCAATGTCAATCGCAGTCACGCCGACACCCCCTTGACCACCCTGGAGGACATCTGGAGCCGGTAGCGCGATTGTCGCGGGGCCTGGTCCCCCGCCCGGCCAACAACCGACTCAAGGCGTCGGATCAGACTTCCGACCACGACCTCGGCTGTTACGCAGGCATCGCCTGCTGAGCGAGCACCGACGCGCCGAGCAGCGTCAACCGCGCACGGGTCAACGACCCTGCAACAGCCGGCAGGACGGGCTCTATGAGGCCCGCGTGTGCCAGGCACCGCGCGGCAGTCTGATCGCACGATGCCATGCCGTCGATGAACAGGTCCGGTTCGCAACTTTGGGACATCTGCGCACGCCCGGCAGCTACCGCACGCAGAAGGGCCACGTCGCGCTTGGACAGGTCACTGATCAAATGCGTTGAGTCGGTCATGACGATTATCTCGAATCGAGGAGACCAGAATGGAGGTTTCCACGATGAGACACCACCTGCCCCGCATAGGCCAGCACGGCACCCGACTGTTGCCCCGAAAGTCGAACGGTTGATGCCCTTCCTGTCAACGGCGACGGCCGTGTCGAGACTCGATCATTGGCTTGGCAGTGAGATCGATGTCGTGCGCACGAGTGCGGGGGCTGCGAATCTGTCGGGACCAGGCGGTGGAGAAGGGGATGCCACAGGGACGGCGCGACAGGTCGATCCGGTGTGCGGCTCCGGCCGGGCTGAATGCGGCCGAACCGGTCCTGACCTGTCGTGGCCTACAAGAGGGGCCGGGCCTGGTCGTTGACGCGCCGCCCAACACGTCGCGTGGTTCCCCGCAACATGCATTGTGATCGAGCTGCCCGCTACGCCACAGTGGACGCTGGGAGGTGTGAAGTCACTCGGGGTACCTCGAGTAGACACAAGCCGTTGCGATCTTCTTCTGACTGCGTCGGATGCAGGGAAGGAAGGGGCGGTCTTGCCGGGCAACGAGTGCATTTGCGTAGATCGGGAGCACTGACGCCCGAACCAGACGTTCAGTCTGGGGGTGAAGCCCGGTGTGTCACTCCGAACCAGGGGGCCGAGATGAGATCGCCCGCCAGCGCAAGGGATGAAGCTCTTGTGCGGTCGTTGTACCAGGAGCATGGGCGGGCGTTGCTCGCGTATGTCACGCGTTTGTCCGGTGGTGACTGGGCTGTGGCCGAAGACGTCGTGCAGGAAACGCTGGTCCGGGCGTGGAGGCATCCCGAGGTGATCCGCAACCGCGAGGTCTCGGTGCGTGCCTGGCTGTTCACGGTGGCACGCAATGTCTTCGTCGACAAAGTGCGCGCGAGGTCGAAGCGTCCCCAGGAGGTCCCTGACTGCTACGAGAACCAGCCGCGTGAGTGCGACCAGACTGGTGACGTGCTCAACTCCGTCGTCGTGTCCGAGGCGTTGGGGCGTCTGTCCCGCGAACACCGCGAGGTTCTGGTCGAGACCTACTTGCACGGTCACACCATTGTGAATGCAGCTTCTGTGCTGGGAATCCGCGAGGGGACCGCGAGATCCAGGTCGTACTACGCGATCTGCGCGCTGCGGGAGCTGCTGTCCGGGCAGGACAATCTCGTCCAGGAGTGAGATCTGTGAGCGACGCGTGAAGACTGGAACCGGCAGGGTTTCCGTGATCACGGGCCCGTAGTTGATCACGCATGTTGATCACGGAGTTGCTCGGTGTCGTGTTCGCTCGGCGCGCTGCACACAGAACCAGACGTGATCCACAGGGCGGTCGTGAACTGCAAGCCCGTTCAGTCCAACCGGCTGCGCGGCATCCGTCGCACCACTTCCAACCGCAGCCCGATCGGGCGAATTCGAGCTCAGGATGGCGCCCGAGCTTCGAGACTCCCCCCTCGGACCAACTGTTCGTCCTCAGGGTGCCTCCTCGTCGCGAGCGCCGGAGCCGCCTCGATCGAGCCTGATGAACAGCCACAACCAGAACGGCAGCCCAATGTTGATCAGGAGCTGGCGAGCCAACTGTGCGGCCAGCACGACGTCTATCTCCACCGGCAGAGCGAGAGCGAACATCGTCACTTCTGGCGCACCACCCGGCGCGGTCATCAGAACGCAGGTGAGCCAATCGAGGCCGGTGACAGCGTGAACGACGGCGGCGACCATGAGGCTCGCCGAGAGCGTCATGGCGACGCCAAGTGCACCAAGCGCCAGGAGACGACCCCTTCTCATGCCCGTGACAATCGACTCACCCACGCTGACACCGAGAAGAATCTGCCCCGCCGCGGTCACGACCGAAGGAATACCGACACACGACGAGAACAGACTCTGTCCCACGTACATCGACACGCCGATGGCGATTCCCGCGAAGAACGCCGGCAACGGAAGGCGCAGCCGACGAGCACCGCAAGCAAGCGGCCACACCAGCACCAGGGCACCGACGAACTGAATGAAGTTCCACGGCTGGTCCGTGCACGAAACATCCGGTCCTGGGCCCGCAGAGGCCGGGCCTGCCACAGCGGCCACCGTCACGAGAACAACGGCTGCGAACATGCGCATCGCCTGCACAGCGGAAACGGTCGCGGCATCGCGTCCTCGCTCGGCAGCGGCGCCGGTCATCGCCGCCATTCCACCGGGAACCATCGCGAGCATCGCGCTGAGGCGGTCCAGTCCGGTGACCCGGTGGAACCACCATCCCACCAGGACACCTGCGGCGATCATTCCCACTGCGACTGCCAGATAGAGCACGGTGTGGTCACCGCGGTACTCATGAACAGCGAGAACACCACCGATGCCGAGCCCGACGACCGCTAGGGCAAGCTCACGGACACCACGTTGCGGCGCCGCCTGCCAACCCAGCTTCCGCGACGCCACGAGCACAGCGGAACCCGCGACCACGCCGCTCATGATGCGGAGCGGAGCGCCGGAGTCGACCTGCGCCGAGGCAGCCGTCAACACCAGCGCCACCGCGACCTGCACCGCCAGGCGACACCAGACAACGCGCGGAGCCGTTGTCACACCAGCATCCCCAGCTCCCTGGCCTGCTCGCGCTGGTACCTGCCCGCTTCGTTCCGGCGAAGCTGCCAGGAGAGCACACCGCCGCGGACAACGCCCGGCTCGACCCTGCCCCAGGCCTCCCGGAACGTTTCAGGCAGACGGCGGCTGTCAGGCACGGCCAGCCACAATCGCAGCAAGTGCCTTCTGCGATCAGGGTCAGGATGGTCGGTGAAAGCGGTCCGGGCGTGGTAGACGAGGTGGTTGTTGACCAACTGCAGGTCGCCAGGCTGGAAGTCGAGCTCGCACGACAGGTTCGGGTCGGCTGCGATCTTGTCGATCAGATCGACAGCCTCCAGTTGCTCGGCGGTCAACTCGGGAGCGCCCGCCATGCCACGTACGGCGCGGATTCGTGCGCCGTAGAACCTGCTGGTGAAGTCCTCACGGTCACCACCGAACACAGGACTCAGGAAGAACGGCTGCCCGTCCCGCGCCGCGGGGCCGACAGCCGCGAAGGGCAGCGGTGCTTCGAGCACCTCAAGCAAGTGGGGCCGGAGCCGGGCGATCTCGTCGCGGACCGCGAGCGAACTCGTCAGCAGACTCGCTCCACCCTCCATCGCGGTGCGGCGGCACAACAAGGCCACGACGTCACACGAGTCGACATGGAAGTTGATGTCCATGTTGGAGTCGTGCCTTCGCAGCTCGGACGTCTGGCGACCGGTGTCGCGAACATCCACGATCAGCGAGTCGTCGCTCTTCTGGACCAACGCGACGCCCAGGTGGAGGCCGAGCCCCCAGCAGATCAGCCTGGCATCCTCCTCGGACCGTGATTCGACCGGCAATCCCCGGACGACCGCGAATCCCTGCCCGGTTTCGAGGCCGGCGGAGATCTGACGCAACCGCGGCCCGAGGGTGGGGAGCGGAAAGTCCTCGCGCCGCAGATTCAACAGCGCCTTCCCTGCTCGCGCGGCGACTTGGAGCGCATTCTCGATCTCGACGACATCCTCGTCATTCAGAATGTGCAACCAGCCTTCGCGCGGCGTTGCCGGCCTTCCGGCCATCTTTCCTCCAGTGATCAGCATCCTCGTTAACCCCAGCAGTGTGCCGAGGATGCATGTCACCCTTGGGAATACGGGAGCCACCGTCGAAATCAGAGTCTATGAGGCATACTTACCTGGACGAACTGACAGAAATCACTGCCTCGAACACGACTGCCATGACCGTGCCCTCATGACGTTCGGTCGCGTCGAGATGCTTGGTTCCGAACAGGGTCGTAAATCGGGCCGGCAGCGACGCCACGTACAACGCAGTGTCCTGCAGCAGGGGCACCTGGGTGAGCGGCTCGGCCACCGTCTGCGTCGGCTCACGGCGGATGATCTCAAAGGTGTTGGACACCGCTTTCAGGTTGCAATGCGATGTACGGCACCACCCCGACCACCGCGATCGCTACCACTAGCCCGCCGAGCCGCACGCTCGTGCCGTAGCGCCGAGATGAAGTCAGCGAGGGAGATGACACAAAGCCACTGGCTGATGCAGATGATGCGGCGCAGCCCCAGCCGGCCCAGCGCGAGAATGATCATCGGCCCGAGATTGATCGACAGGAAGCCCAGCCCTGTCGATGCCGCACGACAGACGCTGCCAGGTCCACGACGTCACGTAGGCCGCAGGGAAAGCGCGTAGATCGTGCCGCGCCTGGCAAGTCCCCGGCCCGCGTCTGCGCGCCGGTCGCCGTAGAACACGATCGCGAACAGCATGGCGAGGTAGAGCACAGACACCCCGATGACGCCCGAGTCGGCAGCGCGGTGCATCACCTGGAGTACTGGACGAGGACGGCGACCGCCGTGGCCGCCGTGGCCGCAGACAGCCAAGTCTCAACCAGGTACCACACCAGAACGGATACACCGCTGTTGACGCGTGTTGTTCAACGGCGGTCAGCAGCGGCGGCAACAACGATGAATATCGCCAGCCTCGCAACTACACCTTTTGTCTCCATCGCAGATTCCCTGCTGGGAGGTGGCGACTTCGCGTGACCGCACGGTCACGCAAGGAAGCACACATGGTGCTCGTCAGCGAAGCGGCTCAGAATCCGCGCGAAGAGGCTGTCCGCCGACGCGAGATGACTGCCGAACCTGACCGCGTCGTGTCCTGGCTGGTTCCTTCGGAGTCAAGCGTCCGAGCGCCACGGTGCGAAAGACCAGTCCGGACAAGCCCCAGTTCCTTGCCGGCATTGCACAGATCGGTGCGATATCCACTCGACCAGCATCCGGCCCTCACCAGCGCTGCGTCCGGCACGAACCGGCACCGCGACGGGCCGAAAGTGCACAAAACCTGGCCTGTGGTTCCCCCACCGCTCGCCTGCTCTTCAACACGCGAGCAACCGGCGTGTTACCTGTGCCACAGATCATACAGATCTGTCTCAGCACAACCCGGCTCCCCGCTGCCCCCTCAGGAACAGGAGCACGTCATGAACGAACTCCTCGTGGAGGGCGAGCTCAGCGCTTGACGGCTCGTCGTTTCGTGAGGAGTGGCGCTTCGAACGCCTTGCCACTCGTGCTGATCGACATCAAGTGCTCGTCCTCAGATTCGCCGAAGACCAGAGACCGAGCCACAATCTTTCTCACCAGCAGAGCAGGTACCCATGACCATCGCAGGCTCCAGAGCTGTTGACGAGCTCAGTCTCGTCAGAGACGTCGTCATGGCCAGAGCACACGAGGCAGTCAAGGCGACCTGTCAGCCGTGGCCGCGTCTGCGCGACACCATC
The DNA here is from genome assembly GCF_900115955.1 of Lentzea waywayandensis. Classification (GTDB taxonomy): domain Bacteria; phylum Actinomycetota; class Actinomycetes; order Mycobacteriales; family Pseudonocardiaceae; genus Lentzea; species Lentzea waywayandensis. The sequence continues at coordinate 6,100 of NZ_FOYL01000023.1, forward strand.
ACTGTGCTCCTCGACGAAGACGAATCCGGACTGAACATCTTCCGGCTCCTCCCCCACGCCTTCATTGGAAACAAATCGGAAGACGCACACCTCGTCGGCACGGTGTCCCGGATCTGGTGGACAGGCGCCGAGACACTCGATGATCTCATTGACGGCAAGGCAGCCGACCACCACGGTCCCGCAGCAGCTCTCATCGCATCGACGGCGTGCATCACCCTGATCCCAGAGTTGGTCGTTCGCGCTGAAGTCCAAGACATCACCTTGCGCGAGCTACTCACCGCTGAACTGCTGAGCACCTCACTGCACTCGGCCGATGGGCAGATCGAGGATGTCGGCGTTCTCCACAGCGAGGAGCCGTGGAGAACGGCGATGCACGCCTATGCGGGTAAGAACGGGGCCGCATACGGCCGAGACCTCGTGTTGACGGCGATCCTTCGCAGAGAGCCGCCTCATCGGCTTCAGGTGTGGCGAAGGTTCGGCAAACTCTTCGGCGTCCTGCGCCAGATGGTGAACGACCGCGCTGGTCTGTGCACTCCTGACAACGAGGACTTCATCAACGGAACACGGACGCTGATGCTTGCGTCGGCGGCAAGTGTCACCGACTTGACCGGCTTGCACGCGAGGGCACGAACGAGCGTCCAGGCGCGGCGTGAGTTGCTCGCGCTTCTGTTCTCGGCGCCGGTTGCCGACGTTTACAACGGCAAAGTACACGCATTGCGCTACAAGCTCCTGGGGCTGCTGGAGCATCTCGCTCCTGCGCCTGACCGCGCGGCTCTCGTTCGATCGCTAGTCGACGCGAGCACGGGCGCGGCGCTGATGAGCGCGGAGGTCTTTCGATGACCATCACTCATGAATCCTTGTCAGCGCTGAAGTGGATCGCGAAGGACCTGGCCGTAAAGGCGCCGCAATCAGCCGGGTTGTTCAGTGCACTCGTCAAGGAAGTGGAAGACAACGGCCCCGTCACGCGCCTCGTCCCCCATCATCCGGACGCCCAGCAGCCATACTTCTACGTGAAGATGTTCGCCGCGATCGGCTATCTGTACGAGTCGGGCCTCAGCCCGGATCTCATCCGCTGCCTGGAAGATCTGAAACATCGCGATGACCCCGACGCGATCGCGCACGCCTGGGAGTTGTGCCGGCACGCCCTCAGCGCTCATCCCGCGGTCGTTCTGGCGACGATCAATCGGCCGGTGCAGCAGCAACGCCCGAGGCTGGCGGGCTTTCTCCTGCAAGGTGTCGGCATGCTCGGAGCGCCTCGGGTGAGGCTGCTGGAGCTCGGCGCCTGCGGCGGGCTGAACCTGCTGTTCGACCAGTACTGGTGGTTCGGAACCGGGTGGACGTGGGGGTCGCCGGACTCACCGGTACGTTTACCCGCGCCCGGTCCTGAACCACAACCTTTCGAGATCGTCGAGCGTGCGGGTTGTGATCTTGCGCCGCGCGATCCTCGGAATCCCGAGGACGTACGAATCATGAGGTCGTTCCTCGCCTATGATTGGGACGTTGATCGGATGGAGTTCGACGACGCGGTCTCCCTGGCCGCGACCACACCTGTTCAGATCGACCAAGAAGATGCCGTGACCTGGCTGAGGCATCAACTCGAGTCGTCGGCGTCCAGATCAGTGACCACCGTGGTCTGGCACAGCCTCTTCTGGCAGTTCCTCGACGACGAGGTCCAGGCAGAGATCGATTCCGTGCTGGACCGCGCGGCTCGGCGTACACGCATTGCCTGCTTGTCATTTGACATACTTCGACCGAAAACGATACCCAAGCTCGCCATCACCGTCTACTGACGATATCCCGAAATCACCTCGGCACACCCGGCGCATCGCGGAGGGTGTGCCGAGGTGCGCCCGCTCCAGTGAGTTCCTTCGCTCGCACGGGAGCAATGCGTTGAACCGCTCTGGTGACTGGCCGGCCTCGCGAACAGGCGCTGTCCAGCCACCAGAAATCCAGGTGTACACGCATCAATGCTTCCGCGAGAGCACCAAATTCGCCAACTCCTGCAGTTTGCCGGCAATGCCGGGTACGACCTCTGCGGCCGTCAAGCACGCGGTGGCCGCCTCGATCTGCTCCTCCGCCGCGGTTTGTGTCCATTCGCGTCCGCCCGCACGCTCGATCAGTCCCGCCAATTCCAGCAACTGTCCGTCGCTGAGCTGTGCACTCCGGTAGAGCTCAGCAATCTTGGTGCCGTCGGCGGATCCCAGCGTCATCGCCGCGACCACGGGCAAAGACTTCTTACGTGCGCGCAGGTCTGCATGGACAGGCTTTCCGGTCACTTCTGGATCACCCCAGATGCCGAGCTGATCATCGACGAGCTGGAAGGCGAGGCCGAGATGCCGGCCGAAATCACGCAGGAGTCTGGCTCGTGCCGCGGTGGCTCCACCCGCAAGTGCGCCCACCTGACAAGCGGCGCCCAATAGCGACGCGGTTTTCCCGTTGGCCATTTCGAGGCACTCGTCGAGGCCGACGACATCGCGTTCCTGGAAAGCCAGATCGGCGAACTGGCCATCGCAGAGCTCAAGCACAGCCTGCATCAGCACCTGCACCAGTTGTTCTCCACAGACTGCGATGCACGACGGAGCGAGCGCGAGCAACGCGTCTCCGGCGAGCACGGCGTTCTCTGTTCCGAAGACCGTCCATGCTGTTGGCCGATGCCGTCGTTCGACGTCTCTGTCCATCACGTCGTCGTGCAGGAGGGAGAAATTGTGCACGAGTTCGATCGCGACCGCAGCGGGTACGGCACCAACTTCATCACCTCCGACCGCAAGCGCGGACAACAAGGTCAAAGCCGGCCGAACCGCCTTGCCTTGATTCCGCCCGGGGGTGGGCTGCCCATCTCGATCCCACCAGCCAAAATGGTATCCTGCGATCATTCGCATTGATCTCGGCAGCGTTGCGATTTGACATCGCAACGCTGGGTCCACCAGCGTCCTGCACAAGACGAACGGGTCGGGGCCGGAAGTTCGCTCGCCTTTTTGCGACGGGATCACGTCACCTTCGCCCGGCGTCCCGACCGTCGTCGGGCTCGCTGTTCTTCGCGGTAACGCTCTGAGCTTTTCGGCAGCCATGGCGATCTCCAGGAGGTACGCGAACCGTCGCTGAAAATTGTGTTGCAACCAACATTCATCTCTCATACCGAGGCGATAAATAGACCAACACGTCCCTCAAGCACTCAGGGGCAGTGTTTCATGCACTCTGGAGCGACTTGCGCTGTTGCCAAGACTTGCGTGAACCTGCAGCGCGCTACGACGGCAACGGTAAGCTCGCCCCACGCAACCAGCGTCTCCCCACCTGCGCTCAGGCACGCCCGATGTCGACGCCGATACGACTTTGCCAGCGCCGAGGTGCGCTTAGGCAAATTCGTGCGTCTCAATTCCGAATACCGCCCGAGTGCCGATGATCGCTGGACTGACAGGTCGAGCAGAAATTCCTGAACCGTGCCGCGCCGCCAGCACAGGTCGCCATCACAAGGCACCCAAAGCGCGAAATGCAATCACTCCCGAAATTGAGGGAAGATTGGATGGACGATTCTTGACAGGCGAGCTTCCAAACCAAGATTCAAGTTGAAGTCTCAACCGCGAGGAAGCCTCGATGCACAACGCTGCGCTCGAACCGCGTTTCCTCGGCCCCGTCCAGGAACCGATGACGTCGACGGTCTAACCCCTCAGCACGTCTCCGCCGGGTGCGGCTGCCTGCGCGCAGGCAGCCGTGGCGAGGGCGAGCACGCCGGCGATGGCCCTGAATTCCATTCACCTCTCCTCGATCACGACGAACCGTTCGCCGGGTTCAGGCCCGGCACTACCGCGAATGGAGACGAGAACCGATCAGCGGCGTGACGCGTCTATGCGCCGTCAACAGGACGTTGACAGCGCGCTGTTGTACTTCCGCCATCGAACGGAGGTGCGGCACCCCATGAACATTCCCAAGATCGTCGAGGCTCGACCAGGCTCGGCCGCCGCCGACAGCCAGATCTCGGTCGGATGGCTCACCAACGCGCCGGAAGTCGCCGGAGGGCTGCTGTACGCACTCCAGGCGTCACCGGACCTGAACGTCCTCGGCGAGCAGGAACGGCACCGCTGCGACGTCGTCCTGGCGATCGCGGACACCGTCGACGACGACTTCATCGACGCGCTCGTCGCCGCCTTCGAGGCGACCACGAACCCGGCGCAGCGGATCGTTCTCGTGAGCGGCCCGCTGCAGCGCCGGCACCTGCCCCGCCTGTTCCGCGCCGGCGTCGTCGGCATGCTCGCCCACCACGAGGCCGGCCCGCGCCGCATCGCGCGCGCCATCTACGCGTGCCACAACGGCCAATCGATGATCTCCGCTCAACTCACCCGGTGGCTGCTCGACGAGATCCGGTTCGTGCAGCAGGACCTGCTGGCGTCGCAGAACCTCGCGCCCGGCGGACTCACCACGCGTGAGGTCGAGGTGCTCAAGTACATCGCGCAGGGGCACGAAACCGCCGAGGTGGCCGCGAAGCTGAGCTACTCGGAGCGGACGATCAAGAAGATCCTCCAGGACGTGTTGGTGCGCCTGCACCTGCACAACCGCGCGCACGCCGTCTCATACGCGATGCGTGTCGGCGCCATCTGAAACACGGCTACTGCTTCACGGCGATTCCTGCCAGCACCGGCGCGCCCGCGATGCTTTTCGCGGGCGTCCCCCACTCGTGCGGCAGCGCCACAATCCCGGGCTTCACGAGGGCCAGCCCGTCGAACATCTCGGCGATCTCCTGTCGCTGCCGTGGATATACCGGCCCGCCGATGAGCTTGGCCGCCGCGCCGGAGTCGTCGTCCTTGAAGCACCGCGTCAGGTGTGACGCCGCGAAAACACTGTCCCGCGGCAGTTCCGCGCTGTAGCGGCTCAGCAGTTCGTTCGCGTCGGGGATGAGGTGCAGCAGTCCGACCGCGACCACGCCCGTGGGGCGGCGCGCGTCGAGCATGCCAGCGGCCTGACAAGTTTCGATCAGCCCGGACACGTCGGTCACGTTGCGGCACACCAGGTAGCGGTGTTCGGTGCCCGCGATGACGCGCCTCGCCCGTTCGATCACCTCGGCGTCGTAGTCGACGTGGATCACCCGGACCGCGGGCCCGGTGAGCCTGCCCATGTCGTGCGGGCTGCCCACCCCCGGTTTCCCGCAGCCGAGATCCAGGAACTGCCTGATGCCCCGGCCGAGCATGAACCCGACGGCCTGGGTGAGAAACGCCCGCTCCACCTGCACCACCCGTCGCGCCACCGAGACAACGCCCTCGCCGTTACCTGCGGCCACCATCCCCCTACCTCCCGAAACGCAGCAAATCACAGGCCTGTCAACACGACGTCAACGAGCAGGAAGGGGTGCGCCACGCCAGGCGCACCCCTTCACCTCAAATCAGTTGTAGACGCGTACGGACCCGCTGTCATTCACGAAGACCGCCGCGCCACGAGACGGGTTGTAGTGGAACGAGACGAGGTATCGGTTCGGGGTGAAGTACACGTCCGCCCCTTCCCAGGCGTTGCCACCACCGACCCGCCACGGGTAACACGGACCGTTCGCCGGGCGCGGCTTGACGACGTAGCTGGAGAAGCCGCCCCGCTCCGGCAGCTTGACCACGACGCCCACGCCGGAGTCGTTGCAGATGTCGATCTGGCCGCGAACCGTGGCGGACGCGACCCCGGGAACAAGCGCCGCGCAGAGCGCGACCGCACCGGCGACGACACCGGCTTTGAGCACCTTCTTCAAAACCAACCTCCAGTGGGGACAACAGAACGCGCCTCAGCCTGGACCGATTCATCCGCCCCGTCCGCAGTCCAGGCGAACTGTGACACGCAAGGGCATCAATTCGTGCCCGAACAGTGCACGACCCTCCACTGTGGACTATTCCGTGCGGCACGGAAAAGGTGGCTGCGAGGGCACTTCCCGCTGCCCGAACTGTCAATTCCTGGTTTCGTCACCGCGCGGCCGATAGGTTCGCGCCTGCTGGCACCTCGATACCCGGAGACGCACTTTGAAGAGCATGTGTGCAGGCGCGGCCGCGCTCGTCGCGCTGAGCGTCCTCGGTGCTCCCGGCACCGCAGTCGCGCACTCGTCGAGCATCAGCGGCACGTGCGCAGCGGGCCGGACAACGCTTTCCGTCCAGATCACCAGCTACCCCGGCGAGAACCAGGTGCTCGTCTCCGACAACGGCGCCACGGTGGCCGGCACGTCGTTCGGGCCTGACTTCCGGCTGCGGCGGGACTTCGACGGTACGGCCGACCACTCGTTCACGGTCACGGTGACGGCGGCGGACGACCCCTCCGGCACGCACGGCTGGTCGTTCGTGAAGAAACTCAACGTCGCTCGCTGCGCGACAGCGACCCCACCGGCCAAGCCTGTCGCCCCGCAGAGCACTACTGTCCCACCCACCACGACCACAGTCACCACGTCCAGCCCCGCCCCGGTGAGTTCGACTGTCCCGAGCGAGACCGAGGTGATCTCGGTGCTGATCGGTCGAGAGGAGCCGTTGCCGTCGTCTGACGGTGTCTCTCCTTTGTGGACGCTGCTGGCGTGTCTCATGCTGCTCGGCACCGGCGTGGTCACCTTCGTGATCGTCCGTCGCCGCAAGCTTCAGTAGCCCCGGACGCCGGAATCCGCCTCGGCTGACCGCGGATCCAGCCTGGTCGCGCGTAACATGCGCGCATGGTCGCCTTCCTGCTGCCCAGGTCGAGTGAACCGCTCGCGTCGAGCGCGCCCGGCCTGGAGTTCGCGGTACTCGGTCCGGTTCGGGTGTGGCGCGACGGCGTGGAGCTGAACCTGGGTTCACCGCAGCAACGGCTCACGCTGGCCGTGCTGCTGCTCGCCCGGGGCCGGGTGGTGCAGGCTGCGGAGATCATCGCGGCGCTATGGGCGGACGAGGAGCCCCTGTCGGCGCGGGGCACGGTGCGGACCTACGTGCACCGGTTGCGGCGGATGCTCGGCGACGACGCGGACGGGCCGTTGCGCTCGGTCGGCAACGGCTACCAACTGCGGGTCGAGGAGGGCGCGCTCGACCTCGACCGGTTCGTCGCGGCCCGCAACGCCGCAGTTCAGGTCAGAGCAGGCGATGCCGTGCAGGCAGGCCGGCTCCTGCGCGCGGCGATCGGCGAGTGGACCGACGAGGCGTTCGCGGGACTTCCGGGTGAGTGGGCCGCGGCGGAGCGGCGACGGCTGCGCTACCTCGGCGTCCAGACCGCGGAGTCGCTCGCCGAGCTTGAGCTGGAGTTCGAGCTGGGCGAGCGGGCGGATCTCGTCGAACGGCTGGCAACGCTCGCGGAAGCGGAACCGTTGCGGGAGCACGTCCACGAGCTGCTCATGCTGGCGCTGTACCGGTCCGGCCGTCCGGCTGAGGCGCTCACGGCCTTCGAACAGATCCGCGCCACGTTGCGCGACGAGCTCGGCGTCGATCCCGGCCCCGCCTTGCGCGACCTGCACCAGCAGATCCTGCGCGCCGACGTCGACCTGATGCCGGCACCTGCTCCGATCGCGGTCCGTCCGGCCCAGCTGCCCGCCGCACTACCCGTGTTCAGCGGCAGACAGACCGAGCTCGACGACCTCACCACCAGGCTGGGCGCCGACCCCGCGCCGAACGTCGTCGTGGTGCACGGAACCGCCGGCGTCGGCAAGACCACCTTCGCCGTCCGCTGGGCCACGCTCGCGGCACCGTCCTATCCGGACGGTCAGCTCTACGTGAATCTCCGCGGCTTCGAGGCCGGAGGTGTGGCGAGGCTTCCGGAAGATGTACTCGGCGAACTGCTCGAGGCACTCGGCGTGCCAGCCGGGGACCAGCCGTCCGGAATGGACGCGCTGGCCGCCCGCTACCGCAGCACGCTGGCCGCCCGCCGGATGCTGGTGGTGCTGGACAACGCCGGCAGCGACACCCAGGTGCTCGCACTGCTGCCCGGTGGCACGGACAGCCTGACGCTGGTCACCAGCAGGCTCGAACTGAGCGGGGTCGTCGTCGCCACGGGTGCCCACTCAGTGCCGCTGAGCCTGCTCGACGACCAGGAGTCCGCCGATCTCATGGCCCTGCGGCTCGGCCGTGACCGGGTCGCCGCCGAACCCGAGGCCGTACGGGAGATCGCGGCCGCCTGTGCCCGGCTGCCGCTGGCGCTCGCGGTGGTGTGTGCGCGCATCGCTGGCCACCCCGGACTCGCGCTGTCCGACACCGTGCGGGATCTCCGCGAAAACCGCCTCGACACGCTGGAAGTGGCTGATCCGAGTGCCGACCTGCGCTCGTTGCTGTCGTGGTCCTACCGCGCGCTGACGCCACCGGCCGCGCGGTTGTTCCGCTTGCTGTCGTTGATGCCCGCGCCCGAGTTCACCATGGCGGCCGCGGCCAGCCTGACCGGACTGCCGCTGCGGCAGACGCTTGCCGCGATGCGGGAACTGACCGGTGCGTGCCTCGTCACCCCGCAGCGCGGCCGGTACAGCTGGCACGACCTGCTGCGCGACTACGCAGGCGAACTGCTGGAGGAGACCGACACCGCGGACGAGATCCCTGCGGCGCACCGGCGTCTGCTCGATCACCACGTCGTGCTCACCCGCGCCGGCATGGACGCGCTGGATCCGAACAACGCCGACCAGCCACCGCCGCCGGACGTCTCCGACGGGGTGCAGCCGGCTCCGGAGCTCGACGAGCACGCCGCGTGGACCATGTACGCCAGCGAGTTCCCGGCCGTCCTGGCATTGATCCGGCGGGCGGACGAGCTCGGGTTCGAGCGGCACGCCTGGTACCTGGCCTGGTATCAGCGCCGGTTCCTGCACTGGAGCAACCGCATCGACGATCTGGCCGTGTGCAACGAGATCGCGCTGCGGGCGGCCGTGCGCACCGGCGACCAGCGCGGCATCGGCTACGCGCACCGAGCGCTCGCGTTCGTGGCCAAGTGCCGCGACGACGACGCCGCGAGCGAGCGGCACCTGGACCAGGCGCTCGCGGCCTTCGCCGCCGCGGATGACCCCGTGGCACAGGCTTTCGTGCACCGCCAGTTCATCGGCCTGCTGATCTACTACCGTCCGGACGTCGGTCAGTACGACGCGGCCTCCGCACGGGTCGAAAAGGCACGGGCACTCCTGCGCTCAGCCCACCGGCCCGATCTCGAATGCGCACTGCTGACTCCCGCCTCCCGGATTCTGTTCCAGGCGGGCAGAACCGAGGAGGCCGTCGCGGCCGCCCTGCTCGCCCGCGCGCGCAACGAGGAACTGGGCCGCAAGTCGGACCTGGTGGACGCTCTGGACGTGCTGGCGTTCGCGCACGCCAAGCTCGGCGACCACCAGAAGGCCATCAAGTTCAAGGAGGAGCGCATCGCGATCCTCAGCAAGACCGACGATCCCGGCCTGTCGCTCAGTCTGCGCGAGGTGCTGGCGTTCGAGGTGATCGAGCTGATCAGCCTGCTGCTGGGCGCAGGCGAGCACGCGCGAGCGGAGACGACGCAACGCGACGTGCTGCGCGGCCTGCGGGATGAGCTGGCCGGCGCCACCGATCAGGCCACCCGCGACCTGCTCCGCGACCTTGACGTGCTGATCTCCGCCGAACGCCCCGGCCGGGAGTGGTACGCCGCCGGCGAGGCGACCTTCCGCCGCGCCGCTGAGCTGGCCGAGCAGGCCGGGTCGCTGAGGTGGATGGCACAGCTGGCGCCGGAGGGCGTCATCACCGCCACGCCGGAAGAGCCGACCTGATTCTGCCTGGCGAAACCACCGCCCATGCACATTCGGGCAACGCGTTCACCATTTGCAGCCGAATGCGTTGCCCAGCCCCAAACCCTGAATAGCATTCCTCACTGGTAGTCGACCGCCACCGGATCTCCCACCGCCATGAGGCGTCGCACCCGGTTCGGTCGACTACCGGTCTCACACCGTCACGCTCTCCGCGAAGACGCCGCCGATCAGCCGGATCGATGCCGGCCCGCCAGGGTTGAACAGCACGTCCACGTCGTACTCCTGCAGCAGCTCACCCAGTTCCGCCGCAGTGACCTCGGCTCGCCAGTTGCCGGTCTGCACACGGAACCGCTGCGCCGGCGCCGTCGACACCAGCAGCGACGGCACGTCGTCCGGCGACGGCGCGATGATCGGCCGCCCGTCCTCGTCCAGCGCCACGTCGAACACACTCTACCTGATCACCGCGAACAACGCGTCCGAATCCACCTCCCCGCGCATCAACAACTGCAACGTCGCATCCACCGGATCCGTCGGCGACCCCGCCTCGGACGGCCGGTAATCGGGATTCGCACGGAACCTCCCCATCGCACCATCACGAGTGACCAACCAACCCCCGACAACCGCCTCCAACGGCGGGGCTCTCTGTGTCCTCGCCCGTGTTCTGCGCGGCGGGTTCGGGAACCTGCCAGGCGGAGTCGATCAGGAACACCCACTGGTCATCGCCCGGCGTGGTCATGTCGCACCTTCTTCGTCGAAATGCTTCTGTAGGTACGCGGTGCCTCCCGCAAATGCGAAAGGTACCGCCGGCGAACTCCGGTGGCGCGTCACGTCTGCATACCCACCACCGTCATCGCCGCGAGCGCCTCCCGGTTGCCGTCGCTCGCGAACGTGGCCAGCGCGGTGCGCGCCGACCTGACGCCGGCCAGCGAGGCTTCCAGGAGGGCCGCGATGTCCTCTTTGCGCACGAGCACAGCGACGGCATCCTCGTTGCCTGCCTTCGCCAGGTCCACCAGTTTCGTGTGGGCCATGGCCACCCCGGCGTCCGCCAGCCTCACGAGCACGGGCATGTCACCCCGGTTCACCAGCACCTGCGCGGCGAGCTCGTGCCCGCCGAGCGCCAGGTCGAGCAGCGCGTCGATCGCGTTCGCGTTGTCCTGGCGCACCAACGCCTCCAGGGCTTCGCGGGCTT
>NZ_FOYL01000023.1:17055-25700 GCF_900115955.1 Lentzea waywayandensis
GGTGACGCCCGCGGCCGCCAGCTCCGCGATCGCGCGGACATCGCTCCCTGGCGATGCCAGGAAGGCCTGCAGCGCCTCCGCGTTGCCCCGGCGGGCCAGGTCGATCAGCGTCGTGCGGGCGAGCTGGACGCGGCCGTCCATCAGCTTGACCAGACCCGCCACGTCGCCGCGGTCACGGCGTTCCTGCAAGAGTGTCTCGCTCGCGACGATCGTGATCTCCACGCGGGCGGCCTTCGCACGGTCGGCGGTCCTCGGCTCCACGACGCCGTAGATCTCCGCCCTGCGCACGAGCTCGTTGAAGGACCGATCCTTCCGGTCCGCCAGATGCGGCGCGATCAGCTTCACGTGGTTGTCGACGTACGAGCTCAGCTCTGTCAGCGTATTCGTCGCGCGTTGTCGTGCCTTGGCCTCCGCGTGGGACTTGACATCCTCCTGCTGCCGGTACGACGACGCCGCCATCCGGCCGTACCCGGTGAGCTGGAGCACCGGCAGCGGGCGGTCCGGATCGCTGTGCTCGACCAGGATCTCCGCGAGCGAGATGGCCAGCCGCTTGAGCTCCTTGCCGTCCTTGATCGCGTCGACCGGTTTCTGAGCCGTCGTGTCGAAGTGGATGACGGTGTTCAGCGCGCTGAAGTCCCACGCCGCGTCGGTGCCCGTGCCCAGCCGGACCGGCCGTCGGACCTCGCCCTTCTGGTAGACCCAATACGCCTTGCCGGTGGCCGTGAACAGGCCACTCCTGACCGGCACGCGCACCCACGCGAAGCGGAGCCCACGCTTCCCCAAGACCTGGTCTACGACCGCGGTGATCTGGTCGCGCAGGCCGGGGTGGGCGTTCGCGATGTACCGCAACGCCTCCGACACCACCACATCCGCCTGCGCGTGCTTCGCCTGTACCTCGCCATACAGATTGTCCAGATGCAGCAGGCCATCGTTGCCCGTGACCAGGGCGCGGATGCGTTCCACCACCTTGTGGATCAACGCGATCGTGGCGGCCCGGTCGGCCAGGGTCAGTTGTTCAACGGCGAGCTTCGATTCGTCCGGCGCGTACACCCAGCCCGCTTCGAGTGCGCGCTGGATCTCCGCCAGCTCGGCGTCCGCATCCATCGGGAAGAGGTTGAGGTGACCGCCGCCGAGCACCTTCAGGACAGGCCGCTGCTCGAGCACGACGTCGATCTCGTGCGTCGCCGCGGCCACCCACGCCTTGCTCCACGAGGCCGCCAGCCCCTTGGCAAGGTCGAAGGCGAACCCGCCCGCCCGGCGCTGTGCTCCGGCGTACGGCGTGAGCAGCAGGGCCGGCTTGTAGTCGCGCCCTTCGCGCAGGTGCGGGGTGACGAGACCCGCGAACGCCATGCCGTTGATCCGCACTTCGCCGACTCCCGCGACGGTCACGACCGCCGTGTGCTGGTCGGCGTTCACGACGATCAGATCGAACCCTGCCGGCTGCGGGCCCGCTTGGAGGGTGCGGCCCTGCCGCGTGAGCCGGGCTTCGTGGACACCGGACGTGGCCAGCGCTTCGAGCACCTCTGGCGACCAGGTGCCTTTGACCGTGGGGAAGACGAGTCCGCGACTCCCCAGCCGCTTCGACCTGGCTGCGGATGCCGGGAAGCGGCGTTCGCGGCCGGCGGCGTCGCGACCCGAGATCAGTTGCCGATTCCAGTCGACCACTTTCTGGAGCTGTGCGTACGGTGTGCCCACGATGGCTTTGGTGAGATCCTCGATCTCCGCCAGGCTGCCGCCGAGCAGGTCAGCGACCAGCGCTCCCAGCGCGTCGGCGTTCCACGCCTTGCCGACGTTCATTGTCACGTGGGCGTCTTCGCTTGCGTAGAGCACCTGCACCCGGAACTGGTCGGCGCTCACGGGCAACTTCGTGCCGGGCCTGAACACGCTGTCCACGCCGATGACGAGGTCCCGCCAGAACGCGTCCCGCTGCGTCGGAGTCGTGTCGTGGCCGAAAATCGGTCGGATCTTCAGCTGCGCCTCGCGCACCCACGCGCCGGGATAGACCTCGACGCGCGCGATGTCGTACTTGACGCCCGCCGCCCGCACAGCTGACGTCTGCGTGTGGTCCCGCACCTCGTCGAACTCCGCAGCGCTGACCGGTGCCTGGGCCATCAGCTTGGCGAGTGCGGCGAAACTCCGCACCTTGAAGTGCTGGTGCGCGAGGGCCAGCAGCAACACATCGGCCACGTCCGGCGTTGCGCTTAACCGCAGTTTCCTGAGCACCTCGACGAGGGCCTCGGCACGCCTCAGGACGGAATCCTCGATCAGAGGGTCCATATAGGACATCAGCCTGAGCGCGGCCGCGCGGTTGGTCAGCGTGTCGAGCTTGCCGGTGAACTTCGGCCCCGGTTGGTAGGTCCACCGCGCCTTGTGGGTGCGGGAAAGCTCCATGGCGATGTACTCCGGCTTGTTGCCTCCGAAGAACTGCAGGTAGCCGCCGTCGGGCACGAGCAGTGTGGTGGCGCGCTCAGGAACCGGCTTGCTGCCGGCCGCCACCTTCCACATGAGGTCCAGCTTCACGAGATTCCGCTGCAGCTGTTCCGCCAGCCGTTCATACCGCTGCTGGGTCTGGGGGGACGACATGCCCGCCAGCACGACGAGGCCGTTCTTCGGGTATCCGTTGAACACACCGAACGACCGCAGCAGGTGCGCCAGCGTGAACCCGCCCACCCGCACGTCGCCGAGGCCCGGCACGTGCACGAGTGCATCCGATCCGGTGACGCGCACGGCGACCACGAACACGCTGTCCGATGACGGCATGGACAGATCGATGGAGATGATCCGCGATTCCCCATGCTCACGGAGGACAACGGTCACGGACCGGCCCGGCGTCAGCAGCCACTGACGCAGGCCCGATGTGGAGTCGGAGTCGGGGCCCAGGAGGTCGACGCCGACCACCTTGCCTCCGTGGCGCTGGAGGGTGTGCGGCACCTGCTTGGTGGTGATGCGCACGTCCCGCGGTTCGCCTTCATCCAGCACTTGGCCGGGCACGACGAGGCCGCCCCACGTAACGCCAGGCACACGTTCGACGCGCCACTCGTCCTGAGGCTCTTGCGTGCGCTGAGCATCCGGGCCGTGCAGGGCGTCCTCGGCACCCCGCGCACCCGCGTAGCCGCCGCTGGTGCGCTTCGAGCCGAACGCTTCGCGCAGTTCCTCGGACATCTCCTCGGCCTTGCGGAGCCGTTCAGCCTCGGTAAGGCCGCTGTCAATCCGCAGCCGGTTCGCCACGAGGTAAACGATGCCCTCGTACACACGGCGGTACGCAATGTCGTTCGGGTGCCCGACCCCGATGACCGGCGCAGGCGTGGCATGGCGAGCCGTCACGACCCGGATCGCCTGCTCGAGCAACGCTTCCCGATCCGGCTCCCCGTCGACGACGCCCTTGGCCAACGCGAACGACCCGGTCCACCTGGCCTCCACCTCAGGGTCCACGAGCGGTGTGCGTCGCGCTCCGGCTGAGCCGGTGACGAGCGTGTGCTCGAAGTCCGCCGACTCGACGACCACGGTGCCTGTCTGCTCGGCGGATGCCTTGGCTGCCAACAGGTTGAGCGCGGCGACCGGGTCCTCCGCACTGGACGCGGGCAGTACGGCCTCCACCTCGCCGAGCAGAGCGACGAGCTCGGCGAGGCGGTCCGGCGAGCCGGACAGGGCGTTGTGTACCTGGCCCTGCCTGTCGAGCAGTTCGAAGGACCGCGCCATCCTCTCCGCGTCACGATCGGTCAGCAGGGTCAGGATGCCCGCCAGGACACCACCCAGCACCTTGGCGTTGTCGTCGCGGCTCAGCACGGCGTCGGTCAGGCCGAAGAGTTGCGCCTGACCGTGGGCCGCGGCGAGGTCCTTAGCGACCTGATGTGGGGTGTCTGAGGCGGCGACCAGGTCGACGATTTCCTGCAACGCCACCGCTGTCGCGTCCGAGCGGACGGAGCTCGCGGTGAGCCGGCCCGCCAGGCCCTCCTTCTCGACCAGGGCACGCGCCGCCTCCGGGTCGATGCCGACGTCGGTCTCCGACATCGCGGGGTGGCCGGACGTACCGAGCGCGACCACTTCCCCCGGTGATCCAAGTCCGAGCTCCTGCCGCAACGCGTCCACGTCACCGGCGGGAACCACGTCGGCGGCGCGACGCCACAGCTCCGAAAGGGCCGCCTCCTGATCGCTGACGTCGATGCCCGCGCGGGAAGCGAGGTCGAGCAGGTCCACCTGGTCCGCACGGCTCGGGAACGGCGTCGGCTTCGCCAGCCGGTCGAGCGCGCGGATGACCTTCCGCTCCAGCGCACCAAGCTCGGCGATCCCGAACAGCGCCAGCGCGCGCTCCTTCTCAGCCGCCTCCAGCCCACTGGGGAGACCGATCTCCTGCCCCAGGCTGACGGTGAAGTCGTACCCGTGCTCGACCGCGAACGCCGACAGGTACTCGACC
The DNA here is from genome assembly GCF_900115955.1 of Lentzea waywayandensis. Lineage (GTDB taxonomy): Bacteria > Actinomycetota > Actinomycetes > Mycobacteriales > Pseudonocardiaceae > Lentzea > Lentzea waywayandensis. The sequence continues at coordinate 21,470 of NZ_FOYL01000023.1, forward strand.
ATCCCCTCGGCTTCTTCCAGCGTCGTGTTCTTCTGCTTCTGGCCGAACAGATCACCCCAGTTCACGACGACCTGGCGCACGTCGCCCCAGGACATCCCGCCGTGGATCTGCGCCTCGATGTACCAGCCGACAGCCGCATAGCCGTCCTGCTCGACCCGCATGCGCAACTCGGAGTCGTAGCGGAAGCCGGTGATGTCGGCGAGCGCCAGCCGTACGTTCTCGTCGTGGCCGTGGGCCAGCAGACCGAACAGATGACGGCCGTCGGTGTAGGACGACACACCCCCGGCGCCGTGAGTGGCGCTGGCACGCGCGGTGTAGGTCGTTCGGTTGCGCACCTCCTCCTTGAGGTGCAGCACGCTCGATCCGTAGGCGAACGCACCGGCGTGCTGTACGCCGGAGTTGAGCGCCGCGTAGGCGGGCAGCTCCCCCGGCACCGGCGGCGCGAAGCCGGAAGTCCGATCGCGGCGCTTGGCGGGGTCGCCGGCGGTACGGCCCAGCACCGCGCCGTAGCCGAACTGCTCCTCGACCCAGCCTCGATCTGCGGCGTGCACGGGTGCCGTGCTGAAGCCGCTCTCCCAGAAGTTCGGGAAGTGGTCGGACGAGGTGAGGAACTCCGCTCCAGTCGGCCGGTGCCGCCCCGGCACCACAGGCACTCCGCTAGGGGTCCGGCCGAAGTCGACGTTGCGCGCCAACGGCATCGACTCCAAGTGGAGGTGTACGGCGTCGAGGATGAGCGCCATCTGGTCCGGATCGTCCACTGGGTAGGTGGTCCCGAACACGCGGTTGAGATCGCGGATCTTGGCGAGCGCCAGAGCCTTGTTGTCCTCTTGCAGGCTCGCACCCTGGTTCACGGCGATGGCCAGCGCGTTGATCTGCGTCGAGGTGAGGCCGGCCCGGCCGATGCCGACGAGCCCACCCGCGCGGACCGCATCGGCGTAGCTGCGGGCGATGTCCCCGTAGCCGCGGGCCAGCAGCGTCTCCATCACGGTGACCGCCTCGATCAACCGACTCACGTCGGACCTGCGGATCGGAGCCGCCAGCAGGTCGTCGAGCACGCCTGTCTCCGCGAGAAGAACAATCGCGTCGCCGATGCGATCCGCCAGTTCCTGGGCGGGGCCGGCGGAAACAAGCTCGCGTTCCACGTCGTTCACGAACTTGCGGACCACGCGACGCACCGCCGCCGGGTCAGCGACGCGGCTCTCGACCTCGGCGACGGAGCGAGTGAGCAGGTCAAACGCCTCGTCGTGTTTCTGGGGCTGCGCGCTCTGCGGGTACTCGGCGGTCAGCGTGGCGCGCACAGTGGCGGTGCTCGCCAGGTAAGGCACCGTGGCGCCCTCCACATGAACGTTGCGCAGCACCGTGTCCACGGACAGCTCGGCGGCCCCGCGCGGCGTCATGATCGACAGGTACCGCCGCACAGCGGCGTACAGCTCCGAATGCGCCTTTTCGGCCTGCTTCGTCCCCGCTCTCGTCGCGGCTTCCGCGTCATTGAACAGCCCGGTGCGGCCGTAACCGACGATACGCACATCTGGCAACGGAATCCCATCCGCGGTGTTCTCGATCGCGATCTCGACCAGCGTGCGGGCGAACTCGTCGAGCGCCCCCCGCTTCTCGGGCGTCCCCGCGAGGGCGCCGTACGCGGCACCACCGGACGCGGGCACGAACTCCGCCGCAGCGGGCACCGTGGCTGCGGTGAGTGCTGGCGCGGTCTCGCCCAGCGGCACCAGCCGGATCGGGCGGCGGAGCTCCTGGGAGTCCCACACCGCCTTGCCGGTCACTGTGAACCGCGCCCTGACGAGGTCGCTCAGCGCGGTGGTCCGCCAGGCGCCCTTGCTGAACTTGGCGGTCGTCATCGACGACACCGCCGGGAAGTCCTCCTGGTGCGCGGCGATGTACGCAAGTACCGCCGTCTCAACGAGATCCGGCCGCTGGTGCGCGAGCGCCGCCTCGTGCACCGCGGTCAGGTCGAGGTCTCCACCGCGCTGCGGAACGGACTGGCGCGCGGCGTCGACGACCGAGCCGACCAGTTTCAGCGTGCCCGCTCGATCGCCGATCGGGATCTTCGCGTTGGCCGGGATGGGCCCCCGGTCGGCGTAGGACCACTCGTTCTCCAGCGCGGAAACCAGTTCCGCGACGATCGCGACGTCGTCCGCCGTGGTCGTGTCCCCCACGACGGCGATGTGCCCGCTATCGAAGACGGACAGGCTCGGCTTCGTTCCGTCACCACGTCCCGCGGTCGGCCGGTACGATCCGACGGTCGTGGTCCCGCCGGCGACGCGCCGCCTGAAGTTCCTGCTGGCCAACACCTGCTGCACGTCGTACAGGAAGCTGTGACCCTCCGGCGGCGCCGCGATATTGCAGGACCAGATCACCACGAGGCTGCCGTCCGGCCGTCCACTGAGGATGCCGGTGTCCTGGGCGACGTCGACGAACCCCTCCGGCCTGACGTGGACATGGCCGATGGAGTCGACCTCCAGACGAACGACCTGTGTGTTGCCGTGCAAGACGAAGACCGAGGTGGAGTCGTCGTCGACACCGCCGATCGTGACCGGCAGCACCTTGTCGGCGGCGGTGCTGTGGAGAAATATCGCGCTCGCCCGCTGCCGCATGCTGATCCACTTGCCCGCACTGGGCCCGTCTGTGGTGAAGAGCGCGCCGACGTCCTTGCCGTCACGCTGGACCAGCGTCTTCGCCACCTGCCCCGTGGTGAACCGTCGGGGGCGGCCGATCGAGTCGGTCCCAGACACCCACAATACCTCGGTGTTGTCCGGCAAGTCGTTGTGCGCCAACGTCTGCAAGCCGCCGGGGACGTACTGGTCGTCCAGTGCGGTGAGCTGTGCCTCCGTCAGGCTTAGGCCCGTCCACGGCGTCGCGGACGCGTCGAACGCGCCGAGCAGGTCGGCGACGTGCTGTGCGAGCACCTCGGGTGCGCTCTTGCTCGTCCACAAGGTCCGGCTCTCGCGCCAGGCCGCGTTGCCGCCGACGAAAACGGTCGCGTGTGCGGTGGGCTTGTCGGAGCGGATCAGCCGCACCCGCAGCTGGTCTCCACTGTCCGGCAGCTCCAACCCCGTGTTGAACCACGCCTCGACGACGCCGTCGAGAGCGGACCAGAACGCGGCCTGCTCCGTCACCGAGACGGTCGCGAAGTTCGTGCGCAGCTCCAGGCTGATCTCCCGCACGGTGACGCCGTCGAACTCGATCCGCCGCACGTCGAAGTGCACCTGGCCGCGATCGTTGCTCGTGCGCACCTCGTTCACCGGCGCGCTCGACCGGACCATGTCGATCTCCGCCACGGCGACCAGACGCTTGGGCACGACCGCGTTCTTGAGACCCGGATCACCGATGTCCTGCGGCAGCCCCATCGCGGGTCCTGGCTCGACCACAGTCGCCGTGATCGAGCCGTCAGCCGCACGGTTGAACTGCTTGAACCTGCCACCGTCCGTGACGAGGAAGACCGTTCTCCCAGTCGCCGTCGCGGTGGTCGAGCCGAAGAACTGCTGCACGGTCATCTTCCCGAAGGCGTCGAAAGCCGCCGAGCCAGGACCGTCCAGCGCGGCGGGCGAGCAAGTCAGCAACACCGCCTCGGTGAACATCTTGCCCAGGGTCTTCTTGGTCTTGTGGAGGAACCAATCCTCGACGATCTGCCCGTACACGCCACCGGTCGCTTTCATCGCACCGTAGCGGTTGTCCAGGAACATGAAGAACTGCGGCGTGGAATGCCCGAACAGCAGGAAAGCGCGCTTGTCCCACGGCTCCTGCCGAACCTGCAGGTTTTCGCTGTCGGCGTAGTAGCGGCCGTCGCCGGAGTCGACAAGAGTGGCGTAGGCGATGCCACGGTCAGGGGCGCTCCGCCAAGCGTGCTCGAAGTCGAGGCGCTTGCGCCGGTAAGCCTCGTCGCCACCGGACGGGAATGTCGCCCCGATCACGGCTTTGGTCACGGGGTCGCGCACCGACACCACGGCGACGTGCCGCGAGCCCACCCACCGGGGCTTGCCGCTCAGATCGTAGGCCAGGTAGGGGTTAGTCTGCGCTTCAGTGCTGCCCAGATCCATGTCCCCCTTCGACGACGGCGTGAACCTGCGCCACTTGGCGTCGGTCAAGTGGACAAACCTGGGGACGTCCGCATCCGCGTCGGACATGCCGGTGTCGAGACCGAGAGCTTTGATCGGTGCGTGCACGTCGACCGGGCCGATCTTCGCCGACAGCGCACGCTGGAAACCGAAAGCGGCGC
>NZ_FOYL01000023.1:25995-61114 GCF_900115955.1 Lentzea waywayandensis
GCAAACCACCCTCGTCGAACGCGGGCAACACGGTGCCTGCAACGTCGCCAACCGTGAACACATGCTCCACACCGGCGATGTCAAGACCGGCGAAGGCGGCCGACGACGTCATCGCCAGCGGCAGGTGCGGCAACGGCGCATTCGTCTTCAGCGCGGGCGACGACGCCGGTGGCGCAAGGGGCGACGGGCGCAACTGGCTCGGCGCAGCGGCGTTCGAGAACGATGTCTGCGTGTTCGCAAGGCGATGCTGTGTACGTACCCCTTCCTGATCCCACACGTCTGGTTCCACGTTCGGTGATGCTTGCGGGTCGGCGACGTCAATCCCGCTGAACATGTCTAGTTGGTGCCGAATCTGGTCCGCCAGCGACTCGGCCTCACCCTCGGCAGTGGACGCAACCCGCTCAGCTCGACCTTCCACATCGGACAGAACATTGCGGGCAGCCTCGATGTCACCACTGCGCACCAAGTTGGCGGCATGATTCACCACCGTGTCGATGTTCTGACCGCCCAACGAGCCGTTGTTGGACACGACCGCGTTCTCAAGGCCCTCATCACTGAAGCCCTGCGGCAGCCCCATCGCGGGTCCTGGCTCGACCACCGTCGCCGTGATCGAGCCGTCAGCCGCACGGTCGAACTGCTTGAACCTGCCACCCTTCTCGACGATGATGGCTCTGATCCCATTCGCCGTCGTGGTGGTCGAGCCGAAGAACTGCTGCACGGTCATCTTCCCGAAGGCGTCGAAGGCCGCCGAACCGGGACCGTCCGTCGCGGCGGGCGCGCATACCAGCGTCGCCGCTTCGCTGAACATCTTGCCCAGGGGCTTCCCGATCCTCGCGAGGAACCAATCCTCGACGATCTGCCCGTACACGCTCCCGGTCGTTTTCATCTGGTTGTAGCTGGTATCCATGATCAGGAAGAAATGCGGCGAACCATGCCCGAACAACATGAAGGCGCTCTTGTCCCACGGCTCCTGCCGGACCTGCCGGATCTGCAGTTCTGCGGCGTTGTAGCCGGGGCCGTTGTCTGAGTCGTCATTGGAGTAGGCAGAGTCGGTGTAGGCCACGCCGCGGTCAGGAGTGGTCAGCCAGGTGCGCTCGAGGTTCAGGTCCTTGCGCAGCTGAGCCTCGTCGCCACCAGACGGGAAGGACACCCCGATCACGGCTTTGGTCACGGGGTCGTGCATGGGCACGACGGCGACGTGCCGCGAGCCCACCCACCGGGGCTTGCCGCTCAGATCGTAGGCCAGGTAGGGGTTAGTCTGCGCTTCAGTGCTGCCCGGATCCATGTCCCCCTTCGACGACGGCGTGAACGTTCGCCACTTGGCGGCGGTGCGGTAGACGAACCTGGGGGCGTCCGCGTTCGTGTCGGGCATGCCGGTGTCGAGACCGAGAGCTTTGATCGGTGCGTGCACGTCGACCGGGCCGATCTTCGCCGACAGCGCACGCTGGAAACCGAAAGCGGCGCCACCGGTACCCCGCAACTCGGCCGAGCCGGAGGTCGTCAGAACAACCGACTTCACCGGCTTCGCACCGAGCACCCCGCTGGCCACCACAACATCAGCGAGCACGGCCCCGCTGACGGTCAGCACCCGACCGTCACGCAGCGGCAACTTGAACAACAGCGCGTTCCCGTCAACGTCGATCACCACCGCCTCGTCGTTCCCCGCGTCAGCCGCAAACGGATTGCGGATCTCCTGCATACCAGTGCGGTTGCACGGCAAGAAATGGGCGTACTCATCCCTGGCCGCCTTCGCGACCCGGAACGCACGGTCACCCTCCGAAGAAACCGTCAACGACAAGCCCCGCAAACCACCCTCGTCGAACGCGGGCAACACGGTGCCTGCAACGTCGCCAACCGTGAACACATGCTCCACACCGGCGATGTCAAGACCGGCGAAGACGGCCTGGATCGGGGCGGGCGAAGGGGCGAACGGTGCCATCTCTTCGACGATTTCCGGTGCGGGAGCGGTGCCCACCTCAAGATTGATCACGCTGTCGACCCCAGCAGCCGAGTTCCAGAGCGCGTCACCTGACGGCTCGTTCACCTCCACGGCTCCCAGATCGAGGCTCAGGTCCGACACCGGGGGCGACGCCGACTCCGAGTCGTTCAGCAGCACCCCGGGACCGTCCGACTCGAGCTGCACGATCTCCAGGTCGGCGGCCAGATCGGCGCCGTCGATCAGTTCCCTGCCGGGCGCGGAGAACAGGGTCGTCGGCGCGTCCGGCACGTCGATCATCGGGTCACCGGTGAGCAGCGGCCCCGGATCGACGCCCTTGCCGCGGTAGCCGCTGGACGACGGTTCTGGCACCGAGCCGAGCGCGTCGGCGGTCCGCTCGATCCGGAACAGGTTACGCGGCTTGACCGATGCCGTCTCTTTGTCGAAGCCGACCGTCATCAGGCCACGGTCATTGTGCACGCCGGTGGCGCTGACATTGGCGCGGAACGCCGAGTTCAGGTCCTTGTACTCGTCGGCGAGCCCGAGCAGGTGCCCGATCTCGTGCGCGAACACGGCCTCGCGCTCGTGCAGCCACCAGCTGTTCGAGCTGGAGCGGACCGTGTCGGTGCCGGCCACGATCTTCACGACGTGGTGCGCCGCATCTGGCGAGTCCACGAACTGGACGGTGACGTGGAACTGGTCGCCGGAGCCCAACCTGTTGCCCTGGTTGAAGAACCGGTGCACGCCCGTCAATGCGCGCCGCTTCAGGTCGACGACCTGCTGCGGGGTGGCCCCGGGAGGCACATCCAGGTGCAGGCGGACGGTGAAGTCCTGGACCGTCGTCTCGCCCACGTTGAACCGCCGCCGGTCGAACCCGATGTCGTTTTGGAAGAACCCCAGCGAGCCGACCGACCGGTAGAACGCTCTGAGCGCCTCCGCGTCCTTGATCGCCTTCTGCACGTATGGCGGCAACGCGTCGAACTCGCGCTTGAATTGCAGGTCCTCCTGCTCCTCTGCCGTCAACAGCTCGGTCTTGAACTCCAGTTCCTGCTGGTAGGCGTCCGTCGGTACGTCCGGCACGTTCAGGTCATTTTTGGGCCGCCTGCGGGGTATCCGGCGCGCGTCGACCAGCCGACCGCGGACGATGGAGACGGGGGCGTTCTGCCGTGCCGCGAGAATGGCCGTTTCGCTGACCGGGTTCCGCGGCTCGAACCATTCAGCTGTGTGCGCCGTGCTGTTCCACCACGAGTCGTCGCCGAGCACAGTCGGCGCCACCGGACCGGCCAGGCGCGTTGCGGGAGCCGACTTCGCCACGAGCTCCCTGGACGCCTTCTTCAGGTCGATGCGAGCCATGAGATACGCGATCTGGGTCTCCTTGTCCAGGATCCGCAGGTCGTTGTCCTCGTTCAGCACCCACTCCCGGTCGGCCTTCGTGGGCATAGGCAACGGAGTGACCTCGGGGTAACGCGCCCGCACCCGCTCGCGCGCGCGGCGGTCGACTTCGGCCTGCGCGGCGAGCGCCCTAGTCCTGGCGGCCGCGACCGCGGCACGGGCCTCGTGCAGCTTCAGCTCTGCGGCGACCTCGTCAGGGTGCATAGGCCGCTTCCCGACAGGCAGCTCGCCGGACGTGAACTCCCCGTCGGGGGCCAGCGGGTTCAGCTCGTCGGAAGCGGACGGCTCGTCGAGCGGCGCCGACGACGACTGCGTCAACGCGTCCGGGTGCGGCGCGGGAGCTGTATCCGAGTCTTGCCTGAGGTGCAAGGGCTTGCCATAGGCCTCCCCGTTGAACGGGGTCAGCACGACCTGCTCGGCGCCATCGTGGAGGACCAGGTCCCGGTCCAGGTGCGTGGCGATCAGGCGTCCCACGAAGTCACGCGACCGCACCGATTCCTCGCTGGTCTTCGCCGAGCCGTGCTGGGCGATGACGGCCACCAGGCGTTCCAGGCTGAACGGCGCCACATCGCGCAGCTCCACGCCGTCGTCGAGCAGTTTCAGAGCAGTGAAGACCACGATGTCCCGCAGATCGCCGGGGCGGGTCGACGCATCACCCGCGGGCAGCGCGCGGTGCACCAGGTCGTACAGCGTGCCGGCGGCGACCGGCTGCTTGAAGGCCTCGTGCTCGCGGAGAGCGGTGAGCGTCGCGGCCAACGAGTCGTTCAGCACCGGCGCGTGCCGTGCTTGTTCGTCAACAGGGATCTTCACCCAGTCCGTGTCGGAGGACAGCATGCTCGGTTCAGGATCCGAGTCGCCGCCCGGCGCGGTCGGCGGCTTCACCACGGGAACCGCGTTGAACGCCTCAATCCGCCGCTCCAGCTCCAGCTTCGCGGTCCACCACGCGGTCCGCGCCGCGTCCGCGACGTCCCGCGCGGCCTGGATCTTCGCCGCGGCGACATCACGCGGGCCCTGGAGCGCGGCGACCGAAGAAGCAGCCTCGTCCGCGAACTCCCGGCTCAGCGCCAGGCTGCCCTCGGCCCTGACCACCGCTTCCCGCAGCCTGGGCAGCGCTGCCTGCTCGCGCTTCACGTCGTCGAGCCGGGCCGCGAGCTCGTCCATCTCTGCCCGCTGTGTGGCGTCGGACGCGCCGGACGGGAGACCCGCCAGCTGCCCGGCGAGCTCGCCGAAGCGGTCCTCGATGGCGATCACGGCGGCTTCCAGCCTGCGCGCCTCGGCGTCCAGGCCCGCGAACGCCGTCCGGGCGGCGTCCAGACGTTCCTGAGCGCTGTCGACGTCCAGCGAAGCGAGCCGCAGCGTCTCGTCCGCCCGAGCGCGCGCCGCCGCGTTCGCGTTGACCAAGTCGTCGAACTCGTGCTGTGCCTCCTCGACCTTGCGCTCCTCCGCGCGCCAGGCGTCGCGTTGCTTCTTCACCTCGTCCTGAGCGGTGTTCACGTCGGCGGAGACGGGCCGCCCCAGCGCGGTCGCGAGATCGACCTTGGCGACGCGGATCTGTCCTGAACGACTGCGATGCACGTCGAACACGGCCGTACGACCGTCCACAGTGGCGATGATCCGGTATTCGACGTCGTAGGTCACCAGGCCGGTCCGGCCGCTGTCGCCGGCGCCCTCCTGCCGGGCCGCGCCGACGTCGCCGCCGAACGACTCGGACTGGCCGAACGCGGCCTTGGCGTCGAAGTCGCCGAACCTGGCGCCAGCGTCGCGGACCTTCTCGGACTTACCGTTGGTGGTGCCCAGCTCGCCGTTGACCGCGAAGACGGTCTCGATGCTCTCGCCCGCCGCGAACTCACTGCCGATGCCAGGGATCAGCGCCCGCTGGTTGATCATGGTGACGTCGTCGCTCAGACCGGTCAACCGCGGCTCGACCAGCCTGGAGTGCACCTCCAGCGTGGCGTGCTTGCCGGACGGCAGCGCGGTCTCGTGCAGCTCCGGCAGCACGACGCCCTCGTGGGACGCGTCGACCACGGCGGTGCGCACGCGTTCCGCGCCCAGCCCGGACAGGGCGGTGTTAGTCAGGCCTTTGGCCGCACCGATGGCGTTCGCGCTCAGACCGGCCGCGGTGAGCGCCTGCAGTGCGACCGACTGCAGCTCCTCGGCACCGACCGTTGTCTGCGGGTGCACGGTCTTTGGCAGGTTGACGCCCTCGGACTTCCACTGCGCGAGCGCCTCAGCGGTGGCCTCGCTCTCCGGCCGACGCCGCGTCTCCCGGTGTCCCGGGGCGGGCGCGGGCGTCGACGACTGGTCGTCCGCCAGCACGCGCATGGTCATGAGCTCGGACATCGTGACCGACACCGTCGTGCCGTCAGGCTTGCGAATCTCCAGCTCCCAGTCGACCGGTACCGAGTACCTGGCCGTCGGGCCGTCCGCGTCGAGGACGTGCACGTCCAGTGCCGTGAACGCGGTCGTGTTCGACACCGTTCTGGACTGGCCGGCCTCGGTCGCCGCCGAACTCGTCAGGTTGCCGGTGTGCGCCGGGCTGACCGCGTGCGGGATCACGCCGAGCAACGCCCGGATGCTCGCGCTCCACACCCTCGAGTGCGACTTCGTCTCGGCCTCACGTCCGAAGTAGACGAGGATGTTGTTCATCTTGACGCCGTCGTTGACGACGTCGCGGAACTTCGGGTTGCCCGGCTTGGCCTTCAGCACGACCTGGTACGAGTCGCGGCCGAAGAGCTTGGGATCGTGTGCGAGCAGCGGGGTGCCGCCGTCCAGCGTGCTGTCCATCATCGCCCGGACGGTTTCCTTGTCCGCCAGGTCGAGCATGCGTTGCAGGTTGTTCATCGCGTCGTCGAGAACGGCGTCCGGGATCAGGTTGGTACCGGTCTCGCCGAGCTTGGCCCGCAGGGCCGGCACCATCGGCGTGAGATCCGGCAGCTCTTCGAAGACACCGAAACCGATAGTGCTCGGCTCTCCCTCGCGAATCGTCGACGGCGGCGCGAGGGTGCCCTTCTCGGTCCAGGGCCGGTCCGTCACCTCGGGCAGCAACCCGAGCGCGCGAGCCTGCTCCTCGCTCACCCGTAGGTAGACCGCGCCGGGCAGCACGACGTGGACGCCCTCGCGCCCGTTCTGCCTGCTGTGCATCAGGCTGCCGACCCGGCTCTCGGCGACGATGTCCACGTTCGCGTCGACCTGGATCAGCACAGTGCGACTGGTGCCGGGCAGGTTGCGCTTGCGCTCGCCGAGCCCGGTCATCTCCCGGAACTTCGTGACCGTGTCGCGCCACGAGAAGAACTTGTTCGAGATCGCGGCACCACCGCGGCCAATGGTCGGGCGTTGCGCACTGGCCCACGGCGCCGCGATCAGCACCGTGCCCCAACTGAAGTCCCAGCCCTTGCTCTTGGACTTCGACGCACCCGCCCTGGTGCCACCGACCGACGAGTACTCCATCGCCGTGTTGTCCGAAATGGACACCAGCTTCGGGTTGGTCAGCACCATCTTCGTGCCCAGCGCACCGAAGCGGTCCTCCAGCCGACGGCCGTACTTGAGGGCGTTCTCCTGCAGGCCGGTGTTCACCGCGTGGTTCATGTTCGCCTTCACGTGCTCTGGCGCGAACATCTGGTCGGCGGCCCGTCTCGACGGGGAACCGGGCAGGCTCAGCACCTGGTCACCACCGGCCGCCTGGTCCAGCGCGGCGAGGGCGGCCTCCTCCAGCTTGTCCGCACCGGTGAAGGCCTCGACGTGCAGCCACTCGGTGACCGCGGTCTGACCTGCCGGCACGGCCCTCGGGTGCAGCAGCAGGTCGGTGATCGACGGCGCCTCCGCCATGCGCTCCGGCTCGACCGGCGTGCCAGGGCGGAACTGCGACGGGTCCTCGGTGAACACCGAGCTGTCCGGCAGGAACAGCTGCACGTCGCCCGTGACCCGGTCCAGCGAGATGGTGTCGGGGTCGGCTGCCGTCTGGTCCGCGGCGGCGGTCTGCGCGATCGTCTTGACCTTCGGCGTCTGCCAGCCCGGCAGGCCCGGTAGCAGGCGGCGCACCCACGCTTTCGGGCGCGAGTAGGTCTCGATGGTGACCTCGTAGGAGATGCCGCTGGAGAACCGGTGACTGGTCGAGCTTCCCGCGTTCACCAGGAAGTTGACCGTCAGCGGGCCGGACGTGTTCTGGTGCGTGGTCGACGAGTTGTACTTGATCGACGTGTTCGGCACTACGACGAGCAACGAGTCGTCCGGCGTGGTCGGGATGATCAGCCTGGCCTCCGGGCCCACCGAGTAGGAGAACGCCCGGTTGCTGCTCGCGCCCATCTTCGACTCGCGCGTGTCCGAGCTGCGGACGACCCGGTCGACGACCTCGCCGTCGTACTTGGTGTCGTTCAGCTTCGCCTTGACGGTGACGCGCACGTAGTCGTTGGAGTAGAACCCGCGGCGCTTGAACACGATCGGCAGATTCTTGCCGAACAGACTGTCCATTTGGGACTTCGTCGCGCCGGGCGCGAGGTTCGTGTCCAGCATCCGTTGGTTCGTCATCATCTCGGCGAACTGCGCGTAGTCGTCGCCGAGACGGGACTTCGCCTCCGCCATCTTCCGCAGCGCGTTCTCGAACCCGCCGAACACCCCGGACAACGCCGTCGCGATCTGGGCCTTCACCGCGGTCAGATCGACGTGGTACCAGGGCTTGTGCTCCTGGCGCGTACCCCACGTCGGCAGGAAGTCCTCGAACCCGTCGATCCGGGACAGGGTCTCCTCGATCTGCTCCTTGACCTTGTCGATCTGGTCGAACCGGCCGATCTTCGCGTTGCCGGTGGCCATGTCGTAGGCGAGGTAGGGCGGCAGGAAGCGCTGCTTGCCGTCGGCGGGCGGCTGAACTTCGGTGCCGTCAAAGCCTTCCGGTACCGCGAATCCGTGCTTCTCAGCCTCGGCGAGGCTGAGACGGATGATCGCCTCGACCTCGACCTCGACCTCCTGGCCCTCCGCCGATTGCACGGTCACAACTGCGTTGACCGCGTAGGCGCCGGTGCGGCCCTTCACGTCGGTGCCGATCTCGTGCTTGCCCTGCGCGCCCGCCGGAGTGGACTCGCTGTTCGACACGCCGATGCTGGCGCCGAGCAACGCCGCACCGCCGACCTGGCCCGTGGTGGCTCCGCCGCCGAGGCTGCCGGAGACGCTGAAGCCCTTCTTGGACACCGGTGTGTTCGTGACGCCCCTGGTGGACGCGTCGTGCAGCGCGAGGGTCGTGTCGTCGTAGTCGTCAAGGAGCTTGGCTTCCTTGATAACGGCCTTCATCCGCACCGCGGCGCCGTGGCGGCCATGCGGGCTCACCAGGTCGGCGGAGGAGACCCAGTTGTCGATCATGCTCGGGAGCTCGGCAGTGAGGTTCACCGCGCTGAGGAACGTCTTCAGCGTCGTGCGGCCGGGTGCACCGACCTTGGTGATGGACGGGTGCATCATCGCCGCGATCTCGGCGAACCTGTCCTGCACGCGGGTGACGGCCTCGCCGAGCATTGTGATCAGCTTCGGCGTCACGCCCGGATCAATCGAGCGCCGTGACTTGTCGGTGCCCACTGGCAGCGAGTTCTTCTTGTTCGGCACGCTCAGCGTGACGTCGTGCTGCAACGAGTCCGTGCCGACCTGCTGCAGCTGGGCGTCGACCACGGTGACCGACCACTTCACCGGCACGCCGGTCTGCAGCGCCGTCTCGCCGGGGAACAGGCCGCGGTACGTCTGCACGCCGGTCGAATGCGACTGCGACACGGTGGGCGCGCCCAGTGACACCCGCGCGCCGATCGAGCCGGTCGGGCCGACGCCCGAGGTGAACGTGGCGGTCGCACCCACGTCGCCGCCGGTGGCGATGGTGCTGTTCGCGGACACCGACTTGGGGTCCAGTCCGCTGAGGTCGGCCTTGTGGTTGGCGCTCGCCCCGCCCTTGGACATCGGGTGCTGCGGCGTCTGGAGCTCGGCCAGGACCGTCACCGCGTACCACGTGTCGCCGACCTTGACCTGGAACTCACGGCCGTCGCCGAGGAACGACCCGAACTCGCTGTCGGTGTCCACCGTCGTCTCGATGGCGGTCAGACCGTCGACCTCGCCGGTCAGCACGGTGGACACAAGCCCCGCCACCTGTGCGCCGGTCTTCGTTTCCTGGGTCGCCTTCACCAGGCCGAGCGCACGGCTCTCCCGGACGTGTTCCGGCACGGTGACCGGCTTGGGCGCGAACGCCTCGACGCCCTCCGGGCTGTTCCTGGTCTGTGTCCGGTCGACCCGGATGGTGACCGGCCCGTCGCCCGCCTCCTCGGTGATGACGACGGCGTTCGGCCTGCGCGTGACCCTGTTGAACACGTCGGTCAGAACCCGGATCACCTTCTTGCGCAGCGATCCACCCTGGTCCCCGCCACCACGCACGACCACGTGGGGTTCGGGCCCTGCGGCGGCCACGTCGCGGAAGAAGTCCACCAGCTGCGCGTTGTCGGAGATCTCGCCGTTCTCGCCGACCTCGACGACGACCGGCGGCGCGGTGCGCGTTTCCGGCACCGCGGGGAATGGTGTGGCAGGCGATTCCTCTGTGCGGCCAGGGGCGGCCACCGTGCCGTCCACGATGACGCGCACGCTGGCCGTCCGGTGGGCGTCGGCGTCGGTCGTCCGGACCGAGAGGCGCACGTCGTCACGGGAGATGCGCGCACTCGGATCCACGTCGTGCTGCGTCAGCTCCAGCTGGCGATCGACCGCCATCTCGAACAGCGCCGCGATGTTGTTGCGGCGCTCCTTGCCCAGCTCCGTCCCTCCGCCCTCGATCACCACCTCTGGCGCGGCCATGCCCAGCCTGTGCCGGGTGACGATCGCCTCGGCGAGCTGCTCGGCCTGCAGCTCCAGGGCATCCCGAACCTCGGGTGTGGGCTGGGCGGTGTCGCCGGTGAAACTGTAGAAGCGGAACTTCACCGAACCCGGCAGCTGCGGCGCGACCTCGGAGGCCGGCACGAGAATGACGGGATGGGCGCGAGCCGTCCGGCCACGGGGCGGGTCGAGATCCGAATCGAGGCCGAGTTCCGCACCGAGCGGCGTGCGGAAGATCAGGAGGTCGAACACGTCCCGGACCGGCGAGTCCTCGGTCGCGGGCGGCATCGCGACGCTCCGCACCCTGCCCACGTCCGCGGGATCCGCGGCGATCGCGGACACCGCCGCCCGCAGCACGACACCGGGCCGCTCGTGCCGGTTCGCCAGCTCGAGCGCCGTGTCCAACGCCAGGGTGCCGGCCCGGTGCTCAAGGCCGTCCCGCAACGCGTCGCGGATCTGGGTCGCCAGCGCGAGCGTTGCGGCCTCGTCGGCCAACGTGATCGAACCGTCTTGGATCGCCAGGTCGAGTACGTCATCGGTCGCGGCGTTCGGGCCGTCTCGCAGCGCATCCGCGCGGTTCGTGCCGGCGTGCTGGATCTTCAGCGTGAGCACGGCGGCAGCCTCGCGGCTGTCCCGCTCCGGCCTCACGTCCGGCAACGAGATCACATCGGCGTGGAAGCGCGCCTCTCTGGTCAGCCCGCGCGTCGTGGCAACCCAGTCAGGAGCGATGTTCAGCCACTTCTCAGCCTCCTCGGACACGTTCCACATATCAGGAGTTCGGTCGGGCATCGTGACTGTGCGGAGCATGTCGCGCCACGCCTGTTCACGGGCGATGGTCGCCACCGCGGCTTCCAACACGACCGCGCCCTGCGGGTGGTCGCGCAAGTACCTTCCCACCACAGAGAAATCCAGGTCGCCACGAGCGCGCAGCCCCCTGCTGAGGGTCTCCACAACGCTGCCGACGAGGTCAACGAGATCCGCGAGCGTCGACGTGCCGGGGTCCGAGGAGTCGCCCTGGAACTGAGCGGCGTCCTTGATCAGCGGGACGGCGCCGAACGTCCCGGCGGCCGTCATCGCGGCGGTGTTCGCGTTGCCGGGACGTCCGGTGCGAACGAGGTCGCCCAGCTGCTGCGCGTAATGGTCGGCGAACGGGTGCCTGTGCGGCACGACCAGTACCGGCGGCACGTCTGTGACCGAAGGGTCGCCAAGCGCGAAGCCGTACTCGGTCGACACCGCGGCGGTGAACGTGCCCATGTCCGTCAGCGCGTACTCGGCGGACACGACCATGCCGCCGAAGCGCCGCGTCAGCTCCGCGCCGAGGACCGCGCGGGCCAGGTCACGGCTCTCGTCGGTCATGTTGTCGTTCGCGGCGGAGAACAGGTCCTGGTCCTCCATCGGCGCGTCGGCGTTGAACACCTCGTCGACGTCGACTACCAGGAACCCGTGCTGCCGCGCCAGCCGGTCCATCCGCAGCAGGTCGGTCAGGTGCGGGTCACCGGCTCGGGCCGCGACGAAGGCCGCGCGCGGCACATCGGTCACCAGGACCGGCGTCCAGCCCTCACTTCGGGCGGTCTTGGCTGTGACCGCCAACGACGCCCAGGCGGAGTCGTCGACAGGACCGCCCAGCACCGGCACGTGGACGATCTTCGGCAGATCGCGGCCGTTGGCGCTGATCACCGTGGAGGGGCGCGAGGACGGCGCGACGACGGCAGACGGCGCCGTGTGCAGCAGATTCAGCGACTCGAAGAACGAGGTCTGCGCGGCCGGGGGCAGCGCATCGAAGTCGAAGTCCGCGAGGAACTCCGGCGCGGGCACGGGACGCAGCACGCCCCCGACGGGCTGAATCTCCTGTCTCGCCTCCAGATCCAGCGCGCTGACCGAGCCCGGCTCCTGCGCCAGCCGCAGCTGCCGGTGGTACTCCCGCATCGAGTCCCACCACGCCGCCTTGGCGGTGTCGACCGCGGCCTGCAGGGCCGTCACGTCGGCGTTCGCGTCCACCGACAGAGCGCCTTCCAACGTGCCGACGGCGTTCGTCCACGTCTTGCTCGCCGCAGTGAAGTCGGAGACGGCCTTGACCAGCGGCTTCGGCAGCGGGCCCAGCAGCCGCTCGGCGGAGGACTCGCGCATCCGGACGAGGTAGGCGTTGTCGACGGAGACCCCGGCGACGCCGACCTTCGACGTGGAGCCCGGCTTCGTCGCCACGACCTTGAACTCGACGTCCGCGAGCACACCGCGCGACGACAGGCTGGGGTGGGGGGTGCGGTGGCTGAACCTCGGGTCGCGGCTGGAGGTGATCTCCGTGTAGACGTTGATGTTGACCGTCTTGTCCGGCCGGTTCGACGGCCCCGACCGCTCCAGCACGGCGAGCGTCTGCACGGACCCGAAGTCCTTCCGCGTGCCACCGGAGTGGTCGGTGCCACCGTTGCCGCGCAGCAGCCCACCCGCCGAGTACTCGCTGCCGGAGGTCAGTTCGACGGAGTCGCTCGCGGCGTCGCCGGTGAAGCTGTCCATCTCCACGCGGCCACTGGCGGACGCGAGCTTCGGGCCGGGCTTGAGCCGCGCGTGGAACTCGACATCGCGGTCGAGCCCCGCCACCGGGAACTTGAACAGGCCCGCGCGCATGGCCGGCATGCCCGCCTTCACGGTGGCGGGCGTGATGGCCGCGTCCACAGCCAGCGCGACCTTCGTGTCGACCGTGACGCCGGAGTTCACCAGTGCCACCTTCGCCGCGGCACGCAACGTCTTGATCATGCCGAAGTAGTGCTCGACCTCGTAGTCGCCGGAGTCGGGGAGCGCGAGGCTCTTGTCGGCGTCCTGCCGCCACCCGGCGATGTCCTTCGCGTCGGAGGCGGGCAGCGTCCGGATCTCGCCCTCGGCGCCGAGCGGCTTCGTGCTGCCCGGTGGGAGCAGCGTCTCCTCGGGCATCTTCCGGATCTTGATCTGCTTCTCGACGACCTTGGAGACGACCGCGCCGTTGTTGGTGTTCTCCTGGCTGTCCTTGTCGAAGCCCAGCTTCCGTTCGATCTTGGCCGTCAGCTTGATGACACCGGAGTAGGAACCCACGGGTCCGCGGATCGCGCCGTAGGAACCAGCTGACTGCGAGTGCGAATGCGACTCTGCGTGCGTCTGCGCCAGCGCGATGTAGCCAGCCCGCAGACCCACGGCGAGGTTGCCGGAGGTCGGCTTGGAGCCCTGGCCTCCTGGGTCCGAGAACTGCCCGTGCGCACGCACGACAGCGGCGACATCGACGATGTTCTGGCCGAAGATTTTCTCGTCGGTCTCGCCGAAGGACACGATGGTGCGAGCCGCCAACTTGCGGACGATCTCGATCTCGCCGTCGGTCGGCAACGTCGTCCACTCGCCCTCGACTGTGAACACGTAGGTGCGGCCGGAGAACCGGAACTCCACCCGCAGCGGCGTGCCCACGCCGCCGTTCATCACGGTGGTGAACATCTGGTGCACGTTGGACAGCAGCTCGTTGACCGCGCGTGTGTTGTTGTGCGAGCTGGTGAGCGGCGACTTCGGCAGCAGCTGCTCGGCCGCCTCTGCGCCGAGCTCCGGGTGGTCGGTGATCGCCTGGCGAAGGTCGTCGATCACCTCGCTGATGTCGATCTTGCCGACCACGCCGCCGATGCCCAGTGATGTGACGTGCGGGTTCTGCATCGACTCCGGTGCGGGCAGCTTCTCCGCCGCGGGGGTCTCGTCGGCGTCCGAGCTGGCGTCCGACTCGATGTCCGGGATTTCCGGGAGCGCGTCGAGGTCGGGGATTTCCGGGAGCGAATCCAGGCTGGGGATCTGCGGGAACGTGTCCAGGTCAGGGAAGTACGGGCTGGCGGCGGCCCGGCGCTCGACGTCCTGGCGCTCCAGCTCCGCCAGCTGTTCCTCGGTCACCCACATCAGCACCGAGTCGTTCAACGTGAACGTCTCGCCCGCGGCGGCGAGTGGAGGTCGCGACTTGAGCTCGGCGAAGTCGAGGTTGCCGCGGACCTGCGTCTCGGCGACGACCGAGGCCTCCACGCCGACCGAGATCAGGATCCGCTTGGTCGGGTTCGGCGTGAAGTGGCTCTTCTCGATGCCCTGGATGCGCTGGGCGCGCTTGCGACCGAACCTCGCCGACCACGGCGAGAAGCTGAAGATGAACACACCCTCGGGAGCACCCTTGGCACCGCCTGCCATCGGGCCGGCGGTCCCGCTGATCGCGTCCAGGTTGGTGAGGTCGGCGCTCACCGATGTCGTGGCGCCCTTGCCCATGCTGACGGCGGTGCCGCTGACGGTGGTGTTCTTGGTCCGCTGGTACTCCTCTGGACCGAGTCGCCTGGGGTTGACCGGCTTCAGCACGACACCGGCGCGCGCGTGCACGTCGGCGCGGCGGCGTTCGTGCCCGATGCCCTCGACCACGTGCACCCTGCCGAAGATCCGCGGATCCTTGCGGAACGCCTCCGGGGAGAACTGGTCGGTGATCAGTTCGGCGTTGGAGCCGGTGCGCTGCGCGAAAGCCGGGTCGCCGGAGGCGCGGTCGAGCATCCGGAACACCGAGTCGACGATGTGCTCGGTGCCGGCGACGGACAGGACGTCCGCGCCCTCCACCGTCCGGTCCCCCTTGGGCAGATTGTCGATCAGCGTGTCGCCTGGCAGGTCCTGCGCCGGGGTCGGCGTGACCGTGATCGGGTCCGGCGCCCGGCCCGTCGTCACCAGGTGGTTCGGCACCAGCAGCTCGACGGGAACGGTCTGGCCGAGCGGGTCGGCCGGGTCGGACTGGTCCCGGGTCAGGCCGGCGAACGGGCCGGTCAGCACGACCGGCCGCACGTCCAGCCCGTGCCGGCCGGGCTTGCCGAGACTGATCCTGCGCAGCATCTTGTTCGTGCGGGTGTACGTCGTGACCTCGGGGATCAGCCTCAGGTCACCAGCGAAGTGCCGCATCGGCGTGTCGTTCTGGCCGCCCGCCTCGGTGAGCTTGGTGCCGGCGTGCTTGTGCTCGGTGACCTTGCCCGTGTCGTTGGCGATCGAGACCGACGACGACCAGGTGCGTCCCAGCCTCAGGGTCGCCAGGAACACGTTGGCGCCCTTGACTATGGCCCCCGTGATCCGCTTCTGGACACCGATGTCCGCAGTGGTGGACCGGTCGGTGGTGAAGGTGCGGGTCTCGTACTCCTTGGTCCGGGTCTCCGTGGTGGAATCGACCAGTTCGATCTGCAGGTCGCCGTCGGCGAGGCTCTCCAATGTGGCCTTGATCCGAACCATCACGACCGTGTCGGTGAACGGCCCCTGCTTGACCAGCGGCACAACCAGGCCCGGCCCGAGCAGTAGGTCGATCAGCTGCATCATCTGCTTGTCCGACATCCGCGACTTGGCCGCGCGCTGCCGCCGCGTGGTGTCGTTGACCAGTGACTTGAGCCCCGCTGCCAGGTCGGGGTCGTCGAAGTACTTGATGAACTCCGACGAGCTGAAGTGGTACCAGCGGTGGTTCGGCACCTTGCGCAAGGTGTCGGCGATCGCCGCGTAGATACGGTCCTTGCCGCGGAACGAGTGGACCTTTGCACCCGCCATCGACAACCCGGACTCCAGGTGCGCCGGCGCGAAGTGCGTTCGGTCATCACCCTTGCGGTACTCGGGCGCGTGCTCGTCGGGAGCGCGATCGACGATGCCTGAAGCCAGCGCGCGATCCAGCGTCGTCACCTGGGTACCGACGAGGTCGCCCTCCAGGAACACCGGCGGCTGGCCGAGCACGCGGACCTGCAACTGGTAGACCGTCCTGTAGCGGATGAACCTGCCGCCGAAGTCGTGCTCGAACCGGATACCGGTCTCACGCTTGAACTTGCTGCTCCACGACCGCTCGTGGTTGACGCCGAGCAGACCGCCGATCGTCACGACGAACTTGCCGGCCGCCACGAACGTTCCGGCGAACACGCTGAGGGCACCACGCCGCCTGGCCGTCCACGTGTCGGTGCGGGCAGCCTTCGAGTTGTCCCAGTCGAGCAGGATAGATGTGTGCTTCTTGTCGTCGGTGTCCGCGATCTCCTCGATGATCTCGACCTTGCGCGCCACGGCCCGCATCTCGATCGCCGAACCCCTTCGGGGGATGTCCGCCGGGCTGCTCACCGGCCCCTTGATCAACGGGTCCGACCGCCGCCAGCTGGAGTCCGGGTTGTCGATCGGATCGGTCGTGACCATGCTCATCAGCTCGGCCTTGAAGTTCACGCGGTGCAGGAAGTCCTGCAGCACGTCCCGGCCAGGCGCGCCCACCTCGGTGATGTGCTTCGGCAGCATCTTGGCGACCTGGTCGAAGAACGACTCGCCCTCCGGTGTGTTGACCAGCAGCTCCTCCAGACCGAAGTCCTTCGGCGGCGGGCTGGTCAACGGCACGAGGCCGCGGCCGCCGTTGGCCCGCGGCGCCTTCGGATGGCCGAAGCGCAGCGTGCCGCCGAGACCTGCGTTCTCGCCGTGCTCGACCCGGCCGACGAGGTCCCGGTCCGCATCCCGCAACTCGAACTCGTAGGAGACGTCCACCTCGCTCACGCGCGGGTCGAGGTCGAGCAGCAACGACGCCCGCTTGTGCTCCTCGGAGACATCGCGCTGCATCTGCTGGTTGACGTTCGGCGTGCCCGACGGCGTGACGATGGCGAGCAACGGCGGCTGCGCCGTCACGGTGACGGGAAGGGAGAGCGACGATTCGGACGAGTAGTTGTGGTCGGCCCGGCGGAACCGCCGGTAGCGGGTCTCCGGAGGCATCGTCCAGCGAGGCTTGCCGGGCACGCCGTTGCCGGTCGTCCAGTCGAGCTTCGCCTTCGCCACCAGCGTGTGCGGCTTGCCGTCGATCTCCACGGTGAACTCGCGACCATCGCCGAGCATGCTCGGGACGTCGTTCTTCATCGCCCGTTCGACGTGGTGCAGCCCCTTGATCTTCTGCTTGCGCCTGCCGGTCGGGAGAGAGTCCGGGCGGCCCTTCCCCTTGACCAGGACACGCTTTCCTTGCGGGAGCATGGCACGGAAGGCGCTCTCGATACTGATGCCCTTGACCTGGGTGTGCGGCATGGCCTCGCCGAAGCCCTCGCTGTTGACGAGGTAGTCGGGCATGCCTTCGAGGACCTGGTCCGACGACCCCCTCGGGTCAGGCCGGAAAGTGCTCTCGACGCCTTCCGCGTCCTCGTCCTGCTCGGCGAGGGTTTCCAGGCCGCCCGGGGTGTGCGTGGCCTTCGCGCCTTTCGTCGGCGTGCCCAGCCCGAGGTCCCACAGACCCTGCTCGTCCACCCAGAGGTCGACCGGGGTGTCCGGGGCGCTGAGCAGCGAGCCGGACCAGACGTCGTTGACGGAAGTCTTGCGGTAGCTGGCTTTCACGTCCCACGTCGGCGTGGCGCGCACCCGGTAGCGCGGGCCGTCCGGCGTCCTGATCTTCTCCAGAAGCTGCCTGTCACGAAGGTCGAGCTTGATCGTCACCTTGGACAACGGGCCGGAGTCGGGTGTGATCACGCGGCCTTGTTCCGACATCGCCGCGCGCACGTTGTCGCTGCGCCAAAGCTCGGCCGGCGCGGTCGCGTTGACGATCTGTCGGGAGGCGGCCGGTGTCGCGGCCGGCCTGGTCGTGCGGCGGCGGGGCGGGTCGGCCGGGTACAGCAGCCGGGTGATCGTCTTGTGCAGCTCGACCGCAGGCGCGGGCTCCGCCCAGACGCTGGCGTTCTCGCTGAACCCGATGTGCCCCTTGCGCTTCTGGGCCCGTCGCAACGGCTCCTGGTTCTCCCGGATCGGCTCCGACTCCGGCGCCGGCGCGGCCTCGGCGAGCGCCTCCGTGACGGCGATCGACGAGTTGACGGCGCCTCGGATGACGGCCGTGCGGTTGAACTCGCCCAGCGGCGCGTCCATCGTGATCCGCAGGTCGTGGTTGAAGTGCGCCTGCGGCTCGGCCTGCACCTGGACGTCCGGCACCTCGTTGAGCGCGGTCGGGACAACGTCCGGGTTGAGATTCGCGCCGAAGATCTCGCCCTCGACCGGTGTCGTGTGCGGCAGGCCCTGCGCGGTGCGCCGGAAGTCGCCGGGGCCGAGCGTGGCGCGGATGACGACGTCCTGCTCTACCTGGCCGAGCGGGGTGTCGGCCATGATCCGCAGGGTGACACCGCCGTTGAGGATCGCCTCCAGCAGGCTGGTCGGCGTGTCGCTGCTCAGCAGGTTCTGGACGGCCTGCTCGTTGAACTCCCGTGTGCTGATCTTTTCCGGGCGGGGCTCGGAGGTCAGTTTCCTACCGACGGTTTCGAGCGCAGCCTTCACCTTGTGCAGGAACGATTCCTTGGCCTGGAGCGCCCTGTGGCGGTCGTTGACCGCTTTCGTGACGGCCTGGGCGATCTGCTGCATCACGTCGGCCGCGTCATGGAACTCGACCTGCCCGCGGCCCTGCCCGATGCCGTGCGGCGCCTGGTATCGCGTGGTGTCGACCTCGACTTCGCCGTGGTCGTTGCCGGACTCGCCATCGCTGTCGAGCTCGCTGGCGAGCTCGCCGTCGCCGCTGGATTCCGTGTCTTCGTTGGACGTTTCGTCATGCAGCTCGGCCCGCTGGTGTTCCTCAACCCATTCGACGAACCCGTGCGCATTCTCCGTGGAGCCACCGTCCGCCAGGATCTGGAGAGAGACCAGGCTAGCGACGCCGACGTACCGGTTCGCCACAGCCGTCTCGCGCTCGGAGAGGTTCTGGAGCCGCTCGTCGCTCATCTCCGGGATGTCCCCGAAGACACTCTCCACGATCTCGAAGGCCGCATCGGTGATCTGGACACCGAGGTCCATCCGGCTGAGCTCCTCGTACGCCTCCTCCCACGCGACGGCGCGCTCGTCCTCGGTCCGGAAGTTCTTGCTGTCCAACCGATCCAGGTAGTCCTGCACCACCATCTGCCGCTGCGCCCACTGAGCGAGCTCCTCGGCGTTCTCGGTGTCGCCACCGTCGGCGTAGATCTGCTCGGCGACCAGATCGCTGACGCCGGCGTGCGGCTTGCCGAAGACCGCCTCGACGATTTGGTCCGCTTTGGCGCGCATGTCCTTGTTCGCCGCCAGCCGACCGGCAACGGCGGCGAACTCCGCGTCCCAGTCACCTGTGTAACCCACGCCGGCCGGGTGTAGGTGGGCCAGGCGGTAGCGGAAGTCGAGGATGGCGTCGTCATCCGCGACAGACCGTGTGTCATCAACGTCCTCGTCAACGTGCGGACCGTCGTACTCGGGGTCCGCATCGCTCACGAGGCTGTTGAAGGACGGCAGGTCGTTGATCGACGAGGCGTCACCAGCGCGCGTGACGCTGCCGACGACCGGGACCTCGCTCTCGGACTCGTCCTCGAACCCTGCTTCGGGTTCCGCCTCGGACTCAGGCTCGGTGTCGGCGCCGAACTCGACCCCTGTCTCCGCGGCGTCAATCTCCGCAGCGTCATTCACCGCCGGTAGGAACTGGGCCGCCGCCCAATGCGCCAGTTCCTGTGGTGCGAGCGTCACCGTGTGGTCGTCGTACACGATCTGCTCGGCGACGAGATACATGACGCCGATGTGAAGGAACTCGTCATGGTCCTCAGAACCGGTCAGCTCAACACCGAACGCCTCCTCGACAAAGCCCTGCGCGACGTCCAACGCGGTCGCGGGATCGACCTTGTTGGCGACCGCGAACCCCTCAAACTCCGTCATGGCCCGGCCGATCTCGGTGTCCCAAGCGGTGATCAGGTCGTCGGCGATCTCCCCGTCGCCGCGCTCGAGGTGGGCCAGCCGGTCATGGAAGCCGGCATCGACAGCGCCGTCGTGCTCCAACTCCCCGGAACCGTCGTCGGTGCGCGCTTCGTCCGAGAACTCCTCGTCCTCGGCCTGGTCTTCGTCGGAGTCGCCGGCCAGTTGCACGGAGCCGATCCACGACTGGGCGTCCTCGTCGTTCCGCGGCGCACTCTCCAGGTCGGCGATGTCCACGATCCGCTGACCCAGCCAGTGCGCCAGCACGAGGGCCCGGCCTTCGAGACCGTTGTCCGCCTGCATCTGCTCGTCGACGATCCCCTCGATCCAACCGCGACGCTGCTCGAAGTTCTTCTGGACGTCACCCTCGAACTCGATGTCACCCAACGCCTCCGTCACGAACTCACGCGCCCGTTCCAGATGCGGCTGCGGACCTTCGATCGACGCGTGCCCAAGCAGCGCCTCGTCCCATGCCGCAGCCCAGGCGGCGTCACGCTCGTCCACGCGGTAGAGGTGGACGAACTGGTTCCGGATCGGCGCCGAACCCACGACCTGCCACTGTTCAGCCGCCCACGCGGCGACCTCCAGTGCGTTGACGGTGACGTCACCGCCGTCATTGAGGATCTGGTCCATGACCAGGATCTCCGTGTCGGCCCGAAGATCGGCCCGGCGGCGCTGCGTGTCGGCAGGCCCGAACACCCCGGCTACTACCCCACTCGCCCGCGCAAGCGCTGCGGTGGTGGTGGTCTCGTCCTCGTTCCTCGCCTCGACGTCCGCGACGACGCTGTTCCACCACTGCGTCCAGTCCTCGTCGGTGTCGAACTCCCCGCGCCGGAAGTCGATCAGCGGGCGCGAATCGGGGGCGTCGTCATCTTCGTCCACATCGGACTCATCGGTCTCGGACCTGTCGGTCTCCGACTCGTCGTCCGTGCCGTGGTCGGTACCTCTCTCACCCTCTTCTTCGGCGGCATCATCGTCGTCAGCCCCGTTGGTCTCATCGGGCTCGGTACCGTGCTCGTCGTCCTGCGGGTCATCGTCGCTCTCGAACTCATCGTCCCCCACGGGCGAGTCCTCAGTCACAAAGTCGCCTGCAGAAGCCTCGACCGGCGCGGACCATTTCGAGATCAGGTCCTCGATGAACGCGGCCCGCTGAGGAGCCTTGTCCCGCAACGTCTCTGGTTCGAGGAAGTGGAACATCGCCGTCTCGGCGAAGTCCTCGTCCGAGTCGGTCGCGCCGTAGCGGGTGACCGGCCGCTCACCCTGGAAGGCAGGCCAGCCGTCCTCGGTCCACGTGCCGACGGCCGAGTTGAACGAAGCCAGGTCGCCACGTAGCCGTTCGGCGATCCGGCCGGCGTTGAACTGGGTCGCCGGACCGCTGAAGACGGCAGAGTTCCCAGCCCTGATGGCTTCGATCGCGGCGGCGTGCCGCGGCGCGCGTGAGCGGAACGCGTCCGGGTCCTGCAGCGCGGCCGCGATCGACTTGTGGAAGTCGTCGAACGCCGACTCGGCACCGTCGACCGGGGGTTCGGCGTCGTCCGCCAGCACCGGCCGTTCGCCGGTCTCGTCCCAGCTGCCGAACGCGCTGCGGAACCGCTCACCGTCGTAGTCGACCAGGGCATGCGCGAGCTCGTGGGCGACGAGACCCTCAATGCCCCGCCGACCACCGTTCCGCCCGAGCGCGAGCGCCGAACTGAAGATGTTGAGGCCCCTGAAATCCGTGTAGTGGGCGCCGAGCACGCCGAATGCGATCCCCGAGCCCCCGAGCCTGATGCCGAAGGTGACCGCGCTGACCGTCTTGATCTCCTGCTCGGCGTCCGCGCGGCTGGAGTTCGCGCGCCGGTCGCCGAGAATCGGGGCGTAGTGGACGAACCCGTCCCGGAGGCCGAGCAGCTCGTCGATCTTCCACGCACGAGGGCGGACGGCGTCGCGATCGGCAGTGGACGCGTCCGGTTCGGCTGCCAGCTGCGCGTCGACACCAGCCTGCGAGTCGAACACGACCCCGTGGTCCTGCTGGACCTGCTCCATGATCGCGACAGCCTCGGCGATCACAGTGTCAGCGTCGGCATCGAGCGGAACGTACACCCGCTCGTGGGAGAAGGGCCCCGGCAGCGGCACTCCCCACGGCGCCGTGCCGCGGCTTGTCATTGCCCAGTGAGCGAACTGGCGCGCTGCCGTACGGCGCATCGGGGGCGACAGGTCGCGGTTCTGAGCCATCCGCACTGCGGCCATGGTCACGATCCCGTGCAGCCGCTTGTTCTCGACCTGTCCGTCAGGCCCCATGACGGCGACGTCCTCGTCGGAACGAACCCGGTTGATCCCGGTGGCGACGTAGGCGGACACCAGCAGCGTCTCAGCGTTCGGCAGCGTGGCGAGTTGTTCTCGTGCGGCAGAGATTCGCGCGTCCCACGCGGCGTTCCAGTCCGTCTCGTTCGAGTAGCGCGCGGGATCGAGATCGGCGTAGATCGCGTCGAAATCGTGCAGAGGCACCACAGGCACGGTGGGCGGCGCGTTGTCGTCCACCGGGAGCGTCAGAAGATCATCCTGGTCCCCCGTCACGGACATCGCGGGCGAGACGAACCTGGGATCCTCGACAGGGCTGTCTGTGCGGCCGATCCAGTCGCTCTCACTTTCGCTGTCGTACCCGTAGTCGAGTGCGGTCGGCCGGTCCGAGTCGTCACCGAACTCGCTGTCCGAGTCAAACCCCGGCGGGATGAACGGCGGCAGGTCGTCGTCAACCTCCGAGCTTTGGTCGAAGTAGAAGAAATCGTTCAGCGGAAGCGCGACGGCCTCCTTCAACACCTCGTAGGCCGTCGTGACACCGAACTCCGGCTGCTGCTCATGACGGGGCCGGTCGTCCGCGAAGGTTGCCGGGTCCTGGTCGAGGATCTTGTAGGACATGTGCTCGGCGAGACCGTCGAAGATCTCCGAGTTCAGCGCATGGTCGAGCACCGGCCCATTCGCACCGAGGTCGCCGTCGCGCGCCATGGACACGACGTGGATCAGTGGCAACCAACCGGCGCTGCCCAACCCTGCGTTGTCACCGGTCCGCTTGATCCCCAGCGCCCGCACGTCCACGTCGAGCTCGCGTTCGCCGGTCAGGTGCGACTGCAGGTGGGACTGCACGGACAGCAGAGTGCGACCGGACTGCGTGTAGTCGATCAGCAGCACGTCCTTGTCGGGGTCCAGGTCACCGAGGAACTCGCTGAAGTGACTGGACAGCATCGCCTGCTGGCCGGCGTTCATCGACGTGGTGAACCCGCCGGTCTCACCGGTGGACGACGCGGGCGCGGGCCGGAAGCCCGACAGCGGGAACGAGACGGCGTCGTGCCCCCGGTTCTGCAGCACCGCGATCACCGGTGCCGGGCTCCGGCCGACGCCGACATAGCTGTATTCGTCCGGCGGGTACTTCGTGGTGATCAGGTCCGACAAGTCGTTGATGGCCTCGACGACGGCCTGCTGCCGCTCCACATGCTGGTCCGCCGCGAAGTCGCGCAGCGCGGTCTGGAAGTGCGCGGCGTCGTCGATGTCGTACACGGTGACACGGCGGTCACCATTGTCCCTGCTGTACAAGAGCTTCTCGATGGCGGCGTCGACGTCACCGGACGCCGGGATCTCGATCCCGTTGTCCGCCAGCCAGTTCCGCGCCATCAACGGGGTCAGGCCGACGCTGCGGGTGTCGTCTACGCGCAGCCGCACCAGGTCCGACGGCTGGTTCGGCGCCAGGGTGTACAGCCCGGACTCGCCGTGCTGGACACGCACGTCCTCCTGGCCCGGCCGTGGGAGGTAGGAGTCGATCCGCACCTCGAGCGGCGTCCTGGTGTCCTCGACGCCCTGCGGCAACGCGTCGGCGAGGTACTCCGACAGGTCTGCCGCTGCGTCGATGTCGCCGAGCAGGCCGGCGTCCTCGTGCAGCTGCGCCGCGACGAACACCATCGCGGCCAGGTAGCGGTCGGCGTCCGCCTGCTCCAGCGCCGTCAGGCCGGGACCGAAGTCGGCAGGCTGCAGGTGGTGTTGCGCGACGACGAGCGCCGCCATCGCCATCGCCGGCTCCTGCTCGGCGCCGGAGAGCGCGTCGAACCTCGTGGAGGTCTTGGAGATCCGTGTGTTCCACGCGTCCCGCCACTCGCCCTCGGTGGCGAACCCGTCCCGCCGGAGCCCACCGAAGTACGCGTCATGATCCCGGTGTGGTGCCTGTCCGGCACCGGCGCCGTGATCTTCATCGCTGTCCGAGTCGCTGCCGGAGCCGGGGTCACCCGGTCGCCGATCCCGGAAGTCGTCCGGCCGGTGATCGCGCTCGATTCCGAGCAGTACCCGGTTCTCCCGCACGGCGTCCACGTCGCGGAACATCTCGGCCAGCGCCGCCATCTTCGCGTCGCCGCCGTTGACCCCGGTGTATTCGAAGTGCCTGCCGTCGTCGGTCCTGACGATCCCGTCCTCGTCGGCCCGGAACCGGTTGGTGAACGAGTTCGGTCCGCTGTGGACGGCACCGTCTCTGTCGACGTAGCTGCTGTGCGTCGTGTAAGAGGAGAAGTCCGCCTGGTAGTACTGGTGGAACTCCTCGAACAGCTTCTTCGAGCTCTCCGGGCGCGCGGTCGGGTCGATCCTGGCGGCGAGGTCGTCGAGGAACCTGAAGGCCTCGTCGGCGTCGATCCTGCCGCGCAGGTAGAAGCCGAACGGGTCGGAGTCGACGATCGCTCTGGCGGCCTCGAACTCCGCGTCGTCGCTCCAGATGCCGCGGTAGCGGTTCATCATGACGACGGCGAGCTTGTGCTCCGGCTCCCGGTCGTGGCGCCCCTGCCCGTTGCCGAACTGGTTCTTGGCGTTGACCTTCTCGATGTCGTGGAACAGGATCGCCTTCGCCAGCGCGTCCACCGACAACAGGCGCGAACCAGTGTCCTCATTCGCGGTGAGCGTAAGGTACTGCCCCAGCACCATCTGCGCGTGCTCGTAAAAGGTGTGGACGCCCGTCACACCCGGCGCGCGGAAGGGCTCCTTCTGCACGGCGGTGGCGACCTCGTCGAACTTCGGGTCCAGCTCCGGGTGCGCCCCGATCAACGCCTTGACCGCGTACTCCGGGTTGCGGTCCTGACCGATGATCAGGCTCAGCGCGTCACCGGTCCGCCGCTGGCGGTCGAACTCCGCCGGCCGTTCTTCCTGCCAGCTTTGGAACGAGTTCGGGAACGGGTCCTCACCGTGCGGCCGGGTGTTGAAGTCCAGGCCGGCGCGGTCGGAATCCGCGGCCAGCAATGCGCTGATCTCCGCCTGGGTGGCCAGCTCCGGCACCTTGGCCATCAGCGCGTCGACCACGGTGGAGTCCACCGGGTCGAACTCGAAGCCCTCCAGCAGGTTCTCCGCCCGTGCCCGAGCGTCCCGCGCCACGGTACCGGCCATAGCGTCGCGGAAGTTCCGGTCCGCGAGCGCCAGCACCGGGCTGTCGCGCAGGGCCGTGCCGATCGCGGACTCCAGGTCGGGCAGCACCTCGTCGTGCACCACGGCTCTCAGCTCGTCGGGCTCGGTGCCGCCGAGGTCCTTGCTGGTGAACGAGTTCAGCGCACCGGCGATGACCGGGCCGAGCACCTTGGTCTCCGCGATCTCCGCGATGCGGACCACCTGGATCGCGGGCGAGAGCGCCGGGAACTGTTGCTCCAGCAGGTGACCGGTGACCGCGCTAGCGAACCTGTACACGCGGGGACCGGTGAGCCAACCCGCCTTCCTGCCGCCCTTGGGTGCCGACTCGAGGCCGAGGCCTGCGATCCCGGCGAACTTCGCCGTCAGCGCGTCCCGCATTGGACCGCTCAGAGCCTCCGCCACGTCCGCTCGGCTGTTCTCGCTGAGCAGCTCGAGATCCGGGTGCTTTACAACCTTGGTCTTGAACACCTCGACGACCGGCTCGATCACCTCCGGGCCGAACAGTTTGACCTTCGCCATCTTCGACCGGTATCCGTTGTCGATCAGGTTCTGCAGGCCCTTCAGGTCGGGCAGCGAGGAGGACGTCATCTGCTTGATGAAGCCGTCGACGGCGTTCATCGCATCGCCCATCGCCTGCGGCACGACCCGTTCGCGCAGTGTCTGCTGGAAAACGGCATCGTCGACGTCGACGGCGGTCACCCCGGCGAGGTGCTCCCGGAGCGCGGGACCGCCGGTGGACAGCACCTCGTTCGTGATCTTCTCGACGTTCACGGAGGCCGGGCCCACCTCGTTGAGGAACTGGTTGAGCCGGCCGAGCCGCGCCTCGAAGCCGAGGTCCTTCGTCTGCGACTCGTTGGACGCGTTGGGGATGGCCTCGGTATCCGGTTCGACGAGAGCGTCGGAGGTGCGGCTCGCGGGGTCCTGTGTGGACTGTTCCCAGGTGAGGTGGTGTTCCCGCAACTTCTCCGCGATGTCGTGCATCCGGTGCGCGTCGGTGTTGAACCCGTCGAGCTTCCAGGATCCGTCGTTCTGCTTCAACCAGGTGAACCACGGGTCGTAGGCCTTGCCGACCGCGTCGCTGCGGAAGTCCGGGTCCAGGCCGAGCCGCTCGTAGAGCTGCACGGCGGGAACAACCCGGCCTGCCCGGTCCGGGAGGGCGAAGAACTCCGCAGGGTCCGCGGGATAGCTGAAAAGCGACCCACGCTCGGCGTGCTTGATCAGCTCGTCGAGATGCGCGCCGCCGATGCCGAACTGGTTCGGTTCGCCGCGCTGGTCGACGTTGTACGTGTGGGTGTCGGCCTTCGCGCCGGGCGCACCCTCGAACGTCGCCTCACTGGTGATCTTGTGGTAGATGTCCAGCGGAACCAGGAACGAACGCAGCACCGGTCGTTTCGGCGCGGACGACGGATTCTTCGGGTCAGAGGGCCTGCCACCGTCGGTCTCCTGGTACTTCGCGAGCCACTGCAACGCGCGCCGCGGCCGCCCCGCGCCCACCCACAACTGGGAGTTCTTGCCGGGCGAGATCTTCAGCTCACCGGTGTCCGGATCTTGCTGGATGTCCTTGAACTGTGGCTTCTTGACGTCGATGTTCGCGGGGCTCACCACCGCGGTGTACAAGCGCACGTGGTGCCTGCCCGCGATCGTCTCGATCTCGAACTCGCCTCGGTTCACCGTGCGCCAGGACCTCGGAGTGCCCTGCTTCGTGGGACCGGGGTACGACACACCCGGCCGTCCGATGTGGACGGTCTCCCGCGTACCCAGATACCGCACGCCGTCGGCCGTGGTGATCGCGACCACGTGCACGGGCAACCCGGTGATCGGCCCGAACGAGGTGAACTCGCCGTTCTGGTCCAGCACGTGGACTCTCGCGTCCGCCGCCGCGGCGATCTCCTCCCGCGTGCTCTCGTCCGACACCTCCGGCGCGCTCTGGTTCAGGGTCGCGGCGATGGCGTTGACCAGGCTGGTCTGCTCGTCGGTGCCGGGCACACGCACCGTCTCCACGCCGTGCACGGCCAGCATCCGCACCGCTGGGGCGGACAGCGCGAGACCCGCCGATTCGTCGGCCTCGGACTCGTCGCCGTTCTGCGGATCCTGAAGGTCGCCGGAATCGTGATCATCGTTGCCGCCGCCGTCGTCTGGTTCCGTGTCCGAGCCGTCGCCGGGATCGCTGTCCACGGTGGATTCGACGGTGACCGGCGTCCAGTTCGCGACCATGCCCTCGATGAAGGCTGCCCGCTGAGGAGCCTTGTCCCGCAGCCCTTCCGGGTCGAGGAAGTGGTGCATCACCGCTTCGACGAAGTCCTCGTCCGGGTTGGTCGCGCCGTACTTCGTGATCGGCCGTTCGTTCTTGAAGTTCAGCCACCCTTCGGCGGTCCACGCGCCGACGACCTCCTTGAAGTACTCCAGTTCGTGGCTCAGGCTCATGGCGATCAGCACGGCGTCGTCCGGGGACACGTCCAGCGGGAAGATCTCCGGGTTCCGCTGCTGGATGTCGTCGATCGCCTCGGCGTGCGCCGGTGCCATGGCGTGGAAGGCGTCCGGATCGGTCAGTGCCGCGTGAACGGACGCCGCAAAGTCGGCGTTCGCGGACGCGGTGTCGAGCGGCGGCTCCGCGTCGTCGTCCAGCACGGGACGGCCGGTTTCGTCCCAGGTGCCGAACGCGTCCTGGAAGTCGTCGAGCGCGTAGTCGAGCAGGCCGTGGGCCAGCTCGCGCGTCACCAGGCCTTCGACCGCGCGGTCACCGCCGCCGAAACCGCCGAAGGAGATCCCGCTCGCGAAGAGGCTGACATTCCGCGCCGCCGTCGAGTTCAGCGCGTTCGCACCGAGAACGACGCCCTCGTCGCCGAGGTGCGTCGTGACAGCACTGACCGACAAAACCTCCTGGTCGACGTCAGCGCGGATGGAAGCACCGCGCTGAACCCCCAGGATCGGCGCGAAGTGGCTCAGCGCCGCGTACACGCCCTGCAACTCCGCCGGCGTCCACGGCCGCTTGGTGATCGCGGCGACCTCGTTGGCGGGCGCGATTGTCGGCCTTCTCCGCAGGTGTTCCACACCGCGGTCGGAGTCGAACCTTACGCCGAAACGCTCTTCCGCGTCAGACATGAGGTCGATGGCCTCTTCGATCGCCATGTCCACATCGGACGCCACGGACACCGATTCGGAGGCGAGCGGTCCGCGCAACGCGCGTGCGTCCCACGAAGCCGTGGCACGCTGGATGCCGAGCCAGTTCGAGAGGTCGAGCCCGATGGCGTCGCGCACGTCCCGGTGCCGGTCGAGGTTTGGTTCCAGCTCGACGGCGACGATCAGCATCGCCCCCTGCTTGCGCTCCAGCTCGAGCTCGCCGTCCGGCCCGAGATCGAGGTCACCCGCGATGTACGTCCCGCGATCGATGTTCGCGGTGGCGTAAGCAAGGTTGACGAGAGTTTCCCGGCTCTCCTCGTCCATCTCGTCCAGCTGCTGCTTGGCGTCGACGATCCTTGCGTCCCACGCGGCGTTCCACGACGCCCTGGTCGGGTGGTTCTCGGGGCGGAGGTCGGCGAACCGCTGCCGGAAGTCGTGATCGCTGTCCGGCAGCTGCTCGGGCTCGCGATCGCCGTCGTTGCTGTCGTCGTCCTGGTCGCTGTTGTCGTGACTGCCCGGTTCGGAGCCGTAATCGGACTCGGAATCCGAATCGCTGCCGTCGTCATCGGGGTCGCCATAGCCGAACGCCACGAAGTTGGCCGACGCGGGCGTAGCGGGGTCGAGCGACCAGCCCTGAACCAGGTCATCGAGGAAAGCCGCACGCTCCGGAGCCCGTTCCCACAACGCATCCGGGTCGAGGAAGTAGTACATCGCCGCTTCGGCGAGGTCTTCGTGCGGATTCGTCGCGCCGTACTTCGTGATCGGCCGCTCGTTCTTGAAGTTCGGCCAGCCGTCCGCCGTCCACGCGCCGACGGCGACGTTGAACGCGGCCTGGTGAGCGCTCAGCACCTCGGCCAGGTGCTCGGCGCTCTTGTTGCTGTCGAACAGGTGCGGGTCCTTCATCCAGAGCTGGGCGATCGCCTCGGCGTGCTTCGGCGAAACCGCAGCGAAGGCGTCCCAGTCGCGCCGGGCGGCCTTGATCGACGCGACGAAGTCGTCATTGGCCGTCTGCACTCCCTCGACCGGCGCCTCGGCTGTGTCCGCGAGGATCGGGCGGCGGTTGGCGTCCCACGTCCCGAACTCGTTCGTGAAGTCGGCCAGCGCGTAGTCGAGCACACCGTGCGCGATCTCGTACGTCGCCAACGACTCGATGCCACGCGTTCCACCGCCGAAGTCACTGATCCCGTCGCTGGAGTACAGCGAGAAGTTGCCGGCCCGGCGGGAGTACTCGGCCGCGGCGGTCGGGTCGATACCGTCCTCGTCGAGGCGGAAGGTAACCGCGCTGACCGACCGGATCTCCTGCACCTCGTGCCCACGGGTGGAGTTGGCCCGCTGGTCCCCCAGCAACGGCGCGAAGTGCTCCAACGCGGCCTGCACCCCGCGCAGCTCGTCCAGGTTCCATGGCCGCGGTCGAATCGCGTCGAGGTCGATGGCTGACGCGTCCGGGTACTCGTCCTTCTGGACCTGCACGCCTGGGGCGGAGTGCACGTTCACGTTGAAGCGCGTGCTGATGTCCCGCGCGATGTTGAGGGCCTCAGAGATCGCTGCATCCTGACTGAGACCGTCCGGGACGTTGAGCTGCTCGCCCCGCAGCCCTGGGAGCGACACTCCCCACGACGCCACGCGCCGGTCGGTGGTCAACCAGTTGGCCAGGTCGGACACCGCCCGCCGACGAGCGTCCGGTGCGAGATCCGCATCTTCTTTGAGCTGCAACGAAACGAGCGCGATCAGGCCCTGCAGCCGCTCACGGTTGACCGCGTCCTCAGCACTCTCGTCCGGGTCCACTTCAGACAGTGCTGCACGGTCGATGCCCGTCGCGATGTGGGCGTCGATATGCAACGCCTCAGCTTCATTCGCGGGCAACGCGTCGAGATCGCGGCGCGCCTGGTCCAGCCGGGCGTCCCAGGCGGCGCTCCACTTCTCCCGGTTGGGAAAGTTCGCAGGCCGCAGGTCCGCGAAGATCGCGGAGTAGTCCCTGCCGATGTCCGGTGTGGACTGCACCGGCTCGGAATCCGCCTTGTTCTGCGCTGCCAGTCCGGCAAGGTACTCGTCGAGGTCGACCTCCTGCGCCGACTGCAACGCGTCGACGATCTCGTCCAGGCTGTACCCGCCGTTGAACAGGCTGTGCAGGTTCGGGTGGACGGCCGGCCGGAATCCGTTCTCCAGCAGCAAACGCTGCATCAGCACGAAGATGTTGAGGCGCCCGTTCCCGTCCGAGAAAGGGTGGAAAACGTGCAGGTTCCGCACGACCTGACCAATCGCGCGAAGACGATCCGCGTCGTCCCGGGCGATGTCGACGGCCGCGCGGTAGTCGTCGAACATGGCGTTCACCAGGGTCGGCGTGTCTTCCGCCGAGTACATGGTGTGCACCCTGGGGATGCCGCCGATCTCCTGGAACAGGGTCAGCGGATCCTGCTCCCCAGCTTCGATGGCCTTGGTGCCGCCCTCCAGAGTGACGATCAGCCGCCTGCCGAGGACTCGCACGTCGAATAGGTCGACGGCCGGCGTGCGCTTGCTCACCAACCCGAAGGCCGACAAACTGCCGTTGACACCGACCAACTCGTAGTCGCCGGTGGTCCGCGAGGTGGCGAGCCCGTGCAACTCGGCGTACTTGGTCCAGTCGAGCGTCGAGACCTGCACGACATCGCCGTCCAGGACGCTGGCGAACGTCGCGAGCATCGACTCCTGAAACCCACGCGACAGCTGAGAGTCGTACAGCGAACCCGGATTGAGAGGGAACTTCTTGAGCGCCTCTTTGTGGTCGTCGGGGTTGATGACGAACAGCCACTTCTGGTGGTCCTCAACGACCTGCGAGAAGTATCGGTGCTCCGGCCCATGAGTGGAGTCCTGCCCGACACCGGCCACCGCCTGGACCTTCGGCCCGGACTCACCGTCCTCCGGCGTTACCGGCGCGCTGGTAACGATGCTGGCAGCAGCGCGCCCCTTGCCCTTGCCCGGCACCTGGCTCGGGTCCGCTCGCAATTCCCCGTGCAGAGTAACGAAGGCTTTGATCTCATCCGCGTCTGGCGCCGAGGGCATCAGGGACCCCAGCAACGCACCGTCGTAGTCACCTGGGAGCACGTGCGCGGCAGGCGTGCCCATGGTGAACACGAACTCGTTGAACCCGTGGATCGGCCCACCGACCCGAACCTCGGTGCCGTCGACCAGTACCACCGGCGTGTCACCGGCAACGGACAACCTCGTAGTGACAACCACACCAAGCGGGAAGTCCGCGTCATTCGGGTCGTACCCCTTGACGAACCGGAGGTCGTCGCCGTCGTCCGGCCCCCGTTGTACGACGGAGTCGAACATGGCCGTGTCGAGGTCCGTGGTGAACGGGATGAAACTGGTGTCGTACGCGCTGAGGTCCGGGGCGGGATTCCCGTCGAGCGACGGAACCACGTTGTTGCGAATCTCGTGCCAGCTCGAATGCCAGCTCGGCACAACCCGGTGCAACGTCAAGCCGCCGCCGAGGAACTGACGTATCTGATCCGCGAGCTTCTGCTGAAGCGTGTCCCGCTGCACTGCGTCGACACCGACATACAGGTTCAGCTCGCCCAACTGGTAGAAGTCCCCGACCTGAACCCCGCGCAGCCGGAAGTCACCCAGGTCCAAGATCACCGTGCTGCCGTTCTCGCTGTCGTCGTGCAACGAGGTCAGGAACTCACCGATCTTGCCGCCGATCTGGCGGGCGATCCTGCCCGACACCACCTTCTCCGCCACCTGTCGGCCGGCACCCTTGGAGTCCTTGGGCAGCGTGACTTGCTGTGCGTCCAGGCCGGTGAGCGCGAGCCGCAACTCGCCGGCCTCGATCTTGCCGCTTGCCCAGCCCCAGCTGCGAAGTTGGGAGTTCACCGCGCCCAGCAGGCCTTCGTGGGGGTTGGTTCCCTTGACATTCTCTTCCACATCGGACTCGACGTCCGAGTCCGAGTCGTGTACGAGGTCGGAGGCGTGCTCGTCCAACTCGCCAAGACCCGTGTCCGGAATGGACCCGACCGAAGTCCGGATACCACCCGTTGAGCCGACTTCGCTGCGGTCCTCGATGCCACTTTCCACGACCGGTGCGTCGGTCTCGACCCGAACACCCGCTCGCCCCTTGCCCTTGCTCGGCGCGGGCCGCGGATTCGGACGCAAAGCCCCGTGCACAGCAACGAAGTCCGTGATCTCCCCCGCATCGGGCGCCGCAGGCATCAACGACCTCAACAGCGCACCGTCGTGGTCGCCCGGCCACACCTCCGCGGCGGGCGTACCCATGGTCACCACGACATCGTCGAACTGAACAAGCGGCCCGCCGACCCGCGCCGTGTGACTGTCGACCAGCACCACAGGCACATCACCTGCAACCGACACCTTCGTGGTGACCACCGCACCAACCGGGAAGTCCGAGTCGTTCGGGTCGTACCCGGTCACGAACCGGATGTCGTCGCCACCCTCCGGTCCCCGCTGCACCACGGCGTCGAACGTCGCCGTGTCAAGGTCCGCAGTGAACGGGATGAAACTGGTGTCGTAGGCGGAGAAGTCCGGGTTGGGATTCCCGTCGAGCGACGGCACGACCCCGTTGCGAATCTCGTGCCAGCTCTGATGCCACCCCGGCACACCCCGGTACAACGTGAGCCCTTCTCCCAGGTACTTCCGCACCTGGTCCGCGAGCGCCCGCTTCTCCTGACGCGTGCCCCGCCGCACCGCGTTGACACCGACGTACAGGTTCAACTCTCCCAGCCGGTAGAAGTCCCCGACCTGAACCCCATGCATCTGGAAGTCGCCGAGGTTCACCAGCACCGTGGTGCCCGAGGACTCGCCGTTCTTCCGCAACGAGGTCAGGAACTCCCCGATCCCACCACCGACTTCGGGCGTGATCGTCCCCGACACGACCGTCTCGGCCACCTGTTGCCCAGCACTCTTGGGATCCTTGGACAAGGTCACCTGCTGCGCGGCCGGGTTCGCGAGCGCGGTCTTGAGCTCGCCACCGCTGGCGGTGTCGAGGTTCGACTCGTCGGCGTCGAACTGCTGGTTGGTGTTGAGGTTCTGTTCGAGGTCGGGCGCGATCGACGCCGGCACGTCCGACTCGAGCGTGATGTTGGTCTGCGGCGTCGTTGTGACGTCCGGCATGATCGACGGTCTGGACGTCTCGATGGAGACCGGCGTGGTGCTGTTCTCCTTGACGTTGACGTCGCTCTTCGGCGTGGTCGACGCAGGCGTGATGTTCGTCGTGGTGGCCGGGGTCGGTGTGCTGTTGGTGCTGTTGGTCGACGTGGTGGTGTTCGACGTGTTCGGAGTCGGGGTCGAGGAGTTGGGCGTGGCCGGCATGCCGGCCACGGGGACGTCGCTCGAACTCTTCGTGGTCGGCGTTACAGGCGGAACCGTCACGTTCCCCGACGGCCCAGCCAAGTTGGTGACGACATCCGGCGAAGCCAACGGCGGCGGCACCGGCAACGCCGGTGACTCCACAGCGGACTGCGGCACGACCGCGGGCGCACCGTGCTTGTCCGCCAGATTCTCGCCGAGGTTCGGGGTGTTCTGTGCTGACACGTTCGACGTGGCCGGACCGTTCGTCGAGGTGCTCGACGCATTCGCAGGCGTGGCGGGAGCGTTGGTGGACGTGCTCGGCACGTTGGTCGGCGACGAAGGCGGGTTGGTGGACGAAGGTGCGTTGACCGACGCGGACGGCGCATTCGTCGAACTGCTCGGCATGTTCGTCGACGACGGAGGCGCGTTCACAGACGGGTTCGGCGTGTTCGTCGAAGGCGACGAACTGTTGGCCGACGACGAGCTTTCCGGCGGCGTCGTGTTCGTCTGGTTCGTGCCGGTGTCGTTGCCCGTGTCGCCCGAAGAACCAGACGTGCCGGTTGAGTCGCTGCCGGTGCCGGAGTTGTTGCCCGTGTTGCCCGAAGATCCAGACGTGCTGGTTGACCCGTTGGAGTCGCTGTCACCGCCGGTGCCGGTGCCAGTGCCGGTGTTGACACCGTTGCTGCCGGTGCCCCCCGAACCGACCGGCGGCGGACCGTCCTGCATGAACGACCCAGGCGGAGGCGCACCGTTCTGCCCCGAGTTCGCACCCGAGTTCGACCCGGAGTTCGTTCCATTGCCAGACGCCGAGTTCGGCCCGGAGTTCGGCCCGGAGTTCGACTGCGACCCCGGCCCCGAGTGGGTGGAAGGTGAGCCTTCCGCGCCCAGGTTCGGCATCCC
The DNA here is from genome assembly GCF_900115955.1 of Lentzea waywayandensis. Lineage (GTDB taxonomy): Bacteria > Actinomycetota > Actinomycetes > Mycobacteriales > Pseudonocardiaceae > Lentzea > Lentzea waywayandensis. Next base: position 60,548 of record NZ_FOYL01000023.1, read on the forward strand.
GCTTCCCGGCTCATACCCGGCAACGTCGATCTCGCCGGGCCTGTTCAGCGCGTCCTGCTTGAACTTCTTCTGATCCCGTTCGTTCTTCCAGTTCTGCAGCGCGGTCATGCCACCACCGGAGATGAGCCCGTTGACCATCCCCTTCCAAATGTCCCCGGGATCACCCCCGGCCGGAATCGTGATCGCACCCACGAACACCTCGGTAGCACCCTCGATGGCCGCGGCCGTCATCCACTTCCCGGCCCACGCCGGCTTGAAGATCGCCACGTTCCCGCCCAGGAACCCCGCGAACGCACCCGCCGCCGCCCCATAACCGAACGACTTCAGCGTGTCGTCCCAATCCCACGCCTTGTCGCTCTCGGCCTTCTGCCACAGCTGGACGATCGCGTCGTCACGGAAATCCTCCAGGCCCTCGTCCAACGCCTGCCGCACCATCTCCTTGACGATCTTCGCGATACCGACCGTCACCACGCTCACCGTGATGTCGTCGACCGTCTTGCCCAGGAACGTCGAACCCGCATGCACCACGATCTGCAGAGCACGCGCCACCCACGCCGTGAACTGCTG
>NZ_FOYL01000010.1 GCF_900115955.1 Lentzea waywayandensis
GTCGTATCCGGTATTAGACCTCGTTTCCAAGGCTTATCCCAGAGTACAGGGCAGGTTACCCACGTGTTACTCACCCGTTCGCCGCTCGTGTACCCCGAAGGGCCTTACCGCTCGACTTGCATGTGTTAAGCACGCCGCCAGCGTTCGTCCTGAGCCAGGATCAAACTCTCCAATAAGGATTGTGTTTGATCGCTCCAGACGGAATATGTCTGGCATCAATCTAGTCTTGCCTCAAAGGAACTACCTCGACGAGGAGGTAATTCATATATTACTGGCTGTGTTTCGGCACGCTGTTGAGTTCTCAAAGAACACGCGCTCACCGGTTCCAGTCTCCGTTTCCGGAGGCTTTCTCTCGGGGCTTGTGTTGAAAGCTTAGCCAGTTCGTTTTCGCTTTGTCAAATCGGCCGTTTCGGCTTCTTTAGCTCGGCGCAAACTCGCTTCGCATTCAGTTTTTTGCTTGGTTCAGAAGTTATCTGAGAGGCTTTCCCGGTGTCAAATCGGGGTCATTTTCAGATCCCGGACAGCACGTTAGGCCGTTCATTTACTTCTGGGGGTTTGACGCCGTGAGACTTTACCCGGCCCGATCCGCGGTGTCAACCGCTCGTTCCGGGGTCTCGCTTGCGACTTGGAGAAAGTTACTGATGGGGAGGATCAAAGTCAAATCGCCTGGTCAGCGGGCTGCTTGATCGGCACGGACGGCGACGGAGCAGCCGGCTTGGCCCCGACCGGACGCGGACGCAGCCACAGGGTGATGGAACGAAGTCCCTCCATCGCCCGCACGATCTGGTCCGGCGCGGCGGGCTGACGGGTCGCCACCGGCACCAGGTCGTAGCCCCAGACGCCGAACTCCTTGAGGACCGTCACCGGATCGTCACCGAAGTCCGCCGTCGAGGTCGCGGAGAACTCGAGGAACACGTGCGGCCTGTCGCGACGCAACAACCGGACGAGTCCCGCGAGAGCGCGATGCCCACGTCCAGGCGTGTCGACCTTGACGACGGAGAGCTTCATCCCCTGAACCAGGGCGATCTCCTCGAGCGCCTTGTCCAGGCGCACCGACTTCACCCGTGCCACGTCTTCGCCGGCATCGGCGGCCAGCGGCGACACCGACACACCGCCGGTCAACGTCGGCGACACCGCGAGCTCGCCCGCGCTCTCCCACGCGGCGCCCTCGACCACGGTCAACCGATCGGCGACAGCGGCGGGAAGGTTCGCCGAGACGTTGTGCCTGAGCAGAGCGGCGGCGGACGCGTCAGGTTCGACGGCGACAACGGCGCCCATCAGCCCGAGCCGCGACAACACCCGAATCGAGTGGTAGCCGACGTACGCGCCGACGTCGAGGAAGATCCCGTCCGGTTCCAGCACGGAGTCGAGCAGTTCCGCGAGGTCCGGCTCCCACACGCCGTTGGACGACAACAGCGGAAGCATGAACGCGTCGTCGGAGGGCAGCCGCATCATGCCCGCGTCGCACAACACCAACGACGAACGCACGGCGGGCGCGTCACCAGCGTTCTCATGCTGACGAACGACCACGCGCCGCAACGCGTCCGCGGTCTGTTGGGCGTGACTGGCCGCACGGATCGCGACGTCCAGGCGCGTGTCGCGCTCGCGGAACACCTCGACGACCTTCGACTCCAGCGAGTCGATCCGGTCCAGGGTCCGGTCGAGGGCGACGGTCAGCTTGTCGATCCGCTCGGCCAGCACCTCGTCCGACTTCGCGCGCTTGGCCGCCTCGGCGACGACCGCGTCCTCGACGTCGCGCTGCCGGCGGCCCTGACCGGCCATGTCCGCGCGCACGCGCACGACCCCGTCGTCGACGCCGATCAGCTGGTCGGCGAAGTGCGACTGGCGTTGCGCGACCTGCTCTACCTCGGCGCGGAGCAGTTCCAGCTCACCGGCTCCGACGCCGGCCTTCAGCGCGTCCTGCCGGTTGACCAGCTCGGACACCGTGCGCTCGACCCCGTCGATCAGGGTGTGCAGCACCTGGCGCATGTGGTTGTCGTAGTGGTCCAGCGCGCGCAACACGACCTTGCGCAGCGCGGGTGCCATCGGCGTCCGATGAGGGCCGTCCACGGTCGGCTGCCGCAGTAACGCGTGCTTGGCCGACTGGAGCGCGAGCATCGGGTCGACCTCGGCCTTCGGCTTCGGCCGGCGTGCCCGCCATCCCCGGTACGCGTGCTCGACGCGTTCACGGAGGACTTCGGCCACGCGTGCGACCGAGCGCACCGACAACACGTGCTCACGCCCGGCCGCACCGAGCGCCTCGGCCGTGGGCAGGTCATCGGCCAATGAACGCAGCAGCTTCGCGGCGGCCTGCACATCAGGTTCGGCGCCCTGGTGACACGGCACGAGAACCGCCGTCTTGCCGAACAGCTCGGCAACGGCGCCGTGGTCCGACGCCACCACGGGGACTCCCCGCACGGCCAGCTCGGCCAGGCGCAACGCGATCCGGTCGTCCGCCCCACCGCGGTGCAGCGACACCACGGCATCGGCGACGGCCGCCACGTCGAGGTCATCGATCAAAGAAATCCGCTGGTCAGAACCCGTGGCGAGGCGCAGTCGCTCGGCCGCCTCCGGGTGCTCGAGCGCGCCGGACACCGCGATCCGCAGCTCGACGTCGGTGCGGTCGGGGAACGCGGTCAGGAACGCCGACACGGCGCCCAGCACGTTGCCGGGCCTGTCCAGATCGTGGTCCGCGAGCGCCGCGAACACCACCACTTCGCCGGACTGGTGCTCACGTGCGCCAACGTCGTGCACGGGCACAGGCACCACACGCACGATGGGACCGCCGATGCGTTCGGCGGCGGCACGCGACACGTCAGATGAAAGCCAAAGTTCGTTCACGCCCGTGCGGTCGTCCGCAGCCGTGGCGTCCAACGCGACGTCGACCACGAACCGTCCGGCAGGCACCTCGTCCGAAGAAGCGCGCACCACGACGGGATAACCCGCGGCGGCCGACACGGGCAGCCCGGACGCACGGGCGGCGGCGAGCATCAGCTCGGCCAGCGGTCCCGAGCCCACGACGGACACGCCGAGCTGGTCGAGCAGTGCCGGGCCTTCCGACCGGGGCTGCGGCACGGCGGGCGCCGGCAACCGTCCGGAAGCGACACCGACCCCGGAGCACCACTCGCGCCAGGCGTCGGCGTCCGCGGCGAAAGGCGCCGGGAACTGCTGTTGCAGTGAGGCATCCGCACGCCACACCGCGTCGGCCCAGCGCGTGCCACCGTGCTCGGTCGCCTCGCACGCCCACATGAGGAACCCGCCGCCACCGTCCTCACCGAACGCGGGCGGCGGCGTCAACGCGGAGGCCCGGTAGTCGGCCCGCAGCTCGGACGGGATCTGGGTCCCGTCGATCAGGGAGTCGAACCGGTACGGCACGGGCGCCGCGGACCAACCACTTCGCACCAGTTCGGCGCGGTAGGACTGGCAGAGCTCGGCGACCTCGGCGTGCTCCGACAGCAGCACGCGGGGGCGTTCCGCGAAGTCGGCAGACAGCAGCCAGGGCCGGCGCGGGTCGAACCCGCGGAAGTGCACGGTCAGCAGGTCCTGGCCGACCACGGCCAAGGAACCGGACTCGGTGCGGTGCAACGGCCTGTCCGCGACGTTCCACACGGACAATCCGAGCCGTGCGTCGCGCACGACGAAATGCGGCACGATCGCCGGCATGTCCAAAGAGGTCAGGTAGGGCTCGGAACCCTTGCCGACCGCGATGAACCCGGGGTCGAAGGCACCCTGGTCGTGCAGGTCGGCGGGGCCGGGCTGAAGACCGTCGGACGGCAACGGCCGCAACGTGCGGGGCACCATCACGACCGGTGCGGTGCGCAACGCCTCCAGCACGAGCTTCGTGAGCGACCCGAACACCTGCACCCACGGGTCGAGGTACAGCACGGGCATGCCCTGCGACAGCAACGCCTCCAGCAGCCTTGGCACCATCGCGGCCTTCAGGGAAGCGGCGTCCAGCGAGGTCGCGAGCACGTGCAGCTCGTCCTCGGTGACACCGATCTCCATCGGCGTGATCAGCCCGGGACCCGCGTGCTCCGGCTGCGCGTCGACGATCAGCGCGACGAACCGGCCCTCGGGGTGCTCCGCGAGGAACGAGCTGGACAGGACCTTGACCGCGGGCAGCTCCGCCGCCGTGGCAACGGTGCACGCGCAGATCGTCGGCTGGAACTCGGGTACGTCAGTCACGGAGAGCACGTATCCGCCTCACAGCATGGGGAGAAGAGTGCGCAACTCGTACGGGGTGACGCTTCGACGGTACGCGTCCCACTCCGTCCTCTTGTTGCGCAGGAAGAAGTCGTAGACGTGCTCGCCGAGCGCCTCGGGGAGCAGCTCCGAGTTCTCCATCTCGGTCAGCGCCTCGCCGAGGTTCTGCGGCAGGTTCGCATATCCGGCCGCGCGTCGTTCGCGATCCGTCAGCGACCAGACGTCGTCCTCGGCGGGCGGCGGCAGCTCGTAGCCCTTTTCGATGCCCCGCAGGCCGGCGGCCAGGATCACCGAGTAGGCCAGGTACGGGTTGCACGCGGAGTCCAGCGAACGGACCTCGACGCGGCGCGACGACGACTTGCCCGGTGAGTACATGGGCACACGGACCAATGCCGAGCGGTTGGCGTGACCCCAGCACACGGCCGTGGGGGCTTCACCGCCGACGATCAGCCTCTTGTAGGAGTTGACCCACTGGTTCGTGACGCCGGAGATCTCGCGCGCGTGCTTCAGGATGCCCGCGACGAACTGCTTGCCGATGTCGGAGAGCTGGTACGGGTCCTCGTCGTCGTAGAACGCGTTGCGGTCGCCTTCGAACAACGAGAAGTGCGTGTGCATGCCCGAGCCAGGCTGCTCCGAGAACGGCTTGGGCATGAACGAGGCGCGCACGCGTTGCGTGATCGCGACCTCCTTCACCACGTAGCGGAACGTCATGACGTTGTCCGCCATGGTCAGCGCGTCGGCGTAGCGCAGGTCGATCTCCTGCTGGCCGGGCGCGCCCTCGTGGTGGCTGAACTCGACGGAGATGCCCATGGCCTCCAGCGCCTCGATGGCATGGCGGCGGAAGTGCGTGGCGGTCTCGTGCGAGGTCTGGTCGAAGAACCCGCCGTTGTCGGCCGGGATCGGCTCGCTTCCGTCGCCGGGCAGGTCCTTGAGCAGGAAGAACTCGATCTCGGGGTGCACGTAGCAGGTGAACCCGGCCTCGCTGGCCTTCGACAGCGTGCGGCGCAGCACGTGGCGCGGGTCGGCCCACGACGGGGAACCGTCCGGCATGGTGATGTCGCAGAACATGCGCGCGGAGTAGTTGGTGCCCTCCGGCGTCTGCCACGGCAGCACCTGGAACGTGCCGGGGTCCGGCTTCGCGACCATGTCCGACTCGTAGACGCGGGCGAAACCCTCGATCGCCGAGCCGTCGAACCCGATGCCCTCGCTGAAGGCGCCCTCGAGCTCGGCCGGTGCGACCGCCACGGACTTCAAGAAGCCCAGGACGTCCGTGAACCAGAGCCGGACGAACCGGATGTCGCGTTCCTCGAGCGTGCGGAGCACGAACTCCTGCTGGCGGTCCATAGAGCGCAGCTTAAGGGCTCCGGAGTCTCTACGATCAACGCATGTCCGCCCGTTGGTTGTTGGTTTGCGCACTCGCCCTGCTCACGAGCTGCACGTCCGGTGGAGATCTCCCCGATGGTGCGACCTTGCTCTCGAAGTCGGCCGAATCGATGCGCTCGGTCCAGAGCGTCCACTTCACCATCAAGGTCGACGGTGAGCTCCCGGACGTGCCGGTGAAGGAGGCCGACGGCGACCTCACCTCGGCCGGTGACTCGAAGGGCACCGCGAAGGTGAACTTCGCCGGGCAGCTGCTGGCCATCGAGTACGTCCTGACCGGGGGAAACCTGCACTTCAAGGGCCCGACCGGCGGGTTCACGAAGCTGCCAGCGGCGTTCGCGGGCCAGGTGTACGACCCGTCCGCGATCCTGAACCCCGAGAAGGGCGTCGCGAAGGTGCTCTCTTCTTCCAAGGACGCGAAGACCAAGTCGTCCGGTGACGTGTCGGTGGTCGAGGCGACGGTGCCGAAGGACGTGGCGGCCGGGCTGGTGCCGGGCATCTCCGCGGACGTGAAGGCGACGTTCTCGATCGACAAGGACAACAAGCTCAAGAGCGCGTTGTTCGAGCTTCCGGCTGGTCAGAAGGTCGACATCGGTCTGACCGACTTCGACAAGCCCGTCACTGTGACAGCGCCTGCCTAATGCGCAAAATCGCTCTCGCCGCGTCCGGCGCGGCGGTACTGCTGGGCGCGCTCGACGCGTACGTCGTCGTCGGTGTCCTCACGGACATGGTGCGCGACCTCGGCATCGCGGTGAACGAACTGGAGCAGGCGACGCCGATCGTCACCGGGTACCTGCTCGGGTACGTGGCGGGCATGCCGTTGCTCGGGCAGCTGTCGGACCGGCTCGGGCGGCGGTTCGTGCTGCAGATCTCGCTGCTCGGGTTCCTGGTGGGCTCGGTGATCACGGCGCTGGCCGCGGACGTGCCCCTGCTGGTCGTGGGCCGGGTCGTGCAGGGCCTTGCCGGTGGCGCGTTGCTGCCGGTGACGATGGCGCTGGTCGCGGACCTGTGGGAGGAGCGACGGCGGTCGTCCGCTCTCGGGACCGTTGGCGCTGCTCAGGAGTTGGGGTCTGTTCTCGGCACGCTGTACGGCATCGCGGTGGCGTCGCTGTTCAACGCCATGCCGTTGTTCGAGGCGTGGGAGCCGCAGAGCTGGCGGTGGATTTTCTGGGTGAACATCCCGTTGGCGGTCATCGCGATGGTGATCGTGCAACGGTCCGTGCCGAACACACGGCGCGAGGTGCGCATCGACGTCGTGGGCGGGGTGTTGCTCGCTGCCGCGTTGTCTTTGCTGGTCGTGGCGCTCTACAACCCGACGCCCGCCGAGTCGGTGCTCCCGTCGTGGGGCTGGCCGACGCTGATCGCGGCATTTGTCGTGCTGGGCGGCTTCTTCTTGTGGGAGCGCCGTAGCGCCGTGCGGCTCATCGACCCTGATGGCGTGCAGTGGCGACCGTTCTGGGCCGTGCTCGGGGTGTCGCTGGCCGCCGGTGCCGCGCTGATGGTGACGCTGGTCGACGTGGAGTTGTTCGCGCAGACGGTGTTGCGCCGCGATTCGGCGTCCGCGGCGACGTTGCTGACGCGGTTCCTGATCGCGTTGCCGGTCGGCGCTGTCCTGGGTGGATTCCTCGCCTCACGGCTCGGCGACCGCTGGGTGTCCTTCGGTGGGCTCGCAATGGCGTCGGTGTCGTACGTGTTCATCGCGCAGTGGCCCGCTGACGTCAGTGGGCTCGTGCTCACGCGTGACCTGGCCATCGCCGGTTTCGGGCTGGGCCTGGTCATCGCGCCATTGTCCGGTGCTGTGCTGCGGGTTGTGCCCGCCGTGCGTCACGGCGTGGCGTCGGCGTTCGTCGTCGTCGCGCGCATGACGGGCATGCTCGTCGGTGTGGCGGCGTTGTCCGCGTGGGGACTTCACCGGTTCCGCGAGCTCACGGCAGGCCTGAACACGCCGCTGCCGTTCGGCGTCGAGAAAGCCGAGTTCGACCGGCAGATGGCCGAGTACCAGCGCGGGCTCACCGAGGCGCTGCTCACCGAGTACCACGAGATCTTCCTGATCACGGCGGTGATTTGCGCGCTTGGAGCGCTGGGCTCGATCCTTCTGCCTGGACGGGCTCAGCAGACTGCGTCTGTTTCCGGCAGTCGCAGGTCCGCCAGGTAGTTCGTGCCCACGGTGTCCACACAGCCAATGCCTGCGAGGAACGCCGTGTGCTGGTTTCCGTTGTACGTCAGCAACCTCGCCCCTAGTGCACGTGAGAGGTCCACGCCGGACTGGTAGGGCGTCGCCGGGTCACCGGTCGTCGACACCACCAGCACCTGCGGCAGCCCGTTCACGTTCGGCGGATGCGGTTCCGACGTGTGCGGGGCCGGCCAGAACGCGCACGGGCCGAGCGCGGTCTCGTCGGTGGGAATCGTGTCGTTGCCCAGCAGTTCCAACAGCCTCCGACGGTTGGACTCCAGGGTGGCCCGGTCCTTGATCGGCGGTTCGTCGACGCAGCGGATGGCCACGAACGCGTCCTGGATGCGGCTGTAGGTGCCGTCCTGGGCGCGGCCGAGGTACTGGTCGGCGAGCTGCAGCAGGGTGGTGCCCTTGTTCTGCCGCAGTTCCTGGAGGCCCTTGAGCGCGGTCTCCCACAGCCGGTCGGTGTACATCGCCTGGATGATGGCGGTGTTCGCGTCCGAGTGGGACAGCTTGCGGTCGCCGACCTGCATCGGGGTCTTCTTGAGCGGCTCGATCATCTGCCGGAACTTGGACTCCGCCGTGCCCGCGTCCCTCCCGATAGGACAGTCGCGTTGCGCGCACCAGCCCGCGAACCGCTGGAACGACTCCTCGAAGCCCTGCGCCTGACGGGCAGACGCCGCCACCTTGTCGCCGTCGACCTCCACCGCGCCGTCGAGCACCATCGCGCGCACGTTGCGAGGGAACATCTCGGCGTACAAGGTGCCGATGCGCGTGCCGTAGGAGTAGCCGAGGTAGCTCAGCTTCTTCTCCCCCAGCGCGGCGCGCAGCACGTCGACGTCGCGCACGACGTCACGGGTTCCGACGTTGCGCAGCAGGTCGAGGCCGCTGCGCTCGGCGCAGCGGTCGACGAAGAACTTGTTCTCCTGTTCCGTCTGGTTCGCGCTCTCGCCCTTGGGCCGCAGCCGTTGCGCGTCACGTTCCGCGTCGGTCAGGCACTGGACGCGGGGCTGGCTCGCCCCCACGCCGCGCGGGTCGAAACCCACCACGTCGAACCGCTTGCCGACCGGGTTGTTCGGCTGCATGTTCGCGACGTGCGCCATGCCCGAGCCTCCCGGACCGCCGGGGTTCAGCACAAGTGAACCGACCCTCCGGTCCTTCTCGGTTGCGGGCCGGCGCAGCAGTCCTACGGTGATCGTTCCCGCGTCCGGCTTCTCGTAGTTGAGCGGGACCTGCAGACGCGCGCACTGGATGCCCTCGCGTTCGTACAGGCCCTTGCTCTTCGCATCGGTCGCGTAGGGCTGACACGCACCCCACGACAACACCTGCGAGTAGAAGCGCTCGATGCCCTTGCGGCCGGCGACGGGCGAGCCGTCGATGCGCGCGAAGGACGTGGACGTGCCGAACAGAACGATCAAGGCGAACAAGGCCGCGGTGACTCGGGATCGCCTCTTCGTCATTAGGCGCACCGGGTTCCGTCAGCGGGCAATGTCTGGTCGATCAGGTACTTCACGCCCGCGCCGTCCACGCACTGGTCACCCTGCAGGAAGACCGTGTGCTGGACGCCTTCGAACGTGAGCAGCCGCGAGTTGAGCGCCTTGGCCAGGTTCACGCCCGCCTCGTACGGCGTCGCGGGGTCGCCGGTCGTGGAGATGACCAGCAGCGGCGGGATCCCGTCTGCCTTGGGCGGCGCGATGGTGGCGCTCACCGGCGCGGGCCAGAACGAGCACGCGTCGAGGGCAGCGCCCGGCGGGTTGCCGTCGTCGAGGAACGGCGCCGCCGCCTTGTACTGCTTCGCGGTCTCGAGCAGCGCGTTCTTGTCCGTCAGCCGTGCGTCGTCCACGCAGTGCACCGCGTTGAACGCATCGGTGATGGTCGAGTAGCTGCCCTGGTCGTCACGGTCGTAGTAGGCGTCGGCGAGGCGCAACAGTGTCGTGCCCTTGCCGCTCTTCAGCTCCTGGAGGCCGTTGAGCAGGATCGGCCAGAGCTGTTCCGAGTACATCGCCTGGATCGCGGCGGTGATGGCGTCGTTGTACGACAGTTTGCGATCACCCACGGTGACCGGCTTCTGGATCAACGGGGTGGTCAGCTGGCGGAAGCTCGCGTTCGCGTCGTCGCCGAGAGGGCAGTCGTTCTTCCCTCTGCACCACTTCACGAACTCGTCGAAGGCCTTCTGGAAGCCGGCTGCCTGGGCGACCAGCGACGCGAGCTGGTCCTGGGTGGGGTCGACTGCGCCGTCGAGGATCAGTGCGCGCACGTTCTGGGGGAAGGTCTCGGCGTACTCAGTGCCTATCCGGGTGCCGTACGAGTACCCGACGTAGCTCAGCTTCGCGTCGCCGAGCGCAGAGCGGAGGACATCCATGTCCTTAACTACGTCCCGCGTGCCCAAGTTGGCGAGCATTGATGCACCGAATTTTGTCTCGGCGGCACACTTCTCGGCATATGCCTTGTTCTCTTGCTCCGTTTGGGCGATTCCGGCCGGACTCGTGTCCACATCGAGGTCCAAACGCTCCGCGTCGCGCTCCGGTCCGGTCAGACATTTGACCGCCGGCTCGCTCGCGCCGATGCCTCGCGGGTCGAATCCGACGAGATCGAACTTCGCCGCGAGGTCGGTCTTGCGGTAGGCGGTGATCATGCCCGCGGCCGACGCCATGCCGGACGCGCCGGGGCCGCCGGGGTTGGTGAGCAACGAGCCGATCTTCTGCCCGGTGGCCTTGTACCGGAGCACGCCGATGGTGATCGTGTCGCCGGTTGGCTTCGTGTAGTCGAGGGGAACCCTCAGGCGCGTGCACTCGACGTCGCGCTTGGTGCCGTACGCCTCCCGGCTCGACCCGGTCGTGGCGTAGGGAGCGCAGCTCTCCCAGCCGAGCTTCTGGCCGTAGAACTCCTCCAGACCGGCGGGCACGGTGCCGGCCGGTCCCGTCTCCTCGAAGATGACGCCGGGCTTGGACGTCCCTTCGATGATCGACGTGCAGGACGCGAGCAGCGGAATGACGAGCAACACGCTCAAGAGACGGGCCACAGCCCGATCGTATGGGAGATGATGAGGGCATGCCGCAGCTTCGGATCGCGCTCGCCCAGGTCAACGCCACTGTTGGTGACCTTGCCGGCAATTCGTCGTTGGTCGTGGAGTGGACGCGCAAGTCCCGTGAGGGCGGCGCGCACCTCGTCGTGTTCCCCGAGATGGTGCTGACCGGCTACCCGGTCGAGGACCTGGCGATCCGCACGTCGTTCGCCCGCGCCTCGGGCGAGGCCCTGCAGGCGCTGGCGGGTTCGCTGGAAGCCTCGGGCCTCGGGGACATCGCCGCTGTCGTCGGCTATCTGGAGCACGACTCCGTCGGCCCGCGCAACGCCGTCGCCGTGCTGCACGGCGGGCGTGTCGTCGCGCGGCAGAACAAGCACCACCTGCCGAACTACGGCGTGTTCGACGAGCGCCGGTACTTCAAGCCGGGTTCGTCGCTGGACGTCGTGCGGATCAACGGTGTCGAGGTCGGCATGGTGATCTGCGAGGACCTGTGGCAGGACGGCGGCCCGATCACCGCCCTCGGCAACGCCGGGGTCGACCTGGTGGTCTCGCCCAACGCCTCGCCGTACGAGCGCAACAAGGACGACCAGCGGCTGCCGTTGGTCGCGCGTCGTGCGGCCGAAGCCGGCGCGCCCCTCGCCTACTGCAACCTGGTCGGCGGCCAGGACGAGCTGGTGTTCGACGGCGACTCGCTCGTCGTGGCGGCCGACGGTCAGCTGATCGGGCGGGCGCCGCAGTTCGTCGAGCACCTGATGTTCGCGGACTTCGACCTGCCGGGCGGCCGCGACTACCAGCAGGGCCAGGTCGGCGACTTCTCCGTGCGCCGCGTGTTCCTGTCGGACGCGGTTGCGGCCTACGAGCCGTTGCCCGCGCCGCGCGTGTTCGAGCCGCTGTCCGATGAGGCAGAGGTGTGGCACGCGCTGGTGACCGGTCTGCGCGACTACGTGCACAAGAACGGCTTCCGGTCCGTGGTGCTCGGTCTGTCCGGTGGCATCGACTCCGCCGTGGTGGCCTCTCTGGCCGTGGACGCTCTCGGCGCCGACTCGGTCTACGGCGTCTCGATGCCGTCCTCCTACTCGTCCGAGCACTCACGTTCGGACGCCTCCGACATGGCCGTGCGCACGGGCCTGCACTTCACCACCGAGCCGATCGGCGAGATGGTGTCGACGTACGTCTCGCAGCTCAAGCTGACCGGCCTGGCCGAGGAGAACATCCAGGCCCGGTGCCGCGGCATGCTGCTGATGGCGTTGTCGAACCAGAACGGCCACCTCGTCCTCGCGACCGGCAACAAGTCCGAGCTCGCCGTCGGCTACTCGACCATCTACGGCGACGCGGTCGGCGGCTACGCCCCGATCAAGGACGTGCTGAAGACCCTGGTCTGGGACCTCGCCAAGTGGCGCAACGCCGAGGCGGAGAAGCGCGGCGAGACCCCGCCCATCCCGGAGAACTCGATCTCCAAGCCGCCGTCGGCCGAACTGCGCCCCGGCCAGGTCGACACCGACTCGCTGCCGGACTACGAGGTGCTCGACGCCCTGCTGGACGACTACGTCCACGGCGACCGCGGGTACGACGACCTGATGGCCGCCGGGCACCCGCCGGAGCTCGTCGACCGGGTGCTGCGGATGGTCGACAAGGCCGAGTACAAGCGGCGGCAGTACCCGCCGGGCACGAAGATCTCGAACAAGGCCTTCGGGCGGGACCGGCGGCTGCCGATCACCAACGGATGGCGCGAGGGCTGATTCGTAGAGCCTGCTCTACCGCGCCGTGCCTGGTCAGACCGATACGTTTGCCCGCATGAAACGGATTTGGGCGGCGCTGGTCTACCTCGCGAGCGGCCTGTTGACGGCCATCGCGTCGTGGCTCGCCATCGGCGTCCTGCTGCTGTCCGTGGTCGTGCTGCCGTTGCTGCCGATCACCGCGCCCTGGATTCGGCGGATCGTGGACCTCGACCGGCGGCGTCTCGCGCGGTTCACCGGGGTCCGGGTGCCGGCGTCGCCGCCGCTCGACGGGCCGTGGCTGCACCGGGCCCAGCGGGTGCTGGCTGATCCGGACAGCCGCCGCGACGGGATGTGGCTGATCACGCACGCCCTGTTCGGGACGGTGTTCGGGGCGATCGCGATCGGGGTCCCCGGAGCGCTGCTCCAGCAACCGTTCGTGCCGCTGATCTGGTGGGCGATCCCTGGCGGGTTCGAGAACTCGTTCGGGGTGCACGTCGACTCGTGGCCGAAGGCGCTGCTGAGCGTGCCGATCGGGATCGTGCTGACGCTGATCCTGCTCCAGTTCCCCCGGTTGGCGGACGTGGACGCTCGATGGGCGCGGAAGCTGCTGGCACCGCCCAAGGCGTCGCTCGAGAAGCGGCTGGCCGAGGTCGTGGCCACGCGGGCGGCCGCGTTGCAGGCGCACGGGGCGGAACTGCGGCGGATCGAGCGGAACCTGCACGACGGGACGCAGAACAAGCTGGTCGGCGTGGTCATGATGCTCGGGATCGCGGAGCGGACGCTCAAGCAGAACCCGGACAACGCGGCACAGGCGCTGCTGCGGGCCCAGGACGCGGCGGGCGAGGCGTTGGAAGAGCTTCGGAACGTCGTGCGGAGCATTCATCCGCCGGTGCTGGAGGATCTGGGGCTGGACGGGGCGATCCAGGCGCTGGCGGCGCGGTGTCCGGTGCCGTGCGTGCTCACGGCCGAGCATCTCGGGCGGTTGCCCGCGGCGGTGGAGGCGGCGGCTTACTTCGCGGTGGCCGAGGCGCTCACGAACGTGGCCAAGCACAGCGGCGCCAGGCATGCCTGGGTCAGTCTTGGAGTGGACGATGATCAGCTCACCGTTCTCGTGCACGACGACGGCAAGGGTGGCGCGGACGAGAAGCAGGGGACCGGGTTGGTAGGCATTCGTGGCAGGGTGGCGGCGCTGGACGGCAGCGCGGAGATGAGCAGTCCCGAGGGTGGGCCCACTGTGCTCACCGTCGTGCTGCCGGTGGGGAGGTGACCATGCGCATCGTGATCGCCGAGGACGACGCGTTGCTCCGCGAGGGGCTCACGTTGTTGTTGCGCAACGAAGGGCTGGACGTGGCCGCGGCCGCAGACAACCCGGACGACTTCCTCAAGGCCGTGGCCGAACATGAGCCGGACATCGCCGTGGTCGACGTGCGGATGCCGCCGACGTTCACCGACGAAGGCCTCAGGGCCGCGGTCGAAGCACGACGACGGCACCCCAAGCTGGCCGTGCTGGTGCTCAGTGCGTGGGTCGAGCAGAGCTACGCGCACGAACTGCTCGCCGGTGCGGGAGGCGGCGGCGTCGGCTACCTGCTCAAGGAACGCGTCGGCAAGGTCGCGGACTTCCTCGACTCGCTGCACCGGGTCGCGAACGGCGGCACGGCGCTCGACCCCGAGGTCGTGTCGCAGCTTCTGGTGCGGCGCAAGGCGGACGACGCGCTCAGCGTGCTGTCACCGCGCGAGCGCGAGGTCCTCGGGCTGATGGCGGAAGGGCTGTCGAACGCCGCCATCGGCGAGAAGCTCGTTCTCAGCGCGGGAGCCGTGCACAAGCACATCGGCAACGTCTTCCTGAAGCTCGGTCTCAACAGCGAGGACGGTTCAGGCGATCGACGAGTGCAGGCCGTGCTCGCGTACCTGGATCACTGAGATCACAGCAAGCCGTGCTTTGTCCCGAACGAACCGAACTGTGCGCCTGTGCAGGGCAACCTCATGCCGCTCTCACGCAGCATGTCGATCAGGTTGCCCGCACCCGCCTCGGTGATCTTGCCGTCGCGGCACAGCTGAGCTAGCAACCAGATCGTGCCGTGCACGTTCAATCCGTTGGCGCGGGCGACTTTGGTCGCCTTCTGGTCATCGGTGAGCGCGATGCCGCCGAGCAGCTCGCTGACCGCGAAAACGCTTGCTTCTCCATGGTCGCGCTCGGCCGTACCGATCAGCCTCGACCACTTCGCGAAGAGCAGGATCTCGTCAAGTTCATCCAGCGCGGCGACGTGAAGCCATGGCAGGTCGAGCGAGTTGCGAAGCAGCGGGCGGTCCTTGGCACCGCGGGCCAGTTCGCCCTTGACGATCGCCGTCGTCCAGCATTCCCTGCTGCTCAACAACTCACCGAGAACGTCCAGCCGCTCGATCAAGGCGAAGTGCGACAAACACATCGTGTCCAGAACCAGCGGTTCAGTCCGTGTCATGGTGCGACTTCGTCCTCAGGAGCCACAGGTAGATCGCTCTCGACGAGCTGACCATGCATGAGCTCGACCGCGCGCGACGGTGTCACCATGTTGCGCGTGAGCGATTCCATCACCGCTGTGGCGTAGTGACGCGGCACTCTGGTTGTTTCAAGATCGGGCTGAGGAGCCCACCCGATCGCATTCATCAGCTCCGCCCTGGTCGGTCTCTGCTGGTTCCACGTGTGGGCCTCGTCAGCGCTGATCGCGCCAACATGCACTGCTTGGCGCGTCGCGAGCGACCATGACGTGCGGTAACGAGCAGCGAGTTCAACCAGGCCCGCTCGCCCGTTCACCCTCGACACCACCTCTGAGGGAAGCAACAGCTCGGCTGCGAACGCATCGACCACCGACTCTCGGTCACGCTGGGAAGCGTGGACGCCGATGTCGTTGGAGTACGCATCGCCGAGCACCATGTGCCCTAGTTCGTGTGCCGCTGTCGCCCTGCGTCGACCTGGATCTCCCGACCGGCTGACCACCGCCACCGCCAGTTCGTCGTCGACCACCATCGATGCGCCTTCACCTGGAAGATCAGCTACGAGCACGAACTGCCCAGCGCTCTCGCAGACGTCCATGAGAGTGGGAATCGGGTCGAGCCGCAGGCCGAAGTGCGATCTGAAGCGGGAGGACACCAGCCTCGCGGCGTCTTCGTCGGCCGCACCCTCGGACCGGTAGATCCTGGCCGCGGAGAGCGTGCCGAAGTCGAGCAGCTGCCGGACATCCCGCGCCCACGTTTCCAGCTGTGCTTCCAGGCGATAAGCCTGTCGGCCCGCGTCAGTGGAGGTGTCCTCGGTCAGCTCCGCACGATTGGACAACACCGCTGGAGCACGATGCAGGAAGAAGTCCAGCGGCACGGCGAGTGCGGCAGCGAGCCTGGTCAGCTCCAATGCGTCGACCTTGCGCGTGCCGGCTTCGATCTTCGCGATCATGGTTCGATCGAGCGATAGCGCAGCGCCGAGTTCGGCCTGGGAGAACCCAGCACCGATTCGGGCGTCGCGTACCCGCTCGCCCACCTCGCTCCACTCTCGCACTTCCGCCATGGTGCGATTTTCGCACAATTTGATAGCCGCGTCACACTTGACCACAGAACGTGACCGGATCAGGTGCTACATCGGACGAACAAAGGGGAAGAGCACGGTCTGCCGGATCGACGTGCCGGTCAGCATCATCAGCAACCGGTCGACGCCCATGCCGAGCCCACCGGTCGGCGGCATGCCGTGCTCCAACGCGCGCAGGAAGTCCTCGTCCAGCTCCATCGCCTCGACGTCACCGGACGCGGCCTTCAACGACTGCGCCTCCAACCGGCGGCGCTGCTCCAGCGGGTCGGTGAGCTCCGAGTAGGCGGTGCCGATCTCCGCGCCGAACGCCACGAGGTCCCACCGCTCGGCCAGGCGCGGGTCGACGCGGTGCTGGCGGGTCAGCGGCGACACCGAGGTCGGGAAGTCGATGTAGAAGGTCGGGCCCACGGTGGAGGCCTCCACGAACGAGTCGTACGCCTCCTGCACCAGCTGGCCGTGGTCCCAGTCGTCGTTGATCTCCACGTCTCGCGCGGACAGCAGTGACCGCAGCTCCGTTACCGACGTGTCCGGGGTGACCACCGCGTCCAAAGCCTCGGAAACCGCCGTGTAGACCGGAATCACCGGCCACTCCCCCGAGAGGTCGAACATGCCGTCCGGGCGGTGCGCCACCTCGGAACCGAACGCCTCGCGCGCCGCGTGCTGGATCAGCGTGCGGACCAGGTCGAGCATGACCCGGTAGTCCGCATAGGACTGGTAGGCCTCCAGCATCGTGAACTCGGGGTTGTGGGTGGCGTCCGCGCCCTCGTTGCGGAAGTTGCGGTTCAGCTCGAACACCCGGTCAACGCCCGCGACGCACAGCCGTTTCAGGTACAGCTCCGGCGCGATCCGCAGGTACATGCGCATGTCGTAGGCGTTGATGTGGGTCACGAACGGCCGGGCGTTCGCGCCGCCGTGCACCGCCTGCAGCATCGGCGTCTCGACTTCGAGGTACTCCTGCGAGTGCAGGAACTCGCGCACGCTGCGGATGACGTCGCTGCGCAGCTTCAGCAGGTGCGCCGAGTCCTGGTTCACCACCAGGTCTAGGTAGCGCTGGCGGACGCGCGCCTCCGGGTCGGTGAAGCCCTTCCGCTTGTCCGGCAACGGATGCAGGCACTTCGCGGTCATCGTCCACGACGAGGCCAGCACGGAGATCTCGCCGTGGTCGGACTTGATCACCCGTCCGGTCACGCCGACGTGGTCGCCGAGGTCGACGTCCGACTTCCACGACGCCAACGCCTCGCCCAGCGCGTCCACGGTCAGCATCAGCTGGATCTCGCCGCTGAAGTCCCGGATCCGCGCGAAGCAGAGCTTGCCCATCTCCCGCAACGCCACCACGCGTCCGGTGACCGACACGTCCTCGCCGAAGCGTTCCCGTGCCCCGGCAAGAAGATCCGTGCGGGAGAACCCGACCGGATACGGGTCGACACCTCGGGACAGGAGCCGTTCGACCTTCGCGATCCGCACCCGGACCTGCTCGGGCCTGCGCACGGCCTTCGGTTCGACCCGGATGGCGTCGATCTCGGCGACCTTCAGCGCGAACTCGGAGCTCACGTCCGTCTTCTGCAACGCCCGCTTGCGCAACGACCGCAGCGACGGCACGAAACCCTCGGCGACACCGGCGGCGATGCTGACCCGCGGCAACGAGCGGGAGCGCTGGTAGCAGAGGAAACGCGGCTCCCACTCCGGCAGGTACTTGGCGTTCGACCGGTACAGCGACTCCAGCTGGAAGAACCGCGAGGCGAGCGACAGCACCCGCCGCCACGCCCGCAGCACCGGGCCGGCGCCGATCTTCTCGCCCTCCTCGAACACCGCGCGGAACATCGCGAAGTTCAACGAGATCCGTTGCACGCCAAGGTGTCCGGCGGCGGCCGCGAGCTGGGCGACCATGTACTCGTTGAGGCCGTTCTCGGCGCCGCGGTCGCGGCGCATCAGGTCCAGCGACACGCCCCGGCGGCCCCACGGCACGAACGACAGCAGGCCGCGCAGGGCACCCGACTCGTCATAGGCCTCGACCATCACGCACCGGCCGTCGCTCGGATCTCCCAGGCGCCCCAACGCCATCGAGAACCCGCGCTCGGTCTCGGCGCCGCGCCACGCCTCCGCCAGGTCCAGAATGGACGCCATCTCGTCCGGCGCGATCTCGCTGTGCCTGCGGACGCGAGTGGTGTACCCGGCCCGTTCGACGCGCGACACCGCCTGGCGCAGCCCGCGCCGTTCCGGACCGGCCAGGTTGAACTCGCGGACGTCAAGGATCGCCTCGTCGCCGATCTCCAGCGCCTTGAGCCCGGCGTCGGAGTAGACCTGCGCACCTCGTTCGGAGGCGCCCAGAACCCCGGGCATCCAGCCGTAGGTGCGCGCCTCGGACAGCCACGCCAGCACGGCCTCCGGCCAGTGCTCCTCGTCGCCGATCGGGTCGGCCGACGCCAGCGTCACGCCACCGATCACCCGGTACGTCAACGCCGCCCGCCCGGACGCCGCGAACACGACGCTCTTGTCGCGCCGGGTCGCGAAGTAGCCCAGCGAGTCGGGCTCGCCCTCCGCGGCCAGCAGCCGGCGCACGTCCAGCTCCTGCTCGCCGGTGATCATGCTCTGCGACCGGACGCCGCGGAAGAAGATGTACATCCCGCGGGCCGCGACGAGCGTGCCGCCCAGACCGAGGAGCACGCTGAGCCACTGCGGGCCTTCGGGAATGTCGAGGCGGCCCAGCCGGACGACCTCACCCGTCGCCTGGTTCGCCGCCCACGCGACCTTGTCGAGTTGCTCGACCAGTTTGCCGGAGAAGATCTCGGTGAGCCCCCAGCCGAGGAGGACCAGCGCGATCATGCCCAGCACGAACGACGCAAGCGCTTGCCGCCACGCACCGCGCGCCACCCGTGCCGGGAAGGCGTCGCGCACCACGAACAACAGCACGACGAACACGAGCGAGGTCGTCATCCCGACGCCGAGGAACACCCAGTGCGGCTTCTCGCCCTCATCCAGGATTTCTTCAGGCGCCAGGGCCAGGATGACCATGATGAAGCCGACCAGCAGCAGACCCATGACCTGGAACAGCAGCAGCGTCCACAGCGCCGCTCGCTTGTGCCTGCGCAGGGCGGCGCCGAGCACGAAGAACACCATGGCGATGAACAGGTTGCCGTCGATCGGCAGACCGAAGAAGTACCCGATGCCGTCCGCGACGTCGGTGAACCAGCTGTCCTCCGGCAGGATCACTCTGAGCAGCGACAACGCCCCGGCGAGCTGCACGATCGTCGCGATCGTGCCCGCGGTCTTCCACTTCCACGCCGGTGCCACTGCATCTCCCGAGGTCAGCCGATGACCGTCATGATTCCGTCTTCGGCCGGACGAGTGCATGTCGCGTCCTCCGGGCGTGTCGAGGCGCCCGTCGTGGTGCTCAGCTCAGGCCTGGGCGGGGCCTGGTTCGACTGGGACCGGACCGTGCGCCTGCTCGAACCACTCGCACGGGTGATCGTGTTCGACCGGCCGGGCCTGGGGCTGAGCGGTCCTGCCCGGCGCGGGCCGTCGCTGGCGCGGGAGGTGGCGGTGCTCGACGCGGTGCTGCGCGGGGTGCCCCGGGCGATCCTGGTCGGGCACTCCATGGCGTCGATGCACGTCGAGGCCTACGCGAGGCTGCGGCCGCACCGGGTCGGCGGACTGATCCTGCTCGATCCGGACGCCGAGACGCCCGGTGCGGGAGCCCCGTTCGACCCGTCCGCGATGATCGCGCAGGGCATGCGGGCCATCGGCAGCCGCTGGCTCGGCGCCCGGATCACGCGGCGGTTCGGGCACTCGTTCCGCAACCTGCTGACCGCGGTCTCGACGCTCGGCATGACCGATCCGGCGCCCTCCGACCTGGTCGAGCTCGTCTACCGGCGGCCCGGTGTCGGGCGGGCGGTGCTGTGGGAGCTCGCGTCGTACCCCGGCCAGGTGGCGACGCTCGAACGGCTGCGGGCACGCCGGCCGTTGCCGCGCGTGCCGTTCCTCGTGCTCACGGCCGGACGGAAGGTGTGGCCGGAGCACCGGTCGTTGGCCGCCCTCGTGCCGTGGGGACGCAACGTGCCGGTGCCCGGCAGTCGGCACATGATTCAGATGGACCGCCCGGACGCCGTGGTCATGGCCGTCCGGGAGGTGCTCAGGGGTCTACCCGACCACTGAGCAGGCAGAACTCGTTGCCCTCCGGGTCGTGCAGCGTGTACCAGCTCACGTTCTCGCCCTGACCGATGTCGGCCCGCGTGGCTCCGAGCGCAAGAAGGCGCTCCAGTTCCTCGTCCTGCTCGCGGTCGGTCGCCCGCACGTCGATGTGCAGGCGGAGCTTCTGGAGCTTGCGGTCGGGGTTGCGCAGGAACAGCAGCGTCGTGCGCTGGTCCTTCGGTCCGATCTCGACCGACACGTCGTCGCGATCGAGGATCTCGTAGCCCAGAACTTCTCCCCAGAAGGCGGCAAGGCGTTCGGGATCGGTGCAGTCGAGTACCAGTTCAGTGATTCGTGCGGCCACGCGTGTGACGGTAACCGCATCTGCATTCCGTTTCCGTCTGACGGTGCCACTCTGGTGTTCGGCAACCGTGCACCAAGCGCCTGGGGACCCACCGACGTGGGCCTCAAGGAAAGGAACGGTCGACGATGACCAATGCCGATGTTTCCGCGCCCTACGGCTCCGGAGCGGGCCAGAAGCCCCCGGCCAAGCGGGTCCGCGTTCATCACCTGCGTGAGATGAAGGAACGTGGCGAGGCGTGGCCCATGCTCACCTCGTACGACACCTTCACCGCCTCGATCTTCGACGAAGCCGGCATCCCCGTCCTGCTGGTGGGCGACTCGGCGTCGAACACCGTCTACGGGAACGAGACCTCGCTGCCGGTCACGGTGGACGAACTCGTACCGCTGGTGCGTGCGGTGACGCGTTCGGTCAAGCGTTCTCTCGTTGTCGCTGACCTGCCGTTCGGCTCCTACCAGGTGTCGGTCGAGCAGGCCGTCGCGACGGCGGTCCGGTTCATGAAGGAAGGCCAGGCACACGCGGTCAAGCTGGAGGGTGGCGCGTACTTCGCGCCGCACATCCGGGCGATCACCGCCGCGGGCATCCCGGTCATGGCGCACATCGGCTTCACCCCGCAGTCCGAGCACCAGCTGGGCGGCTACCGCGTGCAGGGGCGTCACGACAACCACGACGTCGTGGTGCAGGACGCGCTGGCCGTGCAGGAGGCGGGCGCGTTCGCCGTCGTGCTGGAGATGGTGACCGCCGAGGTCGCGAAGCAGATCACGCACGACCTCGTCATCCCGACCGTGGGCATCGGCGCCGGTCCGGACACCGACGCCCAGGTGCTGGTGTGGCAGGACATGATGGGCCTGAACCGCGGCAAGGCACCCAGGTTCGTCAAGCGCTACGCGGACATCGGCAACGTCATGCTCGGCGCAGCCTCCGAGTTCGCCAACGAGGTGCGCGGGCACCAGTTCCCCGGCCCCGAGCACACCTTCCACTGATCGTTCGTTCAGCGGGTCCAGACCTCCGGGTCTGGACCCGCAGGCACGATTCCGGTCGGATTGATGCCGTGGTGCGTCACGTAGTAGTGGCGCTTGATGTGATCCCAGTCGACCGTGTCGCCGAATTGCGCGAAGAGGCGTTTCGCATAAGCCCACAGGTTCGGCATCTCGGTGAGCTTGTTCCGGTTGCACTTGAAGTGGCCGTGGTAGACCGCGTCGAACCGGACGAGCGTGGTCCAGAGCCTGATGTCGGCCTCGGTGAGCTGCTCTCCGACCAGGTAGGTGTGGTCGGTCAGGTGCTCCTCGATGCGGTCCAGTCCGGTGAACAGGGCCGTGTAAGCCTGCTCGTAGGCCTCCTGTGACGTGGCGAAACCGGCCTTGTAGACGCCGTTGTTGACGTGGTGGAAGATCGGCTCGATCCAGGCGTCGATCTCCTCGCGCAGGTGCTCCGGGTAGAGCGTGCTCTCCGGGCGCCATTTGAGGCTGAAGTCCAGGGTGATCTGCGGGTAGTCGTTGGTGACGACCTCGCCCGTGGTGGTGTCGACCAGCGCCGGGACGGTCACCCGGCCCTCGTAGCTCCCGTCGGCCTTGTCGTAGGCCTCTTTGAGGTAGTCGATGCCCAGGACCGGGTCGGTTCCCTGGAAACGCCAGCCCTTCTCGTCGCGGATCGGGTCGACGACGGCCAGTGAGATGTCGTCTTCGAGGCCGAGGAGCTTGCGGACGATGACCGCGCGGTGCGCCCACGGACAGGCGAGGCTGACGACGAGCCGATAGCGGCCGGGTTCGGGTTCTGGCCGCGCGGTGAAGCGGTTGGGCTGCCGGACGAACGCCCCCGTGGTGGAGGTCTCCTGCGAGAACTGCGCCATGTGTCCGACGATAGGCCCATGTACCCGGAGATCGAGCCCCACGCGTCAGGCCACCTGGACACCGGCGACGGCAACCTCGTGTTCTGGGAGGAGTGCGGCAACCCGGACGGCAAGCCCGTCGTCTTCCTGCACGGCGGCCCCGGCGGCGGCTGCTCGCCGTCGCACCGGCGCCTCTTCGACCCCTCCGCCTACCGGATCATCCTGTTCGACCAGCGCGGTTGCGGACGTTCGCTGCCGCACGCGTCCATGTCCGGCGATCTGTCGCTGAACACGACCTGGCACCTCGTGGCCGACATGGAACTGCTGCGGACGTCACTCGGGATCGACCGGTGGCAGGTCTTCGGCGGCTCCTGGGGGTCGACCCTGGCGCTGGCGTACGCCGAGAAGCATCCCTCGCGCGTGTCGGAGCTGGTGCTGCGCGGGATCTTCACGCTGCGTTCGTCCGAGGTGGACTGGTACTACCGCGGCGGCGCGGCGAACCTCTTCCCCGACCTGTGGGAGAAGTTCATGGCTCCGCTCGCCGGTCTCTCGGGTGACCCGGTCGAGCTGTACGCGACGTTGCTGGCTTCCGAGGACCCCGAGGTGCACGGGCCGGCGGCGGTCGCGTGGAGCACGTGGGAGGGCGCGACGGTGACGTTGCTGCCGCGGCCGGAGCTGGTGGCGGAGTTCGCCGTGCCGGAGTACGCGCTGGCGTTCGCGCGGATCGAGAACCACTACTTCGTGCACGGCGGCTGGTTCGAGGAGGGTCAGCTGATCCGGGACGCGGTGCGGTTGAAGGACATTCCCGGCGTGATCGTGCAGGGCCGCTACGACGTCGCGACGCCCGCGGTGTCGGCGTGGGACCTGCACCAGGCATGGCCGGAGTCGGAACTGGTGCTGGTGCCGGATGCCGGGCACGCGTACGACGAGCCCGGCATCCTCGCCGCTTTGCTGGCAGCGACGGATCGGTTCCGCGACTAGCGGAGACCGATCCACTTCGCGCTGGACGTCGTGCAGGTCTCGACCGCCACCTGCGCGGTGAGGCACTTGTTGGTGCCGACGTTGCGGAACTGGAACGAGGTACCTGACGCGACGCGGCGCCAGCGCTGGTTGGCGCTCGTCGTGCAGGCCTGGCCGAGCACGTCACCGGACGCGGTGGCGCCCAGGCACTTGTCGGTGGCCATGTTGTGCGGCCAGTCGACGCCACCGCTTATCGGGACGATCCAGCGCTGCTCGTCGGCCAGTTCGTTGCACGGCCTCAGAACGACGTTGCTGCCGGTGTCGGCGAGGCAGCGGGTGCTACCGGCGAGCTGGTAGACGACAACGGGTTCGGCGCTGGCCGGGATGGCGGTGAGCGTGACGGTGGCGGCGGCTGTCGCGATGATCGCGGCTAGTTTCCCCATGGGCGAGAATCCTGTCAGCGTCGGGGATTCCGCGAATCCACCCACGGTTGTCAACCCTGGCCGTAGTCGAGTGCCCTCTGAAGACTACGTCTTGCTTCCACGAGCGAAGGCCCGTACCAGGTCAGATGCCTGCCGTTGACCAGCACGTACGGCAGTCCCGGGAAGCTCTCCGGGCCGTCCTCGTGGGTGAACACGTACGGTTCGTCGGGCAGGATCACCAGGTCGGGGCGCCTGTCGTTGAGCTCCTCGAGGCTCGGACGCGGGTAGCGCTCCTCGTCGGAGGCGTAGACGTTCTCGATTCCCAAGCGGCGCAACACATCGGTGGCGAAAGTATCCCTGCCGACGACCACCCACGGGCGGCGCCAGACCGGGATCAACGCCGTGAGCTTCGCCGGTGCCGTCTCGCGCCAGAGTTCTTCGGCCTTCGTGAGCCACTCTGGTTCAAGGTCCCAGCCGAGCCCGAAGAACCTCCTGAGCGATGCCAGCGCCATCGGGACCGTCTTCGGCGCCTCGGTCACCCAGACGTTGATGCCGTTGGCGCGCAACCGGTCCACGTCCTCGGCGCGGTTCTCCTCGGAGTTGGCGATCACGAGGTCCGGGTTCAGGCTCAGGACCTTGTCGACGTCCGGGTACTTCGAGCCGCCGACGTGGGGAACGTCCAAATCGGACGGATGCGTGCAGTAGTCCGTGGCCCCGGCCAGAGCTCCGGGCACGCTGACGGCGACGGCCTCGGTGATCGACGGCACCAGACTGACCACGCGTCGCGGCTGGTCGAGCGGGACCGGCTCACCGAGGTCGTCGACGGGCAGCATCAGACTCCCGTGATCTTCAGGCCGGCGTGGGTCTTGTACCGGCGGTTGATCGCGATGAGGTTCGCGGTGAACGCCTCGACCTGGTGCGCGTTGCGCAGCCGCCCGCCGTAGACGCCCCGGAAGCCCGGCACCAGCTCCGCCAGTTCGCGCACGGTGTCGGTGGCCTCGCGGTCGTCGCCCAGCACGAGCACGTCCATGTCCACTTCGGACACCGCGAGGTCGGCCAGCAGCACGGCGGACACGTGGTGGAACGCGGCGGTGACCTTGGACTCCGGCAGCAGGAGCTCGGCCTGCTGCGCGGCGCTGCCCTCGGTGACCGGCAGCGCGAACGGCCCCTGCTTGTCGAAGCCGAGCGGGTTCACGCAGTCGATGACGATCTTCCCGGCCAGCTGGTCGCGCAGGGACGCCAGCAGGTCGCCGTGACCGTCCCACGGCACCGCGACCAGCACGATGTCGGAGTCGGCCGCGCAGTCGGAGTTGTCCGCGCCCCGGACGTCGCCGCCGGCGATCTCGACGATCTCCTTGGCAGCCAGCTCGGCCCGGTCCGCGCTGCGGGAACCGATGATCACCTTGAGGCCCGCCTTGGCCCAGCGGATGGCGAGGCCCTTGCCCTGGGCTCCGGTGCCGCCCAGGACGCCGACGGTGAGGTCACGAATGTCAGTCACCCCTGCATCTTCACACGATCCGCCGGAAGCGGGCTGCCCAACGTGACCTTGGGCTCGATGCTCACACCGCCCTGAACCGGACGCGCCGCTTGACGGGGTCGGCCTCGTCCAGCCGGACGCGAATCCGCTCACCCTCCGGCAGGCGCTTCCCGGTGCACTTCGCGAGGATCGGCGGAGCGGACACGAACACCTCGGCGTCGTTGTCACCGGACCGCAGCACCACGGCGTCGAACTCCTGCCCGACCCGTCCGGCCAGCACCCACGCCTCGGCCTGGTCCAGCGACGCGCGCTCCACCTTCGACGCCAGCGAGTCCGAGGACCCCATCAGCGACGGCAACAGTGGCAGCGCCTCGGCCAGCCAGGACGGCAGCTCCTGCCCCGCCGTGACCGCCAGGCACACCTCGGTGGCGAAGCGATCCACCAGGCGGCGCAGCGGCGCGGTGACGTGGGTGTACGGGGCCGCGACACCGGCGTGCGTCACGACCTCGGGAACGGAGCCGTTGAACGCCGAGTAGCCCGCACCGCGCAGCAGCCGCGTGGCGTCCGTGAACAGCGCCAACGCTTCCGGCGTCGAGGCGTCCAGACCGGCCAGGAACGCGCCCGGCGACAGGTCCGCGGGCCACGCCACCTTCAGAGCCGCCGCGTCCTTCCGCAGCGAGGCCACGGCCTGGGCGTCCGGGTCGGGCAGCGTCCGCAGGATGCCGACCTTCGCCTCCAGCATGATCGACGCGGCCGCCATCCCGGTCATCAGCGAGATCTCGGCGTTCCACGAGTCCACCTGGGCCCGTGGCCTGGTCACCAGCTTCCAGCCGTCCCCGTTGGACTCGATCTCCTGCTCGGGCAGCTGCAACTCGATCGCACCGCGCTGACGAGCCAGCGCCCGCCGCAACGGCCCGAACTCCGCCAGCGCCGCCACGGACGGGTGCGGATCGCCCGCGTCGAACGACTTCTGCACCGACTCGTAGTCGAACTGGGCCGTGGACCGCACCAACGCCCGTCGCACCTCGACAGCCGTCGGAACGCCGTCAGCTCCACAGGTGAACGTCCACAGCACCGCGGGACGTACGACACCGGGCAAGAGAGAGGCGGCACCCTCGGAGAGCACGGTGGGATGCAGCGGCACGTTGCCGTCAGGCAGGTAGATGGTCTGACCGCGACGCCGGACCTCGGCGTCCAGCGGGCCGCCGGGCGTCACGAACAGCCCCAGGTCGGCGATCGCGTAGTGCACGACGAAGCCGTCACCGGACTTCAGCACGCACAAAGCCTGGTCCAGGTCCTTGGCACCGGGCGGGTCGATCGTCACCAGCGGCAGCGAGGTGAGGTCGGGGCGGTCTCCCGCGGAACGGGAAACCGCCGCCTCTGCCTCGGCGAGCACAGCCGCGTCAAAGGATGACGGCAGGCTGAACTCGGTGCGGATGCCGTCGAAGGACACGTCCGCACGGCCCGTGCGGATCACCAGGGAAGCCACCCGCACAGACTAAGGACCAGAAGATCAGTCCTCGTCGTCGCCGCGCCACTTCTTGTCGGACTCGTCGGCGGCCTTGGTCCGTTCCCTGGCGATCTCCAGGGCGCGGGCCGCGGTGGCCTCGTCCGGGTACGGACCCATGCGGTCCGGGCCCTTGCACCCCTTGCCCTGCTCCACGGTCTGGTGGGTCAGGCAGAAGTACCACCCGCTGCTGTCACTCATCTGCGTTCGCCTCCCAAAGGCGCCGGGAATCCCCGCGGCGGCGTCGACTGGTTGGCGTTGGCGTACTCCGACGGGATCGGGTCCAAACACGAGACCAGCACCGTGCGGTCCTCGGCGTTCTCGATCTTACGTCCGGAACGGTCCCGGTAGACGAGAGATCCGTCGGAGTCGATCTCCATGATGGCTCCGACCTCGGCCAGCTGTTCCTCGTCGAGATCGGCGAGCTTCTCGTAGCGCGACGGCACCACGCGGTAGACCGGCCACTTCAGGTGGCCGTACGTCCGGTGGAAGTCCGCCAGCAGGTGCACCAGGTGCTGCTGCCACGGCAACGGCATCGCCTCGGCCAGCGCACGTGGGATCACCACGTAGTCGGCAGAGACTCCCGGAGCACCGGCCGCCACGTAGTCACGCACTGGTGTGCTCGACGCGGGTGGTCCGGAAGGCCTCGGGATGGGGTCGTGGTTGAACATGCAGCGCCTCCCCGCGATCTACACGCCCGGCCGGACGGCCAGCGGCATCAACTCTTGATAATTCCAGTTGATCTTGCTGATCTTCACGACGTCACCCGTCTGGGGGGCATGGATGTACTCGTCGTTGCCGAGGTACATGCCGACGTGGTGCACCGAGCGCGGGTCCGCGGTGTTGTACGCCCAGAAGATCAAGTCACCGGCTTGGGCGTCGCGCACCGGAAGGTGGGCGCCGCCCTTCTCGTACTGGTCGTTCGCGACGCGCGGGATGCTCACACCGGCCGCGCCGAAGGCCTTCACCAGGATGCCGGAGCAGTCCCACGCGTCCGGGCCGTTGCCGCCCCACAGGTACGGCTCGCCCAGCTGCTCCTTGGTGAACTGGATCGCGACGCCCGCCGCGTTCGAGGCCAGCAGGAACTCCCCCGCGCCCGAACCGCAGCCGGCCGGGTCGGAGATCGCGCCCAGCTCGCTGAGCAGGAACGCCCCCATGGACTCCCAGTTGTGGTACCGGTCGGGGAACGCCGAGCGCTCCACCGCCTGCGCCGAGTCACCGGGCCGCTTGTTCTCCCAGTCCGGCACCTTCAGCAGCACGTCGTAGAACTTGTTGATCGCGTACGTCGGGTCGATGACCTGGGCGGGTGTGCCCCAGCCCATCGACGGACGCATCTGGAAGATGCCGAGCGAGTCGCGGTCGCCGTAGTTCAACGGGCGCAGTCCCGACTCGGTCATGCCTGCCTGGATCGCGATCTGCCACGCGAGCGGCGGCAGCTTGCGCTCCTGGCCGATGGAGATGATCCGCGCGACGATGTTGCGCTGCTCCTCGTTGAGGCGCGCCGCGTCAGCCTGCCCCTTGGCCGCACCGCCGCCCGCGTCCCACGGCCCGATGGCCGCGTTGCAGCTCATCTTCAGGATGTTGCCGCCGGCCGCGGGGTTCGTGGAGTTGCTGACCACCTGCGACACGCCCGACGTCGCCACGGCGATCACGACGATCGCGGCGAGCGCCCCGATCAGCAGCATCACGCGCATGGGTCAACTCGCCTTCGTGTAGCCGTTGACCCGCCACTCGTTGCTGGGCGAGAGCTTGATCAACGTGATGACGACCTTGCCGGTGTCCGTTCCCACCTCGAAGTCCGCCGACGACACGGTCGACCGCTTGGCCGCGACCTTCTGGGTGATCTTGTCCGGCACGTTCTTCGGGTCGATCGTCGCCATCTGCGCGAGGAACTCCTCCGTCGTGTACGGACGAAGCTGCGCGAGCCACTTGGTGACGTCGTTGTCCGGCGGCGGCTTGATCCAGTTCTCCGCCCACAGCTCGGCGATCAGCTGCGCGTCCGCCGCGGGAGGAGCGGCCGACGCGGCGTTCGTGGGCGGCGGCTGCTTGGTCGGCAGCGAGACGCCGCTGCTGCCCGGAAGCTGACCGACCTGGGTGCCCGACGAGGACGTCGAGGTCCGGCCCGCGGCGGACGGGTCGGCGCCCTTGCGGTCGAGCACCCTGGGGATGACCACGCCGAGCCCGACGACCAGCACCACGAAGATGATGATCGAGGCGGCCAGGTGCCGCGGGGAACGCAGCGGCCAGCCCCACAGCCTGCGATAGACCGCGGCACGGCCGCGGTTGGTACGGATCGGCATCTACGCTCCCTCCTCAGCCGTTGTCCCGGACTTCGAAGCCGCGCGACGGCCGGTAGATCACGTGCACCGGACGCCCTGCGACGACTTCTGTCTCGGCCCTGCGAGGTTCCTGCACCGGCGCGGAGTAACCGCCGGAACGCGACGGCACGAGCACCGCGTCGTCGACCCGGTCCCACTGCCTGTCGGTGACCGTGGGGCTGTCCACCACGCGCGACCGGGCGACCGGCAGTGCCGCCGGACCCGATCCCGAGGGCAGCGCGCCCGCCCGCACGCCGGAACCGTTGGGGCCACTGATGATCTGGCCTGGCTGCGAGTCGCGGTCGAGCCGCTGCGCCGTCGCCATGACCGGGTTCGAGGCCTCCGGGCGCACCCGGCCGCGACCGCGCTGCGGTGCCGCGTCGCCCTCGGTGTCGTTGTCCCGCACGGACTCCCAGAACTCGTCCTGCGGCGTCGGGCCGGTCTGCTTCTTGCGGCCCATCATCTTCGACCAGACGCCACCGCTCATCGGCAGGACGTTGCTCGCCGAACCGACCGACATCTCGACCATCTGCCACATGCGGCGCAACGGTTTGCCGATCACGAAGCACACGAGTGTCAGCATCAGGCCGAGCAACGTGCGCGTCAGCAACGAGAGCCCGGTCGCGTTGAAGATCGCCTGGAGCAGCAACGCGTGGACACCCGCGAGGACCGCGAGCACCAGCACGTTGAACACCGTCACGGCGGCCGCGCGGGCGACCTTGCGCAGCAGGTCGTGGTGCAGCAACGCGACCAGGCCGATGAGCGGCCCGGCGAGCGTCAGGATGCGCAGCAGCAGCTGGGCCAGCAGCACCGCGGCCTTCGCGAACAGCTGGAACAGCGAGAACGCGACGGACTGGAGCAGTGCCAGGAAACCCGCGCCGGTGCGGCTGCCGTCGGTGCCGTCGAAGTAGCCCTTGGAGGTACCGAGCTGCGCTTCGAGGGCCTTCCACTCGGCCTTCTTCGCGTCCAGGGCGGCCTGGTCGCCGTCCTTGCCCTCGGCGATCTCGGCGGTGGTCCAGGCCTGCGCCTTGAGGACGCGCGGGCCGAACTCGGCGGCCTGCGGTGCCTCGGGCGTGCCGAACGCGCCGCGCAGCCAGCTCTGGTAGACGACGGCGTCGTGCAGTTTCGTCGGCAGGACGTGGAGTGTGCCTTGTTCCTCAGGCGCCTCGATGAACCCCGCCTGTATCTCCGATGTCTTGGAGACCAGCGTGTTGTCGAGGAGGTTGTAGAACTGCGGCAAGGCCAAGGTGGACGTCGCCAGCCACATGGCCGCCAGCGCCCACAGCCCGCGTTTGGAGATCGCGGCGAAGTCGCCGGTCCAGATCTGCCGGAACATCAGGATCGCGAGGAGCAACGCCACCAGGCCGAACCAGCGCAGGTAGACGTTGTCGTAGACCTTCTGCACGCCGTTCTTCACGGCGTCGTCCAGCGGGACCAGCAGGCCACGGCCCATCACGGTGTAGTGCAACGCGTTCGTGGCACCGACGATGTTCTTGCCGATGCTGAAGAGCTCGTTGCCCGCCCACGTGTCGAGCGTGGCGTTGGCGTCGGGCAGGACGTTGCACTTGGCGTTGTAGTTGTGCCAGACCATGCCCGCGTAGCCGTACTCGAGGTACGGCGAGCCGGGCAGGCCGTTGCCGACGGGCGGGTCGAGCGCGCCGACCATGCCGGCGCCCGGCCGTTCGGGATTCGGTGCCTCGCCGCAGGATTGAGCGTGCGCCATCGGGGCACCCATGACCACCTGCAACGCCAGGATGGCCGCCACGAGGCCGACCGACCTGGTGCGTGCTGACGCGCGCAGCGCGAAGCGCCGCCTTGCCCAGAGCAAGGCGGCGATCGCGAGCACGATCGTCAGCGCCGTCATGCGCCGCCGTCCCGGTGGCGGTTGGTGCCGTCACCGTGGGCCACCAGCTGGGCCTCTTCCTCCGTCAGTCCTAGCTCCATGTCCGCCGCCAGTTCGTCGTCGATCTCGTCGGGCACGTAGGCGGGCGGCTGCGGGGCCGCGTTGGGATCGTCCGCCGGCACGATCTCGCCCTTGCCGTTGTCGCGCTTGGCATCGGGGGTCGTGTCGAGGGCGTTGCGCAGGTGCTCCAGGTGCGGGCCGCTGAAGTCGATGCGGATCCGCTCCACGCCACCGGCACCGTCGCCGAAGATGAACTGGCGCGGCGCGCGGTCGCGTTCGGTCGCGTTGCGCTCGCCACCGGGGCGGCGGCCGAGCGACGCGATGACCTGCTCGTACCCGGCGCCGATCGGCACCTTGAGCAGCCGCAGCGCGTCCGCCTGCGCCGAGTCGTCGTCGAGCCGGCCGACGAAGACCGAGTCGAGCAGCGTCACGAAGCCCTGGATCTTCAGGAAGTCGGCGGGGATCTGCGACGACAGCAGCACGCGGACGTTCCACTTTCGCGAGTCACGCGCGAAGCGGTTCATCAGCACGCGACCGGTCGGGACCTCGGAGAGGAAGAACGCCTCGTCGATCCAGACGCCCTTGCGCTGGTCCTTCGGCTTCTCGTAGATCGAGCGCTGGGTGAGCCAGGCGGCGAGGTTCAGCATCTCGACGCCGAGCGACTCCGCGTCGGTCCAGTGCTCGCGGCCGACGCCGTCCTTGGGCAGGTTCAGGCCCGCCATGGTGAGGACGGTGAGGCGGTCGTCGCGCACCTCGTTGTACGGGTCGTGGTTCTCCTCGGGGATCAGCAACGACATGCGCTCGCGCATCTCGTCGAGGAAGTCCGCGACGACGACGGCGTGCTCGTGGTGCTCGGACGCGTCCCGGCGCAGCGCCTCGAAGACGAGACCGGGGTGGGCGTCGAAGCGGCCACCGACCGTGCGGACCGCGCGCAGCAACACGATGCGCGTCTGGGGCAGGCGGGCGACCTCGTAGGGCAGCAGACCGGTGAGCACGTCCAGCACGAGACGGCGGCGGGTGGCGGCCGCGAGGGCCTTCTCCCGGCGCCAGGCCCGTTCCGGGTCCTCCTCGTCGAGGAAGTGGTCGAGCATCGGCTCGGCGACCACCCGGTACGGATTCAGGATGCCGGGCTGGGCGTTGAGCAGGTTGATCGGCCGCGCGTAGGGCCGCAGCTCCGGCAGGTCGCACAGCGCGGACAGCGGACCGGACGGGTCGAGCAACGTCCAGTGCGCGCCGGCCCGCAGGGTCTTGTAGACCATGCCACCACCGAGGAACGACTTACCGGCACCCAGGCCCGCGACCATCGCCGTCAGACCGGAGGCGTCCCGGAGCTCCTGCGCCATCCACGGGTCCCACGCGACCGGGCGGCGGGTGGCCGTGACGGTCTCGCCGAGCAGGATCCCGCGCCGGTCACCGACCTCGGCGGTCGCCGTCGGGACAGCGGACGCCGCCCACAACACGCTGCCGCGGCGCAGGTACGCGCCGTTGGACAGCGGCTCGCCGGGGATGAACTCGCGGGCGATCGCGTACTGGGCCTCGGGGTGGTCGATCGAGACCTTCGGCTTGTACAGCTCGAGCAACGACTGGGCGAGCCGCAGTGCCTCGCGCTCGGTCGGTCCGGAGACGGCCAGGCGCCACCACGAGCGCACCCGGGTGCCGAGCGCGGTGAAGCCCGACGTCATCTCGTCGTCGATCTCCAGCACGCGGCCGGCCTGGCGGGCCAGCGACTGCGGCGGTTCCAGCTCGTGCTCGTCGGTGTAGTGCCGGACCTGCGAGCGGACCTTGCTCATCTGCCGCGACAGCTCACCCGACACCTCTTCGGGCTTGCGCACATAAATACGCGCGGACCACTCGACGGAGGCGGGCAGCCGGTCGGCTCGCTGCACCCACGGGTCGTCGACCTCGGGGATCTGCAGGCCGTGCATGAGGCCGACGGTGAGCACGCAGACGTGCCGCTTGATGCCCGCGTTCGAGCCGGTGCGGCCGCGCACGGTCACCGTCGGTGAGTACGGCTCCTGGTGGAAGTCCGCGGCGTCGGTGAAGGACGCCAGGTCCTCCGGCTCCCACGCGGCACCGGGCACGGCGGGCAGGTTGCGCGGCGCGGGCAGGCCCAGCGAGCACGACCTGTGCATCAGCCAGGACATCTCCTCGGCCGTCGCGGGACGGCCTTCGAGCCCCGCGGACCCGATGACCTGGTCGAGGTGCTCGACCTCGGAGTCCAGGGCCACCAGCTCGGCGTCGACGGCATCCGGGAAGACCTTGCGCAGCACGGGGGCCGCGCGTTCGACGGCGCGGTCCATCATGTTGCGGGTCTGCACCTGAACGCCCAGGTAGACCTCTTTCTCCGCCATCGAGCGGCCCATGAGCTGCTGCTGCTCGCCGACCATGTAGTCGTCGAACGACAGCGTGCCGGGAGTGTCCGGCAGGCGCTTGACGGCGTTGTGCACGTGCGCCTCGGCCCACATGCGGATGGGGTACGGCCGCGTGGTGACCCGCAGGTGCATCCAGCGCCCCTGGAGCTCGGCGTACTGGCCCGCGATGGCCGCGATCAGGTCCTGGCGCTGCGAGTCGCTGCGGAACGACCAGCGCTGCGGCGCGAGCCGGTACCAGGCGTAGACCTCCTGGCCCGTGCGCAGCAGGTGACCGTCGATGCTGCGAGCCGCGATCGACGGTGTGTAGCTCGGCACGGACTGCTCGCCGGGCAGGCGGCGGCCGCGCTTCGAATACGCCGCCCTGTCGCGCTCGCGCGGGTCCGCTGCGGCGTGCTGGGCGATGTGCTGGGCGGAGCGACGGTCACGGTCTCGCCGGCGTCCGAACACCGCGAACCTCCTTCTTACGGCTGTCTGACGTCCGGCGGGGCTGGGCCTGCTGTCTCGCCCGTCGTTGTTGTTTCTTGCTCAACTTGGGACGAGGCCGCTGCGGACTGACCCGGATCCGGGCGGCACTGGCCGCTCCGCCGGTGCTTGCCGTGCGCTCTCGAGGTGCCGTCAGCTCGCGGACCCACATCGACATGACGGCCGTGAGGGGCCGTTCATGGCTGATCCGCTGGGTGATGAAGCGGGTGAGGATGATCGTCGCGACGAGGGCCCAGGCGGTCGAGAAGAACCCGAACCCGACGCCCATCTGCCGTTCGATCGTGAGCACGAGGAGGAAGACGACGATCCCGACGCCCCACGCGACGTATCGCGCGCGCCAGGGAAACGTCGCTTTGGGCGGGCCGAGCCAGACGGCGTCGACCCGGTAGACCTCGTCGTCGGTGCGGACCCGCACGTGTCAGCCTCCGACGAACAAACCGGCGAGCCACTGGCCGATGTTCGCGCCGGCGTCAGTGGTGACGGCGAGGCCGATGATGGCCAGCGCGACGATCACACCACCGAGGCGGCGCATGACACCCGCGTTGTCACCTTTGCCACCTCCGAGCCAGAGCAGGAGCAGCGCGACGGTCAGCAGGAGCAGCGGGACGATGTTGTCCAGGATCCAGTTCCGGACATTGCCTGTGCCCGGCACCGTCGGCTGCTGCTGAGCGAGTGTCACCAGGTCCATGGCGGTCATTTCTTACTCCAGAGTGCGCTGGGGCTTGCGCTACGAGTAGAACACGAGTTCGTCACGACGTGTGGGGCTGTTGCTGCGGGGTGTAGATCATCTGGCCGTTCCCCCTGGGAGGAATTACGTCTAATCTGGCCGACACATCATCACTGAGGAGACGTCAGTGGGGAACACCCGGATCGAGATTCTCTCCGTCGCTGGCAAGGTTCACCCGACTGCGAACGCCCTGGTCACCCACAGTGCGTGGGTCCTAAACACACGCACGTGTACATCCATGTGAACGCCCTGATCGGCCGGTTCGCGACCCCTGTGACGGACACAGCGGGCGCAATCCGGAGCGACGACTCCGAGGAGATTCGCCGATGCTCGAACCTGACCTCGTGCCGGACGGAAGTGTGGACGGAATCACAGCCTCCCCTAATGCTCCAGGCGTGGATGAGCCTACCGGGCAGAGCACGCAATCCCGGCGCCGGGTCCAAAGGACGATCAACTTCGACAGGTCGGTGCTGGAGCGCGCGCGTGCGGCGGCCACCTACCTCGCCTCGTACGAGCCCCAGGCGGGGGTGCGGTCGCTCGCCGACATCGTGAATCCCGCGGTGCTCGCCTACGTGACCGAGTTGGAGGAGCTCTACAACTCGGGGGAGCCGTTCCGGCCGGTGCTGCGGATGCCTTCGGGGCGGCCGGCCAACCGGTGAAGCCCGGCGACCGCGGGGTCACCGGGCTTCGTCGAGCGTTCGGCTCCTAGGAGGCGCCGGAGATCCGCCAGAACAGGCCGGTCGAGGCGTAGTCCGGGCCGACGCCCGTGCCCTTGCCCCAGAAGAAGTCGTTGAAGTTGCCGAGTCCACCCGACGAGGTGACGGGGCCCATGGTCGCCCAGCGGACCGAGGCGGGCTGGGTGTCGATGCTGGCCTGCGCCCACGCGTCGCGGACCTTCATCGGGTTGTTCCACCACAGGAACGGCGAGCGCCACATGTAGTGACCGAACTTGCCGCCGTGGTTGGCGGAGTTGTAGCTGATGGTCGTGAAGCTGTTGATCTGGTGCAGGCCGCGGAACGACTGGCCCCAGCGCTGCGCCCAGGTCTGGCCGCCGGTGCTGTCCTCGAGGATCAGGCAGGTGAAGAGGCTCATCCACTCGACGTCGTTCTGGCCCCAGCGCGCGTCGGTGTTCGCGAGCTTGTTGTCGGTGTGGTTGGAGCAGCCGGTGAAGTAGAAGCCGGTGCCGGAGCCGTGGCCCTGCCAGTAGGTGAGGTCGACGTCGTCGGCCCAGTTGGTGTCGTCACCGCCGGCGAACATCGGGTCCTTGAAGTCGCTCTCCCACGCGTTGGCGTTGAGCCAGGTGAAGTCGCGGGCGATGCCGTGGTTGCTCGCCTCGGTGTTGAACGTGCCGATGTTGGCGACGGTGTTGGGCAGGCCGGAGCAGTTGCCGGTGCCCTCGCTGCCGACCTGGGTGCCGACCGCCTGGCTCTTGAACTGGGCGTCCGGGCGGGGCTCCTGGCCCGGTCCCGGCTGCGGCAGCTCGGCGCCGACCGCGGCGGGCAGGGTGATGGCCTGCGGTGCGCCACCGTCGTCGTTGCGACCGGCGCAGCGGAACGAGGGCTCGATCTTGTCGACCTTCTCCTCCAGCGGCGGGGCCACGTAGACGTAGCTCACCTCGGGCTTCACCGAGGCGCCCAGGTACTTCTGGCACAGCTTGGCGCCGTAGGCGAGGTCGTTCACCTGGACGGTGCCGGCCTTGTCGTAGGTGCGGGCGGCGTGACTGACCGCCGTCACGCCCTGCGCGTCGAACGAGACGCGAATGTTCGCGCCCTCGCCCTCCAGCGGAAGGCCGTCGAGCTGGAACGTGTACGAGACGCTCGTGTCGAGGTTCGCCGTGAGTGCGTTGCGCCCGTTGGCGTCCGACAGTTCGAACGTCGTGTACTGCGCGCTGGGCGTCGCGTTGGCCGGCAGCACACCGGCTGCTCTCAGGCCTTCCTGCGCGCGCTTGGCCGCGTCCTCGGTGGGGATGGTCTTGATGCGCTTGATCGCCTCGGTGTCGAGCGCGGTCTGCGTGGTGTCGTTGCCGTCCTCGTCGGGCCTGCCCTGTCCTTTGTCGACGGTCGGCAGGTACTGGTAGCGCTGCTCGTCCGCGAAGGAGACCGCGCCCGCCTCGGATCTCTGGACGTCTTTGAGGCCGAACGCCCGTTGCAGCTTCTGCGTCTGTTCCTGGTCGAGACCGGAGCTCTTCACCCCGTAGACGGGCAATTCCGTGGCGTCGGCGGTCGCGACACCGACCGCTCCCGCGGTGACGAGACTGGACAGGGCCAGCACCACCGTCAGCTTGCGTTGCATGTCTGTTCCCTCCCTTGGGGACGGCCGGCTGCAGGGGCCGACCGTCTGACAGGAGGATCTGGCGTTATTCGCCGTGATACCGAGAGTGGACATTTGCGGCGGGCGCACCACTCGAACGGCCGTAATTCTGTAACACCCTTGGGGCAGTGAAGGACCTAGAGGCGGATACTTGGGTACTTGATGCCCGCGCCGGTGTTCAGCACGACCACTTCGTCGCTGGCCTTGAGCCAGCCGTCCTCGCGCAGTGAACGGACGGCGCTGATCGTCGCGGCGCCTTCCGGGCACAGGAACACGCCTTCGAGCCGGGCGGTTTCGGCGCGGTCCGCCGCGATCTGCTCGTCGGTCACCGCTACGGCCGTGCCATTGGTTTCCCTGATGGCCTGAAGGATGATGAAGTCCCCCAACGGTTTCGGCACGTTGATGCCGAACGCGTCGGTGTAGGCGGCGTCCCAGAAGGTCGATTCGGCCTTGCCCTCGTCGAACGCCTTCACGATCGGCGCGCACCCGGTGGACTGCACGGCGACCAGGCGCGGCAGCTTTCCCTCGATCCAGCCGAGCTCGCGCATCTCGTGCAGTGCCTTGTGAATCCCGATCAGTCCAACCCCGCCGCCGGTCGGGTAGATGATCACGTCGGGGACGCGCCAGCCGAGTTGTTCGACGATCTCGTAGCCCATCGTCTTCTTGCCCTCGATGCGGTAGGGCTCTCTGAGCGTGGAGGCGTCGAACAGGTCGACGTCCGCGATGGCCTTGGCGGCGTCGGCGATGGTGCCCGGCACGATCCGCAGCTCGGCGCCGCTCGCCTCGACCTCCTCGCGGGTGATCAGCGGGGCGTCCTCGGGCATCGCGATGACGCTGCGGATGCCCGCGCGCGCCGCGTACAGGGCCCAGGCGGCGCCCGCGTTGCCGTTGGTCGGCATCTTGATGCCCTCGATGCCGAGTTCCTTGGCCCTTGCGACGCCGACGGCCGCGCCACGGGCCTTGAACGAGCCGGTCGGAATGAGCGACTCGTCCTTCATGAGGACGTTCGCGTCCAGCGCCCGGCTCAGCGCGGGCAGCGGAACGAGCGGGGTCATGCCCTCGCCGAGGCTGAACGCCGGGTCGGGGTCGCGGACCGGGAGGACGTCGCGGTAGCGCCACAGCGAGTTCTCGCTCGTCGGGCGCCCTGCTCGGGTGAGGTCGTAGCGAGCGAGCAGCGGCGACGCGCACTCGTGGCAGAGGTTCTGGACGGCGTCGGCGTCGTGTTCGCGGCCGCAACGGGCGCATTCCAGATGCGAGAGCATGACTTCATGCATACAGGCGGATGAGCCGGCATGTAAGCCGGATCCTGTTCGTGGGACCGAGGTCCCAGTCGGCGGCCATCCATCTGGGCCTGCCGTTGCCGACAGGCTCTAGCGGCCTACCCGCGAGCATCGGGCGGGCAGCCCTCGAACGCTCGCGCAGCACCTTCACTTGCGATCCGGTGCCCTCTTGGCCTTGCTCCGGGTGGGGTTTACCTAGCCGCCCCAGTCACCTGGGGCGCTGGTGGTCTCTTACACCACCGTTTCACCCTTACCGCGGCTTTCGCCGAGGCGGTCTGTTCTCTGTGGCACTGTCCCGAGGGTCGCCCCTGGTTGCCGTTAACAACCACCCTGCCCTGTGGAGTCCGGACTTTCCTCGACGCTCTCGCGCCGCGGCCGCCCTGCCGACTCATCCGCTTTCCGAGGATATCCCAGCGGCTGGGAGTGGTTGTCCACCGGTGCGGACGTTGGTTGACTTCGGGCATGACACGACGTCGCCACGTCGACTACGGCCGCGTGGCAGCAAGCCTGTGTTGCCTCCGCTGAGTGCGTTCTTCGTGCCCGCGACCTCAGGGAGTGCCTTGTCATGTCCGATCTGCTGATCATCTCCGGTGCGCCGTCCCACTCCGCGCCGACCGGTGTCGTCGTGTCGTTCGTGGAGGAGCAGCTGCGGGCCGCCGGCCACCGCGTGTCGTTGCTCGACGTGCGGGCGTTGCCCACGTTGTCGCTGCTCACCGAGGACCTGCGCGATCCGGAGATCGCCGAGGCCGTGAGCAGCGTGCTGGCCGCGGACGGCGTGGTCGTGGCCTCGCCCGTGTACCGCGCGGCGTACAGCGGGCTGGTGAAGGCGTTGCTCGACCTGCTGCCGAAGAAGGCGTTGCGCGGCCGTGCCGTGCTGCCGCTGGCGACGGGCGGCAGCCAGGGTTTCCTGGTGGCGATGGACTACGCGCTGCACCCGTTGCTCGCGGCCAAGGGCGCGGACCAGGTGGTGCGCGGCGAGTTCGTGCTGGACCAGAACGTGAACACGCCCGGAGCGGCCGCCGCTCTGGAAGCGGCGGCCGATCGGTTCACCGCGGCGCTGACGCCCCGGCTGCGCAAGGTCAGCTGATTCAGAGCTCGCGGACGAAATAGGGCCGCGTGTTCATCCAGCCGCGCCCGGAAGCGCCGTTGATGACGCCGCTTCCCTGCTCGGAGAGGGTGTACCAGGACTCGACGTAATCGGGATCGTCGGTGTACCAGCTGTCCGGAATGGCGTCGAGCACCGCGCTCACCAGCGGGATGTAGGCGCCGCCGTCCACGATGGTCAGCAGGGCCGCCGCCAATGCCTGGGCGAGCGCCTTGTAGTTGGTGTCGCCGTCGTCTTCCATCATCACGACGTCGGCGAGGTCGTACTTGTAGTTGTTCCAGTGCACGAGGAGCTGGTTCGGCGAATACGTCGTGTTCTCGTCGTCGAGATACGGCATGGTGACGGGATCGACGCGGACTTTGCCGTCGAGTCCGAACCCGGACACCAGTGCGAAGATCTCCGCGTCGCCCTTGAACCACGGTTCCTGCACGTCGCTGACGCGGACCTGAGTGACCTGCGTCGCCCAGTAGCCGGCGAGCTGCTTCGTCTGCGGGGTGGGCATGGCCTGGCGGATCACGTCCATGCCGAGCTTCGCCGCCTTCTCCACGTCGACGTCGACGAGAACAAGCGGCTGGTTCGGCTCGTGCGCCGTCGTCAGCTCGTGGGTCCTGCCCTTGCTGTCGTAGGCCTTGATGGTGGTGGCGTTGTCGTCGTCGGGAGCGGCCGCGACGAGTTGTTCACCGTGCAGGGCGCCGGCGCGGCGCATCGTGACGAGGCTGTGGCCATCCGGGAGG
Source organism: Lentzea waywayandensis (assembly GCF_900115955.1). GTDB lineage: Bacteria > Actinomycetota > Actinomycetes > Mycobacteriales > Pseudonocardiaceae > Lentzea > Lentzea waywayandensis. The sequence continues at coordinate 39,968 of NZ_FOYL01000010.1, forward strand.
CCCTTGGCCTTGGCGATCTGCCGTTCGGCCGCGGCGACGGCCTTGGTGCCCGACGTGGCGACGTCGTGGGCGAGCCGGTCGAGGATCTGGTTGACGTTGGCGGGCGCCGCTGCTGCCGTACCGGTGGACACGGCGGCAGCGACCAGGGTCAGGACCACGAGAGTTGCGCGCAGGGTGTTGGCTCTCATGTCTTCGGATCGTGGAGACCCCCGGCCGCCCCGGCAAGCCTCCGAAGGACTACTTCACCCCAGGTCAACCCAGGTGCGAGGTGTCGTTCACGAGCTTCACCGACGCGTGCCCGTCCGGGTAGAACTCGGCGATCGAGATGCCGGTGAGGTCGAGGTGCATCCGGAACAGGAACTGCGGCCCGACGTCCAGCGCCTGCCGGAGCATCGTCTTGATCGGCGTCACGTGGCTGACCAGCACCAACGTCTTGCCGCCGTACCGCGAGATGATGTCCGTGCGCGCCTTGCGAACCCGCGCGTGAACCTCGTCGAAGCTCTCCCCGTTAGGCGGCTTCACGCTCGTGTCGCCCAGCCACCGCCGATGCACCTCGGGGTCCTGCGCGCTCGCCTCGGCGAACGTCAGCCCTTCCCACGTGCCGAAGTCGGTCTCAATGAGCCCCTGATGGGTGACAACGTCCAGCCCGATCCTGTCCGCGAGCTTCCCAGCCGTCTGCTGAGCCCGCTGCAACGGCGACGAGATGACCGCCGCGACACCGTCCATCTTGGACAGCCGAGCCGCCGCCCTCTCCGCCTGCTCCAGCCCGAGCTCCGTCAGCGGGTGATCGCCCCGCCCCGAGTAACGCCGGTCGACCGACAGCCTCGTCTGCCCGTGCCGCAACAGGATCACCCGCGTGGGCTCCCCCATCGCGCCACTCCAGTGCGGCTGCTTGGCACCCTCGGCCTTTGCCGGGGGTTCGTTCGCGGCCTTGTTCTCGGCGTCCATGGCCTCGTTCGCGAGCCGGTCGGCCTGCTTGTTGCGCTCGCGCGGAATCCACTCGTAAGCGACCTTCTGGAAGGCACCCGCGACCTCCTGCGCCTCCCGTGCGAGCGGCTGCATCGAGGGGTGCTTGATCTTCCAGCGCCCGGACATCTGCTCGACGACGAGCTTGGAGTCCATCCGCACGTCCACGGTCTCGGCGTTCAGCTCCCTGGCAGCCCTGAGCCCCGCGATGAGCCCCTGGTACTCGGCCACGTTGTTGGTGGCGACACCGATGAACCCCTTGCGCTCGGCCAATGTCTCGCCAGTGAGCTTGTCCCGCACAACCGCGCCGTACCCGGCAGGACCGGGGTTGCCCCGCGAGCCGCCATCAGCCTCGACGATCACCTTCACGGGCCGATCGTAACCCCGCGTTCAGGCCCCTCCGGACGGCCTGTATTCTGTTCACATCAGTCTGGGTGGCGGAATGGCAGACGCGCTAGCTTGAGGTGCTAGTGCCCGAAAGGGCGTGGGGGTTCAAGTCCCCCCTCGGACACGAGCGTTAACCACACGCGAAGAGGTCGTCGCATAGACGGCCTCTTTTGCTTTGTCGTACTTCAGCTCGATCCCGGGTCTCCCGTAGAGCGACATCGATCACCGGTGGCTGAGCAAATGCTCCCGCGCCCGGCGTCCCCAGCGCATGCTTGCGGTAACCAGGTTGCGGCAGGCGCCGATGATGAAGGCATGCGCGCAACAGACGACGCCGGTGCCGTGCTCAACGCGGAGTTCGAGATAGAGCCGGACGGCGACCACCTCGCGTTGGTCATGAAGAGTGCGGGCGGCAAGGTCAACGGAAGCCCGCACGGCCGCAACCACCAGTACAACCTCGCCCTGGAGCTGCTGCTCCACCGACTTCGCGAGCGCGGCGCAGTACTGGAGAGCGGAGTCGTGGACTCCGCCCTGGTCAAGCTTCTGCCCGAGACCGAACGCACGATCGTCGAGTCGCCGGTCGTGCTGGTGACGACGCCCGGCATCGAGGCGTTGCGCAAGAAGCTGGGCCGCGCGCAGGGAAAGATCGGAAGAAACCCGGACGGCAACGCCACCAAGCAGATCCGGCTCAGGCTGCGGGTGCCTGGATACGCCGCCGACGACGCCGACCGTCTGGCTGCGGACCTGGCACAACCGGCGAACCGCGGCAAGGCACCGGACGCGTCGGCTTTGCTGCGCTCGCTCATAGGAGATCCCATCGAGACGGTGACCGGCAGTGTGAACACCATCGTCGAGGTCAACCAGAAGCAGGTACGGGTGACCACCGACCGGTCGCCACAGGGGCAATGGGTCGATGTTCGCGATGTCGAGGCCGGCCTGGAGAAGCTGCACGCGCAGGGGTCGGTACTCGTGAGCGTCGACGAGCTCGGGCACCGTTCCTCGTTCGTCGGAGCTGTACTGGCAACCATTCCCGGCACAGTCGTCTCTCTCCGGCCGGCCATCATCACGTTGCACGACCCGAAGTTCCCGGTGCGCATCCGGCAGTTCGCCGTGCTCGACGGCAGCGCGCAGGTCACGACCCGCAAGGAGCAGAGGGAGCTGCGCAGGTTGCTGCTCGGCGGCCGCACCGCCGCACCCTGCGACCTGTGCGGACACGACTTCCCAGGGGACTTCCTCGTCGCGGCCCACATCAAGAAGCGGTCGTTGTGCACCGACGACGAGCGCAACGACCTGGCCAACGTGGCGATGCTGGCATGCAAGTTCGGTTGCGACAGCCTGTTCGAATCCGGCCACATCACCGTGGACGACACCGGTCGCGTTCGCTCCTCGTTCGAGGACGGACTCCGCGGCCGGCTGCACGATCACCTGAACCAGCTGCACGGACGTCTCTGCGGAGCACACCGCGCCAGCTCGCAGCCCTACTTCACCTGGCACCGCGCCAACGTCTACCGCGGATAGCGACAAGAACTTCTGCTCTGGAGGACCTGCACAGCTCAGATGAGGCGAGTTCAGCGAGAAAGTCGTCCTCGGACACTGATCACGCCGACAGGGCGGACACTCACATCGAGCACCCGCCCTGTCGCGTTGTAGGTTCCGGACATGATCAAGGCCGCTCCGGACCTGCTGGAAATCGCCTCCGCACTGCTGCCCGGCGTGCGGCTGGACGACGCCTTCGTCGCGGCCGACGGCAACATCCACGACGTGCTGCTGATCCCCGGCATCGCCGCCGTGCGAGTCAGCAAACGGCCGTTGGGCGCCGCGTCGATGCCCCGCCGGGTCGAGGCGTTGCGGCGGTTGGCTTCCGCCGAGCTGCCGTTCCAGGTGCCGGAGCCGCTCACTCCCGTGACCACGTTCGGCGATCGGGCCGCTGTCGCCGTGTCGTGGCTCGACGGTGTCGCCCTGCCCGAAGGTGTCGGAGATCCGTCGCAGGTGGCCGAGGTCCTGGAGGCCGTTCGGTCTGTGCCGCTCGGCGACTCGTTGACGGAGGCTTTGGACGGCCGGGCGCTGGGTCCGTCGTGGTCGGCGATCATCGCTGAGGAGATCATTCCCCGTCTGCCCGCTCGCTGGTGGTCAGAGGGACTGCGGCGGCTGGACGCCGCTCTGGCGCTGGAGCCTGTGCCCGATGCCTTGGTGCATGGCGATCTGAGCGGTTCCAACGTGCACTGGTCCGCGGACGGGAGGCTGCTCGGCATTCTCGACTGGGACATGGCGATGCCCGGCGACCCCGCCATCGACGCCGCCCTGATGGCCTGGCACGGCTGGGACAACGTCCGTCGTGCCGTCACCGGCGCCACCTACCGCCGGGCCCGCACGTGGGACGCCCTGTTCGGCGTCGGCCACCTGGTCGCCACCATGAACGGCCGTCCTATGACCAGCCCCGACGGCTTCGTCGCCGCGGTCGTTCCCTGGCTGGAGGACAACGCCTGAGGCGTTCAGGACATGCGTGCTCGGAGAATGCCTTCGACCGCCTCGCAGAAGGTGTCGGCGATCGGGCCCGGGTCCGAGAGGCAACCGGCCGCCATCGCGCCGTCGCGCAGCATGACGAAGTGCCGGGCGTCGAGTTCGACCGGAGTGTTACCTACGCGCGCGAGTAGGCCCGTGACGGTGTCGAGGAACCATTTGCGGTGTGCCTGCACTGCCATGTGCACGGGGTGCACGGGGTCCGCGTACTCCGCCACGGCGTTGAGGAACGCACAGCCGCGGAAGCCCTCGACCTGGATGTGTCCGGCGATTCCCCTTGCGACGGCGCGCACGGCGTCCGCGTCGTTCGTGGCCGCGGCGACGCCTGCCTCGACGTTCTGTCGGGTCGCCTTGTCGGCCTCCGCCAGGTATTCGAGGACCAGGTCTTCCTTGCCCGCGAAGTGGCGGTACATGGTCGCTCGAGTCACCTTCGCCTCGGCGAGGATGCGGTCGACTCCGACGGAGTGCAGTCCCTCCCCGTAGAACAGCCGGCTGGCCGTCCCCAGCAGGCGGTTCCGGGCGTCGGACACGGTGCGGGTCACCCCTTCGACGGTAGCAGAGAGAACGTTCGGTCTTGGGAGAGAGAACGTTCGGTCTTGACAGCGGCGGCTCCGTGCTGACAGCCTCGAAGCAGAAAGAACGTTCTCCCTACCTCAAGGACACCTCGTGAGCATCGACGCAGCCTCACCCGCCACCCTCGCGCCCGCCCTCCGCTCGCTCTACCTCGTCCGCTTCGGTTTCGCGATCGTGTGGGCGGTGCTGCTGTTCCTCACCGGGACCGAGATCGGGCCGGTCAGCGGCACGTTGCTGGTGCTCTACCCGCTGTTCGACGTGGCCGCGATCGTCGTCGACAGCCGCGCGGCACGAGCCGGGCGAGCCTCTGCGGCCCTTTACGCCAACATCGCCGTCAGCTTGCTCGCGGCGGCGGGCCTGGCGTTCGCCGTGACGTCCGGCATCCCGGCCGTGCTGCGGGTGTGGGGCGTCTGGGCCGTCGTGTCCGGCCTGGCGCAGCTGGCCGCCGGTCTTGTCCGCAGGAGCCTCGGCGGTCAGTGGCCGATGATCATCAGCGGTGCCATCTCCACGCTCGCGGGCACGTCGTTCTTCCTGCAGGCGAGCGGTGAGAACGCGACGCTGAGCAACCTCGCGGGCTACGCGGCGATCGGCGGTGTGTTCTTCCTCGTCTCGGCGCTGCGGCTGCGGCGCGGGCGCACCGGCGAGTGACGCGTGCCTTCAGAGTCCGGCGTCGCCGCTGGGCAGCTTGTCCAGCCATCCAGGTGCCAGCCGGATCCGTCCCACGTGTGACGACAGGTCTTCCGGATAGATGGGGCCGAACCGGCGCCAGAAGTCGACGAACACCCACGGCGAGTCCAGCGCGAACTCGTCGTCCGGGAAGGCCTTGCCTGCCTCGTCGTCTCCCAGATGCACGAGGTACGGCACCAGATCGCCGACCGGGCAGCCGACCGCCTCGGCGATCACCGCCGGGTGGCCCGCGTACTTGGCACTGAGGCGGGCGACTTCGTCGGCGTCGTCGGTGAAGTAGTCCGGCATCGAGGCGAACGTGTCCAGCAGCACGCCGTCTCGCAGCAGCGAATGGTTCCAGTAGTCGCCGTCGTAGATGCGCGCCGTGCTTGCCAGGGCACCGAGATCAAGGCTCATGAACTCCGCGGCGGCCAACTCGAAGAAGTACGCCGGCCAGAGGATCACCGTCCACCCGTTCACCGGCGGGAAGACCTGCACCTCGTCTTCCGTCGCCGGATCCGCGTCCGGGACGAGAGCCGCCGGGCAGGAGTGCTCCGCGAAGAACCTGCCGGCTGCGGCAAGCACGGCTCCCGCGTCCTCTACCCGGAAAGCCGTGGCCGCGGTGAACTCGCCCACGCGAAGAAACCCTTCAGCTGCCAGACAGGGGCCGCCCAGCCGGGCAGCCCCTGTCTTCAACGACGATCTTCCGAGCTACAGGCCCGATTCCGTGGTGCGGACCAGGATCGCGCCGCACTCCTCACACCGCACGACCTCGTCGGCCGCGGCTTCCTTGAGCTTCGACACCGCGCTGCGGTCCAGTTCGATCCGGCACGCGCCACAGCGGCGGGACTGGATCAGGGCCGCGCCGATGCCGCGCTGCTCGCGCTGGCGGTCGTAGGCCTTGAGCAGGTCGTCCGGGAAGCCCTTCGCCATCACCGAACGGTCGGCGGTGCGGCGGGTCTCGGTCGCCTCCAGGTCGGCGAGGGCCTCGTCACGGCGGTGGCTCGCGTCCTCCAGGGCGACGCGGGCCTTGTCGAGTTCCACGCGCGCGAAGGAGGCGTCGGCGTCGACGGCTTCGCGGCGTTCCATCAGTTCCAGCAGGTCGTCTTCGAGGACGCCCTGGCGGCGCTGGATGGTGGCGAGTTCGTGTTCCAGTTCGGTGAGCTGCTTGGCGCCGACCGAGCCTGACTGCATCAGCTTGCGGTCGCGCTCCCCGCGGGCACGAACCTGCTCGATCTCGGTCTCCTGGCGCTTCACGTCGCGGTCGAGGTCGGTGAGCGTCGTCTCCACGGCCACCAGCGCGTCCTGCTTCGTCCGCACCTGCTGTTCGACCTCGTTGATCTCCGCGATCACGGGCAGCGTGCGGCGACGGTGGGTGACACGCGCCAGTTCGGCGTCGACCTCGGCCAGGTCGAGCAGCCTGCGCTGCACTGCGGGATCGGCTTTCACGCATGTCCTCCTGCTGCTGTGCTCGTCACACCGACGGTCCACGGATCGGTCCGGCGAGTGGAGACGAGTACGTCGACCCTACCGCCGAAGGCCTCCCGCAGGATCTCCGCCGCCTGCTCGCACCACGGCCACTCGCTGGCCCAGTGGGCGACGTCGACCAACGCGGGTCCGCCGGACTCGATGTGCTCCGAAGCCGGGTGGTGCCTCAGGTCGGCCGTGACGTAGGCGTCGACGCCGGCGCGCTTCACCGTGCTCAGGAAGCTGTCGCCCGCGCCGCCGCACACGGCGACCCGTTTGATCAGGCGTTCCGGGTCTCCGGCCGCCCGCACGCCCTGCACGGTGACGGGCAGCGCGTCGGCCACTCGCTGGGCGAACGCCCTGAGCGGCTCTGGTTCGGCGAGCTCACCGATGCGGCCCGAGCCGGTGGCGCCCGGCAGGTCGACGGTCTCGTGCAGTGTGAAGGCCAGTTCCTCGTGGGCGTTCCGGAGTGCGCTGATGACCGCGTTGCGGCGTGCGCGCGGCACGACGACCTCGATGCGCGTCTCCTCGTGCCCGGTCAACTCGCCGACCGCGCTCGCGCCCGCCTCGGTCAGCGCCTTGAGCACCTGCTCCGAGTCCGAAGCCGGCGCGTACGTGGTCAGCACGTCCATCGCGGCGTGCGGGGCGGCGTCGAGCGGGCCGGTGACGGTGAGCCCGATGGCTTTCGCGAGCGCGTCCGAGACGCCCGGCAACGCCGCGTCGGCGTTGGTGTGCGCGCAATACAAGGCGGCGCCGTTCCGGATCAGCTTGTGCACCAACGCGCCCTTGGGGTCGTCGGCCGGAACCCCGTTGACGCCTTTGAGAAGCAGCGGGTGGTGCGCGAGCACGAGCTGCGCGCCGCGTTCGACGGCCTCGTCCACAGTGGACGACGTGGGGTCGACGCAGACCAGGACCCTGCTGACCTCCTCCTGCGGATCACCGCAGACCAGGCCGACCGCGTCCCACTTCTCGGCGGTCTTCGGCGGATACGCGGACTCCAGGACCGCGATCACGTCGGCGAGCTTCACGCCAGTTCCTCCATCACTACCCGCAACGCGTCCACGAACACCGCGAACTCCTCCGGCGGCCGGATCGCCACGCGCAGGTACGTGTCGTCAAGTCCCGGGAACGTGTCGCAGCGCCGTACCGCGATCCCCTTGTCCCGCAACGCTTGCCTCGCACCCCTCGGCGCCCTGATCAGCAGGAACGGCGCTTTCGGGGCAACGACGACGAAGTCTTGGAGCTGCTCCAACGCGTAGGCCGCGTGCTGTTCGGCTTCCTGCGCGAACCGCGCGGACTCCTCGAGCGCCTCCGGCTCGCAGCACGCCGTGATCGCCTCCAGCGTGAGACTGCCCACGGGCCAGTGCGGACGGCCGTGCGCCAGCCGCGCGAGGGTCTCCGGGTCGCCGAGGAAGTAGCCGGCGCGCAGGCCGGCGAGACCCCAGGTCTTGGTGAGGCTGCGCAGGACCAGCACGCCGGGGTCGTGCGCGAGCGACTCCGGTTCGCCGGGAACGGCGTCCATGAACGCCTCGTCGATGACCAGACGACCGGGCAACGCCTTGAGCTTCACGGCCTCGTGCAGCACCGACGTCGGGTTCGTGGGGTTGCCGATGACGGTCAGGTCGGCGTCCGACCGCACGTCGCCCAACTGGAAGTCACCGTCGAGCAGCACGTGTTCGACCGGAATTCCGGCATCGCGAAAAGCCACCTCGGGTTCGGTGAACCCGGGGTGGACGATCGCGGCACGGCGCGGCGCGAGCTTCGGCAGCAGCGCGAAGCCCTCCGCGGCACCGTTGAGCAGCAGAACCTCGTCCGGTGAGCGCCCGTGGCGGCGTGCGACGGCCTCACGAGCGCGTTCTTCAGCCGGTTTCGAGGGGTAACGCCCGAGTCCGTCGAGCGCCGCGACCAGCCGTGCCCGCAGCCAATCGGGCGGGTGCGGCACCCGCACGTTGACGGCGAAGTCGGCGAGGCCTGGCGCGGCGTCGACGTCACCGTGGTGGCGCAGATCTGAGCTGGTCATCGCCGGAATTCTAGGCGACGGGCTCAGGTGCCCGCGTCACTGCATGTAGCGGCGGAGCTCGGTGAGGTGGCTGATCAGCTCGTCCAGCTGGAAGGCGTCGAGCTGCGCGGACTCACCGGGCGGGGTGCGGAAGCAGACGCGACCCTTCTCGTTGAGGTACACCTCGAACGCACGACGGCGCCCGAGGGCGTCGGTACATCCGATGATCTCCCGTTGCGGGGGCACGTCGGTACCTGTCTGCATGGGCGGCCTCCATGTCGTTTGTCCATACATCTTGCGACAACGGTTGAGCGTTACCGTGCGGCGGTACTCACTCGCCGATCTTCTTGGCCGACAAAGTGATCACCGTGGTGCACTCGACAACCTGACCGGCGGCCACGCTCTGCGCCGTCGTCTCCCAGTTTCGATCGAGCACGAGCATCCGGCCTTGGCCCGTCGCGTCCTTCTCCTGCAGCGCGTAGAGGCCGGCGGCCTGCATCGTGTCCTGAGCGTACTGGTGCACCATGCCGACCACGTTGGGAACGGTGCAGGTCGTGGGCGCGGCGGCGACAGGAGGCGCCGCGGTCGTGGCGGCCGTGGCGGTGGACGTCCTCGTCTCAACGTGTGTGCTGGTCGCCTGAGACCCCACACCTGCCGTAGAGCCGCACGCGCCGACAACGGACAACGCGAAGACCGCACCCGTCGCCGGCAACAAGTTCCTCTTGTTCAGGTGCAGCTTCATCGTGTGCTCCAAGACCGATGCGGGCAGTTCGGCCGTTGCGTCGAGCCGGACCTCCCGCCCGTTACCCGCAGTGCTGAAAAGCCACTCGGTCGGACGACCTCCGTAACCAAATCCCTTAGGCTGCGCGACATGCACGTCTCGTTCGTCTGCACCGGCAACATCTGCCGCTCCCCCATGGCAGCGCTCGTCTTCCGGGAATGGCTGTCGCGGGAGGGACTGTCGTCCCACGTCCAGGTGTCCAGTGCCGGCACCGGCGGCTGGCACGCCGGCGACCCCGCCGACCCGAGGACGCTGAAGACGTTGGCGGCCAACGGATATCCCACTGACCACGTGGCGGCACAGGTGTCCGATCTGCACCTGGACGCGGACCTGCTGGTGGCGCTCGACGCCGGGCACGCCCGCGCGTTGCGCCGGATGGCCGATCCCGGCCGCGTCCGGCTGCTCCGTTCGTTCGATCCGGACGCCGACGGCGCGGACGTGCCGGATCCGTACTACGGCGACGATTCCGGGTTTGACGAGGTGCTGGTCATGACGGAGGCGGCGATGCCGGGGTTGATCGCGTGGGTTCGCGAGCGGCTCTGAGGACGAAGCACCAGTCATCCCGGGCCACGGCTGCCGAGGCGGCCGGGCTGCGGTGGCTGCGCGTCGACGGCGGGCCGCCTGTTCCGTTCGTGCACAGCGCCGAGGGCAGCGCGCTGGTGATCGACGAGGTCGCGGCCGGTGAGCCGAATCTTCAGGCGGCCGTGACCTTCGGGCGCCGTCTGGCCACCCTGCACCTCGCGGGAGCCGAGGCGTTCGGCTCCGCGCCACCCGGCGGTCCGCGCGAGGCCACGATCGGCATGGCACCGATGGTCAACGAGCCCGCAGCGGAGTGGCCGTCGTGGTTCGCGTCACAACGCATCGAGCCGTACGCGCGGCAAGCGGGCATCGACGTGAGCGAGGTGTGCGCGCGGATCGGTGAGATCTCCGGTCCACCGGAACCTCCCGCACGACTGCATGGCGACCTGTGGAGCGGCAACGTGCTGTGGGGCGCCGACGGCCAGGTGTGGCTGATCGACCCCGCGGCCCACGGCGGGCACCGGGAGAGCGATCTCGCGATGCTCCGGCTCTTCGGCTGCCCGTTCCTCGACCACGTGCTGGGTGCCTACCAGGAGGTGGCGCCGCTGGCCGACGGGTGGCAGGCGCGGGTGCCGTTGCACCAACTGTTCCCGCTGCTCGTGCACGCCGTGCTGTTCGGCGGCGGCTACCGGTCGGAAGCCGTGGCCGCGGCCCACGCGGCCCTGCGAGGATGAGGTTCATGAACCTCACCGGCTGGACGTGGCTCAACGAACCGCGGAAGTGGTCGACCGACCCTCTCACCGTGCACGCCGACCCGAGCAGCGACTTCTGGCGCCTCACCGGCAACGGCATCGTCCGCGACAACGGCCACCTCTACGGCGTGAGCCTGACCGGCGACTTCACGATCACGGCGACGTTCACCGGCGAGTACGCGGCGCAGTACGACCACGCCGGTGTCGGGCTGCTGGTCGACGGCGAGAACTGGATCAAGGCCGGGGTCGAGGTGTTCGACGGGAGGCAGCAGGCCAGCACGGTGGTCACGCGGGGCTTCTCGGACTGGAACCTGGCGCTCACGGGGCCGTTCGAGCGTTTCACCATCAGCGCCGAGCGCAAGGGCGACGCGGTGTGGGTGCGGTACGGGACCGATGGTCAGGAGCCCGCGAACCTGCTGCGCAAGGCCTACTTCCCGCCGGAGCGAGAGGCCAAGGTCGGGATCATGGCGGCGAGCCCTGAGGGTGAGGGGTTCGTGACCCAGTTCCACGAGGTCCAGCTCACGCAACTACCGTGAGGACGTGCGGTTCAAGTTCCTCCTCAAGCCGGGCTGGCTGGCGCTGACCCTGGCCGTCTGGGTGTTCGCGGGTGCCTGCGTCTACTTCCTGTCGCCGTGGCAGTTCGGCCGCAACGACGAGCGGCAGCAGCAGAACTCCGCCATCACCAAGTCGTTGAAGAGCGACCCCGCCCAGTTCGGTGCGCGGCACGACGAGTGGCAGAAGGTCGAGATCAAGGGCCGTTATCTGCCGGAGTTGGAAGCACTGGCGCGGCTTCGGACCGTGCAGGGTGAGGCGGCGTTCGAGGTCATCACGCCGTTCGAGACCACGACGGGCCACCGGATCCTGATCGACCGCGGGTACGTGCGGCCGGTCAACGGCATCAAGCCGCCGGACTTCGCCAAGCCGCCGACGGAAGAAGTCACGCTCATCGGGCTCGCGCGGCCCAACGAGTCGAACGACCAGCCCGCGTTCCAGCAGGACGGTCGCCGGCAGATCTACTCGATCAACAACAACGCGGTCGGGGAGAACATCGAGCCCGGCTACTACCAGCTGATCGAGAACCAGCCGGGTGCGCTGGACACGCTGCCGTTGCCGCGGCTCGAGTCCGGGCCGTTCTTCTCCTACGCGCTGCAGTGGATCGCGTTCGGGGTCATGGCGGTCGGCGGCTGGCTGTACTTCACGATTCGTGAGGCACGGCCGGGTGGCGTGCTCTACGAGGGCAAGAAGAAAAAGAAGTCGATCGCCGAGCTACTTGCGGAAGAGAGCGACGAAGGCGCTGACGACGCCGGCGCCGAGGCCGACGACGCGGGACAGTTCCACGGCACGCGTCACGTGACCTGAGTCCGGGTTGCGGCCGTGGCCGAGCACCGGGCGTTCTTCGACGCCGTGCGAGTAGACGGTGCGGCCGCCCAGGCGGATCTCCAGGGCGCCGGCGAACGCCGCCTCGATCTGACCCGCGTTGGGCGACGGGTGGGCTGACGCGTCACGGCGCCACGTCTCCAACGCCTGCGAGGCCGAGCCGCCGACTACCGGGGCGCCGCCGACGGTCAGAAGAGCGGCCAGCCGCGCGGGCAGCAGGTTCAGCAGATCGTCGAGGCGGGCCGAGGCCCAGCCGAACTTCAGGTAGCGCGGCGACTTGTGGCCGACCATCGCGTCCAGCGTGTTGGCGGCGCGGTAGCCCAGCAGGCCGGGGACCCCGTAGACCGCGCCCCAGAACAACGGCGCCACGACGGCGTCCGAGGTGTTCTCGGCCACGGACTCCACGGTCGCGCGGGCCAGGCCCAGGGTGTCCAGCCGGGCGGCGTCGCGGCCGCACAGGTTGGGCAAGCGCTCCCGCGCCGCCCCGAGGTCGCCGTCGGCGAGTTCGCGGCCCATCGACGTGCCCTCGGTGGCCAGGGAGTTGCCGCCCAGCACCACCCAGGTCGCCACGCCCGTCGCCAACGCCTGAGTGAGCCAGTGGCGGCGCGCGAGCCGCTCCACGGCGACGCCGGCTGCCACGGTCCCGCCGACCAGCACGGCCGTGTACGCCGCACCGGCGACCTGCGAGTCGGCGTAAAGACGCTTTTCGAGGGCCGCGGCCGACGACCCGAATGCCGCTACCGGGTGAAATCGGCGGGGATCGCCGAACACCGCGTCCGCCGCCACGCCCAGCAACAACCCCAACGCGCGACCCGCACCCACGGCAGCCTCCCCAGCTCGTCGAAGGCACCGTAGCGCCGCAGCACACCCGCACGCGCATTAGGGTGGCCGGTCGTGGAGCACAAGCGGCTGAAGCTGTACGCCTATCTGGACGCGCGCGATCACCAGCGCACGTACCTGGCGATCATGCGGCTGTTCACCTCCACGCTGCTGGCGGACCTGAGCGCGGGCGAGGTCGCCGGCGCGCTGGCCGGGCAGGAGCGCGAGGGCAGGGTCGAGCAGGGCGAGAGCCGCATCGAGAACGTCATCAACCGCCTCAAGCAGCTGGTCGAGTGGGGCAACCTGGTCCAGGGACGGCGCGAGGTCGTCGCGGCCAGCATCGCCGAGTTCCAGCACGGCAGCGTCCGCTACCAGGTCTCCAAGCTCGCCGTCCGCGTGCAACGGGACGTCGACGAGCTGCTCAGGGTGCCGGAAGGCGCCCGCGAGGTCTCCCGCGAGCTGCTCCCCGCCATCGAACGCGGCCTCAACGAGCTGGGCGGATCGCTCAGCGTCGCCCTGCTCAACGAAGGCGACAAGACCAAGGAGCTGCTGGCCGAACGCGTCACGACGCTGTTCCTCCAGCACGCCGAGCTCGCGGCGACGGTCCGCGACTTCTACGCCTACCTCGGCCAGGTCGTCACGAGGAACCACCTCGCGCCCGAGGAGATCGCCGGCTTCCGGAACCTGCTGGTCGAGTACATCCAGCGGGTCGTCGAGGACGTCCTCAAGTACACGCCCCCGATCGCGGAGGCCCTCGCCGGGTTCACGAAGGCCCGCACCGAGCTCCTGCGGCTCCTCGGCACCGACCTCGGCCACAACGTCGAACGCGCCCGTGGCCGCACGCCGGAGGACTGGCAGGAGCTGACGGACTGGTTCGTCGACCGGCCGGGACGCCCGAGCCAGGTCACGGCGCTGCGGGAAGCCACCGCACGCGCGATCGGCAGCCTCCTGGCCAGCGTGAAGCGCGCGACGTCCGGCGGCGGGCTCCTCCCCGGACGCCGCGCCGAACTGCTGAAGCTCGCGAGCTGGTTCGACAACTCGAGTCGTGAGGAGGCGCACGAGATCTACGCCTCCGCGTTCGGCCTCTACAGCGCCCGGCATCTCTCCCCCGCGCCGGAACACGACTCGGACAACGAGCGCACGCCGTGGCGCGACGGCCCGGTCTGCGACGTCACCGTGAGCGTCAGAACCCGAGGCGACCGGGGCGGACGCGGCAGGCCGTCCAGGATCCTCGACGACCCGATGACCGAGCAGTCGCTGCTGGCGGAGGCCCGGGAGGCGGACGAGATCCGCGCGCGGCACGTCGCGGAACTGACCAAGGCCGCCGGAAACCTGGAGAACTCCACGCTCACGCACGGCGCGTTGGAGGTCTTCTGCGAGCTGCTGACGCTCGCGATGGCTCAGCGCGACTCCCCGCACGACAGCGGATCGGCCAGCGACCCCGTGCGCGGCCTCAAACTCGAGATCGCCCACGGCACGACGACTCAGATCAGGTCGGCCGCCGGGACGCTCACCCTGCACGACGCGACGGTGGCACTGAAGCAATGAACCACTTGGACAACCTCTCCGACATCGACGCCGCCAACGTGGTGCGGTGCGCGCGAACGTTGCTGCGCAGGCCTTTGCTGCGCTCGGACGGCCCGGACGGCGAGCTGCTCAGCCTCGTCTACCGGCACCGGGCGACCCTGCAGGACATGTTCGCGGCCCTGCTGGGCTACCGGCTGGTCGTGGAACGCCGGTTCGCGCGCCTCTACAAGTCGGGTCCGGGCAACGACGACACGCGCGGCGTGCTCAGCATGTCCCCGCGCGGCTACGCGTACCTGGCCCTCACGCTCGCGGTCCTCACCGGCATCGGGCGGCAGACCCTGCTGTCCCGCCTGGTGGCCGACATCCGTTCCGCCGCAGTGGAAGCGGGCATCGACGCGCCGGACGACGTCACCGAACGGCGTGCCCTCACCGCCGCCCTGCGCCACCTCGTCTCCCTCGGCGTGCTGCACGAGACCGAGGGTTCGGTCGCCCAGGACCTGCTGCCTCAGGAAGCGTTGATCACGATCGACACCGACCTGCTGGGCCAGCTCGTGACGGGTCCGGTCGGTGAGGCGGACACACCGCAGCGTCTGATCGAACTCGCCGCCCGTCCGGGACCACGCGGTGTGGAGCACTCCGTCAGACGGAAGCTGGTCGAGACCCCGCTGGTGCTCTACGCGGACCTGCCGGACGAGCAGGCGGAGTGGCTGCGCCGCAACCAGCGCAAGGAGACGGCGTTGCTGGAGCAGGCTTTCGGCCTGCACACCGAGTGCAGGGTCGAGGGCGTGCTCGCCGCCGACCCCGAGGACTTCCTGACCGACCTGTCGTTCCCCGGCGTCTCGACGGTCGCCCGCATCACGTTGCTCGCGCTGCCGGACCTGCTGGACACCGAGGACGAGGACGCGCCCGCACGGCACGTCGTCACCGTGGAACGGCTGCGCGAGGTCTGCGCCGGGCTGGTCGAGGACTATCCCGCGGCGTGGTCGAAGCAGTTCACCGACGACCTCGACCGACTGGTCGCCGAGGTGACGGAGTTGTTGCGCCGCATGGGGTTGGCGGCACAGACCGAGGACGGCGCGTGGGCCGTCAGCGCGGCCGCGCACCGCTGGCTGCCGTCCCCGGACGGCGACCCGGAACGAGAACAACCGGAACAACCCGTCGTGGTGTCCGAAGTACCGAGCTGGTCCCTGTTCGACGAGGAGAACGTTTCATGAGCAGGTGGCGGCTGCACCGCGGCGGCGTGGTCAACATCTGGCAGTACACCGAGCAGACGTTCGACTTCTCCGGTGGCCGCGCGATCTTCCAGGGCACCAACGGTTCCGGCAAGTCCCGCACGCTGGAGCTGCTGCTCCCGCTGTGTCTGGACGGCGACCTGCGCCAGCTCGGCTCGAAGGGCTTCGACACGGTCAGCCTGCGGCGCCTCATGCTGGACGACTACGACGGCGGCCCGAACCGCATCGGCTACGCCTGGGTCGAGCTGATCCGCGAAGCCGAGGACCACTCCGGCAACGAGTACCTGACCTGCGGACTCGGTGTGAAGGCGTCGAAGACCTCGCAGGCCATCACGGACTCCTGGCGCTTCGTCACGCCGATGCGCGTCGGCGCGGAACTGCAGCTCGCGGGCCCGGAACGCGTTCCGCACGGCCCGGCGCAGCTGCGGGACCTCATCGGCGCGGACTGCATGTTCGAGGAGCCGGCGTTCCGCGCGAAGGTCGCCGAGACCGTCTACGGCGTTCCGGCCGCGCGTTATGGCGACCTGCTGCACCTCCAGCGGACGCTGCGCAACCCGGACGTCGGCCTGAAGGTGCTGGAGGGCCAGCTCGAACAGATCCTGAGCGACGCCCTGCCGCCGCTGGACCAGGCGATGGTCGAGCAGCTCGCGACGTCGTTCGACGACCTGGAGTCGATCCGCGAGAACATCGTGCGACTGTCCTCCGCGGACAGTGCGCTCGGCACGTTCCTCAAGACCTACAGCGACTACGCGTTCGGCGGGCTGCGCAGCGCGTCCGAACGGCTGGAGGGCGCCGAGAAGTCGGTGGGCAAGCTGCGGCGCGAGCAGGCGAAGCTCACGCAGGAGCTGGACCTCACTCGGATGGAGCGCACGGCGTCCGAGCAGGCCCTGGTCGACATGGAGACCGGCGAGCAGCAGGCAGAGGAGACCATCGCGGCGCTGAAGGAGCTGCCGGCGTTCCGCGATCTGCAGGACCTCAAGACGCGCGAGAACCTGGTGGAGCAGATGCGTTCCGCCGCCGGCGCCGCGCTCGAAACGGCCCACCGCCAGCGCGCCCAGGAGGACGCGTCCGTCGACAACGTGCTGCGGCTCCTGAAGCGCCTCGCGGAAGATCTCCAGGCCGCCGACGCGCTGAGCGACCCGTTGCGGGAGAACCTGCGCCTGGCCGGGATGGACTCGGACCTCGCGCCGGACGTGCCGCAGGTCCCGGCCGCCGAAGCCACCGTGACCACGGCCTCGGTGCGCGCCAAGCCGGATCCCGAGGCCGGTCCGCTGCCGATCGAACGCCGCGTGCCGCCCGCCGCCGCCACCGAGGACGTGCTGACCGCGTTGACCTCGGTGGTCGACCAGGCCGCGGGCATCGCTTCCCTTGCCCGCCAACGAGGTGCGCTCGCGCTGGCGTTGCACGAGCAGGCACTGGCCCTGGACGCGCAGCAGCGCGAGGTGGAGTCGTTGCGGCAGAAGGCCCGCGACGCGCAGCTCGGCGCGACCGAGTCGACCTCGTTGCGCAACCAGGAGATGCAGGAGCTGGCCGAGGTCGTGCAGGCCTGGCTGGAGCAGGTCGAGGTGTGGACGTCGAGCGGCCCGCTGCTCGACGAACGCCCGGCCGAGGCCCTGAAGCTGCCCCAGACCGCCGATCCGGCCGCCGCGAAGACGCTGAGCACCACCGCCCGTGAATGGGCCGGACCGCTCGTGCAGACGGCTCGCGACGCCGCGCACGCGTTCACCCAGCAGCGCACCGACCTGCGCGCCCGGCTCGACACCCTGGACGAGGAGCTCATCGGCCTGCGTTCGGGCAACGAGCGCGTGCCGATGCCAGGCCAGTACACGTCGGCGGACCGCGACTCCGCCGTCGGCGCGCCCTTCTACCGGCTGGTCGACTTCGTGCCGTCGCTGACCGACGAGGAACGGGCCGGGCTGGAGGCCGCGCTGCAGGCGAGCGGTCTGCTGGACGCCTGGGTGACCCCGGCCGACGCCGAGCTGAACGACGTCCTGGCCGTGCCGAGGCCCGCTGCCGACGGCCGCACCCTGACCGACTACCTTGTGCCGGCGGTCGAGGGTTCGCCGGTGCCCGAGGCGTTCGTCGCGGACCTGCTCAAAGCGGTGTCGCTGGACGACATGA
Source organism: Lentzea waywayandensis (assembly GCF_900115955.1). Taxonomy (GTDB): domain Bacteria; phylum Actinomycetota; class Actinomycetes; order Mycobacteriales; family Pseudonocardiaceae; genus Lentzea; species Lentzea waywayandensis. The sequence continues at coordinate 57,671 of NZ_FOYL01000010.1, forward strand.
CGACCACCGGCGACTGGCGCACGGGCGTGCTGACCGGCCGCTGGACCAAGCCCGAGGCCGAGTTCATCGGCGCGGGCGCGCGGGAAGCCGCCCGCGGCCGTCGAATCGTGGCCCTGGAAGAGGAACTCGCCGACCTGCGCACCCGGCTCGGCACCGCCGAGGACGAGCTGGCGCGCGCCCACGAGCACGTCGCCACCTGGGAGGCGCACCTCGCGGCGTTCCCCGCCGATGGCGAGCTGATCGCGAAGCACAGCCGCGTCCAGGCCGCCGAGGAGTCCGCGACACGGTCCCAGCAGCGCACGTTCGAACTGCGGGAGGCCCTGGAGAACGCCAACTCCCGGCTCGAAGCGGCACGCGGCGAGCTGACCAGGCAGGCGGGCGACGCCGACCTGTCGTCCGACACCGAGGCGCTCCGGCAGGCCCAAGCGGCCGCCGGTGAGGCCCAGCGGACCGCGGACCTGCTCGGCGACGCGGTGCGAAGGCGTTGCCAGGGCACGATCTCCGACCTCACCGACGCCTCGCACCGCTACCACGAGGCCGTCGCCGACCGGCAGACCGCGGAGGCCGACGCCGACAGCCGTTGCCTCGACTACGCGGCCCAGGCCGGGACCTTGGCCGAGCTGACCGACGCGGTCGGCGGCGAGGCCAGGGAGATCAGCGAGCAGCTCACGTCGCTGGAGAAGTCGCGCAAGAAGATGCGCGAGGACCTCAAGGGCGTGCGCGAGAGCATCACGACCGCGCGCGAGCAGGCCGCGAAGCTGGAAGCGTTGCTGGAGAGCAACTCCACGCAGGTGACGGAGGCCGCCGAAGCGCGGGACCGGGCGAGCGCGAACTTCACGGCGACGGTGCGCGCGCCGGGGCTGGTGGTGGCGGCGTTCCCGGAGATGGCGGACGGCTCCACGAACCAGGAGGAGGGTGCACAGCCCGCCGGCGCGGCCCTCGAAGCCTCCGTCCGGCAGGCCATCGCCGAGACGCCCGACCGCCGTGGCGGCACCGAGGCGACCGTGATCGCCAAGCTCCAGGCGTTGCAGACCGCGCTCGCCGGCAGCCACGACATCGCCGCCGAGCAGCACGCGGGCCTGCTGACCGTGACGGTGACCGGCGAGGAGGGCGCGAAGCCCGTCGCCGTCGCCGCCCGTCAGGTGACGACGAAGCTGGCCGAGCAGCGCGGGTTCCTGGACGAGCAGTACCAGGGGATCTTCGCCGACTACCTGATCCGTGACCTGGCCGAGTGGCTGCGCGGCCAGATCTCCGTCGCCGAGAGCCTCACCAAGCGCATGAACGAGGTGCTCGGCCAGGCCCGTTCCAGCCAGGGCGTGCACGTGAAGCTCGCGTGGAAGTCGTCCAGCGCCCTCGACGACTCGACGCGGCAAGCGCTTGCGCTCGTGCGGTTGCCGTTCGGCGAACGCACGCCCGAGCAGGACGCCACGCTGCGCCGCGTCTTCACCGAGCGCATCGAGAACGAGCGGGACACGCACTCCGGTGGCTACGCCGAGATCCTGTCGCGCGCCCTCGACTACCGCACGTGGCACCAGTTCACCGTGACCGTCGCCGACACGGGCCCGGACGGCAACCCGCGCGAACGGCGGCTGCGCCAGCTCTCGTCCGGCGAGACCCGGCTGATCTCGTACGTGACGCTGTTCGCGGCCGCGGCGAGCTTCTACGACGCCGTCAGCGACGAGTTCGACCCGCTGCGCCTGGTCCTGCTGGACGAGGCCTTCGAACGACTCGACGACCCGACCATCGCGCGCATGCTGGGCCTGCTGGTCGACCTCGACATGGACTGGGTGATCACCTGGCCGAGCGGCTGGGGCGTGTCGGACAAGATCCCGCGCATGCACATCTTCGACGTGCTGCGGCCCAAGAACGGCCGGGGCGTCGCGTGCACGCAGACCACGTGGGACGGCGCGGCGCTGGACCGGATCGACCCCTGAAGCACCCCTAGAAAGGCACCTCGGTGTCCAGCGGGGCGGTCCCGCGACCGGAGAGCGCGCGGCAGAACTCGACCGCGTCGAACTCCAGTTCCGGACCGCCCTCGCCCCAGGTGCCGCCCGCGGGCCCGGTCAGGCGCAACGTGACCGGGCGGCCCAGCCTCTCCCGCCACTCGCTGACCACGTCGTCGACCAGCACACCGTCGTGCTCGGCGGTCAGCACCATGGGCGCGCCCGTGGCCCGCGCGATGTCGGTCCGGTGCATCCACGGGTCCCGGGTCATGATCACGTCGGACAGGAACCCGAGCGTCCACGTCTCCTCCCGCGCGTTGACCACCTGCGCGGCCGGCATCTTCTGCCTGCGCACGAACCACGGCATGCGCCGCCGTGCCTTCACCGCCTTCGGGGCCACCTCGGCGTAGCGGGCGACGATGCCGGCGGGAGCCATGCCCGTCCGCTCGGCCACCTGGAGGTCCGTCAGCTCGTCGATGAACACCCCGCCCCGCGCCTGAGCCGCCTTGACCTGCCGCATGCTCTCCCGCATCGACGCGGACATCTCGGCCATCCCGAGCAGGTGCGCCGCCATCGCGCGGACGTCCCAGGCGGGGCAGTCCGTGGGCCTGGCCCAGTCCTGCGGTGTGAGCCCTTGCAGCAGGGCGACGACCCGTTCGTACTCGGTGGCCGCGAGCCGCATCGCGGTGTCGCGGTCGAGCGCGGAGGTGCGGGGTCTGGCGGCGAGTGCGGCGGTCATCGTGAGCTCCTCAGGGACGGTCCGGGCAGGCCGACTTCGTCGGCGAACATGTCGATCACGCGGGGAAGCTGCCGCAGCCAGCGGTCACCGCCGGGCTCGTTCGCGAGCTGCCGGTCGAGCAGGCCGCCGCACAGGGCCAGGAACAGGTCCACGTCGGCGGTGCCGGTGACACCGAGCCCCCGCAGGGTGTCCTGCAACAGGCCGATGACCTCGACCGACGGCGCGTAGGCGGCCTCCGAGGGCGTGAAGCCGGGGATGGCGTGCTGGTTCAGCAGCTGGTAGCGGGCGGCGTCGGCCAGCGAGAACGCGAAGAAGTGCTCCGCGATCGCCAGCACCGCCTCCCGCGGCGGCTCGGGCAGCCGCGCGTGGTGCTCCCTCATGTCGGCGAGGTAGAGCGTCCAGGCCTGCCCGAACATCGCGTCGTAGATCGCGTTCTTGGAGTCGAAGTGCGAGTACAGCGACGGCGACCGCATCCCGATCATGGCCGCCACCTCCCGCAACGTGACGGCGGCCAGCCCGTCGCGCCGCGCGATCTCCCACGCGGCGTCGACGATCTCCCGCCGGGTTGCCTCACGCCGTTCGGCTTGCCTATCACGATTAGGCAGAACGCTCATAGTTAGGCAGAGTCCGCTCCTCACCCCCTGGCTGTCAAGGCCCACCGGCTATGTTGGCGAGGTGACCGAGTACGACCGCCCCGAGCTCGCCGAGTTCTGGCGCCTGGCCCGCGAGACGATGGAGGGCGGCGGCCGCTCCGCGTTCAGCTTCCGCGTGGAGGACGCCGGCACCGCCACCGTGCTGGGCGAGCTGCTGCGCAAGCCGGTCGCACATCCGGCCCGCCGCCAGATCTCGCTGGCACGCCTGGACGAGCACATCCGCGCGCACGGCAGCTCGCTGCCCGAAGTCCTGGAATCCGTGCACGGCAAGCCGATCGGCCTGTCGACGTCCCAGGAGTCCTCGACCGCGGACGCCGTGCTGAAGTTCGCGTTGCGCGAGCACGGTCTGCTGCAGGAACCGTGGGCCGCCGAGTGGATCGAGCACGTCCGCAGGTACGGCAAGATCCCGCAGCCCGCGTTGCCGATGATCGCGAACCAGGCCGCGTCGATCCTCGCCCGGCTGCGCCCCGAACCGCGGCGCTGGACGACCCGGTTCGCCTTGGCGGGCAACGATCTCGACGACGGCCGCCCGCTCACCCGCATCGTGCGGAAGGCGCTGGCCCTGGCCGGCACCGACTGGGAACGCGCCGGGGTCCTGCCCGACGCCTACAGCAACCCCGTTCTCACCTCGCAGGGCTACCTGACGCTCAACGACTCGTTGGCAGCACAGGAGATCACCGTCGTGCGCAGCCCGCGCCTGCTCGAATCCGGCGTGCCCGGCCCGTTGCTGGTGCTCCCGGACGGCCTCACCCCGCAGGCCAGGCACCACCTCGACGGCAGGACCGTCCGGTGCCACCACGACTTCACGCCCGACGGCATCCGCGTGATGAACGAGGTCCTCGCCTGGACCGGCGGCACCGCGTGGCGGATGTCGGCGGCCGACTACCGCGAGGCCGTCGCCACGCTGATCGCACGCGGGGTCGAGCTGCCGACGTTGAACAGCCACCCTGAGGAAGCGAGCTGGGATCCGGCCCTCGCGGAGACCATGGCCACAACGGGCCTGATGGTCACCGAGGAACACGTCCTGCCGTCACTGCTCTGACGACTCCGCGGGCGCGAACCTCTTCACGTCCCAGCGCCCGTGTCCCTCCATCAGCTTGCGGCCGATCCGTCGCAGGTCGGCGAGGTCACGCTCGCTCAGCAGCTCGGTGAACTCCTCGGCCAGCGTCTCCCGGTACACCCGCGCCGTCGTCCCCACGCAGGCCTCCTCGCCCTCGGGCGTGAGCACGGCGATGACCAGCCGCCGGTTGTCCGCGGGCTGTTCCCGGACCACCCAGCCGCGCTTGACCAGCCGCTCGATCAGCCGCGTGACGCCGGACGGGCTGACGTCCAGCAACTCGACGAGCTCGGACATCTGCAGCCGCCCGCCGTTGTGGTGCAGCTGGTAGAGCGCCACGTGCTCCAGCAGCGAGCACGCGGCCTCTGCCTCCATGCGCCGCCCGATCGCGGCCTTCACGGCGTCCACGCCCTGCTGCACGTACAGCCACGAGTAGATCGGCTCTGTCACCACGTCAGTCTAAAACAAGTTTGACGGCGCGACGTTTTCACGCTCAAATGTTGAGCATGAAAGCTTCAGATGTCACCGTCGTCGGCGCCGGCCCGGTCGGCCTCCTGCTGGCGAGCGAACTGGCCCTGCAAGGCGTCCGCACCACTGTCCTGGAACGCCTGACCACCCAGGCCGACACCATCAAGGCCCAGATGATCAGCGGCCGCACCTACGAGATGCTCGCCATGCGTGGCTTCGGTCCCGCCATCGACGCCGCGAGCGCCGACGAGGCCACCCGCCTCGCGTGGCCGGTCCGCCGCTCCACCGGCCACTTCGCCGGACTGTTCAAACTGGACGGTCTGCCTTTGACAATGCTGTCCCAGCAGGCTTTGGAACGCATCCTCGAAGCCCGCGCCCTCGACCTGGGCGTGCGGATCCGCCGCGGCGTCGAGGTGACCGACCTGAACCTGGACTCGGAGTACGTGATCGGCTGCGACGGTGGCCGCAGCACCGTCCGCAGGCTCGCGGGCTTCGACTTCCCGGGCACCGGCCCCACCCTGACCGGCTACCAGGCGATCGCCGACGTGGACGGCGACCTCCCGAACGGCTGGCACCTCACCCCGACCGGTGTGTACGCCTCCGGCCCGCTCCAGGGCCGGATCATGCTCATCGAGTACGACGGCCCGCCGGCGTCCCGCGAGGTCACCCGCGAGAGCCTGGAAGCCGCCCTGCGCCGGGTGAGCGGCCGCGACGTCCGGATCACGAAGATCCACACCGCCACCAGCTGGACCGACAACACCCGCCAGGCCACCACCTACCGCCGGGGCACCGTCCTGCTGGCGGGCGACGCCGCCCACGTCCACTCGCCGTTCGGCGGCCAGGGCCTCAACCTGGGCCTCCAGGACGCCCTCAACCTGGGCTGGAAACTCGCCACCGGCGACTCGGCCCTCATCGACACCTACACCACCGAACGCCACCCGGTGGCCGACCGCGTCCTGCGCAACACCCTGGCCCAGGTCGCGCTGACCCGCCCGGACCCGCGGTCGCGCGAACTCCACTCGCTCGTCAGCGACCTGCTCGACCTCCCCGAGGTCAAGGCCCGGATCTCGGCGATGGTCCAGGGCACCGACATCCGCTACGAGACGGACTGCGACCACCCGCTGGCGGGCACCTTCGTCCCCGGCCTGGACCTGTCCGCCGGCAAGGGAACCACCACCGTGCTCGACGGCTTGGAGACCACTGTCCGCCCGGACGGTCACATCTCCTGGATCGGTCCGCGATGAGGGTCACCGACGCCACGCGGCCGGGTCGAGGGTGACGATGCCACTGGCGTCGACCGTCACCTCGACCGGGCCGATCCGGCTAGACCGAACGCGACCAGCTCTGCAGCATCCGGAACGCGATCGACGCGCCACCGGCGAGTCCGAGCCCAGGAACGCTCCCCGGCTCCTCGATCGCCTTCCGCACGTCCGCCCGCGAGACCCACTTGGCCTCGGCGATCTCACCTTCGGCCAGCCGCAACGGTTCCGCGGGATCGGCCACGGCCTCGAAGCCGATCATCAACGACCGGGGGAACGGCCACGGCTGCGACCCGAGGTACCGGATGTCGCGGACCGCGACGCCGACCTCCTCGGAGATCTCCCGCGCCACACAGGCTTCCAGCGACTCGCCGGCCTCGACGAACCCGGCCAGCACGGAGAACCGGCCTTCCGGCCACTCCGGGCCGCGGGCGACGAGCACCTGGTCCGCGCCGTCGTGCACGAGACAGATCACCGCGGAGTCGGTGCGCGGGTATTCCTCCCGCCCACACCCGGAACAGACCGAGGTCCAGCCGGACTTCTCCAGCACCGTCCTGGCGCCGCACTTGGCGCAGTACTTGCCGAGCCGGTGCCACTGGAACAACGCGGCGGCCGTCGTGAACAGCCCGGCCGACGTGTCGTCCAGGGTGGCGCCGGCCTGCCTGAGGTCCAGCCACTGCGGCTCGTCCGTGAGCTCCGGCGGGCCCCAGACGCGCGTGGCGGGGACCTCACCCTCCTCGACGGCGGGCATCAGCACGGCGAACCAGGCCACGCCGTCCTGCTCACCCAGCAGGACGGCGTTCACGGGCGGCTGGTCGCCGAACTCGAGAGCCGGACGGTCGACCACCCGCGTGCCGCGATCGGCGACCAGCGTGCGGCCGCGCGTGTCCACGACGAGCATCCGTGCCTTGGGCCAGAGCGCGGCGAGCTTCTCCTCGTCGCCGCGCAACGGCTCGCCCCGGTCGACCCCGAACCGCGACAGCGCGGGCAGACCGACTAGTTCGAAACTCACTGGAACGAGACCCCACCCAGTGCGGAGAGCTTCGGCTTGAGCTGGTCGGCGTCACCGACGAGCACGCCGGTGAAGTTGCCCGGCGCGAAGAACTCCAGCGCGGCCGCGGCCACCTGCTCCGGCGTGACGGCCGCGAGGCGCTGCGGGTGTGTCACCAGCCAGTCGAGGCCGAGGCCCAGGCCGACGAGGTTCACCAGGAACGACGCCAGGCCGGACTGCGAGGACGTCGACGTCAGCAGGGTCCCGACGGCGTAGCTGCGCGCGGTGTCCACTTCGGACTCCGACGGCGGCACGAGGCCCAGCCGCGCCAGTTCGTACCGGGTCTCCAGCAGCGCCGCGGCGGTGACGTCGGACGCCGTGTCGGCGTCGATCAGCAGCGTCGCGCCGTGCACGGTGAACTCGGGGTGCGAACGGGCGCTGTAGGTGTAGCCCTTGTCCTCGCGGATGTTCTCGACCAGCCGCGACGAGAAGAACCCGCCGTAGACCAGGTTCGCGAGCTGCAACGCCGGGTAGCGCTCGTCGGTGCGCGGGATCGACTGCGCGGCAAGGCGGATCTGCGACTGCACGGCACCGGCGCGGTGCACGAGCACCACGTCGCCACCGGACACCGCGGGCAGCGGCGGCAGCTGGACGGCCTCGCCGTCGCCCTGCCACGCACCCAGGGCCTCGCCGATCTGGGCCACGGCGGCAGCCGGGTCGACGTCGCCGACGACGACCAGCACGGAGCCGCGCGGCAGCAGACCCTTGCCGTGCAACGCCACCACGTCTTCGCGGGAGACGGCGGCGACCTCGTCGGCCTCCGGCATCTCCTTGGCGTACGGGTGGTCGCCGTACAGGATCTTCTGCAACGCCTCACGCGCGATGACGCTCGGCTGCGACCGGGCGATCGTGATGCGCTCGACGAGACGGCCGCGCTCGCGCTCCACCTCGTCCGCCGGGTACGAGGCGTTCGTCAGGACGTCCGCCAGCACCTCCAGCACGGTGCCGAGGCCGGTGGCCAGGGCGTTGCCGGTGAAGCTCAGGCGCTCCGGGTCGACCACGGCGTCGAGCTCGCCGCCGACCAGTGCCAGCTCGGTGTCGATCTGCACGCGCGAACGCTTCTCGGTGCCCGTGAGCACGGTGTTCGCGAGGATCTCGGCCACCGCGGAGTGCCGGGAACCGACGCTCGTGCCGGCCGGGTCCGCGAACGGGACGCGCAGCCGCACCTCGACCATCGGCACCGTGGCGCGCTGGACCGCGATGACCCGCAGGCCGTTCGGCAGCGTGGTGTCCACAGTGGACAGCTCGGCGGACACCTTCTGCGTGCCCAGTTCCGGCAGCGGACGCGGGCCGGTCGACGTGCGTCCGATCTCCTCGGCTGACCGGTGGGTCTTGATCCCCGAAGAGGAAATCGAGGCAGTCACTGGGCTCCTCCGGTGGGCTTGACGAAGAGAAGGGCGCGGGAGTCGGGACGCAGCGCCTTGGCCGCGGCGGACACCTCGTCCACGGTCACCGAGGCGATCCGCTCGGGCAGTTCGTAGATGAGCTCGGCGCGGCCGAACAGCAGCTCCGCGGAGCCGAGGCCCAGCGTGCGGTTCGTGAGCCGGTCGTGCTCCTTGTGCATGGTCGACGCCCAGCGGGCGGTGACCTTCGCGAGCTCCTCGGCCGACGGCGGCTCCTGCGCGAGCTTCTGGAGTTCCTCGTCGATGGCCGCGATGACCTGGTCCGCGGAGACGTCGGCGGCGTGGATCGCGGTGATGCTGAACGTGTCGGGGTCGCGGGCCTCCAGCGGCCCGAACAGGCCGCAGCCGGCGTTCAGGTCGATCACGATGCCCTCGCGGTGCACCAGGCGCTGCTGGAGGCGCGAGCCGTCGCCGTCCGCCAGCACGCCGGCGAGCACGAGGTAGGAGAGGTAGCCGTCGATGTCGGTGACGGGGTCCGGCACGCGGTAGCCGATCGCGATCGCGGGCAGCGGGGCCAGCGCGTCGCCGTGCTCGTGCCGCACCTCACCCTGCGGGCCGGGCTCCGCGAACGAGGGGCGCTCCGGGCGCGGCCGCGCGGGCACGTCGCCGAAGTGCTTCTCCACCAACGTCTTCGTGGTCTCGATGTCGAGGTCGCCCGCCACCGTCAGCACCGCGTTCGCCGGGCTGTAGTAGGTGTCGAAGAACTCCGCGCAGTCGTCGACCGTCGCGCTCTCCAGGTCGACGAAGTCGCCGTAGCCGTTGTGCGCGTTGGCGAACGTCTTGAACAGCACCGCGGGCAGGAGGATCCAGGGGAACCCGCCGTACGGGCGGTTCAGCACGTTGAGCCGGATCTCCTCCTTCACCACGTCGATCTGGTTGCGGAGGTTCTCGTCGGTGAGCTTCGGCGCGCGCATGCGGTCCGCTTCGAGGAACAGCGCCCGCTCCAGCGCCGCGCTCGGCAGCACCTGGTAGTAGTCGGTGTAGTCGGGGTGCGTGGACCCGTTGAACGTGCCGCCCGACGACTGCACGTGCCGGAAGTGGGCCAGCTTCTCCAGGCTCTCGCTGCCCTGGAACATCAGATGCTCGAAGAGGTGCGCGAACCCGGTGCGCCCCTCCGGCTCGGAACGGAAGCCGACGTCGTAGTGCACGCTGACGCCAACGACCGGTGCGCTGGCGTCGGGGGCGAGCACCACCCGCAGGCCGTTGGGCAACGTGAACCTGTGCAGTTCGGGTGAGGCCATGGCGCAAGACTACGGGTTCGGCGTCCGGAGCGATCGCAGGTGGCCCGCCTGGGCGAGGACGCCGTCGAGGGCCCCCAGGAACGCCGGGAAGCTGCGCCGGAAATCGGACGCGTTGCCGTACCAGTACAGGTCCTGCTGCCCGAACGCCGTGAGCCAGCGCTCGGTCTCGCCGAGCACCACCGCGTACGGCAGCGACCGGGAGAACACCAGTTCGCGGTCGGCCTCGGGCACGTCCTCGGGTGTCACCCCGTGCAGGTAGCCGCGCAGGCCGCGGACGTGCTCCAGCAACTCGCTGCCGCGCTTGGTGCGGGCGGGCATCGACCGCGCGCCGAACGCCAGCGCGACACCACCGACCGCGACCACGAGCCCGAACAGCGCGTTGCCGATCGTCAATGCCAGCACGACCGTGGCGACCACGCCCAGCACGGCGATCACGATGCCGGCCCACCAGAACAGGTTCCGCTCGGCGTCCGGGCGGCGCACGAACCAGCGCTTCTCCACGACGTCCGCGTAGAGCCGCTCGCGCACGACCGCGAGATCGATCTGCCGGCCGCGCAGTTCCGACACGCTCACCGCGTCCACGCCCTGGGGCAGAAGGGCTTCGCAGACGGCCTTCTCGTAGCCGGACAACGAGTCGTCGACCGGGTTGCGGCGCACGATCTGCCAGTCGTGGCCCTCGACCTCGGTGATCCACAGGTAGTTGCGGACGGCGAGGTCGATGACCGTGGCGGTCACGTCGACGACGTCCACGTGCTCGTCCACCACGGTGCCGACCTGGCCGGGCAGCACGCCGTCGGGCGAGGCGAACGCGACCCGGCCGCCCTGGTCGCGGACCAGCACGGTCACCGCGCCGACCTCGCTCGCGAGCGCCGCCGCGTCCCGGCCGCGCAGGTACCAGAGCAGGGCGACACCGCCGAGCAGCAACACCAGCAGCCCGCCGAGCGCGGCACCGCTGACGGGCGTCAGCGCGAACGCGGCGGCCAGGCCGGACTGTTCGACCACGACGGCGTTGGGCGGCACGACCCCGGCGGACAGTCCGATCGCGACGTCGACGCGTTCACCGGCGCCGAGCTTGATCTCCTGTGCGCGCACGCCCTTGCCGTCCGCGAGGTCGGCGCTGGTGCACGGCTGGGACGAGCCGACGGGGCCCGCGAGGCAGTTGACCGACGTCGGGGAGTCGGGTGCGGAGAAGGAGACGGCGACCTTGTCCAGTTCGGTGTCCCAGCCGCCCGCGACCTGCCAGCGGACCTCCAGCGCGTCACCGACCGGGGCGACCGCGCCGACGACCGTGTAGGTCAGCGTGGCCTGGCCGCCCTCCAGGGTGACGGAGAAGCTGTCGTCGTCCGTGGAGGTGCTGCCCTTGCCCTCGATCTTGGCGTCGGTGACCTGGTACTGGCGCTCCAGGTCGTTGCCCACCGCGAGTCGCAAGGGGACGGTCCGCTTGACGGTCTTGCCGTCGGGCACCTGGACGGTCTCGGTGACGGACAGCCTGGCGTCGCGCTCCAGCTTCATCCGCACCTCGGTGCTGACGGTGCCGGGAAGCGGCTGCGCGAGCGCGCCAACAGCCGTCGTGGACGTCAGCGCGACGGCGACGAGGATCGCCGCTCCCCAGTTCTTCAACACGGCTGCGGACAATAGCGGAGTCCTCATATGCTCCGGCGGACTTTCGAACAGACGCCATCTGGGGGATCTTCGGCGATGACGCAACCACCGCCACCAGGCAGTTGGCCGCCGCCACGCCCGGTGGGCCCGCCTCCCGTGCCCGCTCCACCGCCGTACGGGCGGCCGATGCCTCCTCGCCCAGTTCAGGGACCTCCGCACGGCATGCGCCCGCCCCCTCCGTACGGCCCGCCGCCCGGACGTGCGCCGCTTCCGCCGCCCCGTCCGATGATGCCGCCGCCGCGTCCGGTCATGCCCGCGCCACAGCCTGCCTGGGGCCCGCCTCCGGGGTACGGGCCGTACCCGGGAATGCCGCCGCGCAAGAACAACGGCCCGATCGTGGCACTCGTGCTCGGCGGCGTGGTGATCCTCGGCCTCGGCGCGATCGGCGTCTTCGCGGCGACGTTGAGCAGCAAGGTGAAGGACACGGGCTACTCGAACTACACGACGTACAGCCCGACCTACGCCAACACCACGACGACGACAACGACCACCACGACGACAGCGGCCACGCGCACGTCGTCGACACGGACGTCGAGCACGCAGCAGACCCCGGCAGGCCCGAAGGCGATCTACAAGCTCGCCGACCACCCGATCTTCGCCACCGGGATCGGCGCGAACGACCTCGACTCGTGCCCGTTGCCGCAGATGGACTACAACCCGGCGGGCGAGCAACGGTTCCTCGCCGCCGCGTTGCCGTGCATCGAGAAGGCCTGGCAGCCGGCGCTGAAGGCCGCCAACCTGCCGTACCAGCCGGCCGAGCTGCAGGTGTTCACCGGCAGCACGCAGACGCCGTGCGGCTCGCGCCAGGCCAACTCGACGGCGATGTTCTGCCGCGGCGTCATCTACTGGCCGGGCGGCTTCTACGCGAACGAGGGCGGCACGACGGTCCGGCACCCCGGCGTCTACCTCGGTCAGCTCAGTCACGAGTACGGCCACCACATCCAGTGGCTGACCGGCATGATGCGCGCCGCCGACCAGGCCCAGTACGACGTGGGCGGCTTCGACACCCCGAAGGGCCTGGAGCTCAACCGCAGGCTCGAACTGCAGGCCACCTGCCTGGGCGGCATGACGCTCGCGCCGTTCTCGCACAAGAACGTCGTGCCGATGGAGGTCGTGAACACCGGCCTGAGCGATTCGGGCAAGCGCGGCGACTACGACCGCAGGCCGGACCACGGCAGCGCGCCCAACAACGAGCGTTGGGTGATGCACGGCCACAAGCAGAACGACATCAAGGCGTGCAACACCTGGGCGGCGAGTTCCGGGGACGTCTCATGAACCGATCCCCCGGCCCGCGCGTCTCAAGTACGTGGGTGGGTCGTGTTAGCCCGGTCGGGGGACGCGCGATCTCGGTCCGCCTATGCTCGTACCCGACCCAGGATGACCATTGGGGGGACTTCAGGCGATGACGCAACCACCGCCGGGCTCTTGGCCGCCACCGCGCCCGGTCGGCCCGCCGCCGATGCCCGCACCGCTCGGACAGCGTCCGCCGCAAGGCCCACCGCCTCCCTACGGCCCGCCGCCACCGCAAGGCCCGCCGCCCGGCTACTACGGCCCGCCGCCGCCCGGTCCGGTCATGCCGCCACCGCAGCCGTCGTGGGGCCCGCCGCCTCCCGGTTACGGGCCCTATCCGGGCATGCCGCCGCGCCGCAAGAGCAACGGCCCGATGATCGCCCTGATCCTGGGCGGCGTCGTGATCCTCGGCCTCGGCGCGGTGGGCGTCTTCGCGGCGACCCTGAACAACAAGGTGAAGGACACGGGCTACTCGGCGTACACGACGCAGAGCCCGACGTTCAGCCTCCCGACCACGACGGACACGCCCACGGAGACGTCCGCGCCGGCCCGCCCGTCCGCGTCCCGCACGCCTTCCGCTCCGCCGACCCCCGCGGGCCCGAAGGCCGTCTACGCGCTGGCCGACCACCCGTTCCTCAAGCCGGGTTTCGGCGCGAACACGATCTCGGGCTGCAACCTGCCGGCGATGGACTACTCCCCGGCGGGCCAGGACCGCTACCTGCGCGCCGCGTTGCCGTGCATCGAGAGCATGTGGAAGCCGGCGATGAACGCCGCGAACCTCCCGTACCAGCCCGTTGAGCTGCACATCATCACCGAGAGCGCGCAGTACCCGTGCGGCACCGTCCGTCCGGACCAGACGGCGCGGTACTGCCAGGGCGGCATCTACTGGACGGCGAACGCCTACGCCGCCGAACGCAACCCGAACAACCCGAACCACCCCGGCAAGTACCTGGGCCAGCTCGCCCACGAGTACGGCCACCACATCCAGTGGCTCACCGGAATGCTGAAAGCCTCGGACCGCGCGCAGTACGACGCGGGCGGATGGGATACTCCGAAGGGCCTCGACCTGAACCGCCGGATGGAGCTGCAAGCCACCTGCTTCGGCGGCATGTCGCTGGCCCCTTTGTCCCACGGCGCGATACCGATAGACGTCATCCGGGTGGCCCTGACCGACGCGGGCAACCGGGGCGACTACGACATCTACCCGACGAAGGACCACGGCACACCGCAGAACAACGCGTCCTGGGTCGACCGGGGCTACAAGTCGAACAAGGCGTCCGAGTGCAACACCTGGGCAGCCGACCCAGGCGCTGTCTCCTAGGAAGGGGAGAACGTGACCCAACCAGCCAAGAACAACCCGGTCCTGCTCGCGGGAGTGTTCGTGCTGGTGGTCGCGTTCGTCCTCGGAATCGGTCAACTGAGCCGTCCGAGAGTGGTGACGGGCCACGCGCTGGCGGGGTCGCGCCCGGCCACGTCGCCGTCGACCGAGCCGTCGACGCCGATCCGCCCGCGGGCGGTCTACCGGCTGGCCGACCACCCGTTCCTGGTCAAGCCGGTCTCGCTGCCCCAGGTGACCTGCGCGATGCCTCCGTTCGGCGTTCAGGACGCCCAGCTGGCCGCCTACTACGCGGCCGGCGTGGAGTGCCTCGACGCCGCCTGGGGCCCGTTGCTGACGGCGGCGAACCTGCCGTTCGACAAGCCCGTCCTGGACGCCTCACCGGAGCTGAAGGACGGTCCGTGCGGCGCGGCGCCGGAGTCGGACCACGCCGTGGCCTACTACTGCGGCCGCAACCGCACGATCTACATGCCCACGGCCCGGCTGCGTGACAACGGCGGCGGCGACGCCCCGGCCACGCACCTGGCCACGCTCGCCCACGAGTACGGCCACCACGTCCAGGCGCTGACGGGCCTGCTGCGCGCGGCGGACCTGAAGATCACCGACGCGGGCGAGAAGACCCCGGCGGGCCTGGAGATGTCCCGCCGCATCGAGCTTCAGGCGAACTGCTTCGCGGGCATGTTCCTGATGTCGGCGGCCGGACGGGGCTCCGTCACGGCGAGCCTGGCGCGTCAGGCGCAGGAGGACTTCCAGTTCGCCATCGAGGAGAAGCCCGAGAACAACGCGCACGGTTCCGCCAAGAACCAGGCGCAGTGGGCGGCCGCGGGCTTCAAGGCGAACTCGACGGACGCCTGCAACACGTTCGCGGCTCCGGCTCCGCAGGTCGGTTAACGCAGGTAGGTCTGCTCGTCGACGTGACGCGTGGGCGTTCCCAGGAACACCTTCGCGTCACGGGGTGATCCGTAGGCCAGGTTCAGCGTGGTCAGCAGGTAGTTGTAGCCGCCGTCCCGTGGCCGCTGCCACCGGTGGTTGAGCTGCCAGCGCACCCACTCGCCGCGGGCAAGCCGGACCGGGGAAGGCCGGTTCCACCGTCGTGGTGTGGCGTGCATGGTGTCCTGGAGCTGCACGGACAGCACGTCGTCGTCCTCGCGCAGGGTGAGGGCGATCCGGTCGATCTCGGTGCTCTCCTTCGACCACACAGGCTCGAAGTCGTTCCACTCCTCCAGCCGCACCTCGTGCACCGCCGGCATCAGGTGTGGCAACGCGAACCCGACCGGTACGGCGTTGCGCCGGGTCGCCCCAGGCGCACCGCGGGACTGCTTGGTCCACTCGGTCTTCACCCATTGCACCACCACGTCGGCGTCCACGTGCCGATGGAATCAAACGTGGCTCGGCTCAGCGACTGGATTAACCGCGGGCAGCGTCACGCGGAAGACAGCCCCCTGCTCGGACGGCTCGCAGGTCAGGTCCCCGCCGTGGGCCCGGATCACCCCTCGGGCGATGGCCAGCCCCAGCCCGGATCCGCCCGAGCGCCGGTCGCGGGCGTCGTCGAGCCGGACCAGCCGGTCGAAGATCCGCTCCCGTTCGGCCTCGGGCACGCCGGGTCCGTTGTCGGACACGGTGAACCCCGTCAGGTCGACCCGGATCCGGACGGTCCCCTGTGGACCGGTGGCCTGCCGAGCGTTGTCCACGAGGTTCGCCAGCACCTGCGCGAGCCGTTGCCCGTCACCGACCACGGCGACCGAGACCCCCTCGGCCGAGATGTCGAAGTCCGGTGCGACGAACCGGGTTCGTGACACCTCGGCCTCGGCCAGTCCCAGCAGGTCCACCGACTCGCGCTGCATCTCGTACCCGGCGTCCAGCTGGGCCAGCGCGAGCAGGTCGTCGACCAGCCGCCCGGCCCTGCGCGCCTCTCTGACCAGCAGGAACGACATCTGGTCCCGGTCCGGCGAGTCCACCGGAGCCTGCACCAGTGCCTCGGCCACGGCCTGCACGCCGGTGATCGGCGTCCGCAGCTCGTGGGCGGCGTCGGCGACGAACCGCCGGGTCCGCTGCTCAGAACCCTCCAGCGAGTCGAGCATCCCGTCGAACGCGGCGGCGGTCCGCCCCAGTTCGGTGTCGGTCCGCGACGGATTCAGCCGCCCGCCCCGATGCCCGGCGGCGATGGCCTGGGCCAGCGAGGTCATGGCGTCGAGCGGGGCCAGCGCCCGCCGCACCACCACGATGATCAGCACACCGATGACGGCGATCGCCCCGAGCCCCAGCAGCACCAGCAGCTTCCGCAACCGGTGCTGCGCCTGCGAGATCGCCTCGGTGTCGGCGAACACGGTGAGCTTGTTGCCGAGGACGTTGCGCGTCTTGCGTTCGAACTGCCCCTCGTCGGGAGCCTCGCCGACCACGTTGCCGTTCGGCTGTTCCACCGTGACGTGGATGTTGCGCTTGGTCAGCTGACGCACGACCTCACGCGGCGGCGCACCGGCTCTCAGCATCGCCACCGCGCGCGCCTCGGTGCTGTTCAGCACCCCGTCGACGTCCTTGGAGGACTGCCCGGCGAACGTCCGGTCGACCGAGATCACCAACGCCACCAGCACGAGGAACAGCACCAGCAGCACCGACACCGCGACCCGCCGGCGCAGCGAGACCGTGCGGAGGTTCATTCCTCGGCCCGCAGCACGTACCCAAGGCCGCGCACGGTGTGCACGAGCCGTGTGCCGTGCTCCTCGATCTTGCGGCGCACGGCGCTGACGTGGACCTCGACGAGGTTCGGGTCGTAGTCCTCGTAGCCCCACACGGCCGTGAGGATCTGCGTCTTGGACACCACTCGCCCGCGTTGCGCCGCCAGGTACACCAGCAGCCGCAGTTCGGTCGCGGTCAGTTCGATCGGCTGGTCGGCGCGCATGACGACACCCGCGTCGGCGTCCACGACCAGGTCGCCGACCTGCACGGTCGACGGCGTCCTGCCCAGCCGCCGCAGCACCGCCGACACCCGTGCCACGAGCTCTGCCAGCACGAACGGCTTGCCCACGTAGTCGTCGGCACCGCCGGAAAGCCCGCGCAGCCGGTCGGGAACGCCGTCGCGCGCGGTCAGCATGACCACGCCGGCACCGGACGAGCGGCGAATGACCTCGAGCAGCTGAAAGCCGTCGCGGCCGGGCAGCATCACGTCGAGCACGACCAGGTCGGGGCGGAAGCGGCCGAGGTCGGCCTCCAGCTGACGTCCGTCCAGCCGATGCTGCACCTCGTACCCGGACTCACGCAGCGCGGAAGACACTGCGGCGCCGATCGCCTCGGCGTCCTCGATCACCAACACCCTGGCGGACACCTCACCATTCTGCTGATCATCGGGACTTCGGGCGACTCGCCTTCAGCTTGCGCTCAGATTGCACGCGCACCCTGGGGCGCATGTCGAAGAAATCAGCGTGGGCCGGCGCCATCGTCGCGGCCGTCGGCCTGACCGTCGGCGGCATTGCTGTCGCGACGGCGGCCGAGGGCCCGGACGGCCCGGCCGCGGCGTTCGCGGAACGCCACCCCGGCGGTCCCGGCAAGGGCGGCCGTGCGGACAAGGCCAAGCTCAAGGACAGCACTCTGGTCGTCGGACGGGTCAAGTCGGTCGAGACCGGCAAGCTCACGATCACCAAGGACGACGGCAGCGAGGTGTCGTTGACCACTGACGGCGCGACGAAGCTGCGCGGTGGCGACCTCGCCGGACTCAAGGCCGACCAGCGCGTGACCGTGCGCGTGAAGGACGGCAAGGCGCTCAACGTGGCGCTGGCGAAGGCGCAGGTGCGGGGCACCGTCAAGGACGTCAACGGCAACAACGCGACGTTGGTGCAGGTCGACGGTCTGCAGACGCCGCTCGACCTGTCGTCGGTGAGCGAGAAGCCGAAGAACGGCGACCTCGTCGCCATCACCGGAACCGTCTCCGACGGCAAGACCATCAAGGTCGACCAGCTGCGTCAGCTGCCGAAGTAAACCTGGGCTCCACGCGGGCCGCCGCGTCTGCGAACATCGCAGTGTGGCGGTTCCGCGAAGCCCCGACAGATGGGTGTTCATCCTGCTGGTCGTCGGACTGGTCGGGATCGGGGTCGCGGTCGCGCTTTTGGTGCCCGCCAAGGTGCTGGGCGCCAAGGAACCCCCTAGACCCGTGACCGCGACCGTCGTCGAGAGCGGCTCGTGCGGCCAGGGCATGGACACCGTCGAGTGGGATGCCGGCGGCCAGAAGAAGCAGGCCAAGCTCGACGGCTGCGGTCACACCAAGGGCGAGACCGTCGAGATCATCAACACCGGTGGCGAGATGGTGTCCTCCGCCGCCTCCCTGCCCGTCGGACTTCCGGTCGGGCGCCGGCTCACCGCGCTGCTGTTGTGCATGGCAGCGCTGGCGGGCGGCTTCTACGCTTTTCTGTTCCGCTACGCGCCTCTGCGCGCGCCGGCCGTGCTGCCTACTCCTCGCCGAGCGGAGCTGACTTCCTGACGTCCGCGAGGATGCCGACCACGTCGCACGCCATGGCGGCCACGTCGTCGATCTGCTCGGCGAGGTCCATGTCGGTGAAGGTGAAGCAGGCGACGCCGTCGGCGATGTCCACGGCGGGCGGCTCGTACGACCTCAGCTGGGCGAGGACCTTCCGCTCGGTGTCTCCCGACAGGAGAGGCGCCAGGCTCCCCAGGATCCCGTAGCGCCTGGGGCCCTGGATCGGGTTCAGCTGCAGGTCTCCCGGCAGTTCCGGCGCGTCGACCGCCACCACGAGGCCCGGGACGAAGGCCCACCTGGTCGGGACGCCCTGATAGGTCCCGGCGACCCTCGACGAGGCGAAGACGGCGACCCACACGGCCCGCCCGTCGTGTGTTCCCGCCACCGCCGCGTGCCGCGTCCGGTCCATCTCGCCCATCCGCCCCGCCGGCACGTCCTCGTCGTCGGCGAGCCGCCGCCACCGGGAACTGCCCGCCTGGCGCCGGAGTGCGCCTGCGCCGACCGAGAGCGAGCGGGCCTGTGCGTTCTCCTGCCCGACGTTGATGATCGACGCCACGATGATCGTGATCAACACGAGGGCCCCGATCACCATCAGGACCTGCGGCAGATCCATGCGTCCTCCGAGGAACGTTCGCCGGCACGGCTCCCCGGTCGCGGGGAGCCCCTCATTGGACTACACGGCGTGCGCCGCTATCACTCTTCTCCGGGCGGAGTCACCTTCTTGACGTAGAGCAGCCGGTCGCCCGGCTCGATCGCGTCCGCCTCCGGAGCGTCCACCCGGAACAACGTCTTGCCCCGCACCACACCGAGCACGATGTCGGACAGGTGCCGCGGCGACCCGCCGATCTCGCTCTTCTCGACGTCCCGCTCGGCGATCGCGAGGCCCGCGTCCGGCGTGAGCAGGTCCTCGACCATCGCCACGACGGACGGCGTCGCGGTGGCCATGCCGAGCAGGCGACCGGCCGTCTCCGACGACACGACCACCGAGTCGGCGCCGGACTGCTTGAGCAGGTGCTCGTTCTCCCGCTCCCGCACCGACGCGACGATCTGCGCCTTGGGGGCGAGCTCGCGGGCCGTCAACGTCACCAGCACCGCCGTGTCGTCCCGGTTCGGGGCGACGACGATCGCACGCGCACGGGCCGCACCGGCCACCCTCAGCACGTCGTTGCGGGTACCGGACCCATGCACGGTCACGAGCCCGATGGCGGACGCCGCGTCGAGCGACTCCTGCACGGTGTCGACGACGACGATCGAGCCGGGCTCGACCCCGTCACCGAGCAGCGCGGCGACCGCCGAACGTCCCTTCGTGCCGTAACCGACGACCACCACGTGGTCCCGCACAACCCGCCTCCACTTTTGAATGCGCAACGCCTGACGGGAGCGCTCGGTGAGAACTTCGAGTGTCGTGCCGACCAGCACGATCAGGAACAGGACCCGCAACGGCGTGATGACCAGGACGTTGATCAGCCGCGCCGACGACGACGCGGGCGTGATGTCGCCGTAGCCGGTCGTCGAGAGAGACACCGTCGCGTAGTAGAACGCGTCGAGCAACGACACGCCGTCCTCGTTCACGTCGCGATAGCCGTCGCGGTCCAAGTAGACGATCAGCACCGCGAGCAGCAGCGCCGCCATCGCTCCGACAACGCGCTTGAGGATCGCGCGGGCCGGGCTCTGCGCCTGGTCCGGCATCCTGATCACGCCGACGAGCGAGTGCGACGCTTCCTCAGACAGGCTCATCGGGACAACCTCTTCGCGATTTCTGCTTTCGCAAGCATCCGCCACAGGTGAGCGGCCGCCTCCGCGCCTTTGAGGAGCAACGGCACCACTACGCGCTCGTTCGGCGCGTGGACGCGATCATCCGGCAAGGTCGCGCCGAGGTAGACGAGGGGCACCCCGAGCCGCTCCCGCAACACCGCGGCGGGTCCCGATCCGCCGGCCCGCGCGAACCGCACGGGCTGGTCGAAGGCGAGTTCCATGGCGTCCTTGACCGCCTCGTTCGCCGGGTCGTCCGGGCTGATCGCGTACGGCGGGACGCCCTCGCCGCGGAAGGTGACCACGGCCCTGATGCCGTTCGGCGTGTGCCGGGCGACGAACCGCTCGAGCTGGTCCCTGATCCTGTCCGGCCGCTGGTCGGGCACGAGCCGGAAGCTGATCTTCGCCGTGGCGGACGCCGGGACGATCGTCTTCAGGCCGGGGCCGGTGTAGCCGCCGCTGATGCCGTTGATCTCGGCGGTGGGCCGCACCCAGATCCGTTCGAACGTGCTGTAGCCGGTCTCACCGTGCGTCGCCTGGGCGCCGCCTCCGTTGTGCGCCAGCCACTTCCGTTCGTCGAACGGCAGCGCCGCGTAGTCCTCGCGTTCCCGCGCGGTCGGTTCCCGGACGTCGTCGTAGAAGCCTTCGAGCTGGATCCTGTTGTCGTCGTCGTGCAACGCGGCGACGAGTTTCGCGAGCGCCGTCGCGGGGTTCGGAATCGCGCCGCCCGCACGCCCGGAATGGACGTCATCGGTGCCGCCGAAGAACGTGATCTCGCCGCCGAGAACACCCCGTTGCCCGGTGTTGACCGTCGGCGCCTCGCGTTCGTGCAATGCCGTGTCGGTGAACAC
Source organism: Lentzea waywayandensis (assembly GCF_900115955.1). Taxonomy (GTDB): domain Bacteria; phylum Actinomycetota; class Actinomycetes; order Mycobacteriales; family Pseudonocardiaceae; genus Lentzea; species Lentzea waywayandensis. The sequence goes on from NZ_FOYL01000010.1 coordinate 78,844, forward strand.
CACAAGATCACAGCCGAGTTCGTCGTGGTGATCTTCGAGGAGCTTTCGCAGATGCGGCGAACCCGATTCCTCCTCGCCTTCGACGAAGAGTTTCAGCGTGACGCTCGGCGCATTCTGTCCGGTGGCGGCCAGATGTGCTTTCACCGCGAGCAGGTGCATCGCGACCTGCCCCTTGTCGTCACTCGCGCCCCGCCCCCTGATCTCATCGCCGCTGATCACGGGCTCGAACGGCGGATGCTCCCACCGTTCGACCGGATCGACCGGCTGCACGTCGTGGTGCCCGTAAACGAGCACGGTCGGTGCGTCCGGATCCGCTGCGGGCCAGCACGCGAACACGGCGGGAAGGGCCGGCCCGTCACCCCAGATCGCGACCTCCGGCCACCCGTCCGCATGAAGCTGATCGGCGAGCCACTCGGCAGATCTCCGCACGTCAACGTGATGCCGGGGATCCACCCCGATGCTCGGAATCCTGATCCAGTCGCAGAGCCCGGCGACGAAGGAATCGGTCAGCGCGGCGACAGCGGCGCGTTCGGAATGACGAGAATCACCTGCCACGCCCGTGGAGAATAGGCCAGCCCCACCTCGCCTACGCGGCGTAGGCATGACAGGGTGACGCCATGGAACCAACCCGTTCCCGAGCGCGGTCGGCGCTGGCGCTCGCCGCACTGCTAGGCCTGGCCGGAGCCACCCACTTCACCAGGCCGAAGTACTACGACGCGATCGTCCCCCGCTCGTTGCCCGGCACCCCGAGGCAGTGGACGTACGTGTCAGGCGTGGCCGAACTCGCCGTGGCAGCGGCCGTGGCCACTCCCCGAACGCGCCGCATGGGCGGCTTCGCCGCCGCAGCGCTGTTCGTAGCCGTGTTTCCGGCAAACGTGAAAATGGCTCTGGATTTCCGGGACAAGTCGCCCAAAGCCCGCGCCATCGCCTACGGCCGCCTGCCGCTGCAGATCCCGCTCGTCGCATGGGCGTGGAAAGTCGCGAAACGCGCTCCATGACCACCCTGGGTAATCCTTAACCAAGTGTCCCGCAAACGCTGTCATTTTCCGCGCGAGGAACCTTAGGATGCGCCCTGTGCAATCGCTCCTTGAACGCGCCGCAACCGCGCTCGGCTGGGACGGAGTCGTCGTTCCCGACGTCGCCGTCCTGGGCCAGCAGGTGTCCGCGGTGGTGCGCTTGCTGCCCGAAGTGCACGAGTGGAGAACCGAGAACGGCTGGCCCCCGAGAGCCGACCCGTCCTGGTTCCGCTCGTGGTTCGAGCCAGACGCACACGACCGCCTCCCGGTGGCCGCAGTGGAACTGGTCGGCGTCCTGGTGAGCGAGTCCACCACGGACCGCGCCCTCCAGTCGTGCGGCACCCTCCTGACCCTGGCCCCGTGCGCGGTGATGCTCCCCCGCACCGAAGAGTCCCAGGCCTGGTCGTACATCGAACTCGACTACTACGGCATCGGCGTCGTGGTGGGCGACGACACCACCGCCGACCTCATGGTGCCGCCGGAGGACCGCTCGCCGGAGTTCGGGCCCTCGCTGTTCGGGCGGTGGCTGCTCGAGGTGCTCTACGAACGGGTGCTGAAGGCGTCGCACGCGCCGGCCAGCAGCAGCCCTCAGGCCTGACGCGCACGAGCCGACAGCCCTTCAGGCCTCGGCCACGCCTGCTGGCAGCGGCCTCAAGCATGAGCAGCCGCCCTCGCGTCTGAGCAACCGCAGCACGCCTCACGCGCACCAGGCGGCTGGCAGCGCCCCAGGGCCTCACGTGCACCAGCCGGCTGGCAGCACCCCAGGGCCTCACGTGCACCAGCCGGCCGCAGCCCTGAAGGCTTCGCGCGCGTCGGCCCCAAGTCCCCGAGCACGTCGGTCCCGAGGCCTCGCGCACCGCTCGGCAGCAGTCCCGATCCTGAGCAGCCGCAGCACGCGAGTCTGACAGCCGCAGCACCCCAAGTCTGAGCAGCCGCCGCGAGCAGCCGCTGCCCCCGCGCGCTTCCTTGTCACGCAACGAGTGAAACGCGTCTTCGGTTCCCGGCTATCCACAGGTTAGCCGACCGGACATAACCGCAGGTCAGACAGCCGCGGCCTGTGGACAACTCGCGATCATGGTCCACAGACTGATCAACTCACGCAGTCCGGAGCTCACGCAGTCCGGAGCTCACGCAGTCCGGCCGGCCGCAGGTCGCGCCCACGGGCCCGCCCACGCGGTCCGCAGCTCCCACGCCATCACGACTCCACGGACCGGATCAGGTCCTTCAAGCCCTGCTCCTCCAGCAGGTCCGCCGGCCGCACCGTGTGGTCGTGCCGCACGTAGTGGAAAGCGGCCCGCACCTGCTCCAACGGCGCGCCGACCAGAGCGGCCCAAGCCAGCCGGTACGCGGCAAGCTGCACCGACAGCGCGGGCAGGGCATCTGAGTCCGGGACGGCGCCGGTCTTCCAGTCGACGACGGTCCAGCCGTCCGGGTCGCGGTACACGGCGTCCATGCGGCCGCGTACCGAGATGCCGTCGAACTCCGCCTCGAACGGCACCTCCACGTCGTGCGGGGTGCGGTCTGCCCAGGCGCTGGCCAGGAACGACTCCTTCAGCCTCTCCAGGTCCGCGTCCGGGGCCGCGTCGGCGTCGCCGGCTCCGGGGAGTTCGTCGATGTCGAGAAGGCGGGTGGCTCCGAAGCGGTTCTCCAGCCACGTGTGGAAGGCGGTGCCTCGGCGGGCCAGCGGGTTCGGTGGGAACGGGAGTGGGCGGCGCAGGCGGCGGGCCAGCAGGTCCGGGTCCTTGGCCAGCTCCACGAGTTGTGAGACCGAGAGGTGGTCTGGGAGGGCTACCTGTTCGCGGCGGTTCTGCGAGGCGGCGCGTTCTGCCAGCAGCACGTCGACGTCGCGGGCCCAGCCTTCCGGGTCCTCGTCCAGAGGCATTTCCGGGTCGTCTGGGACCACGTCGTCGGGGAGTGGTTCGGGCTCCGGCGGGAAGTCGTCGTCCGGGGGCTCGTCGGTGGGGGGCGGGTAGTCCTCGTCCACCACCTCGGGCTCGTCGAAGATCAGCGGGAGTGGGGCCGGCGGGGCGTTGCGCAGAGCGTCCAGGGCTGAGAGGACCATCGTCGCGCCTTCGACCACGGCGTCGCGGCGTTTGCCGAGGGGGTCGGCCGGCCATTGCGAGGTCTTGACGTCTTCGGCCAGGGGGTTCGGGGTGTCCGCGTCGGGTTCCGGGGTCCAGACGGAGATGTCGCCCGGTGCGGTGTCGCGTTGCAGGACCTCGTGCATCTCCTGGAGGAACACCGACGGGCCCTTCGGCTTGTCGCCGGCCTCCGCCCACCAGTGGCCCGACATCAGCAGGCTGTGCTCGGCTCGGGTCACGCCGACGTAGAAGAGGCGGCGTTCCTCGACCAGGCGGCGGTCTTCGAACTCCTCCGCGTGGATCGTCAGCGCCTCGTCGACCTCCTTGCGGTTGTAGCCGGCGGACAGCTTCAACGTGGGCAGGTCGGCCGAGTCACCACGCAGTGGAGCCGGCAGTTCCGTTACGGACTTGAGCCAGCACGAGGACTTCTTGCGGCCCGGGAACACGTCGCGGACCAGGTGCGGCAGCGCGACGATCCGCCACTCCAGGCCCTTCGCCGAGTGGACGGTCAGGATCTGCACGCGGTCCTCGGAGACCTCCACCTCGCCGGGTTCCAGGCCGTCTTCCGCGTGCTCGGCGGTGTAGAGGTAGTCGAGCAACGACGGGAGCGTCGCGGACGGGGAGGCGGCGGCGAAGTCCGTCACGACGTCGGAGAACGCGTCCAGGTGCGCGCGGCCGACCATGCCGGGACGCGACATCGACTCGATGTCGAGCAGCAGCGTGCGTTCCACGTCGGCGACGAGTTCGGACAGCGGCTGGTCGAGCCTGCGCCGCAACGTCGCCAGCTCGCCGCCGAGCCGCCGGATTCGCCGGTAGCCGTCGGTGGAGTAGGCGTCGGGGTCGCCGGGGTCGTCCAGGGCGTCGGCGAGGCCTGCCTGTTCGGCGTGTTCGCCGGGCAACGCGTCCGCCAGGACCATCAGCGGATCGTCCACAACGGACTGTCGCGGTGCGACACCCGCCAGTTCGCGGGCCCGTGACCACAGAGCAGCAAGGTCGACGGCGGCCAGTCGCCAGCGCGAACCGGTCAGCAGCCGAGCGGCGGCGGTGCCCGCCAAGGGATCGACGAGAACTCGCAGAGCGGACACTAGGTCGCGCACCTCGGGTTCGTCCAGCAGGCCGCCGAGGCCGACCACCTCGACCGGCAGGCCGCGTTCGCGCAACGCCACGGCGATGGCGGCCATGTCCGAACGGCGGCGCACCAGCACGGCGGCGGTCGGCGGGACGCCCTCGGCGTCGAGGTGCGCTTCCCACTGCGCGGCGACGTTGTCCGCCATCCAGTCGAGCTCGGCGCGGATGTCGGTGTGCAGGGCGAGCCGGACGTCGCCAGGCCCCGCCCCCGGCCGAGCGCGCAGCTCCTCGACGTCCAGACCGGCCTCGCGCAGCGGCAACGACACGGCGTTCGCCAGTTCCAGGACCTCGGGCGGGTTGCGGAAACTGGTCAGCAGCCCGAACTTCCGCGTCGGCGGGAAGTCGTCGGCGAAGCGCGGCAGGTTCGCCGCGGACGCGCCGCGCCAGCCGTAGATGGCCTGCGCCGGGTCGCCCACCGACGTCACCGGCATCGGCTCGCCCTCGCCGAACAACGACCGCAGCAGCACGCGCTGCGCATGCCCGGTGTCCTGGTACTCGTCCAGCAGAACGGCGCCGTAGCGCTCACGTTCCCCGGTCGACACCTCGTCGAACGAGGCCAGCTGCGCCGCCAGCGACATCTGGTCCGCGAAGTCCAAAGCGGCCTCTTTGCGCTTGCGCTGCTGGTACGCGTCCAGCAACGGCAGCATCGCGACCCGCAACCGTTGCGCCGCAACGATTTCCTTCAGCTTCTCCGGCAACGCGTCCCGCTGGCGAGGTGCACGCGGCGCGTTCTCGATCAACGCGCACAGCTCAAGAGCGTGCGCCTCCAACGCCTCGGGCGTCACGAGGTGCTCGCCCAGCTCACCGGCCAGCGACAGCAGGTACCCGGTGACCGTCGCCGGCACCTTGTCCGTGTCGAGGTCCTTCGCCCACGTCGACACGACCCGGTGCGCGAGCTGCCACGACGCCGTCTGCGTCAGCAGCCGCACGCCGGGCTCCACCGGCAACCGGAGCCCGTGCTCGGTGACCAGGCGCCCCGCGTAGGCGTGATAGGTCAGCACGACGGGCTCGCCGGTCAGCACGGCCATCTTGCGCTCGCCGCTGGGATCGAGCTCGTCCAGCAGGGACGAGCCCGCCAGCCTGCGCAGCCGGGCACGCACGCGGTCCGCGAGCTGACGCGCGGCCTTGCGCGTAAAGGTCAGGCCGAGGACGCGATCGGGCAGCACGAGCCCGTTCGCGACCAGCCAGACGACCCTCGCGGCCATCGTCTCGGTCTTGCCCGCTCCTGCGCCGGCGATCACCAGCGCGGGCTGCGCGGGTGCGGCGATCACCTCGGCCTGCTCGGGAGTCGGCTTGTTCAGCCCGAGCGCCTCAGCGATCTCAAACGGGCTGACGGTCACCAGTACATCTTCCTACCCGGCTCACCAGCGGCCGCACCACCCGGGACGGTGTGTTCGCCGACAGTTCGGAAGCGAGAAACGCGCAGGTCAACAGTACTTACTCACTGACCTGTCGCCCGGACGGGTGGACCGGGCACGTCGTGCGCGCCGGGCAACGATCGCAGTCCGCGTTCTCCCGAGCCGTGTACTGCGGCCCGAGCACCGACTCAGCGGCACCCTGCACGACCTCCAGCCACGCCCGCACGCCCTGTTCGTCCAACGGCGCCTGGGTGCGTTCGACAGCTCCTGTCTTCTTGTCCTCCTTCGCCACGTAGAGCAGGCGGGCACCGCCCGGCTCGGTTCCGAGTCCGATGTGGGTGAAGCCGCCCAGCGACGACGCCAGCTGGTAGACGGCCAGCTGCGGATGCTCCTGCGACGCCTCGCGCGACACCGGGCTCTTGCCGGTCTTGAGGTCGATCACGACGGGGCGGCCGTCCTCGTCGTGTTCGAGACGGTCGACTCGGCCCCTGACCTGCAACCACGGCCCGCCGTCGCGCTTGGGCACCTCGACGACCATCTCCTCCTCGACCGCGACCTGCGTGAGCTGGCTGCGGCTCATCGTCAGCCACGCGAGGAACGTGTCGAGCATCTTCTCCACGCGCAGACGTTCGCGGCGGGAGAACCACGGGGCGCCCGCGTCCACCGCGGCCCACGCCTCGTCCAGCTTCACCCGCAGCTGCGCGGAGTCCGCTCCCGAGGCCGCGGCCTGCGCCAGCGCGTGGACCAGCGTGCCCGTCACCGAGGCCAGCTCGGCCGGGTCCTGGCCGCCGTGCCGCTCCACGACCCAGCGCAGCGGGCACTTCGTGATCACCTCGATGGTCGACGGCGTCACGCTGACCTTCTGGTCTTCCGTCCACAGTGGAGCGTCGATGGACACCTCCGCCAGGCCGTACCAGGACTCCGGGTGCGCACCGGGCACGCCCGCCTCCGCCAGCCGGGCCAGCTGCTCGGCGGCCCGGGACCGGCGATCGGGGTCCTCGGTGTCCGAACACACCACCCGGCGCAGCTCGCCGACCAGTTCGCCCAGCACCAGGCCGCGCTGCGGCCGGTGCAGCTTCCGTTCGTCCTCAGCGGACGACTCGATCTCGTCCAGGAACCGCGACGGCTGCTCGTCCTCGCCCCGCACAGCGCTGATCAGCAGCTTCGACCGGGCCCGCGAGGCCGCGACCAGCAGCAACCGGCGTTCCTCCGCCAGGATCGGCGCCACCGCCGACACCGAGGGCTCCATCCCGGCCAGCACGTCCACCATGCGTTCGACGCCCAGAACCGTGCCGCGCAGCCGCAAATCAGGCCAGCTGCCCTCCTGCACACCGGGCACCGCGACGACCTCCCACTCGCGCCCGGCCGCCGAGTGCGCCGTCAGCACGGACACCGCCTCCCCGGTCGGGGCGGAGGCGGCCAGCGTGTCGCCCACGATCCGTTGCGACTCCAGGTAGTCCGCGAACCCGGCGACCCCCGACCCCGGCAGCCGGTCGACGTACTTCGCGGCCGCCTCGAACAACGCCACGATCGCGTCGAGGTCGCGGTCCGCCTGCATGCCCGGCATCCCGCGCCGGGCCGACTGCGCCACCCAGCGATCCTGCAGGCCGGTCGCGGTCCACAGGTCCCACAGCACGACCTCGACGGACTTCCCCGCCTCGATCGCCTTGCGCGCCAACGCCAGCAGGTGCCCGATCCGCCGCGCGGGCAACGACTCCGCGTCCTCCAGCGCCGCCAGCCGGTCCGCGGTCTCCACGACCTCGACCAGCAGGTCACCGCTCGGCCTGTCCCCGCCCGCCGCCATCTCCAGCCGCCGCAGACCACGCCGCAACCGCCGCAACGCCAACGGATCCGCGCCGCCGTAGGACGACGACAGCAACATGGCCGCCGTGTCCTCGTCCAACGTTCCAGGCGCGGCCGCGGCACGAACCAAGGCGAGCAACGGACGTACGGAAGGCTGCTGCGCCAACGGCAACTCGTCCGACGCCACGGACACCGGCACACCGGCGGCGAGCAAAGCCCGTTGCAGCACCGGCAAGGACAACGTCGCCGACCGCACCACCACGGCCATCTGCGACCACGGCACCTCATCGGCCAGGTGGGAGCGCCGCAACTGGTCCGCCACCCACGTCGCCTCCTGCGCGGACGACGCGAGCAACCTCACCTGCACGGACCCCTCACCCTCGACCGGCTCCACCAGGCGCGCAGGAGAAGCACCGGGCAGACGGGCCGCCAGCCGGGCCACCGCGTCCCGGACCTCGGGCATCATCCGGTGCGACTGCCGCAGCACCACGGTCTCGCCGTCGGCGTCCCGCAGGATCTCCGGGTCGGCGCCGCGGAACGTGAAGATCGCCTGGTCCGGATCGCCGGCCAGCACGAACCGCGCGGCCCCCGACCCGAGCGAGCGGATCAGCGAGTACTGCATCGGATCGAGGTGCTGCGCGTCATCTACCAGCAGGTACCGCACGCGCCGCCGTTCGCCGAACAGCAGGTCCTCGTCGTTCACGAACGCCGCGTAGGCCGACGACACCAGCTCGGCCGCGTCGTAGGCGGGGGCGTACGCCGTCGCGGAGTCCATGCCGGACAGCAGGTTCACCGCCTCGTACTGCGCCCCGAACCGCCCGGCGGCCACCCACTCGTCCCGCCCGTGCTGCTCGCCGAGCTCGATCAGGTCCTCCGGCCCGAGACCGCGTTCCGCCGCCCGCAGCAGCAGATCCCGCAGCTCGTGGGCGAACCCCGGCAGCTCCAGCGCCGGCCGCAACCGCTCCGGCCACTTCAACGCGCCCAGCTCGACGTCACCGGCGAGCAGTTCGCGCACCATCGCGTCCTGATCCGGCCCGGACAGCAACCGCGGCGGCGGCTCGTCGAGCAGCACCGCCTGGTTGCGCAGCACCGCGAACGCGTAGGAGTGCACGGTCCGCACCAACGGCTCGCGAATCGCCGACAGATGTCCCGTCAACAGCTGCGTGATCTGCGCGCGCAACGCCACGGACGCGCGCCTGTTCGCCGTCAGCACGAGGACGTTCTCGGGATCGGCCCCGTGCTCCAGCACGACGTGCGCGGCCAGTTCGGCGAGCAACGTCGTCTTGCCGGTGCCGGGCCCGCCGAGCACCCGGACAAAGCCCTCGTGCTCGAAGACCCGCTGGGCAGCGGCGTCCCACCGGGGACGCGGGCGCGTCTCCGGCTTCCGGCGGACCAGCTGGGGTGGAAGTGGCACGACTCGATTGCACCACGCGGCACCGACAAGATCGTCAAAGCCTGCCGGACGAGGCGCGGCCGATTTCGTCTACCTTCTTGACAGATAGTGATGGTCTAGTCCATTTTTGAAGACGTTGTGAGCCCCCTCACTGCCAGCTCCGCCGCCCTGGACCGAGCAGTCTTGGAGGACTGATGAAGCGGTTCCTCGTCGGCGCTGTCGCTGCCACGTGCGCGGCGATCATGCTGCCCACGACCGCACAGGCGGCCGTCAACCCCGTGCTCGCGGCTCCGTACCTCTACCAGTGGGGTGGTCAGCCCAACCCCGCCACGGTGATGCAGCAGACGGGCATCAAGTCGTTCACCCTCGCGTTCATCCTGAGCGACGGCACCTGCAACCCGAAGTGGGACGGCAGCCGCTCGCTGACCGGGTCGGACAAGACCCTGATCAACAACATCCGCGCGGCCGGCGGTGACGCGGTGCCGTCGATCGGCGGCTGGTCCGGCAACAAGCTCGGCCAGTTCTGCAGTTCCGCCAGTGCGCTCGCGGGCGCCTATCAGAAGGTGATCGACGCCTACGCGCTCAAGGCGATCGACATCGACATCGAGGCGGCGGAGTTCGAGAACAACACCACGCAGGACCGGGTCCTCGGCGCGCTGAAGATCATCAAGCAGAACAACCCCGGTGTGAAGACGGTCGTCACCATGCCGACCGACCGCACCGGCCCGAACTCCTGGGGCAAGCGCCTGATCACGCGGGCCAAGGAACTCGGCGCGCCGATCGACACGTGGGCCGTCATGCCGTTCGACTGGGGCAGCGGCGGTGACATGTTCGCGTACACCAAGAGCGCCGTCGACGGCCTGAAGAACCACGTCAAGTCGACGTTCGGCCTCACGGACGACGCGGCGTACCGGCGCAGCGGCCTGTCGTCGATGAACGGCAAGACCGACACCGGCGAGACCGTCACCCCGCAGAACTTCCGCGACATCGTGGCCTGGTCGAACTCCAAGCACCTGTCGCGCGTCTCGTTCTGGGCCGTGAACCGGGACCGCGGTAACTGCGGGGCAATGAGCTCCTCATGCAGCGGCATCAACCAGCAGACCTACGAATTCACCAAGGCGCTGGCCAGGTTCACTGGCTAGACCACGAACTCCTCCGGTGGCCGGACGTGACCCCGACCCCGTCCGGTCACCGGAGTTCCAAACCCTCCAGGAACTCACCAGGCTCACGGGCCGCCCCGAAGTGGTCGCCGGTCGCGAAGTCCGCACCGGCGTCACGCCACCACTGAGCCTGCTCCGCGCCGCCGATCCCGTCGACCACGACCGTCACACCGGCCTGCCGCACCAACGGCAGCAGCGCCGCGACGTACGGAGAGCGGCGCTCAACCAGATCCCGAGCCACCCGCACCGACTTCACCGGCAGATCGGCCACCACAGCCGGATCCAGCGGCCCCAGGCCGAAGTCGTCGAGCACGATGTGGACACCCATGCCCGCAAGCGTCGCGAGGTTGTCCGCGGCGTCGGTCAGCGACAGCACCCCGGCGGGCATGCCGATCGCCAGGCCCTCGACCGGCAGACTCGTCTCCTCCAGCACGCCGACCATGCGGGAGACCAGGTCCGCGTCGGACGACTGGTGCGCGGTGAGACGGACGGCCAGCAGCCGGTCGAACTGGCCACGCTGCCGCCACCACACAGACTGACCGGCGGCGACGCGGAACAGCCACTCGCCGAGCGGCAGCATCAGCCCGGTCTGCTCGGCCAGGCCCGCGACCCGGTCGTGCTCCAGCACGCCGGACTCCGGCCGGTCCCAGCGCAGTCCGGCCTCGACGCCGGTGACCACGCCGTCGGCCAGCCGCACGATCGGCCGGTACCGCACGGTGATCTCGCCGTTCTCCCACGCGCCCGGCATCGTCACGGCCATCGCGTGGTCACGGCGTTCCTCAGCGTCCTGGCCCGTGTGGAAGACCTCCCACTGGCCACGCCTGCGCACCTTGGCCCTGCGCAGCGCCGTGTCCGCCGCGCGCAGCAGGTCCACCGGCTCCATGTCGCTCGACGGCCGGTGCACGACCCCGGCGCTCACCGACACCGCGAGCCCGTGACCGTCCACATAGGTCGGTTCGTTCAGGTCGTCGTTGATGCTCTTCATGATCGTGCCGATGGACGGCGTGTTCGCGTTGTTCTCCACGAGGAGCGCGAGCTCGTCGCCGTCGAACCGGGCGATCATGGCCTTCTCGCCGGCCATCAGCACCCGCAGCCGCTGGGCGACGTGCTGGAGCAGCCGTTCGGCGACCCGGCCGCCGAAGCTGTTGCACACCATGCCGAACGCGTCGAGGTCGAGGTGCAGGACGGTGATGCCGTGCGCGGGATCGGCCCTGCGCAGCGCGATCTCCAGCTGGGTGGTGAAGAACTGGCGGTTCGGCAGCCCGGTCAGCACGTCGTGCAGCGCCTGCCGCTTGAGCTCGCTCTGCAGCAACGCCAGTTCGGTGCCGTCCTCGACCACCACGACGAAGTGCATCGGCTTGTTGTCGGCACCGCGCAGCAGCGACGCCGTCAGCGTGACCCGCGCGGACTCGCCGTCCTTGCGCAGCAACCGTTGCGACTGCCGGACGCGGTCGACGACACCGCCGGCGAGCTCGGTCATCGCCTCCCGCAGCATCTCGGTGAAGGCGGGCTCGATCAGGTCGAGCAGCGGCGTGCCGGTGAGCTCGTCCGAGGTGAGCCCGAGGATCTGGCCGATGGCCCCGTTCACCTGGCGCAGCCGGCCGTCGAGGTCGACGATCAGCACGCCGTTGGTGGACGCGGTGACCACCTCGTTGAACCGGGCCTCGCTCTCCCTGAGGTTCCAGTTCGCGTCGCGGACCGCCTTGAGCAACGAGCGCTGCATGCTCTCCTGCTGCGCGAGCACCGACTCGGCGTTGGCCGCGGTGAAGCCGGCGCCGAGCGCGCCCATCGCGAGCGCGATCCGTTCCGCGTATCGCTGCACCGGCTGGAACTCCGGCAGCGCGAGCAGCCCCTTGCCGAGCACCTCGCTCGTGCAGCGCAGCCCGAACTTCCCGAGGTGACCTAGCGTCGCCAAATCAGCGCCGGCGACCTCGATCGGGGCAGTGACGAACGGTTCTTCGTGCAACATCGAACACAACGCGTCGAGCCGGATGCTCAGTTCCTGGTCGAGATCTTCGCGTCCCAGCGGAATGGCCACCGCTCCGAGCAGGCGATATGACCATTTGCGGGCAAGAGTCATCCGCGCCCGCGCATTGTCCTGAGGCGAGGGCGTTACACCAGGGATTCGACCCGGGTTGGACATTCGGGCAGCCTCGCAAAGGCTCGGAGGTCCCGGCAGTTTACCCACGCACAGTCGCTCACGCCTCAACCGGCCGCGTGAATCAACTTCACACCATCGATAATCGTTATGGCTTCCGTCCGACGCCGGCGAACGCGATCTTGTTCACCGCCGGATCATCCGAGATGTCGCCAGGACCGGCAGGTCGCCATTCGGCGTACTTGACCAGTCCGGGCTCGACCAGTTCGAAATCACCGAAGAAGCCCTCGATCTCGTCGCGGTCGCGATAGGTGACGGCGCCGCCGCCCGACTTGCTCATCCTGTCGGTCACGGCCCTGGCCTCGTCGTTGACGTGGTCGCCGGCCATGTGCGAGATCGCCAGGTAGCTCCCGCTGGGCAGGGCCTCCCGGTAGCGCTTGAGCAGGCTCTGCGGATCGGCCTCGTTCGGCACCCAGTGCACCATGAACAGCATCAGCAGCCCGACCGGCTGGTCCAGGTCGAGCAGCCGGTTCAGCTCACCGCTGTTCAGGATGCTCTCCGGATCGCGCATGTCGGCCTGCAGCACGCCGACCCGGTCGTTGCCGGCGACGATCAGCTCGCCGTGCGCGACGGCGACGGGATCGCGGTCCACGTACAGGACGCGGCACTCGGGCGCCTCCTCCTGCGCGACCTCGTGCACGTTGGCCACGGTCGGGATGCCCGAGCCGATGTCCAGGAACTGGCGCACGCCCTGCTCGGTCATGAACCGCACCGCGCGGCGCAGGAAGGCCCGGTTGAGCCTGGCCGCGCTGCGGGAGTGCGGCATCATCTGCTCGGCCTTGTCGCCCATCACGCGGTCGACCGCGAAGTTGTGCGCACCCCCGAGCAGGTAGTCGTAGACCCGCGCCGCACTGGGCACGGAAACATCCACGCTCTGTGGAATCCAGTTCTGCTCGCTGGACACGGGGATCACCCTCTTCAGGTTGCGGACGCACTAGCTTAGTCATGCACAAAGCGCACTCGACTACGCCGCAAGTGTGAACGCACGCCACCCGATCGGGCACTGTCACTCTGCCCCGAACGACTCATAGGGTGGCCCGATCTCTTTCCGCCTCGCGAGGAGCGAAGATGTCCGTCCCGGTGGCACCCGGCAGGCTGCCATTTCTCGGGCATTCGTTGCCTATGCTCAGGAAAAGATTCGCATTCACCGGGAATCTGCGAGGTCAGGGTGATCTCGTCGAAGTCCACTTAGGGCCGATGCGGACCTATTTCGTCGCCAGCCCGAAGTTGACGCATCAGGTGCTCGTCACCGACGCGCCGAAGTTCCACAAAGGCCGGATGTACGACAAGTTCCGCCCGTTCGTCGGCAACGGCCTGGCATTGTCGAACGGGGCTTTCCACCTGCGCCAGCGCCGGATGATGCAGCCGGCGTTCCACCGCGACCGGATCGCGGGCTACGCGGAGATCATGTCCCGCGCGGCGCTCGACCTGCTGGACGGCTGGCGGCCCGGCGAGGTGCGGCAGCTGGAGGCCGACATGCAGGGCCTCGCCGTCACGATCGTCGGCGAGTCGCTGTTCTCCACCGAGATCGGTGAGAAGGCGATCGACGAGGCCCGCCGGTCGGTCTTCGTGATCATCAAGAACGGCATCCTGCGCGCGCTCTCGCCGGGGTTCGTCGAGAAGCTGCCCATTCCGGCCAACCGCGAGTTCGACGAGGCCATCGCCCGGATGCGCGCCATCGTGCACGAGGTCATCGAGAGCCGGCGCGACGATGACACCGACCACGGCGACCTGCTGACGATGCTGCTGGCCGCCAGGGATCCCGAGACCGGCGAACCGATGACCGACGAGCAGGTCTTCGACGAGGTCGTCACGCTGCTGACCGCGGGGATCGAGACCACCGCGCTGGCACTGGCCTGGATCTTCCACGAGATCGCCGCCAACCCCGAGGTGGAGCAACGGGTTCAGGCGGAGATCGACGACGTGCTGGCCGGGCGTCAGGTGACGATCGACGACGTGCCGAAGCTGACGTACCTCGGCCAGGTGGCGAACGAGGTCCTGCGCAAGTACCCGCTCTGGCTCGTCATGCGCCGCACGGCCGAGGAGGTCGAGCTCGGCGGCGCCGTCCTGGCACCGGGCACCGAGGTGATCCTCAGCCCGTACACGATGCACCACGACCCCGCGCACTTCCCGGACCCCGAGCGCTTCGACCCGGACCGCTGGACGCCCGAACGCGCCGCGCTGCTGCCGAAGGGCGCGTACGTCCCGTTCGGCGGCGGCGTCCACCAGTGCATCGGAAACCACTTCGCGCTGACCGAGATCGCCATCGTGGTGGCGACGGTCTGCTCGCGTTACCGGCTGGTCCCCGACCGGCCCGTGCGCACCAAGTTCACCAATGCGGCCTACCCCAACGACCTGATGATGAAGGTCGTCCCCCGCTAGCTGGAGGTTGTTCCCCCATGCGTTTCCGTCGGCTCTGTGCCGCCGTGCTGCTCGCCGCGTTCATACCGGTACCCACGCAGGCGAGCGCCGCGCAGACCAGTTGTGAGGACGTGTACACGCCCGTTCAGTTCGGGCTCATCCGGCAGACGATGTACGGCAGGCTGTGCGTCCCGCAGGGGGCCACGACGGTCCAGGTGCTCATCCCCGGCGGCACGTACACCGGCGGGTACTGGGACATCCCGGTGGAAGGCGAGACCCGCTCGGTCACGCGGGCGATGAACGGCGCGGGCGTCGCGACCATGGTCGTGGACCGGATCGGCTCCGGGAAGAGCACCAAGCCGCTCAGCATCCTGGTCGACGTCCCGAACCAGGCCGAGGCGGTGCACCAGGTCATTCAGAACCTGCGTCCGCGGTTCTCCAAGGTGCTGGTCGGCGGGCACTCGATCGGCTCGGCCATCGCGATGGCGGAGGCGGGCAGGTACCGCGACGTGGACGGCGTCCTGGTCACCGGCATGACGCACCAGTGGGACTACATCAGGGCCGTGCCCGCGCTGACCAACCTGATCCCCGCGCCGCTCGACGCGAAGCTGAGCCTGCGCGGTCTCGACGTCGGCTACCTGACCACGGTGCCGGGAAGCCGCTACACCATGTTCCACGCGCCGGGCCCGAACGTGCCCGCGGTCGTGGACCTCGACGAGGCCACGAAGGACGTCGTCTCGGCGGGTGAGTTCGTCACCACCGCCCTGATGTCGAACCTCGTGCTGCCCGTGAGCGCCCTCATCGACGTGCCGGTGATGACCGTCCAGACCTCGGCCGACTACTTCTGCGGCACCCCGCCGCTCGGCGCCGACTGCTCGTCGTCGGACGCGCTGGTCAGGTCCGAGAGGCCGTTCTACCCCAGGGCACCGCGGCTGGACGGCTTCGTAGTCAACGGGTACGGGCACGTCTTCAACTTCGACACGAACGCCGCCGCGCGCTACCACGACGCCGTAGTCGCCTGGCAGCGCACGATCTAGACCAAGTTCTGCAGGAACTCTCCCGCGTCGAGCGGGGAACCGAGGTGGGCGCCGATCGCGAGGTCGGCGCCCATTTCCGTCCACCACTTGGCCTGCTCGGCGGTCTCGATGCCGTCGACGCAGAGGGTGATGCCGAGTTCGCGCACGGCCGGGACCAGTGCGGCGGAACGAGGATCCTGCCGCCGCGCCAGGTCGTGCGGCACGAGCACGGACACCACCGGCAGTTCCGAGAGCCAGGCGAGGTCGCGCGGCCCGAGCCCGAAGTCGGCGAGCGCGATCCGCACTCCCATGTCCGCGAGCGTGCTCAGGCTGTCCGCCGCGTCGGCCACGCCCAGCACGCCGACCGGCATGCTCAGCGTCAGCCTGCCGCGCGGCATCCCGGTCTCCTCCAGCACCTTCGCCACCCGTGACACCAGGTCCGCGTCGGTCGACTGGTGGTGCGTGAGCCGCACGCCGAACTGCTGGTCGAGCTCGCCGCGCTGGCGCCACCACTGCGCCTGGCCGGCCGCGATCCTGATCAGCCACTCGCCCATCGGCAGGATGAGCCCGCTCTCGTCCGCGAGTGCGGCGCAGCGGTCGGACAGATCCCAGTGCAGCAACGCCTCGACGCCTGCCAGGTCGCCGGTCGCCAGCTCGCGCACGGGCCGGTAGACCACGCCGATGTCGCCCTGTTCCCACGCTCCCGGCATCACCACGGCCAGCGCGGCGTCCCGCCGTCCGTCGGCGTCCTCGCTGGTGTGGAACAACTCCCACTGCCCGCGGCGGTCGCGCTTGGCCTGCCGCAACGCCAGATCGGCCGTGCGCAGCAGTTCCACCGGGTCGACGTCGGACAACGGCCGGTGCACCACGCCCGCGCTCACCGACACCGCGAGGCCGTGACCGTCCACATAGGTCGGTTCGCCCAGTTCGGCGTTGATGGTCGCCATCGTGGTCGCGATGTCCGGGGTCAGGGCGGTGTTCTCCACGACGATGCCGAACTCGTCGCCGTCGAACCGCGCGATCATGGTCTGCTCGTGCGACATCACGGTCCGCAGCCTGCGCGCGACGTGCTGGAGCAGGTGTTCGCCGACCCGAGCGCCGAGGCTGTTGCACACCAGGCCGAACGCGTCGAGGTCGAGGTGGAAGATGGTCACGCCGAACTCGGGGTCGGCCCTGCGCAGCACGGTTTCCAGGTGGGTGGTGAAGAACTGCCGGTTCGGCAGTCCCGTCAGCACGTCGTGCAGCGACTGGCGGCGCAGTTCTCCTTGCAGCAGCGCCAGTTCCGTGTCGTCGTCCGCCATCACGAGGACGTGACTGGGCTTGCCCTCGTCGTCCCGCAGCAGCGACGCCGTGAGCGTCACCTTGGCGAACTCGCCGTCGCCGCGCAGGAGTTGCATCGGTTCCCGCTCGAACTCGTCGCGTTCGGAGAGGACCCGTTCCATCATCTCGCGGAACACGACGATCGACGTCGGCGCGATGAGCTCGACGAGCCGGGTGCCCGGCTCCGGCGGACGTCCGATGATCACGGCGATCGACTCGTTGCCCCACGCGAGGCGCCCGTCGAGGCCGACGATCAGGACGCCGTTGGTGGACGAGGTCGCGATGCCCTCGAACTTCGCCTCGCTCTGGCGCTGATCCCGTTGCGCGTCATGGGCGGCCTTGAGCAGCGAACGCTGCATGCTCTCCTGCTGGTCCAGGATCGAACGCGCCCGCGCCGTGGTGAAGCCGCACGTCAGCGCACCGATGCCGCCGACGACGCGGACGGTGTGCTGGTCGCTCGCGCTGAACTCCTCCAGCGCCAGCAAGCCTTTGCCGAGGACGTCGACGGTGCGCTTGAGGCCGGGTTCGTTCACGTAGCCGAGAGCGACGAGCCGTTCGCCCATCTCCTCGAACGGAGCAGGGTCGAACGGTTCGCTGTGCAGCGCCGCGCACAATGCGTCGAGCTGGGCGCCCAGTTCGGCGTCCAGCTCATCCCTGCTCAGCGCGACTACGACGACGCTGCTGAGCAGGTAGCTCCACTTGCGCGACAAGGCTTCTCGCGCTCGGACGGCGGCGGTGTCCGAAGGTGGAGCGGCATCGGGTCTTCGGCTTGGATTCGTCATTCCCGTTGCCCTGTATGGGTTGGAGAGTGTCCGGCAGTTTACCCACCGGCAGTCGACGCCCACTGCGCCAACCGTGTGATCCTCCGACACTACAGCGTGGTTTCAGTCCTTACGACCGACCCCAGCGTACAAGAACATGTTCATGGACGCCTCGTCGGCGAAATCCCCAGGTCCGAACGGGCGCCACTCCCCGCAGCCGACCAAACCGGGCTCCACCAGGGAAAACCCCTCGAACAACGCGCTGACCTGCGCGTGCGTGCGCATGTGCATCTGGTCTGCGCTCTTGCTGCGGTTCACCACGGCGGCGGCCTGGTCGACGTTGTCGTCGATCTGGTCCCTCGCCACGTGCGTCATCGCCAGGAAACTGCCAGCGGGCAGCGCGTCGCGGTAGCGGGCGACGAGCTTCTCCGGGCCGTCCTCGTCGGGCACCCAGTGCATCATGAGCAGCATCAACAGGCCGACCGGTTCGTCGCGGCGCAGCAACCGCCTCACCTCGGGACTCGACAGCACGGCGTCCGGGTCGCGCATGTCGGCATTCACCACGGCGGCGTTCCTGTTGTCAGCCAACATCAATTCGCTGTGCGCGACGGCGATGGGGTCCTTGTCGACGTAGACGACGCGCGCGGCCGGGTCGCGTTCCTGCGCGACCTCGTGCACGTTCGCGACGGTCGGGATGCCGGAACCGATGTCGAGGAACTGGCGAATCCCCTGATCCATCATGAAGTTCACGGCACGGCCGAGGAATCTTCGGTTGACTCTGGCGACGTGGCGCAGCCCTGGCACCAGGGTCTCGATCTGGGAACCGACCTGCCGGTCCGCGGCGAAGTTGTGGGCGCCGCCGAGGATGTAGTCGTAGACGCGGGCCATGCTCGGGACGTTCGTGTCGATGCCGAGCGGTACCCAGTTCTGGGTTTCTGCCACGGGGAACACCTCTTCGGTCTTACGTGGCGGTTCGGGGATGACGCACGAGCTTAGTCACCCGAGCGGCGTGCGCACTGAACCATCAGAGTGATGGCGAACCACCCGTTCAGGCACTGTCGTCTTCCCCCAAACGGCTCCTAGGGTGGTCCGTCCCCATTCGGCCCAACTCCTCAGGAGTCCGAGTGCCCGTCCCGGTGGCTCCTCGCCGCTGGCCGCTGCTCGGGCACACCCCGTCGATGCTCGCCCACCGCGCCAAGTTCACCGACGCGTTGCGCGAACACGGCGACGTGGTGCGCCTGGACCTCGGCCCGCTGCACGCGCACTTCGTCACGAGTCCTTCGCTGACTCACGAAGTGCTTGTGTCGCAAGGATCGAAGTTCCGCAAGGGCGCCATGTTCGACAAGTTCCAGCCGTATCTCGGGACGGGGCTGCTGCTGTCGAACGGCGAGTACCACCTGCGCCAACGCCGGATGATGCAGCCGGCCTTCCATCGGGAACGGATTGAAGCCTATGCCTCGACGATGGCTCGTGCTGCTTCTTCGCTGGCTGCGCGCTGGCAACCAGGCGAGATCCGCACGATCGAGAACGACATGCAGGAGCTCGCGGTCACCATCGTCGGCGAGACGCTCTTCTCGACGGAGATCGGCAAGCGCGCGGTCGCGGAGGTCCGCAGGTCCATCTTCACGGTCATCCAGCAAGGCATGATCCGCGCGCTGTCCCCCACGTTCGTCGAGAAACTCCCGCTGCCGGGCAACAAGGAGTTCGACGCGGCCATCGCCCGCATGAAAGCCGTTGTGCTGCAAGTGATCGAGAGCTGGCGCGCCGACGGCACCGACAACGGCGACGTCCTCTCCATGCTGCTGCTGGCCGAGGAAGACGGCACCCGCATGACCGACCAGCAGACCTACGACGAGGTCCTGACCCTGCTCACCGCGGGCATCGAGACCACGGCGATCGCACTGGCCTGGGCGCTGTACGAGGTGGGCGACGACCCGGAGATCGAACGCCGCCTGCACGAGGAGGTCGACTCCGTCGTGGGCGACCGCCCGGTGACGTTCGCCGACGTGCCGTCCTTGACCTACACCGCCCGGATCGGGCAGGAGACGCTGCGGAAGTACCCGATCTGGTTCGTGATGCGCCGGACGCTCACCGAGGTACAGCTCGGCGACGTCTCCCTGCCCGCGGGCGCCGAGGTGATCGTCAGCCCGCACGCCCTGCACCACGACGAACGCTACTTCCCTTCACCGGAACGCTTCTGGCCCGACCGCTGGACCCCGGAGTTCTCCGCCGCCTTACCGCGCGGCGCGTTCATCCCGTTCGGCGGCGGCAACCGCCAGTGCCTCGGCAACACGTTCGCCCAGACCGAGATCGTCATCACCCTCGCGACCATCGCGGCACGCTGGCGCCTGGTCCCCACCCGTCCGGCGCGCGTGAAGTTCACGTCCGCGCCGTACCCGAACGGCCTGCTCATGAAGGCCGTCCCCCGCAACTAGCCGGAAGGTATTTCTCCCATGCGTTTCCGCAGGCTCATCGCCGCGGCTCTGCTCGCCACCGGAACCCTGTTAGCCCCGCTCCCGGCCTCCGCGGCCACGTCCTGCCAGGACGTCGCCTACCCCGTGCGAATCGGCCTCACCCCACTGGTGACCTCGCAGGAGACCATGGCGGGCAGGCTCTGCGTCCCCTCGGGCGCGTCCACCGTGCAGGTCCTGATCCCAGGCGGCACCTACGACCGGACCTACTGGGACGTCGGCTTCGAACCGTCGACCCACTCGTTCACGCAGTCCCAGAACAACGCGGGCTTCGCCACCCTCGCACTCGACCGCCTGGGCACCGGCAAGAGCACAAAACCTCTCAGCGCCTTCGTGACGGCCTCAACCCAGGCCAGCGCGGTCCACCAGGTCATCTCCACCCTGAAACCCCGCTTCACCAAGGTGATCGTCGCCGGCCACTCCATCGGCTCGGCGATGGCGATGATCGAGGCAGGCACGAACCGCGACGTGGACGGCGTCCTGGTCACCGGCTTCACGCACAAGATGAACTACATCACCGTCGTCCCGGTACTCGCCAACATGATCCCGGCGAGCCTGGACCTCGGCTACCTCACCACGATGCCGGACACCCGCTACAACTCGTTCCACAAACCGGGCCCACTGATCCCGGGCGCGATCTCGTTCGACGAGACCACCAAGGACGTCTTCGCCGTAACAGAGGCCGTGGACACCATCCTGCTCAACACGGTGATCATCCCGATCTCGCGCCAGATCAACGTCCCAGTCCTCATCGTCGTGGGCAACGACACCCACTTCTGCAGCTCCGGCCTCCCCCTGATGGGCAGCGACTGCTCCTCCCCTGCAGCTTTGAAGGCCGACGAGCTGCCGTTCTTCCCAGCAGCCCCCCGCCTGGACACCTACGTCCTCAACGGCTACGGCCACTCCATCAACTACGCCCCGAACGCCCCCGACTACCACGCCGCCGTAGCCCAGTGGTCCGAGGGCATCTAGCTAGAATCACGGCATGGACGAAGAGATCCACGAGCGAGTCCGCGAGTTCATCAAGGCGATCCCGCGCGGACGAGTCGCCACGTACGGCGACATCGCAGATCTCGCAAAGGCGCCGTCGCCACGGCTGGTAGGCCGAATCCTCAACGAGGACGGCCACGACCTGCCGTGGCAACGCGTGCTCAAGGCCGACGGCACCTGCGCCGCGCACCTCCGCGACACGCAACTCCAGATGCTGCACGAGGAGGGCGTCCCGAACCTCGACGGCAAGGTGAACCTGCGGGAGTACCGCTGGGAGGACGCCCGCAAGGAGGAGCCCGAGGTACCGGGCCTCTGGTAGAGCTGTCGGCAGGCCCGCGCCGCGAGAGCGGAGGCTGCGCCAGCAACGGGCAGGGTGGCGAGGGGCGAGGCGGACGCGGGATCGGGCCGCTGCGAGGCCGGGCCGGAGTAGAGCGGAGTAAGGCGACCGTCCGCACTCCGAGGCACCGCCCTCGCAAGCCAGCCGCCGCAAGGCCCAAGGGACCACCCTCGCAAGGCGACGCCCGCACGGCAGGCGCCCCTCCGCTGGAACACAACGAACGCCCGCAAGCCGACCCCCACGGCCGAGCCCGCCAACGCAAAACGACCCGCGCGGTGCCACCAGGCGCCCGCCCTCGCAAAGCAACCACGTACGAGGCCTGGCGTGGCGATGCGAAGCGAGCCGTGTGAACCGATGCCGCCCGGGATGCGGTGCACCCCGCTCATGGCGATTGGGGCTTTACCTTGAGGGGGCGGGATGCCACCCTCGTGGGCTCGGCCGGGGCTCTGTGAACCCCGGCTTGTGAGGCCGACTACGCATCCCGCCAGAGGCTCAAGGTCAAGCCCCAATCGCAACCCCGCACTTCGTCACGACCCGCGCGCCCACCCTCGCAAGGTGACTGAACGCCAGGAACGCGACCAACCAGCACAAGCCGACCCCAGCGAAACTCAATCCCTGTCAAACCACCCAGTGGAACAGTTCCATTGAGGCCGATCAGCACCAGCCCTCATGCTGTACGCAGCAACCCGGCCCGACCCTCGTAGTACTTGCGCAACAACGCATCGACCACAAGAGGATGCGCCCCGACCGGTTCGGAGACCACGTCCGCACCGCACTCGGCGAGCGACCCGTGGAATGCCCCTGGTGCCAGGAGCCACGAGGCAACGGCCACGCGGCGCCCCCGCAGCCCGGCAACGACGTCGGGCACGCGGGGCGTCGCGGTCGCCACGTACCCAACCGCAGAAGCCCCGATCAACGCTGCGGCAGCACGAACGGTCGCCAGTGCCCGCGAATCAGACGATCCCGCCGCGGCGAGCACTACTGCGTCGCCGCGGCGGACACCTGCCTCCCGCAACCGATCGCGCACGGCCGGCACCGCGTCCAGCCCCAACGGCGACGTCAGCACCACCCCGGGACGACGCCCGATCTGCGCGGGAATGTCCACACGAACGTGATACCCAGCAGCCAGGAACACCGGCACCACCACACACGGACCGTCCACAACAGACCGAACATCGGGCTGCACGACGTCCGCGTAAGCAACCTCCACCGGAACGTCCACCGACGAACGCACCAACGAAGCGATCTCCGAGCAAACCGCAATCCCACGCGGATCACGAGTCCCATGAAACGCCAGTACAAGTTTCACGCGGGCTCCATCGCAAGCCGGTAACCACGTTTCACCACAGTGCACACCATCTGAGGCGACCCCAAGGCGGTCCGCAACCGCCCGATCGCCGTCTCGACCGCGTGCTCCTCGCCACCAGAAGGCAGAGCAGCCAACAGGTCCTGCCGAGAGACCACCCGCCCACGAGCGGCGACCAGGGTCCGCAACACGGCCATCGGCGCCGGAGCAACAGGTCGAAGCTCCCCGTCGATCACCACGGCCTGAGCACGCATCTCCATGTCCAGAGAGGCAATCCGCAACCGCAACGCCCGCGATGGCAACTCCAGAGCCAACTCCCGGACCATGGACCCGATCCGGGACCGAGCAGGCTGCACGACAGGAATCCCGGCGGCCACCAACGGCCCGGCGGTGATCGCACCGACGCCGACAACCAGAACATCCCGACGCAACACGGAAACCAGAGCACCGAAGTCCGGCGCGGTCCGCAGAACGGAAGAAGCCGCGGGCGCCGAGGTGAACGTCAAAGCGTCCACCTGCCCCGCCACCACAGCCTCGATCAACCGCTGTAACGGCCCCAGATCAGCCGGCGGCTCCCACCGATAGACAGGAATCTCGACAACCTCAGCCCCAGCGGCAGCCAGAGTGTTCACAAAATCCGGCAACGGCTCGCCGTGCAACTGAACGGCGACCCGCTTACCGGACACGCCCATCCGCAACAGGTACTGCAGAAGCTCCGCGTTCGACTCAGAAGAAGGCGACCAGGCCTCGACCAGCCCCGCCGCCCGAACCGCCCCCTTGGCCTTGGGCCCACGCGGCAACACGACCGCACCTTCCAAGGCACGGTGCAACCGCCCGGCCAGCCCCCACCCCTCCGCAGCCTCGAACCACCCGCGGAACCCGATCGCCGTAGTAGCCACAACAACATCAACAGGTGACGCCACCAGCTCCAACGTCGCGGCGTGCAGAGTCGCGTCGTCGGGCAACGGCACGATCCTCAAAGCGGGACCGTGCAACACCGAGGCGCCCTTGCGTTCCAGCATGGCGATGAGCTCGTCGGCGCGACGGGCCGCCGTGACGCCGATGGTGAAGCCCGCCAGAGGCCCTGTCATGTCAGCTCCACAACACCGTCGCGCACCCGCACACCATGCACGGCAACGGAAACGGAAGGCTGCTCCAGGCACTTGCCGGTCGCCAGCTCGAACGCCTGCTTGTAGACCGGCGACACGACAACGGGAACGCCGCCCCGGTCGCCCACGATTCCGCGCGACAACACGGCGGCGCCGCTGAACGGGTCGATGTTGTCCAGCGCGTGCACCGTGCCGTCCGCGGTCAGGAAGACCGCCACCTGCGAGCCGTCCGGCAGCAGCGCCGCGACGCCCTGCTCGGGCCGTAACACGTCGAAGTCACAGACGATCACCTGACGACCTCCGGAATGCCCAGGGACACGGGGACGCGCTGACCGCGTTCAGCGCGGAACGAGATCGTGGGGTCGGGAACACCCGGCGCGTTCACGAAGGACGTGAACCGCGCCAGCTTCTCCGGGTCCTCCAGCACACCGCGCCACTCGTCGGCGTAGTCGGAGACGTGCGACTCCATCGCGGCCTCCAGTTCGGCGCAGATGCCGAGCTTGTCGTCGACGACGACCTCACGCAGGTGGTCGAGCCCGCCTTCGAGGCCGTCCAGCCACACCGAGGTGCGCTGCAGGCGGTCGGCGGTACGGATGTAGAACATCAGGAAGCGGTCGATCACCTTGATCAGCTCCGCGGTGTCCACATCGGACACCAGCAGGTCGGCATGACGGGGCGTGAAGCCGCCGTTGCCGCCCACATAAAGGTTCCACCCGTTCTCGGTGGCGATCACACCGAAGTCCTTGCCACGCGCCTCAGCGCACTCGCGCGCACACCCGGAGACGGCCGACTTGAGCTTGTGCGGCGACCGCAATCCCCGGTAGCGCAGTTCCAGCTCGATCGCCAGACCAACAGAATCCTGCACTCCGTAACGGCACCAGGTCGTGCCCACGCAGGACTTCACCGTGCGCAACGACTTGCCGTACGCGTGCCCGGACTCGAAGCCCGCGTCGACCAGACGACGCCAGATCTCCGGCAGCTGGTCGACGGTCGCGCCGAACATGTCGATCCGCTGGCCACCGGTGATCTTCGTGTAGAGCCCGTAGTCGCGGGCCACCTCGCCGATGACGATCAGCTTCTCCGGCGTGATCTCGCCGCCCGGGATGCGCGGCACGACCGAGTACGTGCCGTTGCGCTGGAGGTTCGCCAGGAACCTGTCGTTGGTGTCCTGCAACGAGACCTGCGTCTCGCCCAGGATGTGCCCGTTGCCCAGCGACGCCAGGATCGAGGCCACCGCGGGCTTGCAGATGTCGCAGCCACGCCCGGTGCCGTGCTTCTCGATCAACGCCGAGAACGTCGGGACGCGCGTCGCCCGAATGATCTCGAACAGCTCCGCACGGGAGTGCGTGAAGTGCTCGCACAGCGCCTTGGACTGCTCGACACCGCACTCGGTCAGCAGCTTCTTCAGCATCGGCACGCACGAACCACAACCCGTACCGGCCTTGGTGCACGCCTTCAGCTCGGCCACGTCGCACGCCACACCGGAGCTGATCGCGTCGGTGATCGTCTGCTTGGTCACCGCGTGACAGGAGCAGACCTGCGCGTCAGCAGGCATCTCCACGTCCACGGCGCCGCCCGGCTGCAACAACGCGGCCGGAACTTCCTTGCCCACCAACGGCCGCAGCGACAGATACGACGAGGCGTCGCCGACGAGCACGCCACCGAGCAACGTCCGGGCGTCGTCCGACACCACGAGCTTGCTGTAGGTCCCGGCGACAGCGTTGTTCACCACGACTTCCAGCGCACCCTCGGTGGCAGCGTGCGCATCGCCGAACGACGCCACGTCCACCCCGAGCAGCTTCAGCTTCGTGGACACGTCAGCGCCGGGGAACACCCGCGTGCCACCGGAGATCTGGTCCGCGACCACCTCGGCCATCGAGTAGCCGGGAGCGACGAGCCCGTAGGTCACGCCCTCGACGGCGGCGCACTCCCCGATCGCGAACACGTGCGGGTCGGAGGTCCGGCAGGCCGCGTCGACCAGGTAGCCGCCGCGCGGCCCCAGCTCCAGCCCCAGCTCCAGATCGGTGCGTGGCCGGATGCCGGCGCTGAACACGACAACGTCCAGGTCCAGCTCAAGACCAGACGCCAACCGAGCGACCAACCGCGTCCCGTCGCGTTCGATCGAGGAGGCGGAAGTCCCGGTGTGCACGGTCAGGTCGAGCTTCTCGACCAGCCGCTTCAACAACCCGGCGCCACCGTCGTCGACCTGGATCGGCATCAGCCGCGGCGCCAGTTCCACGACGTGCGGCGAGACTCCCATGCCGCGCAACGCGTTGGCCGCTTCAAGCCCGAGCAGACCGCCGCCGAGCACCATGCCGGAACGCCGGCCGGGCCGGTCGGCGGCCTCCACCGTCGCCCGGATCTCGTCCAGGTCGTCGATCGTCCGGTAGACGTGGCAACCGGGCAGGTCACGACCGGGCACCGGCGGCACGAACGGCACCGAACCGGTGGCCAGCACCAGAGCGTCGTAGGAGATCTCGACACCTGAGGCACCCACCACGACACGGCGGGCACGGTCCACGGACACTGCCTTCTCGCCGAGACGAAGCTCGCAGCCGGTCAGCGCCGGCAGTTCCAGGTCCGCGGAACTCCAGCTGTCCACATAGGACGACAGGGCGACGCGGTCGTAGGCGGGACGGGACTCCTCGCCGAACACGACGATCCGCCAGGACGAATCACGAAGGATCTCGACGAGCCGGTGGCCTACCATGCCGTTGCCGATCACGACCAGGGTCTGGGTAGTCGACGCAGTCATCGGGCATCCCTCCTTCCGCCCGGTATGCTCACCGGGCGGCGTGTCATCCCAAGGTCCGCAACATTTCGCGGTTGTTAAAGGAAACTCTCTTCGCAGTTCAGCGCGTTGTGCGTCACACGCCGGCGTAGGCGAGCGAAGGACGCGCCGCGAACACGTTGCGTCGCAGGTAGAACCACCACGTGGTGCCGACGCAGAGCCCGTAGAAGACCAGGAACGCGGTCAGCGCGGGCGTCAGGCTCTTCGAAGAACCTTCGAGCGAGAACTTGAAGACGAGGTTCACCAGCACACCACCGGCCGCACCGATCGCACCCGCGATGCCGACGACGGCGGCAGCCTGCCGCTTGGCCGACTTGTCGCAGTCCGACTGGGTGCGGAAGATCGCCGGGATCATCCGGTACGTCGAGCCGTTGCCCACTCCGGCCAGCACGAACAACGCGATGAACGAGCCGAAGAACAGCGCGAAGTTCCGCGTGTCGACGCTGAGGATCACGCCGACCGTGCCCACCCCGAGACCGACGAACGTCCCGAGCGTCACCTTCGCGCCGCCGATCCGGTCCGCGAGCCAGCCACCGAGCGGCCGGGCCACCGAGCCGATCAACGCACCGAGGAACGCGAGCGCCACCCAGCCCTTGTAGTCCACGAAACTGATCTTGATCAGTGACGGGAACGCGAACGAGAACCCGATGAACGACCCGAAGGTGCCGATGTAGAGGAACGACATCACCCAGGTGTGCGGGTTCGACAGGGCGAGCTTGTACGACTGCCCGTCCGGCTTGGCCTGGGTCAGGCTGTCCATGAAGAACCACGCGCAGGCCGTGGCGAGAACGATGAACGGCATCCAGATCAGCGCCGCGTACGCGAGGTGGATCCCGGTGCCGATGGTGATCACGATCGGCACGACGAGCTGCGTGATCGCGACACCGAGGTTGCCGCCGGCCGCGTTCAGGCCGAGCGCCAGGCCCTTCTTGCCCTCAGGGTAGAAGAACGAGATGTTCGCCATCGACGACGAGAAGTTGCCGCCACCGAGGCCCATCGCGGCCGAGGTGAGCAGGAAGAACCAGTACGGCGTGCCCGGCGTCGACACCGCGTAGACGAGCATCGCGCACGGGATCAGCAGCAACCCGGCGCTGATGGTCGTCCACAGCCGGCCGCCGAAGCGCGGCACCGCGAACGTGTACGGCACCCGCAGCGCGGCGCCGACCAGGTTCGGCACGATCAGCAGCCAGAACTGCTGGCCGACGCTGAAGGCGAAGCCGACGGAGCCGAGGCTCACGACGACGATGCTCATCAACACCCAGACGCTGAACCCGAGGTTCTCCGCGAGAATGGAGAACACGAGGTTCTTGCGGGCGATCCGCTTGCCCTTGTTCTCCCAGAACTCGGGCTTCTCCGGCTCCCAGTGGTCGATCCAGCTCATTGAAGTCCTCCGCGGGGTCGGCGTTGCCGGGAAACCTAGGAAACGCGCATTACCTGGGCGTTCTGGCCGATGACGGCGGCGGCAACTCCACCGCACATCACGCCGAGGCGGGCTGTGAGGCCCCGAGCCAGTCGATCAGCCCGCACACCGCGTCCTTGCAGCCACCGCACCCGGTCGTCGCGCGAGTGGCCTCCGCGAGCTGCGGCAACGACTCCGCACCCGCCCGCCAGGCCGACACGATCTGTCCTTTGGAGACGGTGTTGCACCGGCAGATCACCGCGCTGGACGGCAGGTCGGCCGGTGACGCGGCCTCGGCGGGCAACGCCCTGCCCAGCAACAACGCCAGGCGGTCGGTCGGCGCGGGGATGCCGCGGTCGTAGAGCTGGGTGATCGTGGCGGCCGCGTCCGGTGCGCCGAGCACGATCGCGCCCGCCACCCGGTCGTCGCGCAGGACGAGCTTCGCGTACCGGCCGCGCGAGGGTTCCTGGAAGCACAGGACTTCCGAGTCCGGGCAGTCCACGTCGGTGTGCACGTCGCCCAACGCCGCCAGGTCGACGTCACGCGCCTTCAACCGCGTGACGACGGAGGTCCCCCGGTAGCGGGCGGCCGGGTTCGCGCCGGTCAGCCGGTCCGCGAGCACGGCGGCCTGGTCCCACGCGGGCTGCACCAGGCCCGACACCGTGCCGGGATGCTGGGCGCAGTCCCCGATCGCGTGGATGCGCGGGTCGCTGGTGCGCAACGCGTCGTCCACGACGATGCCGCGATCGACGGTCACCCCCGCCTTCACCGCCAGCGACGTCTCGGCGCGCACACCCGCCGAGACCACGACGAGCTCGGCGGGAACGCGGGAGCCGTCGTCGAGGATCAGGCCGTCGCCGGGGAGGTACTTGGCGGCCATCGCGTTCAGCCGGAACTCGATGCCGAGCTTGCCGAGCGTGCGGGCGAGAACACTGCCGGCACCGGGGTCGAGCTGGCGTTCCATCAGGTGGCCGACGGGGTGCACGACGGTGACCAGGCAACCGCGTCCGGCCAGGCCACGGGCGGCCTCGATGCCGAGCAGTCCGCCGCCGAGGACCGCGACGGGAGCGCCCTTGTGGGCTTTGGCCTCGATCTCGGCGCAGTCGTCGAGGGTGCGGAAGGCGACGACGCCGGGGGCGAGCCTGCCGTCCTCCACCAGGCCTTCGGCAGGCGGCACCCAGGGCACGCTGCCGGTGGCGAGAACGAGCGCGTCGTAGGGGAAGGACTCGGCGGGATCGGACGGCGTCGAGACGGCACCGCGGGGAACCTGTGCGACCGTCACGGTTCGACTCGCGCGATCGATCTCCCGCACCTCGTAGCCCAGCCGCAGGTCGATGTCGTGCTCCGCGGCCCACCTGTCGTCGTGCAGCCGCGTCGACTCCGGCGTCATCGAGCCCGCCACGACGGTCGACAGCAGCACTCGGTTGTACGCGGCATGCGGTTCCGCACCCACGACGGTGATGGAGATGTCGGAGTCCCGCCGGCGCAACTCGTCCGCCAGCCGCGCCCCTGCCATGCCGTACCCGACGATCACTACTCGCCTCATGCCGGCTCCAATCGGACAGCGCAGACCTTGAACTCGGGCATCCGGCTCGTGGGATCGAGCGCGGGGTTGGTGAGCAGGTTCGCCCGGCCGTCACCGGGAAAGTGGAACGGCAGGAACACCATGTCGGCGCGCATGCTCGGCACGCACCGGACGACGGCCGTCACCGTTCCCCGCCTGGACACGACGTGCGCGGACTCACCGGAGGCAAGCCCTGCCCGCGATGCCGTGTCCGGGTGCACTTCCACGTACATCTCGGGAACGGCCGCGAGAAGCTCGCCGATCCGCCTTGTCTGCGCCCCGGACTGGTAGTGCTGCAACACCCGTCCGGTGGTGGCCTGCAACGGGAACTCCGCGTCCGGCGGCTCGGCGGGGCCGCGGTGGTCGACGGGGATGAACCTCGCCAGGCCGTCGGGATGCGCGAACTCGTCGAGGAAAAGCCTTGGCGTGCCGGGATGATCCACCGACGGCACCGGCCAGTGCAGCTGTTCGGACTCCAGCCGCTCGTAGGTGATACCGGAGTAGTCGGACAGACCGCCGGCGGACGCCCGGCGCAGCTCCTCGAACACCTCGACCGGCTCGACGGGGAACTTCGAGCCGACGCCGAGCCGTGAAGCGAGCCCGTGCAACAGCTCCAGGTCGCTGCGAACGCCCGCGGGCGGGTCGAGTGCCTTGCGGCGCCTGATGATGCGGCCTTCGAGGTTGGTCATCGTGCCGTCTTCCTCGGCCCACTGCGTCACCGGGAACACGACGTCGGCCATCGCGGCGGTCTCCGACATCACGAAGTCCGCCACCACCAACAGGTCCAGCGCCCGCAACCGATCGGCGACACCGGACGCCCGCGGCGCGGACACCACCGGGTTGCTGCCGAACACCAGCATCGCCTTGATGTCGTCCGCGACCAGCAGCTCGTACGCGCTGCGTCCCGGGCCGGGCAGCCACGACACGTCCCAGACGTCCATGATGTGCTGCCGTGCGACGGGATCGTCGATCTTGCGGTAACCGGGCAGCTGGTCGGCCTTCTGCCCGTGCTCGCGCCCGCCCTGGCCGTTGCCCTGCCCGGTCAGGCAGCCGTACCCGGAGCCGGCCCGGCCGGGAAGTCCCAGCGCCAGCGCCAGGTTGATCCACGCCGAGACGGTGTCGGTGCCGGACGCGTGCTGCTCGGTGCCGCGCCCGGTCAGCACGTACGACCGCCCGGCCAGCATGTGCACGGCGGCACGCTGGTCGGCGGCGGACACGCCCGTCACGCGTTCGACGCGCTCGGGCCACCACCCCGCCGCCACCCGCCAGGCGTCGTCGAAACCCGAGGTCCTGGAGGTGATGTACTCCTTGTCGATCACACCCTCGATGACCGCGGTGTGCAGCAACCCCAGTGCCAGCGCCAGGTCCGTGCCCGGCGCGGGCTGCAGGTGCAACGTCGCGCGCTCGGCGGTCGGCGTGCGGCGCGGGTCGATGACGATCAGCCGCGCGCCCTCCAGGTGCCGCAGGAACGGCGGCATGGTCTCGGCCGGGTTCGAGCCCGCCAGCAGCACCGTGTCGGCGCCGCGCAGGTCGGTCAGCGGAAACGGCAGCCCGCGGTCCAGCCCGAACGCCTTGTTGCCCGCGGCGGCGGCCGACGACATGCAGAACCGGCCGTTGTAGTCGATCTGCGAGGTCTTCAACGCGACGCGCGCGAACTTGCCGAGCGCGTAGGCCTTCTCGTTCGTCAGCCCGCCACCGCCGAACACGGCGACCTCGTCGGGTTCGTAGCCGGCGATCCGTGCCGCGACGAAGTCCAGCGCCTCGTCCCAGGACACCGGCTGACCGTGCAGAAGAGGCGTGGTGAGCCGCCCGGGATGGCGCAGCAGTTCCCCCGCCGTCCAGCCCTTCTGGCACAGCCCACCGGGACCAGGTGTCACCTGGCCGTCGATGACGCTCATGGAGCACTGCAGGGCGCAGTAGGGGCAATGGGTCACGCCGCTGACGCTAAGAAGCCCGCGTTAACCCGATGCTCCGCAATGTTTCGTCGGTGGAAAATGGCCCGCTCAGAGCAGGGTCGTCACCTGGTGAGCAGCTCGTTCCAAGCCCGCAAAGGACTGTGGCGTTGACAACGGGTGCAGCGCGTGCACGGCCAGGCGGAACAGCATCGCGCGCACGAGCGCCTGCTCCCACTCGGCCTGGTGACTCCACCGGTGGAACAGGCCGGAGTCCGCGCCACCCCACGCGACGGCGTCCACCGCGATCACGGCGGCGGCCCACTCGGCGGGACGCCAGTAGGCGGTGAAGTCGATGACGGCCGGCGGCGCGTTGCCCGCGAACAGCACGTTGCCGAACAGGTCACCGTGCACGACCTGCGGCTTGAGGTTGAGCGGCTTCTGCGTTTCCTTGAGCAGGTCGAACAGCCGGCCGCCGAGGTCGGCGTCGAGCGGCACGTCCTCCTCGCCCCACGCCTTGCGGTCGGCGACGGCGAACACGTCGGTGCGCGCGTCCAGGAAACGGGGCTTGGGCAGCTCGGCCGTGGCCTGGTGCAGGCGCTGGGCGACGGCGATGACCTCGTCGTGGCGCGCCTCCGCCCGGCCGGCGAGGAACTTGGTGGCGGACCAGCCACCGACGACGTATCTGCCGTCCGTGGAACGCAGCGGTCTGCCGACGCGCAGGTGGTGGACGTCCAGACCGTCGAGGGTCTTGGCGATCCAGGTGGCCTCGGCGGGCCTGGGCGCGGGCCTGATCGTGGCGTCGCCGCACCGCCAGGCGGGGCCGCCGTCGATGAGCTCTGGCTCGGCGTCACGTGCCCCGAACGCCGCACGCACGTGCGCTGGGGGCGGTTCGGGGGACCGGGTCACGGTCGGGCACGCTACCTGCCTAGACCGTCCGGGTGGTGGACCCTGACGTGCCGTGATTCATGCCACCACCCGAACAGCCCATAACCGTTAGTACGTTGGCAGGCTGGGGTCGACCTCGCGGGCCCACGCCAGCACACCGCCACCGACGTGCACGGCGTCCTTGAAGCCCGCCTTGTGCAGCGCCGCGAGCGCCTCCGCCGAACGAGCACCGGACTTGCAGTGCAGCACCAGCGGCTTGTCCTGCGGCAGCTCGGAGAACGCCTCCCCGGACAGGATCTTGTCCTTCGGGATCAGCACCGAACCCGGGATCCGCACGATCTCGAACTCGTGCGGCTCGCGCACGTCCACCAGCAGGAAGTCCTCACCGGACTCCTGCTTGTGCTTGAGCTCGAGCGGCGTGATCGTGTTGCCCGCGGCCGCCTGCTGCGCGTCCGTGGACACGACACCGCAGAACGCCTCGTAGTCGATCAGCTCGGTGATCTTCGGCGACTCCGGGTCCTTGCGGATCTTGATGGTCCGGTAGCTCATCTCCAGCGCGTCGTAGACCATCAGACGGCCCAGCAGCGGGTCGCCGATGCCCGTGAGCAGCTTGATCGCCTCGGTCACCATGATCGAACCGATCGACGCGCACAGCACGCCCAGCACGCCGCCCTCGGCGCACGACGGGACCATGCCGGGAGGCGGCGGCTCCGGGTAGAGGTCGCGGTAGTTGAGGCCCTGGCCGTCCGGGGCGTCCTCCCAGAAGACGCTGACCTGGCCCTCGAACCGGAAGATCGAACCCCACACGTACGGCTTGCCCAGCAGCACCGCGGCGTCGTTCACCAGGTACCTGGTGGCGAAGTTGTCGGTGCCGTCGAGGATCAGGTCGTAGTCGCGGAAGATCTCCAGCGCGTTCTCGGAGTTGAGGTGCGTCTGGTGCAGGATCACCTTGACGAACGGGTTGATCTCGGCGACCGAGTCGCGCGCCGACTCCGCCTTGGGGCGGCCGACGTCGGACTGGCCGTGAATCACCTGGCGTTGCAGGTTCGACTCGTCCACGACGTCGAAGTCGACGACGCCGAGCGTGCCGACCCCGGCCGCGGCCAGGTACAGCAGTGCCGGGCTGCCCAGGCCGCCCGCGCCGACGACGAGCACCTTCGCGTTCTTCAGCCGCTTCTGCCCGTCCACCCCGACGTCCGGGATGATCAGGTGCCGGCTGTAGCGCGCGACTTCTTCCTTGGTCAGCTCCGCGGCTGGCTCAACGAGCGGCGGAAGCGCCATGCTGGTCCTCCTCGACGAATGTCTCCGTGTCCGAGACAACGTCTACCCTGCCTCGACTCTTCCCCGTTGGAAAGCTGTCTCAGCCTGCGGGAAACGCGTTCGGCGTGCACACCTTGCCGTCGGCGGGAACGACGTCCTGGCCCGCGTTGAGCTGCGACACGAAGTCGTTCGAGACTCCGAACGTCTGCTGCATCATCACGGGGGCGGGCGCACCGTTCTCCCCGCAGGCCGCGTGGCCGCTGCCCAGGGCGTGACCGACCTCGTGGTTGATCACGTAGGTGCGGTATCCGGCCAGGTCAGGGCCATAGACCATGGCTCCCCGCACCCAGCGGGCGACGTTGATGATCACGCGCTTGGTTCCCGGGTTCCAGCAGGAGGTCTCGAACGGGATCTCCTTGCCGCACAGCGTGTGGGTCGTCTTCGTGGTGGTCAGCGCCACGAAGAAGTCCGGGTTCTGGTTCGCCTCGACCCGCTGCAGCGCGACCTGCTTGGTGCCGATCCAGCTGCGCGGATCGGACAGGATCCCCTCGATCGTGCGCGCGAACGCGGCCGGGTCGTCGTTGTAGTCGGCGGGCTTCACGCCGTCCTCGACGGCGATCGCGTACTTGCGGAACTTCGGGGCGTTCGCCTCGCCGACGCGCGGACCGCTGCCGGCGATCACCTTGAACGTGCCGACGCCGTCCTCCGAGAAGGCCGGGCCGCCCGGCAGCTCGGCGGTCGGGATGTTCAGCATCGGCTTCTTGCCGGGAACCTCAGACGCGGGCGCCTCAGGCGTGCTCACGGGCGTCTCGGCGGCGTTCGTGTTCGCGCCACCGGTCGCGGGCGACTTGGGCTGGACCGTGTCGAGCACCACGAGCGCCGTCAGCACGAGCAGGACCGGGATCGCGTAGATCCGCCACCCGTAGTTGGCGACGAGCTTCTTCACGCCGCGACGTCTGCGCGGCCTTCGCAGGGCCTGCGTGCCCTCCGGTTCCCAGGCGGCCGCAAGCGGTTCCGCGCTGGTCCGGCGCTCGCCACGGCGGTAGCGGTCAGCGGGCGGAGCAGTACGTCCTCGCTCGGGGGCGCGATTCACGTGGTCCAGGGTCCCACATCCCCCGTATGGCCGTCGTTGTTCACCATGAGTGTCGGTCGACCGCCTCCCACATGCCCAGCACAGCCCTCGCCACGGTGGCGGGCCGCTCCATCTGGGCGACATGGCCGGTCCTGGGGAGCACCAGCAGTCGTCCCTTGGGCAGCAGGCGCACCGTCTTCGGGCCCTTCCGCACGCTGACGAGCCGGTCGTTCTCGCCCCAGAGCACCAGCGTCGGCGCCTTGACCGCGGGCAGCAGCCGCCACAACGACTTCGGGCCGGGCGTGAGCCAGCTCTGCATCAGGCCGAACGTGCTGCGGTTGAGCGCCAGTCCCGCCCACTTCTGCCGGGCGCGCTCCTCGTTCTCCTTGATCGACTCCTCGATGCGGTGGTCGGGCACCACGCTCGGGTCGGCGAAGCACAGTTCGAGCATCTGCTTCGTGCGCTGGTGCGCGGTCAGCTTCGCGAGCTCGCGACGCACCCTGGACCCGACGACCGGCAGGACGGCGAGCGCCATCCGCGGGTCGGACATGCGGTCGAGGCGCGGCCTGAGGTCGGGCACGGCCGGCGAGACCAGCGTGAGCGACTTCACGAGATCCGGCCTGCCCGCGGCGGCGATGACCGAGATCGCGCCACCCATGGAGTTGCCGAGCAGGTGCGCGGGCTGTGAGAGCGTTTCCAGGTACTTGATCACCGTGCGGGCGTGCGTCGCGAGGCTGAAGTCGTACCCGGGAATCGGCTCCGACCGCCCGAACCCGGGCAGGTCGATCGAGTAGCCGCTGACGTGTTCTTTCAGCTGCGCCGCGAGATCTGTCCAGTTCGTCGCGGACCCGCCAAGCCCGTGCACGTACACGGCCGGCGGGCCGTCGCCCGGAGTGACCCTCACGTGCACCTCGTGGTCGTCGACCTGGTGAAACTCGCCGGGCCACGGCGTCTGGGACTTGTCCAGCGGCGGCAGCGCGACCGTGGACAACGGGGCGGGAATGATGGCGCTCACCGGACCAGGATGCGGGAAAGAACGCTCAGATGGTTCCCGGATGTGGGCTACCAGCGAGTAAGGTTGCGGTCAGCCTCGGTCTGGCAACCCCTCTCCGACGGCCGGATCACTCGTGCTGGAGGCACCATGACGGAGACGGCGCAGAGCGCACCCGCAGGCAGGGGCGTTCGACTGCCGCGCACCGCCCGCCGCGCGCAACTGCTGGCAGCGGCGCAGGACGTGTTCGTCGCCAACGGCTACCACGCCGCTGCGATGGACGAGATCGCCGAGCGCGCGGGCGTGTCCAAGCCGGTGCTGTACCAACACTTCCCCGGCAAGCTCGAGCTCTACATGGCACTGCTCGAGTCCCATGTGGACGAGCTGGTCGGCCGGGTCCGCACCGCCATCGGCTCCACCACGGACAACAAGCTCCGCGTGCGCGCCGCCGTGGCCGCCTTCTACGACTTCGTGGACGGCGAGGGCCAGGCGTTCCGCATGGTGTTCGAGTCGGACCTGCGCTCCGAGCCGTCCGTGCAGTCGGCCGTCGAGCGCGCCACCACGGACTCCGTGGACGCCATCACCGACACCATCACCGCGGACGCCGGGCTGGACCCCGAGCGCGCCCGGTTGCTGGCCGTCGGACTCGTGGGGCTGTCGCAGGTCACGGCTCGGTCGTGGCTCGCGGACAACCGGCGGGTGCCGAAGGAGGACGCGGTCGCGCTGATCTCGAACCTGGCGTGGCGCGGCATCGGCGGCGGGTTCCCGCTGCAGCACTGACCACACGAAAAAGGGCCCGCGAGTGCGGGCCCTTTCTCACATCAGCGCGGCTATTCGTCTCGCCACGTCCTCGGACCGTTCCAGCGGCAACATGTGCCCGGTCTTCGGATAGATCACGAACTGCGCGCTCGGCAACGCCTCGGCCAGCACCCGCGAGTGCCGCATCGGCGTGAGCACGTCCCACGACCCGGCCATCACGACCGCGGGGATGTCCGCCAGCACCGCGAGGGCCTCCCGCCGCTGGTGCAGCGTCAGCTCCTCCCGGATCCCGACGAACGCCGCACCGCTCGTGTTGCCCGCCATCGCCGCGGCCGCGCGCACGTCGGCCCAGCGCGGACGACGGCCGAACGTCACCCGCAGCCCCGGCGTGATCACCCGGCCGAACCCGACCTTCGGCCGTCTGACCAGCCACTTCCCGGCGAGCCGCTCGACACCGCTCTGCCGGGGCAGGTTCCCGCACGACGTGGCGATCAACGCCACCCCGGACACCCGCGCGAACAGCTCCGGCCGTTGCTCGGCCAGCGCCATGATCGTCATGCCGCCCAGCGAGTGGCCGGCGAGCACGATCCGCCCGGTGGGCGCGTGCTCCTCCAAAACGGCCGCCAGGTCGTCGGCCAGCTCGGAGATCGTCCCGGTGCCGCCGGCCGAACGACCGTGACCGCGCACGTCGTACCGCACCACCCGGCCAGGCAGTGCGGCGGCGACGCGATCCCAGGTGGTCAGATCCATGGTCCAGCCGTGCAGCAGCACCGCGGTCACGTCGGAGGGCGAAGTCCCCGACGTGACGACGTTCAGCCGATCAAGAACGAGCGACGCCATGAGCGCATCCCCGGCCTTCCCACGAGTCCGGCCTCGTCGAGGAACGTCATGATCCGCTCGCCGGACCAGCGGATGGTCTCCTGGAACCGTTCGTTGCCCAGCGCGACCCGGTGGGCCTCGCGGACGTCCAGCCCGACGGCGGCGTACGCGGCGGGGTTGATGATCGCGCGGGTGATCATCATCGACACGTACCCGACCAGCCACTTCTGGTACGGCAGCTCGTAGCCCTTGAGCTCCGACATGCCCCGCAGCAGCTCCTCACGGGCGAACCGCACGTGCCGGGCCTCTTCCAGCACGTGGATCCGGTTCACCATCCGCACGAGGGGCTGGATGGTGTCGTCGGTCATCGCCTCGCGCTGCAACCGGTCGAGGATCTCCTCCGCGACCAGGATCGAGCCGTACATCGCGGGCCCGTAGCCGATGATCGGCAGCAGCTTGCCCATGCGGTGCGTGTGGCGCGTGGGCCCGTAGGCCGGGCAGCCGATCCGTTCGACCAGGCGCGCGAACATCGTCGAGTGACGGCATTCGTCGGCGACCTCGGTCAGCGCGTACTGGGCGTGCCGCGTGGTCGGGTCGGTGTTGTAGACGACCTTCACCAGCATCTGCATGAGCAGCAACTCGAACCACAGCCCGACCGACGCGATCGACGCCAGCTCGTGCTTCGACAGCTCGATGCGCTGCTCCTGCGAGAGCGAGTCGTAGAGAGGCGTGCCGTAGAGCGAAATGCGCTGTTCAGGGATGTAGAAGAGACCGTCGACCAGAGGTGCGGACCAGTCGATGTCCACCTCGGGGTCGTAGAACTTCTCGGCGGACGACTTGAGCAGCCGTTCCGCTGTCTTCTCCCGATCGGCGACCCTCATCGGTTGCCCTCCCCGGTAAGTGTTACTTGAGGTAACGGTTACTTCTGGTAGCGTGCGTCACATGGCACGCACTGTCAAGGGGCCGGACGCGCGACGTGAGCGGTGGAAGGGTCATCGCGAGCAGCGCAGGGCGGAGTTCGTGGAGGCCACGATCGCCGCCGTGGCCAGGAAGGGCCCCGACGTCGGCATGGACGACGTGGCCGCGGAGGCGGGCGTCAGCAAGCCCGTGCTGTACCGGCACTTCACCGACAAGTCCGACCTGTACCTGGCAGTGGGTCAGAAGGCCACCGAGCTGCTGATGGACCGGATGGGTCCCGCGCTGATCGCCGACGGCCCGATCCGCGGCCGCATCCTGGGGATCGTCGACGCCTACCTGTCGGTGATCGAGGAGAACCCGAACCTCTACCGGTTCGTGGTGAAGGGGTCGTTCGTGGACCGCCCGGTCGAGAAGGACGTCGTCGCCGAGGACAAGAACCTCATCGCGTCGACGCTGGCCAGGATCCTCGGCGACTACCTGCGTTCCTTCGAGATGGACTCCGGCGGCGCCGAGCCGTGGGCGCACGCGCTCGTCGGCATGGTGCAGAACGCGGGCGACTGGTGGCTCGACCGCCAGACCATGTCCCGCACGAACCTGAGCGAGTACCTCACCACGCTGATCTGGCACGCCATCGACGGGCTGCTGCGCTCGGCGGGCGTCCAGGCAGACCCGGCAAAGCCACTCACCCCGCTGCGATTGGTTGACTGATGAGCGAGCACGAGCACGACGAAGAGGGCTACAGCGGCACCGCCACCCTCGTCTTCGGAGAAGAAGAAGTCGCGGTCGAGGTCGATCTGCGGGGTTACTTCCAGCCGATCGACGGCCGCTACCACTGGTACGGGCGGATCAAGAAGCACGACGACGTCACCAGCCGGGTCGAAGGAGGCGCGCGGACCGCACTGCTGCGCACCCCCACCGGGCAGGCGGAGGGGACGCTCACCGACCCCGACCCGTGGGGCCGTTACCGGGTCGGTGGCATCTCCACTCCGCCCTACAAGATCGAAGAGCCGGCCTAGGCCCTTCGCCTGATCAGCACACCCGCGAGCAGCAGGACCAGGCCGAACGCCGCCAGGGGCAGGGCCGGGAAACCGGTCCACGCGATCGGCGGGTCCTGCCGCACCTTCACGGTCGCGGAGCACCTCGGGTCGGAGCCGCCGGGCCGGCAGTTCGAGCCCGGCACGTCCGAGCTCACCACGTTCCGCAGCTCACCGGGGCCGCTCGCGGTCACCCAGTACGTCACCGTGGCCGAGGCCCCGACCGCGAGCTCGCCGGACCAGGTCAGCACCGGCGACGTGAACGTGCCCGCGTCGGTGCCGCCCCACGTCGCCGCCTTCAGCACGTCGGCCAGCGAGTCGGTGAACGACCCGGTGATCGGCGTCTGGCCGGTGTTCCGGACGGTCACGGTGTAGGTGATCTTCTCGCCCGGCTTCGCGTCCGCCCGGTCCGCCTTCTTCACGATCTCCAGGCCCGACACCGGGGTCTCGGTGCCACACGCGTCACCGGGACAGTTCGACGGCGTGTCCGACGTGACCACGTTGCGCAGCTTGAAGTCCCCGGTCGGCGGGTCGTTCACGCGCACCCGGTACGTCACCGTCCTCGTGGCCCCGATCGCCAGCTCACCGGTCCACGTCAGCTTCGGCTTGGCGAACACACCGGCGTTCGTGTCCACGAAGGACGCGTCGTCCAGCACGCCGCTCAGGTCGTCGACGAAGCTCGCCTGGGGCAACGTGGTCTGGCCGGTGTTCGTGACCGTCACGGTGTAGGCGACGAGGTCGCCGGGCTTCGCCGAGGTCCGGTCGGCCTTCTTGAGGATCTCGAGCCGCGGCACCAGCACCTCGACCGCGCAGCCGTCGCGGCAGTTCGAGCCGGGGGTGTCGGACGTGACGACGTTCTTCAGCCGCAGGTCGCCCTTGCCCGTGACGGTCACCGAGTACCGCACCGTCTCGGACGCACCGACAGCCAGATCGCCCTTCCACGTCAGCTTCGGCGCCGCGTAGGTCGCGAGACCCGAGGTCGACGCCGCGTCGCCGTTGTACGTGGCGTCGTCGAGCACCTCGGTCATGTCGTCGACGAACGCGGCGTCGCGCAGCATCGTGGCGCCGGTGTTCGTGACGACGATCGTGTAGGTGACCTTCTCGCCCGGCCTGGCCTCGGCCCGGTCCGCCTTCTTGACGATCTGGAAGCCGGCGATCGGGGTGTCCGTGGTGCAGCCTTCCGTGCAGTCCGTGTCCGGGACGTCCGACGACACCACGTTCTTGAGCCGCTTGTCGCCGTCGCCGGTCACCTTCACCGAGTACGTGATCGTGACCGACTCGCCGACCGCCAGGTCACCGGTCCAGGTCAGCTTCGGCGACGTGAACGTGCCCGCGCTCGTGCCGACCCAGGTCGCGTCGTCCAGCACACCGCTCAGATCGTCGGTGACCGTAATTCCACTGTGGACTGTCCGGCCGGTGTTGGTGATCGTCACCGTGTACCTGACCTCGTCACCGGGTTTCGCCGATTCGGGCTCGGACGTCTTCACCAGCTTCAGTCCGGCGACCGGTGTGACCGTCGTGCACTCGACGCACTTTCCACCCGGCGTGTCGGTCGTCACGACGTTGTCGAGGCTGAAGTCACCCTTCACCGGGTTGTTCACCTTGACCGAGTAGGTCACGGTCACCGTCGCGCCGACCGGCAGGTCACCTGTCCAGGTCAGCTTCGGCGACGTGAACGTGCCCGCGCTCGTGCCGGCCCAGGTCGCGTCGTCCAGCACCTTGCTCAGGTCGTCGACGAACGACGCACCCACCAGGTCGGTCTGGCCGGTGTTCACGACCTTGACCGTGTACGTGACGGTGTCGCCGGGCTTGGCCGACTTCACGTCCACGCTCTTGCTGACCTCCATGCCCGGCAACGGAGTCGACGTCGAACACTTCGGGTCCGTCGATCCCGGCGGGCAGTTGCCACCGGGGGTGTCCGAGGTGACGACGTTGTTGAGCCGGTGGTCGCCGGCCGCGGTCACCTTCACCGAGTACGTGATCACGGCCTGCGACCCGATCGGCAGCGTGCCGGTCCAGGTCAACGCCGGTGCCGCGAACGACACCTCGCCCACGGTCGCCGCCGCGTCGTCGTTCCAGGTCGCGTCGTCCAGCACGCCGGTCAGGTCGTCGCCGAACGACGCGTTCTGCGCGGTCTGGCCGGTGTTCTTCACCGTCACCGTGTACGTGACGACATCACCCGGCACCGGCTTCTCCGGCGCGACCTTCTTCACGATCTCCAGCCCCGCGACCGGGGTGTCCGTGGTGCAGCCCTCGGAGCAGTCGGTGCCCGGGGTCTCCGACGACACCACGTTCTTGAGCCGCTTGTCCCCCGCACCCGTGACCTTCACCGAGTACGTGACCGTCACCGACGCACCGACCGCCAGATCACCGGTCCACGTCAGCTTCGGCGCCACGAACGACACCGAACCCGCTGACGCGGCCTGGTCACCGTTCCAGGTAGCGTCGTCCAGCACCCCGGTCAGATCATCGGCGACCGAGATTCCACTGTGGACGGTCTGCCCGGTGTTGCTGATCGTCACGGTGTACTTGACGGCGTCACCGGGTTTCGTCGTGGCCGGCTCCGACTTCTTCACCAGCTTCAGCGCGGCGACCGGGGTGTCGGTCGTGCAGCTCGGCACGCAGTTGTTGCCTGGGGTGTCGGACGTGACGACGTTCTTGAGCCGTTTGTCGCCCGCACCGGTCACCTTGACCGTGTACGTGACGGTCGCCGTCTCCCCCACGGCCAACTGCCCGGACCAGGTCAGCACGGGCGAAGCGAACACCCCGGCGCTCGTGCCGATCCAGGTCGCGTCGTCCAGCACACCGGTCAGGTCGTCGCGGAACGACGCGTCGAGCACGGTCTGACCCGTGTTCCGCACGGTCACCGTGTATTTCACGGTGTCGCCCGGTTTGGTCGACGCAGGCTCGGCCGTCTTCTTGATCTCCACACCCGACACAGGTGTCGTGGTCGTGCAGTTCGGCACGCAGTTGTTGCCGGGGGTGTCGGACGTGACGACGTTCGTCAGCTGGTGATCACCCTTGCCGGTCACGACGACCGTGTACTTGATGGTCGCGGAGCCACCGATCGGCAGCACACCGTTCCACGTCAGCACCGGTGACGTGAACGTGCCCGCGTCGGTACCGCCCCAGGTCGCGTCGTCCAGCACCTTCGTCAGGTCGTCGCGGAACGACGCGTTCAGCTCGGTCTGCCCGGTGTTCCGCACGGTCACGGTGTAGGTGACGGTGTCGCCGGGGTTCGCGGACTTCCGGTCGACCTCCTTCACGATCTCCATGCCGGGCAACGGGGTCGTGGTCGAGCACCTCGGGTCGGCCGAACCCGGCGGGCAGTTGCCCGGAACCTCGCTGCTGACCACGTTGACCAGCTTGTGGTCGCCCTTGATCGGGTCGTTGACGCGCACCACGTAGGTCAGGGTCGCCGAGGCGCCGACCGCGAGATCACCGGTCCACGTCAACGTCGGCGCGGCGAACTCCGCCTTGCCCGTGGAGGCCTGCACGGACACCCAGGCAGCGTCGTCGAGCACGCCGGACAGGTCGTCCGTCACCTTCTCGCCGGTCAGCGGCACCTGGCCGGTGTTGGTGATCGTCACGGTGTAGGTCACCGCGTCACCGGGCTTGGCCGACGCGGGCTCGGACTTCTTCTCGATCGTCAGCTCACGGCCGGGCGTCTCGGTGCTGCACGAAGGGTCCCTGGAGCCGGGTGGGC
Source organism: Lentzea waywayandensis (assembly GCF_900115955.1). Taxonomy (GTDB): domain Bacteria; phylum Actinomycetota; class Actinomycetes; order Mycobacteriales; family Pseudonocardiaceae; genus Lentzea; species Lentzea waywayandensis. The sequence goes on from NZ_FOYL01000010.1 coordinate 121,705, forward strand.
AGTTGTTGCCGGGCGTGTCCGAGGTGATCCTGTTGTTGAGCCTCTTGTCGCCGGGGTTCGGGTTCTTCACCGTCACCGTGTAGGTGATCGTGGCGGTACCGCCGATCGGCAGGTCGCCCTTCCACTCGAGCCTCGGCCACACCAGCGTGACCGCGCCGACTGTCGCCTGCGCGTCGTCGTTGTAGCGCGCGTCGTCCAGCACCTGCGTCAGGTCGTCGGTGAACGACGCTCCTGTGTGGACGGTCTGGCCGGTGTTGGTGACCTTGATCGTGTAGGTCACGGTGTCGCCGGGCACGACCTGGTCGCGGTCGTCGGACTTCTCGATCCGCAGCCCGGCGACCGGCGTGCTGGTCGAACACTTCTCGCCGCCAGGACAGTTGGCACCCGGCGTGGTCGACGTGATCACGTTGTCCAGCTTGAAGTCCGCCGGATCGCCGACCTTCACCGTGTACGTGACGGTGGCCGTGCCGCCGACCGCGAGGTCACCGGTCCAGGTCAGGCGAGGAGACGCGAAGGAAGCCGAACCCGTTGAGGCCTCAGCGGAAACCCACTCGGCGTCGTCGAGCACGTCGGTCAGGTCGTCGGTGAAGGTGGCGCCCTGCAACGGGGTCTTGCCGGTGTTGCGCACGGTCACCGTGTACTTGACGGTGTCGCCGGGCTTGGCCGACTGCCGGTCCACCGACTTCTCGAACTCGACACCGGACACCGGCGTCGTGGTCGTGCAGTTCGGCACGCAGTTGTTGCCGGGCGTCTCCGAGGTGACGACGTTCGTCAGCTGCTTGTCGCCCTTGCCGTTCGCGACCACGGTGTAGGTGACGGTCGCCGACTCGCCGGGGGCCAGCGCGCCGTTCCACGTGAGGGTCGGAGACACGAAGTTCGCCGTACCGCTGGAAGCCGTCACGCTGCCCCAGGTCGCGTCGTCGAGCACCTGCGTCAGGTCGTCGGTGAAAGAGGCGTCGAGCGGCGTCCTGCCGGTGTTCCACACGGTCACCGTGTACTTCACGGTGTCGCCGGGGTTCGCCGTCTGCCGGTCGACCTCCTTCTTGATCTCCACTCCGGAAACGGGCGTCGAGGTGCGGCAGTCCGCGTCCGCCGAGCCTTCCGGGCAGTTGCTGCCGGGCGTGGTCGACGTGATCACGTTGTCCAGCAGGTGATCGCCCTTGCCGGTCACCTTCACGGTGTACGTGATCGTCGCCGTACCACCGACGGTGAGCGCCCCCGTCCAGGTCAGCACGGGCGAGGTGAACGTGCCCGCGCTGGTGCCGATCCAGTCGGCGTCGTCCAGCACCTTCGACAGGTCGTCGGAGAACGTGGCGTTCAACGGCGTCTTGCCGGTGTTGGTGACCTTCACCGTGTAGGTGACGGTGTCGCCGGGGTTCGCGGACTGCCTGTCCACGGCCTTCTCGATCTTCAGGCCGGCCACCGGAGTCGTGGTGCCGCACTTCGGATCCGTCGATCCCGGCGGGCAGTTGCCGCCCGGCGTGCTGGACGTGATCGCGTTGTCCAGCTGGAAGTCGCCCTTGACCGGGTTGGAGACCTTCAGCGAGTACGTGACGGTCGCGGACCCGCCGATGGGCAGGTTGCCGATCCAGGTCAGCTTGGGCGAGACGAACTCCGCCACGCCGGAGGAGGCCGTCGCGGAGACCCAGGCCGCGTCGTCGAGCACCTTCGCCAGGTCGTCGGTGAAAGTGGCGCCCTGCAAAGGAGTTTTACCGGTGTTCGTGACGGTGACGGTGTAGGTCACGGTCTCGCCGGGGTTCACCGACTGCTTGTCGGCCTGCTTCTCGAACCGGACACCGGACACCGGGGTGTCGGTCGTGCAGCTCGGCACGCAGTTGTTGCCAGGCGTCTCCGAGGTGACCACGTTCGTCAGCTGCTTGTCGCCGTTGCCGGTGACGACGACCGTGTAAGTGACGGTCGCCGACGCCCCGACGGCCAGCGCACCCGTCCAGGTCAGCTTGGGCGAGGCGAACGTGGCCGTGCCGGAGGAGGCCGTCGCGCTGCCCCAGGTCGCGTCGTCGAGCACCTTCGTGAGGTCGTCGGCGAACATCGCGTTCAACGGCGTCTTGCCGGTGTTGGTGACCTTGACCGTGTACTTCACCGTGTCGCCGGGATTGGCGGACTGCCGGTCGACCGACTTCTCGATCTTCAGGCCCGGCGTGTTCACCGTGGTCGAGCAGTCCGGGTCCGTCGATCCGGGCGGACAGTTGCCCGCACTGCTCACGACGGCGTTGCGCAGCTGGTGGTCGCCGGTGATCGGGTTCTTGACCGTCACGGAGTAGGTCAGCGTGACCGTCTTGCCCTTGGCGACGTCGCCGGTCCACGTCAGTTTCGGTGCGGCATAAGAGATCGTGCCCGACGTCGCGGCCTGGTCGTTGTTGAACGTCGCGTCGTCCAGCACCTCGGTGAGGTCGTCGGACACGGTCAGGCCGGTGACGTCCGTGGCGCCGGAGTTGGTGATGGTGACCGTGTACGGCACCTGGTCGCCGGGGTTCGCGGTGGTCTGGGGAGTGGACTTCTTGATGTCCAGGCACTCGACCGGCAGCCGGTAGTCCTCGACCTCGCCGCTGTCCGCGAGACCCGTCGCGTTGGCCGCCTGATCGGTGTTGTAGCTCGCCCGGAACCGCGCGTAGGTGTTACCGCACTTGACGTTCTGCGGAATCTTCCAGGTGATCGTCGCTGATCCCGCGCCGGCCGCGAAGCTCGCGCACGCGCGTTCGTTGGTGTCGAACGAGCCGTTGCCGTTGAAGTCGATCCACGCGCACACCCGGCCGGCCTGCGAGGCGCCGGACAACGTCACGGGCACCGAGTAGTCGTCACCGGCGTTCGAGCGGGCCAGCCGCGGGAACGCCGCCACGCCGTCGTCGAGGTCGTCGCCGTTGGGCAGGTTGTTGTCCGCGCCCGCCGCCACCGCCTTGGGGCTCGGCGTGGTCGAACCGAGGTTGATCGTCGCGGGGTTGTCGACCGACACGCCCGAGCCCAACGCCAGATCGCCGACGACGTGGCTGGCCGCCGCACCGGTGTCGTAGCTCGCGGGCGCGTCACCGAAGTCCTCGTCCACCGAGACGCCCGCGACGTAGAAGTCGTCAGTCGCGTTGCTGCTGTTGGTGAGCATGTCGACCTGGAAGCTCACGGAGCTGACCGTGCCGTTCATGCGGACGCTGCCGCACGACGCGGGGGCCGACCTCGCGCCGTTGGAGTTGCACAGCACGTTGAGGTTGCGGTTCGGCGCCTCGATGCGGGTGCCGTTCTGCCCGATCGTCATGTTCGTCGCGCCCGCGAGCGGCCCGTCCAGCGTCACTCCGGGCGTGGTCAGGGTGTGCGCGACGTGCGTGCTGCCGGTGTTGCCGATGGTCGCGCCGCTGCCCGCGATGTGCAGCACGGGGTCGCGCACCGGCCGGTTGAACGAGAACGTCAGCGTGCCCCGGTTGAAGCAGTCCACGAACGCGGCACATCCCGCACCGGCGGCGGTGAGACCGATCAACGCCGTGTTCGCGGGAATCTGAGGCCGGAAGTTGCCGGGCACCGCCCCGCGGTCACCGGGAGGCGAGTTCAGCGTGGTCAGCCGCAGGTTCGCTCCGGACACCGACGCCGTGACGACCGCACCGGACGTCAACGTCGAACGCGCCGACGCGTTCACCGCCGGCAACGAGGAACTCGTGGACCAAGACCCGGCCGCGTGCGTTTGGTACGCCTGCGCGGGCAGGGAGAAGGTCGTTGCCGAGACCACGAGCAACAGGGCCAGCAGGGCGGCGCGCATAGCACTCCTCAAGAGCGTGACGACTCCGTCACGCTAGGTGCGCGCACATGCTCCTACCAGCGAAGTCACCGCTTCAGGCGACCTCGACGCCCAGCCGGACTGCGGGTCGGGCGGCGGTGATCGATACTGCGCCGTTCCTGAACGAAAAAGGCCCCGGTCGTGACGACCGGGGCCTCTCTCACGTTCTGCCGTCTCAGGCGCCGAACCCGACCTTGCGCGAGTCCTGCGGGCCGATCTCCACGTACGCGACGCGGCCAGCGGGCACGACGAACCGCGCACCCTTGACGTCCACCAGCGACAGCACGCTGGACTTGCCGGACACCGCGTCCGCCACCAGAGCCTCGACCTCGGACGGGTTGAGTTCACTGGTCACGACGAGTTCGCGCCCGCTGTCCGCGACGCCGATCCTGACCTCCACGCTGACCTCCGTGCTCAAGAGAAAAATCTACGGCCGAGCCTACCTAGCCGAGACCCAGCTGCGTCATGCGCCGCGCGTGCGACTGCTGAAGCCGGCGGAACAGCTGACCGATCCCGGCGAGGTCCCCGGAGCCCCGGATGATCAGCTCGGAGAGGCCGTCCCGCTCCGCCACCACGTACTGGGCCTGCGTCAACGCCTCGCCGAGCAGCCGCCGGCCCCACAGCGCGAGCCGGTCGCGCACCCGCGGATCGGTCTCCACGGCGGCCAGGACTTCGCGTTCAGCGAACGCCGAGTGACCCGTGTCGGCGAGCACCGCGAGCACCAGCGCCTTGGTCGGCGCGTCCAGCCACTCCGCGATCTCGCGGTAGAAGTCCGCCGCCAGCCCGTCCCCGACGTACGCCTTCACCAGCGACTCCAGCCACGACTTGGGGCTCGTCGACTCGTGGAACGCGTCGAAACCCTTCACGAACGGCGTCATCGCGTCCTCGACGGTGATGCCTTCGGTCGCCAGGTGCTTCTGAAGCAGCGTGAAATGCCCGATCTCGGCCGCGGCCATCTGCGCGAGCGCAGCGCGTCCCGCCAATGTCGGCGCCGTGCGCGAGTCCTCCGTCATCCGGTCGAAAGCCGAGAGCTCGCCATATGCAAGCGCTCCCAGAAGATCGACAACACCCTCCGCAACACCCATGAGACGCAAGCCTAGTGGTCAAATGTGTCTGGGCAGGTAGAATGGCCTCGGACGCCCGGCGTGACGAGTGTGACGACCACGCTGCGCGGCGCAGAAATGGTGCGCGTACACCTTTCCCGCAGCTGCTCATCTAGCGCGGTCGAGAGGCCCGGCCAGGGCTCGTACGCGCTTGGTACGAGAGAGGCTGATCACCCTGACCGCTGAAGTAGAAGCACATCTGGACCCGGTGGCACTCGAACACAGCGAGGCCGGAGTTCCCGAGGAAGACACGTCGCACCCGTTGCTGGCAGATGCCCCGGTGCAGTCCGAATCCCCCACGTTCGCCGAGCTCGGCGTGCGTCACGAGATCGTCAAGGCGCTCGGCGAAGCCGGCATCGAACGCACCTTCGCCATCCAGGAGCTGACGCTCCCCATCGCTCTCGCCGGTGACGACCTCATCGGCCAGGCCCGCACCGGCATGGGCAAGACCCTCGGGTTCGGCGTGCCGCTGCTGCACCGCGTCGACCTGCCCGGCGACGGCACTCCGCAGGCCCTTGTGGTCGTGCCCACCCGTGAGCTGTGTCTCCAGGTCTCGCACGACCTCACCGACGCGTCGCGCCACCTGGGCGTGAAGGTCGCCGCGATCTACGGCGGCATCCCCTACGAGCGGCAGATCGCGCAGCTCCGCAAGGGTGCCGATGTCATCATCGGCACGCCCGGCCGTCTGCTCGACCTGGCCGAACAGCGCCACCTGGTGCTCGGCAAGGTCCGCATGCTGGTGCTGGACGAGGCCGACGAGATGCTCGACCTGGGCTTCCTGCCCGACATCGAGCGCATCCTGAACATGGTTCCCGACGAGCGGCAGACCATGCTGTTCTCGGCGACCATGCCGGGCCCGATCATCACGCTGGCGCGCACGTTCCTGAACCAGCCGACGCACATCCGTGCCGAGGAGAACGACGCCGGCCAGACGCACGAGAACACCTCGCAGTTCGTCTACCGGGCGCACTCGATGGACAAGCCGGAGATGCTGGCCCGCGCGCTGCAGGCCCGTGACCGAGGCCTGACGATGGTCTTCGCGCGCACCAAGCGGACCGCGCAGAAGGTCGCCGACGACCTGACCGAACGCGGGTTCGCCGCGGCCGCCGTGCACGGTGACCTGGGCCAGGGCGCGCGCGAGAAGGCGCTGCGGGCGTTCCGTGCCGGCAAGGTCGACGTGCTCGTCGCCACCGACGTCGCCGCGCGCGGCATCGACATCGACGACGTGACGCACGTCATCAACTACCAGTGCCCCGAGGACGAGAAGACCTACGTCCACCGCATCGGCCGCACGGGCCGTGCCGGGCGCAACGGTGTCGCGGTCACGTTCGTCGACTGGGACGAGACGCACCGCTGGGCCTCGGTCAACGACCTGCTCGGCCTCGGCCAGCCGCTGCCGGTGGAGACGTACTCCACGTCCGACCACCTGTTCGCCGACCTGGGCATTCCGTCCGGTTCCACGGGCCGGCTGCCGCTGAGCCACCGCACCCGCGCGGGCCTCGACGCCGAGGAGGAGGAGAAGCTCGACACCGGCAAGCGCAAGCGCCGCAGCAGTCGTCGTCCCGGCTCCACCCCCGCCGGCGCCGAGCAGGCTCCGGAGGCGAACACCGAGGAGACCAGGCCGAAGCGTTCCCGCTCGCGCACGCGCAGCCGCGCGGGCGTGACGCAGGAGGGCGAGCAGGCGCCGTCGGCCGAGGGCGGCGAGAGCTCCGCGAAGTCCGCCTCGGACAAGCCGCGCAGGCGTCGGCGTCGCCGAAGCTCTGCCGAACAGGCCGCACCTTCGGCAGACTGATCACCATGTCGTCCCCCGGTTCCGACGTCACCGACGTCGAGGACGTCCTCGATGAGCCCGCGCACGAGAGCGTGCCCGAGTCCAGGCCCGTCGAGGAACGTCCGCCCGCCCGCTCCTGGCGCACCCGTGCCGACTTCATCGCGGTCGCGCTGATCGCCGTGGTGTCGGTGACCGCGTCCGTGCTGACCTGGGCGTTCAGCGATGCTCGTGCCACGACGTCGGTCACCGGGCCGTCGTCGTGGGAGCAGCTGCCCGAGGTCACCGCGCTGCCGCCGTCGCTCGGCGAGGTGTGGCGCGCGAAGAGCGGCGCCACGCAGTCGCCCGTGGTCGTGCAGACCGCGTCGAAGGACACGGGCGAGGAGAAGCCGTCGACGGTCGTGACCGGCGACGGCGGCGAGGTCAACGGGCGCGACCCGCTGACCGGGGACGTCCGGTGGACGTACAAGCGAGACCTGCCGCTGTGCGTGGTGAGCTCGGCGTGGGGCAGGGCGATGGCCCTGTACTCCAAGGGCACGAACTGCTCGGAGCTCTCCTCGCTCGACGGCGTCACCGGCGAGCGGCGGGCGCAGCGCAACGGCGACGCGGAACCGGGCACGGCACTGCTCAACGAGGGTTCGCACCTGATCACCACCGGCTCGAAGTTCGTCGAGGTCTACCGGCGTGACGACCTGGTGCGCTCGCTCGAGTACGGCTCACTGCGCGCGATCGTGAACCCGGGCAAGCAGCCGCGCGCCGGCTGCACGTACGGCTCGACGGCCGTCACGTCCGGCAAGTTCGCGATCATCGAACGCTGCCCGGACGACGCGTCGGAGCGGGTCACGGTGCTCAAGCCGAACCCGGACAAGTCCGACGAGCCCAAGGTGTTCTCCACCGCGATGACCGGCGGCAGGAACGTGCAGATCGTCGCCATCACGGAGAAGCTCGTCGCCGTGGCGGTGCCGGGCCCCAGCCGCCTGCAGATCTTCGACACGGAGACCGGCAACCAGGTCGGCGAGGCGCCGCTCGACATCCCCGACGCCGACTTCACCGACCCGCCGAACCACGTGGCGCGCGTCTTCACGACGAAGACGAACGCCTTCTGGTTCAGCGGTTCCCGCACGGTCGCGCTGTCACTGGAGACGCTCACTCCACTGTGGACCGCCGAGGGCACGCTGGGCGCCGGCACGACGCTCGCGGGCCGCGCGCTCATCCCGGTGAAGGAAGGCCTGCGGGTGTACGAGCAGGCCACCGGTGCCGTCGTGGGCACGATCAAGCTCAACCGCGAGGGCTTCACGGGCCCTGTGCAACTCGCCACAGCCGGTCCCGTCGTGCTCGAGCAGCGTGGCGAAACCCTGGTCGCACTGCGATAGTTCAGCTCGTGTACTCGCAGATCAGCCCGAACCGGGCGCAACGCGTCGACTTTCCGGGCCGCTACGGCACGATCGCGGCTCTGCGCGCGCCCGCGATGGGCGACGACGCGATGCGCACGACCGTGCTGCTGGTGCCCGGCTACACGGGTTCCAAAGAGGACTTCGCGCCGATGATCGACCCGATCGCGGACGCGGGTTTCGAGGTCGTCGCGATCGACCTGCCGGGCCAGCAGGACTCGCAGGGCCCTGACGACGAGGCGCTCTACCGGCCCGGCCCGCTGGGTTCGGTGCTCGCCGAGCTGATCGGGAAGATCGCGGCGGACGGCCGGAAAGTGTTGCTGCTCGGCCATTCCTACGGCGGTCTGGTGTCGAGGGCCGCGGTGTTCGCGGGCGCCCCGATCACGGGTCTGACGCTCATGTCGTCGGGCCCGTCCGAACTGCCCGCCGGCGAACGGCGCACGGTGCTGGAGGTCGGCGAGCACGTGCTGACCGAGCAGGGCGTCGAGGGCACCCAGCGGCTGAACGAGCTGCGGTCGTCCCAGAACCCGGCCTGGGTGGCGCTGCCGCAGGAGCTGAAGGACTTCTACCGCACCAGGTTCCTCAAGTCGCAGGCCGCGGCGCTGCTCGGCATGGGCAACGGCCTGCGCTACGAACCGGACCAGGTCGCGAAGCTGGCCCGCGCACTGCGTTCGTCCGGCACGCCCTGCCTGGTGGTGTGCGGCGACGCGGACGACGCGTGGACGCCCGCCGCCCAGCGCGACATGGCGGAACGGCTGGACGCCGACTTCGCCGTGCTGCCGGGCGTGATGCACTCGCCGAACACCGAGGCTCCGCTGGAGCTCATCTCCACGCTGCTGCCGACGTGGCGGGCCTGGCTGACTTCCTGAGGTCAGGACAACAGGACCGCGGTGAACGCGCCGAGCAACATGAACGGCCCGAAGGGCAACGCACTCTTGAGCGTGATCCGCCTCAGCAGCAACAGGACCAGCGACACCACGGCCGACAGGACGAACGCGAGAGCCGCGCCGAACAGCAGCACCGGCCAGCCGAGCCACCCGAGCGCCATCCCGATGACACCGGACAGCTTCACGTCGCCGAAGCCCATTCCCGCCGGGTTGACGAACTCCAGCACGCGGTAGACGAACGCGAGCGTCAGTCCGCCGAGCACCGCCCGGCCGAGTGCGCCGAACGTTCCGCCGGTCAGCGCGGCCACGGTGAGCAGGAGCAGCACCAACGGGTACGCGGGCAGCGTCAGCACGTCCGGCAGACGCTGCACGGCCGTGTCGATGAACGCCAGCGCGACCCCGACGGCGCCCAGGCACGCGAACGCGAGCACCTCGACCGAGCCGGAGAACTTGAGCGCGAGCACGGCGAGAACGGCCGCTGACACCAGCGGCAGCGCGATGCCGGTGTGCGTGAACCGGCTGACCAGCCCGCGCAGCGCGACACCGGAGGCGAGTCCACCAAGGGCACCGCCGGCGGCCCAGAGAACCATCATGCGGCCGACGGTAGAGCGCGTACGATCGCGACGGAACGTGACGAGAGCAGGTCTGGCCGAGCGGTCTACAGCGTGTCCCCCTGTCGGCCGACAACGTCCTCCGATCTGCGGTTTCGTTACACCTCATCGCCCGATACCGGCGACCGTTCCCCATCACGCAGAGTTGCGGCGTCCCGACTTGGATCTCACATCCCTCAGGAGACCGCCATGCTCACCTTCCTCAGCTACGTGCAGACGTTCCTCACCCGCACCAAGCGCGAAGACGACGACAGAGGCGCGACCGCCGTCGAGTACGGCCTGATGGTCGCCCTGATCGCGATCGTCATCATCGTCGGTGTGACAGCGGTCGGCGTGAACCTTCTGGCGCTGTTCAACGAGATCGCCGCCGAACTGGTCTGACCGTGAAGCGTCCGCGTGATTCGGACCGCGGCGCCACCGCCGTCGAGTACGGCCTGATGCTGGCGTTGATCGCGGTCACCGCCCTGGTGGCCATCACGGCGGTCGGCGAGAACATGGCCGCCATGTTCGAGTTCGTCGCCGACGTCATCGATGGCTGAAGTCTCCTGTCCCGCGCGGCCGGCGTTCCCCTCCGCCGGCCGCGCGCCTTTCTTCGGAGCGGTCATGACGAACCTTGCTCGCGATCGCGGCGCGACCGCTGTCGAAGTCGCCCTGCTGATGCCGATCGTGCTCGTCCTCGTGATGGGCATCGTGGACTTCGGCTGGGCCGTGCGCGCCCAGATCACCCTGACGCAGGCCGCGCGTGAAGGCGTCCGGGTCGCCGCACTGGGGCAGCCTGATCCCAGCGGTCGCGCGGTGCTCGCCGCGACCGGTCTCGACGACGTCGACGTCGCGGTCGACGCCTGCCCCGCAGGTGGGACCCCTGGCGAAGACAGCGCCGAGGTCGTGGTCAGCCACACGTACGACTTCATCACGCCGGTCGGCGGTCTCGCCGGGCTGTTCGGCGGCGGTGGCTTCGGGGCCCCGATCTCCTTGAGCGCCACGGGAGTCATGCCATGCGGATGAGAACGCGTGACGACCGAGGAGCTCTCGGAGTGCTCTTCGGCATCCTGCTCGGGTTCGGCGTCCTGCTCGGCATGGGCGCCGTCGTGATCGACGTCGGCTTCCTCTTCAAGGAGCGTGCCGAACTGCAGAACGGGGCCGACGCCGGGGCACTCGCGGTCGCCCACAGCTGCGCCGCCGAGCCCTGCCTGGTGAACAAGTCCAACTACTTCGCCAACCACAACGCGAAGGACGGCGTGTCCACTGTGGAGGTGGTGTGCGGGTATGACAAAGGGGGCGTGCTGCCTTCCTGCCCCGCCTCGACGGGCGCGATGACCGACTGCCCCGCGAAGCCCGCCGCGGGCATCACGTACGTGGACGTGCACACCTCGACGCAGACGTCCGGTGGCGACACGCTGTTGCCACCGATGTTCGCTCGCTCCTTGCTGGACAACGGTTCCTACGGGGGCTCGCGGGTCGCCGCGTGTGCCCGTGCCCGGTGGGGCCCGCCGAAGACCGCGACCACGATGGCTCTGACGATCTCGTGGTGCGAGTGGGACCAGGCGACCTCGAACGGCACGAACTTCGGCCCGACACCGCCCACCACGCCACCGTTGTCGGTGCACCGCGTGCTCAAGCTGCACACCACCGGCGGCACGACGTGCCCCAGCGGTCCGGCGGGGTCGGACGGTCCCGGCATGTTCGGCTGGGTCGACGACACCGGTTCCGACTGCTCGGTCGACATCGTGAACAACACCTACAGCGCGAACACCGGTGCCTCGGCCGGCAACGACTGCAAGACCGCGCTGGCGGACGCGTTCACCTCACGCGAGGCCGTCTACTTCCCGATCTACACCAAGGTCACCGGCACCGGCACCGGCGGCACCTACACGCTGGCGGGCTTCGCGGGCTTCGTCGTCACCGGCTACTGGCTGCCCGGCGCCAACCAGAAGGACTGGCTGACGAACAAGAACGAGTGCAAGGGCTCGGACAAGTGCGTCGCGGGCTACTTCGTCGAGGGCCTCATGCCCAACACCGGCACCATCGGCGGCCCCGATCTCGGTGCCCGCATCGTCCAGCTCACCGGCTGAAACCCAGGAGTCGTCATGAAGAACCGCGCATTCGTCATCATCCTGGCGGTGGTGCTGGCCCTCTGCGGCAGCGCCGGGGTGTTCCTCTACGTCCGCGGCGCCGACACCCGCGCGATCGCGGGCCAGCAGGCGGTCACCGTGCTCGTCGCGAAGGACCGCATTCCCGCCGGCACGAGCGCCGACTCGCTGAAGGACCTCGTGGAGCAGCAGCAGATGCCCAAGAGCAGCGTCCCGGAGAACACGATGTCCGAAGTGGACTCGTCGGTGGCGGAGCTCGTGACGTCGTCGGAGATCCCCGAGGGGCAGTTGCTCACCAGGGCGCTGTTCACCGAACAGGCGTCGCTGGCCAAGGGAATCTCGATCCCGGACGGCATGATCGCGGTGACCGTGCCGACCGAGGCCTGGCAGCGCGCGGGCGGGCTCATCCAGAAGGGGTCGAAGGTCGCGGTCTTCGACACCTTCACCGTGATGGACGGCAAGGGCAACACCCCGGCGGGTGACGGGCTTTCCAAGCAGTACGAACGAAACCAGTCCACCCGGCTGCTGCTGGCCAGCCTCGAGGTCCTGTCCGTCGTCGACGAGAAGAAGGCCGCCGAGGACGGCGACGTCGGCAAGGCGATCGTCACCGTCGCGGTGAAGCAGGCGGACGCGGAGAAGCTGATCCACGGTCAGCAGACGGGAACGCTCTACTTCGCGTTGCTCGGCGGCAAGTCCGAGATCGCGCCGGGCACCGGCGTCGACAACCGCACCCTGTTCGGAAGCTGAGGCGGGCCATGACGATCCTGTGCGAACCGGCCGCTCTCGCCGGACAGCTCTCCCCTGCGCTCGGCGGTGACGTCCGCACCGCGGGGACCCTGGGCGAGACCTCGCGGCTGCTCGCCGCCGACCCCGCCGAGACCCTGGTCGTCGTCGGTCCCGCCATCGACCTGGACGAGGCCCTGGCGTTCACCGCGGGCCTGCGGGTCGAACGTCCTTCCGCCGGCGTGGTGCTGCTGCGCGACGTGCTCGACGTCGTGGTGCTGACCAGTGCGCTGCGCGCCGGCGTGCGGGAGGTCGTGGCGCGGGACGACCTCGCGGCGCTGGTGGACGCCTGCACGCGGTCACGGGCGCTGTCCGCGCAGGTCACCGGAGTGCCGCTGCCCCGGGCCGACGAACGCGGGCACGGTCAGGTGATCACCGTGTTCGCCGCGAAGGGCGGGTGCGGCAAGACGACGCTGGCGGTGAACCTGGCCGCGGTGCTCGCCGCCGGCGGGGAGCGGTCGGTGTGCCTGGTGGACCTCGATCTCGCGTTCGGCGACGTCGGCATCTGCCTGCGGGCCGAGCCGGTCCGCACGATCGTGCACGGGCTCGGCATGGTCGGCCACGTCGACGCCGCGGGCGCGTCGTCGCTGCTCACGGCCTGCCGGCCGGGACTGAGCGCGTTGCTCGCGCCGGTCGAACCCGGTGACGCGGAACGGATTCCGGCGACGCTCGTCAGCGAACTGCTGGAGGTGCTGCCGACGATGTTCGACTTCGTCGTCGTCGACACGCCGTCCGCGTTCAGCGAGCACGTGCTGGCCGCGATGGACGCCTCGCACCACCACGTCCTGCTGACCACGCCGGACGTGCCGGCGTTGAAGAACCTGCGCGTGACGCTGGACATGCTGGACCTGCTGTCGTACGCGCACGACATCCGGTCGATCGTGCTCAACCGGTCCGACTCCAAGGTCGGGCTCTCGATGGACGACATCGAACGCGTCGTGCGCAACGACATCCGCGCCCACGTGCCGTCCAGCAGGGACGTGCCGATCTCGGTCAACAAGGGCAACCCGATCGTCCTCGACCTGCCCAGGCACCCCGTCAGCGAGGCCATCTCGCGGTTCGCCCGTGAACACGTGCTCGCCGAACCCGTGGCCGCCGCCAGGTCCTCGAAGAGGTGGTTCCGATGAGCCTGGCCAATCGCATTGCCGCGCAACGGGAATCGTCCTCGCCGACGCCGCCGGTGCGCCGCCAGTCCCGTGCCGCCGACCCGTTCGCCGAGGTCAAGCGCAGCGTGCACGCGGGTCTGCTGGAAGTGCTGGGCCCCAAGCTCTACGACGCGCACCTCGACCAGCGCGAGCTGGAAACTCGCGTCCGCCAGACGTTGCAGGCGGTGCTGGAGCGCGACGAGACACCGCTGACCAACGCCGACCGCGCCCGCGTCGCGCTGGAGGTGCTGGACGAGATCCTGGGCCACGGTCCGCTGGAACCCTATCTCCGGGACCCCGGCATCTCGGAGATCATGGTCAACGGGTTCGACCAGATCTACGTCGAACGCGCCGGGCGGCTGGAGCCGGTGCCCGTGGCGTTCGCGGACGAGTCGCACCTGCGCCGCACCATCGACAAGATCGTGGCCAAGGTCGGCCGCCGGGTGGACGAGGCCTCGCCGATGGTCGACGCCCGCCTGCCCGACGGCAGCCGCGTCAATGCCGTCGTGCCACCGATCGCGCTGGACGGCTCGGTGCTGACGATCCGCAAGTTCGCCGCCGACCCGTTCACGGTCGACGACCTCGTCGGGTTCGGCACGCTGACGCCCGCGACGGCGTACCTGCTGCAGGCGTGCGTGCACGGGCGGATGAACATCCTGATCGGCGGCGGCACCGGCTCCGGCAAGACGACGTCGCTGAACGTGCTGTCGTCGTTCGTGCCCGCCGACGAGCGGATCGTCACGATCGAGGACGCCGCGGAACTGCAGCTGCGCCAGGACCACGTGCTGCGCCTGGAGGCCCGGCCGCCGAACGTGGAGTCGCGGGGTGAGGTGGCCGTGCGGGACCTGGTGCGCAACGCGTTGCGCATGCGGCCCGACCGGATCATCGTCGGCGAGGTCCGCGACGGTGCGGCACTGGACATGTTGCAGGCCATGAACACCGGCCACGACGGCTCGATCACCACCGTGCACTCCAACTCGCCGCGCGACTCGTTGTCCCGGTTGGAGACGATGGTGCTGATGGCGGGCGTGGACCTGCCGTCGCGGGCGATCCGCGAGCAGATGGCGTCCGCGATCGACCTGATCGTGCACCAGTCGCGGCTGAAGGACGGCACGCGGCGGATCACGCACATCACCGAGGTCATCGGGATGGAAGGCGAGATCGTCACCCTGCAGGACATCTTCACGTTCGACTTCCACGCCGGCGTCGACGAGCGCGGGATCTACCGGGGTTCCCTTCAGTCGACCGGGTTGCGGCCGCACTTCGTGGAGCGGTTGCGGGACCGCGGGATCGACGTTCCACCGCACCTGTTCGGAGGTGGTCCGCGATGACCCGGCTTCTCTCCGGCTTCCTGGCCGGCCTTCTGCTGACGTTGGTGTTCAGCGCTTCCGCCTTCGCCGCGCCGACTCGCGGGGTGGTCGTGCTGCTCGACACCAGCGGGTCCATGGCGCCGGACCGGATCGTCGTCGCCCGGCAGGCGATCGCGACGTACGTGGCCCAGCTGCCCGCCGACGTCCAGGTCGGGCTGGTGGCGTTCTCGTCGCAGCCCTCGCTGGTTCTCGCGCCCACCGCGGACAGAAGTGCGTTCTCCGGTGCGCTGGACCGGTTGCAGGCCAAGGGTGACACGTCGTTGTTCGACGCCGTGCCGGTCGGCCTGTCGGCGTTGCAGGGGATCGACGAGCGGCGCATGGTGATCGTGTCCGACGGCGAGGACACGGTGTCTCGCTCCACTGTGGACAGTGCCGTGTCGGCCGTCGCCTCTGCCGGTGTGCCGACGGACGTGATCGGCTTCCAGTACAGCGACGAGGCTTTGCGCCGGATCGCCGCGGCCGCGGGCGGACGTCTGCTGACCGCCTCGGACGCCGCTGCCCTCGCCGCCGCTTTCGCCGCACTGGCCGTGCCTTCCCAGGCTCCTCCGTCCGCCGTCGCGACGCCCGAGCCGACGCCCTTGCCGGTCGTCGTGCCCGCTCCGTCTCCCGGGCGGAACTGGGCGGTCGGGATGCTGATCGCCGGCACGTTCCTGGTGGTGTTCCTCGTCGTGATCATGCTGCTGGCGCCGCGCCGTTCGGCGGCCGGCCGCAGGCTGGAACGGCACCTGGAGCACTACGGCGCGCAGGAACCCGTTGGGCAGGAGGAAAGTCAGGCCGCCCAGACCGCCGTCGTGTGGACCCGGCGGGTGATGAGCGAGGACGGCGCCGCCCGCCTCGCCGACCGGCTCGACCTGGCAGGGATGAAGGCCGGCCCCGCCGAGTGGACCGTGCTGCGGTTCTGCGCTGGCGCCGGTCTCGCCGCGCTGTTCACGGTGCTGACGACGTGGTGGATCGGCGTGCCGCTGGGCGCGTTGCTCAGCTGGCTGCTGTCGGCACTGGTGGTGCGGGCGCGAACCTCGAAGCGCCGCGCCGCGTTCGCCGACCAGCTCCCGGACGTGCTGCAGCTGGTCGCGAGCTCGCTGCGCTCCGGTTTCTCGCTGGCCCAGTCGATCGACGCCGTCGTCCGCGACGACACGCAGCCCACCGCGGGCGAGTTCTCCCGCGCGCTGGCCGCCACCCGCATCGGCGCCGAACTGGAGGACGCGCTCGACCGCGTGGCCTCGCGCATGCACAGCGCCGACCTCGCGTGGGTGGTGATGGCGATCCGCATCCAGCGCCAGGTCGGCGGCAACCTCGCCGAGGTGTTGATGAACACCGTCGCGACCATGCGCGACCGCTCCCAGACCCACCGCCACGTCCGCGCCCTGTCCGCGGAAGGCCGCCTGTCCGCGTACGTCCTGGTAGGACTGCCGATCTTCCTGGCGGGGTTCCTGTTCTGGTTCCGCGCGGAGTACATGCGGCCGCTCTACACGACGCTGATCGGCGTCGTGATGCTCTCGTGCGCCGCAGTGCTGGTCGTGCTCGGTTCCTTGTGGATGCGCAAACTCGTGCGCGTGGAGGTGTGACATGGCGCTGTACCTCGGACTTGGCTGCCTACTTCTCGCGGTGTTCCTCGGAACCGCCGCCGTCGTCCTCAAACCACGCGCCACCGCCGCCGGCTCCCTCGCACTCATCGAGACGAGCTACTCGGCCGCCGTCTCCTCCACGCCAGACGCGGTCGTCTCGCCCGGCTGGCTGCGCTCGATCGCCGTGCGGCTGTCCCCGGCAGGCGTCGCGGCGGGGTTGCAACGGCGCCTGGACCTCGCCGGCAACCCCGCCGCGTGGACCCCGGACCGCGTGCTGGCCGCCAAGGGCCTGGGTCTCCTGCTCGGCGCCGCCCTCGGCGGCCTGCTCGGCGTCCGTTCGGTGGGCTGGCTGGTCACCGGCGTCATCGTCGGCGCCGTGTTCGGTTTCTTCCTGCCCGACCTGCTGCTGCTCAACGCGGGCCAGAAACGCCAGGAGCGGATCCGCCGCGCCCTGCCCGACGCCCTCGACATGCTCACCGTGTGCGTGGAGGCAGGCCTGGGCTTCGACGCCGCCATGGCCCAGGTGGCCCGCAACACCTCGGGCCCGCTGGCCCAGGAGTGCGCCCGCGTCCTGCAGGAGATGCAGATCGGGAAGTCCCGCAACGAGTCCCTGCGTTCCCTGACGCTGCGCACCACCGTCGCCGAGCTCCGCGCCTTCGTCTCGGCGCTGGCCCAGGCAGGCGAACTGGGCGTCCCCATCGCCGCGGTACTGCGCGAACAGGCCCACGAAATGCGGGTCCGCCGCCGCCAGCGCGCGGAGGAACAAGCCCAGAAGGTCCCCGTGAAGATCCTGTTTCCGCTGATCACGTGCCTCTTCCCGGCCATGTTCGTGATCATCATCGGGCCCGGCGCCATCAGCATCGCCCGCGTCCTGATGAATCTGTAGGTCCCTGTGATTCCGCAGATCCCCGTGAATCCCTAGGTCCCTGTCCACTCAGGACCGATGACCCTGTTGCTCCTTCCGGCAACCCTGTTGGTCCGTTCGGTGTAACCAAATAGGACTCCTTGAGCGACATGCGGGATGAACCTTCAAGGAGAGGGGACAGCTCATGGTGATCAGAGTTGTCGTCGTCGACGGACACGCGCTCACCCGCTTCGGCCTGAAGATGCTCGCCGTCGCCAACACAGACCTGGAGTTCGTGGCGGAGGCGAACACCGCGGCCGATGCCCCCGCCGTGATCGCGGCGGCCACCCCGAACGTGGTCACCGTGGCGGTCGGCCTGCCCGACGGCGACGGCCTGAGGCTGGCCAGAGACCTGCGCGACCGCCATCCCGCCCTAGGCATCGTGGTGATGACGTCACACGGCGAGGACGACGTGCTGTTCCGCGCCCTGGAAACCGGCGCGTCGGCGTTCGTGGGCAAAACCGCCCCCATAGAGGAAATCCTCTGCGCCATCCGGCACGCCGCCGTAGCGGCGTCCTCGTTCACCGCGGCAGGCCTCGCCAACGCCATGGCCCGCCGCCAAGCCTCCCGCCTGGTCCTCAGCCCGCGCGAACGCGAGGTGCTGGACCTCCTGCGCGACGGCGTCTCGATCCCGGCCATTGCTCGCACCCTGTACGTCTCGCCTTCGACGGCCAAGACCTACGTCTCCCGCCTCTACGAGAAGCTCGGCGTGTCCAACCGCGCCCAGGCACTCATGGCGGCGCTGCGCATGGGCCTCATCCACAGCGACGCGGCGACCGCCTGACGTCGCTCGTGGGCTGCCCGGTCGCGCGGACTGAAGTCCCAGCGGGCTGACGTTCCTGGGGGCTGACGTTCCTGGGGGCTGACGTTCCTGGGGCTGACGTTCCTGGGGGCTGTGGTCCCCGCTGGCTGAAGTCCCTGTGAGCCGAAGTCCCCCGCGAGCCGCCCGGTCCCCACCGCGGCCGCACCCAGGCCCAATTCCTGTCGGTCGCAGATCTCGATGTTCGCGCTCGTGGCAGTTCGGGCGCGCGCAAGTACGGCCAACTCATGATCATCGAGCGCAGAGCTACTGCCATGCGGGCTGCCCACAGCCGGGCGAGCGTTCCCGCGGCTACTCCTCGGCATCCGCACCGACCGCATTGGGGCTACGCCCACCAGAAGGTCCACAGCGTCGCGCCGCTCACGACCAGCACCGCCAGCGAGGCGACCGGCGCCTTCCAGTCCGCGTACCGGTCGGCCACGATCTGCCCGCCGACCACGAGCAACGCCGCCACCACGTGCGCGACGACGGACAACGTGCCGGGCCCAGGCAGATCACGGGAGTTCGCGTAGAACTGGACGCCGATGTTCCCCAGGGCCAGCAGCACCATGCCCACCGCGAGCACACCGCTCACAGCGCGCAGGATTCCGAAGGTCCGCGACGGCCGCTTTGCTGCTTCCACGTCCACTCCCGCCACCCTACGGGGCAAGGGGTACGCGGGCAGTCATGGCCCAGCAGCCCTGGCGACGCCCTACGGCAAAAGCCGCACTCCAGACATCCGTACGGGGCAGATGCAGCCCGCCCGACGCAGCCTGCCCAACGCCGCCCACTCGACGCCGCCCACTCGACGCCGCCCACTCGACGCCGCCCACTCGACGCCGCCCACTCGACGCCGCCCACTCGACGCCACCCGCTCGACGCCACCCGCTCGACGCCACCCGCTCGACGCCACCCGCCCGACGCCGCCCGCCCGAGACGCCACCCGCCGTCCATCTCGGCGGCCGTCTGGAAGCACACGAACGACCAAGGGACACGGAGCACAAGGAGCCGCCGCACCAGCCGAGGAGCCTGCTGCCCCAGACCAGCAGCCTGCCGACTCACACCAGCAGCCTGCCGACCGCCCCCGAGCCGGCTGCCCCCGCGCGCTTCCTTGTCACGCAACGAGCGAAACACGACTTCGGTTCCCGGCTGTCCACAGGCCAACCGACCGAACATAACCGCAGGTCAAACAGCCGCAACCTGTGGACAACTCGCGATCATGCCCCAAAAGACCCGCCGGCCCCTACGGAGCCAGGAGCGCCCAGGGGTCCAGCGAAGGCGCCGCCTCCTGCCCCTCCGCACAGCTCCGCCGGAAGTCGCACCACTGACACTGCCGCCCCGTCACCGGCGGGAACAGGATCTCCTGGTCCCCGCCGGCCTTCAGCGTCTCCGTGGCCAGGTCGATCTCGTCCGCGGCCTCCTCGGCGCGCCGGACGTGCCTGGCCAGCGACTCCTCCGTGTGCTCCCACTCCGCCACCGTTCCCGACGGCAGGTGGTGCAGTTCGACGCGGCGGCACGGCTTGCGCAGCGTTCGGCGGGCCGCCAGCGCGTACAGGGCCAGGGCCTGCGAGCCGCGGGCGTCGTCGGTGGTCAGGACGTGGCGGCCGGTCTTGTAGTCGACGATGACTAGTTCGCCGTCGCGGTAGTCGATGCGGTCGACCCGGCCCTCGGCCACGATGCGCTCGGTCGGCGAGGACACCCAGCGTTCGACGCCCAGTGGTTCGAAGTCGACGTCGAGCGAGGTCACGTAGTCGTGGACCCAGCCCTGGGCGCGGGTGCGGTACTCGGCGGCCTGGTCGACGTCGCGGAAGCCCTCGGACTTCCACTGCCGGTTCAGCAGTGCCACTGCCTGGTCCGGGGTGCGGCGGTCCGGCGGCAGGTCGAACAGGGCCTTCAGGGCGTTGTGCACGACGGCGCCGAGGGTGTTGTGCGCCCACGCGCCGCCCCTGGGTGGCGAGGGGCGGTCCAGGTACGTCATGCGGAAGCGGCGCGGGCAGCTCGTCCACGTCGAGAGCTTCGCGGGCGTGACGCGCACGAGCCGACGTGGTGCCGCGGTGCCGAAGTCGAAGCCGAGTTGTTCCACCCCAACCAAGTTACTCAGCACCCCTGACAGTGTTGGATCGCCCCTGCTCCGCGGATGGCTGTGAGTTCGACCGACACGAACTCGCTACATTTCGCCGCATGGAGATCTGGCACAACCCGCGCTGCTCGAAGAGCCGCGCGGCCAAGCAACGCCTCGACGACAGCAACGTCGAGTACACCGAACGCCGCTACCTCGACGACGTCCCCACCGCCGAAGAGCTGGACCACGTCCTGCAACTGCTCGGCAAACACCCCTGGGAAATCGCGCGCGCCAAGGAAGCGGCCTACCCCAAGGACCTCGAACACGACCGCGCGAAATGGATCGCGCACATGGTCGCCAACCCGAGCCTGATCGAACGCCCGATCATCATCGACGGGAACACCGCGCGCATCGAGCGCTAGACGCCCGAGGCGATGAAGCCCGCGACCGACGACGCGACGAGCTGCACGGCGATCGCGGCCAGCAGCAGGCCGGCGATCTTGGCCATCAGCAGGATCCCGCTCTCCTTGAACACCTTGATCAGCAGGCCGGCGGACCGCAGTGTCCCCAGCAGCACGAGGTGCACGGCCACGATCGCCGCGGCCAGCGCGAAGTACGAACCCCAGGCACCGTCGGCCTGGCGCACGAACACGATCGTCGCGGCGATGGCACCGGGTCCGGCCAGCAGCGGCGTTCCCAGCGGCACGAGGGCGATGTTCACGTCCTCGACCTCGGGATGGTTGGTCGCGCCCTTGCCCGTCAGCAGGTCCAGCGCGATCAGCAACAGCAGCAACCCGCCCGCGCCCTGCAGGGCGGGAATGCCGATGTGCATGTAGGCCAGGATCGAGTTGCCGGCCACGGCGAACAGCGTGATCACCAGGAACGACACCAGCACGCCCTGCCGCGCCGCCTTCTTGCGCGCCTCGCGGGACTTGCGGCCCACCAGGCCCAGGAACACGGGCACGGTGCCGGGCGGATCCATGATCACCAGCAGCGTGATCGAGGCCTCGATGAAGAGCCGCAGGTTGAACACCGCAACACCGCCCTATCCGACGAGGATCTTGCCGCCTGTCGCCCTCTCGGCCAGAGCATCCAGCATCTCCGGCGCCGTCGTCTCCGCGCCGAGCCGGACCGTCTTGTTCGTGCCGTGGTAGTCACTCGACCCGGTGACGATCAGTCCCAGCGAGTCTGCCAGCGAACGCAACGACCGGCGCGTCTCCTGATCGTGGTCCGGGTGGTCCACCTCGACCCCGGCCAGGCCGGCCGAAGCCAGCGACCGCACGACGTCCGGCGCCACGACGGGGCCGCGGGACCGGGCGAAGGGGTGTGCGAGCACGGTGACGCCGCCGGCCTCGGTGATCATCTCGATCGCGCGCTCGACGGGCGTGTCGGTGCGGCCCACGTAGTACTGGCCGCCGGTCAGGAACGTCGCGAACGCCTCGTCGACCGACGACACCACCCCGGCGCGGATCAGCGCCTGGGCGAGGTGCGGGCGTCCGGCCGGCGCGTCGAACGGCAGGCGGGACATCAGGTCGACCGGGTCGATCGGGAAGCCGTCGGCCTGCATCATCTCGGCCATCTTCTGCAGCCTCTGCCGCCGCTCCTCGCGCAGGCGGGACTGCTCCTTCATCAGCATGGCGTGCGTCGGGTCGTACAGGTACGCCAGCAGATGAACGGTGATGGTGTGGCCGTAGCCGTCCGGCGAGGAGCACGACAGCTCTGCTCCGCGCACCAGCCGCAGGCCGGCAGGCAACGCCGCAACGGCCTCTGCCCACCCTGCCGCCGTGTCGTGGTCCGTGATCGCCACCGCGTCGAGTCCCGCGAGGGACGCGGCCCTCACCAGGTCGGCAGGGCTGTCGGTGCCGTCGGACTCGGACGAATGGGTGTGCAGATCGATGACCACGTCGTCCAGTGTGGACGACGTCACGAACGACCCGTGTTACGGGACCATCTTCTTGCCGCGCGCCGCGCGCTGGGCCTTGATCATCGAGAACCGCTCGGCCTGGGCCTTCTTGTCGCCGAAGGTCAGCTCCGAGATGGCGTCGTAGACCTCTTCGGGGTTCGGCAGGAACTCCAGGCGGTTCAGCGCCTGGATCTGACCCGCCGACTCCACGATGAGCGTGCCGTAGCCGAACATGCGTCCGGCCACGGTGCGCTCGTAGGTGAGGTCGGTGACCTTGGTGATGGGCATCATCGCGACCTTGGTCTCGAAGACGCCCGAGGTCAGCATGAAGCGCTTGTCGGTGACGACGATGCGCTCCACCCACCACTCGATGATGAAGTACGCCACGCGCAGCAGCACGAGCAAAGCTCCGTACCACAGCACGTTCTGGATCACGCCCGCGTCCGCCGGGAGCAGGTACGAGATCATCATGAAGCCGGCGAGCAGCGCCGCCGCCTCCAGGACGTCCCAGATCAGATAGGACCAGTGCCTGCGCACACGGATGACCCGACGCTCGCTCTGGAGCAGGTAGTCGTCCGGATCACGTGGTGCGAACATGCGCTACCAGCCCTTCCTGGTACCAGGCACTGCCCTGTCCATCCTGCTCCCCCGGCCACCTCGATGGGTAGCCGGTTACCAGGAAGCCTAGAAGACGGAGCGCACGAAGGTGATCAGAGCCTCAGCCGCGGTCCGCAGCGAGTTGAGGATGTTCTGCACCAGTTGGGCCGCCTGCTGGGGCTCCGCGATGAGGAAGAAGAGCAGCAAGGCGATTCCAGCGAAAGTGAGAATCTTCTTCAAGTTCACGGTGTCCACCCCGTCCGCGTCGCACCCGTTTGGCGCCGTTCGTGACCGTTGTACAGCACGATTCAGCACCTTGGGAGATTTGTACCGCAGCCGGGGTAGCGGAGAGCACCGCCGTTCCGGTGTGACTACGCTTCGTGATCGTGACGGCCAGCAGCAAGCGCACCATCCGTTGCGTCGGAGCCATCGTTCATGACTCGAATGGGCGACTACTGCTCGTGCGACGCGCCAATCCTCCTGGTGAGGGCCTGTGGTCGATACCAGGCGGGCGCGTGGAGCCTGATGAGACGGATGAGACTGCCGTGACTAGGGAACTAGCCGAGGAGACGGGACTCTCCGTCACCGTCGGCCGCCTCGTCGGCCACGTGGAGCGAGCTGCCCCGAACGGGGTTTATTCGATCTTCGACTACGAATGCCAGGTCACATCGGGTTTGCTCCGAGCGGGCGACGACGCATCGGATGTCGCTTGGGTCGACGGTGCGACCTTGGACACACTTCCGACCACCGACGGGCTGGTGGAAGCGCTCTCCCAGTGGAACTGCCTGCCCAGGACCTGATCAGGGTTCACGCGTTAGTGGCCCGCGTTCAACGCCAAACGAGACGTTGCCCGTGAGCCTCGGTGGTGGCCAGAGTGGTCGTCTCCACGCCTGAGTCACGCACATGGATGAGCCGCAGCTCACCGGCCTCGTGGGCGGCCCACCAGACAGGCCGGCCCAAAGCCGACAATGCGGGCACGAGGTCGAGCCCGGACCCGCTGGAGATCACGACGAGCGGCGCGTCGATCGGCTCGACCGCCTTGGCGAGGTCCGTGAGCGGGTCGCCGGTCACCAACCGCGGCGGGTTCTTGCGCAGCACCCCGCACGCCACTCCGAACAGACGCAGCCGCTCCGGCTGGTCGGCCCACACGCAGGCCTCCAGCCACGCGTAGGCGTCCTCGTCGGCCAGGTCGGCGGGTGCCACCCCGATGCCCGCCTTCGCGGCCACCTTGACCGTCTTGGGCAGCTTCGGCAGCGCCGCGCCCGGCGCGAGCTCCAGCGCGCAGTGCAGCCCCAGCGCGGCCTTCGTCGGGCCCGCGACGAGCTGACCGGCCTCCGCGGTCTGGTAGCGGTACGAGTACTGGTCGAGCCCGAGCAGCAGGCCGGCGGTCGTCGCGACCTCCACGAGCCCGATCGGCCCGCCCGCCTGCTTCGCCGCGGCCACGACGGCCGGGAAGAGCAGGGCCGCGCGCCGCACCTCGTTGGTCTGGATCACCTGGGTGCTCACCAGGGCCCGCACGCGGTCGCCGCGTTCCAGCAGGAAGTCCCGGAACAACGGCCAGGTGCTCTCGTCTGCGCCGTACGTCCCGCCGAGCGACGGGTAGTAGTTCGAGAGCTGGTGGAACGGCTCGGCCTGCACCAGCCGGTGCGCCGCCGCCAGCAGGAGTTCGCCCGTGGCGTTGTCCTCGCCGGCGGCGGTCAGCAGGTCGGCGACCTCCGGATCGGCGGCAGCACGGGACGCGAGGTGCTCGTAGAGCGGCGAGATCGCCGCAGCCTCCTCCGCGAACGCACGCAACCGTTGCTGTGCCAGATCCAGAGAAGTCACTTCACTCCTTGGGTTCAGGGCGTCCAGGCTGCTCGCCACCGCGAGCGTCACCGTAGGACTGCTTCGGCACCATGACCTTGCGCCTGAAGACGCACACGACCGTGCCGTCCTGTTTGTAGCCGCGAGTCTCCACGTAGACCACGCCCCTGTCGTCCTTCGACTTGGACGGCGTCTTGTCGAGCACCTCGGTCTCACCGTAGATCGTGTCACCGTGGAACGTGGGCTTCACGTGCCGCAGCGACTCGATCTCCAGGTTGGCGATGGCCTTGCCGGAGACGTCGGGCACGGACATGCCCAGCAGCAACGAGTAGATGTAGTTGCCGACGACGACGTTCTTGCCGAAGTCCGTCGTGTTCTCCGCGTAGTTCACGTCCATGTGGAGCGGGTGGTGATTCATCGTGAGCAGGCAGAACAGGTGGTCGTCGTACTCCGTCACCGTCTTGCCAGGCCAGTGCTTGTAGACCGCTCCGACCTCGAACTCCTCGTAGTACCGACCGAACTGCACTGCGCCTCCAACTACGTGTGATCGAGATCTGTCTCAGGTGGGGAGACAGTCTTTACGCGGAGGGAGTACCCTCGGCAACCGGTGTGTGAGGATTTCCACCACCCGTGCCTTTCGCCCTTAGGAGGTGAGGACCCCGAAATGAGCAAGGACCCCCACCCTGCCAGTACCAAGCGCGTCCTCACCGAGGTGGCCTGCTAGATCGTTCTAGTTCGCTGAGTTTCCCCCGGTAGGACGCCCGTCGTGCTTTTCGTGCACTTCGACGACGTGTGGCCCTGGAGGAACTCACCATGCCCAGCTTGCCCTCGATCCGCGGACGCGGCGCCCAGCAGCGCCCGACGCCGCACATCTCCGTGCCGTTGTCGCACTACGTGGTCGACTGCGCGGTGTACGTGGACGGCAAGCGCTTGCCCGGCCGCTGGACGCACACCGACGCCGTCAAAGAGGTGCGCAAGCGCAAGGACGGGTTCGTCTGGATCGGCCTGCACGAGCCGGATTCCGAACAGATCGAGGGCATCGCGGAGACGTTCGGGCTGCACGAGCTCGCGGTCGAGGACGCGGTGCACGCGCACCAGCGCCCGAAGCTGGAGCGCTACGACAACACGCTCTTCATGGTCTTCAAGACCGTTCGCTACGTGACGAACGAATCCCCCGACGCCGCCAACGAGATCGTCGAGTCCGGCGAGATCATGGTGTTCCTGGGCAAGGATTTCGTCATCACGGTGCGGCACGGCAACCACTCCGGCCTGTCCAAGCTGCGGCACGTGCTGGAGGCCGACCCGGAGCGGCTGGAGATCGGTCCGTCCGCGGTGATGCACGCGATCGCCGACCAGGTGGTCGACAACTACCTCGAGGTCACCGACCACATCGAGGACGACATCGACCGCATGGAGGAAAAGGTCTTCGCGCCGCGCACCGAGGTGAGCGCGGAGCAGATCTACATGTTCAAGCGCGAGGTCGTCGAGCTGCGCCGCGCGGTGATGCCGCTCGCGAACCCGTTGCGCCGCTTGGCGGAGGGCTACACG
Organism: Lentzea waywayandensis; assembly: GCF_900115955.1. Lineage (GTDB taxonomy): Bacteria > Actinomycetota > Actinomycetes > Mycobacteriales > Pseudonocardiaceae > Lentzea > Lentzea waywayandensis. Next base: position 147,812 of record NZ_FOYL01000010.1, read on the forward strand.
CCGCTCATCCCCGAGCAGGTGCGGGCGTTCTTCCGCGACGTCGACGACCACCTCACCGAGGTCTCCGAGCGTGTCACCGCGTTCGACGAACTGCTGACGACGCTGGTCGACGCGACGCTCGCGAAGATCACGTTGCAGCAGAACACCGACATGCGCAAGATCACCTCCTGGGTCGCGATCATCTCCGTGCCCACCATGGTCGTCGGTGTGTACGGCATGAACTTCGACTACATGCCCGAGCTGAAGTGGAAGTTCGGCTACCCGCTGATCATGAGTCTGGTCCTGATCGCCTGCCTGACGCTCTACCGAATACTGCGCCGAAATCGCTGGCTCTAGTCCCGGTTTCGCCCGCTTTTTCGTTGTAGAAGGGCCCTGTCATGACCAGAATGCTCACCAACATCCGCTTCTGGATCCTCGCGTTCCTGCTCTGCTGGATCACCACCGTGTTCGTGCTGATCAGCGGAACGCCCTGACGTGTACAAGCGGCTGACGAACCTCAGGTTCTGGCTGCTGGTGTTCCCGATCGGCTGGCTCGCGATGGTGTTCGTCTCCATCGCGGTCTGGCCGTCACCGGGCGCCGCGTCACCGGACGAGCTCGCCGCCGAGGTGACGAACGCGTTGCGCGCACACGACTTCCACAAGCTGGAGCCGTTGCTCGCGGTCGGCGGCGAGGACGTCGCGAAGTCGACCGCGGACCAGTTCCAGACCGCACAGGTGGAGCGCGGCGTCTACCGCGACGGCGCCGTCGTCGTCGAGTACACGCACGACGGCACCCGCGCGGAGTTCCGGCTGCCCGTGGAGATGCAGGACGGCCGGTACGTGGTGAACCCCGTCGTCACTCCCAAGGGGTGACGTCCCAGGTGAACGGCGTGCCATGGCCCGCGCCGTGGCCGAGGTTCAGCGAGATCCCGGCCGGCCAGAGCTTGAGCAGCAGTTCGAACCGGTAGTCGTCGTCCGTGCGGCGCGGCTCGAAGACCAGCAGTGCCAACGGTGACGTGGGTGTCGCCTTCGCGGCCGCGTCGGCCAGCACGGCCCTGCCCATCGCCCTGTCGGCGGGCGAGACGTACTGCCACACCACCGAATGCCACACAACGGTGAGCACGTCGCGCTCGGCGCGGGCGAGCTGGTTCGCGAGCCACTCCGGCCCTGCCGACCGGTCGACTTTCACGGGATCCGTGGCGGCCAGGTCGAGCGCGTCCCTGAGGCGGTTCCACCTGCCGAGCTGGTCGGCCCAGACGAACGAGCTCAGGTGCAGCCGTCCGTCCTCTGTGGACACGTCGACCGGGTTGAGGTCGCAGCCCGCCCTGCCGACGACGCGCAGCCGGTGGCCCAGGTCCGCCGGTGGCCTGCCGGTCCACTCCGGGTCGAGGACCAGCAGGCTGTCCGGATCGCCGAGGACCGTGTCCTCCAGCCGGTAGCCGACGTGGTGCGGGCGCAGGTTGAGTCCGCCGCTCGCGCCGACCTCCAGCAGCCGCACGCAGAACGGCACCTGCCTGCCCGCGGCCTTCGCGGCCTCCTGCGCGGCGACCATCAGGCCGCCGTAGAGAGGCGCGCTGCGGCCGGGTTCGTTGGTCTGCACGACCGTGGCCAGGACGCGTTGCCGCAGGGCGTCCGCGTGCTCGTTGAGCGCGGGCAGCGCGTCCTCCCACAGCGTCGGCAGGTTCGGCTGGCCACCGACGGACGGGTAGTGCTTCGCGAGGCCCGGCGCACGCCCTTCGAGCACGAGCCGGTGGACGGCGCCCGCGAACCGCAGACCGGGCACGGTGCCCTCCCGGTCGCGTTCGGAGCCCGCCATGATCTTGGTCGTGACCCCGCCCTGTCTCAGGTCCTCGGCGGCGTCGGTGAGGAGTCGCTGGGTCAGCGGACTGCGGTCGCGGCAGGCGTGGGCGGCCGCGGCGAACAGCTCGGCAAGCACGACGTCCACGCTAATGGCAGCTCCGCCGCCCGTCATGTGGTGAAAGACCTGATTACGCTGCTGGAATGGCTCGGATTCTGGCTGTCGCGGACGAAGTGGTCGAACAGCTGTGGACCGATCAGGTGCACAAGCACGCCGAAGTGGACCTGATCGTCGCGGCGGGCGACCTGCCGTTCGACTACCTGGAACACCTGGCCAACGCCCTGGACAAGCCGCTGGTGTTCGTCCCCGGCAACCACGACGCCGACCTGTCCGGCTACTCGAACGTGCGCGGCCTGTGGACCAAGGCGGGCGTTCCGGTGCGCTGGCCAGGTCCAGCCGGTGCGGTGAACGCGGACGAACGCGTGATCGACGTCGCCGGCCTGCGGATCGCCGGTCTCGGTGGTTCGATCCGCTACAACAAGGGCCCGAACCAGTGGACGGAACGGCAGCAGGCCCGCCGCGCCCGCCGGGTGTCCCGGCTGGCCGGGTGGCGCAGGCTGCGGGACGGACGTGGCGTGGACGTGCTGCTGACCCACTCACCGCCGTTGGACTGCGGCGACGAACCCGACGCGCCGCACCGAGGCTTCGAGTGTTTACGTGGACTTGTCTCGCGCTTGCAGCCGTCGTTCATGCTGCACGGCCACATTCATCCGCACGGCCATCCACGCCCGGACCGCTCGTTGGGCACGACCCGCGTGATCAACGTGGTTCCGCAGAAGGTGCTGGACATCTCGGGAGGTCGCGATGAGACGTGACACCGGTTTCCCCGTCGCCGACGCCGAGAGCGACTTCCTGCGCGCCCGCCGCCGCCAGGTGATGTCGCGCCTCGCCACCTGGCTGCGCCGCGAACCCGACGACGTGAACATCATGCTGCCGTTCCACGAGGTCGTGGACGCGCTGGGCATGGCGTCGGAGAAGCGCCTGGGCCTCCAGTCGATCCGGCTGGACTCGATCGTCGGCAGCGTCGACCGCACCCGCGACTTCGACCGCCGCTTCCGCCCGACCTCCGGCCGCGTCCGCGAACGGTGGCAGCGACTGGCCCTGGCCGCGCGCCGCGGCGAGAGCGTGCCGCCGATCGAGGTGTACCGGATCGGCGAGCTGCACTTCATCATCGACGGCCACCACCGGGTGTCGGTGGCGCACGCCCTCGGGCTGACCACGATCGACGCGTACGTGACGCAGGTGATCACGCGGATCAACTCCTCCGGCATCCGGTACCGCGGCGACCTGATCGTCAAGGACTACCGGCGCCTGTTCCTGGACCGCGTGCCGCTGGGCGGCGAGGCCCGCGCCGCCGTGGTGCTGTCCGACCCCTGGCACTACGCCCAGCTCGGCGAGCACGTCGAGGCGTGGGGGTTCCGGCTGATGCAGGACACGGGCCAGTTCCTGGACCGCGGCGAGGTCGCACGCCGCTGGTACGCCGAGGAGTACACGCCGGTCGTGGCCATGCTGCGGCAGGCCGACATGATCGGCGACCGGACCGAGACCGAGGCGTACATGTGGGTCGCGGCGGAGCGGTACCGGCTGATCCGCACGCACCGATGGGACGCCGAGGTCATCAACGCCGTGCGCGAGGAAACCCGCTCGCACGGCCGCGGTCGTGGCTAGCGCACGGCTGATCGTCCCACCTAGGAGGTGGGTGGGGTCGCTGGAACTGGACAGCGTGCACACGGTCCACGCGCACGTCGAGCCGGCCAACCGCGCCTCCGCCCGCGTGCTGGAGAAGGCGGGCTTCACCCGGTTCGAGAGCACCGGCGAGCCGATCGGCTACCAGCGCATGGTCAGCTGACCGGCCCGAACTCGCGGTCGAGCACCTCGGGCCAGTCACCGTGCCCGACGCCACCCGCCATGAGCACGTCACGCCAGTCCACCCGCAGCGCGCGAACCTGCGACCGGACCGCCGCCAGGTCTCCAGCGGCCGCCAGCACGACGGCCGCGTGCATCCGTTCGACGTCCTGGTTGTCGGTGAACGCGCCGGCGAGCCTGCCCAGCACCTCGTCGGCCTCGTCGCCGCGAAAGTCCCGGCGCACCCGCGCGGCGACCCGCTCCGACACGCTCATCGGGGTGCCACCCGCGGCCCGTCCGCGTCCGGCAGCGGCCGCGCCTGGTCCAGCACCTCGTCGGTGTACTTGTCGAGCAGCCGGGTGCCGATCTGCTGCGCGTACCCGAAGATGACCGCCCACAGCAGCAAAGCGGCCGCCGAGGGGATGCCGATCAGCCCGCTCGTCACGCCGGCGCCCAGTGCCAGGATGCCGACCACCGCCAGTGCCGCCCCGAGCATGATCTTGATCAGTGCCTGGTACCCGATCATCACGTACGGCGAGAGCGATGGCCGGCGGCGTAAGAGCAGGACCACCGAGGCCAGCACCGCGCCGAACGAGCCGAGCACCTGCACGAGCCACACGTCCACACCGGACGCTTTCGCGGTGCCGCCGGGACAGACGGTCGGGAGCGCGTTCTCCTTCGGGTCGACGCACAGCGGGATGATGCCCGGCTTCACGATGCCGACGACGCCGAGGACCGTGTTGATCACGAAGAGCACCAGGGACGCGGCGATCAGCTTGTTGCGCAACGCGCGGGAGCCCGCGTGCGCGAAGTCCGAGTTGTCGTAGGCGGCACGGAGGGCGTCCACCACGATCGCCCGTTCGACCGCGGGCGTGAACTCCCCCGGCCGCAACGCTTCCAGGGCTCGGCGGCGCGGATCGTCGTCGTCCAGGTACTGCGCCACCCGTGCCTGCAGACCCGGCAACCGCCCCAGGAACCCGCGTTCCGCCGAGATCGTGGCCACCTCGGCCTCGTGCAGGGCGCGCCAGGCACGTTCGATGTGCCAGCCCGACCACCACGACGGCAGCATGCGCCACCACGGCTCGCGGCTGCCGAGCATCGCCTCGACCACGGCGGCCTGCGCCTCGGCCGTGCGGCGCCACACGTCGCCCTCGGGATCGACCGGATCGGACGGGCCGAGCGCGGCCAGATCCGCGCGGACCCGGTCCAACCGGGACTGCACGACGAGCCGCCAGTCGGTGACTCTGGGTTTACGTTCGGCCATGTCCCGATGGTGACAGGCGACACCGACAATTTCCGCAGCCATCCGTGTGACGTGCGCAAACGTCACCAGAACGCCTATATACACTTGTGCTTATATACGTACTGGGTTATAAAACTGACCGTGGACGTCTTCGAGGCAGTGGCCGAACCGACCCGCCGGCACCTGATCAGCCTGCTGGCCGAACGCGAACGCACCGCGGGCGAACTCGTGGACAGCCTCCCGGCGCTGACCCAGCCCGCCGTGTCCCGTCATCTCCGCATCCTGCGGGAGACGGGACTGGTCGAGGTGCGACCGGACGGCCAGCGCCGCATCTACGCGCTCAAACCCGATGGCCTGCAACGCATCGACGACTGGATCACCCCGTACCGCCGCTTCTGGCGCGACCACCTCGACGCACTTCGACAGCACCTGGAGAACGAATGAACGACCTCGGCACCATCACCGCCGAAGGCGAGCACGCCGTCCTCACGTTCCACCGCAGGTTCCGGTTCCCGATCGACCGCGTCTGGGCGGCCATCACCGACGACGCCGAACGCAAGGCGTGGTTCGGCGAGGGAACCGTTGACCCGCAAGGCAAAACGGTCGTCATCGAACCCGAGGACCCGCCCGCGCCGATGGAGGCCAAGCGCGTCACGGGCCGCATCCTGACGTGGCAGCCTCCGGAGAACGGCCGCGCGGTCTTCGAGCACGAGTGGCACCAGCGCATCGTGGAGGACAGCGTCGTGCGCTACGAGCTCACCGCGGAAGGCGACGAGACTCTGCTCCAGTTCACCCACAGCGGGCTGTCCGAACGCAACGCCAAGGGCTTCGCGCCCGGCACGCACGCGTTCTTCGACCGCGCGGAAGCCTTCCTGCGCAACGAGACGCCGCCGAACTGGTCCGAGCGCTACGCCGAGGTCGCGCCCGCGTATCCGGCGTGGAGGTAGAGGGGAGGCGCCGCCCAGGGCACCAGACGGCGCCTCCCCAGCGGGCTCAGGCGGTCTGCGAAGGCTCCACCAGCGCACGGAGCCGGGGAGGCATCCTCTTCTCCAACCCGTACGGTTCGAGGTGAGCCTGCAACACGCCCGTGAACGCCCGCTCCACCGAAGCGGTGTCCCAGTTGTCGCTCTCCAGGATCGGCTGCTTGAAGTACGGCTGGCCCACGATGTGCAGCTGCCTGCCGTTGCAGCGGATCACCTGCCCGGTGATGCCCTCGGCGCGGTCCGAGAGCAGGAACAGCACCAGCGGCGCCACCTTGCCCGGCGTCCGGTCGGCCGGAATGGCACGCAGAGAACGTTCCGACTTCCACACCATCCGCGTGTGCGCGACAGGGCACACGGCGTTCACGCGGATGCCTTCGGACTCCAGGTCGAGAGCCCACGAGTAGCTCAGCGAGGCCACCGCGCCCTTGGTCGCCGAATAGGTGGCGAGTTTGCGCTGGCCGAATGAGGCGCCGGAGGAAATGTTGATGATGGAGCCGCCACCGGTGGCGCGCATCGCCCGCATCGCCGCGATTCCGACGTAGATGACACCGAGGACGTTCACCTCGACGACCTGCTTGATCGTCTCGGGGTCGTCTTCCCACGGGGCGGTCTCGTAGTTCAGGCCCGCGTTGTTCACCAAGCCGTCGACGCGCCCGAATTCGTCCACGCACAGGTCGACGATCTTGGCGGCCTCGCTCGGGTCCGCGACCGTGTGGTTCGAGGCCACGGCACGACCACCGAACTCGCGAATGTGCTCCGCGACCCGTTCTGCCAGGTCACCGTCGTTGTCGTTGACCACCACGGACGCGCCCGCGAGGGCGGCGTGCATGGCGTAGGCCTCGCCCAGCCCTCGACCGGCCCCCGTGATGACGACCGCTTTACCGTCCAGGATCCCCATTGCACGCTCTCTTTCACTCGGCGGCGGTTCCCCGGAACCCCCCTGTGGTCCTGTACCCGCCTTCGACAAGAGTGCGGACTGCCCGCGGGCGCGCAGAACATGTTTCGATGAGATGACGCTGCCGAGCGCCCAATGGCGAACCGAGTTCGGCCGGGCAGATGACCCGCACTAATCGGCCCTCGCGAACACGGTCCTTTGGCCCTAACTCGATCGGGTGACAAAAACGGGCCGCCTTCCCGCGAGGGGAAGGCGGCCCGAGAAACGAGAATTCACCGTTCCGTGTAAGTCAGGTTCCTGCCGTTGGACGGGTCGAAGAGCTGCACCTTGTCCGCGTCGAACCAGATCTCCGACGAGGCGCCTTCCACCGCGCCGGACGCCGAGGACAGGCGCGTCACGAGCGAGATGCCGTCACCCGGCACGTCGTCCGATCCCGCGTCCGCCGCGAGCTCCTGGAGCTCGGCCGAGGCCGCCTGTTCGCCCGTGAGGTTGAAGTAGGCGTACTTGTCCGAGCCCATCGACTCCAGCACGTCCACCTGGTGCGTGAACTTGCCGCCCGACGACAACGCCGCCGCTTCGACCAGTGCCGCGTCCTCGAAGTGCTCCGGGCGGATGCCCATGATCACCTCGCGGGGCGCGTCGGCACCCTCCACCAGCTGCCGCACGCGGTCCGTCAGCGTGACGTCGCCGAGGATCGAGCGCAACGAGCCGTTCTCCAGCGTCGCCGGCACGAAGTTCATCGCCGGGGAGCCGATGAAGCCCGCGACGAACAGGTTCGCCGGCTGGTCGTAGAGGAACTGGGGCGCGCCGATCTGCTGCACGACACCGCCGCGCATGACGACGACCCGGTCGCCGAGGGTCATCGCCTCGGTCTGGTCGTGCGTCACGTACACCGTGGTCGTGCCGAGCTGCTTCTGCAGGCGCGACACCGAGGTGCGCATCTGCACGCGCAGCTTGGCGTCCAGGTTGGACAGCGGTTCGTCCATCAGGAACGCCTTGGGGTTGCGCACGATCGCGCGGCCCATCGCCACGCGCTGCCGCTGGCCACCGGACAGGTTGGACGGTTTGCGGTCGAGGTGCTGCGTGAGATCGAGGATCTCCGCGGCCTCCTTGACCTTCTTCTCCACCGTCGCGTTGTCGACCTTGGCCAGCCGCAACGGGAAGGCCATGTTCTCCTTCACCGTCATGTGCGGGTAGAGCGCGTAGGACTGGAACACCATCGCGATGTCGCGGTCCTTGGGCGCCTTCTCGTTGACGCGCTGCCCGCCGATGCGCAGCTCGCCGTCGGTGATGTCCTCCAGGCCCGCGATCATGTTGAGCGTGGTGGACTTACCGCAGCCGGACGGTCCGACCAGGATGATGAACTCGCCGTCGGCGATCTCGAGGTTGACCTCCTGCACGGCCAGCGCGCCGTCGGGGTACCTCTTGGTCACCTTGTCCAGAACGATCTCTGCCATTGGTCAACTCACCCCTTGACGGCGCCGGAGGTCAGGCCGGCGACGATCCGGCGCTGGAAGAACAACACGAAGAGGATGATCGGGATGGTGATGACCACGGCGGCCGCCGCGATCGACCCGGCCGGGTCCTCGAACTGGGAACTACCGGTGAAGAACGACAGCGCCACCGGCACGGTCCGCGACTGCTCGGTCGAGGTGAGCGAGATCGCGAACAGGAAGTCGTTCCAGCAGAAGATGAACACGAGGATCGCCGTCGTGAACACACCCGGCGCGGCCAGTGGCGCGATGACGCGACGGAACGCCTGCCCCGGCGTCGCACCGTCCATCTTCGCCGCCTTCTCGAGCTCCCAGGGGATCTCGCGGAAGAACGCCGACAGGGTGTAGATCGCGAGCGGCAGGGCGAACGTGATGTACGGCAGGATCAGGCCGGGCCACGTGTCGAACAGGCCGAGCGAGCGCTCGATCTCGAACAACGGGGACACCAGCGAGACCTGCGGGAACATCGCGATCAGCAGCGAGACGCCCACCAGCAGGTTCTTGCCGGGGAACTCCAGCCGCGCGATGGCGTAGGCGGCCATCGTGCCGAACACCACGGCGATCGCGGTCGCGATGACCGCGATGCCGATGGAGTTGATCAGCGCCCGCGTGAACTCCGACGTCGAGAAGATGTTCTGGTAGTTCTCCAGACTCCACTCGCGAGGGATGAAGTTGCCGTCGGACAACGTCTTCGACGACTTGAACGACAGCGACACGATCCACAGCACCGGGATCAGCGCGTAGATCACGACGACCGTGTTGAGAACGCCCCAGCCCCACTTCTTGGCCGGGGTCTCCGCTCCTCCGATGCCCGCCATCAGCGCTTCCCTCCGTCGTCACTGCCGGGGGCAGCGGTGCCGAAGAGCTTGATGAACACGAACGCGATGATCGCGACCATGATGAAGATCAGCACGGACATCGTGGATCCGATACCGAGGTTCAAGCCCTTGATGAGGTTGTTGTAGGTCAGCATCGACACCGACGACGTGCCCTGCGAACCCGCGGTGAGCACGAAGAGGTTGTCGAAGATGCGGAACGCGTCGAGCGTGCGGAACAGAAGTGCCACCAGGATCGCCGGCTTCATGATCGGCACGGTGATCCTGATGAACCGCTGCCACCCGTTCGCGCCGTCCATCGCGGCGGCCTTGAGGAGGTCGTCCGGCACCAGCGCCAGGCCCGCCATCAGCAGCAGGGCCATGAACGGCGTGGTCTTCCAGATCTCCGCGAGCCCCACGACCATCAGCGCCGGGATCTTCTCCGTGAGCACGGGATCGCCACCGAGCGCCTCGGCGAGGTAGCCGGTGCCGGGCGTCCAGGCGAAGCGCCAGGAGAACGCGGCCACGACCGTGACGATGCCGTACGGGATCAGCGTCGTCGTGCGGACGATGCCCCGGCCGACCAGCGCGCGGTGCATGATCAGCGCGAGCGACATGCCCAGCACGAGCTCGACGGCGACCGTGACGACGGTGAGCAACACCGTCACCCAGACCGCGTTCCACCAGTACGGGCTGCTGAGCACCGTGACGTAGTTGTCGAACCAGATCCACTCGGTGCGGTCCGGGAACTTCAGGTCGAACCTCTGCATCGACAGCAGCAGCGAGTAGAGGATCGGCCAGCCGGTCACCGCGATCATGGTGATCGCGGCGGGCGCGCAGAGCAGCCAGCCGAGCCGGCGTTCGGCCTTCTTGCCCTCGCTCAGCGCGACCTTCTTCTTGGGGGCGACCGACGCAGGTGTTGCCCCGGTCGTCGCCGTGTCTTCCGTTGCTGTCTGGCTCACGGCAGCACCCCCTTCGAGTCGAGAGCGTCCTGCAGTTCCTTGCGCAGCCGGTCCGCCGTGGCCTGCGGGTCGATGCTCGCGGGCGGCGACAGGATCGTGGAGATGACCGTCGACGCGTTCTGGTACGCGGGCGTGCGCGGCCGCACACTCGCGTTCTTCAGCGTCTCCTTGATGTCGTCGCGCATCGGGTACGCCTCGGCCATCTCGGGCTCGTCGTAGACGGACTCGATGGTCGGCGGCACACCGTCCTTGAGCGCGGCGAGCTTCTGAGCCTCCGCACCACGCAGACACAGGACGGCGTCGAACGACTCGTCCGCGTGCGTGGTGTAGTTGCTGACGGCGTAGTTGATCCCGCCGACGGTGACCTTCGCGGCGTCACCGCTGACCGTGGGATACGGCGCCCACTTGAAGTTCTTCGCGAAGTCCGGCTTCTTCTGCGCCGCCGCGTAGACGTACGGCCAGTTGAGCTGGAACGCCGCCTCACCGTTCTCCATGGCCAGGCGCGCATTGTCCTCGGCCGCGTTGGAGAACGACGGGTCGATCGCCTTGGACGTGGCGAGCTTCTTCAACGCCGCCAACGCTTCCACTGCCTTGGCATCGACGACGGCCTTGGTACCGGTCTCGTCGATGATGGTGCCGCCGTTGGAGTTGACGAGGGTGTTGAACAGCACGACGAGCCCCTCGTACTGCTTGCCCTGTCCCACGATCCGGCCGGGCTTCCCGTCCGCCACCAGCGCCTCGGCCATCGAGATCATCTCGTCCCACGTCTTGGGAGGCGTCGGTACGAGATCAGAGCGGTACCAGAGCAGCTGGACGTTCGTGTTGTCCGGCGCCGCGTAGAGCTTGTTGTCGTAGGTCGCCGTCTCGAGCGGCGTCTTGAGCGTGCCACTCTCCACCTGGGACTTGACGGACCCGGTGAACTCCTTGAGCCACCCGGCCTCCGCGAGCTCCGCCGTCCACGTGACGTCGAGCCCGAGCACGTCCATGCTGTCGTCTTCCGCAGCGAGTCTGCGCACCATCTGTTCGCGCTGACCGTCCGCCTCACGCGGCAGCTTGTTGTAAACGATGTTGTATCGCCCGCCGGCCTTCGCGTTGCAGCTGTCGACGATGGCCTGGAAGTTCTCCTGGGGATACTTGTAGACGTTGACGGTGATGCCGCCGTCGCCCGACCCGCACGCCGTGAGCGTTCCTGCCGCGAGTACCGCGGCTCCCACTCCGGCGGCAAGTCGATAGCGCCGTGTCGCACCCATCGGCCCTGCCTCCTTCCCGACTACACGGAGGAGCCAGACCGCAGCGCCCGGCACCTCGTCGTGCCACCGGCCGCACCGGGCGGACCGGTCAACCGAACCTAGGCCTGGTGATCAGGAGCCGCAACCAAGGGAAGCAACGATTCAGAACCAATGGGCGTCGCGAGCGTCTCAATTGCCGGGGTTCACGGGTCGCATCGCGAGCCGTGCGAGCAGGTCACGACCCTTCTCGGCCGACTTCGGGTGGCACAACACGTCGTACCGGTTCGCGACCAGCTGACTGGCCGACTGGAAGTCCCGCTTACCGCGCGCCGACCCGTACCCGACCGCCGCGAACACCAGCCCGAAGAACACACCGGTGATCAGACCCGTGAGCACCGGTCCGACGGTCACCCCCGGTTCGGGGCTGAAGAGGGTCAGCAGAAGGCCGACGAACAGACCGAACCACGCGCCGCTCGCCGCGCCGGTCATGAGGACGCGGCTCCAGGTGAGCTTGCCGGTGATGCGTTCCACCAGCATCAGGTCCACGCCGACGATCATGACGTCCTGCACCGTGAAGTCCTCGACGGCGAGGTGGTCTACCGCGCGCTGCGCCTCCTCGTACGTGGCGTACGAGCCGATCGGCCACCCTGTCGGCGGGGTGGGCAGGCGCGGGGGGACGCCGGGCCGGTTCGGGTTGGCGAACGGACTCGTCACGGGGACCACCTCTGTCGGACGCGCTGATCGTTCCATCCTGCCAGTGCGGGGTGCGGGGTGCCGAGACGCCTACGGGTGTTTTGCCGGGATCGGGGAGCGAAAGGCTCAAGCAGGAGGGCCGGTCGAGCCAACAGCTCGACCGGCCCTCCTGCCGACCCAGTTCACGACGGCTGCTGCGCTCCGTTCAGCCGACGCTCATTCAGGTCCCGGCTGATTTCCCTCCGCGGAGATCGCCCGCATCGCCTCCGACCGCGCCGCCCTGCGGAAGGCAGCGGGATCTGCGTCGTAACGCAGACAAAGCGCCTCCCACCGAGCGAGCGCGTCAGCGATGCCGTCGTCATCAACCAACCATCGCTCACCACAGCCATGGCTAACGAGATTGGACGCATCCGACGAGTACATGAGGTCGAACCCGTGCAGGTGCTGGAGGGAGTTCTCGACCATCGGATCTGAGATGGTCGCGTCCGTTTCCACCCATGTCGCAGCCCAGCCATGAACCTGTCTCCGATCGACGCGGCCCTCGATCAGTTCTCGCCAGATTCGCTTCACATCGGATCTGCTGGGTTCAGATCTCGGCCCGGAGCGAGGATCTACTGCCATCTTCCCTCGTCGATTCGCTTGTCGAGACTTGACTGGGTCAACCTGTCCAGCACCGTGGTTGGCGCACCGCTCATGTTACTCGGATCCCTGACGACGGCCGAGTAGGTTCCGTCACCGTTTTCGAGCACCTTGACCAGCTGGCCATCATTCTGGATGTACAACTCTCCGTTGTTCCAAACATGATCGACGTCGACCTGTCTTTGCGAGGAACGAAGATTCCCATGAATGTCCCTGCTACTCGTTCCACCGTTGCCGGCATTGGAACTTCCGGCGCCAGGTCCGTCGCTCGGACAGTTGTGCACGAGCACGGGGGTACCACCGGCGAGCACGTGGTAGGTGTGCACACCTTCAACAGTCAGATTGTAGGTGCGCATGGTCGCCTCGTACGTACGGCTCTTCTCAAGGGCCGTACGACCATTTCCCGGAGTCTGCAGCAGATCACCAGGGCTCAGTTCAGAGGCGTCCTCCCACTCGCCTGAAGTCGCGTCGTAGAACGGGTGGTTCGCAGTGGCGTGAATGACCTTCGGTCCGAGCGGCGTAGCCACCGTGAGATCGGTGTACTTCTTGTCCGCATCGGTGACGAACACCGCGAGTACGGTGTATTCACCGGTTTTCGAGCTCTCCGGCTCGCTGGCAGCGACTTCGTCACCGACCTCGACCTCATCGATCCGCTTAGTCGTGCCGTCAGCCATCAGAACCAAGGTGTCACCGGTGAAGCTGTTCTCACATTTCACCGCCTTGGCCGCGCTCTTGGGGATGATCTTGCTGGGAATCCCCGGATCCATCGCCGCCGACCAGCCGCTCTCGATGGCACCATCAAGGGCAGCAGCCCACGGATCGTCCCCCTTGAGCGAGGCCGAGGTCGCCGCTGCGGCAGCACCACCCGCCGCAGCGCAAAGGATCGCAATCCGCCCCTTGGTCAGGTAGTCGCAGGCAGCGGTGACCAGAACGCCGCGCCCGAACGCGCAGTTCTCGTCGAAGCAGCCCCGGTATCCGCCCAGTTTCGCGACCTGCACCGGGTTGAAGTACTTCTCGGCTCCCTTGTTGGGGCGGCCTTCCGCATCGACGTACCTGCTCCAGTAGTCGCGGGAGTACTTGGTGTTCTTGGGCAGGTTCGACTGGTCGATGACGACGTCGCCGTTGGGGTTCTTGGTGACTTCGTAGTCGCCGTGCTCCGTCGGCCAGCCAGCGCCCTCGTTGCAGCTGTCGCACCACAGACCCGAAGGGTCCGAGAAGGTGATCGGGCTGTTGTTCGAGTAGACGTAAGCGTTCCACTGCTGCGGGTCCGCTGGGTCCATGATCGGATCGACCGACAGGAACCGGCCCACAGCAGAGTCGTACTGACGAGCACCGATGTTCACGAGCCCGGTTGACGGGTCGTTGGTGCCGCCGACGAACCCGCGCTCACCGGGGAAGGCGGCGGAGCCGCGCGGGCCGCCGAACGGGAGCTGGCGGCGCTTGGTCACCGCCATGGTGGCCCTGTCGACCGCGATCTGGGACGTGCCCTGGTGGTCGGAGGCCAGCCAGGTGATCTTGGTCTTGCCCTCGCGCATCGCCACGGTCTGGCCGCCCTGCGAGTAGTAGCGCGTGGCGACGGCCTTCGTTGCCCCCTTGGCGAGGCGGAGCTCCTGCATGCCCACGTACAGCGTTGTGCCGTCGGGGTCGCGGCGCAGCAGGCGGGTGCCTTCGGTGGTGTAGACGTACTTCGTTTCCTTGGCGCCTTCGGTGAGCTTGGCGACCTTGTTCTCGACGTCCCAGTCGAGGTTCTGGACCGCGCCTGCGAGGTTGCGGGACTTGGTGTTGCCCACGGCGTCGTACGTGAACTGGTCCAGGCGGCTGCCGCCGGGGCCCTGGGTGGTCACGGACTTCAGGTTGTGGGCGCCCGCGTACTCGTAGGTGCGGGTGGTGTCACCACCGGTCGCCGCACGCTGGATCTCCTTGGTGCGGTTGCCGGTCTGGTCGTACTCGTAGGAGTGCGCGTACTGGGTCGCACCGGACAGGGCGGCGTTGGCCGGGTCACCGCAGTTGCCGCTGACCGTCCACGCCTGGGTCAGACGGCGGAGGTGGTCGTAGCCGAAGCACTGCTTGTCGACACCGAGCACCGTGGTGTCCGTGATGGACTGCACGTTGCCCGCGTCGTCTTGGCCGTAGCTGACGTCGGCCTGCTTCGGTTGTGCCACCTCGGCGTCGACGATGTAGCGGTTCAGACGGCGCGTGTTGTCGTCGTAGTAGTACGAGAGCCAGGCTCGCTTGGTGCCCGAGCCGAGTTCGAGGCGGTAGAGCTCACCGAGCCGCGTGTAGCTGGTGTTGTTGACGAGCGTGTCGGTGCCCTGGCCGGACAGACCGCCGAACGTCTTCACCTGACGGCCGAAGTCGTCGTAGCTGTGCGACACCGTCTCCGTCGGCATGTCCGCGTTGGTGAGCGAGTTGAGCATCTCGCTGAAGAGGCTGCCGTCCGGCCGGTACACGAAGCTCGACTTGTAGGTGCCCTTGAGCGGGCCCTCCACGTCGGGGATCTCCGTCTGCACCGACAACGGCTTGTTCAGCGACGAGTAGGCGTTCACGCGGTTGGTGTAGGCGTTGCCGTCGACGTACCTGGTCGACGACGCCGGCAACCCGACGCCGTAGCCCGCGGTGTCGTACTTGTACTCCTTGAGCAGGGTCGCGCCGGACTTCACCGTCGTCGCGCGGCCCAGGGGGTCGTAGTCGTAGGTCAGGGTGTTCTGCAACGCGTCGGTGGACGTCTTGATCCGGTTGAGCTCGTCGTACGTCATCGTGGTGACGCCGCGGTCGACGTCCTCCGTCCGCACCTCGCGGCCACGCAGGTCGTACTCCCAGCGCCACGTGTTGCCCGCGGGGTCGGTCGAGGACGTGAGCTTTCCGGCCGCCGAGTAGGCGTACCGGGTGGTGTCGTGGTCACCGCTGGCGGTCAGGCCCTTGTACTGCCACAGCTCGGTGGTGCGGCCCTGCGCGTCGAGGACCTTGGTGGTCGGCGTGCCGCCCTTCGGGGGCGTGACGTCGACCCGGTCGCCGCCGTAGGCCTTGATGGTGCGCCACTTCTCCTGGCCACCGGCCTGGAAGATCGTGTTCTGGTCACGGCCGGCACCGTCGAACTCGGTGCGGTTCAGACCGGGAACATCGGTCTCCGAGAAGGTGAGCAGGTTCTTGTCGACCGCCTGGTTGTTGAAGAACGGCTGCGTGACGCGGGATGTGCGCCCCTGCGAGTCGTATCTGGTGTCGACGATCAGCCGTCCGCCGTCGGTGGGCGTCTGGGTCTGCCGCAGCCGGTACTGGCCGTCGTAGACGACGGCGCTGGTGAGGTAGTTGCCGTTCGCGGCGAGTTGCTTGGTCGTGACCGAGCTCGGAGCGTCCCTGTTGACGCCGTACTCGATCGACTGCGTCGGCTCGTCGGGGTAGTCCCCGCGGGGCCGGTTCGCGAGCCAGACGTGCGTCGTCCTGCCGAGCGCGTCGAGCGCCGCCTCCGTCACGTTCTCGTTGGGATCGACCATCTTGACCTGCGTGCCCCACGCCGGCGCGATCGTCGACGTGACGGTGTGCCCGAGCGCGTTGGTCGTCACCAGGCCGGTGACAGGACCACCGGTCGCGGGGACGTAATCGGTCTTCGTGACGTTGCCGAGCGCGTCGCTCGCGGTGAGCGTCCGGCCGTAGACGTCGTAGGTGGCGGTGGTCGCCGTCGTCCACACAGGACCGGTGGCGGGCCGCTGGCCGAGCAGCTCGGCCTTGGTCAGGTTGCCCACGCCGTCATAGGTGTTCTTGACCGCGTTCAGCGCCTGGCCGGGGAACGTCGCCGGAACGTCGCAGCGCACCGCGACGGTCTCGGACTCCGCGACGGAGGTCCACCTCCACCGCGGCTCGTCCTGCACGTACGAGGTCCTGGCGCACTGGTCGTCGGCGTCGGTGCCGAGGTCACCGAGATCGTTGGCCTCGGTCAACTGACCGTGGTCGTCGTACTTGACCGAGTTCTTGGTCTTGCGCCACCCGCCGGACCGCAGCGCGACGTAGTTGGTCGTCGACTCGCGTGCCACCCAGTACGACTTGTAGTCGCCACGGGAAGCGGTCGGGCCTGCCCAGACCGGGTTCGCGATCGACTTGGAGATGACGGTCTCGCTCGTGCCGTCGTGGACCTGCGACTCGAAGCCGATGCCGGACAGCCAGTCGGAGTCCTCGCGTTCGACGCCTTCGGAGTCGGTCACCTTGGCCGTGCGCGTGCCGTTGTTCGGCAGCTTGTCGCCGTGCATGCCGCGGTAGAAGCGGTCCTCGGTCATGGTGACCGGACCGGCCGCATCGCCGTCGTGGCCGGTCCGCACCCGGACGCGCCCGTAGCCGCGGAACTCGTTCCAGGTCCGCTTGTCGTCCTTGGTGAACTCCGACTGGTTGCGGCGCCAGGCGGCGCCGTCCAAGTACTCGTAGCGGACGATCTGTTCGGCGCTCGCGGCCACCCTGTCGGAGGTCGTGACCGACTCGACGACGTACTTGTGGAAGTAGTCCTCGCGTTCCGCACCCAGCGGCGGCGCCCACTTCACGGGGTAGCAGCGCAGGCCGTTCGTCTCCGGGTTGGCGGGCATCGACTGACCGGGCACGCAGTCCGGCGCGGCGTACTTGACCTGGGTGACGCCGCCGGCCTCGGAGACCACACCGGTGACGCGGTAGCGGTTCAGCGGGCCGATGCCGGTCGGGGTGTCGACGCGGTTCGGGATCTTGGCGCCCTCGAACGACACCTCCGGCAGCGGGGCCTCGCCGCCGACGAGGCCGGTGTGCTGGATGCTCTTCAGCCACAGGGCGGCCTGGTAGACGTCATCGGTCTTGGGGAACTCGTGCTGCAACGTCCAGCGGTCGACGTTCTGGTAGCCGGTGCCGTTGCGCACCTGGCTGGTGATCGTCGACAGGCGCTTGGTCGACCAGAACGACGGGCTGTACTTGTCCTTGCACGTGGCGGCGTCGCAGTTGTCCGTCACCGCGGCGTCCGGCCAGTTCTCCTTCTTCGCGAAGGTGCACTCGCTGTCCTTCACGCAGCGGTCGGCCAGACCGAACTCGACGCGGCCGGTCGCCGGCGCGGCGACGTCGTCGCGCAGGCCGTACTCGATGGACTTCATCGTGCCTGCGCGGACGTACGAGACAGCGGCGTCCTTGAGGTTCTTGCCGTACTTGTTGGTCTCGGTCTCGTAGTTGTAGAGGATCACGTTGCCGCGCGGGTCGACGGCCTTGTCCAGCATCCAGCGCCAGGCCCGGTCACACGAGGAAGCCTCGAAAGTACTTTCGTGACAGGGCTCTCCGGCATCGTCGCCGAACACCGGCACGGTCCACGTCGACTTCGAGTCGACCCTTGAGCCGAAGAAGTACTGCGTGCCGTCGACCGTGGTGATCTTCCACGACTCGTTGAAGCGGTCACCGTTGCCGGCAGTGGTCACGCGTTCGATGCGCGACCTGTCGTCCTGCTTCATCCGCCAGGCGCCGGTCTGATCGTCCTTGATCAGCATGCCGCCCTTGCTGCCGAACGACGCCGTGGCGTTGTCGCTGCGCCAGCACAGGTCGCCGGTCTTGGGAGGCGTCGTGCCACCTTCGGTGTCCGTGGCACAGGGACCATAGGCGCGTTCGACGAACCCGGCCGAGAGGTCCCAGCCGTCGCCGATCCACGACGGCTGGTTGTTCGTGGCCGACGTCAGACCGTCCACTGCGGACGATCGGTACGACAGGCCCAGCGAGGGGACGAAGCCGCCCGGCGCCGGTGGCACCCTCAAGGGGTACGACCAGCTGAAGTCGCCGCTCTGCTTCGACACCTCCCAGGAAGCCGAGGCGGAGAACGGTGTGGCGCCGAAGGAGCCGCCGCCCGGGGTGTTGCTCGCGGCGGGCTGGTTGCCCTGCAACGCACGGGACGTCGCCTCGTCCGGGCCGCGGGAGGACAGGGAGCCGTTGCTGGTCGCGACGGAACTCACGTCCGGTGCGTTCACCGACGGGCCTGGGGCGGCGATCGCCTGCTGCTGGACGGTCGCTGTGACCGCCGTGAGCGCGAGGCAGACCGCCAGCCCTCTGATGAGGGCGCGCTTGAGTTTCATGATGGTGCTTCTCCCCCAGGGTCAGAAAGTCGGAGCGACGGTCGGTGCGGACACGAGGACATAGCCCAGGCGTTGCTGGAGCTCGTGGGTGCCGCAGCCCGTCACCGAGTCGAAGCGGTTGAGGTTGGGGACGCCCGTCTGCTTGCAGCGGTCCAAAGGCTTGGACGGCAGGCCATCCGGCGGTGAGCTGTAGACGCGGCCGCCACCGGAGATCCGGGTCTTGCCATCGCAGTTCGCGTCGAGTGACGTGTACACGTCCGAGCCGTCCTGGCAGATGTTCAGCGAGGCCGTCTGGCCCGGGATGTCGATCAGCAGCACCGTGCCGAGCGGTCCTTCGCGGTAGTAACCCGGCGAGGTGTTGTGCGGCGAGCTCCAGTGGTCGGTCGGCCACTGGCCGTTGAAGTGGCGGCTCAGGATCGTGTATGCGCGGACCCAGCCGAGCTGCTTCTGGAAGATCGACCCCTCGCAGTTCTCCGCGGTCGAGTCGAACCTCTGGACGCCGGTGAAGCACCGGTAGAGACCGATCGTCGGGATGTTGGTCGGCTTGACCGAGTAGACGGCCCCGATCTCGCTCAGCAGCGTCGCTCCCTCGCAGTCCGCCTGGATCGCGGTGAAGTGGTCCTCTCCCTGCTTGCAGGAGTAGAGACGGACGGTGTTCGGGTCCGTCGGTGCCACCGTCATGCCGCGCGGCGTTTCGAAGCGGTAGCCGGGCAGCGCGGGCACGTCCGTGGGACCGGTGTAGTGCTCGCCCTTCTCGTTGACGAAACGACCCAGTTGGCCCGCCGCCGGCAGTGGCCGCGAGGCGTTGGCGAGGATCCGCGCCTCAGTGGCGACGCCCTGCTGCACGCGGACCTCGTCGATCAGGCCGGCGAAGCGGTCGGCGTCGGCGCCCTGTGCCTTGGCACGGCCGAGCGCGAACCTCCCCTCGGCGTTCCACATCTGGAACTTCTCGGTGCCGGCGAGTTTCCCGTCGACGTACAGCCGCAGCTGTCCCGCCGCGTGGTCGTAGACACCGGCCAGGTGCGTCCACCGGCCCGGAACGGCCTGCTCGGCCGAGAGCGCCTTCATCATCGGCGCCGCGTCGGAGTCCTGCACGTGCGAGCCGAACGACCACCTCTTCGACTCCGCTCGGTACTGCAGGGCGTAACCGCTCACGCGGTTGCCGTCCTGACTGAACACCGTGTAGGTCCGCTTGTCGTCGTCGAGGCGGGCCCAGGCCTGCACGGAGAAGCTGTCACGGGTGTTGGCACCGAGCGCCGTCGCCGGGGCCGAGGCCGTCCCGTCGAACTTGAGCGCCGAACCGAAAACGCCTGGCACGTAGGACGTCCCGCTCGACGGCGTCAGGTTGTTCGCCCGCCACGAGCTGTCGTTCGCGTTGCCGCCGTTGAAGTCGTACAACCCGAACTCGGACGGCGAGTGGTCACCGTAGACCTTGCCGACCTCACCGGAGGTGAGCGCGCGGCTGTAGGCACGGACGTCCTCGACGCCCCGGTACCACCAGCTGCCCTTCACGCCGTCCCACTTGCTGCGGCCGATCGTGAACGGACCGGTGGCGTTCCACCCGACCACGCCGACCTGCACGGCCGACAGCACACCGTTGACGTAAAGCCGGAGCTGCTTCGACGAAGCGTTGTCCGGCGAACCCTCGTGCGGCGGAGCCTCGTAGACCACCGTGAGGTGGGTCCAGCGGGTGAGCTGCGCCGGCTCGGACGAGACGAGCACGGTCGCCGAGCCGCCGTTCACGTCCTGGTTCGGCGCGACGACCGCCCACCTGCCGGAATCACCGTTGTAGGACAGGGCGAACGCGCTGTCGTGCGTGCCGTCCTGCGCCACGATCGACTTGTTTCCGGTGATGCCGTTCTCCGCGTACGCCCAAGCCGACACGCTGTAGCTGCGCGAGGTGTCGATGATCGGACCGGCGGTCTCACCCGCCTGGCTCGTCCCGTTCAGCCACACGCCGCCGTTCGCCGGACCGGAGATCCAGCCGCTGCCAGGGCTGAGGGTGACGGTGTTGCCGCGGCCACTGCTGTCGGCGCCGGTGAGACCGGTGGCCTCGCGGAACTTCCAGTGACCGGCGTCCGCGACCGGCAGCGTGGCGACCGGCTGGTCCTGCGACGGGTAGGACCCGTAGAGGCCGAACACACCCTCGTTGTCCAGGGCACCGGTGTAGAAGCGGACGTCGTCGATCGAGCCGAGCCACCGCTCGGCCGGTGCGCTGCGCAGCTTGGCGCGGCCGATCTGCAGACCACCGTTCGCCTGCCACGTGGAGTTGACCACACCTTCGCCGACCCGGTTGCCTTCGACGTAGAGCAGCACCTGCTTCGCCGCGCGGTCGTACACGCCGACGAGGTGCACCCAGCCGCTGAAGTCATCGATCTCCGCCGACACGGCGGCCACGGTGACCCTGGTGGCGTCGGTGTCGTCCTCGGTCATCTCGAACACCCAGTTGCCCAGGTGGTCGCGGTCCTTGAGGAAGCCGAGCCGGAACTTGCTGTTGTGCTCGCCGTCCTGACTCACCGCGACCCGCTTGCAGGTCGCGGTGCAGGCGTCTTCGGGGAGCTTGACCCACGCCGACACCGTGAAGTTCTGGTCGGTGCGGACGACGGCTCCGGTCGAGACCTCCGCGTTGGTGCCGTTGAACGACGCCGCGTTGCCGAGACGGCCAGGCGCGTAGGTGGCGTTGGTCAGCGTGCCCGCCTTGCCACCAACGGAATCGGCGGCGTTCGTGCCGACCCCCTCGTCGAACTGCCACTTGTGCACGAGGCTGAGGTCACGGCCCGCCTTGTCGCGGATCTCGTCCGCGAACAGCACGCGGTTGTGGACCTCGACGTCGTCGATCGCACCGGGGAAGTAGTTCGCCTGCGCGCTGTTCCACAGGCCGCGACCGATCCGGAACTGGCCCGTCGCGTGGTTCCACGCGTTGGGGTGCGCGGCGGTCGCTGCCTCAACACCGTTGATGTACAACGTCATCACGTCGCGCGCGGCGTCGTAGGTGCCCACCAGATGGGTCCACGCGCCCAGTTGGGCCACCGCACCGATCGCCCGGTCGTGGCGCGCACCACCGCCTGCCTGGTCTGACTCGAACATCGCGAACGCCCAGTGGCCGTCCGGAGTCGCCTGAAGCTGGAACGCGCTCGTCGTGTTGCCGTCCTGCGACAGCACCGTCGGATACTGGCCGGCGACGACCTTGTCGAGCCGGGCCCAGGCGCTGACGGAGAAGTTGCGCGAGGTGTCGAGGACGTGCGAGGCGTAGAGCGACGCGCCGGGGACACCGGTCAGGCGAACGGCGAGGTCCTTCGGGTCGGAGTTCTCGCTCTGCCCGCCGACCCAGCTGACCGGGTCGCCGAGGGACGCGGTTCCGTTGTAGCCGGACGTGTCGACGCCGACGTCGTCCATTCGCCACTGGCGAAGGGGACCGGCGTCGAGCTCGACGATGTCGGCGATCTCGTCCGCCGCAAGGGTCCTGCTGTACACCCGGACGTCGTCGAGGTCGCCCTGCAGAGCGGCGCCCTGCTGGTCGTTGCCCATGACGAACGCACCGGCCGAGTCCCAGAACGGCTTGGTCGCGGCGGCGCTCACCGCCGGCTGCAGGCCGTTCACGTAGAGCGTCGCCTTCTTGGTGCCGGAGTCGAAGACCGCGGCCAGGTGCGTCGGCGTGTCCTTGACGGCGGTGCCGGGGGCGGTCTGTGCGAGCACGTTCCAGGCGGTGTTGCCGTTGCCCTCGGTCATGCCGAACTGCCAGCGGCCGTCCTTCTGCTGCAACACGAACCCGCTGGAGTCCGGGCCGTCCTGCGACAGCACCGTCATCGGGACGTTCGTGTCCGTGAGCGTGACGTGGGCCGAGACGCTGAAGCTCTTGTCCGTGCGCACGACCGGGCCCGTGGTGCGGACCTGGCCGGAGCCGTCGAAGCGCAACGCGTAGTCCTTCGGCAAAGACCGCTGCTCGAAGAACGAGACACCGCCCGACAGCGCCGCGGACTCGCCGTTGGTCGCGGAGTTGCGCGCGACTGTGGCGCGGTCCTCTTCGAAGCGCCAGTGGCCGGCCTGGACGTTGTCGCGACGGACCTCACCGCGCACCTCGATGTCGGTGAGCGCGCGGTCGTACGTGCGCACGTCGTCGATCGCGCCGAGCCAGTTGTTGCCGAAGGCGTTCGCCGCTTTGCCCTGGCCGATGCGCAGGTCGCCCGCCGCGTTCCACGGAGAGGTGGCGAGACCGGTGCCCTGCGGGACTCCGTTGACGTACAGCCGAACCTGCTTGGTCTCCGCGTCGAACGTACCGGTGAGGTGCGTCCACGCGCCGAGAGTGGGCTCCTCCAACGACTTCACGAACGCCCAGTTGGCCGGGTTCGCGGAGTCCTGCTGCGGCATGACGAAGACCCAGCGCCGAACGTCGGCCTGGTACTGGAGGCAGAAGCCGCACACCGAGTTGCCGTCCTGGCTCACCGCGCCGCGCCACCACTGGTCGAGACCGCCGTCGAGCCGCACCCACGCCGACACGCTGAAGCTCGAGTCGGTGCGCACCGAGTTCGGCGCCGTGGCGTGGCCGCCCATGCCGTCGAGCGTCAGAGCCGAACCCGAGGCTCCCGCGCTGTAGCTCGTGGTGCCGTGCGTGGTGCCGTGCCGGTCGCCGAGGTACGCGCTGTCGTTGACGTTGCCGTCCATTGTGTACTGGGCGATCGCGCCGCTGCCCGCGCGGACGTAGATGTGGTGGATCTGCTTCGGACCGGGGTTGCCCGCCTTGTCCCTGACGCGCACGAACAGGTCGCGCGGCCCGTCACCGGGCGGCGTCAGCGTGACGGTGGCCGTGCCGCCCAGCCGGTCCGCGTTCACGGACTCGGTCCACTGGCCGTCGTCCCAGGTGTACTCGAACCTGTCGACGTCGGCGTCCTTGGCGGTGAAGGTGAACTTGCCCGCCACGGTCGTGCCGCCGTGCCACCGGTTGTCCGCGGGGTAGGCGAGGCTCGTGACGTCCGGCATGTTCACCGGCGCCGTGCGGTCGACCCGGAACTGCTTCGGCCCGATCACGTAGCCGCCCTGCTTCGCGCCGTCGGACGCCGCCACGAACCACGTGACCAGGCGGTCGTCGTCGACCTTCGCGAGCGAGACGTCCTTCGCCGCCAGCGAACCCGAGCCGTGCGGACCGGACGACAACACGCGCTTGTTCTGCTTCGCCGGATCGCCGGGAACGACGTCGTCGTACACGTCCCAGACGCCGTTGACCTGGTCACCGTCCGGATCGGACAGTCGCGCGCGCAGCTGGATCGTCGAGTCGCCGACCCACGGCATGCCGTCGCAGTTGGCGCACGCCTGGAGGTTCAGGTCGGTCGACGGCTCGGTCGGCGTGTTCGGGGTGCCGTTGTAGTAGATGACCAGCTTCGTCTCGCCGGGGTTGAACTTCCGCCAGAAGTCCTGGTTGCCCTCGTCCGCGGCGCGGATCGAGAACGTCGAGTTGCCGCCCTTGTCGATCTGGTCCGGGAAGTTGCCGGCCGTGAAGGAGAGGTACTTGTGCCCGGAGCAGCCGTTGTACACGGCCGGGATCCCGATCTCGCTGATCGAGCCCCAGTCGGCCGGCTGGTTGTTCCAGTTCGTGCCGGAGCCGACGTCCCACTGGGACTGGTACAGGCGGTGGTTGTGCGTCACGTTGCACGTGGGTGAGTGCACGACCGCGACGTCGAGCCTCGCCGAGGAGATTTCCTTGCCCGAGAGGAAGCTGGTGTTGTACTGGAAGTACGTCCTGGTCTTCAGGTTCCACCCGTAGGCCTTGCCGGACCTGGCGGTGGGGTTGATCCCGATCCACCAGGCGTTCGGGTCCTCGGCCTGGGTGTTGAAGCCGTTCCAGTGCGTGCCTTCACGCATGTTGTGGGTGCCGTCGTCGTAGACCGTCGTCCAGCCGTCGTTCGTGCCGGTGTGCGGTCCGGGGTCGACGTACACCGGGTAGACCGTCGCGGGATCGGTGAGCATGCCCTGGTGTGGCACCAGGGTGAGGGAGTCGGCGGTGAGCTCCACACCGACGACCTGCTGGTCGGTGCGCGGCGCCTCCGGGTTCTCCTGCTTCTTCGAGTCCCACATCAGCGACGCAGGCACCTCGAACACCGTCGCGCCGGCCGCGTCGACCATGGTGAACGCGCCGTTCTCACCGGGCTTCAGCGTGAGCCCGTCGGTCTTGACGCCGAACCGGACGCGCGCGACCTCCTTCGCCGCCTCGCGGTTCTTCACGACGAGGAGCTGCTGGTAGCCGTCGTTTCGCGCGATCATCCGCAGGTCGACGCCGGGGAGGACCTCGGAATAGGTCGCGACCGGGCCGTCGAGCGCCGGCGCCGGCAGGTCTCCCTGCCAGGTCAGCTCGAACGACCTGCCGTCCTTGCTCAGCCGCACGAGCGGCTCGTTCGCACCGCCGTCGGAGAAGACGAGGCCGGTCCCGGTGGCCTTGGGCGCGACTCCGCCGCTTTCGGGAGCGAGGTCCGTGTTGATCGACGTCCACTTGCCGTCGGTCTGCACCCGCTGCGGTGTCGCCGAGAGAAGTGCCTTGAGCTGCCCGTCCGGCTGCGCGAACACTTCACGCGTCGAGGTGCGCAGGTTGAGCGCCTCGACCTCGGTGCCCTGCGCGCGAGCGGCCACGAGCGCACTGCCGGTGTCCGGCGCCTCGGTGACGGGAACGGCGACAGGTGGAGCCTTCGGCGCGCTGGCGGTGACGACGACAGCGGTGGCCGCGATCGTCACGGCGAGAAGTGCCCCGACCAGATTTCTGGGCGCGCGCAGGCATGACTGCGTCGCCGCCCCTCGGCGGTCGAACAAGTGGGTCCCCCGTGGTCACGCGCATGTCCCCCGACAACACGCGGACTAAACATCAACGGCCGAATACTCACAAATGGACAGTCCGATACCTATAGTCCGATTGGGTGATGACCGTCACGTGTGAGCAAACTGTGAGTTCGGACATTTCGGATACCGGCTGGTCATTTGACACCAGAAGGAACAGGCCGATTCGAACAGGCGTTCGACTCTAGTTCGCGAACACCAGCTCGAACCGGTGTGCGAACGCGCGGTACGACCTCGCGTAGACGTCCCTGCTGTCCGCGACCCGTTCCCGTTCCTTCTTCAGCACCTCACCCGCGGCGGCGGCGTTCCCGTTGAGCACGTGGATGATCGCCAGCTTCCGCGCCCGTTCGAAGTCGAGCAACGTCTCCGGCTTCGCGACGAGCGCGCGCGCCAGCGCGTCCCACTTGGCGTGCTTGTCGATGTAGGGCTTGCCGTGCTTCAGAAACGCGCTCACCAAAGAGGAAGCGGTCGCCGTGTGGTCGCCGCCGGGCTCGAAGGTCCAGCGCCACACGGGTTTCTCGCCCATCAGCGAACCGATAGGCGCGGAAACGAAAGGCGTGGCCGGGATTCCGACGCCGAGTGCGCGGCACACCTCGTCGTAGCGGCGGAAGCAGACGCCGACCAGCGGGGTGACCTCCAGCGAACCCGCCAGGCCGAAGCCGAGCCAGCCGGCGACGCCGTCACCGCGTTCCTGGAGCCAGACGTGGCCGCGGCGGACGAAGCCCGTGGAGCGCAGGGCGGTGTCCACGGCCATGAGCACGTCGGTTTTCGGTGAAGGCCTCACGGAGGACAGGGTCCCAAACGACGGCGCATCCCGCCGGGTCAGTGCAGGACCGGGGTGAGGAACTCGGTCAGCTTGCGCAGGACGTCCGGTGGCACCTCGTCGAGGTGTTCCGTCAGCCGCAGAAGGATGCGACCGCCGCCCAAGTGCTCGACGGAGGCGACCGGCGCCGTGGCACAGACTTCTTGCACACCACCCAAAGCGGCGACTTGACGTGGCCCCAGCAACGTCGCCCAGTGCGGACCGCGGGACAACTCCGCTGCCATGAAAAGGGATTCGTCCAGGCCCACTCCGGCGGCCACCTCGTGCGCGGTGCGCACGCCGACGCGGTCCAGCGTGATCCAGCCGCCGCAGGCCTGCACGAGCGAGGCGCCCGTGCGGAACACCGACAGCCATTCCTGTTGCACTACATGGGAGATCCAGCCGCCGAACAACGAGCGCGCGGCCGTGACCGTGATCTGGTGCGGGAACGCGGGGTCGTCCTTCAGCAGGATCTCCGCGCACCAGCCGTCGTCGACCAGGGGCAGGCCCTGGGAGTCGAGCTGGACGAGTTGCACGCGCAGGAACGAAGGCAGGTCGTCGAGGGCGGCCGACCACGACGGAAGAGTGAAGTCACCCGAAGAGAGCAGCAGGCGGGCATATCCCGGCGGCCCCCAGGGCGTTGTGTCGGAGGGGCGGTAGTCACGGGCCACCGACACGAGCTCCTCGACCGAGGCCGGGCAGAGGGGCGCGAGCAGGCCGGTGAAGAGGTCGCCGAACCACTTGGCCAGCGCGGGACGGTCGACGCCGGAGAACGTGTCCAGCTCCAGACGGACCACGTGTGGCGGCGACACAGGTCTCGGGAGTGTCAGATCTGTGCTCAAAGTGAGCGAACCTTATGGCCCGCAGGCGAAAACCGTTAGGGGCCAGTCCCGTGAAAGATTGGCCCCTAACGGAGGAATCAGCAGGTTCGTCTACCCGCGTGACTGGTAGTCGCGGAGCAGGCCGCGCGAGATGATCGTCTTCTGGATCTCGGACGTGCCCTCGCCGATCAGCAGGAACGGGGCCTCGCGCATCAGGCGCTCGATCTCGTACTCCTTGGAGTAGCCGTAGCCGCCGTGGATGCGGAACGACTCCTGTGTGACCTCGGCGCAGTACTCGGAGGCGATGAGCTTCGCCATGCCGGCCTCGACGTCGTTGCGCTGGCCCGAGTCCTTCAGGCGGGCGGCGTTGACCATCATCAGGTGCGCGGCCTCGACCTTGGTCGCCATCTCGGCGAGCTTGAAGGCGATGGCCTGGTGCTCGACGATGGCCTTGCCGAACGTCCGGCGCTGCTGCGAGTACTCGATCGCGAGCTCGAAGGCGCGGATCGAGATGCCGCACGCGCGGGCGGCCACGTTCACGCGACCCACCTCGACGCCGTCCATCATGTGCCGGAAGCCCTGGCCCGTGACGCCGCCGAGCACCTGGTCCGCGGCGATCTCGAAGCCGTCGAACACCATCTCGGTGGTGTCGACGCCCTTGTAGCCCATCTTGTCGATCTTGCCGGGGATCGTGAGGCCCGGCAGGACCTCGCCGTAGCCCTCGGGCTTCTCGACCAGGAACGTCGTGAGGTTCTGGTGCGGCTTCTCAGCGCCCTCGTCGGTCTTCACCAGCACGGCGGTGAGGTTGGACGTGCCACCGTTCGTCAGCCACATCTTCTGGCCGTTGATCGTGTAGCCGGAATCGCCGCGAACGGCACGGGTGCGAATCGCCGCGACGTCGGAGCCGAGTTCGGGCTCGGACATGGAGAACGAGCCGCGCACCTCGCCCGTGGCCATGCGCGGCAGGTACTTCTGCTTCTGCTCGGGCGTCCCGTGCTGCTTGAGCATGTGCGCCACGATGAAGTGGGTGTTGATGACGCCGGAGACGCTCATCCAGCCGCGCGCGATCTGCTCGACCACCAGCGCGTACGTCAGCAGGGACTCGCCCAGGCCGCCGTACTCCTCGGGGATCGTCAGGCCGAAGAGACCCATCTCCTTCATGCCCTCGACGATGTCGGCGGGGTACGTGTCGCCGTGCTCCAGCGTCTGGGCGTGCGGGATGATCTCCTTGTCCACGAACGTGCGAACGGTCGCGAGGATTTCTTCCTGGATGTCCGTGAGACCCGCGGTCTGGGCGAGGCGCGCCATCGCACTTCCCTTCCAAGGCTTTGGTTACCGGCGAGTATGGACCGGTTAACGCCCGTTTGCGACCGGGGTGTGCTCTCCGCAACAACGCGAGCGCCCGCTGTACCGAAACAGCATCCCCGACAGGTGTAATCGCGCACCCACACGCGACGAACTGAGAGGCAGGACCATAAGATCCCGCCTCAACACTTCTAGGGGGACCCTCGATGACCTACGACCCGTACAACCCGAAGCAGCCAGGGGATCCGTACGGCCAGCAGCAGCCGCCTTACGGCCAGCCCGGCCCGTACGGCCAGCAGCCGCCCTACGGCTACGGCTACCCGCCGCCCATGCCGAAGCCGCAGCAGAACGCGATCCTCGCACTGGTTCTGTCCTGCGTGGGGTTCGTGACGTGTGGCATCACGGCGATCGTCGGCGTGATCTTCGGCCACATCGCGATGGGGAAGATCAAGCGGGGCGAGGAGGAAGGGCACGGCATGGCCATGGCCGGCCTGATCGTCGGCTACTTCGTCATCGGTGGATGGCTGCTCTACTTCGCGTTCATCATCATCGCGATCATCGCGGCCGCGAACCAGGGCAGTTACTGAGCTCAGCCCGCGAGGGCGATCTCCAGGGCGCCACCGCAGTGGCGGCAGACGTCGGCGAACACGTGGACGTCGGCAGCGCATCCAGGGCAGCTGCGGAAGCTGCGCTCGAGCAGGTCGTCTTCGCGGCGTTTGAATAGCCGCAACCGTCTGCTCGCCTTGCCGTTACTCGAACGTGACATGCCCCAGAGCATGCCCCCATGCCGGGGGCGGACCGCAAACTTCGGTGACTGATTGTGCTCCACTTCACCCGCTTTGAACGCAACCTGTGACGGTCGAACACGTCCAGTGACAATCAGGGTGAAGTGGAGCACAATCCGTAACGAAATCAGTCCTCCGGCGGCGTCCACACGTTCGCGCGCGCCATGCCCGCGGCACGGCCCTTGCCGGAGATCACCAACGCCATCTTGCGCGACGCCTCGTCGATCATCTCGTCGCCGAGCATGACCGCGCCGCGCCTGCCGCCCGCCTCGGACGTGTAGAACTCGTATGCGTCGAGGATGTTCTCGGCGTGGTCGTAGTCGTCCTGCTTCGGGCTGAAGACCTCGTTGGCCGCGTCGATCTGGCCGGGGTGCAGCACCCACTTGCCGTCGAAGCCCAGCGCCGCGGACCGACCGGCGACGCGCTTGTAGCCCTCGACGTCGCGAATCTGCAGGTAGGGGCCGTCGATGGCCTGCTTGTCGTGGGCCCGCGCGGCCATCAGGATCCGCATCAGGATGTAGTGGTAGGCGTCACCGACGTCGTAGCCGGGCGGCTGCTCGCCGACGACCAGCGACTTCATGTTGATCGACGCCATGAAGTCCGCCGGCCCGAAGATGATCGTCTCGACGCGCGGGGACGCGGTGGCGATCGCGTTGACGTTGTTCAGGCCCAGGGCGTTCTCGATCTGCGCCTCGATGCCGATCTTGCCGACCTCGTAGCCCATCGTCTTCTCGATCTGGGTGATCAGGAAGTCGAGCGCCACGACCTGCTCGGGCGTCTGGACCTTCGGCAGCATGATGCAGTCGAGGTTCGCGCCGGCGCCCTCGACGACCTCGGTGACGTCGCGGTAGGTCCACTCCGTCGTCCAGTCGTTGACGCGGACGACACGGGCCTTGTCACCCCAGCCGCCCTCGTTGAGCGACGCGACGATGGTCTTGCGGGCGTCGGGCTTGGCCAGCGGCGCGCAGGCGTCCTCCAGGTCCAGGAACACCTGGTCCGCCGGCAGCGTGCGCGCCTTGTCGATCATCTTCTGGCTCGAGCCGGGGACCGCCAGACACGAGCGACGGGGACGCTGCTGGTCGACCACTGGAGTACCTCCTTGTACCGGCCGGTAACTATGAGCGCCACAGTGGCACGCATCATCTCCGGGCGCATATTCCCTGAGTCCCGTTTCACAAACGCGAGTTCGCGTTGGTCGTCCGGTCAACCGGCGAACTCGCCGCCGTCTGCGGAGCAGCGGCCATCCAACACTGGCAGGCTGAACCGGTGGAGATCACTCGAGTACTGGACGCGGCGCTGCGCAAGGCGGCGGCCGTCTGGATCACTTCAACCGGCCACGAACCCCGTCTCGTGCACGCGCACTGGCGTGCCGACGCGCTGTGGGTCATCTCCGGCGGCACCGAACCGACGTTGCCGGGACTGGCCGACGGAGCGCAAATCACCGTCACCGTCCGCTCCCCCAGCACGCACTCGCACCTCATCGACGCCCAGGCCGTCGCGCACCTGACCGAGCCGGACGACGAGACGGCGCTCGCTCTGAAGACCGCCCGGCTCAACACCAAACCGGAGTGGGACGTGGTGTACCGCCTGGAGTTCAGCTCATGATCACCGTGCCGGAAGGTTTCGGCGAGGGCCTGGGCGACGGCGCCGAAGCATGGGTCGCGACGCTGCCGAAGCTCGCGACGAAGGCGTGTGCGCGCTGGCAACTGACTCCGGACGGCGCGCTGATGAACGGGTTCTGCGCGGTCGTGCTGCCGGTGCGCCAGGCCGACGGGCATCCCGCGGTGCTCAAGCTGAGCTGGGTCGACGAGGAGACCGAGCACGAACCGTTGGCTCTCAAGCTCTACGACGGCAACGGCTCCGTGCGGTTGCTGGACCACGACGCCGAACTGGGCGCGTTGCTGCTGGAACGCCTCGAGCAGCACTCGCTCGACGACGAACCGGTCGACCTGGCCGTCGGCGTGATCGGTGACCTGATGCGCCGCCATCGCGGACTCCGGGCGCCGAGCGAGATCCGGCGGTTCGAAAGCGAACTCGAAGATCACCCGGCGGTGCCGCGCAGGCTGCTCGACGCGGCCCGCGAGGCCGGCACCCGGCCGATGGGCACGACGCTCGTCAACGAGGACCTGCACTACGAGAACGTGCTGCGCGGCCACCGGGAACCGTGGCTGATGATCGACCCGAAACCGCTGTCCGGCGATCCCGAGTTCGGCGTGCTCCCGTTGCTGCGCAACAGGTTCGACGAGATGGACGGACGAAAGGGACTCGCCGACCGGTTCCACGCGGTGTGCGACGCGGGTGGGCTCGACGCCGAGAAGGCCAGGGACTGGACGCTGCATCGCGCGGTGACGAACTGGATCTGGTGCCTGGAAGAAGACGACGAGACGGCCGTGATCTGCGCCGAGATCGCCGGGTGGGCGGCCTCCACCTGATCTAGCCTGGGCGTTGTGGTGGCTGTGAACAGGATCTACATCGCCCAACTGGCCGGACTTCCCGTCTTCGGCCCCGACGGCGAACCCATCGGCAAGGCCCGTGACGTCGTGATCAGCCTCCGCATCGACCGGCTGCCCCCGCGCGTGCTCGGCATGGTCGTCGAGCTGGTGACGCGCCGGCGGATCTTCGTGCCGATGCTGCGGGTCACCTCGATCGAGCCGAACGCCGTCACGCTCGCGACCGGGTCGGTGAACCTGCGGCCGTTCCACCAGCGCGTCAACGAGGTGCTGGTGATCGGCGAGCTGCTCGACGCCAAGATCCAGGTCGGGGACGCCGGCACGGCGGTCGTCGTGGACGCCGCGATGGAGCTGACCCGCACCCGCGACTGGCGCATGGTCCGCGTCGCCGGGCGGGAGCGCACCGGCCGGTTCAGCCTCAAGGGCCCGGTGCAGGTGTGGCGCTGGGAGGACGTCACCGGCCTGAGCGTCAACGAGATCGCGGGCCAGCCGCAGAGCGCGCACCAGCTCGTCGCGGTCTTCGAGGGCATGCGCGCGGCCGATGTCGCGAACGCCCTGCACGAACTTCCGCCCAAGCGCCGCTACGAGGTGGCCGACGCGCTGGACGACGAACGACTCGCGGACGTCATCGAGGAACTGTCCGAAGAGGACCAGAAGGGTGTTCTGTCGCACCTGGACGAGGAACGCGCCGCGGACGTCCTGGAGGCGATGAACCCGGACGACGCGGCGGACCTCCTCAGCGAGCTGGCCGAGGGCATCAAGGACCGGCTGCTGGAGCTGATGGAACCCGAGGAGTCCGCACCGGTCCGCCGCCTGCTGGAGTACTCGTTCGACACCGCCGGTGGCCTGATGACACCGGAGCCGATCATCCTCACGCCGGACGCGACGATCGCGGAAGCGTTGGCACGAGTGCGAAATCCCGACCTCACGCCCGCGCTGGCGTCGATGGTCTTCGTCTGCCGCTCGCCCTCGGCGACGCCGACCGGCCGCTACCTCGGCTGCGTGCACATCCAACGGCTGCTGCGCGAACCGCCGTTCGACCTCGTCGCCGGAGTGCTCGACACGGACATGGCCCGGCTGTCGCCGAACGCCTCGCTGAGCGACGTGACGCGCTACTTCGCGACCTACAACCTGGTGTGCGCCCCGGTGCTCGACGAGGCCGAGCACCTGCTCGGCGCCGTCACCGTGGACGACGTGCTGGACCACCTGCTGCCGGCGAACTGGCGCGAGACGGGACTGAGCCATGCCTGAACTGCTGCCTCGGCGCAGACTCGACCTGCCGCGCGAACCGCGAGGGTTCCGCTTCTCGATCGACCCCGACACCTTCGGTCAGCTCTCCGAACGGCTCGCGCGTTTCCTCGGCACCGGCAAGTTCCTGTTCTGGCAGACGCTGATCGTGATCGCGTGGATCACCGTCAACCTCGTCGCGGTGTCACTGCGCTGGGACCCCTACCCGTTCATCCTGCTCAACCTGGCGTTCTCGACGCAGGCCGCCTACGCCGCGCCGTTGATCCTGCTCGCGCAGAACCGGCAGGACGACCGGGACCGGGTGTCGCTGGAGGAGGACCGGGCGCGGGCGGCGCAGACCAAGGCGGACACCGAGTACCTGGCACGTGAGCTGGCGGCGGTGCGGCTGGCGCTGGGCGAGGTGGCGACGCGTGACTTCATCCGCGGTGAGCTGGAGAAGCTGGTGAAGGAGCAGAACAACCTGAAGAAGGTCCGGCCTTGACCGTCGAGGAGTTCCGCGACGTCGTGGCGCTGTGGCACGTGGACGAGGCCAGGGACACCGACGTCGTGCTCGCGGCCTGTGAGCTGGTCGTCGCGGGTGTCGATGGTCCCGCGGTCAGCGCGCTGGCCGGTGCTTCGCTGAAGCACGCGTGGGAGGAGATGCCGCCGTTGCTCGGGGACGCGCTGCGCGAGCTGGGACTCGACCACCACGAACACCACACCGAGGGCGGACGGACCGAAGGTCTGCGACTGATGGCCCGGCGGACGCGCTCCGGGGCGATGTCCCCGCGAGAACTGGCCGCGTGGGTGCGTGACAGCTTCGGGTACGGACTGCCGGACGCGGAACCGCTGGCCTACCTCGACGGCACCTACAAGACGCTGGAGTACACGGACCTGTCGTCGGCCGATGTGGACCAGCTGGTGCTGGCGGAAGTGCGCCGGCTCACGTCCTGATCTGTCCACTCGCGACCAGGTCCGCCAGGACCTCGTGGATCGCGGGAGCGGTTTCGGCGTGCTCGCGGTACTCGTCGCGCGTCACGTACGTCAGTTCGGCGATCTCGCTCGTGGGCTGCGGCGTGCCCAGCAACGAAGCCGTGAAGCAGGTCATGTCGACCATCGCGCCTTCGCCCTCACCGTAGGCCGGGGCGACATACCGCTTGAGGACCTCGGGGCGTTCGAGCTCGATGCCGAGTTCTTCCCGGACCTCGCGACGCACGGCGTCGGCCGGGGTCTCACCGGGCTCGATCTTGCCGCCGGGAAGGTAGAAGGCCTTCTTGTTGCGTGAGCGAACAACGAGGAGGCGGCCAGCCTCGACGTGCACAAGTCCCACCACCGTGATCACGGAAAGACGTCGTCCGCGGCCAGTCGGTCGCACGTGCGGCCGAAGGCCTCGAGCTCACCGGGGCCGAAGCTCTCCCCGAAGTGCTCGGCGACGCCGGCGAGGTGGGTGGTGGAGGCACTGCGCAGACGTTCGGCACCCAGCGGTGTGAGCACGGCCACGATGCCGCGTCCATCACCGTCGGCGCGTTCCCGCCCGACAAGACCGGCACGTTCCAGACGGTCCACCAGGCGGGTCACGCCAGATCGGGACAGCAGGACGGCATCGGCCAGTTCGGTCATGCGCATGCGCATGGAAGGCGTCTCGGCCAGTTGAACCAGCACGTCGTACGCCGCGAGCGATAGGCGCTGCTCAGCAATCAGTTCGGCCTCGAGGACCCTCGTGATCCGTGCATGCGCGCGGAGGAACGATCGCCACACCCCTAGCTCGACACGGGTGGGCAACCGGGAACTACCCGATTCCGGCACGGGCGTCGATGTTACGGACAGCGTGCTCCCGGCTACGACCTGGGCCTGTCTGAAAGTGACCGGCCGGTAGGAGTGGCACGAACCGGACGTAGCATGGGCCAGGTGACCACCACACAGCCACTCCCCACCGTCGAGGACGTCCGCAAGGCGCTCTCCGGTGTGCAGGACCCCGAGATCCGCCGCCCGATCACCGAGATCGGCATGGTCAAGGACGTCGAGGTCGGCGCCGACGGCGTCGTGGTGGTCGGCATCTTCCTGACGGTCGCGGGCTGCCCGATGCGGGACAAGATCACCAAGGACGTCACCGCGGCTGTCACGGCTCTGGACGGCGTCTCGTCCGTGCGCGTCGACCTGGACGTGATGAGCGACGCCCAGCGCACCGAGCTCCGCAAGACGCTGCGCGGCGGCGCGGAAGAGCCGGTCATCCCGTTCGCCCAGCCGGGCTCGCTGACGCGCGTGTACTGCGTCGCGTCCGGCAAGGGCGGCGTGGGCAAGTCGTCGGTCACCGTGAACCTCGCCGTGTCGATGGCCGCCCGCGGACTGTCCGTCGGCATCGTCGACGCGGACATCTACGGCCACTCGATCCCTCGCATGCTCGGCGCCGACGGCCGTCCCACCCAGGTCGAGAAGATGATCATGCCGCCGCAGGCGCACGGCGTGAAGGTCATCTCGATCGGCATGTTCACGCCGGGCAACACGCCGGTCGTGTGGCGCGGGCCGATGCTGCACCGGGCCTTGCAGCAGTTCCTCGCGGACGTCTTCTGGGGCGACCTGGACGTGCTGCTGATCGACCTGCCGCCCGGCACCGGCGACATCGCGATCTCCGTCGCCCAGCTCGTGCCGAACGCCGAGATCCTGGTCGTCACCACGCCGCAGCAGGCCGCCGCCGAGGTGGCCGAGCGCGCCGGGTCGATCGCGTTGCAGACCCGTCAGCGGCTCGCGGGTGTCATCGAGAACATGTCGTGGCTGGAGATGCCCGACGGTTCGCGCATGGAGGTCTTCGGCACCGGTGGCGGCGCGGCCGTCGCGGAGTCGCTGACCAAGGCCATCGGCTCCGACGTGCCGCTGCTCGGCCAGGTGCCGCTCGACCCGCGCCTGCGGGAGAACGGTGACTCGGGCACGCCGATCGTGCAGGCGGTGCCGGACTCGGCCGCCGCTCAGGTGCTGACCGGGATCGCCACGAAGCTCTCGGTCCGTTCGCGCGGACTGGCGGGGCGCCTGCTGAACGTCTCCCCCGCCGGCCGCTGACCCCTTTCGCTCGAACGCACGCGGGGACCTTTCGTACTCCCGATGAGTACGAACGGTCCCCGCGTGCGTTTCAGAACGAGCTCAGGTCGCGTCCGGGTCGTACGGCGGACGCTCGCCCGGTGCGAGCGGCCGCTGTTCGGCCGCGGGCGGGGTCGACGGCGTCGGGTAGCCGTTGGACTTGGTGGGTTCGGAGTCGTCGAAGAGGTGCTTGGTCACCGCGCGCTTCGGGTCGAAGTTGCGCAGTTCCCGCAGGTCTTCGAGGGGCTTGCGGAGCGACTCGAACTCCGGCCCCATCTCCTGCTTCAACTGTTCTCGCGCGCCGGTCGCGTACTCGCGGACCTGCCTCACCGTCTTGCCCAGCCAGGCCGCGGCCGATGGCAGGCGTTCGGGCCCCAGGATGAAGAGACCCGCGACGACGATGATGAGGATCTCTACCCATCCGATGCTGTCGAACACAGGTCCCAGCCTACTTCTCAGTCGCTCTTCAATGTCACGTCTAGTTTGAGCTCACGGCCCTGGCGTGCCAGCACTACCTGCACGGTTTCGCCGATTTCGTGCTCCCTGACCGCGACGACCAGTTCGGCGGCGTTGCGGACCATGCGGTTGCCGACCTTGGTGATCACGTCGCCCTCCTGGATGCCCGCGGCCGCGGCCGCGCCACCGGCGGGGACGTTCTGCACCTGGGCGCCTTCGGAGGTCTCGGCGGACACGGACTTCACGTTGACGTTCATGTCCGCGTGCTTGACCTGGCCGTTGCGGATCAGCTCCTGGCTGATCTTGCGGGCCTGGTTGCCGGAGATCGCGAAGCCGAGGCCGACCGAACCGCCGGTCTCGGTGCGGATCGACGAGTTGATGCCGATCAGGGCGCCGCGCGAGTCGACCAGCGCGCCGCCCGAGTTGCCCGGGTTGATGGCGGCGTCGGTCTGGATCGCGTCGTAGGTGACCTGCGGGCCGCCGTTCTCACCCGCGGCGGTCACCGGGCGGTGCAACGCGGAGACGATGCCCTCGGTGACGGTGTTGGACAGCTGAAGCGGCGAACCGATGGCGATCACGCTGTCGCCGACCTCGAGTTCGTCGGAGTTGCCGAACTGCAGGACGGTGGGGTTGGTGACCTCGACCTTGATGACCGCGAGGTCGGTCTTCGGGTCGCGGCCGACCACGCGGGCCTGGGCGCGGGTGCCGTCGGTGAAGACGGCGCTGAGCTTGGCCGACGAGTCCTGGGCCGCCGGGGCGACGACGTGGTCGTTGGTCAGGATGTAGCCGCCGCCCTCGATGACGACGCCGGAACCGACGCCCGCGACGTTCGTGCCCTTGAACTCGATGGAGACGACGCTGGGTGTGACGCGCTTGGCGATGTCCGAGATCGAGCCGGCGGGACGTTCCTTGCCCTCGGCGATCTCGGCCAGCGTGACCGTCGAGTCGGTCAGGGGGTTTCCGGCCCGTCCGATCAGCCAGCCGACGAGACCACCGACGGCACCGAGCACGAGCGCGACCGTGAGCAGCAACGCCATCGCGGTCGGCTTCACGCGTCGGCCGAACAGCAGCTCGGGAACGCTCAGCTGCGGGCCGGGCTCGGGCTTGCGCTCAGGTTCGCCGGGGGGATCCTCGCCGACGGCGGGCGGGCCGATCACGGCACCGGAGGCCGGGTCGCGCCACGGGTCACCGGCGGGCTTGTCGCCCCAGAACACCGGATCGATGTCCGGATCCGGGTCGGACACGGGCTGCGGCGGCCGCTGCAACAGTTCCTGGGAACCCTGGCGGCCGAACGCCGTCACGAGGGACTCGGGAGGCGGCGGCGCGGACTGGAGCTGGGACACGGGCACGTCACGCGCCGCGAACGCGCCGGCGACACCGTCCGGGCGGCCGAAGGCGGTGGCGGACGCGGGGTCGACCGGCGGCTGCACCAGGGGCCGTGGCCGGAGCCGGCGATGGGCTCCGTCGTCCACTCCGGAAACGGGTGTGGACGTCTGGCCGTTGGGCGACTGCTGGCTCATCTCTCCCCGAGTTTTCCGCTAGGAGTGCTGAACTACAGCGTGCCTCACGAACAGTGAAATGACTGTCAGGGGGTGGTCGCGAAGATCGCGCCGGCGTTCTGCGGCACTGGCGTCGTGGCGGGCGCGTCGCTCTCCGGCGTGGTGAACGCGAGCGCGCTCAGCAGCATGCCGCTCACGACGACCCCGGCGCCCTGGCGGGCACGGCGGCCGTTGAACCAGCCGTTGCTGCCCAGAGGTCTGGACGAACCCAGCACCGGCCCTGAGCCGAACGCGGGCTTGTCCGTCCGTTGCACGGCGACGAACTGACCGTCCTCGGTGATCGCGAGCCCGTCCGGAGCGGACGGCAGTTCGACCTCTTGAGGGATCGCGCCGAGCCTGTCCAGCAGCGAGGCGGACGCCGTGGGCGCCGAAGCGGTGCGCACGGCGGAGCGCGCCTGCTGCTGCGTGTAGGTCTCGAATGCGCAGAAACCGCAGCGCTGGATGTGCGCCGAGGCTCGCTCGTGGGCGGTCGAGGACAGTTCTCCGTCCACGAACGCAACCACGGCATCCGGCAAGAGATGCTGCTCAGGCAGGCCCCAACCACGGAGGTCGGTCATGCAGAGTCCTCCAGCAACGATTCTTGACGACGGCGTTCGAGCGCGACCCGCAGAGCCTGGCGGCCCCGGTGGATCCTGCTCCTCACCGTACCCATCTTCACCCCGAGCGTGGCGCCGATCTCCTCGTAGGAGAGACCTTCCACGTCACAGAGCACGACCGCGGCACGGAACTCCGGCGGGAGCTCGTCCAGCGCGGCCTGCAGGTCGGGGTCCAGGTGGTTCTCGTCATAGATTTCCTCAGGGGACAGGTCGTCACCCTCGAGGCGGTCGTTGTCCTCGGGCAGCGCCTCCATGCGCACACGGCTACGCCGACGTGCCATGTCGAGGAAGAGGTTGGTGGTGATGCGGTGCAGCCACCCCTCGAAGGTGCCCGGCTTGTACGACGCCAGCGACCGGAAGACGCGGATGAACGTCTCCTGCGTCAGGTCCTCGGCGTCGTGCTGGTTGCCGGTCAAGCGGTACGCGAGCCGGTAGACCCTGTCCGCGTGCTCTCGGACGATTGCGTCCCACGAGGGCGGCGTCCAGTCGGCCGTCTCGATGGGCGCGACGGCCTCCGGCGAACTCGACTGCGTGCGCATCAGGTGTTTCGGCACCTCCATGTGGGCCGCCCGGCGACCCTTATGCGGCTCAACGGGCGACGGGTCCGGCTTGTTCCCGACTAGAGCCTGGCTTCTTGCCTCTGTACCTTCTCCTGCTCCCTTTAAACGATCGTGAGAGTGGGCTGAGAGCACCCTGAGAATCTCGGTTCGGGCCACGTTCACCCGTTTTGGGCACTCGAAGCACTAACCTGCTACCCCGTGACCCCGGAATCGGCCCTGCGGGAGTACGTCGAGCAGTACCTCCCCGAGGACGACGTGCACCTGGCAGCACGAGCACGCGGCCAAGAACTGGGCTGCGTGCCCATCGGCGCGGGCGGAGGCGCCGCCCTGCGGTTCCTCGCGACCGCACTCCAGGCCCGCGCGGTGGTCGAGATCGGCACCGGAGCGGGCACCAGCGGCCTCTACCTCCTGGCGGGCATGCCCCAGTCCGGCATCCTGACCTCGATAGACGTGGCCTCAGAACACCAACGAGCAGCCCGCGAGGCCTACGCGGCCGCCGGCATCTCCCCGTCGCGCACCCGCCTGATCATGGGCAAGGCCCTGGACGTCCTCCCACGCCTGACCGACGCGGCCTACGACCTGGTCTTCGTGGACGCCTTCAAGCCCGAGTACCCGCAGTACCTGCAACACGGCGTCCGCATGCTGCGCCCAGGCGGCGTGATCGCGTTCGACAACGTCCTGTGGCACGGCGCGGTAGTGGATCCCAGCAAGCGGGACGACTCAACCCAGGCGATGCGCGACATCGCCCGCCTGGTGAAGGAGGACGAGCGCCTGGTGCCAGTGATCCTCCCGCTGGGCGACGGCCTACTGGTAGCAGCCCGCAGGCCCTGACACTCATGGGCACGCAACTCGCCCGCGAAGCCGAAGGCGAGCCGTCCTTAGCGCGCGGTCAGGGCGGTGGGGTCCCGTCACGAGTCGCGCCATAGCTCTTGCTGCATGTGAAGAGGAGGGTCAAGTCGACACGCTTTTCGTCGACTTGACCCTCCTCTTCACATGCAGCCCGCTCTTGGCTCGGCTCGTGACGGGACCCCACCGCCAACGCAACCCTCAAAGCAACGCGCAGCCGCCCAAAGCAACAGGCGTGCCATCAACCCGCAGGCGGCGCCCTCCCCCGATCAGATTGCCGGGGGTCTGGGGGCAGCGCCCCCAGGGGGAAGCACGCAACCGCAACGTCGCCGCCCGCAAGGCGACCACCTACGCAAAAGTAGCGACTCAGTAAGCCCGAACACCCTTACCAAGCACCGTGACCCCAGAAGCCGAAACCGTGTACCGCTCCCGATCCATAGGAGCGTCAACCCCGATCAAAGCCCCATCAGGCACAACAACGTTCTTGTCCAAAATAGCCCGCCGAACCACAGCACCCTTGCCGATCCGAACCCCAGGCAACAGCACAGACCCCTGCACCACAGACCCAACCTCAACCGTCACATCGGAAGAGATCACCGACCCGTGGATCTTCCCGGAGATGATCGACCCAGGCCCCACCATCGAGTCCTCAGCGGACCCTCCAGCGATGAACTTGGCCGGAGGCAACGGAGGCGTGGCAGTCCGAATAGGCCACAACTGGTTGTACAGGTTGAAGATCGGATGGACCGAAACCAGATCCATGTGCGCGTCGTAGTAGGCGTCGATGGTCCCGACGTCCCGCCAGTACCCACGATCCCGGTCGGTAGCACCGGGCACATCGTTGTCCTGGAAGTCGTAGACGTGCGCCTTCCCGCGATCCACCAGCATGGGGATGATGTCCCCACCCATGTCGTGATCCGAGTCGGGGTTCAACGCGTCCCCACGCAACGCATCCAGCAGCGCCTCGGTGGTGAACACGTAGTTGCCCATTGAAGCGAAAGTTACTTCTGGATCATCCGGCACATGCGGCGGCTCGGACGGCTTCTCCAGGAACCGGGTGATCTTCCCGGACGCATCGCTGTCGATGCACCCGAACGCCTTGGCCTCGTTGCGCGGCACCCGAATACCGGCGACGGTCACAGCCGCCCCGGACTCGACGTGCTGCGAGATCATCTGGCCTGGGTCCATCCGGTACACGTGATCCGCGCCGAAGATGACCACGTGGTCCGGCTTCTCGTCGTGGACGAGGTTCAGCGACTGGAAGATCGCGTCCGCCGAGCCCGTGTACCAGCGCGGGCCCAGGCGTTGCTGTGCCGGGACCGGTGTCACGTACTGACCGAGCACATTGGACAGGCGCCACGTCGTCGAGATGTGGCGGTCCAGTGAGTGCGACTTGTACTGCGTCAGCACGCAGAGCTTCGCGAGCCCCGCGTTGACCAGGTTCGACAGCACGAAGTCGACCAGCCGGTAGTTGCCCCCGAAGGGCACAGCCGGTTTCGCGCGGTCGGCCGTCAGTGGCCACAGGCGCTTGCCCTCACCACCGGCAAGCACAATTCCGAGAACGTGCGGCTGCCCCTTCACGGTATGTGACCCTATCCGTGCGATCGTTCTCGAACCAGACGCAAACCGGTTTGTCCCAACAGGGACGTCCGTGATCTACGGTGAGTGCGTGCGAGTTGCGCTGCTGACGCGGGAGTATCCGCCGGAGGTTTACGGTGGAGCTGGTGTGCACGTGGGTTTCCTCGTGCCCCATCTTCGCGAACTCGTGGACGTCGACGTGCACTGCTTCGGTGCACCCCGATCGGACGCCACGGCCCACAACCCACCGCACAGCCTGGAGCAGGCGAACGCGGCCCTCACGACCCTCGCGGTCGATCTTGAGATGGCCGCCGCGGTGTCCGCGGCGAACCTCCTGCACTCCCACACCTGGTACGCCAACATGGGCGGCCACCTGGGCAAACTCCTGCACGGGATCCCGCACGTGGTGACGGCGCACTCGCTGGAGCCGCGTCGGCCGTGGAAGGCCGAGCAGCTCGGCGGCGGGTACCGGATCTCCTCGTGGGCGGAGCGCACGGCGTACGAACACGCCGACGCGGTCATCGCCGTGAGCGAGGGCATGCGGACCGACGTGCTCGACGCCTACCCCTCGCTCGACCCGGCGAAGGTGCACGTCGTCCGCAACGGGATCGACAGCGTCGCGTACCACCCCGTCGAGGAGTCAGACGCACTGACGTCTCGTGGAATCGATCCCGCGAAGCCGATCGTGGCCTTCGTCGGAAGGATCACCCGGCAGAAGGGCGTCGGGCATCTCGTCGCGGCCGCGCACCAGATCGACCCGGAGGCGCAGATCGTGCTGTGCGCCGGGGCACCGGACACGCCGGAGATCGCCGAGGAGACCCGGCAGGCGGTCAGCGAGCTCTCTCAGGCACGGCCGGGTGTCTTCTGGATCCAGAAGATGCTGCAGCCCGCCGAGGTGCGGCAGATCCTGAGCCACGCGACGGTGTTCGCGTGCCCGTCGGTCTACGAGCCGCTGGGCATCGTGAACCTGGAGGCGATGGCGTGCGGCACGGCGGTCGTCGCGAGCGACGTCGGTGGCATCCCCGAGGTCGTCGTGCACGGCGAGACGGGCCTTCTCGTCCACTACGACGAGAATGATTTGTCGACATATCGACAACAGCTCGCCGAATCGATCAACGAACTCGTCACAGACCCCGCACGCGCGAAGCGTTTCGGGGCCGCCGGACGCACGAGGGCTGAGCAGGAGTTCTCCTGGTCCACGATGGCCGCGCAAACGGTCGAGGTGTACCGCAGTGTGATTTGAGTCACACTCGACCAGGGCAACCCCGAAGAGTGAGCACCGCCTTTAACCAGTAGTGACGTTTTGACTTCAACTGGTGAGGGGCGCGAGGACTGTGCGTTGTGCGGTGCTGGGTCTGACGGTCCTCCTGGCAGTGACCGGATGTGCCACAGCTCCCGCCGCCCAGCCGGCCGCGGTCCAGCTCACGGTGGACGGCAAGAAGCTCGCCGAAGCCTCTGACCTGCAGTCGAACGCCGAGGCGCAGCTCGCCTACACGCTCGAGTACGGCTACGTGGCACGGGCGGGCGCCGCCGCGGTCAGCTGCTGGTTCGCGAAGACGGGCCTTGAGTCCGAGGTGGACAAACGGCTGTGGTGCGGGCCGGTCCAGGTCCCCGGCACCGGTGCCGGCACCGACTGGGTGCCCGTGCCGCTCAAGGAAGTCACCAAGACGGATGATGAGGTCCGTTACGAGGTGCAGTCGCCGCAGGTGCCGGAGAAGGGCAACCGCAGCACGCCGTCCGGGATCCTCGTGCGCACCGACGGCAAGGAGTTCGACCCGTCGAAGCAGCAGGACATGACCGCCGGACGCGACTTCCTGGCCGTGCTGCCCGACGACGGCAAGCGCAACAACGTCGACCTCGGCCTCGGCAACGCCGACATCAAGCTGCGCGACGACCTCCTCAGCACCGCCATCACCGGCTGGGCGAACCCGGACATCTGGTTCACCGCAGAGGGCACGGTGCGCGCGGAGGCCGGGTCACGGCTGCGCGTGATCAGGATGAAGGTCGAGAAGCTCAACGAGACCGACAGCGGTTTCCACCGCACCAACTGGCAGGGGTTCGCCCCGCAGCCGTCCGAGCTCGCGCTGGAGGTCCCGGGCAAGCGCCAGGTCCTGCCCGCCGACCGGCTGCCGGCCAACGGCTCGGTGTTCGTCGTCTACACCGTGCCCGACCCGCAGGAGGGCGCCGAGTCGCTCGCGCTCGGCACGCTCGGCGCCAAGTCGCTGGAGCAGCGCGCCGAGGTCCCGTCCGGCAAGCGCACCGACAACCCGCCGCACGTGCTGCAACGCGCCGCCGCCCCCTCCCAGTTCAAGGACCAGACGCAGAAGATCCGCTTCGGCGACCGCGAGCTCGGCATGAAGGTCACCGGCGTCCGGCTCGGCCGCCAGCGCCCGGTCAAGCTCGGCGAGAGCCAGTACGACGTGGCCACGATCTCCGCGCCCGACAAGGCGTTGCTGGAGGTGCGGGTCGAGGCGACCGGCAACCTGCCCGACACCGCGGGCGGCCTGCTGACCAAGGACCTGATCACCGTCACGCTGCCGGACGGCTCGACCGCCCGGCAGGTCGGCGCCCGCTACGACGGCGGCCCGCTGCCGTTCGCGATCGTGGTCGAGGTCCCGGCGGACACCCGTTCGGTCACCGTCGGCATGGTCGACGGGACCGTGGAGTTGCCGCGCCTCGGCAAGACCACCATCGCGCCGGTCGACTCGCGCGCCACCCTCGCCCTGGAGTTCTGAGCCAGCATCGCGGCGAGGGCCAGCCAGCCGAGGATCACCAGCACCAGCCCGCCCCAGCCCCACTCCTCGTAAGCCGTGGCGCCGGACGTCCCGCCGACGCTGCTGCCCACGTAGAACCCGGCGAGGTACAGCCCGGACGCGTGGCCGCGGGCGTGTTCGGGAGCCCGCGCGGCGACCCAGCCGCTCGCCGTGGTGTGCGACGCGAAGAACCCGGCGGTGACGATCGCCAGGCCGAGCGGCACCCACACCAGGCTCGCCAGGGCACCGAGAGCCAGCACGCCGATGCACAGCAGCAGCACCTTGCCGCGGCCGAACCGGTCGGCCAGCCTGCCCGCGAACGCCGCCGAGGTGCT
Source organism: Lentzea waywayandensis (assembly GCF_900115955.1). Taxonomy (GTDB): domain Bacteria; phylum Actinomycetota; class Actinomycetes; order Mycobacteriales; family Pseudonocardiaceae; genus Lentzea; species Lentzea waywayandensis. The sequence goes on from NZ_FOYL01000010.1 coordinate 192,466, forward strand.
GCCGAGCCCGTAGAAGAGGAAGACCAGCGTCTCCAGCCACGCCGGGCCCTTCAGCTGGAAGCCGGCGACGTTGTAGAACGAGATGAACGTCCCCACCAGCAGCACGGCGACCACGTACATCGACAGCAGCACTGGGTCCTTCAACGCCGCCTTCATGCCCTTCGGCGCGCGCTTCGGCATCGCCTGGGCCTTCGGCAGGAAGAACACCACGATCAACGCCGCGACCAGCCCGAACACGCCGGCCAGCAGCACCGAGCCACGCCATCCGAGCCAGTCGACGGTCATGCCGGTGACGAGCCGCCCCGACATCCCACCGAGGCTGTTCCCGGCGATCATCGCGCCCATCGCGGCGCCGAGCTTCTTCTTGTCCAGCGCGTCCGCGAGGTAGGCCATGGACGCCGCGGGCACCCCGGCCGCCGCGATCCCCTGCAGCACCCGCAGGCCCAGGAACACCTCGTAGTTCGGCGCGAACGGCAGCACGAGCCCGAGCAACGCCGCCACCAGCACGCTGACCACGATCACCGGGCGACGCCCGAGGCGTTCGGACAGCATCGCGATCGGCACCACGACCACGGCCAGCGCGATCGTCGCGGCGGAGAGCGCGAGCGAGGCGCTGCCCGGCCCGAGCCCGTACTCGGCGGCGATCTGCGGCATGACCGGCTGCGGGGTGTAGAGCAACGCGAAGCACGCGAACCCCGAAGCGGCGATCGATGCGGTCAACCTGTTCACGCATCTGACGCTAAGCCATACGTCCAATACGGAAATGCGCCAGAATCAATCTGTGGATGAATTGGAGCTGGCACCGAAGCTGGCGGTGCTGAAAGCGCTTGCCGCCGATGAGCACGTGACTCGCGTCGCAGAACGCGTCGGGCTCCCCCAGCCGACCGTCAGCCGCTGGATCGCCGAGCTCGGTGAGCAACTCGGCGCGCCGCTGCTCGTGAAGTCCGGCCGCCGGGTCCGGCTGACCCGCCCCGGCCGGTTGCTGGCCGAGGCCGCGACCCGCTCGCTGGCCGCGCTGGAACCGGGTCTGCGCGAGGTCAAGGAGGAGCTCGACCCGGAGAAGGGCCGTGTCGTGCTGGGCTTCCTGCACATGCTCGGCCGCGCGATCGTGCCGGAACTGGTCCGCGGCTACCGCGCCGAGCACCCGCACGTGCGGTTCGGCCTGGTCCAGAACGCCCGCCAGGCCGTGATCGACAAACTCGTCAGCGGCGAGATCGACCTCGCCCTGGTCGCCCCGCCGCCGGTCGGTCCCGAGTTCGAGTCGGTGGTCGTGTTCGAGCAGCCCCTGATCGTCGTCGTGCCGGCGGGGCACCGGCTGGAGTCCAGGCGGTCCGTGCGGATCGGGGACCTGCAGGGCGAGGACCTGATCACCCTGGAGCACGGCTACGGCCTGCGTCAGATCACCGACGACATGTGCGCGGCCGCCGGATTCACGCCCCGCTACGTCTTCGAGTGCCAGGAGATCGAGACGGTGCGCGGCCTGGTGGCGGCGGGACTCGGCGTGGCACTGCTGACCCACGCCGAGTTCACTCCACCTCCCGGACTGCGCGAGCTACCGCTGACCCCGCGCACCGGCCGGATCTTCGGGCTGACGTGGCTGAAGGACCACCCGCTGCCGCCCGCCGTCCGCGCCTTCCGTGAGCACGCGCTCCGGACTCACGGCGTCCAGCGCTGAGTGCTCGACCACATCCGCAGGTACGACTCGGCGCCACCGAGCATGTCCTTCACCAGCTGATCGCCGCCGAGCTGACGGACCTTCTCGACCCAGTCCGGCAGGAGACCGATGTGCGCGCCGCCGTCGACGTTGATGTCCCAGACCCGGTCACCGGTGCGCTGCCGGTCGACCAGCGGGCCCTCCGGGTAGCTGCGGAACGGGTAGGTCACGCCGGTCTGCGGCGCCGGGTGCGAGCCCACGCCGTTGTAGTCGGAGCCGAACCCGATGCCCACGTCGTACTTGCGCCGCAACGGTTCCGCGGCGGCGGCCTGGGCGACGTACCCCTCGGGGCTGTTCTCGTAGCCCGCGATGAACCCGCCGAGGCCGTAGACCTTCTCGGTCCACTGGGCGTCCATCCAGCTGTGGCTGGAGATGATGCCGGGGAACTTCGCCTGTGCCGCGAGGTCCAGCGTGCGGCCGGCGGCCTTCACGCTCATGTGGTCGATCTCGATCATCATGTGCCGCTTCATCATGGCCTGCACCGCGTACTCGCCCAACGACGTCAGGCCGCGCACGTTGCACCGCTTCGCCGGGTCGTACGCGGGCGCGACGGCCGAAGCCGGGATCAGCGCGTTCGGTCCGACGGTGCCGATCGGGTTGTCCTGCTGCGGGCCCTTGCACACCTCGGTCTGCCACCACTGGCCGGTGCGCAGGAACTGGCCCGCGTTGATCACGCCGCCCTGGGTGCCCGAGTCGAACCGGACGCCGCACAGCGCGTTGTCGAACTTGTGGCACAGGAACGCGCTGCGCACGCCGAGCGCGTACATCTCGTCGAGGCCGCGGTCGATGTCGCCCCTGTTGCACAACGGGATGTCGAGGAACGTCCGGCAGCCGAAGAGCTCAGAGGTCTCGATGCCGAGCACCACCGCGAGCTTGCCCTGGGTGATCACGTCCCGCGCCTGCTCGGCCGACGTGACGATGCGGAACCAGCCCTTGCCCGCGCCGCCGAACTGCTTGTCGATGAACGTCTGAAGCTCGTAGGTGCGCTGGGCCTGCAGCCGGACCGACTGCATCTCGTCGCAGGGCTTGTCCTTGAACGGGTGGATGACGCACAGCGTGGCGTTGCTCGTCAGGTCCTGGACCAGCACGCGCTGGCCGCCGCGCCACGCCCGTTCCAGCCAGGCGTAGTAGTTCTGCTGGTGCGAGACCGTGGTGGAGGACGGCCAGTCCTTGAACGTCGGCCAGCCCACCGGGTCGTGGCCGTCGAAATCGCCCGTCACGATCGCCTCGAAGATCGCGCCGAGGCCCGCCGGGTGGTGCTCGGAGCAGTCCTTCAGCGCGTCCGCGATGCCCTGCTCGGAGAACGGCTTGCCGCAGATCAGCTTGCCGCCGAAGCCCTCGTTGGTCATGAGGTGGTTGTGCGCGTCGACGAGCCCGCGCACCCTGCCCTGGCCGTCGGTGCCCTTGAAGGGCTCGCCGGTCACGTTGATCTGCGAGTCCACCGCGGGCCGCGCCACGGGTTCCCACCACGGCGTGCTCGCGGTGGCAGGGGATATGGCCGCCAGGACCAGCGAGACGGCGAGAGCCAGGCGAAGTAACACGAGAGCTCCTCTACGACGGTGTGAAGGCGCTCACATCATGCCGTGGAACTTCGCCGTCTCGTATCGGCAGATCGTAGGTACTAACGCGAATATTTTTCAGCCAGCTCGATCAGCGTCCGCGCGCCGAAGCCGGTGGCTCCCGCGACGACCTCGTCGTAGACCTTCTCCGACCGCGCGGGACCCGCGATGTCGAGGTGCGCCCACGGCACGTCGCCCACGAACTTCTGCAGGAACAGCGCCGCCGTGATGCCGCCGGGACCGGGAGGGCACTGCTTGTAATCCGCGACCTCGCTGGCGACGGCACTGACGTGCTCCTCGAGCAACGGCATCCGCCACCACTTCTCGCCGACGTTCGCACCCGCGGCGACCACCTCGGCCGCGAGGTCGTCGGACGCGCTGAACACCGCGCCGGTGCGCAGGCCGAGCGACACCTTCATCGCACCGGTCAGCGTCGCCACGTCCACGACGAGGTCCGGCTTCAGGTTCTTCACCGCGTACGCCATCGCGTCGGCCAGGACCATGCGGCCCTCGGCGTCGGTGTTCTGCACCTCGGTGGTCGCGCCGCCGTAGTGGCGCACGACGTCGCCCGGCCGGTACGCCGAGCCGGAGACGTGGTTCTCCGCGCACGGCACGAGCCCGGTGACCCTGACCGGGAGCCGCCGGCGCGCCACGGCCAGCAGCGCGGAGATCACCGCGCCACCTCCGGCCATGTCGGTGCGCATCAGGTGCATGCCGTCCGCGGGCTTCACCGAGATGCCGCCCGTGTCGAACGTGATGCCCTTGCCGATGAAGACCAGGTGCGGGCCGGTGGTGCCGTACGTCAGCTCCAGGAACCGCGGTGGCCGGGCAGATCCGCCGCCGACCGCGAGCACGCCGCCGAAGCCCTGCTGCGCCAGCCACTTCTCGTCGCGCACGGTGGCGTGCAGTCCGTCGACCTTGTCCGCGAGCTTGGCGGCGGTCGTGGCGAGCCAGCGCGGGTCCTTGACGTTGGACGGCGTGTTGGCGAGATCACGTGCCAGCGAGGTCGCGGTGGCGAGCGCGTGGGCCTTCAGCGCGGCCGACGTGAGCACCTCCTCGAACCCGTCGTCGGCCGTGATCAGCCGCAACGAGCCGACGCGCGCCGGACCGTCCTCACCGGTGACCTTGAAGCGGTAGCCGCCGAGCGCCGCGCCCAGCACGAACGCGCGCACCTTCTCGGCGTCGAAGTCCGGGGTCAGCAGGACGTCGGCGGTCCTGGGCGCGTCCTCGCCGCTCAGCGCGCGGACGAGGCTGGCCCCGGCCGTGCGGTAGTCGGCGAGCGTTCCGGTGCCGACGCCGAGGGTCCAGGCCTCGTCGTGCCGCACCGCCTCGCCGGCCTTGCCGGTCAGGTCGGAGACGTCGATGCCGTCGCCGCCCGGTCCCAGCGCCGGTCCGGTGGCCGCGAGCACGACCGCCGGAACGTTGCGGCGCGTCGAGGTGGCCACCTCGACGTCCACGAGCTTGGTTGGCACTGACGGCACCGTCGACGCCACGGTTGGACCTCCCCTATTGCATTAACGACCGTTCATTCTCTCTCAGACCGAGAACGAAGCGATGCCCCGGTCTCCACTGTGGAAACCGGGGCTTCACGTGCTTCTCACCGGGAGGCCTCAGCCGGCGGCGGCCTTCAGCGCGTCGCCCAAGGCGCTGGCCTCGTCCGCCGACATCTCGACGACGAGGCGCCCACCACCCTCGAGCGGCACGCGCATGACGATGCCGCGTCCCTCCTTGGTGACCTCGAGGGGACCGTCGCCGGTCCGGGGCTTCATGGCCGCCATCGCGTGCTCCCTCCGTCAACATCTTCCCCGTCCGGCCAGGGCCGGATCTGCTCCATTCTCCCCTATGGCGACTCAGGGGCGAAACCGAACCGATCTTTTGGCGAGTCCGGGTGACATTTGTCGATCTTGACTTGTGCCTGATCAACACCTGTTTTCACGACAAGGCAACACTTTCGGCACACCAGGTCGTGTCGTGACAGGATGGGCCGGGTGCGAGCCCGTTCCGCGCTCTTCGACGTCTACGGCGGCCACCTTCGCGAACGCGGTGGCGCCGCCACCATCGCCGCGCTCGTCCGGCTGCTCGAGCCCCTGGGATTCGCCGCGCCGGCCGTCCGCACGGCCGTGTCCCGCACGGTCCGGCAGGGCTGGTTGCAGCCGTCCAGGCTGCCTGACGGGCCTGGATATGCGATGACACCTCGCGGGGAACGGCGGCTCGACGAGGCCGCCGCCCGCATCTACCGCACCGGGCCGTCCACGTGGGACGGTCGCTGGCACGTGGTGGTGCTGGAGGAGATCCCCGGCCGCGACTCGCGCGATCACCTGGCTTCGGAACTACAGCTGCTCGGCTACGGCGCGCTCGGCCCTGTGACGTGGATCGCTCCCCGGCCGTCCCCGGAGCTGGCCGACGTGCTGGCCGCCGGAGAGGTTCCCGCACGAACTTTTCACGGTTCACACGACGGTGGCGACGCCGAGCTCGCCGCCAAGGCCTGGGACCTGGCCGAGCTGGGGCGCGACTACGCCGGGTTCGTCGCGCACTGGCACGAGAAGGTGTCCGTTGTGGACGCAACGGACGACGCGGCGGCGTTCGCCGCGTCACAGCGGCTGCTGCACGCGTGGCGGAAGTTCCTGTTCCGCGATCCCGGTCTTCCTGCTGAACTGTTGCCACCGGACTGGCCGGGCCACGCGGCAGCGTCGTTCTTCGACGAACAGACACTGCGGCTGGCACCGGGCACGAGTCGGTTCGTCGACGAGTGCCTGCGGCCGGTGCGCAACGTTTCCACTGCTTGATGGAGGTCCAGTGTCCGAGCTCCTCGTCGACGACGCCGATGGTGTGCGCACGTTCACGTTCAACCGCCCCGAATCGTTCAACGCCTTCACCGTCGCGCTGAAGGAGTCGTTCCTCGCCGCGCTGCGCGAAGCCTCGGCGGACGAGTCGGTGCGCGCGGTGGTGATCACGGGTGCGGGCAGGGCGTTCTGCGCGGGTCAGGACCTCAAGGAGCACATCGGCCTGTTGCAGGCCGGTGATCCGGCACCGCTGAACACCGTGGAGAAGCACTACAACCCGATCGTGCGCGAGCTGATCGGCATGCCGAAGCCGGTGATCGCCGCGGTCAACGGCAGCGCGGCGGGCGCGGGCGCGTCCTTCGCCTACGCCGCCGATCTGCGCATCGCGGGCAAGTCGGCGAAGTTCCTGATGGCGTTCGCGAACGTCGGCCTGACTGCGGACTCCGGCGCGTCCTACACGCTGCCGCGGCTGATCGGCCACGGCCGCGCGATGGAGATGATGCTGCTCGCGCAGCCCGTCGGCGCCGAGGAGGCGTTGCGGGTCGGCATGGTCAACCAGGTCGTGCCGGACGAGGAACTGCTGTCCACCGCGCACCTGCTGGCCGCGAAGCTCGCCGCGGGCCCGACGACCGCGTACGCGAAGATCAAGGAAGCGCTGGCCGCGGCGGCGGACGGGACCCTGGAGGACGCTCTCGAAGCGGAGCGCCGCACCCAGGCCGACTGCGGAGCGACCGAGGATCACCGCGAGGCGGTCGACGCCTTCGTGACCAAGCGCGCCCCGAAGTTCAGCGGGAAGTAGCGCGCCGGGTCGCCTTCTTGGCCCGGAAGCACGTCGAGATGTGGTCGTCGACCATGCCGGTCGCCTGCATCAGCGCGTAGCACGTGGTGGGGCCGAGGAACTTGAAGCCGCGCTTCTTCAGTTCCTTGGCCATCGCCTTGGACTCGTCCGTGATCGCCGGCACGTCCGCCAACGTCTTCGGCCGCTTGTGCCTGGCGGGCGCGAACGACCACAGCAGCGCGTCCAGGTCGACGCCCTCCGACACGATCACCCGTGCGTTGTGGATCGCGGCGTCGATCTTCAGCCGGTTCCGGACGATGCCCGCGTCGGCCATCAGCCGTTCCACGTCGGCGGGCCCGAACTTCGCGACCAGCTGTGGGTCGAAGTCGCCGAACGCCGCCCTGAACGCCGGCCGCTTGCGCAGGATCGTGATCCACGACAGCCCGGACTGGAACGCCTCCAGCGACATCCGCTCGTACAGCTCGGGGGTGCCGTGCAGCTCCACGCCCCACTCGGTGTCGTGGTACTCGGCGTAGTCCGGGGTCGAGTCACCCCAGGGACAACGGACGATCACGTGCACTCCTCCGCGAGCTCAGGCCCGGTGCTCACTGCTCTCCAGGTTGTCGGCGTCCTCGAGCTCCGCGACGCGCGCCCGCAGCGTCTCGACCTCGGTCGCGAGCCGCTGCAACGCCCAGTCGACCTCGGACATCTTGTAGCCGCGGAAGACCTGCTGGAACTTCAGCTCGCGGACGTCCTCCGCGGTGATGTCGTCGGAGGGCAGCCGCGTGGGCGACGCACCGGGCGGCAGCGGCGCGAGCTCCTCGCCGCGCCCGAACACCAACGCCGCGAGCAGGAACACCACTGCCGCGACGGCGATCATCACGATCAGGTAGATCAGGGCGTTGGTCACGCGACGATCGTGACACAGCTCAGGCAGCGGCGAGCGAGCAGACCGAGACGAATGATCACGATCCAGGTGACCATGCTCGCGATGGTCATCGGCAACGACTGCATCAGCCGCGACACGTCGAGATGCGCGGTGGCCAGGATGATCGAGAGGTTGCCCAGCAGCACCGCCGCGACAGCGCCGATCGCGATGGTGGCACCGAGTCTGGCCAGCAGCTTCGCGTCGCACCTGCGCGCGAGGAACCGGCCGAGGATCAACGCCAGCAGCGCCACGCCGGACGCGATGCCGCTGGTCAGGTCGTTGGCCTTGGCGATGAACAGGTACCAGGCCGGCGGCATCGCGCCGAAGTCCTGCCACGGACCGATGAGCAGCATCCGCCCGTACTCCCACGCCATGTGCATCAGCGGCAGCACAATCGCGAGCCAGATGAGGGTGCGCGTGCCATACGCCACGGCCAGTTCGGCCTGGTACTCGTTCGCGATCTCGCGCACCGGGCCGAACTCCTCGACCGCGCGCTTCTGCGCCTCTTTCTCGGTCAGCCCGCGGTCCAGGTGCGCCTCGGTGGCGTCGGCGAGGCTGTCGCGGGTCTCGGTGAGCAGCTCGCGGACCTGCTTGCGCGAGCCCTGCAACCGCGACCCGAGATCGGTCACGTAGCGCTCGATCACGTCTGTGCCCATTTGCCGTCACCTCCCAGCACCCCGTCGATGACCGTCGTGAACTCGCGCCACGCGGTGCGTTCGGTGTTCAGGGCGCGCTGCCCCGCCTGCGTGAGCTTGTAGGTCCTGCGCTTGCGTCCGCCGACCGTGCTCCAGTCGCTGACGACGTGACCGGCCCGCTCCAGCCTGCGCAGTGCCGGGTAGACCGTGCCTGTCGGGAGGTCGAGCGCACCGCCGCTGCCCTGCTGCAACGCTTCGATGATCGCGTAGCCGTGCAGCTGCCTGCCGTCGAGCGTGGCCAGCAGCAACGCGTCGAGATGGCCGCGTAGCGCGTCGGGCTTCATGGGTAGCGAGTCTACTGATCCAGCCCTGAAAGCGGTCCCTGAAATCCGCGCTCAGGGTCAGCCCTGAGATCCCCCTGAAATGCGCCTTCGAGCCTTCATAAGTAGCGGAGCTACACATAGCGTCCCCACCTATGAGCGCAGTAGACCTCGCCCGCCTCCAGTTCGCGTTGACGACCTCGTTCCACTTCCTGTTCGTGCTGCTCACACTGGGTCTGGTCACCCTGCTGGTGATCATGCAGACGAGGTTCACGATCACCGGCGCGCCCGTGCACGAGCGGATGACGCGGTTCTGGGGCCGGATCTACGTGATCAACTACGCGCTGGGGATCGTCACCGGCATCGTGATGGAGTTCCAGTTCGGGCTGAACTGGTCGGGCCTCGCGACCTACGCCGGCGACGTGTTCGGCGCGCCGCTCGCGATGGAGACGCTGATCGCGTTCTTCCTGGAGTCGACGTTCCTCGGGCTGTGGATCTTCGGCTGGGGCAGGCTCAATCGCTGGGTGCACCTGTCGTTGCTGTACCTGACGGCGCTGACCGCGTTCGCGTCGGCGTTCTGGATCATGGCGGCGAACGGGTTCCTCCAGCACCCCGTCGGCTACCGGGTCGACGGGAACGTGCTGCGGCTGGACGACTTCAGCGCGCTGCTCTCGAACCCCACGTTCACCTCGGCGTTGATGCACGTGATCTTCGCGTCCATCACGGTCGGCGGCGTGTTCATGACCGGGATCTCGGCCTACCACTTCATCAAGAGGACGCCCGAGGTCGACTTCTTCCGGCGGTCGCTGCGGCTGGGCGTGGTCACGACCGCACTGGCCACGCCGTCGCTGATCGGGGCCGGGTTCGCGCAGTTCCCGGTCATCGCGCAGTACCAGCCGCACAAGACCGAGGCGGCGCCGTGGATCGGCGCACCGCTCGGGTTCATGATCATCATCGGGATGACGCTGACGATGGTCAGCTGGCTCACGTTGCCGTTGCTGATCAAAGACGCCGTGATCCGGATGCGCTTTCCGTTGTACCTCATGGTGATCGGCATTCCGCTGCCGTTCGTGGCGGCCATCTTCGGGTGGCTGTTCCGCGAGATCGGACGGCAGCCGTGGCTGATCTACGGGCTGCTGCGGACCGAGGACGCGGTGTCGCATGTGGACGCTTCACAGATCCTGTTGTCGCTCATCGTCTTCACGTCCCTGTTCGTCGTGCTGGCCGTCACCGACTGGGCGTTGATCGCACGTGCGGTCCGCCGGGGTCCGGACGTGACGCCCGCTCCCGTCTCGCCGCTGGTGGTGACCCTCTGATGGAAACGCTCTGGCTCGTCGTGCTCGGCACGCTGACCGTCGGCTACTTCGCGTTGGCCGGTTTCGACTACGGCACAGGTCTTCTGCTGCCGTTCCGCAGGCGTGAGATCGCTCTGCAACGCATGAACCCGTTCTTCCTCGGCAACGAGGTGTGGCTGGTCGCCGCGATCGGGGTGCTGTTCGCAGCGTTCCCTCGGCTCGAAGGCGAACTGCTCTCCGGCGCGCACAGCACGTTCACGCTGGTCCTGGCCGGGCTGGTGCTGTTCATGGCGGCCGTGCAGCTGCGGTTGTGGTGGTGGCTGGTGTTCATGGGCGCGCTGATGGTGTCCGTGGGCTGGGGACTGTTCCTGGCGCATCTGCTGCACGCGCCGTGGCCCGTCGCGTTCGTCATGCCGGTGTTGTTCGCGGTGCACGGCTGGGTGTTCCAGGCCCGGCGCTGGAAGGTGTTCCCGGTCACCGCGCTGCTGTGCGCGCTGCCGATCCCGCTCGCGTTCAGCTCGATCGACGTCACCGGACTCATGGCGCACAACGACACGCTCGGCCTGCTCGCGTGGGTCGCGATCCCGATCATCCCGCTGGTGGTGTTGGTGCAATGGTCGATCGTCGCCATCTCCTCGCGCTGATCCCGATCCCGTTCCTGGTGCTGGCCCAGGCGGAACTCCTGGCGTCGGTGCTGAGCGGCGGAACGGGACTTCTCCTGCTGTGCTTGGTCATCGGGCTGCGGGTGCTGGTGTGGTGGGGGCACCGCGAGTGGGCTCATAGGGCCGCCGAACGGACTCGCGCACGTCTGCGGGAGGCGTTCCTGCGGTCGCCCGGCACCAAGGCCGGCGAGGTCGCCACGCTGGTCACGCGCGGCGTGCACGACGTGACGCCGTACGTCGTCGGGTATCTGCCACAACAGATCCTGGCCGTGGCCGTGCCGCTCGCGGTGGTGATCAGACTGGCGTTCGCCGACCTCACCGCGGCCCTGACGATCCTCGCGACGCTGCCGTTGATCCCGATCTTCGGTGCGCTGGTCGGCGCCCACACCCGTGAACGAACGGCCCGCCAATGGGACGCGCTGGCCACTCTCGGCGGCCACTTCCTCGACGTGGTCAAGGGAATCGGCACGCTGCGGGCGTTCGGGCGGGCCGAGGCGCAGTCCACGACGGTCCGCAGACTGGCCGCGCAGCACATGACCGAGACGATGTCGGCGCTCCGCGTCGCGTTCCTGTCGGCGTTCGTGCTGGAACTGGTCGCCACGATGTCGGTGGCGATGGTCGCCGTGCCGGTCGGCCTGAGGCTGCTGGACGGCGGCGTGCCGCTGTACACCGCGCTCCTCGTGCTCTTCCTTGCCCCGGAGGCGTTTCTGCCGCTCAGAGCCGCAGGCGCGCAGTACCACGCCAGTGCTCAGGGCCGGGAGGTGCTCGCCAAGGTGCCGGCCCGGACCGAGACCACGGGCCAGGCGCCGCCGGATCTCGCCCAGGCCGAGATCGTGTTCGAGAACGTGAGCGTCCGCAGCCTCAGGAACTTCTCGCTGCGCGTCCAGCCCGGCGAACGGATCGCGCTGGTCGGCCCGAGCGGTGCGGGCAAGAGCACGATTCTGGGGCTGTTGCTGGGTTTCGTGCGGCCCGACGATGGCAGGGTGCTCGTCGGCGGCGTTGATCTGCAGGAGATCGACCACAGGAAGTGGCTGGAAGCCCTGTCATGGGTGCCGCAACGGCCCACGCTCGTCCCGGCGAACCTCTCGTCCGGTGAGCAGCAGCGGGTAGCACTGGCCAACGCTCTGGACCGGCGCCAGGCCGCGTTGTTCCTGCTGGACGAACCGACCGCGCACCTCGACGCGGAGACGGAAGCACTGGTGCTCAAGGCAACGCGCGACTTCACGCAAGGCAGGACGGCGGTGATCGTGGCGCACCGCCCGACACTGCTCAACGAGGTCGACAGGGTGGTAACGGTGTGAAGCTCGCAATCCTCGTCGGAACGCTCGCCGAACTGGCCGGCGTCGGCCTCACCGCCACGGCGACCTGGCTGATCATGCGGGCCGCCGAGCACCCGCCGATGCAGGCGCTGACCGTGGCGATCGTCGCGGTCCGCACCCTCGCGCTGGCCAAGGGCGCCCTGCGCTACCTCGAACGCCTGGCCAGCCACAAGACCGTGCTCAGCGAGGCCGTCGAGCTGCGCGGGCGGGTCTACGACGACCTCGCGCACCGCCGGCACATCCCGTCCGGCACGGCGCTGACCCGCATCGTCACGAACGTCGACCAGCGGCTCGACGCCAAGCTCCGCACCACCCTGCCGTGGATCACCGCGGCCCTGGTCGGCGCCGTCGTCACGGTCGCGTCGGGCTTCTCGCTGCCGCTGATCGCCGGCCTGCTGATCAACCTGGCCCTGCTCCCGTGGCTCGCGATCCGCACCCCGCAGGACCTCACGCCGTTGCGCGCCAAGCTGACCGAACAAACCACCGAACTGGTCCACAGCAAAGAAGAACTGATCGCCTACGGCCTGTTCGACGAGAGACTTCACGCCGCCACCAGGACCGCGAAAGAGCTGTCCCGCAAGGAACGCACGCGAGATCTGACCCCGCTGGCGATCGCCGTCCAGTTCGGCGCGGCCCTGCTCATGCTCGCCCAGCACGAACCGGCCTGGCTGATCATGGCCGCCATCGCCACGTTCGAGATCACCGTCCCGCTCGCGGCACTGACCAGGCCCAGCCAGGAACCCACCGACGAGCCCGAACCGGCCTGCTCGACAGAAACCCCTGACCTGCAAGGAAGAACCGCGATCGTCGGCCCGAGCGGCGCGGGCAAGACCACGTTGCTCAACGCCCTCGCCCACCGTCTCGAACCGAGCAAAGGCGCACTGGCCGACGCGCACGTCTTCCACACCACGGTCCGCACCAACGTCCTGCTGGCCAAACCCGATGCCACCCAGGAGGAACTGGACAGGGCGGCCGAGATCACCGAACTGGACCTCGACTGGGACCAGGTCGTCGGCGAACGCGGCGAGGAGATCTCCGGCGGCCAGCGCCAGCGCCTGATCCTCACCAGATCGGTGCTGGCGAACCCCGAGGTCCTGCTCCTGGACGAGCCGACGGAAGGCCTCGACCCGGAGCAGGCGGACCGCGTGCTGAGCAAGGTCCTCGACCACTGCCAGGGCACCGCCCTGGTCGTCACCCACCGGACCGAGCAGCTAGCCCTTTTCGATCACGTGCGTCATCGGGGGCCGATCAGCCACGAGCACGTCGGTCGAGTCGGGTAGCCACTCGCCACCGACCTGCACGAACTGCGTCAACGGCCCGGACTCCGCGGACACTCCGCACCGGGCCAGCGCCGTCCCCATGATCTGCGACGACATCGCGCCGAGCTGCAGCAATGACCGGTTCCGGTGCTTGCGCACACCGAGATTCACCTGCGCCAGCGCGGAAAGCCCGTGCACCCGGTGCACGTCGAGCAGCAACCCGATCTCCACGCCGTACCCGGCCGCGAAGGGAACGGACTCCAAAAAGGACCGGGTGGCCGCGTACTCGCCGCCGAGCGGTTGCACCACACCGGAGAGCTCCGGCCGCAACGTGTTCAGCAACGGCCGCGCCACCAGCTCGGTGACCCGCCCGCCCCCGCTGCTCTCCAGCCGCAACGGCCGCCGGTAGAACCCCTTCACCAGGTGCACGCCGGAGTCCAGCAGCAACGGCCCGAGCAACGCCGTGACGAACGCGGTCTCGGGATCCACCAGGTCGGAGTCCAGGAAGACGATCAGGTCCCCGGTGGTCGCGGCCAGCGACCGCCACAGCACCTCACCCTTGCCGGGCAACGGCTCAAGCCACGGCACGACGTCCTCGCGCAGCACCACCCGTGCCCCGGCGGCGGAAGCGACCTCCACGGTTCGGTCGGTCGACCCGGAGTCCATCACCACAAGCTCGTCGACCAGGGTCCCGAGCAACGGCTTGACCACGGAGACCACGTCCCCGACGGTCTCCTCCTCGTTCAGCGCGGGCAGCACCACCGACACGGTCCGGCCGCGCTTCAAGGCGACCAGTTCGTCCGGTGTCCAGGTGGGCTGCTGCCAGGTGTGCGAGGCGAACCAGGCTTCGACGGAGGGCAGCATCAGGCGAGCGCCCGCATCGCCCGGACCGGCGGACGGGTGCCCGTCACGCTCGCGACCATCTCCACGACCTTCCTCGCCTGCCGTACGTCGGAAGCACGAACCGCGCGTGCTCCGGACATCGCAGCCACTGTGGCAGCCGCGAGCGTGAAGTCCTCGTCCCCCGCTGGGATCGTCACCACATCCAACGTTTCGGGCAGTGACGGCAGCTCCAGATCGCCGTCGAACTCGACGACGTCGGCGCCGTCGCTGACGGCCTGCGCCAGGGCGTCCGCGCTGGTCAGATGCGCAACGACCAGCACACGGTCTTTCGGCAGCTCAGTGACGCGGAATCGGTTCACACCACCCAGCGTAGACAGTGAGCTGGCTCACAGCTCCTTGCTACTCATGAGTAGCCACCTGGTTTACTCCGCAGTAACAAACCCTGTGTGATCTACGTCATGGTCAAGGAGGACCAGAGTGCGACGATCACTTGTTTTAGTCCTGGTACTCCTCTCAACCCTGCTCGGTGCTCCCGTCGCCGCCACGGCGGCCCCTGGACACCAGATCTCGTACCGGTCGATCCCCGGCGTCGGCGGCACCGTGCTGAAGGCCCTCGTCGTCGAACCGACCGGACAGGGCAACGGCCCTTTCCCGTTGCTCGTCATGCCGTCCAGCTGGGCGGTCCCCAACATCGAGTACGTCGGCGCGGCGGCCAAGCTCGCCAAGCAGTCCGGGTACGTCGTGGTGAGCTACACCAGCCGCGGCTTCTGGGACTCGGCCGGCACGATCGACGTCGCCGGCCCTGACACCGTCGGTGACGTCAGCAAGGTCATCGACTGGGCCATCGCCAACGCGCACGCCGACGGCACCAAGGTCGGCGCGGCCGGGATCTCCTACGGCGCCGGCCAGTCCCTGCTGGCCGCGGCGAACGACAAGCGCATCAAGGCCGCGGCGGCGCTGAGCACGTGGACCGACCTAGCCCGTTCGCTCTACCCCAACAACACCGTGAACAAGCAGGCCGTCGAGGTCCTGCTGGCGGCGGGCAAGGCCACCGGACGGCCTGGCCCCGTCCTCGTCGAAGCCGAGGACGCCTACCGCGACGGCCGGTTCTGGGAGGTCGTGCCGATCTCCGCGGAACGCTCGGCCGCCTCGAAGATCGCCCAGATCAACGCCAACGGCACGGCGGTGCTGCTCGGCAACGCCTGGAACGACGGCATCTTCGCGCCGGGCCAGATCACGGACTTCTACGGCAAGCTGACCGGCCCGAAGCGGCTCATGCTCTCGCCGGGTGACCACGCCACCGCCGAGCTGTTCGGCGCGGCGGGGCTGCCCAACGAGATCTGGGAGTCGGTCGGCCGCTGGTTCGACCGCTACGTCAAGGGCACGGCCAACGGCATCGACGCCGAACAGCCGGTGCGGCTCAAGCCCAACAACGGCGGCGCGTGGAGGACGTTCGGCGCCTGGCCGAACGGCAACGTGGACACCGTGCAGCTCGACGGCAAGCGGATCGCCGCGGGCTGGGGCACGGTGGCCGACAGCGGCACGATCCTGCTCTCCGGTGCGCTGCAAGGGTTCCTGAACATCCCGACCGGGGTGTCGCTGCCGTTCGTCGACCGCAACGTCGCGGGCGTGTGGAGCGGGCCCTCGTATCCCCGCGGGGCGACGGTGGCCGGCACGCCGAAGCTCAGGCTCCAGGTCACCCCGAGTGCGGAGACGACGACGTTGTTCGCGTACCTGTACGAGGTGGGACCGCTGGGCCTGGGCGCGCTGATCACGCACAAACCGGTCAAGGTGACCGGCGCGGGCCGCACGCAGACGCTCGACGTGGAGCTGGAGCCGACGGTGTGGAACGTCGACTCGGGCAACCGGCTGGCGCTCGTGATCGACACGGTGGACCCGCGTTATCTGACGGAGTCAACTCGCGGCTCAACCGTCACCTTCGGACCGTCGAGCCTCACGGTTCCGAAGGCGTAAGAATGTCCGGGTGGACCTCACCCGGCAGCAGGTGCTCCTCCACCGGATCCATCAGCACGAACTGGACCGGCGGATCTCTGACGCGGCCGAGCTGGCGGTGCTGTCACTGGGCATCCAGGACAACACCTCCGGCTCGGCCCTGCTGAGTCTCGCCGCGCGCCTGAGCGCACCGTCGACCGAGGAGTTCACCCTCACCTGGTCCGTCCGCGGTGCTCCCCACCTGCACCGGGCCGGTGAGCTGAAGGCGTTCTCCCGCGCGCTGTGGCCGTGGAGCGATGCCGACGCCCGTGCCCGCGCCGCACGTCCGAAGGTGGACGACATGGTGGCGTCACTGCGGCACATCGCCACCGCGATGAGGTCGATCGTCACGAAGCCGATGACCAAGGGCGAGGTGAGCAAGGCGCTGACCCCGTTGGCGCCCAAGCAGACGATCGAACCGTGCCGGGGTTGCCAGACCGAGCACGTCAGCGACCCGATCTTCCGGCTCGGCGCACTGCCCGCGGGTCTCCGGATCATCCCGGAGGAGAAGACCGTGACGTTCGAACGCATCCACGGCTGGCCGGGCGTGCCGCGCAGGACCGCGGGATTCGACGAGCTGGTGCACCGGTACCTGACGCTGCACGGTCCCGCCGGACCGTCCGAAGTGGCCAGTTACTTCGGCACGTCGACGCGCGAGGTGAGGAAGCGGTGGCCGAAGGACGGCCTGGTCGAGGTGACCGTCGAGGGCGAGAAGGCGTGGCTGCCGGAGGACCTGGAGATCGTCGACGCCGAACCGCCGGAGGTGCGCCTGCTGCCGCCGACCGACCCGTACCTCCAGGCCCGTGACCGCGACCTGCTGCTGCCGGACAAGGCCGCGCAGAAGGACATCTTCCGCATCCTGGGCCGGCGCGGCGCCGTGCTGGTGGACGGCGAGATCGCGGGCTCCTGGCAGGGCAGGGTGGTGTCCGGCAAGCGGTTCGAGGTGACGGCGACGCCGTACCGCCCGCTGCCGGATCTCCTGCCGGAGACCCAGATCCTGGCTCAGGCCAAGGGACTAGACGACGCAGGCGTCAAGAGCGACTGACACGTCGTCCGTGACGATCAGCGACTGCAACGCGGCGTGCGAGACGAAACCCTTGTCCCGCAACTCCATCAGCCACTCCACGAGTCCCTTGTAGTGGTTGTCGACGTCGAGCAGCACGACGGGCTTGCCGTGCATGCCCAGCACGCCGGCCGTCCACACCTCGAAGAACTCCTCGGCGGTGCCGATGCCACCCGGCAGCGTCAGGAACGCGTCCGCCTTGTCGTCCATCATCTTCTTGCGCTCGCGCATGGTGTCGACGACGTGCAGCTCGGTCGACTCGCGGTCGGCGATCTCCCTGGTGGCGAGGCCCTTCGGGATCACGCCGTAGGTGTGCGAGCCGCCCGCGCGGGCCTCCCGCGCGACCGCGCCCATCATCGACGTCTGCCCGCCGCCCCAGACGAGGTGCCAGCCGCGTGCCGCGATCTGGCGCCCCACCTCGGCGGCGAGGTCGATGTAGCTCCGCGGGACGGTCGCGAGACTTCCGCAGTAGACAGCGACATACATCAGTGTGCGTCCGCCCATGCCTTGTGCGCGTCCTTGACCACGTTCACCGCGTCGTCGATGTCGTCGGTGAGGTGCAGCAGCGCGAGGTCCTTCTCGCCGACCTTGCCACCGGGGAGCACCGAGTTCTGGATCCAGTCGTAGAGGCCCTGCCAGTACTCGGTTCCGAACAGGACGACCGGGAACTTCGTGACCTTCTTCGTCTGCACCAGGGTCAGCGCCTCGAACAGTTCGTCGAGCGTGCCGAAACCACCCGGCAGGCAGATGAACGCCTGCGAGTACTTGATGAACATCGTCTTGCGCACGAAGAAGTAGCGGAAGTTCACGCCGAGGTCGACCCACGGGTTGAGGCCCTGCTCGAACGGAAGCTCGATGCCGAGCCCGATCGAGAAGCCACCGGCCTCCGAACAACCGCGGTTGACCGCCTCCATGGCACCGGGGCCACCACCGGTGATCGCCGCGAACCCGGCCTCGGCCAGTGCTTTGCCCAGGTCACGCCCGGTCTGGTACTCCGGGTGGTCACGGCCGGTGCGCGCGGATCCGAAGACCGTCACGGCGCTCGGCACCTCGGCCAGCGCGCCGAAACCCTCGACGAACTCCGCCTGGATCCGCAGCACCCGCCACGGGTCGGTGTGCACCCAGTCCGTCGGCCCGCGGGAGTCCAGCAGGCGCTGATCGGTGGTCGTGAGCTCGTCGTTGCGGTCACGTCGCAGCAGCACGGGACCGCGCCGCTTCTCTGCGGGGTGCTCGTCCACGGCACCGTTCTTTTCTTCCGTCATCACTGAGATCTTAGTGATCAGTCCAGCAAAAAACGCTTAAGCACGTCGAAACACCCGGTGATCTGCTGGACCGGCACGTTCTCCTCCTGGGTGTGCGCGAGCGTCGGATCGCCCGGCCCGAAGTTGACCGCGGGCATGCCCAGCGCCGCGAACCGCGCCACGTCCGTCCATCCCAGCTTGGCGACCGGCGTGCCACCGGCGGCCTGGATGAGCTCCTGAGCGGCGGGGGCGTTGAGGCCCGGCAGCGCGCCGGCGGCCTGGTCCGTGACGGTGACGTCGAAGCCCTCGAAGACCTCGCGCAGGTGCTGTTCGGCCTGCTCCACCGTGCGGTCGGGCGCGAACCGGTGGTTGACCGTGAGCACGGCCTCGTCCGGCACGACGTTGCCCGCGACGCCGCCGCTGATCCTCACGGCCTGCAGGCCCTCGTGGTAGTGGCAGCCGTCGATCTCGGGACGGCGCGGCTCGTAGGCCTCCAGCCTGCGCAGCGCCTCGCCCAGGCCGTGGATGGCGTTGCGGCCCATCCACGCCCTGGCGGTGTGGGCGCGCTTGCCGGTGGTCCTGATCTCGATGCGCATCGTGCCCTGGCAGCCGGCCTCGACCGTGCCGTTGGACGGCTCGCACACGATCGCGAGGTCGCCCATCAGCCAGTCCTGGAGTTCGCGCTGGATCCTGGTGAGCCCGTTGCGCTCGGCCTCGATCTCCTCGCAGTCGTAGAAGACGAACGTGAGGTCGTGGCGGGCGTTCTCGCTCAGGGCCGCGATCGCGAGCATGACCGCGTCGCCGCCCTTCATGTCGACGGTGCCGCAGCCGTGCAGGATCTCGCCCTCGCGGCGGCTCGGGAAGTTCTGGTTGATCGGCACGGTGTCCAGGTGCCCGGCGAGCACCACCCGGCGTTGTTTACCGGCGTTCGTGCGGGCCAGCACCGAGTTCCCTGATCGGGTGATCTCCAGGTGGGGCGCGTGGAGTCGCAGCGACCGCTCCACGAGGTCCGCGATCTCCGCCTCCTCCCCGGACACGCTGCGCACATCCACCAGCGAGGTCGTCAGGTCGATCGGGTCGGCGAACAGATCAAGGGTGTCGGACACGCGGCTCACCCTACCCAGGCGGCTTGGGCACTAGGCCGTTCAGCCGATACCGTGCCGTGCGTGATCAAGCGAACACTCCTGGTCATCTCCCTGCTGCTGCCGGCGACCGGCTGCGGCGAGGCTCCTGCCGCGTGCGACCGGCAGTGCGGCGAGATCCGGGCGCTGTTCACCGCCCCGTGCGGCTCACAGCACAGCTTCACCCCCGCGGACTGCGCCGCGTGGGTCGACGAGGTCAGCACCATGACCCGGCGGCTGGACGGCTCCCTGCAGGGCAAGTCCGTCCAGCAGGACGTCAGCGAGGTGCTGCCACGCCTGATGACCGCGGTCGGCGACTTCGAGGCGCACCGGTGCGGTGAGGTGCGCGTCGACAACGTGTCCAGCACCGACGCACGGCAGTCGAAGTGCAACGAGGCCCTCATCGCGACTCGGGGCGACCTGGGCTCGCTGTACTTCTCGGCGGAAGTGCCCGACTGACCAGCCGGGCTCGGCCGCACGAGCTGCGGCGGAGTGTGCGCACCGGACTAAGCTCGGTAGCCGTGAGCACCGCATACGGCATCGGCTTGGCCACTGTGACCCCGGACGGCACCGTCCTCGACACCTGGTACCCCTCCCCTGCCCTCGGCGGCACGGCGGACCTGGGCACCGTCCGCGTGTCGTCCGCCGAGATCGCGGAAGCGCTCGGCGAAGCCGCCGCGAAGCTGCTCGGCGAGGACCTGGAGCGCGGTATCGAGGTCGTCGGCGTCAAGGTCGTCATCGACCTGGACGCCGCCCCGGAGAACACCTACGACATCTGGCTGCGCCTGCACCTGCTCAGCCACCGCCTGATCAAGCCGCACGGCGCGAACCTCGACGGCATGTTCGGCCTGCTGACGAACGTCGTGTGGACGAACCACGGCCCGTGCGCGGTCGACGGCTTCGAGCAGACCCGCACCCGCCTGCGCCTGCGCGGCCCCGTGACGGTCTTCAGCGTCGACAAGTTCCCGCGCATGGTCGACTACGTCGTCCCGTCCGGTGTCCGCATCGGCGACGCGGACCGGGTCCGCCTCGGCGCCCACCTCGCGGCCGGCACCACGGTCATGCACGAGGGCTTCGTCAACTTCAACGCCGGCACGCTCGGCAGCTCGATGGTCGAGGGCCGCATCTCCGGCGGCGTCGTGGTCGGCGACGGCTCGGACGTCGGCGGCGGCGCGTCGATCATGGGCACCCTGTCCGGCGGCGGCAAGCAGGTCATCAGCATCGGCGAGCGCTGCCTGCTGGGTGCGAACGCCGGCCTGGGCATCTCGCTCGGCGACGACTGCGTGATCGAGGCCGGCCTCTACATCACCGCGGGCACGAAGGTGACGGCGCCGGACGGCGAGGTCGTCAAGGCGGTCACTTTGAGCGGACAATCGAACTTGCTGTTCATCCGGGACTCGGTGACCGGCACGGTGAAGGTGAAGCCCCGGAAGGGCACCGGAGTCGAGCTCAACGCCGCGTTGCACGCGAACGACTGAGGGAACGCGAAACTCGGTGTCTGGGGCCCGGTCTGCGAAGGCAGACTGGGCCCTTGCCAACTCTAGGAGGTGCACGTGCTGAAACAGCGACTTGAGTTGAACGCTCGCGCCGCGATCGAGCGTGCCCTGGAGGGGGCGCAGTCCGAGGACTCCTTCGTGGAGTTCAAGACGCAGTGGCCGATCGACCACGGCAAGGCCGCGCGCCAGATCGCCGCGCTGTGCAACGCCGCACGCGGGTCGGAGGCCATGTGGATCGTCGGCGTCGACGAGAAGGGCCGGTACGTCAAAGGCGCGCTGGCCGAGGAGCTGTCGAGCTGGTGGCCTCGGGTCGAGAGCCACTTCGACGGCGTGGCACCGGGTCTGACCACCGTCGCGTTCGACTGGGCGCGAGGCCGCACGGTCGTCGTGCTGAGCCTGCAGACCGACAACGCGCCGTACGTGTTCGTCACGAAGAAAGAGCCCTACAGCAGGGAAATCCCGTGGCGCTCAGGTGAACGCACCAGGTCCGCGCGCCGCAGCGAGGTGCTGGAACTGCTGGTGCCCAAGCTGGACATGCCCGGCTGGGAGTTCGTCAGCGCCCGCGCGACGCTGAGCCAGCACTCGCCGACGCTGCGGTTCGAGGGCGACCTCTACCTGGAGACGAACCAGCCGTTGTCGTTGCCGCACCACAGATGCCACTCGTACGCGACGTACGGGCTCGACAGCGAGACGGTCGACCTGGCGTTCAGCTTCCGCACCAACACGCGGGACGTGCGGGCGGTCGAACGCGTCGTGCGGGTCGCGGAACCGGCGGTGCTCCACGTCAGCGCGGACGCCGACGTGGAACTGGACTCGTTCTCCGACCTCTGGGACCTGCACTGGCACCTCGTGCTGGGCCTCGGCCTGAGCGGCGAGGAGATCAGCACCAGCGTGCGTCTGACCACGGACGCGGTGCCGCCCAACCAGTTCACCCGCAGGGTCTGGTCGGCTCTCAAGCCTTGAGGCGTTCCGCAGCCGCGGCGACCCGCTCGTCGGTGGCCGTGAGCGCGATCCGCACGTGCTTCTCGCCGGCCGGTCCGTAGAACGTGCCGGGGGCCGCCAGGATGCCGCGGTCGGCCAGCCAGGAGATCGTCTCCCAGGCGTCCTCACCGCGCGACGACCACAGGTAGAGCCCGGCCTCGGAGTGCGACACGGTGAACCCGGCCGCCTCCAGCGCGGGCTTGAGCACCTCACGCCGGGCCAGGTACCGGGACCGCTGCTCGGCCACGTGCGCGTCGTCTTCGAGAGCGACCCGCATGGCCTCCTGCACCGGCCGCGGCACGATCATGCCGGCGTGCTTGCGCAGTTCCAGCAGACCCGCGATCAGCTCCGGGTCGCCGGTGACGAACCCGGCCCGGTAGCCCGCGAGCGACGAGGACTTCGACAGCGAGTGCACGGCGAGCACCCCGTCGAAGGAGTCCACAACGGACGGATGCAGCACCGACACCGGCGAGGAGTCCCACGGCAGCGCGAGGTAGCACTCGTCCGACGCCACGATCGCACCGACCGCGCGAGCCGCGGCGACGGCGTCACGCAGCTGCTCGGCCGACAGCACGCGGCCGGTCGGGTTCGACGGCGAGTTCAGCCACACCAGCTTCGTGCCGGCGGGCGGCAGTTCCCCGTCGGCCAGGCGCACGACCTCGGCCCCCGCCATCAGCGCGCCCACCTCGTAGGTGGGGTACGCGACGGCGGGCACCGCGACGACGTCACCCGGCCCGACGCCGAGCAGGGTGGGCAGCCACGCCACGAGCTCCTTGGAGCCGATCGTGGGCAGCACCGCCGCCTCGGAGAGCCCGACGATCCCGTACCGGCGCTCCACCGCGGCGACGAAGGCCGCGCGCAGCTCAGGGGTGCCGTGGGTGGTCGGGTAGCCGGGGATGTCGGCGACCGACGACAACGCGGACTGGATCACCGCGGGAACCGGGTCGACAGGGGTGCCGACCGACAGGTCGACCACGCCGCCGGGGTGCTTGCGCGCCTTGGCGGCGTGGTCTGCCAACAGGTCCCACGGGAAGTCCGGCAGCGCCGGGCCCCTGCGGTTGATGATCAATGCCCCTCGGCCTGCGGCGCGAGGACCTTCACGAACTCCGGGTCGGCGCTGACCTTGCCGACCTTCGACGCGCCACCGGGCGAGCCGAGCTCGTTGAAGAAGTCGACGTTCGCCTTGGTGTAGTCCTTCCACTCATCGGGGACGTCGTCCTCGTAGTAGATGGCTTCCACCGGGCACACGGGTTCGCACGCGCCACAGTCCACACACTCGTCGGGGTGGATGTAGAGCATCCGGTCGCCTTCGTAGATGCAGTCGACAGGGCACTCTTCGATGCAGGCCTTGTCGAGCAGGTCCACGCACGGCTGGGCGATCACATAAGTCACTGCGCTCTCCAACTTCATCGGTCACACCGCGCAAGCCGGAGAGTACGCGGCACGTTCGAGTATCACCCGGTCAGGCTTGCCTTAGCTGTGCGGTGTGCCACGTCACAACTCCTGACCGGAAACTCCCTCGCCAACATAGTCAGGATGGACGTGTGCACACCGTGGATCACCTGGAATCACTCTGCGCGCGAGCATGGCCCGTCCTGGCAGAAGTTCCGCTTGGAGACTGGTTGATGCGCGCTGCCGACGGCTTC
Organism: Lentzea waywayandensis; assembly: GCF_900115955.1. Lineage (GTDB taxonomy): Bacteria > Actinomycetota > Actinomycetes > Mycobacteriales > Pseudonocardiaceae > Lentzea > Lentzea waywayandensis. Next base: position 216,101 of record NZ_FOYL01000010.1, read on the forward strand.
ACCGGCCGCGCCAACAGCGCGCTGACCTGCGGTGATCCCGGCATGCCGATTCCGGACGCGTTGAGGGCCGTTCAAGGGTTCGCCCGCGAGCACGGCATCAAACCCACGGCCCACGTGATCAAGGGCTCACCGCCGGAACCCGAGATCGGCGCGGCGGGCTGGATCGTCGATCTGGATCACCCCGGCGGGGCCGAGTCGCTGGTGATGACCGGTCCGCTGGAGAAGTTCGCCGACGGCGTCGCCGAGAGTCGCGATCTTCCCGGATGGTGGGAGCTCACGGCCGGATCCGAGGTCTCCGCCGCCCAGCGGCACGTCCTCGGCAGCGGCGGGAACGTCTGCTTCGCCTCGATCACCGAGGACGGGGTCGTGATCGCGGCTGTGCGGGGCGCCGTCGTCGAGGACCTGCTCCACGTCGCCCGGCTGGCCGTGCGGCCGTCACACCGCCGCCAGGGCCTCGCACGGCGGCTCATGGGTGAGCTGGCGGGCTGGGGACTCGCCCAGGGCGCCACGACGTGCGTGCTCCAGGTCGCCGAGCACAACGAGCCGGCGATCCGGCTGTACGAGGAACTCGGCTGCACCGAGCACCACCGCTACCGCTACTGGATCCCGGCGGTCTCGTAGAGGCCCGGCCGGTTGGCCGCGTTGCGCGCCATCACGGCCCCCACGGCCACCGCGCCCGTCAGCGCACCGCCCGCGAGCAACAACAGCCCGCGCCAGTCCTGCAACAGCAGGACGGGGCTGCCCGCGGCGTACCCGGGCTCGAAGTAGCCGAACACCATCAGCGTCCCGAACCACACGATCAGCGGCAGTGCGGCGGTGAAGACCCGTTCGGACAGCGAGGCCGCCCACGACACCAGCAACGGCGTCGTGACGGCGGCCACCACGATGGTGATCGGGAACGGCCAGTCCCCCAGCCTCGGCAGCAGCGTGCCGTCGAAGCGCAGGGGCAGGAACATCGTTTCCAGCACGGCGAGTGCCGCTGCCTCGACGCACAGAAGCAGCAAAAAGACGACTCGCCAGCCAGTGCGGTGACCACCAACCGTCGCCGCGTTGTTCTGGTGGTCAGACGGGTGCATCGTGGTCCCACCCCCGCGTCCTCATATCGGGCATATGGGGGCGCGGGGGTGGGGCCACGAGGTGCCCTGCTGAGCGCCAGAACAACCCGGTGGCGATTGTGGTCACCGCACTATCGGTCACCCAGTCCTCCGAAAAGATCCGCGGCCGCACCCTCCGGTGAGCCCTTCGCGAGCACGTAGTACTCGGCACCGACCAGCGGCTGCGCGATGTCGTTCGACAACGCGTACCCGCTGTCCCACACACTGACCTGCGTCGAGTGTGCACGCAACGCGCGGCGCTTGGCCGTCAGGTGCTCCGACACGTCGACAACCGTTGTGATCTCTTCATCCGGCGTCACCGGGAGCTCGCCGGGCTCGGGCAGCCGGAACGCCTCGGGGACGTTCTCCAGCGCGGCCACACCGGCCTTCGTGGCGTCGCGGGACGTCACCGCGTAGAAGAGCCGCTCGACGTCGGAGACCTGGGCGCACGCGGCGACCGTGATCTCGTGCGCGCGGATGTGGTCGGGGTGGCCGTAGCCGCCGAACGCGTCGTAGCTCACGACGACCTGAGGCTTGACCTCGCGCAGGATCTCGACCAGTTGGGCGGTCTGGTCTTCGAGCGCCCCCTGGACGAACGCGCGCGCCTTCGCGTTGGACGGCACGTCGACCATGCCGGAGTCGCGCCAGCGGCCGATGCCGCCGAGGAACCTGTGGTCCGTCACGCCGAGGGCGGCGCAGGCCGATCTCAGCTCGCCCACGCGGTACCCGCCCAGCTGGTCTGCGGCGTCGGCGGCCAGATGCGCCAGCGCGGGCGGGATGATCTCGCCCTCTTCTCCCAGCGTGCAGGTGACGACCGTGACGTGCGCGCCGGCAGAGGAGTAGCGCGCGATGGTGCCGCCGGTCCAGAGACTCTCGTCGTCCGGGTGGGCGTGCACGAAGAGCAACCGTGGTGGGGCAGTCAGCGTCACCGGAAAAGAGTAAAGCGGTGTTTACGGCCCCCGCTCCGCAGGGGCCGTGTCATTTGGCCCGTCCTCCGGACGGGCGGCGAGATCGCCCAGAAGTCGGTCGTCCGGCCGAATCGCTCACCTCGAATTGGGCTTCGCCGAATTCGAGGTGAGCGGTTGACCGGACGACCGACGCGATCTCGCGGTTCCGCGTCCGCCACCTGCCCCTGAACAGGGATTTCACTGGGCGGACCGCAGCCGCTAGACCACCGAACGTTCCTCCGCGAAATGGCAGGCGGACAGCGTTCCTTCCGGGCCGCCGCGCCTTTCCAGCTTCGGTTCTTCGGTGGCGCAGATGTCCTGGGCCTTCCAGCACCGGGTGCGGAAGCGACACCCCGACGGCGGGTTGACCGGCGACGGCACGTCACCCGTCAGAACGATCCGCTGACGCTGACGTTCCTTCTTCGGGTCCGGCATCGGCACCGCGGACAGCAACGCCTGCGTGTACGGGTGCATCGGCTTGCCGTAGATGGCCTCCCGCTCGCCCATCTCGATGATCTTGCCGAGGTACATGACCGCGACCCGGTCGGAGATGTGCCGCACCACCGAGAGGTCGTGCGCGACGAACAGGTACGCGAGCCCGAGCCGTTCCTGCAGTTCCTCCAGCAGGTTCACGACACCGGCCTGCACCGAGACGTCCAAAGCGGACACCGGCTCGTCCAGCACCAGGAACTTCGGGTTGAGCGCCAGGGCGCGGGCGATGCCGATGCGCTGCCGCTGACCGCCGGAGAACTCGTGTGCGTAACGGCTGCGGTGCTCGGGGTTGAGCCCGACGAGCTCCATCAGTTCGTTGACCCGCCGCTGCACGCCACCTTCGACACCGTGGATCACCAGCGGTTCCGCGATGATGTCGTTGACCTGCCACTTGGGGTTCAGCGACGCGTACGGGTCCTGGAAGACGATCTGGATGTCCTTGCGCAGCGGCCGCAGCTGCTTGGCGCTCATGGACGTCAGCTCGCGGCCCTCGAACTTCACCGAGCCCGAGGTCGGCTTGTGCAGCTGCAGGATCGCGCGCCCGGTCGTGGACTTGCCACAGCCGGACTCGCCGACGAGGCCGAGCGTCTCACCGGGGTGCAGCGTGAACGACACCCCGGACACGGCCTGCACCGAACCGGTGTTGCGCGGGATGATGCCCTTGCCCCGCACGGGGAATTCCTTGACGAGGTCGGTGACCTCCAGCAGTGGCGCGGTCACTTCGCCTCCTCATCCTTCAGTTCGGTGATCAGAGATCCGTGCACGGCGGTCACTTCGAGCGACTCGTCGGGGTTGGCCGCGGCGAACGCGGCCGGGTTCTCCACCGTGCCGATCTCGTCGTGCAGGAACAGCTTCTGCGGCTGCTCGAACGTCGCCAGGTGCTCCCAGCGGTGGCACCGCGTCGTGTGGTTCGCGGCGCCGGCCTCCTCCAGCAGCGGTTCCCACTCGTGGCACACGTCGGTGACGAGCGGGCAGCGCGGCGAGAACGAGCAGCCGGTCGGCAGGTTCACCAGCGACGGCGGCGCGCCCTTGATCGGGGTGAGGCGCTTGCCCAGGGTGGCCGGGTTCGGGACCGAACCCAGAAGTCCTACCGTGTAAGGCATCCGCGGCCGTTCGAAGACGTCGTCGACCGGGCCGGACTCGACCACGGTGCCGCCGTACATCACCTGCACGCGGTTGACCATGCCCGCGACCACGCCGAGATCGTGCGTGATCATGACGATCGCCGCGTCGGTCTCGGTCTGGATGCGCAGCATGGTGTCGAGGATCTGCGCCTGCACCGTCACGTCGAGCGCGGTGGTCGGCTCGTCGGCGATGATCACGCTGGGGTCGTTGATGATCGCCATCGCGATCACCACGCGCTGCCGCATGCCGCCGGAGAACTCGTGCGGGTACTGGCTCGCACGCTTGTCCGGCTGCGGGATGCCGACCAGTTCCAGTGACTCGACCGCCTTGGCCCACGCCGCCTTCTTGGAGACGTTGTGGTGCGCGCGATAGGTCTCGGCGAGCTGCCACCCCACGGTGTAGACGGGGTTCAGCGACGTCATCGGGTCCTGGAAGATCATCGAGATGTGCTTGCTGCGGAACGGCTGCATCTGCTTGTAGCTGCGGCCGTTCAGCTCCTCGCCGCGATACCGGATCGAGCCCTCGATGACCGCGTTCTTGGGCAGCAGGCCCATGATCGCCATGGAGGACACGGACTTGCCGGAGCCCGACTCGCCGACGATGCCGAGCACGTCGCCGGCGTTGAGGTCGAACGAGACGTTGCGCACGGCGCGAACGTCGCCGTCGTCGGTCGGGAAGGTGACCGACAGGTCCTTGACCGAGAGCAGCGGTGCGGTGGTGTTGGAGGGCAGGAAGTCCTCCGACAGTTCGGAAACAGTGGTCATCAGGCACGCACCTTCGTCTGCCTCGGGTCGAACGCGTCGCGCAGACCGTCACCGATGAAGTTGACGGCCAGGGAAAGCGACACGAGAACGATGAACGGACCCCAGAACAGCCACGGCCGGTTCATGAACTGCCCGTAGTTCTCCAGCACGATCACGCCGAGCGAGGTGTCCGGGGGCTGGACGCCCAGTCCCAGGAACGACAGCGCGGCCTCGGTGAGCACCGCGGACGCGATCGCCAGCGTGGCGTTGACGGTGATGCTGCCGATCATGTTCGGCACGAGGTGCTTGAAGATGATCCGCGAGGTGGAGGCGCCACAGGCCCGCGCCGCCTCGATGAACTCCCGCTGCGCCAGGGAAAGCGTCTCACCGCGCGTGATGCGGGCGATCTGCATCCAGGCGAACGCGGCGAGCACCAGCGCGACGACGTACCAGCTGCCGGAGAAGCCCTTCACGACGATCGCGGCGACCGCGATCTGCGGGATGATCAGCAGCAGGTCGACCAGGCGCATCAGCGCCGTGTCGACGAAACCGCGCAGATATCCCGCCAGGGCACCGAAGATCACGCCGATCGCGGTCGCCAGCGCGGCCACGATCAGGGCGATCTGCAGCGAGTAGCCGGTGCCGCGCATGAGCAGCGCGAGCATGTCCTTGCCGACCTGGGTGGTGCCGAGCGGGTGGATGCCGCTCATCGGCTGGTAGGACTTGCTGGTCACATCCTCGTAGTCGTACGTCCAGATGAACGGCCCGAGGAACGCGAACAGCACGAGGAAGATGAACACGCCGAGGCTCACCATCGCGAGCCGATGGCGCAGGAAGCGCCGCAGGACGAGTTGGCTCTGTGTGCGGGTCTTGGAGGCGTCGAACTCGTGGGAGTCTGACTGGGGAGCGCTGTTCACCACTCCGCCCTCGGACGCCAGGTTGATGTTAGCCAAGGCGAATCCTAGGGTCGAGGACGCCGTACACGATGTCGGCGAAGAGGTTGAACAGCACGATCAGGGTCGCGGTGACCGCGAGCCAACCCATGAGCATGGGCGGGTCGAACTGCCGCACGGAGTTCACCAGCAACGTGCCCATGCCGGACCAGCCGAACACGGTCTCGGTGATGATCGCGCCGGACAGCACGGCACCGAAGTTCAGCGAGAACAGCGTGGCGACGGGGATCAGCGCGTTGCGGAACGCGTGCTTGAAGATCACGCGGCCCTGCGAGATGCCCTTCGCCCGCGCGGTGCGCACGAAGTCCGAGTGCAGGATCTCGAGCATCGAGGCGCGTTCGAACCGGCTGTACGCGGCGAAGCTGATCAGCATCAGCGCGAGCGTCGGAAGCAGGAACGTGCCGGTGTACTTGAAGATCACTTCACCGAAGCTGCCGCTGAAACCACCTGGCCGGGGACCCGCGGTGGTGAGCCAGCGGTCCAGCCCCATCGACTCCAGGACGTTGTTGAACTGGATGCCGTAGTTCTTCACGATGACCGCGACGCAGAAGATCGGCATCGAGAACATGAGGAACGCGGTGCTGGTGGCGAGGTAGTCGAAGATCGAGTACTGGCGCACGGCGGCGAGCACGCCGACCGAGACACCCAGCGTGAGCGCGAGAAGCTCGGCGCCGATGACGAGGCGACCGGTGGTCCACAGCGCGTCGGTGACGGCCGGGAAGACAGCGGTCTTGGCCTGACCGAGGGCGATGCTCTGGCCCCAGTCACCGGACACGAAGTCGGTGAGCCAGTTCCAGTAGCGGACGATCACGGGCTTGTCCAGGCCCAGCGAGATCTCCGCGGCCTTGATGTCGGCTTCGGTGACACCGGGCCGGAATCGCATTTCCGCCAACGGGTTTCCGGCGGTCGCGACGAGGACGTAACAGGCGAAGCTGCCGATCAGCAGGATGGGTATGGAGATCAGCAGGCGCCGGATGATGTAGCGGATCACGGGCGGGCTCCTAGGGGGCAACCCGGCTCGGGCGGGGCCGGACTCGTGGTCCGGCCCCGCCCGGTCAGGCGTTGCGCACTTCAGCTGATGAGCTAAGGCGAATTACTTGGTCTGCCACTCGTTGGCGTTCCACAGCGCGCCGTAGTAGCTCTGGAAGTACACGCGGTCGAGACCCTTGAAGGCCCACATGTTCGGCATCTGGAACAGCGGGAGCGAACCGTAGGCGTTCGCCAGCTCCGAGTCAGCCTCGGACCAGAACTTCAGGGACTCGGCGATCGCGGTCTGCGAGACGGCCTGCTTCATGGCCTCGTCGGCCTTCGGCACGGTCAGGTTCTGCCAGTTCTGGCCACCACCGGTCTCGTAGATCGACTTCTTGCCGCCCTTGAACGGCGAGCCGGACCACGCGAACAGGGCGACGTCGTAGTCACCCGCGGAGACGCGCTCGTCGAGGAAGTTCGGGTCGGTGTCGTCCTTGACCTCGATGCCGGCGTCCTTGCACTGGCCCTGGATCAGCTCGACGGTCTGCTTGCGACGCGGAATGTCGGTGTGGCTGATCCGGAAGGAGGCGCGGACGCCGTCCTTCGCGAACACGCCGTCGGCACCCTGCGCCCAGCCGGCTGCGGTCAGGATCTTCTTGGACTCGGCCGCGTCACCCTTGGCCTTGTCCGCGTAGACGTCCTTGTAGCCCTCGTCCTTCGGGAAGAAGATGAGGCTGCCCATCGGCTTCGCGTCGGCCTGGACCTCGGTGATGAGCTTGTCGATGATGTCCTGGCGCTTGACGCACATGAAGAAGGCCTTGCGGACCTCTTCCTTGGCCAGCACCGGGTTCTTCATCTGGATGTCGAGGTGCTCGAACGACAGGCCGGGGCCCGCGCCGAACGTCACACCCTGGGCGTTGAGGCCCTTGAGCTTCGTGGCCGCGTTCGCGTCCGGCTGAGCGAAGGAGTTGACGGCGAGCTCACCGTTCTCCAGCGCCTGGGCCTGCGCGACGGGGTCCGGGATCGCCTTCAGGATGATCTTCGCGGGACCACCGGGCTTGCCCACCCACTTGGGGTTGCGCTCCAGAGTCACCGACTGGTTCGGCTCGAAGCCGGTCAGGACGTAGGAACCCGCGCCGGGCATGAGGTCCTTGGTGAAGCCGTTCCACTTCTCGTTCCAGAAGTCGGCTGCCTTCTGGATGTCAGCGGCGGCGCTGTCCTTGTTGAGCTTGGTGATGTCGGCGATGCCGGCGTTCTTCTCGAGAATGTGCGCCGGGAGGACGTCGTTGTTGAACATGTCCTCGTAGTCCGGGTACGGAGCCGAGAACGTGCCGACGAACGTCTGGTCGTCCTTGCACTCACCGGTCATGAGGTCATATCCGGTCGTGCCGGCCGGCTTGAAGAACTTGCTGGCGTCGGCCTTCTTCGCGGTGTTGCTCTGCGTGAACCACGCCATGTAGAAGTCGTCGCAGTCCCAGGCCTCGCCGTCGGACCAGCTGACGCCCTTCTTCAGCTTCCAGGTCACGACCTGCGGAGACTTCGAGGTGACCTCGACCGACTCCATGACGTCCTTGTTCAGGATGACCTTGTTGTTGCCGTTCAGCAGGTGCGCACCAGGCTGCACGAGCGTCAGCGCGAACGTGTTGTAGGACTGGTTGGCGTCCTCCGTCGCGTTGTTGTACGAGGTGAACGGCTTGTCGGTCGACACGACGACCTGGTCGCTCTGCTTCGTATCCGGCGCGGTGTAGCCGTCCGCGGACTCGCCGCGGGCCGTCGCCATCTCCGCGACCGTGGCGTCGCCACCGTCCGCGTCGCTGGTTCCGCCACCGCCACCACAGGCACCCAGCACGAGAGACGCGCTGGCGACCAGCGCGATCGCCGGAAGTGCTTTGGTTCTCCTCATTGACACGTGCCCTCCTAGCACTGGGCGGCCGTGGCCAGGTCGGCATGCACGCCCATAACCGAGATGTGCCATACGCGCCCCGAACCGGCACATCGTGGGCAGCACGGTAAGAACCCGTTGAGGGAGCGGTCACTACCTGAGAGGGGGATCGTGACCCAATGGAAACAGGTTGTTGCACGCCGCAATGGCCCGATTACCGGGCGCCAGCGTTCGTTGACCGGGCGCGTGAAATTCTGTCAACGAGAACGGCCGAACGTAGCAACGCGAAAAGGCTCGCGCAACGGATTTCCCACCCGCCGGCTACTTGTCGAGACGCCGCCATTCGGGCGCACCGCTGAGCACGCCCGCCAGGGGTGCCCCGGTGTCGACGCCCGAAACCGTCGCCGGAAGGACACCGAGCAGATCGACAATCTGGAACAGCGGTACCGAAACGGCCTGGGCCGCGATCAACGGCTCGACTCGGGCCAGCACATCGGACACCAGCGTCTTGCCGTTCAGCGCGGCGTCGATGTCGGCCTGGATCGCCGGGTCGCAGAAGCCGGCGATGTTCTGCGGGCTGGGCGTCGCCCCGTCCGGAGCGTCACCGGCGCACCCGTACTCACTCGCGAGCGCCGCCGCCGAGTCACCGGCGTCCACCCGCGGGACGACGGCGATGTCGATGTCCTTCTCGGTCAGCTGCTTGCTGAAGAGGTCCTCGGCGGCGGGCGTGACGACCTCGGAGTCGATGCCCCGGTCCTTCAGCTGAGCCTTGATCCGGTTCGCGATGCCGACGTACGGCTCGACCTTCTCCGGCGCCGCGATCCTGAGCTTCAGCGCCTTGCCGGCCTTCTGCCACTCGGTGCCGGTCTTCACGTACCCGGCCTCGGTCAGCGACTGGTCGCTCACCGCCGCGTCGAGCGTGTTCGCGGTGATCGTCTTGACGTACCCGGCGCGGCTGGGCGGCACCACGTACGAGTCGGCCCGGAACGGCGCGCTCGGCCCGCTCTGCGTCCCGGACGCGATGAGCGCCTCGCGGTCCAGCGCGGCCACGATCGCCCTGCGCGTCTTGACGTCCTTGAGCTGCTCACTGGCTGGCCGCAGCAGAACCTGCACGACCTCGTTGCGCGGCACGGGTTTCGTGGCGACGTTCTGGATCCCCTTGAGCAGGTTCACATCCGCCGCGTCGGCCCGCAGGAGCGCGGCCTGGTTGTCGCCTTTGGACAGTGACTCGGCCATCGCGCTGTGCGTGGCACGGCGGATGACGACCCGGTCGAGCGTCGTCGGCACCTCCCAGTACCGATCGCTGCGTTCGAGCACGACCTCACCGCGCGGCTCGTCGAGGCTGCGCACCTGGAAAGGCCCTGCCGTGGCGGGAAAGCCGGTGGACAGCACGTTCGACCACGTACCGGGCGCGTCCTTGAGCAGGTGCGCGGGCAACAGGTTCGAGAAGAGGGACCGCCACCCCGGGAACGGCTTGCCGAACACGACCTCGACGACCTTGCCGCCCTCACGCGCGCTGATGTTGTTGATGAGCCGGTAACCCGCCGGATCCACAACACCGGGTTCCGTCCGCATACGCTGCCAGAGGTAGTAGAAGTCCTCGGCGGCGATGGGAGCGCTGTCCGACCAGCTGGCGTCCTTGCGAATCGTGTAGGTGACCGTGAACGGCTCGGCCTTGGTGACCTTCGCGCTCACCATGAGGTTCCGGTCGAGCTGCGGGGCGCCGTCGTTGCCTGGCCGGAACGGACTGGGCAGCAACAACGAACTGAGCGCCGTCGTGATCGGGCTCTGCGCCGCGAGAGCGTGCGGGTTGTAACCACCCGCCACGTCGTCCACGCCCACCACGATCTCGGTGACCTTGGGTCCCGTGGTCGTGATGACAGGCGCCTCGGACTTCGCGACCAGAGGCGGCGGAGGCGCGTTCGTGCACGCCGCGGCTGTGCCGCACAGAACGGCAGCGGCAAGCACTCCCCCGAGTCGCCTCATGGTCCTCACATTGCCAGAAGGTTGGTGGTGGCGTTCGGGCAACCCAGGATTTGTCACCCGCGCCATAAGAGGGACGTGCCGCGCGGACACGGGGTTGCCCGCGCGGTGGGTAGTACGGCTCACCTGGTCGGGTGGTTCGACCTGGATACCGTGTGGCCAGGGCGGCTAAACCGCCGGCGGGGCGCGGCCTGTTCGGCCGTCCAGAAGTGTCAGACCCGCTCGGTACGTTGGGTCGCGGGGGGTCCTGACTTCGAGGGGACCCTTGCGTGAGCGCGCTCGCTTCGACTCGCCAGCACCACTCACGCGGGCGTCCACGCCGCCCCACACACGACGAAGGGCGGCCAGGCCATCGGCCCAGCCGCCCCTGCCGGGCGTTACGTCAGCGTCGTGCTCAGCCGCGCGCCTTGAGCCGCGAGCGCTCGCGGCCGCGCAGGTTCGCGTCGAGCGTGACCTTGCGGACGCGGATGACCTCCGGGGCCACCTCCACGCACTCGTCGGAGGCGCAGAACTCCAGCGCCTCCTCCAGCGAGAGCTTGCGGGGGCGGGCCAGGGTCTCCATCACGTCGGCCGTGGAGGAGCGCATGTTCGTGAGCTTCTTCTCACGGGTGATGTTGACGTCGAGGTCCTCGGCGCGCGGGTTCTCGCCCACGACCATGCCCTCGTAGGCGTCGGCGCCCGGCTCCACGAAGAACGTGCCGCGGTCGGCCAGCTGGATCATCGCGTAGGCGGTGATGGAGCCGGTGCGGTCGGCGACCAGGGAACCGTTGTGGCGGGTGCGGATCTCGCCCGCCCACGGGGCGTAGCCCTCGGAGACGGCGTTCGCGATGCCGGTGCCGCGGGTCTCGGTGAGGAACTCGGTGCGGAAGCCGATGAGGCCACGCGACGGGACCACGTAGTCGAGCTTGATGCGGCCGCTGCCGTGGCCCGACATGTTCTCCATGCGGCCCTTGCGGTTCGCGAGGAGCTGCGTGACGGCGCCGAGGTGCTCCTCGGGGCAGTCGACGGACAGACGCTCGAACGGCTCGTGGATCTTGCCGTCGACCATGTGCGTGACGACCTGCGGCTTGCCCACGGTGAGCTCGAAGCCCTCGCGGCGCATCTGCTCGACCAGGATGGCCAGCGCCAGCTCGCCGCGGCCCTGCACCTCCCAGGTGTCCGGGCGCTCGGTCGGGAGCACCTTCACGGACACGTTGCCGACGAGTTCGGCGTCGAGACGCGCCTTGAGCACGCGGGCGGTGAGCTTCGTGCCGCCGTTGCGGCCGGCGAGCGGCGAGGTGTTCACACCGACGGTCATCGAGATAGCCGGCTGGTCGACCGTGATCCGGGGCAGCGCCTCGGGGGCCTCGGCGTCGGCCAGCGTGTCACCGATGGTGATGTCCGAGATGCCGGCGATGGCGACCAGGTCACCTGCGCGAGCGAACTCGGCGGGGACGCGGTCCAGCGCCTCGGCGATGAGGAGCTCGGTGATGCGGACCTTGACCGGCTCGCCGTCCTCGCGGCACCAGGCGACGGTCTCGCCCTTGCGCATCGTGCCCCGGTGGATGCGGCACAGCGCGATGCGGCCGAGGAACGTCGAGGCGTCGAGGTTCGTGACCAGCGCCTGCAACGGCCCGTTCACGTCGACGTGGGGGGCGGGGATGTGGTCGAGCAGCACCTGGAACAGGACGTCCAGGTTCTCCTCGTCCGGCTGGCCGCCGTCCTCGGGCTGGTTCAGCGACGCACGACCGGCGCGCGCGGAGGCGTAGACGACCGGCAGGTCCAGCACGGACTCGTCGGCGCCCACCTCGGTCGCGAGGTCGAGCAGCAGGTCGTGGGCTTCCTCGACGACCTCGGAGATCCGGGCGTCAGGGCGGTCGACCTTGTTGACCAGCAGGATCACCGGCAGGCCGGCCGCGAGCGTCTTGCGCAGCACGAAGCGCGTCTGGGGCAGCGGGCCCTCGGACGCGTCGACCAGCAGGACGACGCCGTCGACCATCGACAGCGCGCGCTCGACCTCACCGCCGAAGTCGGCGTGGCCGGGGGTGTCGACCACGTTGATGATCACATCGCCGTCCGGCGTGTGCCTGCGCACAGCCGTGTTCTTGGCGAGGATCGTGATGCCCTTCTCGCGCTCGAGCTCGCCCGAGTCCATGACCCGGTCGACGAGCTCGGCACGCGCGGAGAAGGCGCCGGACTGGCGCAGCATCGCGTCGACCAGGGTGGTCTTACCGTGGTCGACGTGCGCGACGATCGCGACATTTCGCAGGTCAGTTCGCGTCTGAAGGGCAGACGCGGTGGCCGTGGGCACGCGGAACTCCTAGAGCTTCGAAGGCGTTGGAGGGGCTCGCGCCAGACACGTCGATGCGCACAGCCGTTGTCGATACTACCGGCTGCGTCGCCATTACCACACAAGACTGCCAGTGAAGTGAGCCTCACCTACTCTAGCCAAACGTGTCGGAGTGGAGTGCAACCAGTGGGTAAAAAGCTCAAGAAGAAGTGCTGCCGGTCGAAGCCCCAGTGCAAGCGCTGTCCGGTCCCGTTCCTGCTCAAGGAGCGTGACAAGGCCCGCAAGAAGGCTGCGAAGAAGGCGGAGAAGGCCGCCAAGAAGGCGCTGAAGAAGGCCGCTTGAGCTCCGCCGAGGCCCGCGCGTACGTCGACAGGGCGTTGGAACTTCTCCAGCGTCACTCGATCGAGAGCTCCAAGGCCGACTGGCCTGCCCTGCGTGCCGAAGCTCACGTCGCCACCGCTGGGGCTTCCGGTTTTGAGGACACCTACGACGCGATCCGTCACGTGATCGCCTGCCTTGGGAACCCGCACACCCATCTGATCACGGCGCAGCGTGCGGCCTCGTCTGGGCGGAAGACCGTTCCGACGGGTCGGTTGATTGGACCGACTGGTCGGCTGGTCGGGCCAGCCACGCGGTTGGTCGGGCCGACCGACCGGTTGGTTGGGCCGAGCACGCCGTTGGCCGGGGCGACCGACCGGTTGGTCGGGCCGACTGACCCGCTGACCGGGCCTACCGAGCGGTTGCCTGGCGCAACTGACCGGTTGGTCGGGTCAACTGACCCGCTGACCGGGCCAACCAGGCGGTTGCCTGAGACGACTGACCGGCTGGCCGGGCCAACTGACCCGCTGACCGGGCCAACCGAGCGGTTGTCTGGGGCGACTGACCGGTTAGCTGGACCAACTGACCCGTTTGTCGAGCCAACTGAGCAGTTACCTGGCCCAACTGACCGGTTGGCCGGACCGACCGACCCCTTGGCCAGGCCAACCAAGCGGTTGCCTGGCCCAACTGACCGGTTGGTTGGACCAACTGGTCAGTTACCTGGCCCAACCGGTTGGTTGCTCCTACCCGAGACCGACTCGCGCAACGGCAGGGCGTACGTCTCCGCAGGCCTAACCCTCCTGCGCAACCTGATCGCGGGCCGACCGACCGGTTGGGTGGTGGACCTGCGCGGCAACCGGGGCGGCGACATGCACCCGATGCTCACGGTGGTCGCCCCGCTGCTCGGCGAGGGCGAGAGGGGCCGTTTCATCGGCCCGGACGGCGACGCGTCGAGCTGGGGAGTCCGGCGCGGCCACGTCTACAACGGCGGCAAGACGGCGTTCCGGTGGCGAAGGATCCCTGCCGCGCGCACCGAACCGGTGGCGGTGCTCACCGACCGGCACACCGCGAGCTCGGGAGAGGCGGTGCTGATCTCGTTCCTGGGCGCGCGGAACACCCGGACCTTCGGCGAACCGACGGCCGGCTACGCGACGGCGAACCAGACGTTCAGGCTCTCCGACGGCGCGCGGCTCGCGATCACGACCGCGTTCATGGCCGACCGGACCGGCAGGACGTACGGCAACGAGCCGATCGCCCCGCACGAGCACACGATGAACGCCCCGCACGAGCACGTGAAGAGCCCAGACGACACCCGCAAGAACCCAGACGACACCCACGATCGCGTGCTGGACACCGCGATCGCCTGGCTCGCCGAGAGGCGCTAGTGCTGGAGCACGGCCTCGTTCAGCTTCACGAGCTCCGGCGCCGTCCGCGTCGCCTCGAACTCGCAGATCTCGTACTTCACCAGTTTCTGCTCGGCCCACGGGTCCGTGGCGAGCAGCGCCTCGAGTCTGCCCCGGGGCATGGGCCGCGTGATGATCACGCCGCCCGTCCTCGGCACCTGACGTCCCGAGGCGAGGAACAGACCTCGCTCGTACTGCTTCTCGACCCAGGCTCGGTGGTCGGGGAGGGCGTAGTCGATCTGTTCCAGTGGCGCGGCGTACTTCAGCAGCACGATGAACATCCTTCGACGGTAGCCCTATACTGGGCTACGTGCGCACTCTGAACGCCTTCTGGTGGGCCGCCTTCAGGCGGCCGGAGTAGCTGCGCGCAGACATCACCGCTGACGCGTACAACAGGCCGCCCCGACGGGCGGCTTTTTTGATGCGTTCGTCCGGGGCGGTCCTTCGAACGGAAAGGACCAGCAAAATGATCCGGCTCTCCGCCATCACCCCGTCGGGCCAGCCCACGTTGGGCAACTACCTGGGTGCGCTGCGCACGTGGGCTCGTGAGGGCACCCACGAGGACGTGTACTTCATCAGCGATCTGCACGCGATGACGTCGTCGCACAATCCGCAACGTCTGCGATCCCTGACGCGCGAACAGCTCGCCGTTCTCGTCGCGTCCGGCATCGACCCGGCGAGCGTGTGCGTGCAGAGCGACCTGATCCGTGAGCTGGGAGCGCTGAACTGGGTGCTGGAGTGCACCTGCACCTACGGCGAGGCCGCGCGCATGATCCAGTTCAAGGAGAAGTCGCTCGGCCGCGAGTCGGTGCGGCTGAGTCTGCTGACCTATCCGGTGCTGATGGCCGCGGACATCCTGCTGCAGGGCACCGCGGAGGTCCCGGTCGGCGAGGACCAGCTCCAGCACGTCGAGCTGGCCCGTGCGCTCGCGCGGCGCTTCAACCACGCGTACGGCGACGCGTTCATCGTGCCGACCGCGGTGGTGCCGAAGGTGGGGGCACGCATCAGGGACCTCTCGGACCCGGCGCGCAAGATGGACAAGTCGGCGCAGAACTCGGCGGGCGTCGTCTTCGTGCTCGACGAGCCGGACCTGGTGCGGCGCAAGGTCCGCAGGGCCGTCTCGTCCACCGACGGCATCGCGAACCTGACCGAGATCCTCTCCTCCTGCACCGGGAAGGACCCGGAGGACTACACGAGCAGGTTCTCCGACCTCAAGAACGTCGTGGCCGAAGCGGTGATCGAGGAGCTCAAACCCGTGCGCGACCGCACGCTGGAGCTCCTCGCCGACCCCGCCGAACTGGACAGGATCCGCCAGGCCGGTGCGGAACGGGCCCGCGACCGCGCCCAGCACCGGCTGAACGCGGCCCTGCGCCTGTCCGGGCTCAGTTGAGGAGGTCCTGAAGGGCCGGCACCAGCACCCGGTCCGCCGGCAGCCAGTCCACGCCGGCCAGCTCGCCGGCGGTGAGCCACCGGACAGCGTTGTGCTCCAACGCTTCCGGCTCACCGTCGGCGAGCTCGGCGGCGAAGATCCGCAGCACCAGGTCCTTCTTCAACGGCACGTCCGGCCCGATCTGCTCACCGGCGACGACCGTCACACCGAGTTCTTCCACGCACTCGCGCACCAACGCGTCCGAGGGCTTCTCGCCGGGCTCGACCCGGCCACCGGGCAGTTCCCACTGTCCCGCATGGCTTTCCGGATAGGACCGCTGCTGCGCCAGCAACCGTCCATCCCGGACGATCGCCGCCCCGACCACGACCCGGGCCGCCCGCAGCTCCTCGCACCGCCGCGCGAGCAACGCCGAACGCTTCTCCAGCACCCGCAACGCCATTCCGCGCCCGACCGTCACGTCCGCGAACCGCCCGACGACACCACGCACGGACGTCCAGCTCACCCGGTCGACCACCATCGTCCCGGCCCCGGTGGCCACGAGATCCGTGTGCAGCTCCAGGAAGTCACCGGCGGCCGACACACCGGACAGATCGGCACGGGTGACCGTCAGCCGGACCCCGAACGGCCCGACCAGCGCATCCCCGAGGCACAGCAGGGAACCCGGGACGCGAACCCCGAACCCCGTGATCAGCGACGTGTCCAACAGGGCACCCGCAACAGCGGCAACAGGCGCGTCGACCAGCGCCGACGCTCGCAACTCTGGCACCAGAGCTTGCTACCAGGACGGCCAGCGGATCTCCAAACGCGCACCACCGGCAGGTGACTCCGCGGCACGGACCGATCCGCCCCGCCGCCCGACGAGATGCGCCACCAGTGCGAGCCCGAGACCGAACCCGCCGGAGCGGCGCCCGCGGTCCTCCTCGACCCGGTAGAACCGGTCGAACACCTTCGTCCGGTGCTCGGCGGGAATCCCGTGCCCGTCGTCGTCCACGAGCAACCGCACGTCCCGCCCGACCGGCACCAGCGTCAGCGTGATCGTCGAGTACGCGTACCGGGCGGCGTTGCGCAGCAGGTTGTCCAGCACCAGCTCGACCTCGGACCGCGTGGCCGACACTAGGCACGCCGACGGCGGCGCGGTCAGCCGGACCAGCAGATCCGTGTCCAGCCGGGAGATCGCCGCCTCGGCCTCCAGCACGAGGTCCACCGCCTCGGCCCGCGCCGGCACCCCGGTGTCCGCCCGCGCCAGGATCAGCAGCGACTCGACCAGCGCACTGAGCCGGATCGACTCCTCGACCACCGACTCCAGCACCTCGATCGAGAAGTCCGGATCGGGATGCGCCACCGCGACCTCGGCCTGCGCCCGCACCGACGCCACCGGCGACCGCAGTTCGTGCGCCGCGTCCCCGGTGAACCGCCGCAACCGGTCCGACGCTTCGTCGCGCCGAGCCAGCAACGCGTTCAACGCCTCGGCCAGCGCCTGCAACTCGTCCCGTGCCAAAGGCACCGGCAGCCGTTCCCCGTGCGGCAACTCCGCCGCCGCGACCCGCATCCGTTCGACCGGCCGCAACGACGAGCGCACCGACAGCCAGGTCGCGATCCCCACCAGCCCGGCCACCAGCACCGCCGCGAACGCCAGCCAGCGCGTCCCCAGCGTGTTGGCCTTCCCGTAGCCGAGCAACGTGCTCGCGTAGACCTCCAGGCGAGGTGACCCGTCCTCCGAGAACACCACCTGTCCCCGGAACCTGAGCGCGGACTCGCCCTCCATCCGCAGCACGGGCTCGCCGGATCTCAGGGCCCGGATGTCCTGCGCCGTCAGCGGAAGCGGCGGCTGACCGTCCACCGGCGCCCCGGACACGTCCAGCACCCGCGGCGGCGACTTCTCCAGTTCCTGGTCCACCGCCGTGATCTGGATCAGCCCGATCAACGCCGGCGCCAGGCCGGTGAACGCCAGCAGGCACAGCAACGCCACCCCCGTGGCCACCACGGTGATGCGGAAGCGCAACGTGCGCCGCAACCACCAGCGGCGAGGGTTCACTTGTTCCCCAACGCGTTGTCCAGGTCCGGGGTCGACGCGATGTACCCGTGCCCGCGAATGGTCCGCACGACCTCGCCGGCCCCCACGGCGTCCAGCTTGCGCCGGAGGTACCCCACGTAGACCTCGACCGCGTTGCGGGTGGCGGCCTGCTCGTCTCCCCAGACGGTCCGCAACAGCTCGTCCTTGGTCACCACGGACCCCGCCCGCGACGCCAGCACGTCGAGCACCGCGTACTCGCGCGGCGACAGCGACACGTCCTGCCCGGCCCAGGTGACCTCGCGCAGCCCGCGGTCGATCACCAGGTGGCCCAGCGTGAGCCTCCGGCGAGCCCCGCCACCCCGTCGCAGCAACGCCCTGACCTGCGCGACCAGCACCACGAAGCTGAACGGCTTGACCAGGTACCCGTCGGCGCCGAGGTCCAGCCCGTCCGCCTGGTCGACCTCGCCGTCCTTCGCCGACACCATCAGCACGGGCGTCCGCACCCCGTCTGCCCGCATGCGCTGGAGGATCCGGTACCCGGACAGACCGGGCAGCATGATGTCGAGCAGCACCACGTCGAAGGCCCCGGTCAACGCCACCCGCAACGCCGTGGGCCCGTCGGAGGCCGTGACGACCTCCATGCCCTCCGCCGACAACCCGCGCTCCAACGCCCGGCGCACACCGACTTCGTCGTCCACGACCAGCACCCGAGGCTTCACGGGTCACAGCATGCCGCGCACGGCTCTCAGTCGCGCGGAAGATCTCAGCCGACTCTCAGAAAGCGTGCTGGAGCGAGCACAAAACCGCAGGTGGGAGTAGTCTCAGCACCATCTCAGGAACCCACCACCAAGCTGTGAGTACAAGCCCTTGGAGGAGGGGACCACTGATGAACAAGCGAAAGGTGACCCTGGCCGCTGCGGCGGCCGGAGTGATCACCGGAGCGACAGGCCTGAGCCTGCTCGCCATGCCGGCGGGTGCGGGCCAGCCGCCGTCCCTGCCGGACGTGTCCGCGGAGACGCTCGTCGAGCAGGTTCTGACGAGCAAGCCGAGTGCGTTCGGCGGAACCGTGGAGGTCGACAACAAGCTCGGTCTGCCGTCGATCGCGGAGATCCCGCAGCTCGCCGACGGCAAGCACAGCGCGCGGATCTGGACGGACGGCAACGGCAAGCTCCGGCTCGCCCTGCCGAACGGCCAGTCCGAGCAGACCATCGTCGACGACGGCACGACCACGTGGTCGTGGAACTCCGCGGACAACGAGGTCACCAAGTCCGAGCACAAGGCCGACGAGCCGAAGCCGGACACCGGGAAGGCCGAGACCATGGACCCGGCCACGGCGGCCAAGCAGGTCGTCGGGCTGACCAAGGAGTTCAGCGACATCAGCGTCGACGGCACAGCGCGAGTCGCGAACCGTGCCGCCTACGAGCTCGTGCTGACCCCCAAGGCCAGCGAGAAGACCCTGATCCGCGAGGTGCGGATCGCGGTCGACTCCGAGCTCAAGATGCCGCTGCGCGTCGCCGTTCTGACCAACGGCACGAGCGAGCCGGTCGGCCTGGTCGGCTTCAGCGAGATCAACGTCGGCCCGCAGGACTCGAAGCTGTTCGAGTTCACGCCGCCCGCCAACGCCAAGGTCACCACGCCGGAGGCCAAGGAGGAGAAGGGCCGCGACCGCATGCCCGAGATGGGCATCGAGCAGGCCCTGCAGGGCAAGGACCCGCAGATCTTCGGCACCGGCTGGGACACCGTCGTCGGCGCGAGGATTCCGGCGGAGGCCATGACCCAGGTGCCCGCCGAGGCGCAGGGCATGGTCGACCGGTTCACCAAGAAGGTGAGCGGTGCCTGGGGTAGCGGCAAGATCTTCAACACCAAGGTCGCCACGGTCCTGATCGCGGACGACGGCCGTGTTGTCGCGGGCGCCGTGCCCGAGCAGGTGCTGTTCGACACGATCGGACAGGTGAAGTGACCACCTCGACCAGCGCGCCGGTGACAGCGCCGTCGAAACACGCTGTCGCCGCGCGGACCAAGGGTCTGCGCAAGGAGTACGGGAGCACGGTCGCCGTGGACCGCGTCGACCTCGAGCTGCCGGAAGGTGCCGTGCTCGGCATGCTCGGGCCCAACGGGTCCGGCAAGACGACCACGATCCGGATGCTGCTCGGGTTGGTCCGCCCCACGCAGGGGGAGATCGAACTGCTCGGCCGACGTCTTCCCGACGGAGCCGAGCAGGTGCTGCCGCACGTCGGCGCGCTGGTCGAGGGTCCGGGGTTCCACCCGTTCCTGAGCGGACGGGAGAACCTCGTCAGGTGTGCCGCGTTCGAGCCTCTGCTGCCCAAGAAGCAGATCAAGCAGGCGGTCGAGGACGCGATCGAACGCGTCGGGCTCGCGCAGGCGGCCCACCGCAGGTACCGGGGGTACTCGCTCGGCATGAAGCAGCGTCTCGGCCTGGCCGCGGCGTTGCTCGTGCCGCGCAAGCTCGTCGTCCTCGACGAGCCGACCAACGGCCTCGACCCGGCCGGCACGCGGGAGATCCGCAAGATCATCGCGGACCTGCACGCGGCGGGCAGCACCGTCCTCGTCTCCAGCCACCTGCTGAGCGAGGTCGAGGCCACCTGCACGCACGTCGCCGTGCTGCACCGCGGAACCGTTGTGGCGCAAGGAGAGCTGACCGAACTGCTGCAGGCGGGCGGATCGGCGCTCCAGGTGATCACACCGGACGTCGAGAAGGCACTGAGCGCGTTGCGGCAGGCGAAGATCTCCGCCCGGCCGCTCGGTGACGGCCTGCGGGTCGAGCTCGCGGGGACGAGCGCGCCGCAGGTGATCGAGACGCTCGTGCACGGAGGCGCCCAGGTCTACGAGGCGACGCGCTGGAAGACCGGCCTGGAGGAGCTGTTCGCCCGGCTCACCGAGGCCGAGGAGGCCGAACGCGGAATGTCCGCTGTGGACACTCTGGACGGGGGACGGCGATGATCACGCGTCAGTTCGGTTCCGAGGTGCGCTGGATGCTGCGCAGGCCGCGGACCCTCATCGGGTTGTTCGGCCTGATCCTCGTGCCGATCATCATCAGCTTCGGCATCTGGACGGCCGGCGACGACGGTGGCGGCGGCCCTGGGCTCGCCGCGATCATCGAGGGCAACGGCATGGTCGTGCCGATCTTCACGTTGTTCCTGTCGCTCAACCTGTTGCTGCCGCTGGTGGCGTCGATCTGGGCGGCGGACGGCCTGGCGGGCGAGGCCCAGCACGGCACGTTGCGCGGCCTGCTGGTCGCGCCGGTGTCCCGCGTGCGGCTGCTGTTCGTGAAGCTGTTCGGCCTCACCGCGATGTCGTTGCTCGCCGTCACGCTGATGGCCGTCGTCGGCATCATCGCCGGCACCGCGTTCCTCGGTTCCGACGGCATGGCGACGCTGTCCGGCACCACTCTCTCGACCGGAGAGGGCCTGCTGCGCATCGGTTTGTTCATCCTGCTGGTGACGTTCCAGATGGTGTCGATCGGCGCTGTCGCCCTCGCCGTCTCGTCCGCCACCGAGCACCCGCTGGTGGTACAGGCGGCGACCATGGTGACGATCATCGTGTTCCAGGTGCTCGGCCAGTTCTCGTCACTGGACTGGCTGCACCCGTTCCTGATCACCACCGGTTTCCCCGGACTGATCGACGTGATGCGCGACCCGATCCCGTTGGGGCAGATCGGCGACAGCACGTTGCTCGCCGGCTGCTACCTGCTGATCGGCACGGGGCTGGCGGCGATCCGCCTGGTCACGAAGGACAGCTAGCAGCTTGTCCGCATAAGGCCGGCGTTGCTCGCCGGTGGCGAATCCCGGTAGCGGCTTCGACCCGTAGAGGTCGTCGCCGTGGTACCGCGGGATGACGTGGACGTGGAAGTGCCACGCGTCCTGGCCACCGGCGGGCTCGTTGTGCTGACGGGTGGAGATCCCCTCACAGCCGTACGCCTCCCGCATGGCGACGGCGATCTCACGAACGACGTCGTGCACGGCGTGGCCGTACTCGGCGGGCAGGTCGTAGATGTTCTCGTGGTGCTCGTTGGGGATCACGATGACGTGACCGCGGTTGTTCGCCCACCACCCGGACGCGACGAACGCGGTCGCCAGCTCGGTGCGCAGCACCACGTCGCTCTGGCTGTCGATCTCGGTCTCCCCGCCGGCGAGCAGGAAGCAGAACGGGCACTCGTACCCGTCCGGCGCGTGGCTGATCATCGCCGGAACCCGCCCTCGCTGTTGATCACCTGTCCGGTGATCCACGCGGCGTCGTCGGTGCACAGCCAGGAGATCAGCCGGGCGGCGTCGTCAGGCCGGCCCCAGCGCTTCGCCGGCATCCTCGTTCACGAAGTCGATCAGCTCCGGACCGGCCCAGCCGGTGTCGGTCGGGCCGGGGTTCACCACGTTGACCGTGATGCCCCGGTCCGCCAGCTCGTGCGACAACGTGGCGACGATCGCGACCAGGGCACCCTTCGACGCCGCATAGGCCACCTCACCGGGCATCGGGCCGAGGTTCTGCCCGGACGTCAGGAACACGATCCGTCCACCATCAGTCCTGCTCCACTGGCGGGCAAACGCTTGCGCCAACAGGATCGACGACCGCGTGTTCACGGCGTAGTGCTCGTCCAGCATCGTGGCGTCCAGCGAACCCAACGGCCCGTCGCCGCCGGACCGCGCGTGGTTGCACACCAGCACGTCGACGCGTCCGCAAGCCTCGACAGCCGCGGCCATCAGCTCATCAGGCGCGTCCGGCCGGGCAAGATCCACGCCCAGCCCTTGAGCGCCGAGGTCCGCCATCACTTCGTCCACGGAGTCAGCTCCCCACGGCTGTGAAGCGTCGTGCGCGACGTGGTGCTGCACGAACAGATCGAAACCCAGCCCGCGAAGCCGCGATGCGATCGCGTAGCCGATTCCCTGCCGTCTGCTCACGCCCGTGACGAGCGCGACGCGTCCCCCATGAAGTCCCATAGGGCTCCATGACTACCCGACGCGCGCAACGCCGTCCAAGTCAATTGCTAGCCGCACGCGGTCCCCGACGGACACCGGCCCCACGGCCTCGTACTCCTCGCCGCCGATCTCCACGAGCAGCCGCACGTGATCGCGCCGGTGCACCCGTTCCAGCACGGTGCCCTCCAGCAGGCCGTCGGAGTCGACCCGGAGCGCTGTGGCCCGCAGCCCGACCCGTTCCACGTCCAGCCCGACGAACGATCCGGGCACGAACTTGTTGCAGCCCAGGAACTTCGCGGTCTCCACGTCCACCGGCGACGACCACACCTCGGCCGGCGGGCCGACCTGGACGATCCGGCCGCGCGACATGATCGCCACGCGATCGGCCAGCGTGAACGCCTCGTCGTGGTCGTGCGTCACCACGAGCGCCGTCGTCGCGGCCTCCCGCAGCAACCGCGCCAGGTCGACCGCGAGCTGTTCGCGCAACGCCCGGTCCAGTGCCGACAACGGTTCGTCCAGCAGCAACAACCGCGGTGACGGCGCCAAGGCCCGCGCCAGCGCCACCCGCTGCTGTTCGCCGCCGGACAGCTGCGTCACCCGGCGATCGGCATAGCCTTCGAGCCCGACGAGTTCCAGCAGCGACAGCACGCGCTTGTCCCGCGTCTCGCGCTCGACCTTCTTCATCCGCAGGCCGAAGGCCACGTTCCCGGCGACCGTCCGGTGCGGGAACAGCTGCCCGTCCTGGAAGACCAGCCCGAACTCACGCCGGTGCACCGGAACGCCGGCCAGGTCGGCGCGGTCCCAGCGAACCGCGCCGGAGGAAGGCTTCTCCAGCCCCGCCACGGTGCGCAGCAACGTCGACTTCCCGCACCCGGACGGCCCGAGCAACGCCACGACCTCGCCGTCCGACACCGACAGCGACACGTCCGACACCGCGGCCGTCTGTCCATAACGGACGGTGATCGAGTCCAGTTCCAGCGCCATCAGAACTCCCCGCTGCTCGGCACGCGCAACCGTTCGATCAGCAGCACGCACCCGACCGTCACGACCATCAGCAGCGCGCACGCCGCGTAGGCCATCTGGCTGTTCAACTCCCCCGGCCGCGACATCAGCCGCGCGATCACCACCGGCAGCGTCGGCGCGTCCGGGCGGGCCAGGAAGCTCGTCGCCCCGAACTCCCCCAGCGCCACCACGTACCCGAACCCTGCCGCCGCCACCAACGACCGCCCGGCCAGCGGCAGATCCACCTCGCGCCACACCCGCAACGGTGAGGCGCCCAGCGTCGCGGCCGCCTGCCGCAGCCGTTCGTCGACCGCCCTCAGCACCGGCAGCACCATCCGCACGATCAACGGCGTGACCACCAGCGCCTGCGCCAGCGGCACCAGCATCGGCGAAGTGCGGAAGTCGCCCGGCAACGCGTCCATCGTGATCAGGTAGCCGAAGCCGACCGTCACCGCGGACACCCCGAGCGGCAGCATCAGCGCGGTGTCGAGCACCTCGGAGACGCGGCTCCCCGACCGCCGCAACCCGACCAGCACCACCGCCGAGAACACCCCGACCACCAACGCCACGAGAGTCGCGTCGAAGGCCGTCCGCAGCGAGTTCACCGCGGCGTCGATCCCGGTCACCGCCAACGTGCCGCGGTCACCACGGGTGTTCAGCGCCACATACCCGGCGAGGCTCCAGCCGTCCCGAGTGGACAGTGAACGCGTCACCAATCCGACCACGGGCGTCAGCAACGCCGCCACCACGGCAAAGGCGGCGAAGACCACGTACCACTCGCCACCGGACGGCCGCCGCGCCAGCTCTTCCCTGTCGCGCAACGCCAGCGCGGTCTCCCGCCGGCGCCGCGCCAACGCACCCAGCACCAGCACCGCGAGCACGGCGAGGAACTGCAACAAAGACAGAGCCGCCGCGCCGGACAGGTC
Organism: Lentzea waywayandensis; assembly: GCF_900115955.1. Lineage (GTDB taxonomy): Bacteria > Actinomycetota > Actinomycetes > Mycobacteriales > Pseudonocardiaceae > Lentzea > Lentzea waywayandensis. The sequence continues at coordinate 240,542 of NZ_FOYL01000010.1, forward strand.
GAACAGCTCGACCGTCCGCAGGTAGATCTCGGTCTCCAGCGTCCGGTACCGCGAGCCGCCCAGCACCAGCACCACGCCGAAACTCGTGGCACAGAAGAGGAACACGACCGCCGCGGCCGACCCGATCGCCGGCGCCAACGCCGGCAACACCACCGACAAGAAGGCACGCGGACGCGAAGCACCCAGGGCCCGGGCCGCGTCCTCAGCTCGCCGATCCGTGTGCGCCCACAGCCCGCCCACGGTCCGCGCGACCACGGCCACGTTGAAGAACGCGTTCGCCAGCACGATCGGCAACACCCCGCCGTCCGGCCAGAACGTCCGGAAGGCCAGGCCCACCACCACGGTCGGCAGCACGAACGGCACCATCACCGCGGCCCGGATCACGCCGAGCCCGCGGATCCGGCACCGCGCCAGCACGAACGCCAGCGGCATCCCGGCGACGACCGCCACGACCGTCGACGCCAAGGCCTGTCCCAGCGTGAACCCGACGAGTTCCCAGGTGTCTCCGTCGACGAGCACGGAGGCCACGCCACCTTCGCGCAGCCCGAGCGACACGATCGCCAGCACGGGCCACGCGAAGAACAGTCCCAGGAAGGCCAGCGGCAGCAAGGCCGCCGCCGACCAGCCCCAACGCGCCGGGATCAGGCCACTGACAGCACGCGCCGCCGGCCGGTCACCATCGCGACCACTCAGCCCTGCACGAGCTTGCGCCACTGCTCGACCCACGCTTCGCGGTTGTCCTTCACCTTGTCCGCGGGCAGGGTCTGCGGGTTCGGCGGCAACGGCGCGTCCTTGGCCCACGACTCGGGCAGCGCGACACCCTCACGCGACGGGTAGACGTACATCTGCTCGGCCACCTGGGCCTGGAACTTCTCGCCCAGCAGGAAGTCGAGGACCTTCTTCGCGTCCTCGGAGTTCTTGGCCCCGGACAGCACACCCGCGTACTCGACCTGGCGGTAGCAGGTGTCCAGCACGGCCTTGGTCTTGCCGCCCTCTGCCGACGGCGACGACGCGTAGGACACGACGATCGGCCGGTCGCCCTTGGTGGCGGAGAACTCCTGGTTGTAGGCCTCTTCCCAGCCGCTCACGACCTTGACGCCGTTGGCCTTGAGCTTGGTCCAGTACTCCTGCCAGCCGTTCTCGCCGTACTTGGCGATCGTGCCGAGCAGGAACGCGAGACCGGGCGAGGACGTGGCCGGGTTCTCCACGACCAGCTTGTCCTTGAACTTCGGGTCGGCCAGGTCGTCGTACGACTTGGGCTCGACGCCGCCGAGCTTGGCCGGGTCGATGTTCAGGCACACGTCACCGACGTCGACGGCCTGCAGGCGGTTCGTGTCGTCGGCCTTGTACCGCGCGGCCCCCTTCGAGGCTTCCGGCGAGGCGTACTCGGCGAACACGCCCTCCGACAGCGCCCGCGAGGCGAACGTCGAGTCGACGCCGAACGCGACGTCGCCGATCGGGTTCGCCTTCGTGAGCACCAGCTTGTTCGTCAGCTCGCCCGCGTCACCGCTGGCGATCTGCTTCACGGTGATTCCCGAGGACTTCTGGAACTCCTCCAGAACCTCCGGCTTCACGACGAACGAGTCGTGCGTCACCAATGTGACCTCGTGCGTCTGCGGCGCGGTCGAAGTACCGGCCGAACAACCGGTCAACGCCAGAGCAGCGACAACAGCGAAAATCCTTCTCACGTCAAACCTCTCCCTACGCCGGTATGACCCGGATCAGGTGGACGGTCGAGGGCTTGCGAGCCCTCCTCTCAGCCCGGCGCTTCACCGGACTCCCGTGGCAAACGCGCAGCTTACGTGACGTGGTGGGACGATCAGGACATGGCCGAGCTGTTGAGCGACGATCAGTTGAACGACGTGCTGCCCAAGCTGCCCGACTGGAGTGCCCAGGACGCGGCGCTGGTCCGGACCGTGGAGCTGGCGAGCTTCTCCCACGCGATCATGGTCGTGAACCGGATCGCGGAGATCGCCGAGAACGACAACCACCACCCGGACATCGACATCCGCTACAAGACGCTGACATTTCGCCTGAGCACCCATTACAAGGGAGGAATCACCGCGCTCGACGTGTCCCTCGCCGAGGAGATCGACGGAGTCCTGGACGCGATGAGCTGATTCGGTCAAGATGTGCGCTGCCGCCGCCCGCGGAAATGAGAGGGAACACCCTCATGCGGTTGCGTACACCTATTTTCACCGTGGCGCTGGCTGGCAGTCTTTTGATCGTCCCCGCGGCCGCTCAGGCCGTACCTTGTGCCGTAACGGACACGATGATCAAGGCCAGCGCGACGTGGGTCACCAAGGGCACCGACCTCGCGGCGAACAACTGGTCCAACGCGAGCTTCCACGTCGGCAACCTCGCCCAGGTGCGGACCACCGGGATCAGCAACCACAAGACGTGGCCGTGGGTGCAGGCGAACAAGTACCTGCTGCCGCTCGACCCGGCGAATCCCTACGCCCCGGACGCCCAGTCGACCGGTGAGCCGTACCTCGACGTGGCCTACTTCCACCCGGAGCCCGAGGTGCTGCAGCCGTTGCGCGACACCCTGCGCGCCCAGGTGAAGGACGGCAGGACGGACTACTGGAAGTCGCCGGACGCGCTGAACATGGCGCTGCCGTCGTTCACCCGCGTCGCCGTGGCCGACCAGGACCAGGCCATGCTCGACTACTCGTTCAAGTCGTACCGCAGCCTCAAGGCACGGACGTTCAACGAGTTCACGGGCCTGTGGAGCCTGAACGCGCAGACCACCGGCTGGGCCGTGCAGGGCCTGGCCAAGGCGATGCTCGCGCTGCCGGCCGACCACCCCTACCGCGCCGAGTACGCCAAGACGCTGCGTAAGAGCGTGCAGACGCTCAAGTTCCTGCAGCGCCACGACGGCTTCTGGGGCAGCACCGGCAAGGACTCCGCGGCCACCGCGATGATCACCTACGCGATCGCCGCCGGCATCAACGCGGGCGTGCTCGACCGGGAGACCTACCTTCCGCACGTCCAGAAGGGCTGGCAAGCCCTCCTGACCGCGCTGGACGCCGACGGAACGCTGGGCTGGGTCGCGGCCCGCAACTCGTGGAAACCGGCCTCAGCCGGTGACACCGGTGGGTTCGCTGTGGGCAGCTTCCTCATCGCCGGGCAGCAGCTCGTCCCTCTCACGCCGGGTTGCTAGACCGATCGCGACGAGCGTGAGCAGGCCCGCGGCCGGATAGCCCCAGCCGAGCGCCACGAAGACCCAGGGCCGCGGGAAGTCCCAGATGTTCGGCTGGGCGAGCAGCAGGAACGAGATCAGGTAGCCGCCGGTCAGCAGCACCCACAAGCCGGCAGTGATCTTGCACAGGAGGTGTCCGCCCTCGTAGATCAGCCACAGCAGGGCGGGCACCATCCACACCCAGTGGTGGCTCCACGAGATCGGCGAGACCAGCAGGCCGAGCATCTGGACGCTGACGATCAACGCCAGCACGTCCTTCGTCCTGCTGACCGCGAACCACGTGAGCGCGGCCGCGACGAGCACGGCGACGATGTAGATCGGCCCGGTCTTCACGTCGTAACCGACAGTGCGACTCAGGGCACCGCGCAGCGACTGGTTGATCGCGCTGCCGACCGGCCCGACGCGACTCGCGTCACCGAGCAGCTGGAACCAGAACTTGTCCGACTGGGACGGTGAGATGGCCCAGCCGATGCCGTACACCACGACAAAAGCGACGAACGACCACACAGCGGCCATCCACCGGCGCTGAATGAGGAAGTACAGCCCGGAGATCGCGGGCGTGAGCTTGATGCCCGCGGCGAACCCGACACCGGCGCCGCCGACCCAGTTGCGCGCGCTGGCGAGCGTGCCGATCAGGATCGCGACCAGCACCAGGTTGATCTGGCCGTAGTTGAGCGTGGTGCGGACCGGCTCGATCCACAGCGTCAGCGCGGTCCACATCATGGCGCGACGCGGGTCCTGCAGCTTCAGCAGTTTCAGGGCCGTGCGCACGATGTAGTAGAGGCAGCCCAGGCAGATCAGCTGCCAGATCCAGCGCGAGGCCTCCCACGGCACCCAGCTCATCGGCGTGAAGATCGCGGCCGCGAACGGCGGGTAGGTGAACGGCAGCGGGAACACGTCCGCGTACTGGTCGAGCCGCCACTCGTAGAGGTCGCCGGAGAACAGGTGCGGCGACCCGTTGCGGTACACCAACAGGTCGATCATGGTCATCTTCGCCTGGAACGCGACCATGAACAGGTGCCCGGCGACCGACAACGCGAGCAGCCACGGTGCTACGGAGAGCACACGCGCTTCCACAGCACGGAGTTTCACCCCGAAAACGTTACCCGAGGCAACGAAACGGGGTACCCCGGCGTCATTAGGACTGGGAGAGATCGCAAGAGGGAGTTTTCTGATCATGTCTGTTGATCTTGTAGTTGCCGCTGTCGCCGCTCTGGCCATGCTGGGGGTCGCGTTCGGAGTGTTCGCCGCTGCCGCACGCGCTAAGAACAACGTGTAAAAAGCTTGTGAGACAAGCAGAAGGGGGAGCCTCCACAAGGGAGGCTCCCCCTTCACCGTTTCCGGGGAGGAACGGTGAGCAGTGCGCGTGTTTAGAAGTAGTGCGCCCGTCCGCCGATCGGCTTGCCGACCGCGCCCAACACGGCGAGGATCGCGCCGATCACCAGGAGTACCACTCCCAGGGTCGTCAGAATGCTGATACCCATCAGCCACCCGACGACGAGCAGAATGAGACCGAGGACGATCATGACACCTCCAGGTGGGGAATCCTTTTCTGGATTACCCCACGGGGGTCGGTACAAACCTCGCCTCATACATTGATCACCGATGCGAGTAGCGCACGTGCCTCTTCCGTCCCGCGGTGGTGCAGCTTCTCGTAGATCGACAAGGCCTCCACCAGGTGTTCCCGCGCCGCCTCTGGCTCCCCTGCGGCGATCTGTGTCCTCGCCAGCCGGAAGAGCCCTTCTCCCAGGTAGTAGGTGTGGTGCATCGCCCGCATCCGGTCAACGGAGAGGCGGTAGCTCTCCACGGCCTCGGCGTACCTGCCCAGTTCCACGTAGATGTCCCCCAGCGTCTCGGCGTTGTTCGCGTGGGGCATCTTCTTCGGGCCGTCGTCCAACGCGAACGACGCCTCCGCCTCCATGCAGAGTTCGATCGCACGCTCGCGCTCGCCGACCTGCTGGTGGGCCCTTGCGAGCGCCGCGAGGTAATAGCCTCGCTGGTACACGTTCAGCTCGGCGATCCTCGGGTGCAGGCGGCTCAGGACCTCCAGTGAGCGGTCGTGGTGCCCCAGCTCCTCGTACACGTGCGCCAGCCCGCGTGAGACGTCCACCTGCCCGTCGACGTTGTCCATCTCCTCTTCGCAGCGCAACGCCGAGCGCAGGTGGTGCTCAGCCTTCGGCAACTCTCGTTTCGCGATGTAGATCCCGCCGAGCGCCCGGTGGAGCCGCTGCCGCCCGAACACGTCGTCCCGCCGTTGTGCGGCGGCCAGCGCGAGCAACTCGGCTTCCTCGCCTTCGACCAGCAGTCCCTCTCGCAAGAGAGGCAGGTGGAGCGTGTAGGCCAACCGCCACACGAGGTCGTCCGCACCCGCCGTCACCATCTCGGTCAACATGCCCAGCAGCACCGACTGCTCGGTCCGGAACCAGTCCTTCGCCGCCTGCACGTCCGGCACCGGCGCGATCACGGCCGCCGGCGACGGAGGTGCCAGTGGCGTCCAGACGGCCCTGCTCTCGGTCCATCGGTTCGCCTTCAGCGAGGAGTGCAGGTAGTGGTCGAACATGCGCTGTTGCGCCTCGGCCTGCCGTTCCTGCGACAGCTCGCCGAAGCGTTCAGCGGCGTAGTCCCGCAACAGGTCGTGCAGCAGATATCGGCCGATGCTCGTCCGGGTGACGAGGCTGCTCCCGACCAGTTCAGCGAGCGCCCGCCGTGCTTCCGTTCCCGAGACGGCCGCGAGGCTCGCGGCGGCCTCGACCGTGAACTCCGGGCCGGGATGACGGCCGAGCATCACGAACACCCTGGCCGCGTCCTCGCTGACCGACCGCAGCGACCAGGAGAAGACGTGGCGGACACCCGTGGTCGGGTCGTCGATGTCGAGCGCGTCGAGCCGTTCCTTCTCCAGCTCGTCCGCGAGTGCCGTGAGCGGGTCGCCGTAGGCGGCGCGGGCGGCCACGATCCCCAGCGCCAGCGGAAGTCCCGCACAGCGCTTGACCAGCCGCGCGACGGCGTCCGGCTCGGCCGCGATCCGTGCCGCGCCGATCCGTTCGGTCAGCAGGTCGGTCGCGGCCTGCTCGTCCATGACGTCCAGTGAGACCGGCTGGGCGCCCTCGCGCGCGACGAGTCCGCTCAGGCGGTTGCGGCTGGTGATCAGCACCAGGTTGCCTGCCCCGCCGGGCAGCAACGGGCGCACCTGGTCCACGTCCCTCGCGTTGTCCAGCACCACCAGCACCCGGCGCCGCGCCAGCAACGACCTGTACTCGGCGATCACCGCCTCGTCCGACGTCGGCAGTTCGTTCGCGGGCACACCGAGCCCCACGAGGAAGTCGCGGGCCACCGCGATGGGGTCGAGCGGCTCGGCACGGAGGTCGAAGCCGCGCAGGTTGACGTGGAGCTGCCCGTCGGGGAAGCGGTCGGCGACCCGGTGGGCCCACTGCACGGCGAGCGCTGTCTTGCCGACGCCACCGATGCCGTTGATCGCGGAGATCAGCACCGGTTCGTCGGGGCGCACCCTGACCATCTCGGTCAGCCGCGCCAGCTCGGGCTCACGGCCCGCGAAGTGCGGATAGGCGGGTGGCAGCTGCCGGGGCACGACCGGCGAGGCGGGCACCTCGCCGCTGAGGACCTGCTCGTGCGCCTCGCGCAGCCGTCGGCCGGGGTCCACGCCCAGTTCGTCGGCGAGCCGCTTGCGGATCTCCTGGTAGGCCGAGAGCGCCTCGGCCTGCCGCCCCGCGCGATGCAGCGCGAGCATCAGCTGAGCCCAGAAGACCTCGCGCAACGGGTGTTGCCGCACGAGCGACCACAGCTCCGGCACCAGCACGTCGGCGGCCCGGGCAAGGTCCTCGTCGATGCGGCGCTCCAGCGTGACGACCTGCTCCTCCACCAGCCGCGGCACGTCCTCGCGGTGCAACGACTCCGACGTGACGTTGCCCAGCACCGGGCCACGCCACAGCTCCAGCGCCGCCCGGTGGTCGCCCTGCGCGGCGAGCTCGCGGAACCGGGCGAGATCGAGCTGTCCGGGAGCGACCTCGGCTGTGTAGCCACGCGACGACGTGCGGACGCAGTTGGCTGCGCCCAGCGACTGCCGCAGCCGCAGCACGACGGTCTGCAACGTCTTGTGCGCACGGTCGAGGGCGGGCGGCTCTCCGTCCCACACCCGTTCGACCAGCTCGTCCACAGACACGAACTCGTTGGCGCGCAACAACAACGTCGCGAGCAGCACTCGCCCGCGACCTGCGGGAACAACGACAGGCTCGCCGTCGAGGAGCACTTCCAACGGCCCAAGGACGCGGTACTCGGCAGTCATTCGGACGAACCTATCGGCACGCCGCAGTCCCGGTAGGCGTCGGTGGCCGACGCTGCCGCGGCCGCCGCGCCCTCCTCGTCACCCGCGGCACGGCGCACCTCGGCGAGCACCCGGAGAGACTGCCCTTCCTCGTACCGCTGGCGGTGTCGCTGGTGCGTGGCGACCGCCTGTTCCGCGCACCGCAGTGCTTCGTCCGTCTCTCCCGTGGCGAGGTGCAGCAACGCGCGTTCTCTGAACAGCGCTCCTTCACCTTCGACGCTGTAGGCGATGTCCGCCCTGGCTGCGCGAGCCTCGTTCAGATGGCCCGCTGCCGGTTCGAGTTCGCCGAGGTTCCGGTACGCCCGTCCGGCCGCCTGATGCGCGGTGAGCCGGAAGGCGATGGCTGCGGAGTCCTCACCCGCGAGCCTCAGGTGAACCAGAGCGGCGGCGAGCGCGTCCTCGTGCTCACCGCAGCGGTCCAGCACCTCCTCCAGCGCCTGCCAGACGTGGAACTCCTCCTCCAGGCCAACCCTGTGCCGCACCTCTTCGAGAAGGTCGAGCACGAGGTCGAAAGCCTCGTCGACCTTCCCGCGTGCCAGCTCGGCTTTGACCATGGCGGCGGTGCCGAGGGAGATGCGCAGAGAGTTTCCGAGCTCACCCAGCAACGCGAGGTACTTCTCGTGGTGCGCCCTGCTCTCCGCGAACCTGCCCAGTTCCAGGTAAACGATGGTCAGGCTGTCGTGGACACTCGCGTGCACAGCAGGCGAGCCTGTCAGCTCCCTCGTCCTGAGCAGCGTCTGCTCGGTGGCCAGGTAGTCGGACAGCTCGAAACTGACGGCGGCGAGGTTCCGCAGGACCAACGCCTGTCCCTCGATCGAACCCACCTGCTCCTGGTTCGCGAGGGCCTGCCGCATGTGTTCAGCGGCAGAGGCCGGGTCGCCGGCCATCCGTGCGATCGCTCCGAAGTTGAGGTGCGCGCTCGCCTGGATCGACAGGTCACCCTCTCGCAGACCGATGTCGAGCGCTTCCTGCCCCAGCCGCTTCACCCCCGCGAAGTCGCCCTGGCAGAAGTGGTAGATGGAGGTGCCCAGGTCCGCGGCGGCGACCAGCAGATCGTCGCCGGACGCACGGCTGGAGCGGTCCCGGATCTCGCACAGCACCGACCAGTTCGCGTCGTCGCGAACGTCGTAGTAGAAGGCGTTGGCCACGGCTCCGAGCTCGGCGACAAGTCGGTGGTCACCCCGCTCGGTCGCGACGAGCATCGTCGCGATCAGGTTCGTGTGCTCGGCGTTCAGCCACGCGAACGCCTCGTCCGTGCTCTTCAGCACCACGTGGGGCAGTTGGGTCGTGATCGTCGCGAGCGGGTACCTCCGCTGGTCCGGGAACAGCAGTTCGGCGGCGGCGTGGGTCATGCGGCGGTAGAAGTCGTAAAGCCGTGCAATGGCCTCGTCGGTCTCTTCGCTCGTGCACCGTTCCCTCGCGTACACGCGCAGCAGGTCGTGCAGGGCGAAGCGGGTGCCGCGCTGTTCGACCAGGTGCACAGCGACCAGGTGGTTGAGGTGGCGGCGGGCATTGGGCAGGCCCGCGATGACCGCGGCGTCGTTGGCGGTGAAGTCCGCGCCGGGCAACAAACCCAGCCTGCGCAACACCATCCGCGTCTCCTCCGGCAACGAGGAGTAGCTCTCGTCCAGGACGACGCTGACCGCGGCGGCGGGATCACCGGGCACCGCGAGTTCGCCGAGGCGGTCGTCGTCGAGCTGCGCGACCTTGTCCGCGATGGTCATCGCGTCCTGAGAGGACAGGTCCGCGGCCGCGATGCGCAACGCGAGCGGCAGGCCGCCGCACAGCCGCACCAACGCGGCGGCGGCCTCCGTCTCAGCCCGCACGCGGTCCGGACCGAGCACTCGCTCCAGCACGCGGGTTCCGTCGTCGTCGCTCAGCACCGGGAGCCGCAGCAGGTCGGCGTCGTGCAGGGCGAGCCCGCGCAGGTCACCTCGGCTCGTGACGATCGTCAGGGCTCCGGCGGACGCGGGCAGCAGCGGCCGCACCTGCTCGGCGTTCGCGGCGTTGTCCAGCAACAGCAACAACTTCCGGTCCGCGACGAGCGACCGGTAAAGCGCCACCTGCTCGTCCAGGCCGCCGGGCACGGAGTCGACGCCCAGGGCTTTGAGAACGAGGGTCAGGGCTTCCTGCGGAAGCATGGCCCGCACCGGATCCTGACCACGCAGGTTCACGAAGATCTGCCCGTCCGTGAATCGCTCGGTGATCCGATGGGCCCAGTGCACGGCCAGGGAGGTCTTGCCAACGCCCCCTGTGCCCGCGATGACCAGCACCGGCGCGCCGCTCGCCGTCAGCCGCCCCACGTCGTCCTCGCGCCCGGCGAACGTCGCGAGGGCCGGCGGCAGCTGCCTCGGCGTGACGCGCTTCTCCTTCGGCGGCGCGACCTCTCCGCGCAGGATCTGCTCGTGCAACTCGCGCAGCGCGGGCGCCGGGTCGATCCCCAGCTCGTCCGCGAGCATCCCGCTGACCTGCCGATACGCCGCGAGCGCGCCGGCCTGCTGCCCCGACCGGTACAGGGCGAGCATCAGGTGACCCCAGAAGCGGTCGCGCAACGGATGCCGGCGCGTGAGGTCCTGGAGCTCCGGCACCAGGTCCGCCGACCGCCCGGCCGTGAGATCCGCCTCGATCCGCTGCTCCAGCGCGGCGAGCTGCTCCTCCAGCAGCGACGGCACCTCGTCGCGGTGCAACGACTCCGACACGACGTTGCCCAGCACCGGCCCACGCCACAACGCGAGCGCGGCCCCGAACTCCTGCCGCGCGACCAGCGCGCGGAACCGCAGCAGGTCGAGCTGCTCCGGCTCGATCTCGGCCAGGTACCCGCCGGGCTCGTGCCGCACGCAGTTGGCCTCGCCGAGCGCCTGCCGCAGCCGCATGACGACCGTCTGCAGCGTCTTGTGCGCCCGGTCCAGATCCGGCGGCGCGCCCTCCCACAACCGCTCGACCAGCTCGTCCACCGACGTAAACCGATTGGCGCGCAACAACAACGTGGCGAGCAACACCCGGCCGCGGCCGGCGGGAACCGCCACGGGCTCGCCGTCGAGCACTACCTCCAGCGGTCCCAGCAACCGGTACTCAGCTCTCACACGTCGGAAGTCTAGGTGCGCCACCGGGACGTGTGCTCGACGCTGGACGGCTGCTTTGTGCTCGCCTGGCCCGGCACGCTGAGCAGCCGCTATCTTGTTCTCATGACCGCTCTGCCTGACTGGATGCGCCCTCCCCGCGCGGAAGGGTGGTTCGCGGAGGATCTGGACCGCCTCCCCGAGGCGCCGCGGCACACCGAGTTGATCGACGGAGCTCTCGTTTTCATGATGTCACCGCAGCGGTCGTGGCACGGCCGCGTCGTCACCGGCCTCACCGTCCAGCTCATGGGCCAGGTTCCAGATGGCATCGAAGTCGAGCGGGAAATGACCATCCGGCTCGACCGGCGCAACCGTCCGGAGCCCGATCTTCTGGTGACCACCGCGTCAGTCGATCCCGACCGCACCTGGTTCGCCCCCGAGGACGTCATGCTCGTCGTCGAGGTGATCTCGCCTGAGTCCGAGCACCGCGACACCACCGTCAAGCTGCGCAAATACGCGGAGGCGGGGATCAGGCACTACTGGCTGGTCGAGGACGACGCCAACCAGCCCGTCGCCCATGTCTACGAACTCGATGAGCCGACCAAGACCTACGTCTCGACCGGAATCTTCCGCGGACAGCTCACATCGTCGGTGCCGTTTCCGATCACCATCGACCTCGAAAGCCTCTTCCGCGTCAACCGCTGAACACGTCGAAGGTCCCTTCCCAGCGGAAGGGACCTTCGGTAGCGCTGATCAGACGTTGAAGCGGAACTCCACCACGTCGCCGTCGGACATGACGTAGTCCTTGCCCTCCATGCGGACCTTGCCCGCCGCCTTCGCGTCGGCCTTCGAACCAGAGGCCACCAGGTCGTCGAACGACACGACCTCGGCCTTGATGAAGCCCTTCTCGAAGTCCGTGTGGATCACGCCGGCGGCCTGCGGGGCGGTGGCGCCCTGCGGGATCGTCCAGGCGCGCGCCTCCTTCGGGCCCGCCGTGAGGTAGGTCTGCAGGCCGAGGGTGTGGAAGCCCGCGCGGGCCAGTGCGTGCAGGCCCGGCTCGGCCTGGCCGATCGACTCCAGCAGCTCGAGGGCCGACTCCTCGTCGAGCTCGAGGAGCTCCGACTCGACCTTGGCGTCGAGGAACACGGCGTCGGCCGGGGCGACTAGCTCGCGCAGTTCCTTCACGCGGGCGTCGTCGGTCAGCACGCCCTCGTCGGCGTTGAAGACGTAGAGGAACGGCTTGGTGGTGAGCAGGGAGAGCTCACGCAGCAGTTCACCGTCCACTTCGGACTGCGCCGCGAACAGCGTGCGGCCCGCGTCGAGGATGTCCTTGGCCTTCTTCGCGTTCTCGAGGACGGCGCGGCGGTCCTTCTGCATCCGCGCCTCCTTCTCGATCCTCGGGATGGCCTTCTCGAGGGTCTGGAGGTCGGCGAGGATCAGCTCGGTGTTGATCGTCTCGATGTCGCTCGACGGGTCGACGCGGCCGTCGACGTGCACGACGTCCGGGTCGTCGAAGACGCGGATGACCTGGCAGATCGCGTTCGCTTCGCGGATGTTCGCGAGGAACTTGTTGCCGAGGCCCTCGCCCTCCGACGCGCCCTTGACGATGCCCGCGATGTCGACGAACGACACCACGGCGGGCACCTCGCGCTCGGAGCCGAAGATCCCGGCGAGCTTGGTGAGACGGGCGTCCGGCAGCGGCACCACGCCCACGTTCGGCTCGATGGTCGCGAACGGGTAGTTCGCGGCGAGCACGTCGTTGCGCGTGAGCGCGTTGAACAGGGTGGACTTGCCAACGTTGGGCAGGCCGACGATACCGAGGGTCAAACTCACGGTGAGCGAGTCTACGGCAGCCGACGGTCGTGTCCGATTCCCGCGAGCCATTGACCGTTCCCGCTGGCAGGATCGATGGCATGGTCATTGACGAAGAACACGCGTACCGGGTGTGCTCCGCACGTGACGCCCGTTTCGACGGGTGCTTCATCCACGCGGTCCGCACGACCGGCATCTACTGCCGGCCGTCGTGCCCCGCGGTGACCCCGAAGCGCCGCAACAGCCAGTTCTTCCTGACGGCCGCCGCCGCGCAGTCCGCGGGCTTTCGCGCCTGCCGCCGCTGCCTGCCGGACGCCGTGCCGGGCTCCCCCGAGTGGAACCTCCGCGCGGACCTGGCGGGCCGGGCGATGCGCCTGATCAGCGACGGCATCGTGGAACGCGACGGCGTGACCGGCCTGGCGTCCAAGCTGGGCTACTCGGAACGCCACCTCACCCGCGTGCTGACCGCCGAGCTCGGCGCCGGCCCGCTGGCCCTGGCCCGCGCCCACCGCGCCCACGCCGCCCGTCTGCTGATCGAGACGACCGAGCTCCCGTTCGCCGACATCGCGTTCGCCGCGGGCTTCGCGTCGGTGCGCCAGTTCAACGACACGATCCGCATGGTGTTCGCCTCGACCCCGTCCGACATGCGCGGCCGGGGCAAGGCACCGGTGGGCACGCCGGGCCGCATCGTCCTGCGGCTGCCGTACCGCCCGCCGTTCGACGCCACGGGCCTGTTGGCCCACTTCCGCGCACACGCGTTGCCCGGTGTCGAAGAGGTGACCGCCGACTCCTACGCGCGGACGTTGTCACTGCCGCACGGCGAGGCGACGGTCCGCCTGACGTTCCCCACCGACCACGTCCTGTGCTCGCTTCGTCTCGCCGACGTGCGGGACCTGGGTGCGGCCGTGGCCCGCGTCCGCCGTCTCCTGGACCTCGACGCCGACCCGACGGCCGTCGACTCGTTCCTGGGTGCCGACCCGATGATCGGCCCGCTGGTCCGCGAGGTGCCCGGCATCCGCGTGGCGGGCAGCGTCGACGGCGCCGAGACCCTGCTGCGCCTGGTGGCCCCGTTCACCGGCGTGCCGCTGCAGATCCCGGACGGCGCCCTGACCCACCTCTACGCGGCCGGGGACCACCCCGTCACCGAGGCGCTGGCGAACGGCAGACTCGTCGTGGACGTGGGCCGCTCGATCGAAGACCTGACCGAAGAACTCACCCCCTTGGTCGGCGCCCCGGTGGCCGACGAGGTGGCCATGCGAGTGCTCGGAGCGCCGGACGTGCTGGTGCTCCCCGAGACCTCGCGACACCTGGCTTCCCACGGCCCGAACTGGCGGCCGTGGCGCTCCTACGCCGGAGCACACCTGACCAGAAAGGCAGCAACATCATGAGCGTCGCGCACACGTCCACTGTGGACACCCCGGCGGGGCCGTTCACCGCGATCGTCGCGCCGGACGGAGCGGTGCTGGCCAGCGGCTGGACCGACGACCTGGCCCTGCTGACGCCCCAGATCCACGCCTCCCTGATGCCGTCCGAGATCACCTCGCGACCCGATCTGGGCGACGTCACCAAGGCCGTCATCGCCTACCACGAAGGCGACCTGACCTCGATCGACACCATCGAGGTCCGCCAGAGGTCCGGCCCGTTCCTCCAGCACGCGTGGGACGTCCTGCGCACGGTCAAGGCAGGCGAACCGGTCACCTACTCCGAGTACGCCGAACTCTCCGGGCGCCCGGCCGCGATCCGGGCGGCGGCCTCGGCCTGCGCCCGCAACTCCGCGGCGCTGTTCGTGCCCTGCCACCGGGTGATCCGGATCGGCGGCAACCTGGGCGGCTTCCGCTGGGGCCTGGACGTCAAGCGCTGGCTCCTGGCCCACGAGAACTGACTCGCGAGAGCTAACCGACGAGGTTGATCTCGGGCGCGGCACCGGTGATCAGTTCGGTGCCGCACCTGGGGCACGAGCTGGTCACCGGTGCCGTGTCAGAGCTCAGGTGCCCCTCGATGCCCAGCCACTCGCCGACGCCGTTGTCCCGGCAGGTGTGGCAACCGACGCGGTAGTTGAGCCGCACCCACGGTTGCGCGGTCAGTTCCGAGGCCTGGACGTCGGGCTCCATCTGGTCGTTGAACGGTGCCCACCACGACGTGATCCGGCACCGGAGCCGGCGCTCCGCACCTTGCTCCGTGGCGTCGAACGCACTGACGCGCATCGCGGCCGGGTGCTCGTTGCCGGTGCAGAGCGCGTACGGCATGCCGTGCTGCAACTGGATGATCCGCCCGACCCGCAGGCAGACGAGGCAGTCGTGGGTGAAGTCGAGCCGGTTCGACCACACGAAGTGGGCGGCCGGGGTCACTGTGACACGCGCGGTGACTTCCACATGGGACAGCACGGGCCGAGATTAGAGCCAACTCACGCCAGCGACATCTCCAGCGTCGACCCGGTCCGGGCCTTGCGGACCCTCAGGCGCGTGGGAATCCGCTGCCGCAGCTCCTCCACGTGCGACACCAGCCCCACGACCCGCCCACCGGCCCGCAGCTCGTCCAGCGTGTTCATGACGATGTCCAGCGTGTCCGAGTCCAGGGTCCCGAACCCCTCGTCGACGAAGAGGGTGTCGAGCAACGCCCCGCCGGTCTCGTTGGCGACCACGTCGGCCAGGCCGAGCGCGAGCGACAACGAGGCGAGGAACGACTCCCCGCCGGACAACGTCTTGGCCGGCCGGGCCCGCCCCGAGTAGTCGTCCAGCACGTCGAGGTTCAGCCCGCCGCGGGTGCCGCGCGCACCGGCCGAGTCGGAGTGCACGAAGCTGTAGCGGCCCTGGCTCATCCGGTGCAGCCGGGCGGACGCGGCGACCGCGACTTCTTCGAGGCGCGCGGCCAGGACGTACGACCGCAAGGTCATCTTCTTGGAGTTCTGCCCGCGGCCGTTGATCACGTCGGTCAACGCGTCCAGTTCGGCGTAGGTGGCTTCCAGCGGCTCCAGCGACTTCCACTCGGCGCGCAACCGCGCGGCCAGCTGGCCGACTCGGTCCAACGCCGCCTGAGCACGTGCCAGGCCGGTGGCGGCGGAGGACGCGGCGGCACGGGCCGACGACGCTGCGGCCGTCACCTCGCCCAGGTCCACCTCGTGAGCCGGGTCGATCTCGGCCAGTTCCTCCAACGTCGCCGAGGCCGAGGCACGCGCTCGTTCCCAGGCCGCGATCCGGTCGTCCAGGGCCTGCAGCTTGATCGCCGGACGGGCCGCGGCCAGCACCGAGTCGACGTCGGGGAAGCCGGCGTCGGCGGCCATGGCCGCCACCAGGCCCTGCTGTTCTTCGACGCGGGCGAGGGCAGCGTCGCGGGCCGCCCGGCGGTCGGCCAGTTCCACCAACGCCTTCGCCAGCCGGAGCAGGTGGTCGCGGCGCGTCAGGACGTCGTCGTGCTCGCCCCGTGCCTTGTCCAGGCGGGCGCCGCGTTCCCCGACCACGGTCACCAGCGACCTGTGTTCGGTCTGCAGACCCACCAGGTCCTGCTCCACCTGGGCCTTCTCCGCGCCGAGCTCGCGGGTCTTGGCTTCCAGGCCGACGAACTCGTTCTGCCGCTGCGAACGGGTGTGGGCCAGGTCGAAGGCCTTGCGGTACTCGGAGATCGCCGCATCGGGTTCGTCGGAGCCCAGGGCCTCCCAGCAGGCCTGGATGCGCAGTTCGGCGGCGTGGGCGGCACGCTCGGCCTCGTTGCGGCGGTCCAGGGCGAGCTGCTCCTCGGCGGCCGCGTCCTCCTCGTCGGTCGCGTCGACGCCGCCGAGCATGGGCTGGGCGGGAGCGGGGTGCGAGGGCGAGCCGCAGACGGCGCAGGGCTTGCCGCGCTTCAGCGCGGCGGCGAGTTCGATGGCCATGTTCTCGAGGCGCTGGTGGCGGACCTGCTGGAGGACGTCCTTGGTCTTCTGGTGGACGTCGATGGCCTCGTGCAGCTCTTTCTTGGTGCGCTCCAACGCTTTTCCGGCGTCCGGCAACGCCAGGGCGGCGTCGGCGCGGGACTTCAGGGAGTCCAGGCGTGCGGAGGCCTCCGCCGCCGCGTCCAGCTGGAGGCGGCACTGGGCCACGCGTTCGGGCAGCACCTCCAGTTCGGCGTTCAGAGCCAGCAGACGACGTTCGACCTGGTACGAGGAGTTCTTCAGCACGGACAACCGGCGCACGTCGGACTGCTGACGTTCGGCCTCGGCGGCCAGTTCGCCCAGGCCGCCCGCCTCCTCGCGGTAGCGCTCGGCGTCCTCGCGCAACTCCGAACCGGTGTAACCCAGGCGCTCCAACGATTCGAGCGCGCGGGCCTCGTCGCGGACGGCGAACTCGTAGGACTGCTGGAGTTTCGCGATCTCACCGAACGCCGGCACGACCGGGACGGCACGACGGGCCGCGTCCCGTTCCGCGAACCACGCCGCCGAGTCGGCGGCTTCCACCTTGGCCAGCAACTCGCGGGCCTCCCGCACGCGGCGGATCTGGTCGGCCTGCACGCGGGCCTGCGCCAGCAACGCGTCCGCGCCGTCGGCCAGGCCCGCCGTCTCCTCCGACAGCGCACCCGCCGCGGTCACGGCGGCGGACAGGCGCTCCAGCACCGATTCCAGCCAGCCCGGCTCGGACGACGGTTCCTCGCCGGCGGCCTCGGCCACCCGGTGCAGCAGTTCGTTCGCGGCCTGGCGGCGGTCCTCCAGCACCCGGCCGGCCGCGACCCGCTTGTCGCGGAACCACTTCTCCACGTCCAGGAACCGCTCGGTGCCGAAGAGCTTCTCCAGCAACACCTCGCGTTCGGCCGTGTCCGACCGCAGGAACCGCGCGAACTCGCCCTGCGGCAGCAGCACGACCTGGAAGAACTGCTCGTACGACATGCCCAGCATGTCCTCGACCGCGCGCGCCACGTCGTCGATGCGGGTGATGCCCTCGCCGTCCCAGCCTTCGAGCCAGGTCAGCGAACACTTCGCGGGCTGCGTGGTGAAGCCGCCGCCGCGCTTCTTCGGGCGGTCGAACTCCGGCGAGCGCACGATCCGGAACCGCCGCGACTGCACGGTGAGCTCCAGCGACACCTCCGTCGGCACCTCGGGATCGGCGTACTCGCAGCGCAGTTTCTTCACGTCGCCGCGAGCGCCCGGCACCCGGCCGAACAGCGCGAACGCCACCGCGTCGAGCAGCGTCGTCTTGCCGGCGCCCGTGTCGCCGTGCAGCAGGAACAGCCCGTCCGCGCCCAGCTCGTCGAAGTCGACGACCTCGGGCTTCGGGTACGGCCCGAACGCCGTGAGCTCCAGGCGGTGCAGTCTCATTGCTCCTGCTCCCTCGCCACCGACGCGAACGCCTCGCGCAACAACGCCATCTCCGCCGTGGAAGGCTCGGAGCCGCGCGCGTCCGACACGAAGCAGCAGGCCACTTCCTCGTCGGAACGGCCACGCACCCGGTCCGCGTAGGTCATGTTGTGCTGCGGGCCCTGTTCCGGCCGCCACTCCACGTGCACCGCGTGCTCGAACCGCTTCTGCAGCTGCCGCAACGCGTCCATCGGCCGCACCTGGTCCGTGAGCACGACCGAGAGGAAGTGATCTTCCAGCGGCGTGTGCGCCGGATCCTCCAGCACCTCCGCCAACGTCCCGCTCACCACGGCCAGCTGCCGCGGCACCGGCAGATCCCGCCGTTCCACCCCGACGAGCCCGCCCGCGTCCAGCTCGACCAGCCACACCGACTTGCGGTGCCGCGCCTCGGAGAACGAGTACGCGAGCGGACTGCCCGAGTACCGCAGGTTCTCCGCGAGCGTCTGCGGCCCGTGCAGGTGCCCGAGAGCCACGTAGTCGACGCCCGCGAACACCTGCATCGACACGTCCTGCACGCCGCCCACCGCGATGGTGCGCTCGGACTCCGACGGCGCCCCGCCGGTCACGAAAGCGTGCGCCAGCACCACGGAACGCGCCTCGCGTGAGGCCAGGTCGGCGCGAATCCGCCGCATCGCCTCGCCGAGAACGGGCGCGTGCCCCTTGTCCGCCACCCCGAGCACGTGCCGCGCGGGCTCCGGCTCCAGGAACGGAATCCCGTACACCGCGACGGGCCCGTGCTCGTCCTCCAGCTCGACGGGCTTGTCCAGCAACGAGATCTGCGTGCGCAGGTACAGCCCGCCCGCCGCCGCGAACTCCCCGAACACCCCGATCCGCGCCGCCGAGTCGTGGTTGCCGGGCGTGATCACGATCCGCGCCCCGGCCGCGCGGATCCGCATCAGCACCCGCGCGCACAACGCCACCGCGTCGGCGGAGGGCACCGCCCGGTCGTACAGGTCGCCCGAGATGACCACGACGTCGACCTTCTCGGAAGACACCAGGTCAGCGAGGCCGCTCAGCACCGACTCCTGCTCCACGAGCAGGTCGCGGCCGTGGAAGGTGCGCCCCACGTGCCAGTCGGAGGTGTGCAGGATCCGCATGGCCCCAACCGTAGAGACGGGGTCTGACAAATCTCCGGGAGGGTTCCCGGCGTGTCACCCGATCGAGTTCAACATCTTTGAGGGAGCATCATCGTGCCGTGACCGCAGTGATCATCACCGCCTCGCTCGTCCTGGCGCTCGTCAGTGCCGGGGCGCTGCTGTTCGTCTGGCGCCTCTACCAGGACAGCGTCCGGCGAACCGACGAAGCGCTCCAGGCCATCGGCACCGAACGCGCGCGCTACGACGCGCAACAGGTTGCCCTGCAACGCTACGAAGTGGCGTTCTCCAGCGTCAGCGGACGCGGTGAGCTGGGCGAACAGGTGCTCGTCGAAACGGCGCGCGCACTCGGCCTGAGGGAGAACCTCCACTACACGCTCCAGACGGACGTGGCGGGCGGTGGCGCGGTCCGGCCCGACATGGTCCTGAGCGTCGGCGGCGGCCGCGCGGTCCCGGTCGACTCGAAGATGTCCATGGCCACGTGGGCGGAAGCCGTCGAGACGGACGATCCGCAGGAACGCCAGGACGCGCTGCGCGTGCACGTCCGCAACATCCGCTCGCGCGCCGCCGAACTGGCCGGCAAGGGCTACCAGCGCTGGGCCGACGCCATCTACGGCACGATCATGTTCGTCCCCAACGACGGCGCGGTCGTCGCGGCGCTGGACACCGATCCCGAACTGCTGCGCTGGCTGCTCGACCGCCGCGTCTTCCTGTGCGGCCCGACCGGGTTCGCCGTGATCGCGTCGAGTGCCATGTTCGCGGTCACCGAACGCGCGCTGGCCGACGACGTCGAGCAGGTCAGGCTGTCCGCGGGCCGCGCGAACCGGGCCGCCGACAGCGCCATCGAGGCCGTCAACCTCTCCACCACGCACCTGCAGCGCTTCCTCTCGGCGAGGCGCCGGGAACTGGAGGCGTTGGAGGGTTTCCGGGCGAGCGTGGAGCCGCTGACGGACGCCTCCGCCACTCCAACGCCCCTCCCGCTGGTCCGAAGGGCGGACGAACAGTCCGCTTAGAACGCACGCAGTGTGCCCGCAGGTTGCTTCTGGGTGAGAAAGCCGCGGACTGACGAACACCGAATGGCCGAACGGCTACCGTGTGCGTCGTGAGTGCGTTGCGCGAGCGTTCAGCAGCTTTCGATGATGACGATGTCGAAGACTACGACGCGGTCCCGTGGAACTACCGGGCCATCTTCGGGGAGTTCAAGGGCATCCCGTGGTGGGCGGCGATCCTCGCCGCCCTGGTCCCGGCGTTCATCGGCGCGTTCATCGACATCAACTCCAGCAAGACCGTCGGCTGGACGTTCAACGCGGTGTTCTTCCTCGGCGCGCTGGCCGCGATCCTGCTGGTGCAGCGCCGCAGCCTGTTCGGGCCGATGGTGCAGCCGCCGCTGATCCTCGCCATCACGGTGCCCACGCTCGTGCTGCTCACCGGCGGCGTCGCGAAGGGCGGCCTGTCCGCCATGGCGCTGGGCCTGGGCAAGCCACTGATCGACAGCTTCCCGGTCATGGCCGTCACCACCGCCGTCACGGTCGCGCTGGGCATCCTGCGGATCGCGCTCCAGAAGGACCCGAACCGCCCGTCCAAGGACGAGATCCGCGAGGCCAAGGCAGAGGTCAAGGAACGCTCGAAGCCCGTCCGCAGGCCCCGCGAGGAGCCCGAGGAGGAAGAGCGTCCGCGCCGCCCCCGTCCGGAACGCGCCGAGGGCACCCCGGCCCGCCGCCCACGTCCTGAGGGCGCTCCGGCCCGCCGCCCGCGCCCGGAAGGCGCCGCCCGCGGCGAACGCCCCGCAGGCCAGCGCAGGCCCCGCCCGCCGCGCGAAGACCGCTAGCAGCGCGACCCCGGAACGCCGGCTGGTCGACTCACGCTCAGCAGTGCACCTCGCGATGCACCCGTCTGACCGCGAACTCGCCCGGCGACGTTCCGGGCCACGCCACTGGTCGTTGTTCGCGATCGCCCCGTAGAACGTCGTACAACGGATCACGGACAACAACCCCCTGACCAGCACGCACTCTGCCAGCATGAGTTCGATGCCTAGGGGAGAACGTCCACTGGACGAGGGCGACAGCCCGCTGTTGCTGTTCGCCGCAGACCTGCGACGACTGCGTACCGACGCGGGGAAGCCGAGCTACCGGGAGCTGTCCCGGCGCGCGCACTTCTCGGCGAGCACGCTGTCCGACGCGGCGGGCGGGCGGAAGCTGCCGGGTCTCGACGCCACGCTCGCGTACGTCCGCGCGTGCCAGGGCGACGAGTCCGTGTGGGAACGGCGCTGGCACGACCTCGCCGTCGCGATGGCGCAAAGCCGGACGAACGACGGACCGTCGCCGTACGTGGGCTTGAACCCGTTCACGAGAGAAGACGCCGACCGCTTCTTCGGCCGTGAGGCGCTCACGCACCGTTTGGTCGACAGGCTCGAGAAGCAGCCGTTCCTCGCCGTGTTCGGCGCGTCCGGCGAGGGGAAGTCGTCGCTGCTCAGGGCGGGCGTCGCGGCGAGGTTCCCGAACGCGGTGGTGTGCACGCCCGGCTCGGATCCGGACGCGGCCCTCGCCGACGCGCTCGCGCTACACCCGGACCTGCTGGTCGTCGACCAGTTCGAGGAGCTCTTCACGCTCTGCGAGGACGAGGTGCAGCGCCAGGCGTTCCTGGACGCGCTGCTCGCCGCGGACTGCCGGAGGGTGATCGCGGTCCGGTCCGACTTCTACCCGCACTGCGCCCAGTACCCAAAGCTCGCGGAGGCGCTCACAGACGCCCAGGTGCTCCTCGGCACCATGACGCCGGACGAGCTGCGCCGCGCGATCACCCAACCCGCCGCGACGGTCGGCTGCACGGTCGAAACAGCCCTGCTGACCACCCTCGTGGCCGAGGCGGCGGGGCGCAGCGGCGTGCTCCCCCTCGTGTCGCACGCGCTGCTCGAAACATGGCACCGCAAGCGCGGCAACACCCTCACGCTCGGCGGCTACCAGGCAGCGGGAGGCATCCAGGGCGCGCTCGCGCAGAGCGCCGAGGCCGCGTTCGCCACGCTGGACGAGTCCGAGCAGCACCTGGCCAAGCAACTGCTGCTGCGGCTGAGTGCCGACGGCACCAAGCGGCCCGTTCCGCGGCAGGAGGTCGTGGGCGAGGAGGTGCTCGACGTGCTCGCCGGCACCCGGCTCATCACCGTGGACGAGCACACCGTCGAGGTGACGCACGAGGCGCTGTTCCAGGCCTGGCCGAGGCTCCGGGCGTGGCTGGACGAGGACCACGAGGGCCTCAGGACGCACCGCAGGCTCACCGACGCCGCCCGGACGTGGCGGGAACTGGGCCAGGACGACGACTCGCTCTACCGCAGCACCAGGCTCGCCGAGACGACCGAGTGGGTCGCACGCGCCCGGCCGGAGCTGACCGGCACCGAACGCGAGTTCATCGGCGCCTCGAAGGCACGGGAACGCCGCCGCACCCGCCGTCTGCGCTGGACCGCGGCCGGACTGGCGGTGATGCTGGTGGCCACCGCCGCGAGCGCCGTCGTGGCCGTTCAGCAACGCCGTGAGGTCGAACGGCTCGGCCTGATCTCGCAGTCCCAGCGGCTGGCGTCCGCGTCCGAGGCACTCGCCGTCAGCGACCCCCAGCAGTCCGCCCGCAAGGCAGGCGAGGCATACCGGGCCTATCCCACGCCCGAGGCACGCAGCCGCGTCCTGAGCGCGTCGGCCTCGGCCCGCGGCCGCAAGCTCGACCACCTCGAGGGGTGGAGCTTCTCGTTCGGCAAGGACTTCGTCGGCCTGATGGGCCAGGAAGGGCTGGTCGTGCACGACACGGCCACCCTGTCGCTGAAAGCCCGCTGGCGCCCGAGCACGACCGGCGTCGTCTTCTCCTGGGCGATCGCGCCGGACGGGCGCACGATCGCGGTGTGCCTGCACGACGGCCGGATCGTGCTGTGGACGGGCCCGGAGGACGACCAGGTCGTGCTCCAGCGCCAGGGCACGCGCGGCGGTGTCGCCTTCAGCGCGGACGGCAGCTCGCTCGTCGTCGGCGGCGACGTCTGGGACCTCGCCACCCGCAAGGTGCGGTACGCGCTGCCGGTCGGGCCGATCAACGGCCCGTTCGACATCGCGGACGACCGGGTGCTGGCCCTGGTGACCGCCGGCTCCCTCTCGTTGTGGGACCTTCAGACGCGGCAACGAACCGGCGGCCTGCAGGTGCAGTCCGGCGAGATCACCAGGGTGCGGTTGCTGCCCGGAGGCAAGCTGGCCGCGCTCGCCACCACCGAGGGGCAGGTGCAGGTGCGGGACCTCGCGACCGGCGCCGTGGTCGCCACGCCTCCCGCGCACACCGGCGTCGTCAACAGCCTGTCGCTCAGCGCCGACGGCAGCATGCTGATCTCCGGCGGTGAGGACGGCCGCGTGCACATCTGGGACGTCGCGAACGGCACCGCCATCACGACCATCACGACCAACGAACCGGCCCGCAGCGCGCGGTTCGCCCCGGACGGCGGACTGGCCGTGCTCACTCCGCGGGCCCTGCGGTTCTGGCCGCCGGGCGCGGTCCCGCGGACCGCCGGCTACACCGTGCGCGCGCTCACCGTCGACGACGACGGCACGATCGTCACCCTCGACGAGGCCGGCGTGATCGAACGCAGGGACAGCACGCTGCGCACGGTCAAACGCATCGAAACCGGTGTGCCGCAAAGCCGTTCGGGCCGCTTCAGCCCGAACCACGACCTGGTCGTCCTGAACGGCGATCTCCAGGTGCGCGACGCCAGGACCGGGGAGACGGTCAGCGCGCCGACGGTCCCGGCCGGGAACTCGGCCACGAGCATCGCGTTCGGCGACAACCAGATCGCCGTGGTGAACTCGGCGGACCCCGACGCGGTGTGGTCGCTGGACAGGGAGAGCAAGCCGGACTTCATCGGCGGCGACTCCAGCGGTCCGCGCACCGCGGTCTCGTTCGGCGGGCACGACGGACAGCTCGTCCTGGCCCGCGAGGACGGCGAGGTGCTGATCCGCGACCCCGGCACGCAGTACCAGAACCTGGCGCTGCCCCGCACCCACTCCGCGGCGGTGCGGGTGCTCGCGCTCTCCCCGGACCGCAGGATCCTCGCGACGGGCGGCGACGACGGCCTGATCGCGTTGTGGGACACCGCCGGCTGGCAGAAGATCGGCGAGCTGCGCGGACACGTCGACGCGGTCAAGGCTCTGGAGTTCAGCCCGGACGGGAGCCGGCTGGCGAGCGGGAGCACCGACCGTTCGGTGATCGTGTGGGACGTGCGCGAACGAACCGCGTGGGCGACCCTGCGCGGGCACAGCCGTGGCGTCACGCACGTGGCGTGGCGCCCCGACGGCTCGCAACTGGTGTCCGCGGGCGCGGACGCGATCCAGGTGTGGGGCCTGGACATGGCCCAGGCCCTCCGGGTGGTCGAGAACTAGCGGCGTGACGCGGAACGTCGGCGAGGTAATCCACGCTCAGCAGGGTGCCTCGCGGCACCGCCCCCACGCCGCTAGCGCACGAGGTCCTTGCGGAGCTCACGCGGCAACGAGAACGTGATGCGCTCGTTCGCCGTGGTGATCTCCTCGACCTCGCCGTAGCCCTGCGTCTCCAGGTACTTCAGCAGCTCCATCACCAGCAGGTCCGGCACCGACGCGCCCGACGTGACGCCGACGGTCTCGACGCCTTCCAGCCACGCCGGGTCGACCTCCTTGGCGTAGTCGATCAGGTAGGAGGCCTTGGCGCCGTGCTGGAGCGCGACCTCGACCAGCCGGACCGAGTTGGAGGAGTTCTTCGAGCCCACGACAAGCACCAGGTCGCACGACGGCGCCATCGTCTTCACCGCGGTCTGGCGGTTCGAGGTGGCGTAGCAGATGTCGTCCGAGGGCGGGTCCTGCAGATCGGGGAAGCGGTCCTTGAGCTGCCGGACCCGCACCATGGTCTCGTCGACCGAGAGCGTGGTCTGCGACAGCCAGATCACCTTGTTCGGGTCGCGGACCTCGACCTTGGCCGCGTCCTCCGCGGTGTCGACGAGCTTGACGTGGTCCGGCGCCTCACCGGCGGTGCCCTCGACCTCCTCGTGACCCTCGTGGCCGATCAGGAGGATGTCGTAGTCCTCCTTGGCGAACCGCACCGCTTCTTTGTGGACCTTCGTCACGAGCGGGCAGGTGGCGTCGATGGTGCGCAACGACCGCTGCGCCGCCTCCTCGTGGACGGCGGGCGACACGCCGTGCGCTGAGAACACCACGAGTGCGCCCTCAGGAACCTCGTCCGTCTCGTTGACGAAGATGGCGCCGCGGTCGGACAGCGTCTCCACGACGTACTTGTTGTGGACGATCTCCTTGCGCACGTACACGGGCGCGCCGTACTTCTCGAGGGCGAGCTCGACCGTCTCCACGGCACGATCAACGCCCGCGCAGTAACCACGCGGCTTCGCCAACAGGACTCGCTTGGGCATGCCTCCAGGGTACCCAGGCCTGTTCCTAGGCATTCGCCGCACAGTTGCGGCAGGCTAGGACCCATGAAGCCACTGCCGCTGCCGGTCCGACTCGCTGCCGGGCTCGCGGTGACCGCCCTCGAACAGGCGCGCAAGCTGCCGCAGCAGCTCGCCGGACTCCCGTTGACGGTGGTCAGCGAGGCGATGCAGTTGTCCATGCGCGTGCAGCAGCATGTGACCGAACTCGCCATCAAGGGCGACGACGTCCTCTCTGGACTGCGGCCGGCCGAGGAAGAACCGGAGTGGGCGACGTTCGACGAGGACGAGACGCCCGTCACGACTTCTCAGGAAACTCCCGCCGACGACCCGTGGGAGGAAGAGGAACGCGCGATCGCCGAGGTTCCCGAGTTCCTGCCGATGTACGACGAACTGTCGATCGCCCAGCTGCGCGCCCGCCTGCGCAACCTCGACGTCGAGCAGCTCGAGGAACTTCTGCGCTACGAGAAGGCGCACGAGTCGCGGCCTGAGTTCGTGGGGATGCTCAACCGCCGGATCCGAACGGTGAGCAGCCCAGATAAACCAGCACAGTCGTGAGTGAAGCGAAATCCACGCCGGAGAACCCCTGGCCGGTGCGGACGGTCGCCCGCAAGCTGCTCGACTGGATCAACCGGCTCGGCGACGTCTGGGTCGAGGGCCAGGTCACGCAGCTCAACGCGCGCAGCTCGACGGCGTTCCTGACGCTGCGCGACCCGAGCGTCGACATGTCGATGTCGATCACCTGCAACGCCTCGATGATCCGCGAGCTCCAGCTCACCGAGGGCAGCAGGGTGATCGCGCACGGGAAGATCAGCTTCTACCCGAACCGGGGCACGCTGTCGTTGCGGGCGGACGACATCCGCGCGGTCGGCATCGGCGAGCTGCTGGCGCGCATGGAGCGGTTGCGCAAGCTGCTGCACGCCGAGGGCCTGTTCGACCCGCGGCGCAAGCGCAGGCCGCCGTTCCTGCCGAACAAGATCGGCCTGATCACCGGCCGCGCGTCGGCCGCGGAACGGGACGTGCTCACGAACGCGCGGAACCGTTGGCCCGGCGCGCATTTCCGGGTGATCAACGTCGCCGTGCAGGGCCCGACCGCCGTCACCCAGGTGATGACCGCACTGTCCACTTTGGAGAGAGACCCCGAGTGCGATGTGATCATCATCGCCCGCGGCGGCGGCAGCGTGGAGGACCTGCTGCCGTTCTCCGACGAGGCGTTGTGCCGCGCGGTCTCCTCGTGCCGCACGCCGGTGCTGTCGGCGATCGGCCACGAACCGGACACCCCGCTGCTCGACCACGTCGCTGACGTGCGTTGTTCGACGCCGACCGACGCAGGCAAACGGGTGGTTCCCGATGTCGCTGAAGAGAGTGAACGCGTCCGCCAGATGCGCGATCGCGGCCGTCGCGCGCTGCACGGCTGGGTTGATCGAGAACGCAAACTGCTCGACGCTCTGCGCTCCCGACCAGTACTTTCGGATCCTCACGGGCCGCTGGAACGGCGTTCCGAGGAAGTGAAGCGTTTTCGCGACCAGGGACGCAGGGCCGTCACGCAACGACTCGATCGGGAAGACGTCCACCTCTCAGGGACGAAAGCACGCTTGACGACCCTCGGACCAGCCGCCACGCTGGCCCGCGGATACGCCGTTGTGCAACTCGTCACACCTGACGGGCCCGACGGCGTGTTGCGTTCTGTGACGGACGCGCCAAGCGGAACACAGCTGCGGGTACGCGTCGTTGACGGGGCAGTGCGAGCGGTTGTCTCCAGCTCGGAGGTCGACTCGGAAGGGGGAGGTACCGATGATGCGTGATGCCGTGTTCCTGCCCCTGACCATGGAGGCGGCCGGCGAGTGCGCGACGGGACTGCGGACCAAGGCGGAGGCGGCGAACCGCGCCGCCGCTGAGTGCTGGACGGCGATGGTGGGCGACTGCGACACCACGAGCCGCCGCACGCTGATCCTCACGTTGCACGACCTGAGCGAGGCCACCGCCGGCACGGTGCAGTACCGGCGCGTCGCGGAGGCCGAGGCGCTCATCGACGAAGCGGTGCGAGAGGGTGACGGCGAGGAGTTCGCGGAGGCGCTGGTCGGCTACGACCTGGCCGTCGCGACCGTGCTGAGCCGTCTGAGGAGTCAATCCGCGTGAGTTCGGAAGCCAGTCAGCAGGAAACTTCACCGGGTTACGAGGCCGCCCGCGACGAACTGGTCGAGGTGGTCCGCAAGCTGGAGGCCGGCGGGCTGTCCCTTGAGGACTCACTCGCGTTGTGGGAACGCGGTGAGGCGCTCGCCAAGACGTGTGAGCAGCATCTCGCCGGTGCGCGTGAGCGAATCGATGCAGCTCTCGCTGTGGTCGAGGAGGACGTTTCGCAGGCGTGATCCCGTGCAAGGATTCAGCTGCCGATCACAAAATCCGGCACGCTGAGTAGTCGCATGGAGGCGCGCAATGGTGAACACCCCCGCGGAACGACGTCGCGAAGCCCCCGACCGGAACCTGGCATTGGAGCTCGTGCGCGTCACCGAGGCAGCGGCGATGGCCGCGGGCCGGTGGGTGGGACGCGGCGACAAGAACGGCGGTGACGGCGCGGCCGTCGACGCGATGCGCAAGCTCATCCACACCGTCTCGATGCGGGGCGTCGTGGTGATCGGCGAGGGCGAGAAGGACGAGGCGCCCATGCTGTTCAACGGCGAGGAAGTGGGCAACGGCGAGGGTCCCGACTGCGACGTCGCGGTCGACCCGATCGACGGCACCACGCTGATGGCCAAGGGCATGCCGAACGCGCTGGCCGTGCTGGCGGTCGCCGAGCGCGGGGCGATGTTCGACCCGTCCGCCGTGTTCTACATGGAGAAGCTCGCCGTGGGCCCGGAGGCGGCCGACGTCATCGACATCACCGCACCGCTCGCGGAGAACATCCGCCGCGTCGCGAAGGCCAAGCACAGCGACGTGTCCGACGTGAACGTGTGCATCCTCGACCGGCCCCGGCACGAGCAGATCGTGCAGGAGGTCCGTCAGGCCGGCGCGCGCATCCACTTCATCTCCGACGGCGACGTGGCCGGCGCGATCGCCGCGGCACGCCCCACGTCGGGCGTGGACATGCTCGTGGGCATCGGCGGCACCCCTGAGGGCATCATCGCGGCGGCGGCGCTCAAGTGCGTCGGTGGGGCCATTCAGGGCCGGTTGTGGCCCAAGGACGACGAAGAGCGCGAGAAGGCGATCGGCGCGGGCCACGACCTGTCGCGCGTGCTCACCACGAACGATCTCGTGTCGGGCGACAACGTCTTCTTCTGCGCCACCGGCGTGACCGACGGCGACCTCCTGCGCGGCGTGCACTACCGGGCGGGCGGCTGCACGACCCAGTCGATCGTGATGCGCTCCAAGTCCGGCACCGTGCGCATGATCGACGGCTTCCACAGCCTGCACAAGCTGCGCGAATACGCCTCGGTGGACTTCGACCTGCCCGAGGCCGCGCAGCAGCCGATGCCGTAGATCAGTGTGAATCTGTGAACCGTTAACGGAGGGTCACCCTCCGAGTGACCCTAGTGACCAAGTCACTTTCGTCCTTAGTTTCCGACCTGACCCCGGCAACCCTGCGCCGGGTTCAGGAAAGGAACTCAACGATGAGGGCACGTTCGTTGTTCTCCGCAATCGTCGTGGCCGCGGGCGCTCTGCTCGCCTCGGCCGCTGCGGCCACCGCGGCTCCGGCTCCCACCGCTGACGGCGAAGTCTCGCCGATGATCGTCGGCGGCACCAACGCCACGCAGGTCTACTCCTGGATGGTCTCCCTGCAGAGCACCTCCGGCAGCCACTTCTGCGGCGGCACGCTGATCAAGGCCAACTGGGTCGTGACGGCGAAGCACTGCGTCCAGGGCTCGTCCGCGGCGTCGATCCGCACCCGGATCGGCACGACCAACCGCACCAGCGGCGGCACCACCACCGGGGCGTCCCGGATCGTCACGCACCCGTCCGCCGACCTGGCGCTCGTGCAGCTCAACACCTCGGTCAGCCAGGCCCCCGCGGCCGTGTCGGCCTCGTCCGGCGCTGTCGGCACCGCCACCCGCATCATCGGCTGGGGCCAGACCTGCCCGACCCGTGGCTGCGGTTCCGCTCCGATCACCCTGCAGGAGCTCAACACCTCGATCGTGACGGACAGCCGTTGCTCCGGCATCTCCGGCGCCTCGGAGATCTGCACCAACAACACCGGTGGCAACAAGGGTGCCTGCTACGGCGACTCGGGTGGCCCGCAGGTGAAGTCGGTCGGCGGCCGCTGGGAGCTCATCGGCGCGACCAGCCGTTCCGGTGGCGGCGCGACCTGCGCGACCGCTCCGTCGATCTACGTGGACGTCCCGTACTTCCGCTCGTGGATCAGCCAGTACGCCGGCACCGTGTGAGCTGACGCTGACGCGGTAACCCGGTAAACGCATTCCGAAGGTCCGTCTCCCAACCGTTACGGGAGGCGGACCTTCGCGTTGCAACCTGAGCACACCTCCCGTCGTCTACTTCGGCAAGGGATGGATCAACCAGGGGGTGCGCGATGAGGATGCTGCTCGTGGCGGTCGCGTTGATGTCGGTGGCGGGGTGCGCGCAGGGGGCCGTGCACGCCGAGACTCCAACAGCGCCACCGTCTTCGGCGCCTTCCTCGGCGCCCTCTTCCGCGCCGCCGACCTCGTCGGAGGCACCTCCTCCCCCGCCGCCGCCTCCGCCCGTCGTGAAGCCGACGCCGTGCACCATCAGCGACGGCGCGTGCATCCAGCTCTCCACGAACCAGTCGTGGGTCGTCCGGGGCGACAAGATCGTCTACGGCCCGACGCCGATCACGCACGGACGCAAGGGCTTCGAGACGCCGCTGGGCAACTTCCCGGTGCTGCGCAAGGTGAAGGACGAGTGGAGCCGGCCGTACAACGCGCCGATGCCGTGGTCGACGTACTTCACCGAGAGCGGCATCGCGTTCCACGAGGGCTCGCTGACCGTGCCGTCGCACGGCTGCATCCACCTCGACCCGCCGTCGGCGCAGTACTACTTCACCAACCTTTCGATTGGCGACACCGTCCAGGTGGTCTCATGATCATCAACCATGAGAGTTCTGGCCGTCACGGCCTTGTTCCTGCTTGGTTTCGCGGCACCCGCACAAGCAGCTAGCTGCTCCGTCCACAACGGAGCGTGCGTCCAGAAGCACACGAACCTGGCGTGGCTCGTCACCAACGGCGTGACGAGCTACGGCCCGGTCCGGATCAGCCACGGCAAACCGGGCTTCGGCACGCCCGTCGGCAACTTCCCCGTGCTGCGCAAGGTGAAGAACGACTGGAGCGTCCCCTACAACGGCCCGATGCCCAACGCCGTCTACTTCACCACCGACGGCATCGCGTTCCACCAGGGCGACCTGAACTCCCAGTCGCACGGCTGCGTCCGCCTCACCTGGGAAGCGTCCGAGGTGTTCTACAACAACCTGTTCCCCGGCGAGCGCGTCCAGGTTCTTCCATAGAAAGATGATTGAGATCACCCCATGGTGGCTACTCCACTACTGAGGGGTGATGAGAGATGCGAGTTCTGATCGCGACGGTGCTCCTGATCCTCGGTTTCGCAGTTCCCGCGCAAGCGCAGGCGGGATGCACCGTCTACAACGGAGCATGCCTGGAGAAGCACTCCAACAAGGCGTGGCTGGTCTTCAACGGCAAAACGAGCTACGGGCCGGTGACGATCAGCCACGGCAAACCGGGGTACGAGACCCCGGTGGGCATGTTCTCGGTGCTGCGCAAGGTGAAGAACGACTGGAGTGTCCCCTACAACGGCCCGATGCCGAACGCGGTGTACTTCACCACGACCGGTATCGCGTTCCACCAGGGTGACACCGCGGTCCAGTCGCACGGGTGCATCCGGATGTCCATGGATGCGTCGCTCGTGTTCTACGACAACCTGATGGTCGGCGAGCAGGTGCAGGTACTGCCCTAGCCGGCGGTGACATCAGAAGGCCTGGCCGCCCACCGGTCAGGCCTTCACCCTCGCGCCCGGAGCATCCTTTCGACCGTCGCCTCGATCCCGTCGACCCTCTTCAGCGCGGTCTCGTGGTCGGCCCCGTCGTCCTCCCTGGCCAGCGTGTAGATCACCCCGCCGGCACTGGCGACGTGATCGGGCACCCAGACGATGCCGCGCTCCTCCAGCAGGCCGGCCACACCGTCGTCGGTGAGCTGGTTGTTGGCGGGTCCCACGATCAGCCTGACGTCGAGGTGCCGCACGGTCTCCGGGCTCAGCACCCCGCCCACCGCCGCGGGGATCAGCACGTCGGCCTTGACCTGGTACGCCTCATCGGGGTGCACCCAGCCGAACTCGCCCGTTCGCCTGCTTTCGTCCACATCGGACACCGTGATGTCCGCACCGCCGAGTCCTTTCGCGATCAGCTCCCCCACCGAGCCGAACCCGCTGATCACCACTTTCCTGCCGGTGAGGTCGTCCGTCCCGAAGACGTGCCGCGAGGCCGCCTTCAACGCCGCCAGCACGCCTCGCGCCGTAGGCCCGCTCGACGAGCCCGTACCGCCGTGTTCCTCGGGCAGGCAGTAGGCGTGCGGCGTCAGTTCCCGGAGCACCAGCATGTCGTCCGGTCCCGTCCCGACGTCCGGCCCCGCCTGGTAGGCGCCGCCGAACTCGTTGATCAGGTCGGCGTGGTCGAGCAGCACCGCGCGCCTGAGTTCCGGGGTGAGCTCCCGGTCGACCACGATCACGCTCTTGGCGCCACCGTGCGGAATCCCGGCCACCGCGCACTTCAGCGTCATGGCCTTGGACAACCGCAGCACGTCCGTGATGGCGTCGGTGATCCGCGCGTACGTCTTCATCCGGCACCCGCCGACCGCCGGTCCCGCCTCGGTCGAGTGCAGGGCGACCATGGTGGTCATCCCCGACCGCCTCCCCGTGCGGACGACGAGCTGTTCGTGCTCCCACATCTGCGTTCCCTCCCGAACTTCGGCCAAGCTCTGACCTCGAAGTTAGGGTGAACTCCAGTGCTCGATGTGCTTCGCCGAACTTTATTCGGCACAGCGACGTGGGGAACGAGATGGACGAACTTGATTCGGCGATCGTGCGGGAACTGCAGCGCGATGCCCGGCAGTCGAACCGCGACATCGCCCGCAAGGTGGGTGTGGCGCCGTCGACGTGCCTGGAGCGCACCCGCCTGCTGCGCGAGCGGGGCGTGATCCGCGGCTACCACGCCGACATCGCCCCGTCCGCGTTGAACCGGGGCGTGCAGGCGCTGGTGTCGGTGCAGGTGCGCCCGCTGAGCCGGGCCGTGATCGACGCCTTCAAGGCGTTCACCGTCGGGCTGCCCGAGGTGACGGCGGTGTTCGTGATGGCGGGCAGCGACGACTTCGTGATCCACGTGGGCGCCCAGGACAACGAGCACCTGCACGCGTTCCTGGTCGACAGGCTCAGTCAGCGCAAGGAGATCGTCGGCTTCCGCACGTCGATCATCTTCCAGCACCTGGCCAAGCACGACCCCGCACCGCTGCCGGAGGCCTGACCGCTTCCGGTCAGGCCTCCGCGCGGGGTCAGCTGCCGTCGCTGGAGTGCCCGGGGAACAGGTGCGCCGACGGGTTGAGCACCACCGCGATGTTGTTGACCGCGGTCGCCGCCTCCCCGAACCCCGTCGCGATGAGCTTGACCTTGCCGGGGTACTGCGCGACGTCGCCCGCCGCGTAGATCCTGTCCAGCTTGGTCTTCATCGTGGAGTCGACGAGAACGGCGCGGTGATCGAGCTCGAGACCCCACGACTCGATCGGCCCGAGGTCGGCGGTGAACCCGAGTGCCGCGACCACGGTCTGCGCGGGCAACGTCCGCGCGTCGCCACCCTTGACCTTGATGTCCACTTCGGACAGTGGCTCGCCGCGCAGCGCCAGCACCTCGGCGTCGGTGATGATCTCGACCCCGAGCTCCCGCACCTGCCGCACGGTGGCGGCGTGGGCGCGGAAGTTGGCCCTGCGATGCACGATCTTGACGCTCGCGGCGATCGGATGCAGCGCCAGCGCCCAGTCGAACGCCGAGTCGCCACCGCCCACGATCACCACGTGCTGCCCGGCGTGCTCGGCCAGCACCGGCACGAAGTGGACCATGCCCCGCCCGAGCCAGCCGTCGCCGGCGGGCAGCGGGCGCGGGTTGAACTCGCCCATGCCCGCCGTGATCAGCACGGCCCTGGTGGTGATCGAGGTACCGTCCGCGAGCCCGACCCGCAGACCGTCCTCAGTGGACTCACAGGTGCGTGCCTGGCGGCCGAGCAGGTAGTTCGGCTTGAACTGCCCCGCCTGCTCCACCAGGCCGTTGACGAGGTCGCGTCCCCTGACAGCGGGGAACCCGGCCACGTCGAAAATCATCTTCTCCGGATACATCGCGGTGACCTGGCCGCCCGGTTCTGGCAGAGCGTCGACCACTGCGACGTTCATTTCCCGGAAGCCGGCGTAGTAAGCGGCGAACAACCCCGTGGGACCAGCTCCCACGATGAGGAGGTCGACGTCACGCTCCATGAGTGGTGCCCTTCTGCCAGTGGTGGGTGGCAGTGCTGTGATCGACGATAGAGACTCGGAGGTATGTCTGAACAGGAGTACCGCGTCGAGCACGACACGATGGGTGAGGTCCGCGTGCCGGTCGACGCATTGTGGCGCGCCCAAACACAACGCGCGGTCGAGAACTTCCCGATTTCCGGTCGAGGCCTGGAACGCGCCCAGATCAGAGCCCTGGGCCTGCTCAAGGCGGCGGCGGCCCGAGCGAACGCTCAGCTCGGCGTTCTCGACGCGGACCTGGCCTCGGCCATCGCCACGGCGGCCGACGAGGTGGCCGCCGGCCAGTGGGACGCCCACTTCCCGGTCGACGTCTTCCAGACAGGTTCCGGCACGTCCTCGAACATGAACGCCAACGAGGTCATCGCCACCCTGGCCACGCGTGCGCTCGGCCGCGACATCCACCCGAACGACCACGTCAACGCCTCGCAGTCGTCCAACGACACCTTCCCGACGACCCTGCGCGTGGCCGCCACCGAGGCCGTGGTGACCGACGTGATCCCATCGCTGTCGCACCTGCTGGGCGTCCTGGAGTCACGCGCCTCCGAGTGGTCCGACCTGGTCAAGTCCGGCCGCACGCACCTCATGGACGCCGTGCCGATCACGCTGGGCCAGGAGGCGGGCGCCTGGGCGGCCCAGGTCCGCTACTCCGTCGAACGCCTGCAGTCCTCGATCCCGCGCCTGGCGGAACTGCCGATCGGCGGCACCGCGGTCGGCAGCGGCCTGAACGCCCCCGCGGAGTTCGGCGCCCTGGTGGCGTCAGAACTGGCCGCCGCGACCGACCTCCCACTGGTGGAGGCCCGCGACCACTTCGAGGCCCAGGCCACCCAGGACGGCGTCGTCGAGATCTCCGGCCAGCTCCGCGCCACCGCCGTCGCGTTGTTCAAGATCGCCAACGACCTCCGCTGGCTCGGCTCGGGCCCCCGCACCGGCCTCGGTGAACTCGCCCTCCCCGACCTCCAGCCGGGCAGCTCGATCATGCCGGGCAAGGTCAACCCGGTGATCTCCGAAGCCACGATGATGGTCGTGGCCCAGGTCATCGGCAACGACGCCACCGTCGCGTTCGCCGGCTCGCAGGGCAACTTCCAGCTGAACGTGATGCTGCCGGTCATCGCCCGCAACGTCCTGGAGTCGTCCCGCCTGCTCGCCGCCGTCGCCCGCCTCCTGGCGGACAAGGTCCTCGCCGGCACCGAGGCCCAGGCCGAGCAGATGCGCGAGTACGCCGAGTCGTCCCCGTCGATCGTCACGCCGCTGAACCGCTACATCGGCTACGAGGAGGCGGCGTCGATCGCCAAGCAGTCGTTGAAGGAACGCAAGACCATCCGCGAGGTGGTGCTGGAGCGCGGCCACGTGCCGGGCAAGCTCACCGAGGAGCAGCTGGACGCGGCGCTCGACGTGCTGCACATGGCGCGCGGCGGCCGCTGACGCACAAGGGTTCCGGTGCCGGGGCTCCCGGCACCGGGCTCAGACGTGAGGCTAGGAGTACATCGCGAGCCAGATGGCGATGTAGTGGCAGATCGCCGCCACCACGGTCGCCGCGTGGAAGAACTCGTGATACCCGAACACCTGCGGCCAGGGATTGGGCCACCGAGTCGCGTAGAACACCGCACCAACGGTGTAGAGCGCCCCACCCACCAGCAACAGCACCAGGGCAGCAACCCCGGCGTGGTGCAACAACTCGGGCAGCACGAACACGGCCACCCAGCCCAGGGCGATGTAGATCGGCACCCCGAGCCACCGCGGCGCGTGCGGCCAGGCCAGCTTCAAAGTCACGCCCAGCAGAGCGCCGATCCACACGACCCAGAGCACGGTGCTCCCGGTCCCGGGATCCATCGCCAGCAGCGCGAACGGCGTGTAGGTGCCCGCGATGAACACGAAGATCATCGAGTGGTCCATGCGCTTCATCCACGTGCGCACGCGGTCGGACTTCCACGTCACGCGGTGGTACAGCGCCGAGACGCCGAAGAGGCCCAGGACGGTCAGGCCGTAGACGGACGTGGCCAGGGCAGCGCGCGCGGACACCGTGGACGCCGCTAGAGCGATCAGTGTCGCGCCTGTCGCCACCGAGGCGATGAACGACCAGAAGTGCAGCCATCCACGCAGGCGCGGCCGCAGTCCGGGCTGAGAAGGAGTGGTCGCAGAGGTCACAGGGTCCTAGGTTACGCGACCGTAGGTTTCCTACCGCGACTCAGTGATGAACGTTGCACGGCGTACGCTGTTCGGACGTGGCACTCCGCACCCGTGTGAAAGACGTCGCTATCCACTTCTACGAGTGGATCCTCCGCCGCGAGCTCAGCGCGAACACGCAGGTGCCCAAGCACGTCGGCGTGGTTCTCGACGGCAACCGCAGGTGGGCCAGGGAAGCCGGGTTCACCGATGTCGCGCACGGGCACAGGGCCGGCGCTCGCAAGATCCTCGAGCTGCTCGACTGGTGTGGTGACGCCAAAGTGGAGGTCGTCACCCTCTGGATGCTGAGCACCGACAACCTCAACCGCGACATCGACGAGCTGGCGCCGTTGCTCGACATCATCGCGGACATCACCGACGAACTGGCCGAGGACGGCAGGCCGTGGCGGGTCCGGCACGTCGGCGCGATCGACATGCTGCCCAGGGAGCACGCCGAGCGCCTCACCAACGCCGCGAACAAGACCAAGAACCGCACGGGCATCCAGGTCAACGTCGCCGTCGCGTACGGCGGCCGGCAGGAGATCGCGGACGCCGTCCGGAAGCTCCTGCAGTCGCACGCCGAGCGCGGCGGCACCATCGAGGAACTGGCCGAGGTCCTCGACGTCGACCACATCGCGGAGCACCTCTACACGTCCGGGCAGCCCGATCCCGACCTGATCATCCGCACGTCCGGTGAGCAGCGGCTCTCCGGCTTCATGCTCTGGCAGTCGGCGCACTCGGAGTTCTGGTTCTGCGAGGCCTACTGGCCCGGTTTCCGGCGCACCGACTTCCTGCGGGCCATGCGCGAGTACGCCAAGCGTCACCGCAGGTACGGCGGCTGAGAACAGCTGAGAACAGCAGAAGGGGCGCCCACCGCGACGGTGGGCGCCCCTTCTTTCAACCTGATGACGATCAGCCGTGGTAGTGGCCGAAGTCGTCGCCGTCCTCGATGCCGCCGGCGGCGCAGGTCTCGGTGATGGAGGGCGAGTTCACCGGAACCGCTCCACCGAGCACCGCGACGTTGTTGCCACACGCACCGACAACGCCGTTCAGGTTGTTGGCGTTACCGACGATCAGCAGCGGCTCGTTGACCCAGTGGTGGCCGGGAGCGGCCATCGCGGGGGAACCGACGGCAACGAACGCAGCAGCGACACCGAGAGCGGCGGCAGCCTTCTTCAGCACGATTTTTCTCCTCATGAAGGTCTAAAACTGGAAAAACGCGTCTGGGGGCGCCAGAAATGACGCCCCCAGACGTGGAACTAAAGGGAGATCAGCCCTCGTCGACGATGCCGCCGGCGGCGCACGTCTCGGTGATCGACGGCGAGTTGATCGGCACAGCGCCACCCAGCACGCCGACGTTGTTGCCGCAGGCGCCGATGGTGCCGTTGAGGTTGTTGCCGTTCAGCAGAAGCAGCAGGGGGCCGTTCTTCCAGTGGTGTCCACCGTGACCGTGGCCCTCGCCGGCCATCGCGGCCGGGGCGAACGCGAGCGACAGCGCGGCTGCAGCGGCAACCACGGCACAAGCCTTCTTCATGTGATTCTCCTTCATGTCGGGTTATCCCCGTCATTTCCGGAGTCTTCGGGGATCTCCGGAGCGGTGGGGTCTCCGGGCGGAAACGCTATAGGCATTGATCTCGAATGGCCGCCCGCGTGACCCCATTGTGTGACGTCAAGATCAACAACATTCCCCGATCAGGTGGTCGTCGATTCACGATTCGGTCGCGAGTAAGGCGCTGTGGTAGACGCTCTACGCTCTCCGACTCATGGACGCCAACGAGCTGGTGCGCGGCTACCTGGTGCTGGGGCTGCGCCTCGGGCGCCTGGTGTCCGGGTTCGTCGACTCGTTCACCGGCGACCCGGCTTTGAGCCGCGCCGTCGACAACGAGCCGCGCCTGCACCCCAGGGCACTGGGAGACCACGCGCGCCTGCTGCGCAGGGAGATACCCGGCAGCGACCTCACTGAGCAGCGCAAACAGTTCCTCGACGCCCATCTGACGGCACTGGAGTGCACCGCGCGCAAGCTCGACGGCGAGCACATCTCGTTCGTCGACGAGGTCCAGCAGTACTTCCAGGTCCGCATCCGCCCCGGCGACGAGGACTCGTACGCGCAGGCCCACCGCAACCTCAGCGCGGTGCTCGAAGGGCCGGGTTCGCTCGCCGACCGCCTCGCCGACTTCCGCGAGGACGACGAGGTGCCCGCACGCAGGCTCCAGGGCGTCGTACAGGCCCTGTCGAGCGCTCTGCGGGACCGGGTGCGCCAGAAGTACGCGCTGCCCGAGCAGGAGATCGTGGAGTACCAGGTCGTCACGAACAAGCCGTGGAGCGGCTTCAACTACTACCTCGGCGGCTACCGCAGCAGGGTCGCGATCAACGCCGACATGGGCCACCGCATGTCGAACCTGCCGCACCTGGTCGCGCACGAGTCCTATCCGGGCCACCACACCGAGCACTGCCGCAAGGAGGCGGGCCTGGTCGCCAAGCGCGGCCACGCGGAGCAGTCGATCTTCCTGATCAACACGCCGCAGTGCCTGATGGCCGAGGGCATGGCGGACCTCGGCCTGCACGCCGCGGTCGGGCCCGGCTGGGGCGTCTGGACGGAGCAGATCCTCGGCGACCTCGGGTTGCGAATGGACGGCGCACTGTCCGAAAAGGTCGAGTCGGCGGCATCGGGCCTGCTCACGGTGCGGCAGGACGCCGCCCTGCTGCTACACGATCGTGGTGCGGATCAGGATGACGTGGTTGCGCATCTGCGCAGGTGGCTGCTAGTCCCCGACCGGCGCGCACGGCAAATGGTCCGTTTTCTGGCCGACCCGCTGTGGCGCGCGTACACCACGACGTACGTCGAAGGCGTGCGTCTCGTGCGGGCCTGGCTCGACGTCCGCGCGCCCGGCGAGTCGCTCGATTCCCGCTATCTGAGGCTTCTCGACGAGCCGCTCGTGCCGAAATCACTCGAATCCCAGGTCAGGGACGGTGTGTCGTGGCTGGCGCACAACACCCACGAGAACAGCATCTGACCAGCGGAAACACGGTTGTGGTCACGTTTCGGGATGTTTGCGGGCAGATGACGAATTCGGATTCACCTGTGTGGCTTCGTGCAGATGGGGCACTTCCACAGGTAACTTCGAAAGCGGCGGGACGCGACCACTGCGGACCGCGCAGGGAGGCTCTGATCGTGGCAGAAAAAGTCGCGAGGGGGCCGGCACCCGGCCCTCGTGGTCGACCTGCCTGACGCCACACCGGCGGAGGGCAAGACGATCAATCAGGGTGGTGCCTGGCCCAGCGAGGAGCGGACGCGGGTGCCGCGTTCGTGAGGGAGTTGCCGTGAACGCACGACGTCCCGCGAGCCGTTCCTCAGGCTCATCGCGCAGTTCTTCCTCCCGGCGCAAGTCCGCCGCCCCAGCCATCACGACATATGTGCTGGACACGTCGGTACTGCTGTCCGATCCTCTCGCCGCCACCCGGTTCGCGGAGCACGAGGTCGTGCTCCCGCTCGTGGTGATCAGCGAGCTGGAGGGCAAGCGCCACCACCCCGAACTGGGCTGGTTCGCGAGGGAAGCCCTGCGACTGCTCGACGACCTGCGCTTGCGGCATGGTCGCCTCGATTCGCCGATCCCCATCGGGGATCTGGGAGGCACCTTGCACGTCGAGCTCAACCACTCCGACCCGGAGGTGTTGCCATCAGGTTTCCGAACGGACTCCAACGACGCCCGAATCCTCGCGTGCTCCCTCAACCTCGCTGCTGAGGGGCGCAACGTCACCCTGGTGACGAAGGACATGCCGCTGCGGGTCAAGGCCGGATCGGTCGGCCTGCAGGCGGAGGAGTACCGGGCGCACGACGTCACCCTGTCAGGCTGGACGGGAATGTCCGACATGGACGTCCCGCAGTCCCTCGTGGACACCCTGTTCAAGGAGAACGTCGTCGACCCCACCCAGTACGAGGACCTGGAGCACATCGCGGAACTGCCCTGCCACACCGGAATCCGGTTGCTGGCGGGCACCTCGAGTGCGCTGGGCCGGGTGACCGCGGACAAGCAGATCAAGCTGGTGCGCGGAGATCGGGAGGCGTTCGGACTGCACGGGAGGTCCGCCGAACAGCGGATCGCACTGGATCTGCTGCTGGACTCCGAGGTCGGCATCGTCTCGCTGGGCGGGCGTGCGGGCACCGGCAAGTCGGCACTGGCGCTGTGCGCCGGTCTCGAAGCCGTGATGGAGCGAAGGCAGCACCGCAAGGTCGTGGTGTTCCGGCCGCTGTACGCGGTCGGTGGCCAGGAGCTCGGCTACCTGCCGGGTAGCGAGAACGAGAAGATGGGGCCGTGGGCGCAGGCGGTGTTCGACACCCTCGGCGCGCTGGTGAGCCAGGCGGTGGTGGAAGAGGTGATGGACCGCGGGATGCTCGAGGTCCTGCCCCTCACCCACATCCGCGGCCGCTCGCTGCACGACTCCTTCGTGATCGTGGACGAGGCGCAGTCGTTGGAGCGCAACGTGTTGCTGACCGTGCTGTCGCGTCTGGGCAGCAACTCGCGGGTGGTGCTGACGCACGACGTGGCGCAGCGCGACAACCTGCGGGTCGGCCGGCACGACGGCGTGGCGGCGGTGATCGAGAAGCTGAAGGGCCACCCGCTCTTCGCTCACGTCACGCTGACCCGCTCGGAGCGTTCGCCGATCGCGGCCCTCGTCACCGAGATGCTGGAGGACTACGCCTCGTAGTGCCGTGACGGAGAACGGCCCCGCGCAGCTTTCGTTGCGCGGGGCCGTTCTCTGCTTCCAGGGCTTAGTCCAGGGCCCGTTTCATGAAGCCGCGCAGGCCGAGTCCGCCGAAGCCGGCGATCGCGACGACGAGCACTAGCAGCACGATCGGCAACGGGATGTGCGGCACGGCCGGCACCAGTTCGGCGCGCATGCCCTCGCTCACGTACGTCAGCGGGTTGAGCGCGCAGACCACCTTGAACCACAGCAGATCGTCGCTCAGCGACCGCCACGGGAACTGGGCGGAACCCGTGAACAGGATCGGGGTGAGGATCACCGCGAACATCACGTTGACCCGGCGCGCCGGCACGGACGTGCCGATGACGAGGCCGACCGCGCCACCGGCGAGGCAGCCGAGGATGATCACCAGCAGGGCGCCGGGAATCCCCGCCCACTCCCACGACACGTCGAGCATCACGAACCCGACGGGCACCATCAGCACGGCCGCGAAGAACCCGCGGATCGCGCCGAACACGATCTTCTCCACCGCGACGAGCGGAATCGAGATCGGCGCGAGCAGCCGGTCCTCGATCTCCCGCGTCCAGGAGAAGTCCAGCACCAGCGGCAGCGTCGTGTTCTGCAGCGCGCCCAGGAACCCGTTCATCGCGATGATGCCGGGTAACAACACCTGGGCGAAGTCGTCCTGCACGTAGCCGATGTCCCCCAGCACCTTCGCGAAGATGAAGAGGATGAAGAACGGCTGGATGATCACCTGCGCGAGGAAGCTCGGCAGCTCGCGGCCCGTGACGAAGACGTCGCGCCACAGGATCGCCTGGAACGTCCTGAGTTGGCTCACCGAAGCTCCCTGCCGGTCAGGTGGATGAAGACGTCTTCCAGGCTGGGCTTGCCGATCGCGACGTCGCTGACCGTGACGTCGAGGTCCCGCAGGACGTTCAGCACGGCGGGCAACGTGATCGCGGTGTCGCTGTCGGTGTAGACGCGGAACATGTCGTTCAGGTCCTCCACCCGCTGCACACCGTCCACTTCAGACAGTCCTTGGGTGATCTTGGCGGGCTCGCTGCCGTTCGGGCTCACCGTGACGCTGACCGTGTTGCTGCCGGGCAGGCTCTTCGTGAGCTCGCTCGGGGTGTCCAGGGTGAGCAGCTTGCCGTGGTCGACGATGCCGACGCGGTCGCACAGCTTCGTGGCCTCGTCCATGTCGTGCGTGGTCAGCACGACCGTGACGCCGTCCGCGTGCAGTGCGGCGACGCGTTCGTGGACGAAGAGCCTGGCCTGCGGGTCGAGTCCGGTGCTCGGTTCGTCGAGGAACAGCACCTTGGGGCGGTGCATCAGCGCACGGGCGATCATCAGCCGTTGCGCCTGACCGCCGGACAACGTGTCGACGAGCGCGTTCTGATGGTCCTTGAGGCCCATCCGCTCGAGGATGTCGTCGGCGAGCTTCTGACGTTCCTTCGGGCCGATGCCGTGATACGCCGCGTGGAACAACAGGTTCTGCCGCGCGTTGAGCGACCGGTCGAGGTTGTTGCGCTGCGGCACGACCGCGAGCAGCTGCCGTGCACGCTTGGAGTCGGCCACCACGTCGACGCCCTCCACGAACGCCTGCCCCGAGGTGGGGCGGACGCGCGTGGTGAGGACACCGACCGTGGTCGTCTTGCCCGCGCCGTTGGGTCCGAGCAATCCGAAGACCTCGCCGCGGCGGACGTCGAAGCTCAATCCGTCCACCGCAGGCTTTTGTCCCGTTTTATAGACTTTGCGGAGATCTCTTACCGAGACCGCTTCGTCCACTTTTTCACCATCCCCCTGGCAACGGCCTTCCCTCCGCGAATCCAGCGGCGGACTGGATGCCGAGCACAGCCTTGTCG
Source organism: Lentzea waywayandensis (assembly GCF_900115955.1). Taxonomy (GTDB): domain Bacteria; phylum Actinomycetota; class Actinomycetes; order Mycobacteriales; family Pseudonocardiaceae; genus Lentzea; species Lentzea waywayandensis. The sequence goes on from NZ_FOYL01000010.1 coordinate 283,055, forward strand.
TGGAATTCCTCCAGCGAGTTCGCACCGGCATACGTGCAGGCCGAGCGAACGCCGGACGTTATCGCATCGAGCAGATCCTCCACGCTCGGGCGCACCGGGTCCAACCGCATTTTCGACGTGGAGATGCCCTCTTCGAACAGCCCCTTCTTGGCCCTCTCGAACGCGTTGTCGCCCCGCGTCCGTGCCGTCACAGCGCGCTTCGACGCCATTCCGAAGGATTCTTTGTAGAGGTTCCCGCGCTCGTCCCGCTGCAGGTCCCCCGGCGACTCGTACGTCCCCGCGAACCAGCTGCCGACCATGACGCTGCTGGCCCCTGCGGCCAACGCCAGCGCCACGTCACGCGGATGCCGCACGCCACCGTCGGCCCACACGTGCTTGCCGAGCTTCCGTGCCTCAGCGGCGCACTCCGCGACGGCGCTGAACTGCGGCCGCCCCACCCCGGTCATCATCCGCGTGGTGCACATGGCGCCGGGCCCGACACCGACCTTGATGATGTCCGCGCCGGCCTCGACCAGGTCCCGCACACCCTCCGCGGTGACGACGTTGCCCGCCGCGACCGGCACGCTCGGGTTCGCTTCCTTCACGGCCCTGAGCGCCGCGATCATCTTCTCCTGATGCCCGTGCGCCGTGTCCACGACCAGCACGTCCACCCCGGCCTTGATCAACGCCTCGGCCTTGGCCCGCACGTCCCCGTTGACCCCGACCGCGGCCGCGACCCGCAACTTCCCGTCGTCGTCCGTCGCGGGCTTGTAGACCTCGGCCCTGAGCGCCGTCAGTTCGGTCAGCACGCCCCTGAGCCGCAACGACTCGTCCACACCCAGCGCGACCTTGTGCGCGCTGTGGTGAAGCTCGTCGAACACGTCCTGAGGCCGCGAGTCGAGCGACAGCTTCAGCACATCGGTGTTCATGACATCGCCAAGGCGCGCGAACCTGTCCACGCCCGTGAGCGCGGCCTCGTCGACAACGCCCAGAGGCCGTCCACCGTCATCCACGACGACAACAGCCCCGTGCGCCCGCTTGTGCAACAGGTTCCACGCGTCCGCCACGGCATCACGCGTCGTGAGCGTCAACGGGGTGTCCCAGACGGGATGCCGCTCCTTGACCCACGCGATGATCTCCGCGACGGCCTCGGTGGGCACGTCCTGCGGGATGACGACGAGCCCGCCCCGCCGCGCGATGGTCTCCGCCATCCGCCGCCCGGCCACGGCCGTCATGTTCGCGACGACGATCGGGATGGTGGCCCCGGTGCCGTCCGAGGTGGAGAGGTCGACGCCGAACCGCGACTCCACGGCGCTACGGCCGGGAATGAGGAAGACGTCGTCATAGGTCAGGTCGTAAGAGGGTCGATGCCCTTCGATGAACCGCACGTGCTTCCACGATACCCGCACCGTCTCACTTGGGCAGACGGTCTCACGCGGGCGGACGTGTCACGGCTGCCAGACGTAGCCGGTGGCCGTGGTCACCACGACGAACCCGAGGCGTTCCAGGATCGGCCTGCTGTCCTCCGTCGCATCGACCTGCAGGTACTTCACTCCTCGTTCGATCGCGACACGCGCCCGATGCGCCACGAGTGCGCGGTAGATGCCCTTACCCCGCCACGGCGCGAGCGTGCCGCCACCCCAGAGCCCGCCGAACTCGGTGCCCGGCACGATCTCCAGCCGCGCGGACGACACGACCTGACCGCCGGCCTCCGCGACCACGACGACCGTGTTGGGGTCGTCCTTCTTCTCCAGCAGGTAGTCGACGAGCCAGCTGCTGTCGCGCTCGAACACCTCGGTGGCCGTGGCGGCCATCCGGTGCAGGTCGGCCTCGTCCTTGGTCTCGCGCAGGACGATCTCGTCGTCGAGGTGGACCGGCCCCGTCATCTCCTCGGCGAGCCCGATGAGCACGGTCTCGCGACCCTCGGAGACGAACCCGGCCGCTTCCAGCCGTTGCGGCAGGTCAGCGGGCTTGTCGTGACCCCAGGTCTTCCACTCGACGGACTGGCCGCGCGCGGCGAAGAAGTCGCGCTGGCGTGCGATCACCGCGTCCAGCTCGGCGCCGGCGAGGCGGAGGTTGGGCGGGCCTGAGACGAAACCGCGGCGGTGGTCCCAGGCGACCCGGTACACCTCCGAGTCCTGCACGGCGTCGGGATACGCCTCCCACTCGGCGGAGCGGGCCTGGGTGTCGAATGCGCTGAGCAGCGCGGAAGCGTCGGTCACTGGCTTCACGCTATTGCCGGGCTTTGATTGCCGCACGCGATTTTCGAACCAGAACCGGCCGAGCGCGAGCACGCTGACCGGCCACTTCTCGGTGAGCAGGCGGGCGCCGTACGCCTCCGGCCAGGGCTCGACCACGTTGAGCAGGGCGTCCTTGGCGGTGGCTCCAGCCCAGGCCCTGCCTCCAGCTCAGTGCCGACGACCCGGTCGTCCCAGTCAACGACGACCCGCCCGTCGTACCAGCTCACCGTCGCGCCGCGGTCCAACTCAGGCCACTGCGCGAAGTCGTCTGGCTCGGCGTAGGCGCGGCTGAACTCCTCGTCTCCCCCATGCCGCCACGCCGGCGGCGGTCAGCCCTCGGGATTCGGTCGTGCGGCGGGCAGAAGTGCCCTCACCTCCTCGATCGTCGTCGCCTCCGACGGGTCCTTGTCCGGTCGGTAGCGCACGACGCGGGCGAACCGCAGTGCGACGCCACCGGGGTAGCGCGGCGAGACCTGCACGCCGTCCAGCTCGATCTCGATCACCAGTTCCGGGCGGACCATGACCACCCAGTCGTTCTGCTCGGCGGCGATCTCCTGCAGGGCCTTGGTCTGCCACTTCAGCAGTTCGTCGGTGAGGCCCTTGAAGGTCTTGCCGACCATCACGGGCGGGCCGCCGTCCGGGTCGCGGGCGCCCAGGTGCAGGTTCGAGAGCCAGCCGCGGCGGCGGCCGCTGCCCCACTCGACGCCGAGCACGACCAGGTCGAGCGTGTGCACCGGCTTCACCTTCTGCCAGGCCTTGCCGCGGCGGCCGGCCGCGTAGGGCGAGGCCAGCGACTTCACCATCACGCCCTCGTGGCCCGCCGACAGCGCCGCCGTGACGACGGCCGCCGCCTCCTCCGGCGCCGGGTCCAGCACGCCCGGGATGACGTGCTCGCCCGCCACCTGCCGCAGTGCGGCGAGGCGGTCGCGCAACGGCTCGTCGAGCAGGTCCTTGCCGTCGAGGTGCAGGCAGTCGAAGAAGTACGGGTGCAGCAGCAGCTCGCGTTCGTCCTGCGCGCCGAACCGGCTCATCGTCTCCTGGAACGGGCGGGGTCTCCCCTCGTCGGTCAGCGCCAGCGTCTCGCCGTCGAGCACCACCGACGTGCACGGCAGGCCGCGCACGAGCTCGACCAGTTCCGGCACCGTCTTGGTGATCTCGCGCAACGTCCGCGTGTAGACGTGGACCTCGTCGCCGGAGCGGTGCACCTGGATGCGCGCGCCGTCGAGCTTGTGCTCCACCACGACGCTGCCGAGCTCGGTCAGCGCCTCGTCCAGCGACTCCGCCGGCGAGGCCAGCATGGGTCGCAGGGGGCGCCCGACCTCCAGCCGGAACGCCTCCAGGGCCGGCGCGCCGCCGTCCAGCGCGGCCACGGCGGTCTCCGGTAACCGGCCGGACAGCATGAACGCGCGCCGCACGGTCTCGCCCGGCACGTCCGCGGCGGAGGCGATCGCGTCGAGCATCACGCCCTCGAGCGCGCCCTGGCGGAGCTCGCCGGTGAGCAGCCTGCGCAAGAAGTCCTGCTCCGCCTCGGTCGACCGCCCGAACAACGCCGTCAGCAGGTCGACCCGGCGCTGCGCCGAGCCCTTGCCGGACGTCGCGGCCACCTCGGCGAGCGCGGCGTCGACCTCGGCGATCGTCAGTTCGGCACGCACGACCGGAGGCACGGCCAGGTCGACGACGGTGCGCCAGCCCGCACCGATACGACCCTGCCGCGGTGTGCCTATGAGGAACGACACCACCGCGACCACTACGTCCGCCGTCGCCGCGCGCAGCAACGCGGACAACGCCTTGACCTTGGCCAGGCGCGACCGGGTCGCCGCGACGGCGGCTGACGTGTCGACCACTTCGGAGAGAAGCACGTGTTCAATGGTGCACCCCGGCACTGACAATTTCTGGAGGCGCGGGCTAGGCTGCCTCGCCAACCGTTCTACCTGGGGGTTTACCGAACCATGAACGCATTCAAGATCGTCGCGGCTGCCCTGCTGTTCGCTGCCGCCGCAGTGACGACGCTCGGTGCGGCCGGCGACGGCACCGACCGCGAGCACATCATGAGCGACCGCGAGCACATCATGGGCACCGACCGCGAGCACATCCTCTAAGCGACGGCAGCGTCCGCGATCTCCCTGACCGCCTCGCGCAGGCGGTCAGGGGTGAGCGCCGCGTAGCCGAGCACCAGACCGGGCCACATGGGCGTGCGCGTGTATTGCGCCAACGCCCAGACGTGCACGCCACGGTCCGCGAGCCTGCTCTTCAACGCGAGGTCGTCCGTCCCGTCAGGCATGCGCAGCACCATGTGCAGACCAGCCGCGACGCCGATGGGCTGCCATGCGGGCAGATGCTCCGCAACGGCTTCCAGCAGCGCGTCCCGCCTCTTCCGGTAGAGCGCGCGCGTACGGCGCAGATGCCGGTCATAACCGCCCGTCCGCAACAGGTGCGCGAACGCGGCCTGCGGGATCGTGCCGGTGCCCATGTCGTTGTACTGCTTGCGTTGCACGATGCCTTCGCGCAGCCGTTCCGGCACCACGAGCCACCCGAGGCGCAACGCGGGCGCCAGCACCTTGCTCGTCGTGCCCTGGTACACGACGTGCTCGGGCGCGAGAGCCTGCAACGCGCCCAACGCCGGCCGGTCGTACCGGTGCTCCGCGTCGTAGTCGTCCTCGATGATCAACGCGTCCCGCTCGCGCGCCCAGTCGACGAGCGCCCGCCGCCGTTCCGGATGCAGCACCACGCCCAGCGGAAACTGGTGTGCCGCAGTGACCAGCACCGCTTTGCAGTCCGTTTTGGACAGAAGGTCGACCCTGATGCCCTTGTCGTCCACCGGAACCGGCACGGTGTTGAGTCCGTGCGACCGCAGCATGTTCTCGCCGCCGAAGTGGCTGGGTTCCTCGATCGCGATGCTGCCGTTCAACATCCGGGCGGTGAGCTGCAACCCGTCCGCCGCGCCGTTGGTGATCACCGCGTCCTTCGCGACGACCGCCCGCACTCGCGAGAGGTAGTCGACGATCTCCTTGCGCAGCCCCACGAAACCGGCCGGATCGGGATAGGCGAGGTCGTCGTCGGGAAGCTCGGCGAGCGCCGAGCGATGAGCAGCCACCCACTCGGCACGGGGAAACGCGCCCAGCGCGGGCAGGCCGGGCCGCAGGTTGTACCGCCACCGCAGCGGCGGCTCCGGCACACCACACGAGCCGGCCGGTCCGAGGCTCGCGACCGTCGTCCCCGACCCGCGCCGGCTGGTGAGATACCCCTCGGCGACGAGCTGCGTGTACGCCGACGTCACCGTCCCGCGCGCCACCTCCAGTTGCGCGGCCAGGTCCCGGCTCGACGGCAGCCGCGTGCCCGGCAGCAGCCGCCCGTCCCGGATCGCCCGGCGCAGTTCGGCCTCCACCCCGCGACGCCGCTGATGCCCCGGCAACAGCAGCTCGCGAAAAGTGGTCCAGTTCGCAGTCATCGAAGTGGAGCTTATATCTGGACCAGTCCGGCGCAAGGCTCTAGGCATGAAACTCGGGGTGGCCGCGGGAGCGACAGCGGCAACGATCGTCGGAGCGTCGGTTCCGATCACGGGAATGCTGGAGGGCTACCCGGTCCTGACCGGTCAGGCCATGCGCTACGCCCTCGGCGCGGCCGTGTTGCTGCTGGTGGCACGCCGTCTGCCGATGCCCTCGTGGCGTGACATCCCGCCGTTGCTCGGTGTGGTCGTCACGGGCATGCTCGGCTTCAACGCCGTGCTCATCGCCGCCCAGCAGTACGCGGAACCGGGCTTCGTCGCCGCCGTCATGGGCGGCGCCCCCATCGCACTGGCGCTGCTCTCCCGCCAACGAACCGCATCCGCCGTAGTGGGCGCCGTGGTGGTGGCGGCAGGCATCGTGCTGTTGTCGGGCGGCGGCTCGTGGCACGGCCCTGGCCTTGCGCTCGCATTGATCACGATGGCCGGCGAGGTCTGCTTCACCCTGTTCGCCGTGGGCGTCGTACGGCGCCTTGGTGTGCTGGGCGTGGCCACCTGGACGTGCATCCTGGCGACGGTGATCGGCGCGGTGCTCGGCACGTTCGTCGGCGGCTGGCAGATGCCGAACGCCCGGCAGGGCTTCTCTCTCGCACTGCTGGCCGTGGTGGTGACCGCGCTGGCCTTCGGACTCTGGTACTTCGCCGTGAACCGCCTGGGCTCCGACCGCGCTGGCGTGCTCATCGGCCTGATGCCGGTGTCCGGCCTGGCGACGTCCGTGCTGCTCGGCGCACAGGAACTCACGCTCGTGTCTGCCATCGGTGTCACCACGGTCGCACTCGGGTGCGTCATCGGGCTCCGGAGGGGAACACACGAACCAACGGCAGCACACGAACCAACGGGAACCCGCCACACACACGACTCGGGCCGGGTACCCCCAAAATCAACAATAGCGAACGGGTCTGACACTCCTGCCGAAGTCGTTGCGCCGTAAGGGCGTCAGGAGTGGGCGACCACGACCGCCATCTGCTGCACGATCGCCCACGAATCACCGGGCTCAGCACGCACCCGTTCGAAGATCTCCCTCTGTCCCGCTGTGAACCGCCCGTGTTCCACCAAAGCCGCGGCGAGGCTGTGCACATCTACATCGGCAGAGGCGCCCTTCGAGTACCAGAACCACACGGCGTGGAGGGCGGCCTCGCGCGGTGCGCCGTACCAGTGCGAAAGCTTGTTCGGGTTGGGCGCGGAAGGGTACGGCACGCGGTAGCCCAAACGCTTGGCATGCCGCCGGACAACGCCGTAGGCGCGAAGGTCGGACTGCCAGGCGGCGTGGCTCGCAGTCAGCATTTCCACCGCCGCGGGCAGCAAGGCCGGGTCGCGGGTGAAGTCGCCGACCACGGACTGAAGAAAGCTGAACGATGCGTTGAAACCAATCGGGCGATAGCGCCACAGGCACAGACGCAGGGCGCTGACGCGATGGCTCAGCGGCAGCGAGGTGTCGAGGGCTTTCCTCGTGTCGCTGGAAAAACTCACGAGCGCACCTTCGCGAGCCACGACTCGGCCTCGTCAGCGGGCAGCACGCGAGCGATGTCGACGAGAGGCGTCATCATCGGGTAGACGCGGCCCGCGTTCCACGACCGCTGGTACGGCGGCGGGCCGAGCACGACGACCCGACGCCCCTCGAACAGCGGGATGTCCGACGGGCGGCCCTCGTTCCAGATCGTGTCACCGAAGCCGTCGGAAAGCTCGAACTGGCCCCGGATTCCGCCCTCGGGCTGGAGATCCGGGCCCACCGACGCCGCCTCCACCCACGACTCCAGCGGCGGCTCGCCAGGAACGTGCTCGGGGACCAGGCGGTACGCGAGCAGCGTGTGGAGCTGGAAGTTGTCGCCGATTCCACCGATCGTCACCTCGAAACCGGTGCCGCTGGGGCGATGCAGCACCATCAGCGGTTCGAGGTCCACGACCATCAACAGGCCGTACAGCCACGAATCAGCAGGCACAGCAGCCAGAAGACGCTCGCGGTGCGGCAAGCCGGCCCGGACGTCCTCGTCCTGCAGGGGCAGCAGCAGAGCGCGCTCCCAGGCCTCGCCCTCGCCGCGTTCGAAGGCTTCCACCACGCGTAGAACCAACGGCTCCAACGCATCGCACGCGCCGATGTAGAACAACAGGTTGCCGAGCAGCTCGTTGACCTGGACGTCCGGCGACGAGGACAGGACCAGGGCCGCCGCCGACATCTCGTCGGGCGAGCGGCCCTGGGCCTCGTTGATGAACGTTTCGAACGCGCCCGGCTCGTCCCGGACGACCGCTTCCGCGACCGACGTCAGATCCACGCCGAGCAGATTAGGCCAGATCAGGCCCCTGCGAGCGGAGATCGTCAACCTTCGACATGGCGTCACGCAGTTCGTCGAGCCACGTGTCCGCGTGCTCGCCGACCAGGCGCACGGCCCATGCCAGAGCGTCTGCCCGTGAGCGGGCCACGCCGGCGGCTACCAGCGTGTCGAGCACCTGGCGTTCCGGCTGACGCAGGCGCGTCATGACCGGCACGGCCAGGTGTGTGAAGAGTTCGCGCGTGCTTCCCTGCACGGCACCCCAGGCGACCTTGCGGCCGTAGCGGTGCTCGGCCTGGCGGGCGATCTCGATGCGTTCCTCGCGGGTGTCCTCACGCCAGCGCGCGATGCGGCCCGACTCGGCCGCGGCGCGCGAGGCGTCGTCGAACTCGCCCTCCAGCGCGGGCAGCGTGCCGACGACCGTGATCTCCTCGCGGTCGATGATCACCTCGGGCGCGCCGGTGAACCAGCCGTCCGGCAGCCTGCCCGCGAACCACGCCGCCGCGTCGTCGGCCGAGGGCAGGTCAGCCTGCTGCCACCCGCCTCGTCCTCGCCATCCACGTCCCATTACAACCACCCCTGATTACATGATTACGTTGTAACCGACGTTACGCCTGCAATCAGCTGGTGGTGTTCGCCGTCAGCGAATTGACCAGGGCATCTACCGACACGACAGGCCTGTCGCACACGTAGCCACGGCACACGTAGGCCGCGGGGCCTTCGTCGACCAACGGCCGGTCTTCGAGCAACGGCACGGACGCGGGCTCACCGGCCACGACGACGCCACCTCCCGGCACATGGGCCACCGCCGCCGCCCACAGCGACGCACGGCGTGAGTCGTCCGCACCCACCACTGCCACCTGCAACGGACCGGCTTCCAACGCTTCGGCGACGGTCAGCCAGTGGCCGGCGAACCGGGGTGCCCGCGCGGCCAGCAGACCGGCCCGCGTGACGGCCTCCGATGCGGCGGTGAAGTACAGCGAAGAACGATCGGCGCCCGACAGCAGGGACGCCGTCGCCAAGGCCGAGGCCAGCGAGGACGCGCCGGAAGGCGACGCGTTGTCGGTCGAGTCGGCAGGACGGCGAACGAGAGTCTCGGCGTCGTCGGCGGTGTCGTAGTAGGCGCCTGGTGAGTCCGGGACGGCGAACCGCGAGAGAGCGGTGTCCAGCAGGCCGCACGCCAGATCGAGCCACCTGATCGAGCCGGTGACCTGGTGCAACGCCAGCAGGCCGTCGGCGAGGCAGCCGTAGTCCTCCAGCACGCCGAACGACGGCCCCGCCACGCCGTCACGCGAGGTCCGCAGCAGCCTGCCCTCGACCAGGTGCACCGAGGCCAGCAACTCCGCCGCCTCCGAGGCCGCCGCGATCCACGACGGCTCACCGAAGAACGCGCCCGCCTCGGCCAGCGCGGCGATCGCCATGCCGTTCCAGGAAGCGATCACCTTGTCGTCGCGGCCCGGTTGCGGCCTTCCAGCACGCACCGCCAGCAGCGCGGCCCGCACCTCCTCCCCCGGCTCCGACACGAACCGCAGCGTCGACTTGCCGTCCTCGAAGTTCGGCTCGGCGGTCACGCCGAACGCCGCCGCGGCGTCTCCCAGTTCCTCGAACGACCACACGTAGGTCAGGCCCTCGACACCCTCGGTGTCCGCGTCCAGCGAAGCCGCGAACCCGCCCTCGGCCGTGCGCAGATCCCGCAGCAGGAACGAAGCCGTGTCCCGCGCCACCCGCTCGTAGCGCTCGGAACGCGTCACCCGCGTCAGGTGCGTGTAGAAGCGGAGCAGCAAAGCGTTGTCGTACAACATCTTCTCGAAGTGCGGCACCACCCACGACGCGTCGACGCTGTAGCGCGCGAACCCGCCGCCGAGCTGGTCGTACAGGCCGCCGTTCGCCATCGCGTCGGCCGTCGCGGTCGCCATCGAGACGGCCTCGACGGAGCCGGTGCGTTCGTGGTGGCGCAGCAGGAACTCCAGCGCCATCGACGGCGGGAACTTCGGCGCGCCACCGAATCCGCCGTGGCGGCGGTCGAACTCGCCCAGCAACGACACCACGGCGCCTGCCAGCGCGTCCGAGTCCACAGCGGACGGAGGCAGCGGCGACGCGTGGCGCGAAATCTCGTCCACCACAGCGGAAGCCGACTCCAGGATCTCGCCGGGCCGCTCGGCCCAGGTCGCCGAGACGGCCTCGATGAGCTGCGTGAACGACGGCATGCCCGGCCGCGGCGACGGCGGGTAGTAGGTGCCGGAGTGGAACGGCCGTGCGTCGGGCGTGAGGAACACCGTCATCGGCCACCCGCCCTGGCCGGTCATGGCCTGCGTGACCTCCATGTACACGGCGTCGACGTCCGGACGTTCCTCGCGATCCACCTTCACCGACACGAAGTGCGCGTTCAGGAACGCGGCGACCTCCGCGTCCTCGAAGGACTCGTGCGCCATCACGTGACACCAGTGACAGGCCGCGTAGCCGACGGACAGCAGCACCGGCACGTTGCGCCGTCGTGCCTCCTCGAACGCCTCCGCGGACCAGGGCCACCAGTCGACCGGGTTGTCCGCGTGCTGAAGCAGGTAGGGGCTGGTCGCGTCCGCAAGTCGGTTCGCCATGGCTCCACCCTAAATCGCCTGCGGAAACAGCGACTGTCGATCAGACTCGACCCGTGTTGCTCACCATGACCACGACGCACCGGCCGGCGACCGATCTCGGCCACCTGCTGCACAAGCATCCCGACCGGGCTCAGTCCTTCACGACGAGCTCGGGCATCGCGCACGTCTTCTACCCGAAGGCGACGAACGAGGAATGCACGGTCGCCCTCCTGCTGGAGGTCGATCCCATCGCGCTCGTTCGAGGTCCCGGCAGCACGCTCACCCAATACGTCAACGACAGGCCGTACGCGGCAGGGTCGTTGCTCACGGTCGCGCTCGGCAGCGTGTTCCGCACGGCCATGAACGGCCGCAGCGAGAGCTACCCCGAGCTCGCCGCGACGCCGATTCCGCTGGTCATCCGCATTCCCGCGCTGCCGCACCGGCTCGCGGAGCGACTCTTCGCGCCCCTGGGCTGGGACGTGGCGGTCACCGAGCACGGCGACTCGCGGTTCGCGGACGTGACGCTGACCGGCACTGTGAGGCTCAGTGACGCGCTGAAGCACCTCTACGTGCTGCTGCCCGTGCTCGACGGCGGCAAGCACTACTGGGTCGCGGCCGACGAGGTCGACAAGCTGCTCAAGGCCGGTGACGGCTGGCTGGCTGCGCACCCGGACAAGGAGCTGATCACCACCCGGTACCTGGCGCGCAAGCGGCCGTTGATCACCTCCGCCCTGGAACGCCTCGCGGACGTCGACGAGGTCGAGCCGGAGGAGCTGGACAACGCGCTGGCCGAACCGAAGGTCTCCCTTGCCGCACAGCGCAAGGAGGCCGTGATCAAGGCGCTGAAGGAAGCGCGGGCCAAGCGCGTGCTCGACCTCGGTTGTGGTGGCGGGGCGTTGCTGCGCGCGCTCGTCAACGAGCCCGAGTTCACCGAGATCCACGGTGTCGACGTGTCCGCGAAGGCGTTGCAGGAGGCCGCGCGCAAGCTGCACCTGGACCGCATGTCCGACCGCGCTCGCGAACGGATCACGTTGCGGCAGTCGGCTTTGACGTACGCCGACACCGAGCTGGCCGGCTACGACGCGGCGGTGCTGATGGAGGTCGTCGAGCACGTCGACCCGTCGCGCCTGCCCGCGCTGGAGCACTCGGTCTTCACCGTGGCGCGACCCGCGACCGTGCTGGTGACGACGCCGAACGTCGAGTACAACGTGCTGTTCGAGACGTTGCCGGAAGGCCAGATGCGGCACTCCGACCACCGTTTCGAATGGACTCGGGCGGAGTTCGCGGGTTGGGCCGAGGGCGTCGCGGAACGACGTGGCTACACCGTGCGGTACGTGCCGATCGGGCCCGAGGACGCCGAACGCGGCGCCCCGACCCAGATGGCCGTGTTCAGCTTGAAGGACGAGAACTGATGGAACTGAAGATCCCTGACCTGTGTCTGGTGGTGCTGGTCGGCGCCTCCGGCTCCGGCAAGTCCACGTTCGCGCGCAAGCACTTCCTGCCCACGCAGGTGCTGTCGAGCGACTACTTCCGCGGGCTCGTGTCCGACGACGAGAACGACCAGTCGGCGTCCGCGGCCGCGTTCGACGTGCTGCACTACGTGGCCTCGAAGCGGCTGCAGGCCGGGCGTGTCACGGTCATCGACGCGACCAACGTGCAGGCGCCGGACCGCGCCAAGCTGATCGACGTCGCGCGGAAGGCGAACGTGCTGCCGGTCGCGATCGTGCTCGACACCCCGACCGAGGTGTGCCTGGCGCGCAACGCCCAGCGACCGGACCGCGACTTCGGCGCGCACGTCGTGAAGCGGCACCGGTCGGCCTTGCGGCGTTCGTTGAAGTTCCTCGGCAAGGAGGGCTTCAAGCGCGTCCACGTGCTGCGCTCGGAGTCCGATGTGGACAACTCGACGATCGTGTACGAGCGCCTGCTCAACGACCTCAAGCACGAGACCGGGCCGTTCGACGTGTTCGGTGACGTGCACGGATGCCGCGCCGAGCTGGAGGAACTGCTCGTCGAGCTCGGGTACTCCCTGGTTCGCGACGACGAAGGCCGTGCCGTGGACGCGGTCCCGCCGGGCGACCGCAAGGCCGTGTTCGTCGGCGACCTGGTGGACCGCGGGCCGGACACTCCGGGTGTGCTGCGCCTGGTCATGGGCATGGTCGCGGCCGGACACGCCTTGAGCGTGCGCGGAAACCACGAGGAAAAGCTCGTGCGGGCGATGCGCGGCCACAAGGTGACGGTCCGGCACGGGCTGGAGAAGTCGCTGGAGCAGCTCGCGCACGAGTCGGAGGAGTTCCGCCTGGCCGCGACGAGGTTCTGCGACGGCCTGGTCGCGCATTACGTGCTGGACGGCGGAAACCTCGTCGTCGCGCACGCCGGTCTGCCCGAGCGCTACCACGGCCGTGCGTCCGCGAAGGTGCGCAGTTTCGCTTTGTACGGCGACACGACCGGCGAGACCGACGCGCACGGAATGCCGGTGCGCCTGCCGTGGGCGAACGACTACCGCGGTGCGGCGATGGTGCTGTACGGCCACGTCCTGGTGCCCGAGGCCGAGTGGATCAACAACACCATGTGCCTCGAAACGGGCGTGGTGTTCGGCGGAAAGCTGACCGCGCTGCGCTACCCGGAGAAGGAAACCGTCTCCGTCAAGGCGCATCAGGTCTGGTACGAGAGCGACGCGCCGTTCCCCGCGAAGCCCGTCGAGCGCGCGCCGGACGTGCTGGCGCTCACCGACGTCACCGGCCTGCGCCGGATCGACACGTCGCTCATCGGCGCCGTGACGATCCGCGCGGAGCAGTCGGCGTCGGCACTGGAGGTCATGAGCCGGTTCGCGATCGACCCGCACGACCTGCTGTACCTACCGCCGACGATGGCACCTGTGGCGACCTCGCAGCGCGACGACGTGCTGGAGCATCCGTCGGAGGCGTTCGCGGAGTACAAGGCCGCCGGTGTCGCGCAGGTGATCTGCGAAGAGAAGCACATGGGCTCGCGTGCGGTGTTGCTGGTGCGCAAGGAAGGCGGCGCGATCTACACCCGAACCGGACGTGCTTTCTTCGACGGCGCACTGGGTTCTTCGTTGCTTGATCGCGTGCGTTCGGCGTGCGCCGGCCTGTTCGAGGAGCTCGCCACCGACTGGCTGCTCCTCGACGCCGAGCTGATGCCGTGGAACGCCAAGGCCTCCGGGCTGATCCGCGAGCAGTACGCGGCGGTCGGCGCGGCGGCCGGTGGTGCGCTGCCGGTGGCGGTCGACGCCTTGTCCGCCGCTGCCGCTCGTGGTGTGGACGTGGCGGATCTGTTGGCGCGCACGTCGCAGCGCGCTTCGAACGCCGAGGCCTACAGCGCTGCCTACGAGCGGTACTGCTGGCCGGTGGAGGGGTTGGAAGGTGTGCGGATCGCGCCGTTCCAGCTGCTCGCGGCCGAGGGGCAGACGTTCCACGACCGCTCGCACCTGTGGCACCTGGAGACGCTGGGTCGGTTGGAAGGTCCTTTGTTCCAGCAGACCCGGCACCTCGTGGTCGACGTGAACGACCCTTCGCAGGTGGCTGAGGGCGTTCGCTGGTGGGAGGCGCTGACTGCGGACGGCGGTGAGGGCATGGTCGTGAAGCCGCTGGCGAACCTCGGCGGACGAGTGCAGCCGGGCGTGAAGGTGCGCGGGCGCGAGTACCTGCGAATCATCTACGGCCCGGACTACACGACGCCTTCGAACCTGTCGCGGCTGCGCAAGCGTGCTCTCGGCCGCAAGCGCGGACTCGCCCTGCGCGAGTACGCCCTGGGCATCGAGGCCCTGGACCGCCTGGTGCGCGGCGAGCCGTTGTGGCGCGTGCACGAATGCGTCTTCGGCGTCCTGGCCCTGGAATCGGAACCGGTGGACCCACGACTGTGATCCTCGAAGCCGTGATCGGGTCGCACGCCTACGGGCTGGCGACCCCGGAGTCCGATGTGGACAGACGGGGCGTGTTCGTCGCGCCCACGGAGTCGTTCTGGCGCCTGGAGAAGCCGCCGACGGCGGTCGAGGGCCCTTCGGCCGAGCAGCTCAGCTGGGAGGTCGAGCACTTCTGCAAGCTGGGCCTGAAGTCGAACCCGACGGTGCTCGAAACGCTGGTGAGCCCGTTGGTGGAGATCAGCACACCGATGGGAGAGGAACTGCGGGACCTGTTACCCGCGTTCCTCTCGCGGTACGCCGTGCGGGCGTTCACGCGCGCGACGGAGATGCAGCTGTCGCGCGCGGGCCGCAACCTCAAGCCGAAGCAGCTCATGCACGTCGTGCGGCTGCGACTGGTGGGCCTTCATCTGTTGCGCACCGGCCGCTACGACATCGCGGCGGACCGCTCGTTGCTGAAGATCCGCGACGGCTCGATGGCCTGGGACGACGCGGTGACGTGGGCACACCGGCTCGGCGACGAGATCGCTCGAGCCGAGGGCCCGCTGCCCGAGGACCCGGACCGGGCGCGGGTCGAGGACTGGCTGGTGTCGGTGCGCAGGAGGATGTTGTGAGCTACTCAGAGTTCTTTCTGGGGGAGGTACCCGACCTGAGCGGGGTGGTCGCCGAGCAGTCGCACGGCCTGCTGTTCGCGACCGTGTCCGGCGCGCACCTGTACGGCTTCCCGTCGCGGGACTCGGACGTGGACCTGCGCGGCGTCCACGTGCTGCCGCTCGCGGAAGTCCTGGGCCTGCGGCACGGCCCGGAGACCAAGGAACGGATGTGGGTGCGCGACGGCGTCGAGATCGACCTGGTCACGCACGACGTGCAGAAGTTCTGCCGGCTGCTCACCCGCCCCAACGGCTACGTGCTGGAGCAACTGCTCTCACCGCTGGTCGTGCACACCACGGACGCACACCGCAAGCTCGCCGACCTCGCCGCGGGATGCCTGACCTCACGGCACGGGCACCACTACCGCGGGTTCGCCGCGACCCAGTGGCGGCTGTTCGAGAAGACCGCCGAGATCAAGCCGCTGCTCTACACGTTCCGCGCGCTGCTGACCGGCGTGCACCTGCTGCGCACCGGCGAGGTGAACGCGCACCTGCCGACGCTGCTCGAGAAGCTCGACGGCCCGAACTACCTGCCGGGCCTCATCGAGGCCAAGATCCTCGGCGAGCACCGGGCGCTGGCCGGAGTGCCGGGGCGGCCCGCTCCCGAACGGCTGGAGGCGGACGTCGCGCACTGGCAGGAGCAGCTGCGGCAGGCGCGGGAGATCAGCGACCTGCCGGTGGAGCCGCCGGCGTTCGACGAGGTGCATGACTTCGTGGTCTCGACGCGGCTGGCCTGACTTCGGGTGGGCCGCGCTCGCCTGGCCTGGCTGGCCCGGCTGACCTGGCCCGGCTCGGCTGGCCCGGCCCGGCTGGCCCGGCCCGGCTGGCCCGGCCCGGCTGGCCCGGCCCGGCTGATCCGACTGACCTGATCGGCTGGCTTGGCTCGACTGAGCCGACGCGGCTGGCCTGGCTCGACTGAACCGACTCGGCTGGCCTGGCCACCACGCGGCCGGACCGACCGTGGTCGACAACCCGACTGCCGTGGCACAACAGATCTGACCTGGCCGGGCCCACCCGACCTGTCCTGACCCTCGCCCCCCGCGCTTCCTCCTCTTGCGGAACGAAGAAAACGCGATTTGCGTTCCCGCTTATCCACAAGCTAACGCGCCCCGGCATCTCCGCAGGTCAGCAAGCCACAACCTGTGGACAACTCGCGATCATGAAGACTCGAGCGAGTCGCTTCGCCAGCGCGGTCCGCGGTCCGCGAGGTCAGTCCTTCTTCTTCGCAGCCTTCGCAGCCTTTGAATCAGCCTTGGAAGCAGAAGGCTCCGCCGCCTCGGCAGCGCCCTCCGCAGAAGGCGCGGGCGCCTCGCCCGGCTCGTCGAACGACGCCGGCAAGCCCTTGATGTGCTTGTTCATCGACTTGACGAGGAAGAAGATCGCGATGAAGAAGACGATCAGCAGGACGAGGCCGACCGGGGAGGACTTGCCGAAGTCCTCGCCCTGGCCGCCCTTGTCATTGCCGTCGTTCGTGTTCGACGGCTGCACGGCGACCAGCGCCACCGTGCTGCCGAGGGAGAAGTCTGGGGAAAGCACCCCTAGACCTTAACTCCGGCGAACAGGTCGTTCTCCGGCAGAGTCGAGTCCACCTGGGAGCGGACGAGCTCGTACTCCTCGGTCGGCCAGATCTCGCGCTGGAGCTCCATCGGGATGGCGAACCAGCGGCTGGTCGGGTCGATCTGGGTGGCGTGCGCCTTCAAAGCCTCGTCGCGGACGTCGAAGTAGTCCGCGCACTCGACCTGGGTGGTCACGCGGTCCATCACGTCCGGGCGGTCTGTGCTCCAGTTCGCGAGCCACTCCGTGTACGGCGACTCGATGCCGCGGGCTTCCATCGCCTCGTGGAACGCGACGATCTTGGCGCGCGAGAAGCCGTGGCCGTAGTAGACCTTCTGGGTCTCCCACGGTTCGCCCAGTGACGGCTCGAAAGCCGGATCTGCTGCCGCGTCGAGGGCCGCCATCGAGATCTCGTGCGTGCGGATGTGGTCCGGGTGCGGGTAGCCGCCGTTCTCGTCGTAGGTCACCACGACGTGCGGGCGGAAGTCGCGGATGGCCTCGACCAGGGACGGCACCGACTCCTCCAGCGGCACGAGGGCGAAGCACCCCTCGGGCAACGGCGGCAGCGGGTCGCCCTCGGGCAGGCCCGAGTCCTTGAAGCCCAGCCAGCGGTGCTGGATGCCGAGGATCTTGGCCGCGCGGGCCATCTCCTCGCGGCGGACCTCGATGATGTTCTCGAGCACGTCCGGCCTGTCCATCGCCGGGTTGAGGATGCTGCCCGCACCACCGTCGGTACAGGTCACGACCATCACGTCGTGCCCTTCCGCGATGTAGCGAGCCATCGAGGCCGCGCCCTTGCTCGACTCGTCGTCGGGATGTGCGTGCACTGCCATAAGGCGCAGCTTTTCGGCCATGACCCCCGTGGTCCTCCTGTGTGAACGGTCCTGCGACACTCATCAACTGAATGCCGGGCACCATTGTTCCCCAGAGGCCGAGGAGGGCGCGGACAAGTGGCACAGCGCGTGCTCCCCGAGGGGCGCTACAGCAAACAGAGCCGCAAACCGCTGGCCAAGTGGGCGCGGTGGGCGTTACTCGCTGTAGCCGTTGCGGTAGGTGCCCTGATCGCCTTCGTCGGTTACCGAAATCTCGGCACTAAACCGATCGAAGCCAAGCAGACCGCGTTCATCCTCCTCAGCGACGACCAGGTGAAGGTCAGTTTCGAGGTTTCCCGCGATCAACCGGAGCGCGCTGCCGTCTGCATCATTCGGGCCCGGTCCAAGGACGGGGACGAAGCAGGTAGACGCGAAGTTCTGGTGCCGCCGGGAAATGACGTCGTCGTAGAGACAACAGTTCTCCGCACCTCGAAGCCGCCGGTCACCGGCGAGGTGTTCGGGTGCTCCTACCAGGTTCCCGCCTACTTGTCCACGAGCTAGAGGCCAAGCGGGTGATCTGCGGTTTAAACGGCGAGATGAGGAACAAATCGCCGTCGCTGAACGTTGTCTGCGTGTTACTATTGCCGCTCAAGCACGGCCCCGGCGCGGGCCGTGTTTTTCCGTTCCGGGCCAGCGGCCCGGGAACTATCTGGTGACACGTGTGCACCAGAGCAAGACGAGGAGTTGGTGACCGTGAGCGACACCCAGGTGACCTGGCTGACCCAGGAGGCCTACGACCGGCTCAAGGCTGAGCTGGACGAACTTATCGCGTACCGCCCGGTCATGGCTGCCGAGATCAACGCCCGTCGCGAAGAGGGCGACCTCCGCGAGAACGGCGGCTACCACGCGGCTCGCGAGGAGCAGGGCAAGCAGGAGGCGCGCATCCGCCAGCTGCACGAGCTGCTCCAGGCCGCCAAGGTCGGCGAGGCTCCCACCACCAAGGGTGTCGCGGCACCGGGCACGGTGCTCACGATCCGCTACGAAGGCGACGACGAGGCGGAGACCTTCCTGCTGGCGACTCGCGAAGAGGGCGCGCACGGCGAGATGGAGGTCTACTCTCCGCTGTCGCCGCTCGGCAAGGCGCTCAACGGCGCGAAGGACGGCGAGACCGTGTCCTACGAGCTGCCCAACGGCAAGCAGCAGAAGGTCACGTTGATCTCCGCGGTTCCTTACCAGGCGTAGTCACGCCACAAAAACGTTTGAAGGGGCGGTCACTTCGGTGGCCGCCCCTTCACGCGTTCCAGAAGGGGCCGCACGCGTGGAGGCACGGGCGTCGACAAAGCAATGGAGGTCGACAAACGACGAACGTGAGGTACGTCGACAATGTGATCCACCACGCGCTGCAGGTCCGCATTCGACCTCGCGACCATTCGCACGAACAGATCGCCCTGGCCCGTCGTCGCGTGCACCTCGCACACCTCGCTGATCGCGGCCAGTCCCTCGCACACCTCGGCACGGCGTCCCTGCGCGATCTCCACCGTCGCGAACGCCGTCAGCCCGTAGCCCATCGCGGCGAGATCGAGCGCCGGCGGGAATCCGGTGAGCACGCCCCGTTCGACCAGCCGGTCCAGCCGGGCCTGCACGGTTCCCCGCGCGACGCCCAGCCGGCGGGAGCATTCGAGGACGCCCAGGCGCGGCTCGTCCGTCAAGAGCAACAGCAGCTTCGCGTCCAGTTCGTCCACGGGCTGGTCAGAGTGCTCACTCTGCTGATCCAAAGGCATAGATCACTATACAAACTGCCCTGTGAATTCGCTGACTGTTGCTCATCCTGCTAGGTCGACTCATGCTGATGAGCATGACGCAGCAGCTTGACGACGTGAGCTACGACCAGCTCCGGCAGCTCGTGGGGTTGGTCGACTACGACGCGACCAAGGACCCCTTCCCCGTGCGCGCCATGGACGCCGTGGTGTTCGTCGCGGGCAACGCCACGCAGACCGCGTGGCTCTACCAGGTGGCGTTCGGCATGGAGCTCGTGGCCTACGCGGGCCCCGAGACCGGCCAGCGCAGCCACAAGTCGTTCGTGCTGAAGTCGGGCTCGGCCCGCTTCGTGATCCACGGCGGCGTCACGCCCGGCTCCGAACTCCTCGATCACCACCGCCGCCACGGCGACGGCGTCATCGACCTGGCGCTGGAGGTCGGCGACGTCGACCAGTGCATCAAGCACGCCCGCGAGCAGGGCGCGACCGTCCTCGAAGAGCCGCACGACGTGTCCGACGAACACGGCACCGTGCGCCTCGCCGCGATCGCGACGTACGGCGAGACCCGCCACACGCTCGTCGACCGCACCAAGTACGACGGCCCCTACCTGCCGGGTTACGTGGCGCGCAGCTCGTCCGTGAAGCGTCCGGAAGGTGCGCCGAAGCGCCTGTTCCAGGCCGTCGACCACTGCGTCGGCAACGTCGAGCTCGGCAAGATGGACTACTGGGTCGAGTGGTACAACCGCGTCATGGGCTTCGTGAACATGGCGGAGTTCATCGGCGACGACATCGCCACGGACTACTCGGCGCTGATGTCCAAGGTCGTCTCCAACGGCAACCACCGGGTCAAGTTCCCGCTGAACGAGCCGGCGATCGCGAAGAAGAAGTCGCAGATCGACGAGTACCTGGAGTTCTACGAGGGCGCGGGCGTCCAGCACATCGCGCTGGCGACCAACGACATCATCAAGACCGTCACCGCCATGCGCGACGCGGGCGTCGAGTTCCTCGAGACCCCGGACGACTACTACGACGACCCGGCGCTGCGTGCGCGCATCGGCGAGGTCCGCGTCCCGATCGAGACCCTGAAGGAACACCGCATCCTGGTCGACCGCGACGAGGACGGCTACCTGCTCCAGATCTTCACGAAGCCGATCGGCGACCGCCCGACCGTCTTCTACGAACTGATCGAGCGCCACGGCTCACTGGGCTTCGGCAAGGGCAACTTCAAGGCGCTTTTCGAGGCGATCGAGCGCGAACAGGAGCGACGCGGCAACCTCTGACCCCGATCCCCCGGTAGGCTGCCTTACGGGGGACTCACATCGGGTGGAGGTGGCATGGCATTCGCGCGACGCGTGGCCGCGGTGATTCCGCTGGTCGGAGCCGTGACCACGGCTGTGGCACTGACCGGCGCGGCGTTCCTGACCGTGGCGCACGCCGGTTGTGACGAGGCCGGCCGCTTCGTACGCACCGGCGACGCGATCCAGTTCGTCGGCGGCTGTGTGAACGGCGCCGACCTACCGTCGGCTCCGACAGCCGAGGCCGAGAACGTGGACAGGTTCGGCGGCTCGAAGAAACCGTGACAGACGCGAAAGGCCCCTCCCACGCGGGAGGGGCCTTTCGCGTTGCCAGGAAACTCAGCCCAGCGCTTCGAGCAGGTCAGCGACCAGGTCGTCACCGGACTCGATGCCCACCGACACCCGCACCAGGTCCGCCGGAACCTCCAGCAACGACCCGGAAGTAGACGCGTGCGTCATCTTGCCGGGGTGCTCGATCAGCGACTCGACGCCGCCCAGCGACTCCGCCAGCAGGAACAGCTTGGTCCGCGCACAGACCTCCAGCGCCGCTTCCTCGCCGCCGTCGACGATGAACGACACCATGCCGCCGAAGCGGCTCATCTGCTTCGCCGCGACGGCGTGGCCGGGGTGCGACTCCAGACCGGGGTAGATGACCTTCTTCACGCGAGGGTGCCGGGTCAGGGCCTCGGCGACCAGCTCGGCGTTGTCGGAGTGCTTCTCCATGCGCAGCTGGAGGGTCTTGATCCCGCGCAACGTCAGATAGGCGTCGAACGGCCCGGGCACGGCACCGGCGCCGTTCTGCAGGAAGCCGAAAGCCGCGTCGAGCTCCTCGTCGGAGGTGATCAACGCACCGCCCACGACGTCGGAGTGCCCACCGATGTACTTGGTGGTCGAGTGCAGCACCACGTCCGCGCCCAGCTCCAACGGAGTCTGCAACGCAGGCGAGGCGAACGTGTTGTCCACGACCAGCTTCGCACCGGACTCGTGCGCGACCGAGGCGATGGCGGCGATGTCACCGATGTTCAGCAACGGGTTCGTGGGCGTCTCGATCCACACGAGCTTCGTCTCGGGACGAATGGCGGCACGGATCGCGTCCACGTCGGACACGGGAGCCGGCGAGTGGGTGACGCCCCACTGCGAGAAGACCTTGTCGATCAGCCGGAACGTGCCGCCGTAGGCGTCGTTCGGGATGACGATGTGGTCGCCGGGCTTGAGGAACGTGCGCAGCGCGGCGTCGGTCGCACCCATGCCGGAGGAGAACGCACGGCCGTAGCGGCCGCGTTCGAGCGACGCGAGGCACGTCTCCAGTGCGCGGCGGGTCGGGTTGCCGGTGCGCGAGTACTCGAAGCCCTCACGCAGGCCTCCGACGCCGTCCTGGGCGTACGTGGAGGTCGCGTAGATGGGCACGTTCACCGCACCCGTGGTCGGGTCCGGGTCCTGACCGGCGTGGATCGCCCTGGTGGCGAAGCCGTATGGGGTGCTCATGTCCGAAGGGTACTCACCCATCTGGCCGCCGACCGCAAGTGTCCAAGCAGTGAAAACAGACCAGCCCCCGGCCGTAATGGCCGGGGGCTGGTCGAAGTGCTGCAGAGGGGCTTACCAGCCCTGCTGCTGGCCGCCGTAACCCTGCTGCGGAGGCTGGCCGTAGCCACCCTGCTGCGGAGGCTGCGGCTGCTGCGGGTAACCGCCGGTGCCGGGCTGCTGCGGGTAGCCGCCGGTGCCGCCGTAGGGCGACGCCGTCTCCGGGGCGTTGATCACGATGGACTTCATGATCTTGTCGGCCCAGGTCTGCTTCTTCGGCTCCCACAGCGGGGCGAAGAAGCCCGCGTAGCACGGCAGGGCGTCGACGACGTGGCACAGGTAGCGCACGAACGCCGTACCGCCGCCGAGCGGCTGCTGAGTCTCCTCACCGATGAGCCTGATCTTCGCGATCTTCTTGCCGATCGACTGACCGGTCTGTCCCTGCTTCACCACCGTGTTCCAGATGATGAAGCCGAAGTTCGCGAGCCAGATCGGGATGGCGAGCAAAGCGAGGCCAGGAGCGTCGGCGCCGACCGCGATGCCGACGATCACGTAGTAAAGGATTACCGTGACGACGCTCGGAGCCACGTAGTCGATCAGGGCACCGACGAAGCGCGAGCCCCACTCGGCGTACCCGGTCGGAGGCGGCGGGGCCATGCCGTAGCCGGGCTGGCCGTAGCCGCCGGGCTGACCGTAGGCCTGCTGCTGCGGCTGGCCGTACGGGCTCGACTGCGGAGCGCCGTAGGGCTGCTGCGGCTGACCGTAGGGCTGTTGCTGCTGCGGCTGGCCGTACGGGTTGGACTGCGGCGCGCCGTAAGGCTGCTGCGGCTGACCGTAGGGCTGCTGCGGAGCGCCGTACTGGGGCGGCTGCTGGGCGGGGAAACCGCCAGAGCCGGGTCCCTGTGCTGGGAAGCCACCCGAACCGGGAGCTGCCGGCGGCACCTGCCCGGGGCTGACGACCTGGGTGGCGTCCGCGTTCTGCTGCGGTGCGGCGGGAGCCTGACCAGGCGAGACGACCTGCGTCGCGTCCGGGTTCGGGTATGCCGACGTCGGCTGCCCACCTCCCGGGACGATCTGCGTGGCGTCCGCGTTGGGCTCCTGCTGCGGCTGACCGCCGAACTGGTTTCCTGGCGGCTGCGGAGCGTTCATCCGGTTTCCAACCCCCTTGGCTGGGCCGTGTACGAGTAAGACAGGTGTTGATCTGGGGCGTCACGCTATCGGACGCACCGGCTTCTACGCTCAGCGACCAGCCAAGAACCCCAGAATGTCCTGCCGAGTTACGACTCCGGCAGGCTTGCCGTCCTCCAGGACGAGGGCGGCGTCGGCGTTCGAGAGCGCGTTCATGGCGATGCCGACCGGCTCACCGGCGCCGAGCGTGGGCAGCGGCGGCGACATGTGCTTGTCGAGGCGGTCGGACAGCTGGGCCTTGCCGGTGAACAGGGCGTCGAGCAGGTCGCGTTCGTTGACCGCGCCCGCGACCTCGGCCGCCATGATCGGCGGTTCGGCGTTGACGACGGGCATCTGCGAGACACCGAACTCGCGCAGGATCGCGACGGCGTCACCCACGGTCTCGTTGGGGTGCGCGTGCACGAGGTCGGGGAGCATGCCGCCCTTGCGGCGCAGCACGTCGCCGACGGTCGCGCCGGTCGAGTCCGGCGGCAGGAAGCCGTAGGACGCCATCCAGCGGTCGTTGAAGACCTTGGACAGGTAGCCGCGGCCGCCGTCCGGGAGGATCACGACCACGACGGCGTCTTCGGGCAGGTCCTTCGCGACGCGCAGCGCGGCGGCGGCCGCCATGCCGCAGGATCCGCCGACGAGCAGGCCTTCCTCGCGGGCGAGGCGGCGGGTGGTGTCGAACGAGTCCGCGTCCGAGACCTCGACGATCTGGTCGCAGATGGTCTTGTCGTACGCCTCGGGCCAGAAGTCCTCGCCGACGCCCTCGACCAGGTACGGACGGCCGGTGCCGCCGGAGTAGACGGAGCCTTCCGGGTCGGCGCCGATGACCTGCACGGCGCCGTCGGAGATCTCCTTGAGGTAGCGGCCGGTGCCGGAGATCGTGCCGCCGGTGCCGACGCCCGCGACGAAGTGCGTGATCCTGCCGGCGGTCTGGCGCCAGATCTCGGGGCCGGTCTGGTGGTAGTGGCTCGCCGGGTTCTCCGGGTTGGAGTACTGGTCGGGCTTCCACGCGCCGGGGATCTCGCGGACGAGCCGGTCGGAGACGTTGTAGTACGAGTCCGGGTGCTCGGGCGCGACGGCGGTCGGGCACACCACGACCTCGGCGCCGTAGGCCTTGAGGACGTTGCGCTTGTCCTCGCTGACCTTGTCCGGGCAGACGAACACGCACTTGTAGCCCTTGCGCTGGGCGACCAGGGCGAGCCCGACGCCGGTGTTGCCCGAGGTCGGCTCGACGATCGTGCCGCCGGGCCGCAGTTCACCCGATTTCTCCGCGGCCTCGACCATCCGCAGCGCGATGCGGTCCTTCACGCTGCCGCCGGGGTTCAGGTACTCGACCTTGGCCAGCACCGTCGCCTTGATCCCCTTGGTCAGGGAGTTGAGCTTGACCAGCGGCGTGTTGCCGACCAGATCGACGACGTGTTCGACGTACTCCACCGGTATCTACTCCCTGCTCCCACTCTCCGAGATAGCGGGACGAAGCCTAGCTCTAGTGGCTGCGGAGGTTAATTCGAACAGCGGAACCGACGATTCCACTGGAAAGGGGGTGTTGCGGATGATCGGACTCAGGACGCTGCGTGCTGTGGCGATGACCGCCGCGACGCTCGGAGGCCTCTCCGGCGCACTGGTGGGACTGCTCACGGAGCAGGGCAGACGTGCTCGGACGGCCATCGGCGTGCTGGAGCATCTGTGGCCCGCGCCGGACGGTGTGTATCTCGACGACGGCCGCGATCCGCTGCGGCTGGCGGTGCTCGGCGACTCGATGGCGGTGGGTGTCGGTGTGACCCATCCCTCGCAGATGCCGGGGGTGCTGCTGGCCCAGGCGCTGGCGGAGGAGGCCGGACGGCCGGTGCGCCTGTCGACCTACGCCATCAGCGGCTCGACCACGCGTGACCTGGTGCCGCAGGTCGACGCGGCCGTGCTGGACGCGCCCCAGGTCGCGTTGGTCATCATCGGCGCGAACGACGTGACGTCGCGGATGAGCCCCGCCGAGTCGGGGCGGCTGCTGGCCGAGCAGGTGGGCAAGCTGCGCGCGATCGGCTGCGGCGTGGTCGTCGGCACGTGCCCCGACCTCGGGATCGTGCGGCCGATTCCCCAGCCGTTGCGGATGGTCGGGCATCAGTACAGCCTGCGTCTCGCGGCGGCGCAGACCGCCGCGGTGCGAGCGGCCGGTGGCGTGCCGGTGTCGTTGGCGAATCTGCTGGCGCCGGAGTTCATGGCTCGGCACGCCGACATGTTCAGCTCGGACCGCTTTCACCCCAGTTCCGTCGGCTACGAGGCGGCGGCGGGCGTGCTGCTGGCGCCGTTGTGCCAGGTAGCGGGGCTGTGGCCGGGCTGGGTCGCTCCCGCTCTGCCGTTGCGGTCGGCGGCCGCGCTGGCGGTGCGCCCCTCTCGCGTGCCGGGGTGGCTGCAGAAGCGGCACGCCTGAGTTTCGGAATTCTCGTCACTCGCGCTGGCCGGGGTGAGCGGGCGTTAACTAGGCTCGACGGCAACCTTGACTCTCAACGAGGAGTTTCGTGATGCCTGAGGCCGTGATCGTCTCCGCCGCCCGTTCCCCCATCGGACGTGCGGGCAAGGGCTCGCTGAAGGACGTGCGGCCCGACGACCTGGTGGCGCGGATGATTCGCGCGGCACTGGACAAGGTGCCGCAGCTCGACCCCGCGCAGATCGACGACCTGATGCTCGGCTGCGGCCTGCCCGGCGGCGAGCAGGGCTTCAACATGGCGCGCGTCGTGTCCGTGCTGCTGGGCTACGACAACCTGCCCGGCACGACCGTGACCCGGTACTGCGCCTCGTCCTTGCAGACCACGCGCATGGCGCTGCACGCCATCAAGGCGGGCGAGGGCGACGTGTTCATCAGCGCCGGCGTCGAGGCCGTGTCGCGGTTCGCCAAGGGCAGCTCCGACTCGTGGCCGGACACCCACAACCCGCTGTTCGGCGAGGCCGAGGCGCGCACCGCCTCCGTTGCCGCGTCCGGCGCTTCCGAGTGGGTCGACCCGCGTTCGGTGGACGTCGTGCCGGACGTCTACATCCCGATGGGCCAGACCGCCGAGAACCTCGCTCTGCTCAGGGGGATCTCGCGCCAGGAGATGGACGAGTTCGGCGTCCGCTCGCAGAACCTCGCCGAGAAGGCCATCGCGGACGGCTTCTGGGCCCGCGAGATCACGCCCGTGACGTTGCCCGACGGCACCGTGGTCTCGTCCGACGACGGCCCGCGCGCCGGCGTCACCTACGAGGCGGTTTCCCAGCTGAAGCCCGTCTTCCGCCCCGACGGCCGCATCAACGCCGGCAACTGCTGCCCGCTGAACGACGGCGCCGCGGCCCTCGTGATCATGTCCGACACGAAGGCCCGCGAACTCGGCATCACGCCGCTCGCCCGGATCGTGTCGACCGGCGTCTCGGGCCTGTCGCCCGAGATCATGGGCCTCGGCCCGGTCGAGGCCTCGAAGCGCGCGCTGGCGCTGGCCGGCCTGTCGGTCTCCGACATCGACCTCGTGGAGATCAACGAGGCGTTCGCCGCCCAGGTGATTCCGTCCTACCAGGACCTCGGAATCGAACTGGACCGGTTGAACGTGAATGGTGGCGCCATCGCCGTCGGTCACCCGTTCGGCATGACCGGCGCCCGCATCACCACGACCTTGATCAATTCGCTGCAGTTCCACGACAAGCAGTTCGGTCTCGAGACCATGTGCGTGGGCGGTGGCCAGGGCATGGCGATGGTCATCGAGCGGCTGAGCTGACCTTTCGCTCAAGATCTGCAAATTGACGCCTGCAAGTAGCTCCGCTTCACCCGAACGGAGCTACTCGCAGGCACCCTTTCTGCCGATGAGATGAAACATCGCGCAATGGCGTCATCTGGCGAGGGGAAGTCCGTCCCTACCGATGAGTAAGGAGGGGTCGGACATGCCCTACGTGTGGTGGCAAAGCGAATACGACCTGCAATGCCATGCTTTCTCCCTCGACCAGACCGACGGCTCGCGCAGCTTTTACGAGGCCGTCTGCGAACATTCGGTGCCCGACGAACGGGTGTCACGCGCCCAAGCGGGCGCGCTCTGCACGACCTGCCTGATCAAGGTGGGAACCGAACTGCCCGACGTCCGCTGGCGGGTCTAGACCCGCCTCATGCCGACACTCGCCGGTGCGCTCTCGGTGAAGCCGTGCCGTTCGTAGAGACGACGGCCGGGCGGGTCGGCCAGGAGATTGACGTACGCGTTCGGCGCACAGGCGTCGATGTGGTCCAGCAACGCGGTGAGGATCGCATCGCCGACGCCTTTGCGTTGATGATCCGGCAGCACCGCCATGTCGATGACGTGGAAGTACCAGCCGCCGTCACTGAGCACACGCCCCATGCCGACGCTTTCGCCTGATTCCACGTGAATGACACTGGCGCTGGCCCACGCGCCGTTGATGCCGTTTTCGGCTTCTTCGCGAGTTCGCGCGCTCAGTCCGGATTCCTTGCGCAGGCGCAGGTAGTCGTCGACCGATGGCGGCTCCAGGACGAGCCGATATGCGGAGTCCACTGAATTCCCCCTCACGTGTGCGCGTTGTTGGCACGGTGACGGTAAAGGACAGTTCGCGCTTCCTTGGTGTCGAGCATCTCGAGACCACGGACAGCCCAGTACGCGAGTGACTCGTCCTCGTGGTCCAGGTGCTCGGCCAGGATCGGCAGGGCTCGCGGCGACCGGGCCTCACCGATCAGCGTGAGCAGCAG
The DNA here is from genome assembly GCF_900115955.1 of Lentzea waywayandensis. Taxonomy (GTDB): domain Bacteria; phylum Actinomycetota; class Actinomycetes; order Mycobacteriales; family Pseudonocardiaceae; genus Lentzea; species Lentzea waywayandensis. The sequence continues at coordinate 310,969 of NZ_FOYL01000010.1, forward strand.
AACGCGCATGTTCTCGGCCTCTTCGCCCCTGAACGCCTCGATCAACTCGTCGAGGAGCTCCACGGCATGCCGTTGCAGCAGGCAGAAGCCGTTCTCCCGGTCCTCGCCCTTGCGGCGCAGCAACCGCATTCCCTCGTCGAACCTCTTCGTCATCCCATCTCCCCCAGAACGGCGAAGGGGCGCCCCGCCGCAGCGGAACGCCCCTTCAACTCACCCGAAACGTCAGTCCGAGTTGAAGTACGACAGCAGGCGCAGGATCTCGGTGTACAGCCACACCAGGGTCACGGTGAGGCCGAACGCGATCTGCCACGCGAACTTGGCCGGCACGCCGGCGCGGATCGCCTGGTCCGCGGCGTCGAAGTCGATCAGGAAGCTGAACGCCGCGAGGCCGATGCAGACGAGGCTGAAGATGATCGCGAGCGTGCCACCGTTGCGCAGGCCGAGGCCGCCGGCGGTGAAGAAGCTCATGATCAGGTTGAAGAGCATGAGGACGGCGACGCCGATGATGGCGCCGGTGATCCACTTGGTGAACTTCGGCGTGACTCGGATCGCGCCCGTCTTGTAGACCACGAGCATGCCGAAGAACACGCCGAGCGTGCCGATGATGGCCTGGCCGATCATCACGACACCCTGACCCGGGTTGCCGGTCATGCGGTCGACCATGTTGCCGATGATCCCGCTGAACGCGCCGAGGAAGACACCTTCGACGGCGGCGTAGGCGATGACGAGCGGCGGGCTCGGCATGCGCTTGAACATGATGATCAGCGCGAGCACGAGGCCGACGATCGCGGCCGGGAACAGCAGGAACCACGCCTGCATGAGGTAGGTGACGACCGCGGTGGCGGCCACCACGGCGAGCGTGATGCCCGTCTTGGTGACGACGTCGTCGATCGTCATCGGCCGCTCGCTGGTCAGCGGCGGCGGAGCCTGCTGGTAGCCAGCCTGGTCTGGCTGGCCGAAGCCTGCGTAGCCTCCGTACCCGCCGCCGGTCGGCAGGTTACGGAAAGCCGGGTTGCTGCTCGAGCGCACCTGGTCCTCCTGTGGCGTTGCTTTACGCCGTCACTGGGTTCAACGAGCACGCTCGGTGCCATGTTCCCCATCGGTAAAGGCGACTTTACCCCCGACGACGATCACACGTGCGCAAATACTGCGCCAACTCCAGAGCGTTATGTGACTACGGCGTGTCGCGGCGTGTCCCGCACGAAGGGCGTAAGCCCCGTCACATTCCAATCACGTTCACACCCAGAGTAGCGAGAGACTTCCCCCTCGTGGCGGCTTGTCCCCGGTGTGGGGGACCGACAAGCTCGCACGCGGGATAATCCGCAGGTCAGAGGGGATCAAGATCCAAAATGGGCTGGAAACGTCTGGCCGCCGTGGCGATGGTTTCGGGGCTCGCGCTCCTGACCGTTCCCGCGACGGCGTCAGCGATCGGCGTCAAGGGCATCGGCCACAACGCGTCAGGGCTCCAGCCCAACGCCACACCGGGCAGTGAGTGGCACGGGTCATACGTCTGGCAGGACAAGCAGGTGTGGTGCGTGCAGTACGCACTGCCCGCGCCGGACAGCAACGTCGGTTACAAGGAAGGCGACGCGCTGCGCACCAAGGCGGGCAAGGACCTCGCCCCGGACGTCGCGGCGAACATCTCCTACCTGCTGCTGCGCTACTCCACGACCAAGTCGCCGGAGGAGGCCGCCGCGCTCGCACACCTGTTGCACAGCTGGACTTCGGCGCCCGACGGCGCGGTGCGGTTCGACACGACTGACGCGAAGTACCTCGCCTACGACGCGTCGTTCTACGCCGCGCGGCTGCCGCAGTCCGTCATGGACACCGTCGCGCGCATCAAGGCCGACGCCGAGGCCAACCGCGGCCCGTGGACGCTCACCGCGACCGCGCCGAAGGAACCGCTGATCATCGACACGGAGTCCACCTGGACGCTGTCGCTGATCAAGGCCAACGAGAAGGGCGTGACGAACGCCCCGATCGCGTTCACCCTGACCGACGCCAAGCTGGCCGACGGCAAGACGAGCGGCACGGCCACCACGGGCGCCGACGGCCAGCCCGCCGCCGTGAAGGTCATCCCGACCGGGCCGAAGCCGTCGATCGCGGCCGTCGCGGACTCCCCCGCCGACCGGCCGGTCGTGCACTTCCCGATCCAGACGGACAACATGCAGCGCATGGTCACGACCGGCGGCGAGAAGAAGCTGAACGCCGCCGCGAACGGCCAGGCCAAGACCGCGCCCGGCGCCGTGAAGATCACGAAGATCGACTCGGAGACCAAGAAGGCCATCGCGGGCGTCGCGCTGCGCGTCACGGCCAAGGACCAGACCACGGCCGCGAAGAAGCAGGACGACACGGACCTCGTCGGCACGGACGGCAAGCCGCTGGTGCTGCAGACCGGCCCCGACGGCACGGTCGAGGTGCCGGACCTGCGCACCCCGCAGGAGATCTGTCTCGTCGAAGTGGCCGCCCCCAAGGGTTATGAGGAGTTCTTCGACCCGAAGGCGCCGCCGGCCTCGTGCGGCACGGTCGCGGCGGGTCAGACGCTCGCGCTCGAACTGGTGAACAAGCCGAACAAGCCGGTCGTGCCCAGCACGATTCCCGCCGGTGCGGACGGTCAGACGCCGGTCGCGACCGCGTCGTTCGACACTCAGCTGAGTCCGGGCCTGATGCTGACGGCGGGTGGCCTGGTGCTGCTCGGCGCGGCGCTGGCAGGCTTCCTGGTGTGGCGCAGGCAGTGAGTCCCAAGGCTTTTCTGACCGGCACGCTGGTGGCGGGCATCGCCGCTGCCAGCGTGCTGGTCACCACGTCCGAGACCGAGGTCCTCAAAGGACACGCGGTCGCGGACGAGATCCCGGTGGTCGGGCCGGGGCCGGTGGCGGACAGCCTGAGCACCGGCCGCGGCCCCGACCTCACCGGGCTGCTCGGCGGGGCGAACACGGCCAACGCCAGGCCCGCCGACCCCACCCCGCAGCAGCAACAGCCCGCACCGCCCAAGGCCGGTCCGGGTTCGGTGCGGCTGCCCTCGGGCGGTTCGGCCACGCTGGTGCGCAAAGAGGTCAAGGACGGCGTGCTGCCGGTGCCCGACGGCATCGGCGAGGCGACCTGGTGGGGCACCGAGCTCGCGGGTGCCGAGGGGGCGACGGTGCTGGCGGGGCACGTCGACTGGAAGGGCGCGAAGGGCCCGTTCGCGGAGCTGTGGCAGGCGCAGAACGGCCGTGAGGTCGTGATCGCCGACAGCGCGGGCAAGGAGTTCAAGTTCCGCATCAGGCAGATCGAGACCGTCCGCAAGGAGGAGCTCCCGGCGCGTGCCGTCGAGTTCTTCGGGCCGCGTGGGCCGCACCGGTTGGTGCTGGTCACCTGCGGCGGCACGTGGGTCGGCGGTCAGCAGGGGTACGAGGCGAACCGAGTGGTCATCGCCGAACCCGTTCAGTAGCCAATTGCCTCCACCGCGCAACCCGTTCGGGTGACCAGTCGTCTCCTAAGGTGTGAAGCGGTGGGGATGGTTGACCACGGGCGTGGCGCTGGGGCTGGTTCTGGCGATCGTGATGACCCTGGGGTCGCACAAGGAGCAGACAAGTCAGGCGGACTCCGGCCCGTTGCCGATGGCCCCCAGACTGCCCGCTCCCAAGGACGCGGGACCGACGCCGACCGTGCCCGCGCCCAGTGCCGAACAGCTGCAGAAGCAGCCGTGGATGCACAAGCTCGCACCGGGCGAGAAGCCCCCGCAGTTCGTGCTCTTCTCCTTCGACGGCGCGGTGTCCAAGCAGCACTGGGACAAGGTCCTGCCGATCGCGAAGTCCAAGAACGCGCACGTGACGGGCCTGCTGTCCGGCGTCTACATGCTGGCGGACCCGGACAAGAACCAGTACCAGCCACCGGCGGGACTCAAGCGCGGCCTGTCCGACATCGACTTCGGCGGCACCCGGCAGGACGTCAACTCCCGAATCGCCTACCTGAACCAGGTGATCGCCGACGGCCACGAGATCGGCACGCACTACAACGGGCACTTCTGCTCGAACGGCACGCAGCCGTCGGTCGACAAGTGGGACACTGCGGCCTGGAACGCGGAGCTCGCCCAGTTCAAACAGATCGTCGACAGGTCCCGTGCCGCGGGGCTGAACCTGCCCGCCGACGCCGTCCGGGGTGGACGGACGCCGTGCCTGGAAGGCAACTGGGACCAGGCTTTCCCCGCGATGGCCGCGAACGGCCTCGTCTACGACACCAGCAAGGTCGCGCTCGGCGTGCAGTGGCCGACCGTCCAAAACGGACTGTACGAGTTCCCGATGCCCGAGGTGAAGGTTCCCGGGCTGGGCAAGCAGGTCGTCATGATGGACTTCAACCTCTGGTACTCGCTCAACCAGGCGAAGGACGAACCCTCGCGGGCGGCCGACTTCTCCCAGATCGTCCTCGACACCTACAAGTCGGTGCACCAGGCCGCGCTGAACGGCAACCGCGCGCCGATAGTCGTCGGCAACCACTTCAACGAGTGGAACGGCAACGCGTTCTCGACCGCGATGGAACAGTTCATGGAGTACGTGTGCGACAAGCCGGACACGGTGTGCGCCACCTACACCGAGGTGATCCAGTGGATGCAGCTGCAGGATCCGGCGGTGCTCGACCAGCTCCGCCGGATGCCCGCTGCTCGCAACTGGTGACTAGCCGTCGGTGGAGATGATCCGGTCGTCGTTCGCGCCCGGTGAGCCGTTCGCGTCCCGGTTGGACGTTCCGATCCACAACGTGCCGTCCGGCGCCGTGGTCACCGCACGCACCCGGCCGTAGCCGGTGAACACCGCCTGCGGGGTGCCGAGCGTGGTGCCGTTCACCGGGATCTTCCACACGCGCTTGCCGGTGACCGCGCCGACGTACAGGGCGTTCTTGTAGAAGGCGATGCCGGTCGGACCGGCCTGGCTGGTGGACCACGTCTTGACCGGGTTGGTCATGCCCGCGGTGTTGCAGTTGCCCTCACAGGTGGGCCAGCCGTAGTTCTTGCCGGCCTCGATCCGGTTGATCTCGTCGGTCGTGTTGTTGCCGAACTCCGTGGCGTACGCGGTGCTGCCGATCCAGGTGATGCCCTGGACGTTGCGGTGGCCGATCGAGTAGACGACGCTGCCGGCGCGAGGGTTGCCGGCAGCGGGCTTGCCCGTCGCGTCGAAGCGGAGAACCTTGCCGCCCAACGAGTTCCAGTTCTGCGCGTTGGCGGTGTTCTGGCCGTCGCCCGTGGTGGCCCACAGGAAGCCGTCCGGACCCCATTCGAGGCCGCCGCCGTTGTGGTAGCGGTTCTTGGGGATCCCGGTCACGATCGGCTGCGGCGTGCCGCCGAGCTGGAGCTTGGCGACGCGGTTGTCGCTCGCCGTCGAGTAGTAGATGAAGACCGAGTTGTCGGTCGCGAAGCTCTTCGACACGGCGAGGCCGAGCAGGCCGCCCTCACCGCCGGTCGTCTGGGCCTGTTCCACCGTGTCCAGGTCGGTCACGGTCGTGCCCTTGATCTTCTTGATCTTCTTGGTGTCCCGCTCGGTGAAGATGCCGCTGCCGTCCGGCAGGAACTCGATGTCCCACGGGATGTGCAGCTTCGTGGCGAGGGTCCGTTCCGCCAGAACCGACGGGCCGTCCTGTGCCGAGGCGGGCAGTGCGCAGAGGGATGCGGCCACGGCGGTGCAGGCCGCCACGGCTGCGATACGACGAGCACGCATGTGCTCTCCTTCGGGTCCGCTCGTAAATTGTCTGCGGCGGCGGTGTTGCAGGGCGTATTTACGCAATCACACATCGCAGGCACCCGCAATAGTGATCGGATGTCCCGGGACGCCCCTCGCCTCCGAGCGGGTGAAGCGAGGGGCGTTCTCCGCTACCTCTGGTAGCCGAGCTGTGTGGGTCAGTTGCCGTCGGCGAGGTGGATTCCGCCGGGCGTGATCACCCAGAGTGAGCCGTCGGGACCGGCGACCTCGTCCCGCGTGCGACCGAGGTTGGTGTAGATCTTGCCGCCCGCTCCGCTGGTGTTCAGCTTGAACGTGCCGCCCTTGAGCGAGGCCATGTACAGCGAGCCCTTGTAGGTGGTGAGACCGGACGGAGTGGCCTGCGAGGTCGGCCACTGCTTCACCGGGTTGGTCATGCCGGACGTGCTGCAGGAACCCTCACAGGTCGGCCAGCCGTAGTTCTTGCCGGCGTCGATCCGGTTGAGCTCGTCGACCTTGCTGGCGCCGATGTCGGAGACGTAGAGCTGCGTGCCGACCCAGGTCAGGCCCTGCACGTTGCGGTGGCCGTAGGAGTAGACGAGCGAGCCGAACGGGTTGCCCGGCGCGGCCTTGCCGTCCTTGGTCATGCGGAGGACCTTGCCGCCCAAGGAGTTCTTGTTCTGCGCGTTGTTCCCGTTCTGGCCGTCACCGGTACCGGCGTAGAGGAAGCCGTCGGGACCGAACTTGATGCGGCCGCCGTGGTGGTACTGCGAGCCGCGCGGAATTCCGGTGACGATCGGCTTCGGGGCGCCGCCGCCGATCTGCCAGGTGGCGATCCGGTTGTCGGATCCCGTTGTGTAGTAGAGGAAGAGCGTCTTGTCCGCCGCGTACGTCGGTGACACGGCGATGCCCAGCAGGCCCGCCTCCTTGGTCACCGAGACGCCGGGGATGTCGCCGACCTTGGTGACCTTGCCCTCCTTGGTGATGGTGGAGACGGTCTTGGCGTCCTTCTGCGTGAAGACGCCGGTGCCGTCCGGCAGGAAGTCGATGCTCCAGGCCTGGCTGAGGCCGCTCGCGATGGTCTTCACGGCCATCGCGCCGACGTCGTCCGGTGTTGCCGCGGACGCCAGTGGAGCACTGGAGAGTCCTACGGCGAGCGCGAGGACGCCGATGTGCGCACTTCGACGAGCACCCATTGTGCTGACCCCTCAACTTTCGCGTCGTGCGGCGACGGCGAGCCCGAAATCGGAGTTTTCGGGCTGGGGGCCTCTCGATACAACCACGGTGTGTAGTCACGGGCGCATCCGCCAATCGGGTCACCCCTCCGATGACTTTAGGTAACTTTATGTACGGTCTAGACCGTGACGGCCCGACCACATACCGTGTGGTCAGCCGCCGCGCCCCCAACGGAAAGCGCTTGCACGCCCGCCACGGGCTGGCAGGCAGGACACCCGAGGAGTTGCGCCATGAACGTTGCCGTCACCACCACCGAGACCAAGCTCCCCGAGGTCAGGCGCGAGTGGGTCAAGCCCGACTTCCGCGACTTCGAGACCCCGATGGAGGTCACCGCCTACGCGGCTCGCAGCTGACGTCAGGCTTCGCGCCGGGGTTCCCGACTGATGCCGGGAATCCCGGCTCCCGCGCGTCGTTCGTGGTAGACCGAGGAGTTTCCGACCATGACTGCCGTCTCTCCCGCGGAGTTCGTCGCCGAGCTGCGCGCCCTCGCACCCCGGTACTGGGACAGCCACCCGTTCCACCTGCGCATGCACGCGGGCCAGCTGAGCAAGCACGAGCTTCAGGCGTGGGCCGCGAACCGCTGGTACTACCAGCGCTGCATCGCGCAGAAGGACGCCGCGATCCTCTCGAACTGCCCGTCGCCGGAGATCCGCCGCCAGTGGCGTGAGCGGATCGTCTGGCACGACGGCACGCAGCCGGGCGAGGGCGGCGCGGAGAACTGGATCCGCCTCGCGGAAGCCGTGGGGCTGACGCGGGAAGAGGTGCTCGACGAACGTCACGTGCTGCCCGGCACGCGCTTCGCCGTCGACGCCTACGTGAACTTCGCGCGCACCAAGCCGTGGGTCGAGGCCATCGCCTCCGGCCTCACCGAGATGTTCTCGGGCGCGTTGATGCGCAAGCGCTTGGCGGCGTTGCGGGAGCAGTACCCGTGGATCGCCGAGGAGGGCTTCGCCTACTTCACCAACCGCATCCAGGCGGTCGCCGGCGAGGGACAGGCCACTGTGGACATCGTGGTCGCTCACTCGCTGACCCGCGAACAGCAGCTGGCCGCCGTCGACGCGCTGTCGTTCAAGTGCGACGTGCTGCGGGCCGTGCTGGACGCCGTCGACTACTACTCGGGCAAGGGCAGGCCGTGACGACCGCGGTCGCGCTGGACGCCGTGCCGCGGATCCGGCGCGGCGTGAAGTGCGCCTACGACCAGATCCGGGAGGCGCACGTCGTGCTGTTCCCCGAGGGTGTGCTGGTGCTGAACGAGACCGCGGCTTCCGTTGTAGCGCTTTGTGATGGCGTCCGGTCGGTCGGCGACATCGCTGTCGTGCTGGCGGACGAGTACGACGGTGTCGAACCCGAGGACGTGGCCGAACTGGTCGCGCGCATGGTCGAACGAAGGGTGGTGGACGTCGATGGCTGAGGCGCCTTTCGGCCTGCTGGCCGAGCTGACGCACCGGTGCCCGTTGCAGTGCGGTTACTGCTCGAACCCGCTGGAGCTGGTGCGGCGCGACGCCGAGCTGTCGACCGAGGACTGGCGGCGGGTGTTCGACCAGGCCCGGGCGCTGGGCTGCCTCCAGATACACCTGTCCGGCGGCGAGCCGTTGCTGCGGCCGGACCTGCCCGAACTGGTGGCGCACGCGAACAGCCTCGGCTGCTACGTCAACCTGGTCACGTCGGGAGTCGGTCTCTCCCGCGACCGGTTGCGGGAACTGGCTTCCCTGGGTGTCGACCACGTGCAGCTCTCCCTGCAGGACGCGACGAAGGAAGGCAACGACCGGATCGCCGGCATCAAGGCGTTCGACCGCAAGGTGGAGGCCGCGGCGCACGTTCTGGACGAGGGCCTGCCGCTGACGGTCAACACCGTGCTGCACCGGCAGAACCTCGACAACATCGCCGGCATCATCGCGATGGCGGAACAGATGGGCGCCGAGCGCCTGGAACTCGCCAACACCCAGTACTACGGCTGGGCGCTGCGCAACCGCGCGGTGCTGCTGCCCACGCGCGCACAGCTCGCCATCGCTGACCCGATCGTGGCTGCGGCGCAGGAACGTCTGCGCGGACGGATGGAGATCGTCTACGTCATCGCGGACTACCACGAGGCCCACCCGAAACCCTGCATGTACGGGTGGGGCGCGCGGCAGCTGACGGTGGCACCGAATGGCGACGTACTCCCCTGTCCCGCCGCCACGGTGATCTCGTCGCTGACGATCGAGAACGTGCGCGACTCCTCGTTGCACGAGATCTGGCACGACTCGCCGTCGTTCAACGCCTTCCGCGGCTTCGAGTGGATGCAGGACCCCTGCCGCTCGTGCCCGCGCAAGGAGATCGACTTCGGCGGGTGCCGCTGTCAGGCGTTCCAGCTGACCGGGGACGCCGCCGCGACCGATCCCGTCTGTTCCCTGTCACCTGAGCGGTCCACTGTGGACCTGATCCTGGAGACCGAGATGGCACCGGCCGAGGTTCCCGCGATGGCGATGAGGAAGATGCGGTGAAGGCGGTACTGCTCGGCACGACGGCGGGTGGCGGTTTCCCGCAGTGGAACTGCGCGTGCGCCCTGTGCGTGCGCGCTCGGTCCGGCTCGTTGCCGTCGCGGTCGCAGGACTGCCTGGCGATCAGCGGCAACGGCACCGACTGGTGGCTGGTCAACGCTTCCCCGGACATCCGGACGCAGATCGCCTCGTGTTCGTTCCTGAACCCCGGTCCCGGCGCGCGCGACACCCCGTTGCGCGGCGCCCTGTTCACCGACGCGGAGCTCGACCACACTCTCGGGCTGCTGACGCTGCGCGGGGGCGCGGGTCTGACGGTGTGGGCGCCGGGCCCGGTTCTGCACGCGTTGCAGGACCAGTTCGACCTGCGCACGGTGATCGACGGCTACGCGCCGGTGGCGTGGCGTCAGGTCGAGGCCGACCAGTCGTTCTCGATCAGCGGGCTGCGCGTGTCGGCGATCCCGATCAGCGGCAAGCGGCCGAAGTACGCCCGTTCGTCCACTGTGGATGGTCATTGGGTGGTCGCGTACCGGTTCGAGGATCCTGTTTCCGGCGGTGTGCTGGTCTACGCGCCCTGTCTGGCGTCGTGGCCCTCCGGTTTCGACGAGGTGGTGGCCGGGGCCGACTGCGTGCTGCTGGACGGCACGTTCTACGCGGCGTCGGAGATGGGTTCGGCGACCGGCAGTTCGTCCGGCCAGGCCGCCATGGGCCACCTGCCGATCTCCGCGAGCCTGCCTGAGCTGCGGCGATTCCCGTCCGTCCGCCGGCTCTACACGCACCTCAACAACACCAACCCGGTGCTCGACCCGTCGTCGCCGGAGTTCTCGAAGGTCCGGGAGGCCGGCGTCGAGGTTCCGTTGGACGGCACGGTGATCGAGCTGTAGATCGGCCACAATCACCGGATGTCCTACGTGATCGGTGGCCGGCCGCTGGCAGATCGACTCGTCGCGGAGATGCCGTCGTTCGTGCGGCAGGTGATCGCGTCGCTGGTGCAGCGCGTGCCCGCGTACGCCCAGCTGCCCGCGGAGGAGCTCGACGGCGACATCTTCCGCGTCACCGAGCACGCCCTGCGCGGGTTCGCGGCCGTGCTCGCCACCGGCTCGTTGCCCTCGGCCGACGAACTGCGGTTCCTGCGCGAGTCGGCGGCGCGGCGGGCCGAGGAGGGCGTGCCGATCGACGTGGTGCTCACCGCCTACCACGTGGGCATCCAGGTCGTGTGGGAGACGCTGGTGCCCGAGGCGCGCCCGGAGGAGGTCTCGGACGTGCTCGCGCTCAACGCGTTGGCACTGCGGTACTTGCAGCTCGTGACGCCCGTGGTGAGCGCCGGGTACCTCGACGAGCGGCAGACGATGTTCGACGACGAACGCTCGGCGCGTGCCACGTTGCTCACCGGTCTGCTCTCCGGAACCGTTGAGGCGTCAGGACCGTACGTGGTGCTGGCGCTGCACATACCGCCGCATCCGGACGAGCTGCTGGACGGGGTGGACGCGGCGGTCGCCGGGCGGCGGAAGCTGCGCCGCCTGCGGACCGAGCTGGAGCGGCACAGCCGGGAGCCGGTGCTGTCGTCGCTCACGCCCGAGGGCGGCCTCGCGTTGCTGCCGGGTGAGGACCCGCCGCTGGAACGGATCGTCGCGGACGTGACCCGTTCGGCGGGGACACCGGTGACGGTGGCGGCGGTCGCGGCCTCACCCTCCGAGGTCGCGGCCGCCGCGGTCCTGGCGCGCGAGGTGCTGGCCGTCGCGGTGCGGTCGGGTCCCGGCCTCTACCGGCTCGCCGACGTGTTGCTGGAGTACCAGCTGTCCCGGCCGAGCGCGGCCCTGCGACCGTTGGCGTCGATCGTCGAGCCGCTGACCGAGGAACTCGTGCAGACGCTGGAGGTCTACCTGCGACGCGGGTCGCGGCGGCCGGCTGCTTCCGAGCTGCACGTGCATCCGAACACCGTGGACTACAGGTTGCGTCGAGTCGCGGAGTTGACCGGGCTGGACCCGACGCGGATCGAGCACGTCACGCTGCTCGCGGCGGCGCTGGCGGCGCGGAGGGCGCGCTGACGCAGGGGTACCCCCTGGCTGGGAACCCCTGCGTCACAACTTACGCAGCGGGTCCGACAAGATCAGTCGCCTTCGCCACCGCGGTGCCGAAGGCCTTCATGCCGGCCGCGTTCGGGTGCAGCGGCGCCGCGATCGTCGTCGGGATCAGGCCCTCCAGGTAGCGGTCCGCCGGCGCCGCGCAGATGTCGTGCCCGACCGTCACGGCCGCGAAGTCCACGAACGTCGCGCCGCGCTTGGCCGCCTCGGCCTTCGCGGTCGCGCTGATCCTGTTCATCACGCTCTGCAGGTAGTCGCCGTCGCGGCCCCAGACCGGCTGGCGCGGGTAGCAGCCACCGGGCCTGATGTAGGTGCCGTAGCCGGTGACCAGCAGCCTCGCGTTCGGCGAGCGGCGCTTGATCTCGTCCAGCGCGGCACCGAACTCCGGCGCCCACGCGTCGACGGCCTGGGCGAGCTGGTCGGTGCCGCCGGCGTTGTAGCGGTCGTGACAGGAGACGCCTACCGGTTCCGGCAGGAGGTTGACGCAGCTCAGCGCGGTCTGGAACAGGCCGATGTCGTTGGCGCCGATCGTCAGCGACACGAGGTCGGTGGTGGGCTTCAGCGCGTCGTACTGCGGCGCGACGAACCCGAACTGGCGGCCCCCGAAGTCGTCGGTCTTCGCACCGGAGCACGTGACGTCGGTGAGCCTCGCGCCGAGGACCTTGGCGGCGACCTGCGGGTAGTTCCGGTCACTGCGCAGGCACCACAGGGCCGGGTCCTGGTTCGGGATCAGCGGGCCGGCCGCCGCCGAGTCGCCCAGGGCCACGTAGTCGAGGGAGTCCGCCTGTGCGGTACTTGTTCCGGCGACCAACATCGCCACGACAGCCAACCCGGCCACGATTCGCATCCCGATCCTCCAACGTCGTTGTCAGGTCTGCTCATCGTGGTGGCTCAGGTCACTTGTGCGGGTGGGACGTTGCCCAGAGTCATCCGGTCGTGTTTGTGACCGATCACAATGGGCCTCGTGACTCCTGGGGAACTCCTCACGTTGGCCGCGCAGTCCTGCGTGGACGCCGCCAAACTGCTGCACGACGTCCGCGTCGACGTGTCGCCGAAGGGCACGTTCGACCAGGTCAGCACGGCCGATCTGGAGGTGGAGGCGTTCCTGCGGGCGGCCCTGGTCTCCGGTGCCCCCGGCTCGGCCGTGGTCGGCGAGGAGCTGGGCAGCTCGTCCGCCCCGCTCACCTGGTACGTCGACCCGATCGACGGCACGCGGAACTTCGTGCGCGGCATCCCGTTGTCGTGCATCTCGGTCGCGGCGGCCGTCGAGGGCACGCTGGTCGCGGGCTGCGTGCTCGACCCGTTCCGCGACGAGCTGTTCACGGCGGCCGTCGGCGTTCCGTTCCGCGTCCGCTCCAGCGGCCTCTCGATCCCGCCCGGCACGAGCCCGCGGCCGCTCGTGCTGACCGACATCCCGTTGCCCGGCAGCCCGCACCAGGGCGAGATGGAGCTCCTGAACGACCTTCTGGACGTCGCTGACGTGCGCCGCGTCTACTCGACGGCCCTGTCGCTCGCGTGGGTCGCGACGGGCAGGGCGGACGCGGCGGCGAACATCGGCATCCACCCGTGGGACGTCGCGGCGGGCGCGGTCCTGGTCCGCGAGGCGGGCGGGGAGTTCCGCGAGATCGGTTCGAACGGGTTCGTCGCCGGCCGGGGTGAGATCGTCGGCTGGCTGGCGCAACGAATGGAAGGCATCGTCTCGTGATCGATCTCAGCGGCAGGGTCGTGCTCGTCACCGGCACCGACGGCCCCATCGGCAACGGCATCGCTCTCCGGTTCGAGGCCGCAGGCGCCCAGGTCGTCCGTCACCGGGGCGTCGGGGACGGCGACCTGCGCACGTCGGCCAAGCGCGTGGTCGACGACGCCTTCGCCCGGCACGGCAGGTTGGACGCGGTGGTCAACAACGCCGGCGTCCAACCCGTGGAACCGTTGCCGGACATGACATCCGCGCAGTGGCAGTTCGTCGTGGACACCAACCTGACGGCCCCGTTCGCCGTCACCCAGGCCGCCGCCGCGCACCTCCCGGAAGGCGGCTCGGTCACGCACATCGCGTCGATCGAGGGCACGAGTCCGGCACCCGGCCACGCCCACTACGCGGCCTCGAAGGCCGGCCTGATCATGCACGCGCGAGCGGCGGCGCTGGAGTACGGATCGCGCGGCATCCGGGTCAACACGGTCTCGCCGGGCCTGATCACGCGCCCCGGCATCGAGGAGCAGTGGCCGGAGGGCGTTGCCCGGTGGCGTGCGGCGGCACCGCTCACCCGCCTCGGCACTCCCGAGGACGTCGGTGATGCGTGCGTGTTCCTGGCCAGCGACCTGGCTCGGTGGATCACCGGCCACGACCTCGTGGTCGATGGAGGAGTGACCGCCCGGCCGACCTGGTGACCCCGGTCACCACAACAGCATGTCGACATGACACTAAGTAATCACATGCGCGTTTTACACCAGTTCGTACAGGACCGACAGGGCACAAAGACCCCACCGGAAGTGTCCATCTATAGGCGATAAAAAACCTGGTCAGACGCGATAAGTAACTCAGCGCGCACGGTCCGTATCCATCGGCTATGAAATGTCTCAACTCGGTCACATGTCAAAATTTGCCTACCCAGAGTGATAACAGGCACGTCCTTCTCGTCGAAACCTCAACCAGTCGCACTGGACCAGAGGGGGACGGACGACATGACATCTGGGAACCGAGCAGTTTCCCGACGCACGCTCCTGACCGCCGCACTCGGCGGTGCCGCCGTGGGCGTCGTCGGCCACAGCCTGTTCGCCGGAGCCGCCAACGCGGCGCCCGCGGCCGGCCGCAAGAAACTCCTGATCGGCAGCGTGGATCCGCTCGGCAACGGGATCGTCCAGCTGACCGACCCGAGCCTGACCGGCGAGCAGACGATCGTCGCCGTCAACGGCCAGCCGAACGGGATCGTGGGCTCGCCCGACGGTCTGCGCGCTTACGTGGGGACGGTCTTCGGACCGGGACTGAGCGTCGTGGACGTGGACGGCGGCCGGGTGACCAGCGAGGTCGCGGTCGGCGGGTTCGTCAACGAACTCGTCGTCTCACCGGACGGCAAGACCGTCTACGTCGCGACCGGGTCCAGCGGCGCCGGGGGCTCCCGCGGACACGTGGCCGTGGTCGACACGGCGACCGGCAAGGTGCGCGCGCTGATCAACGCAGGTCTGCTGCCGCGCACGCTGGCGCTGACGCCGGACGGCACGCAGCTGTTCGTCGGGGACGAGCGAGCCAAGGGCATCACGATCATCGACACCGCGAAGAACGCCGTGTCGGGTTCGTTCAAGACCGAGAAGTCGCCGTTGCAGCTCGCCATCGACCCCAAGGGCAAGAGCCTGTACGTGGCGTCGTCGCGTGAGCTGATCACGTTCGACCTGCGCGGCGGGAAGTCCGGTTCGACCGAGCTCGAAGGCGTCCCCTGCGGTCTGGCGGTGCACCCGAACGGAACGTTCGCGGTGGTGAGCCTCTACACGGGCCGCGCCACCGACTCCCAGCTGGTGACGGTGAACATCAACTCCAACAAGGTCAGGACGAAGGAGGGCAACGGCAAGGCGAACGGTCCTCTGGCGATGAGCAAGGACGGTGCGCGCGCGTTCGTGCTGGACAAGAAGAACCGCAAGGTCATCTCAGCGGACACGGACTCCGGCAAGCCGGACAGCTCTCTGTCGACCCCCAACTCGAACACGCCGACCTCCGTCGCGTTCGTCGAAACCGCCTGAGCGCCGGAGGGAATCCACGATGCCCATCTCCATGTCCGTGAAGACCCTGGACTACACCCCGGCCTACCCGCCCTACCCGAGCCTCTGGATGGCCGGCTACGGCGGCGCGCCGCGCGGCAACCAGGGCCTGGTCGACCGCAGGCTGCGCGCCCAGTGCATCGTCATCGACGACGGCGCCGGGCCCAAGGTCATGCTCCGCGTCGACGTCGTCAGCATCCCGCGATACGTCCATCAGGCGATCAGGTCCGGCGTGACACCGATGGTGGACGACCACGACGGCAACTTCCTGATTATCTGCAGCCACACCCACTCCGGCCCGTTCATCGGCACCACACGGCCGAATCCCTACGTGATGATGAGCCTCACGCCCGCGGACGTCAGCGCGATCGAGGACACGACCAACGTCTTCATCGCGCAGATGATCGAGCTCGTGGAGCAGACCCTCGCGATGGCCCGCACGCAGGTCACGTTGTGGTACAAGGAAGGCAACGCGTCGATCGGCTACAACCGCGCCGGGGAGCCCAACGACCTCTCCACGGTCAACGCGCTGATCGCCCGCCGCACGAGCGACAACGGCCTGCACACCGTCCTCTTCGGATACGCCTGCCACGCCGTGGCACGGGGCAACGACAGGTACTTCTGCAGCGACTTCCCCGGTGCCGCCACCGACGTGATCAGCAACGCGCTCGGCGTGCAGGCACTGTTCTTCCAGGGCGCCGCCGGTGACCAGGAACCCAACGACCCGCATGGCCCCGGCCAGGTCACGAACCTCGGCACGATCCTCGGCAACGAGGTCGTGGCGATGGTGAACTCGGGCGGCTGGACCGCCGTCACCGGCCCGATCAGCACGTACTACGAGGAGCTCAGCCTCCCGCTCACCGTGGACCTCGGCGACCCGGCCGCGGTGATCCGCGCTCGCAACAGCTACAGCGACCGGCTCGACAACCTCCCCCCGAGCGACTTCGCCTACCGCCACGCCGAGGTCATGCTCGAGGAGATCGCGGGCGTGGGCCTTCCCCGTGTGTTCCCGATGCCCATCCAGCGCTGGAAGATGGGTGGCCTCAACATCTTCGCGATGTCGCACGAGGTTCTCTCGGAATACGCGGTGAAGTTGCGGAACCAGACCCCGGGCAAGCTGTGGGTGATGGCCTACGCCAACGAGACCGAGGGCTACGTGGCGGCCAACGGCATCCTGCAGGACGGCGGCGCGGTGCGCTGGGGTTACGAAGCCGGCTGGGTCGACAACCCCGATATCTCCGGCGAGGCCACGTGGACGACCTTCTACCCCTGGCCCGCACCACTGAAGTTCAGCCCGAGCGGCCCCGCCGCACCAGGGACGACCGAGCGCGTCGTCCTCGACGCCAGCACAGCCATGCTGAATCTCTGAGGGGTGGATCGAAGACATGCCAGGACCCAGCACCACACTGTCGGCCCGCTACGGCCTGACTCCGGTCTACCCGTGCGGCACGACCGGCGACCTCTTCCTGTTCGAGCACATGACACCGACCACCGGCACCTTCGCCTGGGGCCAGAGCTACCAGGTCGGCGCCGGCTGGCAGGGCCGGGTGCTCGCAGGCCCGAGCGGCTGGATGTTCAGCATCACCACCACCGGTGAGCTGAGACTGTTGCACTACAACGGAACCAACTGGGACGACCTCGACGGCAGCCAGTACCGCGTCCTCGGCCAGGGCTGGTCGTACACCGCGGCGAACACCCGCAACCGCATCTCGGTCGACGAGGACGGCGTCCTCTACACCCTCGACGCGGCCGGCAACCTCAAGGCGCACTACTTCAACTTCACCACCCAGCAGTGGGCGGTGCAGGGCGCACTGCTGGCCACGGGCCTGACCCAGTACAACGCGATCGTCGCAACGAGCCGTGGCGTGGTCTACGCGCGCAACGCGGCCGGCGCGATGTACCGCTACTACATCAACTTCTGGTCGGGCGCGACCGCGACGTGGTTCACGCCGGCCTCCCCCGTCACGACGGGGTGGCAGAACCTGAAGAACCTCAGCTCGGCCGGCGGCGAGGCGTTCTACGCCGTGAACCAGAACAACGGAAACCTGCTCTGGTACAGCTACAACCCGGTGACCAACGCGTGGAAGAACGCGAAGATCATCGGCAGCGGGTGGAGCAACGAGCAGGACGTCGTCGTGCAGTCCAACGCGTGCAGCCGGTTCCCCTGGGACACGGCGTGCAACTCGTTCGGGATGCAGGACGGCGGGGCCGTGATCACGCGGCTCAACCAGGTGAAGAAGAACTGACCTGACGCCGATGGCGTCGTGACCAAGACCACACCGTTGACGCGCCGCTCACTCGGCTCGGCGTCCACCTGAACGCTGACCAAGATCAACTTACGATTACTCTCCGCTCCCCTCCGGACACCGTTCGGAGGGGAGCGGAGCTCGTTCAGACGACCGCGAGACCACCGCCGAGAACGGCTGAAATGCCTGATCAGGCACCAGATCCTGGGGTGGATTCAGATGGTGCCCCCGACGGGATTCGAACCCGTACTGTGATCCTTTTAAGGGACCTGCCTCTACCGATTGGGCTACGGGGGCGCGGTGAGCCTAGGCCTTGATCGTCGGCTTGTGTGAGCGGATGGTCTTTTCTCGCCCGAGCGGCCCAGCGAATTGGACTAGAGCGAGCATCCGGCTAAGCGTCGAACGGACCCGAACATCAGCGTGCCCTCCCCGCTCCGAGCAGCTCCTTGAAGCGCAGCGCCACCCAGTCGTGCACGGCCGCGGAGACGCTGTTGTCGCCCGCCCTGTGTTCGAACCAGCGCCAGTCGCAGTTGACGTTGATCTCCAGGAACACGTGGTCACCACTGCCGGTCACCAGCAGGTCGAACGCCGCCACCTGGACGCGCCAGTGGCGGGCCAGGGCGAAGAGCCTGTCCGAGAGGGACGCGGGCACCGAGGTCGGCGTGACGCGGACCGCGTCGGGATCCACCCAGAGCTGGGCCGGGTCGAGTTTGTCGACCTGGTAGGCGATGCAGCGCTCGCCCACGACGAACACGCGCAGTTCGGTGTCCGAGGGGACGTACTCCTGGACGATCACCGGTGCGGGTTCGGGGGCGTCCGAGGCCCTGGAGGTTTCCAGGGGGCGCGGGAACAGGCCGTGTTGTACGCCTGGGCGTGGTTCCAGGAGGTGCCTGCCGGCCGTTTTGACGATGCAGGCGCCGCCGCCTGGACGCGTGCGGCCTGGACGCGTCGTCACGGCCGTGCGCGGTACACGCAAGCCGAACGCGCTGGCGTCGGAAAGCTGCGTGAGACGGTCCAGGTGCGTCGAGAAGCGTGATGGGTTCACGTGAGCCCAGTCGGAGCGTGAGGACAGCCAGTTGGCCACTGAGGCCCATTGGTCGACGGCGTAGGCGCCGGCCAGGGTTCCCGGCTCCACCGGGACTGCGGAGAGCTCGAAGTGGCGGCGCCAGACCAGCAGGGGGCGCAGGAGCCAGCGGTCGAGTTCGATCAGCGGCTGGTCGGTGTAGACCGACAAGGGGAGGTCGACGCAGCGGTCGGCGTCGATGCGGGCCATCCGGATGCCGCGCTCGGCCAGTGCGATGGAGAGTTCGTTCATCTCCATGTCGGCGGCGCGGGCCAGGACGAGCACGCAGGGTTGCGGGTTGCCGTCGCCCTCGTCGACCATGCCGAGGCGGTGGACCTGTTCCTGGAAGTCCAGACACTTGGGCGGGGAGCGGAAGAGATATTCCTGACCCTGGAGCAGAAGTGGTCTGGCAGCCTCGGACGGGGCACCTGGCACCCGTCCGTCAGCCGACCTGCTCAATCGTCCTTCTTGCTGCGGAAAACCTGCCCCGCCTGCGCGTACTCTGCGGCGTACTGCGCCAGCGCGGGGTCCTCGATCTCGCCACGACGAAGCTGTGCGGCCAGCTCCTCGAGAGACATCGGGATCACCTCTCTCCCCACATGGCGAATCACGCATTCAGGTGATGCACCAGCCGTAGTCTCCGAAACACGTAACGCAATGTCAAGGCGACCCTTGGAGCTTTACTCCGATTGGGCGCTTAAGTTCCGCCTGCGGTCCAGCGAAGTGCCCCGAACGAGGAGATCGTCCGGGGCACACGTCACTCACAGAGAGTGAACGTCAGTGTCACTCCCAGAAGCAGTCTCCTGAGGTTGTCGACACGAGAAGAGCGCTCGTGTCGACAACCTCAGGACTGCACTGCGCGATCGAAGTCCGACTTCGGGTCGTTGATCTGACCCAGCGCCACGATCTCGCGGCCGTAGAACAGCGCCTGCGTCCAGTCCATCAGCACGCGGAGCTTGCGGTTCACGGTCGGCATGAACGCGACGTGGTAGCTGCGGTGCATGAACCACGCCGGCACGCCCTTGAAGCGCAGGCCGAACACGTCCGCGACGCCCTTGTAGAGGCCGAGACCCGCGACCGAGCCGAGGTACTTGTGGAAGTAGTCCTTCGGCTTCTGGCCGCGCAGCGACGCGACGATGTTCTTCGACAGCAGCTTCGACTGACGGATGGCGTGCTGCGCGTTCGGCACGCACGTCGCCGTCGGGTCCTCCTCGGTGCGCGAGAGGTCCGGCACCGCGGAGCAGTCACCGGCGGCCCACACGCCTTCGAGGCCCTGGACCTGCATGGCGGCGGTGCACCGGACGCGGCCGCGCTCGTCGAGCGGGAGGTCCGTGTTGCGCAGCACCGGGTTCGCCTTCATGCCGGCGGTCCAGATGATCGTGTCCGAGTCGAACTCGGTGCCGTCGTCGAGGATGACGTGGCCGCCCTCGAGCGACTTCACGCGGGTGTCGAGGTAGATCTTCATGCCGCGCTTCTCCAGCGCCTCGACGGTCCACGCGCCGAGCTTGGCGGACACCTCGGGCATGATCCGCCCGGCGGCCTCGACCAGGACCCAGTTCATCTCTTCGGGCTTGATGCCCTCGTAGTACCGAAGCGCATACCGCGTCATGTCCTCGAGCTCGGCGAGCGTCTCGATGCCCGCGAAGCCACCACCGATGACGACGAAGCTGAGCAGCTTCTTGCGCAGTTCCGCGTTGTTCGTGCTCGCTGCCTGGTCCAGGCGCGACAGCACGTGGTTGCGGACGTAGATCGCCTCGCCGATCGTCTTCATGCCGATGCCGACCTCGGCCAGGCCGGGGATCGGAAGCGTGCGGGAGATCGCGCCCAGCGCGGAGACGAGCACGTCGTACTCGATCTCCTCGACGTGGCCGTCCGACAGCTCGGCGGTCACGATCTTGCGCGCGTGCTCGATCTTGGTGACGCGGCCGGTGACGACGTGGCAGCGCTTGAGCACCTTGCGCAGTGGAGCGACGACGTGGCGCGGCTCGATCGAGCCGGCCGCCGCCTCAGGCAGGAAGGGCTGGTAGGTCATGTGCGGCTGCGGGTCGATTACCGTCACGGACGCCTCACCGGAGCGCAGTTTCTTCTGCAGTCCGAGAGCCGTGTACATCCCGACGTACCCACCGCCGACAATGACAATCCGAGTGGGGTGCGACTTCACAGCAGCCATACACATATGGTCGCACCAGGACCCCCTTTTTCGCGCGTCCGAAGGGGCTGTTGTGACTACCGTCGCGCGGTGATGCCGGACACGATCGCGGCTGACCTGCGACTTGAGTCAAAGTTGAGGCGTTCTCCCTGAGAGGGACGATTCAGATCCTCAGCGCGACGACCCCGATCACGACCGTCAGAGCCCCCAGTCCGAGGACCTCCATGAGCCCGATGCCGGCACCCGATGGGACGAACGCGGCGAAGGCCGTGACGACAAATGTGATCACTTGGACAATGGCGAACCGGCGCGCTGGTGCTTTCAGCGCAGCGGGCTCGATTTTCGTTTTCACCGGAACGACCGCCGCGAGCGCGGACGTCACGTGAATGAGGTGCAGCGCCGGAATCATGATCAACACACCGAGCCGCAACGGGTGCCCGTCGGCGAACGCCATCGCCAGCGCCGCGTAGCCGATCAGCAGCGCCGCGCCCGCGCTTCCCGGCATGAGCACGGTGAGCACCGTCAGCGCCGTGACGATCAGCAACGGCGCGATCGACGAGGACTCCAGGTGCAGGATCACCGCCACGGGCACCGCGGCGAGCACGATCGCCAGACGCATCAGCATTCGCGCGTCACCGCCACCCCGTGCTCGGCCATGCGCCGTAGCCGCAGCCGGTGCTCGGCGGCGATCATCTCGGCCGCGACCTCACCCCAGGCCGTCTCCGGGTCGGGTTTCAGCTCCAACGGCAGCGTGTTGATCGCCAGCACCACGTGGCCGTGCTTGCGCGTCTGCACGGCCAGCTCCGCGATGTCGTCGTCGAGGAACGGCGACAGCAGCACGACCACACATCCGTGCGGGAGCTTGCGCAACGCCACGCGCGACGACCACCCGGCGGCCTGCACGCACACGACGAGCTGCGTGCGGATGCGCATCAGGTGCCGCCGCCCGACGCCGGAACGCACGTTGAGCTGCGGGCGCGACAGATCCATCAACGCCACCCGGTCGCCCTGCCGCAGGTAGCCCGCGGCCATCGACGCCGCCCGCCGCACCGCGCGGTCCAGGCTGCCGCCGGGACGCGTCGTCGCCCCGTAGTGCGGCGAGGCCCACTCCGCCACGTCCGCGCCGACGTCGGCACGGGTGTCGAGGGCCAGCACGATCTCCGCGTCGGCCTCGGCGTGCCGTTCGCGGACGTGCACGGTGCCGGTGCGGGTCGTGACGCGCCAGTCGATGCGCTTGAGCCTGTCCCCCGGCTGGAACGCCCTGATGTCGCGCAGCTCGGTCGAGTCGCCGGCGCGGGGCGAGCGGTGGATGCCGACCAGACCGGCGGGCCGGGGCGGCAGCGGACCGGCGGGGTGGTGCTCGACGGGCGGCAGGATCGTGCGGACGTGCTCGATGCCGACGATCGGCCCGTAGACGTGCATACCGTCCGGTCCGGCGAACAGGTGGTCGAGCCGCAGGTCGACGCCGGGACCCCACGCGTCGCGCCTGATCTCCACCGGCAGGTCGGGCGAGTGCGCCGGGACGGCCTTGACGACGCCGGGCAGCTTGACCACCGCGAGCTCGGCGTCGGCGCCGTCGAGGTGCGCGACGGTGTGCACGACACCGGCGCCCGCCCCGCGCGGCACCGGACGGACGCTGACCGTGGGCGTGCCTTTCGGTTTGGTCGTGAGCAGCACGGACAGGATCAGCGGCACGCCGAACAGCACCAGCTCGACCTGGTGCAGGAACATCCCGCCGACGACGAGCCCCACGCCCAGCCAGACGGCGCGCGAGTACGCGTCGGTCGGATGCCAGTGCGCGCCGTGCGACTGGGCGAACGCCTCCCGGATCTTGTCCGCTCTGCTCATGAGCTGGGCGGGCCCGGAACCTTGCCGAGCAGCTCGGTGACGACCTGCACGCCGTTCACGCCGGACGTCCACGTCTCGGGCTTCATCACGAGCCGATGCGCCAGCACGGCGACCGCGCACTCCTTGATGTCCTCGGGCGTCACGTACGCGCGATCGTCCAAAATGGCCAGTGCGCGGGCGACGAGCACGAGCGCTTGCGCGCCTCGCGGCGAGGCCCCGACCTCGACGGACGGATGCTTGCGGGTGGACACGGCCAGATCGACGCAGTACCGCAGGAGATCGTCGTCCACTGTGGTCTTCTCCAGCTCGGCCTGGAGCTCGGCGAGCCGGCCCTGGGCCAGCACCGGCGGCACCTCGGCCTCCTCCCGCTGCCGCGCGATCCGCCGCCGCAGGACCTCGACCTCCTCCTCGGCGGGCGGATAGCCGATGTCGAGCCGCACCAGGAACCGGTCGAGCTGCGCCTCGGGCAACGGGTAGGTGCCCTCGTACTCGACGGGGTTCGAGGTCGCGAGCACGTGAAACGGCTTCGGCAACGGGAACGTGCGCCCCTCGACCGTGACCTGCCGCTCCTGCATGGCTTCCAGCAGCGCGGACTGCGTCTTGGGCGGCGTGCGGTTGATCTCGTCGGCGAGCAGCAGACCGGCGAACACAGGCCCCTGGTGGAACTCGAACTCGCGGCTGCCGGGGTCGTAGAGGAACGACCCGGTGACGTCCGCGGGCAGCAGGTCCGGCGTGCACTGCAGGCGGCGGAAGTCGAGGCTGAGCGCCTGCGCGAGCGACCGCGCGATCAACGTCTTGCCGAGGCCCGGCACGTCCTCCAGCAGCACGTGCCCGCCGGCCAGCACGGCCGCGAGCGCGAGCCGCAGCGTGCGGGTGCGCCCGACGACGACCTTGCCGATCTCGTCGAGGACCGCCTCGGCCTCGTGTGCGATGGTCACTCGACCCTCCTGAGCCTTTCCGCGAGTTGCTTCGGGTCGGGCATCTCGGACGCCTCGATCCCCAGTCGTGCGAGCCGGGCGCGGAACCGTTCCTGGTAGCGCCTCGGCTCCTCCGCCGCCTCGGCCAGCCGGCTCGCGAGCGTGCTGGCGTGCGCGCTGCTGATCGAACCGGGCGGCGGCGGCGCCGAACTCCAGACGATGTCGGTGGCCCGCGGCAACCTGGTGACCAGCACGCCGAACGCGGTCGGCGGCACCGCCAGCGCCGCGGCCCACGCCGGTGAGGCGCCGAGCCACCAGATCACCACGCCGATGATCACCCCGATCACCAGTGCCAGCGCGGTTCTCATGCGAGCTCCCGGACGATGCGGCTCAACTCTTGTTGCGCCTGTTGAGCTTGCGCGGCCGTCACGGCCTCGTGCCCGAACCGCGCGCGTTGGTAGAGATCCTTGAGCACGACCGCGTCCACGCCGAGCTTCTCGGTGAACTCGGTGGGCGTCTGGTGCGGCTGCCGGGGTTCCGCGGCTTCGAGCGCGAGCCAGGCGGCGATCACGGCGTCCCGCGGCGGCCGGTTCGGATGCTCGGTGAACTCCTGCAACGCCTTCTCGACGCGCCGCACGACCGCAGACTCCCCGACCTCGCCGCTCTCGACCTCCACGCCCCGCACGCCTCTGGGACGGCGCCACCGGGGCAGCTCGAACGCGAGGATGATCCCGACCAGTCCGAACAGGACCAGCCCGGCGAGCAGCACCAGGTACACGGTGAGCGGCACGGCGAGCGCGTCCGGCAACTCGGTCGGTAGCGGAACGTCCAGCTGCGGCGCGCGGTCCTGCGGCGGCGGGCGGTCGTCGAGGCGGTTGACGAACGTGACCGGCGACGTGCCGCCGGCCGCGACGACGACGATCAGCAACGCCGCCACCGCCACCCCGGCCCGCCACCACTTCATGCCGGACAGCCTTACACGCACCAGCGGAGTTGGGATGATCCTTTGGCCATCTCGCGGGTGTGACCCGCCTGCTAGCCGCGATCGAACTCGAGCAACAGCTCCTCGACCAGCGCGACCATCGACATCTTGATCTCATCAGGATCGCCGAAAACCGCCTCGGCCTCGGCGGCAAGCGTCGGAAGCAGGTCATCAGGCTCCGTCGCCAGCACGCGAAGCTCGTCGACAGCCTGCTTCGCCACCTCGCTCGACAGCTCGTTCGAGACCAAGTCCCGCAGACTCCGCGCCAATCCCGGAACATCCTTCTCGGCTCGAAGCAGGCGGAGCACGTCCAGCCCGTCCTTCGGCTTCAGCCGGTGAGGTTGCTGCTCTCGCCTCTCCGCGATCTTGATGACCTTGGAGACGACGAGTGCCGCGGGACCCGCGACCTTGATCTTGAACGATCGGGGGTCCTCGGCGTCCAGAGCGCGAATCACCCGGACGTCGTTGTCCAGCACGGCTGCTTCCAACCCAAGAGTCCTGCGAGCAGTCATCTTGTCGTTGTGCGGCGGTTGAAGGCGCGCGGATCGGTGGCTTGAGCTACCTCCGCACAGTGCTTCAGGCGCCATGAGATCGACCGCGATCCCACCGCGCCCCAGCCATCTGCCGGGCTGATCGCCCGGTACGAAGCCGGCTACGCGCATCGCGTCCACGACGGCGGGTTCATCCGCGAGTTTCCCCGGGATGAGCGCGAGGTCCGCGTCTGTCGTGGTCGGCGCGGTCGCGAAGTCGGCGGCCCCTGCGTGCAGATAGACAGCTTGCGCACCAACGAGGACGACCGCGTCTCGGTGCGCTCCCAGACCTTCGAGGGCTTCCAGCAACACAGCCCGCGCCTGGACGTACTCAGGCGAGATCATTCTTTCCAACCTGCTTCACTCGTGTCGAGCACCGTCATCAGTTGCTCGGCTTCCTCCGTCGAACGGCCCGGACCCGTCAGCAGGTCCGCCACAACCTGCGCAGGGGCGGCGTAATCGAGCCCTTCGACGCGTCGTGACCTCACGTAGACGACGTCGTCGTACGGTCGCATCACGAGCACGTTCATTCCTCGTTCGACAGACTTCAGGCCAAGTCGATCCATGAGCCCGATCGGGTCTTCGGCGTACAAGCTCAGCGAGACCAACGGCGACACAGCGGTCAAGCCTTGTGGCAAGTACGCGCGCGCGGCCGCAGAGCCCGTCAGCACGACACGCGAATCCTCGTCGCGCAACATCGCCAGCGCATGGCTCAATCCACGTGGGTCCAGGGTGGCGATAACTTCGTTGGACGCCAGGACCTTGTAGTCCCGCGACCAGCGATCGACCAACGCCCGCTTGCGCACAGCGGTCACTGCTCCGTCTTCGCCTCTCGTGATGACCGCTTCCCGATCGAGCAGTTCGAGCACCCGTGCGCTCGTGGCGGCGCCGACCTGCGCTCGCGCGGCGAGGTCTCTCACTCCGACAGGCACGGACGTCTCACACAGTTCAAGAACAACTTTTGCCGCTGCGGGCCCCCGAAGTGACTTGAGCAACCGGTCGGCCGGATCACGAAACCCACTGCGATCCGCACCTGCGCGATCGAGGAAGACGGCCGGCTGTTCAACCCGCAGACGCAGATTTCCGGTCAGATCGAACCAGCCCATGAGGTGGTGCTGTTCCGCCTGCGCACGAGTGGTCGGCGACACGAAGGGGGCGACCAGCATCAGCCCACCGATCTTGACGCCACCTTCCTCCGCGGCTTTGGCGTACTGCTTGAGCTGTTCGGCGATGCCGGCGACATCCCGCGGCACCACGACGGCCTTGCATTCGAGCAGCACGGTCGCCTTGGAGCCGTCCGGCGCCGTGATCACGAACTGGCCGTCCGGCTTGTACGCGCGGCGGAGGCCGGCCTGAATCGTCAGCACACCGGGTTCGATCGTCCAGGTCGAAGGCAGCGCGGAACGAATGGCGAGCAAGGCGGACCAGATGAGCTCAGCCTCGGTCGTTCCACGTTCAACGCCGTTCCGCGACACATGGAACATGTTAGTTTGCGGAACGCCTTTGCGAAAGCGTCCCGCCGGAACACGACCGGGTGAAGTTGATCTGCGACGTGATCAGACCTGGTCGAACGACTCGGCGGGCACCAGACCGGCGAGGAACGACCGGAAGTCGGGCGCCAGCGCCAGCTCCGACTCCCCGTCCGCGTCGAGCCAGACGACCGACGGCTCACCGGCCGGACCGCACGCGCGGTAGTCCAGCGCGATCCACCAGTGGCCGTCCCCGGTCAGCAGCACGACAGGCGACGGCAGCCCCCACTCCCCCACCAGGTAGGGCGTGTCGAGCAACGACATCGTGCGCTCCGCGGCTCCGATGCCCATCAGGCTGTCGAACGGGACGTGGTCCGGCGCCCACGAGTTCGGCTCGCTCGGGAACGCCGACCGCTCGTCGACCACGACGCCGCCGTTCCGCACGCGCAGCAGGTCCAGCAGCGCTTCCGGCAGTCGCACGCCGAGGAGCTTCTCGGCGTCGCGGACGGCCTCGTCGGTGAGCGGTGGTTGCACGCCGTATGTGCTGTCGCTCCAGAACTTCACGCGGTGCATCCTGGACAGATCAGACGGCTGGACCGGGCGGCACGTGGTCGCCGCGAACGCCACCCTCCGCCACGTAGGCGGCACGCTCGTCGTCGAGGCTGACGGGGCCGTTCGGGCCGCCTCGGACGACAGAGCTGTCGTGGTCGTCCTGACCGTCGTCCTCCCAGCCGCACTCGCGGCAGATCTCCCAGGCGGCGCGCACGGTCAGGGTCAGGTGGCCGCAACACGAGCAGGTGTACGGGCCGCCGTCCGCGGACCCGTAGACGTTCTTCATGCTGATGTACGAGCCGAACCAGGCCCCGTCCACAGGTCGTGGCGCGGGTTCGGCCCGGCGGACCAGGCTCCACCCTTCGCCTTCGACGGCTTCGTCCCCCATGGCGCGCATCCTAGACAGAGGCCCGTTTCAGCACGTCCTGAAGCATCTCCTGGGTCAGCTTCCCGGTAAACGTGTTCTGCTGCGAAACGTGGTAGCACCCGAACACCCGCAGCCCACCGAGCTCGACCTCCACCCCGTGCCCGAACTTGGGCCGCGCGGACCCCAGCAACGGCAGGAAGGCCTGCCACCCGAACGCCCCGAGCACCACCACGGACCGCAGTGACGTCATCAGCCCGAGCTCCTCGCGCAGGAACGGCGAGCACCGGTCACGTTCGGCGGGTGTCGGCTTGTTCGCGGGCGGCGCGCACCGCACCGGTGAGGCGATCCGCACGCCGTAGAGCTCCAGCCCGTCGTCCAAGGACACGGAAGTGGGCTGCGAGGCCAGGCCGACCTCGTACAACGCCCGGTACAGGAAGTCGGCGGACCGGTCGCCGGTGAACATCCGGCCCGTCCGGTTCGCCCCGTGCGCGGCGGGGGCCAGGCCCACGATGAGAAGTGAGGCGTCCAACGGCCCGAAGCTCGGTACCGGCCGGCCCCAGTAGGTCTCCGAACGGAACGCCGCGCGCTTCTCCGCGGCCACGGTCTCGCGCCACTCGACCAGGCGTGGACAGGCTCGGCAGGCCGTTATTCGATCGTCGAGTTCCGTAGTGTTGCTCCCATGTCCGAGGAGAAGACCGAAGAGAAGCCCGAGTCTCCCGCTGATGATCTGGTCACCACCCAGCACAGCATCACCGTCAAGGGCCGCGAGCTGAACTACACCGCCACCACCGGGCGGATCGTGCTCAAGGAAGAGGTGATGAAGGACGGCGTGTTCGAGGGTCACAAGCCCAAGGCCGAGGTCTTCGTCACCACCTACACACTCGACGGCGCCGACCCGCTGAAGCGGCCGGTGACGTTCGCGTTCAACGGTGGACCGGGTTCCGCCAGCGTGTGGCTGCACATGGGGCTCCTCGGGCCGCGCCGGGTCCTCAGTGGCGACGTCGGCAACCTCACCGCGCCGCCGTACGGGATCGCGGACAACGAGGAGAGCCTGCTCGCCGAGAGCGACCTCGTGTTCATCGACCCGGTGTCGACCGGGTTCTCCCGGGCCGCGCAGGGTGAGAAGCCCGGCAGCTACCACGGTTACCAGCCCGACATCGAGTCCATCGCCGAGATCATCCGGCTCTGGACCGCGCGCAACGGCCGCTGGATGTCGCCGAAGTTCCTCTGCGGCGAGTCGTACGGGACGCTCCGCGCGGCCGGCCTCGCCGAGCACCTGCAGAAGAAGTACGGCATGTACCTCAACGGGCTCATGCTCATCTCCTCGGTGCTGGACTTCGCGACGCTGGACTTCAACGAGGGTCACGACCTCGGCTACACGCTCTTCCTGCCGACGTACGCGGCGATCGCGCACTACCACGGCCTGCACGGCGACCGTCCGCTCAAGGAGGTGCTCGCCGAGGCCGAGGAGTTCGCGGTCCGCGACTACCCCTACGCACTCGCGCGCGGCAACCGCCTGAGCGACGTCGAGCGTGCCGCGACGATCGAGAAGCTCGCCCGGCTCACCGGTCTGTCCGAGGAGTACGTGGACGCGGTCGACCTGCGCATCGAGCACATCCGGTTCTTCACCGAACTGCTGCGGCGTGACCGCAGGACCGTCGGCCGCATCGACGCCCGCTTCACCGGCTGGGACACCGACTACGGCCGCGAGGGCATCTCCGCGGACCCGTCGATCGACGCGATCCTCGGCCCGTACTCCGCCGTGCTCAACCACTACCTGCACGCCGAGCTCGGCTACTCCAGCGACCTGCCGTACGAGGTCCTCGCGCGGGTCATCGAGAACTGGTCGTACAAGGAGTTCGAGGGCCGCCACGTCTCGACGGCGGGCAAGCTCTCGGCGGCGATGCGGGCGAACCCGCACCTCAAGGTGCACGTCGCGTTCGGCTGGTTCGACGGCGCCACGCCGTACTTCGCGGCCGAGCACCTGATCGCGCACCTGCAGATCCCGAAGGAGCTCACGGCGAACATCGAGTCGGCCTACTACCCGGCCGGCCACATGATGTACGTCCACGAGCCCAGCAGGATCCAGCAGTCCGAGGACCTCGCGGCATTCGTGCGGAACTCGTCCAACACGTGATCCTCGACCTGTCCGACGACACCGTCCTGCACGAGCTGTGGACGGTGCAACGGCTGGCGTACGCCGTCGAGGCCGAGATCATCGGCTTCGACGGCATTCCCCCGCTGCACGAGTCGCTCGGCGAACTCCGTGCCTGCGACGAGACCTTTCTCGGGCTCTACGACGAGGAAGGTCTCGCCGGCGCGGTGTCCTACCGGCTCGACGGGTCCACTGTGGACATCTGCCGGCTGGTCGTGCACCCGCGGGCGCATCGCCGTGGCATCGCGTCGAAGTTGCTCGACGCGGTGCCGAGCGGTCCGCAGACCGTCAGCACCGGCAGCAAGAACGAGCCCGCGCTCGCCCTGTACCGCAAGCGCGGGTTCACCGAGACCGGTACGCGCGAGGTCGCTCCAGGGGTGACGATCACGGACCTGAGCCGGTGATCATCTTCCTCAACGGGACGTCCAGCTCCGGCAAGTCGAGCATCGCCGCGGAGCTGTTGAAGGTGCTGGACACCCCGTACTTCCACCTGGCGGTCGACGCTTTCGGTGCCATGCGGTCGGTCGAGCGAACGCTGGAGCTCGACGGGCCGGCGGTGGCCGAGGTCCTGCGCCGCACGAGGGCGGGCTTCCACCGCGCCGTCGCGGGAATGGCTCAGGCGGGCAACGACCTCGTGGTCGACCACGTGCTGAGCGAGCCGTGGCGCCTTCAGGACTGCCTCACCGTCCTGGACGGCCTGGACGTCGTCTTCGTGGGCGTTCACTGCCCTCCAGACGAGCTGGAGCGGCGCGAACGGGCACGGGGCGACCGGGTGCCGGGCGTGGCGGCGAAACAGCTGCAGAACGTCCATCAGCACGGGCTCTACGACTTCGAGGTCGACACGAGCACGAACGGCCCGCGGGAGTGCGCGCTCGCCATCAAGGACTTCCTCGGCCGGGCACCCGCGCAGCGCGCCTTCGACGTGCTGCGCGGGTGAGTGAGCCCTAGGCCCACCTGGTGTCGAAGCAGTTCGCGTCCACGTAGTCGCGGACCAGCGCCGGGTCGCCGGACGAGGCCTTGGCGGCCGCGTCCCGCACGAACTGGCGTCCTGCCGTGTCGGCCTCCGGCGGGTACCGGGTCACGAGGTGTTCGATGGCGTCGAGTGCCGTGGCCGCCTGCGCCTTGTCTCCCCGTGTGACCGCCGCGTCCCACGAGCGATACCAGGCACAGGTGTTCGCGACCGCCAGCGCCTGGCGTGCGAAGCCCTGCTCACCCTGGGCCGGCGCCGTCGCCTTGATCAGCGCCTCCAGGTCGGGCCGGACGTCCGACGGCCATTTCATCGCCGAATAGAGCGAACGCACCTCGTCCGGATATCCGGCGGGCTCTGCCGCGCTCGCACCACACCCCGCGGCGAACAACACCAGCAGGAGAACGAACCGCATTTCTCAGCTCACGTTCCAGCGGACGTTGCCGTTCCAGGTGTCCGTGGAGTTGCTGCCGTACGACTTCGCGGAAAGGCAGAAGACCGTGCTCGCGCGGAAGCCGGAGCCGATCCGCACGTACGGCGTCGGGTCCGCGTTCTGCAGCCGCACCGCGGATCCCTCGGCCCCGCCTGAACAGCGACGCCACTTGACGTCGATCTCGGGCCCGTCGGTCTTGCGCACGTAGATGTTGCTACCGCCGACGGTCACCGTCCGCTGGGTGCCGTAGTTGACCCACTCGCCTTTCCGCAGATTTCCGGAAAGACCGCTTTCACTCGCACTGGCGGGTACGGCGGTGGCGACCAATGCGCCGATGATTCCGACCGCGACCAGGAACGTCTTCTTCATCACTGTTTCCTCCCCAGGCATCGGGAACTGAACGCGATGAAAAGTAGTGACGGCGACCTGAACCGGGATACCGCTGGACGAGCAGCGGCCGCCCAGGTCGACAGCTACTTGGATAATCACCAACTAGGCCGAGAGAGTGATGCCAAGCCACCAGCAGGGTGCCGCCGAACACCGTGAACGCTGGAAGCACCCGGAAAACGAAGGAGGGGCCACACCGACGGCGTGGCCCCTCCTCCAGATGAACATCAGACGACCGCGCGCTCCTCCGCGAAGTGGCACGCGGCGGGGTGACCGTCGTTGCGCACCACGAGCTCGGGAACCTCGGTCGCGCAGATGTCCTGCGCCTTCCAGCACCGCGTGCGGAACCGGCAGCCCGAGGGCGGGTCGATCGGCGACGGCACGTCACCCGTCAGGCGGATGACGTCGCGCCGGCCGCGCTGGGTCGGGTCCGGCACCGGCACCGCGGACAGCAGCGCCTGCGTGTACGGGTGCATCGGACGCTCGTAGATCTCTTCCTCGGTGCCGATCTCCACGATCTTGCCGAGGTACATCACCGCCACGCGGTCCGACAGGTGGCGGACCACCGACAGGTCGTGCGCGATGAAGACGTACGAGAGACCCATCTCGGACTGCAGGTCGCCCAGCAGGTTCATGACCTGCGCCTGGATCGAGACGTCCAGAGCGGACACCGGCTCGTCGCACACGATCACCTTGGGCTTCAACGCCAGAGCACGGGCGATGCCGATGCGCTGGCGCTGACCGCCGGAGAACTGGTGCGGGTACCGGTTGATGTGCTCCGGGTTGAGACCCACGGTCTCCAGCAGCTCCTGGACCTTGCGCTGCCGGTCGCCCTTGGGCGCGACCTCGGTGTGGATCTCGTAGGGCTCACCGACGATGTCGCCGACCGTCATGCGCG
The DNA here is from genome assembly GCF_900115955.1 of Lentzea waywayandensis. Taxonomy (GTDB): domain Bacteria; phylum Actinomycetota; class Actinomycetes; order Mycobacteriales; family Pseudonocardiaceae; genus Lentzea; species Lentzea waywayandensis. The sequence goes on from NZ_FOYL01000010.1 coordinate 343,145, forward strand.
GGTTCAGCGACGTGTACGGGTCCTGCAGCACGATCTGGATGTCGCGGCGCAGCTTGCGCAGCTCCGCGCCCTTCATCGCGAACATGTCGCGGCCCTCGAAGCGCGCGAGGCCCGACGTCGGCGGTTCCAGGCGCATCAGCACCTGGGCCAGCGTGGACTTGCCACAACCCGATTCGCCCACGACGCCAAGGGTCTCGCCCTTGTTCAACTTGAACGAGACGCCGTCGACGGCCTTGACGTGGCCCACGGTGCGCTTGAACAGCACGCCGACGCGGACCGGGAAGTGCTTGACGAGGTTCTCGACCTCGAGGATTGGCTCAGCCACGAGCGACAACCTCCTCCGCGATGTGGCACCGGCTGGTGCGGCCCATGCCGAGGTTGTGCACGACCGGCACCTCGGTGGAGCACCTGTCGAACACGCGCGGGCAGCGCGGGTTGAACGGGCAGCCGGGTGGGATGTTGGTCAGCGACGGCGGCAGACCCTTGATGGTCTTGAGCTCCTGGCCGCGCAGGTCGACGCGCGGCAGGGACTCGAGCAGCGACTCGGTGTACGGGTGGCCCGGCGCGCGGAACAGCTCGTACACGTCGGCGTGCTCGACGATGCGGCCCGCGTACATGACCGAGATCCGGTCCGCGACGTCGGCGACGACGCCGAGGTCGTGGGTGATCAGGATCATGCCCATGTCGCGTTCCTTCTGGATCTCCGCCAGCAGGTCCATGATCTGGGCCTGCACGGTGACGTCCAGCGCGGTCGTGGGCTCGTCCGCGATCAGCAGCTCCGGGTCGAGCGCCAGCGACATCGCGATCATCGCGCGCTGCCGCATACCGCCGGAGAACTGGTGCGGGTAGTCCGAGACGCGACCCTTGGCGTTCGGGATCTTCACCTGGTCGAGCAGCTCGACCGCGCGCTTGCGGGCGTCCACTTTGGACATCCCTCGGCGGACCTTGAGCTGCTCCTCGATCTGGAACCCGATGGTGAACACGGGGTTGAGCGCCGAAAGAGCGTCCTGGAAGATCATGGCGATGCCCTCGCCACGGACCTGACGCCGCTCTTCCGCCGACTGGGTCAGCAGGTCCTCACCGCGGAACTTGATCGAACCGTTGGTGATGAACCCCGGTGGCGTGTCCAGGATGCCCATGATCGTCTGGGCGGTCACGGACTTGCCGGAACCGGATTCACCCAGCACCGCAAGGGTTTCGCCCGCCGAGACGTGGTACGAAACGCCGTTGAGCACCTTCGCGACACCGTCGCGGGTGCGGAATTCCACGTGGAGATCCTCGACCTCCAGCAATGGCTGAGTCACAGGATTCCCCTATCGGGACTTGGGGTCGAGGGCGTCGCGCACGGCGTCACCGAGCATGACGAAGGCCAGCACGGTGATCGTGACGAAGCCCGCGGGGAACAGCAGCATGTGCGGAGCCGACTGGAAGTAGTCGCGCGACTCGGAGATCATCACGCCCCACGACACGACCGGCGGACGCAGGCCGATGCCGAGGAACGCCAGCGTCGCCTCGGCGCCGATGAAGGCACCCAGGGCGATCGTCGCGTACACCAGCACGGGCGCCACGGTGTTCGGCAGCAGGTGCCGGAACACGATCCGCAGCGGGGACGCACCGAGACCGCGGGCGGCCTTGACGTAGTCCTGCTGCTTCGCCACGAGCGTCGCCGAACGCATGATGCGCATGGCCACCGGCCACGACAGCACAGCGATCGAGAGCACCACCTGCGTGATGATCCGGAAGACGCCGGGGTTCTCCGTGGGCGCGTTGAGCGTCGTCAGGATGACGATCGCACCGAGCACGAACGGGATGCCGGCGAAGATGTCGCTGAAGCGCGACAACACGCTGTCGATCCACGTCTTCGCGTAGCCGGCGATGATGCCGACGGTCGACCCGATCAGCACGGTCAGCAGCGTCGCGAAGATCCCGACCAGCAGCGACGCGCGGGCGCCGTGCATCGCACGGGCGTAGACGTCGTAGCCCTGAAGGTCGTAGCCGAACCACGCGGCGCCCGAGGGCGACTGCAGCGACTTGTCGAGATCGGCGTGACGGGGGTCGACCGACGTGAACAGCGTCGGCCAGATCGCCATCAGCACGATGATCGCGATGATCACCAGCGAGATGATGAACGTGGGCTTGGTGCGCAGCTCGCCCCACGCGTCGCTCCAGAGCGAGCGCGGCTTCTTCTGCTTCTGCGACGAGTCGTCGACGTGGCTGAGCTGGTCGACTCCTGCCGCCGCGGACGCCTCGAGTCCGGTTCCGCCGGACACGGATCCTGGGTCACTCATAGCGAATCCTCGGGTCGAGAACGGCGTACAGGAGGTCGACGATCAGGCTCATCAGCAGGTAGACGAGGACCAGCAGGGTCACGATGCCCGTGACCATGATCCCTTCCTTCTCCTGGATGCCGCGGAAGATCAGGCCGCCGATGCCGTTGATGTTGAAGACGCCCTCGGTGACGATCGCGCCACCCATGAGGCTGCCGAGGTCGGTGCCGAGGAACGTGATCACCGGGATCAGGGAGTTGCGCAGCAGGTGGATGCCGACGACGCGGCTCTGCGGCTGGCCCTTGGCGATGGCCGTGCGCACGTAGTCGGCGCGCCGGTTCTCGACGATGCTCGAGCGGGTCAGCCGGGCGACGTAGGCCATCGAGAGACTGCCGAGCACGAAGCCGGGCAGGATCAGCTCGCCGAACGTCGGATCCGAACTGACCGAGGTGTCCATCAGGTCGAAGCCCTGCGGGCCGAGGTAGAGCCGCAGCACGAAACCGGTGACGAAGACCGGGAGCGAGATCAGGAACAGGGTCGAGACCAGGACCAGGTTGTCCAGGAAGCCCTGCTTGCGCAGACCCGTGAGGACACCGGCGACGATGCCGATGACCGCCTCGATGATCAGCGCGATGATGCCCATCTTGAGCGTGATCGGCCACGAGGTGGCGATCTGCTCACCGACGGAGACGCCGTTGAAGGTGGTGCCGAAGTCACCGACGAGCAGGTTGCCCAGGTACTTGAAGTACTGGATCACCAACGGGTCGTTGAGGTTGAGCTTCTGGCTCATCTCGGCGATGTAGGCCGGATCGCACGGCCGCTGGCCGCACTTGCCCGCGAAGGGGTCCTGCGGGATGGCCCAGACCAGGGCGTAGATCAGAAAAGTGGTCCCCAGGAAGACCGGTATCAGCTGCAGCAGACGGCGCAGCACATAGCGACCCATGAGGTCGGCTCCTTGCGTGGTGGGGGGCGCCCAAGGTCCTGAACACCGGTCCGGCCCCGCGCCCGTAACGCTCGAGGGACGCGGGGCCGGACGGTGTTCAGAACTCAGGTGTTAGGCAATCAGGCCTTGACGCGGAACGACTCCAGGGCGCCCTGACGCTTGAACGACATCTTGGCGTCGAGCAGGTTCTTGGAACGACCGCCGATGCCCTTCTCGTTCCAGGTCGGCATGGAGGGCAGGTCCTTGGCGATCAGGTCCTCCGCCTGCTGGTAGATCTTGATCGCCTCGTCCTCGTTGGCCGTCTGGTCGGCCTTCTTGAGGAGCGCGTCGACCTCGGGGTTCGAGTAGTTCGAGTCGTTCGACGAACCACCGGTGCGGTACAGCGGGTTGAGGAAGTTCTCGATCGACGGGTAGTCGGCCGACCAGTCCGAACGGCTCATGCCGGTCAGCTGCTTGCCGTCGACGATCTGACGGAACGCACCGAAGTTGGTGGCACCGACGAACTCGCAGTCAACACCGAGCGTCTGCTTGATGCTGTTGCACGCCGCCTCGAGCGGCTCCTTGCGGCCACCGTCCTGGTTGGACTGGATGGTCAGCTTGCCGGTGAAGCCCGACTCGGCGAAGAGCTGCTTGGCCTTCTCCGGGTTGAACTTGCAGTACTCGCCGCAGGTGTCCGCGCGGTAGCCCTTGATGCCGGGCGAGACGAAGCTGGTGGACGGCACGTACGAGCCGGCCAGCACGGTCTTCGTGATCTGCTCGCGGTTGATGGCCATCGAGACGGCCTGGCGCAGCTTGACGTTCTTGAACGCGTCGATGTACTGCGGGAACGCGATCGCGCTCTGGCCGAGCAGGTTCGCGGTCACGACGGCGTCGCCGAGGTCAGCCTTGTACTTCTCGCCGACCTTGGCCGACGGGGGCAGGGCCTCCATGAAGTCCAGCTTGCCCGCGACCAGGTCCTGGTACGCGGTCTCCTGGGAGGAGTAGATCTTGTAGTCCAAGGTCTTGAAGTGGACCTTGTCCTCGCCCTTGTAGTCGTCGAAGCGCTCCATCTTGATCAGCGCGTTCGGCGTGCGGGAGACGAACTTGAGCGGGCCGTTGCCGATCGGCTTGGCCTCGGCGGCCTTCGGGTCCGCGAAGAACGAGTCGGCCATCGGCGAGAACGGCGTGTAGCCGATCATCGTGGTGAAGACCGAGGTCGGGCCGTTGAGGGTGACCTTGAACTCGTAGTCGCCCACGAGCTCGAGACCGGACATCTTGTCCTTGGCCGGCTTGGCGTTCTCGTCGGCCGGGTGGACGTCCTCGAAGCCCGCGATCGGGGCGAAGAACGATGCCGCCTGCTGAGCGTTCGGCGCGTACGCGGCCCAGTTCCAGGCGTCGACGAAGTTCTTCGCCTTGACCTCGGTGCCGTCGTGGAACTTCCAGCCCTGCTTGATCTTGATGTTGTAGACCTTGGCGTCATCCGACTTGATCGAGTCGGCCATCAAGTTGTAGGGCGCGCCGTCTTCGGTCTTGTAGCCGACCAGCCGCGAGAACAGCGAGTCGGTGACCTTGCCACCGCCGGCCTCGGTCGTGTTGGCCGGGAACAAGGTGCTCTTGGGCTCGGTGCCGTAGATGGACACCGTGCCGTCCGGGTTGTCCTTGCCATCGGTGGCGTTGGTGCTACCGCCACCGCCGCCGCATGCGCTGAGCGTCATGGCGAGCGCGGCTGGCAAAGCCACCCACGCAACCCGTGATCGCGACATCAGTCTCTCCCGCCTTTCCCCGGCGCCGCTCCGCAGATATTGCGTGCGCGCGCCTCCCCGGGAGGTCTCGTCCACCTCCCAAAACGTGAGAGGACGTTAACCGGGGCGTCCAGTAGTACGCGCTCCGAAATCGGTCACAAAATTGTCACGATCACCTCAAGCGCACCTTAATTCGGCGCTAGACCAGCGAAAACGCGATGCCGTCGAGGATGTCGTGCTCGCTGCACACGAGCGTGCGAATTCGCGCGCGATTCTCCAGCTCCTCGGCAATCGCACGCAGTACCACCGCTCCACCGCAGATCACGTCCACTCGACCGGGGTGCATGGGTCCCAGCGAGGCACGCTCATCATGCGTCATGGAGAGGATACGGTCGGTGATTTCACGAACATTGTCAAGTGTGATGCGGGAGAGGTGAATATCGTCGCTGTTGTACACCTCCAGCCCCTGGACCAGGGCTGACAATGTCGTAACGGTGCCGGCGACCCCGATCCACGTCTTCGTCTTCTCGACGGGGACGACTTCGAAAGCCTCTTTGATCGCCGCGCGCGCAAACGCTTCCGCTTGTTCGATTTCGTCCTTCTCGGGCGGATCGGAGTGGATGAACCGCTCCGTGAGCCGCACGCAGCCGATGTCCATCGACCTCGCGGCCTCCACCTCGGCGCCCGTGCCGAAGACGAACTCGGTGCTGCCACCACCCAGATCGGTGACGAGGAAGGGTCCCTCGTCCGGGTCAAGATCGGCCACCGCGCCGAGGTAGGACAGCCTTGCCTCCTCGTCCCCGGTGATCACCTCCGCGGGCGCGCCGAGGATCGACTCGGTCATGCCGAAGAACTCGTCGCGGTTGCTCGCGTCCCGCGTGGCACTCGTGGCGACCATCCGTGCGACCTCCACGCCCTTGCGCTGCATCGTGCGCGCGTAGTCGAGAAGGGCCTGGCGCGTGCGTTCGATCGCGTCGGGGTGCAACCGCCCGGTCGCGTCCACGCCCTGCCCGAGCCGGACGATCTTCATCTCGCGATGGACGTCCCGCAGCCACGCGGTGCCGTCCTCGCGCTTCGTCACGTCCGCGATCAAGAGCCGGATCGAGTTGGTTCCGCAGTCGATGGCCGCGACCCGCGACATGGGCACTCCTCAGTGGTTCCGATGTTCTTCGGCAAGCATCGCGTACACGAAGCAGTCGGCCCACTCGCCCTTGAAGAACTCGTGGTGCCGGAAGTGCGCCTCCCTGCGCATGCCCAGCCGTTCCATCAACCGCCACGACGGCTCGTTGCGCACCTCGCACTCGGCGACGATCCGGTGCAGCCCGAGGCCCTCGAACCCGATCTCGAGCATCACCTCGGCCGCCTCCCGCGCATACCCCTTGCCCTGGAACGCGGGGTTGAAGATGTAGCCGATCTCGCCCTGCCGGTGCTCCTCGCTGCGCCACGTGACGTCGACCTCGCCGATGACGCGGCCGTCGAGCGTGACCGCGGTGGCCAGCCACTGGCCCTCCTCGGTGATCTCGCGCTGGCCGATCCACTTGGCCAGGTTCTCCGCGGCCTGCGCGCGGGTGTACGGCTCGTCGTGCAGGTAGCGGGTGACGTCGGGGAGGCTCCGGTAGGCGAAGACGTCGTCAAGATCGCTCGGCCGGAAGGGCCTGAGGACGAGACGGGCGGTCCTGATCGGATAGTCAGGCCTGAGCACGCTCGTACTCCTCTTTCAGGAGCGCGTAGACGAAGAGGTCACCCCACTCGCCCTTGAAGATCTCGTTCTGCCGGAAGTGCGCCTCCCTGCGCATGCCGAGGCGTTCCATGAGGCGCCACGACGGCTCGTTGCGCGGGTCGCACTCGGCGACGATCCGATGCAGCCCCAGGCCGTCGAACCCGAGTGCGAGCATCGCCCTGGCCGCCTCGGAGGCGTAGCCGTGGCCCTGGAAGTCGGGGTTGAGGCTGTAGCCGATCTCGCCCTGCCGGTCCTTCTCACTGCGCCACTTGAGGACGGTGCTGCCGATGACCCTGCCCGCGTCCGGCAGGTGCACGGCCAGCGCGAGCCGTTGGCCCTCCTCGGCGAGCTCGTTGTCGCTCACCAGCTTGGCCAGCAGCTCCGCGCACTCCTCACGGCTGACGGGCTCGTCGTAGAGGTAGCGGAAGACGTCCGGGCGCGAGCGGTAGGCGTGGAAGTCGTCGAGGTCGCCCGGTTCGAAGGGGCGCAGGAGGAGACGGCCGGTCTTCAGCGGGTAGTCGAGACGCACACCGGCACCATGTCAAGGATCTCGGTCCGTGCCACCCGATTTACCGGAAGCCGATCAATCGAACTGGGCTGAGTTCGCCGGGTTAACTTCGTCAGACGACGAACTTCACCCTCACGACTTCACGAGCTCGAGGAACACCGCCCAGGCCCTCGCGGAGACCGGGAGGTGGGTGGCGGGGGCCTTGCTGTCACGGATGCCGACGCCGTGCCCGACCTCGACGCAGTCACTCGCCTCAGGGCTGTAGCTGCTCTTGCGCCATTCGGACATGCGGCAGGCCTCCTCAGGCAAGCATGGTGGCGATCAACCTCCTCGATTGTTCCGCATCCAAGGCGTCCTGATCCAACCGCTTCAAAACGTTGGCGTAGCTGTCCAGCGATCCCTTGTCCTCCAGGAAGAGACCGGAGTTCTGACTCTCGATGAAGACCACCGGCTCGAACTTGTGATAGTTGAGCTGGGTGAACGAGCCGGACATCCCAGCGTGCGCACCGATCGCGATCGGCACGATCCTGAAGGTGATGTACTGCCGCACCAGCATCACCTGGATGTGGTTCAGCTGCGCGCGCATCACATCCGGGCCGCCAACAGGCAATCTGAGCGCCTGCTCGTGCACGTAGAAGACGAACTCCCGGCCAGGCCTCAAAATCGACTGCCGGTCGAGCTTCGCCCGGATCAACGAATCGATGTCAGCCGGCTTGATCTTGGCGGACTTCTCGGACGCCGCACGGATGTAGCCGGCGATCTGGAGGTGGCCGGGGACGAGGTTCATCGACCACACGGTGATCTTGCTGGCGAGACGTTCCTGGCTGATGAGCGAGTGCACCTGGTCCGGTACTCCGTCCTCGGGGAACTGGAGCCAGCCCTTCTCCCGGGATTCGCGGTAGAGCGCGACCATGCGCTCGACTTCCGCGTAAGGGGTGCGGCAGTAGGAGAGCAACCGGATCAGCTCGACCTCGGTGATGCCGCCCTTGCCGTTCACCGCGTCGGAGATCTTGGCTTCCTGCCAGTCCAGCAGTTCGGCGAGTCCGCGCTGGGTCATGCCGCTCTGTTCGATGGCGTCGCGGACGCCCTGACCGAACTCCCGGCCCACCACGCTTGAGTTGCGCTTCGGCATGCAGACGAAGCTAGGAGACGAGATCCCCTTCGCTCCAACGTCTCTGCCCGAATCGCCCCGAACGAAGTACGGGTTGGAATCGTTCCAACCCGACACGCCGTGCTAGCTCGCCGTACTCGTGACCAAGCTCTGCGAGGTGGGGGCGGACGAGCTGTTGGCGCTGCTGCTGCCGGCGTTGCTCGTGGACGACTGCGACGCGCCGGTGGACGAGTTCTGCTGCGGCGGCGTCGTGGTTGTCGTCGTCGTGGTGGTTGTCGTCGTGGTCGTGGTGGTCGTCGTCGGCGTCGTAGTGGTCGTAGTCGTGCACGTGGACGGCGGCGTGGTGGTCGACGTGGTCGTCGACGTCGTGGTGGAGCTGGTGGTGCTCGTCGTGCTCGTCGTCGTGGTCGGGCAGTTCGGCGGCGTCGTCGTGGTGGTCGTCGTGGTCGTCGTCGTCGGCGGAGTTGTCGTCGTCGGCGGCGGGGTCGTCGGCGTGCCGGGGTTGTTGTTGCCCGGCGCCGGGTTCTGCGCGTTGTCCCCGGTGGCCGGGAGGTTCGGCAGGATGTCGACGTTCTCGCTGTACTGCTTGGCCCACTTGAGGACCGTCTCGACGTACGTCGTGGAGTGGTTGTAGCGGAAGACGGCGGCGGCTCGGTCGGCCTGCTTCGTCAGGTCTCCGCCGCCGGCGCAGAGGTAGCGGCCGGCGCCCAGGGCGGCGTCGTAGATGTTGTTCGGGTTGACGTTGTTGTCGTCGTTCAGGTCGCCGCCGAAGCTCGCCCACGTCGAGGGGATGAACTGCATCGGGCCGACCGCGCGGTCCCAGGTGCTGTCGCCGTCGAGGCGGCCGCCGTCGGTGTCGCTGATGGCGGCCATGCCGGGGGCGCCGTTGAGGACCGGGCCGAGGATCTTGGGGGTGGCGTCGCCGACGGCGTTCACGCGGCCGCTGTTGGCGTGGTTCGACTCGACCTTGCCGATGCCCGCGAGCAGTGCCCAGTCGAGGTTGCAGCCGGGCACGAGCTCGGCCATCTTGTCCTCGGCGCGGAGGTAGGCCTCGACCATGACGCCGGGGATGTCGTGCACGCCCGGGATGTCGTCGACCAGGCCGCCGTCGTCGAGATCCAGGCCGCCGTCTTCCAGGTCGGCGAGCAGTGCGGCGCTCAGTTCCTCGGACAGCGGCAGGCGGCCGGACGCGCCGAGCTCCGCCGGGTCGCGGTGCAGGGCGCCGAAGACGTCGGCGGGGCCGAGCGAGACGGCGATGTCGTTGTGCTTCGCGAGGTTGACCCAGTCGACGAGCTTGGTGCCGACGATCATCGCCGGGGCGAGCATCGCAGCCAGCGCAGCGACGGCGAAGCCCTTTTGCCTAGGGGTCAACGCCGACGGTCCGCGCAGTTTGGCCATTGCCACGAATTCTCACCTCTCGTGTGTCATCGCGGCTCGCCGTCCTGCAGTTACGGCGAACGCCCCCGTCGGTGACCTGTTCCACCCTGCCCCACTCCGAAGCCTAGGTGTACCCAAGACGGAGTGAAGCGTGCGTTCGGTTCCGTTGACCGTTAACTCGCCGAACATTCACCTGCGGGCCACAGTCCCTGCTCGGCCAGGAGTGCCAGCGCCTCGTCCCCCATGGGGTTGACGCCGGGGCCCTTCGCGAGGGCGTGCGCGACGTGCACGTGCAGGCACTTGACCCGGACCGGCATGCCGCCAGCGGTGACCTGGGTACCCAGCGACTCGATGGCGTCGCGCTCGGCGAGGTACGCCTCGTGCGCGCGCTGGTAGGCCGCGGCCAGATCGGCGTCCACCGCCAGACGTTCCTGCTGCTCCTTCATCAGCCCGCCGCCTTCCAGCGTGCTGACCAGCGAGTTCAGCTTCGGGCAGGTCAGGTAGTACAGCGTCGGGAACGGCGTCCCGTCGGGCAGCCGCGGGTTCGTCTGAACGACGTTCGGGTGCCCGCTGGGGCACCGCGAGGCGATCGCACGTGTCCCGCGCGGCGTGCGGCCGAGCTGCTGAGCGACCGTTTCCAGGTCAGCAGCACTTACTTGTGCGTCACCGATTCCCACAGTTCCTCGTACCAAGACCCTTGTGCCGCCTGCTTGCCCGACGGCCTCTCCGTTTCAGTGTTGCGACTCTCGTCACCCGGCAGTTGCACGATGTAGGGCGTCTCGCCGGGCCGCACCCAGTGCAGCCGCTTGCGCGCCTCGATCTCGACGTACGCCGGGTCTTGCAGTTGCGCCTTGCGCTGTTCCAGTGCGGCGACCGTCTCCCTGAGCTTCTGCTGTTCAGCGCCCACGTCCCGCAGCTCGTCGCGCTGCGAGAGGTAGGTCCGCAACGGGACCGCGATGCTCAGCGCCAGTGCGCACAGCACCATCGCGAACATCGCGGCCCGTCGCGTGCCGGTCATGCCGAACGCGCCGCCCGTGCCCTCACTGCGCCGCGACGGCGCCTTCGGGCGGGGTGGCTTGCGCGCGCGTGCGGGCCTCGCCTCCCGCTCTTCGCGGGGGCGACGGGGACGACGCGCGCGCTCGGCCATGCCTTAAGCCTCTCAGCTCTCCGGCGTGTAGCGCGGGAACGCGAGCTCACCCGCGTAGCGCGCCGCATCGCCGAGGCTCTCCTCGATGCGCAGCAGCTGGTTGTACTTCGCGGTGCGCTCACCACGCGCCGGAGCACCGGTCTTGATCTGGCCGGCACCGGTCGCGACGGCGAGGTCGGCGATGGTCGTGTCCTCGGTCTCGCCCGAGCGGTGCGACATCATCGACTTGTAGCCGTACGACGTGGCCAGCGAGACCGCGTCGAGCGTCTCGGAGAGCGTGCCGATCTGGTTGACCTTCACCAGCAGCGCGTTGGCGGCGCGGCGGGAGATGCCCTCCTCCAGGCGCTCCGGGTTCGTGACGAACAGGTCGTCGCCGACGATCTGGACCTTCTCGCCCAGCTCGGCGGTCATCTGCACCCAGCCGTCCCAGTCGTCCTCGGACAGCGGGTCCTCGATGGAGACCATCGGGTAGTCGCGGACGAGCTCGGAGTAGTAGCCGATCATCTGCTCGGCGGACCGCTTGTTCTTCTCGAACGTGTAGGCGCCGTCGGAGAAGAACTCCGTGGCGGCCACGTCGAGCGCGAGCGCGATGTCACGGCCCGCCCGGTAACCGGCCTTCTCGATGGCCTCGAGGATCAGGTCGAGCGCGTCGCGGTTGCTGCCGAGGGACGGCGCGAAGCCACCCTCGTCGCCCAGGCCGGTCGCGAGGCCCTTGCTCTTCAGCACGGACTTCAGCGCGTGGTAGACCTCGGTGCCCCAGCGCAGGCCCTCGCGGAAGGTCTCCGCGCCGATCGGCGCGATCATGAACTCCTGGATGTCCACCTCGGTGTCGGCGTGCGAGCCACCGTTGAGGATGTTCAGCATCGGCACCGGCAGCACGTGGGCGTTCGGTCCGCCGATGTAGCGGAACAGCTCCAGGCCGGAGCTCGTCGCCGCCGCCTTCGCGACCGCGAGGCTCACGCCGAGGATCGCGTTGGCGCCGAGACGCCCCTTGTCCGGCGTGCCGTCCAGGTCGACGAGCTTCTGGTCGACGATGCGCTGCTCGACGGCCTCGATGCCGACCAGCTCGGGCCCGATCTCGTCGAGCACCGCGGTGACCGCGCGCTCGACGCCCTTGCCGCCGTACCGCTTGGCGTCGCCGTCCCGCAGCTCCACCGCCTCGTGCTCACCGGTCGAAGCACCCGACGGAACAGCCGCACGCTCCAGCGTGCCGTCGTCCAGCGCCACCTCGACCTCGACGGTGGGGTTGCCGCGAGAATCCAGGATCTCGCGTGCTCCGACCTGCTCGATGACCGCCACTTGCGCTCCCTGTTTCTCCTGCGTCTCGTCTCGCGACGAGCCTACTTGGGCCAGGTGACCGGCAGGGGCTCGCCACCGTCGGATCACAGTGGGGCCATCGGCACCGGTCTACTGAATCGTGCCAGAAGCCTCGCGCCGCCCATAGCCCACGTGTCCGCCGGTTTTCGGTGAGGTTTCAGGGAGGGAGGAGCCGTCGAGGCCTTCGTACTCCCCCGTCTCGTCCCGGAAGACGAACTCGGGTGCGGAACGAGCGACCGCGGCGTGCAGGCGGTTCAGCAGCACGTCCTGCGGTGGGAGGTCGAGCGAGAGGAGTTCGGAGGCCTCCGCGGCATCCGCCGTCAAGTCGATGCGCACGCCGCCCGCACAGGTCAGGCAGTCCTGCCAAGAGGGCAGCCCGATGACCAGTTGCAGGGCTTCACGCAGACTGCTCGCGATGAGGCCGGCCTGCCCTTCCGCACTCGCGTACAGGACCTGACGCTCCCACTCGGCGTCTCCGCACAGGTAGAACCGTCCTCCGGCGAAGTCACCGGCAAGCGGTTCGAGCGGAAGTCCGGATTCGATCGACGCGGTGCCTCGGACGCCGGCGCGGCTCACGTCGAACCCGAAGGACGCGAGCACCTCCCGCAGACGCGCGTTGTCGCGCACCGCGTTCAGAAGACCTGCCGTGCGCGCCGCCCAGCTGATGTCCTGGCCGGTCAGCCCGAACTCGCTCACGACCGCACGATGAGCGAGTTCGAGATCGGCGGCCTCGTCGACGTAGACGGCGGTGCCCCTCATCGACGAGTCGACGTACCGCACCAGGCCCATCGTCCCGAACGAGCGCTCCAGCACGGCGAGCTTCAGCGGACCGAGTTCGTCCACGTCTTCGGTGAAGACGATCCCGAACTCCTCCGTCAGCACCTGCGGCTCGAACCGCATCAGCAGCAGCGGGGAGTTCTCCCCGGCCGACCATTCCGAGGTGTTCACGACACCATCTTCACAGGCAGGTGCTTCACGCCGTTCTGGAAGTTCGACCGCAACCTGCTGACCTCCCCGTCGAGCTCCAGCATCCCCGGCAGATCGAGGACCGCGTCGAACACGGCCCGCATCTGCGTCCGCGCCAGCTGCGCGCCCAGGCAGAAGTGCGGCCCGTGCCCGAAGCTCAGGTGGTCGGCCTCCCGCCGCCCCACGTCGAACCGGTCCGGCTCGGTGAACACGCGCTCGTCCCGGTTGGCGGAGGAGAACCAGACGACGACCTTCTCCCCCGCCCGGATCTCCTGCCCGGACAACGAGGTGTCCCGCACGCACGTGCGGCGGAAGTGCATGACCGGCGTCCACCAGCGCAGCATCTCTTCCACCGCAACGGGAAGCAGCGAACGGTCGGCGCGCAGGCGTGCGTACTCGCGAGGGTGGGAGAGCAGGGCGATCATGCCGCCGGGGATGCCGTTGCGCAGGGTTTCGTTGCCCGCCACGGAGAAGAGCCAGAAGAGGTTCTCGAACTCCTCCAGCGAGATGTCCTCCTGCATGAGATTGCTCAGGACGTCTTCAGACGGATGCGCGCGTTTGTACGAGCTCAACGCGTGCGCGTAGGCGTAGAGGTCGGGCATGCCGTCCCGTGCGCGCGGGTCGCGGCCGTCGTCAGGGCGGAGTTGCAACGCTTCCAGCGCCATGTCGGTCATGCCGGCCGTGGAGCTGGACGACAGCGCGTAGTCCGGGTCCTGGAAGCCGATCACGCGGTTGCTCCAGTCGTAGAGCAGCGCTCTGTCCTGGCGGGGAACGCCGAAGACGTCGGCCAGGGTCAGCAGCGGCAGGTCGGCGACGTCGTGCGCGAAGTCCCCGGACAGGCCGGCCACGATCTCGCGGGCGTTCGAGCGGATGCGGTCTTCCAGAAGCGCCACGGCGCGGGGCGTGAAAGCCCTGGTCAGCAGGCGGCGCAACCGCGAGTGCTCAGGAGGGTCCTGGTTGAGCATCATGCGCTGGACGTACGCCAGGTCGTCTGGCGAAGGGTCGCGGATCTGGGTGGCGCCGCGGTGCGAGGAGAAGACGGAAGGCGTCCTCAGGACCGTGCGGACGTCCTCGTGGCGGAAGACGGCCCAGAAGTCGTCGATGCGCACCACGTTCTTCTCACGCAGCCGGGTTAGTGCGTCGTACGGGACTCCCGAGGTATACGTGTCCGGGTCGACGATGAGGTCGGCATCGGTCCTGGGCATAGAACGGATTCTGACGTGCTTCATGTCGAACGTGGTGGAAACGGGCCGATGCTGGTGCTGCTGCACGGGCTGGGCGCTACCGGCGAGGTGTGGCAGGACGTCGTGAAGGACTGGTCCGGCAGCTGGCTCGTGCCCGATCTGCCTGGTCACGGACGAAGCGCGGCGATCGACCGGTACTCGTTCGGTTCGTTCGCGGCGGCCGTCGCGGACGAGATCCCGCGTGAGCCCGTCACGATCGTCGGGCACTCGCTGGGCGGTGTCGTCGGGCTGGCGCTGGCGAGCGGGTGGTTCGGGGTCGAGGTCACGACCTGTGTCGGCGTCGGGATCAAGGTTCAGTGGACCGACGAGGAGTTGCGGAAGGCGTCCGCGCTCGCCGCGAAGCCCGGGAAGGTCTTCGCCACCGAGGAGGAAGCCGTCGAGCGGGCCTCGAAGATGGCGGGGGTGCCGCTGCGGCACGGCGTGTCCGAAGTGGACGGTGGATGGGCGCCGTCGCTGGACATGAGGGCCTTCGGCGTGGGCCGGCCGGACATGGCCGGGCTGATCATGGCCGCGCAGGCCCACGTCGTGCTGGCGGCGGGTGAGAACGACCCGATGAGCCCTCAGGAGCACCTGCGGGAGCTGGTGCCCGAGCCGGTCTCGTTCCCCGGCGCGGGCCACAACGTGCACGTCGAGTCGCCCTCGTCCCTGCGCACCGTGCTGGCTCAGCTCGCGACGTAGCCGCCGTCGGCCGTGATCACCGAGCCCGTGATGAAGCTGGCCTTGTCGGAAGCCAGGAACAGCACGGCCTCCGCGATCTCGTCGGGCTGGCCGACGCGCTGGAGGGGGAGGTCCTTCGCGATCGCCTCGAACACCTCACCAGCTTCCGCCAGGGCCTTGTCGGTGGCGACCGGGCCGGGCGCCACGGAGTTCACGCGGACCCCGGCGGGGCCGAACTCGATGGCCCACGAGCGGGTCAGCGCGTCCATCGCGGCCTTGGAGGCGTTGTAGACGGAGCCGACCGGGGTGCCGACCACGGCCGCGATCGACGAGACGTTGACGATCGAGCCCTTGCCCTTGGCGACCATCGCGGGCGCGAGGGCGGCGGTGAGGAAGTAGGTGCCGCGGACGTTGACGTCGAACACCTTCTGGTAGACGTCGACGGACTGCTCGGGCGTCGGCGAGAACGGGAAGATGCCCGCGTTGTTGACGAGCACGTCGACCTCGCCGACCTCCTCGGCGAGCTTGCGGACGTCGTCGACGCTGGCGACGTCCGAGACGATGAAGTGACCGGTGCCGCCGGCCTGTTCGATCAGCGCGACGGTCTCCTTGCCGAGTTCCGCGCGGCGACCGGTGACGTAGACGGTGGCGCCTGCTTCCGCGAGCTTGACCGCGATGGAGCGGCCGATGCCGGAGGTGGCGCCGGTGACGAGTGCCTTCTTGCCTGCGAGTTCCTTCGTTGACATGTCTACGAACCTGCCGACGCCACATCGTCAGGCCATAAATTCCTGATGAATCAGCTGATCAGCGCGGGTGCGCGCCACCCGAAGTACATCCGCACGAACCTCGGCAGCCGGTACCGGCCGAGCACCAGCGGTTCGATCAGGTGCACGTCGGCCAGTGACTCCAGCAGGAACTCGATCGCGCCGGGATCGGCGCCGGACATCTCCGCCGCCTCGCACACGTCGATCACGTCCGCGTCGCGGCGCGCGAAGCACTGCAGCAGGTGGCGTTCCCGCTCGGTGATCTGCTGGTCCGCCTTGATCATCGGCGCCACCACGGCCATGCAGTCGGACGGAATGGCCTCGCCGAGCTGCGTCTCGCGTTTCATCTGGGCCAGCAGCATCGTGACGGTCCAGTTCGGGCGGCCGGTGAGCTTGCCGCCGAGCACGCGGATGGGGTTCGGCAGGTACGAGACGCGCGCCAGCACCTCGTCCACGACGTCCGCCTCGGCGTCGGCCCTGGCGGGGTCGAGGACTCTGCGGAAGAACTGGTTCGCCTCGGCCTCGGTCAGCCCGGCGAGCTTCACCCAGGTCACGCTGGGCAGCTCGTTCCACCGGCGCAGGCTCGTGAGGATCATGGCCGAGCCCGGGGTGTGCAGGTCCGCGATCTGGGCGGGGTCGTGGACGTCGTCGACGACGATCAGGAACCGCTTGCCGCGCGCCTTGTCCCGCCACAGCGCGGCTTTGTCACCGCGGGGGTTCTCGACGCCGACCGCGCGCAGCAGCTCGTTGGCCACGTCCTTGCCCCGGACGAAGATCTGCCCGTCGGGGTAGCCGTGCTTGGCGAGGTGCGCGACGTGGGTGGCCAGCGCCGTCTTGCCGCTGCCGTGCATGCCGGTGATGCCGACGGTGCGCGGGAGGGTCTGGAGCGCCTGCGCGATCTCGGCCGTGCGGCCGGTGAAGTCGGGCAGGCCGGGCGGCAGCTGCTCGGGCCGGCGCGACAGGTTCAGCTCGCCCCGGAGGATCTGCGCGTGCACTTCGCGCAGCTCGGGGCCGGGTTCGAGGCCGAGTTCGTCGTTGAGCAGGGCGCGTGCCTGATGGAACTGCTCCAAGGCGTCGGCCTGCCTGCCGTCGCGGTAGAGGGCCTGCATGAGGAGAGCGCGCGTCCGTTCCCTGAGTGGGAAGGCCGCGACGTGCTTCTGGAGTTCGAGGACGTCCATCTCGCGTTCGAGCAGGGCTTCACGGCACTGCAGCCGTTCGTTGGCGATCCTGGCGCGCTGGGCCTCGAAGTAGGTGCTGCTCAGGCCTTCGAGCGGCTCGTCGCGGCAGTCGTCGAAGATCTCGGCCCTGAGCGTGTAGCCACCGTCCTTGGACTTCAGGTCCAGCTCGGGGATGGCCTTGCGGATCTTGTACGTGTACGTCCGCAACGCCATGACCGCGCTCGGCGTCGGGTCGTCCCAGACCATGCCGATCAGCTGGTCGTTGCTCAGGCGCATGCCGTTGTTCAGCAGCAACGCCGCCAGCACCGCGCGTTGCTGGCGCGGCCCCAGGTCGATCTCCTCGTCGTCTCGCCAGGCTCGTACCGGACCCATCAGTGAGAAGCGCAGGCTCATGCAACGTGACAACGCCGCCGGGCATTCCCCGCATGCCCGAACGAAACGAGTACTATGAACGTAGGCTCCAAGCCTACGGAGATCGTATGAATGACCGCGTCACCATCCCGACCACACTCGCCAGGCGAGAGAACAAGGTGCTGCGTCCGAGGGATGCGGGAGACGTGTACGCCCACCCTCGCAGCGAGTTCGAGCGGTTGCTCGAGCAGGCGGTGCTCAGCCGCATCAGCACCGGCTACTACGCGCTGGCCCCGATGGAACGGCTGGGCGATCCACGATGGCGCCCGGATCTAGCGGCGGTCGCGCTCGGCGTGGCCCAGGCCGACTACGGCAGGGATGCCGTAGCGCTCATGAGCATCACCGCGGCCCGTCGGCACGGCGCCCTGCCGCGCGCCATCGGCACGGCGGTCGTCGCCGCACCCAAGCAACGGCCCGTGCTGCGCACCAACGTGGGCGACGTGGTCTTCGTGAAGCGCGACGTACGCCGCCTTGACCTCGAACGCGTGGAAACCGATCTCACGGCGGGGTGGATGACCACGCCGGAGCAGACGGCGCTCGACGTCGCCGCTCGCCCCGGGCTCGGCGGAATCGACGAAGCCGAGGCCGAGTCGATCCTGCGAGCGCTCGCCCGGAAGATCGACTGGACGGTCACCGAGAAGCTCGCACGCGATCAGCACAGACCGGCGGCGCTGGCACGGGTGAAGGGGGCGGCGGGTGCTTGAGCGCGCGGAGCCCGTCGCGGTCGCCGAACTGGGTGCGCTGACACGGGAGGCGGCCGACCTGGTCCGCGACGCGACGGGTGCCTCGGTGCAGAGGTACGAGTTCGCCGCGCTGCCCTCCCCACTGGACTGGCAGTCGCAGACGTACGCGACGGCTCTCGGCTGGTAGCTCACGGGTTGGCCGGCAGCGGGCGCGGCTCGATCACCTGCTTCATCACGATCGTCGACGTCAGCCCGCGCACCCCGGGCAGCTTCGCCAGCGTCTCCTCGTACAACCGTTGGTACGACGCGAGGTCCGCGGTGACGACGCGCAGCAGGTAGTCGGGGCTGCCGAACAACCGTTGCGCCTCCACCACGTTCGGCACGTCGACCAGCGCGCGGTCGAAGTCGTCCATGGTGTCCAGCCTCAGTTTGGCGAAGACGAGCGCCTCGAAGCCGAACCCGAGGGCGGCCGCGTCCACCACGGCCCGGTAGCCGTGGATGACGCCGTCGCGTTCCAGCTCGCGCAGGCGCCGCTGGCAGCGCGAGATGCTCAGCTGCACGCGCTGGGCGAGGTCGGTGACGGTGATTCGCCCGTCGCGCTGTAGTTCAGCAAGAATTTTGCGGTCCACGGCGTCCATGAGCAAAGAACGCAAACACCTTGCCCGCGAGTTCCCCTAGCTTTTGCTGCATGACCAGTGCGAACCCGTTACGTCAGCTGACCCTCGACCAGCTCAGGCGCCGGACCAGCATGAAGTGGCGCCACTACCCCGAGGACGTGCTGCCCGTGTGGGTGGCCGAGATGGACGTCCCGCTCGCCGAACCCGTGGCGCGCGCGATCATCGAGGCGGTGGAGCGCGGCGACACCGGCTACCCCAACGGCACCGCCTATGCCGAGGCGCTCGCCGAGTTCGCGAAGACGCGGTGGGACTGGGCGCCCGCGGTCGAACGGACGAAGATCGTGCCGGACGTGATGATGGGCGTCGTCGAGATGTTCCGGCTGGTCTCCCACCGGGACGCGCCCGTCGTCGTCAACAGCCCGGTCTACCCGCCGTTCTTCCAGTTCGTCGAGTCCCTGGGCCGCCAGGTGGTCGAGGCACCGCTGGACGCGCACGCGCGGATCGACTTCGCCGTGCTGGAAGCGGCGTTCGTCAAGGCGGGCAAGGGCTCGGTCTACCTGCTGTGCAACCCGCAGAACCCGACCGGCACCGTGCACACCGCCGCCGAGCTCGAAGAAGTCGCACGGATCTCGCGAGCACACGGCGTACGTGTTGTGGCGGACGAGATCCACGCTCCGCTCACGGCCGAGGGTTTCGTGCCGTACCTGAGCGTCGCGGACGACGGGCTGTCGCTGATGTCGGCCTCCAAGGCGTGGAACCTCGCCGGGCTCAAGGCCGCGCTCGCCATCGCCGGTCCCGGCGCGGCCGACGATCTCGCCCGGCTGCCGGAGGAGGTCGGCCACGGGCCGAGCCACGTCGGGATCCTCGCCCACACCGCGGCGTTCCGGCACAGCGTCGACTGGCTGGACGCCCTGCTGGACGGGCTGGACGAGAACCGGCGACTGCTCGCCGGACTGCTGGCCGAACACCTCCCCGCCGTCCGGTACACGCCGGGCCAGGGCACCTACCTCGCCTGGCTGGACTGCCGCGAGCTCGGCGACGACCCCGCCAGGACGTTCCTCAAGCGCGGCAAGGTCGCGCTGAACTCCGGCATTCCGTTCGGCACGGGAGGCAAGGGCTTCGTGCGGATGAACCTCGCGACCTCGCCGGAGATCATCACCGAGGCGGTCCACCGGATGTCCAAGGCGTGGAACGAAACCCTCGCTCCGTAGCGGCGAGGCTGGTAGTGCTGGAGTCCGTGCGGATCAAACCCGGCTTCGCGGCCACGACGGTGCTGGTCTGGGCGTCCGGCTATCCGGTCGGCGCCCTCGCGGTGGCCGTGGCGCCGCCGTTCCTGATGACCACGATCCGGTTCGCCATCGCCGCCGCGCTGATGGCGGTCGTGGCCCTGGTGACGAGCGCGAGCCGGCCGCGCGGACGGCAGCTCGTGCACACGTGCGTGGCCGGGTTGCTGGTGCAGGCGTGCCAGTTCTCCGGTGTGTACCTCGGGCTGCGGATGGGTGTGCCGGCTTCTGTGACCGCGTTGGTCATCTCGTGCACGCCGGTGCTGACGGCCGTGGTGGCCGCCCGGGTGTTCCGTGTCCGAATAGGACTGAGGCAGGTCGCCGGGCTGGTGCTCGGGGTCACGGCGGTGCTGGCGGCGTTGTGGGACCGGCTGGGGTCGTTCGGGACCGGTGCGGTGTTCACGGTGCTCGGCATGCTCGGGTTCGTCGCGGGTGGCGTGTACCAGCAGAGGTTCTGCCGGGACACGGACTTCCGCAGCGGCAACGCCGTGCAGCACGCCGTGTCGGTGCCGGTCGTCGGGTTGCTGGCCCTGACCGAGAGCTCCCCGGTCACGGACTGGCGGCAGCTCTGGCTGACCCTCGCGTTCCTGGTGCTGGTCAACTCGATGGGCGGCGCGTCGCTGTTCCTGGTCGGGGTGCGCAGGGGCGGCGCAGCGGCGATGACCACGCTGTCCTCTGTGGTCCCGTCCGTCACGGCGTTGATCGCGTGGCCGTTGCTCGGGCAGGTGCCGACGGCCGGGGTCGTGGCCGGACTGGTGCTCGGTTTCGGAGCGTGCTGGCTCGGCACTGCCACTCATTCAGGTTCTGTCGCCCGGACGGCAGTCGAAGAACCGGCAGGCGATAGGTAACGTTGATCGAATGACGGACGGCACCTTCGAGGCGTTTCGGAAGGCCGAGGCGTTGATGGCGCAACGCAGGCCGCTCGACGCGTTGCGCGAGCTGAAACAGGTGCTGGCCGAAGCCGGGGAGGCGCCGTCGGTGCAGCTGCTGGCCGGCCGGGCCTATCTCGGGTCCGCGCAGCTCAACAGGGCCGAAGAGGCGTTCCGCAAGGTGCTCGACCTCGATCCGAGCGACCACTACGCGCGGTTCGCCCTCGGCAAGACCCTGCAACGGCAGGGCCGCCTCACCGAGGCGCTCGCCCAGTTGCGGATGGCGGTCGCGATGCACCCGTCACCCGAGTACCAGGAAGCGCTCGGCGAGGTCAAAGCCCGGCTGGCCCTGGGGAACTGATCACCGGAACAGGCCCTCGCCCCAGAACCCGCCCTCCTGCACGCCCGGCGGCACCGCGAAGTGCCCGGAACCGGTGTGCTCCACGTACTCCATCATGTCGTCCTTTGTGGACAGCGCCTGCTGCATCGGCACGAACTGCGTGCGCGAGTCCCGGTTGAACGCCACGAAGAACAGTCCCGCGTCGAGGTGCCCGAGCCCGTCCGACCCGTCGGTGAAGTTGTAGCCGCGGCGCAGGATCCTGGCGCCGTTCAACGACTCCGGCGCCGCGAGCCGGATGTGCGCGATCTCGCCGATCAACGGGATCCCGCCCGCGCCCTTGACGTGCAGGTCGGGTTCGTCGAACTCCTTCTGCTGTCCCAGCGGAGCGCCCTCGCCCTTGGTGCGGCCGACGATCTGCTCCTGCTCGACGAGCGAGGTGCGGTCCCAGATCTCGATGTGCATGCGGATCCGGCGCGACACCAGGTACGTGCCGCCGACGAGCCAGTCCGGCCCGTCCTCCTTCGACACCCACACGTGGTTCTTGAGATGCTCGGTGTCCTCGGCCTTGATGTTGCGGGTGCCGTCCTTGAACCCGAACATGTTGCGCGGCGTCGCCTGCTCCCGTGTGGTCGAGGACGTGCGGCCGAAGCCGAGCTGCGACCAGCGGACCGCGACCCGCCCGAACCCGATGCGCACCAGGTTGCGGATGGCGTGCACGGCGACCTGCGGGTCGTTCGCGCAGGCCTGGATGCAGATGTCACCGTTGCTGCGCGCGGGATCCAGGTCGTCCTGCGGGAACCGCGGCAGGTCAATCAACCGCTCCGGCCGCCGGTCCTTGAGCCCGAACCTGTCGTCGAACAACGACGGCCCGAAGCCGATGGTGATCGTCAGCGCGGACGCGGGGAGGTCCAGCGCCTCACCGGTGTCCTTCGGCGGAGCCTCGGCGTTGCCGCCGACCGCCCCGTTCTCCGCGGCCTCCTGACCAGCGGTCATCCGTTCCGCGGCGAGCGTCCACTCCTTGAGCAGGCTGATCAGCTCGTCACGGCTCTTCGTCTTCACGTCCAGCGCGACGAAGTGCATGTGGTCCTGCGCGGGCGTGGTGATGCCGGCCTGGATATCGCCGCGGAACGGCACCTTGGCCGCGGCGACGTTCTCGACCTCGGGCGACGACGGCTTGGCCGCCAGCACGCCGGCGGCGGCACCCGCGCCCGCGAGCGCCACACCGGCGCCCGCGAACCCGAGCAACCTGCGACGGGGAACTCCGGTCACTTGGCCGACACCACTTCCGCTACCTTGCTGACCGGCTCGCCGAGCGCGTCGACGGCCTCTGCCAGCGCCTTGATCTCGTCCTGGCTCAGCTCGGTGTAGAGCTTGAACCCGTCACCCTTGCGGTGCTTCTCCAGCGCCTCGTCGAGCGCCTTGAACTTCTCGTCCAAAGTGGACACGAGCGCCTTGTCCTTCTGCTCCGCCAAGGGACGCAGCGCGGCGATCGCGGCCTGCGACCCGTCGACGTTCGCGCGGAAGTCCCACAGGTCGGTGTGCGAGTAGCGGTCCTCCTCACCGGTGATCTTGCCGGTGGCGACCTCGTCGAGCAGTTCC
This sequence comes from Lentzea waywayandensis, assembly GCF_900115955.1. Taxonomy (GTDB): domain Bacteria; phylum Actinomycetota; class Actinomycetes; order Mycobacteriales; family Pseudonocardiaceae; genus Lentzea; species Lentzea waywayandensis. Next base: position 365,867 of record NZ_FOYL01000010.1, read on the forward strand.
TTGGCACCGTTGGCGAGCTGCACGGGCGTCAGCTCGACGGCCTTCGCCTTGGACACGATCTCCTTGACGTCGACCAGCAACTGGTCCGCGATCTTGTCCGAGTCGGCCTGCAGCCCGGACTCCCACAGGTCCTTCTCCAGGCGGTGGAAGCCGGTGAACGCCATGCCCTCCTCGATGACGTCCTCGCGGCCGTCGATCTTGGGGTCGAGGTCGCCGAAGCTCTCCGCGACGGGCTCGATGCGCTCCCAGTACAGCCGCGACACGGGGAAGAGCGCCTTGGCGTCGTCGACCTTCTTGGCCTTGACGGCGTTGACGAACTCCTCGGTCTTCACCAGCAGCTGGTCGGCCTGCGAGTTGACGTAGCGCCCGTAGCTCTTGGTCGCCTCGGCCAGCAACGCGTTGCCGTCGGTCGACTTCTTGGCGTCACCGGTGACCGTGAAGTCGCCTCGGATGCCGTCGCCCTTCATGCCGGGCTTGCACGCGGTCTGGAACTTGCCGGACTCCGTGACCTCGACGATCAGCTTGCGGGTGAGCCCGGGCCCGATGTTCTCGACCTCGCCGAGGATCCGGTCGCCCTCGGCGTAGAGGTAGAACTCGGTCACCTTGGTGCCCTTGTTGACCACCTCGAACGTGACGTTGCCGGTGCCGGCCTCGGTCCTGGCGACCTTGCACGCGTCGTCACTCGCCTCGACCGCGATGTTGCCACTCGCGCCGGTCGTGCCGCCGTTACCGCTGCACGCCGCCAGCATCGCGAGTGAGCCCAGGATGACTGCTGTCTTGCGCACGGTTGCTCCAGTAGATGATCAGTTGGCCACGGCGACGCGACGGCGCGGCCGGATGAGGAACAGGGACAGCACCACAACCACGTAGCCGACCCACGCGATGGCCTGCAGCACGGACGTCCGCTGCGAGTAGTTGAAGAAGCCCTTGAGCAGCGCCCCGTACCAGGAGTCCTCCGGCAGGGTGTCGCTGATGTCGAACGCCAGCGTGTTCAGCCCGGGCAGGATCGCGGCTTCCTGCAGGTCGTGGATGCCGTAACTGAGCACGCCCGCCGCCACGAACACGAGCAGCACACCCGTGACGGTGAAGAACTTGCCGAGATCGAACCGGATCGCCCCCTGGTAGAGCATCGCGGCGATCACGACGGCCACCAGGATCCCCGACAGGAACCCGATGAGCGGCTCCGTCGTCCCGCCTCCGGCGGCCTGCACACTGGAATAGAAGAAGACCGCCGTCTCCAACCCTTCCCGACCAACGGACAAAAGGGACACAAGAACGATCGCGAAGGGCCCGATTTTGAGCGCTTCGTCCATTTTGCCGCGCAACTCGGACGCAATCGTCTTGGCCGCCCGCCGCATCCAGAAGATCATTCCCGTGACGAACGCGACCGCAATGATCGACATTGTCCCGCCGAACGCTTCCTGCTGCTCAAACGTCATGCCGGCAGCACTGAACGTGATGATCGCGCCGGCCGCTACGGACAGTGCCACAGCGGTCACGACACCGACCCAAACCCACTTGAGCGCGTACCTTCTGCCCGTCTTGACGAGGAATGCGATCAAGATGCTCACCACGAGCGCAGCCTCAAGGCCCTCGCGCAGCCCGATCAGCCCATTGGCAAACAGCATCCCGACGCCTCCACAAATTAGGTCAGCCTTATTTAAGGTAAGGCTCACCTGATTGTCCAGCCGCCATCAGTGCCGGTCTCATCACGCTTCACGCCGCCACCTGCTCCAGGAAGCACGTAGCCTGGGTGCAATGGTCCCGCCGCCGCCCGTCCAGGAACCCGCCCGCCGCAACCGCTCCGGCAACATCTTCGGCCGCATCGTCCTGGTGCTGCTGCTGATGGTCGTAGTAGCCGCGGGCGCCTGGGGCCTGGGCGCCCTGAACCGCAAAGACGCAGCTCCCCTGGGCCCACCCCCGTTCCTGGTCCCCATCCAGGAGGTAGAACCAGGCGCGGCCGCCCCAGGCAACGCCGCCTCCCCGGGAACGACGGCAACCGCCAACCCGTTGGCCGACTGGGCAACCCGAGTAGCGGGAAAAACCGACATCCCAGTCCGCGCCCTGCACGCCTACGCGCAAGCAGACCTGACGATGCAACAGGACTTCCCAGCCTGCCGAATCAGCTGGGCCACCCTCGCGGGCATCGGCCGAATCGAGTCGCACCACGGCAACATCAACGGCGCCCGCCTGCAGGAGAACGGCCTGCCGTCCCGCCCGATCATCGGCATCCCCCTGGACGGCGGCCCAGGCGTAAAGGCGATCAAGGACACCGACGGCGGCCGCCTGGACGGCGACACCACGTGGGACCGAGCCGTGGGCCCGATGCAGTTCATCCCGGGCACCTGGAACCGCTGGGCAAAACGAGCAGCAGGCGACGGCCTACCGGCAGACCCGCAGAACATCGACGACGCGGCCCTCACCGCAGCCCGCTACCTGTGCGGAGGCGGCGCCCGCGACCTGGGCACGGGCCAGGGCTGGTGGGCAGCCGTCCTCACCTACAACAACTCCGTGGAGTACGGCCAAAACGTGTTCAGCGGGGCCGACGCCTACGCACGGGCAAGCGTGCCCCAGTAGCACCACCAGGCAGGCTCACGCAGGGGTCCCCTTGGCTTCAAGCCGAAGGCAAGCCCGTCCGAGCGCGCGATCATGGCAAGCCTGATCGCATGCGAAGCCGAAGGCGAGCCGTCCTTACCAAGCGGTCCGGGTGGGGTGGCTTCGTCACGAGTCGTGCCACAGCTCTTGCTGCATCAGGGAAGGGGTGTCAACTCGACACGCTTTTCGTCGAGTTGACACCCCTTCCCTGATGTGGTCCGCTCTTGGCTCGACTCGTGACGAAGCCACCCCACCAACGCAACCACCAAAGCAACGCAACTCCGCCCAACGCACCAGGCGTGCCATCAACCCACGCACGGCGCAGGCCCCGGCTTTGGATCAGATTGGCGGGGTCTGGGGCGGAGCCCCAGGAAGCAGCCGCCACAGCCGCCCGCAACCCAACCAACGCACACACCCCAACGCAGAAACGGGGCAGCGGCAAAGCCGCCACCCCGCAGGCCAGGCGACCCAGGGACACAGCCGGTCAGTCAAGCCAAACCGGCGGGCAACACCCAACCCCGCACTGCACAACCAATCTGTGCGTTCCAAACACAAGGGGAGGCTGAGGCCAGGCGGAAGAAGGCCTCAGCCTCACCCTCAAACCCCTGCCAAGGGCGCGGAGGACGTGGCCAGATCCTCGGCAGGGAAAACCACAGGCTCCTCACCCGACTCCTCCGAAGGAGGCTCGGTCCGATCACACGGAGGCGCAACAGGCGTGGTGACAGGCGAAGTAACAGGCGGAACAGGATCCTCAGCCCGGGGCGTGGACGGCGGAACCTCAGCAGGCGGATCCACAGGCGGAACCGTGGAAACGGGCGCCTCGACAGGCGGAGGCTCCACACTGGACACAGTGGACTGCACCGAAGTCGTGACCACAGGCGGCGAAGCCGAATCCGAAGAAGGCGGCGAAGCCGGCTCTTCCTCCTCAGGCTCCCCAGGCTCATTCCGCCCAGCAGCAGCAGGCTTGCTACCGGAAACCCGAACAGTCTCGGTGACGGTGGTCCCGACAACCCGAGTCTGAGTGGCCATCCGAGCCGCCCGAACCTCCCGAGCCGCCCCCTCCGCCACCACGGTCTCGGTAACGGTGGCCAGCGAGACCCCGGTCTCGAACGGCTCAGTCCACCACTGAGGGGCAGAGGGCCGAGCGGGCGGAGGCGCGGCCAACGGCGCCTCGACCGGCGACCCCGTCAAGGCGATCAACGCGAACATGCCGCCCAGTGCCAGGAACGGCACGACGACCACGGCCCCGAAACACCCACGGCCACTGCGCGGCTCTTCACGGTGACTCATCTCCAGCACACCCCCGAACGGTGAGAACTGTTCCATCTGGTTGATCGTCCACATGGAACAGTCCGTCACAGTTCTTTAGTCACACGATGGGGTGTTCAGCTCAGCGGCGGCAACTCCGGAGCGTGAGCGGCGGGCGAAGATGAAAGGGTTTCCAGGGCCAACGAAACGGCCTTCTCCAGCTGTGGGTCGCGGCTGGAAACGCGGTCGGACGGCGTCATGACCACCTCGATGTCCGGGTCGACACCGTAGTTCTCCACCGCCCACCCGTGGCCCTTGAAGTAGGACGCGTACCTCGGTTGGGTGACCATCGTGCCGTCGACCAGCGTGTACAGCATGTCGATACCGATGACACCGCCCCAGGTGCGCACCCCGACCACGGGCCCGATCCCGAGCTCCTTGATGGCCACGTTGACGATGTCGCCGTCCGATCCGGCGTACTCGTCGGCCACCGCCACCACGGGCCCACGGGGCGCGTCCTGCGGGTAGGACTCCGACGCCGTGTACCCGCGGGCGACGGACCAGCCGATCACCTTGCGACCGAGCTTCTCGATGACCAACTGCGAGGTGTGCCCGCCACCGTTCTCGCGGACGTCCAACACAAGAGCCTCACGAGCCAGCTCGACCCGCAGGTCCCGGTGCAGCTGGGCCCAGCCGGCGCCCATCATGTCCGGCACGTGCAGATAGCCCACACGGCCACCTGACTGCGCGTGCGTGAACGCACGACGGTTGGCGACCCAGTCGTGGTAGCGCAGAGGCTCCTCATCGGCCAGAGGCACCACCACGACCCGACGCAGCTCTCCACCACCACCGGGACGCACGGTCAGCTCCACCGGCTTCCCAGCGGTCCCCACCAGCAACGCCCCAGGCCCGGCCAACCCGACCGGACGACCGTCCACGGCCACGAGAACGTCTCCAGCGCGCACGGCCACCCCAGGCGCGCACAGCGGCGAACGCGCGTGCGGGTCGGACGACTCGCCAGGAATCACGCGCCCAACGACCCACGAGTCCCCGTCACGCACCAGGTCCGCACCCAGCAGCCCCTGACGACGGGACGCGGGCACGCGCGGCGACTCGCCCCAGACGTAGGCGTGCGAGGTGCCGAGCTCGCCCTGCACCTCCCACAGCAGGTCGACCAGGTCGTCGTGGCTGCCCACCTCGGCCACCAGCGGCCGGTAGCGGTCCAGTTCGCCCTGCCAGTCGACGCCGCCCATGTCGGTGCGCCAGAAGTGGTCGCGCATGAGCCGCCCGTTCTCGGCGTACATCTGCGCCCATTCCAGCGCGGGATCGACGACGACGCGCACGCGGGCGAGGTCGATCTCCACGTAGTCGGCCGAGTCCTCGTCGGCCTTGCTGTCGGACGGCACGACCCGCAGGTCACCGCGGTCCTCGACGACCATCCGCTTGCCGTCGCCGGACACCGCGAACGCGTCCGCGCTGTCCGCCAGGCACTCGGTCTTCTGCTTGCCGAAGTCGTAGCGCTCCAGCGCGGTCCGCGGCGGGCGCGCGTCCGGTGACGCCAGGTTGTCGCCCAGGACGCCGAGCAACGGCCGGCGCAGCCACAGCAGACCGCCGCGAGCCGCCTTCAACGACACGTAGTCGGCGGCCGCGACGGGCACCGGCACCACTCGGTCGGCGAGGCCCTCGAGGTCGACCTTCGTGACCGAGGCCTTCTCGTCGTCGTCCTCGGAGTCCTTGTCCTCGTCGCCAACCGGGCGCCCGCCGTGCATCGGGGCGAACGGCGACGGCGTCGTGGCCGCCAGCGGCACGAGGTGCGGGCGGCAGCCGGTCGGGAACGACAGGTCGAACACGTGCGCGTCGTAGACCGGGTCGAACGTCCGGATCGACAGGAACGCCAGGTACTTGCCGTCCTCGGTGAACGTCGGCGCGAAGTCGGCGAACCGCAACGGCGTCACGTCCACAACGGACAGATCCGCCGCGTTCACCATCTTGATGTGCCGCAACGGAGTCGGCCCAGGATGCGACCACGCGAGCCACGCGGAGTCCGGCGAGAAGGCGAGGTGCGTGATGTGCGCGTTCGCACCGCTGACGACCTCGCGCACCTCACCGGAAGCGATGTCCACCAACAACAAACGGCCGTCGTGCGTGGCAACGGCGACACGCGAGCCATCGGGCGCGGCGGCCAGGGACATGACCCGCCCGAGAGCACCGGAAGCGACGCGGCGCGCGGTGTTGCCCGGCTCGACCCCGCCGACCGGCGCGATCTCCAGGGCCTCCTCGCCCTCGACGTCGGTCACCCACACCACGTGATCGGTCTCGCCGAGCACCTTCGGCAGCCGCGCGCGGACGTCGGAACGGTCGGCCAGCACGCGAACCGGGCCGTCGCGATGCGTCACCCAGTGCACGGAGCCGCGGACCTCGACCGCCGAGGCGCGGCCGGTGTGGTCCACGCTGAACGACTCGATGTTCCCGGAAGCCTTGATGTGCCGGGGTTGCAGGCCGGTGCGCGGCCCGCCGAGCTTGATGTCGAGCTTGCGCAGTTCGGACAGCCCGTCGAGCAGCCACAGTTCGCCTGCCTGGTGGAAGATCACCCGCGAGCCGTCGGTGGAAGCGTTGCGGGCGTAGAACTCCCCGGAGGTGTGGCGCTGGAGGTCGGTGCCGTCCGGCAGCACCGAGAACACGCTGCCGACGCCGTCGTGGTCGGACAGGAACGCGATCCGCCCGTCGACCCACATCGGGTTCGACAGCGACGACTGGAGACCGGAGAGCACGCGGACGAAGTCGCCGGAACCTTCGGTGTCCACCCAGAGCTTGCCCGCGGTGCCACCGCGGTACCGCTTCCACCACGCCGGTTCCTGCATGTAGCTGGAGGACGCGACGACCTGGCCGTCCGGGCCGAACGACACGTCGTTGACCCACCCGTACGGCAGCACCTCGGAAGGTCCGCCGTCCAGTGGAACGGCGTGCGCCTGCTTGCGGTGGCGCGACATCTGTCCCGTGGTCGACACGGCGAGCACTCGCCCGTCCGGAGTCCACCCGGACACGGCCGTCCGGGCCACGCCCCAGTGCGTCAACCGGCGTGCGGGGCCACCGTCCACAGGCGCCACGCGCACTTCCGGTGCGCCGTCGATCCAGCTGGCCCAGGCCAACTGCGTGCCGTCGGGCGAAAACCGGGGCGTGCGGGCCGGTACCTGATCAGCGGACGCGCGCCAGGCCCTTCCTCCGTCGACGGGCGCGAGCCACACGTCGTCCTCGGCCACGAACGTCACCAAGTCACCGCGCAGATGCGGGTACCGAAGGTAAGTCACGAGATCGACGTTAGCCCACGCTCACCGTTTCAGGAGGGCAAAAAACGCCGCCAGTCCTCAGCCGCAAGCGAATCTAGACCTTCGGCCCGTGCCTTGGCCTCCGCCTCGCGGACGTTCGCGGCGAAGCGGCGGCAGACCTGGCGAAGCTCCGTCTCCGGGTCCTCACCCGCGAGCTTGGACAAAGCGGTCACGGCGAACAACGTCGTGCCCGTGTCGTCACCCTCGGGCAGCAGGTCGACGGGGAAGCCCGCGCGTTTGGTGCGCTGCACCAGCTTCGCGGCCAGCGCGACGGCCGGCTGACCCAGCGCGACACCGTCCACACTGGACTCGCGCTGCTTCTCGGCCTGCTTGAGCTCCTCCCAGCGGTGCTGCTGCGAGGTCGCGTCGTGCACCGCCGGATCGTTGCCCTCGAAGACGTGCGGATGCCGTCCGACGAGCTTCGCGACCAGTTCGGACGCGACGGCGTCGATGTCGAACGGATCCTCGGGGTCCTCAGCGGCCACACGGGCGTGGAACAGCACCTGCAGGAGCACGTCACCAAGCTCCTCGCGCATCGACGCGCGGTCGCCGTCCTCGATCGCCTCCAGCAGCTCGAAGGTCTCCTCGACGAGGTACTGGCGCAACGAGTCGTGGTCCTGTTCGGCGTCCCACGGACATCCGCCCGGCGAACGCAGCCGGTGCATCACCGCGGCCGCGTCGAGCAACGCGGCACCCAACGGCTCCGGCGTCGTGATCACGTTCGCGTCCGGATAGGCGTCGGCCGAGGTCGTGATCACCACCGCGCCGTCCGGCACGACGGCGGGCGCGGGCCCGTCGACCCCGAGCGAGGACCAGAACTCCAGCGGCACGCCCTCACCCGCGTAGACGGCCTTGGCCGAGCGCAACGCGGGCAGGGCGGCGGCGGGCAGGACGGCGTCGAGCCGCTCGCTCAGGACGACGACGGTGATCAAGACTTGTTCTTGGTCGAGCTCACACCGACGAAACCGGCGCGTTCGCCGGGGTTGCCGACGATCTGCGCGTTGGTCGGGTCCCACACGCCGTAGCGGGGGTTGACCTCGATGTTCAGGTCCGCGGTGAGGAACTGCGCGATCCGCAGGCCGAAGGCCGCGAGCAGCTGCGGGTCGATGCGCTCGATCAGGTCGTCCTCGCCGGGCGTCGGCGAGACCTTGTTGCGCTCCTTGACCAGCGCGACCATCCAGCTCGACTGCTGCTCGTCGGCGGGGAAGGCGACGACGGTGCCGGGCTTCACGCCCCACAGCATCGTGTGCACCAGCGACGGGTTCTCGGTGACGCGGACCTTCTGGTTCGTCGCCGACGCCTGCTGACCGCTGGTGGTGCGCGGGGCCTCCTGCACGAACCTCGACATCTTCGAGGGGTCGGCGGTGACCTCGGCGGCCTTCTCCTTGGCCTCCTTCGGGTCCTGGACCTGGAAGAAGTCGATGACGACCTCGAGCGTGGAGAGGTTGCGGCGGGCGAGCTCACCCATCACCAGCACGTCGCGCTGACGGCGGTAGATCGTGGTCTCGTCCTGCTCGCTCTGCTTGGCGGCGGCCTCGGGGCCGCCCTTCTCCTTGATCGCGTCGAACACCTTGGTCTCGTCGACGGTGATGTTCTCGAGCTGACCCGCCCGCTCGGCGATCTTGTGGTTGATCTCGTCGGCCAGCACCAGCTTCGAGACCTGGTCGAGCTTGCCCTGGTCCTGCATCTGCTGGGCCGCGGGCTCCTTCTTGAGCACCTTCACGGTCCGGTCCTGGACGGTCTGCAGACCGATCGCCTGGTCCCCGACGATCGCGGCCGAGGTGGCCTTCGCAGGCCCGGTCGCGCATCCGGTGGCGAACAGCGCCACAGCCACACCGACCAGCGAGAAACGCTTCAGAACAGTGCTCACGAGGATCTACCCTCTCACGCCTTGGTGACCGGGGTCACGGGAGTCCCCACGAGTGAGTCGAGGAACGCACCGCACCAGTTCAACAGCTCCTGGTCGCGCAACTGCGGTGCACCCATCCGGCCGCCCGCCGCTCCCTCCGTCGGCCTAGGCACGGTGACCGTGCCCATGGCCTGCTTGTAGACGGCCTTCGGGAACAGCCGCCGCAGCCTGACCAGCTGCGAGTCGAGCAGTTCCAGCTTCGCGAACCGCAGGTTCTGGCCCATCGCGATCACCTCGGTGACCCCGTGACGGCGGCAGGCGTGCCGCAGGCGGGCCACGCCGAGCAGGCGCTCGACCGGCTCCGGCGGCGTGCCGTAGCGGTCCTTGAGCTCGTCCCAGACGGACGTCAGCGCGGCCTCGTCGGACGCGGCCGCGATCTTGCGGTAGGCCTCCAGCCGCAGCCGCTCGCCCGGCACGTACTCGTGCGGGATGTGCGCGTCGACCGGAAGATCGACGCGGACCTCGGCGAGCTCCTCCTCTTCGACGCCGTCCGCCCCGGCGTGCTTGCGGAACGCCTCGACGGCCTCGCCCACCAGCCGGATGTAGAGGTCGAAGCCGACGCCCGCGATGTGACCGGACTGCTCGGCGCCGAGGATGTTGCCGGCGCCGCGGATCTCCAGGTCCTTCATCGCGACGGCCATGCCGGCGCCCAGCTCGGTGTTCTGCGCGATCGTCGCGAGCCGGTCGTGCGCGTGCTCGGTCAGCGGGGTCTCGGCGGGGTACAGGAAGTACGAGTACCCGCGCTCGCGGCCACGGCCGACGCGTCCGCGCAGCTGGTGCAGCTGCGCCAGGCCGAGCAGGTCGCCGCGCTCGACGATCAGCGTGTTGGCGTTGGAGATGTCCAGGCCGGTCTCGACGATCGTCGTGCAGACGAGCACGTCGTACTCGCGTTCCCAGAACCCCTGAATGAGGTGTTCGAGCTTGTCCTCGTTCATCTGGCCGTGCCCGGTCACGACCCTGGCCTCGGGCACCAGCTCGCGGATGCGCTTCGCGGCCTTCTCGATCGTCGAGACCCGGTTGTGCACGTAGAAGACCTGGCCGTCGCGCATCAGCTCGCGCCGGATCGCCGCGCCGACCTGCTTGTCGTCGTATGCGCCGACGTAGGTGAGGATCGGGTGCCGTTCCTCCGGCGGGGTCAGGATCGTGGACATCTCGCGGATGCCGGCGAGCGACATCTCCAGTGTGCGCGGGATCGGCGTCGCGGACATCGTCAGCACGTCGACGTGCGTGCGCAGCGCCTTGATGTGTTCCTTGTGCTCCACACCGAATCGCTGCTCCTCGTCGACGATCACGAGGCCCAGGTCCTTGTACCGCACGTTCTTCTGGAGCAACCGGTGCGTGCCGATCACGATGTCGACCTCGCCGTCCGCGAGACCGGCGATCGTCTGCGCGGACTCCTGCGCGTCGGTGAAGCGGCTCAGTCCCTTGACGTTCACCGGGAACTGGCGCATGCGCTCGGCGAACGTGTTGAGGTGCTGCTGAGCGAGCAGCGTCGTCGGCACCAGCACGACGACCTGCTTGCCGTCCTGCACCGCCTTGAACGCCGCGCGGACCGCGATCTCCGTCTTGCCGTAGCCGACGTCGCCGCAGATGACGCGGTCCATCGGCACGGAACGTTCCATGTCGGCCTTGACCTCGTCGATCGCGGCCATCTGGTCCTGCGTCTCGGTGAACGCGAACGCGTCCTCCAGCTCGCGCTGCCAGGGCGTGTCGCTCGCGAACGCGTGGCCGGGGGCGCTCTGGCGGGCCGCGTAGAGCTGCACCAGCTCGGCCGCGATCTGCTTGACCGCCTTGCGCGCCTTGGACTTCGTGTTCTTCCAGTCGCTGCCGCCGAGCTTGTTCAGCGTCGGCAGCTCGCCGCCGACGTACCGGCTGACCTCGTCGAGCTGGTCGGTCGGCACGAACAGCCGGTCGCCGGGCTGGCCGCGTTTGCTGCTGGCGTACTCGAGGACCAGGTACTCGCGGGTGGCGCCCGCGACCGTCCGCTGGACCATCTCCACGTACTTGCCGATGCCGTGCTGCTCGTGCACCACGAAGTCGCCGGCCTTGAGCGCCAGCGGGTCGACCGCGTTGCGCCGCTTGGACGGCATCCGGCGCATGTCCTTCGTGGACGTACCGCCGCGGCCGCCGGTCAGGTCGGTCTCGGTGAGCACCACCAGCGCGAGGTCCGGCAGCACGAACCCGTCCTCGAGCGCGCCGCGCACGACCGTGACGGTGCCCGCTTTCGGTGCCGCGTCAAGAGATTCGACGCAGACGGCCGAGACTTCGGCCTCCTTGAGCCGTTCGACGGCTCGTTGCGCGGTACCGGCGCCGGGCACGACCAGCACGGCCGCGCCGCCCGTCGCCGTGTGCGCCTTGAGGTCCGCGAACGCGCGCTCGACGTCGCCCTGGTAGGCCTCGACCGGCTTGACGTCGAGGTGCACGACGTCCTGGGAGTCGGTGGTGAGCTGGCTGAGCGTCCACCACGGACGGTCGTTCGCCTTGGCGTGCCCGGAGATCTCGCCGATGCCCTGGTACCCGCTGCGGCCGAGGTCGATCGGCGCCTTGCCACCCGCGGCGGCCGCCATCCAGGACGCTTCGAGGAACTCCTGACCGGTGCGGACCAGGTCGGCCGCGCGGGCCCGGATCTTCTCCGGGTCGTGGAGCAGGACGTGCGTGCCCTTCTCGACGACGTCGGTGAGCAGCTGCAGCTCGCCGGGGCACAGCGCCGGGATGAGCGCCTCCATGCCCTCGACCGCGATGCCGCCCGAGATCTTCTCCAGCATCTCCGCGAGGTGCGCGTCGGACCGGTGCTCCTCGGCCAGCTCGGCCGCGCGGTGCCGCACGTCGTCGGTCAGCAGCAGCTCACGGCACGGCGGCGCGACGAAGCCGGTGACCTCCACCGGCAGCGATCGCTGGTCCTGCACCGAGAACGGCCGGATCTCGCTGACCTCGTCGCCCCAGAACTCGACGCGGAACGGGTGCTCGGCCGTCGGCGGGAAGAGGTCGAGGATGCCGCCGCGCGTCGCGTACTCGCCGCGCTTCTCGACCATGTCGACGCGGCTGTAGGCGTTCTCGGCGAGCCGCGTGATCAGCTCGGCGAAGTCCTGCTCCTCGCCGACCTTCAGGTGCACGGGCTTGAGGTCTCCCAGGCCCGGCGCCATCGGCTGGATGAGGCTGCGGACCGTCGTGACGAGGACCTTGATCGGGTCGCCCTCGGGGTGCTTGAGCCTGCGGAGGATCTGCAGGCGCGCGCCGACCGTGTCCGCGCGGGGACTCAGGCGTTCGTGCGGCAGCGTCTCCCAGCTGGGGAAGAACGCGACCCTGTCCGCGCCGATCAGGTCCTTCAGGACGTTCGTCAGCTCTTCGGCCTCCCTGCCCGTGGCGGTCACGGCCAGCACCGGCCGGACCGTGGACAGCGCGGCGGTGACGAGCGGGCGGGCGGCCAGCGGGCCGTCCAGCTCCAGCTCGGGGACACCGGCGGAGTCGATCAACGTGCGGAGGGCTTTGTCGGGCAGGACACCATCGAGCAGGCCGAGCAGCGGCATGTGAGAAACCCCGGTCGAGTGCGGAATGGCCGGACGATGCGCGAACGCCGGACAGACCCCTGCCTGGGACGAGGGGTCTCACCACCCACCTTAGCTCGTTCCGCGACCCCTTATCGGGTGGCTTGAGCGGGGCTCCGGGAGCGCGGCCGGTTGCGGTTGCCACGGCGAAATCGGGTGGCTACGGCGAAGGACGAGCCGTCACCCTGTGCACGTGTCAACGAGAGAGATCAGGGCTGACTACGACGATCAGTCCATCGTGGTCTACCAGGCCTATTCGCCAGCCATCGCCGACGCTGCCGTGGCGGCGCACCGGTTCGTGCCGCCGTTCAAGACGGAGCGGATGACGTGGATCAAGCCGTCGTTCCTCTGGATGATGTACCGCTGCGGGTACGCCCGGAAGGAAGGCCAGGAACGCGTGCTGGCCGTGCGCATCACCCGCGCGGGGTTCGATTGGGCGGTCTCCAACGCGGTCAGCAGCAGGATCAGCGGCAAGCCGTCGGTGCGCGTGCAGTGGGACCCGGAGCGCGGGTTGAACCACGAGGCGCTGGAGCACCGCTCCATCCAGATCGGACTCGCTCGTGAGGCCTCGGCCATGTACGTCAACGAGTGGATCACGAGCATCACCGACGTGACGGCCCTTGCGCGCGAGGTTCACGACAAGGTGCGTGCGCGAGATCTGGACGGAGCGCGCGCGTTGCTGCCCGTTGAGCGGCCTTACGGAACCTCCACGGCACAAAACGCATAGTTGGGACATGCGCGCACTCGTTGCTGCTGGGTTGGTGCTGGTCCTCGCGGCGTGCTCGTCGCCGGAACCTGGCGGCAACGCGCCGTCGAAGGCTCCCGCGCCGGCCGGGCTCAAGGTCGAGGAGGTCGCGGGCGGCTTCCAGCACGCGTGGGACATCGGGTTCCTGCCCGACGGTTCGATGCTCGTCACCGAACGGCCGGGGCGGATCAAGCTGGTCCGCGACGGCCAGGTCACTCCCGTCGACATCGACCTCACCGACGTGCAGGTGCGCGGCGAGGGCGGCCTGATGGGCCTGGTGATCCACCCGGACAACCAGCGCTTCACCGTTTGCTACAACACGGTCAGGGACGTGCGGCTGGTGACGTTCCGGCTCGACGGCACGAAGGCCACCAAGACCAAGGACCTGCTCACCGGCATGCCGTCGAACCCGAGCGGCCGTCATTCCGGCTGCCGGCCGACGCTGGCGCCGGACGGCTCGATGTTCGTCGCGACCGGGGACATCGCGCAGGCCCGCAACCCGCAGGACAAGACCAGTCTCGGCGGCAAGGTGCTGCGGATCGACCCGGAGACCGGCGAGGGCGCGGCCGGCAACCCCTTCATCACCTCGGCGAACGCCAACGAGCGCCGGGTCTACTCCTTCGGCCACCGCAACGTGCAGGGCGTGGTGTTCCGGCCGGGCAGCGACCAGGTCTTCTCCAGCGAGCACGGGCCGGATGTCGACGACGAGGTCAACCTGGTGCAGAAGGGCGCCAACTACGGCTGGGACCCGTCCAAGGGCGGCACGCAGGCCAGGTATGACGAGAGCGTGCCGATGACCGACCTGCAACGGTTCCCGGACGCGGTGCCGGCGGCGTGGTCGTCGGGGTCGACGACCGAGGCGATCTGCCAGGCGGCGTTCTGGAACGGAAAGCTCGCGATCACCGCGCTCAAGGGCTCGAAGCTGCTGCTCTTCACGCTCGACGCCGCGGGCAAGGTGCAGAACGTGAGCATCCCGGAGGAGCTGAACGACAGGTACGGCCGGCTGCGGGCCGCCCGCACCGCGCCGGACGGGTCGCTCTACGTCACGTCGTCGAACGGCACGGACGACAAGCTGCTCAGGCTCACCGGGACCGCCTGACACCCGGATGGCCGCCCGACCCCTCGACGAACGGCCACCCCGAAGTCCATCGCTTCAGGGGGCCCGGACCGTTTCAGGGTTCAGGAACGGCTGCGCAGCTTGGGCTTGTGCTCCATCGCGGAGAGCCCGTTCCAGGCGAGGTTGACCAGGTGCGCCGCCACCTCGTCCTTCTTGGGCTTGCGCGCCTCCAGCCACCACTGGCCGGTCAGCGCGACCATCCCGACCAGCGCCTGCGCGTACAGCGCGGCGAGCTTGCGGTCGTAGCCCTGCTTGGCGAAGTGCAGGCCGAGGATGTGCTCGACCTGCGACGCGATGTCGTTCAGCAGCGACGAGAACGTGCCGGAGGACGACGCGACGGGCGAGTCGCGCACCAGGATGCGGAACCCGTCCGTCGAGCCCTCGATGTAGTCGAGCAACGCGCAGGCGGCCTGTTCGAGCAGCTCACGCGGGTGCGAGCCGTCGTCGAGGGCCGTGATGATCTGGTCCATCAGGCGCTGCATCTCGCGGTCGACGACGACGGCGTAGATGCCTTCCTTGCCGCCGAAGTGCTCGTAGACGACGGGCTTCGACACGCTGGCGCGGTGGGCGATCTCCTCGATCGACGTCGCGTCGAAGCCCTTCTCGGCGAACAGGGCCCGGGAGACGTCCAGGAGCTGCTCTCGGCGTTCCTTGCCCGTCATCCTGACCCTGACCATCGAGTCAGCCTACAAAGCTCACGTCTTCGCGGTGATCCTGGCCAGCCGCTGTTCACTCGGCCAACGCACGTTCGTCGCCCAGCCGAGTTTCTCGAACACCCAGATCAGGCGGGCCGAGATGTCGATCTGGCCGCGCTTCACGCCGTGCCGCGCGGAGGTCGGGTCGGCGTGGTGCAGGTTGTGCCACGACTCGCCGAAGCTCAGGATCGCCAGCGCCCAGACGTTGGCGGAGCGGTCACGGGCGGCGAACGGGCGGTCGCCGACCATGTGGCAGATCGAGTTCACCGACCACGTGAGGTGGTGCAGGAACGCGACGCGGACCAGGCCTGCCCAGAAGAACGCGGTCACGCCTCCCCAGACCGACCACGTGAGCAGGCCGCCCAGCACACCCGGCGCGGCCAGCGAGATCGTCGTCCACAGCACGAAGTGCTTGTCGACCCACACGATGTCCTTGTCGGCCAGCAGGTCCGGGGCGAAGCGCTCGTGGTTGGTCTTGTCGCGCTTGAACAACCAGCCCATGTGCGCGTGCCAGAAGCCCTTGGCCAGCGCCGCGGGGCCGCTGCCGAACAGCCACGGCGAGTGCGGGTCGCCCTCGCGGTCGGAGAAGGCGTGGTGGCGGCGGTGGTCGGCGACCCAGTCGATCACCGGGCCCTGCAACGCCATCGAGCCGGCGATCGCGAGCGCGATCTTCAGCGGGCGCTTGGCCTTGAACGAGCCGTGCGTGAAGTACCGGTGGTAGCCGATCGTCACGCCGAGGCCGGAGAGGTAGTAGAAGCCGACGAACAGGGCCACGTCGACCCAGCCGAGGCCCCAGCCCCACGCGAAGGGGACGGCGGCCAGCAGGGCGATGAGGGGAACGATGACGAACACGTACACGCCGGACTGTTCGGCATTACTTCGTCGTTTGCCGAACAGCGGTTTGGGGCCCTGATCCGTGGACTGGTTCACCGTCGTCGTCATGCGCGAACCTCGGGGGGTGAGGGGACGGACGTACCTACGCGACCGTAACTTACGGAAGCGTAAGTTAGGTTGCCCTGCTTTCGCCATACCCCGCCTGGAAACTCACGGACAGTTCTCAGAATCAGCACGCTGTGTCGCCTGGAATCGAGACCTCGACCCGGCATCATCGGATGATGGCCAGACGCAAGATCATCCGGATCACCGTGACCTCGTTGCTCGTCGTGCTCGTGCTGGTCACAGCGGCTCTGGGCGTCGTCGGCTGGTATTACAGCGGTGAGCTGCTGGAACCGGAGGAAGTGCCGCGGCGCTACCCGGAGACCGCGCTCGGCGTGGACGAGAAGAACGTCGTTCTCGCCGAATCGAAGCTCACGACGCTGCGCGGCACGTTCGGCATCGTCTGGCCCGGCGGCACCGCGAAGGTCGGCGACGTCGCCTCGAACAGGGACGGCCGCGTGGAACGTCCTCTGCTCGAAGGCACCGCACCGCCGGAGGGCACGAAGGTGCGCATCGAGACCGACGTCTACGAGGGCACCCCCAAGACGTCGCTCGGCCTGGTCTACAGCGACGTCGCGGTCCCCGGCGAACTCGGCGACATGCCCGCGTGGTTCGTCCCGGGATCGAACCAGGACACGTGGGTCATCACCGTGCACGGGCGGGGCGCGTCGCGCGAAGAGGCACTGCGCGTGGTGCCTCAGTTGCACGGCGCCGGGTTGCCCGTCCTGCTGATCACCTACCGCAACGACGCCGGCGTGCCGAAGTCTCCGGACGGCCTCTACCACCTCGGCGACACCGAATGGCACGACGTCGAGGCCGCCATCAGGTACGCGCAGGGCCAGGGCGCGAAGAAGATCGTGCTCTACGGCTGGTCGATGGGCGGCGCGATCGTCGGCCAGACGCTCGCCAGGTCCGGGCTCGCGGCGGCCGTGACGGGCGTGGTGCTCGACTCCCCCGTCACGAACTGGACGCAGACGCTGAACCTGCAGGCCGCGAACCGGGGCGTGCCGACGTGGCTCACGCCCGTGGCCGAACTGGTCTCCGGCTGGCGCGCGGACATCGACTTCGACCGGTTCGACCTGATCCGCAACCCTCCGGCGCTCAAGCCCCCGACGTTGCTCATCCACGGCTCGGCGGACGGCACGGTGCCGGCCCAGTCCTCGCGCGACCTCGCGACGGCGGCGAGCGGGCTCGGGTGGCCGTTGCAGTACGTCGAGATCCCCGGCGCCGACCACACTTCGGGGTGGAATGTGGCGACCGACACGTACCGGGGCGCTCTCGGCGACTTTCTGACCAGGTCAGTCGGCGCGAAGCCGTGATCTTGAACTGAGCCGACTGAGTGGTGGTTGGACAAGAAGAGGACCACTCGTGACAACATGTGCCCTGAGCGGACGCGAGTTCGCTCATTCCGCCATGGTGTAAAGGCAGCACCTCTGATTTTGGTTCAGATGGTCCAGGTTCGAATCCTGGTGGCGGAGCTGGGCACGGTCAGTGTGGTCTTTGGGAGGTGCGAAGCTGCCCGAGGAAACGGTCGACGAGCAGGGCAACGTGGGCCACCGCCATCACGAGATGTCCGACGCGTGGCTGGTTGGTCGCGCGTCCGAACTCGTCGCCGTGGCCCAGAGCAGCCACCTCGCCGCACAGCTCGACGCGGCCTCCGAGATCGACCACATCCTCGCCGAGGCGCAGGGTCGTGGTGAGCCCCGCATCGTCGCGCAGCTGCTCCGAGCCGCGGCCGTGGTCAGGCTGGTCACGCCGGGTCTCGTCGACATGTCCGACCCGCAGCTCGACGAGATGCTCGCCCACTGCCGCCGCCACGGCCTGATCGTGCTGGAGGCGGACGCGCGGGCGTTGCGCGGACGCCGGTTCCTGCTGGGCAACGCCGAGGACAAGGCGCTGACCGAGATCGCGTCGGCGCTCGCGATGATGCTCGACGAGGAACCCGAGGTCGACCCGGTCTTCGACAAGCGGATCTGGGACCAGCTGCTCGCCACGACGCTGCAGGACATCGCGCTCGTGCTCACCCAGCTCGGTGTCTACGAGATGGCGGACGACGTGCTGGCGGGCGCGAACAACGCGTTGCGCGAGAGCGGTCAGCCGCACCAGATCTACGTACACCTGGTGAACCGGGCCCGGCTGCGGATCGGCTGGGGGCTGCGACTCGAACGGGTGAACCTCCACGACGCCGCGCACGAGCAGTTCAAGGTCGCCTCCGGACTCGCCGAGGCCGCCGAGGTGCCGTTCCGGCAGTCGCTGCACCCCGGCAGGCGCGACCTCGACGCCGCCGAGCAGGTGCCGATCCTCGGCGCCGCCCACGCGCTGACGAACCCGAAGGAAGGCCACCTCGACCGGCTGTGGTCGTTGCGCGGCCTGTCGATGTACGCGCGGGAACTGATCATCGTCGCGATCGCGCTGGCCCGGTGCCTGGTCGAGGCGAACCGGCTGGACGACGCCCTCAAGGTGCTCGACGACACCCGCACGCAGATGGAGCACGACACGTCGGAACCGTCGCTGGTGCTGTCGCTGGAGCGCGAGTACGCGCACATGAGCGGACCGCACACGACGTCGGCGTTGCAGGCCTACAACGCGGCCCTGGAGCTGGAGCTGTGGCAGATGCGGGAGTCCCGCGTGGCCACGTTGCAGACGCGCCGCGAGCACGAACGGCTCACGCGCGCGCACGGTCAGATAGCGCAACAGGCGTTGCAGGACCCGCTGACGGGGCTGCCGAACCGCCGCGCGCTCGACGACAAGATGGGCGAGCTCATCGCCGGTCAGGTCGATCCGTTCTCGATCGCGCTGGTCGACCTCGACGGGTTCAAGGGCGTGAACGACCGGCATTCACATGCCGAGGGTGATGATGTTCTTCGGGTGATTGCCAGCACACTCCGGCAGGCCCTGCGGGGTGACGACATGGTCGCCCGCTACGGCGGCGACGAGTTCGTCGTGCTGCTGCCGGGGGCCCCTCTGCACGCCGCGGAAGCGGCACTCGGCCGGGCCGTGGATGCCGTGGCAGGCCTGCCAATCGACCTCTCCCGGGGCGTGACGCTGTCGGTCGGCGTCATCTCGCTGCGCCCCCGCGAATCCGCCAACCAGGCCCTGTCACGGGCGGACTCGGCGATGTACGTGGCGAAGCGTCAAGGTGGCTGCCAGGTTGCGGCCGTGGCCGGGGAGCCGTCCGCGGAGGCTTAGGCTGGTCCGCGGACTTCGAAACACCCAGCCTGTTAGGGAGAGCATTGATGCTCGAGGGCCCTGTCAGCACGGTCGTGCTCGCCGCCGGGGAAGGCACCCGCATGCGGTCGTCCACGCCCAAGGTGCTGCATCGGATCGCCGGACGCTCACTCGTGGAACACGCGGTGCGCGCGGCGGCCGGCACAGATCCCGACCACCTGGCCGTCGTCGTCGGCCACGGCCGTGAAGCCGTCACCGAGCATCTGGAGACCCTCGCGGGTGCACTCGGGCGCAAGGTCACCGTCGCGGTGCAGGCCGAGCAGAAGGGCACCGGGCACGCCGTCTCGTGCGGCCTGGCCGAGCTGCCCCACGACCTGGGCGGAACGGTGATCGTCAGCTACGGCGACGTGCCGCTGCTCGACACCCAGACGTTCACCGCGCTGCTGGCCGAGCACTCGGCGGCGGGCAACGCGGTCACCGTGCTCACGGCCGTGCTGGAGAACCCCACCGGGTACGGCCGGATCGTGCGCGACTCCGACGGAACCGTGCAGCGGATCGTGGAGCAGAAGGACGCCTCCGACGTCGAGCAGCTGATCAACGAGATCAACTCCGGCGTCTACGCGTTCGACGCGGCGGTGCTGCGCGACGGCCTCTCGCGGTTGTCCACCGACAACGCGCAGGGCGAGCTCTACCTGACCGACGTCCTGGGCATCGCCCGCGGCGACGGCCTGCGCGTCGGCGCGCTGATCGCGTCCGACCCGTGGCTGGTCGAGGGCATCAACGACCGCGTGCAGCTCTCCGCCGTCGGCGCCGAGATGAACCGCCGCATCGTCGAGGGCCTCATGCGCTCCGGCGTGACCGTCGTCGACCCCGCCTCGGTGTGGGTGGACGCGGACGTGCGGGTGGGCCAGGACGCGCTGATCGAGCCGAACGTGCAGCTCCGCGCGGGCACGGTGATCGGCTCCAGGGCGACCGTCGGCCCCGACACGACGCTGTCCGGCGTGACCGTCGGCGAGGGCGCCTCGGTGATCCGGACCCACGGCAGCGACTCGGTGATCGGCGACAGCGCGTCCGTCGGCCCGTTCGCCTACCTGCGTCCCGGCACGTCGCTGGGCGTGAAGGGCAAGATCGGCACGTTCGTCGAGACCAAGAACTCGCAGATCGGCGACGGTTCGAAGGTCCCCCACCTGTCCTACATCGGCGACGCCACGATCGGCGACCACAGCAACATCGGTGCCGCCTCGGTGACCGTCAACTACGACGGCGTGAACAAGCACCGCACGATCGTCGGATCCCACTGCCGCACCGGCTCGGACAACATGTTCGTAGCGCCGGTGACCGTGGGCGACGGCGCGTACACCGGCGCGGGCACCGTCCTGCGCCGCAACGTCCCACCGGGCGCGCTCGCCGTGTCCGGAGGCCCGCAGCGCAACCTCGAAGGCTGGGTCCTCAGCCGTCGTGAGGGCACGGCCGCCGCTCAGGCAGCAGCCGAGGCCCTGGCGAAGCAGAATGCCGACGAGAACACAGAGGAGGGTCGCTGACCGTGAACCCGCAGATGCCCGGCACACCGAAGAAGAACCTGATGCTCTTCGGCGGGCGTGCCTACCCGGAGTTGACGGAAGAGGTCTCGAAGCACCTCAACGTCACGGTGACTCCTCAGTCGGCCTACGACTTCGCGAACGGCGAGATCTTCGTCCGCTTCGAGGAGTCCGTGCGCGGCTGTGACGCCTTCGTCATCCAGTCGCACACCGCGCCCATCAACCAGTGGCTGATGGAACAGCTGATCATGGTCGACGCCCTGAAGCGGGCCTCCGCCAAGCGCATCACCGTGATCATGCCGTTCTACCCGTACAGCCGTCAGGACAAGAAGCACCGCGGCCGCGAGCCCATCTCCGCCCGCCTGGTAGCCGACCTGTTCAAAACGGCAGGCGCCGACCGCCTAGTCTCGGTAGACCTGCACACCGCGCAGATCCAGGGCTTCTTCGACGGCCCGGTAGACCACCTGTGGGCAATGCCGCTGCTGGCCGACCACATCCGCGGCAAGTACGCGGGCCACGAGATCACCGTCGTCTCCCCGGACTCGGGCCGCACCAAGCTGGCCGAGAAGTGGGCGGACACCCTGGGCGGCACGCCAATCGCGTTCATCCACAAGACCCGCGACCCACTGCGCCCGAACGAGGTCGTCTCGAACCGCGTCGTAGGCAAGGTCGAGGGCCGCCTCTGCATCGTGATCGACGACATGGTCGACACCGGCGGCACCATCGCCGGCGCGGTGAAGCAACTCCTGAACGAGGGCGCCTCCGACGTGGTGATCGCCGCCACGCACGGCATCCTCTCCGGCCCGGCCACCCAACGCCTGCAGGACTCGGGCGCCCGCGAGGTCGTGTTCACCGACACGCTGCCAATCCCAGCGGAAAAGCGCTTCCCGAACATGACCGTGCTCTCGATCGCACCACTACTGGCCCGCGTGATCCAGGAAGTGTTCGAAGACGGCTCCGTCACATCACTGTTCGACGGCAACGCCTGAGAGCTGTTCCCCAGTGGGGGCCTTCCGCAGTCCAAAGGACGCGGGAGGCCCCTCTGCTTTAGCGAAGCCGAAGACATCCCAGTTGCTGGGGCTGTCAAGCGGCTGCGGTGGTGTGGTGTGCCCAGGCGGTGGTCTCGTCGTAGGTGGTGCGGGTTTTGAGGCAGCCGTGCAGGATGCCGACGAGGCGGTTGGCGAGTTGGCGCAGGGCGGCGTTGTGGCTGCTGCCGCGGGCGCGTTGCTGCTGGTAGTAGGCGCGGGCGCCAGGGCTGACCCGCATGGCGACGAACGCCTGGGCGATCAGGGCGTCGAGGAGCCGGTCGTTGTGGACGTGCCGGGCCCGGACGGTGCGTCTGCGGCCGGAAGCGACGGTGAGCGGGCTGGTGCCGGCGTAGTTCTTGCGGGCTTTCGCGCTGACATAGCGGTCAGGGTCGTCCCCGAACTCGGCGAGCACCCGAGCACCCAGAACCGCGCCCATCCCAGGTTGGGACAGCACGATCTCAGCGTCCGGGTGCCGGCCAAAATGGGCCTCGACCTCGCCCTGCAGGCCGGTGATCTGCTCGGCCAACGCGGCCAGGATCGCGATCGTGGCACGAGTGGTGGCCGCGTAAGCGGCGGTCACCACCGGCGGCCGGCCCAGGTGCTCGGTGCGCAACGCGGCTTGGATCCCGGCGGCCCTGGTGTCGACGTCACGACGCCGGGCCCGCGCCAGCGCGCCGCGGATCTGGTTGAACGACAACCTCTTCGCGGTGTCCGGATCAGCCGCCCGGCCCAGCAGCTCCAGCGTGTCCGGCGCGTCCAGATCAGCAAAGGCTTCCAGCGCGGCCGGGAAGTACTCACGCAAAGAATGCCGCAGCCGCAGCGTGTGGCGGGTGTTGTCCCAGATCAATGTCTTGTGCACCCGCGCGACCACCTTGATGCCCTCGACCTCGGCCGAATCGCCCGCGACCGGCCTCAGCCGGTGGGCATCAGTGCGGACCATGTCGGCCAGCACATGCGCGTCCCCGCATCACTCTTCGCACCCGACACCACATGCCGGTCCCGGAAACGGGCCACCGACAACGGATTCACCGCGAACACCGTATATCCGGCCGCGACCAGCGCGGCCACCCACGGACCCCGATCCGTCTCGATCCCGACCCGCACCTCCACGTCCTCGACATCGGCATCACCCGAATGCTCGGCGATCAACGCGTGCAACCGGGCCATTCCCGCCACGCCTTCGGGCAACCGGGCCTTCACCAGACGACGCCCGCCGACATCCATCACCTCGACATCATGGTGATCCTCGGCCCAGTCATCACCGATCAGCAACAGCATCTCGCCCTCCCCGCTCGCACCTCACCAGCACCGGCAGCAGCAGCGGGAGAACCATCAGCGACCTAATGAACAGTGCTCACACCCCTGAGAATGGGCACGACATCCCAGCAGCGATCACGTTCTCCCGGCACCAGCGAGGGCACGATCTTCGGCAAGGACTCAACAGTCCAGGCGAGCAGAGTGCTCACCCACCAGCACTACCAGAAACGAGCCTGCCAGACGACCGGCCCACCACTCATTAGGCGAGCCGTCCTTACCAAACGGGCCGGGCGGTGGGGTCCCGTCACGAGTCGCACCACAGCTCTTGCTGCATGCAGGTAGGGGTGTCAACTCGACACGCTGTTCGTCGAGTTGACACCCCTACCTGCATGTGGCCCGCTCCTGGTGCGGCTCGTGACGGGACCCCACCGCCAACGCACCCCTCAAAGCAACGCGCAGCCGCCCAACCCAACAGGCGTGCCATCAACCCACCCGTGGCGCCCTCCCCCGATCAGATTGCCGGGGGTCTGGGGGCAGAGCCCCCAGGGGAAGCACGCA
>NZ_FOYL01000021.1 GCF_900115955.1 Lentzea waywayandensis
GTCGAGATCACCCCGGTCACCACGATGATGGTGGCCGCGAGCATGCCCAGCAGCGAAGCGGGAACGCCCGCGAGGGCGAGGAACGTCTTCGCCATCGGCGCGTTGTCCAAGGTCGCGTACCCCAGCACGACGATCGTGGCGTGCGTGAGCACCGTCCACAGCAGCGTGAAGCCGACCCACCGGTGCCACACCGTCAAGCGGTCCATGCCGATGCGCCGATCGAGCCACGGCAGGCGAGCCACCAGCAACAACTGGAACATCATGATCAGCGCGGCGTGCAGGCCGAAGAACTTGGCGACGGTGAGGACCTCGTTCTTGCCCGTGCCCGCGGTCAGGAACAGGAACTCGACGATCGCCAGGTTCACGACGACGAACGCCCACAGCACCAGCCGTGCCTGGAGGACCGGAGCCAAGCCACTGCGGCGGATGCGCGAGTTCGTCGTCACTGAGCCCACCTCTCACGGCGATGTGAAGCCGGGACAGTATGAGTTCCAGACGGCTTCAGCCGCCAGGCGTGACGATCCCTCTCTCGTAGGCGAACACCACGGCGTGCGTGCGGTCGCGCAGACCGAGCTTGGTCAGCACACGGGAGACGTGTGTCTTCACGGTGGTCTCCCCCAGGAACAACGTCGCGGCGATCTCCGCGTTGGACGCGCCCTTGGCCAGTTCCACCAGCACCTCGAACTCGCGGTCGGTGAGCTCCGGTGGCCGGGTGCGTGCCCTTGGCGCCGTGCTGAAGCGGGCGATCACCCGTCGTGTCACCTCGGGTGAGAGCAACGCGTCCCCGCGCGCGACGACCCGCACGGACTCCACGAGGTCTTCCGGCGAAGCGTTCTTCAGCAGGAAGCCGCTCGCGCCCGCCTGCAGTGCCTCGAAGAGGTAGTCCTCACGGTCGAAGGTGGTCAGGATGACGACTCGGGTGCCGTGACCTGCGGAAAGGATGTGGCGGGTGGCTTCAAGGCCGTCCATGCGCGGCATCTGGACGTCCATCAGCACGACGTCGGGCCGCAGTGACGCGACGAGTTCCACGGCCTGGGCGCCGTCGCCCGCCTCGCCGACGACCTCGATGCCGGGCTCGGTGCCGAGGATGACCCGGAACCCGGCTCGGACCAGATCCTGGTCGTCGGCCAGCACGACTCGCAAACTCACGCCTTCTCCTCCAACAACGTCGGCAGCGACGCACGGACCAGATAGCCCGCGTCGCGCCTTGGTCCTACTTCCAGCGAACCGCCGTGCACGGCAAGACGTTCGCGCATCCCGACCAGTCCGAAACCTGGGCTTGTCGAGACGGCACGGCCACGGCCGTCGTCGGTGATCTCGAGTTCCAGAGCGCTGTCCAGGAACCGCATCCGGACGTCGACGTGCTGGGCGTCCGCGTGCTTCACGACGTTCGTGAGTGCTTCCTGCACGACGCGATACGCCGACAACGCGACGCCGGGCGGCACCTCACGCACGTCGCCGTATACGCCGTGCGATATCTCGAGGCCTGCCGCGCGGGCGCTGTCGAACAGCTCCGGCAGGTCGTCCAGGCCGGGCGCCGCTTTCAGGTCGGTGTCGGCGTCCGCTCGCAGCACGCCCAGCAGGCCGCGCAGTTCGCTGATCGCGGTCCGGGCGGTCTGCTCAACGGTCTGCAGTGCGTCGCGGGCCAGAACGGGATCGGAGTCGAGGACCCGGCGCGCGGCACCGGCCTGGATGCCCATGACGGACACGTGGTGCGCCACGACGTCGTGCAGGTCGCGGGCGATGCGCATGCGTTCGGCCGCGATGGCGCCGCGGGTGTTCTGCTCCTGCGAGCGGCGCAGCTCCTCCGCCTGGAACTCCAGTTGAGCCCGGCGCCGGGCTCCAGACCAGGCCATCTCCCCCACCACGTAGGCGAGCATGAAGAAGAAGATGTTGAACTCCAGTCCGTAGAGGACGGAGGCGAGCACCGGATCGATCGGCCCGGCGGCGTCCTTGAAATCGCCCTTGGGACCGAGCAGGGACCGCACGAGGCTGAACCCGAGCCACAGGAACATCGCGCCGATCACGCCGATGCGGGACCAGCGCGCGACACGGCGGTTCTGCTCCCACGCGCCGACCGTGTAGATGGCGAGGAACAGGATCGCGGAGGGCACCAGGGTGTCGCCGGCGCGGTTCACCTGCGCCGCGATGAACAGGGCCGACACCACGAGCATCACGGCCAGCGGGTAGCGGCGGCGCACGACCAGCGGCACGGACAACGCGAGCACCCAGGCGAGTTGCGCGGCCAGACCGGGCGGATCCCGGAAGACGTAGGCACCCATGCTGTTGACCAGCGTGGTGACCTCGACGGCGCACAGCAGGACGATCACGGCGATGCCGATGTCGCGCCGCCGTTGCGCGGGCGTCGGGCCTGGCCGTCGCCACTCGTTCCACACGGGCTCTTCCACCCGATCAAGGTACCCGGCACCCGTTTTACATCGGCAATCGAAGCTGTTCACCCCACAGGGGTGTTCCGGGCCACAAAATTGGACGAATCCCGGCCCGCTGATCAATACTTCGGCCCCGCCGCTGATCTAGTTCCCCTGCGACAAGGCCTGGAATGTCCATTCGTCATCTATTCTTGCCCACGGCCCTCCTGCTCGCCGCACTCACCGGCTGCGCAGGGAATGACCAGATGAATCAGCCTGTCAGGACGGGCCCCGGTGTCACCGACGAGGCGATCTCACTCGGCGTTCTGACCGACATGACCGGCCCCTTCAAAGGGACTTCGGTTCTCCGGATTCGCGGATATGAACTTTATCTGGACCAGGTCAACAAACGTGGCGGCGTGTGCGGACGACGGGTCGAGCTGAAGCAGAAGGACCACGCTTACGACGTTCAGAAGGCACTGGACGGCTATTTCGACCTCGAACCCCAGGTGCTGGGATTCATCGACGTCACGGGCCAGCCGATGACCGCGGCCATCGAACCCGACCTGATGCAGACGCGGGCGCTCACCGTGCCCGGCTCGTGGGCGGCCTCCCTGCTGGGCAACCCGCACATGATGATCGTCGGCACGACCTACGACCTCGACATCATCAACGGCCTCGACCACTTCAAGCGCAAGGGCGCGCTGAACACCGGCGACATGATCGGTCATCTCCACCTGCGCGGCAGTTTCGGCGACAACGCGCTGGAGGGCAGCCGGTTCGTCGCGGAGAACTGGGACATGAAGATCTCGGAGCAGGCGGTCACCGAGACGACGGCGAACCTCACCACCCAGATCGCCGCCCTGAAGGCCGCCGACGCCAAGGTCCTGGTGCTCAGCCTGACCCCGCCGCAGACCGCCGCGGCCGTGGGCATCGCCGCACAACTCGGCTGGACCGTGCCGATCCTGTCGAGCGCGGTGAGCTACGACCCGGCGATCATGCAGTCACCGGTGGCCGCCGTGTTCGCCAAACAGGTCCTGCTCACGTCACCGGTCGCGCCGTGGAGCGGCGAGGCACGGGGTGTCCGGGAGCTGCGTGACGCCTACGAGCAGCGGTGGCCGGGCGAGCCGGGTTCCCTGAACTCCGTGCACGGCTACACGGTCGCGTTGGCGTACGTGGCCGTGCTGGAGAAAGCGTGCGAGAAGAACGACCTCACGCGCGACGGCGTGCTGCGCGCGTTCCACGAGACCAACTCCATCGACACCTTGGGGCTCACCGGTGAACTGCGGTTCTCGTTGGTGGGACGGCCTTCCGCGACGCAGTCGTACATGAGCAAGCCGGACGTGGCCGTGCCCGGCACGTTGAAGGTCGAGCAGAGCCTGTTCGAGTCGGAACTGGTGAAGCTCAAGGGAACCCGCGCCCGTTGATCTACGGTTGACCGATGGACCTCAGCCTGACCGTGCTCGGGTGCGCGACGCCGTACCCGAGCACGGACAACCCGTGTTCGGGCTATCTGGTGTCGCACGGCGACACTCGCGTGTGGATGGACGCCGGCACCGGCACGCTCGGCCCGTTGCAGCGCCACACGCGACTGGAGGACCTGGACGCGATCTGGATCTCGCACCTGCACGCCGACCACAGCGCGGACCTGCTCACCGCCTACTACGCCCTGCTGTTCGCGGACGTCTCACGCCCGCCGGTGACGCTGTACGGGCCACCCGGCATCGCCGACCGCCTGGCCGGCTTCCTCACCAACGGACCGGTGCGCAGCCCGATCGAGGACGCCTTCGCGATCACCGAACTGCACGACGGCCACCGGGCGACGGTCGGT
This sequence comes from Lentzea waywayandensis, assembly GCF_900115955.1. Classification (GTDB taxonomy): domain Bacteria; phylum Actinomycetota; class Actinomycetes; order Mycobacteriales; family Pseudonocardiaceae; genus Lentzea; species Lentzea waywayandensis. The sequence goes on from NZ_FOYL01000021.1 coordinate 4,201, forward strand.
TCGCTGCGGCTGACCACGGCGGCGGTCGAGCACGGCATCCCCGCGTTCGGCGTCCGGATCGAGGCGGAGAACCGCTCACTGACTTACTCCGGCGACACCGCGGCGTGCCCGAGCCTCGTCGAACTGGCCCGCGGCACCGACGTGCTGCTGTGCGAGGCCGAAAGCGCCGAGAAGACACCGGACATGGCCCACCACACGCCAGAAGACGCAGGTGAGACGGCATCCCAGGCAGGCGCGGGGCGGTTGGTCGTCACGCACGTGGGCCGCTTCCTGAGCCCTCAGGAAGCGGTCGCTCGTGCCTCGGCCCGGTACGCGGGGCAGGTCGGCTACGCCGCGCCCGGCACCACGTTCACAGTTGGTTGACGCGGACCAGGTTGCCGGCCGGGTCGCGGAACGCGCAGTCCCGCACGCCCCACGGCTGGTCCTCGGGCTCTTGCAGGACCTCGCCCGCGCCTGACGACTCGACCCATGCGCGCGCACGGTCGAACGTGCCCTGCAGGTCTTTGGAGCCGAGCGAGATCGCCGTGTAGACGCCCTTCGCCATGAGGACGGCGATGGTGCGGCGTTCCTCGTCGCTCACGCCGGGGTCGGCGGCGGGCGGGTGCAGGACGATGCCGGTTTCGGGCTGGCCGGGTGGGCCCACGGTGATCCAGCGCATGGTGCCCTGGCCGACGTCCTGGCGGACCTCGAAGCCGAGTGCGTCGCGGAAGAAGCCGAGCGACTTCTCGGGGTCGTCTGCGGGCAGGAACGCCGCGGCGATGATGACTGACATGCCGGTCAACCTAATCGGACGGACCGGTCGCCGCTTCTCGATTCCTGATCGGCCGCATGACGGCCTTGGCCAGGCAGTTCGGGATGCCCTGGCCGTCCTCGCCCGCGACCTTGCGGTACTGGCTCGGGGACATGCCCACCAGTTCGGAGAAGCGGGTGCTGAACGTGCCGAGCGAGGTGCAGCCGACCTCGAAGCAGACGTCGGTGACGGACATGTCGCCGCGGCGCAGCAACGTCATGGCCCGCTCGATGCGGCGGGTCATCAGGTAGCTGTAGGGCGACTCGCCGAACGCCGCGCGGAACGCTCGCGAGAGGTGGCCGGCGGACAGGTGCACGCCGCGGGCCAGTGCCGCGACGTCCAGCGGTTGCCGGTACTCGCGGTCGATCCGGTCGCGCACCTTGCGGAGCAGGAGGAGTTCCTGCAGGCGCGGGTCTTGGGCGGTCACGATGAACAGCCTAAGCCCCGCGCCTGACAGTTTCCTGACTTCAGCGAGAGCTAGCAGGCGCCCTGGTCGCGCCAGACGCCCCACTCACCCGTGGTTCCGGGTTCCTCGTTGGTGGTCCACCACTGGGCGCGCCACTTGCGGCCCTTGTGCGACACCTCGTTCCCGCCGGTGTAGACCTTGCCGCTCTCCCACGCGGGCAGCGAGCAGGCCGGCGGGTTCGTGGTGGTGGTCGTCGTGGTGGTCGTGGTCGTGGTGGAGGTGGTGGTCGACGTGGAGGTCGGCGGGTTGCCGCCACCGATGCGCGGGTAGTCCGCGGTGATCGCGTACGACTGGCCGCCGAACGTGAACACGAAGTTCGACGGCGTCGAGATCGGCAGCTGGTAGCTGACCGTCAGCTCGATCGACGCGCCCGGTGCGAGCGACTGCCACGACGGCAGCGTGAGCTCGGCCTTCTGGAAGTCGCCCTTCAGGCCGCCGACGTTGGATCCGCTGTGTCCCTTCGACACGATCTTCAGCCCGAAGCCGGACTGGTCGGCCATGCTGCCCGGCGCGCTGGTGCCGTAGTCGAACGCGATCTTCGTGCCGCCGGGGATGGTGACGGTGGAGCGGTTCGTGAACTTGATCTTCGGCGTGATCGGGTAGTTGTTGTCGCCCAACGCGTAGCCGTAGATGTCGACGTCGACCGCGAGGGACTGCGTCTGCTGCGTCGAAGCCTTCGCGGCACCGTAGGGCGCGGCACCGTTCAGGCCGGTGTTGATGGTCGACAGCAGCGTGTCGCCGATGAAGTACTCCTTCTTGACGGAGTCATATTTGTAGTCACCGGCGAGCTCCCAGATCATGATGCCGCCGAGGCCCTTGTCCTTGACGTACTTGGCCTTCTCCGCGATCGACTGCTCGGTCTCGGTGGAGAGGAACACCTTCTTGTCGTTGTTCCACAGCCACGGCGACTTCAACGTCGAGTCGTAGTACGGCGCGTACGTGCCGGTGAGGCGGTCGGTCGGGTCGTTGACCGGGTCCAGGCCGTACTGCGAGGAGTACGAACCGGTGATCTTGGCTTCCAGGTTCTTGGTGTGCCACAACGGGTTCACACCGGACGGAACCTCGGCGCCACCCGCGGTGACGTCGTGCCAGATGTTGTCGATGCCGGCCGCGCCGTTACCGCACGGCGTGGTCGAGCCGACCGACGAACCGGTGCCGGGCGGGCACTGCGACTGGTTCGGCAGCGGAGCCTTGCCCCACAACCCGTTCGTGCCACCGGTGACGCCCTGCCAGCCACGCGAGTAGAACGGCACGCCGATGTTGATGCGTCCGGCCTGCATGGCGCCGCGGTAGTAGTGGTACGACCAGTCGGTGTTCAGGTACCCCATGCCCTCGTACTGCGGTGCCGTGTACACGCCACCGGCCGAGAGCTCACCGTCCTTGCCGTCGTCGTAGAGAGCGGCGTTCGGGCCGACGAACTGGTTCCACGAGCCGTGCAGGTCGTAGCTCATGACGTTGAGGTAGTCGAGGTACTTGACGACCTGGTACGCCTCCTGGCCGCGCAGCAGCCAGCCCGAGGCGGGCACGGCGGCGGTCAGCATGTAGTGCTTGCCGTCGGCGGCACCGGCGCGGTCGAGCTTCTCGCGCAACGTCTTCATGATCGCCTGGTAGCCGGCCCACAGCGTGCCGCGGTTGGCGTTGGAGATCCAGAAGTCGTCCGGGTTGCCGGCGTGGTTGTTCGACGTCGCGTACTCGTAGTCGATGTCGGCGCCGTTGAAGCCGTACTTGCGCAGGAACTCCACGGTGCTGTCGGCGAACGTGTCGATCGCCGCCTGGTTCTGGCCGAGCTTGTAGAAGCCGCCCGACGCGTTGCGCGTGCCGTCGGCGTTGAAGAAGCCGCCGGTCTCCGCCCAGCCGCCGACCGAGATCAGCGTCTTGACGTTCGGGTTCTGCTTCTTGAACTTCGTGAGCTGGTTGAAGTGCCCCTTGTAGGGCAGCGACGGGTCCATCTCGGCGCCGGCGACGCCCGGCCACTCCATGCCGATGGACGAGTTGTTCGCGTCGTTCGCGCCGACCGAGATCTTGTTCTGGGCGTCGATGTGCGCGAACGCGTAGTTCAGGTGCGTGACCTTGTTCCAGGGGATGTCCTTGGCGAGGTACCCCGGCTGACCGTTCTTGCCGGTCCGCCAGCTGGTGAAGTACCCGATGACACGTCTGGACTTGTCACCCATGGTCTCTCGGCCCGCGGTGTCGTAGACCGTGCAGTACGGCGATTCGACACCCGGCGTCTTGTACAGCCCGTCCGGCCGGCAGTCCTCGTGGGCTGCGGCTGCGGTGGGCGCGTTGGTCACGGCTATCACGGTCCCGGCTAGCAGAGCTAGCACCGGGACCACTCTGGCGAGCAGTCGCAAGGGAAAGGACCTCCTGGCTAGGGCGGCGGCCACTGCCCGGAACGGTAAAATGGTCCAGACCTTTGCGTCAATAGTCGATCACTGACAAAAGGTGTCAGTGAAACGGTTTAGCTTCGTTTCCCATGAGTGAGAACGATTTCAACTTCCTCCACGGCCGCTGGCGGGTGGCCAACCGCAAGATCGCCGACATCGTCGGCCGCGGCACCGAGTGGGTCGAGTTCGAGACGCAGGCCGAAGCCAGACCTCTGCTGGGCGGCGCGGCGATCATCGACAGCGTCTTCGCGGACGACTGGGAGGGCATGACCCTGCGTCAGTACGACCCGTCCGACGACGTCTGGCGCATCTGGTGGGCCTCCACCCGCGCCCCCGGACACCTCGACCCGCCGCTGGAGGGGCGGTTCGACGACGGGCACGGGGTGTTCCTCGGCGACGACGTGGTCGGCGGGCACGCGGTGAAGGTGCGGTTCGACTGGACGGTGGGTGCCGAACCGGTCTGGCAGCAGCAGTTCTCCTACGACGGCGGCGAGACCTGGGAGACGAACTGGGTGATGACGTTCAGCCGCACCTGAGCAGTGATGAGGGCCGGGGGTGCGCCCCGGCCCTCGTCGTCTCAGTGGTGGTGCTGGTGGACGACCGCGTGACCCTTGCCGCGCGAGATCATCCAGCGGTTCACCGGCACCGTCACCACGAACGCGACGGCCAGCGAGAACACCAGCGCCGCCCAGAACACCCAGTTCGCGAGGCCGGCGTTCATCGCGCCGGGCACGAGCAGCATCACCGCGTTGTCGACGATCTCCATGACCGCGATCGACACGGTGTCCGCGGCCAGCGCCACCCCGAGGGCCGCCTTGAACGCGAGGCCCGAACGCAGCACCGGGCGGATCGTCAGCGAGTAGCCGAACACGAACGCGAGCACCACGGCCAGCACGACCGTGGCGAGGTTTCCCCAGCCCAGCGCCGTGCCGATGACCATGCCGAGCACCTCGCCGATCGCGCAGCCGGTGAGGCAGTGCAGCGTCGCGGAGATCGCCTGTCTGGTGAGACTCGCGGGAGCGTGGTCCATCTCCTCCTCCTTCAGCGTCGCGCCGAACAATACCCCTAGGGGGTATCTTCATCAAGCCATACCCCCGTAGGGTGTGTCACACGACGAGGCGCCGGTTCACCCAGTGGGTGTTGCTGTGCGCACTCGTCTTCTCGGTCGTCGGGATGCACCATGTCGCAACGGCGGAGACTCCGCACGCCGAGCACACGACGTCCCATCAGCAAGAACCCCAGCAGCCCCACGAGCACGACCTGCTGCACCTGTGCCTCGCGGTCCTGGTCGCCGCGGCCGTCGTGCTGCTGGGCTGGTTCCTGGTCCGGACGGCACTCCCCCGGCTCGCGGCACCTCTCGCCGAGCACCCCTCAACGTCCGCCACCGGGCGGAAGACAGCTCCTCACGACTCTCTGCGTGCTGCGGAACTGAGTTCGCCCAGTCCGTTCAGCACTGTCCACAAACGCAGAGAGAAGAAGAATCCCTTGAAGAAGTCCCTCATCGGGGCTGTCGTCGGCATGCTCGTTCTGAGCGCCTGTGGCGGTCCCGCGAACACGGCTGCCGATGTCACGTTCGCGCAGGAGATGGTCCCCACCACGAGCAGGCGCTGGAGATGGCGAAGCTCGTGCCGTCGCGCAGCAGCGACGACAAGGTGCGCGATCTCGCCTCCCGCATCGAGAAGGCGCAGGACCCGGAGATCGCTCGGATGAACGAGTGGCTCCAGCAGTGGGGCGCCGCCAAACAGGACCGCCAGGGCCACGACATGGCCGGAATGATGAGCAACGACGACATGGCGAAGCTGGAGAAGTCCAGCGGCGCCGAGTTCGACCGGATGTGGCTCGACATGATGATCAAGCACCACGAAGGTGCCGTCGAGATGGCGAAGACCGAACTCGCCCAGGGCAAGGACGAGGGCGCGAAGAAGCTCGCGCAGGCGATCATCGACGGCCGGCAGCAGGAGATCACCGAGATGAAGGCGCTCCTGGGTTAGCCGATCTGGGTCAGCGCGAGCCCGCCGGCCATCAGCACGGCGCACGCCAGGCCGTGCACGACGGGGTTGCGGACCAGGAGCGCCACGAACTCCCGCAGGAACGCGCTCGGCACGAAGTACCAGGCGGTGGGCGCGCCGATGACCTGCAGCCGCAGGCCCTGCTTGCGGGAGAGCACGGCGGTGCGGAACACGTGGTAGTTGTTCGTGACCGCGACGACCCGGCCGTTGAGACCTCGTTCGGCGAGCAAAGCCTTGCTGTAGCGCAGGTTCTCCTCGGTCGTGGTCGCCTGGTCCTCCATCACGACGTCGGCGTCGGGCACGCCGTGTTCGAGGAGGTACTCGCGCATGGCGAAGGCCTCGGAGACGTCCTCGTCCGCGCCGCGCCCGCCCGACACGACGATCACGGGTGACCGGCCGGACCCGCGCTCGCGGTGGTAGAGCCGCATCGCGCGGTCGAGCCGGTTCGCCAGCAACTTGGGCACGCGGGACCCGATCAGGCCCGCGCCGAGCACCACGATGCCGTCGAACCCGTGGCGGCGGCCCGTGCGGCCGTAGACGACGGAGTACAGCAGAAGGCTCACGAACAAGAACGCGATGTACGCCGACACCAGGAACAGACCGATGGCGGTGCCGCGGATCCAGTCGTTGGGCTGGGCGATGCCCCAGAAGAAGTAGATCATCTCGCCGAGCAGGGCCAGACCCGCGAGCAACGACAGCAGGTTGCCCAGCGACCGGCCCTCCCGGCGGACCATCACCAGCCCGTTGGCCAGCAACGCCAACGGGAGCAGCAGCAGGCCGAGAACGGCCAGCATGAACACGAGCAGCAGCGGCAGGCTCACCACCGGGTTGTCCCGCCCGGCCTCCGCCAGCAGCAGCAGCAGCATCACGAGCGAGATGCCGAGCCAGACGGCGTTGCTCAGCCTGCGGCGGTCACGCACCATCCCGATGACGAAGAAGAGTGCGGGGATGAGGAAGAGCAGGCCGGCTAGCACCGGCCAAGGGTAGTACCGGTGATCACTCGTCGCTCTCGGGCGCCGGAACCGGCTTCGGGCGCGGCCTGAGGCGCACCGCGCCCGCCGTCAGATCGAGCGGACCGGTCTCCTCGTAGTCCTCACCGGTGCCCGCGTCCGTCGCCTCGCGGCGGACCTTGGGGCCCGGGAACAACTCGCCCAACTGTCCCATGCCTTCGACACTACCCTCAGAACAGGACGATGAGCAGCACGATCACGGCGATCGCGACGACGATCGGAATCCACATCGAACCTTGCGGCCTGCGGTAGTGGCTGCGGACCGTGGTGCTGCGGAACCAGCTGTACGGGGCGCTGCGGCGGTGGCGGCGAACCCAGGGCATGTCGTCCTCCTCGATCGGGGCTGTCTGCCTCCGGTTACCCGGTTCTCAGCCGTTCGAGTACTCCAGCCAGCCCAACTTCGGTCATCTCGGCGTCGTCGGTGTCGTTGCCGCGCAGTACCTCGTACCAAGGCCCGAGCCGGTGCCAGAACAACGCCCGCTCACGCAGTTCCCTCGTGACTCCGTACGTCTCGGCGAAGGCCTGGGCGAACTCGGGAGACGTGGAGTGCAGCGCCCACGCGAGGTCGATCGCCGCGTCCCCGATGTGCAGGTCACCGAAGTCGATCACGCCGGTCAGCACGCCGTCGCCGCCGAGCACGTGTTCGGTGCCGAGGTCGCCGTGCACCAGCGTGTCGGCGGGCAGGTCGTCGATCTGGGCCAGCAGCTCCTCGCCGCCGGGCACCCGCACCTCGGCCCGGAAGCGGTCGACGGGCAACGGCATCGGACCGACACCTCGCCGCTCCGCCTCTGCCACGGGCACCGCGTGCAGAGCCAGCAGGAACTCCCCCAGCTGCCGGCCCTGGGCGGCGTTGAGCCGGGTCAGCTCCTCGCCGCGCACCAGCTCGTGCCGCACCACCAGCGGCTCCTCGGACACGATCTCCGGCACCGGGACGGGCAGTGGCAGCACAGGTGCGAGCCACGGCATCACCACCGTCTCGCGCACGAGCTGCGGCTCGATCTCGGGACGGCGCGGCCGTCGTTCCACCCAGCGTCCGCCGACCAGGAACGCGGTGCTGTCCCAGCCCTCACCGAGGTACGTCACGTGCCCAGTTCTACCGAACCGTGCAGAATCCTGGGGTGGCCGCCACCGTCTCCTCCAAGCTGCTGTCGCTGCTGGGCACGTTCGACGGCCGGCATCGCCGCCAGACCCTGAGCGGCATCGCGCGGCGTTGCGGGCTGCCGATCAGCACCACGCACCGGCTGCTGGCCGAGCTCACGGAGTGGGGCGCGGTGCGGCGGCTGGACTCGGGCGAGTACGTGATCGGGCGGCGGATCTGGCGGCTCGGGTTGCTCGCGGCCGGGGAGGTCGAACTGAGCCGGGTCGCGGAGCCGTTCCTGCACGACATCCACGCGGCGACGCGGGCGGTGGTGCACCTGGCCGTGCGGGAGGGGACCGAGGTGCTGTACCTCGATCGGGTGTCGGGGCACGCGTCGGTGCCGATCGTGAGCTCGACCGGCAGCCGGTTGCCGTTGCACTCCACAGGGGTTGGGAAGGTGTTGCTCGCGCACGCGCCCGCGGAGATTCAGGAAGAGGTGCTCACGCACGGGCTGACGCGGATCACGGCGTTCACGGTCACGGAGCCAGGCCGGATGCGGGCGCAGCTGCACCGGATCCGGCGGGACGGGTACGCGCAGACGTTCGAGGAGATGACGCTCGGGGCGTGCAGCGTGGCGGTGCCGATCGAGGTGGAGGGGCACGTCGTCGCGGCGCTCGGGATCGTGGTGCCGGACCTGCGCAACGTGCGGGCGCGGCTGGTGGCGGCGTTGCAGGTGGCGGCTCGGGGTATCGCCCGGATGCTGGAGCCCAGTTTCCATCCACCGGAAGCCGGACTTGGATGATCACCCCGTCTGACGGTTGAATCCTCAACTGTGGCAAGCGACAAGCGTGAGCTCCTCATCGGCGGCGACAGCGTTCCCGCGCTGGACGGCCGCACCACCGACGACCTCAACCCCTTCACCGGCGAGGTGTACGCCGTGGTGGCCGCGGGCGGGCCGGCGGACGTCACGCGGGCCGTCGACGCAGCTCAGGCGGCCTTCCCGGAGTGGTCGGCGACGACGCCGTCGGTGAAGCGCGGGATCCTGCTGCGAGCCGCGGACGGGCTGGAGGCCAGGACGCCCGAGGTCGTCGCGCTGATGGCCGCCGAGGTCGGTGGTGTCGGCGGGTGGGCCGGGTTCAACGTCATGCTGGCGGCCAACATCCTGCGCGAGGCGGCCGCGGCGGTCACCCAGCCCGTCGGCGAGGTGCTGACGACGGACGTGCCCGGCCAGCTGTCGCTCGCCGTCCGGGAACCGCTCGGCGTGGTCGCGGCGTTCGCGCCGTGGAACGCGCCGGTCATCCTGAGCGCGCGGGCGGTCGCGGCACCGCTCGCCGCCGGGAACACCGTGGTGCTCAAGCCCAGCGAGGACGCGCCGATCGCGGCCGGGCTGTTCATCGCCGACGTGCTGCGCGAGGCGGGGCTGCCGGCGGGCGTGCTCAACGTCGTGACGAACGCTCCCGCCGACGCCGCCGCGGTCGCCGAGGCGTTGATCACCGACCCGCGCGTGCGCGCCGTGAACTTCACCGGCTCGACCGAGGTCGGCCGGATCGTCGGAACCCTTGCCGCGCAACACCTCAAGCCCGCCGTGCTGGAGCTCGGCGGCAAGAACTCGCTGCTGGTGCTCGACGACGCCGATCTCGACCACGCGGTGGACGCGGCGACGTTCGGCGCGTTCCACAACGCCGGCCAGATCTGCATGTCGACGGACCGCATCCTGGTGCACCGGTCGGTCGCCGAGGAGTTCACCGCGAAGCTCGCGGCCAAGGTCGATTCACTGCCGCACGGCGATCCCGCCGACCCCGGCACGGTGATCGGCCCGGTGATCAACCCGCGCTCCGCCTCCCGCGTCGCCGCGCTGGTGGCCGAGGCGGTCGAGGCGGGCGCGACCGTGCGCGCCGGTGGCAACGGCGGCGCGACCGTGCTCGACGGTGTGACTCCGTCCATGCGCGTCTTTCAGGAGGAGATCTTCGGCCCGGCCGTCATCGTCGTCCCCGTCGCCGACGACGATGAGGCCGTGGCCGTCGCCAACGACACCGAGCACGGCCTCACCGCGGGCATCCTCACCGAGGACTCGCGGCGCGGTCTCGCTCTCGCGCAACGGATCCGCACCGGCATCGTGCACGTCGGCAACCAGACGGTGGACGACGAGCCGCAGGCGCCGTTCGGTGGCGTGAAGTCCAGTGGGTACGGCAGGTTCGGCGGCCGGTGGGGCATCGAGGCGTTCTCCGCGACCCGCTGGGTCACGGTCGCCGGCCAGCACGGCCACTTCCCCTTCTAGAGGCCTGCTTCGTGGGCGACGATCGCCGCCTGGACCCGGTTCTCCGCGCCCAGGCGGCCCAGGATCGCGCTCACGTGCCCCTTCACCGTGCCCTCGACCAGGTCGAGGCGGCGGGCGATCTGCGCGTTCGACAGACCCTGGCCTAACAACGCGAGCACGTCGCGTTCCCGCGCGGTCAGCGACTCCACCCGTTCGCGCGCCTGCCCTGTCCGGCCGCCGCGGAACCGGCTGATCATCCGGGCCGCCACCTTCGGCGCCAGGTAGGCACCGCCGGACGCGAGCGCGTGCACGCCCGCGATCAGTTCGCGCGGATCACCTGACTTCAGCAGGAATCCGCGCGCGCCGCCGTCCAGTGCCCGTTCCAGGTAGCCGTCGTCGTTGAACGTCGTCAGCATCGCGACGCCGAACCCCAGCCGCGCCAGTTCCGAGGCCGCCTCCAGGCCGTCGAGGCGTGGCATCCGGATGTCCAGCAGCACGACGTCGGGCCGGTGCTTCAACGCGAGGTCGATCGCCTCGCGACCGTCCGACGCCTCCGCGACGACGTCCAGTTCGGGGTCGGAGCCGAGGATCGCGCGCACCCCGGCGCGCACCATCGTCTCGTCGTCGGCGAGCAGTACGCGAATCACGAATCCCCCGAGTGCGGTAGCACGGCGACCAGCTCGAACCGGCCGCCGCCACGACTGACGCGCAGGCTACCCCCGGCGAGCCGCACCCGTTCGCGCAACGCGACCAGCCCAACCCGGCTGCCCGCACCGCGCCGCCGTCCGGCGTCGTTGCCCGCCTCGACCACCGTCTCGGCTTCGTTGGTGGTGATGTTCAGCTGCAGCAACGACTTCGGCGCGTGCTTGGCGGCGTTCGTCAGCGCCTCCTGCACCACCCTGTGCACCGTCCGCTCCACTGTGGACGGAATCGGGCCGTCCGTGGTGAACTCGACCCGCATCCCGGCCTTTGTGGCACGGCCGACGAGGTCCTGGAGGTCATGGTCCTCCGGCGGATCACCGTCGCGCAGCAGGAACACCAGCTCCGACAGGCGTTCCGTGGCGTCGGCCGCGGTCTCCCGGAGCTCCGCGGCGGCAGCCTGGTGCGCGGCGGGCAGCGTCATCTCCAGCACGCCCGCCCGCAACGCCAGCAGGCTCAGCTCGTGCCCGAGCGTGTCGTGGACCTCGTGCGCGATCCGGGTGCGTTCGCGCAGGTGAGCGGCCTCGACCGTGGCGGCGGCCAACGCCGCCTGCTGGTGCGCGACCCGCCCGAGGAACCACGGCAACGCGACCGACAGCCCCACCACCACCAACGCCATCAGCCCGCCGACGACCGCCCCCACCAGCACCAGCGCCGTCCAGCCGGACTCGGTGCGGCGCCCGAGCAGGAACGAGATCACGAACAGCGGCCCCCACACCGCGACCGTCCACGGTGGAACGCTGGTCTGCATGGCGAACGACACCGCGACCGCCGCCGCCACACAGCCCGCAAGCGCCGCCGTCCTCATCGCCGCCACCTCGCGACCGCCACGCTCAGGTTCATCACGCTGGACACGCCCAACCACACCACAAGCGGCAGTGAATAGTGCGCCAGTTGGAAGAACGTGATGTCGCGCCCGCCGCCGTACAGCAGCCCGAGCAAGGTGGGCAACGCCAACAGCACGCCCAGCGGCACGAACCTGAGCACCTGCCACGCCTTGTGGAACCTCCTCGGCCTTTTCAGTGCCCGAATCCCCAATGCCGTGGACAGCAACGTGAGCGCCGCCAGCACGAGATCGATCAGCAGCCGGTACGACTCCGGCTCCGGAGGCGTCTTGCCGTCGACGACGTCGGCGATCCCGTTCTCCAGCCCGTACGTGCCCTCGTTGCCGAGCGTGATGCCGCTGTTGGCCATGACCGCGATCCCGTATCCGGACTCCGTCAGCAGTTGCCCGGCCGTACTGGTGAACCAGATCCCGTTGTGCCGCAGCCGTCCCTGCTGGTCGGCCTCCCAGCCCATGCCGTCCTGCGGAGCCAGCTTCGGCTGCGCGGCCAGCCACTTCGCCATGTCCGCCGCAGTCGTGATCACGCCGTCCGAGCCTGTCACGAACCGGTCCGGTTCGGTCAGCGGAATCGAGAACCCGTAGGCGTAGCCGTAGCCCTTGCGGTAGTCGGCGGGCAGATCGCGTGGTGTCACGTCGATCGCCACGGTGTCGCGCATGCCCAGCGGTTCGAAAACGTGCTTCTTCAGATACGCGTTGAAGTTCTCGCCCGACGCCAGCTCGACCAGTCGCGCGGCCAGGTGGTAGTTGGTGTTAGTGTAGCGGAACTCGTTGTCGGGCACTGCCTTCTGCAGTGCTTCTCGGGCCCGTTCTACTGCCTCGGCCGGACTACCGGGCTGTTTCAGGCTCTTCTCCGGCAGCGTCCGGTCGCTGATTCCCGACTTGTGGGCGAGCAGCTGGCGTGCCGTGACGCGCGAGTCGAACACGGGGCGGTCCAGGTCGATCTTGCCGGCGTCCGCGAGCTGCCGGACCGCCAGCGCCGTGAACGACTTGCTGACCGAGGCGATCGCCATCTTGGTGTTCTCGGTCATCGGAGCGCCGGTCGAGTCGTGCCCGAAGCCCTGGACCGCGATCACCTGGTCCCCCTTGGTGATCGCGACGGCGACGCCTGGACAGGAGGCCTCGCCCATGTACGTGGAAACCAGCAGCGTGAGCGCTGCGCCCCAGATGTTCATGGGACAGAAGCTAGGGATCAACAGCCGGAGAAACCCGACCTGAAAGACACAGTGGACCCCTGACGAAAGTCATGGATCATGGTTGGGGTGAACGACAAGTGGGCGGAGAAGCACTGGCTGAACGTGCCCGGTCCCTTCTACACGGGCATCACCGACAACTGCTGGACCGGACGACTGCACGCCCCGCGTCACATCCTCTACGGCGGCGAGTACTACAACGAGTTCATCTACCGCCAGCCCGTGACCGAGGCGGAGGTGGAGAGCGTGGTGGTCGCCGCCCAGCAGGACCCCTACGACGGCTTCGCCTTCGACGGTGACGAGCGGTGGACACCTGAAGCCGTCCGGGCCTGGTGGAGCGGGCGGACCGAGGTCGAGAAGCACATCACCGCGCTGCTCGCCGAATGGACCGCCTCCACCGAGCCACAAAGGCATGAGGCCGCCGAAGGCGCCCGCGACTTCCTCGCCTACCTGGCCGGCGACCTCGAGACCGACCTCCGGGCCTACGTGTTCCGCCTGGAACACGGCCGCTACCCGGACCCCGGTGACCAGCTGCCGCAGCTCTGAACACGACAGCGGCCCCCAACCGCGAAGGTCGAGGGCCGCTGCCAGAACCGAACGATCAGTGACCTGCGGCCATCTCCGCCGCCAGCCGGTCGTCACCGCTCGTCTCCTTGAGCGGCTTCTCCTTGATGAACGCCACCGCCAGCAGCGCCAGCACCGCGAACGGCGCGCCCACCAGGAAGATCTCCGCGGTCGCCGTCGCGTAGATCTCGGCGATCACGGCCTTGAGCTCCGGCGGCAGCACCGAGATGTCCGGCACCTTGTTCTCGCCGCCCGTGGCACCGCCCATCGCGCCGAACTTCTCGGTCGCGAGCGACGTGACCTTGTTGGCCAGCACGGCGCCGAGCGCCGAGACGCCGATCGCGCCGCCCAGCGAGCGGAAGAACGTCAGGGTGGACGTGGTGGCGCCGAGGTCGCGCGCCGGCACGTCGTTCTGCGCTGCCAGGACGAGGTTCTGCATCATCAGGCCGACGCCGACGCCGAGCACGAACATGTGCACGGACACCATGAACACGGTCGTCTGCGCGGTGATCGTGGACAGCAGCAGCATGCCGCCGACCATGAACACGCCACCGGCGACGAGGAAGGCCTTCCACTTGCCGAACTTCGTGATCAGCTGACCGGCCACGGTGGACGAGATCAGCAGGCCGAAGATCAGCGGCAGGCCGAGCAGGCCGGCCTGGGTCGGCGTCTTGCCGAGCGAGAGCTGGAAGTACTGCGAGAGGAACACCGTGCCACCGAACATCGCGATGCCGACCAGGGCGCTGGCGATGGTCGCCAGGGACACGGTGCGGTTGCGGAAGATCGACAGCGGCACGATCGGGTCGTGCGCGGTGGCCTCGACGCGGACGGCGGCCACGAGCAGCAGGACGCCCAGCGACACCAGGCCGGCGGTCCAGCCCGACGCCCACTCGAACTTCTGGCCGGCCAGCGACGACCAGATCAGCAGCGTCGAGACGCCGGACACGATCAGGAACGCGCCCAGGTAGTCGATCTTCGTCTTCTCGTTGCGCACGACCGGGAGGTGCAGGGTGCGCTGGAGCATGTAGATCGCGGCGAGGGTGAATGGGATGCCGATGAAGAAGCACCAGCGCCAGCCGAGCCACGAGGTGTCGACCAGGACGCCGCCGATCAGCGGGCCCGCGACGGTGCCGACGCCGAACACCGCGCCGAACATGCCGGAGTACTTGCCGAGCTCACGCGGCGGGATCATCGCGGCCATCACGATCGTCGCGAGCGCCGTGACGCCACCGGCGCCCAGGCCCTGCACGACGCGGCTGATGATGAGCATCTCGATGTTCTGCGAGAAACCGGCGATCAGCGAACCGACGACGAACAGGCTCAGCGACGCCTGGATCAGCAGCTTGCGGCTGTACAGGTCGGCGAGCTTGCCCCACAGCGGCACGGTCGCGGTCATCGCGAGGAGTTCGGTCGTCACGATCCACGCGAAGATCGACTGCGAGCCTTCGAGCTCGGAGACGATGCGCGGCAACGCGTTCGAGACGACGGTGCCGGCGAGGATGGCCACGAACATGCCGAGCATCAGGCCCCACATGGCCTGGACGACTTCGCGTTTGCTGTGGACCGGTGTTGCTTCTGCCTCGGTGCTCATGATCCCCCTTCGTGGTGGTGCGGTACGTGAGCCAGCCCGGTGCCGAACAGCCCGAGCGCCTCACCGACCAGGTCACCCAGGGCAACGCTGTCGTCCAGGGCCCACCGCGTGACGGCGCAACGGAAAGCGGCGCTCCCGGCGGCGACCAGCAGCCGCGGGTACACGTGGGACTCGGGCAGCCCTGCCCGCTGTCCCACCGCGTTCGCGAGCAGCTGCTCGGACTCGGCGCTGTTGGCGAACGCGCGGACCAGCAGGTCCGGCCGCTGCATCAGGACTTCCTTGCGCAGCAGCCACAGGTCGCGTGCGTTGTCCAGCTCGTCGGTGATCTCCGCGAGGACCGAGCGCCGGTACGCGTCGAACGGCGAGACCTCCGGCGGGAAGGCCAGGATGCGTTCGGCGATGCGCGGACCCGCCTCGGGGTCCGCGCCGATGAGCGCCTCGTCCTTGCTCGCGAAGTAGTTGAAGAACGTGCGCACCGAGACGTCGGCCTCGGCGGCGATCTCCTCCACGGTGACGTGGTCGTAGCCCCGCTCGGCGGCGAGACGCACGGTCGCCCGCTCGAGCGCGGCACGCGTGCGGCGCTTCTTGCGGTCGCGCAGGCTCTCCCCCGGCTGGTTCACGAGGCAAGAGTACAGGATCGTTTTGCAGTCACTGCAACTTTGCAGTGTGTGAACTAAGTCTCGCTGACAGTAGCTATGACCAGGGAGTCTTCGGCTTCTGCTGGGGCTCGCCGTCGACGAAGAGGTCGACCTTCTCGCTGAAGAAGCACGCCATTCCGGCGACTTTCTGACTCTCCGGCAGCGGCTCGCGGTAGATCCAGACGAGGTCCTCGTGCGTCACGCCGTTCACCTCGACCGACCAGTACGCGGCGGTCCCCTTGTACGGGCACTGCGTCCGCGTGTCCGACGGCCTGAGCAGATCGAACCGAACGTCGCTCAACGGCAGGTAGTAGCGCGGCGGAAGGCTCGTCTCGAACAGGATCCGCGGCTGCGACGACGCCGCCAGCGTCACCCCGTCCAGCGCGACCCGCACGTGCCGTGAGCTGCTCAGGACGTCGACCCGCTTGTACGGGTCACGCGGATGGACGTAGATCGGCTCGTCCTCTTCGAGCCACTCGTCCATGGCCGCGAACTCGAACCGGACGAGGTCCCGCAACTCCTCGATCGGCGAGTCCGGGTACGTCAGCGCCGCGGCCGAGGCCGTGCCACCAGGCGTGATGACGTCGTGCAGGACGCCCTCACCCCGGCTCGGCGAGTGCTTCGTCTCTCCCGTCGGCTTCAACTCGACCCGCACGGCGGAAAGCGGCAGGTAGTAGGCCGGGTAGTACGGGACCTCCCAGACCAGGCGCGGCGAGGTCGCGTCCACGACCAGTTCGCCACCGAAGTACGCACGGACCCGCTTCGCCGACTGCTCGACCCGCACCCGGCCACGCTCGTTGTCGCCCATGCCCCATACCAACACGGGACGGCGGCGCGAGCTTCCCGAAAGTCAGGCGTTGCCGTCGAACAGCGACGTCACCGAGCCGTCCTCGAAGACCTCCCCGATCGCCCGTGCCAGCAGCGGCGCGATGCTCAGCACCGTCAGGCCGGGGAACCGCTTCTCGTGCGGGATCGGCAGGGTGTCGGTGAGGATCACCTCGCGCGCCTTGCTCGCGATGAGCCGGTCGTGGGCCTCACCGGACAGCACGCCGTGCGTGGCCACCAGGACGACGTCCTTCGCGCCCTGCTCGAGCAACTGCCGTGCCGCCGTCGTGCTCGTCATCGCCGTGTCGATCATGTCGTCGACCACGACGCAGGTGCGGCCCTCGACGTCGCCGACGACGCGGTTGGAGGTGATCTCGTTGGGGCGCAACGGATCGCGCGTCTTGTGGATGAACGCGATCGGGCAGCCGCCGAGCAGGTCCGCCCACTTCTCGGCGAGCCTGGTGCGACCGGCGTCCGGAGAGACGATCGTGAGGTCCTCGCCCTGGTAGCGGCCGCGGACGTGCTCGCAGAGCAGCCACATCGCGTGCAGGTGGTCGACCGGGCCGTCGAAGAAGCCCTGGGCCTGTGCGGTGTGCAGGTCGACCGTCACGATCCGGTCGGCGCCCGCGGTCTTGAACATGTCCGCGACCAGCCGTGCCGACACGGGTTCACGTCCGGCGTACTTGCGGTCCTGGCGCGCGTACGGATACGACGGCACGACGGCGGTGATGCGCTTGGCCGAGGCGCGTTTCAACGAGTCCACCATCAGCAACTGCTCCATCAGCCAGTCGTTGACGGGCGCGCAGTGGCTCTGCATGACGAACGCGTCCGCGCCACGGACCGACTCCTCGAAACGCACGAAGATCTCGCCGTTGGCGAAGTCGTAGGCGGCCTGCGGGGTGATGGCGACACCGAGGTGCTTGGCCACGGCCTCCGCCAGTTCCGGGTGCGCCCTGCCGGTGAGCAGGATGAGCTGCCGCTTGGCGACGCCCGGCTTACCGCTGACCATCGCCCACGCTCCACGCTCGTCCGACCTCGGACCCGATCGTTCAGCATCGTCGCGAGATCACGCAAACCCGCGTCCGGCCGATGAGATTCCACGTTGCCGGGCAATTCGGGTTAACCCGGTCGGGGGCACCCACAGGGGGTCCGATACCAGGTACCGGGTCACACGCTGGGTATAGATCGGGGGAACCGGATTCACCTCTTGGGGTACGACCCTGGTGATTTCTTGATCAGCGTCCTTGAGGCGTCAATGACCATGCCTACGCTCCCCGCATGCCGGAGAACCAGGACACACCTGGAACGACAACAACGCAGGCTCCGCCGACGAACCCGATCGTGATGGGCACGCCCATCCACGATCAGATCGCCGACCACCTGGGAGTTCGCCAAAAGCATCGACGCTCTGACTGAGCCCGGTCATGAACGCCCCATGCGTCTCTCCGTGCTCGGCGCCGTGGTGGCGCTCGTGGTCACCCTCACACCGGCGGCCCAGGCCGCACCGCCCGCTCCGGCGATCGCCTGGGCGGCGTGTGAGCCGGCACGCCCCGGCTTCGAGTGCGCCACGATCACCGTGCCGCTCGACCACGACGACCCGCGCGGCGCGACGACGACGGTGGCGCTGACCCGCAGACCCGCCACCGACCAGGCCGGACGCATCGGCTCGTTGCTCTTCAACCCCGGCGGCCCCGGCGCGTCGGGGATCGACTACGTGTGGGCGTGGGGCGAGAAGATGGCGGCCGGGCTGCGGGGCCGTTTCGACGTCGTGGGCTTCGACCCGCGCGGTATCGGCCGGTCGAACCCGCTGCGCTGCTTCGCGTCCGAGCAGGAGCGGGCGGAGTTCCTGGCCGCAGAGCCGATCTTCCCGTACGAACAGGCCCAGGAACGGCCGTTCTTCGACCGCTACCGCTCGCTGGCCGCCAAGTGCGACCAGCCGATCGCACGGCACATGAGCACCGCCGACGTCGTGCGCGACCTCGACCTGCTGCGGCGCGCACTGGGCGACCGCAAGCTCACCTACTTCGGCACCTCGTACGGCTCGTACATCGGCACGACCTACGCGAACATGTTCCCCGGCAACATCCGTGCCCTCGCGATCGACGGCGTGCTGAACCCCGAGCTGTGGTCGAGCGGGCGGCAGATCGAGTCCGATCGGATCGCGACCCGGGAGGTGCTCGACGAGTTCTTCCGGCTCTGCGACGAGGCCCAGTGCGCCTCCGGACCGCACTCGGCGCAGCGGTGGCAGGCGTTGCTGGACTCGGTGCGCGCCAGGCCGATCACGCTCGGCGCCGAGGTGTGGACCTACGACATGGTGGTCCAGTGGGCGCTGTTCGCCGGGTTCGCCTCGGAGAGCTGGACGGACGTCGCCGCCGTGCTGGACCAGCTCTCCGACGCGTCCGCGGGTCTGTCGGCGTCGGCTCCGGTCTACGACAACTTCTTCGACGCCAATCTGGGCACGATGTGCGCGGACACCGAGTTCCCGCGCACGTTCGGCGAGTACCGGGCGGTGTCCCGCTACGCGGAGGCGGGGTCGGAGTTCGGCCCCTACTGGTGGTGGAGCACCAGTGCCTGTGCGGACTGGCCGGTGAACGAAGACCGCTACACCGGGCCGTGGCGCGCCCGCACGTCCGCGCCGGTTCTGGTGGTGGGCAACCGGTTCGACGGCTCCACGGACTTCCGGGGCGCACAGGCCGTCGCCAGGCAGCTGCCCAACAGCCGTCTGCTGGAGTACGCGGGCTGGGGACACATCGCGTACCGGCGCAGTCAGTGCGCCATCGACCACATCCACTCGTATCTGCTCAGCGGCGCGTTGCCCGCGGCGGGGACGGTGTGCCCGGCGAACCCGAACCCGTTCCTCGACGCCGCGTCCCAACTGGGTGGTCACGACTTTCGGCGGTCGACGGGGCCGGTCGCGAGCCGGTAGGAAGAGCCCTTCTTCGGACAGGAGGGGAGCTTGTCGATGCGATTCACCGTGCTGGCCGCCGCGGCCGCACTCATGATCACCGGCACACCCGCCGTGCAGGCCTCGGGAGGTGGCGCGCAGGTCCCGAAGATCGACTGGGCGGCCTGCGGACCCGAGCACCCCGGCTTCGAGTGCGCCTCCGTGAAGGTGCCGCTCGACTACGACAACCCGCGCGGTGCCAAGACCACCGTCGCGTTGGCGCGCAAGCCCGCGACGGACAAGGCGGGCCGGATCGGGTCGCTGTTCCTCAACCCCGGCGGCCCCGGCGGTTCGGGCGTGGACTTCGCGCTCGGCGCCGGGAACAGGCTCTCGGCAAACCTGCAGGGCCGGTTCGACATCGTCGGGTTCGACCCGCGCGGCATCGGCAAGTCCGATCCGCTGCACTGCTTCAAGAGCGAGGAGGACCTCGGCAAGTTCTTCGAGGGCGTCCCCGGTTTCCCGTACCAGGCGGCGCAGGAACGGCCGTACTTCGACCGGTACCGCTCGCTCGGCCCCGAGTGCAACGACGACCAGCCGATCGCACGGCACATGAGCACCGCCGACGTCGCACGGGACATGGACCTGCTGCGCCGCGCCGTCGGTGACCGCAAGATCAGCTACCTGGGCTTCTCGTACGGCTCGTTCCTCGGCGCGACCTACGCGAACCTGTTCCCGAACAACATCCGGGCGCTCGTCATCGACGGCGTGCTGAACCCCGCGCTGTGGTCGAGCGGGCAGCAGATCAAGTCGGACCGGATCGCGACCAAGGAGGAGTTCCGCGAGTTCCTGCGCAACTGCGACGAGGCCCAGTGCGTCTTCGGGCCCCAGTCGGAGAAGCGCTGGGACGCGTTGCTGAAGTCGGTGCGCGCCAAGCCGATCGAGCTCGGCGGCGAGGTGTTCACCTACGACGCGGTGATCAACTCCGCGATCGGCGCGATGTACTCGCCGAGCGACTGGCCGGACGCCGCCGCGCTATTCGACCAGCTGTCCGACGCTGCTGCCGGTCTCCCGGCCACCTCCGTCTCTTCTGTCACGGCGGAACCGGACTACGCCAACGGGTTCGACGCCTACAACGGCAACGTGTGCGCGGACATCGAGTTCCCGCGCGACTTCAACTCCTACCGCGCGACTTCCCGTTACGCGGCAGCGGGTTCGGAGTTCGGCCCGGCCTGGTGGTGGGGCAACGCGGCGTGCGCGAACTGGCCGACCAACCCCGACCGCTACGCCGGGCCGTGGCGCACCCGCACCAACGCGCCGGTTCTCGTGGTGGGCAACTACTTCGACGGTGTCACGGACTTCCGGGGCGCGCAGGCAGCCAACCGTCAGCTCGCCGGCAGCCGTTTGCTGGCGTACGCGGGTTGGGGTCACACGGCGTACGGGGCGAGCAAGTGCGCGACCGACCACACGAACGCGTACCTGCTGGCCGGCACGTTGCCGCCGGTCGGGACGGTGTGTCCGGCGAACCCGAACCCGTTCCTGCCGTCGGTGGCTTCAGCGGAGCCGTTGTTCAAGCCCAGCCGCAGGTAGTTCCTGGGCCAGCTCGACAGCGGCGCGGGCCGGGTCGTCGGCGAACCGGCTGCCGAAGGCGTCGTGCACGCGCCACCCCGCGTGGGTGAGCGCACGCCAGCGGGCGAGATGCGCTCGCACCCCTTCCGGGTGCGGGCGCGTCTCCACCGCGACGGCGTTCTCCTTCTCCCCCACCACGAGATCCACCCGCCACTGCCCCACCGGATAGCCGGTGCGCACGGTCAGCCCGGCGGTTCGCAGTTCCTGCGCCAGACGCGCGGTCCACTCATCAGCCGGATCGGCGCCGGCGGTCTCGGTCGGCGCGACGTCCGCGTGCCGCAGGTACTCGCCGATCAGGCCGGGCGGTTCGGCCGCCGACGTGATCACGTGCACCTGACGGCGAGCTCGGGTGGTGAGGACGGCCAGCAGGTTGCGGTCGTTCACGAACCGCCACGCGCCCGGCTTCTCGTCGGCCGCGAGGCTGATCACGACCTCGTCGAACTCGCTGCCCTGCACGCCGTGGACGGTGCCCGCCCGGACGCCACCGGTGGTGATCTCGTCCAGCGTCAGCTCGCTGAGCAGAGCCTCTTCCAGCGCGTCGGCCTGCGCGCGGAACGGCGTCACGACACCGATCGAGCGCACACCGGCGGCCACGCGTTTGCGGACGTGGGCGAGCACGGCGTCCACCTCGGCCTGGTTCGCGCCCTTCGTGGTGCGTTCGCCGGAGACGCGCTCGGTGTCGATGCAGTCGACGTCGGCGATCGACGGATGCGTCGTGAGCAGGGCGATCTTGCCGTCGTAGAACTTCGCGGCGGCGAACCCGATCAGGTGCGGTGCGCAGCGGTGGTGCTCGTCGAGCCAGTGCACGCCCGCGGTCGCGGCGCCCGCGTCGAACAGGCTCACCTTCGGCACGTCCAGGCGGTCGCGCAGGTCCTGCGTCCCCTCCGCGTCGACCGCCGCCTGCACGGCCTGGTCACTCACGAACGACACGTGCCGCAGTTGCCGGGGATCGCCGCCGATCACCGCGGACCGGCCGCGCAGCAACGCGGGCGCGGCGAGCGGCTGGTCCACGTGGCTCGCCTCGTCGATGATCACCAGGTCGAACATGCCGGGCACCGGCGGGAGGATGTCCTCCACATCGGACAGCGTGCCGACCCACAACGGCAGTGCCGCCACCAGATCCGCGCTGTCGATCTCGGCGAGTCCACGCCTGCGCGCCGCACGCCCTGACCGCAACGCCTTCGCGAGCGCCGCCACCGCACGGCGCGCGCCCGCACCCCGCCGGCTGACCGAGTACTCCTTGAGCCAGGCCGCCGTGGCCGTGCGGCTCGCGACGTCCTGCTCGGCCAGCAACGGCCGCAGCTCACCGAACGCCGTACCGCCGTTCGTCCCGATCCGGATGGAGGCCGCGGTCTGTTCGGCCGCCTCGACCGCCGCGGCGAGGTCCTCGACCGGAACCTGTTCCGCGCCGGTGAGCCCGCGTGCTTTCCTCAGCGCCCACCCGGTGCGCAGCCCGCCCAGGAATCCGGTTCGCGGCTTGAGAAGGCCGCGCAGTTCGGTGAAATCCACGCCCGCGTCGAACGCTTTCGGCGCCACGGATCGATGCGCCGGCATCAACGCCTGGTGCTTCTTGCCTTCTGCCGCAAGCTTTTCGTCCGTGAGCGAGCCACCGGCCGTGCGTTCGACACGGGTGACAGCCGCAGCAGCCGCGCGCCGAGCCCTGTCGAGGTCGTTCAGCTGGTCCGGACTGCTCGTCGCGGACAGCCCGTCGCTCAGTTCGCGCGCCATCTCCTGCCGCAGCTCGGAGTCACCGAACAGCACCGGTACCGGCCCGCCCGCCTTGCGCAGCGCGGCACCGAGCACGTCGGCGGCGTTGCGGGTGCGGCTCGCGAGAAGCACGGACTTGCCCGCCGCCACGGCATCGAGCGCCAACGCGGCGAGCGTGTGCGTCTTTCCAGCGCCAGGAGGCCCGCCCACGACCGTGATCCGCGCACGGCGTGCATGCTCGACCGCGCGCATCTGGCTGTGGCTGAGCGGCAACGCCGAACTGATCGGCTCGTCGTGCTCGTCCGGTTCGGTGGCGGCCCCGTACAGCGCCGCGAACGCCGTGCCGTCGAGGCCCTTCTTGGTCGACCAGTCGAAGAGCGCGGTGCCGTGCTCGGTCTTCACGACGGGCTCGCCCGCGTGCAGCCCGGCGCCCATGGCCACCACGAGCTCGTCGCCAGAGATGAACCTCTTGGGGTCGTCGTGCACGATCGGCACGTTCTCGAACCCGGCCTGCCTCAGCGTCTCGGTGATCCACTCCTCGGACGGCGCGAGCGAGGCTTCCCGTTCGGCGGTCTTGGCCCAGTCGTCGATGAGCGGGAACACCCCGGCGTCACCGGCGACGTGATAGGCGTAGCCGAGCCCGATCCCGTGGTGCAGCCGGACCGGCCGCGACACCAGCGGCAGGCAGACCCGCCGCCGTTGCCCGCCGATCTGCGCGGGTCCGGCGAGGAACGCCCAGCCCAGCCGCAGCAACCGGTCCTCCTGGTGCAACGCGTCGTACGCGGCGAGGTGCGCGACCTCGTTGCGAGCCTGCTTCGGCGCGGTCCACGACACCGGCGTCCAATGCGGACCCTCCTGCACCAGTGTGATCGCCCGCCACGACGGCTCGTGGTCGCCCAGCCACAGCAGACCGGCCGCCTTGGTGAGGTCGAGCACGAGCTTCTGCGGCTGTTCGGCAGCGCTCAGCCGAGCAAGGGTGCGCAAGACCGCAGAGACGTTCACGCGGGACATGGTGCCATTCGAGGCAGTAGCTTCGTGGACCGTGGAGGATCTTCCGGATGGATTGCCCGATCACGACCTGCGGGCCGGACTCGCCCGGTTCGGCATCACCGGGCCACCGGTCTACGCCCCGGTCGGCTTCGGCGACTACCACTGGACCGTCTACGACCGGTGGTTCACGTCGGTGTCCGACCTGACGACCAAGCCGCTGGCCGGACTGCGTCAGGCGATGGAGACGGCGGCGAGCCTGGGCGAGCAACTGCCGTTCGTGGTGGCGCCGGTGCGAGCAGACGACGGTGACACCGTGGTCCTGCTGAACGACCGCTACGCGTTGAGCGTCTTCCCCTACGTCACGGGGAAGTCAGGATCCTTCGGTGATCCGGTCCACGCCGGGGTGAGCGAACTGCTGGCCGCGCTGCACCGCTGTGCCCCACCGGACGGCACCCCGGTCGCACCGATCGACGTCCCGGGCAGAGCCGTGCTGACGGCGTTGCTCGACGAGCCGGGCGAGTGGTGCTCGGCCGACGCCCGCGCAGTCCTCGTGGCCCACACCGAGGTCGTTCGGGGCAAGCTCGCCGAACTGGACCGGCTCGCCGGACAGCTCACGGACGAGCAGGTGGTCACCCACGGAGAACCCCACGCGGGCAACGTGATCCACACTCCGGAAGGCCTGGTCCTGGTCGACTGGGACACGGTCGGACTGGCCCCGCCGGAACGCGATCTCTGGCTGGTCGGCGGTGACAGCGCGTTCTACGCACTGCGTTGGTCCATCAACGACATCGCGGATTTCGCCGTGTCGCTCCGCGACCCGCACGAACAGTCACGGGACGCGGAGCGCACGTTGCACTACTTCACTGAGACGCTAAAAAGCCTTTAGAGCGTCAGGCTCCACGTGTCGATGGTGCCGACGTCAGCGGTGGCCGCGTCACGGACCCGGAGAGTCCAGGTGCCGTTGCGCGTCTCCGACGACAGGTTGGTCGTGAAGGTCTGGTCGATGTTGTCGGCGCTGCCACCCGCACGGTTGTGCAGGTTGTAGACCGAACCGTCCGGCGCGACCAGGTCGACCACGAGGTCACCCTTGTAGGTGTGCTTGATGTGCACCTCGACCTGGCTGGTCGCCGACGCCGTGCCCGTGCAGCCGCTGAACACGATCGTGCTGGTCACGGTCGAGTTGTCCGGGATCGCGACGTCCGTGCCGTTGGTCTGCTTGGCACAGGTGGCCGTGCCGACCGTCCAGGTGAACGACGTGCTGCCCGAACCGCCCGCGGACGCGGTGGCCGTGACGGTCACGTTGTACGTGCCGGCGACCGTGGCCGTGCCCGTGACGAGACCGTTGGAGGAACCGATCGACAGCCCGGTCGGCAGACCGGTGGCCGACCACGTGTACGGCGCGGCGCCGCCCGACGCGGACAGCTGAAGGTTCGCCGTGCCGTTCAGGGCCGTGGTCTGGTTGCCCGGGTTGGTCACGGAGACGCCGGGAACGCCGCCGGTGTTGGTGCGCAGCAACAGGTTCGCCGAACCGGAACCAGGGTTGGTGACCTTGCCCGGAGTGGCCTGGGCGAGGATCGCCGCGTGCACCTCGGCCGGGGTCTTGGCCGGGTTGTCCGCGAGGTACAGCGCCGCCGCGCCCGCGACGTGCGGGGACGCCATCGACGTGCCGCTCATCGTGGCCGTGCCGGTGTTGTTGCTGTACGAGGCGGAGACGATGTCCTGGCCGGGAGCGAACAGGTCGCTGCACGTGCCGAAGGACGAGAACGACGCGCGGGCGTCGGTGCGGGCCGACGCCATGACGTTGATCGTCTCGGTGACGCGCTGCGGCGAGTACTTGCAGCTGTCGTCGTTGAAGTTGCCCGCCGCCACGACGTAGGTGACGCCGCCGCGGATCGACGCGCGCACGGCGTCGTCGAGCACACGGCTCGGCTCGTTCGCCGTGCCGGTGTAGAGGCTCATGTTCGCGACGGCCGGCAGGACGGCGTTCGCGGTGACCCAGTCGACGCCCGCCGCCTCGGTCGCGACGGAGCCGCCACCGGCGCAGTTGAGCACGCGGACGGCCTTGAGCTTGACTTCCTTCGCCACGCCGTAGGTCGCGCCGCCGACGGTGCCGGAGACGTGCGTGCCGTGGCCCTGGCAGTCCTTGCCGTTCTGGCCGTCGGTGAACGCGTCGAAGCCGAACGACGCACGGCCGCCGAAGTCGGCGTGGTTGTAGTTGATGCCGGTGTCGATCACGTACGCCGTCACGTTCGACGCGCCCGTGCTGTAGCTGTACTTGCTGTCCAGCGGCAGGCTGGCCTGGTCGACGCGGTCGATGCCCCACGACGGCGGGTTGAGCTGGTCGGTCAGGACCTGCACGGTCCGGTCCTGCTCCACGTAGGACACGGCCGGGTCGGCGGCCAGGCGCTTGGCCTGCTGCTTCGACAGCGTGGCCGAGAAGCCCTTGAACGCGGCCTTGTAGGTGAAGCCGATCTTGGCACCGTAGCGGGACGCCAGGCCGTCGGCACGGCCGCTGACCTCCGAGCGCGCCATGGTGTTGTCCTTGAGCACCACGATGTAGCTGTCCTGGACAGCGTTCGGCGCGCTTTCCGCGACGATCGGTCCCTCCGGCTGCGCGGCGGCAGCCTGTGGGAGCGCCAGCACGGTTCCAGCGACGGCGATCGCCGCCACACCGAACGTGCGCAGGGTGTGTTGTCTCATCACTGCTCCTTGATCGCAGGGAACCGCGTGCGAACGCTGGGCCGGCCCTCGACGGCCCTGCAGATGCGTTCACACGCGGTTGCGAAACAGCTTCAGTCCGTTATTGGACGTGATGAGTCTTTAGTTGCGACAAGGATGAGAACAAGCGACTTTCGTACGGTTGTCAGCCCGCGAGCGCGAAAAGATCGTCGCGGTCGCCCGACTGCTTGAGCTGGGCGAGCGACTGCTTCTCCAGCTGACGGATCCGCTCACGGGTCAGGCCGAGCTCCTCCGCGACCTCCTGAAGGGTGCGGGCACGCCCGTCCTCCAGGCCGAAGCGCAGGCGCATGATCCGGCTCTGCCGTTCGGGCAGGACGTTCAGCAGCGAACGCACGCCCTCGGTGAACTCCTGCTGTTCCAGGAGATCCGGGGCCGACACGCCGTCGGTATCCTGGATCAGGTCGCCCAGCACCGAGTCGCCCTCGTCGCCGACCGGCGTCTCCAGCGACACGCAGGTGCGGGCCGCGTCGCGCATGTCCTGCACGCGCGCCGGCGAGCACTTGGCCTCGGCGGCGATCTCCTCGATCGTCGCCTCGCGGCCGAGCGCCGTGGACAGCTTCTGCCCGATCTTCTTGAGCTTGTTGACCTCTTCCACCACGTGCACCGGCAGGCGGACCGTGCGGGTCTGCTCCGCCAGACCTCGTTCGATCGCCTGGCGGATCCACCACATGGCGTAGGTGGAGAACTTGTAGCCCTTGGCGTAGTCGAACTTCTCGACCGCGCGGATCAGGCCGAGGTTGCCCTCCTGGATCACGTCCCCGAACGGCAGTCCGCGGAACGAGTGCTTCTTCGCGACCGACACGACCAGGCGCAGGTTCGCGCGGATCATGTGGTCCTTGGCGCGCTCGCCCTCGGCGACGATCCGGCGCAGCAGCCGCGGCTCGCGCGTCGTGTCACCGTTCTGGAGCAGGTGAGCGGCGTAGACACCGGCCTCGATGCGCCGGGACAGGTCGACCTCCTCGGAGGCGGTGAGCAGCGGTGTGCGCCCGACCTCGCGCAGGTACTGGCCCACCAGGTCCGCGTCCTGCTGCCCGGACGCGCGGTTCTTCAGATCTGCAGGCATGACAAATCCCCCCGTTTCCGTCGGCAGGTGTGACAACCGGCGCGAGTTCGCGCCGGTCGTTCGGTAGCCCCTTCGGGTCAACCGCCGCAGGCGATTCGGCGCGAAGCGGTGGCCGAATGACCGGCCACCCGGCGAACTCGCCGCCGTCTGCGGGGCAGCGGCCACATACACCGCTGCACTCTTGTGTAACGGTTCAGAGGTCCACTTCATTCCGCGATTTCGCCTGTGACCTCAGCCTCACCTGCGTAATCGCGTGGTGTTCCACGGCCAGGACCTCGATCTTCCAGCCGGACACCTCCACCACGTCGCCCGGCCCTTCCGGGATGCGGCCGAGGATCAGCAGCACCAGCCCGGCGACCGTCGCGTACTGGCCCGCGGGCGCGTCGCGCAGCTCGACGCCGACGTCCACCAGGTCGTGCATCGGGAACGTGCCCGGCAGCTCGATCGAGCCGTCCGCCTCGGCGCGCACCGCGACCACGTCCGAGTCGGTCTCGTCGTAGATCTCGCCGACGATCTCCTCGAGGAGGTCCTCCAGCGTCACGATGCCTTCGACCGCGCCGTGCTCGTCCACCACCAGCGCCATCTGCTCGTGCTCGGCCTTCATGCGCCGCAACGCGTCCGCGACCCGCACGGAGTCCGGCAGCACCATCGGCGCGCGTGCCACGTCCGCCAGGGGCACGGTGTCGTCGAGCAGATCTCGCAGGTGCACCACGCCGACCACGTCGTCCAGGTGACCGTCCTTGGTCACCGGTGCCCGGGAATGTCCGGACCTAGCCAGGACTTCCCTCGCGGTGGCCGTGCCCAAACCTGATTCGAGGATCGTCACCTGCCGCCGGGGCACCAGGACCTCGCGCAGCCGCCGTTCGTGGATCTCCAGCGCGCCGGTCATGATCGTGCGCTGCTCGGGGTTCAGGTGCTGTTGGACCTCGACGAGATCACGCAGCTCCTCCTGCGACATCTGCCCCTCGTCGGCGTCCGGGTCGCCGCCGAAGACCCGCACCACGAGGTCGGTCGACCGGCTGAGCAGCCACACCGCCGGCCGGGAGATGGTCGAGAGCAGGTCGAGCGTGCGCGCGACGATCTTCGACCAGCGGACCGCGTACTGCATCGCGAGGCGTTTGGGCGCCAGTTCCCCGAAGACCAGTGTGACGAACGTCAGCACCACGGTCACGAGCGCGATCGCGACCCCGTTCGCGGCGCCTCCGAGAAAGCTCAGCAACGGCACGATCGGCGCGGCGAGCGAGACCGCGGCGGTCGCCGACGCCAGGAATCCCGACAGCGTGATGCCGATCTGGACGGTCGCGAAGTACCTGTTCGGATCGCGTGCCAGCCGGACCAGCCGGCGATGCCCGTCGCGTTCCAGCGAGCGCAGCTGACCTTCGCGCAGCGACACGAACGCCATCTCGCTGCCCGCGAAAGCCGCGTTGAGCAACACCAGCACCGCGACCAGCGCGAGGTTGAAGCCATAACCGTCCACGCGTTTGGGGTAGCACGCGTGGTGGTATTTCGCACCCTGACGGCCGTCTTGAGCAGCCAGGAGGGCTTCAGCCGAACGAGGTGGGATGAGATGGACACCCCAGAGGTGCTGAGCGCCTCCGTGAGGACCTTGCACACCCTGCCGGAGGACGAGCCCGATCTCGCCGCGATGCGCGCGTGGATAGGGACTCTGTTGCGGGACCTGCCGGAGGACATCAGGCTCGACGTTCTCCTCGTGTGCACGGAACTTGCCAGCAACGCGTACGAGCACGCGGAAGGACCACGCGCTGTGCGAGTACAACGACATACCGACTTCGTCCGGGTGGAGGTCGACGACCACACACCGGCCGAGCTTCCGAACCTGGGCACGTCACGGCTCGGTGACACGCGAGGCCGTGGACTGATCTTGATCTCCCAACTCTCCCGCTGCTGGGGCACGATGGAGTTCGCCGGCGGGAAGACCATCTGGGCCGAGGTGAACGCATAGATCGTCTGTGCGTTTCGCACAGACAAGTCATGACACCGCACGGATGGGGCTTGCGTCGGGTTTCTTCGACTCTCGATGCATGACAACTACGGTTTCGCCGGCGGTTCGGCCGCTGATGCGTCACGGGGCAGAGATGCTCGTGGCGATGCTGGTGGGGATGGCCCTGCTCGGGCCCCTGTGGACGCCGGAACGGGTCGACCTGGCCGCCCTGTGGATGGCGGCGTCGATGTCCGTGCCGATGGCGCTGTGGATGCGCTACCGCGGTCACGGCCGGATCTTCGAGATGTGCGCGGCGATGTTCGTGCCGTATCTCGTGCTGCTGGTGCCGTACTGGTTCGGGCTGCTCGACGGCGACACGGTCGAGATGGGCGGGCACCTGCTGATGCTGCCCGCGATGGCCGTTGTGCTGGTCCTGGGGCGTCACGACCACGGCACGCCCAGCACGAACCCGGTGATCCGGGCGCTGGGCGACCACTGGCCCGCGGTGATCGCGCTGGCGGTCTCGTTCGACTTCTGGCAGACGCCTCTGGTGCCTCCCGTGTGGACCCTGCTGCTGTGCCAGGCGGCGTATCTCTTCTGGGGACGGCGGGCGCCGCGCGTGCAGCTCGTGGTGTTCAGCCTGTACGCGGTGCTGGCCGTCGCGGTGATCATGGCGTCGTCCTCGGCCGGAGTGCTGCTGATCGCGTTCGGGTGGGGCGCGCATGCCGTCTGGGATCTCGTGCACCACGTGCGCAACGCGGTCGTGCCGCGCTGGTGGTCGGAGTTCTGCGGTGTGTTCGACCTGGTCATCGCGGTCACGATCCTGATCGCGTGGTTCTAGGCTGATGGCGATGAACGACCTTCCGCACACCGCGTTGCGCGGCACGCTCCACGTGCTGTGGATGAGTTCGCTCGTCGTGCCGCTGATCTCGGTGCTGCGCGAGCCGTCCGCGACGCGGTGGCTCGGGGTGCTGGGTCTGCTGGTGCTGGCCGTGGCGTACGCGGTGACGTTGCGAGGCGGGCCGTTGTGGGTGCTCGTGGCCGCGACCCTGGCGACGATTCCCCTGGTGGCGCCGGTCGGGCCGGACGAGCTGTCGACGTGGGCGTGGATCGGTGGCGCGGCAGCCGGGTTCGCGCCGCTGCTTTTGACCGGCCCTTGGCGGTGGCTGGCGGCCATCTGCGCGGTGGTGGCGGCAGGCCTGGTCGGGTTCTTCGTCACCCGCGACCAGACCACGTACCAGATGATCGCGGCCTCGGTCGGGGCGACGATCATCGCGATGGCCGGGCTGCCGATGTGGTTCGCCGGGCTGCTGGGGCAGGCACGGGCCGGGCGTGAGGCGCAGGCGGAGCTGGCGGTGAGCGAGGAACGGCTGCGGTTCGCCCGCGACGTGCACGACCTGCTGGGACATCGGCTGACCGTGATCGCGCTGAAGTCCGAACTGGCCGGACGGCTCGCTTCGACCGATCCCGAGCGGTCGGCGGCGGAGGCGTTCGAGGCGCAACGGCTGGCGTCCTCGGCGTTGGAAGAAGTGCGGGACGCCGTGCACGGCTATCGCGCGGTGAACCTGCCCGAGCAGCTTGAGGCCGTGCGGAACGTGTTGCAGGAAGCCGGTATTCGCTGCACCGTCTCGGCCGTTCCGGTGGAGGGCGAACACGCCACACAACTCGCGCTGGCGTTGCGGGAGGCGTGCACCAACGTGCTGCGGCACAGCCACGCGACGTGGTGCATGATCGACGTCGCTGTCGCCGAGGAGGAGGTGCGGATGACCGTCACGAACGACGGCACCGAGAAACCGTCCGGCGAGGGCAACGGGCTTCGTGGCCTGCGCGAACGACTGGCGGCCGTGGGCGGTCAGGTGTCGGTGGAGAAGTCCGGCGACGTGTTCACGCTCCAGGTCGTGGTGCCCGCGTGATCAGAGTGCTGCTGGCCGACGACGAGGAGCTGATCCGCGACGCCCTCGCGGCTCTCCTCGACCTGGAGCCGGACCTGGAGGTGGTGGCCCGCGCGGGTGACGGCCGGGCCGCCGTCGAGGCCGCACGGGCGCACCGCCCGGACGTGGCCGTGGTGGACCTGCAGATGCCCGCCCTGGACGGCCTGGAGGTCACCGAGGAACTCGCGCGCGTGCTGCCGTCGTGCGCCGTGGTGATCCTGACCGGCAGGGGCCGCCCGCCGCACCTGCAACAGGCCCTGCACGCGGGCGCGAAAGGCTTCCTGCCCAAGGGATCGCCCGGCGGCACGCTCGCGGACGTGATCCGCCGCGTGCACGCCGGTTCGCGCTGGGTGGACCCCGCGCTGGCCGCCGACGCCCTCGCCGCTCCCCCGTGCCCGCTGACGCAGCGCGAGCTGGAAGTGTTGCGGCTGAGCGAGTTCGGCACTCCGGTCGCCGAGATCGCGGCGCGCACGTCGTTGTCCGCCGGGACCGTGCGCAACCACCTGTCGGCCGCGGTCGCGAAGCTCGGGGTGGGGAACCGGAGCGAGGCGTTCTCGGTGGCACACGACCACGGGTGGCTCTAGTTCGGTGTCGAAGACTGGTCCGCGACGGCCGGGCCCGCAACTCCTCAGAAACCACGATCCCCGCAACTCCCTGAAATCCAGGGTGTTGCGGGGATCGATAGAACCCGCCACACCGGTGTGCGGGCCCTTCGGCCGCACCACCAGGAACCACCTCAAGCGCGACTCTCCTCGAGCCAGACTTCGACACAGGCCCTGGTTCACGGCTTCGGCGCAGCGGCTCCACGCGGTGAGGTGAGGATGTCGAACGCGTGCCGGCGGTGCTCCGCGAACAGCTTCAGCGCCCCCTCCACGTTCCCCAGCCGCAGCGCCGCCACGAGGTCCCGATGCTCGTCCCGGATCTGCTCCAGGTAGCCGTCCGAGCTCAGCCGCACCCGCGTGATCAGGAACAGGTGCACCTGCGACCGGATCGCCTCCCAGGCCTGGGTCAGTCGCGAATGGCCGGCGGCGGCGTACACGGCGTCGTGGAACGCGATGTCGCACCGCACCATCTCGTGCGGCGTCGAGGCACGCTCCATCGCCGACGCCGCCGCGGCGATCTCCTCCAGTGAGGCGCCCGTGGCCACCACGCGCTGCACGGCCAGCACCTCCAGGGCGCCGCGCAGACTGTCCAGTTCGGCAACGTCCTGAAGGGACAGCTCGGCCACCGTGGTGCCCCGGTGCCATTCCGCGCGCACGAGGCCCTCGCGTTCCAGCGAGCGCAGCGCGTCGCGGACCGGGCCGCGGCTCACCCGCAGCGCCTCGGACAGTTCCACCTCGCGCAGGGCGCTGCCCGGCGGGTAGCCGCCGTCGAAGATGGCCTCGCGGATCATGTCCGCGACCTCGCTGCCCAGACCTCGGCGACGCGCCGGACCCACTGTCATGTGAGCAATGTTAACAAGGTGACATCTTGTCGGAATGTTAACATCTGGACATGCCGAACATCCCACGCTTCCACCTCGCCATGCCCGTCGACGACCTCGCCGCCGCCCGCCGCTTCTACGGCGAGACGCTCGGCCTCGAGCAGGGCCGCAGCTCCGACACCTGGGTCGACTGGAACCTGCACGGTCACCAGTTCGTCACCCACCTGGCGCCGAGGACCGAGCGCGTCAGCAACCCGGTCGACGGCCACGACGTGCCGGTCCCCCACTTCGGTCTGGTCCTGACCGTCGACGAGTTCCAGACGCTCGCGGCGAGGCTCACCGACGCCGGCACGAAGTTCGTCATCGAGCCGTACGTGCGGTTCAAGGGTGAGCCGGGCGAGCAGTGGACGATGTTCCTGCTGGACCCGGCGGGCAACGCGCTCGAGTTCAAGGCGTTCGCGGACGACGCGCAGGTGTTCGCCGTCTGAAGAACTCCAAAAAATCTTGCACAACGCGCAAGTTTCGGTAGCGTGGGAGTGACGCCGAGCCACGACCCGATCACATCGGGTCAGACAGGGAGAGGCCATGACCACGGCCGAGCGGCAGCGCAGCGCTCAACAGCTCATCCGCCCGCAGTTGCCCGCTGAACTCACCCAGCGCGACGGGTGCCCGTTCGACCCGTCGAAGGGGCTGACCGAGCTGAGCGGGCGCGGGCGGATCCACAAGATCGAGCACAACGGCGACACCGTCTGGCTCGTCACCGGGCATGACGAGGCACGGGCGGTGCTCGCCGCGCCGCAGATGAGCTCGGACCGGATCAACAGCCCGCGGGCGAGGGCCCTGATCTCGCCGGAACTGCACGCGGAGCTGTTCCCGCCGGAGCGCCAGGCCGGGTCGTTCATCTTCATGGACGCCCCCGAGCACACCCGTTTCCGCAGGCTGCTGACCGGGCAGTTCACCGTGCGCAGGATGCGGGACCTCACGCCGCGCATCCACGAGATCGTCACCGACCGGCTCGACGCGATGATCGAGAAGGGACCGCCGGCCGATCTCGTGCACGACTTCGCGCTGCCGGTGCCGTCGCTCGTGATCTGCGAGCTGCTGGGCGTCGACTACGGCGACCGCGACGAGTTCCAGCGCCGCACGGCCAAGCTGCTCAGCCTGAACACCACGATCGACGAGCAGATCAA
Organism: Lentzea waywayandensis; assembly: GCF_900115955.1. GTDB lineage: Bacteria > Actinomycetota > Actinomycetes > Mycobacteriales > Pseudonocardiaceae > Lentzea > Lentzea waywayandensis. The sequence goes on from NZ_FOYL01000021.1 coordinate 38,041, forward strand.
GAACACGGTCGAGCTGCGCCGGTTCATGCGGGGGCTGGTCGACGCCAAGCGGCGCAGCCCCGGCGACGACCTGCTGTCCGGGCTGGTCCGCGACACCGACCTCACCGACGACGAGCTCACCGGCATCGCGAACCTGCTGCTCATCGCGGGCCACGAGACGACGGCGAACATGCTGGCGCTCGGCACGTTCGCGTTGCTGGAGCACCCCGACCAGTTCGCGAAACTCCGCGACGACCCCGATCTGGTCGAGAACGCGGTCGAGGAGCTGCTGAGGTACCTGTCGATCATCAGCATGGGCGTGTCCCGGCACGCCAAGGAGGACGTCGAGATCGGCGGCACCACCATCCGCGCCGGTGAGACCGTCGTGGTGTCCGTGCCGGCCGTCAACCGGGACGACAGCCAGTACGAGGACCCGCACGCCCTCCTGGTCGACCGGCCGCGCGGTCACCACGTGGCGTTCGGGCACGGCATCCACCAGTGCCTCGGTCAGCAGCTGGCGCGGGTGGAGATGGCGGTCGGCTTCACCGAGCTGGTGAAGAAGTTCCCGGCGCTGAAGCTCGCCGTTCCCGCCGGCGAGGTGCCGTTGCGGACCGACATGTCGATCTACGGCGTGCACTCGCTCCCGGTCACCTGGTGAACCCGGCGCCGAGCTGGTCGATCATCTGACCGACCAGCTCGGTCACCTCGAACCTGTCGGTGGCCTGGGGTGTGTCGAGCCACCACTGCACGACCGCGCGCATCGACGCGAGGATCGTCGACGCCGTCACCGCCGGATAGGGGTCCGTCTGGGGGTCCACGCCGCAGCGCACCGCGATCGCCGCCGTCAACGCCTGTTCGCGGGCGGAGTAGGCGGCGAAGAAGTGCGGCAACAGCGCGGGGTGCTGCCGGAGCTGCCGCAACTGGCGAAGCCGGTCGAGATCGACGTAGCGCGGATAGATCGACCGCAGCGCCTCGCGCAACGCGACCAGCACCGGTTCGCTCGCGGGCCGTGCGGCGAACTCCTCCACCAACGCGAGCGCCGTGGCAGTGTCGCCGGCGACGACCGCTTCCTCCTTCGAGGAGAAGTAGTTGAAGAACGTCCGCAGCGACACCCCGGCCGCCCGCGCGATCTGGTCCACCGTCACCCGGTCGAGGCCGTGCTCCACGCACAGGCTCCAGGCGGCGTCACCCAGCGCTTCCCTGGTCGCCGCCTTCTTGCGTTCACGCAGGCCCGTCATGGCGCAAAGATTAAATGGTACCGGAAATTGGTGTAGACCTTGTCACCACGTGAGCACCTCAATACCGTCCGTGAGACCGCTCTCACAGACCTTCGGAGGACCGGGTGCGCCTACTCGGAGTCGTCGTACTGGCCGGTGCCCTGCTCACCGCGGGCCAGGCCCATGCCTCTCCCCCACGGACAACGGCGTCGGCGCCGACCGTCACGCTGATCACGGGGGATCAGGTGCTCACCGGACAGCGGGCGATCAGACCGGCGCCCGGCCGCGAACGCGTCCTGTTCTCCACCTACACCGCGCAGGGCCACGAGTACGTGGTGCCGCACGACGCCATACCGATGATCGCGGACGGCCGCCTCGACGAACGGCTCTTCGACATCACCGAGCTCGCCACCTACGGCGGCGCCCTGCCGGTGATCGTCACCTACCCCGAGGGCACCCTGAGCGCGCAGTCCGGTCTCCCGCTGCGCAGCATCAACGGCGTGGCGTTCGACGCGGCCAAGACGCCGCTCGCCGGCACCCTGTCCACGTCCGGCGCGAAGAAGATCTGGCTCGACGCCAAGCGCCAGGCGAACCTCGACCGCAGCGTCGCCCAGATCAACGCCCCCGCCGCCTACGCGGCAGGCCTCACCGGCAAGGGCACCACGGTCGCCGTCCTCGACACCGGCGTCGACAACACCCATCCGGACCTGGCCGACCGGGAGATCGGCGAGCGCAACTTCACGAACTCCGCGGACAACGGTGACCACTACGGCCACGGCACGCACGTCGCGTCGATCATCGCGGGCACCGGCGCGAAGAGCGGCGGCAAGTATCACGGCGTGGCGCCGGACGCGAGCATCCTCGACGTGAAGGTGCTGGGCGACAACGGTTCCGGCCAGGACAGCGGGATCATCGCCGGCATGGAGTGGGCGGTCGACCAGGGCGCCCAGATCGTCAACATGAGCCTCGGCGGCTACGACACGCCCGAGATCGAGCCCCTCGAAGAGGCCGTGAACCGCCTCAGCGCCGACAAGGGCACGCTGTTCGTGATCGCCGCCGGCAACAGCGGCCCCAACGCGCGCACGGTCGGCTCCCCCGGCACCGCGGACGCGGCACTGACCGTCGGCGCGGTCGACGACCAGGACCAGATCGCGGAGTTCTCGAGCCGCGGCCCGACCCAGGCCGGAACGTTGAAGCCCGACCTCACCGCACCCGGCGTCGGCATCGTCGCCGCCCTGCACTCCGACGGCAGGATCGGCCCGCCGGTCGCCGACGGCTACACCTCGCTCGACGGCACCTCGATGGCCACCCCGCACGTCGCGGGCGCGGCGGCACTGCTGCGCCAGCAGCACCCGGAACTGGGCGGCACCGCGCTGAAGGCCCGTCTCACCGGCAGCACCACCCCCGCCCCGAAGCTGACCCCGTTCGAGCAGGGCTCCGGCCGCGTGGACGTCGCCAAGCTGATCAAGCAGAACGTCACGTCCACCCCGACGAGCATCAGCTTCGGCGCGCACCAGTGGCCGCACACCGGCGAACCCGCGCTGACCAAGGAGATCACCTACTCCAACGCGGGCTCCGAGCCGGTCACGCTCGACCTCGCCACGGACACGACCGGCACCCTGTTCAGCGTCTCCCCCGCCAAGCTCACGGTTCCGGCGGGCGGCACCGCGACGGCCACGGTCACCGCGGACATCGCCAAGCAGCCGGCGGGCGGTGTGTTCGGCGGCGCGATCGTCGCGAGCGGCGTGCGCACAGCCGTCGTCGCCGACCTGGAGGTGGAGAGCTACGACCTCACGATCACCGGCGTCGAACGGTCCGGCGTCACGACGGCGTCGACCTTCGCGTTCCTGATCAACGTCGACACCGGCGCCCGCGTCTGGCCGAACAGCACGACCGGCGTAGCGCGCGTCGCCAAGGGCCGCTACCTCCTGTCCGGCAGCGTGCTGTCGTCCAGCGGCGCCTGGACCCACGACGTCATCAACTACCCGAACCTGACCGTCTCCGGCGCCACGACGATCAACCTCGACGCCCGCCAGGCCAAGCCGGTCAAGGTGACGCTGCCGGTCACCGCGCAGCTCTCGTTGCTGCAGACCGGTTTCGAGCGGGTCGTCAACGGCACCGCCTACACCATCGGCAACTTCTCGGTCGGTGGTTCCATCGACCACCTCGGCGTCGCGAGCCTCGGCCCCGACTCGAACGAGGTCACCGGCAAGATCGCCACGTTCTGGAACGCGGGTCCGGACTTCTACGGCCTCGCCTGGTACCAGAAGGGACACGCCCCCAACGGCCTCACCAAGACGATCGTCAAGAGGGACCTCGCCACCGTCAAGGTCGACATGCCCGCGCTCAAGCCGGGCCAGAGCGCCTCGATCGGCCACACCTCGTCCCCCGAGGGCCGCGCCGACTGGACCTACGGTTCGCTGGACAACTTCGCGTCCGGCCCGCGCACCGAGTACTACGGCGGCGACGGCGGCGACTGGTCACGCAGGTTCAACCTGTTCGACGAGACCGGCAACATCGGCGCGCTCGTCACCCCGCTGCGGCACTACCGGCCGGGCAGGTCCTATGTGGAACCGTTCAACCGCGCGGTGTTCGGCCCGGCGCTGCCCGAGACGCGGGACATCCCGCACTCGTTCCGCACGGGCGACTTCGTGCGCGTCACCGTCCCGCTGTACGGCGACAACGCGGGCAACGAGGGCTACAGCCCCGTGACCGAAGCCAGGACGACCGTGTACCGCGACAACGTCAAGGCGGTCGAGACGGCCGAGGCGGGCTGGGCGATGCTGGACGTCCAGCCGGGCTCCGCGCGCTACCGCGTGGAGACCTCCGCCGTGCGAGACACCGCCCTGAGCTCCAAGGTGTCGGGCGTCTGGACGTTCCGCAGCGACACCACGGCGAAGCAGACCGCGCTGCCGTTGTCCGTCATCCGCTTCACCCCGCAGCTGGACGACACCGGCTTCGGCCGCGCCGGCCAGATGCTCGCGGTGCCGATCTCGACCCAGTCGCAGGTGGGCTCGGTGCGCGTGACGTCCGTCGAGGTCTCCTACGACGCCGGCACCACGTGGAAGCGGCAGCAGATCACGGGCAACCGCGTCCTGCTGGCCCACCCGAAGGACGCCAAGTCGGTCTCCTTGCGCGCCAAGGCGTCCGGCAGCGGCCAGACCGTCGAGCAGACCATCATCGACGCGTACCTGCTCCGCTAGCTGAACGCGCCCGCGTGCTCGCGAGCCCACAGGGCGAACGAGTGCGCGGGCCCGTTCAGGTCCGTAGTCTGCAGACGTGCGGGAACTGACCGATGAGATCGCCGTCGCCCACCGCCCGCCGCCAGCCAAGAACGCGCCGACCGGGGTGATCATCCCCGGCCGCCACGTCGCCGAGGTCGCGCAACACCCGGACGGCCGGCTGGCGGTCATCACCTGGTCGTCGCCGAAGATCGACCCCGGCCTGCTCAACCCGGCGCTGCACGTCGTCGACACCGACGGCACCGTCACGGACCTGGGCGCCACACCCGCGGACGCCGGTTCGCCGGTGTGGTGGGGCGACGAGGTCTGCTACCTGGCGCTGACGCCGCCGCACCTGCAGGGCGGCAACGCCGTCTTCGACCAGCGCCACCGCAACCTCACCGAGGGCATGCCCGCCTGCCCGATCGATCTCGTCCAGGACGACGGCGCCGCGCCGGTCATGGTCGTCGCGACCGGCCTGGACACCGAGTTCCGCCGCCTCGACGGCCGTTTCCTCGCCCGCGTCAGGGGATCGCACCTGCCACCCCGGTACCGGGACCTCGACGGCATCCGCTGGGGCGTCCAGGAACGCCTTCGCTACCAGGCCCAGGACGGACTCGACCTCGACGGCCTGCTGGTACTGCCGCCGGGCAGGACCAGGCGAGACGGACCGTTTCGGCTCGTCACGATCGTCCACGGCGGTCCGTACGACCGCTGGACCGACGACGTGCAGCTGCACTGGGTGCCGTCGGCGCAATGGTTGGCGCACCAAGGGATCGCGGCCTTCCTGCCCAACCCCAGGGGCGGGCAGGGCCACGGCCACGAGTTCGCGGCAGCCGTGGCGAAGAAGGTCGGCCAGGAGGAGTGGCACGACATCGAAACCGGCATCGATCTCCTCGTCGCTCAGGGGATCGCGGACCCCGACCGGCTCGGCATCGCAGGCTGGAGCCACGGCGGGTTCATGGCCGCCTGGGCCACGACGCGGACCGATCGGTTCAAGGTGGCGCTGGTCGGCGCGGGCATCTCCGACTGGCCGAAGCTGATCGCCACCGGCGAGTGGGGTGCGTTCGAGGCGGCGCTGGGCGACAGCGCGGAGCACAGTCCCCTCACCTACGCGGACCGGATCCGTGCGGAGATGTTGATCGTGCACGGCGCGGACGACACCAACGTGCCGGTGGAGCAAGCCGAGCTCCTGCACCGCGCGGTGAAGCACTCCGAACTCGTCGTCTATCCCGGCGAGGGGCACTCGCTCCGGAAGCGTGAGCACAGGCTGGATCTGCTGAACCGAGCCAGAAGGTTGTTCGCCAAGCTCTGAGACTTGCGCAAACCTTACGCAACAGCCGCAAGCTCGCGGCAAACCAGCGCAAGCGCGCGTATCGAGATCGAATCAATTTTTGCGGCAAGTTCGGGCCCGAACCTCCCAGGACGCCGGATGTCCTGCCGCTGGTGATCGCCCTTGTGCACGCAGAGACACCGGTCGGATACTGGAACGCGCACCCGTCTTTCCTGTTCAGAGCGCTATGTCGCAAATTTGCGCAATCACGTCGAGATATTGCGGTAATCTGCTGGACACTTCTACGGTGAGGCGCGCCACACCCCCTCGCGTCCCCACCGAGAAGGGCCAAGCACGCCATGTCATCGACGACACGCGTTCGCTCCCTGCTAGCCCCGTTAACGGCTTTGATCACCGCCGCGGCCACCCTGACGATCTCCCCCGCCGCGCAGGCCGCGCCGGTCAGCCTGGACCTCGCCAAGCAGACCCGCATCGACCAGGTCACCCTCACGTCCTCCAGGAACGCCACGGAATCCTTCGCCGTGCAGACGAGTCTCGACGGCAGAGGCTGGTCAACGCTTGTCGCGGAACGACCACACGACTTCAAGAACGGCAAGGTGACGTTCCAGGTCGACCCGACGCTGGTCCGGCACGTCCGCGCCACCAGGACCACGGCGAAGCTCGAAGTCCACGAGGCCGCCGTGAGCGCGCTGCTGCAGGCCACCTACAGCGCGAGCAGCACGAACCAGAACTACGGCCCGGGCAACGCCGGTGACGGCAACCAGGGGACGTACTGGGAGAGCGCGAACAACGCGTTCCCGCAATGGATCCAGGCCGATCTCGGCGCCGCGCTGAAGGCCGACCGGGTCGTGCTGAAACTCCCGACCGACGGCTGGGGCGCCCGCACCCAGACCCTCTCGGTCCAGGGCAGCACGGACGGCAGCAACTTCACCGATCTCGTGACGTCCAGGGGATACGACTTCAACCCCACCGCGAACAACACGGTCACCATCGACTTCACGGCGGCCACCACGCGGTACGTCCGGTTGCGGATCACCGGGAACACCGGCTGGCCGGCGGCCCAGCTCAGCGAGTTCGAGGTGCAGGGCCCCACCGGGGGTGACACGCAGGCGCCGGCCGCGCCGTCGAACCTCGCCTTCACCCAGCCGCAGGCCGGGCAGATCCGGCTCACCTGGAACGCGAGCACGGACAACGTCGGCGTCACCGGCTACGACGTCTACGCCAACGGCAGCCTGCGCACCACGGTGACCGGCACGAACTACACCGACAGCCAGCCCGACGGCCTGCGCGTGACCTACCACGTGATCGCCAAGGACGCGGCCGGCAACCAGTCCCCCGCCAGCAACTCGGTGACGCGTGAAGGCGCCACCGGCACGAACCTGGCGCAGGGCAGGCCCGTCACGGCGAACAACAACGTGCACAACTTCGTCGCCGCCAACGCCAACGACGGCAACGTCCAGACCTACTGGGAGTCCAACGGGTTCCCCGGCACGCTGACCGTCCAGCTGGGATCGAACGCGGACGTCAGCTCGGTCGCGGTCAAGCTCAACCCCGACTCGGCCTGGGGCGCCCGTACGCAGAACATCGAGGTCCTCGGCCGTGAGCAGAACGCCACCGGCTTCACCAGCCTCGTCGCCGGACGGGACTACCGCTTCGACCCGGCGACCGGCAACAGCATCACCATCAACGCGGCCGGTCGAGTCGCCGACATCCAGTTGCGCGGCACGTCCAACACCGGTGCGCCCGGCACCCAGGTGGCTGAGATCCAGGTGTTCGGCACCCCTGCCCCGAATCCCGATCTCACCGTCACCGCGACGTCGTTCACGCCGGCGAGCCCCGTCGAGACCGACCAGGTCACGCTGAACGCGACCGTCCGCAACGCCGGAACCGCGGCGTCCGTCGCCACCGACGTGACGTTCTTCCTCGGCGCCACCAGCGTCGGCACGGCCCAGGTCGGCGCCCTCGCGGCCGGTGCGCAGGCGAACGTCGGCACCACGATCGCCGCCCGCCCGTCGGGCAGCTACGAGTACACCGCCAAGGTCGACGAGACCAAGAAGGTGGCGGAGCAGAACGAGACCAACAACGCCCGCATCCACCCGGACTCGCTGGTCGTGACGCCGGTCCCGAGCTCCGACCTGGTCGCGGTGCCGAGCTGGTCGCCGAGCAACCCCAGCAACGGCCAGAGCACCACGTTCTCCGTCGCCATCAAGAACCAGGGCACCATCGCGTCCGCCGCCGGAGCCCACGGCATCACGGTCACGATCCTGAACAGCAGCGGCCAGACCGTCCGCACGCTGACCGGCAGCCACAACGGCACGATCAACGCCGGCGCGACGACCGCCGCGGTGAACCTCGGCACGTGGCCCGCCGCCGACGGCCGGTACACCGTCCGCACGGTGATCGCGGGCGACGGCAACGAGATCCCTGCCAAGCAGGGCAACAACACCAGCGAGCAGTCGCTGTTCATCGGCCGCGGAGCCAGCGTGCCGTGGCAGCACATCGAGGCCGAGGACGCCACCGTCGGCGGCGGCGCGCAGGTCCTCAGTCCGAACAGGACGATCGGCGACCTCGCCGGTGAGGCGTCCGGCCGTCGTGCCGTCACGCTCAACGGCAACGGCCAGTCCGTCGAGTTCACCACAAGCGGACCGACCAACACCCTCGTCACCCGTTTCTCCATCCCGGACAGCTCCGGTGGCGGCGGTATCACCTCGAACCTCAACGTCTACGTCAACGGCCAGTTCCACAAGGCGATCGACCTGACGTCGAAGTACATGTGGCAGTACGGCAACGAGGCCGAGCCCGGCAACTCGCCGGGAGCGGGCGGGCCGCGCCACATCTACGACGAGGCGAACGTGATGCTCAACTCGACGTTCCCGGCGGGCACGAAGATCAAGCTGCAGAAGGACGCGGCCAACACCACGAACTACGCGATCGACTTCGTGAACTTCGAACAGGTGACGGCTGCCGGAAACCCTGACGCGGCGCGCTATGCCGTGCCCGCCGGGTTCACCCACCAGGACGTGCAGAACGCGCTCGACCGCGTCCGGATGGACACGACCGGCACCCTGATCGGCGTCTACCTGCCCGCGGGCACCTACCAGACGCAGCAGAAGTTCAACGTCTACGGCAAGGCCGTCCGGGTGGTCGGCGCCGGTCCCTGGTTCACCAGGTTCCAGGCTCCGCTCGCGCAGGAGAACACCGACATCGGCTTCAGCGCGCAGTCGTCCGCGAGCGGCTCGACGTTCAGCGGGTTCGCGGTGTTCGGCAACTACACCGCGCGCATCAACGGACCGGGCAAGGTGTTCGACTTCGCCGGCGTGCAGAACATGACCATCGAGAACATCTGGGTCGAGCACATGATGTGCCTGTTCTGGGGCAACAACGTCGACAACAACGTCATCAGGGACAGCCGCATCCGCGACATGTACGCGGACGGCCTCAACCTGACGAACGGGTCCTCGGGCAACCGGATCGCGAACATCGAGGCCCGCTCGACCGGTGACGACGCGTTCGCGTTGTTCGCCGCCACCGACGGCGGCGGCAGCGGCCAGCAGAACAACGTCTTCGAGAACCTCTCGGTGACGACCCCGTGGCGCGCGGCCGGTCTCGCGGTCTACGGCGGCAAGCTCAACACGTTCCGCAACATCTACGTGGCGGACACGCTCACCTACTCCGCCGTGACGATCAGCTCGCTCGACTTCGGTTACCCGATGGAGGACTTCGGGCCCGAGCCGACGACGTTCAGCGGCCTCACCCTGGTCCGCTCCGGCGGCCACTTCTGGGGCGCGCAGACGTTCGGTGCGATCTGGATGTTCTCCGCCTCCAAGAAGTACACGGGGATCCGGGTGAGCGACGTCGAGATCATCGATCCGACGTACAGCGGAATCATGTTCCAGACCAAGTACAACGGTGCGGCCGAGAACATCTTCCAGGACACGGTGCTGTCCAACGTGAGCATCTCGGGTGCGCGCAAGAGCGGCGACGCCTTCGACGCCAAGTCCGGATTCGGGTTGTGGGCCAACGAGATGCCGGAGCCCAACCAGGGTCCCGCCGTCGGTGAGGTCACGTTCAACGGCCTCAGGTTCAGCAACAACTTCCAGGACATCAGGAACACGACGTCCACCTTCAAGATCAATATCAACTGATTTCCCTGCCGCGAAGGACAATTCAATGAAAAACACGCTATTGAGGCGTGCGGTGAGTGCTGCCCTTGTCAGCGCCCTCGCACTGTTCGGATTGACACCCACGGCAGGAGCAGCGGTCGTCAGGCTGTCCGCGAACCTGACCGCGTCCAGCACCAACGGCCCGTACGGCGCCGGAAACGCCGGTGACGGCAACCAGGGCAGCTACTGGGAGAGCACGAACGGCGTGTTCCCGCAGTGGCTCCAGGCCGATCTTGGCGCCGCGAAGAGCGTCAGCAAGGTCGTGCTGCGCCTGCCCTCGAACTGGGAGCAGCGCACGCAAACGCTTGCTGTGCAAGGAAGTTCGAACGGCTCGCAGTTCAGTGACATCGTCGGCTCCAGCGGGCGGGTCTTCTCGCCCGGCTCGAACAACACGGCGACGCTGGACTTCGCGGCGACCAGCGTCAGGTACGTGCGCGTCACGATCACCGCGAACAACGGCTGGGCGGCCGGTCAGCTCAGCGAGTTCGAGGTGCACGGCGAGTCCGGACCCGTCGACCCGCCGCCAGGGGACAACCTGGCGGCCGGCAAGCCGGTCGAGGAGTCCGGGCACGTGCACAACTTCGTGCCCGGCAACGCCGTCGACGGCAACACCGGCACGTACTGGGAGTCCAACGGTTTCCCCGGTCACCTGACCGCGAAGCTGGGCTCCAACGCGGACGTCACGTCGATCGTCGTCAAGCTCAACCCCGACGGCGCCTGGGGCGCGCGCACGCAGAACTTCGAGGTGCTGGGCCGTGAGGCGAGCGCTTCCGCGTTCGGCACCCTGAAGGCACGCGCCGACTACCGGTTCGACCCGGCCACCGGCAACACCGTCACGATCCCGGTGAGCGGACGGGCGTCGGACGTGCGGCTGCACTTCTACTCGAACACCGGCGCGCCCGGCGGCCAGGTCGCCGAGCTCGAGGTGTTCGGCGCCGCCGCACCGGCTCCCGACCTGACCGTCACGAACCTGACGTGGACGCCGGCCAGCCCGAGCGAGGCCGACGCGATCAGGCTCACCGCCACCGTGCGCAACGGCGGCACCGTGGCGTCCGGCGCGACGACGCTGAACGTCACGCTCGGCGGCACCGTCGCGGGCACCGCGCAGGTCGGCGCGCTCGCTCCTGGAGCCACGGCCACCGTCAACGTCGACGCGGGCCGTCGGGGTGCCGGGTCCTACGCGGCCGCGGCCACGGTGGACCCGGCCAACCAGGTCGCGGAGACCAACGAGGGCAACAACACCTTCACCTCCGGCTCCGCGCTGGTCGTCGGCCAGGCACCGGGACCGGACCTGCAGATCACCGGCGTCACGCCGAACCCGTCGTCTCCGGCGGCGGGCCAGCAGGTGACGTTCGCCGTGCAGGTCAACAACCGCGGCACCTCGGCAGCGGGCGCCTCGGTGACCCGCGTGGCCGTCGGCGGCAGCACGTTGAACGCCAACACCGGTGCGATCAACGCCGGTCAGACCGTGACGGTCAACGTCGGCTCCTGGACCGCCACCAACGGCGGCGCCACAGCCACTGCGACGGCGGACGCCACCAACGTGGTCACGGAGACCAACGAGACCAACAACACCGCGACCCAGTCCATTGTGGTCGGACGCGGCGCCTCGGTGCCGTTCACGAGCTACGAGGCGGAAGCGGGCCGTTACCAGGGCACGCTGCTGCAGGCCGACGCGGAGCGCACGTTCGGGCACACCAACTTCGGGTCCGAGTCCTCAGGCCGCAAGTCGGTGCGGCTCGACGCGCAGGGTCAGTTCGTGGAGGTCACCTCGACGGTCAGCACCAACTCGATCGTCGTGCGCAACTCGATCCCGGACGCGGCCGCGGGCGGTGGCCAGGAGGCGACGATCAGCCTGTACGCGAACGACCAGTTCGTGCAGAAGCTGACCCTGTCCTCGCGCCACAGCTGGCTCTACGGCACGACGGACGACCCCGAGGGCCTCACGAACCGTCCCGGCGGCGACGCCCGCAGGCTGTTCGACGAGACCTCGCAGCTGCTGGCGAGCTCCTACCCGGCGGGTACGAGGTTCAAGCTCCAGCGCGACTCCGGTGACAGCGCGCAGTTCTACGTCATCGACCTGATCGACCTGGAGCAGGTCGCGCCGGCCGCGCAAAAGCCCGCCGACTGCGTGTCGATCACGCAGTACGGTGCCACCGCGAACGACCAGACGGACGACACGGACGCCTTGCAGCGCGCCGTGACGGCCGACCAGAACGGGGAGATCCCCTGCGTCTGGATCCCGGAGGGCAGGTTCCGCCAGGAGAAGAAGATCCTGACCGTGTTCAACAGCGGTGGGGACAACCAGGTCGGCATCCGCAACGTCACGATCCGCGGCGCCGGCATGTGGCACTCGCAGCTGTTCTCGCTGATCCAGCCGCAGGACGCCGACACGATCAACCACCCGCACGAGGGCAACTTCGGGTTCGACATCGACGACAACACGCAGATCTCCGACATCGCGATCTTCGGCTCCGGCCGGATTCGCGGCGGTGACGGCGGCGCGGAGGGCGGCGTCGGGCTCAACGGCCGGTTCGGCAAGAACACCAAGGTCACCAACGTGTGGATCGAGCACGCCAACGTCGGTGTCTGGGTCGGCCGCGACTACACCAACCTGCCCGACCGCTGGAACCCCGGTGACGGCCTGCAGTTCAACGGCATGCGCATCCGCGACACCTACGCCGACGGCATCAACTTCACCAACGGCACGCGCAACTCCACGGTGTTCAACTCGTCGTTCCGCACCACGGGTGACGACGCGCTGGCGGTGTGGGCGTCGAAGTACGTGAAGGACCAGAACGTGGACGTCGGCAGCGGCAACGCGTTCCTCAACAACACGATCGCACTCCCGTGGCGTGCCAACGGAATCGCGATCTACGGTGGTTCTAACAACCGCGCGGAGAACAACATCGTCTCCGACACGGCGAACTACCCGGGCATCATGCTGGCGACCGACCACGACCCGCTGCCGTTCGGCGGCACGACGACGCTCGCCAACAACGCCCTGTACCGCACGGGCGGCGCGTTCTGGGGTGAGGCGCAGGAGTTCGGCGCCATCACGCTGTTCTCCCAGAACCTGGCGATCCCCGGCGTCGTCATCCGCGACACCGAGATCCTGGACTCCACCTACGACGGAATCCAGTTCAAGGGCGGCGGCAGCGGCATGCCGGACGTGGAGATCACCAACGTCCGCATCGACAAGTCGAACAACGGCTCCGGCATCCTCGCGATGGCCCAGGCCCGCGGTTCGGCACGGCTGACGAACGTGACGATCACCAACTCGCGGGACGGCGACATCACCATCGAGCCGGGTTCGCAGTTCGTCATCAACTAGATCTGGATCACCTTTAGAACCACCTCCGATCGGGTATGCCCCGGTCGGAGGTGGTTCTATGTCCACGGTCGTTGTGGGTTTCGACGGTTCCGACCTGGCGCGGCGCGCGGTGCTCTTCGGTGCCGAGGAAGCTTCCCGTTGCGGCGCGGCCTTGCAGGTCGTGCACGCCGTGCGCGCTCCCCTGCCCGAGCCCGTGTTCACGCCGATGTCCATCCCGGTGCCGGAGTTCGTCACCGAGGAGACGATGGCCAAGTCCGCCGAGGACCACCTCGCCGAGCTCGGGGCCGAGATCGAGCAGGGCTGGCCGGACCTCCAGGTCGCCACGAACGTGCGGATCGGCCGCCCGGTCGACGTCCTCGCCGCGGAACCCGGCGACCTGCTCGTGCTCGGCTCGTCGGGCCGCACCGGCATCGCGGAGATGTTCCTGGGCTCCACCGCCGTCGAACTCGTGTCGACCGGCGGGCGTCCGGTGATCGTGACGCGGTCCGGCCCTGTCGACGGTCGTGTGGTCGTCGGCGTCGACGGCTCCGACACCTCCACAGACGCGATCGCGTTCGCCTTCGAGTACGCCGCCCGCCACGGCCGCGACCTGCTCGCCATCTACGCGTGGAACGACGTCGGCTGGGCCGAGCTGCCCGAGCAGGACTTCGACCACGTCCGCGTCGACCTCTCCAAGGTGCTGGACGAACAGCTGGCGCCGCACGCGGCTCGTCACCCCGAGGTGCACGTCGCGCGGGAGGTCGCGTTCGACGCACCCGCACGCGCGTTGCTCCAGGCGGCCGATGGTGCGGCTCTGATCGCCGTCGGCAGTCACGGCCGTGGAGCGGTGACGCGTGCAATTCTGGGTTCAGTGAGCCACGCTGTGCTCCACCACGCGCCGTGCCCGGTCGCCGTGGTCCATCGGAGGTGACGCGCGATGCGCGGGTTAGCGGCCGTGTTGCTGTGTCTGGTGCTCGCGTCGTGCGGCCAGGTGCCGCCGGCCCAGGTTCCTGGGCCGAGCACATCCACCATCGTCAGCTCCGTGTCCGCTCCTGGCACGACCGCGCCGAGCGTCCCGGCACCGGTGCCCCCGTCGTCGGCTTCGCTGCCGCCCACCCTGCCCACACCGTCGCGAGCCCTCGATCCGGGCGTGAAGACGGTGCGGGGCACGGTGTCGACGGGCGCCGAGGCCGGATGCGTGCTCCTGAGCGCTGAGGGCACGCAGTACCTGCTGCTCGGCGCCGACCCCGCGATCGCGGTGGCCGGCGCCGTGGTCGAGGTGACCGGCAAGGCCGATCCCGGTGGGATGACCACGTGCCAGCAGGGCACGCCGTTCCACGTCACCAGCACGAAGCGGGGCTGACTCCACCCGTTCGGGTCAAGATGTGCTGGGCCGGTCGGCGGATGATGGGCCGGTGGAGAGCGGAGAGCCGGACAAACGGCTTGAGCTGGTGTTCTCGGAGTCGCTGCGGGCACTGAGCTACCAGCAGGGTGCGCTCGACAACCTCCGTTCACGGGTCACGCTGCTGACCGCGGGCGCGGCTCTCGTCAGCTCCTCGTTCGTCGGCACCGCGTTGCAGAGTCCGCGCTGGGGAGCGGCCACGGTCGTCGCGATCGCGGCGATGACCGGCGTCCTCGCGCTGGCCCTGCTCATCTGCGCACCGATCTGGCGGTGGACGTTCCTGTCCAGCGCGTCGCGGCTGCTGGGCGCTGTCGACCTCGGCCACGACCTCGACTCGATGCGCCGGCACCTCGCGGCCGATTTCGAACAGTGGCTGGACGCCAACGAGAAGAAGCTCCGCAAGCTCCAGTGGTGCTTCGTGACCGGCCTCGTGCTCCTGCTCGTCGAGGTGTCGGCCTGGTGTGTGCAGCTCGCCCAGCTGAAGGGGTGGCCGTGATGATCGAGAAGCCCGATGAGACCGGTGGTTCCGCCGAGATCGGCCCGGCGCCGTGGCCGGTGGTGGACCGCAGCATGATCAATTACGACAGCCCCGAGGCGACCGGCCAGTTCCCCGCCCCCTACAAGGACGAACGGCCCGGTGTGGGGTGGCGTCGGATCGCGCTCGTGCTGACCGTGCTGGTGCTGCTCGTCGCAGTGGTGGCGATGCTGGTGTTCCTCATGGTCCTGCCGCGGTTCTTCTGACGCCGTTCGGCCCCGCTCCGGGTGGGAACGGGGCCGCGAAACGGTGCGGTGTCTAGTTCTTCAGGGCCTCGCGGAGGAACGCGATGGCCTGGTTGATAGCGCCCTCGGCGGCGTGCGTGCCGCGCAGCGCGTTCAGCATCACGAAGTCGTGGATCACGCCCGCGTACCGGACGGCGGTGACGGGCACACCGGCCTCGCGCAGCTTGTCGGCGTAGGCCTCGCCCTCGTCGCGCAGCACGTCGGCCTCCGCGGTGATCACGAGCGCCTGCGGCAGGCCCGCGAGCTGGTCCTTGGTGGCACGCAACGGGGACGCGGTGATCTCGGCGCGCTCCAGCGGGTTCGTCGTGTACTGGTCCCAGAACCACTGCATGCCGTCGCGGCGCAGGAAGTAGCCCTCGGCGAACTGGAGGTACGAGTCGGTGTCGAACGACGCGTCGGTCACCGGGTAGAAGAGCACCTGGGCCTTCAGCGCGACATCGCCGCGTTCCTTGGCCTGCAACGTCAGCGCCGCCGCCATGTTGCCGCCCACCGAGTCACCGGCGACCGCGACGCGCGAGGCGTCGAGACCGTACGAGGCGCCGTTGGCCTGGATCCACTGCGCGGTGGCGTAGTTCTGGTTGATCGCCACCGGGTAGCGGGCCTCGGGCGAGAGCGAGTAGTCGGGGAAGACGACGGCGGCGCCGGCACCGACGGCGAGTTCGCGGACCAGGCGGTCGTGGGTGTGGGCGTTGCCGAACACCCAGCCCGCGCCGTGGATGTAGAGGATCACCGGGAGCTGCTCGGTGACGCCGGCGGGCTTGATCACGCGGACCTTGAAGCCGTCGAGCTCGACCCACTGCTCGTCGACCTCGGGCTTGTCGATCGCGCCCGACTGCACCTCGTCGACGGCCTTGCGGCCCTCTTCGGGGGCGATCTCGAACAGGAACGGCGGCTGGGCGGTGGCGGCGGCGAACTCGGCGGCGGCGGGCTCGAGGACTGGGCGCTTCATGGCTGCTCCTTCGGATCGGATGCCATAAAGCTAGTGCGCGATTAAATCGTGCACAACGTAATCACGGCCTCACCGAAGGCGGGAATAGTTCCGTCGCTGAGCGAACCGACGTCCCGCAAGCATCCTGGGACCACGCGGTGGTCGCATGGCCCGATGGCACGACCCGCGAGGGATGGACTTCACGGCGGCCGTGTCCGCGGAGGTCGCGGCACGGCTCGCCAGGGGCGAAGGCAAGCCCGGCGCGTACACGCCGCGGCCGCCTTCGGCCCCGATCTCGCCACCGCAGCCGGTGGCGAACTCATCAGCTGACGGTGAAGCCCGCCGTGGCGCCGGTGAAGCCGGAGATCTTGCCGGTCCAGCCGGACTTCTCGTCGCCGTTGTGCACGATCCGGTAGGTGCCGGCGGGGGTGTCCGCCGGGATCTGCCAGGTGATCGTGGCGTTGGAGAACGCGATGCCGACGCGTTCCCACTTGTAGCGCGTGGACCAGTCACCGTCGTCGGCGACACGGGTCCACTGGCCGTTCACCTGCCGCTGCACCTCGAGGAAAGTCCCGTTGCGGTGCAGGTTGTTCTTCGGATGGCCGGTGACGAACACGGACGTCACGGTCTCGCCGCGGCCGTAGGACGCCTTGGGCGCGATCAGCACGTCGCCGTACTTCTTGTCCGCGGGCTTGTCGTCGAGCACGACGCCGGTCTGCAGGTTGATCTCGGTGAACGGCGGCTTGCCGGGGTTCGGACCGGCGGGCAGGGCCGAGCCCGCCTTCATCGACGCGGCGAGCTTGCCGAACTCCTGCTGGTACGCGGGCGTGGTGTTGCGGCCGAACAGGGTGGAGCCGCCCTCGTACTGCTGCGAGTCGTACTCCTCCGGCGTGGTGACGTACTGGCTGTAGTCGTTGGCATAGCCCTGGATCAGCACGTTCTGCACGGGCACCGAGAGTTCGGCGGCGACGGCCCTGCGGATGCGCAGACCCGCGGTGATCGTGACCTCACCGGGCACCGCGACGAGGTGCAGCTGTCCGATTCGGACGATCTGCAGCGGCACGACGTTCGGCGTGGCGCCGATCAGACCCGTTGGCACCAAGGAGGCCTTGGGGAACTGGCAGTCCCGCAGCCACTGCGGAACCTCCATCTGCAACGGCTCGAACAGCTTCTTCCACGGCGACTGCATGCCCTCGGAGAAGCCGGGGATCGCCGGGCCGTCCTCGACACTGCCCGCGATCGTCGAGGCGCCGACGACACCGGAACACGTCGTGCCGGGCTGGCCGGTGGAGGTGAAGCGGCCCTCGACCTGCACGGCGGACATGTCCACGAACCGCATGCGCGAGTCGACGCCGCCCGAGACGGAGGCCTGCGGGCCGTTGTAGATCTCCTGCGCCTTGCGGTTCTGGCGCTCGCCGATGACGCGGGCGTTCTCCCACTCGTTCTCGGTGGGGCCGGAACCGGGCTTCAGGTTGAGGTTCGGCGACATGTCGCCCGCGTTGGTGTTCGGGAACGCCGCCACGAATCCGGCGGTGTTGTCCAGGTACCGCACGCCCTCGTCGTCGTGCTCCCACTGGTAGGCCGCGTAACCCTTGTTGTCCGGGCTGATCAGCGTGTTGGCGTTGGTGATCGACGTGTTGTGCGTCGCGAACCAGCTGATCGCGCCGACGTTGTTCCCGCCCTGCCTGAACTTCAGCACGGTCATCTGCGGGTCGATGCCGGCCGGGAAGGCGGCCTTGTCGGGGTTGCGGTCGAACGCGACGCGCGACCGGTTGACCGACGCGTTCGTGAGCTCGCCGATGCCGAGGCTGATCGAGCCGGGCTTCACGTCCTCGTGCGCCTCGACGACCGACTCGGTGATGCCGTCGACCACGGCCGCCAACGCCTGGGGCTGCATGCCGAGGATCGAGAGGTTGTAGGCGAGGTTGTGCGACTGGCCGCCGGGACCGCTGTGCGTGTGCGTGGCGGACAGCAGCAGGTTCTCGCGGGTGTAGGTGGTGCCGTACTTGGCCTGGAGCTTGGCGAGGACGCCCTCCTGGACCGCGCGGAAGATCATCGCGAGGTCGGCGTTGACGTACGCGACGCGCTTGTTCGTGGCGCGGTCGACCACGACGTACGCCCGCGACCGCAGCCGCTGATGGATGCCCGTCGTCTTCTGGTCGAACTTGGAGTAGCCCATCATGCCGTTCTCGGCGGCCGGGCCGGTGACGTCGGAGATGCCCCGGCCCACCAGGTACGGCTCGGGTTCCGCCCACGCGAACGGGCCGCTGACCAGCGCCGCACCGACGAGTGCGGCGACCACCGTCAAGACTTTCGTCCGCATGAACACCCCGCTAAGTGAATTGGATTCACATTTCGGGGTTGACGGTAGGTGATCCAGACCACTTCGAGCAAGTCACAGCCAGTGCATTGGCGGTGACGACGAGCAAGATTCCAGCCCAATGGTGGAGTTCGAGCGTCTCCCCCAGCACCACGAGCCCCGCCAGTGCCGCCAGCACCGGGTGCACGCTCATGGCCAGCCCGAACAGGCGCGCGGGCACCTTCCGCAGCGCGATCACGTCGACGGCGTACGGCACGACGCTGCAGAACACGCCCGCGCCGACCGCGTACAGGATCGACATCCCGGTCAGCTTCCCGTGCAGGACCAGCAACACCGCGACCGGAACGTAGAGCGTCGCTGACATCGCAGTCGCGACGGCGGGCGCCTGCAGTCCGGGCAGCCGCGCCCCGACCAGGCGGTTGAGCAGGATGTACGCGGCCCAGCAGCCCGCCGCGAGCAGGCCGAGCCCGACGCCGAGGTAGTCGCTGCTCGGGCCCGGCAGCACCAGCACGTACACGCCGACGGCCGCGATCAGCACGAACAGGAAGTCCCGGCGGGTCCGGGAACCGGCCAGCGCGATGCCGAGCGGCCCGAGCACCTCCAGCGTGACGGCGAGGCCGAGGCCGATGCGGTCGATCGCCATGTAGAGGCTGAGGTTCATCGTGGCGAACACGAGGCCGAGCGCGATCGTCGGCCACCACTGCGCCCAGGTGAATCTTCGCAGGTTCGGCCGGGCCATCGGGAGCAGCACCGCGGCGGCCACGAACTGGCGCACCGCCACGACCCCGGCCGGGCCGATGGCGGCGAACGCGTGGGCGCCCACGGCGGCACCGATCTGGTTGCTGGCCGCGCTCGCGGTCATCGTCGCGAATCCACCGATGCTCTTCATGCCGCAAAGCCTGCGTTCCGGCCTTTGATACGGGAAATGCATTGGTCGCCTCACCTATACGCTGAACGCATGGATCTGCGGCATCTGCGGGCGTTCGTGGCGGTGGTCGACGCGGGCACGTTCACCGACGCGGCAAGGGAACTCGACCTGACGCAGGCGTCGGTGTCCCGTTCGGTCGCGGCGCTGGAGGCCTCGCTCGGCGTGCGGCTGCTGCAACGTTCGACCCGGCACGTGGCGCTCACCGCCGTGGGCACCCAGGTGCTCGACGGTGCCCGGCGAGTGCTGGACGAGGTCGCGCACCTGCACCGGATCGCGTCGCAGTCGCTGACCGAACTGCGGATCGGCTACGCCTGGTCGGCGCTGGGCAAGCACACCCGGCGTGTGCAGAAGGCTTGGGCCTCAAAGCATCCCGGACTGCCACTGGTGTTCGTCCAGTCGAACTCGGTCACCGCCGGCCTCGCCGAGGGCATGGCCGATGTCGCTGTCCTGCGCAAGGCCATCGACGACTCGCGGTTCGAGACGGCGTTGCTCGGCACCGAACGGCGCTACGGCGTGGTCGCGACGGACAACCCGTTGGCGCGCAAGCGTTCGCTCAAGCTCGCCGACCTCGCCCGGTACTCGCTGGCCGTGGACGACCGGACCGGGACGACCACCCTGGACCTCTGGCAACCGGGCAAGGCGCCCGCCGTCGTCCGCAACACGCACAGCGTCGACGAATGGCTGACGCTGATCGCCGCCGGGCAGGCCGTGGGCATGACGTCGGAGGCCACCGCGAGCCTGAACCCACGTCCTGGCGTCGCCTATCGGGCCGTGGTGGACGCGCCGCCGATCGCGGTCTGGCTCGCGTGGTGGAAGGACCAGCCGCCGCAGCACCTCACCGATCTGGTCACGCTGGCGTGCGACGCCTACCGCGCGGTGTGAGGAATCGCTGCCAGGGCAGGAGAATGAGTGGAAGGTTCTGCCCTCCTGCCCGCCCAGGAGCTCACTTAGTGTGATCGTTCATGGACGGGCTGATGCAACCCCGGCCGCTCACCATCGCGCACGTTCTGGAGCGAGCCGAGCGGCTGTACGCGCACAAGCAGGTCGTGACGGCCGGGGAGCGGGCCACCTACGCCGAGGTGGCCGAGCAGACCCGGCGCCTCGCCACCGCGCTCGACTCGCTCGGCGTGCCGGTCGGCGCCCGCGTCGCCACGTTCGCGACCAACACTCGGCGTCACCTGGAGTTGTACCTCGCGGCGCCGATCACCAAGCGGGTGCTGCACTCCCTCAACATCCGGCTTTCGGCGGAGCACCTGGAGTACATCGTCAACCACGCCGAGGACGACGTGGTGTTCGTCGATCGCGCTCTGCTCCCCCGAATATGGCCCAGTGCCGGCCGAATGCGGACGGTCCGGCACTGGGTCGTCCTGCCAGACGACAGTGACGTCGAGATCCCCGCCGATTCTCGCGTCGTGCGCTACGACGAGCTGGTCGCGGGAGCAGCTCCGTTCGCGGGCTCGTTCGAGGACTCGTTCACGCTCGCGGACGAGAACCTGGCCTCCGGGCTCTGCTACACGTCCGGCACGACCGGACCGCCCAAAGGCGTGCTGTACAGCCACAGGTCGACGATCCTGCACTGCCTCGGAACGCTCGCGGCCGGTTTCATCGGCCTGTGCGAGAGCGACGTCGTGATGCCGATCGTGCCCATGTTCCACGCCAACGCCTGGGGTCTCCCCTACGGCGCGATGATGACGGGCGCCTCGCTCGTCCTGCCCGGCCCGTCGTCGGATCCGGCTCATCTGTTGAAGCTGATGGAGACCGAACGGGTCACCGTCGCCGGTGCCGTACCGACGGTGTGGACGAGCCTGGTTCCCGACCTGCTCTCCTACGACCTGAGCGCCACGCGGTTCCTGCTCGGCGGCGGCTCGGTGATCGCCCCGGCGCTGTCCGAGACCTACCGAGCCGCGCTCGGCGTACCCATCACGCATTCCTGGGGCATGACGGAGATCAGTCCTGTCGGGACGATCGGCGGCACCCGCACCCAGCACCAAAACGCAGACGAACAAGTGGCGGTGCGGGCCTCCCAGGGCCAGCCGCTGCCGCTCGTGAACCTGCGGATCGCCGACGTCGAGACAGGCGCGGAACTACCGCGTGACGGCAAGGCGATCGGTGAGCTCCAGGTGGCGGGCCCGTGGGTGGCGGGCGGCTACTTCCGGGTGGACGCACCGGACAGCTTCACGGGCGACGGCTGGCTGCGGACCGGCGACCTCGCCACGATCGACGCCGACGGCTACGTACGGCTCGTGGACCGGATGAAGGACCTGATCAAGTCCGGCGGCGAGTGGATCTCCTCGGTGGAGTTGGAGAGCGCCCTCACCTCGCACCCCGACGTGGTCGAGGTCGCCGTGGTCGCGCGCCCGGACCCGAAGTGGGGCGAACGCCCCGTCGCCTACGTCGTCCTGCGCGACGGCAGCGCCACCACCGGCGACGACCTGTTGCGGCACATCACGCCCGCGGTCGCCAGGTGGTGGCTGCCCGACGAGGTCGTCTTCCGGGCCACCTTGCCCAAGACTGGCACCGGAAAGCTGTCGAAGAGCGCTCTGCGCGCCACTACGTGAGGTTCCGCAACCGGTGCAGCGCAAGCCCGAGTTGCAGCTCCAGGTCGTTCTCGGTGCGCCAGTCGGCACCGAGGACGTCGCTGACGCGGTCCAGCCGCTTGAGGAGCGTGTTGACGTGCACGTGCAACGCGCGCGCGGTCGCCGCGACGTTGGCACGGTGGTCGTAGTAGGCGCAGAGGGTTCCGACGAGATCGGTTCCGCGCCGTTGGTCGTATTCGGCGAGGGGACCCACTGACTCGGCGAGGAAGCGGTCGAGCTCGCCCGCCCGGTCCACGTCGAAGATCAACGCGTAGAGGGAGTACCGGCCGGTCGTGGCGCCGCGGTCGGTGTGCCCCAGCGCCCGCATGACCGCGCCGCACCGGCCGGCCAGGGAGAACGCGCGCGACCAGTCGTGGTTGACCGCCCGCTCCCCCACGACGACGACGGGAGCGCCTGACGCGCGCCGCAGCCGGCGGTGGACCTCCTCGACGGTGCGGTCGTCGTCCGCGCTGGGCACGATCATCGTCGCCCGGCCGAGGTGTTCGCCCGCCAGTCCGGAACGGTCCCTGGCGATGTCGTGCAGGTGGCGCACGAGGTCGGCGGAGGACGCCGGCGAGTCCGCGACGAGGACCAGGTTCAGCCGGTCGGCGTTGATGTGACGGGCCTGGGCGCGCGAGCGCTGGGAGGGGCTGATCCCGGGGCCGCCGACCATCAGCTCGGTCAGCAGTTCGCCGCTGAGCCGTTCGCTCGCGTCGGCGACAGCGCGTTCCTTGAGGATCAGCAAGCCGAGGATGTGCGTGGCCCGTTCGAGCGTGCGCAGGTCCATGTCCTCCGAGACACCGTTCCCCTGCAACGCTTCGCGACTCCACGACAGCGCGCCGAGGTAGCTGTCACCCGCCCTGATCGGGGCCACGCTGTGCGCGACCCCCTCGGCGTCGACCGAGGTCGTGACCCGGCCGGAGTGATGTCCTGCAGCCCTGTCGAGCACGACCACGCTCCCGCCGAGCTGACCGGCGAGGAGCTGCGCGACGTCGTCCGGCGTGCCTCCTTCCAGCACCACGCCCGTCAGGGTCTCGTGGATCGCCTGCGCCCGTTCGACGACGGTCATGTGCTCCTGCAGGTCCTGCAACGCTTTCCGGCTCTTCTCGTAGAGACGGGCGTTGTCCAGCGCCACCGCGGCGTGGTCGGCGAACGCGCTCAGCAACGCGATCTCGCCCGCGTGGAACGACCGCTCGGAGCGGTACGCGGCGAACAGCGCGCCCACCACCTCGTCCCGAATCACCAGCGGCACACCGAGAAGAGCGACCAGGTCCTCGGTGCCGACCAGCACGTCGAAGCCCGCGTCGTGGTCGATGAGGGTCGAGGCGGCGTAGTTGGGCACCCACTGCGGACGCCGCGTGGCCAGCACCTTGCCGCCGAGGCCGACGCCGGCCGGGATCGTGGCGCTCAGGAACGCGGCGGAGATCGTTCCCTCCGCCGCCTTGGCCGAGAGCCTGCCGTCCGCGACGAGCGAGAGGTAGGTGAAGTCCGTGCCCATCAGGTCGTGGGCGTGGCGGACGATCGACTGGAGCACGGCGTCGAGCTCGCCGAGAGCCGTGAGCGACTTCGCCGTCGCGTACAACGACGCCAGTTCGCGCTGCCGGCGCACGAGTTCGTGCGACTCACTCGGGTCGATGGTCACGACGCCATTGTTGCTCAGCCGCCGGTGGTGGAAAGGCCCACCAGATCAACGCGAGGGGTGTGTGATCCAGACCTCAGCCAAAGGGTGCCGCCGCCCTAGCATTGGCCGTCATCACCTGCCGGTTCACCGACGAAGGCGGCATGTATGGCAACCCCTCTGGCCCAGCCCGAAGAACAGTCCGCGACCCGGCGCCGGGGCTTCCGCAAGCTGCTGACCGCGGGGCTGATCGGCAGTTCGATCGAGTGGTACGACTTCTTCCTCTACGGGACCGCGGCCGCGCTGGTGTTCCCCAAGGTGTTCTTCCCGCAGTCTTCTGCGCTGACCGGGACGCTGCTCGCGTTCAGCACGTTCTGGGCGGGGTTCGTGGCGCGTCCGATCGGCGGGGTGCTCGCCGGGCACTTCGGTGACAAGTACGGGCGCAAGCCGGTCGTCGTGGCCTGCCTCGCGCTCATGGGCGGCGCGACGTTCCTGATCGGCTGTCTGCCCGGCGCGTCGGCGGTGGGTGCGCTGGCACCGATCCTGCTGGTGACATTGCGCTTCCTTCAAGGGCTCGCGGCAGGCGGCCAGTGGGGCGGCATCATGCTGCTGCTCACTGAGTCGGCGAGCCCGAAACGGCGCGGGTTCGCTGGAACCTTCGGGCAGACCAGCGTTCCCGTCGCCGTGATCATCTCGAACCTGATCTTCCTGGCCGCCAGCGGCCTGATGCCGAACGACGCGTTCCTCAGCTGGGGCTGGCGGATCCCGTTCCTGCTCAGCGTCGTGATGTTCGCGGTGGTCCTCTACATCCAGTCCAAAGTGGAGGACACGCCGGAGTTCCGCGAGCTGCAGCAGGAGGTGGTGCGACCGGAACGCGCCGTCGTCAGGGCACCGCTCGCGCAGGTCATCCGGAGCAGGTGGGGCACGATCCTGCTCGCCTGCGGGATCCTCTCGGCCACCAACAGCCTCTTCTACGTCAGCATCGCCGGACTGCTGAACTACGGCACCACGTCCCTCAAGCTCGACCGCGTTCCGCTGCTGACGGTCGTGCTGCTCAGTTCCGTGGCGATGCTCGCGGTCCTGCCCTGGGCCGGGCACGTCTCCGACCGGATCGGGCGCCGTCCGCTGATCCTCATCGGCGGCCTGGGTGTCGCGTTGTGGGGCTTCCCGTACTTCGGGCTCGTCAACACCGCGTCGCTGCCGCTGATCTTCGTCGCCGTGGTGGTGGGATTCATCTTCCAGAGCCTCACGTACGGCCCGATCGCGAGCTTCCTCGGCGAACTGTTCGCGCCCAACGTCCGCTACTCGGGCGCGTCGCTGTCCTACCAGCTCTCCGCGATCATCATCAGCGGTGGCACGCCGTTCCTCATGACCGCGCTCATCGCTCAGACCGGCAGCACAGTGCCGGTGGCCGCCTACATCACGCTCATGGGGCTGATCACCTTCGTCAGCGCGTGGTTCCTCCCCGAGACGAACCCCGCCGAGGTCCGCGAGGACCCGCTGGCCGTCCCCGGCACGCACCTCTACCGCTGAAAGGGAGTCCGGCGTGAGGCCTCTTGCTGTGCTTTCGACCGTGCTTCTGTTACCGGGAATGACCTTTCTCGGTGCCGTCCCGGCCGGCGCGACGACCGCGTGCGCGGACCTGAACCAGGTGAAGATCCCGGCCTCGGTCATCAGCCTGCCTACCACCGGCGGCCGCGTCACAGCGGCCGCCGTCACGTCCAGTGTCGTGAGTGGACAGACGATCGAGTACTGCCAGGTCGACGCCGACCTGCATCCCGTCGACCGGTCCGCGCCCGCCATCAAGATGCGCGTCGCGCTGCCGCACGGCTGGAACGGCAAGGCGTTGATGTTCGGTGGCGGCGGCTACAACGGAACGATTCCCGCACTGACGGGGAACGTGCCGTTCGCCGCTCCGGACGCGCCGGCACCCTTGGCGCGGCGGTACGCGACGTTCGCGAGCGACTCCGGCCACCAGCAGGGCCCGGCGTCGGTTCCGTCGCTGGACGGCTCGTTCGGCGTGAACGACGAGGCGGTGCGGAACTTCGCCGCCGGAGACGCGCTGAAGAAGACGCACGACGCGAGCCTGTTCCTGATCCGGCGCGCCTATGGAAAGAATCCCGCCGAGACGTACTTCGCGGGCGGTTCGACGGGTGGCCGTGAGGCACTCATCGTCGCTCAACGCTGGCCGCGGGCGTTCGACGGCGTGATCTCGGGCTTTCCCGCGTGGAACAACCTCGCCGAGGGCCTGTACCTGGGACATCTGACTCAGGTCCTGTCCCGTCCCGGCGCGTTCCCCGGACCCGCGAAGCAGACTCTGTTGATCGACAGCGTGATCACCGCGTGCGACGGCCTGGACGGCGTCGCGGACAGGGTCGTGTCGAACCCGCGTTGCCAGTTCGACCCGCGCGTCCTGCGATGCCCTGACGGCGCCGACACCGGGCCGACCTGCCTGTCCGATCCGCAGATCGGGGCTGTGGTCGCGATGTCCACGCCGTTGCGGTGGCCGTACCGGGTCGCCAGCGGTGAGACCCAGTACCCCGGTTTCCCGTTCCTCTCGGGAGCGGACATGCGGACCCCGTTCCTCGGGTTCGGCACGACCGCGCCGGCGAACCCCATGCCGGTCACCAGCGGCTACGGCATGCAGTACTGGGACCAGTGGGTGAAGTACTTCCTGACCCGCGACCCCGGATTCAACTCCCTCGACCTGGATCCGCTGCGCCCGGGGAAGTGGCTCGACCGGATCAGCCGGCTCTCCACGATCCAGGACCGCAACGACGTGGACCTGCGCCCGTTCGCACGCTCCGGCGGCAAGCTGATCATGCTGCACGGCGCCGCGGACGAGTTGGTGTCGCACCGCTCGACGAACGACTACTACCAGCGCGTGCGCGACCTCCTGGGCCCTGGCACCACAGAGAAGTTCCTGCGCTACTACCTCGTGCCAGGGGCCAACCACGCGAACTTCGGCACGCCCGCGTTCGCCGCCGGGTGGGACTCGCTCACCGCACTGGAACGCTGGGTCCAGAAAGGACGGTCGCCGGCGAACCCGGTCGTCGCCGACAACACCCACAACCGCACGCGTCCGCTCTGCGAGTACCCGGGCTGGCCCCGGTACCGCGCCGGAGATCCGGACAGGGCGTCGAGCTTCACCTGCACCCGTTGACCGTTCAGCGGGAGAAGAACTCGTGCACCACAGCGATCAACGCCCTGGTCGCGGCGCTCGGCCGGCGCCCGGCGGGCCACGCGAGTCCCAGCGGCCAGCGCAGGTCCGCGCCGGTCACGGTCAGGGTCTTGACGTCCGCCGCGGCGCCGATGACGTAGCCGGGCAGCAGCACGACGCCGAGGCCGTGCCGGACGAAGTCGACGCCGGTATATATGTCGGACATCTCCACGGTCACCCGGCGCGGCACGGCGTTGGCGGCGAACGCCCGGTCGGCCACGGCCCGGTTGCCGTAGCCCAGCGGCGAGTCGATGAAGTCCAGCCCGGCGAGGTCGCCGATGGACACCTCGTCCCTGACGGCCAGCGGGTGGTCCCGGGGCACGACCAGGTCCATCACCGAGTGGGACAGCTCGTCGAGGACGATCCCGTTCGGCACGTCGCCGGGCACCGACACGAAGGACAGGTCGAGCCTGCGGTCCAGGAGCTGCTCGACGAGCCCGAGCGACCCCGTGGTCGACGCGTTGGTGCGCACCAGCACCCCGGGATGACGCCGGTGGAACTCACCGAGCAGCGCCGGCAGGTTGATCAGAGCCACCGAGGTCAGCGTGCCGAGCCGGACCGTGCCGGTGAGCCCGCCCTGGACCTGTGCGACGGCGTCCCTGGCCTCGGTGGCGGCGTCGAGCACGGCCTGGGCCTTCGGCAGCAGCGCCTCCCCCGCGTCGGTCAGCAGGACGCGCTTGGAGTTGCGGTCGAGCAGGACGGCGCCGAGCTCGCGTTCGAGGGTCTTGATCGCGGCCGAGACGGCGGACTGCACGACGTGCACGCGGGCGGCGGCGCGGGTGAAGCTGCCCTCTTCCGCGACCGCGACGAAGTACTCGAGCTGGCGGAGGTCCACACCAGCGAGTATCTCAGAAAGTGATGATCGCCAGCAGCAACTTTCGTTGGACGTGATGTATCGAGGCACGCAAGGTGGAGGCATGTCCCTGGTCCTCGATTCACCGATCGCCGAACGACCCGCTGCGAGCACGCACCACGGCAGGGGTTTCTGGGCCGTCGCCGGCACGTTCCTCATCGCGATGGCCTACTCGACCGTCCCCGCGCCGCTGTTCCCGCTCTACGTGGCGCGCGAGGGCTTCTCGACGTTCGCGATCACCGTCGTGTTCGCCGCCTTCGCGGTCGGCGTGGTGATCAGCCTGGTGCTGGCGGGCCACGTCTCGGACTGGGCAGGCCGCAAGACGATCCTCATCCCCGCGCTGAGCCTGGAGATCGTCTCCGCGCTGCTCTTCCTCACGAGCACGTCGCTGCCGGTCCTGATCGTCGCGCGCGTGATCAACGGCCTGGGTGTCGGCATGATCGCCGCGACCGCCACCGCCTACCTCTACGACCTGCACTCCCGGCACCGCCCCGGCGCGTCACCGCGCCGCTTCGAGATCGTGTCGACCGCGGCGAACATCGGCGGCCTCGGCGTCGGCGCCCTGGTGGCGGGCGCACTCGCGCAGTACGCGCCCTCGCCGCTGAGCACACCGTACGTCGTGCTGGCCGTGTTGCTCGCGGTGAGCATCGCCGCCGTCGCCCTCACGCCGGAAACCGTGGTGCGCAAGCGGGTCTCGTACCGTCCACAACGGATCAGCGCCGACCACGGCGACCGCACGGGTTACTTCGCGGCGGCCGCTGGAGCGTTCTCGGCGTTCGCGGTGTTCGGTGTGTTCACGTCGGTCTCGCCGGGCTTCGTGGCGGGCGAACTGCACCACCCGTCGCGGCTGCTGGCCGGGCTCGTGGTGTTCCTCGTGTTCGGTGGAGCGGCGCTCGCCCAGACCGTGACCGGCGGCCTTTCCCTGTCCGCCCGGCGTGCGGTGGGCCTGGGCGGGCAGGCGATCGGCGTGCTGCTGGTCGTGGCCGGGATGTACGCGACGAGCTTCCCGTTGTTCCTGGTCGGCGGGGCGATCGCCGGAATCGGCGCCGGTGTGCAGTTCAAGGCGTCGATCGGGGTGGTCTCCGCGATGGCGGCGCCGGAGAAGCGCGGCGAGGCGCTGGCGACGCTGTTCTTCATCGCCTACCTCGGGCTGAGCGTGCCGTCGCTGTCGATCGGGCTCGCCACCCGGTATCTCGCGCCCACCACGGTGATGGCGTGGTTCGCCGGGATCCTGCTCGTGCTGCTGGCCGGGGTGGCGGCGCTCAGTCGACGTGCACGGTGATCGGATGCTGAACGTCCTTGGCGCAGGTGAGGATGTTCAGGTTGCCCTCACGGCCGAACTCCCACTCCACGTCGTCACCGGACGGTTCGTGGGTGGCCAGCGACAGCGTCTGGCGTTGCACCGAGCCGCACTCCGGGCACTCGAACTCGATCGGGCCGGACTGCCACCACGCGGTCCAGCCGCCGATCTTCGTGCCACCGGAGGTCTTCGTCTCGTGCTCGGCGAAGCGGATCGGTTCGAGCACGTTGACCGTGGGAACGTACAGCTCTTCCTGCACGGACGGCGCAGGCTCCTCCTCGATCAGCTCGAACACCGTCGCGGCGTCACGCCACACCAGCCGCACGTCCGGGCCGTAGGCATGAGGCAGGTCGTGGTGAAGCGTGCAGAGGAAGACCTGGAGGAGATCGGTACCGTCCGGGAACGGTAGCTCCGGGAAGTCGCGCCGGTAGAGCTGCACGGCGCCGACGAACGGTTCACCGGCGCCGGCGGGATCGTGCGCGGCGCCGTCGCAATGCGGCCACGGCTCGTCGATCGGCCACAGCATCGGGCCGCCGATGTGGCTGTCGGCGTCCGTCGGGTCGCCTTCCAGGGGATTGAGCAGTACGGCGGGCCGAGCCCGCTCATCCTCGATCGACACGAGTCGTAACGATAGTGAGGCCGGTGCCGACCCCGCAGGCATGAGGTTCTTGATCACACCTGTGCTGCTCGCCGTCCTCGCGGCGGGCTGCACCCCGGAGATCACCGGGTCCGGTTCGCCTTCGGACCCCGAGTCGTCCACCGCCCCGACGACTCAGCCGCCGACCACCACCACGTCAGCCGCGGCCACCGCCCTCACCGGCGTGTCACCTGACCAGTACGAAAGCCTGCCCTCGCAGTACTGCGACCGGCCGTTCACCGGCGCTCTGGGCAAGCCGATGCTGGCCGTCGTGATGGAGACCCCGCAGGGCAGGCTGAACTGCGACCAGGCCGGAGCAGTGTTGTTCGACTACTACGCCGAACGGTCGGACCCGAAGACGGGCCTGCCACCGGTCATGGTCGGATCGATGTCGTGCAACCAGGTCCCTGAAGGCATCATGCCGCAGGTCGTGTGCGCGGACGCGGAGAACGTCATCTACTCGATGTGGCCCCAGACCTGACGAGAACGGGGCCGGCGGGGTGATCCCCACCGGCCCCGTGTTCTCGTGTTAGTCCGTGCCGAACTCCATGGCCGCCGCGTCGAGCAGCTCGTCGGCCGCCGAGACCTCACCGCGCGAGGCGATGGCCTCCGCGCCGCCGTCCGGCACCTCGCCGATCAGCTGCGTCGGCTCGGGCAGGGCGGGGATGAGCGCCGACTGGCGGGTGCCGACCATGCCGAGGCCCGCGAAGAGCTCCAGCTTGGCGCGGGAGTCCGCGATGTCGAGGTTGCGCATGGTCAGCTGGCCGATGCGGTCGATCGGGCCGAACGCCGAGTCCTCGGTGCGTTCCATCGACAGCTTGTCCGGGTGGTAGCTGAATGCCGGGCCGGACGTGTCGAGGATCGAGTAGTCGTCGCCCCTGCGCAGCCGCAGCGTGACCTCGCCGGTGATCGCGGAGCCGACCCAGCGCTGCAACGACTCGCGCACCATCAGCGACTGCGGGTCGAGCCAGCGGCCCTCGTAGAGCAGACGGCCGAGCTTGCGGCCCTCGTTGTGGTAGGCCGCGACGGTGTCCTCGTTGTGGATCGCGTTCACGAGCCGGTCGTAGGCGATGTACAGCAACGCCATGCCGGGCGCCTCGTAGATGCCGCGGCTCTTGGCCTCGATGATGCGGTTCTCGATCTGGTCGGACATGCCGAGACCGTGGCGGCCGCCGATGGCGTTCGCCTCCAGCACGAGGTCGACGGCGTCGTGGAACTCCTTGCCGTTGATCGTGACCGGACGGCCCTGGTCGAAGCCGATGGTGACGTCCTCGGTCGCGATCTCGACCGACGGGTCCCAGAACTTGACGCCCATGATCGGCTCGACGATCTCGATGCCCTCGTTGAGCAGCTCGAGCGACTTGGCCTCGTGCGTCGCGCCCCAGATGTTCGCGTCGGTCGAGTACGCCTTCTCGACGGACGAGCGGTAGGGCAGGTCACGCTCGAGCAGCCACTCGGACATCTCCTTGCGGCCGCCGAGCTCGTTCACGAACGCCGCGTCGAGCCACGGCTTGTAGATCCGCAGCGACGGGTTCGCGAGCAGGCCGTAGCGGTAGAACCGCTCGATGTCGTTGCCCTTGTAGGTGGAGCCGTCGCCCCAGATCTGCACGTCGTCGTCGAGCATGGCGCGCACGAGCATGGTGCCCGTGACGGCCCGCCCGAGCGGGGTCGTGTTGAAGTACGCGCGGCCACCGGAGCGGATGTGGAACGCGCCGCAGGCCAGCGCCGCGAGACCTTCCTCGACCAGCGCGGCACGGCAGTCGACAAGACGTGCGATCTCGGCACCGTACGTACCGGCGCGGCCGGGGACCGTATCGATCTCGGGCTCGTCGTACTGCCCGATGTCCGCGGTGTACGTGCAGGGCACAGCGCCCTTCTCACGCATCCACGCGACCGCGACGGAGGTGTCGAGACCACCGGAGAAGGCGATGCCGACGCGTTCGCCGACGGGAAGTGAAGTGAGCACCTTGGACACGTTGAGAATTATGCACGACGATGTATGAGCATGCACGTCGGGGTGTCTGTTAGTTGCGCCTCAGAGATGTTCCCGCAGGTCGCGCTAGTCCGCAGCCTTCATCGCGACCAGCACCGGCCTGACCCCGGCGGCCGTCAGCGAGGGGATCAGGTAGTGGTCCATCGTGCGCGGCTGCAGGAACAACGGGATGTCGCCGACCGACCGGCCCGGCAGGACCACGGGCAGCATCCGCCGAGTCCACCGCGGGCGGTCCGAGTGCATCAGCTCACGCAGGAGGCCCATCTCCGACCGGCCGCCGAGGTTCTGCGCCGGATCGCCCGCCGCGTCGCCGACGATGCGGCACATCGGGGACGCCACCACGATCACGTAGGCGGCGGTCGGCACCCGGTTGAGCATCCACTCGTACCAGTCCCGCCGGACGTCCGGGTAGTACTGGTCGAGGTGGACGTTGACCCCCTGGTCGCGCAGCAGGTCGGCGAACACCCGCACGTCCTTCTTGTGCTGCTCGGAATCGTGGATGTAGCTGACGAACACGTCCGGTCCGCTGAGCCGAACGGGCTCTGGACGGGCGTCGCGGGGCGAGCCGAGCGCGTCCAGTTCGTCGTCGAGCCGCGTCAGGAACCAGGTGCCGAGCGCGAGGTCGTCCGCCACCGGGCCGCCGTCGGACAACAGGTCGCCGCTGATCGCCTTGCGGAGGTTCTCCACGATGATGCCCACGCCACGCCGCATCACGCGCAAGGCGGGTGCGATCTCCTCAGGCGTGCCGCGCCCACGCGCGATGGCACGGTCACGGAGGAAGACCCTGACCTGGTACCGAAGTTTGGCCGCGTGCATAAGGTGCCTGGCCAGCGCCGTCAGCTCGCCGTCGCCGGTCGTCCACACCAAGCGGTCCAGCCGGCGTTCCAGCTCGACCGGCGCCACCGCAACGAGCCGCCGCACCACCCGGTCGTCGGCGGGCGGGCCGGTCTCCCACACCCGCACGACCCCGCCGGGCACCGCGATCCGGTCCGGCCTGCGCGACCAGCCGACGCTGCCCCCGCCGGGCACCGCCGTTCGCAGCGCCTCCAGGTCGTCCTCGGGGTCCAACGCCAGCAGGATGCGCGTCTCCCCGAGCACACCGGCCGCGGGACGGCCCAGCCTGGCCAGTTCCGCCTCCAGGCCGGCCCAGGCTTCGGCGCAGTCGCGGTCCCGGGGCGGCGCCATCATGACGGTCAGGCAGCGCACGTCGTGCTCCAGCCGCACCGACGCCTGCCACACCTCGTCGCCGTCCCGTTGCCGTGCCGCCAGCAACCCCGTGCCACCCGACAGTTCCGTGCCGGCGCCGAGACCGGGCACGGGCTCGGTGAACCCGAGCTCCTCCCCCAGAACACGCCACGCCTCGTCCAGCCAGGCCCGCCCCTCCGCGGCGTTCGGTCCCTCCAGCGGGATGTGGAAGTAGGCGAGCAACGCGGGGGCGATCACTCGTCCTGCTCGTCGTCCGGCAGCAACGTGTGCACCAGCTCGTTCGCTCGATCACGCACCTTCGGCGGTGGCTCCTCCGCCGACTCCTGTCCCTGCTTCTCGGCAACGCGCCGTGAGAGCAACTCCAGCTCGTACAGGACCTGTTCCATCGCGGCGGCGTCGTTTGCTCCGTGGGCCGCGCCCACCGCCGTCAACGCGCTGTCGAACCGTTGCCACACATTGGGCGTGCGCCTGCCGTCCACAAACCACTGGATCTTCTCGGCCACATCGCGCACCAGCTCCGGATCGATCGTCACCACAACATCATCGGGAAGTCCCGCCAGGTACAAAAGGCCGCGCAGGGGACAGATAGTGGTCAAAGTAGTCCCGTCGCCTCCATCGGGCGCGGTCCCGGCCTACAGTCGATCACCGTGACCCGCATCGAGGCCGCGCTCGCCGCCGCCAAGCGCTGGCAGAGCGGACCGCCGACCGACGACGCGCTGTTCGCGATCGCCGAGCTGCGGGCGCTGCGCGGGGAACACCCCGTCGCGGCGGAACTCGGCACGCTGCTCGCCAGGAAGGCGTTGCAGGAAAAGGGATCCGGCCCTCGCGCGGAGCTCGACGAAGCTGTGGCCGAACTCGTCCTGGCGCGGGAGAACGACTCCGCCGACCGCGATCTGCGGCATCACCTCGCCGTGGTCCGCGTGCTGCGCTACTCGCTGCACGCCGGGCCCGAGGAGGACTTCGCCGCCGACAGCGAACTGGCCGCGTTGCTGGAGATCCCGGCCTACGTGGAGGAGTCCGGCGACAACGCCCGGCTGTTGCGGGTCCAGCTGCTCCTGACGTCGCTGCAACCCCGCGAGACCCGCCTGCCACCCGGCCGGCTGGGTGCGGCCGAGATGGTCCTGGTGATGCGCAACAGTTATCTCGTCCCGGCCGAACGCAAGGCCGCAGTGGCGCGCACCGTCACCGAGATGCTGGACTCGCTGACCGAGAAGAACCGCTCCCACCCGCAGATCCTCGCGTACAGGGCGATGGTCGGCTTGCTGACGCTCACGGACGCGAGTGGCTACGACGACGCCCTGACGTCGATCGACCAGCAGGAAACCGTTGCGGGCACCCAGGAACACGCGCTGATCGCGACGGTGCGGGCCGGCATCCACAGCGAGAAGGCGAGGATCAGCCAGAAGTCCGAGGACGCGCTCGCGGCCGCCGAGGCGGTGGACGCGGCGGCCGCGGCGCTGACCGACGACGTTCCGGCCGCGGCACATTTCCGCGACCTGCTGGGCCTGATGAAGTACCCCAACGATCTCGGCACACCGTTCACAGCCGGCGAACTGCCCGAGGAGATCGCCCGCCTGCGGCGTTCACTGGACGTGTTCCCCGTCGGCAATCCGGGCCGTGAGCACACGCTCGAGTCGTTCGTCGTCAACGTCTCGTTCCGCATCATCGCGGCCAACGCTTCCATCGACGAGCTCGACACGCTGCGGGCGCTCTATGAGGATCTGACGTCCTACGACCAGGACGACGTGAGGTCCAGGCTGATCTGCGTGCTGCTCGAGGTGTTGAAAGCCGTGCTGACGGACGAGCCCGGCCCGCTCAACGCCGCCGTACGAGCCACCCGGGACGTCGCCGCGCGGTTCCCGGACGACGAGCTCGTCCAGGTGTTGATGAAGGTCTACGGCGCGACCGCTCTGGCGAAGCGGGCGATCGGCATGTGGAACCTGCAGGACGTCGAGACCGCGTTCGACGTGCTGCGGACCAGCGGCCCGAACGCAGATCCCCAGCTCGAAGGGCTGCTCGCGTGGGCCAGGGCGACCGTGGGTCTCGCGTCGTTCCAGCACCACTCCCCGGACGAGGCGCGATACGACGAGGTCATCAGCCAGTTCGAGCGAGTCCCGCAGAAACTGGGAGACCTGTCCCCGCTGCTGCTCGACGCGGTGACTCAGAACGTGCGGCGGATGCGGGACTTCCTGCGTTCGTCCGCGCACGGAACGTCGCTGATGGCGGACTTCGTGCCTCCTGCGGACCGAACGCACATCTCCGCGCACTACAACGATGTCGGGCAGGCGCTCGTCCTGATTCAGAACGGGATCACCATCGGCGATGTCGGGAA
Organism: Lentzea waywayandensis; assembly: GCF_900115955.1. Taxonomy (GTDB): domain Bacteria; phylum Actinomycetota; class Actinomycetes; order Mycobacteriales; family Pseudonocardiaceae; genus Lentzea; species Lentzea waywayandensis. The sequence goes on from NZ_FOYL01000021.1 coordinate 73,321, forward strand.
GATCGACCGCGCCATCGAGTTGCTGCTCCCGTTCGAACGCGACAACACGCTCAACGGCCGCGACGCCGTGCGCATAGGCTTCGCCACCGGCGTCGCCCTGCGCATGCGGCACTTGCTCACCCGCGAGGAGAACGACCTCGACAACGCCATCACCCACTGGCAGAGGACGGTCACCCTGGTCGAGCGCGAACCGGGCATGGCCGACGTTTCCGACGTGTACTTCCAACTGGGAGACGGGCTGAACAGGCGCGCCGGCGAGGATGATCGGGTGCGGGCGGCGGAGAACGGCGTGCTGGCGTTGCGGGCGCGGACGTCTGACGTGTTGTTGCAGGCCGACGTCGGCCACGCGCTCACGATGGCGGAGCACGCGAACGGCGAAGCGGCGACGATCGCCCGCTGGTGCCTGGCCGCGGACCGCCTCGACCTCGCGGTGCGGGCGCTCGAGCTCGGCCGGTCACTCGTGCTGCACTCGCTCAGTGCCGAAGCGTCCATCTCCGACCTGCTGCGCGACTCCGGCCGGCTCGACCTCGCCGCCGAGTGGGACCCCGAGTCCGCGCCGTCCGAGCTCCGTTTCCGCGTGCTCACCGCGATAGCCGGGTCGGACGCGGCGTCCCAGCTGCTGCAGCCGCCGGACACCGAGGAGGTCCGGGAAGCGTTGCGGCGCACCGGCAGCGACGCGCTGGCCTATCTGGTACCGGCGACTCCGCACGCTGCCGGCTTCGCACTCGTCATCGCGTTGGACGGGGCCGTGGAGCACCTGCCGTTGCCCGATCTGCGCACCGAACCCGCGGCCGCGTTCCAGGATGCCCGCCGGACTCTGCTCGACCCGTCCGCGCAGGACGAGCGGTGGTGGGACGAGACCATGGGGCACACCTGCGAGTGGGCGTGGGACGCGGTGATGGGCGAGCTTCTCGGCCGGTTCCCCGGCCTGCCGCGGATCGTGCTCGTCCCGGTCGGCGAACTGGGCGCGGTGCCCTGGCACGCCGCCCGCCGCACCCATGGCGGCAGGGTGCGGTACGCGTGCCAGGACGCGGTGATCACGTACGCCGCGTCGGCCCGCCAGTTCACCGACGCCGCCGCGAGAACCAGCAGACCGGTGGACGAGTCCGTCGCCCTGGTCAGGGTCCAGGACGCCGGCCTGGCGTGGGCGGCGACCGAGATCAAGACCCTGCGCGAGCACGACTACCCCGGCGCGACCACGCTGGAGGACCGCGTGCGCCCTGCCGACGTGCTGCGCCACCTGCCGAGCCGGTCCACGCCCGGCGCCTCGGTGCTGCACCTGACCTGCCACGCCCGCGGCGAGACACCCGCCGTCGAGTCGCATCTCCTGCTGGACGACGGAGAAGTGCTGCCGACGCGCGCGATCCTGCGCCAGGCCCGCCACCGAGGCCGCGACGCCGACGGCGGCCTGGTCGTGCTGGCCTCCTGCGCGAGCGACGTCACCGACACCGCGCACGACGAGGCACTCACCCTGGCCACCGCGTTCATCGCCGCCGGAGCCACCGGCGCGGTGGGCGCGCGCTGGCCGATCGTCGATCTCACGACCACGTTGTTCGTGACGATGTTCCACCACTACCTGACCCGCGGCTATCGCGATCCGGCCACCGCGTTGCGCGCCACCCAGGTGTGGATGCTCGACCCCGGCAGGCAGGTGCCGCTGGACCTCGACCCGGTGCTGGCACGCCGGGCCCGGATCGCTCACCTCGACGCACCCGGTCACTGGGCCGCGTTCACCTACCAGGGACGCTGACGTGGTCGTCAGACGCCGCTGTGCATGTGCGCGGCCCAGTGCACGGGGCGCTTCGGGCGGGCGGCACGGGGACGTACAGCAGCACCTCGACGTTGACCTTCCCTGTCGAGAATGACTCCCCTGTACACAATCGGATGAATCACCGGCAGGTCGAGTCGACCTGCCGGGCACTGACGTCCCTGCCGGGCTACCGCGGCCGGACGAGACCGCGCCTATGTCAGTGAATCGAGCTCGTCGGCCTTGGCCTGCATGCGCTGCACACTGCCCTCGTGCTCCATGGAGCGCATCGCCGTGATCGCCGCGTACAGGTGCGCACCCACGTACGGGTCCTGTTCCTTGCGCTCGTTGACCTCGCCGAGCGTGGCGTTGTACATGGCGTCCGTCATCGCCGCGAGCAACGCACGTGCGCGCGGAGCGACACCTTGGGGCGCGGAGGCGTCGATGATCGGCGTGACGCGTTCCCACACCTCGTCCGGCGGGCCGGGCGGGTACAGCTGGTTGAGGCCGAGCAGGCCGTTCTCCAGCGCGCCCATCACCAGCCAGATCTCGCCCTCGTCGTCGGGCAGCAGTCGTGCGACGGCCTCGGCGTCCCGTTGGTGGTAGGCGATGGCGAGCCGCAGGCCGAGAGCCTGACTGCGGTTCTTGCTCGCGGGCTCTTCGAACCACCATTGCTGTTGCGCGGTCCTGGGGAACATGTTCGCAGTCTGCGGTACCAGCCTCGATTTCGCCCGAGAGCTTAGGTAAGCCTAACCAAAGGTGTACGGTGCTGACATGTCGCGCTACTCCGCCTTCGACCGGTTCACGCTCAAGGCCGCCACCAAGGCCGCCGAGCTGCTGATGGCCCCCGCGAACCGCCGCGAGGTCTTCGACCAGTTCGTCATGACCGTCACGGCGGTGACCGAACTCGGCGAGCACATGCGCCGGATCACCTTCCACGCGCCGGAGCTCGCCCCGTTCGAGGTGACCGGACCGGACGAGTACTTCGGCCTGCTGATGGCGACCGGCCGCGAGCTCGTCATGCCGGCCGACGACCGCATCAACGTCCGCTCGTCGTTGCGCGCGATGCCCGAGGACACGCGGCCGGATCTGCGCTGGTACACGGTCCGCGCGCACCGGCCCGAGGTCGCCGAGATCGACGTCGACTTCGTGGTGCACGGCGACGCGGGCCCCGGCACCCGGTGGGCCCGCCGCGCGATCGCGGGCGACCAGGCCGGGTTCCGCGCGGGCGGTTCGGCCTACCGGCCACCGTCGGAAGGCTCGGTGCTGCTCGCGGCCGACGAGACCGCGTTGCCCGCCCTCGCGGCGATCCTGGAGGTCGAGACGCGACCGGCGCAGGTGTTCGTCGAGGTGCCGGACGAGTCGTACCGGATCGACCTCGAGGCGGAGTGGGTGTTCCGCGGCGACGCCGAGCCTGGTTCCGCCGTGCTGAAGGCGATCGGGGGCAAGACCCTGTCCTCTGTGGACTACGCGTGGGCGTGCGGGGAGTCGGCGCTCGCGACCGGGGTGCGGCGGCACCTGACCAAGGACCGAGGGGTGGACCGCAAGTCGATCATGTTCAGCGGGTACTGGAAGGCCGGCTCAGCCCGGATGTGAGACGCCACTGAGCCGCAACGTCCGCGTCACCACGGGATCGGACGCCGCGATGCCGTACCGGTGCTCGTACACGGCGACCGTGATGCGGGCCAGGTCGTCGGCGGCGGCCGGGGTCTGGGAGACGTAGTCCGCCGCCATCAGCAGCATCGGGTAGCCGGCGCTGCCCTGCGGCGGCAGGTAGCCGTTGACGGGCAGCAGCACGGCGCCGAGGCGGCGGTAGAACGCGATGCGGCGGCGCCGGACGCGTTCCTCGGCCGGGTCGATGCCGTGCTGGGCCGGGTCCTCGACGTCGTAGATGATCCGGGTGTGGCCCGCGCCGGTCATCGCGACGCGCAGGTGCGTCCACAGGTGTTCGCCCAGGCCGCGGCCCTTCTCCCCCACGGTGAAGTAGCGCAGGTAGACCCAGCCGGTGTCGCCGAGGGTGCGCAGGACGGCGAGGCCGAGCGGCTTGTCGTCCATCAGCACCAGGGCGGTGTCGGCCAGCAGGTCGTCGAACGGCGCGCGCAGGTGCGGCTCGAAGCCGTCGAAGTAGATCTGTTGCACGTCAGCGAGTTCCTCTGACGTGAGCGAAGAAGCGGCTACGAGCCTCACCGGAACTGTCCTCCCACCATCGTGCGCAGCACCTGGATGTCCTTGATCCGGCCGGCGGTGACCGGGTTGTCCGAGAGCACGACGAGGTCCGCGAGCTTGCCCACGGTCAACGTGCCCTTGAGGTGTTCCTGTTTGCAGGCGTAGGCGGAGCCGTAGGTGTAGGCGCGCAACGCTTCCAGGCCCGTCACCGCCTCGGCCGGGCTGAACGGCGTGCCGGACGACGTCAGCTGCTCGACCATGCCGTGCATGCCGAGCAACGGGGCGCCGTTCACCACCGGGCGATCCGAGCTGCCAGGGACGATCATGCCCGCGTCGAGCAGCGAGCGTTGGCGATAGGCCCACGCGGCACGCTCCGGCCCGAGCGCCTTCAGCATGCCGTCACCGATCTCGTTGACGAAACGGCCCTGGGGCACGGCGATCACGCCCAACGACACCGCTCGCTCGACCTGGTCGGGGCGGGCGACGCCGAAGTGTTCGATGCGGTGGCGGACGTCCGGGCGCGGGTCGATGCGACCAGCTTCCTCATAGGCGTCCAAGACCAGGTCGATGGCCGCGTCGCCGATCGCGTGGGTGGCGACGCGCCAACCGCCTCGGTGGGCGGCGATGATCCGCTCCCGCAAGGCGTCCGAGGAGTCCTGCAGGTAGCCGTGGTTGCCCGGGGTGTCGGCGAAGTCGTGGCACATCGCGGCGGTGTGGCCGATCAGCGAGCCGTCGGAGAAGATCTTGGCCGGGCCGATGCGCAGCCAGTCGTCGCCGAAACCGGTGCGGATGCCCAGGTCGAGGCCCAGGCCCAGTTCGGTCACCGGGTGCAGGGCGTCGGCGGCGATCATGAGCTCGACGCGGACGTGCAGCTTTCCCTGGTCGCGAGCGCGGTGGTAGGCCTCCAGCTCGACCGGGGACTTGCCGATCCAGCCGCCGCCGATGCCCGCCTCGACGCAGCTCGTGATGCCCTCGCTCAGGTACACGCGGCCGGCGCGGTCGATCGCGTCGACCAGGGTGTCCACCGGATAGGGCAGCACGAGCGGGCCGACCAGGTGCTGGGCCTGTTCCTGCAACAAGCCCGTCGGGCGGCCGTTGTCCGTGACCACTAGCCCGCCGGAGACCTCGACCGCGCTCTCCGAGATCCCCAGCGCTTCCAGCACGGGCGTGTTCACCACGCACATGTGGCCGGACGTGTGCTTGATCCACACCTTGCGGCCGCGCGCGACGCGGTCCAGGCCGTCGCGGGTCGGGTGGCCGCCGCACTTGTTCTGGTCGTAGCCGAAGCCCACGACCCACTCGCCGTCCGGTGCTGCTTCGACGGCCGCGTACAGCGCGTCGAGGCTCGTGACCCGGCAGTCCACTTCGGACAGAGTCAGGCCGAACCACGCCATGTGGTTGTGGGCGTCGTGGAAGCCGGGCGTGACGGTCGCGCCTTGAAGGTCGACCACCTCTCGGGCCGGGACCTCCTCCAGCGCCACGATCCGGTCGCCCAGCACGGCGAGCGCGGACGCCGGGCCGTCCAGCGTCACGAACTCGGCGTTCGTCAGCAGCAGGTCGGCCTTGATCATGAGAGCCCTTCGAAAGCCATGCGGTACCAGTCGCTCCACGGCGCGGGACGGCCGTCGGAGCCGACCTTGACGATCACCCGGTAGCCGGAGGCGTAACGGCCGCAACGGAAGCCGTAGCGGGCGCTGGTGGTGCCGATGCGGTCTGCGGTGATCTCGACCGGGAGCACGCCGGGCGCGGTGAAGGCCGCGTCGAACTCGATGTGCAGTTCCTTGACCACGTAGTTCAGGTCGGGATCGCGGTCGGCGTAGGAGGACCAGCCGAAGCCCATCGACTCGAACAGCGCTGACTGGGCGCGTTCGACGTGCAGCGCGAACCGCGAGTTGTGCAAGGTGCCGTTCAGGTCCAGCTCATCGAAGAAGACCGGGCTCTCCCAGTGAAAGCTCACCGCAGCAGCTCCTTGGCGACGCGTTCGGACGGGGTGCGCGGTAGATCCTCGCGGAACTCCCAGAAACGCGGAACCTTGAACGACGCCAGTCTTTCCGCACAGAACTCGGCGAGCTCCTGATCAGTGACTTCCCCGACGACGAACGCCTTCACCTCCTCACCGCGAATGTCGTCCGGCACGCCGATCACGGCCGCGAGCCGCACCGACGGGTGCGACATCAGCACTTCCTCGACCTCGTGCGCGGCCACGTTCTCGCCGCTGCGCCGGATCATGTCCTTGCTGCGGCCGAGGTGGTAGACACGGCCGTCCTCGATCCGCGCCAGGTCGCCGGTGCGGAACCAGCCGTCCGCGAACGGCGAGGGCGAACCCAGGTAGCCGTCCATCATGCCGGGGCCGCGCAACCACAGTTCGCCGTCCACGATCTTGGCCTCGCGATGCGGCGCGGGCAGCCCGAGGCAACCCGTGCCGACGAACCGGTCGTGGTCGAGCGCGGTGATCCGCAGGTCGGCTCCGGTCTCGGTCATGCCGAACGCCTCGAACCAGCCGACGCCCCAGCGCTCTTCCAGCTCGGCGTGCAGGGCGGGCGGGATCGCCGAGGCCTGCACGACTCGTACGGAGTGCTGTCGATCCAACGGATCGACAGGCATGCGCAGCAGCAACGCCGGCATCGCGCCGAGGCAGTAGAAGTAGGTGACGCCGTGCTCGCGGACCTTCGCCCAGAACGACGACGGGTGAAAGCCGTCCAGCACCACGAGATGCGCGCCGGCGAGCAGTGCCGCGACGACGTTCCACTGTGGATCGATGTAGTGGAACGGTTGTGCCGTCAGCATCACGTCACCGGAGTTCAGCTGCGGGAAGTACTCGACCAGGCTGCCGCCGAGCGTCAGCCAGTAGGAGTGCGACAGCACGCAGGCCTTCGGATTCCCCGTGGTGCCTGAGGTGAACTGCAGGCTGACCGACGCGGACACCTCGCCCTGCACGAACCCGCCGACCGGCTCCAGTTCCTCGACGTAGTGCACCACGTGGTCGGCGAGCAGTGACCGGAACTCCTCGGCGCCGACCACGGCGACGGCCTCCGAGGTGGTCAGCACATGAGAGGCGTCGACCGAGCGGTACTTGACGTTGAGCGGCACGGCCGTGGCGCCGAGCTTGACCAGCGCGAACCAGACCAGCGGGAACTCCGGCACGTTCCGCAGCATGATCGCGACCCGGTCGCCCGCGCGGATCCCCTTGTCCCGCAACGCCTGCGCGTACCCGTCGGACAGCGCGTCGATCTCGGCGAAGGTGAACGAGCCGCCCGGATCGAACGTCCACGCGGTCTTGTCCGGCCACCTCGTGACCGCGGTCCGGAGCGCGCCGATCAGGTCAGCCACGGCCGAACTCCTCCCGCGGCTTGTCCCCCTCGCCAGAGGTGCTGGTGATCACGGCGTGGTCGACCTCGGTGGCCAGCGCCTGGTCGAGCGTCGAACCGAGGCCCTGGTCGAGCGCGCGTTTCGCCAACAACGCGGCGACCGGAGGCTGGGCAGCGATGCGCTTCGCCAGCTTCATCGCGTGCTTCTCGTGGTCGATGACGTCCCGGTACACCACTCCGAGCTCCATCAGCGTGCCGCCGGTGATGTGTTCGCCCAGCAACAGCAATTGCTTCGCCCGGTGGGGACCGACCATCTTCGGCAACAGGCTGGAGATCCCTCCCGTGACACTGAGACCGACGCTGACCTCGGGAAAACCGAACTTCGCGAGGCCTCCCGTCACGATCAGGTCGCATCCCAGGGCGAACTCCGCGCCCGCTCCCAGCGCGTAGCCGTGGACCGCGGCGATCACGACGCCGGGGAAGTCGCGGATCGCGCGGGTGACGTCCTGGATGCGCTCCAGCCGTGCCCGCGTCTGCTCCTCGGTCTCGACCGGGACCGGCTCCTTCAGGTCGTGGCCGGCGCAGAACGCCTTGCCGCGGCCCGCCAGCACGATCACCCGCGCCTCGTCCTCACGTGCCCGTGCGAACGCGGCCAGCAGGTCCTCGACCAGCGCCGGGACCACGGCGTTGAGCCGTTCCGGACGGTTCAGGTGCACCTGCGCGATGCCCTCGGCACAGGAGTAGTCGACGGTCATCTCTCCCCTTCGATCGATCGATCGATTGGGCCTGACGCTAGAGTGAGCGCGTCCGGCCGGTCAAGGGAGGCAGCAGATGACGACGGAGGAACGGGTCCGCGAGGCCGCCGTGCGGTTGTTCGCCGAGCGCGGCTTCCACGGCACCGGCATCCGCGACCTCGCGCAGGCCGCCGGGCTGTCGTCGGCGACGCTCTACCACTACATGGGCACCAAGGAAGACCTGCTGGTCGAGATCATGCGCACGAGCCTGACCGAGTTGATCGGCAAGGCCGGGCAGATCACCGGCGACGAGACGGACCGTCTCGTCGCGCTGGTCAAGATGCACGTGCGGGCGCACGCCGAGAAGCCGCGCGAGACGGCGGTGGTGGACGGCGAGATGCGGGCGCTGACCGGCGAGCGCCGCGAGGAGATCGTGGCGTTGCGCGACCGCTACGAGCGCTTCTGGCAGGACGCGATCGACGACGGCGTGAAGGCGCGCAAGCTCACGGTGGCCGATCCGAGCATCGCCCGGCTGGCGTTGCTGGAGATGTGCAGCGGTGTCTCCCGCTGGTACTCCCCCACCGGGCCGGTCGACTTGAGTGATCTCACCATTCAATACGCGGACATGGCGCTGGGCATGCTCGGCGCCGCACGCTAGTGTCGGTCCTGCCAGCGGTTCACCCGGGCTCGTTCCGGGTGGAGCAAAAGGGAACCCGGTGCGAGTCCGGGACTGCCCCGCAGCGGTGAGTGGGAACGAAAGCCGTCATACGCACTGGGTCTGCCAGATCTGGGAAGCGACGGCCGGTAGGAGCGAGCCTCAGGGCTCGAGAACGGCGCCCACGAGTCCGAAGACCTGCCGCCGGTCCGCGCGCCGACCCGGTGCGCGGTGCTCCGGAGCCTCTCGGGCGGGCTGACGGGCGCGGCTCCGTGCCGCCCTGCTCGCGTGTCTCCGGTGCTTCCGCACGCTCGCGAGGAGAGAGCTTGTGACCATTGGCAGCACTGTTTTCGGCTACCCCCGCATTGGACCGAAGCGCGAACTGAAGCGCGCGGTCGAGCAGTACTGGGCCGGAAAGATCGATGAGGCTGCACTCCAGCAGACCGCGAAACAGCTCAGGGCGCAGACCTGGGCCGAACTGTCCGAACTGGACTCCGTACCGTCGAACACGTTCTCGTTCTACGACCAGGTGCTCGACACGTCGTTGTTGTTCGACGCGATCCCCCAGCGGTTCCGCGACCTCGGACTGTCCGAACTGGACACCTGCTTCGCGGCGGCACGCGGCCGGGACGGCGCCGCGGCCCTGGAACTGACGAAGTGGTTCGACACGAACTACCACTACCTGGTGCCGGAACTGGGCCCGGACACCGAGTTCCGGCTGACCGGCGACAAGCCGATCGCCGAGTACCGCGAGGCGCTCGAACTCGGCATCACGACCCGGCCGGTGCTGCTCGGCCCGGTCACGTACCTGTTGCTGGCCAAGAGCACGGTTCCCGGCTTCGAACCGGTGACACTGCTCGATCGCCTGCTGGAGGCGTACGTCGAACTGCTCGGCCGCCTGCGCGTCGAGGGCGTCGAGTGGGTGCAGATCGACGAACCGGCGTTCGCCGCCGACCGCACACCGGCCGAACTGAACGCGTTGCGCCGCACGTACCGGACGCTCAGCGGGCTGCCCGGCCGGCCGAAGCTGCTGGTCACCGGCTACTACGGCGACCTGGGCGAGGCACTACCGATCCTGGCCTCCTCCCAGGTCGAGGCGATCGGCATCGACCTCGTGAGCGCGCCGGACACGTCGGTCGCGATCCCCGCGCTGCGCGACAAGATCCTGGTCGCCGGCCTGGTCGACGGGCGCAACGTGTGGCGCACCGACCTGCACGCCGCGCTGGCGACGGCAGCGGCACTGCTGGGCTCCGCGCGCGAGGTCGTCGTCTCGTCGTCCTCCACGCTGCTGCACGTGCCGTACGACCTGGAAGCCGAGAACCTCGAACCGGACGTGCAGGCGCGGCTGGCGTTCGCACGGCAGAAGGTGCGCGAGATCGTGGTGCTGGGCAAGGCTTTGCGCAACGGAGCCGACGGCGCCTGGGCCGACGAGGCGAAGCACCAGGTGCCCAGCCCGCGCCGCGACGACCACGTCCGGGCACGCATCGCGTCGTTGCGGCCGGAACACAGCGTCCGTGCGCCGTACGAGGAACGCGCTGCCGCCCAGCAGGCCCGGCTCGCGCTGCCGCCGCTCGCGACCACGACGATCGGTTCGTTCCCGCAGACCGGCGACATCCGCAAGGCACGCGCGGCCGTGCGCGGCGGGGAGATCACCGAGGACGAGTACGGGCAGCGGATGCGAAACGAGATCGGTCGCGTGATCGATCTTCAGGAGGACATCGGCCTGGACGTGCTGGTGCACGGCGAGCCCGAGCGCAACGACATGGTCCAGTACTTCGCCGAGCACCTGGAGGGCTTCGCCAGCACGGAGTTCGCGTGGGTGCAGTCGTACGGGTCGCGGTGCGTGCGGCCGCCAATCATCCACGGCGATGTGTCGCGGCCGAAGCCGATGACGGTGCCGTGGAGCACCTACGCGCAGTCGCTGACGTCCAAGCCGGTCAAGGGAATGCTGACCGGTCCGGTGACGATCCTCGCGTGGTCGTTCGTCCGCGACGACCAGCCGCTGGCCGACACCGCGAACCAGGTGGCGCTGGCGTTGCGCGACGAGATCCGCGACCTGGAGGCCGCCGGGATCCGGGTGGTGCAGGTCGACGAACCGGCGCTGCGCGAGCTGCTTCCGTTGCGCCGGAAGGACCAACCGGCGTACCTGGAGTGGTCGGTCGGCGCGTTCCGGCTCGCCACCGCCGGCGCCACGACGGGCACCCAGATCCACACCCACCTGTGCTATTCGGAGTTCGGCGAGGTGATCGGCGCGATCTCCGACCTCGATGCCGACGTCACGACGATCGAGGCCGCGCGGTCCAAGATGGAGATCCTGGAGGGCCTGGAGTTCCCGCGTGGCATCGGTCCCGGCGTCTACGACATCCACTCACCGCTGGTGCCGAGCGAGGACGACATCGTTTCGCTGATCACCGAGGCGGTGCGCGCGGTGCCAGGTGAACGTTTGTGGATCAACCCCGACTGCGGGTTGAAGACGCGCGGTTACGCCGAGGTGGAGCCGGCGTTGCGAAACCTGGTCGCGGCGACCCGTCGCATGAGGGCCCACCTGGGCGGATGAGAGCGCGACCCCGGGACGTGATCGATTCCGTCCCGGGGTTGTTAATTTCCCGGTATGGCAAAGATTTGGCGAAGTACCTAGACGTGAACGTGGTTCATGTACCACCTTCGGCCTCGCAAGCCTCGCTCCCCTGCACCCCGGAGGCCTCTGTTGAGGAAGAAGCTCCTGACCGCGCTCGCCGGCGCACTGCTGATCACGGCACTGTTCCCCGGCATCGCGCTCGCTGACCCGCCCCGGGCCATCCCCGCCAACTACGAGGCGGCCGACGGCAAGTGGCAGCCGGCGTTCGACTACGACGGCGACGGCTGTTACCCCACCCCGGCGATCTCGCCGACCGGTGACATCGCGCCCGGCCTGAAGAACTCCGGCGCGCTGAACGGCAACTGCCACGACAGGTCCGACCTGGACAACACCAACTCCTACAGCCGTTCCAAGTGCAACAACGGCTGGTGCGCCTACCTGTACGACCTGTACTTCGAGAAGGACCAGGCCGTTCCGCTGATCGACTGCTGCGGCCACCGCCACGACATCGAGCACGTGGTCGTCTGGGTGCAGAACGACGTGGCCCAGTTCGTCTCGACGTCGGAGCACGGCAAGTACAAGACCCACCCGCGTGCCAACGTGCAGTGGGAAGGCACCCACCCGAAGATCATCTACCACAAGGACGGCGCCAGCACGCACTGCTTCCGGCTCGCGGGCGCGGGCGAGCAGGCGGAGAACCACTACGGGGTCTACCAGTACCCCGGGCTGGTCAGCTGGGACCGCTTCCCCGCCGGGGTCCGCGACAAGCTCGTGAACGCGAACTTCGGCAGCGCGTCCCTGGCGATCAAGGACAGCGCGTTCAACTACAACCTGGGCATCGCGAAGCCCGCCGGGATCGCGTTCGACCCGAACGCCTGATCACTTGGCCACACGGTTCAGCCACTCGGCCAAGAGGGCCCGTTCCGCTGGAGACAGCATCAGGGGCGGGTCCTCTTCCAGTGCCACCCTCAGCGCGATCGCCCTGCTCGGGATGTCCGTCGGCTCGTCCGGCGCGACGTCCGTCGTGATCGCCCTGATCACCTGCTCGCGTGAGAACGTGATCAGCTCCAGATCGCGGTCCTCCTCCGGCGTCGCGATCAACGCCAGCACGACGCCCATGCCCGCCGCGTGCACGAACTGCGCCGCCTGCTCGACGGGGACCGTCAGCCGGCCCGCCGACGCGATGCGGCTGATGATCTCGCGGAGCATCGCGTCCGCCTTCAGCCGCGCCTCACGCTTGCGCGGCTCGCCGTACATCAGCAGGTAGAACGCGGGCCGCGCCAGGCCGAAGCCGATGTGCAGCTCCCACCCCCGTCGCAGGTCGTCCACGGGGTTGTCGCTGGCACCCATCGCCTGCTTGGTCGCGAGGTAGTCGGAGAAGCCGAACGCCGCCACGGCGTCGAGTAGCCCGTCCTTGTCGCCGAAGAGCCGGTAGAGCGTCGGCGCCTGCACGCCCGCCGCCGAAGCGACCGCGCGCGTGGAGACCGCTTCCTTGCCACCCTCGACGAGCAGGTCGGCCGCAGCCTTCACCAGACGCTCTCTCGTGTCCATGTAACGACGATAACACATCAGCGGTAGCGTTGATTCGATATCAGTGCTACGTTGAATCAGGTAACGACGGAAACACCAGCTAGGAGTGCTGTCATGACTCGCGTTGCGATCGTCACCGGCGGATCGAGGGGCATCGGGCGGGCTGCCGCCGAGCGCCTCGCCGCCGACGGAACGGCCGTCGTCATCGTGTACGCCGGCAACAAGACTGCGGCTGACGAGGCCGTGGAGAAGATCAGGGCGAACGGCGGCCAGGCCGTCGCCGCGCAGGCCGACGTCGGCGACGAGAAAGCCGTCACCGCCGCGTTCGAACTGGCCGTGCAGACCTTCGGCGGCGTGGACGTCGTCGTGAACTCCGCGGGCATCATGCCGCTCGGCACCGTCGCGGACATGGACCTCGACACGTTCGACCGCATCATGCGCACCAACGCCCGCGGCACGTTCATCGTGAACCAACAGGCCGCACGCCGGCTGCGTGACGGTGGCGCGATCATCAACGTCTCGTCGTCCGTGGTGGGTCTGCGCTTCCCCCAGTACGGGGCCTACGCCATGTCCAAGGGCGGCGTCGAGGCACTGACCCTGATCCTGGCCCGTGAGCTGCGCGGCCGCGACATCACCGTGAACACCGTCGCCCCCGGCCCCACCGCCACCGACCTGTTCCTCGACGGCAAGGACCAGGCGACCATCGACACCCTCGCGAAGCAGCCGCCGCTGGAGCGTCTCGGCTCGACCGGCGACATCGCGGAGGTCATCTCCTTCCTGGCGGGCCCGGCTCGCTGGATCAACGGCCAGACCATTCGCGCGAACGGAGGCATCATCTGATGGGCAAGGTCATCGTCGTCACGGGAGCGTCCAGCGGTTTCGGCGCGCTGGCGGTCCGCAGGCTGGCCCTCGCCGGCCACACCGTCTACGCGGGCATGCGGGAGACCTCCGGCCGCAACTCCGGTGCCGTGGAAGAACTCGGGGTGTTCGGCGCCGAGAACAAGGCCGACGTGCACGCCGTCGAGCTCGACGTGCAGTCGCAGGAGCCCGCGGACGCCGCGATCGCGTCGATCATCGCGGAACAAGGACATCTGGACGTGGTCGTCCACAACGCGGGCCACATGGTCACCGGTCCGGCCGAGGCCTTCACGCCGGAGCAGTACGCGGCCCTGTACGACGTGAACGTCCTGGGCACCCAGCGCGTGAACCGCGCCGCCCTGCCGCACCTGCGCGGTCAGCACTCGGGCCACGTCGTGTGGGTGGGTTCCAGCTCGACGCGCGGCGGCACTCCCCCGTACCTGGCCCCGTACTTCGCGGCCAAGGCGGCGATGGACGCGGTCGCGGTCTCCTACCGCGCCGAGCTGCTGCGGTTCGGCATCGAGACCACGATCGTCGTGCCGGGCGCCTTCACCCACGGCACCAACCACTTCGCGCACAGCGGCACCCCCGCCGACACGTCTCGGGCCGCGGAGTACGAGGAGTTCTACCCCGGCCTGATGGACCAGGTGGGCGGCCGGCTCGCCGAACTGGAACCGTCGTGGGCGGACGTCGGCGCCGTGGCCGACGCGATCGTGGACGTCGTCGGCTCCTCGAAGCCACCGTTCCGCGTGCACATCGACCCCTCCGCTGATGGTGCCGAGGTCGTGAACGCGGTGGCGGACCGGGTGCGCGGCGAGTTCCTGCGCCGGGTGGAGCTGGCCGATCTCATCTAACGGCTGTCGAGGAGCGCGGACACGGTGAGGAACCGGTAACCGCGCTCCTTCAGCCCGGTGATGATGGGCTTGAGCGCCTGCCGGGTCTGGTCCCTGGCGGCGTACATGGGGTGGAGCAGGATGATCGAGCCCGGTTTGGTCTCGGCGAGGGTCTGCTGGGCGATCTGTTGTGCGGTGGGCGTGCCTTCGGAGTCCGGTTCCACGTCCCACATGACCGTCGTGCGGTTGTGTTCCTTCAGGTAGTGCGGCAGGGCGAAGAGCTTCTTGCCGTTGGGCGGGCGGAAGTGGATGTCGCCGCTGTAGCCGGTCCTGCGGATCTGAGCGTCGGTGTCCTCGATCTCCTTCGCCACGGTGCTCGGCAGAACGCCGATCATGCGCTGGTGGTGGAAGGTGTGGTTGCCGATCTCGTGCTTCGCCTCCGCGATCTGTCTGCCCAGATCGGGGTACTTCTCCAGGTCGCGGCCCATGAGGAAGAACGTCGCCGGGACGTCTTCTGCCTTCAGCAGGTCCAGGACCTGCTGGGCGCCGGCGGGATCGGGGCCGTCGTCGAAGGTGAGGGCCACCAGCTTCTCGTTGGTCTCGACGCGGTCGACCAGGTCACCGAAGAACTGGAACGTGCGGGCGCTGGCGACGTTCCACAGCGCTGCGGCGGCGACGAGCACTAAGGTGAGGCTTACCGCCGTGATGATCGTTGGCTTGCGGCGCAACCACTTCATGCGCCCACTATGACCACGGTGGATTTCCCGGTACGCAGCACCCCGTCGTCCAGCGGCACGCAGCGAATCCCGCCCTTCCCGCGCAACGCCCTGAAGGCGCCGGGAGCGATGACCTGATCCATCCACGCACAGGGGTTCGCCGGCCGATGCACCTCGAACCGCACCGGCCCGTCCCCGCTGTCCAGGCTGAACACCGCGCCGCGCGGCAGCGAGTCCACGTCGAACCCGCGCACGACGACGTTGCGGCGCGCCAGCAGCGGGTCCACCGGCCACGGGTCGAGCGACTCGGCCGAGATGAACGTGACCGCCGCGTTGCGATGCGCGGGATGGTTGAAGTACCGGTCGCCGACGATGCCCAGCCCAGCCCGAACGTCCACGCGATCGCGCGAGACGGGTCCGGGATCGGGACGAGGGCCGTCCGACGGACGGCCCTCGAAAGCGTGCACGGGTGAGACGTGCAGCGCGACGATCTCGATCAACGCTCGCCGAGCTGCCACTCCGGCCGCACGTAGTGGCACGTGTAGCCGTTCGGGTAGCGCTCCAGGTAGTCCTGGTGCTCCGGCTCGGCCAGCCAGAAGTCCGACTCCTGGGTGACCTCGGTGACGACCTTGCCCGGCCACTTGCCGGAGGCGTCGACCGCGGCGATCGTCTCCTCCGCGACCTGCTTCTGCGTGTCGTCGGTGTAGAAGATCGCCGAGCGGTAGCCGGCGCCGACGTCGTTGCCCTGGCGGTTGCGGGTCGACGGGTCGTGGATCTGGAAGAAGAACTCCAGGATCTGCCGGTAGCTGAGCTGCTCGGGGTCGAACGTGATCTCGATGGCCTCGGCGTGGTTGCCGTGGCGGCGGTAGGTGGCGTTCGGCGTGCTGGGGTCGCCGGTGTAGCCGACGCGCGTGGAGACGACGCCGGGGTGGCGGCGGAACAGGTCCTGCATGCCCCAGAAACAGCCGCCCGCGAGAACAGCCTTCTCCGTCACAGTGTCACTCCTCTTCTCGGGTTCACTCAGGAGAACGTTCGGTCTCGCCTGGTTCATCCCCGTCAGGTTGTGACGTAACCATTACGGACCTCGCCTCGATGACTTCGCCCAGGTAGCGCATCACGACGGCCACCGCGGCGGCAACCGGGACGGAGAAGAACGCTCCCGCGATGCCGTAAAGACTGGTCCCTGCCGTGACGACGAGCAACACGACCGCCGCGTGCAGACGCAGGCTGCGCGACTGGAGGATCGGCTGCAGCACGTTGCCCTCGACCTGCTGCACCACGATGACGATGATCAACATGATGATGGCCGTGGTCACGCCGTTGCTGACGAGCGCGACCAGCACGGCCAGCGCACCCGCGATGAACGCGCCGATGATCGGGATGAAGCCGCCGAGGAACGTCAGCGCGGCCAGCGGGATCGCCAGCGGCACGCCGAGGATGACCAGGCCGAGCCCGATGAAGATGGCGTCGATCAGCGACACGATCGCCTGACTGCGGATGAAGCTGCCGAGCGTCACCCAGACCCGCTCCAGCACCGTCGTCACGTGGCCGCCGGCGCGCTCGCCGATCAGCCCGCGCACCCACGGCGTGAACCGCATGCCGTCCTTGACGAAGAAGAACGCCAGCAGCAGCGCGACCAGCCCGGTCACGACACCGGACGTCACCGCGCCCGCCCCGGTCAGCAGCCCGCCGGCGATCGACCCGATGCTGGACTTGATCTGCTCGACGCCCTGCGAGATGAGCCGGTCGAGGTCGCTGCCCTTCAGGTTGAACGGCGGCCCGGACGCCCAGTCCTGGAGCTGCGTGACGGCCTTCTGCGCGCTCTGCGCGATCTCCGGCACACCGGACGCGATCGACGACGAGATCGCCGCGATGACCCCGCCCAGCACCCCGAGCCCGACGATCAGCACGATCGTCGCCGACAGCGCCGAGTTCAGCCCCTTGGACATCATCCAGCGCGCCGGCGGCCACAGCACCGTCGTGATCAGCAGTCCGAGCAGCACGGGCATCACGACCACCCAGAGCGTCCCGATCAGCCAGAACACCATCCAGAAGCCGAGCGCGGCCAGCGCCGTCCGCAGACTCCACCGCGCGAGCCAGCTCACGCCGTGCCCGATGGCCTCACCCTTGTCCGCCCACCTGCGATCCCGTTCCACGCCGCACAGTCTGTCGTGATCTAGCCCGATCGGGTGGCGGGACGCGCCGAACTCACTCCTGACCCCAGAAGGTGTCCTCCTCCGCCGGGTCGGCCGTGAACAGCCACACCTCGGCGACCTTGCCGTCCACGACGCGCATCAGGTCGACCCCGACCCCGTCCATCTCCGCGCCGGACCGCTTGGCCGTCCAGCGCACCGGAGCCGCCACCGTGTCGCCGTTCACCATCAGCGGGGCGTTGCGCTTCAACGAGAACGTGCCCTCGGACACGGACATCATGCCGCCGATCATGGCTCCGACGGCGTCGCCGCCGCGGTGCAGGCCCGAGAACCGGTTGTCGCCCGGCTGGTGCCACACGATGTCGTCGGCGAACTGGGCGGCGACGGTGGCGAAGTCACCGGACTCGAGGGCCTCGAAGTAGGTGGTGACGACGGCGAGCGGAGTGGTCATGGGGTCTCCCTTTCGTTGAGGTTGACCTATGCTCACCAAAAGTAACCAATTACCTCAACGTAACTAATGGACGGATGTGTGCCATGTCACAGACCATGCCGGACTGGAGCGTGCTGGCGGCCACCTGCCCGTCGCGCACGAGCCTGGCGCGCATCGCGAACAAGTGGACGGCGATGGCGGTGTCGGTGCTGGGCAACGGGCGCACGCGGTTCGGCGACCTGAAGACGCAGCTCGACGGCATCAGCGGCAAGGTGCTGACCGAGACGTTGCGAGACCTCGAACGGGACGGGCTCGTCACGCGGCACGTGCACGCCGAGGTGCCGCCGCGCGTCGAGTACGAGCTGACGGAGCTCGGGTTCACACTGCACGCGCCGTTGCTCGCGCTGTGCCAGTGGGCCGAGGAGCACATCGCCGAGGTGCTCACCAACCGCGAGGCCTACGACGCCCGTTGACGCAGGCTCGCCGCGCATTCGACGACGGTGTCGCGCGCCGGGCGAGGTGCCCAGCCGAGCATCGAGGACGCCTTGGCGTGGGTGTAGGAGTAACCGCGGCCGAGCATGGGCACGAGCGGCCGCATGTCCTTGGCCACCAGAGAAGCCGCGCGCACCACGAAGTTCGGGAGTTCGCGGGACGGCGCGTCCAGCGAGCGCGCGACGTCGGCCATCCACATGAACTCGCTGACCGCGATGAACCGCTCCCCCGCCGCGTCCGGGGCGGTCATGGCCCTGACGTGCAGGTCGGCCGCGTCGCGGACGTCGACGATGTTGAGGCCGATGCGCGGCACGCCCGGCATGCCGCCGAGGATGCGTTCGATCACCCGCACCGAACCCATGTTGGCGCGCGTCTGGATCGGACCGAAGACAGCGCCGGGCAGCACCGTCACGAGCGAGGTGTCCTTGTGGCGCATGAACTCCCAGGCCGCCTGCTCGGCCAGCAGCTTGGAGCGCCGGTACTCGTCGATCCCCACGCCCGACGGGTCCGTCCACACCGTCTCGTCGAACGAACCGGTCGAGCCTTCCGGAGGCGTCGCCGCGGCGCAGGACGACGTCATCACGACCCGTTCCACGCCTGCTTCCACCGCGAACCGCAGCACCCGCAACGTTCCCTCGCGCGCGGGACCGACCAGGTCGGCGCTGCCGGACATCGGTGACGCGACGTGCAGCACGTACCGCACGCCCTTCATCGCCTCGGCCCAGCCGGCGTCCGACGTCAGGTCGGCCTCCACGACCTCGTAGCGGCCGGGCACCGCCGGGCGGCGGCTGCGGACGGTCGCGGACGACATGGACGTGACGAAGGCGAACGTCTACTACTACTTCCGCACGAAGTCGGCGATCCTGGAAGCGTTGCTGGACAACAGCATCGCGTTCTTCGAGGCGATGCTGGACGAGACCGCGAAGATCAGGGGCAAGCGGGCCCGCGCCGAGCACGTGGTCGCGGGGTTCGTGGACCAGGTCGTCGCGAACAGGGCGTTGTCGCCGCTCGGCCGGACCGATCCCAGCGTGCGGCGCAACGAGAGGATCAACGCCGAGCTGGCGAGGCTGGCCGAGAAGGCCATGCGACTGTTGTTCGGCGACGAGCCGACCGACGACCAGCGGGCCGCGTGGTTCCTCACGAGCGACGTCGGCCCGGTGATCGCGGCGTTCCCCCACCTGACCGACGACGAGCTGCGCGAGGTGCTCAGGCGGCTGTGCCTGCGGGTGCTGCGGGTGTGAGCACCCCGTCGACGTCCGGCATGACGGAGCCGCGGATCAGGTTCCGCACGACGGGCAGACCGGACAGCCGGAAAGCCAGGTCGCGCAACGAGATCCGCCACGCCGACGAGGGCGCCATCCAGCCGATGAACCGCCGCCCGAACTCCTGGGTGTGCTCCACGGCGGGCTTCATCCGCGCCTGATAGCGGTCGAAAGCGCCGTCGAGGCCCGCGGCAAGCTCCTCCGCCAGCACGCAGGCGCCGGTCATCGCGAGCGACGCCCCGTGGCCCGCGAACAGCGAGACGGCCCCGCACGCGTCGCCGACGAGCACAACCTTGCCTCGATGCCAGACCGGCATGTCCACTTGGGACACCTCGTCGTAGTAGACGTCCTCCGGCACAACGGAAAGCAGCGAGGGCGCGACCCAGCCGAGGTCGCCGAACCGCGACCGCAACTCCGTCGCCGGATCAGCGGGCAACTCCGGGGACGCGGACCGGTAGAGCATCAACGCGGCCATCGACCCGTCCCGCACGGCATAGCAGCCGATCATCCGGTGCGGCACGGTCAGCATCTGGTAGCGATAGCCGATCCGGGCGCTCAGCGCGGGATCGTGGACCGAGAACGCCGCCACGTGATGCCCCAGGTACCGCACGAACGACGACCCGAACACCAGCTCCCGCACCCGCGAGTGCACGCCGTCCGCACCCACGACCAGGTCGAACTCGTCAGCAGAACCGTCCGAGAACGTCACGCGCCCGTCGTCGATGGCGGAAACCGTGGTGCCGTACCGAATCTCGGCCCGCAGGTCGTCACGGATCACCGACGCCAGGTCGCCGCGCAACAGGCTGATCACTCCGTCCGCGACCGCCTCGTAGGCGGCGGTGGAGATCTCACTGCGCCGGCGACCGGCCGAATCCACGCTCGTCACCGACGAGATCGGCGCCCGCCGCCGTTCCAGCGCCGGCAGCAGTCCCATCCGCCGCGCCACCTCGTGACCCGGCCCGAAGAAATCGATCATGTAGCCGCCCGCGCGGAACGACGGCGCCTTCTCCACCACCAGGACATCCCACCCCGCGCGCTCCAGCCACCACGCGGTGGCGAGACCGGCTATCCCCGCTCCGACGATCAACACACGCTGTTGGGCGTTCGACTTAGGCATATGCCCAATCTAGCACTACGGGTGCATCCGGCGACTGCTCCGCCCGCTCGTCCAGAACCAGAGACCGGCCACGATCAGCGCCAACACCCCCAGTCCGATCAAGCCGTCGGGCACACCGTCACCCTGTTGCCGCTGCTGGGAGTACTGCTGCGACACAGCCGCGGGAGCGGTGGGCGCGACCGAGGAGGGCTGTGCGACCAGAGCCAGGGGGATCGCCTCGGTGTCGTTGAAGTCGACCATCCCGGTGGCTTCGAGCACCGTCATGTGGTCGAGCACGGTGTCCATGCAGACCTTGGCGTAATCCCGGATCGCCGTGTTGCGCGTGCCGGTGCGCACGCTCGCCAGGAACTTGTAGACGACGCCGTGCGCCGCCCGCAGCCGGTTCGCGAACACGCGGTCGAACTCGGGACTGCGCGCGGGCGCGGCCGTCATCTCGTCGAGCCAGCCCTGCTGCGACTCGTTGGGCCGCGTGGGCAGCTGGACGTTCAGCGTGCGGGCGAGCTCGACCGTGCGCCTGTCCAGGTCGGCGTGCCCGTCGATCAGGTGCCGACCGGCCTCCTGCACCTTCGAGCTGGCCGACTTCTCGAGCCCCATCCGCCCGGCGGGCCCCTCCCACAACCCCGCGAGCGCCACCTTCTGGAGCAGGTCGCGTCCGGCCGGGCCCATCGGCCCGAACTGGGTCTGGACGTAGCCGGGCCCCAGGTCCTGCTGCGCGAACGCGGGTTGCGCGCCGAGCGACAACGTCAGCAATGCAACGAGGAGTATCCGCATGCCGAGAGGTACGGACAGCCCACGACCCGCCGACCGTTGCACAGTGCAATGTTTATCTTTTCGTTATCTGAAGGCGGGCCCTGTAGAACTACAGGCGTGAGCGATGCCGACGACCTGACCGACGCGGTCCTCACCGCGTCCCGCCTGCTGGTAGCGGTGTCGGCGCGGTCGCTCGCAGCCGTCGAGGAGACGCTCACGCTGCCGCAGCTCAGGATGGTCGTCCTGCTCGACAGCCGCGGTCCGATGAGCCTCACGGCGCTCGCCGACCTCCTGGAGGTCAACCCGTCCACGGCCAAGCGCATGATCGACCGCCTGATCACGTCCGGCATGGTCGACCGCGCCCCGAACCCCGCCACGAAACGCGAGGTCGTGGTCGTGGCGAGCGAGGAAGGCAGCCGGGTCGTGACCGAGGTGATGGCCCGCCGGCGTGCCGAGATCAGCACGATCGTCGCGCGCATGCCGGAGCACCTGCGGCACGGCCTGGTCGAGGCGCTGGCCGCGTTCGCACAGGCCGGTGGCGAGCCCCGCTGGTCAGCCCGCGACGAGGCGCCGGAACGGGCCTGCGACCACGCCGAAGTCGACTGAGGAGTCCAGCGCGCGGTGCAGCACCAGCCCGTCGATGGCCGCGCCCAGCAACAACGCCACCGCGTCGGCGTCCTGCACCCCCGACTCCCGCAACCACCCGGCGACACCCGTGCGGAACTCCACGACCAGCGCCGACAGCCCGGCCCGCAACTCGGGCAACCGGTGCGCCGCCAGGAACGCCTCGGCCAGCAGCAACGACTCGGGATCCGTGCCGGTGAACCGGGACAGGTCCGCGAAGATCCGTTCGACGCCCTCGGCCGGCGACACCGACCGCAGCGCCTCCGCCGACTCGGCCAACGCCTTCGAAGCGAACCGCAGCGCGGCCGTCGACAGCAGTTCCTGCACCGACGAGAAGTGGTAGTGCACGAGCGCGGCGTTGACGCCCGCCCGTTCGGCGACCAGCCGCGTGGTCACCGCACCCCAGCCGACCTCACCCACCAGCACAGCGGCGGCGTCGATCAGTTGTTCACGGGTGCGGCGGCCGCGGTCGGCTGATTTGGGCACGCGCTCAACTTAGCTTTCGGCCTTCTTCACGAACGCGTCGAGCACCTCGGGCCAGCCGCCCGTGTTGTCGCGAAGAGCCTTCGCGCGCAGCTCCTCCGAGCCCGCGAGCTGCGAGAACCCGCTCTCCACCACCTTCAGCCGAGTCGTCTCGCCCTCGGGCGTGAGGGTGAACTCGACCAGCGTGGTGTTGTCCGCGCCCAGCTCCTGTCCCTGGAACGCGCTGGCCCAGCGGTAGGACACGTAGGTCTGCGGCGTCACGGTCTCGACCCGCACCGGGAAGTCGCCGTACTGCTCGTTCTTGCAGAGGGTCGTCTCCCCCTCGACCGCGGCGCCGGACGGCTGGGAGGCCACCCAGAACCCCGGCTCGGTCACCAGCTGCCAGACCCGCGCCAGCGGTGCCTTGATCAGCGTCTCGCGTTCGATCCGGTCCACGCTCACGACAACTCCCGATGTCCGCCAATAAGTGCAACCCCAGAGTTGCACATCCCCCCGAGGATGCGCAACCCCAGGGTTGCATGTCTCTCCCGCGCCCCGAATGGCGGGAGAAGCTACCTGGCGCCCAGCGAGTCCACGATCTTGGTGGTCACCGCGGAGGACGTGCGGACGGTGCCCTTCTCCAGGCCGCCCTCCTCCTCGGGCAGGTCCTCGGCGACGGTCTCCCGGCGACCGATGTAGTCACCGTTCTCCGGGTCGATGATGATCTCGGTGAAGTAGTCGAAGTACTTCATGCCGAGCGCGACGCCTTCCTTGCCGTCGAGGTTGGCCTTCTTGTCGGTCACGACCAGGCCGGGCATCAGGGCGAGCGCGCGGAAGATGTTCGCCCGCACCTCGGCCGGGTACTGCCCCGAGTTGAGCGCCCCGCCGGCCTCCACCAACGCTCCGGCGTCGCCGGTCTGTCCCGCGTCCTTGAGCCTCGCCAGCAGTGCCGCCGGGTCCTTCGGCAGCGAGGCGATGAACTCCGGCGTCGGATTGTGGAACTTGCCGTTCGTGCAGCGGTCCGGCTGCCCCTCGGCGTAGTAGGAGTAGTTGCCGCACTTGGCGCGGAACTCCTGACCGTCCTTGAACGCCGAACCGGATTGAGGCTGCCCCTGGCCCTCGTGCCCTTCCAGCCACTTCGTCGAGACGTTCTGGTTGCGGAACAGCCACTCGTCGCGGCGGTCAGCGGGAATCCACTCTTCTTGGACGATGTCGCTGTACGTCGCGTTCGTCGAGCCGTACTCGCCGCTGATGCCCTCGTAACGGCTGCGCACGTAGCGGAACTGGCCGGGGGCGAGCGGGCGGTCGACCACGCGGGAGGCGAGGTCCGCTGCCTTGATCAGCTCCTCGGCGGCGCTCACGGAGTTGCTGCCGACGCCGGTGAGGTCGACGGTCGACGCGGCCAGGCCACCGCCGGTCAGCACGGCCACGGCGGCCGCGGCGGCGAGCCACCGGACCCGCCTGCGCGGCCGGTGCTCGGCGCCGACGGCGATCGGCTCGGCCACTTCGGCGCGTGACTTCAGCGCGGCGGCCAGGGCGTTCTTGCCTGCCGCCACGTCGAACTGGACGGGCTCGTCGCCGGCCCGGGACAGGGCGGCGTCGAGCAGTCGGTCGAGGGTCTCGGGCTTGGTGGGCTCAGACATGGCTGTCCTCGGTGAAGTCGTAGTCGGTCGCGACAAGGCGGGTGCGCAGCCGTGCGCGGCCACGGTGCAGACGCGTGCGCACGGTGGCCACCGGGACGTCGAGCGCCACCGCGATCTCGGTCGGCGTGAAGTCCGCCCACGCGTGCAGCAGCAGCACCTCGCGTTCCTCGACGCGCAGTTCGGCGAGCCAGGAGGTGAGCGGACCGGCGAGCACGCCGGCGTCCGCCGCGGCGCTCACCCTGTCGCCGATGTCGGCCTCGTCGGTGCGGGCCGCGTACTCCTTGCTCCACGCCCGCAGCTTGCGTTCCTCGGCGCGGACGTGGCCGCGCAGCAGGTTCGTCGCCACGCCGTAGAGCCAGGCGCGGATCGCGTCGGCCTCGTAGGTCTGCCCGGCGCGCTGGTCCCACAGCACCAGGAACGCCTCGGACACCACGTCCTGCGCGGTGTCGGTGCCGACCCGCCTGGCCACGTAGCGGTGCAACCGCTCGGCCGTCGACTCGTACAGCTCCAGCAGCGCGGCCTCGTCCAGCACGCCTGGCGCCACTTCTGGTGTCAGCGCCACGGGCGCCACCTGGGTTCGCACAGACCTACCTGGTCGCAGGCCCCAGGAGCGTTCCCGACGTGTGCTCACCGCCACATCGTGGAGGAGCCGATCAGATCTCGCTCGGGTACGGGTGCCGGGCGGCGAACTCGGCGGCCGTCATCCCGAACAGCACCACGTCGTGGTGGCGCCCGGCGAAGAACTCGTGGTCGCGCAGCCTGCCCTCCTCGGTGAAGCCGAGCTTGCGGTGCAACGCGATCGAGGCGTCGTTGAACGCCCAGACGCTCGCCTCGCACTTGTGGAACCGCCGCTCGCCGAACATGAAGTTCAGCAGCAGCCGCACGGCTTCCGTCGCGTAGCCGCGTCCTTTGTGCCCGGTGCCGATCGCGACCCCGTAACTGAACCGCCCCGCGCGATGGTCGATCTCGCTGGTCGTCATCATCCCGGCCAGCGCCCCGTCGGCCAGCGACTCGACGGCGAGCATCATCCTGTCGTCCACCGGCTCCTTCAACGCCTGCTTCTGCGCCCATTCCCGTTGCCCGGCAGCGGATCGCGGCGGGTGGACGCGGTCCGCCCTGCGCATCTCGTCCGTGTTGTCGTCGAACCGGTGGAAGGCCTCCCAGTCCTCCGGTTCGACGCCGCGCAACCGGACGAGGTCTCCTACCCAGGCAGAGGTCATCACATGATCGAACGGCCACCCGATCGTGTCTGCAACCCCATTACTAGTATCTGGCCGATGACCGCCTACGACGATCTTGAGCTCGACACGACGGAGCTGCCGGAGCGCCAGCAGATGATCCTGGTCGCCATTCGCGACTGGGTCGTCGAGCACGGCTACTCCCCCAGCACCCGCGAGATCGGCGAGGCGGTCGGCCTGAAGTCGTCCTCCAGCGTCTCCAAGCACCTGTCCTCGTTGGAGGACAAGGGTTTCCTCAAGCGCGGCGGTTCCGTGACGCGGCCGATGGACGTGCGGGTCTTCCTGAGCGGCGCGCCGATGGCGCCGGGGATGGTCTCCGAGGACTCGATCTCCGTGCCGGTCGTCGGTGACATCGCCGCCGGTACCCCGATCTCCGCCATCGAGCACGTGGACGAGGTGCTGAACCTGCCGCGCGGGCTGGTCGGCAGGGGCAGCAACGTGTTCGCGCTGCGCGTGCGCGGTGACTCGATGATCGACGCCGCGATCTGCGACGGCGACACCGTCGTGGTGCGGCAGACGCACGAGGCCTACAACGGCCAGATCGTCGCCGCGATGATCGAGGAGGAGGCGACGGTGAAGGTGTACCAGCGTCGCAACGGCCACGTGTTCCTCGAGCCGCGCAACGAGGCGTACCCGGTCATCGACGGCGACAAGGCCGTGATCCTCGGCATCGTGGTCTCGGTTCTTCGGAGCGTCTAGAGCGCGCCCCAGTCGCGTGACCTCAGGTGCTCCGCGACCACGTCGGTGGCCGGGGTCGTCGTGCCGCGGGTGACCACGTAGAGGGTGTTGAGCGGGGGTATCTCCGGGTGGTGCAGCTGTTCGACGGATCCGGCGGCGAGCGCGGGTTCGGCGAGGTAGCGCGGTAGGGCCGACACGCCCGCCCCGGCGATCACGGCGGCCAGCACGGCGCGCAGGTCCGGCACGATCACGGCGGTCGCGTTCTTCGGTCGTTCGCCGAACTCGCTGCGCCAGTACCTCCGGATGATCGGCAGCTCGTCCGAGTAGGCGACGAGCGGCAGGTGTTCGAGGGCGCGCGCCGGGTTCCGCGCGAGCAGCCGCTGGTCCACGGTTCTGGCCAGCATCGGTGGCCCGACCAGCAGGAACTCCTCGTCGGTGAACGGGGTGGCGGTGAGGCCCGCGCCGGGGCGGACCGAGGACAGCACGAGGTCGAGCTGCCCGGCCTTCAGGCCGTTGAGGAGGTCGCCGGCCAGGCCGAGCGTGATCTCCAGCCGGAGGCCGCGCTGGGTCAGCGGGGTGAACGCGGGCATGCCTCGGGTGGTCATGAACTCGGCCGCTCCCCCGAGTCGCACCGTGCCTTCGAGAGCCGATACGGGGTCGAGGGCGGTCTTGAGCTGATCGAGGTGGGTACCGACACGTCGTGCCAGCTCATCGGCACGGGGTGTCGGCGTGACCCCACGGCTGCCCCGCACGAACAGCGGCGCGCCGAGCTCCTTCTCCAGCTTCGCGAGCTGCCCGCTGACGGCCGGCTGGGTGAGCCCCCGCCTGGACGCCGCGCTGGTCAGCGAGCCGCCCCGGTAGATCTCCAGGAACGTCGCCAGCAGATCCAGGTCCGTCAACCTCGAAGCCATAAGTCAGCTTATAGCTCCTCCGTCGCGTTCTGCTGATCTGTGATGTCCTGGGCACATGAAGAAGCTACTGATGGTCGTGACCGGCGCCGACTCGCTGACGCTGGCGGACGGTTCGAGCCACCCCACGGGCTACTGGGCCGAGGAAGTCGTGGAGTCCGTGCGCGTCCTGCGGGAGGCCGGCATCGAGGTCACGCTGGCAACGCCGGGCGGCGTCGTGCCGACCGTGGACAAGGCGAGCCTCGACGGCAGGTTCGACGACGCCGTCACCTCACTGGAGGACCTGCGCGCCCCGGCCGTGCTGTCCGGTCTGAAGGCCGCCGACTTCGACGCGATCTACCTGCCCGGCGGGCACGGCCCGATGGCGGACCTGGCGTCCGACACGTCGCTGGGCACGCTGCTCGCGGACTTCCACGACAACGGCAAGCTCGTAGCGGCGCTGTGCCACGGACCGGCCGGGCTGCTCAGTGCGGTCCGCGCGGACGGCACGTTCGTGTTCGCCGGCAAGGAGATGGCGGTGTTCAGCGACGAGGAGGAACGCCAGGGCGGCCTGAACGTCCCCTACTCCGTCGCCGGTCGGCTGACCGAACTCGGCGCGCGACTCTCGACGGGTGAGCCGTGGTCGAGCACGGTGGTCGTGGACGGCAATCTCGTGACAGGCCAGAACCCGCAGTCCAGTGTGGCCACCGCTGAACGCGTGGCGGCGCTGCTCGCCTAAAGGTCAGCGTTACAGCATCGTCTGCACCAGACCGAGCACCGTCAGCAGGGCCGGGCCACGACTGAGCTGCACGATCAGGCCGGCCGGTGTCGGCCCGTACATCCCGAAGCTGACGATCGCGGCACCGTAGTCGACCGGCGGGCGCGTAGCGATCCGATACACGACCGCCACCGCGCCCGCCGCCGAGATGATCCCGTTCACCACGGACACGTGCGGCGTGAAGGCCGTGGTGATCGCACACCACAGAACGGCGCCCACCGCGGGGAACACGAGGTGGGCCAGCCTCAGCTGACGATCGGGCAGGCCCAAGGCTCGGCGCATGGCCGGGGAACGGCACACGAACTTCAGGCCCGCGGCCAGCCGGTCGGTGGCCAGGAACGCGGCGACGAGGTGGGCGGCGGGAGCGATGTCAGGCTCGCCGCCCAGTGCCACGAGCGCAGGGACCGGCAGCAGCGCCGCCCAGACCAGGGCGGCGCTGGGGGTGCGGCGCAGTCGAAGCGCGTCGGTCCAGGCGAGGGCTGCGACGTGGGAGCGACCCTGGTTCAGCCGAGCCGACTTCACGCGTCCCAGGCTGCGCGCACGGCGTTCCGCGAGGATCGCGCCGAGGAGTGCGAGGTCGAACCAGCTCACCGACACCCGCGTCACGCCGGCCAACGCCGCCCCACTCGCGAGGTCGGACCGCCGCAGGTGCCGTACGGAGGCTGCGGCCACCAACGCCAGGCCGATCGCCACCGCCCAGGCGGCCCAGATCACGCCGGGCTCTCCAGCCGGCCCGCCGAAGGTGCCCAACTCGCCCGCTGCCGTGCCACCAGAACCCGGCTGGTCCGCAGGCACGCCACCCGCCAGCTCACCCGGCCGGTCCGCAGGCACGCCGACCGAACCCGCCCAAGGCACCGGTACACCGAACCACCCGGCAGGCACCACCAGCGCCACCACCGCCAGCCCGACCAGCCCGCTCAACCACCCCTGCGCCCGCACCCGAGCCCGTTGCAACACCACGGCCCCGGCCACCACGGCAAGCCCACAGGCGGCCCCGAGAACACCGGCGACCAGCGGCGGCACAACCGCCCCCACGACCCCGAACACCACCGCGGGCCACACGACACCCACCGCCGCGCCAACAGCGAGCAGCCCGAAAAAGCGGGGCCGCAGCAAGGCCCCGCGCGACGCCGGCGAGCTCAGCACCCAGAACATCCGGTCCGCGCCGGCGAAGACCGGCCCGAACGCCAGCGACACCTTCATCAGCACGGTAGCGCCCAGCACCGACAACCAGAGCGCGGTCCAGGCGCTCCCGGCCTGAGGTGCCTTCGTGAGCCCGGCGTACGCCCAGCCGTAGCCGACCGCGCCGGCGATCGACACGAGGACGATCCGCGAGTACAGCCGCGCGACCAGGAACCGCCACGGTTCAGGAGTCCGCAACCGGCGCCGGACGGCAGCGGCGGTCACAGCGTGACGGTCCGGCACGCCACCGCCTCCACCAGCTCCTGGTCGTGCGACGCGAACACGACCGCGACCCCGGAAGCCTTCTCCGCCAGCAGGCGGGAGCGCAGCCAGGTGCGGCCGGCCGTGTCGAGGCGCTGTTCCGGTTCGTCCAGCACGAGCACCGAACGCGGGCGCACGAAGCACGACGCCAGCCCGAGCCGATGGCGTTGCCCCGAGGACAACGTCGGCGGCAGCTGGTCCGCCGCCGAGGTCAGTCCGACCTCCGACAGCACGGCCGAGACGTCCGCGGTGGAGCCGTGCAGCCACGCCAGCAGCCGCAGGTGCTCCACAACGGACACGTCCGGGAAGTAGTCGGCGTCGTCCAGAAGCGACGCGACGGCGGCACGGAACGCGCCCGACGACTCGTCCACCACACCACCGTCGAACAGCACTCTGCCCGAGTCCAGCACCTCCGCCCCGACCAGGCAGCGGAGCAGCGTCGACTTGCCCGAGCCGTTCGCCCCCAGGACGGCGACGGCCTCACCGGGAGCCGCGACGAACGACAGACCTGCGAAAACGGGGACTCCGCCGTAGCTGAAGCAGGCGTCCCCCACGCCCAATGACATGTGATCAGGGTAGTGGGAATAGGTGGGGCACCCAGGCGTTAGAGTAGATGCAAACGCATTAGTCATCAGACAGTACGGATCAGAAGGAGGCGGGTGCCGTGCAGTTCGGAATCTTCTCGGTGAGCGACATCACCAGGGACCCGGTGAGCGGCGAGACCCCCAGCGAGGCCGAGCGCATCGACGCGATCGTGCAGATCGCGGAGAAGGCAGAAGAGGTCGGGCTCGACGTGTTCGCGATCGGCGAGCACCACAACCCGCCGTTCTTCTCGTCCGCGCCGACCACGCTGCTCAGCCACATCGCGGCGAAGACCGAGAAGCTGATCGTCAGCACCGCGACGACGCTGATCACCACGAACGACCCGGTGCGCATCGCCGAGGAGTACGCGATGCTCCAGCACCTGTCGAAGGGTCGCATGGACCTGATGCTGGGTCGCGGCAACACCGCGCCGGTCTACCCGTGGTTCGGCGCCGACATCCGGCAGAGCCTGCCGCTGGCGCTCGAGAACTACAACCTGCTGCACCGGTTGTGGCGCGAGGACGTCGTGGACTGGGAAGGGAAGTTCCGCACTCCGTTGCAGGGCTTCACCTCCACGCCGCGGCCGTTGGACGACCTGCCGCCGTTCGTGTGGCACGGGTCCATCCGCACACCGGAGATCGCCGAGCAGGCCGCGTTCTACGGTGACGGGTTCTTCGCGAACAACATCTTCTGGCCGAAAGAGCACTACATGCGGCTGATCAAGTTCTACCGCCAGCGGTACGCGCACTACGGCCACGGCACGGAGAAGCAGGCCATCGTCGGTCTGGGCGGTCAGGCGTACATCGCGAAGCGGTCGCAGGACGCGCTCAAGGAGTTCCGCCCGTACTTCAACGAGGCTCCCGTCTACGGCCACGGCCCGAGGATGGAGGACTTCATGGAGCAGACGCCGCTGTCGGTCGGCAGCCCGCAGGAGGTCATCGACAAGACGCTGACGTTCCGCGAGCACTTCGGCGACTACCAGCGCCAGATGTTCCTGATGGACCACGCCGGCCTGCCGCTCAAGATGGTGCTCAACCAGCTCGACCTGCTGGGCGAGGAGGTGGTTCCGGTGCTGCGCAAGGAGATGGAGGCGCGGCAGGACCCCGAGACCGCCAAGCCGCCGACGCACGCCGGGCGCGTCAAGGACAAGTACGGCGACGGACCGGTCCGCCGGCCCAAGCCGAACGCCAACCGGGGTGACAACGTCACGGGTGGCTCGCCGTACCAGGACTCGCAGTGACCAGAGCCAACGAGGCGTGGGAGTCCCTGATGAAGGCGTACTCCGTGTTGATGAAGCAGTTCAACGCGGAGGACATCTGGGGCGACCTGACCATGCGGGAGTACGACGTGCTGTACCAGCTGTCCAAGTGCGACAGTCCACTCAGGATGAGTGAGCTGAACCGCCACGTGCTGCTGAGCCAGCCCGCTCTGTCCCGCATGGTCGACCGCCTGGTCGAACGCGGCTACCTCGACCGCTGCCCCGACCCCGGCGACCGCAGGGGTGTGCGCCTGACGCTCACCCCCGCGGGCCGGGAGACGCAACGCCAGATCGGCCGCCCGCACGCACGCAGCGTCACGCGCGCACTGAACGTGCTGACGCCGCAAGAACTCGAACAGCTCGCCGTGATCACCGGCAAGCTCAGCCAGAGCGAGGAGTAATGGGCCAGAACTTCCAGTTGGTGGTGGTGTCCGCCGGCACGAGCGACCCGTCGTCCACCCGTCTGCTCGCCGACCGCGTCGCCGGACGGGTCGAAACGCTCGCCGGCAAGCGGGCGCAGACCGTCGGCACGACGGTGATCGAACTGCGCGAGCTCGCCTCCGAGATCGCGAACGCCCTGGTGTCCAACCACATCGGGCCGAAGCTGCAGACCGCCATCACGACCCTGCGGCACGCGGACGGCATCGTCGCGAGCACCCCCGTCTACAAGGCGGGCGCGAGCGGCCTGTTCACGTCGTTCTTCCAGATCCTCGACAACGACCTGCTGATCGCGAAGCCCGTCGTGCTCGCCGCGACCGCCGGCACGGCAAGGCACGCGCTCGTGGTCGACGACCAGATGCGCGGCCTGTTCGCCTACCTGCGCACGGTCGTGGTGCCGACGGCGCTGTTCGCCGCGACCGAGGACTGGCAGGACAACGGCCTCAACAAGCGCATCGAGCGGGCGGCCCTCGAACTGGTGGCGCTCATGACCTCCGGCTTCGAGAAGACCGTGCGCGACGAGTCGTGGGGCAGCTATCAGCACGAGTACGGCAGCGCGGGCGGCACGGAGCTGACGATCGACCTCGACTCCGACCTGATGCGCCTCGCCGCAGGTGGCGGCACGGCGAACTAGAAGTCCGCACCACGCGAGAGCTTCTTGTTCTCGCGCAGCTCGACAAGTGCACTCTCGTGCATCGCAACGGCGGCGTCGTACGCGGCGCCGCCGAGCACGATCCGTTGCGGCGGAACAGATGCGTTCATCGCGCTGAGCACGGCCCGCACCCCGCGTCCGGGATCGCCCGGCTGCTTGCCGTCCTGGTCCGCGAACGTCGCGCGGATGCCCTCCACCAGACCCGTGTACGCGTCAACGGTTTCGCGCACCGGCTCGTCCTGGAAGCCCGCGTACGCCTTGGTGCGGAACGCCCCCGGCTCCACGACGAGCACCCGCACACCGAACGGCTCGACCTCCTGGCGCAGTGTCTCCGACAGCCCTTCGAGCGCGAACTTCGCCGCCGAGTAGTGGCCGAAGCCCTGCACCCCGACCAGTCCGGCCAGGGACGACATGTTCACGATCCAGCCGTCACCGCGCGCCCGCATGCCCGGCAGCACCGCGCGCACCACCTCGACCACCGCGAACAGGTTCAGGTCGAACGTGCGACGGACCGTCTCGTCCGGAGTTCCCTCCACCGAGCCGTACCAGCCGCGGCCCGCGTTGTTGACGAGCACGTCGATCCCGCCGAACCGCTCCTCCGCTGCCGCCACCGCCGCGCGCACCTGCTCGGCGTCAGTCACGTCGAGCTGGAGAACCAGCACGCGATCGCCGTGCTGGTTGGCCCATTCCCGCAGTTCAGCTGGCCGACGCGCGGTCAGCACCACCCGGTCGCCCTGCTCGAGCGCCGCCTCGGCGTAGACCAGCCCGAACCCTCCAGGCGTCCCTCCGGTGATGAACCAGGTCCTCATCAGACTTCTCCTTTCGCTATAGCACTCAATGTAGCGCTATATGATCTACTATAACCACATGCAGAACGCACGGGATCGACTCCTGCTCGCCGCGGCCGAGTTGCTGGACGGCGGCGGCACGGTGTCCACGAGGGCCGTGTGCGAACGCGCCGGCGTGCAGGCGCCGACGCTGTACCACCACTTCGGCAGCAAGCAGGGCCTGATCGACGCCGTGCTGAACCACGGCTTCACCCAGTACACCGCCGTGGAGAGCTCCGGCGACCCGCTCGACGACCTGCGGGAGGGCTGGGACAGGCACGTGCGGTTCGGGCTGGAGCACCCGTCGTTCTACGGCCTGCTCTACGGCCGCGCCGAACCGGGAAAGCCTTGTGCCGTCACCGCTCCCGCGCATGCCGCGCTGCGGGACAGGTTCACCGAGGCCGCCACGAAAGGCCTGCTGAAGGTGCCCGCGGACGACGCCGCCGAACAGGTGCTCGCCGCGAACGTCGGCGTCACGCTGACCCTGATCACCCAGCCGGAACCGGACTTCGCGCTGTCCGAACGCGTCCGCGAGTCCGCGCTGGCCGGCGTCCTGCACGCTCCCACGACCGACGCCGCCGCGACCCGTGCGAGCACCGCGCTCACCCTGCGCGCCCTGGTCGCCGACGATCCGGCCGGCCTCACGCCGGGAGAACGGGCGCTGCTCGGCGAACTGCTGAACCGCCTGGCGCGTTAGACCTCCGCCCAGGGCACGAGCTTCCGCTCGACCCAGGTCAGGCCGTAGAAGAGTGCGACGCTGATGATCGCGAGCAGCGCCATCGCCGCGAACGCCAGCGAGGTGTCGGCGCTGCCACCGGACACGGTGATCACGTAGCCCAGTCCGGCGTCGGCTCCGACGAACTCACCGATCACCGCCCCGATGACCGCCAAGGTGATCGACACCTTCAGACCGACGAAGATCTGCGGCAACGCGTGCCACAGGCGCAGCTTGAAGAACTCGTGCGTGCGCGTGGCGTCGAGCGACCGGAACAGCTCGACCAGTTCGCTCGGCGTCGACTTCATGCCGGACGCGGTCGAGATGACGATCGGGAAGATGCACACCAGCACCACCATGAGCACCTTCGAGGAGATGCCGAACCCGAACCACACCACCACGATCGGCGCGATGGCGACCTTCGGCACGGCGTTGAGCGCGACCAGCAGCGGGTAGAACATCCGCTCCAGCACGCGCGACCCGACGATCAGCAACGCCAGCGGCACACCGATCACAATGGACAGCCCGAAGCCGGACACGGCCTCCCACAACGTGATCAGCGCCTGTTCGAGCAGGTAGCCGGGCAGTTCCAGGAACGACGCGACGACGTCGGCCGGTGACGGGACGAGCAGCGGCTCGATCCCGAACACGATCGTCGCGAGCCACCACAGCCCGATGATCGCCAGCAGTCCCAGCACCGGCAGCGCGGTCCTCACGCGGTCACCAGGAGCCCGCGCAACTCGCGGCTCACCTCGTCCAGCTCGACCTGCCCGAGCGCACGCGGCCTCGGCAGATCCACCTCGACGACCCGGTGGATCCGGCCCGGCCGCGGACTGAGCACCACGATCCGGTCGGCGAGCAGCACGGCCTCGTCGATGGAGTGCGTCACGAACACGACGGCGCGCGGCCGCGCGAGCTGAACCCGTTGCAGTTCCTCGGAAAGCTCGGTGCGGGTGATCGCGTCCAACGCGGAGAACGGCTCGTCCATCAGCATCACCTGAGGACTCTGGATCAACGACCGGCACAGCGACACCCGTTGCTGCATGCCGCCGGACAGCTCGTGCGGCAGCCGTTTCTCGAACCCGCCGAGCCCGGCCAGTTCCAGCAGTTCGTGCGCGCGGTCCCGGTGATCGCCCAGGCCGAGGATCTCGGTCGGCAGCAGGACGTTGGCCAGCACCGTCCGCCACGGCAGCAACGCCGGCCGCTGGAACATGACCGAGACGTCCCGGCGCGGCCTGGTGACCGGCGAACCGGCCACCAGGATCCGGCCACGAGACGGCGTCAGCAGCCCGGCGACGAGCCGCAGCAACGTCGACTTGCCGCAGCCCGACCGCCCGATCACCGCGACGAACTCGTGCTCACCCACCTCCAGGTCGATGCCGTCGAGCGCGTGCACACCGCCGAAGGAGTGTGAGACCCCGCTCAGGGTGATCACTTGGGCGAGCTCCCGAAGGACACGAAGTCGGTGGGCGCCAACGATCCCGCCGGAATCGCACCGGCCTCCACGAGGGTGCCGACGATCTTCGAGACCCGCGCCTCCGTCACCCCGCCCACGCGTCCGCTGTAGTCCGACGGCTTGACGTACGGCGCCATCAGCCCGACCTCGGCACTGGCCACGTCCGCGTCCTGGGTCGGCTGGTACTTCTTGAGGATCGGGCCGACCTCGTCCGGGTGCTCGATCGAATACTCCAGACCCTTGAGCAACGCCGTCATGAACGTACGCGCCAACTCCGGCTTGTTCTGCACGAAGTCCTTGGACGACACGAGCGCGTTGCCGTAGAGGTCAGGCACCAGGTCGCCGTACGGCAACACCACCGCTTTCTTGCCCTTCGCCGCCGCCTCGATCAACGGCTTGCCGACGACGAACTGGCCGATCCCGTCGACCTGCCCGGCCGCCAGCAGCTGCGGCAGCGCGGGCGGAGCGGACGGCACGAACTGGACCTTCGCCGGATCGATGCCGGCGGCCTTGGCGTAGACCGGGAACATCACCTGGTTCGTCGACCCCGGCTGGTCACCGATCTTCTTGCCCTCCAGGTCGGCCGGTTTGCTGATCCCGTTGCCCTCCAGGGCGACGATCGCGGCCAGCGACCGTTGCTGGATCGCCGCCAGCACGGTGACCGGCATTTTCTCCTTGGCCGTGGTGATCGCGGTGGCGGTGAAGTCGGCGACGCCGAAGTCGGCGCGCCCGGCCGAGACCAGCTTCAGGACGTCGACGCTGCCGGTGCCCGGCGTGATCGTGACGTCCAGGCCTGCCTCGTCGAAGAATCCCTTCTCCTTCGCCACGTAGACGTACGCGTCCCGGCCGAACGTGCCGAACGACGTCAGGTAGTTGACCTTCTGCGAAGCCTTCTGCCCGGCCGGCGCCGCACAGGCCGTCACAGCGAGCATGACCAGCAACACTGAAAACGCTTTCCTCATGTTCCCTCCCCCGAAGGCACCCTCATGGTCGAACATAGAGGTCGGGGAGGGCTGATGAACACGTCCGATAGTCCGGTGGCCGTAATAGGCGCGGGCCCGATCGGGCTGATCACCGCGCTGGGCCTGGTCGCGCACGGCGTCCCGGTCGTCGTCTTCGAGGCCGGCGACGAGCTGTCGGCAGAGACCAGGGCTGGCACGATCCTGACGCGCACGCTGGAGGTGCTGGACCGGTACGACGCGCTGGGGCCGGTGCTGGAGGCGTCGCTGCGGCTCGACGAGATCGGCGAGGTGGACCGGGCGACCGGGACCTCGACCGGGAGCGTGCTCACGTCGGCGTTGGCCGGCGAGACCCGGTTTCCGTTCGTCGTCAACGTTCCGCAGCACGAGCTGGAGCCGGTGCTCGCGTCGATGCTGGCACCCGGCACGGTGCGAATGGGTCATCGGCTGGTGGACTTCACCCAGCACGAGGACGGCGTGACGCTACAACTGTCCACTCCGGACGGAACCGTCGGCTTCGCGGCCGCGTACGTGCTGGGCTGCGACGGCGGCCGGTCGACCGTGCGGGAACGACTCGGCGTCGAGGTCGGCGGCCACACCCTGGAACAGCGGTACATGCTGGTCGACCTGGTGTGCGACCTCGACATCGCCCACCCGCGCGACTACCCGTACCTGGCCTACTTCGGCGACCGCGAGGAGTGGATGGTCCTCGTTCGGCAGCCGCACTGCTGGCGGTTCGTGTTCCCACTGGCACCCGGCCGGGACGAGCCGGCCTCTGACGAGCTGCGGGACAAGGCGCGGCACTTCATCGGCGAGGTCGGCTCGCTGGAGGTGCTGGGCAGCAACGTCTACACCGTGCACCACCGCGTCGCGTCGTCGTGGCGGGACAGCCGGGTGTTCCTGCTGGGCGACGCGGCGCACCTGATCACGCCGATGTGGGCGCTGGGCCTGAACACCGGCGTGCTCGACGCGTCCAACCTGCCGTGGCGCCTGGCGTGGGTGCTGCGCGGGTGGGCTTCGGAGGCTTTGCTGGACGGCTACGAGGCCGAGCAGAAACCGGTGGCCGTGCACGGTTCCGGCGCGATGGCGGAGGCGGCCCGTGCCGTGATGGACCGGCGCTCGGACTCCGTGGCCGGGTGGCGGGACGCGATGACGCGGACGTTGCTCGGCGTGAGGCTGGGCGCCGACTGGTCGATGACGCGCACCGGGCCTTTGCGCGTCGGCGACCGAGCCCCGGACCTGCGGATCTTCGGCCTGCGCGGTCCCGTCCACCTGCACGAGCTGTGCCGTGACTCGTTCGTCGCGCTGCACCTCACCGACGCCCGCCGCCGGCCGTTCATCCCCGCTGACGGACCTGCCGGACTCAGGCAGGTCGTCGTGAGCCGGTGGGACGCGCCGCACGACTCAGGCCTGCGTTCGCGCGCTTACTTCGATCCGGGCGACACGGTGCGCGAACGCTTCGGCGACGTCGTGGTCCTGCTGCGACCGGACGCGCACATCGCCCACATCGAACCGTGGACCGCCGCGTCGTGGCAGTCGGTCCAGGACCGCTATCTGCTGGAGGTGCGCCTTGCGGGGTGACGTCGTGGTCTCACCGTCCGGCGAGGAGATCGTGCTAGTCGACGTCGGCCGGCGCGTGCTGCACGACGATCCGGTGATCAGGGTGTGGGAGGTGACGCTCGAACCGGGCGAGACCCACCCGTGGCACCTGCACCACAACCCGTACGTCGTGCTCAGCGTCGACGGCTCGGAAGGCCGGATGGACTGGCTCGACGGCAGCGAGCCGCGGTTCATCTCCGAGCATCGCGGCGGTTTCGTGTACCGGCCCGTGTCGCCCGTGCACCGGCTCACGAACATCGGCGCGACCTTCTACCGCAACCGGCTGGTCGAACTGAAGGACCTGGGCGAGAACCTGCCGGAACCGCTGGACGTCCGGCCCGACGACGTCACCGTGCGCACGGTCTCGGACGCGTCGCTGGACCTGGAGGGGCCGCACGTGCTCGTTGCGCTGGACAGCGAGGACGTGCGGCTCCACCCAGGTGGACCTTGTCAGCTGGACGGCGAGTGGTTCGTCGTCGAACTGGCCTACTTGGTCAGATAGGGCTCGATGTCCTCGAACTCGGCGACCCGCCGCACCTCGACCGACATCTCCTCGACGCCCGCGAAGCAGGTGATGTACTCCTCCGCCACGGCCGTGGCCTCGGCCAGGTCCTTCGCGTTGATCAGCAGGAACCCGCCGACGACCTCCTTGGCCTCGGCGAACGGCCCGTCGATCGACTTGATCGCCGCACCACGCCTGCGCACCACCGCGCCCTGTTGCTGCACGCCTTCGGCGCCGAGCATCACGCCGTCCGCGGTCAGCTTCTCCACGAACGCGTTCATCCGCTCGATGAGTTCGGCGTTCGGCTCCCACGAAGCCGGGTCGTCCTCCTGGACTCGGTGCATGAGCATGAACCGCATGTCGTCTCCTCGTTGTCGACTGGCGGCCTCGTCCGGCCGCCACCCCTGCGTCGATCGACGTCACGGAGCTTTCGACATTTTCGCCATGATGGCCAGGTGAGATTTTCGCGGCTGGTCGTCCCTCTGCCCAGCCGGCGGACCCTCGGCGTGGTTCTGGCCGTCGTCACGCGTGCGCCGTGGCCCGCGCTGGGCTGTCTCGAGATGAGTCGTCGTCCTCGCGGTCGCCGCCGCGATCCTGGTGGTTCAGCGCGCGCAGCGCAGACCCGCGTCCCCCGCGTAACAGCCTGGCCCCAGCCGGGTCGCGTTCACGAACAGCAGCACGCACTCGTCGCTGTCGAACCCGGCGATCATCGCCCGCCGCCGCGCCATGTCCAGGGCCTCGCGCACGGCCTCCTCGGGCGTGTGTTCGTAGGACCAGCCCGTGAACGCCTGCGACTCGTTCACCTCAGCAGCCGCCGGCGGGTTGGCCGCGACGGTGAGCGCACCTGCGGCGAGTCCGGATCCTGGGACCACCTTCGTCATGTCCAGCTCCCCCTCTGGTTCGGCGACGAGTGACCGGCTCCCCTCGGTCATTCATCTCAGCTAACGTGAACGACCGTAAGTTCACGGGCGGACCGTGTCAATCCAAGATGAATGAGAGTCCCAAGACCGTTCATCCGAGCACATGGAAGGCGATGATGACCGAGGCAAAGGCGACCACCCTCGCCGACCGCATCGACCGCCTGTTCCAGGTGGTGCGCAGGCCGAACGGGGAGCAGCACAGCCACGAGGAGGTGGCGCGGGCCTGCCGGGAGACCACCGGGGAGTCGTTCTCGGCGGCGTACCTGTGGCAGCTGCGGACCGGGCGCCGGGACAACCCCACGAAGCGTCATCTGGAGGCGCTGGCCGGGTTCTTCCAGGTGCCGCCGGCCTACTTCTTCGACGATGAACAAGGGAGGATCATCGCCGAGGAACTGGAGTTGCTGGGGGCGCTGCGCAACAGCGCGGTGCGGGACCTGGCGCTGCGGGCGGTGACGCTGTCGGAGGAGGGGCTCGGCACGGTCGCCGACATCGTGGAGGCCATCGGACGTCGAGAGGCGCTGCGCGGCAAGGGGGACTAGTGCTGGGCCGGAGAAGCGCGCTGTGGCGGCGGTGCGAACGGATCGCGTCCACTGTGGACCTACCTGATCCGTTCGACGTGCACGCGCTGTTCGGCGGGATCGCCGAGCAGCGGGGGCGGCCGATCGAGCTGATCCCGTTGCAGACCAGGCCTGGGGCGCCGTGCGGGGTGCTGGCGGCGACGGACCGGGCGGACTACGTGTTCTACACGCGGGACACTTCGCCGTTGCACCAGCAGCACATCCTGTTGCACGAGCTGGGTCACCTGCTGTGCGGGCACGCGGAGGGCCAGGAGCTCTCGGACAAGGTCGCCGCGATGCTCACGCCGAACCTGCCGGTCGAGCTGGTCCGGCGGGTGCTCGGCCGCACGACCTACCTGTGGGAGCACGAGCAGGAGGCCGAACTGGTGGCGTCGCTGATCGTGCGGCGGCTCGCGGGCGGCGCTGACCCGCTCCGATCGGCGTTCGGGTCGTGATCAGCTACCTCACCGCGGCGCTGCTGGCGGCGATCGGCCTCACCCGGCTCGCCACCGCCCGGCGCAGGCCACGCCACCTGGTCACGTTCTTCCTGAGCATGGCGCTGAGCCTCACCATCTCGGCCGAACCGACGGTCGCGTTGATCGGGATCGAGTACGAGATGGCGTGCCGGCTCGTCACGAACATGCTCCAGATGCTCGCCGTGCACGCGTTGATGAAGCTCGCCCGCAGCACCCGCTCCCCCGAGCCTCGCACGCCGTGGTGGCCGCTCGTGCTGTGCTGGGCGGTGATGGCGTTGGCCTGCCTGGACTTCGCGCCGCTCTACGGCGTGCAGGAGCTGCAGGTGTTCCAGTGGCGGCCGAGCGTCCTGCTCTACCAGCTCGCGCTGACGGGCTATCCGATCGGATGTCTCGCCGTCTTCACGGTGTCGTTGGCACGCAACGCTTCGACGCGCCCCGCCGGCACGTTCCGGGCCGGGCTGCACGTGATCGTGGTGGCCGCGGCGGCGACGATCGCGTGGGGCCTGTTCTCCGGGCTGCCGTCGTTCACGTTCGCGGTCACCGGGCTCGGTGTCCAGGAGTTCCTTCCGGTGTCGCGCGACATCGGACTGGTCGCGATGACGCTGTGGGTGGTCGGCGCGCTGCTCACCGCGTGGGACGGCGCCGCCCGGACCGTGCGGACGTGGCGCGGAGTCCGTGCGGTGACGCCGTTGTGGAAGGCCCTGGTCGCCGCGCAACCGCAGATCGAGCTGCCCGCACGGCACGACCTGGAGTTCACGCTCTACCGGCGGCTGATCGAGATCCGCGACGGGCTGCTGGCGTTGCGCACGCACGTTCCGCCGCAGGTCCAGGACTGGCTGCGCTCCCCCGTCGACGGCCCGACGCGTGCCGCCGCCGAACTCGCCGCCGCGATGGTGATGCGCGACGCGGGCCGCAGCTGGCCGCAGCAGCCTTCGGGGCACGCCGGTGAGGCGCCCAGCGTGGAGGCGGAGACCGCCTGGCTGAGCGCCGTGTCCTCGGCTTTCACCCGGTCACCGGTCGTGCGCGAGGTGCGCCGCCTGGCCCAGCTCGACGCGACGTGACACGAGATGACCGGCGGTGCGCAGGGCCAGCGCGGCCATCGTCAGCGACGGGTTGGACGTGCCGAGCGACGGCATGCTGCCGCACCCCACCGCGTACAGGTTCGGGTGGTCCCAGCAGCGTTGCCACTGGTCGACCACGGAGTCGCGCGGTGAGGTGCCCATGACGTGCGTGCCGCCGCCGTGCCCCGCACCCCACCAGCGCATCGGTTCGCCGTCGTGCTCGAAGTACCGTTCGTCGTCCGGCTTGTACGAGGTGTAGTCGTCGGCGCCGAGCAGCTCGAAGATCCGTTCCGAGACCCGTTTCGCGGCCAGCAGGCCGTCCTTGACGTAGTCCGAGAGTCCGTAGTGGATCGACGGTCGCGGGTTGCCCAGCGCGTCGAGGTCGCCGGCCAGCGTGACGCGGTTCGCCGGATCGGCCTCCTGCTCGACCTCGATCTGCAACGCGAACTGCCGGCCGACCCGGTCCGCCACCGCCTCTCGCAGCGCCTTGCCCCTGAGCCCTGCCGCGACGAACTCGGCCGTGTCGGAGTCGGGACTTCCGGCCGACCAGCCCCAGCCCCAGTTGCCGATCTCGATGCGGAACGGTGCTCTCACCCGACGTTCGGGACCACTGCGGAAGGCCTCGATGCCCGTCGTCGAGCCGGGGCCGCGGAACGGGCCGACCGCGTGCGGCATCAGCGCCCACGTCAGCAGCGCGGGGTGGTCCATCAGGTTGCGGCCGACCTGGTCGCTGCTGTTCGCAAGCCCGGACATGAGCAGCAGCTTGGCGTTCTCGATGGCGTGCGCGGCGAGGACCACCACGTCCGCTTCTTCCTCGTGCCGTGAGTGCCTGCCGGACGTGTCGTCCTCGTAGCGCTGGTAGCTGACCTTGGTGATGCGCCCGAACTCGTCCGCGTGCACCCGGTTCACGACGCATCTCGTGCGCAGTTCGACGTTGTCCGACCACTGCTTCTGCGTCCGGTGCGGGGTGTACTTGGCGTTCTCCGGGCAGATCGGCACGCAGCTCGCGTAGCCGGTGCACCGGTGCCCGTCCGGTCGATAGCCCTGGACCGGGATCCCGTTGCGCGCCTGCGGGGTGCCGACGACCAGCAGTTCGCGCCCGTCGATCCACGCACCGTCCACAACGGACGCGATGGCGTGGTCGAGGTACGTGCGGGGCAAGGCGTGCATGGGATAGCGGTAGCCGTCCGCGACGGGAAGGTGCTGCCGCTGCTCGTCGGCGTCGGCCGCGATCCCGATCTCCCACTCCGCCGCGCGGTAGAAGGGTTCCAGGTCGGCGTAGCCCACCGGCCAGTTGCGGCCACGGCCGAGGTCGGCGGTGCGGAAGTCGTCGGGGCGCATCCTGGGCGTGATCCCGGTCCATGCGGTGCCGGTGCCGCCGTTCATCCGCAGGTACGGGCTCGAGTAGGCGTACGGCCCGGTGTTGATCACGTAGCGGCTCGACGGCGCGGCGGCGGTCGTCCGGTACGGCGCGAGCGGCGACTTGACGAGAGCTCTGCGGAAGCGGTGCACGGCGTCGTCGTTCGGTTCCGCTCCGGCCTCCAGCACGAGCACGCGGAACCCGTTGTCCCCCAGCACCTTGGCGACGAGCGAGCCGGCGAACCCCGCGCCGACGACCACGGCCCTCACCGGGCGCTGCTTCTGGGTCTCTGCTCCCAGCTGCCGAAACCGGGCGCTCGGGTCCCCGGCGCGGCGACCCCGACCGCCTTCCACGCCAGGCCTTCGGCGTAGGCGCGCTCGCTCGGGATCACCCCGCGCCAGACGCCGGTGTACC
The DNA here is from genome assembly GCF_900115955.1 of Lentzea waywayandensis. GTDB lineage: Bacteria > Actinomycetota > Actinomycetes > Mycobacteriales > Pseudonocardiaceae > Lentzea > Lentzea waywayandensis. The sequence continues at coordinate 116,179 of NZ_FOYL01000021.1, forward strand.
AGAGCTGGATGATCTCGTTCTCCGGCGCGCCGTCAGCCAGCGCGCGGTACTGCTCGACCAGTCCGGTCGACCTCAGCTCGTCCGCCGAGAACCCGGTCAGTTCGGCGGACAACTCCAGGAAGGCGTCCATGGCGCCCATCCTGGGCGGAGGAACCCTCTGCACCAAACGATCCGAGCAAGGCTCACCCGCGTGGCGCAACCTCCATCTCCCCGAGCAGCGACCAGTCGTCCTGCTCGACCGACTGGCTGACGATGCGAGGCGTCTCGGCGAGGTACGGCGGCAGTTCCTTCTGGGCGTTGCGGAAGTGCTCCGACTGCACGTGCGCGCCACCCGCGTCGCCGTCCCGGAACGCCTCGACCAGCACGTACTCGTTCGGGTCGTCGAGGCTGCGCGACCAGTCGAACCACAGGCAGCCGGGCTCGGCGCGAGTCGCCTCGGTGAAGCTCCTGCTGACCTCGGGCCAGGCCTCGGCGTGCTCGGGCAGGACGCGGAACTTGGCGGTGATGAAGATCAAGACGGCCTCCTTCTGGTGATCGCTCCCGAGCCTAGGACGGCTCGGTGATCGGGACCAGCGAGCCGTCCGGCCCGATCGTCATCCGCTGAGGGCCGCGTTGGACCATCGCGGCCACCGCGGCGTTCAGGGCGGCATCGCGTTCAGGCTGGTCCGGACGGGTCACGCGGAAGCCGTGCAGCACGACGTCGTCCGGCGGGCTCTCCGCCGTGAAGCCGAACATCTCCACCGCCACCGAGCCGGCGAGCTCGTACTGGTCGTGCGACTCGGCGTGGTGCGACCGGAGCAGCGTGCCGTCCGCGGCCCACTCGGCGAACGCCAGCCATCCCGAACCGGAGTGCTGGGCGAACACCTTCAGCGGACGATCTCCCGCGAACTCCAGGACGTGCTCCGGCACGGGCACGGTCGCCAGTTCCTGATCGCACACGATCGTGGCATCCGGGAGCACCGCGACGTACGTGAACCCGTCGCCGGGGTAGATGTCGTCCGCCAGTTCGCTGTCCCCGGCCGGCTCGATCGCGCAGCCGGGCCGCAACGCCCGGACCACCGCCTCCGCCGCCGAACGGTCTGACGCGCCGCCGCCGCGCACCGCCGCCCGCACGTCGCCGAACGCCACCAAAGCGGCCTTGACCCCCATCGTGTTCCTCCCCTGCGAGGTCGTCCAACCTGCGCGATCATCCCCTGCGTGCCCGAGATGATCGACACTCGCAGGCGGAACCTGGTCGTCGCGGCCGTCCTCCTCGCCATGCTGCTGGCCGCACTCGACCAGACCATCGTGTCCACCGCGCTGCCCACGATGGTGGCCGATCTGGGTGGCGGCGCGCACCTGTCGTGGGTGGTGACGTCGTACCTGCTCGCCGAGACGATCATGACAGTGCTGATCGGCAAGTTCGGCGACCTCTACGGGCGCAAGAAGACGTTCGTCGTCAGCGTCGCGCTGTTCCTGATCGGGTCGTTCTTCGCGGGCTGGTCGGAGACGATGGGCACGCTCATCGCGTTCCGCGCGGTCCAGGGCCTGGGCGCCGGCGGGTTGATGGTCACCTCGACGGCGATCATCGCGGACGTCGTGCCGCTCAAGGAACGCGGCAAGTTCCAGGGCTTCGCGGGCGCGGTCTTCGGCATCGCGACCGTGGCGGGGCCGTTGCTCGGCGGGCTGTTCGTCGACCACCTGAGCTGGCGCTGGGCGTTCTACGTGAACATCCCGCTCGGCATCGCGGTCGTGCTGGTGGCGATCGCCGCGCTGCCCACGATCAAGACGGCGGGCCGTCCGAAGATCGACTACGCCGGCATCGCGCTGATCGCCCTCGCCGCCACCGGGTTGACGCTGGTCACGAGCTGGGGCGGCACCGAGTACGCGTGGACGTCGCCGACGATCCTGTGGATGGCCGTGGGATCCATCGTCCTGCTGATCGCGTTCGTGCTCGTGGAACAACGCGCGGCCGAGCCGATGCTGCCGATGAGGTTGTTCCGCAGCCGGGTGTTCACGGTGTCGGGCATCCTGAGCTTCGTCGTCGGGTTCGCGATGCTCGGCGGCATCACGTACCTGCCGATCTACCTTCAGTACGTGCGCGGCGAGTCGGCCACGGCGTCCGGGTTGTGGATGTTGCCGCTGATCGTCGGTCTCATGTCGACGGCCCTGCTCACCGGCAACACGATCAGCCGCACCGGCCAGTACCGGATCTTCCCGCTCATCGGCTCGGTCGGGCTCACCATCGGCCTGTTCCTGCTGTCCCTTCTGGACGCGGACACGAGCTACTGGGAGATGGGCGCGTTCATGATGGTGCTGGGCGCGGGCATCGGCCTGGTGATGCAGGTGCCGGTGATCGTCGTGCAGAGCACCACGAACTACACCGACCTCGGCGTCGCCACGTCCGGCATCAGCTTCCTGCGCACGATGGGCAGCTCGTTCGGCGTCGCGATCTTCGGCACGATCTACGCCAACCAACTGCCCAAGCACCTGGTGATCCCGCAGGGCGTCGACCCGCGCGCCATCGCCGGCCCCGCCGCGGTGCACGCGCTGCCGGACGCGGTGAGGGCCCCGATCGTCGCCGGGTACGCCGAGACCGTGCAGATGATGTTCCTGATCGCCGCCCCGATCGGCCTGGTCGCGCTGGCGGTGGCGTTCTTCCTGCCGCAGGTCCAGCTGCGCGACACGTCCCGAGCCTCAGCCGCCGGCAACAGCGGCGTGGGCGAGAGCTTCGCCGCGCCGCCGTCGAACTCCTACGACGAGCTGCGCAAACTGGTCTCGACGGTCGTCTCGAAGTCCGACGAGGACCCCGGCCTGGCCGTGCTCCGGCGGTCCGGCGTCGACCTGCCGCTGGAACAGGCGTGGCTGCTCGGCCGGGTGTACCGGGCGTCGACGGACGACGGCGTGGCCACGCTCGCCGAGATCGCCGAGATGACGAAGGTGCCCGGCGGCATCTTCGAACCGACCGCGCAGGCACTCGTGCGGTCCGGGCACCTGGCGTTCGGTGACGACGGCTACCGGTTCACCGACCAGGGCGTGGACGTGTTCACGCAGCTCGTGCGAGCGTGGCGGCAGTGGCTGCTCGACCAGCTGGAGGACTGGCACGAGCCGGACCAGCGCGACTTCGCGCAGGCGCTCGACTCGTTCACCGACGAGCTGATCGAGAGCGGCCGGCAGATGAGCCGGGTCTAGATGCGAGCTTCCAGGGCCGCGGCGTCCGCGTCGCGGCCCTGTTCCCGGTAGAGCTCCAGAGCGCGGTCCCAGTGCTCGCGCGCCCGCACGTCCTGACCGGCCGCCGCGTGCACGTCGCCGAGGTGCTCCAGCACCGTGGCCAGTTCGGCGGAGTTGTCCATCTCCCGGTACAGCGCCAGCGCCTCGCCGTAGTGCGTGACGGCGTCGGCGTGGCGGCCGTCGTGGTGGGCGATGTGCGCGAGGCTGTCCAGCGTCGCGGCGACGCCCTCCGCGTGACCGAGTTTGGTGTTGAGCAGCATGGCCTCCTCGCAGAACGTCCGGGCTTCGGCGTAGCGGCCCAGGCACGCGTACCGCCAGCCGACCTCGTTCAGCGACTCGGCCTCGCGGACCTCCGACCCGGCGGTGCGGAACTTCTCCAGTCCGAGCACCGAGTGCTCCAGCGCCTTCTCCAGGTCGCCCTCGTACTCGGCCGCCCAGGCGATCGATCGGTGCGCGGCTCCGTGCGCCATGGGGTCGTCGTTGCGCGCGAACAACTCCAGGCTGCGCTCGAAGTGCTCGTGTCCCAGCGAGGACTGGCCCAGCTCGACGTAGTTCGCGCCGAGGCACATGTGCGCGGTCGCCTGCTTGGTCTCGTCCCCCATGGCCTCGGCGGCCCGCAGCGCCGCCAGCCAGGCCTCCACGTCGTCGAACGTGCGCCCGCGCCGCAGGTGGTAGTTGTTCAGCGTGCGGCCGATCATCCAGGCCACGTCGAAGGCGCCGCGTTCCAGGGCTTGCCGTTGCTCGGTGACCAGGCAGGCGTGCTCGGCGTCGAACCACGCCATCACGGCGGCGTTGCTCTCGAACGCGAGCGTGTGGCTGCTTTCGTGCTCCGGCAACGGTTTGTGCGGCTCCTGAGCGAGCGCGGCGGCGCGGGCGGTGGCGGCGTAGAAGTCGGCAAGGCGCGTGCCGGCGTCGGCGGGAAGGTCCGCCGCGTACAGGCCGACGAGGTCGTGCATCCGGTACCGGCCGGGCACGTGCTGCTGCACCAGGTGCGCGTTCTCCAGCTCCCGCAACACCATCCTCGTCCGCGCGACCGTGCGGTCCAGCAACGCCGCTGCCGCCGCGAGGCTCACGTCCGCCGTGCCGACGGTGCCGAGCAGGCCGAACGCGCGTGCCGCCTCCTCCGACAGCGCCGCCACGGACCACGAGAACACCGTCCGCAGGTTCGTGCCGATCTCGCCCGCGTCCAGTGCGTCGAGCGGCTGCTCGCGCAGTTCCCCGGCGAACGCCGCCAGCGGGAAGTCCGGTTCCATCGCGGCCCGCGCGGCGACGATCGACAATGCCAGCGGCAGGCCTCCGCACCAGCTCACCAGGTCCGCGACCACCTCGGGTTCGGCCGCCACGCGCTCGGCGCCCAGCCTGGCCACGAGGAACTCGCGGGCGTCGGCCGGGTGCAGCACGTCCAACGAGACAGAGCGTGCCCCGTGCGCGGCCACCAGCCCGGCGAGCTTGAGGCGGCTCGTGACCAGCACCGTCGCGTCCGAGCCCGGGAGCAGCGGCACGACCTGCTCGGTGGAGCGGGCGTTGTCGAGCAGGACCAGCATCCGCCTGCCCGCGACGACGCTGCGGTAGCGCGCGGCCCGTGCGTCCAGGCCCGCCGGGATCGTCTCCTCCCCCAGCGCCTCCAGGAACTCGCGCAGCACCGTCTCCGGCGGTGTCGGCTCGGCGGACGGGTCGAAGCCGCGCAGGTTCACGTAGAGCTGGCCGTCCGGGAACTCGGCGAGGTGCCGGTGCGCCCAGTGCAGTGCCAGCGCGGTCTTGCCGATGCCGCCCGTCCCGCCGATCGCGGTGATCACGACGGTGCCGGCCGAGCCCAGCGCGGCCAGTTCGTCGGTGCGGCCGGTGAACCACGGGTGCGGCGCGGGCAGCTGACGAGGTCCGCCGGCGCGTTCCTCCACGCTGCCGTTGAGAATCCGCTGATGCATGTCCTGCAACGGTTTGCTCGGATCGACGCCGAGCTCGTCGGCCAGGCGGTGGCGCACGATCTCGTAGTGCCGCAACGCCTCCGCGTCGTTGCCCGACCGGTGCAGCGCCAGCATCAGTTGCGCGGCAAGGCGTTCGTCGAGCTGGCGTTCGCCTGCCAGCTGCCGCAACGAGGGCAGCAGCGCGGCGTGCCGGCCGGCCGCGAGCGCCGCGTCGTTGCGGTCCAGTTCGGCGGCGACGCGTTCGGCGTGCAGGCTCTCGCGCAGCGCGTCGAACCACGGCGACTCAAGCCCGTCCAGTGCCTGGCCGCGCCACAGACCGAGCGCCGTGTCGAAGTCCCGATCGCGCACGAGAGCCCGGAAGCGGAACAGGTCGACCTGCGCTGGATCGACCGTGAGGCGATATCCGGCCGGTGAGCGTTCGATGTCCAGTTCGATCAGCTTACGAAGCTTTGACACGTAGCCGTAGAGCGTCTCGCGCGCTCGCAGCGGCGCCCGCTCACCCCAGACGCGGTCGAGCAGCCGGTCGACCGGAACCGGCCGTCCCTCCTCCATCAGCAGCGCGACCAGCACAGACCGTTGCCGGACGTGGCCGATCTCGACCGACTCACCCCGGTCGCGCACCTCGACGGCGCCGAGCAGCCCGAACTCCAAGATCACCCCTCAGCCAGTGGATTCAAGGTTCATCCTAGGTTCGTCCTCGACCAAACGGGCAAGGTCGTTCTCGCGGAGGGCCCCACCACATCCGGCAGCCCAGCCACCGGGGCCCTCCACCATCGGCGCAGTGAAAGATCACCCGAGCGGACCAGGGCGAACACGTTCCTCCACATGCGACCCTGAAGTCGTGAGCACCACGCGAATCGGTTCGTTCAACGTGGAGAACATGTTCGAACGTCCCAAAGTGATGGGCCGCAACGCCACCAAACACGCGGCCCCGACTCTGGCCGCCCACGCCCGTTTCAACGAACTCATCGCCGCCGAGACCTACACGCCGGAAGTCAAGGAAGAGCTCAAGGAACACCTGACGACGCTGGAGTTGCTCAGGAGCGACCGGAGCAAGTACGCGATCCTGCGGCGCATCCGCGGCCGTTTCCTCGCGCGCCACCGCACCGGCGAAACCTCAGTCGTGGCAAGCGGACGCGAGTCCTGGGTCGGCTGGGTCGAGCTCACCACCGAACCCATCAGCGAGCTCGCCACGCGGCACACCGCCCAGGTGATGCGCGACGTCGGCGCGGACGTCCTAGGCGTGGTCGAGGCCGAGTCGCGCGAACTGCTGCACATGTTCTCCGCCAGCATGCTCAAGCACGTCGGCTGGACCCCGTACGAGGAGGTCCACCTCATCGACGGCAACGACGAGCGCGGCATCAACGTCGGATTGCTGACGCGAGAAGAACATCAGGTCATCACCATCCGCACGCACGTGTACGCACGGGACAGCTCGGGCACGATCTTCTCCCGCGACTGCGCCGAATACCACGTCCGCACGCCCACCGGTCCCGAGGTCGTCGTGCTCGTGAACCATCTGAAGTCCAAGGGCTACGGCGCCCCCGGCGACCCGATCGGCGCCCGCCGCCGCTTCCGCCAGGCCGTCCGCATCGCCCGCATCGTCAACCGCCTGCGCGACGAGGGCCACGAGTACATCGCCGTCGTGGGCGACCTCAACGACACCGCGGACAGCGAGGCGCTGCGACCGTTGTTCCAGCGCACGGGTCTGCGCGACATCAGCGAGCACGAGAACTTCGACTGGGACCACCGGCTCGGCACCTATCGCGGCGTCAACGAGAAAGGCAAGATCGACTACGTCCTGCTCACCCCGGAACTGTTCGCGAAGGCCACCGGGGGCGGCGTCTTCCGCAAGGGCGTGTGGCGCGGCCCGCGGACCAAGAACCGTTGGGACGTCTACGAAACCATGACGAACGAGGTACACGCGGCCAGCGACCACGCCGCGATCTACGCCGACATCGACTGGAGCGCCTAGACCAGTTCGACGGTCACCTCGATGACATCGCCCGGCCCGACGTCGTTCTTCTTGCGCACGGCGGCCTTGATCGGCAGCACGTAACAGCCGGACTGCTTGTCGGGGAACACCGAGGTCGACCAGGTGCTGGCGCCGACTCCGGCCCGGACCTTCACCGAGCCGAAGCCGGGACCGGGCGTGGCGATGTCGCGGATCTGGTCCGAAACGTCGTCCGGCAGCGTCACGAAAGTCCACGTGTCCATGCGGCGGGCATCCCAGAGCCACAATTCTGCGGCGAAGACGAACATCTTCACAGTATGGAGCCGAACAGGTGATGTGTCCGTCGTCGCATCACGTAATGGCATCTACGTCTTGAATGGCACCTTAGGTTAGCTTTACCTTGTCGGCGCCCTGTTTGACGTGGGGATTGGCCGAGGAGGACCGCCGGTGAGGCGTCGAGCACGGATCGTGACACTGGCGGCGGCACTGTTGGCGTCGACGTTGACCGCCTGCAGTTCCGCAGACGACCTGATCATTTACTCGGGCCGCAACGAACAATTGGTCGGCGCCCTCCTGGACCAGCTCGAGGACGCCGTCGGAATCGATGTCGAGGTCCGTTACGGCGGCAGTGGCGAAATGGCCGCGCAGCTGCTGGAGGAAGGGCAGGGCACCGAAGCGGACGTGTTCTTCTCGCAGGACGCCGGCGCCCTCGGAGCGATCGGCGCGCAGGGCCGCCTGGCCGAGCTGCCGGCCGACGTGCTCGGCATGGTGCCGGAGAACTACCAGGCCAAGGACAGGAGCTGGGTGGCCACGAGCGCCCGCGCTCGCGTGATCGCCTACGACCCCCGCGTGGTCGAGGAGAGCGAACTGCCCAGGACGATCGAGGAGGTCGTCGACCCGAAGTGGAAGGGCAGGGTCGGCTACGCGCCGGCCAACGGGTCGTGGCAGGCGTTCGTGACCTCCGTGCGGGTGCTCAAGGGCGAGGACTTCGCCAAGGACTGGCTGAAGAAGTTCGCGGCCAACGAACCGAAGCGGTTCGACAACAACATCAGCATCCTCAAGGCGGTCGACGAGGGCCAGCTCCCCTTCGGACTGATCAACCACTACTACTGGTACGCGTCGGCCGCGGAGAAGGGCGGCGAGGCCAACATGAAGGCCAAGCTGCACCGGGTGGGAGGCGGTGACCCGCTCGCCCTGGTCAACGTGGCTGGAGTCGGGATCATCCAGGGCTCCAACCAGAGCGAGGCCGCGCGGAAGGCCGTGCGGTTCTTGCTGTCCGAACAGGCGCAACGGCACTTCGCCGACCAGACCGCCGAGTACCCGGCCAATCCGGGGGTGAAGTCGAGCAAACACCAGCTGCCGCCGATCACGGACCTGCAGTCGCCCGACATCGACCTCTCCAAGCTGTCGTCGCTGCAGGAGACGGTGAAGCTGCTGCAGGAAGCGGGGTTGTCCTGAGGCCCGGCCACCGGGCCGCGCCTGTACTGACCACGCTCTCCCTCCTCGTCGCCGCGATGGCCGTGCTGCCGCTGGTGTACCTGGTCGTGCGTTCGTTCGAACGCGGCGGGAGCGTCGTGTGGGACGTGCTGGCGAGAACCCGGACGGCGGAACTGGCACTGCGGAGCCTGACGCTCGCGGTGTCGGTGACGGCGGCGTGCCTCGTCCTGGGCGTGCTCAGCGCGTGGCTCGTCGCCCGGTCGGACCTGCCGGGACGCCGGGCCTTCGGAGTGCTGCTGGTGCTGCCGCTCGCGGTGCCGTCCTACGTCGCCGGGTTCACCTGGATCTCCGTGGTACCGGACCTCACGGGATTCGCGGGCGCGTTCGTGGTCCTGACCCTGGTGTCCTACCCGTACGTGCTGCTGCCGGTCGCGGCCGCGTTGCGCACGGCCGATCCGTCGGTGGAGGAGGTCGCGCGGTCGCTCGGCCGGACTCGACGCCAGGTGTTCTTCGCCGTGACGGTGCGGCAGATCCGGCCCGCGGCGCTCGCCGGTGGGCTGCTGGTGGCGCTGTACGTGCTGAGCGACTTCGGTGCCGTGTCGCTGATGCGGTACGAGGCGTTCACGCTCGGCATCTACACGAGCTACCGGGCGACGTTCGACCGCACGCCCGCGGCGATCCTCGGCCTGGTCCTGGTCGTGCTCGCCATCGCGTTGACGGTGGGCGAACGACGGGCGCGCGGCCTGGTCGCGCACCGCGGTCGCCGGCAGCCGTCGGCCGCGCCGCTGGGACGGGCTCGCGTGCCCGCGCTGGCGGGGACGATCGCGCTGGTCCTGCTGACCCTCGGGGTGCCGGTGGTCAGCCTGGCGTGGTGGCTCGCGGCGGGCACGTCGACGTTCTCCGTCACCGACGTGCTGGCGACGACCGGCAACACCGTCGCCGTGTCGGCGTTCGGCGCTCTGCTGACCCTGCTGCTGGCGCTGCCGGTGGGGATCCTGGCCGCGCGGCATCAGGGCCGGCTCGCACGAGGGGTCGAGCTGGCCGGCTTCGCGGGACACGCGCTACCGGGCATCACCGTCGGGCTGGCGCTGGTGTTCTTCGGGATCCGGTTCGCCCCGGCGCTGTACCAGACGGTGCCGATGCTCGCGTTCGCCTACGCGGTGCTGTTCCTGCCATTGGCCGTGGGAGCTGTGCGCACGGGTGTCGCGCACGCGCCGCCGGTACTGGAGGACGTGTCGCGCTCCCTCGGGCACGGGCGGTGGCGGACGGGGTTGCGGGTCACCGTGCCGCTGGCCGCGCCGGGGGTACTGGCCGGTACCGCGCTGGTGTTCCTGACCTGTGCCAAGGAGTTGCCGGCGACGTTGCTGCTGCGACCGACCGGAGTGGACACCCTGGCGACGGAGCTGTGGACGCGCACCGAGGTCGCCGCCTACGCCGCGGCGGCGCCGTACGCGGCGGTGTTGCTGGTCGTGGCGGCGATTCCCGCCGTCGCGCTGGACAGGTTCCTGCTCCAAGACGATTCGAGGAGGTGAACGGTGAGCGGTTTGACGGTGAAGCGCCTGGTCGCGGGCTACGGCGGCGACCCCGTGCTGCGCGAGGTCGACTTCGAGGTGCAGGAGGGTGGGCTGCTCGCCGTGCTCGGGCCGTCCGGGTGCGGCAAGACGACGTTGCTGCGCGTGCTCGCCGGCTTCCACCCGGCCTCCTCGGGCGAGGTGTGGCTGGGCGAGCGGCAGCTGACCGCCGACGTGCCGCCCGAGCGGCGCGGCATCGGGATCGTGCCGCAGGAAGGCGCGCTGTTCCCGCATCTGAGCGTCGCGGGAAACGTCGGGTTCGGGCTCCGGCGGGGTGAACGCGGTGCGCGGGTCGAGGAACTGCTCGATCTGGTCGGGCTGAGCGGGTTCGGTGCCCGGATGCCCGGCGAACTGTCCGGAGGGCAGGCGCAACGGGTCGCGCTCGCGCGTGCTCTCGCGCCGCGACCTGGCGTCGTGCTGCTCGACGAGCCCTTCTCGGCGCTGGATGCCGGTCTGCGCGAAGAGCTTCGAGCTGATGTGCGCGCGACTCTGCGGTCGGCCGGTGCCACGGCGTTGCTCGTGACGCACGACCAGGAGGAGGCGTTGGGGATGGCCGACCTCGTCGCGGTGCTGCGCGACGGCGCGGTGGCGCAGCTGGCACGGCCGCAGACGATCTACTCCTCGCCCGCCGATCTCGGAGTGGCGTTGTTCGTGGGCGAGGCGGTGACGTTCTCCGGCATCGCCCGCTCCGGTCTGGTGCGGACGCCGCTCGGGACGTTGCCGGTGTCCGGGGAGGGCCACGGCACGGTGTTGCTGCGCCCGGAGCAGCTGATCCTGGGGACCGACGGTGTTCCGTCCATTGTGGAGGACGTGCTGTTCCACGGCCATGACGCCTCCGTGCTGCTGCGCCTCGCGGATGGCACGCGAGTGCGGTCGCGCGTGCAGGGCGGGGTTACTGGCCGTGCCGGAGACACCGTTGCGGTGTCGGTGAACGGGACGGCGCTGTTCTTCGGGGACATGCCATGACGGCCACGGCGGACCTCGGGTTCGCGGACCACCTCGCGGTGCACGGTGACCGTCTCGCACTGGTGACCCAGGCCGGTTCGCTCACCTATCGCGACCTGGACCAGCGGGTGGCCGCCGCCGCCGAACGGCTCGGCACGACCCGGCGGCTGGTGCTGCTGGCCGCGGAGAACGACGTCGAGTCACTCGTGGTGTATCTGGCCGCGTTGCGCGGCAGGCATCCGGTCGTTCTCGCCGCGGCGAACCAGGTTCCCGCGCTCACCGCGGCGTACGACCCGGACGTGGTGATCTCGGGGTCGTGGACGGAGAGACACGAGGGCACGGTGCACTCGCTGCACCCCGAGCTGGCACTGCTGCTGTCGACGTCCGGCACGACCGGGTCGCCCAAGCTGGTGCGGCTGAGCGCGGACAACCTCGCCGCGAACGCCGCGTCGATCGGTACGTACCTGGACGTCCGTGCCTCCGACCGCGCCATCACCTCGTTGCCGCTGCACTACTGCTATGGCCTTTCGGTTGTGAACAGCAACCTCGCGCGCGGTGCCGGCCTTGTGCTGACCGGGCGATCGGTGATCGAGCCGGAGTTCTGGGACCTTGTGCGAGAGCACGGTGTGACCAGTCTGCACGGCGTACCGCACACGTTCGGGCTGCTCGACGGCATCGGCTTCGCGGACCTGGACCTGCCGAGCCTGCGCTACGTCACGCAGGCGGGCGGGCGGCTGGCTCCGGATGACGTCGTCCGCTACGCCTCACTGGGCGCCGAACGAGGCTGGCGCTTCTTCGTGATGTACGGCCAGACCGAGGCCACTGCGCGCATGGCCTTTCTGCCGGCGGAACTCGCTGCCGCGCACCCGTCCGCGATCGGCGTGCCGGTCCCCGGCGGCAGACTTCGGATCGACGACGGCGAGCTGGTCTACAGCGGCCCCAACGTGATGCTCGGCTACGCCTGCTCGCCCGAGGACCTCGCGCTGGGCCGCACCACGTTCGAGCTGCGGACGGGTGACCTGGGGACCGAGTCCGACGGCTTGTTCTCCGTGACCGGCCGCAAGAGCCGGTTCGTGAAGCCGTTCGGCCTGCGGATCGACCTGGACCGGGTCGAACGCTCACTCGCCGCCGACGGCCTCCGCGTCGCCTGCACGGGTGACGACGACGGCCTGGTCCTCGCCGTGCTCGGCTCCGCTGATCGCGCGGCGAGGCTGGCCGGCGCCCTCACCGGCCTGCCCGCGGCCGCTGTCCGCGCGTACTCCGTGACGTCGTTGCCGTTGCTGTCCAACGGAAAGGTCGACTACCAGGCCGTCGCGGCGCCGCCCGAGCGCGAATGGACGTCCGTGCGAGAGGTGTTCTCCTCGGTGCTGGGCGTTCGTTCGGTGCCCTCCGACGCGACGTTCAACTCGCTGGGCGGCGACTCGCTGCGCTACGTGCAGCTGACCGTGCAGTTGCAACGGCTGCTGGGCGATCTGCCGACCTCCTGGCCGACGATGCCGGTCTCACGGCTCGAAGAGCTTCGTGCCACACACCGTCGCATCCCGATGGTCGACACCACGATCGTGCTGCGGGCGTTGGCGATCCTGCTGATCGTCGGCTCGCACGTCGGTTTCTTCAAGCTGCTCGGCGGCGCGCACCTGCTGCTCGTGGTCGCGGGCTGGAACCTCGCACGGTTCCTGATGCCCGCCGATCCGCTGCGGATCCTGCGTGCCACGGCGACCATCGCGGTTCCGACGTCGCTCTGGCTGGGCTACCGGGTGGCGGTCACCGACGACGTCACCCTCGACAACGTGGCGCTCGTCAACAACTTCACCCGTGTCGGCGCGGCCGGGTACTGGTTCGTCGAAGTCCTCGTGCACGTGCTTCTGCTGTGCGCCCTCGTCTTCGCGGTGCCGGCGATCCGGCGCTGGGAACAGCGCCACGGCTATGCCTTCGCGCTGGCGTTGCTCGGTCTGACGCTCGCGTTGAGGCTCACCGTCGACGGTGATTTCTTCGCCCGCAACATGACCACGCTCGGCGCGGCGTGGTTCGTGGCGCTCGGCTGGCTCGCCCACCGCTCCCCCGCTCTGTGGCAGAAGGGCCTCGTCGTCGTGGTCGCGGTCGCGATGGTCCCCGGCCGCATGGAGGACCTCTCTCGCGAGATCGTCGTGATCTCCGGCCTGGTCCTGCTGCTGTCGCTGGCGCGTGTGCCGGTGCCGCGCGGCCTGCTCACCCCGATGAGCCTGCTGGCCAGCGCGTCACTCGCCATCTACCTGACGCACTACGCGGTGTTCCCGCTCCTGCAGCCGCAGGTGCCGGCCGCGATCGTGTGGGTCGTGTGCGTCGTGGTGGGGTGCGCGATGTGGCTCGGGATCGACCGGGCGGTCACAGCGGTGCGCTGATGTGGAAGTGCTCGTCGAACGCGGCCGCGAGTTGCTCTCCCAGCCCGTGCGGCGCCCATCTCCGCACCAGTTCCAGGAACCCGAGCAGGTCCTGCCGCACGCCCTCCAGGTGTGCCCGCACTTCCGCGATCCGGATCTCGCACGCCGGCCCGTCCGCATCCTCGGCATCCGGCCACAGCCGCGCCACGTCGGCACGGAACTCCAGCCCCGGATCGAGGCTGTGGCCAAGCCAAGGCCTCTCACCGTCCAGCAGCCACAGCCACTGCCGCCACTCCTCCAGGCCCGCACAACAACCTGGCTCGATCACCACGCCCGACCCGGTGTCCTGCAGGCGCACTCCGCCCGACATGATCAGGCACTCCTGCTCCGGCAACCCGGGAAAGGGCTCCGGCGCATCCTCGTCGCGGTTGTATTCGTCGATCGCGGCGAGCGCGGCGTCGAACTCCTCACGGCTCATCCGCCCGGACAACACCACGCTGTCACCGCCGGTCACTTCGACGACGGCCTTCATCTCGATCACTCACCCATTGTGGTGACGAACGCCACCGACCAATTCGGTCGGTAAACCTACCGAACCGGTCGGTAAACGCCGTAAAGTCGATCGCATGCCACGACAGCCCAGGACCGGAGTCGACGAGAAGATCCTCGACGCCGCCGCCGCGCTCTTCGCGCGGCACGGCTTCGAGCAGACCTCGTTGAAGTCGCTCGCGGACGCTGTCGGCCTGTCCAAAGCCGGCCTGCTGCACCACTTCCCGAGCAAGGACGCTCTCTTCGAAGCGGCGTGGGAACAGAGCCGTGTGCTGACCCGGCACGTCCTCGACCAGGTCTCCTCGCTGCCCGCCGGGTCCGAGCGGGACCGCCGGGCGCTGGAACTGCTGACCGACCACGCGCTGGACCGGCCAGGGCTGGTCTCGCTGCTGTTCCGGACGATGACGGCGCCGGGCGAGGACCCGCAGCAGGCGCAGGACGAGCTGCTCCTCAACGAGATGTTCGTCATCGACCCCGAGAAAGAACTGCCCCGCGCGATCCGGATCGTCGGCGCGCTGTGCTCCATGGCCGTGCTCACCCTTCTGGCCAACCAACAGGGTGAGAAGACGACATGGCGTCCCTTGATCCTCGCTACCTGCTTCGACGCACTCGGGCACCAGGAGGCCTGACCATCATGGCGAAACTGCTCTACAAACTGGGACTCGGTGCGCACAAGCACCGCCTTCCGGTCGTCCTGATCTGGCTGCTCGTGCTGATCGGCTCCGGCGTCGGCGCGTTCACGCTCGGCGGTGAGACGTCCAACTCGATGTCCATCCCCGGCCAGGAGTCGACCACCGCCCTGGAGCGCATCCAGGAGAAGTTCGGCTCCGGTGAGACCGCGTCGGCCAGGGTCGTCGTGCAGGCTCCGGACGGCCAGAAGCTGCCGCAGCACGTCAAGGCGATCACCGAGCTGGTGGCCGACGAGTCCGCGCTCAAGGGCGTGCGGTCGGCGACGAACCCGCTCGACCCGGCGGCGCCGAGCGTCAACCGCGACGTCAACGTCGGCTACAGCACCGTCACCTACGACGTGAAGCCCGGTGAGGTCACCGACGAGCAGCGCGCCGAGCTGACCAAGGCCGTCGACAAGGCACGCGCTGCGGGGCTGACCGTCGAGGTCACCGGCACCGCGATGCAGGAGACGCCGCACGTCGGCGGTCCGACCGAGGCCATCGGCGTCGTGCTGGCGCTGGTCGTGCTCGCGCTGACCTACGGCTCGCTCGTCACCGCGGGCATGAACCTGCTCAGCGCCGGCATCGGCGTCGGCATCGGCACGCTCGGCATCACGATCACCACCGGGTTCATGGACCTCCAGTCCACCACGCCGATCCTCGCCTCGATGCTGGGTCTCGCGGTCGGCATCGACTACGCGTTGTTCATCATCAACCGCTACCGCCAGGAACTGCGCCGGGGCTCCGACGTCGGGCACGCCGTCGCGACCGCGGTCGGCACCGCCGGTTCCGCCGTCGTCACCGCCGGTCTGACCGTGGTGATCGCGCTGGTGGGCCTCGCGATCGCGGGCATCCCGTTCCTGACGCAGATGGGTGTCTCGGCCGCCGCCACGATCGTCGTCTCGGTGCTGATCGCCATCACGCTGGTGCCCGCGGTGCTGAGCCTGCTCGGCCGCCGCGTACTGACCCGCAAGGAACGCTCCGCCACCCTCGAGAACCCCGTCGAGCCCAAGGACCGCGGTGTCATCCGCGGCTGGGCCGGTGCGATCACCCGCAACCGCGTCGTCGCGCTGCTCCTGTCGGTCGTGGCGCTCGGCATCGTCGCGATCCCGGTGGCGTCCATGGACACCACGCTGATCCAGAAGCCGCCGGCCGGCTCCACGCAGGAGCGCGCCGACCAGATGCTCGCGAAGGGCTTCGGCGAGGGCTTCAACGGCCCGATCATCGTCCTGTTCGAGGGCCAGGGTGCCGCCGCGACGGCCACCAAGGCGTCCGAGCCGCTCGCCAAGCTCTCCGACGTCGCCCTCGTGACGCCGGCGCAGCCGAGCCAGGACGGCAACGCCGCGCTGGTCACCGTGATCCCGAAGTCCGGCCCGGACAGCACCGAGACCGAGAAGCTCGTCGCCGACCTGCGCGCCGAACTGTCCGATGTGGAGGGTGGCAAGGCCTACGTCACCGGCGCCACCGCGGTGAGCGTCGACGTGGCCACGTCCCTGGACAAGGCCCTGCCGATCTACCTCGCGGTCGTCGTCGGCCTGGCGCTCGTGCTGCTGATCCTGGTGTTCCGCTCGCTGCTGGTGCCGCTGGTCGGTGTGCTCGGCTTCCTGCTCACCATCGGCGCGTCGCTCGGCGCCACGGTCGCGGTGTTCCAGTGGGGCTGGCTCTCCAGCGCCGTCAACCTCGAGAGCACCGGCCCGCTGATCAGCCTCACGCCGATCCTGGTGATCGGCATCCTGTTCGGCCTCGCCATGGACTACCAGATCTTCCTGGTGTCCCGGATGCACGAGGCGCACCACCGCGGCGCCAAGCCGTTGGAGGCCATCACCACGGGCTTCCGCCAGGCCGCCCCGGTCGTCGTGGCCGCCGCGCTGATCATGTTCTCGGTGTTCGCGGGCTTCGTCCCGGCAGGCGAGGCGACCGTGAAGTCGATCGCCTTCGCCCTGGCCGTCGGCATCTTCGTGGACGCGTTCGTGGTCCGCATGGTGCTCGTGCCCGCGGCGCTCGCCCTGCTCGGTGAGCGCGCCTGGTGGCTGCCGAAGTTCCTGCGCTGGCTGCCGGAGCTCGACGTCGAGGGCACCGCGCTCGACGAGCTGCCTAACGAGAAGAAGAAGCAGGAGCCGGTCTCCGTCGGCTAACCCGCGCGCCGATCCAATGGCCGGTCCATCTCGTGGGCCGGCCATTGATCTGTCAACAGACCGCGGACCCACCTGGCGACCGCGTGTGGCGGGGGTTCCACCGCCCCACCCAGGTGCGCCACCACGGTCAGATCGGCACCGTCCTCGGCTGCGATCGCCCACCCGTGACGTTCGGTCCACAACAAGGCGACGTCGTGATCGGGACGGCCGGGCAAGCGCCCGTCCACCGCGATGTACATCCGCAGCGGCTTCTGCCGGTCAATGCACGAGGACTCGCCGCTCAAGCCGAGTTCCCGCGTGACTCTCAGTGCGTAATCAAGCGCCTTCAAACCGTCACCGCTCTCCGTCTCACCGGGGTGGCAACGCCGACTGCTTGACGCAGGGCGCGGGTACCCCGGTGGACGGAGCGCAAAACGCCTACTCGCCGCCGAAGTCGCCGAAGTCCTCGAACGCGTCGTCCATCATCTCGCCGACGACCATGCCGCCGACGAGACCGGCGGCACCGGCCGCGACGACCGTGCCCATGCCCATCCCGCCGCGACCGTGGTGGCCGCCGTGATGTCCGTGCTGGTCGTATCCGTGCATGCCACCGCCGCGCTGCGCGACCTGGGCGAGCCAGCCGTTGATCGCCGACGCCCAGTCGGTGCCCTCGGACTCCTGGTGGGACACGCGGAAGTGCCCGAACGCGTCACCGCCCGACGAGAACATGCCGCCGCGCTTGTCGGCCTCCAGGATCACGAACAGCTCGTGCGGGTTCGCCACGAACGTCAGCTCGACCTGCTGGACGGCACCGGCGAACTGGGCGGGCGGGAAGAACTCGATCTCCTGGTAGAAACCGAGCTCCTGCGGCACCCCGTGCAGGCGGCCCGCCTCGACGTCCGCGCTGCGGAACGAGAAACCGAGCTGCCCGAACGCGTTGAGCACCGCGTCCTGCGACGGCAGCGGGTGGACCAGCACGGGGTCGAGGTCGCCCTTGTCGGGTGCGCCCGCGATCACGAGCTCGGTCCGCACGCCCACGGTCATGCCGGGCAGCTGCCCGCCGCCGACCGCGGTGATCGGGGTCTCCCACGGGATCGGCAGCTGGAACGGGATCGCGACCAGCTGGCCGGCCCCGACCCGCACGCCCTGCTGCACGACGACCCGCAGGAACTCGGACACGCCGCCGTACTCGTGGTCGCCGCGCTCGACCTCGACGCGGGTGACGAGCGACAGCACGACCTGGCCGATCTCGGCGTCCGCGCTGCCGCCCTGGATGCGCACCTGCCCGGTGACGACCTGGCCGGGCGTGGCGTGCGGCGAGTCCAGCACGGTGTCGACCGACGGGCCACCGACGCCGAAGGCGCTGAGCATCCGCTTGAACATTTGTGTTTCCTCCCTGGGAAACTCCGGTCAGCGGGCGCTGACCGGACGTGTGTCGGTTTCGTCCTCGAAGTCGCCGATCAGCTCTTCGAGAAGGTCTTCCAGTGCGGCAATACCGTGAATTGGCCGCTCCTGCGGAGACGGCGGCGAGTTCGCCTCGAAGGCGGCCGTCCGGCCACCGCTTCGGCCCGAATCGCCTTCGGCGGTTGACCCGAAGGGGCGACCGGACGACCGACGCGAACTCGCACTGTCGTCAGCCACGAGCGCGAGCTGCGAGCGTTCGGCACGCATCGCCGTCACGGCCTGGGCCACCGGCATCGACGCCGGCAGCGTCAGCACCGGGCCCATCAGCTCGCGAGCCGTCGGGTCCTCGCCGCGGGCCGTGGCGCGCATGGCCTCGCGGATGTGCACGAGTCCGACGTACCGGCCGTCCAGGCCGGTGACCGGGAAGCGCGACCGTCCACACTGGAGGCTGCGCTGCTCGATCTCCCGCGCGGTGGTGTGCTCGGTGACCGTCGACGTCTCCGCGACCGGCACCATCACCTCGCTCACGGTCGTGCGCTGGACCTGCAGCATCCTGGTCAGCAGCCGTTGCTGGGCCTCGGGAATCAGGCCGTGCTCGGCGGACTGCCGCAGCAGCATCCGCAGGTCGTCCGGCCGGTGCGCCTGCGCCAGCTCGTTCTGCGGCTCGACCTTCATCAGCCGCAGCAGGCCGTTCGACACCGCGTTCAGTCCACTGAGGAGCCAGCGGACCGAGCGGGCGAACGCGCGGAACGGCAGCGCCAGGATCAGCGCGGACCGCTCCGGGTGCGCGATGGCCCACGACTTCGGCGCCATCTCGCCGACGACCATGTGCAGGAACACCACCAGCACCAGGCTGATCGCGAACGCGATGCCGTACGCGAACGCCTCCGGCAGGCCCGTCAGCCGCAGCGCCGGTTCCAGCAGGTCCGCGACGGCCGGCTTGGCCAGCGCGCCCAGACCCAGCGTGCACAGTGTGATGCCGAGTTGTGCGCCCGCGAGCATCAACGACAGCTCACGAACGCCCGCCACTGCGGCGCGGGCCGCCCGGGACGTCTCGGCGGCCTGCTCCAGGCGGTGGCGCTTGGCCGCGATCAACGCGAACTCGGCGGCCACGAAGAAGCCGTTCAACGCCAGCAGCACAACGGAGATGACGATGCTCATCGGGACAACACCACCGAGTCGGGCACGTTGCGCGCCACCGTGGTGACCACCAGGCGCACTCCGTTCATCTCGATCTCGTCGCCGGCCTCGGCCACGCGGCCCAGCTGGTGCAGCACCAGACCGGACACCGTGTCGTACGAGTCGTCGGCCGGAAGTTCCACGCCGGTGACGTCCTCGACCTCGTCCAGCCTCATGCGGCCGGGCACGCGCCAGTCGTCGCCGACCTTCTCGATCATGTCGGCCACCCGGTCGTCCTCGTCGTGGATCTCGCCGACGAGCTCTTCTGCCAGGTCCTCCAGGGAGATGACGCCGGCGAACCCGCCGAACTCGTCGACCACGCAGGCGAGCTGGCGGCGTTCGGTCCGCAGCCTTTCCAGCACCGCGGGCAACGGCAGCGTCGCCGGGACGACCAGCGCGGGAGAGGCGATCTTCCCGATGGCGACGGTCGAACGCTCCTCGGGCGCCAGGGTCAGCACTTCGGCCAGCCCGACGACACCGCGCAGGTCGTCGAGGTCGTCACCGATCACGGGGAAACGCGAGTTCCCGGTGTCCAGCAACGAGACCACGCGACCGGCGGGCTCGTCGCACCGCACGGTGTGGACGTTGACGCGCGGCGTCATGGCCTGCTCCGCGACCAGTTCGCGGAAGCCGATGCCGTGCTCCAGCAACCGGGTCAGCTCGGGGTCGAGGTGGCCCTGCTCCCCCGCCTCCCCGACGATCTGCCGGAAGTCCTCCGGCGTCGCGCCCTGCGGCAGTTCCTCGACGGGCTCGATGCCGATCGCGCGCAGCAACCGGTTCGCGGCCGCGTCGAACAGCCGGATCACGGGGCCGGCGATCTTCAGGTACACCAGGGTCGACGAGCTCAGCACCAGCGCGAGCTGTTCGGGCCGCGCGATCGCGAGGTTCTTCGGCAGCAGCTCACCGAGCACCATCTGCACGAAGGTGGCGAAGGCCAGCGCGATCACCATCGAGCCCGGCACGCCGAGCCCGGTGCCGAGCAGCGGCTCGGCCACGTAACCGACGAGCAGCGCCGTCACCGTGATGCCGAACTGGGCGCCGGACAGCATGAAGGAGAGCTTCTGAGTCACGCGGTAGGCACGCTCGGCGGCCTTCGAGCCGCCCTCGGCCAGCTGCTGCAGGCGGCCGCGATCGACCGCCATGTACGCGAACTCCTGAGCCACGAAATACCCCGTGGCCGCGGTCAGGACCACGATGGCGAGCAAGCCGGATGCGATCAACAAGACGCACCCGGCCACGTACTACAGCCGTCTACACCGGCTTCATCAGGCATGTTCCAACAGTAGCACGTGGCACTGTATGGTTTCCGGTGACGGGGAGGTGATCGCTGTGACCGAAGCACTGCTGAAGATCGGCGAACTCGCCGCCCGCGCCGGCGTGAGCATCCGCACCGTCGACTACTACACGACGCTCGGCCTGATCAGCCCCGCCCAGCGCACCGCGAGCAACTACCGCCTCTACCGCGCCGACGACGTGGACCGCATCCACCTCGTACAACGCCTGGAGGTCCACGGTCTTCCCCTGGAGGACATCGCCCGCGCGTTCACCGCCGCTCCGGCCGACACCGCGGCCGTCCTCGGGCAGATCGACACGGACCTGCGCACGCTCCAGGAAGCCGCCGACGCCGCGTCGCCGGCGATGCACGGCCTGCTGTCGGTGATCGCGAACCGGGTCCACTCCCTGATCACCATCGCGCTGCAACTCCCCCCGGACCTGCCGATGTAGCTAGTAGACCGTCGCTTCTAACCTTTGGGGTAGAGGTGACGGAGTCGGGTGCGGGCGTCGTCGGTGGTGAACTGCCAGTCGACTCCGCGCTGGTTGGTGTTGGTGGTGTGTTGCCAGGCGGCGAGTTCGGTGTTGAGGGTGTCGAGGTCGCTGATGCGGCGGTCGAGGCATTGCCGTGACAGTGCGGACAGTTCGATCTCGGCGATGTTGAGCCAGGAGCCGTGTTTGGGGGTGTGGTGGATCTCCAGGCGCTGGGCCAGGGCGAAGGCCTCGCCGGGTTCGAACGCCTCGTAGAGCGAAGAGATGGTGTGGGTGTTGAGG
>NZ_FOYL01000008.1 GCF_900115955.1 Lentzea waywayandensis
CCGTGGTGCTGGTCATGGACAACCTCAACACCCACACCATCTCTTCGCTCTACGAGGCGTTCGAACCCGGCGAGGCCTTCGCCCTGGCCCAGCGCCTGGAGATCCACCACACCCCCAAACACGGCTCCTGGCTCAACATCGCCGAGATCGAACTGTCCGCACTGTCACGGCAATGCCTCGACCGCCGCATCAGCGACCTCGACACCCTCAACACCGAACTCGCCGCCTGGCAACACACCACCAACACCAACCAGCGCGGAGTCGACTGGCAGTTCACCACCGACGACGCCCGCACCCGACTCCGTCACCTCTACCCCAAAGGTTAGAAGCGACGGTCTACTAGCAGCTACTTGGTCATCGGCTTTCCGTTGCCGGTGACGTTGGTGAACTTCAGGCCGTCGACGTTCTTGACGGTGTTGGTGGTGCTGCCGAGGCCGTTGAACTTCGAGTCGCGCAGTTCCAGGCCCTTGACGTGCTCCTGCGAGAGGCCGGACACGTCGAGGACCTTGGAAGCCTTGGTGCAGCTGGAGTTCGAGACGGAGAACGGCCCGAACTTCGGCACGTTGCTGCCCGTCTGCGAGTTGTAGGTCGTGGTGACGTAGATGAACGCGCGCCCGAAGACGCCGGAGACGCTGTCCAGGTTGATGTTCTGCGAGAAGCCGCCGCGCTTGGTGTTCGACTTGACGTACAGGGCGAACTTGGTGGCGTTGACGCAGTTCAGCTGGTAGCCGTAGACGTTGCGGATGCCACCGGTCTGCTCGGAGCCGCACGTGATGGCGCCCCAGTTGCCGTTCATGCGGCAGCTGACGACGACGATGTTCTGACACGGCACGTTGAGCCGCCGTCCGTCCTCGTCGCGGCCCGACTTGATCGCCACGTTGTCGTCGTGCGCGCCGAGGTCGCTGTTGGAGATCACGACGTGGTCGCACGACTCCGGGTCCACCGCGTCGGTGTTGTTGGCGGACGTCGTGGGGTCGGTGTGCACGTCGTCGACCGTGACGTTCTTGCAGAGCGTGGGATGGATCTGCCAGAACTTGGGGTTCTTCAGCGTGAGGCCCTGGATCAGCACCGTGTCGCAGTCGTAGGGCTCGATGAACGTCGAGCGCATGTTCTTGCCGGAGCCGGGAACCACGCGCTTGTCGGGCGGGGTTCCCTTGGCCACCAGCGACTCCAGGTACGAGCGGTCGCTGCCCTTGTTCCAGCCTCCGGTGGCGCCCGCGTCGAGCGTGCCCTTGCCGGTGATGGCGATGTTGGTCTGCTTGTGCGCGTAGACCATGGGGGAGCGGTTCATGCACTCGATGCCCTCGTAGCGCGTGAGCACCGTCGGGAACTTCGAGGCGTCGCCGGAGAACTTGAGCAGCACGCCGTCCTCGAGGTGGAAGTCGACGTTGCTCAGCAGATGGATCGCACCCGTGACGTAGGTGCCCTTCGGAACGATCACGTGCCCGCCGCCCGCGGCGTTGCAGGCGGCGATGGCCTTCTTGAACGCGTCGGTGTTGTCGGTCTTGTTGTCGCCCTTGGCGCCGTACGTCGTCGCGTCGAAATTCCGGTCGGGGAACGACGGGAGCTTCGTGTTCCGCACGATCTCGTTGGCGGCCGGCCAGGGCAGGGTGGGGACAGCGACCGCGAGCGCGGTCGCTGTCAGCGCCGGTGTGGCGACCGCGGCCACGACGGTGGACTTCATCAGCAGCCTGCGGTTGATCCTGCCGTCCATGCGACGTCCTCTTCCACGATGAAGGGAACGGCGGCGGGTGTTGCAGAAAACACTGTAAACGTTTGCAGTGGGTTAGCGGAAGGCGTTGTGCGTGTAGGTCAGGCTGAACGCGCCCTTGTTGGTGAAGTACCTGTCGATGACCAGGGCCGGATCGGTGGCCAGGTAGCCCCGGTAGATCGCGCCGTCGTTCTGGTCGTCCCAGCCCCACGGCGCGTTGGCGGCGTTGTCCTTGCCGTTGTCACCGCGGAAGGTGCCGAACGACGAGTAGGTCTCCGAGTTGTTGCGGCGTGCCCACATCCCGTTGGCGTCCAGGGAGTTCACCAGGCGGTAGCCGACGCTGCGGTCGTTGCCGCCCGACGGCACCTCGCCGGTGGCGGCGGGCTGGTAGATCACGCCGTCGCCGCCGGGGAAGCCGGAGCCGTTCCAGCGGTACAGGCCGTGGCCCTTGGCCTCCTGGAAGGTGGCGGGGCGGCCGCCGACCAGCAACAGCGTGCCGTCGATGGTCTCCGACCCGTTCTGGTACGGCGACCCGGCGGGCACGTAGGAGTAGAAGTCGCTGTGCGCCACCGTGACCGCGGCTTCGAGCTTGCCGAACCCGGCGTCCTTGCGGACGACGAACAGGGTGCCCTCCAGGTCGTTCTCGTGGGTCCTGGTGCCGAACGGGTCCGGCTGGTCGTCCCAGTCGCGCGGGTGGAAGAAGCTGTAGACGAGGAACCAGTGCGTGGACGTCTCGACCACCGAGTAGTACGCGGCGCCCGTCAGTTTCGCGAGCTGGGTCTGGTTCTCCCAGTTGTTCAGCGTGTTCCAGTCACCGTCGAAGTCCACAGTGGACAGATAGTCGGCGTCGTAGTCCGAGGAGTCGGTGTCCTGGTGGTGGACCGGCGCCCAGTGCAGCGCCAGGTCGTAGTCCGAGACCGCGGCCTGGGCGGGCGCGGTGAGGGCCGTGGTGAAGAGGGCGACGGCCAGCAGGGAGGCACGGATCGTTTTCACGACGCCGGAGGTTAGCTGTAGATGGTGACCGTCAGCCGGGGGTTTGAGCGAAAGTCTGTCGACTCGTAGGCAACGCGCGCGAGTGGCATCGACCCGGCCGCCGCGGTCAGCGTCGTCTCGATCTCGTGGCGCTCGTCCTCGGTCAGGTACGCCCAGAACGAGCTGTGCCAGATCACCGTGTACGTGCCGCGTTCGTCGGGTGGCACGAGGTTCTCGCGCAACCACCGCCCTGCGGGAGAGCGCGCGACCTTCACGCCGACCTTGGCGGCGAGCTCGATGGCGTCGTCGAGGTCCCAGCGCAGCGCGTCGTGCTCGGGCGGGATGAACGAGTGCAGGATCATCGCGTGCTTGGGATCGGCGGGGTCGCGCGGCTGGAGGTCGCAGCCGGCCCGGTCGACGATCTCCAGGTTCGGCGGCTGCGGCCCGACCGCGGCCAGCCGCACCGGCGAGTCCTTGTCGCCCCACTCCCAGCCGAGGCCGAACCAGCGGTAGTGGTCGAGGATGAGGTTCAGCCCCGCACAGGCGCCGAGTTCGAGCAGCCGGACCTTCGGCGCCCCGATCATCGTGAGACCCCGCAGCAGGAACCCGGCCGTCTTCGGCTGGTGCTGCTGGACCGTGCGATCGAGCGCGGCCAGGATCTCGCCCGCGTTCTCGACGATCGCGCGCCGTGCTGCCAGCCACGCGAGCAGCGCCGTGGAATCGGACTCCCCGGCCATCGCCGCCGCGTGCGCGCTCGCGAACCGCTGACTGAGCTCCGGCGCCTTTCCCGACAGCATCAGCAACCGCACGCCCGCGAGCGCCTGGATGCCGAACAGGGGGCTGTGCACGGCGCTGTGCGAGCACAGCAGGTCCGCCACCGGCCCGCCCCGGTCGAGTTCGCTGGCGAGCTCGGAGAGGATCCGCGCGGACACCGGCGCGCTGGTGCGCAACCGCACCGCGAGCGTGCGCAGCGTGGAAGCACCGATGGCGGCCGCAGTCACGTTTCCTCCCCTCTTCGGCAACGGACTTTACAAGGAGGTGAACGCGTTACTACCAACCGAGACCGCGCGTGCCGCCAGAAGGCGGTAGGTATCGTGCGGCGGGTGAGCGAGTTCCTGGAGCTGTCCGCGGCCGGTCCGGTCGCGACGTTGACGATCAACCGCCCGGCCAAGCGCAACGCCATGTCGTACGAGATGTGGTCGGCCATACCGGGGCTCCTGGAACAGGTTTCCGCAGATGAGAACGTGCGGGTGTTGGTGATCCGGGGCGGCGGGCACTTCTCCGCCGGCGCCGACATCGCGGAGTTCTCGACCCTGCGCCGCGGCCCGGAAGGCGCCGCCCACTACGGCGAGGCCGTGCACAACGGCGAACGCGCCATTGCCCGGCTCGACAAACCCACGATTGCCGCGATTTCCGGTTTCTGCGTCGGCGGCGGCTGCGAGATCGCCCTCGCCTGCGACATTCGGGTGGCGTCCTCCGATGCGCGATTCGGCATCACGCCCGCGAAACTCGGCATCGTTTACAACTTCACGTCCACCAAGGCCCTCGTGGACGCGGTCGGCCCGGCCTGGGCGAAGCAGATCCTGTTCTCCGCCGATCTGATCGACGCCGCGACGGCGTTGCGGATCGGGCTCGTGAACGAGGTCGTGGAGTCCTTGGACGCCCGCGTGAAGGAACTCTCCGAACAGATCGCGGGCCGCGCGCAGGTGTCGGTGCGGGGCGCCAAGAAGATCATCAACTCGATCACGGACGGCGGGCACGAGGACGACTTCGTGCGTGCGCTGTACGCGGAGGCCGCTTCCAGCGCCGACTACGCCGAGGGCGTGACGGCGTTCCTGGAGAAGCGGCCTCCGCGGTTCTAGCTAGAACACCTCGTCAGCGATCGTGGTGTCCGCACCGTGCCCGGTGTGCACCACGGTCTCGCCGGGCAGCGTGAGCAGCTTCTCCCGGATCGACGCCTCGATCGTCGGCCGGTCCGAGAACGACCGGCCGGTCGCGCCCGGCCCGCCCTGGAACAGCGTGTCGCCCGTGAACACCGCGCCCAGCGACGGCACGTAGAAGCACACGGCGCCAGGCGAGTGCCCCGGCGTGTGCAGCACGTGGATCTCCTCGCCGGCCACGGTGAGCACCTGGCCGTCTTCCAGCGCCTGGTGCGGGATCACGCCGGTGTGCGTCAGGTTCCACACGATGTGGTCGTCCTGGTGCAACGCCATCGGCGCGCCGGTCGCGTGAGCCAGATCCGGTGCGACGCGAACGTGGTCGTCGTGCGCGTGGGTCAGCAGGATCGCGACGACCTTGCGGCCATCGACTGCTTTGAGGATCGCGTCCACGTCGTGCGGCGCATCGATGACGACGCACTCGGCGTCGTCCCCGATGACCCAGACGTTGTTGTCGACGTCGAAGGTCTCGCCGTCCAGCGAGAACGTGCCGGACGTGACGGTGTGATCAACGCGAAGCGGCATCAGAACACCACGACCGATCGCAGCACCTCGCCGCGGTGCATCTTCTCGAACGCGCCCTCGACGCCGTCCAGCGGGATCTCCTCGCTGACGAACGCGTCCAGGTCGAAGCGGCCCTGCTGGTACAGGTCCACGAGCATCGGGAAGTCGCGCGTGGGCAGGCAGTCGCCGTACCACGAGGACTTCAGCGCGCCGCCGCGCGAGAAGAAGTCGATCAGCGGCATCTCGAGCTGCATGTCCGGCGTCGGAACACCCACCAGGACAACGGTTCCGGCGAGGTCGCGGGCGTAGAACGCCTGCTTCCACGTCTCGGGGCGGCCGACCGCGTCGATCACGACGTCCGCGCCGAACGAGTCCGTCAGGTCCTGGATCGCGACCACCACGTCGTCGACCTCACGTGCGTTGATGGTGTGCGTGGCGCCGAAACCCTTGGCCCACTCCAGCTTCTGCGGATCGGTGTCCACGGCGATGATCTTCGCGGCACCGGCGATGCGGGCGCCCGCGATGGCGCCGTCACCGACACCGCCGCAGCCGATCACGGCCACCGAGTCGCCACGGCCGACACCGCCGGTGTTCATGGCGGCACCGACGCCGGCCATCACACCGCAGCCCAGCAGGCCGACAGCGGCGGCGCGGGCGGACGGGTCGACCTTCGTGCACTGTCCGGAGTGGACCAAAGTCTTCTCGACGAACGCGCCGATGCCCAGCGCGGGCGAGAGCTTCGTGCCGTCGGCCAACGTCATCGGCTGCGACGCGTTGAACGTGGAGAAGCAGTACCAGGGCTTGCCGCGACGACAGGCGCGGCACGTGCCGCAGACCGCGCGCCAGTTCAGCACGACGAAGTCGCCGGGCGCCAGGTCCGTGACTCCGTCGCCGACCGACTCCACCAGGCCCGCGGCCTCGTGGCCCAGCAGGAACGGGAAGTCGTCGTTGATGCCGCCCTCGCGGTAGTGCAGGTCGGTGTGGCAGACGCCGCACGCCTGGATCTTCACCACTGCCTCGCCGGGGCCGGGGTCGGGCACCAGCACCGAGGTCAGTTCCACCGGTTGTCCCTTGCCCCGGGCGACGATGCCCTTGACCTCTTGCGCCACTGCGACTCCGTCCTCAGTTGATCAGTTGATCAGTGTCGTGCCTTCGAACTCGCCGAGTTCTTCCCGGTAGAACTCAATCCCTACACCGTTGGGGTCGCGGATGTACAGGCTGTCCTCGACGCCGCGGTCGGGGCCCAGGTACTCGATCCCCGCCTCGTCCAGCTTGGACTTGATCTCGGCGAACCGCTCGGGCGAAGTCGACAGGGCCAGGTGCTGAACGGCACCGATCGTCTCGGAGAACGGCGGGTGGTCGTGGCCGGGGAAGTCGAAGAACCCCAGCAGGTTCTTGGCCCCGAGGTCGAAGAAGAAGTGGCTGGAGCCGTTGTAGTCGCGGTTCTCCACGAGCTCGACCAGCGGGAAGCCGAGGAACTCCTGGTAGAACCGGATGGTCTCCTCGACGTCCTTGCAGATCAACGCGATGTGGTGAACGCCCTGGGTCGGCGAGCCGCCTCGCTCGGCGAGTGGCTTCACGTACTTCGCGCGCAGCTCGTCGCGCTTGGCCCGGATCGCGGCGAGGTCATCACCCTCTGGCTGTGGCATGCGCGCCAGAGTAGTTGAGGATTCAAACGTCCGCAGGGCTACCCGGCGACACCCTCGAACTCCACCGCGTCGTCCTGGGAGAGCAACGTGGCCTGCAGGAACGCCACCGAGGTCGCGGGATCCAGGCGGGGCCTGACCTGGGAAAGATCACCCGGTTGCCGGGCGTAGATCTTCAACGACGACACGTCGTGCAGCCCGAACCCGTCGTCGACACCCCACTGGGCGAGGTTCGCCGTGCTCATCAGCTCCTCGGCGTCGTCGAGCGACGGCGCGGAGAAGTACAGCCGCCCGTGCGCGTAGACCCCGCGCGCGCCGCTGGGAGAGATGATCGTGACCGGCTCGCCCGTCCGGCAGGCCAGGAAGTGGAACGCGATGCCGCCGCCGAGCGAGCCGACCACGGTGGCCGCGGTCAGGCCGCTCCAGGTCACCGGCCGTCGTGCGAACGCCTCGGCCTGGCCGAGCAGGAACTCGCGGTAGGTCCGGGGGTTGAGGTCCTGGAGGTAGTTCCACATCCGGAAGACGTGGTGGTAGCCGAGCTTGCCGGCCAGTTCCAGGGCCGCGCGGAACGCCAGCCGCCCCGCGTAGGTGTGCTCGTCGCACGGCGGGATCCGTCCGGCGCAGAACAGGTACTCGCCGTCGTGCGCATAGGCGATCGCCTTGTGCTCACCGGATTCCACGCCGTGCGCGCTCGTCCAGACCTCCGCGAAGCCACGATCCTCGTCGGCCAGGTGGACCGTCAGTTCCGGATACCCGGCCTTCACCACGGGGTTGAAGGACGTGCCGGCGAACCTGACGACGCCCAGCCGTGCACGGGCCGGGTCGTCCGGTACGGCGGTGAGCGGTTCGAACGTCGAAAACAGCGCACGAGCCCGCACCTGACGAGTCATCACTGGCCTTTCCCGGGGGACTGGGCCAGATTAAGACGCCACCGGATTGTCCGCACCTACGCGTCTTGATTGGACAGACGGGTGCTCAATCCTCTTCGTCGCCGGGCCATTCACCGGTCAGCTTCTGAAAACCCTTGGCCCCGCCGCGGTCGATGGCGGCCTTGACCAGGCCGAAGATGGCGCCCTGCAACGCCGCCGCGATCAGCACCTCGCTCCAGGCGCGGTTGCGCATGGTGGCACTGGGCGCTTCTTTGTCACCCGCCACGAGTTTCCAGATCTGACCGAAGATGGCGGTGGCGAGGAACCCTCCCAGCGCACCGATCAACATTCCCAGCGGGCGGTAAAGGAGCTTCATCCGTTCCTCCTGGAAATCGCCCAGATCGCGAGGACGAGCGCGATCAGCGCCGCCGCGATGGCCCCGGGGTGCCGGCGTGCCCTCTCGACCTGCACCGCCACGGGCTCGGGCAGCGAGTCGACCGCCTGGTTGGTGGCGACGGCCATCCGCAACCGGGTCTCCTGCGCCTGCTCCTTCACCCGGCCGGGCACGTCCACCTTGTGCGCCAACGCCTCCACCGTCTCGCCCAGCTCACGCCGGGTCCGTTCGACGTCGCGCTGCAGTTCTTCCTTGGGGTCGCTCATCGGTGCGCACTCTCCTTGATCGTCGCGATGTCCTGCTGGACGTTGTCCATCGCCTGCCTCGGCACCGGGGGCGCGGCCTGCTTGACCTGGCCCTTGCCCACGAGCGCGAAGATGCCCGCGAACAGCAGAAGGGCGGCCGCGACGATCAACGCGGCCGCCCAGGGCGGTACTACGAGTGCCAGCAGCAGGATCAGGCCGGCGACGATGCTCAGCCCACCCCACCACGCGAACACGCCGGCCGCGCCGAACATCCCGGCGCCGACACCGGCGTGCTTGCCCTTGTCCTTCAGCTCCGCGACGGCGAGACGGATCTCATCGCGCGCGAGCCTGCTCACCTGCTCGGACAGCTGGTGGACCAGCTGCGCGGTCGACGTGTCGGTGTTCATGCACCTCGACTACCCCGAGCGGCGTAGAGTCAATCAGCCCTGCTGGGCCTGGGCCTCCGCGACCTTCGCGTGGACCTCTTCCATGTTCACGTCGCGCGCCTGCTGGATCAGGTCGTTCAGCGCGGGGGCGGGCAGTGCGCCCGGCTGTGAGAACAGCACGACACCTTCGCGCACGATCATCAACGTCGGGATCGACCGGATGCCGAACGTGGCCGCGAGCTCCTGCTGCGCCTCCGTGTCGACCTTGCCGAACACGATGTCCTCGTTCTTGTCCGACGCGGCCTCGTAGGTCGGTCCGAACGCGCGGCACGGGCCACACCACTCGGCCCAGAAGTCGACCAGGACGATGCCGGAGCCGTCGGAGTCACCGACCACCTCGTCGAAGTTCTCCTTGGTCAGCTCGACCGTCGCCATGTTGGTCCTCCTCGTTTGCTGGGGGCACCCGATCCAACGGAGCAGACGCCGATGGAATTCCCGGCG
Organism: Lentzea waywayandensis; assembly: GCF_900115955.1. GTDB lineage: Bacteria > Actinomycetota > Actinomycetes > Mycobacteriales > Pseudonocardiaceae > Lentzea > Lentzea waywayandensis. The sequence continues at coordinate 9,166 of NZ_FOYL01000008.1, forward strand.
TGCGCCCGGTCACGCCTGGTTTCAACTTTTTGTGGACGTCTTCAACTGGACGTTGTACGGTCCCCGCCATGAAGCCGCGCCTGCTCGTGACCTCGCTGCTCGTACTGGGGCTCGCCGCCTGCGGGTCCACGTCTGACCCCGCTCAGACGTCCACGCCTCCGTCGTCCGACCTGGGCTCGGTCAAGAAGGACGACGCGCTCGCCGCGCTGCTGCCGCCCGAGATCGCCTCGGCCGGCACGTTGAAGGTGGGCTCGAACATCCAGAACCCGCCGAACAACTTCTACGACCAGGACGGCAAGACGCCGATGGGCTCGGAGGTCGACCTGATCAAGGCGATCTCCGCGAAGCTCGGGCTCAAGGCCGAGCACAGCGACATGGCGTTCAGCTCGCTGATCACCAGCCTGGAGACCGGCCGTGTCGACGTGACGATGGCCGCGATGAACGACACCGCCGAGCGCCAGCAGAAGATCGACTTCGTCGACTACTTCACCTCCGGCATCACGATCATGGTGCAGAAGGGGAACCCGCAGGGCGTCAAGGGACCCGACGACCTGTGCGGCAAGGGCATCGCGGTGAACCTGGGCAGCTCGCAGGAGCAGTTCGGCAAGGAGCAGAGCGCCAAGTGCGTGGCCGCCGGCAAGCCCGAGGTGACGTTGAGCGTCACCGACAGCGACACCGGCAACCAGAACCAGCTGCGCACCGGCCGCGTCGCCGCGATCCTCAACGACCTGCCGACCGCCGTCTACGTCGCGAAGACCGCTGGCGACGGCCAGTACTTCGAGGTCGTGCCGCTCGCGCCGATCAACGGCGGCCCGTACGGCATCGGTGTCGCGAAGAAGAACGCCAAGCTGTCCGAGGCGATCAAGGGCGCGTTGCAGTCCCTGATCGACGACGGCACCTACGAGAAGATCGTCACCACCTGGGACATCAAGCAGGGTGCGATCACGAAGGCCGCGATCAATGGCAAGTGATCTCCAGACCAGTGAGCTCCAGCAGAGGGAGCTCACCGTCGTGCCGCTGCGCCACCCCTGGCGGTGGTTCAGCGGCGCGGTGATCCTGCTGGTCATCGCGGGTCTGGGCTGGGCGATGGCCGAGGCCCAGATCCAGTGGGAGGACGTGCCGGGGTTCTTCACGCACCCCGTGATGCTCGAAGGCCTGCTCAACACCATCGTGCTGGCGTTGGCCGCGCAGGGCGGCGCGATCGTCCTCGGCGTGATCGTCGCGTTGATGCGGCTGTCGGCGAACCCCGTCGCGCGGTGGTTCGCGGTCGGCTACATCTGGCTGTTCCGCGGCCTGCCGGTGCTGCTGCAGATCCTGATCTGGTTCAACCTCGCGCTGGTGTTCCAGAACATCAGCATCCCGATGGTGTTCTCCGTGCCCACCAACGTGGTCATGACCGCGTTCGTCGCGGCGCTGCTCGGGCTCGGCCTGAACGAGAGCGCCTACATGGCCGAGATCGTCCGCGCGGGCCTGAGCAGCGTCGACGAGGGCCAGACCGAGGCGGCCAAGTCGATCGGCATGACCCCGCTGACGACGTTGCGCCGAGTCGTGCTGCCCCAGGCGATGCGCGTGATCATCCCGCCGACCGGCAACAACTTCATCAACATGATCAAGGGCACCTCGATGGCGTCGGTGATCGCCTTCCTGGAGCTCATCCACGCCGCGAACAACATCTCCTCGCGCAACCTGGAGATCATGGAAACCTTGTTCGCCGCCGCGGCCTGGTACCTCGTGATGGTGTCCGTCGCGTCGATCGGGCAGCACTACCTAGAGCGTGCTTATGGCCCTCGTTGAGGCGATTGGGGTCCGCAAGTCGTTCGGCCACACCGAGGTGCTCAAGGGCATCGACCTGGAGGTCGAGCGCGGCGAGGTCGTCTGCCTGCTCGGGCCCTCAGGTGCGGGCAAGTCGACGTTCCTGCGCTGCGTGAACCACCTGGAGACCATCGACGCCGGCCGGATCTGGGTCGACGGCGTGCCCGTCGGATTCCGGGCGTCGGGCGGGAAGCTCTACGAACTGCGCGAACGCGACGCCGCCCACCAGCGGCGCGACGTCGGCATGGTGTTCCAGCGGTTCAACCTCTTCCCGCACCGCACGGCGCTGGAGAACATCATGGAAGGCCCGGTCCAGGTCCTCGGCCGGAGCCGGGCCGAGGTGCGCGCGGAGGCGCTGGCGTTGCTGGAAAGGGTGGGACTCGCCGAGAAGGCCTCGGCCTACCCCGGCCAGCTCTCGGGCGGTCAGCAGCAACGTGTTGCGATCGCGCGTGCTCTGGCGATGAAGCCCAAGCTGATGCTGTTCGACGAGCCCACGTCCGCGTTGGACCCGGAGCTGGTCGGCGAGGTGCTCGACGTCATGACCTCGCTCGCCCGCGACGGCATGACGATGATCGTGGTCACTCACGAGATCGGCTTCGCCCGCTCGGTCGCCGACCGCGTGGTGTTCCTCGTCGACGGCGCCGTGGTGGAGAGCGGCACGCCGGCCGACGTGCTGGACAATCCGCAGCAGCCGCGCACGCAACAGTTCCTCGCAAAGGTGCTCTGAGTTGACCGACGCCCCGTACCTCGCCCAGTTCCGCGAACCGGAGGGGTATCTCGACTTCGCCCGCTTCGGCCCACCATCTCTGGCGGTGGTGACGGCGACCTCGCGGCTGATGGAACAGGCGTCTCTCGCCGGGCCGTCCACTGTGGACACGCTGATGCGCGAGGAACAACGGGTGAAGGCCGCCGTCGCGCGGTTGTGTCGCACCGACACCGACCACGTGGCTCTGGTGCCGAACACGTCGATCGGCCTGTTCCAGGCGGCCTTCGGTCTGTCCGGCACCGTCATGTACTCGGCCGCGGAGTTCCCGTCCAACACCTATCCGTGGGTGCGGGCGGGACTTCCGTCCGTTCTGCTGGACGGCCCGGTGCACCCGGCGGCCGTCGCAACCCGCCTGACGCCTGAGGTCTCCGCTCTCTCGGTGTCCGCTGTGGACTTCCGCACCGGCTACCGCGCGGACCTGGCGACGTTGCGTGAGGTGGTCGGCGATCGCCTGCTGATCGTGGACGGCATCCAGGGCTTCGGCGTGGCCGACGAACCGTGGGAACTGGCCGACGTGCTCGTGGTCGGCGGCCAGAAGTGGTTGCGGGCGGGCTGGAGCACCGGTTTCGTCGTGCTGTCGGACCGTGCGCTGGAGAGGTTGACGCCGGTGTTGTCGGGCTGGACCGGCGCGGTGGACGCGGGCCTGTTCGACGACGCCGTGCACGACGCCGCCCCGGACGCCGCCTCCTGGAACATCACGAACCTCTCGCCGGTCGTGTCCGGCGCCTTCGCGGAAGCGCTGGAACTTGTCGAACTGGCAGGCGTTTCGTCGTTGGACTCGGCGGTGAGCGAGATCGTCGCGGAAGTCGAGGAGATCGTGCTGTCGAGCGGCGGCAAGATCGTGTCGGCCCGCGACCGCCGCGCCGGAATCCTGGCCTTCACCATGCCCGAAGCCGCCTCGGTGGTCGGGGAAGCGTTGAACGCCTTCGGAATCACCGCCACCGTCCGCCCCGAGCACGTCCGCCTGTCCCCGCACGCCACCACGTCGCGGGGAACGTTGGAACGCCTGCGGGCAGCCCTGAAGTCGTTGTCCGCATCGGCTTCCTCACCGATCCCGGCCGCGCTCTCAGCGTTGGTGCCGACCATCGACAGCCTCGCGTCCGCACTGGGCCCGGACACCGAGGTCGTCGTGCACGACCTGTCCCGCCTGCCGAACTCGATCATCGCGATCGCCGGCTCGCTCACCGGCCGCCAGGTGGGCGGCCCGATGACCGACCTGTTGCTGGGCCTCGTCCGGCGCGGCACGACCACCGACATGCCCGGCTACGAAACGTACGCCCCGGACGGCCGCGCGATCTGGTCGTCGACCACGTTCGTGCGCGACGCGGCCGGCGTGGCCGTGGGCTGCCTGTGCGTCAACAAACTCGCGGCACACGAGGCTTCCGGACCCGTGGAGTCGTTCCCGCAGGACGTGGACACGCTTCAGCGCGTGCTGGTCGAGAAGGCGATCGCCGACGTCGGCGTGCCCGTCGAGCTGATGAAGAAGGTGCACAAGTCGCAGGTCGTCCGAGTGCTGGACGAGGCCGGGTTCTTCCTCATCCGCGACTCGGTCGACCACCTGGCGGGCGTCCTGGAGGTCACCCGCTACACGATCTACAACTACCTCAACGAGAACCGAGGGACCTGAGCAGGTTCTGCCAGGCGGGGGACGAGAACGCGAGGACGTCGCCACTCGCGTTCTTCGAGTCCCGCACGAGTGCGTCGTGGGCTAGGGACACCTCAACGCACTCACCTTCTTCGGTGCCGACGCTGTAGCTGCTCTTACGCCAAGTGCGGTCCTGCATCATCGGAATCCTCTCGCGGTCGGCCGACGTAGTCCGCCAGCCTGCTCCGCGATTGTTCCGCATCCAATGCGACTTCATCCAGGCGATCGAAGAGCAGCCGAGTACGAGCGATGGCTCCGGGATCCTGGACGTACACGTTCGTCAGTTCGGTCTCGCTGTAGACCACCGGCCGCGACTTCTCGAACTCCCAAAGAGAGCAACTGGAGGCGACCACGGGAGCATCGGCGGGCACTACCCGGATGGCGTGCGCGTGAAACAGGAGCCGGGCGTACTGATCCTCCATGATCGCGCTGCTTCCCACCCGCAATCGCAGCGCGTTCTCATGGATGTAGAACACGCAAGTCGGCCGATTGTGCCTACGCAGCACCGTCTGGCGGTCGACCCGGACCTGGACGAGGGCTGGGATCCGCGCCTCCGTCACCATTCCGGTCATTCGGTAGTGGCCGTCGGCGTACTCCGGAGTCTGGACCAGGCCCGGTATCGCCTGCGGTGAGTAGCTCGTGAGCGCCGTCGCGGTGGCCTCGGCCATCGCGACCGTGCGGAGGTTGTCGGACACCTGCACGATGTACTCATCGAACGCGTGCTGGTAGCGGCGCTTGAAGTCGTTGATGTAGTCGATGTCCTTACCGCACATTGACAGGTACTGGATGATGTCTACCTCGCTGGCGCGCGCCCTGCCGTGCTCTACAGTCGAGACCTTGCTCGGGTCCCAGCCCAGCTTCACGGCCATCTTGTTGCCCGCCAGGCCCATGCAGGTCTCGCGGAGCCTGCGGAGCTCGTCGCCCAAGTCCCTGCTGTACGCGGTGGATGGAGTCATACGCCGACGCTATGGGTTGTATTCAATACAATCAGCTGCTCGTTCGGGTGAAAACAGTCCCGGTCCCGGTTCGCGTTCCGCTGGAGCCTCGGGACTTTCCCGTAACTTACGTCTTCCCTCACCGTCATCCCGGCTTTACCGTTCCAGGTGTGAGAGCGCTCTCAAAGATGAGATGGCGGCGCGGACTGGCCGCCGTAGCGATTGCCCTGTCGTCATTGGCGACGGTCGAGGCTGCATACGCGGCCGACGACTACACGCAGAACGTGACCGCGATCGACGCGACTCAAGCCCGGATCAACTTCACGCCGACGACCCCTGCTGTCTACGTCGACGTGCACTACCTGATCTCCGGCCAAGCGCAGCAGAACTTCCGGATGACCAACAACGCCGGGACCTGGCAGAAGACCGTCGGGTCGCTGTCGGCCGGCACGGTGATCGACTACTGGTTCACCTACGAGAAGTCCGGGCCGCAGTACGACACACCGCACTTCAGCTACACGCACAACAGTGCGCCGCAACCGGTCGCGACGCCGACGTTCAGCCCGCCTGGCGGCACCTACGCGACCGCTCAGACGGTGACGATCTCGACCGCCACGTCCGGTGCGACGATCCGCTACACGATCGACGGCTCGACGCCGACCTCGTCGTCGACCCTGTACAGCGGCCCGATCTCGGTGCCCAGCAACAGGACAATCAACGCGATTGGTATCAAGTCGGGTCAGGCGAACTCGTCGGTCGGCAGCGCGTCGTACGTGATCGGCACGCCGGTCGCGACGCCGACCTTCAGTCCGCCGGGTGGCGCCTACGCGACCGCCCAGACGGTGACGATCTCCACCGCGACCTCCGGATCGACGATCCGGTACACAGTGGATGGTTCGACACCTACGGCCAGTTCGCCGGTCTACAGCGGGCCGATCTCCGTGCCCAGCAACAGGACCATCAGTGCGATCGGCATCAAGGCGGGGCTCGCGAACTCGGCCGTGGCCAGCGCGACCTACACGATCGGCACGCAGCAGGGTTGTACGCAGTCCGACAACCCGAACTTCGGGCCGAACACGCGCATCTTCGACCCGAGCATGTCGGCGACGAGCATCCAGACGCAGCTCGACATCGACTTCAACAACCAGAAGGACACGCTGACCGCGCAGATGGCACCCCGGCGGGTCGCGCATCTGTTCAAGCCCGGCACCTACAGCGGCATCCACGACGACGTCGGCTACTACACGTCGGTCTCGGGTCTCGGCCGCAACCCCGGTGACGTGCTGATCAACGGTGACATCACCGTGGACGCGTTCAACGAGTCCGACAAGGGCGTGGCGCTGCAGAACTTCTGGCGCTCCGCCGAGAACATGGCCGTGAACCCGAGCAGCGGCACCAACCGGTGGGCGGTCGCGCAGGCCGCGCCGTTCCGTCGCATGGACATCCGCGGCAACCTCGCGCTCTACCCGGCGAGCTACGGGTTCGCGTCCGGCGGCTACACGGCCGACAGCCGGGTGTCGGGTCAGACGGCGTCGGTCTCGCAGCAGCAGTGGTACACGCGGGACACGAACTACGGCAGCTGGAACGGCGGCGTGTGGAACATGGTGTTCTCCGGTACGCCGGGCGCACCCGCGAACACGTTCCCGAGCCCGCCGTCGACGAACCTCGCGACGACGCCGATCTCGCGCGACGTGCCCTACCTCTACCTCGACGGCAACCAGTACCGGGTGTTCCTGCCTTCGTTGCGCACCAACGCTTCCGGTGCGTCGTGGATCAACGGCGGCACTCCCGGCACGTCGTTGCCGATGAGCCAGTTCTACGTCGTGAAGTCCGGTGACACCGCCGCGACGATCAACGCGGCACTGGGTCAGGGCTGCAACCTGTTCTTCACGCCCGGCATCTACAACGTCAACCAGACGATCAACATCACGCGGCCCAACACCGTCGTGCTGGGCATCGGCTACGCGACGATCGTGCCGCAGAACGGCGTCACCGCGATGCAGGTCGCGGACGTCGACGGCGTGCGGATCAAGGGCATCCTGTTCGACGCGGGAACCACCCTGTCGAACTCGCTGCTGACCGTCGGGCCCGCGGGCTCCTCGGCCTCGCACGCGTCCAACCCGACCACGCTGCAGGACGTGTTCTTCCGCGTCGGCGGGGCGGTCGCGGGCAAGGCGACCAACAGCCTCGTCGTCAACAGCAACAACACGATCATCGACCACAGCTGGATCTGGCGGGCCGACCACGGCAACGCCGGCACCTGGGGCTGGAACGAGGCCATCGGTGACACCGGCCTGGTCGTGAACGGCAACGACGTGCTGGCCACCGGCCTGTTCGTCGAGCACTACCAGAAGTACCAGGTGATCTGGAACGGCAACGGCGGACGGACGATCTTCTACCAGAACGAGATGCCGTACGACGTGCCGAACCAGGCGGCTTGGAATGCTCCCAACGGGGTGACCGGCTACGCGGCCTACAAGGTCGCGGACAACGTCACCACGCACGAGGCGTGGGGGCTCGGCAGCTACTGCTTCTTCAACGTCAACCCGTCGGTGAGAGCGGAGCACGCGTTCGAGGTGCCCAACCGGCCCGGCGTGCGGATGCACAACCTGCTGACCGTGTCGCTCAACTACCAGGGAACGATCACCCACGTGATCAACGACGTGGGGGCGGTGACACCGCCGGGCACCGTGCCGGTGAACGTCATCAACTACCCGTAGTGCCGCTCTGAAATACGGCCCGTCACCTCCTCCTGGTGACGGGCCGTATCGCTGCCGCCACCTATGATGCGGGCCATGTCGATCGACCGGGGTGCCGAGTTCGCCGAGTTCTGGGCTGAACGGCACCTGTGCACGTTGTCCACCGTCCGTCCCGACGGGACTCCGCACGTGGTGCCGGTCGGCGTCACGCTCGATCTTGAAGCAGGTGTCGCGCGGATCATCACCTCCGGCGCGTCGTGGAAGGTCAAGCACGTGCGCAAGGCCGGGTACGCCGCTGTGTGCCAGGTGGACGGTCGGCGTTGGTCCACCTTGGAGGGTGTGGCGGTCGTGCGCGACGACGTGGAATCCGTCGAGGAGGCCGTGCGGCGGTATGCGCTGCGCTACAAGCAGCCGCGGGTCAACCCGCAGCGCGTGGTGATCGAGATCCAGGTGAAGCGTGTCACCGGCACCGTCTGACGTCGTTGTCATCGGCATCGGGGCCGACGGGTGGGACGGGCTGTCGCCCGCCGCTCAGCAGGCGATTTCCGGCTCGCGGGTGTTGATGGGGTCGCAGCGGCAGCTCGACCTGGTGCCGGGGGAGTTCGAGCGGGTCGCTTGGCCGTCGCCGCTGGTGCCGGCGTTGCCCGGGCTGTTCGAGAAGTACCGCGAGGTGTGTGTTCTGGCGTCTGGTGACCCGATGTTCCACGGCATCGGCACCACTTTGGTCCGGTTGCTGGGTGATCGGGTGACGGTCATCCCGCACCCGTCGTCGGTGTCGCTCGCCTGTGCACGGCTCGGGTGGGCGTTGAACGAGGTCGAGGTCGTGTCGTTGGTGGCGCGCTCGGTCGACCTGCTACGGCCCGTGTTGACTCCGGGACGGCGCGTGCTCGTGCTCGGTGGTGACCCGGCTGCCGTCGCCGAAGTAGTGGGTGTGGCTGGGCAGATCGTTGTGCTCGAACAGCTAGGTGGGTCCGCCGAGCGGGTTTACCCTTGGTCCGGGCAGGACTCGGACCCGTTGTGCGTGATCGCGATCGAGTACCGCGGGAGCGCTCTCTCGCGGGTTCCCGGACTGCCTGATGACGCTTACGAATCCGATGGCCAGCTGACGAAGCGAGAGGTGCGGGCTATTTCGCTGTCGAGATTGGCGCCGCTGCCGGGGCAGCTGCTGTGGGACGTCGGGGCCGGGTCGGGTTCCATCGCGATCGAGTGGGCGCGCACGCATCCGACGTGCCGCGTTATCGCCATCGAGCAGTCGGCCGAACGCGCAGAGCGAATCGCCGGTAACGCTGCGTCTCTGGGCGTGCCGGGTGTGGAGGTCCACATCGGACGGGCGCCGGACGCGTTGGAGGGGCTGGAGAAGCCCGACGCGATCTTCATCGGCGGTGGCGTGACCGTGCCCGGCGTGATGCAGGCGTGCTGGGACGCTTTGGCTTCGGGCGGTCGTTTGGTGGTGAACGCCGTGACGCTGGAGTCCGAGGCCGTGGTGGCGCAGTGGTACGCGCGGCTCGGCGGCGACCTGGTGCGGATCGCCGTGAACCGCGGCTCGTCGGTCGGCAAGTTCACCGGCTGGCGGCCGCACATGCCCGTGACGACGTGGAGCGTTACCAAGTGACTGTGCACTTCATCGGGGCCGGGCCCGGTGCGGCCGACCTGATCACGGTGCGGGGGCGTTTGCTGATCGAGTCGTCACCGGTGTGTCTGTACGCGGGCGCGTTGGTGCCCGTGGAGTTGCTGGACTTCTGTCCTGCTGGGGCACGCAAGGTCGACACGGCCTCGCTGACGCTGGACGAGATCGTCGCCGAGCTGGTCGCGGCCTCGGAGCAGGGGTTGGACGTGGCCCGGCTGCATTCCGGGGACCCCTCGGTGTTCAGCGCGATGGCCGAGCAGATGCGCCGGTTGGACGCGCTGGAGATCGCTTACGACGTGACGCCCGGCGTGCCTGCTTTCGCGGCCGCGGCGGCGTCGTTGCAGCGTGAGCTGACCGTGCCCGGTGTCGGGCAGACGGTGATCTTGACGCGGACCTCGCAGCGCGCCACGCCGATGCCGGACGGTGAGGACCTCGACACGTTGGGTCGCAGTCACGCGACTCTCGTGCTGCACCTGGCCGTGCAGCGGATCTCGGACGTGGTCGCGGAGCTGGTGCCGAACTACGGCCTGGACTGCCCGGTCGCGGTCGTCGCCTATGCGTCGCGTGAGGACGAGGTCGTGCTGCGCGGGACGTTGGACGACATCGCTTCGCAGGTCGAGGCCGTCGGGATCAAGCGGACCGCGGTGATCATCGTGGGGAACGTGCTGGGCGCGACGCAGTTCCCGGACAGCCACCTGTACTCGGCCACGCGCGTTCGATGATCCTGATCCTCGGCGGGACGGGGGAGGCTCGGGAGCTCGCGCGGCGGGTGGTGGGTGCCTCGGCGGCGGACGGGGCGGTGGCCTCGCCTTCTCCGGCGGCTGGCTCCTCGGTGGCCGATGGGTCCGGCACCCCGCGTCCGCCCGTCATCTCCTCCCTGGCCGGCCGCGTCAGCAACCCGGCCCTTCCCGCAGGCGAGATCCGCGTCGGCGGCTTCGGCGGAGTCGACGGGCTCGCGCAGTGGTTGCGCGACAACGATGTCCACGCCGTGGTCGATGCCACGCACCCGTTCGCCCGGCGGATCACCGCGAACGCCTTCGAGGCCTGCTCCCAGACCGGCGTCCCGTTCCTCGTCCTCCGGCGGCCCGGGTTCACCCCGCAGCCCGGCTGGAGCTGGGTCGACAGCGTTGCCGACGCCGCGCGGGAACTGCCCGGGACGCGGGTCTTCCTGACGACCGGCCGGCAGGACCTCGCCGAGTTCGCCGCGTGTCCGCAGTGGTTCCTGGCGCGGATGGTCGAGCCGCCGGAACCTCCCCTGCCGCAACGGATCGAGGTGCTGCTGTCGCGCGGTCCGTTCACTGTGGACGGTGAGCTGGAGCTGATGCGGTCTCGTGAGATCGACGTCCTGGTGACCAAGGACAGCGGCGGCTCGATGACGTCGGCCAAGCTCGAAGCCGCACGCCGTCTCGGTGTGCCGGTCGTGATCGTGCGTCGGCCACCGCTCCCACCTGCGGAAACAGTGGCCGACGTCGATGCCGCCGTCAGCTGGTTGGGTACCGTCGGGGCGTGAAGACGACGCCCTGGGGCGTCACGATCGTCTGCGACGAGCCGATGATCAGCAGGCAGCGCATGTCGATCGTGGCCGCGTCGAGGGCGCCCAGCGTGAGGACGCGGATCTCCTCCTCCGGTCCGCCGACATCGCGGCCGACGACGATCGGCGTCTCCGGGGCACGGTGCTGGAGCAGCAGGTCGCGCATGTCCGCCACCTGGTGCGTGCGGGCCTTGGACGCCGGGTTGTAGATCGCGATGACCAGGTCGGCCTTGGCGGTGGCTTCGAGCCGTTCGGCGATGACGTCCCACGGCTTGAGCCTGTCGCTCAACGAGATCACCGCGTAGTCGTGCCCGAGCGGTGCGCCCGCCTTGGCCGCCACGGCGTTCGCGGCAGTCACGCCGGGGATGACGCGCACCGGCACGTCCTGGGTCTCCGCGGCGACTTCCAGCACCGCGGTGGCCATGGCGAAGACGCCGGGATCGCCCGACGACACGACGGCGACTCGTGCGCCCTTACGTGCCAGGTCCAGGGCGAAGGCCGCGCGTTCGGACTCGACCTGGTTGTGCGAGGAGTGCCGCTTCTGGCCGGGGCGTTGCGGGACTCGGTCGAGGTAGGTGCTGTAGCCGACCAGTTCGTCGGCGGCCTCCAGCTCCTGGCGGGCCTCCGGGGTGAGCCACGCGCGGGCTCCAGGACCGAGGCCGATGACCACGACCTCGCCCTTCGGCTTGGCGGGCTTGGACTGGCTCGGCAGCAGGGCCAGCGAGAAGTACGGGACGCTCTCGGGGTCGACGTCGGCCAGCGGCGACATCTTCTGCCGGCCGGTGGTGGCGCGTTCGACGTACCACGCGCCGTCGAGCCTGCCGGACGCTTCGAGGGCGTCGCGGACGTTGCCGAAAGTGCGGCCCAGCTTGAGGATCGCGGCGCTGTCGGTGTCGGCGAGGCGGGTCGCGAGCTCGGCGGGCGGCAGCGTGCCCGGCAGGATCGTGAGCACCTCGTCACGTTCCACCAGCGGCGTGCCGAGGACTGCTGAAGCACCGCTCACGGACGTGACGCCAGGGACCACTTCCCACTCGTAACGGTCGGCGAGGCGTTTGTGCATGTGCATGTAGGAGCCGTAGAAGAACGGGTCTCCGGCGGCCAGGACGACGACGTCGCGTCCGGCGTCGAGGTGCGCGGCCAGCTTGGCGGCGGCCTCCTCGTAGAAGGCGTCGATCTCACCCTGGTAGTCGTCCGTGTCCTCGGTGGTGACCGGGTAGACGAGCTGTTCCATGATCTGACCGTCCCGGAAGTACGGCGCCGCAATGGTCCTGGCGACCGACTTGCCGTGCCGGGCGCTGTGGAACGCCACCACGTCGGCTTCGCTGATGAGTCGCGCGGCCTTGACCGTCACGAGTTCCGGGTCGCCGGGACCCAGGCCGACGCCGTAGAGCTTGCCCGTCATTCTTCCTCGCTCGCGATCGCGTTGATGGCCGCCGCCGTCATGGCACTGCCGCCGCGCCGGCCGCGCACCACGAGGTGCTCCAGATCCGTTGCGGCCAAAGCTTCCTTGGACTCCGCTGCCCCGATGAACCCGACCGGGATGCCCAGGATCGCGGCGGGCCTGGGGGCTCCGGCGGCGATCAGGTCGAGGAGGTGGAACAACGCCGTGGGGGCGTTGCCGATCGCGATCACCGCGCCGCCGAACCGGTCCGCGAGCAGCTCCAGGGCGGCGGCACTGCGCGTGTTGCCGATCTCCGCCGCTCGTGACGGGGTGCGCGGATCTCCCAGGTGGCAAAGGACTTCGTTGTCCTTCGGCAGGCGGCGGCGAGTCACGCCGGACGCGACCATGTTGGCGTCGCACAGGATCGGCGCACCGTTTCGCAACGCTTCCCGGGCGTCGCGCACGACGTTCGGGGAGAAGGCGACGTCGTCCGGCAGGTCGGTCATGCCGCACGCGTGGATCATGCGGACGACGACTTTCGCGACGTCGTCGGGGAACCTGGTGAGGTCCGACTCAGCGCGAATGGTGGCGAAGGACTGGCGATAGATCTCCGCCCCGTCCCTGATGTACTGCGTCAACGGATCTCCTCGTAGCCGTCGCCGGTCGCGACGAACTCGGTCACATCGCCTGCGGGACGGCCGCAGCGGCGAGCACAGCCTGACCAGTGAACGGGGCGGTCGTGCGGGGTTCCGAGCCAGGCGCGCGCGTCCGCACGCACGTCGGAGAGCGACTTCGCGCAGCCGGGACGGCCGGTGCAGGCGCTGACGCCGTGCCACGGGGAGGCCGGGTCGGTGATCAGGCCGGACGTGTCGGTGCCCGCGGGGACGACCAGGCTGCGCCACGGCGTCAGGCGGAGCGGGACGCCGGGGAGTTGGTGAGCGTCGAGGCGGCCCAGCGGGACGCCTGGGGTCACAGGTGAAGGTGCGACAGGAGTCACAACCGGGGTGAAGCGAGGGGCCTCGGTGGCGCCGAAATGAGCGGTGATCTTTCGCACACCGTCGTCCACTTCGGACAGGCGCCAGGAGGTGCCGCGGAGCTGCTGGAAGAGGCGGGCGGCGGTGACGACGGCGTCGACCGGGTCGGTGACGCGGACGCCGGTGTCGCGGCCGGCGAGCAGCAGGATCCAGGTGGAAGGGGTGGCGGAGCGGATGCCGGGGGCCGCGACGGAGGCTGGGCGGGCGGCGCCGGGCGCATCGTTGCCTGCCGGGCCCACATCGCCGCTGACCAGGCCGATGTCGCCGCCCAGCCCGCTCACCGACGCACCTGCGGTCACCAGGAAACGCCCTGGCAGCGAGGCCAGCGCCGGGTCCGCGCACAGGGCCGCGTCGATCTCGTCGACCAGCGCCTGGTTGTCCTCCAGCGGCGCCGCGATGATGTTGCGGATCCGCTCGTGCGACGCGGAGGGCAGCAGCCCGGCCGCGGCCAGCCGCGCGCCCAGCTCCACGCCGTCCGCCAGGCCCCTGATCTGGAGGTTCGCCCGCGAGGTCAGCTCGATCGAGCCTGAACCCAGTTCGAGCGAGGCGAGGCGCACGACGTCCCACTGAGCAGCGGAAAGAGTGCCGCCCGGCACCCGGATGCGCGCCAGCCCGCCGTCGGCCGCGGCGTGCAGCTCGACGGCGCCGGGGCAGGCGTCCGGGTGACTACGCATAGGTCGGACTGTAACCCGCCGGTTAGGGTGAGCCCGAACGACGAAGCGCTGGAGGAAGCCGGTGTGAATCCGGCGCGGTCCCGCCACTGTGACCAGCGAACACCGCTGGGAGTCAGGAACTCCGCTTCGCCTGTCACCCGCACTTTGGGGCGAGGACCCCACGAGGGATGGAGCCTGCGTGATCCTGTTGCTGTCGACCTCCGACACCGACCTGCTGTCGGCGCGTGCGAGCGGTGCCGAGTACCGGCTCGGCAACCCCGCGCGACTCACGACCGACGACCTGCCCGAGCTGATCCAGGACGTCGACCTCGTCCTCGTGCGCATCCTCGGTGGGCGCCGGATGTGGGAGGAAGGCCTCGACTGGCTGCTGGCGTGCGGCCTGCCGGTGGTGGTCCTCGGTGGTGAGCAGCAGCCCGACGCGGCGCTGATGGAGCTGTCGACTGTGCCTGGTGGCGTGTGTGCCGAGGCGCACCTCTACCTCGCGCACGGCGGTCCGGCGAACCTCACCGAGCTGCACAAGTTCCTGTCGGACACCGTGCTGCTGACCGGCCACGGCTTCGAGGCCCCCGTCGCCACCCCCACGTGGGGTGTGCTGGAACGTGAGGTCAGCCCAGAAGGTCCGACGGTCGCGGTGCTCTACTACCGCGCGCACCACGTGGCCGGGAACACGGCGTTCGTCCACGCCCTGTGCGACGCGATCGAGGCCAAGGGCGGCAAGCCCCTGCCGGTCTTCTGCTCCTCGCTGCGCACCGCCGAACCCGAACTGCTCGACACGCTGCGCCAAGCCGACGCGCTCGTCGTGACGGTGCTCGCGGCCGGTGGCACGAACCCCGCGAAGGCATCGGCGGGTGGCGACGACGACGCGTGGGACGTCGGTGCGCTGGCCGCGCTCGACGTGCCGATCCTGCAGGGCCTGTGCCTCACGTCGAGCCGTGAGACGTGGGACGAGAACGACGACGGACTGTCTCCTTTGGACACCGCCACCCAGGTCGCGATCCCCGAGTTCGACGGCCGGATCATCACGGTTCCGTTCTCCTTCAAGGAGATCGACGAGGACGGCCTCACCGTCTACGTCGCCGACCCGGAACGGGCGCTGCGCGTCGCGGGCATCGCCGTGCGGCACGGCAGGCTGCGGCACATTCCCGTCGGGGACCGCAAGATCGCGGTGATGCTGTCGGCGTACCCGACCAAGCACTCCCGCATCGGCAACGCGGTCGGCCTGGACACGCCGGCGTCGACCGTGCGGCTGCTGAAGGCCATGCAGGAGCACGGTTACGACATCGGTGACGCGCTGCCGGGCGTGCAGGAGCTGGACGGCGACGCGTTGATCCACGCGTTGATCGCGGCCGGTGGCCAGGACGCGGACTGGCTGACGCAGGAGCAGTTCGAGAGCAACCCCGTGCGCATCGCGGCCGCGGACTACCGGGAGTTCTACGACACGCTGCCCGAGGACTTCCGCGAGTCGATGCAGGAGCACTGGGGCGAGGCGCCGGGCACGCTCTTCGTCGACCACTCCAAGTCCAAGGACGGCGAGATCGTGCTGGCCGCGTTGCGGTCCAGCAACGTCGTCGTGATCGTGCAGCCGCCGCGCGGGTTCGGCGAGAACCCGATCGCGATCTACCACGATCCGGACCTGCCGCCGTCGCACCACTACCTCGCGGCGTACCGGTGGATCGAGTCGAACTTCGGCGCGGACGCGGTCGTGCACGTCGGCAAGCACGGCAACCTGGAGTGGTTGCCCGGCAAGACCGTCGGCATGTCGGCGTCCTGCGGCACGGACGCGGCGCTCGGCGACCTGCCGCTGGTCTACCCGTTCCTCGTCAACGACCCCGGTGAGGGCACGCAGGCCAAGCGGCGGGCGCACGCCACGCTGGTCGACCACCTCGTGCCGCCGATGGCTCGCGCCGACAGCTACGGCGACATCGCGCGCCTGGAGCAGTTGCTGGACGAGTACGGGAACATCTCGGCGATGGACCCGGCCAAGGTACCGGCGATCCGCGCGCAGATCTGGACGCTGATCAAGGCCGCCAAGCTCGACCACGACCTGGGACTGGACGACCGGCCGCACGACGCGGAGTTCGACGAGTTCATCCTGCACGTCGACGGCTGGCTGTGCGAGGTCAAGGACGTCCAGATCCGCGACGGCCTGCACGTCCTCGGCGAGGCACCGACCGGCAGCGTCCGCGTCAACCTCGTGCTCGCCATGTTGCAGGCACGGCAGATGTGGGGCGGTCAGGTGGCCGCGCTGCCCGGTCTGCGCGAGGCGCTCGGGCTCACGACCACGACCCGTGAAGACGTTGACGCGATTGAAGAAGAGGCGCGCGGACTCGTCCAGGCGATGGAGGACGCGGGCTGGAACCGGGACACGGCCAGGACTCTGCACGAGTCCGAGGACGTGCAGAAGATCCTGGAGTTCGCGGCGGTCGAGGTCGTGCCCAGGCTGGCGCGCACCACCGACGAGATGACGAACGTCCTGCACGCGCTGGACGGCGGCTACACCCCGGCCGGCCCGTCGGGTTCTCCGTTGCGCGGCCTGGTGAACGTGCTGCCGACCGGCCGCAACTTCTACTCGGTCGACCCGAAGGCCATCCCGTCGCGGCTCGCGTGGGAGACCGGCCAGGCCATGGCCGACTCACTGCTCGCCCGCTACCGCGAAGAGAACGACGGCGAATGGCCGCCCTCGGTCGGTCTGTCGGTCTGGGGCACGTCCGCGATGCGCACCGCCGGTGACGACATCGCCGAGGTGTTCTCGCTGCTGGGCGTGCGACCGGTGTGGGACGACCAGTCGCGCCGCGTCACCGGCCTCGAGGTCATCGCGCTGGACGAGCTGGACAGGCCGCGCATCGACGTCACGGTGCGGATCTCCGGCTTCTTCCGGGACGCCTTCCCGCACGTCGTGTCCATGTTGGACGATGCCGTGCAGCTGGTGGCCGCGCTGGACGAGCCCGCGGAGCAGAACTTCGTGCGGGCGCACATGCTCAAGGACCTGGAAGAGCACGGCGACCAGCGCCGGGCCACGTTGCGCGTCTTCGGTTCCAAGCCGGGCGCGTACGGCGCGGGCGTGCTGCCGTTGATCGACAGCCGCAACTGGCGCGACTCGTCCGACATCGCCGAGGTCTACGCGGTGTGGGGCGGCTACGCGTACGGGCGCGGTGTGGACGGGGTGGCGGCGCGCGCGGACATGGAGTCGGCGTACCGGCGGATCGCGGTGGCGGCCAAGAACATCGACACCCGCGAGCACGACATCGCCGACTCGGACGACTACTTCCAGTACCACGGCGGCATGGTCACGATGGTGAAGGCGTTGACGGGCAGGGCACCCGCCGCGTACGTCGGTGACAGCACGCGCCCGGAGGCGGTCCGCACGCGGACGTTGACGGAGGAGACCTCACGGATCTTCCGTGCCCGCGTGGTGAACCCGCGCTGGATCGGGGCGATGCGGCAGCACGGGTACAAGGGCGCGTTCGAACTCCAGGCGACGGTCGAGTACCTGTTCGGCTACGACGCCACGACCGGCGTCGTCGCGGACTGGATGTACGAGAAGCTGACCGAGTCGTACGTGCTCGACCCGGAGACCCGGAAGTTCCTGCAGACCAGCAACCCCTGGGCGTTGCACGGCATCGCCGAGCGTCTGCTGGAGGCGGCCGAGCGCAAGATGTGGGAGCACCCGGAGGAGTCCACTTTGGACGCGCTGCGGGCGGCCTATCTCGAAACGGAAGGCGACCTGGAAGACGGAGCCTGATCAGGCCGAGACAGGTCCGAACACGTAGGAGCCGGCGGCGGCAGCGTTGTCGCCGGCCCAGAACTCGGCCCACAGCGTGGCGAACTCGGCCCGCGACAGCCTGCCGTCACCGTCGAGGTCCAGGACGGTGAAGTCGGTCGTGCCTTCGCGGCCGAGCCAAGCCTCGATCATCACCCGGTACTCGTCCTCGGAGACGTAGTCGTCGCCGTCCGCGTCCACGGCACCGAACATCGCGTCCGCCGTGCCGAGCACCGGCTCGATGTTGGCGGGCAACACGTCCACGACGTTCAGCACGTCGTCCAGCGTCACCCTGTCCGCGCCGCCCGCCGCCGACTGGAGGGTCGTCCACCAGCCGAGCATCACCTGGGACAGCAGCTTCTCGTCGCTGCCGCGCAGGCTCGCCCAGCGCGCGGCGAGGAGCCGGAAGTCCTCCGCGGTCAGATAGCCGTCACCGGTGACGTCCATCGCGCCGAACACCAGGTGCACCTTGCTGCGCTGAAATTCGCTCGCCATGCGCAGGACCATAGGACCGGAAGGCGCAACCGAACCATCGGCCGAACGGGTCCGAACTAGTCCACGAACAGAGCATCAGCCAGCTGCAAACGGCCGGACACTCCGAGCTTCCGGTAGATCCCCGAGAGCACGCCCTGAACGCCGCCGACGGGCATGAGCAGCGTGGACGCGATCTCGTCATCCGAACGGCCGCGGGCCGCCAGTTCCGCCACCTGGTGCTCCGTCGGGGTGAGCGCGGTCGGCCCGGTCTGGCGCATCCGCCGAGGTCCGGCGCTCGTCGCCACCAGTTCGGAGTAGGCCCGCGCGGCCATCGCCGAGGATCCGCACTTCTGCGCCAGGTCCATCGCGTCACGCAGGCACGTGCGCGCGAAAGCCGTGTCGCCCTGCCGCCGCACCACGACGCCGAGGTCGACCAACGCGCGCGCCAGCTCCAAGCGGGCGGGAGAGCCGCGCAGCACCCGCACGGCCTCTTCCAGCAACGTCCGCCCGGCCGCACCCGCCGTGACCCGGCCGGCCGCGCGCAACGCCATGCCCAACGCCCTGGGCGCGCCCCAGTCGCGTGCCAGCGTGACCTCTTCCATGGCCAGTTCGCGGGCCCGTTCGCCGTCGCCCGTCGCCGCGCTCGCCAGGGCCGCGCCGGAACGCCACGCCAGCGCCGCCGGATTGCGGTACGGCCACGCCGCGCAGTGCCGTCCGGCGGCCAGAAACGCTTCCAGGGCCTCGTGATCGTCGCCTCGCGCGGTCAGCATCCGTCCGCGCACGGTCAGCACGCCGCCGTACGACCAGACGCGCCGCGCCGCGTCCGTCGAGGCCTCGGCGATGACCTCGGCTGCCTCGTCCAGGCGGCCCTCTTCGAGCAGGATGTCGGCGAGCAACGCGGCGTGCCACGTCGACACCGCGTGCCAGCGCCGGTCCTGGCGCAGATGATCGGCCGCGACCTCCAGGTCGGCGCGGGCGGAGACGAGATCTCCCTTGCGGCGCTGGACGTTCGCGCGCATCACGTTCGTCAGCGCCCGCAACGCCGGAGCCTGCGCGCGGTCGACCTCGTCCAGCACGGCCAGCGCCTCGTCCAGCGAGTCGGCCAGGTTCAGCGTCATCGCGGACGCCAGCGACGACAGCACGCCCGAGGCCGACACGAGCGGAACCGCTTCGACCGCGCTGATGTCCCCGACCATCACGTGGTGCAGCACCCCGGCCGGCGTGTCGAGCGACACCGACGACGGCACGGCCTCCTGCCACACCAGCCCGTGCACGGCCAGATGTGCCTGGGCCAGTGGAGAACCGCCCAGAACCACCGGGATCTCGGCGGGGTTCCCCTCGGCGTGCAGAGCGTAGGACAGGGCCACCGCGGACTCCACGTCGTCCACATCGGACTGGAACGCCTCGCGCAGCCGGGCCGTCGCGCCGGGCAGGTCGCCGACCAGCTCGGCGATTCCCAGCAGCCGCAACGCCCGCGACGGGTTCGCCACCGGTTCGCGCAACGCCCGCCACAGCAACCGCGCGGCACCGGACGTGTCGCCCTGGTTCACCGCCTCCTGCGCGGCCCGGTCGAGCACCTCGCCGGCCCACGGTTCCAGGCCGGGCGAGGTCTCCAGCAGATGATCGGCGACCGCCCGGTCTGATGCGCCGTGCGTGCGCAACGACCGTGCGGCCCGAAGGTGCAACGCGGCCCGCGCACCGGCCGGCATGTCGTCGAGAACCGCGGGCCCGGCCACACCGAGCAACTCGACCGTCCGCATCGCTTCGGCCAACTCGACGGGGCTGAGCCGCGTCAGCTCGGCCAGCACGCCGGGATGCGGCGAGGAACCCAGAGCCGCCAGGCAATGCGCCGTGGCCACCACGGAGGCCGGACGGCGGCGCAGCCGAGCCGCCATGATCTCGCCGGCCACCTCCGCACCGCGCTGCGCGACCCGCCACGCGGCCTCGGCGGTCGGCGGCACCCGGTCCTCCGCCAACGCCTTCAGCAGCCGCGTCACGGTCAGCGGGTTCCCGCCGGTCGCCTCCACACAGGCGGTCACGAACTCGGGCGCCGCCTCACCCAGCGCCGACGTGACCAGCACACCGATCTCGGCCGGAGTCAGGTTGTCCAGCGTGACCCGTTGGCACGCAGCCATGATCTCGCCATAAGAGGGATCGTCGCACCGCTCGCCCACACCCACGGCCAGCACGAGAGCGATCGGCAACCGCTGCACCCGCAACGTCAGATAGGCGAGCCAGCGCAGGGAAGCGGCATCGGCCCAGTGCGCGTCGTCCACGACGATGAGCAGGTCACCGCGCGCGGCCAGCCCGGCGGCCAGCCGGTAGACGCCGTGCAGCACGGGAAAATCGGCGGCGACCGCTGTGAGCCGCAACGCGTTCGTCGCCTCTGCGGGCACGAGATCAGGGTCGATCAGGTCGAAGAGCTGTGCCACGATCCCGAACGGCAGGTCGCCCTCCAGCGCACTGCCACGAGCCCGCACGACCTGCCCCTGCCAGCGCGCGGCGAGGTCGTCCAGCGCCGCCGTCTTGCCCGTGCCGGGTGCGCCTTCCACCACCGTGGTCGTGCCCGGCACCACCTGATCGCTGATTCCGGCGCACCACACTTTCAGCCGGTTTTCCAAGATCTCTCCACAATCCGCCGCTGAAAGTATCAGCGGAATTGATGTTAGGAGAAAGCGCTCCACTTGCCCAGGTAAAGGTTCCTGCGCTAAGGGCGTCTCAACAGGAGAGCTGCACGTATGATCCCGCGGGCAACTACTCGAATGGGTAGCGGCAGCGTGGCGGCGGCCTCACCCGCTCATCCCAACGGCCTAGGAGAGGCGCTTCGGGGCTGGTCGTGGTGCGGGTCGTTGTGGTAATGCAGCGAGTGTTCTCCGCCGCCGCGGAGCGAAAGGAAAAATGGGTGTCGGGGAATCGGGACGGGGTGTTTCGCGGCCGTGAGGGAGAACGGGAGCTCCTGAGCGGTGTGCTGAACGCGGGCACCGGTGTGGTGCTGATCGAGGGGGCCGCGGGCACCGGGAAGACGCGGTTGCTGGACGAGATCGCCGCCGTCGCCGCCGGCCGCGGGTTCGAGGTGGCCACCGCGCGGGACGAGCTCGATCAGCCGTTCCTGTTGGCCCGCCTGGCCGACCGTCGCCCGGACGGCCCGGCGCTCGTCGTGCTGGACGATCTCCACCTGGCCGAGCCGGGCACCCTGGCCGCCCTGCGCGCACTGTTACCCGCCTCCATCCACGAAAAGGTGGTCTGGCTGCTCGCCCGCCGCCGTGGCGAGGGCGCGGACCGCCTGTTCGCCGCCGCCGCACAACGCGGAGCGACCCGGATCGAGCTGCGGCCGTTGGCGGACAACGTGGTCGAGGACCTCGTGACCGACCTGACCGGCGGCATCCCCGACCACGACCTGAAAGCGCTTGCTTCGCTCGCCCAGGGCAATCCCGCCGCGCTGATCGGACTTTTCGCCGCCCTCCGGCAGGACGACCAGGTGGCGGTCACCGCCGAGCACGCCTCGATCAGGACCGACCGCTCGCCGCGCGCCACCGAGGCGTTGCTGCGCGACCGCGTGAGTGCGTTGAGCGGCAAGGCGAGGCACCTCCTCCAGGTCGCCTCGGTGCTCGGGCCGCGCTTCGAACCCGGTGACGTCGCGGAGATGCTGGCGTCGAGCACCGCGATCCTGTTGCCCGCCCTGGACGAGGTCATCGGCGCGGGTGTCGTGACGTCGCTGGACGACCGGCTGGCGTTCCGTCACGAACTGCTCTGGCGGCTGGTCGCCGACTCCGTGCCCCTGCCCGTGCGGCGCGCGCTGCACCGCGAGGCCGGAGAGATGCTGCTGGCGCGCGGGGATTCCGCCGTCCTCGCCGCGAGGCACCTGCTGCACGGCGCCCAGCGCGGCGACGCCCGGTCGATCGGCGGCCTCGTCGCGGCGGCGAAAGCCGTGCTGTGGAACGCCCCCGAGGCCGCGGCCGAACTCGCGGTGCGCGCGCTCGAACTGACCGACCAAGCGTCTGCTTCGCTGGTCCACCGCACGGTCATGGCAGTGCGTGCGCTCACCGCCGCCGGCAAGCTCACCGCCGCGCAGGCGCTCGCGCGGGAAGCCCTGTCCCGGCACGTGTCCCCGGAACCCGCCGCCAAACTCCGGCACTGCGTGGCCACGACGACGTTGCTGGGCGCCCGGCACGCCGAGTCGCTGGAGATCTCCGAGGCGTTGCTGCGCGAGCCCGGCCTGGCCCCGGAACTCGTGCCGTGGGTGGAGATCACCCGGCTGATGGCGTTGCTCGGCCACGACCGGCGCCGCGCGGAGGAACTCGCCGAGGAGGTCGTGCGCACCCACCAGGGCTCGCCGGACGACGTGCTGGCAACGGCTTTGGCCGTGCTCGCGGCGATCGCGCGCGACACCGGACGGCCCGGCGCCGCGCTCGAACTCGCCCGCGAGGCCGCGCGGTCGGGCACCTCCCACGACCTCAGCGCGTACCCGCAGTTGCTGTTCGCGACGCTGCTCGCGGGGCTGCGGGAGTTCGCCGAGGCCGACGACGTGGTGCGGCGGGTGCGCGGCGGGCCGTCCGCGGTGGTGACCAGGGAGGTCATGACCGCGGTCGTGCAGGCGCGGATCCTGTTGCAGGCAGGGCGGATCGAGGAGGCCTCCGTCGAGGCGCGTGCCGCGCTGACCGTGGCGGAGGAGACCGGGCACGAGTCGGTCGTCGCGCCCGCGCTGGCAGTGCTGGCGATGGTCGCGATCCACACCGGCGACCTGCCCGCCGCGATCGAACACGTCGAGCGCTACCGCGAGCAGGTCCCCGCAGACGGGATCCTCTTCTCCCGCGCCTACTACCAGTGGGCCGACGTGCTCGTCACCCACGTCGGCTCCGGGCTCGAGAAGGCGCTGGCGCTGCTCACCGACGAGTACCCGTGCCTGGTGTCGTCGGGGCTCTTCGCGGAGGAACCCCGTGCCGCCGGGTGGTTCGTGCGCCGGGCGCTGGAGGCGGGGGACGAACGGCTGGCGAAGGCCGTCGTGGACCGCGCGGAACGGCTCGCCGAGGAACACCCCGGGTTCAGCGCCGTCACCGCGGCCGCGGTGCACGCGCGCGGTCTGTTCGACGCCGACGCGAAGTTGCTGGAACTGGCCGCGCAGCAGCACCGCGACCTGTGGGCGCGGGCGAACGCGGCGGAGGACCTCGGTGTGCTGCTGACCGGCTCGCCGGACCGGGCGGGGTCGGTGAAGGCGCTGGAGAGCGCGCTCGGCCTGTACCGGGAGATCGGCGCGTCACGGGACAGCGCGCGGGTCCTGGGCCGGTTGCGCAAGCTCGGCAGGCGCCGCAGGGCCGCCCCGGCGCGCCCCGCGTCCGGATGGTCCAGTCTGGACGACACCGAACGGGCGATCGCCAACCTGGTGGCCAAGGGTCAGACGAACCGGCAGATCTCCACGCAGCTGTTCATGTCGCCGCACACGGTGAACTTCCACCTGCGCAAGATCTTCCGCAAGCTGGAGATCAGCTCTCGCGTCGAGCTGGTGATGAGGTCGCGGGACGACCAATAGGTGTGGCGGTGGTCCGCTTGGCCTGGCGCCGGAGCTGAAGGATGCGGGCCGCGCCCACGACGGCGACCAGCAACGCGCCGCCGATCGCGCCGAACAGCAGCGCCACCCCCAGGGGAAGGCTGAACTGGCCCCACAGGAAGTGGATCGTCGCGTTGCCGCCGTTCTGCAGGATGAAGATCAGCAGGAAGATCAGCACGACGATCGCCACCAGCACGGCGATCCAGGTCCCGCTGATCCGGGTGGGCCGCAGCTTCTTCGGTACGGCCGGCGCCGGAGCGGCCGGAATCGGTTCCGTGACCGGCGTTTTCGGGGACTCGTCGCTCGGGTTCGCCACGATCCACATTATCGGCGCCCGAGCGTCGTCCCGCGCGTTGGCGAACGGGTTACAGCTTGCGCAACCCGGACAGCACGCGTTCGAGCAGCGCGATGTTCGGCTGGGCGCTCGGCTCGTGCACCGCGACCAGGTTGAGGGTGATCAGGTCGCTCAGCAGCACCCGCGTGACGCCGAGCGGGATCTTCATGAGCGCCGAGATCTCGGCGACCGACCGCGGCTGAAGGCACAGGCGCATCATCGCCGCCTGGTCGTTGGTCGCGCGGTACAGCCGGTCCTCGTCGGTGGAGAGCAGCGTCTCCAGACGCAGGTCGTGGCGGGCCGTCGTGCGGCCGCCGGTGCGGGCGTAGGGACGGATGAGCGAGCTGTCCCTGGCGGGGGCGTGGGTCGGGTCATCTTCTTGCACAGGCCACTCCGGTGGCGGTTCCGGTGGGCGTTGGCGCAACGGTTGCTGACGGGGCAGTTGTTGCGTCTCCGCGCCTTTGAAGTCTTCACTTCCGTCGGCGCGTAGCCGTCTACGGGTCGCCGGAGACCCGAAACGCGCCCCCGTGTAACCGATTTCCGTCGCTTCCTCGTCGTGCACGTGCTCAAGCTATAACGAAGTCGCCCAAATGTATGTGGATCACGTTGCCTTTTTGTCACCCAGATCGAATCTGACTTGGATTGCAGTGCCCGACGACGTCGTTTGGGTGCGCACGAGGTCCGCCAAACGGTTGACGAGCAACAGACCGCGACCGCCTGGTTCGTTTGCGTGAACGGGGGTGCGGCCGGCCAGAACATCGGTGATGTGACCGTTGTCGTTGACTTGGCAAACAATACTTTTTCGCTCGGCCCAGACGCGGACCGTGCTCTCGCCCCCGCCGTGCCGCACGCTGTTCGTCGCGAGCTCGGTGACCGCGAGCGCGAAGTCGTCGACCCGATCATGGGCCAGACCGAGCTTGACGGCCTGCTCACGGGCGAACGCCCGCACCGCCGCCATCGCCCCGGCGCCGACGGACGTGCTCGCCGCGTCCGACGGGATGGGCAACGGCATCGAGTGGGCGGCGACGACCACCCGTGCGGGGTGGAAGTGGTCGCTGGGACGGTGGCCGCTCGCGTCGATGACGACCGGGTGGGTCTTCTCGGCGTCGGCCAGGATGTCGTGGGTGAGGGTGGTGATGCTGTAGGGGCACAGGATGCTCAGGTCGCGGCCGCTGAACGCGTAGTTGACCAGCGCCTCGTGCAGCGCGCACGCCGGGTACTCGACGTCGGTGCGCAGGTCCCACACCGGCTCGCTGATGATGCGGACGGCCCCGCGGTGCCGGTCGGCGAACGCGCGGAGCTCGGGGATGATCCGGCCGGGGTTGCGGCCGGTGTCCGCCATGTCGATGAACGTCACGAGGTGCGCGAACCCGCTCAGCGCCTCTTTGAGCAGCTCCAGGTTCGTGCTGGGCACCGCCACGGCGACCGGTTCGGCGCTCGCGAGACCTTCCATGACGAACGGGACGGTCCCGTCGATGTAGGAGTCCTCATCGGAGTAGAACAGCGCCGGATGTGCGAACGTCATGTGCCACCTCTCGTCAACGTCCCAGGATGCGCACCCGGTGCGTTGCTCAAACCCATCATTTCTTGACCCTCACACCGTGTCAGCCCCTACACAGGAGCAGTCATGTTCACCATCGGAGACTTCGCCCATCTGGGGCGGGTGTCGGTGCGGATGCTGCGCCATTACGACGCGGTCGGGTTGCTCCTGCCCGCCCGCGTCGACCCGGCCACCGGCTACCGCTTCTACACCGCCGCCCAGCTGCAACGGCTCAACCGCCTGGTCGCGTTGAAGGACCTCGGTCTGACACTCGACCAGGTGCGTGTGGTGCTCGACGAAAAGCTTTCCGTCGAGCAGTTGCACGGCATGCTCTCGTTGCGGCGCGCCGAGCTGCGGCAGCAGATCCTCGCGGACGAGTCGCGGCTGCGGCGGGTCGAGGCACGTCTCCGTGCCATCGAAAGAGAAGGCGCCATGCCCATCGACGAGATCGTTGTGAAGCCCGTTCCCGCCGTCCGGGTCGCCCGGCTGACCGCGACCGCCGCCTCCTACGAGCCCGAGGACATCGGCCCGGTCATCCAGCCGCTGTACCCGCAGCTCCTCGAACGACTGGGCCGCGCGGGGGTCGCGCCGTCCGGCTACGGGATCGCCACCTACGAGCCCGCCGAGGGCGACCAGGTCGTCGTGCACGCCGGTGTGACCGTGGCCGTCGAGTCGTCGCCGGCCTACGAGTTCGAGGTCGTCGACCTGCCCGCGCTGGCCGAGGCGGCGACCGTCGTGCATCGCGGCACCATGGACGACGTCGACGCGACCTACCAGGCCGTGGCGGCGTGGATCGAGGCGAACGGGTACAAGCAGAACGGGTTCGCCCGCGAGGTGTACCTGAACTACGGCGAGGGCGACCCCGCCGACTGGGTCACGGAGATCCAGCTGGAGATCAGCAAGCCGTAGGACGGCGATCGCGGCTCAGCGATCGTCCTGGTGGATGCGCCGATGCAGCGACTCCATCCGGTCGTCCAGCTGCGCCGCGATCATCGCCGTCGACATCAGCTCGCCCACGAAGTCCGCGGGCGGGCTGTCGTCGTACTTGTAGAACAGCTTGTGCTCCAGCGTGGCCCAGAAGTCCATCGCGATGGTCCGCAGCTGCACCTCGACCTTCACGTGCTCGACCCGGTCCGACAGGAACACCGGGATCCGCACGATCAGGTGCAGGCTGCGGTAGCCGTTCGGCTTCGGCGTGGCGATGTAGTCCTTGGTGCGCAGGATCTCCACGTCGTGCTGGCGCGCGAGCATCGCCTTGACCCGGTAGACGTCCGAGACGAACGGGCAGACCACCCGCACGCCCGCGATGTCGTCGAGCCAGTCGCCGATCGCGTCGAGGTCGAGCGGGAAGCCCTTGCGCCGCAGCTTCTCCAGGATGCCTTCCGGCTTCTTCACGCGGTTGGTGATGTGTTCGATCGGGTCGTGCTGGTGGACCGAGTCGAACTCCTCGCTGAGGATGCGGAGCTTCGTCATGAGCTCCTCGATCGCGAACTTGTAGACGAGCAAACGTCGTTCGAGGTCGCGCAGCAGGCTCAGGTCGTCGGCCAGGTCGGTCACCACACCAGAGTACTGATCACTCCGGATCAGAACTGGGCGACGGCCTCGGGGGCGTACCCGTAGAAGCCGGGAAGACCACCCGTGTGGAGGAACACGACGGGCACGTCGCTGTGCGGGGCGATCTCGCGGAACTTCACCGCGGCCTTGCCGGTGTAGACCGGGTCGAGGATCACGCCCTCGGTCCGCGCGAACAGCTTCAGCACGCTCCACATCTCCGGCGTCGGCACGCCGTAACCAGGCCCGATGGTGTCGTCGGTGACGGTGACGTGGCCGAGCCTCGGGGCCGGCTGCCCGAGGAGGGTGGCGGCGTCGGTGGCGAGGGTGCGGAGCTCCTGCTCGGCGTCCTGAGCGGTGTGCGACACGCTCACGGCGTGGACGGCGCCGGGCCAGCCGAGCAGTTCGGTGCCGAGCGCGACCCCCGCCGCCGTGGCGCCGCTGCCGTCCGGCACGACGATGGTGGCGTTGTCGATGCCGCGCTCGTTGAGCTGCCCCACGAGCTCCACGGCCGCCGCGACGTAGCCGAGCGCGCCCAGCCCGTTCGAACCGCCCACGGGCAGCGTGACGGCCTTGTCGTGGTTGATCTTCTCGTACGCCCTGACGGTCTCGTCGGCGTCCGCGCAGACGTGCACGTTCGCCCCGAACATGTGGTCGAGGACGACGTTGCCGGACCTCTCGTACGCGTCGCCCTTCATGGGCACCTTGGCCGTGAGCACGAGCTCGCACCTGAGGCCGAGCTTCGCGCACGCCGCCGCCGTCTGCCTGCCGTGGTTGGTCTGCAGCGCGCCGAACGTGATGATCGTATCCGCGCCCTGCTCGATCGCCTGGCCCAGCAGGAACTCGAGTTTGCGCAGCTTGTTGCCGCCGGCGCCGAGGCCGTTGACGTCGTCGCGCTTGATCAGGACCGGCGGGCCGCCGAGCTCGGTCGCGAGCCTCGGGGCGTCCTCCAGCGGGGTCGGCCAGCTGCCCAGGGAGACTCGGGGGAACGCGCTCAGATCCATGGTTCGAGTTTACGGGCCTCGTGCTGGGAAGGTGTTTCTCCGATCCCGTGCAGGACGTGGGCGAGGACCTCGATTCCGCGCACCACGCGCGGGCCCGGCCGGTTGAAGTACGACGGTCCATCCAGGACCCACGTCTCCGGCAGCGGCTGGTCCGGGAGTTCCTGGAGCGTCCGTTCGACCGGGAAGCCGCAGGGCATCAGGAGGGCGATGTTCGGCTTGGCGTCGTGGACGGTCTGCCAGGTGATCGGCCTGGTGTGCTCGCCCTTCCCTGCGATCAGCGGGATGCCGCCTGCTGCCGCGATCTGCTCCGGAACCCAGTGGCCGGCGGGCCAGACCGGGTCGAGCCATTCGATCGCGGCCACTCGCGGGTGGGCGAGGTTCCTGGTCTGCTGCTCGATGTTCTCGATGCGGTGTCGCAGCGCGGCGATCTTGTCCGTGCTGTCGACGCCGAGGACGTCGCCCACGGTCCTCAGGCAGTCCAGCACTTCGTCCAATGTGGAGGGTTCGAGGCTGAGCACTTTCGGGCCCACGTCCATCATCCGGACCGTGTCGGTGACCTTGCGGTACGAGATCGCGCAGACGTCGCAGAGGTCCTGGGTGAGGATCACGTCCGGCTCGAGGTCGTTCAGGAGGTCCGCGTCGAGTCCGTACAGCGACGACCCGTGGTGGACGGTCGAGTTGATCTCCCTGCTGCTCAGGGTGTTCTGGTCGATCCCGGTGCTCGTGACGACCGGGACGCCCTCGACCTCGGCCGGCCAGTCGCACTCGTGGGTGCGTCCTACCAAGTGCTCGACGAGTCCCAGTTCGGCGATTACGTCGGTGGCCGCGGGCAGCAGCGAGACGATCCGCATCAGACCTCCCGGCCGAACTCGGCGTACCGGGTGGAACCGCTCTCAAGAGCGGCCAGAGCAAGGGTGAGCCGCCGGTGCAGTGACGGGTAGATGCGGTGCCGTGCCTCGTCCAGCGTCAGGTACGACACGCCCTCCAGCTCGGGATCGCAGGCCACCGCGTCGTCCACGACGCCGCCGTCGAACACGAACTGGTGGCAGTCGCGCCAGACCCCGTTGCGCGGCGTCCAGTCCACCACCAGCAACGGCCCGAGCGTCAGCGACAGACCGAGCTCCTCGCGGATCTCCCGCAGCGCCGCCGCCTTCGGGGACTCGTCCTCCTCGGTCATGCCGCCGGGGATGTCCAGCACCGCCTTGTACGTCGGCACGACGAACAGCACGCGTCCGGTGGAATCGCGGATCAGCGCGCCGCCCGCGCACGTCTTGGTGGGGCGCCTGGACGCCACTCCTGGCACGTATTCCAGCTCGGCCGGACCCTCGTCGAGAACATCGGCGGCGAATGAGGCGGGATCCCCCGCGTGCAGTGCGGACACGAGCTGATGATCACACCACCGGGTGAATCACGCACGTGCTGTGCAGCGGTTTCGCGCCGGTCCGCGGATGCCCGGAAGATGACGGTCTGCAACCAAACGACCGAGGAGTACGCTTGGGCCTGTAACTCCGTGCGATCAATCGCCGATGTCCACGGCAACATCGGTGGAGGTGACGCCAATGGGGGCAACCGGTGCCGCCAAGCGCAGACACGAGAGCAGTTCGGCCCCGTGGTCGGTGGTCGGACTGACCGTCGTGTTCGTCGTGGTGGCCCAGGTCCAGTTCGCCATCGCGGTCGCGGAATCGGTCTGGTGGCCGGCCGTGCTCGGGATGTTGCTGCTGGTCGCGGCAGTCGTGTTCGTGAAGACGGCGCGCAGGCTGCGTTGGGAAGACAGCGACTCGTACGAGGCGCCGCCCGAGGTGGCCCAGCCGCTTCCGGCGCAGTACGAGAGCCACGTCGACGCCGACGGAAGCCTGGCACGCGCGGTCGGCGAAGTCGTCCACGCGTCCCGGCGCTGGAGGGCCTGACCGCTGCACGGTGAGGAGGCCGGGCCACGGGTGGCCCGGTCATTTCGCCGTTTCGCCGACCAGAATGGCATCATGCCGACCTCTGCCGAGTGGCTCGAAGTGCGCGCCCATCTGCTCGAACACCGCCACGCGCTGGCCCTGAAGGCGGTCTCGGAGTACCCGGACGTGCCCAGGGTCGCCGGGACGCCGCTGCTCACGTCGCCGGACTGGATGGCGGCCGCGCCGATCCCGCTGGCCGATCTCTCACTGGAACTCGGGGCATCCGCCGAACTGCCCGAGGTGCCGGCCTCCCAGCTGCCGGACGGCTTCGGCAGCTACTCGGCGGCGATGGCCGCGCTCGCGGCGCCTGCGGTGTTCCAGAACCGCGAGACCTACCGGTTGCTCGACTTCTCCGGCCGGCACCTGACGTTCGGCCTCGGCACCTACTTCGACGGCATCGACGTCGGCGAGGCCTGCGCCCACGAGTACGCGGCGCGCGAGCTGGGCCGGATCGGCTCGCTGCCTTCGCGTTCGGAGGTCGGTGATCCGTGCGATCCCCGGCGCCGTCCGATCAACGTCGCGATCAGCACTCTCACGCTGCGGCACGACTCGGCGTCCGGAGAGGCGACGTTCTTCCTGCACTGGCGTGACCCGAAGCGCGTAGGACATGCGGGCGGCATGTTCCAGGTGCTGCCGGTCGGTGTGTTCCAGGGCTCGACCGAGGCCGACTTCTCGTTGTGGCACTGCATGATCCGCGAGTTCGCCGAGGAGATGCTGGGCGCTGAGGAGATCCACTCGGTGGACTACGCGGCCTGGCCGTTCGCGCGGCGGCTGACGGCGGCGGCTCGGGTGTTCTACCTCGGTATGGGGGTGGACCCGCTGACGTTCGCCACCGACGTGCTGACGGTCGCGGTGATCGAGGCGGGGGAGTTCGACGAGTTGTTCGGCGATCTGGTGTCGCACAACGAAGAGGGCGAGGTTCTGCGTGGGCTGCCGTTCACCGCCGAGAACGTCGAGCGCTTCGTTCACCACGAACCGACGCAGGCGGCCGGTGCCGCGTTGTTGTCGCTGGCGTGGCAGCACCGTGCGGAGTTGCTCAAGGCCTGAACGGGTTCGGCAGGAAGGCCCAGGCCGTCGTGTCCGGGGCGAGCCGCATCAACGTGAGCGGTTTGGCCGGCCACGGGTCGTGCAACAACGCGTGGCGGTCCGGCGTGTCCGGGACGGCCTTCGCCACCACGTCCCACAGGTCGGCGTCCGGGGCGTCGAGGGCTCCGACCAACCCGGTCAGCGCGGTCGCGAAGAACGTCGCGAACGTCTTGGCGCGCAAGGCTTCCGGGCCCGCGTGCAGTCTGGTCGGCAGGCCGGCGCGCGGGCTGACGCGGATGTCGGCCAGGTCGCGGTAGATCACCCGGCGCGGCCTGCCGTTCACCAGGCCCACCAGCAGGTTCTGCTCGTGCGCCTCCAGCGCCACGCCGCGCGCCAGCAGCGTCATCAGCGGCGGCACGGTCAGTTCGGCGAACTCCGCGAGCCACTCGATCGGGTCAGGGATCCGCCAGGTGCTCAGCGCGGCCAGCGGCAGCAGGGTCTCGCCCTCGTGTGGCACGGGTTTGTCGCGCAGGATCACGCCCAGCCGGCGGTCCGGTTCGCCGTCGGTCAGCACGGCGGCCGAAGCCCGGTTCTGCTGCAGTTCGATGCCCTCCACCGCGGAACTCAGGAAGTCGGAGACCGTCGTCGCGGTCGCGATCGAGCCGCCGGAGATGTCCCGCACGGCCGACGTGATCTGGGCGCTCAGCGTCGTCTTGACGTGCCAGGAACCGGTCGAGAGGGTGCGCAGCGCCATCAGCGGGCTCGCGTCCAGAGCGCCCTCGGTGGGGACCTTCAACCGGTCCGCCTGCCACGGGTGCACCGGGAGGAGGATCCGCTCGCCGTCGCGAAGCTCGTCCGGCCAGTCGCCGAACACCACGTGACTCGGCGCGGAGTGCAGCCGCAGTGCCACGATCGGGCGGTGCTCGGGGCCGTACGCGAGGTGGTCCTGGGCGGTGAACCCGGTGCGGTTGCGGCAGCACGGGTGCAGCGGATGGCCGTCGACGACGCTCTGCTCGTGCTCCTCCAGCGACCTGCTCAGGAACGGAGTCGTGAGCGGGCTCGTTGTGCGGGACAGAGCCAGTCCGGCGACGCTGTGGGCGACCTCCGTGATCAGGCTCTCAGAGCCGGGCCAGCGCAGTGCGGTGAGGAGGCCGACCGGGTGGACGTACTCGGCCGGATCAACGCTGACCTGCGGCAACGGCTCGATCGCGAAGGCCCGGCGCAGGCGCGCGAGGATCGCCGCACGGGCTCCCGGCAGCGCCGCGATGAACCTCTCGGCGCGTGTTTCGTCCAGCGCTGCGGCGAAGTCGGACTCGACCGGTGTCTGCGTCAGAATGATCTGATCCTGACACATCGCGACAGGGAAGCGGACACCGGTGGAAGCCAGCACTGACCCCGACGCCGTCACCACGACGGCCCTGCTGAACTGCCTGCGCCGCGAGGTGGGGGAGTGGGCGAACGGCACGATCCGCCTGCCCCGCACCGGCGTCCTGCTGCGGGTGCGGGAGGGGCGCTGGCTGTCGGACCCCGAGGTGTTCACCGGGTCGTGGCAGCCGTTGTCGTGGCACGAACTCGCGGTGCTCATCACGAAGGAGCTCGGCGACCCGCCGGTCGGTTTCCTGGACGAGATCGCGGGCTCGCGGTCGGCCATCGCCGCCGTCCTCGACGCCCGCGCCGCGCCGCCGGCCGACCTCTACCGGCGTTCCGAGCAGGCGTTGATCGCCGGCCACCGCTACCACCCCGCGCCGAAGGGTCGCGGCGGCCTGCCCGCCTCGGAGTGGCTGCCCTACTCGCCCGAGGTGCACGCGAGCTTTTCGCTGGCGCACCTGGAAGGCGAGTTCGTCGACGACGGCGAGGTGCCGCTGCCCGCCGGTGTGCTGCCCGCGCATCCGTGGCAACTCTCCTTGCTGGGCCTCACGGGTGCCGTGGCGGAGCACGAGGTGTGGCCGACGTCGTCGGTGCGCACGGTCTACGACCCGGCCGCGGACCTGTTCTACAAGTTCAGCCTGGACGTGCAGATCACCAACGACGTGCGGCGGTTGTGGGAGCACGACCTGCGCTGGATCCCGCCGCTCGGGCGCCTGCTGAGACCGGTGTTCGCGGATATCGCGTCGGACTTCCCCGGTGCGGCCTTCCTGATCGACCGCGGTTACCGGACCTCGCCGGACTCGTTCGAGGGGCTGGCGGTCGTGGTGCGCGACGGCCTCCGGCAGCACGTTCTTCCGGGCGTGACCCCGTTGCTGGCGGCCGGAATCAGCGAGGGATTCGAGGGAAACCCGTTGGACGGCCTGGATTCCGATGCCGCGCTGCGCTGGTTCCGGCAGTACGTCTCGGTCGTCGTTCCTCCGGTGCTGCACGCGTTCTTCGCGCACGGCATCGTGATGGAGTGCCACCTGCAGAACGTTCTGGTGGGCGTGGACTCCGCGGGCATGCCGGTGCAGGCGATCTACCGCGACCCCGAGGGCATGCGGCTGCTGCCCCGGCACGCGGAGCTTCTGTCCTCAATGGATGGACTGGAGGGGTCGCGGGGAGTCTCCGAGGCGAAGGGCTGGGAGCGGCTCCAGTACTGCCTGATCGTCAACCACCTGATCGAGATCGCCGGCGCGGTGCTGGTCCGGCACCCCGGGCTCGACGTGTGGACCGAGGCACGGTCTGTTTTCGTTGCGTATGCAAGAGATCACGGATGTGAACAGGTCATGTCGTTGCTGGAGAACCGGTTCGTGCCCGCGAAGGCGAACCTGCTGCTGCGCTGGACGCGCGCGGAGGGTGCGGCGAGCCGGTACGTCGACTGCCCCAACCCGTTGTACCGGAACTAGCTCCTTTCGTTGACACCGTTTTCATCGCGCCCATACGTTCAGTGGCATGACACGTCTGCCGGCGTTGCTCCTGCCTCTGCTTCTGCTCTCCGCGATGTTCGTCGGCACACCAGCGGCTTCGGCTTACGTGCCACCGGTGACACGCGCGCAGGTGAGTCTCGACGCGGGCTGGCGGTTCCTGCGCGCGGACGCCGCCGGGGCCGAGGCATCGGGTTTCAACGACTCGGCGTGGTCGCAGGTCAGCGTCCCGCACACGTGGAACGCCACCGACGGCCAGGACGGCGGGTCGAACTACTACCGGGGAATCGGCTGGTACCGCAAGCACTTCACGCCGTCCACGACGCTGGCGGGCCGCCGGCTGTGGTTGCGGTTCGACGGCGTGAACCAGGTCGCGGACGTGTGGGTCAACGGCGTGAAGCTGGGCCAGCACCGCGGCGGCTTCGCCGGGTTCCGGTTCGACGCGACCGCCGCGCTGAAACTGGGGCAGGACAACGTGATCGCGGTCAAGGCGGACAACGCCGCGAAGGCCGACATCGCCCCGATCTCCGCGGACTTCACGTTCTTCGGCGGCATCTACCGGACCGTCTCGCTGACCGCGCTGGACCTGCTCGCCGCGCGCATGGGCGACTCCGGCGGCCCCGGTGTCTATCTGCGGCAACGGTCTCTGAGTGACGCGTCCGCGAGCGTCGAGGTGACCACGAAGGCCTGGAACAACCGCGCTTCCGCGGCACGGGTCAAGATCCGCACGGTCGTCGCCGACCACGCCGGCGTCATCGTCGGCGAGACGACGTCCGCGACCCGTTCGGTCAACGCCGCCACCGGTTTCGACACCGTGCAGACGGTCACGATCGCGCGCCCGCACCGGTGGAACGGCAAGGCTGACCCGTACCTGTACCGCGCCAGCGTGGAGATCATCGACGCCGACACGAACGCGGTGAAGGACGTCGTCACCGAACCGCTCGGCCTGCGCACCACCGCCGTCGACGCCAGCACCGGATTCTCGTTGAACGGCAGGCCCTTGCGCCTCAACGGCGTGAATGCCCACCAGGACCGGCTGAACGCCGGCTGGGCGGTGACGCCCGCGCACCAGCGCCAGGACTTCGACCTGATGGACGAGATGGGCGTCAACGCGTTGCGCACCGCCCACTACCAGCAGGCCGAGCAGATCTACGACCTCGCCGACGAACGTGGTTACGTGGTGTGGACGGAGATCCCGCTGGTCAACGAGATCACCGACAGCGCGGCGTTCCGCGCGAACGCCCAGCAGCAGCTGCTGGAGATGATCCGGCAGAACTTCAACCACCCGTCCATCGCGTTCTGGGGCATCGGCAACGAGCAGAAGACCAGCAACACGGCCACCAACACCCTGCTGCGCGACCTCGCCGCCGCCGTCCGGGCCGAGGACTCCGGCCGGCACTCGACCTACGCGAGCCACATCGGCGACCTCGACCCGGTGTCGAGCCACGCGGAGTTGGCTGCCTACAACAAGTACTTCGGCTGGTACGACACCAGCAGCACCGGCCCCGGCGGCTGGGCGGACCGCCTGCACGCCCGCGACCCGGCCCGCAGGATCGCGCTGAGCGAGTACGGAGCCGGCGGCAGCATCGCGCAGCACGAGGAGAACCCTCGCCCGCCCGTGACGACCTCGCGATGGCACCCGGAGGAGTACCAGACCCTCGTGCACGAGAACCACTGGGCGGACATCAAGACGCGCTCGTACCTGTGGGGCACGTTCGTCTGGAACATGTTCGACTTCGCCGTCGACAGCCGCTCCGAGGGCGACACCCTGGGACGCAACGACAAGGGCCTGGTCACCTACGACCGCGCCACCCGGAAGGACTCCTTCTACCTGTACAAGGCGAACTGGACGAACACCCCGTTCGTGCACCTGAACAGCGCCCGCTGGACCCAGCGCACCGCCGCCGCCACCACCGTGCGCGCCTACGGCACGACGGACACCGTGCAGCTGACGTTGAACGGCGTGGCCGTCGGTGGTCCGAAGCCGCCCGCTTCGGACCACATCTACACCTGGCCTATCTCCCTGCGGCCGGGCGCCAACACGGTGACGATCACCGGCACGCGCGACGGACGCACTTACACCGACACGGCGACCTGGACGCTCACTTCCGCGTGAGTGTTCTGGGGCGCTGGGGTGTCGCGTCTGCCGGGAGAAGTGAGCGCGGGAGCGGTGGACCTGGAGCCGCCCCCGGCAGCGGTGCGTCCTGGTGGCGCCGGCGATCGCGCACCGGTCCGGCGGGTACGTCCTGACCGGTGACGCCATCGACCTGCCGCGGTGCCACAACCCCGGGCCCTGGCATCACAGGAGCCGCTTGATCTCTCCCCTCGCGCGGTAGAAGCCGCCGCTCGCCGAAGTGTGGATCTCGGTCACCAGGTAACGCGCGCCGGGGACGCGGATGTCCTTCGGGAACTGCACGGCGCGAGTGCGGTCGTATCCGTCGGAGATCACGTGCACGCGCAGCCGCCCGCCGTCCTGCACGCACTCCACGACGATGCCACCCGCCGGAACCGCGCCGGCCACGACGGTCTCCACCGCGGCGGTCGCCTCGACGCGCTGCCAGTGGTCGGCCTTGATGTCGCTGCGCTGCGGCAGTTCTCCTTGTTCGGCAGCGTGGATCGCCGCCGGGCTGGCGTCGATGCACGCCAGCGAACCGTCCGTCGTGACGATGTACAGGCGCTCGTCGCGGTACTGCATGGAGTACGCGGAACCGCAGCCCGTGCCGAGCTTCCACAACCGCGTGCCGTCCGCCGCGAAGCAGTACACCGACGAGTGGTTGTCGCCCGCGAACACGTAGTCGCCGCCCGGCGAGGTGGCGCACGAGAAAACCGCTGCGTCACAACGGTAACGCGCCTTCTCGGCGCCATTGGAGCGAGCTAACCGGTGCACGTACCCGCGACTGGTGCCCGCGAACACCTCGGCCGGCTCCTGCCAGCCGAACAGCACGGCGCCCACCGTCTCGGCGTGCCACACGGGATCGCCGCTGCGCGCCGCGTAGTGCGTGACGCCGCGAGAATGCCCGTGGAACACCCCTTCCGGCGCACACCGCACCATCCACGCGCTGTCGCCCGTGCTGCGCCGCGACCACTGGAACTCGTCCTCGTGGTCGACGATCGTGATGCCGCCCTGCCGGTCCGACACGCCGAGCACGCCGTCGTCGATGTCGAGCCAGTAGATGTCGACGTCGTTGGCGATCTCGTACGCCACGCGCGGAACCTTGCCGCCCAGGTCGTACACGCGGCCGTCGTCGCAGCCCGCGTAGATCCAGAAGTCGTCGGCGACGATGCACTTCACGCCGTCCGGCAGCCCGTACCGCCCGGTCACCTGGCCGTCGTGCGCGAGCGTGAAGACGTCACCGCGCTCGTTGCCGACCCACGCCTCGTCCTCGCCGATGAAGATGCCGAACGCCGGCGCGCCGGAGTGAAAGCGCCACAGCACAGGAGCCTGCCGGGCACTCGACTGCACGCTCGTGATCTCGCGCCGGGTGATCGCCCGCCGCGCCCGCTGCCCCTTGACCGCGGGCGCGTACCCCTTGCGCACCTTCTCGCCGATCTTCTTCTC
Organism: Lentzea waywayandensis; assembly: GCF_900115955.1. Classification (GTDB taxonomy): domain Bacteria; phylum Actinomycetota; class Actinomycetes; order Mycobacteriales; family Pseudonocardiaceae; genus Lentzea; species Lentzea waywayandensis. Next base: position 46,843 of record NZ_FOYL01000008.1, read on the forward strand.
CGCGGCGACCACCGCCTTGGCCGCATCGGCGAACGTCGACTCGCGAGTGGACCCGCGTTCACCGATGCGGCCGAACGTGATGGTGACCGTCGTGCCGTCGACGACCACCTCGTAGAACTTGTGCGCACTTCCGCCGGACTCCGACAGCTCCAGGTACGTGGTGGCAGCGGCCACGGTCTTTCCCCCTCGCGTTGATCAGCTGAAACGACCGTAGCAAGGGGGTCCGACAATTCCGGCGACCGCGGTGATCAGCCGACGCGGCAGGAGACGCTCGGCCAGTTCCAGTTGCCGCCGTGCTGGATGGTGAAGCCGAACGTGTTGCCGTTGCCGTTGGGGCGCGCGGTCATCACGTTGGCCGAGTCCCAGGTGGCGCTGGTGTTCCAGGTGGCGATGATCCGCTGCGGCGAGCTCACGGTGACCGTGACGATCCAGTTGTCCGTGCCCGAGACGGTGACGTTGCCGTTGAAGCGGTCACTCCACTTCTCGCCCTCGGAGTACGTCGCCGTGCAGCCCCCGCCGCCGGGGTTGGACGACGTGGTGGTGCTCGTCGGTCCGGGGTTCGTGCCGCTGTTCAGGACGTTGAGGACCGAGGTGTAGGCGGCCTTCTTGTTGCCGCTGCCGTCGAACAGCAGCGGAGTGCCGGAAGCGCGCCAGGAGTCGGTGTCGCGGATGCCCCACACGGTGATGCCGGTGCACCGCGCGACGGCCAGACAGGCCTGGGTGACTCCTTGGTACTGCTGGGCCTGCGTGCTGCCGGAGCCTTCGATGTCCAGCTCGGTGATCTGGACGTCCACGCCGAGGGCGGCGAAGTTCTGCAGGGTGGTGTGGTAGTTGGACGGCACCGGGTTGCCGCTGTTGAAGTGCGCCTGGAAACCGACGCAGTCGATCGGGACGCCACGGGACTTGAAGTCCTGCACCATCCGGTAGACGCCCTGGGTCTTGGCGTGCGACCAGTTGTCGGTGTTGTAGTCGTTGTAACAGAGCTTTGCGCCGGGGTCGGCCGAACGGGCCGCGCGGAACGCCGCCTCGATCCAGTCGTTGCCGGTGCGCTGGAGGTTGGAGTCACGGCGGCCGCCGCTGCTGCCGTCGGCGAAGGCCTCGTTCACGACGTCCCAGGCGTAGATCTTGCCGCGGTAGTAGGTCGCGACCTGCGTGACGTGGTTCAGCATCGCGTTGCGCAGCGACGAGCCGGACATGTTCTGCATCCAGCCGGGCTGCTGCGAGTGCCACGCCAGCGCGTGCCCGCGGACTCGCTTGCCCTGGTTGCGGGCCTGGTTCACGATCCGGTCGGCGTTGCCGTAGCTGAACTGGCCCTGGTTGGGCTCGGTCGCGTCCATCTTCATCTCGTTCTCGGCCGTGACCATGTCGAACTCGCGGTTCAGGATCCCGGTGTAGGTCGAGTCGCCCAGTTTGCCCGCGGCCACCGCGGTGCCGAAGTAGCGGCCGCTCTGCTGGGCGGCCGCGCCCAACGTGGAGGCGGCGCCACTGGCGGGCGACGCTCCGATGATCGCGGCACCCGCGACGGCGGTGAGAAGGGCTGACACGAGAGTGACCCGTGCGACTGACTTCGCTGTCAGCGTCATTTTCGGCGCTTTCTGAGAAGCACCCGCGAAAGGCGGGTGGAGTGGATCGGTCGACACACCGTTCGGTGCGAGCGGCAGGGATCGCGCCAAATCTCCATGCCGCCCGAACGAACTTCCCGCAGTGTCGACCGGACCGGTTCGACGGATCAAGAGCCGTCGAATCCGTTGAATCAGGTGTCGAATTCGTCGAACGTCCAGGTGAATGCCCCGCCCGGCACGCGCCGAAGGGCGGCAAAACGGCAAAGTTTCGAAACCGCCGTCGACCTCAGTTCACGGGACAGGGCGAGAACAACCTGCGGGTGCCGGGACCGGTGTAGGCCGCGCGATCGGAGAACCGGCAGCCGAACGCGGGCGCGGCGACCGCGTCACGATCGCCGATCGCGTCACCGGCGGGCTTCGTGCCGCGGTCGGTCCACCTCACGAGGTCGTCCCACGCCGCACCCGCCTCCGCCGGCGAGAACTCGCAGTGGTCCACCGTGCGGATCGCCCGCTGCACCACCAACTTCGACTGGCCGTTGCGGGCGACGTCGGCCCGGTAGTCCTGTTCCATCGAGAACGGCACGAAGAGGTCACCCAGCCCGTGCAGCGAGAGCACCGGAACCCGTGGCTTACCCGCGATCCGGGGCACCTCGGTGAGCGCGGGGGACAGACGGGTCCGCCAGTCGCGCGGCGCCACCCGCCGCACCTCGCGGTTGAGGTCGACCGGGGTGTTCGGCTGGTAGTGGGTGCCGAGGTTGGTCGCCAACCGGCCGGGGTCGAGCGGGAGCGGCGCGCTGTCGTTGGGCGGCGCGGCGAGGCTGAACAGGAAGTCCTTCCAGTACGCGAAAGCGGGGGTCGAGCCAGGACGCGGTCCGCCGCTGAGCTCGACGACGTTCGCGCGGAACTGGGCGCCCCGGTCCGTCACGGTGTCCGGGCCGCCGGGCAGGAGTCCGTTCAGCCCCAGCTTCTCCTGGATGCGCGGCACCACGGCCGTCTGGTAGTCGGCCGGGATCGGGTAGGCGCGGATCCCGGCGAGCGCCTGCGCCGTCAGCTGGTGGTCGAGGAAGAAGTCGAACAACTCGTGATCGCCGAGCACGCCGCACATCGGCAGCGCGCCGTCGTAGAAGCCGGGGTACTGCTCCAGCGAACGGCCGATGACGTGCCCGCCCATCGACACCCCTGCGACGAACACCTGCTTCGGCCTGGCGACCAGCGTGCCGAAGTGCTGTGCCAGGTCGTGCGTCGCCGAGACACCGGCACGGACGTCGTACCCGTTGCTGTAGTAGGAGGACGCGGCCCAGGCGTAGCCCTGGCCGAGCATCCGGGTGCGCAGGCCGTACGCCGGTGGGTCCACGGTGAGGACGGTGCCGGTGCCGCGGTAGCCGTGCGCCCACATGGCCAACCGGCCGTTCCACTTCGCGGGCACCTCGACGACGTACGCGGAATGCCGGTGGACGCCCTGCAACACCCTCGTCGGCCGCCCGTCGATCACCTCGGGCGCCAGTGGAGGGTTGACGATGGTGTAACCGGGCAACGGCTGGTCACCGGGAACGTGCAGGGGATCGGCCACTGCGGGCGCACCACCTGCGACGAGCACGAGTCCCAGCAACGACACCACGAGCCGTGCTCGCATGCGACACCTCCGTTGGCGTACTCCGCCGGATCATTGCACCCCGGCGGAGTCGCCCCGGCCACCCCTCAACGGCCCAATGAGGCCCCGGCAGCAGCTTCCTGCGGCAAGCGGCCGAGCTCCGCCGTTGGACGCTTGTACGTCTCACGTCCCGTCGCGATCGCGGTCGCACTGACCGCGCACACCGCCGCGGTGAAGATCGCGACCCCGATCCAGTCGTCACGCCCGGCGCCGATGGCCGCCACCACGCTCGGCGCGAAGCCCGCGATGGCGAAGCCGATCTGCGTGCCGATCGCCATCCCGGAGAGCCTCACCTCGGTGCTGAACATCTCGCCGTACAGGGACGGCCAGATGCCGTTGATCGCGGAGTAGCACACGCCGAACAGCAGGATGCCGAGCGCGAACACCAGCCCGTACGCGCCGATGGAGATCGACCACAGGTACGGGAAGATCAGGATCGCGCACGCGCCGCAGCCCGCGAGGAACACGGGTTTGCGGCCGATCCTGTCCGAAAGCCCTGCCAGCAACGGGATCGCGGCCAGCGCGACGACGTTGGCCAGCACGCCGACCCACAGCATCGGCGTGCGTGCCAGGCCGATCGTGTTCACCGCGTAGCTCAGGGCGTAGACGGTGAAGATCGTGCTGACCGACGCGATGGTGGCCGCGAGGACGACCCGCAGGACGTCGGCCCAGTGCGTCCGGAACAACACCGCGACCGGCAGCTTGGCCGCCTTGGTGCGCTTGAACGCCGCGGTCTCGTCGATCTTGCGGCGGATGATGAGACCGACCACCACGACGATCGCGCTGCACCAGAACGGCACGCGCCAGCCCCACGTCAGCAGGTCCTCCTGGGGAAGTGCCGCCACCGGCAGGAAGATCGCTGTGGCGAGGATCTGCCCTGCCTGCGTGCCGCTCAGCGTGAAGCTGGTGAAGTACGCCCGGCGGTGATCCGGGGCGTGCTCCAGCGACATCGAGTTCGCGCCCGCCTGCTCGCCCGAGGCCGAAAGTCCTTGCAGCAGGCGGAGAAAGACGAGCAGGACCGGTGCGAGGACACCTGCTGTGGCATAGGTCGGCAGGCAGCCGACGGCGAACGTGGCCACGCCCATCAGCAGCAGCGTGAAGACGAGGACCTTCTTGCGGCCGAAGCGATCCCCGACGTGGCCGAGGATGAACGCGCCGAGCGGCCTGGCGAGGTAGCCCACGCCGAACGTGCCGAGCGCGAGCAGGGTGCCCGTCGCCGGATCGGCGGCGGGGAAGAAGACCTTGTTGAAGACCAGCGCGGCGGCGGTGCCGTAGATGAAGAAGTCGTAGTACTCGAGGGCGCTGCCGATCCAGGCTGCCAGCGCAGTCTTGCGGGCCATCGATGTGGTCACGGCGTACTCCCATGTACGACCTAGTTAGTTAATACAAGGTCGGATATGTGACCCCCGTGTGTCAAGAGCGAGATTTCAGCTGGTCAGATAGTCGATCAGCATGTCACCGAGCATGCGTCGGTAGTGCTCGCGGCGGCCGGGGTCGAGCATGTCCCTGCCGAAGATCGCGGCGAACGTGTGCCGGTTCGCGAGCCGGAAGACGCAGAACGAGCTGATCACCATGTGCACGTCGAGCGGGTCCACGTCGTCGCGGAACCGGCCGGCCGCGCGGCCCCGTTCGAGGATCTGCGTCAGGCCGTCGAGGGCCGGGTTCGCGAGTCCCGCCAGGACTTCCGACCGTGCGATGTGTTCGGCGCGGTGGATGTTCTCGATGCTGACGAGCCGGATGAAGTCGGGATGCGCCTCGTGGTGGTCGAAGGTCAGCTCCGCGAGCCGGCGGATGGCGTCCTCCGGTTCGAGGTGCTCGACGTCGAGTTCCGCTTCGAGAGCCCGGATCGCGAGGTAGGCCTGCTCCAGGACGGCGATGTAGAGCTGTTCCTTGCCGCCGAAGTAGTAGTAGATCATCCGCTTGGTCGTGCTGGTGCGCTCGGCGATCTCGTCGACCCGCGCCCCGGTGTAGCCCTTGTCCGCGAACTCCCGCGTGGCTACGTCCAGGATGTCGGCGCGGGTGCGGTCCTTGTCCCGCTGGCGCTCATCGGATGACGGCGGTGCGGCCACCGAGCCCCCTTCGATCTGCGGATGACCAGCCAACTCTAGTGCAGCACTTCCTGCGGGCGACTCGGCGCGCTAGAGTGAACTCACTAGTTCGTACATTAAGTGGAGGCCGGGTGACCACCTACCTGATCGGGCTCATCGGCTCCGGCATCGGCCCGTCGCTGAGCCCTGCGCTGCACGAACGCGAGGCCGCCGAGCTCGGGCTGCCCTACAGCTACCGGTTGCTCGACCTCGACGTCATCGGCCTGCCGGTGAACGAGGTGCTGGCGCAGGCCAGGGCCGAGGGGTTCGACGGCCTCAACATCACCCATCCGGCGAAGCAGGCGATCCTGCCGCACCTCGACGAACTCGTCCCGGAGGCCGCCGCGCTCGGCGCCGTGAACACCGTGGTCTTCGAGAACGGCAGGGCGATCGGCCACAACACCGACGCGACGGGGTTCGCCCGCAGCCTGAGCCGGGGCCTGCCGGACGCCAGGATGAAGAACGTCGTCCTGCTCGGCGCGGGCGGGGCGGGCGCCGCCGTGGCCCACGCGTTGCTCTCGCTCGGCACCGGACACCTCGGCGTCCACGACGTCGACCGGGATCGTGCCGCGAAGCTGGTGTCGGCGTTGGAGCGGAGTTTCGGCCCCGGCCGGGCCACCACCTGCACCCCTGAGGCCGTGCGCACCGCGGACGGCCTCGTCCACGCGACCCCCACGGGCATGGCGGCACATCCCGGCCTGCCGCTCGACGAGTCGTTGCTGCGGGGCGAACTCTGGGTCGCCGACATCGTCTACCGGCCGCTGGAGACCGCGCTCCTCGCCGCCGCGCGGGCACGGGGCTGCCGGGTGCTGCACGGCGGCGGGATGGTCGTGCTCCAGGCCGCCGAGTCGTTGCGGCTGTTCACCGGCGTCGAACCGGACGCGGACCGGATGCTCGCGCACTTCGAGGAGCTGGAAGGAGAGCCCGCTCATGCGTCCTGATCTGCGCACCGCCATCGCCACCGTGTGCCTGTCCGGCACGTTGGACGACAAGCTGACCGCGGCCGCCGAGGCAGGCTTCGACGGCATCGAGCTCTTCGAGAACGACCTGCTCGCCGACCGCCGCGGCCCGGCGGAGATCCGGCAACGCTGTGCCGATCTCGGCCTGAGCATCGATCTGTACCAGCCCTTCCGCGACTTCGAGGCCGTGCCGCCGGACGTGCTCGCCGCCAACCTTCGCCGTGCCGAGCAGAAGTTCGACGTCATGGCCGAACTGGGCGTGGACACCGTGCTCGTGTGCTCCTCGGTGTCGCCGGAGGCCATCGACGACGACGATCTCGCCGCGGAACAGCTGCACCTGCTCGCGACGCGCGCGGGCGAACGCGGCCTGCGCATCGCTTATGAAGCACTCGCCTGGGGCAGGTACGTCAACGGCTACGAGCACGCGTGGCGGATCGTGCGCCGCGCCGGGCATCCGTCACTCGGGGTCTGCCTCGACAGCTTCCACATCCTGTCCAAAGGGGACGATCCCAGGGCCATCCGCGCGATCCCCGGCGAGAAGATCTTCTTCCTCCAGCTCGCCGACGCGCCGACGCTGCCGATGGACGTTCTGCCGTGGAGCCGCCACCACCGGCTTTTCCCTGGGCAGGGCGACTTCGACCTGACGACGTTCACCCGTGACGTCCTCGACGCCGGGTACCGCGGCCCGCTCTCGCTCGAGGTGTTCAACGACGTCTTCCGCCAGTCCGACCCGCACCGCGCCGCGGTCGACGCCATGCGGTCGCTCGTCGGTCTCCAGGACTCCTTGCGGCTGCTGGACGTTCCCGCCGCGCCCGTTCCGACCGGCTACGCCTTCGCCGAGGTCGTGGGGGAGTCGGACCTCGCGGTGCTGGGCTTCACGCGGACGGGCGTGCATCGCTCGAAGCCCGTGGAACTGTGGACGCAGGGCGAAGCGCGCGTGCTGGTCAACGCGGAAGGCGAACCCGGTGCGATCGGCGCGCTCGGTGTCTCCGTGCCGGACCCGGCCGCCGCGGCACGGCGGGCGAAGGTCCTGCTCGCGCCTCCCTTGGCACGCAAGGCAGGTCCTGGTGAGGCGCCGCTGACGGCGATCGCCGCACCTGACGGCACCGAGATCTTCCTGTGCGCGGACGACGACTGGCTCGGTGACTTCGTGCCCACCGGTGAGTCGGCGCCGGAGGCCGGCATCACCGGCATCGACCACGTCGCGCTGACCCAGCCGTTCGACAACTTCGACGAGGCGGGCCTGTTCTACCGTTCGGTGCTGGGCCTGGAACCTGGTGTGACGGCGGAGTTCGCGGCGCCGTTCGGCCTGGTGCGCGGTCGCGGCGTGAGTGGCGGCGGCGTCCGGCTCACCCTGGACTGCGCGCTGGTTCGGCGTGGAGGGTGGGCACCGGCGGTGGAGGAGCCTCAGCACATCGCGTTCACCTGTGCCGACGCGGTCGCGTGCGCCGAAACGTTGCGGCAGCTGGGCGCACGGCTGCTGGAGATCCCCGGCAACTACTACGACGACCTCCTGGCGCGCACGAAACTGTCGGCTGATCGTGTCGACGCGCTCCGGCAGAACTCCGTGCTCTACGACCGCGACGAGTTCGGTGAGTACCTGCACTTCTACACCGAACTGGCGGGCGCGAGGGTGTTCTTCGAGGTGGTCGAACGGATCGGTGGCTACCGCGGCTTCGGTGTGGTCAACGCACCCGTCCGGATGGCCGCCCACCACGAGGCGCGGCGGTTCGCGCGCGCCTGATCACCGCGGCACGGGCTGGTGCTCGCCGAAGATGAGCTCCCACTCCAGTTGCTGTTCGAGCGCCGGGCGTGGTTCGGGGATGTGGAAGTGCGTCGAGACGATCGAGCCGTTGAGGAACTGCCACACCTCGTCGCCCGCGCGCTGCTGCGCGGCGGCTTTCCTCGGTAGCGAAACGCCGGTCGGAATCGTTGCCACGAAACGGATTCCGCGGAAACCCTCGGCGTCGGCGGCTTCGAGCGTGCCGTGGTGCCTGGTGGCGATGCGCCGGGCGATCGCGAGCCCGAGGCCGGCGCCGCCCGCGGCACGGGTGCGGGCCTCGTCGAGCCGGGTGAACCGGTCGAAGACGCGTTCCCGGTCCGCCTCGGGGATGCCGGGGCCGTCGTCGATGACCTCGATCGTCGCGGAAGGCCCGCCGCGCAGCCGCACGACCACCTCGGTGCCCGCGTGGCGTTCGGCGTTGTCCAGCAGGTTGCCGAGCAGCCGGGACAGCTGCGCCCGTCGCCCCGGAACGACGACGTGGTCGTCGGCCTCCAGGGTGACCATCGCCCGGCGCGAGACTTCCCGTCGCACCACGGCGGTGAGGTCCACGGTGTCCTGGTTGTCCAGTGCGTCGGCGTCCAACCTGGCCAGCAGCAACAGATCCGTGGTCAGCTCCTGGAGTCTTTCGGCGTCCTCCAGCGCCGCCTTCACGACGGTGGTCCAGTCCGCCAGGTGCGGATGCGACAGCGCGATCTCCAGCTCGGCCCGCAACGCGGCCAGCGGGCTGCGCAGCTCGTGCGAGGCGTCCGCGACGAACCTGCGGGTGTCCTCGACGGCGCTGTGCATCCGGTCCAGCGTCTCGTTCAGCGTCTTGCCCAGCCGGGCGATCTCGTTGTCGGAGGACGGCACCGGGACGCGCCGGGTGAGGTTGTGCTCGTTGATCTCGGCCACCTCGGCCCGCATCGCCTCCACAGGCCGCAGCACCCGGTTGGCCGCGCCCAGCACCGTGACCGACACCAGCGCGGCGATCGAGGAAAGCACGCCGAACAGGACCAGCGTCGCGCTGTTCAGCTGCCGTTGCGCCTGGTAGACGATGTTCAGCGTCAACTCCTCGTCGAGGCGTGGCCCGTCCCCGATCACCTGGTACGGGGTCTCGCCGAGCTTGGTGAACGGCCACATCGACAACTCCGGCCGCACCTCGACGCTTGCGTACCGGACCAGCACCCCTGGCGTGGGAGCGGTCGTCTGCTCGCGCAGCCGGACGCAGTTCTGGCTGGAGCACATGTAGTGCACGCGCGAACTGTCCGCCGTCTGGTCGGCGATCTGCCGGCGTTGTGCCGTCAGCATCAGCGTCCCGGCGAGCCCGATCAGCAGCGCGGTGATCACCGTGGCCAGCACGGTCACCTTGACCTGCAAGGATTTCATCGGTCCACCAACCGGTAGCCGACGCCGCGCACGGTGGTGATGCTCCGCCGGTCGAACGGCGTGTCGATCTTGCGGCGAAGCGCGCTGATGTAGACCTCGACGAGGTTGGGGTCGGGGTCCTGCGCCGCGTCCCACACGCCGTCGATGATCTCCGACTTGGTGACGACCTCGCCGGCGTGCCTGAGCAGGAAGCTCAGCACCGAGAACTCCTTGGCCTTCAGCTCGATCCGCGCGGTACCCCGGTGGCACTCCCGGCTGACCGGATCGAGCACCAGGTCGCCCGCCCGCAGCAACACCGGCTGGGCGGTGCGCGACCGCCGGGCCAGCGCCCTGAGCCTGGCCACCAGCACCACGTAGGAGAACGGCTTGGTCAGGTAGTCGTCGGCGCCGGTGTCCAGGCCCTCGGCCTCGTCGAACTCGCCGTCCTTGGCGGTGAGCATCAGGATCGGCGTCCACACGCCCGCGTCCCGCAGCGCCTGGCAGACCCGGTAACCGTTGAGACCGGGCAGCATGATGTCCAGGACGATCACGTCGTACGGGTGCTCCCGCGCCCGCCACAGCCCGTCCGTGCCGGTGCGCTCCACGTCGACGGCGAACCCTTCGGCGGTCAGGCCGCGGGTGAGCAGGTCGGCGAGACGGGGATCATCCTCCACCACGAGCACGCGCATGGGGGCAGCCTGCCGCATCGCTCATGATCGCGTCCTGAAATCCGGTTCAGGTTCTTTCAGCGTCCCTTCAGGTTCACCCTGGCAGGCTCTGCCGCGTGGATGAGGGGATCCGCGATCGGGGGAGAAGGTGGCGGCGTCGCAGGGGGAGCGGCGCCACCACCTTCTGGACGGTTCAGGACGTGAGCGGGCAGGGGATCAGGGCCCACACGGACTTCCCGACCCTGCTCTGGACCACGCCCCACCGCTTGGCCAGCTGGTTCACGATCACCAGACCGCGGCTGCGCACCGAGTCGGGTGAGACCGGTCGCAGCACGGGGTTCGTGGAGGAGGCGTCCTCGACCGCGATGGTGACGGTGCACGGCCGGGCCGACCTCCGCAGCCGGAGACGTGCCGGGAACCGAGCGTGGTCGTAGACGTTCGACACGAGCTCCGTGACGACCAGCAGCACGTCGACGAGCTCGTCCTGGTGCAGGCCGGAGAGGGACGACTCGGTCCATCGGCGAATCCGGCCGAGGTCGGTGACGTCGCGGTCGAGCTCGAGGACGTGCGCGACATCGGACGAGGTCCTGCGGTTCATCACGTCGTCCTCCTTCGCCGTGGCACGCCTTCTGCGTCGGTGATGGGGTGCCCGCTCGCCGAAGCGATCAACCGTGCCCGGCTCACCCCGAGCGTGTGACGGTCCGCAACAGGGCGAGGGCGATGTTGCGGAGCTTCACGTTGTCGCGCTGAGATCGCTCGACCAGCATCGTGAAGGCCTCGTCCGCCGTGCACTCGTGTGCGGCCATCAGCGCGCCCTTCGCCTGTTCGATGACGGCACGCGACTCGAGCGCCTGCTCCAGGTGCTGGATGTGCTTGCGGGAGCGCTGCCACCGTTGCGCGCTGGTGATCGTGGTGGAGGCCGCGGTGGTGAACAGGCGCATCAGGCTTTCGTCGAACGGGTCGAAAGCGGCCGCGGTACGACTGTAGATGTTGAGCGAGCCCACGTGCTGCGCCTCGGATCTCTCCGACGCCGGGAGCACCACGGGCACGGACAGGTAGGCGCGGATGCCGTGTTCCTCCGCGGCCGACTCGAACTCGGGCCACTCACCGCGATGTTCGCCGACCACCGCACGGACGGCGCTCAGGGTGCGGGCGGCCTCCAGGCACGGGCCGCGGTCGGAGCTGTACTGCTTCTCGTCGACCTCGACGAGAAGCGCGTCGGTCGCGGCCGCCGTGCGCGTCTGGTCCAGCTTGAGCACCGAGACGGTCACCGCGTCGGCGTCCACGATCGCCCTGGCCGCCGTCTCCGCCAGCCGCTGGAGCGCCTCGTCCAGGTCCTCCTCGCCGGTGAACGCGTCGCGCAGCACCGCGAGTGCCTCTGTCGTCTCGTCGAGGCGTTCCACCGGATCGGGCCGATCGCCGTTCGGGTGAGCCGCTGACGGCGGGAACGTTTCTGGTTCGTCGGCCATGCCGCCGCACTCCTTCACCGCCTTGGGGAGTGCACGGCGCAGGCTGCTGGACGCTCGCCACTGCATCGTAGAGCCGTTCACCGCGTTGGTGCCGGACCTGGGGCGGTGAACTTGGGCGGATCCGGTCTGTGGCGCAGGGCGAGCACGCAGACGTCGTCGCGACCCTGTTCGGGAGCGACGGCGCTGATCACCGCCGGCACGAGGTCGTCGAGGCGTTCCGGCAGGTGCGGCGCTGTCACCGCGGCACACAGCTTCTCGACGCCCGTGTCGATGTCCTCGTCACGATGTTCGACGAGTCCGTCGGTGTAGACGATCAGCAGGTCCTCCGGTCGCAGGGACGTCTCGAACGCGAGGTACTCGGCGTGGTGCACGGCGCCCGCGATCAGCCCGTGCCGGTGCGCCATCGGACGGGCGACGCCGCCGCGGACCAGCAGCGGATGCGGGTGACCGGCGTTGGCGTAGCGCAGGGTGCCGTCCCACGGGGTGTAGACGCCGTAGAACACCGTCGTCATCGTCATGTCGCCGCTGGAGAAGACGAGCAGGTTCAGGTCACGCAGCACGCGGTCGGGCAGCGGGTCCTGCATCGCGTAGGCGCGAATGGCGCTGCGGACCCGGCCCATCGTGACCGCGGCCTCGATGTCGTGGCCGATCACGTCGCCGACCGCGATCGCGAGCCTGCCGTCGGACAGGGGGAACGCGTCGTAGAAGTCGCCGCCCACACCGGCCGAGCTGTTCGCGGGCTGGTAGGCCACGGCCAGTTCGGTCGCTTCGACGGCGGGGATGCTCGGCGGCAGCAGAGCCCGCTGCAACTGCAGCACGATCTGCCGCTCGTCCCTCAGTCGCGCCGTCATCTCGTCCGCTCGCACCGCGGCCGCTCGCGCGTCGGCCTCGGCGGTGCGCCGGGCGGTGCGGTCGACGCACATGCCTCGCAGCGCGACCACGGACCCGGAGACGTCGATGACCGGCTCGGCGATCGAGTTGACCACGACGACCCGGCCGTCGGACGTGCACAGCCGGTACTCGATGTCCGGTGTCGCGGTGTGCAGGGTGAGGGACGCCCTGGCCCGTTCGACGTCGTCGGGGTGCACGAGCGCGAGAACCTCGTCGAGCGTGTTCGGGGAGTGGGTGACACCGGCGATGCGGCAGAGGTTGGCCGACCACACGACCCTTCCGGTGCGCAGGTCGCTCTCCCAGGACCCCGTGCCGCCCGCGCGTTGCGTCCGGTCCAGCCGGTCGGTCCACTCGGCCTGCACGCGCAGTCCTTCGAGCTCCGCGACCTCGTGGGACCTGGTGAGGTCCTGCACCGCGATCACGGCGGCGATCACCTCGTCCTCGTTGTCGCACAACGGGAACAGGTTGAGCAGGAGCTGCTTCCTGGTGTTCCCGACCTCGGCACTCGTCTCGACGTCGCGGTGCACGGCGCCGGCCCCGAGCACCTCGGTGACGTGCCGTTCCACCGCGGCCTCGTAGGCGGGGGAAACCACCTCGCTCAGCGTTCGCCCGACGTGGTCACGCGCCGCCAGACCGTGCAGCGACACGAACTCCGGATTGGCGTAGAGGAACCGCATCTGTTCGTCCACGACGGCGAAGCCCACCGGCGCCCGTTCGATCACCGCCGTGATCTCCGGCAGCGACCGTCCCGACCCCGCGAGGCCGCGGGCGAGGTCGATGCTGCCCACCGGCGCGCCGTCGAGGAACTGCGCGTCTTTCCCGTCCACGAACCACATGGCTGGTCGTTCCTCCTGTCTCACCACACAGGCTCGGCTCCAGATTCCTTGGCACGGCTTTGGTTCCGGCCATTCACATACCCGGCTGCGAGCACGGGTAAACACGGACTCAGTCCTGACGGAGGAACGCCGAGGTCCACAGAGGACCTCCACGACGGGTTCGCGACGTCTCGGCCGGTTCAGGCCTCGTCGAAGAGGAGCTCGGCCCAGACGGTCTTGCCGATCGACCGCCGGACGACGCCCCAGTCCTCGGCGATCTTGTCCACGATGATCAGGCCTCGTCCCCGCGTGGCACTGATCCGGGAACGGCCCAGGACCGGCTGGTTCGGTGAGGCGTCGTCGACCTCGACGCGGAGACGACGGGACACCTCGACGCGCCGGAGGCGGAGCCGGCGCGGATGCAGTCCGTGGTCGTAGGCGTTGCTGACCAGCTCGGTCACGGCCAGCTGCACGTCCTCGATCAGGTCCTGCGACAGGTCGCCGAACACCTCGGAGATCCGGCGGCGCAGCGCGGCCAGCGGAGGTGTGTGCTCGTGCAGCTCCAGCGAGAGGTTCGCCGGTGCGGAGGGAGGTTCGTCACTCGAGTCCATGGTCGAACCGGCCCTCTTCCGCGGAGACGTTCGAAGCCCTGCGTTACCCGCTGGCCGAACCGCGCAAACCGTGGCCGCCAAAACGGGGTATAGTCCGATTCGTAGGCATCACAGCGCAGACAAGGACATGATCATGCCTCTGACCGGGGAATACGTGCCGAGCTCGTTCGACATGGCACGCGAGCAGGTGGAGCTGATCGAACGCTCCGGCGGGACCGAGGGCACCGACAACCAGGGCAAGCCGGTGATCGTGCTGACCACGTTGGGCGCCAAGAGCGGCAAGATCCGCAAGACGCCGCTGATGCGGGTCGAGCACGACGGCGAGTACGCCGTCGTCGCGTCACTGGGCGGTGCCCCCAAGCACCCCGTCTGGTACTTCAACGTCGTCGGGCACCCGCACGTCGAGCTTCAGGACGGCCCGGTGAAGAAGGACTACACGGCCCGAGAGGTCGACGGCGCCGAGTACGACACGTGGTTCGAGCGAGCCGTGGAGGCGTGGCCGGACTACGCCGAGTACCGGAAGAACACCACCAGGAAGATGCCGATCTTCGTGCTGACGCCCCAGGACTGACCTGCTCGCCCTCGGCCGGGGTCTACTCGTCGGGCTGGATGATCATCAGCCGGAACGTGGCCGACGGCGACTCTCGCCCGCACGTCTCCAGCATGTGCCAGGCCAGGTTGCCGGGGCCGTTGCCGGCCTGGGGAAGGCGCTCCCTGCTGATCCCGAGGACGCCGTCCGGGCTCTCGTCGAGGATCTCCGGCGTGCCGACGAGCACCGCCAGACCGAACGCCAGCACGTCGGCGCGCAGGCCGTCGTCCAGGTCGTCGGTGAGGCCGATCTTGCACTGCGGCTCGCCGTTCTCGCTGGTGCCGACGCCGACCAGGCCCGCGAGTCCCGCGCTCTGGGCCACCGGCACCTCGAACACGCGGACGTCCGTGCCCATCGCCAGCGCCATCATTCTGGCCAGCGGGGTGGTCAGCAGGGGGTCGTTGATGACCGAGTCGCCCTTGCCGGCGGGGTCTTCCGTGCCTTCGCCCATGATGTGCGGGATCGTACCGCCGGCCGCCCTGGGCGGAGGTCCCCCGATGAGTGAATCATCGTGTGACGAAGGCGCCGAGCAGCCAGTGGACGGGCGCCCAGGGGTCGTCGGCGGCTACGAAGTAGTGGACTCGGGTGAAGTGGTTCTGCGCGGTGTTCACCAGGTCGACGCGGCCGTGGTCGAGCAGCCACCGCCTGATGGTCATCGAGCGGTCGCCCGTGCCTGGCAGCGCGTCCGTCCTGGTGATGACCACGGCCAGGGGAATCGCGGTTCCGCGCAGTTCGGTCAGTGACTCGGTCACGCGGTCGAGCGTGAGTTTCGGGTCGGTGCTTCCGGGGCCGGGGAACGGATCGACGACGAGGATCACGCCGCCGGCCAGGCCGAGGAACGCGGCGTGTTCGAAGGTGTCGCCGGCGGTGTCGTAGAGGTGTACCAGGCGCCGGGAGTTCTTTTCTCCCAAGAGGATTCTGTGCACGGGCGCGGGCTGCCGAGGGGAGAGCACGGCGTGCAGGAAGGCTGACCGTCCTTCCGTCGTGCCGCCCACCACCGGGAGGTGCACGGCGGGGACCGACTGCGCCAGAGGTGGCAACGGGCTGTGGCAGCGGCCGCAGCTCGCGGGCAGGGAGTGCTTGCCGTTGAGCAGAAGCGCCGGCAAACGGTGGCCGCACAGGCAGGTGCGCCGGAAGACGCCCTGGGCGCCGGGGACGAGGTTGTGGTGGACCCGTCCGCACGCGCAGGTGAACGCGGGGCGGGCCCGCTGCTCGCACGTGCCGCACTCGGTGGTGATTCCGCGCAGGGTCAGCGTGATGATCTCGAACCAGCGCAGGCCGCACGCCGTCGCGCGCACGGCCAGGACGACCGTGCCCGCCAGCACCGCGTGCAGTGCCGTGACGAACGCGATCAGCAGCGTCACCGTCAGGAAACCCAGCGCGTACCCGCCCGCCAGGCCCGCGGGCGGCAGGACTAGCGGTCCGTCCAGGTTCCTGATCGACCGCCTGCGCCACATCCGGGCGAACATCGAGTCCGGGAGATCCTCGTCCGGCAGGGCCACGAGCCGGTGATAGGTCGCGAGAACGGCGGCGCCGCTCAGCCGCCAGACGTCCTGGAAAGCGGGGCCCGCCAGGTAGAGCCGGTGCGCGGGGTCCTCGCCGGCCCGGTGCGCCACCGGTTCCAGGCGGGTAGGGCTGCCGACCGCGGTCGCGACGCCGATCGCCGTGCTCGCCGCAAACGCCACGACGAACGCCACGAGGGCGAACGGCGCGAGGACGACGAATCCCACCACAGCCAAGGCGCCCACGGCTCAGGTCCTCGTCGCGCGGAGCCGGGAGAGCAGCCACAGCAACGGTTCCGCCACCCGCTGTCCGTCTGCTGCGGACAGTGCGAAGCAGCGGTGATCACGTGGGACGTCGATGCCGCCCCAGCGGGCCAGCCAGGCCTCGACCTCGTGGTGCACGTCCAGGCTGTCCGACTCCACGTGACCACGGTCCTGAAGACCGGGGCGCCGCAGGGGAGAGCCGTGGGTGAACATGTCGCGGATCAGGTCCAGCTTGCTCACCGTCAACGCCGTCGGGACGTGGTGCGCCCACGGCGCGGGTCGCGTCGGCCGAGGCTCCAGGCCGAACAGGGTGCGGACGCCGGGAAGCCACATCGGGTCGATCACGCGCACCACTCCCGCCGCGGTGGCCATGATGTCCGGTGGGCAGTCGTCCTCCGGCAGTTCGTACAGCGCGAGCACCGCCGGCTTGGCACTCACCGACCGGATGCTCATCAACATCGGCTCTGTCGTAGGTGTGCGCAGATCCGCGTACCGGTTGCGGGAGCTCTCGCCGAGCAGGTGCAAGGACAGTCCCGCCAGCGCGGCCTCGCCGGTCTCGAACTGGCGGACGGCCGCCGAGATCCACGTGCTCTTGCCCGCTTCACGTTCTCCCACGACGACGATCGCGCGGCCCGGTGCCTCGGCGTACTCACGCGGAACGGCTCGTCCGCAGGCCGGGCATACGCGGCGGGCCAGCGGAACGCGGCCGTGCGGGCATCGGTTGCGGCGCAAGGTCTTCGCCGGGAACGGTGGCGCGGACGCGCACAGCGGACCGCAGCTCATCAGCAGCTGGTCGGCAGAGCACCGAGTCCGGCAGTACGGGCAGATCACGGCGTCCCCGATCACCGCACGACGAGGTCGCGCGGGTCGGGATGGCACACCCACATCGAGTCGTCCAGCGCGAACGCCCGCAGGTGCACCGGTCCGCGCCACTCGGCGGGCACGGTGAACTCGGCCCGGCCGGCCCGTTGGCCTCCCGGCACCGTCGCGAGCACGACACCGTCGTCGGGAGCCAGTGGCCGGAGGGCCTCCTTCCCGAGAACGACGACGTCGGGAAGGTCGGCGTCACACTCGACCTCCACCGCGAGTGCGCGCGCTCGTCCGTGCAGCCGGTAGCGCAGCTGGACCGGGCACGGCGACTCGACCGTCGCAAGTGGACCGAGTTGCCCGTCGCCGACGACGCACACCCCGAACCAGTGACTGCCCGGCTCAGCCGCGTTCAGTCGCGTTCCACGGCTCAGGTAGGCCGTTCTCGTGACGCGCCAACGGTGTGCCGCCGGGTCGGCCGGGTCGGCGAGCGGGCCGCCGTGCCGCCACACCACCAGCACCTCCCGCGCCCAGGCGGGCCAGTGCCAGGAGAGCTGGACCTGCGGGCCGAGCCGGACCGCGCTCAGTCCGGTCACGTGCACGGACGAGATGTCGACGGTCACCGGTGTGCCGATGGTGGCGACCGGTCCGGACACGGTCACCGGTACCAGGGTGCGCCCGCCCGCGAGGTCGGCGGCGGGCACCCGGACGCGTCCGCACCGGCTCGTGGCGACGACCGGTCCCGCCACGGCGGCCTGGTCGAGCCGGACCACGCCCGCGGGCGCGGCCTCGGGGCTGGTGAGCAGCCGGATCTCGACCTCGTCGCCGCGCGGAGGTGTCCAGGTGAGGTCGACGACGTCGCCCGCCGCCACGGCCAGGAGGTCGGTGACGACGTCCGGCTCGCCGAGGCAGACCACCGGGATGTCGATGCCGTGGCTGCGGAGTGCCGCGTACTCGACCAGCACCCGGTAGGTGTACGCGGTCCAGGGCTCCACGTCCCGATCGGTGAAGCCGTTCTCGTGCACGGGAACTTCGGAGTCCGAACCGGTGCGCCGGACGACCGCCCGCAACGCCCCCGGCGGCAGCCGCCACTGCCCGAAGACGACTCCGGGCTCGGTGACCAGCCGCAGGTCCGTCACCTCGGGCAGCACGGCGACCGGCTCGGACGACGTGGCTCCTCCCGGAGCGCCATCACGTGCCGCCGTCACGGTGTAGGTCAGGGGCAGCCCGACCGGAGCCTCGAGGTCGACGAGCGGCGCGGTCGCCTTCTCGGACAACACCGTCGACCCGCGACACACCCGGTAGGTGATGTTGCCCGCGGTGGACGGCGACGGCTGCCAGTCCACGACGACCGCGGCACCGTCCACAGTGGCCGAGACCGCGGGAGGAGCGGCGGCCGGGCAACGGCGAAGGCCCTCGTCGACAGCCGGGTCCGTCAGCTCGCGGCCGATCGCCAGGTAACGGGCGGCGGCGTCCTCCGGGTCGGCGTCCTCTGCCTCGCGGGCCTGGGTCAGCGAGGCGCGCAGGCGGTCGAGGTCGGCGCGCAGCCCGTCCCGGACGCGGGCCCACGACTCGGGCAAAGGGCGTGACTCCAGCACGTCCAGCGCGGCGGGGAGGCGGTGTGCGTCGACCGCCTCGAAGTAGGTCTCCGCCCACGCCGCCTCCTCGCGGGCACACCACACGGCGTACGCGACGGCATCGGGATCGGTGGAAAGGGTTGCGGCACAACGTTGTGGGGTGGCCAGCTCCCGCACGGCCCGATAGCCGCACACCGTCGCGGCGGCGAGCGCGGCCAGCAGGTCGTGGGCGAGTGCGGCGGACAGGCCGCCGGGCGTTGCCGCCCACAGCCGGACGAGTGCGAGAACGGCCCGTTCGGCGTCCGCGGCCCGGTCTCGCGAGACCCGCAGACGTTGTCGTCGCGTCTCCACCTCGGCGGGCGTGGTGTCCGCGCCGCGCAGTTCCGCCGTGCGGGACAGGTACTCCCACAACGAGTCGTGCGGAAGGTCGGCCAGGTGCTCGCGCAACGTCGGCCAGCGCTTCGGCCGGGGGATGCGCGGCAGCGGGACGGGCTCGCGTACGACGGCGCCGGCGGCGTCCAGCGCGGCCACCACGTCGGGAGTGCTCCACCGGCCACCGGCGACGCGCACCACGGCGGCGACGTCGTCGCGGGTCATGGCGGGCGCTCCGTGCAGGCGATGGCGGACGACCTCGACGAGGGCCTGGTGCTCCTGTTCGACGAACTCCCGGTGCCGGGTGCGGGCGGCCGGGTCGCCGAGCACCGCGACGGCCGTGGAATGACACGCGTGCAGGCGTTCGCAGGCCACGGCGTGCAGACGCAGCTCGAGTGTTCCCCACCGTGCGGGCAGGTCGGTCAGCGCCGCGTCGACCTCGGCCTGACGGGGGTGTGGCGGGAGGCGGTACACCCGGAAGTAGTTGCGGTGCGGGGACCAGCCGGTCCGCACCGGCACGAGGACGTCGTCCACATAGGACTCTTCGGCGAAGGTCATGTCAGTGGCGGATTCCCGGCAGCGGCGCGCTCATCTCGCTCTCGGTCATCGCCCCGGCCACCTCCGCCTCGAGCCGCAGCGACGCGCCGTTGCCCGCGCGGGCGTGCACCTTCAGGACGCCGTCGCCCCTCAGTTCGAAGCCGATCTCCACCGGCGCGCCCTTCGGCAGACCGGCGGGCAGCCCGGTGATCTCGCCCGCGACCAGGCTGACGTGGTCCGCCGGATCGTCCGCGAGGTCTCCGTGCACGAAGCCGGTGGCCGACTCGTAGACCCGGATCGCCATGCGGCGCTGGTCGTCGCGGATCGTGCAGACCTGGTGCCGGCGCACCGCCGGGGCGTCCGCACCGGGCGGGATCATCCACAGCATCCCGTGCCCGAGCGCGGGACGGGCCGCGTCGCGCACCACCGCCACCCCGTATCCCTTCGCGGTGACCGTGGCGATCTCGTCGGTGGTGTCGTGTCCCAGGGCGTGCCACGCCAGCCGGGCCGCGCCCTTGGCGACGGTGTGGTCGGCGTCGTGCGCCAGCCGGGCGGCGGGCAGCTCGGGCAGCTCCTCGGCGAGCCTGCGCGCCACGGCCGGCGTGCGGGACATACCGCCGGACAGCAGCAGGTCGTCGATCTTCTCGACGCCGTGCGGGCGCGCCTTCTCCAGCGCGTCCCGGGTCAGCTCGACGGTGCGGCCGAGCAGGTCGGCGGTGGCCTCCTCGTACTCGTCGCGGGTGATCGTCACGACGTGCTCCGCGCCGCCGGGAACGGTGACCAGCGCGGTGTGGCGCTCGGCCCCGGTCAGGGCGATCTTGAGCTGTTCCACCTGCCGCACCAGGCCGCCCATCAGCTTCGGGTCGCCGCGCAACGAGTCCGCGGCCGAGTTCAGCCGGCCGAGCAGCAGTTCGGTCAGCTGCCGGTCCCAGTCGGCCCCGCCGAGGCGGTGGTTCCCCTCGATGGCGACGACCTTGGCCGCGCCGTCCGCCTTGACCCGGATGACGGTCACGTCGAACGTCCCGCCGCCGAGGTCGTACACCATCGCGGTGCGCTCGCCGCCGCGATGCAGGCCGTGAGCCACCGCCGCGGCAACGGGCTCGTTGACCAGGTCGAGCAGGTTGAGCCGCGCCAGCTGGGCCGCCTGGGCGGTGGCCTTGCGCTCGGCCGCGCCGAAGTAGGCGGGCACGGCGACCACCGCGTCGGCGACCGGTCCGGTCGCGGGCATCGGGCGGCCGAGGTGCGCCAGCGCGTCCTGGACGACCTTGAGCAGGATCACCGCCGACACCTGCTGCGGGTGGTACCGGCGCCCGCCCGCGTCCACCGTGACGTCGGCCCTGCCCATCTCGCGTTTGATCAGCGAGACGACCCGGCCGGGTTCCTGGTCGCGCCGGGCCACGGCGGCGCTGCCGACCAGAGCCGTGCCGTCGTCGGCGAAGTAGACCACCGACGGGGTGATCGACTCGCCGTCGGCGTTGGGCAGCACGATCTCGCCTAGCCGGCCCATCGCGGCCACGCACGTGTAGGTGGTGCCGAGATCGATGCCCAGCACCGGCCGGGCCTGCTCATTCGGGGGCACCGGTCTCGGTCCTTTCGTCCGGGGACAGCAGACCGGGGCTGATGTCGAACACGTCCAGCCCCTCCGCGGCGTCGAAAACGGGGATCGCGATCCGCTCCGAAGGCTGCGACGGGCCGACCGGAACGGCGGCGGGCATGCCACCCGTGAGGATGATCGGAGCGTGGGTCGCCCCGGCCCGGATCCTCTCCGCTTCCATCCGCTTGACGTGATCGGGCCCCATCAGGTCGATCAGCACCTCCAGCTTGGCTGCGAGCTTCTCCTTGTGCACCTCCAGCTGGACGCGCTCGATGTTGTTCGTGACGTGCTGGTTCAGCAGTTCCTGCTCGAGCTGCCGGAACCGCTGCTGGAGCCGCACGTACTCCCGGTACTCCTTGTTGAGCTCGTCGGAGGCGAAGCGGATCTCGCCGATCGTCGTCTCGCGGGCGTCGACCTGGACCTCGGCCAGCGCCTGGGTGATCTGGACCCTCAGCTTCCCGCGCATCTCGGCGAGCTCGTGGAGGAACCTGTCGATCTCGCCGCCGCTGGCGCGTTCGTTGAAGTAGCCCCTGACCTTCTCGCCGAGCACCCGGCCCACGAACCGCTTGACCGCGGTGGACTTCTGGACGCCGACGTCGCCGTAGGCGTCTTCACCGAACCGCTTGACCAGGAAAGGCGCGGCGTACGGAGGGATGGACAGCGTCTGGGTCAGCTCGACCTCCAGCTCGAAGCCCTGGATGATCACCTTGAGCGGGCCCAGTTCCGAGTCGTAGCGGTCCTCTTTGACGGACTTGGTGCCCCAGGTCAGGGTCAGCTCGCGGGTCGGGATGTGCACGACCCTGGCGAACAGCGGGTTGATGGCGTAGGTCGCGCCGCCCGGCAGGACGTCGGTCTGCGGTCCGCTGCGCCCACCGTTCCAGAGAAACTCCCACGGTTTCTGGAAGTTGTTGTGCCCCTTCACCGTGGGCGCGGGCACGCGCAGGTCGTCGGGTGGCGGCGCGTCGGTGACGACGACGACACCGACGTCCTCGGCGTCGATGGCGACCAGCCTCAGGTCGTCCGGCTTGGCCGGGAAGTCGGCGGGCAGAGTGTCCACTGTGTACACATCGAACACCTGCGGGTCGATGGCGTACGCTTCGCCGCCGCGCAGCAGTTCCGGCTGCACACCCTGCTCGCAGTCGCCCTTGAGGAACTTCGTGACGTTCTGGAAGCGGTCGCAGTCGACGTACCTGGACAGCCGGCGGCCTGCCGGAGCGTTGGCACCGATCTTGGCCTTGACCAGTCCCACGGTGCCCGTCGGGATGGTGACGTAGTCGTACTCGTGGATGTCGTACAGCCACGACCACGGCGGGACCGTCTGCCCGCCGCGCACGATCCGCGTGCGGCGGAGCAGGAACTCCTCCCGCGTCTGGTTCGGCGCGGGCAGGCCCCACCTGCGGGTCGCGACGGCGTACCGGTGCAGCGGGAGGTACCGCAACCTGCGCAGGATCGGCACCGCCGCGCCGACGAACACGACGGCCAGCACGACGAGGACAACGATGACCACGATCATGAGAACTCACTCCGGATTCGCCCGTAGAGTGCGGAAACAGTGACGTTCCAGTCGTCGAACCAGGCGCCTGACGGGACTTCGTGGCGCAGGGTCGGGAAGAAGCCGGGTCCCGCGCCCGTCACCCAGGCCGGGTAGTCGGCGGGAATGCTCGCCGGGTCGCCCCAGCCGAACAGGTGTGCCAGGTCGGCGACCTCGGTTCCGTTGCCGTCCGCCATGAGCAGGCGCTGCGCTCGGAAGCCGTGCTTGCCGTCGGTGCCTTCGTGCCAGACGCGCGCGCAGTCCCGCAGAAGTCGTTCGCCGATGGACGCGACCTCGTCCAGCCCTGCCCAGCCGAGGCTCGCACAGCCCGCCGCGGCCAGCAGTGCCGCCGTGGTGTGCAGATCCGCCGTCACCAGGTCGCCTTCGGCGAGTGCGGCGGCGATCTCGGCCACCGCCGGGTCGGTCGTCGCTTCACGAGGTGTTGTCGTGACCGAGTCGTTCCGGCCCGCTGCGAGCTCACGCAAGGCTCGCAGCTGAGCGTCATCGGGCAGCGCACCCGTGCGGGCGTCGAGGAAGACGTCCGTTTCGTGGTGACCGCCGACGAGCACCACGAGCACGGTCACCCCGCGCTGCACCGCCGCGAGTCGCATGTCCCGCACCGCCGCGTCCGGCCGTTCGGACACGACCACGACCAGAACCCGCGCATCGGCAAGGGAATCCGGGTCGGCGGAGACCCGCACCGCAAGTCCGAAGTTGACGAGCCGGGACAGCAGTTGTGCGGTGTAGCTTCTGCCTTTCCCGCCGCACAGCACCACTTCCGCGCCCACGGTGGCCAGCTCGTCCAGGATGCTCCGCACCGACGGGCGCTGTTCGGGACGCTTGTCGAGGGTGCGCGCGACCAGTTCGCGCACGACGCCCGGAACCGCGACGAGGTCCGGGATCGGTTGGGTGAGCGTGGTTCCCACGCCGGAGAACGCGGCCCGGCCGGTGGCGGCGAAGTAGAGCAGGCAGCCCCAGGAGAACACGTCGGAGGCGGGCGACGCCTGCGCGGTCCGCCGCGGGTCCACCAGTTCGGGCGCGAGGTACGGCAGCGTCCCGACGACGTGGTCCGTAGTGGTCACGCGGACGAGGTCGGACAGGTCGGCGGCGATCCCGAAGTCGATCACGATCGCCCGTTCTCCCGCCATCATCACGTTGGAGGGCTTGAGATCGCGGTGAACGATCTGGTGCGCGTGGATGTCGAGGAGCGCCTGCGCGGTGTCCCTCGCCACGGTCAGCAGCCGATCCGCGGTGAGCCCGCGCTCCAGGCCCGCGAGACTCGTGCCGCGGACCACCTCGGTCACCACGTACGGCTCGTCGGACTCCAGGTTCGAGTCCAGCAACTGGGGGACGTGCGGGGACCTGATCAACGTCGCGGTCCGGACCTCGCGTTCGAACCGGGTGCGGTACTTCGGGACCTCCGCGTAGGACCGGTTGATCACCTTGATCGCGACCTGCCGGTCGGTGCCGGGCCAGACGGCGAGGTACACGACGCCCATGCCGCCCGCGCCGAGCCTGCCGAGCAGCCGGTACGGCCCCAGTCGTCGTGGATCACCGGGCCCCAGGCCGGTCACCTCACTCATCGGTCGTCCTCGTCGTGATGTCGCAACAGGTGCCGCCTGATGGGTGAATCGTAGGATCAAACGATTCTGAACTGGGCTTTTGTCCACTTATTGGCCACTGGGTCACGGCCACCACCGGTGCACGTCGTGCAGCGCCGCCGCGAGCCGCTCGGCCGCGTCGTCCCCGGCGAGGCCCTCGATCCTGGGCAGTGCCGCGGCCAGGATCGCCGTGCAGGTGACGCGGCCGCCGCTGTTCAGCGCGTGGCGGAGCAGGGCGACGAAGGCCTTGTCGTCAGCCACCACGTCGCCGGCTCGCTGCACCACCGCGCAGAGCAGGTCCCGGTCCCCGTACGGCGTCGCGGCGAGCGCTTCGGCGAGTTGGGCGGGTGCGGACAGGTGCGGCACCAGCTTGGTCAGCGCGCGGGACCGGGAGCGGTTGTCGGTGGCGGCCGCCGCGTCCGCCAGCAGACTGTCGAGTTGATCTCGTTGCGGGACAACGGCTTTTTGTCTTCTGTGAGTTCCCACGTAGGTCGACACGGTCGTCAGGGTGATCGGCCGGTTGCGGGTCGCGGTGAGGCCCGGCCAGTCCAGCCTCGCGGGGAGGTCCCGGCCGCCGTCGTCCGGCGCGGTGGCAGCGGCGAGCGCTTCGGCCAGCGCTTCTCGTCGCTGCGCGATGGGCAACATGGGTGCCAGTCGTGTCAACGCTTCGGCACGGTCGTGTGGATCGGTGATCGCGGAGGCCGCTTCCAGTGCTTCGCGGACCGGCGTGGGATCGGGTGTCGTCAGTGCGTCGGCCTGGGTCAGCGCTGCCACGGCGGCGACGCGGTGGTGCCCGGTGATGGTGTCGGCCACGGCCAGGGCTTCGGCGAATTGGGGGTCGGACAGGCGGGGCGCGAGGGCGGCCAGTGCCTCGGCCCGGTCCTGCTCGCCGCTGATCGCGCGAATCGCTTGCAGGGCACCAGTCTGGTCGTCCAGCGCGGTCAACGCCCGTGCGCGGGCGTGGGGACTGGTGAGGTCCTCCGCCAGCGTCCGCGCGGTGCCGAGATCGCTCAGCCACGGAGCCAGGTCCGCGATGGCGCCTGCCCGTTCGTGCTCGCCGGTGATGTCCGTGATGGTGCGCAACGCCTCCGGGACGAGGCTTCGGCGGTGGGGGACCAGCTTGAGCAGCACCTCGGCGCGCGGGTACGGGGCGGTGACCTGCTCGGCCTGGGCGAGCGCCAGGTCCAGGACGTCGTCGTCGCCGGTCTCGGCTGCGAGCACGGCCAGCACGTGTGCTCGCGCGGTGGCCGTGGGCAATCTGAGCGCGTGCGCGACCGCACGGGCCTGCGTCCACAGACCGCCGGCGACGAGTGCGGCGACCAGTTCGGCGGGGATCGCGTTGGTGCGGCTGGTGACCGAAGCCGTGACCAGGTCGTAGAACAGCTCGTCGCACAGCGTCAGCGCGGGCTGGTTCTCCGCCAGTGCCTGGTCGGTCGTCCAGGCGCGAAGGTCGCGTGCGACCGCGATGTCGGACAGGAAACCGTCGACCGTACCGGCGCGGTCGTGCGCGGCGAACCACTCGGGCCGTCCGCTCTCGTCGTCCGCGCGCAGCAGGCGGTGCAGGTCCTCGTCACGGCCCGCGCCCACGAGATGGCGTGCCAGGTGTCTGAGCGGGTAGCCGTCGTCGACCGTCCCGGTCAGGTAGTGCTCGGCGATCCGGTCATGCGCGGCGATGGTGGCCGACCGCAGGACGTCCCACCACTTCCAGTCCTGCTCCGGACTCTCGTCGCCGGGACGCACGCCGGCGAGGAATTCCCGCAGACTGGCGTGGTACAGCGCGAAACCGCGCCCGGCCTGCCCGTCGACCGCGCCGAGGAACGGCCGCAGCGTCCGGTGGACGTGTTCCCTCACCGCGCGTTCGTCCACATCGGACAGTGCGGCCAGGGTTCCCGCGTCAACCGGTTCGCCCGCGACGCCCAGGGTCGCGAGGAGTGGCAGCAGTGCGTCCGTCCGGCTCCACCGCTCCAGTGTGTCGACGTAGTACCGGAACAGGTCCTTCGGCAGCGGGCCGGCGGTCGTACGGGTGCCTTGCTGGATCTCGTTGAGGACGTACCGCAGATAGACCCACACGCCGCCGCAGCGTTCGACGAGTTCGGCGGCGTCGGGCCGGACCTGGGCCACGTGCTCCGCCACGTCGGCGACGTTGCGGGGATCGCTCGCGGAGAGCCGCACCACCGACGCGGGTGCCGTGGACCTCGGCGGCGGACTGCCCGTCCGGTAGGTGCCCACCACGAAGACGCCGTGCGGCAGCTCCATCGGCAGTCCCCACGGCTGTGCTCCCGCCATCTGTTCGGCCTCGTCGGCGCCGTCCACGACCAGGACGAGCGGAGGGGTGATCTTGGAGAGCAACCCCGGGAACCCTTCCGGCGTGCACCACCGTTCGGGCAGCAGACCACCGCGCGCGAGATCGTGATCGCGTGCGATCTGTCCCGCCAGGTTGCGCAGCGCGACGCGAGCCGAACCGCCGAGCGTCAGCCGCGAGAAGTGCCCGGCCCAGCCCCGTTCCTCGACGAGATGCGCGGCGAGCGCGGTCTTCCCGACCCCCGCATCACCCTCCACCCACAGATAACCGCACGGCTGCTCGGCCACGAACCGGTCGATCTGCTCGATCAGCCACCGCCGCCCGGTGAACCCGCCGGCGAGCACGTCGGCGAACAGCGGCGCGAGGTCGCGCACCGCCTCGTCGACCGGCACGTCCCCGGACGCGTCGAACCGCACGGTCCGCACATAGCCCGCCTGCAACACCGTGTCGGCGGTTCCTTTGAAGACGCTCCGGTACTCAGTCACCGCCCACCACCGCGTTCTCCGGGACACTCCGGAGCAGGACCGCCTCGACGATCGACTCCGGCGGCGGCCAGAACAGCCGCGTCTCGTCCCCGTGGTCGGCTACCTGCGCGGTGATGTCGTGCAGTGCCAACGGGTCCACCGCGTCGAGGTCGGTGAGGAACCCCTCGACTGCCTTGCCGCCGATCCGCCGCGCCGACATGAGCTCGCGCACCTGCCGGTCCCGGCACCGCACCGCGTCGAACGGCGTGGCGTGCCGCACCAGCTCCCGCTGCCAGCTGGTGCCGAGCAGCAACGCGGCGTGGTTCCCGGCGGTGGCGGCCACCTTGGCGCGAACGCGGTTCGGCACGTGCCACGCCACCACGAACCGCCCCCGGAACCGGCCGCGCAGCCCGGCCACCACGGACAGCACGTGATGCCCGTCGTCCGGCAGCTCGTCGACGGGCATCAGCAACAGCACGCACGCCCAGGGATCCGCCTTGATGTCCAACGCGGACATCGCCTCCGCGCGCAGTCCGTTTCGCCCCAAGGCTGAGCACAGCGCAGGGCCTCGTTCCGCACCTGACCCGTCGACCACGACGACGTCCGGACCGCGCGGGCGCATCAGCGGCCTCCGTTGAACAGGAACAGCTCGACCTTGGCGTCACCCGGCGCACCTTCCGAGCCGAGGTAGGCGCGCATGTCGTTCATGGTGCTCAGCTGAGGCAGGCCAGCCGCCACCACCAGGTCCTTGAGCTGTTGCGAGACCAGGGTTCCCTGCGTCGGCACGGACGGGTCGCGGGACTTCCCGAACACCAGGATCAACCCGACGCGCCCGTCCGGCCCGACCTCGTCGAGAAGCCTGCGGC
The DNA here is from genome assembly GCF_900115955.1 of Lentzea waywayandensis. GTDB lineage: Bacteria > Actinomycetota > Actinomycetes > Mycobacteriales > Pseudonocardiaceae > Lentzea > Lentzea waywayandensis. Next base: position 74,689 of record NZ_FOYL01000008.1, read on the forward strand.
GGAACTCGTCCACCACGCCCGTGCCGGACCCGTCCACGGACATGATGAACGACCTAGTGGTCAGCGAGAGACCTTCCGGCGCGGCAGCGGCGCTCGTGGTCGTAGGGGTTAGCGATGCCGACGCGGACGGGGTGCTCGATTCGGCCGCCGGCACGTGTTCGTCCGACCCGAGGGCGACGATCATCAGCACCAGGGCCAGCTCCGCGAAGAGCCAGCCGGCCACGCCCAGCGCGTTGACCGGTTGCCTGCGCGCCATCACGCCACCTGGCCCGGACGCCTGAACCGGCCCGGACGCCGGGGCTGATCCGCGGGGGTCGGCGGCGTGGAGTGGTCCGGTCCCGTCGCGTGGTCCGGATATGCCGTGAAGTCCGGACGTGGCGCCTCGTCCGGAGAGGTGGTGCGGCCGGGATGTGGTTCGTGGTCGGCAGGTGCGGCCGGGTCCGCCGGCGGCTGGCCGGGCTGGATGTGATCCGGGTGTTCGGTCGGATGGCGCAGCCCGTCGGACACCATCGCGAGCCAGTTCACCTCGCGGATCGCCTCGCGCAGCTTGGAGGTGGTCTCCTGGAGCGTGGACACGGTGGCCTGGAAGCGATCCGCCGCGCCCGCGACCGAGTCGGCGGCCGCGGAGAACGGTTTCTGGGCCTCCTCCAGCAGTTCGCGGTGTGCCGCGTTGCGGGTCGAGAGGTCGTGCGCCAGCGAGTTCTGCACGGCCGCCGCGCGCACCACCTCCCCGGAGGTGGCCGAGGCCTCGCGGGCCAGGCCCGCCGCGGCGCCGACGTCGGCCACCACGGTCTCGAGGGGTGCCACCGCGGCGACGATCTGGCCGGCCTGCTCGCCGAACCGTTTCTGGACCCCGGAGAACGCCTCCACCTGGCGGGCGAGGTCGGGCAGGGCGGCCACGAGCTCCCTGGCCACCGCGCCCAGGCGGTCCACCACCTCGGAGGCGGCGGCCAGGCGGGAGGAGGCCTCGCCGAGCCGTCCCGCGGCGCCTGCCAGGGTGGCGGCCGCCTCGCGCGTCTGTTGTTCCGGCGACGAGGTGCTCAGCTGGGCGCGCAGGATGGCGAGCGGCGGGAGCAGGTCCACCTCGAGCTGGTGGGCGATCCGGTCGATCGTGTCGGCGCGGCGGTGGGACGACCAGGTGCGGCGGTGGTTGAGCATGACCCACAGCACCGTCACGACGATCACGAGCGACAGCATGACCGGACCGAGGTACCAGGGCTGGGAGAGCCAGTCCGCGAAGAACGACGGGCGGGCACCGGGATCGCTCGACGTGTACTGCTCGACGTAGCGCCATTCCGCGAAACCGAGCGCGGACCAGGTGAGGACGACCGGCAGCAGCACCAGCACGTTGCTCGGGTGTGCGGGCGGGTGTTCGCAGATCGCGCGCAGGTAGCCGGGTTCGCGCAACCGCCACAGGTCGGCGTCGCGGTCGGCGGTCGCCGGGTTCGACTCGACCTGCTTGGCCTGCTGCGCGGCCACCTGCAGGACGCCGTGCAACTGGGCGAGGTGCGGAGGGCGGTTCTTGGCGGACACCCCGGCCGCATTGTCCATTGTGGACATCGCGGTCTTGGCCAGCGCGGCCACCTGCCGGGCCGCGGACAACGGTTCGGTCATCACTACCCCAATCGGCCGAGCACGGCGCTCACCACGAGGAAGAGCACGACGACCACCGTCGTCGCCATCACCGCGGACATGGCCCACCCCGAGCCCTGCGCTTCGTCGGCGGGGTCGTCCTCCTGCGGAGCCTCGGGAACGAACGCCAGCGACCGGGCCGGTTCCTCGCGCACCGGCCAGTGGTCGTCGTGCCGCGGCGCCGGTCGGGGTGCGCTTCCGGTAGATGGCTTGGGAAGCAACAGAACACCCGCGTCGCGCAGCACCACGTGCGCGACGGGCTCCTTCTCCGACAGCTCGCTCCAGAACTCCAGCACCGAGGCCAGGAACGCGGCGGGCAGCGGCCCGGAAGTGGTCTTCTCGAGGTGCTGGGTCCCGGCGATGACGACCGCCTCCTTCACCCGGCTGGAGCCGGCCGTCGTGATGAGCTTGACGAGCCACGCCGCGGGCTCCGACTCGCCGAAGGTGTTGTGCGCGAGCACGATCTTGAGCACCTGGATCCTGCTCTCGACGTTGTCGGGCACCGCCATCAGCACGTTGGCGCCCGTCGGGGTCACCTCGTTCATGCGCCCCACGACCAACCTGATCGCCTCGACCGGATCGCCCGCCCGCAGGAACTGCTGGTGCGCGTCGGTGATCCGGCCGTTCTGGATCAGAGCAGCCGCGATGTCCTTGACGGGCAACGGGAAGATGGACGGGTCGTTCGGTGCGACGCCGAGGTTCACCAGCCAGCTCCGCCAGTGCTGCACGAGATCGGGTGTGCCGAGCGGCTTGCCGGGCGCGACCACGTGGTCGCGCACGAACCGCTGGATCTCCTCCTGCCCCTGGTAACGCGCACGGAGGAGGTCGGCGAGCAACGTGTGCCACCTGCCGTCGACGGCGTGCGCGGGCGGGAAGAGCGCTGGGTTCTGCCCGTGCCCGGCCCGCAGCTGCGCGTGCATCAACCCGTCGAACAGCAGCTCCTCCAGCCACTGCGGCGGGTTGCGGAGCAGTTCGCTGATCGCGGAGCCGCTCTGCTGGGCCGCCCAGCGCACGACCATGTCCGGGTTGGTGCCGTTGCGCAGCCGCGGGTCGTGCACGTGCACCAGGCCCGCGATGTCCGCCTCGGTGATGCCCAGCTCCTCGGCGATGATCAGGTCCAGCAACGCCCGCATCGACGCCGAACCGCGGTGCGCCGGGGTACGGCGCCCGGCTGCGGCGAGCTGCGCCAGCCACCCGAGCGCCTCGTCCGCGCGGCGCGGAAGGGACTCCGGCAGCTCGTCACGATCCGGCTCCAGCCAGCGCGCGACCCGGCGGGCGCTCAGGTTGTCCGACTGCTCGGCGGGCCACTGCCCGGTGACGCTCGGACGCTTGTCCAGCACCGGCGTGCTCAGCGGGAACGTCATCCAGATGTGCTCGCCCACCACCGCGCTCGGCAACGCCGTGACGAGGCGGCCGATCACGGCCGCGACCTCGGCGGGGGAGCCGGCCACCGCGACGCGTCTGCGGCGTTCGGCCAGCGCCGTGAGCGGACCCAGCAGCACGGACGGTTCCACCTCGGGCAGGGAGACGGGGCGCGGTTCGTGACCGAGCCTGCCGTCCTGGCCCACCAGCGCGACGCCGTACGCCCACACCTCGGCGGGATCCACCGCGGCGGGCGCGAACAGGAACTGGCAGCTGCCCGCCCGCCCGAACGCGCCACCCCGGCCCTGCACGGTGAAGCACCAGTGCGGACCGTGGTCCTCGACGTCGACCTTCTGCAGTCCCCACACCGGGAACCGGTCGTTGTCGCGCGCGTCCTCCGGCGGCTGGTGCACGACGTCGTCCTGAAGGTCGTGCGCCGCCCTCACGAACGCGGGCGCGGGCGCCGTGCCCCGCCGCGAATCGGTGTACAGCGCGAAGCCGCCACCGGCATGGTCACCCCACTCAACGACGACGTGTTCGGTCACGGCCGCATCCTCCGGAGCAGGCAGAGCAGCAACTGGGACAGTGCCGCTGATCTCTCGTCGACATCGGGGAAGACCGCGCTCGCGTCCTGCGGCTCGATCAGCTCGCTCGTCGCGGCGACCCGGACGGGCGCGTGCTCCAACGGGGAGCACAGGAAGAACCGGACGTCGCGCCACTTCTGCCCGAGCATCGACTCGACGCGTTGCTCGAACCCGAGCGCGAACGCGATGCCGCACCCCAGCGCGGACATCACCAGGTCCCTGGTGCGCAGCACCGCCGACTGGTACGGGGTGAGCGCGCCCGCGATGTGCGAGTCCAGCGACGGCAACAGGATCCGGCTCGCGGGCAGCACCGACGAGTGCTCACCCTCGCGCACCTGGATCACCGCGCCGCCACCGACGTGCACCAGGTTCCACCACGCGTCGGGGTTCGCGTGGTGTTCCACGATCGCCGTGGCGAACTGCCGCACGGTCGCCTCGAACAGGTTCGGCTCGTGCCGCGTCCGGTCGATCGGGTCGAGGATCGAGTGCAGGGCCGCGTCCTCGACCATCCTGCGGTCCGGCCCGCTGAACCGGACCGCGAGCTCCGCGAGGTACCGCGCGGCACCCTTGACGATCGCCCCCGGCGCGCCGAGTTCGTCGAGCCTCTTGCCCCGCCGCAACCCCAGGTGGACGAGGTCCATCTTGGTGATGCACACCAGCACGTGCTGCCGGGCCCCGATGTTGGCGGCGAACGCGCCCGCCTCCTGCGCGAGCGTGCCCGCGACCCGGCGCTGCACCGCGTTGCGCTGGTTCAGCACGCCGCGCAGGTCGTTGTTCACGCTCTCACCCGGCCGGACGCTGGCCGCGATCGTCTCCTCGGCGGTGTCCTCGGGCATGAACGCGGCGAACGGCTTCGCGATCGCCGGGTCGATCACCCAGGTGAGGGTGCCGTAGTTGCGCAGCAGCCGCTGGTGGTAGTCGTCCTCCAGCGCCGACTTCGCGAACTGCTCACCCGCGAGGTCGGCGATCGCGACGAGCACCCGCCTGCCGCCGATCTGGTACCGGCACAGGATCGGCTGGCGGATCCGCCGTCCCCACGACGACCGGTCGAGGTGGCCCTCACCGCCGAGCTTCTCCTGCAGTTCCAGGAGAGCGGGCACGACGTCGGGGGAGATGTTGGCGCTGAGGAAGTGGAACGGCACCGTGGTGCGCAGCACCGTCGGCCCGAGCGGGAGCCCCTTCTCCTCGGTCTCGCGGTAGTTCTGGAGCAGCACCTGCAACGGCGTGTCCTCCAGCCAGTCCACGGTGAGGCTGTTGACCTGCATCGGCCGGTCCGGCGAGGTGATGTGCGGCAGGCCGCTCACCGACAGCTGCTGGTGCAGGGTGCGCAGGACCAGGTAGCTCTTGCCGGCCGCCACACCGCCGATCGTGGCGGCCACGTCGAAGTCGTCGACCGTCCACTCCGTACCGACGCTCTCGCCGGTCATCCTGATGTGGTCGAGGAAGACGTGCCCGTCACCGCACATCCGGTAGACCCAGCCGGGCCGGGACCGGTGGTAGCCCTTCGACTGCGACTCGACGGCGTTGTCGAACGAGCTGAGCCGCCACTCCATCGCGCCGCGCTCGGTGCCGCACACCTCCAGCAGGAGGCTCGGCCGTCGCCAGGCACCGTCCTCGGCGTGCGACGGCGGCACACCCAGGTCGTCGTCGCACGCGGGACATCGCTTGAGCTGGTTGAGGTTGTGGGACCACGTCATTCGCGTCTTCCGTTCACAGCAGGGCCAGCAGGACGAACAACATCAGCAGCAGCACCGTGACCGGCAGCAGGACGATCCGGGCGAACGCCCTGCCGCAGGTCGCTCCCGCCGCCGCGGCCCGCTCGAGATAGCCGTGCACGTGCGGCTCGGCCTCCCGCCGCGCGACCGTCGCGGTCGGCTCCTCCCACAGCACCCAGTCGCCGATCACGTGCCGGATCGACTCGTCGAAGTCCGGCGGCGGGCACACCTTTCGCACCGCGTCGCGCAACGCACCGGGCAGCGTCTCCTCGTAGCGCACGACATCACCTCCCCATCAACAGGCCGAACAGCAGGATCAGCGGGATGGCCATCGGCAGCAGGCCGCGCACCGCGACCTCCCGCCAGTACGCGTGCCGTGCCACGGACATCTGGTGCCGCTGCACCGCCGCGGCGACCGCCGGGACGCGGTTCTTGTGCCCTGTCGCGTCGGCTCGCACCTCCGCGCGGATCTCGTCCACGTGCCGCGCGTGCCTGCCGACCGGGGGCAGCGGTTCGTCCTCGGGTCGATCGTCCTTTGTGGATGGACGGGCTCGGATGAGCGACTGGAGCTCGTCGATCCACTTGGTCGCGCTCCACTCGTCGCCGCCCAGCGCGCTCGGCTGGAACGGCGCCGCGAGCATCCTGGCGAACGGCCGCCAGTGCTCCGGCCAGTAGGCCGCGAGCGCACCCGCCACGACGTCCGGCGAGTCGACCGTGCGCCTGCCGTCGTCGTCCTGCGTGAGCATCGGCGCGACCCGGTCCTCGCCCGCGACGGCGGTGAGCACGACCAGCGCGAAGCCGAACCGGTCGTGCTCGCGCAGGTCGATCTCCTGCCGTTCCCTGCCGGGCGCCCGCATGCGGTGCCGCTGGTAGAGCACCTCCGGCGAGGCGTAGGCGGCGCTGAACCTCAGCTCGGGCAACTGCGCGGTGGCACGCGCCACCGAGTCGCCGTCGATCAGCACGTACCCGCTGCGGTTGTTCGCGGTGAGGTAGCGGCAGACGTTCGCCGGCTTGATGTCGCAGTGCGCGATGTCCCGTTTGTGCATCGCGTCCAGGCCGATGGCGAGTGTGCGCAGCTCGGGCAGTTGCTCGACGCCCGGCGCGACCGTGCGCATGTCCGCCCTGGGCCAGCCGACCGGCGTCAGCAGCGGTGACACCACCAGGACGAAACAGGCGGGCTGCGGCCGGTCGGCGACGCCGAACCACGCGGACAGCCGGTTCTCCGGATCGGACACCACCTCGTGTTCCGGCATCGAGAGATCCGTCGCCTGCGGTGGTCCGGTCAGGCCGGTCCGGCCGGACAGCACGTGCACCGGCGTGATCACCCACGGCGGTGCCTGCGCGGTGCCGCCGACCGAGGCGTTGACCTGCTCGATGAGCACGGCCTGGGTGCGCAGGTACCGGCGCAGCTGGGCGGCGTGCTGCGGGGTCGCGCAGCGGTACATCTTGACGTGCCAACGGTTCGCGGGCCGGTCCTGCTCGGTGGCCACGGAGTAGAGCACCTGCGTCACCAGGTGCCGCATCGGCCGTTCCGGGCTGCTCGACGGCACCGGGAAGAGCCGTTCCTCCGGCTTGGTCGCGGTGGACGGCGGTTCGATCAGCAGGATCCGGCCCGTCTCGTGCACGGTGGGGTGCGGTGAGCCGTCCAGGTGGTCGGGTTCGCCTGGCACGCTCGGCTGGCCGACCAGCCAGTCCTGGAGCTCGTAGTCGAGCGTGCAGCCTTCGCCGGTGTTGACGTCGGTGAAGGTGATCCGGCCGCGGCGGCCGACGACGTGCGGGCTCTGGTCGGTGATCAGCAGGTGGTCGTCGGCGGACACCGCGATGTGCGGGCCGTGCGGGAACCGGCGCAGCTCCAGGTCCCCGTTGTGGAAGCGGAAGTCCAGCAGCCTGCCCGACGGCACGGCGAGCATCGAGCGGGGGAGCACCACGCCGGGCCCGTAGTCGTCCCTGGCGTGCGGGCGGCCGAACGGCAGCCACTTCGGGCTCGCCGACAGCACGAACTCGAACCGCAGGGCGCCCCAGCTCAGCACCAGCAGCTCGGACTGGTCGTCGTCGTCGAACTCCGGCGGCGGCTCGGAGACCTCGTCCCTGCCGGTCTCCGCCGCGTCGCAGCGCACCTCGCAGCCGCGCGGCACGCTCGGGTCGACGGTGAACGTGACCCTGGTGCGGATGTCGCGGTGGCCGCCGCGCACGTCGAGGAGCGACTCGCGGATCTTCGCGCGGACCGGGTCGGACAGCGGGCGCGAGGTCGCGATCCGGATCTTGACCAGCCACACGCCGTTCGCCGGGGCCTTCTGGCGCACCAGGAACTCGTGGAACCTCGTGGTGGCCTCGATCCGCGCCGCCTCTTCGAAGCGGGGGTCGATGTCGGCGGTCATCCGCGCACCTCCGTGACCTTGTCGATCGCCTGCTGCGCCAGCAGGCGGACTCGCGCGGCGCCGGCCTTCTCGTCGCCCGTCTCGACGGCGACGGCGAACGACACCGGCCCCTTCGGGGTCGGCATGGCGCCGACGAGCCACGCGATCTGCCGGACGAACTGTCCCGCCGGCGTCGCCACGTCGTCCTCGACCAGCACGTGCGTGCCGGTCTTCACCCACAGCTCTCGTCCATCCACTGTGGACAGTTCGGCCGCGGTGCCGGTGGTGGCGGTGGCGGACAAAGCGAGTCGAAGCTGTTCGGCCTGCGCGGGTTCGAGGACCTCGCGCGTCTCGCCGGTGACCGGGCGGTGCTCGCCGCCGTTCGGATCGGTGACCGAGGTGACCAGCGACGGCTGGACCGTCGTGCCGTTGTTGGCGACCGCGGCCATGACCGCGGCCATCTGCAATGGCGTGCCCTCGACCGCGCCGCCGCCGAGCACCGGGTTGCCGATGTCTGAGGCCGCGAGGCCGTGCGGCACAACGGAGTCGACCCCCGCGACCACCCCGGCGAGCCACGCGTGCCCCGGCTCGGACCCGGCGAGCGAGAACCCGAACGCCTTCGCCGTGTCCTCGATGCTCTGCCACCCGATCTTGCCCGCGAGCTGGACGAACGCGGTGTTGCAGGAGACCGCGAGCGCCTGGGTCAGCGAGATCTGCCCGTCGGAGGTCGTGCCGGGGCAGGCGACCTTGTCGTAGTTGTTGATCCGCTGGCCTCCGAGTTGCAGGAACAGCGGCGCCGGGATCAGGTCCTGGGCGGTCGTGCCCGGCTGGCGCAGGTACGCCGCCGCGACGACCACCTTGAACGTGGAGCCGAGTCCGTACCGGTTGCCGAGCGCCCGGTTGACCGTCGGACCCGGCAGCGTCACGCCCTCCAGACCGCCCACGTAGGCACGCAGACCCGCCTGCTCCTCGGGTGAACGCGGGCCGGGGTCCGTGCGCAGGCCCCAGCGAACGCAGTTCGTTCGTTCCTCGGCGGTCGGCTGTGCCGTGTCGCAGGGGCGCGTCTCGTCCGGAGTGCCGTCCGACCTGGGGTGGTAGTACGTCCGGTGCGCGGCGAGGAAGTTCTCCATCTCCTGCGTGACCGTGATGCCGGGGGTGGCGCGGGCGGTCTCGGTCGGCGCGCTGGCCGACGTGAGCACGTGCCCGGAGCGCGCGTCCAGCACGACCAGTCCGCCGGCGAGCGGGCCGACGCCTTGTGTCGGTGTCCGCAGCGCCGTCGCCATGGCGGCCTGAAGTACCGGGTCGACGGACAGCTCGACCGAACCCGGTGTCGCGGGCGCCGCCGGGCCGACGCGTTCGCCGAGCGACGTGCCGGATCCGCTCGACAGCGCGTCGTTCAACGCACTGCCGTCGACGATCCCGGCGAGATCGGCCAGCGTGACGGTGGGTTGCCCCACCGGTGCCCAGGTCGGGTCCGCGCCCTTGCGCACGTACTGCACCTTGCCGCCGACGACGAGTTCGACCGACGTGCGCGCGTTCGCGATCCGGTCGGTCGAACACCGCTCGGCGTCGACCACGGCCGACGTCGTGGCGCAGAAGGGCCGGTTCTCCGCGAGACCGGTGTAGGGCCAGACCGTGACGCCCCACGCGAGCATCAGACAGGTCAGGAAAGCCAGCAGCGAGGGGGAGAGACTCAGGCTCAGCGCCTGTTTCGGTCTTGGTTGCGGCTGGGGTCGCGGTTCCGACCGGTAGTGCAGCGCGACCGCGATGATCACGCCGAGGCCGAGCGCCACCGTCGACTGCACGCCGTAGGACAGGAACGGCGCGGTGATGCCCGAGTGCGGCACGGCGTTGACCGTCGCGGCCAGCACGAAGAGGAACTGCACCAGCACCATGCCCGCGAACCCGCCGATGAACAGCCGTTCCGGCGAGGCCGCCTTGCCCGTGGTGCGCGACAGCTTCGCGAGCGCCGAGGCCAGCAGCGCCAGCAACGCGCTGAGCAACAGCACCACGAAACCGCCGAGCTTGCTCCAGATCACCGCGAGCACGAGGTCGGAACTGCCCGCGGGCAACCCACGTGAGGTCGTGTCGGCGAGCCCGCGACCCCACATACCGCCGTCGGCGATGGTGGCGAGCGACTGCGCGATCTGCGAGTTCGTGCTGGCGAAGCCACCGGCGAGCGTCTCCCGGCACGCCGCCGTGCCCGCGGGAACCGCGGGTGCCACCGCGCCCTCCGGAGCGTCCACACAGGACTGAGCCCAGTTGTAGACCCACGGGTTGCGCTGCGTCTCCCAGCGCGTCGTGATGTACGAGGTGCTCAACATGACGAGAAAACCCAGCGCCGCCAGCGCGAGCAGCGGCACGACCGCCGGCTTGACGAACGTCCACGCGGTCTGGGTAGCGGCCACCGACCGCTTCGCCCCGCGCTGCCCGCTCACGTACAGCGACTTCGACACCTCGGCGCGGACCACGAGCCACACCATGGTCACGGTCGCCGCGAACACGGGGATCAACGGCCCGATGTCGGACTTGAGCGTGCTGGCGACGCCGACCACGCCGAACAACGCGAACGGGTACAGCAGATGCCGCCGTGCCTTGATCGCGAGCTTCGGATCGGTCTTCGCGTTCCGCAGCCGGTCGCGCTCGATCCGGAACCCGTAAGCGTGGTCCGCCAGCATCATCGCGAGCACCGCGAGATAAACGATCTTCCCGTACTCCGGCGTGGCGATCCCGGCCAGCGTGAGCTGCCCGTCGCCCAGCAACGGCGCCGCGAACAGCAGAAAGACCACGACCAGCCCGCCGGCGTGCCACCGGTCGTGCCGCGGCCGCTCGAACCGAATCCGCCCAGGCCGAACCTTCAACGCCAGCAGCCCCAACGCCGCCGCGAGCACCGCGGCAGGCAACAGAACCTTGGTCAGCGCAGCCGTCGGCGCATCCCCTGCGAGCGCACCGAGAAACCCGACGGCCGGATCGCGCACGACCTCCAGCCGCACGGTCAGCAACAACCCGAAAAGAACCAGCACCCCCGTCGTCAGCAACACCGCCAACGCCGGCCCGGACACCACTTCGTCCCCGCGCCGCCCATGCGCCGCCCGCAACAGATGCAGCCCGCAGGCCACCGCGACCAGCACGAGCACCAGCACCGCAAGAGACCAATGCGTGGTCCGGAACCCGGTGCCGAACCAGAACCCCAGCCACAACAACCCGAAGGGCCACCACAGGCTGGGCACGCCACCACGCACCAGCACCGCGGGCACGGTGAAGAACTGCCCCGGCTGCGGCGAACCGGCCGCACCGATCGCGGCCGAGGGCCTGCTGGTCAGGAACCGCAGCCCGTTGCCGACGGCCAGCGCCAGCCCGAGCAGCACGAACAGCCGGCTGAAACCTGCCGTCCCGCCGAAAAACATCGACAAGTACGCGGAGAGGCCGTTACTCATCGCCGCTGCAGCCCTCCGATTCCTGAACAGGGGTTATTGCTGAATGGGGAGACACGGCGATCCACGCTCCCCTCGAACCACATTGCTGATCGGCCTGTTGCCGATCCGCGTTACGGCACCAGGAAACATTCTTGGTTCACTCACTTGGAGTCGTAACGCGGCGTCGTACGTCGCCGATGATGACGGCCCAACCGCCGTTCCGGATATTCCCGGCGACTTAGACTCGACATTCTTCTGCGCGTCAAAAGGCCTTTGAGCGCCGCTTATTGGCGACTCCTATGGCCTCGTTGGCCCGGCGGAGTTCGTTGTGCCGCAACGAGTCGACGTCACAGCAGGGACCGCAGGTGCCGGCTGACGAGAGGGTCGGCTGGGTTCCGGGTCATCCCGACAGATTGCGCGCCAACAGAACGCGCCTTCGGGTTCGTTGTCAGAAGGTGGACAATTTCCTCCCTGTCGACAGGTCGTTGCCAGTGCGACGCCGAGGGCGGCCTCCGCACGCTGCTTGAACGCACTGTCCCCCGTCCTTGTTGCACCCGAAGTTCAACTCATTCGGGTGACGGCGCGCAGGTTGGTGAGCGTGCTGTCGTCAGGGTCTGCCGAGTTCCGCGGAAATGCGGTTCCGGCACGCGCACGTGATCAGCGAAGCGTGGCAAGCCTCAGCCGGCGGTGACGCGGAAGATGGGCCAGCCGATCTCGGTGCGCCACTGTGCGGGCGAGGCGGTGTCGCGTGGACCGACGAGGTAGGTCTCGTGAATCGGCCCGACGACGGTGAGCGCATGCTCGACCACCCACGCGCCGAGGCGGCCGTAGGTGACGTCGATGCTGTCGTGAGATCCAGTGTGGACGGTCACCGCGAGATCCACGGCAGGCAGTTCGAGGACGTCGATCCGGCCAGATCGACGAGGCCGGCGTACGGGCCGGAGAACAGACATCCGGCCAGAGCCTTCAGCGAACAACTCGTTGTCGTAGCGGCCACCGGGCGGCCCGGTCCGTTCGGCCGGCGGGTAGGCCGCATCGAGCTCCGCCATGGCCGCGTCGTACCACGCCACCACATGTTCGAGCTCCACGTCGCCGGTGATGGCCGCGACCGTGCGAGCGGGCACCGTCCGCAACTCGACCTCGAACTGACCGCCGTGGTCAGGACTCAGGAGCTTCCGGAGGGAGACCACGGCGGCCTGGGTGCGGTTCAGGGACTCCTCGAGCCGACGCAGATGATCTGCGACCAGGTCCGCGCGCCGGTGCGGATCATCGGTGGCGAGAATGGACTTCACCTCGGCCAAAGGCACGTCGAGCTGACGCAGCTGATGAATGACCTGTGCGGGCGGAATCTGCGCGGCCGTGTAGTACCGGTAGCCGGTGCCCGCGTCGACCGTGGCGGGTTCGAGCAGACCAGCCTCGTGGTACCGGCGCAGCGTGCGCACGCTCAAGTGAGTCAGCGCGGCGAACTGCCCGATGGTGAGTCCCTCTCGCATGGTGCCAGTGTCCCCTCATCCAGCGAGAGAGCCGGGTGACTTGACCCTCTCCCCGGGGGAGACCGCACAGTCGGGGAATGAGCGAAGCCGATCGGACCAAGGGCATCCCGCCGGAACACCTGCCCGCAGCGGTCTCCAACTACCTGTCCGCGCACCGCGTCAACGACGTGGACAAGGCAATCACGTCGTTCACCGCCGACGCCGAGGTGACCGACGACGGCCGCACGCATAACGGCATCGACGAGATCCGGACCTGGCTGGCCCACGCGGCGACCGAGTACACCTACTCCACGGAACTGCGCGCCGTCACGCAAATCAGCGACCTGCACTATGACGTCGTTCAACACTTGGAAGGCAATTTCCCCGGCGGGGTGATCGACCTGCACTACCGGTTCGTGCTGCGGGACGCCTCGATCGCTAGGCTGGCCATCGAGCCTTGACCGCAGGTCGGCGCGGTTCCGTTCAGGTCCATTGAGGACCGTTCCGGCACGTTCAACGCTCCCAAGGCTCATCGCCTCTGACTCGGCGGATGCCGGCGGTCCTGCGGCGATCAGACCGCTGAGGTTCTACAGCCCCGCGGGGTGCGCGGAGAGCCAGTCGGTGTGCCGCGAGCGCAGTTGGTCGCGTTCGGCGCTCGTGGTGAGGATGACGTCGGCGCCGCCGTCGTACGGGCAGTAGATCCGTTGCAGGCCGGTATCGGTGATCAGCACTCCCGCGGTGGCGTCGTCAGCGACGGCACGCAGCAGTGCGTCGATGCGGCCGCGTTCCCATGGGATCTGGCTGACGTACACGTGCGTGTAGATCGGATCGTCCGGATCCGGATCTGTGTGGATCGAAGTCCAGTGATGGGCCCCTGGGTGCCACTGTGTCCGTTCGTGCGGGCGTTCGGGCGGCACCGGGGTCCCGGACCAGTCCGATGTGGCGACGTAGACGTCAATGCCTGCGAACAGTTCGTCGAGGACAGTGTTGTAGCGGTCCAGCACGATCGCCCACTCGTCCTCGGTGTCCGGGTAGCGCTTGGACTCCGGCAGGCTGTGGAAACGCACCCATCGGTCCCGCTCACAGCGCAGTTCGTGGCCGATGGGCGGGCAGTCCGGCCATCGTTTCTCCCATCGGCGCAGCAGTTCTTCGTCGGGCATTGGGACACGCTATCCCGCCGACCGTCGCCCGCTCATCAGGTTTACGCCCAGAACTGGGCCATCGCGCGGCGACCGCCGGCCGCATCAGCAGTCATTCCTTGTTGTCGGATCTGCATGACGAGGCCACTCACCTCACAGCGGCATGAGCGGATGGTCGGGTGTAGGCCTGGCAGGCGGTGCAGCACCGGTGCGGTGAACGGCTACTCCTGGCGTGATGACGGCCAGCGGCTCGCGAAACGCAGCAGCGCTGCGTGGAGCACGACAGTCGAGCAACTCCCTGTTGGAACTGCGATTGCCGGTGAGGTGATCGGGCGGCAGCACTTTGAGATCTTCATCTGCATCGACGGCTTACCTGATGCCGTCGGCTTGGCCCGGATCACCGCGATGCCCCGCGACGCTGGACTTCCGCAGCAGTCGGCATGCGGCACGATGATCTGGTGTTGGTTCAGGTGGAGAGGGTCGTCCGTTCTTCGGATGATGTTGTGCTGGCCTACGTGCGGACTTCGGTCGGGTTGGTGGTAGCCCGCTGGTGCGGGGAGCTGGAGGCGACGCCGGGCGCGCACCACGTTGAATGGGAACTGGACGAGGAGTTCCGGTGGGGACTCAACTGCTCGGAGGTCGAGGTCGGGGAACCCCTTGTGCGCGAGAACGAGCGTGGGATCTTCGTCCAGGGCCAGCTGGGCCTTGAAGCAGCTGATCAGGGATCGGCATTTGCGCACCTGGAGTTCGCCGACGCGTTGATCCTTCTCGGGCACATCAACGGCCTGCCCGAAGGAATGGCTGGTTCATGGGTCGAACTTCACCTTCCACACGAGAAGGTCAAGGTCTACCCATACCTGGCGTGATCAGTCACCGCCTGGCCTGTCCGATCATCGGCAAGACAGTGCGTCCGGTGTCAGGTTGCGGAGGCCATGTACGCAGCCGGGATGTAGTTCGGGTGTCGATCACAGCATGTGTGGATGCATCCGCGGTAGCCGTACCACCGATACCTCGGACAGCCTGAGCAGCCGTCGGGTTGCGCAGTGCCGGTCCATGCGCACGCTTCGCAGGTTGAGCAGGATCGGGCCGCCCGACGACGAACTCGCGCCGGCGACCAACCGGCCTGAGCACCGTTTTAACGGTCGTCTCAGGTCCGCTCGGTATGAACTAGGCATCGCCGGGCGACGCGGTGTCGGCCTCGGCGGCACGGCCGAACTCGCTGCGGCTACGGCGGCACGGTCAGCGCCGGCCCCGCACCGGACGGCGGCTGGACCGTCCACGCGACCCTGAAAGGCAGCCGTTCATGATCTCTGTGCTCGTGGTGGACGCCCAGCCGCTGCAGCGCTTCGGGTTTCGCATGCTGCTGGAGAGCACCCCCGACACCAAGATCGTCGGCGAGGCCGAGAGCGGCGCCGAGGCCGTTCGGCGGACCACCGAGCTGCAACCCGACGTGGTGCTGATGGACATCCGCATGCCGGGCGTCGACGGGATCGAGGCCACCCGGCGCATCGTCGCCGCAGGTGGGCGTTCGCGAATCCTTGTGCTGACGACGTTCGACGTGGACCGGTACGCGTTCGCCGTGCTGCGAGCCGGGGCGAGCGGTTTCCTGCTCAAGGACACCCGCCCGGAGGAACTGCTCGCCGGCATCCGGGCCGTCGCCGCCGGGGACGCGGTGATCGCGCCGGTGCTGACTCGGCGGCTGCTCGACACGTTCGCCGACCAACTCGACGATGACCTCTGCGAGACCGTGCGGAAGGATGCCCGGCTGGACTCCCTGACCGGCCGCGAGCGCGAGATCCTCGTCGCCATCGGCCACGGCCTCACCAACGGCGAGATCGCGCACCGGTTCACGCTGTCGGAGTCGACGGTGAAGACCCACGTCGGGCGGGTTCTCGCCAAGATCGGCGCGCGGGACCGGATCCAGGCCGTCATCCTCGCCTACGACCTGAGACTCACCCGGCCGATTTAGCGCTTCGTCAGGAATTGAAGACGACATCATCGTTGCCGGTCATCGCCTACCGAACAGGACTGGTCAGCCCAACCACGTGGCCTCGATCTCGTTCGCGGCATCGGAGCACCGCTCACGCACACCCGGCCACGGTGTCTGACTGATCCGCCGGAGCTCCGAAGATCAGGCGAGCACGACCTGGCCCTCAACGACCTTGATCGGGATTTTGATCAGCGGTGCGGGTGCCGGCCCTCCGGTCACCTGTCCGTTCTCGTCGTAGGTGGCGCCGTGGCATGGGCACCGGAATCCAGGGCCGACGTAGGAGACCGGGCAGCCCTGATGACTGCAGGTGGCGTTGAACGCCAGGAAGGTGTCCGGCGCCGGGCGCAGGAGATGGGCGGGCGTCCCGTTCGGCATCGTGAAGCTCTTCGACGAGCCGACGACGATGTCGTCGACCGCAGCGATCACCGCGCCGTGGGTCACCGAGTCCGCAGGCGGGCCGGCAGGGCGCCGGGCGAGCGCCAGCACGCTGCCCGCGGTGACTCCGGCAGCGGTCGCCGCCCCCGCGATCAGACCGCTCCGCAGCACGGTGCGCCGCTCGACGTCGTCCTGCACTGTCCCGTCTTCGCCCGGCGTGGGGTGCACTGGCAGGCCGAGCCCGTGCCGCACTTTCGCACGCAGCCGGGCACTCAGTGACAACACCCCGGCGTCGCCCACGATCAGCAACGGGGTCCAGGCGAAGGCGAACACGATGTCGGCCCCGACGTAGTACGGCCGAGTCGTCCAGCTCACCGTCAGGAAGAAGCCGAGCGAGAGGAGGACACCGCCGAGTGCGGCGAGCCGGGTGAACAGCCCGAGCAGGGTGGCGAGCCCGACCGCGATCTCCCCGAAAGCGATCGCCAGCCCGGCGACGGTCGCGTGGTCGGCGGCCAGCGAGACCAGCGGGCCGATCGGGGAGGTCGCGGCGGCGTTCACCATCTGCGCGTGGACACCGAGTGGCGAGGTGCCATCCAAGTAGTGCGTGTCGAGGAGCTTGGAGAGACCGGCGTAGGAGAAGGTGCCACCGAGAAAAGCACGCAGCGGCAGCAGTACCCAGACCGGCGACCGCCTCGGGGAATCCAAACGCAACCGGGTCATGTCGTGGCCGAGGACATCATCTGGCTCGCACACATCTCGTCGTCGGAGCCGTCGCCCCAGACCACATGGCGCGGCGGGAGCTTGCTCAACTGGAGCATGTGCATGTGTCCCAACGCCGAGTGCACCGTCGTGGGATGCGATACCTCAATGAGTTCACGCACGTTCGACCCTTACGTCAGGACTTGCGGGGGGAGACCGTCATGATGCCCGTGCACATCTCGTCGCTGGTGCCGTCGCCCCACACCACGTAGCGAGGCGGCAGCTTGCTCAGCTGCGGCAACCGTTTGCGCAACCCCGCGTCGTGCGTGCACGTCACCCGCAGCGTGTCCTCCGGGCCGATCTCCACCGGTGACGGCATCTTCAGCAGCCGTTGGTTGTCGAAGTCGAACTGCGGCACGTCCAGCACGACCTTGGCGTTCGGCGTACCTGGGTTGAGTTCGACCTTGATGGCCCGCCCGAGCAGGTGCATGTGGCCGAAGCCGGCGAACAGCGTCATCGGCTCCGGCACCTTGTGGTCGCAGGTCTGGGTGTTGCCTGGCTTCGGCGCGCTCTGGCCGCACTCCTCCAGCTGCTCGTCCGCGGTGCCGCCGACCTCCGGCCCGAACCGCTTCGTCACGTCCGCGATCGAGGCTGCCCGGTCACAGAGCGGACCCGACTCGTCGGGGGCGCAGGGCAGATCGGTCGGCGCGTCGAGCGGCCATGTCACGAATTCCCGGGTCTGTGGCGTGCCGTCCGTCAGCCGCAGCCGCACCGCCGAGCGGTCGGACCCGGCCGGTTTGCCGTCGGTCGCGAGCAGGTTGTAGTGGAGCTGGAGGACGATCAGGCTGCCCGGCTCCAGCTTGAAGCCGGCGTCCTCGGTGAACAGCGTCTCCGCGGCGCCCGGTGCCCAGGTGTCCACCCACGCCGCTTCCCCCTCTTCCACTTCGGCGCCGGCCACACCGGTCCCGCCGAAACACTGCCAGCCGAGGCCGGGGGTCTTCGCGTCCTGCTCGTGCACGGCGGCGGCGCCACCTGGCGGCACCGCGTACACGATGGCGTGGTGCGCGATGGCGACGTTCTCAGGCGTGACCTGGGTCCCGGTCAGGAACGCCGCCTTGGTCAGGCCCGGATCGATCACCTGGCACCGGTACTCGTCCGTGCCGCCGCCCTCCGGCGGCGCGGGCGTGTAGGCCTCGGCCATCTTCAGGTCGACGAACCGCTCGCCGGCGCGCAACGGCTGCGTTGGAGCCGGCGGTTGACCCGCGTGCGCGTTGTGCGGAACGGGCGCCGCGCCGCCGCCGGCGTTCGACCCGCAGGCGACGACAGCGAACGCCGTTGCCAGCGCCACGGTGGTCGCCCCGAACCTCCACAGTGGACTTTCAGTTCTCGTCATGGTCTCAACGCTAGGACGAAATCCGTCCCGTTTCGTCGTACCTCGGTCGTCACTTCGGGAGGGAGGCGGTACGACGGTACTACTCCGTTGGGTCCTCTTAGGACTGCCGACGGGCCTGAGCACCGCGTTAACGGTCCTCTCAGATTCGCTCGGTAGGAAGTCGGCGCCAGACAGGCGAAGCAACACGTATGGAGGAGGCTGGTAATGGCAGTCAACGCAGCGCCGTCCGGGAGAACACCGGCCGGTCGGTTGGCAGGCCGGTGGGTGCCGTGGTTGGTGATCGGCTTGTGGTTGGTGCTGACGGTGGTCATGGGGCCGTTGAGCGGAAAGCTGAGTTCGGTCACCACCGACAGCGCCGCGGACACCCTGCCGGCCAGTGCCGAGTCCACCAAGGTCGCGGTGCTGGAGGACAGTCTCCCTGGCGGGGACGACAACACGTTCGTCTTCGTGTACCACCGCGCCAGCGGCATCACCGACGCCGACCGCGCGATGGTCGAGCGCCACTACAACACCCTTGCCACGCGGTACCCGCCGAAGGTGGTGGCCCCGACCGGTGAGGACGACGAGGGCCCGCAGACAAGCCCCTCCAGCGACGGCAAGGCGATGATGTTCACCCTCGACGTGAGCACGACCTACGGCGCACCGGAGGCCATCGTCGGCCCGTTGCGCGACGCCGCGAAGGACCGCCCCGCCGGCCTGGAACTCGACGTCACCGGCCCGGCCGCGGTCGACGGCGACATGGACGCCGTCTTCGACGGCATCGACCTGCAGGTCCTCCTCACCACCATCGTCGTCGTCACGCTCCTGCTCATCATCACCTACCGCAGCCCGGTGTTGTGGCTCATCCCGCTGGTGGCCGTGGGCGCGGCCGCCTTGACCTCGATGGCGACCGTTTACTTGCTCGTCAAGGGCTTCGGCATCGTGGTCAACGACCAGAACTCGGCGCTGCTGACGATCCTGGTGTTCGGTGTCGGCACGGACTACGCGCTGTTGCTCATCGCCCGATACCGGGAAGCGTTGCACCACCACGAGAACGTCCGGGTCGCGATGATCCACGCGCTGCGCGGTGCGGCGCCGGCCATCATCGCGTCCGCGGCCACCGTGATCGCCGGCCTGCTCTGCCTGCTCGTCGCGGACCTCAACAGCACCAGCGGGTTGGGCCCGATCGGCGCGGCCGGCATCCTGTGCGCGCTGGTGGCCATGCTGACGCTGTTCCCGGCGCTGCTGGTGGTCCTCGGCAGGCGGATCTTCTGGCCGGCCATCCCGCGGTTCAGCACGGCCGTGGTGGAGAAGCCGGGGCTGTGGGTCCGGCTCGGCGCCGCCATCAACCGCCGCCGGTGGGTGGCGACGCTCGGCTCGCTCGGCGTCCTGGGCGTGCTCGCCCTCGGGCTGACCGGCAACACCGGTGCCCTGCGGGAGCAGGACCAGTTCGTGTCCGCGCCGGAGTCGGTCACCGGCTTCACCGTTCTCCGCCAGCACTTCCCGGAGCTCGGCGGCCAGCCGATGACGATCTTCACGCGGCCTGCGCACCAGGAGCGGGTGCTCGACGTCGTCAAGGGCACTCCCGGCGTGGCAGTGGCCATCCCGGGTCAGACCAGCGGTGGCTGGGCCGACATCTCCGTGTTCCCGACGGACGCGCCGGACACCGCCGCGGAGTACGACACGATCAAGCGGGTGCGCACCGCCGTGCACGCGGTGAGCGGGGCCGAGGCGATGGTCGGTGGGCCGAGCGCGGAGAACCTCGACACCGAGGTGACCGCCAGCCAGGACGAGAAGCTGGTGATCCCGTTGGTGCTCGCCGTCGTCCTGATCGTCCTCGCGCTGCTGCTCCGGGCGATCGTGGCGCCGCTGATCCTGATGGCCACCGTGGTCGTCTCGTTCGCGGCGGCCTTCGGCGGCAGCGTGTTCGTCTTCGACACGATCCTCGGGTTCAAGGGCATCGACTACTCGGTGCCGCTGCTGGCGTTCCTGTTCCTGGTGGCGCTCGGCGTCGACTACAACATCTTCCTGGCCAGCCGGGCGCGGGAGGAGACCGCGCGTCTGGGCACCAGAGAGGGCATGCTCAAAGCCCTCTCCGCCACCGGTGGCGTCATCACCTCGGCAGGCCTGGTCCTGGCGGCCACGTTCGCGGTCCTCACCACGCTTCCGCTGGTGATGCTGATCGAGGTCGGGTTCCTGGTCGCCTTCGGCGTGCTGCTCGACGCCCTGCTGGTGCGGTCGGTCCTGGTGCCCGCCCTCACCCTGCTGATCGGCCGGCGGATGTGGTGGCCGAGCCGGCTGTCCCGGCCGGTGGAGCCGCCGGACGGTCAACGGCCGCGCGCCGACGACGAGGAGCCCGCGCTGCAACGGTGAGCACGGACGAGATCCGGGACGGGCCCCGTGCCCGTCCCGGATCAGCGCACCGCGGTGTCCTCCCCGGCGGTGAGCCGCGCGATCGGGACGGCCGGAAGGTCGACCCGAAGCAACGCGCCACCGCGTGCGGAGCGGCCCACGGTGGCCCGGCCGCCGTGGGCGTCGACGACCCGCTGCACGATCGACAGCCCCAGACCGGATCCCGGCAACGCCCTGGCGCTGTCGGCACGGTAGAACCGGTCGAACACCCGCGGTACGTCGGCGGCGTCGATGCCCGGCCCGGCGTCGTCGACCTCGAGCACCGCCGACGCGTCCTGGGCACGGAGCCGGACCTGGACCGGCTGGTCCGCGGGGGACCACTTACCGGCGTTGTCGATGAGGTTGAGCACCGCCCGTTGGAGCGCAGCGGGACGCCCGCTCACCCACACGGAGGTCACGTCGAGCGCGACCTCGATGTCGGGCACGCGGGAACACGCCTGGGTCGCGGCGGCCACCACCACGTCGGCGAGGTCGAGCAGTTCGGTGCTCTCGTCGCTGACGTCACCGCGCGCCAGGTCGGTCAGCTCGGCGGCAAGGGTGCTCAACTCGACCACCTGGGCGCCGAGATCGTTGAGCAGCCGGGTCCGGCTCTCCGAGGGCAGTGCGCTGTCCAGGATGCCGCGCCGATCGAGCCGGATCAGCAGTTCGATGTTGAGGCGCAGGCTGGTGAGCGGGGTCTTGAGCTCGTGGGCGGCGTCCTCGGCGAGCAGCCGCTGGGCCTGCCGGGAGTCCCGGAGCGCGGCGAGCATGTCGTTGATCGACTGGATCAGCTGCCGGATCTCCCCACCGCCCTCATCCGGGATGTCGGCGTCGAGATCCCGGGTGTGCGCGACACGTACCGCGGCGGCGGTCAGCCGGTCGATCGGTGCCAGCCCGGTCCGCGCCACGGCCCGCCCGACGAGGGCGCCGCAGACCACGCAGAACAGCCCGATCAGCAGCATACCCAACCCGAACCGGTTGATCGGGGTGTCGTCGGCGGCGCGGGCGACCTGGACCGCGCCGCCGCCTGCCCGCAGCGTGTAGATGAGGTAGCCGTCGTCGTCGCTGTCGCCCGACTCCATCAGGTCGGCCGACGCGCCCTGCGCCACGCGCCCGGCGTGCTCGCTGACCGGGGGCAGCGCGGGTTGACCGACCGGCGTCCGGATCGAGCCGTCGGGCAGGATGACCCGCACCAGCCGACCGGCTCCGGGATACGGCGGTAGCTGGACCTGCGCCAGACCGGCGCGCTCCGCGTTCGCCGCCAGGGCGCGGGAGTCGGCGCGCAGCTGGTCCTCCGCGGTAGCTCGCAGCTCCCAGTCCAGCAGCTCGCTGGCCACCTGGAACGCCATGAACACGCTGGCCGCGATGGCCGTCGCCGCGATCACCGTCAGCCTGGTCCGCAGGGACCGCCGACGCCACCAGCGGGTCAGCCGCCGCGAGCCCCGGCCCGCGGGCCTGTTCACGGAGGAGTCTCCCGCAACGTGTACCCCAAGCCGCGCCGCGTGTAGATCAATCGCGGCTCACCCTCGGCCTCCATCTTGCGGCGCAGGTAGCTCACGTACACCTGGAGGTTGTTGGAGGTGACGCTCATGTCGAAGCCCCAGATCGCCCCGAACAGCTCGCCTCGGGTCAACACGCGGGTCGCGTTGCGCACGAGGACCTCCAGCAGGAAGAACTCGGTCCGCGTCAGGCGGAGCGGCCGCCCGCCCCGCCACGCCTCGAACCTGTCGGGATCGACCCGGACGTCGGCGAACGTCAGGATCTGCGACTCGTCGTCGCCCGGCGCGCGACGGCGCAGCAGCGCCCGGACCCTGGCCAGCAACTCCTCGGTGGCGAACGGCTTGGGCAGGTAGTCGTCGGCGCCCGCGTCCAGCCCCGCGACCCGGTCGGAGACCTGATCCCGGGCGGTCAGCATCAGCACCGGCAGATCCCGACCCGCTGCCCGCAACCGCCGGCAGGTCTCCACCCCACCGAGGCGGGGCATCATCACGTCGAGGATCAGCAGATCCGGCTCTTCGCCGTCGACCCCGTCGAGCACGGCGAGACCGTTGGCGACGGTGCTGGTGTCGTAACCCTCGACCTGGAGCACCCGCTCCAGCGACTCGCGGATGGCCGCCTCGTCATCCGCGATCATGATCCGCACGCCGGCCCGCCCCTTCCAGTCGATGCTTTTGCCGCTCATGGTCCCCGATCAACCTGAGGCCAGGGTTAGAGCGTCACCGCTGTGGCCACGGCTGTAGTGGGCTGGACCAGCCACGCTTGCCGCAGCTGTCGATCTTGGCGGATGACACCGCAGTAGGCGACGCAGCGGCCGCAGGTCGACATGCCGGAAGAGGTCCGCGGTGGGAGCTCGAGTACCGGCTCGCCCAGACCCGTGCACGGGTCGCGGCAGGGTCGAGGCATGGGGCCGGACTGGTACTGCGACGAGGTAATCCCAGGCAAGTGAAGATCGAGGTACTCGCACAGACCGAGAACACGCTCGCGTTCCGCCCACCTCTGCCCAGCTTCGATCGAGGATCACCCCGGCCACGTGCGGCGGGTTCGGCCACGCGGTGAACGGGCTGCCCGCGACCGTCGCCTGGCCGTGGTCCGGCCGGGTCAGCCCGGTGATCATGCGCAATGTCGACGACCCTGCGTCCCTCGTGCGCCTTGGTCAGCCCCACGCTGTCAGCACGCACTCACCGTAGCGGTAGTCACTGTCCGTCGTAGGCTGAATCGTCGTGTCGCGCCCCTGCTCGAAACCTTCGGGCGAATGGTCTTGCGCGGTGAAGGCCGGGTGGCGAGGCCGAGGCGTCAGTGGGCTTGCTGGAAGGCCAGGTGCAGCCGGGCAGAGATCTCGTCGGCCACCTCGGCCGGGTGAGCGAGCAGCGTGGTGAACGGCACCATGTCCGCGGGAAGAACCCTGACATGCGGTGCGACGCGAGAGCTGCCCGCGTGTCGCCTGGGTGTGTGGGCGTCGTCCTCGGTGAGTCCGGCCACTGGCTCCAGTCCCGCGGCCAGCGCTACCGAGGCGGGCGTGGGGAGATCCGGGATCTCCGCCAGCAGCCGCAGCGCCTGTTCGATTCGCTCGGCCAGGTCGTCGCGGTCGAGCATCGAGCCGAGGTGGTCGTTGGGAAGGGGCGACCACGTCGTGCGCTGGCCAGTGCGATGCACCGCGAGCCCGCTGTGGCCGTACGGGCTCGGTGCCGAACGCACCCAGACGACCTGGCTCGTGACGGCGGTGGTCAGCTGGTCGGTGCCCTTGAACAGCAGGCGCGCCCTGCCATGAGCAGGAAGCATGTCGCGCAGGAGGTCCAGCCCGTGGTCTTCCAGTCGTCCGAAGTCGTCCACCGGCACGATGTGGAGCTCCACCGCGCAGCGTTCGACAGCGGATCTGCTGCCGGTGAGATCCGTGCGCCAGTTGACGTCCACGGGCCTGAGGAGGCTGCTCCACGCAATGGCTTTGGGAGGGAGGGATTTCCGCTCGCTCGGCAGCAGTACCTGGGTCACGACGGCGATGGTGAACGCGGCGGCGTTCCTGGCGGCGACGGACCGCCAGCCCTTGGCGTCGGTCTTGTGCTTGTCGCCGTCCGCCTTGTCGCTGATGCCGCGGACGGTCAGGAACGGGGTGCGGTTCAGCTGTGCGGCTTTCGCGGACCCCGCGCTTTCCAGTTCGACGGCGGCGGCGTCCCCGTAGGTCCGGCGCAGGTGCTCGGCCAGGGCCGTGTCCCGGGAGTTGATCACCACTTCGCCGGCCGCGATCGGGCGGAAGTGCACGGCCGGCGCGTCAGGTAGTCCAGCGTGCCAGGAGTCGTCCCGGCTCACGGCGCGGGCGATCTCCTCGAGCTCGTGATCCGCGTCCCAGGCCTGGGGCCGGGCGGAGAAGCCCGCGCTCTCCTCGAAACCGCCGTGATAGGCGTACACCTTGGTGCCGACGACCACCGCGCCGAGATCCAGGTCGTCGTGCAGCGCACCGGCGATTCCGGCGAAGAACACCGCGCGTGGCTGGAACCTCGAGATCGCGCGTTCGGCCAGCGCCGCCGCGGACTGGTTGCCGACACCGACCAGCGCCAGGACGACTCGCCCCGCGCGGCCCCGGATCGACCCCGTCGCGAACCGGGTGCCGGCGGCGTGGCCCTGCACCTCCGGGGACTCGATCAGGTCCCGCACCGCGATGTACTCGGGCTCCAGGGCGGTCAGCACCAGAACTGTGTCTGTCGGTTCCGTCGTCACCGTGATCCTGCCTAGACAGTTCACTCCTGCCGGGAAGGTACCTGCTCCGCGGGTGTTCTCCTTGCGGTGTCAGGTTTCTGTCAATGAAGTGGGCTGAGCGGGAGCCGGTGGAACGTACTCGTCAGGGCTTCGTGCTCGCGGCGTGTGTAGCCGAGGAACTGAATGCGACGCAACCTCGTGTCCGGGTGATCGACGAGATGATCGATCGCGGCGGCGACCATCGCCTCGGTGGTGCTGAGAACGTCCGCGCGTGCGGCGCCTGTGCCCAGCAAGGGGAACAGAACACCGCGCAGGGGCAGGGGATCCAGTTCTTCCACCACCGATAGGACATTGCGCACGCAGCGGCCGACGTCGCCCACCTGGCGGTAGCCGGCGCCGGGTTCGCCGTGCACCGCGGCAACGTGGATCACGTGCCGAACGTTGTGCGTGCGCACCAGCTCCCCGGCCCCGGTGGCGATCACCGTGCCGGGCGCCACCGGCCGCCTTCCCACCTTCGCGTCGAGCTCGGCGGAGATCAGATCGTCGACCACCTGCCCGGACTCCTCGCGGACGGACCCCCAGAACCGGATGACACCCGACACGCTGAAGTCCGTCGGCCTGGCCATGCGCATGTCGGTGTTCTCGCTGTTGGCCCAGACGTCGGCGGTGGTGCAACGCAGGATGTCGCCGGGCACGATCGCGAGCTCGCACTCGGGCCCGTCGGTGAGGCGGAAGACGGAGGCCGCGCCCGACGCCCTGGTCTCGTCGGGCGGAGGTGGCAGGAGATCGCGCAGCTCCTGCACCAGATGAGCCAGATCGTCGTCGATGGTGTAGTGCCTCAGCCTGAGGCGCTGGCAACGTGCCAGTGCCGCGATGCCGTCGGGAAGGTCCTCCTCGCAGGGGACCTCCGCGTCCTCGATGAGAACCGGTATCACCCTTACTCCGCGGGAAAACGCATCACTGATCTCCCGCTGGACCCAGTCGTGGCGGGGATCGCCGAGCAGGTCTCGCCACGCCGAGCCGATGACGGCGATCAGCACCCGGCACGTCCGCAGGGTGTCGAAGACCTGGTCGACGAAGTCGTCGCCGAGCCTGATCGACCGCGGGGCGAGGAACACCTGGCTTCCGCCGAGGTGCTGGGCCAGCGCCTGGTGGACCAGCGTTGCGTATCCGGGCTGGTCCTGGACGCGGTAGTTGACGAAGACGGCGGCCACACCTCCAGCGTACGGCGGTCGCGCGCGATCTCTGTCCACTTAGGACGTGTGAGCCCTGGTGCGGTAGATCGACTGACCCGGTTCGGTACTGTTGGTGCAGGGGTGTCATGCGTGGCTTGAGGATCAGACCGGCGCAACCCGAGGACCTGCCGTCCCTGGCCGGGAGCCTGGGGCAGGCGGGGTACTTCGCCGACCGCCTCGACCGGCAGCTCGACGACCGCGGGATCCTGCTCACGGCGTGGCACGCCGGTGTGGTGATCGGTGCCGTCTACCTGTGGCTGGAGCCGGCCGAGGAACGGGAGATCCGGACACACCTGCCGGGCACCCCGCTGGTCACCCACCTGGAGGTCCACCCCGACCATCAGGGCCGGGGTGCGGGGACGAGTCTTCTCCACGCCTCGGAGTGGTTGCTGGCGTGCAAGGGCTACCGCGAGGTGGCGCTCGCGGTCGAGGTCGGAAATGAGCGCGCGGAGAGGCTCTACACCCGGCTCGGCTTCCGGGAGTGGCCGCATTCGCAGGTGAAGTGCTACAGCTCCGCCGAAGGCAACGGGCACCGGATCGTGGAGACCTGCAAGGTCCTCGTCAAACCCCTGCCGGGATAAACGCCTGCTGCCGGGGCAGGTACCTGCTGCGCACCGCGAGACCCAGTTCGCTCAGCACCTTGCCGACGTCACCCGCGCGGGGGTTCTGCTTCCTGCTCGGCTGGTGCCGTTCGAGATGGCACTGCCACGTGCTCTGATCGGCACACCAGGACCGCACGTACTCCCTGCACAGCTCGGGCTTGATGTACTGGGACTGTTCGCACGCCGCCCTCAACGAGCTGAGCATCCTGTCCCGCCGCTCGGAGTCCTTCTTCAAGCGCCGCACCATGGTGATGGTCTCCATGATGAAGCTCTGCCGCTTGGCCAGGTAGTGCCGCCAGTAGGTCATGTCGGCCTCACGAAGTGACCGTCCTTCGTCCAGCAGCCAGAACAGCCCTTCCGCGAGAACGTCGCCGAGCTCCTCCTTCCGGGCCCGATCGTCGCAGGCGAACGGGTCGTACGGCTTCTGCACCGCGACGCCCGTGACGGCTGTCGGAGGGAGCCGTTCGTTCTTGGTCAGGAAGAGCCAGTCCTCGTTGTAGATGTTGGGGAAGAACGAGGAATTCGACGTCGAGTGGACTACGAGCGCGCCGCCGCCGACGAACACGTCCTGTGCGCCGCCGGCTTCGCGATAGGCGTGGCACACCACGGAGTTGTCCGGAAATCCGTGGATGTTGAGGCCGACTCCGGCGAACTCCTCGGTGAGTGCCGCCGCTCTGCTCAGATCGAGTGGTTCCGGGATCAGGATGTCGTCGTCGAGGAAGACGATTCGTTCCCAGCCTGCCATCCGTGCGATCAGCAAGCCGAGGTTCCGCTTCTGGCTGGTGTCGGCGTGCCGGCTGAACCTGGTGCCCTCCAGCAGATCGCACGTGCGGAACCGCGGCAGCAGGTTCGTGGGGAGTTTGTGCGCGTCGATGGCGAGCAGTTCCACGTCGGCATCGACTGCGCGGTCGGCCACGCCGTCGGCTGACGACTGCTTGCTGCACAGGGCTACCAGGATGCATCGGAGCTCTGCGGCCAGATTGATGGCGTGCTCCATCGCCCGCGGGTCGCGGGCGGTGGGCACGATGATCGCGTCCACCGGCGCCAGAGGTGAGTCCCTCTGGGCGGGGTACAGCAGACCGCGGTGTGAGCCGTGGTGGTGCTGGGAACGGATCCGGATGGATTTGGTCACGTGGTGGTCTCAGGCCATTCATGCAGGAGGAAATCGGGACTGGTCCAATCGGGCGTCACGACGGACCCCGCCAGAACCTGAACCCGGCTGATGATGCTGAACGTGTCGTGGCCCGCGAAGCGTCTGTGCACGTGGGCGTTGTTGCGGACGCGGAATCGCGCGTCGGTGAGGGCGCGGACCGCGCCGAGGGTTCCCCGGGAGAACATGCCGTTGCAGATGGTGACCGTGCGGTTCCTGTTGAACGGGTTGGGCGAACGGTAGAAGTGTGCGACGTCTTCCTCGAGGACCCTTTGACCGCCCATGTCGCGCAACACGGGCCTGAACGTTCTGCGGACTCCGTTCTCCGTGACCTCGAATCCGCTGAGGTTCGTGTCGTCGGGCCGGTTCTGCTGCTTGATCGGTAGGTCGATGCGGTGCAGAACCTCGGCGGTGACCTGGTTCCAGTCGACACCGCCCAGCAGCACGAGATGGCTCGAGTAGTCGTCCGGGGTGAGCGAGAGCGAGCCCGCGCGGATGTACACGTTGTTGTCGGGGTTCAGCGCCCGGATGTGTCCGTGCAGTTCCAGCAGCGAGTCCAGGTCCGAGTACCGGTAGAGCTCCACGTAGTCGGGATCTTCCGGGTCCGTGAAGGGAAGCGGGGCGAGAAGATATTCCGGCAGCTCGGAGCAGACGATCGTGATGTTCTCGTCGGTCGGGAACTTCCAGAGGTTGTCGGTGACCGACGGGGGACTGGCGGCGGGAGCCGCTTCCGTCACCTGGTTGCGCAGTCCGGTGAGTTCCGCGATCAGCGAGTCCCTGCGCGCTTCTTCGTCCTCGGTCAGCGGGTCGATCAGCCGGAACTGCTTCTGGTCGACGGAACGGGCGGTCGCGAAGAAGATCGCGTAGGCGTCGAGCCGGTGCTGGGGAGGCAGAACCGGGTCCTTCGTCCGTTCCCAGGAGGAGATCAGCGGAACGCTGACGTCGAACGCCTTGGCCAGCTGTTCCTGCGTGATGCGCTTACCCGGCCAGCACGACTTGCGCAGCGACCGCAGTCGCCGCGCGAGTTCCAGTGCCGGATCCTCAGCGGAGGTCACGCCATCACGTCCTTCAGCTGAAATTCAGTGAAAGGTACCGCAACGCTGATTTGTCGCCGCTCGCCACGCCAGCATTACAGCCGACTTCAGTCATCCTGGTCATCGGCCGGTCCGTCCGTGGCAACTCGTCTAGCCTCTTGCCTCCGACTTCACACGGGCCTTACTCTGAAGTCTAGACCTAAACCTAGATCAAACTGAAGTTTTCTGAAGTGCCCTCCCAGCTGACGAGGTCAGGAGGCGGGGAGCATGAGTACCCTGTCGTCGATTCAGCCGATCTACCCGATTCCGCGCGTGATCCTCGTGGCGGCCATCCAGGGCACCGCGGTGAGCACCAACTCGGTGAAAGCTCACCAGCGGTCGGACACGTACGACCTGTTCGAGCAGGCGTTGCTGGACAGTGGGAGCACGACCGATCTCCGCGACCGGTACGTCGACCGGGTCGACGGGCCGATGGCGCTGCTGCACCCCTCGGACAGCTTCCCGAAGACCTGGCTGCTGACCAGGTTCGCGCCGCGGCTGCGGGCACTGCTCGACGAGCGCAACGCCGGCGAGCGCCAGCCGTTGCGGCTCGCGGTCGCCATCCACTCCGGGGACGTGGCCTGCGACTACGCGGGATGGTTCGGCGAGGAGATCGAGATCGCCAACCGGTTGCTCGCCGCTCCAGCTCTCAAAGCCCGCCTCCAGCAGACTTCCTCGCCGCTCGTTCTGGTGGTGTCCGAACAGATCCACCGCTCGGTCGTCAGGCACGGCTACGACGGCATCGACGCGGGCGCGTTCACACCGCTGATCGAACTCCGGGTCGCGGGTCTGCAGTGCCGCGGCTGGGTGCACGTGCCCGGCTGAAGGTTTTCGGACTACCCGGCTGTGGTCGCGTTCTCGAAGACGACCTGAATGTTGCTGCCTGGCAGTCGTTTCGGCAGACCGGGTGGCAGCGCCCGTGCAACGGCGCGGAACACCTCGCGCATCGCGGTCTCGTCGTACTCGGCGGGAGTCTCGGTGGCCTGCAGGATCAGGCCACCGCCCGGGAGTGCGACGGATTTGTGCATTGTGGACGGATCCACGAGGTCGACCAGTTCGGCTGGGACGACGGTGATCCAGGAGTAGCCGCGCAGCGCGGTCCGGCCCGCGACGACCGAGTCGGTCGTCGGCGGCGAAGGACGTGGAGTTGTTGGTGTTGCGGCACGAGATGACCTCGGTGTTACGCCGAGGTCATCGTCGTCCGCGGTTGGACTGGGCTGATCGTGCGGTGCTGGCCGCATTGGTGACGTGCATCTGCACTCGACCCCGCCGCCACCTGGACCAGTTCCCCGACGGGCAACTGTTCATGGACCTCCACGGGTTCAGCTCCGCGGAAGAGCCGATGGCCCCGGCGGTGGCGGTGCGCAGGTTCCTCGACGCTCTGGGGATCGATCCAAGCTGGATCCCGACCGACCTGGACGCGCAAGCCGCGCTGTACCGGAGTTTGGTCGCCGACCGGCGGATGCTGATCGTGCTGGACAACGCCGCCACCGCCGACCAAGTCGTCCCACTGCTGCCCGGCCTGCACCGTGCTGGTCACCGGCCGCGCCAGGCTGGCCTCTCTGATTGACAGGCACGGCACCCGACACCTGCAACTGGACGTGTTCAGCCGCGCCGAGGCGCGTGCCCACGGCAACTCGACGATCTCGGCTCGCGCCACGACGCTGATCAGCCACCTCGGAATGCCGAATCCGCCAACTAGCCCCTGGTCACTTCAGCTCGCCGCCGCTCGGGCGCAGCCGGCTCAGCTCCGCTGCACAAGACCGCGTAGACCAGGGTGCGGCCGAAGATCGGCAGGAATGCCGGGGCGAGCGCCGTCAGGTAGGTCTGCGCCATCCACGGCGGCACCCGCTCGGCGTGCTGATCAGCGGTGTGGTGGTCGCTTCCTGGCGTGCGTGCAGGACGGGCTTTGCCGCGCGGCTGGTGTGACTTCGCGTCGGAGCTGTATCTCCGCCGGGGTGCGGATGACTTCTCAGGTGGAGGTCACGGCGGCTCTGGGGGGCGGACATGCCGCAGTTGCGCATCCACTTCACCGATCGGGACTTCGCGCGCACGCGGCTGAGGCTGAAACCGGACCTGATGTGGGAGATCGTCAGCAGCGCGCAGATCCTGCAGCACAAGGACGGCGACCTGTCGTTCGGTGCGTGGCGCCGCAGTGTGCGCGAGCTCGCCGCGCGTGATCCGGAGCTGCGAGCGGCGCTGCACACCGTGGTGACGGTGGCGCCGCACGCGGCCTACTTCCCGGATCTGCTCACGCCGCCGGAAGACCTGTGCGGCATCGACCAGTGCGTTGACGCGGTCCTGTCGACGGAGTCGGACCGCCTGCGCGCGGAGATCGATCTGATTCGCCCCGGGTCGGGGCCGGAGGCGAGCTGGCTGGACGACCTCGCCAGGGGGAGATCCCCAGCACTCCGGCAGCTGCGTGAGGCCTTGCGCGTCTACTTCAGGTCCGTGATCGCGCCGCACCTGCCGATGATCGAGGAAGGGCTGTGCTCCGACGTGGCGCCCTGGATCCAGCGGTACCTGCACGACGGCCCGGAGGGGCTGCTGGACGCGCTGGGGCGCGGCACCCGGTGGGACCTGCCTGTGCTGTTCGTCGACTACCCCGTCGACCGGGACCTGCACCTGGACGGCAGAGGCCTGGTGCTGATCCCGTGCTACTTCGTCCTGCACCACCCGGTGGCCCTGGCGGATCCCCAGCTGCCTCCCGCGCTGGCGTTTCCCATCCGCACCGAGTCACGGCTCCTGGCGGCCGGGCGAGCCGGCGGCGACCACCTGACGGCGCTGCTGGGCTCCACCAGGGCGTCGATCCTGCGGTCGGTGGTCGGCGGGAGCACCACCACCAGGCTCGCGAAGCTGGTGGGCGTCGCCCCGGCCACGGTGAGCCACCACACCGGCGTCCTGCGCGAGGCCGGTCTCATCGCCACGGAGCGCGAGGAGAACTTCGCCCATCACCTGATCACGCCGCTGGGGCTGAGGATGCTCGCCGCCGATCGCTGAGCGCGGCGTTCAGCGGAAGCACTCGTTCGCCTCCTCGACCCACCGGTGGGAGCGGACGATCACTCCCGGCCACCCCTGGGCCTGCCCGCCGTGGCGGAGGAAGTAGGCGATGTACGGGGCCGAGTGCAAGCACACCCCGGCCGAGTTCGGACTCGTGTTGTTGTCGACGACCCGCACCGGCTTGGACCGCGACCACGAACAGAGCCAGTTTGGGGTCGACGGCATCCCAGCTGCGGCGGTTGCCGCTGCCGGCGATGGCCGGCCACACACACAAGTCGCCGCTGGGGCACGACAACACCTGCACCGAGACGTCCTGCGGTTTCGCCGCCGCGATACCCGCCGACGACGACAGCGCGAATGCTGCGGCGAACAAGCACGCACAGTGCTTTTCCCTTGTTCATCCTTGAGACGTGGAGGCGGCCGAGGGCCACCCCGCCGCGTTGAGCGCACTCTGTCGGCGCGGCGGAGTAGCCCTGTACGACGTCGGCTAGGAG
This sequence comes from Lentzea waywayandensis, assembly GCF_900115955.1. Classification (GTDB taxonomy): domain Bacteria; phylum Actinomycetota; class Actinomycetes; order Mycobacteriales; family Pseudonocardiaceae; genus Lentzea; species Lentzea waywayandensis. The sequence continues at coordinate 106,938 of NZ_FOYL01000008.1, forward strand.
TTGAAGCACTCGTTGCCAGAACTCACCCAGCGGTGTGACCTGACGATGTACTGGGGGCCGGGCACGTACTGTTGGCCTTGGGGTACGTAGTACAGCCAGTGGCTGTAGTTCGCGTTGGCGTACAGGCAGACACCGCTGAAACTCGAGCTGGTGCCGTTGTTGTAGATGGCTTTCACCGTCTGGCTGGACGACCAGCTGCACACGACGGGGGTGTTCCACCAGTCGTTGTCCCTGTTCAGCCAACTGCAGCGGTTGCGGCTGCCATCGGTGACCGGCCAGACGCAGAGGTTGCCCGAGGAACAGCTCAGAGCCTGCGGCGTGACACCGGAATCGGGCGTTTGCGCCCTGCCCGTCGTGGCGGGCCGGGTCGTGGCGGTGTCGGTGGGGCTGGTGTCGGCGGTGGCGGTGCTCACCAGGCTGGCCAAGGCTCCGAGAACAACCAACAGCACACACAATGCTTTTCTCATCTTGCCCCCTGAGATTGATGTGCGGGACGCGGAGTATGCCGAGACCGCCACGCGCCGAGAGGGTCCTTCGAACCTGGTCGAAGCCCTTCCACCCGACCCGGACTGACCGCGGCGTCAACTTTCGTCGCGCGAAATTCGATACTCCAGCGTGCCGCGCGAACTTGGGCTTCTCGTAGCTTGAGGGCGGGATTACCGCTGTGCGGACCAGGCCGAGGCGCTGCCGGCGACGACCATGATCGGAGATGCGGCGATCCCGTTCCGCGGGCACGCGCTGATGGTCGTGCCGGCGTCTTCGACTTCGATACCCGGTAGGGGTAGGGCTGGATGCCGAGGCCCATATCGATGGAAGAGGCATGTCGACGCGTGGCCGCCGGTAGCCGTCATCGGGTTCCCTTTGATCCCGGTGGGCGCTGTTGTCGGGGCCACGGTCGGTGCAATCGCCGCAGACCTTCTGGTGGCACGTGCTCGCCCCGTGCTGGCCGGTGTCGCTGTGGGCGGGCGCGATCGTGCTCGCTGGATCAACTGGTGCGGCCGTCGGCTTGTTCGCGTCGGCGACCGTCAGTTCGGCGAACAGGTCAGCAGCATCAGTGTGAACATCGCCGCGGACGCGCCGGCGAGGGGGAGCGCCATGGCGGTGATGCTGGCGATCCCGCCCGAAACCAGCCTGCGCGTGCGATTCGGCAGCCGGTGCCGCTGCAGGCGGTCCAGACGCACCTCCAATGCGTCCCTGCTCATCGCGAGGGCGGAGTTCGGAGCGCCGTGGCACGACACGCGCAAGAGGGCGGCTCGGACGGTGTCGGCGCCGTGGGTGCGCGCGGCGGTCAGGTCGGCTGACATCTCGACGAGTTCGCCGATCGCGTTCGCCGCGCGCTTGAACAGCGGCAGGATCGGCAGTGCGGCGGCTACCGCGTTCGCGGCGGCGACCAGCAGGTGATGACGTCCGTCGAGGTGCGCTCGCTCGTGATCGAGGACGGCGTCGACCTCGTCGGGGTTCAGGTGGCGGTGTAGTCCTTCTGTGGCGACAACGATGCCGGGTTTGCCCGCGAGGCTGAACGCGAGCGGGCGGTCGTGGTCGAGCCACACCGTGGGGTGCGCGCCGGGTTCGCGTCGTCCGGCGAGGCGCAGGACGGAGAGGTGTTCCTCGCGGGCGCGGGCCCTTTGCCGGGCGCCGCGTGCGCCGACGATCGCGCACCGAATGAGCAGCGCGGTCACCAGAGTGCCGCCGGCGATGCCGCTGATCGCTTCGATCGTGGGTGTGGTGCCGTGGGTCACCGACTCCCAGCAGTGGTGCAGGTTGTCGAGGGCGGCGAGGCCGTGCTCGGGCAGCAGGAGCAGCACCATGGCGACGGCCGAGGTAGCCACGACCGCGATGATCGAGCTGAGCCAGGCGGCGACGGCGACCGCAGGGTCGCTGAGTCGCCGCAGCAGGCGCGGTGCCAGCCAGCCCACCGCGGCGGACCCGAGCAGCAGGGCCAGCGCGACAGTCATTTCCCGGTGGCCTTTTTGCGGAAGGCCCGGCGCAGCACCGCGGACTCCTCGGCGGTCGCGGACTGCGCGAAGTGCAGCAGTGCTGCCTCGGGATCGCCGGAGGCCACGAGCACGTCGCGCACGGCGTTGGTAGCGGCTTCGACGCGGCTGATGGTGGGCTGGTACGAGTAGGCCTTGCCCTCGAGCTCGCGGGACACCCAGCCCTTGCGGTGCAGGTTGTCCAGCACGGTGAGCACGGTGGTGTAGGCGAGTTGTTTGCCGGTGTCCAGCCGTTCGAGCACCTGGCGCACCTTGAGCGGCTCTCGGGCGTGCCACAGCACGTCCATCACCGCGGCTTCCAGCTCACCCAGTCCGCGCATCGTCGATACCCCTTCCGCAGATGGGAAGTATGCCTGGGCATCGAGACAGCACACTAAACTGAACATCACTGTTCGACTTATGGCTTGCCTTGGCGTACGTTAACTCGAACATACGTGTTCGGGTTAAGGGGTAGGTATGAGTCAGATCGCCGTGCGAACGAACTGGTGGGTGTTGGTGCTGCTGTGCTTGGCCCAGTTCATGGTGATCCTGGACGTGACGGTCGTGAACGTCGCGCTTCCGGTCATCGCGACCGATCTCGGACTGGACCGCGCAGCGCTGACGTGGGTGGTCACGGCGTACACGCTGTGCTTCGGCGGGCTGATGCTGCTGGGCGGCCGGCTGGCCGACACGATCAGCAGACGGGGCGTGTTCCTCGTCGGGTTGGCCGTGTTCACGGTCGCGTCGCTGGCGTCCGGGTTCGCCGGGAACGCGACCACACTGGTGGTCGCGCGCGCCGCACAGGGCGTCGGTGCGGCATTGCTGTCCCCGGCGGCGATGTCGATCGTCACCACGACCTTCCACGGGAAGGAGCGCAACCGTGCGCTCGGCGTGTGGGCGGCGATCGCCGGAGCGGGCGCCGCAGTCGGAGTTCTTCTGGGCGGCCTGTTCACCGCCGGGCCCGGTTGGGAGTGGGTGTTCTTCATCAACGTGCCCGTCGGCGTCTTCGTCGCTGTGCTGCTGCCGCGATTGGTGCCGTCCGGCCGAAGTGGACGGACACCGGGGAAGGTCGACATTCCAGGTGCGCTGATCGTGGTGCTGGCGATCGGCGCGTTGATCTACGCGCTGGTGCGCGCGGGGGACACCGGCTGGGGTGGCGGCAGCACACCGTACTTCCTCGCCGCCGGCCTTGGGCTGCTCGTGATGTTCGTCGTCGTCGAACGCAGGGTCGCCGAGCCGTTGGTGCGGCTGGAGCTGCTTGCCCGGCGCCCCGTGGTGGCCGGCAACCTGGTCATGCTGGCCGCCTCCGGCCTGCTGCTGGCGAACTTCTTCCTCAACTCCCAGTACCTCCAGCACGTGCTGCGCCTCGACGCCCTCGAGACCGGGCTGATCTTCCTGCCGGTGGCGCTGGTGATCGGGCTCGGCACCCACCTCGGTGTTCGTGTCGTGAACCGGTTCGGCGGACGCCCGGCCGTCGCCGTCGGGTTCGGCCTCGCTGCGGTGGGTGCGGTGCTGCTGGCCCAGGTGCCGGCCTCCGGGAACGCCCTGACGGCGGTCCTGCCCGGCTTCCTGATCTCCGGTCTGGGCCTCGGGGCCACGTTCGTCACGGCGACGACTACGGCGATGGCGCACGTCGGTCCCCATGACGCGGGCACGACGTCGGGCCTGATCAACACCGGGCACGAGCTCGGGGCCACCCTCGGCATCGCGTTCGTGTCGACCATCGCCGCCCAGAGCCTGCAGGGAGGCGGCCCAATCGCCGGCTTTGGTGCCGCGTTCACCGCGACCGCGATCGCGGCAGCCGTGGCCGCGGTGGGCGCGACGCTGCTCGTTCCGGCAGGCCGTCCGCCCGCGACCGATGGTCCGGTGTTCGCGCACTGATCGGCCGTAGGCTTCCGGACGTGGCCACTACGGAGACCCGGCGCCGCGCTGACGCCGAACGCAACATCGCCGCCATCCTCGACGCCGCCCTGGTGCTGTTCACCGAGGAACCGCAGTCGAGCATGGTGGCGATCGCGCGTGCCGCGGGCGTCGGCCGGGTCACCCTCTATGCCCACTTCCCGTCCCGCGAGGTGCTGCTCGAAGCAGTGCTGGACCGGACAATCGCTGAGGCAGGCGAGGTCATCAGGAAAGCGGCGCCAGAGGAAGGCTCCGCGACCGAGGCGTTCGGGCGGCTGCTGCGGACGTCCTGGCACGTGCTCAACCAGCACCGCAAGCTCTTCGAACTCGCCCAGCGCGAGCTTGGCCCGGTCCGGCTGCGGCAACGGCATCGCGAGGTCGTCGACCACGTCGAGGGCCTGCTCGCACGGGGCCGGCTGGAGGGCGTGATCCGGTCCGACCTGCCGATGACCTGGCTCGTGACCACCGTCTACAGCCTGCTGCACGCGGCCGCGGAGGACGTCAACACCGGACAGCTCAAGGCAGACGACGCAGCCGATGTGCTGGAGGCGACCCTGCTGCCCGCCCTCAAATCCTGAGCCCGGTCGCACCGCGTGGCTTGTAGACAGCGAGTGTCAACGCCACGACCAGAACCACGAGGGCTCCACCGGCATGCACCACGAACGTCGGCGACCGCAGCGGCGCCAGGTCGGAAGCCGGATCAGCCGCGACCGCGGCGAACTGATCCACCGTGCGCGTGTAGATGAGCAGCACCGCGGTGGCGAACACGTTCAGCGCCAGCTTGAAGATCACCCAGTAGTGCCGGAACAGGCCCCATGCGGAGCCGAGCGACGAAACCAGGCCGGTCAACAGGGACGCGACCGCGAACGGCAGAACCACGTACCAGACGATCGGTTCCGCGATCAGGTTCGCGGCGCGCACTACGCGATCGTCCTGAGTGGTCACCCCGACGACCGCCACGGCCAGAAACGTGAGCACGGCGCCGAACCAGCCCACCGAGGACGCGATGTGCAGGGCCAGGGCGAGCTTGCGCAGGCGCGGCTTCATCGGTGCATGCCTGGGCCGTGCTCGATGGGGAGACCGAGCAAGACGAGGAACAACACGATCACCACGGCAATGACGATGCCCATGATCTTCACCCAACGCGGTGTGTCAGCCATGAACGACAGTTTACGAGACACTCTGTATTTATCAAGACGTAGTGTCTCGATCCCGTAGGATGTGAACGTGCCGAAGCTGTGGAACGAGACGATCGAGACACACCGCCGCGACGTGCGTCACGCGATCCTGGCCACCACTGCGGCGTTGGTGGCCGAGCGTGGCCTGCTGAACGTGACGATGTCGCAGATCGCGGAGCAGACTGGCATCGGGCGCGCGACGCTCTACAAGTACTTCCCGGATGTCGAGGCGATCCTGCGCGCCTGGCATGCGGAGCGGATCGCTCACCACCTCGCCCATCTGATCGACGTTCGCGACCAGGCGGTCGGGCCTGCCCAGCGCCTCGAAGCAGTCCTCGAGGCGTTCGCTGTGATCTCGCACGGCTCGCATGGCCACTTCGACACCGACCTCGTGGCGCTCCTGCACCGCGACGAGCAGGTCGGTCACGCACAGGAGCAGGTTCGTCACGTGATCCGCGACCTGCTGGCCGAGGCCGCGGCGGCCGGTGAGGTCAGAGCAGACGTGGCTCCTGCGGAACTCGCTGCTTACTGCGTTCACGCACTTGCCGCGGCCGGCACCTTGCCTTCCAAGGCTGCTGTTCGCCGGCTTGTCGCGGTCACGCTCGCCGGCCTTCGTCCGATCGCCTGACCTTGTCTCGTTGTTCGCCCCACCTGCCGGTATTCGAGGTAGTTCCTAACGAGCCAGGAAGTCGGCGATTCGGGTCGTCCAGGTCTGCACGTCCGCGACGGTGGTCGACACGTGCAGAGTCGAGTCGGGCAGAAACTCGTGCAGACGTTTCGCAGTCGACACCGGATGCAACGGGTCGGTGTCCCACGTGAGGATCAGCGCTGGATGAGCGAGCGTCGCGATCTCTTCCGGCGCCGGAAGGTCCGACTCGCCGATGCCGCGCAGGATCGGGGCGAGCAGCTCGTCCGGGATGTCGGGCGTCAGGTCGAAGGCCGGGTAGTCGGCGAAGATCGGCAAAGGTTCCCTCCTGGCCCACTCCTGCCGCCAGTGCGCGGCGCCGCGCGACTCGATGACCTCGGCGCTGTCGGTGTACCACTGCCGTGCCTGGTTCGGACCTTCCTCCCACGCCACCGGTGGAATGATCAGCACGAGGCTGCGGAAGCGTTCGGGTTCGGCGAGGGCGGCGCGCAACGCGACGTCGCAGCCCAGCGAGGAGCCCATGAAGTCGATCGGCTCGTCGAGGCTCAGCCCGTCCAGCAGGGCGAGCAGGTCGAGGGTGAAGTTCTCGAAGCGGTAGTCGTCCGCGATCGGGCGGCCGGTCGAGTGCCCGTGGCCGCGCTGGTCGTAGGTCAGCAGCCGGCGATCGGCCGCGAGGGCGTCGAAGTCGAGAAGGTGCAGGCGGCGGACTGCGGCGCGGCTGAGGAAGACGCCGTGGGCGTAGCCGAGAAGTGGTCCGGATCCGGTGAGTTCGTAGGCGATCTTCGCGCCTGCCCTGGTGACGTAGCTGTCCTGCATCACTGCCCCCTCAGTGTGCAGGTGGTCCGGCTCGCGGATGCGAGCCGGACCACCTGGTCAGACGGTGTGCTTGTTCGCGCTGCGGAAGCCCCGCAGGCGCAGGCTGTTGCTCACCACGAACACCGACGAGAACGCCATCGCGGCCCCGGCGATCATCGGGTTGAGCAGGCCGAGTGCGGCCAGCGGCAGGGCGGCCACGTTGTAGGCGAAGGCCCAGAACAGGTTGCCCTTGATCGTGCCGAGCGTGCGGCGCGACAACCGGATCGCGTCCACCGCAGCCCGCAGGTCACCCCGCACGAGCGTGAGGTCGCTGGCCTCGATGGCGACGTCCGTGCCGGTGCCCATCGCGAGCCCGAGGTTGGCCTGGGCCAGTGCGGCGGCGTCGTTCACGCCGTCGCCGACCATCGCGACCACGCGGCCCTCGGACTGCAGGCGCTTGACCACGTCGACCTTGTCCTTGGGCAGGACCTCGGCGATGACCTCGTCGATCCCGACTTCTGCGGCCACGGCCTTGGCTACGGCTTCGTTGTCCCCGGTCAGCAGAACCGGACGCAGACCGAGCGCTCGCAGTCCGGTGATCGCCTCGGCCGAGGTGGGCTTGACCGTGTCGGCCACGACCAGCACACCGCGTGCCTCGCCGTCCCAGGCCACCAGCACGGCGGTACGGCCCTTGTCCTCCGCCTCCTTCTTGGCGGTGGTGAGCTTCTCGCTGAGCCGGACGCTCCACTCCTCGAGCAAGCGAGCGCGGCCGACGAGGACGGCGTGCTCGCCGACGACACCCTGGACTCCGAGGCCCTCAAGGTTCTGGAAGCCCTCGACCGCGGGAAGCTCGCCGACGCGTTCGGTGGCACCGGTGGCGATCGCCCTGGCGATCGGGTGCTCGGAGGCGTGCTCCAGCGCACCGGCCAGGCGCAGCACCTCCTCCTCGGTCACGTCGTCTGCCGAGTGGACCTCGACCAGGCTCATCTGCCCCGAGGTCACCGTGCCGGTCTTGTCCAGCACAACGGTGTCAACCCGCCGGGTGGACTCCAGCACCTCCGGACCCTTGATCAGGATGCCGAGCTGCGCGCCGCGGCCGGTGCCGACCAGCAACGCGGTGGGCGTGGCGAGACCGAGCGCGCACGGGCAGGCGATGATCAGCACTGCGACCGCGGCGGTGAACGCCGCCGAGGCACCCGAACCGGCACCGAGCCAGAACGCCAGCGTTCCGACGGCGAGTGCGATCACGATCGGCACGAAGACCGCGGAGACCCGGTCGGCCAGGCGCTGGATCTCCGCCTTGCCGCTCTGGGCGTCCTCGACGAGCTTGGCCATCTGCGCCAGCTGCGTGTCCGCGCCGATGCGGGTCGCGCGTACGACGAGCCGGCCACCCGCGTTGACGGTCGCACCGACGACCGCGTCACCGGTGGTGACCTCGACCGGCACCGACTCGCCGGTGAGCATGCTCGCGTCGATCGCCGAGCTGCCCTCCTCGATCACGCCGTCCGTGGCGATCTTCTCGCCCGGCCGCACGACGAACCGGTCGCCGACCGACAGGTCGTCGATGCTGATGCGCTGCTCGCGTCCATCCCGGAGCACCGCGACTTCCTTGGCGCCGAGTTCGAGCAGGGCACGCAGTGCGGCGCCGGCGCGACGCTTGGAGCGGGCCTCGAAGTAGCGGCCGGCGAGGATGAACGTCGTCACGCCCGCTGCGACCTCGAGGTAGATGTTGCCCGCGCCGGACATCCGCTCGACGGTGAGGGAGAAGCCGTGCGTCATGCCCGGTACACCGGCGGTGCCCAGGAACAACGCGTACAGCGACCACAGGAACGCAGCGCCGACGCCGATCGAGATCAGCGTGTCCATCGTCGCGGCGCCGTGCCGCAGGTTGGTCCACGCGGCCTTGTGGAACGGCCATGCGGCCCACACCACGACGGGTGCGGCGAGCGTGAGCGACAGCCACTGCCAGTAGGTGAACTGCAGCGCGGGGATCATGGCGAGTGCGATCACCGGCACGGTGAGCACGATCGAAGTGATCAACCGCTGCCGCAACGAGCGCGTCGGATCCTCTTCGGTCTTCTCCGCGTTCTCGCCGGTCTGCGGGGGAGCGGGCAGCTCGGCCGAGTAGCCGGTGTTCTCGACGACCTTCACCAGGTCCTCGGCGGTCAGCGACTCGGGGAAGCTGACCCTGGCCTTCTCGGTGGCGTAGTTGACACTGGCCTGGACGCCTTCGAGCTTGTTGAGCTTGCGCTCGATCCGCGCGGCGCAGGAGGCGCAGGTCATGCCGCCGATCGACAGCTCGATCTCACTGGTCGGTGAACTCATGGAGCGCGCCTCCTCGAGGGTGCCGGGCTCAGCCACCGTGACCGCCGTGGTCGTCGGCAGGCGGGGTGGCCGGAGCGGATGTGGACGTGGAAGGTGTGGACGGTGCGGGGGCGGTTCCGGTGGTGCCGAGGGTGAACTCGGCGGTGCGGACCTTGCCCTCGTGCTGGAAGTCCAGGAACAAGCGGTAGCGACCGGAGGTCGGCACCTCGACCACGAACTTCACCTCAGGACCGGCGCCCGGTGCGTCCATCGGGTGGACGTGCAGGTAGGCGAGGTCGGCCGAGCGCAATGCCACCAGGTGGCCGTTCGCGCCCAGGTAGGGCTGCAGGTCGGTGACCGGCTTGCCGTCCTTGGTGACGGTCGTGGTCACCATGGCTTCCGCGCCGGGCTTGAGCTCCCCGTCGAGGCGGACCGTGTAACCGTCCACTGTGAATTCACGTGTATCGGTGTCGTACTGCTTCGGCTCGTAGCCGCCCGCGACCTGGATGTCAGTGCCGAGCGTGGTCTTGGTGCCGTTCTCCGGCTTGAAGTCGGCGAAGACCCGGTAGCTGCCGGCGGCAGGCAGGGTCAGCGGCACCGACCACGTTCCGTCCGCGGCCATTTCCGGGTGCACGTGCTGGAAACCGGAACCGTCGCGCCGTACCAGCACGAGGTGCAGCCGCTTCTCGTGCTCCACGTCGAACTTCGTGATCGTGCCGCCGTCGGGGGTGCCGATCGTGAACTGGAACGGCTGCTGTTCGCCGGCGGTCGCGGTGGTGCGCAAGGGCTTGAGCACGTAGCCGTTCTCCGCGACGGACAGACCGGGCGGCAGCTCGTCGCCGCTGTTGCTGGAGGGGGTCTGCGCGGCGCCGTGGTCCGTCGCGGCCGGCGCGGTCGCACCACCGGTCGGGCCAACGGCAGCGCCGGCAGCCCAGGCGCCGCCGAAGACGATCGCCAGCACGCCCGCGTAGGCGGTCACCTTCGTGGCGGTGTTCATCTCCGGTCCTTTCAGCTCGCGACGAGCGTGTAGCCGGCCTCGGTGACCGCGGCGCGGACGTTGTCCTCCGCCACCGGCTGGTCGCTGATGACGGTCACCTTGCCGCTGGCCAGCTCGACGTCGACCTTCTGCACGCCGCCGATCTGGCTGATCTCCTCGGTCACCGAGCTGACGCAGTGTCCGCAGGTCATGCCGGTGACGGTGTAGGTGGACTCGGCCATGGGGGAACTCCTCGTGTACGGGTGGGACCGGGTGGTCAGGAGCGGACGAGACGGGCGATGGCGTTGCTGGCCTCGGCGATCTTTTCGTCCGCCTTGGTGCCGCCTTCGGTGATGGCCTCGCTGACGCAGTGCTTCAGGTGCTCGTCGAGCAGTCCCAGTGAGACGGCCTGGAGTGCGCGCGTCGCCGCGGAGATCTGGGTGAGCACGTCGATGCAGTAGTCGTCGTTCTCGATCATCCGCTGCAGACCGCGCACCTGGCCCTCGATGCGCTTCAGGCGGCGCAGGTGGGCTTCCTTGTTGTCGGTGTAGCCGTGCATCTACCGCTCCTGTCGATCGGTCCGTCGCGCGGCCGGTCGCAACTGACCGGGGGAACGACGGGCGCTTGCCACCTTTATACCTAAGGGGGGTATGGGTGTGCAAGAGTCCATGGCTATACGGGGTAGGGGTATCTGCTGTGACCTGAGGCACGCATCGGCCAGGTGGCGATGGATGACCGTAGAGTTGCATAACTACTATGCGTCTTAGTAGATGATTCTGGAGGACGACATGACTGCTCAGCCCGCATCGTTCGGCCGCCGGGGCCTCTTCCGGCTCGGTTTCGGCCTCGCGGTGGCCACAAGCGCCGCAGGCTGCGCGAGCGGCGGCGGGCCCTCCGGCGGAACATTGATCGGGCCCAGTTCGCCAAAGGTGGCGGCCGCCGAGCGCGCCCGTCAGATCGAGGGTGCGCGGAAGACGTCGGTCAAGCTCGCCGCGGTTCAGACCGAAGTCGACCTGGGTGGTGTTACGGCGAGCACCTGGTCGTACGGTGACCTTCCCGGCAAGGAGATCAGGATCAGGCGCGGCGATCTGTTGAACGTCGAGCTGCGCAACCAGCTGCCCCAGCCGACGAGCATCCACTGGCACGGCCTTGCACTGCGCAACGACATGGACGGCGTACCGGACCTCACTCAGAGTGAGATCGTGTCGGGTGGTTCCTTCACCTACGAGTTCACCGCGCCAGACCCCGGAACCTATTGGTTCCATCCGCACTCGGGCGTGCAGCTCGATCGCGGCCTCTATGCGCCGCTGATCGTGGAGGACCCGGAGGACGGCAGTAACTACGACACCGAACTCGTCATCGTGCTCGACGACTGGCTCGACGGACTCGGCCGGACACCGGATGCCGTGTTCGACGAGCTGCGCGCCAACGGCATGCCCGGCATGGACCACGGCTCGATGCCCGGCATGCCCGCCATGCCCAAGTCCGAGCTGCTCGGGGGCGATGCCGGCGACGTCATCTATCCGCACGTGCTCGCCAACGGCAAGGTGTGGAAGGCCCCGCGGACCTTCGCCACCAAGCCGGGGCAGCGCATCCGGTTGAGGTTGATCAACGCGGCGGCCGACACGGTGTTCCGGGTCGGTGTGCCAGGGGCGCCGATGACCGTGACCCACGCGGACGGCTTCCCCGTGGTGCCGGTGGAGCTGGACGTCGTGCTGCTGGGCATGGGGGAGCGGCTTGACTGCGTCGTGACCGTGCCTGATCGGACTGTGCCGGTGCTCGCCCTCGCCGAGGGCCGTGGGTTGTTCGCTCAGGTAACGCTGTCCACCGGAGTGGCGGCGTCAGCGGACAGTGAAGCGCTCGCCGCGGAACTGGCGAAGCTGGTGGTGCCCGAGATGAACGCACTCCGGGCGGCGGACGGCGTCGCCCTGCCGTTGCGTGAGCCGGACGTGACCCACGATCTCGTCCTGGAAGGCCCCGGTGACAAGTACACCTGGACGATCAACGGCAAGGTCTACGACCCGACAGAAGGACTGCCGATCCGCTCCGGGCAGGTGGTACGGCTGCGGATGCAGAACAAGTCGAAGATGTTCCATCCCATGCACGTGCACGGCCACACGTTCCAGGTGCGGGCGAACGGCAAGATCGGTCCTCGCCGGGACACCGCGATCGTGTTGCCCAACCGGGAACTGATCGTGGACTTCGAGGCCGACAACCCCGGCCAGTGGCTCACCCACTGCCACAACGTGTACCACGGCGAGGCAGGGATGATGGCGGTGCTGTCCTATGTGGAGTGATGGTCACCGGCCAGTGGGGTAGGGCCAGGCGTTGGGCTTGCACACCTTGCCGTCCTTGCTCACCCGGTCAGTGCCCAATGCGGCCAGGTAGTCGTTCGAGACGCCCCACGACTGCTGCATCATCACGGGCGCCAGCGCACCGTTCTCCTGACAGGACTTGTGGTCGTAGCCCAGGCCGTGGCCGACCTCGTGGTTGACCACGTACTGCTTGTACTCCGCCAGGGCACCCTGGAACGAGACCGCGCCCCGCACCCAGCGCGTGACGTTGATCGTCACGTTGTCGCCGTTGACGCACGAGCCCTCGAACGGGATCGCGAACCCGCACACGTCGCGGGTTGTCATCTGCGAGGTGAGCCTGATCCTCAGGTCGGGCTTGCCGGAGTCGACGCGCTGGAAGCCGTGCTGCTTGTCGCCGATCCAGCCGCGCGGGTCGGTGAGGATCGTGCTGACGTCGGTGGCGAAGGTCTCGGGGCCGCCGACGAGCTGCACACCGTCTTCGATCTCGACGGTGTAGGTGACTCGGTTCGGCCCACCCACCGCGGGGCTGGTTCCGGGAACAACCGTCCACTTCTTCCCACCTTGGACGGTGAAGGCTCCGCCGGGTGGTAGTTCGGCGGACGCGGTCGCCGCACCGAAGACCTTCGGATCGGGGTTCGGTGCGGGAGGTGTCCGGTTGGTGAGCGTGTGTCCAGCTTGATCGTGCGCGACGGCATTGGGCTGATCGAGTTGCCGCGTCGGAGCTGCTGCCTCGGGAGGCGGGGGTGTCAACGTGTCACGCACGGCCACGGCACTCAGTCCGAAGAGGGCGAGCACGGCGACCGCCGCCACGATCCACTCTCGGACGGGGCGTCGACGAGACGGCCGGGCTGAACGGCCGCGGACCGGATCCAGCCTGGCGGCCAGCGGCCTGCCGGCCGGGCGTTCGCGCAGCTGCTGCTTCATCGCGCAACAGCATGCCACAGCACCTACGAAGATCCGTAGTAGGGAGAGAGGCCGGTCCCTGGGGGAGAGTGCTGCCGAAGGGCGGATGCCGGAGGTGCCTGCGGCATCGGCCCGCGACCGGTCAATGGCCGGCTGACGCCCCGCCTCGGATCGCCGCGCTAGATCGCGGCTCTGGCCGCCTGGTTGGTGCTGGACGCGACCGGTGTGTTGTGAGGCAGGAATCTTCTCCGTCGTACTGGCGCCGCCGCGTAGGTTACTATTTTCGATAGTAGATACGCGGGGGTGTCGATGGACGGCGCTCAGGTGCAGGCCTGGTCGTGGAGTTGGGCTCGCGCGCTCACCGGCGCAGTGCTGAGCGCTGCGGTCGTCGGTGTGCCGACCGATGTCATCGACAACTCGATGTTCACCCGCATGACCCAGGTCCGGTGGTGGGAACTGCCCGTGCTCCTGCTCACGGCGGTCCTCACGGCCACGTGGGCGGGTATCCGGCCAGGTGTTCAGCAGGACCGTGCTGGATCAGCCCGCGTTTACGGCGGCTCATTGCTCAGCGCGCTCGCGGTCGGGTGCCCCGTCTGCAACAAGATCGTCATGGCGTTGCTGGGAGTGTCCGGCGCGCTCGGTGTCTGGGCTCCGCTGCAACCGCTGCTCGCCTTGGTGTCGTTGGCCGTGCTCGCCACTGCCGTGGTCGTGAGGTGGCGGCGGCGCGAGTGCGCGACTGTCGAGTGTTCACCCGTAGGGGTCTAGCCGACCGGATGTACTACTCGTGATAGTAAGTCACGCGTTGATGTCCGGCAGGAGGCTTCATGAGGGTGCCGCACCTGGTGCTGGCGGTGTGCGTGTTCGCCTTGGCGGCCTTCCTGGCGATTCAGTTCGTGTTCGTGCTGCCGTTCATGGTGCAGAACGGCAACCAAGGTGCAGTCGCCGGAGCAACAACAGGGCAGGCCACCTTCGACATCGCCAAGATTCCACCGCTGGCTCGGGAAATGGCTCCGATCATCACGTCGTTCGTCGCCACGGACTGCCCTGAGCTCAATCCGTTGCGGGTCATCGCCGAGGTGCAGGCCGAGTCCGGCTGGCGGCCGACCGCGTGGAGCAACGACAGCAACGGTGGTGCGGCCGGTCTGCTCCAGATCAACCAGGCGAACTGGAAGAACCTCGGTGGACAGGCGTGGGTGAGCGTTCCGCCTCCGTCCGGTGCGGACATCTTCGATCCGTCCGTCCACATGAGACTTGGACTCAAGTTCCTGTGCGGCAACTTGCGCGGTATGGCCGCGCACATCAAGCAGACTGGTAAATCACTCGATCCTCACGACGCGATGAGCGTGTGTCACATCGCAGGGTGCGGCCGGGTGATGTTGAGCCGCACCGGAATTCCTCAGTCAGGAGAAGCAGGATGCGGCGATGAGTGCGTGTCCCTCATCCGCCGATATCTCGACAACATCCGCAAGTACGAACGTGAGTGGGCCGCCGCCCCGAGCGCGCCCTCCGGTGACGGAGGACCGGTACCAGGCGGCGCGGATCTCACCGGGCTGCCCGCACCGGTGCCCTATACCGGGCCGCCCACAGGATGCGTCGTCGACGACCCCACGACAGCGGGATGCCTCACCGCGGCCACCGCCCACGCGTTGCAGCAGATCCGCAGCGCCTTCGGGCCGCAGATCGCCTCGGTCACCTGCTATGGAGCGCGACCAGAGACACCGTTCAGCGACCACCCGACCGGCAAGGCCTGCGACGTGTTTCCGGACCGGTTCGGCGTGTTCCCCGCTGGCGAGCGGCTCGCGGCAGGCTGGCGCATGGCCTCCTGGACGCGGGCCTACGCGGGTCCGTTGAAGATCCGCTACATCATCTGGCAGGGCCGCTACTGGGATCCGACCACCGGCGACCAGGGCGGGTGGGGCGAGAAGTACACCGGCGCGGGTGTGTACGACGTCACCAATCCCACCGGCGGTCACTACGACCACCTGCACATCAGCTTCACCGCGTGATCGAGGAGCGATGCGATGGCAGCCGGCAGTCCACGAGGTGTTCTGCTGGCCGTACTGGCTGCGGGTGGTCTGCTGCTGGTGTCCGTGTTGATCGACAGGGACACCAACGGAGAGCAGGCACCGGTGGCCACCTCGGCTCCACCGTCGTTGCAATCGCCGCCGGCGACCGAGGAACCTGTCGGGCCTGCTGCTCGATCCGCGATAGGCGAAACACCGCCGGCGCCGCTCTCGGGCGCACCGACAGCGGCGGCGGGCACGAACTTCGCCGATCCCCGGTCCGTGGCGAGGGTCTACGTCGAGGCCGCGCACTCGGCTGCGCCGGACGAGATCGGCCGTGCCAACCGCCGGGTGCTGCCGTACCTCGCGCCTGAGAACCCCGACAACCCGCGTGGTTCGCTGGTCGTCGAGGCGACCGGCAAGGCGGTCGTGATCAGCGTGGAGGTGGCTGTCGGCAACGAGGAGCAGTCGGCGGTGACCACGAAGTCGACATGGCGATCAGGCGACGGCCGGCTCCGCGAAACATTCGTCACGTTGCGTCGCCAACCTGACGGACGCTGGCTTGTCAGGGCCGAGATGGCGCAGCTACAGCCTGCCGAC
This sequence comes from Lentzea waywayandensis, assembly GCF_900115955.1. Taxonomy (GTDB): domain Bacteria; phylum Actinomycetota; class Actinomycetes; order Mycobacteriales; family Pseudonocardiaceae; genus Lentzea; species Lentzea waywayandensis. The sequence goes on from NZ_FOYL01000008.1 coordinate 122,530, forward strand.
CGGTGAGCGGCCTGGTCAGGCGGGACAAGCCACGGTCACGACGGCGAACATCGCGCCCGCAGCGACCAGGACGGGAAGAGCCATGGCGGTGAGGCCTGCCAGGCCGCAGGAGAAGAGCTGACGGCGTCGGCTTGCCGGAGCGGGTCCGTCGAGCAGGCGCTCGACGCGCACGTCCATGGAGGTGCCGCTCATCGCCAGTGCCGTGCCCGGCGCACCGTGGCGAGACACCTTGAGCAGGGCACTCCGCACCGCGTCCGCACCGCATTCGCGGACAGCCGCCGCGTCAGCGACCAACTCCACCAGCTCACGCAGCATGCCGGGTGCCAGCTTGAACAGCGGCAGGAACGGGAAAGCGCCGGCCATCGCCTCGCCGATCGCGACGATCAGATGATGGCGACCGGTCAGATGGGCGCGTTCGTGCGCAAGCACGGCGTCCACCTGGGGAGCGGTGAGCTGCTTGGCCAGGCCGTCGGTCGCCACGATCACACCAGGTCGGCCGGTGAGGCTGAACGCCAGTGGCTCGCCGTGCTCGAGCCACAACGTCTCACCATCGCGACGTGCGGCGATGCGCAGGACCGCGAGCTGGTCAGCTCGTCTGCGTGCACGTCGTCGCGCACTGCCCACCGCGCCGACGACCAGACGCGCGCTCAGGCCGAGTAGCAACAAGGCGCCTACGACGCCGCTGACGGCCTCGACACTGGGCGGAGTGCCGTGCTGGACCGAGGACCAGCAGTTGTCCAGTGCGGCAAGCAGGGGTTCCCCGAATCCGTGGTTCGGGAGGAGGAGAAGGACGACGCCGCCGAGCGCGGCGAGAGCCACAGCCGCCGCAGACGTCAGCCACGCGACTATGGCGACCAGTGGATCGCCGCCGTTCACGACCCGGCGAGCCAGGACCGTGGGTGCGAGCCAGCTCATCAGCGCCGCGCCGATCAGCAACGAGACCGCGACCGTCATGACGCGGACGACCTCTTCTTCCTCGGCAGGGCTTGGCGCAGGAGCTCGGACTCGCGTTCGGTCGCTGATTGCGCGAAGTGCATCAGCACGGCTTCGGGATCACCCGACGAGGCGAGGACATCGCGGACGGTGCGGGCGGCTGCCTCGGCGCGACTCAACGCAGGCTCGTACCGGTAGGCCTTGCCTTCGAGTTCGCGAGTGACCCAGCCCTTGCGGTGCAGGTTGTCGAGCACGGTCATCACGGTGGTGTACGCGAGCTTCTTTCCCGTTTCGAGCAGGTCGAGCACCTCGCGCACCTTGAGTGGCTGCTGCTCTTGCCACAGGACGTTCATCACCGCGGCTTCCAACTCGCCGAGTCCGTGCATCTTTCCTCCTGGCGGAAAGGATACGGCTGGAGAGGCCGGTCCTGACTACGATTGGCTATAGTAGTCGCTGGCCGGGGTCCCCCCCGTTCCGGCCTCCAACCTCGTCGAGGACAACCCCCAGGCTCGGCGAGAAGAACGTTCAGGCTGGGGCGGACTCGTCCACCCCAGCCTGAATGCCTTTGGTGCCTCAGGTCTACTTCAGCAGACCCTGCATCTCGGTGATCTCAGCCTGCTGCGCGGTGATGATGTCCTGCGCGAGCTTCTTGCTGTCGGCGTTGCTGCCCTTTTCGATGTGGGTCTTGGCCATGGTGATCGCACCTTCGTGGTGCTTGATCATCATTTCCATCCACATCTTGTCGAACTCGGCGCCCGTGGCCTGCCCGAGCTTGGCCATCTCCTCGGCGGTCATCATGCCGTTGCCGTTGCCCATCGAGCCGTGGTCCATTCCGGGCATCGACGACCCCGTCGGAGCGGCACCCCACTTGGAGAGCCACGCCGTCATCGTCTTGATCTCCGGGTCCTGCGCACCCTCGATGCGCTTGGCCAGATCGGTGACCTTCGGGTTCGTGCTCTTGCCCGGCATCATCTTGGCCATGTCCAGCGCCTGCTGGTGGTGGGCGATCATCTCCTGGGCGAACTGCACGTCGTGATCGTTGTGGTCCGCCGCCTGCTGGCCCGAAGCCGGGGTCGAGGCAGCGGTCGAGTTGTGCTGCATGCCACCCATGTCGTTGCTGCTACTACACCCCGTGACGAGTGCGACAGCCGCGACGCCTGCGACGCCGATTCCGATCAGAGACTTCCTCATTGGTGGTTCTTCCTTTTGTGCTTGGGGAAAGTGACTGCCTCTGGGATCGGGCCGATCACAACCTCAACACGCACAGGGAACTGAGCAAGTCACGACCGCCTCTGGGTGGCGGCCGTTCGGGAGTTCGTGGCCACGCCGCGGACGCCAGGAGGTGACCCGTGGTCGGGCGCGTCGTGCGCAGCAGCAACCACGCGAGCAGGAGCAGTGATACGACGGCGCAGAGCACGGCAACGCACAGGTGCAACATCTCGTGCGTCGGCTGCGGTACCGGATCCTCGGAAGGCGGAGCGTGGTGCGCGCTCGCGGACATGGACCCGTGCGCGAGCGACATGTCGTTGCTCACGTTGACGTGGTGCATCCCGATGACGCCGAGGAACAGCGCGCACAGCAGGATCCACTGGATCGTCCTGCTGCGCGTGCCCGGAGCCATGTAACTACCGTACCTAGTAGGTTGCATCACTGCTTTGTACGGGTTGCCGCTCCAGTTGGTTCAACAGCGGCAGGAAGACTGCGGCCATCAGCAACACCCGGTCACGAGCGACAGCGCGGCGACCTACTAGGAGAGATAGTAGACAATCTCGTGACGTTGCCGTAATTTGCGCCAAGGCATCGGGGGAGGCCTGTTCCCGACTACGGAGGTATGCGCGACGTGACGTCGCAACGATTCAAGCGCGGCACACGAGGTGCACTGGCGGCTGCGGCGGTTCTGGCGGTGGTCGGCAACACATCGGGCGCGGCAGGAGCTCAGCCCGCAGGCGACCCGGTCAAGCAGTACGAGGAGCTGAGCGGGCAGGCGGAGAAGCTCAACGACGACGTGCTCAAGGCCCAGGAGAACCTCGACGCCAAGAAGGCTGAGCTGACCAAGGCCGGCGCGGACCTGAACCAGGCCAAGCAGGCCGAGGGGCAGCTGCGCGGTCAGGTCGATGTGCTCACGGAGGTCACCTTCCAGGGTGCACGGTTCAACGGGCTCTCGGCGCTGCTCGTCAGCGACTCCCAGCAGGACTTCCTCAACCGCATGTCCGCGCTCGAAGTGCTGGCGGCCGACAACGCGGAGTCGATGGACAAGCTGTCCGCCGCGGTGGCGCAGGCGACCGACGCTCAGCAGCGTGCTGAGAAAGCGGCCAACGAGGCGGCGGCGGTCGCGGACGACCTCAAGAAGCGCAAGTCCGACCTGGACGGCCGGATCGTTGAGCTCCGCAAGGCCGTGAACAACCTCAGTTCGACCCAGAAGGCCGGGCTCGGGTTCGGTCAGGTGAAGGACACCGGCACATACCTGGGGCCTCCCGGTGCGGCCAACACGGCTCTGCAGGCGGCCCTGTCGAAGCGGGGCTCGCAGTACCAGTGGGGTGGCAACGGCCCGAACGCCTTCGACTGTTCCGGCCTGACGAAGTGGGCCTACGCCGCGGCCGGAGTCACGTTGCCTCGAGTGGCGGTGGACCAGTACCGCGTCGGCAGGCCGGTTGCCCAGAACGAGCTCCAGCCCGGTGACCTGGTGTTCTACGACGACGGCACGGGCAACCCCGCCGCGATCCACCACGTCGCCATGTACGTGGGCGAGGGCAAGATGGTGGACGCGCCCACCGAGGGGCAGCTCGTGGACGTGCGAGCGATCCGTGGCGACGGCCACTACATCGGCGCCCGGCGGATCGTCGGCTGACTCGATGTCACGACACGCGCGAACCGTCATGCCGCACCGCTCCACACGCTTGTCGACCAACGTGTTCATCGCCGGCGTCGCCGCGGGAGCCGCTACAGCGGCCTTCCAGCTCGACGTCGTACCACGGGACGTACCCGTCCAGCCGCAGGACCAAGTCCTGTTGTCCACCAACCTGTCTGGTGTGGACGGTGTAGGCGGTGACAACGTCGGGCCGAACTTGTTGCGGGTTCGCCAGCGGCCCGACCACGACGAGGTGGAGCGGCTCAACACGAGCCTGCGCCTCACTGCGCAGCGAGAGGCGGAAGCGGCCGCCCGGCGCAAGGCCGAGTACGAGGCGGAGCAGGCACGGAAGATCAAGGTCTTCGCACCGACGCAGGGCACGATCACCTCCAACTACGGTCCCCGGTGGGGAACGACGCACTACGGCCTCGACATCGCCAACCGCATCGGAACCCCGATCCGATCCGTCATGGACGGCGTCGTCGTGGAAGCGGGACCGGCCAGTGGCTTCGGGCTGTGGGTCAAGATCGAGCACACGGACGGCACCACGGCCGTGTACGGCCACATCGACAGTTACTCCGTGCGCGAAGGGCAGAAGGTGAGCGCCGGGCAGGTGATCGCCCAGGTCGGGAACCGCGGCATCTCCACCGGACCGCACCTCCACTTCGAGATCTGGGATCAGGCAGGGAGAAAGCTCGATCCGTTGGCGTGGTTGCAAGAACGTGGAGTGCAGATCGCATGAGCGGCAGGTGGAAGCCGGCCGTCCCGGTCCTGTTGCTCGCCACCGCGGCGTGTACGCGCAGGGTGACCGCGCGCAGGACATCATGGCTTCGTCGTGGTGGGTGCCAACCACTTTCTCGGGAGCGGACATCCCGATCAGCTGACCGCATGTCGATCGTGGGAATGGCCGTGTTCGCAATTCTGCTCGACGTCCTCGGATGGTGCTGGCGGTCGCGCCCCTGTCCTGTGAGCTGCCGTTCGGCGTTGGTCTGGTCGTAACAGCGTTCGTACTCGGTGTGCGGCGCGGACCACATTGCCACGATCGACACCATCACCTGGAAGCTCGTCGATGAACGCAAGCGTGCTGTGTGACCTGCGTCGGCGTTCAGCGCTGCTGCGGGCATGCCAGTCAGAGTCGGAGTATCCTCCTAGGTGAGGTAGTAGGTCCCGGTTGTCTGCGAACCAGGGTCCCTGCCGCTGAGTGCTGCGTGAGCCGATGCTCGGAGTCAGCCGACAAGCGCGGAGGACGTCATGAAACGCCAACATCTCGGGTTGTACGCGATCGCACTGGCGATCTTGATCGTGGGGCTGGGACTCGCGGGAGTTCCGCTCGCGACGATGTTGCTCGGCCTGCTCGTGCTGGCCTGCCCGCTCATGATGATGTTCATGATGGGAGGCCACGGTGGGCATGGTGGCCGCGGTGGATCGGATGAACAGCACCACGACCACCAGGGTTCCGGCCGGTCGTGATGGCTGACGCCGCTTATGGGCTGTGGCCCCTGGTCATCCCGAACATCGCGTTGTTCGTCGTGTTCGCGATGAGCTTCTTCCAGCCGAGAACCGAGCGGGACTGGCGGGCGACGCAGTACGACGGGTTCTCATCAACCCCGCATGAGTCCGAAGCGGACAAAGAGTGCGCGTCGAGTTCGCGAACACTTCGATGATGTGGCACCCGATGCATCTCCACGGCCACACCTTCCAACTGCCCGGTGGGCCCCGCAAGGACACCGCGATCGTGCTACCGGGCCAGACAGTGGTCTGTGACTTCGACGCGGACAACCCCGGACAGTGGATGGTCCACTGCCACAACACCTATCACGCAGAGGCGGGTATGGCGACGACGCTGGGCTACCAGACATGATCGCCGTGCGTGCTGAGGCGAGACGGGTGCGCCCTTGGCGAATGCTGATCGTTGTCGTGGCGTGGGGCTCGTGCTATGTGCTGATCACGTGGGGGATGGGTGACGCTTCGCTGCTGTGGTTCGCTGCTCTGCGCGCGCTGGTCACCGGCTTGCTGCTGCTCGTCACCTTGTTGCTGGCCGGTCGGCGAGCCGATGTGACGGTGCTTCCGCGTGGACCGGGGACGTGGGCGCTGATCGGCGTGCTGGCACTGATGAACGTCACGCTCGCCTTCGGTGCGATGTTCTCCAGCACCGGAGGGCTGGCAACCGGAGCCGCGGCGGTGTTGAGCAACGCGGCGCCGTTGCTGATTGTGTTGCCTGCGTGGTGGTTGTACTCCGAACGGCCACGGACCGTTGAGGTCGTCGGGGCGGCGATCGGCTTTGGCGGCCTGGTGCTGGTGGCCGCGCCTGCCGGCCTCGGGCGGGGAGCCGGTCTGGCGCTGCTGGCCGCTGTCGGGATCACCGCAGGCGCGTTGCTGGCCCGCCGTCTGGCCGACGTCGACCTGCTCGCCCTGGGCGCGTGGCAGTTCCTGCTCGGCGGGGCCGCTTTGTCGGTGGTCGCCGCGGTCGTCGAGGGCCCGCCGACGACGATCTCCTGGAGCGCACGCTTCATCACCGTGTTGCTCGTGCTCTCCGCAGGCGCGACAGCACTGCCGTACGTACTGTGGTTCGGCGAACTGCGTCGCGCGTCGCTCACCTCGGTCACCGCCTGGACGCTGCTCGTCCCCGTGGTGGGTGTCGCGTTCGGTGTCGCGATTCTCGGCGAGCGCGTCACGCCGATGGAGGGTCTCGGCGACGCGATCGTCGTCGCGGCACTCCTGTTGGTCGCCTACTCGAGCCGGGCCGCGCATCGACAGCAGATCAGGAAGGCAGGATCATGAGTGACCACACCAGCACAGCCGTGCTCGACGTCAGCGGACTGCATTGGGCGTCCGAGCAGAACGTCGTCAACGCCAAGCTGGGCAGGCAACCGGGAGTGCTCGACGTCGCGGTCAATCCCGCCGCTCAGACGGCGACGGTGGTCTTCGACCCGACCCGCACCTCAGTCGCCGCATTGCGTCAGTGGGTTGTCGACTGCGGCTACCACTGCGCCGGTCAGTCGGTGCCTCATCACATCTGCGATCCCATGGAAGAACCGCGCCGGGCCGGGCACGAACATCACGCCGAGCCGGCGGTGTTGCGGTCCCCGCACGACGCGATGGGACATGGCGGGCACGCCGGCATGTCGATGGCCTCGATGGTCGCCGACATGCGCAACCGTTTCCTCGTCGCACTGGTCTTCTCGCTCCCGATCGTGCTGTGGTCGCCGATCGGCACCGAGGTGCTCGGCCTGCACCTGCCAACGCCGTTCGGCGTGCGTCAGGACGTCTGGGCGCTGGTGCTCAGCCTGCCGGTGATCTTCTACTCGTGCTGGATCTTCTTCGACGGCGCTGTCCGCGCGTTGCGGGCACGGACGCTGGACATGATGGTGCTCGTGGCGGTCGCCGTCGGGTCTGGCTGGCTCTACTCCCTGGTGATCACGCTGACCGGCGGGGGTGAGGTGTTCTACGAGGCCGCGACCGTGCTGGCCGCGTTCGTGTTGCTGGGGCACTGGTTCGAAATGCGAGCCCGCGGTGGTGCCAACGACGCCATCCGCACGCTGCTCGACCTCGCCCCGCCCAAAGCTCTGGTGATCCGCGACGGCGAACCGGTCGAGGTGAGCACCGCCGAGGTGGTCGTCGGAGACCTGCTGCTGGTCCGGCCCGGCGCGAAGATCGCTGTCGACGGCCTGGTCGAGGAGGGCGAGTCGGAGGTCGACGAGTCGATGGTCACTGGCGAGAGCCTGCCGGTGCACAAGGCTCCAGGCTCCGTCGTCATCGGCGCCACCATCAACGCCAACGGCGCTCTGCGCGTCCGCGCGACCAAGGTGGGTTCGGACACCGCGCTGGCGCAGATCGTGAAGCTCGTGCAGGAGGCGCAGAACTCGAAGGCGCCCGGCCAGCGGCTCGCCGACCGGGCCGCGTTCTGGCTGGTGCTAGTGGCTCTCATCGGCGGCGGTGTCACGCTCGCCACGTGGTTGCTGACCGGCAGCACGTTCGCCACCGCGATCCTGTTCGCGATCACAGTCGTGGTGATCACCTGCCCGGACGCGCTCGGTCTCGCCACGCCGACGGCGATCATGGTCGGCACGGGCCTGGGCGCGAAACGCGGCGTGCTGTTCAAGAACGCCATGGCGCTGGAGACCTCTGCTCGCATCCAGGTCGTGGTGATGGACAAGACCGGCACCCTCACCAAGGGCGAGCCCGAGGTCACCGACGTGATCACCGACGGCGTGGAGCAGGACGAACTGCTGCGCCTGGTGGCCGCTGTGGAACGCGAGTCCGAGCATCCGCTCGCCGAGGCTGTTGTTCGTCATGCCGAAGCACACGGTGTCGACGCCGCCCGAGCGGAGCGGTTCGAGAACGTGCCGGGACACGGCGCGATCGCCCACGTGGACGGTCGCCGCGTGGTGGTCGGGAACCGGCGTCTGCTCGAGCGGGAGAGCGTCGATCTGGGGCCGTTGGCAACGCGTCGCGACGACCTGGCCGCCACGGGCCGCACCGCGGTCCTGGTGTCGGTGGACGGCGTCGCGTCAGGCGTGATCGGTATCGCCGACGCGCCGAGGGACACCTCGGTCGCAGCCGTCGCGGCCTTGCACGACCTGGGCGTCGAGGTGGTCATGCTGACCGGAGACAACCAGGCCACAGCTGCACGGATCGCCGCACAGCTGGGCATCGACACCGTCATCGCCGAGGTGCTGCCTGGCGACAAAGCGGCGAAGATCGCTGAACTGCAGCGCGGCGGCCGCAAGGTCGCCATGGTCGGCGACGGCGTGAACGATGCCCCGGCGCTCGCTCAGGCAGACCTCGGCATCGCCATCGGCGCGGGCACCGACGTCGCCATCGAGACCGCCGACGTCGTCCTCATGCGCTCCGACCCACTCGACGTCCCGATCGCGTTGCGCATCGGCCGCGGCACCCTGCGCAAGATGCGCCAGAACCTCGGCTGGGCCATCGGCTACAACGCCATCGCACTGCCCATTGCCGCCGGCGTGTTCGTGCCCGCGTTCGGCTTCATGCTGCGTCCGGAGATCGCGGCATTGTCGATGTCGGGCTCCAGCCTGATCGTCGCGGTGAACGCCCTGGCGCTCAAGCGGTTGCGTCTGCCCACAGTGGAGGCATCAGTTCCTGCACCGCCGCCCGCGCAAGTGCCCGCGCCCAGCACGTTCGTCTCCAGCAAGTAGAGCGAACCGTCCGAAATGGAGGGTGTACGACGATGTGCCCTGCTCCTCCGCCAAGGGGACAGGGCCATCGGCTTTCGCAGGTGGAGTAGCCACTCCGCGTTGCCGTGTGTGATCTTCTCCCGGTCCGCCTCGTCGAGAGGTACGTGTACCGCAGCTCGGTGCTGATCGATGTGAGCACGGTGTCGATCCGGACCAACGCGTACGGGATCATCTCACCCGTGTGACAGGACCTGGACGTCGATCCCGGCCGCGTCCTTGTCGCGCAGCCTTCTTCTTCCGACGTCCTCCAGTCGTTGCTGAACGTGGGCGAGCTGCGGGTGCAGGCGAAGCGAGGCCAGGGCATCCGCGCTCTGCGGTGCCGAGTTGGAGAAGTGTTCCTCGATGGCGATGACGCGCACGGTCGGCGTCTCGTCGAATCGCCTTGACACCCCTAGGGGGTATGAGCGTATCTTCGCCACGGCATACCCCAGCAGGGTATGTAAGCCGAGAGGTAAGGCAGGGGAACGGTCATGAATCACGCTGGGGCACAATCGAACCTGACGAAGCTCGCCATCTCCGCGACGCTGCACTGCCTCACCGGCTGCGCGATCGGTGAGGTGCTCGGCATGGTCATCGGCACCGCGCTGGGGTGGTCGAACCTGTCGACCATCGTGCTCGCCGTCGCCCTTGCCTTCGTGTTCGGCTACGCGCTCACCATCCGGCCCGTGCTCAAGTCCGGGCTGCCTCTCCGTGCCGCCATCGGCGTGGCGTTCGCCGCCGACACCGTCTCGATCGCCGTGATGGAGATCGTCGACAACGGCGTGATGCTCGCAGTACCGGGCGCGATGGAAGCGGGCCTCGCCAGCTGGCTGTTCTGGGGCAGTCTCGCCTTCGCGCTGGCTGTGGCGTTCGTGGTGACGGTCCCGGTCAACCGCTGGCTGATCTCGCGTGGCAAAGGGCACGCGGTGGTGCACCAGTACCACGGTGGCGACCACGAAGGTCATCACCAGCACTGAGTGAGCCGTGGCCGCGCATTGGCCGCCTCTCATGGCTCCGGCCTGCTCGGTGCGAATCATCCATCTGTTGTCGCCCACCTCGAGTCGGGTGGGCGACAACCCCGCTGTCAGGGAGCACCCATGCGACGACTGCACGCCCTGGACCCGGCCGAGGCGCCCGGCAAGTCACGAGACCTGCTCACCGAGATCATCGGACGACGCGGCTCGGTGGGCGACATGGTGAGCACGATGGCCCACTCGCCGGCCCTGTTGCAGGGCTACCTCGACCTCTCGCGGGCACTCAAGCGCGTCAAGCTGCCGCGAGCGCTCAGCGAGAAGATCTCCCTTGCGGCGCAGGAGTGGATCGGCTGCGCCACCTGCCTGGCGGCGCACACCGAAGCCGCCCGCGCGAACGGGGTCAGCGACAGCGACATCGTCCTCGCTCGCCAAGGCGCCGCCGTTGATCCGCGCGAAGCGGCGTTGATCGGCTTCGCCCTGCGAGTCCTCGCCGAGCCGTCCGGGATCTCGGACGACGACGTCGCCGGTCTGCGAGCGCACGGCTGGAGCGACCGGGCCATCGCCGATGTGGTCGGCGTCGTGGCTCTCAACCTGCTCACCGGCGCCTTCAACCTCGTCGCGGGCATCGAACCGGCTACGGCGTCCTGAGGAGCCGAATGGGGCACAAGGACGAACGGCATCTTCCGAACGACGCAATCCGGACGTAGGGTGCGCCCGCTGGGGGACCGCCCTACTCCCGGAGGCAAGCCATGCGGAGTCAACGAAGACAACGCATTTCCCTGCTCAGCGTGACCGCGCTGGTACTCAGCGGGTTCACCGCGGGCCTCGCGACCGCTCATCCCGACCACGGCGGGGGCCGCGAGGACTTTGCCGGCGAAGGTGTCGCCGATGGGCTCCACAAGCAGCACGACGGCGACGAGGGCCACCTCCCGCCGGTGAACCGCAACGTCACGCTCGTCGGCAAGGGCGAGGTGACCAACCCGTCCGGTGCGGGTAACACCGGCCGCATCGCGGACGTCACCGCGTTCGGCGACTACGCCTACCTCACCGCGTTCCGGGAGCCGACGTGCGAGCAGACCGGCGTGCATGTCATGGACATCTCCGACCCGGCCCATCCGGTCGAGGTCACCAGCGCGTTCATCCCGACCAGTGACGGCTCGTACGCGGGTGAGGGCATTCAGGTCGAGCGCATCGACAACCAGTACTTCGAGGGCGACCTGCTCGCCCACCAGAACGAAACCTGCCCCGGCGCGACGCCACCGCCACCGAACCTCGGTGGAATCTCGCTGTGGGACGTCACCGATCCGCGGCATCCGAAGCCGGTCGCACTTCACACCGGCGACTTCACTGCGCCCGACGGCGAGCTCGAGGCGTCGCCGAATCAGACGCACAGCATGCGCATGTGGACGAACAATTTCGACAAGCGCACCTACGTAGTTCTCGTCGATGACGAAGAACTGACCGATGTGGACATCATGGACATCACCGACCCGTACCACCCGGTGATGATCAACGACGAGCTCGACCTCGCCGCGCTGTTCGGCGTCGACCAGGCGACACCGAACAACCTAACGGCGATCTTCAGCCACGACATGATGATCACGAAGATCGGCCAGCGGTACGTGATGAACGTCAACTACTGGGACGGCGGCTACGTCCTGCTCGACGTGACCGACCCGCGGCCCGGCAAGGTCACGCTGATCGCCGAGAGCGACTACGCCGCGCTGGACGAGGAACAATTGGCCCGCGGCAACCAGATCGTGCCAGAGGGCAACGCGCACCAGTCCGAACTGTCGCCGAACAAGAAGTTCCTGCTCGGCACCGACGAGGACTTCAACCCCTACACCGTGCGGGCGCGGATCGACACCGGCCTGTACGCGGGTACCGAGTACACCGCCACGCAGGCCAGCGACACGAAGCAGATCGACGAGAACACCACGATCACCGGGCCGGTCACCTTCGTGGGGGACGCCTGTGATCCGGCAACCATCGCGGCCGGTACCGGCACGGCGCTCGTCGAGCGCGGCACCTGCCCATTCCAGGTCAAGCTCGACAACATCGTCGCCAAGGGCTACACCTCAGGCATCGTGTTCCAGAACGTCCGAGCCGACTGCCTTGAGCAGCTGACCATGCTCGCCTCTGGTGACATCCCGTATGTCTTCGTCAACCGGACGACGGGCTTGAAGCTGCTCGGCGTCGCTGGTGTGACCGATGCGAACGCCTGTGCCACCGCGACACCGGCCGGAGCGACCAGTGCCAGTACGACCATCCAGGCGGTGTTCGATGGCTGGGGCTACGTCCGTTTGTTCGGTGTGGACATTCCCAACCAGAGCGGTAAAGCCGGGTCGATCAAGCAGATCGACACCTACTCGATTCCCGAGGCGCAGGACCCGGCCTACGCCCGCGGTTTCGGTGACCTCTCGGTGCACGAGGTCGCGATGGATCCGGACGACAGCAGGATCGCCTACATCTCTTACTACGCGGGCGGCCTCCGCGTGGTGGAGTACGGCACGAACGGCATCCGCGAGGTTGGCGCCTTCATCGACCAGGGAGGCAACAACTTCTGGGGTGTCGAGGTGTGGCGTGACGAGAACGGCCAGAAGTACGTGCTCGCCAGTGATCGCGACTTCGGGCTCTACGTGTTCCGTTACAACGGCTGACGACCACCCCGCGGCAAGTCGAACGACACTGTTTCGACTTGCCGCGGGAACACCGGGATCGGCCCGTCCGGCGTGGCCCGACTGCTCGGCGACATCGCGGACATCGGCCGGTTCATCGACAAGGGCCGGTTCGCGCGTCCTGGAACGGCACGGCGCCGCTGGAAGCGTCTTCCGGTGATCAACGACGGCATCGGCTGTCGCGAGCCGGCAACCGCAGGATCAACCGGGTGCCGCACGTGATGGCCATCGTCCAGCTCCGCCACGACACGCCCGGCCGTGCCTGCTATCGGCGGAAACTGGCTGACGGCAAGACCAGCACGGAAGCCATGCGGTGCCTGAAACGCCGCCTGTCCGACGTCGTCTATCAGCGGATGATCCGCGACGCGTACCGCGTCGCGGCGGGCTCGGGAGGACACGTGGGGGCGACTACGAACTCCAGCGCGGCTGATCCGAACCCCATGGCCAGCACTTCGGAGAAGTCACTTCCCGAACCCGCCAACTTCCAGGATAGAGCAGCGGCTTCCTCGTCTGTTTGACACAGAGGGGAGCCATGAGCGCGTTCGCGCAACCGAACAGCGGCATGTGCGCGCGGTGTCGGTCGTGACGTCAGCCCACGAATGTCCCGACAATGGAAGCGGCGGCAGGGGGTGCTCTTGACTTCGGCAGCACGCAGCTGTGGATGGTTCACGAAGTCCTGGAGTCAAGTTAAGTGGTGGAACAGGTAAACGCCCGCGCCGCCGCCGGTGGCCAGCAGGGAGCCGTTGGGATGCCAGGCGATGCCGGTGGCGGGGCCCGCGACGCGGAGAGCGGTACGGCATTCGCCAGTCGCGACGTGCCAGAGGCGGATGGTGCCGTCGTTGCTGGCTGAGGCGAGGGTCGTGTCGTCCGGGGAAAACCGGCAGCGGTCGACCCAACCGGTGTGGCCGGTGAGCACCGCCATCAGGTCGCCCTCGGGTAGGTGCCACAGGCGGAGTGTCTCGTCGTCGCTGGCGGTGGCCAACAGGGTGCCGTCGTGCGAAATGGCGAGGCCGTTGACCACGTCAGTGTGGCCAGTCAGCACAGCTCGCGGAGCGGCGTCGGCGAGGTCCCATAGTTGCACGGTGCCGTCGTTGCTTCCGGCTGCGAGCAGGGTCCTGTTCGGGGCGAACGCGCAGGCATTGATCCGACTGGTGTGGGTGGTCAGGACAGTGTGACCACTGGGATCAGGCAAGCGCCACAGGCGCATGGTGTGGTCGTCGGAGGTGGTGGCCAGCAGGGCGCTGTCCGGGGCGAAAGCGCAGCCCTTCACCAGGTCGGTGTGGCCGGCCAGCACTGCGATGGGGGCGCCGTCTGGCATTCGCCACAGCCGCACTGTGCGGTCAGCGCTGGTCGTGGCCAGCATCGTGCCGTCCGGCGAGAACGCGCAGCGCACCACGATGCCGGTATGGCCTGACAACAACGCCGGAGTGGGATCGGGCAGGCGCCACAGCCGGACCGTGGCGTCGGCACTGGTGCCGGCGAGCAGGGTGCCGTCCGGCGAGAACGCGCAGCCGCGTGACCAGGCGTCGTGGCCGGACAGCACCACGTGTCTGGTGCGGGTGGCCACATTCCACAGCTGGGCACTGCCGTCCCAACTGGTGCTGGCCAGAAGGGCGTCGTCCGGGGAGAACGCACAACCGCGGGTGAATGCGCCATGCCTGGCCAGCACGCCGAGCGGGGAGCCATCGGGTATCGACCAGAGGCGGACTGTCGTGTCGTGGCCAGTGGTGGCGAGCAAGGTTCCGTTGTGGGCGAAGGCGCAGTTGGTGACGCGATCGGTGTGCCCGGTCAACACAGCCGCACGGGTTCCATCGCGCATTGACCACAGGCACACGGTCTCATCCTCGCCCGCAGTGGCCAGGAGACTGCCGTCCGGAGAGAACGCGCAGCCCCAGACACCGCCGCGGTGGCCAGTCAGCACCGCGAGCGGAGCGCCGTCGGGCACGCGCCACAGGCGAATCGTGCCGTCTTCGGCGGTGGTGGCAAGCACTTGGTTGCTCGGAGAGAATGCGCAGGCGGTGACGCGCCCGGTGTGACCGGTCAGTACCGCCTGACAGGTGTGGTCTGCGAGGGACCACAGGCGGGCGGTCGTATCGCTTCCCGCAGTCGCCAGCAGCGCTCCGGTCGGCGAGAAGGCGCAGGCGTTGATCCGGCCGGTGTGACCGGTCAGCACCGCCTCCGACCGTCCCCCAGGCAGCCGCCAGAGGCGCACACTGCGGTCGTCGCCTGCGGTGGACAGCAATGAACCGTCCGGCGAGAACGCACATCCCCATACCCCGGCGCTGTGACCGGTGAGCACGGCATGTAGGGCGCCGCTGGGCAACCACAGCCGGACGGTCTGGTCGTCGCCGGTAGTGGCCACCAGCAAGCCGTCCGGGGAGAACGCACAGGCGGCGATCCCGCCGGTATGCCCAAGCGCGGCCGGACGGGACGGGTCCGGCTGATCCGGTAGCGGCCACGCCGGTTCCAGCCGGGGACGGGGCAGGGTCGTCCGGTAGCGGTTGAGGATCGGGGCGAGTTCACGGGCGCCGTGCAAGCGGCTGGCCAGGGTTGCGCCGAGAGCAGACGACGGTTCCATCGGGCTGAGCAGGTGAGCGGCCTGGCGAAGCCGGGCACCCAGGGCGCGGGAGGACGGCGTGTCGAGAAGGTCGAGGTCGGCTTCCACTCCGACGACGGAGCCGAGGCGGCGAGTCTTGGCCTCCACCCAGCGCAGGTCGCAGACGAGCTCAGCCAGTTCGGTGTCGTGGCCTGCGGCGTGCAGATGGTAGGCCAGGAAGCGCCACAGGTAACCGGCGGCGGTGGGCAGCCGCCACCATGGGGTACCCCGGTCACACGGGTCTGCTGGGGCTTCGGGCGGGCCCGGAAGTATCAGGGCTCGGGCTGAGGCAATCAATCGGCGGTGTATCTGGACTTGGCCCGCATCGTCGGTGCGGGAACGCAGATAGGCACGGATCACGTCGTGCACCACCAGCCGCGGCCCGGGCGGATCAAGGCGGTAGTCGGCGACCAAACCGACGCCGTACAGCTCCTCGCAGACCGTCTCGACTTCGCAGTCCGGCCACAGCAGCGCCAGTACGTCCAACGAGATTGGCACATCTTCGCCGAATACGGCCAAGTCCAGGTACCGCTGCCGGTCGGCTGCAGACAGCAGGGTCAGGCTCGCCGCCATGGTCGCCGCGACCGCGCGGGCCCGGTCCACTGGGCGCGCGGCGTCAAAGGCGGTCGGGCCGTCCGCGGTGAGCAGGCGGAGGACGTGTCTGGCGACCTCGGCTGGGGATTGACCGCGCATCACCCGGCGGCGCAGCGTGCCGTTGATCAAGTTGAGTAGCACCGGCCACCGGCCACCCGCCACGCATAGCCGGTGCACAAGATCCGCCGACAACCCCGGTACTCCATCGGTGAGCAGCTGGCCTGCCTCTTGCCCGGACATCTCGTCGACTGCAATCGGCCGCACGCCTGCGGGCAGCAGATCCGGGATGCGAGTGGTGACCAACCGGGTACAGCCCTTGCCGCCAAACCGAAATGACCGCAGTTGGGACTCGGTCCAGACGTCGTCCACCACCAGCAGCACCGGTTCCCGCTCGGCCAGCAATCGCCCCAATTCCGCGCCTGCGGCCTCGGGACTGGCCAGCACCGGCCGCTGCCCGGACAACGCGAAGGACAGATCGTTGATCCGCTCAGCCAGATCCACGCCATGGGCGTCCTGACCGACGGTGACCCACAGCAGCCCACCGGGATGACGCCGGTCGATCTCCGGCCTGTGACACACCCAGGTGGCCAGCGTCGTCTTGCCGAATCCGCCGACACCGCGCAGCCCAGTCAGTCCGACCTCGGCGGCATCGGGCGCGAGCAACGCTGCGACCAGCCGCTCGCCCAACTCAGGGCGCTGCACCATCCGATCCAGCGGCGGGGCCATCCATGGCCGCCGCGGCCGGGCGGGACCGGTGATCGTGACATGCCCGGCTTGTACAAGTGAACCGATGACCACGCCGCTCATCTCGTTGTGCGTCCCCGGATTCCCCGCCATCCGCCCAGTGTCGGCTGCCCGCTCGGCGACCGGAGTCCGCCATCCGGGGCCTGGTCGTCCTTCAGCTGATCGAGTCTCCGGCGTCCTGCTGCGCCACGGCAGCGCGGCCAGCTTTCGGCAAGTGACCACCAGGCTCCGCAGCCTGGCCACCGGCGAGCACATCGACCTCACCCCCAGAGCTGGGGTGCGGGAGTTGCCGGTCGGGTATCTGATCGGACGCCGGCCGGACTTGCGTACCCGCGCGGCGGTGCTGCGGTGTACCGCCCAGGATCGGGAACAGGTCGGGGACTGGGCGGGGCTTGTGGTGACCGGGATCGGTGGGCTCGGCAAGACCGCGGGCACGCTTGCGGACAGGGCTGGGCGATCGCCGAGCACGTCGGCGTCGTCGTCTTTTGGGGCGCTGGCCGAGCACGGGCAGAGCCAGGTCGTGCGTTTCGGTGAGAGAGCTGTTCCTCGTAGATCGTCAGGTGGCCATTTACCGGTCATGTTCGCGCGGAAGTGGTCACGTGTCCGCAGAAGCTACAGTTGTTGGCTGGTTCGCTGGACGTGTCGCACCGGCGTAGTCGTCGCCGTCGTAGCGGAAATTGCCGACCTGCCGTAGAACACCAGATCGCCCGGCAGCAGAGGTTGACCTTCGGCGACCTGGGGCCCCGTGTCGAACTGCTGCTGTGCAGTGCGAAGCAATGTCACTCCGGCGGTGGCGTAGGCGGCCTTGGTCAGGCCGGAGCAGTCGAAGCCAGCGTGTCCTGCGTCGGGCCCGTTGCCGCCCCACACGTAGGGCAGCCCCAGTTGCCTGCAGGCGTAGCTGATCGCGGCCAGCGTGATGGTGTTGGGAGCACGGACGGCGTGACAGTCGCCGGTGCCGGTCGTGGCGGCTTCGGTGTACTTGGCGGCTTGTTCGAGGAGCATGTCCACGTACCAGTTGGCGTGGTTGTAGGAGAAGATCGCCGCGCGCAGGTCACCTCGGCAAACCCCGTTGTCGCACAACAGGAATGCTGCGGCGTGGATTGCGTCATGCGGGTTGTGCCGCGAAGGCGGAGAGGCACCACCGGGCGGAATCTGGTGTGCCGCGAGAACGCCGTTGAAGGTCGACGCGAGGAACTGCATCGGACCTCGTGTTATCTGCGCCGTACCGCCGAGATCCTCGCCTCACCGCCGACCACGCTGACCTCGTCGCCCCACTTGCACGGCGCGGTAAGCGCGCTGCTGGACACCATCCACGGCTTTGACGCCGAACACCGCATCGACCCCGACGAGATCGCCTGGGCGTACACCCACGGCGGCGCGTTGCACAGCATCGCGTATCCCGACGGCAGCGTCACGTTCACCAAAGCCCACCGCGACGAATGTCCCTTCATCGCAAGCAAAGGCGGTCGGTACTGCAACGAGGAATGCGCCTACTCACCGAGAACGGCTGAGGGGTGACCGCGATCGTCGTCGACCCCGCCGACGCGCAACAAACGCTGTACGGCACCGCCACCCGCGACGGGCGGCTCGTCGGCAAGCTACTACTGCGCCGACCGAGTCCGATAAGATCGACTGGCACATCGTCACCGCCGATGGCCACCACATATCCCTCGACAGTCCCCCGAGAACCCGGTCTCCGAAGGTGCTGCCGTCGTCGTGGCTGACCACGATCCTCATAGGACACGATCACCACGAGATCGAACTGCAGCTACGAGTCGCCACCCGTCCCCCACGGCGGTGACCGATGACCACCGTGGGGCGACTTCTGCGACGGGCGCGGACGGTGCACCGTCTGGCTCGGCTCCCGGCAGGGCGCCGCCGACCCTGAAACCGTGCACGGCGTCGCTTGTGGACGGTTGCTGTTGGGTGCCACCGACCCGTTCGTGGACGACCAGTGAGACGCAGGCCGCCGCACTGGAAGAGAACAGCGACCTGCTGGGCGATCCGGTGGCAGCACTGAAGTTCCTGTGTGAGGGCGAGCAACGCGGGAATCGACCAACCTCGAGCCGCCAACCACGGACGCATTGAGCAACTGACGGAAACCGCCCGCTGTCTCCGACTGCCAGGCACATGACCGCCATGCCAGTGCACGCTTTGCCGCTACCCCTCGCCAGTGAGCGCCGCCGCCCAGTGTCGACACTTCCGTGGCCAGAACTCCCGGGCCAGCGCTAATTCCTTTGCACTGCAACGGTTTACTAATGCCATCGCGTATTGGTGTCGTGAGGTTGTGGCCGCCGTGACGTGGTCCACAAGTCCAGCATCGAGCGGATAGGTGACTATCAGCCAGCCGAGTTCGAGTCGATTCCGCGGCTGAGCCGGTCGGTGTCCGACTACTCGAGGTCGTCGAGTTGCCGCTGTGCTCGGTCGGCTCCGCTGTCGCGGCCCTGTTGCTGGTACAGCTCCAGGGCCTCCTGCCACGCCGCGCGGGCTTGGTCGCGTTGGCCCAGGACGGAGTGGGGATGGCCTCGCGGTGCTGACCGGTGTGGAAGTCGACAAAGCCCAGGCTGTCCAGGGTTTCCAGGGTTTCCGCCTCGCCGTCAGGGTTGCGGTGTTGGCGGTGCCGGGTGAGGGCGGCCTTGCAGTGGGCGCGGGCGGTGTCGTACTCGCCCAGGCAGGCGGCCAACCAGCCCACCTGGTTGAGCGCGCGGGCTTCCCACACCGGCTGGTCAAGGGTGCGGAAGAGGTCCAGGGCGCGCCGGGCGTGCTCCATGGCCTGCCGGTCGTCTCCCCGCCGCTCCCAGTCCCACCCGAGCTCGTGGTGGGTGTAGGCCTGCTGGGCGGGGTCGTGGTGGTGCTCGGCCGAGGTGAGGGCCTGCTGCAGGTGCCGGAGTACCGCGAGGCCACCAGCGAGGAGTGGACCGAGTTCGACGAACACTTCGACAAGCGCAAAGTCGAGCTCGGCTCCTGCGGACGCCCCTACGGCACGCCCTGCCAGCACGAACACGCCTGCATCCGCTGCCCGATGCTGCGCGTCAACCCCAAGATGCTCGCCCGCCTCGACGAACTCGAAGCCGATCTGCTCGACCGCCGGACCCGCGCCGAAGCAGAGAACTGGGCCGGCGAACTCGAAGGCATCGGTATGACCCTCACCTTCCTGCGAGCCAAACGCGATGACACCCAACGGCGGCTCCGGCGACCGGTCGTCAGCCTCGGCATCCCAACTTTCAAGGAGGCGAACGAATGAGCCGCACCTCCTCAATCAGCAGCCACGTCACATTTACAGAGAAAGTGGGCGAGCACCTCTTACGGCACGGTCTGGCCGAGACCGCCTTTGCTTCGTGCAGTCGTCAGTGTGGGAACAACGATGCCAGGACCAGGCATCTCCGGTGAGGGCTGGAGCCAGCGGTCGAACCAGGCACGGGTGCGATGCAGGACGTCGAGTTGGTGGTTGCGTTCCTGGATCGAGTGGCCCTCTCTGGGGTAGATAACGAATTCGTGCTCGGCGCCGAAATGGCGCAGGGCCCGGTGGAAGTACACGGCTTGGCCGAGGGGGACGTTGGTGTCCTCGGCGCCGTGCAGGATGAGCACCGGCGTGCGGACGCGGCTGGCAAAGGAGACCGGGCTGACCGCGTCGTGCGGGTGTGGGCCGATCCCATCCCACCCGATGCTGCCGCTGAGTGCGCCGTCGAGCTGGCCGTGCTCCCCGGTCGCGGCGAGCATCCCCCAGTCGGTGATACCCGCGTTGACCAGCGCGGCGCGAAACCGGTTTGTCTGCCCGATCGCCCAGGCGGCCATGAAGCCGCCGTGGCTACCGCCGGCGATGCCCAGTCGGTCGGGGTCGGCGATGCCCTCGGCGATGAGCAGGTCGATGCCGGTCAGGATGTCGGACCACTCCTCCCTGCCGACCCTGCCCGCGACGCTGGCCGCGAACTCGTGGCCGTGGCCCTGGCCGCCGCGCGGGTTGGGCAGGAACACCGCGTATCCGGCGGTGGCCAGCCACTGTGCCTGTGCGCTGTGGAACGAGAACAACTGGAGGCGATCGGCGTACCGGTCGTCGGGGCCTCCGTGCACGATCGTGACGAGTGGGAACGGGCCGTCCGAGGCGGATTTCCCGGCCGGCAGTACGAGCAGACCGTCCAGATCGAGGCCGTCGGCGGCTCGATAGGCCAGCGGTCGCTGGGTACCGAATGCGATGCCGTCCAGTTCGGGGCGGGTGTCCGTGATCTTCCGCAGCGGCCCGGTCGGTGGCCCAACATAAACGTTCGTGGGTTGGTAACGGGTGCCGGTCAGTGCCGCGATTGTCTTGCCTGCTGGGGTGGTGGTGAGGGCGTCGAGGTGGCCGGGGTGCTGCGACAGTGGCGTGGGACCGTCGGGGTCGAGCCGGGCCAGGGTCGTGTTCAGGCCGTTGGCGAAGACCACCAGCGGGGCGGCGTCGGTCTGGCACAGTTCGGTGGGGCACATCGGCAGGTCGGCGGTGCGGTTGCGGCGGACGCGGCTGCTCATAGCCAGGTCAAACACGGCGGTGCCGGCGTGGAGGACCGGTGGGGTGAGGGCGATGTAACCGAGGTGCCAACCGTCTTCAGCCGGCCACCAAGCCAGGGATTGTGCGTCGACCTCGACCGGTCCGAGGTCTTCCGCGGTCCCCGTGGCGGGGTCGAACAGGTGCAGCTGGCCGGTGCGGGGGCCGTAGTCCTTGTCGGCGCTGGCCTGGGTGAGCACGGCGAGCGGGCCACCGTCGGGTCGTTGCCGCAGTTCCACGACGTGCCGGTCGCCGAACACATCCGGGGTGGTGACCTGGCCGGTGCGCAGGTCAAGCAGGCGCAGCCGAGCACGCGGTTCGCGCTCACCGACGACAATGGCGTCGTCACGGTCCCGGGCGCGGCGCACGTCCTGCTCGGTGGGCTCGTCCTCGGCGAGCAGCGCGATCAGGTTGGGATCGGCGAGCGGCCGGTGGTCGATGATGCCGGCGCGCCAGCGGGTCACCGCGATCACCACGTCGTCGGCGGGGCTGAGCCGGTGCAGCTGCGGAGTGCCACGCTCGGCGCGGTCGGACAGGAAGTACAACGTGCCCGAGTCCGCGGACCAGCGAGGCCGGGACTCCGTCGCGGTGTCGGCGGTCACCCGACTCCACACACCGTCGCCGTTGATGTCGGCCAGCCAGAGCGCGGTGTCGAGGTGGTCACCGATTCGGCTGATGGGGGCGAGAACGTAGCAGAGCAGATGCCCGTTCGGAGCGAGAGCCGATGTCTGCGGGACGCGACCCTCGACCACGAGTTCAGCGGTCAAACCTGTCATGTGATCAGTGTGCCAACGTCAACAGCGCACAACGTGGACGAGTCACTGCGCTCGGCACACTCGGCCGAAGCGTGCAGCCGCACCAACGGTGCAGATAAGCACCAGCGAGTACAAGATCACCCCGTTGAAGCGGGCGGCTCGACACCTTCTCGGCTATCCGCATCCGCATCCGCGCCGAGTACCGAGAGGGGTCTATGCGGAGCAGGCGATCGGCATCAGCACCGAGGAGTTCGCGCGGGCGAAGGACTCCGGTGTCAACTTCCTGCGGAACGTCTTCCCACTGCTCGACCTAGGTTGGGATCGAGCTCGTTGCCTCGAGTATCTCGTGGAGCGGGGCTTCGGCCAGACCGTGAAGTCCGCCTGCGTCGGCTGCCCGTTCCACGACAACGCAGGCTGGCGATGGATCCGTGACCACGATCCTGACGGCTGGGCGGATGCGGTGGAGTTCGACAAAGCCATCCGCCATGGCTATCCACACGCGACGGACCAGGGCCAGCCCCTGCGTGGTCAGTACTTCCTGCACCGCTCCTGCAAGCCGCTGGACGAGGTCGATCTCGAACCGCGCACCAGGTCGCGGCGTCTCCATCTCGTTACCGTTGACGCGGCGGAGGAATCCGATCCCGACGGGTGCTCGATGTGGGCGTGCCGCTCCGGCCCGGCCGTCTGCGGGGAGGCCGCGGCATGACCTATTCGTTCGTGCTCGACGCGACCACCGAGGACGAGGCCGCCGCGGTGAACGCCGCCTCGCCCGACCTCGTGGACAGCTGGGGAACACCGCAGAAGTACGCGACCGAGGACAAGTCAATCACCATAAGCGCGGGCGACTTGGGGTTCTCCGCCGTGCCGAACGTCGGCGAGGTACGCGAGCACTACGGCATCACACCCGGCTGACACCGCAGACAAAGTTCTCGGTCACTGTCGGCTCGGCGTGAACGCGATGGCGTGGACGTGTGCGGCGAGCAGAGTGCGGTGCGTCTCGGTGGCGTCGCCCACTCGTACTGGAAGGCGACGACCCTGCGGCATCTTCCGCCGCTGGGCGAAAGTCGATGTGTGGCAACAGGTTCACGACGCACTGCGTGACCTGTCCGCCTCCACGCCGGACGGATTCCACTACGCACCGCCGCGATCGTGGACTCCCGAACAGTGCGGGGCGCCGACACCGTTCCCACCGCGAGCGCCGGCTACGACGCGGGCAAGAAGACCAAGGGCCACCACGACGCCAAGCTTCGGCGTAGTGTGCCCGCGCCCCTCGGTCACCCGTGAGCTACCGGGCCCTCACCGGCGTCGCCGACGCCGCCGAACCAGGATGACCGCCCCGACCGCGAGCCCGACCACCACAACGCCGCCCAGCGCCACCAGTGTCACCTCGGCGGTGGACGGGCCTCGGACGTACCGCGTCTGGACCACCACCGCCCGGTACGTCTCGTCCTCGGCCGCCTGGGTGAGGTGGATGTCGTCGGTGACCTCCTCTGGGGCGACCCGCGCGTCGTAGCGGGTCAGGAACCGGCGCTCGGTCACTAGCTTCGCCAGCTCCGGATGCTCGTCGAGTTCGTCGGGCGTCAGCCAGCCGGCGAAGGTCAGGTCGGGCTCGCCGTCGCCGGGGGTGGGGTCGGTGACGTCCATCCTGTGGTCGGCGAGCACGTACAGCCGCAGCGGTTGGCTGCGCTTGGCGGCAGCCGACAACCGCATCGGGTAGACCGGCTCGTCGGTGGCGAAGCTGATCCGCATCGGCGGCAACCCGTCGTCGAAGGTCTCCTCCGCCGCCTCCGGCCGCAGGTGCACCGCGATGACCAGCCAGCCCTCGGCCAGGTACGGGCCGAGGTGCGTGGCGAGGTCAGGGGGCAGGGCGAAGTCCTTGGCGGTGAGCCAGTCGCTGACCGCGCGGTTGTCGGTGCCGGTCAGCTGGGCCAGCTCGTAGGGCCCGACCTCGACGTGGTCGACGACCGTGACCTCGCCGCCTGGTGCCTCGACGCCACCGGCTCCGTTGCCGTCGATCTCCTTCTCGCGGTACTCGACCCTGGGCCGGCTCACTTCGTCCAGGTCGGTGAACAACGCAGCGTCGGCGATGGCGAACTCGGCCCGGCTCGGCACCGGCATGAGGAACGCCACCGAGTCCGACGTGGTGTCGGCGGTGATGTTCACCGTGACGTGCTCGGTCGGGCCATCCAGCTCGACCAGCGCGGTCTCCCGCACCGGCGTCAGCTCGTCGGCGATCGCCGCTCCGCACGCACAGGCGTTCGCCACGCCTGGCCCAACCAACACCGCCCCGAGTCCACCGAACAGGGTGAGCAGGGTGAGCAGCCAGCGTGCCAGCACGAAAAGTCGCATGGTTGCTCAGAGTGCACCAACACTTTCGCGGTTCACGCCGTGACCAACCCGTTGTGACAGTCAGGCGGCGAGGTCGAGTGCGTCGGGGAGGTGGGCGCGCACGTTGTCCCTGGCGACCCTCTTTGCGCATCGTGACCCGATGCCGATGCCGATGCCGATGCCGATCCCGGGTTCGGAACTCTCGTTACGTGGCCGGCGGTTAGCCGCGCACGTGTAGCCCGAAACCCGTGCGGCCCGCGAGCTCCAGCCCCTCCTTCAGGTGCAGCGAGGGGATCTCGTAGTCACCGAAGTTCTGCCGCCGGAATGCGATCGGCTCGGTCGACTCCAGGGTGAGCAGGCGCTGCTCCCAGGCCTTGGCGACGTCCGCGTAGTCCTCGCCGGTCATCCGGTCGGTGCTGTACAGCACGAACGGCGGCAGCACCTCGATGCCTGGGTAGTAGAGGATGCCGTGGTGGATCGGGAACAGCAGATCCTCGATGGGGCCGTTGATCCCGCGAGCGGCGTAATGCGACTCCGGGCCGCCGGCGGTCACCGACAGCAGAGCCTTCCTGCCCGCGAGGGTGCCCTCGCCGAAGCGCTCGCCGTACTTGGTGTCGCTGTGCTCGCCGACGCCGTACGCGAAGTGGTAGGTGAACACCCGGTCGACCCAGCCTTTCAGGATCGCGGGCATCGTGTACCACCACAGCGGGAACTGGAAGATGATCGTGTCGGCCCACAGCAGCTTCTGCTGCTCAGCGAGGACGTCCGGGGTGAGCGTCTCTGCGTCGAACGCCCGGCCAGAGTCCAGGGCCACCTTCAGCGGACTAGAGGCATCGGGGCCGTAGTCCGCGGCGTCCACGACCGCCTTCCAGTTCATCGCGTACAGATCGCTCACCCGTACCTCGTGCCCGGCGGTCTCCAATGTGGACACCGCGAGATCCTTCAGCGAGCCGTTGAGCGACTTCGGCTCCGGGTGGGCGTAGACGATCAGCGTCTTCATGGGAACTCCTTCGGATCGGGTGCCTTCGATCCTGGGTGCCGCGGCGCCCGGCGTTCAGGGGTGCTTCTTCCATCGGACGGGACTTCCTGGTACCGGCAGGACCACCTTCACGGGCACCACCGAGGCCATACTGGGGATATGGACGATCTTGCGGGCTTCCTGCGGACCCGGCGTTCCCGCGTCGACCCGGCGGCCGTCGGCATTCCCACCGACAGGCACCGCCGCGTCGAAGGGCTGCGCCGCGAAGAGGTCGCACATCTGTCCGGAGTCAGCGTTGACTACTACGTACGCTTGGAGCAGGGCCGCGCGACCCAGCCCTCCGAACAGGTCCTCGACGCGCTCGCCCGCGTCCTCGGCCTCGACGAGACCGAACGCGGGCACCTCTACCGGCTCGCCCGGCAGCGGCGCCGCAGAGCGAAGGCGCCGGGCGGGCGGGTCCGGCCGGAGCTGCTGCGCGTCCTCGACCTGGTCGCCGACGCACCCGCACTGATCATGGATCACCGCTTGGACGTGCTCGCCGGGAACCGCCTCGCCGGACTCCTCTACGGCCGGCCGATACCTGGTCTGAACACCGCCAGGCACATCTTCCTCGAGGAGGCCGAGCGCGGCCTCTACGCGGACTGGGAGAACTGCACCCTCGACGTGGTCGGACACCTGCGCCTGGCCGCGGGCAAGTATCCAGAGGACCCCCGCCTGGCCTCGCTCATCGGCGAGCTGGCGATGGGCAGCGAGCGCTTCCGCCGCCTCTGGGCCCGCGCGGATGTGCGCGCCAGGGCACATGGACGCAAGGCGTATCGGCACCCGCTGGTCGGACTGCTGGAACTGCACCAGGAGAACTTCGCGCTACCGGACGAGTCAGGTATGGAGCTGCTGGTGCTGTCCGCGGCCCCCGGCGGCCCCGCCGAGGACGGGCTGCACCTGCTCGCGAGCCTGGGCGCGCACAGCGGTGAGGCTCACTCCACAATGGACGCTCAGAAGATTTCACACGGCCTCGGACCTGTCCATCGCTCTGCGATAATGCCCTGAACTGCGGTAACAAGACTCTTGCAGGTCGGCGCGGGTTCATTTAGGTCCGTTGAGGACCGTTGAGGATTGTTCAGCGCGCGGAGGTGCTCCCAATCTGCTCCCACGCCTTGGTCCCAAGGCTCATCGGCTCTGTCCGCCTGGGCAGGCCGTGCACGTTCGGCGGCATGATCGGACGTTCATCCAGCGTGTGCCGCCCAGGTGGTCGAGGTGCACGTGCTGGACGAGGTCGCGCTCGGCTGTGCGTCGACGCGCCGGGAGCTGGCGGAACTCGTGCAGCGGGAGTCCGAACGGGTGGCGTGCGGGACGGTCGAGGTTCCCTCGTCGCGCCGGCACGCCACCCAGGTCGCCTGAACGCCGCTCAGCAGGCCTTCACGGCCACGCTGTGCACCCGGCCGGAGATGTTGTAGATGGTCACGGTGTCCCAGCCGCCGTTCGCGGTGACCTGGTACTTGTAGCCGGACGGCACCTGCTGGCTGCGCTTCGCGCCTGCCGGGACGTTGCTCTGCTGCACGACGAGCCGGCCCGCCCTCGACCCGCTGGCGTAGATGATCGAGTAGAGCTTGGGGCCGGAGCAGTTGTTGGTCCAGTTGATGTAGCCGTAGGTTGCGGCGGACGCCGGGCCGGCCGTGACGGCGAGGCCGCCGAGGGTCAAGGCCAGGGAAGCGAGCAGGACGGGCAAGCGCTGACGCACGTGTTCTCCTTCGGGTACGAATGGATCACCCGCAGTCAACACCATGCTGTTGATCACCACATCGGTCGTTCGCACCACAAAACGGCTGAAATTCGATGGATTCCGGCGCTCGGTCACTACATCGAGCACCGAACCCACCGATCACTCGCTGGCGCGGCCCCCTCCAGGTCCGGCCCCAGCTACTCGAACCTGATCAGATCGAACGCCTCACCATCGACCGGCAAGACCTTCTCGGCGGAGTCATCCACGAGTATCGCCATGCCGCTTAACCTGCGTGGATGTAGTTTCCGGCACGCACAACCCCACAGGGCATCGGCGAGGCCCCAGCCCGCCTGTTCGCCGAAGAAGGCGCCTCCGTGGTGCTCCCCGCGCTACAACGCCTCGAGCCCGCTCGGCAGGATGGCCGAACCGCGCGAGGTGGCGGCCTGGCTGCTCAGCGACAGGGCATCGATGGTGAACGGGGCGATCATGCCCGTGGACGGGGGAGCGGGCGCGTAGCGTTGTGCGCCGTGAACGATCGTGCGGACGTGCCGGACCGGGTCCTGGACGAGGTGCGGGCCATCTGCGCCGCGCTGCCGGAGGCCACCGAGCAAGCGGCGTGGGTGGGCATGCGGTGGAGCATCCGCAAACGCAGCTTCGTGCACGTCTTCACGGCGCATCCCGGTGAGACCGGGACGTACAGCCGGGCCGCCGAACTCACCGAACCAACAGTGATCATGACGTTCCGCGCCCAGCCCGAGGAGTTCGACGCCCTGGCCGGAGCCGGGGAGCCGTTCTTCCGGGCGGCGTGGGGCAAGGACGTGGTCGGGTTGAAGGTGCTGCCGGACGTGGACTGGGACGAGGTGCGGGAGTTGCTGACTGAGAGCTACCGCGTGCTGGCGCCGGCGAAGCTCGTGAAGCTGCTCGGTTGAGCGGTCAGGGCTCGCGGGTGCTGGGGACGGCGGTCCATGTCCGCTCGTGGCGATTGGCGGTGATCTCGGTGAATGCCTGGTTCACGGCGGAGGCGGACGGTTGCTTGCGCGGGTGGTTCCTGGTCAGCAGGGCGGACATCGCGGAGGCGAGCGACTTGAACGCCACGTAATCCTTGGATCTGTCGGACGTCCAGGGAATGGTCGGGCTGTAGGTCCGTTCGTCGTCGGCGAGTATCCGGCCGCTTGATCAACGAGTACGAACCTGCGGCGGCCTAAGGCACAGGTCAGACCGCTGAGCCTAGTTTTGACACCCCACACGGCCGAAGCGGTGGCGCGCTGTTCGTGCCACCGACTGAGGAGGCGATCTCGGAGCGGAACCAGCTGCTGCAGCCGATCGCGGTGGGTCGGTAGCGCGGCGGAGGCCGAGCTTGCATCGGCACGGTCTACCGCGACTCCGGGATCGCCGACGTGCTCGAAGGCCGGCCCGTCATGGCGGACAGCGGCTACCAGGGCAATCCCGAGGTGGTCATGCCCTACCGCACATCCTGCGCGACACCGCCTCAGGCATCGCCCGGCTCCACAACTTCGCCCTCACCGGCTGATCGGGACATCCCGCCGTCCCAACTACGAGATCAGTTACGTGACAACCCTTGGGGTGCGGTGCCGAACGAGGTGGCGGAGAACAGCGCCGACGTTCTCTCCTTCAGCCGGACACTGAACTCCTCAATGTGTTGCTTGGGTTCAGGCATTGCTTCTCCTTGTGTGGCAAGGACGGTGAGCGCCCTCGAGGTCGACGCCGCTACCGGATCACTGAAATTCGTGCTGCAGACGCTGCTGCTCGTGCGGCGCGTTCGTGTGTCACCAGTCCCATCTCGCCGAGCAGGAACTCGAGCTCGCGCACAGCGACAGCATCGCCGTGTACGGCACCGACCCCGCTGAGGTTGAGCACCACCTCGTCGACTCCGGCGGCGTGGTACTCGCGCAGACCGGCCACGATCTCGGGGAGCGTGCCGGTGAGAAAGAGGCCTTCCTCGACGAGTCTCCGCGCGCCCGACTCGGGATCGGTCGGATCCACGGCGACGCCCGCCTGGTTCAGCATCGAGACGTAGTGCGGCGCCTGGAGATGCCGTCGGCACACCGAGAACGCCACCCGGTCCAGATCGCGGCCCGGTTTGCGCTGCGCGACGTGCACCACCGACACCACCCTGGTCCGGCTGCCCAGCTCCGGTTTCAGCACGTCCCGGATGTAGGCAGGCGGGCACAGCCACGTGATCGCCACGTCGGCCACCTCGCCCGCCAGTCGGGCCATTGCCGGACGCAGCACGCCGACGCCGACCTCGACGTGTTCGTGCGGGAACGGCAGGAGCGCTCCCTCCAGCCGGAAGTACTCGCCGTCCAGCTGTACGGCGTCACCATCGAGCAGTCCGCGCACGGTCGTCAGGTACTCGCGGGTGGCGGTCAGCGGGCTGCGGTACCTGCCGCCCGTGGCCCGCTGGAAGTCGACCGGGCCGGGGCCGTAGCCCGCGACGACCGGCTGACCCGTCAGCATGGCCAGCGATCGGGCTTGCAGCGCGGCCTCGTACGGGTGTCGCAGCGGCATCAGCGTTACGCTCGTGCCGACCGGGATGCGGTGACCGAGTCCGGCGGCGTAGGCGAAGACCTGATGCGGTTCGATCGCGAGCGCCTGACCGAGCCACAGGCGGGTGTTCGCCCGCTGCACCAGAGCCGCAACCGGGCCGATCTGGTCCGGGCGCACCGGCATGAACGGGACGTGTACCGAGAACTTCACGATGCCACCAGGTTGCGTGCCGGGTTCGCCGGGTCGATACCCGCCAGCGTGAACTCACGGGCCACCACGAGCTCGCGCGGCTCTTCGCCGGTGTGCAGCAGGGCCTGGGCGAGGACGCGAGACCGGTGCTGGCCGAAGCTGAGCCCGGACATGCCGAGCCGCGTGTCGTTGGGTTCCTCGGCGACTGCCACGCCGGGCGCGAGCTCGTCGGCGAACACCGAGGTCTCCGTGCCGATGCCCGGCAAGCCCAAGACCGCGGAAGCCACGAGATCGGCACCGAGGCCTGGCAGGTACACCACCAGCGCGTCCCGGCGCGGATACTCCTCCCGGCGCGACAGGATTTTTGCGTGGTACGTGACTTCCGCGCGTTCCAGCGCCGTCAACACCGCGCGCCAGACCTCAGGAGCGTCGTCGGCGTTCGTCACGTGGACGTACACCCGTTGCAGCGCATCGGTGAACTCCGCAGGCCGCGAGCTCGTCACGTACAGGAATCCCGGCGACAACGCGGGTCGCACGGCAGGAACCCGGACATGCTCGCCTTCGACGGTGTCCTCGGGGAACCACACCAGCACGTCGTCCAACTCCACGAGAACACGGCCCGCAGACCGTCCCTTGAGGACACCCGTGACCGTGGTGGTCTCGTGCGGCACGGCAGCTGTGAGAAGGGCCTCCAGCTGCCGGTCGCGCTTTGGCGACAACCGGTCGCGGGTGTGCCCGGTGTGCAGCTGCGCATACAGGCCGTCGGCGAGGTCGTCGACGGCGAAGGTGAGATCGACCGTCAGCGTCGACAAGGCGGTGGCGAGCCGGTCACGCATGAGCCAACCCCAATACGGCGTGGAAACGGTGTGGCGCAACGAGAATCGTGCGTGCGACGCGGAACAGCGTGTGGCCGACCCCGTCGAGCCGCGGCCGGGCCAGCGCGTCGATGAACATCCGGTCGAGCAGGTGCCACGCCACGAACACCACCGCCCGCTCCGCCACGTCCGTGCAAGGGCGGGCGCGGCGGTACGCCTGCCAGAACGCCTCCACCGCCGGCCGAACCTCCCGGTACGGCTGCCAGTGCTCGGTGAGCACGATGTTCGGCACCGGTACCCGGCGGGCCGAGACGCGGGTGCGCTCGGTGAGATGGCTGAAGATCGCGTGGTAGAGGAATTCGCCGACGAAACTGCCGACGTCGCGGGCGGGGTCGGCGAGCCGGAACGTCTCCCAGTCCGCCAGGTGCAGGTCGCCCTCCGCGATCAGGAACTGGTCCAGCCGCAGATCGCCATGAGTCGGTGTGCGCACCACGTCCGCACTGCGATCTTCCAGCGGCGCCAGCGACTCCACGATCACCGGGTCCTGCTGGACGAGCTGCCACGCCTGGAGCTGGGCCTGGCTGGACTCGGTGTAGAGCGCGGCGCTGATGCCGCCGAAGACGTCCTCGTGCGGTTGCTCCGGCAGCGCCCGCTCGGTTTCGGCCAGCGGCGCCGGGTCCAGGCCGTGCACGGCTGCGAGCGCCTCACCCGCCTGCGCGCCGAGGTCGGCGCCGAATGTGCGGTCGAGCACGGCTTTCTCCCCGGTCCGCACGCCGTCGAGACCGCGGAACACCTGCACCGCCGCTTCCTCGTCCTGGCCGAGCAACGCGGGGGTGAGGACCGGGCCGCCGGTCCGGTAGAACGCGGCTGTGCGGCGCAGACCGGAGGTGATCTCCGCGGTCGTGCCGACGATCCGCTTCACGAACACGCGCTCACCGGTCGTGGTCGTGCCGAGCCAGTTGTCGTTCCGGCCGATGACGGTGGTGGCCGCCGGCCAGTCGAAGGCGCCGAGGCCGAGCCGGCCCAGCAGGGAGTCGATCTCGTGCACCATTTCCCCCAGGTGGAATCAGTTCTTCCGCGCCCGCTTCCAGTCCCGCAGCAGCAGTCCGGAGAACAGTGCGAGACCCGCGATCGCGACGACAAGAAGCGCGATGCGCAGCCATGGCGTTTCCTGCACGCCGCCGAGCACGGTCAGTCCCATGAAGGCGACGAGTGCGCCCTGGTACTTCGTGTTGGCGGAGATGTTTTTTTCTGTGGCCATGCGCAAGAGCATATCGCCCTTACCCGAATAGGTGACGCCCCCGCGCGCCAGGGGCGTCGTGCACATCACGTCAACAGGCTGATGAAGATCGTGCTGACGGTCGCGCCCGCCGAAACACCGGTGATGAAGTCACCGGCGTCGGGGGTGGCGATCCGATCGAGCTCCGCGACCGACAGGTCGATCGGGGAGAGCTCGTCGAAGGACAGGTCGAGCTTGGCCATGCGTGTACACCTCCTTTCCTGTCAGCGCTGGTCAGCTGACCGATCAGGTGAGAACGATCGTGAGCGTGATGCCCGCGACGCTCATGCTGACGCCGGTGCCGGTGAGGACGTCGCACGTCTTCTGGTCGACGCCGGCGCAGTTGCCGAGACCTTCCAGAACCTCCAGTTCCTGGAAGGACAGGTCGAGCTCTTGCAGCGTGTTCTGCACAGTGATTCACCTCCTTCCGCCGCTCGGCGCGAAGGGGAACTCGTCTCTTGACTCCCCAGTCAGAAGCGAGACAGGTCGATGCCGTCCCGCTGATCGCCACTCTAAGCACCATCGGTTTGATTTTTTCAGACGAATCAATCTATTTGTGAGCTGAGTCACGGACATTCTCAGACTTTCGTAGTACGCGTACAACCAGCGCGGTACGTGAAATCGATACCACCGTCGGATAGCTTTTTTGGCGGGGCGTGCTGAGCATGGACTCACACGTTGCGGAGATCTGGGGGATCTTGTGAGCACCAACGAGCAGCTTCTTGCTGCGCTGGTTCGGCTGGCCAGCGGGAACAGTCAGATCAACACCACCGGGGGCCGCGTGGTCTTCGCGGAGTCGGCCGAGCACGCGGACTTCGTCCGCGGTCTGGGCGACTGCCCGGACGACGTGGTGTTCACGCCCGAACAGTTCGAGGGTGGCATCAGCGAGCCCGGCGACGAGCTCTTCGTCGGCGACGGCCTCTACGTCTACACGCAGGACTACCTGTCGACGCCGTTCCTGGCCGTCGCCGGTCCGACGATCGTGCGGGTGACCGGCCAGGAGGACTACCGGGCGTTCCTGGAGGACGCGGACCTGGCGCGGTTGCGGGGCGAGTTCGTCGAGCAGCTCCTGAACCCGTCGGTGTTCCTCGCTGACCAGTGCGCGCTCGGCTCGACGCACCTGTGCGGTGCGCCGGTGTTGCTGCGCCTGCACGTCTGCGCGTCCGGCGAGGTGCGCACGTCGCCCGGTGGCTCGGTGCTCGGCACCGTTTCCTCCACCGTGGACGAACTGGAGACGGCAGCTGTTCACGGCGCCGGAGACGTGTGCCTGAACGGGGTCGTCGACGAGTCCGTTGTGGATGCTTCCCGTGCCGAACGTCCTTGGCTGTCGCGGTACCTGCGCACGCTGGACGTGCTGCGCGGGCTGCGGGCCCAGGGCAGGGCCGGCTACCGGGTCTCCGGGTTCGGCGGGCGCCTCGTCCGCACCATGCCGGCGTTCGACGAACCGGTCGACGCGCCGCTGCTGCTGTGGAACGACTTCGAGAACCTGCTCTGCGACACCACCACCGGGCGGTTGTTCCGGCTGGGCGCGGACGCGGCGCGGCTCACCGAGCTGCTGCTGGTCACCGGGTCCCGCGACGAGGCGCTGGGGTTGGCGCGCGAACACCTGGACCTGGACGGCGCGGTCGCGGAGGACGCGCTCGGCGTCGTCGCCCGGCACTTCGAGCAGGCCGCGTGATCAGCCCACCTGGCACAGCGGGCGCGCTCGCCGCGCTGTACGGGCTGGAGCCGGTGCCGCTCTACAGCGCCGGAGCCACGGTGTACGACGACATCGCACAGATCGACCGGGCGGAGATCGGTGATGTGCTGCGGCTGGCGCAGCGCGTTGGAGGCCCGGTGCTGGAGCTGGCCTGCGGGTCGGGACGGGTGACGCTGCCGCTGCTCGCGCGCGGGCACCGGGTGGTGGCGCTGGACAACTCGGCCGCGTTGCTGCGGTTGCTGTCGGACCGCCTGCCGGACGTGTCCGGTGCACGGCTGGTCGAGGCCGACATGACCTCGTTCGAGTTGGACGAGGCGTACGGGTTGGTGGTGCTCGCAGCTACTTCCGTGTGCCTGCTGGATTCTCGGCAACGCGCCGCAGCGTTCGAACGGGTACGCGCACACCTCGCCGCCGACGGGCTCTTCTACGTGAGCGTGCTCGACCTCGCTGACCGGTTGCGCGCCGCGCGGCCGGTGGAGCGGACGAGCGTGCTGGTCGGCCCGCGCGGTGTGACGTCGTTGTTCCAGCACTTCGACGGACGCCGTGGGGTGCGGACGACGAGTGTGTTGCACGAGTCCGTTGTGGACGGTGTGACGACCGATCGCGCGGTGTACATCAGCGAGATCAACATGGTCGGGTCCGACGAGCTGGTCCGCGAGCTCGGCGCTGCGGGTTTCGAGGTGCTGGAACGGCGAAGTGGTCCGGCCGGCGAACAGGTGCAGGTCCAGCTCGTCTGCGGGAGGCGCCGATGAGGTACCCGGTGTGGGAGTCGCTGGTCGTGCCGAGCGCCTACGGGCGCGCCGATCGGCAGGCCGTGTCGGCGCGAGGTGTGCGGGTGCGGTTCGCCGACGGCACTTCGGCCTTGTGCGCGACCAGCGGGTTGTGGAACGCCAACCTCGGCTACGGCAATCCCGTGATCGCCGATGCGGTGCATCGCTCGCTGCTCGACTCGTCGTACCTGACGCTGTTCCGCGGCGGCCACTCACCGGCGCTGCGGGCGGCCGAGGCGTTGCTGCGGGTGTGCGGGCCGGAGCACTTCGGGCGGGTGCTGTTCTCCACCTCCGGGGGCGCGGCGAACGACGTGATGATGAAGCTCGTGCGGCACCACCAAGCGCTGCGCGGCGAAGGTCAGCGGCGCGTCGTCGTGGGGTTGAAGGGCAGTTACCACGGACTCACCTACGGCAGCTTCGGGCTGACCGGCGAGCGGCTCGGACAGGACGCCTACTCGGTCGACCAACGGCACGTGCGGCACGTCGGGTCGACAGCCGAGCTGATGGCGTTGTTCGCCAGGGAAGGCCATCGGATCGCCGCGGTCGTGCTGGAGCCGGTGCTCGGGTCCGGCGCGTACCCCGTTCCCGTCGAGTTGCTGGCCGCGTTGCCAGGTTTGCGGGCCGAGCACGGCTTTCTGCTGGTCGCGGACGAGGTCGCGACGGGATTCGGGCGATGCGGGTCGTTCTTCGCGTCGTCGTCCTGGGCTGTGCGACCGGATGTTCTTGTGACGTCCAAAGGCCTGACGAACGGCACATGCGCTGCTTCGGCGCTGGTGGTGTCACACGAGGTGTGCGAGGTGTTCGAGTCGGCGGATTCGATGCTCGTGCACGGGGAAACGCAAGCTGGAACGCCCAGCAGTTGCGCGGCGATCGTGGCGACCATCGAAGAGATGCAGCGGCTGAACGCCGTCGAGCTGGGGTTGGCGAACAGCCTGCGGCTCGACGGAGTGCTGGAGCGGCTGGCACAGCACCCGCTGGTGACCGGACATCGCGGGGCCGGGTGTTTCCGGGCGCTGGAGCTGGTTCCCGGGGTGGCGCAGCAGGTGGTGGAGTCGGCACGGCGGCGTGGGCTGATCGTGCAGCCCGGTCCCGACTGCGTGCAGCTGGTGCCGGCCCTGATCTACGGCGCCGACGAGTTCGACGAGCTGGAAGGGCTGTTGCTGGCCTCGCTGGACGTGGCGGGGGAGCGTGTGGCGTGTTGACGCACCAGTCCACCCCGACGACCGTGCACGCGGGGTCGTGGCCCGCGAGGCTCGGCGGCCGGGTGGCGTGGCTGGTCGACCCGCACGTCCGGTTCGACGTTCCTGGCGCGATCTTCGTTGATCCGGCCGACTCCGGTGTCGACGCGGTGCGCGCGGTGGCCGCGTCGTTCGGCGACTGCGACACCGTCGTCGGTGTCGGTGGCGGGAGCCTGCTGGACCTCGTGAAGCTCGCCAGCCTGGTCGACGCCGATCCCGGGCTCGCCGACGTGCTGACGTCGCGCGGGCGCCGGGCAGGGGTGATCCCCCTGCCCGCCGGGCCCTCCCCGGTCCGGCGGCGGGTGCTGGTG
Organism: Lentzea waywayandensis; assembly: GCF_900115955.1. Classification (GTDB taxonomy): domain Bacteria; phylum Actinomycetota; class Actinomycetes; order Mycobacteriales; family Pseudonocardiaceae; genus Lentzea; species Lentzea waywayandensis. The sequence goes on from NZ_FOYL01000008.1 coordinate 158,187, forward strand.
CCGACGACCGTCGGGACAGGGGTGGAGGTCAGTGCGGTCGCGTGCCTGACCGTGGACGGCGGGAAGCGGCTGGTCGCAGGCTCACGGCTGCGGCCTGAGGTGGCGGTGCTCGATCCGGCTCGTACCGCTTCACTGCCCGCGCGGTTGTTGCGCGAGGGCGTGCTGGAGGCGTTGCTCCGCGTCCTCGGTCCGGTGGTGGGCAGCGCGCACGTCGGCGGACTGCCCGACGCCGAGGCGGAGATGCTTGCGCGGGAACTGGTGGCGGTGGGGGACCGGTTCGCTGTAGGAGACGTCACCGCCGCGGGGCGGTTGTACGCGGCCCAGCTCAGCGCCGCCACGCACACCGGGTGGGCGTTGGTCGGGCGGAAGCCTTACGCGGCAAGGCACTGGTACCTCGCCAACGAGCTGTCGACCGTGCAGTCCGTGCGCAAGATGGTGGCCACGGCGCACGTCGTCCCCGCTGTGTGGGAACGGATCGTCCGCGGTGACGAGCGGTTCGGCTTCGCGGACCGGCTTGACGCGGCGTGGCGGTGGATTTCGAAGTCTCCACCCGTCGAGGGATTCCGCGAGTTGTTGCGACGGTGGGACCTCGAACCAGACGTGGTGCCTTCCCCGGCGGAGATCGCTGAAGCGACGGACAACGCGCTGAGGGCGTGGGGCGGGACGTTGCCGATGCTCGCGGGACTGGGCGTGGACGACATCGCCGGGATCTACCAGGGGAGTGCCGTGTGTTCGACCTGATCTCGACCCTCGATCCGGCAAACGGGCTGACCCGCGGTTGGGAGATGCGGGCACCGGAAGCCGACCGTCCGATGTGGAGCGTCGCGGTCGACATCGGCGGCGCGTACCCGATAGGCGCGTGCGGTGTTGGACGGATGGACACGGTCACACGGGCCGCCGGCGAGGCGGTGGAGCGGTTCGCGTTGGTGCCCGGCGACGGGCCGGAGTCCGTGGTGGCGCCGGCGCGGTTGCTGCCCGGCGCGCTGGACTTCGCCGGTGCCTCGCTCGGTGATCCGCTCGCCGTCGACGAGCCCCTGCGCTGGTACCGCGGTTCCTGGCTTGGCTCCGGTGAGCCGGTGTGGGTGCCTGCGGGCATGGTCGACTACCCCGCGGACTCACCGTGGTTCGACTCGACACCGTCCGGAGCGGCGGCCGGGCCGGACCTGGAGTTCGCGGCCAGGGCGGCGCTGCTGGAGTGGATCGAACGCGACGCCGTCGCGGTTGCCTGGGCGACCGGTGCCGGGGTACGCCGGGTCGAGCCGCCCGCCGGGCGTGTCCGGCGGCTGCTCGAGTCGGTCAGGCACGTCGAACCCCGCCTGGTCAGCATCCCCGTGCTGCCGGGGTTGAGGTGTGTCATGGCGGCTGTCGTCGACGGGCCCGCGCTCGCGGCTGTCGGAGCGAAGGCACATCACGACGCGGACCGGGCGATGCTGGTCGCGTTGCAGGAGTCGTTGCAGGTCAGGGCGGCGCTGCTGGCCATGCGCGCGGAGTGGGGCGAGGTGACGGCGCCTGAGGTTGTGCGCGACGACGCGGACCGGGCGCGGCTGTACCTCACCCCGGCCGCGGTGGCGGAGGTGCGGGAGCGGCTGAGCGACCTGCCGCTGACCGAACTCGGCTCGGGTCCGGAGATGGCGCTCGACGAGCTGGTCGCCGCGGTCGTCGCCGACGGCGGACGGCCCGCGCTCGTCGACCTGAGCGAGCGGCTGCCCGCGGCGCACCGGGCGATGGGGTGGCGAGCGGTCAAGGTCGTGGTGCCGGGGTACCAGCCGTTGCGGATGGACGAACGGCACGCGTTCGGGTGGCGGTACGACCGGATGAGAGGGGCGGTCGGGTCGTTCCCGCATCCGCTGATCTGAACCGACCTGGGGGAGAAGATGACGACAGAGGTGCTGCGGCCTCGGCTGGCGTCGTGGATCGTCGTGCACGCGCCGATGTCCGACGGAGCGCCGTGGATCGTGGAACGGCCCGGCGCGAACCCGTTGCGGGTGAGCGACGACATCGGTTCGCTGCTGTCCGCTGTGGACGGTAGGCGGGACGTGGACGCGCTGGCCGGTGTGCTGGGTACGCGCTGGACGCCCGCGCTCGTCGGCGGCGCGGTGCGCAAGCTCGACGACCTCGGGCTGCTCGACGGTGCCCCGGAACCCGAACCCGAGAAACGCGTCGTGTGGCTGTCGTGGACGACGGTGCAGTTCCGGCTGGTGCAGGCGGCCAGGGTGCTGGACCCGTTGCGGCCCTTGCTGGTCCGGCTGCCCGGTCCGGTGATGATCGGACTGGCGCTGCTGCTCGCGCTCGGCGGGATGGCGGCGCTGGTGGCGTTGCCGCTCGGTGACGCGCTGGGCTCGCAGCTGCCGGTCTCGGCCGCGGTGTGGATCTGGGGCGGGATCGTGCTCACCACCGTGGTGCACGAGTTCGGCCACGGCGCGACGCTGACGCACTACCGCGGCCGGCCCGGCTGGCTCGGCGTGATGCTGTTCTACCTGACGCCGGCCTGCTTCTGCGAGGTCACCGACGGGTGGCGGCTCGGCAGGCGCAGCCAACGCGTCTTCGTCGCACTGGCCGGCGTCGCGGTGCAGTCGAGCATCGCCGGCGCGGCGGCGTTGGTGGCACTGCTCGTACCTGCCGGGGACGCGCGGACGACGCTGATCGGGTTCGCGGTCGTCTGCTACCTCAGCGGAGTCGTCAATCTGCTGCCGTTCGTGAAGCTCGACGGGTACCTCGCGTTGATGGCGCACCTGGACATCCCGCGGCTGCGCGACCGGGCGATCAGCGACGCGCGCGGCTGGCTCGCGTCGGGACGGCGGCACCAGCGCGACCTCCCGCAGCGGTGGGCGGTCCCGTTCGGGGTGGTGTGCCTGGTGTTCCCGGTGCTGGTGCTGGCACTGGCGTTGTCGAGGTGGACGCACCTGCTGCTCGGCGCGGGCCGGGCCGGCGGCGCGCTGGTGCTGCTGATCGTGGCCGCCCTCGCGTACTGGGTCGTGCGAGGGCTGGCGCGGACCACGTGGACCGCGCGGCTCGCGTTGCTGGCCGTCGCGGGTGGGGCGGTGATGGCAGCTTTGCTGTCGTTCGTGCCGGTGCGCAACGACGTCCGGGGCGGCTACGTCAGCGACGGGACGTCCGTGCGGCTGGTCTTGCCCACCGGAGCCGCCGACGTGCAGTCGGGTGCACAGGTGGTGTTGCGGCGCAACGGGTTGGTGTTCGGCACGGACATCGGGACCGCGACGGTGGACGGCAGGCCGAACGTGGGAGAGGCGCCGCTGGGCGCGTTCATGCCGTTCAGGTCGGACACACCGACGGAAGCACTCGTCGTGCCGCTGCGAGGTGAGGTGCCGCGTGGCGTCGGCGGGGCCTACGTCGTGGGCGAGGACGTGCCGTTGGGCGTGTGGCTGGCGGACAACTACCTGCTGCCCGCGTGGCGGCAGGTCTTCGGACAGGAGGGAAGCTGATGATCGAGTTCCGGGACTTCACCAAGCGCTACGGGGACCTGACGGCGGTCGAGGACCTCAGTTTCGAGGTCCGGCCGGGGCGCGTCGTCGGGCTGCTCGGGCCCAACGGGGCGGGCAAGAGCACGTCGTTGCGCGGGCTGCTGGGGCTGGTGCGGCCGACGTCCGGCGCGGCGACCGTGTTCGGCGTCCCGTATGAGCGGCTGACGAACCCGGCGCGCCGGGTCGGCGTGCACATGGACGGGCTCGGGTTCGAGACCGGCATGACCGGGCGCCGGCACCTCCAGATCTGCGCTGTTGCCGCGGATGCGCCGCGCGGCCGGGTCGACGAGGTGCTGGACCTGGTCGGGCTCGCCGACGCAGGGCGGCGCAGGCTGGGCCGGTACTCGACCGGCATGAAGCAACGGCTCGGGCTGGCGACCGCGTTGATCGGTGATCCCGAGGTGCTCGTGCTGGACGAGCCCGCGAACGGCCTCGACCCGCAAGGCATCCGGTGGCTGCGGAACTTCCTGCGCTCGTTCGCCGACCGCGGCGGCACCGTGCTGTTGTCGAGCCACCAGCTGGCCGAACTGGCGCAGACCGTGGACGAGGTCGTGATCATCAACGGTCGCCGGGTGTTCAGCGGATCGCTGGACGCGCTGACCGGCGGTGGCGCGCACAACCTCGAAGACCGCTACTTCGAGCTGGTTGAGGACGGCGTTCATGCGTAACGCGCTGCGTTCGGAAGTGCTCAAGGTCGTCAGCGGGTTCTGGATGCTCGCCGTGCTCTCCTACGGGTTGCTGCTGCCGTTCATCATGTGGAGCTTCTTCGGCGGTGACGCCCGGGGCAGCCTCTCCGTGGCGCCGGTCGCGGCCGCCTTCACCGGCTGCTACCTCGTCACCCGCGACTACTACTACGGCTCCATTCAGCGCGTGGTGTTGTTCAACTCCAAGCAACACGTGTTCTTCGCGAAGCTCGTGGCAGGTCTCGTCGGCGGACTCGCCACCGGTCTGATCGGTGTGCTCGGCTGGGCGCTGCTCTCCGCGTTCGAGTGGCGGGTCGCGGCCGGGTGCGTGGTGGGGTGCGGACTGGCCGGGGTGTTCGGGGCTGCGGTCGGGTGGGTGCTGCCGAACTACTACCTGGCCACGTTCGTTGCGCTGGTCGTGCCGCTGACCGCGGGGACGGCGCTCGCCACGTTGTACCCGGAAGTGGGGAAGTACCTGCCCTCCAACACTTTCGCGGGCGTGATCGGCGTGACGCCGGGGTTGCTGCCGGTGTGGGGGAGCGCCGGGTTTGCGCTGGTGTGGGTCGCCGTGGCGGCGTTCGCCGGACGGGCGTTGTTCCTGCGCCGGGAACTGTCGTGACCGCGTTGCGAGCCGAGCTCATGCGGCTGGGCTTGGACCTGATGCTGCTCGGGTTCGCCTTCGCCGCGGCCGTCCTCGGGCTGGCCGGTTCACCGGACGTCGTGCTGGTGGCGGCGTTGTACCCGGCCGTGCGGTACACCTACGACCTGCGCTGGGGCATGATGGCCCGCGCGGTGCTGCTCGCCGGGCGGCAACCCGTGCTGGTGGCGAGGGTGGTCGCCGCACTGCTCGGCGGAGCGGTGATCGGTTCCGCCGGCGTGCTCGCCTCCCTGGTGCCGTGGGCGGCGACCGACGCGGAGATGCTGGTGACGGCGCCGCTGGCCGCGGTGTCCGGGCTGTTCGCCGGGGTGGTGCTGCGGAACTACTTCCTCGCGCCGCTGGCGGTGGTGCTGGTGCACATCGGGACCAAGCTCGCGGTGGTGAAGTGGCCGGTGCTCGGACCGGAGATGTGGGTGCTCGGCGTGGGCGTGCTGCTGATCACGGGCGTTGTGGCGTGGCTCTCGCTGAGCCTGCGTGACCTGTGACGGAACTGCGGCTTTACTCCATTGGGCGGATACTGATCGCTCGTGTTCACCAAACGCCCGCTCCTCGCTGACTCGTTGCTGGCGCTCGTCCTGATCGTCCTGCACCCGCTCGTGCTGCGAGCGGTGGACGAGCCGGGGCTGCTGCCGGTCGCGGTGGGCGTGGCGGGCATCGTGCCGCTGGCGGTGCGCCGCCGGACACCGCAGGTGGTCTTCGCGCTGGTCCTGATCGCCGCGACGGTGTTGGTCGCGCGGTACGGCACGGTCGGCGGCGTGGGACTCGCGTTGCAGGTGGCGCTCTACACCGTCGCCGTGCGGGAGACGTTGCGCGTCACGCTGAGCCTCACCGCGCTCGTCGGCGTTGCCGAGGTGACCAGCGTAGTGGCGGGCGTGCACGAGATTCACCCGGTCAGCCTGCTGTTCGACCTCGTGATCGTCGTCGGCGCGGTGGTGCTCGGACGCGTGGTGCGCCGCAGCTCGGAACGCGCGCGGCAGCTCGAACTGGCCGTGATTGAGCTGGAGGCGGCCCGCGAGCAACTCGCCGAGGAGGCCGCGATGCGCGAACGCGCCCGCATCGCCCGCGAGCTGCACGACATCGTGGCTCACAGCCTGAGCGTGATCGCGGTCCGCGCGGGCGTGGGCCGGGCGATGGCGGAAGATCCGCGGCTGGCTCGCGAGGCCTTGGAGGTAGTCGAGACGACGGCCAAGGAAGCGCTGGCCGAGATGCGGTATCTGCTCGGCGCGCTGCGATCGTCTCCTTCGGACACTTCGCTGGAACCGCAGCCGGGCCTGGACCAGCTAGAGGTGCTGACCACGTCGATGCGCGACGTCGGCCTGGCGCCGGTCCTGGTCTCCAGCGGCGAGGCGTTCCCGATGACCGCGGGAGCCGAGCTGACGGTCTACCGAATCGTGCAGGAGGCGTTGACGAACACGCTGCGGCACTCGTGCGGCCCGGAGGTGTCGGTCGAACTGCGGTACCTGACCGACCGGCTGGAGGTCGAGGTCACGAACTCTTCGAGCGCCGAGACCGGCACACCTGGCTACGGCCTGGTGGGCATGCGTGAGCGAGCGCTGGTCTACGGCGGCTCGCTGGACGCGAACCGGTTGCCGGACGGTCGGTTCCGGGTGATGGTCACGCTGCCGCGCGAGAAGCAGGAGGCGGTCCGATGATCCGCGTGGTGGTGGCGGACGACCAGCCGCTGGTCCGGGTGGGGTTCGTGACGTTCCTGGGCGCGCAGCCGGGCATCGAGATCGTCGGCGAGGCCGGCGACGGCGCGGAGAGCGTGCGGGTGATCAGCGAGACCGTGCCCGATGTCGTGCTGATGGACGTGCGTATGCCCGCGTTCGACGGTATCGAGGCCACCCGCCGCATCGCCACTATGTTCGGCTCGCGCATCGCCGTGATCATCCTGACGACGTTCGACTTCGACGAGTACGTGTTCTCCGCCTTGCGGGCGGGTGCCTCGGGTTTTCTGCTCAAGGACACTCGCCCGGAGGACCTCGTGCAGGCGGTGCGCGCGGTGGCGTCAGGTGACGCATTGCTCGCGCCGGCCGTGACGAAGCGGCTGATCAAGGAGTTCGTGCGGGGGCCCGCTGTCGGGCTGGGCGAGCTCGACGCGTTGACCAAGCGCGAGAACGAGATCATGGTGCTCGTTGCGCGCGGATTGTCGAACAGCGAGATCGCCGAGCGCTGCCACCTGTCCGAGGCCACGGTGAAGACGCACGTCAACCGCTTGATGAACAAGCTTGAGCTGTCATCCCGCGCTCAGGTCGTGGTTGCGGCTTATGAAGCCGGGCTCGTGGTGCCTTCTCGGTTCAGTGGTTGAGCCTGTGGGGTGTCAGAACTCTGCAGTCAACTGCTGAGCTGCGGTGATCGGGTTCTATCGCCCTGACGGCATGATCGTGGAGGTGGCGCTGCGATTGCTGTACTTCGTCTTCGTCCGGCTGGTGAGTTGGCTGGTTCTGCTCGGTCGGTCGTCGGCGGCGTAAGGATGTGGAGTGTTGCTGGTGTTGCGGCACGAGGTCGCGGTGTTGCGCTGAGGTCATCGTCGTCTGCGGTTGAACTGGGCTGATCGTGCGGTGCTGGCTGCATTGGTCTGCGGCTGCCTGTCTGGTTGCGGGAGCACCGGTTGGTGTCTCCTGGCACCGTGCTGCGGTGGCATCGGCGCTTGGTCGCAAAGCAGTGGACCTATCCGAACCGAGCCGGAGCCGGGCGCCCACAGGTCGACGACACCGTCGTGGCGTTGATCGAGCGCATGGCGCAGGAGAACACCGGATGGGGCTACCGCCGTATCCAAGGTGAGCTGCTCGAGCTCGGACACCGGATAGCCGCGTCGACCGTCCGTCGTGTCCTCAAGCGGCTGCGGATACCACCCGACTTCCGATTCATGGTTCGTGACAGGGCCGGTCAAGTCGCGGCGTCGTTCGATTCCGTACTCGCCGACGCTGGTATCGACGTCGTGAAGATCCCACCGCGCTGTCCGTGGGCCGACTGCTACGCCGAACGGTTCGTCGGAACCGTCAGACGAGAGCTCACAGACAGGCTGCTCATCATCAACGAGCATCACCTGAAGTCAGTGCTGAACCGCTATGTGTCCCACTACAACCACCGACGACCACACCGAGCGAGGCGCCACACCCCACCGCGACCCGATCACCCGATCGCAGAGCCAGACTGTCGGTCCGTTCGTCGCCGGCAAATACTCGGCGGCTTGATCAACGAGTACGAACCTGCAGCTGCTTGACGCGCAGGTCAGACATATCGGGCCGTGTTTTGACACCCCACACGGCACGCCGATCGAGCCGCGGAACTTCAACCGGTCATGGGACCGCTGGTGTGAGAAGGCGGGCGTTCCGAAGATCACGGTTCACGACGGCAGGCGGAGTTGCGCGTCGCTGCTCGCGGAGCTGAACGTGCACCCGAGCGTGATCATGCGCATCCTGCGTCACGCGAATATGAAGGTCACGATGGAGATCTACACCGAGGTCTCCGACGAGGAGACGAGGAAGGCGCTTCAGCAGCTGAGCGAAAGCCTCGATTTCTGACCCGCTGCTGTACTTTGCTGCTTGCATCAACGTCAAAGGCCTGGAACCTCGTAAGGTTCCAGGCCTTTGACCTGCAATGGGCGATACTGGGATCGAACCAGTGACCTCTTCGGTGTGAACGAAGCGCTCTCCCGCTGAGCTAAACGCCCGTGTTCTGTTGTGGTGCTGTCCCGCTCTCGCGGTGTGGCCATAGCCTACAACATCATCAACGAGAACCAAAAATCGGGCTCTGCAACCAGGTCCACTCCAGGCCGAACCAGCCTCCCACCAGTGCGAACACGTTCAGGAAGTAGCAGGTGACGAGGACGATGGCGCAGACGCCCGCCATCACCAGGCCGCGGACCCAGGACGGCTGGCGCTTGAGCCAGGCCACCCAGCGGTCGTAGTAGCGCTTGGCGAACTTCAGGACTCGGCCTGCCCACTCGAACTCCGTGGCGAGGATGGCGAGGCCCGCGAATACGACGAGCCAGCCCGGGCCTGGGTACGGGATCATGATGATGCCCGCGATCAGCACGAGGCCGCCGATGACGCCCACGCCGATTCGGTAGGCCAGGTTCAGCGCCGGGTTTCGGTGGAACCAGTGGCGCCAGCCCTTGTGCTCGTCGGGCTTCACTTCGGGCTTCGTCATGTGTCGATCATCCTGTTGGGATTCAGGCGGGTGCAACCTGACCGCCTGCCAGCACCTCCGAGGGTTTCGGCGGGGCTTGGCGGCCTGGTTCGAGCGACACCGCGAAGGTCGTGTGCTTGTGCGCGTCGGCGGACCAGGCCAGCAGTTGCGGGTCGGTCGAGCCTGCGCGCACGTCGAACACCGCCAACGGTACCGGCGCTTTGGTACTTGCACCCCAAACTACGTAAACGTGACCCGTGTCGTTCGGTTTGAGGTTCATCGGCATCACGGCGCCGGAGGTCGGGTTCGAGAGAACCACGGCCACCTCGTCGCCTGAGGTCGTGCGCAGGACCGCCCTGTTCGTGGCCGGGTCGGCGGCCAGGGAGAGGGCCTTGTTCAGTTCGTCGGTGCGTGTCTGTGCGGCCGTGACCTCGCTCGAGAGTTGGTTCACGCGCACGCCCAGGTAGCCGCCGCCTGCCAGTACGGTCAACGCTGCCGCGGCGGCCAGCAGTACGCGGCCGGTTCGGCGGCGGTGTTGCGGGCGCAGCGGAATCGGGGCCGCGTGGCGTGGTGCGTGCTGTGTGGTGGGCACTTCCTGGGGGATGTGCTCGATCTGCTCCATCAGCCTCGCGCGCAGGCGGGGTGGTGGTTGTTCCTGGCGGACCGCGCCGCCGATGCCCGCCAGCACCTCCTGCGTCGCCTGCACGGTGCGCTGGCACGTGGTGCAGGTCGGCAGGTGGTCGCGGACCAGTGCTTCCTCGTCGGGCTCCAAGGAGTGCATCGCCCAGCCGACGGCGAGTTCCTCCTGAGCGCACAGGTCGCCGTTCACCGGTGGACTCCCGTCGTCTCGCCGGTCTCGCCGGCCCACAAGTTCCCCAACGTGCCTCTCAGACGTCTGATCGCCGCGAACGTGCGCGATTTCACAGTGCCCAGGGGTACGCCTGTCAGCTTTGCCACTTCGCACTGCGTGTAGCCGCCCAGATAGGCGAGCGCTATTACCTGGCGCTGTTCTTCCGGCAACGTGTGCAGGGCCGCTCTGACCTCGGCGCTCACCACGCTGACCAACGCTGCGTGGTCGGAGCCTTCGGCAGGAGGGGAGACATCGTCGGTGAGGGGAACAGTCCGACGACGCTGAGTGTTCTCCTTACGTACGGCGTCCACCGCGCGGTGGTGAACCAAAGTCATCAACCAGGTGCCGAAACTTCCGCGGGCGGGGTCGAACCTGGCGGGGTGCCGCCAGAGCGCGAGGAAGGCTTCCTGGACGACGTCCTCGGCCAGTTCCGGGTCCACGCAGATGCGCCTGGCCAGCGAATACGCTGGTGTGCCGTACCTGTCGTACAGCTCACCGAACGCCGGCCGATCGCCCTGTGCGAGTCTTTGCACGAGCTCGAAATCGGTCGGCCGGCCGTCGCTCGACGCAACGGTTGGGCCGGGCGAGTCAGCCACCAGAGATGTCCTCACGTCCAACATTCGCGCAACAGCCGGTACCGGGTTCAGGTTAGACCCAGCAAGATGGGAGTCGCTGAACTTCGGCTAACGAGCGAGGAGGACACGGAGCGCGTGCATACGGTCGCGTTGCGGAGTCAAGCTGACCCGATGGGGTGATCTGGGCCCGATTCGCGAGCGTTCCTCGCCACATGCACGTCACAACTAAGGTGCTCGGTCGTTTCATTGACCGGGAAGGGAGAAGAGGGTAACGACGATGCGCAACGATCACGTGACGCTCCGCTCGACAGCGGTCTTCGACCTGCTGGCACCGAGGACCCCTGCGGTCCCGGTTCAAGTGGAGCTGCGATACGACACAAAGGACCCGTACGCGGTAGTCGCCGCGTTCCGCACCGGCCGCGCCGGTTGGGTCGAGTGGGTTTACGCCCGCGACTTGCTCGCCGACGGTCTCATCGCCGACGCCGGTGACGGTGACGTCCGGATCCGCCCCGCCGCCGACGACCCCGAGGTCGTCGTGATCGAGCTGAGCTCGCCTTCCGGGCACGCCATGTTCGAGGCTTCCGCCCAGGAACTCGCTGACTTCCTCGACCGGACCTACGACGTTGTCGTGCCGGGCAACGAGCACCTGTGGGTCAACGTGGACGAGGCGCTCACGCACCTCATCTCGAACGACCTGAGCTGAATAATCCGAGGTAGGGGGCCCGCGAAGGCGATGCGGGACCCCCCGGTGAAACCCGCTTGAGCCCCTCGTATAAGCTTTGTTTCAACATCATGAAGTCAGTGATGAACGCGGATGTAGCGCAGTTGGTAGCGCATCACCTTGCCAAGGTGAGGGTCGCGAGTTCGAGTCTCGTCATCCGCTCTGTGGTTCCCCGGTGGCTTCACCGTGGATCCATGCTCCTGGCGGAGTGGCCGAGTGGCTTAGGCAAGGGCCTGCAAAGCCCTGTACACGGGTTCGATTCCCGTCTCCGCCTCGGACGATTAGCTCAGCGGGAGAGCACTACCTTGACACGGTAGGGGTCACAGGTTCAATCCCTGTATCGTCCACTGTTCTCGGGGCGAGTTGTGTTCGCGGAAAGCGCGAACCAGCTCGCCCCGTAGTGTTTTCTGGGGGTGCGACCCCCAGGCCCCGTCCGGCGGGCTTCGCCCCCGGACCCCCTCGGTGGCGCTGCCGTTTCTGGCCTGGCCGGCAGGCTCAAGATCAGCCGATTTGGAACTTCGGGGGAGCGTCGGATAAAGTTCCTCTCGCACCACGGGAAACCGGCGGGGCAACGCGGATGTAGCGCAGTTGGTAGCGCATCACCTTGCCAAGGTGAGGGTCGCGAGTTCGAGTCTCGTCATCCGCTCGGACGATTAGCTCAGCGGGAGAGCACTACCTTGACACGGTAGGGGTCACAGGTTCAATCCCTGTATCGTCCACTCTCATAGAAGCCCTCGATCGACATGATCGGGGGCTTCTTGCTGTTCCGGGCCGGAGTGCGCCAGGCGCCCAGTTCTTGTCCAATTGCCTTTCGGAACGGCTGAAAATGCCCACTTTTTTGTCTTTTATCGACAAGGGTGGCGCACCTACCGTTGTGCGCTGTGTCCTACAAGTACGATTTCTTCATCAGTTACTGCCGATACGGCAGTGTGCAGAGATGGTTGATCAACCACTTCCTGGGCAAGCTCAAGGAATGTCTGGCTGATCAGTACGCGCCGACTCCGACGGTGTACGTCGACCGCACGATGGAGCGCGCCGTGCACTGGCCGTCGAACCTGCAGGACGCCCTGCGGCACAGCAAGATCATGATCCAGCTCCTGACGCCGCAGTACTACGGCTCGCGCTGGTGCATGGCCGAGCAGAAGAGCATGCGGGCCAGAGAGGAGATGCTCGGTGTCGCCAGCCTCGAGGTCTCCCAGGGGTTGATCTACCCGATTCTCTACTCCGACTCCGAGAACTTTCCGCTGGAGGAGAAGGAAAGGTCTTGGGTGGATTTCAAGGACGTGGCGCACCCGGACCCCGTGTATCAGCAGAGCCGGAAATACCTTCGATTCCACAAGCGGGTGAACGACCTCGCTGCTGATCTCGTCCGGCTCTCCAAGCAGGCACCGCCCTGGCAGCCGGACTGGCCTGACGTCGATCCGCCGGAACCCCCGCTCATGCCACCTCCCCAGATACCGAGGTTCTGACCATGGCCGGGACCGTCATCACCTTTTACTCGTACAAGGGCGGCGTCGGGCGCAGTTTCACCATGGCCAACATCGCGGTGTTGCTCGCGCGCTGGGGTTATCGGGTTCTCACGATCGACTGGGACCTGGAAGCTCCTGGCCTGCACCACTACTTCGCGCCGGTCCTGCCGGAAGCGCCGAAAGGCGGCGTGATCGATCTCGCGCACGATTTCCTCGCCGGCGCGAACGAACCCGCCGATCACGTCCTGAAGATCGACGTAGGAGGCAACGGCACGCTCGAGCTGCTGGCGGCGGGAAGGATGGACCGCTCCTACATGCGGCGGATGCAGGCCATCGGCTGGGAGCAGCTGTACGAGAAGGGGTTCGCGAGCTTTCTCGAGGTGTGCCGCGATCGCTGGACCGCCGACCACGACTTCGTGCTGATCGACAGCAGGACCGGCATCTCCGACATCGCCGGCATCTGCACGGCTCACCTGCCGGACCGCCTCGTCGTCGTCTTCACCGCCAACGACCAGAACCTCGACGAGGTCGTGGACATCACCCGGCGCGCTGATGACGCGAGAGACCGGATGCCCTACGACCGGCCCCGGCACACCGTTCTCCCCGTGCTGTCCCGGCTGGACAACCGGGTCGAGTACGAGCGTGCGGACAAGTGGCAGCGCAAGTGTGCCGCGGTGGTCGCTCCGCTGTTCGAGAACTGGCTCGTCAAGAGCGTCCCCGAAGACCTGATGCTGAGGCATCTCACTGTCCCGTACGTCTCCTACTGGAGTTTCGGCGAGCAGCTACCGGTGCTGGAGGAGCTCGTCCCGTCCCCCGACCAGATCTCGTACGCGCTGGAGACCATCGCCGCGGTGATCGCGCAGGGGTTCGACCGGACCGACGTGCTGGAGGACAACCGCGACGCCTACGTCGCGGCCGCCCGCAACCACCACCGGGACTTCGACCTCGACCTGCTGGTGTCCAGTCCCCGAACGCTGTTGAAGGCCACCGAGGAGCTCATCGCCGAACTGAACGCGCTCGGGGTGCGGGCCGGGCGGTCGGTGTCCGGCGACCCGGAGATCCTCGAGCAGGCGGGAGAGCCGGCGGAGCACCTGTGTCTCCTGGTGGACGGAGTCGCGAGCCGGTGGCAGATCACCGAGGCCGAGCGCTTCCTGCGACACACCATCGGTCCCGAAGGCGATCAACGGCAGTTGTTCTGCGTGCTGACGAGGAACACCGATCGAGATCGGCTACCGGGTTTTCTGCGCAACCTGCGGCATCTGGAGCTCGGTCCGCGTCCGGAACTGGTCGCTCGGCAGCTCCACACCCTCATCCAGGGGACTCCCGACCACGAACCGAACCGCGAGGCGCTGATGGCGGCCGTGACCGCCTTGCGCGGTCTTCCGGACGAGATGCCCTACGCCGGCAGGTTCACGCTTGTCCAGGAAACCGTCCACGGCATGACGGCGGCGCTCGACAGCGGCGCCATGGAGCTGTTGCTCGATCACTCTGCTGACCTCGCGCTCATCAGCAAGACGCGCGGCAACGGCGCCCAGACCCCGATGTCACCCGAACTTCGAGCCGCGGTGGGAGAACTGCTCGCCCGGATCGATCGACGACTCAACGCGTTCACCGACTGAGAGGCGGCATGATGCCGGAGAAGTTTGGCGCCCCCGAACGTGCGGCGCTGACGGTGCTGATGCTGGAGAACCGGCCGGTGCTCAACACGGAACTGGGCGACCAGGTCAAGCTCACGAAGCCCGGTCGCGAGAAGTTGAACAAGGCCGGATTCATCCGGACCGACGACACCGTGAAGCCGATGGTGCACGAGGTCACGAACGAAGGCATCGCCTGGTGCCTGCAGGACCTCGTCAAGGGAGAGCTGCCACCGAGATCGACGTCGCACGCGCGCGTCACGTTCGGGCTGTTGAAGAAGTTCATCCTGCACCACGAGGCGCACGGGACGCTCATCGAGGTGATCCGGTCCCGGGACCTGGAGTCGTTGATCCGGTCAGTCTACGAGGAACTCGCTGTCGAGCCGCAGGACTGGATCCGGCTCGCCCGCATCCGGCCCCGGCTCAACGGCGCGGAGAAGGGCGAGGTCGACGAGACGCTGGTGAAGATGATGAAGACCGGGATGGTCCACCTGGCGCCCGAGTCCAACACCAAGGTGCTCACCGCCGAAGACCACGCCGCGGCATTGCGGGTCGGTAGCGAGGACCTGCACCTCGTGGCGATGGAGGAGTCGTGACCGCGCAGCTGCGGGAAGCGTTGGCCGCGTTGCGGTTCAACTCCGCCGAGACCCCGGACGACGTCTGGCGCACCTCGCCGTCCCACGTCGACGGTCTGCACACCAGGGCGGAACACCGCATCCGGACGGCGATCGCGGACGCCAGGGACAGCACCGGGTCCAACCCCATCGGGCTCGTCCTGCAGGGGCGAAAAGGCGTGGGGAAGACCCACCTGCTCGGCACCGTGCGCAGCATGGTGCAGGAGACCGGTGGTTACTTCTTCCTGATCGAGGTCACCTCCGCGGCGATGTTCTGGGACGACGTCGCCGACGCCATGCGCAGCGAGCTGCTCAGGACCGACGACAGCGGCCAGCTCCAGCTCATCGTGTTGCTGCGGGAGCTGTGCCGTGGTGCGGATCTGCCCGCGGACATCAGCAAGGCGATCGTGCGTGAAGCGCCGTTGACGCCCGATCACCTGGACGCTCTCGTCGACGGACTGCACAAGGTGGACGCCCGGATCGCCAACGAGTGCGACGAGGTGATCCGGGCGCTGGTGTTGTACGCCTCCAGACGGCACTCGTCGGTCGGCCGGAACTACCTCGAGGGCCTGGACGACGAGAAGGGTGAGCGCGGCGAGTGGGGCCTGTCGGCCAAGACCAAGCCGGCGCATCAGGTGGTGCGGGACATCTCGCGCGTTCTCGCGATGACCGGGCCATGCGTGGTCGCGATCGACCAGCTGGACACCGTGGTCAACAAGACTCACGACCTCATCGAGGACGACCTGAGCCCCGAGGAGGCGCGGGAGCTCGCGCTCATCTCGGACGGGTTGATGCAGTTGCGCGAGATCACCCGGCGGACGCTCACGATCGTCGCCTGCCTGCCCACCACGTGGACCAAGCTGCGCAAGGCCGCCAGCGACACCGTCGGCGACCGGTTCACGTTGACGCCGGTTCTGGGCGCCATCACCGATCCCGCGATCGCCAGGGCACTCGTCGAGAAGTGGCTGGCTGTGATCTATCAGGGCAAGGGGATCACACCTCCACATCCGACCTGGCCGGTGGCGGCGGAGGCGTTCGGCGACGACTGGCAGATCGAGACGCCGCGCACGCTGCTCAAGCGCGTCCACTCCCACGCGGAGGCGTGCCTGCACGGTGAGATCCGGGAACTCCGCTCGTTCCAGGAGGAGCAGCGGGAGGAGACGCCCGCGCCGGCGGTCCCGTTCACGCCGAAGGCAGGTCCCGCACAGGACTACCTCGCCGAGCTCGACGCCAAGTTCGCGCGGTTGCGGGAGAAGGCCGCGCTCGCCGCCGCCGACGTCAGGTCGCAGAACGAGGACGACGTGATGCCGGCGTTGCTGCTGGCGGGTCTCAGGTCGTGGGTCACCGAGATCGGCAACGACGATCTGGCGTGGCATCCCGAGCCCCAGGCCGAGGACAAGAGCCTGCACGCGAGCCTGCGGCACACGGTGGACGAGGAACGGGACGTCGAGGAGCGCTGGGTCTTCCGGCTCATCGCCAGCAGCCACGGCAACAAGGTGCTGCGCAAGTTCCGCAGCGCGCGTGCGGCGGCCGAGGAAGGGCGCGGCAGGCACCTCGTCCTGATGCGCAAGGGTTCCGTCGGCTGGACCGGGGCGAAGACGAAGGGTGAGGTCGCGGAGTTCGTGCAGCGCGGCGGAAAGAGCGTCGACGTGTCCGACGACGACCTGCGCACGTTCATCGCGCTCAAGGAGATGTGGTCGTCGCAGTCGCACCAGTTGCTCGCGTGGCTGGTAGCGCGGAAACCGGCCAGCAGCACCACGTTCCTGCGAAAGATCTTGCCGGATCCGGCGAGGAGCGAGAGCACGAGCGGCCACCAGGAGACGCGCCCTCCGCCGCGACCTGAGTCACGACCGGAGTCACGACCGCGGCACCAGCCGCAGCAACCGCCCCGGCAACGACCGCGGCAACCGGCTCAGCCACAACCACAACCACAGCCACGGCTACAGCCGCCCGTACGGCCCGGCGAGATCGTGCTCGGGATGGACGGGGAGATCCGGATCGAGCTGGAGTCTTTGCGCAAGCACGCGATCGTGTTCGCCGGATCCGGTAGCGGCAAGACGGTGTTGCTGCGGCGGATCGTCGAAGAGTGTGCGCTGCAAGGTGTTTCGGCGATCGTGCTGGATCCCAACAACGACCTGGCGCGGCTCGGTGACGCGTGGCCGGAGCCGCCGGGGGACTGGCGGCCGGGGGATCAGGAGTTGGCCGCCGAGTATCTGGCCGGCACCGAGGTCGTGGTGTGGACGCCGGGACGGGCCAGTGGGCGGCCGCTGAGTTTTCATCCCCTGCCCGACTTCGCGTTGGTGCGGGGGGACGAGGACGAGTTCGGTGCGGCCGTTGAGGCCGCTGTGGCGCGGTTGGTGCCGCATGCGCGGATCGCCAACGAGACGAAGTTCGCTGTTCGCGGGCGGGCTGTGCTCAAGGAGGCGTTGAAGTACTACGCGCGCAACGACCGGCGGGACCTGAACGGGCTCGTGGACCTGTTGGCGGAGTTGCCGGACGGGGTCAGCAAGTTGTACTCGGCGACGGCCACGGCGGCTGATCTGGCGGAGACGCTCAGGGCCGCGATGGTCAACGATCCTCTTCTCGCGGGGACTGGGGAAGCCACGGACCCCGGGGTGTTGTTCGAGCCCTCCCAAGACAAGAAGGCCCGGATCTCGGTGATCAGCTTCGTCGGGCTGGCGTCCGACGAGCAGCGGCAGGGGTTCATCAGCCAGTTGCAGCTGGAGGTGTTCGCCTGGATCAAGCGGAATCCGGCCGCGGATCGGCCGCTCGGCGGGCTGATGGTCATGGACGAGGCGCAGACGATCGCGCCTTCCGGGCAGGCGACGGCCAGCACGCAGACCACGATTCTGCTGGCGTCGCAGGCTCGCAAGTACGGGCTCGGGTTGCTGCTGGCCACGCAGGCGCCCAAAGGCGTGCACAACCAGGTCACCGGAAACGCGACCACCCAGTTCTTCGGGCGGTTGAACAGTCCTGCTCAGATCGCCGCGGCCACGGAGATGGCGCGGGCAAAGGGAAGTTCGATCGCGGACATCTCGCGGTTGGAGCGCGGGCAGTTCTACGTCACCGGGGACACGTTCGGGTTCCGGCGGATGCTGGCTCCGCTGTGCCTGAGTCATCACCCGCCCAGTCCGCTGAGGCTGGAGGAAGTGATCGAACGAGCCAGACAGTGAGAAAGGGCGGTGTCCCCGGAACGGGGGCACCGCCCTTTTCGCGTCACGCGGTCGCGGCGAGCATGTCCTCGATTCGTTGCCACAGCGTCGAGAGCAGGTCCGGGGACTCGCCCAGCACGACGAAGTTCACGATGTCGTCGCCGCGCACTTCGAGTGCGTACACGGCGTCGTCCGCCCGCTCGACGCGCACCGCGACAGTCGTGTCGCCCAGGTGCAGGGTGCCGGCGATACCGCGCTTGGCGAGCGCGGGGGACGCGGCGGCGAACTGTTCGGCGAGGGTGCGCAGGGCGGTGCTCTGCGCGGGCGCGAGGGTCTCCGGCTGTTTGAGCGCTGCCACGAGGTCGGCGACGGGAACGCGGTCGTGGCCCGAGGTCTCGGCGGCCTCGATGCGGGCGACGAGGGTGTTGACGAGGTGCTCGTCCGCTCGCAGGTACGTCACGTCCGACGACGTGGGCGGCTCGCCCGTCAGCACCGCAAGCACGTGCTCGTGGTCGTTCACGATCTCGTCCGCAGTGGACACGAACGGCACGAGGAAGCGCACCTCTGCCTGCGGCAGGTCGTTGCTCTCCAGCACGGTCAGGCCGCGCTGACGGCACGCCTCGACCACTTCGTCGACCACGGCGCGCTGTTCCTCGGCGAACGACACGGCGATGTCGTAGGTCGCGGATTCGGTCACTCGAACCTCCCTGATGACGACCGGCCGGCGGCCGGGTGCGCGCAGCGTCCACTGCGGGTGTTGACCAGAAGTGGATGAGGAGTGGACGTGTTGACCACCTCGGTGGGCAACGGGAAACACCTGTTTTCAGGCTTTTCGAAGACGAATGCTCGAAGGGAGCCCGCAGAGAGCGGGCGAAATCCGGAAATCAATTCCGACTTCCTTCGGAGGATTCGCCATGTCCAAAATCGTGTCCACTTTCGTCGCGGGTGGCGCCACCCTGCTGACCGCACTCGCCGTCGCCGCCTCCGTTTCCGGTGGCGTCGCGGCCAACGCGGACGACAACCCCCCGCCGCCTCCCACGACGACCACCACGGAGACCCAGGACGGCAACGGCAACCCGTGGCACGGATGACCTGACGCAAATGCGCCCCGGCCATTTCTTGAAACGGCCGGGGCGATTGCGGAACAACGATCGGGATGATGTACTCGGTGCACGCCGGAGCGGGAGGCAGTCATGTCCGAAACTTTTGGTGAGTTGCTGCGCGCGCATCGCGTCGCGGCGGGACTGTCGATGGGACAGCTGGCCAAGCTGATTCATTACAGCAAAGGTTATCTCAGCAAGATCGAGAACGACCTCAAACCGCCGACCCCGACGGTGGCGCGGCTGTGCGACGGCGTGCTGGACGTCGGTGGCCGGCTGGTCGAGGCCGCCGTGCACGGGCCGTCCCAACGTGACGCCAGGGGCCTCGGCCGGCGCCAGGTGCTGGTGGCCGGAACGATGCTCGGTGCCGGCGCGCTCACCGGCAGCGGGCGGCGGCCGGTGCCGGACGAACAGGTGATCGCCGGGATGCGCACCTCGTTCGAACAGTTGCGGGGCCTGGGGTTGCGCACCAGTCCGCAGGTGGTGCTCGAACCGCTGCAAGCCCTGCAGCACACGATGCACGGCATGGCGCGGGAGAACGCCGGACCGGTGGGCACCCGGCTTCTCCTGCTCGCGGCGCGCATCGCCGAGTACACCGGCTGGATGTGCCAGGAGGCGGGTGACGAGCAGGGCGAGCTGTGGTGGACCAGGCACGCGTCCGAACTCTCCCGTGCGGCGGGAGATCCGGACATCGCGAGCTACGCGTTCGTGCGGGAGGCCGGTCTGGCGCTCTACCGCCAGGACGCCTCCGCCACGATCAACCTCGCCCAGCAGGCGCAGTGGATCGGCAGGGCCGGCTCACGCGTCCTCGCCCTGGCCGCCCGGCGGGAGGCGCAGGGCCACGCGCTCGCGGGAGACCGGGGTGCCGCGGAACGCGCGTTCGACCGTGCCGCGGGCCAGATGGAGATGGCCGCGCCGGACAGCCCGTACCCGGTGCTCGGATCGAGCGCTCCCGACCCGCTGGAACTGGCCAGGGGCTGGGCGTTGTCGGATCTCGGGCTCAACGCCGAGGCCGCGGCCGTGCTGGACCGGCAGCTCGCCCTGCTGCCGGCCACGTCCCGCCGCAGCCTGGCCCGGTTCGGCGCCCGGCGTTCGCTCGCTCTCGCGTTGTCGGGCGAGGTCGACGAAAGCTGCCGCACGCTCGCCTTCACCCTGGACCACGCGGCACACGTCGACTCCGCGACGGTGCGCACCGAGCTGAGGCGGCTCGCCAGAACCCTTGGCCGATGGCACAACCACGGTGCCGTGCGCGAGATCTACCCGGATCTGAAACGACTGCTCACTCACCGCTGACCGCACGCGCACGTCAGCCCGGCCCGTTCCCGCCGCACCTCCTCGGCCTGCGGCTGGTCGAGCTCGCGGTACACGGACTCGGCCGCTTCCCAGTGCGCCACGGCTTCCCCGTGCCTGCCCATGTCGTGCAACGTTCGTGCGGCGCCGATCTGGCCGAGTGACTCGTGCGTGCGGTTGCCGGTGCCCGCGGCCACGTCCAGCAACGACCGGTAGAGCCGCAGTGCCGCGCCGAGGTCGCCGCGGTCCTTCTCCGTGGCTGCCCGGTCGCGGAAGAGGCTCGCCTGGAGCTCCGCGTCGGTCAGCCCGGCGGCCGCCTTGGTCGCGAGGTCGTGGTGGTGAAGCGCTTCGGGGAACCTGCCCGCGAGCCGGTGGGCGTCGGCGATGTTGGTCAACGCGTAGGCCGCCACGCACATGTCGCCGAGCTCGACCGCGATCTCGTGCGCCTCCAGGTGATGGGGGATCGCTTCGTCGAGCATCCCGAGGTTCTGCTGGTTAGCACCCAGGTTGTTCAGCGCGTGCGCGAGTCCTTGAAGGTGCCCGCTCTCCCGCAGGAGCGGCACAGCGGCTTCGTTCTGCGCCACCGCGAGTTCGTACCTGCCGTGCTGTTCGTTGATGTAACCGAGCGAGCTCAGCGCGTGCCCTTGGCCGCGCAGATCGCCGCACTGCTCGTACTTCGCCAGTGCTGCCTCGAAATGCCTCGCCGCCTGCTCGTGCGGACCGAGTTGCATCGTCGAGACGGCGATCGCGCACAGCGCCGCGGCCTCACCCGGCACGTCGCCCAGCCGGGTCCAGCTCTCCAGCGCCTGCTCGGCGAGGTCGAGCGCCTTCGCGTGCCGGCCGCGCCGGTCGTTGGCGATGGAGAGGCGGTACAGCACGTGCGCTTGGCCGTAATCGTCGTCCGGTCGCACGGACCTGACGGCGTCGATCCAGTCGTCGATCCGGTTCGCGGTGTTGAAGTGCCGCCAGATCAACGAGGCGATCCGCCACGCGCGGTCCGGGTCCGCCTGCCGGATCGCGGCCATCAGGTTGTCGCGCTCGGCGATGATCCACGCCAACGCCTTGTCATCGCGCGCGAACCGCAGGCTGTGCGGGCTTTCGCGCTCCACGGAGGGCAGAGCGGTGCGGTCGAACGGGTACGCGACGCTCACCGCGTCCGCCAGCGTCACGAGGTAGAAGTCGAGCAGGCGCTCCAACGCGTCCGTGGACGCAGGCTCGAGAGCGGCGAACTCCTTGATGGAGTCCAGCATCTGGTAGCGCTCCGGCGCGACCTCTTCCAGCAGGCAGACCTCGTGCAGGTCGTGGAGCAGCTTGCGGGTGCCGGCGATGTCACGGCCGATGAGCGCCGCCGCACCGACGATGTCCACGTCAGGCCCTGGCAGGTGCCCGAAGAGACGGAAGACGAGCTGCTGGTCGGCGTCGAGCTGCCGGTAGGAGGCGTGGATCGCGGCGCCGTCCTCCCGCCACGCTCCGGTGTCGTCCAGCTGGCCGATCAGGTAGTCGAGCGACCACCTGTCGTGCTTGCGCAGCAACGCCGCCGCGATGGTGATCGACACGGGCATGTAGCCGCACCGCTTCACGAGCCCCGCCACGTCGGCGGACCTGCCTCGTACGCGCGCCGGGCCGGTCAGTCTCTGGAACAGCGCGGACGCGTCGTCCGCCGGCAGCGGAGCCAGCCGCACGTGCTCGCTGATGTCCGGCTCGCCCATCTTCCTGCTGGTGACGACGGCGAAGCAGTCGCGCGCCTCCGGCAGCAACGGCCGGATCTGGTCGGGTGACGCCGCGTTGTCCAGCACCACCAGCGTTTTCGTGCCGTAGAGCCGCGATTGGTAGATCGTCGCCTTGCGGCCCACCGTGTCGGGGATCTGCTCCGCGGGCACGCCCAGATCGGTGAGCAGCTGGTCCAGCGCGTCCGAGACGGACATCGGCGCCACGTTCGGCGTGAAACCGTTGAGGCGCACCAGGAGTTGACCGTCGGGGAACCGGTGACGCAGGCGGTGTGCGGCTTCGACGGCCAGGCCGGACTTGCCGACACCGGGTGGGCCGCTGATCCACACGGCTCGCCGTTCGTCCGAACCCGCCGCGGCTGCGGCGATCTTGTCCAGCTCGCCGGACCGGCCGGTGAACGCGCCGGGCCGGGACGGCAGTGAGCTGCCTGGTTCGCCGCGCCGGGCGCGTTCCGCGAGGTTGCGCAGCACGGTTCCCGGCTCGATGCCGGATTCGGCGAGCGCGCCGGACGCGGTGTCGAAGACCCGGATCGCACCCGCGCCGTCGCCGCCGGCGATCAACGCGCGCATGAGGAGCTCGGCGTACTTCTGGTGGTCGGGGGAGGTGCGGACCGCGCGGCGCATCCGGTCCCGCGCCGACCGGTAGTCGCCGGTGACGAGTTCCAGCTCGGCCAGGTCGCCGAGCGCGTCGTGGTAGCCCTCGGTCGGCACGAACACCTCGGCGCCACCGATCCTGTCGATGTCGATGTCCTCGAGGAACCGGCCGCGCCACAACGTCACCGCCTCGCGCAGCAGTTCGATTGCCCGGCGCTGGTCGTTGTCCTGCTGGGCCTGCGCCGCCTCCTCGCGCAGCCGGTCGAAGCGGACCGTGTCGATCTGGCCCTCGTCGATGCGCAGCAGGTACCCGGTGGCCGTTCGCTCGATCTCCGCGCCGGTTCCGTCGAACGTCTTGCGCAGCTTGTTGATGTAGCCGCGCACGAGCGTCCGGCGTTCCGGGTTGTCCGGCCACACGATCTCGGTGATCCGTTCGGGTGACAGCGGTTTGTTCGCCTGCAACAGAAGTACGACGAGAATGAAGCGTTGTTGCTGGTCCCCCAACGGTACGGCGGTGTGGTCGTGCCACGCCTCCAGTGGACCCAGCATTCGAAATTCCACGCCGCCTCCTGGTCTGAAGCTTCCGTCTGGGTGGAATGTCGCGCAAGGTCCCGTCTGCGTGTCACCGAATCAGCTTTTTGTCCACGTTTGATCAACGCGATCAGGTAACGGTGCGCGGCATGGACCGCGAGGTGTTGCCCTGTTACGTGGTGTGCGACGTGTCGTTCTCGATGTGCGACCACGTCGACGAGGTCAACGCCGGAATGCGCGAGTTCCGCGGTGTGGTGCACGCGGATCGGCGTGCGACCGTCCAGATTCGGCTCTGCGTGGTCGTTTTCGCGGATCGCCCGCTGGTCGTGCGGCCCTTGTCTCCGGCGCTCGAACCGGCTGAAGTTATTCGACCGCGCCAGGAATCCGGTTCCGACTTCGGATCCGCGTTCACTCTTGTGCGCACCGTCATCGAACGTGACGTGGATGTCCTCAAACGGCAGCGGTTGCGGGTGCGCAGGCCGATGTTGTTCTTCGTCTCGGACGGCAGGGCCACGGATCCGGCCTGGCCCGCCGCGCTGGAACGGCTCAACGCCACGACCTCGTGCCCGGAGATGATCGCGTTCGGGCTCGGGTCCGTCGACCAGCCCACGCTCGATCGCATCGGCAGCTCACGGGTCTTCCTCGGCGGTGACGGTGTGCGGCTGGGCATCGCGTTGGCCTCGTCGGTGGCACGGACGGTGCTGCGACCGGACCACGTGTGACCGATCCACGGCGTGTCCACTTCTCGTCCACACGGTCGACGCAACCTGCCTTCGCCGCACCTGAGCACGCAAGGGGAGGAGAACGGGGATGACGACGACGAGCCTGGTCCGGGAGCTGAAGACCCTCCGCAAGGGACGGGGTGTGCACGCGGGACGGATCGTGGACAAGATCGGTCCGGCGCTGGCCGCGGCGTGCGGGATCACCGGGGCCGACGGGTCGGTCACCGCCAAGCAGAAGCTGGTCGCCAGGCTGACCGAGCTGGTCGAGCAGCTGCCGGAGGACCTGCACCTCGCGGCGCGGGTGGCGTTCGGCCTCATCTCGGACGTCCGGCACCCGCTCTACCAGGAGCGCGTCGGCTGGCTGGCGGCGACGATCGACCGCGACGCCCGGACTGTGCGCCGGCGCGTCGACGAGGCCGTGGAGCAGCTGGCGGAGCTCGCCGTGACGACCACGCGCCGGGACGCGGGCGGCTGGCACACCGCGGAACTGGCCGTGGCGGTGATGCTGGACCAGGAGCAGCCGGAGGTGCTGGAGCGCTACCAGGTCGTCGCGAACCAGGACGGGGTGGCCTCCCTCGACTTCGCCGCCGCGTTCCCCGTGCACCGGCGGGATGTCGAGGCGCACCTCCTGTACGGCGGCACGTTGCGGGACCGGGGCAACCTGGAACGGCCGGGCTTCACGCTGGTTCCGGCCGAGCCGCTGGCGCGCGGCGAGATCCACGACTTCGCGATCCGCTACCGGCTGTCCCACCGCGATGCCATGCGTCCGTGTGTGCTGCACGTGCCCGAACGGCCGTGCGACGTGTTCGACCTGCGTGTGCGGTTCGAGCACGACCGCAAGCGGTTCGTGCGGGCGTTCGACGGGGTGCTGGTGCAGCGGTCCGAGGCCGAGCCGACCGGGATGCAGCAGTCCGTGGACCGGGCGGGGGAGATCCATCTGCGGTTCCGGCGGCTGTTGCCCGGGCTGCTCTACGGCGCGCGGTGGGGCGGGGCGGCGGTGTGCTCGACGCGCCGGGCCTCATGACCGGCGGGGCTCGTACCAGGTCTCGCCCACCGGTTCGCCCGCCATGTTCCACGCCCACACGCGGGTCGGCGTGATCCGGCAGTAGACGCCGGGGCCGACGATGCCGGTGCGGTCCTCAGGGTCGTCGGCGGTGCCGTAGACGCGGATCGCCCGCGCGACGAACGGGGTGAACGAGACCAGGTCGTCGACCACGAGCGACACCTTGCGGCGGCCGGCGGTGATGTTGCGGAACTTGCGGGTGTTCCTGACCTGGTCACCCGCGCCGCCGACCCAGAGGTGCGTGCCGTCGTACTCGAACGCCAGCGGCACCACGTCGGGCTGGCCGTCCTCGTTGATCGTGGCGAGGCGCGCCAGCGGCTGTTCGCGCAGGTAGGCGATCTCTTCGTCGGTGAACATGCCTTCTATACGAACAGCAAGCCGCGGTTTCGACTACTTGGCGTCGCTGTTGAACGTGAAGAGGCACCAGCCGTCGGACTCCTTCTTCAGGAACCCGCCCGCCTTGGTCTCCGTGCCGTTCAGCGTGTACCACAGGCGGGCCTGGCCGGAGTCCTCCGCTTTGGTCGTGGTGACCTTCTCGTGCAGCCGCAGCTGGCCGCCCGCCGCGATGGCCTTCTCGGCCCACGTGTTGACCGCGCGGGCCGTCGAACAGATGTAGAGACGGGCGGCCGCGATGTCCTTGGCGTTGATCGCCTTGGCGAACGCCTGCACGCGGCCCGTCGGGCTGTTCGGGTCCGGGTCCGGCGGGGGTTCCTGGGAGTCGGCCACCGGCACGAAGCCCATTTCGCAGACGACGTACCTGTTGTCCTCCTGGAAGAGCGCCAGCACCCCGCGCCGCTTCTCGGGTCCGCTGTCCGTCGGGTACTCGACGGACATGATCGCGACGGTCGAGTCCTTGTTCGCGTCGTTGTAGACCGGGTCGCTGGGCCTGATCTCGCGGACCTCGTCGACCTTGAAGACCGGTTCGGCGTCGCTCTTGTTCCTGGGGTCGAGCGGCTGGACGTCCCGGTACAGGATCTCCTCGGCGCGCGAGATGTCCTTGTTCTCGGCTTTGGTGCGGCCGTCCTTGCAGACCAGCACGTTCACGAACTGGTCGATGTCGCGCCGGTTGAGCGCGTCCTCGACGGCCTTCGCGGCGTTCTCCGGCGTGGACTGGTCCACCGGGGCGGAGCCGGTGGCCGGCTTCGACTTCATCCAGCCCGGCCAGAGCAGGCCCGTGCCGAGCAGCAGGGCCACGAGACCGATCACGACGAAGACCACCGGGGACTTCTTCCTCGGAGGGCCGGGTGGCATCGGCGGCATGCCGGGGTGGGGCTGCCCCCACGGCTGCTGCGGGGGTTGCTGATTCCACGGCCCCGGCGGTGGTCCGGACTGGTAGGGCGGCTGCGTCACGTTGGTCAGTCTGGCGGAGCCGGTGGCGCGGTGTGGCCCGAACGGGCGAACGTCCACCTGACGCGTGAGGCCGCGGCCGGGGCATGCTGGGTGGGGTGAAGCCGCTGATCGTGATCGACGTCGACGGGCCGCTCAACCCGTTCGCCGCGAACCCCAAGCCGGACAACTACCGGCCGTTCGACCTCGAGGTCGGCTGGCGGCGCAGGCTCCGCATCTGGCTCGACCCCGATCACGGCGACCAGTTGAGACAGCTGGCGGAGGAAACCGGCGCCGAGCTCGCGTGGGCCACGACGTGGCTGCATCGGGCGAACACCGAGATCGGACCGCGTCTGGGCCTTCCGCCGCTCAAGGTGATCGAGTTCCACGACGAGACCGGCTGGAAGTACCCGGCGGTGGCGCGCTACGCCTACGAGAGGCCCCTCGTCTGGTTCGACGACGACTTCGGGCTCCACTCCGCGCGCCGCGAGGAGTTCGTCCACAAGCGACAGCACCTGACCACCGCGCTCGTCCACGTCGATCCCGGTACCGGGATCTCGGCACAACACCTCAGCGAAGCGCGGGAAGCATTCGGCGGCAACCCCTAGGACGCCGAGAATTCACGGTTGGAGTCGAGAAGGTCTCAACCGGCGCGGCTGGCTTGACAACGAAAGCATCCCGAGCCAATCCTCCGCTCGTGCTGAAGCGAGGGAACGTCACGACGAAGTTGATTGGCGTCGGCGCGTTGGTGCTGGCGGTGGCCGCCTGTGGCGCCCCGCCCGCCAAGGAGACGCCGGCTGGTGCCGCTGGAACCGCGAAGTCCGCGAGCGAGCTCGGCGGCATGGACAAGCTGGTCGAGGCCGCCAAGAAGGAGGGCAAGCTCAACGTCATCGCGCTGCCCCCGGACTGGGCGAACTACGGCGAGATCATCAAGGCCTTCGAGGCCAAGTACGGCATCAAGGTCGACTCCGCGCAGCCGGACGCGTCCAGCCAGGAGGAGATCAACGCCGCCAAGCAGCTCAAGGGCAACGACCGCGCGCCGGACGTCTTCGACCTCGGCCTGAACGTGGCGCTGGCCAACAAGGACCTGTTCGCCCCCTACAAGGTCAGCACGTGGGACGACATCGCCGCGGAGCTCAAGGACGCGGACGGCGCGTACTACGGCGACTACGGCGGCTTCATGTCGATCGGCTACGACGCCGCGAAGGTGCCGGCGCCGACGAGCGTGAAGGACCTCCTCAAGCCCGAGTACAAGGGCAAGGTCGCGCTCAACGGCGATCCGACGCAGGCCGGTGCCGCGTTCTCCGGCGTCATGATGGCCGCGCTCGGCAACGGTGGCTCCGCTGACGACATCGCCCCCGGTGTCGAGTTCTTCAAGCAGCTCAAGGCCGCCGGCAACTTCCAGCCGGTCGACCCGTCGCCCGCGACCATCGAGTCCGGTCAGACGCCCGTCGTCATCGACTGGGACTACACCAACGCCGCCCAGACCGAGAAGCTCAAGGGCAAGCTCGACTGGAAGGTCGTCGTCCCGGCCGACGCGCAGATCGGCGCCTACTACAACCAGGCCGTCAGCAAGGACGCGCCGCACCCCGCGGCCGCGCGCCTGTGGCAGGAGTTCCTCTACTCCGACGAGGGCCAGAACCTGTACCTGAAGGGCATGTCCCGCCCGGTGCGCCTGGACAAGATGGGCGACAAGGCGGACAAGGCGGCGAAGGACAAGCTGCCGAAGACCGAGGGCAAGCAGGTGTTCCAGACGCAGGCCCAGGCCGACAAGGCCAAGGCCGTTCTCACCGCGACCTGGGCGCAGGCCATCGGATGACCTCAGTCGCTCCTGTAGCGGCGGCAAAGCCCGGCGGCTCCACCCCGAAGAAGGGTGGGGCCGCCGGTCGGCCATCTGTGGCCGCCTGGCTCGTCGCGGTGCCGTTCCTGGCGTTCGTCGGCACCTTCCTCGTCTACCCCACGGTGCTCGTGCTCTTCGGTGCCTTCCAGGACTCCAACGGCGCGTTCACGTTCGACAACCTCACGACGCTGTTCACGGGTGTCGTCTTCGACGCCTTCGTGCGCAGCATCGAGCTGTCCGCGCTCACCGCGGTCATCGGCGCGATCTTCGGCGCGCTGCTCACGTGGGCGATCGCGGTCGGCAACCCCGACGGGATGCTGCGCCGGACCGTCGTCGCGGGCAGCGGTGTGCTCGCCCAGTTCGGTGGCGTGCCACTGGCGTTCGCGTTCCTCGCGACGGTCGGCTTCGAAGGTCTCGTCACGAAGTTCCTGCGTGACAACGTTGGCATCGACCTGTTCGCCGGCAGCGCGTGGCTGTTCGACCTGCCCGGTCTGACGCTCGTCTACACGTTCTTCCAGATCCCGTTGATGGTGATCGTGTTCCTGCCCGCGTTGGACGGCCTGCGCCCGCAGTGGCGTGAGGCGAACGCGAGCCTGGGCGGCACGAGCTGGACGTACTGGCGGCACGTCGGCGGCCCGATCCTGACGCCGCCGTTCCTCGGCGCGCTGCTCCTGTTGTTCGCCAACGCCTTCAGCGCCTACGCCACGGCCGCCGCGCTCGTCTCGCAGGGCAGCCCGATCGTGCCGTTGCAGATCCGGGGTTTCCTCACCGGTGAGGTCGTGCTCGGCCAGGAGAACCTGGGCAAGGCGCTGGGCCTCGGCATGGTGATCGTGGTCAGCATCGCGATGGGCGTGAACGTGCTGCTGCAGAAGAGGGTGGCCAAGTGGGTTCGCTAGTGAAGCAGCGCGTCCTGCGCACGATCATCCTGCTGATCCTCGGCGTCTACTTCATCCTGCCGCTGATCGCGATGGCGGAGTTCTCCACGCGGGGCAAGGGCGGCAGCCGCAGCCTGGAGTCGTGGACGTCCATCGTCGACGACGAGGGCCTGATGGAGGCACTCGTCAACTCGCTGCTGCTGTCGGTGACCTCCGCGGTGCTGATGCTGGTGCTGCTCGTGCCGACGATGGCGTGGATCCGGCTCAGGCTTCCTCAGCTGCAACGGCTCGTGGAGTTCCTGTGCCTGCTGCCGCTGGCGATCCCCGCGATCGTGCTGGTGGTCGGCATGGCACCGCTCTACGCGTGGGTGAACTTCTTCCTCGGCGACTCACCGCTGACGCTGACGTTCGCGTACACGATCCTGGTGCTGCCGTTCGCCTACCGCGCGGTCGACGCCGGTCTCGCCGCGATCGACCTGAAGACGCTGGCCGAAGCCGCGCGCAGCCTCGGCGCGTCGTGGTTCACGGTGCTGTGGAAGATCGTCGTGCCGAACATCCGCGTCGCCCTGATCGGTGCGTCGCTGCTGTCGGTGGCCTTGGTGCTCGGCGAGTTCACCATCGCGTCGCTGCTCAACTTCGACACGCTGCAGGTGCAGGTGAATCTTCTGGGCAAGCGCAACGCGGGTGTGTCCATCGCGGTGTCGCTGCTGTGCCTGCTCTTCGCGTTCGTCCTCCTGTTCGCACTTTCTTATGTCGGCCAGCGGCGCCGTCAGACCGTGGTCGAGGAGTAAGACATGGGTCATCTGGAACTCAAGGGACTGCGCAAGTCCTTCGGCGGCAACATCGCTCTGGACGGTCTTGATCTGGAACTGGCCGAGGGCGAGCTCGTATCGTTGCTCGGTCCGTCCGGCTGCGGCAAGACGACGGCGCTGCGCATCGTCGCGGGCTTCGAGACGTCCGACTCCGGCACGGTCACGGTGGGCGGCAAGGACATCACGAAGGTCCCGGCCAACAGGCGGGACATGGGCATGGTCTTCCAGGCCTACAGCCTCTTCCCGAACATGACCGCGGCGCAGAACGTCGCGTTCGGCCTGAAGCTGCGCAAGGGCGACACCAAGCGCACGTCCGAGCTGCTGGAACTGGTCGGTCTCGCGCACCTCGGTGGCCGTTACCCGCACCAGATGTCGGGTGGCCAGCAGCAGCGCATCGCGTTGGCGCGCGCCCTGGCGATCCAGCCGCGCGTGCTGCTCCTGGACGAGCCGCTGTCCGCGTTGGACGCCAAGGTCCGCGTGAACCTGCGGGACGAGATCCGTCGCATCCAGACGGAGCTCGGCATGACGACGCTGTTCGTCACGCACGACCAGGAGGAGGCGCTCGCCGTCTCCGACCGGGTCGGCGTCATGTCGCACGGCAGGCTGGAGCAGCTCGACACCCCGTCGGTCGTCTACCGGGAGCCGGCGACGGCGTTCGTGGCGCAGTTCGTCGGCGTCACCAACAGCGTCGAGGCCAAGGCGGAGGGTCAGACCGTCGTGGTGAACGGTGTCACGGTGGCCGCGTCGCACGACCAACCGTCCGGAAGCGACGTTCGCGTCATCGTGCGTCCCGAGGACATCGGCGTTTCCGCGCACGACGGCGACTCCAATGGCAAGATCGTGGGCGACGTGCTGACCCAGTCGTTCCTCGGGCCGGTCACGCGGATCTCGGTCAGGGTGGGTGTGCAGGTGCTGCGCATCGACCAGCCCTCCAACACCGCCTCCGCCTACCAGCCCGGCACGCGGGTCGCGCTCGACCTCAGCGAATCACGAATCATGGTGGTGCCGGGATGATCAGGAAGCTCCTCGCGCGCGACACGGCGGAGACCCACCGGGTCGCGACGCCGTTGGAGCTGTTGTTCGACCTCAGCTTCGTGGTGGCGGTCGCCCAGGCCGCCGCCTCGTTGCACCACGCCGTGACCGAGAACCACGCGGGGGCCGGCCTGCTGGCGTTCTGCATGGCGTTCTTCGCGCTGTGGCTGCCGTGGCTGAACTTCACCTGGTTCGCCAGTGCGTTCGACAACGACGACACGCTCTACCGGATCATCACGATGGTTCAGATCGCCGGTGTGCTGGTCATCGCGGCGGGCATCCCGGCGGTCTTCGAGCACCAGGACTACCGGATCGTCGTCAGCGGTTACGTCGTCATCCGGCTCGCCATGGTCACGCACTGGCTGCGTGCCGCGCGGGACAACCCGTCGCACAAGGCGTGCGCGTACCGGTACGCCGGCGGCATCGCGGTCATGCAGGTGTTGTGGGTGCTGTGGCTCTTCGCGCCACCGAGCCTCGCGCTCGGGCTGTGGGTGCTCGGCATGCTGGCCGAGTTGCTGGTGCCCGCCTGGGCCGAGAAGTCGACCGCGACGACGTGGCACCCCCACCACATCGCGGAACGGCACGGCCTGTTCACGCTGATCGTGCTCGGCGAGTCGATCCTGGCGGCCACGCTCGCGTTCCAGAAGGGCTTCGACAGCGGCGTCAACCTCATCTCGCTCGCCGCGGCCTCGCTGGTCATCGTGTTCTCGGTGTGGTGGATCTACTTCGAGGCGCCGTCGCACCTGCACAACCTGAAGAAGGCGTTCCTGTGGGGGTACGCGCACCTGTTCATCCTCGGCTCGATCGCCGCGCTCGGTGCGGGACTCGCGGCCAGCGTCGACTACGACCTGCACCTCTCGCACGCGCCGGGCACGACGGTCGCCGCGTTCACGACGGTGCCGCTGGCCGTGTTCTTCCTGTGCGTCTGGTACGTGCAGGACTGCCCCGGTCAGTCGGGGGTGCGCAAGTACCTGCTGCCGCTGGGCTCGCTCGCGGTGCTGGCGGCGACGTTCGGTCCGGCGCCGATCCACGTGACGGCGGGGATCGTGCTGGTCCTCTGCATCGCGAGCCGGCTGGTGCAGTCGGCCGATCAGCGCGTGGTGGCGTAGTCGCGCAGGGCGTCGCTGGAGGCGGGGAGTCCGTACTCGCGCACCAGCATGCCGAAGTTGCCGAAGTTCCTGCCGTCGATCAGCCAGGTGCCGGGGGAGCCGGCGAGCGCGTCGACGAGGCGGCGCTGCCGGTCGTCCAGCGACGGGTACCCGGTGCCCGCCGGGAGCGCTCCCGCGGGGAACGCCAGATGCAGCGCTTCCTTCACGACGTGGAAAGCGCTGGTGCCGGACACCGACGGGACGCGCTCCAGCAGCGCGTCGAACGTCCTGGCGGCGTGCCGGTCGCCGGTCAGCCGCAGCGCGCCACCCGCGTAGGCGGCGAGGTTGCCGTCCAGGAAGGGAACCCTGTCGCTGTCGGGAAGCGCACCGGCGGCGGCGGAGATCAGTTCGTCCACGACGTCGTCGGTCGCGTCCGGGCCGTCGACGGTGGCGAGCGCGATCGCGGCGCCCCAGCGGGCGATCGGCCGCGGGTCGTCGAGCGTGATCGCGGGACGGCCGCCGAGCAGTCCCGTCGCGACCGCCGCGGTCGCCGCCACCACACCCTCGTCGTCGCCCTCGGTGAGGTTCGCCAGTGCCCGCAGGCTTTCCGGTGCGTCCTCGGGGAACCAGGCCAGGGTGTACGCCGCCATGCACGCCACCGGCGGCTCCCAGGTCAGCAGTGCGCGGAACACCGGGACCCCGGCGCGGACGGCGTCGTAGGCCCGCACCCAGATGTGCGCGAACATCCGGCCCCGGTCCTCGTCGGAGAGGCCCTCGACGTACTCGTAGTCCGCCTCGTCCTCGTCGAAGCCGTCGTCGCCGGGCCGGGGCGCCGCCGCCAGGACCGCCTCGCCGCCCGCCGCCCGCGCGCGGTGATCGGCGACGGGAAGCCCGCCGGGCAGCCACATCTCGTCGAACCCGGTGACGATCGAGCAGAGCAGGCTCAGCAGCTGCGGTTGCTCGTCGCACTCGGGCGCGGTCAGCACCTCCAGCAGGAACGGGACCGCGTACGCCGTGGCCTCGTAGATGGTGCCCTGGTGGTAGATGTTGCCGCTGAGCTCCCACAACGCCTTCTGCCGGCGATCCTCGTCGGGCGACACCAGGTCGCGGATCTGATCGGGCACGTCGTCGGCGGGTCCGTAGGCGTGGGTCAGCCGGTCCCAGCCCACCTGATCAAGTCCGTTCAGCACGGACGCCATCCTGTCAGGGCGGGCACTTTGGCGGGTTCGCTTTGTTCTGACACGAGTGGTGCGATGATCGTCGCCATGACCGGTGTCCGTGAACTCCGCCTGGTCGTCACCGCTGACGACTACGACGAGGCCCTGCGTTTCTACCGCGACGTGCTCGGCCTCGAGCAACGGGCGGCGTTCGCGTCCGACGGCGGGCGGGTCACGATCCTGGAGGCCGGCAGGGCCACGCTGGAGATCACGGACCCGCCGCACGCGGAGTACATCGACCAGGTCGAGGTCGGCAAGCGCGTCGCGGGGCACGTCCGGGTGGCCTTCGAGGTGGACGACTCCGCCGCGACCACCCGTGCGCTGGAGGCCGCCGGGGCCGAGGTGATCGCGGAACCGACGCGCACGCCGTGGAACTCGCTCAACGCCCGGCTGGCCGCACCGGCCGGGTTGCAGCTGACGTTGTTCCAGGAGCTGGGCGAGTAGATGACGATCTCCGCTGCCGGGTACCGCGACCTCGCGAACCGGGACGTGCTGGCGTGCGCCGTGGTGACGGTCGCCGCGAAGTTACCGATGTCCATGACGCCGCTGATGATGGTGTTCCTGACCAGAGGACTGCCCGGCGGGTACGTGCTGGCCGCGTCGCTGGTCGCCGTCTACGTGCTGGGCGAGATCCTCGGCGCCGCGCTGCTCGGGCTCTTCCTCGACCCGTCGCGGATGCGCGGGCAGCTGTCGATCGGGCTGGTCGTCGGCGCGGGGGCGTTCACGACGCTGGCGTTGACGCAGAACGTGACGGTGCTGGCGGTCGCGGCGTTCATCGCGGGGGCCGGGCCGTCGACGACGCCGGGCGGGCTGCGGGCGATGCTGCTCGGGCTGGTGCCGGACTCGTTGGTGCCCAAGGCGATGGGCTTCGACGCCATGATCACGCAGGTGGTGTGGGCGGTGGCGCCCGCGCTGGTCACCGTGCTGGCGCTGAGCGTCGACCGCCGCGCGCCCGTCGTGGTGTCCGTGTCGCTGGTCGTCGTGGCGGCCTGGCTGGTGTTCATCCTGCCGCGCGGGCACGTCACGTCCCGTTCCGGCACGGCGAAACCTCGTGTCGTGGCGTCGGCCTGGCCGATCTACCTCGTGAGTGCGGCGGCGCTGGCACAGCTGGCGGTCGCGGAACTGGTGCTGCCCGCGTTGCTGGAGCACCGGGGGATCGGGATCGGCTGGATCGGGCCGCTGCTCATGGGTTTCGCGGCGTGCAGCGCGCTCGGCGCGGTGCTGTACGGGTTGCGGCCGTGGCCGGGAACGTTCCGCACCCAGGGTCTGGTGCTGCTCGTCGTCACCGCGACCTGCGTCGGCGCGCTGGCGTTGTTCCCGAACCTGCCGGGCATCGCGGGCGCGTTGCTCGCGGCCGGGTTGTTCCAGTCCGGCGTGCTGGTGACGCGCAGTCTCGCGTTGCGCGAACGGCTTCCGGTCGGCGCGCACGCGGCGGGGTTCTCGATGATGTACGCGGTGACCGGCGCGGGCTACGGGCTCACCGCCGTCGTCGTCGCGTGGGCGATGGACGCAGGCTCGCCGGTCTGGGCCGTTTTCGGTGGTGTGGCGGTCACCCTGGTCCTGACAGCAGTCAGCGCGGCTGCCGAACGACGGCAGCCGCGCTGATCTGAGAGGGAGCTGCTACCCGCGGTAGAAGTTCCCCTGGGTCTGCACGTTCAGCTCGTCCGTGCGGAACAGCTTCGCCACGAACGTGCGCGGGTCGCGCATGTCGATCACGTCGAAGCCGCGGCCCATCTCCGAGGAGTAGATGTAGCCGTTGTACCAGTAGGTCGACCAGGTGCCGCCGCCCTGGGCGTTCGGCATCGGGCCGCGCTCGAAGAAGCCGATCTCACGCGGCTTGGCCGAGTTCGTGAAGTCCCACACCGAGACGCCGCCCTGGTACCAGGACTGCACCATGATGTCCTTGCCGGGCACCGGGATCAGCGAACCGTTGTGCGCGACGCAGTTCTCCGAGTCGCCCTGCATGCGCGGGATCTTGTAGTAGGACTTGAAGACCAGCTTGCGGTCCTTGCCCTTGCCCACGATGTCGTAGATGCCGTTGGCACCGCGCGTCGGGCCGATCTTCTCGTTGCACGTCGCCGCGCCGCCGCCACCGAGCTCGTCGGTGAAGACGACCTTGGTGCCGCTGTTGTTGAAGGTCGCCGAGTGCCAGAACGCGAAGTTCTTGTCGTCCTGGACGCGGTTGATCTCCACCAGGTTCTCGCGGTTGGAGATGTCCCAGAGGACGCCGTCACCCATGCACGCGCCGGCCGCGAGGTCGAGCTGCGGGTAGACGGTGATGTCGTGGCAGCCGGAGGTGGCCGAGGTGTAGCCGGTCTCGATGGTGCCGATGCGACCGGGGTTACCGCCGTCCGGGAAGAGCACCGGCGCCTTCAGCAGCGAGGCCGAGGCCGGGTTGCGCACCGGGACCTTGACGATCGAGATCTTGTCGTGCGGCGGCTGGCAGTCCGGGAACGTGGCGTTGGGCGAGTAGGAAGAGACGTAGAGGTACACGTCCTTCTTGTTCTTGCTCGGCACCATCGTGTGGGTGTGCGAACCGCAGGCGGTCTCGACGGCCGCGACGTACTTCGGGGCCTTCTTGTCGCTGATGTCGAAGACCTTGATGCCCTCCCACGACTCCTTGATCGTCGCGGACTGGGAGACGCTGCTGCACGAGTTGTCACTGCGCGACGAGTCGGTCGACAGGAACAGCAGGTTCCCGTACACCGAGATGTCGTTCTGCGAACCGGGGCAGAGGACCGAGCTCGTGATCTTCGGCGCCCGCGGGTTGCGGACGTCGTAGATGGTGAAGCCGTTGTAGTTGCCGACGAACGCGTAGTTGTCCTGGAACGCGATGTCGGTTTGGGTCGCGTCGAGCGGAGCCTGCTTGTCCAGGTGGGAGACCAGGACCATGTTGCGGCTGCGGCTGATCTCGTCGACGCCGGGAAGTCCGGTGGCCCCTTCGGCCCGCGACTCGAGCTGAGCCTCGCTCAGCCCCTTGCCATCGGCGGGAAGATCGGGCTCTGCGAACGCGGGCGCCGTCAGCGTTGACAGCGTCAGCGTGAGCGCCCCCAGGATCGCGAAAGGCGTTCTGCGCCGCCGGGCCGTTTCGCGTGAACTCACAGCTTTACCCCCTCGGTACGGGTTGGTGAGGGGGAGTATGACCCTTTCGCCTTGCTAAGGGCCAGCGTCTTTCGGAGGGTATTCTCCGGAGCATGCGTTCTGGGGTTCTGGTCATCGTGGCGGCATTCGCCCTGCTGGCAGGCTGTACGTCGGAGCCGGAAGCGGCGCCGGTCATCGCACCGGACACGCCCGGCGGCTCGGCGCCCACCGTGGCGCCTTCGGACGTGAGCGGTGTGATCCCGCCGCCGCCCAACGACGCTGACCGCGAGTACGTGGCGATGATGATCGCCCACCACGAGCAGGCGCTCGCCATGACCAGGTTCGCTCCCGAACGTGCGCAGAACGAGACGGTGAAGGGCCTGGCGGACCGCATCCGGTTCAGCCAGGAACCCGAGATCGGCGCGATGAAGCAGTGGCAGCGCACGTTCAACGCCATCGGAACGCACGGTGACCACGCCTCGATGCCCGGCATGGCCACGCAGGACCAGTTGAACGCCCTGGGCGCGGCGCGCGGCAAGGACTTCGACCGGATGTTCCTGGAGCTGATGATCAAGCACCACGAGGGTGCGATCAAGATGGCGACGGACGTGCGCGGGGCCGGCACCAACGTCCAGGTCGAGGAGATGGCGGACGACGTCGTGGCCACGCAGGACGACGAGATCAACCGGATGAGGAAGCTGCTGACAGAGCTGTGAGCTTGGCGCGCACGGCGTCGGCGTCGGGCTGCCCGAGGTCCTCGAACGTCTGGAGCGCCTCCGTCCACGCGCGGTGGGCCGCCTGGCCGTCGCCCATCTCCTCGTGCACCTCGCCGAGGGACACGAGGGTCACGGCGATGCCGTAGCGGTTGCCGGACGCGCGCGCGGCCGCCACGGACAGGTCGTAGTGGTGGGCGGCGCCGGTCAGGTCGCCCAGTGCGCGCAGGTTGTAGGCGATGCTGTCGAGGGTCTCGGCCTCGGCGAACCGGTTGCCGTGCTCGCGGTGCAGATCCCGCGCGTCGCGACACGTTCGCAGCGCTTCCTCGTGGTGGCCGAGCACACCCAGGTACCAGCCCAGGTCGCCCATGGCGTTGGCCAGGCCCATCCGGTCGTCCACCTCGGTGAACAGCGCCATGGCGAGCCTGATGTGGTGGGTCGAGGCTTCCAGGCTCCCTTGACGTTCGAACACCGTCGAGATGCTGCGGTGCACTCGTGCGGCGCCGCTCTTGTTCCCCTGCTGTTCGTAGATCTTCAACGCGCTGCGCAGGTGCGCGGTGCATCGGTCGAAGTCGGTGAACCGGAACCAGGTGTGTGCGACGAGGTGGTGCATGCGTGCGACCGCGTCGTCGTCGCCGAGTCGTTGTGCCGCTTGCAGTGCGGTGGTCAGCAGGGCGTTCCACTCGCGCCAGCGCGCCTCGCGGTCGAAGTACAGGTGCAGGCACCACGGCAGTTGCCACGCCTGCACGTCGAACCGCTCGGCCGCGGCCAGCGCGCTCATCGCGATCAGGACCTGGTTCTCGGTCTCGAACCACTGCCACGCCTGCTCTTCGTCCGCGACGAGTTCGGGACTGACCCCCGGTTGGGCGGCGGCGATCGTGAAGTGCCTGCGGTCCTCGCCGAGGAGGCTGTCCGCGTGGTGCGCGCTGTGCAGGTAGTGGTCGACGGCCCGGTGCAGGGCGGCACGGGTCTCGACCTGGCCGGCGAGTTCGCGGGCGTAGGCGCGGACGAGGTCGTGCAGTTCGTAGCGGTCCTTCGAGTTCGTGACGAGGTTCGCGCGGGCCAGTTCCAGCAGTGCCGTGCCCGCGTCGGATCCGGCGAGGCTCGTGGCCGCGGCGGCGGAGATGTCCGGTCCGGGATGGACACCGAGCAGCCGGAACAACGTCGCTGCGGCCGTGCTCAACCTGGTGCAGGACAAGGAGAACGCGGCGCGCACGCTCGTGGTCGGGTCGCCGGTGTCGAGGAAGTCCAGCGTGTTCTGCTCGTTGGCGAGTTCGTCGGCAAGCGCGCCGAGGGAGAGGTGGGGATCGGTCGCGGCGCGGGCGCCCACGATCGACAACGCGAGCGGTAGCCCGCCGCACAACGTGATCAGCCGTGTCACCGCGGCGGGTTCGGCGGTCACGGGGCCCGCGCCGACGCGTTCGGTCAGCAGCCCGACGGCCTCGGTGTCGGTGAGCACGTCGAGGTCGAGCACGCGGGCGCCGTCCAGGTCCCTCATGCGGTTGCGGCTGGTGATGACCACCGCGCAGCCGTCGTGGCCGGGCAGCAGAGGGCGGACCTGGGCCGCGTCCCTGGCGTTGTCGAGCAGGACGACGAGGTTCCTGGCGGCCACCAGTCTCCGGTACAGAGCCACCTGGTCGTCGTGGCCGGCGGGCATCCGCGCGGCCGGAACGCCGAGCATGCCGAGGAAACCGCGCAGGGCGTACTCGGGTCGCATGGGCTCGAAGGCGGGGTCGAAGCCGCGCAGGTTCACGTGGAGCTGGCCGTCGGGGAAGCGGCTCGCCGCCTCGTTGCACCACTGGACGGCGAGCGCGGTCTTGCCGATGCCGGCGGTGCCGCTGACGACGGTGACCGGTGCGGGCTCGGTGAGCGCGGCCAGTTCGCGATCGCGGCCGGCGAACTGGGCGAGCATCCCCGGCAACTGGCGCGGTACGGGGACGAGCGCCTGGACGGCCTCGCGTTCCGCGTCGAGCCTCGCCGCGGCGTCGTGCACGCCGCCGACGTCCTCGAAGGCCTTGCCACGCCACAACGTGAGCGCCTCGGCGTGGCGGCCCTGGTCGCGCAGTGAGCGGAAGTCCCGCAGGTCCGAGTTCGTGACGTGGACGAGGTACCCGGTGCCGTGCGTGCGCAGGCAGCTGGCGGCCTCGCCCAGCGCGTGCCGCAGTCTGCTCACGGCCTTGCGGGTGGACGAGGCGTCGCCCAGGTCGTCCAGCGGAACGATCTCACCGGCGTTCGCGAGCAGCGTCGCGAGGATGGTCCGGCCGCGGCCGGCGGGCAGCGGAACCTCGTGCCCGTCGACCTGCACCCGCAACGGTCCGAGCAGCAGAAATCGAACGTCCCCCATGCGAGGGGAGCGTATCTCCTACTCGGTGCGCTGGCGGGGCAGCACCATGTCCTCGGCGTGCTGGAACGTCTCGACGGCGTTCCCGGTGACGTGCCGCGCGATGCCGCGGTTGCGCTTGTGCGCCTCGCGGAACGAGTCGGACTTGACCCACGCGCGGAAGTCGTCCTCGGTCTCGAACTCGTTGACCGACACGTACGGCTGGTCGTCCTTCGTCGGCTTGAGCAGCGTGCTGCGCAGCAGGCCGGGAACGCCGGGAAGGTACGTGCGCATGTTGTCGCGGAAGTGGGCCTCGAACTCCTCCGCCCGTTCGGCGGGCACGAACAGCCGGTTGGTCGCGATGAACATGCAGGCCTCCTGATTCCGACGCTCTGTCGGGAACTATTCCAACTCCCTGTCGGGAAATCAAGCGCGATACGATCCCGATGTGCCGAGGATCAGCGCAGACACCGTCGCGGAGCATCGCGCCAACCGGTTGCGTGCCCTGCTGGACGCCGGGCGGGACATCGTGGCGACCGAGGGAGCGGAGGCGCTGACGCTCGCGTCGCTCGCCAGACGTGTCGGGCTGTCGCGGCCGAGCCTCTACGAGTACTTCCGCTCGCGCGAGGAACTGGTCGCCGCGATCGTGTCGGACGCGCTGCCGGAGTGGGCGGTCAAGCTGGAGGACGCGGTCAACGGCGCCTCGTCCGTGCCGGAGAAGATCGAGGCGTACCTGCGGACCGAACTCGCGATCATCACCGACGGCAGCCACGGGGCGGTGGTGGCCCTGTCCGCGCACACGTTGCCGGACTCGTCGCGCGAGCAGATCAGGGCCGAGCACGAACGGTTGCTGGCGCCGTTGGTCGGCGTCTTCAGGACGGCCGGGGTGGAGCGGGCGCAGTTGCGGGCGATGCTCGTGCACGCGATGGTCGAGGCGACGTCGCGGATGATCACGCCGGGTCGCAACGAGCACAACGAGGCCGTCATCGCGACGTTGCTCGACCAGGTGGTGCACGGGCTGGACAAGCCCATCAGCTGAACGGCACGACCTCGCCGTGGCGGACCAGTTCGCCGTAGTGCTCCGGCTTGAGCGGGCCGAGTGCCAGGTCCAGCAACGCCGTCGCGGCCTGGGCCGGGGTGGGGGCGGTGCTGACGTCCCACCACAGCGCGGACGTCGGCGTGTTGATCATTCCAGGGCACGCCGCGGCGATCAGGACGCCTCGGGCGAGGTCGCTGTCGCGGCGTTCGTTCGCGAGGACGCGCACGGCGGCGACCTGGCCGATCTTCGACGGGATGTTCACGAACCCCGGCCACGCCCCGGAGCGGGCGCGGCCGTCCTTCACCGCGTCGCGCCAGCGGGCGACCTGCACGTCCAGCTCGTCCAAAGAGGACGGTTTGGTGAAGTGCTCGTGCAGCACCGGTGCGAGGTGCTGGAGGGTGCCGAGCGAGCTGGCGACCACGATCAGCCTGCCGTTGTCGTCGAGCAGCGGCGCGAAGGCCTTCAGGAGCCTGGTGGTGCCGAAGTTGTTGACCTCGGTGTAGCCGTCGATGATCTCGCGCGGGTCGTCGTCGGGGCCGACGCGCATGACGGCGTTGCCGAAGACGACGTCGATTCCGCCGTGCCTGTCGTGGATCTGGGCGGCGAGCTTCGCGGCGGAACCGGGGTCCGCGACGTCCAGGAGCTCGCCGCGGACCTTCGCGCCACCACCGGGCATCGACCGCACGGCGGTGGTGATCTTCTCGACGTCCCTGCCGGTGAGGTAGACGGTGTCGGTGGGGGCGAGGCGTTGCGCGAGTCCCTCGGCCAGCGCCAGGCCGAGGCCCTGGGTGGCGCCGGTGACCAGTGCGATCGTCATGTCTCAAGCCTTCGCGAGGAGGGTTTCGGAGTACGTCCACAGCCGGGCGGCGTTGTCCGGGTCGAGGGCGTAGCGGGCGACGCCGTGCAGCGGTGGGGCCTCGCCGCGGCGGTCGACGGTCTGGGCTTCGTCGCAGTCGTCGAAGTAGCGGCCGGCGATGCCGTCGAGCAGCGGTGAGGTGGCCACCAGGACGGACGTCGCGGCGCCCTGTTCCGGCGTCTTGACGACGCTGGGGTCGACCGTGCCGCTGCCGCGTCCTTCGGTGTGGCGCTGGAGGTTCGTGTAGATGGCACCGGGCATGACGGCGTTCGCGGTGATGCCGTCGGCTGCCCACCGGCGTGTTGCCTCGACGGCGAACAGGACGTTGGCGGTCTTGCTTTGGCCGTAGGCGCTCCACGGGTCGTAGGGACGGAACGCGTAGTGGACGTCGTCGAAGACGACCGGCGAGATCATGTGGCCGGTGGAGCTGACGACGACGATGCGCGCGTTGCCCGCCCTGAGCGCCGGGTGCAGGTTCGTGGCCAGCGCGAAGTGACCGAGGTGGTTGGTGGCGAACTGCCACTCCCAGCCCTGCTCGGTGCGCTGCTCGGGGCTCGCCATCACGCCCGCGTTGGCGATGAGAACGTGCAGCGGGCCGTCCCAGGCGCTGGTGAACGCGTCGATCGAGGCGAGGTCGGTCAGGTCGAGCCTCGCGACGTGGACGTCGCCGCCGATGTCCCGCGCGGTCCTCTCGCCGGCGGCGGTGTCGCGGACGGCCAGGGTGACCTCGGCGCCCCTGCCGGCCAGCGCTCGCGCGGTCTCGATGCCGATGCCGGACGCGGCGCCGGTCACGATCGCGCGCTTTCTGGTCAGGTCGATGCCTTCGGCGACCTCGGCGGCGGTGCTGCTGAATCCGAACGGTGTGGTGATCACGCCTTCGACGCTAGGCTCGTCTCGGTCATGCGGGTAGCGAGAATCTGTCAACCTGGGTATGCGGGGATGTCATGGCTCTGAGTGACGCGTCGCTGGTCGCGCTGCGGGTGTTCCGCGAGGTGGCCGAACGGGGGACGTTGACGGCGGCGGCCTCCGCGCTGGGCTACACGCAGTCCGCGGTGTCCCGGCAGATCGCCGCTCTGGAGAAGGCGGCGGGGGCGTCGTTGTTGGAGCGGCGCCACGACGGCGTGCGGCTCACGGCGGCTGGACGGCTCGTGTTGCGGCGTGCGGCCGTGGTGGTCGATCAGGTCGATGCGGGTGCACGAGAGCTCGCGGGCCTGCCGGAGGAGGACGAGAGCACGATCCGGCTCGGATGGTTCGCGACCGCGGGTGCTTGGCTTGTGCCTCAGGCGCTGCTGGCGTTGGGGCGCACTCATCCGTCCATCTCCGTCGTCACGCGTGAGGGCAGCACGCCGGCGTTGGTGCGTGCGCTGCGTGCGGGCACATTGGACGTTGCGCTGATCGCGTCGTCACCGCCGTTTCGTGCGC
Organism: Lentzea waywayandensis; assembly: GCF_900115955.1. Lineage (GTDB taxonomy): Bacteria > Actinomycetota > Actinomycetes > Mycobacteriales > Pseudonocardiaceae > Lentzea > Lentzea waywayandensis. Next base: position 200,807 of record NZ_FOYL01000008.1, read on the forward strand.
CCGACGACGAGAGCCCCGCGCTGGAGGTCGACACGCTCACCGAACGCAGCCTGCATGTCGCCGTTCCCTCCGCGCATCCGTTGGCGCGCAACGACTTCATCGACATCGACGACCTGCGGGGTCAGCGCTGGATCGCCGGGCTCGGCGACCAGCTGGTGATGGGGGTGTGGCCGGGCCTTCCCGAACGGCCGGTCGTCGCGCACACCGCGCGGGACTGGCTGGCGAAGCTGCAACTGGTCGCGGCGGGGTTCGGCATCACGACCGTGCCGGCGGCGCTGGCGACGGTCCTGCCCGCCGGGGTGCGGGTGCTGCCGGTGCGGGGCGGGCCCTCCGAGCAGCGCCGGATTCAGCTCGCCCGGCTGCCGGGACCGCTGCCCGAGCCGGTGGCGCGCCTGGCCGCGGCTCTGCGGGCCGCCGTGCTGGCGACCGGCTGACGGCATCAACCGATCGGTTGATCCAGGTCGCGCTCGTTGTTCGATGATCTTCGAGCGTTGTTCTTCGACGCTGGTGGCATGGCAATCATCGAAATGAGCGACCTCGGGAAGAGGTACGGGCCCCGCGTGGCGGTGGACTCGGTGTCGTTCGAGGTGGCCGAGGGGGAGATCTTCGGCGTGCTCGGGCCGAACGGGGCGGGCAAGACGACGACGGTCGAGTGCGTGGCCGGACTGCGGACGCCGGACCGGGGGAGCGTGTCGGTGCTGGGGCGGCGGCCCGCTGATGTCCGCGCGTCGATCGGGGTGCAGCTGCAGGACTCGGAGCTGCCGGAGCGGATGCGGGTCAGCGAGGCGTTGTCGCTGTTCTCGTCGTTCTACCCGGAGCCCGCGGACTGGTCCGAGCGGCTGGGGCTGACCGAGCACCTGGGAGTGGAGTTCGGCCGGCTGTCGGGCGGGTTGAAGCAGCGGCTGTCGATCGCGCTGGCGTTGGTCGGCTCGCCTCGGGTGGCGATCCTGGACGAGCTGACGACGGGGCTCGATCCGCAGGCGCGGCGGGACACGTGGTCGGTGATCGAGGAGGTGCGGGCGGCCGGCGTGACGATCCTGCTGGTCACGCACTTCATGGAGGAGGCCGAACGGCTCTGCGACCGGGTGGCGGTGTTCCGCGACGGGCGGATCGTCGCGCTGGACACGCCCTCCGCGCTGGTGTCGCGTGTGGACGGTGCCACTCGAGTGCGGTTCGTGCCGTCCGCCGCCTTGGACGTGTCGTTGCTGGAGGCGCTGCCGGAGGTGACCGGGGTGTCGTCGGTGGGGGAGCAGCTCGTGGTCAGCGGATCGGAGGACCTGCTGCACGCGGTGACGTCCCTGCTGGCGCGGCGGCAGATCGTGGCGCGTCAGCTCCGCGTCGACCAGGTCTCGCTGGACGACGCCTACGTCGAACTCACCGGGGGTCGTCATGTTGAAGATCATTGAGATCGAGGCGCGGTTGTTCGTGCGCGATCGGCTGAACTCGTTGTTCGCGATCCTGTTCCCCAGCTTGTTGTTGCTGGTGCTGGGCGCGATTCCGGCGCTGCGCACACCTGACGCGAACTTCGGCGGTCAGCGGTTCATCGACAGCTACATGTCGGCGCTCGTCGTGTTCACGTTGGTGTTCATCGGCTTGCAACGGTTGCCTGCGGTCGTGGCCACGTATCGCGAGAAGGGTGTGCTGCGCCGGCTGTCCACCACGCCGATGCACCCGGCGCGGCTGCTGGCCGGTCAGATGGTCGTCAACTTCGCCGCGGTGATCTTGTCGGTGCTGCTCCTTATGGTGGTGGGGTACGTCGTTTTCGGCGTCGACCTGCCTCACCATCCACTCGGCCTGGCGTGTGCCGTGGTGCTGGGAGGCGCGGGCACGTTCGCGCTGGGCCTGGTGATCGCCGCTCTGGCCCCGAACGCGCGAGCGGCCGGTGGCTGGGCGACGGTGGTGTTCATGCTGCTGATGTTCTTCGGCGGCGTGTACCTGCCGCGGTTCATGCTGCCCTCGGTGATTCAGGCGATCGGGTCGTACACGCCTCCCGGTGTGGAGGCGCTGCAACAGGCGTGGCTGGGTACCGCGCCGGATTGGAGGCATCTCGCGATCATGGGGCTGGTGAGCCTCGTGGCGGGTACGGTCGCGGCCAGAACGTTCCGCTGGGAGTAGCTCGTGGACATCGCCGCGTTGGACAGGTGGGAGCGCAGGCTCGTCGCGATCGCCCGCGTGATCCCGTACTTCGTGCTGACCGTGACGACGGTGCTGTACTCCCTCTTCACCACGCAGTCGGTCCCGGAGCGCTGGTTCACCTATGGCGTCGTGGCGTTCGGCTTCGTGTGGATGGCGTGGTGGTTCACGCTGCATCCCGCGTGGCGCGGCCGTGCGGAGCTCATGGCCGTGTTCATCGGTGGCATGGTCGTGTTCTACGGGGTGCTGGGCATGCGCGAGCACTGGTTCGGCGCGGTGTCGTACGCGGTCTTCGTCTACGCGAGCGAGGTCCTGCGTGGCCGGTGGATGTTCTTCGTCGTCGCGCTGACGGCCACCCTGGCGACGCTGTCGTTGTTCGGCGGCTACCCCTCCGACGCGCCGGCGGCGTTCTGGTTGCTGCTGCTCGTCTTCGTGGTGGTGGCGTGCACCTTCACGTACGTCGGCCACGTGACGACCGAACAGTCCCGGCTGCGCAAGGAACTCCTCGAGGAGAACGAGGGCCTCCACGCGCAGTTGCTGGTGCAGGCGCACGAGGCAGGCGTGCAGGACGAACGCCACCGGATGGCGGGCGAGATCCACGACACCCTGGCCCAGGGCCTGGCGGGCATCATCACGCAGCTGTCCGCGGCGACCGGGTCCGACTGGGAACGCCGTGTGGCGGTGGCGGCCGACCTGGCGCGCTCGAACCTGGCCGAGGCCCGCCGCTCGGTGCACGCCCTGCAACCACCGGCCCTGGATTCGGCGGCCCTGCACGAAGCTCTGGACGACGTGGCGTCGGGCTGGTCGAGGCACAACGGCGTCCCGGTCTCGGTCACGCTGACCGGCGCCGTGCGCGAAATGCACCCGGAGGTGGAGGTCGCCTTGCTGCGCACCGCCCAGGAAGCCCTGGCGAACGTGGCCAAGCACGCCTCGGCGTCCCGCGTGGGACTGACCCTGTCGTACATGGAGGACGTGGTGACCCTGGACGTGCGCGACGACGGCGTGGGCTTCGACCTCGCCCGCCCGTCGGACGGCTTCGGCCTGCCCGCGATGCGCCACCGCGTGCACCGCCTGTCCGGCGCGCTGTTCGTGGAGTCCGAACCGGGCGCGGGAACGGCGATCTCGGCACGGGTGCCGGCATGATCCGGCTGGTCATCGTGGACGACCACCCGGTCGTCCGCGACGGGCTGCGCGGCATGCTGTCCGCCGCGCCGGACTTCGAGGTGGTCGGCGAGGCCGCCTCGGGCGACGAGGCGGTCGCCGTGGTCACTGCCATGTCGCCGGACGTCGTCCTGATGGACCTGCGGATGCCGGGCTCGGACGGCCTGTCCGCGATCGAACGCCTGCGCCCCCACCCGTGCCGCGTCCTGGTGCTCACCACCTACGACACGGACCGCGACGTCCTGCCTGCCATCAAGGCTGGCGCCACCGGCTACCTGCTGAAGGACACCCCGCGCGACGAGTTGCAACGCGCGATCCGCGCCGCGCACGCGGGCGAGGCCGTCCTGTCCCCCGCGGTGGCCACGCGCCTGCTGGGGCAGGTGCGGGAGCCCGCGCTGGAACCGCTGTCGACCCGGGAGCTCGACGTGCTGGCGTTGGTGGCCAAGGGATCCACGAACCGGGCGGTGGCGGCGGCGCTGTTCATCAGCGAGGCGACCGTGAAGACCCACCTGCTGCACGTCTACGCCAAGCTCGGCGTCTCGGACCGGGCGGCGGCCGTGGCGGTGGCGTACGAACGCGGACTGCTGAAGGGGAGCGGGCGATGATCCCCGGCTATGAAGCCGATCCGCTGACGGAGGCCGACGAGTACCTGGAGCGGCCGCTTTTCTGGCTGTGCCACCTGAGTTCGTTGCTGCAGGACGAAGAGGCGCAGGAACTGGCCTTCGGAGCCGACTGGGAGGCGGCCGGAGAACTGGGCGACGAACTGAGGTCGACGAGCCGCTGGCCGGTCTTCACCGTGCCCGTGGGCAACGAGTGCGTGATCCACGTCGTCTACCGCAACTTCGAGGGCGACATGGGCATCGACTACCTCCTGCACGACCCGGCGGCGCACGAGGCGCTTCGGCTGGTCAGCGACGAAGGTTCCTTCATGGGGCCGGGCCTGTCGTGGCGCGAACTGGACACCGCGGCCGCCGACGCGCGGACGTTGCTGCTGCTTCTCCCGATGCTCGGTGACGCCGACCTGCCGCCGGACGCGACCACCCGCGTCGCCGAAGCGCTGGCGGAGCTGACCTGGATCGAGGAGCCGGCGACGGTCGCCGAGCTGATGCTGGCCGGACAAGGCCAGTGGGGACCGGCGAACTGGCGCGAGCGGGACGGCGTCTGGATCTGCGACGGCGCCTACAGCTACCGCTGCCCGCACAACGAGTTCTCGTTCGACCCGGAGCGACTCGCGAAGGTGAGCGCGGCGCTCGACGGGCGCTGAGGAGAGGTCTCGCGGCGGGACCACTTCGGTTGGTCCCGCCGCGTGCGGCAACTCCCCCTTGCCAATGGCACCCCCCGATGCCATTCCCTCACCCCTCGCTGTGTAGGAACTCCCGCCAGTCGCCGAGATACGAGATGTCCCGGATGTCACCCGTTTGGAGCAGCGGATCGACCATCGCGTCCCGAAGCACGGTCGCGAGGGCCGCGCTGCCGTCCTCCAGTTCGATGACGCCGATCTCCAGTTCGGCCGGCTCGGCCGGGACCAGGTGGTCGCGCAGGATCTTCAGCGGCAGGTCGTAGAGCTCACCCACGACCGAGGCCGAGCCCGACTCGTGCATCGCGGGGAACTTCCCCCGCACCGAGAAGTAGCGGTACTTGGCCGCACTGCGTGCCCGGCACACCATCGGCGTGCCCTGGAGCTGCGAGTGCAGAGGGCCGCCCCGCATGCCGCCGCCGTTGAGGAAGATCAGTGCCATGACTCTCCAGGTTTCGGTGGATGGGGGTGGACAGCGCGGACAACGGAAGTCCGGTGCCGCCGTGGTGGACGGCGACCAGTTCGGCCGCGATCGACACCGCGGTCTCCGCCGGGCTGCGGCCGCCGAGGTCGAGGCCGACGGGGGAACGGAGCCGCGCCAGCGACGCCTCGCCGACGCCCGCTTCTCGCAGTCGTTCGAGGCGTTCCGCGTGCGTGCGGCGGGAACCCAGCGCGCCGACGAACGCCAGAGGTCTGGACAGCGCCTCCACGAGCACCGGGATGTCGAACTTCGGGTCGTGGGTCAGCACCACGACGGCCGTGGAGGCGTCGGTGTGGGTGGACGCGAGGTAGCGGTGCGGCCAGTCGACGACGACTGAGTGTGCTGCGGGGAAACGTGCGGGAGTGGCGAACACGGGACGTGCGTCGCACACCGTCACGTGGTAGCCGAGGAAACGCCCGATCTCGGCCACTGCGGCGGCGTGGTCGATGGCGCCGAACACCAGCAGGCGTGGCGGTGATGTCCACGACTCGGTGAACGTCCGTCCCTCGGCCTCGAACCGCACGGAGACCGGGTGTCCGTCGACCGAAGCCTGAAGGGCCGCGCGCAACGAGCGGCTGTCGCGCTGCACCAGCACGTCCAGCGAGCCGCCGCAGGTGAGGCCGACCGCGAACGCCGTGTCGTCGGAGTAGCCGAACGAGGCGAGAGCGGGAACGCCGGTCGAAAGCACTTGGCACGCGAGGTCGTGGACCTCGGCTTCCACGCAGCCGCCGGACACGCTGCCGATCACCTCGCCGGAAGGCCCGACGGCCATCGCGGCGCCGACCGGGCGGGGCGCACTGCCGCGCACGGCCACGACCGAGGCGACCGCGAACCGGTCCCACGACAGCAAAGTCGGCGCCAGATCACGCATCGAGCCCTCCAAGTCGGGAGAAGGGCTCGGCCGGGTGGCCGCCCGGCCGAGCCACGAACATCACTTGCCGCTGATCAGATCCACGCCGAAGTAGACGGCGAACATCAGCGCCAGGCCGGTCATCAGCCAGCCGGGCCAGCGGCCCTTGCAGATGCGCAGCACGACGAAGGACACGAGGCCCGCGCCGATGCCGTTGGTGATGGAGTAGGTGAACGGGATGATGGACACGGTCAGGAACACGGGGATCGTGAAGTCCGTGTCCTGCCAAGGGATTCGGCGGATCTGGGTCATCATCAGGCCGCCGATCACCACCAGCGCCGGAGCCGCCGCTTGCGCGGGCACGACCGTCGCCAGCGGCGTGAAGAGCAGTGCCACCAGGAACAGTCCGCCGGTCACCACCGAGGCCAGGCCGGTTCGGGCGCCTTCGCCAACGCCCGCGGCCGACTCCAGGAACACGGTGTTCGGGGCGGACCCCGTGACGCCACCGGCGATCGCGCCGGCACCGTCGACCATCAGGATCTTGCCCATGCCCTCGACCTTGCCGTCCTTGGTGAGACCCGCCTCGTCGGACACCGAGGTGATGGTGCCCATGGCGTCGAAGAAGCCGGACAGCACGAGCGTGAACAGGAAGATCGTCGCCGCGATCACGCCGGCGGACACGAAGCCGCCGAACAGATCCACCCGTCCGAACAGACCGAAGTCGGGTGAGCTGACCACCGAGTCCGGCAGGGTGGGCGACACGAGTCCCCAGCCCTGCACGTGGAACACGGAGTTCACGACGATGGCGACGACCGTGGCCACCACGATGCTGATCAGCACGGCACCGGGCACGCCGCGCGCCAGCAGCACGATCATCAGCAACAGACCCAGGCAGAAGATCACGATCGGCCAGCCGCTCAGGTGGCCGTCGACGCCCATCCGCACCGGCACCGTCGAGTGCGCGGCGTCCGGCGTCCGGGTCACGAAACCGGCGGAGACCAGTCCCACCAAAGCGATGTAGAGCCCGATGCCCACGGTGATCGCGATCTTCAACGGCTCCGGGATCGCGTTGATGATCCGTTCGCGGACGCCGGAGGCGGCCATGATCACGATGCAGACGCCTTCCAGCACCACCAGACCGAAGGCCTGCGCCCAGGTCATCGTCGGTGCCATCTGGAAGGCGACCACGCCGTTCACGCCGAGACCGGCGGCGATCGCCAGTGGCGCGTTGCCGACGAGTCCCATGAGGACGGTCATCACACCGGCGGCCAGCGCGGTCGCGGTGGTGATCTCGGCGATGGTGAGCTTGGCGCCGGTGATGTCCGCGGACGCGCCGAGGATCAACGGGTTCAGCAGCACGATGTACGACATCGCGACGAACGTCGTGATACCGCCGCGCACTTCACGTCCGAACGTGCTGCCGCGTTCGGTGATGCGGAAGAACTGGTCGAGCGACGAAGTCGTCGGTCGGCTCCGTAACTGGGTCATTGATGGACGGCCTTTCCCATGCCGGTGGGCGCGTTCCAACGCCGGAACGCGTTTGAGAACAGCTCCGGTCAGCGATCAGGCTTGTGGCCTCTATTGCGCGGCCAGCGCTCCTCCGGGGTGCACGCCGCTCATGGACTGGTTACTCGTGAATAAACACAGCCCTCAGTAGTCGATCCGAGTTGCGAGGGACGTCCACGCGGTGAACGGGGCGTTGTCCTCGCCTGTGGAGATCTGGTGCACGGGCAGGTCCCATTCACTGCGGGACTTGCTGAAGAGTTCGTAGAACTCCCGGTCGTCGAACCCCGCCGCCGCCGCGTCATCGCGGTCGGCGGCGTACACGACCTTGTCCACGCGCGCCCAGAGCGCGGCGGACAAGCACAGGGGGCACGGCTCGCACGAGGAGATCAGCGTGCAGCCGGTCAAACGGAAGTCGCCGAGCGCCTGGCAGGCCGCGCGGATCGCGACGACCTCGGCGTGGGCGGTCGGGTCGAGGTTCGGCGTCACCTGGTTCACGCCGGTGGCGATCACCTCGCCGTCACGGACGATCATCGCGCCGAACGGGCCACCACCGGAGGCCACGTTGCGGGTGGCCAGGTCGATGGTGGCGAGCAGATGTGCGTTCACGGCAGACAACTCCAGGGAAATCAAGCACAGATCAGGTACCGGTGAGGTGTTCCGGGCGGACCGGGACGCGGGTGAGCGCCAGGCCGGTCGCCGCGCGGATCGCCGCCACGATCGCCGGGGTCGACGAGATGGTGGGCGGTTCGCCGACGCCCCGGATGCCGTAGGGGGCGTGGGGGTCGGCGAGCTCGAGCACGTCGATGCTCATCGGCGGCATGTCGAGCACGGTGGGGATGAGGTAGTCGGTGAAGGACGGGTTGCGCACCTTGCCGCCGGAGGTCTGGATCTCCTCCATCACCGCGAGGCCGAGTCCTTGGGCGGAGCCGCCCTGGATCTGGCCGACCACGGCCTGCGGGTTCAGCGCCTTGCCGACGTCCTGCGCGCAGTCCAGCGACACGACGCGGACCAGGCCGAGATCGACGTCCACGTCGACGACGGCGCGGTGAGCGGCGAAGCCGTACTGGACGTGCGCGTTGCCTTGCCCGGTAACGGGATCGAGAGCCTCGGTCGCGCGGTGGCGCCACTCGGTGGTCTCGTCGATCACCTCGTCGCCGATGTCGGTGCGACCGTCCAAACGCGACCGGACCAGAGCGCAGGCCGCCTTCACGGCGCCGCCGGTGACGTACGTCTGGCGCGAGGCCGAGGTCGAGCCGCCGTTGCCGATCGTGGTGTCCATCGGCAGCACGGTGACGCGCTCGATGCCGAGCTCGGTCCGCACGATCTGCTGCATGATCGTCACCAGGCCCTGGCCGACCTCGCAGGCGGCGGTGTGCACGGCGGCGGCCAGCGAGCCGTTGACCATCGACACCCGGACGCGTGCGGTCGAGTAGTCGTCGTAGCCCTCGGAGAAGCAGATGTTCTTGATGCCGACCGCGTAGCCGACCCCGCGGATGACGCCTTCGCCGTGCGTGGTGTTCGAGACACCGCCCGGCAGCTCGCGGATGTCAGACGACGTTCCCGCGGGCATGGGCTTGTCCTGCACGAGCTTCAACAGCTGTGCGACGGGCGCCGCCGAGTCGACGACCTGGCCCGTCGGCATCACCGAACCCTCGGTCATCGCGTTCCGGATCCGGACGTCGACGGGGGACATGCCCAGCGCCTCGGCCAGCTTGTCCATTTGGGACTCGTAGGCGAAACCTGCCTGCACGGCACCGAATCCGCGCATCGCGCCGCACGGCGGGTTGTTCGTGTAGAGGCCGTAGGCGTCGATCGTGACGTTGTCGACCTCGTACGGACCGACGCCCAGTGTCGCCGCGTTGGCCACGACAGCGGGAGTGGAGGAGGCGTACGCGCCACCGTCCAGGTACATGCGCGTGCGGATGTAGACGAGCTTTCCGGTGTGGTCGGCGCCGTGCTCGTAGTACAGCACGGCCGGGTGCCGGTGCACGTGCCCGTAGAACGACTCTTCGCGGTTGTAGACCATCTTCACCGGCTTGCCGGTGTGCAGGGCCAGCAGACACGCGTGGACCTGCATCGACAGGTCCTCACGGCCACCGAACGCGCCGCCGACGCCGGACAGCGTCAGCCGCACCTGTTCCTGCGGCAGGCCCAGAGCGGCGGCGATCTGGTCGCGGTCGACGTGCAGCCACTGCGTCGCGATGTACAGGTCGATCGAGCCGTCCGTCGCCGGCACCGCGAGCCCGGACTCCGGCCCGAGGAACGCCTGGTCCTGCATCCCGACCTCGTACCGCCCGGTCACCACGACGTCGGCCGTGATGTCCTGCGAGCCACGTCGGATCGGTACGTGCCGCACCAGGTTCCCGCCGGGGTGCAACGGGGTGTCGTCGGCCGCGGTCTCCATGTCCACGACGGGTTCCAGCACGTCGTAGGTCACGACGATCTTCTTCATCGCCCGCAGCGCGGTCTCCGGGTGGTCGGCGCCGACCAGCGCGATCGGCTCGCCCTGGTAGCGCACGACGTCCACGGCCAGCACCGGCTGGTCCTTGTGCTCCAGCCCGTACAGGTTGCGACCGGGTACGTCCGAGTGCGTCAGCACCGCGTACACGCCCGGCACCTTCAACGCCTCGGTGATGTCCACCGACGTGATGCGGGCGTACGGGTGCGGCGAACGCAGCGTCGCGCCCCAGATCATGTCCTCGTGCCACAGGTCGGACGCGTAGGCGAACTCGCCGCGCACCTTCAGGTTGCCGTCCGGGCGCTGCGGCGACGTCCCGATGCCACCCGACACCGCGGAGGTGAGTTCGGCCGGAGTGAGGGTCATCGCGCTGCCTCCTGGAGCTTGGCGCTGGCCGCGGAGAGGTCACGCGCCAGCTCGTCGGTCGACGCCGTGAGCAGGACACCGTCCCGCACCACGACCTCACCGCCGACGATCAACAGTTTCAACGGCGGGGGAGTGCCGAGCACCAGTGCCGCCACCGGGTCCGCGATCCCCGCGTAGTCCATTCCGGACAGGTCCCACACGGCGAGGTCCGCGACCTTGCCCGGCTCGATCGAACCCAGCGCGTCGTCGCGGCCCAGCACCTGGGCGCCGCCCATCGTGCCCATCCACAACGCCTTGCGGGCGTCCATCGCGCCCGGACCGCCCCGCTGACGTGCCTGGTAGAGCGCCGACCGCAGCTCGACGACCAGCCCGCCGTCCTCATTGGACGCGGCGCCGTCGACGCCGAGACCGACCGGCGCGCCGGCGTCCAGCAGGTCGCGGACGGGCGCGATCCCGGTGCCCAGCCGCCCGTTGGACGTCGGGCAGTGCGCGGAACCGGTCCGGGTCGCTCCCAGTCGTTTCACCGCGTCGGCGTTCAGGTGCACGGTGTGCGCGAGCCACACGTCCGAACCCAGCCAGCCGAGCTGCTCGGCGTACTCGGTCGGCGTGCAGCCGTTCTCCGCCAGGCACTGCTCTTCCTCGTCCAGGGTCTCGGCGAGGTGCGTGTGCAGCCGAACTCCGTGCCGTCGCGCCAAAGCGGCCGCACCGGTCATCAGTTCTCGCGATACCGAGAACGGCGAGCAGGGTCCGACAGCCACCCGGACGAGAGCGTCGTCCGCGGTCGAGTGGTAGTCGCCGATCGCCTGCTCGGTCGCGATCAACGCGGCCTCGGTCTCCTCGACCAGGTTGTCCGGCGGCAACCCGCCGTGCGACTGGCCGCGGTCCATCGAGCCCCGGATCGCCTCCAGGCGGATCCCGATCCGCCGCCCCGCCGACACCAGCGCGTCGAACACGTCGCCGCCACCGGACGGGAAGACGTAGTGGTGGTCGGCGGCGAGCGTGCAGCCCGTCAACGCCAGCCGCGCCAGACCGGCGGACGCCGCCGCGTGCGTCACGGTGTCGTCGAGCCCGCGCCACACCGGGTACAGCGTGGTCAGCCACTCGAACAGCGTGGCGTCGGTGGCGAGCCCGCGCGTCGCCCACTGGTAGAGGTGGTGGTGCGTGTTGATCAGCCCCGGCGTGACCAGGCACGACGACGCGTCGACGTAGGTGTGGGACTCGTAGGGCCGAGGCGCCGGACCCGAGCCGACGGACTTGACGCGCCCGCCGTCGATCACGACGTGCCCGGACAGGTGCTCGGTCCCGGCCTCGTCCACAGTGGACACCGCGCAGCGGTCGAGGACGATCATCGGCGTGACGCCGCCAATCGCACGGCGTCCAGGATCTTCTCGTACCCCGTGCAGCGGCACAGGTTTCCGGCCAACGCCTCGCGGATCTCCGGATCCGACGGGTTCGGCACCCGGTCCAGCAGGTCGTGCGCCTGCACCACGAGGCCCGGCGTGCAGAACCCGCACTGCACCGCGCCGGCCTCGACGAACGCCTCCTGCACCGGGTCCAGCACGTCCCCGTCCGCGAGCCCCTCGACCGTCGTCACCTCGCGGTCCTGCGCCTGCCCGGCCGCGACCAGGCACGCACACACCGGCACCTTGTCCAGGTACACCGTGCACGAACCGCATTCGCCCTGCTCGCAGGCGTTCTTCGAGCCGGGCAGTCCGAGCCGCTCGCGCAGCATGAACAGCAGCGACTCGCCTTCCCACACGTCGTCGGCCTGGCGCTGCTCGCCGTTGACCGTCACGTTCACGCGCATGCCCGCTCCCCGTCCAAGAGTTCCTGCCAGGCCCAGCCGAGCGTCCGGCGAGCCATCACTGCCAAGGCGTGCTTGCGATAGGCCGCCGACCCGCGCACGTCGTCGATCGGCGACGCGGCCTGGGACACCAGCTCCCCGAACTCGCGCTTCACCGAGTCCAGCAACGGCTTGGGGTTGCGGAAGTCCAGCGCCGAGGCCAGGAACTGCTCGGCCTCACCGGCCCGGCGCGGTGTCGGGGCGGCGGAACCGACCGCCGCGCCCACCCGGTTCTCCTCCGGGAACAACGAGATCCCGAACGAGCACACCGCGATCACCATGGCGTTGCGCGTGCCGACCTTCGAGAACTGTTGTGGCCCCTTGGCAGGCGTCAGGTGAACCGCCACGATCAGTTCGTCCTGCTCCAGCGCGTTCCGCTTGACCCCCAGGTAGAACTCGGCGGCCGGGATCATCCGCGTGCCGCGCACGGAGGCGACCTCGATGACCGCGTCGGACGCCAGCAGCACCGGGTGCGTGTCCCCGGCGGGGGAGGCCGCGCCGAGGTTGCCGCCGACCGTGCCGCGGTTGCGGATCTGCGGCGAGCCGACCGTTCGTGCGGCCATGGCCAGGCCCGGCAGTTGCGCGCCCAGTTCGTCGATGATCCGCACGTACGGCACGCCGGCGCCGACCCGCAGCCCGTCCGACCACTGCTGGAGCTCGGGAATCCGGGTCAGGTCCAGGAGGGCGGAGGGCCTGCGGTGGTCGTAGTTCATCTCCACCATGACGTCCGTGCCACCGGCGATCGGCACGGCGTCAGGGCGCGCGGCCTTGAGCTCCAGCGCCTCCGCAAGCGTTTCCGGTCGAAGGAAGTCCATGGTCAGCTACCTCGGTAGGTGGAGTAGGCGAACGGCGACAGCAGCAACGGCACGTGGTAGTGCTGCGCCGGATCGGAGTAGTCGAAGGTGAGCACGACCTCGGGGAAGAACGGCGCCGCCTCCGAGGTGTCGAACACCAGCCGGTAGACCCCGGCCTCCAGACCGTCACCCCATCCGGTGATCCGGCCATCGGTGTTCGTCTCGGCGTTCGCCACCTCGGTCCCGTCGCGGCGCTGCAGCGACACGGTGATGCCGGCGAACGGCCTGCCGCGCGCCGCGTCCAGCACGTGCGTGGAGATCGTCACTCGCCCTCCCATCTGGTTGTGAGCCAGTACACAGACCTAGAGGTACACACCTCTACGGCGGGACACATGAATCAGGAGGTTCCTACACGTAACGAATTTGTGCTTTCCTACAAACACGAATGGACGAAAGTGACCCCTCATGTTGTTGCTGCGGACGTTGCTGCAGATGCCGGAGCTGCGCCTGAGCCTGCACACCGGTGAAGACCAGCTCGACCGCACCGTCACCCGCGTGTACGGAACGGAGCTGCCCGACCCCAGCCGGTACCTGTCCGGCGGGGAGCTCGTGCTGTCCGGCCTGCTCTGGCACCACGGCCCGCAGGACTCCGAGACGTTCGTCCGCTCCCTCGCCGCGGCCCGCGTCGCCGGCCTGGCCGCGTCCGAGACCGAGAACCGCGCGCTGCCCGACGACCTCGTCGACGCCTGCGTGCGCCACCACGTGCCGCTGCTGGAGGTGCCGGTCGACCTCTCGTTCGCGACCATCACCGAACGCGTCTCGATGGAGCTCGTCGGCCTCTCCCGCCACCGCCGCCTGCTGAACGTCGTCGCGGAGGGCTCCGGCCTGCCCGCGCTGCTGCTGGCGGGCAGCCACGAGCTCGGCGCCTCGTGCTGGGTGCTGTCCACGACCGGCCGCGTCGTCGCGGGCGGCGAACTGCGCGAGCGGGTCGCGCTGGTGAAGGAGTTCCTCCAGGCCGACCGGCTCCCCAAGACGGTCAGGGGCATGACCCTGGTCCCCGTCTCCGAACGCGGCGGCAACCGCCTCACCAGCTGGATCCTCGTCGTGGGCGGCTCGGTACAACCCGAGGCGGCCGCCGAGCTCGCGTCGCTGGTGGGGCTGGAGCGGTTGCGCGAGGCCCAGGGACGGCAGATCGAGAACCGCACGGCCGCACCGCTGGTGTCCGCGGTCCTGAGCGGATCGGCCGACCTGGAGTCACGGCTGGCGGCCGCAGGGCTGGAGAGCGCCCAGCTGCGGGTGATCAGCGCGGTGACGTCCGACCAACGAGCGGAACTCGCCGCGGCGGTGCTGGAGGAAGCGCTGCCCCAGGCCCTCGTGACCCCGGTCGGCGACACCGTCTACGCGGTGGCGAAGGCCGGCGACTCGGTGCCCGACGACGTCCGCGAGGCGATGCGCGTGATGGAACCGGGCCTCGGCTCGTCCCGCGTGCTCGTCGGCATCAGCTCACCGGTCACGTCCCGCGGACTGCGCGGCGCGGCGGAGGAAGCCACGCACGCGCGTCAGCTGGGAGAGCGCCGTGGCGGCCGCACGTGTGTGGTGGCGGGCGAGGAGATCGCACTGCACCAACTGCTGCTCGCGGGCGTGCCGGAGGAGTTGCGCGCGTCGTTGCGCCGGCGGCTCCTCGGCCCGGTGCTGGACTACGACGCCGAGCACGGGTCGGATCTCGTGGGCACGTTGAGGGTGTTCCTCGACTGTTCTGGTTCGTGGACGGCGGCGGCGGGCAAGTTGCACGTCCACGTGAACACGTTGCGGTATCGGGTGGGGCGGGTGGAGGACCTGCTCGGCACAGACCTGGCGGAGTTCGAGGCGCGCGTGGACCTCTTCCTGGCGTTGCAGGCGGGGTAGCTTGGACGGGTGCCCGAACATCGGCCGATAGAACGAATCGCGGCCGACCTTCGTCGTGTGCGCCGGGTGCGGGCCTCCTTCGAGCCCGGGGCGTCCGCGATCAAGAAGATCGGTGCTCGTCAGGCCTATGACGCGCTGCTCGTCCAGGCCTGCACCGCGTTGGGCGTCGAGCACCGGTTGCTTTCGTTGCCCGAAGGAATGGACCGCGAGGTCGAGCGGCTGCGGGTCGAGGAGTGCCTGAAGCATCTCGGGTTGTCACTCTGATGGCTGATACTTCTTGAGCCTTCAGGCTGATGCCGGAGCACCTCCCGGCTTCCTACCGTTCGGGACATGAAGACCGCCGTCTTACTCGTGGGCCTGCTGCTGGCCGGAAGCGCCGGTTGTGCGGCAGCGCCCAACATCCGCGTGGTGGTCGAGGGGACGGGCACGACCGACCGGCTCACCTACACGTTTCCCGGTGAGGAGGAACGGACGCTGCGCAACCCCGACCTGCCGTTCGAGCGCATGGGCAAGCGCAAGGGGAGGGTCGTCATCCGGCTGGAGGGCGTGCACGGCGAGCTCACCTGCAAGATCATCGTGAACGGGCGGCAGGTTCGTTCCTCGACGTCGAAGACAGGGGCCGCGCTCACGTGCGATCACTCGATGGCCGTCTGATGTAAGACGAGGAAAGCCCGTAGCTTCAACGTGTCGGGGAGGTACGGGTTGATGAGTGACGTACTGGCTGTCAGAGCCACAGGGGTCATCAGGGGCAGGAACGACGTACCGCCGCGGTTCCGGCCGCCCGCGCCGCCGCGGCACTTCGTCGGCAGGGACGCGGAACTGGCGGGCATCAGGCCCGGGGTGACGGTGCTGCACGGCGCGAGCGGGGTGGGGAAGACCGCGCTGGCGCTGAAGTGGTTGCGGGAGCGGGGATCCGGCGACCAGCTCTACGTCGACCTGGCCGCGCACGACCTGAGTCAGGTGCTGCGGGCGTTCGGGTTGGACGTCGAATCCGGTGACGAGCCGGCGGTCTTCCGCAGCCTGGTCACGCTGCGGCAGTTCACCCTGTTGCTGGACAACGCGGACTCCGCCGAGCAGGTGACGCCGCTGCTGCCCGCCTCGGGCACCGTGCTCGTCACCAGTCGTTCGAAGCTGGACCTCCCGCAGGCGCGGGAGATCGGCGTCGAGCCGCTCGCCGACGACGGACGGCTCGGGCCGTTGCTCGATCGGTCCTATGTGGAGCTTCCGGAACGGCAGGCGCGGCTCTACCGGCTGTGCGCGTGGGAGCCGGACGCGTTCGGGGTGCCGGTGGCGGCGGCGATCGCGGGCGAGGCCGACTGCGACGTCGAGGACGCGCTGGACGACCTGGTGGAGAAGTCGTTGCTGACCGAGGTCGGGGACTACGCGTTCCGCTTCCATGACCTCGTGCGTGCTCATGCGCGCGCAAAGCGCTATCAATCGTAAATAGGGCGCACGGCCGTTTAACGCAAAGCATTCCGTCTAACGAAGTTCGTTGGCAGTAAAGGGTTGTCCACACCGACCCGTCCCTTTCGGGAATCCGAATTGGTCATATCCTTCGCGTCATGCCGAAGGATTTCCGGGCCACGACGCTCGAACGCGCCATCGGGCGGCAGCTGGCCGGGTGGCGCGACGAGCGCGAGCTGAGCCTCACGGAGGCCGGCCAGCGCGTGGGTTTCAGCAGTGCCAAGCTGTCCATGATGGAGAACGCGGTGCAGCCGTCGGCGCCCGTGGACGTCATGGCGCTCGGTTACGTCTACAAGGTGCCCACTCCGGAATGGCAGGCCGTCGTGTTGCGCGCGCAGTACGCGGAACGGGCCCGCGCGCGTTCCGGTGGTGACGGCCTGAACTTCGACCCGGCGGCGGACTTCGCGAATCTGGTGTTCGAGGCGACGTTGTTGCGTGTCTTCACGACGGATCTCGTTCCGGCGGCGTTCCAGCTTCCCGGTTACACCAATGCGGTTCTGCAGGACGACGATCCGGTGCGGACAGCGCGGCTCGCGATGGTGCGGGAGGCGTGGGCGACGCGGCTGACCGACAGGGATCCGCTGGCGGTGCGGGCCGTGTTCCCGGAGGCGGTGCTGCGGCAGGTGATCGGCGGGCCGCGGGTGATGAAGGCGCAACTGCTGCACCTGATGGAGGTCAGCGAGCACGAGACGGTGACCGTGCGGGTCGTGCCGCGGGGTGCGGGGGCGTATCCGGCGATGGGGTCGCCGTTCACGTTGCTGGGGTTTCCGCATCGGCAGCACAACGACGTGGCCTACCTGGAGACGTTCATCAAGGGCGAGTACGTCGAGGAGCCGGGGCTGACCGAGCAGTGCGCGCACAGGTTCGCGAGCCTGCAGGAGATGGCGCTGGGGACCGGCGAGTCGTTGGAGCTCATCGCCGAGGCCGCCGCTGACCTGTAGAGATGTCGGATTCCTGAGAAAACTCCTGTTCGGCCGTCGGCAGGAGAAGGATCAGGGACGCACCCCAATCCGACAAGGAGGCGGCATGTACCGCAGATTCGGTGTCCTGCTCGCGGCAGTCCTGGGCGTCACGCTCACCGCCGCGGCGCCGGCCACCGCGGACGGTTCAGGGCACTTCCACCCCAAATCGTTCCCAACTGAGTTCTCCCTGCCCAACGGGTGGCAACCGGAAGGCATCGCGATCAGCGGCACCACGGCCTACTTCGGGTCGCGGGCCGACGGGTCGATCTACGCGGCGGACCTGCGCACCGGCACGGGCAAGGTGCTCGCCAAGGGGCCTGGCACGCCGTCGCTCGGTTTGAAGGTCGACAACCGCAAACGGCTGTGGGTCTCGGGTGGCACGGGCGGCGACGCACGGGTCTACGACACGCGCACGGGTGCGTTGCTGGCGAAGTTCCAGTTCGCCACCGCGGACACGTTCGTCAACGACGTCGTGCTGACCGACAAGTCGGCGTGGTTCACCGACTCGCGCAAGGCCGTGCTCTACGAGGTACCGCTCAACCTCAAGCCGCACCGCACGCTCGCGCTGACCGGCGACCTCGTCGTCACCCCCGGCGCGACGAACCTCAACGGCATCGTCACCGGGCTCGACGGCGGCCTGATCGTCGTGCAGAGCAACACCGGAAAGCTCTTCCGGATCGATCCCCGGAGCGGCAAATCGACCGAGATCAATTTGAGCGGTCAAACACTCACCAATGGTGACGGTCTGTTGCGTGAGGGACGGCAGTTGTACGTGGTGCAAAACAGGCTGAACAAAGTCGCGCGCTACACGCTCAGTCGTGATGGCGCGACGCTTGCGGCGGAACGCACGGACGCGCGGTTCGACGTTCCCACGACGGTCGCCGCGTTCGGCAAGCGCCTCTACCTGCCGAATGCCCGGTTCAGCACGCCTCCGACGCCCGAGACGACTTACAACGTTGTCGCGGTGGAGCGTCCGTAGAACGTGCGAACGAACTAGCCCGTACGGGGGTTCTCACAAGGCAAGAACCCCCGTACTGGGTGTTGCTCCTGTCACTCGACTGGGTAGCCTGCGACCGCGTACTGCGTGTGATCGCTGTCATTGGGTAACGATGATCTCTCCCCGTAACCTAAATGCAGCCGAAGGAGTTAGTTGGGTTACCCGCAGCGCTAGCCGTGGGACACAGGAGACCGTGAGAGCGCTGTGAACGAGAAGAGCGGTTACACACCGACCAACTACCGGACCATTCGGTCCCGGCTGGCCGGTGTCGTGGTCGTTCCCAGCGTGGTGCTGCTGGTCATGTGGGCCGTTTTCTCCTCGTACACCCTTTTTGACGGTTTCTACATGCGGTCGGTCGCCGCCGGGGTGAAGGGCGCGACCATCCCGTCCGTCGAGGCGCTCGCCGGGCTCCAGAAGGAACGCCAGCTGACCCTCGAGGTCCTCAGCAGCGTCGGGGGCGTCGACAGGACCGGGCTGAAACGCCAGCAGGGCGTCACCGACGAGGCCGTGCGGAAGATGAAGGACGCGTTCGCGGAACTCTCCGGCAGCGCGCCCCAGGACACCGTCGACCGGATCAACGCTCTTAACTCGGTGCTGAACGAGCTGCCGCAGCAGCGCACGCGCATCGACTCGGGGTCGGCGAACCCGCAGGCCGTCTACGACTACTACAACAGCCTGCTCGACTCGGGCGTCGCGCTGCTCGCCCGGCAGGCGCGGCTCGTGCCCGACTCGGAGGCGAGCCAGGCGAACGTCCAGGCCGTCACGATCTTCCAGGCCGCCGACTGGCTCTCGCGCGGTGCCACGATCGGCTCGCGCGGGCTGCTCAACGGCAGGTTCACCCCGGCCGAACGCGTCGAGTTCGCCCGGCTGGTCGGCGCCTACCACTCGAGCCTCGACGCCACGATCCCGTTCGCGCTGGAGCAGCCGCGCTCGCTGTACGACGCGCTGCGCGGCAGCACCGAGTACCGGTCGCTGCTCGATCTCGAAGGCCGGATCATCAACAGCGACACGACGGTGACCGACGTGCAGTGGCGCGGGGTGGCCGCGCCGGTGCACGACAACCTCGTCGGGCTCGCCGTCACGCAGGCCCGCAACGCCGCCGACCTCGGCCTCGACAAGGCCAACAGCCGGGTCGCCGCCGTGCTGATCGGCAGCCTCATCGCGTTGCTCGCGGTCGTCGTCGGCATCGTGCTGGCGTTGCGCATCTCGAACCGGCTCGTGTCGCGGGCCCTGGTCACGCGGCTGGCGTCGCTGCGGGAGGACACGCTGCGGCTCGCGCAGGAACGGCTGCCGCACATCGTGGCGCGCCTGCGCGGTGGCGAGCAGGTGGACGTCCACCGCGACATGCCGCCGCTCGACTACGGCAACGACGAGATCGGCCAGGTCGCGGACGCGTTCAACGCCGCCCAGTACACGGCGGTCGCGGCGGCGGTGAAGGAGACGCAGGCACGCGAGGGCGTGAACCGGGTCTTCCTCGACATCGCGCACCGCAACCAGGGCCTGGTGCACCGGCAGATCAAGATCCTCGACAAGCTGGAACGCGAGGAGGAGCACCCCGAGCGGCTCGACTCGTTGTTCCAGCTCGACCACCTGGCCACCCGCGCCCGCCGCAACGCGGAGAACCTGATCATCCTCGCGGGGGAGCAGCCGGGCAGGCAGTGGCGCAAGCCGGTGCGCCTGAGCGACGTCCTGCGGTCCGCGGTCGCCGAGACCGAGCAGTACGTCCGGGTCAGGGTCAACCCGGTGCCCGACCGCGCGCTCGTCGGCGTGGCCGTCGCCGACACCATCCATCTGCTCGCGGAGCTCGTCGACAACGCCACGGCCTTCTCGTCGCCACGCTCCGAGGTGATCGTCCACTCCAACGCCGTGCCGCACGGGATCGTGATCGAGATCGAGGATCACGGCCTCGGCATGACGCAGGAGGAGCGCCTCCAGGCCAACGCGAAGCTCTCCAACCCGCCCGACTTCGAGACGATGGCGTTCCGGGGCGAGTCCCGCCTGGGCCTGTTCGTCGTCGCCCGGCTCGCCGCCCGGCGCGGCATCAAGGTGGAGCTTCGCGACTCGCCCTACGGCGGCACGGTCGCGTTGTGCGTGCTGCCGCCGAACATCGTCGCCCCGCACAACACCGCCGGCGACATCACCGAGACCACGCAGATGCCTGTGCAGTCGTTCCACGACACGTACCACGGCCATGGCGCGGACCACCCGAGCTTTCCCGTGAAGGTGAATCCCCCCGAAGTGCAGGAGGCACTGAACGCGGGGCTGAAGGCGCTCGTAGAACCTGGTATGAGCGCAGTTGCCCCCGCGGCCGTGTCCGCAGCAGAAGCATCGGTGGAGGAACCGACCCTCGCGGCACCTCCGGCCCAGGACGGGAAGGCACCCCTTCCCCGCAGGAAGAAGCGGCAGAACCTCGCGCCGCAGCTCATGCAGTCCTCGGAGGAGCCGCCACCCGCCGAGCCGGTGACCGGCGAAAGGCTGGCCGAGCGGACCCGTGACGGATTGGCCGCGTTCCAGCGCGGCACCCGTGACGCTCGGCTGACCGACGACTGGAGATCAGAAGGAGCCCCCTCGTCATGAAGGACAACGCAAGCCAGCACGGCGAACTGAACTGGTTGCTGGAGGACCTGATCCAGCGAGTGGTCGGCGCCCGCCACGCGGTCGTGCTGTCGGCGGACGGACTCCTGCTCGGCCGCTCGGCCGGGCTGTCCCGCGACGACTCGGAGCACCTGTCCGCGATGGCGTCGGCGTTCCAGTCGCTCGCCCGCGGCACCGGCCGGCACTTCGGCGGTGGCGCCGTCCGGCAGACGATCGTGGAGATGGAGCACGCCTATCTCTTCGTGACGGCCGCCGGTCACGGTGCCTGCCTGGCCGTGCTGGGCGAGGAGGACGCGGACATGGGCATGATCGCCTACGAGATGAACATGCTGGTCAAGAGGGTGGGCACCTACCTGTCGTCGGCTCCGCGCCAGGAGACGGCGACCGTGCCCTCGGCGCGCGAGTCGCGCTGATGACCGGGCGCGACGACTGGTGGTACGACGAGGCCGCGGGACCGTTGGTGCGGCCCTACGCGATGGTGCGCGGCCGCACCCGGCCGAACGCGCCTGACCTCCATCTCGTGACGCAGGTCCGAGCGTCCGCATTTACGTCCGACCAGACGTCGCTGATGGTCGAACATCGCGAGATCATGGCCCTGTGCGCACGCCCGCTCTCGGTCGCCGAGGTCGCCGCCTACCTCGACGTGCCGCTCGTCGTGGTGAAGGTCCTGCTGTCGGACCTCATCGAGCGTGGCGACGTGCTCGTGCAGAACTCCACCCCCAAGATTCCCGACAGGGATCTCCTGCAGGCCGTACTGGATGGTGTTCGTGGGATCTGATGGCCAGCTGATCGTGCCGACCGCGGTCAAGATCGTCATCGCGGGCGGGTTCGGCACCGGCAAGACCACCATGGTCGCGTCGGTGTCCGAGATCCCGCCGCTTCGGACCGAGGAACTGCTCACCGAGGCCGGTGTGCACGTCGACGACCTCGCGGGCATCGAGGGCAAGGACACCACCACCGTCGCCCTCGACTTTGGCCGCATCACCATCAACACCAAGGTGGTGCTCTACCTGTTCGGCACGCCGGGCCAGAACAGGTTCTGGTTCATGTGGGACGAGCTGGCGACCGGCGCGATCGGCGCCGTGGTCCTGGTGGACACGCGACGGCTCGACTCGTCGTTCCCCTCGATCGACTTCTTCGAGCACCGCGGGATCCCGTTCATCGTCGCCGTGAACTGCTTCGACGGGTCGCAGATGTACACGGTGGACGAGGTCCGGCACGCCCTGGACCTGGACGAGGCGATCCCGGTGCTGCTGTGCGACGCGCGCGATCGGGAGTCCTCGAAGGCAGTGCTGGTCGGGCTGATCCAGCACTCGATGAACCGGCTGGCCGCGGTCTAGCGATCGCTCACGTGGTGCGCGTCCGCGGGCCAGGAACCCTCGCGGACGACGTGCCCGACGATCCTCAACGCCTGCGCGATCGGCACGGTGTCCGCGTTCGGGTACGTGTCGTTCTGGCCGTGGGAGAGCACGAACCCGTCGCTCTCGCCTCCGGCTCCGGGGTCGACGGCGTGTTCGCCCGCGTCGCCTTCGCCGTCGAGCAGCATGACCATCGCGCGTTCGCTGTTGGTCACGAACGTCAGCAGCCGCCCGGACGAGCTGGTCAGCCACGTCTCCAGGCGTCCGTCGTTCGTTCTCGTGCGCAGCGACGCGACCACCTCGTCCGGTGCGAGGTGGTCGCCGTCGATGGTCCAGCCTTCGCTCACTACTTCGCGTAGTTGTGGAACCCGCGCCCCGACTTCTTGCCCAGCAGGCCCGCGTCCACCATGCGCAGCAGCAGCGGCGGCGGCGAGTACAGCGGCTCCTTGAACTCGTCGTACATCGACTCGGCGATGGCCTTCGTGGTGTCGAGGCCGATCAGGTCGGTGAGGCGCAGCGGACCCATCGGGTGCGCGCAGCCGAGCACCATGCCGTTGTCGATGTCGTCGGCCGAGGCGAAGCCGGACTCCAGCATGCGGATCGAGGAGAGCAGGTAGGGGATCAGCAGCGCGTTGACCACGAAGCCGGCGCGGTCCTGCGAGCGGATGACCTCCTTGCCCAGCGTGGCGCGCACGAACGCCTCGGCGCGGACCTGGGTGGTGGCGCCGGTCAGCAGCGACGGCACGATCTCCACGAGCTTGAGCACCGGCACCGGGTTGAAGAAGTGCACGCCGATGACCTGCTCGGGGCGGCTGGTGGCCATGCCCAGCTTCATGATCGGGATGGACGACGTGTTGGACGCGAAGATGGCGTCCTCGTCCTTCACGACCTTGTCGAGCGTGGTGAAGACGTCGGTCTTGATCTGCTCGTTCTCGGCGACCGCCTCGACCACGAACTGCCGGTCGGCGAACTCGCCCATGTCCGTGGTGAACCGGATGCGCCCCAGGGCTGCGTCGCGGTCCTCCTCGCTGAGCTTGCCCGACTTGACGCCCCTGGCCAGCGAGGTGGCGATCCGCCCCTGCGCTGCCTCGGCCGCGCCCGCGTTGACCTCGGCGACGATGACGTCGAGGCCGGCACGGGCACTCACCTCGGCGATTCCGGAGCCCATGAGGCCGGAACCGACGACTCCCACACGTTGAATGTCACTCACGCGCTCGATCCTGCCACGACCTGCTCGAAACGAGGTCGCGGAGCGTCTCCTGGACGGTGGCCGCGTAGTCGCCGACAGGCCGGTAGCCCAGCGCGAGAGCGGCGGACGTGTCCAGGACGAAGCCGCGGTGCCACGGGTGGCGGCCGGCCTGGTCGTGGTCCAGCAGGATCTCGTGCCACTCGTGCCCGAGCGAGCGCGCGATGATCCGGGAGATCTCCAGGCCGTTCGGGGCGTCCGGGTCGGCGGCGTTCAGCACGCGCGCGCCGGGGTGCAGGGCGGCGGTCTCGATCAACGCCGCCAGGTTCGCGGTGGAGGTCGGGTGGTCGACGCCCTCGCCGCGTGACGCCAGCACGACGACCTTGTTCCCGGCGAGGATCCGTTCGACGAAGTACTGCTCCAGCGGCCGCTTGTTGCCCGGACCGTGCACTTTGGACGGTCGCAGCACGGTGATCGGCAGGCCGCTGTCGAGCAACGTCCGCTCCGCCGCCACCTTGTTCGGGCCGTATCCCTCGCGGGTGAACGGGTCCGAGTCGAGTGGTGCGAGCGTCGGCTGGTCCTCGGTCACCGGGGCGTCGAAGCGCGGCGGCTCGGAGGAGTTCGCGTGGCGTCCGTGAGAGTCCACGTAGACGGCCTTGGCGGAGATCATCACGACCGAACGGGCCTTGCGCGCCAACGGGAGCAAGGTCCGCGCGTCCGTGGCGGAGTAGCAGAGGCAGTCGACCAGCAGGTCGGCGCCATCGCCCATCGCGGAAGCCAGCGCGCGCGGGTCGGAACGGTCCACCTCGCTACCGACCGCGTCCACGGTCCAGCCCGCCTGCCGTAGACGCCGAGCGGCGGCACGGCCGATGAGGCCCGTGCCGCCGAGGATCAACGCTCGTCTGCTCACTCGAGCAATCAGATCAGAGGCCGAGGCCGAGGCCTTCGGTCAGGCCGCCGACGCCGTCGAGCAGGTCGAGGTCGGTGACGTCGCCACCGATCACGCTGCCGACGGTGCCGTCGACGACGCCGTGGACGGTGTCGTGCACGCCGCTGACCGGCGCGACGTCCGGGACGACCTCGTGGACCACGTCGGTGACGGTCGTGACGTCGGTGGTGACGGCGCCGAGCACGCCGGGCACGCCGTCGACGGAGACGACGTCGGTCACACCGGTGACGGTGCCGAGGACGCCGTTGACGTCCGCCACGCCGGTCACCGTGCCGAGCACGTCGCCGGTGCCGGCGAGACCCGTGACACCGGACAGGTCGGTGACGTTGCCGAGGTCGGTGACGTCGGCCAGGCCGGCCACGTCGCCGAGGCCGGGGACGACGCCGGTGACGCCGTCGAGGGTGCTCGACACGTCGCAGTGGCCGGACAGGTCGCCGGCGAGACCGTTGGCGGCGTCGAGGTTCGCGACGCCCGTGAGGGCGCTGTAGGACGAGAGGCCGTTGACGTCCGCGATCGAGGCGGCGTCGAGCACCAGCGGGAGGATCTCCTGGACGTCACCGGGGGTGATGTCGCTCAGACCGCAGGCGCTCAGGACGCCTTCGGGGTCGAGGTCGAACGCCGACAGGGCCGCCGGGTCGTTCAGGAGGTTCAGGGCGAACTCCTGCAGCGTGGCCGGCTGGGCCTCCGCAGGCGCGGCCGCCGGGGTGACCGGGGCGGCAGGGGCAGGCGCGGCGGGCTGAACGGGCTGCTGCGGGGTGGCCGGCTGGATGTCCTGCTGGATCATGGGAGTGGGGCTCCTACGGCGGTTCGGGGGATGTCGTCACGAACCGTATTGAGATCAACATCCCCTGGCATCGGGTGTGATCCCCAGATTTCGGGCGGCCGAGGTCCTTAGGGGCCGAAGGTCACCCGTTAGGGGGATGCCGCACCTCGTTAGGGGCACCCGCGTCCATCCGGACGCCGAGCGGCGGCACGGCCGACGAGGCCCGTGCCGCCGAGAATCAACGCTCGCCAGCTCAGTCGAGCTCGGCCTCCGCCTTGGCGATCGCCGCGAACTCCTCCTCCGGAGCGTTCGCGACCAGGTGGTGCCGGCTGTAGAACCAGTAGTAGGCGACGGCCACCACCACGATGCCGGCCGTCACAGCGGCAGCGATCTCGTCGACGAAGAACGTCGCGATGACCGCCGCCACGGCCAGAACCAGCGCCACACCTGTGGTCACCACACCGCCAGGAGTCCGGTACGGACGCGGCAGGTCCGGCGCCGTCTTACGCAGAACGATGTGCGACACCATCATCAGCACGTAGGACAGAGCCGCGCCGAACACCGCGATGTTGATGAGCCGTGCCCCACCGGTCACGGGGTCGACGCTCTTCATCACGGTCGCGAGAACGAACCCGATGGTGCCGGGCACGATCAGCGCGAGGTACGGCGTCTTGCGTTTGCCGGTCTTCGACATCCAACGCGGCAGATATCCCGCGCGAGACAACGCGAACAGCTGCCGCGAGTAGGCGTAGATGATCGAGAAGAACGACGCGACCAGACCCGCCAGGCCGACGTAGTTCACCAGCTGCGCCAGGAACGTGTCGCCGCCGTAGGCCGCGCGAACCGCCTCGGGCAACGGGTTTCCGGACGCCTCCAGCACCTTCGAGCCCGCGCCACCGGGAGCGACGAGCAGGATCGCCGCCGCGAACACCAGCAGGACGACCATCGCGCCGATGATGCCGCGAGGCATGTCCCGTTTGGGATCTCGTGCTTCCTCGGCGGCCAGCGGCACGCCCTCGACCGCGAGGAAGAACCAGATCGCGAACACGATCGCGCCCCACGCCCCGGTCACGCCCATCGGCAGGAACGAGCCGTCGCCGATGTCGAACAGCTTCGCGGAGTCGAACTTCGGGATCATGCCCGCCACGAACGCGACCAGTGCCACGACCGCGACACCGGTGATCACGAACATCACCCGCAGCGCCTCGCCGACGCCGTACAGATGAATACCGACGAAGATCACGTAGCAGGCGAGGTACACCGGCCACGTGGCGTCCAGCAGTCCGAGTGCCTTGATGTAGTCGCCGATGAACACCGAGATCGCCGCGGGAGCGATGGCGTACTCGATGAGAATGGCGATACCTGTGGCGTACCCGCCCAACGGGCCGAGCGCGCGCCTCGCGAACCCGTAGCCGGCGCCCGCCACAGGGAGCGCTGACGCCAGTTCGGCGAGACCGAACACCATGCACGTGTACATCGTCGCCATCAGGATCGTGGCGACCAGCATCCCGCCCCAGCCACCCTGGGCGAGGCCGAAGTTCCACCCGGCGAAGTCACCGGAGATCACGTACGAGACACCCAGCCCGGCCAGCAGGACCCACCCTGCCGCGCCACGTTTGAGCTGCCGATGCTCCAGGTAGTCGCTGCTCACCTTCTCGTACTCGACGTGCTTGGCCATATGGACTCCTAATAGTCCTTTAAGCGGTGGTTGAGGGTGGCGCTCGCCACCCAGTGGTGTCAAGATGGAGCCGCCAATGGCTCGCAGACATACCTTTGGAGGAACGCGGAGATGCTGACCGTCGAGGAGTTGCGCGCGGCCGTGGAGACCGGTGAGATCGACACCGTCCTGGTCGCGATCGTGGACATGCAGGGCCGCCTGCAGGGCAAGCGGTGCGCTGCGCAGTACTTCCTCGACGACGTTCTCGGGCACTCCGCGGAGGGCTGCAACTACCTGCTCGCCGTCGACGTCGAGATGAACCCGGTCAGCGGCTTCGAGATGTCGAGCTGGGACCGCGGGTACGGCGACTTCGTGATGAAGCCGGACATGGAGACGCTGCGCCGCGTGCCGTGGCAGGAGGGCACCGCGCTCGTCATGTGCGATGTCGTCTGGGAGAACGGCGATCCGGTCGTCGCGTCGCCGCGGCAGGTCCTGCGCAAGCAGCTCGACCGGCTGGCCGCGCTCGGGCTGGACTGCTACGTCGGCACCGAGCTGGAGTTCATCGTCTTCGACGACACCTACGAGCAGGCGTGGAACGCCGGCTACCGCAACCTCACGCCGTCGAACCAGTACAACGTCGACTACTCGTTGCTCGGCACCGCGCGCGTCGAACCGTTGCTGCGGGCCATTCGCAACGGCATGACGGGCGCCGGCCTGACCGTCGAGTCGGCCAAGGGCGAGTGCAACCCCGGCCAGCACGAGATCGCGTTCAAGTACACGACGGCGCTGCGCACGTGCGACCAGCACGCCATCTACAAGAACGGTTCCAAGGAGATCGCGGCACAGCAGGGCAAAGCGCTCACGTTCATGGCGAAGTACAACGAACGCGAGGGCAACTCCTGCCACATTCACCTTTCCTTGCGCTCCAAGGAAGGCGAGCCGGTCTTCGCCGAGGGCCACGGCATGTCGCAGCTGATGAAGCACTTCCTCGCGGGCCAGCTGGCCGGGCTGCGGGAACTCACCTACTTCCTCGCCCCGAACATCAACTCCTACAAGCGTTTCGTGAAGGGCTCGTTCGCGCCGACCGCGGTGGCGTGGGGCCGCGACAACCGCACGTGCGCGCTGCGGGTCGTCGGCCACGGCCACGGGCTCCGGTTCGAGAACCGGGTCCCCGGCGGTGACGTGAACCCGTACCTCGCGGTGGCGGCGCTGATCGCGGCCGGTCTGCACGGCGTCGAGCAGAAGCTGGAGCTGGAGGACGAGTTCGTCGGCAACGCCTACGCCTCCGACCGGCCGACGGTGCCCACGACGCTCAAGGAGTCGGCGGAACTGCTGGCGGGCAGCACCATCGCGCGCGACGCGTTCGGCAAGGACGTCGTCGACCACTACCTGAACGCGGCCAAGGTCGAGCTGGACGCGTTCGAGGCGGCGATCACGGACTGGGAGAAGGTGCGCGGGTTTGAGCGCCTCTAA
Source organism: Lentzea waywayandensis (assembly GCF_900115955.1). Taxonomy (GTDB): domain Bacteria; phylum Actinomycetota; class Actinomycetes; order Mycobacteriales; family Pseudonocardiaceae; genus Lentzea; species Lentzea waywayandensis. The sequence goes on from NZ_FOYL01000008.1 coordinate 229,005, forward strand.
GCCACTCATCGGCATCAGCACGTACCTGGAGCGCACCCGCTTCGGGCTCTGGGACGTGGAAGCGGCGGTGCTCTACCGCGGCTACCTCGACTGCGTGGTCGAGGCGGGCGGCAACCCCGTCATGCTGCCGCCGGTCGGCACCTGGAACGCCGAGACCATCGGGTTCCTCGACGGCCTGGTGATCGCGGGCGGCGCGGACATCGACCCCGCCGCCTACGGTGCCGAGAAGCACGAGCGGACCGGCGAACCGAGCCGCGCCCGCGACGACGCCGAGTTCGCGCTCGTCGAGGCCGCGCTGAAGCTCGACCTGCCGGTGCTCGGCGTGTGCCGCGGCATGCAGGTGCTCAACGTGGCGCTGGGCGGCACGCTGCACCAGCACATCGAAGGCCACAACGAGGCGCCGGGAGTGTTCGGGAGCACCAGGATCGAGGTCGTGCGGGACACGTACCTCCACACGATCATCGGCCCGGCGACGACCGTGCAGTGCCATCACCACCAGTCGCTGGACCGCGTGGCGGACGGGCTGCGCGTCACCGCGAAGGCACCCGACGGAACCGTGGAAGCCGTTGAGCTGGACGGTGCGCGGTTCGTCGTCGGCGTGCAGTCGCACCCGGAACAGGACATCGAAGACCTGAGGCTTTTCGAAGCTCTCGTGGCAGCCGCAAGGAGTAAAGCGTCGTGACCTTTGACGTCATCAACCCCGCCACCGAGAAGGTCGTGCGGTCCGTGCCGCACACCACTCTCGGCGACACGGACGCGGCGATCGGCCGGGCGCAGAAGGCGTTCGAGAGCTGGCGGAACGTCGCGCCCGGCGACCGGGCCCGGCTGCTGCGGAAGTTCGCGGAGACCGTCGACGCGCACGTCGAGGAACTCGCGTTGCTGGAGGTCGAGAACTCCGGGCACACCATCGGCAACGCGCGCTGGGAGGCGGGCAACGTCCGCGACGTGCTCCAGTACTACTCGGCCGCCCCGGAACGCCTGTTCGGCAAGCAGATCCCGGTCGCGGGCGGGCTGGACGTCACGTTCCACGAACCGCTCGGCGTCGTCGGCGTGATCGTGCCGTGGAACTTCCCGATGCCCATCGCGGGCTGGGGGTTCGCCCCGGCGCTGGCCGCCGGCAACACGGTGGTTTTGAAACCCGCCGAGGTGACGCCGCTGACCGCGATCCGGCTCGGCGAGCTGGCGCTGGAGGCGGGCATCCCGGAAGGCGTTTTCCAGGTGCTGCCGGGCAAGGGCAGCGTCGTCGGCAACCGGTTCGTCACGCATCCGTTGGTGCGCAAGGTCGTCTTCACCGGCTCGACCGAGGTCGGCAAGCAGATCATGGCCGGCTGCGCGGACCAGGTGAAGCGGGTGACCCTGGAGCTGGGCGGCAAGTCGGCGAACATCGTCTTCGCGGACTCCGACCTGGAGAAGGCCGCCGCCACGGCGCCGTACGGGGTGTTCGACAACGCCGGGCAGGACTGCTGCGCCCGGTCGCGAATCCTCGTGCAGGCCAGCGTCTACGACAGGTTCATGGAACTGCTGGAGCCCGCGGTCAAGGGCGTCAAGGTCGGCGAGCCCGGCGACGAGGCGACCGAGATGGGGCCGCTCATCACCGCGGCGCACCTGGACAAGGTGGCGTCTTACGTACCAGACGACACTCACGTCGCGTTCCGCGGATCGTCTCCGGACGGACCTGGTTTCTGGTTCCCGCCCACGGTTCTGACGCCTCCCGCCGGCCACGTGACGGTCACCGAGGAGATCTTCGGACCGGTCGTCGTCGTGCTGCCGTTCACCGACGAGGCCGACGCCATCCGGATCGCGAACGACTCCGAGTACGGGCTGTCCGGATCGATCTGGACGAACGACGTCGGCCGCGCGATCCGCGTCTCACGGGCCGTCGAGGCCGGAAACCTGTCGGTGAACTCGCATTCGTCCGTCCGCTACTGGACGCCGTTCGGCGGCGTGAAGCAGTCCGGTCTCGGCCGCGAGCTCGGCCCCGACGCGCTCGAGGCCTTCACCGAAGTCAAGAACGTCTTCATCGCTACCTGATTCCGGTCCAACTGATTCTGGCAACCTGAGGAGAACAAGAGATGGTGCAGCGACTCGAGGGCCGCGTGGCCGTCGTGACGGGTGGCGGCAGCGGGATCGGACTCGCGACCGTGCGCAGGTTTGCGAGCGAGGGCGCGAAGGTCGTCGTCGCCGATCTCGACCCCGCGTCGGGCAAGGCGGCCGCGGACGAGGTGAGCGGACTGTTCGTCCAGGTCGACGTGACCGACGAGGAACAGGTCAAAGCCCTGTTCCAGACCACTGTGGACACTTACGGCAAGCTGGACATCGCGTTCAACAACGCCGGTATCTCGCCGCCCGACGACGACTCGATCCTCACGACGGGCATCGAGGCGTGGGAACGCGTGCAGAAGGTGAACCTCACGTCGGTTTATTTGTGTTGCAAGTACGCGCTTCCGCACATGCAGGCCAACGGCAAGGGCTCGATCATCAACACCGCGTCGTTCGTCGCGACGATGGGCGCGGCGACGTCGCAGATCTCCTACACGGCGTCGAAGGGCGGCGTGCTCGCGATGTCCCGCGAGCTCGGTGTGCAGTTCGCCCGCGAGGGCATCCGCGTCAACGCCCTGTCGCCCGGCCCGGTCAACACCCCGCTGTTGCGGGAACTGTTCGCGAAGGACCCGGAGCGGGCCGCACGGCGCCTCGTCCACGTACCGCTCGGTCGGTTCGCCGAACCTGAGGAAATCGCCGCGGCGGTCGCGTTCCTGGCGTCCGACGACTCGTCGTTCATGACGGCGTCGAACTTCCTCGTGGACGGCGGCATCGCCGGCGCGTACGTGACACCGCTCTAGGGATGATGGAGCACGCGCAGGAGGCGTTGTTCCGCCCGGTGCGGGCGGGCAACGCCTTCGAGGAGACCGTCGAACGGCTCATGCAGTCCATCCGGCTCGGCGTCGTCGCGCCGGGTGAGCGGCTGCCGTCCGAACGGGAACTGGCCACCCGGCTCGGCGTGAGCCGGGTGACCGTGCGCGAGGCCATCAGGTCGTTGCAGGAGAACCATTACGTCGAGTCCCGAAGGGGACGGTACGGCGGCACGTTCGTCAACGAGGTGCTCCCGAAGTCCGCTCCCGGCAAGGAGTTCGGCGACCTCCACGACGTGCTGACGTTGCGGAAGGTGCTGGAGACGGGTGCCGCGGAGACGGCGGCGGGACGGTCGCTGGGGCCGGCGGAACGACGCGGACTGCGCGCGCGGCTGGAAGAGGCTTCCACCTCATCGCTCGTGGAATATCGGCGCAAGGACTCGCGGCTGCACCTCGCCGTCGCCGAGGCCACCGGGTCCGCCGCCCTCACCGCCGCCGTCGCCGAGTCGCGGATGCGCGCCAACGAGCTGCTGGACCACATCCCGCTGCTCGAACCGAACCTCGCGCACTCCAACGCCCAGCACGAGCGCATCATCACCTCCATTTTGGACGGAGACCCCGCGACGGCACGCCAGGCCATGGCCGAACACCTCGACGGAACCGCGTCGTTGTTGCGCGGCTTCTTGGTCTGACCGGTCAGACTCCCGCGAACGCAGCAGTGTGGAAGGTCGTGAACATGAACCAGATGACCTGAAAACGTTTACAAAGCCAAATGTCCCGTTGTCATGCACATTCCGCATGGAACAACACTTGGCGTAGGGCTTTCGGACGGTTACCGTCCGAAACCTCGGGGACTTGCAGCGCAAGGAGCTGTTGATGCCAGGGTTGCGCAAGGTGTTTCGCGACGCCATGGGCAAGGTGCACTCACTCCGTGTCTTGTCCGCCGCGGGCATGGTGAGTCTCACGAACGTCAAGATGTCCGTGCAGGCTTTGCGAGAGGTCCAGGTCTGGGGGCCGAACGTGACGGCGCTGCGCCGTTCCGTCCGGCTGAATCCGGACGGCGTCGCGATCGTCGACGAACGCGGTTCGGTGACCTACAGACAACTCGACAGGCGTTCCAATGCGATCGCACAGGGATTGCGCGCGTTGGGGGTGCAGCACACCCACGTCGTCGCGCTGATGTGCCGCAACCACCGCGGCACCGTCGAGTCGTTGCTCGCGTGCGCGAAACTCGGTGTGCGCGTGCTCCTGGTGAACACGGGATTCGGCGCACCGGTCGTCATGGATCTGCTGCAACGTGAACGCGCGTCGCTCGTCATTCACGATGAGGAGTTCACGCCGCTGTTCCACCAGCTGCCGCCGTCGATTCCGCGCTGGCTCGCGTGGTCGCGCGACGGACTGGACCGTCGCACGCCGACGCTGGACCAGCTGGTGGCCAAGGCGCCGCGCGGAGAGCTGGAACCGCCGCGCGAACCGGGTGTCGTGATCCAGCTGACGTCCGGCACCACCGGCACCCCCAAGGGCACGGCCCGCGAGATCAAGTCGGTGCTGACCGCGTCCGACTTCCTCGACCGCATCCCGATGCACTCCGGCGAGTCGACGTTCATCGCCGCGCCGATCTTCCACTCCGTCGGCTACTCGCACCTGACGCTCGCGATGTCGCTGGGTTCGCGCGCGGTGCTGCACCGCCGTTTCGACCCGCGCAAGACGCTGTGGTCGGTGCAGGGCCAGCGCTGCACGACGCTCGTGCTGGTGCCGACGATGCTGCAACGGATCATGGAGCTCGAACGCCATGTGCTCGGCTCGTTCGACCTGTCGCACCTGAGGGTCGTGTTCTCCTCCGGCGCGCCGATCTCGCCGGACCTCGTCGAACGCACCCAGGCCGTGCTCGGGCCGGTGCTCTACAACCTCTACGGCTCAACGGAAGTAGCCGTCGCGACCGTGGCCACGCCGGAGGACCTGGCCGCCGCGCCGTCCAGCGTCGGCCTGCCGCCGCACAACTGCGTCGTGCGCATCTACGACGCCGAGGGCAACCGCATCACACGGTCGTTCGTGACGGGAAAGATCTACGTGCGCGGCTCGTTGACCGTCGACCTCTACACGGACGGCACGCAGAAGGAGTCCATCGACGGACTCGTCGCGACCGGCGACCTAGGCCACTTCGACCCCAGCGGCCGCCTGTACTTCGACGGCCGCGAGGACGACATGATCGTGTCCGGCGGCGAGAACGTGTACCCGGTCGAGGTCGAGAACCTGCTGATGACGCACTACCGCGTACGGGACGCGGCGGTGCTCGGCGTGCCGGATCCCGAGTACGGGCAACGGTTGCGCGCGTTCGTCGTGCCGGTCGCGGGCGCCCGGATCGACGTCCGGGAGCTGCGCGAGTTCGTGCGCACGAGGTTGGCGCGGCACAAGGTTCCGCGCGAGGTCGTGGTCGTGCCGCAGCTGCCGCGCAACGCGACCGGGAAGGTCATGCGGCGTCAGCTGCTCGCGATCCGGCTGGGACCGCAGCCTCACTAGAACGCGAGGTACAGGAGGAACGCGCGCCACCGCAGAACGAGGGGGACTAATCCAGCGGTGGCGCGCGTTCCTGGTTTTGGGGAGCGCGTGACTCACGTCGTCGGGGATCGGGTCGTGAGTCACGCGCTCGGTCGGGTCACCGCTCGAAGCGGTCGCCGGGACGGCCCTCACCGAACGGGCCGCGCTGGTCGAAGCGATCGCCGCCGCGGTCGTTGCCGCGATCAGGTCCGCGCTCGCCGCGCTCGTACATCCGCACGTGGCCGGGTCCGCCGCGGTCGTCGAAGCGGTTGGCCGCGACGGCTCCCACGATGCCGCCGCCGAGGACGAGACCCAGCAGGCCCACGGCGACCAGCTGGGTGGCGCGGTGACCCGCGAAACGCCTCGCCCGGCCACGGGGTGCCGGTACTGCGGCCGCAGAGGTCGGAGTCGCTGCCGGAGGGGGCGGAGGGCCCGCCGGGGCATCTGCGGCCGTCGCCGCCGGGGCTGCTGCTGGTGCGGCGGGAGCTTCTGCCGCTGTCGCTGCCTGCTGGTCGGCTGCCTGCTGCTGGGTTGCCTGCGGCTGAGCTGCGGCTTGCTGGTCGGCCGCTGGCTGCTGGGCCGCTGCCTGCTGCTGGGCTGCCTGCTGCTGGTCGGCCGCTGGCTGCTGGGCTGCTGCCTGCTGGTTCGCTGCCTGCTGCTGAGCCGCCGGGGTGGCCGGAAGCTCGGCGGTCGGATGCTGGCCAGGCGTGGCCGGTGCTTCGGCCGGCAGCGGGGTGGTGGCCTGGTCCGGTGCGGGCTGGGCTGCCCGCGGATCGTTCTTGGACGGCTCCTGCGGAGGAGGCGTCTGTCCCTGCTCGCTCATGTCCTCAACGATGCGCCGTTCGGCTGAGCTTGGCCTGACAGCCACCTGTTCGTTTCCTGAAGCCCTCCCGGGTCCCTCAGCGAGTTCATGACAGGCCTGGAACCAGCGAAAACGTGCCGCTGGTCGGCATAGGTCGCGCCGAAGAGCTCGTCGTCGAGGACGCCCGTCCACAGGAAGTGCAACGTCGTGCGCGTGCCGTTGCGGGCGTCTCGCCGTGCGTAGTGGTCGCGCAGGTCGACGTAGAGCAGGCGCAGTTCGTCCCGGTTGGACTCGGTGAGGCGGACCGGGCATTCGACGACCAGGTCGGACATGATCGATGCTCCATTCGGCGAGCCGGGAGACAACAGAGTGCTCGCCCAGGGCGCTTGGACGCATCCGAAAAACCACTCAGAAGCGTGTACGTAGGTGTCGCCGACGGAATCCGCTTGCGCCGACCGGCTTCAATCGGGGCATGGAACTCGTACCTCTGAGCATGGAGTTCGCCGCCGAGATGGCCGCCGCCGGAGCGAACGACGACGAGGTCAACCGGCTCACCGGCACTCACGGGACGTTCACGCTGGAGGATTACGAGGCGTACATCGAGCGGACCCTGAACGACCCGAACCGCTACACCCGTGCGATAACGGAGGACGGGAAGTTCCTCGGCGAGGTCGTGCTCACCATCAATCCGCACAACCGGTCGGCGGGTATGCGGATCGCGTTGTGGGGCGGTTTCGGCAAGGGCTACGGATCGATCGCGATCAGGCACGTGCTGGACCACGCGTTCAACGAGCGCGACCTCCACCGGGTGGACCTGGAGGTGTACGACTTCAACGACCGGGCCATCCACGTCTACAAGAAGCTCGGCTTCCGCGAGGAGGGCCGCCTGAGGGACGCCCTGCTCTGGGACGGCGTCTTCCACGACGCGATCGTCATGTCCATCTTGAGCACCGATAACATCTGATCCGCAATCCACATCTTCGAACGTAGGAGTCACCGTGTCCGAGTCGCGCCCAGCAGTCGCCCAGAACCCGCCGCGCGTGGTGGTTCCGGCTGGGACGACGGCGGGCACGGCCGTGCGCGAAGCCGGTCTGCCGGGCAAGGGTTCCGACGCGATCGTCGTCGTGAAGGACGCCGAGGGTCACCTGCGCGACCTGTCGTGGACCCCGCAGGTCGACGTCGAGGTCGAGGCCGTCGCCGCGGACACCGAGGACGGCCGCAGCGTCATCCGCCACTCCGCCGCGCACGTGCTGGCACAGGCCGTGCAGCAGCAGTTCCCCGACGCCAAGCTCGGCATCGGCCCGCCCGTGAAGGACGGCTTCTACTACGACTTCCAGGTCGAGAAGCCCTTCACGCCCGAGGACCTCCAGGCGCTCGAGAAGCGCATGAAGCAGATCATCAAGTCCTCGCAGCGGTTCTCGCGCCGGGTCGTCGAGTCGATCGACTCCGCGAAGGCCGAGCTCGCGTCCGAGCCGTTCAAGCTGGAGCTCGTCGACATCAAGAGCGACGTCGACACCAGCGAGATCATGGAGGTCGGCGGCGGCGAGCTGACGATCTACGACAACCTCGACCCGCGCTCCGGTGAGCAGGTCTGGGGCGACCTGTGCCGCGGCCCGCACGTGCCGACCACCAAGCACATCCCGGCGTTCAAGCTGACCCGCGTGGCCGCCGCGTACTGGCGCGGCAACGAGAACAACCCGCAGCTGCAGCGCATCTACGGCACCGCGTGGGAGTCGCAGGAGGCCCAGGACCTGTACCTGGAGCGCCTGGCCGAGGCCGAGCGCCGCGACCACCGCAAGCTGGGTGTCGAGCTCGACCTGTTCTCGTTCCCGGACGAGATCGGTTCCGGCCTCGCGGTGTTCCACCCCAAGGGCGGCATCATCCGCAAGGCGATGGAGGACTACTCCCGCCAGCGCCACACCGAGGCGGGCTACGAGTTCGTCTACTCGCCGCACATCACCAAGGGCAAGCTGTTCGAGGTCTCCGGTCACCTGGACTGGTACAAGGACGGCATGTACCCGGCGATGCACCTCGACGCCGAGATGAACGAGGACGGCACGGTCCGCAAGCCCGGCCAGGACTACTACCTCAAGCCGATGAACTGCCCGTTCCACGACCTGATCTTCAAGTCGCGCGGCCGTTCCTACCGCGAGCTGCCGCTGCGCATGTTCGAGTTCGGCTCGGTCTACCGCTACGAGAAGTCCGGCGTGGTGCACGGCCTGACCAGGGTGCGCGGCATGACGCAGGACGACGCGCACATCTTCTGCGCCCGCGACCAGGTCCGCGACGAGCTGAAGTCGCTGCTGACGTTCGTGCTCGACCTGCTGCGCGACTACGGCCTGGACGACTTCTACCTGGAGCTCTCCACCAAGAACCCGGAGAAGTTCGTCGGACCGGACGACATCTGGGAGGAGGCGACCGCGACGCTCGCCTCGGTCGCCGAGGAGTCGGGTCTCGAGCTCGTGCCCGACCCCGGTGGCGCCGCGTTCTACGGCCCGAAGATCTCCGTGCAGGCGCGGGACGCGCTCGGCCGCACCTGGCAGATGTCGACCATCCAGCTCGACTTCATGCTGCCCGAGAAGTTCGAACTGGAGTACACCGGCCCGGACGGCTCCCGCCAGCGCCCGGTCATGATCCACCGCGCGCTGTTCGGCACGGTCGAGCGCTTCTTCGGCGTGCTGACCGAGCACTACGCGGGTGCGTTCCCGGCGTGGCTGGCGCCGGTGCAGGTCATGGGCATCCCGGTGACGTCCGAGAACGCCGACCACCTGTTCGCGGTGCGCGAGGTGCTCAAGAAGGCCGGCATCCGGGTCGACGTCGACGCGTCGGACGACCGCATGCAGAAGAAGATCCGCAACCACACCATGCAGAAGGTGCCGTTCATGCTCCTGGCCGGTGCCAAGGACGTGGAGGCCAACGCGGTGTCGTTCCGGTTCCGCGACGGCACGCAGATCAACGGCGTGCCGGTGGAGCGGGCCGTCGAGCAGATCGTCGACTGGGTCGGCCGCCGCGAGAACGCCTCGCCCACGGCGGAACTGCTCTCGTGACGCCTGAGTTCTCCGAGCAGGACGGTGTGGGGGTCCACGACGCGTTGCAGCGTCTGTGGACCCCGCACCGCCTGTCGTACGTCCAGGGCGCGGGCAAGGCCCACGGCGACGAGCCGGAGGGCTGCCCGTTCTGCCGGGTCGTGTCCCTGGACGACGAGGCGGGGCTGATCATCGCGCGCGGGGCCGAGGTCTTCGCGCTGCTGAACCTGTACCCGTACAACCCCGGCCACCTGATGGTGCTGCCGTACCGGCACGTGGCGGACTACACCGAGCTCGCGGCCTCCGAGACCGCGGAGCTCGCCGCGTTCACGCAGAAGGCCATGAAGGTCGCGCGGCACGTGGCGTCGCCGCACGGGTTCAACATCGGCATGAACCAGGGCGTCGTGGCCGGCGCCGGGATCGCCGCCCACCTGCACCAGCACGTGGTGCCCCGGTGGGGCGGGGACGCGAACTTCATGCCGGTCATCGGGCACACCAAGGTGCTGCCGCAGCTGCTGGGGGAGACCCGTCAGCTGCTGTCCGACGGCTGGAAGGCCGTCGACTGATCGTTTCGCGGTCTCTATCTGTTGACTTTCGATAGATCGCGAGTGATAGTCGATCTATGCCTAGACTGCTGCTGCCCTTGGCGGGCTGTGTGCTCCTCGTCGCGCTCGGAGTCGGCGCGATCATGTACGCCGACCACGACGACGCCCCCGGTCTGGGGCTCATCGGGTTCGTGCTGATTTTCGGTGCCATCGGTCTCGGTGTTCGCGCGGTAATGCGGGCTAAACGAGGCGTTTAGTCGGCGTGTTCATGATTGAAAGCCGTACTAATTGTTGGACAAAAGAGTGACAAAAACCACTCACGTTGTCCGCGCTGGACAAACAAGGTTGTTTCCGCATGGGGTGGAATAGCTTTCGGTTACATCTTTCGGGTGCATTTCTCCAGTCGATCGAGACGTAACACCAGCACAAAGCGATTCCAGGTAGGTGAGATCACCCACCTGGAGGTGTCAACTGCGAGTCAAGTCCCCGCCTATGGCCGATCGTCTCACCGTGTGCGAATGGTTACGGTGCGAACATGACCGCACCTGAGCGTTCGCGATTAGCGAGAGAGCGGCTTTCGCGTGAACTACGCCGGTTGCGCACCGAGGCGAAGATGACCGGCACGGCCACCGCCCGTGCCACCGGGATGAGCCAGTCAAAGCTGTCGAAGATCGAGAACGGCATGCTGCTCCCGTCCGTGACGGATGTGGAGCGTCTTGTGGCGGAACTGGCCGCCGCGAGAGAGACGCGCATCGAACTGGTCGAACTCGCCAGGTCGCTGCACGCGGAGGCGGAAACCCGCCGCGTCGTGCTGCACCGAGGAGCGCACCGCCACCAGCAGACGATCAGCCGCGTGGAGGCGCGGGCCGCGACATCGAGGTTCTTCCAGGTCAACCTGGTACCCGCGTTGCTGCAGTCCGAGTCCTACCTGCGGATCGTGCTGGGGACGATGCCGCATTCGGAGCAGGAGGCCGCGGTGGCCGCCCTGCGCACCCGCCGTGCCCGGATGGACGACCTGGCGAAGCAGTTCGTGTTCGTGCTCTCCGAAAGCGCGCTGCGCTGGCGGATGGGCTCGCCCGAGCTGATGGCGGAACAGGTCGAGCACCTGGCCGCGATCCAGCGCCGCCCGAACGTCCGTCTCGGCGTGATCCCGTGGTCGGCGGACGCGAACGTGGTCGCCCTGCACGGTTTCCACATCTACGACGAGCGCGTCGTCACGGTCAGCGTGCTGACCGGCAACGCCACCATCACCGACCCGCTGGACGTGCGCGAGTACCTCGCGTTGTTCGGGCGGTTGGAGCGGCTGGCGGTGCGAGGGGAGGAGTTGCAGGCGCTGCTGAAGCGCATCGCCGAGGACCACCGCCGGCTCGGCTAGCGAAGGTTTCACAGAGGGGGTCTCGCGGGTGCCATGTCACCCGCGAGCCAGGTATGGGATGGAGATCCAGCGGGCCGATCGCCCTCGAACGTGTGTTCGCTAGGCTTGATCTGTGAAGATCGTGGTGCAGGTGAAGCTGGTGCCGGATGCCGTGCAGGCATCGGCGCTGGCGGAGACCCTGTCCACGGCGAATGATGCGGTGAACTGGGTGTCGGGTGTGGGGTTCGCGCACCACGGGCACAGGATGTCGGTTCGGGACCTGCGGACACTGTGTTACCACGAGTTGAAGGCACGTGGGTTGGGTGCGCAGGCCGCGCAGCACGTGATCAAACGTGTGGCCGACGCCTGCACCACCCTGCGGGCGAACATCCGCAATGGGAACCTGGGAGGCCCGAGGTCCAAGCGTCGAGTCAAGGCGGAGTCGAAGCCGGTCCGATTTCGTCCGGACGCGGCGCACACCTTCGACGACCGCTGTCTGTCCTGGCAGATCGATGCAGGGACGGTATCGATCTGGACCGTGCGCGGCAGGCTGAAGAATTTGCGGTTCATCGGGTCGGCCGGACAGTTGAAGACGCTGCGGGAACATCGTCATGGCGAGTCCGACCTCGTCTGTCGGGACGGTCTGTGGTTCCTGATCGCCACTTGCGACATCCCCGAACCGGACCTGATCGAACCGACTGACTGGATCGGCGTGGACCGTGGCATCGTCAACCTCGCGACCACTTCGGACGGTGACAACCACTCCGGTCGTCGCCTTGGTCGTTACCGGCGGTGGCATACCCGCAAGCGCGCCGAGTTGCAGGCCAGACGCACCTGTTCGGCTGCACGGAGGCTGAAAAGGCGGGCGAGGAAGGAAGCCCGTCACGCCCGGCATGTCAATCACCGCATCGCCGGCGAGATAGTGGCTGTTGCCCAACGCACCGGTCGTGGTGTCGCCCTGGAGGAGCTGGGTGGCATCCGCGACCGGGTCACGGTTGCGCGGCACCAGCGAGCCACTCACTCGTCCTGGCCATTCCACCAGCTCGGCGATTTCATCACCTACAAGGCGCGCCGCGCCGGTGTGCCGGTGCTCGTGGTCGACGCGCGGTACACGAGCCAGACGTGCCCGCGCTGCGGACACGTGTCTCGATCCAACCGTTCCACCAGAGACCACTTTCGTTGTTGTCGGTGCGGTCTCGCTGGACCCGCCGACGTCGTCGCCGCTGTGAACGTCCGTAACCGGGCCCGGCGCGCGTGGGTATTTGTCAGCATGCCCGCACCCGTTCCCTAACGGAGACAGGTGGATGCGTACCGCACACGACAGCCAGCCGTGCACGGGAACGCGACCCGGCTTGAGGGACCGAGTACCAAGCTCGGCCCCTCAGGGCCGAGATGCTGACCAGTCCAGCTAGGCTGCGACCTGCCATGCTGAACATCTTCGCTCGCGCGTCCGTCTCGCGCGTCACCGATCCGATCGGGGCGTGGCTGCTGGCGCGTGGACTCACGCCCAACGCCGTGACCGTGGTCGGCACGATCGGTGCCGTGGCGAGCGCGCTGTGGTTCATTCCCCGCGGGCAGCTGTTCCTGGGCTGCGCGCTGGTGACCTTCTTCGTGCTGCTCGACCTGATCGACGGCGCCATGGCCCGGGCCCAGGGGCCCACGAGGTTCGGCGCCGTCCTCGACGCCACCTGCGACCGCATCGCGGACGGAGCGCTGTTCGCGGCGCTCACCTGGTACGCGTTCGACACCGGCGACCGGTGGACGGCCGCGGCCGGGTTCATCTGCCTGGTCGCCTCGCAGGTCATCTCGTACGTCAAGGCGCGCGCCGACGCGTCCGGGCTCTCGGCGGACGGCGGGCTGGCCGAACGGGCCGAGCGGTTCATCGTCGCGCTGATCGGTGCCGGGGTGCAGGGGCTCGGAGTGCCGTACCTGATGGCCATCTCGCTGTGGCTGCTCGCGGCCATGACGGTCGTGACGGTGCTGCAGCGGATCTTCTCCGTGGCGAAGTCGGCGCGGGAGGCCGCGTGAACCTCGCGACCCTCGGATACAGCGCCGGGTGGCGGCTGATCCGCCTGTTGCCGGAGTCGTGGGCGCGCGGGCTGTTCCAGGCGGGTGCCGACTACGCGGCTCGTCGTGGTGGCGCGAGCGTCGACCAGCTGCGCACGAACCTGCGCCGGGTCGTGCCGCGGGCCGGCGAGGAAGAGCTCGACGAACTGGTCCAGGACTCGCTGCGGTCGTACGCGCGGTACTGGTGCGAGGCGTTCCGGCTGCCGTCGATGGACCTGCGCGCCGCCTACGAGAAGTGCGACTCGCAGGTGTCCGGCGTGGAGAACCTCGACGCGGCGCTCCAGAGCGGCACCGGCGCCGTCGTCGCCCTGCCGCACAGCGGCAACTGGGACATGGCGGGCGTCTGGCTCGTCGGCCACTCCGGCACGTTCACGACGGTGGCCGAGCGGCTGAAGCCCGAGTCGCTGTACCGCAAGTTCGTGGAGTTCCGCGAGACCCTCGGCTTCGAGGTGCTGCCGCTCAACGGCGGTGACCGTCCACCCGCGACGGTGCTCGCCGAACGTCTGCGCGACAACAAGGTCGTCTGTCTGCTCAGTGACCGTGACCTGACGTCGTCCGGCGTGCCCGTGACGTTCTTCGGCGAGCAGACCCTGATGCCCGCCGGACCCGCGCACCTGGCCTCGACGACGGGCGCCGCGCTGCTGCCGGTCGGGTGCTGGTTCACCGCGGACGGCTGGCACTTCCGCATCCACCCGCCGATCAAGGTCAGCACCGTCCAGGCCGCCACGCAGGCCGTCGCGGACGTGTTCGCCGCCGACATCGCCGCGCACCCGGCCGACTGGCACATGCTCCAGAAGCTCTGGCTCGCCGACCTGCCGGAGAAGCGCCGAGCCGCCCTGGCCAGGAGGCTCGCGAGGTGAAGGTCGGGATCGTCTGCCCGTATTCCTTGGACGTGCCAGGGGGAGTGCAGGCCCACGTCGTCGACCTCGCCCGCGCCCTGATCGGCCTCGGGCACGACGTGAACGTCTTCGCGCCCGCCGACGACGAGCAGGCGCTGCCCTCGTTCGTCACGTCGGCGGGCCGTGCGGTCGCCATCCCGTACAACGGTTCGGTGGCGCGGCTGTCGTTCGGTCCTGTCTCGTACGCGCGGGTCCGGCGCTGGATCGACGAGCACCAGTTCGACGTCCTGCACCTGCACGAGCCCACCGCGCCCTCGCTGTCGTTCCTGGCACTGGTGGTCGCGGACGGCCCGATCGTCGCCACCTTCCACACCTCGACGCCGCGCTCCAAGATGCTGTCCGCGTTCCAGCCCGTGCTCCAGCCGTTCCTGGAGAAGGTCACCGCCCGCATCGCCGTCTCCGCTCTGGCCCGGCGCGTGCAGGTCGAGCATCTCGGCGGTGACGCGGTGGAGATTCCGAACGGCGTCGACGTCGACTTCTTCGCCTCGGCGTCCACTTTGGACGGCTACCCGCGCGCGGGCGGCACGATCGGCTTCGTCGGCCGCTACGACGAGCCGCGCAAGGGCATGCCGCTGCTGTGGGAGGCGTTCGGCCTGATCGCCGACGAGTTCCCGGACCTGCGCCTGCTCGTCGTGGGCCGCGGCGAGGACCCGTTCGAGGGCCGCTTCGCCGACCGCGTCGACCTGCTGGGCCAGGTCAGCGACGAGGACAAGGCCCGGATGCTCCGATCCGTGGACGTCTACGTCGCCCCGAACACCGGCGGCGAGTCGTTCGGCATCATCCTCACCGAGGCCATGTCCGCCGGCACCGCCGTGGTGGCTTCGGACCTCGACGCTTTCCGCCGCGTGCTGGACGACGGCAAGGCGGGCGCGCTGTTCCCGGTCGGAGACGCTCACGCGCTGGCCGACTCGTTGCGCTCGGTGCTGCGGGACTCGGCGTTGCGCGCCGAGTACGTCGACCTGGCGTCGGCTCGGGTGCAGGCCTTCGACTGGTCCGTGGTCGCATCACAGGTGTTGCGCGTCTACGAGACCGCCATCGCCGCCGACCCGCGCAGGGTGAGCGAGGCATGACAGCGCTTTTTCCTCCAGACAAGGGTGGTCACGGCCGGCTCACCCAGCGGTCCAACGCTGACCCGTGCGGGGTGAGCCGGCCGTGACCACCGCGCTTGTCGTCGTGCTCGTCGCTCTGCTGCTCGCCGCCTGGATCCTGAGGATCGCGAACCGCCTGGACCGCCTGCACATCCGCACCGACGCCGCCTGGGCCGCCGTGGACGCCGCGCTGGCCCGCCGCGCCGTCCTGGTGCGCACGCTGCTGGTTCCGGAACTCTCCGCCGCGGCCTCCCGCGCCGAGTCCGCGTCGCGTGCCGACCGCGAACAGGCCGAGAACGAGCTCTCCGGCCTCCTGGGAGCCCTGGACCGCTCGACTTTGGCCCCAGCGCTGGCTTTCGAGCTCGCCGACGCCGAAGAACGCGTGATGCTGGCCCGCCGCGTCCACAACGACGCCGTCCGCGACACCCTGTTGCTGCGCCGCCGCCGAGTGGTCCGCTGGCTCCGCCTGGCAGGCACCGCGCCGCAACCGTCGTACTTCGAGATCGCCGAACCCGTCAGCCCGTCCGACGCCGCGATGCTCAGGCCCCGCCCGTCCGCCCGCGTGGTCCTCACCGACCCGGCGGGCCGAGTGCTGCTCTTCCAGGGCTTCGACCCCGCACGCCCCCAGGAGTCCTTCTGGTTCACGGTCGGCGGCGGCGTGGAGAACGGCGAGGAGCTGCGCGCAGCGGCCGTCCGCGAGGCCTTCGAGGAGACGGGCCTCAAGCTGGCGCCGGAGCAGCTCGTCGGCCCGATCTGGCGGCGCCGCACGGTCTTCAGCTTCGACGGCGAGACGTTCGACGCGGAGGAGTGGTTCTTCTACGCCTCCGTCGACGGTCTCGACGTGGACACCTCGGGCTTCAACGACGTCGAGGAGACCTCCATCACCGCGTACCGGTGGTGGAGCGCGCAGGAGCTGGAAGCCGCCGAGGACACCGTCTACCCGGTGCAGCTGGCCGAGCTCATGCCGACGCTGGGCGCGGAGTGGGACGGCGAGACCCGCACGGTCCGCTAGTCCTCGCGCCGCCGCTTCAGATCCGCACCGAGCAGCCGCTCGTGGTCGGCGACGAGTTCCGCGGCGGCCGCCCTCGCGCCCTCCAGGTCTCCCGCCTCGGCCAGCCAGTCGACGAGGCTGTTGCGGATGTCCACCGTCCTCGGGTGACCAGGCCCGTACACCCGCAGGGCGTCCGGGACGAGTCGCTCCTGGTCGGCGATGGCACCGGCCAGGTCGCCGGAGCCGGCCCGCGCCACGGCGAGGTTGTGCCTGGCGGCCAGCGTCTGCGGGTGCTCGGGTCCGTACACCCGGCTCAGGTCGGGGATGAGCCGCTCGATCTCGGCGAGCGGGTCGCCTGAGCCGGATCTCCTGCGCAGCCTCGCGAGGTCGTTCCGGATGGACAGCACGTCGAGGTCGTCCGGCCCGTGCGTCCGGAGCCTCTCGGAGAGGAGTTGCTCGAACTGGGTGACGGCACCAGCCACGTCGCCGGTGCGGGCGCGCATGTTCGCGTGATCCTGCAGATTGTTCAGCACGAGGTCGCGCACGACCTCGCGGTCGGCTCGGCGCACCCGTGACGCGTCGGCGGAGATCTGCTCGTACTCGGCCAGCGCGCCGGCCGGATCGCCTGCCCTGCCCCGCCAGTAGGCCAGGCTGCTGCGCGCGACGAGCGTGTAGACGTCGCAGGGGCCAAGGGCTTGCGTGGCGGTGGTGCGGAGGCGGTCGAAGTGGTCCCTGGCCTCGTCCGCGCGGCCGCTGAGGCCGATGCTGTTCCCCAGGGTGAGCGGAAGGGCGTGGCACTTCCGTCCCCACAGGTGCTCGCTGCCGTTCGCGAAGAGCGTCGCGGCGTTGGCGCGCAGGACGTTCACCGACTGGTCGTGCGGGTTGCGCGGCCACACCTCCTTCAGCGCGTCCGCGGCGGCGCGGGTGACCCTCCTCGTCTGCCGGGTCTTCCAGGTGTCGCGGTTGGCGCGTTGCACGAGCGCGTGCACCCGGATCTCGCGCCCCGGTGACGTCGGATCGAGGGTGATCAGACCCAGCCGGTGGAGGTTCGCGAGCACGTCGCGCAGGCCGGACTCGTCCAGGACGTCACCTGTGCGCCCCAGCACGTGGTCCTGCGTCGACGCCCCCAGGAGCACGCCGAGCGGGACGCCGTTGGGGTCGAGCACGCTCAGGACGTCGAGCAGGTGACCCGCGACCTTCCTGGGGCGCAGGCTGTTGGCCTGCTGGATCGACAACGACCAGGTGGCGGCCACGCTCTTGAGGGGCTGACTGGTCAACCGTCGCAGGTACTCGGTGCAGGACAACTGCAGGTCCAGCACGTACGCACCCGCCTGTGCCAGCGCGAGCGGCAGGCATCCGAGTTCGCGCACCACCTCGGCCGCGCCGTCGAGCAACGCGGGCTGGTCCGCCAGCACCTCCCGCAGGTAGGCCAGTCCTTCGGCCTCGCTGAAGGTCTCGACCTCGACCACGGCTCGCCGATCTCCGCGCAGGGCCGCGTCCCGTCGCCGTGTCGTGACGAGTGTCCGGCCGTTGTCCGGTGGCCAGAGGTCCGCGAGGTCGGCCGGGTCCTGGACGTCGTCGAGCACCACGAGCCACGGTTCACCGGTGCTCGCCAGCCACTCCAGCAGCCTGCGCGCGCCGCGTTCCGGGTCGGTCTCGTCGCGCCCGGTGAGTTCCGCCGCGGCCTCGGCGTAGGCGGACACGATCGCTTCCCGCGAATCCGCCGTGACCCAGACCAGCAGACTGACCTTGCCCGCGGACCATTCCTTCGCGGCGTGGTCGGCGGCGAGTTGTGTCTTGCCCACGCCGCCCATTCCGGAAAGCACGGTGACGGCGTTCCAGGACAGCGATCTTTGCTGGAACGACGCCGCTCGTTGCGGCACGACACCGATTCGCAGCGGCAGTTCCGCGGGAGGGCGGAGCGTTGTGTGGGTGTGCAGGTTGATGTCGCCGCTGACATGTCCGGCCTGCACAAGAGGTCCGTACACGTCTCCGGTCACGGAGTTGTGCACGGACCCCTTGGGCAGATCATCAGACACGCGATTCAGTATGCCGCTAAACGGCGGAGATGATCGCCGATCCGTAGGCGTCGCGCGTCTTGTCCTTCTCGTCGTGCATCAGGTACAGCGCGAAGTTGTCGACGCCGATCTCCTTCAGTTCCTTCAGCCGTTCGATGTGCGCCGACTCCGGGCCGACGAGGCAGAAGCGGTCCACGATCGCGTCCGGCACGAAGTCGGTGGAACGGTTGCCCGCCTTGCCGTGGTGGGCGTAGTCGTAGCCCTCGCGGTCCTTGATGTAGTCGGTCAGGGCCTTGGGCACCACGCCCGAATCCCCGTATCGCGCAACGAGGTCCGCGACGTGGTTGCCGACCATGCCGCCGAACCACCGGAGTTGGTCGCGCTGGTGCGGCAGGTCCGTGCCGACGTAGGCCGGTGCGGCCACGCACATCGTGATGGCCGACGGGTCACGTCCGGCGGCCACCGCGGCTTCCCGGACGGAGCCGATGGTCCAGCGGGCGATGTCCGGGTCGGCGGTCTGCAGGATGAAGCCGTCGGCCTGCTCGCCGACCATCTTCAGCGCGCGCGGGCCGTACGCGGCCATCCACATTTCGAGCTTTCCGTTGCGCACCCACGGGATCTGCACCGCTGTGCCGTGGTGCTCGACCTCCCGGCCCTCGGCCAGCTCCTTGATCACGTGCATCGCGTCGCCCAGCGTGGCCAGCGACGCGGGCTTCTGGCCGATCACGCGGCGGGCCGAGTCGCCTCGGCCGATGCCGCAGACCGTGCGGTTGCCGAACATGTCGTTCAGCGTCGCGAACAGCGATGCCGTCACCGACCAGTCGCGAGTGGACGGATTGGTGACCATCGGGCCGATGATCAGATCCCGGGTGGCCGAGAGCACCTGCGAGTAGATGACGAACGGTTCCTGCCACAGCACGCAGGAGTCGAACGTCCAGCCGTAGCGGAAGCCGCAGTCCTCGGCCGCGCGGAGGCCTTCCACCACGTCCCGCGCCGGCGGGTCGGTCTGCAGCACTACACCGAAGTCCACGGGTGACCGCCTTTCTCAGACGAGGTACTGGTTGAGGTCGCGGGACACGAAACGGCCGTGGCCCGTCGAGCCGTGGTACGCGCCGTCGGCGATCACCTTGCGGCCGCGGGAGAACACCGTGTCCACGCGACCGGTGACCTCGAATCCCTCGTAGGCCGAGTAGTCCACGGCCATGTGGTGGGTCTCCGCGGAGATCGTCTGCGACGCCGTGGGGTCGTAGATCACGACGTCCGCGTCGGCTCCCGGTGCGATCACGCCCTTGCGCGGGTACATGCCGAACATGCGGGCGGGAGTCGTGGAGACGATCTCGACCCAGCGTTCGCGGGTGATCTCGCCCTTCACGACGCCCTGGTGCAGCAGGTCGACGCGGTGCTCGACGCCGGGCATGCCGTTGGGGATCTTGGAGAAGTCTCCGACGCCCAGCTGCTTCTGGTCCTTGAAGCAGAACGGGCAGTGGTCGGTGCTCACCACCGAGAGGTCGTTGGTCCGCAGGCCGCGCCACAACGACGACTGGTGCTCCTTGGGCCGCAACGGAGGCGAGGCCACGAACTTCGCGCCCTCGAAACCCGGCCGCGCCAGGTCCTCCAACGACAGGTACAGGTACTGCGGGCACGTCTCGGCGAACACGTTCTGGCCCGTGTCACGGGCAGCCGTCACGGCGTCAAGCGCTTGCGCCGCCGAGAGATGCACGATGTACAGGGGAGAACCGGTCACCTTCGCGAGCTGGATCGCGCGCGACGTGGCCTCGCCCTCCAGCTCCGGCGGCCGGGTCAGGCCGTGCTGCACGGGGTCACCCAGGCCCGAGGCCAGCGCCTGCGCGACGAGCTGGTCGATCGCGATGCCGTTCTCGGCGTGCATCATGATCGTGGCGCCGGTCTCGCGCGCCTTCTGCATGGCCCGCAGGATCTCGCCGTCCGTGGCGTAGAAGACGCCGGGGTAGGCCATGAACATCTTGAAGCTGTTCACGCCGGCCGCGATGCACGAGTCCATCTCCTTGAGCGACTCGTCGTTCACGTCGGAGATGATCATGTGGAAGCCGTAGTCGACGGCGCAGTTGCCGTCCGCCTTGCTGTGCCACTTGTCCAGAGTGGACAGCAGTGAGGAACCCTTGGGCTGCACGGCGAAGTCGACGATCGTGGTGGTGCCGCCCCACGCCGCCGCGGTCGTGCCGGTCTCGAAGGTGTCCGCGGACTGGGTGCCGCCGAACGGCATCTCCATGTGCGTGTGCGCGTCGATGCCGCCGGGGATCACGTACTTCCCGGCCGCGTCGATGACCTCGTCGGCCTGCACCTCGAACCCCGGCGTGACCAGGGCGGCGATGTGCTCGCCGCTGATCAGCACGTCGGCGGCGTGCGAACCGGTCGCGTTGATGACCAGGCCGTTGCGGATGAGAGTGCTCACGGGTTCACCAGGCCCTCGTAGGTGTCGGGGCGGCGGTCGCGGTAGAACGCCCACGTGTCACGGACCTCGGTCAGCAGGTCCAGGTCGAGGTCGCGCACGACGAGCTCTTCCTCGGTGTCGGACGCGGCGTCGCCGACGAGCTGGCCGCGTGGCGAGACGAAGTACGTCTGGCCGTAGAACTCGTTGTCACCCAACGGTTCCACGCCCACGCGGTTGATCGCGCCGACGAAGTACTCGTTCGCCACGGCCGCGGCGGGCTGCTCCAGCTTCCACAGGTACTCGCTCAGCGAACGCGAGGTCGCCGACGGGTTGAACACGATCTTCGCGCCCGCGAGCCCCAGAGCGCGCCAGCCCTCGGGGAAGTGGCGCTCGTAGCAGATGTAGACGCCGATCCGGCCGACCGCGGTGTCGAACACCGGGTACCCGAGGTTGCCGGGCTTGAAGTAGAACTTCTCCCAGAAGCCCTTCACCTGCGGGATGTGGTTCTTGCGGTACTTGCCGAGGTACGTGCCGTCCGCGTCGATCACGGCGGCGGTGTTGTAGTAGACGCCCGGCTGTTCGACCTCGTACATCGGCACGATCAGCACGATGTTGTTCTGCGCGGCGACTTCCTGCATCAGCTGGGTCGTCGGACCGTCCGGAATGGACTCCGTGTAGGAGTAGAAGTCCGCGTCCTGCACCTGGCAGAAGTACGGGCCGTAGAAGAGCTCCTGGAGGCACAACACCTGCGCGCCCTGTGATGCGGCAGCGCGGATGTGCTCGACCGCGTTCGCGATCATCGTCTCCTTGTCGCCCGTCCACTTCTGCTGGACGAGCGCCGCCCGGATGATGTTGCTCACCTGGTCGTCTCCTTTGCCGTGTTGTCCTTCAGAGCGAGGAAGACCAGGAAGCCGGCCGCGAAGCCGACGACCCAGTTGTAGTCGTAGAGCGGCTTGAGGAACGGGATCAGCCCGTCCACCGGGAACGGCCCGCCGTGGGCGCCGCCGACCGCGAGCACGGAGCCCACGAGCGTCGCCACGACAGCACGCCAGTTCCAGCCGCCGTTGAACCAGTACGCGCCCCTGCCGTCGAGGTAGAGGTCGGTGAGTTCCAGGTGCGTCTTCTTGATCACCCAGTACCCGGCGACGAACACGCCCGCGACCGAGGCCAGCAGGCCGCCGTAGAACCCGAGCCACGCGAAGATGTAGATGTTCGGGTCGGAGATCAGCCGCCACGGCTGGATCACGATGCCGATGACACCGGTGATCAGGCCGCCCACGGCGAACGTGATCTTCCGCGGGAAGGCGTTCGAGAAGTCGTAGGACGGACTGACGACGTTCGCCGCGAGGTTCGCCGAGATCGTCGCCAGCACCAGCGAGACCAGCGCGATGATCACCAGGAACGTGTTGTCGAAGCGGGACGCGAGATCCGCCGGGTCCCAGATCGCCTCGCCGTACAACGCCTGCGCGCCGGACGTCGTCAGGATCGCGACGATCGCGATGAACGACATGGTCGTCGGCAGACCGAGGATCTGCCCGGTCACCTGCTTCTTCTGGCTACCACCGAACCGGGTGAAGTCCGGCATGTTCAGCGACAGCGTCGACCAGAACGCGATCATGCCCATCAGCGCGGGGAAGAAGACCTTCCAGAAGTCCGGCCCCCAGCCCAGGGTGCTGCCCTGGTGCAGGATCGGCCCGAACCCGCCCGCCTTCACCAGCACGTAGCCCAGCAGGATCAGGAACCCGACGCTGACCAGCGGCGCCGTCCAGTTCTCGAACCGCCGGATCGCGTCCATGCCGCGCCAGATCACCAGCATCTGCACGACCCAGAACCCGAAGAAGCACAGCCACAACGTCCACGGCTGGCCGCCGATCTGGGACGCCTTGGTCCACCCGTCGCCGGTCAGCCGCCCGATGATCACGTGCAGCGCCTTGCCGCCGACCCACGTCTGGATGCCGAACCACGCGCAGGCGATGAACGCGCGCAGCAACGCCACCAGGTTCGCGCCGCGGATGCCGTAGAAGGCGCGGGCGAACACGGGGAACGGGATGCCGTACTTCGTGCCCGCGTGGCTGTTGAGCAGCATGGGAACGAGCACGATCAGGTTGCCCAGGGTGATCGTGAGGAACGCCTGCACCCAGTCCATGCCGATCGCGATCAACGACGCCGCGAGCGTGTAACTGGGGATGTTGTGCGCCATGCCCATCCACAGCGCGAAGAAGTTGTACGTCGTCCATGTCCGCTGCTCGATGGGCACGGGCGCGAGCTCGGGGTTGAAGAACCTGCTGTCCTTGATGGGACCTGCGTCGCTCAGTTCGACGCGGCCGTCAGGTGTGACCTGGGGCGGTGAGGACTCGACTGCCATCGTTCAACCCCCTGTTACGCTGCTGAAACAACCTCAATCCGGGCGGATTCCATCCCGGAATCCTGGGTCCGCCGCCGCAGGTGTGGCAGTGTCAGAGTGTCCACGCTTGTCATGATCGGCGCACATTGTGTTCCACTGGACCGCATGGGGATGTCCCGGCGAGCTGTCCTTCTCGGTGGCGCGGGCCTGGTCGGAGCGGCCGGAACGTACGGCGCACTGACCCCGCGTGGCCGGCGTCTGCTCGGCTGGACAGGCCCCGACGGCGTGGTCCCCGACGTCCCGCCCGTACCCGTTCAGCCCACGCCATGGGGCGCGTGGATGGGCTCGTCGGGCCCGGTGGTGCTCGTGCTGCACGGCCGCGGCGGCAGCGTCGGCTGGTGGCAGGACCTCGGGCTGCCGCAGTTCCTCGACGGGTGCGCGTTCCGGTGCGCGGTGATCAACGGCGGCGAGGACTACTGGGTGGACCTCACGCCGCCCGTGCCGTTCGAGGCGGCGCTGGGGATCTCGATGGGCGGGTTCGGGGTGCTCGACATCGCGTCCCGGCAGCCGCTGAAGGCCGTGGCGGCCATCAGTCCCGCGCTCTTCCCGTCGTGGGAGGACGCCCAGCAGGTCAGCGGGTTCGCGTCGCGCGAGGTGTGGGAGGCGCACGAACCGTTGCGGCACAGGGAGAGGATCAAGTCACCCGTCGGTGTGTGGTGCGGGCGGGAGGATCCGTTCCACGACCCCGCGCGGGAGCTGGCTCATGCGGTGAACGCGTCGGTAGCGTCGTTCGAGCATGGCGAGCACAGTGATGGCTACTGGCGCCGCGTGCTGCCGGAGGCTTTGGTGTTCATCGAGAGCGCCTTCGCGCTGAGTTCTTGAATTTTTTCCGCGATCCCCATGAGGACCTCCGGGTCGAGTTGACCGAGGTACGGCCGGATTGCCGCTTGTCGTGCGGCAGTGTCAACGTGTCCATCGTCGGAGAGTTTTGAGATCGCGCACCAACTCACGAGACGCCAATCAGGCGAGTGACCAGCTCCGTTGAGTTCAACGAACCGATTACCCGCCGCCATGACGGTGGACACCGAGTCTTCGTGATTGCGCAGCTCGTCGGCGAACTCCTGGACGAGGTCGTGGAATCGGTTGTCTCGTTCCAGCAGATGCGCGATCCGCAGCTCTCGCAGACGCTTCCTTGCTTCTGGTACGGACACCTCGGCGAATGCGGCCGCGCCTTCCGCAGTGATCGTGTTAGCACGGTGCATCGCTATCAGCCGGAAGAATCGCCGTTGTTCGAGGGTGAGTGCTCGGTACGACAGGTCGAACACGGCTCGAACGTCGAGGTCGTCGTGGCGGAGAAGGCTCAGCCGCGCCTCGCGAAGTTCGTCGGCCCAGTCGTGGCCAGGGTCTGTCTTTCGCAGCGCCGACATGATCTGCAAAGCGAGGGGCAACCGGCCGCAGAGTTTGGCGATCTCGGCCCCGCCCGCGATCCGTTCCGCATCGGGTTGCGGCAGAACGTGCAGCTCCAACTGGTGCGCGTCCAGACCGGTGAGCAGGTGTCGGCTCGTGACGACGACCTGATGCTTTGCGACTATGAGCGGACGGATCTGTGCGGCGGTGCAGACGTTGTCCAGCACGATCAGCATCGGTTTGCGAGTGGCGACCAGTGACCGGTACAGCACGGCCATGTCCGCTTCAGCGGACGGAACTTCCATGACACCCAGGGCCCGCAGGAAGGAAGCGAGAGCAGTCGACGCGTCTGTCCGTTTTGATTCGTCGTATCCGTGGAAGTTCCAGAACAGCCGCCCGCCTGGAAAGTCGTTGTCCTCCGCGAAGCGCAGCACCAACTCGGTCTTGCCGATCCCGCCCAGCCCGGAGACCACGACAACCTTGTGCTCGGCGAGGTCAGCCAGCTCCGCGGCGCGGCCCGCGAACGACGAGACGCTCGGCGCCAGACCGTTCAACGCGGTGGTTGGTGGCGCGAGCGGGGTGATGTGAAGGGAGCCGATGCGACCCGCCTGCACCGCGTTGCCGCGGTTCTCGTGGACCTCGTTGTTCACCTTCACCGCTGCGATTGTGCCACCTTCAGACGCACCACTGCCGTGCCCGCCTTGCGGTCGTGCCAGGTCCGGGTGCCACGGAGAGCAAGCGCCTCCACGGCCGACAGCACGAGCAGCACGAACCCGCCGACCAGCAGCAACGACGCGAGCCAGCCCGGCGAACCCACGGTGACGTGTTCGCCGATGACGACCCACGGCTGCTGCCAGCCGAGGCCCGCCATCAGCGCCGGTTCCCGCCAGCCCAGACCGGTCAGCACGAGCACCGCGCCCGCGCCGGGCAGCGCGGTCGTGATGAGCGTGCGCGCCAGTGCACGTCTGAGGCTCAGGCCGGACGCGGGGCCCACGACCCGCAGCCCCGTGAGGGCTTTGCCGAGGGTGTTCAGGCGGAGCAGCAGAGCGTCGTACAGCGCCGCGCAGAGCACCACCAGGACGGGTTCGTGGACCAACGGCCACGCCACGACCAGCACCAGGAGCCAGTCGAGCAGACGGGCGATGAGCCGACGAACGAGCATGATTCACGCTAAGCGGCAGAAGTCCGTCATAAGTGGTCAGTTCATGGCCAGTTACCGAACGAACTCCGCGGTCCAGCGGGCCGCGTCGCGGTTCACCTTCAGCGTGGTGAGGCCGTCCGTCTGGAACGAGAGGATCTCGGACGGCGTCAACGGCCACGGCGGACCGTCCGGGACCGGTCCTTCTTCCCGGGCCACGGCCAGGACCAGCAGCTTCGAGCCGGTCAGCCACGCAACCCGGTCGATGGCCTGGGCGTGCGCGTCGACGGGCAGCGCCTGCACCGTCATGTTCTCCACGACGAGGTCGAACGCGTGGTGCCACTCGGCGGGCGGGTTCAGCAGGTCGGCGACCACGTACGAGACGGAGGACTCCGGATAGCGCGCCTGCACGGCCGCCACGGCGGTGGGGGAGATGTCGAAGGCGGTCACCTCGAACCCCAATGAGGCCAGGAACTCCGAGTCGCGGCCGTAGCCACAGCCCACGACCAGCGCCCGCTGGCCGGTGCCGTCGAGACCGGAAGCCCACTCGACGAGGTGCGGCTGGGGGTGGGCGACGTCCCACGGGACGGAGGCCGTGCCGGCGGCGGCCTCCGCGTAGAGCTTCTCGAACCACCCGGTCGGATCTGCCGCCTGCAGGCGGCGAGCGTCGTCATCAGCGGACATGACGACACCCTTTCAGCTCACCGCGCCGCGCGCGCCCGAGTTACGTAGTCCACCACGCCGTCGTCGGCGGGCCAGCCGATCTGCGTGCTGATCGACGCCTTGTTCTCGGTCCACGACTTCTGCGCCGCGGCCTGGACCGCCGGGTCGCCACCGGTGAACTGAGCGCCGAGCTCGTCCCACTGCCGTGCCAGTTCAACGACGCGCGGGTCGTCGGCGGGCGTGCCGTCGGCCAGGTGCTGACGCAGCTGTCGCACCAGCTCCAGCCAGGACGCCTTCAGTGCCTCCACGGCCTCCGGGCCCATCGCCGCCGCACGCGACCTCAGGTCGTCCAGCTGGTCGGCGGTGAAGTAGCTCTCGTACACGGACATCATCTCCAAAGTGGACAGAAGGGACTCGGTGGTGTGTCCGTCGAGCAGCGCGGTGAGCCGCGACCGCAGTGCCTCCACCTGCCGCGCCTGGGCGTTCAGCGCGGCGAGCTGGGCCTCGAAGAGAGGCCGCAGCGAGTCCGAACGGGACAGTGCCGATCGGACTTCTTCCAGGGAAAGACCGAGCTGGCGCAGCGATCTCACCTGATAGAGGCGGCGGACGTCGTCCGGTGTGTACCGACGGTGACCGGATGCCGTGCGCTCGGAAGCGACGACCAGTCCGATCTCGTCGTAGTGGTGCAGCGTGCGGATCGTCAGTCCGCTCGCTTTGGCCAGGTCACCGATGCTCCAACGGGTCACATCAAGACCGTAGGACCTCCCGTGACGTGAGGTTCAAGCCCTGAACACCCGATCGAGCGGGTTAATTCTCGAACCAAATGCGCCGATGAAATCGAAGATCGGTCCCCAAACCAGATTGAGGAAAACTGTGTCTCGTTCCGGACTGTTCCGTGCCGCCGCCCTGCTCGCCGCCAGCGCCGCCCCGCTCCTCGCGGGCTCGGCCAGCGCCGCCGAGCTTCCCCAGCTGGGTGCCGGCGTCCCCGAGGTCGGCGCGGACAAGCTGATCTCCGACGCCACGCAGCACGCGAACCCGCTCGAGTCGGCCTCCGCCGTCCAGCTCCCGCACGTCGGCGCCCCCGTGGCCAACGACCTGCCGGTGCCCGCGCTGCCCGCCGTCCCGGCCGCGCAGGAGCGCACCGTGCCGAACCCGGTCGCCGCCGAGCTGGGCACCCTGCCGTCGCTGCCGAACGCCGAGGCCCTCACGGGCAACGCGCACGTCGGTGACCTGAAGGCGCCGGCGCTGTCCGACCTGCCGACCAACAACGTCGTGCCGAACCCGACCGTTCTCTCGGGCACCTTCCCGACGATCAACGGCTGAGTTCCCACGTCGAAAATGGGCCCGTGCGCGCTCACGGGCCCATTTCGTGCACCAGCAGTGCGACGTAGAGCGAGAGCACGGACTCCGGGTCCTCCAGCGAGACGCCGAGAACCTGTTCGATCCGCCCCAGCTGCTGGTAGTAGGCCGTGCGGGACAGGTGCGCCGCCGCGGCCGCCGCCGACTTGTTGCCGCCGTTCTCGCACAGGCACCGCAGCAGCTCGACCAGCCGGGAGCCCTGCGCCGAGTCCCGTGCCAGCAACGGCCCGAGCTCGCGGTCCGCGAACGCCCGCACCCGTTCGTCCTCGCGCAGCAGGTGCAGCAGCCCGCGCAGCCGGACGTCGTCAAGCCGGTGGTAGAGCTGGGATCCCGGTGCTCGCAGCGCCGCCCCGGCCACGTGCGCGGCCTCGCCGAGCGTCCTCCGAACGTCCGATGTGGACGTCACGGTGGTGCCGACCGCGATGACCACGGCCGACGCCGCCGTCCGGTGGATCTCGCGCGCGACCTTGCGCAGAACCCCTTCCACGCCAACGGTCACCGGCACCGACAGCAGCGCACGCACCGATGTGTCGTCCACGACGCCGACCAGCGCCGCGACCGTCACCCGCCGAGCCGCCAGCGCTGTCGCCTCGGCGAGATCACGCAGGACCTCCTGGGTGGCAAGCGTTTGCCCCTGCAGGACGGACACCGGCCGGACCGCCACGCCGATCAGCTGCCGTCGTTCCAGCGGCACGCCCAGCGCCGCCGCCCGTGCGCCCAGGTCCGGTGACTGCGGCGACTGGCCGAGCAGCTGGGCCAGCAACGTCCGGTGCGTCTGCCGTTCCAGCGACTCCCGATCGCGCGCCACGAGCCGATGCACCGCCAACGCCGAGGCAGCGCGTTCGGCGACCACGACGTGCCGGTGCGGTGGTGGCTCCGGCGAGACCATCACGAGCCGGCCCCAGTCCGCGCCGCGCGCCCCGACGATCGTGATCAACCAGCCGGACGCGGTGTGGTAGGCGGTCCGCTCGGTGACCGTGACGGCCCGCGAGCGCGCCGCCCAGTCGTCCAGCAGCGTCACGGGATCGTGCCCGGCCGCGTCGTAGGCGAGCACGTCGTGGCCGAGCGTCTCCAGCACGACCGCCAGCCCGGACGTGCGGGCCACCTCGCGCAGCACCTCGGAGGGTTCGGCGCCCGCGACCGTCAGCGCCGTGAACGTCTCGTGCACCTGCTCCGCGGCCCTGAGCTCGGCCAGCTGGGCGTCCACGATCAGCCCCACGACGGCCTCGGTCACGGCCACGTACTTGGTCTCCTCGGTGAGCGTGACCAGCGGTAACCCGTGCCGTTCGGCCGCCGTGACCAGCGCGCCGGGCACGTCGTCGCGCCACCGCCTGCCCAGCTCGACGATCAGGCCCGCGCAGCCGACGGCGGCCAGTTCCTCGATGTAGCGGGCGAGGCCGGACTCGGGGAGCATCACGCCGGTCGTGAGCACCAGTTCGCCGCCGCGCAGCAGCGGCGCGATGTCTGCGATCTCCGCCACATGCACCCAGCGCACGCGTCGGCCAAGGCCGGCCGATCCGGCCACCAAACGGGGCTTTCCCTGCCGGATCACCGGCAGAGCGACGACTTCGGAGACCGTCGGGTACATGGACACAACGTAATGCCAACCAGCCGATCCGGGTACAGGTTGTGCATGGCGGCGCACCCGGCACGGCAGCAGACTCCGAGGGAGGCGTCGGACCCCTGGAGGACGAGATGGCTCACAAGGAGCTGCTGGCACGACACCGCGCGGTGATGCCGAAGTGGCTGGCCCTCTACTACGACGAGCCCATCGAGATCGCGAGCGCCTCCGGGCGCCGGGTGACCGACCGCGAGGGCACGACCTACCTGGACTTCTTCGCGGGCATCCTGACCAACGCCATCGGCTACGACGTCGCCGAGATCAGCGACGCGATCCGGTCGCAGCTCGACACGGGTGTGCTGCACAGCTCGACGCTGTACCTGATCCGCTCGCAGGTCGAGCTGGCGGAGAAGATCGCCGAGCTGTCGGGCATCCCGGACGCCAAGGTGTTCTTCACCAACTCCGGCACCGAGGCCAACGAGACCGCGCTGATGCTCGCCACCCAGGCGCGCCGCAGCGAGCAGGTGCTGGCGCTGCGCAACAGCTACCACGGCCGTGCGTTCGCCACCGTCGCCATCACGGGCAACCGCGGCTGGTCCGCGTCCGCGCTGTCGCCGATCAAGGTCAGCTGGGTGCACGGCGGCTACCGCTACCGTTCGCCGTTCAGGTCGTTCTCCGACGCCGACTACATCAAGGCGTGCGTCGAGGACCTGCGCGAGATCATCGAGACCACGACGTCCGGCGACGTCGCTTGCATGATCGCCGAGCCGATCCAGGGCGTCGGCGGCTTCACGTCCCCGCCCGACGGCCTGTTCCGCGCGTTCAAGGACGTGCTGGACGAGTACGGGATCCTGTTCATCTCCGACGAGGTGCAGACCGGCTGGGGCCGCACCGGCGAGCACTTCTGGGGCATCCAGGCGCACGACGTGGTGCCGGACGCGATGACGTTCGCCAAGGGCCTCGGCAACGGTCTCGCGATCGGCGGTGTCGTCGCGCGCGGCGACCTGATGGACACGATCAACGCCAACTCGATCTCGACGTTCGGCGGCAACCCGATCTCCACGGCCGGCGCGCTCGCCACCGTGAACTACCTGCTCGACCACGATCTCCAGGCCAACGCGGCCAAGCTCGGCTCACGGCTGCTGAGCGGCCTGCGCGAGCTGGCCGAGAAGCACCCGGTGATCGGCGACGTGCGCGGCAAGGGCCTGATGGTCGGCGTCGAGTTCGTCGGCCCCGAGGGCGAACCGAACGCCGGTGCCGCCGGTGTCGTGCTGGCCGAGGCGAAGGCGCGCGGGCTGCTCGTCGGCAAGGGCGGCCTGTACGGCAACGTGATCCGGCTGGCCCCGCCGATGACGCTGACCGAGGACGAACTGGAAGAGGCTTTGGGCATTCTGGCGCAGGCGGTGGAGAAAGCGTGATCAAACACTGGATCAACGGCAAGCCCTGGGACAACGCTCCTGAACGGCTCGGCGACGTCTACGACCCGACGACCGGCAAGGTGGCCTCCCAGGTCGCCTTCGCCTCTGTGTCCGAAGTGGACGCGGCGGTGTCGGCCGCCGCGGAAGCGTTTGCGTCGTGGCGGAACGCGTCCCTGGCGCAACGCTCGACGGTGATGTTCAAGTTCCGCGAGCTGCTCAACGACCGCAAGGGCGACCTCGCGAAGATCGTGTCCGCCGAGCACGGCAAGGTCGTGTCCGACGCGGGTGGCGAGATCCAGCGGGCGCTGGAGTCGGTCGAGTACGCGTGCGGGATCCCGCAGCTGCTGAAGGGCGGGTTCAGCGAGAACGCGTCGACCCGCGTGGACGTCTACTCGATCCAGCAGCCCGTGGGCGTGGTCGGCGTGATCTCGCCGTTCAACTTCCCGGCGATGGTGCCGCTGTGGTTCGTGCCGACCGCCATCGCGTGCGGCAACACCGTGGTCCTGAAACCGTCCGAAAAGGACCCTTCGTCGTCCAACTTCCTCGCCGAACTGTTCGCCGAGGCCGGGCTGCCGGACGGCGTCCTGAACGTCGTGCACGGCGACAAGGTGGCCGTCGACCGGCTCCTCGAACACCCGACGGTGAAGGCGATCTCGTTCGTCGGCTCCACCCCGATCGCCCGCTACGTCTACGAGACCGGCACCTCGCACGGCAAGCGCGTGCAGGCGTTGGGCGGCGCCAAGAACCACATGGTCGTCCTGCCCGACGCCGACCTGGACCTGGCCGCGGACGCCGCCGTGTCCGCGGGCTTCGGCTCGGCGGGGGAGCGGTGCATGGCGATCTCCGTCGTCGTCGCCGTGGGCGAGGTCGGCGACTCGCTGGTCGCCAAGATCCAGTCGCGGATCGCCGACGTGAAGGTCGGCGCCGGTGCGTCGTGCGAGATGGGACCGCTGGTCACCGGCGTGCACCGGGACAAGGTCACGTCCTATTTGGACGCCGGGGTGGCCGCGGGCGCGGTGCTGGCCGTGGACGGCCGCGACCACCCGATCGACGGCGAGGCGGGCGGCTTCTGGCTCGGGCCGACGCTGTTCGACCACGTGGGCACCGACATGACGATCTACACCGACGAGATCTTCGGCCCGGTGCTCTCGGTCGTCCGCTGCGACACCTACGAAGAAGCCGTCGAGATGGTCAACTCCAACCGCTACGGCAACGGCACCGCGATCTTCACCAACGACGGTGGCGCGGCCCGCCGGTTCCAGAACGAGATCGAGGTCGGCATGGTCGGCGTGAACGTGCCGATCCCCGTGCCGGTGGCTTACTACTCGTTCGGCGGCTGGAAGGAATCGCTGTTCGGCGACTCCCACGCGTACGGCCCGCACGGCGTGCACTTCTTCACCCGCTCGAAGGTCGTCACCTCGCGCTGGCTCGACCCGTCGCACGGTGGCGTGAACCTGGGCTTCCCCCAGAACACCTAGGCTGGTGCGGTGAGCACTCGCCGCTCGTACGACCGCGTGGCCGCGCGCTACGCGCTCGAACTGAGCGGCGAGCTCGCGGGGAAGCCGCTGGACCGCGCTCTGCTCGACGCCGTCGCGGAGTCGGCGGACGGCCTGGTCCTGGACGTCGGCTGCGGGCCGGGCCACGTCGCGGCCTACCTGGCCGGACGAGTGCCCGTCGTCGGCGTCGACCTGTCACCGCAGATGTGCACGCACGCAGACGTGCCCGCCTGCGCCGGTGACATGACGGCGCTACCCATCCGATCCCACTCGGTCTCCGCGCTCATCTGCCTGTACGCGGTCATCCATCTCGATGCGGAGCAACGCGCCCGGGCCTACGCCGAGTTCGCACGGGTGCTGCGCCCTGCCGGGCAGGTGCTGGTCGCGTTCCACGTGCGCGACGCGGAAACGCGAGCGGGCCAGGAGAAGACCCTGACGCGGTGGTGGGACAGCGAGGTCGACCTGACCTTCCGCTTCCTCGACCCCGACGAGGAGACGCGCACGCTGGCGGAGGCGGGCCTCACGGTGACGGCCCGCCTCGATCGCGTTCCGGACCCGCGTGTCGAGCACGCGAGCGATCGGACCTACTTGCTGGCGCGTGCCGCCAACGCCTCCGGCAGCGGGTCGTAGCGGGAGAATCGGCGCGTGAACGTGCCGGTCCCCGACGTCAGCGACCGCAGCTCGACCGCGTACCGCAGCAGCTCCGACGACGGCACCTCGGCGCGGATCATCGTGCGCCCGCCCTCGTCCGACTCGGTCCCGAGCACCCGGCCGCGCCGTCCGGACAGGTCGCCGAGCACGGTTCCCAGGTGCTCGTCGGGCAGCCGGATCGCTACCTCGTCCATCGGTTCCAGCAGTTGCGTGCGCGCGGCGGCCGCGGCCTCCTTCAACGCCAACGCGCCGGCTGTCTGGAACGCGGCGTCCGACGAGTCGACCGAATGCGCTTTGCCGTCGACGAGAGTCACCCGTACGTCGACGACAGGGGTGCCGTCGTGCAGGCCTCGTTCCAGCTGCGCGCGCACGCCCTTCTCGACCGACGGGATGAACTGGTGGGGGACCGAGCCGCCGACGACCTTGTCCACGAACTCGAAGCCGGCGCCGCGGGGGAGTGGTTCCACGACGATGTCGCACACCGCGTACTGGCCGTGGCCTCCGGACTGCTTCACGTGCCGGCCGTGGCCTTTTCCGGATCCGGCAAAGGTTTCGCGGAACGGCACGCGCACCGGTTCGGTGTCGATCTCCGCTCCGCCGGCGCGCAGGCGGGCCAGCACGACGTCGGCGTGGGCCTCGCCCATGCACCACAGGACCATCTGGTGCGTCTCGGCGTTGCGGTCCAGGCGCAGGGTCGGGTCGCTCGCGACCAGGCGGCCGAGGTTGCGGGCCAGGTTGTCCTCGTCGCTGCGTGTGCGTGGCACGACGGCTATGGGCAGCAACGGTTCCGGCATGTCCCACGGCGCCATCAGCAGTGGTTGTTCGGGGGC
This sequence comes from Lentzea waywayandensis, assembly GCF_900115955.1. GTDB lineage: Bacteria > Actinomycetota > Actinomycetes > Mycobacteriales > Pseudonocardiaceae > Lentzea > Lentzea waywayandensis. Next base: position 262,459 of record NZ_FOYL01000008.1, read on the forward strand.
GGAGACGGTGTCGCCGGTCTCGGCGGTGGTCAGCTTCGTCAGCGCGCACAGGTCGCCGGCCACGCAGTAGGGGACCTCGCGCAGCGTCGAGCCCAGCGGCGAGTAGATGTGGGCGACGCGTTCGTCCGCGTCGTGGTCCTCGTGGCCGCGGTCGGCCATGCCGTGGCCGGAGACGTGCACGGGGCGTTCGGGGCGAAGGGTGCCGGAGAAGACACGGACCAACGACACGCGGCCGACGTAGGAGTCCACTGCTGTGCGGACCACCTCGGCGACGAGTGGCCCGTCCGGGTCGGCGGCCATGCGGGGCTGCGGGATGCCGTCCACCGACGTCACGTCCGGAACCTGGTGCTCCAGCGGTGACGGGAACGCGCGCGCGATGCCGTCCAACAGCTCCACGAGGCCCATGCCGGTTGCGGCGCACACGGGCATCACGGGGTGGAACGAGCCGCGCGAGACGGCGGTCTCCAGGTCGGCGATCAGCGTGTCCTGGTCGATCTCCTCGCCTTCCAGGTAGCGGTTCATGAGGGTCTCGTCCTCGCTCTCGGCGATGATTCCCTCGATCAACGCCGCGCGCTCGTCCGGGTAGTTCTCACCGGACGTGAGCAGCCCGACCAGCGCGTCGCCCTCCGGCATGTACAGCGGCACGACGCCCGCGCCGAACGCCGCCTGGCACGCGACGACCTCGGTGCCGAAGTCCGCACGGTGGTGGTCGGTGCGTGTGATGACGACGGCGCGTGGCATGCCGACGAGAGCGCACTCCTCCCACAGCGAGATGGTGGCCGCGTCAACGCCCTCGAAGGCGTTGACAACAAAAAGGGCCGCGTCCGCGGCCCGTAGTCCTGCCCTGAGCTCACCCACGAAGTCGACGTATCCGGGGGTGTCGATCAGATTGATCTTGATGTCCCCGTGCTGGATCGGGGCTACCGCGAGGCCCACCGATCGTTGTTGTCGCACGGCGGCCGGGTCGTGGTCGCAGACCGTGGTGCCCTCGGTGACCGATCCCGCGCGGGTCAGGACACCGGTGGCGGCGAGCAGGGCCTCGGTGAGCGTCGTCTTGCCCGCGCCGGACGGCCCCACGAGCACGACGTTGCGGACCTTGGCCGGGTCGTCTACAGCGACCGCGCCTACCGATGTGCCGTTGTCGGAGTTCTTGCTTCCCATGGCGACCTCCGTCAAGTCGTAGTGTTCGATCTCACACCCGTTCACCTCCCGGTACAACCCCGCAGACCCGACTGGGCGCCCACCGGGGCCCGCGAGTGGCCGGCGCACTCGTGCGAGGTCGCGTCGGTCGTCCGGTCAACCGCTCGCGCCGAATTCGGCGAAGCCCAGTTCGGGCACGAGCGATTCGGCCGGACGATCGACTTCCCGGCGACCGAGCTGCCATCTCCGAAGGAGTGGCCATGAACACAGCGCTACCTGCGGTTGATCGGAAAGTGGCCTTCTGGTTCGGGGCTCCAGTGGCTTGGGCGAGGGGGCCACGTCAGACGTAGGATGAGTTCACCAAGACTTCCCCTCGTGAAAGGTTGCCCCGGTGAGCACTGATCAGGTCACGGGTACCGCCCGCGTCAAGCGCGGCATGGCCGAGATGCTCAAGGGTGGCGTGATCATGGACGTGGTCGACGCCACCCAGGCGAAGATCGCGGAGGACGCGGGCGCCGTCGCCGTCATGGCGCTCGAGCGCGTGCCCGCCGACATCCGCGCGCAGGGCGGCGTCGCCCGCATGAGCGACCCCGACCTGATCGACGGGATCATCGAGGCCGTCTCGATCCCGGTCATGGCGAAGGCCCGCATCGGCCACTTCGTAGAGGCCCAGGTTCTCGCGTCGCTCGGCGTCGACTACATCGACGAGTCCGAGGTGCTCACCCCGGCCGACTACGCCAACCACATCGACAAGTGGGCGTTCACCGTTCCGTTCGTGTGCGGTGCGACGAACCTCGGCGAGGCCCTGCGCCGCATCACCGAGGGCGCGGCCATGATCCGCTCCAAGGGTGAGGCCGGCACCGGTGACGTCTCGAACGCCACCACGCACATGCGCAAGATCCGCCAGGAGATCCGCCGCCTGCAGAACCTCCCCGAGGACGAGCTCTACGTCGCCGCCAAGGAGCTCCAGGCGCCGTACGAGCTGGTCAAGGAGATCGCGCAGAACGGCAAGCTCCCCGTCGTGCTGTTCACCGCCGGTGGCATCGCGACCCCGGCCGACGCCGCGATGATGATGCAGCTCGGCGCCGAGGGCGTGTTCGTCGGTTCCGGCATCTTCAAGTCCGGCAACCCGGCCCAGCGCGCCGAGGCCATCGTGAAGGCCACCACCTTCCACGACGACCCCGACGTCATCGCCAAGGTCTCGCGCGGCCTGGGTGAGGCCATGGTCGGCATCAACGTCGAGGACGTTCCGGAGCCGCACCGCCTCGCCGAGCGCGGCTGGTAAGCCACAGGAACGAACGAGAAGGGCGCGTCCCCACGGCGGGGACGCGCCCTTCTTCGTGTCCTATGAAGCCGGCGTGAAGCAGTACGTGGTCTTCGTCTCCTGATAGGCCATGGCCTTCAACGTGTTCGCGCCGCAGGCCGCCTCGTCGGCGGTGTTCGCGAGCACCCGCACCTTGATCGCCTCGGACGCGCCGCAGTCCACCGCCTTGTTCTCGGCGGTGAACGAGGCGAGCGTGAAGTCGTAGCACTGGCCGTCGAAGAACACCGGGATCAAGCACAGATCACCCTCGCGACCGTAGTAGGTCGTGTACGCGTCCGGGTCGTCGCCGCACTCCTCGCTCTCGGAGCCCAGCACCTTGCTCACGGTGTAGTTGTGCCGAGTTCCGCCACAGGGCACCTCGTCGTACTTCATGTCGGTCTCCAGGCCCGTCAGCCTCACGCAGTCGCCGACCGCCGTGCCGATGCCGCGACCCCCCGGGAGCACGGAGAAGACCGTGGCCATCATCGCCACCAGCAGGACGCCGAGGCTGATCCCGACCACCAGGCCGACGCGGGAGGTCCTTTGTGGAGGGCTGGCGGGTGCCGGCGTGGGGTAGGCGCCGACGGGGTACGCGGGGAACGGGGTGGCCTGGGGGCGTGGTGCCCACACGTTGGCCGGAGTGCGCGGTGCCCACACGTTGGCCGGTTCGCTCGACCCGTCCGGAGCAGCGGCGTGCTCCCGTTCGTCCGGTGGAACAGGCGGAGTCGTCATGCATTGCCCCCAATGCGGCTCGGACGCGGATGTGATCGTCTGGCCGACGCGAGCAGTCCCCCCAGACTTCCGCCCATCCTAGTGCTGGTCAGGTCTTTCCCCGACCGCCTGTCGGGTCACGTGCCTCAGATCGAGAACGTGTGGGTCAGGCAGTAGGTCGTCTTGATCTCCGGATAGGCCAGGGCCAGCGCCAGCCGCTCGTCCTGTCCGCACGCCGCCTTGTCCGCGGTTCCGGCGATCACCTTGGCCTTGACGACCATGTAGCCGCCGCACGCCTTCTTCGGGAACTCCGACTGCAGCGACGCGAGGGTGAAGTCGTAGCACTCGCCGTCCACGAACACCGGGATCAGGCACACGTTCACGCTGGAACCCTTGGAGTACTTGACATAGCCGTCCGGCGGCGTGCCGCACTCCTCGGTGGACGTCGCCGGCGTCTTGGACACGGTGTAGTTGTGCCGGTTCTCGGCGCACGGGGTCTTCTCGAACTTCGGGTTGAACGATCCGCCCGCGAGCAGCACGCAGTCACCGACCTCCGCGAACGGCTTCGGCTTGGTGGTGGTCGTCGTGGTCGTCACCGCGGTGGTGCTGGTCGTGGCGACCCCGCTGCCGAACTTGAGGTCGTCCTTGCGCACGAACCAGAGCATCACGGCCCCGATCGCCACCACGAGCACGAGCAGGCCGACGCTGATCAGCAGCCCGGCGCGCGAGGACCGTTGCGGCGCGACGTGCAGCACCGGCGGCGGCACGTTCGGCCCGCCCCACTGCTGCGGGTACGGCTGCTGGGGACCCGAGTACGCCCCGAACGGGTTGGGGTCGACCGGTCCGTACATCGCGTCGTGCGGGGTGGGCGCCCCGTGAGCCGGGCCCGGCGGCGCGGCCCACGGGTTCACCGGCTCACCGGGTCTGCCAGGCTCGGGTGGTGTGGTCACAGGATGGACCTTAGAGCTGGTCAGAACCCCGCACCCACCGAATTACCCGCTTGTGCGCACCGTCTCAGCGAGATCGGACAACGCGGCCGGCAGCGCCTCGTGGTGCAGCACGCCGAGCCGTTGCGTGGCACGGGTGAGCGCCACGTACAGCTCCGCCGCGCCGCGCGGCCCGTCCGCCATGATCCGTTCCGGCTCGACGACGAGCACCGAGTCGTACTCCAGGCCCTTGGTCTCCGAGGCGGGCACCGTGCCGGGCACGCCGACCGGTCCGATCACGACGCTCGTTCCTTCGAGGGCCGCCTCCTGCTTCGTGAACTCCTCGATGGCGCCGGGCAGTTCGCCGACGGTGAGCTGCCGCGACCACGGCTGAACACCGTTGGCACGCACCGATTCCGGCGCCTGGACGTCCGGCGCGAACTCGGCGAGCACCCGTGCCGCGACGGCCATGATCTCCGCGGGCGTGCGGTAGTTGACCGTCAGCGACCGGTACTCCCAGCGCCCCGGCACGTACGGGTCGAGCATCTGGCCCCACGACGTGGCACCCGCCGCCGCACGACGCTGCGCCAGGTCGCCCACCACCGTGAAGGAACGGCCAGGGCAGCGGCGCATCAGCACCCGCCAGTCCATTTCGGTCAGTTCCTGGGCCTCGTCCACGACCACGTGCCGGTAGGTCCAGCCGCGGTCCGCCAGCGCGCGTTCGGCGAGCGTGCGCTGGTCGTGGTCCTCGAAGCGCTCGGCCAGGTCCTCGGCGAACAACATGTCCGAGGCGAACAGGTGGTCCTCGTCGTCCATGTGGTCGAAGCGGCCGACCATGCTGTCGAGCACCTCGGCCGCGTACCGGGCCTCGGCCGCGCGGTCGGCCGAGGCGGCCTGGTCGACGGCCTGCTCGGTGCCGTCCTTGCCCAGCAGGTCGTGCAGTTCGTCGAGCAACGGCACGTCCGAGACCGTCCACGCGGACCCGTCCGCGCGGTGCAGGGACGGGTCGGCGCCCGCTTCCGCGAGCAGTTCCGGTGACGAGTACAGCGCGCTCAGCAGCTCGAACGGCGTCATGATCGGCCACAGGGAGTCGAGGATCGCGACGAACGAGTCGTCGTCGGCGAGGTCCTTGACCAGACCCGCCCGCATCTCCTCCCAGGCCTGCTTGTCGGACCGGGACATCCAGCCCTTGCCGATCCGGCCGATCGCCCGCTCGGTCAGGACGTACGTGACGATCTCGCGGAACACCGCGCGGGCCTCGTTGTGCGGCAGGCCGCTGTCGCGCGCCTCCTGCCGGGCCCACTCGGCGACGTCAGCGCCGATGTGGACGACCACGTCCTTCATGCCCATCGGGATCGGCTCCGCCGGAACGCGCTGCAGGGCCCTGACGGCCGCCTTCAGCACGTCCACCATCTTGCGCGAACCCTTGAGCCGCGCGACGTCCGGAGTGTCCTCGGCGGTCGCGAGCAGACCGGGCAGCAGGCTGCCGGTGGTCGAGAACACGACGTCCGACTCGCCCAGTGACGGCAGCACGCGGCTGATGTGGTTGAGGAACGCCGGGTTGGGACCGACGACGAGCACGCCGTGCCGTTCCATGCGCTCTCGTTGCGTGTACATCAGGTACGCGACGCGGTGCAGCGCCACGACCGTCTTGCCGGTGCCGGGGCCGCCCTCGATCACCAGTACGCCGGGGTGGTCGAGCCGGATGATCGCGTCCTGTTCGGACTGGATGGTCGCCACGATGTCGCGCATGCCCTCGCCGCGCGGCGCGTTCAACGCCTCCAGCAGGGCCACGTCGCCCTGCTCCTCGCCGAGCCTGCCGAACACCTCGTCGGTGAACCCGGCCACGGCGCGGCGGCGGGTGAGGAACTGACGGCGCCGGAGCATGCCCTCGGGGCTGGCGCCGGTGGCGGTGTAGAACGGCCGCGCCGCCGGTGCCCGCCAGTCGAGCAGTGCCGGTTCGAACTCGTTCTCCTCGTCGAACAGGCCGATCCTGCCGATGTAGGAACGGTCGCCGTCGACACTGTCCAGCCGGCCGAAGCACAGGCCGTAGTCGGCCACGTTCAGGCGCTTCATCTCGCGGTGCCGGGCGCGCACCTCGTTGTCACGGTCCATTGCGGTCTCGCCGGTGCCACCCAGCGCCGACTGGTAGGCGGCCTTCACACGCGCGCGTTCGCCATCGAGCCGTGCGTAGAGACCGGCCACGTATTCACGCTCGGACTGCAGTTCTTCTTCGTAACCCACGTGCTCCCCACAGCGCCCTTGTTCTGGCTTGAGGCGATGAGTGTGAACGATCCATGGGGCCTTGTGGCAAGGCCCCCTGTCTGCTATACGGTTAAGTGGGAAGAATCGCACCCCGAACGTGTGGAGCGTGTGTAGGTCCCGCGTGTCCTCCTCCCGGGGTTGTCATCATGGCCGGTATGAACGTGCCGTTCCGCTGGGATCTCGTGACGCCCGACCAGCTCGGGTCGCTGCTCGACGACGTCGCGATCCCCGAGGTGCGCTACCTCGCCGACCTGGCGGAGTGCGCGGGCAAGGTGCTCGCGCGGGGCGGCAACGGCGACCTGGTGTTCGTCGGGCGCTCGCTCGACTCGATGTTCGACCTGCTCGGCGGCGCGCTGGAGGGCACGGACCACACCCTTGCGCGGCTGCCGCTGTCGTTCCTGCACCCCGACGACCACACCCGGCCGGAAGTCCTGCGAGCGCGGGAGATCCTCACGGAACTCGGCATCACGCCCGCCTCGCTGGCCCGCCGCACCCGGCCGGTGACGTTCGTCGACGTGGTGTCGTCAGGCCGGACGTTCCTGAGTCTCTTCACGCTGCTGGACGACTGGATCGCCGAGGAACGCGAGCCGTGGCCGGTGATCCGCCTCAAGATCCGGTTCGTCGGGGTGACCCGCAGGACGGAGACCAGTCCGAACACCCGGCGCTGGAAAGAAGAACACGCCGAATGGACGCGCAGGCTGCCCGCCGCGTCCGTCGTGAACGTGTCGCTCCACACGTTCGCCTGGTCGTACTTCGGCGACCACCAGCAGAAGGTGACCAGACACTTTCCGTCGCACAGGTGGGTGGACGGCCCGCCGGAGACCCGGCGCGACGACAGGACTCGCAAGGCGCTGGCCGAAGCCGTGCACCTCGTGGAACTCGGGCGCACCAAGGAGGTTCGGCGGAGGATCGCGCGCGCCATCGACGGCGAACCCGCGCTCGCCGAACCGTGGCTGCGCGCGCTGCGGAGCCAGTTGGGCTAGACGGTGTGCTCCATGACCATCATCGCGGTCGTGCCCGGCTCCAGTGCCTTGCAGATGTGCGGCAGGTCGCCGGGATAGACGATGTAGTCGCCCGGCCCGAGCTCGATCGGGTCGTCGGCGAGGCCCGCGAGGCAGCGGCCGGACGCCACGATCATGTGCTCGACGCTGCCCGGCACGTGCGGCAGCGACTCGCGGGCGCCGCCGGGTTCGAGGGCCAGCCAGTAGATGTCGTGTTTGGTGCCCGGACGGCACGCGGCCAGCAGTGTCGCGGAGTAGTGCGCCTGTTCGGAGTGGATGACCGGGCCCTCGCCGGCGCGGATCACCTGCACGCGTGGCACGGCGGGTTCGACGAGGCGGCTGAACGGGACGCCCAGCGCGACGCCGAGTGCCCACAGGGTCTCCACGCTGGGGTTTCCCGCGCCGGACTCCAGCTGGGAGAGCGTCGACTTCGCGACGCCGGCCTTCTTCGCGACCTCGCTCAGCGACATGCCTGTGCGGTCGCGCTCGCGCCGGAGGTTGGCGGCGATGAGGTCGAGTGGTGCGTTCGACACAGAAGTCCATCCGTTCGTCTTGACGAACACCGATCCCAGGTGTTCATCTTAATGGGTGGTGCGTTCGATCTGGCGAACTCTTGATAGAGACTCATTTGACTCTGGGCTGCTGCGTGACGTGGCCGCGGTAGCACTGGGTGCCGCGGTGACCGGTGCGAGCTTCGGCGCGATCTCGGTCGGCTCCGGCCTGCCGTGGTGGATGCCGGTGCTGATGTCGCTGGTGATCTTCGCGGGCGGCTCGCAGTTCATGGCTGTGGGTGTCGTCGCCGCAGGTGGCAGCCCTGCCGCCGCCGTGCTGGCCGGGCTCGTGCTCAACGCGCGGCACCTGCCGTTCGGCCTCGCGGTCGGGGACGTGCTGGGCAAGAGCCCGCTCGCCAGGATCGTCGGCAGCCACCTGCTGATCGACGAGTCGACGGCGTTCGCGATGGCGCAGAAGGACCCCGCGAGAGCGCGTGCGGCCTACTGGGCGTGCGGCGTGTCGCTGTTCTTCAGCTGGAACACGGGCGTGCTCATCGGTGCGCTCGTGGGGCAGGCGATCGGCGACCCGATGACGTTCGGGCTGGACGCGGCGTTCCCGGCGGCCCTGCTGGCGCTCACGCTGCCGGCGCTCAAGGACGCGGCGACGCGCAACGCGGCACTCGTCGGCGCGGCGATAGCGCTCGCCACGACGCCGTTCCTGCCCGCCGGTGTGCCTGTGCTGCTCGCGCTCGCCGGCCTGTTCGCGTTCCGCACGACGAAGAAGGAGGAGCCGTGCCCGTCACCGCAGTCCTGATCCTGGCCGCCGGCACCTTCGCGATCCGCCTCGCCGGACCGTTGCTGCGCGACCGCGTCACGTTGCCCGAGAAGGTCCGCGAGCTGCTGTCCGCGTCGGCGACCGTGCTGCTGTTGGCGCTGGTAGCGGTCTCGGCGTTGACGAACGGCAAGCAGTTCGGCGGCTGGGCGCTCGCGATCGGCGTCGCCGTCGGCGGGCTCGCGGCGTGGCGCAAGCTGCCGTTCGTGGCCGTCATCGTGCTCGCCGCGGCGACCACGGCAGGCCTAAGGCTCATCGGGGTGGCATAGCGCCAATGCTTCCGCGATAGGCGGCCAATGGCGGACAGGCCTCAGATGGACCCATGGGCGCGAAACCTGGACTGGTCGGGCGGGACCGGGAGACGACGCGGCTGGCGGAGGCACTCACCGCAGCTTCGGGCGGTGACGGGCACCTCGTGGTGGCCACCGGGGGACTCGGGGCCGGCAAGACGGCACTGCTCACGACCGCGCGGGAGCTGGCCGCGCGGCACGGGTTCACGGTGCTGGCGGCGCGCGGCAGCTACCTGGAGCGCGACCTGCCGTTCGGACTGGTCAGCCGTCTTTTCGTCTGCGTGCAGCCGGGGGACGACGTTCAGCACCAGCCGCGCATCGCGGCCGCGCTCGGGCAGTCCGACTCGCTGGCCGAACCAGGCCCGGTGACGTTGCCCGAACTGCACGTCCTGCACCGTGCGCTCGCCCGGATGGCCGCCGAACGCCCCGTCGCCCTCGTCGTGGACGACGCGCAGTGGGCCGACCAGCCGTCGTTGCAGTGGCTGAGCACCCTGCCGCACCGCATCGAGCACCTGCCGATCTTCGCGCTGGCCGGGATCGGGGCGGGCGAGGTGTGCGCGGGACCGCAGACCCTGGAGGAACTGCTCGCCGCGTCGACCAGCGAGATCCGGCTGGACGAGCTGTCGTTCGCCGACTCGCGGGCGTTGGTCGAGAACGAGCTGGGGCCGCAGGACGACGACTTCGTCGCGCTGTGCCGCGCCGAGGCGGGCGGCAACCCGTTGCTGCTTCTCAACCTCGTGCGCGCGTACACCGACCACGTCGTCGGACTCACCGCACCGGCGTTGCTGCCGACCGTGAACGTGCGCCTGCGTCGCCTCGCCCCGCACGCGCCGGACGCGTTGCACGCGCTGGCCGTACTGGGCGGCGAGGTGACGCTGCCGCGCGTCGCCGAGCTGATCGGCATCGAACCGTGCGAGCTGGCCGGGACGATCGCCGCGCTGCACCGGATGGGATTGCTGTCGGCCGACGGCTCCTTGGTGCATCCGTTGGTGCGCAACACTTTGCGTGAAGAGCTGACCATCACCGAGCGCCAGGACCTGCACGCTGCCGCTGCCCGGTTGCTGACCGAGACGGGCGCGTCGGCCGAGGCGGTGGCCGAGCACCTGGTCGAGACCCGGCCGCAGGGCGAGGAGTGGGCGACCGAGGTGCTCGTGTCGGCCGCCCAGCGAGCCCGGACGCGCAACCGGGTCGTGGACGCCGTCCGATACCTCAGGCGGGCGATGGACGAGCCGGAGTCCGCCGGTCTGCTGGCCGAACTCGGCGAGGTCGAGTCCTATGTGGACGTCCCGGCGGCGGTGGACCACCTGGGAGAGGCCGATCCCGCGCACCCCGCGTTGCCGGGCCTGCTCGCGTTGCTGGGGGAGGAGCCGCAGTTCGAGCCGGACGTCGTCGGCGATCCCGACGTCCTGCCGACGACTCCCTCGGAGTTCGAGCCCTACCTGCGGGCAATCGGGTTCGTGAGGATGCGTGGCGAGCTGACGGCCGCCTACGCGCGTGTGGACCGTGCGCTGACCGTGGCGCGTCGCTGGCAGCACCGGCCGTGTGTTGCGGCGGCCCTCACGGCGCGTTCGGCGTGTCTGCGGGATCTGGGACGGCTGGCGGGCGCCGAGGCCGATGCCCGCGAGGCGTTGGCGGTGCTGGAGAGCTGCGGCGCGGCTCGGGTGTCGACGCCCGTCTTCGCGGCGCTGACCGAGCTTTCCTTGGCACTGCTGGAGATGGGCGACGTCGAGATGGCGTCGGCCGTGTTCGAGGTGGTGCCCGGCGAGGTGCCCGACCTGTTCGGCGCGCCCGCTCTGCTGGCCGCACGGGGACGGGTGCGGATCGCGGCCGAGCGACGCAAGGACGGTGTGCGCGACCTGCTGGACTGCGGCGAACGGTTGCACGTGCGTCGTTGCGACAGCACGTCGTGGCGGCTGCCCCTCGGAGGAGACCACCTTCTTGCCGAGGAACGGCTCGCGCGCTCGATCGGCGCGGTGCTGCCGTTGGCGGCGTCGTTGCGAGCGCAGGGCGTGCTTCTCGGCGTGGAAGGCATTGCGTTGCTTCAGGAATCGGTCGACCTGCTGGCCTCGTCCGGCGCTCTTCTGGAACGGGCGCGCAGCCACTTCGCGCTGGGCCGCGCGCTGCACCTGGCCGGACGGGTCAAGCCGGCCCGCGCCGAGCTGCGCGTGGCCGTGGACCTGGCCGACGACTGCGGGGTCGAGGAACTGGCCGAGGAGATCCGGCAGGAGCTCGCCGCCGGGCCCGCGGGGTTGACGGAGTCCGAACGACGGGTCGCCGCGCTGGCCGCCGAGGGCAAGATGAACCGCGAGATCGCGGCTGTGTTGTTCGTGCAGCTGCGGACCGTCGAGATCCACCTGACGAAGGTTTATCGCAAGCTCGGCATTGACGGTCGTGATCAGCTCGCACCCGCATTGCGCCTCGCCGGTTAATGCTTCCTGACGTGCGAGAAAAGCAGGTTTGTATGAACCTCTGTCACCTCTCGCCGGCTGGTGAACTTGTCGAGCACGAGCCGTTGGAGATGGCCGACGTCTGATACCGCGACATGCACCAGGAAATCTTCTGGACCTGTCACGTGGGAGAGCGCGAGCGTTTCGGGAAGCGACAACACGTAAGCCATGAACGGGTCGACGATCTCCTTGGTGTGCGGGCGGATCTTCACCGCGAGCATCGCCTGGACGTGCTGCCCGACGGCGCCCGGATCGATCTCGGCGTGGTAGCCGGTGATCACTCCGCGTTCTCTGAGGGCCCGGTGCCGGACCACCGCCGTGGACTGCGCGACGTTGACGCGTTCGGCCAGGTCCTTGTTCTGCAGCCGCGCGTCCTTCCGCAGCTCCCGCACGATGGCCTCGTCGATCGAATCCAGCACGGCTGTTCTCCGTTCCACCGAATCGCCTGCGGTCTTGTATCCATCCCGCCGAGGAAGTCTCCACCATTCGGGCCATGACGCGCATCGAGACCATCGCAGTGCACGGCGGCCGCGACGACCTCGCGGAGCTCGGCGTGCACGCACCTCCCATCGACCTGTCCACCACCTACCCCGTGCCTGACCAGGCACTTGGCGGGGAAGCGCTGGGTGAATGGGCCACCGGCGCCGCGCGGGCAGGCTCGCCCGTCTACGCGCGGCTGCACAACCCGACGGTGGCCCGTTTCGAACAGGCGCTCGCGGCTCTCGAGCACACCGAGACGTCCGTGGCGTTCGGAAGCGGCATGGCAGCGGTGACCGCCGTCGTCCAGGCCGCCTGCGTGATGGCGGGAAAACCGCACGTCGTAGCCGTGCGGCCGTTGTACGGCGGCACCGACCACCTGCTGTCGTCCGGTCTCCTGGGCGTCACGACCACGTACGTCGAAGCGGGCCTGGTGTCCTCCGCGATCCGGCCGGACACCGGGCTGATCGTGGTCGAGACCCCGGCCAACCCCAACCTGGACCTGGTCGACATCGAGCACGTCGTGCGCCAGTCGGGCGGCGTACCGGTGATGGTCGACAACACCTTCGCGACCCCGATCCTGCAGAACCCGGCGCTGCACGGAGCCTCGTACGTGCTGCACTCCGGCACCAAGTACCTGGGCGGACACGGGGACGTGCTCGGCGGCGTCGTGGCCTGCTCGGAGGCTCTCGCGGCGGCGTTGCGGCAGGTCAGGATCATCACGGGCGCGGTTCTGCACCCGCTGGGCGGCTACCTGCTGCACCGCGGGCTGGCCACGCTGCCGTTGCGCGTCGAGGCGGCGTCCCGTTCGGCCGCGGTGCTGGCCTCGCGGTTGGCCTCACATGACGCCGTGGAGTTCGTGCGCTACCCGTCCACGTCACGGCAGATGCGCGGGACCGGCGCCATGATCGCGTTCGGCGTGCACGGCGACCCTGTTGAAGTCGTGCGTCGGTTGAGGCTCATCACGCCGGCCGTGTCGCTGGGTTCGGTGGACACCCTTATCGAGCACCCCTCGGCTTTGACCCATCGCCTGGTACCCGGCGAAGAACTGCGGGCATCTGGCGTTCCGGACAATTTGCTGCGCATTTCCGTCGGACTCGAGCACGTCGAGGACATTTGGGATGACCTGAACGCGGCGTTGTGTGATGTCGCTTACGTTAAGTCTTCCCCAGGTGATTACTTGGTGATGACTGCCACTCGCTAGGGTTCCCCGAATCAGCGCGTCGGGGCGCGGGAGGTTCCGACGCGAGCATTTTTCCGTTTCGGAAGGAACCTCCTAGTGAGTTCTGTGGAAACTGATGCGGACGGCTACACCAAGGCGCTGAGCAAGCGTCAGGTGCAGATGATCGCAATCGGTGGCGCGATCGGCGTCGGCCTTTTCCTGGGTGCGGGCGGGCGCCTCGCCACAGCGGGGCCGTCGCTGATCCTCGCGTACGCGGTGTGCGGCCTCGCTGCCTTCTTCGTCATGCGCGCGCTGGGCGAACTCGTCCTCCATCGCCCCGTGTCCGGCAGCTTCGTCGAGTACGCCCGCGAGTTCATCGGCCCGTGGGCCGGCTTCACATCGGGCTGGCTGTACTGGCTGAACTGGGCGATGACCGGCATCGCCGAGATCACCGCCGTCGCGATCTACATGCACAAGTGGTTTCCGGACATGCCGCAGTGGATCACCGCGCTGGTGGCTCTCGTCGTGCTGATCGCGATCAACATGTTGTCCGTCAAGCTCTTCGGTGAGCTGGAGTTCTGGTTCAGCGTCATCAAGGTGACCGCGATCGTCGTCTTCCTGGTGGTCGGCGCGGGCCTGGTCATCGGCAACGCGGACATCGGCGGCACCACGGCGTCGGTCTCGAACACCCTCGGCCACGGCGGACTCTTCCCGGCGGGCTTCGGCATCGCGCTGATGACGTTGCAGGCCGTCATCTTCGCCTACTCGGCGATCGAGCTCGTCGGCATCGCCGCGGGCGAGACCAAGGACCCCGAGAAGATCATGCCGCGCGCGATCAACGGCGTGGTGTACCGGATCGCGATCTTCTACGTCGGTTCGGTGCTGCTGCTGACGATGTTGCTGCCGTGGGACCACTACACCGGAACCGAGTCGCCGTTCGTCACGGTGTTCTCGGCGCTGGGCATCCCGGCCGTCGGCGACGTCATGAACGCCGTGGTGCTGACCGCGGCACTGTCCTCCTGCAACTCCGGTCTCTACTCGACCGGCCGCATCCTGAGGTCGTTGGCGCAGAAGGGTGAAGCTCCGGCCATCACCGGCAAGATGAACTCCCGGCACGTGCCTTACGGCGGCATCCTCTTCACCGGTGTCGCGTACCTGGCCGGCGTGGTGCTCAACTACATCGTTCCCAAGGACGCCTTCGACATCGCGATCGCCATCGCGTCCCTGGGCGTCGTGTCCACGTGGGCCACGCTGATCATCTGCCAGATGAAGCTGCGGCAGAAGGCGTTGAAGGGCGAGATCGAGCGCCCGTCGTACCGGATGCCCGGTGCGCCGTACACGTCGTGGCTCACGCTCGCGTTCCTCGCGCTGGTGGTCGGGCAGATGGCCTTCTCCGACGGTCACGCGGAGAGGATCGCGTTCTGGTCGATCCCGGTCCTGGCACTGGTCTTGTTCCTCGGATGGCGCTTCGTGAAGTCGCGTCAGCCGGTGGAGCAGCGGGATCTCGTCACCGTCGACTGATCGCACTGACCGGAAGGGTCTCCTCGACTACCGTTGCGGCGGTGGACGAGGAGACCCTTTCCTGGTTGCTGGACTCGGATCCGGCGATCCGGTGGCAGGTGCTGCGCGATCTCTGCGACGCGCCCGCCGCCGAGTGGGAGGCCGAACGGGCCCGGATCGAGCACGAGGGCTGGGGCGCGCGGATCCTGGATCACCGCGACGGCGTCCGATGGACCCCCAGGCTGTACGGCGAGAAGTGGATCTCCACCACCTACTCGCTGCTGGAGCTGCGGCAGTACGGATTGCCCGGCGACGTCGTTCGTGACTCCTGTGCGCTGTTCCTGAGCGATGACGTCTGGCGCACGGACATGTGCATCGCGGGGTTCGCGTTGACGTTGCTGCGCTGGGCCTCGCTGCCGCACGACGAGGTGCTGGAGTTCGTCCTGGCCGGTCAGCTCGCTGACGGCGGCTGGAACTGCAGGCCCTCCCGGCACAGCTCGTTCCACACGACGATCAACGTGCTGGAAGGCATGCCCGCCGGAGACGCGGCTGCGCGCGCTCGCGAGTTCCTGCTGGTGCATCGGTTGTACCGCTCGCACCGCACGGGCGAGGTGGTGAAGCGTGAGTTCCTGCGTCCTGTGTTTCCGCCGCGCTGGCGTTATGACGTGTTGCGCGCGCTGGACCACTTCTGGTCGGTCGGCGAGCTTGAGGACGAACGTCTCGGGGACGCGCTGACCGTGCTGCGGTCGAAGCAGTGGAAGGTGACAGCCCCGTACCCCGGCAAGGTCTGGTTCGAGCTGGAACCGCGCGGCGAGCCGTCACGGTGGAACACGCTGCGCGCACTGCGGGTGCTCAGGGGATCGCCCGGACGCGATCGCCCTCGTGCGTGAGGTGTCGAAGGGTGCTGCCCAGCGGGCCTGAGCGGCTCGAATATGCTGGTGAGCATGGTTGTCGCTGCCCCTCCCGTCATTGGCGTGCTCGCTCTTCAGGGCGATGTCCAGGAACACCTCGTGTCGCTCGCGAAGTGTGATGTCACCGCACGGCCGATCCGCAGGCCCGAGGAACTGGAGGAGCTGGACGGCATCGTCATCCCCGGCGGCGAGTCGACGACCATCAGCAAGCTCCTGGTCAACTTCGAGCTGCTCGAACCCCTCAAGGCCAAGATCAAGGCCGGGTTCCCCGCCTACGGGTCGTGCGCGGGCATGATCCTGCTGGCCGAGACGGTGCTGGACGGCCGTGAGGACCAGGAACAGCTCGGTGGCCTGGCGGTCACGGTGCGCCGGAACGCGTTCGGGCGGCAGATCGACTCGTTCGAGACCGACCTCGATCTGGCCGGCGAGAGTGTGCACGCGGTGTTCATCCGTGCGCCGTGGGTGGAGGCGGTTAGCGAGGGGGTCGAGGTTCTCGCTACGGTGCCCGTTACGGCTGAAGCGGGTGATGCCGCCGGTAGGATCGTCGCGGTCAGGCAGGGCAACGTGCTGGCCACGGCGTTTCATCCGGAGCTCACGGGGGATGAGCGCGTCCATCGCCTGTTCGTGGACATGGTTCGTGGTTTGACTGGTTCGGAGGAGAAATGAGCGGCCACTCCAAGTGGGCGACCACCAAGCACAAGAAGGCCGCCATTGACGCCAAGCGCGGCAAGCTCTTCGCGCGGCTGATCAAGAACATCGAGGTGGCGGCCCGCACCGGTGGTGGGGACCCGGACGGCAACCCGACGCTGTTCGACGCCATCCAGAAGGCCCGGAAGAACTCGGTGCCGCTGGACAACATCGAACGCGCCCGCAAGCGCGGTGGTGGTGAAGAGGCCGGCGGTGCCGACTGGCAGACCATCATGTACGAGGGCTACGGGCCCAACGGTGTCGCGGTGCTCATCGAGTGCCTCACGGACAACCGCAACCGCGCCGCCACTGAGGTCCGCACGGCGATGACGCGCAACGGTGGTTCGATGGCCGACCCCGGTTCGGTGTCGTACATGTTCAGCCGCAAGGGTGTCGTGATCGTGCCGAAGGCGGAGACGTCCGAGGACGACGTGATGCTGGCGGTGCTGGAGGCCGGTGCCGAGGAGGTCAACGACCTGGGCGAGGCCTTCGAGGTCGTGTCCGAGGCCGGCGACCTGATCCCGGTCCGCAAGGCGCTCCAGGAGGCGGGCATCGACTACGAGTCCGCCGAGTCGAGCTTCCTGCCGTCGGTGTCGGTGCAGCTGGAGGCCGAGGGCGCGAAGAAGATCTTCAAGCTCATCGACGCGCTGGAGGACTGCGACGACGTGCAGAACGTCTTCGCGAACTTCGACGTGTCGGACGAGGTCATGGCCGAGGTCGGCTGACGACGTCCCACTTTCGGCGGAACGCCGGCCACGCGATGCGCGTGGCCGGCGTTCTCGCGTTCAGACCAGGTCTTCCGCGAGCGAGGTGCGCAGGGCGAGCGACTTCGCGTCGTCGAACTCGGCGAGGATCTCGAACGCCTCCCGTCCGCAGTGCCGGGCTTCGTCGCCGGACAGCTCACGGCTCAGGTTCACGAGGTTCTTGGCGAGCTTCCAGCGGTCGCCCAGCTGCCGATGAGTGGCGACGGCCTGCCGGTGGAAGTCGACGGCGTCGTCACCCCGGCCGAGGTCGCCGTACGCCAGCCCCGCACCTTCCACGGCCATCGCCTCCCGGCTGCGATCGCCGTTCTGCCGGCAGATGACCGCGGCTGCCTGATAGGAGACCAGGGCAGGGCCGGACTCTCCAGCCGCCCGCTGCGCCTTGCCGAGGTACAGCAGAGCCGTTGCCTCCCACAGCCGGTTGGTCATCTCGCGGCTGATGGAGACGGCTTCGGTCGCGAGCGCCAGTGACGTGCCCGAGTCACCGCGGACCCTGGCTACGTAGCTGGTCGCGGTGAGAGCCATCGACTCGTACAGGCGGCTTTCGAGGTCGCGGAACATGCCCAGCGATCTCGTCAGGTGCGCGTCGGCCGCGTCCAGGTCCCTGAGCTGCGCGCACGTGTACCCGAGGCTGTAGAGCACCGTCGCGTGCCACTCCGGGTCGTCCAGCTCCTGTGCCACGTCCAACGCCTCGGAGAACGCGGTTCGGGCATCGTGCAGGCGATGCCGGAACAGGTGCACCCAGCCGAGCCCGTTCAGTCCCTTGACCACGTTGGCCAGATCGCCGAGCTCGCGGTAGGTGGCCACCGCGCCGATGTGGTGCGTGACGGCCTCCTCGAGGCGCATCGTCATGCGGCACAGCCTGCCGAGGCTGTCGTGCATCGCGGCCTCCTCCGCGCGCAGGCCCAGTTCCCGCGCGCAGTCCAGGCCGATCCGCGAGGTCGATCGCCAGTCGTTGAAGTGGTTGTAGGTGGCGTAGATCCGTTCCAGCACGGCGGCCAGCCGCCAGGCCGTGAGGAGTTGCCCGGTGCCGGCCGCCGCTCGTACGGCGGCCTCCAGGTTGAACTTCTCCTCGGCGTACCACCGAGCCGCCTGGCTGTGATCGGCGAAGCCGGGAGGTCCGCTCTCTCCCATCTCGAACAGCAGGGTCGTGTCGTGCGCCAGAGTGAGCGCGCAGTCGTAGCTCGTGCGCAGATACCAGTCGCAGACCCGTTGGACGGCCGCGAGTTGTTCCTCCTGCGACAGCCTGGACTGCGCGCAATCCACCGAGTAGGCCCGCAACAGGTCGTGGAAGCGGTATCGCGCGAAACCCGTCGGCTCCAGCAGGCAGGCGCCCGTGAGCTGGTCCAGCGCGGTGCGCACCTGACGAGGGTTTCCGCCGGCCAGCGCCTCGGCGGCGGCCTCGCTGAAGTCGGCGCCCGGATGCAGGCCGAGCAGGCAGAAGACCAGTGCTGTCTCTTCCGGCAGCGCTCGATAGGACCAGGCGAAGACCGTGTGCACCGCCTCCGCCTCGTCGATGTCACCGGTGGAAAGCGTGTTCCACAGTTCTGATTCGTCGCGCAGATCCGCGATGAGCCTGCTCAACGGCATCGACGGACGACTTGCCGCTCGTTCCGCCGCGATCCGCAGGGCCAAGGGCAGATACGCGCACAGGCCGGCCAGTTCGGCGACCTCCGCGGGGTCGTCCCCGGTGCGGTACTCCCGAATCGTCGTCGTCAGCAACTGAACGGCTTCGGCCTCGGTGAGGGTGTCGAGCGTTCTGCGGCGCGCTCCGTGCCGGATCGCCAGACCCTGCAGATGGCTGCGGCTCGTGACGATGGCGAGGCTCTGGCCCGAACCCGGAATCAGCGGGCGGACCTGCGCGTTGTTCGCCGCGTTGTCGAGGATTATCAGCATGCGCCGCTCGGCGAGCGCGGACCTGTAGAGACTTGATTTCGCCTCGACGTCGGCAGGCACCGCTGCCGCTGGAACTCCGAGCGCGAGCAGGAACCGCTCCAGGGCCTGGTCAGGCGATACGGGCAGACCGGGGTCGTAGCCCCGGAGATCGATGTAGAGCTGGCCGTCGGGGAACTCGGCCCGTGCGCGATGTGCCCAGTGCAGCGCGAGCGAGGTCTTTCCCACGCCCGCGGTCCCGGAAATCACGTACACCACGAGGTTCTCGTCGTCGACGAGGAGTTCGTCGAGTGCGGTGAGTTCGGAAATCCGGTTCACGAATCCCCGGACGCCTCGTGGTGGCTGAAGGGGGCGGTGGCCGCGGCCACCGCTTCCGTAGTGGAAGTGAATTCCACCCTCGACATCGCGTACCTGCACGATCTCGCCGGTGTTGCTGTTCACCAGCGAGCGGTTGCCGGCACCTTCGAGTTCGCCGTCGGAATCGTCAGGCATCTTGATCACCACGGAGCGGAGAGTAGATGTGCTGGTCGTGCCATCGCCCTTCACGCCACAGCGTCCCGCGCAGTACACCCTTGTGGTCGAACAAATAGCGGACGAGGAGTTCCACGGCCTCGGTGCCGTGCCGTTTTCGCTGTTCGTTCACGTGGATGCGCGCCGCGATCCCCCGGCACCAACTGGTGTCCTCTGGTCCCCAGATCCTGCGGAACCAGAAGACGCTGCCGATGGCCCTGTCGTTCACCGCCACGGTGAGGCGGCCGCCATCACGATCGATGGCACCCGGCTCTGCCGGCGTGCGGCCGGGAGAGCTGTCCTGGGGCAGCGGCCGGAGCCGGCATCGGTTCGCGGGGTTCGGCATCGTGCTCACCAGCGGAACTCGCCGAGAAGCTCTCTGAGTTCCGCGTCGCCGGTGCGCGCGAGCGCTGCCGTGAGCGGCTCTTCGACGGGCACGCCGTGCTCGCCGGCCTCGTTCCTGATCCACGACGGGACGTACCCGAGCAGCACCAGGGTTCGGTGCCGTGCCCTCGCGGTCGACGCGGCCGTCCGGTGCCAGAGGCCCCCGTGGATGATCACCGCGTCGCCCGGCTCGAAGAACAGCTCGACCTGGCCGGCGTGATCACCCCGATCGCCCAGCGGGATCCGCAGGTCCGGCCGCAGATGAGAACCCGGCAGCAAGGTCAGGGCGCCTTCGTCCTCCGACACCCGATCCAGGTAGATCAGGCAGTGCAACTGGTGCGGATAGCAGAAGAAGACGGGCAGCGGATCAGGGATGACCGGCAGGTGGTTGTGCCACGGGACGGAGATGCCCGCCGTTCCCGGATAGTGCATCCGAGCGTCGAGGTCGATCCACACCTGGGGTCCGAGAAGTGTGCGCGCTATCGAGAGAACCGGTTCCAGGCGGAGCAACCGGTGGAAATCCGCGTGCTTGTCGAGCAGCCTGCGCAGGTAGATGCTGTCGTGGGCGACCCATTCCGCACCTGGTTTTCCCTCCTCCGCCACGGCGATCTCGTGCACGCGTTCACGAAGAGTCGCCGCCGTTGCCGGTGGAATCAGTCCTCTGCGCACCAGATGGCCGTCCCGCACCAGGCAAGCGATCTCGCCCGGCTCGACCTGGGCCGTGACCACGCGGGTCGGGTAGCCCGCGGACTGGTCGTTGATCAGGAATTCGGTGCGAACCGATGCCTTGTCCACGGTTGTACTCGCTTTCGGCGGGCTACTGTCCGAGCGCGGCCGGTGGCGCGGGGTATGACGAGTTTGCTGCTCCGGATCTCGGCGAGAAGCGCGGAAAGCGGAAATGACCTGGCGTGGAACTCCCGCCACGCCGTTCTCGCCTGTTCGAGGCGCTCTGGCGCGTCGTTCTGGTTTATGTAGAGCAGTTCGCCCTCTTCGTTGTAGCTGAGATCGACGACCACGGTGTCGTCGAACAGCCAGGTGTCCGTGTGGGTGATGTCCGGTACGTCATCCCGGTAGATGAACCGGATGTCCTCACCCGCGGCGCCGTTGATCGCGTAGTACCAGTCGATCTCGAACTGGAGGTACGGAGTCAGCACGTGGTCGATGATGTGCACCCTGCCCATGTACCTGCCATCGGCCACGCACGCCCTGATGTTGTTCGCCCATTCCTCGTTTCGGTTCTCGGGCAGCGGCTTTCCCGAGAGATAGTGTTCGAACTGCGCGCGCTCTTCTTCGACCGAGTAGGCCGGTAGGGTCTCTATTCGGGTCGCGGACTTCTTGAATTCGACGAAGAGTCTGCCGAACTGGTCCATGTTCAGAATGATGGCAACGGCTCCTCTGTCCGGCTACTGGTTGAACGCGCGCTCGAGGATGTAGCGCGGTATTTCGACCGCGCTTTCTCCTGGAGGCAGGTTCAGGCCGGCCTTGTCGCCATCCACGTCGAACCCTTGTACGACTATCGTCCCGTTCTCGGTCTCGTACACAGCGGGACAGGGGCCGTTCCCGCATCCGGACCCGCCGATCTGCCTGAGCTTCACGGTGCTCCCTCCGACGTCACAGTGCAAGGTAAGGGTCCAAAAGTTTATCCGGCGGTGACGACCGCGGACAACCCAGGCCACTCACTTGTCGCACGTTTGCGCCGAACTGGGCAAAAACTGGGACCCATTCATTGACAATTCGTAGACAACCGGCGTGCGATGTCATCCATTCGCGCGGAAAGGCAGTCTGAGCGGGTGAAGGTTCGCCGGTCGACGTCTTGCCGGTGCTCCGGCGAGTGAATTGTGCTACCGGATCAAGGCTGGTCGACCGCCATTTTCAGGAACGCCGACCACGCGTCGGAGGAGACGGGCAGGTGGGTGGACGGCGCCTTGCTGTCCCGGATGCCGACGCCGTGGCCCACCTCGACACAGTTGTCGCCGTCGCCGCTGTAGGTGCTCTTGCGCCACACGGTCATTGGAGGCCCTCCAAGATGCTGTTGATCACCGCCCTCGATTCTTCCTCATCCAGGGCGACAGCAGCGAGGTCCTTCAGGATGTTCTCGTAGGTCTCGACGGTGTCCTTGTCATCGAAGAACAAGCAGCACTTGACACTCTCGATGTAGACGACCGGCGGGTACTTCGGGAACTTCATCAGCCGGAAGTCGCCGGAGACGCCTGCGTGCACGCCGATCGACCTCGGGACGATGCGGATGCTGATGTACTTGCGCACCGACAACCGCAGGAGATGGGCGAGCTGCTCGCGCCACACCTCTTCGTTGCCGACTGGCAGCCACAGCGCCTGCTCGTGCACGTAGAAGGTGAAGGTCCGGCTGTAGTCGAGAATCTCTGTCCTGGCCGCCCTCGCAGCCACCGTCGCCGCGAAGTTCTCGGCCGAGACCGTCCGGGCTTTGGCGGTGACAGCCGCGATGTACTCGTAGATCTGGAGCAGGCCCGGCACGAGGATCATCGACCAGGCGGTGATCTCGGTGGCTTCCTTCTCCTGGTTGATCAGCGTGCGGACCTGGTCCGGCACGCCGTCCTCGGGAATCTGCACGTAGTAGCTGCCGGACTCGCGGAACAGGGCGAGCAGGCGTTCGCGCTCGGCGAGCGGGATGCGGCAGTAGGCGAGCAGCGTGACGACTTCGAGCTCGTTGACGCCGCCCTTGCCGGCGAGCATGTCGGACAACTTGGCCTCTTGCCAGCCGAGCACCTCGGCGAGCTCGCGCTGGGTCATGCCGGTGCTCTCGATGGCGGCTCGGACGCCGTTGCCGAACTCGCGGCCCACCACGCTGGACGATCTCTTGGGCATGGACGGAAGGTAGGGGCAGGGACCGCGAAACCTCTATCGTTTCGCGTCAAATCTGCCTGAAGGTGGGAGCGTTGGAACAGCTCCAAGCAGGCATAAGGCGCCGGAGGGGTGCCGTAGGCTGGGTGTCGTGCTTTCCGACGAAGACATCGAGCTGCGGGCCCGTCTGCTCTCCGCGGCCGACCGGTACGGCCACACCAACATCGTCGTGAACCCGGACGCCGAGGGGCCGGGTTACGTGTTCTCGGTGGGGGCCTGGCGCCGGTTCGGGGTGGCCGAGGCGGTGGTGATCGGGCTGCCGCAGGGCATGGGCGAGAACCTGGTCAACATGTACGTGAAGCGGGCCAGCGACGGCGAGCGGTTCCAGCCCGGCAAGCTCTACGACGACTTCTTCGAGGGCGTGCCGATCACGTTCGAACGGGTCTACAAGGGGTTCTACCCGGAGTTCTTCGGGAGTGCGTACCTGCTCTACGACGGGTCGGAGTTCGCGGCCCTGCAGATCATCGTGCCGACGCCGCAGGGGCAGTGGCCGTGGCAGCCTGACGCGCCGCAAGGGTTCCACGACCACCAGATCATCCTCACGGAGAGCGGTCTTCCCGAGAGCTGGACGCCAGGGGTCACCGGGCCGTGAACGTCCACATCGGACAGCTGAAGCCGGAGCACGCCGGTGAGGTCATGACGATCCAGCGTGCCGCGTACCTCCAGGAAGCAAGACGGTACGGCGCTTGGGATCTGCCGCCGCTCGTCGAGACCCTCGACCAGATCCGCGACCACCTCGCCGACGGCACGCCCGCGCTCGGAGCGTTCAGCGGCCCCAGGCTCGTCGGGTCGGTGCGCAGCCGGGTCGACGGCGAACGGATGGAGGTCGCCCGGCTGTCCGTCGCGCCCGACGTCCAGGGTGGCGGGGTCGGGCGGAGGCTGCTGGAAGCCATCAGCGAGCACGCGCCGGACGACGTGAAGGTCGTCTGGCTGTTCACCGGGGCCGAGAGCGAGGGGAACATCGCGTTCTACGAGAGCGCCGGGTTCGTCCGGGTCAGCGAGCACCTGGACGCCGTCGGTATCAGGTGCGTCACTCTGGAGCAGAAGGTCATCTGACGTTCAGTGGCTGGTCACGAGCGGCTGGCATCGTCTTGAAGCGGTCCACCCATGACCAACCACCGGTGCGGACGTCGATCACACGTCGGCTGATCCGTCCGGCACCCGTTGCCCCCGGTGCATCCGGCGCCGGGGGCAACGTTGTGTTTCGGAGGAGACCAAAACGTTGTCCAGAGGTCGTTGTCCGCTGAAAGCGCTTCGACACTGGACAACGATCTACCTGTAGAAATGCGGGGCGATCGACGGTCCGGGGGGATCCGGGGATCGTGGCCGGGGGAGGAACGCCCCGCCCCGCAGGAGGCACAGGGGGATGCGGAGCGGGGCGTTTCGGAAATTGAACCGGGAAACCTAGTTCTGGCTCAGGAACTGCTGTGCGAGTGACTCGCCGAGTGAGGTGGCCTTGGCGTGGTCCTCGATCGGGGAGACCTTCGAGTTCTTGAAGTAGAGGTAGTGCACCGGGCCGTCGGTGCCGCCGTTCTCCGGGTTCGGGTTGATGCCCAGGTTCACCGCGGACGCGTACGAGGCCTCACCGATGATCGCGGTCGGGCCCGTGTCGCCGACCACCGCGTAGTCGACCCGGCCGTTGTAGATGACGGCGACGACGCCACCGCCCTGGATGCCGAACTTGCGGTAGTCCCAGGTGCCGCTCGGCGAGGGCACGACCACGTACGGGAGCTTGTCCGCGACCAGCGGTTTTCCCTTCGAGTCGTGGAACGCGGTGTCCGGCTGGAACCAGGGATCGGTGCTCTCGTTGCACTTCGCGGTCCGCTGTCCGTCGCAGTCGATGTCCAGGTCGGCCTTGTACCAAACAGCGCCGTTCTTGCCGCAGACCGGGATGTTCGCGGACGTCTCGGAGTCGGACCGGTACTTGCCGCTGGAGATCTGCGAGCACGACGTGAGCTTGGCCAGCAGCTGCGCCGCGCTGGGGCCGGCGGCCTGGGCGGCAGGGGATGCGAGCAGGGAAGCCACGAGAGCGGACACGGCGAAAAGCCCTGGGGCGAGCTTGCGCATTGTTGCCTCTTTCGACAGGGAACTTTCCTGACTGAAAGCGGCGGCAGGCTTACTGTGCGCAATTCACGTCTTACCCGTCAAGGGCCTACGGCTTACGTCCCAGAAGTCCAATCAGTCGCGATTGGTCGTCGGCGTCCGCGGCAACCGGAACGGGCGAATCGAACATCGACGAACCACTCCAGTCCTCGATGTTCCGTTCGACGTAGGACAGAACCGTCGAGGCGAGATCGGGATCAATTCGTTCGTCCGCGCCGATCGAGCGCGCCAGATCCCAGGTGTGGACCGCGAGATCCGTGGTCATCTGCCAGCAGTACTCCTCGGCGTCCAGCAGCCCCGACGACACGTGCACGGGTTTCGCCAGCGCGTGCTTGCCGAGCCACGCCTCGCGCGCCGCCGCGGCCGCCACGACCCAGGACACGAGCGGGTCGTCGCCCAGGTTGTCGTGGTCGAAGCGGTCACCGACCTGCTTCGCCGTGCAGCCGGCGAGCAGTTCCGGGGCCCAGAGCTGCTCGTAGACCAGGTGGCCGACGAGGTCTCTGACCGACCACTCCCGGCAGGGGGTGCCGAGCGACCACTGGTCCGGAGCGATCTCCCGGACCCGCCGGTCGAACTCCGTCATCGCCACGCCGTGCGCCTGGATCAAGTCCATCCCAGCAGTGCATCAAATCCTGCCCAACCGCGCATCCCGGCGTGAGAGTTGGGCCACTCGGACGCAACCCCGATTTCTAACCGTACGAGCGTTCGGCGTAATCTCGACCAGATCCGCCGTGACATCGTTGACACGAGAGGACGATGACTGTGAGCGCTCCTAGCGCCAGCATCTCCGCGCAGGACAAGGGATTCTTCGGGCACCCCCGAGGCCTGTCCACGCTGTTCTTCACCGAACTCTGGGAACGGTTCTCGTTCTACGGGATGAAGGCCATCCTCGGCCTCTACCTGTGGACAGCCGTGTCCGAGGGAGGTCTCGGCGTCGACAAGGCGCTCGCTCTGTCGGTCGTGGCCATCTACGGCACCGCGGTCTACATGTCCGGTGTCGCCGGCGGCTGGCTCGCCGACCGCGTCTGGGGCGGCCAGCGCTCGACGTTCTACGGCGGCGTGCTGATCATGTGCGGTCACATCGCACTGGCACTGCCCATCGGGATCACGGGCGTGTACCTCGGCCTGATCTTCATCGTCTTCGGCACCGGCCTGCTCAAGCCGAACATCTCGACCGTCGTCGGCGGCCTCTACGGCCGCGACGACACGCGTCGTGACGCCGGCTTCACGGTCTTCTACATGGCGATCAACATCGGTGGCTTCGTCTCACCGCTGATCACCGGCGCGCTCGCGGACGGTGTCGGCTTCCACGCCGGGTTCGCCGTCGCCGCGGTCGGCATGGCGGCGGGCCTGATCCAGTACCGGCTCGGCCGCAAGAACCTGCGCGGCTCGGCCGCCGTGGCGCCGAACCCGTTGCACCCGAACGAGAAGGGCCGTGTCTACGGCCTGATCGGTCTCATCGCGGTCGTGATCGGCGCGCTCGGCGTCGTCTCGTACGTGCTGGGTGACGTCGAGGGCGTCATCCTGATGATCAGCATCATGTCGATCATCCTGCCGATCACCTACTTCACCGTGATGTACCGCAGCAAGAAGACGCTGCCGGAGGAGAAGCCGCGCGTCCTCGCGTACATCCCGCTGTTCGTCGCGGCGGCGATGTTCTGGCTGATCTTCGAGCAGAGCGCCTCGGTGATCGCGGAGTTCGCGGACTCGCACGTCGACAACCACGTGTTCGGCTGGGAGTTCCCGGTCGCCTGGTTCCAGTCGATCAACCCGATCATGATCATCGCGCTGGCACCGGTGTTCGCGTGGCTGTGGCTGAAGCTCAAGGACCGCGCCCCCTCGACCCCGCGCAAGTTCGCCGGCGCGCTGGTGCTGGTGGGCCTGTCGTTCGTGCTCATGTACTTCGCGAGCAACTCGGCGGCCGACGGCAAGGTGACGCCGCTCTGGCTCGTGCTGATGTTCCTGATCATGACCTGCGGTGAGCTCATGCTGTCGCCGGTCGGCCTGTCGGTCACGACGAAGCTGGCGCCCAAGGCGTTCGCGTCGCAGACGATGAGCCTGTGGTTCCTCGCGGTCTCCGCCGGCACCGGTGTGGCCGCGCAGCTCGTGAAGTTCTACACGACGAGCCCCTCGGCGTACTTCTTCACGCTCGGTGGCGCGGCCGTGGTCCTCGGTGTCGCGCTCGCGGTGGCGGCTCCGGCCATCCGCAAGCTTATGGCGGGCGTTGAATAAGTCCTTGGGTAAAGGCGAAAGGGAGGCCCGTCGCGGCGGCGGTGCGGCGGGTCTCCCTCTCGTCTACAAGGATGCACTACGCACATGTGTCATTGGGGCACGAACATTGCTCCAGCCGGGTGAAGTCGAGCACTCCCCGCAACAAATCTTGCCCCAGGTCAGCATTACTTCACTGCCAGTGACCGTTTGGTTTCGTTGGCACGTACCGGAAGTCGCAACGCGCCGCGGATCAGCTTGGACCGACGACGGGTCACTGGGCCGTCCGCGCCGAGGTTCGGGAAGCGCTTGAAGAGCTCGTGCAACGCCAGCGAACCCTCGATGCGGCTCAGGCCCGCGCCGATGCAGTAGTGGATGCCCGCGCTGAACGCGAGGTGCTCGCGTGCGTTGGACCGCGTCGGGTCGAACTTCAGCGGGTCGGCGAAGACGCGTGGGTCGCGGTTCGCCGCCGCCAGCATCAGCATCACCGGCATGCCCTTCGGCAGGGAAACCCCGGCCAGTTCCAGGCGTTCCCTCGGCCAGCGGATCGTGTACTGCACGGGCGGGTCGAGGCGCAGGACCTCCTCGACGAACCCCTCGGCGTACTCGGGACTTTGGGCCAGCGGCGCGATCGTGTGCGGGTTCTCGAACGCCTTGAGCACGCCGTTGCTGATCAGGTTGACCGTCGTCTCGAACCCGGCGAAGAGCAACAACCCCGTGGTGGCAACGAGATCCTCGCGGCTCAGGTCCTCGTGCTGGGTGACGAGGTGGCTGACGATGTCGTCCTTCGGGTTGCGGCGGCGCTCGTCCATCAGGCCGTCGATGAAGTCGTTGTACTCGATGATCGTGGCGTGCAGGTTCTTGAGCTGCTTGTGCGACCACACGCCGTCGAGCGTCTCCGCCAGCGAGCTTCCCCAGCGCGCGAAGACGTCCTTGTGGTCGTCCGGCACGCCCAGCAGGTCGGCGATGACCTGGATCGGTACCTGCGACGCGAACTCGGAGACCACGTCGAACCGGTCGTCGAGGCGGTCGAGGTACTGGGTGACGATCTTCTGGATGGACTCGGTGCGGTCCTTGAGCGCTCGTGGCGTGAAGAACGGCTGGACGAGCTTGCGCAGCCGGGTGTGCGTCGGCGGGTTCATCATCAGGAACGAGTCCTGCACCGGGTTGACGATCTTCTCGCCGTCCTTGACCAGCGTGATCGGCACCATCGACGCCTCGTCGAAGGTCGCGGTGATGAACCTGTTGTCCCGCAGCACCGAGTCGCAGATCTCGCGGCTGGGCGTGACGTAGGCGCCCATGCGGCTGCGCACCATGTCGCCCTTGGCGCGCACCTTCTCGTACATCGGGTACGGGTCGCGGTCCGGCGGCGAGGCCATGACACCGGCGTACGGGTCACCGAGCAGCGCGTAGCCGCGAACGAGCGTGCGCACCGCGAAGAACTGAGTGGCTGTCTTCAGCGTGGACGGCATACGTCCACATTGAGTGGTACGCGAAGAACTCTCAAGAGTTGCGGCGGTGTCGCCGCACGGTTTCTTCGACTAGATCGAGTACGGGTTCCATGTCGTCTGCGGGCAGGCCCATCGCGAGGTGCGAGACGAGGCCTTCGAGGACGAGCTCCAGGAAGCTGGTCAGCACCGTCACGTCGACGTCGTCGCGCAGGTTGCCGGCTTCTCGTTGCCGGATCAGGCGCTGACGGGTCGCGGCGGTGAGCTGCTCGCTGCGCTCGGCCCAGCGCGCCCGGAAGTCCGGGTCCGTCCGGAGCCTGCGAGAGACCTCGAGGCGCGTGCCGAGCCAGTCGGCGGCGTGCTCCTCGTCCCTTTTCTCCGGTTCGTCGAGAAGGTCGCGCATGACCTGGACGAGGCCCTGTTCGGCCACCACGTCGGCCATGCGGAGCGCGTCGTCCTCGGCGAGTGCGAGGAAGAGCGACTCCTTGTCGCGGAAGTGGTGGAAGATCGCACCGCGAGAGAGTCCCGTTGCCTCTTCCAGACGGCGTACGGTGGCACCTTCGTAGCCGTGTCGCGCGAAACAGGAACGCGCGCCGTCGAGGATCTGACGGCGGCGGGCGTCGAGGTGGTCCTGACTGACCCTGGGCACCGGTAGATGGTCGCAGGGGGAGGGCGGGAAATCCAATCCGTACGTACGGATTGGACACGTCCATCTGTGTGATCTTCCCGGCGGATCCCTTTCGTGTGGATCATCGGGCGGGCCTGCGTGAACGGGCGGGCTTCCGGCCATATCCTTCCGCGCCATGGACACGCAGGAGATCATCAAGCTGTCGGCGCTCGCTGAGCGCCTCGGGTGGCAGCGGCGTGAGTCCACAGGCGTGCACGTGGTCGATCTGCTGCTCAGTCGCACCGTCACGGATCTCATCGCCGCCCTCGCGGAGAACCGGGATCGGTAACGGGATCTGGTAAGCGCTTTCCCGCAGTTCCCGGAGGGGGTTGACTCCGGATGTCGCGGGTGGTGTGATCTGCGCGACAGTCAGGAAAGTTTCCTGTCTAAAACTGAATCCGCCGCCGCTCCGTCGTGATCCCCCTACCCGTCTTTGTGGGAGGCACAACAGTGGCACCGAGTAGAAGCCGGACGTTTCGCACGTTCGGCGCGATGGGTGTTGCCTGCACAACAGCCATCGCCGTGATGTCGGTACCGGAGTCGGCCCTCGCGGCGCCGGTCCGGTACGAAGCGGAGAGCGCGACGATCTCGCAGGGCGTGGTGGAGTCGAACCACGCCGGATTCTCCGGAACCGGGTTCGTCAACGTCGACAACGTCGTGGGGAGCTCGGTCGAGTTCACCGTCAACGCCTCGAAGGCGGGCCAGGCGAAGCTGGTCTTCCGCTACGCCAACGGAACCGCGGACAACCGGCCGGTCGACGTGAGCGTCAACGGCGGTCTCGCCGTCGACGAGCGCGCCTTCGCGGGCACCGGCGCGTGGACGACGTGGGTGTCGGCCGAGAACACCGTGAACCTGAACGCGGGCGCGAACAAGATCAAGCTCACGTCCACCGGTGCCACCGGC
The DNA here is from genome assembly GCF_900115955.1 of Lentzea waywayandensis. Lineage (GTDB taxonomy): Bacteria > Actinomycetota > Actinomycetes > Mycobacteriales > Pseudonocardiaceae > Lentzea > Lentzea waywayandensis. Next base: position 292,359 of record NZ_FOYL01000008.1, read on the forward strand.
GGCCCGAACCTCGACTACCTCGAGGTCGACGAGATCGCCGGCGTTCCCGCCCTGGAGCAGGAGGCGGAGAACGCGACGATCTCTCAAGGTGTCGTGGAGTCCAACCACGCCGGGTTCTCCGGCACGGGCTTCGTCAACTACGACAACGTGATCGGCTCGTCCGTCGAGTACACGATCAACGCGGACTCCGGCGGCGAGCACGAGCTCACGTTCCGCTACGCCAACGGAACGACGGTCGACCGCCCGGTCTCGGTGACCGTGGACGGCGCGAACGCCCAGACGGTCTCGTTCCCCGGCACGGGCGCGTGGACGACGTGGCAGACGCGGACCCTCAAGGTCACGCTGCACGCCGGTTCCAACAAGATCAAGGCGACCGCGACGACCGCGAACGGCGGCCCGAACGCGGACAAACTGACCGCGGTCCTGACCGGCCCCGCGGACAACGAGGCGCCGACGCCGCCGCGCAACCTCCAGTTCGTCAGCTCCACCCACAACTCGGTGTCGCTGAAGTGGGAGGCGGCCACCGACAACGTGGGCGTCACCGGCTACGACATCTACCAGCACGGCCAGCTCGTCACGAGCGTCGGCAACGTGCTGGAGGGCACCGCGACCGGCCTGCGCGCCGACACCCTCTACGACTGGACCGTGTTCGCGAAGGACCGGGCGGGCAACGTCTCGCAGGCCTCGAACAACGTCCCGGGCCGCACTCAGCCCGCGCCGCCGGACAGCCAGGCGCCGACCACTCCCGGCACGCTGCGGTCGACCGGCACCACCTCGACCAGCGTCTCCATCGCCTGGGGTGCCTCCACGGACAACGTGGCCGTCACCGGTTACGAGATCCACTTCGACGGTGCTCTCAAGCAGACCGCCGACGGTTCGGCCACGTCCGCGACCGTCGCGGGCCTGGTCAACGGCCAGACGTACCTGGTGAAGGTGCGGGCGAAGGACGCGGCGGGCAACTTCTCGGCGTTCTCGAACGAGATCTCCGTCAAGCCCGGCGCGGGCGGCGGCACCGGCGTGCCGAACCCCGGCTCCGTCACACAGATCGCCGGTGGCGTCGACGTGGCGTGGGGCCTCGCGTTCCTGCCGGACGGCTCGGCGTTGGTGACCGAGCGCGAGACGTTCAACGTCCTGCGGATCACCGAGGGCGGCACCAAGACCGTGATCGGGAAGGTGCCCGGCGCGGTCGGCACCAACGGTGAGGGCGGCGCGCTCGGCATCGAGGTCTCGCCGAACTGGGCGTCCGACCGGTTCATCTACATCTACCACACCTACGCGAGCGGAAACCGCCTGGTCAGGGCGCAGTTCGACGGTGCTCAGCTGTCCGGATGGACGACGTTGCTCGACGGTGTGCCGAAGAACCGCTACCACAACGGCGGGCGCCTGCGGTTCAGCCCGGACGGCCGTTTCCTGTTCATCTCCACCGGTGACGCGCAGAACGGCAACAACGCGCAGAACCTGAACACCAACGCCGGCAAGATCCTGCGGATCAACCCCGACGGCTCCATCCCCGCCGACAACCCGTTCTCGGGCAAGGCGATCTGGAGCTACGGCCACCGCAACGTGCAGGGCCTCGACTTCGACTCGCAGGGCCGTCTGTGGGCCTCGGAGTTCGGCAACTCGTCGCAGGACGAGGTCAACCTGATCACCAGGGGCGGCAACTACGGCTGGGACGCCTGTGAAGGGACGTCGGGCAACTGCACCGGCACCATCCCGCCGAAGAAGACCTGGTCGACCTCGCAGGCCTCACCCTCGGGCCTGACGATCATCAACGACTACGTCTTCGTCGCCACGACCGTCGGCCAGCGCATCTACCGGATGCGCATCGATGCCAACGGCAACCTCGTCGACCAGCAGATCTACTTCCAGGGCACCTACAACCGCCTGCGCACGGTCGAGGTGGACCGCGACGGCGACATCTGGCTGACGACGACGACCGACAAGGACGGCTCGGCCGGCAACGACCGCGTCCTGCACATCGACATCGTCTACGAAGGCGGTGGCGGCGGCGGTTTCAAGCTGACGTCCTCGGCGTTCGCGGACGACGCGATGATCCCGGCCAAGCACACCTGCGCCGGTGACGGTGTCGCCGGTCAGGACCCGTCGCCGCCGTTGGCGTGGGGCGAGTCCACCGGGGCGCAGGCCTACGCGATCGTGTTCGCGGACCGCGTGAACTCCGGCAACAAGCTGCACTGGGCGATCTGGGACATTCCGGGCTCCACCCGGTCGTTGCCGGAGAACCTCGGGTCCGGGTTCGCGGTGCCCGGTCAGGGGTCGGCCAAGCAGAAGGCGATGGGGTCCGGGGGCAACGCCCTGAAGTACTTCGGACCCTGCCCCGGCGGCTCGACCAACCCGTACACGTTCACGTTGTACGCGTTGAGCACCACGACCGTGCCCGGGATCACTTCCAGTTCGACGATGGCCCAGATCGAGACGGCCATCAAGAACGCGTCAACCGCCAACACGGTGCTGCGCGGCCGTTCGAACGCCAGCACGTAAGAAACATCTCCACCAGGTGAGACGAGTGCCCGTACGCACGCGTGCGTACGGGCACTTCACTTGTTTCGTAAGGATTTGAGAGCTGCAACTGTCAGACCCCGCGTGTAGCGTCGAACGGGCCAGACGATCACGGGGAGTGTGGCAGCGTGACTGCGTTGCGTAACAAAAGGGCGCCGGCGAGGTTCGCCGACCGCGCCGAGGCCGAGGCTTATGTGGCCTCGGTCTGCTTCAAGCACGGGCCTCCGAGGCTGTTCGGCGTGGAGCTCGAATGGACGGTGCACCACGCCGAAGATCCGTCCCAGAAGCTAGACAGGCACAGGCTGGCGGCGGCTCTCGGAGAGCACGCTCCGCCGACACTCGTTCCGGACAGCCCTCAGCGGCCGCTTCCCAGCGGCACCCCTTTGACCGTCGAACCGGGCGGGCAGGTCGAGATCTCCACACCTCCCTGCACCAGCCTCCCGGACCTCTTCCAGACGGTCTCCCAGGACATCTCCCACCTCACCGCCATGCTGGCCGAGCACGGTCTCGTGCTCGGCGAGCAAGGCGCTGACCAGCATCGCAGTCCCACGCGCATGCTTCAGGTGCCTCGGTACGCCGCGATGGAGCACGCGTTCAGCGCACTCGGCGACGACGGCATCTCGATGATGTGCAACACCGCGGGCCTTCAGGTGTGCCTCGACTTCGGCGAGCAGAAGCACCTCCAGGACCGATGGGCGGCCGTGCACCAGCTCGGGCCGGTGTTCATCGCGTTGTTCGCGAACTCGCCGAGCATCGGCGGGATGCACGAAGGCTGGGCGTCAGCGCGCATGCGCACGCTCTACGGCACGGATCCCGTGCGCACCAGACCAGCTGCTGTGTGCGCCGATCCGGCCCAGGCCTACGCGCGAAGAGTCGTGGACACACCCGTCATCGTCGTGCGCGGGCCGGGTCCTAGTTGGATTCCGCCGCGTCCCATGACGTTTGTGGACTGGATGAACGGGGCACACGATCGGGTCCCCACCAGCGACGACCTCGACTACCACATGTCGTTGATGTTCCCGCCGGTCCGGCCGCGCGGGTACATCGAGATCAGATACCTCGACACGCCCGCGCCTGGCGGGTGGATCGCGCCGAGTGCGCTGCTCGTCGCGCTGTTCAGCGACCCGTCCGTTGTGGACGGAGTGCTGGCGGCGACGGAACGGGCCGCCGGGCGGTGGCTCATCGCCGCACGGCACGGAATGGCGGACGAACGCATCGCCAGGGCCGCGAAGGACGTCGTCGCCCTGGGCATCGAGGCGTTGCCCCGCACCGGACTCTCCGACGACCAGATCAGCACCATCAGCCGGGAGCTTGAGGGGAAGCTGTGACCCGCCAAATCGATGTAGACGGCCTCCGCGAGCAGGTGGCGGAGGAACTGTTGCGCTCGCGCGCGCGTTCCACCGCCCTGACCGACGCCGTCGACGAGCACGATCTCGTCCGGCAGCACTCGAAACTGATGTCGCCGCTGGTCTGGGACCTGGCGCACATCGGCAACCAGGAAGAGCTGTGGCTCGTTCGCGACGTCGGCGGACGCGAACCGGTGCGCAGCGACATCGACGAGTACTACGACGCGTTCAAGTTCTCCCGCAGCGTGCGGCCCGAGTTACCGCTGCTGAACCCGCGGGAGACCCGCCAGTACGTCGGGGACGTGCGCGGCAAGGTGTTCGACGTGCTGGAGAAGGTGCCGCTGCAAGGGCGCCGGCTCGTCGAGAACGGGTTCGCGTTCGGCATGATCGTGCAGCACGAGCAGCAGCACGACGAGACGATGCTGGCCACGCACCAGCTGCGCACCGGCGAACCGGTCCTGCACGCGCCGTTGCCGCCTGGCGGAAACCTCGTTCCCGCAACGGAAGTGTTCATTCCGGGCGGACCGTTCGACATGGGCACGTCGGACGAACCGTGGGCGCTCGACAACGAACGACCCGCGCACGCCGTCCACGTCGACTCGTTCTTCATCGACACCACGCCGGTCACGAACGGCGAGTACGCCGAGTTCATCCTGGCCGGCGGGTACGACGACCGTCGCCTGTGGACGGACGAGGGCTGGGAGCACCGGACGAAGGCCAAGCTGGTCGCGCCGAGGTTCTGGCAGCGCGAGGAGAACTCGTTCGTGCGCACCGCGTTCGGCGTGACCGAACCGATCGTGCCGGACGAACCCGTTGTGCACGTGTGCTTCCACGAGGCCCAGGCCTACGCGACGTGGGCTCGCAAGCGTCTGCCCACGGAGGCCGAGTGGGAGAAGGCGGCCCGCTTCGACACGGCGACCGGCAAGACCCGGCGTTATCCGTGGGGCGACGAGGAACCGACCGGGCAGCACGCGAACCTCGACCAGCGGCACCTGCGCCCGGCCCCGGTCGGCGCCTACCCGGCCGGGGCGTCGCCGAGCGGCGTGCACCAGCTGATCGGTGACGTGTGGGAGTGGACCTCCAGCGACTTCGGTCCGTATCCGGGCTTCGAGGTGTTCCCGTACAAGGAGTACTCCGAGGTCTTCTTCGGACCGGACTACAAGGTGCTGCGCGGCGGCTCGTTCGGCACCGACAGGTCCGCGATCCGTTCCACGTTCCGCAACTGGGACTACCCGATCAGAAGGCAGATCTTCTCCGGCTTCCGCTGCGCCAGGGACGCCTAGGCCGATGTGCCGCCATCTGGCTTACCTGGGCACAGCCATGCCCATCGCCGGTCTGCTCTACGACGCACCGCACTCGTTGGAGCACCAGTCGTACGCGCCGGGTGACATGCGGGCCGGGGGAACCGTCAACGTCGACGGCTACGGCGTGGGCTGGTTCCCCGGCCCGGTGCGCTACCGGCGCGCCGGCACGTTGTGGAGCGACGCGAACCTGCGTCAACTGGCGAGCGTGGAGTCGACGGCCTTCCTGGCCGCGGTCCGTTCGGCGACAACGGGTATGCCCGTCACCGACGCGGCGTGCGCGCCGTTCACCGACGGAACGTGGTTGTTCAGCCACAACGGACGTGTCGACGGCTGGCCGCACACCGTGGCGGGGCTGGCGAAGACGCTCGACGTGACCGATGTGCTCACGATGGACGCGCCGACCGACTCCGCGCTGTTGTGGACGGTCCTCAGGCGTCGTCTGGAGACCGGGAAGAACCCGGCCCGAACGCTTGTTGAACTCGTGCGAGAGGTCGCGGACGTGGCACCGAGGTCGCGCCTGAACTTCTTGCTGACCAACGGGGAAGTGCTCGTGGGGACAACGTGGACACACGCCCTGTGGGTGCTTCAAAAAGGCGAGGGCGTGACACTCGCGTCCGAGCCGCTCGACGACGACCCGGGCTGGCGGGAGATCCCCGACCGGCACGTGGTCACCGCCGTTCCATCCACTGTGGAGGTTCGACCGATATGACCGAGCCGGTGCTGGACGTTCATCTCAAGCCGGAGGACGCCGCACACGCGCTACGTGCCGACGTGCGGGCCGGACTGACCGCGGACCCGAAGTGGGTCTCGCCGAAGTGGTTCTACGACGCCGTCGGCAGCGCGTTGTTCGAGGACATCACCCGGCTGCCCGAGTACTACCCGACCCGTGCCGAACGCGAGGTGCTCGCCGGGCGCGCGGGCGAGATCGCGGCCACGACGGGCGCGCATTCGTTGGTGGAGCTGGGTTCTGGCTCATCCGAGAAGACCCGGCTGCTGCTCAGCGCACTCAGGGAGCACGGAACGCTCAGGGAGTTCGTGCCGCAGGACGTGTCGGTGTCGGCGCTCACCGAGGCCGCGCACGCGATCATCGCGGACTACCCGGGTCTGCGGGTGCACGGCGTGGTCGGCGACTTCACGCAGCATCTGAGCTTGCTCCCAGGGGAGTCACCGCGCGTGGTGGCGTTCCTGGGCGGCACGATCGGCAACCTGATTCCGGAGGAACGGGAGAAGTTCCTCCGCACGGTCCGCGACGTGCTGGAGCCGGGGGAGTGGCTGCTGCTCGGCACGGACCTGGTGAAGGATCCGGGAACCCTGGTGCGCGCGTACGACGACGCGCAGGGCGTCACGGCGGAGTTCAACCGCAACGTGCTGAACGTGCTCAACCGCGAGGTCGGCGGAGACTTCGACGTCGAGGCGTTCGAGCACGTCGCGTTGTGGAACGCCGAGCAGGAATGGATCGAGATGCGCCTGCGGGCCAAGCGGGCCATGCGCGTGACGCTCGCCGAACTCGGCCTGACCGTCGAGTTCCGCGAGGGCGAGGAGCTGCGGACCGAGGTGTCGGCCAAGTTCCGCGAGGACGGTGTGAGGCAGGAACTGGAGGACGCCGGGTTCTCGCTGCACCGCTGGTGGACCGATTCGGAGGGCAGGTTCGCGGTCTCGTTGGCCCAAGCGGTGTAACCGGGGTCACAACCCGACGATAGGCGGGTTCACGCGGTGCGCGCTCAGTGATGGGCTGCATCGATGACTCCTGCATCAACGCGTGCCGTGCGCGTGGCGCTCGCCAGTGCGCTCGCGCTCGGTACCGTCATCACCGGCCTGGGCAGCGCGTCAGCCCAGAGCGAAGCCGTGTCGACCGTGAGACCTGCCGCGTGGGGGCCGTGCGCGGCGGACGTGCTCGCCGAAATTCCGGTCGCCGAACGCACCAAGGTCAGCTGTGCGGTCCAGGCGGTGCCCGTCGACCACTCGCGGCCGCGCGGGGACTCGACCGGCGTCATCATGATGAAGCGCCCCGCCGGCGACCCGGCGAAGAAGATCGGCTCGCTGTTCATCAACCCCGGCGGTCCCGGTGGCGCCGGCCTGATCTACAGCGCCTACGGCTCCAGCTTCTTCACCCCGGAGATCCTGGAGAAGTTCGACCTCATCGGCTTCGACCCGCGCGGCGTCGGCCGCAGCGCGCCGCTGCGCTGCTTCCGCACCCAGGAGGAGGCCGACGCGGTGAACGTCGGCTGGTACGCGTTGCCGATCACCAAGGACGAGATCGCGAGCTCGATCCGGCAGTCCAAGGTCTACACGGACTACTGCAAGATCAACGCCGGTCCGCTGCTCAACCACATGTCGACCGAGGCCGTCGCGCGCGACCTCGACGTGATGCGCGAAGCCGTGGGGGACAGGCAGCTCACGTACGTCGGTTTCTCGTACGGCACGTTGCTCGGCGCGACCTACGCGAACATCTTCCCGCAGAGGTCGCGTGCTCTGGTCCTGGACGGCAACGTCGACCCGCAGCTGCGTTTGACGAATGGCGCGCAGTACGACCGTGAGCGTGCTCGTGGCTTCGAGATCGCGCTCGACGCGATGCTGAAGCGTTGCGACTCGGTCGGTGTCGAGAAGTGCACGTTCGCCGGTGGTGCCCGCAAGAAGTTCGACGACATCCGCGAATCGCTGCGCAAGGCGCCCACGACGTTGCCGAACGGCACCCAGGTGACGCTGACCGGCCTGGTCGGCCGCACGGCGAGCAACCTGTACAGCCCGACCACGTTCAAGGCCCTGACCGCGTGGCTTCAGTCGATCCACGCCGCCCAGAACCCGTCGGCCTTGGGTGTTCAGTCCGTTGTGGACGTTCCGATGCTGAACAACCTGGGCGGCAAGGCCGACGTGCGGGTGCTGCCCGAGACGCCGTACACGAGCGACGACTCGTACTACGCCGTCAACTGCACCGACAAGCCGTTCTCCCGCACGACCCGCAACTGGGCCTCGACCGCGGACAAGTGGGAGAAGGAGTCCAGGACGTTCGGCCGCTACCAGGCCGCGTCCGACCTGCTGACCTGCCCGACGTGGCCGACCCGCAACCCGGACCGCTGGATCGGCCCGTGGAACCGCCACACCAAGAACCCGATCGTCGTGGTGGGCAACTACTACGACCCGGCGACGCAGTACCTGTTCTCGCAGCGCATGGCCAAGCAGCTCGGCAACGCGCGCCTGATCAGCGTCGACTCGTTCGGGCACTGCATCCTCGGTGACTCGGCCGGCGCCGACGCGGCGGTGACGAGGTACCTCGTCGACCTCACCGCGCCCGCGAACGGCCAGGTGTTCCAGCCGAACGCGCAACCGTTCTGACCCTGAGGCCGCCTGCCTGTCGTCGGGACACAACCCGACGATAGGCGGGTACAAACGGTGCACGCTGGGTGATGGGGTGCATCCGTGACGTCATCTTCCAGTTCTCTGCGTGTTGTGCGCGCGGCGCTCGCGAGCGCCCTCGTGCTCGGCACCGTCGTTTCCGGCCTGGGCGCGGCGAGCGCCCAGGCCGATCCCGCCGTCAAGCCCGCTGCCTGGGGGCAGTGCGCGGCCGACGTGCTCGCCACCCTTCCCGCCACGGTGACGCCCGAGGAGCGCGCGAAGCTCACGTGCGCCGTCCAGGAGGTGCCCGTCGACCACTCGCGCCCGCGCGGTGAGAAGACCGGCATCGCGATGATGAAGCGCCCGGCCAACGACCCGTCGCGCAAGATCGGCTCGATCTTCCTCAACCCCGGTGGCCCCGGCGGCTCCGGCCTGATCCGCGGCGCCGTGTCGAAGAACTACTTCGGCGCGTCGGTGCTCGACCGGTTCGACGTCATCGGCTTCGACCCGCGCGGCGTGGCCCGCAGCGCGCCGCTGCGCTGCTTCCGCAGCCAGGAGGAGGCCGACGCGGTCAACGAGGGCTGGTTCTCGCTGCCCATCACGAAGGACGAGATCGCGAGCTCGATCCGGCAGTCCAAGGTCTACACGGACTACTGCAAGATCAACGCCGGTCCGCTGCTCAACCACATGTCGACCGAGGCCGTCGCGCGCGACCTCGACGTGATGCGCGAGTCGGTGGGCGACCAGCAGCTCAACTTCGTCGGCTTCTCGTACGGCACGCTGATCGGCTCGACCTACGCGAACATCTTCCCGCAGCGCACGCGGGCGATGGTGATCGACGGCAACGTCGACCCGCAGCTCCGGCTGACCAACGGCGCCGAGTACGACCGCCAGCGCGCCGACGGCTTCGAGATCGCGCTGGACGCGATGCTGAAGCGCTGCGACTCCGCCGGTGTCGCCAAGTGTGCGTTCGCCGGTGACGCCCGCGGCAAGTTCGAGGCGATGAAGACGGCTCTGGGCAAGGCTCCGGCGACGTTGCCGAACGGCACGAAGGTCACGCTGTCCGACGTCGTGGGCCGCGTCGCGGGCGACCTGTACTCGATCGCCAGGATCACGCCCCTGGCGGCGTGGCTGCAGAGCGTCCACGTGGCGTTGAACCCGTCCACGGCCACCGCCGCCGCGCTCACCGTTCAGTCCACTGTGGAGCTCGCCGCTCCGTTGAACAACGCCGGTGGCCGCATGGACGTCGACCCGCTGCCGGACACCCCGTACACGGCGGACGACTCGTACTACGCCGTCAACTGCACGGACAAGCCGTTCTCCCGCACGAACCGCAACTGGGAGAGGACCGCGGTCAAGTGGGAGAAGGAGTCGCCCACGTTCGGCCGTTACCAGGCCGCGTCCGACCTGCTGACCTGCCCGACGTGGCCGACCCGCAACCCGGACCGCTGGATCGGCCCGTGGAACCGCAAGACGAAGAACCCGATCGTCGTGGTGGGCAACTACTACGACCCGGCGACGCAGTACCTGTTCGCGCAGCGCATGGCCAAGCAGCTCGGCAACGCGCGGCTGATCAGCGTGGACTCGTTCGGCCACTGCATCCTGGGCCGCTCGGCGGACACGGACGCGGCCGTCGCGAAGTACCTGGTGGATCTCATTCCGCCGGCTGAAGGCTCGACGTTCCAGCCGAACGTTCAGCCGTTCGCCTGACCCCTTCGCAGCCAGCGGTGGCGGTGCTCGTACAGCACCGCCACCGCGGCGGCGACGATCAGCAGGTAGGCGGAGTACGAGGGCCGCAGCCACACGGTGAGGCCGAACAACGCCGCCGTGGCGAACGCCGGCCAGGTGCGCCGCACGATCGCCCACACCAGCACCGCCGCGGCGACCACCCAGAGCAGGCTGTAGTCGTAGACCACCTCCACTCCGGGAAGCCGGGCGCTCATCTCCACCCCGCGCAGCGTCTCGTAGCGCTCTTGGCCCGTGTACCAGTCAGGCTGGGTGCCGCAGCGCGCACCGGGTTGCGAGCACAGACCGTCCAAGCCCTTCAGCTCGAGAACCGGCGCGTGAACGACCACCGTCAGCGCGGCCAGCGAGCCGATTCCGAGCACGGCCCACGCGGGGATCTTCACGACAGCAGGCTCCTCACGATCAGCACCACCGCACTTGTGCCTGCCACGACCAGCATCGGCGTCCGGATGCCCTTGGCGTCGAACCTCTTGCGCAAAGGCCCCGAAAGCAGGAATCCGGCGACCAGGAACGGGACCAGCGCGAGGCCGGTCCACAGCTGGTGCGCGGAGACCTGACCGGCGGCGAGGAGCCCGAGCACCGATGCGCCGGAGCCCAGCACGAAGAACGCCGCGAGCGTCGCCCTGACCTGCGGCCCGGCCTGGTTCTGGTAGAGCAGCGCGACCATCGGGCCGCCGACCGCCGTGGCCGTGCCGAACGACCCGCTCGCGAACCCGGCCGTGACCAGGGACTTCGGTCGAGGTTCCGGTCGCCAGGTCGTGATCGACAGCAGTACGCACGCCAGCACCGAGCCGCCGACGACCAGCCCGAAGCCCTTCGGGTCGAGCGCGTCGACGATCCAGATGCCGACGACGGTGCCGGGCAGGCGTCCGAGCATCGCCCAGCCGACGCCGCGCCAGTCGACGTGGCTGAACTCCCTCGCCAGCGCCATCGACGCGTGCGTGGCGGCGATCATCAGCACCGGCACCGGAAGCAGTGCCGGATCGAGCAGCGCGAGCAACGGGACGGCGACCAGCGCCAGCCCGAAGCCGATCAGGCCCTGCAACAGGCCCCCGGCCGCGACGACCACACCTGCTGTCAGCAGCAACCCCCAGGACATAGTTCGCGATGCTATCGACCGTTGTTCGCCTGCTGTTGGCCCAGCGCACCTACGCTCCGCGCCATGACCGCGTCCCGCCGTTCCTTCCTGCTCGGCACCGGTGCCACCGCCGCCGCTGCCGCCCTGGTCACGCCTGGTTCCGCCGGTGCTGACAACGTTGTCGGGTACGGCCGTCCCGACCCGGAGGCGCGGCGGTTCACGCTCGCCGTGATCCCGGACACGCAGTACATGTTCGACCTCGACCGCGGCGACTCGGCGCCGTTGAAGGCCACGCTCCAGTACCTGATCGACCACCGGAAGTCCGAGAACATCGTCTTCATCAGCCACCTGGGCGACCTCGTCGAGAACGCCCGCGCCAGCGAGATCGACGACATCAGCGCGCGGTTCGAGGTGCTCGACCGCCGCCGGATCGGGTACAGCGTGCTCGCGGGCAACCACGACGTGCCGGACTCGCGGCTGGACGACCAGCGCGGCCGCACGCCGTACCTGGACAAGTTCGGGCCGCAGCGGTTCCGCACCTCGCCGACGTTCCGCGGGGCGAGCGCCGACGGCTACAACTCGTTCCACGTGTTCCGCGCGGGCGGCAAGGAATGGCTGGTCCTCGCGCTGGACTGGCGCATGTCCGCCAAGGGTTTCGAGTGGGCCCGCTCGGTGCTGTCGAAGCACTCCAGGCTTCCCGTCATCCTCACCACCCACGAGCTGGTCCACGACGGCGGTGACGGCTTGGCCGCCATGTCCGACTACGGGCGCCGGCTCTGGGACGAGCTGATCAAGGACAACGACCAGATCTTCCTGACGCTGAACGGGCACTTCTGGCCGCCGGCGCGGGCGACGCTGCGCAACACCGCCGGCAACGACGTGCACGTGCACATCACGAACTACCAGGACCGCTACTACGGCGGCGGCGCGATGATCCGGCTCTACCACTTCGACCTGGACCGGCGGGTGGTCGACGTCCGCACGCTGTCGCCGTGGCTGCTCGGCAAGAGGTCGCTCAACCCGTTGGAACGCAAGGAGACCGAGCTGACCGGTCCGGCCGACCGGTTCAGCGTGCCGATCGACTTCGAGCAGCGGTTCGCCCGCTTCGACCCGCCGGTGCTGCCTCCCGCGCAGCCGGTCAAGGACGTGCTGGTGCGCGGCACCGTCGCGTACTGGCGGCTCGGTGAGGGGCTCAAGGACCTGTCGGGCAACGGGAACGACCTCAGGCAGACCGGCTCGCTGACGGCCTCGGACGATCACCACCGGTTCGCGCCGTCACACCGTTCGCTGTACTTCGGGAAGACCGGCTACCTGTCCACTGTGGATTCCGCGCCGGTGAACCGCGAGACGTTCGAACGCGGGTACACGATCGAGCTGTTCCTCAAGCTCCCCGCGGGCTTCGACCACCCGTGGTGCGGCCTGTTCACCAAGCTCGCGCCCGGTTCGGCGGCCGGCAGGACCGGGGACGACCCGAGCGAGCCGATCGCCACGCTGAACGTCGCCGGCGGCGGTTCGCTCCAGTGGGCGGTGTTCCCGCGCAACCTGCCGGGCATCTCCACCAACTGGGGTCACGAGATGGACTACGAGACGTGGTGGCACGTCGCCGTGGTCAACGACGGCGTGCACACCACGATGTACGTCGACGGATCTCCCTTGCTGCGCAACCCGTCCACGCCCGCGCGCGGCATCTCGACCGCCGGTGACCCGTGGCTCGTCGGCGCCTACGCGTACGACAAGATCGTCGAGAAGTCGTTGTACGGCTGGATCGGCGACATGCGGATCGCGAACCGGCCGCTCGACCGTTCCGAGTTCATGCGGTCGAAGGCAGCCCGAACCTCGGGAACAGACTGAGGTCGAAGAACGACGAGACGCGCGTGATCCGGTCGTTCCGCACTTCCAGCGTCTGGAGGTTGAACGGCCGGAACACGCCGTCGTCGGCTCGCAGGTAGAGGCCGAAAGCAGGCTGGCCGTTGGCCTCGGTGGCGATCATCCTGGCGCCGTGCGGGACCGCCGGGCACTGGTTCGTGAGGTGCCACGCGACCATGTCCGGGCCTAGGTAGAACTGAGGGAACGGCGGCATCTCCCAGATGACGTCCTCGGCGAACATGCCGATGATCGCCGGGATGTCCTTGGCCTCGAAGGCTTTCACCCACCGGTCGAGCAACGGCTTCGCGTCCGCGGGCTCGACGACCTCGTCCTCGGTGAGGTCCTTGAGTTGCGCGTGCGCCCGTTGCAGAGCGCTGTTGACCGCCGCCACGGTCATGTCCAGCTCGTCGGCGGTCTCGGCGGCGCTGAGCTTGAGCACGTCGCGCAGGATCAGCACCGCGCGTTGCCTCGGCGGCAGGTGCTGCAGGGCCGCGACGAACGCCAGCCGGGTGGACGCGCGTTCGGTGACGATCGCGGCCGGATCGGTCGGGAACGGCTCCAGCCACGGGATCTCGTGGTCCTGGGTGAGCGGGTCGTTCTCGGTGGCGCCCTGGGTGCCGAGCCCGAACGGCAGCGGGCGTCTCGTCCGGCCGTCGAGCGCGGTGAGGCAGGCGTTCGTCGCGATGCGGTACAGCCACGTGCGCACCGACGAGCGGCCCTCGAACTGGCCGTACGCCTTCCACGCGCGCAGGTACGTCTCCTGCACCAGGTCCTCGGCGTCGTGCAGCGAGCCGAGCATCCGGTAGCAGTGCGCGAGAAGCTCCCGTCTGAACGGGTCCGCGGCGGTCGCGAAGTCCACTGTCACCCCTGCACCCTAACCGCGTTCTGCATCCTGCCGATGAGCGTTTCGATGTAGTTCCTGAGCTCCACCGGTTCGTGCACGTCGAACTCGAAGCCGAGGAACAGCAGGTGGAACACGATCCGTTCGAGCGCGTCGGCGCCCGTGCGCATCAGACAGGAGTTCTCGTCGATCGGCTCCAGCGCCGCGGACATCGGCGTGGTGCGTTCCGCGACGGTCCGCAGTGGCGCGTGGATCGTGAGCACCGCCTGGTAGGTGTAGGCGTTGGACGCGACCTGCCGGGAGACGAAGTCGCCCAGGGACTCGGCCGGCGGCGTGCGGGGCGAGAAGCGTGCGGCGAGCGTCGGTTCCTCGGCGATGCGGTCCACTCGGAACGTTCGCCAGTCCTCTTTGGACACGTCCCAGGCGACCAGGTACCAGCGGCGCCCGGTGTGCACGAGCCCCTGCGGTTCGATCAGCCGCTTCGACGGCTCGCCTTGCGTTGGGGCGTAGGTGAACCGCAGCTGCTGGCGGTCGCGGCAGGCGGCGGCGATGATCGTGAGCGTCTCCGCGTCGACGGTCGGGCCCGCCGCGATCAGGGGAGTGGTGTGCGCCTGGAGCGCCTGCACCCGCCTGCGCAACCTCGTGGGCAGCACCTGTTCGAGCTTGGTGAGAGCGCGGATCGACGTCTCCTCGATGCCCGCGACCGAGCCGTTGGCCGCCGTCCTGAGACCGACCGCGACGGCGACCGCCTCGTCGTCGTCGAGCAGCAGCGGAGGGAGTTCCGCGCCTGCGCCGAGCTGGTACCCGCCGGCCGCGCCGGGCAGCGACGTGACGGGATAACCGAGGCTGCGCAACTTGTCCACGTCCCGGCGAATCGTGCGCACGTCGACGTTGAGCCGCCCCGCGAGTTCCGGGCCCGTCCAGTCACGCCGCACCTGCAACAGGGACAGGAGCTTCAGCAGTCGTGCGGACGTCTCCAGCATGTGACGGAGTCTAGGTTCCATTGCGGACAACGGCCTGTGCTGGTTAGGGTTGCCGGCATGACTGCCGGGTCGGCCTCGTGCCGTGAGCGGAACGGTTGCCCGGCCCTGACTTGATCAGGGCCCCTCCATCCCCGCGCCTATCCGTTGTCCGGGATACGCGCATGGGAGAGGAGGTGATGCGCAATGCTTCCCAACGTTGGTGATGTCTTTTCGGGGAAGGTCGTCTCGACCGTTCCCTTCGGTTCGTTCATCGAGCACCCCGCCGGTGCACACGGGCTCCTGCACGGCCGGCAGGCCGAGGTCGGTGCTTCGGTGCAGGTGAAGGTGCTCGCGGTGGACGCCGAGCAGCAGCGGTTCAGCCTGGAGCTGGCGTGAGTTGATCACCCGGGCAGAGGCGCCCTGCCCGGGCTTTCTCACGGTTTCCGGTAGTCCGCGCACTCGCCGGTCAGACGGTCGTGCAGGGTTTTGCGGTGCCCTTCCTCGGAGGGCGCCGGCCCCAGCGCGTCCGCCGGGCTCGTGACGCCGTGCAGCAGCCGGTACAACACGACATCCGTTGCGGTGTAAAGCCAATCGTCCGCCTTGCCGGGCGGTGCGGCCGGTCCGAGCATGTTCTCGAACCACGCCGGGAACAGCAGATCACGCGCGACCGCGTCCTCGATGCGGGCGCGGATGAGTCGTCTCGTCCGCGCGATGGCCTCGTTACCGGCCGACTTGGCAACGGTGTCCTTGGCGTACGTGTCGTCGTCCGGTGCTTCGGGGCGTTCCTGGGCCGTGACGGCTTGCCACTGCTTGTAGTTCTTGCGCCACAAGGCTTCCGCGTTGGGCGGGAGATGCGTCAGCGCCTCGGCCGCGTCGATCGCCTCCAGTGCCTTGCGGTCGTACTCGGCGATGGCCTTGCGGGTGTCCTTGGCTTCCTGCGGCGTGAAAGTCCTGCGCGCGTAGGCTTCCTGGCCTGCCAGGATCTTCGCGATGAGCGGCTCGGCCACCTCCGGCCAGTCGTCGAAGTCGGCCTTCTGGGTCTCACCTGCCCGGACTTTTCTGTTCAGCGCCACCAGGAGTCGTTCGAGCCGGTGGACGCTCTCCGCGAGCTCGGTGACGCGGTCGTCGGTCCTGGTGAGCTTGCGGGTGTTGTCCTTGAGCTGGTTCGTCTGGCTCAGCTGGTCGTGCGCCGCCTCGGTCTGGGCGTGGTCGATGCGGGTCTCGAGGGACTTCAGCTCTTTCTTGAGGCGCTCGATCTTGTCGTCCAGGGCCTTGACCGGGTCGATGTTCACCTGAGCGTCCTCCAGGCCCACCACGCGATGCCCGCCACCGTGACGAGTGCCGCCCACCCGCTGGCCACCGGGGTCAGGAGAGTAGCCGCCAGCGCCGCGCAGATCGCCGTGGTCCTCGCCCTAGGCTCCCAGACGCCGCGGCCGGTGGGGTCCACCAGGACCGACGCGGCCGTCGCCACCGCCAGCAGGAGCGACAGCAGCGACCAGGCGTCGAACCAGCCCACGGCGACGACCAGGGCCGCCGCCGTGGTGCCGGCGGCGATCGCGCGGTTCGGGACCGTCAGCCTGGCCGCCTCCACGTCCTTGCGGGCCGCCATCACGGCGTCGACCTCGGCGTTCGTGGTGGTGAGGAGGGTCTGGAAGTCGGGGCTGCCGGGGCCTGCGGCTTTCAGGGCTCGTAAGGCTGTTCGCAGGGACTGCTGGCGGTCGGCCAGGCGGGCGAACGGATCGGCTGCCATGCCCCGAAATCGTGATCAAGCCGGGTGGGCGCGGCTAGGCCTGTGGGGGGAGTTGGTCCGGTTGCCGACGAACTTCCCTCACTCGGCCTAGCCGTCTCGGTTCGTCACGACCTTCTGCGGGCCTCCTCGGGCCACACGACCTCGATCGGCACCCCGGACGCACGCGCCTGCTCCACCACGTCCGCCGTGCCGCCCTTCCCCTGGGCCGGCACGCCGTCCCACACCGCCACGAGCACCTCGACCGAGGCGAGCATGCGCTCGTTGGCCGCCACGTAGGCCAGGCGTCCGCTCGACATGAGCGGGAGGACGCTGACCACCGTGGCGGCGGCGCGCAGTTCGTCGTAGTCGGCCACCTGGTGCGGCTTCAGGCGGTCGCGGTAGTCCAGGGCCGGGAGGACGACCTCCACCTGGCCACCGAGCGCCAGGACGGCGCGGGCGAACACCTGGTCGGCGCCGGGGGCCAGGCAGGTCACGCCCACCAGGTCACCGCCCAGCCGCGTCAGGGCCTCCGTGATGGCGGCCTGGACGGCGGGGACGCACTCGGGGACCAGGTTGCTGTGGCCGGTGATGCCTACGCGCATCAAGCGGTCCGGATCGCTCTGATCGCGTCCCTGGTGTCCTGCACGGCGGGGATGTGGCGGTGCCGTGCCGCTTCCTTGGCGAAGTCCTCGAGCTTGCGCAGGACTCTGCCCGAGGAGAGCTTCGCCGCTGTCGGCAGGACCTCGTTGATCAACCCGCACGCTGCCTCCGGGTCTCCCGCGACCATTTTGGTGCGCGCCAGTCCGATCACGTCGAAGGCGCGGTTGCGCACTTTCGACGGGTCTCGCAGTTCCAGGGCGCGCCGGATGTGTTGTTCGGCGAACACGGCCTGGGTCGGATCGTGCATGGCGAGGTCGCGGCAGCGGGCGCCGATGACGCCCTCCAGCTCGGCCTCGTCGAAGCTGTGCAGGTAGCGCGGTTCACCGTCCGCGTCGCGTTGCGCGAAGCTGTCCTGCGCCATGCCCACGGCCTGGTGGAACTCGCGGGTCTTGCCCATCTGGGCGTAGGCCCAGGCCTCGCGGGTGAGCAGGAGGGCCTTGAGGGTCGGCGTGCCTGTCCGACGGGTGCCGTACTGGCCCAGTTGGACGAGCTCCAAGCCGTCCTCCGGGCGGCCCAGGTCGAACATCTGCCGCGCCATCGCGGCCAGGCACAGGGCCGCGAAGCCGTCGTTGTGGCCGGCCTTGGCCATCCGGACGGCCAGCACGTAGTAGCGCTGGGCCGCGTTGTGCAGGCCCGCGTCGAACGACATGCTCGCGGCCACCTTCGACAGTTCGGCGCCGATGAAGAACGCGCGTTCCGTCGTCGGGCCGGAAGGTGCCCGGCCCAGGCGTTCGGCCAGCTCGTCGAGCTGCCCCAGGACCGCCTTGCGGGCCAGTCCGTAACCGCCGCGGCCTCCCCAGCCGCGCAGGCCGTCGGCCACGCGTTGCAACGCGAAGAGCTCCTCCTCGCTGATCGCCGAGTGCGACGACCACTTCGACAGGTTCTGCAGGGGGTGCAACCACCGCTGCAGCGGTTCGACCAGTGCTGACCCCACCGTCACCGCGGCGGCTCCGGTGAGCGCCGCTCGTCTGCTGATCGCCAAGTCGCTCCTCGCCGTCTCCTCGACCGAACGGGCAATGCTCGTCGCCTCCCACGGGGCGGCGAGCACGTCTGGTGGGCCCGTGATGGGGGCGCCCACCTGAGCTGGGATGACGACTCGGTCGAACCACAGTCGTTCGCCCGGCACACCGAGCACTACCGCGAAATGGCGCAGCCGGTCGAGGCGGTCGATCTGGTTCTCGCCCGACTCGTAACGCGAGAGCTGCGCCTGGCTGATACCGAGCCACGCCGCCATGCGGTCCTGCGTGACCCTGCTCAGGTGCTGGGGGTGATGCCGGTACGCGGAGATCAGCGCACCCATGTCGCGGTCAACGCACGCTGCCGCGATCGCGGGGTGGTCCCAGAAGTCGTTGGGGACCTCAGGTGGTCCGTGCACGTCCGAACGAGCGTTGCGGCGGCACCGGTGACACAGCCGATCGGAGTTGTCTGCGGCGATGAACGCCCCGCACGGGCAAGCGCGTCTGGATTTGGGTCTCGCTGCATCCATCGGCCTCGCCCCCGTCACTGAGCGTTTTCCCAGTGTACGGACGTGTGATCGTCAGTCCATCCATCTCATGCATAAGACGTAATGGATTCGCGTGTCGCAGTCCTGGTGCCCCCGTGCGGCGGATGAGCTTCATACGTCCGCTGCATGAGGCTCATGCAGCGGACGAGTGGTGTTGGCGGGAAGTGAGAAGCACCCTGCACAACGTCAGGCTGCGGGTCGATCCCCGTGGCGTGGCCAGTGCCTGACCCACCCAACGGGGAGGACAACCGCCGATGAGCCTCACGACCGCGGAGACCGGTACCGGTAGTGCCGGGATCCCACAGAACAGGGGACACGCTCGCGCGATCGGGGAGGCCGTCGCCGGCTACCGGTTGCTCGGCTGGCAGGTGACCGTCACCGAGCAGGGTGTGTTCCTTCCACTAGGCCCCGCCACGACCGCCCTGGCGATGCCGGCGCGGATCGGCTCGCGAGTGCTGGCCGACCTGAAGTCGCGCATGCTCGCCGGACCGGTCACGGTCATCCCCGGCCCCCGCGAGCACTGGATCTTCCTCGCGGAGCTGGTGGCGTTGCTGCCGACGCACCTCAAGGCGCCGCCTGAGGTCCAGTTCGTGCGCTCGCCGCACCGGATCGCGCTTCCGCCGACGATGACCAGGTACGGATCGCTGCGCTGGGCGAACCCGCCGTCGCACTCGCGGCACTGGTTCCCGCCGTTCACCGCCGTGCTGGCGCTGGCCCGGCAGGCCACCGCGGAGGACCACCGCCGATAATCGGCGCTCGTGGATCGTCGATCAGTGTTGTTGTGTGGGCTCGCCGCCGCTTTGAGCGCCTGTGGCGAGCCCGCTCCTCGTAAGACGGGTGGTGTCGGGACCGCCCGGCCAGGAGGCCGGGTCGTCGCCGTCTCCTCGGTGCCTGAGGGCAGTGGCTTGCTGGTGGACATGCCCGGCAACGCCCAGTTGTTGGTCGTGCAACCTCGATCGGGTGAATTCCGCGCGTTCAATCCCGCGTGTCCCCATGTCGGTTCCCTGGTCAATCCTCCGGCGGGCGGAGTCATCACCTGCCCGTTGCACGGGAGCGCTTTCGACCCCGTTAGTGGCGCTGTCCGCAAAGGACCTGCGACTTCGGGACTGACCGAGGTCGCCATTGCTCGTTCCGGCGATGATTTGGTGCTCGGCTGAGACCTGTGCATTTGCTGTGCATTGGGCGTCTGACTGAACTCTCGCTGACCGTTCCGCGTAATGCTGTGGTGTGACCCCGAACACCCACCACCACGGAGGATCGGTCGTGAACACCGAAAGCCTGGTCAGCAGGCGGGCGGCGCTCTGCGGAATCGCGGTTGCCCTCGCGGTGCCCAGCGGACTCGTGACCGCCTGCAGTTCAACGGGTACTTCCACGGGCTCGTCCCCCACCTCTGCCGGAGGTTCGGAACCCACCTCGGGAGCCGCCGGCTCCGCTGGTACGGCCCTGGTCGCCTTGGCCGACGTGCCTGAAGGCGGCGGCGCCGTAGTCGACGGTCCCGGTGGCCGCAAGATCGTCGTCGCGCGCATCTCCGCCACGGAGGTCAAGGCGTACGACGCTTCCTGCCCGCACCAGGGTTCCGTGGTCGCGGAACCCGCCGGTGGCACCATCACGTGTCCTTCGCACGGCAGCCAGTTCGGTGCTTCCGACGGCTCGGTGAAGAAGGGGCCGGCGACGTCCGGTCTGCGTGTCGTCGCGGTGAAGGTCGACGGCGACCAGGTGGTCCTGACCTGACCTTTTCTGTTTTTGTCAGACCACGTCGATAGTCTTGACGGCGTGGCAGATCCCTCGACGTATCGCCCCGCCGTGGGCACGATTCCTGAGGCTCCCGGCGTCTACAAGTTCCGCGACGCCGGTGGCCGGGTCGTGTACGTCGGCAAAGCGAAGAGCTTGCGCGGCAGGCTGAACTCGTACTTCGCGGATCTGGCCGGGCTGCACCCGCGCACCCGCCAGATGGTGACGACGGCGGCCTCCGTCGAGTGGACGGTGGTCGCCACCGAGGTCGAGGCGCTCCAGCTCGAGTACAACTGGATCAAGGAGTTCGACCCGCGCTTCAACGTCCGGTACCGCGACGACAAGTCGTATCCGGTGCTGGCCGTCACGTTGCATGAGGAATACCCGCGGTTGCATGTGTACCGCGGCCCGCGCAAGAAAGGCGTGCGCTACTTCGGGCCATTCGCGCACGCCTGGGCCATCCGTGAGACGCTGGACCTGCTGCTGCGCGTGTTCCCGGCGCGCACGTGCTCAGCGGGCGTTTTCAAGCGGCACAACCAGATCGGCCGCCCGTGCCTGCTCGGGTACATCGACAAGTGCTCGGCGCCGTGCGTGGGCAAGGTGTCCGCGGACGAGCACCGCGACATCGTCCTGGACTTCTGCGACTTCCTGGCGGGCAAGACGGACAACATGGTCCGCCGCCTGGAACGCGAGATGTTCCAGGCGTCGGAAGAGCTGGAGTTCGAACGCGCCGCGCGCCTGCGCGACGACCTGGGCGCGTTGCGCCGCGCGATGGAGAAGCAGGCCGTAGTGCTCGGCGACGGCACGGACGCCGACGTGATGGCGTTCGCGCAGGACGAGCTGGAGGTCTCGGTCCAGGTCTTCCACGTGCGCGGCGGCCGCGTGCGCGGCCAGCGGGGCTGGGTGCTGGACAAGGTCGAGGCGCTCGACGACGGCGGCCTGGTCGACCAGTTCATCATGCAGTTCTACGGCGACGAGACCGAGAACACCCCGCGCGAGGTCCTCGTGCCCGTGCTCCCGGACGACGCTTCCGCGCTGGAAGACCTGCTGTCCGAACAACGAGGCTCACGGGTGGCCCTGCGCGTCCCGCAACGAGGCGACAAGCGCGCCCTGATGGAAACGGTGGCGCGCAACGCCTCCGAAGCCTTCGCCCAGCACAAACTCCGCCGAGCAGGCGACCTGACCGCCCGCTCCGCGGCCCTGCAGGAGATCCAGGACGCGCTGGCCCTGGACACCGCGCCGCTGCGCATCGAGTGCATCGACATCAGCCACGTCCAGGGCACCGACGTGGTGGCATCACTGGTCGTCTTCGAGGACGGCCTGGCCCGCAAGTCCGAATACCGCCGCTTCGCCCTCCGCGAAGCGGCGACGGAAGGCGACGTAGCCTCCATCGCCGAGGTCGTCCGCCGCCGCTTCCAGGCGATGCTGCGCGAAACGGCCTCAGGCGGCCCGAACCCGGGCATAGACCCGGACACCGGCAAACCCCGCAAGTTCGCCTACCCGCCCAACCTCCTGGTGGTCGACGGCGCAGGCCCGCAAGCCGCCGCGGCCTCCGACGTCCTGGCAGAACTGGGCATCACCGACGTGGCCGTAGTAGGCCTGGCCAAGCGCCTGGAAGAGGTCTGGGTCCCCGGCGAACCGGACCCGGTGATCCTCCCGCGCAGCAGCGACGGCCTGTACCTCCTGCAACGAGTCCGCGACGAGGCCCACCGCTTCGCCATCGCCTACCACCGCCAGAAACGCTCGAAGCGCATGACCACCTCCGAGCTCGACGAGGTACCCGGCCTCGGCGAAACGCGCAAAGCCGCACTGCTCAAGCACTTCGGCTCGGTCCGCAAGCTGCGACAGGCCACAGTGGACGAGATCAGCGACGTTCCCGGGGTGGGGCGGCGCACGGCGGAGGCGGTGGTGGCGACGTTGGCCTCGGCGGGCGGGAAGTCTTGACGGGGATGGCGTTGGTGCGCCGGGCGGGGTGGATGTCGGTGCGGCGCGTGGGTTTGGAGTTGGCTGGCCGGATGGATCCGGCGCGCCGTGTGGGTCCGGATCCGGCTCGCTGGATGGGGCTGGTGTCGGCTCGCCGCGTGAGTTCGGATCCGGCTGGCCGGATGGGCCTGGTGTCGGCTCGCCACATGGGTTCGGAGGCGGCTTGCCGTGTGAGTCCGGAACTCGTGCGCCGTGTGGGTCCGGAGCCGACTTGCCACATTGGTCCGGAGGTGGCCCGCACATGAGTCTGGAGCCGCTCCGCCACACGGGTCCGGCGGCGGACCGTCGCGCGGAGGCGGAGACGGCGGACCGTCGCGGGGAAGCGGAGACCGCCGGAGTCGCAAGCACCGTGCCGGCGCCGATGTCGGCGAAAGCCGAGCCGCTGGCCCGCCGCGCCATGACCGAGGAGGTGGCGCTGCGCCCGCTCCCGCCCGCCGCCGAGCCGCCGGCCCGCCGCGCCATGACCGAGGACGTGGCGCTCCGCCCGCTCCCGCCCGCCGCCGAGACGCTGCTGTCCGACCTGCAAGCCTCACCGCGTCTGGTCGCGCACCTGCGGGCCGTGCACGACGTGGCCTGCCAGCTGATCTCCTGGGTCGAGCGGCGCCACCCGGCGGTGGCCGTCGACCGGGACGCGGTGCTGTTCGGCGCGGCCACGCACGACATCGGGAAGGTGTTGCGCCCCAACGAGTTGTCCGGCCCGGGCTCGGCTCACGAGCCGGCGGGGTACGAGCTGCTGCGCGCCCGCGGGGTCGAGGAGCGGCTGGCCCGGTTCGCGCGCACGCACGGGTCGTGGACCGCGGAGGGCATCGGGCTGGAGGACCTGCTCGTCAGCCTCGCGGACAAGGTCTGGAAGGCCAAGCGCGTCCCGGACCTGGAGCAGCTGGTGACCGGGCGCCTCGCGGAGGTTGAGAACCTGGAGGCGTGGGAGGTGTTCATGGCGCTGGACGACGAGCTGGATCGGATCGCGTCCGGCGCCGATGCGCGGCTGGCGTTCCAGGCGAGCTATCCGGTCGCGGGGTGAAGTCTCTCATCGGTCTCACCAGCCGCAGTGGTCACGTTCGTCCTGCGGGTGCCCCGCGAACCGGGCGAGGATCGTGACCGCGGCCACGGCGCGGCCGTGTCGACCGTCGAACCTGCCGCGCGCGAGGGCCGTTCCAGTGGAGACTGCATGCCGGGCGTGACGCGACGGAGCGCCGCCCAGCACACAGCTTGCCCAAACGAGAGCGTCCTGTGGCGCTCATGAACAGGTAACGGAGTCGTAGTCGTGAACGCGGAGAAGTCCGGCATCGAAGTCGCCGTGGTGACCGGGCTGTCCGGTGCGGGCCGCAGCACCGCGGCCAAGTGCCTGGAGGACCTCGGCTGGTTCGTCGTGGACAACCTGCCCCCGGAACTCATCGCCACCATGGTCGAGCTCGGCGCCCAGGCGCGCGGGGCGATCACCAGGGTCGCTGTCGTCATGGACGTGCGGAGCCGCGCGTTCACCGAGGACCTGGCCGCCATCATCAAGGACCTCGACGCGCGTGGGTACAAGCCGCGCGTGCTCTTCCTCGAAGCCACCGACGACGTGCTCATCCGGCGGTTCGAGGCGGTGCGCCGCGGTCACCCGATGCAGGGGGACGGGCGGTTGCAGGACGGCATCGAGGCCGAGCGGATCCTGCTGACGCCGCTCAAGCAGGAAGCCGACCTGGTACTGGACACGTCGGCGCTGAGTATCCACCAGCTGCGGGCCAAGATCGAGGACACGTTCGGCACCGAGGCGGCCACCCGCACTCGGGTCACTGTGCTGAGCTTCGGGTACAAGTACGGGCTGCCGATGGACGCCGATCTCGTCATGGACGTGCGGTTCCTGCCCAACCCGTTCTGGATCCCGGAGCTGCGCGAGCAGACGGGGCTGGATGGTGAGGTGCGCAACTACGTGCTGTCCCAGGAGGGCGCTGACGAGTTCCTTGATCGGTACCACGAGCTGCTCAGGCTCATCGGTGCCGGTTATCGGCGTGAGGGCAAGCGCTACCTGACGCTCGCGATCGGTTGCACTGGGGGCAAGCACCGCAGTGTGGCCCTGAGCGAAGAGCTGGCCGCGCGGCTGGCTAGCGAGGACGGCATGGCCGTGAAGGTCGTGCACAGGGATCTGGGACGTGAGTGACGAAGTTGAAAGCTGTTGCTTTGGGTGGCGGACACGGGTTGCACGCGACGCTGACCGCGCTCAGACGGGTCACCGATGACGTGACGGCCGTGGTGACCGTCGCGGACGACGGGGGCTCGTCGGGGCGGCTGCGGCGGGAACTCGAAGACCTGCTGCCTCCGGGGGACCTGCGCAAGGCCATGGCGGCGCTGGCGGGGGAGGACGAGGCCAGCCAGCGCTGGACGTCCCTGTTCAGGCACCGCTTCGGCGGCACGGGGGCCCTCGCCGGCCACGCGGTCGGGAATCTGGTGATCGCCGGGCTGCTCGAGCAGCTCGGCGACCCCGTCGCGGTGCTCGACCTCACGAGCCGGCTGCTCGGCGTCAAGGGCAGGGTGCTGCCGATGTCGAACGATCCGCTCGACATCGAGGCGGACGTCGTGGGCCTCGACGAGGACGAGAAGGACGTGCGGCGCATCCGGGGGCAGGTCGCCATCGCGACCACGCCGGGGCTCGTGCAGCGCATCCGGCTGACTGCCCCGAACGGGCGACCTGCCGGCTGTCCGGAAGCAGTACAGGCTGTACTTGACGCCGATGTCGTGGTACTCGGCCCCGGATCGTGGTTCACCAGCGTGTTGCCGCATCTGCTGGTGCCCGAACTGCACGACGCGCTCGTGCACACGCGGGCCAAGAAGGTCCTTGTGCTCAATCTCGTCCCCCAACCGGGTGAAACCGCTGGTTTCTCTCCGGAGCGGCATTTGGACGTAGTCTGCGAACACGCACCCGAGCTGAAGGTGGACGCGGTGATCGCGGACGTCGACTCGGTCCCCACCCCGGACCGGCTGACGCGCGCCGCCTCGGCACTGGGTGCGCGTACGCATCTGGCCAAGATCGCCGCACCGGACGCCGCTGAGCGGCATGATCCGGAGGCACTGGCCGGTTGCCTGAGGCAAGTGGTCGAGGAGACCGGAGTGGGAGGGACAAGCCCGTGGCGATGACGTCGGCGGTCAAGGACGAGCTGAGCAGGCTCGCGGTATCCAAGACCTGTTGCCGCCGCGCGGAGGTGTCCTCCCTGCTCAGGTTCGCCGGGGGCTTGCACATCGTGTCCGGCCGGGTCGTCGTCGAGGCGGAGCTCGACCTGGGTTCCGCGGCCCGCAGGCTGCTCAAGGAGATCCAGGCGCTCTACGGCCACCACGCCGAGGTCTTCACGATCCAGTCCAACGGCCTGCGCAAGGGCACCCGGTACGTCGTCCGCGTGGTCAAGGACGGCGAGGGGCTTGCCCGCCAGACTGGGCTGCTCGACCCGCGGGGACGTCCCGTGCGCGGTCTGCCCGCGCCGGTCGTGTCCGGTGGTGTCTGCGACGCCGAAGCCGCGTGGCGCGGTGCCTTCCTTGCGCACGGCTCGCTGACCGAACCCGGTCGCAGCTCGTCGCTGGAGATCACCTGCCCCGGTCCCGAGGCGGCGCTGGCCCTGGTCGGCGCGGCGCGGCGGATGGGCATCTCGTCCAAGTCGCGCGAGGTCCGCGGGGCCGAGCGCGTGGTGATAAGGGATGGCGACGCCATCGGCGCGATGCTGACCAAGCTCGGCGCGCACGACAGCGTGATGGCCTGGGAAGAGCGCCGGATGCGGCGTGAGGTCCGCGCCACCGCGAACCGGCTGGCGAACTTCGACGACGCGAACCTGCGCCGTTCGGCCCGCGCGGCCGTCGCGGCGGCGGCACGAGTCGCACGGGCGCTCGAGATCCTCGGGCCGGAGGCGCCGGACCACCTGGCCGCCGCCGGGCAGCTGCGCCTCGCGCACCGCCAGGCGTCGCTGGAGGAGCTGGGTCAGCTGTCCGACCCGCAGATGACCAAGGACGCGGTGGCAGGCCGTATAAGGCGTCTTCTGGCCATGGCGGACAAGCGGGCCAAGGACCTGGGACTGCCGGACACCGAGTCCGCGGTCACGGCGGACATGCTCGAAGCCGAGGTCTAAGAGGTGTGCCGGCCCGCCCACACGGCGAGCTGAGCCCGTGAGCGCAGTCCGAGTTTCGAACGCGCGTGCGTGACGTGTCGGGCAACGGTGTGCGGTGAGATTCCGAGCCGTTGCCCGATCTGCCGGTTCGTCAGCCCCTCCGCCACCAGCGTCGCCACGTGCCGTTCGCGCGCGGAGATCGCGTCGTCGGACTCGGCGATCGGCTGCGCGGTCAGAGCGTAGGAAACGGCCTGTGCCAACGACATCCGCTCGCCCGTCGACTCGGCGGCCCGCAGCCGGGCTGCGGTGATCCGGTCGCGGCAGACGGCGCGCGCGTCGTCCAGCAGGTCCTGCCAGTACGGCTCGGCGCGGAACGCGTAGCGGGTGCGGACGACGGAGGCCGAGGTCAGCAGCGAGAGCGCGCGTTCGTCGTCCGAACCCACGCCGACCAGCCCGAGCGCCAGCCCCTCCAGGTCGTAGAACTGGTCCATGGGGTGCTCGGACCCCACCTCCAGGCTTTCCCGGAACAGGTCGACGGCCTCCGGAAAGCTCTTGCGCGCCAACGCGATCGCACCCGCGCTGTGCAGGATCGGGTTCAGCATGTGCGGCAGGCCGATCAACCGGGTCAGCGTCAACGCCTCGCGCACCAGCGGCGCCGCCCGGTCCGCGGAGCCGTGCTGGAGCAACGTCCAGCCGTAGGAGTTCAGCAGGATGGCGCGCGCGAGCTGGTCGTCCGAGTCGCGCAGCAGCACTGCGGCCTCGTCGAACAGCTGCCAGGCCACCGCGGGATCACCGGTGTGGGCCTCGGCGGAGGCGAGCACCTCCAGCGCGCGGGCCGTCGTGCCGGGACGGCAGGCGTCGGCGCGTTCGATGGCCAGGGACTCCTCGGCGAACTTGCGGGTCACGTGCCAGCCGCCGCGCACCCGGTGGTGCATCGCGGCCAGCACCGCGAGAACGCTGCGGTAGGCCTGCGGCATCGGCCGGGTCAGCGCCTGGTGCAGCAGTTCGGTGGGGGCGCCGCGCGGGCCGCGCGGGGTCGAGGTCCAGGCCGTGGCGACGATCGTGAGGGCGTGCCGCGCCCAGTCGCCGGTGTCCGCCGTCCTGGCCACGGCCAGTTCGAGCAGACCCACGTTGCGGTCCAGGCGCAGCACGACCGGAGGCGACGGGAAGAACGACGAGATCTCCGGCTCCACGATCGAACACACCCACTCGACCACACGGTCCGCCACGAGCGAGAGGTCGCCGTGCGCGATAGCGCGCTCATGGCAGTAGAGGCGCACCGATTCGAGCTGACGGAACGTCGTGTGGCCACCGACCCTTTCCGCGACCAGCAGCGACTTCTGTTCGAGGCCGGTCAGCAGTTCCAGGGCGTCGGGAACACCGCAGACCGCGCTCGCCACCCCGAGGTCGAACGGCACCCCCAGCACCGCGAGCCGCCGCGAGGCCGCCTGCTCCTCCTCGGACAGCAGGTCGTAGCTCCAGCCGATCGCGGCCCGCAGCGTGCGGTGCCGGTCGTCGGCGGCGCGCGGCCCGCCGGTCAGCAACGCGAGGCGGTCGCCCAAGCGGGCAAGGATGTCGGCGGGGGACAGCACGGTGATGCGCCGCGCGGCCAGTTCGATGGCCAGCGGCATGCCGTCCAGCGACCGGCACACGGCGACGACATCGGCGACGTTCGACGAATCCACCTCGAACGAGCGGTCCACCGACACGGCACGATCGCGGAAAAGCACCACCGCGTCGTAACGCAGGGCTTCGGCGAGGTCGCAGTCCGCGGGCGGCAGCTCCAGCTCGCCGACCGCGAAAACTTGTTCCCCGGCAAGGCGAAGAGGCTCCCGCGACGTCACCAGCACGCGCAGCCGCGGGCAGCAGGCCAGGAACTCCGACACGACGTCGCCGACGTCGAGCAGCAGGTGCTCGCAGTTGTCGAGCACGAGCAACGGCCGCCGGTGCTGCTCGATCTCGGCGATCACGGCGTCGCGCACCGACCGGTTCGGCAACGGGTGCGCGCCGACCGCGTGGTAGATCGCCTGGACGGCGTCGGACGCGGGCGCCAGCGCCGCCCACCACGTCTGGTCGGCGCGTCTGCTCACGTGCTGGACGGCGAGCCTGGTCTTGCCCGCGCCCGCCGGGCCGACCAGCGAGACGAGCCGGTCCGTGCCGAGGCGCGCCAGCGCGGCCAGTTCCTCGCGGCGGCCCACGAAGGTGTCGAGCGGTGCCGGCAGCGCGGTGTCATGCGGGGAGTCGTCGCGTGCCGAGCTGCGTTCGCGGTACGCGCGTTGACGGCAGGCGTTGGAGCAGTAGCGTCGGCCCGCGACCGCTTCGGTGAGCGGGTTTCCACATGTCACGCAGGCGGCATTGGCCGTCATGACCATTGACCGTACCGGCGCGTAACGGTCCGTAACACCCGCTGTTTCGGGGTATTGAAGGGTCCTTCAGAGGGTGGACAGGATCCCTTCATGACAGCCCAGAGCAGAGCAGCGAACCAGGCGGCCACCTCCCTCGTGCCGCCCCAGGACCGCCCTGTCGTGGACGAGTGGCTCGCGCGCATCGCCGCGGTGGTCGGAAGAGACGCGAAGGAGACCGGTCCGGAGGCTTGCCGCACCGCCGCGGAGGCGGCAGAGGAACTGAGCGCGTACCTCTGGATGCTCCGCGCGCTGCGCCGCCGAACGGCCTAATCAGGACAGGTTTTTCTGGCTCGATCAAGAGATACTCACTATCCCTGTGACCAGGGACGCAGTTCGGCAGATAGGGTGGGCTTGTTCCTACCAAGCTGAACGCAAGGAGTCAGTCGTGACGGTTCGTGTAGGTGTCAATGGTTTCGGTCGCATCGGGCGCAACTTCTTCCGCGCTGTGAGGGCCGGCGGCCACGACATCGAGATCGTCGCGTTCAACGACCTCGGTGACGTCGCCACGATGGCGCACCTGCTGAAGTACGACAGCATCCTCGGTCGTCTGGACGCCGACGTGCAGGTCACCGACGAGGGCATCTCCGTCGACGGCAAGGTCATCAAGGCCCTCGCCGAGCGCAACCCGGGCGCTCTGCCCTGGAAGGACCTCGGCGTCGACGTCGTGGTCGAGTCGACCGGCTTCTTCACCGACGCCACCAAGGCCCGCGCGCACGTGGACGAGGGCGGCGCCAAGAAGGTCATCATCTCCGCGCCGGCCAAGAACGAGGACCTCACCGTCGTCATCGGCGCGAACGAGGACAAGTTCGACGGCTCGCAGACGATCATCTCGAACGCGTCCTGCACCACGAACTGCCTCGCGCCCCTGGCCAAGGTCCTCAACGACAGCTTCGGCGTCGAGCAGGGCCTCATGACCACGATCCACGCGTACACGCAGGACCAGAACCTGCAGGACGCGCCGCACAGCGACCTCCGCCGTGCCCGCGCCGCCGCGCTGAACATCGTCCCGACCTCCACGGGCGCCGCGAAGGCCATCGGCCTCGTGCTGCCGGAGCTCAAGGGCAAGCTCGACGGCTACGCGCTGCGCGTGCCGATCCCCACGGGCTCCGCCACCGACCTGACCGTCACGCTCAAGCGCGAGGTCACCGTGGACGAGGTCAACGCCGCGTACAAGGCCGCCGCCGAGGGCCCCCTGGCCGGCATTCTCAAGTACTCGACGGACCCGATCGTGTCGGCCGACATCGTCACCGACCCGCACTCGTGCATCTACGACGCGCCGCTGACCAAGGTCATCGGCAACCAGGTCAAGGTCGTCGGCTGGTACGACAACGAGTGGGGCTACTCCAACCGCCTCGCGGACCTGGTCAAGCTCGTCGCGTCGAAGATCTGAGCAGGGGCGAACAGTCAGTGAAGACTCTCAGCGACCTGCTCGCCGAGGGTGTCGCGGGTCGGCGCGTCCTGGTGCGCGCCGACCTGAACGTCCCCCTCGATGGCGACAAGATCACCGACGACGGCCGCGTGCGCGCGTCGGTTCCGACGATCAAGGCACTCGCCGACGCGGGTGCCCGCGTGATCGTCACCGCTCACCTCGGCCGCCCCAAGGGCGAGCCGGACCCCAAGTTCTCCCTGGCGCCGGCCGCCGCTCGCCTCGGTGAGCTGCTCGGCACCGAGGTCGCGCTCGCGAGCGACCTGGTCGGCCCGTCCGCCGCCTCCGTGGTCGGCGCGCTCACCGACGGTGGCGTCGTGATGCTGGAGAACGTCCGCTTCGACGCCCGTGAGACCTCGAAGGACGACGCGGAGCGCGCGGCACTCGCCGGCGAGCTCGCGGCCTTCGCGGACGCGTTCGTGTCCGACGGCTTCGGTGTCGTGCACCGCAAGCAGGCCTCGGTCTACGACGTGGCGCAGAAGCTGCCCGCGTACGTCGGCGGTCTCGTCGAGGCCGAGCTCAAGGTGCTCAAGAAGCTCACCGACGACCTGGAGCGCCCGTACGTCGTGGTGCTCGGCGGCGCGAAGGTGTCCGACAAGCTCGGCGTCATCGCGAACCTGCTGGCCAAGGTCGACCGGCTGCTCATCGGCGGCGGCATGGCGTACACGTTCCTCAAGGCCCAGGGCCACGAGGTCGGCACGTCGCTGCTCCAGGAAGACCAGCTCGACCAGGTCAAGGGCTTCCTCGAAGAGGCCGACAAGCGCGGCGTCGAGCTCGTGCTGCCGGTCGACGTGCTGGTCACGGCCGAGTTCGGCAACGTCGAGCACGACGTCGTCGGCACCGACTCGATCCCCGCCGGCAAGATGGGCCTCGACATCGGCCCGAAGTCGCGCGAGCTGTTCGCGTCGAAGCTCGCCGACGCCAAGACCGTGTTCTGGAACGGCCCGATGGGCGTCTTCGAGATCGAGACCTACGCCGGTGGCACGCGTGCCGTCGCGGAGGCCCTGGTCAAGTCCGAGGCGTTCACCGTCGTCGGTGGCGGTGACTCGGCGGCCGCGGTGCGTGCGCTGGGTCTGCCCGAGGACGGCTTCTCGCACATCTCCACCGGTGGTGGCGCGTCCTTGGAGTTCCTCGAGGGCAAGGACCTCCCCGGCATCAGCGTTTTGGAGTCCTGATGGCAGCCCGGCTCCCGCTCATCGCGGGCAACTGGAAGATGAACCTCAACCACCTCGAGGCGATCGGTCTCGTGCAGAAGATCGCCTTCTCCCTCCCGGAGAAGTACTTCGCCAAGGTCGAGGTGGCCGTTCTTCCCCCGTTCGTCGACATCCGCAGCATCCAGACGCTGGTCGACGGCGACAAGCTGCTGATCAAGTACGGCGCGCAGGACATCTCGCAGCACGACTCCGGTGCCTACACCGGTGAGGTCTCCGGCCCGATGATCAAGAAGCTCGGCTGCCACTACGTGGTCGTCGGGCACTCCGAGCGGCGCGAGTACCACGGCGAGACGGACGCCATCGTCAACGCCAAGGTCAAGGCGGCGCTGAAGGTCGAGGTCACCCCGATCTTCTGCTTCGGCGAGAAGCTCGACGTCCGCGAGGCCAAGGGGCATCTGGAGCTGGTCCGCCAGCAGCTGGAGGACGGCCTCAAGGGCTTCACGGCCGAGCAGGTCGCCAAGATCGTGTTCGCCTACGAGCCCGTCTGGGCCATCGGCACCGGTCGCACCGCCTCCTCCGCCGACGCGCAGGAGGTGTGCTCGCTGGTCCGCTCGTTCGTCGCGGAGAAGTACGGCGAGGAGACCGCGGCCGTCGTGCGGGTGCTCTACGGCGGTTCGGTCAAGTCGTCGAACATCGGCGACCTGATCGGGCAGAAGGACATCGACGGCGCTCTCGTCGGCGGTGCCAGCCTTCAGGCCGACGAATTCACCAAGCTGTGCGCATTGGCCGCCGGCGGGCCTCTACCCTAAGTTGATCCGGTGTCGTGGTGTCGGCCCCACGTCCTCATATCGGGCATATGGGGGCTGGGGCCGACGCCGCGAGGTGCCCTGCTGAACGCCGGAAGCGACGGCTAAAGTGGGTTGCCACCGCACCCCATCCCTAATCCCACCGGTTGCACACGTTCGGCAGTCGAACAGGTACTCTATGGCGTCGGCTGCCTGACAGCGAGGAAGAAATGATCCTGTTCCTGCAGATCCTGTTGATCGTCTCCAGCTTGCTGCTGGTGCTGCTCGTGCTCTTGCACCGCGGCCGTGGTGGCGGCCTTTCCTCGCTGTTCGGCGGCGGCATGCAGTCGAGTCTGTCCGGTTCCTCCGTGGTCGAGAAGAACCTCGATCGCCTGACGCTGTTCGTCGGCGCGATCTGGGTCATCGCCATCGTGGGCATCGGACTCCTGATCAAGCTGCCTCCGTCAGCCTGATCAACCGTTCAGCGGCAGAAGCCCTTCGGGGCTTGGAGTAACCACTTGGTGGGGGTGTAACGGTCGATGTCCGGTGGTAACGCGATTCGCGGTACCCGCGTCGGCGCAGGCCCGATGGGCGAATCGGAACGCGGCGAGTCCGCGCCCCGTCGTCGGGTGTCGTACTGGTGCGCGAACGGTCACGAGTCCCGGCCTTCCTTCGCGGTCGAGGCGGAGGTCCCGGAGAGCTGGGACTGCCCGCGCTGCGGCCTGCCGGCAGGTCGTGACGAGCAGACGCCACCCGCGCCGCCGCGCAACGAGCCGTACAAGACGCACCTTGCGTACGTGAAGGAGCGGCGCTCCGACGCGGACGGTGAGGCGATCCTCGAAGAGGCTCTCGCCAAGCTGCGCCGCCAGCGCGAAGAGCCGTAAGGCTCGGATCTTCGAACAATGCGAAAGGCCCCCTCATCCTGCGGAGAGGGGGCCTTTCGCGTTTCTCTTATCGACGCAGTCCGGAGAACTGACGGCGCAGCATCGCGGCTCCGACGAGCAGGAAGAACAACAGCACCACGAGCGTGCTGGTCGTGCCGCCGGACGAACTCGACAGCGTCACGTCCACGTTGCCCACGAGCACGATGCCGCACTCCGCGCGCACCTTGTGGCGGCCGGGCTCGATGCTCGCGAACTTCACCGGCGACCGGAAGGTGCCGTTCTCGTCCGCGGTCGTCTTGCCGACGTCCTGGCCCAGCGACTTCAGGGTCACGTTCGCGCCCTTGGGACAGCCCGTGCCGGTCGCGGTCAGGTCGTCGCCCGGCTGGATGTTCTCCTTGTCCAGGACGAGGACGCCGTCACCGGGGTTGGTCAGGGCGTCGGTGGACGAGGAGGGCGGCTGCGAGGACGACGACGGGGTGTCCGTGGTCGTGGTGGTCGTCGGAGGAGTCGTGGTCGTGACGACCGGCGGACGCGTCGTCACGGGCGGGTTGGTGACCGGCGGGTTCGTCACCGGCGGAACGGTGACGGGCGGCTTGGTCGTCGTGGTGACCGGGGGTGGCGGCACGATCACGCGCAACGCGGTGCCCGCGTTGCCGCACTTCGTGTTCGTCGACCGGGCCTCGAGCTTGTGGCTGCCCGCGGTGGTGCCCGCGGGCACGGTGGCCCCGACCGAGCCGCTGGAGGCCGAGCCCGCCGTCGCGATCTGGGTGCCGTCCAGCGTGAAGATGATGCTGACGGCACGACACGTAACGAATCCGCCCCAGGAAATGGTCACGGGGCCGCCTGCTGTGGCAGGCTGCGGCGCCGCGGTCACACTGGGCGGCTGCTGGGCCGCGGCCGGTGTGGCGACCAGCACCGTAACACCGGCCATCATGGCCACGAGTAAGCCTAAAGACCGCATTCCCTCTCCCCGGATCAGAACCTAAGGTGCGCTAGTGAGACGTCGCATGGCCGGTGCAGGTTTACTGCTGTGGTGCGGAATTATGCTGCTTCCCTCAGCGGCCTTCGCACAGGACGGGTCTGTGATCCTCGAGGCCGATGTGGACGGTAGGCCGGTTGGAGTAGGGAATCTCGTCCTGGACCCCTCGCAGACCGCCAAGGTCTCCGTCACGGTCCGCAACAACACGACCACGGTGCAGCGCGTGAAGACGGTCCGAATCAGCGGCACGGCGCTGGCGTTGACCTTCTTTTCTTATGACACAACGGTTCCGTTCGACGTGCCGGCGAAGTCCTCGGAGACCCGCTCGTTCCCGCTGGAGCCCACCGACCTCGGCTCGCAGGCGATTGGTCTCCTTCCGGTCACAGTTGAGGTCATCGACGTCCAGAGGGAGAGCATCGCGTCCGTCGAGACGACCGGAGACGTCAAGGGCTCGCTCTGGTCGGTCTACGGGGCGTTCGGTCTGGGCGTGCTCGTGCTGACCGGGTTGTCGTGGGCGGGGGCGTTGATCGCGCTGGCCCGCCGGCGCCTGCCTCCGAACCGGTGGCAGCGGGCCATGCGGTTCCTGCCCGCCGGGATCGGGACCGGGCTGGTCGCGGTGATCTCGTTGTCGGTGCTGCGGCTGGTGGCTCCGTCGCCCACGGCCGAGATCCCGTTCATCGTCGGCGCCGCCGCGGCGGCGTTCGTGCTCGGCTATCTGACGCCGCATCCTGGTGAGCGGCGGGATCCGTCCGATGTGGATACCGTGAGGATTCAACGGTGATTCAGTCCAGTGTGGTCGCCGCGCTGCCGCAGTACGCCGTCGGTGAGCAGATCGGCGAGGGCGGCATGGGTGTCGTCTACGGCGGTGTGCACCGTCAGCTGGGGCGTCCCGTGGCGATCAAACGGCTGCCGCACGCGGTAGCCGAAGACCCGCGGATGAGCGAGCGCTTCGAGCACGAGGCGCGGTTGCTGGCCCGCCTCGACCACCCGCACATCGTGCCCGTCTACGACTACGTGCGGCAGCAGGGCGAGCACCTGCTGGTGATGGAACGGCTCGACGGCGGCACCGTCTGGTCGCGGTTCTCCGGCGACGGCCTGACCGCGCAGCAGTCGTGCGGGATCGTGCTGGCGGCGTTGTCCGGTCTGCACGCGGCGCACGAGGCCGGGGTGCTGCACCTCGACGTGAAGCCCAAGAACCTGCTCTTCACCTCGAACGGCGTGGTGAAGGTGGCGGACTTCGGCATCTCCCAGGTGGTGTCGGAGGGCGCGACGCTCGTGACGCACGGTGGCGCGGTGCTCGGCACGCCCGCGTACATCGCGCCGGAGCAGGCGATGGGCAACGCGCTGTCGCCCGCGGCCGACGTCTACGCGACCGGCACGATGCTCTACGAACTGCTGTGCGGCGACCTGCCGTTCGAACGTGGCGGCGGCCCGATCGCGATGATCCAGAAGCGGGTGTTCCAGGAGCCGCGGCCGGTGCCGAGGGTGCCGGAACCCCTTGCGGGCGTGGTGATGCGCAGCATCGCGCGGGAGCCGGACGCGCGGTATCGCAACGCCGAGACGTTCGCGATCGACCTGGCGAGCGCGGCGGGCCACCTGTTCGGTCCGGACTGGCTCGTGCGCCTGGGCATGCCCGTGCACCTCGCACCGCAGGTGTCGTCGTCCTCCACGCGTCCATCGCTGCGGCCCGTGCCCGAACGCGACACGGTCACGCTCACGGGGCAGCGGATCCGGGCCACGCTGGTCGACCCGGTCCCCGCCGCGCGGCTGAGCGGCAGCAGCACGCTGGTGCCGGCCTCGGAGGTGATCAGGCCGCCGTCGAAGCCGTGGGCATTGTGGCTGGTCGCAGTCCTTGCGTTGATCGCGATGGCCGTCGTGCCGTTCGTGGCGACCGGCAACCCGCCTGCCACGATCATCGAGTTGGACCTGGCCGATCCCGTGAAGGTCGAGGGCACGCGTCTCGTCGTGACGGCGGCCGGCATCCCGCTCGCGGACGTGCCCGAGCGCACGCCGGAGGGCTTCGTGCTGCCGGGCGCGGCACGGTGGATCATCGGCGGCGTCGTGACGGCTCAGGTCGACGACCAGCCGCCGTTCCTGCTGAAGTCCAGCCAGACGCCGTGGCTGAGCCTGATGGGCACGGGCTCGGCGTTGTTGCTGCTCTTCACGTTCGCGTACCTGGAGTCGAACCTGCGGGCGTTGCGGCGGCGGCAGACCGGTGTGGCGGCGGTGATCGCGTCCGTGCCGCTCGGACTTGGACTCGGCCTGTCCGTGTGGCTGCTGGTGTCCGTGCTGCTGGAGCACGAGCCGACGATGCCGATCGCGCTCACGTGCGGTGTGCTCGGCGCGGCTGCGGCACTGAGCGCGTCGCTCGCCTCTAAACCCGCCTGACCGCCAGTTCGAACAGGTCCGCGAGCTCCCTCGCGTACGCGGAGACGTCGGTGTCCGGCCGGGCCATGAGCTCGGTCGGCGCCGCCTCCATCGCGGCGATGACCGACACGGCCATCACCCTGGGCGCGAACTCGCGCAGCTCGCCGCACGCCTGACCCTCGCGGAACATCTCCTCCAGCTCGGTCAGCGTGCGCTCGTTCTGCTCCTCCGACCACGTCCGTGCGGCTTCGGCGTCCCGTGCGGCGGCGGCGATCTGGGAGATCGCGATGAGCTCCGCGGGGTGTTCGGCGCAGTAGTGCACGAAACCCTCGATGAGCGACCGCAGCGCCGCTACGTAGCCGTCGGCGCTCTCGGAGCGTGCGGTCAGTGCTCGGTCCATCGCGTCGTGCACGGTCAGCATGACCTGCTTCATCAGTTCCTCGCGCTTCGCGAAGTGGTACGTGATGAGCCCCGGGCTGATGCCCGCACGCTGCGCGATCTGCACGAACGACGCCTTCGCGTACCCGATCTCGGCGATCGTCGCGATGGTCGCGGCCACGATCTGACCGCGCCGGGCGTCCTCGATGAAGCTGCGCTTCTGGCCGCCCGGCCGATTTTCTGGTTGCATGACTAGTAGCCTAGTTGAGTAACTAGTCGAGGGGGAATGATGATCAGTCGAAAGGTGTTCTTGAAGTCCGTCGCGGGTGCCGTCGTGCTGGCGAGCGTGGGGAGTGGCACGGCGTCGGCGGCGCCGAGGAAGCGCGGCGGCGTCTGCTACGACACGGGCGTGCTGCACGCGGCAGGGGACCCGCTGAGTCGCGTGCGCTGGAGCCGTCAGCAGCTGGAACGGGAGATCCGCATCATCGCCGACGAGCTGCGCTGCCCGTCGATCACGGCGTTCGGCACCGACCTCGGCCGCCTCGCCGAGACGACGGACGCGGCGTTGCGCCAGGGCATGCGGGTCTTCGTACAGCCGAGGCTCTACGACCACCCCCAGGGGCAGATCTTGGAGCACATGGCCGAGGCCGCGCGCACAGCCGAACGGAAGCGGCAAGGGGACAACATCACGTTCGTCACCGGCTGCGAGCACTTCCTGTTCACGCCGGGCATCATCCCCGGCGACACGTTCCTGGACCGGCTCGAGAACATGCCGTCGATCACGGACTGGCCCGCGGTCGTCCGGCGCTTCCGCGAGTTCATGGCGAAGGCCGTCGAGGTGACGCGCGGGGAGTTCCGGGGCCGGATCACCTACGGTGCGGCTGCGGGGGCGGACGCACAGTGGAACGACTGGTCGTTGTTCGACCTCGTCGGCCTCGACTACTACACGCACTTCGAGACCGATGCCGAGTACACGGCCGACCTGGACAAGTACCGCCGCTGGGGCAAGCCGCTGATGATCCTGGAGTACGGCTGCTGCACGTTCACGGGCGCCGCGGCGGCCGGCGGGATGGGCTGGGACATCGTCGACTACGAGGCCGACCCGCCCGTGATCAAGCCCGGCTTCGAGCGGAACGAACGCGAGCAGGCCGACCACATCGCCCGCATGCTGCGCGTGTTCGGCACACAGCCCGATGTCGAGGGCTCGCACCTGTACTCGGTCATCTCGCCGGACTCGCCGCACAACCCGACGTGCCGCGATCGCGACTACGACATGGCCTCGTACAGCCTGCTGCGCACGATGCGTGAGCGGTTCGACGACGACAACTCGCCCTACCGGCTGGAGCCCAAGAAGTCGTTCCACGCCTTCCAGCGGTTCAATCGGTGATGACGCGTTCCCTCGGGAACGACGCCGTCACCAGGAAGCCGCCGTCCTCGGTCGGCCCCGCCGAGAACTCGCCACCGAGCAACGTGGCGCGTTCGCGCAGGCCGACCAGGCCGTGACCTCCGCTGGGCAGCGACGACGACGGGCTGGACGCGGCGGTGTTGCGCACCTCGACCAGCACGTTGTCGTCGTACTGGGCGTCGATGAACACCGTCGCGCTCGCGCCCACGGCGTGCTTGCGGATGTTGGTCAGCGCCTCCTGCACCGTCCGGTAGACGGCGCCGGACACCGGTGCGGAGAGGTCCTCCACCGGCCCCTTGAGCTGGATGGTCACCTCGAAGCCCGCGTCGGCGGCCAGGTCGGACAGCTCGTCCAGGCCTGGCTGGGTGTCCTCTGTGGTGCGCAGGACGGACACGAGCGTGCGGAGCTCATCGAGCGTGCGCGTCGACAACATGCGGATGGTGCCCGCGACCTGCTTGTGCTCGGCGTCGACCACGGCCATGCGCAGCGCACCGGCCTGCATGGCGATGAGGCTGACTTGGTGCGACACCACGTCGTGCATCTCGCGGGCGAGCTTTGCCCGTTCGTCGGCACGGATGGCGTGCGCGTGCAGCACACGTTCTCTCTCGCGTGACTCGGCCAGTTCGCGGATGCGGTCGGACAGTTCCTGGCGCGCGTGCACCAGCAGGCCGATCGCGATCGGCAGGCCCGACACGAGGAAGCCGTAGATCGCCGAGTGGAAGTGCCCCGAGGCCGGCCGCTCGATCAGTTCCTCGAACGGCCAGGCGACGAACCGGCACAGCCACACCAGCGCGGCCGCGAGGCCCGTCTGCCAGCCGCCGAGGTAGCGGCGGGCGACCGTGTAGAGGGCGATCATCGCGGCGAGCTGCGACCAGCCGACGAAGAAGCCGGGGATGGTGAGCACGAGCGTGAGGAACGGGAACCGCCGCCGCAGGACCAGCGCGCCGACCGCGAGCCAGTTGAGCCACAGCTGGTAGTTCTCGACCGGCGGCAGGTCCGTGATCGGGTCGGCTTCGAGCCACAGCCCGTACAGCCAGACGTCGAGCACGGCGAAGAAGATCAACGCCAGGTCCGCGAGCACCTGCCGGTAGTCACCACTGAGCGGCCAGCGTGAGCGGGCCGCGGTCTCCTCCGGCCGTCTGGCCGGGAGCAGCGTCGTGGTCAGGATCCGACCTCCCCTGTGAGCCTTGCGATCCTCACCGTACTGCGCGTATGCGGCGGATGGCATTGGCTGCCCCTTTACCCCGACCTGCCCCGTCATGGGGGTAAGACGCCCGCACACGCGAATCTGTACGCCGCTCCGCTCACATATGTGCTACCGCACACGTCCGTGCGGACGCGTGCGGTAGTCACAGCACTGTTGAAGGGCTATCAGGGGCAGGTCTTCCAGCTGAACTGGTAGGTCGTGTCGATGGCACCGTCCGTGGAGTCCATCGAGACGAAGCTCGTCGTCGTGGCCGTGTTGGACGAGCCGGGGTAGACGCGGAGCTCGGTGTTGATGTTGAAGTTCCGCTTCTCCCCGCACGGGGAGTAGACGATCGCGGCGACCTCGGTCTGGTCCGTGGCCTGCCAGTCGTCGCTGTGCGGGCCGTTGTACCGGTGCTGCGCCGAGTCGTTCTGCGACATGCCCTGGAAGTAGTAGTTGGCCTTCTGGATGGCGTACGCGCCTCTCTCCAGGTGCGCGAAGCCTCTGTAGTCGGCCTGGGCGATGCCGTAGGTGAAGCCCTGCGGGACGTTGACCCGCAGGTTGAGCTGGCAGTTCTTTCTGAAGTCGGTCGGTCGCGCGCCGACGCCGACCTGGGCCAGGTAGTCGCTGTAGGTGACCGTGAAGGCCTTGTTGTCCTCGGACACCGCGACGGCCGCGGTGCCCGCCGGGCAGCCGGAGCCGTTGACCGTGACGACGTCGATGGTGATGTGGTCGGGCGGCGGCGTCTCGTTGGGCGAGCCGGGCGGGATGATGATGGTCGAGGCCAGCAGGGCAGCGGCAACCGCGTTGAGCATGAGGGGCACCTTTCCAAACGCGTCTCGCAGGGAGGGGTGGCGGCGGTTGGAACTTCGGTGGCGGCGGCCTTTGTCAGAAAATCAGCAGCGCTTCCACGAGAAGTGGTGCAGAGTGCGCACTTCTCCGCGCTGGTAGTCCATCGTCATGAAACTGTTCGTATTGGCGTCCGAGGTACCCTTGTCGACGCGCAGGGCACTGTTGACGTTGAGATTCTTCTGCTCGCCGCACGGCGACCAGACGATCTCCGAGAACTCGGTCCGGTGGGTGATCGACCAGTTGTCGTCGAACGGCCCCGTGAACGTGT
The DNA here is from genome assembly GCF_900115955.1 of Lentzea waywayandensis. Lineage (GTDB taxonomy): Bacteria > Actinomycetota > Actinomycetes > Mycobacteriales > Pseudonocardiaceae > Lentzea > Lentzea waywayandensis. The sequence continues at coordinate 333,121 of NZ_FOYL01000008.1, forward strand.
GCTTCCACGTGGTGGTGGCCGATTGACCCTGGAAGTAGTAATTCACCGACTGGTACCCGGTCGCGCCGGGTTTGAGGTACCCGTAGCCGCCGTAGGTCGCTTCCGCGATGCCGTACGAGAAGCCCTGCGGGACGTTGATCTGCAGCGTGAGCTGGCAGTTCTTGCGGAAGTCGGTCGCACCGGCACCCTTGCCCGCCTGGGCCAGGTAGTCGCTGTAGATCACCCAGAACGAGGTGTTGTCCGGTGAGACGATCACTTCGGCGCTGCCCTGCTTGCACCCGGAACCGTTCACCGTCACCACATCGATCGTCACGCGCTCCGAAGGAATCGTCGCGGCGTGTGCGGGTGCTGACGACAATGTGAACAGCACGGCCAGAGCGGCTGCTGCCGTCGCTTTACGCATGAAGTTGGCCTTTCCTGGTGCCTCTTTCTCAGCGTGGAGCGGCAGCGGTGCCGCGAAGGTTAGCGCAGACCCTCAACCAATGGTGTGATCCAAATGGCCCAGGTCACACTGATGGAGCAGTTCGTGAAGAATTACCAAAAATAGTCGGACACCTGGTGCTGAAGGCACGAATAGTTTCCGGCATACTTGCCCGCATGTCGCTGGCTGGGCTGGTGCTCGTGGTCGAGGACGAGGACCCCGTGCGTAGGTACACCGTGAGCCTGCTCGAGGAGCTGGGCTTCACCGTTCTGCAGGCCAGTGACGGCGTCGAGGCGATCGCGATCCTGCGCGAACGCTCCGCCGAGATCAGCGCGATGCTGCTCGACCACAGCATGCCGGGCCTGTCCGGCGAGGAGGTGCTGGCGCAGGTCGAGCGCGAGGGCCTGGTCGTGCCGGTGGTGCTGACCAGTGGCTACGACCGCGCGTCGCTGGAGCGGCGGTTCGCCGGGCACGACATCGCCGGGTACCTCCAGAAGCCGTTCCGGATCGAGGCGCTGGACGAGACGGTCCGTCTCGCTGTCGCGCGTCGCGCTCAGGCGTCCTGACTGAGGACCTGGCGCACGCGTTCGAGCAGGTGCGACTCCACGTACGGCTTGGTGATCAGCACCTCGTCGTTGAGGATCTCGTCGGTCGTGTACCCGGACATGTAGATCACCGCCGGTGCCGCACCGGTCGAGCGCAGCAGCCGGACGAGCTCGGGGCCGCCCATCTTCGGCATCACGACGTCGGTGAGCACGAGCTCGATCGTGCTGCGGTGCGCCGTGGCGAGCTGCAACGCCTCCTGGCCGTCGCCCGCCTCGATCACCGCGTAGCCCGCGGTCTCCAGCGAGCGCCGGGTCATGACCCGCACCTGCGCGTCGTCCTCCACGAGCAGCACGGTGCCGGCGCCCTGGTGCGTGGTGGTGCGACGCGCGCACGGCGCTTCGGGCGTGCCGTCGCGTTCGTGCGGCACGGGCAGATAGACCTCCACGGTCGTGCCTTCGCCCAGGGCGCTTATCAGTTCGATCTGCCCACCTGACTGCTGCACGATGCCGAACACCGTGGACAGGCCGAGGCCGGTGCCCTTGCCGACCGGTTTGGTGGTGAAGTACGGCTCGAACACCTGCGCCTGCACGTCCGGTGCCATGCCCGCGCCGGTGTCCTGGACGCGCATCACGACGTACTCGCCGGGCCGCACGCCGACGATCCGGCCGGTGTCGCCGCTGCCGAGGGTCCGGTCCGCGATCGAGATCCGGAGCGTGCCGCCGCCGGGCATCGCGTCGCGGGAGTTGACCGCGAGGTTGAACAGGATCTGCTCGACCTGGCCGGCGTCCGCCCACACCTGTGCGACACCTTCCGGCAGCTGCATCTCCAGTTCGATGTGGTCGCCGACGAGCGTGCGCAACATCGAGTGCACCTTGGTGAGGTTGTGCTTGAGGTCCAGGGACTCCGGGTGCAGGACCTGCTGGCGGGTGAACGCGAGCAGCTGCCTCGTCAGGTTCGCGGCCCGTTCGCCCGCATGCCTTATGTCCTCGATCGCCGTGCGCCTCGGATCGTCCGGAAGGGTGCGTCGCAGCAGCATCTCGCTGTTGCCGTTCACGACCGTGAGGATGTTGTTGAAGTCGTGCGCGATGCCACCGGTCAACCGTCCGATGGCCTCCATCTTCTGTGCGTGCCGCAGCTGCGCCTCGGTCTCGCCGACGCGTTCTTCGAGCCGTGCGCGCGCGTCCTTCAGCTCCTGCATCAGCCTGATGCTCCGCAACGCGCTGCTGAGCTGCTGCTGCACGGCCTCGTAGATCCAGCCGGGCTCCGGGCCCTCCTCGAAGATCACGTACCCGAGGTGGTCCTCGTCGGTGTAGAGCGGGGCGACCAGCGCGCTGAACGGCACGTTGCGCCTGAACGGGTACGGCGTCAGGTTGATGGTGGGGAACGGGGTGTCCGGCGGGGTCTTGAGTTCGGCGTTCTCGTACCGGACGAGCGCGCGCGCCGTGCCTGGCGTGTCGTACGCCATGACGTGGCAGCCGGGGATGGCGAGGCGGGGGAGTTCCTCGGCGAGAGCGGTCGTGAGCTCGTCCACGTCCCGTGACGCGATGAGCCGTTGCCCCGCTTCGCGCACCGTCTGGTCGTGACGCTCGTGCGACAGGTACTTGAAGCGTGCGTCCGTGGCGAACGCATCGCCGAGAAGGAGCTGCACGCGCAACCACAGGTCGTTGATGATCGTGGCGTCACTGATCCGTGCCGTCACGAACCGATGCAGGTCGAACAGCGGTGGCCACCACTGCGCCGGTTCGCACCCGGCGCGCGCACTCCAGCCGATGTACTCGGCCAGCAGCTTGAGGAACTCCGCGCCCTCGACCTCACCGCGGCCCGCCGCCATCAGCTCGACGACCAGCTGCTCGGCCCACCCGTCCGGCAGGTTCGCCGAGGGTTTCCCGAGCGAGTCGCGCAGGTGGTCCGCCACCGTGGACGCGGTCGCGGACTCGTTGATGCTGAGCCGGTCGTGCGCGGGCGCGTGGTCGCCGAGCCCGGACGGCAGGCAGCCGCACGACCGGCGCACGATCAGCTCGGTCGGCAGGGTCTGGTGCTCGCGCGTCGGCCGGCCCTTCACCAGTGCCACCGCGAGTTCGGCTGCCCGGAAGCCCATTTCGAGGAACGGCGCCCTGACGGTGGTGAACGCGGGCGTCGTCGCGTGCGTGCGAACGTTCGTGTGGTTGCCGTACCCGACGACGGCGACGTCCTCCGGCGTGCGGTAACCCAGCTGCTCCAGCGCGGTGACGACACCGATCGCGTAGTCGTCGTTCGCGGCGGCGATGGCGTCCGGCGGTTCTTCGATGCGTGCGAGCATCCTGCGCACGGCCTGCGTCGCGCCGTTCGGTTCCCAGATGAACGAGCCCGGCATCGTGACGAGCGCGGGATCGAACGGGATCCCGTGGTTGCGCAACGAATCCGCGTAGCCGAGGAACCGCTCCCGTGCGCCCGCATGCGTTTGCGGTCCTCGGACGAACGCGATCCGGCGTTTGCCGTGCACCTCGATGAGGTGGTCGACGGCCTGCTTCATGCCGTCGCGGTTGTTCATCAGAATCGTTGGCCACTGGGCAAGGCTTGTTTCGACGCTCACGATGGGCATGGGTGCGTACCGCTTCACGTACTCCTGCATGCCCTCGGACCCGATGAGCTGCCCCACGCGCGTAGTCCACACCACGAGCGCATCGATGCGATTCGGCGAGATCAGGTCGTAGACCGTGTTCGCGCGACGCTTCAGCGGGTCCGGATGGTCCAGTTCGCTGCCCACGAAACACACGAGGTCGCACCCGAGGCGCTGCGCTCCGTCGCTGACACCACGCCACTGCTCGCCCGCGAGCTCGATGAGCGGGCCAGCGGTGATCATCCCAATGGTGGGACGTCGCTTCGCACTGCCGTTTGCCACAAAACCCCCGCTACTCAACGCGATTGGGGATGATACGCGTTGTCGGGGGGAATGCCTGCCGTGTTACCAGGGAGATTGGTGAACGCTGTACTGGAGGGCCTGGCGTCCAACTCCGCGCTGCCGGCCACGTTGCTGGACCGCCTGGTCGCCCACCCGGAGTTGGCCCCTGAACTGGCCGAACGCGCAGATCTCTCTCCTGCGCACGTACGTGCGTTACTTGCCCATGCTGACTCCACAGCCGTGTACACGCTGCTGGACAAGGGGTTGGTTCATCCGGCGGACATACCCATTACCGACGAATCGGTCGCCTTGGTGGTGACCGGAAGCCCGGACGCCGATCCCGCACTGGCCCGCGCACTGGCGTTCCACCCGGACCCCACCGTTCGCGCGCGCCTGCCGGAGTGGGCCTGCTCCCTGCCTGCCGACGTGATCGAGCTGCTGGCCCGCGACCCCGACACCTCCGTGGTTGCCGAATTGGTTCTCTTCCAAGCGTTACCTCCTTGGCTGGCCGTGTCACTGAGCCGCCATCCGAGCCTCGACGTGCGCCGCGCACTGGCCTCCAGCCCGCACACGCCCGCGTCGTTGCTGGCCTCGCTGAGCTCCGAGGACACCCTGGTCCGCGAACTGGCCGCCAACCCCGCGACACCGGCGTCCATCGCGGCGGACCTGCTGCGCCACCACACATCCCGCTACTTCCTGGCCGGACGCACCGACCTGCCGTCCGACGTCTACGACCAGCTCGCCTCGGAGCTCGAACCCGGCATCCTGTCGCAGCTGGCCGCGAACCCGGCCGTCCCCGTACCGGTCCTGCGCCAGCTCGCCGGGACCCGTGCCCTGCGCCTCGCGCTCCTGCGCAACCCGGCGATCCCGTTGGACCTTCTGGCGGAACTGGCCCCGTCGGCGCGCATCGGCCCCGATCCTTTGCCGCGCATCGCTTCCGCTTCCGTCGTTGAGCTCCGGGAGCTGGCCGCGTCCCCGGTGACGCGGATGTTGGTGGCCGCGCGACCTGATCTGCCCGCGGACCTGTTCGCCGCCCTGGTGTCTGATCCCGACGCCGGAGTCGCCGGCGCGGCCGCGACTCATCCTCTGGTGACGGTTCCGCAGCTCTGGGAGTTGGTCGAGCGGCACGGACCGCTTCTGTACCCGCGGGTGGCGCGGAATCCGTTGTGCCCGCCGGAGTTGTTGCACCACATGGCTTTGGGGGCCGGTTCGGTGGAGGAGACCTACCGGGCGATCGCTCGCCATCCTGCCGCCTCGGGTGAGACTCTGTTGCTGTGCTTGGAGGATGCGCAGGCCCGGCACTTGGCCGCGGCCCATCCGCACCTGCCGGTGCCGGCGATCGTGGAGCTGCTGGGGAGTGAGTTCACGGCGGGGGCCGCGGCGGCGAACCCGTCGTTGCCGGTGCACGTGATGGAGGAACTGGTGGACAGGAGCGAGGTGTGAGCCGCTACCACCACTTGATGAGGTTGGTCTGCTCCTTGCGGACCGCGTACCCGTTGGCCGCGTAGAACTCCCGCGCGTGCACCCGGTTCGCCCCGGTCACCAGCCGGACGCCGGCAGCACCATCGGCCCGAGCCCACTCCTCACCGGCGGCCAGTAAAGCCCTGCCCACACCCCGGCGCTGGTGCCGCGGCGAGATGGCCAGCGTGATCAGGTTCTTCAGCGGCCGGTGGTAGGTGTTCTCGTAGTCGCTCAGCTGGATGTACCCGAGCACGTCGCCGCCGTCGTCGGCCACGAACAGCACCACGTTGGGCGCCTTGATGATCCGCGCGAGCTGGGCCGCCGTGTCCTCCAGCGGGAAGTCGTAGTCCAGCGCCTCGCGGTTGATCTGGCGAATCGCCGGCGCGTCGTCGGCCAGCACGTCCCGGATCTGCAACTCGACCCCCTCGGTTGACCCCTCCAGCTAACCACGCTGGGCGAGACGGGCGACTCGGCTGGACACAAACGGGATCGCGCTGGAACGCTCGAACCCGAGGTGATGACGTGCGCGCTCCCCGACGACGCTTCGACATGTCCGCCGTGATCGAGTTGCTGCTCGGGGTGCCGACGGTGCTGAGCAGCCTGCTGATCGTCACGCTCGTCGGCAAGGCCGTGATACCGGAGACGCTGTGGCTGTTTCCGGTGGTCTGGCTGGCTTCCGGTGCGATCGTGTTCCTGCCGGCCACGGGCAAGTTGCTGGCGGCCCTGGTGCACGGGATGCGGGGGCCCACCGGGACGGAGCGTGCCGCGCTCGAGCCCTTGCTGGAGGAGGCGTGTGGTGCGGCCGGGGTGGATCCGGGGAGGTATCGGCTGCGGATCCAGAACTCCAAGGAGATCAACGCGATGGCCGTGGGCGGGCACGTCGTGGGGGTGTCGACCGCGGCGTTGCAGTTGCCTCAGAAGCAGCTCGAGGCGGTGCTGGCGCACGAGATCGGGCATCATCTGGCCGGGCACACGAAGATCTCGTTGCTGCGCTGGTGGTTCGAGCTGCCGGCGCGGGCGGTGGTGTGGCTGGTCATCATCATCGGGGTGGCCATCTACGTGGCGGGCGACAAGATCGGCACGACCGGAGCCAAGGTCATCAGTCTCGTGCTGATCGTGGCACTCGGCGTCGCGGCTGTGCTGGTCAGCCCGTGGGTGTTGCTGGTGCCGGTGATCGCGCCGCTGCTGGCGCTGGCGAGCAGGAGGGCCGAGTTGCACGCGGACCGGGTCGCGGCCGAGCTCGGGTACCGGCTGGTGTTGCTGGAAGTGTTGCAGCGCTGGGTGAAGGAGGGGCACGACGAGCAACGGGCCAGGGCCGGGTTCCGAGCGCGGATGCTGGCCTCGCACCCGTCGTGCGCGCTGCGCATCAGCAAGTTGCGCGGCGAAAAGCGAAGGCCCCTGAGCCGGAGCCCAGGGGCCTGAACCGTCACGCCAGTGAGGGTTTGAACAACGCCGGTACCGCCGAGGCGGCCGCGGTGTCCAGCAGCCACAACGTTCTGCGGCGGCCGGTGGCACCGGCGGCGGGGATCTGCACCTCGCCGGCACCGTCCAGCGCCATGGCCACGGCGGCGGCCTTGGCCTCGCCGGTGGTCATCAGCCAGACCTCCTGCGCGCACCGCGTCGACGCCAGCGTCAGCGACACGCGCGTCGGCGGTGGCTTCGGGCAGTTGCGCACGGCCACGACCGTCCGCTCCTTCTCGTGCACGGCAGGAGAATCCGGGAAGACAGAGGCCACGTGGCCCTCCTCGCCGACGCCCAGAAGACAGACGTCGAACGTGGGCACGTCGCCGTGGTCCTCCGGCCGCGCAAGGGAAGCCAGCAAAGCGGCGTAAGCCTCGGCAGCGGCCTCGGGGTCGTCGCCGAACTTGCCGTCCGAAGGCTCCATCACGTGCACCCGCGACGGGTCCAGCGGAACGTGGTCCAGCAGCGCGGCACGGGCCTGTGTCTCGTTGCGGTCCGGGTGACCGGACGGCAGGAAACGCTCGTCGCCCCAGAACAGGTCGACCCGCGACCAGTCCACCGCGTCGCGCGCGGCGCCCCGGTTCAGGTGGTCCAGGACGGCGGTGCCGGTGCGGCCGCCGGTCAGCACGACGGACGCGTAGCCGCGGGCGGCCTGGGCGTCGACCATGCGGGTCACCAGGCGGGCCGCCGCGGCGGCGGCCAGAAGGTCGCCGTCGCGGTGGACCACCACTTGCGAATTGCTCACGAACCAGCCTTCGCCTTCGACTTCTTGGGTGCGGCCGAACCGTTGGCGGACTCCACAGCGGGAGCCTCCTCGGCGGCTTCCGGCTTCGCCGAGTGCGCGCGGCCCTTGGCGACCTTCGACAGCGACCTCAGGGCCGCCGCGTAGACCTCGTCCGGGTCGAGCCGGCGCAGTTCCTCGGCGAGACAGTCGCGCACCGAACGACGCTGGAGCGCGACCCGCCGCGACGGCTGGCCGGGCTGGGCCAGCGTGCCGACCTTGCCGTCCGGGCGGATCAGGTCGACGTCGCCGGAGGGACGGCCGAGCCGCACCTCCACGATGCCTTCACCCGACGTCGCCTTGAAGCGCTTGGCCGAGACCTTCAGCCGGTCCGTCAGCCACGCGGCGAGCAGGTCCGTGGACGGCGAGTCGGCCTCACCGGTCACGTCCGCCTCGGTGACCTTCTCGTACGGCGGCAGGTCCAGCGACGAGGCGAGCATGGCGCGCCACAACGTCAGACGCGTCCACGCCAGGTCCGTGTCGCCCGGCGCGTAGTGCGCCCGCCGGGACTCCAGGGCCTTGATCGGGTTCTTCTCGGCCGCGGCATCGGTGATGCGACGCTGCGCGAGCTGGCCGATCGGGTCCTTGGACGGCGACACCGGCGCGTCGAACGGCCACCACGCCACGACCGGGGTGTCCGGCAGCAGCAGCGGCATGACGCACGAGGCGCCTTCCTTGGCCAGTTCTCCGTACAGACGAAGAACAACGACTTCCGAGGCTCCGGCGTCGCCACCGACGCGGATCTGCGCGTCCAGGCGAGGTGCCGCCTGACGAGCGCCGCGGGCCACGACGATCACGCGACAAGGGTGCTCGCGGGAAGCGTCGTTGGCCGCGTCGATCGCGGCGTCGGTGCGCTGGCCGTCCTCGGTCACGATCACGAGGGTCAGCACGCGACCGAGAGTCGTCGCACCGCCTTCGTCCCGCAGCCGGACCAGCCGCGAGTTGATCTGGGAGGTGGTGGTCGAGGGCAGGTCGATGATCACGGACGCCTCCAGTGCCTTCCGGTGCGAGCCGTCATCGCGTCCGCCGACGGCGGCCCCCACGTACCGGCCTTGTACTTCTCGAGCGCGGGTTCGTCCTTGCGAGCCCAGAAGTCGAGAATCGGGTCGAGGATCTCCCAGGAGAGCTCGACCTCGTCGTTCTTCGGGAACAGCGACGGCTCACCGAGCAGCACGTCGAGCAGCAGCCGCTCGTAGGCCTCCGGCGACGACTCGGTGAACGAGTGGCCGTAACCGAAGTCCATCGTGACGTCGCGAACTTCCATCGTGTTGCCCGGCACCTTCGACCCGAACCGGATCGTCACGCCCTCGTCCGGCTGAACCCGGACCACCAGGGCGTTCTGGCCGAGCTCCTCGGTCGCCGTGTCGTCGAACGGCAGGTGCGGTGCCCGCTTGAACACGACGGCCACCTCGGTGACGCGACGGCCCAGGCGCTTGCCGGTGCGCAGGTAGAACGGCACCCCGGCCCAGCGGCGGGTGTTGACCTCGCAGGTGATCGCGCCGAACGTCTCGGTCTTCGACTCGGGCGAGAAACCGCCCTCCTCCAGCAGACCGAGCACCTTCTGGCCGCCCTGCCAGCCACCGGTGTACTGGCCGCGCGAGGTGGTCTCCTCGAACGGCTGCGCGGGCCGCGTCGCCGAGAGGATCTTCACCTTCTCGGCCCTCAGATCGGCGGGCTTGAACGAGACCGGCTCCTCCATCGCGATCAGCGCGAGCAGCTGGAGCAGGTGGTTCTGGATGACGTCGCGCGTGGCGCCGATGCCGTCGTAGTACCCGGCACGGCCACCGAGACCGATGTCCTCGGCCATGGTGATCTGCACGTGGTCGACGTAGTTCGAGTTCCAGATGGGTTCGTACAGCTGGTTCGCGAACCGCAGCGCCAGGATGTTCTGCACGGTCTCCTTGCCGAGGTAGTGGTCGATGCGGAACACCGACTCCTCGGGGAAGACCTCGTTGACCGTCTTGTTCAGCTCCTTGGCCGACTTCAGGTCGTGGCCGAACGGCTTCTCGATGACGACGCGACGCCACTGGTCGGGTGCCGTCTGGGCGAGACCCGCGCGCTTGAGCTGGTTGACCACCGTCGGGAACGCGCCCGGCGGGATCGACAGGTAGAACGCGTGGTTGCCGCCCGTGCCGCGCTCGGCGTCGAGCTGGGCCAGGCACGAGGCCAGGTTGTCGAACGACTGGTCGTCGTCGAACGTGCCCTGCACGAACCGGATGCCCTCGGCGAGCTGCTGCCAGACCGCCTCGTTGAACGGCGTCCGCGCGTGCTCCTTGACCGCGTCGTGCACGACCTTCATGAAGTCCTGGTCGGCCCAGTCGCGGCGGGCGAAGCCCACCAGGCCGAAGCCCGGCGGCAGCAGACCCCGGTTCGCGAGGTCGTAGATCGCGGGCATCAGCTTCTTGCGCGACAGGTCACCGGTGACACCGAAGATGACCAGCGCGCTCGGGCCCGCGATGCGGGGCATGCGCTTGTCACGCGCGTCCCGCAGCGGGTTGTGCCACTTGGCGGATGTGGTCACGAGCCGTCCTCCTGGACTGCCTCGACGAGCTGGGCCAAGCCGGCGATGCGGTCTTCGAGGTGAAGACGCAGCACCGGGCGACCGTGTTCGGCCAGGACCTGACCGTCGCCGAGCGCCTGCGCGAGCTGCAGCTGCGCCAGCGTGTAGGGACGGCCGGGCACCTCCAGGTCGTCACCGGACTCGCCGGTGATCTGGATGAACACGCCGTTCTGGTGACCGCCCTTGTGGTACTGGCCGGTCGAGTGCAGGAAGCGCGGACCCCAGCCGAACGTGGTCTGCAGGTGCGTCCTCTTCGCGATCTCCGCACGGAGCAGCTCGAACGACGCGTCGTCGATCCTGTCCAAGTACGCCTGAACCGAGATGTAGCCGTGGTCGGGCGCCACTTCAACGATCGCCGCAAGCGCTTCCGCGACGGTGTGGACCTTGCGCGGCGCCCAGTCCGTGCCGTGCCCCTCGACCGGGCCGTCCACAAAGGACGGGACGGTCGCGGCGACGGCCGGCGCGTCGAGCAGCGCGCGGGAGGCCTTCTTCGCGGCCTCGACGTCGGGCTGGTCGAACGGGTTGATGCCGAGCACCCGGCCGACGAGCGCGGTCGCGTACTCCCACAGCAGGAACTGCGCGCCCAGCGGACCCTCGACCGCGATGTTCGCCGACCCGGTGGCCGGTCCGATCGCGACGGTGGTTGCGTCCGAACGTGCGTTCACGAAGCCCTCGGCACCCGGACCCTCGACGACGACCGGCAGCAGGCCGGTGCCGTTCTTGCCGGTCGACTCGGCGATGAGCTGCTCGGCCCAGTCGCCGAAGCCCTTGATGCCGGACCCGGTGTCCGCGAAGACGATCTTCTCGGCACCGTGCGCGTGCGCGGCGCCGAACACCCCGGCCAGCACGACCGCCGGGTTCTCCACGGAGTCCTGGGACACGACCTTCGCGACCTCGGCCGCGTCGTCGAGCAGCGCCTCGACGTCGGCGCCGGCCAGGTAGGACGGCACCAGGCCGAACGCGGTCAGCGCCGAGTAGCGGCCACCGACGTTCGGGTCGGCCAGGAACACCTTGCGGTAGCCCGCTTCCTCGGACGCCTTCTGCAGGGGCGAGCCGGGGTCGGTGACCACCACGATGCGGGACGCGGCGTCGATGCCCGCGTCCGTGAAAGCCTTCTCGAAGATGCGCCGGTGGCTGTCGGTCTCGACAGTTCCACCGGACTTGGACGACACCACGATCACCGTGCGCTCGAGATCACCGGCAAGGGCGTCGGCGACCTGGGCGGGATCGGTGGTGTCCAGCACGACCAGCGGGACGCCCGCGGTCCGCGTGATCACCTCGGGGGCCAGCGACGAGCCACCCATTCCGGCGAGAACGACGCGGTCGACGCCCTCGGCGTGCAGATCGGCGCGCAGCGCCACGAGATCGGGGAGCAGCGCACGGGACGTCTCGTGCAACGTCGTCCAGGAGAGGCGAATGCTCGCCTCGGACTCGGCTTCCGGCCCCCACAGGGTCGGGTCCTGCGCGGTCAGCTTGCTCGGCACCGAATCCGCGACCAGGTCAGCAGCGATGATGCTGACCTGGTCGGCGTTCGGTGACCTCACGATTTCGACGGAGGTCACTTCGTGATCAGCCCTTCAGTTGAGCCAGTTGGTTCGTCACCGTCTCGAGCAACTCTTCCCAGGACTTCTCGAACTTCTCGACACCCTCGGTCTCGAGGACCTTGAACACGTCCTCGAGGTCGATTCCCACGGCGGCGAGCTGGTCGAACACCTCCTGGCCCTCTGCGACGCGTCCGGTGACCGTGTCACCGGTGATCTTGCCCCCGTCGGCGACGGCGTGCAGCGTCTTCTCCGGCATCGTGTTGACGACGTCGGAGACGACGAGCTGGTCGACGTAGAGGGTGGGGGAGTAGCTCGGGTCCTTCACGCCGGTCGACGCCCACAGTGGACGCTGCGCGTGCGCGCCGTCCGCCTTGAGAGCCTCCCAGCGCTCGCCCTGGAACGTCTTCTCGAACGCTCCGTAGGCGATGTACGCGTTGGCAAGAGCGGCCTTGCCCTTCAGCGCGGTCGCCTCGTCCGTGCCGATCGCCGCCAGCCGCTTGTCGATCTCGGTGTCCACCCGGGACACGAAGAACGACGCGACCGAGTGGATCGAGCGCAGGTCGTGGCCGTTGGCCTTGGCCTGCTCCAGACCGGCGACGTAGGCGTCCATGACGGCCTGGTAGCGCTCGGTGGAGAAGATCAGCGTGACGTTGACGCTGATGCCCTCGGCGATCGTCTTGGTGATCGCCGGGAGACCCGCCTCGGTGGCCGGGATCTTCACCAGCAGGTTCGGCCGGTCCACGGTCTTCCACAGGTCCTGCGCCTCGGCCACGGTCTTGTCCGTGTCGAACGCCAGCCGCGGGTCGACCTCGATGGAGACGCGGCCGTCCACACCACCGGTCGAGTTGTAGATGTCGCGGAACTTGTCGCACGCGTTGCGCACGTCCGTCGTGGTGACCTCGCGGATGGTCGCCTCGGTGTCGGCACCCCGGTTGGCGAGCTCACGGACCTGCTCGTCGTAGGACTCGCCCTTCGACAGCGCGCCCGCGAAGATCGTCGGGTTCGTCGTGACACCGACGACGTTCCAGTCGCGGATCAGCTCGTCCAGGTTGCCGCTGGTGAGCCGCTCACGGGACAGGTCGTCGAGCCAGATCGATACGCCGGCGCCGGACAGGGCGGCCAGATTCGGCTTGCTCACTGAAATTAACCCCTCACTCGGTCAAGGGAACGGCGGGCGGCGGCCACGACGTTCTCCGTCGTGAAGCCGAACTCCTTGAACAACGTCTGGTAGTCGGCCGAGGCGCCGAAGTGCTCGATCGACACGATCTCGCCCGCGTCGCCGACGTAGCGGTACCACGGCAGCGCGATGCCGGCCTCGACCGCGACGCGCGCCTTCACCGACGACGGGATGACCGACTCGCGGTACTCCGCGTCCTGCTTCTCGAACCAGTCGATCGACGGCATGGACACCACACGCACTGCAACGCCCTCGCCCTGCAGAACCTTTCCGGCCTCGTACGCCATCTGCAGCTCGGAGCCTGTGCCGATGATCACGATCTCGGGGTTCTCGTCACCGAAGAGCACGTAACCGCCGCGCTTGACGCCTTCCGCGGAGGTGCCCTCCAGCGTCGGGACGTTCTGGCGGGTCAGCGCGAGGCCGACCGGGCCGAGCTGCTCGAGCACGGCCTTCCAGGCGAACGCGGTCTCGTTGCCGTCGCCGGGGCGCACGACCGTGAAGTCCGGGATCGCGCGCAGGGCGGCGAGGTGCTCGATCGGCTGGTGCGTCGGGCCGTCCTCGCCCAGGCCGATGGAGTCGTGCGTCCACACGTACGTCACGGCGGCCTGCATGATCGCGGCCAGACGCACGGACGGGCGCATGTAGTCGGAGAACACGAGGAACGTGCCACCGAACGGGCGGGTCGGGCCGTGCAGCGCGATGCCGTTGAGGATCGCGCCCATGGCGTGCTCGCGGACACCGAAGTGCAGCACGCGGCCGTACGGGTCGGCGTTCCACATGTCCGTGGAGATCGACGGGGGACCGAAGGACTTGGCGCCCTTGATGGTCGTCAGGTTCGACTCGGCGAGGTCGGCGGAACCGCCCCACAGCTCGGGCAGCGCGGCGGCGAGGGCGTTGATGACCTCACCGGAGGCCTTGCGGGTCGGGACGCCCTTGGCGTCGACCGGGTAGACCGGCAGCGAGTCGGCCCAGCCGTCGGGCAGCTGACGGGCGACGAGGCGGTCGAGCAGCTTCTTGTTCTCCGGGTTGGCCGAGGCCCACTCGTCGAACGAGGTCTGCCACTGCGCCTTGGCGTGCTCGCCGCGCTTGACGACCTCGCGGGTGTGGTCCAGGACCTCGTCGGTGACCTCGAAGGTCTGCTCGGGGTCGAAGCCGAGGATCTCCTTGGTGGCCTTGACCTCGTCCTCGCCCAGCGCGGCACCGTGCGCGGCACCGGTGTTCTGCTTCTTCGGCGCGGGGAAGCCGATGATCGTGCGCAGCAGGATGAACGACGGCTTGTCGGTGACGGCCTTGGCCTTCTCGACGGCCTCGAGGATGCCCTTGACGTTCTCGCCGGACTCCACGACCTGGACGTGCCAGCCGTAGGCCTCGTAGCGCTTCGCGGTGTCCTCGGACAGCGCGATCGTCGTGTCGTCCTCGATGGAGATCTTGTTGTCGTCGTAGAAGACGACCAGGTTGCCCAGCTGCTGCGTGCCCGCGAGCGACGAGGCCTCGGAGGTGACGCCCTCCTCGATGTCACCGTCGGAGGCGATCACGTAGATGTTGTGGTCGAACGGGCTCTCGCCCGGCGCGGCGGCGGGGTCGAACAGGCCGCGCTCGCGGCGGGCGGCCATGGCCATGCCGACGGCGGAGGCCAGACCCGAGCCCAGCGGGCCGGTCGTGATCTCGACACCCCTGGTGTGACCGTGCTCGGGGTGGCCGGGGGTCTTGGAACCCCACGTGCGCAGCGCCTTCAGGTCGTCCAGCTCCAGGCCGTAGCCGGACAGGAAGAGCTGCACGTAGAGCGTCAGGCTGGAGTGGCCCGCGGAGAGCACGAACCGGTCGCGGCCGATCCAGTCCGGGTCGGCGGGGTCGTGCCGCAGGACGCGCTGGAACAGCGTGTAGGCCAGCGGCGCGAGGCTCATGGCGGTGCCGGGGTGCCCGTTGCCGACCTTCTGCACCGCGTCCGCCGCGAGCAGCCGGGCGGTGTCGACGGCGCGCTTGTCGAGCTCCGTCCAGTCATCAGGCAGATCGGCCTTGGTGAGCCTGTTGATGTCGTCGGTGACGGTCACGGACTTACAGCTCCAAACTTGTCGCTAGGGCGGGTCACTAGCGCGTCCGTGAATCGATCCCGAACGGCCTGACCCGCTTCTCTCCCACGTCCTCCGGCCAGCCTAGTCCTGAGAGATTCAGATGTTGCTCTGAAAGGTCTCAGGCACGTGTGTGCCGGGGCACACCAGCACCCGAACGGGCTGTGAATTCTTCACGCGGTTACCATCAGTCGCTGGATTTCACACCTGTCTCAACACGAGGAGCGTTCCCGCGATGAGTGCCGTCCTCGAGGCCCCCAGGTCGCCTCGCCAGGTTGTTGGCGCTTACGTGGCGCTCACCAAGCCGCGGGTCATCGAGCTCCTGCTGATCACCACGATCCCCGCGATGCTCCTCGCCCAGCACGGCCTGCCGCCCCTGTGGCTCATCGCCTGCACCCTCACCGGCGGCACCCTCGCCGCGGGGTCGGCAAATGCCCTCAACTGCTTCGTCGACGCCGACATCGACTCGGTCATGAAGCGGACGGCGGCCCGCCCGCTCGCGCACAACGCCATTCCGCCGCGCAACGCCCTGATCTTCGGCATCGTGCTCGGAATCGTCTCGTTCGCGTTCCTCTGGATCTTCGTCAACCTGATGTCGGCCGCGTTCGCGGTGGCGACCATTCTCTTCTACATCTTCGTCTACACGCTGGTCCTCAAGCGCCGCACCTCCCAGAACATCATCTGGGGCGGCATGGCGGGCTGCATGCCGGTGATCATCGGCTGGTCTGCGGTGACGGGCACCGTCGAGTGGCCGGCGCTGGTGATGTTCGGCGTCATCTTCTTCTGGACCCCGCCGCACACCTGGGCCCTCGCGATGAAGTTCAAGGAGGACTACGCCCGAGCAGGCGTGCCCATGCTGCCCGTGGTGGCGACAGCTCAGCAGGTGACGCGGCAGATCGTGATCTACAGCTGGATCACCGTCGTCTGCACGCTCGCCCTCGCTCCCGTCACCTCCTGGATCTACGTGGCGGTCGCGGCGCTGTCCGGCGTGTGGTTCGCCGTCTTCGCGCACAAGCTGCACAACGTCGTGCGCCGCGGCGGATCCACGAACACCATGAAGTTCTTCCACATGTCGAACCTCTACCTGATGCTGGTGTTCTGCGGTCTCGCCGTCGACGCCGTTGTCGGGTTGCCGGTGCTTGGCTGGCCGTTCTAGCTGCACCTCCAGTCGTACGGCTGTGGCGCCCGTTGAGTTCACCGTCACCGGTGGTGAAGGTTCACCACTGGACTTCGTCGCGGCCCTGACACCCGCGTCCTCCCTGGTCGTGATCACCGATCCGGGCGGGTGGGCGCAGGTCAGCCAGGGGCTGGCCGTCGGATCGACCACGTCGGCCGTGGTCACGACCGAGGTGCGGGTGCTGCGGTTCGCGGTGCTCGATCTGCGTCACTTCTCGTCGGCCTCGTCGCTGCCGTCGCTCTCGGACGTGCCCGGCGACGTCGTGGCTCTGCACGACACGCGCTCGTGGGACTCGGCTCCGGTGGTCGCGTCGTTGCGCGGGCTCGGCCGGCCGGTCGTTCTCTTCACCGCCGTGCACACGTGGGTGTCCGGTGTGGACGCTTCCTCGGCGCTGATCGGGTGGAGCGCGCCGCACGTCGTCCTCGCCGTGCCGCGGGGTTCCGGCGAGGGACGGCTCGAGGACGTCCTCTGGCAGTTCCGGGAGCTGGAACGGCGGGGTGCGATGACCTACACCTCCCTGCCCGCGCCGCCGGTGGTCGCGGACCGCGCGGTCACCGTGATGGTCGCCCTGCCCGGAGCCACCGAGGGCATCGCGGGAGCGTTGCGGCCCGGCGCGGACTACGAGGTGTGGGCGCGCGTCGGGGCGCACAACACCGTGCTGCCCGGAGACCTCGGGCTGCGGGCCGTGCTGAGCATGCCGGGGCGTCCGGTCCAGGCCGAGTCGTTCGTGCTGCCCGCCGAGGGGCCCAGTTCGTGGGTGAGCTTCGAGGTCACCACGCCGTACGCCTCGGTGCCGTGGACCGGTGAGCTGGTCATCTACCACGGCGTCGTGCCGGTGCACGTCCAGCAGGTCGTGCTGCCGGTCGGCGCGGGGGAGTCCCGCACGGTGCCGCGGCTGAAGCTCTCCCGCACGTTCGCCGATCTCGCGCCCACGCCGTCGCGGGCGGCCTCGATCCTGGTGCTCGGCGACCGGGCCCTGGTGTCGGCGGGCGGGGTGCCGTCGTGGGTCAGCCTGGCCGGCTGCGCGCTGCCGCTGCCGGCGTTGTCCGGGCTGGATCCCTGGTACGGCAAGGACTTTCCGGCCTACTGCGCCGATCTCGCGTTCCTCGCCCGGCAGGGATCGGCGGTGTACTCGCGGCTGTTCGGCGATCTCGGGCTCGCCGACGCCGTCCGGCGGGCCGCGCGGGTGACCGGTCGTCCGGCCGGGCTGATGGTGGCGTCCCCCGGCACCGGGTCGGTGCCGTGGCCGATGATCTACGACCTGCCGTTCGAGGACGGGCCGCACCGGCTGTGCGCGTCGGTTGGGCAGTTCGGGCCGTTCGGTGCCGGGGGAGAGGTGCCCGCGCACTGCCCGGTCGCCGATCACAGCGGGAACGTGTTGTGCCCCTTCGGTTTCTGGGGTCTGTCCAGCGTGCTGGAGCACCCGGCCGGGCCGCTGGTGGCGCGCGTCTCGCCGCGCCCGTGGCCGTTCGAGATGACGATGGCGGTCGACGCGGGGATGGATCGAGGCCTCACCGACCGGCACGTCACGGAGCTGATGTCGCAGATCTCGCCGGAGTCCGTGTCCTCGGCCTACGTCACCCCCGCCGAGCTGGGACGGGTGCTGGCCGGCGAGTCGATGGACGTCGTCCACCTGCACTTCCGCGAGGGGTTCCTCGACGCCGAGGAGATCGCACGGTGGGACCGCGAGGGCGTGTGGCCGCGTCCGCACTGGCCCGTGCGCAAGCCGTTGGTCGTGGGGACGTCACCGATGGCGGGCCTGGTGTCCTCGTTCGTCGAGCACGGCGCGTCGGGCGTCATCAGTCCCGAGGTCGCCGTGCCGCAGGACATGGCCGGCTGGGTGACGGGAATGGTGCTGTCGCGGCTGGCTTCCGGTCTGAGCGCAGGAGAGGCGTTGCGGCAGGTCCGCTGGGAGATGCTCAGTCGTGGCAACGTGATGGGGCTCGCGTACGCGCTGTACGGCAGCGCGGATCTCCGGGTTCGCTGAACCGACGGCGTTGGCTGATCGTTTACCTGGGCATGCTGAACTCGCAGGCTCAGATCCGTCAGGCCGTCGCGGAACTGACCGAGGCCTTCGGTGACCGGGTGCCGGACGAGGTGATCCACGAGGTCGCCGTCGCCACGCACGTCGAACTACGCCGCACCGCGACCGTGCACGCTCATCTCGCCGTGCTCACCGCGCGACGTGCGGCCCGTGAACTCGCGTTCACCGCCATCGGGGTCACGATGCCTCAACAGCAGACGGCGGGCCTCACGCCTGCTCGCTGACCCGTAAATAGACGGTCTCGGCGCGGCTCACGGCCGTGCGCGCAAGGCGTGACAACTCACTGAGGTGCGCGAACGCGGCATGGAAGTCCATGTCGACGAGAGGCGCCCACGACAGTGCGACGTCGTGCATGCGTGCCGGATCGGCTTTGACGAGCTGCGCCACGAGGGCATCAGGGAGCGCGACAACGTTGTCGTCGGGCAGAGGCGCCCACACCTCGTTGAACACCTCATGCCACACGACGACTGCTTCGCGCGGGTCGTAGTCACCGGCGGCGACCGACTCCGTGCCGTTTTCGACGAAGAACGCGCTCAGGACGCCACCTTGGTCAGCAGGTCCTCGACGCACGGGTCGTCGAGGGACTCAACGATGCACTTCCACAACAGGAGGTTCGTCTCGGCCCACCTGGTGTAGGTCGCGGCGGCCTCCGAGTCGTAAAAGTAGTAGCCCTCGTCGGCTTTGCCCACCTGCTCGCCCACGATCTTGTACGCGAGCTCGCGCAACGTGATGCCGTTCTCCTGGAGGTACTTGTGCGCCAGGACGACCGGCGTGACCGGCAGTGCCTTGAACAGCGTGTCCGCGTCGGACAACGCCTGTGCCTCCAGCGAGATGTCGCGGGAGCGCGTGCGCATCTCGGCCTCGACGACGATCCGCTCGATCCACTCGATGTCGCCCAGGGCGACGCCGGCGACGAACAGGACCTTGCGGCGCAACGCCTCGCCGTCCGTGGGCAGCGAGTTGCGGCGGACCATGTAGTTGAGGTCGTGCACCAGCGCCGCGACCTCGACGATGTCTCGCGCAGCCCCGTTGCGCTCGGCGAAGTGCACGGACTTGTCCCGGACGAAGCTCACGTGGTGCCAGCCGTGGAACTGCAGCTTCGCGGCCAGGTCCTCGCACAGCCGCCTCACGCGCTGCTCCACGTCCGCGATGACAGACCTCGGAATCAATGTGCGCGTACGCATCATCAGCCCTCCTGACAGGTGGGCTGATGGTAAGCGTGTCGCAGGGACCTCAGTGAGGCTTCAGAGGTGGTTCGTCAGATCCTCCAGTCGGTCCTCCACCGGCACGTGCCGGTGGCTGATTCCGGTGTCCGGGTCGTAGCTGAGGCTCCACGGGTTCACGGCGCGTGACTTGACCAGGAACGTCATGGTCCCGTCCGCTGCTCGTGGGATGCGGTGGAACTCGTGCGCGAGCATCGTGCCGGTGGTGCCCTCGGCGCACTGGGTGCGGTTCGTGAGTTCCGTGCCGACGACCGTGCGGCCACCGACACCGAGCCGGGCGTCGAAACGTTCGTGCAGGTAGGCACCGCTCAGGATGGTGGTGCAGAAGTGGTAGCGGTGGTTGTGCACCGAGTCGGCGTAGCCGGCCCGCCAGTCGCCCAGCGGTTTGTACTCGTGCAGCCAGAACGTGAACGGTTCGTCCGCCTCGTCGCGCAGGCACCACGCGAAATGCGTCGTCGTCTCGCGTGAATGCGCGATCACCCAGGTCGCCTCCTGGGGTGTGAGGCCGTCGATGTACGCGCGAAGCTCTTTGCGCAATCCGGGCCGGGCCGCCCACTCGCGAAACCACGTGCCGACATCGGCCCAGTGGTCCACCACGGGAAATTCGGCGCGCTTCACCCGAGCGGCGAGCTCCTCGAGCGCGGACAACCCGGTGAACTCGGCTAGCAAGATCGATCAGCTCCTCAACTGAGCGGATGCGGAGAATTCGCGACGGAATGCGTGGAACTTGCCTTCGAGCTCCGTGAAACCGTCGATGGTGAGTGTCTCGCCGGTGATCTTCTCGAACAGCGCCACGAAGTCGTTTCTGGAAGTCGCTGGCGTGATGGCGAAGTGGTAGCCGGCCTTGGAATTGCTGATGCGCAGGAACTCCGCGCGTTCCATCGCGTAAAGGAACGAACTTTCGGTGAACCTGAGCGTGCGCGGATACGGCCTGAGCACTCCCGCGGTGTTGCTGTAGAGCGTGAGCCACGCCGAGTCGTCGAACAGCTCGAGCCGATCGAGCGGCGGATCCGAAACGATGGTGACGTCGATCCTGGAACACCGGCTGCGCGCCGCGTAGAGCCCGACGAGCCCGATGCCGATCTGCTCCTTGAGCCGTTTCTGGATCTCGTCGTAGTCCCCGTCCGCGCCTTCGTTGCGCAACAGGTACCTCGCGCGCCCGCTGATGGCGTTGTCGTCGCGCGGGTCGGCCAGCACGGCCCTGAGCTCGCACTCCGTCTGGCTGAGCAGCACCCTGCCCGCCGCGTACCGGCCCGCGAACCCGCGGAAGCAGTACAGCCGCGTCCGCTCCAGGTCCTGCATCATGAGCTGGTTGAACACCGGATCCGGCTTGGCCGTCGGCTCGAACACGTGACTGGGGAAGAACTCGCGATCGAGCGCCCGATACTCCTGGGTGAGCTCTATGAGTGCCTTGCGACTCTCCTCGATCACCGGAGCGAGAAGCGCCTTCTGCGCCGCTTTAGAGGTGATCAACGTCTGCGTGAAGCTCACGACCGCCGAAATGAGAGTGCCGGTACCCAGCGCTGTCAGCAGGTTTCTCGCTGTCCCGGAATCCATTTGACTGGAAATGGCCAGCGACGCACCCGACGTCACGACGAGTATGAGGAGGAGCAACCCGGTCCGAGTCCAGAACAACTCCTGGATCAGGTTGCTGCGGATGCCTCCGGCCTCCGCGGACACGAGTCTCCACCTCCCGGGTCACCAGATTGGCTGCTACCCGAACGGACGAATGCGGTCGGTGTCCGATCAAGTGCGAGGAGTTACTGTACGCGTCGGTCAAAAGATAAGGAAGCTGCTATTCGTGCGACATTCAGGACCGGAATAACCGCCCTTGGGCCCAGTCGCCGACCCGTATCCGTGCACTTCGGTGACGCCCAGTCGCCACCCACCCCGTGCGTGTCGGATGAGGGTGACCCACCCACCCGAACGCGCCCACGGTGAGTGTTTTAGCCCGCCCGGCCGTTGCCGCCTCTGCTCCGGCAGGCCGAGTCGTCCGGCGGCCTTCAGGGCGAGGTCGTGCGGCCTGCTACACGCCGCTCACACGCGTCCGAATACGCTCACCCACCATGCGTAACGTCCTGCTCATCGCGTCCCTGGCGCTCGTGGCGGCCACCGGCCTCGCCGGCTGCGGCAGCTCGGCCCAGCCCTCGGCCGGCGCGCCCACGACCCCCTGCAAGGCCGACGACTTCAAGGTCACCGGCGACTTCGGTGCGGCGCCCAAGGTCGAGATCCCCGCCTGCAAGCCCACCGACGAGCTCGTCATCAAGGACCTGGTGCAGGGCACCGGCGCCGAGGTGAAGGCGGGCACGACGGCCTCGGTCAACTACCAGCTCACCACGTTCTCCGACAAGAAGATCCTCGACAGCTCCTTCGAGCGCGGCGAGCCGTTCGACGTCGAGAACGTCGGCCAGGCGCCGGTCATCGACGGCTGGAACGAGGGCATCGTCGGGCTCAAGGAGAAGGGCCGCCGGCTGCTGATCGTGCCGCCCGCCAAGGGCTACGGCCAGGGCGGTCAGGGCATCAAGGCGAACGAGACGCTCGTGTTCGTCATCGACGGCGTGAAGGTCACCCCCGCCGCCTGACGCGAAACGAAACGGCCCCTCGCATCCGAGGGGCCGCTTCTCGTCACGTCACGGCAGAAGCAGCAGCTTGCCGGTCGTCTTGCGCGACTGGAGGTCGGTGTGCGCCTGCGCCGCCTCCTCCAGCTTGTACCGGCCGCCGATCCGGATGTTCAGTTCACCGGACACGATCGCCCCGAACAGGTCCGAGGCCCGCCAGTCGAGTTCCGCGCGGTCGAGCAGGTAGGCCCCGGTCGACGGACGCGTCAGGTACACGGACCCGGCCGCGTTGAGCCGCTGCGGGTCCACCGGCGGCACCGGCCCGGACGACGCCCCGAACAGCGCCAGCGTTCCGCGCGGCTTCAACGAGGCCAGCGACTGGTCGAACGTGTCGGCGCCGACCCCGTCGTAGACGACGTCGACCTTCTCGATCTGCGAGGCGAAGTCGCCGTACCGCAGCACCTGGTCCGCGCCGGCCTCCCGGCACAGCGCCTCCTTCTCGTCGGTCGACACCGTCGCGACGACGGTGGCGCCCTTCGACTTCACCCACTGCGTCAGCAGCAGCCCGACGCCACCGGCCGCCGCGTGCACCAGCACCCGGTCGCCCTCCTTCACCACGTACGTCGAGTGGATCAGGTAGTGCGCGGTGATGCCCTGGAGCAGAGCGGCCGCGGCGAGTTCGACGTCCAGCTCGCCGGGCACCCGGACCGCGGACGC
The DNA here is from genome assembly GCF_900115955.1 of Lentzea waywayandensis. Taxonomy (GTDB): domain Bacteria; phylum Actinomycetota; class Actinomycetes; order Mycobacteriales; family Pseudonocardiaceae; genus Lentzea; species Lentzea waywayandensis. The sequence goes on from NZ_FOYL01000008.1 coordinate 355,741, forward strand.
CGCGGGCACCACGACCTCCTCGGCGTAGCTGCCCAGCACACCCATCCAGGCGACCTTGTCGCCGACGGCGAAGTCCGGGGAGTTCGAGACGACGACCTCGCCGGCACCTTCGAGCCCCAGGGCCGTGGGCAGCGGGATCGGGTACTGGCCGCTGCGCTGGTACGTGTCGATGTAGTTGACGCCCGCCGCGGCCACCTTCACCAGCAGTTCGCCGTCACCGGCCACGGGCGACGGCACGTCGGCGTACTCCAGCACCTCCGGGCCACCGGCCGAACGCACCACCACTGCCTTGGGCATCTGTCCTCCTTGATCGACTCACCCTGCTCAACCCGGGCCGTGACCCCGATGTTCCCCTTCTCAGCTGGTGGGAGCAAAAGGAGCGCCAATCCTGGTAAGACCGATCCATGCGAAAAACAACCCTGCTGCTGATCGCATGTCTGCTCCTCATGGGAGCGCTTCCATCCCATGCCGCCTCCGCCAAGAAGGGCGTGAACGCGGCCGACGACCCCGGTCCGGCCGGCGCCGCCATGACCGCGCTGGACGCCCGCTGGTACTACACCTGGGCCTCGGACCGGCGAGGGATCCAGAGCACCGCCGAGTTCGTCCCGATGATCTGGGGCGCGGCCAGCGTGACCGACGCCGAGCTGGCCAAGGCGAAGGCCAACGGCCGGCAACTGCTGGGGTTCAACGAACCCGACATGGCGGGCCAGGCGAACATGACGGTCGAACGCGCGCTGGACCTGTGGCCACGCCTGCAGAGCACCGGACTGAGGCTCGGCGCCCCCGGCGTCGCGTTCGGCGGTGACGTCGCGGGCGGCTGGCTCGACCGGTTCATGGCGGGTGCGAAGGCGCGCAACCTGCGCGTCGACTTCATCCCGCTGCACTGGTACGGCCAGGACTTCTCCTCCGCGGCCACCGGGCACCTGGAGTCGTACCTGCGCAACGTCCACAACCGTTACAAGAAACCGATCTGGCTCACCGAGTACGCGCTGATCGACTGGCGCTCCGGCCGCGCGGTCTACCCGAGCCGGCAACAGCAGACCGCGTTCATCACCGCGTCGACCAGGATGCTCGACGGACTGTCCTTCGTGGAGCGTTACTCGTGGTTCACCCTGTCCACGAAGACAAGTCCGACCGGACTCTCCACCGGCACGGCGTTGACGGCAGCCGGCCAGGCCTACCGGCCGGCCTAGCCGCGTCCTGTAAGTCTCGTCCGCGATAGTCGCGGCCGAGGGCCCCGGAGGCGGCACCGCCGAAACGCCCGAATACGCCCGGTATGAGGGCGTTCCGGCGGCGCCGCCTCCGGGTCTCTCGCCCGTGACTCTCATCGAACGGACTTACAGGACACGGCTTAGCCGCGCACGTGCCGGTGTCCCTCGGTGGGGAACGCGGGAGGTGAGGCGGGGAGCAGTTCGTGCAGGACGTAGCCGCACCTGACCGCCACCCGGCAGGACGGGTGGTTGTCGACGGCGTGGATCAGGTCGAGCCGGGTGAGCGCGACCATGTCCTGGACGTCCAACGCCCACTGCGACAAGGTGTCCACCGCGCGGGAGGCGATTCCTCGCCCCCGCGCGTGGGCGGCGGTCCAGTAGCCGACCTCGGCTGTGCCGCCCGATCCCACCTTCACCACCACGTGGCCCAGCGGGGAGCGGTCGTCGGCGACTACGGCGAAGCTGAACCGGGTCGCCCTCGCCCAGCCGGTGGCCTGCGCGTCCAGCCACCGCCGGGCCTCGGCGTCGCCGGTCAGGGGCGCGGCCAGCCGGCGGCGCAGCACTGGATCGCGGTGCGCCGCCAGCAAAGCCGGGAGATCGTCCGACTGCCACGGCCGCAGTAGCAAGGCAGTGGCCGGTACGGGCAGGGCGATCGTCACGCCACTAGTCCTCGCCCAGGGCGACCCGGCGCGCCAGCCCCAGCGGCAGCGCTCCGGACCCCGCGATCCGGTCGTGGAAGTCGCGCAGCGACCCCAGTCCCGCGGCCAGGTACTCGTCGCGGATCAGGTCGATCTCCAACGCCCCGGTCAGGTACGACGGCGCCTGCGTCGGCCGCGTGCAGTACCGCTTGACCTCGCCCACGGCGGTGCCCGGCGTCAGCGCCGTGCGCGCCACCATGAACGACTCGGCCTCGGCCGGTGTCATGTCGCCGCAGTGCAGGGCCGTGTCGACGATCATCCGCGCCGCCCGGAACAGCCGCGCCTCGACGTGCCCCATCAACGCGCCCCGAGTCTGGTAGTGGCCGACCGAGCGCAGCAGCTTCTCCGAGTACAGCGCCCAGCCCTCGCTGAAGTACGGCGTCCGGAACACCTTGCGCAACGGGTGCGCCGGCCCCTGCGCCGCCAGCCACGTCAGGTGCCAGTGGTGGCCGGGATAGGCCTCGTGCACCGAGATCGTCGGCAGCTGCGACCGCGCGTTGGTGCGCAGACGGTGCGTGACCTGCTCGTCCGAGGCGCCGTCGGGCGTGAACGGCACGAAGAAGTAGCCCGTGCGCTTGGACGTCAGCGCCGGAGGGCCGAGGTAGCTCGCCACGGCCATGACCGCGCGGTGGAACGGCGGCCCCGGCACCACGTGGCACTCCTCGCCCTCGGGCAGCGTGACCAGCGAGTGCTCGACCAGAGCCGCCCGTGCCCGTGCCGTCTCGGCCTCGTACTCGGCGCGCATCGCCTCCAGCGTCGGCGGGTGGTCGTCCTGGAGCGAGCTCATCACCGAACGCCAGTCCGGCGAGCCCGCGAGCTCGATCAGTTCGGCTTCCAGCTCCGCGTAGGCGTCCTGCCCGCGCTGGTGCAGCTCCGGTGCGCCGTAGCCGAGCATCTCCTTGTCCTGCAACAAGGCCGAGTAGAGCTTCTCGCCCATCCGCCAGTCGCCGGTCGCCCGCACGGCCAGGTCCTCCAGGAACGCCGCGTGCCGGTCGAACGCGTCCGCGGCGGGCCCGGCGGCCTCGACCAGCACGGCGCGGAACTCCGGCGCCGCCTCCAGCGGCAGCGAGTCCAGCAGGAACGACCGGCCCGTCCGCACCTGGTCCAGCGCTCGCCGCACGACCAGCGGCGAAGCCAGCGAAGCGTCGAGGTTCGCCTCGGCCGCGGCGAGCACCGCGGGCACCTCGCGCAGCTTCGCGACCGTGGAGGCGACGATCTCGGCCTCGGGCAGCAGCCGGTGCAGGAACGGCGCCAGCAGCCCGAAGAACACCACTCCGGCGTACTCGTGCGGGTCGCGCCGCCACCCCGGCCACGTCTCGTTCGCCGACGATCCGCGCAGCACCGAAAGCGCCAGGTCGCGGTCCACCGATCTCGGCAACGGCTCCAGCCGCGCCAGCCACTCCTCGGTCTCCCTGGCCCGCTGCTCGAACGCCGCGGCGGAGAAGTCCCCGAAGGTGGAGTAGTGCTCCAGCGAGCCGGCCTGAGCCGCGTGCACGGGGTGGTGGTCGAAGTACCACGTGAGGAACGACGTGAGCGTGTCGGTGGTCACCCGACCGAAGCTACCCGCTGGTTTTACAGTGTGGGGGTGTCTGATCAAACCACTCAGAAGCGCATCGCCGAGTTCGTGCAGGCCCACGGCAAGCCGGGCACGGCGGTCAGGGCCGTCGTGGAACCGATCGGCCGGGCCGGCGCGCGGATCGTGCTGGTCGGCGCGGACGGCGCCATGGGCGACGTGATGGCCAAGGACGTCGAGTCCGCCACCAAGGCCGTCGAAGCCGCCGACAACGTCGAGCAGGCCGAATGGGACCGCGAGACCACCGCCGCCACCAAGATCGGCTCCGGCCACCGCCGCAAGATGGCCAAGATGCAGTCATGAGGGTCGTGCTCGCCTCGTGCGACCGCCTGCCCGAGGGCGACGGCGACGAGGAAGCGCTGGTCGCCGCCCTTCGTCGCGACGGCGTGGACGTCACGTGGCAGCCCTGGGGCGGCCCGGTCGAGGCGGATCTCGTCGTCCTGCGCACGACCTGGGACTACCCGGACCACCTGGACGCCTTCCTGGCGTGGTGCGCCGGCGTGCCGACTTTGGCGAACCCGCTTCCGGTCGTGCGCTGGAACATCGACAAGTCCTACATGGCCGAACTCGCCGCCCAAGGTGTCGCCGTCGTGCCCACCGCCGTGGTGGAACCGGGGGAGACCCCGGTGTTCCCGGACGGCGAGTTCGTGGTGAAGCCGGCGGTCGGCGCGGGCTCGCGCGGTGCCGGTCGGTTCACCGACCACGCGTCGGCCCGCGCACACCTCGAAGCCATCGGCGTCAAGGCGTTAGTGCAGCCCTACCAGTCCAGTGTGGACGCCCACGGCGAGACCGCGCTGGTGTTCTTCGCCGGCGAGTACTCCCACTCGTTCCACAAAGGACCGATGCTGGCGCAGGGTCTCGCCGAGGCGGAGTCCGGCCTCTACGTCGAGGAGCGGCTGGGCAGCATCGAGCCGTCCTCCCGCCAGGTCGAGCTCGCCGAACAGGTGCTCGACGTGGCCGCCGAGCTGCTCTCGTTGCAGCGCAAGGACTTCCTCTACGCCCGCGTGGACGTCGTCGAAGGCCCCGGCGGCGAACCGCTGCTGCTCGAACTGGAGCTGACCGAACCGTCGCTGGGATTCAAGCTCACCGCCGACGAGGCCGCCTCCCGGTTCAGCAAGGCGATCCAGGAAGCCGCGTCCTAGTTCGCGCTACGGTCGGATCATGACCACCGCGGCAGTCAACGGCATCACCATCGGCTACGACGACGAGGGCACCGGCGACGACGTGCTGGTGCTGGTGCACGGCCATCCCTTCGACCGCACGATGTGGCGCCCGCAGGTCGAGCACTTCAGCGCCTCTGGTTGGCGGGTGATCGCCGCCGACCTGCGCGGCTACGGCGCGACCACCGTCGTCCCCGGCGTCACGCCGCTGGACGTCTTCGCGTCCGACGTCGCGGGGCTGCTCGACCACCTCGGCGTCGAGAGGTTCGTGCTCGGCGGCCTGTCGATGGGCGGGCAGATCGTCATGCAGTGCGCGCGGGCGTTCCCCGAGCGTCTGCGCGGCCTGATCCTCGCCGACACGTTCGCGCAGGCCGAGACCGAGGACGGCCGCCGCAACCGCAACGACATGGCCGACCGCCTGCTGCGCGAGGGCATGTCCGGCTACGCCACCGAGGTGAAGTGGAAGATGGTGGCGCCGCACAACCCCGAGGTCGGCGAGTTCGTCGCACAGCTGATGCACAACGCACCGCCCGAGGGTGCCGCGGCGGCGCTCAGGGGCCGCGCGGAACGGCCCGACTACACCGAGACCCTCACCACGATCACCGTGCCGACGCTGGTGATCGTCGGCAGCGACGACGAGTACACCCCGGTCAGCGACGCCGAGTACATGAGCGAGCGCGTTCCAGGCTCGACGCTGGTCGTGGTCGACGGCGCCGCGCACATGCCGAACCTGGAACGCCCCGAGGTGTTCAACAAGGCGGTGGAGGAGCTGCTAGCGCAGACCTGACCCGATGCCGGTCAGCCCGCGCACCTCCATCTCCGCCTGCTTCTCGCGGTCCGCCGGCTCGCCGCCGAGAATCGTGCCCAGGAACCCGGCCAGGAACGACAGCGGGATCGACACGATGCCGGGGTTCGACAGCGGGAAGAACGCGAAGTCGACGTCCGGGAACACCGACGACTTCGAGCCGGAGATGGCGGGGGAGAACACGATCAGCAGCACGCACGAGGTGAGGCCGCCGTAGATGCTCCACAGCGTGCCGCGCGTGTTGAACCTCTTCCAGAACAACGAGTACAGCAACGTCGGCAGGTTCGCGGAGGCCGCCAGCGCGAACGCCAGCGCGACCAGGAAGGCGACGTTCTGGCCGTTCGCCGCGATGCCGCCGACGATCGCGAGCACGCCGACGCAGACCGCGGTGATGCGCGCGACCTTGACCTCGTCGCGCGGGTCGGCCTCGCCGTGCTTGATCACGTTCGCGTAGACGTCGTGCGCGAACGAGGCCGAGGCGGTCAGCGTCAGGCCGGCGACCACCGCGAGGATCGTCGCGAACGCCACCGCGCACACGATGCCGAGGAGCACGGTGCCGCCTACCTGGAACGCCAGCAGTGGCGCCGCCGAGTTCTCGCCGCCGGGAGCGCTGGTGATCTTGTCCGTGCCCACCAGGGCCATCGCGCCGAAGCCGATGACCAGCGTGCACGAGTAGAAGATCGCCATCATCCACGTCGCCCACACCACGGACTTACGGGCCTCACGCGCGTTCGGCACCGTGTAGAAGCGCATCAGCACGTGCGGCAGAGACGCGGTGCCGAGCACCAGCGCCAGTGCGAGAGAGATGAAGTCGATTTTCGACAGGTCCGAGGCGCCGTACTTCACGCCCGGCGACAGCACGGCCTCGCCCAGCGGCGAGCGCTGCGTCGCGCGGTCGAGCATCGAGGAGAAGTCGAAGCCGAACTTGCCGATCAGGAAGATGGTCAGCAGCGACACGGACAGAAGCAGCAGCACGGCCTTGATGATCTGCACCCACGTGGTGCCCTTCATGCCACCGACCAGCACGTACAGCACCATGACGATGCCGACGACCGCGATGATGATGGCCTGGCCGATCTTGCTGTGCACGTCCAGGAGAAGCGCCATCAGGCCGCCGGCGCCCGCCATCTGCGCGATCATGTAGAAGATCGAGATGACCAGGGTCGAGTTCGCCGCGGCCGCGCGCACGGGGCGCTGGCGCATGCGGAACGCCATGACGTCGCCCATCGTGAAGCGGCCGGTGTTGCGCAGCCGTTCCGAGATGAGCATCAGGCCGATCAGCCAGGCGACTACCCACCCGATCGAGTACATGAAGCCGTCGTAGCCGTTCACGGCGATCGCGCCGGAGATGCCCAGGAACGACGCCGCGGACAGGAAGTCGCCCGAGAGCGCGATGCCGTTCTGCGTGCCCGTGAAACTGCTGCCTGCCGCGTAGTAGTCGGACGCGCTGACGTTCCGCGTGGACGCTCGATACACGATGTAGAGCGTCAGCAGCACGAAGATGCCGAAGACGGACAGGTTGATCGCGGTGTTCGCCCCGGTCACGCGAGCTCCTCATCGGTTTCGACGAGTGCGCGCACCTTGTCGACCTGAGGGTCGAGCTTCCGCTTGGAGTAACGCGCGTACGCCATTGTGATGATGATGGTGGTGACGATCTGGAGGAATCCCATCGTCAAGCCGACGTTCACCGTTCCGAACAGCGGAGTGCTCATGAAGTCGGCGGCGTAAGCTGATAGCAATACGAACGTGACATACCAAGCGAGGAACAGCAGGGTCGCCGGGAGAATGAAACGCTTGACCCGGCGCTTCAGGGCGAGGAAATCCTCACTCGTTTGGAGGGCACCGAAATCAGGCTCACCGTCACCATCGATAAGCAATGAGTGAGCAGGCTCTTCAAAGGTCGCGAAACCGGGGGTGGCCGGGCGTGACACGGAGGGCAGCGCCTTCGTCATCAACCGCTCGCATTCGTTACGGGGAGTGCCCGGCGAGGCTCTACGCGGAAGGCGCGTCCGGTCCGGGGGTGGGAGGCGCAAGCGTAACCACGCGTGGCGGCGAGTCAATCCCTGGAACCTGCATGACCACCCCAAAAGGTCGGTCGTCACGGTGGGTGATCGATCGTGCACGCCCCAGGTCGTTGTCGCGTCACGCTCTCTGGCCTACTATCCGCTAACACCCGATACGGCTGATCGAGATATCGAGCTGCGGGGGTCTCAAGCTCGCGGGGATTCACCAGGCCAGGAGGTAGCCGATAGTGGGGCACTTCGAGCGCGCCTTGGGGACCATTTCGTGAATGTCGAGTGGAGAAAGATCAGCGACTGGCGCAACTGGCGCCTGCCGGTCAAGCTCGGCGTCGTGCTGCTGGTGCCGGTGGCCGTCGCGGTCGGCGCGGGCGCACTGCAGATCTCCGGTTACGTCGATCGGTCCGACAACTACGTCCAGATGCAGGGCCTGGTCCGGCTCAGGGCTGATCTCGCGCCTTTGATCTCCAGCGTCCAGCAGGAACGCACGCTCGCTGCGCAGAGCTCGACCAGCGGTTCCGGTGTCGGCGCCTACCAGAACCAGATCCGCGCCACCGACAACGCCGCCTCGACCGTGCGCCGCCGCGTCGACCGCACCGACGGCATCAGCGAGGTCGCGCGCAGCCGCTACACCGAGCTCGGCGGTCAGCTGGAGACGCTCAAGAACCTGCGGGAGAAGGTCTCGCAGGGCGGCGACGGCGGTGACCCGTCCGGCGGCACCACCGGCTACTCCGCGGTCGTGAAGGCGTTGCTGGACTTCGAACAGGCGCTCGTCGGCCAGTTCAACGACAACGCCATCTCCGGCACCGCGCAGGCGCTGCACAACATGGTCATCGCGCAGGAGCAGGTCTCGCTCCAGCACGCCGTCGTCTTAGCCGGGATCGGCCGGGGCAAGCTCCTCGGCCCCGAGGTCCGCGCGCTGGAACAGTCCGACATCCGGCTCCAGGACCGCCTCAACGACTTCCAGGCCATCAGCACCACCGAACAGCGCCGTGCCTACGACCAGACCGTGACCGGTGCCGCCGTGGCGAACCGCTCCGCTCTCGTCGAACGAGCGCTCACCCAGCCCGACGGCACCCCGCCGCCCGCCACGCGCCCCGGCCAGCCCAAGCCGCCGCAGGAGTTCGGCATCGCCGTCGACGACTGGAACAAGTCGTCCGGCACCACCGCGCGACTGATGGAACAGGTCGGCCGCGAACTTCAGGACGAGCTCGCCAACACCGCCGCCTCGCTCCAGGACGACACGTCCAACAAGGCCGGCGCCGCCGCGGTCATCCTGCTCGCGATGCTGCTGATCGCCGGCACGCTCGGCTTCGTCATCGGCCGCTACCTGCTGCGCTCGCTGTCCGAGCTGCGCCGCTCCGCCCTCGACGTGGCGCACCACCACCTGCCCGAGGTCGTCGCCGCGATCCGCGCCGACCGCAAGCCCGACACCGAGATCGAACCGGTGCCCGTGCACAGCGTCGAGGAGTTCGGCCAGCTGGCGCGCGCGTTCGACGCCGTGCACGAGCAGGCCATCCGGTCCGCCGTCGAGCAGTCGTCGCTGCGGTCGGGCATGAAGAACATCTTCGTCAACCTGTCGCGCCGCTCACAGGGCCTCGTCGAACGCCAGCTCAAGCTCATGGAGGAGCTGGAGCGCCACGAGGAGAACCCCGAGCAGCTCGCCAACCTCTTCAAGCTCGACCACCTCGCGACGCGCATGCGCCGCAACAACGAGAACCTGATGGTGCTCTCCGGCACCGACGTCGCCCGCCGGTTCCACCAGCCAGTCCCGCTCGCGGACGTGCTGCGCGCCGCCGCGTCGGAGATCGAGCACTACCAGCGCGTCGTGGTGAAGTCGACACCGTCGGTCGAGATCGTCGGCTACGCGGCCAGCGACCTCGTGCGCCTCATCGCGGAGCTGCTGGACAACGCCACCGCGTTCTCCGCGCCCACCACCCAGGTCGTGATCGGCTCGCGGATCGACCAGCAGGGCGCCGTGCTCGTCGAGGTCGCCGACCAGGGCATCGGCATGGGCCCGGCCGAGCTCACCGAGGCCAACGAGCGGCTGTCGTCCGGCACCGAGGACGACGTGCCCGTGTCACGCCAGATGGGGCTGTTCGTCGTCGGCAGGCTCGCCGGCCGTCACGGCATCACGGTCCGGCTGCGCGGCGCGGGAGAAGGCCGTGAGGGCCTGCGCGCGTTCGTGCTCGTGCCCGCGGAGCTCGTGCGCTCGCACGAGGAGGCCCCGGCGCCGTCGCAGCCGCGCCACGCCGCGCTGCCGCAGCCGAAGCCGGCGCTCGCCAAGCAGCCGCACGTCGTCGTGAAGACGCCGAACCTCGCACCGCCGCCCGCGCCCGCCCCGGCCATCGACCACCAGCGCGAGTCCGCCGAGTGGATGTCGTTCCGCGGCGCCGCGATCGACGAGTCACTGCCCCAGCGCACCCCGCGCCCCGCTTCGGCCGAGTACGACGGTGTGCCGGCCGTGTCGCCAAATGAGACGACGTCCTCCTGGTTCAGGGGCAGCGGCGTCTCGGGCGAATCGGTCAACGGTGATCATTCGCCGGCAACGACCCCGCCTGTATCGTCACCCTCGGTAGTGGCGTCGTGGTTCGGGAAGAAGCCCGGCGGGACGGTCTGGGAGCAGGCGGGAGACCCCGCGACGGACGCCGGTGAGACCGATGCCGGGTTGCCGAAACGGGCGCCGCGTAAGAACCTGCTCCCCGACCTCGCGGAACGTCCCGAGAACGGCACACGCCCTGTCACGGGCACGAAGCGCGATCCGGAACGAGCACGAGGCTTTCTCGCCAGCTACCAGACGGGCCTGCGCCAGGCGCCGCTCGGCAGCAACGGGAACGGAAGCGGCCAGGGGAACGGCCAGTACAACGGGGAGAAGGCATGAGCACGCCTCAGTCGCGCCAGGTCGACCAGTTCGGCTGGTTGATCACGAACTTCACGGATCGAGTGGCCGGTGTCGCCCACGCGATCGTGATCTCGGTGGACGGCCTGCTGCTCACCAAGTCGACGGGTCTGCCACCGGACCGCGCCGAGCAGCTCGCCGCTATCTCCTCCGGCGTCACGGCACTGACGATGAGCGCTTCACGTTGCTTCGAAGGTGGCGGAGTGTTGCGCACCGTGATCGAGATGGACTACGGGATCATGCTCCTCATGTCCATTCGAGACGGGTCTTGTTTGGCGGTTCTCGCCGCCCCCGACAGCGACGTCGGTCAAGTCGCCTACGAGATGACCGTGGTCGTCGACCAGGTGGGCCAGATCCTCACCCCCGAACTGCGAGCACAGCTGCACAGCGTGAGGTGAACCATGAGCTCGTCCCCTGACGCGCACCGACGACGAAGGCGGGCCGAAACACCCGCCGAGCAGACGTTCGCCGACCTGATGAACGGGTTTTCCCTGGACTCGGGCCGAAAGCGGGCGCGCACGCCGGACCCGGTTCCCGCGCGGGAAGCGACTCCCGTTGTGCCGCAGGAAGACTTCGAGCCCTCCATACAGGAGGCTCAGGACTCCTCGATCGTTCGTGCATATGCCTGGACGGGTGGGCGCACTCGGTCGAACATCGACCTCGAGATCGAGACACTTGTCTCCGCCAATGATCAGAGTCGGCACTCGGCAGGTATCTTGCAGGCTGAGCACCAACGCGTTGTCGAGTTGTGTCACTCCCCGCGATCCGTCGCGGAGGTGGCCGCACTGATGCGTCTCCCGCTGGGAGTCGTGAAGGTGTTGCTCGGCGACATGGCGGAACGAGGTCTGGTGGACGTGCACCAGACCGCTTCCGCAGGCGGTGACACGCCGGACCTCGGGTTGATGGAGAGAGTGCTGAGTGGACTACGTCGGCTCTAGATTTCCCGAATTCGGGCCCCCAGGGCCGCCCGGTCGGGAGCTGACCTCGGCCAAGATTGTCGTCGCCGGTGGCTTCGGCGTGGGCAAGAGCACTTTCATCAGGTCCATCGTGGAGAACGATCTCCTGACGATGAACGCACTACCGCCAGAACGCGCGGGTGCCGTGACGGAACTGGTGCGCATCCAGTTCGGACGCGTGTGGCTCGACCCCGGCTTAGCGCTGCACCTCTTCGTGGCCCCGCAGTGGCAGGACCCGCGCGCGGGCTGGGGCGACGTGGTGCGCGGCGCCGTGGGCGCCGTCGTGCTCTTCGACGTGATGCGCCCCGCGGACTCCGTGGACGCGATGCGGTACTTCGAGGACCACAACATTCCGTACGTGCTCGCGCTGAACAACGTGCACGCGTCCGTTCGATCGGACGTGAAGGCCATCATCCGCGGCATGGGCATCTCGCCCGACGTGCCGGTCGTGAACTGCGACCCGCGCGTCCGGCTCTCGGTGCGCGAGACGCTGATCTCGCTGACCGAGCACGCGAAGCTGGACCGGTGGCGCCGGCGGCCTGGGCCCGACGAGACGACTCCGCTCGCGCCTGTCTGCTGACTTGGAGTTATTCCAAGCGCTCACACGTTCTGGTTGATCTGCTGACGAAGCGGAGGCCGGGAGGCCTTGGCCTTCTAGCCTCCGTTTCGTGATGGTGGACGCTGATGTGACCGATGCCGGGCGGCTGGAGGGCTACACCCTGGATGACTGGGAGAGCCTTGCTCCCCAGGAAGGCCGCCGCGTCGAGCTGGTCGATGGACGGTTCGTCGTCCATGCCGCCCCTGCCCTGCGGCATCAGCGAGTGGGTGACCGTCTCCGGACTCTCCTCGACGAGGCTGTCGCGCGCGAGGGCATGGAAGCGCTGACCGCGATCGGTGTCCGCGTCGACAGCATGCTCGGCTACATCTCCGATGTCGTCGTGACGTCCGAGTTCATCGATGCCGACTCGGTCGATGTCCGCGACGTGACGCTGATCGTCGAGGTCGTGAGCCCGCCGACGAAGAAGACCGACAGGCTGGAGAAGCCGGCGGCATTCGCGGCTGCCGGCGTGGAAGGCTACTGGCGCGTCGAGATGATCGGCCAAGGCGGTCTGGCCATCTATTGCTACCGGCTGGCCAGCGGTGTCTATTCCCATGTCGCGACGCTGACGTCCGGTACCGTTGGAACAGTGGCGATCACCAGCACGGCATCGGTCACGTTCGATCCAGCGGATCTCTCGCGAAGGTGCCGCTGATCAGGGCTTTCGTGCCTGACTTGGAGATTCTCCAAGCAGATCTCTTTCAGGGCTTTTTGAGCTGAAACGATAGAGCCGGAAGGCTTTCGGGTCCTAGCTTTTTCGCATGCCCAAAAGAGAGTCGAACGTCGTGGGCCGCGAGTTCGGCAACGGCCTCCGCGCCGCCATCGCCACAACCGGCCTGACGCAACGCCAGCTGGCCGAGGAGCTCGACTGGGACGAGTCGAAGCTGTCCGACCTCGTCAACGGCAAGGGCGGCGTCACCGCGCACGAGGTCGAGGTGCTGCTCGCCTACTGCCGCCTGTCGCTGGCAGAACGACGGCATCTGATGGCGTTGTTCCTGGAGGCGGGGGAGAAGGGGTTCATCCTCTTTCCCGAAGACGGCGTCCCTGACCAGCTGCGCACGCTGATCAACCACGAGAAGGAATCCAGTGCGATCGTCGCGTGGTCGATGAACCTCGTCTCCGGCCTGCTGCAAACCCATGACTATGCGTACGCCGTCGCCGAGGTCGGACCTCACGAGAAGGAGGACGTGCCGAAGGTCGTGGCCGCGAGGATGGCGCGAGCGGAGATTCTGCGGCCAGGCCGGACGTTCACCTTCTACGTGCACCAGCAGGCGCTCTTGCTGCCTGTAGGCGGCGAAGAGGTGTGGCGCGAGCAGTTGGCGCACCTCCTGCGGATGTCGGTGCGGCAGTACATCAACTTCCACGTCATCCCCAGGTCGATCGGCGCGCACCCCGGGGTGTCGGGTGACTTCCGGGTGATGAAGTTCCCGAAGTACCCGCCACTCGTCTTCCTGGACACGCTGAACTGCGGGTTGTTCTTCGACGACAAGGAAACCGTCGCGCTCTACGAGGACAGGGTGAAGCAGCTCGCAGCCGTCGCCCTCAATCGTGAACAATCCAGGGCGGTGATCGACAACATATTGGAGGGCCTCCAATGACCGACTGGCGCAAGAGCAGCTACAGCAGCACCGCTGACAACTGTGTCGAGGTGGGGTGTGGCGTCGGGGTCCGGGACAGCAAGGCCCCTGCCCCGCACCTGCCGGTGTCGGCGGAGTCGTGGGCCGCGTTCCTCGGCGTCGTGAAGGGTGATTCTGCCCGTTAGGAGTTCATCGGTTCAGTGGCGTCGCTGGAGGAGATCGGGCAGCGCCTGCGTGAGGTGTTGTTCAAGGCAGAGCAGCTCATCAACGCGTTACGCCAAGCCGAGAGTCTGGCCAAGGACGCCTGTGAGCTGCTCGGTCCTGCCGGCCGCGGAAGCAGGCACGAGGACGACTACTCCGCTGTCCTGCGGCAATGGAACGACGCGCACGTCGGCATAGGTGATCTGGTTACCCAGGCGCAACAGGTGTCTGAACGGATTGCCGACCATCTGAGGTCGCTTCTCGGCGCAGGCGCAGAGACTGTTCCACCCGATCTTTCGTGGTCGACGCAACAGCGGGCGACGCTCCCCGTTTACGACGGCAAGACCACCGGGAAGTACGTCGATCCGGATGGCTACACCGAGTCGGTCCGCAGCGGATACGAGCCTGACGGCGAACACGACGAGATCGCCGAGTTCCTGTTCGCGCGCGGTTATCCGCCTGGACCGGCTGGAGCACGGGTGACGTTGGGGGTCCACGTCGAGGCCAAGGTGGCGTGGCGAATGCGCGCCGGCGGTGTCGATCGAGTGGAACTGGTCATCAACAACCCGATGTGCAGGGGGCCGTACTCCTGCACCAAGTTGCTGCAAGAGATACTGCTACCGGGCCAAACACTCGTGATTCACGACCCACGGGCAACGCGGGTCCACCGAGGAAAGGAAGCCAGGTGACTAATTCGCTCAGCGTCTGGTATTTCCGCGACGTCGACGATGACGACGAGCCGGTTGCCGTGGACACGGACGCCGCGCTCGACGCACTCCTCGACGACGTGCTCGCCAACCACCAGCCGCATCCGACGGTGGTCGTCGCCGACGGGCGACCCACCGTGGGCGCGCTGGGCCTCCCGGACCACCAGTTGAAGTTCGCCACGGACAGAGAATCGGGCACTGCGGCTCTCTACCTGATGGACGCTCAGGCTCACCGCGCCTGGACCACGAAGTCCGAGCCTGCGACGGCCACGTTGTGGCTGGACCGCGACGCCGACATCGCGTTCCCGTCCGACTCCGTGGTTTCGCTGGCTCAACTGCGGGAGGCGTTGCACGAGTTCATGCGCACCTCCGAACGTCCCACTTGCGTCCAGTGGCAGGAATTCGACGTTTTCTAGTGGCCGCGTTGACAAGATCGCTACGATGATTTCAGTGTCGACCGAAAGGGATCACTGAGATGAGCGTCGGCAGGGAAACAAGGCTCTCCGCCTGGATCGAGCGGTTCGCGGCCCACTTTGCCGAAGAGGGCATTCCGCTGATCGGCGGCCGCATCCTCGGCTACCTGCTGGTGTGCCAGCCGGTCGAGCGCACCGCCGCCGAGCTCTCGCAGGAGCTGGAGGCGAGCAGCGGGTCGATCAGCACGAACCTCAAGTACCTGGTCAACGTCGGCCTGGTGAGCAAGCGGACCCGGCGCGGACGGCAGGCGGCGGAGTACCGGATCAACGAGAAGGCTTGGACGGACTTCATCCAGCGCAAGCTCAACGCCATCGCCAGCGTGCAGACGCTCACCGACGACGGCATGCGGTTGCTCAGTGGTGACCCGGAGCGGTCGATGCGGCTGAAGACCGTCGACCACCTCTACGGTTGGCTCTCAGAGGAACTCCCCGCTTTGTGGGAGCGCAGGCCCGCCTCGCCGAAGTAGCGTGGTGCCATGTGGCACCCGTTTCGCGATGACATCGAGTACTACGAGGAGCGGGCCAGGGGATTGCTGGCCTCCGCGTGGGACGGCGTGCCCGGTGCGCTGGAGGTCTTCGACGACGTGCCGCTGACGGACGAGGGCGCGCACAGCGTTCTCGCCCAGGCCCACGGGTGTGAGGACTGGAAGGCGCTCAAGGCCAACATCCGCAAGCCGCGGCCGTTCGCCCGTGCCTACCAGGCCATCGAGATGCAGAACCCCGGTGAGCTCAAGGCGATCATCACGCGCGATCCGTGGCTCGTGAAGGCCAGCGGTACCAACGGCAACGACCTGCTCGGCCTGGCCACGGCCAAGTGTGACGAACGCCTGGTCGAGGTGCTGCTCAACGGCGGCGCGGACATCGACCACCAGAACGTCCACGGCTGGACGGCGTTGCACCAGGCGGCCTACGCGAACCTGCCGAGCCTCGCGGAACTGTTGCTCGCCAAGGGTGCCCGCACGGACCTGGACGCACGGGGCGAGGGCGGCACGCCGCTCACCGTCGCCTTGTTCTGGGGCAACGTCGAAACCGCCGAACTTCTGGCGCGAAAAGGAGTTCACCCGGCGAACCTGCGCACGGCGGCCGGCCTGGGCGATCTGGACCTGGCCACCGAACCGGAGGCCAGGCGCGGCTATTACCGGCCCCACAGCGGTTTCCCGCGCTGGTGGCCGACGAACGACCCGCAGGAAGTGCTCGACGAGGCGTTGTCGTGGGCCGCCCGCAACGACCGCACCGAGATCCTGGGCGACCTGCTCAAGCGCGGCGCCCGGATCGACGCGGACGTCTACCGCGGCACGGCGCTGGCGTGGACGGCCTGGTGCGGGCTGGAGAACGCCACCCGCACGTTGCTCGACCTGGGCGCGGATCCCAACCAGCGCACGGGTTTCGGCGGGCCGATGCACGGCGAGGGCGTTACGGCGCTGCATCTCGCGGCCGAACGCGGCCATCTCAAGGTCATCCGCATCCTGCTCGACGCGGGCGCCGACAAGACGATCACCGACGTGAACTTCGAGGCGACACCGGCGAACTGGGCCGGCCACAACGACCAGGGTGAGGCTCAGGCCTTGCTGAGCGCCTGATCGTCAGAGGGCACAGTGTCAATTTCCTCTGGGACCTCGTGCGTGCGCTCACGCGACGACGTCCACAAAGCAGCCGTGGCAACGACAACAGCACCGGCGCCCAGCACGTGGATCGACACCAGCACCTCGGGCACGCCCGTCCAGTACTGGACCATGCCCAGCGCGCCCTGAGCGAGCACGACGCCGACCAACGTCCAGTACGAGCGGGTGCGCATGAAGAACCCGACCGCGATCAGCAGGCCCAGGAACAGGAACAGCAGGTCCGCGTGGATCTGCGCGAGCGTCGCCACCTCGACGCCCAGGCGCGGCGTCGACGAGTCACCGGCGTGCGGGCCGGCGGCTGTCACCCAGGTGCCCGCGAGCAGCAACGCGCCCAGCACGACGGCCATGACGACCTGAAGCTTCATCAACGGCGCCGGCACCTTCAAGCGAGCCGGACCGTCGCCCTCGGACAGCGAGCTCACGAGCAGCACGGCCATCCACACCAGACCCATCGAGATCATGAAGTGGATGGACACGGTGTACCAGGCAAGGCCGGTCAGCACGGTGATGCCGCCGACGACCGCCTGCACGGCCACGCCGACGAGCTGGACGAGCGAGAGCACGAGAACCCGCTTGCGCCGCGGCAGGTGGAACCACGCCGCCAGCACGCACAGACCCGCGATGACGCCGACGACACCGGTCAGCGTGCGGTTGCCGAACTCGACCCACTGGTGCAGGGCCGCGACCTCGGGGTGTTCGACCGGGACGACGCTGCCCTCGACGCACTCCGGCCACGTCGGGCAGCCGAGGCCCGAGCCGGTCACGCGGACGATCGACCCGGTGACCGCGATTCCGGCCTGCGCGATGACGACGGCAATCGCGAACGCGCGCTGCCAGGACACGAGGAAGGCGGTCAGCTTCGACACGCCCCTGATGGTAGGTCTCGTCAGGTAAGCCGAGTCGTCCGGGTCGCCAGTGCGCCCGCGACAACGCCCCAGGCCACGAGCACTGCGACCGGGCCCACACCGGGGGCGGTGCCGTGCACCACAGAGGTTTCCAGCGCCTGGGCCAGCGCGGCGGACGGCAGCAGGTGGACGAACCCGACCGGCACCGACAACGCCACGCCACCGACCATCAGCAGCACGAACCAGATGATGTTCGCCAGTGCCAGCACGATCTCGGCCCGCAGCGCGCCACCCAGCAGCACGCCCAGCGCACCGAACGTCAGCGTGCCCAGGACGATCAGCAGCACGACCCACGGCAGACCGGCCAGCGGAAAGCGCCAGCCCAGGAACAACGCCGTGACCGCGAGCAGCACGATCTGCAGCGCTACCACGACCAGTGCGCCGCAAACGCGTCCGGCGACGAGCAGCCACCGGGGCAGCGCCGAGGCCGAAAGCCGCTTCAGCACGCCATAACGCCGGTCGAAGCCCAACGCGATGGCCTGCCCGGTGAAGGCGGAGGAGATGATCGCCAGCGCGAAGATCCGCGCGGTGGCGGACCCGACGCGCGGCTCGGGCATCGGGATCACCGACATCAGACTGAGAGCCACCAGCAACGCCAGCGGGATGATCACCGTCAGCAGGATCTGCTCGCCGTTGCGCAACGTCAGCATCGCCTCGGTGCGCGCGTGCACGAAGAGCATGCGCGGCAACGAACCGCGGCCGGGTGCGGGCTTGAACGTGCCGGGAGCGAAGGTGGTCACGAGCGCAGCTCCCTGCCGGTCAGCTCCAGGAAAACGTCTTCGAGGCTGCGCTTGGCCACGGTGAGCTCTTCGGCCAGAACGCCCTGCTGCGCGCACCACGACGTGACGGTCGACACGACCTGCGGGTCGATCATGCCTTCCACGACGTACGCGCCCTTCGTCGCCTCGCGCACCTTCAGCCCCTCGGGCAGTGCGGCGGACAGCAACGTGAGGTCGAGACCGGGCCGCGCGCGGAACCGCAGCTGCTGGTCGTCCGGCCGGTTCGCGGTCAGCTCGGCGGGCGAGCCCTGCGCGACCACACGGCCCTCGTCGATGATCACGACGTTGTCGGCGAGCGCCTCGGCCTCGTCCATGAGGTGCGTCGTCAGCAGCACGGCCACGCCGTCGTCCCGAAGGGCCCCCACGAGATCCCACACCAGACGGCGGGCCTGCGGGTCCATGCCCGCGGTCGGCTCGTCGAGGAACACGAGCTCAGGGCGTCCGATCAACGCGCACGCGAGCGACAACCGCTGCTGCTGGCCGCCGGACAGCCTCTTGTAGGGGGTGCGGACCGCGCCACCGAGCCCGAGGATCTCGATCAGCCACTTCGGGTCGAGCGGGTTCGCCGCGCAGGCCGCCACGAGGTTCAGCATCTCCTCGGCGCGAATGCCGGGATAACCGCCACCGCCCTGCGGCATCACGCCGATGCGCGGCCGCAGCGCCTCGGAACCCGGCGCCATGCCGAGCACGCGCACCGAGCCGTCGTCGGCGGAGCGGAATCCCTCGCAGATCTCGACGGTCGTCGTCTTGCCCGCGCCGTTGGGCCCGAGCAGGGCGAGAACGGTGCCGGGCTGCTGAACGAGGTCGAGGCCGTCGACGGCGGTCTTCGAGCCGTATCTCTTGACCAGCCCCGACACTTCCACCGCAGGCTGGGGATTCGGGCTCACGAGCACGCAGCCTAGGCGGTCCGGGCAATGCGCACGCAGCTGGGTCATTCGGCCCATTCCTGAAGCAGAGCTGAAAAAGGTGGGGCTAGCCCTACCCCCGTGACTCAGGGACACCTCAGGGTCTCCTCGGGGGAGTTCCCCATTGGTTGATCACCGCGTTCACAAGAGACTTTTCTCGTGATCGAAGCGGGGGAGAAAAGACGGGGACTGGTGGTCGGGGGACTGGTGTTCTCACTGGTGCCGATTTTCTACCTGCATGTCGTGTCGGCGGGTCAGCTCAACCCGGTCACGGACGTGATCAGTGACTACGTGTTCGTGAACAACGGCACGGGCTGGCTCGCGGCGACGTCTCTTAGTCTCGCGGCCGTCTCGGCTTTGCTCGCCGTCAACCTGCGCGGTGTAGGCAGGTCAGCGCAGTGGCTGATCGGCATCTGGTCGGCGGGTCTGACCGTGTCGACGATCTTCCCGACCGATCCGACGGGAGCGCCGACCTCGTTGTCCGGCTACATCCACCGGTACGCCGGTGCGGTCATGTTCATGGCCCTGCCCGCGGCCGGCGTGCTCATCGCCCGCAAAATTCCGGCTCTGCTCGGTGTCGCAATAACGGCGAGCGTGTCGAGCGCCGCGTTTCTGGTCAGCCACGTTTCCTTCGCCGGTTTCGAGGCGCGCGGACTCACCGAACGCGTTTTGTTCGCATCCCTTTACGGACTCCTTTTCGCCATCGCGGCACTACAGGTGAGGCGCACCTCATGACCATGCTCGCCATCACGCTCGCCGTGTTCGGTGCCGTGTGCTTCGCCCTCGCGGCCCGCCTGCAACACGACGCGATCGCCGAGACCGGTGCCCGGGCCAGCGTCCTGAGGCAGCCCCGGTGGCTCGCCGGGTTCGCGCTGCTCGTCGGCGGTGCCGGGGTGCACGCGGCCGCGCTCGGCATGGCGCCGTTGACGGTGGTGCAGCCGATTGGTGTCCTCGCGATCGGCATGACCGCGTTGATGGACCGCCGTTTCCGCGAGTTGCCGGCGATCCTGCTCACGACCGTGGGTGTGGGCGCGTTCGTGTGGTTCGCCTCGGGCAGTGCGACCGCGACCAAGGTCGTGCCGGACGTCGAACTCACCGCGGGACTCGTGACTCTCGGCCTGATCGCGGTGCCGGGCGTGATCGCAGCCCTTACGCCGAACGCGCGCATTCGTGCCGTGGCGTTCGCATCGGCCGGTGGCGTCGCGTACGGGTACGTGTCCGTGCTGATGCGTGCCGTCTCACAGTCGGTGCAGCAAGGCGGTTTCGGGCTCTCGCACCTCGCGTCGGTGCTCGGCATCGCCCTCTCGCTCGCCGTCGGCGGCTGGCTGGTCCAGCACGCCTACGCGGGCGGACCTCCTCATCTCGCCGTCGCCTGTCTGACCGTGGTGGATCCGCTGGTCGCGGTCGGCCTCGGCGCCTTCCTGCTCGGCGAGGCCGCGCATTTGTCTCCTTTGACCGGTGTCGCGCTGTTCGCCTGCGCTCTCGCCGCTGTTTGCGGCGTGTTCGCACTTGCTCGTCAACCTCGTGAAAACATCCGAACGGAGCTTCTCGTGAACACCTCCAGCGCGCTTCGCGTCGTCATCGCCGCGGACACGTTCCCGCCGGACGTCAACGGTGCAGCGCGCTTCGCGCAGCGCCTGGCGGTCGGCCTCGCCGAGAACGGCCACGACGTCCACGTCATCGCCCCGGACTCGCCCAAGGCCACCGAGATCCCCGGTGTCACGGTCCACCGGCTGCGTTCGCACCGGCTCCCGTTCTACCCGGACTTCCGCTTCTGCCTGCCGTGGCAGGCGTCGAAGGAGGCCGACGAGCTGGTCAAGTCGCTCAAGCCGGACGTCGTGCACGTCCAGGCGCACTTCGTGGTGGGCCGGTTCGTCCTGAACTCCGCCGTCGCCCAGGGCATCCCGACGCTCGCCACGAACCACTTCATGCCGGAGAACCTGTTCAGCCACGCCCACCTGCCGAAGTTCCTGCAGGGCATGGCCAGCAGATTCGCCTACCGCGACCTGGCCCGCGTCTTCGGCCGCGCCGACATCGTCACCGCGCCCACCCCGCGCGCCGTGCAGCTGTTGCACGAGAGCGGTTTCCCCGAACGCGCGGTGCCCGTCTCGTGCGGCATCGACATCGCCCGCTACCAGCGCGCGGTCACCCACAACGACCGGCCGACCGCGCTGTTCGTCGGACGGCTGGACGAGGAGAAGCGCGTCGACGAGTTCCTGCGCGCCCTGGCCCGCGTGCCCGGAGCGTTCGGCGAGATCGTCGGTGACGGCACGTGCAAGGCCGAGTGGGAGCTGCTGGCTCGCGACCTCGGCATCCTGGACCGCGTGAAGTTCCACGGCTTCGTGTCCGAGGACGACCTGCTCGACGCCTACGCCCGCGCCGACCTGTTCGTCATGCCCGGTGTCGCCGAGCTCCAGAGCCTCGCGACGATGGAGGCGATGGCCGCGGGCAAGCCGGTGATCGCCGCGAACGCCATGGCGCTGCCGCACCTCGTGCACCACGGCCGCAACGGCTGGCTGTTCGAGCCCGGCGACGTGAACCAGCTGGCCCAGCGCCTGCACACGCTCGTGCACGACGAGCCGATGCGGGCTCGGATGGGCGCCGCCAGCAGCGAGATCATCTCGCACCACACGCTGGCCACGACGCTGGAGCGCTTCGAGGCGTTGTACGCGCGGGCGATGGGTCAGACGGTTCCGGTCATCGCGCTGGCGGCCTGAGGTTCAGGCGCGAGGGGACGCGGCTTGACGGGGAGTTGTCGGGCCGGCTGAGGACAAGCTCGAGGGGCGTGGCCTGACGGGGGAGTCGTCGGGCCGGCTGCCCAGGCCGGGGTCAGCGTTCGTCCGCGGGGAAGTCCGCGGAGGCGCTGACCCCGGCCCACTTCTGCGTCACGTACTGGGCCGGGCGCGAGTCCTTTGTGGGCGGACGCTACCCGCGTGCCCTGAGCTTCTCCCCGATCCGTTGCGCGACAAGCAGCCCTGCCTGGGACAGGGTGAGCTCGGCGGGGTGCTCGCCCTCGCCCTTCACCAGGAACCGGTACAGCGAGGCGTGCCCCTCCAGCCGTTCGCGCAACGTCGCCGCGACGTCGGAGCCGTCCGGGTAGATCGCCGGGATCGCCTCGGCCACCAGCTGCTCGCGGATCCGGCGGCGTTCGATCCGCGGCACGTACCAGGACGTGATCAGCAGCAGCGTCAGGCCGAACGCCAGCGCCGTGCCGATCACCGCCTGCCAGCCCCACCCGCGCGGCCCGATGACCAGCAGCACGTCGGCGATCGCCAGGTACACCACGCCGTAGACCACGGCCCAGCCCGCGGTCGCGGCGGCGGGAGGCTCGGCGCGTTCCGTGCCCCACACGCCCTCGACCCGGCGCCAGCGCTGCAGCGACTTGCCGCTGGACAGCGCCATGTAGATCCCGAACGCTCCACAGAGGACCGAGGCCGGGATCACCAGCCACGGCTCGGTGTGCAGCGCGAACCGCCACACCGACCAGACCATCCCCGCGACCACCAGCACGACCGCCGCCTGCTTCCAGCGCCGCTTGATGATCTGCCACGGCCGGAAGTCGGCCAGCACCGCGAGCGGAGTGCGGATCGGCGCGGGCAACGAGCCCAGCACCAGCAGAGCCAGGACGACGGCCGCGACACCGGCCACCGTGATCGTGCCGGTGGTGATCTCCGAGCTGTCGTCGGGCATCCGCTCGACGGCTATGGCCACCAACGGGATCACGGGTGAGAGCAACACCAGCCCGTGCAGCATCGTGCCGCTGCGCAGGGCCGCGTAACCGAAGGCGGCGAGGAGGCTGGCCGCGCCGATCGCCGCGCCCGGACCCGCCGCCCACGCCGGCAGCATGCCGAACAACGCCATCACGACCAGCGCGCCGCCGACCGCGAGCCCGAGCAGGCCCAGGAACTGGGCGAGGTTGCCGCCGCGGGTCAGGCCGGTGATCGTCCAGTAGGGGAGCAACGCGGCCCCGCGGACCACCCGCGTCACCGGACGGACCGCGGCGAGCCCGGACCGTTCGGAGTCGGCGACCGTGACGGCGACGGCCGCGGCGTTCGCGGCCGTGCGGATCATCTGGTCCGACGCCGCTTCCTGCGTGAGGGGCTCACGGCCGATGCCCGCGCGGTCGAACGCGTTGAGCGCCGACATGCCGAGCGTGACCGTGTGCTCGTGCGGATATTCCAGGCGCCGCAACAGGTCCGCGTGCTCCTCGAGGAACAGCTCACCGCGCGAACGCTTGTCCGCGCCGTCACCGCGGTCGGCGATGATCGCGGCCCGCAGCCGGGGGAGCTCCTCGCAGATGATCCGCCAGTGCAGGCCCCACGCGGCGAGCTCGGCGAGCTTCATCGACGACGGCGACAGCTCGTTCTCGGTCTCGTAGATGCCGCGGAGTTCCTTCTTCGCCTCCTCGGCGCACGCGGCGACCTGCATCGGCAGTTCCAGGCCGAACATCGCCGCGACGACCTGGTCGACCACGGCCCCCGCTCGTTCCTCCGCCGTGCGCCGGTCGTCCTCAGGCCGTCCGAGGAGGTCCATCCGCCGCAACCGCCGCGGGTCGAACAGCACGCGGCACAGCATCGTGGCGCCGTCGAGGCGTCCCCAGATCCAGTCGTTGACCCGCCACGACCGCTTGAGGAACCCGGAGAACCGCGATAGCGACGCCCCACCGGCCTTGTCGTCGGCCGTGATCGACTGCTGTGCGAACGCGTTGCGCGTCTGCAGCGACACCTGCACCAGCTCGACCGCCGTGTCCAGCCCGGTCGACGCGTCGTCGGACAGGCACGTGCCCGCGATCTCCAGCGCCAGCAGGCGGCTGAGCCACCGTTCGCCGTCGTCGAGCCCGGCCTCTGCCGGGGTGGCCGCGGGGTCGAGCAGGGCGTGCCAGCAGACGAGCCCGCCGAGCTTCAGCCGTCGTTCGTCGAGCTCGGTGATCACCTTCCGCGCGGCGCTCACGATCCGGCCGATCTCGGCGACCTGCGCCTTGACCTCCAGGCCGAGATGCCCGTCGATCAGGTTCTCGTGGTAGCTCGCGAGCCTGCCGGTCCAGTAGGTCTCGCCGAGCGAGCCGGACGGCTTCCAGTCGAACAGCTCGGTGCGCAGCCGGCGCAGTTCCGCGCGGACCTGGTGCAGCGCGCGGCGGGCCTGGGCGATCTCGTCGGCCTGGCTCTCGTCCACCACCCACACGAGCCGCTTGAGCAGGTCGAGTGCCGACGCGCCGAGGCGTTCGGCCATCGTGATGCCCCACTCCCAGCCCACGTCCGCACGGCACACGACGTTCGGCAGCTGCACGCCCGGCACGTACGGCAGGACGCCGTGCAGCTTCTTCCACTTGCGCTGCGCGGTCTCCGCGGCCCGGCGCACCCGTTCGAACGACCAGTTCGCCGGATTCCCCTTGGGCAGCGCGAACTGCTGCGCCGTCACCTGGCGGGCCGCCAGCCGGATCTCGATGTCCTCGTAGTGCCCGAAGAGCTTGTCCGCCAGCGAGTACACCTCGCCGACCACGTCGTCGCCGCCCGCGTGCAGGCGTTCCAGCAACGACATCCGGCCGCCCCTGCTGCTCGCGGCGCGCCGGTTGTGCTCCTCGATCTTCTCGACGTAGGTCCTGTTGGCCTGACTGGACATCGCGCCCAGCAGCTTGCCGCCGGACCCGACCGTGGTCAGCCCGCTGTCGATCATGTCGGCCATCGGTTCGGAACCGAGCGGCTCGGCGTGCGGGAAGACCAGCAGCATCACCCTGCGCACCGGCCCGTCCGCCGGCATCCGGTCGATGGCCTCCAGCGCCTCCTTCGTCGGCGTGTTCACGAGAACACCGCCGTCGACCGCGAACCTGCTGCGGTCGGCGCCGTTGGCCCAGCTGGCGACGTCCGCCATGTCCGGACGGTCCGGCGTGGCCTGGCCGCCGACGGGGATGAAGCTCGGCTCGAACGCGAACGGGAAGCTGGCACTCGACCTGGCTGCCAGCGCCAGCTGAAGCACGCGGTCGTTCAGGGTGGCGGGCGTGAAGTCGTCACGCGTGTCCTCGGAGACCCAAGCGTACGGGTCGCGGCGGAACGAGAACGAACCCTGGTGCACCGACTGGGTCAGCGGCTGGCCCAGGTCGTCGTAGGTGATCGTCGGAACGCCACCCAGAAGTGTGGTGGTGATCCGCAGGTCGATCGGGCGTTCGTCCGGCTCGGTCGGCTCGAAGTCCGTGGTGAGCCTCGCCAGCGCCTCCTGGAGCCGGGGGAGGAAGAACTCGTCGCCCTTGAGCAACGACGCCGGCTGGCCGCGGAACGGCGTGCGCAACAGCTGTTCCATCCGGCCCTGCTCAGCCCAGAGATCCCGGAGCCTCGTCAGGTCGGCGTGCTTGTTGACCTGCGACAACGCCAGCGCGGCGCCGTTGATGCCGCCCGCCGACGTGCCCGCGATGACGTCCGCTCTCGCCGTGCAGCCGACCAGGTCCAGCAGCGGCTGGTACACCGATCCGGGCCTGGTCAGACGGTCGAGCTCCAGCACGACGCCGCCCATCCAGACGGCCAGGCTCACGCCACCGTTGAGCACGACGGCGAACCGGACCTCTTCGCGCGACATGGGTTGTTCGGACATGGCACGTCACCCCCTCCGGCGACGATCTTCCCCTGAGAGGTAGTCGTCCGCCGGAGGTTCGGGGTTACCGGTCCGATCAGACCTGCCCGCCCCCGGCGGGATCGGACCTCAGGAACGACCCGACCCGCTTGCGCGCGATCAGCACGCAGACGGCGAACGTGATGACCGCCCCGGCGACGGCCTGGGGCACGGTGTAGGCGCGGCCGTCGAACGCGGACCCGGTCGGCGGCAGGATGATCGCGATGATCGCCGAGGTCACCATGGCGAACATCCGGAACTTCGGCCCGACCACCGCGGTGGCCAGCGGAATCGCCGCCCACAGCACGTACCAGGGCTGCAGCACCGGCCCGAGCACCAGGATCGCGCCCAGAGCCGCGCCCAGGCCGTTCATCGCCTTGATCCGGCCCTTGAAGCTGCGCCACAGCAGCACGATCGTGATCACGACGGACACGCCCTGCCCGAGCAGCCGCGTCAGCGAGATCATCGCCTCGGTGTGGTTGCCGAGGCCGAGCATGATCCCGGTGCCGGCCCCCAGGAAGCCCAGCGCCGTGGGCGGCGACATCCACGACTTGACGGTCGACGCGACGTTCAGCGTCTCGACCCAGCCGAAGCCGAACCCGGTGCCGAGGCAGATCACCACCACCCCGACCGCGGCGATGCCGGCCATGATCGCGGCCACCAGCGCCAGGTGCTTGAGCTGTCCGCCGAGCTTGCGCGCCACCATCACACCGAGGAAGCCCAAGGCGGCCATCGCGGGGATCTTCACCATCGCCCCGCACACGATGACCCCGGCGCCCAGCGTGATCCACGACCACTTCAACGGTTCCAGCCCGCGCATCGCGAGCTCCAGGCCGACCAGCATCAGGCCGAGCGCCAGGCCGTCGTTGTGCACGCCGATGACGATGTGGAACAGCACCAGCGGGTTCAGCGCGCCCAGCCACAACGCGCCGACCGGCGGCACCCCGAACCGGGCCGCCAGCCGGGGCAGTGCCCACACGATCATCCCCAGGCCGACCAGCACCAGCAGCCGGTGCACGAACACACCGGACACCACGTGGTCGCCGGTGAGCATCGCGGTCAACCGGCCGAACGCGAGGAACAGCGGCCCGTACGGCGCCGGCGTCTCCCGCCAGATGTTCGGCACACCGCGGGTGAGCACGTGGTCGACGCCCAGCGCGTTGGCCGGCCCCAGCTCGTACGGGTCGAGGCCGCGCGCCGCGATCTCGCTCTGCGCCAGGTACGAGTACACGTCGCGGGAGAACATCGGCACGCAGAAGACCAGCGGAACGGTCCACATCAGCAGCGTGCGGTCCATCTGACCGCGCGAGATCAGCCGCGGCCGCCCCGGCTTCACGAACCGGCCCAGCGCCAGCCAGGCCGACACGATCATGAAGATGCCGGTCCAGACGACCCCCATCGCGACACTGGGCATCCTCGAGAAAAGCCCGAGAACGGGCACGCCGTAGAGCGGCGAGTAGATCGGTGCGGCCCCGCCACCCAGGGATCCGACGGTCAGCAGCAACGCGCCGATGGTGCCCCAGCGACGGACGATGTCCAGCTGGCGACGCTCCCGACCGTTCAAGAGGTCGCTCTCCGGAGTTACAGCTCCGCCGTTCGTGGACATGTCAGGAGGGTATCGAGCCACGTTCAGCCGTGAGTCAGGTCACCCTGTGACCGCGATCTTTGCTACCTCCGGCTAAATACGCAACACTGGTGTTGTGAAAAACGCCGAGAGCCACCTTGACGTCGTGCCGCAGCACGACGGCAAGACTCGGCGTGCTGTCGCCAGGCTCCTCCTGGAGCAGGGCCCGGTCACCGCGGCGGGTATCGCCGAGGAGCTGGGCATCAGCCCCACGGCCGTGCGTCGTCACATAGACGCGCTGCTCGCGGACGGCGAGGCGACGACGAGGGACGCACCGCGGCAGACCCAACGTGGTCGTGGCCGTCCCGCGAAGCTCTTCCTGCTGACAGACGCCGGACGCGCCCGGTTCGGCCACGCCTACGACGACCTCGCGGTCGCCGCCCTCAGGTTCCTCGCCCAGACAGGTGGGGAAGAGGCAGTGCGCGCCTTCGCGCAAAGTCGTGTCGACGCACTCGTGGACGGTCATCGTTCGACGATCGTGGCCCAGGTCACGCCCGCCGAACGGGCCAAGGCCCTTGCGACCGCGTTGACCAGGGAGGGTTACGCTGCGGCGGCGCGAAATGTGGGTACGGGCGAGCAGTTGTGCCAGCACCACTGCCCGGTCGCCCACGTCGCCGCCGAGTTCCCCCAGCTGTGCGAGACCGAGACGGAGACGTTCGCGAACCTCCTCGGTACCCACGTGCAGCGCCTCGCGACGATCGCCCGCGGCCACGCCGTGTGCACGACGCACATCCCGAACATTGCAAATCGGATCCCAGATGATGGAGGGGAGCCCGCATGACTGCCGCTGCCGAGCAGCGCACGCCCACCACGGTGCAGTCTCCGCTCACGCAGGAAGAGACCATTGCGTCTCTCGGCAACTACGAGTTCGGCTGGGCCGACTCGGACACTGCCGGCGCGAGCGCACGCCGAGGCCTCAGCGAGGATGTCGTCCGCGACATCTCGGCGAAGAAGAGCGAGCCCGAGTGGATGCTCGAGTACCGGTTGAAGGCGCTCAAGCTCTTCGACCTCAAGCCGATGCCGAGCTGGGGCGCTGACCTCTCTGGGATCGACTTCGACTCGATCAAGTACTTCGTGCGGTCCACCGAGAAGCAGGCCACCAGCTGGGAGGACCTGCCCGAGGACATCAAGAACACCTACGACCGCCTGGGCATCCCGGAGGCCGAGAAGCAGCGTCTCGTCGCCGGTGTCGCCGCCCAGTACGAGTCCGAGGTCGTCTACCACCAGATCCGCGAGGACCTGGAGGAGAAGGGTGTCCTCTTCCTCGACACCGACACGGCGCTCAAGGAGCAGCCGGAGCTCTTCCGGGAGTACTTCGGCTCCGTCATCCCCGCGGGTGACAACAAGTTCTCGGCGCTCAACGCCGCGACGTGGTCCGGCGGCTCGTTCATCTACGTGCCGAAGGGCGTGCACGTGGACATCCCGCTGCAGGCCTACTTCCGGATCAACACCGAGAACATGGGTCAGTTCGAGCGCACGCTGATCATCGTCGACGAAGATGCCTACGTGCATTACGTCGAGGGTTGCACGGCGCCGATCTACTCCTCGGACTCGCTGCACTCGGCCGTCGTCGAGATCATCGTGAAGAAGGGCGGCCGCTGCCGCTACACGACGATCCAGAACTGGTCGAACAACGTCTACAACCTGGTCACCAAGCGCGCCAAGGCCGAAGAGGGCGCGACCATGGAGTGGGTCGACGGCAACATCGGCTCCAAGGTGACCATGAAGTACCCGGCCGTCTTCCTGATGGGCGAGCACGCCAAGGGCGAGGTCCTCTCGATCGCGTTCGCGGGCGAGGGCCAGCACCAGGACGCCGGCGCCAAGATGGTCCACATGGCACCGCACACCTCTTCGACGATCATCTCGAAGTCGGTGGCGCGGGGCGGTGGCCGCACGTCGTACCGCGGCCTGGTCCAGGTCAACAAGCGGGCGCACCACTCGAAGTCCACGGTGAAGTGCGACGCGCTGCTGGTCGACACCATCAGCCGCTCGGACACCTACCCCTACGTCGACGTCCGCGAGGACGACGTGCAGATGGGTCACGAGGCCACGGTCTCGAAGGTCTCCGAGGACCAGCTGTTCTACCTGATGTCGCGCGGCCTGAACGAGGACGAGGCCATGGCGATGATCGTGCGCGGGTTCGTCGAGCCCATCGCGCGCGAGCTCCCCATGGAGTACGCCCTCGAACTGAACCGCCTGATCGAACTGCAGATGGAAGGGGCCGTCGGCTGACATGGCCGCCCTGTCTACGAAACCTCACTCCCACGGAGCTGTCGTTCCTGTCTCCTCGCGCGCGGAGCACTTCACGTCCTACGACGTGAACGCGTTCGAGGTGCCGGGCGGCCGTGAGGAGATCTGGCGCTTCACGCCTCTCAAGCGTCTTGCCGGTCTGCACTCCGGCGCTGCGGCAACGGGTACCGCTGCCGTCGAGGTGAGCGCCGCCGAAGGCGTCACCGTCGAGACCGTGGGTCGTGACGACTCACGGCTCGGCACCGCCGGCGTTCCCGGTGACCGCGTCGCGGCGCAGGCGTACTCGTCCTTCGAGAACGCCACGATCGTGACGCTGCCCGGTGACGTGAAGTCCGAGCCGACCACCGTCACGGTGACCGGCGCGGGCGTCGACGCCGTCGCCTACGGACACATCCAGATCAAGGCCTCGCAGTTCGCCGAGGGCACCGTGATCCTGGACTTCCGCGGCTCCGGCGCGTACGCGGACAACGTCGAGTTCCTCGTCGCGGACGGCGCTCACCTCACGGTGATCACCATCCACGACTGGGCCGACGACGCCGTGCACGTCTCGCAGCACCACGTGAAGCTCGGTCGCGACGCGACCATCAAGCACACCGTGGTCACGCTCGGCGGCGACGTCGTGCGCGTGACGCCGGTGGTGCAGTACGCGGGTCGCGGTGGCGACGCGGAGCTGTTCGGTCTGTACTTCGCGGACGCGGGCCAGCACCAGGAGCACCGGCCGTTCATCGACCACGCGCAGGCGAAGTGCCGCAGCAACGTCGTCTACAAGGGCGCGTTGCAGGGCGACGGCGCGCACACCGTGTGGATCGGCGACGTGCTGATCCGCGCGGCGGCCGAGGGCACCGAGACGTTCGAGCTGAACCGGAACCTGATCCTGACCGACGGCGCGCGTGCCGACTCGGTGCCGAACCTGGAGATCGAGACCGGCGAGATCGAGGGTGCGGGCCACGCCAGCGCCACCGGCCGGTTCGACGACGAGCAGCTGTTCTACCTGCAGGCGCGCGGCATCCCGGAGGACCAGGCACGGCGTCTCGTCGTGCGCGGCTTCTTCCAGGAGCTGATCGCGAAGATCGCCGTCCCCGAGGTGCGCGAGCGTCTCGAGGCCGCCATCGAGGCAGAGCTCGAGGCGGTCGGCACGTGATCAAGGTGTGTGCACTGTCCTCATTGGACGACCGCAAGCCGTTCGCCGCCAGCGTCGATGATGTCGATCTGGTGCTGGTGCGCGACGGCGAGCGGGTGCACGCACTCGCGGATCTGTGCTCGCACGCCGCGGTGTCGCTGAGCGAGGGCGAGGTCTCCCGCAAGGGGATCGAGTGCTGGTTGCACGGGTCGTGCTTCGACCTGGAGACCGGCAAGCCCTCCTCGCCGCCCGCCAGCGAACCGGTCGACGTCTACGCCGTCGACATCCGTGACGGCGACGTCTTCGTCGACGTCACCGTCACCACGAACTGACTTCTCAGCTACACCACCAGGAGAACGGCAAGTCATGGCCACCCTTGAGATCAAGGACCTGCACGTCTCGGTCGTCAGCGAGGACGCTCCCAAGGAGATCCTCAAGGGCGTCGACCTGACGATCAAGGCCGGCGAGACGCACGCCATCATGGGCCCCAACGGCTCCGGCAAGTCCACGCTGTCCTACGCGATCGCCGGGCACCCGAAGTACACGATCACCTCGGGCACCGTCACCCTCGACGGCGAGGACGTCCTCGAGATGTCCGTCGACGAGCGCGCCCGCGCCGGCCTGTTCCTCGCCATGCAGTACCCGGTCGAGGTCCCCGGCGTCTCGATGTCGAACTTCCTGCGCACCGCCGCCACCGCCGTGCGCGGCGAGGCCCCGAACCTCCGCCACTGGGTGAAGGAGGTCAAGGGTGCGATGGCAGACCTCGACATCGACCCGGCGTTCGCCGAGCGTTCGGTGAACGAGGGCTTCTCCGGTGGTGAGAAGAAGCGCCACGAGATCCTTCAGCTGGGCCTGCTCCAGCCGAAGATCGCGATCCTCGACGAGACCGACTCCGGCCTCGACGTCGACGCCCTGCGCGTCGTGTCCGAGGGCGTCAACCGGTACAAGGCCTCCGGTGAGGTCGGCGTCATGCTGATCACGCACTACACCCGGATCCTCAAGTACATCCAGCCGGACTTCGTGCACGTCTTCGCGAACGGCCGCATCGTCGAGTCCGGTGGCCGCGAGCTGGCCGACGTGCTCGAGTCCGAGGGTTACGTGAAGTACACCGGATCCAAGGAAGCCGCAGCCCTTTCCTAACGTTGCAGGTGTTGAGAGGAGGCGCTGTGACCACCACCGCAGCACCACTGGACGTAGCCGCCCTCAGGGCGGACTTCCCGATCCTGTCTCGCACCGTTCGTGACGGGAAGCGCCTGGTCTACCTGGACTCCGGCGCCACCTCGCAACGCCCGACGCAGGTTCTGGACGCTGAAAAAGCTTTTCTGCAGGAGCACAACGCCGCTGTGCACAGGGGTGCCCACCAGCTGGCCGAGGAAGCGACCGACGCGTACGAGGGTGCGCGTCAGCGCATCGCGGACTTCGTCGGCGCCGACTTCGGCGAGCTGGTGTTCACCAAGAACGCCACCGAGGGCTTCAACCTCGTGGCGTACGCGATGGGCAACGCCGCGACCTCGGGTCCCGAGGCCGCGCGCTTCGTCGTGGGTCCCGGCGACGAGATCGTCGTGACCGAGATGGAGCACCACGCGAACCTCGTTCCGTGGCAGCAGCTCGCCTCCCGCACCGGCGCGACGCTGAAGTGGTTCAAGCTGACCGCTGACGGCCGTCTCGACCTGTCCGATGTGGACAGCGTGATCACGCCGCGCACCAAGGTCGTGGCGTTCACGCACCAGTCGAACGTGACCGGCGTGATCAACCCGGTCTCGGTGCTCGTCGCGGCCGCGCGGAAGGTCGGCGCGCTCACGGTCCTGGACGCGTGCCAGTCCGTTCCGCACAGCCCGGTCGACTTCCACGAGCTCGGTGTCGACTTCGCGTCGTTCTCCGGCCACAAGATGCTCGGCCCGTCCGGCATCGGTGTCCTTTATGGACGTCGTGAGCTGCTGGAGACGTTGCCCCCCTTCATCACCGGCGGCTCGATGATCGAGCTGGTGAAGATGGAGGGCTCGACGTTCGCACCGCCGCCGCAGCGCTTCGAGGCCGGTTCGCCGATGACGTCCCAGGCCGTCGGTCTGGGTGCCGCGGTGGACTACCTGAGCGTCGTCGGCATGGAGCGGATCAACGCCCACGAGCACGCGCTGACCGTTGCCGCGCTGGAAGGCCTTTCGGGCATCAAGGGCGTCCGGCTGATCGGCCCGCAGGACGCGGTCGACCGGGGCGGCGCCGTGCCGTTCGAGATCGAGGGCGTCCACCCGCACGACGCCGGCCAGGTGCTCGACAGCCTGGGCATCGCCGTCCGCGTGGGCCACCACTGCGCGTGGCCGCTGCACCGCTGCCTGAACGCCCAGTCGTCGGTGCGCGCGACGTTCTACCTGTACAACACGCTGGACGAGGTCGACGCACTGGTCGACGGCGTCCGCGAGGCGCAGAAGTTCTTCGGGGTGGCCTGATGCAGCTCCAGCAGATGTACCAGGAGATCATCCTGGACCACTACAAGAACCCGCACGGCCGAGGCCTGCGCGACCCGTTCGACGCGGAGTCGTTCCAGGTCAACCCGACCTGCGGCGACGAGGTGACACTCCGGGTCCACGTCGTCGATGACGTGGTCAAGGACGTCTCCTACGACAGCCAGGGCTGCTCGATCAGCCAGGCCTCGACGTCGGTGTTGACCGACCTCGTCGTGGGTAAGCCGGTGGGTGAGGCGTTCAAGAAGATGGACGCGTTCGTCGAGCTGATGCAGAGCCGCGGCCAGATCGAGCCCGACGAGGACGTCCTCGAAGACGGCATCGCTTTCGCCGGTGTCTCGAAGTACCCGGCGCGCGTGAAGTGCGCGCTGCTGGGCTGGATGGCCTTCAAAGACGCAGTAGCACGAAGCCAGGGAGCAGCATGAGCACCGAAGAAGTCGTCCGGGGAGCGGAAGGCATGCCGGTCTTCGAGCCCAAAGCTGATGTCGCCGCGCTCGACGACCTCGAAGAGGCGATGCGCGACGTCGTGGACCCGGAACTCGGCATCAACGTCGTGGACCTCGGCCTCGTCTACGACATCCACGTCGATGAGAAGAACGTCGCCACCATCGACATGACGCTCACGTCGGCGGCCTGCCCACTGACCGACGTCATCGAGGACCAGACCCGCGCGGCCCTCACCGGCGGCGGTAGCGGCGGTCTCGTGGCGGACTTCCGCATCAACTGGGTGTGGATGCCGCCGTGGGGCCCGGAGAAGATCACCGACGACGGCCGCGAGCAGCTGCGCGCACTGGGCTTCACCGTCTGATCTCGGTTCGTTCGAACGGCGCGCGTCCTGCGGGGTGCGCGCCGTTCGTCGTTCAGAGCAGGTCGAGGAACGTCGTCGCCAGCGAGCCGTTCACGGACGTCCGGCGTGCCTCGGCGACGCTCACGAGCCGGGAACGCAGCTCGTACCCGTCGGTGTCGGCCCAGTCGGACCCGCCGGCGCGTTCGGTCGCGGTGCCCTGAAAGACGACCTGGAGGAAGTCCGGATAGGGGTAGAGGTAGTCAGGACGCCTCGGGGCGAGGTGTTCGAAATGCAGCCATCCCAGCGGGCGAAGGCTTTCGCGGTCGAGCAGCCACCCGGTCTCCTCGTGAACCTCGCGCTTCACGGTGTCCGCGTGCGTCTCGCCAGGATGCCGCCGGCCACCGGGCAGGACGTGGCCGCCGTCGACGTTCTCGCAGAAGGCGACCAGCTCGCCGACCCGCACGACGCACCGGACCGAGGTGACCAGCTCGTCGGGCAGGTCGGCCGGACCGACGTGGGCGCTGACTCGCAACGGCATCGCGCCGCCCAGCCAGGACACCTCATCGGTGGCGGCGGGTGTGTGCACGGCCAGCAGCCTCGCCACGTCCGGGTGACGCACTCCGAATCCAGACCTCCTACCCCACATGAACGCCATCGAAACAGAGATCCACCATCTGGAACACCGCGAGAAGCTTGAATAAATGCGTTGCGACCCCATCCGCCGGTCGCATAGCTTGATCCCATCACGAACGACAGAGATCAACCGGAGGAAGACATGCTTGCCAACGCACAGCTCGCGGGATGGCGAATTCTCGCCCTCATCGCCGGCGGTCTGCTGGCGGTGGCGTGGGGCTCCACGCCATGACCTGATCCCCAGGTCATGACCTCGGAGCCGCCCACGGGAAACCCTGGGCGGTTTTCTTTTTGTCCTGCGTCAATGCCGATGAGCTTTGGAAGCGGAACGGATTCCAAACCCGTTGCCCGAGGGTTCGACTCCTTCCATCGGTGCTGCTCGAAAACAATGCGGTCGTGGTGAACTCGGCGGACACGTCGGTCTTCCAAACCGAAGAAGAGGGTTCGATGCCCTCCGACCGCTCGCTTCGAGTGGATCTAGCCCAACTGGTAGAGGCACATGGTCGAGGGCCATGACAGTCAGGGTTCGAATCCCTGGATCCGCACGCCCCGGTAGCCCAACGGAAGAGGCAACGCGCTCAGAACGCGTCCAGTGCAGGTTCGAATCCTGCCCGCGGCACTGCACAACTGAATCGGGGGACGCGCCGGCGCGCAGGTGATCCTTGCAAGATCGCCCTGGAGGGTTCGACACCCTCGTCTTCCACTTGCGTCCCGTAGCTCAGCCCGGTGAGAGCGTCCGCCTGATACGCGGTAGGTCCCAGGTTCAAATCCTGGCGGGACGACCACCGTCCGGTAGCTCAGGGGGAGAGCATCTGCCTTACAAGCAGAGGGTCCCAGGTTCGAAACCTGGTCGGACGACCACAAGATCGCGCACGAACCGGTGAAGTAAATTGGACCCACGACCAACGGGGAGTGGGTGGGAGTGGCACGTCTTCACGTCGGCTGCGCGATGTGGAACCACAAGGCGTGGCCCGGACGGTTCCTGCCACAGCCCTCGCCGCCGAAGGAGCGCCTGCGGGCATACGCGGGCTGGTGCAACGCGGTCGAGGGCAACACCACCTTCTACGCGACTCCTGCGCGGACCACCGTGGAAACGTGGGCGCGGCAGACCGATCCCGGTTTCCGGTTCGTGGTGAAGCTGCCGAAGGTCGTCACGCACGAGCGCAGGTTCGCCGGGGTCGAGGTGGAGATGCGGGCGTTCCTGGACGCGATCGAACCCCTTGGCGAGCGGGCCGTGCTGTGGACGCAGCTGCCCGCGTCGTTCGGTCCGCTCGACGTCGACGCCCTCGGCCGGTTCCTGCGCAGGCTGCCCGCCGATCTCCGGCGCACGGTGGAGGTGCGTCACCTCGATTTCTTCACCGACGCTCGTTCGGCCTCGCTGTTGGAGGGAACGCTCGACGACGCGCACGCCGAGTGGATGACGTTCGACACCTTGGTCCTCTTCCAGAGTCCGCCGACCAGCGAGGGCGAAGCCGAGGCGTGGGCCAAGAAGCCGAGGATGCCGCGGCGGACGCGCGCGCTGACCGATCGGCCGGTCGTCCGCTACCTGGGCCGGGACTCCGTCGAGGAGACGGTCGAGGGATGGCAGCCGTGGGCCGAGGTGGTCGCGAACTGGCTCCGCGAGGGCCTCTCGCCGACGTTCTTCGTGCACACCCCCGACAACGACGACGCACCCGCTCTGGCCCGTCGCTTCCACGACGACGTGCGCGCGCTGGTTCCCGGACTCGATCCACTGCCCGAGCCGGAACCGGTCGAGCCCGCGACCCTGTTCTGATCCGTACGAAGGAACCGTGGATCACAGCAGCAATGCGATCTCGGCGGCCGGCGCGTTGTTCTTCGACGCCGCCGGCCGCCTTCTGCTCGTCGAGCCGACCTACAAGCCGCACTGGGAGATCCCGGGCGGCGTCATCGAGCACGGCGAGACCCCGAGCGAGGCCTGCCGCCGCGAGATCGAGGAAGAACTGGGCCTGGTCAGGGAACCCGGCCGCCTGCTCGTGGTCGACTGGGCGCCCCAGGGCGATCAGGACCGAGTCCTGTTCGTCTTCGAGGGCGGCCTTCTCACCGCCGACGACCGCATCCACCTGCAGGCCGAAGAGCTCAAGGGGTACGAGTTCGTGACCCCGGACCAGGCCCGGCAACGCCTGATCCCCAGACTCGCGCGCCGCGTCACCGAAGCGTTGCGAGCCAGGGAATCAGGCGAGACCCGCTATCTGGAGCACGGCATCAGCAGGTCGAACAGCTGACGCTCACCGACAACACGTTGGTCCACCGCGCGAAAGCCGGCGCCTGGCCCGGATCGTCGATGAACAGCCGGATGAACACCTCCGCCCCACGAGCGTCGGCGACGTCACGCGGGATCTCCGCGTTCACCTGGTCCACGCCGCCGAACAACCCCGGCGCCGGTCCGGCGTACGGCACCTGTCCGCCGCAGATGTACCTGCCAGGCCGGTACTTCCCGCCCGACACCACACCGCCGTACACCAGGCAGACGTTCCGCCCCGGTGTGCGCAGCCGGATCCCGGTCCCGTACAGCACCAGGAACACCCGCTCACCGGGCGGCCCGAGATCGATCCACCCCGTGATCGGCTCCTGCGCCTGCGACCCGTCGGCACGCACCCGCAGCACGTACCCGGCAGGCTTGCCGAACCCCGACGAGTCCGCCGAGAAGAACCCCGGCGTGATCCCGCGGATCGACAACGCCTTCGAGGCCTGCGCGACCCCCGCCGAGTCCACGATCTGCACGGCCCCGAGCAGCGAGTCGTGCGGCAGGAACGTGAACGGCGCGCGCGGCAGGTAGAAGTTGATCTGACCGAACGACACGTACGTCAGGCACGCGACGAGCCGGTTGCCCCGGTGGTCGATCAGCACCACGGAACGTCCCGCGAGCACCTGGACGCACGTCGCCGGTGAAGCCGAAGCCGTGAACGGGGCCAGTGCGGTGCCGAACGCCACCGCGCTCGACTCCAGGGCCACGCCGTCGCGCGCCTCGCCGATGTTCAGGTCGGCGGAACGGCCGTAGCCGGCGGCGTTCACGACGGCGCCCAGCGAGGTCGCCGCGTGTGCCGTGCCCGGCAGAAGTCCAAGGAACAAAACGAATGCGGCCAGAAGGCCGAACCCTTTCCTCATGCCCCCTCCTTGTGTGTTGGCGGACGACGCTGGACGCTAGGCAGGGGGTGCGGGCGGTGGTAGAGCAGCCGAGTTACTCCGGCCGAGCGGAGTGGCCGTTGGTGGGCCGCGAGCAGCAGCGCGCGCTCATCGAACGCACGAGGCCGAAGAGCGTTGTCATCGCCGGACCCGCGGGCGTCGGCAAGACACGGCTCGCGAGAGAGGTTCTGCCGGACGCGGAATGGATCCGTGCGACCAAAGCGAGCGCGGCGATCCCGTTCGGTGCGATGTCGCACCTCCTGCCAGACGACGCGCGCGACCGCACCGACGTGCTCAGAAGAATCGCCGAGCACCTCGAGCAGGACCTCGTGGTCGACGACGCGCACCTGCTCGACGACGCCTCGGCGGCAGCGGTGTTCCACCTCGTCACCAGGGGCAAGACGTTCGCGCTCCTCACCACCAGAGCCAGCGAACCCTGCCCGGACGCCATCACCGCGCTGTGGAAGGACGGTCACGCCGAACGGATCGAGCTCGGCCCACTGTCCGAAGAGGACACCGGCAGGATCCTCGACACGTTCGATCTCGACGCGGCGAGCAGGCACCGCCTGGT
The DNA here is from genome assembly GCF_900115955.1 of Lentzea waywayandensis. Taxonomy (GTDB): domain Bacteria; phylum Actinomycetota; class Actinomycetes; order Mycobacteriales; family Pseudonocardiaceae; genus Lentzea; species Lentzea waywayandensis. The sequence goes on from NZ_FOYL01000008.1 coordinate 394,016, forward strand.
CCAGATGAGCGCGGGGAACCCGTTGCTGCTCAAAGAACTCATCACCGCGAAGGCCCTGATCCGGAAACAGGGCGTCTGGCGTTGGAACGGCGTCAAGGCCACCCCGCGCCTCACCGAGGTCATCGCGACCAGACTGAACGCCGACGAGAACCAGCGACGCCTGCTGGAGGTCGTGGCCTGCGCCGAACCCGTCAGCACCGAAACCCTGGAACGCCTGGCGAGAACGAACGACATCGCCGAAGCCGAACGCAAAGGCCTCATCCACACCACGAACGGCCTGAGCCGGCTCGGCCACCCCCTCTACGGCGAGGTGCTGCGCGAGACCATGCCACCCGCCAGGCTCAAGCAGATCTGCGGCGCACTGGCCGACACCGACCAGCGTGACGCGCTGAGGGCCGGACTGTGGCGGCTCCACTCCGGCAGACCGGCTGACCCGCGGCTGATGGTCGAGGCAGCGCGCCAGGCCATGGACCGGTTCGACCTGGCGCTGGCCGAACGGTTCGCCAGAGCGGCGAACGGCGGCTGGGAAGCGGATCACGTCCTCGCCGAGATCCTGAGCCACGGCGGCCGTTACGAGGAGAGCCTGCAAGCACTCCCTTACGCCCCAACGAAAGACGACGAACGCGTCCGCTGGGCCGTGACGAGATCGGACGTCCTCTACTGGGGCCTGGGCGATCCGCAGGCCGCGACGGACGTCCTCGACACCGTCGAGGACCCGGCGACTGCGGCCTCGAAGGCCTGGGTCCTGCTCTTCGACGGCAGATGCGAGGAAGCAGTCACCGCCGCCCTGCCGGTCCTCCGGACAACGAACCCGCAAGCGCTGTGCTGGGCCGCGGCCGCCGCGGCGGCCGCGGCCGGGTTCACCGGAGATCCCGACCAGGCAAGAGAAATCCACGCCATCGGCCTGAGAACCGCGAGAGAGCACCGCGACGACGTTCCGTGGGGCTACGTCCAGGTCGGTTTCGGCTACGGCCTGGGACTCCTCGCGCAAGGCAGGCTGAACGAGGCCTGGGACCTGGCCGACCGCGAGTACCGGACGGCGGCGAAACAGGAGGCCGACGCCCCACTGGGAGCCTGGGCGGGCCTGAGAGGCGCAACGGCCAAAGCAAGAGGCGACCTGAGAACCGCCATCACGTCACTCCGGGAGTCGCTGATCCTCCTGGCAGGCTTCGACACGTTCCGGCTGGCCGCGCCCTGTCTCGCCGAACTCGCCGGCGCCTACGCCCTCCAAGGCCGGGCGAAGCAGGCCGAACGCCTGATCGTCAGAGCCGATCGAGAGGCCAGCAGGCTCTTCACCACGAGCATCAAGCTCAACCAGGCCTGGACCCAGGCCACCCGGGACACCAGAAGGGCCGCGAAGACCGCCAGAGCGGCCGCCGACCAGGAACACCTCAAGCCTCTCAAGGCCTGGGCCCTCTACGACGCCTTCAGGCTCGGCGACCACTCCGTCAGAAGACAGCTCGAGGAGCTCGCCGACGACCCGGTCCGGCACGCGTTCGCGTTGGCGGCGGGCAAGGACCCCAGAGCCGGTCACCTGTTCCAGGAACACGGCATGTTCAGGCACGCCGAAGAACTGGGGCGCAACACCCTCCTGACCCCGCGAGAACGCGACATCGCGAAGCTGGCGACGCGGAACCTGACCAGCAGGCAGATCGCGGCGCAACTGGGGCTGAGCGTCCGCACGGTCGACAACACCCTCGGCCGCGCCTATCTGAAGCTGGGCATCAACAACCGCGCGGACCTCAAAGCGGCACTTCAGGCGTAGACCCGTTCGACGAACGACGCCAGCTCGTGCTCGGGCAGGTGCCGGGCCAGGTCCGCCTCCGACACCATGCCGACCAGCCGGTGCTCGTCGATCACCGGCACCCGCCGGATCTGGTTGTCCTCCATGGTCCGCAGCACCTGCGCCAGCGAGTCCGAGGCGTTGACCCAGTGGACGTGGCACCCGAACTCGCCGACCCTGGTCGCCGCCAGGTCCAGACCGGCGGCCACGGCCCTGATCACGATGTCGCGGTCGGTGATGATCCCGTGCAGCCGGTCGTCCTTGCCGCAGATGGGCAGGGATCCGACGTCGAGGTCCCGCATCATGCGGGCGGCCTCGACGAGGTTCGCGTCCTCGTCCACGCACTGCACTCCGGGGTGCATGATCTCGCGCGCTGTCGTCACAACCTCCTCCTTCCGGCCTTGTGCCACGAGCATCCGCCCACCCGCATCACTCCGCAGATCAGTCCGCTGAACGGACTAGACCCTTGCCTGCCCAACGGCCCAGAGTGCTACTCTCAGTGTTCCTAGAGTGACGCAGTTGCTATCTCCGGGGGCCGCGATGAGGCTGTTGGCGCGACTGACCGACGATCCCTGGGGCGGCCTTTCACCGTCCGTGTACGAGACGGGCAGGCTCGTCGCGCTCGCGCCGTGGCTGCGGGGGCACGAAGCCAGGATCCGGTATCTCCTCGACACCCAGCACGCCGACGGAACGTGGGGCGGTCCCGGCGAATACACGCTGGTCCCGACCCTGAGCGCGGTCGACGCGCTGAACGAGCATCCGGCGGCACGCAGAGGCCTCGAAGCACTGCGCAAGCTGCTCAGCCGCCCGGTGAGGCTGCCCGACACGGTCGCCGTCGAGCTCATCGTGCCCGCGCTCGCCGAACGCCTCGGTCTGCGCACATCGCTCGACCCGCGCCCGTTGCACGCCCTCCGGCAACGCCCGCTGCCGGCCAAGCTCTGGCACACCCTGGAGATCTTCGGCCCCCGCCCCGAGGTCGTCGCGGTCGACGGCATCGTCGCCGCCAGCCCGGCCGCGACCGCGGTCCAGCTGGCAGGCCCGGTGCCGGGGGACGGCCTCGACTACTTGGAGGCCGTCCAAGAACGGCACGGAGGTCCCGTCCCCGCCGGAGTGCCGGTCCCGCTGTTCGAACGTTCGTGGATCATCGTCGCTCTCAGGTCCGCGGGCCTGGACGTTCCCGATCCCATGGTCGAGCAGCTCAAAGCCGCGTTCGGTGCGCAAGGCGCGGCAGGTGGGCCGGGACTTCCGGCCGACGCCGACGACACGGCCACCGCACTGCACGCCCTCGCGTTGTGCGGCAGCCCCGGTCCGGCGGACACCCTCGGCCACTACCGGGACGCCCGCCACTTCGCCTGCTTCCCGGACGAGCGCACCCCGTCGACCAGCACGAACGCCCACGCGCTCCAGGCCGTCGGCCACGACCGGGAACTGGAGGAGTGGTTGCGGGACATGCAGGAACCGGCGGGCAACTGGCGCGACAAGTGGCACGCCTCGCCCTACTACGCCACCGCGTGCGTCACGAACGCCCTGCAAGGCAACGAAAAGGCCGTCGACTGGGTACTCGGCACCCAGCACGACGACGGCTCGTGGGGCCGTTGGGAAGGCACCTACGAGGAGACCGCGTACGCCATCCGAATCCTGTCGCACTCGCAGCGGGACGTCACCAGGGCGATGAGCCGCGGCGCGAATTTCCTGCACGAGTGGGGAGACCGCGAGCACCCGCCGTTGTGGCACGACAAAGACCTTTACACCCCAACGAGAATCGTCCAGGCAGAAGGCATGGCCGCGCTCCACCTCGCCTGCGCGGTGTGCCGATGAACCGGACGGAACTGCGGTTCACGCTGCGACTGATCCCGTTCCTCGACTCGGTGGAGAGCTTCGAGGACGGCCTGGTCAGGCTCCGGGACCGGCGCTGGCTCGTCTGGCACCCGGACGTCATGGCCGCGCTCTTCCGCAACGACCGCGCGCTGCGGCACCCGCCGAGCCGCACGTTGAGCCCGTTGCTGGGCAACCGATCCGTGCTGTGGCTCGACGGCGCCGAGCACACCGCGTACCGCCGCACGCTCGCCCCGATGCTGCGCGGCGCCCGGTACCAGGCGTTGATCGAGGAGATGGTGGACCGCTCGATCGCCGAACTGCCGAGCGGTCCGACCAGCGTCTCCGCGTGGACCAGGAAACTCACGCTCAGGATCATCGGCCGTGTCGTCTTCGGCGTGGACGACGACGAGCTGCTGACCGCGTTCACCCGCTGGCTGGACCGGCGTCTGGGCAGTCGTGTCCGCACCCTCGCGCACCGCTACCTGACGCCCGGCACCACCAGGTTCGACCCGCGGCTGGACGCGATGTTGTTGCACCGCGCCCACTCCGCGGAACCTCCGGCACTGGCGGCGTACCTGCCGCGGGACGATCTGCGCGACCAGGTCGTCTCACTGTTGTTCGCGGGCCACGAGACCACGGCGAGCGCCGCCGCGTGGACGTTGTACTGGATCAGCCGGACACCGGGCCTCACCGGCGAGCTCGACGACGACCTGCTCGACGCCACGATCAGGGAGTCGCTCCGGCTGTCCCCGCCCGCCGCCCTGGCGGGAAACCGGATGAGCGACGAGGGCATGGTGATCACCCCTAGCATCTACCTGGCGCACCGCCGTGCCGCGACGTACGAGAACCCGCACGTCTTCGACCCTGCTCGCACGCCACCGCCGCCCGGCGCGTTCTTCCCGTTCGGCGGGGGAGTGCGGCACTGCCCCGGCAAGGACCTGGCGCTGCTGGAGATCCGCCTGATCGTCCGGGCGTTGCTGCGGCACCGGCACGTCCGGCTCAGTTCCCCGACCAGCACACCCCAGCTGCGGGGCGCCGCGATGGCGCCGCCGCCGAGCCTCGCGATGGTGGCCACTTGCCGGCACTGACCTACCTCCACCGCCTCGAACACCCCTTCGGCGTGCACTACGCGTGCGCCGCCGCCTGGGGTGCCTGCTACGCGACGAGATTCGACCTCGCCGTGGTGATCGCGGTGCTCGCGAACTTCGTCGCGATCATCTCCGGCAACCCGCTCAACGCCTACGCCGACATCCGCAACGACATCCACACCGCGGACAAACGCCATCTGGCCCAGGCGGTGCAGGAGATCGGCGCGCGGAAGGTCCTCGCGCTGGCGATCTTCGAGATGATCTTCGCCCTCGCGCTGGCGGTCGCCGTGTCGTGGAAGGTCGCGGTCGGCGTCGGGCTGATCCTCGTGCTGTACCTGGCGTACAACCTCGAACCGATCAGGTTGAAACGGCGTGGTTATTCCGGTCCGGTGGTGCTCGCGATCGCCGCCGGGCTGCTGCCGAGCGTGACGGCCTACTCGGCGGCCGGGGGACAGGCAGATCCGGCCGCGTGGCTCGTGTTCTCCGGTGTCGCGGCGCTGGCGACGGGGCGGGCGCTCTGGTGGGCCGTCCCCGACCGCGCCGGCGATGCCCGTGTCGGGTCGCGCACCCCGGCCGTCCTGTACGGCACCCGCCACGCCGTCAACGCGACCACACAGCTGACCGTGGGCGGGTTGCTGCTGGTCGGCGGCGGGCTGTGGTTCCGGTTCGGGCCGTTCTGGGCGGCCGTCGGCGTCCTCGCGTGCTCGGCGTTCCTGCTGGCGCGAGACCTGCCGACCGCGCGTCAGCAGTTGCGCTACGGCATGTCGATGGCCGTTGTGTCGACGATCGTGCTGGCCGCGATCCCTTTGCTGGCTTAGAGCTTGCGGGCCAAGCCGCCGGATCCGTGGAAGTTCTCCGGGTTGCGGTCCTGGACCTCGCCGGGATCCGGTTCCCACAACGGGATCGGCACCACGCCCGGTTCCAGGACCTCCATGCCGTCGAAGAACCGCACGACCTGCTCCGGATACCGGAACGTGAAGGCCGGCAACGGCTGATCCCCGTACATGGCACCGAAAAGTCCCACCGCGGCCAGCATGAACGGGTCGCGGCACGTGTGCGAGAGCCCGAGATGGCTGCCGGGTGCCAGCGCGTTCAGGTACTTGGCCAGCACCTTGTACGGCTCGGCGTCGTCCGGGACGAAGTGCAGCACGTCCAGCACCAGCACGGCGACCGGCTCGGACAGGTCCAGCGTCGAGCGGACCTCCTGCGACTCCAGCACCTTCTCCGGATCGCACAGGTCCGCGCACAGGTACGACACGCGCGGCTCGTCCGCGACGATCGCCCGGCCCTCGGCCGCCACCGCCGGGTCGATCTCCACGTACACCACGCGCGCGTCGGGCGCGACGAGGTGCACGTTGCCCGCCGTGGGCAGGCCGGAGCCGAGATCGAGGAACTGCCGCACGCCGAGCGCGGTCAGTCTCCTGACGAGCCTGCCCAGGAACGAGCGGTGCGTGCGGCACAGGTACGGCAGGTGCGGTGCCGCGGACACGAGGTGCGCCGCCAGTTCCTGGTCGGCCTCGGTGTTGTGAGTGCCGCCGAGCCAGTAGTCCCTGACCCGCGCGGTGTTGGGACGTTCCGGGCCGTTCACTCCCGGTGCCCAGATGGGGGTGGCCACGGGGATTAACTACCGGATCGCGGCTTGGAGGAGTACCAAGCCCAGCCGAGATTTACCCGATCGAGTGAACGGTGCTCAGACCGGCGCGGTCTGCGCGACCAGGAAACCCACCACGTCGTCCCGGCGGCCGCGGCGCGCGAACGCCCTGCGCTGCCGCACCGCGCCCGTGCCGTCGAGCAACAACCGGTCGATCCCGGTGGTCACCATCTCGTAGTCACCGGCGAACTCCAGCGCCGGCCGGATCCACCGCACCAACGACGCGACGATCGACGAGGCGGGCGTGGGAGCACCGGTGACCGGGTCGATGCCGAAGCCCTCCAGGCCGTCGCGCGCGGCACGCCACATCGCGACCTTCAGCAGATGCGGCGGCGGTGTCACCGGCGTCGCACCGGAACTCAGTGCGGTGGCGGCGATCCCGCGCACCAGAGCGGCCATCAGCACCGCTTCCTCGACCGTCGGCGCGACGTCGGAGACCCGCAGTTCGAGCGTGGGGTGGCGGGCGGAGAGCCTGATGTCCCAGTAGAGCATCCCGGCGTCCATCGCCGCGCCGCTCGCGACGATCTCCTCCCGTGCCGCGAAGTACTCGGCCGCGGAGTCGAAGTGCGGCGGCGCACCCGAAGTGGGCCAACGGTTCCAGACCACGTACCGCCAGCTCGCGTACCCCGTGTCGCCGTCGAGCCAGTACGGCGAGTTCGCGCCCAGCGCGAGGATCGTCGGCAGCCACGGCCGCAGGTGGTTGCTCACGAAGATCTTCGACTCGTCGTCGGGCAGCCCGATGTGCACGTGACAGCCGCAGATCGCGAGGTCGTTGGTGAGCGCTCCCATCTCCTGCGCCATCCGGTGGTAGCGCGGGGAGTTCGTGAGCGGCGTCGGCATCGTGAGACCCAGCACGGGCGTTCCGGTCGCGGCGAGCCTCGCGTCGTGACGCGCGGCCCGTTCGATCAACGCCCGCCGTGCCACCGCGAGTTCGTCACGCAGCACGGTCATGTCCGTGCAGATGCCGCTGGCCGATTCCACCTGATACTGCGCGATTTCCGGCTGCAGATCGACCTCGAACCGGTCGGCACCGGCAAGCACTTCCTTGGCACGGTTGGCCAAATGGCCCGTGGAAGCCTCGACGAGAACGAATTCTTCTTCCACACCAACGGTGAGGAGGCCATCCGAGCTCGTGCGTTGCGCGGGTACCGCTTGAGTTCTGCTGCCGACGTGCACGCCGAACCTCCAGTGCGCTGAGTAGCAACATCGATGCTATGAGTGATCAGCGCGCCGCACAGGAGGCGTTCGGTTGTACTTGTTAACTCACCGCGCGTTGCGCGACACCACGCAGCACGTCACGTCGTTCGGTGCCCGGCCGGCCCATGACCCAGCTGGACCCCGCAAGCGACTTCGCATGCTCCTTCACCGGTGCCAGCAACCGCGACACCTCTCGATACGACCCCACTGATCCTGGGGCACAGATAAGGGTCGCAAGAGAGAGGGTGATGTGTCGTCCTTCTGCCGTGTACGGCTTGTCAAGCAAACGGGCACTCAGCGGCACCGTTTCGTCGAGCCCGGCCAGCAGGAGGAAGTCGTCGCCGCCGACGTGCCCGACCTGCACGCCGGGGAACGCGTGCGCGAGGTCCGCCAGGTCGTGCCCGATCTCGCGGATCAGATCGTCCCCGGCCGCGAACCCGACCGTGTCGTTGACCAGCTTGAAGCTGTCGACGTCCAGCCAGGAGATCGCGAAGATCTCGCCGGCCTCGATGCGCTCGTCCACGTTCTTCGCGATCGCGTCACTGCCGGGAAGGCGCGTCAGCGGGCTCAGCGCGGCCGCCTGCTCCACCTTGAGCTCGGCGACACCGCGCACAACGTCCGCCACGCGCACAACACCCATGCACCGCTCGTTGTGGTCCACGACGATGAGGTCGTCGTTGGTGCGCTCGCGGTTCGCACCCGCCACGACGTCCAACAGGTCGAGCGCCGACGACTCGGTGCCGATGACGTGTGGCTTGTCCGCGAGCCGTGCGGCCTCCCTCTTGGCGTGCAGGGCGTGGCCGTACGGACCGGTCACCGCGAGCAGGAACCGGTTGCGGTCCACCGACCACTTCGGGCGACCCTCGTCGTCCACGAGCACGACACCCGTGACCGACGGCTGCGACGCCAGTACCTCACGCACCTCTTCGCTGGTCGCGTGCTCGGGCAACGTGGTCGCCGGGTGCAGGAAGGCCGTGATCCGGGGGCCCGTGTTGCTGCGCCGGATCTCGCCGGTCTCCGTGACCGACTCGGGCGCGATGCGGGCGTTCACCGCCGGCCTTCGCTGCGGGGGCGCGAGAAGCCTGCCCTGCGCGTACCCCACCCCCAGCTTGCGCAGGTAGGTCAGCTCCGCCTCGGTCTCCACGCCCTCGGCCACGACCTGACCGCCCGTGTACTCGCCCAGGTGCACCAGCGACTTCACCAGCGCGCCCCGCGCGGCGTCGTCAGGCAGCGTGCGGACGATCTCGCGGTCGAGCTTGATGTAGTCCGGCGAGGCGCTGGTCAGCAGGCCGAGCGGTACGTCGCCCTCGCCCACGCAGTCGAGCGCGATGCGGAAACCGTTGTTCCGCAACGTCTGCATGCCACGGGCGAGGCGCGCGCGATTGGCACGCGAGTACGGTTCGCCGATCTCGATGACGATGCTGTCCGGCGAACGCCCCGCGTCCCGCAGAGCACCGTAGAGAGGGCTCATGACCTCGGGCTTGTCCGCGATCGTGATCGCGAGCAGGTTGACGTGCAGGGGCAGCATCAGGTCGAAGTCGGCTGCCGAGCGAATGGCGCGGCAGGCGAGTCCGACGTCGGCGTTGGCCAGCAGGCCCGCCCGGAAGGCGGCCTGGAGCAGATCCTGCACGCTGCCGTCGTGCGGCCGGGCCAGAGCCTCGATCGCGACGACGCCCCCGGTGTTGAGGTTGAACAGCGGCTGGAAGGCGAACCTGACGTCATCCAGCAAGGCGGGCACGTCTCAGATCGTGCCGGTGCGAATGACCGGCACCAAGCGGGTTCACCAGCTGTTCACGAGGTTGGCGACGATTTGCCACGCCGGGGCTGCGCACGGTGACACGGCGTTCACGCTGGGAGTTTGCTAGAGGAGTTTCCACCTGAGGTGGGCCGGCGCGGCCCGGAACAGGACGGACATGGCCTTCGCTGTTCCTCTGACGTCCTCGCGGCCGGACAGGTACGCGCGCTGCAACTCCGGGTCGAGCCGGAAGAACAGCTCGAAGAAGTCCCTCGTGCCGTCGGCGTCGAGGCGGAGCAGGGCTTCCAGGCCGTGTTTGCGCATGGCGTGCACGATGCGGGCCTTGCGGGACCAGATGACGTGCTCCGGGTCCTCGTTCGCCTTGATCGCCTGCGCGACCCGCGGTGCGAGTTGCAGCGCGGTGGCGACGCTGTAGCCGGTCGCGGGGTGGATGAAGCCGGCCGCCGCGCCGAACGCCCCTTTGGCTCTCGGCGCGTCCAGAGGGAAGCGCACGCGCTCCTCTTCTTCGCCTGGAGCGAGGCGGGCGTGCAGGCGGTCGCGGAGTTCTTGGAGTGGCATGCCGGGCCGGCGCGCCAGACAGGTCTCTTCTACTAGGAGTCGGTTGTCTCCTAGAGGGACCGTGTAGAGGAACGTGTCGCCGTTGCCGCGCCAGTCCATCAGCGTGGTCTCGGTGCTGTCCGACTCGATGACGGTGCCTACAGCCGTTTGCTCGGCACTGCCCTTGCGTGCACCTGTGGCGTTGAACGTGTAGCGCGCTGCTTCTGGCCGTTGGAGTACTTGGACGGTGTCCGGCAGTTCGTGGAGCTTGGCGTTGTCCAGCACGACGTAGGTGCGTTGGATCAGGTGCTCCTCGCGCGCGTAGGCGCGAACAGTCGTGCTTACGGACTTGACCGGCGTGTCGGCCGGGAGCTCGTCGGCCCACGCGCCGTACGTCGCCGTCCAGGGCCGGTGCGGGTGACGGTCGACGATCGCCGTGTGGAGACCTTCCTCTGCACATGCGCGGGCGAGCGCACGGCCCGCCGGACCTCCGCCAATCACCACCACGTCGAACGTCACGAGGTCCATGATTGACCTCGTGGCCAAGACCTTCCGTCAGCACCTCGTCCGTCGCGTCGGCAACGTCGTCATCAGTCGCGCTGTCGCGCTCGGCATCGCGCCCTCCTACTACGTGCTGCTGACCATCCGTGGCCGGCGCAGTGGCGCGGAGCGCACGATTCCCATTCGCCTGATGGAGCACGACGGCCAGGAGTGGCTCGTCGCGCCGTACGGCGTTCGCGACTGGGTGCACAACGCACGGGCGGCTGGTTCGGCGGTCCTGCGAAGGGGACGTAGGTCACGTCAAGTCGTTTTGAACGAGGTTTCCGCGGCCGTCGCGGCGCCCGTGCTGGCCGCTTACGTGCGGAAGGAGCCGGTGACTAGGCCTTTCTTCGACGCGAAGGTCGGTGACCCCGTCTCGGCGTTCGAGGCCGAGGCTGAGCGTCATCCGGTCTTCGCGGTGGCGAACGCCCAGGTCAACGGCGGTGCGGGCGCTTAGGTGACCCCCCGATTTGGAGATCGAAAGTGCCCCGTGTAATGTTCTCCAAGTCAGAGCGACACGGGCCGGGAAACAAGCCGGAACGGGCCTGACGAAAAAGCCGGAAGACAAAGAGCCTCTGAGAGGCCGATTTGACACCGGCGAGAAACACCAAATAAGCTTCAGCAACACAAGCCCCGGAAGTAAGTCAGCGAAAAGCTGATGTGACTGCGGTGTGCGCGTGTTCTTTGAGAACTCAACAGCGTGCCGAAACACAGCCAGTAATATATGAATTACCTCCTCGTCGAGGTAGTTCCTTTGAGGCAAGACTAGATTGATGCCAGACATATTCCGTCTGGAGCGATCAAACACAATCCTTATTGGAGAGTTTGATCCTGGCTCAGGACGAACGCTGGCGGCGTGCTTAACACATGCAAGTCGAGCGGTAAGGCCCTTCGGGGTACACGAGCGGCGAACGGGTGAGTAACACGTGGGTAACCTGCCCTGTACTCTGGGATAAGCCTTGGAAACGAGGTCTAATACCGGATACGACACTGGATCGCATGA
>NZ_FOYL01000013.1 GCF_900115955.1 Lentzea waywayandensis
CGTGGTGCTGGTCATGGACAACCTCAACACCCACACCATCTCTTCGCTCTACGAGGCGTTCGAACCCGGCGAGGCCTTCGCCCTGGCCCAGCGCCTGGAGATCCACCACACCCCCAAACACGGCTCCTGGCTCAACATCGCCGAGATCGAACTGTCCGCACTGTCACGGCAATGCCTCGACCGCCGCATCAGCGACCTCGACACCCTCAACACCGAACTCGCCGCCTGGCAACACACCACCAACACCAACCAGCGCGGAGTCGACTGGCAGTTCACCACCGACGACGCCCGCACCCGACTCCGTCACCTCTACCCCAAAGGTTAGAAGCGACGGTCTACTAGTCCCGTTCGATCAGGTGCCCGATGACGTCCGGGCCGGGATGCGCGTGACCGGAGCCGTCCCGGCGCGGGTCGACCTCCGGCAACTCCACCGGCGTGCCCTTGTCGTCCGCACCAGCGGGCCTGCTGCCGATCCACGCGAGCACCAGGTGGTCCTCACCCTTGAGGAAGCGCTGCGAACGCACGCCGCCCGTCGCACGACCCTTGGCCGGATACTCGCTGAACGGCGTCACCTTGACGCTCTGCCCGGACGACGTGACGACCATCGGTTCGCCGTGCTCGTCGTCGTCCGTGCGGATCGCACCGAAGAACACCACGTACGCGTCGCCGCTCAGGTTGATGCCCGCCATGCCGCCACCCTTGAGGCCCTGCGGCCGCACGAGCTTCGCGTCGTAGCGCAGCAGGGACGAGTCGGAGCTGACGAACGCGATCGTCTCGCTGCCGTCGGTGAGCCACGTGCAGCCGACGATCTCGTCGCCGTCCTTGAGCGAGATGACCTCGAACTCGTCCGAACGGACCGGCCACTCCGGCACGCACACCTTCACCGTGCCGAGCTTCGTGCCCAGCGCCATGCCGGGTGAGTCCTTCGGATCGAACGGCGCGATGCCGACGACCTTCTCACCCTTCTCCAACGGCACCAGCTCACTCGCCGCCATGCCGCCCCTGAGGCTGACAGTGCCGCTTTGTTCCGGCAGCACGGGCAATGGCAGCACGTCCGTCTTGAACGCGCGACCCAGGTTCGTGATCAGGATGACCTGGCCACGCGCCGTGGAGTGCACAACGGCCATCACGGCGTCGTGCTTCACCCGGCCCGCCCGCCGCTTGCCCTCGGACGCCTCCTCCGACTCCGCCGCGGTGCGCGCGACGAGACCGGCGGCACTCAGGATGACCTGGCACGGGTCGTCCGCCACCTCCAGCGGCCCGGCGGGCTTGGACGCCGCCAGCACCTCCTTGAGGTCGCCGTCGATGAGGCTCGTCCTGCGCTCACCGCCCAGCTCCTTCGCCACGGCCGCGAGCTCGGTCGACACGAGCTTCTTGAGCACGCCCTCGTCGTCCAGGATCGTGCTGAGCTCGGCGATCTCCTTGCGGAGCTTGTCCTGCTCGTTCTCGAGCTCGAGCTTGTCGTAACGGGTCAGGCGGCGCAGCGGAGTGTCGAGGATGTAGGTGGCCTGGATCTCCGACAGCTTGAACTGCTTCATCAGGCCGTCCTTGGCGGCAGCCGCGTTCTCGCTGCCCCGGATCAGCTTGATGACCTTGTCGATGTCCAGCAGCGCCAGCAGCAGGCCCTCGACCAGGTGCAGCCGTTCCTCACGCTTGCGGCGGCGGAACTTCGTGCGCCGCGTGACGACCTCGTAGCGGTGCTGGAGGAAGACCTCCAGCAGCTGCTTGAGACCCAACGTCTGCGGCTGACCGTCGACCAGCACCAGGTTGTTGATGCCGAACGACTGCTCCATCGGCGTCAGCCGGTACAGGTCCGCGAGCAGGGCCTGCGGGTTCACACCGACCTTGCACTCGATGACGAGCCGGATGCCGTTCTCACGGTCCGTGAGGTCCTTGACGTCCGCGATGCCCGTGAGGCGCTTGGACTTGTTGACCTCGTCGGTGATCTTCTCGACGATCCGCTCGGAACCGACGCCGTACGGCAGCTCGGTGACCGTGATGGCCTGCCGGCCGCGCGATCCCTCCAGCGGCCCGATCTCGACCTTGGCACGCATCCTGACGACGCCGCGTCCGGTCTCGTAGGCCTTCCGGACCTCGTCGAGGCCGAGCAGGATGCCGCCGGTGGGCAGGTCGGGCCCCGGCACGAACTCCATGAGCTTGTCGAGGTCGGCTTCAGGGTGGCTGATCAGCCACCGCGCCGCACCCACGACCTCGCGGAGGTTGTGCGGGATCATGTTCGTGGCCATGCCGACCGCGATCCCGGACGTGCCGTTGACCAGCAGGTTCGGGAACGCCGCCGGCAGCACTACCGGCTCCTGCAGGGAGCCGTCGTAGTTCGGCCGGAAGTCGACGGTGTCCTCGTTCAGCTCGCCGACGAGCTGCATGGCGACCGGGGACATGCGGCACTCTGTGTAGCGGCTCGCGGCCGGGCCGTCGTCCGGGGAGCCGAAGTTGCCGTGGCCGTCGATGAGCGGCTCGTTGAGGCTGAAGTCCTGGGCGAGGCGGACCAACGCGTCGTAGATCGCCGTGTCGCCGTGAGGATGGTATTTGCCCATGCAGTCGCCTACGACGCGCGACGACTTCACGTACGCGTGGTTCGGCCGGTACCCCTGCTCGTGCATCGAGTAGAGGATGCGGCGGTGCACCGGCTTGAGGCCGTCCCGCGCGTCCGGCAGTGCCCGCGAGTGGATGACCGAGTACGCGTACTCCAGGTACGAGTCCTCGATCTCCGTCTTCAGCGAGTTGTCGAGCACCTTGGCGCCGGCCCGGTCGAACGCGGCTGGGTCGACCTTGGTCGTGGGTCCCTTGCGGCGTGCCATGACTTCGTGACTCCGTCTGTCTCTTGAGGCTTAGAGGTCGATGGCCGACTGGTCGACCCGTGCGGCGGATTCGACGAGCCAGTTGCGGCGTGGCTCGACCTTCTCGCCCATCAGGAGTTCGAGGGCTTCCTCGGCGGCTTCCACGTCGTCCATCGTGATGCGCCGGACGGAGCGGGTGGACGGGTTCATCGTGGTCTCCCACAACTCGTCCGCGTCCATCTCGCCCAGGCCCTTGAACCGCGGCACCGGTGTGACCACCTGCTTGCCGGCCCTCTCCAGCGAGGCGACCTTCTGCTCCATCTGACGCTGGGTGAAGGTGAAGTGCGTTTCGGCGTTGCGGCCGCGCGTCATGACCTTGTGCAACGGCGGCATGGCCGCGTAGAGGCGGCCGTCCTCGATCACCGGGCGCATGTACTTGGCGAACAACGTGATCAGCAGCGTCCGGATGTGGCTGCCGTCGACGTCCGCGTCGGCCATCAGGATCACGCGGCCGTACCGCATCTGCGGGAGGTCGAACGTGCGGCCGGTGCCGGCGCCCAGGACCTGGACGATGGAGGCGATCTCGGCGTTGCGCAGCGTGTCGGCGAGTGAGGCCTTCTGGACGTTGAGAATCTTGCCGCGCAAGGGAAGCAGCGCCTGGTACTCGGAGACGCGCGCCATGCGAGCGCTGTTGTGGACGAACACTCCGGCTTCGAGTGCGAAGTTGTGGTAGCCGTCGACGGTCAGGTCGTAGACGTCTTCCCGCTCTGGCAACGCCTCGACGGACCTGACGGAGTGGTTCACCATCGACGCTGCCTCGCGCAACCGCGCGAAGTCGTCGTCGTAGTGCGCCAGCACCTTCAGGAACTTCAGTCCGGTCCTCGCGTTCTCCCTGCGGTCGAGCTCGTAGGACAACGCCAGCTCGAAGTTCGACGGCGTGTCCAGCATCGGCGCCATCCGCTTCAGTGCGGCGAGCCGACGGCCTTCGACCTGCTTGGCGACCCGCTCCGCGCGTGGCGTCGACTCCACGTACTGGCGACGACCCTTCTGGATCTTCTCCAGGTGGCCGGTGGAGGCGTCGGCCATGCGCTGCTGCATCCGCGCCGAGTGCTTGCGGCCGAACTCGGGGTTGTTCTCGTGCCACGCGATGACGGCGTCACGCTGGCGCTGACGTTCTGCCGGGTCCGAGAACTGGTCGATCGTGGTGCGGGAACGCCAGGCGAGCAGCTCTTCGTCCTGCCACTGCGCCAGGGAGCGCTCACTCCACTCTTCGCGCTTGCCGGGCTGTGCGAAGAACGCGCGCACTCGCTCGGCGGCGGCCGCGCGGTGCTCGGGCTTGGCCCAGTACTCGGCCTGCAGAGCGCGCAGGCGTTCGGCGTAGGCCGCCTTCTCGTCCTCGCTCAGTGCCGAGTACCAGTCGAGGAAACCCTGCTCGATGCGGGCACGGAATTCCGGATCCTGGTTGCGTTCGGCGAGCCGGGCGAGGCAGGAGGCGCGGAACTCCGGGTTCTTCCACTGCTCGGACAGCATCGCGGACTTGAACTCGGTGCCGCCGGCCGCCAGCCATGCGCGGTAGCCCTCGTGCACGTGCTCGCCCATCATCGCGGCGTGCAGCGCAGAGTGGTCTTCCCACGTCATGCGCTTGAGGTTGCGCGGGTCGTTGTTCCGCTTGTCGACGTCGACGTGGTGCCGGACGTTGCCGTCCTCGGTGCTGTCGAAGCCGTGGCGCAGGTTGTACGCGTCGGCCAGGTAGTGGGTGTAGACCCATTCCTGCCGGTCGTTCATCCAGACCCGCTCGTAGCCGTCGAGTTTGTGGCCCTCCGCCTTCGAGGACACCGACCGGTACAGCGGCATCAGCGAGTCGCCGGCCTGCAGAGCGTCCGCGCGCCGGTAGGAGCCGTCACGCAGCCGGAACAGGTGGTCCGGCGTGCAACGCACCGACTCGCCGTTGTCCAGGGTGACGCGGACGAGCGCCGCGTCCTTCTTGGTCAGCCGCGGCTCGACCAGCGGTACGACGACGACGCGGCCTGCTTTGTTGGTGGCGTAACCGAAGTGCGTGACTCCGCGTTCCCAGTCGTCCACGAGTTCACCGAACGACAACGACTTGCCAGACGCGAGCGAAACGCGAGTTTCCTTCACGAAACAGCCCAACGCGCTGTCGCCTTCAACGAGGAACAGCTCAGAACGAGCCACCCCGGTGGTGCGGCAGTCCACCAGCTTCGCGGGCATCGCCGCGCCCTCGAGCGCGGTCTTGCGGCGGGCCGCGTCCTTCTGCTGCTTCTGCGTGAGCCGGACGCGGGAGGCGTCGACGACCTTCTGCAGGACGGTCTTGGCTTCCATCTTGGTCTTGCGGTCTTCGGTCCACGCGCGGATGTGCTGGTCGACGATGCCCTGGAGCACCTTGGTGATGCCGGCGGTGGAGAGTTCGTCCTTGGTCTGCGAGGTGAACTGCGGCTCGGGGATGCGGACGTGGATGACGGCCGTCATGCCTTCGAGCACGTCGTCGAGGGTCGGCATCTCCTCCTTGGGCTTCAGGAGCCCTCGGGTCTTGGAGATGGCGTCCTGGACGGACTTCACGACGGCACGGTCGAAGCCGCGCCGGTGGGTGCCGCCGTGCACGTTGCGGATGGTGTTGGTGAAGCACTCGACGGTGCGTTCGTAGCCGGTGCCCCAGCGGAGTGCGACCTCGATCTCGGCCTGACGCTCCACTTTGGACCGCATCACGCCGTTCTCGTCGGCGGCGTTCTCGAAGTAGGTGCCGTTGCCGGTGATCACCAGGGTGCCGGAGACGGCGCGGTCGCCGTTGGGGGCCAGGAAGTCGACCATGTCCGTCAGGCCGTGCGGGTAGTGGAAGACCTCTTCGGAGATGGTCTCTTCCAGCGCCGAACGAAGAACGTAGGTCACGCCGGGGACGAGGAAGGCCGTGTTGCGCATCTTCTGGCGGACGACGTCCACGTCCAGGACGGCGCCGTTCTCGAAGTAGCGGGCGTCGTACCAGTAACGGGTCGAGGTGCCGGTGGACTCGGACCGCTTCATCTTGCCGGTGACCTGAAGCCCGTTCTGGCGGGTGAACTTGGCCTTGGGGCCGGGGCCGTCGAAGACGCCGGGAACGCCGTGGGCGAACGACATCTCGTGGACCTTGCCGCCGCGCCGCACCGTGACGTCGTAGCGGTGGGAGAGGGCGTTGACGGCGGAGGCGCCGACGCCGTGCAGGCCGCCGGAGGTCTTGTAGCCGGAGCCGCCGAACTTGCCGCCGGCGTGCAGCTTCGTGAGCACCAGTTCCACACCGGACAGACCGGACTTCGCGTGCACGTCGGTGGGGATGCCCCGGCCGTCGTCGTCGACCTGGACGCTGCCGTCTGCGTGCAGCGTGACCACGATCTTGGTCGCGTGCCCCGCGACGCCTTCGTCGGTGGAGTTGTCGACGATCTCGCTGAAGAGGTGGTTGATGCCCCGGCTGTCGGTCGACCCGATGTACATGCCTGGCCGTTTGCGTACGGCCTCCAGACCTTCCAGATGGGTGAGGTCGTCGGCCCCGTACAGGGTCTCTGCGGTCACGGGTACTGCTCCCTGATTGTGTGCGGACTGCCAGCAGGGTATCCGCACCTACCGACAATTTTTCGCAGGACGCCCGTCACGGTCGTGGAAACCGGCCTGGGTGGTACGTCACAAAGCCCGGGCTTCACGGTCTCCTCACGGCGTGGAGTCGTGGTCCAGCCCTGGGGTACCCGCGTCTCAGGGCCGTACTGACCAGCCAAAGCATTCGCGCCGGCGGCTTGGCGGCGTCCGGTGGAGATCCGGTCTTCCACAGTCACGCCGGCCACTGCACCCGCCCGCGAGCGCGCGAGCGTTCGGTCGTGAACGGCTGCCTGGCGCACCGCCTCCACCACCTTCACCGGACGGGGCCTCGCGCACCCGTGAACAGGTGGGGATACCCGCTACGGCGTCCGCCGACGCGTCAGAGGTCCGAACGAACTCCGACGACGGTTCCAAACGAGTCCGGACCACGAATCCCGGGGGCGGGCAGCCGGCTGGACCGCCCCACGCCCCCGCCACGGTCCCCAGGCGATCGCCCCCGCCGCGGGCCGTGAGGCCATCTCGATCGGCGGCGTGCACCCGGCCTGACAGGTCTCGTGGCCGCAGACCAAAAGCGTTCCGTTCCAACGAGATGGCACCTCGACCGGGAGTTCGACACCCTCGATCTGTCCGGTGTGGACGGCCACGACGATCACGTGGATCACAGCGTCCCGGGAACCGGACAAAGCGGCGTCCGACGACATGAGGATCCGGAGTACGCGAGGTTGCGTACGAGACCGTTCCGAGACCTTCCCGGAACCGACCCGTGAACCGGGATGAACATCGGCACGTATGCCCCGGTGTCGGAAACGGATCGAAGGACGGAGTGGTCGCGTGCGGCATGGTGTGGACTCGGGTCTCTTCCAGCAGACCGCGCACAGCCCGTCCTATTTCGAGCTGTCGCGGACGGGTGTGGGCGAGCTCGTCGACTTCTGCATCCCGTGCAATCCGTACTTCCCGACGCCGGAGATGTTCGAGGAGCTGTCGAAGAACCTGGAGTCGGTGCTCAAGTTCTATCCGAGCGACTCCAGCAAGATCGCGGACCAGCTCTCCAAGGTGCTGGGACTGAACCCGGCGACGCTCGCGATGTCGAACGGCTCGACCGAGCTCATCACGTGGATGGACCACCTGTGGATCCACGAGAGCATCGCCATCCCCATTCCCACCTTCGGGCGCTGGACCGACCAGCCGATGGAGAGCAACAAGCGCGTCGACATGTTCCTGCTCCAGGAGAGCAACAACTTCGAGCTCGACATCGACGAGTACATCAAGTTCATCCGCACGCGGGGCAGCAGGGTCGCGGTCATCTGCAACCCGAACAATCCCGACGGCGGCTACCTGCCGCGCCGGGAGATCATCCGGTTCATGGACGAGCTGTCCGACCTCGATCTGATCGTGATCGACGAGTCGTTCATCGACTTCGTCGAGGTCGAGCGCAACCCGTCGGTCGCCGCCGAGGCGTCCATCCGGCCCAACGTGGTCGTGCTGAAGAGCCTCGGCAAGAACTTCGGCCTGCACGGCATCCGGTTCGGCTACCTGGTCGCGAACCCGGGACTGGCCGGGAAGATGCGCAAGACGCTGCCGAAGTGGAACCTCAACTCCCTGGCGGAGACCGTCGTGTTCATGCTGGCCGAGCACGAAGGCGAGTACGCCGAGAGCCTGCGGCTGCTGAGCCGCGACCGCTACCGCATGGGCATGGAGCTGTCGCGCATCCCCGACCTGACCGTCTACTCGTCGCAGGCGAACTTCCTGTTCGTGAAGCTCGGCGGAGGCATGGACGGCCGCGAACTGCGCGACCACCTGCTCGCCAAGCACCAGGTCTTCATCCGCGAATGCGGCAACAAGCTCGGTATGACCAGCAAGTTCGCCCGGCTGGTCGTCCGCCCCGAACAGGACGTGGAACGGCTCGTCGAGGGCATCCGCGACTTCACCCAGGCGAGGTGGACAAGCCACGCCGTTCATTCCAGCCACTCCAGCGAACCGTCGCTGCTCATGCACAGCGCCTGAACGAACGCACAGCATCCTGAATTCATCTCCGAAAGGTTGCCCACAAATGTCATCACCGCACGCCCTCAGCGGTCGGCGCGGCCAGGTGGCTGCGGCCGCGCTGGTGGCCGCCACACTGCTGAACGCGGCCATGTTCGGCGGTACGAACGCCACGGCGTCGTCTCACCGTGAGGCTCCGCTCATCGCGGGCGACCCGGCAGTGGACAACACCGACCTGTACGCGTTCGTGAGTCCGGACCACAAGGACACCGTGACGCTGGTCGGCAACTGGTCCGGGTTCCAGGAACCCAACGGTGGCCCCAACTTCTTCCCGTGGGCCGAGGACGCGCAGTACGACTTCAACGTCGACAGCGACGGTGACGCCAAGCCTGACGTCACCCTGCGGTTCAGCTTCCAGAACGACGACCGGCGCAAGAACAACACGTTCCTGTACTCCAACGGTGTCGTGGACTCGCTCGACGACGAGAACCTGCTGTTCCGGCAGCGCTACGACCTCGAGGCGATCTACCAGAACGGTCAGAAGGTCAAGCTCGCCGACAACGCCCCGGTGGCGCCGTCCCCGAACGGACCGGCGTCGATGCCGGACTTCAAGAAGCTGCGCGACCAGGCGATCACGCAGATCGCCGGTGGCGGCAAGGTCTACGTGGGCCCGTCCGAGGACGCGTTCTTCGCCGACCTGCGGGTGTTCGACCTGCTCTACGGCGGCAACCTGAGCGAGGTCGGCCAGGACACGCTGCGCGGCTACAACGTCAACACCATCGCGATCCAGCTGCCCAAGCAGGCGCTGGCGTTGCGCAACGACGCACACCGCAACCCGAACATCGGCATCTGGAGCACCACGCAGCGCCGCAGCCTGAAGCTCTCGCCCGGCAAGGCGGAGGCGGTCGGCGACTTCGTGCAGGTCTCCCGTCTGGGCAACCCGCTGGTGAACGAGGTCGTGGCCCCCGCGGGCCTCAAGGACGCGTTCAACGGTCTGCGCCCCGACCAGGACGCCGGCGTGAAGGAGCTCGTCGACCGGGTGGTGAACCCGGAGCTGCCGAAGCTCATCGAGGCGATCTACAAGATCCCGGCACCGCAGGGTCAGCGTGACGACCTGGCCGAGATCTTCCTGACCGGCATCACGAAGAAGCTCGGCGCGCAGATCAACGCCGACCTGAACTCGCAGGTCAACAACGCGGACGTGGACGCGCGGCGGTTCCGCCCGTCCGAGATGCTGCGGCTGAACATGATGATCGAGCCGAACGCCAACCCGAACCGCCTGGGCCTGCTCGCGGGTGACACGCAGGGCTTCCCGAACGGCCGTCGCCTCGCCGACGACGTGGTGGACATCGCCGTGCAGGCGATGGAAGGCGCGGCGGCGTCCGGCAAGCTCGTCGACGCACTGGCCACGGGTGACAAGGTCGACGCGAACGACCAGCCGTTCGAGGCGAACTTCCCGTACGTGGGCCTGCCCCGCAACGGCACCGCGGTCAACGCCTCGGGCACCACGGCCGAGGTCGCGGTCAACCCGGTCGGCAAGATCGGCAACATCGACCCGATGGCCATGACCACGGCGGTCGGCTCGGCGTTCGTGTTCGGAGCCGGTTTCTTCCTGTGGCGCAAGCGCCAGGCATCGATCCGCAAGTACGGGTCGCACTCGAAGTGAAGTACCAGCAACGGCAGGCCGTCGCGGTGGTTCTCCTGGTCACCGCGGCGCTTGCCTACCTCGCCGCCTCCGGTCCTGCCGACAGCAGGGCCGGGGGCGCGCCCCCTGCGCCCCCGGTTCCGGCGGTGGCGCAGCAGAACCAGATGCATCGCGTGGTGCACCAGCTCCAGCAGCGGCTGCACGAGCTTCCGCAGGACAAGGACTCCTGGGCGCGGCTTGGTTCGTCCTATGTGGAACTGGCACGTGTCACGGCCGATCCCGCGTACTACGCGAAGGCCGAAGGCGCGTTGAAGAACGCGGGCGACACGGGCCTTGCCGCGATCGGCATGGGCACGCTGGCCAACTCCCGCCACGACTTCCACACGGCCCGTGACTGGGCACAGAAGGCCATCACCGCACTGCCGTCCTCCTCGGAGGCGTACGGCGTGCTGGCGGACGCGTTGACGCAACTGGGCGACGACGCGGGCGCGCAGGACGCGGTGCAGAAGATGCTGGATATCAAGCCCAACACGGCGTCGTTCGCCCGCGCTTCCTTCCACTTCGAACTCCACGGTGACGTAGACGGCGCCCGCGACGCGATGCAGCGCGCGCTGAAGGCCGCCACGACGCCCGAGGAGATCGCGTTCTGCCGTTACCGGCTGGGCGAACTCGCGTTCGACCACAACCGGCTCGACGAAGCCGCTCAGCACTACGAGCAGGGACTGGCGGCGAGAGGAGACGACATGACTCTCACTCAAGGCATGGCCAAGATCGACGCGGCGCGAGGTGACGTCCCGGTGGCGCTCGACGCGTACCGCAGGCTCGTCGCGCGCGCTCCCCTGCCTCAGTACCTGCAGGAGTACGCGGAACTGCTGGAGGCCAACGGCCGCAGCGACGAGGCCGCGAGGCAGTACGACGTCCTGTCCGAGCAGCAACGGCTGATGGAGTCGCAGGGTGCTTCCGACGATCTGGCCGCGGCCCTCGTCGCCGCGGACCGCGGTGATGGCATGCAGGCGCTGCGCCGTGCGGAAGCCGAGTGGAGCCGCCGGCAGAGCGTTTTCGTGGCCGACGCGATGGCCTGGGCGTTGCACGTGAACGGAAGGGACGCCGAGGCGTTGGGCTACTCCGACCGCGCGGTGGCGCTGGGCTGGCAGAACGCCACGTTCTCCTACCACCGCGGCATGATCCTGGCCGCGCTCGGCCGGGTCGCCGAGGCCCAGGAGGCACTGGTGCAGGCGCTCCGGCTGAACGCGAACTTCTCCCCGTTGCAGGCGCTCAAGGCCGGTCGCAAGCTCGCGGAGCTTCGAGGCGGCAGGTGAGCCTGTCCAACTGGGTGGTGCGGCCCGTCCTGGTGGCGGCGTTGCTGCTCGCCGGCATCTTCTTCATCAACGGCGAGGCGTCCGCCCACCCGTTGGGCAACTTCAGCGTCAACCACTACCACGGGCTGCACCTGCACCCGGACCGGATCGATCTCAGATCCGTGGTCGACGTGGCGGAGATCCCGACGCTCCAGGAGAACCTGAAGACCCGCGACGCGAAGCAGTGGTGCGACGAGGTCTCCAGGACCGACCGTTCCACTGTGGACGGCCGGCAGATCTCCTGGACGCTGGCGAGCTCCGCCAAGGAACACCCGGTCGGCCAGGCCGATCTCATCACGACCCGGCTGGTCTGCGAGTTCACCGCCAAGGTGGACCTGGACCGGCCGGCCAGGCTCGAGTTCCGCGACGAGTCGAACGTCGACCGGGTCGGCTGGCGTGAGATCACCGCCGCCGGCACCGGCATCAGGCTGACGGACTCGCCGGTGCCGACCGAGAGCATCAGCGACGAACTGCGGACGTACCCGGAGGACCTGCTCAGCAGTCCGATGGACGTCCGCTCCGTCGCGTTCAGCGCCGAACCGGGCAGCGGGTCCGAGCCGAAGAAGGCCACCGGCTCCCCCATCCAGTCCCTCAGCGTCACGGCGGCCAAGCTCAACGACATCCTGGGCAGCGACGACCTCACGCCGTGGCTCGGGTTTTTGGCGTTGTTGCTGTCGTTGGTGCTCGGCGCGTCGCACGCGGCGTTGCCCGGTCACGGCAAGACGCTCATCGCGGCCTATCTGGCCGGTCGTCAGGGCACGCCGAAGGACGCGTTCATCGTCGGCGCGTCGGTCACGGCCACGCACACCGGTGGCGTGCTGGTCCTCGGCTTGATCATCAGTGCTTCCAGCGCGCTGGCCGGTGAACAGGTGCTGCGCTGGCTCGGGCTGGTCAGCGGCGTGCTGATCGCGGCGATCGGCGTGATGCTGCTGCGCTCTGCCCTGTCGACGACCCGCGAACCCGCGCTCGCCGGAGCCCTGACGGGACACGGGCACGGCCACGGACATGGGCACGGTCATGGGCACGGCCACGGGTACAGCCGCGCGAGCCTCATCGGCATGGGCGCCGCCAACGGCCTGGTCCCCTCGCCGTCCGCGCTGGTGGTCCTGCTCGGCGCGATGGCCCTGGGCCGCACGTGGTTCGGCGTGCTGCTGGTCGTCGGCTACGGAATCGGCATGGCCGGCACGCTCACCGCGGTCGGTCTGCTGCTCGTGAAGGCGCGAGAACGCGTCGAGAAAATCCTGGACGGCCGTGCCACCCGCATGCTGTCGCATTACGCACCCGTCGGCACAGCCGCGATGGTCATCGTCGTCGGCGCCTGGCTGACATTGCAGGCGGTCTAATTACACCAATGCAAGTCGAAGGCCCCGGATTCTTGAAGAATCCGGGGCCTTCGTCCGTTTCCGTCCTTACAGGTTCGCCACCACGAACTGCTTGCCCTCGGTGTTCTCGACCGCGATCGACCGCACCTGGTCCGGCGGGACGCTGACCATGCCCCGCACGGTCGCACCCTCGACCTTCGCCTTCTCGGACGAGGTCCAGGCGAACGCCTCGGTCTTGCTGCCGTCCTTGCCGATCACGACCAGCTTGCACTTCTGGAGTGCGGGCAGGCCGTTGACCTCGGCCGTGACCAGGTACCGGTCCTGAGACGAAGGCGCGATGTTCGCCTTCAGCTCGATGCCTCCGGTCGCCTTGCCCTCGCCCGTGCGAGGTCCGGCGATCGTCGACTGCGGTGCCTGGTTCTGCATGAACACCGCCGCACCCCCGAACGCGACCACCGCGGCCACGGCCGCGGCGACGAGATAGCCCGGCCAGCGCCGTGGCCTGGCGTGCTGCGGTTCGGGGAGGTCCTCCACCGGCAGTGGAGGACTGGCTCTCGGGCGTGGGTCGGACTCCCGCTGCTGCGGAATGACCGACTCCTGCCTGATCTGCCGCAGCGTGCGCTGCAGCAGAAGGTCCGAAGGCATGGGCAGGTCGTCCTCGAGCTCATGCAGAAATGCCTCACGTGGCACGTCGTCAAGCGCTGTGCGGATCCGATGGAAGTCGGCGACCTGCGCACGGCAGGACGGACAGCCCCGAAGGTGCTGCTCCACGCCAAGACTCTCGTGCGCGTCCAGAACGCCGAGCGCGTAGCAGCCAAGGGTGACCGCGTCGTGCGCGCCAGCTGTCATACGACCTCCTCGTCGTCCCGATTCGACCCCCGCGGCGAAACGGTGTCACGAAGGAAAACGGGCAGATAGGAGTGGTCGGTTCAGCCTGCGAACGAGTTCATTCTGATTGCGCATAACAATGGCATTACGTAACCGTTCAACTACGGTTCCGGCCCCGGCTGAGCTGCGCTTTTCACTCGATCGGACGACTCAAGGTGGGTTGTCCGACTACAGGCACGTCTCTGGACGAACCAGCGGTCGATCCTCCGACTCAATGAACGCCGCGAGGCCGTCCAGGACCCTCGCGAGACCGAACTCGAAGTCGTCGAGCATCCGCTCGAAGCCGCCCGAGTTCCAGATGTGGGTCATCATCGGCAGCCGGTCGGGCGTGAAGTGCTCCCAGAGCGCCTCCCTGCCGTTCCACCAGTCCTCCTCGGACACGCCGGTCTCCCGTTCGGCCTGCACGCGGTCCGCCATCGTCCGGCCGACGCCGTGGACGAAGTGGGACACCGCCGTCACCACCGCCACGATCTCCTCGGACGCCAGCCCGAGTTCGGAGACGACCGCGTAGGCGGCGTCCTGGCGGGTCATGGCCTCCGGGCCGGGCATCCGCCGCGAGGACGTCAGCTGGAGCATCCACGGGTGCGCGCGGTACATCGCCCACACCTGCCGGGCGAAGAACTCCAGCCCGGCCCGCCACGCGCCCTTCGGCGTGTGCTCGGTCCCGGCCCACACCGCGTCGACCATCAGATCGAGCAGCTCGGACTTGCCCGGCACGTGCCGGTAGAGCGACATGGTGGTGAAGCCCAGCGTCTCGGCGACCCGGCGCATGGTGAGCGCCTCGACGCCCTCGGCGTCGGCCACCTTGATGGCCGCCTCGACCACCCGTGACTGGCTCAGCGCGGCCTTCGGCCCTCTCGTCGGCTCGGCCGGCGGCTCCCACAGCAGCCGCACGCTCCGGTCACGATCGCTCTTCACCCGACCCCCTCGTTCACAACTCGCTTGCATGTGAATCCTAGAACCGTGTACAACGTACACCTGGTGTACAACATAAGCAGTTGTGGGGGTGAAGGCGTGGGACACGCGGTGCTCGCGGAAGGCCTGCGGAAGATGTTCGACAAGAAAGCGGCGCTCGACGGGTTCGACCTGGCCGTACCGGCGGGAACGGTCTGCGGGCTGCTCGGCCCGAACGGCGCCGGCAAGACCACGGCGGTGCGCATCCTGGCCACGTTGCTGCGCCTGGACGGCGGCCGCGCCGAGGTCGCGGGTCACGACGTCGCGCGGGAGGCACCGGCGGTGCGCCGTCAGGTGGCGTTGAACGGCCAGCAGTCCACGGTCGACGGCGTGCTGACCGGCAGGGAGAACCTGGTCATGTGGGGGCGGCTCTACCACCTGTCCAAGCGCCAGGCCGAGGTCCGGGCCGACGAGCTGCTGGAGCAGTTCGGGCTCACCGACGCGGCCGGCAAGCGGGCCAAGCTGTACTCGGGCGGCATGCGGCGGCGCCTGGACCTGGCGTCGAGCTTCATCATGCGCCCGTCGGTGCTGTTCCTGGACGAACCGACGACCGGTCTCGACCCGCGCAACCGCGGCGAGGTGTGGCGGGAGGTGAAGCGGGTCGTCGCGGAGGGGACGACGGTGCTGCTGACCACGCAGTACCTGGACGAGGCCGACCAGCTCGCCGACCAGATCGTCGTGATGGACACCGGTCGCGTGGCGGCGCAGGGCACGCCGGACCAGCTCAAGTCCAAGCTCGGCGGCGACCGGATCGAGGTCGTGGTCCGCGACGCCGACGAGCTGCCGGTCGCGGCAGAAGTGCTCGGCCCGGACGCCGAGGTGGACCCCGACACGTTCCGGGTGAGCGTGGCGGTGGCCGACCGGGTGGCGGCGCTGACGCGGGTGACGTCGGCGCTGGCCGCTCGCGGTGTCGAGGCGGAGGACATCGCGTTGCGGCGACCGACGCTGGACGACGTCTTCCTCGCCATCACCGGCCACAAGGCAGTCTCGGAGGTGCGGGCGTGAGGTACGCGGCCATCGACTCGTGGATCGTCGCCAAGCGGGACCTGATCCACTGGGTGCGCGAGCCCGTCAGGGTGTTCGCGAACCTCGCCTACCCGATCATCTCGGTGCTGATCTTCGGGCTGGTGTTCGGCAGCGCGATGAACGTCTTCGGCGGCGGCGACTACATCGAGTTCCTGCTGCCGGGCATGTTCGGTCAGACCATCGCGTTCGGCATCGCGAGCACGATCATGATGGTGTCGATGGACGCCGACCGGGGCGTCACGGACCGGTTCCGCGCCTCGCCGATGTCGCAGACCGGCGTCGTGGCCGGGCGCAGCATCGCGGACCTGGTGAACTCGTCGCTGGAGCTGCTGGTGCTCGCGCTGTGCGGCCTGGTGATCGGCTGGTCGTTCCACGACGGGCTGCTCAACGCGCTGCTGGCGTTCGCGCTGTTCCTGTGGCTGCGGTTCGCCCTGGTCTGGGTCGGCATCTACCTCGGCCTGCTGGTCAAGCCGGAAGCCGCGCAGGCGTCGTGGATGTTCCTGTTCCCGCTGACGATGTTCGCGAACACGTTCGTCTCGCCGGAGCTGATGCCCGGCTGGCTGCGGGTGGTCGCGGAGTGGAACCCGCTGTCGTCGACCGTGGCGGCGGCGCGGGAGCTGTTCGGCAACCCCGGTGTCGGCGGCGACTCGTGGGCCGCGCAGAACTCGCTGCTACTCGCTGTGCTGTGGCCGGCGGTGTTCGTGGCGATCTTCTGGCCGCTGTCGGTGCTGAAGTACCGCGACCTCAGCCGATAGGAGATCGGTCCGGAGCTGGTCGGCGAGCCACTGCGCGAGCAGTCGCCGCCAGTTCCGGACCCTGGCCAGGTTCTCCGGTTTCAGCGTCCGGTCGTCCTCCCACGCCCGCCAGTCCTCGCTCGCGAGCCAGCCGATGCACCCGGCGATCCGGTGCACGCGCAGCAGGGTCGGATCCGGCCTGGTCCCGTAACCGATCCAGAACGCCTGGGGCAGCACGGTTCCGTGCAGGTAGAGGTGCTCCTCGAACGCCGCGAGCTCGTCGAGCGGGTTGCCCTGGCCGGGGTTGTCCCAGTCGATCAGCGTGGCTTCGCCTTCTCCGACAATGATGTTGTGGAGGTTCACGTCGTTGTGCAGCAGGCCGACGCGGTGGATCTTCCGGAACGCCAGGCCGACGCTGCGCCAGACCTCGTCGGAGACCGGCAGCGCGTCGGCGAGCGTCCGGCCCTCGACGTACTCGACCAGCACGTCACCGCGGCCGTTGTGCGCGAGGATCTCCGGCGCGCCGGGCACGACGAACTTCGGCAGGTCGCGCGCCACCTTCGGTTGCCGCAGCACGGCTTTGCGCCCGTCGGCCAGCGTGACGAGGTGCAGAACGTTGGTGAGACCTTCTCCTGGCAGCGGTTCGACGCGCAGAGCGGTCTCCAGCAACCGGAACAAACACCCACCTCCCGTAGCAACGGTGTAACACGAGACACATCGGACAGATAAGGATCGTCGGGGGACGCATTCGGCGGCGATGTACGCATGGAGGTACACCGATGGTCCAACGTCCTCGGCGCTTGGCGCTGTTGTCGGTCCTGACACTGGTTCTACCACTGGCAGTGACCGGACAGGCACTCGCTGATCCCAACAACAACTCTCCTGCGAAGCTCACCAAAGCCGTGACGCTGAACGGTGTCCTGCGACATCTCGACGCGTTCCAGTCCATCGCGGACACCCACGGCGACCGCGCGGCCGGACGTCCTGGATACCAGGCGTCGGTGAACTACGTGGTCTCACAACTGAACGCGGCCGGCTACTCGCCGAGCGTGCAGTCGTTCGACTTCCCGTACGTGGAGGACAACTCCCGGCTCGACCGCGTCTCGCCGGTGCCGCGGGTCTTCCAGCGGGACACCGACTTCAACCGCAACGGGTTCGTCCCGACGGCGGAGGGTGACGTCACGGGCGTCATCCAGCCCGTCGACGTGGTCGTTCCGCCGACTCCGGCGCCGAACGGCAACAGCAGCGGCTGCGAGGCCGCCGACTTCGCCGGGTTCGTTCCCGGCCGCGTCGCGATGCTGCAACGCGGCTCGTGCGGGTTCAACGTGAAGGCGCTGAACGCCCAGGCCGCGGGAGCGTCGGCGGCGATCCTGTTCAACGAGGGCCAGCCCGGCCGCACCGGCCTGGTCACGCCGATCGGGGACACGCCGGGTCTCGCGATCCCCGTGGTGTTCGCGACCTACGCCGCCGCCGAGGAGCTCATCGTGCTCACGCCCGGCGCCACGGTCCGGGTGAAGGTCGACTTCACCGAGGAGACCCGGCAGGCGTGGAACGTCTTCGCCGAGACCCAGGACGGCAACGCGAACAACGTCGTCATGGCCGGCGCGCACCTCGACAGCGTGCAGGACGGGCCCGGCATCAACGACAACGGCAGCGGCTCGGCGGCGTTGCTGGAGACGGCGATCCACATGAACAAGGTCAAGCCCAACGCGAAGGTCCGCTTCGCCTGGTGGGGTGCCGAGGAGGAGGGCCTGCTCGGGTCCGAGCACTACGTCGCCACGCTGCCGCAGGCCGAACAGGACAAGATCGCGCTGTACCTGAACTTCGACATGGTCGGCTCGCCGAACCACTTCTACGGCATCTACGACGGTGACGACTCCAGCGGCACCGCGCCCGTGCCGATCCCGCCGGGGTCGGCGCAGATCGAGGACGTCTTCGAGAAGTTCTACGCCGACCGCGGGCTGCCCTCGGAGGACACGGACTTCTCCGGACGGTCGGACTACGGGCCGTTCATCGCGGTCAACATCCCGGCCGGCGGCCTGTTCACCGGAGCCGAGGACGTGAAGACGGCCGAGCAGGCGGCACGGTACGGAGGCACCGCGGGCATCGCGTTCGACCCGTGCTACCACCAGCCGTGCGACGACCGGTCGAACCTGAACCTGACCGCCCTGGACGTCAACGCCGACGCGATCGCCACCGCGGTGATCACGTTCGCGTTCGACACCTCGACGGTGAACGGCGTGCGCGCGCCCGGCAAGTCGCACGGACGCGCGCCACAGGGTTCCGCTAGCTAGCCCAGAGGTCGCACCGGTGATCCGCCGGTGCGACCTGCTCGGTCGCGAAGAGCCGGACGTCCTGGCGTGACCAGCCGGGATGTCCGGTCCGCGCGAACCGGGTCCACGCCCGCACCATCTCCTCGGAGAGCTTCTGCTGCTTCCCGGCGAGCTCGACGCCGGCGTACCGCATCAGGAACGGCAGCTCCGAGCCGTGGTAGGCGCCGTACGGGAAGTCCGGCATGCCCGGGAAGATCATCGGCGGGTCGGGTTCGGCGAACTCGTAGCCGAACGCGTGCGTCTGCGCGCGCAGCTCGGCGGTGGGGCAGGCCGAGGTCATGTCCGAGAGCGCCGCGGAGAGCGGCACTCGTTCGTCGCCACCGCGCGGTGGGTAGGCGGCCAGGATCCGCTGCGCCTTGGCCGCGCCGAAACCCTCGGTCAACGCCTGCTGGTACGCGGCGGCGTCGAGCGGTGGGTAGAACATCGCGGCGAACACCGAGAACTCGTCGCGCGCGGTGCCCGCGAGTACCGGAATCCGGTGGAAGCGGCCTTCGCGGAGCGCCGTGATCGGGTTCTCCGGCAACGCTTCCGTGTCGTACGCGGGAGACGAGAACCGCGGTGTCAGCGCGGTGACCTGCTCGACCGTGAGCCGGCGCAGGCACGCGACGTCGGCACAGCCCGTTGCCTGGGCGCCGGCCCGTTCGACGTCTTCGCGCTTGGCCCAGGCGTGCTGGATCTGGTTCTCCCCCGCCGGCGTTCCGAACTGGCACGGTCCACTCTGGATGATCGCCCGGTGGAACAGGCCTTTCGCCTTGGGCGAGGTCAGCTGCGCACACGTCGACAAGCCGCCCGCCGACGCACCGAAGAGCGTGACGTTGTGCGGGTTGCCGCCGAACTGCCTGATGTTGCGCTGGACCCAGCCGAGCGCGGCCTGCTGATCCCGCAGACCGAACGCACCGGAGCCGTCGAGTCCGGGGAAGCCGAAGTACCCGAACGCGCCGAGCCGGTAGTTGGTGGTGACGACGACGGAACCGTTGCGCACCAACTGGTCCACGCCGTAGTCGGAGCCGGCACCGCTGGTGAAGCCGCCGCCGTGGATCCAGACCAGGACCGGCCGGTTCGTGGCTTTCAGCGGCGTGGTGACGTTGAGATACAGACAGTCTTCGTCGGTCTCGCAACGAGGACCGGGCTTGTCCGCCTTGAGGACGCCCTGCCAGGGCTTCGCGGGCTGCGGATCGCGCCAGCGGTTCTCCCCGGCCGGCGGTGCGGCGAACGGGATGCCCTGGAACGAGCGCTGGGCGTCGATGATGGTTCCTGACACGAATCCGGTGTCAGAGCGGACGATTCCCGCGGCGTGGGCGGGAACGGCAGTTGCGGCAACGAGTACGGCCGCCATCACAAGGGTTGAGGTTGAACGCATGTCACGATCAACCTAACCCTCGCCGCAAGCGCTTTAGACAACAGCCTTGTTGCGGGACAACAACCGTGCAGCCACCGCCGCCGGCAGGTACATCAGCACCCCGTACACGGCGGGCGGAATCGCCATCGTCTCGTCGTTGAGCACCGTCAGCGCCAGCGTGATCGCGATCGTGGCGTTGTGGATGCCGATCTCCATCGCCGACGCGATCGCCTGCTTGCGCTCGACCTTGAACGCCTTGGGCACGTAGTAGCCGATCAGCAGGCTGAAGATGCTCAGCAGCAACGCCACCGGGCCGAGCGTCCCGATGTTGTCGATCAGCTGCTGGTAGGCCTGCGCGATCGCCGCGATGATGACGAGCACCAGCACCACGACCGACGCGATGCGCACCGGGTCGTTCATCTTCAAAGCCCAGGCCTCGAACTTGCGGCGCACCAGCATGCCGATCGCCACCGGCACCAGCACGATCGCGAACACCTGCACGAACTTCGCCGGCTGCAACCCGACCTCGGCGCTGTCCGCCATGAAGTGCGCCATGCTCAGGCCGACGACCAACGGCAGCGTGAACACCGCCAGCACCGAGTTGATCGCGGTGAGCGTGATGTTGAGCGCCACGTCCCCGCCCGCGAGGTGGCTGAAGAGGTTCGCCGACGTGCCGCCCGGCGACGCGACGAGCAGCATCATGCCGACCGCGAGCACGCCCTTCAGTCCGAACGCGAGCACCAGCCCGAGGCAGATCGCGGGCAGGATGATCACCTGGCAGGTGAGCGCGATGACCGCGGCCTTGGGGTACTTCGCGACCCTGGCGAAGTCGGCGACCGTGAGGGTGAGCCCGAGTCCGAACATCACCAGGCCCAGTGCCAGCGGCAGGAAGATCTGTACGACTAGCACGGTGGCCTCCGCGGATGTCCAGCTTGTGCAGTTTGATCTGTTCGGAAGATCCTGGCGTTACGCCCGGCCCGATGGAATCGGCCAGGTGGCGTCACCACGCCCCAGATCCGTGATAGTCCTGTAGAAAACCTTCTGGGGGCAGAATGATCGCGGTGGTGCTGGGAGCGACCGGCAAGCAGGGCGGCGCCGTGGCACGGCACCTCGTGGCGGCGGGCTGGGACGTCCGCGCGGTGACCCGCAACCCGGCGGTCCCCGGCGGCACGGTGGCCGACCAGGACTCCCCGGAGTCGCTGGCGCGGGCCTTCACCGGTGCCGACGCGGTGTTCAGCGTGCAGCCCGCGCCGCACGACCCTCGATCACCGCAGGGCTACTCCCCCGCCGTCGAGACCCGGTGGGGCCGCAACGTCGCCGACGCCGCACAGGCCGCCGGCGTCGCACACCTCGTGTACGCGTCACTGGTGGAGGCCGTCGAGGAGACCGGCGTCGCGTCGTTCGACAGCAAGTGGGAGGTCGAGCGGCACATCGCCGCCATCGGCCTGCCGACGACGGTGCTGCGGCCGACGACGTTCATGGACGGCCTGTACGCGCCGGACCTGCCGAAGCTGACCCACCTGCTGCACCCGTCGGTCCGCTACCACCTGATCGCGGTGGACGACATCGGCGCGATCGCCGCACGGGTCTTCGCCGATCCCGCCCGGTTCATCGGCTCGTCGCTGACGCTGGCCGGGGATCTGCTGACGCCCGTGGAGATCGCCGGGCTGATGGGTCTCGAATACGAACAGTTCCAGGTGGACGATCCGGAGTTGCGGAAGGTGTTCACCAGCGACGCCGAACCGGACGTCGACATCGAGGCCCTGCGTTCCCTGCATCCGGGTCTGCGTTCGTTCGCCGGCTTCTTGTCGGACGCCCGCGGCTAGCGCACCCTGAGGCGATGGCGCGTCTGCTGACCCCGCGCTTCGCCCTTCTCACGGCGGCTGACCTGGGCTACTTCACCGCGATGGGCATCGCGGTCTACGCGCTGCCCCTCTACGTCACCGGCCCGTTGCACGCCTCCAAGGCCGCGGCGGGGCTGGCGTTCGGCACGTTCGCGGTCTCGGCCCTGGTGCTGCGCCCGATCGCCGGCCGCCTGACCGACCGCGTCGGCCGAAGACCGTTGCTGCTGGGCGGTGCCCTGCTCGCGGCCGTCAGCCTCGCCCTCACCGCCCTGGCCACCGATCTGCCGACGATCCTCGCCCTGCGGCTGCTGCTCGGTGTCGCCGAGGCCGCGTTCTTCGTGGCCGGGTTCGCGGCCCTGGTCGACATCTCCCCGCCGGACCGTCTCGGCGAAGCCCTCAGTCTCAACTCGCTCGGCCTCTACCTCGGTCTCGCCGCGGGCCCTCCGCTGGGCGAGGTCCTCACGCACCGGTCGTTCCCCACGGCCTGGGTCGCCGCGGCCGCGCTCTGCGTGGCCGGCAGCGTCGCCGCGGCGTTCGTCGGCGAGACCGGCACGCCTTCGGACGGCCCTCACGCCCCGTTGATCCACCGCCCGGCCATCGCGCCGAGCATCGCGCTCTGCACGGCGATCGCGGCCAGCGGCGGCTTCCTCGCGTTCGCCTCGATCCGGGCGCAGGAGATCGGCCTCGGCAACGTCAGCCTGCCGCTCTTCCTCTACGGCGCCACGGTCGTCATCGCCAGAGTCGTCTTCGCCAAGGTCCCGGACCGCCTGCCGCCGTTGCGGCTCGGCGCGATCGCCATGGCGATCATCGCGGCGGGACTGTTCCTCATGCCGTTCAACCTGATCGCGGGCAGCGTCGTGCTCGGCGCCGGCGTCGCCTTCAGCACGCCCGCGTTCTTCGCCGCCGTCTTCGCCACTGCGCGGCCGGATCAGCGCGGCGCCGCGTCCGGGACGGCCAGCGCGTTCCTCGACGTCGGACTGGGCGGCGGGCCGATCCTGCTCGGTCTCGTCGCCAACGTCTCCACCTCCGCCGCGCTGGCCGCGGCGGGAGCGGTCGCGCTGGCCGGCTGTCTGTGGACGATCCGGCTGCGACACTGATCGGCGTGCAGATCGGCGTCTTCACCGCGGGCGACCTCCAGCCGTCGGAGATCGTCGCCCTGGCGGTCGCGGCCGACGAAGCGGGCTTCGACGTCTTCGCGGTCGGCGAGCACCACAACCCGCCCTACAACTCGTCCTCCCCCGCCACGCTGCTGGCGCACGTCGCGGCTCGGACGACGCTTCGTCTCTCCACCGCCACCACGCTGATCACCACGAACGACCCGGCCCGGCTCGCCGCCGAGTACGCGACGCTCGCCCTCCTCGCTCCCGGCAGGACCGACCTGGTGCTCGGGCGAGGCAACACGGCGAAGGTGTTCGGCTGGTTCGGCAAGGAGATCGAGTACAGCCTGCCGCTGACGATCGAGCACTACCTGGCGTTGAAGGCGTTGTGGCCGGACCGGCCCTACCTCTGGCACGCCTGCACGCGCTCGCCGGAGATCGCCGATCTCGCGGCGGAGCACGACGACGGGTTGTTCGTGTTCGCCGATCAGACCGAGCACCTCGCCCGGTACCGCGACCAGGCCGCGCATCCCAGGGTCGGCGTGCTGGCGACCGAACTGGACGAGGCTCTGGCCTGCGAACCCGACCGCCTGCTGGTCGAAGTCGGCAGCCCCGGCGACGTCGAAAAGCTAGGGTCGGCGGTGTGTTCAGCCTTGCCACGCCGCCGCTCTTCGCCCGGCTCCACGACGCACAGAACGTCCTGATCGCCGGGGCGGGCGGCGGTTTCGACGTGTTCGCCGGCATCCCGCTCGGCGTCGCGTTGCGCGGCCAGGGCAAGCGCGTGCACTACGCCAGCCTCAGCTTCAGCGACCTCGAACGTCTCGACCTCGACGCGTGGCTGGAGCGCGGAATTGCCGCCGTCACACCGGAAACCTCCGGCGAGGACGCCTACTTCCCCGAACGCGAGCTCGCGCGGTTCCTCGACGACACCGTCTACGCGTTCCCGCGCACGGGCGTGCGGCCGTTGCGCAGCGCCTACCGCACGATCATCAAGAAGCACGCCATCGACGCGGTCGTGCTCGTCGACGGCGGCACGGACATCCTGCTGCGCGGCGACGAACAGCACCTCGGCACGCCCACCGAGGACATGACGAGCCTCGCCGCCGTGACGGGCATCGACGGCGTCGTGAAGATCGTGACCAGCCTCGGGTTCGGTGTCGACGCGCACCACGGCGTGTGCCACGCGCACGTGCTGGAGAACCTCGCCGCGCTGGACAAGCAGGGCGCCTACCTCGGCGCGTTGTCGATCCCGTCGGACAGCCACGAGGCCCGCGCCTACACGACCGCGGTGCAGCAGGCGCAGGACGCGACGCCGTTGTCACCGAGCATCGTGAACGGGCAGATCGCGGCCTCGTTGCGCGGCGAGTTCGGGAACGTGCAGTTCACCACCCGCACCGAGGGCAGCGAGCTGTTCGTGAACCCGTTGATGGGCGTGTACTTCAGCGTGGATCTGGACGCACTGGCCCGCGGCGTGCACTACCTGCCGGCGCTGGAGAAGACGCGGACGGCGTTCGACGTGGCGCTCGCGATCGAGGAGTACCGCGAGGGCATCGATGACCGACGCCCTCGCCGCGCACTCCCTCACTGACGCCTGATGAACAGCGCCACCAGCAAAACCATCACACCGATGGCGATGGCCGAGCCCAGCACCCACAGTCCGTAGACCGCGAACGCCACGAACTCCGAGCCGATAGCGGCCACGGACGTGACCGTCGCACGGGCATCGGACTCGATCCGGTGCTGGAGCTCGGTCTCCACGTGCACCAGCACGAACCGGTACAGGCCGTAGAACAGTCCCAACAGGACGATCGCCGGCGGAACCGCCAGCCACGCGGCCACGATCAGCAGCGCACCGGAGGCGAACAGCACCCAGCCCCTGAACGGCAACCGGCCGGCCAGTGAGGCACCGGCCGCACCCATCAGCGGTATGCCTATCGTCGCCAGCGGCACCCACACCGTCGGCACGTCCCAGTCCTGGGCCAGCAGCGTGAAGTACTCCTCGAACGCGTCGAGCGCGTACACCAGCGCCACTGCCAGCACGGCACGTTTGATCGGGATGGACGCGCGCAGACCGGTTCTCAGCGTCGCGAAGTAGCCGGGTTCGTCGTCGTCCTCGGAGCCGCGTTCAGGTTCGGGGAACCTCAAAGCGATCACCGACGAGGCGAGGCACATCGCGACGGACACCCAGCCGGCGAGTTGGTAGCCACCGAAGGAGAACAGCGCGGTGGCGACGACCGCGACCGGCACCTGAGCGATCAGCTCGATGGTGTCGACACGGGCGTTGAGCCGTCCGTACTGGTCCTCGTCGCCGCCGGCCGCCAGCCCGTCGTACAGCAGGGCTTCGAACGCGCCTGACGTCAGCGTTCCGCCGAGACCCCACAGCACGAAACCGGCCGCGAAACCCCAGAACGACGGGAACAGCACCCAGGTCGCGTACCCGGCGGCCTGGAGCGCGCCGGCGACCACCAGGGAACCGCGCCGCGAGAACCGGTCGGCGAGAGCACCGGACGGCACCTCGAAGACCACCGCGGTCAGCGACCAGATGGCGAGCAACACCGAGATCTGGGCGTCGGACAGCCCGCTGTCGGCGAAGAGCAACGCGTACAGGGCGTAGATGGGGATGAGGTGCGAACACCACGCGTACGCCGTCGCGGTTCGGGTCAGATCAGTTGAAGATCAATGTCGTCGTCGCATGGGACAAGACTAGGCCGCCAGCGCCACCGATTAAATGGCGCTGACGGCCCGTAGCCGCCTAGAAACCAGCGGTGATCTTCGTGAACGCCAGGTCGGACTGCTGAATGCCCGAGCAGCTCGCGGACACCTGGCCGTCGCAGCCACCGCGGTCGCGGTTGACCGACCAGAAGGCCAGTCGCCCGAGGCCGTTGGACTTCGACCAGTCGCGGATCGCGGTCCAGTCGTCGACCGTGGTCAGCTCGCGCTGGTCCGACAGGCCGTTCATGCCCGAGATGCCGACGTGCTTGAACGCCTCGGCGTCGCTCCAGCCGAAGGTCGACTTGAGCTTGTTCTTGAGCCCCGTCGCCGCACCGATGGTGTCGGTGCGGATGTTGGAGCTGCCGAAGTCGAACGGCATGAGCGTGAACACGTCGATGTTCGCGTTCAGCGCCTTGGCCTGGTCGATCAGCCGGTTGCCGTAGAAGTTCGGGCCGGTGGTCGAGGTGCCGAAGGTGACGATCGTCTGGATGCCGGGGTTGTTCTGCTTGACGATCTTCAGGGCGGTGATGATCCGGTCCTGCACGACGGTGTTCTCGAACTCGTCGGAGTTCTCGATGTCGATGTCGATCGCCTTGAGCCCGTAGGCGTTGATGACCTGCTGGTACGCGCCGGCCAGCGCCTCGGGGGTCGAGCAGTTCGGGCCCAGCTTGTTGCCGCTCCAGCCACCGAACGACGGCACGATGTCACCGCCGGCCGCGCGGATGGCGTTGATCGTCTGCTGGTCGGCGCCACCGGTCAGCGGACGCTGGCCGTCCCACGCCGGGTTGCAGCCGCCGCTGGACAGCACGAACGCGAGCGTGAACCACTTGACGCCGGTCTGACTCATGACCTGCGTCGCGTTCTGCGGGTCGCCCCAGCCCAGGTACAGGTAGGGCGCGCCACGGCCGGAGCCGGGCAACGGCGGGTTGGACGTCGTCGTGGTGGTGGTCGTCGTGGTCGTCGTCGGCGGGTTGCCGGTGCCGTCGCACGAACCACCGTTGACCGTGCAGTTGGACGGGTTCGCGCCGGAACCCCTCACGGTGAAGCCGAAACTGGTGCTGCCACCGACCGGAACGTTGCCGTTCCAGGTGTTGCGGACGGTGATGGTCTGGCCGTTGGCGGCATAGCTGCCGTCCCACAGCGACGCGATCGACTGCCCGCTCGGCAGCGTGAACTCGACGGTCCACGACGAGAGCGCGGACCCGCCGCTGTTGGAGATCGTGTACTTGGCCTCGTAGCCGCTGCCCCAGTCCGACGTCTTGGTGAACGCCGCCGTCACGCCCGACGCGCCGCTCGCGGGCGCGGCGACAACGCCTCCGACCACGGTGGCTATCGCCAGGCCGATGGTCAGGATCTGCCAGCGAAACTTCTTCATGGTGCTCCATTCACGTGCAGGGGGTACGTGATGGCAGGCACGTTAACTGGTCTAAACCACCGGTTCAAGGGGATGAACCGGACATCGTTCGCCCTCGTCAGAGCGGTTCGCGGGAACGCTCTCACGATCGGTCCACTTGGCATGGTTGTCAGTTGACCACTGACGAAAGTCCCTGACGTGGATGAAACCGGTACCGAGACCGGGACGGCTCCGGCGGCGTCCGCAAGTACCACCGACCTTTGATCAAACCGCCTCTGGCCGCACCCGACAGACGGCTAGACCTGCTCCACCCGTTCCCGATCCCGCTCCTCCAGCAACTGGAGAATCGCGTAGGTCGTCTGCCGCTGCTCCTCGACGAGCTTCGTCAGCCAAGACCCGAAGTACAGAAACCCGCCGACCCCGATCAACCCCACCCCGAGGATCCCGCCCGACACGACGTACGGGATCTGCTCGAACGTGTACCCGGTGTGCGCGACGCCCCACCAGGCGAAGAGGATCGCCGCGATGCCCGCCGTCATCAGCATCGTGCCGACGAGCCCGAGTCCGCTGCGCATCCGTGCGCGGCGCCGGTCCTGGATGGTCATGGGTTCACCCGCAGGTCGGGGACACCGGTCGGGTGTCCGGAGGGACAGGGGGCGCCGCCCAGCAGGAAGGTGCCGAACGACTTCATGCCGAACGCTCCCGCCGCGGCGACCCCGAGGCCGGTGAGCACCAGCAACGCCGGTACGCCGGGGAAGTCGAGCAGTGAGCGGGGCCTGGTGCGGGCCGAGGCGACCGGGGTGACCGACTTCGACGGCGGGGTCACGCCCGCTACCGGAGGTGCGCCCAAAGCAGGTGGCGGTGTGTCGGCCAACGGCGGCGGGGGTACGACCGGTGCCGGTGCGTCGGGTGGGGTCAGGGGTGCGGAGACGGAGGCGTTCGCGACGGCCTCGGTGTCGCCGACGATCACCACCATCTTGCGCAGCGGGTTGAGCAGCGGCACGAGTTCCTTGGGCAGCAACGGGGCCACGATGCCGTCCAGGATGCCGCCGAGGCCCAGCTTGGTGCGCAACGTCAGCACGTCGACGGTCAGGGTCAGGCCGCGGCTGGAGGACGTCGCCGACGTCGCCTCCAGCTTGGTGGACGACGTCGGCCAGGCGACCGTGATTCCCAGTGGTTCCAACGCTTTCAGGAGGCCGTCCGGCGGTGCGTCCGGGGACTTGACCGGGAACTTCTGGCCCAGCACGGTGAACTCGGCCACCGAGAACGTGCTGGTGCCGCTGCCCTTGCTGCCGTCGCTCGAAGCCACTGACTCGAAGCGGATCCCCGAGATGACGACCAGGCCTGCCAGCAGCGAGATCGTCTGCGCGGAGGTGACGGCTGTGGACCTGGCCTCGGACGCGCTGACCGAACTGACACTGCTCGACGACAGGCCGTCGGCGGTCAGCAGGAACGGCACCTCCTGCTTGGCACCCGCGTAGGACTCGGCCTTGGCCGCACCGGCCGCGGCGCGCATGCCCGGTTGCGACTGATCGGCCGGGCCGCCGGGGTGTGCCGCGTTGGCCTGGATCGGGTAGGCGAAGCCGAGCAGTTGTGGCAGGCCGGTGCCCACGGCCGCGCCCGGCCACAGCGAGCTGGCCACCGACCGGCCGATCGGGCCCGCGCCCAGTTCGGTCTGGGTGTAGGAGAGGTGCACCTCGCCCTGCGGTTCGGCCGGCACCGGGATGAGGTCGGTGTGCAGCAGCACGGAGACGGGCGCGGCGTGGGCGGACAGCGTGAAGCCGCCGATGTCCGAAGCCCGGGCAGGCGCCGGGGACAGCAGGAGGAGCAGCAGGACGAGCGCGTACCTCATGACGTCCCTCCGAAGTAGACGGTGGCGAGGTCGGAATCGGCGGAGATCTCGCCGTGCGTCATCACGACGACCTGATCGGCGACGGCGGAGGCGGTCTCGGCGAACTGCTCCACGATCAGCATCGTGACGCCCGACCGCGCCAGCTCCCCCACGACCTCGTACAGCTCGGCCACGATCACCGGCGCGAGGCCCATCGAGAGCTCGTCGATCACCAGCACGGCCGGGTCGGTGATCAGCGCGCGGGAGAACGCGAGCATCTGCTGCTCGCCACCGGACATCGAGCCCGCGAGCTGCTTGTGCCGTACGCGAAGCTTCGGGAACCGCGCGTAGACGACGTCGGCGTCACCGCGCATCAGACGAAGGTTCTCCGCGACGGTCAGGTTCGGGAAGATCGCGCGGCCTTCCGGGATCGTGCACAGGCCCGCGCGCGCCAGTTCGTCGGGCGCGGCGTCGTTCACGTGCACGCCGCCCAGGTGCACGTGGCCGGAGGTGGCCCGCAGCTGTCCACTGAGGACTTTGACCAGCGTCGACTTGCCGGCGCCGTTCGGGCCCAGCAACGCGGTGACGGTCCCCCGCGGGACGTTGAGCGACACCCCGCGCAGCACCTCGATCCGGCCGTAGCCGGCGTGGACGTCCTTCAGATCGATCATCCGAGATACGCCTCCCGGACACCTTCGTGCGCACGAACGACGTCCGGCGTGCCGGACACCAGCAGCCGCCCCAGGTTCAGCACGTGCACGTGGTCGCAGTAGCCCATCACCAGGTCCATGTCGTGTTCCACCAGCACGACCGAACGGCCCTCGGCACTCAGTTCTTGCAACAACGAGCCGAACGCGTCGGTCTCCGCGCGGTCGAGGCCGGACGACGGCTCGTCCAGCAGCAGCAACACCGGGTCGGTGGCCAGCGCGCGAGCCAGTTCCAGCAGTCGCGCCGCGCCGGTCGGGACGGTGTCGGCCTGGTTGCCGGCGAACTCCGCGATCCCGACCCGTTCCAGGAGCTCCTGCGCGAGCTTCGCGGGCCGGCGCCGGCTTTCCAGCGCCACCAGGACGTTCTCCCAGACCGTCAGCGACCCGAAGACCTCCAGCCGCTGGAACGTCCGCGCGACACCGAGCCTGGAGCGCTGGTGCGGGCCGAGCGAGGTGATGTCCGCGTCGTCCAGCGTGACCCGGCCCGACGAGGGCTTCCGGAGGCCGCTGATCACGTCGAACAACGTGGTCTTGCCCGCGCCGTTGGGCCCGATCAGGCCGGTGACCCCGGGCTCGACGACCAGCGACACGTCGTCGACCGCAGTCACCTCGCCGAAGCGCACCGTCACGCCCTCCACCCTCAACGTGCTCATGCGCGCCGCCAGGACCAGGCCCGGAAGCCCCAGCTGACCAGCCCGTTCGGATCCCGCGCGAGCCCGGCCGCCGCGACGCCGAGCAGCACGACCGCGACCCCGGCGAACGCCGGAAAACCGCTCTGCAGCACGGGAAGCAGCATCAGCAGCACTCCGCCGAGCAACGCTCCGGACACCGACGTCACGCCCGCGATCACCGCGAACAGCAGCAACGGCAGGTTGTTGAACAGCTGGAAGTCGCTCGCCGCGACGGTTTCCCGCAGCTGCGCGAACAGCCCGCCCGCCAGCCCCGCGATCGCCGCCGACAGCGAGAACACCCAGACCCGGATCCAGCGCACGTTCAACCCGAGCGTCGCGCAGGCCGCCGAACTGTCCTTGACCGCGATCATCCGCCGCCCGAGCCGTCCCCGCCGGACGGCCAGCACACCGATCCCGACCAGCACGAACACACCCGCCGCCAGCAGCAGTTGCCCCGTCGCGGACTCGACCATCCGGGGCACCTGAAGACTGCCCCGCACCCCGAACGCGACCGGCGACTGCAACACGAGCTTGTCCATGAGCTGCGCGAATCCCAGCGTCGCCAGCGCCAGGTACAACCCGCTGACCCGCAGCGCCGTCAACGCGATCAGCGCTCCGACGGCCGCCGCGACCACCGCACCGATGAGCAGCGAGAGCGGAGAAGCCGACCCGAGCCGCGCCACCGTCACCGCGCCCACGCCGACGAACGTGAACTGCCCCAGCGACACCACCCCGCCGTACCCGGTGAGCAGCACCATCGACAGCAGCACGATCCCGAACACCAGCGCCAGCGCGAGCTGCCCCGCCACGACCGAGTCCACCAGCAACGCGAGCGCGACGACCGCACCCGCGAACAGCCCGGCGCCCACGCCGGTGGTCAGCGCGTTCGGCACCGCCACCCCGCGCGTCCCTCGGACGCCGCCGATGCGCAGCGGCGACTGCGGCATCGCGAGCAGCACGACGAACAGCAACAACGCCGGAATCGCCGCCCGGAAGGAGATCCAGAACGGTGACGACGGCAGGTACGCCACCGCGTACGACTGCACCAGCCCAAGCCCCAAAGCGCCTGCGAACGTCCACGGCAGACTCCGCAACCGCCCGACCAGTGCGGCGGTGTACGCGGTGATCACGAGCAACGTCATCGTCACGTAGTCGAGCTGCACGACCGGCGTCAGCAGAATCCCGCCCAACGCGGCCAGCGCGGACCCGATCGCCCAGCTCAGCGCCGAGAGCCGGTGCGGCCGCGTCCCGTAGAGCGCGGCCAGTTCCGGCGCGTCCACGCAGGCCCGCATCGCGAGCCCGGTCCGCGTCCGGTTCAGCAGCACGTACAACCCGCCCGCGACGAGCACCGCGCAGGCCAGCGTGACCAGGTCGTGCCCGCTGACGAACGACTGTCCGATGTGGACGCCGAGCTGGTCGAGGAACGGCCGCACCGGCCGTGCCTGCGGTGGCCAGATCACCTGCGCCACCCCGATGAGCCCGACCAGCACGCCGACCCCGGCCACCAGCGTGATCCCGACCGGCGCGCCCGCGAGCCTGCGCATGATGAACCGCTCGATCACCAGCCCGAACAGCGGCGCGCACACCCCCACCACGAGCAGTAGCGCGAGCCACTGCGGCAGTCCTCGGTTCTCGGCGAGCTCCCAGTAGAGGAACGCCATGACCATGCCGATCGCGCCGTGGCCGACGTTGAACACCTTGGAGGTGCTGTAGGTCAGCACGAGACCACCGGCCACGACGGCGTACGCGCCGCCGGTGACCAGGCCGAAGATGGTGTAGGCGAGCAGAGCGGTCATGCGCCGCTCCCGGTGGCGAAGACGAGGGCCGGGTGAGCCGGCAGCCCCGATGTCCGTCCACTCTCGACGCCGAAGCCGGAGGCCAGGCGAGCGCGCGTCCCGGTCATCCGCCCACCCCCGTGTCGATCAACGTCCCGCACGAGTAGCCGGACGCCGGGGCCAGCCGCGACCACGCCCCGCCCTTCAGCCGCACCAGCGTCATGCAGGCCGAGGTCCGTTTGCCGCCGACGTCCTGCGGCGCGACCATCCCCTCGGCCGTGAAGTCGTGCACCCCGCGAACGGCCTCGATCATCGCCTTGCGGGTCAGCTGGGGCCCGACCTTCGCCGCGGTGGTGACGAACAACCGCGCCGCCGACCAGGCGAACATCCCGAAGTACGAGGGCGCCGCACCGGGAGCCACCCGGCCGAGCCACTGCTTGTACAGCGCCACCTGGGCGTTGGACTCCTCGAACAGCGCGCCGTTCGTGTAGACCACGGTGCCGTCGACCGCCGCGCCGCCCTGCTTGATGTACTGCGGGTCGTACGCGGTCGGATCCGTGATGAACGCTTCCGGGGTGTATCCCTGTTGTCGCATGGCCTGCTGCAACCGCACCGCGTACTGCGCGGAGCCGATCCAGTAGACGATCTTGGTACCGGTCTCCTTCAGCTTCGCCACGTACGGCGCGTAGTTGACGTCGGTGATGTCGATGGCCTGCGAGTAGACGAACTTGATCCCGCGCGCCTCCGCCGCCTTCTGCATGCTCTTGGCGTTCTGCGCGCTCGCGTCGGCGTTGAGGTAGAGGTACGCCGCGGCGTTGATGCCGCCGGGGAAGCTCGACTTGACCAGGTCAGGTCCCGCCGACGACACGAGGTTCACGACGTTCGACGCGACACCGAAGCTCACGGGCGTGCGCTGGCGTTGCGCGGTGACGGTCGAGGCGCGCAGATCCGGGATGCCGCACCCGGCCGCCGCCGGTCCGCCGCCCTGGTCGAACGCCGACATCGAGCCGACCAGCGCGAA
Organism: Lentzea waywayandensis; assembly: GCF_900115955.1. Lineage (GTDB taxonomy): Bacteria > Actinomycetota > Actinomycetes > Mycobacteriales > Pseudonocardiaceae > Lentzea > Lentzea waywayandensis. Next base: position 32,972 of record NZ_FOYL01000013.1, read on the forward strand.
GGCCTGTTCGCAGGCCTGCGAGGTGGCCTGCTGGTCGCCGCCGCTGTCGGTGCGGGAGTCGAACGAGACGAGCTTGAGCTTGCGGCCGCACACCGAGCCCTGGGTGGCGTTGAAGTACTCGACGAACGCCTTGGTCGCCTGCTGTGCCGACTGGAAGATGCCGGGCACCGGGCCGCTGATGTCGGAGATGTTGGCGATCGTGATCTCGCCGGCCGTGACGCCCTTGTCCGTGGCGCCGCCGGTGCCCTGACAGCCGCCCGCGATGCTGCCGGGCGGGTTCGGCTGCTTGTTCGGCTCCTGCGGGTTCGCGGCGCCCGGTTGCTCCGCGGTGCCCTCGGACACGGCGCCGTCCTCGCCGGTCACCGCGCCGTCCTGAGTGCCCGCCGTGCCTCCTTGAGGCACGACGAGTGCGGCCCGTTGCTCGTCGGTGAGCCTGCTTCCGCATCCGGCGAGCAACGCGCAGATCGTGAGTGCGATCAGTGCGGTCCTGCGACGCATGCGCACTGACGTTAGGGATCTGCATCCATCCAGACCCAAGCAACTTCTAGAACGCGTTCTATCTGCAAAGAATCGTGCGGAAAGGCGTCACCAAAACGCGGTCGCCTCGTTAGGAGCGACCGCGCCAAGGAACACGTTCTACTTACGAGGGCGGCAGCAGTTCCGGACGACGCGGCCGGATCACGTCGCCGGAGGACTCCCCGCGCACCCGCCGCATCACCCACGGAACGACGTGCTCGCGGGCCCACTGCCAGTCCTCGGCCCGCCGCGCGCGACGGTCGACCAGCGGAGCCACGCCGAGCAGGGTCCGCTCCAGCGCGTGCTCGACCCCCAGGCCCTCCAGAACGGAGATCGCGACCTCGGTGTGCCCGAGCGAGTTGAGGTGCAGCCGGTCCGCGGACCACATGCGACGGTCGCGCAGCTGCCGCATGTTCCACATGTCGCCCAGGACGCACTCGTGTTCAGCGGCGATCGCGCGCACGTGCTCGTTGTAGATGGCCACGCGACCACGCATCTTGCGGAACACCGGGTCGTCCCCGCCGTCCACGCCCGTGAACAGGATTACGCGCGCGCCCGCGTTGGCCAACCGCGCGACGGCCGCGCGGTAGCGGCGCATCAACGCGTCGATGTCCACCTTCGGGCGCATGAGGTCGTTGCCGCCCGCGTAGAGCGAGACGAGGTCCGGCTTCATCGAGAGAGCGCGCTCAAGCTGCTCGCCCAGCACCTGCGGCAGCAGCCGGCCGCGCACGGCCAGGTTGGCGTAGGTGAACTCGGGATCCGCCGCGCCCAGCACGTCGGCGACGCGGTCCGCCCAGCCCCGCACTCCGTTCGGTCGACTGGCGTCGTCATCGCCCACACCCTCGGTGAACGAGTCCCCCAACGCCACAAAACGCTTGCTCATGCTCACGACCCTATGTGGGGCATTCGGCGCAGACATGGCCGGGGTTGCGGCCTCGTCGATAACGTTTCGATAACGGCCACGTCTCGAACTGAGGCGCTATCGCATTGCTGGCCGTATCCCCGGTCGTGCGACTCTCCACGGACTTGGCGAAGCCGACGCGACTGATGGTCGCGCTGGCCGGCTGTGCGCTGGCGGTGCTCCTCAACACCGGGAGCGCGGTCGGCCAGCCCAGCACGACGCCGTCCACCCCCATCTCGACCCCGCCGCCCGACAGCGGCGGCAAGGGCGACGAGGTCGTCCAGACGCAGTGGGGGCCGCTCGGGCCGGCTGACCGGGACTTCATGAACCGCGTCAAGCAGGCCGGGCTGTGGGAGAAGCCCGCGGGCGAGAAGGGCAAGGCCAAGCGGGCCGACCAGCCCAAGATCCAAGAGGCCTCCAAGCACCTCATCGAGGGGCACACGCTCCTGGACAACGTGGTGAACCGGGCGGGCGTTCTGCTCGGCCACACGTTGCCCACGGAGGCCTCGGACGAGCAGAAGGGCTGGCTCGCCGAGATGGACGCGGCGAACGGCGACGAGTTCGACGCCGTTTTCGCCAACCGGCTCCGCGCGGCGCACGGCAAGGTCTACGCCTATGCCGCGCAGATCCGGGCGGGCACCAAGAACGAGCTCATCCGCATCCTTTCCACGCAAGCGATGATCACCGTCTTCGACCACATGAAGGTGCTCGAGGAGACCGGTCGCGTCGACTTCGCCGGACTGGAGTCACCACAACCACTCGCGCCACCGCCGCCCGCGAACGACGCCGGGGCACCGGACGCGACAGGTGACCAGGCTGCCGACCAGTCAGCCAACCCGACCGACGGCGTGATCCCGACCGTGCCGGAGGGCACCAGGTTCACCCGCACCGCCGAGCAAGGCGTGTTCGGGGACAACAACGGTGTCTTCTTCGCCGCCATCGGGGTGCTCGCGCTCGCGCTGGTGGGGATGCGAATGATATCCCGGTCGAAGAAATCACGGCGGAAATCTCGTTCGTTCTAGCAAAAACAGCACACCCAGGTTCATCCCGAAGATAGCGGCCCCATACCGCCGTCAGCTTCACCATGCCGTTTTATCGGACTACCACGAGGTGGCAAATGGCTATTCACCGGAGGAAATCCACGATCTGGCTCACCGCCGCCGCGGCGGCGATGGCCGTGGTCGCGGGCGGTGCCGCGGTGGTGGCCATCAGTTCTTCTGATGGCGCCGCGCTCGCCGACGGGCCGGACAAGAGCTTGTTCGTCGACATCACCAAGGTGAAGCCGAACGTCAAAAAACCAAAGCCGGAGAACGACGCCACCACAGGCACGTTCACCGTGAACTGCGGGCGGAACGAGAACGGGCACTTCAACCCGGACAACTTCATCGCGCAGCCTGGTGTTCGCAACGGTGCCCAGCACCTGCACGACTACGTCGGCAACCTCTCCACCAACGCGGACTCGAACAACAAGTCGCTGCAGGCGGCAGGCACGACCTGCAAGAACGGCGACAAGTCCGCGTACTTCTGGCCCGTCGTGCGCATCGTCGACGAGGAGCCGGAAGAGGCCGCGCCTCCCGCCGAGCAGGCCCCGCCGAAGAAGGACGACAAGGCGCAGCAGGACAAGGACAAGGCCGACAAGGCCGCACCCGCCCTCGAGTGCCCCGACGTCGCGTCGCTGCTGCCCGAGGACGTGCCGGACGCGGCCCAGGCGGAGATCGACAAGGAACTCGAGAACATCGAGAAGGTGACCGAGGAGGCCGAGAAGAAGGTCGCGGCCACCAAGGCCCAGGACCGCGACAACATCATCGTCGGCCCTACGCGTGAGAAGCGCGCCGCCATCCTGAACCGGATGATGCTGGCGTTCAGCCGCCAGGGCAAGCAGGCTCCCGACCTGAACCCGGCCGCCGCCTGTGCGGTGAAGGACAAGGCCGCGGGCGCGAAGGGTCTCGACAACGGCGGCGAGAACGCCGAAGCCGCTCAGGCCGAGGGCACCGAGGCCAAGAAGCAGCAGAACAACCCCGAGGAGAACGCCGAGAACGAGCTCGAGGGCAACGAGGGCGAGATCCAGCGCCCCGCCGTCGTCGACCTGCAGTTCCGCGGCAGCCCGACCGGCAAGGTCGTCGCGATGCCGAAGTTCCTCCGCGTTCTCTACGGTGACGCGAAGGCCGGCCAGAACGGCCCGAAGAACGCCAAGGCCTCGTGGACCTGCTCCGGCTTCGAGGACAAGGTCCTGATGGACAAGTACCCGATCTGCCCGCAGGGCTCGAAGGTCAAGCGCGTGCACGACTTCCCGAGCTGCTGGGACGGCAAGAACATCGACTCGGCCAACCACCGGGACCACATCGTGTTCCCCGACGCGAACGGCAAGTGCAAGAAGGGCTTCAAGGCTGTTCCCCAGCTGCGGATCTCCCTGACCTACAACATCCCGCTGGACGTCCAGAAGGACGGTCGCTACCTGGTCGACTCCTTCCCGGAGGAGGAGCACAACCCGCTCACCGACCACGACGACTTCGCCAACGTGATGTCGCAGAAGATCATGAACCGCCTCGTCAACTGCGTGAACACGGGCAAGAAGTGCCGCGAGTGACGCTCTGACCTCGTAGTTCAGATAGGCGAAATCCCCCGGTGCCCCTCCCGCGCACCGGGGGATTTTCGTTGTCCTGCTTGAGGTCTGTTCACCAGCGTGAACGTTGTGCCGGAATGGTTGACCGCAAAGGTATAGACCACTAACACTGGCCGCATGGTCACCCGCTCCTGCACGGTGCTGATCGCACTGCTGGCATCTCTTCTGGTCCCGGTCACCGGCTCAGCTCAGGCGGCGCCGGCGACGTTCGTCCACCCAGGAGTCGTGGTCTCCCGGCCACAGCTCGACTTCACGCGCACCAAGGTCCTGGCCGGCGCACAGCCGTGGAAGCTCGCCTACGACCGCATGATGGCGTCGAAGTACGCCGACCTGAACCGCACGCCGAAGCCTCGCGCCGTCGTGGAATGCGGTCCCGTCAGCAATCCCAACAACGGCTGCACCGACGAACGCGAGGACGCGCTCGCGGCCTACACCCTCTCCCTGGCCTGGTACGTCACCCGGGACGCCAGGTACGCGACCAAGGCGATCCAGATCATGGACGCCTGGTCGGCCACGATCCGCGACCACACCAACTCGAACGCACCGCTGCAGACCGCGTGGTCGGCGAGCAGCTGGCCCAAGGCCGCCGAGATCATGAAGCACGTCTACGGAACCTGGCCCAACAGCGCCAGGTTCGGCACGATGCTGCGCAACGTCTACCTGCCCGAGATCCAGAACGGCCGCGCGAACACCAACGGCAACTGGGAACTGAGCATGATGGAGGCGTCGATCGGCATCGCGGTGTTCCTGGAGGACAAGGCCGCCTACGACAAGGCGATCGGCATCTTCCGGACGCGCATCCAGGCGTTCATCTACCTGACCACCGACGGCGCGCTGCCGAAGACGCCGCCGGGCAGTGGCATCGACACCAGGGCCGAGATCATCTCCTACTGGCACAACCAGTCCACGTTCGTCGACGGCCTCACCCAGGAGACCTGCCGCGACTTCGCCCACACGGCCTACGGACTCTCCGCCGCCTCGCACCTCGCCGAGACCGCGCGGATCCAGGGGCAGGACATCTGGGGTGAGATCAAGGACCGCATGCGGCACGCGTGGGGCCTGCACACCAAGTACCAGAACGGTGAGCCGGTGCCGTCGTGGCTGTGCGGCGGCTCGTACAGCCGTGAGCTCGGGCCGACGCCGGAGGTCAGCTACAACGCGCTGAACACCCGGCTGGGCATCGCGATGGCGAACACCAAGCTCTACACGGAGTCGAAGCGTCCACACGGGACCGACAACCTCTTCATCGCGTGGGAGACGCTGACTCACGCAGCCAACCCCAGCTAAGAGGTACTAGCGTGCGCTCATGACCGAGACACCGGACGTGAAGCCACGCAGCCGCGACGTGACCGACGGCCTGGAGCGCACCGCCGCGCGCGGCATGCTCCGGGCCGTCGGCATGGGTGACGAGGACTGGGAGAAGCCGCAGATCGGCGTCGCCTCGTCGTGGAACGAGATCACGCCGTGCAACCTGTCGCTGGACCGCCTCGCGAAGGCGTCGAAGGACGGCGTGCACGCGGCGGGCGGGTATCCGCTGGAGTTCGGCACGATCTCGGTGTCGGACGGCATCTCGATGGGCCACGAGGGCATGCACTTCTCGCTGGTCTCGCGCGAGGTGATCGCCGACAGCGTCGAGACCGTGATGATGGCCGAGCGGCTGGACGGCTCGGTGCTGCTCGCGGGCTGCGACAAGTCGTTGCCCGGCATGCTGATGGCGGCGGCGCGGCTCGACCTGGCCAGCGTGTTCCTCTACGCGGGCTCGATCCTGCCGGGCCGGGTCACGCTGACCGACGGCACCGAGAAGGAGGTCACGATCATCGACGCGTTCGAGGCCGTCGGGGCCTGCGCGCGCGGACTGATGAGCCGTGAGGACGTCGACCTGATCGAACGCGCGATCTGCCCCGGCGAGGGCGCGTGCGGTGGCATGTACACGGCGAACACCATGGCCAGTGCGGCCGAGGCGCTGGGCATGTCGTTGCCCGGCAGTGCCGCTCCCCCGGCCACCGACCGCCGCCGGGACGGGTTCGCGCGCCGCTCCGGCCAGGCCGTGGTCGAGATGCTGCGCAAGGGCATCACCGCGCGGCAGATCATGACGCGCGAGGCGTTCGAGAACGCGATCGCCGTCGTCATGGCGTTCGGTGGCTCCACCAACGCGGTGCTGCACCTGCTCGCCATCGCGCACGAGGCCGGCGTCGAGCTGTCGCTGGACGACTTCAGCCGCATCGGCGAGCGCGTGCCGCACCTCGCGGACATGAAGCCGTTCGGACGGCACGTGATGACGGACGTCGACCGCATCGGCGGCGTGCCCGTGGTGATGAAGGCGCTGCTGGACGCCGGTCTGCTGCACGGCGACTGCCTCACCGTCACCGGTCGCACGGTCGCCGAGAACCTCGCCGACATCAACCCGCCCGACCCGGACGGCCTGGTGCTGCGCGCGCTCGACAAGCCCATCCACCACACCGGCGGCATCACGATCCTCAAGGGCTCGCTGGCCCCGGACGGCGCCGTGGTGAAGTCGGCGGGCTTCGACTCGGACGTCTTCACCGGCACCGCGCGGGTGTTCGACCGCGAACGCGCCGCGATGGACGCGCTGGAGGACGGCACCATCACCGCCGGCGACGTCGTGGTCATCCGCTACGAGGGCCCCAAGGGCGGGCCCGGCATGCGCGAGATGCTCGCGATCACCGCGGCGATCAAGGGCGCGGGCCTCGGCAAGGACGTCCTGCTGCTCACCGACGGCCGGTTCTCCGGTGGTACGACAGGACTTTGCGTCGGGCACGTCGCGCCGGAAGCGGTCGACGGCGGGCCCATCGCGTTCGTGCGCGACGGCGACCAGATCACGCTGAACGTCGCCAAGGGCACGCTCGACGTGGACGCCGACCTGGACAGCCGCAAGGACGGCTGGGCACCGCTGCCTCCGCGCTACGAACGCGGTGTGCTCGCCAAGTACGCCAAGCTGGTCGGCTCGGCGTCACGCGGAGCCGTCTGCGACTAGAAGCTGAGCTTGGCCGCCGAGCGAACCAGTGAGGCCACTGGCGAGCCCGGCGGCCAGGCGAGCAAGGTGGTGACCTCCGGCGCGTCCACCACGGGCACCGCAACGTGCTCCGGCCACTGCCAGGCACGGCTGGAGGCGGGGATGACGAGCAGGGTCCTGCCGAGCGCCACGAGCTGGGCGAGCTGCGACTGGGTGCGCACCTCGGGTCCTGGCCCGTCCGGATAGGTCCCGTCGAGCCGGGGCCAGCGGGCGATCGGCAGGTCCGGCACGGCGCTGACCTCCGCCAGCGTGACGCTCTCGCGGGCCGCGAGCGGATGCGCCGCCGGGACGATCGCCACCTGGCTCTCGGTGTGCAGGTCGGCGGTGTCGAACCCGGCGAGGTCGTCGAACGGGCGGTGCATCAACGCCACGTCGGCCTGCCCGTCGCGCAGCCGGTGCGCCTGCTCCCCCACCTCGCACAGCAGCACCTCGACCGGGTCGGCCAGCGCGTCGAGAAGCGCTCGCAGCAGCTCGTGCGACGCTCCGGCCTTCGTCACCAGCACCAACGGGCGTTCCGGATCCCCCGCTCGACGGGTACGGCGGACGGCGGCCGAGACCGCGTCGAGGGCCGTTCTGGCCTCCCGCAACAACACCCGGCCCGCGTCGGTGAGCGCCGCGCCACGACGGTCCCGGTCGAGCAGCCGGACGCCGAGCCGTCGTTCCAGCTGGGTGATCGCCCGTGAGAGGGGCGGCTGGGCGATCCCGAGCCGTTCGGCGGCACGCCCGAAGTGGAGCTCCTCCGCGACGGCCACGAAGTAGCGGAGCTCGCGGGTCTCCAGATCGTCCACGAACCCGAGCCTAATACCCGGTGGGTATCAGAGCTTACTGAATCGATCTTGGACAGCACGTGCACAGCGGGCCGAGCATGGGTCGGGTGAAGGACACGAAAACCGCGCTGGTCACCGGCGCGAACAAGGGAATCGGCTTCGCCATCGCCCAAGGGCTCGGGGCGCTCGGCTTCAGGGTCGCGGTGGGCGCACGCGACGACGTCCGCCGCAAGGATGCCGTCGAGCGCTTGCGCGCCAGGGGAATCGACGCGTTCGGAGTGGCACTGGACGTCACCTCCGACGACAGCGTCGCGGAGGCCGCGGCGACGATCGAACGGCTCGACGTGCTCGTCAACAACGCCGGCATCGGCGGACGGACCGATGCGGGAGCACAGGACCCGACGACACTGGACCTCGACGTCGTCCGCACCGTCCTCGACACCAACGTGTTCGGGGTCGTCCGGGTGACGAACGCGATGCTCCCGTTGCTGCGCCAGGCCACCTCGCCACGAATCGTCAACGTGTCGAGCAACATGGGTTCGCTCGCGTTGCGAACCGGTCCGATCATGGCCGCGTACGCGCCGTCGAAGTCGATGCTCAACAGCATCACGGTGCAGTACGCGCGGGCGTTCGACGGCACGAACGTCATCGTGAACGCCTGCTGCCCCGGCTACGTCGCGACCGACTTCACCGGCTTCGCCTCACCGCGCACACCCGAGCAGGGCGCCGCGATCGCGCTCCGGCTCGCCACCCTGCCGGACGACGGGCCGCGCGGCGGCTTCTTCGACGACGAGGGCGTCATCGCCTGGTGAGAGGGTCGCCCGGTCGGCTGAACTCGCCACGCGGGCACGGTCACCCGGTCGGTGGGCACCCGCGATCGAACTCACAGCGGCGGGTACTTCGCGGTGGCAGGCAACAGCCGACGCGGAGGGACGACACGATGATCGATCAGACGCACGTTGAGGCTCTGTACGACTGCGACGTGATCGACAACCGGGGCGAGAAGATCGGTTCGGTCAAGCGGGTGTGGCTCGAGGACGGCACCGGCAGGCCGATGTGGGCCGAGGTCCACACCGGACTGTTCGGCATGAAGGAGAGCTTCGTCCCGATCCAGCAGGGACAGGTGGCGGGCGGCGCGATCACCGTCCCCGTCACCAAGGAGCAGGTGAAGGAGTCGCCGAGCACGCACACCTCGGGCGACCACATGTCGGACCAGGAGCAGGAGGCGCTCTACCGGCACTACGGGATGATCCCGCAGGCCAAGACCGGTGAGCACGACCGGCTCGACGGCAACGGCCGGCAGCGTGGCGCGGGCCACGCGGCCGAGGTCACGCTCTCGGAGGAGAGGCTCGACGTCGGCACCCGCAGCGTCGAGACGGGCCGGGTGCGGCTGGTCAAGCACACGGTCACCGAGCAGCGCAACGTCACCGTGCCGGTCACGCACGAGGAGGTCCGGGTCGTCCGCGAACCCGCGGAAGGCAGCAGCGGCAAGGCGTTCGCCGACGAACAGGCGGAAGTCACGCTGCACCGCGAGGAACCGGTGGTGCAGAAGCGCACCGAGGCCGTGGAGCGGGTGCGGCTGGAGAAGGACGCGGTCACCGAGCAGAAGGACGTCAAGGGCGAGGTCCGCAAGGAACGCGTCGAGGTCGAGCGCCACGACGAACCGCGCGGCCGCCGCTGACCGAATGTCCGGCGAACCGCCCACCACATCCGCCGGTGGGCGGTTCGCCTCAATTCCAGGCGACACCGAAACCTTCACCCGAAACGGTCGATCACCGCAAGGATTCCACCCGGCCTGCCGATCCCGAAGATGATCACCAGTTTGTTGACACCAGAGGGAAAAATGACGCAGGCACTGCTGGATCGCAAGTGGGACAACTTCTTCAACCACTTCGACGCCAACGGCAACGGGTACATCGAACACGAGGACTTCGTGCAGCGCGGCGAAGAGGTCGCCACGGCGTGCGGCTACGACCCTGCTTCCGAGCGCGCGAAGTCGGTGGCGGACGGGTTCCAGCAGGTGTGGACCTCGCTCGTCGGTTCGCTCGACACCGATGGTGACGGCCGCGTCTCCCGCGGCGAGTTCGTCGCGGGCATGGCGGTTCTCGCCGAGGACGACAGCTACGACACGATCTTCCAGCCGGCCATCGACGCGTTGCTCGTCATCGGCGACGAGGACGGCGACGGCAGGCTGAGCATGAACGACTGGCTGCGCCTTCAGGGCGGCTACGGCACTCCCCTGCCCGCCGCCGAGGAGTCGTTCCGCCTGCTCGACGCCGACGCCAGCGGTTACCTGACGCGCGCCGAGATCTCGGTCGCCACCAGGGAGTACTTCACCAGCACCGACCCTAAGGCCGCCGGCAACAACCTCTACGGCCCGCTGGTCTGATCAGTAAAGACCGTCGAGAACGTCCTTGTAGCGCTTCTCGATCTCACGCCGGCGCGGCTTCAGCGACGCGGTCAGCAACCCGTCCTCGACGCTGAAGTCGTGCTCCAGAACGGCAAAACGCTTGATCGTCTCGTGCCGCGCGAGCTGCGCGTTGACGGTCTTGACGGCGTTCTCGACCTCGGACTCCGCATCGGTGAGCCCCGCGGCGGTGTCCGGGTCGAGCGTCACGAGCGCCACGCAGTACTTGCGCCGGTCGCCGTGCACGATCACGTTGCTGATGTACGGCGACGCCGCGTTGATCATGCTCTCGATCCGGGTCGGCGCCACGTACTTGCCGCCCGAGGTCTTGATCAGTTCCTTCTTGCGGTCGGTGATCTTCAACCGGCCCGCGTCGTCGAGCTCGCCGATGTCGCCGGTGTGCAGCCAGCCGTCGACCAGCGACTCCGCGGTCGCGTCCGGCCGGTTGTGGTAGCCGCGCATCACGCCGGGGCCGCGCAGCAGCACCTCGCCGTCGTCGGCGATCTTGACCTCCATGCCGGGGATCGGCGGCCCGACCGTGCCGATCCGGATCATGCCCGGCCGGTTGAAGAACGTCGCCGCGGACGACTCGGTGAGCCCGTAGCCCTCCAGGATCGTGATGCCGGCGCGCTCGAAGAACTCCGCGATCTCCGGCGCGAGCGGCGCCGAGCCCGACACGAAGTAGCGGATCCGGCCGCCCACCCGGTCGCGCAACTTGCGGTACACCAGGCGATCCGCGAGCCAGCGCGTCGCCGGGCCGTGCTCGCGGTCGGCCCACCGGAAGATCTTCTCGGTGGCGCCGCCCTTCTCCCGCGCTCCCGCGACGATCCGGCCGTGGATCTTCTCGAAGATGCGCGGCGCGGCGGCCACGATGGACGGTCGCAGCTCGCCGAGGTTGTCCACGATCCGCTCGACACTGCCGTCGACGGCCGTCGGCACGCCCGCGGCGATCATCGCCATCGTCAGCACCTTGCCGAACGCGTGCGACAGCGGCAGCCACAGGAAGTGCAGGTCGGTCGGCTGCAGAATACCCAGGGACGCAATGGCTTCCGACGTCGTCAGCCAGTTGTCGTGGGTGAGCTCGACGCCCTTGGGCGTGCCGGTCGTGCCCGAGGTGTAGATCAACGTCGCCAGGTCGTCCGGCGCGAGCCCGTCGATCAACGCCTCGTAGTCGCCCGAAGCCTGAGGAACCGCGCCGAACCGCAGCACCTCGACACCGTCCGGCATCATCGCGGCGTGCTCGTCGGTCTCGACGACCACGATCCGGCTGCCGGAGTCGCCGATGATGTGCGCGACCTCCGCGGCCGTGCTGTTCGGGTAGATCGTGGTGGTGGCGCCCCCGGCGGCGAGCACGGCGAGGTCGGTGACGATCCACTCGATGCTCGTGCGCCCCATCAACGCCACGCGGTCGCCCTTGCGCAGGCCCTGCCCACCCAGGCCGAACGCCTCGGCGGCGACCCGTTCCTGCAGCTCGGACCACGTGAGCGAGATCCAGCCACCGTTGTCGCGGTACCGCATCGCCTCGGCGTCGGGCGTGCGGGCGACCCGGTCGCGCAGCAGGCCGGGAATCGACAGCGCCATTGCTCTCCCCTTCTCTGGAGCGTCGCTCCAGAGCGGTACTCTAACTCTCATGTCCGACCGACGACAGTCTCTCCTCGACGCGGCGCTCAGGCTCGTCGAGGAAGGCGGCCTCGACGCCGTCACGATCGCGGCGCTGACCGAGCGGTCCGGCATGTCCAACGGCAGCATCTACCACCACTTCGGCAGCCGTGCGGGCGTGTTCGCGCAGCTCTACGCCGACAGCTACGCCCGTTGCGTCGCCGCGATGCTGCCCGCGCTGAAAGCAGAGACGGCGTCCGAGGGCGTGCGCGGACTGACGCTGAGCTACCTCGACTGGGTCATGGCGAACCCCAGCCGGGCCCGTTTCCTCTACGCCGCACCGGACCACGCCGACCCGGCGGCCAAGATGGCGGAGTTCGCGCCGGTGCTGGCCTGGTTCCTCGACCGGATGGCGGCCGGCGACCTGCGCACTGTGCCACCGTGGGCGTTGGAGCCCGTGGTGATGGGACCCGCGCACGAGTCGGTGCGACGGTTCCTGCTCGGGGTGTTCGATCTGGCCGAGGCGCGCGAGATCGTCGCGGACGCCGTGTGGGCCGTGCTGAAGCCCTAGTCGGCGGAAGCCTTCGGCTCCGGGAAGACGACGTTGCCGTTGACGCTTCCCAGCTGCACGACGGTGCCGAACACCGTCCCGCTGATGATGTTGACGGTTCGCTCCGCCTGCCCTGCCTCGTCGTCATCCCCAGTCATGCCGCCATTATCAGCTACGAACGACCTTCGTTGGCCATAGAACACCTGTTCGATTATGCTGCGGTCCATGCGCCAGGGATCACTGTTCGACCTGGACGCGGAGCCGGAACTGGCCCCGCTCGCCCCGCGCCGCACCGAACTCGGCCACGGCGCGTGGATCGACGTGCAGCCGGGCTGGCTCGCGGGCGCCGACGCGTTGTTCGACCAGCTCGTCGACGAGGTGCCGTGGCGTGCCGAACGCCGCCAGATGTACGACGCCGTGGTCGACGTGCCGCGTCTGCTCTGCTTCTACAGCGGCACGTTGCCGTTCGACGTCCTCACCGCGGCCCGCGACGTGCTCTCCGAGCACTACCTGCCTGAGCTGAACGAACCGTTCACGACCGCCGGCCTCTGCTACTACCGCGACGGGCGGGACAGCGTGGCGTGGCACGGCGACACGATCGGCCGCGGCCAGACCGAGGACACGATGGTCGCGATTCTCTCCGTGGGCACCCCGCGTGCCCTGCTGCTGCGGCCGCGCGGAGGCGGTGAGACGCACAGGTACGCGTTGGGGCACGGCGATCTGCTCGTGATGGGCGGCTCGTGCCAGCGCACGTGGGAGCACGCCATCCCGAAGACCTCGAAGGTGGTCGGGCCGAGGATCAGCGTCCAGTTCCGCCCGCACGGAGTCCGCTAGCGACCAGCTCCTCGGACACCCGCCACACGCGCTGGGCCTCGTCCGTGCCGCGCAGACGGCTGTAGAGAGCCTGCTCGGCGGGCGGTCCGCTCAGGTGGCCGAAGCTGCTCGGCCCGTAGAACACCCCGGCTTGCGGTGCCGTCGCGGCGAGCAGTGCCGGGAGCTGGGCGGACTCGACGGTGCCGAGGACGCCCACGCTGGACAGGACCCGGATCGCGCGCACGCCGAGCGTGTCGTTGGCGCGGCCGACCTCCGGGCGGGCGGCGAGCAGGTTCGTGGGGGCCACGCCGGGATGGGCGAGGTTGCTCGTGATGCCCCAGCCGCCCGCCTCGCTGCGCCGCGCGAGCTCCAGTCCGAACAGGCCAAAAGCGATCTTCGACTGGCTGTAGGCCTTGCCGCCGTTGTACGAGCGCTCCCAGTTCAGGTCGTCCCAGTTGATGGCGTTCTGGTTGGCGGCGATGCTGACCTGCGAGGTCACGCGCGCACGGCCGGCCTTCAGCAACGGCAGCAGCTGCGCGACGAGAGCGAAGTGGCCGAGGTGGTTGGTGCCGAACTGGAGCTCGAACCCGTCCGCGGTCGTCTGCCGCTCGGGCGGGGTCATGACGCCCGCGTTGTTGATCAGGATGTGGACGGGCCTGTCCTCCGCCAGCAACACCGAGCCCAGCGCGGTGACCGAGGCCAGCGAGGAGAGGTCGAGCGAGCGCAACGACACGTCGGCGTCCGGAGCCTGCCGCCGGATCGCGGCGATCGCCGCCTCGCCCTTGCGCTGGTTGCGGACGGGCATGACGACCTCGGCCCCGGCCACAGCGAGCCGTCCCGCGATACCGAGTCCGACACCGTCGCTGGCGCCGGTGATGACGGCCCGCCTGCCGGTCAGATCCGGGACCTCGACGTCGAACTTCCTGCCGGCCATCGGGCACTCCCCTGCTCGTTGTGGTGTTGTCCTCCACAGTGGCCGGACCAGCGCGCCCGCATCCAGGACCTCTCGCTCCGTGGCTACGGCAGCGCGCGCACGTTAGAAAGCAGGGAGACGAAGGGAGCCGACGTGGCGATCGACCGAGCCGGCCTGGCGGCGTTCCTGCGCCACCGCAGGGAGGCGTTGCAGCCCGAGGACATCGGACTCCGGCGCGGGCCGCGACGCAGGACCAACGGGCTGCGCCGCGAGGAGGTCGCCGCCCGGTGCAACATGTCCACCGACTACTACGCGCGCCTGGAACAGGAACGCGGCACACACCCGTCCGAGCAGATGATCGCGGCGATCGCCCAGGGCCTGCACCTGTCGCTGGACGAGCGCGACCACCTGTTCCGGCTCGCCGGGCACAGCCCACCGCACCGCGGCGCGCTCAGCGAGCACGTCAGCCCCGGCCTCGCGCGGATCTTCGACCGCCTCCAGGACACCCCGGCCGAGATCGTCACGGAACTCGGCGAGACCCTGCGCCAGACCCCGCTCGGCATCGCGCTCACCGGCGACGCGAGCCGGTACACCGGCCCGGCCAGGAGCCTCGGCTACCGGTGGTTCGCCGACCCGGACTCCCGCGCGCTGTACGCACCCGACGACCACGAGTTCCTCGGCCGGATGTTCGCCTCCGGCCTGCGCGAGGCCCTCACCCGGCACGGCCCCGGCTCCCGCGCCGCGCACTACACCGAACTGCTGCTCGCCCGCAGCGAGGAGTTCCGGACCCTGTGGGCCGCCCAGGAGATCGGCCTGCGCCCCAAGGAGTTCAAGCGGTACGTCCACCCGAGCGTCGGTGCGCTGGAACTGCAGTGCCAGACGTTGCTGGACCCCGACCAGAATCACTTCCTGCTGGTCTACACCGCGACGCCCGGCAGCGAGAGCTACGAGAAGCTTCAGCTGCTGGCCGTCATCGGATCCGCTGCACTACCGGGCTGACCAGCAACAGCAGCAGGCCCCAGTAGCTGATGAACGGCGACAGCACGAGGGCGATCAGCAGCACGACGGTCGGGATGATGGCCCGCAGCACCACCGGCCGCGTGAGCCCGCGCGCTTCCACGGCCAGCTCCGGGTTGCCGTGCACGAGCAGCGTGATCGCGGTCAGCAACACGCTGCTGACGGTGATCGTGCCGATGTAGAAGTACTGCGTGAAGTGGTCCTCACCCGGCCGGCCGGCGAGCTCGGTCGGGAACGGCAGCACCACGATCGTGAGCAGCCAGGCCATGTTCAGCGTCACGAGCACCGAGTTGTACTGCTTCACGTTCTCGAACAGCCGGTGGTGGGTGAGCCACAGGTGCGCGATGACCGCGAAGCTCAGCAGGAAGCTGAAGATCTGCGGCCAGTGGTGGGCGACCAGCTCGCTCGCGGGCTCGGAGCCCGGTTCCGAGGTGATCTCCACCAACGGCAGCACCAGCAAGGTGATCGCGATGGCGACCACGGCGTCGGTGAAGAGAACCAGGCGGTCGGGCTCGCGCTTCATGGACACCCGACCACCGTAGTCCTGAAAGGACTCAGATCACGTCCACGAACACCGGGTTGGCGTAGAACCAGAGGTCGGCCCACGGGTCCGAGTTGGCGATCTCGTCGACCATCGGGTCACCGGACGAGGTGAGCCGCTTGCCGTCACTTCCCCGCAGCCGCAGGTAGAACGACCGCTCGACGTTCTTGAAGGTGTGCGTGAACCGGATCTTGCCCGTGCGCGGCACCTCGAACGTCTTCGCGACCGTCGTCTCCGGCGCCAGGAACAGGTCGCGGTCCGCGGACGGACCGGTCACCGGACCCGAGATCAGGTCGACCTTGGCCAGCACGGGCTTGGTGCCCGAGAAGTTCGGGCCGTCGGTGCGGTCGATCTCGATCGTGATCTCGACGTCGCCGCCGCGGCGCACGAACGTCCGCCCGCCCAGCGTCACGCCGCGCAGGTCGTCACGCGACCGCACGCGCAGCTCCAGGCCGTCAATCAGGCGGCCGTGCACGGTCAGCACCTTGCCCGACTGCAGGCCCCGCATGATGTCCACATAGGACTTCGACCGCGCGCCGACGACGTTCGCGCCGTACTGGCCGGGGAAGAAGTCGCCGTAGGTGGTCTGCTTGACGCCCGAGTCGATCGGCGCGCCCTTCGACCCGGTCGTGGCGTAGTCCTGCTTGCCCGGCGTGAGGGTGTCGTTGAAGACCTGGTGCACGTCCGAGTTCGCGGTGATCCACCACGGGCGTCCCTCGGCGAGCAGGGAGTCCCACAGACCGCCGACCTTCGCGGTCATCCAGTCGAACCCGCCGTGCGTGCGGTACGACTCCAAGGGGTAGCCGGGGAACGACTCCGGCCCGGGGGCGGCCGTGTCGTAGTAGCCGCGCGCACGGCCGGAGCCGCCCGCGGACTTCGGCGTGCCGGCGGCCTGGTGACCGGGCGCGCCCTCCATGCCGACCGCGACGCCCGGAGCCGCGTCGCGCCAGCCGCGGATCTCGTGCGGGCTGTCCACACCGCGCCGCGACGGGTGGTTCGCGAACATCAGCGCGATCTCGGTCCGTCCGGAGAGGACCTGCGCCTCCAGGTACCGCAGCGCGGCCAGGGCGAGCGACTCGGTGTTGTTCGCGATGCGGCCGTCGTAGGAGAGCTCGAAGGCCTTGAGGATGTCGACGGTGTTCCTGCCGGGCGGCATGAACACGGTGGCGTGCTCCGCGCCGGGGATGTTCCACTCGAGGCCCTGGTAGACCAGCACGTCGCGCTGGGAACGGCGGACGCGCTCGATGTCCGGCGTGATCTGGTCGATCGAGAACTTCTGGTGCGCGACGCCACCGTGGTCGGTGATGACGACCCAGTCGAGGCCGAACTCGTGGGCCTTCCCGACCTGCTGCGCGATCGTGTACTGGCCGTCGTCGGAGTACTGGGTGTGGATGTGGTGGTCGCCCGAGTACCAGCGCTCACCGCCGCCCCACGGGTTGACGGGGACGTGCGCCTCGGCCTTGCCCGTGCCGGCCGCGACACCGGCGCCGACGGCACCGACCGCTCCGGCCGCGATGCCCAGGCCGGCCAGGAACTCGCGGCGGCGCACCGACGACGGACGGTCGTCCTCGGGGTCGAGCCAGCTGCCTTCGACCGGCTCTACCTCGTGGTGGTGGTGCGTGTGATCACCGTGCGAGTGATCGTGAGAGTGGGACATGCGCAGATCTCAACCGGTCAAGCTTGCGAGGCAAACGAACGGATGATGAACGCTTGTACCGGGAATTTCACTCACACGGCCTGGACCGCCAGCAAGGCCAGGTCGTCGTGATCGTCCCGATCCAGCCACTTGAGCACGGCCCGCTCGCAGTGCCGCGCGATCTCCTCCGCCGGCAGGCCCTTGCACTCCTTCAACAACGCCCGCATCCGCTGCTCGCCGAACAGTTCCGTGCGATCGGTGTGCGCGCGGGCCTCGGTGAACCCGTCGGAGTACAGCACCAGCGTGTCCCCCGGTGCCAGCGTGACCTGCTCGCCGGAGAACCGGACGTCCGACAGGATGCCGACGATCGCACCGGGCGCGCTCACCTCGTGCACGCTGCCGTCCGCCCGCAGGATCATCGGCGCGGGATGGCCGCCGGACGCGAGCGACAGCCGCGCTCCCCCGTTGGCCAGCGGCACCAGCTCGCCGACGACGATCGTGGTGAAGAGCTTCGAGCCGGTGGCGCGCAACGAGGTGTTGAGCAGGTGCAGCAGCCTCACCGGGTTCGTCTCGACCAGGGACAGCGCCTGGAGCGACTGCCGGACACGTCCACTGTGGACCGCGGCTTCCAGGCCGTGGCCGCAGACGTCGCCCAGCGCGAACGTGGCCGAACCGTCCGTGCGCGGGTGCACGTCGTAGAAGTCGCCGCCGACCATCGCGCGCTGGTGGGCCGGGATGAACACCGAGGCCATCGTCACACCGCGCACCTCGGGCAGCGGCAACGGCAGCAACGCCGACCGCAGCACCTCGATCGTCCGCTGCTGCTCGGTCAGCTTCGACGACGACTCCAGCGCCACGGCCGCGTGCTTGCCGAACAACCGGATGCGCTCGACGTCGTTCGGCGCGAAGTCGCCCTTGCGCACCACGACCAGCGCGCCGCCGACGCCCAGCGGTACGGCCAGGGCGCAGCCGTCGAAGTCCTCCTCCACACCCCAACTGCCGTCACCCAATGAGGTGATCCTGGTCAGCGTCGACGTACCGGTCAGCACCTCGGAGATCTCGGACGCCCGGCGAGGCGTGCGCACGACCGTCGGTTCGCCTCCGCCGCAACGCCACCACTCGAGCCGGTCACGGGTGGCGGGCACCACGGCGACGCAGTGCTCGCCCAGCAACTCCGCCGCGAGCTGCACGATCGTCTTCAGGGTCAGTTCCCGCGACGTGCCGCCGGCGAGCCGCAGATGGGCGTGATCGAGCGTGGAGTCCGTGAAGTACCAGGCACTCCAGCCCTCGCCGAGGTCGTGCTGGCGGCCCGCGACGTGCACGTCGAAGTGCCCGCCGAGGCCGAGCCGGGGGAACCGGTCGGCGGCCGCGGCGTTGCGCACGCGCACCACCCCGGCCGGGTCCACGACGAAGACGGCTTCGCGCAGCCCGTCCACGAGCCGCTGCCAGCCTTCGAGGTCGATCCCCACGGCGCTGCTCATCAGCAGTCGCCCAGCGCAGCCGGCCGAATCATCACGGCCTCCTGCGGGTAGTTGGCGTGCATCGCGGCATCAAGTTACCTCGCTCCCAACCTAACGTGGCAGGCTTGGCTGCGACCACCGAGGCACGGAGGCTTGGAGTGACCACGGCCAACGAAGAGACGGACGCGACCCTCGAACGGGTTCTCGCCGCCATGAGAGACCTGCGGGACGGCAACTTCCGCCGCAGGCTCGTGGTGCCGGGCAGCGGACCCGTCTCCGCGCTCGCGGACGTGTTCAACGAGATCGCGGAACGCAACCAGTGGCTCGCCGGTGAGCTGGGCCGGGTCCGCCAGGCGGTGGGCCAGGAGGGCCGGCTCACCGAACGGGTGGCGCCCGCGGGCACCGCCGGTGGCTGGTCGCTGATCGCGGACTCGGTGAACGGCCTGGTCGAGGACCTCATGCGGCCGACGAGCGAGCTGAGCCGCGTGCTCGCCGCCGTCGCCGAGGGCGACCTGACCAAGCGCATGTCGGACCAGACCCTGCGCGGTGAGTTCGCGACGCTCGGGTCGACGGTGAACGGCCTGGTCGACCAGCTCTCGTCGTTCGCCGACGAGGTCACCCGTGTCGCCCGCGAGGTCGGTACGGACGGTCGCCTGGGCGGTCAGGCCAAGGTGCCCGGCGTGGCCGGCACGTGGCGCGACCTGACCGACAACGTCAACTCGATGGCGAACAACCTGACCAACCAGGTCCGCAACATCGCCCAGGTCGCGACGGCGGTGGCGAACGGCGACCTGACGCAGAAGATCACCGTGGACGTCTCCGGCGAGATGCTGGAGCTGAAGAACACGCTGAACACGATGGTCGACCAGCTCTCCTCGTTCGCGGACGAGGTCACCCGTGTCGCCCGTGAGGTCGGCACGGACGGCAAGCTCGGCGGTCAGGCGAAGGTGCCCGGTGTCGCCGGTACCTGGCGCGACCTGACCGACAACGTGAACTTCATGGCGGACAACCTGACCACTCAGGTCCGCAACATCGCCCAGGTCACGACCGCCGTGGCGCTCGGCGACCTGACCCAGAAGATCACCGTGGACGCGCGCGGCGAGATCCTCGAGCTCAAGACCACGATCAACACGATGGTCGACCAGCTGTCGAGCTTCGGTGACGAGGTCACGCGTGTCGCCCGCGAGGTCGGTTCGGACGGCCGCCTCGGCGGTCAGGCGCAGGTGCCGGGCGTCGCGGGCACGTGGCGCGACCTCACCGAGTCGGTGAACGTCATGGCGAACAACCTGACGACCCAGGTCCGCAACATCGCCTCGGTCACCACCGCCATCGCGCGTGGCGACCTGACGCAGAAGATCACGATCGACGCCCGCGGCGAGATCCTCGAACTCAAGACCACGATCAACACGATGGTCGACCAGCTCAGCTCGTTCGCCGACGAGGCCACGCGCGTGGCCCGCGAGGTCGGCACCGAGGGCCGGCTGGGCGGTCAGGCGACGGTGCCGGGCGTCGCGGGCACGTGGCGCGACCTGACCGACAACGTCAACTTCATGGCGAACAACCTGACCAACCAGGTCCGCAACATCGCGCACGTCGCCACCGCCGTCGCGAACGGCGACCTGTCGCAGAAGATCACCGTCGACGCGCGCGGCGAGATCCTGGAGCTCAAGTCCACGCTGAACGTGATGGTCGACCAGCTGTCGTCGTTCGCCGAGGAGGTCACGCGTGTCGCGCGTGAGGTCGGCACCGACGGCCGGCTGGGCGGTCAGGCCCGCGTGCAGGGCGTCGCCGGCACCTGGAAGGACCTGACGGACAACGTCAACCTGATGGCGGACAACCTCACCAACCAGGTCCGCAACATCGCCGCCGTCGCCACCGCCGTCGCGACCGGCGACCTCTCGAAGAAGATCACCGTCGAGGCGAAGGGCGAGGTCGCGGCCCTGGCCGAGACCCTGAACGGCATGGTCGACACGCTGCGCGCGTTCGGCGACGAGGTCACCCGTGTCGCCCGTGAGGTCGGTACCGAGGGCATCCTGGGCGGCCAGGCACGCGTGTCCGGCGTCGCCGGCACGTGGAAGGACCTCACCGACTCGGTGAACTTCATGGCGGACAACCTCACCAACCAGGTCCGCAACATCGCCCAGGTCACCACCGCCGTCGCGCAGGGCGACCTGACGAAGAAGATCGACGTCTCCGCGCGGGGCGAGATCCTCGAACTGAAGACCACCATCAACACGATGGTCGACCAGCTCTCGTCGTTCGCCGACGAGGTCACGCGGGTGGCCCGCGAGGTCGGCACCGAGGGCAAGCTCGGCGGTCAGGCCGAGGTCGACGGCGTCGCCGGCACGTGGTCGAAGCTGACCGACAACGTCAACCAGCTCGCCTCGAACCTCACGACCCAGGTCCGCGCGATCGCCGCCGTCGCCACCGCCGTGACCGCGGGCGACCTGACCAGGCAGATCACCGTCGACGCGTCCGGAGAGCTCGCGGAGCTCAAGGACAACGTCAACCAGATGATCGCGAACCTCAAGGAGACCACGCGCGCCAACCGCGAGCAGTACTGGCTCAAGACCAACCTGGCCCGCCTGTCGGGCCTGATGCAGGGCCACCGCGACCTGCGCGCGCTGGCGTCGTTGATCATGAGCGAGCTGACGCCGCTGGTCAGCGCCCACCACGGCGCGTTCTTCCAGATCGAGGAGGACGACTCCAAGCAGATGCTGGAGCTCACCGCCTCGTACGGCTTCCGGCTGGACGCCGCCCGCGCGACCCACGTGGCCATGGGCGAGTCGCTGGTCGGCCAGTCGGCGCTGGAGAAGAAGACGATCCTGGTCACCCAGGTCCCCGGCGGCTACCTGACGGTCTCCTCCGCGCTGGGCGAGTCGGCCCCGGTCAACCTGGTGATCCTGCCGATCCTGTTCCAGGGCGAGACCCTCGGCGTGATCGAGCTGGCGTCGTTGAACGAGTTCTCCGACGTCCACCTGGACCTCCTTGACCAGCTCAAGGAGGCCATCGGCGTCAACGTGAACACGCTGCTCGCCAACTCCCGCACCGACGCCCTGCTGGTCGAGTCGCAGCGCCTCACCACCGAGCTGCGCGCCGGTTCCGAGGAACTCGAGGACCGGGCCCGCCAGCTCCAGACCGCCTCGAAGTACAAGTCCGAGTTCATGGCGAACATGTCCCACGAACTCCGGACACCGCTGAACTCGTTGCTGATCCTGGCGAAGCTGCTCGCCGACAACCTCGACGGCAACCTCAACGCCAAGCAGGTCGAGTTCGCCCGCACGATCCACTCGTCCGGCTCCGACCTGCTCCAGCTCATCAACGACATCCTCGACCTCACCAAGGTCGAGGCGGGCCACATGCAGCTGCACGAGGACCCGGTCCGCCTGGACGAGCTAGTCCGCTACGTCGAGACCCTGTGCCTGCCGCTGACGGCCGAGAAGAACCTCGAGTTCTCCGTCCGCGTGGACCCGAACGTGCCGGAGACCCTGCACACCGACGAACACCGCCTCCAGCAGATCCTGCGCAACCTGCTGTCCAACGCCGTGAAGTTCACCCACGACGGCGGCATCCGCCTGCACGTGCGCATGGACGACCCGTTCACCGTGGCGTTCGACGTGCACGACACCGGCATCGGCATCCCGGCCGAAAAGCTCGCCGTCATCTTCGAGGCCTTCCAACAGGCAGACGGCACCACGTCCCGCAAGTACGGCGGCACGGGCCTAGGCCTGTCCATCAGCCGTGAACTGGCTCAGCTCCTGAACGGCGCCCTGCGCGTGCGCTCGGAGCCCGGCATCGGCTCGACGTTCACCCTCTGCCTCCCCCTGGGCAAGGTCGTCTCGGACAGCTTCGTCCTGCCCGAACCGACCCCGATCGTCATGCCCGCTCCGGTGCTGGCCGCCTCCGGCGCGATGCGCTTCCACGGCGAGAAGGTCCTCGTGGTGGACGACGACCTGCGCAACGTCTTCGCCCTCACGAGCGTGCTGGAACTGCACGGCCTGGAGGCCATCTACGCCGACAACGGCATCACGGGCGTGCGGGCTTTGGAGCAGTACGACGACGTGGCCATCGTTCTGATGGACATCATGATGCCGGAGCTCGACGGCAACGCCACGATCTCCGCGATCCGCGCCATGGAGCGCTACGCCGACCTCCCGGTCATCGCCGTCACCGCCAAGGCGATGAAGGGCGACCGTGAGAAGTCCCTGGCCTCAGGCGCCACCGACTACGTCACCAAGCCGGTCGACACCGAACACCTGATCCGTTTGATCGCCTACTACCTGGGCGTGTCCGGAGAGGCTTAGTGGCGTGGCCCAGAACGTTGCCGGGCGAATTCGCGGTCAGACGGGTGCATCGTCGTACGACGAGGTGCCCTGCTGGGCGTGAATTACCCAGTCAACGTTCTGGGTCGCGCCACTGGAACGCGAACAGCGCGATACGAACAGGCCGTCACCGAGCCGAGTCGACGGCCTCCTGAACAGCCACGTCCACCGACTCGTGCAGGCTCAGCACCTCGGCCACGTCGGCCAGTTCGAACAACCGCCGGACCGGCCCCTGGGCGGCCGCGACGCGCAACTGCCCGCCGCCCTCCGCCAGCCGCCGATGCCAGTCCAGCACCAGCGCCAGCCCGGTCGAGTCCATGAAGGCCAGTTCCGACAGGTCCAGCACGGCGTGCACCCCGGTGACATCGGAGTCAAGCCGCGCGGACAGCAGGGGGACGGTGTCGATGTCCAGTTCACCGGCGACGGCGAGCACACGCCATCCCCGCTGGACCTCGCTGCCGACGTTGAGCTCCATCGTCGCCGTTCCTTCCGCCACGCCCGACTCGTGCGACCCAAATCGTGCAGCACGAGGCCCGACCATGCGACCACCGGGGGGCTGAAAGATCCGAACGGCACGCCGGATGTGCGACGATGCGCCTTGTGTTGAACGACCCACTGGCAGAGGTGCGGGTGATCCTGACCGCCGAGGGCGGCTCGTGCGCTCGCGCACGTCAGGTGGTGCGCGAGGCCGCTGCCTCGTGGGAGTTGTCCGAGGACCTCACCGACGACGCGCAGCTCGTGGTGACGGAGCTCGTGTCCAACGGCATCGACCACGGTGAGGGACCGATCACACTGACGGTGAGCCGGAAGGCGGGCGGGATGCTCGTCGAGGTGCACGACGAGTCGTCGCAGCTGCCTCAGCTCAGACCGGTGGACCCCAGCAGCGCGCGTGGGCGGGGCATGCAGCTCGTGCAGGCGCTGAGCGTTCGATGGGGAACGACGCCGCAGCGCGGCGGCAAGGTGGTCTGGGCCCATCTGGAGGCCTGAAGACCTGGTGAAAGCCTGTTCGGCTTGTGACTGCCGGACGTTGGCGCGTACGGTCGGTGCGGACGGGAGTCCTTATGAACCAGCTTCGACAGAGAACTACCTACGTCCAATCCATCCCGATCGTCTCGCTCACGGGTGAGATCGACATGATGTCGTCGGCTCCGGTGACCAGCAGGCTCGCCGAGTTGCTCGACCGCAAGCCGCCCGCCCTGGTCGTGGACCTGCGCGAGGTGCGGTTCTTCGGATCCGAGGGGATCCGCGCGCTCGTGGAGACCCAGGCCCAGGCCGACGAGCTCGGCGTCAAGTTCGGCGTCGTCAGCGACACCAGAGTCGTGTTGCGTCCGTTGGAGATGACGGCCGTCGACCAGTTGCTGTTGCTGTTCAACGACGTCAACGACGCCGTCACCGCTCTGAAGAGCAGCTTCTAGGCGGCTGACGACTTCCTCGCGCGAGAGCGCTCCACCAGCGAGAGCAGCAGGCCTTCCTTGGTGGACCACGGCGAGATGTCCACGACGTCGTGGCCAGAGACCTTCATCAACGCCTCCGCGACCACCGCGCCCGCCAGCGACTGCTGGGCCCGGTGGCGCGAGATCCCCGGCAGAGCCGCCCGTTCGCGCACCGAGAGCTTCGCGAGGCGCGGAATCCACTTCTCCAGGTCCTTGAGCCGCAGCTGGCGCGGCGAGTAGGCGCCGCTGCGCGCCCCGGCGAGGCGGGCCAGCTGTTCGAACACCTTCGAGCACCCGACCGCGCGAGCGCTCTCACCCCAGGGGAAAGCGGCTTCCAGACGCTCGGCCACCTCGGCGCGCATGTCCGTGACGGTCAGGCCGGCGCGGGTCAAAGTCCTTGCCCCCAAAGGCAACGACACCGCGCGCTCGGGTTCCGCCCCGGAGCCGGCGGCCAGTTCGACGGTGCCGCCGCCGACGTCCAGCACGACCATGGGGCCCGCGCCCCAGCCGAACCAGTGCCGGGCCGCGGCGTACGACAGGCGCGCTTCTTCCTTGCCGGACAACACTTTCAGGTCGACGCCGGTGCGTCTGGCGACCTTGCCGATGACCTCGGCGGAGTTCAGGCTGTCGCGCACGGACGAGGTGGCGAAGGACAGGAACGGGACGTCGCCCGCCTTCTTGCGGGCGGCCAGGACGGCGGCGCAGAGCGACTCGACGCCGTCGCGGCTGATGGCCCCGTCCGAATCCAGTTCGCGGTCCAGCCGCAGCCGGACCTTGTGGGACACCAGCGGACGCGTCAAGTCTCGTTCCACGACCACCAGGTGTGCGCTGAAGCACCCGACGTCCAGAACTCCGACCGACATCCGCCACCTTCCTTCTACCCGGTGTTCTTTACCCCATCGGCAGCCATTGTGCGGAACTCAGCCCCCGAACGAGCAATCTTGCCCTGATGAGATGCGTTACAGTCACCGAATGTCACTGGCGGAGATACCTTCCCGGCTCGAACACGCCCTCGGCAAGGCTCATTCCGGCGTAATCGTGCTGGCGGTGCACGGCCTCTCTTCGGACGTGGCCAAACAGTCGTGGCTGTCCGCCTCCGTCTCCACGCTGTCCTCGACGGTGCCGTCGACGTCCGCGACGGCGTTGCTGACCGCGCTGACAGGCGTCCCCGCAGACGTCCACCGCGTGCCGGGAATGGTGTACCGCAACGGATCCGGCCTCGTGCACGCCGTCAACGGCATGCCCGCGATCCCGAACCTGCCGACCGTGCTGGAACGTCACGGCGCGACCGTGCTGGCCCGCGAGCTCGACCTGCTCGAAGGAACCTGGGCGCAGGCCCTGTTGCGAGGGTGCACCCGGATACCCGCGCACGCCCTGCACAAACTCACCGCCCAGGCCGAGGACCCGCCGCTGCTCGTCGCCAACGTCGTCGCCGATCTCGACAAGGCGCTCAAGGACGCCAGGTTCCTCTGGACCTACGTCAACATCGGCGATCACGTGCGCCGCCACGGGTACGACGAGTCGGTCCACGAGGCGATGCTGCGTCTGGACGCGCACGCTTCCCGTTGGGCCGCACAGGGTTGGACCGTCGTCGCGCATTCGGACCACGGCATGGTCGCCGTCGACCCCGACCCGGAGCTCGTCGAGGCCTGGGACGCGATCGTGCGCGAGGAGTGCGTGATCCCCTCCGGCGGCGCGGGACGCACGCGCTGGCTGTACCCGAAGGCGGATCGCCTGGAGGCCGTTTTCGACCGCGTGGCAACGACTCTGGGCGACACGGCGACCGTGCACCACGCCACCGATCTCGGACTGCCCCAGCCGGAGGCCGGCCCGGTCGTCGCGGTGGCCGCGTCACCGAGGTTCCCGCTCCCGGATCCGTCCGTCCGCTACGAGAACGGCGGCCTGAGCCGCGACGAGATCGACGTCCCCTTCGCGGTCTGGCAAGCCGTACAGTGACCGTGTGCGCGTCGAATTCTCCAACACCATAAGGGAAATCGATTCTGCTGATTGGGACGCGGTGGTCCGCGACGCGGGCGCGCCGGTCTTCTACCGACACGCGTACGTCAGCGCCTACGAGCAGTCGCCGCTGACGACGGTCGACGCCTTCGCGTACTTCGTGGTGCGCGAAGGCGACAAGCCGATCGCGGTCCTGCCCGCCTACCTCCAGACGGCCGCGAATCCGTTGCGCCGCCTGCACGAGGCCTATCCGGAGGCGGTCGGCCAGCCCGCCCTGCTCAGTCACACCTGGCACTGCTACGACGCGCACGTGCCCGCCGCCGCGGAGGTGCTGCCGAGACTGCTGGACGCCATGATCCGCACGGCGTCGATCTTCGGCGCGCGCTGGTGCGGGTTCATGAACGTCCAGCGCGGCAACGAACTGTCGCGGGCGTTGCGAAGGGCCGGGCTGCCCGCGCGTCACCTCACCGACCGGTGGGCCACCGGCCTCACCACCTACGAGCACTACCTCGCGAGCCTGAGCCTGCGCGCCAGAGCGAACGTGCGGCGCAACGACCGAAGATCGACCGAGGCCGGCGTGACGATCGAGGCGCTGCCCGTCGACCACGCCGCGCTCGACGAGATCACCCTGCTGTGCGTCAAGACCGCCAGCCGCTTCGAGAACAACGGCTACTACCCCGGCGAGGCCTTCGCCAGGTTCGTGACGGCGCTCGGCGACCTCGCGCACGTGATCGAGGTGCGGCAGCACGGCAAGCTCGTCGCGGCCGGTGTCTGCCTCACCGACGCCACCCGCTTCCACACCTGGACGTGCGGCGTCGACTACGCCGTGGACGGCAACTACAGCCCGTACGGCGTGCTGTTCGCGGAGTCGGTCCGGCTCGCGATCCGCCTCGGCAAGTCGACGCTGGAAGGCGGCCGCGGCAACGAGGCCTTCAAGCGGCGGCACGGCCTGAGCCCACGCCATCTGGACGCCGTTCTCCACCGCATCTGAACAGCGAATTGTTCACAAGAGTGAACAATTGGTTTTACAACGTCGGATTCCAGGAAGTTCATATATCTGATCAACCGGCAACCGCACCCTTTACGCTGTTCAGCGGCCCGCAGCAAGGCGCGGGAATCAATTTTTGACGCACCTTTACACGCGTTGATCCGATCTGGCATCGTGGCGCCGGGCGCAAGACAATGAAAGGGACTGGACGGTCTCGTGAATCTGTCTCGACGCACCCTTCTGGCGTCCGCAGCGGCCACTCCCCTGCTCACCGGAGCAGGAGTCGCCATCGGCGCGGGAGAAGCCGCCGCTTCGCCCGCCACACTCCGCGCGGCCCTCGACTACGGCAACTCCAAGCTGAAGGCGGTCGCACCGGGCATCACCTCGTTCCCCGAGATCACCAGGGCCGAGAAGTGGACATACGTCGCCGACGGCGGCTGGATCGGCGGCTTCTGGCCGGGCACGCTGTGGCTCGCGCACCTCGACAGCGGCGACGCTCAGTTCCGCGCTCTCGCCGAAGCCGCCAACGACAGGCTGGCACCCCGCCGGCTCCAGCCGCGCGACCACGACCTGGGGTTCCTCTTCTACCCGTCCTGGGTCACCGCGTACCGGCTCACCGGCGGCACCAGGTGGCGGGACGGCGCGATCGACGCCGCGAACACGCTGATCCAGCGCTGGAACCCGGTCGGCAGGTACATCCGCGCGTGGGGCGCGCTGGGCACGCCGGGCAACGCGGGCCGCGTCATCATCGACACGATGATGAACCTGGACCTGCTCGCGTTCGCCACCGAGCAGACCGGCGACCGCAAGTTCCTCGACATCGCGATCGCGCACGCCAGGACCACCCAGACGCACTTCGTCCGCCCGGACGGCTCGACCCCGCACGTGTTCGACTTCAACCCGGACACCGGCGCGGCGATCGGCCCGAACACGGTGCAGGGCTACAGCCCGACGTCGTGCTGGGCGCGCGGTCAGGCGTGGGGCATCTACGGCTTCACGACGATGTACCGCCGCACGGGCCTGCGCGAGTTCCGCGACACCGCGCGCAAGCTGTCGGACTACGCGCTGTCGGTGCTCACACCGGACAGCGTGCCGGTGTGGGACTACCGGTCGCCGCTGGGCGTCAACGACATCAAGGACTCGTCGGCGGGCGCGATCATGGCGTGCGGCCTGCTCGACCTGGCCAAGGCCACCGGCACCGACCGCTACCGCGACCGGGCGCTGAAGATCCTCGACGGCCTGGTCGGCACGTGTCTCACGACCAGGTCGGCGCGTGCTGAGGCGATCATGGCCCGCGGCACCCGCAACCGCCCGTCCGAGGACGGCGTGGAGGTCTCGCTGCCGTACGGCGACTACTACCTGTACGAGGCGATCCTGCGGGTGCTCAAGCCCGCTCAGATCGCCAAGGCCATCGGCCTGTAGCTCGCTGCTTCACGGCACGCGGGGAGCTTTCACTCTCTCGGAGAGTCCGTGGCGTCCCGCGCTACTGCTCGATCACCTTCGCCGTCGGCCCGTTGCTCCAGGTGGCTTCCAGCCTGGACA
Organism: Lentzea waywayandensis; assembly: GCF_900115955.1. GTDB lineage: Bacteria > Actinomycetota > Actinomycetes > Mycobacteriales > Pseudonocardiaceae > Lentzea > Lentzea waywayandensis. The sequence continues at coordinate 61,990 of NZ_FOYL01000013.1, forward strand.
ACCGGCCGGCGGCGTTGCGGAAGTTCACCACCAACGGCCCGCCGGGCTGTTCCACCGACACCGAGTAGCCGTCCGCGGGGGTGGCCGACAACGCCTGCACCCCCTGCGGCCGGTAGCGCACGACCACGTCCCCGCCCTGCAGGTGGAACGCGTGGACGTAGGAGCCGTCCGACTGCCATTCCCCCTGCGGAAGTTGAGCCGAGGTGGGACGCGCATCCGTACTACTGGGAGGAGCCGGAACAGACGTAGTGACCTCAGGAGGCCTGGTGGACGAAGGCGTGGCAGGTGGCGTGCTGACGGAGGGACCCGATTCGGGCGCCGGGACGCTGATCGAGGTGACGGTCGGCATCGGCAGGACGGCCGACCCCGTCGTGACCTGCACGGCGGCGACCGGGGCGGGTTCCATCGCCCACCGGATGCCGAACCAGGACAGGCCGATGGCGACCGTGGTCACCAAAGCCCAGGCGACCAGGTATCCGACCGACCGTCTCACTGCGACAATCCTCCTGTAGCGGCTCATGACATCAGTACTGCTCGTCGAGGACGACCCGGTGGTGCGGGCGGCGATCACGCGCGCCCTCACCGGCCAGGGCCACATCGTGCACGGTGTCGCGCTCGCGATCGAGGCCTTGCGCGAAGTCACCGCCAACAAATACGACGTCGTGGTGCTCGATCTCGGACTCCCCGACCTCGACGGCGGTGACGCGCTGCGGATGATCCGGGGCGTCACGAACACCCCGGTGGTCATCGCGACCGCCCGCGACGACGAGGCCGAGATCATCCGGCTGCTCAACGCGGGCGCGGACGACTACCTCGTCAAACCCTTCTCCAGCGAGCACCTCGAAGCCCGCCTCCAGGCGGTGCTCCGACGTGCCCGCGACAGCAAGCAACTCGTCATCGGCGGCCTGGAGATCGACGTGAACCTCCGCAGGGCCACTGTGGACGGCCAGGAACTCTCCTTGACCCACAAGGAGTTCGAGCTGCTCTCCTACCTCGCGGCACGGCAGGGGGAGGTGGTGCCGCGGGCGGAGATCCTGGCGAGCCTGTGGCCGTCCAACCGCGACGACCAGACTCTCGACGTCCATCTGTCCTGGTTGCGCCGCAAGCTCGGTGAGCGGGCCGCGCAGCCTCGTTACCTGCACACGGTGCGAGGAGTCGGCGTGCGCATGGTCGCTCCGCAATGAGGCGGTCACTGGTGCTGGTCGCTCTCGCGGCGACCAGCATGGTGGCGCTGGCGTTCCTCATCCCGCTCGCGATCGTCGTGAAGAGCTCCGCGTACACCCGCGCCCTGAGCGAGGCGGAGAAGCAGGCCAACGCGATGACGCAGACGTTGCTGATCACCCGCAAGCCGGAGGAGATCCGCCAGGTGATCAGGAGCACCCGGTACGGCGGCGAGCAGCGGCTGGCCGTGCACCTGAGCGTCCCGGCCCGCACCTACGGCTACTCGCACATCACCGCGGCGGACCTGCAGGAGGCCCAGAAGCGCGCGACGGCGTCCACGATCGAACGTCCCGATGGCGTGGCCTATCTGCAACCGCTGGCCAACAGCGAGAACGGGCTCGCGATCGTCGAGGCGTTCGTGCCGCACGAGCAGCTCACCCACGGCGTCATCGGCACCTGGTGGGTCCTGGCGGGCGTCGCGGTCGGCCTGGTCGCCGGGTCGGTGCTCGTCGCCGACCGCCTGGGCGCGCGGGCCGTCAAGGCCACCAGGGCACTGGCCGAGGGCGCGCGCCGGATGGGCCAGGGCGACCTCACGGTCCGCGTGCCGGTGAAGGGACCGCCCGAGTTCAAGGAGGTCGGCAAGGCCTTCAACGTCATGGCCGAGCGCGTCCGGCACCTGCTCGCCGCCGAACGCGAGGTGGTCGCCGACCTCTCGCACCGCCTCAGAACGCCTCTCACGGCCCTTCTCCTGGACGCGGACACCCTCGGCAGTGGGCAAGGGGCGGACCGGGTCCGCGAAGCCGTCCAGGGCCTGGAGAGGGAGGTCGACGAGATCATCAAGGCGGCCCGCTCCGGCCTGCAGCCCGACAACTCCGGCACCGACGCGGCCGGCGTGGTGCGCGACCGGCTGGTGTTCTGGTCCGCGCTCGCCGACGACCAGGAACGGCCGTGGACGATCCGCGGCGCGGACAAGCCCGCGCACGTGCCGCTCGCTCGCGCCGAGCTCGCCGCCGCACTGGACTCGTTGCTGGGCAACGTCTTCCGCCATACGCCGGAGGGCACGCGGTTCGCCGTGACGCTGGTGCACCAGGCCGATCTGGTGGCGCTGGTGGTCGAGGACGCGGGTCCCGGCATCGCGGACACCGAACGGGCGGTGCGGCGCGGCGCCAGCGGTGGCGGTTCCACGGGGCTGGGGCTCGACATCGCCCGCCGCGCCGCGGAAAGCACGGGTGGCTCTCTCCACGTCGACCGCGGGCCGCTGGGTGGGGCTCGCGTGCAAATGAGGCTCCGGAGGCTCTAGGTCCCCTTCGTCGGGGGCCGGAAAGACGAACACCGCCGGCGGCGCGGACCGTGGGACGGATCCGACGCCGCCGGCGGGCACCGGCCGGCTGCGCGGCACCGCTGCCGCACCACCGAGTCCCGAGCAGGAGGGAGGAACCCGATGAGCAGTGCGCGCTTGCCTTCCCACACCGGTGAAACGAGGTGGATCAGCCGGGGCTCTCGGCGCCTGGTGTGGGGACCGGCGTATTCAGTGGGTCTGGGTGATCGGTTTTTGCGATCTGACATGAAGTTAGCCGACCGCTGATCGTCGCCAATCCACCGTTCAGACGATTAATCCGTTTTAAATATATTTAAGTTCGCCCGGTCGGTCGTCCACGACTTAAGTCAATTTAAGATAACGTCACCCGCACGCCGCCATCCCCGTTCAAAATTGAAAGGCCACTCATGCTCAGTGCGATGGCAGCTACGGGTTTGGCACTCTCCCTCCTCGTCGCCCCTGAGGCGCCGAGCACGGCCGACGTGGTTCCGCCCGGAAAAATCACGGTCGACGTCGTCACGGTGAACGGTTCCGGCTGCCCCGCCGGAACGGCCGCGGTAGCGGTTTCGGACGACAACACGTCATTCACGGTGACGTACAGCGACTACACCGCCCAGGCCGGTTCCGGATCGACACCGACGCAGTTCCGCAAGAACTGCCAGCTGAACCTGCGCGTGCACTACCCGCAGGGCTTCACCTTCGGGATCGCGAAGGCCGACTACCGCGGGTTCGCGCACTTACCCAGAGGGGCGCGGGGCATGCAGCGCGCCAGCTACTACTTCGCCGGCCAGTCGGCCACGGTCACGAGCACGCACAACATCGCGGTGCCCACGAGCGACAACTGGCAGTTCACCGACTCCACCGACGTGGCTGAGATCGTCTTCGCGCCGTGCGGCGCGGTGCGGCACCTGAACGTGAACACCGAGGTGCGAGCGTTCACGAATACGGCGAACCAACCGTCATTCGTGTCGATGGACTCCACCGACGGCAGCGTCAACACCCGCTACCAGTTCGCCTGGAAGCGATGCTGACCCAGAATGATCACGGAGAGGGCCCGGCGCTATACTCACAGTGAGCATCGGGCCCTCTTCTCGTGACCCGCACGTGACTTTTGACGGGTGAGTCAACCAGGGCATTGCTTCCCGCGTATACCCATGTAGATTCCCGCTCACCGTGACGGCCATTCGGGTGACTGTCGCGGGCTCGCGCGCCGCACGCGAAACGGAGGCAGCATGCAGGCGAACGCCCAGACCGCCCAGGTCGACGACCTGACACTCATCGCGCTGCCCACCGCGGTGAACTGCGCGGATCTGTTCGTGCGCTTCACCCTTGGTGAGTGGCGCCTTCGGAACATGACCGCGGAGTGCTCGGCCGTCGCTTGCGCGCTGGTCGAGGCAGCCGTCGAATCAGCCGATCCCAAGACCTCGCGGCTGATCACGCTGCGACTGCGACTGAGCGGCGACTACCTCGTCGTCGAGCTGGAGGCAGCCAGGTTCATCATGCCGCCGACCTCGCCTGACCTGCGCACCGGCGAGCTTCAGCTCGGTGGCGGCATCAAGCTGATCTGGTGCGAGATGCAGCTGCCGACCGGCGTGAACGCCAACGCGGTGCCGCTGCCCCGGCGCGAGAAGCGCCGCTCCCCCGCCGCCGAGGCGCTGGGCGACGAGCCGGACGTCGATCCCGAGCTCATCCAGCGCATCCTGTTCGGCCTCGGTGGCTCGATGGGCAACGGCCAGCAGCGGTAACCCAGGTTTCACCCGCAAGGGCGCGTCCATCAGTGGACGCGCCCTTGTTGCGTTTTCGTCAGGTTCGCCGCGTGGACGCTTCACGAATTGATTTCCAGGTTCCTGAACAGCGTTCCCGCGACCTGGGTGGCAATTAACCGACGCGCACGTCGAGACATTTCAGGGCACGCTCGCCCGGCAATGTTGCTCTGGTTGGCGGACGGTTCATCAACAACCTTTCCGATACGGTCTCGTACCACGCCGCCCGAACTGTCCTGCACATTCGGAAAGGTGTCCCATGATTAGCATGCTGGCCGCAGCCGGCCTGGCTCTGTCCACCATCGTCATTCCCCCGGTCGCGGACCCGCCCCCGACGGGCCAGATCACCATCGACGTCGTCACGGTCAACGGCTCCGGCTGTCGTGCCGGCACAGCCGCCGTCGCGGTCTCCCCGGACAACAAGGCGTTCACGGTCACCTACAGCGACTACCTGGCGCAGGTGGGCCCGGACTCGCGGCCGACCGATTTCCGGAAGAACTGCCAGCTGAACCTCAAGGTCAACGTTCCCGGCGGATTCACGTTCGGCATCGCGCAGGCCGACTACAGAGGTTTCGCGCACCTGGAAAGGGGCGCCAAGGGCACGCAGAAGGCGAGCTACTACTTCCAGGGAATGTCGGACACCGACCAGCGCACGAAGACCTGGAACGGCGCGCTGAGCGACGGCTGGCAGGTCACGCACAAGACCGACGTCGCCTCGATCATCTACCACCCGTGCGGCGCGAAGCGGAACTTCAACATCAACACCGAGCTGCGGGTGGACAAGGGCACGTCGGACCCGAAGAAGACCAGCTTCATGGCGATGGACTCGACGGACGGCTCCATCGAGACCATCTACCACTTCGCGTGGAAGAAGTGCCCCAAGTAGTCACGTGACCAGCGCCCTCGCGCGGCAAGGCCGGAGCCCAGCAGGCATGGGGCTCCGGCCTTGCTGTTTTGCGCTTACTCATCGCAATACAGCACCGATGTCCGCGCGCCGCGGACGTGAACTCGGCAACTCGACGATGAAGGACTTCTGAAACTCCATGAGATTCTGACTCGGCGACAATTCTTAGCCGTCGCTGGAAAGCCGGCAGCGAAAAGGCAAGGCCGGAGCCCAGGAGGCATGGGCTCCGGCCTTGCCGTCTCACTGCCCCTGATCAGATGTTCTGGTTCGCGAAGCCCTTGGTCGCGATCTTCGACAGCATTCCCTGCCACACCGAGGTGCTGGTGTGCGGGTCGCCGGTCACGCCGAGCGCGGACTTGAGGCCGTTGAACGCGCTCTGCGTGTTCGGGCCCCAGATGCCGTCGATCGCGAGGCCGGAGCCGCGGAAGTTGTTGCACGTGCCCTGCACGAACTTGGTGTCGGCCTCGGAGTCCTTGAGCACGCGGACCGGCATGCCACCGAAGTCGGAGTGGATGTGGTCGCGGTGGTCGGCGTTGTACCAGCCGTCGAGCACGTAACGGAACCGGCGGCGGCACACGGCCTCCGTCGCGAGGTAGCGCTTGCGCAGCGCCGCGGTGCCCGACGCGTGGTGCTGGTCGAGCGGCGAGGTGACGTTGCCGTTGGACCAGCGCACGTGGTCGAGGTCCATGGCGGTGCCGGCGCCGTGCTGGCCGGGCTTGTTGACGTAGAAGCCCGCCGAGACGATGTAGCTGATCGAGCCGTAGCTCGACGACAGCGAGCGCAGGTCCCGGACCCAGGCGACGAGCGCGTTGTAGAACGCGTCGGTGGCCTGCCAGTTGCGCGCGGTCGTGTTGCCGCGGTTGGAACGCCAGTAGTAGACGGGAGTGCCGTCGATCTTCTGGAACGTCATCATCGCCAGCGCGCCGACCTCGGCGGCCTGGATCTCGGCGTCGGTGTGCTGGTCGTTGGTCTCGGGGGCGGCGCTGGCCAGGCCCGGTGCGATGGTGGACAGGCCGGCGAGACCGGCGACCGCCGCCGCGCCCGTGACGAAGCCGCGCCTGGTGACGTTGTTCTCGAACACCCCAGTACTCCCTCTGTGTCCAAGCCGGCGGCGGCAGGAGGAAGGGCCTGTCTCACCCACCGGCCCGACGGAGTCTAGGGATCACGTCCGAATGGCGGAATCGCGCCTGACCTGCGTTTTTCCGTTGTCTTTACCGGTAGCGCCGGGGCGAGGCCGGTCAGGTTCGGGAACCTCGCGACCGCTGGTCGTCGGCACGGTCCGGCGTTCGGCCGCGTCGAGCCAGGCCTGGCTCGACGCGGTCCGCGACGACTGAGTTCAGCGCACCGGCCCGAGCACGCGGACCAGGTTCTTCTCGGTGTCGTTGCCCAGCTTCTCCAGCGCGAGCTTCGCCACCGGCGCCCCGAACCGCGCGAGCCCGTTGAACTCGACGTGGGCGCGGTAGGCGATCCTGGCCGTGCCCGGCGCGTCCCCCGCGGAGATCGAGATGTCGTCGGTGGAGGTGGCGGTGTCGTTGCGCCCCACGAACTGCAGGCCGTGCGGGTCGTCCCGGGTCAGCTCGTAGACGAGCTCGGTCTTGCGGCCGAGGAACTGCGACACGTTGCGCCAGCGCGAACCGACCTCGACCGGGCCGTCGTCCAGGCGCGTGCAGGACACGGTGCCCGGATCCCACTGCTCGGCACGGGAGAAGTCGCGCAGGTACTCGACGACGCCCTCGGGGGTGGACGCGACGGTGAAGGTGCGCTCGACGTCCACACCGGACACGTGCGGCGAGTTGAACGCCCGCGGCGCGAGGTGGAGCCGGTACTGGTCGACGAGCTCCGCCTGGCTCACGGCGCGGTGTTCCAACCGTTCCAGCCGCGTGTCGTCGAAGCTTCCCAGCTGCCGCAACGTCCGCCACAGCGAGGTCTTGCCCTCGATGCCGACGCGCAGGGTCTCCAGTTCGAGGACGTCGCTCAGCGGCGAACGGCCGAGCACCCTGCCGTTGAACTTGAGCCTGCCCGCCTTCTCCGTCAGCCAGCCGAGCGCTTCCTTGTGCGGACGCGACTCGACGCCGGTCTCACGCATGAGGTCGAGCAGTTCCTTGCGGTCGGCCTCGATGTCGTCCGCGAGAACCCGCAGCTCGGGGTGGGTGCGGCCGATGCGACGGGCGAGCTCGGTGCCCGCCATCGCACCGGCGAGGTGGTCGTTGAGGTAGATGCCCAGCAGCTCCGTATTCACGTTCTTCGGTTACCCGTGGCCAAACCTCTACGGACCCGCCGGGCCCAGCTGGTAGCCCTGGTTCCACAGGGTTTTGATGACCAGGCCGAGCGGGGAGATCCGCCGCCGCAACCGCATGATGTGCAGGTGCAGGGCGTTGCTGGTGTCGCCGTCCTTGGTGGGCAGGCAGAGCAGCAGGTCCTCCCGTGTCGTCAGTGACCGGAAGCGACGTAAGAGTTCGCCGACCAACGCCCGTTCCGTCGGCGAGAGCACGACGGACCGCGTGCGGAACCGCAGGATGCCGGACATGTCCAGCTCCGGCACGGCGTAGCGGGCCGCGCGGGCTCTGAGCATCGCGATGCGCACGGCCAGGTCCTGATGCGGCACCGGCGCGCGGACCCAGTCCTCCCGCATGTCCGTGAGCACGGGCGCGGGAACGTTCTTCTCCAGCACGAGCAGGCACAACGTCCCGCTGCGCTGGCACGCCTCCCGAGCCGCCGCGTCCACCGGCCAGCGCACGACCTCGACGGGCAGTTGGTTCACCAGGTTCGACATACGTCCACTTCCGCTTGTCCACCACGGAGAGCACCGAACCAGCCTTCGGCTTCGGGTGGACGCTAGCCGCGGACGCTATTTCCGCTCTATCGCGCGCACCGGCTCCAGGATGATCGGCTGCGCGCGGCGGCCGGTGACGAGGTTCCAGCCCCACTGCGACAGCACCGCGACCCGGTAGCGCCACCCGGCCAGGAACGCGATGTGCACGACCGCCCACGCCGCCTTGCCGACGAGGCCTTTCAGCCGCAGCCTCTTGATGTCCGCGACGGCGTCACCAGGCGAGATGGTGGCCATCGTGCCGAGATCGAGGTACCGGAACGGCTCGGCCCTGCGGCCCTTCAGGCGTGCTTTGATCACGCGGGCGACGTGGTGGCCCGCCTGGAGTGCGGGGTCGGCGATGCCCGGCAGGTCGTTCAGGTTCACCATGTCGCCGATGGCGAAGACGTCGTCGGTGACCGAGCAGCGCCCCCATCCGTCAGGTCGACGTGCACGCGCCTGGAGGCCGTGTCGAACCCGGTGACCTCGCCCAGCAGGACGTGCGCGTTGCGTTGCCCGCGCACGACGCTCAGGCCGCCGAACCCGCCTCCGACAACGACACCCGGTGCTCGCCCACGGAGAGCGCACACCCTGCCGGCGGCCGCGGTCCAACGTCGCGCGGGGAGAGAGCCAGCCTCTCCCCGCGCGGAACCGCCTCAGCTCTTGGCGACCAGCGTCAGCACGTCGTACTTCGCGACCGACTCGCCCTTCTGGTTCGCGACGTCCGCGTCCCAGCGGACCTCGCCGTACTCCTGGTCCTCGCGGGGCGTGATCTGCTTGACCGTCAGGGTCACGGTCAGCTGGTCGCCGGGGAACGTCGGCGTGACGAACCGCAGGTTCTCCAGCCCGTAGTTCGCCAGCACCGGTCCGGGCTCGGGCGAGACGAAGAGCCCCGCCGCGAACGACACCACGAGATAGCCGTGCGCGACCCGGCCGCCGAAGAACGGGTTGGCCGCGGCGGCCTCCTCGTCCATGTGCGCGTAGAACGTGTCGCCGGTGAACTCCGCGAAGTGCTCGATGTCCTCCAGCGTCACCTCACGCGGCCCGGCCACGACCGTGTCGCCCAGGCGCAGTTCGGCGAGCGTCTTGCGGAACGGGTGCACGGCGTCCTCACGGCGAGGCGCGCCCGTCACCCAGCGGTTCGTGATGGCGCTCAACGCGCGCGGGCTGCCCTGCACGGCCGTGCGCTGCATGTGGTGCAGCACGCCGCGCATGCCACCCATCTCCTCACCGCCGCCGGCCCGGCCAGGTCCGCCGTGCACCAGCATCGGCAGCGGCGAGCCGTGCCCGGTCGACTCGCCGGCGTCCTCGCGGTCCAGCACCAGCAGCCGGCCGTGCCACGGCGCCACGCCGATGACGACGTCGCGCACGAAGTCCGTGTCGGCCGAGACGATCGAGCCCACCAGCGAACCGGCACCACGCGCGGCCAGCGTCACGGCGTCGTCGATCGAGTCGTACGGCATCAGCGTCGACACCGGCCCGAACGCCTCGACCTCGTGCGCCTGCACGGCGTCGGCGGCGGCGCGCAGCAGCATCGGCGACATGAACGCGCCGCGCTCGGCGTCGGCGTCCACAAGAGACAGAGGACCGTCGCCGTAGACGACCGAGGCGTTCTCCCGCAACGCCTTCAGCGACCGCAGCACCTCCTCGCGCTGCTCCAGCCCGGCCAGCGCGCCCATCTTCACGGACTTGTCGGCGGGGTTGCCGATCACGACCTCGGCCAGCTTCGCGGCCACCGCCTCGCCGACCTCGTCGATCAGCGACGCGGGCACCAGCGCGCGCCGGATCGCCGTGCACTTCTGCCCGGCCTTGGTCGTCATCTCGGCCACGAGCTGACCGACGAACAGGTCGAACTCGGGCGTGCCGGCCACCGCGTCCGGGCCGAGGATCGAGCAGTTCAGCGAGTCGGCCTCGGCGTTGAACCGCACCGACGACCGGATCACGGCCTGGTGCGTGCGCAGCTGCTGGGCCGTGGACGCGGAGCCGGTGAAGCCGACCAGGTCCTGCTCGGTCAGGTGGTCGAGCAGGTCGCCCGCCGAACCGCAGACCAGCTGCAACGACCCCTCGGGCAGCAGCCCGGAGGCGAGCATCAGCTCGACCATCTTCTCGGTCACGTACGCCGTCTGGGACGCGGGCTTGATCAGCGACGGCACGCCGGCGATGAACGCGGGCGCGAACTTCTCGAGCGGCCCCCACATGGGGAAGTTGAAGGCGTTGATCTGCACCGCGACACCGTGCAGAGGCGTGCAGATGTGCTGGCCGACGAACGTGCCGCCCCGTCCGAGCGGTTCGACGGGCCCGTCGACGTACACGCGATCGTTCGGCAGCTCGCGCTTGGCCTTGGACGCGTAGCCGAGCAGCACGCCGAAGCCGCCGTCGATGTCGATCCACGAGTCGGACTTCGTCGCGCCGGAACGCGCGGACAGCGCGTACAGCTCGGCCTTGTGCTCCTTCAGGTACAGCCCGAGAGCCTTCAGCAGCTGCGCGCGCTGGTGGAAGGTGAGCTCGCGCAACGCGGGCCCGCCGACCTCGCGCCCGTACCGCAGCGCCGCCCCCATGTCGACGCCCGCCGACGAGATCCGCGCGATCTCCTCGCCCGTCACGGCGTCGTGCAACGGCGCGCCCTCCACCGAGGGCGTGTGCCACCCACCCGACACGTAGCTGCGCAGCAAGCTCATCGAGCCAACCCTTCTCGCTGGGCGCTGGATCCTCAGCGACCCGACCACCAGGCAACGTATCAGGGGTGGCGGAGGGTGGCGCAGCGCTCGGCGTGCGCGGTTCAGCGCGTTCCGAAGTCCTGCGTCCAGTAGTGGCCGTACCGGGTGTTCTGCCGGTACTGGTGGCCGACACCGATGTCACGCAGGGCGCAGTTCAGGATGTTGGCGCGGTGCCCGGAGCTGTTCATCCACCCGCGCACGACGTCGGCGGCGGTCGCGTGCCCGGCGGCGACGTTCTCGGCGGCCCTGGTCCATCGGGTGTAGCCCGCCCGTTCGATCCGGATGACCATGGTGCTGCCGTCCGAGCCCGTGTGGCTCATGAAGTTCTTCGTGGCCATGTCGGCCGAGTGACGCTGTGCGGCGGTGCTCAGCGCGGCGTTCTGCCGCAGGGCGGGGCATCCGGCCTTGGCGCGTTCGGCGTTCGTGCGGGCGATGACGTCCTCTTGCACGGTGGCCGCCGTGGCCTGGGGTGTGAGTGTGGCCGCCAGCGCCAGGGTCGCGGCGGCGAGCAGGGAGGTGCGCAACGCGAACATGGTTGATCTCCTGTGAGAGAAGGGGGAGCCGGGATGCGGCTCCCCCTCGGTGTGCACGACGTCAGACGATCTGCCACGTCACGTTGATGATGCCGACGGAGGTGTTGGCCAGTCTGGAGAAGGCGGGCTGGCTGAGGTCGATCTTGTTGCTCGCGCAGCTCGGGCACTTGTCCTTGATCCGCACCGTGATGGTCTTGCCGTTGTGCGTGACCCGGATCGACTTGCGGCACAACGGGTCGTTGTTCGGGTTGGGCGTCGTCCACAGCGCGGCGGGAGCCGCGACCAGCAGCTCGGTCGCCGCGTTGATCTTGGTGCCGCAGGCGCCGTAGCCGGCGTCGTTGTAGTAGCTGGCGGTGCCGCTGACGGCGGAGGCGGTGCCGGAGAACACGAACGACAGGATCGCGGCCGACGCGACGGCGCCGAGCACCTTGGCGGTGGACCTCATGGATTTCCTTTCGCGGTGGGGACCGTTTCAGGCGACGGAGTGGAACGTGACCTTGAAGCCGCTGCAGTTCGCGCACTGGAACACGGTCTGGTTGCCGGGTTCGGTGTCCTGCCGGGACCAGGCGTAGGCCTTGGGGCAGCGGGACTTGATGGTGTTGCTGTAGTCGGTCGGCGCGTCGCGGTTGGGGTTGACGCAGTTGACGCGCTGACCGTTGGCGCCGTACTTGACGTACGCGGGGTTGCAGCGGGGCAACAGGTTCTCGGTGCACCCGGCGGTGCCGCACGAGGTGGACCCCGGCGGTACGACCGCGTTCACCGCGGCGATGGACACCGGCACGGAGAACGCGTTGACGTAGCTGACGTTGTACCAGGGGGCCAGCCGGTCCCGGGAGTCGAAGTTGAACTCGGCGAGGCTGGCCGGCTGTTCCCCGGTGACGCAGCGGGCGGCTTGCACACCGCAATCGCCTACCGCGCAACGGAAGTTCGAGCCGGAGGTACCGGTGCACCCCTGCCGGGCGAAGAACGTGCCGCGCCAGTGGCCGGGTGCGGAGGTCTCGGGGATCGTGATGGTCGCGGACTGGCCGTTGCGCAGCGTCGGCAGGTTCGTCAGCGCCTTGGAACCGTCCGCGTTGACCGTGCTGCCGACCCAGATCGTCTGCCCGGTGTTGTTGACCAGGGTGACCGTGTGGTCGATCGCCGCGTTCGCGGTCGGCACGCCGGCGACGGCGAACGTGAGCGCGAACAAGGTCGCGAGTAGTCGTGTGAGCATCTGCGGGCTCCTCCCTCAGGGCTCCACGATCACCCCGAGGAGCCCGCGGGGGCATCACGGTGAGCCCGCAAGGTTTTCTGGTGGAGCCCGGCCCACCCGGTGGCCCGCAACTCCCGTCGGCCCGACAGCCCCAGCTTGCGATAGACCCTGGTCAGGTGCAGTTCGACGGTCCGTGTCGCCATCGCGAGCCGAACCGCGATCTCCCTGTTGCGCAAGCCCGAGCGCACGAGCCGGGCGATCTCCGTCTCGACTGGCGTCAGCGTCGGCTCACCGCCGCACGCCGCGGCGCCGCTCATGGCCTCTTCCGCACGCCGCACGATGGCGGTGTCGCCGATGTCCAGGGCCGTGGCGCGCGCTTGCGCGTAGATCTCGTACGCCGCCGCCTGCTTGCCGTGTGCGGTGAGCCGAACGCCGTAGTCGTAGAGCACTTCCGCGAGTTCCATCCTGGCGTTCGCCAGTTCCAGCAAGCGAATCGCCCGCTCGTACGCCACGAGGTCCTCGCCACCAGGAGCACTCGCCGCCGCGACCGCCGCCAGGCTCCAGCCCAGGGCTCCCGGCTCGCCCCACCGGGCCGCGGCGGTGTGTTCCTCCCTCGCCAGGCGCACGGCCTCATCGGTGTCACCGCACGCCAGGGCCGCGCGGGAAGCCCAGGAACGCCACGGCAGGACGGCGGGGTTGAGGACACCGGCCTCGATGAACTCCCGCCCGCACGCGAGATGACCCGCCAGGGCGTCCCGCGGGCGGCCCGTCGCCATCGCCACCACCGCATCGGCCGCGAGCAGCAGCGCACGGTCGGGGTGGAAGGCCTGGATCTTCGCGTCGGCCTCGTGGTCGAGCAGCACGGCCTCGGCGGCCCGCGGTTCTCCTCGGGCGACGAGCAACTCCACCGACCAGAGCAGCACCACCGGGCGGATCTCGTCCTCGTCGCCGTTGTCCCGCAACGCGTCCAGCAGTGACGAGCACCGCGCGAGATCGCCGGTGCGGCGCGCCACGCCGGCTCGGGCGAGCAGCACGTGCTCCGCCATAACCCGGTCGCCGGGACTCTCGTCGAGCAGGGCCAGGCTGTGCGCGTCGGCGGCCACGAGCTCACCCGCGCAGACCAGCGTCCCCAACGCGCGCGACACGCACGACGCGCTCTCCCGGCAACCGGGCGCCGCCAACGCCCGCTCGGCCGTCTGGACGGCCTCGGTCCAGTTCTCCCCCGCCGCGAGCAGACCGGCCGAGACGACCGCCGGGCACTCGGGGTCCGGACCAGGCGACCACCTCACGCCGTGGGGACGAGCGCCCGGCGCAGACCCGGTCTCCCCGCCACCCCCATCTTGCGGTAGACGGCGGTGAGGTGGATCTCGACGGTGCGCACGGTCAGGCCCAGCTCGGCTGCGATCTCCCGGTTCGACCTCCCCGACCTGGCCATCAGGGCGATCCTGCGTTCCTGTCCGCTCAGGGCGGACTCGCCGTCGTTGCGCAACAGCCGCGACGCCAGCACGTCCGCCTCACGAGTCCACTGTGGACAGAACTTCGCCTCCCGCAGCCGCCGGGTGTGCTCGCGGGCCCGCTCGATCGCACCGCGCGCGAGCAGGAGCTGTGCCAGGTCGTGGCGCGCACGCAGCGCCTCACCCGCGGTCGAGGCCCGTCCCAGGCAGGTCAGCGCTTCCTCGAGCAGGACGTCGTCACCGCCGCGCGCCAGGGCGCAGGCGTGCAGGGCGAGTCCGATTCCCCTCGGCCCGCCCCACCGTCTGGCGGCGACCAGGTCCTTGTCCGCGCAGATCCGCGCGAGCACGAGGTCTCCGAGATCGGCGGCCGCCAGGGCGGCGGACGACCGCCAGGGCACCACCGCCGGGTTGACCACACCCCACGTCGCGAGCCGCCGTCCGCAGTCGAGGAAGTCGTCCAGCGCCAGGGCGCTCTGTCCCTGCGCCAGCAGAAGCCGGCCACGGGCGAAGCACAGCTCGGCGCTGTCCGGACGCTCGGGCAACGGGCCCGTCAGTCGCTCGGTCTCCAGCACGGCGTGCGCCCTGGCGAACTCGCCGGTCTCCCTGAGCGCCAGGACCAGCCACGCGACCGCGACCACCCGCGGCCGGATGCCTCGGCCGAGCGCGCCGTCCAGCAGCCGCACCGCCGCGCGCGGATCGCCGCGCAGCAGCATGACCCGTCCGCCGAGGAGGTCGTGGCCGGTGGCCGCGGCCCAGTACCGGTGCGCCAGAGCGACTTCGTCGGCGTGGATCAGGACCGTCAGCGCCTGCCAGAACGTGCCCGCGTCCAGCGACCCGGCCGAGGCCAGCACGCGCTGGGCGATGCCGGACGCCTCGGCACGGCCGGTGCCGCGATTGGCCGCCTGCACCGCCCGGAACAGGTCTGGATCGGATCGCCCGCGCGCTTTCGGGAGCCCCGGCAGGTACGCGACGGCGGCCGGCTCCAGTCCCGGCACCGCGTCGCGAGCGAGCTGGTCCGCCTCATTCCACCGCCCACTGCGCACCAATTCGAACCGGGTGCGGCGAACTTCGTCGAGCAGACCGTTGTTCGTCATTCGACGACGTCCTTTCCGAGAAATGCGTCTCATCTCATCTGGACGATCAACTGGTCTGGACCTTACCGCCAAATACTTCTCGATCCAGCCGAAATGTTTAGGACTTCCCGACTTGGCAAATTGGCTCGCGAAGAGTATTCGGGAGCGCGACCCACCTTCGTCCACCACACCCCGCGCGGACCCGACCGAGGCACCGCCTCTCGTGATAATACGTATTACAGTCTTGTTTCATCGCATCTTCGGCTCTACGGTCCGGATCACCCCGGAGTCCCCGAAGCGAAGGAGCGCCCCATGCCACCGAACCGTCGTCAACTGTTACTGGGCACCGCCGGAGCGGCCTTGCTGACGGGAGTCGCGCCTGCCGTCGCGGCGCCGGCGGGCTTCCCGGACTACCGGTACAGCAGGCTCGCCCTGGTGAAGAACAAGCTTCGCTACAACCCGACCAACGAATTGATCTTTCCCACCATTCGCGGCACAAAAGATCGGATCTCCGGCGCACTCGCGGCCTACTACCTCTACTACGCGCCCCACGACGCACCAGGCGGAATCTGCCTCGCTTACGCGAACACACTGGACGAGGAGTTCACCGAGTACGCCGGCAACCCGATCATTTCGCGGAACTGGCCCGGCGAATACTCCGTGTCCCACGTGTCCTCGCCGCACGCGATGTGGAACGACGACGTCAAGCGCATGTACCTGTACTTCCACGGCGAGAACACCGTGACCCGGCTCGCCAGCTCCGCCGACGGCATCCACTTCTCCTACGAGAAGGAGGTCCTGTCCACGCGCCTGCAGCCCGCGGGCACCACCGAGACCTCCTACGCGAGGGTGTTCCGGCACGACCTGCCGTCGCGGGGCGCCCGGTACGTGATGGTGTTCATGATCAACAACAGCACGAACCGGCGGGACATCGGCTGGGGCTGGTCGCCGAACGCACGCGACTGGACGTTCGCCCAGACCCCGCTCGTCCGGCACCAGGACGTGGGCGCGGTCAACGTCGGCGGGCCGCACCTGTTGTTCCGCAACAACAGCGTCTACGTCGTCTACAACACCGACATCGGCAGCGGCGGCAACATCCTCATCACCGAGGTGGGCCTCGACTTCAGCAAGCGCAACCACCTGGGCGTCTTCCACGACTCGACGTCCGGGTCACCGGACAACGGCAGGGCCGCCGCACCGTCGTTCGGCACCTACCAGGGCCGGGAGTACATGATCTACGAGGCCGGGGACCGGCTGGCGGGCAACATCGCCATCGCGCGAGCGATCTGACCTACCGGAACAGCGCGGCGCAGTGCTCGGCGAACGCTTGCGCGCGGCGCGTCAACGGCCCACTCGCCCAGCCGAGCACCACGGGTGTGGTGGGTACGTTGTCGCGCAACGGCAGGGCCAGCACCTCCAGCCCCTCGTACGACCGGGCCAACGCCGGTTGCTGGACGGTCATCGAGTAGCCGATGCCGCGCGCCACCAGCGACCGGGCGAGCTCGAAGCTGCGCGCCCGATGCGTCACGACCATCTCGACACCAGCGGCGGCGAACACGGACCGGAAGTAGCGCTCGCTCGGCGGCACGTCGAGCAGCACGAACGGGTCGCCGGCCAGCTCGCTCAACGCCACCGCACGGCGCCGCCGCAACCGATGATCGGCGGGCAGCAGGATCCGGGGCGGCTGGTCGTACAACGTCCGGGTCTCGATGCCGGGCAGCAGGTCCTGGTCGTAGAGGAACGCGATCTCGCACCGCCCGGAGATCAGATCCTCGCCGATCTCCGGCAGGCTCCCCTCCACGAACCGCACCGACACCTCCGGATGCGCGCGCTCGAACGTCGCGATCGCCGCGGGCAGGTGAAACGGCGCGATGGGCGCGTAACAACCAACGGTGAGCACACCACTCACGGTCGAACTGAGTCCGCGCGCCTCGGCACCGAGATCCCCCATCGCCCCGACGACTCGGCGAGCGTCGGCGAGAACCTGCGTGCCCGCCGCCGTCAACGCGGCCCCTCGGCGCGGCGATCGCATGACCAGCCGCAGGTCCAGCACCCGTTCCAACTCGCTCAACGCCAGCGAGATCGCGCCCTGCGAGACGTGGCAACGCGACGCGGCGGACGTCAGCGAGCCCGTCTCGGCCACCGCGATCAGATATTCGAGCTGCCGCACCGTCACGTTGGGCAGATTCATGAGCTGAGCTTATAACTGACCGAAGAAACGTGAACTGGCCAAAAGAGTCCCTCAACGGCATCGTCCGAGCGGTGACCCGATCGCACACCCACCCGTTCATCCCGTACACGCCGCCCCGGCTGCCGATCGAGGACGGACTCGACCGCGGCAGGGCGTTCCACCGCCTGCTCGACGAGCGAAGGTCCGTGCGCTGGTTCTCCCCCGACCCGGTCCCGAGAGAAGCGATCGAACTCGCGGTCCACGCCGCCAACACCGCCCCGAGCGGCGCGCACCAGCAGCCGTGGCGGTTCGTCGCCACCCAGAGCCCGGAGCTCAAAAACCGCATCCGGGCAGCGGCGGAAGAAGAGGAACGCCGCTTCTACCACGAACGCGAGATCCCGGACTGGCACGCGGCGCTCGCCCGGCTGGAGACCGACGCGGACAAGGAGTTCCTGGAGGTCGCGCCCTGGCTGGTGGTCGCGTTCGCGCAGAAGCACCAGGACGGCAAGAAGACCTACTACACCAACGAAAGCGTCGGAATCGCCTGCGGGTTCTTCATCGCGGCACTGCACTCGATGGGCCTGGCGACGCTCACGCACACCCCGAACCCGATGACGTTCCTGACCGATCTCCTCGGACGTGAGGGCGAACGGCCGTACATCCTGTTCCCGATCGGCTACCCGGCCGACGACTGCGAGGTGCCGGACCTCCACCGCAAACCGCTCGCGGAAGCACTCACGTTCGCCGACGGACTTGCCTGATCCCCCCACCAGCGGGGAGCATCACCCTCGTGGACGAATTACGCGCGTTGCTCGCCAAGCACGCCAGGCCGGACATGACCTCGATCATCGAGGACGTCCTGGTCTCCAGGACCACGGCCGGCGGGCCGCCCACGCCGTCGATGTCCGGCACGATCCTCGCGTTCGTCGCCCAAGGCCGCAAACGGATCGCGTTGGGCGAGCGCGTCTACGACTACCGGGCCGGCCAGTACCTGGTGGCCTCGGTCGACATGCCGATCACCGGCAACTACGTCGACATCAGCCCCTCCGAACCCGCGCTCGGCATCGGCCTCGTCCTCAAGCCGGACAAGGTCGCCGAACTGCTCCTGACCAACGACCTCCCGAAACCCGCCGGCACCCCGGAAGGTCTGGCCGTCAGCGACGCGAGCCCGGAGCTGATCGACGCCGTGACGAGGCTCGCGCGCCTGCTCGACCAGCCGAGGGACGCGCGAGCGCTGGCCCCGCTGATCAAGCAGGAGATCCTCTGGCGGGTCATGACCGGCGAGCAGGGCGCGGTCGTCCGTCAGCTCGGCACCCAGGACAGCAGCCTGAGCCACATCGCCAAAGCGGTCAGGTGGATCCGCGAGAACTACGCCGAGTCGTTCAAGGTCGAGAACGTCGCGCGGATCGCGGGCATGAGCGAGTCGGCGTTCTACCGCAACTTCCAGGCCGTCACGGCGATGAGCCCGATCCAGTTCCAGAAGCAGATCCGGTTGCAGGAGGCCAGGTTGCTGCTCGCGACGAACAGGGACGTGACGAGCGTCAGCCACCGCGTCGGCTACGACAGCCCGTCGCAGTTCAGCCGCGAGTACCGCCGCCAGTTCGGCGTGCCGCCCAGCCAGGACGCGAAGCTCACGCTCCAGCCCGCTCTCTGACGTCCAGGTACACCGCGCGGACCTCCAGCGTCCGCTCGACCTTCTCGATCACGGGCGCGAAGAACTGGCGCCGGTGATCGGCGTCGCTCATCGAGGTCACCGAGAAGTACATGCTGCCGAACGCCGCGAACAGCGTGGCGTTGCGCAACATCGCGGATGGCACACCCAGCCACGACATCTTCGGCGGCTCCCCGATCCACAGCTCGGCGATCGCGGGCGTCACGACGATCAGGCCCAGCACCACGAAGAACGCGAACAGCGCGAGCCCGATCACCGCGGCCTGCACCAGTTGCCGGATCGCGAGCACCACCAGCAGGTTGCGCGTCTGGCGGCCGTTCAACCGCTTGGGCTGCAACGGTTCGGTGATCTCCACTTCGGACAGCGGCGTGCCCTTGCAGGCGACCTGCAACACTTCGGGCCGCAGGTCCTGTTCGACGCGGCCGATCTCGTCGCGCAACCGGGCGGCCGCCGCCAGCACGGTGATCGCGGCGAACAGCAGCACGACCAGGCTGACCCGAGGCCAGCGCAGCTGGTTCATCGCCTGCCACAGCTCACCGGTGAAGAACAGGAACAACGTCACGAACAGCATCGGCGGCAACGCCCGGCCGAGCAGGTGCACGCTGTTGCTCAGGTCGGCGATCACGTGCCGGATGGCGGCCTTGAGCAACGCACCCAGCCCGTAGGTGGTCGCCAGCATCGTCGCCACGAACGCCACGCCGAAGAAGACGATGAACCACAACGCGGTCACCCACCACGCCGTCTCGGGATCCTCGGCTCCCGGCGTGGTGACCTTCTCGTCGATCGCGAGTTGCAGCAACGGCACGATCACCGGCATCGCCGCGTACGCCACCAGCACCGCCACGGTCATGCGCGGCGAGAAGCTCGGCAACCGCCGCACGAACACCGAGAGCAGGAACCACGCGGACACCATCACCGCGACGATCACGCCGAGCAGCACCCACTTCGACAGACCGGCGGACCGCAGCAGCACCAGCCAGGCGAGGCTGCCGACCGCCACGAACGTCAGCGCCGGCAGCATTCGCGGCAGCACGTGCGACTGGAAGCCGTAGCCCTCGATCATGGTCGGCGCGCCCTGCCGGACGAACCACTGCTCGGTCCGCCGCACGACCGTTTCCGAAGCCACGGCGAGGATCATGCCTCACCGTTCGAACAGGCGCGCCATGATGGTGTAGTAGTGGGTCGGCGTGATGCGGGCGAGCGCGTCGAACACGTAGGCGTCCGGCCCGACCAGCACGCGCGACTTTCCCTTTTCAACCCCGCGATGGATGACCTCGGCGGCCTTGTCGGGGGTGGTCAGCGCGATCTTGTCGAAGTCCGCCGCGATCTGCTCCAGCGACCGGCCCTGCTCGTCGAGTTCGGTGTGGAAGCGCCCCTTGCGGACGATGTTGGTCTTGATGCCGCCGGGGTGCACGGCGACCGCCGAGACGCCGGTACCGCGCAGCTCCTGGCGCAGCGAGTCGGTGAAGCCGCGGACGGCGAACTTCGCGGCGCAGTAGGCGCTCTGGTTCGGCATGCCGCACAGCCCGAACACGCTGGAGGTGTTCACGATGACGCCGTAGTTCTGCTTGACCAGCAACGGCAGGAACGCCCGCGTCCCGTTGACGACACCCCAGTAGTTGATGTCGAACAGCCAGGAGTCGTCCTCCGCGACGGAGTTCAGCACCGACGTGGACGTGGCGACGCCCGCGTTGTTGAACACGGCCGCGAGCGGCAGGTCCAGCCAGGCCTGCACCTCCTTGGCGAACCGCTGCACGTCGTCGGCGTCCCGGACGTCGAGGATCCGGCTGAGCACCGGGCCCTTCAGCGACGCGGCGGTCTCCTCCAGGCCGATCTCGTCGACGTCGGCGATGATCACCGGCGAACCGTGCCGGGACAGTCGCTGCGCGAGGCTGCGGCCGATTCCCGAGGCCGCCCCGGTGATCACCGCCGGACGTCCTGAGATCTTGCGGACCATGCTCGTGCTCCCTGTCGTCGTGAGCGCCTCACGTTTCCAGTGATCGCTCCGCCACACCAGAGTCGATCAGCTTCGCCCGAACGCCTTCCAGATCGGGATGCCCGAGCCTGGTGAGCAGCGCTTCGGCCCGCGACCAGGCCTGACGCGCGCCTTCGGTGTCTCCGGCGGCCGCGAGCGCGTCGCCGAGATCACCCGCGCACTGCGCCTCGCCGTACCGCTCCCCCAGCCCCGCGAGCTGGTCGACCGCGAGCGACAGCACCACGGCGGCGCGTTCGTGCTCGCCGAGCTTGTGGTGGACGTGTCCCAGCGTGCGCAGCGCGTACGCCTCGCCGTCGAGGTCGCCCAGGACGCGCAACCGGTGCAGCGCCTCGGTGGAGTGATCGAGTGCCGCGTCGAGGTCGCCGATCATCGCGTTGGCCCACCCGAGCGCGCCCTGGATGAGCGCGATCCACGACGGGTTCCTGGTGGTGATGAACTGTTCCAGGGCCTTCTGGGCGTGCGCGAGTGCCGTGGTGAAGTCCTCGGCCATCGCGTGCGACCAGGCGATCGAGAAGTGCGTGACACCGACGTTCACGGCGTCGCCCTGGTGCAGCTCCAAGGCTCTCGCGAGGTCGGCCTGCGCGCCAGTGTGATCGCCGAGCATGGCTTTGCCGCGCCCCAGCAGGTGCAGCGTGACCGCCTCCGCGGACCGGTCCCCCAGCCGTTTCGCCGCGGCCAGGGCGAGGTGCTGGGTGGACGCCCGGTCGTCCCATCGGCCGCAGCGGTACAGGAAGGTCGACATCGTCCACGGCAGCTGCCAGGCGTGGACGTCGAAGCCCTTCCGCACGGCCAGGTCTGTGGCCGCGAGCAGCACCGGTAGCTCGGCTTCCAGCCACGCCTGCGCCTCCTCGTACCCGCCGAACGACGCAGACGACTCGACGTCGATCGACGGCCAATGCGGGGCGAGACACCGTTCCGCCGCGAAGGCCGTGTGGAGGTAGTGGTCCAGCAGCCGCCGCAAAGCCGGCCGTGCCTCGTCCTCCGTCGCCAGGTCTGCCGCGAACGCCCTGAGCACGTCGTGCAGCCGGAACCGGCCGGGCACGTGCTCGTCCACCAGATGCGCGCGGGTCAGCTCCGCCAACGGCTTGCGCGCCTGGCCTTCCAGCAGGACCTCGGCCGCCCGCACGTCCAAATCCGGTCCACAATGGACGCCCAACAACCGGAACAGCCGCGCCGCGTCGTCCGGCAGCGCGTTGTAGGACATGGAGAACACGGCATCCAGCGCGTCGAGACGTTCGTTCTGAAGCTCGTCCACCAGCGCCCGCAACGGAAACGCCGGATAGGACAACACCCGCGCGGCCACCACGGCCAGCGTCAGCGGCAGCCCGCCGGAGCACCGCACCAGTTCCGCCACGGCCTCGGTGTCGCCGAGCCGGTCGGCACCGAGCCGCAGCGCCAGCAGCGCGACGGCCTCGTCCTCCGCCAGCACCGGCACGGTGAGCGGCTGGGCCTGCTCGTACGCCACCAGGCCGTGCATCCGGTTGCGGCTGGTGACGATCACCAGGCTGTCGGCTCCACTGGGCAGCAACGGCCTGACCTGCTCCTCGTCCCGGGCGTTGTCGAGCACGACGAGCATCCGCCGGTCGGCCACCAGCCCGCGGAACAACGCGCCGCGCGCCTCCAGGTCGTCCGGGATCCGTTCGGGCACCACGCCCAGCGCGTCCAGGAAACCGCGCAGCACCACCGCCGGTGACGAGGGTTCGGCGGCCGGGTCGAACCCGCGCAGGTTCACGTAGAGCTGGCCGCCGGGGAACCGGTCGAGGTTGTCGTAGGCCCAGCGCACGGCCAGCGACGTCTTGCCGAACCCGCCGGGCCCGCCGATCACCGCCACCCCGGACTCGATCGCGTCCAGCGCCTTGAGCTCGTCCAGCCTCCCCACGAACACCGGCGGTCTGGCAGGCAACTGCCGTGGCACAACGACTTCCCCGGATCTCCCCACACGACCGATGCTAGGCGCGCAACTCGGGGAACTGATCGTCCCGCCACTCCCCTGGTCCGTCGAAGCCCTTCTCTTCCCGGGTCCGCAGATCGACGCGCCGGATCTTGCCCGACACGGTCTTGGGCAGCTCGAAGAACTCCAGCCGCCGGATCCGCTGGAAGGGCGCCAGGTTCTCGCGGGCGTGCCGCAGGATCTCCAGCGCCGTCTCGCGAGTCGGCTCCCAGCCCGCGCTCAGTGCCACGTACGCCTTGGGCACGGCGAGCCGCAGCGGGTCCGGCGCCGGTACGACCGCGGCCTCGGTGACCGCCGGGTGTTCGATCAGCACGCTCTCCAGCTCGAACGGCGAGATCTTGTAGTCCGACGCCTTGAACACGTCGTCCGTGCGCCCGATGTAGAACAGGTAGCCGTCGTCATCACGGCTCGCGATGTCGCCCGTGTGGTAGTAACCGCCGGCCATCGCCTCGGCGTTGCGCTCGTCGTCGCCGTGGTAGCCGACCATCAACGACATCGGGCGTTGCGCGAGGTCGATGCAGATCTCGCCCTCCTGAGCCAGTTCGCCGGTGATCGGGTCGACCAGCACGACCGGAACGCCCTGCAACGGCCGTCCCATCGAGCCGAGCTTCACCTCGGCGCCCGGCACGTTGCCGACCGACAGCGTGGTCTCGGTCTGGCCGAACCCGTCGCGGATCGTCAGGCCCCACTGCTTCTGGACCTGTTCGATCACCTCGGGGTTGAGCGGCTCACCGGCGGCCACGACCTCGCGCAACCCGCCCGGCCCGCCGCTGAGGTCGGCCTTGATCAGTATCCGCCACACGGTCGGCGGCGCGCAGAACGTGCTGACGTTCTTCGCGCGGATCTGGCCGAGCAGCGCGGCCGCGTCGAACCGGGCGTAGTTGTAGACGAAGATCGTCGCTTCGGCGATCCACGGCGCGAAGAAGCAACTCCAGGCGTGCTTGGCCCAGCCGGGCGAGCTGATGTTGAGGTGCACGTCGCCGGGCTTCACGCCGATCCAGTGCATGGTCGTGAGGTGCCCGACCGGGTACGAGACCTGGGTGTGCTCGACGAGCTTGGGACGGCTGGTCGTGCCGGACGTGAAGTACAGCAGCAGCCGGTCGTCCGCCGTGGTCTTCGGGTGCGGCAACGGGTGGTCCGGCACCTCGGCGGTCTCGGCGTGGTCCAACGGACCCGTGCCACCGACCGTGATCACCACAGGTCCCTCTTCGAACTTGCCGGCGTCCTCGGCCCGCGCGATGACGTGCCGCACCGAACCCCGGTGCAACCGGTCGGCGAGATCAGCCGGTCCCAGCGCGGTCGTGGTCGGCATGATCACCGCGCCGAGCTTCATCACCGCGAGCATCGACTCCCACAGCTCGGCCTGGTTGCCCAGCATGATCATCACGCTGTCGCCGCGACCGACGCCCTGCCGCGCGAGCCAGCGCGCGACGCTGTTCGACCGGCGGCGCAGCTCGTCGAACGAGTAGGCGCGCTCGGAGCCGTCCTCCTCGACGATGTGCAACGCCGTGGTGGTGTTGCCCTCCGCGATGACGTCGAACCAGTCGTGCGCCCAGTTGAAGCCGCCGTCGAAGCTCGGCCAGGTGAACGCGTCGGGATCCGTGAGCATCAGGTCGCGGGCCGCGCGGTAGATGTCGTGACTGGACATGACGCAGAGGGTGGGAGTGCCGGAGCCGCCGGTATACCCCCGGATGGGGGTGTACCCCTTTTCGAGGGTGCTGCCGTCAGCGAAACTGCTGGATGTGCTGCCAGACCGTTTCCAGGCAATGTTGCCGCAGCGCCTGGACATGCTTCGCCGAGCCACCGGGCTGCCCGTCGTGTTCGGTGGAGCGTTGACGCCTGGCCACGACCTGCTGCTGAGCAGTTTCCTCGGCACGCACGGCTCTTCGTTGCACGGTCTGCGCGTCGGCACCGGCCGGGGCCTGGGCGGCACCGCGATCGCGATGGGCACGGCGGTCCGCGTCAACGACTACGCCACGACCAGGGCGATCACCCACGAGTTCGATCAGATGGTGGTGGTGAACGAACGCCTGACCTCGGTGTTCGCCTACCCGGTGACGGTGCGGGGCACCGTGCGCGGCGTGCTCTACGGAGCCGTGCGCGGACAGACGACAGTGGGTGACCGGGCGATCAGGATGGCCGGCGCCATCGCGCAGGGATTCGCACAGGACCTGGACATGCCTTCCATACCCACGCAGGCCGCACTCCGCGAACTCGCCGAGGTCGCCAAGCTCGTCGGCGATCCCGTGCTGCGCGAACGACTCCGCAAGGTGCACCAGAACCTCGGCGGCGAACCACCCGTCAGCGTCCCCAGCGGCCTGACCCCGCGCGAACTCGATACGCTTCGGCTGGCCGCGGTCGGTGCGTCCAACCGGGAGATCGCCGCCGAGCTCGGACTGAGCACCGAAACCGTCAAGGCCTACCTCCGGGGTGCGATGCGCAAACTGGGGGTGCACAACAGAACCGCCGCCGTCCACGCGGCGAGGTCGACGGGAGCGCTTTGAATGTCCTGGCAGGAAAAGGCCGTGGTCGGCACCGATCGCCTGCTCTACAAGCTGACCGGCGGCAAGGTCGGCCTCGTCTCGTTCAGCAAGCAGACCGGCCTGACGCTGATCACAGTGGGCGCCAAGTCCGGTGAGCGGCGCGAGAACCAGGTCCAGTACGTCGCCGACGGCGAGTCGATGCTGGTCGTCGGGTCGAACTGGGGCAAGCCGAACCACCCCGCGTGGACCACGAACCTGCTCAAGAACCCGGACATCCAGGTGAACGTGCGCGGCGACGTCCGAGATGTCCGGGGAACGCTGCTCGAAGGAACTGAGCGAGAGGCCGCCTGGACCAGGATGGTGGCGGCCTACCCCGCGTTCCAGGACTACGTGGAGCGGTCAGGCGGCCGCGAGCTGCGAGTCTTTCGACTCACTGCGCGCTGAGTCCCACGCCAGCCACACGCAGCCCACGATCATGAGCACGCCGTGGGCGATCCGAACGGCCGGAGGCGTGAAGAACTGCGGCAGGAACAACGCGAACCCGGCCGCGAACACGATCGCCGCGGTGGTGCGGAGTTTCAGCGCGACCATGACCGCCGCGACGCCCATGGTGACGAGCCCGATCGCGAAGGTCGTGACGGCGAACGGGTTGTAGCGCACGGACTCGGCCAGTTCGAGGATGTTCGGCTGCGCGGCGATCGCGTGCAGGCCGAAGTCCTCGGCGCCGTAGTACGGCAGCGTGAGCCCGGCGCCGACCCAGAACGTGATCGCGGCCGTGCGGTGGATCTCCAGCAACGCGATCGGCACGAGGATGAAGCCGATCATCGCGAACAGGTGCGACAGCACCCACGCGGTCGATCCCATCGAGGCTGCGGCGCCTGCTGCGGTCGTTTCGTCGTGCCACGGTCTTGACGCCGGGTACAGCAGGAAAAGCAGGCCTGCGGCGGAAAGCGTCCACTTCATGATTGCCCCCTGAGATCGTCGAGGTACATCCGGACGAGCTGGTCGTAGGTGTCGTCGAGTCCCTCCGGCAGGCCGAAGCCGCCGCTGGACTCGATCGACGCGAAGCCGTGCACGATCACCCGCAGCCTTCGCGTGGCGTGGATGGCGTCCGAGCCCTCCAGGCCGTAGCTCCGCAGCGTGGCGAGCACGAGTTCCATGAACTTCAGGCCGGCCTCCCGCTGCAGTTCGTCGTGCAGCGGGTCCATCGGCACGGCCAGGTAGCGCTTCGGGTGTTCCTGCACGTACGCGCGGTACGCGTGCATGAGCGCCCGGACGGCGTCGTCCCCCGCCCTGCCGACGACGGCGTCGGTGAACCGGGCGGTCATCTCCTCCATCACCCGCAGGCCGACGTGGCCTTTGAGCTCGCCGAGGCTCGCGACGTGCTTGTAGAGCGAGGGTGTGGCGACACCGGTCCTGGCGGCGACGGCGGCGAGCGTCAGTGCCTCGACGCCGTGCTCGTCGACCAGTTCCAGTGCGGCGTCCACGACCTTGGCGGTGGTGAGACGGGGGCGAACAGCCATAGCCCAAAAGCTAACGCCATTAGCCTACGGCGTCAAGCGAAGGTTTTGTGGAGATCTTGTGGATCCCCGGCGCGACCCGCCCCATTACGGATATGAATGGCAAGTCATTCGCATCGGCAAGGAGAACCCATTGCGATTAGCCAAGATCCTGGGGGCGGTCACCGCGAGCGTGCTGTTCGCGTCGACCATCACGGCTGCACCGGCCACGGCCGGACCGACGACGACGATCGACCCGAGCACCGTCAAGGAGTCGATCGACTACCTGGTGCAGACCTATCGCGTCAGCGAGCGGGAGGCGTTGCGCCGGCTGGAGCTCCAGAACGACGCGGCCAAGCTCGACGAGAGACTGAAGAGAGAGGCCGCCGGTGAGTACGGCGGCATGTGGATCGACCAGCAGGCGGGGGGCAAGCTCGTCGTCGCGATGACGAAACCCGCTGCCGCGCAACGACACATCGCAGCGTTGCCCGACCGCGCGAACGTCAGCGTCCGCACGGTCAAGAACTCCCTGGCCTCGCTTCAGGCCACCTACGACCGGATCAGCGGCCAGGTCGGCGCCAAGACGGAGTCGGTGTACCTGCCGGCCATCAGCCCGACCGAGAACCGCGTCGTCGTCTGGGAACGCGCCTGGCTCAAGAAGCCCGGGATCGCCGCGCAGGCCGAGCCGCGCACGTTCGACGCCGACCCGAACCTGGTCTCGGCCCGCACGCTGAAGAAGCCGACCCCCTACTCGGCCGACCCGATCGACTGGGGTTTCTGCCACCCGCTGTACTGCACGAACTACGGCCCCATGCGCGGAGGCCTGCGCCTGGACATGAGGCGCGACAACGGCACCACCGGCGGCTGCACCAGCGCGTTCAACCTGCGCACGACCGGCGGCGCGTTCCCGGGAGTGCCGTGGGTGCTGACCGCGGGCCACTGCATGGCGACCAAGACGAACAACGTGCCGACCGAGCACAACCGCGAGGTGATCCTCAACCAGCACGGCATCGAGAAGAACTTCTACCCCTACGACTACGCCGCCCTGCGGTACGTCGACACGGCCACCGCGAACAGGTGGCTGGAGAGCCAGACCAACCGCAACATGGTGCTCAAGTACTGCCGCAACGGTGGTCTGGACAGCAACGGCGACACCCCGTGCGGCCCGCAGGTGACCTCCCAGAACCAGGAGATCACCTCGGTCACGCCGCTGGCGCAGGTCCTGACCGGCGCGGTCGTGTGCTCCTCGGGTTCCGGTGCCAGCTCGGTGAACTACCCGGACTCCTACGACAGCGGCCCCGGCGCGGACTACCTCCCCGGCACGCGTTGCGGCCGGGTCCTCTCGACCGACGTCGGCATCAACACCGACCTGTGCTCGCGCAACGGTGACAGCGGCAGCCCGCTGTTCAGCCAGGTCACCAAGGCGGCCCTGGGCATCCTGGAGGGCAGCCAGCAGGCCCGCAGCGGCCCGTGCCAGCTGGGCGAGCTGACCGACTACGCCCCGATCTCGACGATCCTCGAGGACCTCAGCGCCCGCCAGGCGAGCGGTGGTTCGGTCTTCAACGTGATCACCACCCCGCAGGGCTGATGCCCGCAGTCTCCGGAGGGACCGGTTCGGTCCCTCCGGAGACGCGACTTCGAGTTAAGCAGTCTTAAATCCGCTGGCAGTCCCCTAGATCACTTGAGAGCGCTCTCATCTGACAAATTCGTGAAAACCTTTACAAGTTGACCGAGGGTCACGGCGCGACAACACTTCCGAACCACTGGGCGCACAACTCAACACCCGGAAAGGTCGGTTCGATGCAGCGACGCATCGGGACGGCCCTTGCCGCTGCCTTGATGGTTGCCGCAGGGATCACCGTCGCCACCACCAGCCAAGCTCCCCCTGCCAACGCGGCGGTGACCTGGGCCGACGAGTTCAACGCTCCCGCCGGTTCAGGTGTCGACGGCGGCAAGTGGAACATGGAAGTGGGCAACAACAACGGCAACAACAGGGAAAGCCAGTGGTACCAGTCGGGTACCTCCAACGCCGCGCACGACGGCCAGGGCAACCTGGTCATCACCGCCAAGCGCGAGAACCCCGGCAACTACAACTGCTGGTACGGACGGTGTGAGTACACGTCCGCCCGCATCAACACCGCGAACAAGTTCACCCAGACCTACGGCCGGTTCGAAGCGCGGATGAAGATGCCGCGCGGCAAGGGAATCTGGCCGGCGTTCTGGATGCTGGGCGCCGACATCAACACCGGCAACCCGTGGCCGGGTTCCGGCGAGATCGACGTCATGGAGTTCCTGGGACACCAGACGAACACCGTGTACGGCACGATCCACGGCCCCGGTTACTCCGGCGCGGGCGGCAAGTCGCACGCCTACAACGGCCCGAACTTCTCCGACGGTTTCCACAACTTCGCGGTTGACTGGAAGCCGGGCGAGATCACGTGGTCGGTGGACGGCAACGTCTACGCCCGCAACACGCCGACCGACGTCAACGGCAACCCGTGGGTGTTCAACAAGCCCTTCTTCATCATCATCAACCTCGCGGTCGGTGGTGAGTGGCCGGGCTACCCCGACGGCAGCACGACGTTCCCGCAGCAGCTCGTGATCGACTGGGTCCGCGTCTCCAACGACACCCCCAGCGGTGGTGGCTCGGAGATCCGCGGCATCGGCGGCAAGTGCCTCGACGTGCCCTGGGCGAACACCGCCAACGGCACGCCCATCCAGATCGTCGGCTGCAACGGCAACGCCGCGCAGAAGTGGAGCCGTCCCGGTGACGGCACGATCCGCGCGCTGGGCAAGTGCCTCGACGTCAACGGTGGCGGCACCGCCAACGGCACAGTGGTCCAGCTTTGGGACTGCAACGGCTCGGCTGCCCAGCAATGGGCCGTCAGCGGGGCACAGGACATCGTGAACCCGCAGGCCAACAAGTGCCTGGACGCCATCGGTGGTTCCTCGGCCGACGGCACGAGAACCCACATCTGGGAATGCCTCGGCGTCGCCAGCCAGAAGTGGCAGGTCTGAGGTCTCTCCACGTCAGGTTGCGCATGGCCTGACACGGAGAATCACGGCGCTGGACGTGAACCCCCGCGGCGGATGGGTTCACGTCCAGCGCTTCTTCTATGCCAAAAGCCTTGCCACAGCCCAGTCCTGCACCGCGACGCCGACCGACTTGAACACCGTCCGGCCTTCTCGCAGCGGCGGATTCCCCAGTGCCGCACCGAGTTCGACGAGCGACTCCAGCCTGAGCACACCGGACTGCACGGCCCGGATGATCTCACCGGCCTCACTGAGCGCGGCCTCGACCTGGTCCACCACAACGACTCCGGCGGTCGCCAGCAGTTCCTCGGGCAGCTCCCGCATCACCGGCCGATACGACCCGATGGCGTTGACGTGCACCCGTTCCTTGAGCGAGTCGCACCGGAACAACGGCACGGTCGACGCCGTCGCACAACACACGATGTCCGCGCTCTCGACCGCGTCGTCCGGGTCGTTCGCCACGTCCATCACCGTGTCCGGCAACTCGTCCTTCATGCTCTCCAGCAACGCCTCGGCCTTCTTGGCGTTCCGGTTGAACACGACGAGCTTCTTCAACGGCCGCACCGCGTGCACGGCCCGGATCTGGTCCGCCGCCTGCGCCCCGGCCCCCAGCAACGCCAGGTGCGACGCGTCGTCGTCGGCCAGCAGATCCGTTGCCACGCCAACAACAGCGCCAGTCCGCAGCGTCGTGAGCGACACCGCGTCCGTGACGAACTGACCGTCCGGATGCGAGTACACGACCGTGCCCGTGATCACCGGATCCCGTTCGATCTCGATGCTGATCACCTTGACCGCCGTGGACCGCGTGGGCCGGTGGTGCACCGCCATCACGAGCGACTGGCTGTCGCTGAACGCGTGCCGCGCGGGCAGGTCGAACTCCTCCGCGCTGAGCCCGACGAACGCGGCACGGACGGCTTCGATCGCTGCGGGCATCGTCATGGTTCGGATGGTAACGACCGCCGGTTCAGCGCTCCCGCGTGACGCCCGCCAGGAACGCGGTCCAGGCGTCGGCGTTGATTTCGATGTGTGCGGCCGGCGCCTTGCTGTCCCGGATGCCGATGCCGATGGCGACTTCGACGCACTCGCTGGCGTTGGCGCTGTAGCTGCTCTTGCGCCAGGCGACCTCAAGGCAGTCGCTGGCGTTCGCGCTGAAAGTGCTCTTGCGCCACTCGGCCATCCGTGTCTCCTCAACCGATGATGTCTTTGATCAGACTCCTCGATTGTTCCTCGTCCAACGCCGTCCGGGCGAGTGATTCGGCCACCGCGTCGTAGCTCTTGATCGGCAGCGGCGACTCGATGATCAGGCTGGCGTTCTCGCTCTCCACGAAGACGACCGGCTCGATCTTGTGGAACCTCATCAGGTTGAAGCCGCCCGCGTGCCCCGCGTGCGCCCCGATCGACGTGGGTATCACCCTGATGACGACGTACTGCCGCATCGACACCTTCACCAGGTACTCCAACTGGGCACGCAT
The DNA here is from genome assembly GCF_900115955.1 of Lentzea waywayandensis. Lineage (GTDB taxonomy): Bacteria > Actinomycetota > Actinomycetes > Mycobacteriales > Pseudonocardiaceae > Lentzea > Lentzea waywayandensis. The sequence continues at coordinate 93,190 of NZ_FOYL01000013.1, forward strand.
CACCTCCTCACCACCGACCGGCGTCCTGAGCACGGATTCGTGGAGGTAGAACGTCGCCTTCAGTCCCGGCCGCAGCGCCTCCTGCCGTGCCACTCGTGTCGCGACGCGCTCTTCCACCTCGTCCTCGGGCACGTTCGCGTTCGCCGCGATCACCGCACGGGCGTAGTCCGGAATCTGCAACATGCCGTGCACCAGCAACGGCAACCAGCTCACGAGCGTCTTCGCGATCGCCTCGTGCTGAACGAGAGTGCGCGGCAGGATCGGCTCCGCGGCCCCGTGTTCCTGAAGCCATCCCTTGACGTTCGTCGCGCGGAAGAGCTTCATCAGGTGTTCCCGCTCGTCCGACGGCGTCCGGCACGCGCCCAGCAGCAACGCGAGTTCCAGTTCGGTGGCACCGCCCTTGCCGTTGATCAGGTCGGACAGCTTGGCTTCCTGCCAGTCGACGATTTCGGCGATCTTGCGCGAGGTCATGCCCGTGGCGGCGATGGCGGCGCGAAGCCCGTCACCGAACTCCCGACCCCTTGCAGTGGAGAATCTTTTCGGCATGGCGAGGACCGTAGACCCATTCTCAGGGGCTCCAGAACATTTACCGCTAACACAACCCAAAAGGGCGTTAGCTTGGAGCTCCTCCAAGTTGCAGAATAATCCTGTGAGATTTCGATGGACGCCCCACGAAGGGCGGCGACACGCCATCTCCGACGAGCCGGCCAGGGGGCAGCTCGTCGAGACACTATGCGGCGATCCCTTTGTGCCGCAAGAGTTCAGCCTGTGGCGAGACAAGATAGTCTGGCCGACGTGCTGGGACTGCGACGGCATCTGGCGCGAGAACGAGGGGATCCTGCCGTGGCCGCGGAAATCCTGACCGAAGACCTTCTGCGCATATCTCTTCAGCGCCTCTCGCGTGAGGTGGTGAAGACTTATCCACAGTTCGGTGAGCTGCTCGCACAAAACATGTTGCGCACGTGCGGCCTGATTCCCGATCTCGAACGCGCCGCGCACTATCGCGATCTGGGCACGTTGCTCATCGACCTCGGCCGCCTCTATCAGGCGGAGGCCGACCTTCTCTCCACCGTGGAGGCGCCGCCGCCGGCTTGAGGGCCTAGCGCGCGGACATCACGACCGCGCGGCCGCTGGTGTCGAACTCGTGCGCCAGCGTCGTCAGGCCCTGCCCACCGGCGGCCCACGCGGCCGTCCAGGTGAGGCATTCCGCCGCACCGTTCCCGCCGCGCTCGACCAGATCGACGTCGATCGAGTCGAGCCACTCCCACGCCGTGCCGCCGATCCCGGCCAGGAAGGACTCGTCCCACGTGCGCACCAGCTCACGAATCGTGCCCTCGGAGCGGGCCTTCGAGTTGACGGATTTGATCCACTCCTGGCGCTCCTCCTCGGTGAGCACCACGCCGGTCTCGGGTTCGCGGAAGCCCGGCAGGTCGTGCGCCAGCCCACCGGAGCCGACGTAGAGCACGCGCTTGTCCGCGAAGAACTCCCCGACGCGGCGTCCCAACGACGCCGCGCGGCGGAAGGTCGCGTGCGGCGGTGAGGCGCAGTTGATGAAGATCGGCAGCACCGGCTTCGAGGAGATCGTGCCCAGCAGGTCGCGGGTCGTGTGGCCGAACGCGTGGTCCAGGGCCGCGCTGTAGGCCGTGGCGATGTCGAACTCGTGCGCCACGAGGTCGGCCACCAGCGCGCGTCCCAGATCTGCGGGCACGTCGTAGGAACCGGTGGGTCCAGCGACGTCGCCCTGGGCGGTCGCCTCCAGCACCACGGCGAAGGTCGGGACCACGGAACGGAAAGCGCGCCGGTGGTCGGTGCCGAAGAAGACGACGAGCTCGGGATCGAACTCGTCAACGGCCTCGCGGGCGGCACCGATCGCCGACCGGACCGGGCCGTGAGGTGCGCTCGGCAGAGTGATCAGGTGCGAGGCGCAGACCGTTAGGCGTTTCTTCACCGGGCCAGTCTAGGTTCCGGGGCGTGACGAGACGTGCACTTGCGGTGATCATCACCGCTGCCCTGCTTGCGCCCGTTTCCCCCGCTCACGCCGACGTCGACAGACGCATCGAGACCGAACGGACCGAGAGACCCGTCGCTCCCGGCGTCACCCTCAGCTCGTTCGACTGGTACGAGGCCGACGGGTGGGTCCGCGGGGACGCGCTGGCCGTCGACCTCACGAAAGCTCAGGTCGGGTACGTCGATCCCGGCACCGTGTCGCAGGCGGCGCCGCTCTCACGGCAGACGTCGAGAGCGGTCGCGGCGATCAACGGCGACTTCTTCGACATCAACAACTCCAACGCTCCCGAAGGCGTCGGCGTCCAGGACGGCCGGCTGCGCAAGTCCGGCGAGGGCAGGGCCGTGGGCATCGACGCGGCCGGTGTCGGCAGCGTGATGGAGACCTTCTTCGAAGGCACGCTCAACGGCACGCACGAGCTGACGCAGCTCAACAGCGCGCGGATCGACGTTGACGGGATCGGCGTCTTCAACCCGTTGTGGGGCACGTACAGCAGAGCGCGCGCGACGCAAGGTGCGGCCAACACGGCCGAGGTGATCGTCAAGGACGACGTCGTCCAGTCCGCGGGGAGCCCGAGCGCGACGCCCGTCGAGGGGTACGCGCTGGTCGGCCGGGACAAAGGCGCGGACGTGCTCAAAACCCTCAAGCCGGGCGACCGCGCGGACATCGCCTACCGCAGCCGCACCAGCAACGGCAGCGAGCCGAGGACGGCCATCGGCGGACGCCAACTCCTGGTCAAGGACGGCAAGAACGTCGCTCCGGCCGACCCTCTGCACCCGCGCACGGCGGTCGGGTTCTCCGCGGACGGCAAGAAGATGACGATGCTGACCGTCGACGGGCGGCAGGGCGCCCACCTCCAGGGACTCGACCTCCAGGACCTCGCCGACGCGATGATCGAACTCGGCGCGCACAACGCCCTCAACCTCGACGGCGGCGGCTCGTCGACCATGCTCGCCCGCGAACCCGGCACCACCGAACTCAAGGTCGTCAACACGCCCTCGGACGGCGGCGAACGCCCGATCCCGAACGGCCTCGCGCTCTACGCCCCGGCCGGCACCGGCCGGCTCACCGGCTTCGACGTGCAGACCGCGAGCACCCGCGTCTTCCCCGGCATGACCCGCAGGATGACCGTGCGCGGCCACGACGAGACGTTCGGACCGGCCACGAACAACGAGCACGTCACGCGCGCGACGGGCGGGTGGGCGATCGGCGACACCTTCCACGCGGCACCACACGGCGGACCGGCGTCGTTCACCGCCTTCCGCGGCCTCACGACGAAGACCGCGATGCTCACCGTGCTGGGCAAGCTCACCAGGCTCGCACCGGAGAGCCCCCGGATCAGCCTGAGCGAGAACGAGAGCAAGCCGTTGCGCGTCAACGGTTTCGACGCGAAGGGTTTCAGCGCGCCGATCGAACGGGCCGACCTCGACCTCAGCTACGACCGGAGCGTCATCGAGGTCACCCCGGACCTGCGGATCAAGGCGCTGAAGACCGGCGCCACGACGATCAGGGCGCGGTCCCAGGGCAAGGAGACGCGGACGGCGGTCACGGTCGGCGTGCACGACCAGCCGCTCGCCGCGTTCGACGACGCTCCACAGTGGACCTTCGGGTCGGCGCGTGCGACCGGCAAGGTGGAACCGGAGCCGAACGGCCACACCGGTGCGGGACTGAGGCTGAGCTACGACTTCACGCAGTCGACCGGCACGCGCACCGCCTACGCGGTCCCGCCGAAGCCGATCCAGGTCGACGGGCAACCCCTGTCGCTCGCCGCCTGGGTCAGCGGCAGCGGCCAGGGCGAGTGGACGGCGTTCACCGTCACGGACTCGACAGGACAGTCGCGGTCGCTCTACGGCCCCTACGTCACCTGGCACGGCTGGCGGCAGATCGAGGTCGCGGTGCCGCCGGAGCTCAAGTTCCCGGTCCAGGTCACGAGGTTCTACACGATCGAGACCAAGGCCGACCGGTCGTACAAGGGTGAGGTGATCGTCGACGACATCGTGGCGAGAGTGCCTCCGGCGGTCACCCTGCCACCCGCCCCGGACCTGCGCGAGGACGTGATCGGCCCGGCGGAGGGCTGGAAGTTCGCGGTCATGTCCGACGCCCAGTTCGTGGCCCGCAACCCGGACAGCGACCTCGTCCGGTCCGCCCGCCGCACGCTCAGGGAGATCAGGAACTCCGGCGCGGAGTTCGTCGTGATCAACGGTGACTTCGTCGACGAGGCGTCCCCGGAGGACCTGAAGCTCGCGCGCAGGGTTCTGACCGAGGAGCTGGCAGACTTCCCCTGGTACTACGTGCCGGGCAACCACGAGATCATGGGGCCGGGCACGATCGACGGCTTCCGCCGCGAGTTCGGCGTCACCCACCGCACGTTCGACCACAGGGGCACCAGGTTCGTTCTGCTCGACTCGTCGACCGGGACGATCCGGGGCGGCGGCTTCGAGCAGATGGAGATGCTCCGGAACGCGTTGCAGACCGCCGAAGGCCAAGCCGTCGTGATGATGCACCACCCGCCGCGCGATCCCACGCCCGCGCGCACGAGCCAGCTCGCCGACCGGCTGGAAGCCTCCTACTTCGAGCGGCTGTTGTCCGAACGAGACAAACCCACGGCGTTCATCGGCGGGCACGTCGGCGGGTTCTTCGCGTCCACTGTGGACGGCGTGCCGTTCGTGATCAACGGCAACTCCGGCAAGGCACCCGCGGAGGCGGGCGGGTTCACCGGCTGGACGCTCGTAGGTGTCTCCGGAAACAGCGTCAAAGCCGAGATCCGGCCTCATGTGGACGCACTCCAGGTGCACGTTCCGTCCACCCTGCGCTCCGGTGCCACGGAAACGGTTGCGGCGACGGTGAAACAGGGATCCCGGTCGGTGCCGGTGCGGTATCCGATGGGCGCGGTGTGGGAAGGGTCACCTGGTCTGCACGTGGGCGCGGCGGACGGTATCCGGCCCTGGCACGTGGCTTGGCTCGAATCGGACACCGGTGTCCTCACCGGAATAAGGCCTGGTCAGGTCAAGATGTCGGTCACGGTGAACGGCGTGACGAGCAGCGCGGACCTGCGTGTGAACCTGCGAGAGGCGGCTTGACCTGGTCTGAGTGAGTGCGGTGTGAGGCGGTGAGGGAAGATACTCCCCATGACCACCGCCGACAACGGTTCCGCCGACAACGGTTTCGCCGACCTGGGGCTGCGGCCCGACCTCCTCAACGCCCTCAACGCGCTGGGCTACGAGGAGCCGACGCCGATCCAGAGCGAAGCGATCCCGCCGTTGCTCGCGGGTAACGACCTGCTGGGCCAGGCGGCCACGGGCACGGGCAAGACGGCGGCGTTCGCGCTCCCGCTGCTCGAGCGCATCGCCGACAGGATCGGCAAGGGCGAGAAGCCGCTGGCCCTCGTGCTCGCGCCGACCCGTGAGCTGGCCGTGCAGGTGTCGGAGGCGGTCCACCGCTACGGACGCCACATGGGCGCACGCGTCCTCCCCATCTACGGCGGCCAGCCCATCGGCCGCCAGCTGCGCGAGCTGTCCCGCGGCGTCGACGTGGTGGTCGCGACCCCGGGCCGCGCGATCGACCATCTCCAGCGCGGCACGTTGCAGCTGGGCGACCTCCGGGTCGTCGTGCTCGACGAGGCCGACGAGATGCTCGACATGGGCTTCGCGGAGGACATCGACGCGATCCTGAGCGAGACGCCCGCCGAACGGCAGACCGTGCTGTTCTCGGCCACGATGCCGCCGCGCATCGACCGCATGGCCAAGAGCCACCTCCGCTCGCCGGTGCTGATCCAGATCGAGCGCGAGAAGACGGAGCCGGGCGAGGCCCCGCGCGTCCGGCAGACCGCGTACCTGGTGCGCCGCGAGCACAAGCCCGCAGCGCTGGGCCGCGTGCTGGACGTCGAGTCGCCGACCGCCGCCGTCGTCTTCTGCCGCACCCGCGACGAGGTCGACCAGCTCACCGAGACGCTCAACGGCCGCGGCTACCGCGCCGAGTCGCTGCACGGCGGCATCAGCCAGGAGCAGCGCGACCGCGTCATGTCGCGCCTGCGTTCCGGCACCGCCGACCTGCTGGTGGCCACCGACGTCGCCGCCCGTGGCCTCGACATCGAGCAGCTCACGCACGTCGTGAACTACAACGTGCCGTCCGCCCCCGAGGCGTACACGCACCGCATCGGCCGCGTGGGCCGCGCCGGCCGTGAGGGCGTCGCGATCACCCTGGTCGAGCCGCGCGAGAACTCGATGCTCAAGACGATCGAGCGCGTCACCAAGACCAAGATCCCGGTCGAGAAGGTCCCGACGGTCGCCGACCTGCGCGCCCGCCAGCTGGAGCTGACCCGCTCGTCGCTGCACGAGTCGCTGCTGGAAGACGACCTCTCACGCTTCCGCGTCGTGGTCGAGACCCTGGCGGACGAGTTCGACGTCATGGAGATCGCGCTCGCCGCGGTCAAGCTCGCGCACGAGGCCTCCGGTGCCGCCGCCGACGAGGAGGAGATCCCGGAGGTCCGCCCCCGCGAGGACCGTCCGCGCCGCGACGGCGTCGGCGCCCCCTCCGGCCCGCGCCGCGAACGCCGTGGCCCGACCGAGGGCATGACCAGGCTGTTCCTGGGTGCCGGCCGCTCGTCGGGCATCCGGCCGCAGGACATCGTCGGCGCCCTCACCGGCGAGACGAACCTGAAGGGCCGCGACATCGGCGCCATCGAGATCGCCGACCGGTTCTCGCTGGTCGAGGTGCCGGGCACGGCCGCGAACGACGTGATCGAGCAGCTGCGCGACGCCACGATCAAGGGCAAGCGCGTGACGATCCGCCGCGAGCGCCAGCCCCGCTAGTAGTACTGTCGAAGCAGCCCCTCCGGACGAGTTCCGGAGGGGCTGTTCTCGTACCGGACAGAACACCGCCTGGGGGCACCGTGAACTACCACTACTTCGCCCGCGTCAACTCGTCGCACCCGTCTGTGGACGAACCGTCCATCGTCTGTCGCCAGTGGACGGACGAAGAGGGCCGTGCGCACGAGGAGGAGTACACGCAGAACCTCAGGTGGGAGGCCTGCAACACCGTGCACCTCGTTCGCAGCGGCAAGATGGACGGCGAGATCCATCCGGTCACCGAAGAGGCCGCCCGGCGGTTCGAGGAGCTCCAGGCGGCTCGCGTCCGGAGCTACGAACCCGCCGACGGCCAGTACTTCTACTCCCTGGTCGTGACCAGCCTCCACCCGGTGGAGAGTCCTCGCGCGCTCCTGCGGACCTGGCTCAGTCCCCAGGGCTACTCGATGGAGCAGGTCTGGACGCCGACGGCCGGCTGGCTGAAAAGCATCTACATGTACGAGCTCGCCAACGACCACCTCGACGGTGAGGCTTTGGGCATCGCGGAGGAGGAGGTCGAGCGGTACAAGGAGATCGCCCGACAGAACTACCTCGGGGTCACCGGCGGGACCGAGGACCGCTAGGAGCTCACGGCTTCCGGGCCTCGACCAGGAACCGCGTGGAGGTGCAGACGAACTCGCCGTGCTCCCGGATGTGCTCGTGCATGGCCCGAAGCCGGTCCCGATACCCCTCCACGGTGAACCCCGGCACGGTCCACAGCACCTTCCGCAGGAAGTGCACCACCGCGCCGACGTCGAAGAAGGCCACCCGCAACGCCGCCGGTTCCAGCCGGAGCACCTCCAGCCCGGCGGCTTCGGCCTCGGCGCGGGCACGTTCGGTGCCTCGGGCCTCGCTCACCGGCTGCGGTCCCATCATGAAGTCCGTGAGCCCCGAATTCGTGCCCGCACCGATCTGCTGCGAGAAGTAGGTCCCGCCGGGCCGCAGGACCCGCCCGATCTCCCGCCACGGCGTCACCACCGGGTGCCGGCTGATCACGAGATCGAACGACGAGGACCGGAACGGCAACGGACCGTCGTCGGGCGCCTGCACGACGAGCGGCAGGTTCTTCGACGCCACCAGGGCGTTCGGGGGCCACGACTCGGTGGCGGCCATCAGCGGCGGCAGCACCGAAGCGGACGCGGTGACCTCTCCCCCGCCGGTCTGCAGGTCCAGCGCCGACGAGACGGCCGCGAGCCGCGACGCGATCAACCCGGCGTAACCCCACGGCGGGCGTTCCTCGGTGGCCCGGCCCTCGAACCACGAGAAGTCCCAGCCCTCCAGCGGCACGGCCGCGCCCTCGGCCACCAGCTCCTCGAAAGTCCCCATGGACCCACATGCCACCACAGCGGCACCGAACCGGCCACCGAGAAAATGCGGCACCTGCCCCGGGCGCAGAGACGCCGCGTCCCTGGATCGTCTCGCGCACGGCGGGGCAGGTGCCGCAGGGGGTTATAACGACCGAACGGCCGCGTGGTTACGCCCTACAGACGCAATACACACGACCGTTCGGCCTATTTCAGCGCAGGCGATAGGCCCGCAGCACCGTTTGGTCGACGGTGTTGCCGTCCGTGTCGGAAGCCACCACGCGCAACGACACGAACCCACCCGCCGCTCCACCGGCCGGTACCAGCGACTTCACCGGCACCCAGGTGACCCCGTCGTCGAACGACGCGTACGCCTGCAGTGAGCGCAACGAGGCGTTGCCCGCGCCCGCCTGACGCGACGCGGTGAACTTCGCCGGCATCGGCGCACCGGCCTTCCAGCTGTTGCGCAGGTCGACCGGCAGCGAGTAGTCGACCTCCAGCAACGGCAACTTGCCGTCGGCGGCGCCGGAGAACTCCCACGTCGTCTTCACGCTCGTCGACAACGCCAGCGTCTCGCGGGAGGCGTCCAGCAGGAGCTTGTACCGGCCGTCGCGGGCGGGGGCGTGGAACGAGCCCTGCCGGACGTCGGACCAGCCCTGCGCGACGCCGTTGTGCTGGAGTTCGAGCGTTCCCCAGCCGCCGCGGTGCCAGTTCTCCACCCAGGTCGAACCGCCGAACGGCGAGATCCTGGAGTTGATCAGGTCGCCCGACCGTTCGACGCCACCGCCGTCCGCCCACGTCACGAGCGGCGAACCGCCGAGCCGGGGTGACGTGACCGCGCGGAGGTTGGTCCGCTCGTACTTCCTGCCCGCCTGGTAGGTCATCGGTGCGAGGTCGGCCCACGAGGTCGTGTCCGGGTCGTCGCCGGCACCGGAGCTGCGTCCGTCGAAGCCCTCCTGGTACCAGGTGCCCGGCGTGAAGTACTCGGTGCGCTGCGCGGGAGCTGAGATCCGTTCGTCCAGCACGTCGCCGAGAGTGCCGTTGACGACCGGGGAGTTCCGTTCCAGGACGGAGCCGTCCGCGCCGGACGTGTGGTAGCGCGCCTTGACCTCGGCGAGGTCCGAGTGCCGGATCTTCCTGGTGCCGGCCGGCAACGCGCCCTTGTCCCGCAGGAACAACGTGTACGAGACCGGCGAACCCGCGATGGCCCGCAACGTCAGCTTCGCCGGTGTGGTGGTCACGTGGTGTTCCGCCACGGTAATCACCGGAATCGCCGTCTGCTGGTCGTAGCCGAACGGCACCGGCCCCGCCCACAGCACGGCGACCGCTCCGGCGTCCTTCATCTCCTGGGCGACGGCGTAGGGGTCCTCGCCCGCCTGACGGACCAGGGCGAGCTTGCCGCGCACGTCGGCGCCGCGTTCGGCCACGTCGAGCTTGTGCTCACCCGGCGGCAGGTACTTGCTGCCTTCGTAGTACCGCACGGGGAACCCGCCGGGAACCGAGACCAGCGGCTGTCCGCCCTTGAGCCCGGAGTCGTAGGTCAGTTCGGGCAGCGGCGCCCCGAACGACAGGCCGTACAACGGAACCCGGCCGTCGACGATGCTGGCGACACCGCTGATCTTGCCGGGCTTGAACGGCACCGCGAGCGTGGCGTCGCGGTACCAGACCACCGAGTCGCGTTCGGGCAGCTCGACGCTGATCTGCTTGCCCTGCCTGGCATCCAGCGCGACGGACACGTCCGCGTTCAGCGAGACGCGGCCCGCCACCTCGGTCGCGGAGACCGGCGTGAACCAGGCGTAGTTCGGCGTCAGCTCGTCGATGCGGCCGATCACCGCGTAGTCCGCGACCGGCAGCCGGGACGTTCCGACGCCGTCCACGATGGAGAGCACCGACGCTTCCTGCGTCGACATGTTGACCACGACGACGAACTCGCTCGGGACCGGCTTGCCGTCGCGTCCGGTCATCGACACCTTCAGTTCGTGCCGTTCCTCCTGCACGTACGCGCCGACGGCGGTCGTCACGGAGACACCCTCAGCAGAAGCCTTGAGGTGCCCGAAGAACGTGCCGTTGCCCTTGCGCGGATCCAGCACGACGTCGACCGCGGCGCTGCCCTGAGCCGGCACGGTCACCGACGCCGGTACCGCGAAGTCCGCGCCGAGGTTGTGCTGCAACGCCAAGGTGAGCGGCTCGGTGCCCGCGTTCGAGTAGGTGATCGTCTTGGTGAACGTCTTGGTGTGTGGCCATTGCAGCAGCCCGAACGACAGGCTGCCCACCGACGCCCGGACCTGCTGCTTCACCGCGCGTTCGACGTCGAGCAGACCGGTGCCGACGCTCGTGGGAGAGTCCGCGACCGGTTTGGCCGTCGCCATCAGAGCGGCCTTGAGCTCGGCGGCCTTCCAGGTCGGGTTGCGCTGCGCGAGGACCGCGGCGGCACCGGCCACGTGCGGCGTCGCCATCGACGTACCGGTCAGCTTCGCGTGCAGGTCGTCGACCGCGTGGTCCCACAACGTGTTCTCGGCGCGTGCGGCCACGATGTCCGTGCCCGGCGCCGCGATGTCCGGCTTGACCGCGTAGTCGTTGATCCGCGGACCGCGCGACGACCACTCCTGCAGCGCGCCCTGCTTGGTCATGTTCGCCACGGCCAGTGCCGCGTCGGCCGCCGCCGGTCCGGAGACCTGCCGCCGGGTGCCGTAGTTGCCCGCCGCGATCACGAACAGCGCGCCGGTCTCGGCGGTCAGCTCGTTCACCTTGAGCGACAACGGGTCCGTGCCGTCGGACTGGTCGCCGCCCAGCGACATGTTGACGACCTCGGCCTTGACGTCGCGCGCCGCCCACTCCATGCCGGCGATCACCGCGCTGTCGAAGCAGTACTCGGCCTCACAGACCCGGCCCACCGCGAGCGAGGCGCCCTTCGCGACGCCGACGTACTGGCTGCCGCGCCCCGCGACCGTGGCCGCGACGTGCGTGCCGTGCCCGACGTTGTCCTGGATGCCCGCCGGGGTGAAGTCCTTGGACACCGAGACGACGCCCGCGAGTTCCGGGTGCTTCTGGTCGTAACCCGTGTCGAGGACCGCGACCGTGACGCCGGTGCCGTCGAACCCGGCCTGCCACGCACCGGGCGCCCCCACCATGGGAACGCTCTCGGTCAGCGAGAGCTTCGACTTGCCGTCGAGCCACAGCTTCTCGGCACGCGACGTGCTGGTGCGCCGCGCCGTCCACTGCTGCGCCGCGTCCTTCTTCTGCACCGCGCCGGCCGCACGGAAACCGTTGTTCAGCAACGGAATCCGGTCGATCTTGTCGTCGGTGTACCCGTAGCCGTGCAGCGAGGTGACGTCGAAGAAGCGCTTGTCGACGCGATCCTGCCCCACCGCGTCGACCGCGTCCGCCGGCACCACGTACTGGTGGTCGTTCTGGACGTACTGGGCGAACTGCATGCCGGGCCGACCCTCGACCCTGACGAGTTCCCCGCGCTCGTTGACCACGACCTTGTCACCGCTGATCAGCGTGATGGTCGAGGTCTGCTGAGCTCTCAACGGTTCCGCCTGCGCCGTCGCCGCCGGGCTGAGCAGCCCGGCGGCGAGAGCGGCGATCACCGAACATCGTGCAAGACGCACGTGTCCTCCCCTGGGTGTGAACCTCTCCACCCAGGGAGACTCCGAACTCCGCGTGAAGGTTGCCTCACGCTCCGCGATAGGTGCCGAAGCTCCAGCGGTTGCCCTCGGGGTCGGCGACGGTGAAGCCGCGCGAGCCGTAGTCCTCGTCGCGCAGACCGCGGATCTCGGTCGCCCCGTGCGCCAGTGACTGCGCGTGGAGCTCGTCGGGCCGGTCGGTCACCACGTAGATGGATCCGGCGCCGGCCTTGGTCGCCTCGACCTCGCCGACCGATCGCACGGCGGACCCGAGCATGACGCCGCCGCCCTCGGGCCAGACCATCTCGCAGTGCACGACCTCGCCGTCGGCCTCTCCCGGCACGACGAGGTGCTCCTTGAACCCGAACGCCTCCACGAGGAAGCGAACGGCGGCGGGAGCGTCCTGATAGGACAAACAGGGCCAACAGGTAGGTGCGGGTGTGCTCATGACGGCAACTCTGCGCTCTGACCGTGCTCGCTGCCTTGTACGAATGGAAGCTCGGCCGCGATCCACTCGGTCGGGGTCGCCCCGCACAGCGCGCGCCAGTCCCGGTTGAAGTGCGCCTGGTCGGTGTAGCCGCAGGCAGCGGCCACTTCCGTCAGCGTGGGCCGCCGTTCGCCCCGCAGCATCCGGTTCGCCCGCTCGAACCTCATCACGCGGCCCATGACCTTGGGCGTGAGCCCGTACTCGGCCGCGAACCGCGCGCTCAGGTGCTGCCGGCTCCACCCGACCTCGGCGGCGATCTCCGCGACCGGCGCCCCCGCCGCGAGCCGTTGCCACGCCCACGCCACCTCGACCTGCTGCCGCACCGGCCTGACCATGCTGTCGAACATCAGGTCCAGCCGGGCGAACCGATCCGTCCACGTCGGCGCGTCCTGCAGCCGTTCGCGCAGCTCGGCGGCCGGCGCGTCGAGGGAGTCGAGCCCGACGGTGGTCGCCGCCAGCTCACCGGCCGGCATGCCGAAGAACGCGCGCATGCCCAACGGCGTGAGGGCGCACTGGACGCCGTGCTGGAACCCGTCGTGGGTGATGATCACGGCCTCGTCGTGCAGCCCGCCGCACAGCGTGGCGAACCGACCCTCGGACAGGTCGACCGTGCCGTCCATCGTGACGACGAGCGTGAGCGAGCGCGACGGCAGGCCGCGGTGAATGCCAGGCTCGGTGCGCATCCGATACCCGGAGTACCGCGTGACGAACGGCCGCAGCCGCGGGTGCGGCAGGCCGATGACGTGCTCGACGTCCACACCGCCGATGCTAGAACAATTCGCCCAGGACCAGCAGCCCCGCGCCCACCGGCACCAGGTCAGGGCCGTAGGACGTGACGCTCACGTCCACGTCCGGCATCGCCCGCAGGTACAGTTCCGGCGTCTCCAGCACCCTCCGTCCACTCAGGACGATCTGGTCGAGGTCCAGCAGCTGCACGAGGTTCGCCACCGCCGCACCGAGGACACGCGCCGCCTCCGTTCCGGTCGCGGTCGCGTGCACCGCCTCGACGCACCCGCGCCGTCCACAGACGCACAACGGCCCGTCGAGCTGGATCGTCGTGTGCCCGAACTCGCCCGCCCCCGACCGTGCGCCGCGATGCACCTCTCCTCCGAGGAGCAGGCCCACGCCCAGACCGGTGCCCACGAACACCAGCGCCGCGTCCTGCAACGGTCGGCGCCACGCCTCGGCGAGCACGGCCGCGTTGGTGTCCTTGTCGACGACGACCGTCAGCCCGAGCCGTTCCTCGGCCAGCGCCTTCAGCGGAACCGAGGACCAGCCGGGCAGGCCGTTCGGCGACGCCACGCCGTCGCGGAAGTCCAGCGGACCGGCGATGCCGATGCCGAGCCCGAGCACCTTCTCCCCGACCGGGACCAACGGCTCCAGGGCGTCCAGCACGTCGTCCGGCGTGAACATCGGGGCCAGCGGCGCGACCGCCGCCGACACCACCTCGCCGGTCAGGTCGAGCTTCACCACCCGCAGTTCGTCGCGGTCGACGTAGGCGCCGTACGCGTAGGCACCGCCGGCGGCGAGCCGCAACGACATCCTGGGCTTGCCGCGGCCCCCGTCCCGCACGGCGCCGGTCTCCTCCAGCAGGCCCGCCGAGATGAGCCGCGCCACGATCTTCGACACCGCCTGCGGCGTCAGTCCGGCCTGATCGGCGATGGAAGCCCTGCTCAGAGCCCCGGAGCGGACGAGTCTGAGCACGGTCCTGTCGTTGTGCGAACGCAGCGAGGTGAGGTCCACGGTCGCAATTATTCAACAGCGTTGCTTTAATCGGAAGCATGACTCGAGTCGGACTTCTGGGCTACGGCATCGCGGGGCGGGTCTTCCACGCCCCGCTGATCTCCTCCACGGACGGCATGGACCTCGTCGCGATCGTCACGGCGAACCCGGAGCGGCAGGCACAGGCTCGTGCCGCGCACCCGGACGCGAAGATCGTCACCGCCGACGAGCTGTTCGAGCTGGACCTCGACCTCATCGTCGTCGGCACGCCGAACAAGACGCACGTCGAGTACGCGAAGCGCGCCATCGACAAGGGCGTCGCGGTCGTCGTCGACAAGCCGTTCGCGCCGTCGTCGGCCGAAGCCGCGGAACTCGTCGCCGCCGCACAGGCCGCACAGGTACCGCTCACGGTCTTCCAGAACCGCCGGTGGGACAGCGATTTCCTCACCCTGCGCAAGATCATCGGCCAGGTGGGTGAAGTTCGGCGGTTCGAGTCTCGATACGACCGCTGGGTGCCGGAGATCTGGGACAACTGGCGCGAGTTCGGCGCCCCGGAGGAGGCCGGCGGCCTGCTCTACGACCTCGGCGCACACCTCGTCGACCAGGCGTTGCAGCTGTTCGGTCCGGTCAGGAACGTCTACGCGGAACTCGACCGGCGCCGCCCCGGCGCGCAGGTGGACGACGACGTGTTCGTGGCGCTGACGCACGAGAACGGCGTCCGCTCCCACCTGTGGGCCAACGCGCACGCGGCGAACCTCGGGCCGCGGTTCCGGCTGCTCGGCAGCGAGGGCGCGTTCGAGATCAGCGGCCTGGACGAGCAGGAGGACGCGCTCGACGCCGGTCGCCGCCCGACCGACCCCGGCTGGGGTGAGGAGTCCCGCACCGGACGGCTCGGCATCCTCGACGACACGACCGAGATCGCCGTCGAACCCGGTGCGTACCAGACCTTCTACGCCGAACTTCAGGCCGGACGGATCCCCGTCGACCCCGCAGGCGCCGTGGACGCGCTGCGGGTCATCGAGGCCGCTTTCCTTTCCGCACGCGAGAACCGGGTGGTGTCCCTGTGAGCCTGTCCAGCGAAGAACTGCTCGCCCAGGAGCGGAAGCTCCAGTTCACGCGCTTCGGCAACGACGTCGCGATCGAGCTCGGCCTGCACCTGCTCGCCGCCGCCAGGGAACAAGGACTGCCGATCGCGATCTCGGTGCAGCGCAACGGGCATCGGCTCTTCCACGTCGCGCTGCCCGGCACCGCGCCGGACAACGACAGGTGGCTGGAGCGCAAAGCGCGTGTCGTCGACCTGTTCGGCCACAGTTCGTTCTACGTTGGCACGACGTTCCGCGAGAAGGGCTCGACGTTCGAGGCCGAGTCGGGTCTCGACCCGGAGCTGTACGCGGCGCACGGCGGCGTCTTCCCGGTGATCCTTCGCGGCACGGGCCCGGTCGGCACCGTCGGCGTCTCCGGACTGCCTCAGGCGCAGGACCACGCGTTCGTCGTCACCGAGCTGGAATCATTCCTGAACGGTCGCGACGCGTAATAGCACGAATAGCCGTGGGTACAAAATCCGGTTAACGCTTACCAGTATCACCGAGAGGCGCAACGTCGTATTGATACACACCACTTCGAGTGGATTGCACTCCACTCGAAGTGGTGTTGCATATCATCCGGACCAGCCCGATCAGTGCGCTCGAAAGAGTGATCCTACTGGGCCAAACGAGTACCTTATTCCATACTTGCGCGAATAGCAGTCGGTCACTCGCCTGCCGATACAAGAGCGGTTGCGTGCGGCGGCAGTTGTACGCTCCGTAGCATCATCAGGCGTAAACCACCCACCCGAATGTCGCCTTTTTGGCCCCTTCACAGTTCTCATCAGCGCGAACTAACGTCCGTTCCGGCTTATCGGATTGGTCCATTAGCGCATTGAGATAGGTGGGTGTGGGTTGTGACTGTGACGGATTCTGACCTCAATGAGGGCCGTCAGCAGCTGAGTTTGGGCACGGCCGCCGCACGTAATCTGGCCACGACCACCAAGTCCGTCCCGCAGATGCAGGGAATCACTTCCCGGTGGCTGCTCAAGGTGCTCCCCTGGGTGCAGGCCGCGGGTGGTGCATATCGCGTCAACCGGCGTCTCACCTACACGCTGGGCGATGGCCGCGTCTCGTTCACGAACATCGGCGCGGAGATCCGCGTCGTGCCGATGGAGCTCACCGAACTCGCGCTGCTCAAGGGCTTCGACGACGAAGAGGTCCTCGCCGCGCTCGCCGGCCGCTTCACGCAGCAGGAGTTCGGCATCGGCGACGTCATCGTCGAGAAGGGCCGTCCGAAGGACTCCGTCGTGCTGATCGCGCACGGCAAGGTCGACAAGATCGGCACCGGCGAGTACGGCGGCGACACCGTGCTCGGCAACCTCGCCGACGGCCAGTACTTCGGCGAGACCGTGCTGGCGGGGCCGCAGGGCGAGTGGGAGTACACCGCCAAGGCGGTCACCCCGGTCACCGTGCTCACCCTGTCGTGGGAGGACTTCCAGGCGCTCAACGGGGAAGCGGGCGGCCTGCGCGCACACATCCAGCAGACGTTCAACAGCCGCAACAAGCCCCAGGACGAGTACGGCGAGGCCGAGATCGGCATGTCGTCCGGTCACGACGGCGAGCCCGTGCTGCCCGGCACGTTCGTCGACTACGAGCTCTCGCCGCGCGAGTACGAGCTGAGCGTCGCGCAGACCGTGCTCCAGGTCCACAGCCGGGTCGCGGACCTCTACAACAACCCGATGGACCAGGTCGAGCAGCAGTTGCGGCTCACGATCGAGGCCCTGCGCGAACGCCAGGAGCACGAGATCGTCAACAACAGGTCGTTCGGCCTGCTGCACAACGCGGACCTCAAGCAGCGCATCCACACCCGTTCCGGCCCGCCCACCCCGGACGACTTCGACGAGCTGCTGTCGATCGTGTGGAAGGACCCCGGGTACTTCCTCGCGCACCCGCGCACGATCGCGGCGTTCGGCCGTGAGCTCAACAAGCGCGGCCTCTACCCGCAGCACATCGACTTCCACGGCCAGCAGGTGCCTGCCTGGCGCGGCGTCCCCGTGCTGCCGTGCAACAAGATCCCGGTCTCCGACACCCGCACGTCGTCGGTGATGCTGATCCGCACCGGCGAGCAGAACCAGGGCGTCATCGGCCTGCACCAGACCGGCATCCCGGACGAGTACCAGCCGGGCCTGTCGGTGCGGTTCATGGGCATCAACGACCAGGCGATCATCAACTACCTGGTCAGCGCCTACTACTCGGCCGCCATCATGGTGCCGGACGCGATCGGTGTGCTGGAGCACGTCGAGCTCGGTCGCGAGGGCTAGCCAAATTGAGTTCTGAACGGGTGGCCTCCTTCACCATGCCGGAGTTCTACGTGCCGCACCCGGCGCGGATGAACCCCCACCTCGAACGCGCCCGCGTCCACTCGACGCAGTGGGCGCGGGACATGGGGATGCTCGACACCGGGGTGTGGACCGACGAGATCCTCGCGGGCGACGACTACGGGTTCATGTGCGCGTGGACCCATCCGGACGCGCCCGCGGAGATCCTCGACCTCATCACGGACTGGTACGTCTGGGTCTTCTACTTCGACGACGAGTTCTTCGCGGAGTTCAAGCAGACCAAGGACGTGGCGGGTGCGAAGGCGTATCTCGACCGGCTGCCGGCGTTCATGCCCCTCAACGGCACGGACCCGTGGCCGGAGCCGCAGAACCCGACCGAACGCGGCCTCGTCGACCTGTGGCAGCGGACGATTCCGCTGATGTCGCAGGACTGGCGGCGCCGGTTCACCACGAGCACTCACAACCTGCTGCTCGAGTGCATGTGGGAGATCAAGAACATCGAGAGCGGCACGGTCGCCAACCCGATCGAGTACATCGAGATGCGCCGCAAGGTCGGCGGCGCGCCGTGGTCGGCGAACCTGGTGGAGGTCTCCGAAGCAGCCGAGGTGCCCGCGTCCATCGCGGGCACCCGGCCGCTGCGGGTCCTGTCCGACACGTTCTCCGACGCGATCCACCTGCGCAACGACATCTTCTCGTACGAGCGGGAAGTGTTGCGGGAGGGCGAGAACTCCAACGGGGTGCTCGTGTTCGAGAAGTTCTTCGGCCACGACACGCAGACCGCGGTCGAGGCCGTGAACACGCTGCTGACCTCGCGCCTGCACCAGTTCGAGAACACCGTCTTCACCGAACTGCCCGTGCTGTTCTCCGAGAACGGCGTGGACCCGCTGGAGCAGGCGCGCGTGCTCAAGTACGTGAAGGGTCTGCAGGACTGGCAGTCCGGCGGGCACGAGTGGCACCTGCACGCGGGCCGCTACACGAAAGTCGAAGGAGGCGCGGGCAACTCCGCGTTCTTCCGCACGATCCTGCGCGGGCCGACCGGCCTGGGCACGTCCGCGGCGTGGCTGGGGGTGGCTCGTGGTTGAGGTTCCCTCGTTCGACATGCCTTTCGCCGCAAGGCTTTCACCGCACGTCGACCGCGTCCGCCAGCACACCAGGACGTGGGTGCGGGACATGGGCATGCTCGGCGGCGTGCCGTGGACCGAGGCGTTCTACGACGCCGCGGACTACGGCGGCTTCGGCCCGCTGACCCACCCGACGGCGTCCCTGGACGACCTGAAGCACGTCAACGACTGGCACACGTGGGGTTTCTACGTGAGCGACGCGTTCCGGGACGGCTTCCTCCGGCCGCGCAACGTCGCGGGCGGCAAGGCGTTCGTGGCGGCGTTGAAATCGGTGCTGAGCGGTTCGCTCCCATCGTCGAACCCGGCGGAGAGAGGCCTGGCCGACCTGGTCTCGCGGTCCACTTTGGACAACGAGGACCAGGAACACCTGGTCGAGTTCTTCGACGCGTTGCTGTGGGAGCTGCACAACACCGCGCAGGGCCGGGTGCCCGACCCGATCGACCTGGTGGAGATGCGGCGCCGGTCGATCGCCACGGAGCTGTCCGCGAAGCTCGCTCGCAAGTCCGTCGGCGCTGAGCTGCCCGCGGAGTTGTTGCGCAACAGCACGATGCGGGCATTGGTGGACTCGTTCGGCGACGTTCCCGCGCTGCGTCAGGAGATCGTCGGCTTCGACCACACCTACGCGACTGCGGGCAGCACGACCAGCGCTGTTCTTGCCGTGCAGCAGTTCTTCGACTGCGAGGTGCAGCAGGCCGTGTCGGTCGTGGCCGACCTGATCGCGGCCAGGTTGCGGCAGATCGGCTCGATCCTCGGTGAGCTGCCGTCCATCGCCGACGAGTACGGCCTCGACGCGGAGGCCAAGGCCGGGTTGTCCCGGTACGTCGAGGCTTTGAAGTCGTGGCTGGCCGGTGAACTGCTGTGGACACAGCGATCCGGTCGATTCAGCTACTCCCCGGTCCCCACCCGGAAGTCGTTCCACCGGCCGTCCGGTCTCGGCACGCGGTCGCTTTCGATTCAACCGCAAGGGCGCGGTCAGGTCACGCCGACGAAAAGCGTGTCGGCGTGACCTGACCGCTCTTCTAGTTCGTTAGTTCCATCCCAGCACCAACAGATTGGCAGGACTTCCAGTGACTGTTACCGATCCGGGCCTTGGGGTCGAGGGCGGGCAGCTGAGCCTTTCGACGAAGGCGGCCCGCAACCTCTCGACGACCACCAAGTCCGCACCGCAGATGCAGGGGATCTCGCCCCGGTGGCTGCTGCGCATGCTGCCCTGGGTCGAGGCGAAGGGTGGTGCGTTCCGCGTCAACCGCCGGCTCACCTTCGCGATCGGCGACGGCCGGGTCACGTTCACCTCGGTGGGTTCCGAGGTGCGGATCGTGCCGCAGGAACTGGCGGAGTTCGTGCTGCTGCGCGGGTTCGACGACGAGGCGGCGCTCACCGCCGTCGCGAACCGCTTCGAGCAGCGCGAGTACCTGCCGGGTGAGGTGATCGCGCACCGCGGCGAGTCCGTCGACGAGATCATCGTCATCGCGCACGGCAAGGTCACCAAGACCGGGCTCGGCGAGTACGGCGACGACGTGGCGCTGGGCACGATCGCGGACGGCGAGTACATCGGCGACGAGCCGGTCCTGTCCGGCGCCGACAAGAACTGGAGCTTCACCGCGCGTGCGTTGACGCCGACGACGGCCGTCGTGCTGTCGCGGGCGGCGTTCCGGCAGCTCAACGGGCAGATCGAACCGTTGCGCGACCACATCGCGCAGCAGCTGGCGAACCCGACGAACGCGTCGAACAAGCACGGCGAGGCCGAGATCGACATCTCGTCCGGCCACGACGGCGAGCCGACGCTGCCCAGCACGTTCGTCGACTACGAACTGCGGCCCCGTGAGTACGAACTCTCGGTGGCGCAGACCATCGTGCGCGTCCACACGCGTGTCGCGGACCTCTACAGCCAGCCGATGGACCAGGTCGAGCACCAGTTGCGGCTGACCATCGAGGCCCTGCGCGAGCGGCAGGAGTTCGAGCTCATCAACAACAAGGAGTTCGGCCTGCTCGCCAACGCCGACCTCAAGCAGCGGGTCAGCACCACCTCGGGCCCGGTGACGCCGGACGACATGGACGAGCTGATCTCGCGGCGCCGCAACACCAAGCTGATCCTGGCCCACCCCAAGGCGATCTCGGCGTTCGGCCGGCAGCTGTCGTCGCGTGGCCTGTACGTGCCGACCGTGGAGGTCGAGGGCAAGCAGCTCCAGTCGTGGCGGGGCATCCCGATCGCGCCGTGCGACAAGATCCCGGTCAACAAGAACGGCACCACGTCGATCATCGCGATGCGGCTAGGCGAGGAGAAGCAGGGCGTCGTCGGCCTGCGCCAGACCGGCATCCCGGACGAGTACGAGCCCGGCCTCAACGTGCGGTTCATGGGCATCGACGAGCACGCGATGCTCAAGTACCTGGTGTCCACGTACTACTCGGCGGCCGTGCTGGTGCCGGACGCGCTGGGTGTGCTGGAGAACGTGGAGATCGGTCTCTAAGTCATGACAGCCGAGATGACCGAACCACTGGCGGCCGGACGGCCGGCCGGTGAGGTGCTCGCGTGGAGCCGGAGCCTCGTGCTTCCGGCTCTGCGCAAGGCCGTCGACCAGCTGCCGCCGTCGATGCGGACGATCGCGGAGTACCACCACGGGTGGCGCGACGAGTACGGCAACCCGGTGCTGGAGAACGGCGGCAAGGCAATCCGTCCCGCGTTGGTGCTGCTGGCGGCCGAGGCCGTCGGCGGCGCCGCCTCCTCCGCCGTCCCGGCGGCGGTCGCGGTGGAGCTGATCCACAACTTCTCCCTGCTGCACGACGACGTGATGGACCGCGACACGACCCGGCGCCACCGGGCCACGGCGTGGACCGTGTTCGGCGTCAACGCGGCGATCCTGGCCGGGGACGCGCTGCAGATGCTGGCCGTCGACGTCCTCGCGGGCTCAGGGCATCCGCGTGCCCTGGAAGCGATCCGGACGCTGGGTGACGCCACGGTGGCGTTGCTCGACGGGCAGGCGTACGACCTGGACTTCGAGACGCGCGATGACGTGCGGGTGCCCGAGGTCGAGCAGATGGCCCGGGGCAAGACCGGTGCTTTGCTGGGCGCCTCAACGGCTCTGGGCGCTCTGTACGGCGACGGGTCCGACGAGCAGGTCGAGGCGATGCGCGGCTACGGCGCCGAGCTGGGTCTGGCGTTCCAGCACGTGGACGACCTGCTCGGCATCTGGGGCGACCCGGCGGTGACCGGCAAGGCCGTGCACTCGGATCTGGTGAACCGCAAGAAGTCCCTGCCCGTCGTCCGTGCGCTGAACGCCGGCGTTCCCGCCTCCGCGGAGCTGGCGTCGCTGTACTTCGGCGAGCAGGAGATGAACGCGGAAGCGCTTGCGCGGGCGGCATCCCTGGTCGACCTGGCCGGTGGTCGCGCGTGGAGCCAGACGCAGGCCGACGAACTCCACACGCAGGCGCTGGTTCATCTCGGCGAGGCCTCACCGACCGCGCGTGCGGCGGTGGAGCTCGGCACGCTCGCCCAGCTGGTCACCCACCGGGACCACTGAGTCCCCTTCTGGAAGGCACTAGATGACGGAACATCCGCCGCGTTCGGTGCTGCTCGCCTCACCCCGGTCGTTCTGCGCCGGGGTGGAGCGCGCCATCGAGATCGTGGAACGACTGCTCGACCAGCGCGGCGGCCCCATCTACGTGCGCAAGCAGATCGTGCACAACATCCACGTCGTGCGTTCGCTGGAGGCTCGTGGCGCCGTGTTCGTGGAGGAGCTGTCCGAGGTGCCTTTCGGCGCCACGGCGGTCTTCTCCGCGCACGGCGTCTCCCCCGCCGTGCGGGCTGAGGCTCGGGAACGCTCGCTGGACGTGCTGGACGCGACCTGTCCGTTGGTGACGAAGGTGCACGCCGAGGCGCGGCGCTTCGCCGAACGCGGCGACACCATCGTGCTGATCGGGCACGCCGGGCACGAGGAGGTCGAGGGCACGTTCGGCGAGGCTCCCGACCAGATGGTGCTGGTGGAGACCGTGGCGGACGTCGAGGCGCTGGAGATCACCGGTCCGGTGTCCTACCTGACGCAGACGACGCTGGCCGTGGACGAGACGGCCGAGGTGGTCGAGGCGCTGGAGCGGAAGTTCCCGCAGGTGCGCGGCCCCGGTTCCGACGACATCTGTTACGCCACCACGAACCGGCAGGTCGCCATCCGCGAGGTCGCCGAGCGGTCGGACCTGGTGCTGGTGGTGGGGTCGAAGAACTCGTCCAACTCGGTGCGGATGGTCGAGCTCGCGGCCCGTGGCGGCACTCCGGCCTATCTGATCGACGACGCGTCGGAGATCGACCCGGCGTGGCTTTCCGGCGTGACGTCCGTGGGTCTGTCGGCCGGTGCTTCGGCGCCCCCTGAACTGGTGGACGAGGTCGTGGCCACGCTGGAAGCGTTGGGTTCTGTCTCCGTGTCGACGCACACGACCGCGACGGAGACGATCGCCTTCACGTTGCCGCTGGCGGTGCGCCGTGCTGGCTGACATCACCTCGCCCGCGGACGTCCGGGCGCTCTCCACGTCCGAGCTTTCCCCGCTGGCTTCCGAGATCCGGTCCTTCCTGATCTCCAAGGTGCACCGGACCGGCGGCCACCTCGGCCCGAACCTGGGTGCCGTCGAGCTGACGATCGGGGTGCACCGGGTCTTCTCCTCACCCACCGACGTGGTGCTGTTCGACACCGGGCACCAGTCGTACGTGCACAAGATGCTGACCGGCCGTTGCTCCGACTTCGACTCGTTGCGCCAGGCCGGCGGCATGTCCGGCTATCCGTCCGCCGCCGAGTCGGCGCACGACGTCATCGAGAACTCGCACGCCTCCACCGCACTGTCCTATGCGGACGGTCTGGCCAAGGCGTTCGAGCTCGGCGGCACCGACCGCCGCGTCGTCGCCATCGTCGGTGACGGCGCGCTGACCGGCGGGATGTGCTGGGAGGCCCTGAACAACATCGGCGGCTCCTCGCGTCCCGTGGTGGTGCTGCTGAACGACAACGGCCGCTCCTACGACCCGACGGCCGGTGGTTTCGCGGCGTCCCTGCTGGCCGGTTCGGCGCGGCACCTGTTCGAGGCGCTGGGTCTGGCCTACATCGGCGAGGTCGACGGGCACGACGTGCACGCCGTCGAGAACGCCCTGTGGGAGGCCAAGTCCCTCGGCCGTCCGGTAGTCGTGCACTGCAAGACGGTGAAGGGCAAGGGGTACGAGGCCGCGGAGTCCGACGAGGCCGACCGCATGCACGCCGTCGGCGCGTCCGGTGCCTCCAGCGGGCGGACCTGGACCGACGCGTTCTCCGACGAGATCGTGGCGATCGGCGCGGAACGTCCGGACGTCGTCTGCCTGACCGCGGCGATGCTGGAACCGGTGGGGCTGCGGCCCTTCTCCGAACGCTTCCCGGCGCGCGTGTTCGACGTCGGGATCGCCGAGCAGCACGCCGTGACGTCTGCCGCCGGCATGGCCATGGGCGGCCTGCACCCGGTCGTCGCCGTCTACGCGACGTTCCTGTCCCGTGCGTTCGACCAGTTGCTGATGGACGTGGCCCTGCACCGGCTCCCGGTGACGTTCGTGCTGGACCGCGCCGGCGTGACCGGCCCGGACGGCGCGTCGCACCACGGCATGTGGGACGCCTCCGTGCTGCCCGTCGTGCCCGGCCTGCGCCTGGCCGCACCCCGCGATCCGGCATCGCTGGCCGCACTGCTGCGCGAGGCCGTCGAGGTGTCGGACGGTCCCACGGTCGTGCGGTACCCGAAGGCCGCTGTCGGCCCGGACGTGCCCGCACTCCGGCGCGTGAACCACTTCGACGTGCTGCGCGAGGAACCGGACGCCGAGGTGCTGCTGATCGCGGTCGGCCCTCTCGCCGGCCCGTGCCTGGCCGCGGCGGAGGAACTCGCGGGGCACGACGTCCGCGTCACCGTGGTCGACCCGCGCTGGACCGCTCCCCTGGACCCGCACCTGGTCAAGTACAGCGGCCGGCACCGCCTGGTCCTCGCGGTGGAGGACACCACGTCGACCGGTGCCCTGGGCGCACGCCTGGGTCAGGCCCTGGCCGGTTCCTCGACCTGCGTGGCGACTTTCGCGCTGCCACCACGCTTCCTGCCACACGACTCCCGCGCGCGCATCCTGCGAGCGCACGGCCTGGACGCCGCCGGCATCACGACGAGCGTGCTGAAGCGCCTCGGCGCGAAGTGACGAACCAGCCGATGGCGAACGACAACGCGATCGCCCCCGCACCCACCAGCGGCGCCTTCACCTCAGCGGGAAGGTGCAGCGGGCGCAGGGCGGTCGCGAGACTGAGCAGAATCGGCCCCTGCACGACGAACGCGACGTAGGCGGACCGCGCCAGCCCCTCCGCGAAGGGCCCCTGGCGCGTCAGCCGGCGTTGCGCCAGCCCGATCAACCACAAACTGCCCGCCACCACGAGGATCCCCTCGATGAGGGCGAGGGTCGCGGCCTGCCAGGTGAGTCCGCCGAGGAACGGTTCCGCGTTCTTGGCCAGATCCAGCACGCCCATGAGCGCGGCCGCGATCGGCAGGACCGCGATCGTCCCGACGACGACGTTGCGGGTCATCCGGTAGATCTCGTCCGGCACCCGTTCCGCGAGCTTGTGCCCGCCGATCGCCCCCAGCAGCAACATCCCCAGGCACTGCGGCCACCACCACAGGTGCAGATCGCCGACCTGCCCGCTGCGCGCCGGAAAGACCAGTCGCGTCAGGAAAGTCGTCCCCGCCACGATCATCGTCATGCCCACGACGGTCCGCGGCGTGATGGTGCGCTCTGTGCCGATTCCTAGAAGCGAAGGCCTCGGTCGTGAGTGTTTTCGGCCGCCCTCGCGGCCGAAAACACTCACGACCGAGGCGATTGGCGGCGCCAGCGCGATCGCGATGCTGAAGATCAGCAACACCCCGACGAACCACAACGACCCGCTGTCCAGGAACGGCTGCCGACCCGTGAACGCCTGCCACCACGAGACGTCCCGCCCGGCCCCGTTGTAGGCGATCCACACGAACGTAGGCCAGACCACGACAGCACTGACCACCCACGGCGTCCCCAGCCGCACGAGCCGTTCGGCGATGAACCGCTGCCGCCCTTTGCGCTCGATGGAGCCGGGCGTGAAGATCCCCGCCATGAAGTAGAAGGTGCCCATGAAGAACAGCCCCGACGGCCCGATCAACGCCGCCAGCACCGTCTCGACGCCGGGATGGAACGTGACCTCGTTGACCTCGTCGTACGGCCAGCCACCGATCGCGGCGTAGCCCAGCAGCGCGTGGCCGCCGATGACCCACGCCACGAGGATCACCTTCAGGTTGTCCACAGCGGACAATCTCATGGTTTTCATGGTCCGCTTCGCGACGCGATCACGCCAGCGGCCAAGGGGCGGACCTCGCTAGCCGGCCTCACTGCCGAACAGCTGGCCGAGCCGGTAGTCGACGATCTCCTCGGCCTGCTTCGCGTCGTAGACGTCGACCAGCATCGCGCTGAGGAGGCCGCCCGTCATGGTCGCGAGCGCGTCCGCCTCCAGTTGGAGGTCGAGGTGTGGTGGCACCCGGTCGCGTTTCCGGGCGAGTCCGAGCTGGTCAACGAGCAGGCGCACGAGGAAGGGCATCATCGCCTGCTGGTCCGGCGACTGACCGCCGCGCGTGACGTCCAGCGCGAAGTAGGCGATCTGCACCGCGCAGAGCACGCGGCTGCGCTCGTCCGTCGGCAGGACCGCGAGCAGACATGCCCGCATGACCGCGCGTTCGTCACCCGTCCGCATCGCCTCCGTGATGCGGTGCCCGGCACGTTCGGCGCCCAGCTCGGTGATCCTCTGCCACGCGTGCCGCAGCATCTCTTCCTTGGTCGGGAAGTAGTACTGGATCTGGAACATCGACACGCCCGCCTCCGCCGCGACCGCGCGCAACGTCACCGACTGAAGGCCTCGTGTCGAAGCGATCCGGAAGAGCGCCTCCGCGAGGTCACGCCGTTTCTCCTCGTGATCGACGCGCTTCGGCATGTGATCACTGTGTCACAACGACCGGTGTCGACGAGCACCGCGCGACGCTGTTACATTGCATCTGCATTAGAAAAACTACCTGGGGGTGTGATGGTCGGGAAGTTCGTGGACCAGAAGGCACAGGAGCGGTACTTCGCCACCTACGAGGCGATCCGCCGGAAGTGGCCGGTGCCGTCGGAGGAACTGGACGTGGAGACGCGGTTCGGCTCGACCCGCGTCCGGCGCAGCGGCACCGGTTCGCCGATAGTCCTGCTGCCCGGCGCGATGGGCACGTCGTTGTCCTGGTACTTCTACGCGGCCGAACTGGCGGCGCGGCACACCGTGTACGCCGTCGACACGATCGGTGAACCGGGGCACTCGGTACAGACCCGGCCCTTGGAGAGCACCGACGACGAGGCGGACTGGCTCGCCGACGTCCTCGCGGGCCTCGGCCACGAGAAGGTCCACCTGGTCGGGATCTCGCGCGGCGCCTACCTGGCCCTGAACCTCGCCACCCGGCGTCCCACCGGGGTCGCCGGCGTCCTCGCGTTCGAACCGGGCGGGTTCGGGATCGCCTTCCTGAGGTTCGTCCTCTGGAGCATCGGCGAGCTCGCCCGCTGGTGGCTGCCCGCCGCGATCCTGCGCCGGGTCAGCGCCGGCGATCCCGCCGTGCGCCACACGATGCGCCCGCTGGTGTTCCGCGGCCTCAGGTACAAGATCCAGATGGCTCCGCTGCACGAGTTCACCGATGACGAACTGCGGTCGATCGACGTGCCCACCTACTTCGTCCTGGGCGAGCGCTCGCTGCTCAACGCGCGGGAACTCGCCTCGCGCGTCGAGTCGCTCGTCCCGCGCGTGCGCACCGAGATCGTGCCGGGGGCGACCCATGCGCTGAACCTGGAGGAACTTGAGCTGACCACCGCGCAGATCCTCGCCTTCGCCGGGGAGAACCACGCCGGCCTGCCGGACTGAACGAGCTCTGCGGTGCCAGGCGTCCTGGGGGTCGCCTGGCGCTTCACACGGCTACGGCCTGTCCCCCGTGTACACGCCCATCGTCCGGAACCTCAGGCCCGGCTCCCGGTACTCCTCCATCGCGTGCGCGATCCACCCCACGATCCGCGCGATCGCGAAGATCGCCTCGCCTGCGTCCGGCGCCATCTTGAACAACAGGGCGAACTGGGCGAGCGCCAGGTCGACGTTCGGGAACGTCTGCGGCTGGGTGGCGATCACCTTGTCCGCCACCAGGTCGCCGTGGCTGCGCAGCAGGGCGAAGAGGTGGTCGGCGCGCGGGTCGCGGGACTGGTAGACGCGGTGGCCGAAGCCCGGGATCGGCTGGCCGGAGCGCAGGTGCTCGGCGACGGTGCCCATCGGGTCGGACTGGGCCTGCAGCAGGAACCGGTACGCGATCGTGGTGGCGGCGCCGTGCTTCTGGCCCTCCATGGCGCCCATGCCCGCGGACACGACGGCGTACGGGTTGGCGTGGGCGGAGGCGGCGACCCTGGCGGCCATGGTCGAGATGGCCAGGTCGTGGTCGGCCAGCAGGATCAGGGCGGCGTTGAGGAGGTCCGGCTGGGCAGGCTCCGGCGAGAGGCGGGCCCACAGGCGTTCGGCGATGTCGGTGCCCTGAGGCCTGCCCACCAGTGGCAGGGACTCGACGACGTCGGCGATCAGGGACTTGGCCGTGGTGACGGCCCGGTCCAGGTCGTAGCGCAGCGGGTCGCCGACGCTGGCCAGGGCGATGGCCACGCGGACCCGGTCGGTGAGGGTGGCGCTGTCGGGCAGGGCCATCCAGATCTCCTGGCCCTCGGGGAACTGCATGCCCGTCGAGTCGATCTCGGTCCACAGCCAGTGCGCGACGTCCTCGAAGCGCTTGGTGCTCGAGAGTTCAGGAACGGACCGGCCGCGGTAGTGCAGGCGGTCGTTCTCCAGCAGGGAGATGCGGGTGCGGATGCGATCCGTCACAGCGGCCACTGCTCCGCGCGCACCAGTGCGCTGCGCCAGGGCCTCCACCTCGGCGACGCCGAACATGCTGTGGCGGTTCACCTTCGTGCTGGTCAGGTGGCCGCGGCTGACGTACGCGTAGACCGTCGCCGGTTTCACGCCCAGGCGGCGAGCAGCTTGATTCGTCGTCAACATTGATTCCATCAACGTTGACTGTACAAGACATGTTGACGGAGCCTGGTGTCCATGTTGATTGATGCACCCAAAGGGCTTAAAGACGTCGTCGTCACCACGACCCTGATCGGGGACGTGAACGGTGCCGCGGGCTACTACCACTACCGCGAGCACGACGCGATCGAACTGGCCAGGACGCGGTCGTTCGAGGACGTGTGGTTCCTCTTCGCGGAGGGCAGACTGCCGAACCCGGACGAGTCCGCGCTGTTCGCCCGCCAGACCGCCGAACTGCGCACGCTGCCCGCGGCGATCCGCGAGGTGCTGCCCGCGGTCGCGCGGTCGGGGTGCACGGCGCTGGCCGGGCTGCGGACCGCGTTGTCGATGCTGCCGGCGCAGCCGATGTGGGACGCGCCGATGAGCACCAGGAAGGCGGACGCGCTCAAGGTCAGCGCGCTGACGCCGACGATCCTCGCGGCACTGCACCGGCTCAAGCTCGGACTTGATCCCGTCAACCCCAGGGTTGATTTGTCCACGTCGGCGAACTGGTTGTACATGTTGACTGGACAGGAACCGTCGACATGGGCGAGTCGTGCTGTCGAGCAGTACCTGATCGCCACGATCGACCACGGCTTCAACGCGTCGACGTTCACCGCGCGCGTGGTCGCGTCGGCGGGAGCGGACGTCGTGTCGGCGGTGACGGCGGCGATCGGGACGTTCTCCGGGCCGCTGCACGGGGGCGCGCCGGACCGCGCGCTGGAGGCGCTCGACCTCATCGGGACGCCGGACAACATCGACGCCTGGGTGCGGGAGCGCATCGAGCAGGGCGACCGGATCATGGGGTTCGGGCACGCCGTCTACAAGACCGAGGACCCGCGAGCGCGTCTGCTCAAGGAGATCGCGCTCGAGAAGCCCACGAGGCTGACGGAGTTCGCGGTCACCGTCGAGCGGAGGGTCACCGAGCTGCTGGCCGAGCTCAAGCCCGGCCGGCAGCTGTACGCGAACGTGGAGTTCTACGCCGGCGTGGTGATGGAGCAGTGCGGCATCCCGCGCGAGATGTTCACGCCGACGTTCGCGTGCAGCCGGGTGATCGGGTGGTGTGCCAACGCGCTCGAACAGTCCGAGGACACGAAGATCATCCGCCCGGTCGCCCGCTACACGGGACCAGCACCACTCATCAGGTGAGGTACCGGAGGTCGTTGCGCACTCGGGTGCGGTCACGGTCGTTGACGTCGGAGGAGCCTGCCAGGCCGGCGGTGCGGTCGCGGTGCCGGTCGAGCCAGACGGAGAGTGCTGCCACTGCCAGGACGATCGCTGCAAGAGTCATGTCATAAATGTATGGTCATCAATATCCCGCCAACAGTGGCAGATCTGACGACGCGCGCTAATATCCTGCCATGCTGGCTTCGGTGGCGGTTCCCCTCATCGACGGCGTCGCGCCGTTCGAGTTCGGCCTGCTCTGCGAGGTGTTCGGCATCGACCGGACCGAGGAGGGCGTGCCGCTGGTCGACTTCCGCGTGTGCGGGGAGCTTCCGAACCAGCCCGTGCCGACGAGCATCCGCGGCGTGAGCATCACGCCGGAACACGGGTTCGACGCGCTGCAGAGCGTCGACCTCGTCGCACTGCCCGCCGCGCGCGTCCGCGACGAGTACCCGGAGAAGCTCGTCAAGGCGCTCCGGGAGACCGGCGCGACGCTGCTCAGCGTGTGCAGCGGGGCGTTCATCCTCGGCGCGGCCGGGCTGCTCGACGACCGGAACTGCACGACGCACTGGCGTGAGGCGCGGCAGTTCCAGGAGCGGTTCCCGAAGGCCCGCATGGACCCGGACGTGCTGTTCGTGGACGACGGCAACATCATCACCAGCGCCGGCACCGCGGCGGGCATCGACGCCTGCCTGCACCTGGTCCGGCGCGAACTGGGCACCAAGATCGCCAACATCATCGCGCGCCGGATGGTCGTGGCCCCGCAGCGCGACGGCGGCCAGCGGCAGTTCGTGGAGCTCCCGATCCCGGAGTGCAGTTCCGACAGCCTGGAGCCGGTGCTGGAACAGGTGCTCGCCACGATCGCGGACAACCACACGGTGGCCACGATGGCGAAGCTCGCCGTCATGTCCGAACGGACTTTCGCGCGCAGGTTCGCCGCGGAGACCGGCACCACCCCGAACAAGTGGCTGTCACTCCAACGGGTACTTCACGCGCGCAGGCTGCTCGAGGAGACCGACCTGGACGTCGACGCGGTCGCGACCAGGTCAGGCTTCGGGACAGCCGCCCTCCTCCGGCACCACTTCCATCGGGTCGTCGGCATCGCACCGAGCGATTACCGCCGCGCATTCTCCTGTCGTTAGGCGGGTGAAGATCTTCTCGGAGATCTCCCGCAACGCCTGCACCTCGGAGTCGTCGAGCAGGTCGAACACCAGCTTGTTGACCGTCTCGGCGTGCGCGGGCGCAGCCGCCTCGATGGCCGACCGTCCCTGGTCCGTCAGTACGACGAACGACCCGCGCCCGTCGCTGCGGCAGTTCTCCCTGCGCACCAGGCCGCGCTTCTCCATCCGTGCGACGTGATGCGAGATACGGCTCTTCTCCCAGTGCAAATACCGTGCGAGCTCCAACACGCGTACGCGTTCGTCAGGCGTGTCGGTGAGCTGCACCAGCACGGCGAAGTCAGCCATCGAGATGTCCGAGTCGACTGACATTTGCCTGCTCAGATGCGCATTGAGCTCCCCCTGCATGCGGACGTAGGCACGCCACGCCCGCTGCTGCTCAGGTTCCAACCATCGTGTCACTGGTTCAGCATACGGGAATAGTTGACACATCATCCACGTTCGGGCAGGGTGAGTGACACTTCAACCAAATCGAGCAACCGAAGGACTTGACACCATGACCACCGCCACCAACCTCTCCGAACTGACCGGCGACTACGTCATCGACGCCTCGCACTCCCGCATCGGCTTCGTCGCGCGCCACGCGATGGTCACCAAGGTTCGCGGTGCGTTCAACGAGTTCGACGGCAAGATCTCCATCGACGGTGACAAGCCGGACAACACCACCGCCGAGGTGACCCTGAAGGTCGCGAGCATCGACACCCGCAACGCGCAGCGCGACGGTCACCTGACCACCAACGACTTCCTCGCCGTCGAGGAGTACCCGGAGATCAAGTTCGTCTCGACCTCCGCCAAGCAGGTCGACGACGACAACTTCGAGATCACCGGCGACCTCACCATCAAGGACGTCACCAAGAGCATCACCATCCCGTTCGCCTTCGAGGGCGTGGCCGTCGACCCGTTCGGCAACACCCGCGTGGGCTTCGAGGGCTCGCACACCATCAACCGCAAGGACTACGGCGTGACCTGGAACGCCGCCCTGGAGACCGGTGGCGTGCTGGTGAGCGAGAAGGTCGTCCTCGAGTTCGAGATCTCGGCGATCAAGCAGGCCTGACGACGGCCACCGGGCACGGGGCGTGGTAGATCAGGGCCTGCGAGGTAGATCCGAGCAGCATCCCGGCGAATCCACCACGCCCCCGGGACCCGACGACGAGCAGGCCGGCCCGTTGCCCGAGGTCCATCAGCAACGGAATCGGCCGCTCCCCCACCACGAGCTGGTCCACCGCGACGTCCGGGTACTTCTCCGCCCACCCGGACATGCGCGCGTTCAGCAACGACGACTGCTCGTCGACGTGCGCCATCGCCGCCACCAGCGGCACCCCGGACGCCGCCGCTTCCTCGAACGCGAAGCCGATGGCCGAGTCCGATTCGGGTGAGAGGTCGACACCCACCACCACGGGCCCGTCGTGCTGCTGCGCTCGTTCTTTTGGCCATCGCACCACCACCACGGGACACTCACCGTGAATCGACAGCGCCACGGCCGTTGAGCCGACCAACGCTCCGGTGAACCCGCCCAGTCCGTGTGACCCCACCACCACCTCGCGTGCGCGTGCAGACTCCGCGATCAACACGGGCGTGGGGTGTTCCATGCGCAAGTCGTGCTCCACGGACACATCAGGTGCTTCTGCCCGTGCGACGGCAACGGCCTGAGAGAGCCACATCCGCCCTTGGTCGTACATGGCCGAGCGCAGGTCACGCGCCGATGAGATGACCTCTGGATACCCGCGCGTCGGCAACGTGTACGCGTGCACCAGCCGCAACGGCGCATCGTGGTGCATGCACGCCCGCGCGGCCCACGCCACCGCGGCCAGCGCGGACGAGGAACCATCGACTCCGACAACGACGGGCAGACCGCTCATGATCCCAAAGTAGGCCCGATCGTCGCAGTGAGCCGCGTGCCGTTGGTCCCCTCATGTCAGGGTCTTTGGGCTACCGTGGCCCTCATGGCGACGCGTGTTTTCCTCGTCGACGACCACGAGATCGTCCGCCGCGGCATAGCGGACCTGCTCGGCGAGGAGTCCGATCTGGTGGTGGTCGGTGACGCCGCGTCGGTCACGGAGGCCCTGGCCAAGGTGCCGGGCGCTCAGGCCGACGTGGCGGTGCTCGACATCCGGCTTCCGGACGGCAACGGCATCGAGCTGTGCCGCGAGCTGCGCAGCCGTCTCCCGGGCCTGCAGTGCCTGATGCTGACGAGCTTCGCGGACGACGAGGCCCTCTTCGACGCGATCATGGCCGGCGCCTCCGGCTTCGTGCTGAAACAGATCCTCGGCGCCGACCTGGTCAACGCCGTCCGCACCGTCGCGGCAGGACAGTCCCTTCTGGACGCCCGCACGACTTCCGCGCTGCTCAACCGAATCCGCCGCGAACGCGAGGAGGGCGACCCGCTGCGCATGCTCAGCGAGCAGGAGCGCACCGTCCTCGACCTCATCGGCGAAGGCCTCACGAACCGGCAGATCGCCGAGCGCATGTTCCTCGCCGAGAAGACGGTCAAGAACTACGTCTCCCACCTGCTCGCCAAGCTCGGCATGCAACGCCGCACGCAGGCCGCCGTGTTCGCGTCGCAGTTCCGCAAGGACGTCGACAAGCCGCACTAAGCCGTGTCCTGTAAGTCCGTTCGATGAGAGTCACGGGCGAGAGACCCGGAGGCGGTGCCGCCGGAACGCCCTCATACCGGGCGTATTCGGGCGTTTCGGCGGTGCCGTCTCCGGGGCCCTCGGCCGCGACTATCGCGGACGAGATTTACAGGACACGGCCTAGTTCAGGGGTACGCGCCAGACGACGCAGGCGCCGCCACCCTCGGTCGCGCGCACCTCGAGCGACCCGGCGAACATGGACGCGCGGTGGGCGAGGTTGCGCAACCCGCTCCGGGCGGCGTCGGCCGGAATACCGACCCCGTTGTCCTGCACGGTGATCACCACGTCCTCGCCGGCGTCGATGAGCACCGTCAGCTCGGTCGCGGACGCGTGCCGGACGCAGTTCGTCACGGCCTCGCGCACCACGGCCTCGACGTGTTCGGCCAGTTCCGGGGGCACCGAGTTGTCCACGGTGCCGGACATGCGGACGGACGGCTTGAGGTCCGTCGCCTCGGTCAGGCCGGCGACGAGGTCGAGGAGCCTGCGCCGCAACGAGGTGTTGTCCGTCGAGTGCAGGTCGAAGATGGACGTGCGGATCTCGCGGACCGTCTCGTCCAGCTGCTCGACGGCGGTCCGCAGGCGGGCGGCCACGTCGGGTTCGGTGACGCGGCGCATGGTGGCCTGCAGGGTGAGGCCGGTGACGAACAGCCGCTGGATGACGTGGTCGTGCAGGTCGCGGGCGATGCGGTCGCGGTCCTCCAGCACGTCGAGCAGGCGTTGCGAGCGTTGTTGCTCGGCGAACTCCAGGGCGACGGCCGCCTGGTCGGCGAACGAGGCCAGCATCGGCACCTGGTCGGGCAGGAACCGCGTCTCGCCGCCGAGGCGCAGCACGACCAGCGCGCCCGTGACACCCATCTCGGAGCGCAGTGGCACGGCGAGGGCGGGGCCGAACGCCGTGCCCAGGTCGTCCACCAGCAGCGGGACGCCGGAGCGGATCACCTCGTCGACGGCGTAGTCGGCGGCGTTGAAGTTCTCGATCTTCACGCCCGCGCTCGCGGCGATGGACAGCGGCGTGTGATGGCCGTCGCCGAGCACGACGAGGGCCGAGTCGGCGCCGGCGATCTCGACGGTGCGCTGGGTGATCAGGCGCAGCGCGTACTCGCCGGACGCGCCGCCCAGAAGTTCGGAGTTGACCTCGCCGATCGCCTCCAGCCACCGCTCGCGCATGCGGGAGCGTTCGAACAGGCGGGCGTTCTCGATCGCGATGCCCGCGGCCGCGGCGAGGGCCTGCAGCACGGCCTCGTCGTCGGCGGTGAACTCGGCGCCGTCGATCTTCTCGGTCATGTAGAGGTTGCCGAACACCTCGTCGCGCACACGTACGGGCACGCCCAGGAAGCTGTGCATCGGCGGGTGGTTGGGCGGGAAGCCGACGGACATCTCGTGCCGTGCGAGGTCGCGCAGGCGCAGCGGCGTCGGGTCCTTGATGAGCAGCCCGAGCAGGCCCTTGCCCTCGGGCAGGTGGCCCATCGACGCGCGCGTCACCTCGTCCACCCCTACGTGGAGGAACTCGGAGAGGTCGTCACGGGTGCCGAGCACGCCCAGCGCGCCGTAGCGGGCGCCCACGAGGTCGGCGGCGGCCTGGACGATGCGCAGCAACGTCGGCTCGAGTTCCAGACCCGACGCGACGGCGAGCATGGCGCCGAGGAGCTCCTGCATCTGGTCGCGGGTGGTGACGATCTCGTCCATGCGGTCTCGGACCTCGTCGAGCAGCTCGTCGAGGTCGCGGCGACCAGGCACGTCAGGCACGCCGCCTAGATTCGCACATTTTCCGGCAACGCACGGCCAGGGCCTGTTTCAAGGTCTCTTTCGAGGAGAGTCGCGGCCGAGGTGGTTCCCGGTGGCCGCCCCGGCCCGGGCTGTCGTGAACGAGACACTGAAACCGGCCCTAGCAAGAGAGGACCTTCGACCGTGGCCGATCTACGTCCCCGGTCGGAGAGTGAGCACATGACGATCGCCGTACCCGGCTCACTCGGACTCGCGGGTGAGGACGTGCGCGCCGTCCTGGCGCTCGCGAGGGACTCAGTCTCAGGCGTGCGGTTCGAGGTGCGGCCCGAGCAGATCGAGCTGCACACCTCCACTCCGCACGGCCGGGAGACGCGTGTTGCCTGCGGGGTCGCGTTGCTCAACGTCCGGCTGGCGTTGCAAGGGCACGGCATCCGTCCACTGGTGACGTTGCTGCCGGGGCCGAGCGCGCACGACTCGGCCGCGGCCATCAGGCTCGGCGGGTATCAGGAGCCGAATCCGGACGTGCTGGCGTTGCTGCACTCACTGCGCACGAACCGTCGCGCGTGGACGGCGTTTCCCGAGCTCGCCTCCTGGCGCGGGTTGCTGTCGCGGGCGGCCGAGGTGGAACGGGCGTGGCTGCACGTGCGCAGCGGGACCGAGCTGGTGCTGTGCACGTTCAACCAGGGTGCGGCGGCGGAGATCCGTGCGGGGCAGGCGATGCAACGCGTGATCCTGACCGCGGGGACGATGGGGTTCGACGTCTCCCCCGCCGTCGCCGCGGTGGACCTGTCCGCGTTGCGCGCGGACCTGCGCCAGTGCCTGGGCAGCACGCTGGTGCCGCAGATGGTGCTGCGGCTGGGCGCGCAGTAGACCACGCCCAGCAGCACGATCAGGTCGTGATGAACTTCGTCGGGTCGGCCACGGGCGACTCGACG
Source organism: Lentzea waywayandensis (assembly GCF_900115955.1). Lineage (GTDB taxonomy): Bacteria > Actinomycetota > Actinomycetes > Mycobacteriales > Pseudonocardiaceae > Lentzea > Lentzea waywayandensis. The sequence continues at coordinate 129,410 of NZ_FOYL01000013.1, forward strand.
ACGAGGTCCTTGTACTCGTCCTCGATGCCCTTGTTGTGGATCTGGATCGCCAGCGGGGCTTCGCGGCCCGCGGGTTCCTTCTTGTCCTCGAACTTCAGGACCTCCTGCGCCTTGCACTTCGCCGCGCCGTCGGGCAACGGGCAGCACGCCATGCGCGCGATTCCGGTGTCACCGTTGGCGAGGATCTCGCACTGCGCCCACTTCTTCACGTCCCAGCTCGGGTGCGGGTACTTCGTGAACAGCTTGCCGCCGCCGTTGTTGTGGCCGGGCCGGTAGTCCCACGCGCCACCGTTGGGCGGCTGGAACTGGATGGCGCCCAGGCCGTTCAGAGCCGGGGTCGCGATCTTGCCCCAGATCAGCACGGTCGGCTTGTGGTTGCCGGAGACCTGGCGCAGCTTGAAGATCCAGCGGAAGCTCTTGTACTGCTGCTTGTTGTAGTAGATCCAGCCGCGCGAGGCGTTCTTCTGGCTGTGGATCGCGCCGTTCTTCACGACGAACGCGTCCTTGGCGTGCATGGTCCAGCCGTCGAGCGTCTTGCCGTCGAACACGGGCACCAGCACGGGATCCGCGGCCTGCGCCGGCGTCGTGCCGGCCACCAGTGCCAGCACGAAGGCAGCGACTATCCACAATGGACGACGAAACATTTGCTACCGTCCTCGGCTCCGAGGGATTTCGGCAGCGACGGTGACCTCACCGTAGAACCGAGACATCGGAGCAGTCAACGGAAACGCGTGTTTCTGAAAACGGACAATCTAGCGGACCATCACCGCCTTCCAGAGCAGCCGAGCCAGTTCCGGATGACAGATGTCGTTGTGCGCACCGGCGATTCCGTCGATGCGGCGGATCACCGACGTGCAGTCGACGTTGTGCACCTGCCCGCGCTGAAGCTCGCCGGGAGATCCGATGTTGTGGCCGTGGGCGTAGGTACCCTGCACGCCGTGCGAGCCGAGGCCGCCGTACTTCGGGTACTCGTCCAGGTCGACCTGGCGGCCCGAGCGCGCGGCCAGCGGGTAGAACCTGCCGATGGCGTAGTCGTTCGACGACGTGGTGACGATGATCGGGCCGGGCACGCGCCCGAGCACGCCGCGGAAGTAGCCGGAGCCGGGTTCGCCGGGCAGCCGTTCCGCGAACGACCACAGCGACATCGCGCCCTGCACCAGGGTCAGCGTCGCGGCGGGCACCACGTTCGCCATGGCGGTCGCGGTGATGCAGCCGAAGCTGTGACCCATCAGGTGGACGCGCGCGTTCGGCGCGGCCTGGGCGACCTCGCGGGCGATCCTCGCGGCGCCGCTCTCGCCGAACACCTTGGCGCGGCGCTTCATCTTCCAGAAGGTCAGGATCCGCAACGGCGACAGGATCCCGCCCAGGGCCGGATCCTCCAGGCACGCGCGGTAGAGCTGCTCGGCGTCGAACGTCATGCCGTCCTCGCCCGGCAGGTCGGGAACCGAGCTCTCCAGGTAGTCGTAGGCCTGCTTGACCGAGCCCGACATCCGGCACGGATGTTGCCGCGCGGCCTCGACGATCGTGCGCACCGCGGCCGTGCGTCCGGCACCTCCGCCGAGACGCTGGGCCTGGGCGTTGATGAACTCGTCCGACCGCACGTCCTCGTCGCCCCACGCCTTCGAGGGCCAGTGCAGGCCGACGAGCAGGGACTTGAAACCGCCCGGAAGCCGGTGTGCCGCTTCACGTTCGGCGCGGCAGTCGGCCATCGTCGCGACCCACCGCCCGTACTGTTCGCGGGCGGCCGGCACGTCGCCGTTCCACCCGTGGATGAAGAAGAAGACGTCGGTGACACCGCGGCGGGCGTCGTACAGGACGTCCGCGCTGTCGCGCCCCCGCTCGTTGCCTGTCTCGTCGAAGCAGACGAGGTGATAGCTGATGTCGTGACCTGGCACGGATTCTCGGGACATCGCGGATCACCACCACACAAAACGCGCCCAACTGTTGTCCGTTTAATCGGAACTGAGGCGGCTCATGTTTACCCCCGCTGATCAGGAAAACCCGTTCGGACCAGGGGATTCACCCCGATTGCGCCGGTAGTGGCGGGCCGCGCGGACCCTGTTGCCGCACGACGGCGAGCACCATTCACGGCGCGGATGGTCCTTCACGAAGTACAGCACGCAGCCCGGCGCATAACAGGCGCGCAACAGAAGCCTGTTCTCACCGGTGAACAGCTCCACGGCCTCCGCAGCGATCGAGGCGCGCTCACGATCCGCGAGCGAGCCCTCACTTTCGTTGAGCCGCAACAGTTCCCCGTCGCGCACGGTCAGCTGCGGCCACCGCTGCGCACTGCGCGCCGCACGGTTGACCTCACCCACGGCCCGTTCGAGGTCACGATCCTGCGCGACCGGACGCGTGTCCTCGGTGAGCACGCCCGCGAGGTCCCGAAGCGCCTGCCGCAACGAGCGGAACGCCGTCAGGTCGGCCTGGTCCGCCGGCACGCCCAGAAAATCGCGGAGCCCACCGACAGTCGTCAGGTCGTCGTGCACCTGCGACCGATTGGCCCAAACGGTGTTCATCAGCAGGACCGGACGGGGTTCGTCGGGGGTCAGCACGTCTAACGGTAACACAGGCTTGCATCCATTAGAATCTCGTTCTAACGTTTGCAGCGTCGCCCAACCGTTGGAAGGACCGTCGTGAAACTCGTTCCCCCGTTCGACGCGGAGACCGCCCGCCTCAAGGTGCAGGCGGCGCAGGACGCCTGGAACACGAAGGACCCGCGGCGCGTCGCCGGCGCCTACACGCCGGATTCGGTGTGGCGCAACAGGTCCGAGTTCGTCCACGGCACCGACGAGATCGTCGCGTTCCTGACGAAGAAGTGGGAGCGCGAGCACGAGTACGTGCTGCGCAAGTCGCTGTGGGCGTTCGGCGACAGCCGCATCGCCGTGCGCTTCCAGTACGAGTGGCACGACGACGAGGGCCAGTGGTGGCGCAGCTACGGCAACGAGAACTGGGAGTTCGCCGAGTCCGGCCTGATGAGCAGGCGCGAGGCGAGCATCAACGACGTGAAGATCGCCGAATCCGAACGCCGCGTCGACCCCGGCTCGACCTACGAGATCCCGGCGGAGTGACGACCATGCACGTCAAGGCGTTGTGGCGCTTCCCGGTGAAGTCACTGGGCGGCGAAGAGCTCCAGCAGGCCACGTTCACCCCGGACGGAGTGGAGGGCGACCGGCTGGTGCACGTGCAGGGCCCGCGCGGCGTCCTGACCGGCCGCACGCGGTACGGACTGCTCACCATCCCCGCCACCACCGGCCCGGACGGCCCGTTGGTCGACGGACATCCGTGGGACAGCTGGCAGGCTCACGAGAAGGTGCTGCCGTACGGCGGCAGGCTGACCCGCTACACCGGACCGGAGCGCTTCGACGTGCTCAACGTCCTCGTCGCCACGGACGGCCAGGTCGAGGCCGCGGGCGTCGACGTGCGGCGGCTGCGGCCCAACATCCTCATCGGCGGCGTCGAGGCCGGCGAGGAGGACGGCTGGCCGGGCCACGCGCTGGTGGTCGGCGACGTCGTGATCGGGATGTACCAGAAGCGCGCCCGGTGCGTGGTCACGACGATCGACCCCGACACCGGCGCGCAGGACCTCGACGTGCACCGGCGCATCCGGCACGAGTTCGGGGGCGTGCTGTGCCTGGACAGCTGGGTGATCCAGCCGGGCGTGGTCGACGTCGGTGACCCGGTGGAGCTGGTGCCGACCGACGAGCTACCCGACCGCATCGGCGGGTGGATCGTCGGCCGGCCCTACGCGGTCTAGATGTTGCGGCGGTACTGCCCGCCGACCTCGAAGAACGCCTCGGTGATCTGGCCGAGCGTGCAGACGCGGGCGGCGTCCATCAGCACGGCGAACACGTTCTCGTTCGTCTGCGCCACCTCACGCAGGCGCGCCAACGCCTTCTGGGCCTCGTCGCGGTGCGCCGCCTGGTACGCGCGGGTGCGGTCGACCTGTGACTCCTTCTCCTCCTCGGTGGCGCGCGCGAGCTCGATCTTCACGACCTCGCGCGTGCCGTCCTCCGGCAGGAAGGTGTTGACGCCGATCAACGGCAGCGAGCCGTCGTGCTTGCGCTGTTCGTAGAGCATCGACTCGTCCTGGATGCGGCCGCGCTGGTAGCCGGTCTCCATCGCGCCGAGCACACCGCCGCGTTCGGAGATGCGGTCGAACTCCAGCAGCACGGCCTCCTCGACGAGGTCGGTCAGCTCGTCGATGACGAACGAGCCCTGCAGCGGGTTCTCGTTCGCCGAGAGGCCCCACTCCTTGTTGATGATCATCTGGATGGCCATCGCGCGCCGGACGGACGACTCCGTGGGAGTGGTGATCGCCTCGTCGTAAGCGTTGGTGTGCAAGGAGTTGCAGTTGTCGTACAACGCGCAGAGAGCCTGCAACGTCGTGCGGATGTCGTTGAAGTCCATCTCCTGCGCGTGCAGCGAACGCCCGGACGTCTGCACGTGGTACTTGAACTTCTGCGAACGCTCCGCGGCGCCGTAGCGGTCGCGCATGGCCACGGCCCAGATCCGGCGTGCCACCCGGCCGATGACGCTGTACTCGGCGTCCATGCCGTTGGAGAAGAAGAACGAGAGGTTCGGCGCGAAGTCGTCGATGTTCATGCCGCGCGCCAGGTACGACTCGACGTAGGTGAAGCCGTTGGCGAGGGTGAAGGCGAGCTGGCTGATGGGGTTCGCCCCGGCCTCGGCGATGTGGTAGCCGGAGATCGACACCGAGTAGAAGTTGCGGACCTGCTGCTGGATGAACCACTCCTGGATGTCCGCCATCATGCGCAGCGAGAACTCCGTGGAGAAGATGCAGGTGTTCTGGCCCTGGTCCTCCTTGAGGATGTCGGCCTGAACGGTGCCGCGGACGTTGGCCAGCGCGAACGCCCTGATCCTGTCGTGTTCCTCGGCGGCAGGCTCGCGGCCCTCCTTCTCCGTGAAGACGCCGACCTGCTGGTCGATCACGGTGTTCAGGAAGTAGGCGAGGATCGTGGGCGCCGGGCCGTTGATCGTCATCGACACGGACGTCGTCGGCGCGACGAGGTCGAAGCCGTCGTACAGGGCCTTCATGTCGTCCAGCGACGCGATCGAGACGCCGGAGGTGCCGATCTTGCCGTAGACGTCCGGCGGGGTGTCGGGGTCGCGGCCGTAGAGCGTCACGGAGTCGAACGCCGTGGACAGGCGCGTGGCCGGGTTGCCCTTCGACAGGTACTTGAAGCGGCGGTTGGTGCGGAACGCGTCGCCCTCGCCCGCGAACATGCGGGCCGGGTCCTCGCCCTCGCGCTTGAACGGGAAAACGCCTGCCGTGTACGGGAAGAAGCCCGGCAGGTTCTCCTTGCGCAGGAACCGCAGCAGCGAGCCCTCGTCGTCGTAGCGCGGCAGGCTGACGCGGCGGACCTGGTTGCCGGACAACGTCTCCCGCGTCAGCCTGGTGTGGATCTCCTTGTCCCGCACCTTGAACACGAGCTCGTCGCCGGAGTACTGCTCCACCGTCGCCGGCCACGCCTGGAGCAGGTCCGCGGTGTCCCGGTCGACCTTGCGCTCGGCGTCGCCGGCCAGCTCGGCGATGTCCGTGACGCCCTTGCCCGCGGCTTCCAAAGCCTTCTGCGCCGCGGAGAGCTGGATGTGGGTGCGCACCGCGCCGACCTGTTCGTCGGTCTTGCGGTGGTAGCCGCGCACGGTGTCCGCGATGTCGGACAGGTAGCGCGCACGAGAGGCGGGCACGACCGTGGACGCCGATGTCGACGTCTTGCCGTTGACCGTCGTGAGAGAGCCCTCTTCCACGGCAAGACCGTGTTCGACCAGTCCGTCACGCAGGAACTGGTAGAGCGCCGTCACGCCGTCATCGTTGAACGTCGCGGCGGACGTGCCGTAGACCGGCATCTCCTCCCACTTGACGCCGAACGCCTCGCGGTTGCGCACCATCTGCCGTGCGACGTCACGGCGCGCGTCCTCGGCGCCGCGGCGTTCGAACTTGTTGATCGCCACGGCGTCCGCGTAGTCCAGCATGTCGATCTTCTCGAGCTGCGACGCGGCACCGAACTCCGGCGTCATCACGTACAGCGAGAAGTCAACGAACGGCACGATGGCCGCGTCACCCTGACCGATACCGGGCGTCTCGACGATGACCAGGTCCGCACCGGACGCCTTGCACGCCACGATGGCCTGCTCCAGGCCGTCCGGGATCTCACTGCCCGCACGGCGCGTGGCCAGCGAACGGAAGAACACGCGGTCGCCGTCGAGGCAGTTCATCCGGATGCGGTCGCCGAGCAGTGCGCCACCACCACGGCGGCGCGTCGGGTCGACGGCGAGCACGGCGATGCGCAGCTTGTCCTGCTGGTCGAGCCGGAACCGGCGGACGAGCTCGTCGGTGAGCGACGACTTGCCGGAGCCACCGGTGCCGGTGATGCCGAGAACCGGCACCTTGCGGGTGGTCTCGATGCCTTCGGCCGTGCCGGCCTCGATGTGCGTGATCGCGCGCGCCAGGGCCTCGTCCGCCCCCGTCAGCAGCGCGTCGTGACTGAACGGCGCGGTGAGCGCGTGGTCGCACTCCTCGATCATCAGGTTGATCATCCGCGCGAGGCCGAGCGTCTGCCCGTCCTGCGGCGAGAAGATCCGCGCGACCCCGCGCGAGTGCAGCAGCTCGATCTCCTCGGGGACGATGACGCCGCCACCGCCGCCGTAGACCCGGATGTGCCCGGCGCCGCGTTCGCGCAGGAGTTCGACCAGGTAGGAGAAGTACTCGACGTGCCCGCCCTGGTACGCGCTGATGGCGATGCCCTGAGCGTCCTCCTGGATCGCCGCGTTGACGACCTCCACCACCGACCGGTTGTGCCCGAGGTGGATGACCTCCGCACCCTGCGACTGCAGGATCCTCCGCATGATGTTGATAGCCGCGTCGTGGCCGTCGAACAGGCTGGACGCGGTCACAAAGCGCACCGGGTTCACCGGCTTGTGCAGAGTGGTCGCCATGAGAATAGTTTGACTTCCTACTATTGGACGTGCAACTGAGCGTGGTCCAGGTCTCTGTATCGAGCAGGAAACGACATGATCGCGGCATCTGCCACAGGTTCGCTCGCGGAGCACTTCGCCCAGGTAGCGTGCGCGGCATGGCCGACGTGGACGACTACTTCGCCTCGCTCGACGCCCCGGCGCGGGCCGCGTTCGAACGGGTCAGGGCGCTCGCGGAGGAGTTGGCACCGGACGCGGAGCAGGGCCTGAGCTACGGCCTGGCCGCGCTTCGGCACAAGGGCAAGCCGCTGCTCGGGTTCAAGGCGGCGAAGGACCACCTGGCAGTGTTCCCGTTCAGCCCGGCCGCGGTGGACGTGGTGCGCGAGCGGCTGACCGGCTACTCGCTGTCCAAGGGCACGATCCGGTTCACGACGGACATGCCGCTGCCCGACGACGTGGTGCGCGACCTGATCCGCCAACGCCTCGGCGAGATCGGCTAATGCGGCTGCGAACGAGGCGGCCGGCAGCGGAAGAACGCTTGATGATGTTGTACCGGCGGTACTTGCGGACGCCGGTGGCCGCAGCCGGCTAGCGAGCCGTCGCGCCCCATTCGTGGGCCAGCGCGGCCGCTTCACCACGCGAGCCGACGCCCAGCTTCTCCAGGATCTTCGCCACGTGGAACTTCACCGTGGACTCGCTGATGTGCAGGTCACCGGCGATGTCACGGTTGCGGCGGCCGCGGGCGAGCTGACCCAGCACCTCCAGCTCGCGCGCGCCCAGCACGGTCAGCGGGTCCTCGCGCGGGTTCTCCGGCGGGCCGAGCGGGACCTCGATCGTCACCGTCGTCCCCCACTCCGGCACCGCGTCGACCTCGACCTTGCCGCCGAGCGGCCCGAGGCGTTCGGCGACGCGGCGCGCGTCGAGGCTGCCGCAGGACAGGGTGCCCGGACCGTCGTCGCGCACGGTCGCGCGCAGGACCGTTCCGACGATCTTCCAGCCGATGTGGACGCGGTGCACGCCCCGCTGGTCGTCCAGCATCGCGTGCACGGAGGACCGGACGACCGCGCCGGCCGTGGAGGCGATGTCGGTCGGCAGCACTCGGTCCGCGCCCTCCTCAGCACCGGGTGTGCCCAGGTCCAGCCGCACGTCGCGGCCGCGCAGGACCCGGCGCAACGACTCGGCGAGCCGTTCCAAGGCGTCGCCCGCGCGTTCCTCGGTCTGGGCCCGGTCGAGGTCGGCGCGCGCACGCAACTCGATCAGCGAGGTGACCGCGAGGTCGACGGCGCGCGCACGGGCGGGCGCGTCGTCCACGTCGCGGTCGCGCAGCACACCGAGCAGCGCGGTCAGTGAGGCTCCGTAGGCGTCGCCGAGGTCGGAGATGGCCACGGCACGCGCTGCCGCGGCCGCCCGTGACACGGCGAGGGTCGCGGGCACGGCCTCGTTGCGCAGGGCCTCCATGTGGGCGGTGACGACGTCCCACAGCGCGTTGGCGGACGCCAGGTCCGTTTCGGGTACCGGGGTGTCTTCGGAACGCAGGAGCACCAGCAACGCGCTCGGCACGGAGAAGGCGCTCACCAGCACCACGACCGGGACCTCGGCGCCGGCCAGGACCGCCCGGCCCTGCCAGGCTCCGCTCTCCCCCACCAGCGACCTCAGCGCGGCGAGGTCGGCGATCGTGACGGACGGCCCCGGTGACTCGCCGCGGAACTTGAACGGCGCGAACGAGCAGTTGGACAACTCGGAGATCGCCCGGTGGGGAATGGCGTCGGCGAACGCCGCGGACAGCTGCGACAACGTCTCGCTCAACGGCGCCTGGATCACCTCGGCGGCCTTCGACAGGTCCATGACTTCCAGGATAGTCCGCCCGAACGGGTGACCGGCTGGCCTTTCGACTAGGTGGGACTAGCCGAAGTACTGGGGCAGGTAGTTCCCCACAGCGCTAGTGTTGACGTGTCAACCAAACGACGAAGTCCTGGAGTCAGACATGAAGGCGATCACCTACACCACGTTCGGCGGCCCGGAAGTGCTGAACCTGACCGACGTCGAGGAGCCGCACGCCGGACCGGGTCAGGTGCGGCTGAAGGTAGTCGCCGCGGCCGTCAACCCGCTCGACTTCAAGATCCGCAACGGCTGGATGCCCCCGGAGATGACGCCTCCCTTCCCCGTCACTCCCGGCCTGGAGGCCGCCGGCGTCGTGGACGAGATCGGCGAGGGCGTCACCGGTGTCTCCGTGGGCGACGAGGTGCTGGGCTGGACGACCGGCGCCTACGCCGAGTACGCCCTGGCCAGTGAGTTCGCCCCCAAGCCCGCCAACCTCGACTGGGACACCGCGGCCGCGTTGCCCGTGGCCGTCGAGACCTCGGTCCGCGTGCTCGACATCCTGAAGGTCGAGGCGGGCGACACCGTGCTCCTGCACGGCGCCGCCGGAGTCGTCGGCGCGGTCGCGGTCCAGCTCGCGGTGGCTCGCGGCGCCACGGTCATCGGCACCGCGTCCCCGCGCAACCACGACTACCTGCGTTCCCTCGGCGCCATCCCGGTCGCCTACGGGGACGGGCTCGGCGACCGCGTCCGCGCCGCCGCACCGAACGGCGTCGACGCCGTGTTCGACGCCGCCGGAGCGGGCGACCTGCCGGTGTCGATCGAGCTGCGCGGCGGCACCGACCGGATCGTCACCATCGCCGATCCCGCGGCCGCCGGGCTGGGCGTCACGTTCTCCGGTGGCGGTGGCCCGTTCGGCGCCCGGCTCGCCGAGTACGCCCGGCTCGCCGCCGACGGCAAGCTCGCCGTGCGGATCGCCCAGAGCCTGCCGCTGGCGGACGCGGGCAAGGCGCAGGAACTGAGCGCGACCGGTCACGCGGAGGGCAAGGTCGTGCTGCGGCCGTCATCGTGAGGCAATAATTGACTCATGACTCAACGTGTCGCGGTGACCGGAGGCAGCGGCAAGCTCGGGCGCGCCGTCGTGGCCGACCTGCTGGACCACGGCTGGGAGGTCCACAACCTCGACCAGGCCGCTCCCCCGGTTCCCCAAGGAGAGTTCACCCGCGTCGACCTGACCGACTACGGCCAGGTCGTCGAGGCGATCAGCGGGATCGACGACAGGTACGCCGGGCTGGACGCCGTGGTGCACCTGGCGGCGATTCCCGGTCCGGGCGTGGCACCCAACGCGCGCACGTTCCACAACAACGTGACGAGCACGTACAACGTGTTCGCCGCCGCACGGCTGGCGGGCGTGCGCAACGTCGTGTGGGCGTCCAGCGAGACGGTGCTCGGGCTGCCGTTCGACACTCCCCCGCCGTACATCCCGGTCGACGAGGAGTACCCGGGACGCCCGGAGACGTCGTACTCGCTGGGCAAGCTGGTGGACGAGACGCTCGCCCAGCAGTTCTGCCGCTGGGAGCCGTCGATGAAGATCATCGGCTTGCGGTTCTCGAACGTCATGGAGCCGCACGACTACGAACGCTTCCCGTTCGACGCCGACCCGTTCGCGCGCAAGTGGAACCTCTGGTCCTACATCGACGCACGCGACGGTGCGCAGGCCGTGCGCAAAGCATTGGCCCACGACGCCACGGGGTTCGACGTGTTCATCATCGCGAACGCCGACACGTGCATGACGACGCCGAACGAGGAGTTGGTCGCGCAGGTCTATCCCGGCGTGCCGATCAAGCGAGAGTTTGCTCCGCACGAGACTCTGCTGTCGATTGAGAAGGCACGACGGGTGCTGGGGTTCGAGCCGGTGCACACCTGGCGGTCGTGACCGCCCTGGCGAGCCCGGACAGCTCGTCCGCCGCCCGCGCCCTCGGCGAGCACTGCCTCAGGTGGTGCAGGGCGCGGGCGAGCAGCAGTTCGGCCTGCTGTTCGCACCACTTCCGCCCGCCGTCCACAGTGATGCCGGCGCACTTCGCCGCCACCACCGGGAGCGTGCGCCGGTCGGAGTCCGGGGCCAGCACGTCGTCCACGTGCCTGCGCGCCAGGCCGAAGTCGTCGCCGAACTCCCTGAGGTGGCCGGCCTGGCTCGCGCTCGCACCGGCGGCCAGCGCGCCGAGCTCGCAGGCCGCCGCGGTGAGCGAGCTGTTCTTGGCCGCCGCCACCCCCAGGTACTCGGCCATGTCCACGTCGTCGCGTTCGTCCATCTCGATCTCCTGGACATAACCGTCCACAACGGACATCAGCGCGACGTTGAGGATCATCACCCAGGGCTTGGTGAGCCGCGCGAAGGCCAGCGAGAGAAGGGCATCGGCCGCCGAGACGGTCCTGTCCGCACCGAACACCTCCCGCGCACCCGTGCGAGCCATGAGGTCCGCGTGCAGTTGTTCGTGCAGGTGCGCGAACTCCAGCGCGAGGGCGACCACGGCCACGTCGGCGTCACCGAACGCCTCGGCGGAAAGCAGCACGAGCGCGGCCGTCGAGAAGTCCTGTCGAGCGAGACCGAACTCGACCACCTCGCGCGTTTCGTCCGGAAGCTCCGCCAGCGCGGCCCGCAGCAACGGCTCGACCGTGGCGCGGCTGCGCTCCAGCACGTCCTGCGGCGGCGCGACCACGTCGATGCTCGTCATGCGCGTTCCTCTCAAACCCCGGGAAAACGACGCTAAACCCGCTGATCAGACAATCAGGCCCAATAACCACTGACGTGTTAAACAGAGGCACGATCCGGCGAGCCGGACTACGTTGATGTTGAACGGGTTGTCGTCACCATCACCCGACCGTGATCGTCGTTTTCCTGAGGGGCTGACCATGCGCTACACCAAGCTCGCCGGCATGGACGTGTCCGAGATCTGTCTCGGCATGATGAGCTACGGAGATCCGAAACGGGGCGGCCACCCGTGGTCGTTGCCCGAGGAGGAGTCCCGGCCGTTCATCAAGGCCGCGCTCGACGCCGGCATCAACTTCTTCGACACCGCGAACATGTACTCGGCCGGTTCCTCCGAGGAGATCACCGGCGGCGCGCTGCGCGACTTCGCCCGGCGCGAGGAGATCGTGCTCGCGACCAAGGTGCATCACCGGATGCACGAGGGCCCCAACGGTTTCGGGCTGTCGCGGAAGTCGATCCTCGCCGAGATCGACAACTCGTTGCGCAGGCTGGGCACTGATTACGTGGACCTGTACCAGATCCACCGCTTCGACGGCACCGTCCCTCTCGAGGAGACGCTGGAAGCACTGCACGACGTGGTGAAGTCCGGCAAGGCGCGGTACATCGGTGCGTCGTCCATGTACGCGTGGCAGTTCGCCAAGGCGTTGTTCACGCAACGGGAGAACGGCTGGACGCGGTTCGTGTCGATGCAGAACCACTACAACCTCCTCTACCGCGAGGAGGAGCGCGAGATGCTGCCGTTCTGCGCGGACCAGGGCATCGCCGTGATCCCGTGGAGCCCGCTGGCCCGCGGCCGGCTGGTGCGCGACTGGGACGCGACGACCGCGCGCACCGAGACCGACGAGTTCGGGTCCACTCTGTACCTGGAGTCGGACCGCGCGATCGTCGACCAGGTCGCCGCCATCGCCGCCGCCCGAGGGGTGTCGCGGGCGCAGGTCGCGCTGGCCTGGTTGCGGCGCAACCCCGTCGTCACGGCGCCGATCGTCGGCATCACCAAGCCCGCGCAGCTCGACGACGCGGTGGCGGCGCTGGACTTCGAGCTGACCGACGACGAGGTGAAGCAGCTGGAGTCGGGCTACCAGCCACACCGGATCGCCGGGCACTCCTGATTCCGCGAACGCGGATATACACTCCCGTCCGTGCCGAACTTGCGGATCAGCGAGGCCGCCGCGCTGCTCGGGGTCAGTGACGACACCCTGCGCCGGTGGATCGACCAGGGCCGCCTTGCGTCCGTTGTGCTCGACAACGGACGCAAGGGCGTGAGCGGGATCGAGCTCGCCGCGTTCGCCCAGAAGATGACCGACGTGGCCGAGACCGGTGCGACCGTGGCCGCCTCGGCGCGCAACCGCATGAAGGGCATCGTCACCCGTGTCGTCAAGGACGGGGTGATGGCCCAGGTCGACATGCAGGCCGGGCCCTTCCGCGTCACGTCTCTGATGAGCCGTGAGTCAGCGGACGAGCTCGGCCTGGAGGTCGGCAGCGTCGCGGTGGCCTCGATCAAGTCGACGCACGTCGTCGTCGAGATTCCCGAGGCCTGAACCTCAGACGAAGGCGCTCTGCCCGGTGATCGCCTTGCCGACGATGAGCGTGTTCATCTCGCGGGTGCCCTCGAACGAGTAGATCGCCTCGGCGTCGGCGAAGAAGCGGGCCACGTCGTAGCCGAGCACGATGCCGTTACCGCCGAAGATCTCCCGCGCCCAGGCGACGACCTCGCGCATGCGGGACGTGACGAACGCCTTCGCGAGCGACGAGTGCTCGTCCTGGAAGATGCCCGCGTCCTGGAGCTTCGCGAGCTGCACGAGCATGCCCCACGACGCGGTGATGTTGCCGAGCGACTGCACCAGCTTGTCCTGCACCATCTGGAAACGCGCGATCGGGCGGCCGAACTGCTCGCGCTCCTTCGAGTAGGCGAGAGCGAGCTCGTAGGCGCCGATCATGACGCCGAGCGCCTGCCAGGCGACGCCGCCGCGGGTGGCGCGCAGGATCTCCGCGACGTCGCGGAACGAGTCGATGCGCTGCAACCGGTTCTCCTCCGGCACGCGGACGTCGGTCAGGGTGATCTCGGCGTTCTCCACGATCCGGAACGCGATCTTGCCCTCGATCTTCTCGGCGACGAAGCCGGGCGTGCCCTTCTCCACGACGAATCCCTTGACCTGGTTGTCGTCGAGGTCGCGGGCCCACACGATCACGTAGTCGGCGAAGGTGGCGTTGCCGATCCACTTCTTGGCGCCGTTGAGGATCCAGGCGTCGCCGTCGCGCTTCGCGGTGGTGCGCATGCCGCCCGCCACGTCGGAGCCGCCGAGCGGTTCGGTCATCGCGAACGCGCCGATCTTGTCCATCGCGGCCATGGCGGGCAGCCAGCGGTCGCGCTGCTCCTGCGAACCGCCCGCGTAGATCGAGTACATCGCGAGTCCGTTGTGGACACCGAAGAACGTGGCGACCGACGCGTCCGTGCGGGTCATCTCCATCGCCAGCATGCCGGTGAGCAGGTTGCTGACGGCGGCGGGGTGCTCGCCGTAACCCTCGTACGACAACGCGGTGAGGCCGGCGCCGCGGAACTTGCCGATCAGCTCGTGCGGGAACTCGCCCTTGGCCCAGTACTCGTTGACCAGCGGCTTGATCTCGGTGGTCATGAACTCGCGGGCGCTCAGCAGGATCTTGCGCTCCTCGTCGCTCAGCAGCGCCTCGTAGTTGTAGAAGTCGGCGGTCAGCTGGTCTTCCAGGCGGTTCATCAGTTCTCCTCCAATGCCGTGAGCACGGCGAGCTGCCTGCGGTCGCGCGTCTCGGCGAGCGCCGAGTACGTGGAGGAGCCGTAAGCGTCTTCGACGGCCTTGATCAGCCGTTCGGGATCTTGTGACGGGGCACCGAGTTCCAAGCCCTGCATGGACTTGCCGATGTGCGTGGCGAGGTGCCGGTAGCCGCCGGGGCCACCACCGAGGTGGGCACCGAGGAACGGCCCGACGGTCGCCCAGCGGAGGCCGAGCGAGTTCGTGACGACGGCATCCAGGTCTGCCGGCGTGACGACGCCCTGTTCGACCAGGTAGGCGGCTTCGCGGGAGAGCGCGGCCTGCAGGCGGTTGCCGACGAAACCGGGGATCTCCTTGCGCTCGACGACCGGCGTGCGGCCGAGCGAGCGGTAGAAGCCGACTGCTTTCGCGACGGACTCCTCGCTCGTCTGCTCCCCTGGGACGACCTCGACCAGCGGGATCACGTGCGGCGGGTTGAACGGGTGTCCGATCAGGACGCGCGAGCCGTCGATGCCCTCGGTGAACGCGCTGGAGGGGATCGCGGACGACGAGCTGAGCAGCAGTGCGTGCTGCGGGGCTTCCTTGACGAGTTCGGCGAACAGGGTCTTCTTGAACTCGAGGCTCTCCGGCCCGTTCTCCTGCACGAAGTCCGCGTCCCGCACGGCTTCCGCGACGGTCGAGGCGATCTGCACGCCGTCCGGGACGACGTCCGCGAGATCTGGACGAGGGTCGGTGATCTGCACGGTCAGGCCGTGCTCGACGAACAGGCGGGCCCACGACAGGCCGATCACGCCTGCTCCAACGACAGCGACGGTGCTCATGACGCCTCCAGGTAGTTGTGAACCGGCTTGGCGGGAGCGAGCGTCAGGTCGGTGATGACGTGGCTGGCGGACACGACCTCCAGCACCGGGAGGTCGGCGAGGGGCGCGAGGACGTGCTGGAACAGCTGCAGGCGCGCCGGACCGGTGTACGCGGCCTTGACCACGACGTCGGTGATCTCCGTGCGCACGAGCTCCTGCACTCGCAACGAACCGTCATAGTCAGGGATGGTCTTCAACATGAACGTTGGAACCGTGATCTCCGCCTCAGCCTGACGACGGTCCAGTTCGAACTGCTTGTAGCCCATGGTCGCGGTCGCCACCCGCAGGGTTCCGTAGTCGAGGGTGCCGACGAGCGCGCCGTTGTCGGCGTACAGGTTCGGCGATCCCATGACCTTCGGGTAGGCGCCGACCTCGCGGCCGGACGCGGTGGCGGCGAAGCTGTCGAGGTACATCGCGTGCAGGTACTCGCCCCGCTCGCCGTCGAAGACGACCTGGATCGCCTGGCCTGCCTCGGTGTACGGGCCGTAGCCGGTGACGTCGTTCATCTTCATGATCTCGAACCGGACGAGCGGCTCGTCGATCTCCAGCGGCTGCGGCACTACGGCCCGCAACGCCTCGGGGTCGGTCCGGTAGACGATGTTCAGGTACTCGCGGTCGAAGAACCGAGGCTGCACGGCGGGGAAGGCCGGTGCGCTCAACGGTGTGACTCCCAGCATGTCAGCGTCCTGTCCACTGTGGAGTGCGGCGCTCGGTGAACGCGGTCATGCCCTCGCGGACGTCGGCCGTGGTCATCAGCTTCGCGCTCTCGGTGCGTTGCGCGGCCCAGGGATCCTGGGAGCGCACGACCTTCTTGACCGCGGCGAGCGCGAGCGGGGCGTTCAGGGCGATCTGCTCCGCCAGCTGCAACGCGATCGCGGCGGCCTCGCCGTTCGGCACGACCCTGTTGGCGATGCCCAGCGTGCCGGCCCGGACGCCGTCGATCGGCTCGCCGGTCAGCAGGATCTCCATGGCCAGGTGGTGCGGGATCCGTTGCGGCAGGCGGACGACTCCCCCAGCGGCGGCGATCAGGCCCCGCTTCACCTCGGGCAGCCCGAACCTCGCGTCCTGCGCCGCGACGATCAGGTCGCAGCCCAGTGCCAGCTCGAACCCTCCTCCCAGCGCGAACCCCTCGACCGCGGCGATCAGCGGCTTGGTGAGCTCGGCCTCGGTGAGACCCCCGAGGCCGCGATCGCCGACCACCGGCGACTCGCCCTTCAGCGCGGCCTTGAGGTCCATGCCGGCGCTGAACGAGCCACCCGCTCCGGTGAGCACGCCCACGCGCAGTTCCGGCGTGGCCTCCAGCTCGTCCAGCGCGGCGGCGAGCCCGGTGGCGACGGCCGCGTTCACGGCGTTGCGGGCCTCCGGCCGGTCGATCGTGATCAGCAGTGCCGACCCGACGCGTTCGGTGCGAATCTCGTTCATGCCAGCTCCTTCAACACTTCTGCGGTGTCCTGGCCGGGCAACGGAGCCAGGCGGCGGACGGTGGCGGGGGTGGCGGAGAACCGGACGGGGATGCCGATCGACCGGATCTCTCCCTCGCTCGGGTGCCGCACGACGTCGAGGAGGTGACCGTCGCGGACGTACGGGTCCTCGTGGGCCTTGTCGAGCTCCAGCACCGGCCCGAACGGGATGCTGTGCTTCGCGCACACCTCGGCCCAGTCCTCAGTGGACAGCGCGGGCGCGCACTCGTCGACCAGGCCCATCAGGTCGTCGCTGTCGCCGGGATCGATCCGCTCGCCGGCGACGCGCGGGTCGTCGACCAGGTCGGGACGCCCTGCCGCAGCGAAGAAGTCGCGGAAGTTCTGCGGGTTGTACGGGACGACGCAGGCGAGGCCGTCCTTGGTGTGCACCGCGTGGTGGCCCTTGGCCATCGACAGGTTGAAGCCCGTCGGGCCCTCCTCCGGCACGAACGCGTGGCCAGCGAGGTGCTCGACCAGGTTGAACGCGATCATCGTGTCCGCCATGGGGATCTCGACCCGCTGGCCCTCGCCGGTGTTGTTCCGGTGCACCAGCGCGGCGAGCACGCTGTAGGCGATGGTCAGCGACGACACCTTGTCGCCGATGATCGTCGGCAGGTAGACGGGCCGCCCGATCGCGCGGTTCGCGATGTCGACCAGGCCGGACGCGCCCTGGATCGTCTCGTCGTAGGCGGCGACACCGGCGCGGTCGGAGTCGCCGCGGAAGCCCTGCGCGTGGGCGTAGACGAGGCCGGGGTTGCGCCCGGCGACGTCGGCGTAGTTCAGCCCGAGCCTGCTCAGCGCGCCGGGGCGCATGTTGGTGATCAGCACGTCGGCCGTGTCGATCAGCTTGAGGGTGGTCTCGCGGTCGTTCTCGTCCTTGAGGTTGAGAGCGACACTGCGCTTGTTCCGGTTGACGTTGAGGCTCAACGGGGTCATGCCCGGCGTGGTGCGGTAGCGGCCGTTGCGGACGGTGTCCACAGGCGACTCGATCTTGATCACGTCGGCGCCGAGGTCTCCGAGGATCTGGGCCGCGTACGGGCCCATGACCACGGTCGAGAGGTCGATCACCCGCACGCCGTCCAGCGGACCGGCGGTGATGTCCTTCATCGTTCGTCCTTTCGCACCTGTTCGTTCTTGCACCACCGAAGTTAGTGACGAACCGCGAGAAAGGGAACGATCATGTCGCGAACAATGGTATGACCACAGCGGTCACACCATTGTTCATTTGATTATCGGCTCCGCGAACACTTCTCGGGCCGCTTGGACGAGTTCCTCGATGTCGCCACCTTCTGCTCGGTCGCGCCGCCACAGCAGTCCGGTGTCGAGCTGCGCGCGGAAGTCCTCGAACGGCAGGACCACCATGTTCTCCAGGCGATATCCGCGCATCGAGCTGTCCTCGTCGAGCATCGAGACGGAGAACCCGAGCCCGCCCGACACGATCTCCGAGGTGCCCTGGTAGCCGGTGTTGCTCAGCTGGATGCGCTTTTTGATGCCCAGCTCGTGCAATTGCCGGTCGAGCTGCTCGAAATACGCTGGCATGATTTCCTCCGGCGACTTCGCGTACGCCAGATCGGTGAGATCGGCCAGTTTGACCGATTCACGGCCTTCGAACCGGTCGGCGGGCACCACGGCGCCGAGGCGTTCCGACATCACGTGCAGGGTGTCGAGAGAGGCCTCCTGCACGGGCAACCGCGCCAGCGTGAGCGCGAGCCTGCCGTCCTTCACCGCCGCGACGAGGTCCGTGGTCGTCCCCGGCCACCGCTTGACCTCGAACCGGCCGCCGACCCGGTCGGCGAGGAGGGTCAGCCGTTCCCGCAGCGCCGGGTGGAGTCCGGCGGGCACGCCGACGAAGACCGTCGACCTGGCAGGCTCGGTGGCCTGGTCGAGCCGCCATCTGATGGACCCGACGCGGTCGAGCACGTCCCGCGCGATCGGCAGCAGGGCGGCGCCGGCGTCCGTCAGCGCCACGTGATGGGTGCTGCGGTCGAACAGCTGCCGCCCCAGCTCGTGTTCGAGGTCCTTGACGCGCTGGCTCAGCGGCGACGCGGCCATGTGCAGCTTCCGCGCGGCCGCCGAGAAGTTCAGTTCCTCGGCGACCGCCACGAAGTACCTGAGGTGCAGCAGTTCCACCTGATCCAGACTAGGCCGTTCGGGTCAGGCCCTCACCGTGACGCGCGGCGCCCGGCTACCGGCTTCCGCCGCCGCTTCGTCCTATCGTGCGCCGCGTGTCCATCGAGCAACCCGCCGCCTTCCGCCCGCGAACGATCACCGAGGTCCTCCGTCCGGCGACGGCCGACGAGGTCGTGGAGATCGTCCGTTCCGGCAGGCGGCCGCTGCACCCGATCAGCACGGGCTACAACTGGGGCCTGGGTTCGGGTCTGCCGGTCAGCGACGGTGCCACGGTCCTGGATCTGTCAGGCCTGGACCGAGTTCGCGCACTCGACCTCGAACGCGGCTACGCCGTGGTGGAGCCGGGCGTGACCCAGGGCGCGCTCGCGGAGTTGTTGCGCGGCACGCCGAGGATCTTCAACCTCACCACGTCCTCGTTGCGCACCAGCATCATCGGCAACTCACTGGAGCGCGGCGTCGGTGTGCACCGGGCCCGCGCCGAGGACCTGGTCGGGCTCGAGGTGGTGCTCGCCGACGGACGGCGCGAGCACGTCGGCTGGTGGCCGGGCACCTCGGCCGTCCCGCGGCCGCACGGTCTCGGGCCGACGCTCACGCACCTGTTCACGCAGTCGTCGTTCGCGGTCGTCACGGCCGCTGTCGTCGGGCTGCTGCCGAGGCCGGAAGAGGTGCGGGTACTGCCCTTCACGTTCGCCGGGGACGACCTCGCCGACGCGGTCGACGTGCTGCGGTCGTGGACGGAGCAGCGGCTGATCCCGCCGACGACCAAGGTCTACAACCCGGTCGCGGCGCAGCTGGACGGCTACCTCGCACACGTCTGCCTCAGCGGTGCGGGCGAGGTGGTCGAGGCACTCAGTTCGGTACTTCTCGGCGCGGCAAGGCATTCACCGCTCGTCGCCGCCCCGCCGGCGGACGAGGTGGTCCGCGCGACGTACGCGGGTGATCCTGATCCGGCCGACACGTGGTTCCAGCGCAGGACCATGGGCTGTCCGGCCGAGCGGATCGACGCCGAGCTCGGGTTGCTGATGTTCCTGCCGATCGTGCCGTTCTCCGGCGAGGCCGTGACCCTCACCGAGAAACTGATCCGCGACTGCTGCCCGTCGACGCCCGCTGTCACGGTGAACGTGCTCGACAGCGATGCCGTCGACCACGTCATCGCGCTCGGCTTCCCGGCAGGCGATCCTTCGGCCGTCATCGAGGCACGGGAGACGCTCGATCGGTTGCACCAGGCGTTTGCGGCACAGGGATTTCTGGCCTATCGGCGGGATGTCGACCGGCCAGGGGCGGCGACGGCGTTGCAGGCCAGGATCGGGCAGGCGCTCGATCCGGACGGGGTGTTCGCGCCGGGGAGGTACGCGGCCGGCGGGTGAGGTGGGCAACGGCGCCGGCCGGCCAGCGCCGCCGGCTTGTGCGCAGCGGCACTGGCCTCCGCAGCTCCGCAGCTTCCGCACAGCCGCGCTGGCCTCCAGCCCCGCCAGCTTGTGCGCAGCGGCGCTAGCCGCCCACCGCCGCCGGCTTGTGCGCAGCCGCGCTAGCCACCCAGCCCCGCCAGCTTCCGCACAACCGCGCCAGCCCCCCAGCCCCGCCAGCTTCCGCACAACCGCGCCAGCCACCCAACCCGCCAGCTATCGCACAGCCACGCCAGCCACCCAGCGCCGCCAGCTTCCGCACAGCCGTGCCAGCCACCCAACCCCGCCAGCTTCCGCACAACCGCGCCAGCCACCCAACCCCGCCAGCTTCCGCACAACCGCGCCAGCCACCCAACCCCGCCAGCTTCCGCACAGCCGCGCCAGCCACCCAGCCCCGCCAGCTTCCGCGCCCCTTCCGCCTCCCCCCACCGGAATCCGATGCGGCGCGACAGCTCCACGGCCTCGGTGTAGGAAACGCGCGCCTCTCCAGCCCGCCCCGCCAGCTCGTGCACGGTGCCGCGGTCGAGCAGCACGCCCGCCTCGATCTGCCTGTCCCCCACCGACCGCGCGAGCCGCAACGCCTCGTCCGCCAGTTCCAGCGCCTGGTCCAGGGAGCCGAGCTGGCGGTGGGCATCGGCCATGTTCGCCAGCGCGTGCAGCTCGCCGGACCTGTCGCCGCACGCGCGCAGCGTCGTCAGCGTCTCCTCGTAGCACACCAGCGCGGCCGGGAGATCGCCCAGCGCCGCGTGCACCAGGCCCAGGTTGGTGCGCACGTAGGCCGCGCCCTGCGAGTCGTCCAGCTCCTCGCGCAACGTCAGCGAGGCCTCCAGCGAGGTCAGCGCGGCGGGCAGGTCGCGGCGGCGCCAGTGCGCGATGCCGAGGTTGTTGAGCGTCACGGCTTCGAGCTGGCGGTCGTGCAGGTCGCGGGCCAGCGTCAGCGCCGCCGTCCAGTGGTGCTGGGCCTCGGCGAACTTGAAGCCGCGCTCGCAGGCCGCGCCGAGTTCCTTCAACGCCAACGCCTCCGCGCGGACGTCGCCCAGCGAGCGGGCGGCCTCCAGGGCTAGCGTGTTCAACGCGGCCCAGTCCGCCACCTCCGAGCGACGGCGGAAGTACCAGGACAGACCGGCGGCGAACGCGATCGCGTCGGCCGGTGAGGCCTGGTGTGCGGCGGCGATCAGGTTGTCGCGCTCCTCGGCCAGCCAGAGGTCGGTCGGGTTGTCCGCCAACGCTTCCAGGTAGTGCTTGTGCAGGCGTTCGAGCGCCAGCGACCGTTCCTCGGACGACTCCGACCCGCGGCAGCGTTCGCGGGCGAAGAGGCGCAGCAGGTCGTGCAGCGCGAACCGGCCTGGCACCGGTTCGTCGACCAGGTGTGCGTCGGCGAGTTCGGCGAGCAGGTCCTCGACGTCCGGGACGTCGGTCAGCGCCCGTGCCGCCGCGACCGCGAAGTCGGGGCCGTCGAGCAGTCCGAGCAGCCGGAAGACCCTTGCCACCGCGGTGGATCCGAGCTCGGCGTAGCTGACCGCGAACGCCGAGCGCACCGCGACGTCGCCGAGCCGGAGTTCGTCGAGACGGCGCGTCTCGTCCGCCAGTCTGGCGGCGAGCAGTGGTGCGGTCCACTGTGGACGGGCGGCGAGGCGGGCTCCCGCGATGCGCAGCGCGAGCGGCAGTCCGCCGCACCAGCGCACCAGTTCCGTCGCGTCCTCGACCTTGCCGGCGACGCCTTCCAACAGCCGGAACGCGTCTTCCAGCGGCAGCGCCCCGAGTTTCACGTACGAGGCGCCGGTCAGCGAGGTGAGCGGGCGGCGGGACGTGATCAGCACGGCCGAGCCGGGGCCGGTCGGCAGCAGGCGCTTGACCTGGCCTGCGGTGGCGACGTTGTCCAGCACCACGAGCAGCCTGCGCGACGCGGTGAGCGAGCGGTAGCGCAGGGCCTCCTCGTCGCCGGGCCGTTCCCCGAGTGCGCGCAGGAACTGGCTCAGGATCCGTTCGGAGGCGCCGTCGGAGAGGTCGGCGTAAAGCTGGCCGTCCGGGAACCTCGCGGCGATCTCGTGGGCCGTCCGCACGGCGAGCGCCGACTTGCCGATGCCCGCCTGCCCGGTGATCACGCACACCGCGACCCGGTCCTGCCGGAGCTGCGTCTTGATCAGGTTCAGCTCGCGGCCGCGGCCGGAGAAGGTGACCACGTCGGGCGGCAGTTGCCGGATCGCCGCCGCGCCAACGGGTTTCGCGCGCAGGATCTCGGCCTGTCGCCGCCGCAGCGACTCCCCCGGCTCGACGCCGAGCTCGTCCATCAGCACCCGGCGGCACTCCTGGTAGGCGGCCAGCGCCTCGGCCGGACGTCCCGCGCGGTGCAGCGCGACCATCTGCTGCTCGCGCAGGCGTTCGTTCAACGGATGCTCGCGCACCCACTCGTTCAGGTCCGCGACGATCTCGACGTGCCGGCCGAGGTCGAGCTCCGCCTCGGCGCACTCGACCCGCGCGGCCAGCCGCAGCTCCTCCAGCTGGGCGACGACCCCGCGCAGCAGTCCGGACGCGGCGAGATCCGCGAGGGCGGGCCCGCGCCACAACGCGAGCGCCTCCCGGTAGCCGCGCGGCGTGCGTTCCCGGCGGGCGGCGTCGAGCAGTTCGGTGAACCGGGTGAGGTCGAGCTCGGCGGGGTCGATCGACATCAGGTAGCCGGGCGCCCGCGAGAGCAGCCTCGATCCGACGATCTTGCGCAGCTGGTAGACGTAGACCTGGAGGTTCTTCAACGCCGTCTTGGGCGGCGCGTCGTCCCACAGCACGCTGATCAGCCGGTCGACCGGCAGCACCCGGCCGGGCTGGGCGAGGAGCAGCGCCAGCACCGCGCGTTGTTTGGGCGGCCCAAGGCTCACCCGCACGCCGTCGTCGGCGTAACACTCGACCGGCCCGAGCACCCGGAACTCCACAACTCCCGATCGTAACTACCGAACACATACCGGACGCATGCCACGCGCCAGGACGTTTGCGCCATGACGAAAACCTCACTCGCACTGGTGGTGGCACTCGGCACGCTGGCTGCCGCCGTGTCCCCCGCTCAGGCCGTCGAGCCGTACTCCTCCAGCCCGTCCGAGTCGCACGCCGTCCGCTCGGGCGACGGCTACGACGTGATCGTCGGCGGCGCCAAGAGAGCCACCTTCGCCGTCAGCGACCCCGCCTTCACGATCAGGTCCTCCTCTTCAGCCGACGGCGCGTTGGCTGCCGTGATCTCCGATTTCAACGGCACCAGCGGCAGCGTCCTGAACACGGTCGACCGCTACGGCAAGTCTCGTTTCGTGGCACGCGGGGCGATCACCTCGGCCGTCTTCCACGGTTCGACGCTGGCCTACGCGGACGGCGAGAACGTCGTGGTCGACGGTGTCTCCGTGGGCAAGCTCAAGGGCCGCGCACCCCAGTTGCTCGGCTTCACCACCGACGGCACCGGTCTGCTGGCCGTGCAGCACCCGGACGTCGCCGACGACAGCACGTACGTGGGTTCGCTGGTGCGGTTCGACGTGAAGTCGGGCGCCGCGAAGCCGTTGATCACGTCGGATTCCTCGTCGCTGTACCGCGACTTCAAGCTCGTCGACGTCAAGGGCGAGCGGCACGTCAGCTTCATCAAGCACAACGAGATCTACCGCTGCGGCGGCGCCGACCCGCAGTGGCTGGGGCTGGCGTCGGAGAACGGCGAGGTCCGGTCGCTGATCGGCGAGACCCGGCACCACTACCGCAGCGCGGTGTGGAGCACCGACGGCGCGCGCGTCGCGTACGAGGTCATGGGGTGCGTGTCCGACAAGACGCTCGGCCCCGACCAGTTCGCCGGTTTCAACGGCGTCTACGTGCAGGACCTGGCCACGCGCAAGGCGTCGCGAGTCGTCGAGGGCCTGTCGTTCACCCACGCGCTGACCGGCATCGACGGCACGGAGGCCGTGATCGGCAGCCCCGCGAAGGGGTATGTGAAGGCATCGGGCCTTCGCGCCGCCTCGCTGGACGGTGAGGTGACCACGATGGGCCGGCTCAACCGCGCCGAGTACATCCACCAGCTGTGGGACACGCGCAACGAGTTCAACGGCAATTCATCCTGCGGCCCGACCAGCGCGGTGATCGACCTCGTCACCTACCAGCTGCCCACCGAGTTCGGTGTGCAGGTCTCGCAGCCGTTCTCGCACTACTCGAAGTGGGGCCGCTACATCACCGACGAGTTCTCCAACCGCGGCACCACCTTCAACCGCACCATGAACGACTGGTCGCGCACGGGCAGCTGGAAGGGCGCGCACGGCTGGATCACCGGCTACTACTGCGGCGGCAACCCGGCCCGTCCCTGCGCCTCGTGGGAGTCCGAGCGCGACTTCCTGGCCCGCAACGGCGCCGCCGTCCAGCAGGGCAACTTCACCCCGGCGCAGGTCCGCGCGTTCCTCGACCAGGGCAAGTTCGTGATCATGAGCGGCACGTGGGGCTCGACCGCCGGCCACCTGTCCGTGGTGATCGGTTACCACGACAACGGTCAGTTCTACGTCCACGACACCTATGGCGCCGGCACGGACGGCAGCTACGACGGGGCGAACCAGCTGTACTCCTGGAACTACATCGCTCCCGTGCAGATGTGGGCCGCGTAGCTACTTGACGGCAGGCGTCAAGTACTTGCTATCGTCTGTCAAGTGGCGACCACCTCGGAACACGTGGACCTGCGGACCGACCTGATCCGGCTCGTGACGAGCCGTCTGCTCGACCCGCTGGAAATCCTGCTGCCGCAGGCCGATCTCGTCGGCCTGCGGTCTTCCGTCGAGGCCGACGCCGAGATGTGGGCGGCCCAGCTGCTCGGGCCCGACGACGCGCTGGCCCGGCAGGTGGCCGTCCGCCTGATGTGCGTGCTGCATCCCGGCGACACCCCGTTCGACCCGCCCGAGAGCTGGTGGGCGACGCCGCTGGGCCGCGTCACCGCGCGCCGCGCCGGCCACCCGAGCAAGGACCACGTGTCGCTGGGGGTGGCCGGCGCCATGCTCGGCATCACCCGCCAGGGCGTTCATGACCTCGTGAACCGCAACAAGCTGCTGCGGCACCCGGACGGCGGCGTGACCGTCGACTCGATCCGCGCCCGGCTCGGCCTGAGGAGAGAACTGTGAAGCTCGCGGCGACCGATTTCGGCGGCGACGGCACGCCTTTCCTGCTGTTGCACGGACTGGGTGGCGACAGGTCCGTCTGGGAAACGCTTGCGCCGCAACTGGACGGGCGCGTGGTGGCGGTCGATCTGCGCGGGCACGGCGAGTCGCCCGACGGGCCGTGGGAGTGGGAGGCGGTGCTCGACGACCTCGACGCGGCGGCCGTCCACTTCGGACTCGACAACCCCGTGGTCGTCGGGCATTCGCTGGGCGGCATCCTCGCGGGCATGTGGGCGCTGCGGCACCCGTCGTGCCCGGCGGCGGTGAGCCTGGACGGACATCGTTCCGCCACCACGGATCCGGCGAACTACGCTGGACTGGCCGACGACGCGGTGACCGAGAGCCTGGCGAAGCTGAACGCGATGTTCACCGCCCAGCTGGAGATGGTCACGAGGCCGGACCGCTCGATCACGTCGGTCCTGCGGACGTCACCCGAGTTCCTGGACGCGCTGCCGATCTTCGCCGCGGTGAAGAGCCCGTTCCTGCTGGTGCTCGCCACCCGCAACCTGCCGGTGCCGCACGATCTCCTGCCGCTGATGGACGCCCATCGCGCGGGACTGCGCCGCGACCTGCCCCCGAACGTGCAGGTGCACGAGATCGACGCGACGCACGGCATGGTGTCCGAGCAGCCCGCGGAAGTCGCCTCAGTGATCAATCACTTCGTGAGCAGTCGCTTCAGCGCCTGACGGGCCCGGCGCGGCGCCGCGCTGTCGTGTTCGAGCTGCAGGAAGTGGTTGAGCGCCAGCATGACCCCGAGGATCTCGTAGATCAGCTGGTCGACGTCCGTGTCCAGCTTGAGGTCGCCGTCGCTCACCGCGCGCCGGATGTGGATCCGCAGATCCCTGCGCCACAACGCGTTCATGCCGGCCAGCGCGTCCCGCACCCGTCCGCTGCGGCCGTCGAACTCGGCCGTGGCGGCGGTGAAGAAGCACCCGCCGGGCAGCACCTCGCGTTCGAGGTAGGACACCCAGGCCTCGCAGACGTCGATGAGGCGCGGCAGTCCCGACGGCATCTGCTTCACCTTGCGCGGCACCTCCCGCAGGAAGACCTCCGCCGCCTGGTCGACCACCGCGAGCTGCAACGCCTCCTTGGTGCCGAAGTGCCCCAGCAACCCCGCCTTGCTCATCCCGAGCTCCGTCGCCAGCCGCCCGATCGTGAGTCCTTCGAGGCCCTCCGCCGAGGCGATGGCGAGGCTCCGGTCGAGGATGCGCTGCCGCGTCTCGCGGGTGTCGGCGACGGATCGGCGCGGGCTCATGTTTGTAGTCTACGTCTCTTTAGCTACCGACCGATCGGTTGCTATATTCGCCGGGTCGCCTGGCCTGAAGGAGAGTTCACCTTGTCCGGATCCCGTGTCGTCGCGTTCGGCCATCACCAGCCCGAGCGCGTGCTGACCAACGCAGACCTGGAAAAGATGGTGGACACCAACGACGAGTGGATCCGCCAGCGCACCGGCATCGCCACCCGGCACATCGCCGCCGAGACGGAGACCGTCGCCGACATGGCCTCCGCGGCGGGGGCGAAGGCACTCGCCGCGTCCGGCCTCGCGCCGTCCGACATCGGCCAGGTCATCGTCGCCACCTGCTCGCCGATCGACCGCTCCCCCTCGACCGCGGCCAGGGTGGCGGCGCACCTGTCGATCCCGTCCGCGGTCGTCTTCGACCTCAACAACGCCTGCGCGGGCTTCTGCACCGCGCTCGCCACCGCCGACCACACGATCCGGGCCGGCGCCGCGCGGCACGCGCTGGTCATCGGTGCCGAGAAGATGTCCGACCTGGTCGACTGGACCGACCGCTCCTCCTGCATCCTGCTGGGCGACGGCGCCGGCGCGGCCGTGGTCAGCGCCTCCCCCGACGCCCTCATCAGCCCGGTCACCTGGGGCTCGGACCCGACGCGCGCCAACGCGGTGCGTCTCGTCGACCAGTGGCAGCCCCGGTTCTCCCAGGAGGGCCAGGCCGTCTTCCGCTGGGCCACCAGCGAACTGCCCGCCGTCGCCGTGCAGGCGTGCGAACGGGCCGGCATCGCCGTCACGGACCTCGCGGCCGTGGTCACGCACCAGGCCAACCTGCGGATCATCGAGGCGATGACGCGGAGGCTCGGTCTGCGCGACGACGTGGTGATCGCGCGCGACGTCGTGGAGTCCGGCAACACCTCCGCCGCCTCAGTGCCGCTCGCGCTGTCCAAGATGGCCGAGCGCGGGGAACTTCCGTCCGGTCAGCCCGTCCTGCTGTTCGCCTTCGGTGGCGGGCTGTCGTGGGCGGGTCAGGTGATCATCGCCCCGTGACCGCACACTCCGGGAAATAGGCCGGTGTGGCGACTCGGGAGCCCGCCGAGCCGCCACACCGTTGGTGACGCACGAGAAGAAGGTTCAGGCTGCCGGTGCGGGAACGAGCGCATCGCCGCGTGACGTCATCGGTCCGCCACCTGGCCACGCGGGCGACGTCGGAGTTCGCCGTTCCCGCTTGCCCTGTACCGACTGCCTGAAGTCCTCCTGTACCTGGTTAGGGCCTCGCACGTCCTCCGCCCACTCGCACCATCTCCGGCCTCGAGCGCGAATGCCTCCGCCGCTGCAATGGCGGGGACATCGACGACGAGACGGACGGGGGAACTGATGATGCGCGGGCGGCGACCGGTTCGGGAACCGGGATCATGGTGGTCGGGAGGACCTCCTCGGCGGCGGCAGCGGGCTCTTCCTCTGGCTGCGTCCACACTGGAGTGTTCGTCTCGACCTCGTTCTGCCGGAAGAGTTCCGGAGTCTCGGTGATGATCTTGCCCGGCGATTCGAGACCCACGATGCCGACGAGCTTGCCGTTGGCGATGAAGCCGGTGAGTCCGTTCACGTCGGTGGTGTCGGTGCCCAGGACGGGCAGGCCGGCGCCCTGCACGCGCATGCCGTACTGCTCGGTCCAGAAACGCGGGACCGGCGTGTACGTCTTGGCGTGGTTGCGGCCCACCAACAGGTTCTCGGCGGCGGCACGGCCTCCCTCGACGGCGTTGAGCCAGTGCTCGACTCGGCGCACGACGCCGTTGAAGCGCATGTTGGGCCAGCGGGCCACGTCACCGCAGGCGACGAGGTTCTCGGCGCCGACCACGTGGTTCGTCGAGTCGCACAGCACGCCGTCGGAGATGTCGAGGCCGGAGCCGCGCAGCCAGTCGACGGCCGGGGAGGCGCCGACGGCCAGCACGACGCACGAGGCGAAGAAGACCTGGCCGTCCGAGAGATGAATGCCGATGCCGCCGGGCTGACGCACCCAGTGCTTGATGCCGACGCCGGTGGCGAGACGGACGCCGTGCTCGACGTGCGCCTCGGTGATCTTCTTGCCGATGTCGTCACCGACGACGCCGCCCAGCAACGCGGGCGAGCGCACGATCAGGGCCACGTCGCGGCCCATGTGACGAACCGAACAGGCGAGCTCGCAGCCGATGAACCCGCCGCCGATGACGGCGACGAGGCCCTGCGACTGACGGATGTTGCGCCGGATCGCGACCGCGTCGTCCAACGTCCGCAGCACGTGCACCCGCGGGTCGTGGCGCGGAGCCCCGCCCATCGCCCTGGCGTCGACGCCGGTGGCGATGATCATGCCGTCGTACTTGATCTCCTCGCCGCCGGGCACCCAGACGGACTGCGTCTTGGGGTCCAGGTGCAGGGCCGGGGAGTTGAGCCGCCACTCGGCGTCGAGGTCGCCCGAGAACGACAGCAACGAGTCGTCGGGGGTCCACTCTCCGGTGATGATCTGCTTCGACAGGCATGGGCGGTGGTACGGGAGGTGCCGCTCGGCGGACAGGATCGTGATCTGCCCGTCGAAACCCATCTCCCGCAGCCGTTCCGCGGAACGGACTCCTCCGAGTCCGCCGCCGACGACCACGATCCGTTCGCTCACTTCACTCGCTCCCTGATCTCGATCGCGCGCATCGGGCACGCGCGGGCTGCCGACCGGGCCTGAGCGAAGTGCTCCTCTGGCGGCCGTCGGTTGTAGGTCAGGCGGTTGTCTTCGATCAACTGGAAGACGTCCGGGGCCTCCGCCTGGCAGGTGCCGTAGCGGTGGCACTTCTCGTTGTTGACGCTCACGTCCATCGCGTCGCCCTCGCCGACGCCGGGTTCCTTGCCGCGCTCGGAGTCGAGCATGCCGATGCGCATCAGCACCTCGGGCGGGAGGAACCGGGCCAGGGCCAGGGTCGCGGTGGGAACGAGAACGGTGAGGCCGGCCAGCCAGAGAACGGACAGGTTGCCGTTCGCGATGGCGCCGAACCAGGAGTGCACCACGGTGATCGTCACCGCGATGTACGCCGTTTGATGGAACCTCAGCCACTTGCGGTAGAAGACTTTGTGCCTCATCGAGGCGAGCACGGCGATCGCGAGCATGACCTCCAGGCCGAGGATGCCCAGCGCGTGCCGGAACAGGCCGCCGTCGACGAACGGCAGGACGAGCTTGATGAAGCTGAACGTACCGGTCTGGATCAGCGTGAAGGCGAACGCGTGGATGCTGCCGAACGCGATAGCCAACGAGGCGAGCACCATGTGCCCGTTCTTCAGTCCTTCACGTCCGGTGAGCTTCTCGGCCCACCCGGTCGCGATGAGCACACCCCAGGACAAGGTGGCGCACATCATGACGTAAGCCAGCCTGGCAGACAGCTGAGCCATCTTCTTGACACCCGAGTCGAACTCGGCTTGGGCCACCAGGAGCGGAATCTGGCTGGACAACAACACTTCCTCCGAGAGAACTTCGCGGGAACCCGCCCGGACCTGCGGTGCAGGAGTGGACACTTCAGGGCCGGGCGGGTGGGAACAGGTCCGCGTTGGAGTGCCTCTGACCTTGGGACACCACCTCCGTTTGCTGCCGTACAACGGGGTCTTGCAGAATCACCGCACCGGTCGTCGCGGGCGGAGTACTCGGAGCAGGAGCACGGTGAGAACGGCTCCCGCGGCGGTGACCGTGAGGATCACCCACATGTTCGGCCCCTCGTCGGAGGCCAGAGTCGCGTTGATGATGCCGCCGGCGGGCTGGGGCTCGGCGAACGACGAGTCGCCCGCGAGGCCGGTGCTCTCCAGCAACGTCATGTGCTTCATCACCACGTCGATGCCCGCCTGGGCGAACCCGCGGATCACGTCGTTGCGCGTTCCTGAGCGGACCTTCGCGATGAACGGGAAGATTTGGCCGTGCGCGGCGCGCAACCGGGCGATGAACGCCTGGTCGAACGCGTCGCCTTCGAGCGCGTTGATCTCTTCCATCCACGACTGCTGCGTCGGGTTCGGCACGTCGGGCGTGGTCAGCCCGAACCCGGCGGCCGTCTTCTTCGTCAGCGCGTCCAGCATCATGTGGTCGAGCATGATCATCTTGCCGATCTGCTTGACCCTGGCGTTGGACGCCTTGGTGGCCGTGAGCTCGCCCATGGGCATCTCCCACAGGCCTGCGAGGCGCACCCTGTTGAGCAGTTCGCGGTCGTTCGCGGTCAAAGGTCCGCTCGGGGTGTCCATCACTCCCCCGGTGTCCGCGGGCTGCGCTGCAGCCGTGGCGGAGAGGCCGGAGAAGAGGAACAACATCGCAAAGACGGTGGCGAGGGCTCTAGTCATCGTCTTGTTGTCCTCGTTGTCCAAAGGAAGTCGATAGGGGATCAATGAATTTCGGGTGAGCAGTGGGCTCAGTAGCCGGGTGCTGCCGGAGGTGCCGCGGACTGCGGTGTCTGCGCCGTTCCGGAACCGGGGGACGTGCTCGGCGTACTGCTGCTCTTGCCGCTGTTGCTGTTGTTCTGGGCTTTCCCGCCGGTGATCTTGGCGCCGTTCGGCGCGGTGACCCACCACACACCGCCCTTGGCCTGGCCCTTCATGTCGCCGGCGACCTTGTCCTCGGCGTACGTGTACTGCGGGTAGCCCGCGATGGTCAGCTGCTTGGTGCCATCAGGCCTGGTCAGGACACCCATCGAGATGGGGTCCACACCGGTCGCCATCGGGGTCTTGTCCGCGAGGACCGGCTTCCAGGCCTTCGCGCACTCGCCCTCGCAGTTCGACTTGGACGGCTTGGGGACGTCCTTGTCGTAGCGGTACATGGGCAGCCCCTCGGCGTCGATCACGAACCACCCCATCTGCTCGGTGTTGGCGATGAAGTAGTTGTTGTGACCCCCCAGGTCAGCCGGTTTCGCCTGCAGGCCACCGGGTGCGGCCTCCCCACCGGGAGGGGTCTGGGTGCTGCCGCACGCGGTGAGGGAGATAGCCAGTGCCGCCAGGGCGGTGATGGCTGGTCCACGTCGCATCGGCAGGTCCTTTCTCAGCGGGGGTACCGAGGAGTACGGACACGTTCCGGCAACGGTTCACGAACTTCGTGAGGAATATTTGCCTCTCGACTTGAGACGGTTGATAGGGCAAGGATGTCCCCCGTGGCGCGGCATAGACGTCAACGCGAGTTAGACGAACAATCACCAAGACCGGGGTCTCTCGAGGAAGAGTTGATCCGTCGGCTGTACGAGGAATTCGGGAGCGCCCTGCTGGGACACTGCATGAGGTTGACGGGCCACGATCGACAGTGGGCCGAGGACATCGTGCAGGAGACCCTGGTCAGGGCATGGCGCAACGCCGAAAAGCTCGAGCGTGACCCCGTGCTCTTGCGGTCGTGGTTGTTCACGGTGGCAAGGCGGTTGGTCATTGACGACAGGCGTAAGAGAAGCGTCCGTCCGCAGGAGTTCGAACTGACCCCTTCGGACGAGTCGCCTTCCGGCAGCGAAGAGGATCGCACCCTCGCGGCGATCGTCGTGGCCGAGGCGATGAACGGTCTCTCCGAGGAACACAGGGAGGCTATTCTCGAGACATATCTGCGGGACCGCACTGTCGGTGAGGCCGCGGCTGCACTGGGTGTGCCGCCGGGAACGGTCAAGTCGAGGGTGTACTACGCGCTCCGTGCGTTGCGGCGTGCGTTGCACGATCGGGGAGAGACGCGGTGACAACGGCACCAGATCACCTCGACGTCGCCGCCTACGTGCTCGGCATCCTCGATGCCGATGAGGTGGAGGCGTTCGAGAACCACCTGACCGAGTGTCGGCGGTGTGCTCTTGACCTGCGCGACTTCGCGGTGGTGCCCGACCTCATCGACGAGGCCGACGCGGGCGGGATGCTGCGCGGGACAGCTCCGGAACGCCCCGACGGCAAGTCGGTGCGGGTCATGCTCGACGCCGTCTCGGCGCGCAGGAAGCGCCGCCGGTGGTTCGTCGCCCAGGGTGTCGCGGCCGCCGCCGCCGGCATCGTGGCGGTGACCGCCGTGGTGACGACGCTCGTCGTGCGCGGCGGAGACGAAGGTTCGAACCAGGCCGCGCCAGGCGGCACCACGACCACGTCGCAGACTCCGGTGGCGAACAACTCCACGGACTCCTCGATGAAGGTCCAGCAGCAGGATCCGAACAGCGGTGTCTTCACGAAGATCAACGCCTCCGACGAGCCGTGGGGAACCTCGATGGACATCGAGGTCAGCGGCATGACCGGCCCCAGCAGGGGCTCCCTCGTCGCGGTCGGACGCGCGGGTCGCGTCGCCCAGGTCACGTCCTGGTACGCCCCGGAACCGGTGGCGGGCGACAAGAAGACCATCCGGCTGCAGGCGAACGTGGCCATGCGCTGGCACGAGATCGCGACGTTCCGGATCGTCGACGAGAACGGCAAGACCCTGCTCGAAGTCGTGGCTTCCTGACGTTTCGCGACACCAGAGGGCTGCCCCCGCGGGATCCGTGAGATCCTGTGGGGGCAGTTGTCGTTTTCGGGGAGGCTATCTACGTGGCAATTGGCCCGTCAGCGGTCGAGCGCTGGCTCGATCTGTCCACAGAGGAGCTCCGTGCTCAGATCACGAAGCTCGTCGCAGCCCGGCTACCGGGTGATCACGCTGTGTGGCAGGCGATCCGGCGTCACCCAGCACTCGTCCCCCGCATTCGCGGCGTCCTGTCCGGACTCGCGGCGACGGCGGCCGGCGGCAAGGACGAGGCCATGCAGAAGGTCTGGATCTCCAAGGCGCGTGCCGCTCTGGACCAGCCCTACGTGGCACCGGTGAAAGCCGCCCGCAAGCCGGTGGTTAAAGAAGAGCCCGTCGAGGAACCCGAACCGGTGATCGACCTGCGCGAGCCGGAACCCCAGGAGCTCAAGCAGCCGCACAAGGCCATTCCGACGATGCTCTTCCAGGAACCGAGTTAAGGGGTCCGCTCAGATGGTCGTCTTCGGATCGTTCATCTCCCTGGCCGGCTTGCTGATCCTGTTGCTGCGAAACGCCCCGCTGGGCGGCCTGAGCCCGGCGGTGGTCGGCTGGGTGCTGATCCCGCTCGGGCTGGTCTTCGCGGTCCTGGGCGTGCTGCGCAACCGCCGCAAACGCGCGCAGAACGGTCCCGGCCCGGTCGGGAACCCGATCCAGCGCGCGAAGGCGTTGCCTCGGCTGTGGAAGACCTGGCGCAGCGGGAAGTACCCGGAGCTGCCGCGCAGCCAGGTGCTGCTGTGGGTGGTGGGGCTGGTCTACCTCGTGTCGCCGATCGACGTCCTGCCGGAGTTCCTTCCGGTGATCGGCGTGACCGACGACGCGGGTGTCCTCGTGTGGCTGCTCAGCAGTCTTTCGGTGGCCTCAGGCTCGTACCTGCGCTGGGAGAAGGATCATCGCGACACGAGTCGCGGGATCGAGGCCCCGTGAGGCCTCCTCGCGCATGATCCCGGCCAGACCGGGCGACGTGTCCGCGACGGCCTGGAAACCGAGACGCTCGTAGTACGGCGCGTTCCACGGCACATCGCGGAACGTCGTCAGCGTCACGGCGCGTTCGGAGCGGGTGACGTGCTCGATCAGCGCCGCACCGATCCCCTGGCGGGCATGCGTTGGATGCACGCTGACCTGGTGGACGTGGGTGGCGCCGTCAACGTCGCCGACCGCGATGAACGCCACGGGCACGCCTTGCGCGCCGATGGCGACCCAGACCTCGTGCTCGGCGAGGTCCTCCAGGGACATCGGGTCGTCGTCGGCGATCTCGGGCATCCCGATGTCGCGGAACGGCTCTCCGGAGGCGTTTTCGATCTGCTGGAGGTACGGCAGTTCGGCTGGTTGGGCGAGACGGATCAACACGCCCGTCATCCTGGTAGGTCGGACGCGGACCCCGCAGCCCAATAACGTTAAAGTCCGACCCGATGCGAACGAAGACAGTGCGCGTCCTCCTGGTAGAGGACGACGATGGCGACGCCCTCCTCGTCGAGGCGTTGCTCGAAGAGGTGAGCGCTCCGTTCGTGCTGGCGCGCGCCCGCACGCTGGCGGAGTCCGAACGGCTGCTCGGCGACGCCGAGTGCGTGCTTCTCGACCTGGGCCTGCCCGACTCGACCGGCCTGAACGCGCTGCACCGGTTGCTGAGCAAGCCGAACGCGCCCGCGATCCTGGTGCTGACTGGGCGCGACGACGAACGCGAGGGCATCACCGCGGTCGCGGCCGGTGCGGAGGACTACCTGGTCAAGGGCCAGGTCGACGGCGAACTGCTGCTGCGCGGTGTCCGGTACGCGGTCGAACGCCGCCGTTCCGAGGACGCCCAGCGCCAGTTGCGGGAAGCCAAGCTGCTGGCCGCCGAACGGGCCCGGCTCGAACGCGGCCTGCTCCCTCCCCCGCTGCTGCAGAACTCGGACGTCGACCTGGAGGTCCGCTACCAGCCCGGTGGCCAGCGAATGCTGCTCGGCGGCGACTTCTACGACGCCGTCGGCATGCCGGACGGCACCGTCCACGCGATCATCGGCGACGTCTGCGGCCACGGCCCGGACGAGGCCGCGCTGGGCGTCTGCCTGCGGATCGCGTGGCGCGCGCTGGTCCTCTCCGGCGCACCGCCCGAGAAGGTGCTGCAGACGCTGGACCAGGTGCTGGTCGCGGAACGGCACGGTGACGGCATCTTCACCACCGCCTGCATGGTCACGGTCGCGCCGGACCGCCGGTCGGCGCGCTACTTCCTCGCCGGGCACCCCGAGCCGTTGCTGATGGTGGGCGACCGGATCGTGGACCTGCCGCAGTCGAAGATCGGCGTGCCGCTCGGCGTGCTGCCCGACTACGCGTGGACCGGCGTGGACGTGCCGCTGCCGTCCGGCTGGTCACTTGCCTGCTACACGGATGGATTGATCGAGGGCCGGGTACCTGACGACATCGACCGGCTCGGCGTGGAACGCCTGTGCGACATCCTGCACAGGCACCTGCGGAACGGGCCGAACTGGATGGACTCCGTCATCGCGGAGGTGACGGAGCTCAACGGAGGCGCGCTCGATGACGACGTGGCCATTCTGCTGCTGAAGGACGGTAAGTGAATCTCCCGCAGAGGATGCCGGCGAGCCGCCTGCTGGGCGCCATCGTGGTGGTCCTGCTCGCCATGACCGCGGTGGCGATCTCGTCCACTGTGGTCGCGCTGGACGCGCTCGGCGACACGCGGTCGCGGTCGGTCGACAAGATCGAGCCCGCCGCACGCCGTGCCCAGACCCTGAACCGCTCGCTGCTCGACCAGGAAACCGGCGTGCGCGGCTTCACCCTCACCGGGCAGGACGCCTTCCTCAAGCCGTACCTGGACGGTCAGGCGGCTCAGACGGAGGCCGCCAGGAACGTGCGCGACCTCGTCGGCGACGTCAACGGCCGGGTCACTCGGATCGAGGACCTCGCACGGCAGTGGCGCTCCGAGTACGCGGAGCCGACGGTCGCCGCGATCAAGGTGTCCGGCCCCGCCGCCGGAGTCGCCGGCGACATCGAGCGCGGCAAGGTGGTGTTCGACCAGCTCCGCAGCGAGACGGCGGCGCTGCAGAGCGACATCGGCGGGCTCGCCCGGCAGGCCCGCGCGGACCTCGACAGCGCGGCGAAGGTGGTGCTGTGGCTGGTGATCGGCATGGGCGTGCTGCTGGTCGCGGTGATCGGCGGTCTGTCGCTGCTGCTGCACCGCCTGCTGATCGCGCCGCTCGCGAGCCTCGCCGACCACACCCGGCAGGTGGCGTCCGGCGACTTCGAGCACGAGATCGACGCGGACGGTCCACGCGAGACGGTCATGCTCGGCGAGGACGTGAACCAGATGCGCCGCCGGATCGTGCAGGAGCTCGCCACGCTCGCGGAGGCGAAGGCCGAGCTGCAGCGGTCGAACTCGGAGCTGGAGCAGTTCGCCTACGTCGCCTCGCACGACCTCCAGGAGCCGCTGCGCAAGGTGGCGTCGTTCTGCCAGCTGCTGCAACGCCGCTACGGCGGCCAGCTCGACGAGCGCGCCGACCAGTACATCGAGTTCGCCGTGGACGGCGCGAAACGCATGCAGGTGCTGATCAACGACCTGCTGGCGTTCTCCCGCGTCGGCCGGATGTCCCGCGAGCAGACGGTCATCGACCTCAACGACCTCGTGCGCCACGTCGTGGACAGCTTCTCCGAGCGCGTCGAGGAGACCGGCGCCCGCCTCGAGATCGCGGATCTGCCCTCCGTGCGAGGTGAGGCGTCTCTGCTCAGCGCGGTGTTCCAGAACCTGATAAGCAATGCGTTGAAGTTCAAGGGCGCCGAGGCGCCGGTGATCGCCGTCGACGTCGTTCGCGACGGTGAGATGTGGAAGTTCACGGTGCGCGACAACGGCATCGGGATCGAGCCGGAGTACGCTGACCGGATCTTCGTCATCTTCCAGCGCCTGCACCCGAAGGACGCCTACCCGGGCACGGGCATCGGACTGGCGATGTGTCGCAAGATCGTCGAGTTCCACGGTGGCACGATCCGGTTGAAGACCGATGTGGACTCCGGCACCAGCTTCGAGTTCACCCTGCCCGTCGTCGCGGAACTTGCCGCCGAGGTTGAGGAAGTACATGTCTGAGTCACCACTGAACGTGATCGACGTCCTGCTCGTCGAGGACGATCCCGGCGACGCCCTGATGACCCAGGAGGCGTTCGAGCACCACAAGATCCGCAACTCGCTGCACATCGTGAAGGACGGCGTCGAGGCGCTGGAGTTCCTGCGCCGCGAGGGTCAGTACGAGAACGCGCCGCGGCCGGGCCTGATCCTGCTGGACCTCAACCTGCCCCGCAAGGACGGCCGTGAGGTCCTCAGCGAGGTCAAGAACGACGCCGAGCTGCGCTCGATCCCGGTCGTCGTGCTGACGACCTCGGAGGCCGAGGAGGACATCCTGCGCAGCTACAGCCTCTACGCCAACGCCTACGTCACCAAGCCGGTGGACTTCGACAGGTTCATCGAGGTCGTCCGCCAGATCGACGACTTCTTCGTCACCGTAGTGAAGCTGCCCCGCTGATCACGGCGGCGCTGAAGTCCAGGCAGGAACGGCAGATCTTCGCCTCCGCGCCCTCGTGGACGGGTTTGGTCTCGCTGCAGAACGAGCAGTCGCCGACCTCGGCGACCTGAGCCTCGGCGACGCACACGTCGCAGATCAGCGCGGCGGGCCCGGCCATCATCTTGTCGACCTCGTCGGCGACGCGCCCGCAGAACCAGCAGCGCTCGGTGCGCTTGGACTGCTCCACGATCTGGTGCACGCGCTGATGGCTCATCTTCAGCGCCTCGGCGATCTCGCGCATCGACCCGCCGGCGCGGTGCAGCCGCAGCACGGAGTGGTGGTAGACGGCCTTGGCGATGTCCGCCTGATCCTGAGCAGCGGCGGAGGCGGTGCCCGCCGTCCGCGCCGCCCTCAGCAGTTCCTCGTCCAGAGTCATGGCGTCCACGTTAGCTAGACGCGTCTACTGACTCTAGACGCCGTCCAGGTGAACTAGACACTCAGTCGACGCTGCGCACGATCACGGGTTCGTCGTCGGCCTGCACGACCCACTCCTGGGGCGCGCGCGGTTCAGGGACGACCGGGGCCCAGATCCCCGTCCCACCGGGACGGCGTTGCCTGCGTAACTCGAATTCCTCTCGCGTGGTCATGCACTCTGGCTACCCGCCTGAGCGGAACGTATGCCTGAGAGCATGGTCGTGATGGCCGCCATGACCCGCCGGGTGGCCTCGGCCAGCACCTCGGCGGTGAGATCGAGGTCGTACAGGTCCGACAGGTCGACCGGCGCGCCCGCGACGACCTCGATCTTCTTGCGCGGCAACAACCTCGGCAGGATCTTGCCCTTCGGCAGCAGGTCCTGCGTGCCCCACTCGGCCACCGGTACGACCGGGACGCGGGATTCGAGGGCCATCCGCGCGACGCCGGACTTGCCCTTCATCGGCCAGTTCTCGGGATCGTCGGTGAAGGTGCCCTCGGGGAACACCATCACGCACTCCCCGTCGCGCAGTGCCTCCACAGCGGGCCTCAACGCCTCTGAGGCCTTCACCGTGCCCCGTTCGACCGGGATGTGACCTCCGGAGCGCATGACCCAGCCGACGACCGGCATGCGCCACAGGGAGGCCTTCGCGAGCACGCGCGGCACCCGGTTCGACATCAGCGCGAACACCACGGCCGCCACGGTGTCCGCATTGGACAGGTGGTTGAACGCGAGGATCACGCCGCCGTTGCCCGGCACGTGCTGCTTTCCCCGCACCTTCAGGCGCACGAACAGCACGACAACGGGCCACAGCACGTCGATCGCCAGCGAGAACCAGAATCCCCTGCCCCTGCGGGGCATCTTCCAGGTCCAGGCGGCCAGCTCAAGCGGTGTCACGCCTGGTATTCGAGCACGCCGGCGTTCAGAGTTCGGGTCAATTCGCCACGTTCGACGAGAACGTCGAGGTGCGCGGCCGTCTCGCCGATGGCCAGCACCTGGTTGAACATGTCGAGATCGTCGAACCGGCGCTGGCGGCGGGTCCAGCCGATCTTGCGGGCGGTCTCGAACGCGCTGCCCGCCACGGCCTTCCCGATCTCTTCCAGCCGCTGCTCGTGGAACTGCAACAACTCATCGACGCGGGCGTGCGAGCTGTCGGTGACCTCGCCGTGCGCGGGCAGCAGCTTGAGGTCCGGCAGCTCGCGGGTGAGCCTCAGCGACGTCATGTAGTCGCCGAGCGGCAGTTCGGGCCGGAGCGGTTCGAAGCCGATCGACGGCGTGATGTGCGGCAGGACGTGGTCGCCCGAGAACAACACCTTCGCGGTGTGGTCGACGAACACGACGTGGCCGCGGGTGTGGCCGGGCGTCGGGATGACCTCGAGTTCGCGATGTTCGAGGCCGACCGTGCTGCGGACGAGCCACTCGTCCGGCTCCTCGTAGTCGCGCAGGGCCTCACCGCGGTCGACGTGGTGCATGATCTTGATCCACGTCTCGGCCAGCTCCGAGGCACCCCATTTGCGCAGGTCGCCGACGTGCTGGTCGTCCTGGCCGTGCAGCATGTGCCGCAGCGAGGGCTGCTCGCCGAGGCCCAGCCCGATCTTGCTGCCGAACGTCCGGCGCAGCGACACGGCCATCGTGAAGTGGTCGCGGTGCACGTGCGTGATGAGGAACTTCCTGATGTCCTCGAAGCCCTTGTTCAGCGTGCCCAGCGCGGCTTCGAGCTGGTCGCGGGCCTCGTCCAGCGCCCAGCCGGAGTCGACCAGGACGAGCCCGTCGCCGTCCTCGATCGCGTAGACGTTGACCGCGCGCAGCCCGTCGTTCGGCAGCGGCAGCGGAATCCGGTGCACACCTGGTGCGACCTCGAACGCGCCCGGCTCACTCCACACGCTCGCCCACCTCTTTGTTAGCGCTCGCAACTATCTACCGGACGGTAACACGGTATTCCGGATGCTTGTCGATGTACTTCGCCACGAACGGGCACAACGGGGAAATCTTGACATCACGGGCAAGCGCGTCGTCGAGCGCGTACTTGGCGAGCTGGGCGCCGAGGCCCTGACCTGCGTACGCCTCGTCGACCTCGGTGTGAACGAGCGCGATGACCTCACCGATGATCCGGTACTCCAGGAACCCGGCCAGCGCGCCGTCGACATGGACCTCGTAGCGGCTCTCGGCCTCATTGTTGGTGACCACATCAACCATCTTGCCTCGGACGATGGAAAATGGCCCGCATGGACGTCTACCTGCTGATCCTGGGTGACCACCTGCCCAATCCGTGCACGGGACAGGAGGTGCCGCAGGCCGACCGGCTGCGGGCGATGGTCGAGCAGGCGGTGGTGGCCGAGGAGGCCGGGTTCGCGGGCGTCGCGATCGGTGAGCACCACTTCACCCGCTACATCGTGTCCGCGCCCGAGCTGCTGCTGGCGGCCGTGGCGGCGCGGACTTCGACGTTGCGACTCTCGACCGGCGTGACGTTGCTGGCGCACCGCGACCCGGTGCTGGTCGCCGAGGCGCTGGCGACGCTCGACGTGCTGTCGAACGGCCGCGCCGAGCTGATCGTGGCGCGCGGGGTCGACCAGCAGACGGACGCGGCGTTCGGCGTGCAGCCCGGCGAGTTGCGGGCGCGGTTCGAGGAGCACCTCCGGTTGTTGCTGAAGCTGCTGGAGGAGCCGTCGGTGAGCTGGGACGGGCGGTTCCGGGGGCAGCTGAGCGACGTGACGACGACGCCTCGCCCGGTGCAGACGCCGCGGCCGACGGTGTGGATCGGGTCGGGGTCGGCGGTGTCGGCGGATCTGGGCGCCGAGCTGGAGATGCCGCTGATGCTGCCCTCGACGTTGCGGGATCCGTCGATCTACCTGGAGGTCGTGCAGCGCTACCGGGAGCACTTCCCGGCCGGACGGGTCGGCGTGCCCAGTCACGTGTTCGTGTCGCGGGAGGACGCGCGTGAACGGTGGCGGCCACATCTGGCCGAGTACGCGCGGTTCGCGGATCCGTGGCGCGGGGACGGCGACATCGATGTCGACGCGATCATGGACGGCGCGGCGGTGTGCGGCACGCCGGACGAGGTGGCGGCGCGGCTGAACGCGTTGGCGGAGCACCTGTCCATCGACACGCACCTGGTGATCGTGGACATCGGCGGCATGCCGCACGAGTCGGTCATCGAGACGATCCGGTTGTTCGGCGCCGAAGTGCTTCCGAAACTTGTTTAACGCGAGCGGTGCCAAGGGTTAACACAAGCTCGGCAGGATTGCGGGCGTGGGCATCACCGTCATCGGCATCACGCATCCTGGGCAGGTCGGGGCTCTCCCCGGCGGCACGAACGTGCTGGTGCTGGCCGACGACGGCACGTACGCCGACGAGTTCCTCGACACCGACTTCGGCGCGCACCAGCTGGTGGTGCGCGCTCACGGGCGTGGGTCGGCGTTCTTCGGGGTGGCGGACAAGGCCCGTGAGTTGGGTGCGGATCGGATCCTCTTCGGTGGTGTGCACGACACCGCCGCCTCTTTCACCACCGGAGAGGACCCCGTGCTGGTGCTCGGTGTGCGCCCGCCGGGCGGCCCGATCGCGTTCAACGCGGCGTTCGGCGAGTGGCTGGCCTGCTGGCCGCGGCCGGCCGGCGCCTACGCGGGGGACGTGGACCACTGGCTCGCCCAGAACGCGTTGAGGGAAGGCCTCCGCGTGGAATTGGTTTCATGGCTGATGGAACCGACCGTCCCCTTGCGACGGAAGTTGACGGCCTAGTCATCCGAAGGCTGAAGACACTGCCGCAGCAGTGAAATAACGTTTCCTCCAAGCAACCGCACGCCTACTCGGCGCAGCTGAGAGTTCTCTCAGCGTGGTGACTCGGGCGGGGGCACCGGGGTTAATCTCAGGGTCGATCTCAGTGAAAGACCTGACCCTTCGGTGTGCCCGTGTCACCGAAGATGGTGCGCACGAAAGCCCATAGGAGGGGACAAGAAGTGAGCGCGTCCGATGGAGTCGCGGCGAGAGCCGTCGACGTGTGGAAGTCTTACGGGTCCGGCGACGCCGCCGTGACCGCGCTCGCGGGGGTGAGCGTCGATCTGGAGAAGTCCAGGTTCACCGCGATCATGGGTCCGTCCGGGTCGGGCAAGTCGACGTTGATGCACTGCCTCGCGGGGCTGGACGACGTCACCAGCGGTGAGGTGTGGGTCGGTGGCACGAAGGTCACCGGGCTGAAGGACCGCGGGCTCACGGAGCTTCGGCGGGACAAGGTCGGTTTCATCTTCCAGCAGTTCAACCTTCTGCCGACGCTGACGGCGGAGGAGAACATCACGCTGCCGCTCGCGATCGGCGGCAAGAAGGTCGACAAGGCGTGGTTCGACGTCGTCGTCGACACGGTCGGTCTGCGCGACCGGCTCACGCACCGGCCGACGCAGCTCTCGGGTGGTCAGCAGCAGCGCGTGGCCTGCGCACGTGCCTTGGTGTCGCGCCCTGACGTCGTGTTCGCGGATGAGCCGACCGGCAACCTGGACTCGCAGTCCGGCGCCGAGGTGCTCGGGTTCCTGCAGCGCTCCGCCCGTGAGTTCGGCCAGACGATCGTGATGGTCACGCACGACCCGAACGCCGCGTCGTACGCCGACCGCGTCATCTTCCTCAAGGACGGCCACATCGTCCGCGAGCTGCTG
Organism: Lentzea waywayandensis; assembly: GCF_900115955.1. Taxonomy (GTDB): domain Bacteria; phylum Actinomycetota; class Actinomycetes; order Mycobacteriales; family Pseudonocardiaceae; genus Lentzea; species Lentzea waywayandensis. The sequence goes on from NZ_FOYL01000013.1 coordinate 172,013, forward strand.
TCTCCGTCGGCCGAAGAGGTTCTCGACACGATGAAGCACCTCGACTCCGTTGTCGCGGTGCCGCATGTTTAAGGCGACTATCAAGAGCTTGCTGTCGCGCAAGCTCCGCCTGGTGCTGTCCGCGCTCGCGGTGGTGCTGGGTGTGATGTTCGTGTCCGGTTCGTTCGTTCTGACCGACACGCTTCAGCGTTCGTTCACCGACCTGTTCTCGTCGGCCTTCGCCAATGTGGACGTTTCGGTGGCGCCGAAGGCGGAGAAGGGCAAGGAGCCGGAACCGCTGACGCCGCAGGCGATCGCCGACGTGAAGTCGGTGCCGGGCGTGGCGTCGGCCGTCGGCGACGTGCAGGGGTCCGCGCGGCCGATCGGCAAGAACGGCAAGGTCATCACCACGTCGGGCTCGCCCCGGTTCGGTTTCAACTGGACGGGCACCGGCCAGGAGAAGATCCGCGAGGGCAAGGCGCCCGCCGCCGAGAACGAGGTCGTCCTGGGCGGCTATCTCGCGACGACCGGCGGTTTCAAGGTGGGCGACGACATCTCGTTGCTCACGCTGGAGCCCAAGAAGACCTTCAAGGTCACCGGAATCTACGAGTACGCGGGTGGCCGTGACTCGCTGGGCGGCGAGCTGTCGGTGGCGTTCACCGAGCCGGTCGCGCAGCAGTTGTTGCTGGGCAAGAAGGACGTCTTCTCCGGCATCACCGTCACCGCAGCCCAGGGCACGTCGGACGACGCGCTGCGGGACGCCGTCGCGGCGAAGATGGGCTCCGGCTACGACGTCAAGACCGGTGCGGTGCTGGCGAAGGAACAGGCCGACCAGATCAACGAGGGCCTGAAGTTCTTCAACTACGTGCTGCTCGGGTTCGCCGGCATCGCGTTGTTCGTCGGCATCTTCATCATCCTCAACACGTTCTCCATCATCGTCGCCCAGCGCACGCGGGAACTGGCGCTGCTGCGGTCGATGGGCGCCTCACGCGGCCAGGTCATCGGGTCCGTGGTGCTGGAGGCGCTGGTGATCGGCCTGATCGCGTCGATCGTCGGTCTCGGGGCAGGGATCGGCATCGGTGCGTTGCTGGCGAAGATCTTCAGCTCGGTGGGGGGCACCAACCTGCAGCTCGCGGGCATCGGCGTGCCGATGTCGGCGATCATCTCGTCGTTCGCGGTGGGCATGATCGTCACCGTGATCGCGGCGGTCATGCCGGCGCTGCGGGCGTCGCGGATCGCGCCGGTGGCGGCGATGCGCGAGGCGGCCACGCCGGACCGTCCACTCACGAAGATCACGATCACCGGCGCCCTGGTGGCGGCCGCGGGTGGCACGTCGCTGGCGTTCGGCTTCAACCAGGCCTCGCTGCCGTTGATCTTCGGCGGCATCCTCGTGGCGTTCGTCGGTGTCGCACTGCTGACCCCGATCCTGTCCAAGCCGATGGTGTCGCTGATCGGCCGCCTGCTGTCGTGGTCGATGCCAGGCCTGTTGGGACGCCGCAACTCCGCGCGCAACCCGCGCCGCACCGCGATCACCGCGGCCGCGCTGATGGTCGGCATCTCGCTGATCACCGGCGTGAGCGTGGTGCTGACGTCGGCGACCAAGTCGATCGAGAAGCTGGCCACCGGTCAGCTCCAGACCGACCTGATCATCTCCGGCGAGGGCCAGATGGAGGGCCAGGCCGCGACGTTCAAGCGGGACGTCCTGACCAAGATCGAGAAGACCGACGGCGTCAAGTCGGCGGTCGGCTGGTCGCAGGACGGCGTGCTCCAGGGCGAGAACCAGCTGTTCGCGGTCGGCGTCACCGACATGCCCGCGATGGCGACGATGTTCGCGCTGAAGCCGAAGTCCGGTGACATCAAGCCGCTGAAGGACGGCCAGCTCGCGCTGCCGGAGGAGATGGCGGCCGAGAAGGGCTGGACGGTCGGCAGCACGGTCACGCTGCAACTGGCCAAGGCCGCGGCGCCGCAGAACTACACGGTCGCCTTCATCTGGGCCAAGTCGCAGGTGCTGCAGGGCGCGCTCGTCCTGCCGGAGTCGGCCTCGGCGCAGTTCCGGTCCGACCAGATCGCTCAGGCGTTCGTCCAGGTCTCATCGGGCGTGTCCGCGGCGGACGTGCAGAAGCGCGTCGAACCGCTGTTCGCGGACAACCCGGAGATCACCGTCCAGGACCGCAGCGCGTTCGTGAAGCAGACGACCTCGCAGTTCGACACGGTCCTGCTGATGATCCAGATCCTGCTGGCGCTGGCGATCCTGATCGCCGTCCTCGGCGTCATCAACACCCTGGCGCTGTCGGTGATCGAACGAACCCGCGAACTGGGCCTGCTGCGGGCCGTCGGCATGCGGCGGTCGCAGGTGATGCGGATGATCACCGTCGAGTCGGTGGTGATCTCGGTGTTCGGCGCGGTGCTCGGCCTCGCGGTCGGTCTCGCCCTGGGCATCGCGACCGTGCAGGCGCTGAAGGACCAGGGCATCTCGGAGATCGGACTCCCCTGGATGACCATGGCCCAGTACCTGGTGGTGGCGGCGTTCGTCGGCGTGATCGCGGCGATCCTGCCGGCGATCCGAGCGGCCAGGCTGAACGTGCTGGACGCGATCGCCTACGAGTGAGGTTGTACGAGTCGTGTCCAGGTTTCGGCCAGCCACGACTCGTACCGCTCCACCGACAGGTCCGTGGTCCTGGTGAGCAGCAGGTAGGTCTCGGCCTGGCCGAGCACCGCACCGGTCTCCGCGACCCAGTCCACGTTCTCCTCTGACATCAGGCCATCGGCGGCAAGCTTCCGGAAGAAGCCGCCGATGGCCTGATGTGTCTGCGTGCGGCCCGCCTGCGCGCGTTCGGCGATCTCGGGCTCGATCGCCTCGGCCTGCTGCGCCACCTTCAGCAACGCCCCGGTGCGCTCCATGAGCTGCGCGCTGATCCTGGCCATCCGCGCGATCCGCTCCCCCGCTGTCGGCGCGTTCATCGCCTGCTGGAACCAGTCGCGGTCCGGCACGGCCACGCGGTGGTAGTCCCCCGCGATCGCCACGTCGAGACAGCGCTGGAGCAGCGCGGCCTTGCCCTCGAACCGCACGTACACCGTGCGTGCGCCCACGCCGGCGCGTTTCGCCACGTCGGTCAACGTCGTGGCGACGTAGCCGTGTTCGGTGAACAGCTCGGTCGCCGCCTCGATGATCCGGACCTCGGTGTCCGCCCGCCGTGCCGCTCGCAGATCCCTGTTGACGTCTTCTGCCACATGTTGCAGTCTAACTGCATAAGTGCAGTCTTACTGCAATCAGGAGGTCACGAGATGAGCAACGCGCCACTGCTGGAGGGCATCCACCACCTCAAACTGCCGGTCTCCGACCTGGAGAAGTCGCTGGCCTGGTACCAGGACCACCTCGGCTACCTGCCCGTCATGCACTTCGTCGAGGAGGGCGTCCTGATGGGTGTCGCCCTGGCGCATCCCAACGGCGGGCCGGGCTTCGCGATCCGCCTCAACCCGGAGAAGGCCGTCGCGGCGGCCGGGTTCGACTACTTCGCCATCGGCGTGCCGGGAGAGGAGGCCATCAACGCGCTCGCGGCGCACCTCGCCGCGCAGGGCGTCGCGCACGCGGGCGTGACGCGGACGCAGGTCGGCTGGCTGTTGTCCGGCGTCACCGACCCGGACGGGTACGACATCCGCTTCTACACGGTTCCGCTGGAGATCCCGGAGGGCGCCGGGCTGATGGTGAGAGAGACATGACCGGGTCGCTGCGCCAGGCCGTCGCAAGCTGGCACAGCAACCCGATCAGTCAGGCCGTTGAAGCCGCCCCGGCGGTCGCTTGGGCAACTCCCTGTCTGTACTGGTTACTCGTTCAAGATCACGCGTGTGGGCACGTGTCCCGGTACGCCGAGATCAAGGTGTTCGGCGCGGGCGCCGGGCACAGGAACTGGTCGTAGCGCACGTCGTCGTCCACGAACCGCTTGAGCCACGACAGCGTGTACTTCCGTACCGTCACGTTGTCGCTGCGAGGCGCCGAGTGGTCGCCGCCGCGCAGTTCCAGGAACGCCTTGTCGGGCGCGGCCGTGATCGAGTTGTAGAACGGCGTCGAGTGCTGCGAGTTGGGCGCGGTGGGGTCGTTCTGGCCGCCGAGCACCAGGGTCGGCACCTGGACCGTCGACCAGCTCTTGGTGGTGTGCCAGCCGGCCATCGGGATCGAGGCCTGCAGGGCGGGTCGGGTCGCGGAGGCGCGCAGTGCACCGCCGCCGCCCATGGAGTGGCCCATCACGGCGAGGCGCGAGGCATCGACGCGCGGGTTGGTTCGGACCACGTAGTCCAGTGCTGCCAGCAACTGACGGCCCCGGCTGTCGGGGTCGTCGAAGCCGGACAGGGTGTTGATGGTGATCACGACGAACCCGTAGGACGCCAGGCGCGGGCCGAAGTGCGCGACGGACGACTGGGTGGCGGTGAAGCCGGGTGAGACGGCGACGGCGCCGAACGTGAGATCACTGGTCGGGGTGTAGACCGTGCCGCCGCCGAAGTTCGACTGGCGGGACACGGCCGCGGACGTCACGGCGAAGGTGCCGCGAGCTGCCTCGACCGTTGCGGCCGTAGGTGCGGGGCCGCGTTCGTAGGGGTTGGCCGCCGCGGTGGCGACGGCGGGGGTGGCGACCGGGATCAGCGCCAGGGTGAGTGCCGCAAGCACGACTTTGATGCGCACGACGATGACACCTCGATTGGTTGCAGGGGAACCAAAAACCGACGGCGAGGCTCACGCTACCGCCCGGTAGCTCCGAACGGATTCGGCCACATGGATGGTTACGGGGACATTTCGACGATGTTCGACAACTGGTCACCGAACGCGGTTCGTCACCCAGCGCAGCGGACCGGGACGTTGTCGTCCTGTTCAGTCACCGTAGAAGCGGTATGCGGCGAATCAGATGGCGCACAAGGGTGATCACGTGCCCACTCGGAGACAGTTCCTCGTTCTGAGCTCCACAGCAGCACTCACCAGTCTGCTGTCCGAGACTCCCGCGTCCGCAGCCGAAGTCGCGCAGCCCTACGCGTCGTACTGGCACCCGGCGACGATCCTGAACTGGGATCCGTCGACCGACCGGGACGCGAAGTACAACCGCAGCACGGTGCCGCTCGCGAGACGTGTCGTTCCGGCCAGACCGGCCAACGCGCACGCCCGTCCCAACGAGGCTCGAGTGCAGGCTCTGGTGGCGTACGCGCCCACGAGCAACAACCCCGCCCAGGGCGCGCTCGACATGAACTACTACGCCACGAACTACTGGCAGTACATCGACGAACTGGTGTTCTGGGGCGGATCCGCGTCCGAGGGCCTGATCCTCGCGCCGAACCCGACCGTCACCGACGCGGCCCACCGCAACGGGGTCAAGGTGATCGGCAACGTGTTCCTCCCGCCGACCGCGTACGGCGGCCAGATCCAGTGGGTCCGCGACTTCGTCAAACGCGAGGGCGACCGGTTCCCCGTGGCGGACAAGATGATCCAGGTCGCGCGCCACTACGGGTTCGACGGCTGGTTCCTCAACCAGGAGACCGCCGGCGGCAACACCCAGCTCGCGAACGACATGCGCGACTTCATCGTGTACATGAAGAAGTCCGGGCTGCGGGTCATCTGGTACGACGCGATGACCGACACGGGCAGCGTCAGCTGGCAGAACGCCCTGACCGCGCGCAACCGGATGTTCTTCGAGCAGTCCGACGAGATGTTCATGAACTTCTGGTGGAGCACGCAGGGTCTCGCGAACTCGGCCGCGCTGGCCCGGCAGATGGGCCGCAGCCCGTACGACCTGGCGTCCGGTGTGGACGTCGAGGCCAACGGCTACAACACGAGCATCGGCTGGGCGAGTGTCTTCCCCGAGAACAAGCCGCACGTGACGTCGCTCGGCTTCTACCGTCCGGAATGGACGTTCAAGTCGGCGAGCAGCCCCGCCGACTTCTACAGCCGGGACAACAGGTTCTGGGTCGGCCAGAACGGCGACCCGGCGAACACCACGACGACGGCGAGCTGGAAGGGCGTCGCCCACTACATCACCGAGCTCACGCCGATCACGAGCCTGCCGTTCGTCACGAACTTCAACACCGGCCACGGCAGGAAGTTCGCGGTCGGCGGCACGGTCCGGTCGGCGCAGGCGTGGAACAACCTGTCGTTGCAGGACGTCCTGCCGACGTGGCGGTGGAGCGTCACCGGCACCGGCACGAAGGTCACGCCGTCGCTCGACTGGGACGACCCGTACGACGGCGGCACCGCGCTGAAGATCACCGGCACCCCGCAGTCCGCCAACGACGTCCGGCTGTTCGCGACGTCGCTGAAGCTCACCGGCAGCAGCCAGTTCGAGATCGTCCACCGCACCGGCACCGGTCCGTCGAGGCTCCAGGCGATCCTGCGGTTCGGCACGGCAGAACACGTCCTCGACCTCGGCGGGGTCAGCGGGGCGTGGCGGCGCAGCGTCTTCCCGCTCGGCGAGCACTCCGGCGCGACGCTCACGGAGATCTCGCTGCGGGTCCTGCCCGGCGCGGCGATCACGGCGCTGATCGGCCGGATCGGCGTGACGAACCCGGTCATGACGCCACCCGCGAGCCCGTCCAACGTCCGGGTCGAGCAGGTGAGCCGCACCAACGCCACGACGGCATCGGCACGGCTCACCTGGACTCGTTCGCCCGGCACGATCAGGCAGTACCGGGTCTACAAGTGGACCGGTTCCGAACGGATCTTCCTCGGTGGCACGACGAACGACGCGTACTTCGTGCCGGCGATCCCGCTCAACTCGGGCGAGACCGCGCAGATCGAGGTCGAGGCGGTCAGCGAGGCGTTCGACGTCTCACCGCCCGCGCAGATCTCGATCACTGGTACACCCTGACGTAGTCCAGCACCATGTCCTGCGGCAGCTGCGTCCCGGCCCCCGGCGGGCCGGGCCAGTCGCCGCCCACCGCGTTGTTGATGATGAGGAAGAACGGGTGGTCGTAGACCCACGGCCCGCGGGTGGTCTCCAGCTGGTTCCGGTCGACGGTGAAGAACCTGTTGCCGTCCACGCTGAACGTCATGTGGCTGGAGTCCCACTCCACCGCGAACGTCCGGAACGCCGATGACGCCGGTTGACCGAGAGCGAGCTGCTGCCCGAACCCGCCCGCGCCGTAGTAGCCGGGCGCGTGCAGCGTCGAGTAGAAGTTGTTCGGCTCGCGACCGACGTGTTCCATGATGTCGATCTCGCCGCAGGCGGGCCACGGCGTGCGCTTGTCGAAGAAGTCCGCGCCCAGCATCCAAAACGCCGGCCACAGCCCCTGCGTCGACGACACCTTGATCCGCGCCTCGACCCGGCCGTAGGTGAAGGTGAACCTGCCGTAGGTGTTGAGCCGTGCGGACGTGTACTGGCAGGTCCCGCTGCCGCTGACCGGATCCACCGGGCACGCGCTGCCCGGCGTCACCTCACGCCGCGCCTGGAGCACCAGGTTGCCGTTGCCGTCGTGCCGGGCGTTGTTGTTGTTCGTGTAGTACTGGAGCTCGTTGTTCACGCCCGGCCCGATCTCCGGCGTCCACTTCGAAGCGTCCGGCGCGGCGCCCGCAGGCGCGTTGAACTCGTCCGCCCACACCAGCCGGCCGGGAAACGTCGGGTTCGGCGGCAACGGCGGTGGTGTGATCGGAGCGCCACCCGTGCCGTAGACCTGGAACTCCCACAGCGAGTAGCCGTAGCCGTTCGACCTGGCCGTGCCGTACATCCGCACGTACCGTCCGGTGCCGTTGACCGTCAGCGTCTCCTTGAACCCGCGGCTCGCGGTGGTCGAGTAGATCTCGCGCCAGGTCGAGTTGTTGTCGGAGACCTCGATCCGGTACGCGGTGGCGAACGCCGGATCCCACTGCAGCACGACCTTGGAGATCGTGGCGGTGGCGCCGAGGTCGACGGAGATCCAGCCCGGGTCGACCCAGCCGTTCGTCGCGCTCGTCGCCCAGCGGGTGGCGGGATCGCGGTCGAACGCCTTGGCCGGGGTGCACTGGCCGCAGGCCGGGTCGTCCTGGAACGTCGACGCGGCACCGGTCCTGCCGTAGGAGAGCAGGGTTTCCGCCGCACTCCCCTGGGTGCCGAACACCTGGAACTCCCACAGCGAGTAACCCCACTGCGTGGCCCGCTGGGTGAGGTCGAGGCGCACGTACCTGCCGGTGCCGGTGACCGCCAGGGTCTCGGTGCCGCCGGGCCCGGTGGTCGTTCTGCGCAGCTCCTGCCACGAGTTGCCGTCGGCGGAGATGCTGAGCGTGTACGCCCTGGCGCTCGCGGTCTCCCAGGCCAGCACGACCTGGTCGACCCGCGCGGACTGCCCGAGGTCGATCTGGATCCACTGCGGGTCGCTGAACGCGCTGGACCAGCGGGTTCCGGCGTCACCGTCGACCGCCGCGGCGGCGCCGAACACGGCGTTCTCACTGCTGGACGCGGTGACCGGACGGTTCTGCGAGATCAGCGGACCGGCGGCCGAGGCCGGCACCGGGACGATCAGAGCGGCCGCGACCATCGCCGCGACGAACAGAGGGAGTCTTCCGCGTTGAAGCCTTCCTGACATGAATGCTCCTGAGGCCGGAGAACGGGACGGCGGCGCGAGAGAGCGCTCTCTGGGACAGGAGTTCAGAGCCGAGAGTCAGGGCATCAGGCATGCCGTGTCAAGAAAACCGGGACTTCTGAACGTTTCTTGCGGATTGACGGCTCATTACGGGCTGCGCCATGCTCGATGGGCGTGAGAGCGCTCTCCCAATCCTGCTGCGGAGAGGAAAGCTTCAATGAGGAAGCCTTTGTTCCACATCGCCGCCGTCATCGGACTGATAGCCACGGCTCTCAGCATTCCCGTTGCGGCACAAGGAGAACCTGTTCGCGTGGCCGAGTTCCTCGCGGAGTGCCCGATCAGCCACCGGCTGGCGGACGACCCGATCGTGCTGCCGAACCTGGCCGGGGCCTCGCACTTCCACGACTTCTTCGGCAACCACTCGACGAACGCCCGGTCCACCCAGCAGTCGCTGGAAGGCCAGACCGGCAACTGCAACCCGGCCGCGGACATCTCGTCCTACTGGGTGCCGACGCTGTACCGGAACAACACGGCGATCGCACCGACCGGAGTCACGTTCTACTACCTCGGCGAAGGCGTGAACAACCCGGCGGCGATCCAGCCGACGCCGTACGGGTTGAAGATCGTCGCGGGCAACGCGAAGGCCACGGGTGACGCCGACAGCATCGCGCGCTGGTCCTGCCTGCACGCCGGGCACGTCAACCCGTCCAAGAACTTCGTGACCTGCCCGGCGGGCACGATGCTGGAGACCTACCTGGACTTCCCGCAGTGCTGGGACGGCCGCAACCTCGACTCGGCCGACCACAAGTCCCACATGTCCTACCCGGTCGCGGGCGGCTGCCCGTCGAGCCACCCCGTCTCGGTGCCGAAACTCCGGATGGTGCTCAGGTATCCGGTCAACGGCAGCACGGCCGGACTGCGCCTCGCTTCTGGCACAGGGCAGACGATGCACGGTGACTTCTTCAACGTGTGGCCGCGCGCCGAGATGGAGCGCCGCGTCCGCAACTGTCTCAACGTGGTGATCAAGTGCGACCACGCCGGCAACCACGGTTGACAGCACTCCTGCTGGCAGGCCTTCTCGCGGCCTGCCAGCAGGCTCCACCTCCGCAGCCTCCTCCACCCACGACTCCCCAGAACGGTTACGGCGCAACGGAACGGGCGTTCGTCGAGCTCGCCATCGCCACCGACGAGCAGGCGCTCAAGCTGCTCGACCTGACGGACTCCGCCTCGCTCAAGGAGAACCGGAACATCGAGCTCACCGAACTGAGGAAGCTGCTCGACGCGCCGTACGTCAACAACCACGCCGGGCACGACATGCCAGGAATGCCGACGGATGCCGAGATCCAGCTCGCCTCGACCAGCCCGGACGCGCTGAAGCAGTTCGTCCGCACGCACCTCACCGAGTCGCTGGAGGTCGTGCGGTCGGCCGGTTCCGCGATCACCCACCCGCCGACCGCCGAGGTGGTCAAGCTGATGGAACGCCACCGCACGGCGGAACTGGCGGCCGGGTGAAGCGCGTGACGCTGGAGGAGGTGGCCCGCGTGGCCGGAGTGTCGCGCGCGACCGCGTCGAGAGTGGTCAACGGTGCCTCCAGCGTCGACGAGTCACTCCGGCACGCCGTGCAGAAAGCCATCTCCAGCACCGGTTATCTGCCGAACATCGCCGCGCGGTCGCTCGTCACGCGCCGGGCCGACGCGATCGGGTTGCTGCTGCCCGACGAACGCCGGATGGACGGCGACCCGCACCTCGCGAGCGTCGTCAGCGGTGTCACCAGGGTCGTGCGGCCGCTCGGCATCCACCTGGTGCTGATGATGACCGGGCCGGGCACGCGTGAGCAGGCGATGAGCGACCTGCGCTGCGGACGTCTGGACGGCGTGATCCTCGTGCACACCGATCCGGCGGATCCGGTGCCAGGTCAGCTGATCGCGGCCGGGCTGCCGGTCGTGCTGGCCGGCCGCCCGCTCAGGCCGATGCCGATCACCTACGTCGACGTGAACCAGACGGCTGGCGCCGCCCTCGCAGGCCGAAGGCTCAAGTCGTTGCAGTGCAACAGGATCGCGACGATCACCGGGCCGCAGGACACCCCGGCGGGCCAGGACCGGCTCGCCGGGTTCCTCGCCGAGGTACCGGACGCCGTGGTGGTGCACGGCGACTTCACCCGGCAGTCCGGCGTGGCCGCGATGGAACGACTGATCGGATGCTGCCCGGACGTCGACGGCGTGTTCATCGCCTCGGACCTGATGGCGAACGGCGCGATCCCCGTGCTGCACCGCAGCGGCCGCAAGGTTCCCGACGACGTGGCGATCGTCGGGTTCGACGACAGCAGCGCCGCGCTGACGTCCGAACCCGAGCTCACGACCGTCCGCCAGCCGATCAGCGACATGGCCGCGGAGATGGCACGTCAGCTGCTGCGCCAGATCGGCGAGCCGCGCACCCCCGTCACGTCGGTGGTCTTCGAGCCGTCGCTGGTGGTGCGGGACAGCGGCTGATCACGTGGTGCGCAGCCGCACCGGCATGTCCCTGGCGATCGCCCACGTCCCGGCCAGCGCGACCAGGAACGCCGCCACCGACACCAGGTGCCAGCCGGAGCCCAGCAACACCGGCAGGTCTGGGACGAACGGCAGCTTGCCCGATCCGGGGATCCCCGTGGTCGTGACGGCCACGAGCGACAGGGCGATCGGGATCGAGAAGATGCCGCCGGCGCCGAACCGGTCGAAGGCCGCCGCGCAGAACATGCCGACCGCGCACCACACCAGGAACATCAGGAAGTACGCGACCGATGAGCCGTGCTCGTCCGCACGCCAGTCCATCAGCGAGTAGATCCCGCCCTCCACGAGGAATCCCAGCCAGCCGAGCAGCCCCATCACGAACGCCAGCACGACGCTGAAAGCAGAGGCTCCGGCGAGGAACTCCCGACGCGTCCGGCCGTGCGCGACGGCGATCGGCAACAGGTTGTGGATCAGGTAGATGCCCACCCAGAACAGGAACCAGCGCGCGACCTGCGACGCCACGACGTTCCACGCGCTGATCTCGACGTCGCGGAACGCCGACACCACGAACGTGGTCACGACGGCGAACGCGAAGGCGCCGGCCGCGACCAGGACGCAGAACACGGCGATCGAGGTGATCAGGTGCCGGAAGATCTTCACCGCTTGCCTCCGACCGGTTCGGTGAGGTGGACGAACAGGTCCTGCAACGCGATCGGGCCGAGCTCCAGGCCCAGCTGACGGGCACGGATCAGCTGGTCGTAGTCGAGAGCGCCGTAGAGCATCGCGGCCTTGGTGCTTCCCAACGACTTCTCGCTGAGCACGGTCAACGCCGCGGTGAACTCGTCGACGTCGGAGACGTTCCCAGTGACCTCGGTACCGCGCGAGCGCAGCACGTCGGCCTCTTCCTGCAGCACCAGGCGGCCGCTGTCGATGATCAGGACCTCCTCCAGCAACGAGGCGAGCTCCTCGATGAGGTGAGTGGAGATGACGATCGTGCGCGGGTGCTCCATGAAGTCGTTGAGCAGCGCGTCGTAGAACGCGTACCGGGTCGGCGTGTCCATGCCGAGGTGCGCCTCGTCCAGCATCGTCAGCGGTGAACGGCTGGCTAGCCCGATCACGACGCCGAGCGCGGACCGCTGACCCAGCGACAGCGCGCCGACCTTCGTCTTGAGGTCGATCTTGAACAGGTCCACCAGTTCCAGTGCGTACGCGTTGTCCCACGTGTCACGCCAGGCCGCGCCGTACTCCAGCACGTACGAGACCTTGTCGCCCTTGTCCGCGGCATCGGCGGAGTGCCGGACCAGGCACACCTGGCGCATCGCGGCGGCGTTCTCGAAGACCGGGGCGCCGTCGAGCTGAACGGATCCTGAAGGCTTGCGATAACCCGCCAGGGTCGACATCAGGCTGGTCTTGCCGGAGCCGTTGCGGCCGAGCAGCCCGTAGATCTTGTTGCCGGACAACGAGAAGCTCATGTCGTCGACGGCCGTGACCTCACCATAGCGAACCGTTAAGCCCTGTACGTCAACCCGCATCACACGCCCCCGTTGTTCTCGTGCTGTTCGATCCGGCGGATGACCTCGGCGAGCGGAATGCCGATAGCGCGGGCCTCCGCGACCATCGGGTCCACGACCTCGCCGAAGAAGCTCTCCCGCCCCTGTGCCCGCAGCATGTCGCGAGCCCTCGTGCTCACGAACATCCCGATCCCCCTCTTCTTGTAGAGCACCTGCTCGTCCACGAGCTGCTGGAACGCCTTCGCGGCGGTCGCCGGGTTGATCCGGTAGTAGGAGGCGTACTGGTTGGTCGACATGACCTGCTCGTCCGCCTTCAACACCCCGCTGAGCACGTCCGCCTTGATCCGGTCGGCGATCTGCCGGTAGATCGGGCTCCGGTCGTCGAACATGGGCCTAGTTCCTTGGTTCGTTACTCATGTAATGAACCATAGCAGTGGCGGCGTAGCATTCACCACGTGGTCGGGGTCGCGATTCTGTGCGCGGTGCTCGCGGCCGGGTGCAGCGCGCTCGGCGCGATGTGGCAGCACGCCGGGGTGCAGGAGACGACCGACCTGAAGCTGACCTCGGCGCTCCAGCTCGTGCGGTCACGCCGGTGGGTCTCCGGGTTCCTGGTGCTGTTCGCGTGCGCGGTTCTGCAGGTCGTCGCGCTGGCGCTGGCCCCGGTGTCGGTGGTCGCGCCACTGAACGCGCTGGCCATCCCGATCATCGCGGTGGCACGCGCACGACGCCTGACCGGGCTGCTCGCCGTGGCGGTGCTGGTGACGACGGCCGGGATCGTGGTGTTCGTGTCGATCACGGCGGGCGCGGCGATACCGACCGAGGTGTCGCCGAAGGTGGCGCTGCAGGCCGGGCAACTCGTCGTCGCGGGCGTGCTGGTGTGCGTCGTGGCCGCGACCTTCACCGCGGACGCCGTGCGGGCTCTGGCGCTCGCCGTGGGCGCCGGGATCGCCTACGGACTGGTCGCCGTGCTGGTCAGGGACGTGACGACCGCGCTGCCGCTGATCGAATGGGTCTCGCTCGGCGGGTTAGCAGTCGCCTTCCTGACCGGGGCGTGGTTCATCCAGCTCGGATACGCCGCCGGACCGCCGGATCTCGTCGTGGCCGGGCAGACAGTGGTGAACCCGATCGTCGCCGCGTGGATCGGCATCAAGCTGCTCGGCGAGGGCACGGGCATGAGCGGGCTGTCGCAGGCCGGTCTGGTGATCAGCGCCGTGGCCGCCGTGTCCGGCACCGTCGTGCTGGCCTACTACCACCGTGCCAGAGTGACGGCATGACCTTCGTCGTCACGGGTGGCAGTGGTTCGCTGGGCAAGCACGTCGTCGCCGCGCTGCCGGGGGCCAAGGCGGTCTCACGCTCCACCGGAACGGATCTGTTGCGCGGCACGGGGTTGAACGCTCTGCGGGCGGACGTGGTGGTGCACTGCGCGACGTCGTTCCGGCACGAGGTGCGGATGGCGCGGGCGGTGCTGGCCTCGAAGCCCGCGCACCTGGTCTACATCTCGATCGTCGGCTGTCACGAGGTGCCGCTCCCCTATTACAAGCAGAAGCTCGCCGCCGAGCGGGTGATCATCGATTCCGGTGTGCCGCACACGATTCTGCGGGCCACGCAGTTCCACTCGTTGCTGCACAAGATGTTCGAGGGCTCCTCGAAGCTGCCGTTGATGCTCGTGCCGGGGTTCCGCTTCCAGCCGGTCGACGAGGCCGAGGTCGGCCTGGAACTGGCCGCGCTGGCCCAGGCGCCGCCGGCGGGCAAGGCACCCGAGATGGGCGGCCCGGAGATCCGCGAAGCCGTCGACTTCGCACGGATGTACTTGGCGGCAACGGGAAAGAAGCGCACGCTCGTGCCGTTGAAGGTGCCTGGGGCCACGTACCGCGCCTACCGCGCGGGCGGGAACCTGACTCCCGGCCGCGCGGTGGGCAAGCGAACGTTCGAGGACTACCTGAGCTGACTGCCTCACGTGAGTTCGCGTCGGTCGTCCGGCCGACTTCCCGGCGAACTCACCGCCGTCTGCGGAGCAGCGGCAATCAAACACAGCGGCCGTCAAACACGGATAGAGGCCGGACGCAGGTCCGTCCAGTTCTCCTCGACGTAGGCCAGGCACGCCTCGCGGCTCTCCTCGCCGAACACCGTGGTCCACCCGGCGGGCACCTCCGCGAACACCGGCCACAGCGAGTGCTGCTGCTCTTCGTTGACCAGCACGAAGAAACGGCCTTCCGGGTCCTCGAACGGGTTGGTCATGACAGGTCCTTCCTCACGAACTACTGGAACTACTTGACTGCCTGGAGCTTCGGTTCTGCCTGCTGCTGGGCGACCCGCCGCAGCACCGAGTCGAGAATCTCGCCGACGCGCACCGCCGTGTTCGACAGCAGCGACGACGTGATGCCGTGCGTGTGTTCGGTGCCGCCCTGGAGGTAGATGCCGCCGCGCAGGCCGTTGTCCGTGACGACGCGGTAGTCGCGGGTCACCTTCAGCCGGCCGCGCTCGTCGCGTTCGCAGTGGTGAGCGAGGTCGCCGAGCAGCCTGACCGGGTTCGCCGGACGGTAGCCCGTCGCGTAGACGATCACGTCGGCGTCGATCGGCAGCTGCCCGCCGCCGGCGAGCGACTCGACCACGCACTTGCCGTCGGCGGTCACGTCGGTGAGCTTGGAGGTGTTGTGCAGCAACAACCTCTGCCGGCCGACGACCTTCTCCCGGTAGACGCGGCGGTACAGCTCCTCGATCAGGTCGCCGTCGACCACGCCGTAGTTCGTGTTGGCGTGGTAGCCCATCAGCTTCTGCTTGACCTCCTCCGGCGCGGAGTAGAAGTCGTCCACCGCGGCGGGATCGAAGATCCGGTTCGCGAACGAGCTGTCGTCGGCGGGGCTGTAGCCGTAGCGCGCGAAGACGCCGTGCACCTCCGCCTCGGGGAAGCGGTCGTGGAAGAACGCCACGGCCTCGGCCGCGCTCTGCCCGGCGCCGACCACGACGACCTGGCGCGGGTTCTTCAGGCTGTCGACGCGGGTGAGCAGGTCCTTGTTGTGCCAGATCCGGTCGCTCGTCTCGATGCCGTCCGGCAGGTTGGCCTCGAGGCCGGTCGCCAGCACCAGGTTGCGGGCCCTGACCTGCTGCTCGCCGACGGTGAACTCGAAGCCGTCGTCGCAGGTCCGCACCTGCGAGACCTCGGCGCCGTACGACACGTGGTGCCCGACCTGTTCGGCGGCCCACTCGAAGTAGTCGTGGAACTCCTTGCGCAGCGGGAAGAGGTTCTTGTGGTTGACGAAGTCGATCAACCGCCCGCGGTCGCGCAGGTAGCACAGAAAGCTGAAACCGCTGGTGGGGTTGCGCAGCGTGACAAGGTCCTTGAGGAAGGACACCTGCATGGTGGCGTCCTCGAGCAGCATGCCCCGGTGCCAGCCGAACCGCGGCTGCCTCTCGAAGAAGCGGGCCCGGACAGGCAGCGCGTGTTCCTCCACTGCGATCGCGAGAGCGAGGTTGGACGGCCCGAACCCAATTCCGGCCAGGTCTAACACCGGTTCCATCGCGATCCTCTCCTGGCACTCTCCAAGGCGTAAAGTAACCCTAACTTAACTAAGGTATGCCTTAGCTAGTACATTCGGACGTGATCTACGCCGCTGGAGCGCCGTTCGACCCCGGCTCGAGGACGATTCGGGCGTTCCTCCTGAGCAACGTGCTCGCGGTCAGCCCGAACATGTCGTGGAAGCTGTCGCTGAAGTGGCTCGGCGAGGCGAACCCGGCCTCGGCGGACGCCCTGGTCAGATCCGCGCCTCCGGCGGTGGCCGCCGCGACCTTCAACATCCGCACCCACAACCGGTACCTGCGGAAACTCGTGCCCGTGTGCGCCGAGAAGAGGTGCAGGAACCTCGACGCCGACAGGCTGAGCTCGGCCGCGACCTGCGGCGCGCTCAGGCAGGGGTGTGCCTGCAGGAGATCCAGCGCGGCCCGGATCCGGTCGTCGGCCAGGTCGGGTTCGAGGTAGAGGAACAGCATCCGGCCGTCCGACACGACCTGGTGCCGTGTTCTCGCCGGGATGAGGACGCTGCGGACCTCGCGCTCGTCGTCGCCGATGCGGAGCAGGAACGGCGCGTCGACGCCGAGCGCGAAGCAGTGCACGGAGCCGGAGTGCGGGTCGAGCTCGAGCGACGGGCCCAGGTAGGCGGCCTGACCGGGCCAGATCCAGATCGTGGCCCGCTCGGCGGGGCAGCACGTTTCCGGAAGCGCGGCATCGGTCACGCGCCCGATGATTCCACGTGTGCAGATCACGATCATCGTCGTCGCCGCGGTGTTCTTCCTCGGCATGGGCCTCTACGCCCTGGTCGCGCCCGCGGCCCTCGCCAGACCGTTCCGCATCCTCGTGAACGCACCGGAGAGCCGGTCCGAGATTCGCGCGGTCTACGGCGGTTTCGGCCTCGCGATCGCCGCCGTGCTGACCTTCGCCGCGATCGACGACGGCATCCGTCAGGGCGTGGTCGTCACGGTCGCGGCGGCGCTGGCGGGCATGGCCCTGGGACGGCTCGTCTCTCGGCTCGCCGACGGACCCACGGCGTTCTACCCGATCTGGTTCTACTTCTGGGTGGAGGCGGTCATGGCCGCGTTGCTGTTCGCCGTCGCCTGAGGTGGAACCGGCCCGGTCGCCGTGGGGGCGCAGAAATTCCACGACGACCGAGCCGGGGTTCGGGGAGAGCTAGGCGCGGGACCGGGTGATCAGGTCGCGGAACCACTGCGCGCTCTGCTTCAGCGTGCGCGCCTGCGTCTCGTAGTCGACGCGGACGATGCCGAAGCGCTTGGCATAGCCGTAGCCCCACTCGAAGTTGTCCATGAGCGACCACGCGAAGTAGCCGCGCACGTCGGCGCCGGCACGCACGGCCTCGGCCACGGCGGCGATGTGCGACCGCAGGTACTCGACGCGGCCGGTGTCGGCGACGTAGCCGTCCTCGACGTCGAGGTCGTCGAAGGCCGCGCCGTTCTCGGTGATCACCATCGGCACGCCGTAGTCCTGGTGCAGGCGGACCAGCAGTGCCGTGAAGCCCTCGGGAACGATCTCCCAGTCCATCGCGGTGACCGGACGGCCCTGCGGCACCACCTCGGACACGGCCGGGTCGTCGGTCGCCTTGTGGACGTGCGAGGTGTAGTAGTTCACGCCGAAGACGTCCAGCGGCGTCGAGATGATCTCCATGTCGCCGGGGCGGACCGGGATCCCGGCACCGCGCGCGGCGATGTCGACCAGCACGTCCTCCGGATAACGCCCGTACACCAACGGATCCAGGTAGATCCGCGTGCCCAGGCCGTCCGCGCGCCGGGCCGCGTCCACGTCGACCGGGTCGTCCGAGGCGGCCGTGTGGGTGCCCATGTTCAGCGTGATGCCCAGCGACGCCACGCCGCGCGTCCGGAGCTCCTGTGCGGCAAGGCCGTGCGCCAGCAGCAGGTGGTGGGTCGCGCGCATGGCCTCGGCGAAGTTCGTGCGGCCCGGCGCGTGCCGTCCGACGTCGTAGCCGAGCATGGCCGAGCACCACGGCTCGTTCAGCGTCGTCCACGTCGGCACGCGGTCGCCCAGCGCGTCGTGCACCAGGCCCGCGAACTCGGCGAAGCGGTACGCCGTGTCGCGGTGCGGCCAGCCGCCCGCGTCCTCCAGCTCCTGCGGCAGGTCCCAGTGGTAGAGCGTCAGCCACGGGTCGACGCCCTTGCCCAGCAGCTCGTCCACGAGCCGGGAGTAGAAGTCGATGCCCTTGGCGTTCACCGGGCCGCGGCCGCCGGGCTGGATGCGCGGCCACGACACGGAGAAGCGGTACTTGTCCACGCCCAGGCGCGCGATCATCGCGACGTCGGACGGCATGCGGTGGTAGTGGTCGCAGGCGACGTCGCCGTTCTCGCCGTTCAGCACAGCGCCGGGGCGACGGGAGAACGTGTCCCAGATGGACAGTGTCCTGCCGTCCTCGGCGCACGCGCCCTCGATCTGGTACGCCGAGGTCGCGACGCCCCAGAAGAAGTCTGCGGGCAGGCCCGCCGTGACGTCAGACATGGACGCCCTCCAGCCAGCACGCCACGCGACGGCGTTCCTCGACGGACTCCAGCGACGGCATCCGCTCCGCGCAGACGTCCATCGCGGAAGGGCAGCGCGGGTGGAACGGGCAGCCGGACGGCATCGAACGCAGGTCCGGCGGCGAGCCGGGAATGCCCTTCAGCTCACGGCGCGGGCCGCGCAGCGCCGGGAACGACCCCAGCAGGCCCTGGCTGTACGGGTGCTTGGCGGCGCGGTAGATCTCGTCCGCCGGTGCCTCCTCGACCACACGCCCGCCGTACATGATCGCGATGCGGTCCGAGAACTCGACCAGCAGCGAGATGTCGTGGGTGATGAAGACGACCGAGAAGCCGAGCGTCTCGCGCAGCCGCATCATCTGACCGAGGATCTGCCGCTGCACCACCACGTCCAGCGCGGTCGTCGGCTCGTCCATGATCACGATCTCGGGTTCCAGCGCGAGCGCCATCGCGATCATCACGCGCTGCCGCATGCCGCCGGAGAGCTGGTGCGGGTACGAGCCCAGCCGGTCGACCGGGATGCCGACCAGCGACAGCAGCTCGCGGCCCCGCGCGGTCCGCTCCGGACGCTTCATCCGCGGCCGGTGCGTGCGCAGCACGTCGTCGATCTGCGCGCCGACCGAGATCACCGGGTTCAGGGCGTTCATCGCGCCCTGGAACACGATCGCGATCTCGTTCCACCGCAGCACCTGCAACTGCTTGTCGGTCAGCGACAGCAGGTCCTGACCCTTGAACAGCACCTCGCCGGACGGCACCTTGCCCGGTACCTGGAGCAGCCTGGTCGCGGCATAGGCCAAAGTGGACTTGCCGCTGCCGCTCTCCCCCGCGAGGCCGAGCACCTCGCCCGCGTTCAGCGTCAACGAGACGTTGTGCACGGCTCGCAGGTTGCCGTAGTCCACCGAGAGATCGCGGATCTCCAGCACCGGGCTCATGCGCGCACCTTCCGCAGCCGGGGATTCGCGTACTCGTCGATCCCGAAGTTGATCAGAGCCAGTGCCGTGCCCAGCAACGCGATGCACAGGCCGGCGGGGACGAACCACCACCACGCGCCCAGGCCGAGCGCCTGGTTGCTCTGCGCCCAGAACAGGATCGTGCCCCAGTTCCAGGTCGACAGCGAGATCACGCCGACGAACGACAGGGTGATCTGGAGCATCACCGCGAAGATCACCGTGCCGACGAAGCCGGAGCCGATCACGGCCAGCAGGTTCGGCAGCACCTCGAACACGATGATGCGCCAGGTCCGCTCACCGGACGCCCGCGCGGCCTCCACGAAGTCCCTGCGCCGCAACGACATCGTCTGCGCGCGCAGGATCCGGGCGCCCCACGCCCACGCCGTCAGGCTGATCACCCCGGCGATCAGGACCGTGTCCGCCGACGGCAGCATCGAGGCCACGATGATGATCAGCGGCAGCGCCGGGATCACCAGGAAGACGTTGGACAGCATGGACAACGCCTCGTCGGCCGCGCCACCGAGGAACCCGGCGGTCACCCCGACCAGGATGGACAGGAACGTCGCGAGCACACCGCAGACCAGCCCGACGACCATCACTCCCCTGGTGCCCACGAGCACCTGGGAGAAGATGTCCTGGCCGGTCATGGTCGTGCCGAACCAGTGCGCGCCCGAGGGAGGCGACAGCAGGTCGTCGCTCATCGCGGACGGGTCGTAGGGCGCGATCCACTCGCCGATCACCGCGATCAGCGTGAAGAAGGCCAGAATGCCGAGGCCCAGCTTGGTCTTGAAGTTCATCGGAGTCTCAGCCCTCCCGCCGCGTGCGCGGGTCCAGCAGCAGGTAGCCGATGTCCGCGAGCAGGTTCGCCACCAGCACCGCCAGTGTGATCACCAGGAACACTCCCTGCATCAACGGGTAGTCCTTCGCGCCGATGCCCTGGAACAGCACGTAGCCGAGGCCCGGGTAGGAGAACACCATCTCGACCAGCAGGGCGCCGCCGACGATGAAACCCAGCGACAGCGCGAAACCGGAGATCGACGGCAGCACGGCGTTGCGGGCCGCGTAGGCGAACATGATCCGCTTCTGGGTGAGTCCCTTGGCCCGTGCGACGAGCACGTAGTCCTCCGCCGTCACGGTCACCATCATGTTGCGCATGCCCAGGATCCAGCCGGCCACCGAGCTCACGATGATCGTGATGCCGGGCAGCACCGCGTGCTCCAGCATGCTGCCGATGAACTCGCCGGAGAACTCCGGCACCAGCCCCGGCGCGTAGCCGCCGGACGCCGGGAGCAGCGGCCACGTCACGGAGAACAGCGAGATCGCGATCAGCCCGAGCCAGAAGTACGGGATCGACGACAGGAACGTCGTGATCGGGATCAGGTTGTCCATCCACGACCCGCGCTTCCACCCCGCGTAGACGCCCAGCAGGGTGCCGAGCAGGAACGCGATGACCGTGGTGACACCGACCAGCCCGAGCGTCCACGGCATCGACTGCGAGAGCACGTCGGCGACCGGGGTCGGGAAGAACGTGAACGACAGCCCGAGATCGCCCTGCAGCAGGGAACCCCAGTAGTCGACGTACTGCTCCCAGATCGACTTGTCGTCGTCCAGCCCGAACAGGATGTACAGCGACGCCATCGCGTCGCTGTTCAGCCGCCCGCCGAGCTTGGTGATCATCGCCTGCACCGGGTCGCCGGGAAGAAAGCGCGGCAGCAGGAAGTTCGCCGTGATCGCCGCCCACAGGGTGACCAGGTAGAACAGCGCACGGCGGAGCAGGAAGGTCATGCCGCCGCCTCCGCGTACAACCAGCACGCCGCCCAGTGACCGTAGGAGTCGACCTCCGTGCGCGGTGGCGCCTGGGTCCAGCAACGCTCCTGCACCTTCGGGCACCGCGCGGCGAACTGGCACCCGGTGGAGATCTGCGCGACCTCCTCCAGCGGCGCGTCCAGCGCGAGCACCGACCGTTCCGGGTCGGGCGCGGACTCGATCAGCAGCTGCGTGTACGGGTGGGCCGGCCGCTGCGTCACGGACTCGCTCTCACCGCCCTCGACGATCTGCCCGCCGTACATCACGAACGTCTCGTCCGCGAAGTAGCGCGCCGACGCGATGTCGTGCGTGATGTAGAGGACCGCGAGCTTGAGCCGTTCCTTCAGGTCCAGCAACAGGTTCAGCACACCGAGCCGGATGGAGACGTCCAACATGGACACCGGCTCGTCGGCGAGCAGCACCTCGGGGTGGGCCGCGAGCGCCCGCGCGATCGCGACGCGCTGCCGCTGACCGCCCGACAGCTCGTGCGGGTACCGCGCGGCGAAGTCGGCGGGCAGGTTCACCCGTTCCAGCAGCTCCTCCACCGTGTCCGGCCGCTTGTGGATCTTCAGCGGCCGGGTCAGGTGGTAGCGGATCGTGTGGATCGGGTTGAGGGACGCGAAGGGGTCCTGGAACACCATCTGGACCTTGCGCCGGTACTCCCGGACCCTTCGCACCTTCTCGCCGTCCAGCAGGATCTCGCCTGAGGTGGGTTCCACGAGCCGCGCGAGCAGCTTCGCCACCGTCGACTTGCCCGATCCGGATTCGCCGACGAGGGCGGTCACGCGCCCGCGGCGCAGGACGATGGAAACGTCCTGCACCGCGCGCACGCGCTTGTAGGTCTTGACCAGACCCTTCGCTTCAAGCGCTGCCTCAAAATCAGACACAGTACTCATCTAGGATCCCGCAGGCTTCAATTTCATGACGATCTGCAGGGCGTTCGGCAGGGTGGCCTGCGGCGGACCGTACGGGTCCTCCTCGGACGGCCAGCCGACCCAGTTCTTCGTGCTGTACTCCGCGCCGATCGGACCGGCGGAGGTCGGGATCATCGGCACCTGCTCGACCATGATCTTCTGCAGCACCGCGAGAGCCTTGGCCCGCGCCGGGTCGTCCGTCGCGTTCGCGTACTCAGCCAGCGCCGCGGTCGCCTCAGGGCTGTTGTAGCGGCCGAAGTTCACCGCCGCCGTCTGCCCGATCGGCTTGATCTCCGCGGCGTCCATGATGTTCTGGTACATCTCGTACGGCGTCGCACCGGTGTTGGTCCAGCGCAGCGAGCCCTGGAACGCGCCGTTGGCGAAGTCGGTCGTCCACGCGTCCGCCGTCTGCGTGCGCACGGTCGCCTCGATGCCGATCTTCTTCAGGTCGCCCTTGATGATGTCGAGCACCGTCAGGTAGTCCGACCAGCCGGACGGGTTCGTGAGCTCGATGGTGACCGGCTTGCCGTCCGGAGCCTTGAGCACGTCGCCCTCCAGCTTGAAGCCGGCCGCGGTGAGCTTCTGCTTCGCCCCGTCGACGTCGATCTTGAACTTCGCGTCCTTGTACTCCGGCGCGAGGAACGAGTCACCGGCGGGCAACGGCATGCCGGTCTTCGACTCGAGCTTCGGGAAGAGCTTGGCCTCACCCTTGACGAAGATCGCCTCGCGGTCGATCACGTCGCTCATCGCGGAGCGGAGCGCGGCGTTGTCGAACGGCGCGACCGTCGTGTTCAGCCACAGACCGTGGATGCCCAGACCGGCGGGGAACCAGAGCTTGTGGTTCGCCGGGTCCTTGTCGACGTAAAGCTTTTGGTAGTCCGGGATGAAGACGTACGACCACTGGCTCGCGCCCGACGCCAACGCGGTCGTCTGCGCCGTGTTGTCGTTGTACGAGGTGTACTGGATCTCCGGAACCTTGGGCAGTTCCTGCCAGTACTCGGCGCGCCGCGCGATCGTGACGGTCTGCGAGGTGAACGACTTCAGCTCGTACGGACCGGTGCCGACGGGCTTCGGGTTCGTGTAGGTCGTCGGGTCCGGGACGGTGCTCCAGACGTGCTGCGGAATCACCATCGCGCTGATGACCTTGTTGCGGTTCACGAACTGCGGGCTCGCGAACGACACCTCGACCTTGTTGTCCGGCGTCGCGGTCGCGGTCTCGACCTTGAGCGAGTCGCGGTTGTTGAGCGCCGGCCACTTCTTGAGGATCTCGTACGAGAAGGCGACGTCAGCGGCCGTGAGCGGCTTGCCGTCGGACCACTTCACGTTCTCCCGGATCGTGAAGGTGATCTTCTTGTAGTCGGGCGTCCAGTCCCACTTGGTGGCGAGCCACGGCACCGGGTCCTGAGCCGGGCGCGTGTTGTTCACGAACGCGAGCGGCTCGTAGATCTGGTAGCGGTAGCCGAGCGAACCTGCCGCCGACGTGGGCAGGAACGGGTTGTGGTTCTCGGTCAGCGGCCCGTTGGGCATGCCCACGGTCAGCACTCCGGCAGCCTTGGTGGCGCCACCAGAGGAGCAACCGGTCGCCGCGAGCGCCAGTGCTAGCGCGACGATGACTGTTCTGCGCATGGGGGAATCTCCCGACACGACGGAGCATGAGAGCGCTCTCTCATGCGTACGGCGAACTCGCCAGGCCTTTGGCAGGCCCGGCGTGTTCGTTTCAGTTGTGGTGGAGCAGGGTGGGTCAGGGCGCGGATTCGCGCACGATCAACGAGGTCGGCAGCACCAGCGGATGGTCGGGCATCGGCTGTCCCTCGAGCGTGGAGAGCAGCATCCGCGCGGCGGCGGCACCCATCTCCTGCAGCGGCTGGCGGATCGTCGTCAGCCGAGGTTCGGTGTGTCCCGCGACCGGGACGTCGTCGAAGCCGACCACGGACACGTCGTCGGGGACGACGCGGCCGGCTTCCCGCAGTGCTCGCAGCACACCGACCGCCGAGAGGTCGTTCTGCGCGAACACGGCGTCGAACGGGATTCCACTCGCGACGAGCTTGTCGACGGCGACTTCACCACCTTCCGTGGTGAAGTCGCCGTCGACCACGAGGTCCGGGTGCAGCGTCAGGCCCGCTTCCGCCAAAGCGAGCCGGAACCCGTCCAGCCTCGCCTGAGTGCACCCGAAGTGCGGTGGTCCGGTGACGACGGCGAACCTGCGGCGGCCTGCCGCGACGAGATGCCTGGCGACATCCGCGCCTCCCTGCCGGTTCGTCGTCGTCACCGAAGGGAACTCCGGATGCGAGCCGCGATCGTCGATCATGACGACCGGCAGGCCCGCCCGGTAGAGCGTGGAGATGTAGTGCAGGGCGTCCGGGGGCTCGACGACCAGCAGACCGTCGAAGGCGTTGGCGGACACGTGGTTCGCGAACTGGTTCAGCGACTCGGGGCCGCGGTTCAGCGTGTAGAGCAGAAGGCCGTAGCCGTCGGCTTCGAGAGTGTCCACAATGCCCTGCAGGACCTCGCCCATCCACGGCCACGTGAGCGACGGCGCGAGCATGGCGACCGTGCGGGTGCGGCCTCGCGCCAGACCGACGGCACGCGCGCTGGGGACGTAGCCGATCTCGTCGATGACCTTGCGAACCCGCTGCGCGGTGGAGGCGTCCACGTCCGGCTTGCCGTTCAGCACACGTGACACGGTCGCTTTGGACACCTGGGCGCGTTGGGCGACCTCTGCGATCGTGACACGCATGCCGAACTTCCTTCCGCCGCCTCCTGAAACCGGTTTCGGTACCGGTTCCGACGAGGTGTGACGGAGTCAACAGCCTGACGTGAGGATTAGTCAAGAGTCTTGCCGGAAGTTCGTGAGAGCGTTTCCACAGCTCGGTGCATCGATGCAGGTAGAACACTGTCGGGTGACCCGAATTGAGATACCTTGATCGATTCTATCCTCCGTGTTTCGTTGCGCCGAACGGCGCATCCGTTGCGTCTCAACTGATCGTGCACAATCAGGGGCATGGGGGTTGTGACAGCGGTCAGCCGCAACGAGGAGTACACGTTCACAAAGCCGACACGGGAGAGCATTACCCTGCTCGCCGGTCTCGGCATCGAGGGCGACGTCCACCAGGGCGTCACGGTCAAACACCGGTCGCGGATGGCACAGGACCCGACCCAGCCGAACCTCCGCCAGGTGCACCTGATGCACGCGGAGCTCTTCGACGAGCTGCGGGACAAGGGCCACGCCGTGGAGCCCGGCCAGATCGGCGAGAACGTCACCACGCGGGGCATCGACCTGCTCGGCCTGCCCACGGGAACGTTGCTGCACCTGGGTTCCGAGGCCGTGGTCGAGGTGACCGGGCTGCGCAACCCGTGCCTGCAGATCGACGGGTTCTCGAAGGGGCTGCTCAAGGAGGTCGTGGGCAAGGGCCCGGACGGGGAGCTGATCCGGCGCGCGGGGATCATGTCGATCGTGCTCGTCGGCGGCGTCGTCCGGCCCGGTGACGAGATCCGCGTCGAGCTGCCCGCGCAGCCGCACCGTCCGCTGGAGAAGGTCTAGTCGTTGCCGAAGTGGTCGTCGAGGATCACCGAGATCGTTCTCGGCGCCTCGACGACCGCCAGGTGCGCGGCGTCCCCGACGACGTAGAGCTCCGAGTCCGGCAGGTCGTCCGCGATGTGCCGGACGAGCTCCGTCGGCGTCGCGTGATCCTGTGCCGCCGCGATCACAACGGTCGGCACGTCGATCTTCGCCAGGTCCGCCCGCAGGTCCATGGCCCGGACGGCTTCGACGCAGGCGAGGTACGACGGCAGGTGGGCCTTGAGCAGTTCGGCGCGGAAGTACTCGACGACGGCCGGCTCGCACGTCGGCGTGAACCATCGCGAGACGATCGAGTCCGCGACGGACTCCATCCCGTGTGAGCGCAGCAGTTCGACGCGTTCGTCCAACCTGGTCTTGTCCGGCACCCACGCGGTGGTGCACACGAGGGCCAGCCGGGAGATCCGGTCGGTGTGCGCGGCCAGCCACATGCCGACCATGCCCCCGAGGGACACGCCGCAGTAGTACACCTGGCGCAGTTCCAAGTGGTCCAACAGCTCCACGACGTCGCGCGCCAGGTCCTCGATCGTGCACGGGCCTTCGACGGGCGCGCTGCCGCCGTGGCCGCGGTGGTCGAAGCGCAGCAGACGGAAGGGCAGCGAGAACTCGCGCCAGAGCTCGGTCGTCGTGCCGAGCGCGTTGCCGAGCACCAGCACCGGCGCGTCCTCCGGGCCGGTCAGGGTGTGATGCAGCACGGCGTCACCTCCTCGCTGTGCCCCGACATCCGCGAGTCTGCCTGGGCTTTTGCCCGACCGCACGACGAATCCGGCGTACGGCGGCACGAGTACCGACAACCACCGGCCTGGCCCCCGCCGAAACACTGTTACAGGGAGCAGAATGGTGAGCTGCCGCCGCCACCGACCTCACCGGGAAGCCGATGAACTCCGTTGCTCCGTTCGCGCACGAGGCCCTGTTCTACCGAGACGAGGGCGACTTCCTCTCCGGGACGGCCAGATTCGTGGCGGACGGTGTCGACAGCGGCGAGCCGGTGCTGGTCGCGGTGCCGGAGGCGCACATCGCCCCGCTGCGCGCCCGGCTGGGCGACGCGGCGGACCAGGTCCACTTCATCGACATGACCGAGGCCGGCCGCAACCCGGGCCGGATCATCCCCGGCGTGCTGATGGCGTTCAGCGCGAGCACCCAACGCCGCTTCCGCATGGTCGGCGAACCGATCTGGCCCGGCCGCACCGACCTCGAGTACCCGGCGTGCGTGCAGCACGAGGCGTTGATCAACACGGCGTTCGAGGGCCGGCAGGGCGTCATCCTGTGCCCGTACGACGCGTCGGCGTTGCCCGGCCACGTGCTGGAGGACGCGCGGCGCACCCATCCCGTGGTGATCGACGGCGAGCGGCGGGTGGCGAGCGAGTGGTACACCGACCCGGCGGGCCTGGCCGACATCTACAACGTGCCGTTGCCGTCGCCGCCCGCCGACGCCGAGGAGCACCCGTTCACCGTCGGCACGCTCGCGCACATGCGCAAGGTCGTGTCGGCGTACGCGCACTGGCTGCGCCGCGAGCAGATCGAGGATCTGATGCTCGCGGTGAACGAGCTCGCGACGAACAGCATCCTGCACGCGTCCGGGCGCGGGGTGCTGCGGATGTGGCGGGAGGGCGACACGGTGGTGTGCGAGGTGAGCGACAAAGGTGCCGGTTTCCCGCCGTCGTTCACCGGCCTGTCCGGCTTCGGAATCGTGATGGTGAACCTGTTGTGTGACCTGGTTCGCACCCACACGAGTCACAGCGGTACCACCGTTCGAGTGTACTTGGGGCGGTAGAGAGTCGCCGCCATCTCATCGCAATGCGCACGACACGGGGACCTGTTTTCCTTGCACGGATATGACAGACCACCTCTCCCCCCTCGACATCGCTTTCCTCGCAATGGAAGGCGACAGCAACCCGTTGCACCTCGGCGCGGTGGCGACCTTCGCACCGTCCACTCCGGTGCATCCGGCCCGCATCGCCGCCGTGCTGTGCGAACGGGCGCAAGAGATTCAGCGCCTGCGCCAGCGCGCCCGCACCTCCATGTTCGGTGGCGCGCGCTGGGTGGAGGACCCCGGCTTCGCGCCTGAGGACCACGTCTTCACGCACCACGTGCGCGGCCGCGACCGGTTCGCCACCCTGGTGTCGCACCTCATGGCGCAACCGCTCGACCTCGCGCGCCCGCCGTGGGAGCTGCACGTCATCACCGGCCTCGCGGGCGGCAGGTTCGCCGTCGTCGCGAAGCTGCACCACTCGCTGTGCGACGGCATGAAGGCCGTTGGCCTGGGAATTCAGCTCTTCGACCCCTCCCGGCTGTCCATTCCGGACGCTCCGGAGCCGACGGCGAAGTCGATCATCCCGTCCATCCCGTCACTGCGCGGGATCAAGGACACCTTCGACATCGCCTCCTCGGTGCTGATGAACACGCGCCCGCCGACGCTGAACTCGCCGGTGCTCACCGCGTCCACCCGGCCACGCCGCGTGGTGATGTCGCGCCTGGATCTCGCGGACGTGCACCGAATCCGGCGCGCGCACGGCGGCACGGTGAACGACGTGCTGCTCGCCCTGGTCACGGGTGCGTTGCGGCACTGGCTTTCCGCGCACGGCAGCGCGGGCCCCGACTCGGTCGTGCGCGCCCTGATCCCGGTTAACCAGCGCTCACGCTCCGGCGACGGCGCCTCGGGCAACCAGATCTCCGGTTTCCTGGTCGCGTTGCCGGTCGGTGAGGCGAACCCGGTGGACCGTCTGCGCGGCATCCGCGCGCAAATGGAGTCCGCGAAGGCCGCCGGCCCCGACCGGGGCGCGGGCGCGCTGCCGTTGCTCGCCGACAAGGTGCCGCCGCTGGTGCACCGCCTGGCCGCGCCGGTGATGGGCCGCTGCGCTCCCCTGCTGTTCGACACGCTGGTCACGTCGGTCCCGCTGCCGTCCGTGCCGCTCGCCCTGGACGGCGCCGCGTTGTGCGAGATGTACCCGGTGGCGCCGGTCGCACCCGGCCACGCCGTGGGCATCGCGCTGTCGGTGTACCGCAACTCCGTGCACGTCTGCCTGAACACGAACCAGTCGTGGATGTCGGACGCACAATGGCTCGACGGAGTGCTGCGCCGGGAGCTCCTCTCGTTGCAGGAGACCCGCGAGCTGGTGGGTTTGCCGAGGTAGACGCACGGGCAAACCTGGTTTCATGAGCAACACCCTGGTCCTCGACGTGGACGGAACCCTGGTCGACACCAACTACCACCACACGGTGGCGTGGCTGCGCGCCTTCCGCGAAGCCGGCATCACCGTGCCCGGCTGGCGAGTGCACCGCGCGATCGGCATGGGCGGCGACAAGCTGGTCGCTGCCGTGGCCGGCGACAAGGTCGAACAGGACCACGGCGACACCTTGCGGTCCGCGTGGGAACGCCACTTCGACGCGATGCTCGACGAGATCCAGCCCCTGGAGGGCGCGCACCGCGTGGTCCGGGCCGCGACCGACCTGGGCCTGGCCGTGGTGCTCGCCAGCTCGGGCAAGCGCAAGCACGTCGAGCACTACCTGAAGCTTCTCGACCCCGGCGACGTCGCGTGGACGACCTCCGACGACGTCGAGGACAGCAAGCCCGCGCCGGACCTGATCGAGGTGGCGCTGCGCGAGGTCAAGGGCGAGCGCGCGGTCGTCGTGGGCGACTCGGTGTGGGACTGCGAAGCCGCCAAGCGGGCCGGGCTGCCGTCGATCGGACTGCTGACAGGCGGGTTCGGAGAGGATGAACTGGTCGATCGCGGGGCTTCAGCGGTGTACGCGGACCTCGACACGCTGCGGGCGGAACTGGCCGACCTGCCGTTCGCCGAGGTGGCCGAACCGAACGCCTAGGGCTGCGGCTCCTGCGACGGAGTGGGCGCCTCCGAGGACTTCCTGCGGTCCTTCTTCTTCTCCTTGCTCGGCGCGGTCGACTCCTCGACCGGCTCCTCCCCCGTCGTCTCGGCGGCCGAAGTCGACGACACAACGCCGCCGGCACCGGGTACCGGCACCCCGGGCACGCCCGGCGCGTCCGACCCGTCCGGTGTCTGCACCACGGTCACCGTGGACTGCGTCACCGTCACCACCTGGGTCTGCGCGTCCGGGGTCACCGGCTTGTCCGCCGCCGGCTCCTCACTCCCGCCACCCGCGAAGTTCGCGACCACCACGGCCATCGCGCTGACGGCCACCACGGCGGCCGTGATCGCCAAGCGCTTGCCTCGCCAGGACCGGGGCTCCGGCACGACCACACCCGTGGGTGCGTCCGGAGCGACCGCCGCGTCGGGCAGCAACGCCGGCAACCCGCGGCTGGCCTCGAAAGCAGCGGCCAGCGAACGCGTGCACTGGGCGGCGGTCGGCCGGCGCGACGGGTCCATGTCCGTCATCGCGGACAGCAGTGACTCCCAGGCCGGCGGCAGGTCGAGGGGGATCCGCGGCGACCGGGCCAGGCGGGCCAGCGCGGCCTCGGCGTCGCCGCCGGGGTACTCGCTGCGCCCGGTCAGGCACTCCAGCAGCACGAGGCCGAGCGCGTAGACGTCCGCGGCGGGCCCGACGTCCGAGCCGCGCACCTGTTCCGGCGACAGGTAGCCGGCGGTGCCGACCAGCACGCCGGACGTCGTCACCCGCGTCACCTCGGCCACCAGCGCGAGGCCGAAGTCAGCGAGGTACGCCTGCTTCTCCTCGTCGTCGATCAGGATGTTGGACGGCTTGATGTCGCGGTGCACGACGCCGAGGGCGTGCACGTGGTCCAGGACGCCGGCGATCTGGCTGCCGATCCGCGCCACGAACCGCGGCGGCAGCGGTTCGCGCATCCGCTGGCGCAGGGTGCCGCCGGTGATCTCGCGCATCACGAAGTACGGGCGGCGCGACAACGAACCCGACGCGTAGACCGGGATGATGCCGGGGCACTCCAGCGAGACCAGCATCGAGGCCTCGCGCTGAAGGCGCAGTTCGTCGTCCGGCAGGCCGGGGCCCGTGAAGATCTTGATCGCGACCGACGACGTGGTCTCGCGGTCGTACGCGCGATAGACCTCCGCCATACCGCCCGAGCCGAGCAGCGAACCGACCACGTAGCGGTCGTCGACCACCGCGCCCGTCAGGTCACCGTCCCAGCGCTCGCTCATGGGCCTCCGCTCCGTCGCACCGCAAAACCTAACGGGTCGCGTGGAATCACGGCTACCCGGTCACACCTGACGATCAAACTACGATCAGCCCGGCTTCGATCTCCCTGACGACCGCCACATCACGTTCCAGCTGGTCGGCGTCGGTCGTCGCCAGCACTACCGAACCCAACGACGTCCACAGGTCATCGGTACGCGGCACCGTCGAACCTTCGCGGTAAGGCAGCGCATCGCTCTGGTAACTGGGCAAAAGTGAGGCCAGCTCGTCAAATCGCACCGAGTTGCCGAGCTCACCGGCCGCGGGTGAGGACAGGTACACCGACTTCACGTGCCGGTGCCGCGAGTACCGCCCGACCGACGAGTCACCGTCGACGCGGTGCCGCACCATCCGGGTGATCTGGCTTTCCCCGGTGCCCAGCACCGTCAGCTCCTGTTGCTCCGCACCGGCCAGCCGCGCGCCGATCTCGATCAGCCGCGGTCCGTCGGCCGTGATCATGACCTCCACGTGCGCGGGCCCGTTGCGGACGCCGGTCGCCTCGAGCACCTGGCACACGTAGTCGAACAGCACGTCCACCACGGGATCGTCCGCCGCCACCAACGTGTTCGACAGGTAGATGCCGAGCCGGTCGCCGCGCCGTTGCTTGGCATAACGCCAGACCGCGACCAGGCCGTGCTCGCCGTCGATCGAGTAGGTGTCGACCTCGTACTCCGTGCCCACCGCGAGTTCCTGCACGAGCACCTTGTCGTTGCGGATGTTCAGCTTGTTAACGCAGCCGAGAATCCGGTTGAACTTGGCCCGCCAGTCGTCGCCGGGCATCGCCACGAACACGTCGTCCGTACCGCCGCTCTCCTGCGGCTTCAGCACGATCGGCGAGTGCTCGAGGTCCTCGCGCCGCAGCCACGCCGCGACCTCGTCGACGCGGTCGGAGCTGATCTGCCGCAGGTGCGGCACCTCGGCGGTGCGCAGTGCCACGGCCATCTGCCACTTGTCGCGGCGCGCGGAGGAGAGCGTCAGGACGTTCGACCGGCCCGGCACGATGAGCTCCGACAACGCCTCCGCGGCCTCGACGCCGGTCTCGGTGCCCGGCACGACGGCGATCGGGTCGTGGACAGCCAGCTTCGCGGCGAGCTCGTCGAGGTCGTGCAGCACGTGGACCTCGCGGTAGTCGTCCGGGTGCCACGTCGAGGCGAGGCCGGCGGGCGGCTTCTCCGTCGTCAGCACCGCGATCGCGTCGACACCACGCGCCGCGAACGCGGGGGCGATGCCCTTGCCCGCCGAGTACGGATCCACCACCACGATGCTGCTCACACTTGCTCCTTCGTTAGGAAACCTGACGAACGAGGAGCACAACGGCACTGGCGCGAGCAGGCATTCCTGTCTCGATTGGGTCGAGACGACCGTCACTCGAAACGCAACGTCTTGTAGACAGGTGCTGTCACCAGACAGCCAGACGACGCCCGCCACACCCGCGCGAGCCGCGTCCGGAGATCGGTGCCGCCGCTCAGGGCCTGTGCCACGAACTGCAACCCGAGCAGCTCCGCGACGATCTGCTCGGCGGCGTGCCGGACGTTCACCTCCGGCCGCAGTTCGCCTCGTTCCCGCGCGAGCGAGAGCAGCTCCCGCACCACGGCGACCCAGCCGACGACCTGCGCGGCGGCCACGACGTCGAAGAACACCGCCTCCCGCAACAGCTTCGCGCTGACCCGCACGGTGAGGTCGGTGTCCAGCCTGCGGATGAACTCGAACGACATGGCGATCAGCGCCTGGATCGGCGACTGCTCGATCGCGAGCTGCTCGTCGCGCAGCCGGTGCCACAACAGCGACTGCTCCTCGATGATCGCGACGCCGAGAGCTTCCTTGGAGCGGAAGTGGCAATACAGCGCACCTTTCGACACGTCCGCTCGCGCGCACACGGCGATGAGGCTGGATCCGGCGAACCCGTCGCGGTCGAACACCTCCGCGGCGGCGTGCAGCAGCTTGGCCCTCGTGCGGACCGATCTCTCGCGGTTGACGCTCATGCCTCGGTCCGCGCGGCCCCTGTGGCGACGGCGGCGGCCAGTGTGTCCGGCATCTGCCAGTACTGCTCGATCTCTCCCAGGTGCACGGACACCACGGCGGCGAACCGCACGTCCACCCGCTCTGCCGTGGTCAGGACCCGCCAGCGTGCCGAACCGACCACGGCCGCGTCTCCTCCGTCGACGATCACCTGGCGGGCCGAGAGCCGCTCCAGGCCGAACGTGGCGAACAGGGTGAGGAACTGTGACTCGACCTCCCGGCGGGTGCGCTGGCCGGTCGTCCACCGGGCGCCACCGGGGTCGGGCGCCTCCCATTCCACGGTCGGTGCGCACAACCGCGCGATGCCCGCTGCGTCCTGCGCGGCCAGCCGCGCGAGAAACACCTGCACCACTTCGACCGTCGAGAGCATTTTCTCCACCTTCTCATCTCTGTCATTGCTGTCGCAACGGTCCTGGCGCAGTCACACTAGCCAAAGCACCACAATGCGAGATCGCGCACCCCGTTGGCCCAGCTCACTTTCACCCGAACATCCGATCGGCGCATTCCAGAGGTACGCGAACTTTCAACGACCGCCGGTATCACCGCATTGCAGGGCCCCATGATCCAGACTTTGCGGCATGGTGGTCGACACACCCACTCATCACACCGAAACGGAGCAGAACCGTGCTCAAGGCAGCCCGACCAGCCCAAGAGCACCAGGATGTGCCGCCCATTACCGCGCTGATTCCGCAGGCGAGGCGGGAGCAGGGCCTCACCCAGCGCGAACTCGCGGACCTGTTGTGCGAGATCTCACAAAACGACAGCGTCACCCGTGAAGAAGTCTCAAGATGGGAACGCGGCAAACGCATTCCCGGCCCCTACTGGCGCGCCTTCCTCAGCGCGGCGCTCGACGTGCCGCACGCCGCGGTCGACAAGGCGGCGACGATCGCACGTGAGACACGCAGGGCGACCTCGGAAGACGACTCCGACTAACGGAGGGCGGGCAGGCCGAAGGGAACCTGCCCTTGCCCGGGAAGCGGTGCACCGCCAGGCCCCCGCGGCCACCGTCTTCCCGCAAGTCCCAGGCAGAGCAGGCCTTTGGCCCCCTGTGACGGCCACCGGGCCGGGCCAGACTGCGAACGTGACACCCTCACGAAACTCTGTCGCAACGTACCTGCTACTCGCCGGGGCGGCGTTCGGCGGCGCACCGGGAGTCTCCCCGGTGAAAGTGAACGAGATCGCGCTCGGATCGAGCGGATTCGTAGAACTGCGCAACACCGGCTCCACCGAGGCAGACATCGGAGGATGGTCGGTCCAGGCCTGCGCCGGCAGCACTCCACGAATCCTTGCCACCATCCCACCGAGCACCGTGCTACCTCCGGGTGAATACTTCCTGATAGTCGGCAGCGCGTTCAGCGGAACGGTGCCCAACGGGATCGTCGTGCACACCGTGGACGGCTCCGGTGTTATCGCTCGAAACCGGCACGGCGCACACACCGACAGCGTGGGCCTGACCTCGTCTTCTCCCTGCCGGGAAGACGGCCCGGCGACACCCTGTCCAAATTCTGGACAGAGCTCGGCGCTCGGCCGCGACAGCGCCTCACGAGACACCGATCACAACTCGACAGACTTCACCTGCCGCATTCCCACTCCGGGAGAAAACAATCTTTAGGCAGTCTTGAATGGCCCCTTACGATCACCAGTAAATCGGAGCAAGGTCAGTCCCAGCGGCAAGACAGGTCGTTCTCCCAGACCAGAACGCCGCTCCGAGAAATACCCCGAGTTCATTTTCTCGAAAGGACTGGAACAATGCGTCGACTGCTGAGCGGAGCCACGGCTCTCGCAATCGCGAGCACGATCGCGTTCGCGGGTATGGCCACCGCGGCCGAGGAGCCGGGTGCTCCTGAGGTCATGGCCGTGCCGGCTGTGCTCATCAACGAAGTTTCGACGATGGGCCCGAACGGGCCGCTCGACGAGGCCATCGAGATCATCAACACCACGGACCAGCAACTCGACCTCACCAACTGGGTGTTGAAGATCTACAACCAGCAGAACCAGGTCATCCAGACGATCCCGCTGGTGGACGCCCTCGGCCAGCAGATCGTGCTGGCGCCCAAGAACAACGTCGGCTCCACGCTGGTGCTGACGGGTGCCGAGTTCTCCGGTACGACGAACACGCCGCACGTCCTTCCGGTGAACTTCATGGGCGTCGAGGGCGTTCCGGTGTACGGCGGCATCGCGATCTTCGGCAGCAACGCCCCGACCGCCTTCAAGATCGACGGCGTCGCGTTCTCGGCGAGCGCGGTCACTCCCAAGGAGAGCGTCAACGCCTCTCCTGAAACCGCGCAGACCGCCGCGCTGAACGGCTCGAACACCCGCAACATCCTGAACCAGGACACCAACAACAACCAGCGTGACTTCTCGCTGCAGGAGCGCACCTTCTAAGAGACCACTCCGCAGGTGCACCGAGGAAGCCCGGGCCGTCGTCGGACGACGGCCCGGGCTTCCTCGCGTGGCGCGAAGTCGCCAAAGGCGACCAACCGCCGCTTTCCGCTGTTCCGCAGGGAATTCCGGCCCCTCATCCTGCTGTGAACTGATCACAAGGAGGGCGCCGTGATTCGACACGTCTTGGCACTAGCCATCGCCGTGGCCACGCTCGTCGCACCGCCGGCGCACGGCGCCGCCTCGCCGCCACCGGCCCGGACATCCGAGACCTCCCACCGGATCACGCTGATCACCGGTGACGTCGTCGACTACACCGAACGTTCGGACGGACGGAAGTCCGCCCAGATCCACGCCGCGCCCAGGGAAGGCGAGCCGCCGATCTTCCACACGATGACGACGGCCAAAGGTCTGCACGTCTACCCCTCCGACGCGATCGGCGCCGTCACGTCCGGCACCGTCGAACGCACTCTCTTCAACGTCACCGAACTCGTCCGCACCGGACAGTCCGACGACCGCACGACCACCGTCCCGGTGCTCATGACCGGTGGGATCAGCGCGAGCGCGCACACGAGGATCAACAGCCTCAACGCGTCCGGCATCCACGTCGAGAAGGCCAAGGCGCAGGAGTTCTGGCGCTCCCTGGACATGAGCGTGAAATCCGGCGTGCGGGTGAAGTACGACCGGCCGATCAAGGTCACGCTCGACCAGACCACCAGGCAGATCGGCGCCCCGGCGGCGTGGGCCGCCGGCCTGAACGGCACCGGCGTCACGGTCGCCGTCGTCGACACCGGCATCGACCCGCACCACCCCGACGTCGCGGCGAGGATCACCGCGACGGCGAACTTCTCCGACGAGCCCGACGTCACCGACCAGCACGGCCACGGCACGCACGTCGCCTCGACCATCGCGGGCACCGGCGGGAAGTACACCGGTGTCGCCCCGGCAGCGAACCTGGTGATCGCGAAGGTGTTCAACGGTGCCGGCGAGGGCGACACCTCGCAGGTGATGGCGGGCATCGAGTGGGCGGCCCGGTCCGGCGCCAAGATCGTCAACCTCAGCCTCGGCGGCGACGTCACGGACGGCTCCGACGATCTCAGCGCGCTGGTCGACCAACTGTCCGCGGAGACGGGTGTGCTGTTCGTGGTGGCGGCGGGAAACAACGGCCCGGCCGGACGTTCGGTCGCCTCCCCCGGCGCCGCGGCCTCCGCGCTGACGGTCGGCGCGGTCGACCGGCAGAACAAGCTCGCACCCTTCAGCAGCACCGGCCCGCGCATCGGCGACGCGCACGTGAAGCCCGAGATCAACGCGCCCGGTGTGGCAGTGGTGGCCGCGCGTGCCGCCGGCACGTCGATGGGCGCCCCGGTCTCCGACCTCCACACCGCGGCCTCCGGCACCTCGATGGCCACGCCGCACGTCGCGGGCGCGGCCGCGCTGCTGGCTCAGCAGCATCCCGGCTGGTCCGCGCAGACCTTGAAGAACGCGCTCGTGACCAGCGCCGCCGACGTGGGCATGCCGTGGCACGAGCAGGGCGCGGGTCGCCTGGACGTGGCGCGCGCGGTGACGCAGAAGGCGACGGCGACGGCGTCCGCGAGCTTCGGGCGCCAGGAGAAGGGAACCGGCGACAGGCTCACCCGGGAACTCGGCTACACCAACGACTCCGACTCCGCGCTCACCCTCGATCTCACCGCGTCGGTGAAGGGCTGGGACGGCAGGGCCACGACCGCGTTCCAGCTCAGCACCGCCCGCCTGACCATCCCGGCCCACGCCAAGGCCACCGCCACCCTCACCCTCGACCCCGACGCGGGCCCGGCAGGCGTCTACGGCGGTGTCGTCACCGCCACCGGTGCCGGCATCACCCTGCGCACGCCGGTCAGCGTCTACGAGGCACCGCAGACGTTCCCGGTGTCGGTGCACGTCCGTGACACCGCGGGCAGGGCGCCCGCGCCGGCCTTCGGTCAGCTGATCGACGACTCCAACGGCGGGGACGACCTCAACGACCCGTTCGACGACACCGTCAACTACGTCTTCGACGTAGTGAACGGCGAGGGCCTCGCGAACGTGCCGAGCGGGCGTTACTCCGCGGTGAGCTGGGCGACCGAGAACACGGCGGGAGTGCGCCGCTGGTCCGCGCTGGCCGCACCGGAGCTGACCGTCGCCGGCGCTCAGGACGTCTCGCTCGACGCGCAGCGGACCGTGCCGATCGAGGTCGTGCCACCAGGTCCGGCCGAACAACGCGACCGCACCGTCACGATGCGCCGCGTGCTGCCCGCCGAGGGGGAGAACCTGTCCTCGATCACCGAGACCTCGGCCGCGCTCGGTTCCGCGCCGTGGGAGGTCCGCGCGACACCTGCCCCGGCCGCGAAGAAGGGCGCGATCTCGTTGCAGGACAACGTCACGCTGCAGACCGCCACGGTCACGCTGACCTCCGGCGGCCGCACGCTCAAGGCCGAGGGCGACATCGCGGTGCTGTCCGCGAAGTGGTCCGGCGAGCTGACCGGTGGCATCAAGGTCGTGAAGATCAAGCCGGACACCCCCGCGGCCATGGTCAAGGCCGCCAACGCGGCCGCGGCCACCGCCGCCCAGGAAGGCAGGAAGGCTCTTCTGTCCTATGTGGACCAGCAGGGCGCGCTTCCGCTCACCGGGCAGGTCAGCACCGCGCTGCCGTCGCTGAGCGTCGGCAACGCCGACGGGGAGTTCCTCGCGGCGCAACCCGCGATCAAGCTGAGCATCAAGCCCGGTCCGGAGTCCGTGTTCAACCTCAGCTACCTCGACGCCAACGGCATCCCGGCCGGCCACCGCAGCACCGTCGATCCGGCGAAGCTCGTTCTGCGCAGGACCTCCTACCACGCCGACAAGCCCGGCCTCACCGTGCAGAAGACGTGGTATCCCTTCCCGACCGGGCTGTGGCAGACGCAGATCATGCGCGGCACCACGTTCACCCCGCCCGTGGCGTGGAACGAGTACATCGGCCCCGGCGACGACCGGATCGTCTGGAAGCGCTCGGTCACGTTGAGCGGCACGGATGCCAAGGGCGCCAGGGCGGCGATGGCGATGTACCAGGAGAACGTGTTCCGCGCCGGCCAGGCCCCTGCCGTCGAGAGGTGGTTCGCGGGCCCGATGCACAGCACCGCGCTCGACCTCCAGTCCGACCACCCCGCCCGCTATCCCGCCGCGGGTGACGCGTGGCGCCAGCTCTGCTCGAACTGCCGGACCGGCGACACGTTCGTCCCCGCCCTGCAGTGGAGCGACGGCAACCCCGGCCACTACACAAACCCCTACCAGAACAGCAAGTTCTTCACGACGACCAAGGTCCGGCTCTTCCAGGGCGACCGCGAGATCGGGCAGAACCAGGACCCGCTCGCGTTCTACCCGACCTTCCCCCTGTCGCCCGAGCAGGCCACCTATCGCCTCGAGACGATCGAGACCCACGCGCCGGGAGCCATCGCTGGGGCGGTCAACCCGGTCCTGTTCACGCTCGCTCCGCGCACCGAGACGACGTGGACGTTCCAGTCACGCCGTTCGCTCAACCCGCCGCCGCGCGGCTACTCCTGCCACGCCCAGGCGACCAGCTGCCAGTTCCAGCCACTCGTCCAGCTGCGTCACGACCTGCCGCTCGACCTGACGAACTCCGCGCCGGCGAACAAGTCGTTCGTCTACCACGTCAGCGCTTCGGGCAGCGCGCCCGTGACGGTGGTGAAGGTGCTGTGGTCCACCGACGGCGTGACGTGGCGGCCCGCACAGGTCCAGCCCGACGGTGACCGCTGGCAGGTCACCGTCGACAAGCCCAGCGGCGAGGTGTCGCTGCGCACGGAGGCCAGGGACGGCTCCGGGAACACGGTCACGCAGATCATGCAGAAGGCCTTCCGGACTCACTCCGGTGGCTGAGGTGGTGGCAGCAGGGAACTAGCACCTCGAGCCGCAGCGCGCAGACCCGCCTGGAAACGGGTCTGCGCGCCCAACTCGTCCATCAGCCGGTGCAGGCGCCGCTGGTAGGTCCGGTAGCTCAGCCCGAGCTGCTTGGCGATGCTGCGGTCCGGCAACCCGGTGGCCAGCAACGCGAGCAGCCGCGCGTCCGCGATCGAGACCTCGGAGCTCGCCGGCTGGCCGGGCAGCGACAGCGGTACGGCGTCCGCCCAGAGCTTCGCGAACAACGCCCCGAGCGAGTCGAGCAACGCCGACCGGTGCACGATCACCGCGCTCTCCAGCGTCGTCTCGGTGCTGTACAACGGAATGAGCCCGAGGTGGGAGTCCGCGAGGATCATCTTCGTCGGCGCGACCGCGACGACCCGCGCCTCCTCCCCCAGCGAGAGTCCCATCTCCAGGTCCGCGCGCAGGTCGTGCAGTTCCAACGCCCGGCGCTCGTAGATGCCCCGGAACCGGACGCCGCGGTTCAGCAGCTCCTCCTCCACCGGGTGCAACGACGTGGGCGCCTTGGCGTACGGCGGCTTGTCCACGAACCGCACCTCGTGCCGGGCCGTGCGCATCACCTGGTCCGCGCGCCGCGAGATCGCGTCGGCCCCGTGCACCACCTCGACGAGGTCTGCCGGAGCGCGCACGCCCGCCGCTCGTTCGTAGCGGACCTGCAACGCGCCCGCCAGCAGCCGCTCCCGCCGCAGGTCGTCCTCGCGGCGCAGGAAGTACGCCGCCAGCGCGACGTCCGGGGCGACGGCCGTGTGCAGCCCGTCGATCTGGTGGACGAAGCCGAGCTCGGTCAACGACCTGAGAGCGGTCCGCACCGCCCGCTCGGCCAGCCCTGCCGCAGGGCACAGCTCCGCCAGCCCCAGCTGGTAGGAGTCCACGAGCGCCTCGTAGACCGCGAGTTCCGTCGGACGCAATCCGAGCACGCAAGCCAGTATGCCGACTTCGGGCAGGCGTTGACGCGGGGCCGGAAACGGGTGTAGACATCGGTTGAAAAGGTTTTCACAACCTTCTCATCGCCGCCGCTCGCAGTTGTGCCAACGCATGCGTGCGAAAGGACGGCCGATGGAGACCAACCGCCGCGACTTCCTCAAAGTCGCCGGTGCCACCGCGGGTGTCACGATGTTGTCCGGCTCGTTCCTGTCGGCGCCGGTCGCCTCGGCCCAGGAACACACCGCGATACCGATGGCCGAGTCGCCGTGGGACCAGGTGCCGGCGATCCTCGCGAAGATCGTGCCGCCCACGTTCCCCGATGCCAGGTTCGACGTCACCGCGTACGGCGCCAAGGGTGACGGCAAGACGAAGAACACCGAGGCGTTCAGGAAGGCCGTCGAGGCCTGCACCGCGGCGGGCGGCGGCCAGGTCGTCGTGCCCAAGGGCACCTTCCTGACCGGCGCGATCACCTTGCTGAGCAACGTGAACCTGCACGTCTCGGAAGGCGCCACCATCCGGTTCTCCACCGATCCCAAGGACTTCCCGCTGGTCTACACCCGGTGGCAGGGCATCGAGTGCATGAACTTCTCGTCGTTCATCTACGCCCGCAAGGCCGAGAACATCGCGATCACCGGGCCTGGCCTGATCGACGGCCAGGGCCCGTCCGGTCCGTGGTTCGACTACGACGGCAAGCGGCAGCCCGACTGGGAACAGCTCCAGAAATGGGCTGTCGACAACAGGCCGGTGACCGACCGCAAGTTCGGCATGGGCCACTACCTGAAGCCGAACATGATCACGCTCTACGAGTGCCGCAACGTCCTCGTCGAGGGCGTTCAGCTGCGCAACTCCGCGATGTGGAACGTGCATCCCGTGCTGTGCGGCAACGTGACGATCCGGAACATCTTCGTCTACAGCCGCGGCGGCATGGTCGACGGCTGCGATCCCGAGGCCTCGCAGTACGTCCACATCACCGGGTGCCGGTTCGACTGCGGCGACGACGGCATCGCGATCAAGGCCGGCCGCGACATCGACGGCCGCCGAGTCGGCGTGGCCAGCGAGAACATCGTCATCGAGAACTGCTCGTTCGAGGGCCGCTGGGGCGCTCTGACGGTCGGCAGCGAGATGTCCGGCGGTGTGCGCAACGTCTTCTTCCAGGACTGCACGGTGAAGAAGGGCTCGTCGTACAAGCCGTTCCACGTCCTGTACATCAAGACGAACAAGCGGCGCGGCGGCACCGTCGAGAACATCCACGCCCGGCGGATCAAGGCCACCGACGTCGACCGCGAGGCGATCATGGTGACGCTGAACTACAGCCTCACCGGCCCCGGCTACGGCCCGATCGTGAACCCCAAGGTGCAGAACATCACCGCCGACGGCTTCACCGTCAACGGGGTCAAGAAGACCGCCGTCACCCTGGACGGACTCGGCGAGTCGCACATCAGGAACGTCGCGATCTCCAACAGCACCTTCACGAACGTGAGCACCGCGAAGCCCAGCGTCAAGAACGCGGACGGCACCACGTTCACCAACGTGACCATCAACGGCAAGAAGGTCTGAGGAGAACCCCTGTGTCCTTGTCACGTCGTGATTTCGCACGTGTCTCCGGCCTGACCGCCGCCGGTGTCCTGCTCCCCACGGGGATCGCCGGCGCGGCCGCGGACCCCTGGCGCGAGGTGCCGTTGATCCTGGCGCGCGTCTGCCCGCCGCGTTTCCGCAGGAAGGACTACGACGTCACCGCGTTCGGCGCGAAGGGTGACGGCCTCACCAAGAACACCGAGGCGTTCCAGCGCGCGATCACTGCATGCCACCGCGCTGGTGGCGGACGTGTCGTGGTGCCCGCCGGCACGTTCCTCACCGGCGGCATCCGCCTTCTGTCCAATGTGGAGCTCCACGTCCGCGAGAGTGCCATCGTCAAGTTCTCCACCGACCCCGAGGACTACCTGCCGCTCGTGCTCACCCGCTGGGAGGGCACGCTCTGCTACAACTACCAGCCGTTCATCTACGCGTTCGAGCAGAAGAACATCGCCATCACCGGGCACGGCACGATCGACGGCGACGCTCCGAGCGGCAAATGGGCGAGCTGGGGCGCGGGCTCCACGGCGTTGCTGCGGCAGTGGGGCGAGGACGGCGTCCCGGTCGAGCAGCGGATCATGGGGCCGGGGAAGAACATGCGGCCGAACATGATCCAGTTCTTCCGCTGCCAGAACCTGCTGGTCGAGGACGTGCTGATCCGCAACCCGGCGATGTGGTCGCTGCACTTCGTGTTCTCGCGCAACATCACCGTGCGCCGGATCGAGATCTACTCCACGAACTCGCAGGGTGACGGCGTCGACCTCGACTCGTCGTCCTACGCGCACGTGCACGACTCGAAGTTCAACACCAACGACGACTGCGTCGTGGTGAAGTGCGGACGCGACGCCGACGGACGGCGGGTCGGCATCCCGTCCACGCACGTCGTGGTGGAGCGCTGCAAGTTCTCCGGCCGCTGGGGCGGGATCACGATCGGCAGCGAGATGTCTGGTGGCGTACGGAAGGTGTTCTGCCGCGACTGCGAGATCAACGCGCCGGACTTCCCCGGCCGCTATCCGA
Organism: Lentzea waywayandensis; assembly: GCF_900115955.1. Classification (GTDB taxonomy): domain Bacteria; phylum Actinomycetota; class Actinomycetes; order Mycobacteriales; family Pseudonocardiaceae; genus Lentzea; species Lentzea waywayandensis. The sequence continues at coordinate 214,772 of NZ_FOYL01000013.1, forward strand.
TCAAGCACGCCCTCTACATCAAGACCAACCAGGACCGCGGCGGCGTGATCGACGGCGTCCACCTGCGCAACGTCTTCGGGCAGAACGTCGAGCGCGAGATCCTGTACGTGTCGATGTACTACCAGAACGGCGGCACGAAGGGCTTCTTCCCGCAGATCGACAACCTCACGATCGACCGGATGCGGATCGACGGCGGCCGGGTCGCGGCGACCTTCCGCGGCTTCCCGCAACAGCACATCAGGAACGTCCGGATCACCAACTCGACGTTCACCGCGATCACCGCGCCGAACCTGATCGAGCACACCGACGGCCTGGTGTTCCGCAACACCACGATCAACGGGGTGGTGCCGGCATGAGGCACCTGCTCGCACTTCTCCTGGTGGCGGCCGGGCTCTCGGCCAGTGCGCCGATCGCCGTGGCCGGTTCGGGCCTGACGTGGAAGGCCGTGAACACCCCGTTCTCGCTGGATTTCCAGGACGGCGGGCGCACGCTGACCGGTCAACGCGAGACGTTCTACCGGCTCGCCGACGGCACGCAGCACTCGTTGACGATGGTCGTTGCCCAGAAACGGGTTCCGGGCGGCGTTCGGTACGTCGTGGCGACCACCGAGGCCGCACGGACGGCGAACGTGGTCGTGACGCGGACCGATCGGGGGCTTCGCGTCGGCTGGACGCTGGAGCCGCCGACCGGCGTGGCGCAGGTGTCGGCGAACCTGACCGGCTCGTTGGAGGAGCACTTCCTCGGCGGCGGCGCGCACACGATGTTCGTCGACCTGCAACGACGTGTGCTGCTGAACAAGGCCGTGTTCGTCGGCGCCTCGAACTTCGGCAAGTGCAACAAGAACGGCGCCCCTTCGACGTTCTTCATGTCCAGCGCGGGCTACGGCGTCTACGCCGACACTCGCGCCATCGGCAGGACGGCGTTCCCCGGTGCCCTGGCCGACGACCACTGCGCCGACAAGCCGGCGCCGTGCCCGGTGACGTTCGGCGTGCCGGACCGGATTCAGCTGTGCTTCAAGACCTCCCGGCTCGACTACGAGGTCTACGCGGGCTCACCGCAGAAGGTCAACAGCGCCTACTTCAAACGGGTCGGCACGCCCACGCTGCCGCCCGCCCGCCAGTTCGCGCTGACGAAGTGGCGGGACAAGTACAACCACTCCGACGAGGTCGTCGAGGACGTCACGCAGTTCCAGGCGCGCGGTGTGCCGCTGGACACGCTGTGGGTCGACAACCCGTGGGAGCAGGGTCCGGAGGGCGCCCGACCGACCTACGCGTGCATCGGCGCGTTGAAGTTCGACAGGACGATGTACCCCGACGCGCAGGGCACGATCGACTGGATGCGTTCGCGTGGCGTGAACATGGGCGTGTGGGTGGCGCCGTTCCTGAGCAAGGCCTCGGACGGCAAGACGTGCCCGCACGACTATCCCGAGGGTTCGTTCGCCCAGTCGGATCGCACGAACGTGTGGGACCTCGACCTCACGAACCCCGTCGCACGCGCCCACTACGAAGCTCGGTTGGAAGCCGTGTTCCGGATGGGTGTGAACTTCGTCAAGGGCGATCGCGGCGAGGAGCACAACTTCGAGGAGACGACGTTCGCCGGCGGCCCCGGCACGTTGATCCACAACGAGTATCCGTTGCTGTACGCGGAATCCGTGGTGAAGATGCTGCGGAAGGTGCACGGCGACAACTACACGACGTTGTTCCGCGCGGGCGGCGACGGAATGCCCGGACTCCTGCACGGGTTCTGGCAGGCCGACGCGGACATGAGCTTCGACGGGCTGCGGCTCACGAACCGGCGCGGCATCAACTCGTGGATCTCCGGCCATCCGGTGCACGGTTCGGACATCGGCGGCTACCGCAACCTCGGCGGCGGCCCGTCGGAGTCGCTGTTCGTGCGGTGGGCGCAGCAGTCCGCGGTGACGCCGGTGTTCCAGGTCGGCAGCTCCGGCCGCAACTCGACGCCGTGGGTGTACGACGCGGCGACGTTCGAGCGGTTCAAACGGGCGGCCGTCCTGCACTACGAGCTGTTCCCGTACCTGTTCGCGCAGGCCGTTCGTGCTTCCCGGGACGGCACGCCGATCACGCAGCCGATGGCGTTCCGCCATCCCGGCGAGGAGGCCGCGTGGAAGGCCGACCAGCAGTTCATGGTCGGGCCCGACCTGCTCGCGGCCCCGGTGACCGCCGACCGCGCCGAAACCGACGGCGCGGCCGGGAAACCGACACCGGTCGACGTCTGGCTGCCCCGCGGTGAGTGGATCGACCTGTTCTCCGGGGAGCGGGTCACCGGCGGCAGGACGATCACGCGCGAGTCCACTTTGGACGAGTTCCCGCTGTACCTGCGGGCTTCTTCGGCCATGCCGTTCAACTTCCGCACGCCGGACGTCTGGTCGAAGGCGTGGGACGTCAACGACCTGGACCGGCGCGATCGCGCCGGCTGGCTGGTGTCGCCCACGGCGGACGGCCGGTTCGGCAACCTCCAGGTCGACTCGTTCGGCAAGCACGTCCTCGTGACGCTGCGCGGCGCGCCGAGCGAGTCGCAGCTGATGGTGCCGGCGGACGTGAAGCGCGTGGTGATCGACGGCCGACCCGTGGGTTCCTCGACCGTCGAGGACCTGCGCGGCAAAGCGGCGGGCTGGGCGACTGTCTCCTCGGCGCCTGGCACGTTCGGTGGCACGGTGCTGAAGCTTCAGCCCCGACACGGCTCCAGCACCGTGCTGCTCACTCTCGGCTGAGGTGCGCCTGGAGGTCGTCCACGAACCGGCTGAGCAGCCGGCCGAGCGTCCGCTGGTCCTCCTCGGACCAGTCGGCGACCGCGCCGGTGAACCAGCCGAGGACGGCCTCCAGGTAGCGCCCGGCCGCCGCCTCACCCGTGTCCGTCAGCTCCACCAGGCGTGCACGCTGGTCGTCCGGGTCGACGACGCGACGGACCAGGTCGGCGCGCTCCAGGTCGTGCAGGTGCCTCGTGACGTGCGGGCCGACGACCTGCATCCGTGCGGCGATCTCCCCCACCCGCAACGGCTGACCGGCCATCCGGAGGGTGATGAGCACGGTCAGGCCGGGGCGGTCCAGCGGGATGCCGACGTGCTCCATCCCCCGCTCGACCAGCTGGCTGCGGTTGAGCACGGTGCCCAGCTGCATCAGGCGCGGCAGCAGTGCCGCAGGGTCCAGGGCCTCGCTCATCTCACACCTTACTTACCTAACTTAGGTATATGCTTGCCTCAGTCGCACGCAACCGTAGCGATCATCGCGACCTGAAAAAGGATACCTAAGTTAGTTATCCGGAGGGACCATGAGCTCAGTCCTGATCTCCGGCGCCAGCATCGCCGGCCCCGCGCTCGCGTTCTGGCTGCGGCGGCACGGCTTCGACGTCACCGTCGTGGAGAAGTCCCACGCCCTGCGCGGCGGCGGCTACCCGATCGACATCCGCGGCACCGCGTTGGGCGTGGTCGACCGGATGGGCCTGCTCCCCCGCCTGCGCGAGGCCCACGTGGACACCCGGCAGATCACGTTCCTCGACGCCGACGGCGGTCACGTCGCGTCGATCCGTCCAGAAGCGATCTCCGGTGGCGACGGCAGCGACCTCGAGGTCCGGCGCGGCGACCTCGCCGAGATCCTCTACGACACCGTGCGCGACGACGTGGAGTTCCTCTTCGACAACACCATCGTCACGATGAACTCGCATCCGGGCGGTGTGGACGTGACGTTCCGCAGCGGCCTTCAACGCACCTATGACCACGTCATCGGCGCGGACGGGTTGCACTCGACGGTGCGCGCGCTGACATTCGGTCCGGAGGAACAGTTCCACCGCTACCTCGGCTACTGCTTCGCGGGCTTCACACTGCCCAACCACCTCGGTCTCCAGCAGGAGGCCGTGATGTGGAACGAACCCGGCCGCGCCGCCGCCCTGTACGCGGTGGCGTCGAACGAGAGCGTGCACGGGTTCCTAAGCTTCACGCGCGCCGAGGCCCCGTTCGGCGCGTTCCGCGATCCCCAGGCCCAGCGCGACCTCGTGGCGTCGGTCTTCGCCGACGACGGCTGGGAGGTGCCGGGGTTGGTCAAGGCGATGCACACGGCCGACGACCTGTTCTTCGACACGGTCAGCCAGATCCGGATGCCGCGCTGGTCGTCCGGCCGCGTCGCTCTCGTCGGCGACGCCGCGTACGCCCCGTCGTTCCTCACCGGGCAGGGGTCGAGCCTCGCGCTGGTCGGTGCCTATGTGCTGGCGGGCAACATGCGCGACTTCGGGGCGTACGAACGCACGATCCGGCCGTTCGTCGAGGCGAACCAGGGCCTGGTCGACGTGGGCAACGCGGAGCTCTTCCCCGGCACCGCCGAGGCACTGGCCGCGCGCAACGCCGCCCTGCGCTCGCGCGAGACGATGCCCGCCCCGGCCGCGCGCCCGGAGCACTCCGCGCTGACACTCCCGGAGTTCGAGCTGCTGTCTCCGTGAGTTCGTGCCGGACGATCGACCTCCCGGCGAACTCACCGCCGTCTGCGGAGCAGCGGCCACACGACACAGACAGCTCTTCCACAGGCGGCTCACAGGATTCGGCCGCAATCTGGGCGCATGACGGACAACCACGACCGCGGCCTCCAGTTCGATCTCGCCACGCTCATCGGGCGCCGGCGGGCGTTGACGCTGCTCGGCGGCGCGGGCCTCACGCTCGTGGCCTGCGCCCCGTCGACCACCACCGCGACCTCGACCACCACGACCACGGCGGGCTCGTCCACCACGGCGGACGGCTCGCCGCTGGAGACGATCCCCGAGGAGACAGCCGGCCCGTACCCCGGCGACGGCTCCAACGGCCCGAACGCGTTGACGCAGAGCGGAATCGTGCGTTCGGACATCCGGTCCAGCTTCGGTTCCTCGACCCGCACGGCCGAGGGCGTGCAGCTGACCATCGACCTGACGGTGCAGAACGACGACGGCAAGCCGTTCGCGGGCGCCGCCGTCTACCTGTGGCACTGCGACATCAACGGCGACTACTCGATGTACTCGGACCGCGTGAAGAACGAGAACTTCCTGCGCGGCGTCCAGGAGGCCGACTCGTCCGGCAAGCTGAAGTTCGTCAGCGTCTTCCCCGGCGCGTACTCGGGGCGCTGGCCGCACATCCACTTCGAGGTCTACCCGAGCCTCGCCGAGGCGACCAAGGCCGGCAACAAGATCACGACCTCGCAGCTCGCGTTGCCCGAGACGACGTGCAAGGAGGTCTACGGCACGACCGGCTACACGGCGAGCGTGCAGAACATGTCGCGGACGTCCCTGAAGCAGGACATGGTGTTCCGCGACGGCGTCGACCACCAGATGGCGACCATGTCGGGCGACGTCGGGTCCGGCTACACCGCCTCACTGACCTTCGCGGTGGAGGGCTAGCCACAGCTCCGCGCGCAGACCGGGTGAGTCGAGCGAGCGGCCGAGGGCCTGCTCGGCCCTGCGCACCCGGTTGCGCAGCGTGTGCCGGTGCACGCCCAGCTCCGCCGCCGCCGGGTCCCAGGCGCCGTGGTGGGTCAGCCAGATCCGCAGCGTCTCGCGGGTCTCGGCGTCGAGCGGCCTGAGCAACGCGTCCGCGAACCCGTCCGGGACCTTCAGGCTGCCGGCCAGGTCCTCGAACGTCCGCACACCCGCTCGACGTGCCTGCTGGGCCTCGCGATAGCCACGCGCGACCTCGTCGATGTCCACTTCGGACGAAGCGAACCCGTCGAAATCCTGTGCCAGCACGACGATCCGGCCGTCGTGCTCGGCCCAGAAGCCGTCGTCAGGCGGCTCGTCCACCAAGAACACGCGGAACCGCGATGGCAGCCCGTCGACCGGAATCCCCGCCAGCAGCAGGCGGAACTGCCCCGCCCGCAACTCGCGGTGGGCCGCGTCGACGGCATCGTTCTGGGCGAGCGCGAGGGTCAGCAACGACGCCGCCGTGTTGACGATGCTCAGGTCGGCGGCGTCGAGCGGTTCCGCGGTGCCGACCGCGAGCACTCCCCTGGCCCGGCTGCCCAACGCCTGAAGGAACACGTGCCAGCCACCCGCCTCGAACGCAGCGCTGGCCAGGCCGCCCGCGCTGCGGACCTTCGCCACGGCGGCGGCGAGGTCGGGGCCGCGGTGCCGCGCCAGGTCCGGGACGAGCCGCGGGTTGTGCGTGTGCACCGGTTCCCCCGCCGAGTCGAGCAGCACCACCCAGCCGTTGATCCACTGGCCGAGCCTGCGCACCACCCCGCCCACTCCACCCCGCACGGCCGCGCGCGTGAGCGCTCGCTGCGCCTCACTGGTCCGCGTCAGCGCCGCGTACTCGTCCGCGGCCAGCGCCTTCGACACCGCCTTGCTGATCGCGATGAACGGCACCCCGCGCGGCACCTCGACGAGCCCCAGGTCCGCCTTCGCCGCGGCCTCCACGAGCGCGGACGGCACGACGTCGTGGCCCAGTCCGGTGCCGAAGCCGAGCCCGACCACTCCCGCGCGCACCAGCCGTTCGACGTAGTCGCCACCAACAGCCGTGAGCCCGGTCGTGAGCAGCAGCTCGCCGCCTTCCAGGAACGGCGTGGGGTCCGCGAGCTCCGTGCCGTGCACCCAGCCGACCGGCCTCGACACGTCCCCCGCCAGCACCGGCAGCCGAAGCGTCCGAGCGAGTTCCCGCAGCGTGATGGCCATGTGCCACTTTGTACAACTTGACGCCCGCAGATCGCCATTTCAGGCACTGCGCAGCGCGCTGACCAGGGCCATGCTCAAGCTATGACCCGACTGCGCACCGCGATCCCCGGTCCCAAATCGCTGGAACTCCAGGCGCGGCGCAAGGGCGCCGTCGCCGCCGGGGTGGGCTCGACGCTGCCCGCCTACATCGACTCCGCCGACGACGGCCTGCTGATCGACGTCGACGGCAACCAGCTCATCGACCTCGGCTCCGGCATCGCCGTCACGAACGTCGGCAACCCCGCGCCCGCCGTCGCCGAGGCGGTGCACGCGCAGATCGACAGGTTCAGCCACACCTGCTTCATGATCACGCCGTACGAGAGCTACCTCGACGTCTGCGAGGCGCTGAACGAGCTCACGCCCGGCGACCACGAGAAGCGGTCGGTGCTGTTCAACTCCGGTGCCGAGGCCGTCGAGAACGCGGTCAAGATCGCCCGGCACGTCACCGGCAGGCAGGCCGTCGTGGTGTTCGACCACGGCTACCACGGCCGCACGAACCTCACGATGGCGTTGACCGCCAAGAACATGCCGTACAAGCACAGGTTCGGCCCGTTCGCGCCCGAGGTCTACCGCGTGCCGGCGTCCTACCCGCTGCACGACGGCCTGACCGGCCCCGAAGCGGCCGCACGCGCGATCGCCGCGATCGAGAAGCAGGTCGGCGCGGACAACACCGCCGCCGTCGTGATCGAACCGATCCAGGGCGAGGGCGGCTTCATCGCCCCCGCCGAGGGCTTCCTGCCCGCGATCGCCGACTGGTGCCGTGAGCGCGGCGTGCTGTTCGTCGCCGACGAGATCCAGACCGGCTTCTGCCGCACCGGGTCGTGGTTCGCGCTCGACCACGAGGCCGTGGTGCCGGACCTGATCACCACGGCCAAGGGCATCGCGGGCGGCCTGCCGCTCGCCGCCGTCACGGGTCGCGCCGAGATCATGGACGCCGTGCACGTCGGTGGCCTCGGCGGCACCTACGGCGGCAACCCGGTGGCGTGTGCGGCGGCCCTGGGCGCCATCCGCACGATGCGCGAGCGCGACCTGAACGCCGCCGCGCGCCGCATCGAGGAGACCGTGCTGGGCAGGCTCAGGGCGATCGCGGAGAAGACCGACATCATCGCGGACATCCGCGGCCGTGGCGCGATGCTCGCCATCGAGTTCACCGAACGCACGCCCGACATCGCCGCGCGCGTCGCCAAGGCGTGCCACGAACAGGGTGTCGTCGTGCTGACGTGCGGCACTTACGGCAACGTGATCCGCCTGCTGCCCCCGCTGGTCATCCCGGACGACCTGCTCGCCGAAGGACTCGACGTGCTCGAAGGAGCCCTGCTCGCATGATCGAATTTCACACTCCGGAAGACGTCGAGAGCGCGGTCGCCAAGGCCGCTGCCGTCGCTCCCGAACTGGCCGCGTTGCCCGCGCACCGCCGTGCGGCCGCGCTGGACCACGTGTCGCGACGACTGGCCGAGCGCGCCGAGGAGTTCGCGCAGGCCATCAACGACGACTCGGGCAAGCCTCTGAAGTGGGCGCGCGTCGAGGTGACCCGCGCGATCTCCACGTTCCGCTGGGCTTCGGAGGAGGCCCGCCGGTTCTCCGGCGAGTTGCAGCGCCTCGACACCGACCCGTCCGCCGAGGGCCGCCTCGCGCTGGTGCGCCGGGTGCCGCGCGGGCCGGTGCTGGGCATCGCGCCGTTCAACTTCCCGCTGAACCTGGTGGCGCACAAGGTCGCCCCGGCGATCGCGGTGGGCGCGCCGATCGTGCTGAAGCCTGCGCCCGCCACCCCGAAGGTCGCGTTCCTGCTCGGCGAGCTGCTGGCCGAGACCGACCTGCCCGAGGGCGCCTTCTCGATCCTGCACCTGTCCAATGAGGACACCGCTCGTCTCGTCGAGGACGCGCGCCTGCCGGTGGTGTCGTTCACCGGCTCCGGCCCGGTCGGCTGGAGCATCAAGGAACGCGTGCCGCGCAAGCACGTGACGCTCGAACTCGGCGGCAACGCGGCCGCGATCGTCGCGCCGGACTGGCAGGACGTCGAGTTCGCGGCGCAGCGCATCGCCACGTTCGCGATGTACCAGGCCGGCCAGTCGTGCATCTCGGTGCAGCGCGTCTACGTGCACACCGACGTGTACGACGCGGTCTCGGAAGCCGTGGTGCAGCACGTGAACAAGCTCGACGTGGCCGGCGACGTCGGCCCGTTGATCAACGACGCCGCCGCGGACCGCGTCGAGTCGTGGGTGCGCGAGGCCCAGGCAACGGTCCTGACCGGCGGCACCCGTGACGGCCGCACCTACGCGCCGACCGTGCTGACGGACGTGCCGGAGGACTCGAAGGTCAACGCCGAGGAGGTGTTCGGCCCGGTCGTGACGCTGACGCGGGTGGACAGCGTCGAGGAGGCGTTCGACCGCGTCAACGCGTCCCGGTACGGCCTTCAGGCGGGGCTGTTCACCACGGACGTGCGACTCGCTTTCCGTGCCGCGCAACGGCTCCAGGTCGGTGGCGTGATCGTCGGCGACGTGCCGAGCTACCGCGCGGACCAGATGCCGTACGGCGGCGTGAAGGAGTCCGGCATCGGCCGCGAGGGCCTGCGCGCGGCCATGGACGACCTCACCGAACAGCGCGTGCTGGTCCTGACCGGCCTGGAGTTGTAACCGTTTGACGGGTCGCTCTTGACCTTGACTGCGATGATTTGCGCGTGGCCGTCACGATCAGGGATGTCGCTCGCCAGGCTCAGGTCTCCGTCTCAACCGTCTCGCGTGCGCTGAGCGCGCCGGGCCTGGTCAAGGAAACGACCCGGCAACGGGTCCTGGACGTCGTCGCCGGGCTCGGCTACCAGCCGAACCGGGCGGCGAGAAGCCTGATCACCGGCCGCACCGGCAACCTCGCCGTCGTGGTGCCCGACCTCCTCAACCCGTTCTTCCCGTCCGTCCTGCGGGGCGTGCAGACGAAGGCGGGCGAGGCGGGCACCTCGGTGTTCTTCTGCGACAGCAGGGAGGACCCCGAGACCGAGGCCGAACTGGTGCGGACGATGGCGTCGCAGGTGGACGGCGTGGTGCTGTGCGCGTCGCTGCTGTCCGACGAGACGATCGTCGACCTGGCCGCGGTGACACCGCTCGTGCTGATCAACCGCATCGTGCCGGGCGTCTCGTCCGTCCTGATGGACAGCGCCAGCGGCATGGACCAGGTGGTCGCGCACCTGGAGTCGCTGGGCCACAAGGACTACGTCTACCTGGGCGGTCCAGCCGCCGCATGGTCGAACAACCGCAGGATGCAGGGCCTGGGAGGCCGCGCGCAGCTGCTCGGCTCGTTCGACCCGAACTTCGACGGTGGCTACGCCGCCGCCGAGCAGGCGCTCAGGACCGGCGCGACGGCGTTCATCGCCTACAACGACCTGATCGCACTGGGCGCGCTCGCCTACCTCGCGGAGCACGACGTCAAGGTGCCGGAACAGATCAGCGTGACCGGCTTCGACGACATCCTGTACGCGGCGATGTGCTCGCCCGCGCTGACGACGGTCCACATGCCGACCGAGGCCGCCGGCGAAGTCGCCGTGGACCTCCTCGCCACCCTGCTCGAGGGCGGACCGGCCGAGCACCGGGAACTCCCGACGACGCTCGTGATCCGCGCAAGCACGGCCAGGGCACATTCCTCGTCCTGACCGAACAACAACCCACTAACCCACTCAGGCCGTGAGGGAGTCGCTTCGGGGTGACTCCCTCACGCGGCCAGTGGAGTGAGCTCTAGTCGTACCCGCGAACGTGGCCATCCTCGTCGGCGAGAATTTCGTAGCCATCCATGTTCCGCTCCTCACGTTGGTGTTCGACATCACAAACCGTAGAGCCTCAGCCGCGTCCTGTGGAGTGAATTTACATCGCAACCGGGGTAGTCGCCGGTAACCCAAGGGGGTCGTAGGGGTATCCCCCGACACCTAGCCCACCCGTGACCTCCATCACACACCAAGGCTACAGCATGACTACACACCGCCTATCAAGACGACGGATTTGCCCATGACTATTGCCCGTCATGCCCCATTTGGGGGACAAAACGAGTCATGCGACCGATGCTCACCGTAATCGCCGTGGCGGCAGCCCTGGTCCTCCCAGCGACCCCGGCAGTGGCCACAGACCCCGTCACCAAGGCCGTGGAACTCATGAACTCCTACCGCGCAAAGCACGGCGCGCCGCCTTTCTCCCTCGATTCCGAAGTGTCAAGAACGGCGCAAGAATGGGCCGATCACCTGCACGCGACAAACCGCTTCGAACATCGCCCGGACAACGCCTACGGCGAGAACCTCTACGAGACCGGCGGCCGCAGGGAAATCGATTCCGTGATCGTGAAAGCCCTGGAAGACTGGTACGCCGAATCACGCCGATACGACTACGGCAAAGAGATGACACCGTCGAACGTCGACTACGGCGTCCTGCACTTCACCGCGATGGTCTGGAAGGCGTCGGACCGCGTGGGCGTGGGCCTGACGCAGGGCCGCAACGGCACCTACGTCGTTGTGAACTTCGCCAAGCGCGGCAACACCCTCAACCACTTCACGGCGAACGTCCTCCCACCCACCACCTGATCCCGCGAAGCCGAAGGCGAGCCGTCCTACAGCGAAGCCGAAGGCGAGCCGTCCTACCGCGCGGTCAGGGCGGTGGGGTCCCGTCACGAGTCGCACCACAGCTCTTGCTGCACCTGAGGAGGGGTGTCAAACGGACACGCTTTTCGTCCGTTTGACACCCCTCCTCAGGTGTGGCCCGCTCTTGGTGCGGCTCGTGACGGGACCCCACCGCCAACGCAACTCTCCAAGCAACCGGCGGTCGCCCAACGCAACAGGCGTGCCATCTGCCCGCCCGTGGCGCCCTCCCCCGATCAGATTGCCGGGGGTCTGGGGGCAGAGCCCCCAGGGAAAGCACCCAACACAAGGTCGCCGCCCGCACGCTGACCACCCGGCAAGGTCGCGGCCCGCAAGGTAACCACCCGCAAGCTAGCGGCCCGCAAGGTGACCGCCCGCGAGGCCGTCACCCGCAAGGTGACCACCCGCAAGGCCGCCACCCCGCAACGCAACCACCCCGAAAAGCCGCGCCCCACCCATCAACGCAACCCGGCAGTCTCCGTAACCGCCCTCACCGCCGCCACAACAGCCGAAAACGGCGGCAAAAACGGCCGCCCCCCAGGCGAGTCCCCCAACCACCGAACCCCACCCCCGTCGATCCGCGAGGGCGGCAACGGCACCAGCGTCCCCAGCCGATGGGTCAGCGCCCCACGAGCCCGCAACCGAATCAAGTTCACCTGCGAAGCCTCATCGGCCGATTCAGTGAGGATGAGCCACCGCCCGGCAGCCCCGGAAGCGGACGGCAACACCACCACCGGCCCGCCGAGCATCCGCACGGACAGGTAGTGCTGCACCTCCCCGCCGATCCCGGCCGCCATCTCCACGGCGGACACGGCGTGGTCGGTGGTCAGCAGCAGCCGGTTCTCCGACCGCAGCACGAGCCACCCCCAGCTCGAGTAACGCTCCAGCGCGCCGGAGAAGGTGTCGAGCTGCGGCAGAACTCCGGACGGCAGAACTCCTGACGGCAGTACTCCCTTAGGCGAGTTCATCGATCTCACCCTCACTCTGTTTCAGTACGGTGTAACTCCGATCACACGATTTGACTCTCCGCCGCCATGAACTCACTATCGGGCCGCCATCGGCACACTCGAACGGGGCTGGAGAGCGTGACTCACCTGCGGGAACGGCATGTCACCATGATCGCGCTGGGAGGCGTGATCGGAGCGGGTCTGTTCGTCGGGACGGGCGCCGGCATCGCGCTCGCCGGACCGGCCGTGCTCATCTCATTTGGCCTTGCCGGAATTCTGGCTCTGCTGGTCCTGCGCATGCTCGGAGAAATGGCCGCAGAACATCCGAGCGGCGGCGCGTTCTCGGTGCACGCGGAAAAGGCGATCGGTCCGTGGGCCGGCTTCACGGTCGGCTGGACCTACTGGGCGGCGGTCGGCGTCGTGCTCGCGGTGGAGGCGACCGGCGCGGCCAAGATCGCGTCGGGCTGGGTTCCCGCGGTCCCGCAGTGGGCCTGGGTGCTGATCTTCATGTCGGCGCTCACCGCCGTGAACCTCGCGAACGTTCGCAACTTCGGCGAGTTCGAGTTCTGGTTCGCGGGTCTCAAGGTCGCCGCGATCGTCCTGTTCCTGTTGCTGGGCGCGGCCGCCATCGTCGGGCTGCTGCCGAACGTCGACTCCCCCGGCACGCAGAACCTGCACGACTTCCTGCCCCACGGCTGGGGTGGCGTGATCGCCGGGTTCATGGCGGTGGTGTTCGCGTTCGGCGGCCTGGAGGTCGTCACGATCGCCGCGGCCGACGCCGCAGATCCGAAGCACGCCATCAAGAAGGCCGTCCGCACGTCCATGACGAGGCTGCTGGTGTTCTACCTCGGCTCGATGGCCGTGGTCGTCACGCTCCTGCCGTGGAACGACTCCGAGGTCGGCGCCAGCCCGTACGTCGCGGTGCTCAACCGGCTGGGCATCCCGGCTGCCGGGCAGATCATGAACGTCGTCATCTTCGTGGCTCTGCTGAGCGCCATCAACGCCACGCTCTACGGCGCCGCGCGCATGCTCAGCTCGCTCGCCGAACGCGGCGAGGCACCGAAGGCACTCCTCGCCAAGACGAACGGCGTCCCGCGCAACGCCGTGCTCGCCTCCACGGCGTTCGGTTTCTTCTCCGTGCTCCTCAACTACCTGTGGCCGGACACAGTGTTCCTGCTGCTGCTCAACGCGGTGGGCTCGGCGCTGCTGGTCGTCTGGGGGTTCGTCGCGATCTCCCAGATCCGGCTGCGCCGCACGTACGAGAACCCGGCGGTCCCCATGTGGGGTTATCCGTACCTCTCGTGGGTAGCGCTGGCCGCGATCGCCGGCATCATCGTGCTGATGCTCAGCGACGAGCAGGCCCGCGGCCAGATCCTGTCCACGGGCGTGCTCGTCGCCGTCATCGCCGCGGTCGCGCTCAGCAGGTCAGCCTTGCGGCGGCGAAGTCTCCTCGATCGAACCTGACGCCGTCACCGCCGTCGTTCAGCACCAGGCGCAGGAACTTGGCGCCCTTCAACGACCCCGTCAGCGACACCGCGTCGTCGCGCCACGTCCGCAGCCCGCTGTCGGCGACCTTCGTGCCGTCCGCCCAGACCTCGAAGATCGCCGACCCGAGCTGGTTGACGTCCCGCTCGTCGTCGATGCCGACGTCGGACGAGAACGACGTGCAGCGCCCGCCGAGGTACAGGATCAGCTCGGCGTTGGCGTGCGCGCCGAGCCCCTTCGCGTACGTCTTCCCGTTGATGGTCAACGTCTTGCCGTCACCGCCGAGGTAGCCGCCGTTGGACCGGTCCCGCTCGACCGGCCCGTACCCGCTGCGCTCGGTGGTGAACCCGACGTCGCTGGCCCACACCTCCCCGGACGGCCCGGCGCCGGGCACGAGCACTCCGGCCTCCACCGGCCGCGACAGCTTGCCGTGCCCGACCCAGGTGACGCCCAACGAGCCACGCAACGCATGTGCCCCAGGGGTGACCCCGGCAGGGGGTGTGACCCGCCACTTGCTCTGCACCGACTGCGAGGTCAGCAACACCGCGGCGCGTTCGGAAGAAAGCCTCTCGACCTTCCACCCGGCAGGCGCCACAAAGGAAGTGGAGGCGTTCAGCAGCGGAATCGGCGCCTGGTTGGTCGCGGTCACGGTCGCCACGAACGGCTCCCCGGCCGGCGTGATGGTGCTGGGAATGCCGGGAACCGAGACCGCGACGTCCAGCGACGTGTCGATCGCCGGCTCGTGCCGGTACCAGTCCTGCGACGCCTTCACCCGGAAGATCGCGGTGCCGTGCGGAGGCAACGAGGCCGAGATCTGCCCAGCGGACTGGAAGTTCTTGCCCTGCCACAGATCCCGCACGGTGTACCCGACGCTCGCGGGCAACCCGACCGCACGCGCCGAAGTCGAGATAGTCGCGTTCACCTCGGACTCGTTGAACAGCGCGACCGTCTTGTCCCCGTTGGCCAGGGGCTTCACGAACACCCAGTGCCCGTCCTTCTGGTGGATCACCTTCCCCTGGACGCCCAGCCGGTCCTGGTTGACCGCGATGATCTCCTTGTTGCGCAGGATGTCCAGGTGCTCAGCCGACACCTTGCGCAGGTCCGCGCCGATCAGCAACGGCGCCGCCATGATCGACCACAGCGCGAAGTGGCTCCGGTACTCGACGGTGGTCTGCCGGCCGTTGCCGACCTCCAGCATGTCGGGGTCGTTCCAGTGCCCCGGCCCGGCATAGGCGTCCAGCGGCGCGTTGAGCTTCAGGATCTCCACGGTCTTGGACCAGGTGTCGTTGATGTCACCGGTGGTGCGCCACAGGTGCCCGACGCCCTTGCCCCACTCCCACGGCTTGTTCTGGCCCCACTCGCAGATCGAGTAGACGATCGGGCGGCCGGTCTTCTTCAACGCGTCCCGCATCTTCGTGTAGCGCTCCAGGGCGGGACGGCCCTCGTTGTTGCAGTTGTCGTACTTGAGGTAGTCGACGCCCCAGTCCGCGAACGTCTGCGCGTCGATCTCCTCGTGGTCGAGCGCGCCCGGCATGGTCTTGGCGCAGGTCTGGACACCGGCGCTCGTGTAGATGCCGAACTTGAGGCCGCGCGCGTGGATGTAGTCCGCCAACGCCTTCATGCCGCTGGGAAAGCGGACGGGATGGTGGCGCAGGCGCCCGGTGGCGGGGTCGCGGGTGGCGTCGGCCCAGCAGTCGTCGACGTTGACGTACTGGTAGCCGGCGTCCTTGAGCCCCTTCGTCACGAAGATGTCCGCCATGTCGCGGATCATCTGCTCGTTGATGTCGCAGCCGGTGGTGTTCCAGTTGTTGAACCCCATCGGCGGCGTCAGCGCCAACGTCGGATCCACAGCGGCGGCAGGTGGTGCGGGGACGACCACGGACGCTGCGACCAGCGCCAGCGCGGTGAGCAATGATCTCACTTCGGCTTCTCCAAGGTGATCGCGAAGACGTGCAGGCGTGGCCCGCTCGTCCTGGGCAGAGTGACGGCGGAGAGCTCTCGGGCGGCGTCCAGCTCGACGGACTGGTGGAAGATCGACACCTGCCTGGTCACCGGACCGGACGGCGTGTGCATCAGCGTCGTGGCAACGGGTTCCGACTCACCGAACTGCGGCCGCTGCTGCCAGGCCGTCACCCGGAACCGGGCGGGAACGGCGCCGTCGGCGTACACCACCGCGCCGTCCGCCTCGACGTTGCCGGTGTCGGCGGCCGCGAGCAGGTGCAGCTTCACGTACCTCCCGGCGGGAACGGCGAGTGTCTGTCCATTGGCGACGGTGTTGTTCCTGCTGGCCTCGTCACCGTTGTGGAACTCGAACAGGACGCCGTCGTCGGTGACGGACCCGGTCTGTGGCAGCTGCGCGGCCGGATAGGTGTCGCCCATCCCGTCGAAGTCGCCGTCGCGGCTGGTGAACTCGTTGGACAGCCCGTCGTTGTCGAACGACGCGCTGATGTCCACCGGAACCGCGCTGCCACCGGGCGGCAGCGCGGGCAGCCCCCAACGCCGGCCCGGCGCGGTGATCCGCACCGGCGCGATGGTGAAGTCGCGCTCGCCCTTCGCGTGGATCAGGGCCTCCTGGCCGCGCCGCAACCCCAGCTCGACCACGCCGTCCCGGACGCTCCACCGCGAGCAGCCCCGCACGGTCAGCGGCCCGTCGATGCCCGTGCGCACCCGGCAGGGCTGGCCGGCCTCGCTGAGAATCCGCACGAACCGCGTCCTCCCACCGCGACGCACCGCGCTGACCAGGAACGCGCCCTCGGTGCGGGTGTCGTGGATCGTGACGTCCTGCCAGACCGACGGCACAGCCGGGAAGATCCGGATCAGCCCGCCCCAGCCCTGGATCAGCATGTCCTGCAACGACTTCGCGGCGCTGAGCGGTGTCTCGATCACGGGCCCTGCCTCGAAGTACATGGTGTTGGGCTGCGCGAACCTGGCCACGAACTCGCGCAGGTACCGCAGCGCGTCGTCTCCCCTGGTCATCTGGGCGGCGATCGACGCGGCGCCGGTGAAGGTGAAGCCCCGCAACGACCCCTCGAAGCTCAGCCAGTGCTTCAGCGAGCGGTCGATGAGCTCACGGCGTTCCGGCTGCTCCCAGGTGACCTCGTGCAGCGGGTAGACGGCGAGCAGGTGCGAGTAGTGCCGGTGCGACTTCGCGAACGGCACCCCGGCGCCGATCATGAACCCGCCCGCGTCGACCGGGTACTCGACGAGCTGGTCCAGCACCTCCTGCCAGCGCGTGGCCAGCGGGTCGGAGATCTTGAGGATCTTCGCGGACTCGATGAGCGTGCGGCACGACCAGCGCAGCAACGCGAGGTCGTAGTTGCAGTCCGGTGCGACGCCGTACTCGGGTGAGTAGGTGGGCAGCAGGTGCAGCCTGCCGTCGTCGCCCTTGCGCAGGAAGTGCAGGTAGTAGTTCGTGGATCGGCGCAGCACCGGGAAGACGGTGTCGCGCAGGATCCGCTCGTCCATGCTGTGGCGGTAGTGCAGCCACGCGTTGTGCAGCAACCACGGCAGGTTGCCGATCTCCGGGTCCGGCGAGGGGTGCAGCGGCGAGCCGACGAACCCGGCGTCCTGAAACGTCGGGTCGGTGCTACGCCGCAACCCCATCGAGTCCGCCTGGAACTCGGGCCGCAGCGCGTCGACGAGGATCTGCTGGTGCTGCGAGATCGTGCGCGGGATCGGGTCGAGTTCGAGGTGGTTCGACGCGAGCACGGGCCAGTACTCGAGCTGGGCGTTGAGGTTGAACCAGACCGACGGCCACGGTGTCGGCTCCAGCCACGGCCCGGTGGTGGGCATGATCGGTGCTTCCCTGCGTGCGCCCGACGCGAGCTTGTACAGCTGGATCCAGTAGAAGCTCTGCATCAACGCGTCCGGCACGGACACGAAACTCTTGCGGTAGAAGCGATGCCACCATCTTTGGTGCTGCTGGCGCAGCACTTCCGGTGCCGGCGCCGTGGTGATCGCGGTGTTGACCGCGGCTTCCGCCGTCCTGTCCGGAAAAGAATGTTCCACGGACAGAAGGAGATCCGTGCGACCGTGCCGCTCGCGCGTCCGGTACGCCGTGGCGGTCTGCCCGCCCGCGACCATCTCCTGGGTGACGAGCGTGAGCCCGTTCACGGTGCGGCTGACGGGTTTCGGGTTCAGCGGGAACGTCGCGGGCGGTGGCTCGCGGATCGTGCGCGGGCTCAGCGCGTCGAGTGCCTGGAACTCCAGCTTGACCGCCCGTTCGCCACTCGTGGGACGAACTTCCAGGTGCAGCAACGACTTCTCGGCGTGCACGAACAACTTGATCGCCAGCTCACCGCGATCCGTGACGATCTTGCCGCGCAGCTCGGCGTTCCACAGGTCGAGCCGCAGGTCGACGCCGGTGATCCGGCCGACCGGTGTCAGCAGCAGCCGCCCGACCGGCAGCCGCGCCACGCCCCACTCGTTGCCGAACCGCGGCCGGTGGTCCTGCACCTTCGCGTGGTCCACGGTGAACCGGACGGCGTTCGCGCCCGGCTCGCGGTAGACCGCGGTGGCGAGAAACCCGTTGCCCAGGAACGGTCCCTCGTACCAGGCACGCGGAATCCGTTGCCACACCAGGTCCTGCTCGCCGAGGAACCTCTCCCAGTCGATCCTCGTCGTGTACCCGGAAGTCTCCGCTTCCGCTCCGGCGGGCAACGCCGTGAGCGCCGCCCCCGCCACCACCCCGCCCATGAGCCCGCGCCGCGACAGCTCCACTCCAGCACCCTTCAGGTCCGTTGGCGGCGGCGCCCAAAGATCGGATGTGTACGTCCGACGGCAGCCTAGGTCCGCCAAAGAAGACGGTCAAGACCGGTCAAGCCTCGGATGTAAGCGTTTACCAGAAGTACGCTGGGTCGGCCGCGACCCCTTGGAGGATGCTCATGATCGCGCGTTCCTACCCGTTCGGTCCGGTGGAGGGGCTCGACCTCCACCCGACGTACGCCGAGTTGCGGGCCGAGGAGCCACTCGCCCGCGTCAAACTCCCCTACGGAGAAGAAGGCTGGCTTCTCACGAGATACGACGACGTCCGATTAGCGCTCAGCGACCCGAGGTTCAGCCTCGCGCAGGCAGCCGTGCGGGACACGCCCCGGATGGGCCCGACGCGCATCGGCGCGATCCTGACCGACCTGGACCCGCCGGATCACACCAGGTTGCGCCGCCTGCTCGCGCACGCGTTCACCGTGCGCCGCGTCGAAGGGCTGCGCGCCACCGCGCAACGGGTGGCCGGCGACCTGCTGGACGAGATGGAGAAGGCGGGCCCGCCCGCCGATCTCCTGACCGCGTTCGCGATTCCGTTGCCAGGACTGATGGTCTGCGACCTGCTCGGCGTCCCGTACGACGACCGCGACCACTTCCAGTCGCTCGCCGAGGCGTTCATGTCGACCACGGCGATGACCGACGACGAGAAGCTGTCGAAGCTCGGCGAACTCGCGGGCTACCTCGCGGGTCTCGCCGACCAGCGCCGCGCGCACCAGGAGGACGACCTGATCAGCGCGTTGGTGGTGGCGCAGGAGGAAGGCGACCGGCTCACCGCCGAAGAACTGGTTCAGCTCACGGTGTTGCTGCTCGGCGCGGGCTACGACTCGACCGCGAGCCACATCGTCAACTCGGTCCACACCCTGCTGACGTTCCCCGACCAGGCCGACCTGCTGCGCTCCCAGCCTGAGCTGATGCCCGGCGCCGTCGAGGAGCTGCTGCGGTGGATCCCGGGGCAGGAGATCGCCGACATCCTGCCCCGCTACGCGCTGGAGGACGTCGAACTGAGCGGCGGCACGGTGCGCGCGGGCGAACCCGTGCTGCTCGCCAAGCCCGCGGCCAACCGCGACCCCCGCCAGTTCCCCGACCCCGACCGGTTCGACGTGACGCGCAACGCCAAGGGGCATCTCGCGTTCGGGCACGGGCCGCACCACTGCATCGGCGCACAGCTGGCGCGGATGGACGTGCAGGTGGCGCTGACAGCGCTGCTCGAACGGTTCCCGGATCTGCGCCTGGAAGGTGACGTGAAATGGCGAACCGGCATGGCCATGCGAGGTCCGCTGGCCCTGCCGGTCACGTGGTGACCCGTCCGGGCGACCTAGGCCGACCGGCTCTGCGGAGTCAGCAGTTCGTTGATGGAATCGAGCGAGATCCCGAGCGCACCCGCGAGGGCGGCGATGGTGAAGAACGACGGCGTGGGGGCACGCCCCGTCTCGATCTTGCGCACGGTTTCGGCGGACAGGCCGGCGCGGGCCGCGATCTCGACCATGCTCTCCTCGCCGCGGGCGTCCCGCAGCAACTGACCGAGCCGCCTGCCGCGCTCCCGTTCCAGCGACGTCAGTGGGATGCGCACCATGGGTGCGGATTCTACGCGAATCAGGCGCGCCGGGTGGCGTGAGAAAAGTCCGTTGCGAGGCCGCCCGATCCCGACATAGGTTCGTCTTACACACGAGAGGAGGTGGTCCGAAGTTGTATAGCAACAGGACTCGTGAGGTGGCTGTCCGATAGGACCGCCTTTTGGTGACGCCTTGTCGTAAACCCAGGCAGCCACCCGACCCCCGGACTTCGAGCGCTGGTCCCGCTCGGCCTGTTCACGCAGGAGTCGTCCGGGGGTTGTCCCGTTCTCAGGCCTTCTTCTGCGGCTTCTTCAGCGCCACCAGATCCGCGACGAACGCGTCGAACGCCTCGCTGAAGTTCTCCGCCCGCACGACCGCCGACGGGTGCACCGTCACCCCGACCTGCAGCCCGTCGTGCTCCAGCACCTCGCCGCGGTGCTCGGTCAGCTTGAACGACGGCCCCAGCACCGCCTTCGCCGCCACGGCCCCCAGCACCACCACGAGCCGCGGCTTCACCACGCGGATCTCCTCCCGCAACCACGGGAAGCAGGCCACGACCTGACCTCGCAAAGGCTGCTGATGGATCCTGCGCCTGCCGCGCTCGGTGAACCGGAAGTGCTTCACCGCGTTGGTCAGGTACGTCTTCGAACGGTCGATCCTGGCGGCCTTGAACGCCTTGTCCAGGAGCCGTCCGGCGGGCCCGACGAACACGTGGCCCTCGGTGTCCTCGTGGTCACCGGGGCACTCGCCCACCATCATCAGCCGCGCCGGCACGGGTCCCTCGCCGAACACGGTCTGTGAAGCGTCCTTGTGGAGTTCGCAGCCGTGACACCTCACGGCCGCGGAACGCAAAGCCGCCCAGTCAGCCCCCTCGGGGACGTACTGGGCGGCATCCGCCGTCTTGCCCGCGCTCTTACTTGTCCGAGCGGAAGGCATCCTTGACCTTCTCGCCGGCCTGCTTGATGTCGGCCTTGGCGCGCTCGGCGCGGCCCTCGGCCTGCCACTGCTCGTTGTCCGTGGCGTCGCCGAGGGCTTCCTTCGCACGGCCCTTCAGCTCGTCGGCCTTGTTGCTGAACTTCTCATCGGCACCCATGCTTCCCGGTTACCCCGCGAGCACGGCTCGAAACAGTTGATAAGGTGATCACTCGCGGTTGAGAACCCAGCCGCAAGCCGATGTGACGGCTTGCCCTGGGTGTGCCCGCCCTTCGCAATGCAGCTCCAGAGCCCGTCGTCACACCGGCATGCCGCTGTGACCGTGACGACGCGAAAGGAGCAGGCGGTGTCGTCCGCGAGAATCACCGCCCTGGAGGCCGAGGTGGCGGGGCTGCGCAAAGCCCTGGTGTCCCGGACAGTCATTGGGCAGGCCACAGGCCTGATCGCCGCGCGCAAACCCTGCACACCCCAGCAGGCGTTCCAGCTGCTGGTGCACATATCCCAGCATCACAACATCAAGCTGCACGTCGCCGCCGACCGGCTGGTCATGGCGTTCGTGCACGCGCACCTGGGACGGCCCGTCGAGCCGGCCGACCAGGTGCTGTGGGATCACGTCGACGCGACGACCGCGAACGACTCCGGTGGAAGCGAGGACGGGTTCGCCGAGGAGGTCAGCAGCACGTCTCCCTGAGGTAGCGGGACGGGGGTCGTGCCGAGGTTCACCACCACGCGGATCGTTCCGCGGTGCGCCACGACGCACTCCCCGTCCTGCTCCACCACGAACCTGTCCAACCGCGGATCGGCCAGCTCCGGGCGGGAGCGGCGCAACGCGATCAGGGCGCGATAGGTGTCCAGGACCACGGCGTGGTCGCCTTCACGGGCCTCGTCCCAGCGCAGCCGCGAATTTTCGACGGTCTGCGGCGACATCGGGTCCGGCACGTCGGACTCGCCCCAGCCGTGCCGGGAGAACTCACGCCGCCGGCCCGTCCGAACGGCCTCCGCGAGCTGCGGGTCCGGGAAGGACGCGAAGAACTGCCACGGCGTGGAAGCCGCCCACTCCTCCCCCATGAAGATCATGGGGGTGTAGGGCGAGGTGAGCACGATCGCCGCCGCGCACAGCAGCTTCCCGGTCGACACGGACGCGGGCAGCCGGTCGCCTGTGGCGCGGTTGCCGATCTGGTCGTGGTTCTGCGTGTACGCGAGGAACCGGTAGCCGGGAATCAACGCCGTGTCGACCGGTTTGCCGTGGTGCTTCCCGCGGAACGACGACCACGTGCCGGCGTGGAAGAACACCTTCTCCAGCGTGTTCTTCAACGCTCCAGGCGCCGCGAAGTCCTCGTAGTAGCCGAAGGTCTCGCCGGTCAGCGCGACGTGCAGGCAGTGGTGCAGATCGTCGGACCACTGCGCCTGCAGCCCGTAGCCGCCGCCTTCACGCGCGGTCACGAGCTTGGCGTCGTTCAGGTCGGACTCGGCGATCAACGTGAGCGGCCGGCCGACGGACGCCGACAGCGCGTCCACCTCGACGGCCAGCTCTTCGAGGACGTGGGTCGCGCGGCTGTCCGCCAGCGCGTGCACGGCGTCGAGCCGCAGCCCGTCGACGTGGAAGTCCCGCAGCCACTGCAGCGCGTTGTCGATGACGTACCGGCGCACCTCGTCGGAGCCCGGCCCGTCCAGGTTCAGGCCCGGACCCCAGTCGTTGCGCCCGGCGAAGTACGGCCCGAACTTGTCGAGGTACGCGCCGGACGGCCCGAGGTGGTTGTAGACCACGTCGAGCAGCACGGCGAGTCCTCGGGCGTGAGAGGCGTCCACGAACCGCTTGAACCCGTCCGGCCCGCCGTAGGGGTCATGGACAGCTCCCCACAGCACGCCGTCGTAGCCCCAGCCCTCGACGCCGTCGAAGCTGTTGACCGGCATGACCTCCACGAACGAGATGCCGAGGTCAACCAGGTGGTCGAGCCTGCCGATGGCCGCGTCGAACGTGCCCTCCGGCGTGAACGTGCCGATGTGCAGCTCGTAGATCACGCCGCCCGGCAACGCCCGGCCGGTCCACGCGCTGTCGGTCCACGCGAACTCGTGGGTGTACACACGGGAGGCCTCGTGCACCCCGCCCGGCTGCCACAGCGACCGCGGATCCGGGTACGCCTTGCCCTCGATGACGAACGCGTAGTCCGTCCCGTCGGCGTCGGAGTACCACCAGTCGCCGTCGCGCTTCATCTCGTGGTCGAAGCCGTCGACGCGCACGTGCACCGACTCGGGCGTCGGCGCCCAGACGGAGAAGCTCACTGATCCCCCCGCACCAGCAATGCCACCGGATAGGTGTCGAGCAACGACGCCAGGTCCTCGGTCGCCGGACGCCCGGTGAGGACGTCCGTCCACTTCGCACCCGGCAGCGGCAGAACCGTGTCCTGCCAGCCCTTCTGCTCCAGCGCGACCGGCAGCCGGGTCGCCACCGTGATCACCCCGGACCGTTCGAACGCGAGCACGTGCTCGGCCGCCGGGCCCTCGGCGTGCAGCGGCCGGTAGCCGTGCAGACCGCGTTTGCGCACGTGCAAAGCCTTCTGCACCACGAGAAGCTTCGCCGCGCCCGAGTCGTCGACCTCCGGCAGCCAGCCGGACTCGATGCGCGCCAACAGGTCCCGCCGCACCTCGTAGTCGACGGGCCTGCGGTTGTCCGGGTCGACCAGCGAGAAGTCCCACAGCTCGGTGCCCTGGTACACGTCGGGCACGCCCGGCGCGGTGAGCTGGACCAGCTTCTGCCCCAGCGAGTTCGACCAGCCGGGTGCCTTGATCCGTTCGGCGAACGCCGTGACCTCGGGCTCGTTCAACGCCTTCGCTGGCCACGCGGCCACCTCGGCGTCGAACTCGGCGTTCCGGTCGACCCACGACGTCCTGATCTTGGCCTCGCGGGACGCCTTCTCCAGGTACTGGCCCAGGCGTTCCTCGGTGAGCGGCCACGCGCCGACGAGCGACTGCCACGCCAGGCGGTTCAGCGTCGGCTCGGAGATGCCGTGCTTCGCGCTCATCGCGCTTTCGAACGCCAGGTACTCGTCCGGGATCTCCGCCAGCACGGCCAGCCTGGCGCGCACGTCCTCGGACCGCTTGGTGTCGTGCGTCGACAGCGCGGTCATCGCGTTCGGCTCGGCGGACTCACGCCGGGCCGCGCGCTGGTGGAACTCCTCGACGGGCAGGCCGAACCGGTCCGGCGAGCCGCCGACCTCGTTCAGTGCCACGAAGTTCGTGTACCGGTAGAACGCGGTGTCCTCGGTGCCCTTCGCGACGACCATGCCGGACGTCTGCTGGATCCTGGTCGCCAGCTCACCGTGCGGGTCGGCGCGGACCTGCTCGTCCAACGCCCGCACGGCAGGCGACCTGCTCAGCCTGACCGCGGTCTCCCAGTGGTGCAGGCCTTCCGGCAGGTACGAGCGGTACACCGGGAAGTTGACCATCACCTCGGCGACGGCCGCGCAGGCGTCCTCGAACCCGACGCCCTCGACGAGCCGGGCGATCCGGCGCACCTCGGCCACCAGGATCGAGTCCGCGACCTGCTGCCGGGACGAGTGCTCGACCGAGTGGAAGTCGCCGTCGTAGGCCTCGGTGGGCGCGATGAACACGCCGCAGATCTCGCGCAACGCGTCGTAGCCCGTCGTGCCGTCGACCGGCCAGCTCTGCGGCAGCGACTCGTCCGGCCCGAGGATCTTCTCCACGACCAGCCAGCCGTCGAAGTGCTCGCGCAGCCGCCGGAAGTAGCCGCCGGGATCGGCGAGCCCGTCCGGGTGGTCGACGCGCAACCCCGTGACGCCCCACGACAACACCGCGCGGTGCGTCGCCTCGAACACCTCGGGGTCCTCGACGCGCACCGCCGCGAGTTCGGTGATGTCGAAGAACCGGCGGTAGTTCAGCTCGGTGTTGCCGCGCCGCCAGTTCGCTTTCAGGTAGTGCTCGTGGACCTCGTCCTCGGCGTCCTCTCCGAGCACCGGCAGCAGCACCTTGCCGGTCGACCAGTCGATGTCGAAGTACCGCGCGTACTTCGACTCCTGGCCGTGTTCGAGAACGTCCTCCCACCACGGGTTCGGCACGACCATGTGGTTCGGCACGATGTCGACCACCAGCCCGAGGTCCTGCTTGTCGAGCTGTTCCTGGAGCGCCACCCGTCCCTCGTCGCCGCCCAGTTCGGGCCGCGCGCGGGTCGGGTCCACGACGTCGTAGCCGTGCGTCGACCCCTCCCGCGCGTCGAGCATCGGCGACGCGTACAGCGCGCCGATCCCCAGGCGCGCCAGGTAGTCCGCGATACCGGCGGCGTCGGCGAAGGTGAAGGACGGGGTGAACTGAACGCGGTACGTCGAGGACGGTGCGCCCATCAGCCCACCCGCTGCAGCACGACGAGCGACCGCGCGGTCAGCGACAGCTGCCCGGACGCGGCGATCGGCTTCTCGTTGCCGCCGACCTCGCCGGTCGTGGTGTCCACGACGACCCTCCACTCAGGACCGTACTCGGGATCGGGCAACGTGACCTGGATGTCCTCGTAGTGCGCGTTGAACGCCATCAGGAACGAGTCGTCGACCACCCGCATGCCGCGCGAGTCCAGGTCGGGAATGCCCTCACCGTTGAGGAAGACGGTGATGCACTTGCCGAGGTCGTCCTCCCAGTTCTGCTCGGTCATCTCCTCACCGGCCGGCGTGAACCAGGCGATGTCGCGCAGTTCCTCGCCCTTGCGGATCGGCCTGCCCGCGAAGAAGCGCTTGCGCCGGAACACCGGGTGCGCCTTGCGGAACGCGGCGAGCGCCGAGGTGAACTCGTTCAGCTCGGAGTTGGCCTCCAGCAACGACCAGTCGACCCACGAGACCTCGTTGTCCTGGCAGTACGCGTTGTTGTTGCCGTTCTGCGTACGCCCGAACTCGTCGCCGTTCACGATCATCGGCACACCCTGCGACAACAACATCGTCGCCATCAGGTTCCGCCGCTGCCGCCGCCGGAGCGTGAGGACTTCCTCGTCGTCGGTCGGCCCCTCGACGCCGCAGTTCCACGAACGGTTGTGGTCCTCGCCGTCGCGGTTGTCCTCGCCGTTGGCCTCGTTGTGCTTGTCGTTGTACGACACCAGGTCGTTGAGCGTGAAGCCGTCGTGGGCCGTCACGAAGTTGATCGACGCGTACGGCCGCCGACCGTCGTCCTGGTAGAGGTCGCTGCTGCCGGTGATGCGCGACGCGAACTCGCCCATCGTCGCCGGCTCACCACGCCAGAAGTCGCGGACCGTGTCACGGAACTTGCCGTTCCACTCCGTCCACAGTGGAGGGAAGTTGCCGACCTGGTACCCACCGGGCCCGACGTCCCACGGCTCCGCGATCAGCTTGACCTGCGACACCACCGGGTCCTGCTGCACGACCTCGAAGAACGTCGCCAGCCGGTCCACGTCGTAGAACTCGCGCGCCAGCGTCGCCGCCAGGTCGAACCGGAAGCCGTCGACGTGCATCTCGGTGACCCAGTACCGCAGCGAGTCCATGATGAGCTGCAACGTGTGCGGTGAGCGCACGTTCAGCGAGTTACCGGTGCCCGTGTAGTCCGTGTAGTACTGCGGGTCGTCGTCCTCAAGCCGGTAGTACGACTCGTTGTCGATCCCGCGCATCGACAACGTCGGCCCGAGGTGGTTGCCCTCCGCCGTGTGGTTGTAGACGACGTCGAGAATCACCTCGATCCCCGCCTGGTGCATGGCGCGGACCATGCCCTTGAACTCCTGCACCTGGTTCAGCGGCAACGCCGAGTAACCGTCGTGCGGCGCGAAGAACCCGATGGTGTTGTAACCCCAGTAGTTGTTCAAACGCCGCTCGGCCAGCGTGTGATCGCTGATGAACTGGTGCACCGGCATCAGCTCGACGGCCGTGACCCCGAGCTTGGTCAGGTGGTCGATCATCACCGGATGCGCGAGCCCCGCGTAGGTGCCCCGCAGCCGCGGCGGGATCTCGGGGTGGTCGATGGTGAGCCCGCGAACGTGCGCCTCGTAGATGACGCTCTCGTTGTACGGCGTCCTGGGCAGCCTGTCGTTCGTCCAGTCGAAGAACGGGTTCACCACCACGGACTTCGGCACGTGAGGAGCGGAGTCCTCGTCGTTGCGCTCGTCCGGCGACCCGAACTTGTACCCGTACAGGGCCTCGTCCCACGCCAGGCCGTTCGAGATGGCCTTGGCGTACGGGTCGATCAGCAGCTTGTTGGGGTTGCACCGGAGGCCTCGGGAGGGGTCGTGCGGCCCGTGCACGCGGTACCCGTACCGCTGCCCTGGGCCGACGCCCAGCAGGTAGCCGTGGTGGACGAAACCGTCCACCTCCGGCAGCCTCACGCGTGTCTCCGTGCCGTCCTCGTCGAAGAGGCAGAGCTCGACGTACTCCGCGACTTCGGAGAACAGGGCGAAGTTCGTGCCCACGCCGTCGTAGCCGGCGCCAAGCGGGTAGGGCCTTCCAGGCCAGGGTCGCACAATGCTCCTCGTCACGAGAGACTAGCTACCGACAGACCATATCCGTGCGACAACGTCGTGGCATCACGTCGTAGTGACCGGCAGGTCAGGTCCTCGTCTGATCCGGTTGCCCGGTGCGGGGTGGACGTTTCAAGGGCCACCAGCCCACGCGACGTGGGTCTTCCGGTCGGCTCCGCGTCCGTTCGAGCCTTGCGACTCCAGGTCTCCAGCCTCTCCGGTACCTGTTGTGCGTCTTGTCACCAACGAGGTGAGGTCGTGCGCGGCGTTGAGATCGCGGCCGACCCGCGGCCCGCGGCGAAACACCCGGACGTGCAGCGGACGCTCGGCTTTCACCACGCCACAGTCCGAGCAGGTCTTCGACGACGGGTACCAACGGTCGGCCACGACCAGACAACTACCCCGCCACCGCGTCTTGTACGCCGGTTGCCGCCGAATCTCTCCGAATCCGGTGTCGGCGATCGCCCGCACGGCGTTTCGACTCGAACCCTGGAAACCGCATCGCGCGTCCCGCGCGGGGTCGGACCAGTTTCGCACCGCGGGCAGCGACCACCGCAAAACCGGCGTCAGGCCCAAGTCGACCGCGAACCAAGCGGCACCGAGGCGCGCGGACGATGCCCGCGCCTGGGCCGGGGTCGGGGTCGGGTCCAATGCGAACCGGTACGCCTGGTGGACGATCACACCCGAACCCTGCGAGCGAGCACTGACAGTTCCGGGCTCGCTACAGCAAGGTCCTCACGAGAGTGGGAGCGGCTTGATTCGATCGTGTGATCGTCACCCATCGGCGACTACCGGACGCAGTCACACTCCTTCGTGCGCCAGCACCAACTGGCCGCGGGCAGCGGTCAGCAACGTGCGGGCTTCCTGGATCTCCGCGTACTTCAGGTGTTCACAAGCGGCCTCCGCGCACGCCAGCGCGTACTGCAGGGCGGTGTTGTCGTCGACGGGGCCTGCGTCCCGCAGCGCGTCACGCAGGGATTCCTCCGCGCGCCGTGCCCCGACCACCGGGTCGCCGAGCGCGGTGGGCCTCACCGAAGCGAGGACCTGCTCGACTGCCAGTTCAAGCACGCCGGTCGATGTCCGCGTGCCCACGGCTGAGCTCATTTGGTACGCCACCTCCAAGAACGTTCGTCTTCCGCCGTCCGGTGACGGCCTTACAGTACTCCCCAGGTCTATGACCTGCTGTTACGCAAAAGTTTCATCTTCCGCGGTTGCGCAGTGGCCGGGTGACTTCCCGGACTCGTGGAAAGAAATCATCCAATGCCACCGGCAGGGGAATTCTCCAGTTCGGGTGCTCGTCGATCGTGCCCGGCACGTTGGGCTGCCGGGTTTCCCGCAGAGCGTCCTGAGGTGAAGTCAGGACCAACGCGCAGGGGGCCTGCGCGAGCAGTTCGTGGGCGCCTTCGACCCTGTCCGCCGTCTTGATGCCCTCCTGCCTCATCAACGCGTCGAAGTCGGGGCCGTCGGGGCCCGCGAAGAACGTCGCCGCGGTCGGCAGGTCGTGCGTGGAGATGCTGGCCATCTGGTTCGGGTTCCACTGCGACGGCGGGATCAGCGGGTGCCCCTCGGCGTAGTAGTCGCGCTGGAAGTAGAGGACGGCGCTGGTCAGCATGCCGTTCTCCTGCAACGTCTTCGTGACGACCGGCTCGACCGTGCCGAGGTCCTCGCCGACCACGACGGCGCCGGCCCGGTACGCCTCCAGCGCGAGCACGCCGAGCATGGCGTCGGAGTCGTAGTGAACGTACGTGCCGCGCGACGGCGGCTCGCCCGGCGGGATCCACCAGAGCCGCCAGAGGCCGGCGACGTGGTCGATGCGGATGCCGTCGGCGTGCTGGAGGACGCTGCGCAGCACCTGCCGGAACGGCCGGTAGCCGGTCTCGGCGAGCTTGTCCGGGCGCCACGGCGGCAGGCCCCAGCCCTGGCCGTCCGCGCTGAACGCGTCGGGTGGCGCGCCGACCGTGACGTCGATGGCGAACACCTCGGGGTCCGCGAACGTGTCCGCGCCGCCGGGGTCGACGCCCACCGGGAGGTCGTGGATGACGCCGATGGCCATGCCCGCCTCGTGCGCGGCGAGCCGGACGTCCTGGAGCTGACGTGTGCAGAGGTGCTGGAGCCAGGCGTAGAACCCGACCCGTTCGGCCGGCGGCTCGGCCCGGTCCGCGGGCCACGTGCGCCAGTCCTTGCCGTGGATCTCGGCGAGCGCGCAGTACGTGGCGAACTTCTCCAGCTCGGCGTCCATCTCGACGTCGCCGCCGGGGAAGAGCAGCTCCAGGGCCTGCTTCTTGGCGTCCCAGATCTCGTCGTAGTCGATCAGCTCGTGGTTGCTGGGCCTGAGGTCGCGGATGAGCTGGCGGGTGCGCGGGCAGGCCTGAAGGAACTCGGCCGTGTCGGTGACGCGCAGGTACAGCGGGTTCGCGAACCGGCGGCTGGTCGGCGAGTACGGCGAGCGCTCGACGGGATGCGTCGGCGACGGCGCCTGCACGGGGTTGACGAGCACGACGCCGGCGTCGAGTTCGAGGCTGCTCCGGCGGGCGATCGTGGCGAGGTCGGCGAAGTCGCCCATCCCCCACGACTCGTTCGACCGCGCGGCGTAGAGCTGGAGCATCCAGCCCCAGGTGTGCGGGACGTCCGGCAGCGTCCTGGGCGCGACGGCGAGCGTGACGGTCTGGTCCTCGGTCACGACGCGATGCCAGCCGAGCGGAACGGAGTCCGGCACGTGCCGTTCGACGGCGAACGAGGTGCCGTCCTCGAGCTCGATGGTCGCGGGGCCGCGAAGGTCGTACGTCTCGTACTCGCGGATGACGATCGTGGGCGGGAGCTTCTGCTCGGCCCGCAGCCGTTCGATCTCGGCGAGCGCGCGGGCGACGGAGTCCTCAGTGGACGCGTCGACGCCGAACTGGGCGAGGACCTTGACGACGACCTCGCGATCGACCACGACCTCTTGCTGGTCCGCGTTTTCGTACCGTGTGGCAACGCCCCAAGCGTCCGCCAGCCGCGCCACCAACTCCTCCACAGGTACAAGCTATGTCATAGCCCGGTCCGCATTACCAGAGCAAATGGTCCCTGGTCACCCGATGGGTGCAGGCCGGTCGAGACACCTACGCAGAGATGCATTTACTTAGACATCCGATGCTTCACCTGGAATAGCCACGACCGCCTCGACCTCGACCAGGAAATCGGGGCCGAACAAAGCCGCCACCTGAACCAGCGTGCTGGCAGGGTTGGGCACTTCTCCCAGCGCGGGCCGCAGAATCTCGTCCCGCACGTCACGAATGGTCTGAACCTCCGACGCATCAAGCACGAACCAGGTGAACTTGATGACATCCGACCAGTCGGCGCCGAGATTTCTGATGACGTGATGAAGATTGCTGAGGGCCTGCCGCGTCTGCGCCGCGAGGTCGTCCACGCCGACCGCGCACCCCTGCGCGTCCACCGCCACCTGACCGGAGACGAACGCGAGCGTGCCGGTGACCGTCACCGCGTGGGCGTAGCCGGGCGTCGTCGGCAGGCCGGGCAGTTCGGTCAGGCGTTCCTGGGCGGGCATGGCGCCACCCTACTCAGGCGGCCGGCCCGCTGGAGTTGCGCACGACCAGCCGCACCGGGTGCTCCGCCGGTTCGATCTCGCCACCCCTGATCAGCGTGAACAGGTCGGCGACCGCCCGCTCCCCCTGCTGTTTCGCCGCCCCCTCGACGGCGGTCAGCCCGACCACGCGGGTGAGCTCCTGCCCGTCCAGCGACACGATCGACACCTCGTCCGGCACCGCGCGCCCGTCCCGCTGCATGCGCAGGAAGATCCCGACCGCCGCGGCGCCGTTCGAGCTGATCACCGCGGTCGGCAGCCGTTCGCCGTCGAGCAGCACGTCGACCACCTGCTCGCCGCCGTCGACGGTCGGCGAGCACCACACCGTCCACTCGGGACGAACCTCGAGCCCTGCGGCGACCAGGATCTCGTCGTAGGACTCGTCCACGCCGTCGGCCAGCACCAGGGCCACCTCGCGATGCCCGAGAGCCTGCAGGTGGGACACGGCGGTCCGCAGCGCGTAGCGGAGATCGGTGTCGTCGACCGTGACGTGCGGGACCTCCAACGACTCCAGCGCGACCTGTTCCGAAGAGGACAGCGACATCGACAGCAGCAGCACACCGTCCACCCGGCGCCCCAGCGGCAGCTCGTCGAAGAACTTCGCGCGCGCGTCCGCGTCACCCAGGACGTAGAGCAGCACGTCGTACCCGGCCTGCCGCAACGCGCCCTCCGCGCCCGCCAGCACGGGACTGACCTCGGACGTCAGCACGGCGATCGCGTACCGGCGTCCACCGGCCAAAGAGGAGGCGTCGCGGGCGATCGCGTACTTCATCCGGCGCGCGACGTCGCTCACGTGCTGCCTGGTCGCCTCGGACACGCCCGGTTCGCCTCGCAGCGCACGCGATACGGTCGCAGCGGACACCCCTGCGGCCTTGGCCACGTCGGACATGCTGGTCACGGCCCGAGCGTATTGGAGATCCATGAAGCCCGGCGACCTCGCCCCCGACTTCACGCTGCCCGACCAGGACGGCACCGACCGCAAGCTGTCGACGCTGCTCGAGGACGGCCCGGTCGTGCTCTTCTTCTACCCCGCGGCGATGACGTCCGGGTGCACCGCGCAGAGCTGTCACTTCCGCGACCTCGCCAAGGAGTTCGAAGAGGCCGGAGCCCAGCGCGTCGGGATCTCGATGGACGACGTGGCGAAGCAGAAGGAGTTCGCCGAGCTGAACGGCTTCGACTACCCGCTGCTCGCCGACGTCGGTGGCGACGTCGCGGAGCAGTACGGCGTGCGGCGCCGGTTCGGGCCGATCCCGGTCAAGCGGCACACGTTCGTCATCGGCGCCGGCCGCGAGATCATCGAGGTGGTCAAGAGCGAGTTCTCGATGAACGCGCACGCGGACAAGGCGCTGGCGGCACTGCGTGAGCGAGCCGTTCGGTAGACGGCCGCCCGTCACGTTCGGTTGCTCTGCAACCGGACGTGCGGCTAGCCGATGATCCCGGCGAGAGCGGTCTCGTACTCCTTCGCCTGGGTCGGCGTCAGCTGCTTCGACACCCGGACCAGCACACCACCCGTGACGTAGTCGTACTCGACGAGCAACGGAGTCTGCTTGCCAATGGACTGGATGTAATCCATGCGTGCCTTGGCCGCGGCCTCGTCGGCGAACACCTCGACCCCTCCACCTCGCAGGGTGTCGTTCTCCTTGGTGATCGCCACCAGTCCCTCGACCGCGACACGGGTATCGGTGAACGCGGTCTTGGACGTGTAGCCGTTCGGTCGTCCGAGCTGCTTGTTCGGATCGTCTTCGGCGGTGAAGACCTTGGTCAGCTTCAGACTGGGGATCTTCTGAGCCAGTGCGTTGGTGACTTCTTCGGCGGTCTTGGGCGTCGCGGGCTTGTTCTCCGCCTGGATCACCGGAGTGTTGGTCGAGCCGGTCGGGCTGCTGGTCGACGGCGAGCCGCACGCGGTGAGCAGAGTGGTGGCGAGGATGCCGGCGGCAATGCGATACATGCGACGTCCTTCGTCCTGCGAAGGACAGCCGTTACGAGGCGCTCAGGAGTCGGTGATCGTCAGAACGCCGTAGGGCCCGGACGCCTTGCCCTCGCGGACAGTCGTGCCGTCGATCGTGTACTTCCCGTGCACCTCGGCGCCGTCCGGGCCCGCGACCACCACGAGCATCACGGACTCGGCCGCGGGACCGGCGGGCACCTCGACGGTGCGCGTCCACGGCAGCGTCACGCTCGCCTCGTTGTGGATGGACGCGCCGACCGTCGCGGTGACGTTGAACGCCTTGCCGGTGCCGGTCACCTCGAACACGACGGTCCGGGTGGCCGGTGCGGGCGACTCGACGGGTTCCAGCGGAACCTCGGTGCCCGTCGAGGAGCTGTCCGAGGAGCTGAAGGTGCGCTCCAGCATGGTCGTCACGTGGTTGCCGAACGCGAGTGCGCCCGCGACCACCAGCACCGTGATCAGCAACAGCACCCAGGGCCACTTCGACGACCTGGGCGGCTCGTGCAGCGGTGGTGCGATGCCGTATTCGGGCGGTTGGTGCGCCATGGAGTCCCCCTGCCCAGGGAGTCGATCTCGCGACTCCCGCCGTTACCGCCACTGGGACGCGGTGCAGCGCCAGAAGGATCCGCGTCGGCCGGATCAGCCCGCCCGCACCGCACCGGCCGGCGCGAGCTGTTCGACGTGGTCGGCGCTGAGCGGGCCGGCGTCGTGCCGCCGGTACTCCGCCGCGAGTTCGCGGGCCCGCAGCCGGAACGTCCCGCCGTCCAGCACCTGGCGCACGGCCGCCTTGATCGCCTTCTCCGACGGCGTCGAGGTGCGCAGGTTCAGCCCGGCGCCGGACCGTTCGACACGGGCGGCGACCTCGGGCTTGTCCTCTGTCGTGCCCGCCACGACCAGCGGGACGCCCTGGGCCAGCGCGAGTTGCACACCGCCGAGCCCGCCGTTGGTGACCATCGCGGCGAGTTCGGGCAGCAGCCGGTCGTAGGGCAGGAACGGCGCGGTGAAGACGTTGGCGGGCAACGGGCCCACGTCGTGCGCGCCGGTGCTGGCGACGACCGTGACGTTCTCGTCGGCCAGAGCGCGGATCGTGGGCAGCACGAGCTGTCCGAGGTCCATGTCCGCGACCGTGCCCTGGGTGACGTGCACGATCGGGCGTCCGGCGGTCATCATGCGCTCCCACCAGTCCGGCAGCGCGGTCGCCGGGGCCGGGTCGACCAGCGCGCCGACGAACTTCACCTGCGGCGGCATGAAGGCGCGCGGGTGTTCCAGGCCGGCGATGCCGTTCTGCAGGTGCAGGTGCTCCGACACGCTCGCGAGCTGGCGTTCGCCCTCGGGCAGGCCGAGTCCGGCGAGAATCCGGTCGCGGTGGTCGAACACGGGCTTGAACACCACGTTGTCCAGCAGCCCGCGCACGGCCGCGTACCTCAGCCGCGCCACCAAGCCGGTCCGATGCCGCAGACCAGGTCCGAACGGCGGCACGTCCGGCGCGGGCAGCATCATCGGCGTGACACCGACGCTGACGGCGCGGGGCCCGCCGAGCTGTTCGAGCACGGTCGCGCCGACGTACGCGGCGTCGTGCACGACGAGGTCGGCCGGGCGTTCTGCCAGCACCCGTCGCAGGTCGGCGACCTGCGCGGGGATCGGGTCCAGGAACACCGCGGTCATGTCGTGGCGCAGCTTCGCGATGCCCTTGAGCCTGGTGCGTTCGGGGAACAGCTCGTCGACGTTGCGGCCCTGGTGGTCGATCGACGGGTCCATCGCGACGAACTCCGCGCCGGTGGCGGCGATCCTGTCCGCGAACACCTCGCCGGTGCACCAGCGGACGTGGTGGCCGCGCTCGGTCAGCGTGCGGGCGATGGGCAGCAACGGCGCGACGTGACCGGGTACGGGCATGGTCGCGAACAAGAGGCTCAGACGGGGCACGGCGGTAGTCGATCAGATCGCGCTTAACGCGCCCTAATTCGTCATCTCAATCCGGCCAGCACGAAGTCCGCGATCTCCCCGGCCAGCACGGCAGGCGTCTTCTGGCCGTCCGGCCGGAACCACATGGGCAGCTGGTTGACCACGCCCAGCGCGATCCGCACGACGGTGTCCGCGGGCACGACGGAGCTGAACTCGCCGTCCGCCTGCCCCTTCTCCACGACCGCGAGGAACGTCTCGTGGTAGCGGCGGCGTTCGGCCCGGAAGTCGGTCATCCGGTCCTCGCCGAGCCGGTGCAGCTCGCGGACGAACACCGCCGTCTCGTCGACCCGTTCGGCCGTCGAGGTGACGAGCGACGCCAGGATCTCGCGCACCGTCTCGCCCGCGGGCAGGCCGAGGCCGATGATCCGGTCCATGTCGGCGGACTGGGACGTGATCAGCAGCCGGTAGATCTCGAAGAGCAGGTCGTCCTTCGCCCGGAAGTAGTGGTAGAGCGCGCCCTTGGTCACCTGGGCGGCCGTGACGATCTCCTGCACCGATGTCGCGTCGTAGCCCTGCGACGCGAACAGGCGCACGGCCGCGTCGATGATCTTCTGCTCGGTCGCGCCAGGCATCGCTAGGCCTTCGGTGCCAGTGCGCGTACCTGTTCGATCTGGTCGCCACCGGTCGGGAGCAGCGCGATGATCGGGGTGTCGACACCTGCGGCCTGGTACTCGGCGACGCGCGAACGGCACTGGTCCAGCGACCCGTGCACGACCAGTGCGTCCACGACCTCGTCCGGGATCGACTTCGACGCGGCCTTGCGGTCGCCCGCCGCCCACGCCTCGTGCATCGGGCGCAGCGCCTCACCGCGGCCCAGCCAGTCGTGGAACGCCGCGTAGGCGGGCACGGTCAGATAGGTGCTGATCAGCATGCGTCCCAACGCCCGCGCGGCGTCGGCGTCCTCGGTCGGGCAGACGAAGATCCGGGCCGCGAGCTCCGCGTCACCCAGCTCCGTTCGCACCTGCGGCACGTCGGTGGCGGCGAGCCAGTTGGTGATGGCGCCGTCGGCCTCGCGACCGGCCAGCCGCAGCATGTTCGGCCGCAGCGCCGCGAGCATGATCGGCACCTTCTCGGCAGGCGGGCGCTCCAGCTTGAAGCCCTTCACCGAGAACGTGTCGTAGTCGGCGCTGACCTTCTCCCCCGCCAGGGCGGCCTTCAGGAACCGCAGCGTGTCGCGGGTGCGCTTGAACGGCTCCTCGAACGGAATCGCGTTCCAGCGCTGCACGATCGCGGGCGACGACGAGCCGATGCCCAGCACGAACCGGCCACCGGTCACCTCGGCCAGGGTCGCCGCGGTCATCGCCAGCGTGGCCGGGCCGCGCGTGTACACCGGCGCGATCGCCGTGCCGAAGCGCAGCTCGGAGGACCACTGCGCGGCCAGTGCGAGCGGCGTGAACGCGTCGGTGCCCGTCGTCTCGGCCGACCACACGTCCGTGTAGCCGAGGCCGGCGAGCTCGGACACCAGCGCGCGGTGCTCCAGCACCGGCACACCGATCAGCGGCAGCGTGATTCCCCAACGAGCCATGAACGCCTCCATGTCGACTTGGAGGCCACCCTACCGACCGGTCGGTATGCTCACAACCTCGCGCCTCCCTGCCTACTTCTTGCGGGCCATCGTCAGGCCGTCCGCGATCGGCACCAGCACCGACTCCACGCGCGAGTCCCTGCGCACGAACTTGTTGAAGGCGTCGATCGCGGCGGCGTTGCCCTCCGGCTGCTCGTCGGCGGCCTCGCCGTAGTAGAGCGTGTTGTCGGCGAGCAGCAGGCCGCCCTGCCGCACCCGCGGCACCAGCAGCTCCCAGTAGTGGACGTACCCGACCTTGTCGGCGTCGATGAACACCAGGTCGATGACCGGTTCCTCGGGCAGCTCGGCCAGCGTCTGGGCGGCGGCGCCGATCCGCAGCTCGATCCGGTCGCGCACGCCCGCCGCCTGCCACGCCTCCTCGGCGATCGTGGTCCACTCGGTCGAGAGGTCGCAGGTGATGACCTTGCCGGACGGGGGAAGCGCCTGCGCGAACGCCAGCGTGGAGTACCCCGTGTAGGTGCCGACCTCGACGACCGTCTGCGCGCCGGTGAGCTTGACCAGCAACGACAGCAGGACCGCCTGCTCGTGCGGGATCTGCATCTCCGCCGAGTCGCCGAGCTCGGCCGTGCGGGCGATCAGCTTCTCCTGCACGGCGCTCGGCTGACCGGCCTGCTCGCGCACGTAGCGGTAGATCTGCGGGGTCATGACCACGGTCTTGAAGTCGTTCACGCGCGGCCTTCTCTCATAGTCGGGTGGCGAACGTCCTGAGTGTCTCTCCGTACTCGGGGCTCAGCGGGTGTTTCGCGAGGTCATGACCGATCGCGGACAAGATGGCGGTGCGGTGCGCCTGGTAGCGACTCACGCACACGCACTCCCGGCTGACCAGGAAGAACTCGTCGAACCGGGCGCGTTCGGCTTCGGTGGTGGGCGCGCTCGTACGGCCGGACTCGCGCAGCAGCGACGGGCCGCCGGGCACGAGTCTGCGCATGACCTCCTTGTGTGCCACCAGGTTCGCCTTGCTCGCAGAGGAGAGCGGTGCGGCCGCCGCGGGCCCCAGTGCGGTACGCGCCCGGCGCAGCAGGCCGGGCAGTGGCTCGTAGTCACGTGCCCATCGCCCGCTGAACGCCGGGTCGAACGTCACCATCATCGGCCGGATGACGTCCTCGTACACCTCACGGGAACAACTGCCCGAATAGGCAAGCATCACCGAGTACGCGTCGTATCCAAGCGCAGTGAGGCGGACTAGTTGCGAATCAGGCTCGCGTATCAACCGATCGAGTGAATCCGAAAGAAACTTCCAGACCAGAAATGCGCCGTGATGGCCGAGAAACCACCGGTGCACGGCACGCTGCACCGGGTCTTCCGGGGCGTTGATGACGATCGGAATCTGAAAGCAGCGGTCCGCGCACGGAATCAGTTCCGCCTCCGGCATCGGCAGCCGCAGCACGGGCAGGTCGACCCAGGTGTGCCCCCACGCGGGCACGCAGGCGGGAGCGCTCATCGCCCACCCTCCACTTCGGACACGACGACGTCGAGGAGATCCGCGACCCTGCCCAGCGCGGTGTCCAGCGGCCGGTCCTCCACGATCGGCGGCACCACCTGCGCGATCCGGTCGAACACCTCCGCGAGCCGTGGACCCTGCGGACGGCGCGCGCCGACGTGCACGGCCTGGCGCAGCGCGATCGCGAGGCCCGCGTGCAGATACCGCAGCAGCCGCGCCTGGTCGAGCGCGGTGAACGCGGCCTGCGTGCCGAACGGGACGACGTCCTGGTTGTGCAGGTTCGTTGGCATGCTTTGCATCGAGGCGGGTGCGGCGGCCCTGCGCATCGCGACGACGGTGGCCGTCGTGCACAACTGCACGCCCTGGAGCGCGTGGTGCTGACCGGGAAGCGGGCTGAGCATCGGCGGCAACCCGTTGGTGCGGTGGGGATCCACCAGCAGGTCGAGCTGGCGTTCGGCCAGGTTGCCCAGCTGCACCAGGGCGACGTTGAGCTGGTCGGCCGCGAAAGCGCTGGGCTGGCCGAAGAAGTTGCCGCCGTGCACGACCTCCCCGGTCTCCGGGAAGAACAACGGGTTGTCGCTCACGCCGTTGAGGTCGCGGCGCACCACCTCGTCCGCGTGCCGCACGCTCGTGCCGGCCGCGCCGATCAGCTGCGGAGTGCACCGGATGCTGTAGGGCTCCTGCAGCGGGCGCTCCCCGGATGGCTTACTCCCTTCGAGCCAACTTCTAATGGCCGCACCCGTTTCAGCGACGTCCGGATGCCCGAACGCCGCCAGTAGTCCAACCGACGTGAACTCGACACCGCAGCCGAGGACGTCGGTCATCAAGGCGGACAACAACTCCGCCGTCCGCCGCGCGCGAACCGCCTGTGCGACAGCGAGTCCGAGAGCTGCGGCGGTCACCGAAATGCCGTTCACCAACGCGAGCGCGTCCCGGCCCTCGAGCACGAGTTTCCGGAGCCCTGCCCGGGTAAGCGCTTCCTCGGCGGGCATCAGTCGTCCTTGGAAGAACGCGTTCCCGTTACCGCGCAACGCATGGGCCACATAGGCCAGTGGCTGGAGGTCTCCACTCGCACCGACTGACCCCAAACGTGGTACCGCTGGGGCGAACTCGGTGTCCAGCATGGCAGTCAGCGAGTCCACGACCTGCTCGGACACTCCGGATCGCCCCTGCGCCAAAGAGAACAGTCGCGTGAGCACAGCCGCGCGAGCGACCGCCGGCGGCAGCAGTTCACCGTGGCCGACGATGTGGTGGAGGATGGTGTTGTCGCTCTGGCCGGCGCTGTCCGCGCGGCCCTCGAACTCGACGAGCGGGCCGAAACCCGTTGTGACACCGTAGATGGCGCGTCCGGACGAGCTGACTTCGAGCACGAACTCATGGCAGCGCGCGATCCGTGCGCGCACGTCCGCCGGCAGTTCGACGTGCAACGGATCACGGGCCAGTTCGAGCTGCGCCGGTGCGAGGTGTGCGGCCAGATTCAGGACAGCAGAAGATGTTCCGACAGGCACGATGCCTCCAGATGACTTGGGAGCCACTCGCGACGATCCCGGTTGACCTGCCTGCGAGGAAGGGCCTTATGTACGCACTAAACGAGGAAAATTTCTCAGCTGTCCTTCGGCGTGATCAAGCCGCCGGAGAGGTGATCGAACTCTCCGCGCACGATTCGGCCCAAAAGATCGGCGGACTGCTCCAGCGGGGTGAACCTGCCCGTGTCGCGCTGAGACCTCGCCCACGTCGAGACCCTTTGCTGGTGCGGATCCTGCGAGTCCATGGTGGCGCCGCGGCGCATCAGACCGATGTCGACCATTCCGGGGTCGTAGCTCAGCACGGCGATGGGCCGGTGCTTCAGCTCGATCGCGAGGTTCTCGGTCAGCTTGATCACGGCCGCTTTGGACACGGAGTACGCGGTGACGTAAGGCCATCGGTGCACGCCGGCGTTGCTGACCACGTTGATGATCCGGCCGCTCGTCATCGTGCGGATCGCGGCGTTGGCGGCGAACGCGGCGCCGCGCAGGTTCACCTCGAACGTGTGCCACCACTCGTTCTCGTCGACCTGCCACGTCGGACCGACCGGTCCGCCGAGCGCACCGTTGTTGACCAGCACGTCGATCCCGCCGAGGCTCTCGATCAGCTTGGACGTCGCGTGCGGATCGCCGAGGTCCGCGACGTGCGTCTCGACGTCGACGCCCCTGGCCGTCAGTTCGGCCTGAGCGGTGTCGAGCGCCTTCTCGTCGCGTCCGGTGATGACGAGCTGATGTCCTTGCGCGCCAAGGACGTCGCTGAACGCCCTGCCGAGTTCCTTGGCACCACCGGTGATCAGAACCCTCACTGCGAGGTGTCCTTCAGCAGGCGACGAAGGATCTTGCCTGAGACGGACTTCGGTATCTCTCGCACGAACTCAACCTGGCGGATCTTCTTGTAAGGCGCCACCTCCGCCGCCACGAAGGCCATCAGTTCGTCCGCCGTGACGTCGCCTTGCGTCACCACGAACGCTTTGGGGATCTCGCCGTTAACTCGATCGGCCGTACCGATCACGGCGGCGTCTCGAACGGCGGGATGCCGTCGCAACACGGCTTCCAGCTCGGCCGGCGCCACCTGGTAGCCCTTGTACTTGATCATTTCCTTGATGCGGTCCACGACGTGGAACCGGCCGTTGTGGACTCGCACGAGGTCCCCGGTGCGCAGCCAGCCGTCCACGAAGGCTTCCCGGGTGGCCTGCTCGTCGCCGAGGTAGCCGTCCATCACCTGCGGGCCGCGGATGAGCATCTCACCCTCCGCCGCGTCCGTTGTGGTGCCCGGCTCGACGATGCGCGCCTCGGTACCGGGACAGAGCACACCGACGCTCGTGGGGTCGGATTCCACGTCACCGTCGAATGTCTGGTGTGTGCCACCGGCTTCGGTGAGGCCGTAGCCCTGCCGGACGGGTGCCTGGAGCTTGCGTTCGGCCTCCTGGCGGATGGCGTCGTCGAGCGGGGCGGCGCCGCAGAGAACGAGCTTGAGGCTCAGTTCCGGTACCGGTTCTGGATGATCGGCGATGGCGGCGGCGAGCGGCGGCACCAGAAACGCCCGTGTGACGCGATGTTCCGCGAGGCGTCGCAAGTACGTTCCGGCGTCGCTGCGGGGCATCGTCACGAGCGTGGCGCCACCGAGCAGGCCGGAGTTGAGGATGATCGCGAAGCCGTAGACGTGGAAGAACGGCAGGTTCGCGGCGAGCACGTCGGTCTCGTCGATGCGCCAGCCCGGCCGGTGCTGCTCCAGGTTCGCGACGAGCGCCCGGTGGCTCAGGCCGACTGCCTTCGTGAGACCCGTTGTACCGCTGGAGAAGAGGACGACCGCCGTGCCGCCGGGATTTCCCGGTGGCAGCGAATCTTCTTCGCTCTCAGGGAGATCGTCGAGGTCGAGCGTCGCGCTGACGTTCGCGAGCTCCTGGAGCCGCGCGATCTCCGGCGGCGTGAGCATCGGGTTGATCAGCGCGGCCGTCGCACCCGCGGCCATGACCGCGTGCAGGCCGACGGCGTACCTCGGCCGGTTCAGACTGGCGATCGCGACCGTGTCACCGGGCCGGATCCCAGCCCTGACAAGGCCTTTGGCCGTTCGCTCGACCTGATCCGCGAGTTCGGCGTACGTGAGCGACTCGCCCGTGACGGCGTCCACGAGCGCGACTTTGTCGTTGTGCCGTGCGCGTTCCAGAACGTGTTCTGGCACAGTGCGTTCAGGAACGGCCACGGCCGGCAGGGGGCTGTGGTAGATCACTGGCGCGGCTCCGGTG
This sequence comes from Lentzea waywayandensis, assembly GCF_900115955.1. Classification (GTDB taxonomy): domain Bacteria; phylum Actinomycetota; class Actinomycetes; order Mycobacteriales; family Pseudonocardiaceae; genus Lentzea; species Lentzea waywayandensis. The sequence goes on from NZ_FOYL01000013.1 coordinate 256,486, forward strand.
TCCACGCCGCCGCACCTGATGCACGGCGACGTGGCCGGACACTATCGGCACTTTTCGTGATCAGGTGACCGAGTTGGTCAGAGACTCACCAAGTCTGGTCAGAGACTCACACCGCGCTCGGCCAGCCAGCCGACGGGGTTGATCTTCTGCCCGCCGCCGGCCCACACCTCGAAGTGCACGTGTGGCCCGGTCGACTGGCCGCGGTTGCCGATCGTCGCGATCTGCTGCCCGGCCTTGACCTTGGCGCCCTGCGGAACGTCGATGGTGTTCATGTGCCCGTAGACGGTGATGGTGCCGTCCTCGTGCTGCACGCGCACCCACAGCCCGAACCCGGACGCGGGCCCTGCCTCGATGACCGTGCCGTCCATGACGGAGACGATCGGCGTGCCGATGGCGTTCGCGATGTCGACGCCGTTGTGGCTGGTTCCCCAGCGGGCGCCGAAGCCGGACGTGAACGACCCCTGGGCGGGCCGCACGCACTTGGGGCGCTTCGCCTCCTCCTCGGCCGCGATCCGCGCCTGCTCGGCCTTGGCGGCCTCCTGGCGCTGCGCGTAGGCGCCCTCGGCGGACTTGAGGGCCTCGGCGACGTGGAACCGCGCCTGGATCTGCTCGGCCTGGAGCAGCTTGCGCGCCTCGGAGCCGGTGTCGACGGAGTGGATCGTCTGCGGACCCTGCTGCTGCGGCGGGGCGGTCATCGCGGCGGCGAGGTTCTTGGTCGCCGCGACGGGGGTGATGAGGCGGTCGACCGGGGACACCGTGCTCGCCGCCTGGGCGAAACCGGCGCCGGCGAGGGCGCCCGCGGCGACGACCACCGCAACGGCCTTCTTGCGGTCCAGGTCCACTCTGGTGATGACGTCGACCAGCGGACCCTTCTCACGATGCCGTGCCAAAACTGCCTCCATGCACTCGGGGGAGTTCGGCAACCGCGCTTCGCCTGGCGTCGGGGGGCCTGACTGCGGGCTTCGGGGGCCCGGTGGTGGACTGGACCGCTTCGGGGGCGTTCCGTGTCCTTGCGGTTATCGAACCGTGACATGCGGCGCAGAACGTAACCTCGCGTCACCGGCCCGAGCAAGCCAAGTGGGTGTTCAGGTGATTAGGCCCACTACCAGTCACTTTCGGTAGTCAAGACATTCCAGGCTTGGTTAACACGTTCTAAACCAATCCCCATCAGTACGTTTGTACTGGTCAGTCGCTTTATCGAGAAAGGTTTGCGGGGCCACCCCACCCACGACAGAGGGCCGCCGGACGCACATGGCGTCCGACGGCCCTCTGGGACCGAACGATGCTTACTTGTACTTGGCCGCGGCCGGCTTGAGCTGTTCCACCGGCAACCCGTCGTGGATGACCTTCATGGCGTTGAACCACGTGGGCGCGGCGGACTGGCCACCGAAGATGCCGCTGGAGCTACCGGGGCACAACCGGATCGGGTTCGCGCAGATCACCTGCGGGTTGCTGCCGTCGGCGTAGGTCATCACCGCGCCCGCGTACTGCGGGGTCGCGGCGAGGAAGGCGACCGACTTGCTCTCCTCGGTGGTACCGGTCTTGCCGATGGTCGGACGGTTCCAGCCGGCGCCCGAGGCCGCGGCGGCCGCGGTGCCGCCGCCGTGGGTGTCCTGCGACATGCCCTGGGCCAGGGAGTTCGCCAGGTCGGGCTCGACCGCCTGCTCGCAGGGCTTCTCCTTGAGCGGGATCTCCTTGCCGTAGCGGTCGATGACCTTCTCGACCGGGGTCGGCGGGCACCAGGTGCCGCTGGAGACGATGGTGGCGGCCACGTTGGCCAGTTCGAGAACGCTGGTGGCGCCCGGACCGAGGGTGTAGGAACCCGCGTTGTTCTGCTTCGTCCAGTCGCCCTGGGACGGGCCGTTGGAACCGTCCGCCTTCAGCGGCTCGGCACCGCGGTTGACCCCGCTCAGGGTCTCCCGCATGCCGAGCTTGTACGCCATGTCGACGACGTTGCTCAGGCCCGCCTGCTCCTGCAGGATCACGAAGCCGGTGTTCGGCGACTGGGCCAGCGCCTGCGTCAGCGTCATCTCCTCGGCGTAGTTGCCGGCGTTCTTGACCTGCCAGGCCGAGCCACCGTTGGGGTAGACCCTCGACGCGTAGGTCTTCGGGACCTTGATCTTGCGGTCGATGCCGGTGATACCCCGCTGCATGGCCGCGGCGGCGGTGAAGACCTTGTTCACCGAACCGGGGCCGAACGGCAGGACCTCGGCGGGGACGGGACGGGCGACCTGGCCGAGCTCGGCGTTGTTGCCGAAGTCGCGGGACGCGACCAGCGCGCGGACGCGGTGCTTGTCGCTGCCGGGCTTGACGACGGACATGACGTTCGAGACGCCGTTCGTGGTCTTCGGCACCTGCTTCTCGGCCGCCTCCTTCGCCGCCTTGGTGGCCTTCGGGTCCATCGTCGTCTTGATGGTGAGGCCGCCGCGCTGAAGCTGCTTGTCCGTGATGCCGGCGTCACGCAGGTAGTCGAGCAGGTACGAGCAGAAGAAGCCGTAGATCGGACCGTCGCCGGCGCCGACGCAGCCCTTGGGCAGGATCTGCAGGTCCTCGACAACGCCCAGCGGCGCGGCCTTGAACTCCTCGGCCTTCTTCTTGGCCTCGGTCTCGTCGGCGCCGAACGCACCGTTCTCGCGCATCTTGTCGATGACGATGTTGCGGCGTTCCAGCGCCTTCTCCGGGGAGGCGCCGGGGTTCAGCGACGACGGACGGTTCGCGATCGCGGCGAGCAGTGCGGCCTGCGGAACCGTCAGCTTGTCGGCCGTGGTGTTGAAGTACGCCTTCGCGGCGGCACCGACGCCGTAGGTCTGGTTGCCCAGCGGCACGATGTTCAGGTAGCCGGCGAGGATCTCGTCCTTGCTCATCTGCTGCTCGAGCTGCAACGCGACCCGCGCCTCGCGCATCTTGCGGCCGACCGTCGCCTCGGTGGCCTTCTCCCAGGCCTCCTGCTCGTTGTCCACGCCGAGCACGAACGCCATGTAGTTCTTCACGTACTGCTGGGTCAGCGTCGACGCACCCTGCGTCGCCCCACCGTCCACACCGGCCTTGGCGGCGGCACGGGCGATGCCCTGCCAGTCGACGCCCTTGTGGTCGTAGAACCGTTTGTCCTCAATGGCCAGGATCGCCAGCTTCATGGTGTCCGAGATGTCCTTGAACTCCAGCGGAATGCGGTACTGGTCGTACAAGTAGGCGATCGGCAGACCGTCCATGTCCTCGATGGTGGTGACGAGCGGCAGCTCACCCTTCGCGAGATCGCCCGACGTCTGGTCGACCGTGTCGGCCGCGCGGTTGGACGCGAGCCCGAGACCTCCGACGAACGGGAACACCATCGCGGCGAGGAGCACGCCCGCAGTCAGGCACAACCCCAGCAACTTGACCAAGCCTGACGCGCGTGCGGCAAACAACCCGCAACTCCTTCCGAGCAAAACCCCAGAGACTCTCTATACGTATAAGTCGCGCGGAAGGCCCATGAGGTTGCGTCCGCTGATCGACTGTTTTCCAACCTACCGGAGTAGTCGAAGGCCGATCGTCGGACTGGCCCTGCGCACCTCGACGCCCGCGTGGTCGGGAAGGACGTCGTCGAGGAACCCGTAACGCGCCAGTTCTTCGTCGGGCCGCCTGCTCACCGTCCGCCACCAGACAGCGATGTCTCCCCAGCCGGGAGCGGACAGCGAGCCGCCGAAATGTTGCACGGACAGTGCGGCGCACAGGTTCGCGAACCGCACCCGGTGTTCGAGCGGCCACCCGGCCAGAGTGCCCATCACGTACCCCGCCCCAAACACGTCACCGGCACCGGTCGCGTCGAGTTGCGCGACGTTGAGCCCCGGCACGTCCACGCACTCGCCGGTCGCGCTGTCGACCGCGACCGCTCCCCCGCCCCCTCGTGTGACGACGACCACGGGCACGTGCTCGGCGAGTTTGCGCGCGGCGTCCTCTGGGGTGTCGGTGCGCGTGTAGCCCTGCGCCTCCACGTGGTTCGGGAGGAAGACGTCATATCCGTCGAGCCTGCGCAGGAGCTCCGGCGACCACGCCCCGGTGCGGTCCCAGCCGATGTCGGCGAAGAGCTTCGCGCCGTTCTCCTTCGCCGTGCGCACCCACTGCTCGTCCTCGGCCTGGATGTGCACGAAGCACGCCTTGGCCGACGGCGGCGGCGAGAAGAGGTCATCCGCGACAACAGGCGCCTTGTGGCCGTGCGTGACCATGCTGCGGTCGCGTTCCATCGCCATGCTCACCGTCACCGGTGAGTGCCACCCGTAGAAGCGACGACAGTAAGAGAGGTCGACGCCCTCCTGGTCCGCGAGCACGTCCCAGCAGAAGTCGCCGTACGCGTCCTCCCCGAACGCCGCCGCCAGCGCGGTCTTCAGTTCGAGCCGGCGCAACGCCACCGCGAGGTTCGCGATCCCGCCGGGACACGACCCGAGCCCCTCGGCCCACACCTCGGTGCCCGGCTCCGGTGGGCGGGGCAGGCCGGTGAAGATGATGTCGAGGAAGACCGTGCCGGTGAGAAGCACGTCGAAGTCCGGTTCCGCCATGCGTAAACCTTGCCACCCGGAATCGGTCGCCATGCGATAGAAACGTCGGTCGTGGGGGTTCCGCTCAGGAAAAACGTCCAATTCCAGCTGCTCTGGCTCGGCGGTGCGGTCTCGCAGCTCGGCACCACGATCACGACGCTGGCGATGCCACTGCTGATCGTGGCGCTCACCGGTTCGTACTTCCTGCCCGGCGTGGTCGCGGGCGCGCGGGCCGCCGCTCTGCTGCTCACCCTGATGCCGGCGGGCGTGTGGGTGGACCGCTGGGACCGCCGCAGGACGCTGGTCTGGAGCCAGTCCGTCCAGGCGCTGGCCGCCGCTCTGCTGGCCGCCGCGATCCTCACCGGCCACGCCTATGTCGTCGTGTTCGTCGCGCTGGCCGTCGTCGACGGCGTCTGCACCGCGTTCGCCGGCCCGGCCCGCACGGCCGCGATCCAGGCCGTGGTGCCCCAGGACCAGCTCATCACCGCCTACGCCCAGGAGGAGGCTCGCGGCCACGCGGCACGGGTGGCCGGACCGCCGCTGGGCGCCCTGCTGATGGCCGTCGGCCGCACGGTCCCGTTCGTGGTCGACGCGATCACGTTCGCGGTGGCCGCGATCTGCGCCTGGTTCGCGAAGATCCCGGCACGCGGCGAGCAGAAGCCCCGCGGGCGCATGCACCACGACGTGAAGGACGCGGCCCGCTGGCTGTGGCACCAGACCGGCCTGCGCAACCTCACGATCATCTTCCTCGTGCTCAACCTGCTCGGCGGCGCCTCGATGCTGCCGGTGCTCGCACTGGTCGCCTCCCGAGGGGGCACCGGCCTCGACACGGGCCTGGTGCTCGCGGGCATCGGGGTCGGCGGCGTCATCGGCTCGCTGCTGTCCCCCAGGGTCACCCTCGCGCCCGGCCCGCTCATGGTCGCCGTGCTGGTCGTCTTCGGCGCCTGCAACCTCGCGATGGCACTCCCGTTCGGTGTCTTCTGGCCGTTCGTGCCGCTGGCGCTCACCGCGGTCGTCACGCCGCTGATCAACGTGTCGGTGTCCGCGCTGCACTCGGCGCTGGTCCCCGAGGACATGATGGGCCGCCTGGACGCGGTCTCGACGCTGGCCTCCCGCGTGCTGACCCCACTCGCGCCGGCGCTCGGCGGGTTGCTGGCCGGCGTGCTCGGCGGGGCAGTCGCGCTGGTGACGTTCGGCGCGTTGATCCTGCTGACGGCGGTGGCGGCGGCGTTCACCGACCTGCGAACGCCGGAGAGTTTCCGTTCAGCGGAAGCCGATGCTTCCCACTGACACAGCCGGAGCGTCCACTGAGGACATGTCCGAACGCCCCGCTCTGCTGCTCGTGCACGGCGCCTGGCACGGCTCCTGGTGCTGGAACCCGCTGCGCACCCTCCTCGAAGCCAACGGCTGGCGAGTCGACACGGTCGACCTGCCCAGCGTGGCGCCCGCGTCGGCGCCCAGACACGGCATGCACGACGACGCCCAGGCGATCAGGGACGCCGTCCACGGCCCGACCGTGGTCGTCGCGCACTCCTACGGCGGCATCCCGGCGACCCAAGCGGCCATGCCCGAGGTCCAGCACCTCATCTACGTGGCCGCGTTCCTGCCGGACCTGGGCGACTCACTGCTGACCATGGTCGGCGGCACCGCCCCGCCGTGGTGGCGCACAGAAGAAGACGTCATCCACGCGCTGACCCCGGAGACCGTCTTCTTCAACGACGTGGACGACCCGCCGACGGACCGGCTCCTGCCGCAAAGCAGGAAGGCCTTCACCGACGAACTGACCGAGGCGGCCTGGCACGACACGCCCAGCACCTACGTCATCTGCGAGAAGGACAACGCCATCCCGCCGTTCGCCCAGGAGGCGATGGCGGGACGAGCGACCACGACCGAACGTCTTGATGCAGGACACTCCCCGTTCCTGTCCTGCCCGCAAGAGCTCGCCGCGATCATCGAGAACGCCGTCAGCCTTCCTCGGCGACCATTTCCTTCATCCGGGTGAGCGCGCGGTGCTGCGCCACCCGCACGGCACCCGGAGTCGACGACACGGCCAGCGCGACCTCCTCGGCGGACAGGCCCACTGCCACCCGCAGCACGAGGATCTCGCGCTGGCGGGCCGGCAGCTTGTGCAGCAGGCGCGTGACCTGGGCCATCATCTCGCCGTTGACGGCGTGCTGTTCCGGGCCGAGGTCCAGCGACGGGCAGTCCGGCAGTTCCGGCACGACCTCGGCGCGGTTGCGGACGGCACGGCGGCGGGCGTCGGCGACCTTGTGGGCCGCGATGCCGTACACGAACGCGAGGAACGAGCCGGGCTCGTAGCGGTACTTGGACAGCGCGCCGAGCACCGCCACGCAGACCTCCTGCGCGATGTCCTCGGCCGAGACCAGCGTGCGCTCGCGGCCGCCGACCCGTGCGCGGCAGTAGCGCACGATCAGCGGCTGGATCCGGCCGAGCAGGTGCTCGACCGCCCGTCTGTCTCCGGCTAGAGCGGCATCGACGAGGTCGGCGAACTCGGCTTCGGCGAGCCACTGGTTGGAGACCGGTGCCTGGTGCACCCGACGGCGCATGGGCACCGTTGGCTGGTTCCAAGACTCCTCAGGAACGAGGACGTCTACACCGCCACCGGTCCGCACGGCTGTGGGTATGACCATCCCGGCGACCCTCCTCCACTACAGCGACACTAGGGGCTTCACTCAAGTAGAGAACGCAGCGAGCCGTTTGATACCGCCTGCTTCCAAGAGGACCACGAAGTCCATGCGGGTGGGGCATGCAGCACCCTTCTGGGGTAGAACGTGGTCCTAATGGCCCAGTCGTTCGGACATGCCGAATTGCTGTACTCCCAGGTATCCGACCCGGAAACCTGCCTCCGAGTAGGCCAGGTAGAACTCCCACATCCGGCGGAACGTGTCGTCGAAGCCCAGCTCCCGCACCTCGTCCCAACGGGTGAGGAACGTTTCGCGCCACCGGCGAAGGGTCTCGGCGTAGTCCTCGCCGAACGACCGCGTCTCGACGATCCGCAGCCGGGTGTGGTCGCGCACCGACTCCTCGATCGACCGCACCGACGGGATGAGCCCGCCGGGGAAGATGTACTTGTGGATCCAGGTGTAGCTGGCCTTGCTCGCGATCATGCGGTCGTGCGGCATGGTGATCGCCTGGAGCCCCACCCGGCCGCCCGGCGCGAGCACGCGGTCGAGCATCGAGAAGTAGTCGGGCCAGTATTCGGCACCGACTGCCTCGATCATCTCGACGCTGACGACGGCGTCGTACCGACCGTGTTCCTCTCGGTAGTCACGCAGCTCGACCGTCACCCGATCGTGGAGGCCCGCTTCCCTCACCCGGTCCAGCGCCAATTTGCGCTGTTCGGCGGAAATGGTCAGCGACGTGACCGTGGCACCCCTCTGGGCGGCCCGGATCGCGAGCGCGCCCCAGCCCGTGCCGATCTCCAGCACGCGTGAGCCCTCACGGACGCCCGCGTAGTCGAGCACGCCGTCGATCTTGCGCAGCTGGGCCGTGCGCAGGTCCGCGTTCCCGCCCTCGAACAACGCCGACGAGTAGGTCATCGTCTCGTCGAGGAACACCGCGAACAGCTCGTTCGACAGGTCGTAGTGCCGGTGGATGTTCTGCCGCGAGCCCGCGACGTCGTTGATCTCGGTCTGCCGGCGTTCCGCCCAGCGCCGCATCAGCTGAAGGCGCGGCGGGATCAGCGTCGAGAGCTTCGCCGCGAACACCGAGAGCACGTCCGCGAGCTCGTCGGAGACCCAGTCGCCCACCATGTAGGCCTCGCCGAAGCCGATCTTGGCGTCGGCGCCGAGGCGGTGGAAGAACTCGCCGGGCCGCACGATCCGCATCACCGGACCGCCTGCTCCCCACGTCCTGCCGTCGGGGAACTGGACGGTCACGTGCAACGAGCGCACGGCCTTGCGGAACAGCGCCTCGGCGATGCGGGCGCGCATGGGCGAACGCGGGGCCGTGAACAGTCCGGGCCAGACGCCCTGACCAGGACGGGGCAGGGACAGCGTGCTCATCCATTACTCCTGGGGATGATCGGAATGCGCCTCAGGTAGAGGGCGATGCCATGGCGGCGGATCAGCGCGGACACGCGCTGGGGCATCAGCGGACGGCGCAGCAGCATGCGCAGACCCGAACTGCGCTCGCCCTTCATCGTCGCGCTGAAGGTCGTCTTCCCGTTCTGCCGCAACGCGATGGTCACGGACAGCTGGTTTCCCGGTTTCGGCAGCTTCATCACGTAGTGGCCGTCGACTTCCAGGAACGGGGAGACGTAGAACTCCTTGTCCACCGACGCGCGGCCATGGGCGTCGGTGCGCAGCAGATAGCAATGACGTCCGCCGTAGGTGTTGTGCACCTCCGCGACGACGCACGCGAGCTCTCCGGAAGCGTCGTGGCACCAGAACACGGACAGCGGGTTGAAGACGTAGCCGAGCACGCGGGCGTTGGCGAGCATCAGGACCTGCCCGCCGCCGAGGTCGATCCCCTGCTCGGCCAGCCACTCGTCCAGGTTCTGCCGGATGGTCTTGTCCGGCGAACCGAGATGATCGCGGGCCTCGAACTTCGCGAACGGCCGCGCCCACCACGGTAAGCGCGGCATCTCGCCGAGATCGACCAGCCACATGTAGGCGCGGTGGCTGAACGCCCGGTCGATCAGCTCGCGCCGGGCGTGGGTGATGAGGACGTCGTAGATCACCACGCCACCCCGAGGTGCTGGGCCGCGCGCACTCCGGACGCGCAGCCGTCCTCGTGGAAGCCCCAGCCGTGGTACGCGCCGGCGTAGGCGGTGGTGCCGGTGTTGATCTCAGGCAGTCGGCGTTGCGCCGCAACGGACTCCGGCGTGTAGATCGGGTGCTCGTAGACCATCTTCGCGAGCACGCGGTCCGGGTTCACGTCGTGCGGGTTGAGCGTGACGACGAAGTCGCGCGGTTCGTCGAGCCGCATCAGCCGGTTCATGTGGTAGCTGACGAGCACCTGGCCGTCGGCTTCCCGGCAGGCTCGCTTGTAGAGGTTCCAGGACGCCCGCGCGGCGCTCGCGCGCGGCAGGATCGAGGCGTCGGTGTGCAGCCAGGTCTCGTTGCGCGAGTACTGGAACGCGCCGAGCACCTCCTTCTCCGCCCGCGTCGGGTCGGCCAGCAGCCCCAGCGCCTGGTCCGGGTGCGTGGCGATGACGACGTGGTCCGCGGTGTGCAGCACGTTGTTGTCGTCGCGGATCTCCACGCCTGCGCCGTGGCGCGTGACGGCCCTGACGGGCGTGCCGACGTGCACGGCGTTGAGGCCCTTCACGGCGCGGTCGACGTACGTGCGCGAGCCGCCGACGACGGTCTTCCACTGCGGGGTGCCGCCGATCGCGAGCATCCCGTGGTTGGCGAGGAACTCGAACAGGTACCAGGCCGGGTACTTCATGCTCAGTGCCGCACCGGACGACCACACCGCGCTGACCAGCGGAATGATGAAGTGGTCGACGAAGTAGCGCGAGTAGCCGCCGATCACCAGGAACGCGCCGAGCGTGACGTCGTGCGCCTCCTCGTGGGCGAGGACGCGCTGGGCGTGCCGGTAGAAGCGGGTGACCTCGGCGAGCATCCGGACGTAACGGCCGTTGACGGCGTTCTTCGGCTGCGCGAACAGCCCCGGCAGCTTCCGGGCGCCCGCGTACTCCAGGCCGCAGCCGTCGCACCGGACGCTCATGGACATCTCGGAGTCCTGAGTGGACACGTTCAGCTCGCGGAAGAGCCTGATCAGGTTCGGGTAGGTCCGTTCGTTGTGGACGATGAACCCGGAGTCGACGGCGACACCACCGATGTCGTGCGTGTGCGCGTGGCCGCCGAGCCTGTCGTCGGCCTCGAACAGCGTGACGTCGTGCTTGCGTTGCAGCACGTAGGCGGCGGTGAGCCCGGCCACCCCTGCTCCGATGACGGCGACCTCAGCCACGCGAGCCTCCCAACGGCACGTCGAGACCCCGCGGCGAGGTCTCGTCCATGGCATTCGCGATGTCGGGCGCCACCGGTTCGAGCCCGAGCTCACCGTGGACGAAAGCAACGACCAGCCGGGTCCAGTCCTTCGCCCTCTTGAGCATCGCGTGGCCGTCGCCGACGACGCTGAACCGCGCGACCCGGTCCGTGACGGTCTTGGCCTGCCGCGCGAACCGCAGCGACTGCGCCGGATCCGTCATCCGCTCCTGGTCGCCGTGCGCGATGAGCAGCGCCTTGCCCCTGAGCTGCTCAAAGGGCTCGCCAGGCACGAGCCACGGCGCAAGCGCGCACACCGCGACCACACTCGGATGCCCGGCGACCCGCAGCGCGGTCCGGCCGCCCATGGAGTGCCCGACGAGCACGATCGGCCGGCCGGGATGCAGCTCGGTGATCTTCGCGAGCGCCCACTCGGCATCCTTCACCGGATCGAGGCTCGGCGCGTTCCAGCCGCGGACCCGGTAGCGCAGGTTCCAGACCTCGAGGCCTGGCGCCCGCAGCGCGCGGGCCAGCGGCACCATGCGCAGGTACGCCAGATTGTGGCGCCGGACAGGTCCGGTGCCGTGTTCCCGTCCGCCGTGCAGCACGAGCACAACGGCATTCGTACCGTCCGGCGGTTTCAGCACGTCAACATGCGGATGCACACTCGATGTTCGGGAAGCCACGGCCTTCGGCTCGCCCGTTGAGAGCCAGCTCACACCAGTAGTGTTCGAACGGTGATCGACCACATCAGCATCGAAACCGAGGCAGGTTCCTTCGACGCCATCGCGTCCGGTCCCGAGGACGGCCGCCCGGTGCTGCTGCTGCACGGCTTCCCCGAGGCCGCCATCGAGTGGGAGCACCAGGTCGCGGTGCTCGGCGTGAACGGCTTCCGCGCGGTCGCCCCCGACCAGCGCGGCTACTCCCCCGGCGTGCGCCCGGAGCAGGCCGGCGAGTACACGGTCACGCACCTGGTCGGCGACGTGATCGCGATGGCGGACTCGCTGGGCTGGGACACGTTCGACCTGGTCGGCCACGACTGGGGCGGCGCCGTCGCGTGGTGGACCGCGATCGAGCATCCCGGCCGCCTGCGCACGCTCACCGTCTTCTCCACGCCGCACCCCGGTGCCCTCAAGACCGCGCTGCAGACCGACGAGGAGCAGGCGATGCGGTCGCAGTACATGCGGGACTGGCGGGAGCGCAGCACCGAGAAGCGCATGCTCGACAACAACGCCCACGCCATCAAGCAGATGTTCGAGTGGCGGATCCGGCCCTCGCACGTCGAGGAGTACATCCAGCGGCTGTCAGAGCCGGGAGCACTCACGGCCGCGTTGAACTGGTACCGCGCGGGCAAGCCGCACGGCGCCGCGGACAAGGTCAGCGTCAAGACCATGTACGTGTGGAGCACCGAGGACGTCGCGTTCGGGTCGTTCGCGGCGTTCGAGACCGAGAAGTGGTGCACCGGGCCGTACCGCTTCGAGATGGTCGAGGACATCAGCCACTGGATCCCCGAGGAGGCACCGGAAGTGGCGTCCTCGTTGATCCTGGAGAACTTGACCTGAGAACCGGCCACAGCACGGCCGCCGTGTAAGCGACCAGCACGGCGAACCCGGCCCACCCCGGCAACGGGAAGTACCCGGCCGACGGCGCGTAGTGGGCTGTCACCTGCGGGAACTCCACCAGCGTCTGTTTGACGGCGAAGCCGGCGGCCGGCGTGAGTCGCAGCAGCCACTCCGCGACGTCGTCGGGCAGCAGCGGGACCGCGGTGACGGCGTAGGGCACGGCGACCAGCGTCAGTGCGACGAGGATCGCCGCCCAGCCGCGGCGCAGCCACACGCCGAGTCCGTACGAGAGGACCGCGCAGAGCGCGAGCACCGCCGCCACGCCGACGGCCACCCGTGCACCGGTCGGCAACGGCGCCGTCGCGAGGACGATGCCGGCGCCGAGCAGGCCGGTGACGAAGGTGGCCGATCCGATGACGACCGTCCGGGCCGCGATCACCTGCCGGGAGGACGCGTCACGAGCGCCATAGCGGGCCGCCACGACGAGCACGATGATCAACGCGATCACCAAGCCGGACAACGCTCTCTCGGCGCCGCCCGCACCACCTTCACCGATCGGCCCGATGTCACCGGTGCCGCTGATGGTGACGACTCCGTCCTTCTCCACCACACCTGACGCGTTGTGGAACTTCTCCCAGTCCGTGTGGTTCATCTCGCCGACCGACTGGCTGTCCCACGAGCCGGTGCCGCCCTGCACGCTGACGTTGTCGAAGACGCCGACGGCCTGGGTGAACCGCACCTGCTCGATCGTGCCGCCGAGGCCGGTCTCGCGGAGCGTGAGGTCGCCCGGCGAGGTGGCGAAGAGTCCTACCTGCACGGTCTCCGGCAGTCCGGTGAGCTCCGCGGTTCCGACGACGTGCCACTGCTCGCCGTCCGCCGACTCGGACCCGGTGATGGTGTCGCCGGAACGGGTCAGCCGCAGCCAGCGAGGCGTCTGGATCGCGCTTCCGGCGACGTCGTGCACGTAGTCGTGCTGGAACCGGACGCCGTGACCGCCGGTCATCGCCAGCGCCGCGTACCGCGTGCCCTGCCGAAGGCCGTCCTTCACGATGATCCCGGCTTTGGCCCACGGCACGAGCCCGGAGACGATCTGGTCGTGACCGGGCGGTGGATAGGTGATCGTCCCGGTCATCGACGTCATCCGGACCGTGATGGTGCCGTCACGGCCGAGGTCCTGGTGCCGGAACCAGAACGTGTCGCTGACGCCGGACGAGGTGCCGCCGGCGAACAGCAGGCCCAGCGTGATGACGGTGAGGGCCGCGACGGCAAGGGCGATCAGGCGGCCAGGGCTGCGGAACGCGGTCCACGCCCGCCGGAGTTCGGTGCTCGACATGGTGCTGGGTCTACGGATCCGCGGCTAACACCGTCCGAAGCGGCCTTGTCATGCCGTTGTTAGGTCGTCCCGGTCATGCTGACGGCATGAGAACGATCGGGGTGCGGTTCACGATCCTGTACGCCGTCGTGTTCCTCGTGTCCGGCGTCGGGCTGCTGGCCCTGACCTTCCTGCTGTCCGGCGGCAAGGTCACCGACGTCGCACCCGCGAACCCGCCCGGCCTCGACTCGGCGCAGCAGCACGTCCGGCAACTGCAGGACCAGCTCGCCGAGGTGCACACGCAGCAGTCGCGCCAACTGCTGGCCGGATCATTGCTCGCGCTGGTCGTGATGGCGGTCGTCTCGCTGCTGGTCGGCCGGGTGCTGGCCCGGCGGGTGCTGCGGCCGCTGCGGACCATCACGAGTGCCACGCGCAGCATCTCCGCGGACAGCCTGGACCGGCGGCTGGCCGTCACCGGTCCGGCCGACGAGGTCAAGGGCCTCGCCGACACCATCGACCAGTTGCTCGAGCGGCTCGAGGTGTCGTTCGCCGCGCAACGCCGCTTCGTCGCGAACGCCTCCCACGAACTGAGAACACCTCTGACGACGATGCGCGCGTCGCTGGACGTAGCGATCGCCAAACCCGATCCGGCCGCCTCGACGGTAGTGCTCGCGGATCGCCTGCGCGTGCAGCTCGACCGGGTCGACCACCTGCTCGACGGGTTCCTCGTGCTGGCCAGGGCGCAGCACGGCGCGCTCGCCGACTCCGCCCCGGTCGACCTCGGCGAGCTGGCCGAGGGGGCGTTGCGCGAGCTGTCCTCTGAGGTGGGGGCGAAGAGGCTGACCGTGACGGTGGACGTTCCGCCAGGCATGGTGACGCAGGGAAGTCCGGCGTTGCTGGCACGGTTGGTCGGCAACGTCGTCGACAACGCCGTGCGGCACAACGAGGCCGACGGGTGGGTCAGGATCAGCGGGTTCGCAGGCGAGGAGGCGGTGCTGGTCGTCGAGTCCGGCGGGCCTGTTTTCGACCAGCGGGAGGTCGACCGGCTGGCCCGGCCGTTCGAACGGCTCGGCGGCGAGCGCATCGGCTCCTCGGGTCTGGGACTGTCCATCGTGGCCGCCGTCGCCGCCGCGCACGGCGGACGGCTCGCCCTGTTCTCCCGGCCAGAAGGCGGTCTGCGCGTGTCGGTGACGTTGCCGGTGGCGGCATGAGAATCCTGGTGGCGGAGGACGACCACGCACTCGCCGAGGTCATCGCGGAAGGGCTGCGCGACCAGGGGATGCCCGTCGACCTCGCGCACGACGGGCTGATCGCCGCCGCGCAACTCGACGTCACCGCGTACGACGTGGTGCTCCTCGACCGGGACCTGCCAGGACTCCACGGTGACGTGCTGTGCCAGATGATCACCGAGCGGGCCGACCGGCCGATGGTGCTGATGCTCACCGCCGCGAGCGCGCCCGGTGACCGGGTCAGCGGGCTGGTCCTGGGCGCGGACGACTACCTCGGCAAGCCGTTCCACTTCCCGGAGCTGATCCTGCGCATCCGGGCGCTGGCCCGCCGCAGGCCGGACGCGCGGCCCCGGACGTTGCGCGCGGCCGGGATCGAGCTCGACCCGGTGCGCCGCACGGCCGTGCGCGACGGCCGGCAACTCACCCTGTCGGTGAAGGAGTTCGCTGTGCTGGAGGCGCTGCTGCGGGCGTGCCCGGGCTTCCTGAGCGCCGAGGCTCTGCTCGAACGGGTCTGGGACGAGAACGCCGACCCGTTCACCAACACCGTCACCGTCACGGTGGGCCGGCTGCGCCGCAAGCTCGGCGAGCCGCCGATCATCGCGACGACACCGGGAATCGGCTATCGGATCGTGTGATCCGCCAGAAGTCACTAGATTCAGCCGTATGCGCGTGGCCGGTCTACTGCTCGCCGCGGGGGCCGGCCGCCGGTTCGGTTCCCCCAAGGCTCTCGTTCCGTTGAACGGCAAGCTCTTCGTGGACTCGGCCGCCGAACTGCTCAGAGCCGCCGGCTGCGACCCGGTCGTCGTGGTCCTCGGCGCACAGGCGGCGGAGGTCAGGGCGAAGGCCACTTTGGACGGCGTGACCGTCGTGGACAACCCCCACTGGGACACCGGCATGGGGTCGTCGCTGCGCACCGGCCTGCACGCCATCGGCGTCGCGGACGCCGTCGTGGTGCTCCCCGTGGACACCCCCGGAGTCACCGTCGAGGCCCTGCACCGCCTCATGGCGCTCGCCGAGCCGAAAGTGCTGGCCCGCGCCACCTACGACGGCGAGATCGGGCATCCGGTGCTGATCGGCTCGGACCACTTCGCGGGCGTCATGGCGTCGGCGGCGGGCGACCAGGGCGCGCGGGACTACCTCAAGGCGAACACCGTCCGCCACGTCGAGTGCGCTGACGTGGCGGACGGTGCCGACATAGATCGGCCGGAGGACCTCAGGTCCAGAAATCAGGCCACGTAGCGGCGGAGCTTGATGCCCGACGACACGTTGGACGCGCTCAGCCAGTGCAGGCCACCGCCCGCGTAGGCCGGGTCGGACACGGCGAACTCGTTGCCACCGGCGCGATAGCCGACGATCGTGGCGTAGTGGCCGCCGGAGTAGTTGCGGCCGTTCAGGCGGATCACGTTGATGACGACGGCGTGGCCGCGGTCGGCGTTGTAGACGACGTCGGCCTTGAGCTTCTGCAGCAGCTGCGCGTCGGTCGACCACTGCTTGACCTGGTAGTAGGTCGAGCCGGTGTAGTGGTCGAGGGCGTTCTCGAGGTTCTTGATGTTGGGCAGGCCGTCGGTCGTGACCTTCATGAACGACGCCAGCGTGGACTGCTCGACGTACTTGCCGCGCGCGGTCAGGGCGACGCGGGCGGCGGCAGCGGAGCACCAGTAGCCGGTCTTCTGCACCTGGAACTGGTGCGGCAGCACGCCTTCGCCCTGGATGCCGAGCTCGGCGGCGGCCGGGATGACGTTCTCGCCGGGCGCCGCGAGCGCGACCGGCGCGGTCAGGATCGTCATGGCGACGCCGACCGCCGCCACGGCCCCAGTGATCTTCGCAAGCTTCATCGGAACAAATCCCCTCAGTGACCACGCGGTGGAACACCGCGAAAAGCCGCAAACCCTGGGTGCACCACCTCGACGCCGACCAGCTCACCGCGGT
The DNA here is from genome assembly GCF_900115955.1 of Lentzea waywayandensis. Classification (GTDB taxonomy): domain Bacteria; phylum Actinomycetota; class Actinomycetes; order Mycobacteriales; family Pseudonocardiaceae; genus Lentzea; species Lentzea waywayandensis. The sequence continues at coordinate 272,983 of NZ_FOYL01000013.1, forward strand.
GAGTATCGCCACCGGAGTCCCGGCCGACACCCTGGCCGCCCTGACCCTGGACCGCTACGCCGGCACCGGGCTGATCGCCGACCGGCCCGCGCGAGCAGGCAGCCGTCCGCGCTGGTGGCGCGGACTGAGAGGATCGCGGTTCTGCCCGCGCTGTCTGTCCGACAACGGAAACCGGTGGATGCTGTCCTGGCGACTGGCCTGGAGCTTCGCCTGCACCCGCCACCACACGCTCCTGCTCGACGCCTGCCTGACGACTTCCGTAGGTTCGCTGGCGGACCACCCGCATCCTCGAACGCGCAACACTTCGACGGGCCGAGCGGTCAGGCAGTGGGCAGCCGTTGACGAGATTGGGGCTGCATAGCGCAGTCAACCTAGGTGGGCTAACGCGGCCATGGTGGCGGCGGCCCTTGTGGGCGAAGATCGGTCCGTGGCCGACACGATCTGGGATCGACTCGAAGAGTGTGTGCAGGACCTCTCGGAGCCATTTCGTGCCGCCGAGATGGTCGGCTGGTTCCGCCGCAACTACCCGGACGTGAAGGAGCAGTCACTTCGGGCGCACATCCAGGTCGCAACCTCGAACGCTTCTGCGGAATCGCGGAGCATGTTCGTGAACCGGCGGCCGCTGATCACGCGGATCGAGCACGGCCTGTACCGCCGTTTCGATGGCGATCCCGGGCCCACACAGCCGAATCAGATCGCCACCCACGACAGGAGAGTGATGACGCAGCATGCGCTCGGCGTGGACATCGAGGCAACTGTCGACAGGTACTTCCACGATCGCGACCCGAGTGCGCGGTACACGTCGTTCGACTACTGCTTCAACCACTTCCAGCAGCATCGGACCGAGGTCGCGGCCTGGGGTGAGCCTACCGGCATGGAGGTCAGCTGCCTCCAACTCGGGTTCTACCTCGCCAGTTGGGGGATGTTGCGGGGGTCGTCCGGTCTTCTGCGGCGAAGCGCCCGCCATCTGGTACCTCTGATCGAGACCCTCGCCGACGCTCCTGCGGAGGTGTGGGACCTCGATCTCGACGGTTATGACAGAGATGGCATCGATCTGGTCCTCCGAACTGCGCTGGATGTTCGTCGTGCGCTCCGTCCGGTCGAAGCATCCGACACCTTGGTCACCAAGGTGATGCTCGGTGTCTTCGGCTGCGTCCCGGCGTTCGACACCTACTTCATGAAGGGTTTCGGCGTCTCCACCTTCAGCAGGAGATCGCTACGACGGGTCGGAGAGTTCTACCGGGCGAACGCATCGATCATTGATCAGCAACGCCAGCCCACGCTCGACTTCACGACCGGGCAGCCCACCACGCGGCTCTACACCCGAGCCAAGGTCGTGGACATGATCTTCTTCATCGAAGGTGGATATCCGCAACGGTAGCGCCGGCGAGTACATCGATCCCGGCTGTCCGTTCTCGGTGAACGTTGCGGAGTCTCACCGGCATAGCTCGTCGTCTCACCACAGGCGGAGGAGTCTCAACCGACACGGCATGCCATCGCCGGTAAGCCCACGAGAAGGCATGCCTGTCTCAACACACCTGTCGCATCACTGGTCAGAGGCCACACCCACACTGATCATCGAGATACCGCTTGCTTCCCGTCCGCGCATGACCATCTCCGGGTCGAGCATCAATCCGTTGTGTCTCAACGGAAATGTCACGCCGCACGTCAGGACGTCGCCGCCCTGACACGATCGCCGAGAACGGACATTGATCATCGCTGCCCATCCGAGTGCCGATCAACGGCGTGAGCGGATGTTGCCAAACTCGTCGTCCGATCTGGGCTGGAGTGCTCGTGTCCCTGTTGTGGAACGTTCTGCGAATAACACGGCAACCGCCTCGTCCACCGTCAACCGTTGTTGGTGCGGCGCTGTCACGCCGGAGACCCTTCAGCGCCGTCGCGAGCAGGTGTTGCGCATGACCCGTGCGGTGGTATCTGCCGCACAATTTGGCTGCAGAGCCCTATTGTTCGGGCATGCGGGGTGTTTTCGTTGGCCGGGTCGAGGAGTCTGAGTTACTTGCTGGCCATCTTGACGAAGCGCGGTTGGGCAGCGGGCGGCTGGTTCTCATCGGCGGCGAGCCGGGCATCGGCAAGACGAGGCTCGCGTGCGAGGTCGCGGCCCGCGCGGAGGCCTCGGACATCCCGGTCGTCTGGGGACGTGCCAGTGACGACGAGGGCAGCCCGCCGTACTGGCTCTTCCGTCAAATCGCTCGCGCGTTGAATGCTTCGCTGCCGTCCGCGTTGGTAGATGGAGGCACGACCACCGATTCGATGATCGCCCGCTTCGAGGCGTTCGAAACGTTCAGCGAGCAGCTGCGGGAACACGCGCGGCACGCCGGTCTCGTCGTCGTCCTCGACGATCTCCAGTGGGCCGACGCGGCGTCGATGGCATTGCTCGTGCACGTCGCGCGCGGTATGGCTCGCTCCCGTCTGCTGCTTGTCGCCACCTACCGGGACACCGAACCCAGCGGTGGGAAGGCTTTGGCCGACGCGTTCGCCGCTGTTTCCCACGAGGCGGGACTCGTCCGCGTCCGTCTGGCCGGGCTGCTGCCCGTGGACGTGCATCGACAACTGGAAGCCGCCGCTCGCGTGCCGGTCACCGCCGAGATCGCGGCTCTGGTCTGCCACCGGACCGGCGGAAATCCCTTCTTCGTCAACGAGATGGTCCCGCTGCTCGACAGCGCTGCCGAGGCGGTGCCTGACGGCGTACTCGACACAGTCCGCGCGCGGCTGGCCCGACTCGACCCCGTTTGCCGCGAACTGGTCGCGGTCGCGGCTTCGCTGGGCAGCGGACTCGATGCCTCCCAGCTGGCGGCGGTGACCGGAAGGCCCCTCGAGACCGTGCTGAACGCCCTCGACGAGGCCTCCGCAGCGGGATTGCTGGCTCCCGGCGAAAACCGGCAGTTCCGGCATGACCTCATCCGGGAGGCCGCGCGAGCCGACCTGCCCACGGCGACCCGCGCACGTGCCCACGCCCAGCTGGCTACTTGGCTCGCCACGCGACCTGACGCTGCCGAGCGCGTTGCGGAGATCGCTCACCATTGGCTGGCCTCGGCACCGGTAGGCGATCCCTGCCAGGCCGCGGAGTGGGCTGAACGCGCCGGAGACCAGGCGCTGGATCGCCTGGCGTGGGAAGAGGCCGCCGGGCTGTACCGGCGGGCGTTGGAAGCCGGCGCTCCGCTGACCGCAGGCGACCGCGCCAGCCTGCTGTTGCGGCACGCGACAGCGCTGGCCCGCGACGGCGATCTCCAGTCTGCTTCCGAGGTCCTCAGCCGGTCCGCTGAGGCGGCTCGTGCCGCGAACGACCCGGAGGCGCTTGGGGCCGTCGCCTTGGCGATGGAGGGGGTTTCCAATCCGTGGGGCGACTTCGTCGGTGGCCGGTTGGCCATTGAGGCCCTGGCCCAGTTACGTGCGGAGGACAGCTCGATGCGGGCCCGATTGCTGGCCCTGGTCGGCGGCGAAGCCAGCTTCGTGGGCGGGCCGGATGCTGATCGGTATTCCGCTGAAGCACTCGCGATGGCCGAGCGGCTCGAGGACGTGTCCGTGCTGCGTTCCGCGCTGCGCTCGCGGCAAATGGCCCGCTCGGGGCCCGATGGCGTGCACGAGCGGCTCGCGCTGGCCGAGCGGATGTCCGCGCTCGGTGAGGCCGAGCAGGACGACGACACGCGCTTGTGGGGCTGGCTCTGGCGCTTCGATGCTTTCATGATGCTGGGCCGCATCGACGATGCCGAGGCCGCACTTCCTCCGATGCGGCGGTTGGCCGAACGCCTGCGCCGTCCGCTCGCCACGTGGCACTACCTGCGCAGCCGCACCGCCATCGAGATCACCCGCGGCCGCTTCGACGACGCCGTCGACACAGCGCGGCGCTGCATACAGCTGGTCGACGGCCGCACACACAGCTCAGCGTTCGGCGTGTCGACGTTCGTCCTGATCCTGCTCGATGGGCTGACCGGCCTCGATCTCCTCACCGACGAGCAGCACGCCGAATTCGAGCGGTCTGTCCCGGCCAACCTCCTGCCGGCATACGGCTATTACTGGGCACAACACGGCGACTTCGACCGCGCGCGTCGGCTTGCCCGCAGTGTCGCCGACGAAGGTGGATATCCACGGCCGGTGCTGTTGTCTGCCGTCGCGGTCCGAGCCGAGCTGGCCTGGCTCTTCGACGAACGAAAGCTCGCTGCGAGAATGGCAGGGTTGTTGCGGCCCCACGCCGACCTGTTCGTCACCGGCGGGGCAGGCTCCTTGGCGAACGCCGGCTCGGTGCGCACGTACCTCGGCCTGGCCGAAGCCGCTTGCGGACACTTCGACGACGGGGTGCGTCAGATCCGGCTCGGGATCGCCGCCGACGACACAGCCGGCATCGTGCCTCACGCAGCGTTCGGCCGATGGCATCTGGCCTGCGTGCTGTCACGCCGCCACCGTCCCGGCGACACCGAGGAAGCGGTCGCGCTGTGCGCCGGTCTCATGGACACGACTGGACACCTCGGCATGCATCCCCTGCGACGGCGTGTCGCAGAGCTCGCGGCCAAGTTGCGCGGGGACGTGCGCGATGGTCTCACGCGCCGAGAAGCAGAGATTGCCGGACACGTCGCCCAGGGCCTGACCAACAAGCAGATCGCGGCACTACTACACCTCTCCGAGCGCACGGTCGAAACCCACGTACAGCACATCCTCGCCAAGCTCGGCTTAGCCAACCGCACACAGATCGCTGCCTGGTCCGCCCAGCAGCGGTGAGATGCGTGCCGCGGATACGTGGTTCTACGGACCCGGTCGCGCACTGCAGCTCGTAGCGTCTGCAAGCGCTAGAAAGCCCAGCACACAGACGCGAAAAGGGGAAAGACCATGAGCAGCCCCGGATTTCCTCCCAACTGGCAGGGCCAGAACGCCGCCAAGGCCGGCGCCGACGCTGCGGCACGCGCTCGAAGCGCCAGCGAACAGTCACGCCGGATCGTGCGCGGACAGCGCGGGAGCTTCCTCGGCAGCCTCGTCGCGTCACTCATCGCGCTGGGTGTCCTCGTCTTGGCGGCGCCGTTCGTGATCGACCTCATCACGCACTTCCTCCACAGCACACGCTAAGCGCGCAACGTGGAGCCACCACTGTCGCGGGGTCACCCCGAAAACGACAGCCATACCCTGGAAGAACTGGCTTTCCAGGGAAAACCTGGCGGTCGATCCCGCGGGCGCATTCCTGCAGAATCCCCAGAACTCCGTGCACGCCGCCGACCCGGGATCGTCGACACCGCTCACCGGCGCTGACGTCACGCACGATCCGAACCAGTCGACCGGCTCCGAGCACTCGACCGCTGGCGCGAGCACGTCAGCTCACGATCCCGGGGCGGGCTCGAAGCACGACGCGGCGTTCGTTCCACACGACGTCGCGCACGATCCCGGCGCTCCGCACTTCGACGCTGGCGCCTACTTCCACTGAGCACTAGGAGCCGATGATGAACCACTACATGGGACGCGTGTCCGGCTACACGCCCAGGGCAGAGGGCGGTGTGTTCCGCAAACGCCTTATGCGCAAGACGAAGCTATCCCTATCGGCCGTGCTTGCCGCCATCACCGCCGTGCTGGGATCGCCGCTGCTCGGGTCGGCGCCGATGGCCTCGGCGAGCGCCCACGGCCCGTACCTGTTCAGAAATGTCCAGACCGGCAAATGCATCGACATCCCCGACGGCACAGGCGGCAACGGGGTGAAAGCCCAGCAGTGGGAATGCTGGGGTGGTGACATGCAGAGGTGGTGGCTCGACGACGCCGCCTACACCGGCACCGCTTACTACCGCATCCGCAACGTCCAGAACGGCAAGTGCCTCGACATCCCCGGCGGCGACCCGGCCTGGGGGGTGCAGGTGCAGCAGTGGGACTGCTGGGGCAGCGGGAACGAGGGCCTGATGCAGCAGTGGCAGGTGTTCCAGCTCGGCAACAACCAGTTCTACCTCAAGAACCGCGCGACAGGACTGTGCATCGACGTGCCTGGCGGCAACACCACCAGCGGCGCGGTCCTGCAGCAGTGGAACTGCTGGGGCGGCACCATGCAACGGTGGTTCTGACCACTGCCGTGACGGGGACGGGTGCGTCCCCGTCACGGGTCGCGTGCCGGATCAGTCGCCGACGGCTCAGGACCGGCAGTACCAGATGCCGGCGTTCCCGAACCCGACGATGTCCGCGCGCCCGTCGCCCGTGGTGTCGGCGACGACCCGCGGGTGCTGCTCGACCCGCCATCCCTCCCGCGGCGTAACCCGAAGTTGGTCACGACGAGCTGAGGTGCCTCGAACTTGCCAGCACCGAGGTTCCGCGACACCCACACCCCGCCGTCCCCGAAGCCGACGATGCCCTTGCGGCCGTCGCCGGTCGTGTCCGCGAGGAACCGCGGGTGCTTCTCGACCCACCCCACGGGGTAACCGAAGTTCGGCACTTCGAGCTCCGGCGCTCAGGAAACGTCACGACAACTGAGACTGATCATGTTAGTGACGCAGTGAGACGCGCAACGTTTCCGCAGTTCATAGAAGATCACACTTTCCCAAAGATCTTGGCATGAAATGACACTAGTGCCATTTCATGCCAACTGGGATTGTTCATTCTTTGACCCAAGAAGTAGCTGTAGTGGTCTCCTGGTCGCGTTGGCGCAGCGGCTGCAGAGGCATTGGGATTGCCCTTCGGCGCGGCGGGCCAGGATCACGCGCCGCTTGTCGGCGTCGGCCAGTCTGCGCCCCAGGGCAGGCGCTCGGGACTTCGGCAGGTTCCACCACGGTTCAGACCAATGGCCCCGGATTTGTCAACGGGACAGTTGATCGCGTCGTACCCGCTCACCTGGCCTAACAATTACGTCTGGGCGGCGATGTGTCGGATATGAGATCCCGTGTGTGGTTGACGCTGCTGGCTGTGGCGGGTGTGGGCCTGCTGATCGGCCAGTTGGCCGTGCTTGGCTCCCTGCCGCGCGGGGAGTGGCTGGCGCGGTGGTGGCCTGCTCTTGCCGTCGTGCCGGTATTGGCGGCGGCGGTGCTGTTAATCCGCAAGCGGACCGGCGCCGGCGGTGAACGGCAGCCGCATGACTGGGCACGGACCACCGGTCTGGTCACTGCGCTGACCGCGGTCGGGGCGCTGGTGTTCACCGGCTTGTCGCTGCAGGCGAGTCGTCAGCAGATCGGGATCAGTGAGCAAACCCTGCTCACCGACCGTTTCCTCCGCGCGGTTGAGCAGTTGGCCAGCCAGGGGGTGGACAAGGTTCACCTGCGCATCGGCGGGATCTACGCCCTGGAGCGGGTCGCCGTGGATTCCCCGCGCGATCGAACGGCGGTCGAGGAACTGCTGGCCGCCTTCCTCCGTGACCGGAGCCCTCGGCCCACCGATCGCGCCTGCCCGGAGACACCGGCGGACGCGCACGCCGCGTTTCGGGTGCTGGTCCGCAGGCCGCCGAACGATTCCCAGATAATGATCGACCTGCGCCGCACCTGTCTGACCAAGGTCAACGCGCCGGAAGCGGATCTGTCGCGAATGTCGCTGTTCGAGGCGGACCTGACCGAGGCCAACCTTTACCAGGCACACACCGGGCTGACCGCTTTCGGCAACGCCATCCTGGTCGGTGCCCGGCTCAGCAGCGCCAAGTTCGGCTCGTACACGTTCGTCGACGGCGCCGACCTGACCAACGCCGACCTGACCTACGCCGATCTGACCCGCGTGCACCTGACCAACGTCAAACTGTCCGGAGCCGACCTCACCGACGCCAAACACGGACCCGCCACCGACATCTCCACTGCGATCAAGGACGCCACCACCAAAGGCGCATGGTGGTAATACGCGGTCCTCCCGGCCGGATCGTCTCACCAGGCTCGACGAGCGAGGTTGACTCGGCCACGCGCCCGTCTCTGCGGCAGTCTTCGTCGGCCCGGCCGAACCGAACTGACCAGCATCTCCCGCAGGACGAACCTCGATGACAGCGGAGTGAAGGCCGATGTGCACCAGGTGCCGGTCAAGATCATGGACCGGCACCCGGGAGCAGGCATCGCGCTGGCCCCGACGCATTGCCCATGGGCGCGACCGGACTCCGCGCTCGCTGCGATCTCGACGGCGCCACCCGCTGCGGCCAAGTCTGTACGTACACGCTCTGGACACTCCAAGCCCCTGCTCTGGGCTCTCGCCACCCTCGCGATCGTCCGCCTACATCGGCCTCGTCTGCGAGCCCAGTTGAGGCACGCGCTCCGTCGAACACGTTCATGGGAAGTGAACCCGCTGCTGAGGAAATGTCACGACTGCTGAGACTGATCATGGTGACATTGGCGCGAGACAGCTCAGGAACGTGCAGCTCGCAGAAGACCAGCAAGTCATCGGCCGTGAGACCCTACAGCGCGGCCGTGCGGGCGACGTTGCCCGACGACACGCGCTGGCTCATGCAGCTGGCGCCGCCGGTCGGCTACTCCCCCGACTTCCTGACGCCCACGGCGGGCTCGTGCGCCGTGGACGCGGGCATCGAGGCGGTGCTGTCGACGCCCGCGGAGTCGTTGCGCGCGGACCTGGAGCAACTGGACCGCCGGCACCATCTCGACCCGCGCACGCACCTGCTGGCCGGCGGTGACGTGGCCACATTGGACTCGCTCGGCGACGCGTTGCGCGCCTACCACGGCCACGCGCTCGCCCCGATCTGGGACGAGGTCCGCGCCGTCGTCGACGCCGACCGCGCGGTGCGGGCACGGTCCTTTCTGGACAGCGGCTGCGAGGGCATGCTCGCTTCGCTGCACCCGACGATCTCGTGGACGCCGTCGGTGTTGTCCATCGAGTCGCGCTTCCCGCAGCGCGATGTCCACCTGGGCGGCCAGGGCCTGGTTCTCGTGCCGTCGTACTTCTGCTGGGAACGGCCGATCATGCTCCGCGACCAGAGCCGCACGCCCGTGCTCGTCTATCCGATCGCACGCGACCTGCACGTGACGAGCACCGGCAAACGGTCGCTGGAGGCGTTGCTCGGCCGGACCCGCGCCGCCGCCCTGGAGGTCATCGCCGGCGGCTGCACCACCACTGAGCTGGCCCGCCGCCTGGGAATCTCCGCCGCCTCGGCCAGTGCCCACGCCTCGGTCCTGCGTGACGCGGGCCTGGCCGTCGCCCAGCGCCACCGCAACTCGGTGCTGCACACCGCGTCGGCGCTGGGCGTCGAACTGCTGGCTTGAGCCGGCTCGTTGTCAGAACGGTTCTAAGGCCTTGCCCGTACCGCCGCCCTGGCGCACCCACCGGCGACGACGAGCAACGCCAGCGCCACCCACACCGGCCACAGCTCGGAGTAGGTGATCGCCAGCGCGATGTGCGTGGCCGCCGCAGCCGTGAAGACGGCCACCAGCACCACCCAGAAGTAGAAGTACCGCGTGATCCAACCCACCCCCTCCGCCGAGTGCCGCCACACCCCCTCATCGCGCGTATCGAGGTTTGTGCTGCCTGGGTTACTGGTGGGGTCATCAGCAATCCGGTACTACTGACCGGCATGACGACCGACATCGTGACCGGGTCCGACTACGGCAATCTCGTGCGCACGCATCTGACGCGCGTCGAGCAGCACAACGCGGCCGCGCTCGACGACGTGGCCGAGCTCGTGCTGGCCGCCGTCGAAGCCGACGGCATCATCCTCACCGCAGGCGCAGGACACTCACTGGCGGCCGTCGCCGAGACCTTCTACCGGGCGGGCGGCCTGGCCTGCGTCCGCCCGATCTACCACCCCGAACTGCTGCCGATGCACGGCGCGATCAGCAGCACCTCGGCCGAACGCCGCTCCGGTCTCGCGGGCGAGGTGCTGCGCGAGTCGGGACTGGCCCCGCACGACGTCCTGTTCGTCTTCTCGACCTCGGGCGTCAACTACTACCCGGTCGAACTGGCCCAGGAGGCCGCGAGCAAGGGCTGCCCGGTCGTCGGTGTCACCTCGGTGGCCGCCAGCGCCCAGGCCCCCCGGCGGGCCGGCGCGACCCTGGCCGAGGTGTCCACCGTCGTCCTCGACAACCTGGTCCCGCCCGGCGACTCCACCTACCCGGAGTCGGCCCCGGTCACCGCCGCCGTCTCGACGCTGGCCACCACGTTCCTGTGGAACCTGCTGATGGTCCGCCTTCTCGACAAGGCCGCCGCGTCCGGTGTGCAACTGCCGCTGTGGCGCAGCGCGAACGTGGAGGGCGGCGACGCGGCCAACGCCGACCTGCTCCGCCACTACCAGACCCGGATCCCGCAGCTCGGATAGGTAGAAATCCTCAGGGTTTCTCAGCGCGCCACCGTTATTCTCCCACCGGGGAAAGCACTGACCTGGGGGGTCTTCAACAGTGGAGCCGAAAACTCGTAGATGGATCCTGATCAGCGGCGCGCTCGCCACGACGGCCGTAGTCGGCGTGGCGGGCGCGTTGCTCTGGTCGGGCAGCAGAACAGTGGTGGTCGTCGACGAACCGGCGAAACCCGCGGAGACACCGTCGCAGGTCGCCACCAGCTTCCTGACCAGGGCGATCTCGGGCCCGGCCAGCGCCGCCGTCTTCACCGACGCACCCGCGGCGGCGACCACGGCACTGGAAGCCAGCAAGGCCGGCATGGGCACGTCCGCCTACCAGGCCGCCGTGAAGACGTCCGAACCACCGCCGGCCGACGCCACCACCGCCGAGCTCACCGCGGCCGTCACCTGGACGATGCCGAGCGCCGCCCTGTTGAAGTACGACGTCAAGATCCCCATGATCCGCGCGGACGGCGCCTGGAAGGTCCACTGGACCCCCGCGCTCATCCACCCGCAGCTGACCGAGGGCTCCTCGCTCACCTACCGCAAGGCCCTGGCGGACGGCGCGCTGCTGGGCCGCGACGGCAAGCCGCTGGTCCAGGGCACGATCCCGGACGGCCTCTACAAGACGATCACCAGCACGGCCGGCGACGTGAAGGGCACCGACGGCTGGGAGGTGGGCATCACCGCGGGCGGCGCCTTCACCCCGCTGGACGGCAAGAAGGCGGAAGGGGGCGAGAAGATCACGGTCACCATCGACCCCGCCCGGCAGGCCGCGGCCCAGGCGGCCGTCGACGCACTCCCGCAGGGCGCCGCGATCGTCGCGATCGAGGCCTCCACCAGCGAGATCCTGGCCGTGGCGCAGAACAAGGCGTTGAGCGGCACCAACCCGTTCATCGGCCGCTACGCCCCCGGCTCGACGCTGAAGATCGTGACCGCCGCCGCGGCCATGAACGCGGGCCTGGTCCAGTCCGGCACCGCCGTCCCCTGCCCGGCCAAGGCCACCATCGGCACCCGCACGATCACCAACGCGGGCTTCGGCCACGACAGCGTGCCGTTCCACACGGCGTTCGCCCTGTCCTGCAACACGACCTTCGGCGACCTGGGCGCCAAACTGGACGCGAACGCCCTCCCCGCCATGGCGAAGCGCTTCGGTCTGGGCGCCGACTGGAACATCCCCGGCGCCGAGACGAACACCGGCAAGGTCCCGCCGGCCACCGGCGACCAGCAGGTGGAGAACAGCTTCGGCCAGGGCAACGTGGTCGCCAGCCCGTTCGGCATGGCACTGGTGGCCGCCACCGTCGCCTCGGGCAAGACCCCGGCGCCCACCCTCATGCGAGGCAAGCCCTCCGAGCCGAACGACGTGGCCGCGGCACCGCCTGCCGCCGTCCTTCAGCCGCTGCGCGCGATGATGCGCGAGGTGGTCACCGCCGGCACCGCCAAGCAGCTCGCCGGAATTCCTGGCCTGGCCGGGAAGACCGGCACGGCGGAGGCGGGCGGCGGCACCGAGCACGGCTGGTTCGTCGGCTACCAGAACAACGTGGCGTTCGCGGTGTTCGTGGAGGACGCCGGGTCGTCGGCCAGCGCTCTGAACGCGACGGCGGCGTTCCTCAGGTGACGATCACCGCTGTTCGCGCGGCACGAGCAGCCCGCGGTGGAACGCCTCGGCGCTGAAGAGGCCGGCCGGCGACGACCCGCGACACCTCCACCTCACCTGGGCCAAGCACCGCAGCGGCCGTTGAACACACCGCTTCATCAGCAACGCCACCGTGCGGGCGAGCACCGCCTCGCCTCGCACGGTGGCGTGGAACGCGCGCACGAGTTCGTCACGCGGAGCGTCCTCGAGCAGGTGGTCCGCAGCACCCACCTCGCAGCGCCCGCCTCGCAGCGCCCGCCTCGCAGCGCCCGCCTCGCAGCACCCGCCACGCACGTCGTTGCCGACCCTTGGAGCCGTTCACGCGTCCATCGCGCCCTCGGAACCGTCCTCCACCCCGGCGATCAACGCCTGGCGGCCTGCCTACGCGCCCCGGAGTCGCCGGTTCTCACCGTGGCGGAGCGGAGTCCCCGGGACATCGGCCGATCACCCGGCCGGGCGGATGAGCCGCGGCCCAGCCGGACGGCTGGGCCGGGCCCTTCGCGGGGTCAGTTCGTCTGCGGTACCCCGAGCCGTTCGCTGAACTTCGGCGTCGGCAGGACGCCGACGACCGGCGGCTCGGCGAACTGGGTGTTGTAGAGGTCCGCGTAGCGGCCCTCGGCGGTCATCAACTCGGTGTGCGTGCCTCGTTCGACGATGTCGCCGTGTTCCAGGACCAGGATCTGGTCTGCCGCGCGGATGGTGGAGAGCCGGTGTGCGATCACCAGTGAGGTCCGGCCCTGCAGTGCCTCGGTGAGGGCCTCCTGCACGGCGGCCTCGGATTCCGAGTCCAGGTGTGCGGTGGCCTCGTCCAGGATCACCACGCGGGGCTTGGCGAGCAGCAGGCGCGCGATCGTGAGGCGTTGGCGCTCGCCGCCGGACAGGCGGTAGCCGCGTTCGCCGACCACGGTGTCGAGCTGGTCCGGCAGCGACGTCACCAGGTCCAGCAGGCGGGCCCGGCGCAGCGAGTCCCACAGGTCGTCGTCGGAGGCGCCGGGCGACGCGTACTCCAGGTTCGCCCGGATCGTGTCGTGGAACAGGTGGCCGTCCTGCGTCACGACGCCGACGGACGAGCGCAGCGCGTCGAAGGTCAGGTCGCGGACGTCCACACCGGACAGACGCACGGCGCCGGAGTCGACGTCGTAGAGGCGTGGCACGAGCGAGGCAAGGGTGGACTTGCCGGCACCGGACGAGCCGACCAGCGCCACCAGCTGGCCTGCTTCGGCCTTGAAGCTGATGCCGTGCAACACTTCCTCGCCGCCGCGAGTGTCCAAAGTGGCCACTGATTCCAGCGAAGCCAGCGACACCTTGTCCGCGGACGGGTAGGCGAAGCGCACATCGGAGAACTCGACCGACACGGGGCCGTCGGGCACCGAACGCGCGTCCGGGCGTTCCTTGATCATCGGGTCGAGGTCGAGCACCTCGAAGACGCGCTCGAACGACACCAGCGCGGTCATCAGGTCGACGCGGGCGTTCGCCAGCGCGGTCAGCGGTGCGTACAGGCGGGTCAGCAGCAGGGCGAGCGACACGACGGCGCCTGCCGCCAGGTGACCGGTCAGCGCCAGGTAGCCGCCCAGGCCGTAGACCAGCGCCTGCGCGAGCGCCGACACGAGCGTCAGGCCGGTCATGAACCAGCGGGTGGCCATCGCGGTCCGGATGCCGATGTCGCGGACCTGCGCGGCCTTCTCGCCGAACTCCTTCTCCTCGCGGTCGGGGCGGCCGAAGAGCTTCACCAGCGTCGCGCCGGGCGCCGAGAAGCGCTCGGTCGACTGCGTGACCATCGAGGCGTTCAGGGTGGACGCCTCGCGCTGCATGTCCGCCATCCGGCGGCCCATCCGCTTGGCGGGCAGCACGAAGACGGGCAACAACACCAGGGCCAACGCCGTGACCTGCCACGACAGCGTGAACATGACACCCAGCGACAGCACCAGCTGGATGATGTTCGTGACGAAGCCGGACAGGGTCGAGGTGAAGGCGCGCTGGGCGCCGATCACGTCGTTGTTCAGCCGCGAGACGAGCGCACCGGTGCGCGTGCGCGTGAAGAATGCGACGGGCATCTTCTGCACGTGGCCGAACACGGCACGACGCAGGTCGTAGATCAGGCCTTCACCGATGCGCGTCGACTGCCAGCGCTCGACCACGCCCAGGCCGGCGTCGACCACGGCGATCAGCGCGATCGCCACGGCCAGCCACACGACGACGGACGGCGCGGAGCCGCCGACGATCGCGTCGACCACCCGGCCGGCCAGCAGCGGCGTCGAGACCGCCAGCACCGACGAGACCACCGTCAACAGCAGGAACACCACCAGCTTCGCCCGATGAGGCCGGGCGAAGGCCAGTACGCGCCGGAACGTCCCCCGGCGCACCTTGGAGGGCGCTTCGGAGGTCGCCCCCATCATGAATCGCCAAGAGCTGTATCCGTCCACGCTGACTAGAACAGCACAGCGGTCCGACAATTCCGTCGCGCGCGACTAGGAGCGCGGAAAGTTTCAGCTTTGAGCGGACAGGGCCGCGAAGGACTGCAGCCGGCGCAGCTGGGCGGCACGCTCCAGCGCGAGCTGCGACTCCGCGTCAACGCCGGAAGCCGCCGACGCGATCAGCGCCAACGTCTCCGTGACGGCACCGGCGAGAGGCTTCAGAACGGCAGCCACGAGCTCGTCAACGGCGCCGTCCAACCCTTCGGCGGGCACGACGGAGTTCGCGAGGCCGATCCGCAGCGACTCCTCCGCCGCGACACGACGGGAGGTCACGCACATCTCGGCCGCGCGCGAGTACCCCACGAGTCGCACCAACGGCAGTGTGCCGCCGAGATCGGGCACCAGACCCAGCCCGGTTTCGGCCATGCAGAACTGCGCGTCCTCGGCGAGCACGCGGAAGTCGCACGCCAGCGCCAACTGGAAACCGGCGCCGATGGCATGCCCTTGCACCGCGGCGATCGTCACGCGTGCCGGGTCGCGCAGCCAGGCGAACCCAGCCTGGTACGACGCGATGCGAGCGTCCGCCTCCTCGGGAGACAGCGCCAGGATCGCACCGAGACCACCGGGTTCGCCGTCGACGGGCTCACCGGTGAACATGCGCCGGTCCAGCCCCGCCGAGAAGGCGCGGCCGGAGCCCCGGACGACCACGACGCGGACGTCCGGGTCCAGCTGTTCGCCGATGTGCCGCAACGCCTGCCAGGTAGCCGGCGTCTGCGCGTTGAGCACGTCGGGACGATCGAGCGTGATGGTCGCGCGCGGCCCGGAGATCGCGAGCCGAACACCACCGCGCTCGAGCAAGCCAGCGTCGATTGAGGGCACTGGCATGTCGTTACCTCCGGCGAACTAGAAGCTAGTTACCGGAGAGTAGCAGTCTGAGTCGGGGCTACTTCTTCTTCGTCCGGGTGGCGCCACCGCGACCGCGCAGCGTGACCCCGGATTCCGACAGAACCCGGTGCACGAAGCCGTAGGAACGCCCGGTGCTCTCGGCCAAAGCCCGGATGCTCGCGCCCTTTTCGTACTTCTTCTTCAGGTCAGCGGCCAGCTTGTCCCGTGTGGCGCCGGTGATCCGGGCACCCTTCTTCAGGTCAGCCACCTTGTCCCGCCTTCCGTACGAGCAGGTGGGCCGTTCTACGGCCCCTGTCGTCGCAATGATCGAACAGGAACCGGCAGAACGCCAGGTGATCAAGCAAAGAGATCGCCGAACGGTCGATTCGATCACACTGAGTTGATCACAGAACGCGTTCGGTAGTCCTTTGACGCGTGGAGATCACGCCAGCTGCACGAGGTCCAGGTAGTCCTCGGACCAGTGATCCTCGGTGCCGTCGGGTAGCAGGATGACCCTCTCCGGCTCCAGCGCCTCGACCGCGCCGGGGTCGTGCGTCACCAGAACGACCGCGCCCTCGTAGCGCCGCAACGCGTCGAGAACCTGCTCGCGCGAGGCCGGGTCGAGGTTGTTCGTCGGCTCGTCGAGCAGCAGCACGTTCGCCGCCGACGACACCAGACCGGCCAGCGCCAGCCGCGTCTTCTCGCCACCGGACAACGTGCCGGCGGGCTGCTCCAGCTGCTCGCCGCTGAACAGGAACGTGCCGAGCAACGACCGCAGCCGCTGCTCCTGCTCGTCCGGCGCCATGTGCCGGATGTTCTCCCACACCGACGCGTCGTGGTCGAGCGTCTCGTGCTCCTGCGCGAAGTAGCCGATCTTCAGGCCGTGCCCGGGGACGACGCCACCGGCGTCCGCCTTCTCGCTGCCGCCCAGCAACCGCAGCAGCGTCGTCTTGCCGGCGCCGTTGAAGCCGAGCACGACGACGCGGGAACCCTTGTCGATGGCCAGGTCCACGCCGGTGAAGATCTCCAGCGAGCCGTAGGACTTGCTCAGACCCTCTGCCATCAAAGGGGTCTTGCCGCACGGGGCGGGCGACGGGAAGCTGATCTTCGCGACCTTGTCGTTCTGGCGCACGTCGTCGAGACCGTCGAGCAGCTTCTGGGCGCGCTTCGCCATGTTCTGCGCCGCAACGGCCTTCGTGGCCTTCGCACCCATCTTGGCGGCCTGCGTCATCAGCGCGCCGGCCTTCTTCTCGGCGTTGGCGCGCTCACGACGACGACGCTTCTCGTCCGTCGCACGGGCTTCGAGGTACTTCTTCCAGCCGAGGTTGTAGATGTCGACCTCGCCGCGCATCGCGTCGAGGAACCACACCTTGTTCACGACGTCGTCGAGCAGCTCGACGTCGTGGGAGATCACGACGAGACCGCCGTCGTGCGACTTGAGGAAGCCGCGCAGCCACGTGATCGAGTCGGCGTCGAGGTGGTTGGTGGGCTCGTCGATCAGCAGGATCGTGCTCGACTTGGCACCGATGCCCGCCTCGGACGCGGCGAACAGGATGCGGGCCAGCTCGACGCGGCGGCGCTGACCACCGGACAGCGTGCTCAGCGGCTGCGCCAGAACGCGGTCCGGCAGGCCGAGGTTCGAGCAGATGCGGGCGGCCTCGGACTCGGCGGCGTACCCGCCGAGCGAGGAGAAGCGCTCCTCGAGCTTGCCGTACTTGGTGACGGCGACGTCGAGCTCTTTCGGGTCGACCAGCTCGGCCATCTTCGACTGGGCCTTCTCCATGTCGCGGAGAAGCTGGTCGAGGCCGCGCGCGGACAGCACGCGGTCCTTGGCGATGACCGACAGGTCGCCCTCGCGCGGGTCCTGCGGCAGGTAGCCGAGCTCGCCCTTGCGGGTGATGGCGCCGCCGTAGGGCTGGCCCTCACCGGCGAGAACGCGAAGAGAGGTGGTCTTGCCGGCACCGTTGCGGCCCACGAGGCCGATGCGGTCGCCGGGCTGAACGCGCAGGTTGGCGCCGCTCACCAGAATGCGTGAGCCCGCGCGCAACTCCATGTCAGTTGCGGTGATCAAGAGAAACTCCGAGCAGTAACAACAACTCCGGGCATGACAAGGGATGGCACGTCCGGTTCGGCCTACTCCAGGAGGATCACGCAAGCCATTCTACGGGATCACGACCATCGAATTTCCCACCTGTGGCCAGGCGCATACATTGCGGCTATGAGCGAAGACTTCTCGGGCAAGGCCGCGCTGGTCACCGGCGCGTCCCGCGGCATCGGCTACGGCATCGCACGCGAGCTCCTCTCTCGCGGCGCCTCCGTCACGATCACGGGCCGCAAGGCCGACCAGCTGGCCGAGGCGGCGAAGCAGCTGGAGGCCGACACCGGCGGCAAGGTCCTCACGGTTCAGGGCAACGCCGGCGACGACGCGTCCCGCGAAGAGGTCGTCACGCGCACGGTCGAGGAGTTCGGCAGCCTCGACGTGCTCGTCAACAACACCGGCATCAACCCGCAATACGGGTTCCTGATGGACGCCGACCTGAACGCCGTCCGGAAGATCTTCGACGTCAACGTGGTGGCCACGCTCGGTTTCATCCAGCTCGCGTGGAAGGCGTGGATGAGCGAGCACGGCGGCGCGGTCGTGAACGTCGCGTCGATCGGCGGCATCCGGTCCACGGGCGTGATCGGCGCGTACGGCGCGTCCAAGGCGGCGCTGATCCGCCTGACCGAGGAACTCGCGTGGCAGCTCGGCCCGAAGGTGCGCGTGAACGCCGTCGCGCCCGCCGTGGTGAAGACGAAGTTCGCGGAGGCGCTCTACGTCGGCCGCGAGGAGGAAGCCTCGCAGCAGTACCCCATGAAGCGCCTCGGCACGCCCGAGGACGTCGCCTCTCTCGTGGCGTTCCTCTGCTCCGACAAGGCTTCCTGGATCACGGGTGAGACGGTCCGGGTCGACGGCGGCCTGCTCTCCACGGGCACCGCGGGCTGAGCCACGCTCACGCAGGGGTCCCCCGCAGGGGGTCCCCTGCTTTCATTCTCTCAGGCACCACCGACAGTTTCGGGCACACCGAGCACGTCCAGGAACGCCGCGGCCGCCGGTGTCAGCCCGGCCGCGCTCCACACGAGGTGCTCGACGCGCGAAGGCCCGCCCACGATCGGCACCGTCGCGACGCCGCTGAGCCGGGGCGTGTACCGCGACGGCAGCACGGCCACCGCGAGTCCTTCCCGGATCAGCCCGGCCATCAGCTCGGCGGTCGTCACCTCGAACGCGACCTCGCGGTGCAGCCCCGCGATCGAGAAGGCCTGATCCGACTGCATGCGTCCCGGTGATCCCGCCGGGAAGTCGGCGAACAACTCCTCCGCCAGCGCCCGCAGGTTCGTCGACTCCTGCCGTGCCAGCGGATGTTCGGGCGCCACCACGGCCACGTGCTCGTCGCGCGCCAGCTCCCGCCCGCGCACGCCCTCCGGCCGCACCCCGAGCGGCAACCCGAGGAACGCCAGATCGAGCGTGCCCTGCCGCACCTGCTCGACCATGTCGAGGCTCGACAGCATCCGCAACGCGACCCGCACCTGCGGATACCGCTCGCGGAACACCTTCAGCGCGGCCGGCAGGTCCACGGCCGCGACCGTCGGGATCACGCCCACGACGACCCGTCCGCGCACCTCCCCCACCGCCGCGGCGACCTCGGCCACCGCCCGTTCGGCGAAGTCGAGGCACTGCCGCGCGGACGGCAGGAACGCCGCACCCGCCGGGGTCAGCCGGACGCTGCGGCTGGTGCGCTCGAACAGCCGCGCGCCCAGCGACCGTTCGAGACGAGCGATCTGATGGCTCAGCGCCGACTGCACCACGTGGCAGCGCCGGGCCGCCTGCGTGAAGCTGCCCGTCTCGGCGACCGCCACCACGTACCGCATCTGCTGAAGCTCCACCGATCCATCTTGAATCACGATGGATCAGATGAAAAGCATGTGTTGGACTCATCGATCGCGCGAGCCAACACTGGATGACGTGAAGAACAGCGACCTCTCCCGCACCGCGCTGGCGGCGTTCGCCCCGGTGGTCTGGGGCTCGACCTACGTGGTCACGACCGAACTGCTGCCGGTGGGGCACCCGCTGTTCGCCGGCCTGCTCCGCGCGCTTCCCGCCGGCCTGGTCGCACTGGCGCTGACCAGGACGCTGCCGCGTGGTTCGTGGTGGGCGAAGGCGGCCGCTCTGGGCGTGCTCAACATCGGCCTGTTCTTCCCGTTCCTGTTCATCGCGGCCGAACGCCTGCCCGGTGGCGTCGCGGCCACCCTGGGCGCCGCACAGCCGCTCGTGGTCGCGTTGCTGGCGGTCGGCGTGCTCAAGGAGAACGCGTCCGCGTGGCGGCTCGCCTGGGGCGTGATCGGCATGCTGGGCGTCGGGCTCGTGGTGCTCGGTCCGGCGGCGGGTTTCGACCTGGTCGGCGTGCTGGCCGGGCTGGGCGGCGCCGCGACGATGGCGCTCGGCGTGACGCTGACGAAGAAGTGGGGCAGGCCCGCCGGGGCGACCCCGATGGCGTTCGCGGGCTGGCAGCTCACCGCGGGCGGGCTGTTCCTGGTGCCGGTGACGTTCCTGTTCGAGGGGCCGCCGCCGGCGATCGGCCTGACCGCCCTGCTCGGCTACCTGTGGCTCGGCGGCGTCGGCGGCCTGCTCGCCTACGTCCTGTGGTTCCGCGCGATCGGCACGCTGCCGGTCACGTCCGTCTCCATGCTCGGCCTGCTGTCGCCGATGGTCGCCGCGCTGCTCGGCGTCGTCGTGCTCGGTCAGACGCTCGACCCGGTGCAGCTCTTCGGTTTCGCACTCGCTCTCGCCGCGATCCTGGCCAGCCAGCGACCGGCACCCGTTCTCGTCAAAGGAGTTCTCCAGTGAAGATCGCGGTCGTCGGCGCTTCCGGCATGGTCGGATCGAGGGTCGTCGCCGAGGCGGTGCGGCGCGGGCACGACGTGACGACCGTGTCCCGCAGCGGCGGCGACGTGCGCGGTGACGCCACCGACCGGGAGCTGATGGACAGCGTTCTGTCCGGAGTGGACGGTGCGGTGGTGGCCACCGCGGGCGTCACCTCGACAGTGCTGCTCGACGCGGCACTCGCGACACGCACACGGGTCATCGTCGTCGGTGGCGCCGCGCCGCTGCGAACACCGGACGGCACCGGCCTCGTGCTCGACGACGAACGGTACGTGCCGCCGCACATCCGTCCCGTCGCCGAGGCGAGCATGCGTCAGCTGGCGGAGTGCGAGGCGCATCGCGCCGACTGGGTCTACCTGAGCCCGCCCGAGCTGCTCGAACCGGGCGAGCGCACCGGCACCTACCGGCGTGGCACGGACGCGCTGCTCGTCGGACCGTCCTCGATCTCGGTCGAGGACCTGGCCGTCGCGGTGCTCGACGAACTGGAGAACCCGGGCGAGGACCGCCGGTTCACGGTCGCGAGCCGAGGTCCAGCAGCAGGATGATCTCGCCGTCGTCGTCGACCTCCCCGGTGGGCTCGAACCCGAACGCGCGGTAGAACGGCTGCGGCGACCCCTCCCCCGGCACGCAGCTGGTGTACAGCTCGGTGGCACCCGCCTCCCGCAGCAGCGCCACGACCTCGGTGAGGATCGCGGTGCCGTAGCCACGGCCCTGGTGCCCGGCGTCCACGAGCAGCCGCCACAGGAAGTACGGCCCGCGCAGATCAGGCGTGGGCACGAGATTCCAGCTCAGCATGACGAACCCGACGGGTGTGTCGCCGTCGT
This sequence comes from Lentzea waywayandensis, assembly GCF_900115955.1. Taxonomy (GTDB): domain Bacteria; phylum Actinomycetota; class Actinomycetes; order Mycobacteriales; family Pseudonocardiaceae; genus Lentzea; species Lentzea waywayandensis. Next base: position 293,885 of record NZ_FOYL01000013.1, read on the forward strand.
AGACCGCGCGGAACCACGGCTTGGCCTCGGGATTCTCCCGCGCGTGCTTGAAGGACGTCTCGACGGACGCGACGAACCGTTCCTGCGCGGGGTGCACGCGCACGGCGATGACGGCGTCACGGTTGGCGTCGGTGACCTCGACCAGACGGATCTGAGCACTCATGCCTGGAGTGTGCCGCTCAGCGGGTCGTCGAGGGGGAAGTCGACACCGGTTGTCCCGTCGAGGACATCGGGGGGTTCGTGACGGTCGACGACGTGCTGTTCGGCGCGGAGGCAGGCGGTGTCGCGGGCGGCGGCGCGACCTTGCTGGACTGCGGAGTGGTGTTCGTCGGCGTGCTGGTGGTCTCCAGCGACCCGACGGAGGTCGGCGACGAGGACGGCGGCGGGACCGGCGACGACGTGGTGGTCGGGGACGGCCCTGGAGTCGCCGGTTCCACGGGTGCCGCGGCGGGCAGCACGGCGAGCGCCACCGCCACGACCCCCACGGTCGCGAGCCCGCTGCCGACCACCGCGATGGTGCGGCGCCGGGAGCGCACGGCCTGGCCGCGCTGGATGAGGTCAGCCGCCGTGATGGCCCGCGGCGGCGCCTCTTCCTGGTGCAGAGCGGAGAAAGTCGCCCGCAGGTCGTCTTCGCGAACCATCACACCTCCAGCCTCAAGTGATCGAACTCCGGGCCGAGCCTGCGCCGCAACGCGTCCAGGCCCTTGCTGCTCTGCGACTTCACCGTGCCCGTCGAGCACTTCAGCGCCGCCGCCGTGTCCTCGACGCTCAGATCGTGCCAAAAGCGCAGCACGAGGACAGCGCGTTGCCGTGCGGGCACGGCGGTGAGCGCCTGCCACACCACGAGCCTGTCTTCCGCCGCCACGACGGAAGACAGGCCCTCTGGGGGTGCGTCAGTCAGCTTCTCCCTGCGCCACCGCACCTTGCGGCGTTCGGCGAGGAACGTCCGCACGACGATCTGACGCAGGTACGGCTCCAGCCCCGACCGGTCCGCAAGTTTGGGACCGGCCAGGTACAGCTTCAAGAACGCCGACTGCATGACGTCTTCCGCCTCGTGCCAGTTGCCGCACAGCAGGAACGCCGTGAAGCGCATCGAGTCGGCGCACCGGTCGAAGCAGTCGGTGAACTCAGCCTCCCAGTTCAGCGGTGGCTCCTCACCGGGCCGGCGTCGTCGGTACCGGCGAAGAGGTGGGGGTCTTCGTGTTCACCGGGGTCGAGGAGACCGGCACCTTCGTCGCCTCGGGCGAGGTAGAGATCGGCGCGCTGGTGGGCGGCTGCGCCGGCCTCGAGGAGGTCGGGGTCGGCGTGGTCCACGTCGTCGGCGTCTTCGTCGGGGCCGACGTCGTCGAGGACGGCGGCAGCACCGTGGTCGACGGCGCCTCGGTCGTGGTGGAGGAAGGCGGCTGCGGAGCCGAGGTCGTGGGCTGGGGCGCACCGTCGCCGCCACTCAGCGCGAGGGCGGGCACCGCGATGCCGATGGCACCCAGCGCGACCGCTCCGGCCACGATCACCATTCGTTTGCGCACTTGCAGCTCCAGCAGGTCAGTGGTGCCAGGATCAGGCACCCTCACCCGTATCCATGCGGCCGGACTCTCGTCCGGTTGCCCGTGTGTCCTGGATCACGATCTCGACGCAGCGGGCTCGTTGCGCGGCTTCGTCCAGGACCGCGCGCCGGGGTTCCGGCACGTCCAGGACGCGCGCCTCGGCCTTGCTGAAGACGCCCGAGAGCCTGCGGTCGTTGCGCAGGACGTCGAGCGCCTGCCAGTCGCCGCCGAGCACCACGCCGTCGAGTTGGGACAGGCGCGGGACGAGCACCCTGGCGACGTCGTCCGCGGCGGCCTGGAGCGCGACCCTGGCCTGACCTTCCCGGCGCCGGGCGAACCGCTGCTGCGACCACCCGCCGGCCCTGATGCGGCCGTGGACCTGCTTGCGGTCGGTGGTGGACACCTCGACCCTGCCGCCGAACGCCACCCCGATGCTGTGGCCGCCGAGCCGCACGAGGAGAAGGCCGATCCTGCGGGGCTCCGTCAGCTTCTCGATCACCTCAGTTACAGAGGTACCGCCGCGCGTCGTGAACGTGGCCGTCGCGCCGTCGTTCGCTGTGATCTCGACCTCGGTCTCGCTCACCTGGACGTCGACGGCGCCGTGCCGGTCGGCGAACCGGGCGATCCAGCCCTCGATCCGTTCCGGCTCGACCTCGACGGCCCGCCCGCCTGGAACCGGCCGCACTCGGCTCATGTGTCCCACCCCTTGGTCACACCCGAGTTGGCGGACGTGCACACACTAGAGCCGACCCGACACAGCCCGTGCACGGCACGAAGATGTTACTGATGGGTTCGGAACGCTTGACAGATGAGTCTCGAAAGCGTGAACTCATCAACCGTATGGCTTAACCATTGACTCCATCCGGCTCCGACCAGCGATGTTCACGGGCGGGTAGGGTCACTGGGGCGTGATCTTATGACAGCGGGGAGTCACCATGACGACTGCTGCCGGTCGACCAACATTGACCGTTGAAGAAACGGACTCAACGGGCCACGGCAGCCTTACGCAGCTCTTGACGACGGGACCGTTCCCGGAAGCGTTGAGGGCCGCGATCAAGGCGAGCCGACTCAGCCTCGACCGCATCCAGCACCGGTTGGCACTGCGCGGCGTCACCATCAGCGTCGCGACGCTCAGCTACTGGCAGTCAGGACGACGAAGGCCTGAACGCCCTGAATCACTGGAGGCGCTGCGGCACCTCGAGTCGGTCCTGGGAGTGCCTCAGTCAGGTCTTTCGGCGCTGCTCGGCCCACCTCGTCCGCGAGGCCGCCGTTGCCGCCCGACGACGATGATGCCGATCGACGCCCTCTGGGCGCGTCGTGAGCGGGTCGCGAACCTGCTCTCGAAGGTCGACACGTCCTCCGACCTGAAGCTCGGCCGGATCAGCCAGCACGACCGCATCGAGATCTCTGCCGACGGCGGGCAGAAATCCGTGTGGGTGCGGCAGATCCTCCGCGCGGAGCAGGACGGCCCAGACCGTTGGGCGCTCGTGTTCGAGACCGAGGAGAGCGACGTTCTCCCCGAGATCACGAACGTGCGCAACTGCCACCTCGGCCGCATCGCCCGTGACCACGAGGCCAACATCATGGTCGCGGAGATGATGTTCGAACGGCCGCTCACCCGCGGCGAGACCCTCATCATGGAATACCAGCTGGTGTTCCCCGAGGGCCACGCCCCCAAGGGCAACAACACGTTCGCGCGCAAGTTCCGGCTGCCGGTGCGCGAGTACGTGATCGAGGTCCGGTTCGACGAGACGAACCTGCCGTCGCGCGTGCAGCAGTACAGCGTGCCCGCTGGCGACGAGACGCCGTCGCGGCGCCGCAACCTCACCCTGGACTCGGGTGGCGGCGTGCATGCTGTGGCGCTCGGGTTCGGGCCCGGTGTGTTCGGCATCCGGTGGGAGTGGCCGAACCGCTAGCAAGGCTCTGACAGACGCGTGAGGGGCGCTTCCCAGCCTGGGAGGCGCCCCTCACGCTGTGTTCCCTTGTGGGATACGAGAAGGCCCCTGACTCTGCGAGCCAGGGGCCTTCCGTTGCATCAGATCAGATCATCACACCCAGCCGGCGACGCTGAGGGTCACCGAGCGGATCGAACCGCGGTCGGTGCCCACCACGTCGGCGACCTTGAACACCCACGTGCCGTCAGCGGGGTCGGCGGTCAGCGTGGACAGCGGCGCACCCGCCTTCCACGAGCCGGTGAACGGCGCGTTGCCGCTCGTCACGCCCGAGAACGGCAGCGTCGCCGCGTCGTCGAACACGGCCTGGCAGATGTTGTTGCCGGTACCGCCCACCCGCGAGAACAGCGTCACGGACTTGCCGGACGGCGAGGTGAGCGTGCCCACCAGGTCGCCGACGAAGGTGTGGTCGATGCCGACCGTCGTCGAGCCCTCGGTGGTCGAGCACGTCGCGCCGTCCACGGAGAACTTCAGGTTCGACGCCGCGCCGACACCCGCCACCGCCAGCGGCACCGAGACACCGGTCTGGTCGTTGTCCGGGATGGCGAGCGGTGCGCCGGCGTACGCGAACGTCTTGAACTCGCGCGACGGCTCACCCACGCGGAGCGTGAACGAGGTGGTCGTCGGCGACGTCGCGCCCGAGTACGTCACCCGAGCGTCGAGCTTGACCGCCGAACCGAGCACGGCGGACGCCGGCACGGTCACCTTGTAGGTGTTGCTGACGGTCTGGCCCGGGTCGATGTTGCCGTAGTACTTGGACCGCGGCGCGATGGTCACACCGGCGGACGTCGTCGACAGCACGACCGAGGTCGACGCGGCCGAGCCGTCACCGTTGTTGGCCACCGGCACCGTCACCGTGGCAGTGGTGCCCGGCTTGAGGAAAGCGCTTCCATCGGCGTCGTTGACGATCGTCGGCTTCTGCGCGCGGGCCAGTGCCTGCGGCGACGCACCCGTGTACTGAAGGGCGCGGTCGGCCATCACGAGACCGGCACCGGTGCGATTGTCCACACCGGACTCGACGATGTCGATCGCCGTCGCCACAAGGGCTTCCTTGACCTCGGCGGGCGTCAGCGTCGGGTTGCCGGACAGGATCAGACCGGCGATCGCGGCGGCGTTCGGAGCCGAGGCGGACGTGCCGAAGAACGGCGCGAAGCCCGGCACCGACGTGGTCACGCCGTCGGCCGCGGTGATGTCCGGCTTCTGCCGGGTCTCGGCGAGCGGCGAGCCGTCCGGTGCGAAGAACGTCTTGCGCGGGCCGTCGGAGGTGAAGCGCTCCGGCTTCTGCGTGCCGTCGAAGGCGTTGGGGTACGGACCCTTCGGGTTGGCCGGGTCACCGGGCTCCAGGTCGAACGGCAGCGCGGCGGCGGCAGGTGCGGCCGCGACCGAGATCGCGCCCTTGGCCGCCGAGTGGCCGCGGGTCGTGCCCGGCGTGACGTACTTCTTGAGGCCGTCGTTGGTGTCGGCGAACCGGCCACCGAACAGCGACAGCGCGAAGTACTTGTCGTCACCGCGGAACTTCACGACCGCGAGGCGCGTACCCGTCGAGCTGCTCGGGGTGTTGATGCGCTCGTACGGGTCCTGCGCGCCGTCCTGGTTGTTCTGGCTGAAAGTGACAACGTTGCCCTGGGCGTTGACCAGGTACAGGTCGTAGTCGTTGGCCGACTGGCCGAGCGGGTCGGCCCAGTGCAGCACCACCGGGGTGTCGCCGGAGAAGTTCGACAGCGGGTCGAACAGCTGCTTGGCGTTCGGGTCCGGGTTGAAGTCGTGCGCGGTGCCGGCGAACTTGCCGACGCCCACACCCGAGTCGACGAACTGGCCCTCGTAGTGGCCGGAGGTGCCGTCCACGACGTTGCCCTGGTTGCCCGCGCTGGAGAAGAACATCGCGCCGTCCGCGACGACCGCGTCCACGGCGCGCGCGATGATGCCGTCCTGGAACGGCGACTCGTTGAAGTAGATGACGTCGTCGACGATGACGTCGCAGCCGAGGTCGAAGCGCAGCTTCTTGATGTTGTCCGCGAAGCTCGCGTCACCGTTGAACGCCGTGGCGAAGCCGAGTTCGGCGTTGGGCGCGAGGTCGTGCAGGATCTCGAGCATCGCGGTGCCCTCGTCACCGGAGCCCGCCTGGCCCGGCACGATGTCGACGGCCGGCAGCTCACCGGACGCCTGCGACACGGTCAGCGAGCCCACGCCGTCCGACAGCGCGCAGAGCTTCACGCCGACACCGGTCACGCGGAACGAACCGCGCGCAGCCTCGGCGTTGTGCGCCTTGTCGCTCTCCGCGACCTTGGCGGCCTGGACGGAGAGCTGCTTCTCCGACAGCCGGCGCTCGATCTCGCGCGACTTGTCCTCTTTGGACGGAGCCTGCTTGCGGGACTTGGTGTCCTTCTTGTTCTTCACGTCCTGCGTCATCGCGTCGCTGCCCGGCTCGACACGGGCGACGTCGGCGCGCCCGGCGATCTCGGCGATCTTCGCGACCGGGACCTCCGCGCGCACGGTGCGGTGCTCGGGGGACACTGCCCGAATCTGTCCGCCCGCCGCGCGGACAGCGTTGACCAGGTCCTCGGAGTACTGCTTGGCACGGATGTCGACCAGGGTGGTGGACTTCGGCGTCACGGCAACGCCGGTCTGCACCTGCGGAAGGGCGCTCGTCGTCCCCGCCGAGACGCGCTTGCGCGCCTCCACGACCAGTGCGCTGTCCACCTTGGACTCGGCAGGGGTGAGCGACTTCTTGATGCTCTGCAGCGCGGCGATCTGCGCTGCCGTGCGGTCGCTGATGGTCTTGGACGCCTTGCCCGGATCAGCGGACACCGGCGTGACTGCGGTGAGTGCGGCCAGAAGAACTGCGGTACCTGCGGTGACTAAGGTCGTGCCTCTTCGAGATCGGCGCACAGGAGTTTCTCCCCCGAACGTTGGCGTGCCCCCGAGCACGCGGCCTGCGACCGGAGATTCCCGGTCGAGGCGCCAACGTATGGTGCTTGACTGATCACAGTCAGCATCCGATTGGGCTACTTCTCACTTAGCAGACACAATCACACTTCACAGAACAAACTTCACAGGACAAACGCGTCAGTCCACAACTGACCGGTTCGCCCGGAAAGGGCTTCCAGCAGTGCCGCGGCCTGGTTGTCCGTGAGCGACGCGATGAAGTCCACGACGGCCCGCCCCCGCGCCAATCCCCTGACGACATCAGGACCGACCGGAAGCTCCCCGGTCGTACCGACCAATGTGGACGGCTCCGTCCGGGCGAGCGCCGCGTACTCCGTTTCGGCCAGCTCCACCAGATCGTGCAGCCTGCGCGGCAACCGATCCGCCTCGGCCCGATCGGTCACCCACTGCTCCAAGGCATCCACCAGCGAACTCAGCAAACGCGCCTGCCCGCGTTGGTGCAAAGCCAGATCCGGCCGCAGCAACACGAACCGGCGGTGCACGAACTTCAACACCTGAACCTCGTGCCACTGCTGAACGGCCAGCACCACATGACCAGACCGCGGCGTAGGCTCCTCGATCACGCCGACGGCGTCAACGAGCCTGCGCGTCCACCGCGCACTGAACCCCGCCACCGCCTGCTCGGCCTCGACCGACCCGTCGAACGGCACCGACAGCAACCCGTCGACGAGCTCCTTGCTCACCTTCCGCACCGCCAGCGCGAACGCCTCGTCGCTCATCACCCACGAGTCCTTGAGGTGCATGCGCCTCCGGAGCGTCTCGAGCGACCGCCCAGGCATCCGAATCTCGGCATACAGCTCAGCGTCACTGAGCCCGGCGAGGTCGAGCGCCTGCGCCTGCCAGGTCCCGAGCTCCGCGGCGACCGTCGCGTGCTGCAACACCCCGACCCGATGGAAGTCCTCAAGGTCGTGGATCGCGTAGGCGATGTCGTCCGCGGTGTCCATGACGCTCGCCTCGACCGTCTGCTGCCACGACTCGATCCGCCCCTCGAACAGCTCGCGCGCCTGCCGCAGGTCACTGATCTCCGTGACGTACGCGGAGAACTTCGAACTGCCCGTGCCCGGCATGTCCTCCGGCTCGCCGGCACCACGAGGCGCCACCGCCAGGCCAAGGTCTTGATGGCGAGTCCACGGGTACTTCAACATCGCCGCCCGCACCGCCACCGTCAGGTCGAGCCCGAGCGCCTTGGGCCCCCGCACGTCCGTGGTCGTGATGATCCGGAACGACTGCGCGTTGCCCTCGAACCCGTCCGGCAACCCGAACCTGTGCCGCGCCAGCCGGTCGAGCACCTGCTCGCCGAGGTGACCGAACGGCGGGTGCCCCAGATCGTGGGCGAGCGCGGCCGCCTCGACCACGTCGGGGTCGCACCCTCCCAGCTTCTCCAGCACCGCGATCAGCTCGGGACGGTTGGTGAGCCGTTCGGCGATGGCGCGCGCCGCCTGGGCGACCTTGAGGCTGTGGGTGAGGCGGTTGTGCACGAGCAGACCGGAGCCGGTGGAGCTGACGACCTGGGTGACTCCGCCGAGCCTCGCGAAGAACGGGGAGCTCGCCACGCGGTCCCGGTCGACCCGGAACGGGTTCGTGGCGAGGTCGGCGGTCCTGCCCACGCCGGCGGACCGCCGGGCGGTGCGTTGCTCGTTGTGCATGGCGAAAACGGTAGCTGGTCGGGCCGGTCAGGAGCCTTCGCCGCCCCACGCGTCTTCCTCATTGCGCGGCGAAGATGACCATGGTTTTGTGACACCCCCTCGGATATTTGTCTACTAGACGGAGCACGAGGCGAATCAGGCCACCGTTCACCCGATCGAGCTAAGCGGGTGCTGGAGCCAGCACAGCAGAAGGCCCCTGAGGGGAGCGCTTGTGGCGCTCGACCCTCAGGGGCCTTCTGTACGTAAGTTCGGCGGCGACCTACTCTCCCACACCGTAACCAGTGCAGTACCATCGGCGCAGAAGGGCTTAACTACCGGGTTCGGAATGGGACCGGGTGTTTCCCCAACGCTATAACCACCGAAACACTATGAAATTACAACCTGAACCCCGATCCTGCGGGTTCGATCGGTTCTGGTTGTTCTTCCAGAACCGCACAGTGGATGCGTAGCGTCTTTGTAACAAGTCCTCGGCCTATTAGTACCAGTCAGCTCCAACCGTTACCGGTCTTCCACCTCTGGCCTATCAACCCAGTGGTCTAGCTGGGGGCCTTAACCCACAAAGGGTGGGATACCTCATCTTGG
>NZ_FOYL01000007.1 GCF_900115955.1 Lentzea waywayandensis
AAAGGAACTACCTCGACGAGGAGGTAATTCATATATTACTGGCTGTGTTTCGGCACGCTGTTGAGTTCTCAAAGAACACGCGCACACCGCAGCTAATCTCCGAGGAGAGTCACTTCCGGGGCTGTGTCAGGCTTAGAAGTCTTTCGCCGCACTCCGTTCCGGCTGTGTTTCCCGGCCCGTTCCGTGCTGGCATGGAGAAATTTACACGGGCCCCCCACGAGATCCAAATCGGGGGTCCCTAACGGCGTAACCGCAGGTCAGAGACCACGCGGACGGCCCAAACCCGCCAAGATCGACGCACAGTGTGACCGGGGCCACGCCGACAATCTTGTATCCAGCTTCAGTGAGGTGCGCTCGGCAGGTGCACGGAGACCGACAGACCACCGGTCGGCACGGCCACTGCCTGCGCAAACCCGCCGTGAGCTGCCACCGCGGCACGCACGATCGACAGCCCGAGACCCGTGCCGGACTGGCTGGTCCGGTCCTTGCCCCCGCGCCGGAACGGCTCGAACAGCTCCTCCACGCGGTCCGGCGGGATCAGCTGACCCGATGACGACACCCGTAGAACCGACCACTGCGGCCCGGTCTCCACCGCGGTCTCGATCCATCCGCCGACGTGGTTGTGCCGGATGGCGTTCTCCAGCAGGTTGCCGGCGATGCGCTCCAGCAGCGCGGGATCCCCGACCGCGAGCGCCGGCACGCACCGGAACACCGCGCGCAGGTTGCGTGCCTCGGCCTCGGCCCGTGTCGCCTTCCACGCGGACTCGACCACCGCGGACAGGTCGACCGGCTCACGGACAGCGAGCCCGATCCCGTCCGTGCGTGCGAGCAGCAGCAACGCCGACACCAGCTGTTCGGCACGCTCCCCCGCCGCGCGCACGACACCGGCCATGCGTCGCAGCTCTTCGACGTCGGCGTCCGGATCGGACAGAGTCACGTCCAGCTCGGTGCGCACCACCGAGAGAGGAGTGCGCAGTTCGTGCGACGCGTTCGCCACGAACCGGCGTTGCGAGTCGAAGGCTGCTTCCAGCCGGTCGAGCATCGAGTCGAACGTGTCCGCGAGCTCGGCGACCTCGTCACGCGGACCCTCCAGCCGCAACCGCGACCCCAGCGACTCCGCCGACAACCGGCGAGCGGCACCCGTCACGTCGTGCAGAGGCTTCAGCACACGGCCGGTGAACGTCCACGCCAGGACAGCGGCGGCCACGACCATGCACGCGAACGCGATCAAGCCGGCGCGCAGCAGGTCCTGACGCGCGGTGGCGGTCAACGCGTCGGTCAGCACCTTCACGGTGACGTTGACGCCGTCGACCGTGACCTGGGTGTCGGAGGGGAACGACGGCGACGAGTCGAAGACCCGCCCGACCAGCGTCCAGCCGAGGAAGAGCAGGACAGCGCTCACCACGGCGACGAGCGCGGTGGTGAGCAGCGTGATCCGGAGACGCAGTCCTGGCCCGCGTCGTCGCACAGGTCAGTCCTCTGCAGAGCCGTTCGAGGCACTGGGGACCCGATAGCCCGAGCCCACGACGGTGTCGATGATGCCCGGCTCGCCCAGCTTCTTGCGCAACGTCATCACGGTGACGCGCACGGTCGTGGTGAACGGATCGGCGTTCTCGTCCCACACGCGCTCAAGCAGTTCCTCGCTGCTGACGACCGATCCCTTGGCCGCGAGCAGCACCTCGAGGACCCCGAACTCCTTGCGGGTCAGCTCGATCGGCTGCCCTCCGCGCGACACGGTGCGTCGCGCCGGATCCAGTTCCACGTCCTGCGCGGCCAGCACGGGCGGCGTCGCCGGGGTCGCGCGCCGGGCCAGCGCCCGCACGCGCGCGACCAGCTCGGGGAACGCGAACGGCTTCGCGAGGTAGTCGTCCGCGCCCAGCGACAGGCCGGACACGCGATCCTCGATGGACCCGCTCGCCGTCAGCATCATGACCCTGGTGAGCGCGCCGGAGCTGAGGATCTCCTTGCACAGCTCGTCGCCGGACATCCCGGGAAGGTCGCGGTCGAGCACAACCACGTCGTACCGCGTGACGGTCGACTTCTCGTGCCCGCTCTCGCCGTCGTAGGCGACGTCCACGGCCATGCCTTCGCGCCTCAGGCCGCGAGCGATCGCGTCGGCCAGAGGCGCCTCGTCCTCGACTACCAGAATCCGCACGCCTCAAAGGTGCCACATTCACCTGAGAAGGCGCTTAACGACACCTTCACTTCCTGCGCGCAGGCCGATCGACCACGACCGTGGAGGCGGTCTGCAGCGCACGAATCTCCAGCAACGCCGGGTGCTCCTCGGCCAGCCGGGCCGCGTTCAGCAACGACCGCAGCGCAGCGGTCTCCCCGCGTGCCCGCTCCAACGCCGCACGTCCCTCGGACGCCGCCACCAGCTCGGCCAAGGCGGCTCGACGCAGTTCCCCAGGCATGACGACATCGCGCACGGCCACATCGGAGACCGATACACCCAGTTCGGCAGCCCGCGCGGCCACACCGGCCAGCACCTCGGCAGCGATGGCGTCACGCTCGGCGTCAACGGCAGAGTGTGCGCGCGTCAGCACCGCACCGCGCAACGCCAGCTGCACGGCCGTGTAGAGCTCAGCCTCAGGCCCAGCGGACGCCACCACGAACGTCGTCGCCGAGGACACGGCCCACCGCACGACAACGGTCACACGGACCAGCACGCCGTCAGAGGTCGGCACGTCCTGTGCGGCCGGGGTGAGTGAGCGCGGACGAACGTCGACACGGTGCAGCACGACGTGCCGCGGGAACTTGTGCTGGCCGGGCTCCACCTCACCCACCAGAACACCGCGATCGAACCGAACACCCCGCTCCCACGGGTACAACGTGTGCTTCATCGTCTCCACCTCGTCCAGACAGACCACGACCCCGGTCGGCAGGACGTCCGGCGGGAGTCCGGAAAGGACTCGCAGAGCCGGAGATCCCCTGGTGCGACCGGGGTCGTGGCGTTCAGGAATTGAACCTGGTGCCTCTACAGCGCCCCTGCGCCACCCCGATCGCGGAACCCGGCGAGGAAGTCCTGCCGGGCCGCAGAAGGCGGCGCGAGGTGGAGGTTAGCCGAACTACTTGTCCGCGGGCGCGTCGATTTCCACGGGCAGGCACTCCAGGCGAGCGGCCCACTCCGTCACGCGCCGTGCGACGTCCTGCGCGGTGATGCCGCACAACGCCAGCACCTCGCCACGCTCACCGTGGTCGTGGAACCGTTGCGGCAGAGCGATGTCGCGCAACGGCACCTCGACGTCGGCGTCGCGCAACGCGGCCGCGAGAGAGGAACCGAAGCCACCGTGCCGGCCACCGTCCTCGACCGTCACCACGAGCTTGTGCGACGCGGCCATCTCCACGAGGTCCACCGACATCGGGTAGATCCACCGCGGGTCGACGACCGTCACGCCAATGCCCTGGTCCTCCAGCCGTTGCGCGGCCTCGAGACCAAGCCCGCCCAACGCGCCGACCGTCACCAGCAGCACGTCGTTGCCCGAGCGCCGAAGCACGTCCACGGAACCCACGCGCTCCAACGCGGGCAGGTCCGGGCCGACCGAGGCCTTCGGGTAACGGATCACCGACGGCGCGTCCGAGATCGCCACGGCCTCGCGCAGTTCCTCGACCAGCGTTCCGGCGTCACGCGGCGCCGCCACGTGGACGCCGGGGATGACGCCGAGGATCGACATGTCCCACATGCCGTGGTGCGACGCGCCGTCCGGTCCGGTGACGCCGGCCCGGTCCAGCACGACCGTGACGCCCTGCTTGTGCAGCGCCACGTCCATCAGCAACTGGTCGAACGCGCGGTTGAGGAACGTCGCGTAGACGGCCACGACCGGGTGCAGACCGCCGATCGCCAGTCCGGCGGCGGAGGTCAGCGCGTGCTGCTCGGCGATGCCCACGTCGAAGAAGCGCTCCGGGTACGCCTTGGCGAACGGGTCGAGACCGGTGGGCCCCTGCATCGCGGCGGTGATCGCCACGACGTCGGAACGTTCGCGTCCGACCTGCACCAGCGCGTCGGAGAACACGTGCGTCCAGGTCCGGCTGGACGGCTTGACGTCCTCGCCGGTGATCGGGTCGATGACGCCGGTGGCGTGCATCTGGTCGGCCTCGTGGTTCTCGGCCGGCGCGAACCCCATGCCCTTGCGGGTGACCGCGTGCACGATCACCGGGCCGCCGAACGACTTCGCGCGCTGCAGAGCGGACTCCAGCGTCGCCATGTCGTGGCCGTCGACCGGGCCGATGTACTTGAGGCCGAGGTCCTCGAACATCGCCTGCGGCGCCAGCGCGTCCTTGATGCCGCGCTTGGCGGCGTGCAGGGCGGCGTAGAGGGGCTTGCCGAAGAACGGCGTCTGCTGAAGCGCGCTCTTGCCCTTCTCCAGCACGCGCTCGTAGCCGGGGCGCAGCCGCAGCGACGACAGGTGGTCCGCGAGACCACCGATCGTCGGCGAGTACGAGCGGCCGTTGTCGTTGACCACGATCACGACCGGACGGGTCTTGTCCGCCGCGATGTTGTTCAACGCCTCCCAGCACATGCCGCCGGTCAGCGCGCCGTCGCCGACGACGGCGACCACGTGGCCGTGAGCGCCGTTGATCTGCTTCGCCTTCGCCAGGCCGTCCGCGTAGGACAGCGCCGTCGAGGCGTGCGAGCTCTCCTGCACGTCGTGCTCGGACTCCGACCGCGACGGGTAGCCCGACATGCCGCCCTGCTTGCGCAGCCGGTCGAAGCCGTCGCGGCGGCCCGTGACGATCTTGTGCACGTACGACTGGTGACCGGTGTCGAACACGATCGGGTCCTGCGGCGAGTCGAAGACCCGGTGCAGTGCCACGGTCAGCTCGACGACACCCAGGTTCGGGCCCAGGTGCCCGCCCGTCTTGGACACCTTGTCGACCAGGAAACGCCGGATCTCGTCGCACAGCTGCTTCAGCTGCGCGTCGTCCATCCGTTTCAGATCAGCTGGTCCGTGCACGGACTCCAGCAGGGTCACCACGCCCACCTCACTCCTGAAGACTTCGGCTCAGTCTACGGAGACGCGACTGAGACGCTGCCTCAGCTCGTCTCAGGGACGAGCAGGGCGATGCACTCCATGTGATGGGTCATGGGGAACGCGTCGAACGCCCGCAGCTCCGCGAGCCGGTACCCCTGAACTGTGAATTCGGCCAGGTCGCGGGCCAGTGCGGCGGGGTCGCAGGCCACGTAGACGACCCGCCCGGGACGGCGTCGTGCGACTTCAGCCACAACGACCTTGCCCGCCCCCTTGCGAGGGGGGTCGAGCACCACGACGTGAGGGTTCTCCACGGGCAGTTTGCGCGTCACGGCGAGTTCCACCTTGTCCGCCACCCACTCGACCTGGGACATGCGGCGCAGGTTGCGCCGGCCGTCCTCCACCGCACCGGGGAAAGACTCCACGACCAGCACGGATCCGGTCTCGCCGACCTGTCGTCCGAGCACCGAGGCGAAGAGCCCCGCACCGCCGTAGAGGTCCCACGCGCGTTGCCCCGGCTTGGCCGCGGCCCACTCCCCCACGACCGTGGCGAACGTGTCCGCGGCGGCCGGGTGGACCTGCCAGAAACCATCCGCCGAAACTCGCCACTTTCGTTGGGCGGCGGTCTCGACGGCCGTACCGGTTCCGGCGCGTCGCACGGTGTGTCGGCCGCGCACCTCACCCACATGACGGTTGCCGTCACCGTCCTGGACGATCGTGAGCTCCTGTGCCCGCCACTTACGGTCGGCCACCGCCTCGACCATGCCCGGACGGGAGATCACACAGTGGTCGATCGGGATCACATCGTGGGAACGCAGGCCGCGGAAACCCGGCCTTCCGTCACGGTCGACGGCCATCCGGATCCGGGTCCGCCACTCCAGCGGGCCGCCCGGCAGCGCCTCCACGACCACGTCGCGTTCGATCTTGGCGAGGCGGGAGAGCTGCTCACGGACGATCTGGGCCTTCAGCTCCCGTTGCGCGTCCCACGAGACGTGCTGGAAGTCGCAACCACCGCACATCCCCGGCCCGCTGAACGGGCACGGCGCCTCGACGCGGTCCGGTGACGCCTCGAGGATCTCCACGGCGTCCGCACGGCAGAACGAGCCGCCGTTGTCCTCGTGCACCGACACCACAACGCGTTCGCCGGGCAGCGCGTGACGCACGAACAGAACGCGCCCCTCGTGCCGTGCGACGAAGTGCCCGCCGTGAGCGACAGGCCCCACTTCTACTTCGAACTTGCGTCCGGTCCAGTCTTCTTTGGTGGTGCTCATCGGTCGTCAAGTCCCCTTCGAACAGCGCCGGGCGCGATGACGTCCTTGTCCTTGACCTTCACCGAGGATTCGAGCTGCCACGGGACACTGGTCACCATCACACCCGGCTGGAAAAGCAGCCTTCCCTTGAGCCGCAACGCGCTCTGGTTGTGCAGCAGCTGCTCCCACCAGTGGCCGACCACGTACTCGGGAATGAACACGGTAACAACGTCGCGCGGGTTGTCCGACTTGACGCGCTTGACGTAGTCGAGAATGGGCTTGGTGATCTCCCGATACGGGGACTCGATCACCTTCAGCGGGATCTTGAAGTTCTCCTTCTCCCACTCAGCGACGAGCTTGCGGGTGTCGCCGTCGTCGACGTTGACCGTGACGGCCTCCAGCACGTCCGGACGCACGGCCTTGGCGTAGGACAACGCCCTCAGCGTCGGCATGTGCAGTTTGGACACCAGCACCATCGCGTGGTTACGCGCGGGCATAGTGCGCACGCGCTCCTGCTTGCGCAGTTCCTCGGCGACGGTGTCGTAGTGCTTTCGGATGGCCGTCATCAACGCGTAGATGGCGGCCATCGCGGCGATGGCGATCCAGGCGCCCTTGGTGAACTTGGTGATCAGCACGATGACCAGCACGGTCGCGGTCATCACGAGACCGAACGTGTTGATCGCCTGCGAGCGCCGCATCCGGCGGCGGCTCTGGGCGTCGGTCTCGGTCTTGAGCAGCCGGTGCCAGTGCTTGATCATGCCGAGCTGGCTCAGCGTGAACGACACGAACACACCGACGATGTAGAGCTGGATCAGCCGCGTGACCTCGGCGTCGAACGCGATCACCAGCACGACCGCGAACCCGGCCAGGAACACGATGCCGTTGGAGAACGCCAGCCGGTCGCCGCGGGTGTGCAGCTGGCGCGGCAGGTAGCGGTCCTGGGCGAGGATCGAGCCGAGCACCGGGAAGCCGTTGAACGCGGTGTTCGCGGCGAGCACCAGGATCAGCGCGGTGACGCCGGCGATGAAGTAGAAGCCGGGCGGGAAGTTGTCGAACACGGCGTGCGCGACCTGCGCGACCATCGTCTTCTGCTCGTAGCCCTCAGGGGCGTTGGTGATCTGCTGCTGCGGGAACTCCGCCATCCGCACGTCGGTGAGCTGGGCGAGGATGATCAGACCCATCAGCATGACGACCGAGATGCCGCCCATCAGCAGCAGCGTCGTCGCGGCGTTGCGGGACTTGGGCTTGCGGAACGCGGGCACGCCGTTGCTGATCGCCTCGACGCCGGTGAGGGCGGCGCAGCCGGACGAGAACGCCCGCAGCACCAGGAACACGAACGCGAGGCCCATCAGGTGGTCCTGCTCGGCGTGGATCTCGAGGCCCGAGCTCTCCGCCCGCATGTCGTCGCCCATCACGAGGCCGCGGAACAGGCCGTAGCCGATCAGACCGAAGACGCCGATCATGAAGGCGTAGACCGGCACGGCGAACGCGCTGCCGGACTCGCGGATGCCGCGCAGGTTCACCGCCGTCAGCAGCACGATGGCCGCGACGGCGAACTCCGCCTTGTGGGTCGCGACGAACGGGATCGCGGAGCCGATGTTGGCCGCGGCCGCCGAGATCGACACCGCGACCGTGAGGATGTAGTCGACGAGCAGGGCGCTCGCGACGGTCAGGCCCGCTCTGCGGCCGAGGTTGACGGTCGCGACCTCGTAGTCGCCACCGCCGGACGGGTAGGCGTGCACGTTCTGCCGGTAGCTGGCCACCACGGTGAGCATCACCACGACGACCGCGACCCCAACCCACGGCGCCATGGCGTAGGCGCTCAGGCCCGCCACCGACAGCATCAGGAAGATCTCCTCCGGCGCGTACGCGACCGACGACATGGCGTCGGAGGCGAACACCGGCAAGGCGATGCGTTTGGGCAGGAGGGTGTGCGCGAGGCGATCACTGCGGAACGGCCGTCCGACCAGGAGGCGTTTGGCAGCGGTGGCGAGCTTGGACACGGCCAGAGCGTAAGGGGTCCGCTCACCGGGACGGGCTAATGCTCGGTAGGTTCTGCGGAGAGCTCGCCTGAGGAGGCATGTCGTGCACGTGGTGATCATGGGGTGTGGCCGGGTGGGGGCGTCCCTGGCCAGGGCTCTGGAGCGACTCGAACACCAGGTCGCCGTGATCGACAAGGACCCGCAGTCGTTCCGCAGGCTGGGCAGCGACTTCCACGGGCAGCAGGTCGTCGGCAACGGTTTCGACCGCAATGTCCTGATCGAGGCCGGTGTCGAGCGCGCGGGCGCGTTCGCGGCGGTCTCCAGCGGTGACAACTCGAACATCATCTCGGCGCGGGTGGCGCGCGAGACGTTCGGAGTCGAGCACGTCGTGGCGCGCATCTACGACCACAAGCGCGCCGCCGTGTACGAGCGACTGGGAATTCCGACCGTGGCCACGGTGCCGTGGAGCACTGACAGATTCCTGCGGATGCTGTTGCCCGAAGGCGCGGCGACCGCGTGGCGTGACCCGTCCGGGACCGTGGCGGTGCTGCCGATCGAGGTCGACGAGGCGTGGGTCGGGCAGCCGGTGCGCGAGCTCGAAGAGGCGATCGGCGCGCGCGTGGCGTTCGTGATGCGCTTCGGCACCGGTGTGCTGCCCGACGCCAAGACCGTCGTGCAGGCCGACGACACCATCTACGTGGCGGCGCTGTCCGGCACGATCACCGACGTCGCGGCGGCGGCGTTGCAGGCACCGGAGGAGGGCTGATGCGGATCGCGATCGCTGGTGCGGGGGCGGTGGGACGGTCCATCGCGCAGGAGCTCGTCTCGGACGGGCACCAGGTCATGCTGATCGAGCGCGACCGCAAGCACTTCGACCCGAACTCGGTCGAGCAGGCCGAGTGGGTGCAGGCCGACGCGTGCGAGTTGTCCTCTTTGGAGGACGCGGGCATGCACCTGTGCGACGTGGTGATCGCCGCGACGGGTGACGACAAGGTCAACCTCGTGGTGTCGCTTCTGGCCAAGACGGAGTTCGCGGTCCGGCGCGTCATCGCGCGCGTGAACGACCCGACGAACGAATGGCTCTTCACCGAGTCGTGGGGCGTCGACGTCGCCGTGTCGACGCCACGGCTGTTGGCCGCCATGGTCGAGGAGTCCGTGACGATCGGTGACGTCGTACGGCTGATGACGTTGCGTCAGGGCCAGGCGAACCTCGTGGAGATCACGCTCGACGAGTCGACGCCGTTCGCCGGCCGCGCGGTCTCGGAGCTGACGCTGCCCCGTGACGCCGCTCTGGTGACGATCCTGCGCGGCGGACGGGTCATCGTGCCGCAGCCGGACGACACGCTCGAAGGCGGCGATGAGCTGTTGTTCGTCACCACCGCCGCCGTCGAGCAGGACATCAAGACCGCTTTGGGCTATTAGGCCCACCAGTACTGGTTGCCGCCTCCGTGGCAGTCCCACAACTGCACGGAGGCGCCGTTCCACCAGTTCGCGCCCGCGATCTCGACGCACCGGTTGCCGGACTGCCACGACCGGATCCGGCCGACCTCCGCTGTCGTGGAGGCGGGGCGGTAGAACAGCTGGAAGGCGTTGTTGCTCGTCTGGCAGTCGTACATCTGCAGGTGGGCGCCGTTGTCGAGGTTGCCCCAGGCGGCGGTGAGGCATCTGCCGCCGTCCGCGTTGCGCAGTCTCAGCCCGTCCCAGTACCAGCGCTGGGTGAGGGCGTTCTGGCAGTCGACCATGATGACCCCGGCGCCGTTCTGGCCGGTCGCGGCGGTCATGCACCGGCCGTTGAACTTCGACTGGACGTAGATGGTGTTCTGCGCCTGCGCCACGGAGGACGTGACGAGGACGCCGCCGGCGACGAGGGTCAGTGCGGCGAGGATCGCGGCCTTGCGCTTGAGAAGTTTCATGGCCTTTCGACGCCTGCCGCTCGCCGCCTGATACAGGGCATGCTCGTCCGGTCCGGTATCTGCGCATCGGAAGCGAGCACTTACTACCTGTGAGCGATCAGCTGCCCCTGGTCGGGCGCGAGAGAGAGCTTCGGACCGCGCTGCGGGCGTTGGCCGTGGACGGCGCGGTGCTGCTGTCCGGCCCTCCAGGCGTGGGCAAGACACGTCTGGCCGCTGAGGCCCTCGCCGCCGTGCCGCACCCGGCGGTGCGTTGTTACGCCACGGTCGCCACGTCCCGGATTCCACTCGGCGCGATCGCGTCGCTCGTGCCCACCGACCTGCCTGCCTCGCGGGGTTCGATCCTGCCGTCGTCGTCCGTGCGCGCGGCCGCCGAACATCTCTCTCGTGGCGGGCGGCGGGTGTTGTCGGTCGATGACGCGCATCTGCTCGACGACGCGTCGTTGTTGGTGTTGCAGCATCTTGTGCGCCATCGGCTGACGCGGGTCATCTGCACCGCACGGCCCGGCTGGGGCATGGAGGGGTTGACCGTCGTCGGGGTCGACGCGCTGGACCAGGAATGCGCGGACGCGTTGCTGGCGACGGCTCTCGGCGGACCGGCGGACGCCTCGACGCGGCATCTGGTGTGGGCGAACAGCCAGGGAAACCCGTTGTACCTCAAGGAACTCGTCGCCGCAGGACGGCATTCGGGCGCGCTGACCGAGACCGTGGGCGGGTGGAACTGGAGTGGGCCGCTGGAGCTGTCCGGACGGCTCGCCGAGCTCGTCGACCTGACGCTGGGACGGCTCGCGGAGCCGCAGCGGCGGGCGCTGGAACTGCTCGCGTACGGCGAACCGCTGGAACCCAGGTTGTTGCCTGTTCCCCAAGACCTCGTGGACATGGGGTTCATGCGCGTAGGTGATGACGGACGCGCGCGCGTCGCGCATCCGCTCTACAGCGCGCGCCTGCGGGCGACGTGCCCGACGTTGCGGGCGCGTGCGCACCGCCGTGCGTTGGCCGATCGGCTGGAAGCGGAAGGCGCGGACCGGCCCGGTGACGCGGTGCGCGTCGCGACGTGGCGGCTCGACAGCGGGACGGCCGAGTCACCGGATGTGCTGGCACGGGCGGCGGAGCAGGCACTGTCCGCTCAGGACTGGGAGCTCGCGGAACGGCTCTCGCGCGCCGCCATAGCGCGTGGGGCGACATCACGCGTGGGGCTCGTGCTGGGTCTTGTGCTGATGTACCAACGTCAGTGCGCACAGGCCGAGGAAGTGCTCGCCGAGACCATGGCGGCGGGCGGCGACATGCTGACCGTGATCCAGGTCGGCTGTACGCGCGCGTTCAACCTGTTCTTCGGTCTCGGTGACGAGGACGCCGCCGTGACCGTGCTGGATCTCGTCACCGAACGAGAACTGCCGGCCGAGATGGAGCACGCGGTGCTGTTCGTCGCGCTGACGTTCGCGCTGGAGGCCGCGCCGTTGGGGTTCGCGCGGCTCGGCGGTGAGCTGCTGATCGCCGAGGGCGGCTGGGCTGAGACGGCGGGACGGCAGGTGCTGGCGTTCGCCGACCAGTTCGCGGGCCGCTACACCGATGCCATCGCACGGGTCGAGGACAACCATGAGGCCGTGCTGGCGACAGCGGGGCGGTTCCCGTCGTTGATGAGCGCGGCCAACGGTGTGCGCAACGAGAGCGCTCTGCGGTGTGGCGACCTGGTGGGTGCGGAGAAGCGGGGCGCGCAGGCGCTGGCCGAGCTGATCGAGGAGGACCGCTGGTCGGTCACGCAGGTGCCGCCTCGGGTGTTGCTGAGCCAGAGCGCGCGGTTGCGCGGGAAGGCCGCTTCGGCGGTGCGGATCACCGCGGAGGGCGTTCCGGACCCGGCCGCGCTGCCGATGATGTGGGACGTGCTGCTGCTGGCCGAGTTCGCGACCGGTGCGGCGTTGCAGGGGCAGTCGGATCGCGCTTTTCGCGCCTTGGCACGCGCGGAAGCAGGGTTGCGGCCCGCGTGGCGTATCGCGCAGTTCGCCGTGGGGGCCGCACGGTCGTGGGTGCTCGCGGGCGCAGGGCGGGTCAACGAGGCGATGCAGGCTGCACTGGACAACGCCACCTTGGCTCGTGCGCACGGCGCGCATTCCGAGGAGATCGGTTCGCTCCACGACGCCGCACGGTTCGGCGCGGACACCTCGCCTCGTCTCCTGGAACTCGCGAAGTCACGCAAGGATCCGCTCACGACCGCGTACGCCTCGCACGCCCAGGCGCGCGCGTTGCGGGACCCGGCGGGGCTGGAGGAGGTGGCGGCGGCGTTCACGGCGTGTGGTGCCACGTTGTACGCGGCCGAGGCACTCGCGGAGGCCAGCAGGCTGTCGCGGTTGCACGACCGGCCCCGTGACGCGGACCGGTTGGAACGGCAGGCGTCGGCGCTCGCGGAGTCGTTCGACGGCGCGACCACGCCCGGCCTGGTGGTGACGAGCACGCTCGCCGCGTTGACGCCACGTCAGCTGGAAATCGCGCGGCTGGCCGTGGCCGGGCTGACGAACGTGGAGATCGCCGAACGGCTGGCGATCGCCAAACGCACCGTGGACAACCATCTGCACACGACCTACGCGGCTGTGGGCGTGACGGGACGGGGTGGCTTGCGCGCGTTGTTCGGCCAAGGGGCGTAAATCGATGTGCGCGGTGAGCCGGACCTCGGCACACTGCGAGTTGTGTGGCCGTTCGTGGGCAGGGTGCGGGAGCTCGAGGACGTGATGTCCGCGCTCACCGGAGCCGACGAGAAGGGTGCCGCGCTCGTCGGCCCCGCCGGTGTGGGCAAGACCCGGCTCACGGACGAGGTCGTGGCACGGCTGGAGCGCACCGGTCTGGCCGTGCGGCGCTGTTACGCGACGGTGGCGACGTCGGCGATCCCGTTCGGTGCGATGGCCGCGATGCTGCCGACTGACCTGCGCACGGCGAACCCGCTCGGTCGCGCCGTGGAGCACCTTCTGTCCGAACAGCTGCCGTTGATGATCGTGGTGGACGACGCACATCTGCTCGATGACGCCTCCATCGCGTTGCTGCATCACGTGATCCGGCACGGACACGCACGGGTGCTCGTGACCTCACGGCCCGGTGAGCGCACCGAGTTGTGGCAGGACGGGTTGCTGCGGCGATATCCGCTGGGCGACCTGTCGCGGGCCGAGTCCGACCTGCTGCTCGAACGCGCGCTGGACGGGCCGGTCGACACGCGGTCGGCGACGCTGCTGTGGTCGGGCAGCGCGGGAAATCCCTTGTACCTCAGGGAACTCGTCGTGTCGGGCTGCGCGATGGGGGCGTTGCGCGCCGACGACGGCATCTGGTCGTGGCACGGCGCGATCGAGCTCGGCGGACGGCTCGCGGAGCTCGTGCAGTCCAACCTGGGCCGGCTGGAACCGTCGCACCGGCACGCGCTGGAACTGCTCGCGTATTCCGAGCCGGTGGAACTGGACCTGCTGGCGTCGCTGGTGCGCGAGGAGGCGCTGGACGACCTGGAGACGCGCGGGTTGATCCGTGTCGTGCCGTCAGGGCGTCGCGTGGTCGTACGGCTAGGGCATCCGTTGTACGGCAGCCTGCTTCGTACGACGTGCCCGACGTTGCGCGCGCAGTCGCACCAACGCGCGTTGGCCGCCGCTCTGGAAGCAACGGGCGCACGCCGCCGTGAAGACCTGATGCGCATCGCCACGTGGCGGCTCGACGGCGGTTCACCCATCTCAGTGAACCTGCTGGCCGCGGCCGCCGAACAGGCCTGGGCCGCGCAGGACGTGGCACTCGCCGAACGCCTGTGCCGCGGCGCCGTCGAGGCGGGCGGGCTGAACCGCGTGGGGCACGTGTTCGGCCAGGTCCTGATGCACGGCCGCGCACCGGACCAGGCCGAGGCGACGCTGGCGGACGTGATGTCGGGCCCGCTGTCGGCGGAGGACCTGAGCCGCCTCGGCGCCACCCGATCGATGAACCTCCACTTCGGTCTGGGCGACGCGGACGCCGCCGCCGCGGTGCTCGACCACGTCGACGTGCCCGGCCTCCCCGCCGACCTGCGCGACTGGCTTCAGGTGGTCCGGGTGATCGAGGCCGCGCAACACGGCCACGTGGCGACAGTGCTCGAGAGCACCTATCAGCCCGTGGCACCGCACCTGACCGTCCATTTGCGACGCACCAGGGCGTTGTGCCTCCTGCACGCAGGCCGCTATCGCGAGGTTGCCGAGGAGATCGCCGCCTACGAGGCGTTGGAGGACCTGTCCGAGCCCGACGACGGCGCCCTGCGCATGCGTTGCTTCGCGCTGGCGTTCGCCGGCAACCTCGCCGAGGCGGAAGCCCTTGCGCTGACGATGCACGACAGAACGTTCGACGAGTTGGCCTTCACCGGCGCGACATCGCTCTTCGGCGTGCTGTCGTTCTGCGCGCGCATGCGCGGCCACGGCTCCCAAGCCCTGCGCCTGGCCCGCGAAGGCAGCCCGAAGACCCCTTCGCGTCCCTTGATCTTCGACGCCATCGCGCTGGCGAACCTGGCCGGTACCGCGGCGATCTGCGGCGACGCCACCCTGGCCCAGGAAGCCCTCGCCCGCGCCGAGAAGGCCCGCCGCCCGGCATGGCGCCTGACCGGCACCACGGTCTCGGTGACCCGTTCGCAGGTACTCGCCTGCACCGGCGACCTCCGCGCCGCCGCCGACGCCGCGATGGCCGCCGCAGACGAATGCGCCGAACTGGGCGTACACGGCAACGAGGCCATGGCCCTGCACAACGCCGCCCGCTTCGGCGTGGACACGTCCCAGCGCCTGACGGCCCTCACGTCCACGATGGACGACCCGATGACCGCGGCCTACACGGCACACGCGACCGCCCTCGCGGACGCCGCACCGACCGCCCTGGAGGCCACGGCAACGGCCTTCCAGCGCCTGGGCGCCACCCTTTACGCCGCCGAAGCCCTCGCCGCCGCGACCGGCCTGCACCGAGCCCGGGGCGACGCCCGCGCCGCCTCCCAGGCCTCCGCCCGCCAGGCCCTCCTGATGCGCGACTTCGACGGCGTCCGCACCCCGGCCCTGTGCGCCGACGGCCTGACCCACCTGACTCGGCGCCAGGCCGAGGTCGCCCGCCTGGCCACGTCCGGACTCACCAACCAGCAGATCGCCGAACAGCTCCACACGTCCAAACGCACGGTCGACAACCACCTGCACGCGATCTACGGGATTCTCGGCGTGACGGGCCGCGACGAACTGCGAACCGTGCTCGGCCCGTCCTGACCTCGGCTGATATCCCATATATCGGATGTCACGCGCCTAGCCACCTCACCGACACCCACCACACCGCGCACCACATCGCGCCTGGGGTCCCTGGCCGCACACCCACGCCGACCTGCCCGTACACCTTTGCAATGAGTCTTTTGACTTCGTCCGCAAACGTTTTTTGCATCCGGTCGGCGGCAGCGGTCGACGGCGCGAGCAACACTCGCGCGATCCGACATATCGCCTACCGGCCATCGGCAGGCTGCTCTCTCGGCTTCCGCCTGCTCCACCTGCGTTGCCACGAAAACAACGCGGCCGGCGCCCCCGAAGGGAAGCGCCGGCCGCGTCGAAGTGGAGCGGGTCAGTCTTGGGAGAGCGGGGTCAGTCTCTGGACTTGTCGCGGGACTCGGCGTCGACGACGCGCTTGAGCTCGTCCATGTCCGGGGTGAGCAGGTCGTCGGCCGTGCGGGCCAACACTTCGTCCACCTCGGCCTCCGCCTTGGCCTTGGCCTCGGCGGCCTCCTCGGCCGCTTTGAGGCGCTTGTCGGCGCGGCGGACCGCCCAGACCGTGGCGAGCAGCGCGACGGCCATCAACGGGTAGCCCATGCCGAGGCGCGCGACCGCGAGCCAGCCGACCTGGTCCTCGTCGTAGAGCCAGCGCTGGACCACGAAGCGGGCGAAGAAGACCAGGGCCCACACGAAGGTCGCGATGTCGTAGTCGCGGACCGAGGCCTTGTCGTCGCGCCAGGAGCGGTCTCTGCCGTTGAGGAACGTCCAGATCACGCCGGCGAGCGGCCAGCGCACGATGATCGACAGCAGGAACGCGCTGCCGTACACGACGCTCTGCCAGATGCCGAAGAGGAAGAACCCCTTGGCCTCGCCTGTCTTGTAGGCGATGAACGCCGCGATGCCCACGCCGAAGACGGCGGAGATCGCGGGCTGGATGGTGCCCTTGCGCACGGCCAGGATCACGCCGATGACGACGGCGGCGGCGAGCGAGCCGATGATCGCGGCCATCAGGTTCTTGGTCGCGAAGTTGATGATCACGAAGACGAGGACGGGCAGCGACGAGTAGAGCATTCCGCTCACGCCGCCCATCTGCTCTAGGACGGTGGGCTGCTTTTCTTCGGTCTCAGCTGAGGTCATGAAGCGTTCTGCAACTCGTAATAGGGGTTGTAGAGCACCTTGCGCCCGTCGCGCACGGCGATGCGGCCTCGGGCCTTGATCGTCCGACCAGGCTCGATTCCCGCGATGCGACGGCGGCCGAGCCAGACGAGCGTGACGCCCTCGGTACCGTCGTAGAGCTCGGCTTCCAGGGTGGCGGCCGCGTCCCTGGGGCAGAGCTCCACGCTGCGGAGTCTTCCGAGGACGGTGACCTCCTCACCGGACTTGCAGTCGCAGGCCTTCACCGCGCCGACGGCCTCCGCTTTTCGCGAGAGGTCGTCCGCGTCGAGCTCGGTGACGTCGCTGGTCAAGCGACGCACCAAGCGGCGCCAATAGCCGCTCATCCCCGACTCCTGCATTGCTCTGGTGGCCCCGTGGTGTGGGCCGTCTGACAGTGAGGGTACGCACGGGCAACGACAATCTCGGGCGTGCCTGCCGAGACCGTCCTCCTGCTGCCCGGAACCGCCTCCGACGAGGTGTTCGTCCGATCTGTCTTCACCGAGCCGTTGTCGCAGGTCGGTGCCGTTCTCGACGCACCGCGGGTTCGCACACTCGGTGAACGGTTGACGGCCCTCGAAAATGCCCCGGCAGGCCACCCGATCGTGGTGGGTGGCGTCTCACTCGGCGCGCACGTCGCCGCGCGGTGGGCCGTGGCCAACCCGGACAGGTGCGCGGGGCTGATCCTGGCGCTGCCTGCGTGGACCGGAGCACCGGAGGAGGCACCGGCGGCGCTCGCGGCCAGGGCCAGCGCGGAGATCGTCCGAACACAAGGGCTCACGACGGCGCTCGCCGGCACTACCGGCTGGCTGCACGACGAGCTGAAACGGGCGTGGCGCGGCTACGGCGACCAGCTCGTGCCGCATCTCGAAGAGGCTGCGGAGTCGCTCGCGCCGACGCTGGACGAGCTGAAGTCGCTGGACGTGCCGACGGGAATCGTCGGGTGCGCCGACGACCCGGTGCACCCGATCGCGGTAGCGCGGGCTTGGGCGGAAGCCATCCCACGCGCCGTGCTCGTCACAACGACGCTGGACGCCTACCCGCGCGCTTTGGGGCGCGCGGTGCAGGCGTGGCAGCGGGCTCGTTAGCCCTCTTGCTGCTGGATGTGCCGGGCGATCGCCTCAGGCAGCTCGACCGGCAGCGGGGTGCGGGGCGGCATCGGCTGCTCACCGCGGACGACCACGGTGCCGCGCAGCATCTCGCGCAGCGCCTGCGAGTTCTGCTCGAAGTGCTCTTCGGGACCGGCCGCGACGCCGCGAAGCATCCAGCGCGGGCCGTCGACGCCGACGAAGAGGATCTGCACGCCCTGGTTGCGCGCGGTGATCTCCTCGCCCCACTCGCCGTTCTCCCGGTTGATGCGGGCGCCGTCCTCCTTGAGGCCGTCGATCAGCTCGGCGCCGACCTCGCGCCAGAGACCGCCCGACTTCGGCGCGGCGAACGCGCTGACCGTCAGCTGGCCGACGGACGTGAGGACGTGCACGGCACGCACGGAGCCGTTCTGCTGGTCCATCTCGACCTGCAACTGGGCCTCGTCCGGCATCGGCAGTTGCACGGATCCCAGGTCGAGCCGCTCCACGTCGTCCTGGGGCGCGACCGTCGAGTCCCACGGGCCGTCGACGTCGTCGAAGACCTCGTCGTGCTCGGGACCGGTCTCGACCGCCCCCGAGGAGTGACGACCGCGCTTGCGGCGCCTTCCGAACATGCCCCTACCCCTCCGCCTTCATCCGGGCGAGCACCACGTGCCCGCCGGTCGAGCCATAGCCTCCCGCACCGCGTTCCGTTTCCGGCAACTCGGTGACCTCGCGGAACACCGCGTGCTCGACGCGTTGCACGACGAGCTGGGCGATCCGGTCGCCCCGCGACAGCGCGATCGGCTCACGGAGATCATGGTTCACGAGGCAAACGCGGATCTCACCGCGGTAGCCGGAGTCGATCGTGCCGGGCGTGTTCACCACGCTCAGCCCGACCCGCGCGGCCAGTCCGGACCGCGGGTGCACGAACCCGGCGAACCCCTCGGGCAGCGCGATGGCGACACCGGTGCCGACCACGGCGCGCTCACCTGGTGGAATGACCACGTCCGACGTGGTGACCAGATCAGCGCCCGCGTCGCCATGACGGGCGTAGGCGGGCACGGGAACCCCCGGATCGAGCCGGGTCAGCAACACCTCGACGCTGGACACGGCGGCCGAGATTACCCTGACGACGTGAGTGAGACTGCCGTGACCGCCACTACGACCTTCCGCGAACGCCTGTACGTGACGTGGTGGATCTGGCCGCTGCCGCTGCTCGCGGCCGCGTTGCTGGCCGCCGAGGTGCACATGGGCTTCCCCGGCGTCCGTTCCTGGCTGCCGTACGTGATCCTGCTGCCGCTGACGATCGTGCTGATCGTGCGGATGGGATCGACGAAGGTGGAGGTCGCGGACGGCGAACTGCGCGCGGGTGACGCGCACATCCCGCTGGAGCTGCTCGGCGAGGTCGAGATCATCGCCGCCGAGGACCGCCGCAGGATCATGGGCCGCGAACTCGACCCGGCGGCGTTCGTCGTGCACCGGGGCTGGGTCAAGCCGCTCGTGCGGGTGCGCGTGACCGACCCGGAGGACCCGACGCCCTACTGGGTGATCAGCACGCGGCATCCCGACGAGCTCGCCGCCGCGATCAAGTCCTGAGAGAACACAACTGGGCGCCACCCGTGAGGGTGAGCGCCCAGTTCTTTCTTCGGCGGACTGAACTCAGGCGCAGTCCCGGCAGATGTACGTGCCGCCGTTGTCCTCGGCGAGCCTGCTGCGGTGGTGCACCAGGAAGCACTTCGAGCACGTGAACTCGTCGGCCTGCTTGGGCAGGACCTTGAACGTGAGCTCCTCACCGGACAGGTCGGCGCCCGGAAGCTCGAAGTTCTCCGCGCTCGCGTCCTCGTCGACGTCGACGACGCCGGACTGCGTCTCGTTCCGCCGGGCTTTCAACTCCTCGAGGGAGTCCTCAGCGAGTTCGTCCGCCTCGCTGCGACGCGGCGCGTCGTAGTCGGTCGCCATCTTCTTCACCCCTGCGGTCTACGGAGACTGTTCGTGTCGCTGGTTAACGCTCCAGCGACCTCTTTTGTGCCCCACGTCAAGGTGACGTAGGTCTCGCACACCCGGCGGGCAAGCCAACCCCCTTGACGTGACCGTCGGCTTGATCGAAATGTGTGCGGAGCGCGCAGAGGGTAGCTCATTGCCCAGGTGGCTCGTCATCGGGTTACCCCTTACCGACCGGACGGGTGACACAACCTTTCTACGCTGGACCGATACCCTGTGCGGGAGCACGTGCGCTCTGGCGTGCAACCTGACGCCGGACCGGTACCGTCCTGACTGTGAGCAATCAGGACGGTGCGTTCGGTCACGCACGTCAGGGCGCGCAACAGCCGGGCAGGGCCTAGGCTGATCTCAGGGGACGGATCACGGGGAGGGCTTCGAACGTGGGATCCGCATCGGGAAGCTTGACGCCTTACAAGAGGCGTCGGCCCGTGCCCGCGCTCGTCCTGTTCGCGGTGCTGTTGGTCAGTTCCGTGTTCGTGTGGGTGAAGGTGCTCGGCAACGCGAGCGACGTGGACGCGGCCATCAAGTGCAACGCGCCCGGCAACGTCGCGACGACGTCCTCGGCGGTCGCGGGGGCCGATCCGGCCGCCACGTCGACGGCACCGCCTCCGGCACTGGGCACCGTCCTGGAGCACGACGCGCTCGACCGCACGAACCCGGTGCCGGTCGGCGAGGTCAACTTCAAGGTCGTCAACGCCTCGACGCAGCGCAACCACGCCAAGGCCGTCGCGACGATGTTCACCGAGCTCGGCCTGAAGCAGGCGGCCGACCCCGGCAACGACCTGGTCTACCCGGCAGGCGACATGAACTGCCGCGGCCAGATCCGCTTCGGCGCGCCCGGAGCGTCGGCCGCGAGGACGCTGTCGCTGCTGGAGCCGTGCCTGGAGCTCGTGCGCGACGACCGCCAGGACGCCACCCTCGACATCGCGATCGGCAAGAAGTTCGACGAGGTCAAGCCGAACAGCGACGCCCGCAAGGTGCTCGACCAGCTCAAGGAGTGGGCCGAGCAGCAGCCGGAGCAGCAGGGCGGTCAGGTGGCCGCGGCCGCCCCGCCGACGCTCAACGCCGACAGCCTGGCCGGCGCGCGCGAAGTGACCTGCTGACTTCTCGCCGGGCCCGCGCTACCTTGCGCGCATGGGGGTTGATCTTCTTCCGGAGGAGCACGTCCTCTGGCAGGGCGAACCGGCGAAGCACTCGGTGTTCCTGCGCCCGGACCTGACGTGGATCCGTTTCAGCCTGAAGTTCCACGCCGTCCTGATCCTGCTCGTCGTGGTGGTGGCCGCCGCGGCACACGGGTGGGCGGACTACCTCGGCAGCTGGTCCGACGTGTTCGGCGTGTGCACGGGGTTCGCGGTGCTCGGCCTGCTCGGTATTGCCGAACCGTTCGTCTGGCGCTACCAGACGCTGCGCCGCACGACCTACTACGTGACCGACCAGCGCGTCGTGTCCGTGCCTGGCCGCCGAGCAAGGTCTGCGCCGCTCACCGAGATCGGCTATCTGGCGTTCACCGAGGAGCCCGGCGGCTCCGGCCACATCCGGCTCGACAGCCGGGTCATGCCGGACGGTTACGGCAACGGGACGGTGGCCGAGTTGATCCACGTCCCGGACGTCCACGAGGTCGTCACCCTCATCTCCACGCTGACCGGACAGCCCGCTAACCGACGTTGACTGGTCAACATCAACGTTGACTGGATCAACCTCGAAACCGCCCCTTGTGCAAAAGACGTTTGCGGACGTCCGCAAACGTCTTTTGCACAACCGATATATCAGCGCTCTGACCTGCGGTTTTCAGACCTTGCCGTAGCCGGACTCGGCGAGCGCGCTGTACAGGGCGTCGGCGATGCCGGGTGTCGCGGCGAACGTCGCGTCCTCCCCCAGTTCGGGAGAGGAGCCCGGCAGCCGCACGACCGCACCGGCCTCCGCGGCGATCAGCCCGCCGGCCGCCCAGTCCCACCGGCCGAGCGCGTGCTCCGTGTAGGCGTCGAGCCGGCCGGCGGCCACCGAGCAGAGGTCCAGCGACGCGGCACCGGCCCGGCGCAGGTCACGCACCCGAGTCGACATCCGCGCCCACGCGTCGGCCTGGCGCTGACGCCGCTCCGGCCGGTAGGCGAACCCGTACCCCAGCAATGAGAGCGACAGGTCGGTCGTCGCGGAGACGCGTAGCGGCTCACCGTCCAAGAAGGAGCCGTAGCCGCGTGCGGCGGTCCACACACGGCCGGTCGCCGGTTCCACCACGGCGCCCGCGACGGACTCGCCGTCGAGCTGCGCTGCGATCGACACCGAGTACCAGGGGATTCCGTAGAGGTAGTTGACGGTGCCGTCGATGGGGTCGACCACCCAGGTCAGACCCTCGACGACGGTTCCGCCCTCCTCCTCGCCGAGCACCGGCTCGCCGGGGCGCAACTCGGAAAGACGCGTCCGGACGAGTTGTTCTGAGGCGCGGTCGGCGGCGGTCACCACGTCCGTCGAGGTGCTCTTGGTGTCGAACGAGATGACGGCGGAAGCACGCATGCGCTGAACAAGTGCGCCCGCTTCCCGCCCGATGGTCGTCGCGATGTCAACGAGTGGCCGGGGATCGAACACGACCGGTTCCCTCCTGCGTCACTAGCACGGGACTATCGGACAACGTCAGGCTAATGTCTGCGCACCACAGGTACTGAATCGAAGCCAGCAGGATCGAGTAGGAAGGACCACGGGGATGGGCATCACCCGCGGGTTCGGTGTGGACATCGGCGGCTCCGGCGTCAAGGGCGGCCTGGTCGACCTCGAAGCAGGAGCACTGGACGGCGAACGCATGCGGATCCCCACGCCCCAGCCTTCGACACCGGAGGCGGTGGCGGAGGTCGTCGCGGAGATCGTCGAGAAGTTCCAGTGGGACGGCCCGGTCGGCGTCACGCTGCCGTGCGTGGTCAAGCACGGTGTCGCCCTCAGCGCCGCGAACGTGGACAAGGGCTGGATCAACTGCGACGCCCAGCAGCTCTTCGCCGAGCGCCTCAAGCGCAGGCCGGAGGACATCGTCGTGATGAACGACGCGGACGCGGCCGGCATCGCGGAGATGTCGTTCGGCGCGGGCGTCGGCAAGAACGGGACTGTGGTCCTGCTGACGTTCGGCACGGGCATCGGCAGCGCGGTGTTCCTCGACGGCAAGCTCGTCCCGAACACCGAGTTCGGCCACCTCCAGGTCGACGGGCACGACGCGGAATCGCGCGCGGCCGCCTCCGTGAAGGAGGACAAGGGCCTGTCCTGGGAGGAGTGGACGCCCAGGGTCAGCCGGTACGTCAACGTGCTCGAGGACCTCATCTGGCCCGACCTCGTCATCGCGGGCGGTGGCGTGAGCAAGAAGGCGCACAAGTGGTTGCCGTTGCTCGAGGTCCGCACCGAGGTCGTCGCCGCCGCGCTCAAGAACGACGCGGGCATCGTCGGTGCCGCGTGGGCCGCCGCGCACGGCGTCAGGCCTTGACGAGCGTTCGACACCGAAACGTGTCCGACTCGATCTAGCTGCGAGAACGCAGGTGAGAGCGCCTCGAAGCACCTCGGGGCGCAACACCGAGTCACGGACGTCGTTACAATGGAACGCACACCCGCCAAGCAAGATCGGCGGGGAGATCCCCCGAACTCTGGCGACCGAGGTTTCGCGCCCTCTGGTTTGCCTTGAACGACCGTCGCGAAAGGGCGTACGTGGCAGCCGCAGAATCCGCAACCCGACGCTCCAGCTCCGCCGCGAGCGCCGCCAGGACCACCAAGGCGACCGCGGCCGGCGAGGCCGAGGAGAAGCCGAAGCGCAAGACGACCGCTGCGGCAGCGAAGAAGCCCGCAGCCGGCGCCAAGGCCCCGCGCAAGACGGCCGGTAAGGCCGATCCTGCCGCGAAGGGCGCCGCCAAGAGCGGCGACGAGCCCGAGGACATGGAAGGCGCTCCCGGCGCCGAGGACCTGGTCGAGGACGTCGAGATCGTCGACGAGCCCGTCGTGGACGAGCCCGAGGAGGCGGAGGACACCGCCGACAACAAGGGTGACTTCGTCTGGGACGAGGAGGAGTCCGAGGCCCTGCGCCAGGCGCGCAAGGACGCGGAGCTCACCGCCTCGGCCGACTCGGTCCGCGCCTACCTCAAGCAGATCGGCAAGGTCGCCCTCCTCAACGCGGAGGAGGAGGTCGAGCTCGCCAAGCGCATCGAGGCGGGTCTCTACGCCGCCGAGCGCGTGCGCCGTTCCGAGGAGGACGCGGAGAAGCTCACCCCGCAGCTGCGCCGCGACCTGCGCTGGATCGTCCGTGACGGTGAGCGCGCCAAGAACCACCTGCTCGAGGCGAACCTCCGTCTCGTCGTGTCGCTGGCCAAGCGCTACACCGGCCGCGGCATGGCGTTCCTGGACCTGATCCAGGAGGGCAACCTGGGTCTGATCCGCGCCGTCGAGAAGTTCGACTACACCAAGGGCTACAAGTTCTCCACGTACGCCACCTGGTGGATCCGGCAGGCGATCACCCGCGCGATGGCCGACCAGGCCCGCACCATCCGCATCCCGGTGCACATGGTCGAGGTCATCAACAAGCTCGGTCGCATCCAGCGCGAACTGCTCCAGGACCTGGGCCGCGAGCCCACCCCGGAGGAGCTCGCCAAGGAAATGGACATCACGCCCGAGAAGGTGCTGGAGATCCAGCAGTACGCGCGTGAGCCCATCTCGCTGGACCAGACGATCGGTGACGAGGGCGACAGCCAGCTCGGTGACTTCATCGAGGACTCCGAGGCCGTCGTCGCTGTCGACGCCGTCTCGTTCACGCTGCTGCAGGACCAGCTCCAGTCCGTGCTCGCGACGCTGTCCGAGCGCGAGGCGGGCGTCGTCCGGCTGCGCTTCGGCCTCACCGA
This sequence comes from Lentzea waywayandensis, assembly GCF_900115955.1. GTDB lineage: Bacteria > Actinomycetota > Actinomycetes > Mycobacteriales > Pseudonocardiaceae > Lentzea > Lentzea waywayandensis. The sequence continues at coordinate 24,414 of NZ_FOYL01000007.1, forward strand.
CGGCCAGCCGCGCACGCTGGACGAGATCGGTCAGGTCTACGGCGTCACGCGTGAGCGCATCCGCCAGATCGAGTCCAAGACGATGTCGAAGCTGCGTCACCCGTCGCGTTCGCAGGTTCTGCGCGACTACCTCGACTAGGTCTTACCCAGTCATACGCACACAGCCCCGCACCGGTTCGGTGCGGGGCTGTTGTGTTTTGCCGTGTGCTTTCCTGCGGCATGATCCTCGCCCGGCTTCCGGTGGACGAACAGGCCGACGCGCTGCGCTCCGTCCTCGCTCGCAACGAGGTCCTCGTGGAGGTCCTGCGCGGCGCCGCCGGACTGGACCTCCCGGGGTGGTACCTGACCGCCGGGTGCGTGTTCCAGACGGTGTGGAACGTGGTCACCGGCCGGTCGCCGACCGACGGCATCAGGGACTACGACCTGTTCTACTTCGACGACTCCGATCTCGGCTGGGACGCCGAGAACGAGGTCATCCAGGCCGGTGAGCGCGCGTTCGCCGATCTGCCCGCGGTCGTCGAGATCCGCAACGAGGCGCGTGTGCACCTCTGGTACGAGGATCATTTCGGGGTTCCGTGCGCGCCCTACACGTCCACCGAGGCAGCCATCGACTCGTTCGCGGCGACCACGTGCTGCCTGGGTGTGCGCCTCGAAACCAACGGCAAGTGGCGCGTCTACGCGCCGCACGGCCTCGCTGACGTGTTCAACCTCGTCGTCCGCCCCAATCCCGTGCTCGCTCCCCGTGCCGTCTACGACGCCAAGACCACGCGCTGGCGGGGGCAGTGGCCGGAGCTCACCGTGCTGCCCTGGCCTGAGCAGGCCTGATCGTGCGCATGCGAAAGATGAGTACCCCTGTACTCATGTGCCGCCAATGCATCCGCGACACCATCAGTGTGTGGCTGTGCCGGAGGGGTGCACAGGGACAGTTCCGGACACCGGAACGAGGGGGCTGGAAAACATGGGCAGGTCTGTACTCGAAGGGGCTTTCTCACTGCTGGACAAGCTGATGGACGAGGGTGAGCTGGGGCTCACGCAACTCGCTGATCGCTGCGCCATGCCGAAGACGACGGTGCATCGCCTTCTGGAGCAGATGGAGGACCTGGGCGCCGTGGAGAACGTGCGCGGCCGCTACCGCATCGGCGCGCAGATGTTCCGGCTCGGGCAGGCCTGGGAACCTGCTCCGGGCATTCTGCGGGTGGCGCGACAGCCGTTGCGGGCGCTGTCCGCGACGATCAGGACGTCGACGATCCTCGCGGTGCCGCGGCGGGACCGGGTGCTGGTAGCGGCGGCGAGCATCGTGCGGGCCGAGGACGTGGCCCGGCTGCGGCCGGGGGCGACGGTGCCGGCGGGCATGGAGTTCGTCAGCGCTCCGGTGCGCTCACCGTCCAGCAGCGTCATCGGCACGGTGTCCGCGGTGCTCGACAACGGGCGCAGCGCCACGGCCCTGAGGGAGGCCGTGGGGCACGCCGCACGAGCGATCAGCGCCGCCCTCGCGAGCTGATCGAGCGGGCCCGAGCAAGCGTTCGATCGGGAGTTTGATCACGGTTCCGCGTCCGAATCGTGGGACGTTCGTGACCTGTTCGCGGAGGGCGGACAAGGGCAAGCGATATCACACTCCCGGTCGCACGCAACCGACCGGATGGCCCGAACGTGCTGCTCCACCAGCGGGTTTCCGGTTGCTCAGCGTGCGTGTCAAGACGGTGAACCGGTGGCAAATACATGTGTAAGCCTGCTGCGGCCGGGTAAATCCGAGAGTGACGCGAGTCGCCACGTACACGGGAACACTGACTATCGCCGAAACGTCTGTCAGAGTGGAGCCAGCGAGCACCGCGCACCTGCCAGGGGCGCTGTGGTCGCAGCTTGGTAAGAGGGCACCGGAACACCTCAGTTCCGTTGCCGGGACGGAGGGAGATTCATCATGACTGCAGCACTCACCCGCCCCGAGTTGACCGCTGCCGACCGCTGCGACCGCTGCGGGGCTGCTGCCCAGGTTCGCGCTTTGCTCCCGTCCGGGGGCGAGCTGCTGTTCTGCGGGCACCACGCCCGGGCGCACAGTGAGAAATTGCGCGAACTCGCTGCTGAAATTCAGCAGGGCTGACTTCCACCCCACCTAGCCGCTCGGGGCGGAGATCCTCCAGGGATCTCCGCCCCCTTCGCTTCTCCGGGCTTCTAGAGGGCGTCCAGGACGGGCTCGAAGGCCAGTTCGGCCGCTCCGATGAGCTTCGCGTCCCGGCCCAGCGGCGAGGTCACGACCTGGGTTCCGCCGACCGCGCGGGAGACCAGGCTGCGCACCTGCACGGCGGCGCTCACCGAGTCGACCACCGACGCCGGCAGCGCCGTGTACAGGTCGCCGAGCACGACCAGTTCCGGGCCCAGGACGTTGACGATGTTCGCGAGTCCCAGCGCGAGCCAGCCGGCGAACTCGTCGAGCACCGACGGGTCGTCCAGTGCCCGCAGTGCCGCGACGACGGCGCCGCGCGGTGCGTCGTCGGGAAGGCCGAGCGCCCGGCACAGCGCCGGTTCGCCCACCTCGGTCTCCCAGCAGCCGTCGCAGCCGCAGTAGCACCGCAGGCCGCGCGGATTGACCACCATGTGCCCGAGCTCGCCGACGTAGCCGCCGGAGCCGCGCAACGGCTGTCCGGACAGGATCACTCCCCCGCCGACGCCGACGTCCGCGGAGATGTAGACCATGTCCGCGGACTCCCTGGCCGCACCGCGCACATGCTCCGCGAGTGCGCCGAGTTCCGCGTCGTTGCCGACCTGGACCGGCAGCTTCAGCACCGCCTCCAGGCGTTTGCCGAGTGCCACACCGGTCCAGTGCAGGTTGGGTGCCTCGTGCACGTGCCCGTCGGCGCGTCGCACGACACCGGGCACCGAGACGCCCACCCCGACCGCGGTGGCGTCGAGGTCGTCGGCCATGAGGCGCGCCGACTCGACGATGTGCGTGATGACCTCCCCCGGATCACGCGTCCGGTGCAGGTTCCAGCTGTCCCGCCCGAGGATCTCCCCGCCCAGGCCGACGAACCCCATCGCCACGTGCTCCACGCGCACGTCGATCGCGATGACGACGGCCGCGTGCGGCTGGGGCAGCACCAGAAGGGAAGGGCGGCCCGCTCCGCTGCGCAGAGCGGGCACGCGTTCGGCGACCACACCGGCTTCGGCGAGGCCGTCCACCAGGGCCTTGATCGTGCTGCGGTTGAGACCGAGCTCAGCCGCGAGCGACGCCCTGGTGGACGGTCCGTCGATGTGCAGGCGGCGCAGCAACGCCGTCCTGTTGTGCCTGCGGATCTCGTCGGGACGAGTGCCGGACGTAGGTCCAGTCACCTCGTCAGCGAGCCACGGTCGCCGCTCGGCGGCGGGACAACGCGTCGACGCTCGCGGCGAGCAGCAGGACGAGACCGGTCACCATGAACACGACGGCGGAGGGCTGCTTGAGCAGGCCCATTCCGTTCGCGATGACCGCCAGCACCGCACCACCGATGACGGCGTCACGCAGCCGGCCCTTGCCGCCGAACAGCGACGTGCCACCGATGACGGCCGCACCGACCGACATCAGCAGGGTGTTGCCGCCACCGGCGTTCGGGTCGACCGAGCCGACCTTCGAGGAGTAGACGATGGCGCCGATCGCCGCCGCCGAGGAGGCGATGACGAAGACACTCATCCGGATCTTCTCCACGTTGATGCCGGCGCGGCGCGCGGCCTCCTTGTTGCCGCCGACCGCGTAGAGGTGACGGCCGTAGCTGGTGCGGTCGAGCACGAACGTGCCGATCACCAGCAGGACGAGCACCAGCGGCACGACGTACGGCACGCCCGCGATCACCACGAGGGTGCTGGGCGACCGGTTCTGCGTCAGCGCGAACGTGGCGACCGCGGCCAGCAGCGCGAGGCCGCCGATCTTGGTCAGCACCAGCGCGGTCGGCTGGGCGACGAGTCCCTTGCGCAGCCGGGTGAAGTGCCGGTTGAGCAAGACCGCCGCGTAGCCGCCGACCGCGATCACGCACAGGATCCACGACCCGGCGGTGCCGATGTTGCCGTTGGCGACCTGGAAGATCGTGTCGTCGCGCAGGCCGAGCGTGCCGCCCTGGCCGATGAACTGCAGCACCACGCCGCTCCACACGAGGAACAGCGCCAGGGTCACGACGAACGACGGGATGCCGATCTTCGCGACCAGGTAGCCGGTGATGCAGCCGATCGACGCGCCGACGCAGATCGCCAGCAGCATGCCGATCCACGCGTTCGCGGGCACGCCGAGCAGAGCGATGACCAGCGCGATGCCGGACAGCACGGCGCCGGTCCACAGGCGCATCAGCAGCGAGAGGCCGACCGCGAGGACCAGCCAGCCGCAGAAGATGTAGAAGACCCCGTCGCCCATGCCGCCGAGCAGGTTGCCGCCGTGGATCAGGTCCAGCGCCATCACCGAGGCCGTCACGCCGGACGCGGTGCCGGCGGACAGGTCGATCTCGCCGAGCAGCAGCACGAACACCAGGCCCATCGCGATGATGGTGATGCTGGCGCCCTGCTGGAGCAGGTTGGCGAGGTTGCCGAGGGTGAAGAACGAGTCGGACAGCGAGCTGAACACGATGAGCAGCACGATCAGTCCGAGCAGAGCGGGCAGTGAGCCGAGCTCGCCGCCGCGGACACTGGACCAGTAGTCCCTGATGGCCTCGCTGGTGGAACGGGAGGTCGTGTCGATGCCGAAGTCGGAGATGGCGCCCTGCGGGGCCTCCCCCTCGTGCGTTTCGGTGGTGTCGGTCATGCTGCTCGCCTCTTCGGTACTCATCAGATCGTCGCCGCCTCGGGACGCGCGATGCCCAGGTCACCGGAACGGCCGGCGGTGATCAGCTCGACCACCTGTCCGTGCGTGACGTCCTTGGTCGACACGACGGCGGCCATGCGGCCGAGGTAGAGGCACGCGATCTTGTCGGCGACCTCGAACACGTCGTTCATGTTGTGGCTGATCAGGACGACGCCCAGGCCCTGCTCAGCGAGGCGGCGGACCAGGTCGAGGACCTGGCGCGTCTGCGCGACGCCGAGTGCGGCGGTGGGCTCGTCGAGCAGCACGACCTTGCTGTTCCACAACACGGCCTTGGCGATCGCCACGGTCTGGCGCTGACCACCGGACAGCGACGAGACCTGCGTGCGGACGGACTTGACCGTGCGCACCGACAGCGACGCCAGCGTCTTGCGCGCCGCCTGCTCCATGTCGGACTCGTCGAGCAGACCACCCTTGGTGCGCTCACGGCCGAGGAACATGTTCTGGACGATGTCGAGGTTGTCGGCCAGAGCGAGGTCCTGGTAGACGACCTCGATACCGAGCTCGGCGGCCTCACGCGGGCCCTTGATGTGGACCGGATGGCCCTCGAACAGGACCTCACCCGAATCGGTCGGGTGGATGCCCGCGATGCACTTGACCAGCGTCGACTTGCCCGCGCCGTTGTCGCCGACGAGGGCAGTGACCTCGCCAGGGTTGACGTCGAGGTCGATGTCGTGCAGGACGTGCACGGGACCGAAGCTCTTGTTGATGCCGCGCAGCTCGAGAATCGGCTCGCTCACTGGGTTTCCTCCGGGGTAACACGCGGCGAGAGGCGGGGTGCGACAGACGCGCACCCCGCCCTCGTCACGAGCGGTCCTACTTGATGCCGAGCTCGGTGCAGGCAGCCTGGGTGGCGGCCACGCAGACCTCGGAGGCCTTGACGAAGCCGGAGTCCACGACGACCTTGACCTTGTCGCGGGTGATCAGCTGCGACGTGAGGAGAACGGACTTGACGTCGCGGCTCGCCTTGGTGTCCTTGGTGACGCCGGAGGCCAGCTTGTCAGCGCCCGCGGTGTCGCCCTTGGCGAGGAAACCGGCCAGCTTGGCAGCCGCCTCGGCCTCTTCCTTGATCGGCTTGAAGACGGTCATGTACTGGTCCTTGAGCAGCACGGCCTGCAGGCCGTCCGGGGTCGCGTCCTGACCCGTGACCGGCACCTTGCCGTTGAGGCCGACCTTCTTCAGCACGGTGATGATCGCGCCGGCGAGGCCGTCGTTCGCGGCGACGACGCCGTCCACCTTGCCGCCGTTGCCGGTCAGGATCTGCTCGAAGACCTGACCACCCTTCTGGTTGTCCCAGTCGTCGATCGGCTGCGACTGGACGAGCTTGAGCTTGCCCGAGTCGTACAGCGGCTTGAGGATCTTCTTCTGGCCGTCCGCGAAGAGGGTCGCGTTGTTGTCCGTCGGCGCGCCCTCGATCTCGATGACGTTGGCGCCCTGCGGGGCGTCCTTGAGCGCGTCGGCCAGACCCTGGCCCTGCAGCTCGCCGACCTTCACGTTGTCGAACGACACGTAGTAAGACGAGGAGCCACCGGTGTTCAGGCGGTCGTAGTCGATGACCTGAATGCCCTGGGCCTGCGCCTTCTTGGCGACGGAGGCACCGACCTCGCTGTTGGGCGTGGCGATGATCAGGACCTTGACGCCGTTGTTGATCATGCCGTCGGCGAGGGTGCTGAACTTCTGGACGTCGCCCTGGGCGTTCTGGATGTCGGGGTCGAGACCCTCGGCCTTCAGAGCCGCCTCGAGGAGGGGCTTGTCGAAGCCCTCCCAGCGGGCGGAGGTCTTGGTCTCGGGCAGGATCACGCCGACCTTCGCGCCCGTGCCGCTGCCAGTGCTCGTGTTGGTGCTGCCTCCGGTGTTGGAGGAGGTGTTGGCGCCGCATGCCGTAACCGTCAGGGCGAGGCCCGCGGTAACAGCGATGGAAGCGAGAGTCTTGCTGCGCATCCGCCATCCCTTTCACTGCGCTGTGTCACAGAGAATGTTGTGGCGCACAACGTATGCCTGACATATGCGTGACCGGAACCACACTGGATCGATTAAGTCGCAACGATGCGGTAACCCTGACGAAATTTAGTCACTGAGAGTCGTGAGAGCGTTACCACCGCGCTACCGATTCCAACGGCGACATATCGGATATCGCCCGCGGCGAACACTCGCCTGTCACCTCCCGGACATCCCTAGGTTGGGTGCATGACCGTCGACAAGGAAGCCCCAGAAGTATTGACTGAGAGGCTGGCGAACTCGTTCGGTGCCGACGCGGCTCGCTACGACCGCACCCGCCCGGCCTATCCGGGCGAGCTCGTGCGGAAGATCATCGAGGTCAGTCCGGGGCCCCGCGTCGTCGACGTCGGCTGCGGCACCGGCGTCCTCTCCCGCCCCTTGCGCGCGGCCGGTTGCGAGGTGCTCGAGGTGGAGCACGACAAGCGGATGGCCGAGTTCGCCCGCGGCACCGGGGTGCCCGTCGAGGTGTCGAAGTTCGAGACCTGGGATCCCGCCGGCCGCGAGTTCGACGCCGTCGTCGCCGGGCAGTCGTGGCACTGGGTCGATCCCGAAGCGGGTCCGCGCCAGGTAGCCCAGGTGCTGCGACCCGGCGGGGTGTTCGTGGCGCTCTGGCACGTGTTCGCACCGCCGGAGCCGATCGCCCAGGCCTTCATGGACGCCTACCGGAAGGCGGCGCCGGACATCCCGTTCCGCGTCGGCCAGAGCCGTGACGAGGCGTTCGAGGCCTATCAGGCGGGCTGCGTGCGCACCGGTGAAGCGTTCGTCGGCACCGGGGCGTTCTCCCACGCCGACCAGTGGCGGGCGAGCTGGGAGCAGACCTACACGACGGCCGACTACCTCGACCTCATGCTCACCATGGGCCCGATGGCCCTGCTCGGCACCGAGCAGGTCACCGGGCTCCTCGACGACGTCGGCGGCGCGATCGACGCGATCGGCGGCCGCTTCACGACGCACTACGACACGCTGGCCGTCGCCGTCACCCGCAACTGATATATCGGATATCGGCTGCCGGAAACCCTGTCCTACCAGGAGCGCAGAGTGGAGATCCGCTCCTCGAGCTGCTCGATGGTGGCCATCGCGGTCGGTGGCCCACCGCAGTACTCGCGCAGCTGGTTGTGGATCTTGCCGTGCGGCTTCTTCGTGCGGTGGTGGTGCATCGCGACGAGGGTGTTGAGCTCCTTGCGCAGTGACGCGAGGCGTTCCTGCACGCCGACGGGCCTCGCCTCCCGCACCGCGACCTCGGGCTTGGGGCGTTTGGCGGCGGTCGCCATCTGCTCCTCCTGCCGCTGCAGCAGCAGGGTCCGCACCTGGTCGGGCTCCAGCAGTCCCGGCAGGCCGAGGTACTCCTGCTCCTCCTCGGAGCCCGCGAGGGTCGGGGCGCCGAACGACGAGCCGTCGAAGATCACCTGGTCGAGCTCGGCGGTGGTGCCCAGGGCGGTGAAGGCGCGTTCGTCCTCACCGGGTTCGTCCTTGGTCTGATTGGCCGCCGCCATCAGCTCGTCGTCCCAGCCGTCCTTCTCGCGGTGCGGCTTGCCCAGGACGTGGTCGCGCTCGGCCTCCAGCTCGGACGCGAGCGCCAGCAGCACCGGTACCGAGGGCAGGAACACCGAGGCGGTCTCGCCGGGCTTCCGGTTGCGCACGAAGCGGCCGATGGCCTGGGCGAAGAACAGCGGCGTCGACGACGACGTCGCGTAGACGCCGACCGCGAGCCGCGGCACGTCGACGCCCTCGGACACCATGCGGACGGCGATCATCCAGCGTTCGTTCGTCGCGGCGAACTCGGCGATCTTGCCGGACGCCTTCGGGTCGTCCGAGAGGACCAGCGTCGGGATGTGGCCCGTGACGCGCTGAAGCACCTGCGCGTAAGCCTTCGCGACGGTCTGGTCGGTGGCGATCACCAGGCCGCCCGCGTCGGGCAGGCCGTTCTCGCGCTTCTGGGTGAGCCGCTGGTCGGCGGCGCGCAGCACGGACGCCACCCAGTCGCCGGCCGGGTCCAGGGCGGTGCGCCACGCCCGCGCGGTCTGTTCCTGGGTCAGCGGCTCGCCCAGGCGCGCGGTGAACTCCTCGCCCGCGCTGGTCCGCCACGACGCCTCACCGGAGTACGCCAGGAACAGCACGGGCCGCACCACGCCGTCGCGCAGCGCGTCGGAGTACCCGTACGTGTGATCCGCCTTGGACGTCTTGAAGCCGCCGTTGCTCTCCTCGTACTGCACGAACGGGATCGGCGAGTCGTCGGAGCGGAACGGCGTGCCGGTCAGGCAGAGGCGGCGCACGGCGGGCGTGAACGCCTCACGGATCGCGTCACCCCACGACTTCGCGTCGCCGCCGTGGTGCACCTCGTCGAGCAGCACGAGCGTCTTGCGGTTCTCGGTGCGCACGCGGTGCAACGTCGGATGGGCGGCGACCTGCGCGTACGTGACGGCCACACCGTGGTAGTCGCGGGAGGTCATCGCGTTGGTGTTGCGGAAGTTCGAGTCGATGTGGATGCCCTGCTCGGCAGCCGCTTTCGCCCACTGGTGCTTGAGGTGCTCGGTGGGGGTCACGATCGTGACGGCCTCGATCGTCCGATCGGCCAGCAGCTCCGCGGCGACCCGCAGTCCGAACGTCGTCTTTCCCGCGCCCGGCGTGGCGACGGCGAGGAAGTCCTTCGGTTTCACGGCCAGGTACTTGGTCAGCGCGCGGCGCTGCCATGCCCGCAGCGGTCGCATTGCTGCTGTCGCTGTCACAGACGTGTTTCTCCTCATTTATGCAGGTCAAACAAGGCAATACCCTCAGGCGGACGGTGGCCGAGGGCACCGCGACTCTACCTGTTCCGAGCGTCGATGCCGCGAAACGTGGCGGTATGCACCATGCTTGTCACTGCGATGGGTCCGCCTTCCGACAACGACGCACGCAGGTCCGGCCGCAAGGGGCCGCTGCGTCTACTCGCGCGCACGCTGTCGAAGGCGTGGCAGGGCAACATCTTCTCAGAAGCCGCCGAGGCCGCGTTCTGGCAGACGCTGTCGTTCCCGCCACTGCTGCTCGGCGTGCTGGGCTCGATGGGCTGGATCGGCACCTGGTTCGGCCCCGAGATCGTCCTCTCCGTCCAGGAGAAGATCATCGGATTCACCCGGACGATCTTCAGCGCGGACGTCGTCAACGGCGTGATCCAGCCGACGGTCGCGGAGATCCTCTCGACCGGCAAGGGCGAGATCGTCTCCATCGGCTTCCTGATCTCGCTGTGGGCAGGATCGTCGGCCATGTCGTCGTTCGTGGACGCGATCACGGTCGCCCACGGCCAGTACGGCGTGCGCAACGAGCTGTGGCAGCGCATCTTCGCCCTGCTGCTCTACATGGTGTCCCTGGTGGCGCTGGTGATCGGCCTGCCGGTGCTGGCACTCGGCCCGGACGTCCTGCCGCAGTTCTTCCCCACGTCCTGGCAGCCCTACATCGCGACGTGGGTGGGCCGGTTCTACTACCCCGGCGTGGCCCTGCTGCTGGTCCTGTCGCTCTCGCTGCTCTACAAGGTCGCACTGCCGCGGCGACTTCCATACCACCGGGTGCTGCCCGGCGCGATCCTCGCGATGGCGGTGTTCATCCTGTCGTCCATCGGCCTGCGCCTGTACATCCAGTGGATCACCACCACCGGCTACACCTACGGCGCCCTGGCGACACCGATCGCGTTCCTGCTGTTCGTGTTCTTCATCGGCCTGGCCATCACGATCGGCGCGTACTTCAACAGCGCCATCCAGGACATGTGGCCGGCTCGCATGACCCGCCGCCAGCGCCGCCGCTGGCGCAGGCTCGAGATGGAACGCGCGGCGTCCCGCATCCGCGAGGAGACCGCGCAGCCCCAGCAGACGAACGACACGGTCTACTCGGCGCCCTCCCCCGCCGACACGCAGCTGACGACGCCGCTCAAGATCCAGGAGCAGCGCCAGCACCCGGAGGAAGAGAAACAGCGGGGGTAGCCGAAGCCACCCCCGCTGCCGCAGGTCCTCCCGATCCGATCAGCTCGGGTTGACCGGTGTCGCCCACCTCTGGTTCAGACCGCCGTGGCAGTCCCCGATGGTGATCTGCGTGCCGTCGTCCGGCAGTGCGCCGTACACGTCCAGGCAGCGGTTCGACAACGGGTTCATGATCGTGCCGTCGTAGCGCGCCGACCAGACCTGTCCGCTGTCACCGCGGCAGGCGCCCCCCGCACCGACCACCAGTGCCCCGTTGCCGGGGTGCTGGATGTCGAGGCAGTAGGTGAGCACGCGCAGAGTGCCGTCACCGGTGGACCAGATGTTGTGCGCCGCCGATCCGATGCAGCCGTGCAGCCTGATCGTGTTGGGGTCGTTGTTGTACACGTCGAGGCACTTCGTCGCGAGGCCCACGACCTGGCCGACCGACGTGGTCTGCGAGCTCAGCCGGAAGCTCTGCGACGGCGAGCCACCACACGTGGTGATCGTCATCGGTCCCGGGTTCGTGCCCGCCGACGTCAGACAGCGACCCGAGAGCGGGTTGACCAGCGTGCCGTCGGGCTGCGAGACCCACTGCTGGTGCTGCGCGCCGCTGCAAGCCTCCAGGGTGACGGAGCTGCCCTCTCCCGGAGTGAGCGACGCGACGTTGAGGCACTTGCCGGAGCCCCGCAGTGTGCCGTCGTAGAGCGCGACCCAGGACTGGTTCACGCCGCCGTGGCACGGGTGGACCTCCACCCTGTTCAACGTCGGATCGGCGTTGAACACGTCGAGACACTTGCCCGTCTGCGTCACGACCTGGCCGACCTTGCTCGTGGTCGACACCGCGGGCGTCTTCCACGTCTGGGACGTGTCCGAGGTGGTGCAGGCACGCAGTTCGAGCCTCGCCTCGTTCGCAGCGCTGCGTGGAGTGAGGCACCGGCCGGACGCCCGGTGGATCAGCCTGGTGTCCCCGCGCAGCACCCACTGCTGGTAGTCGTCACCCGCGCAGCCGCCGATGACCGCCTCGGTGCCGTCGGTGGTGCCGACAGCACGCAGGCACTTGCCGCCCGCCATCACCAGGCCACCGTGCATCGTCCACGTCTGGGCGAAGCCGCCGTGGCAGTTGAACAGCTGGACGACCGTCTGCATCGGGTCGGCGTTGTACATGTCGAGGCATCGGCCGCCAACGCTCTCGATGATGCCCGACCGCACCGGCGTGTCCCGCTTGATCCGCACGTTGCGGAAGCGCACCGGGTCACCGACGTTGTCGTTCTGGATGCCGATGAACGTGTTCCTGCTCGCCGCCGTCGCGTCGGAGAAGCCGTGCTCGTTCACCTGCACACCGTTGAGGAACACGGTCACCGTGTTCCAGCGGAACCGGAGCTCGAACGTGTTCCAGTCGCCGACCGGCTTGACGGACGACGTGGTGGTCGGTGCCTGGATCCCGACGATGCCACCGGTCTGCAGCGTGCCCGACGCTGCGGTCGGGCCGATCTGGACCTCGTAACCGCTCTGGCCCGGGCTTCCCGCGTTGGTGCCGGGGTTGGTGATGCCGACGAACACACCCGAGTCGGACGACGCCGACGTGGCCTTCCAGTCGAGCTTGAGCGTGTAGTCGCTGCCGTACGTGTGTGCCGCGTACCAGTTGACGTCGTTGGTGTTGGCGGTGACTGCCTCACAGCCGTCCTGCGTCATCTTCGTCCCGGTGGACTGCCAGCCGCCGAGATCGTTCTCGTGCCGCCCGTCGAAGATGCTGTTGAAGCCCGCACCGTCCGCGGCGGCGACGCAGTTGCCCACACCGGAGGTCGCGACCCGCTCGCCACCGATGAAGTAGCCGGTGACATCCGCCGTGAGCTTGGTCTGCCCGCGTTCGTTGCGCACGTGGACCTGGCCGCTGGCCCCGAGGGGAACGAGCGCGAGCCCGGAGGCGGTCTCCGTCTTGCGCGTGGCCACCTGGCTCGCCGCCAGCCAGCCGACCTCCTTCGACACCGCGCTGAGCTCGGTGCCGAGGTTGTCGTCGCGCCCGGTCAGCGCCACGGCCGCCGTGGTCGCCGCGGCAGGAACACCCACGACGCCAGCCACCTGGAACGAAGCCGTCTTGCCGTGCCCGACCGGAGCCTTGGGCACACCCAGCCCCGTAGCCGTGTCCGCGACGCGACCGGCATCGGCCATCGTCACGTACCTGGCGCCGGCATCGCCTTCCGCGAACCAGCCGAGGACGTCCAGTGCCACACCGGCGGTGTAGTCGTCCCTGACCTTGGTCACCCGGATCTTGCCGTCCGCTCCGATCGGCACCACCACGAGGTTGGTCCGCTTGTCACCGGGGGACACCGCGACCGACGTGGTGGCGCTGTGGGTGGTGCCACCGGCGTGCGCGACCAGGTACTGCTCCGCCGTGGCCTCGAACCCGGTCAGGTTCACGACCACCGATGTCGCGGTCGACGGCACGCCCGCGACATCGCGGATCTGCACGTCCACGGTCTTCTCCGCGGGGTTGCCGCCGGTGAGCGGCGTCTTGCGGGTGTTACCGCCCGCGACGACCGGGAACCCGCGGGTGTCGAGCACCCGAGCCGGCGCGGCCTTCGCGAAGTAGGTGTTCGTTCCCTGCTCCGGGTGGAAGTAACCCATCCGCTCGACCGCGACCCACGCGGGGCCGTTGCCGCGGTTGCGCAGCTTGATCGACCGGGCACCGTCGAGCGGCGCGAAGAGCGTCAGCGACTGCCACGTGAGGGCGTTGTCACCACGCGCGTTCAGTGCCGGCGCCTTACCCGCCAGTGCTGCGGGGTCACCGGGAGCGACCTCGATGGCGAAGTCGCCCACGTCGGCTTGAGCGGCCTTCGCGGACAGCGTGATCGCGACAGCGCTCGAACCGCCCGGCAAGGACGGGAACGGAAGCGTCTTGGTCTCACCAGCGGCGAACTGCTCCATGAGCACACGCGTCGGCACCTGGTCGATCGTGAACTTGGCTCCCATGGGGGCGGCGGGCGTGCCGGTCGGCGCGCCCAGGTTGAGCGTGCCGTTGCCCCACGTGTTGTCGGACTTCTTGGGCGACGCCTTCGACTGAAGCAACGTCTGGATCTGCATCGCGTCCAGCGCCGGGTTCGCCGACTTCAGCAGCGCCGCCGCACCGGCCACGTGAGCAGCGGCGGCCGACGTGCCGGAGAACTGGTTGATCGTCGTCGTCGACACCTTGTCGAACGCCACGAGATCCGGCTTGGTCCGGCCGTCGATGGACGGGCCGCGACTGCTGTAGGCCTCCACCGCACCCGAGTTCGGTGCGGTGGCACCGACCGCGATGACGTGCGGCGACGTGCCGGGCTCGGTGACGCTGCCCGCCTCGGTGTAGCTCTGCAACTGCCCGCTCGGACCGCTGACGAACAGCTCGAACGGCGTGATGAACTTGGCGTTGTTGTTCTTGACGTAGACCCAGTGGGTCATCGTCGCCGCGCCCGTGTTGGCGAACGAGAACTGCTCAGTCGGGCTGAGCCCGCCTGGGGTGTCCTTCTGCGCCCTCTTCGACCAGCCCTTCAGATCCGGGTCGTTGTCGCTGGTGGGCGGGTGCGGCGCCGACATGACGTAGAGGTCGAGGTCTTCCTTGGTCGTCGGCCACGCGTCCCAGCGGAGGCCGACCGTGACCTCACGGCCCGGCTCCACGGGGAAGCCGTTGTTCTGCGCGCCACCGGCGAACTCGACCCAGCTGTCACCGTTGGCGTCGGCGGCCTTGCCCGCGAAGTGCAGGCGTGCCTGGTTGCCCGCCGCGACCGACCACAGGATGCCGGACTCGCGGCTGCGCTTGACGACGTCCGCCGGGCTGTCCGCGGGGCCGGTGCCGTCACCGCGGCTCCCCGTCGGGCTGAGGAAGCCCACGGCGGCGGTGATGACCTGGACGCCCTGCTGCTTGAGCCAGTCCGCGGCGGCCGAGAAGCTGACGGTGTCCTCGATGCAGGCGAGGAACAACTGCGCGTCCGGCGCCATGTCGTGCACGACCTCGGCGACGGCGGTGCCGTGCGGGGTCTTCACAGAGCCGTCGACGCAGCCCGAGTTGTTGATGGTGAGCTGGGCCCCGGTGGGCGGCAGGTCACCGTTGTCCTGGGCGTCGGCGAGGTTGCCGAAGCCGACGTCGATGATGCCGACCTTGACCCCGGCACCCTTCTTGCCGTCCGCGATCCACAGGTCGGCCTTGGACAGACCCACACCCTCGGACTTGGTGTCCATCGGCACGGCCCTGTCCGGCAGCCGCACCTCGGTGACACCGGCCTGACTTGCGACCACGTCGAGCTTGTCGCCCGGCACCGCGGCCTTGACCCGGCCCTGGTCGGTGTCGGCGACCACGCCGCCCGCCTTCGCGACGGCCGCGCGAAGTTGCTGCTCCTGCGCGCCCTCGACGTAGACGACGGTGCGGCCCTTGGCGTCCTTGAGCAGCGACTCACCGGGTCTCGCGTCGCCGGCCGAGTTCACCACGTCCGGTCTCTGGGCACCTGGCGGCGCGGCGAGCGCCATCTCCGGTGTTGCGACGACAGCCGCCCCCAGCGTCAAACACACGGCCGAGACGGCCGCACGTCGCAATCTTCTCATTTCATTCCGTTTCTCACGTTGGTCATACGCTTTCGACCACGACATCCTCATCGGGGAAGTCGTCCGGGAAGAGCGGACAGACGATCTCCCTCTTCAGAACCCCGACGAGGAAACTCTGCATGTTCCCCTCGTGCACCCACCATTCGTGGACGCTCGTCACCACGACCGGCCACTCGTCCGGTTCGCCCTTCCTGAGCCAGCACAGGAAGTCGTTGTTGTCGGTGACACCCCACGGGAGCACTCCACCAGGCTCGGGATGAAGCGGATGCGGAATGAGACCGGGCACGTCCTCCCGCAGCTTCCTGAGGTTGCCGAGCGTCTGCTCAGCGAACTCCCGCAGGCTGAATTCGTCGGGACCGCTGCTCACGGGATGGAAGACCGACAGGAACTGCCCGATGTCCAGTCCGGGATAGTTCTCGGCCAGCACCCGGTAGTCCGCGGGCAGCGCGGTGCCGAGCTCTGCTTCGACAGCCGCCCAGTCGACCTGCGGGGCAGGCTTGCCCACGTCTCCAAGCAGGGCTCGCCACGTGTCAACAAGATCCATTGTTCATCACCTGATGCTGTTGGGAGTTGATAACGGTTACATTCACGCAGAATCCATTATCTCCTCGCGCGTACATCCTCACCGCGGTCGGCATGTCCTGACTGTCGCTGTAGAGCGGAATGACGCTGTAGAAGACCGGTTCACCGGCTCTGACGGCTTGGTCCACCATGGCCTCGTACGTCTTCATGCCCGGCGAGTTGTTCACCGGATCCTGATAGAGCGTGACGAGGTTGCGCGGGTCATTGCCCCGGCCGCCCAGGATTTTCGCCAGCAAGTGGCTGCGCCCCATTCGGTCCGGCCCTCTCCGCGGATTCGCGGTCGAGCCGTCGGCTTTGACCGGCCAGCCCGGCGGATGGATGTGGCTGCTGGCATCGGTCCCGCGCTCCTTGGCCGCGTCGATGTCACCGGGACAGAGGCGAGCATTCATGCCCGTCGCCTGGCCCTTGTAGTTCAAAGAACCGTAGAAGACGTACGGGTTGCAGTCATCGTCATCATCATTGCCGTTGAACAGGTACGGCAGTGTCTTGCCGATCAACTTCAGCAGGGCGTCCATGGACCCGTTGAAGTTGGTGTCCGGGTCGTCGTCCTTCGTGACCCTGACCTCTTCCTCGGCGTACTCGTCCGTGCGGTCGAGCACCGCCGTGGCGGAGGTCGTCGCGAGCAGTGCGGCGGCCCTGCCGACCACGGTCGAGCCCGCTGCCAGCTTCGGAATCGCGGTCATCGCGTCGACCAGCCACTGCGGTGGCGGCGGAGGCGTCGGGATACCGCCACCCGGCGGCACGGTGTCAACGCCACCGGGCGGAGTGGTGCACTGACCCACGCACGGCGGCTTCGGACCGCAACCCACCCAGCAGACCCGGCCGAGAGCGTCGAGCAACTTGCGGAGCGTGTCGACCAGCGCTCCGGCCGCCGCGACACCGCCCGCGACGTTGAGGGTGGACTTCGCGGCCTGGTTCACGGACTGGCGGTTCTGCGAGCGGTTCCAGTCCGAGTAGTTGTTGTAGGTGTCGATCGCCGCAGCCGAGCCGACCGCGACCACCGCCGTCGTCGTGAACGCGGCGGCGACCGTCTCGGCCGCGAACGCCACGCCGAAGATCACCAGCGGGACGAAGTGCCCGGTGGGGTCGGTGTTGCCGACCGGGTCGTTGTTGCCGTACTGGAAGCGGTTGGCCGCAGCGGACGGCGTCGGGGCGAGGGTCCAGTCGTCACGGCTGGCGAACTGGCCGGCGTTCGGTGAGTACCAGCGGGCCGTCATGTTGACCGAGCCGGTGTCCGCGTCCGTCCAGTCGCCCTGGAAACCGATCGGCGAGACGTTGCCCGCCGACGCCGTCACCTTGCCGAACGGATCGAACGTGCGAGTTCCGTCGACGGCCGCGCCGAGGTAGCGGCCGATCACATCACCCCGGCGGTCGCTGAAGAGCATCCTGCCCTTGGCCGTCTCCGCGGCGTTCTTGTCGGAGAACGCCCTGCCGTCGGGCAGCCTGCTGATCAAGCGGGTGCCGTCGGACACGGCCTCGTTGGACAGGCCTGCGTACTGGAACTTCTTGCCGTTGCGGTCTGTGACCCGGTCGAGGCTGTCGTAGGCGTAGGTGGCCGCACCCTCGGTGACCAGCCGGTCGAACGCGTCGAACGCCGAGTTCTTCGTCTGGCCGTTCTCGGTGACCGACGAGATGGTGCCGCGGGCGGTGTGGCTGTAGGTCGCACCGCCACCCGACTTGAGCCGGTTGCGCTCGTCGAACGCGTACGTCGTGGTGCCGACGCCGACGCGGTTGCCCGCACCGTCCCACCTGTAGTCCGTCGCACCCGCCGGGCCGGTCCACCGGGTGAGCCTGCTCGCGCCGTCGTAGGCGTAGGCGTTGTCCTGGGTGGACGACTTCGCGGTGACCTTCTTCGAGGTGACCTTGTCGTCGCGGTCGTAGCCGTACTCGGTGCCGATGATCACGGAACTGGGCGCACCCGGCTCGACCATCTGTTCCAGCTGGTCGGACACGGTGCGGCCGAACTCGTCGTAGCCGATGCGTCGATTGGTCCACCCGCCGACGGAGCGGTCGGAGATCAGCGAGTTCCGCCCGGCCGCGTCGTAACCGAGGTCGACCGTGCGCCCTGAGAGCGGGTCGACGACCGTGACGATCCGACCGGCCTTGTCGTAGGTGAACGTCGCCGTGCCGCTCGTGTCCTCGCGGGTCGCGACCGTGCCATCGCCGTTGTAGGCGTACTTGGCGTTGCCGGCCGCACCGTACGACTGGGTCAGGTTGCCCCGGTCGTCGTAGATGTACCCGCTATCACCGTTGGGGCCCGACACGCGGATGACACGACCGGACTTGTCGTAGCCGAACGACCGGTCTGCCGTCGCGGCCTCCGCACCGCTGCCGCGCTCCGTCTTGAGCCGCCCCTGCTGGTCGTACTCGCGAGTGGTGACCACACCTCCCGGCTTGGTCAGCTTGACCGCCTGCGCGGCCGCGTCGTACTCGCTCGTCCACGCGCGGTCGGCCGCGTTCGGGTGGGCGGTCGTCGACGGTTCGATGATCGACTCGGGCTGACCGAGCGTGTTGTAGGTGTAGGTCGTCGTGTTCTGGTTGCCGTCGACGAACCTGCTGCGGTTGCCGACCTTGTCGTAGCCGTGCAGCGTGGTGATCGACTTGGTGGCGTCGACCTTCTCCACCTGCGTCACGAGCCGTCCGAGCTCGTCGAAGACGGCCGTGCGTGATCGGCCTTCCGGCGAGGTCTCCGCCACGACGTTGCCCATCGCGTCGTAGGCCTTGCTCGCCGAGCGCTTCTCGACGCCGTTCACCACGTTCGCGATCTTGGTCTGGCGGCCCAGCAGGTCGTAGGTGAGCGCCGTGACCAAACCGGCCGGGTCGGTCGTCGTGGCGAGTCTGCCCGCGATGTCGAAGGTGTTGGTGGTGACCCGGTTGGTCGGGTCGGTCGCGGTGAGCACGTCTCCGGCGGTGTTGAAGGTCTTCTTGGTGACCGCGCCGATCGGGTTGGTCTCCTCGACCGGCTTGCCGGACGCGTCGTACTTGATCGTCGTGGTGAAGTACACCGGCGTGCCGGACGAGCGCTCGACCAGCGTCGAAGTGACCTGCCTGCCCAATTCGTCGTAGGTGAATCGGGTCTGCGCGCCGTTCGGGTCCGTCTTGGTGAGCACGTCACCGGCTCGGGAATAAGCCGTGCTGATGAAGCTCGGAGTCGCGTCGACCTGCGGCACCGTCGTCTTCAGCACGTGGCCGTACGGGTCGTACTCGTGGGTGGTGACCCGGCCGAGCGCGTCGGTCATCTTGGTGGTGCGACCGGCCTTGTCGTACTCGGCGAGGATCTCCGGTCTGATGACCTGCCCACCGGGCGGGGTGTAGTCGGGCAGCTTGGTCTTCACCGCCCGGCCCATCAGGTCCCGCTCGAACGCGGTGACCGCCCCGTCGCTGCCCTTGTTGTAGCTCGGCTCGCCGAAAGCGTTGCGGCCCACCGTCTCGACGCGGCGGAAACCGGGCGTGCGAGTGCCGTTGACCCACACCTCGGTCGCCGGAAGCGTGGTCGAGACGAGCCGACCGGCGGGGTCGTAGGCGTAGTCGGTCGTCAGCTGGCGCCGGTCGGTCAGCGCTTTGACCAGGCCGCGTTCGTCACGGTCGTAGGTCGTGGAGAACGTGGTGGTGGCGTCCAGGAAGACGTCCTCGCGGGTGACCTGGTTCGCGCCGTCGTAGACGTAGGACTTGGTCTCGACGCGATTCGGGTCCGCCGCGCCGCGGGTCTCGACGCGCGTCGGGTTGCCGTCGGCGTCACGAAGGTAGGTCGTGGACCTGGCAAGACCCTGCGGGTCCAGCGTGGTGCCGGTAAGGAAGCTCGCGGCGTCGTAGGTCTGGACGTTCTTGATGCCGCCAGGCGACACCAACTCGGTCGGGTTGCCGGCAGGGTCGTAGGACCAGTCCTCCAGAACAACGTTCTGGACATGGCCGTCCGGAGCCGTGTAGTGCTCACGGACTGTCTTCGCCTTCAGGCCGTCGTCGTAGTAGAGGTATGACGTGGTGCGCCCTTGGGCGTCTTGCGTCTGCTTCAACCGGCCCGCGTCGTCGTAGACGTTGGACTCCACGACGAGGCCCGTGTTGCCCGGGTCCTCCGGGTCGACACCGGTTCCCGTCGCCGACCGCGACTGCAACAGGCCCTTCTCGTCGAACTGCGAGGCCCACTTGATGCCCTGCACGTCGGTGAGGATCTCCGTGAGTCCGTTGTGGAGGTACTCGCGGATTTCCTTGCCACCGTCGGGAAGCTGGGTCTGGACGACCCGGTCCTGCGCGTCATAGGTCATCAACGTGGTGCGTGGCTGATCACCACCGTTCGCGGTGGGCAACGCGTCGGACACCGTGCTCTCGAGCACGTTGCCGTTGCCGTCGTAGCGGTAGCTCGTCACCTTCTGGTGCCGCAGTCCGCTGACCGGGTTGGTCACAGCGGGTTCGGTCACCTTGGCCACCAGAGAACGCGGGGTGTACTCGGTGGTCGTGGTGCCGAACACGGCGCCGCCCGCGTTGGCCTGGGTGACCGACGTGCGGCGGCCGATCGCGTCGTAGCCGTAGCTCACGCGCAGACCCGTCGGAGCCGTCGTCTCGGCGAGATCTCCGTTGGCGCGGTAGGAGAACAGCGTGTTCTGACCGCGCCGCCCGACGGTCTTGACGAGCAGTCCCACCGGCACCTTGCCGCCGCCGACGGCGTCCTCGTCACCGGTCGCGTAGACGTTGGTCTCGGTCGGCACGCCGATCTGCCCGGCCGGCACCGGCCAGCTCGTTCTGATCTTGCGGCCGGCGGTGTCGTAGGCGTGGCTGACGCGGTAGCCGGTGTCCTGCGCCGACGCTGACCGAGCGTCCGAAGTGGACTCCAGCTTGTCTCGCCTCGGGTCGAGAGGGTCGGTGGACTGGACGTAGGTGTAGTAGGTCGTGTTGCAGGATCCCGGCGCACGACAGGTCTTGCGGCTGAGCACGTTGCCGCGGTCGTCCGTCGTGAGCTCGGTGCGCAAACCGATCTCGTCGACAGATGCCGACAGGAAGCCCTTGGTGTTGTACTCGAACTTCCGCGTCACACCGTCATGCGTGCGGCCGGTGAGCCTGCCGCCGTTGTCGATGTCGTACGCGTAGGACCAGTCGCCGTAGTTGCTGGGACCGCGGACGATCGCGGTGCGCGTGGCGCCCTGCACCTTCGGCGTGTCGAGCGACCACGTGCGGCCCTGCTTGTCGACCAGGGTCTTCACCCGGTCCTGGACGTCGTCGTAGGTCAGTTTCGCGAACCGCCGGTTGTCCTGCGGCAGTGTGATCGTGTCGAGCTGGGCGATCTCGGTGCGGGACGCGAAGTGCTGCGCCGCCGCGAGCGGTCCGATCGAGTGCTGGTAGACCGCCACCTCGTCGATCGAGCCGTTGAAGTGGAAGTTGGCGTCGTTGGTGGCCGGCCAGCCCTTGGCGACGCCGGCGCCGACCGCGAGCTTGCCCTGCTGCTTGTGATCGATGAGCCCGGCGAGGTCCTCTCCGACCTTCTTGCCGTCCACGTACAGGGTCTGGAT
Source organism: Lentzea waywayandensis (assembly GCF_900115955.1). Taxonomy (GTDB): domain Bacteria; phylum Actinomycetota; class Actinomycetes; order Mycobacteriales; family Pseudonocardiaceae; genus Lentzea; species Lentzea waywayandensis. The sequence goes on from NZ_FOYL01000007.1 coordinate 45,806, forward strand.
GTCGATGGCGCCGGAGAGCAACGCGTGGTGCCACTGGCCGTCGTTGACCTCGGCGGTGCTCACGATCTGCCGCGGCCCACCCGTGTCACGCTTGCTGAACCCGCCGTAGAGCAAGCCGTCCGTGCCGACGTAGAGCAACGGGGTCGACTTGTCCGTGCCCTCCGGGAACTGCTTGTCGGCGTAGCTGACCAACGTGCCGTGCGAGGTCGTCTTGAACCACAGCTCGACAGCGAGCGACATGGTCATCTTGGTGAGATCGGCCGGCAACGTCACGTGGCTGCTGTTGCCGTCGAAGGTCGCGGCCTTGTCGGCGGTGCCACCGAGAGCGCCGTCGGTGCCGAGCACGACGCCGTGCTGGGTGGCCGAGTTCTCGCCGTCCTGGCGCGCGGTCACGTTCGCGAAGGAGTCGCCGGTGGTCTCCCCCAGCCGCCAGTAGGCCTTGGGGTTGTCGTCGACGACCGAGCTGCGGTAACGCGATCCGTTCGTGTAGCCGTAGGTGGTGCAGTTCGGTGCGTCACCCGGCACGCAGACCCTTGTGAGCTTCTCGCCCTCATAGGTGTAGTTCCACACGAGCGGTGCGGCATTGGCGGCGGGCGCCTGCGTCGACACCGTCGACACCCGATTTCCCTGCCACGTCAGCGTGAGCGTGCGGCCGCTGGTCTTGTTGGTGATCGTCGCGATGCGGTCTTCACCGTTGTAGGCGAGCTGCTCGGTGAGTCCGGTGGGGTCGATGATCTCGATCAGCTTCCCCAGGACGTCGAACCGCCACCTGCCGCCGGTGTTGTCACGCAGCGTGTAGATGCCGCTCGCGGAGGTGTAGACGAGTTCGGTGCTGTCACCCAGTGGCGAGCCGAAGGTTCCGTCACCCAGCGGCGAGCTGTCGGGGTTGCGCCCGAAGCGGACCTGCTGACCGTTCGGGTACGTCACCACGACGTTGCGGGAACCGTCGTCGTCCTGCTTGAGCCGCATGTCGAGGCGCGAAGCCCAGCCGACGCCGAAGGCCGTGTCGCGACGCGGGTCGAGACTGTTGTAGGTCCTGCTGATCGTCAGGTCGGGTCCGGCCGTGCCCACGGAACTGTCGGTGACGACGGTCGAGTAGTTGCCGATGCCGGGGTCGAGACCGGGGCCTTCTGCCGAGTTCGGGCTGCCCGCGAGGTGCGAGGTGATCTGCGGTTGCGGCACCCGCGTCGACAGGACCAGCGGCCCCGCCCAGGTCACGCTCTCGTCCACGGTGTCGTGGACCTTGACGCTCCAGTAGTAGGTCTTGCTCCAGCGCAGCGCGTGCGCCCCGGTCGCACTGGGCGTCCACGACTGCCCGGTCCAGCCGGACTCCTGGCAGTTCTCCGTCAGATCGGTGTTCGCACAGATCCGGAACTTGAAGGTGAGGCCCTTCGCAGGCCAGTTGTCGGCGTCGACGCCCTCCGCGTACAGGGTCGGCGTCACCGACTCGACCACCGCGCCGCTGCCGGGTTGCTGGTAGTTGGTCGACGGTGGAACGTTGCTGACCTTGATGTCCACCCGGCCGTACGGAACGCCGTGTGCCGCAGAGAAGTCCTGCTGCCCGTCCGGCGTGAACATGGTCAGGTAGAGCTGGTAGTCACCCGGCGCCAGCGGGTCGATCGGGACCTCGGTGAAAGTGGTGGTCTGCATCGGCGCGACGTTCGCGCGGAAGTCCTTGCGGGTGCGGATGACCGTGTCACCCTGCTTGACGATGTAGCCGAAGCTGATGCCGCCGCCGGTGGACCAGGTCGACTGGCCGAGGTTGGTGACCTTCACGGTCATGTTGCCGGCACGGGTGTTCGTCGGCAGGAGCACGTCGGTCGTCTCGAAGGACGCGCCCTCCGGGGAGTACTTCACGTCCAGGTACGGCGGGTTCGCCGAGTTGGCGGAGGCGAAACGCTTGCCACTGCCGGAGTCCGCCTCGTTGGAAGCGCGTACCGAAAGGCCGTTGCTCAGCGCCGCTCCGTGCGTCCACCTCGTCATGAGGTCGGCGTCGAGCGCGAACCCTTCCCAGGCGTCACCACATCCAGGAGCACCATGAGCGAACGACTTGCTCGACAGCGATTGGCCGACGGCGGCACCAGGCCACTTCATGGTCGACCCGTTCCAGCCCTGGGTGACCTCGAAGACGCTGACCGGCTTGGGCGTGCAGTTGGGCGACCAGATGTTGTCCATCACCAACGAGGCGCCGACGACGTACTTGTCGCGCAACGAGTTCAGCGCGCCGCCGAAGTGCAGGTAGGAACGAGCGGTCGGCTGACCCTCCACCCGCCCCACCTGCAGCTCCGGCGCGGTCGACTGGCCGGAGGCGTTGGTCCGCACGAAGGTGTCGTCACTGTCGGCGTTGTACGTGCCGACCGACGGATCAACGGTCACCGGGAAGACGCGGGCCGGGTCGCGCAGCCATGTCTGGCCGAGGTCGAGGCGCAGCGCCCAGGTCCGGTCGCTGGTCTTTTCGAGCGTGAAGCGGGCGTCGGTCGAGCGGACACCGGCGGCGTCGTCCATGAAGGCGGCCGGGATGGTCGCCACGACGTCGTCGCCGTCGACGAGTTCCAGGTCACCGGTCTCGGTCAGGCGCGGCTGGAGGCGGTCCAGCGTGAGGTCGAAGGTGAAGGTGGACGTCGCGGCGGCGGAGGCCAGTACGAGGTCTTCCTTGACGCCGGTGCGGGTGGCGGTGAGCCGGACGTCGACGCCGGGACGTGCACCGCGGTAGGCGATCTCCGGGCCCCGCGTCTCGCCACGGACTCCGGCAGCGTCACGCAGGCCGTAGGAGAGGCGCCGGTCGTTGCCGAAACCCACGCTGACCAGTGCGCCGTCGGCACTGGTCGCGGCAAGGGTCAGGTCGACAGGAGAGACCGCGGGTACGACCCGGCCGTCGGCGGGGCGCAGGGTGAGGTCCACGGGCGCCCACGAACCGTCGGGGCGCTGAACGTTGGCCTGACCGGTGTGCAGCCGGAGCGTGCGGGTGCCGTCGGGGTTGTCGAACGTCTGCGTGGTGGCGGTGCGGTCGCCCTGCCTCTCCTTCGCGTCCGGGTCGATGGCGGGGAGGTTCCGCGGCTGGTCGACCTTCGCGGTGACCTTCTGCTGCTCGTGCGCGGACTTCTTCACCTCGGGCAGCGCGGGTGCCTGGTCAGGCACGGCCCCCGCGGGACGCGGCTGGTCGCGCTTGGGGAGATGGGCGTTGGCGCGAGTGGAGTCTGCGGAAGCGCTGCGTGGGGAACCGTCAGCGGTTCCGGTGCGCTGTTCTGGAGCGGTGGTCGAGGCACCGAGCGGTAACGCTCCCAAGGTGCCGTAAGGGGTCTGCGAGCCACCCAGGATCGGCAGGATGACGACTAAGACGAGCAATAAGCAAACCGGTCTACGAGCAGCACGAAACCCCGACGCGTGTCTCACGCGTTCCCCCCAGAGCGTTGGTTGTGAGGACCTTCCCCTGGCCCGGCCAGAACCGTCGCAGGGGTCTTTCCACTGGTCAAGGTGCGAAAACTCACCGCTGCGGATGTAACGGGCGCGAAGCTAGCCGCCGCCGCTCACGCTTCGGTCACAAGATCACGACAGCGAAATGAGACAGCCGCGCCCGGTGCCTCGAGTGAGATCGAGGCACCGGGCGCGGCTGCGTGATGAAGTTCTAGGGGCGGGGCTCAGTCGCCGTCGCCGCCGGGAGGGAGGTTCTCGTAGATCTTCTTGCAGTCAGGGCACACCGGCGAACCGGGCTTCGGCGACCGCGTGACCGGGAAGACCTCGCCACACAGCGCGACCACGTGCGTGCCCATCACGGCGCTCTCGGCGATCTTCGCCTTGCGCACGTAGTGGAACATCTTCGGCGTGTCGTCCGAAGACTGGTCGGTCTCGTCCGGCCGTACGTCGACCTCAGGAAGAGTCTGGGTGCTCACGCGCCCAGGGTACCTGGGATGATGTCCCCTCGTGACCACGCTGCACATCGCCGATGAAGTTGCCGCCGCACTGGCCGAGAACCGGCCCGTCGTCGCTCTTGAGAGCACCATCCTGTCCCACGGGCTGCCCGCGCCGCGCAATCTGGCCGTCGCCGCACGCCTGGAGAAGGTCGTGCGGGAGGCCGGCGCCGTTCCCGCGACGATCGCCGTGCTCGACGGCGTACCGCACGTCGGCCTCACCTCCGCCGAGCTCGACCGCGTCTGCAACCAGGGCGACCTCGTGAAGCTCTCGTTGCGCGACCTGGGCCCCGCCTACGCCCTGGGCCGCAGCGGCGCGACGACCGTCGCGTCGACCGCGGCCCTGGCCCACCAGGCCGGCATCCGCGTCTTCGCGACCGGCGGCCTGGGCGGCGTGCACCGCGGTGCACGCGAGACGTGGGACGTGTCCGCCGACCTCGACGTGGTGGCGACGACGCCGGTGCTGATCGTCTGCTCGGGAGTGAAGTCGATTCTGGACATGGGCGCGACCCTGGAGGTGCTCGAGACCCGCTCGGTGCCGGTCGTCGGCTACCAGACCTCGCGCTTCCCCGCCTTCTACCGCCGCGAGTCGGAGTTCGACGTCCCGTGGCGCGTCGAGACCGCCGCCGAAGCCGCCGCCGTGTTCGCGGCCGGTGGTCGCGGCATGCTGCTGGCGAACCCGATCCCCGCCGCGTTCGAGATGGACACCGACCTGCACGACCGCTTGCTCGCGGAAGGCCTGCAGAAGCTCGTCGACGGGGACGTGCGCGGCAAGGACGTCACGCCCGTCCTGCTGGAGCACTTCCACACCGCGAGCGAGGGCGTCAGCCTCGACGCCAACGAGGAACTCGTCGTCAACAACGCCTCGGTCGCCGCCGCTGTCGCTGTTGAGCTGTTCCGATGAGGCCGATCGTTGTCGTCGGTGACGCAGGCCTGGACGTAGTCGCCCGCCACTCCGGCCCCATCGCCCACGGCGGCGACGTGCGCGCGAAGGTCACCATCGAGCCCGGCGGCGCCGGCGCCAACACGGCCGTGTGGCTGGCCGCGTGCGGCGCCTCACCGGTCCTGGTGGCCCGCGTAGGTGCCGACTCGGCCGGACGCCAGGTCCACGCCGAACTCACCCACGCCGGCGTCCAGTGCGCCTTCGCGGTCGACCAGGAACTGTCGACCTGCTGCGTGGTCGTCCTGGTCGACGAGAACGGCCAGCGCTCGATGCTGCCCGACCGCGGCGCGAACGCCCGCTTCTCCCCCGCCGACCTCGACCCTGGCCTGCTCACCGGCACCGACGGCCACCTTCATCTGTCCGGCTACGTGCTGCTCGACGCCACCTCACGCCCCGCGGGCCTGGCCGTGCTCGAAGCCGCCCGCGCCGCGGGCTGGACGACGTCCGTGGACCCCCAGGCGGCCGTCCTGATCCACTCGGCCGAGGCGTTCCTCGAAGACGTGCGCGGCGTCGACTTCCTGCTTCCCAACGCCGACGAGCTCCTCGCTCTCACCGGCTCCTCCGAACCGGCGGCGGCGAAGTCCCTGCTGTCCCACGTCGGTGCCGTCGTGGTGACCTCTGGTCCTGACGGAGCGACGTGGGTGGACGCGGACGAGCTGATCTCAGTCCCCGCTGAAGTCACCGAGTGCGTCGACTCGACCGGCGCCGGCGACGCCTTCGACGCGGGCTTCCTCGCGGCCTGGCTGTCCGGTGCGTCGAAGCGCGACGCCCTCCTCGGCGGCGTCCGTGCAGGCTCCCGCGCGGTCAGCGTCGTAGGCGCCCAACCACCCCGCTAGCCCCTGAGTTCAGCCGGTATATCAGCTCGCCGCTGATATACCGGTGCCCTCCGCACGCCCCGCCAACCTCGCCGCCGAGGCCATCGGCCCAGGTCGCCGTGCCCTCCTCGCCAGGCCGGATGCAAAAAACGTTTGCGGGCGTCCGCAAAAGACTCATTGCAAAGGCGAGGCGAGCAAGGGCCAGCCCTAGCAATGAGACGTTTGCGGACAAAGTCCAAAGAGTCATTGCAAAGGGGTGAGCGGCGTTGGGCGACGGGCCGGTCGTGCGGGATTCGGCGGCGGATCAGCCGTCGATGACGGTGGTGCTCTTCTGGGTGATGGCGCGGCGCTCGACCTCGTAGCGGTTGGCCTTCTTGGTCTTGCGCGGCGGCCTGTCGTTCGCGATCAGCACGGCCATCCACGGCAACGGCACGGACAGCACGATGAAGAACAGGGCGAGCCACCAGATGTGAGCGAACAGCGCCGCGAGGATGAGGCACGGGAAGCGCAGGCTCATCATGATCGCGTATTTGCGTCGCCGGGCGGCGTGCTGTTCCTCGTAGGACGGGGCCGCCTCGGTGATCAACACCGGGGTGTCGTTCCGGTCGGGACTGCTCACGACACCACCTCCACGTGTCTCATGGTCCCACGTCCGAGTGACCGCCGGGACACCCGGTCGGCGGTTAACATCCGCGGGTGGTCGCCCTTGATCGCCTCGTGGACGTGCTCGGCAGTCTGGGCACGCATCTGGCCTGCGCACCCAGGGGGCGGGACGCCGAACTGCGCGGGGTCGCCCTGCACGATCCGGCGGAGAACACGCCGGCGGCCGCAGGCGATGTGCTCTTGGGGCTGGGCACTCCATCGGTGGCCGCCGCTGCGCGTCTGGTGTCTTCCACCGCCGCTTCCGCCGTGGTGTTGCACGGGAAGCCGCCACTCGACGAGCGGGTGATCGCCGCCGCCAAGAAGTCCGGTGCCGCGGTGTTGCTCGTAGATCCGTCGGTGCCGTGGGGGCAGCTCGCGAACGTCACGCAGACGCTGGTCAACGGCGGTACGCGGACCGGTGACCTGTTCGGCCTGGCGGACGTCATCGCGGGTGTCGTGGGCGGGCCGGTGACGATCGAGGACCAGCAGTCCCGGGTGCTCGCCTACTCCTACCGGCAGGAGGACGTCGACCCCGTTCGCGTGCAGACCATCCTCGGGCGGCGTGTTCCCGAGGAGGCGCGGCGGGCGCTGGACGAGTTCGGCGTGTTCACGCACCTCGCGTCGTCGGACGAGCCGATCTTCGTGCCCAAGCTGACCCCGCAGCTGGGCAACCGCCTCGTCGCCGCGGTGCGGGCGGGTCGTGAGCTTCTCGGCTCCGTCTGGGTCGAGGTGACAGGGCCGGTCGACGCGGCGCGGAGTGCTGCTCTGGTCGACGGGGCGCGCACGGCGGCGTTGCACCTGCTGCGGTCGCGGGCGTCTACCGATCTCGAACGCCAGGCCGAGGCGGATCTGGTGATCCGGCTGCTCGACCACCCGGAGTCCGCCGATGTCGCGCGCCTCGGGCTGCCGTCCGCCGACCTGCGGGTGATCGCGGTCCAGGCTCATGCGGGCGAGGGCGAGCACGGGGCGGCGGTGCTCGCGTTCCAGCGGGCCACCGCGGGCTTCGGCTGGTCACGGCCTGGGCGTAGCGCGCTGTTCGGCAACGTCCTCTACACCGTCATCCCGGCCGCCGACGACGCCGTCGGGTGGGTGCGGTCGCTGGTCCGCGAGCTGCCGGCCGAGGCGACGGTGCTGGCGGGCATCGGAGGTCCGGCCGAGGCGACGCAGCTGCCCACGTCACGGCAGGAAGCGGACGAATGCCTCGCGCTTTCTACCGGCACACCGGTTGTATACGACGACGCGTGGGCTCGGGTTCTGCTGCACCGGCTCGCCGCCGTCGCCGAGGCCGGACGACTGCCGACCCGTGGGCCGATATCCAATATATTGCGGTACGACGCCGAGTACGGGACGCAGTACGCGACGACGCTGAGGGCGTGGCTCGCGGCTCAGGGCGACGTGCGGGCGGCGGCGAAGGAGCTCAGCGTGCACCCGAACACGTTGCGGTATCGCATGCAGAAGATGTCCGAGGTGACGCCGCTCCCCCTCGACGATCCCGATCAGCGGCTCGCGATGGCCATCGCCCTCCAGATCACCCTCCAGAACTCACGGTGACCCTGGCGGCGTGAAAGCATCTCCACCCGTGCACCCCGATCTTTCTGTTGACCTGTGCGCCCGTTTGCGCGGGGCGTTCGAGACCGCCGGCTACACCGCGGACGGCGTCGTCGAGGCTCTCGGCTCCCAGGCCCACTCCGCGCTCGGCCGAGGTGAGCCCGAGCCCGCCCGCCGCGCGAGCAAGGACGCCGGGACGCTCGGCACGTTGATCCGCCTCTTCCTGCTGGGCGACCAGGAGCCGGAGCAGGACGTCCGCAAGGCGCTCGACGGAGTCGACATCGACGACGCCGTCAGGAACGAGATCCTCACCGTCGACAAGACCGCGGGAGACCTGAAGGCCGGACTGGACGTGCGGCCGTACGAGGACAACTGGTGGGTCATCGCCGACCTCGACTCCGACCTGCGCGGCAGCGCGGTCCCCGAGGACCACGTGCTCGGCGTCGGCCACGCGTCCATCAGCCTCGCCCGCGCGACCAAGCGCACGCCGGTCGGCACGCTGCTCGACCTCGGCACCGGCTGCGGCGTCCAGGCGCTGCACGCCAGCACGCACGCCGAGCGCATCACCGCGACCGACCTGTCCGAGCGCGCGCTCAGGCTGGCGCAGGGCACGTTCCGCATCAACGGGCTCGACGTGGAGACGGTGCAGGGCGAGTGGTTCGGCCCGGTCCGCAACCGGCGGTTCGACCAGGTCGTGTGCAACCCGCCGTTCGTCGTCGGCCCGCCGCGCGTGGACTTCGTCTACCGCGACTCCGGCCTCGGCGGCGACGACGCGTCGGCGCTGGTCATCCGGCAGCTGCCCGCGTTCCTCAACGAGGGCGGCGTCGGCCAGCTGCTCGCGTCGTGGGTGCATCGCAAGGGTGAGGACTGGGAGGAGCGCGTCTCCAGCTGGCTCCCGCGCGGCGGCATCGACGCGTGGTTCGTGCAGCGCGACATCGCCGAGCCCGCCCTGTACGTCGGCACGTGGCTCAAGGACGCGGGCGTCGACCCGCGCAGCCCCGAGGGGCGCCAGAAGGCCGCCGCGTGGCTGGACTGGTTCGAGGAGAACGACGTCCAGGGCGTCGGCTTCGGCTACGTGACGCTGCGGCGCACCGACGAGATGCACTCCCAGGTCATCTGCGAAGACCTGCGCCACGCCTACGACGACCCGCTGGGCCCGGAGGCGGCGCGCTGGCTCGACAACGTCGCGTGGCTGCGCGCGAATCCCGACCTGCTGGGCCGGCGGTTCCGGGTCGCCGACACCGTGCTGCTCGAAGAGGTGTCCGAGCCGGGCGACGAGGGCTGGCGCAAGGTCGTCGCGCGCCTGCACCGCACCGACGGGCCCGGCTGGCAGCACGAGGTCGACGAGGCGACGGCGAAGCTCGTCGCCGGTTGCAACGGCTCGCTACCGCTGGAGGACCTGCTCGCGCTGCTCGAGTTCGCTTACGGAGAAATCGATGCAGAAGCGGCCTTGCCGATCGTTCGTGATCTCATCCGGCACGGAATGTTGATTCCCGCGTGAAAGCAGTTGTGGCGCGCGTCACAGAAGCGAGTGTCGAAGTCGAAGGGGCGATCGTCGGCGCGATCGACGAGCCCGGATTGCTGGTGCTGCTCGGCGTCCATCACGACGACACGGCCGAGCACGCTCGCAAAATGGCGCAGAAGCTGCACGGCCTGCGGATCCTCGACGACGAGCAGTCCTGTGAGTCCACAGGTGCTCCGCTGCTGGTCGTCAGCCAGTTCACCCTCTACGGGGACACCCGCAAGGGCCGCCGTCCGTCCTGGACGGCGGCCGCCCGGCCCGAGCACGCGGAACCGTTGGTGAACGCCGTCGTGCAGGAACTACGCCAAAAGGGCGCGCGCGTCGAAACGGGACGATTCAGAGCCGAGATGAAGGTACGGAGCGTGAACGACGGTCCGTTCACGGTGATCGTCGAGCTCTGACTAAACGGTTCTCAGGCAATCCTCAGATTAGTCGCGCAACCGCTGTGACTGCGATGACGTCTTCAGGTCATGGAAGTCGGGAACGAATTCGGAATCGTCTTCGTTACCCAGGTATCAGCCAGCTAGCGATGGGATCCCGAGCGGGCCCGCCGCAACCGGCAACCAGGGCGCAGCGCCGCGCCGCCTTGACCGCCACGCGCGACTGTCCTGACCGACAGCAGCGTCGCCCGCACCAGGGGGAGGGAGATCCATGACCGTCACGAGGATCTCCGACCGTGAAGTCGGAGAGAACACGCCCACCGTCGTCGAGCACGAACTCGACGCGCAAGGACCAGCAGCCGACCTCGTTCGAGTCTACCTGAACGGAATCGGCAAGACCGCGCTCCTCACCGCCGAGGAGGAGGTGGAGCTCGCGAAGCGCATCGAGGCAGGTGTGTTCGCGCAGCACGTCCTGGAGACGGCCAAGCGCCTCACCCCCACCCGCCGCGACGAGATGGGGGCGCTCGTCCGCGACGGCCGCCGCGCCAAGGACCACCTGCTCAAGGCCAACCTGCGCCTCGTCGTGTCGCTGGCCAAGCGCTACACGGGCCGTGGCATGCCGCTGCTGGACCTGATCCAGGAAGGCAACCTGGGCCTGATCCGCGCCGTCGAGAAGTTCGACTACACCAAGGGCTTCAAGTTCTCGACCTACGCGACGTGGTGGATCCGCCAGGCCATCACCCGCGGCATGGCCGACCAGGGCCGCACCATCCGCCTCCCCGTCCACCTCGTCGAGCAGGTGAACAAGCTCGCGCGGATCAAGCGCGACCTGCACCAGACGCTCGGCCGCGAGGCGACGAACGAGGAGCTCGCGAAAGAGGCCGGGCTCAACCCGGACAAGGTCGCCGACCTGCTCGACCACGCGCGTGACCCGGTATCGCTCGACATGCCGGTCGGCACGGAGGAGGACGCTCCCCTCGGTGACTTCATCGAGGACTCGGACGCCACCGACGCCGAGAGCGCCGTCATCTCCGGGCTGTTGCAGGACGACCTGCGCCGCGTTCTCGCGACGCTGGAGCCGCGCGAGCAGGCCGTGATCCGGCTGCGCTACGGCCTCGAGGACGGCCAGCCGCGCACCCTCGACCAGATCGGCAAGCGGTTCGGCCTGTCGCGTGAGCGGGTGCGTCAGATCGAGCGCGAGGTCATGTCCAAGCTCCGTCAGGGCGAACGCGCTGCGAAGCTGCGGGCCTACGCCTCGTAGTCCCTGAAGTCGTCACGGTCAGGTTTCACCTGTCCGGCAGTATTGACTTGTGACTCAACTCACGGCACGGTCGGGCGTTACCAGAGCCACGCGACGCCCGTCGTGAGTCGGGTTAGCACGCGAAGGAAGGTCGGGACGGCCGGGGGCCGCCCCGGCCTTCCGCGTTCGCGGGCCCTGCGAGGAACACGGTTGCGAAGAACACGGTGGACGGGGACCAGTACGTCCCTTTGATGGCGGTACGGTTTTCTGATCCGAACTGCACACCGTTGGAGTTGTGTACCCCGTGCCCACCACATTCGAGTACACCGACGTCCTCCCCCTCGCGAAGGACACCGAGACCGAGTACCGCCTCGTCACCTCCGACGGGGTCAAGCTCATCGAGGCCGGTGACCGCAAGTTCCTGGAGATCGCGCCCGAGACGCTGACGCTGCTCGCGAAGGAGGCGATCCGGGACATCCAGCACCTGCTGCGCCCGTCGCACCTCGCCCAGCTGCGCAAGATCATCGACGACCCCGAGGCCTCCGGCAACGACCGCTTCGTCGCGATGGACCTGCTGCGCAACGCCGCCATCTCGTCCGGTGGCGTGCTGCCGATGTGCCAGGACACCGGCACGGCGATCATCATGGGCAAGCGCTCCGAGACCGTCCTGACCGGCGGCGACGACGAGCAGGCGCTGGCCCGCGGCGTCTACGAGGCCTACCAGGAGCTCAACCTGCGCTACTCGCAGATGGCTCCGGTGACGTTCTGGGACGAGAAGAACACCGGCACGAACCTGCCCGCGCAGATCGAGGTGTTCCACAAGCCCGGCCAGGAGCCCGTCTACGAGTTCCTGTTCATGGCCAAGGGCGGCGGTAGCGCGAACAAGACGTTCCTCTACCAGGAGACGAAGGCGGTGCTGAACCCGAAGCGCCTCGCGTCGTTCCTGGACGAGAAGCTCCGTTCGCTCGGCACCGCCGCGTGCCCGCCGTACCACCTCGCGGTCGTCGTCGGCGGCCTGTCCGCCGAGCAGAACCTGAAGGTCGCGAAGCTCGCCTCCGCCCGCTACCTCGACAACCTGCCGTCCGAGGGCTCGGCGCTGGGCCACGCGTTCCGCGACACGGACCTCGAACAGCAGGTCCTGGAGTTGACGCGCAACTTCGGCATCGGCGCCCAGTTCGGCGGCAAGTACTTCTGCCACGACGTGCGCGTCATCCGTCTCCCCCGCCACGGCGCGTCCCTCCCGGTCGGCATCGCGGTGTCGTGCTCGGCCGACCGCCAGGCCAAGGCGCGCATCACGGCCGAGGGCGTGTTCCTGGAGCAGATGGAACGCGACCCGGCGCAGTTCCTGCCCGAGATCGAGGGCGAGGACCTGTCCGACGAGGTCGTCCGCATCGACCTCACCCGCCCGATGTCGGAGATCCGCGACATCCTCACCCAGCTCCCGGTGAAGACCCGCGTCTCGCTGACCGGCCCGCTGGTCGTGGCCCGCGACATCGCGCACGCCAAGATCAAGGAACGCCTCGACGCCGGCGAGGAGATGCCGCAGTACCTCAAGGACCACCCGGTCTACTACGCCGGCCCGGCCAAGACGCCCGAGGGTTACGCCTCCGGTTCGTTCGGCCCGACGACCGCCGGCCGGATGGACTCCTACGTCGAGCAGTTCCAGGCGGCGGGCGGCTCGCTGGTGATGCTCGCCAAGGGCAACCGCTCCAAGCAGGTGACGAACGCCTGCTCGTCGCACGGCGGCTTCTACCTGGGCTCGATCGGTGGCCCGGCGGCGCGGCTGGCGCAGGACTGCATCCGCAAGGTCGAGGTGCTCGAGTACCCCGAACTGGGCATGGAGGCGGTCTGGAAGATCGAGGTCGAGGACTTCCCCGCGTTCGTCGTGGTCGACGACAAGGGCAACGACTTCTTCGCGGAGACGTCGACCCCGACCCTGCAGATCAGTTTCCGCCGTTAGACCTTCTCACCAACGACAGCAGGACGGCGCACGCGAGGGCAGGGTGCGCCGTCCTGCGTCGTCTACGCGTCAGCCGGTTTCCTCGCGGGACTCGAGCACCAGGCGGCGGTTGCCCAGCGGCGCGTCCAGGCGGACGGTCAGTGGCACCTGACGGACCTCCTGGGTGCACACGGTGCCGGGGGGCTGCTTGGTGATCGTGACCAGCGTGATCTGGACGATGTCGGCCGACTGGCCGGTGATCTCGGCGCGGGCCTCCTTGCAGCCGCCGCCGACGCCGAAGACCTGCACGTCACGGCCGTCGCCGAACACGTAGGCCTCGTCGCGGTAGGTGTCTGACAACGATGTCGTGTCGACCTTCTCCTTCGCCACGGGCGTGACGTTGGGCGGGACGACGGGCTTCTCCTCCGAGATCGAGACCGGAGGCTGGACGGGCGCGGTGGGGTTCCCGCCCGACGAGCCCGTGCCGGGGGTGCCGCTCGAACCGGGCGCGGTCGTGCCCGTGGGCGACCCGCCCGACGAGCTGGAGCCGGGCGCGCCGGACTGCGTGCCGGACGAGCAACCGACGAGCACGACGGCGAGAGCAACGGCAGCGACGGCGTTTCTCATGCGGTCCATCCTCGCAAACCGGGACACGAAGTCCCTGTCAAATGTCCTGCGACCTGTCCGGTCGAACTTTCACCGCGAAGAAAAGAGGTACCCGGCCGACGGGGCAGATGCCGGCCGGGCACCGTGGGAGGAAGGTCTACTTCTGTTCCTGCCGCGACGTCAGCGCGACCGTGCGCTCACCAAGGGGCTCGGAGAGCTGCACCGTCAGCGGAGGGAAGCGGATGTCCATAGTGCACATCTGCTTGGTCAGCGGCAGCGTCTCGAGCAGCTCGATCTTCACCGTGGAAGCGTTCTGCTCCAGCACGGACGCGCTCGCCTTGCCGCATCCGCCCTCCTGGGCGACGACTCCGACGGTCTTCCCGTCGCCCTGCGTCCACACGGTGCGCGGATGGTCCGGCGCCAGACCGTTGGCATCGAGCTTCGTCACGGGTTTGCCGTCCGGCGGCACTTCTCCTGGCGCGACGTTCGGGGGCAGCTCGGAAGGTGAGGTGGCGGTCGGCAACTCCTGACCGCCACCTGCTCCAGTGCCCGCGTTCTGCGCACTGCCACAGGCCGAGATGACCAGCAGCAGGACGCCAGTGCCAACTACGGTTCCTATGTGCCTCATGTTCAGAGGACGGAACCGCGCTCACAACGGGTTGCAGTGACTTACCTTCACAGTTAGCGGTCCAGTTAGCGGCTAACGGCCGTTACAGCCTCTCGCAAAGCTTCCAACCGGGCCGAGGACGCAAGACCACCGTGGTAGAGGTGGAACTCCTCCACACCGGCGTCCAGGTACGTGAGCCACTCCTTCGACAACGCAGCACCGTCGGCCGGCTTCGGCGGCAACCCCAGCACGTACGCGGCGATCCGCGTGTCCGGGGCGACGGCACGAAGAGCCTCGATGCCGGGGACGGCGATCTCCGGGCCTGGCCAGCACATCGTCGTCAGGACGTCGACGTCGGCGTCGACTCCCCCGGCCACGGTCGCGAACGGCCCAGTGCCCCAAGGGTCCGCCGTCACGTGCATGCCGATCCGGATCGAAGGCGCCGCCGTACGAATCTCGCCGACCAGCCTCTGCCGCAACGACCGCACAACGCTGGCGCGCACAGCCTGAACGTTCTCCGCGAGAGCGCCCAGCGCTTCCTCGACGCTGGACGCCCCGCGATCGACCCCGGCCCGGACCGCTTCACGCAGGGCATCCGGGTCGGCGTACAGGGCGGTGCAGGCAGAGCAGAAGCACAGCGACAACAGCTTCTGCTGCACCGCGTTCCAGTCCGTGCCGTCGGTCTTCTCGTGGTGCCCGCCGTGGAAGAACCCCAGCGGCCCGCAGGCCTCCAGGATGATCCCGTCCGGCGCGCCGAGCTCCAGCACCTCCGACACCAGCACCGACGCGTACTCGACGACGTCGGGCTGCGCGGTGCACAACGCGTACGGGTAGCGATCCCCGAACGCGTTCACCACGGTCACATCGGGATGCAGGTCGCCCAGCCGCGAGTTGTGCGTCAGCACGGTCCACGCGTACACGGGAAGTCCCGCGGCACGAACCAAAGCCGCCGCGGCACCGAACGAGTCGGAACCGTCCACCCAGGACGGTTCCGCGGGCACCAGCCGGCCGTACTTCTCCGAACGCACCGGCAGGTAGAACGCCGCGTGCCGCGCGTCGACCATTCGATGCGAAGGGTGCAGCGGCGTCGCGGCCCGCACGGTGTGATACGACGCGGCGACGGCGATCGCGTCGACGCCGAGCTCCTGATACCGCGCGACGGCCTCAGGGTCTCCGATCAGGTCCCACGGATAGGCGTGGACAACCGACTTCACCACCGGGGACGCTTCCTCTCGTAGCTCGGGTCGAACTTCTGCATGTAGCCCGTGTCGTCACGAGACGTGATGCCACAACGAACGTAGTTCTCGGCCATGCGCGCCAACGCGTCACGATCCAGCGTCACACCGAGACCAGGCGTGACGGGCACCGGCACCGCACCATCCACAAAGGACAGCACGCCGGGCTCCACGACCTCGTCCGCCGCGTTCCACGGGTAGTGCGTGTCGCACGCGTAGTTCAGGTTCGGTGTCGCCGCCGCCAGGTGCGTCATCGCGGCCAGTGAGATGCCGAGGTGCGAGTTCGAGTGCATCGACAGGCCGATGCCGAAGGTCTGGCAGATCATCCCCAGCTGACGCGACCGCTGCAGACCGCCCCAGTAGTGGTGATCGGACAGGAGCACCTGCACGGCGTCCTGCTCCACCGAAGGCTTGAGGTGCTCGAACGCGACCACGCACATGTTGGTGGCCAACGGCATCGGCGCCTTCGCGGCCACCTCCGCCATCCCGGAGATCTCCGGCGTCGGATCCTCCAGGTACTCCAGCACGCCGTCGAGCTCCTCGGCGACCTTCAGCGACGTCGCCGACGACCAGGCCGCGTTCGGGTCCAGCCGCAGCGGGTGGTCCGGGAACGCCTCGCGCAGAGCGCGGATCGCCTCGATCTCCTGCTCCGGCGGGAAGACGCCGCCCTTGAGCTTGATCGACCCGAACCCGTACCGCGAGATCATCTTGGTCGCCTGCGCCACGATGCCGGCGGGGTCGATCGCCTCGCCCCACTCGTCCGGCTCGGCGCCGGGATGCCCGTCCCACTTGTAGAACAGGTACGCCGAGTACGGGACGGCGGAACGCACCGCACCGCCCAGCAGGTCGTGCACCGGACGCCCGAGCGCCCTGCCCTGGATGTCCAGGCAGGCGACCTCGAACGGCGAGTACACGCGGTCGACGGTGCTCTCCGCCGTGATCTTCCCGGTCAGGCCGTGCTTGTCCTGGCCTGCCTTGCCGCCGAGAACGGCGGAGACCCGCGCGTGCATCTCGTTCAACGCGAACACGTCGAGGCCGATCAGGGAGTCCACAACGGACCTTGAGCGCTCCAGGTGCCCAAGGTCGCCGTAGGTCTCCCCCAGCCCCGAGATGCCCTCGTCGGTGTGCACCTCGACGATGGTGCGCAGCGCCCACGGCTCGTGGACGCCGGCCGAGTTCAGCAGCGGCGGGTCCCGGAACGCGATCGGTGTCAGAACAATCTCGGTGATCTTCATTCCGAACGCCCTCTCAGCTCAGCAGAGCCTTGCCCGCAGCGATGATCTTGTCGAGAGCGGCCAGGTGCTCGTCCAACGGGTCGATCAACGGCGGCCGCACACCGCCCACCTCGAGTCCGTTCGCGCGCACCGCGGCCTTCACCAGGGCGACCGCGTAGCCGGGAACCTTGTCCCGCAGCTCGACCAGAGGCTTGTAGAACTCGTAGAGGAAGCGGTTCACCAGCTCGGTGTCGCCGGACTGCACGGCGTTGTAGAAGCCGATCGAGATCTCCGGCGCGAAGCAGAACACCGCCGACGAGTACAGCTCGACGCCGATGCCCCGGTACGCGAGCTGGGTCATCTCCGCGGTCGGCAGGCCGTTGAAGAACTGGAACGGCTTGTCAACGTTGGCACGAACCGACAGCACGATCCGCTGCATCTGGTCGAGGTCGCCGATGCCGTCCTTGAAGCCCACGACGTTCGGGATCCGCGCGACCTCGACGGCGGTCTCCGGCGTGAACCGCGCGTTGTTGCGCTGGTACACGATGATCGGCAGCTCGGTGACGCCGGCGACCTCGGCCACGTACCGCACGAGTCCGGCGGCCGGGTTGGTCACCAGGTACGGCGGGAGCAGCAGGATGCCCTGCGCACCGGCGCGTTCCGCCGCCTGCACGAACTGCTTGGTCGCGACGACCGAGCCGCCCGCGCCGGCGAACACCGGCACCTTGCCCGCGGTCGCCTCGACCGCGACGGCCACCGCCCGCTCGAACTCCTCCAGCCCCAGGGCGTGGAACTCGCCGGTGCCGCAGGCGGCGAACACCGCGCCCGGCCCGGCGGAGACACCGTGCTTGACGTGCTCGGCGAGCACGTCGTACGCGATGTTCCCCTCGCTGTCGAACGGGGTCACCGGAAAGAACAGCACACCATCGAGTTGCATAACCAGACTCATCCCTTGATCGCTCCGGTGGTGATCCCACGCAGGAAGGACTTCTGCAGCGACAGGTACACGACCAGGCTCGGTACCAGCGCCAGCAACGCTCCGGCCAGCACGATGCCCGTTCCGACCTGATCGTCGGACCGGAGCGCGAGAAGTGCGACCGTGAGCGTGTAATCGGAGGGGTCAGCGGCGACGATCAGGGGGAGCAGGTACTGCTCCCAAATCATGTTGAAGCCGAACACGGCGATGACGCCGAGCGCGGGTTTGCACAGCGGGAGGATGATCTGCGCGAAGAGACGCAGCTCCCCGGCACCGTCCACTTTGGCTGCCTCCTCCAGTTCGCTGGGGATCTCCTTCATGAACTCCGTCATGACGAAGATGGAGAAACCCCAAGCCCCCAACGGGAGGATGACGCCGAGCAGGGTGCCCCTGAGACTCACGTGCACCAGCGGTAGGTCTCCGATCACCAGCGACAGCGGGATCGCGATGACCTCCTCCGGCAACATCATCGTGGCGAGAATGACCAACAGTGCGATGGCCTGACCGCGAAACTTCTTGCGCGCCAACGCGTAGGCGGCGAACACGCTCACCGACAGCTGCAACAGCAGCGCACCACCGGCGATGACCAGCGAGTTCATCAGGTAGTGCCAGATCTTGTTCTCCGCCGCGACCTGGAAGTTGATCAGCGACGGGTTGTCCGGGATCACCGACAGCTTGGTCGGGTCCGGGTTGTGGTCGAACGCGCCGGAGAAGATGACCAGCAGCGGGCCGCAGAAAAGGATTACAGCGAGGGCACTGAAAAGGAAGCGGATGGCCTTGCTGCCCCAGGCGTCCGGCCGGGTGGACCAGCCGATGGCGCTGTCGAAGCGGCTCGAGTTGACGCTCATCGCGCCTCCTTCCTCCGGCGGTACCACTGCACGCTGACCGTGAGAACGAGCGTGACCAGGAACAACAACACCGAGCCCGCCGAGGCGAGTCCGGCTTCGGACTGTTCGAACGCCGTGGTGTAGACGCGGGTCATCCAGACGTCGGTCGACCCCGCGGGGCCACCTCCGGTGAGCACGTACACCTCGGTGAAGACGCGCAGGCCGCGGATCGCCGCCAGCGTCAGCAGGATGGTGATGACGGGCCGCAGCGCGGGGAGCGTGACGTTCCAGATCCGTTGCGGCGTCGAGGCTCCGTCGATCGCGGCGGCCTCGTACTGCTGGCGGTCGATGCCGGCGAGCCCGGCGAGGATCAGCACCATGTCGTACGGGGCGTGCTTCCAGATGCCCACGAACATGACCGACACCAGCGAGGTGTCCGTGCTGTGGATGTACTCCCAGGGCCCGAGGCCGACCCACGAGATGAGCTCGTTGAGGAAGCCTTCGGGCGCCGGGTAGAAGAACAGCCGCCAGATCTCACCGATGACCGCGGTGGCCGCCACGACGGGCAGGAACACCGCGGACCGCACGAACCACAGCGACTTGGTGTGGCCTTCGAGCAGCAGCGCGAGGAAGAAGCCGATCACCATCGCGCCGACCGTCTGACCGCCGGCCAGCACGAGGGTGTGCCAGCTGGCGGTCAGGAACTTCTCGTCCTGCAGGATCGTCGCGTAGTTCTTGAAGCCGACGAAGATGTCGCCGAGGAACGGCCGGACCTCGAACAGCGAGAGCCGGATGCCCTCGGCCATCGGGATGAACTTGAAGACCAGGAAGATCAGTACGGCGGGAAGCAGGAACAGCCACGGGATGAAGGTGGCTCCCGTGAGGCGACGCCGGCGGCGTCGCCTCACGGGGTGGGTTTCGACGGCACCGCCGCCACTAGCCGTCGAGCCCACGTCTCGGGTGTCGCCGAGTGACTGAACTGCTGTCACTTCGACGCCTTCTGGTTGTCGAGTTCCTTCTTGAGCGCTTCCGCGAGGGTCTTCAGCTCGGCCGAGGAGTCAGCGGGGCACTTCGCGAAGATGGAGTTCAGGGTCTCCGAGGTCTTCTGCCGGAACGGCGCGAAGTTCGGAACGCTGGGGAACGGCCGCGCCTCGCTGGAGTACACGCCCGCCACGGTCGCCCAGCGCGGGTCCTTGTACGTCGCGTTGACGTCGACGGTCTTGTTGACGGGCAGGCGGACGACCGGCTGCGGGTCGCCCTTCATGCCGGCCTGCTGCGCCTCGGACGTGATCAGGTACTCGGCGAGCTTCTTCTGGTCGGCGGTCTTCGCGGAGCCGGCCATCTGGTAGATGTTCTCGCCCTCACCGAGCACCGTGGCACCGGCCGGGCCCTTCGGGGACGCGATGACCTCGTACTTGTCCTTGCCGACCGACTTGTCGAAACGGCCGATCATGTACGGGCCGGTGAGGTAGATGCCGCTCTTGCCCGACTCGAACAGCGGGTGCGCGTCGTTCGTGCCCAGGGTCAGCGAGCCGGGCTGCATGACCTTGTCCTCGCAGAAGAGCTTGCGCAGCCGTTCGACGGCCTTGGTCGACTCCGGCGAGTCGATGCCGACGCGGAACTTGCCGTCGCCCTCGTCCTCGAGGATGTCGCCGCCGCCCTGCCAGATGTAGCTGGCCGCCCACCACGCGAGGTAGCCGCGGTCGGTCGTGCCCGGCACGAGCATGCCGTAGGTGTCGTTCTGCCCGTTGCCGTCGGGGTCGTTGCGGGTGAAGGCCCTCGCGAGGTCGTCGAGCTCCTCCCACGTGGTGGGGATCGGCTTGCCGAGCTTCTCGCGCCAGTCCTTGCGGATCAGCGTGACCATCGCCTGGGTGGAGTAGGGGATGGCGTAGAACTTGCCGTCCGCGCCCTTCCCGTTGTTCCACGCGCGGTCGACGATGTCGCCGCTGCCCGCGACGTCGTCGCGCTTCACCTCGGTCGTCCAGCCCTGCTTGACGAAGTTGCCGAGCGAGCCGGTGTCGGTGATGACGACGTCGGGGAGGTCCTTCGACGCGGCGCGCTGCTGCACCTGCTTGTCGAAGTCGTTGAAGATCGGCTTGTAGTCGACCTGCACGCCGGTCTTCTCGGTGAACGACTTGAAGATCTTCTCGTAGACCTTCGCGGTCGCCTCGGTCGAGCGGGTCCACACTTCGAGAGGCTTGCTCGGGTCCTTGGACGACGTCGCCGTGGTGCCACCGCTGCCGCATCCTGCGAGCAGCGCTGCCACGCCCAGCGTGGCAATTGTCGTGGCTGTTCTACGGCGCATCGTCGGAGCCCTTCGTGTTCAGATATATGAACGTGGGTCGTACTTGTGAACCTGATGCAGGACTGTAAGAATCACCACAGCGACGTGTCAAGGGCATGTTGCGCACAGGTTTCGAGGAGGCCAGGTGGCGTCGCCGATCGACAGAGGCACAGCTCGTCCGGGCGCAGTGAAGTCCGCCGACCGAACGGTGGAGTTGCTCGAGGTGCTGTCCGCGTCAGACCGCAGACTGACGCTCACTGAGCTGCACCGCGAGCTCAGCTATCCCAAGTCCAGCCTCTACATGCTGCTGCAGACGCTCGTCGCACGCGGCTGGGTGGAGGTCGACTCGGACCGGGGCACGTACGGCATCGGCGTACGCGCGCTGCTCGTCGGTACGTCCTATTTGGACCACGACCCTGTTGTACGCGCGGCGATCCGTGTGATGGAGCAGGTCCGTCAGGACATCAACGAGACCGTTCACCTTGCCCGTTTGGACGGAGCGGACGTCGTCTACCTGGCGAGCCGCGAGTCCGAACACCACCTGCGGGTCGTCTCGCGCGTCGGCCGCCGGCTGCCCGCGCACTCGACGTCGCTGGGCAAGGCGGTGCTCTCGACGCGGACGCCGGAGGAGGTCGATCTGATCCTTCCGGCCGAGCTGTCGCCGCTGACCCCCAACACCGTGACCGATCGGGCGGCGCTGCACGAGCAGCTCGCCGGGTTCCGAAATGTCGGCTATGCCCACGAACGCGAGGAGAACACACCCGGGCTGGGTTGTTTCGCGGTGGCGTTGCCTTATCGAAATCCCGTTCTGGACGCTATGAGTTGCTCGGTTCCTCTGGGCAGACTGGACCCCGAGCACGAGCGGCAGGTCATCGCCGCTCTGCTCGACGCCGCCCGGCAGATCACCGAACTCCTCCGCCAGTTCGGTCGCTGAGCTTTGCCGATACACCTGAACAAGACGGAGGGGTCCAACCCGTGACCGCACGCATCCTGATCACCGGCGCCGGCGGCGGGGTGGGCACGCTCATGCGTACCCGCCTCGCGGCGGAGGGCCGTGTCCTGCGGCTGCTGGACATCGCGGAGCTACCCGCGGCCGCCGACGGCGAGAACGTCGAGCTCGTCGAGGCGTCGGTGACCGACATGGCCGCGATGGAAGCGGCGCTGAAGGACGTCGACGCGGTGATCCACCTCGGTGGCCACAGCCTCGAGGAGCCGTGGGAGAAGATCCTGCGGGTCAACATCGACGGCACGCACACGCTGCTCGAAGCCGCGCGCCGGCAGGGAGTTCGCCGGGTGATCCTGGCCAGCTCGAACCACGCGGTCGGCTACCTGGAACGCGCCGACGGCGAGGCGGGCGACTACGCGTTCCCGCGCCCGGACACGTACTACGGCGTGTCCAAGGTGGCGCTGGAGGCGTTGGGGTCGCTGTACGCCGACCGCTACGGCATGGACGTGATCGCGATCCGCATCGGTTCGTGCTTCGAGAAGCCGCGTGACGTGCGGATGCTCTCGACCTGGATGTCACCGGACGACGGCGCGCGCCTGTTCGAGGCGGCTCTTTCCTTCCCGTCCCCCGGTTTCCGGATCGTGTGGGGAGTTTCGAACAACAAGCGCGGCTGGTTCTCGCTCGACGAGGCCCGCGCCATCGGTTACGAGCCGCAGGACGACTCCGAGGAGTACGCGGCAGCGGTGCTGGAGCAGCACGGCGGTGAGCTCGATCCCTCGTCGCCCGCGGCGAGGTACGTGGGCGGGGCCTGGTGTGGCCCCGATTTCGACACGGCAGTCAAGGAGGCAGGGCGTTGAGCCACGTCGTTCAGGGATACAACCCGCGCACCGGTGAGCCGTTCGGCGAGCCGGTTGCGAAGACCCCCGACAGCGAGGTGGACCGGATCGCCTCCGCCGCGGCCGTCGCGTTCTCGGCGTGGTCGGTCGTTCCGGCGGCGGATCGTGCCGTGGTGCTGGAGAAGGTCGCGGACGCGCTGGACGGCGAGTCGTCGTTGCTCGTCGAGACCGCGGACGGCGAGACGGCGCTGGGCGTGCCGCGGCTGACGACCGAGCTCAAGCGCACGACGAACCAGCTGCGGTTGTTCGCGGAGGTGCTGCGCGAGGGCAGCTACGTCGAGGCCACTTTGGACACGGCGAACCCGGACATCATCCCGCCGCGCCCGGTGCTGCGGCGCGTGCTCCGTCCTTTGGGGACGGTCGCGGTGTTCTCCGCGTCGAACTTCCCGTTCGCGTTCTCGGTCGCCGGTGGTGACACAGCCTCCGCGCTGGCGTCCGGTTGTTCCGTTGTGGTGAAGGCACATTCGGCGCACCCGTCGACGTCGCGCGAGACCGCGCGCGTCGTGGTGGACGCGCTCCGCGAGGCCGGTGCGCCCGAGGGTGTGTTCGGGATCGTGTACGGCACCGAGTCGGGTGTCGCGCTGGTGAAGCACCCGGCGGTGCGCGCGGTCGGTTTCACCGGCTCGACCGGTGGCGGGCGGGCGCTGTTCGACCTGGCGCAGGGCCGGCCGGACCCCATCCCGTTCTACGGCGAACTGGGCAGCGTGAACCCGACGGTGATCCTGCCGGGCGCGGCTGAGCGCGAGGACATCGCGGCCGGGTTCGCGGCGTCGCTGACGATGGGTGTCGGCCAGTTCTGCACGAACCCCGGCCTGGTCTTCACGCCCGAGGCGCTGGTGCCCGCGCTGGGTGAGGCCGTCGCGGCGACGACCGGTGGCGCGATGCTGAACGAGCGGATGTGCGACTCCTACACGGCGTCGACGGACGCGCTGGCCGCGTCGGACCTGGTGACCGTCGTGTCCGCGGGCACGCGCCCGGACGAGGCGTGGGCCGTGGCTCCGCGTCTGTTCAGCGTGCCGGTGTCGGTGTTCGAGGAGAACCTCGAGAAGCTCACCGAGGAGCACTTCGGCCCGGCCGCCCTGGCCGTGACCTACTCGGACCCCGCCGAACTGCACTCGGTGCTGGCGAAGCTGCCGGGCACGCTGACCGGCACGGTGCACGCGGAGGCGTCGGACCACGCGGAGGCCGGTGAGATCGCCGAGGTCCTGCGGCACGTCGCGGGTCGCATCATCTTCAACGCGTGGCCGACCGGTGTCGCGGTGGCGTGGGGTCAGCACCACGGTGGCCCGTGGCCGTCGACGACGAACCCGCTGCACACGTCGGTGGGCGCCACGTCGATCCGCCGCTGGATCGCGCCGGTGACGTACCAGTCGTGGCCGGACGCGTTGCTGCCGGCGGAGTTGCGGGACGCGAACCCGCTCGGCATTCCGCGCCGGATCGACGGCGTGCTCGGCGTGCACTGAAAGGTTGCCGGATGAGCGGGGCCGCTGACTTCACGTCGGCGGCCCCGTTTTTCGTTGGGAGGACATGGGATGGTCGGTCGTCGTGCCTACAACTTCATGTACCGGACCTGGGCGCCGTGGGAGGGCGGTCCCCGTGCCGAACTGGTGAATCTGGTGTCGTCAGGACGGATCGCGCCGGGCCGCGCGATCGATCTCGGCTGCGGCAGCGGGGCGAACTCGATCTTCTTGGCCGAGCACGGCTTCGACGTGACGGGCGTGGACTTCTCCCCCGTCGGCCTGGAGAAGGCCCGGCGCGCGACGCCGCCGTCGTTGTCGATCGAGTGGCTGCCGGGGGATCTGACGGCCACGTCGATCCCCGGCGTCTCCGGGACGTTCGACCTGCTCGTCGACTACAGCGTGCTGGACGACCTGCGCGGTCCCGCCCAGGACGCGATGGCGGCGACCGTGCTGCGGCTGTCGCACCCCGGCTCGCTGTTCCTGATGTGGTGCTTCTACGACGAGATCCCGTGGTGGAAGCGTCGTGGCGCCCGGTTCCCCGGTCTCGCCGTGGGTGACGAGCAGCGGCTGTTCGGGGCGTCGTTCGACATCGAGCGGCTGCCGGAGCCCGCTTCCGGAAGCGGTTTCGCGTGCTTCCTAATGAGACGCTCCTGATCCGCGATTGATTAGTCGGTTAATACCAATACGGCCAGGCGCACGCCGTATTCGTGTCGGTGACATGTCACCGAGCCAACATCAGTCCGATGTTTAAATGAATTCGACAGCTCCTTTCGCGGCCCGCCGGGGCAAGATGGTTATCGCACGGCGTCGTCCAGGGGAGCGGGACATGACCGACCTGCGTTTCGCATGGCTTGAGATCACCGGCAAATGTCAGCTGAGCTGCACGCACTGCTACGCGGAGTCCGGACCGCGCGGCGACGAGGGCGTGCTCAGAACTCGCGATTGGTTCCGGATCATCGACGATGTGGCCGAACTCGGCGCGCACTCGATTCAGTTCATCGGCGGCGAGCCGACATTGCACCCCGATTTACCGGAGTTCGTCGATCGCGGACTGGTCGCCGGACTCGAGGTCGAGGTGTTCAGCAATCTCGTGCACATCGGCCCGCGCCTGTGGGACACCTTCTCCCGCCCCGGCGTGCGCCTGGCGACGAGCTACTACTCCGACACGGCGTCCCAGCACGAGGCCATCACCCGACGGCGCGGCAGTCACGCCCGCACCCGCGCGAACATCGCCGAGGCCCTGCGCCGCGACATCCCGCTGCGCGCCGGCGTCATCGATGTCAGCTCTTCCGACCACATCGGCCGCCAGCGCACCCACGGCGCCCAAGCCGAGCTTTCCTCGCTGGGCGTCACCGACATCGGCGGCGATCGCCTACGCCGCATCGGCCGCGGCGCAAACGCTTCACCTGACCCTGACCAGTCCAATCTTGGCCAGACCGGTCTCGACCAACTCTGCGGCCGCTGCGGCCACGGCGCCGTCGCCATCTCATCGTCCGGCGAAGTCTGGCCATGCGTGTTCGCCCGCCGAACCCAGCTGGGCAATATATTGGATACGGATCTAGCCACGATCCTGTCGACCGCTCGACTGGCCCCGCCGGTCACCGCCGGCCCTTCGTGCTGGCCCCAGGGCGGCGGCTCCTGCGCCCCGAACGACGACCCACCCCGCCCCTAGACGGTCCCGACCTGTGCGGCGATCACCTTCGCGCACTCGACCGCCTCGGCCTTCGCGGTGTCGACCTCGACGTCGTAACTCATCCCGCGATGCACGAGTTCAGCCTGCGCCTCGGCCATCCCGGCAACCCGATCACCACGAGCAAGCTCGCGCCCGGCGGCGACAGCGGCATCACACCGCACCCCGACCCACACCACGCGAAGCCCGTCCAGGGCCTTCTCCCACCGCCGCCGTGACTCGGCCCCACCCAGGAACACGTCGTCCACGATCACCCGCGCCCCCGCGCGCACCATCGCCGCGACGCCGTTCATCCAAGCGTCCTCCAGCAACCGGAACTCGGCCCCGACGCTGACCTCACCGTCGACCGCGAACCCAATGCCCTCCGACCCGAGCCGCAACCGCGCGGGCATCACGTCGATCAACGTGTCGACCCCGATCGCCAGCCACGCCTCGGGCAACACCGCCTGCAGGCAGCGCGCGACCCCCGACTTGCCGGAGCTGGACCCACCGTTGAGAACGATCACCTGAGCACTCGACGACACGCTCCGACCGTACCCACGCAGCCCCGCCCCCACCCTTCACTCCCCGCCTCTCAGCCCCTAGCAATGAGCCGTTTGCGGACGCCGTCAAAAGACTCATTGCTAAGGCCCAGCTCACGGCCGGTCCGCAGACCGATATATCGCTGCCCACCCACCCCGGATGCAAAATACGTTTGCGGACGAAGTCAAAAGACTCATTGCAAAGGTCGACATCGAGGGCCCCACCAGGTGGCGCGACGAGTCAGCGGCGAGCGGCGCCCGCCCGCCGTTCCTCCTGCAACTCCCGCTGGTACCCGAGGAAGTCGACCTCCAGCGTGTGCCGCTTCGACTTCACGTACCGGCGCCGCAGCGTCTCCCGGTAGGAGGTGATCTCCGCCTTCATCTCCGGCACCGGAGGCAGCACCCCACGCCCCGAGATCAGGTCGGCGATCCACTCGGACTGCGCCTCGGCCAGCGGCATGATCGCCCCCAGCGGCTGGATCAGCCCGAGGAAGTAGAGCCCGGGATGCGCCGGATCCACGACCCGCCGGTACAACGACACCTCGTTGTCCGCGGACGACACGGCGGGGAACTCGGCAGAGGACAAGAACGGGAAGTCGACCTTGTAGCCGGTGCAGTAGACGATCACGTCGACGTCCTCGCGGGACCCGTCCGCGAACACGACCCCGGCCCCGTCGAGCCGCGTCAGGTTCGGTTTCACCGTGATGTCGCCGTGCCCGAGCCGGGTCAGCAGGTCGTCGGACACCGTCGGGTGCGCGGCGAGGATGCCGTGCGACGGCTCGGGCAGCCCGTAGTCGGAGAGCTTGCCGCGTGCCAGCCGCAGCATCGCCCGCACGGACAGCGCTTGGAGCCAGGCGGGCGCGAAACGGGCGAGCGGCGAGGTCGTCAGGTGATCGGTCGGCATGCCGAAGAGGTACTTGGGCATGATGTGCGCGCCTCGGCGCATCGCCAGAAACGTCCGCGCGGAGACGCGTGAGGTCTCGACCGCGATGTCGCAGGCGGAATTGCCGATGCCGAGAACCAGCACCTTCTTGTCCGCGAATCGTTCGGGCGTCTTGTAGAAGTGCGCGTGCGTCTGTTCGCCGTCGAACGAGCCGGGAAACGCGGGCTCGGGCATCCGCGGCGACCAGTGGTGCCCGTTCGCGACGATTACTGAACGATAGACACCCGAAATCTCCTCGCCGGTATCGCGATCGCGCGTCGTGACGGAATAGCCACCGGGCGCGACGGAAACCGAGGTGACCTCGGTCCGGAACCGGATGCGGTCGCGGAACCCGTGGTGCTTCACGAAGTCGTCGAAGTACTCGGCGATCTGGAAGTGCGAGGGATAGGCGGGCAGACGCGCGGGCATCGGGAAGGACTTGAACTCCATCATCTGCCGCGAGGTGTTGATGTGGAGGGAGCGATAGGCGGACGACATGCCGTTGTCGTTGAGGTAGCGCCAGTTGCCGCCGATCTCCGACCCGGTCTCGAAGCAGTCGAACTCGATGCCGCGGGCACCGAGCACCTGACATGCGGCGATGCCGGAGGACCCTGCCCCGATGACGCACACGCGTTCCATGACTCTGAAGTATTTTCACGTTCAAAGCGCCTGTCAATCACCTGGACAAGGTCATAAATCGGACGAAATTGTCAGACCTCAGCGCCATGATGCCCGCATGACAGACGCGATCGTGGCCGAAGGCCTGGTCAAACGCTACGGATCGGTCGTCGCGCTCGACGGCCTGGACCTCACCGTGCCCGAGGGGACCATCACGGGTCTGCTGGGTCCCAACGGCGCCGGCAAGACGACAGCGGTACGCGTGTTCACCACCCTGCTCGAGGCCGACGAGGGATCGGCGCGCGTCGCCGGGCTCGACGTGCGCAAGCAGGCCGACGAACTCCGCACGAAGATCGGTCTCTCCGGCCAGTACGCGGCCGTCGACGACAACCTCACCGGGTTCGAGAACCTCGACATGGTCGGCCGTCTCTACCACCTCGGCCGCGCCAGAAGCCGGGAACGAGCCCGCGAACTGCTCGCCCGCTTCGACCTCGAAGACGCCGCCGACCGTCCGGTGAAGGGCTACTCCGGCGGCATGCGGCGCAGGCTCGACCTCGCGGGCGCGCTCGTCGCGAAGCCGACCGTGCTGTTCCTCGACGAACCGACGACGGGCCTCGACCCACGCTCCCGGCTGGGCATGTGGGACGTGATCGAGGAACTGGTCAAAGGCGGCACGACCCTCCTGCTCACCACCCAGTACCTCGAGGAAGCGGACCGGCTCGCCGACCAGATCGCCGTCATCGACCACGGCAGGGTGATCGCCGAAGGCACCGCCGACCAGCTCAAGGACCAGGTCGGCGGCGAACGTCTCGAACTGTCCGTCGCCACGTCCGCCGAGCTCAGCACCGCCGCCGGCACGTTGGCCGGTCTCGCCGTCGGCCAGATCGACGCGGACGACCGCCAGAACCACCTCACCGTGCCGGTCACGGGCGGGTCCTCGGTGCTGATGGAGGCGATCCGGCGGCTGGACGCCGAGTCGGTGAAGGTCCTCGACATCGGGCTGCGCAGACCGACCCTCGACGACGTGTTCCTGGCCCTGACCGGGCACGTCGCAGACGACTCAGCGCAAGGGGAACAGAAGTGAAGCTGCTGCAAGCGCTCGCGGACGGCGCGGTCGTCGCCAAGCGCAACCTGATCAAGATCAAACGCGTACCGGACCTGCTGGTGTTCTCCACCGCGGCACCGATCATGTTCGTGCTGCTGTTCGCCTACGTGTTCGGCGGCTCGATCCAGATCCCCGGCATGGACTACCGCGAGTTCCTGATGGCAGGCATCTTCGCGCAGACCGTGCTGTTCGGCGCCACCATCACCGGCAGCGGCCTCGCCGAGGACATGACCAAGGGCATCATCGACCGGTTCCGCTCGCTGCCGATGGCGCGCTCGGCCGTCCTGGTCGGCCGCACCACGTCGGACCTGGTCAACAACGCGCTGGTCATCGTCATCATGATGATCACCGGCCTGATCGTCGGCTGGCGCATCCACTCGTCGCCGCTGGAGGCCCTCGCCGCGGTCGGGATCCTGCTGCTCTTCGCCTACGCGTTCTCGTGGGCGATGGCGTGGATCGGGCTGCTGGTGCGCAGTCCTGAGGTGTTCAACAACGCCAGCTTCATCTTCATCTTCCCGATCACCTACATCGCGAACACGTTCGTGCAGTCGGAGAACCTGCCTGCGGGCCTGCGTCACGTCGCCGAGTGGAACCCGGTCTCGGCGGTCACGCTGGCCGCCCGCGAACTGTTCGGCAACACCTCTCCCCTGCAGACGCCGCCGGACGTGTGGCCGCTGCAGCACCCGGTGCTCGCGTCGCTCGGCTGGGTGGTGGTGTTCCTGCTGATCTTCGTTCCGCTGGCCAACTACCAGTACAAACGCGCCGTAGCCCGCTGAGTGGAACGGGGTATGCCGAACCGCGTCGCGCCCAATACGTTGTGCCCCATGCGAAATCTTCTCGTGGCAGTCACGTCGGTACTGGCGTTCGCGGTCTCCACCGGCACGGCGGCGGGCGCACCGCTGCCGTGCCCGGAGATCTTCGCGACGAACAACACCGCGATCATCACCGACCCCGCCGACCCGCGGTTGCGGGACAGGCTCGTGAAGTTCGACCGCGAGGTCCGCGCCGTCGTGCACGCGAACGGCGGCTTCACGACCCGTTCGACGCTGCTCGACGGCGTGTTCTGGTCGGGCGACCTTCAGCAGACGACGTTCGAACGCTCCCGCAAGTTCGACGTCACGCTGAACGAAGAAGCCCTGCGCCACACCGCATCCACGATCAGCAAGCAGTTCCGGCAGGAGTCGGTGCTCACGTTCCGCTTCCTGCTCGCGAACTCGCCGAAGGTCGACGCCGTCCAGGTCGAGGTCGACGGCATCACCGCGCAGCAGGTCCGCGAAGGCCTGCTCAAGGACGCGGTCGCGCGCGAGAAGCTCGGCGGCGGCAGCGTCACGTTGCAGGACAAGGCGATCCTCATCGCGGGCGTCGACGACCTGCCGACCGTGCGGGCGTTCGTCACGAACATCGGTGGTGACCTCCGCAAGGCCAAGGTGCGCAAGGGCACGTGGGAGTTCGTGAGCGCGGAAACTCTTTTGTGGAACGGGCAAAGCGCCGCCTAACCTCGTGGGCATGGCAGCAACCCTGGTCCGCGGCCAGAACGTGGACATTCGCATGTGGACTCGACCGGACGAGGTCGAGGAGTTCGCCATGCGGCAGCTGCAGAACATCTCCTCGCTGCCGTGGGCGTTCAAGCACATCGCGGTCATGCCCGACGTGCACTACGGCAAGGGCGCCACGGTGGGTTCGGTGATCGCGTTGCGTGACGCCGTCTCCCCCGCGGCCGTCGGCGTGGACATCGGCTGCGGCATGACCGCCGTGCGCACCTCGCTCACGGCCAGCGACCTGCCGGAGACACTCCGTGGGCTGCGGTCCCGGATGGAGGCCGTGGTCCCCGTCGGTTTCGGTCAGCACAAGGCGACCGCGTTCACCGAGAGGGACGCGTCCGACTGGGGCACGTTCTGGAGGAAGTTCGACGACCTCACGCCCGTCGTGAAGGCACGCGCCGACAAGGCGCTGCACCAGATGGGCACGCTCGGGGGCGGCAACCACTTCCTGGAGGTCTGCCTGGACGGCGACCAGCGGGTGTGGGTCATGCTGCACTCCGGGTCACGTGGGATCGGCAACGAGCTGGCGCAGCACCACATCGCGGTGGCGCGCACGCTCGCGCACAACTCCGAGCTGCCGGACCCGGACCTCGCCGTGTTCCTCTCGGGCACGCCCGAGATGGCCGCGTACCGGCACGACCTGTACTGGGCGCAGGACTACGCGCGACGCAACCGCGCGGTCATGCTGCGCCTGGTCTGCGACGTGCTGCGGGGCGAGTTCCCGCAGATCGTCTTCGAGGAGCCGATCTCGGCGCACCACAACTACGTGTCGGAGGAGAACCACTTCGGCGAGGACGTTCTGGTGACGCGCAAGGGTGCGATCCGCGCCGGACTTGGTGAGCTGGGCATCATCCCGGGTTCCATGGGCACCGGTTCGTACATCGTGCGCGGCCTCGGGAACCCCGACTCGTTCGAGTCGGCGTCGCACGGCGCCGGCCGCAGGATGTCGCGCAACAAGGCCCGCAAGACGTTCACGACGAAGGATCTCGCTGCCCAGACAAGTGGTGTCGAGTGCCGCAAGGACTCCGGCGTGGTGGACGAGATTCCGGGCGCCTACAAGGACATCGACACCGTGATGGCGAACCAGTCCGACCTGGTCGAGGTGGTCGCCAAGCTCAAGCAGGTGGTTTGTATCAAGGGTTGATGTTTCCCTTGTGGGTGAACGGGAAGCCTCCAGGACAGCAGAGTCTTTCTTGCCTGTCTTGGAGGTTTTTCCATGTCAACGGGCGCCATCATCGGCCTGGTGGTCGCGGTTCTAGTGGTGCTGGCGGTCCTCGCGTTCGTGCTGAGGCCCGCTATGCAGCGCAAGAAGCTGCGCGACCGCTTCGGCCCTGAATACGACCGCGCGGTCACGGACAGCGACAGCAGAACGGCCGCGGAGAAGGAGCTCGCCGAGCGGGAGCACCGCCACAGCGAGTTCGACCTGAAGCCGCTTTCCCAGACGGCACAGGAGAGTTACCGCCGGCACTGGGCGAACGTGCAGGCGAAGTTCGTCGACTCGCCGGAGAGTGCGATCGCCGACGCCGACCGTCTCGTGACCGATCTGATGGCCGAGCGCGGTTACCCCACCGAGGGTTACGAGGCGCAGCTGAGCGTTCTGTCCGTCGAGCACGCGCGGACCCTGGAGCACTACCGCAAGGCGCACGACATCTCGGAGCGCCAGGAGATCGGCGAGGCCAGTACCGAGGACCTTCGCACCGCGATGGTGCACTACCGCGAACTCTTCACGGATCTGCTCGAACACGGCGCCGAGCCGCGCAAGAACAGGGAAACCGTGCGGAAGGAGAAGACTGATGTCTGAGGCACCCACTCACGCCGCTGGGGTTCCCACCCCGGCTCGTCCGCAGCAGGGCGAGCGCACCCCGCAGCAGACGCAGCGCACCGACGCGGAACGGACTGACGCGCAACGCACTGAGGCCCAGCGCACTGAGGCCCAGCGCACCGAGGGCCAGCGCACCGAGGGCCAGCGCACCGAGGGCCAGCGCACCGACGCGAACCGGACCGAAGCGCAGCGCACCGAAGCGCAGCGCACCGACGCTCAGCGCACCGAGGCGCAGCGGACCGACGCTCAGCGCACTGACGCTCAGCGGACCGACACGAACCGGACCGAGGCGCAGCGCACGGAACACGAGCGCGGCGAGCAGCACCGCACCGGTCAGCAGCCCACCGGGTCGCAGCGCGCCGACCAGCCGCGCACCGACCAGAAGAGCAGCGACCAGAAGCTGTCCAGCAAGCTCGAGGACGAGTGGCAGTCGGTGCAGTACGACTTCGTCGACGACCCGAAGGCCGCCGTCCGCAAGGCCGACGACCTCGTGACCCGCGCTCTCGAGGAACTGAACAGCCGGCACCGCTCCCTCACCAAGCAGCTCGAGGGAAACGGTGATCCACAGACCGAGGACCTGCGACTGGCTCTCCACCGCTATCGGGAATTGTTCAAGTCGCTGGTCGCCGTCAAATAAGTGCTGGAAGCCCCGGCGCCGTGGCCGTAACAGGTGGCGGCGCCGGCAGGCATGTCCGGACCCTTTTCCCGCGTCAGCTGGGCAGTTCGCGGATCTCCATCTCGAGCACGTCGATCTCGTCGCTGATCGCCTCGTCGAGCATGTCGTCCAGCAGCTTGCGGCACTCCGCCGATCCGCAACGGGGAAGTCCCGCGCCGAACCGCGGCACCTGCTCCCACCACACCGCCGGGTTGTTCCAGAACGACCCGGAACCCTGGTCGACACCTTCGAGGCAACGCAGCCTCTGGTCACTCGCCGGAAGGGCTCGCACGAACTCGATGAACAACGCGAGTGCGTCGGGATTGCTCACCGGGACCGCGCCGTAGCCGCGCAGGCAATCCTCGAGTTCTGCGAGGAACTCCGCCTTGAAGGACACGGCACACCCCCGCTCCTCCGCACCGTTGCGGACGTCCTGAAGTTCGTACCGTCAACAGTACCTCCGCGACTTGAGCGGGAAACGAGTGCGAACGGGCGGTATCTTCCTACGCCCACACGGGGTGCGGTGACCCGCAGTCACTTCACCTGATGGTCATGTTCCTTCGTGGGACACGTAGCGAGACACCAGGAAACCGTTGTCCAGCTTGACGATCTGGCCCACGACCAGCTTGTCGGCCGGGT
The DNA here is from genome assembly GCF_900115955.1 of Lentzea waywayandensis. Lineage (GTDB taxonomy): Bacteria > Actinomycetota > Actinomycetes > Mycobacteriales > Pseudonocardiaceae > Lentzea > Lentzea waywayandensis. The sequence continues at coordinate 79,307 of NZ_FOYL01000007.1, forward strand.
CTGCGCCGGACGTGCCGCTCGCACCGGTCCGGTCGAATGTCAGCCTCCCGGACGCGCCCGGGAAGTCACGCAAAGTGCGCAGCCTTTCGTAGAGGTCTTCTCGTGACGCCCCAACGGACGTCTGCCGTGCGACAACACTGACGGCGTCATAAGCGAGCAGGACATGTCCGTTGGGGCCCGAAAGGAATGCCCTTCTGGCGTGCTTCTTCTGAGCGGCCTCGTACGTGGTGAAGAACTGTTGCGTCGGCTGGGGAATCGGCTCGCGGCCCGGCGTCCACGCGAACGTCGTGAAGTAGAGCCGGCCGTCGGCGAATCGTTTGATGTCTTCCAGATCCGTGAAGTTCGTCGTCTCGAGCTGGGTCAGGTCGTCGCCGCCGAACACCACCGGGTCGGTGCAGTTGCTGTGGCTCAGCTCGGTCAGCAGCCCGCCGACCTCCGCCGTGCGGCCCGTGTAGAGGATGAGCGGGTTCGGAGCCTTCTCGCAGATGTCCGTCACCACCTGCCCCAGCTGGGTGGTGACCGCGTTGGCCGTCTCGTCGTAGTCGTGGCGTTCGGGCTTGAGGACGTCCTGGAACCCATCGGCGAGATCCGAGCTGTACTCGTCTCCTGGGCTGCGCACGAGGTGCAACGGGCGGCCGCGCAACGCTTCGGTGCGTTCGATGATGCGGGCGGCGACCTGCGCCTGACGGTCGTTGGCCGGCGCGACGCGGAAGAAGTACGGCTTCTGGCTGAAGTTCGTCGACGACAACGACGACCCGACCATCGGGATGCCGGTCGGCCGTTCCTTCGACGGGCCCAGCACCGCCAGCGCGGACTGCGTGGTCTCACGGCTCTGCCCGAGACCGGTCACAGCGATCACCGACGGGTCACGTTCGGCGTAGTCGCGGATCTGCCGCGCGACGACTTCGGCATGCGCGGACTCGCCCCCGAAGTTCGCGAGAACGAGGCGCACCAACGGATTGCGGCCGAGTCCGTCGAGCTGGTTCCAGTCGCGCTGGGCGAGGTAGGCGCCGCGCAGTTCGTTCACTCCCGCGGACAGGTCCCGCTTCACGCGCTCACTGGAACTGAGCATGGTGGCGACGACGATCGTGACGACGCTGCGGTCCTTCACCTTCGCGACGCGGTCGTTCTCCTCCGCGATGAGCTTCGCGAGCTCCTCCACCTCGGCGTCGTCGTTGTTCTGCGTGGCCGGGTCACCGTAGGCGAACCTGCCCGGTTTCTCGCTCAGGCCAACGCATTGCACTCCATCCATTTTGGACAGGCGCGTGCGGGCGCCGCCGAGGTCCGCGACGAGCTCGGCGGGTTCGAGAACGCCGTAACGCAAGCAGGTGGTGCTGCTCTGGAGATAGAAAGCCGCGCCGTACAGGACAAGCAGCACGACGACGAGGTAGACGGTCACGCGCCGCACCGAGTTGCGGCCCGGCCAGCGACGCGGATACGGGAACCTGCCGACCGTGGACGGGCGCGGCAGCGACACCGGCGGCGACGCGGGCGTGTTGTGCTCCAGCGCGCGTTTCGTTGCGCGGTAGGCGGTCAGACGTTCCTCGGCGCCATCGAGTTCCTGGTGGGTGCGCAGAACCTGGTCGTACATCTCGACGGTCGGACGGACGGTCCGGCTGCGGGAGCGCAGTTCCCACGTCGCGATGACCGCGTCCTCCAGCAGTCCCGTCTCCGGGCGCACCACGCTGTCGTAGCGGCGGTGCAGGTTGCGTTTGGTGCCGGTTCTCAGGCGCTCCCACCACGTGCGCGGCTCCTCGTCGAACTCCGGTTCACCTTCGCCGGGCGGCATCGGGGCTTCGGCGATGGCGGCGAGCTCGGCGATCCAGCGGTCGCTGCGTTCGTCGACGTGCGGGCGCAGGCGATGCGCGACGAGGTGGACTTGGCCGAGCGCGAGTGCGTGGTAGAGCGCGTCTTCGCGTTGCCCGAGGCTGTCGTAACGATCCTTCAGCAACCGATGGACGTTCGCGTGCGAGAACGGCTGGTCCGCCGGAACGTCGCGGAGCCTGCGTGCGAGAAGGTCGCGCAACAGCGGGTGCAGGACGAAGTTCTCGCCCTCCTGGCCGACGAAGCTCAGCTGCGCCAGCAGTGAGCGCATGTTCTCGGCCGACCACGACGGCGGCAGCAGCGCGCGGATCACGTGCCGGTCGAGCACTCGCGGGGCAGCCAGACGGGCGAAGATCTCGCGCGCCGCCTCGCGTTCGGGCATCTCCTCGGTGCCCGGAATGCGTTGGAAGAAGCGGAGAAGCAGGTAGTCGCCGACGGTGGCGTCCTGGAACGTCGTGGTCTCGTCGACCGGCAGCCGTTCGTCGAACACCGAGCGCACCGACGGCAACACCTGGTCCCGTGCGAACACGAACTGCACGAGCTGGATGGCGAGCCGCACCGCGAGCGGGTGGCCGTGCGTGACCTCCTGAAGCTCTTCGACGAGCGCCTCGGACTCGACCGTGCTGTTGCGGGTGCGGTTCCACTCGGCGAGGAACTGCCGCGTCTGCGCCAGGGTGAAGGGCTCCAGGCGCACCGGCTTGAAGACCGCCGAGTCGGCCAGCGCGGGCGCGGACTGCTTGGTGGCGATCACGAGCAGCGGCACGTGCGGTTCCTTCGCGCGGCGCTCGGCGAGCAGGCTCAGGAAGTCGGTCGCCCGCGCGGCGGGCCGTGGCCGTTTCGGGGGCAGGTAGGAGTCGATGCCGTCGAGCAGGTCGGCGCCGTCGAGCAGCAACAGGCTGTTCATCCTGCGGTAACGGCGGAACCGGTAGGCGGCCGTGATGTCGGCGAGGAAGGCGGCGACGAGCAGGCGGTCGATCTCCAGCGTCTCGCCGGCGCGGTTGAGATTCCACGTGTGCACGAGTGCGGCGTCGAACTTCGGGCGTTGCCCCGATTTCAGCTCGCCGCCGACGTAGTTCTCGAACCAGCGCAACGCACTCGCGACCCGAGGCCCGCCCAGCAGCCAGCGCAACGGCCTCGGCGCGACGACCGCGAGCCCGATGAGCCACAGCAGCAACGGCCGCAGCACCTTGCCCAGGCCCTGGGCGGGCGGCAGCATCTCGACGACCTCGGCGGCATCGGCCACCGCGACGAGCCGGGTCATCTGCTTGGCGGCGAGCTCACGGGCGCGGTGGTGCGGATCGTCCGCGGGCTCGGTGTACAGCGCGAGCCGGGCGAGGTCGTAGCGCGGTAACCGCATTCGGCCGAACTCGGCGTGCCGGTAGGAGCGCAGCTGCTCGGCGGCGACGTCGAGGATGTCCTTGCAGGAACGGGATCCGGCCTTGTCGAGGTCGACCTTCGCCGTCGGCGCGTCGCGGTAGCGGCGGCGGACGTGGTCGAGCAGCGACGTCTTGCCGCTGCCGCCGGGACCGAACGCGACGATCACCGGCAGGGGGTGTTTCGCGCGGCGTTCCACCAGGGACTCCACCAACGCGGTGATGTCGTCCCTGCCGACGAGCCCGATCTCCGGTTCCAGCGCCATGATCCTCAGACGCTTCGGGGACCGATCCTGTTCCGTTCCGAATGAGCCAGTTAACGGTCCGCGTGCAGCCTGGCCACGAAGCTGAACCGATCACCCCGGTAGAGCGACCGGGCGCGTTCGATCGGGTGGCCGTCGACGTCGTAGGAGACGCGGTGCAGCAACAGCATGGGCAGCGCCGGGTTCGTGCCGATCAGCAGCGCCTCGCGGGGCGTGGCGAGCACCGTCTCGACGCGCTCCTCGGCCTCGGCGAAACGGACGCCGAGCCGTTCGGTGAGGCACGCGTAGAGCGAGCCGGCGGGGTCGAGCTTCTCCAGCAGGTCCGGGAAGCGGCCGAGGCTCAGGTACGTCGATTCGAGGCCGATGCGTTCGTCGTCGGCGAGCAGGACGCGTTCGAGGTGCACGATCGGGTCGCCGGGTTCGAGCATCAGGTCGCGGGCCAGACCCTCGTCCGCGCCGAGCTCCTCGACCGTAATGACCGTGCGGTTCGGCTCGACGCCCTGCCTGCGCATGCCCTCGGTGTAGCTGACCAGGGACAACGGCTGGACGAGCTTGGGCGGCGCGACGAACGTTCCACTGCCCTGGCGGCGGATGAGCTTGCCTTCGAGCACGAGCTCGCTGACCGCCTGGCGCAGCGTGACGCGCGAGACGGAGAACCGTTCGGCGAGTTCACGTTCGGAGGGCAGGACGGTACCTTCGCCGAGGTTCTCGACGAGGTCGAACAGCTCGGCCTTGACCGCGTAGTAGCGCGGGAGACGGCCGTGTTCTGGAATGCCCGCGCGAACGGGTCGATCAGCGCGGTGCGGCGGGACGCGGTTCACGTGGCGTGAGCCTACGTGACGCCCCGTGTGATCACGGGGCCAGCTTCGGCGGGTCGGGGATCTTGTAGCCGGAAGATCCGATGTTGGCCTCGAGCGACTTGCGCCAGGCGCCCGTGTCGATCATCTTCTGCATCGCGGCCTGGACCTTCGTCTTGCTGGCGGGGTCGTCGCGGTGCAGGCCGACGCCGTACTCCTCCTTGCTGAACGGATCGCCGACGACCCGCAGGAGCTCGGGGTTCTGGGCGGCGTAGCCCGCGAGCAGCACGTCGTCGGTGGTGACGGCGTCGACGTTCTCCGCGAGCAGCGCCGTGACGCAGTCGCTGAACTTGGCGTACTCGACCATCTTCACGTCTTTCGCGAACTGGTCGCGGACGTACTCGGCCGAGGTCGAGCCGGCGGTGGAGCACAGGCGCAGGGTGGCGTTGAGCGACTTCGGGCCCTCGATGCGATTCTCGTTCATGCGCACCAGCAGGTCCTGGCCCGCGACGAAGTACGGGCCGACGAAGTCGACGATCTGCTTGCGCTTGTCCGTGATCGAGTAGGTGGAGACGACCATGTCGGCCTCACCGCTGGTCAGCAGCGTCTCCCGGTTGCCGGGCTGCGCTTCCTTCCAGGTGATGTTCTCCTCTTGGACGCCCAGTTCGTTCGCGATGTACTTGGCGACGTCGACGTCGAAGCCGCGGTAGCTGCCGTCGAGCCTGCGCACCGACAGTCCCGGCTGGTCGTACGACACGGCGATGACCATGCGGTCGTTCGAACTGACCTTGCTGGCCATACCGGAACCGCCGCCACCCGCGCACGAGGCGAGCAGGAGCACGGCCGCACATGTTGCCGCGACCAGGCGGAGAAGTGCTCTCGGCGTCATTCGTCCCTCTTACAGCGGTTATCAACTACAGCGTTTGTTCCAACGGGCATGCGCCTGCGCACCTGCTTCGGCGCTGCTGGGCGATGCCGGAAACCTAAGCGGCGAACCGACGCATGTCCATACCTCGACGCGAATGGAAACAACGGAATCGGTGCGGTAACAGATCAGTCCGCAGTCAGCCCAGCAGTCAGCGCAGGCGGCGTGGACCGGCGTCGTGCAGGGACGGAGGAGGGCCGATGACGATGCGGGCGCTGCTCACGAAAGCCCCTGCGGCAGAAGCAAGAACGGGCTCGAGCTTCAGCGAACGCACCTCCGGAAGGTCCTCGGCCAGTGCGGCCAAACGGAGTACCAAATCCTGAAGTGCTTTCAGGTCCGCGGGTTCGTCGCCGCGGTAACCGGTGAGCAGAGGCGCTGCTTTCGGTGCCGCAACGAGTTCCGCCGCGTCGGTGTCCGTGAGTGGTACTGCCCGGTAGGCCCGGTCGCCGAGGAGATCGCTGACCAGACCCGACAGTCCGAACCAGACCAGCGTGCCGAAGCTCGGGTCGTCCTGCAGGCCCAGCACGCAGCTGACTCCCTTGGGCGCCATGCGTTGCACGTACACGCCCGGTTTGCCGGAGAGTTCGGCGAGGTCCTGGTAGGCCCCCGTGACCGATTCGGCGTGGGCGACGTCGAGCCGGACGCCGACGAGATCGGTGCGGTGACGCAGGCGTTCGCTGGTGGCCTTCATCGCGACGGGATAGCCGAGTTCGTCGGCCGCCCGCACGGCTTCCTCGGCGCTGTGGGCGATGCGGAACGGGACGACGTCGATGCCGTAGCACTCCAGCAGTTCGACGGCTTTGCGGTCGTCGAGGCGGAGCTCGGTCTGCGGGCTGTCCACAATGGATCGCGCCTTCTCGGCGTCGATGCCTTCGGGGCGCACGAAGTTGCCCTGCGGCGCCGCGCGCCAACGGGCGTAGCGGACGGCGCGGGCCAGGGAGAGCACGGCCCGTTCGGGACTGGCGTAGCTGGGGATCGACCCCTTGCCGGGCATCTTGAGCTCGTCGGGAATGCCCTCGACCGCCAAGAACGTGGAGACGATCGGTTTCGTGCGGTGCGCGGATTCCTTGATCGCCCGCGCGTAGGCGGCGCCGGGGACCGCGATCGGGGGCACGAACACGACGACGAGCGCGTCGGTGTCGGCGCGGTCCAGGGCCTCTTTGACCGCTTTCGCGAACTCGTCGGGGGTGGCCTGGGCACCGACGTCGATGGGGTCGCCCGCGAGGTCGAGGTCCTGGGCGAGCAGCGTGTCGGCGGCGAGCAGGCCGATCGCGGTGGAGTTGCCGACGACGGCGACGCGTTTGCCCTTGGGCAGCGGCTGGTGGGCGAGCAGGAGCGCGGTGTCGAACAACTGGGCCAGCGAGTCGACCCGGATCACGCCGGCCTGCTCGAACAGGGCCTGAACGCTCGCCTCGTCGACCTTCGCGGCGGTGGCGGCGAGGCCGGGGACGACGGCGTGCCGTCCGGACTTCACCGCGACGATGGGCTTGGTGCGGCCGAGCCGGCGGGCGAGCCTCGCGAACTTGCGCGGGTTGCCGAACGACTCCAGGTAGAGCAGGACGACGTCGGTGGCGGGGTCGGTCTCCCAGTACTGGAGCAGGTCGTTGCCGGAGACGTCGGCGCGGTTGCCGGCCGAGACGAACGTGGACAGGCCCAGGCCCCAGCCGGCGGCGTTGGCGAGGATGGCCGTGCCGAGGGCACCGGACTGGCAGAAGAAGCCCGCGCGGCCCCGTGCCGGCAGCTTCGGGGCGAGGCTTGCGTTGAGGCGGACCTTGGGGTCGAGGTTGATCACGCCGAGTGCGTTCGGGCCGACAACGCGCATGCCGTGCGCTCTCGCCTCCGCCGCGAGCCTGCGTTCGGCCGACAGCCCGTCCGGACCCGTCTCTCCGTAGCCCGAACTGACGACGACGAGCGCCTTCACGCCCTTGGCGAGGCATCCGTCCATGACCTCGTCGACGCTGGCCGCGGGGACGGCGACGACGGCGAGGTCGACGTCGTCGGGGATGTCGAGCACGGTCGGATAGGCCCGGACGCCCCGCACGGCGCGATGCTCGGCGTTGACGGGGTAGACGGGCCCGTTGAAGTCGGCTTCGAGGAGGTTCTTGAGGACCGCGTGCCCGATCTTGGTCGGGTCGGTGGACGCGCCGATGACCGCGACGCTGCGGGGATGCAGCAGGTTGTGCACGCTGCGGGCCTCGGCGGCCTGCTCGCGGGCCCTGGCGACGGCGACGGACTCGTCGGTGGGGTCGATCGCGAACTCCAGGTGCAGCACGCCCTCCTCGAACGCCCTGCTGACCTGGTAGCCGGCGTCGCGGAACACCCGGACCATCTGCCCGTTCTCGGCGAGCACCTCGGCCTCGAACCGCTCCAGCCCGACCTCCCTGGCCGCGGCGGCGAGGTGTTCGAGCAGGATGCTGCCCAGCCCGCGGCCCTGGTGCCCGTCCTGGACGACGAACGCCACCTCCGCGCTGTCTCCCCGGTGGCCGTCACCGTAGAGCCGGTCGAACCTGCCGACGGCGACGATGTCGTCGCCCAGTAGCGCGATGAGCGCGACGCGGTCGTTGTGGTCGACGGTGCTGAACCGGTCGAGGTCGCGCTGCGGGATCCGCGGGTACGGCCCGAAGTAACGGAAGTACCGCGTCCGCTCCGACAGCCGGCCGTGGAACTCCCGCAGCTTCTCGCCGTCGTCCGGCGTGATCGGCCGCAGGTGCACGGTGCCGCCGTCGCTGAGGACGACGTCCGCCTCCCAGTGCCTCGGGAAGTCGAACGGATCTCTGTGCCCGTTTTCGGAGCCCACCTGGCTTCAGTCCCTGGGGTCGTCGGGATCAAGTCCGTGCAACGGGAACACCGCGCGACGGGTCTCGCGGATCGCCTTGTCCACCGGCTCCTCGGCGTCCCCACCCCACGGCTGGTACCCAGCGTCGCATCCATCCGTCATCGACGCAGGCAAAGGCCACTCGGGCGCGATGCGTGTCGCGTGCGCCACCCAGTCCGCCGGCAACGGCCGGTTCGGGTCGACGTCGCGGTCCAGGACCGTCGCCAGCAGGTGCGTCCACGACCGCGGCACCACCCTGAGCAGCTCATACCCGCCACCGCCGAGCGCGAGCCACTTGTACCCGTGCTCGTTCACCAGGTCCCGGAAAGCCTGATAGATCGCCCGATGCCCGTCCACGCTCAACGACAGGTCCGCGAGCGGATCCTCCTTGTGCGTGTCGACACCGCACTGCGTCACCAGCACCTGCGGCCGGAACGCCCGCAACAACGAGGGCACCGTCGCGTGGAACGCCCGCATCCAGCTGCCGTCCCGCGTCCCGGCGGGCAACGGCACGTTGACCGCACTCCCCTCGGCCCCGGCGCCACCGACCTCATCGGCCCAGCCGGTACCGGGCCACAGGCTCATCGGATGCTGGTGCAACGAGACCGTCAGCACCCGAGGGTCGTCCCAGAACGCCGTCTGCACCCCGTCCCCGTGATGCACGTCGACATCGACGTAGGCAATGCGTTCCACCCCGCTGCGCAACAGCCACTCGATCGCCACCGCGCAGTCGTTGTAAACGCAGAACCCGGCCGCGCTGTCCGGCATCGCGTGGTGCAACCCACCCGCGATGTTGACCGCCCGATCCACCTCACCCGACGCGATGGCCCGAGCCGCCACCAGCGACCCGCCCACGACCAACGCCGAAGCCTCGTGCATCCGCTCGAACACGGGGTTGTCCGGCGTCCCCAGCCCGTGCCCGACATCCCACCCGGCCGTGGGCGCCGCCTGCACAGCACTCAGATAGCCGGGCATGTGCACCAGCTCGATCTCCTCTTCGCTGGCCGGCTCAGGCACCCGCAGGTCAACGCCGTCCAGCACCCCGAGCGCCGTGGCGAGCCGCACGGTCAGGTCGAGCCGCACCGGATTCAGGGGATGGTCGCCACCGAGGTCGTACCCGAGGAAGGACCTGTCCCAGACAACAGCGGCTGGCTTACCCATGCCCAGCAACCTACAGTCGCCACTTTCCGGCGCGCCTTCCCAGCGCACCCTTTCTGGCGCACGTCGCCGGAACCGATCGCACCGAACAGGGGTCAGAGGCGACATGCACCTGCGACCAGCGGCCATCCTCCTCGCACTGGGCCTGACCCTCGCCGCCGTCACAGGCTGCGCCGAACAGGTCACAGGCTCGGCGGCAGCCGACCCCAACGCGATCCAAGAGCCCGCCGACCCCAGCACGACCACGAAGAAACCCCCCGCCAGCACCCCGGCCTCCAAGCCGGCGGACCCCACCGCCCAGAAACAGGGCGACGTGAAGATCACCACCAGGAAGAAGGCCACCGGCCTGGAGACCTGCGGCGTCCTCAAGGCGGCGGACATCGAAGCCGCCACCGGCGGCAAGTCCTCGGCGGACGGCGGCTGCATCCACACCACCACCGGCCCGTCCACCGTCATCACCCAGATGGTCACGGTCCCCGAGGTGGCGGACCAGGACGGCGAGAAGAAGCAGATCGAGATCGGCGGCAACACGGCATGGCAGGTCAGCGCCTCCAAGGAGGACTGCCAGGTCACCGTCATGCTGACCGACGACCCGAACGTCATCACCCCGGCCTTCTCGGTGAGCGTCCTGGCGATCGAGGAACTGGACACCTGCGCCGCGGCCCTGAAACTCGCCACCGACGGCTTCAACCGCATCCCCAGCGCCTAGCCCCAGCGTCCATCCCTGACGGGCACCCTCATCCGCCGGTCGCGACCTCCCGGTCCAACGCACACCAGTTGGACCACGACCCGGCGTACAACGCCGCCGGCTTCTCGGCCGACGTGATCCCCGCGACCTCCAGCGCGAGCACCACGGACGACGCGGTCACGCCCGACCCGCAGTACACACCGACAGCCACACCACCCGACACCCCGAGCCCGGCGAACCGCGCGGCCAGCTCCTCCGGCCCGAGCCACCGCCCGTCCGCTCCCACATGCCCGGTGGTCGGCGCGTTGAGCGCCCCAGGAACGTGCCCGGCCTTGGGATCCACCGGCTCGGTCTCCCCGCGATACCGCGCGGCCGCCCGCGCGTCGAGCAGCACACCTTCCTGAGCGAGCGCCGCCGCCCCGTCCGCGTCCAGCACCGGCATCTGCCCAGGCCGCACCACCACGTCACCGGCGGCATCACTCGCGGTGTCAGCCGTCAGGGCGGCCGGCACGTCCGCGGTCACCGGCAGCCCGGCGGCCTCCCACGCGGCGAACCCGCCGTCCAGCACCGCGACCTCACCGAACCCGGCCCACCGCAACAGCCACCACACCCGCGCGGCGACCGAGCCGTCCCCACCGTCGTACGCCACGACCTGACCGCCCTCGCGCACCCCCGCGCCGCGCAGCACCTCCTGCAACCGCTCCGGATCCGGCAGCGGATGACGGCCCCCGATCCCGGGCGGAGCGGACAGCTCGGTGTCCAGATCCACGTACACCGCGCCAGGCACGTGGCTGACCTCGTAGTCTTGGCGTCCGGGTGGTCCGCCGAGACGCCACCGGACGTCCAGCACGACGGTGGCCGAACGCGCACTCAGCGCATCGGCGAGGGCCTCAGGAGTGATCAAGGGATGCACGGCTCACATCCTGCACCCGCGCGGACACCTGTGTCCCCCGGCACGACTACCATTGACACCATACGAAGGGGAGCGGGTGTGAACGACCTCATCGACACCACGGAGATGTATCTCCGCACGATCTACGAGCTCGAAGAAGAGGGCGTGGTGCCTCTGCGCGCCCGCATCGCCGAGCGCCTCGGCCAAAGTGGACCGACGGTGAGCCAGACCGTCGGCCGCATGGAACGAGACGGCTTGGTCATCGTGGCGGAGGACCGCCACCTCGAGCTCACCGAGCAGGGCCGCAACCTCGCGATCGCCGTCATGCGCAAGCACCGGCTCGCCGAGCGCCTCCTCGTGGACATCATCGGGCTCGAGTGGGAGCACGTGCACAGCGAGGCATGCCGCTGGGAGCACGTGATGAGCGAGGCGGTCGAACGCAAGCTCATCAAGCTGCTCGGCAACCCCACCACCTCGCCCTACGGCAACCCGATCCCCGGCCTCGACAAGCTGGGCGACGGCGAGCCCGCCCCGCCCGCCGAGGCGGATCTGGTGCGCGTGGACGAGGTGGCCCGCCGCGGCGGCGGGCGCGTCGAGGTGCGCCGCATCGCGGAGCACGTCCAGCTCGACCCGGACCTCATGGCCGAACTGAAGGCCGCCGGCGTGGTGCCGGGCGGCACCGTGGAGGTCGAGGCGCTGGGTGGCGCCAAGGTCATCCAGGTGCGCGGTGGCAACGGCACCACGGCAGAACTCGACCCCGCGGTCGCCCACGCCGTCATGGTGCTCGCCCGGTGACCCAGGCGACGACACCGGCGGCGAGGGCGGCCGAGGCGTTCCAGCGCCTGCACGGACGCGCGCCCGACGGGGTCTGGTCGGCACCAGGCCGCGTCAACCTCATCGGCGAGCACACCGACTACAACGACGGCTATGTGCTGCCGTTCGCGTTGCCCCACCGCATCGCGGTGGCGGCGTCGCCCCGTGCCGACGGCGTCATGACCGTCAGCACGATGGGCGACGACGGCGGGCTGCAGGAAGCGGACCCGGTCGTGGTCGCCGACCTAGTCCCCGGCACCGTCAAGGGGTGGGCCGCGTACCCCGGTGGAGTCGCCTGGGCCCTGCGCGAGCAGGGGATCGCCGTCACCGGCGGGGCTGACCTCGTCATCGCGGGCGACGTGCCCGCGGGGGCCGGTCTCTCCTCCTCGCACGCCCTGGAGTGCGCTGTCGCGCTCGCGCTGCTCGGCCTCGCCGGCGTCGACGCCGAGCGGGCGGACATCGCGCGTTGGGTGCAGCGCTCCGAGAACGACTTCGTGGGCGCACCGACCGGCATCCTCGACCAGACCGCATCGCTGTGCTGCATCGAAGCGCACGCCCTGTTTTACGACGTGCGCTCCGGCAAGCCTGAGCAGGTCGCGTTCGACGCGGCTGCCAGCGGGCTCGAGGTTCTCGTCATCGACACCCGTGCCAGCCACGCCCTCGTCGACGGCGGCTACGGCGCCCGGCGGGCGGGCTGTGAGCGCGCGGCCGGCATCCTCGGCGTCCCCGCGCTGCGCGACGTCGACATCGCCGAGCTCGACCAGACGCTCGTCAGGTTGCCCGAAGAGCTGCGTCCGCTGGTGCGGCACGTCGTGACCGAGAACGACAGGGTCCTGCGCACGGTCGAACTGCTCCGCACGGGCAGGCTCGCCGACGTCGGCCCCCTCCTCTCGGGCTCCCACGCGAGCCTGCGGGACGACTACCGGGTCTCGTGCCTCGAGCTCGACGTCGCCGTCGACTCCGCGATGGCGGCGGGCGCGCTGGGCGCCCGGATGGTCGGCGGCGGTTTCGGTGGCTCGGCCATCGCCCTCGTGCCCGTCGAACGGCACGACGAGGTCGAACGGTCCGTGCTCGCCGGCTTCGCCTCGCGCTCGCTCACGCGGCCGAGGCTCTTCACGGCGGTTCCGTCCGCGGGCGCGGGCAGGGACCGGTAGCCAAGAACGATCTTGACCAGGAATGCGAGGACTGTGGTGAAGCTGCTCGTCACGGGCGGGGCCGGATACGTCGGCAGCGTGTGCGCCGCCAGGCTGCTCGAAGCCGGACACGAGGTGGTCGTCCTCGACGACCTCTCCACCGGCCACGAGGACGCCGTCCCCGCGGGAGCGCGCTTCGTCAAGGGCGACATCGCCGAGGTGATCGGCGATGTCCTCGCGGAAGGGTTCGACGGAGTTCTGCACTTCGCGGCGAAGTCCCTCGTCGGCGAGTCCATGCAGGACCCCGGCAAGTATTGGACGGGTAACGTCCTGACGGCGATTCATCTGCTCGACGCGATGAAGGATCACGGCACGCCGAAGCTCGTCTTCTCCTCGACTGCCGCGACGTACGGCGAGCCGCGGGAGGTGCCGATCCCCGAGACCGCGCCCACCGCGCCCACCAACACCTACGGCGCCACCAAGCTGGCCATCGACCACGCGATCACGTCGTACGCGGCCGCGCACGGCCTGGCGGCGACGAGCCTGCGGTACTTCAACGTCGCCGGCGCCTACGGCAGCATCGGCGAGCGGCACGCGACGGAGACCCACCTCATCCCGCTCGTGCTCCAAGTCGCGCTCGGGCAGCGTGAGCACATCTCGATCTACGGCGAGGACTGGCCCACCGAGGACGGCACCTGCGTCCGCGACTACATCCACGTCACGGACCTCGCGGACGCCCATCTCCTCGCGCTGGAGCACGCCACCGCCGGCGAGCACCGGATCTACAACCTGGGCAACGGCACGGGCTTCTCGGTCAAGCAGGTCATCGACACCTGCCGCGAGGTCACCGGCCACCCGATCCCCGCCGTCGTCGCCCCCCGGCGCGCCGGCGACCCTGCCGTCCTGGTCGCCTCCGCCGAGCGGGCCCGCACCGACCTCGGCTGGAAGCCCGAGCGCGCGGACATCACCGGCATCGTCCGCGACGCGTGGGAGTTCACCCGCGCCCGGCACGGGGCCTGAGCCGGGATGACCGACTTCGCCTCCTTCGAGAGCTACAACGCCACCCCGCGTCTCGCGTCGCTCGCGCTGTCCCCGGACGGCACCCGGCTCGTCACGGTCGTGTCCTCGCTCGCGCCGGACGGCAAGACGTGGCAGGGCGCTCTCTGGGAGGTCGATCCCACCGGGGAGCGGGAAGCCGTCCGGCTCACCCGCTCCGCCAAGGGCGACTCCTCCCCCGTGTTCGCACCGGACGGGTCGCTGCTGTTCCTGTCGGCCCGCCCGGACCCGCTCGCGAAGCCGGGCGAGACCAAGGACAAGAAGGCGCTGTGGCGGCTTCCGGTCCGCGGTGAGGCCGCCGAGGTGCTGCGGCCGGGTAGCGGAGTCGGTCAGGTGCGTGCCGCCGGTGAGACGGTGCTGTTCACGTCGTCGGCGTACCGCTTCACCGAGTTCGGCGACGGCGACAACGCCAAGCGCAAGGCTCGCGAGGACGCCGGCGTGACAGCGATCCTGCACGAGTCGTACCCGATCAGGTACTGGGACTCGGATCTCGGCCCGGCCTACCCGCGACTGCTCGCGGCTCCGCTCGCGGACATCACCGCCGAGAAGGTCGCTGCCCTGAGCGAAGACTCCGAAAGCAGGCTCAGCGACGAGGACATCGCGCTCAGCCCAGACGGGAAGCAGGCCGTCTACGGCCACTCCGTCGACGTGAGCGCCGCCTACGGCCGCAGGATCGAGCTCCGGGTCGTCGCCACGAGCGGCGGCGCACCGCGGGTCATCGCCTCCGAGGAGGGTTTCTCCTTCCACGGCGCCACGTTCACACCAGACTCCGCCGCCGTGATCGCGATCCGGTTCCGCGAGTCCACTCCGGACTCCCCATACCGGCGCGATCTGGTGCGCATCGATCTGGCAGACGATTCGATCACGCCACTGGCGCCCGTTTTCCAGGAGGAACCGGACCACCCGGTGGTGAGTCCGGACGGGTCGGCGGTCTTCTTCACCGCGAGCCACCTCGGGCACCAGCCGCTGTGGCGGCTGGACCTGGCGAACGGCGAGATCACGAAGCTGACGGTCACCGGTTACTACAGCGATCTGGTCGTGAGCCCGGACAGCAAGACGCTGTACGCGTTGCGCAACTCCGTCGACCATCCGCCGCAGCCCGTGCGGTTCGCCTCCACCGGAGCCGACCAGGATCCGGAACGGCTGCGCGCGCCCGGCGCCCTCGGTTCGGTGCCCGGCACCCTCACCGAGATCTCCACGGTCGTCGCCGACGGCAGGACCGTCCGTTCCTGGCTGGTGCTGCCGGAAGGCGCCTCCGCCGACTCCCCCGCGCCGCTGGTCCTGTGGGTCCACGGCGGTCCGGTCATGAGCTGGAACGGCTGGACCTGGCGCTGGAACCCGTGGCTGATGGCCGCTCGCGGCTACGCCATCCTGCTGCCCGACCCCGCACTGTCGACCGGGTACGGGCCGGACTTCATCAAAGCCGGCTGGGGTCGCTGGGGTGCCGAGCCCTACACCGACCTGATGGCCATCACGGACGTCGCCGTCGAGCGAGCCGACATCGATGCCTCCCGGACAGCCGCGATGGGCGGGTCCTTCGGCGGCTACATGGCCAACTGGATCGCCACCCAGACCGACCGGTTCCGCGCGATCGTCACCCACGCGTCGCTGTGGCACCTCGACGCCTTCTCC
The DNA here is from genome assembly GCF_900115955.1 of Lentzea waywayandensis. GTDB lineage: Bacteria > Actinomycetota > Actinomycetes > Mycobacteriales > Pseudonocardiaceae > Lentzea > Lentzea waywayandensis. Next base: position 94,676 of record NZ_FOYL01000007.1, read on the forward strand.
GGCGGCACCGACAGCTCCTACTTCTGGATGCGGGAGATGGGCGACCCCCTCACCCAGCCGGAGCGGATCCTGGCCAACTCCCCGCACCTGCGGGTGGCCGACATCAAGACCCCGATGCTCGTCATCCACGGGGACAAGGACTACCGGGTTCCCATCGGTGAAGGGCATCGCCTGTACTTCGACCTCGTCCGCCACGGGGTCGATGCGAAATACCTTTACTACCCAACCGAAAACCACTGGATCCTCACCCCCGGCAACTCTCGGGTCTGGTACGAGACGGTGTGGGCGTTCCTGGCCGAACACGTCCTGGATCAGGACTGGGAGCGACCCGAACTGCTCTGAGCGCCTGCGAGCAACCCACGGGCGCTGTCCATGTACTTGGCGGCCAGCGCCCGCATCTCCGACGGAGGGAACGCGGCGCTGACAGCGGCGCGGATGAGCTTGCTCAGCGCATGGCCGGGGCAGGCCTCCTCGGCCGCGTCGAGCGCGATGGACGCGATCCCGCCGTCGCCACGCTGGTAGGCGTAGAACGCGAGCAGACAGGCCGGCTCCGCTCGTTCCGGCGCCGGGCTGCCCCTGGTGAGCTCGAGCCACAGGCGTTCAGCCAGCCGGGACCTGGGCTGTGTCGCGAACCCCATGCTCGCGTCGCGCACCTCGGGCACGGCCAGCGCCCTCGCCAGAGCGACGATCTCCTTGTCCGGCAACGATCCCTTGCGGTGCTCCACGGCGTCGATCGCGTCGCTGACCCGGTGCAGTTCAGTGCTCGGGTCAGCGTCGCACGAGGCTGTCACGAGTTCGTCGAGCAACGTGGATCTGCGTTCCAGTGCCTCAGGCGGATCCAGCGCGGCGATCGCGGCCATGGCGGCCCGCGACTCGAACGTCACGTTGCCCTCGTGTGCCGACGCGGCGGCCATGGCGGACAACTGGGGATCCGGCAGTGTCCCGTGGCAGTCGACGTCGAGATAGCAGAGCCATCGCGCGTCCTTCTGGCACGACGGCAGCCACACCGCCTCGACGACTTCGATGCCCACGCCGCCCAGTTCGAGTTTGAGCGTGGTGACCAGTGGTTCGTGCGGCAGCTCCTCGGGCATGTGCTCGGACGGCGGGCACACGACCACGAGGATCACTTCCGTGGCGCCTTGTTCTTGCAACGGACCTTCCAGCTGGGCCGCGAGTAGGCCTCTATGTCGCGGGCGGGGAAGGTCGACGCGCATGGTCATGCTGACCAGATGGTCTTTCAGCACCAGCACGACGAGCGAGTCGGCCGGGTGGAACCCCATCAGGTGCGGGATGGCGGCGTAGAGATCGCCGGCTGCGCGGACGCGGATCGGCTTCGAGAGGGCTGAGGGCATGGGCCCACTGTGGAGGGCGGGCAGGGTCGTGAACCGGGTCGGCCGCGAGGTTGTGGACAACTGGGCGGCTGTGGACAGGTTGAGATCTTGGGGCGCTTTGAAACGGGGTTTTGTCGGGGGTCGGTGCTATGTTGCCGCGCTTCGGCCCCGAGAGACCGAAGCGCGGCACCACATCAGAACGTCTGGAACACGGTGCGCCAGCCGCCGACGACCGGCAGCTCCACCGACGTCCGGGTGAGGTCCAGCGACAGGCCGGCACCCGGCTTCGGGCGCAGCGTGTAGTCGTAGTCGCTGGAGATCACGACGAACTCGAGCCGGTGACCGGTCTGCAGGATGTAGTCGTCCGGCACGATCGGCACCTCGACGTCGTAGAACTTGCCGGGCTTGATCGGCGACGTCTTGTCGGGCCGCTCCCTGTTCTGCGGGTCCGTCGAGCCGCGCGTGATGACGTGCGACCTGCCGTCCGCTGCGCGGTCGACGAGCAGCGTCGTCACGTTGGCCGCGGGCCGGTCGAACGCGACCCTCAGGTTCGCCGTCGACTTGCCCGACAGCCGCAGCGGCTTCTTCGCGGCCTCCGAGGTGTAGGAGAGCCGGTTCGGCGAGGTCGCCAGGTCGATCAACGACTCAGCCGTCTTCGTCGCGTCGTCGGTCAGCTTCTCGACGCCGCGGCCGGGCAGAATCCCGAGTCCGCCCTTGGTGGATCCACCCGCGGACAGACGCAGCTTCACGTCGGACGTGCCCGGAGCCGGCCAGTCCTTCTCGTCGACCCACGTCTTGTCCTCGCGCTGCAGAGTCGCCTTCGGCTCCTTGTCGACGCCGTTGCGGTGACCCCAGAGGTACTGGGTGAACCAGCGGTTCAGCGTGCGCCGCCACTCGACCGAACGCAGCGTGTCGGCGTCGGTGTGCCCGGACTGGTGCAGCCAGATCTTGTGCGGCACACCGACCTTCTTCAACGCCGAGTACCACTGCTCGACGTGCGTCATCTTGACGTTCCAGTCGTTGAGCCCGTGCACCGCCAGCACCGCCGCACGGACCTTGCGGACGTCGTTCAGGTAGTTCCGCTTGTCCCAGAACTGGCTGTAGTCGCCGGTGACGCGGTCCTGGTCCTTCGCGATCTCGGCGATGATCGGCTTGCAGATCTCCCTGTCCGCGCGCGTGTAGACGTACTCGGCGAGAACGTCGGCGTCCTCGCCCTGGAACGTGCCGGGTGCGACGACGGCGCCGTCCGCGCGGTAGTAGTCGTACCAGCTGGAGATCGCGGCGATCGGCACGATGGCTTCGAGGCCGCGCACGCCGGTGGAGGCGACGGCGTTGGGCAGCGTTCCGTTGTAGGAGACGCCCATCATGCCGGTCTTGCCGGTCGACCAGGTCGCCTTGATGGCTTCGCCCGTGGCGGTGCGTGCGGTCGCACGGCCGTTGAGCCAGTCGACGACGACACGCGCGCCGATCGTCTCGTTGACATCACCAGTCGTGGGGCAGCCCGTTGACTTGCCGGTGCCGAGCGACTCGGCGTAGACGACGGCGTAGCCACGCGCGATGAAGTAGGCCTCGTAACGACCCGACGTGATCGGGTTCGGGCCGAGGGCGGCGGTGATGCGTTCGTCGGAGGAGGACTTGAGCAAACGGCCGTTGCGCTTGTCGGGCACGTACAGTTCGACGTCGACATTGTGGTTGGCGACGTCGTTACCACCCGAGAAGTACGGGCTGACCATGTAGACGACAGGCACCTTGAGACCACGTTCGGTGGCACGTGGCCGGACGACCTCGGTGTAGACCTCGTCGTCCTTGCCGTCGCGGTCGCTGTCGACCGGTGCCCGGACCCAGAGGCTCTCCTTCACCACGTCCTTCGGATCGAAGACGGGTTGCGCCTCGCCGTCCTTGAACACCGGCCCTTCAGCGGCCTGGGCCGTCGTGGGCAGGAATGGCAGAACCAGCACCGCTGTCAGCAGTGCAACTCTTCGTGCGCCCCTCACGAGGCACCCCCAATGCGGAAGCCAGAGACAGGGATCGCCCTGCACCCTCTCCTTTGACTGCAAGACATGTCACCCGTCGAACGGCCCTTGACCTGAGAGCATGGACCGTGCACATTTCCGACTTCGTCCGCGTGTTGCCGAAGGCCGAGCTGCACGTCCACCTCGTGGGCGCGGCTTCCGTCGACACCGTCCTCACGCTCGCCCGCAACCACCCAGACGGACGGGTGCCGGCCGACGAGGACGCGTTGCGGAAGTTCTACGAGTTCAGGGACTTCCGGCATTTCATCAACGTGTACGGCATCGTCAACGACCTCGTCACCACCGGCGAGGACGTCCGCACTCTCATCGTCGGATACGCGCGCGACGCCGCACGAACCAATATCCGATATGCGGAGCTGACGATCAGCGCGACCAGCCACCTGCGGGCGGGCATCGCGCCCGACGAGCTCGTCGAAGCGTTGGAGGCGGGCCGCGACGAGGCGCTCGCCGTACATGGCGTGGCATTGCAGTGGATCTTCGACGTTCCCGGAGTCTGGGACCGCGACTGGGGAATGACGAGTGCGCGGTTCGCGACCGAGCACCGGCCTGATGGGCTGGTCGGGTTCGGCCTGGGCGGATTCGAGTCGGACTCGCCTAGGTCGAACTTCCGCGAAGCGTTCGCGATGGCACGCGACGCCGGGCTGCGCATGGTGCCGCACGCCGGTGAGACGACGCCGCCCAGCGAGATCTGGGCCGCGCTGCGCGATCTGCGTGCCGAACGGATCGGGCACGGCGTCAGCGCGGTGCAGGATCCCGAACTGGTGCGGCATCTCGCCGACGAAGGCGTCGTAGTAGAGGTCTGCCCGACGTCGAACATCCGCACGGGCGCCGTGACGTCACTGGACGAGCACCCGTTGCCGCGGCTCGTGGAAGCCGGGGTGCCGGTGACGATCAGCACCGACGACCCCGGCATGTTCCACACCGATCTCGACCGCGAGTACCTGCTGTGCCACGAGCGGTTCGGATTCGGTCGCGACGAGCTCGCCGATCTCGCGCGGGCAGCGGTGCGGGCGTCGTACGCGCCGGTCGAACTGAAGGACCAGTTGTTGAAGGAGATCGACGCGCTGTGAGTGGTGTGAGTGTGGTGACGACGACGGTCGATTCCGCCGAGGCCGCCGAGTCGCTGGCGAAGGGCGTCATCGAGGCGCGGCTTGGCGCGTGCGTGCAGATCGTGCCGATCCGCAGCGTCTATCGGTGGGACGGAGAGGTGCGCGTCGACGCGGAGTGGCAGTGCGTCGTGAAGACGTCCACCATCCGCGTCGACGACCTCGTCGTGCACATCAAGGCGCATCACACCTATGACGTACCCGAGGTCGTCGTCACCCCCGTGACCGGAGGTAACGACGACTACCTGGCGTGGGTCTCAGAGGAGACCTCTTAGGTGACGCGGCAACGGTCCGGTGTGCAGGACGCCGAGCCGTTGCGTCGCCCTCGTCAGCGCCACATACAGCTCGCTGGGCGACATGAGTTGCGGTTCGACGACGAGGACGACGTCGAACTCCAGCCCCTTCGACGCACGCGGCGGCATCCAGCCTTCGCCGATGACCGCGATCGTGCGCTCGTTGCGTGCGGCGGCATGCGCGTCGAGTTCGTCGCGCACAGCGGCCGATATATCAGTCACGCGGCGGGCCCACGGACGTACACCGGCCGTGCGTACCGACACCGGCGCCGACGCGTCGGGGTCGACGAGCTTCAGGACCGGGGTGGCCACTGCCATGATCTCGCCGGGCGTGCGGTAGTTGACCTCCAGCCGGCGATAGGCGAACCGGTCGAACACCGATCCCCAGCTCCGGACACCACCCGCCGCCTGGCGCTGGGCCAGGTCGCCGACGACGGTCATGGACCTGTTCGGGCATCGGCGCAGCAGCACGCGCCAGTCCATTGCGGACAGTTCCTGTGCTTCGTCCACGACGACGTGGCCGTAGGTCCACGTGCGGTCGTCGGCGGCGCGTTCGGCGAGGGTGCGCTGGTCGCGAACCTCATGCCGGGCGGCCAGCACCTCGGCGTTGACGAAGTCCGTGACGATGTACTCGTCGGAGTCCGCGCGCCTCTCGATGGACAGGACGTCCATGACGCCTCGCGCGTAGTCGAGCTGTTCTTCCTCCTCTCGCCTCGCCGCGCGCTCCGCGGTGCCGTCGGACCCGAGCAGGTCGGCGAGCTCGTCCAGCAGCGGCACGTCGGACACCGTCCACGCCTCGGGATCAGGCCGGTACAGCTCCGGTGCGCCGATCCGGAAACAGCGGCCTTCGTACAGGTCGGCGAGCAACTGCTCTGGTGTGAGCAGCGGCCACAGCCTGTCGACGACGTCGCGCAGCGCGGAGCTGTGGCGGAGCTCGTGGCGGACGTCCTCCTCGATCTCCGGCCAGTCGACGCCGATCAGCCGCAACGCCGGCGCGACGAGTTCCTCGGCGAGCGCGAGGAAGAAGTACTTGCGGGCGGCGTTGTGCGGCAAGCCGTAGTAGCGGGTCTTCTCTCGCGCGAGGGCGGCGACGTGCGCGTCGAGCGGGACGACGACGTCCTCCAACTCGATCTCGACGGGCTCGTCGGGCAACTCCTGCCGGTCGGCGACGGCGACGGCCAGCAGGTCCAGAACTGATATATCGCCTTTGAGCCGTTGCAACGGCGGGGTGTCCTCAATGTCGGTCACGAAGCCGGGATACAGCTCGCCGGGTGTCGCGAACACGACGTCGGTCTCTCCCAGCGACGGCAGGACGTCGCCGACGTAGCGGAGGAAGCCGGTGTTCGGGCCGACGATCAGCACGCCGTGCCGAGACAGGCGTTCACGGCGCGTATACAGCAGGTATGCCACGCGATGCAGGGCCACAGCGGTCTTGCCGGTGCCGGGACCACCCTCGATCACCAGCACACCGGGGCTCGAGTAGCGGATGATCTCGTCCTGTTCGGCCTGGATCGTCGAGACGATGTCGCGCATCGTCGCGGTCCGCGGCGCGTTGAGGGCGTCGAGCAGTGCGGTCGTGTCGGTCAGCAGTTCGTCGTCGTGGAAGTCGCACAGCTCCCGGTCACGAACGCGGAAGTGCCGTCGCAGTACGACACCTTCCGGGTTCGCGGCGGTCGCCGTGTAGAACGGGCGCGCGGCCGGTGCGCGCCAATCCAGCAGTAGCGGTTCGAAGTCGTCGTCGAACAACCCGACGCGCCCGATGTAGGTGCAGTCGCCTTTCTCCGAGTCGATGCGGCCGAAGCACAACCCCTCCTCCGCCGCGCGGTACTTCCCCACTTCCCTGGTCAGCAGCTCGACGGAGGCCTCGCGGTCCAGTCGCTGGGTGACGGTGTCCCGCAGCGCGGCCGCGAGGTCGGCCGCCGCTTTGTTCCGTTCTTTGTCGAGCTTTTCATACAGAGAGGTGATCCGTGCCTGTTCGCTCGCCAACACCTTGCCCCCTGTGATACAATCATTTTGTCTTCCCGGAAAATTCATTCCGAAAATGCAAAGCCATTCTTTTTATCACACTTCAGTCGCGCGCGGAACCCTTCGAGTGATCCCGCGATGAAGATGATTCGCGCAGGTCAGCGAGCCCAGCGGGTGATCACCGGCAATCAAGGTTCCATTGCCCGGACCGACGAGCCGATGCCGACCGAAGACTCCTGGTGGTCCGATTGTGGGTCCCTGGTAATTCGTCGTCCACCGCACCTGAGAATGTAAGATTCAGCGAAGCGGCTCGGACTGCAGGAGAGGCCCTCGAGGACGTGGTCAAGGCATGAAGCTGGTCATCCTGGGTGGCGGCGGCTTCCGCGTGCCGCTTGTCTATCGCGCGCTGCTCGCCGATCGTTCGCCCGGCCGCGTGACCGAGGTCGTGCTGCACGACCTCGACGCCGCCCGGCTCGCCGCGATCGGTGGCGTGCTCACCGAACTCGCGGCTGATATTTCGGATGCGCCGACCGTGACGACGTCGACCAACCTCGACGAGGCACTGCGCGGAGCGGACTTCGTGTTCTCCGCGATCCGTGTCGGCGGGCTCGACGGGCGCGCGGCCGACGAGAGCGTCGCGGCGGGCTGCGGTGTGCTCGGACAGGAGACAGTCGGCGCCGGCGGCGTTGCATACGGTCTGCGTACCGTGCCCGTCGCACTCGACATCGCACGTCGTATATCAGTGCACGCGCCCGACGCGTGGGTCATCAACTTCACGAACCCGGCCGGCATGGTCACCGAGGCGATGTCGGCGCACCTCGGCAACCGCGTCATCGGCATCTGCGACTCCCCCGTCGGACTCGGCAAACGAGTCGTGCGGGCGATCGGCGCCAATCCCGAAGACGCGTGGCTCGACTACGCCGGCCTCAATCACCTCGGCTGGTTGCAAGGCGTCCACGTGCACGGGCGCGATGTGCTGCCGGATCTGCTCGCCGACACCGAGCGGCTCGAGTCGTTCGAGGAGGGCAAGCTCTTCGGCGCCGAGTGGCTGCGGACGTTGGGCGCCATCCCGAACGAGTACCTGCACTACTACTACTTCACGCGTGAGGCGGTGCAGTCCGGTGCGTCGCGCGGGGCGTTCCTGCTGGAACAGCAGAAACAGTTCTACGCGGCGCCTTCGTGGGACAGCTGGGAGCGGACCCGTCTCGAACGCGAGCAGACCTACATGGCCGAGACCCGCGATGACGAACGCGACAGCGACGACCTCGACGGCGGCGGCTACGAGCGGGTCGCCCTCGACCTGATGCACGCCATCACGTCCGATCAGCGAGCCACTCTGATCCTCAACGTGCCGAACAGGACGACGTTGTCGTGCCTCGACGCGGACGCCATCGTCGAGGTGCCAAGCCTCGTCGACGCGAACGGCGCGCGGCCCGTCTCGGTCAGCCAGGTGCCGGACGAGGGCGTCGGACTCGTCACCGCGCTCAAGGTCGTCGAACGCGCCACCATCAAGGCGGCCATCAGTGGCGAGCGCGCACACGCGGTGAAAGCCTTGGCGCTGCATCCGCTCGTTGACTCCGTCAGCGTCGCTCGCAAGATCGTTGACGCACATCCGCTCCTGTCCGAAGTCTTCCGCGCTACGTTCTGAGGTCGTGGACACCACTCTGTTGAGGCAGCTCAACGACGACGTCTGGCACCCGTTCCCGCTCCTCTACGCACGGCTGGACGCGCCGGCGTTCCTGGACCTGTACTCGCCGGAGCTGATCCGCGCGGGCGGCCCGGCGAAACAGGTGTTCGGGTTCGCCGAGTACGCGGACCAGACGGAGAAGTGGTTCGCAGATCTCGCTGACCGTGGCAGCTCGGTGAGCATCGCGTTCCGGTTCGTCGAGCGCATCGCGGCGAACGACGTCGCGAGCGAGCGCGGCGTCTTCCAGCTCGTGTCGACGCGTGCGGATGGCGACGGGCGCACGTTCTATGGCCGCTTCCACACGTATTCGCGACGTATTGACGGACGGTGGCGCATCTGCGTCGACTACGACACCGATGAGCGGTCAGCGACGCTGGAGGAGGAGTTTCTCGCCGCTGCCGACGTCAACGACGTCGACGCGTTCAAGGAGTGACCAGGGTCCGATGCCGAGTGGCGGTGTTCTTAACTACGCTCGTCCGCAAATGGACACCACCACCTCTCGCCGCGTGCCACTCGTCATGGGCATCGCCGTGCTCGTGCTGCTGCTGGACCAGGCCACGAAGTTCTGGGCCGAGAGCGCGCTGACCGGCCGCGCGCCCATTCCCGTTCTCGGGGAGTTCCTGCAGTTCAGGCTCCTCTACAACCCCGGCGCCGCGTTCTCGATCGGTGCAGGCTCGACGTGGATCTTCACCATCGTCGCGGCCGTCGCGGTCGTGATGCTCGCCCGGTACGGCATGCAGCCGCAGTCGAAGCTGCGGGCGATCGCGCTCGCGTTGATGCTGGGCGGCGCGACGACGCACCTGCTCGACCGGTTGTTCCGGCCGCCGGGCTTCGCGCGCGGGCACGTCGTCGACTTCATCGACTACAACGGCTGGTTCGTCGGCAACGTCGCGGACATCGCGCTGGTCGGCGGTGCGATCCTGCTCGTGCTGCTGAGCTTCACCCCGACGAAGCAACCTGCTTCGTGAGCGTGTCGGCCCGGCGGGTCGTCTCGGGCAGCCGGTAGCGCGGCGCTAGGCGCAGCACTTCGGCGCACGCCCGGTCCAGGTCGATCTTGTGCCCGACCGACACGAAGACGGGTTTCACGCCATCCTGCGTCCGCAGTGCTCTGCCGACGACCTCGTCGCCGTTGTCGCCGTCCATGACGAGGTCGCTCATCGATCCGCGTGTGTGGCCTGGCTGTTCGAACGCGCCCATCGCGTTCTTCGCGACGCCGATGCTCGGGATGCCGGTGTGCACGCCGAGATGGCACGCCAGGCCGAACCGGCGCGGGTGCGCGAGGCCCTGACCGTCTGCAACCAACAGGTCGGGCGCGACGGTCACCTGATCGAGGGCGCGCAGCAGGACAGGCATCTCACGGAACGCGAAGAGCCCGGCAATATATGGGAAGTCCGTCGTGTCCTCGACGACGACCTCGTCGAGCACGACCAGCGTCTTTGCATCGAACACCACGCAGACGCCCGCAACTGTGTCATTGCTACGGTAGCCGACGTCCAGGCCTGCGACGGTGTCTATTCGCAGGTCAGGGGCGCTGGTGGTGATCACCTGGGTGCGCAGGCGTTCTTGTGTTGCTACGGCGGCGTCAATTCTCGGGTCATCCGTTCTGGGCCACTCCACGGGAGACAGTGTGCCGTGACGCGCCGTAGTGGGCAGCGAGTAGGTCGTCGCCGAAGTCACCTGAATGGCGACGCCAGACTGTGTGCACGTGGTTGGCCTCGTTGGCCGTGTTGTCGTATTCGATGAGCAGTTCCGGGCCCTGGACGCGGTAGTAGTGGCCCTCGCCTCGGCGTAGCGAGCCCTCCCACGAGAAATGCAGGCGATCTGGGTCGATCTGGGCGAACTCCTCGTCGGCCAGTTCGTACGCGAGCCGGTCGAGGTAGAAGCGGACGATGTCGGCGAGCAGCTCCGCGGCTGGTTTGCCGAGCTGGGCCGGGGTCACGCCGACCGGTTCGGACGGGCTGATTCGTGGTGCGTTGCCGGTGCGGATGTCGTGCGGCGCGGTGTCCGAGACGACGGCCAGGCGGCGGGCGGTCGGGCCCATGCGATCGAGGAGTTCGCGGGCGAGTTCCTCTTCCAGTCGCAGAGGCTGGCCTACGACGCGGCCGCGGTAGGTGACGCGGGCCGGGTTCGCGCCGAGGAAGAACGGTGTCGCGGAGACGCGGCCGTCCGCGACGACGACGTTCACAGACAGGTGGTGTCCTTCGACGCGCCAGCCCCACGGCTCATCGCTGCCGGGCGCACCGAAGAGCACGGTCCAAAAGTCGCCGTTGTGCCGGTCGCGACGCCCGCCTTCGCGGTGGTCGAGCACGTCTTCCAACGCCATCACCGCTGCGGCTTGTGCATAGGCGTGCGGGCTGAGCACGGTAGCCAGCATGCCGTGCACCGCCTTGCGCTGGTCCCGCCGGAGCTCACCGAGCGCGAGTCCTGGGCGTGTACCGGGTGTATACGCCCAGCGGTGCCTCAGGTCGTCGTCCGTGATCGCGCGAATCGAGTGTTCGCGCTGGTCACCGGCGAGCGAATTAATATATCGGTGCGTGGCGTCAGTGACGTCGTGCAGCATCACTCGAACTTATAGGCCTTGATGTCGACGTATCGATGCTCGACATGGGCGCACTTAGGTGTTAAAAACCTTACGTAATGAAGTTGCTACATGACGATGACGCCGTCTGGCGCGCCCTCGCGAACCCGCTGAGGCGCGCGATCCTCGACGTCCTGCGCACGGGACCGCGCACCACGGGAGAGCTGGTCGAGGAGTTGGAGACCAGCCGGCACGTCGTCATGCAGCACCTCGGTGTGCTTCGCGAGGCCGATCTGGTGCTCGTGGAGCCGCGGGGCCGGAAGCGGGTCAATCACCTGAATCCCGTGCCCATCCAGCAGATTCACCAGCGGTGGGTCGCGCATTACGAGGAGAACTGGGCAGCGGCGCTGGTCGGCCTGAAGTTCACGGTCGAGAGCGCCGAACAGGAGGATGAGGACGTTGGCTGAACCCGGCACCGAGCTGTTGCACAGCATCGTGATCGCCGCGCCCATCGAGAAGGTCTGGGCGGAGATCACCAAACTCGACGGCAAGCAGCGCGCCATGATGGACGCGGTGCTCGACTCCGCGCTCGAGCCCGGCGCGCCGTTGTACTACCGGTCGACCGATGGGAAGCGGGTCTTCGTCGTCGGCCGCGTCGTCGAGGTGGACCCGCCGCGGCTGCTCTCCCACACGCAGCGGCTCACCATGCGCGACGACCCGTGGACCGTCGTCTCGTGGGAGCTCGAAGAGATCGACGGCGGCACTCGCGTCACGCTGCGCAACTCCGGTTGGCCCGAGGGCGTCAAGCGGCTCGACAAGGTCGACACCACCTGGAAGGGCATCCTCGCCGCGCTCAAGCAGGTCGTGGAGTCCGGCGATGTCGGCGCGGGCCTGAGGTTCCAGTACGCGATGATGCGCGCCTTCATGTGGGCGATGCCGGCGGGCACCAAGACCGAGAACGTTCCCGAACCGCCCGGCATCGACCAGGCCGTCTAGAACGTGAAACCTGGTTTAGCAATGAGTCTTTTGACGTCGTCGTCCAAAGACTCATTGCTAAGTGGCAGGTCAGGTGGGACGCGGGAAGTAATATATTGGCTGGTCAGGCGTGGCAGGCGATGGGGCCGCCGTGGAGTTCCATCATGTCCATCCAGACGCGAGGGAGTTCGAGGCGTTCGGAGAGGGGCTTGCCGTCGAGTTCGTGGTAGGCGCGGTGGAGGTTGCCGACCAGGCGTTCGGACTCCTGCCACGACGAGAAGCGCGACTCCCCTGCCTCGCGGACGACCTCCATCGGGGTCTTGGCGGCGGCGTGGCCGGACGTGGCGAGCTCCGAAAGATAGGTCGTGTAGGCGACCAGGTCGTCCAGGACGCGGTTGATCTCGGAGCCCTCCAGTAGCGGACCGTGACCGGGGACGACTACGGCGGCGTCGAACGAGCGCAGGAACTCGAGTGCCGACAGGTAGCCGTGGATGCTGCCCTCGGCGAGGAACGGCTGGCCGCCCGCGAAGACCAGGTCGCCGGTGAACAGGACACGTTCGGCCGGCAGCCACACGACGGTGTCGCCGCGGGTGTGTGCCGGGCCGGGGTGGTGCAGTTCGACCACGCGTGTGCCCAGGTGCAGGGTCAGGGACGTGGCGTAGGTGAGCGACGGCGGGCGGACCTCGATGTGGCCGTAGTCCGGGCCGGTCAGGACCTGCGCGGCGAGCAGGCCGGCGGTGAGCACCTCTTCGCGGCACGCGTCGTGGCCGACGATCGTGGTCGACGGTGGCATCAGCCAGTTGCCGAAGGTGTGGTCGCCGTGGTGGTGGGTGTTGATCACGTAGCGGGGTTCGGCCGGGCACACCGACGCCACCGAGGCGAGCAACGCGCGGTTGCGTGCCTCGGTGGACGTGGTGTCGACGAGCAGCAGCGTGTCGTCGGAGCCGACGACGACGCCGGTGTTGTTGATCATCCAGGACCCGTCGGGCTGGATGTAGGCGTGGACTCCTGGTGCGACCTGCACCAGTTCTGGGACGAGTCCGGGCTGACCAGGAGAAGGTTTCACCCGATCAAGCGTAGTGAGGTCCTGGAGATCCGACGGGGGTCAGCCTTGGGCGATGTAGGCCTGCAGCTGGTCCTGCGACTGTTCGAGCTGCCCGATCCGGCTCTTCACCACGTCGCCGATGCTGACGATCCCGACCAACTCGCCGTTGGACAGCACAGGTACGTGACGGAAGCGCCGCTCGGTCATCACGACCGTGAGGCTGTCCACCGTGTCCGACGGCGAACACGTGAAGACGTCGGCGGTCATGATCGCCGACACGGGTGAAGACAGCAGGTCAATGCCTACTTCGTGCAGCCGGCGCACCACGTCGCGCTCCGACACGATCCCCGCGACGCCGGAAGAGCCGACGACGACGATCGCACCGATGTTGTGCTCGGCGAGCGCTCTGAGCAGTTCGGACACCGGAACGTCCGGGTCGATTGTGGCGACGGCTGTTCCCTTGGCCCGCAAAACGTCAGCGATCCTCATCTGGCGCCTCCGATCCTGTCGGTCCGGTAGCAACTCAGGCTAGATCGGATCCGGACAGAACGGGAGATCGAACCCACGAAGAGAGCAGGGGACGCGTTCGCTCGAACGCGTCCCCTGCTGGTGTCGCGCCTGGTTCGGCGTCGGCTACGCGGTTCCTCCGCGGCGACGGGTCGCGAACTGGCGCGGCTGGACCAACGGCGCACGCAGCTGTGGCTGCTGGAAGTGCGTGTTCGGGTCCTGCTTGCCCCGCTTCTGCGCACGACGCGCGGCGCGGTTGCCCGGCTCGGGCTGGGGTTGGGTGGTGTCAGGCATGCGAAAGCCTCCTCGCGAAGAGGGCGTGCAAAGGGCACGGCGAGAAACGGCCGTGAGAGATGGACCCGCTCATGGGTCACCGGAGGCGCGCGACGACGAGGTCGCGAGGGCAGCGTCAAGAGCGCTGCGGGGCTTCATCAGATGAGGCGCATGTCCGCAACGTTAGCGACGCCGTCGCCGCACGCCAACCGAATTAATCCGGGGATCTAGCCCCGTGCGCGAGCGGCTGCCGCGCCGGCGCCGAACATCACGAGGATGACGGTCACCACCGCCCACTTGCGGGACTTGGTCAGCGGCGTGGTCTCGGGATCGGCCGCGAGTTCCTGGCGGGGCTCGGTCCGCTGACGCGCGGCACGGACCGGCACCGGTTGCGGCGCAACGGAAGACGGCGGGGTCGTGGCGACCGGAGGCTGTCGCACGACCGGCACGGGCGCCGGGGCCGGAGCAGGAGGGACGCCAGGGGCGGGAGGCGGCGGGGGCGGCACCTCGGGGCGTGGGGCGGGAGGTTCGACGCGGGGCGGCATCGGGTTCGGCAGGCAACCCGCCGCGTCGATCAGGCCCATCTGCGGACCGGTCGAGAGCTCCACCGCCGTGGTGCCCGTGGCGCGATAGACGCGGCTGTAACCGTTGTAGCCGTTGTTAATGGCGTAGACGGTGCCGGCGGCGTCGATCAGCACGGCGCCGTAGGTGGACTTGCCGGGCAGGCCCGCGATCTCCGTCCTGCTCAGCACGCGCCCCGTCACCGGATCGAACGACACGACCTCGCCCGGTCCCCACCCCGCGGCCGACACCCCGGTCAGCTTGCCGGTCGCCGGATCGGCGGTGAAGTCGTCGAGCGTGAGAGCGGGCCAGTCCAGCACGACGGTTCGCACGATCTTGAGGTACGACGGGCTGGCCGGGTCGATGTCGACGGCGTGCAGCCGGGCGGTGTCGCGCACGTAGAACGTGGTGCCGACGACCGCTCCCGCCGACACGTCGTCGGTGCGGAACCAGTGCGCGTCAACAGGTCCGAGGTCGTTGACCACGCCCTTGGTGTCGATCAGCACGACGTGCGAGGGGTTCTTCCACCAGTGATGACCCTTGGACGTGAGACCGACCAGACGGCCCAACGTCGCCGAGTACCCCAGCGCGTTCACCGCGTAGTCCAGGCGGGCTACTTCTGTCACCCCACCGGATGAGACGTCCACTTTCGTGAACGTCGAAAAGTCTCCACGATGGGATGAACGTACTTGATAAGCGTCACAGTTCGGCAGTGCGGCCTGAGCAACGGCGCTGGTGAACGGCGCGGAAAGCATCAACAGGGACGAGACCCCACCCAGCGCGAGCATATTCCGCCGCCACCGGAATGGAGTAGCCCAATACGACAACCGGGTATCACTGCTGTTGCCGCGCATTCCCACCTGACCATTACTCGTTAACCAGACCGTGCTGTACCGGTCACAGTAGACCGTGGTCTAATCCCACACCAGAAAGGAGCCGAATTGAGCATTTACTTCAGCGGCACGCTCTGGGTTCTCGGTGCCGCGGTCATCTCCGCCGTTCTCGTCGTCATCACCCGCCGGTTCGGCTCGGAGGAAGTGAGCGAGAAGAACCTCGGCGCGGGCGGCTCGGTGTTCAGCATCGTCGCCGGCCTGCACGCGGTGCTGGCCGCCTTCATCCTGATCTCCCTGTTCGACGCGGCCAACGGCGCGGAGGAACAGGTGCAGAAAGAGGCGAACTCCCTCGTCGCCGTCAACTGGGCCTCGGACTCGCTGCCCGAGCCCGCGAAGACCAAGGTCGACGAACTGATCCGCGACTACGTGACGACCGTCGTCCACGACGAGTGGCCCCGCATGCGCGACGGCGAGAGCGTCGACGACGAGGGCTGGACGAGGTTGAACCAGATCAGGGACACGATCGCGGCGGCGGCGCCGGACGGCGACTGGCAGCAGGACCGCAAGGCCGAGGCCGCGAACCAGCTGTGGGAGGTCTACCAGGCCAGGCAGGAACGCCTGGACGCGGCGGACAACGGGGTCAACCCGGTCGTGTGGCTCGCGCTGCTGATCGGCACCGGTCTCTCGCTGCTGTTCCCGTACCTGTTCCGCGGGCCGACCCTGACCTCACAGCTGCTGATCACCATCACGCTGACCTCGACGCTGGTCCTGCTGCTGTTCGCGATCTACCAGCTCCAGAATCCGTTCAGCGGTGGCGTGCTCATCCCGTCGGACGCGTTCAGCTCCGCACTGGACCGGCTCAGCTAGCGCGAATCGGACTTTCCGTCGGCTTCCTCGATCTGCACGGACAGCACCTCGCCGTCGATGACCTTCGGCAATGCATCCGTCTGAGCGAAGTAGCGATTTGCGAATGCGCCGACCGCTCTGGTAGAGGCGGCGTCGATGCCTCCACCGATGACGCCGCCCAGCAGCGGAACACCCTTCGCCGCGACGGTGCCGAGTTTCTTTGTACCGTATTTTGTAATGAGGGCCGACGCGGCCTTCTTGGTGAACTGCTTGATGCCGACCTTCTTGAACAGCTCGGTTCCGGCATTGCCGAGCAGGCACAGCAGGATGGCCATCTGCACCTCGTCGCTATCCACGTCGTGGCCGCGCAACGACGCGATGGACGCGATGAGGTGCGTCTGAATGACGTACGTGGCCGCGATGTTGGACGGCAGCGACACCGGAAGCGTGATCAGGCCGCCGAGGTTCGTGACGAAGCCCTGGGCACCCGCCAGCGCGACGTGCGTGCGGATGAGGTGCTTGATCGCGTCGGTCTCGTCGCCCTTCTTGACGAGCGCGTCGGACGCGGACTCGCGGGCGCTCTTGAACGGGCCGAAGCCGTCGACGCCGGCGCGCAGCAGGTAATCGGCGATGCCCTGCTGGACCTTGTTCAGCTCACCCTTGGACTCAGCCACAATCCCGACATTACGCGTTCGGTTGCCGCTATGAGACGTCAACAGGCTGTTCCAGCAGAACCGCTCCTGTGCCGCCGTCGACGGTGATCCGCTCGCCGGTCTTGATCCTCGTCACGGCCTCGCGCACGCCCACGACCGCCGGAATGCCGTACTCCCGCGCCACGACCGCGCCGTGCGAGTTCGCGCCGCCCATCTCCATCACCAGACCACCCGCCGTCAGGAACAGCGGTGTCCACCCAGGATCGGTCGACGGAGCCACGAGGATCTCGCCGGGTTCGAGATGCGCGCCGACCGGATCCATGACGACGCGCGCGATACCGGTGATCGTGCCCGCCGACGCCGGTGTGCCGACGAGATCGCCCTCCACCGGGGCGCCGTGGTGCACGGCTTCGGGTTCCGTACCGTCCGACAGCAGCACGCGCGGGATGTGCCTGCGTCGCATCTCGCGGCCGTAGACCTCACGGCGCTCAGCCACGAGAGAGCGCAGATCTCCTTGCGGAGAGCGCATTTCCTCGAAGTTCAGGAAGAACACGTCGTCTGTGGTGTCGAGGCGGTCGGCCGCGACGAGCTGGGCACCGATGTCGGCGACGCGCTTCCGCAACGCGCCGAACAACGTGATGATCAGGTACTTCGGGTACTCCCGCAGGCCGGCGAGCAACCTGGTGCGGCGCAACGCGAAGCGCACGAACCAGCCACGTCCCCAGGCGCGCCGGGCGAGTGTGTCGATCATCGCCTCGGCTTCGGCGGCGCCGCGGGCGAAGACCACGTCCGGATGGGCCTGGTCCCCTTGCAGGCGCAGGAAGTTCTTCACGACGCCGATGACGTGCGCCGGGTCATCGGACCACCGCGGCAGGCCGAGGTCGATCTCGGCGACGGCGCGGTGGCCCCATCGCGCGAGGAACCGGTCAAGCGCGGCAGGGCGTTCACCGTTCTGGAACTGCCGTAGCGCGACGGGATCGTGGCGGATCTCCTGCGCCATGTCCCACATCGCCATGTCCATCTCGGTGGTGATGTTGTTCGGCAGGCCGCGCAGCACGGTCTGCAGCTCCCCCGGCCTGGTCTTCACGATCTTGCCGACCAGGCCGAGCATCGCGAACCCGATCAGCGCGGTGGGCGCGAGCCGGGGCAGCACGGGCACGACGCACTGTTGCAGCGCCTGCTCGATCGGGAGGGCCGCGGACTTCTCCAGAACCTCGCGCTCCAGCAACAACGCGTTCCGCACGGCCTTCTCGGGGTTCGCCAGCGCCTTCATCGCCGTCACGGGCACGCGGAACCGGCGAGCCAGCCGGAGAACGCGCTTGAGCGCCGGCGTGGGCGAGGAGTTCCTGATCGCGAATCTCGGGTCGTCGAACAGTCCGCGCAGCACCTCGGAGGAGCGTGCTTCCATCACACCGAGCAGGCGCGTGACGAACTCGCGGCCCACCTTGCTCTGCAAGACCTTGGTGGCGTCGAAGAAGATGCGCTCGCCGTTCTCCACATAGGACTGGCTCTTCGGGTCGCCGATCACGATCTCGAAGGCGGACTTGGCGATCTCCCGGAACGCTGCGCGCCCCATCGGCGTGATCGGGCGTTCGAGACCCTGCGCGAGGCTGAAGCAGAAGTAGACGTGCGCCTTGCCGTCCGGGTTGTCCGGCAACGGGAACAGCGTCGTGATCGGGCGCGCCTGAGTGAGGTGCAGGTCGCCGTCGTCGTCGATAGCCCATTCGGTGTCCTGCGGCGACCCGTAGTGCTGCTGCACCTTGCGGCCCAGGACCGCGAGCGCGTGGATCTGCCCGTCCGTGAGGCATTGTTCGTCGCTCTCGCCGACCTCGACGTGCTCGGTGCCACCGCCGGGCAGCGAGCGGATGACGAACTTCTTGTCCCCCAGCCGTTTCTCGACGATCTCGCCGCCGTCGACGACGAAGTGGTCGGGGTTGACCGCGCCGGACACCACGGCCTCACCGAGGCCGGGGCTCGCGTCGATGACGATCTGGTCGCGCGTGCCGGTGACCGGGTTCGCCGTGAACATCACGCCGGACACCGCGGACTGCACCATCCGTTGCACGACAACGGCCAGGTAGGTCGTGGTGTGGTCGATGCCGTTCGTGTCCCGGTAGCTGACCGCGCGGTCCGTCCACAGCGAGGCCCAGCACCGGCGTACCGCGTCGACCACCGCGTCCTCACCGACGACGTTGAGGAACGTGTCCTGCTGGCCCGCGAAGCTCGCGAACGGCAGGTCCTCGGCCGTGGCGCTGGACCGCACGGCGACGGCAACGTCGTCGCCGAGTACGCGGTACTCGGCGACGATCGCGTCCCGGATCTCTTGCGGCACAGCGGTTTCCAGCAACGTCCTGCGGGCGTTCTCCGGAGTGGTGCTCGCCAGCTCGTCGGCCTGCGCGACGGCGCGGTAGGCGTCCGTGGTGACGCAGAAGCCCTGCGGCACCGGCAGGCCGGCCCTGGTGAGCTCGCCGAGATTCGCGGCCTTGCCGCCCACGATGGCGAGCATCGTGCCGTCGATGGACTTGAAGTCGATCGTGAGCGCCATGGCTACCCCTTCAGGTTCTGCTGAAGAGGAGGTTACGAGCAATCGACCAGAAACTCAACACGTGATGAATAAATCACCCTGCCGAGGTCAAAGCTCCTGATCAGAGCGGCTCACCCAGTCCGGAAGGGGTTCACGCTCCCGGCGCCACTGCTCCGGCGGGCTCGCGACGATGCCGCCGACGATCGCGGCCGTGGTGTCGACGTCGCCACCCGCCCTGACGCACGCCGTGATGGCGGCGTGGTAGTCGCCGAGGTGGTGGGCCGCGACCCAGAGCGTGAACGGCACGGTGTCCTGCGCCGTCACGCGCGAGCCGTTGCCCAGGACGTACGCGGCCTCCTCGGCGTTGCCGATCTTGCGCGCCTTCTCGATCCCCTTGCGCACGAACGAGTCTTCGAGGTGGTCGAGCACCGTCCCGAGCAGATCACGTGGTGGCGCACCGGTCAGCCGTGCCCTGGCGGCGACGGCCGACGCGTGCGCCACCGCGAGGCCGCCCATGACGCCCTCTGGATGCTGGTGCGTCACCTCGCTGGCCCGAATCGCTTGCGTCGTAACGGTTTGAGGGTCATCGGCGAAGTACGCGCCCAGCGGTGCGATCCGCATCGCGGCGCCGTTGCCGCACGAACCCTGCCCGTCGAACGCGCTGGAGGCCGCCTCTTTCCACGGCGTGCCTTGGCGAATCTTGCGCAGGATGGTGAAAGCCCCCGCGCCGTAACCTCGGTAGGGCTCGCAGCGATCGGCGAACGTCGCCGCGAGCCGGGTTCGGTCGACGTCGCCGTGATCACGAAGCTCGGCGACGAGGTTGCAGGCCATTTCGGTGTCGTCGGTCCACTCCCACGGACCCCGTGGCGGCTTGCCGGCCACGAGGTCGGGCAACGAGCGGCCGACCATGAAGAACTGTGCGCCCAGAGCGTCGCCGACGGAGAGTCCGTCGAGCGAGGCGTATGCGAGGTCCAGGCGCGCACGAGTGTGCAGAACAATGCGCATCACCTGCGATTTTACCGGTTTGGCCTACTCTGGTCACATGGATTTGGACCTGCGGAAGCTGCGGTATTTCGTGGCGGTCGCGGAGCATCTGAACTTCGGCCGCGCCGCCGAGGCCCTGCACATCGCGCAGCCGGTGTTGTCGCGGCAGATCCGCGCGCTGGAGACCGAACTCAAGGTGCAACTGTTCGACCGTTCGCCGAAAGGAACCGTGCTGACGCCCGGCGGCGAACAACTCTTGAGCGACGCACGGCCGTTGCTCGCTCAGGCCTCGGCGCTGCTGCGGCGCGTGGGAGTGGCGGACACGTTCACCGTCGGGTTCATGCCGGGACTGA
The DNA here is from genome assembly GCF_900115955.1 of Lentzea waywayandensis. Lineage (GTDB taxonomy): Bacteria > Actinomycetota > Actinomycetes > Mycobacteriales > Pseudonocardiaceae > Lentzea > Lentzea waywayandensis. The sequence continues at coordinate 115,163 of NZ_FOYL01000007.1, forward strand.
TCGTCACGCCCGCCGCGCGCCTGCTGGCGTCACGACATCCTGGCCTGCGGGTCGACGTGCGGCGCACGACGTGGGACGACCAGGTCGAGGTGATCCACGACGGCCGCGTCGACGCCGGCTACGTGCGGCTACCGGTACCGGCGGACGGGCTGAGGATCCTGCCGTTGTTCACCGAACCGCGCGTCGCCGTGCTGCCGGCCACGCATCGGTTGGCGGGCAAGGAAAGCGTGCTGGAAGCGGACCTGTCCGGCGAGCGGCGCGTGCAGCACACCGACACGCCGGGAATCCGGTCCGTCGAGGAGAAGCTGGAGCACGTCGCGATGCACGGCGGTGTCGCGATCCTGCCGTTGTCCACGGCGACGTTCTACTCGCGCGAGGACCTCGTGCACGTGCCGATCGAGGACATCGCTCCGAACGAGGTCGCGCTGGCGTGGTCCGCGCACCGGCAGACGCCGCTCATCGCCGAGTTCGCTGAAATAGTCACCACCGCAGTCATGGCAACGGTCACCGCGACAGCCCAGCAGGGGTGAAGACGAAGCTGTCGCGGAAGCCGCCGTCACCGCGCCGGGTCGCCATCAGCCGCATCTCCGGCATGAAGTGGAAGAACACCAGCGACCCCGACCGGTCCGGATAGCCGAGCGTCTTCGAGTACTTGGGATTCGTGCCGCCCAGCCACAACGGGGGCTCGCCGTACTCGGCGATCACGTCGTCGAGCAGGCAGTCCCGTTCGCCCAGCACACCGGGGATCCGGCTGTCGGCGTCGAGCGACAGCCAGCCCTGCCGGTGCGCGAGATCCGCGTACACCGACGCCATGACGTCCTCACTGCGATGCCCGAGCGCCTCGTGCACCGCGCCGCTGACCATCGCCGCGTTCGCCGCACCGCGCTTCACCAGCGCGTCCAGCTCGATCTGCCACCGGTCCGTCCGGTCGTCGGCGAACGCCAGCGCGTCGAGCAGGGTGAGGATCACCGCCTCACCGCCGTACATGCCGGGACGCCGGACAGCGGCGTTGAGCTGACCGAGCAGGTAACGGCGTAAGTCGTCGAACGAAGGCATCTCTCCCCCTTAATGCGAGATGTTCTATCAGTTGCGGGTGGGCGAAACGGAATCGCCTTCATGACCGACAGGGGAGTCAACTACTGGGGAGAGGACCGCATGAGCATCAGCAACCAGCAGATCGTCGCGTACTGGGTCGAGCACGAGGTCGACCTCCGCCTCGACTGGAGCACGGCCCACGAACGCTGCTGGCGCTGCGGTTACAGGTCCTCACTGGAGCAACACCTTGTCGTGCCCGCGTCAATGGGTGGCAGTCGCACCACGGACAACGTGGTGTTGTTGTGCGGACGATGCGTCAGCGAGTCGCCGAGCCACCTGGATCCGCAGTACCTGTGGCGGTGGCTGCGCGCGACGTCCATGTCGTCCACCGACACCTACTGGACGTTGCGCGGCTGGGAGGAGTTCGAGGTCATCTTCGGCCGCAAGCCGCTGGAGTGCTTCAAGGAGGCCGCGGTCGACCACCGGTCGCTGAACGCCGAGTGCCGGGCGCTGGCGGCGGACGAGTTCGCGAAGACCGTCGTTCGCTTCGGGGAGGGTCGGCTCAACCCGTCGACGATCGCGTGCGTGATCGCGGACATCGAGAAGAAGCTGGCGGACCGTCACGGCATCAAGCTGCCGTGACGGTCCGCCGCATCAGTTACAGGTTCTAGCTCCACAGAACAGCTACAGCATCACCGATCAGCTGCAGCCGGAGGTGCTGCCGCAGCCCTCGCACAGGTAGCACGAGCCGGCCGGACGCATCTTCGTGCCACAGGTCATGCACAGCGGCGCGTCAGCGGCCTTGCCCAGGTGCAGCTCCAGCAGCTCGGTGGAGCTACCCACGTGCTTCGGCGTCTCGACGGTGGCCTCGACCTGCTTCGGAGCGGCCTCCACCGATCCGCGCAGACCCTCGAGGTCCACATCGGACGACGCGGGCGCGCCGTACTCGCCCGCCACCTGCGCCGAACGCTCGTCGGCGGTGAAGATGCCGAGCTGCGCGCGCTTGTCGTAGGACAGGTAGTCCAGCGCCAGGCGGCGGAACAGGTAGTCCAGCACCGACGTCGCGATGCGCACGTCCGGGTCGTCGGTCATGCCCGCCGGCTCGAAGCGCAGGTTCTGGAACTTCGAGACGTAGAACTCCAGCGGGATGCCGTACTGCAGACCCACCGAGATGGACATCGAGAACGCGTCCATCACGCCGGCCAGCGTGGAGCCCTGCTTGCCCAGCTTGACGAAGATCTCGCCCAGGCCGTTGTCCGGGTAGGAACCGGCGTGCAGGTAGCCCTCGGCGCCACCGACCGTGAACGACACGGTCTGCGACGGGCGCTTCTTCGGCAGGCGCTTGCGGACCGGGCGGTACTCGACGACCGTCTCGGTCTTGGCCTCGGCGCCCTTGTTCGCGCCCTTGCCCGCCGACAGCGGCTGGCCGACCTTGCAGTTGTCGCGGTAGATCGCGAGGGCCTTCAGGCCGAGCTTCCAGCCCTGGTAGTAGATCTCCTCGACGTCCTCGACGGTCGCCGCCTCCGGCATGTTGACCGTCTTGGAGATCGCGCCGGACAGGAACGGCTGCGTGGCCGCCATCATCCGCACGTGGCCCATGGGCGCGATGGAACGCTCGCCCATGGCGCAGTCGAAGACCTCGTAGTGCTCGCGGCGCAGGCCCGGCGCGTCGACGACGTGGCCGTGCTCGCCGATGAACTCGACGATCGCCTCGATCTGCTCGTCCAGGTAGCCCAGCGACTTCAGGGCGCGCGGCACCGTCTGGTTGACGATCTGCATCGAGCCGCCACCGACGAGCTTCTTGAACTTGACCAGGGCCAGGTCCGGCTCGATACCGGTGGTGTCGCAGTCCATCATCAGGCCGATGGTGCCGGTCGGGGCCAGCACGGACGCCTGGGCGTTGCGCCAGCCGTTCTTCGCACCGATCTCCAGCGACTGCTGCCACGCCTCGGTCGCGACCTTGTGCGTGGCGGCGTCGTTTCCGCCGTAGGTGCGGATCAGGTCGTTGGCGGCGGCGTGCTTGCGCATGACGCGCTGGTGCGCCGTGGCGTTGCGCTTGTAGCCGTCGTACGCGCCGACCATGCCCGCGAGCTCTGCGGAACGGCGGTACGAGACACCGGTCATCAGCGAGGTGATGGTCGCGGCGAGCGCGCGGCCGCCCTCGGAGTCGTACGCGTGGCCGGTGGCCATGAGCAGCGCGCCGAGGTTGGCGTAGCCGATGCCGAGCTGGCGGAACTTGCGGGTGGTGTCCGCGATCGGCTCGGTCGGGAAGTCCGCGAAGCAGATCGAGATGTCCATCGCGGTGATGATCAGCTCGACGGCCTTCGCGAACGTGACGGCGTCGAACTTGCCGTCGTCGCTCAGGAACTTCATCAGGTTCAGCGACGCGAGGTTGCAGCTCGAGTTGTCGAGGTGCATGTACTCCGAGCACGGGTTGGACGCGGTGATGCGGCCCGACTCGGGACAGGTGTGCCAGTCGTTGATCGTGTCGTCGTACTGGATGCCGGGGTCGGCACAGGCCCACGCCGCCTGGGCGAGCTTGCCGAACAGCGACTTGGCGTCGACGCGCTCGATGACCTCACCGGTCTGACGGCCGCGCAGACCGAAGTCGCCGCCGCTCTCGTAGGCGTGCATGAACTCGTCCGACACGCGGATCGAGTTGTTCGCGTTCTGGTACTGCACCGACACGATGTCCGCGCCGCCGAGGTCCATGTCGAACCCGGCGTCGCGCAGCGCGCGGATCTTGTTCTCTTCCTTCGCCTTGGTCTCGATGAACTCCTCGACGTCCGGGTGGTCGACGTCGAGGACGACCATCTTGGCCGCGCGGCGGGTGGCGCCACCGGACTTGATGGTGCCCGCGGACGCGTCGGCGCCGCGCATGAACGACACCGGGCCCGACGCGGTGCCGCCGGAGGACAGCAGCTCCTTCGAGGAACGGATGCGCGAGAGGTTCAGGCCGGCACCGGAGCCGCCCTTGAAGATCAGGCCCTCCTCGCGGTACCAGTTGAGGATCGACTCCATCGTGTCGTCGACCGCGAGGATGAAGCACGCGCTGACCTGCTGCGGCGAGCTGGTGCCGACGTTGAACCACACTGGCGAGTTGAAGCTGAACACCTGGTGCAGAAGCATGTAGGTGAGCTCGTGCTCGAAGATCTCGGCGTCCTGCTCACCCACGAAGTAGCCGTGCTCGCGTCCCGCGCCCACGTAGGTCTTCACGACGCGGTCGATCAGCTGGCGCAGGGACTGCTCGCGCTTCTCGCTGCCGACGGCACCGCGGAAGTACTTGCTGGTGACGATGTTGGTGGCGTTCACCGACCAGAACTCGGGGAACTCGACACCGCGCTGCTCGAAGTTCACCGAGCCGTCGCGCCAGTTCGTCATGACGACGTCGCGGCGCTCCCACGTGACCTCGTCATAGGGGTGGCGGCCTTCGGTGGTGTAGACGCGCTGGATCTTCAGCGCGGCAGGCTTGGCAGCCGCCCGTGCGGCTGTCTTCTTGGCTGAGCCGCCGACGGTCTCGGTCACGGTGGATCTCCCTCGTGCTGGTGCTTAGAAAAGATGATGGTGTCGCGCGCTTTAGTGCGCGCGGATCACTGCTCTTGGGCAGCTTCGGCCCGGGCAGTGCGAAGATCAAGAATTTCCTTCTCGAAGTCCTCGACGGACGAGAAGGACCTGTAAACGCTCGCGAAGCGCAGATAAGCGACCTCGTCGAGCTCGCGCAGGGGGCCGAGAATGGCCAGACCCACCTCGTGACTCGGGATTTCCGCACATCCCGTCGACCGGATCGACTCTTCCACTCGCTGGGCGAGCTGCTGGAACGCGTCCTCGTCGACCGGGCGGCCCTGGCACGCCCTGCGCACACCGACGACCACCTTGTCGCGGCTGAAGGGCTCCGTCACGCCGGAGCGCTTGACCACGGCGAGAACCGCTTCTTCGACCGTGGTGAACCTGCGGCTGCAGCTGTTGCAGGAGCGGCGACGACGGATCACCTGTCCCTCGTCGACCTCACGGGAGTCGACCACCCGCGAGTCCGAATGACGGCAGAACGGACACCGCACGCCACCTCACCCCTTCCCAGCGCAGCACTCACCGCAGCAGCCACACTGGTCGGGTTACCCACAACCTGTGGACTACTTACAACGGTGGAACCACTAGATGTAGGGGTAGAACCTAGATCGCAGCGGACGGCAACGCAACTCGACACGGCGCGTCGCGTGTCACTCTGTTGGAGGAACCGCGAGCGATCAGCGGTGATTACGCAACGACGCCCGCACATGACGGAGAGAACACGTCACGCCGGGCGCCGGAAACACAAGATGTAGGGGCAGGCCTACGGGGTGACCCCCGCCTGCTGTAGGTAGAGCACACCGAGCGCGACGACCGTCAGGGCACTCAGCACGCCGACCGCGACGAGTTCGAACAACGACTCGCGCTTCGGCCGGACCTCGCACGAGCTCGACTCGCGCGACGCAGGCACCGCGAGCGGGCGCGGCTTGGTCGCCGGCCTGCGCGGCATGACGCGAGGACCCGAACGGAGTGGACGTCCCGCTGCGACGTCCGCGTCCTCGACTACCCGCATCCGCTTCTCGACGAGAACCGCCATCACGACCTCCATCGCAGGTCAACCACCATGATCGAACAGGGGTTCGATCGAACGTCCGTGCGAATTTCTACCAGACCGACTCTCCGAACGCCACAACACGCGCCCAAATACCTCGAACAGGTGTTTGATCTGTGCAGCAAACACGACTACCGTCGACCACGAAGATCGACGGAGGCCGGATTCCCATTCGAACTGGGGGCGGCGAGGAGGACAGCGACCGTGGCAGGCAAGACGATCGACCCGGATCCCGCTCTTGTGGACACACAGGTGGCCGAGATCGCGGGAAACGCCGGCCTGACCCTGCGTCAGCGCAAGGTGCTCGACGTGATCCGCGATTGGGTCGACCGTTTCGGCTACCCGCCGAGCGTGCGCGAGATCGGTGAGGCCGTAGGTCTCACGTCGACCTCGTCGGTCGCCTATCAGTTGCGCGCGCTGGAACGAAAAGGTTTCCTGCGCCGCGACCCGAACCGCCCGCGCGCGGTCGGGATGTTGCCCAACGAGATCGACGCCGGTCTCGACCCGATGTCCAAGCCGACGCCCGCCTACGTGCCGATGCTCGGCCGGATCGCGGCCGGTGGTCCGATCCTGGCCGAGGAGTCGATCGAGGACGTGTTCCCGCTGCCGCGCGAGATCGTCGGCGAGGGCGAGCTGTTCCTGCTGCGCGTCGTCGGTGACTCGATGATCGACGCCGCGATCACCGACGGCGACTGGGTCGTGATCCGCAAGCAGCCCACGGCCGATCAGGGCGAGATCGTCGCCGCCATGATCGACGGCGAGGCGACCGTGAAGACGTTCAAGCGCAGGGACGGCCACGTGTGGCTGATGCCGCACAACACGGCCTACCAGCCCATCAACGGCGACGAGGCCACCATCCTCGGCAAGGTCGTGACCGTGCTCAGGCGTCTTCCGTAACCTCTCCGCGGGCCCGTTTCTTCTTCTCGAAGAAGTCGAGCCACTTCTGCCGGGTGGACTCCATGTCCACCACGACGAACGCGAAGAACTGGCCCATGTCCTTGAGGCGGGCTCCCACCGGGGTGCCGAGACCGAAGATCTCGGCACCCTCCAGTCCTGTGTGCGCCCAGACCGAGTTGCGCTGGGCGCTCGACAGCCACGCCCGGTACCAGAGGTCCTCGCCCAGGTAGTAGCGCACGCGCTTGCCGTCGCGCTCGCTGTGCAGCAGGTCGATTTCCTGCAGGTAGGTCGTCGACCGCGAGACGGTCGCCGGGCTGACCGACAGCCGCAGCACCAGTTCCGTCGCGGACAGGCTGCCCTTGTCGGTCATGAAGATCTCCGCGAGGATCCGCGCCGCCGTGAGCGACAGCCCGGTCTGCCGGAACACCCCGACCAGTCTCAGGTGGAACTCCTGCACCTCCCCCGGGCTGCGGTCGAACGAGTAGGCCTCCTCGTCGACGTCGAGATCGTCGACGGCAGGCATCCGGCGCATCGCCCGTTCGCTCGCAGCCCGGTGCGCGGCACCCGGCCGATAGCTGTTGTGGCCGCCGTTGCGGGTCACCTCGCGCTGGATCGTCGAGGCCGGCCTTTGCAACCGCCTCCCGATCTCGGAGTACCCCAGCCCGTCCCAGAGGAACTGGGCGATGAGCTGCCGTTCTTCTTCGTCTAGGCGCTTACCAGGCACAACACCATGGTGCCTTGCGCTTCAGGCCATTGCAATGAGTCTTTTGACTTCGTCCGCAAACGTTTTTAGCTTGCAGGGAGGAGAAAGACCTCGTTGCAAGGGGGAGCAATGCCACTGAGCCCGATGACGTACCCGGACGGGCACGTCGGCTGGCGAGCGCACGACCACGCGACTGTGCGCGCGGTGCTCGCGGACAGCCGGTTCAGCATCCGGCCGGACTTGATGCACAACCCGTTCGGTCCGGGGAGTCCCGGTGACGCGCCGCCGTCGCCGCCCGGTGCGTTCACCGATCACGACCCGCCGGAGCACACCCGCTACCGCGGCCGGTTGACCGGTCAGTTCACCGTGCGGCGGATGCGGTTGCTCGCCGAACGGCTCGAAGTGATCACAGCCGAGCATCTGGACGCGCTGGCGGCGCAGGGGTCGCCGGCGGATCTGGTCGAGCACTTCGCGGTGCCGGTGCCGGGGTTGATGATCTGCGAGTTGCTGGGTGTTCCGTACGAGCGGCGCACGGAGTTTCAGCAGGACGCGATGGTGCTGACCGGGGCCAGTGGTGCCGGAGCCGACGAGGCCGTGGCCATGCTCGCGGCGTTCGAACGGCTGCAGCGGTTCATGCTGGAGATGGTCGCGACGAAGCGGGCGGAGCCGACGGACGACGTGCTGAGCGACCTCGTCCACTCGGAGTCGGCCGGGGCGGGCGAGTCGCCGCTCACCGATGACGAGATGGCCGCGATGGGCATGGCGTTGCTCGGGGGCGGGCTCGACACGACGACGAACATGCTGTCGCTCGGTGCGCTGGAACTGCTCCGTGAGCGGGCGCGGGTGGAGGCGATGCTCGCCGATCCCGGCGCCGCCGTTGAGGAACTGCTCCGATATATCAGTTTGACGCCCGCTACGGCGCGCACCGCGTTGGAGGACGTCGAGATCGACGGCGTCGTCGTGCGCGCGGGTGACACGGTGTTCGTCGAGTTGGGGTCGGCGAACCGCGATCCCGCCCGCTACGCCGATCCGGACGTCCTCGACCTCGCTCGGGGAACGACGGGGCATCTCGCGTTCGGGCACGGCATCCACCAGTGCATCGGCCAGCACCTCGCGCGGATCGAGTTGAAGATCGCCTTTCCCGGGCTCTTCACTCGGTTCCCGAAGCTGCGTCTGGCCGTGTCCGAGGACGAGTTGCCGCACCGGGCGAGCATGGTGATCGGCGGGCTCGAGCGGATGCCCGTCGCCTGGGACTGAGTCAGGCCCGAAAATCAGGCCCGAAAATCAGGCCCAGAAAATCAGGCCCGGCGGCGGAAGCGCAGGCCGATGACCAGGGCGGCGACCAGCACGATGCCGCCCAGGGTCAGCGCCAGGGGCCAGTTCTGCCAGGAGCCGCCCGGCGAGTCCGAGGGAGATGCCTGCGGCTGGTCGGCGGCCGGCGGGGGCGTCGTGGTCGTCGGCGGGGGTGGCTGGGCCAGTGCCGCAGCGCCCGCCACGGCGCGGATCGGGGTGCCGGCGCCTTCGGAGGCCGAGAGCAGGGTGCCGTCCGGATCGAAGGCGATGGCCTCGCCCTGAGGCTCGTTCGGCAGCGGGACTCGGACTGGGTCGCCGGACAGCGCCTTCATGACATCGCCGTCGGGGACCGGGTAGAGGTAGGCCTCGGTATAGGTGCGCAGGGCGATGACGGAGCCGTCGGGTGTGGAGGCGGCTCCGGTCACGAGGCGCGAGTCGAGGGTGCCTTCCAGGGGGCCGCCCGGGGTGTCCGTCGTCGACAGCGACACGCGCGCGACCTGCTCCAACGGCACCGATATATCAGTTCGGAGCGGGGCCGTCGGGCGATATACCAGCGCGGAACCGAGGGGTTCCTTGGTGATGATGTACGGCGTGCCGGACTTGTCGATGAGCAACGCCTCGGCGTCGTGCTTGCCGTCCGGATAGGTGACGCGGAACCGCTCCACGGCGCCCGAGGGCGAGACCTTGTGCAGGGCGACCGTGGTGCGGGACTTGTTGTTGTCGCCGGTGTCGGACGCCCAGAGGGTGCCGTCCGGCGTCATCGCGAGGTCTTCGACGTCGTAGGGGTCGACGGGCGCGGTGATCGTGCGCGTCACCACGCAGTCACGGCCCATGACCTGGATGCGCAGCGTGCCGTTGTCGCTGTCGCTGACGGCGAAGAACTGCTTGCCGTCGGACGTGAGCCCGGAAAGCTCCTGCATGGCTACCGGGCACACGTCCACGGGTGGAGGCGGGATCAAGCAGGCGTCCCGTTCGTCGCGAACTCCTCGAGCGCGTTGGCGAGGTCCGGGCGCACGCGGGCGCTGAGCAGCGTGCCCGACTCCGTGTGCTTCTCAGACAGGATCTCGCCGTCGCGGTGCACGCGAGCGACGACCTCGCCGCGCGCGTACGGCACGAGGGCCTCGACCACGACCTCGGGACGGGGCATCAGCTCGGCGATGCGGACCCGCAGTTCCTCGATGCCGAGGCCCGAGTGCGCCGACACGAACGACGCGTCCGGGAACAGGTGCCGCAACCGGGCCATGCCCAGGTCGCCGACCGCGTCGATCTTGTTCACGACGAGCAGCTCACGCGGCATCGGCGTGTCGGTCTTGTCGTTGATCTCGGAGAGAACCTCGCGCACGGCCTTGACCTGCTTCTCCGGCATGCCGTCGGAGCCGTCGACCACGTGCACGAGCAGATCGGACTGGCCGACCTCCTCGAGCGTGGAGCGGAACGCCTCGACCAGCTGGTGCGGCAGGTGCCGGACGAAGCCGACCGTGTCCGTCAGCGTGTACGGCAGGCCTTCCGGCGTCAGCGCGCGGCGCGTCGTCGGGTCGAGGGTGGCGAACAGCGCGTCCTCCACCAGGACACCGGCGCCCGTCAGCGCGTTGAGCAGCGACGACTTGCCCGCGTTCGTGTAGCCCGCGATGGCGATGCTCGGGATCTCGTTCGCCGTGCGGCGGCCCCGCTTGGTCTCGCGGATGACGCCGATCGCGGCGATCTCACGACGCAGCTTGGAGATGCGCGCGCGGATCCGGCGGCGGTCGGTCTCGATCTTGGTCTCACCGGGACCGCGCAGACCCACACCGCCGTTGCCGCCACCGGCACGACCACCGGCCTGCCGCGACAACGTCTCACCCCAGCCGCGCAGGCGCGGCATCAGGTACTGCAGCTGGGCCAGCTCGACCTGCGCCTTGCCCTCCTTGGACCGCGCGTGCTGCGCGAAGATGTCCAGGATGAGCGCGGTGCGGTCGATGACCTTGACCTTGAGCTTCTCCTCCAGCTGACGCAGCTGGCCAGGCGAGAGCTCGCCGTCGCAGATCACCGTGTCCGCGCCGGTCGACTGCACGACGTCACGCAGCTCGGAGACCTTGCCGGAGCCGATGTACGTCGCGGCGTCCGGCTTGTCACGACGCTGCACGACGCCTTCGAGCACCTCGGAACCGGCGGTCTCGGCGAGGCGGGCGAGCTCGGCCATCGAGGCGTCGGAGTCCGCGGCCGTGCCCTCGGTCCACACCCCGACGAGCACGACCCGCTCCAGGCGGAGCTGCCGGTACTCGACCTCGGTGATGTCCTCGAGCTCGGTGGACAGTCCCGCGACACGGCGCAAAGCGGCGCGCTCGACGCGTTCGTAGTCACCTGTGGAGAAGTCGTCCTCTTCCCAGGTGGCGTCGAACTCCGGGTCGAACTCTGTGCTCTGGATGTTTTCCGTCATTTGCCCTTCATCGTCCCACGGACAGTTAGTCCCCCGGATACACCGCGAGGTAGATCGCCACACGGGGAACATCCGGCTTGACCGGTTGCGCGGCCAGCTCATCCATCAACGACGCGAGCCGCTGCTTTAGTTCCTCGGGGTCGACGGTGACGACCAGACGGCTCTGATCCACGTCACTGAGCCCGATGTCGGCAACCTCGCCGAGGAAAGCGTGCAACATCGCTTCGCCGACGGCGACTGCATTTTCGCTGTTGTCGAGCTCCCAGGACAGCCCTGTCGACCGATAGGGGATCTCTTTCGCTCCCCGGTTGCCCGCACGGGGCGGCATCGCCTCCAGGAATCCGGCGGCGACGAGCTTGCGCACGTGGTGCAGCGTCGTGGCCGGGTCCCTGCCCAGCCGCTGGGCCAGCTCCTTGTTGGTGAGCGGGCGGTCGAACGTCATGCGGATCATCCGCAGCCGCAGGTCAGAGCTCAGAGCCGCGGCTTCGTCGCTCGTCGCGGGACGTCGCTTCCGGGAGAGGGGCACGAGCACAGTCTAAGTGATTGACAGTTTCCAATCACTCAGCGCAGACTTCCCGGCATGGCGCTTTGGGGGCACCCCGACTTCCGCAGGCTCTGGACCGGCGACACGATCAGCCAGTTCGGCGCGACCGTCGGCATGACGGTCATCCCGCTGCTCGCGGCGGGCGTGCTGGACGCGACACCGTTCGAGATGGGCCTGCTCGCCGCGGCGAGCACCATGGCGTTCCTCGTGATCGGCCTTCCCGCGGGCGTGTGGGTCGACCGGATGCGCCGCAAACCGCTGATGATCGCGATGGACGTCGTCCGCGCCGCACTGATGCTGAGCGTGCCGATCGCGTGGTGGCTGGGCCTGCTCGGCCTGACGCAGCTGATCGTGGTGAGCCTCGCGGTGGGCGTCTGCACGGTGTTCTTCGACGTCGCCTACCAGTCGTACCTGCCCTCCCTCGTCGGACGCGGCCAGCTCGTCGAGGGCAACTCGAAACTCCAGGCCAGCCTGTCGGTCGCGGAGGTGTCGGGACCCGCCATCGGTGGCTACGCGGCCCAGTTCCTGGGCGCGGCCAACAGCGTCCTCGCCACCGGCCTGGGCTACCTGAGCTCGGCGTTCTTCCTGGTCAGGATCAAGACGGTGGAGCCGGCGCCCGAACGTCACCCCGACCCGCACCTGCGCCGCGAGATCATGGAGGGGCTGCGGTTCGTCTTCGGCAACGTCACGCTGCGCATGATCGTGGCCTGCACGGGCACCTCGAACTTCTTCCACGGCATCCAGAACGCCGTGTTCATCCTCTTCCTGCTGCAGACGGTGAACCTGAGCGAGGGAACCGCGGGCCTGGTGCTCAGCGCGGGCGGTGTCGGCGGTGTGCTCGGCGCGGCGTTCGCCTACCGGATCGGCCTGCTCGTCGGGCAGGCCAGGATGATCTGGCTCATCCCGGTCCTGACCTGGCCCTTCACCCTGACACTGCCGTTCATCTCGGACGGCTGGGGTCTGGTGCTCCCGATGGCCTGTCTGGCGGTGACCTCGTTCGGGATCGTCGTCTACAACGTCGGCCAGGTGAGCTACCGCCAGTCGATCTGCCCCGACCACCTGCTGGGCCGGATGAACGCCTCGATCCGCTGGGTGGTCTGGGGCGCGACGCCGCTGGGCGCGCTGCTGGGCGGAGTGCTCGGCTCGTGGATCGGGATCGTGCCGACGATGTGGGTGTCGCTCGTCGGCTCGGTGGCCGGGATGGTGTGGCTGCTGCTCTCGCCGTTGCGCTCTATGCGGGACCTGCCGGCCACGTCTAGCGTCGAGGCCCATGGCTGATACCTCGGTGCTGCGGGACGGTCTCCACTTCGGCGAAGGACCGCGACGCGGTCCTGACGGTCGCCTCTACTACTCCGACTTCTACGCGGGCGAAGTGCACGCCCTCGACCTCACGACGGGCGACGACGAGGTCGTCGTCGCCTTCGACGGCCAGCCCTCCGGCCTCGGCTGGCTGCCCGACGGACGCATGCTCGTCGTGTCGATGCTCGACCGGACCGTGCGCCGCCTGGAAGGCGATGACCTGGTCCTGCACGCCGATATATCGGACATCGCGACCTTCCACGCCAACGACATGCTCGTCGACTCCGAGGGCCGCGCGTACGTCGGCAACTTCGGCTTCGACCTGCACGGCCTGATCGACGACGTCGGCATCGCACGACTGCTCGAACCCAACTTCGAACCGCCGGGCGCCGCGCTCGCGCTCGTCCAGCCCGACGGGTCCGTCAGCGTCGCCGCCGAGGACCTCAAGTTCCCGAACGGCATGGCGCTGCTGCCCGACCCGACGGGCGAGTCCGAGAGCGGCAACATCCTGGTCGTCGCCGAGACCGTTGCATTCAAGCTCACTTCGTTTTCGGTCGACCGAAACGGATCGTTGCAAGACCGCAGGGTGTGGGCCGACGTGAAGGAGTTCGGGATCGCGCCGGACGGGATCGCGGGCGACGGGGACGGCGTCTGGGTGGCTGCCGCGTTGCAGCCCGCGGCGTTCCGGGTGACCGAGGGCGGCAAGATCACCAACAAGGTGGAGACGACGCAGACGTGCTTCGCCGTCGCGGTCGTCGGCGACAACCTCGTCTGCCTGACCGCGCCCGACTCGAACCCGAGCGTCGTCAGGCCCGACCGGCTCGGGAAGATCGAGATCTACCCGCTCGCCTGATATCCGATATATCGGTTAAGCGAGGGCGTCCCACCAGGACTTGTCGAGCTCGCCGCGGGCGACGAGCACGGCAGGTCCGGTGAGGGTCGACGTCGTCGGCTCGATGGTGACGGACACCTGGCCGCCGAGGACGTCGACGGTCGCCGAGCCCGTCGTCCTGCCCTGGCCCGCGAGCCAGGAGGCGACGGACGCGACGGTGCCGGTGCCGCACGAGCGGGTCTCGCCGACGCCTCGCTCGTAGACGCGCATGCGCAGCGCGTCGGCACCGATGACGTTGATCAGTTCGACGTTCACGCCGTGCGGGAACATCACCGGGTCGAAGCCGGGCGGCACGGTGAGGTCGAAGTCCTCGACCGGGACCTCGGTGACGCACGCGAGGTGCGGGTTGCCGACGTCCACCGCGAACCCGCCGATGCCGGTGCCGTCGACCGCGGCGATGGACGTGCCGGTCACCCGTGCGGGGCCCATGTCGTTCGTGACGGAGCCGTCCGGGTGCGTGGTGACCGTGCGGTCTCCCGCGCGCGTGCCCACGACGAACGAGCCCTGCGGCTGGTGGCCCGCGTCGACCAGGTAGCGCGCGAAGACGCGCAGGCCGTTGCCGCACATCTCGGCGATGGAGCCGTCGGCGTTGCGGTAGTCCATGAACCACTTGCCCTCGGAACCACCAGAGCGCACGACGCGCAGCACGCCGTCGGCGCCCAGGCCGCGCTGCCGGTCGCACAGCGCCTGCACGCGGGCGACGGTCAGGTCCAACGCGTCATCGAGGTCGGGCAGGACGACGAAGTCGTTCTCCGTGCCGTGCCCCTTCACGAACTCCACGGGACAAGGTTACCGGCGGCCTCCAAAAGATCCGGCTGAGCACCGTCGAGCCAGGTGATGCGCTGGTCACGCCGGAACCACGACCGCTGCCGGCGCACGAACCGGCGGGTGGCGCGCTTGGTCTCCTCCGCGGCGAAGTCGATCGTGCAGGCTCCGTCCATTGCGGACAGCACCTGCTGGTAGCCCAGTGCGCGCGACGCGGTCTTGCCGTCGCGCAGGCCGAGCCGGACCAGGGCGCGCACCTCGTCCTCCAGACCGGAGGCGAACATCGCGTCCACGCGCTGGTCGACGCGGCCGTCCAGTTCGGACACCTCGCGGTCGACGCCGATCTGGACGGTGCCGTAGCGGGCGGGGCCGGGTTTGGGGAGGTTCGCCGAGAACGGTTGTCCCGTCAGCTCGATGACCTCCAGCGCGCGCACGATGCGGCGGCCGTTGGACGGCAGGATCGCGATCGCGGCGGCCGGGTCGAGCTCCTGAAGGCGCCGGTGCAACGCCTCCGAGCCCGCCGACGCCAGCTCCGCCTCGAAACGCAGGCGCACGGCGTCGTCGGTGCCGGGGAACTTCAGGTCGTCCAGCACGGCCTGCACGTAGAGCCCCGAACCGCCGACGAGGATCGGCGGACGCCCGGCGGCGAGCAGTTCCTCGATGACGGCCCGCGTCTCGCGCTGGTAGGCGGCCACCGACGCGGTCTCGGTGACGGACAGGACGTCGAAGAGGTGGTGCGGCACGCCACGGCGTTCCGCGAGAGGCATCTTCGCGGTGCCGATGTCCATGCCGCGGTAGAGCTGCATGGCGTCGGCGTTGACGACCTCTCCCCCGAACCGCTCCGCGAGCGCGACGGCGAGGTCGGACTTGCCGGTCGCGGTGGGGCCGACAACAGCGATTGGGGTGATCACGGGCGCTCCCAGACTGCGACGTGGTAGCCCACGCCGAAAGGTGCGAAGAACTCGGCGCCCAGGCTGCGCCACGGTCCGGGCACGCCCGCGAGGACCTGCCACGCCGCACGGCCCTGCGCACCCAGCTCGTGGGCGAGGCCGGCGTCGAGACCGAGCAGGCCCTCCACGTCGGCGGTGGCCAGCAGAGTGTGGACCAAAGAATCAAAAGGTCCCGAACGCTCGTCGTCGGAACCCGGCGAGCGCGGACCGTGCCGGGTGGAGCCGTCGCCGAGGAACAAGAGTCCAACGTCCTCAGATTCCGACGACGCGGCGAGTTGTTGTCCAAACGAGACACAGTCGGAAGCAGGCAGGTCAGGCGGCACGAGTTCGACGCGTGACACCTCGACTCCGCAGTGTTCCCGCAGCCACGCGGTGATTAGCACTGGCAACGGAATCCGGGCATCCGGCGGCAGGTCACCGCCGAGTGACACAGGTACATCGACCCCATAACCGAGAAAAGTTCCCGACAACGGCGGCAAGTACGTCGAGGGCCCGCTGTCGTCCACGGCAACCGCGACCCACGGACCGGGCAGTTTTCCTGCTGCGGCAAGGGTTGCGGCCCGCACGGGCTCGGTTTCTGCGGCGGCTCCCACGACCAGTTCTGGGACCAGAAGAGGTGGGTGCGGCACCACCGCGGCACGGGTGATCACGACCGACGAGGCTACCTATCGTGGACTCCCAGTACCGAGTCGAGCTCTGACCTGTTTGAATGCGCGCGGGGAACTGGGGACGGGAGACCCTCCAGCGCCCGTATTGCATCGGCCCCGCCAACGGCGGGGCGCCCGTGGCAGGCACGGGCGTCAGATGGGAGGAACCGGCGATGTCGGAGCAGGACAGCACACCGGAGGCCGTGGCCGTGACCGCCCCAGTCGCGGACGCAGCCGAGGGTGGGGTCGAGGAAACGCCGAAGGAGACCGCACCGCAGGCGACGCCTCCGGCCGTCCCCGTGGCGTCGGACCACCCTGACCGCTGGGGGCGCGTGGACGCCGACGGCACCGTGTACGTGAAGACCGAGGACGGCGAACGCGCTGTCGGGTCGTGGCAGGCCGGTGAGCCGGTCGAGGGCCTCGCGCACTTCGCGCGGCGCTTCGACGACCTGCGCACCGAGGTCGAGCTGCTCGTGTCACGGCTCAAGTCCGGCGCCGGCGACCCCAAGCACGCCCTGACCAGCGCGAAGCACGTCAAGGAGCAGCTCGCCGAGGCCGCCGTCGTCGGCGACCTCAAGGCGCTGGCCGCCCGCGTCGAGCACGTGCTGGTCCAGGCGGAAGCCGGCATGGAGAAGGCGAAGGAGGCCAAGGAGGCCGCCCGAGCCCAGTCCGTGGCGCGCAAGCAGGCGCTGGTCGACGAGGCCGAGTCGATCGCGAACGAGTCGACCCAGTGGAAGGTCGCGGGCGACCGGCTGCGGCAGATCCTCGACGAGTGGAAGACCATTCGCGGCGTCGACCGCAAGACCGACGAGCAGCTGTGGCGCCGGTTCTCGAAGGCGCGCGACGCGTTCAACCGCCGTCGCGGCTCGCACTTCGCGGACCTCGACCGCCAGCGTTCGGTGGCGAAGACCTCCAAGCAGTCGCTGGTCGAGGAGGCCGAGAAGCTCGTCGACTCCGACGACTGGGGCACCACGGCCGGTCGCTACAAGGAGCTGATGGTCGAGTGGAAGGCCGCCGGGCGTGCGCCCAAGGAGGCCGACGACGCGCTGTGGCAGCGGTTCCGGGCCGCGCAGGACGCGTTCTTCCAGAAGCGCTCTGAGGCGTTCAGCGAGCGGGACGCCGAGTTCTCGGCCAACGCGAAGCTGAAGGAGGAGCTGCTCGCCGAGGCCGAGGGCATCGACCCGTCGGGCGACCTCGAGTCGGCGCGCAACGCCCTCTACAAGATCCAGGAGCGCTGGGACGCGATCGGCAAGGTGCCGCGCGAGCGCATCCGCGAGCTCGAGGGCAAGCTCCGCGCCATCGAGGAGAAGGTCCGCGGCGCGGTCGACGCCCAGTGGCGCCGGTCCGACCCCGAGGCCGAGGCCCGCGTGGCCCAGTTCCGCGAGCGCGTGGAGCAGTTCGAGGCGCAGGCCGCGAAGGCCCGTGCCGCGGGCGACAAGCGCCGCACCGAGCAGGCCGAGGCGCAGGCCGCCCAGTGGCGCGAGTGGCTCGCCGCGGCTGAGCAGGCCCTGGCGACCCGATAGGTCAGCAAGACCTGAGGGCCCCTCTCCGCACGGGAGAGGGGCCCTCAGACGTTTCTGGCGGGCAATGCGCCCGTTCACAGCTGTGACGTCAGAGCTGCGGCGGACGCGAAGCCGCGATCTGCACCCACTTCACCAGAAGCACGATCACGGCGATCACGGCGATGATCAACCCGACGCCGGGGCCGGGCCCGATCGCCTTGTTGCTCGTGGTGGTCTGCTGCGTCCAGATCGACAGCACGCCGATGATCGACCCCGCGAACAGCCCCAGCGAGCACACCCAGGTGAGACCCCAGCGCCGCACCGCGAGCGTGATGCCGGAGCCGAGCACGCCGACGCCGAGAGCGAGGTACGAGAACAGCTTCGGGAGGAACAGCGACGTCTCACCCAGCACGACCTGAAGGCCGGTGTGCTCGCCGATCCACGGCAGGATCAGCGACACCAGGATCGCGAGCACCGCGATCGAGATCGTCAGCGCGCCCCTTCCGGGGTCGATGCGCTTGGCCGCCTCGTGCTCCACCGCGTCGATCTCTTTGCGCAAGAAGTCCTCATCACTCACTGGGCCGCGCACCCTGACACAACGGGCAACGGCTCGGGCGCTCCGAACGACGGCAGACCGAGGCCGATACCGGCGGTCTTGGGCTTGATGCCGGCCTCGGAACGGTCACCGGCCTTGGTGCGGCGCCACGACAGCGGTTCGCCGTCCGCGACGAGGTAGTGCGGGGCCGCGTACGTCACGACGGTCTCCACGACGTCACCAGGACGCGGAACGATCGCACCGGGCGCGAAGTGCACGAGGCGTCCGTCGCGCGCACGGCCGCTCATGCGGTGGGTCTCGGCGTCGCGCTTGCCCTCACCCGTGGCCACGAGGACCTCGACCGTGCGGCCGACCTGCTCGATGTTCAACGAGTGCGTCATCTCGTTCTGCAGCGCCACGAGCCGGTCGAAGCGCTCCTGCACGACGGCCTTGGGCAGCTGGTCCGGCAGGTCCGCAGCCGGGGTGCCGGGGCGCTTCGAGTACTGGAACGTGAACGCCGACGAGAACCGGGCCTGGCGCACCACGTCGAGCGTGCCCTGGAAGTCCTCCTCGGTCTCGCCGGGGAAGCCGACGATGATGTCGGTGGTGATCGCGGCGTCCGGCATGGCGGCGCGGACCTTGTCGATGATCCCCAGGTACTTCTCGGTGCGGTACGAGCGGCGCATCGCCTTGAGCAGGCGGTCCGAACCGGACTGCAGCGGCATGTGCAGGCTGTGGCACACGGCGGGCGTCTCGGCCATGGCGGCGATGACGTCGTCGGTGAAGTCCTTGGGGTGCGGCGAGGTGAAGCGCACGCGCTCCAGTCCGTCGATCTCACCGCAGGCGCGCAGCAGCTTGCCGAACGCGAGCCGGTCGCCGAACTCGACGCCGTAGGAGTTGACGTTCTGTCCCAGCAACGTCACCTCCAGCACGCCCTCGTCCACGAGCGTCTGCACCTCGGCCAGCACGTCGCCGGGACGGCGGTCCTTCTCCTTGCCGCGCAACGACGGCACGATGCAGAACGTGCAGGTGTTGTTGCAGCCCACCGAGATCGACACCCAGCCCGAGTAGGCCGAGTCCCGCGCGGCCGGCAGCGACGACGGGAACGTCTCCAGCGAGTCGAGGATCTCGACCTGTGCCTCGGAGTTGTGGCGGGCGCGTTCGAGCAGCACCGGCAACGACCCGATGTTGTGCGTGCCGAACACGACGTCCACCCACGGGGCGCGCCGGACGATCTCGCTGCGGTCCTTCTGCGCGAGGCAGCCGCCGACCGCGATCTGCATTCCGGGGTTCGCCGTCTTCTGCGGGGCGAGGTGGCCGAGCGTGCCGTACAGCTTGTTGTCGGCGTTCTCGCGGACCGCGCAGGTGTTGAAGACGACGACGTCGGCCTGCTCGTCCTCGCCGGCACGCGCGTAGCCCGCGTCCTCCAGCAGACCGGCGAGCCGCTCGGAGTCGTGCACGTTCATCTGACACCCGAACGTGCGGATCTGGAAGCTCTTGCCCACCTGCGCGGTACTCACACGAACACGATAACCCCTGGTCAAACGCCCGAGTTTCGCGGACCGCACAAAGGCCGTCCCATTCGCACCGTGACCAGGCAGGACCTTCGTCGGGTGCAAGGGCCGGGCACCCCCGTGGCACGATGCGCTGGTGCTGGGACGACTGCATGCCGCCGTGAGCCTGTTGACCGCCGCAACGGTCCTGACGGGCTGTAGCAGCACGGTGACGGACATCAAGATCACGATGGCCACGGGCAGCGAGGGCGGCGTCTACTACTCGCTCGGCAACGGTCTCGCGGACATCTGGAGCGGGCGTCTCGGCATCGCCCGGCCCCAGGTCGTGCAGACGGCCGGATCCAAGGACAACGTCACCCGGCTGATCAACGACCAGGCCCAGGTCGGCTTCTCCCAGGCGGACGCGCTCGAGGGCATGCCCGGCTCGGACCGGTTGCGCGCCCTGGCCCGCATGCACGACGACTACCTCCAGGTCATCGTCCGCGCCGACCTGCCGGTGACGAAGCTGCGCGACCTGTCGGGACTGCGCGTGTCGATCGGCGCGAAGGAGTCCGGCGTCGAGATCATCGCGACCAAGCTGCTCCAGTCCGAGAACGTCACCCCGCAGGCCGTGAACCTCGGCCTCGACGACTCCGCCGGGGCCATGCAGGAGGGCAGGCTCGACGCGTTCTTCTGGTCGGGCGGCCTGCCGACGCGCCGGATCACCGACCTCACCAAGGGCCTCGGCGTGCGGATGCTCGACCTCAAGGACGAGCTGCTGAAGTTCCGCCAGCAGTACCCCGTCTACGGATCGGCGACCCTGCCCGCCTCCACCTACAACCTGCAGTCCGGTCCGGTCATCACGCTCGTCGTGCGCAACTTCCTGCTCGTCAACGAGTCGATGCCCGACGACGTGGCCGAAGCGCTGGTGCGGCAGCTGTTCGAGGGCCAGCCCGATCTCGTGAAGGCCCACTCGGCGGCGCGCACGATAGAGCAGCGGTCCGCGATCGAGACATCACCGGTGCCGCTGCATCCCGGCGCCATGCGCTACTACCGCGAGACCAAGGTCTAGCCGGAGAGTCCTAGACGGCCGGCAGTTCGATCACGACCTTGAGCCCGCCGTCCTCCGGCGACTCCAGCGCAACGGTGCCGTCGACGCGTTCGACCACCAGCCGCACGATCGAGAGCCCCAGCCCGGAGCCGGGCACGTTCTGGTGGGCCGGGCTGCGCCAGAACCGGTCGGTGGCCCGGTCGAGCTCGTCGGGCTGAAGCCCGGGCCCGTGGTCGGCGACGGACAGCCGGATGACGCCGTTGGACTTGCGCGCGTCGACCACGATCAGCGTGCCCTCGGCGGTGAACTTCAACGCGTTGTCGAGCAGCGCGTCCAGGATCGTCTCGACCCCGCGCGGCGGAACGAGGGCCATGCCGACGCGTTCCCCGTCGAGCACGAGGTGGACCTCCTTCGCCGCCGCGGCCGCCGACCACGCGGACAGGCGCGCCGCCACGGACTTGTCGACGTCGACCGGTACCGGGTCCACGGAACTGGACTCGGCGCGCGCCATGGCGAGCAGCTCGTCGAGGATGCGGTTGAGCCGGTCGGTCTCGCTCAGCGCCTCGACCTGGTGCACCTCCGCCTCGGAGTCGACGTGTCCCTCCAGGTTGGACAGCCGAAGTTTCAGTGCTGTCAACGGGTTGCGAAGCTGATGTGACGCGTCCGCGACGAAGGCCCGTTGCGCGGCAAGCACATCGCTCACGTTCGCGGCCATCTGGTCGAACGACCGCGACAACTGCCGCAGTTCCGGCGGCCCGGACTCCGCTCCCACCGGCGGCACCGGCCGGCCCGACACCACCGCGGCGAGCAGCTTCCCGGTCGCCTCGTCCAGCGCCTGCACCGGGCGCAACGTCCAGCGCACCACCGGCAGCGCCAGCAGCACCGCGAGCGCCAGCACCAGCAGGCTCCCCGCGAGCAGCAGCGCCCACCACGCGAGCACCTCGAAGCGGGTCTTGGCCGTCGGCGAGAACGTGATCACCGCGCCGCGCACCTCGCCGTCGACCAGCACCGGTTCGGCGAGCACGACCTTCGCGTCGCTCCACGGCGCGAACAACGGCGGCGCGACCGGCAGGCGCCCGGCCAGCGCCTTGCTGATCAGGTCCTGCACGGCCGGGTCACCGAGCGCGAGGTCGTTGCGCGAGGCCACCAGCGGCACGGTCGGCGCGTCGCGGGCCACCACGGCCACGCCGATGTCGTACAGCTCGTCGTAGCGCTCCAGCTCCGGCCGCAGCAGGTGCGGGCTGTCGTCGATCAACGGCCGCTGCGCCAGCGACGCGAACCGGCTGGTGTCGGTGAGCCGGTCGAGGAACATCTCCTGCTGCTCCGCGGCCGCCACACCGCGGCCCAGCGGCAGGCCCAGGCCCACCAGCACCAGCACGATCAGGGCGAGCACCACGCCCAGCAGTCGGGACCTCACAGCCCGTCACCCCACCCGATCGCGACACGCCGACGACGAAAGATCACCCAATCGAGATCACACCTGCCCCAGCCGATATCCGACGCCGCGCACGGTCTCCAGCAACGAGGGCCGGCCGAGCTTCGTCCGCAGCGTGGCGACGTGCACGTCCAGCGTCCTGTTCGCGCCGGACCAGGTTCGGCCCCACACCTCGGCGAGGATCCGCTCCCGCGTGCACACCGCGCCACCCGCCGCCATCACCAGCGCGAGCACCTGGAACTCCTTGCGCGACAAAGCGACCGACTCCCCCGCGACCGTGACCTCGTGACGCCCCAGGTCGACCCGCACGTCGCCGGTCTCGAACACCTCCGTGGACACCGCGCCCACCCCGACCGGATCAGCGCCGCGACGGCGCCGGACGGCGTGCACGCGCGCAACGAGTTCGCCCACGTCGTACGGCTTGACCAGGTAATCGTCGGCCCCGGCGTGCAGGCCGAGGATCCGGTCGTCGATCTCCCCTCGCGCGGACACCACGATGATCGCGACGTCCGACGCGGCCCTGATGGCACGGCACAGCGTCACGCCGTCCATGTCGGGCAGGCCGAGGTCGAGCAGCACCACGTCGACGCCGCCGAGGCGGTCGAGCGTACCTCGGCCCGTGGCCTGCCGGTCCACGTGGAAACCCCGTCTGGTCAGGGCTGGGACCAAGGCCTCGGCGACCCTGTCGTCGTCCTCGACGAGCAGCACGCGCACTTTCGCTACCTCCCGGGCAACCGATGTCTGCCTGTGACAGAGTTGAGACCCTAAGTCTTGCTCAATGTCCTGGACTGGTGTGGTGGCGGACACCTAGGTTTCCGCCAACGCCGACGACCCCAAATGGAGGACTGGATGACTGCCGCCTCTGCACCGCCGATGATTCGCGTGGCGGGTGTGGACAAGTTCTTCGGCCCGTTGCACGTGCTCAAGAACGTGCAGCTGGAAGTGCCGAAGGGGCAGGTCGTGGTCGTGCTGGGGCCGTCGGGTTCCGGTAAGTCGACCCTGTGCCGGACCATCAACCGCCTCGAGCCGATCGATTCCGGCGTCATCGAGGTGGACGGGCAACCGCTTCCCGCCGAAGGAAAAGAACTGGCCCGACTTCGTGCCGATGTCGGCATGGTGTTCCAGTCCTTCAACCTTTTCGCGCACAAAACCATCGTCGAGAACGTGATGCTCGCACCGGTGAAGGTCCGCAAGACCCCTGCCGCCGACGCGCGCAAGACCGCGATGGAACTGCTGGAGCGGGTCGGGATCGCGAACCAGGCCGACAAGTTCCCCGCTCAGCTCTCCGGTGGGCAGCAGCAGCGTGCGGCGATCGCCCGCGCGCTCGCCATGAAGCCCAAGGTGATGCTGTTCGACGAGCCCACGTCCGCGCTCGACCCGGAGATGGTCCAGGAGGTCCTGGACGTCATGACGGGCCTGGCCAAGGACGGGATGACGATGCTGGTCGTCACGCACGAGATGGGCTTCGCCCGCAAGGCCGCGGACCGGGTGATCTTCATGTCCGACGGCGAGGTCGTCGAGGATTCCACCCCGGAAGCGTTCTTCTCGGCGCCGAAGTCCAACCGCGCGAAGGACTTCCTTGGCAAGATCCTGACTCACTAGTAGTCAGCCCACTTTCGAACGAATGGCAGGAGAAGGACGATGAGGGTTCGCACCCTTGCGGCAGTGCTGCTGGCGGGCGCACTCGCCCTGACCGCGTGTGGCAAGGAGGGCAGCCCGACCGACACGGCGGCTCCCGCCGGCCTCTTCGAGGTCGCCAAGGACGTCAAGGTCGACGGCTCGCCCACGTTCGAGAAGATCAAGACGCGCGGCTCGCTGATCGTCGGCGTCAAGGAGGACCAGCCGGGTCTGGGCTACAAGGACCCGACGACGAACAAGTACAGCGGCTTCGACATCGACATCGCGCGCCTGATCTCCGCGAAGCTGGGCTTCGACCCCGAGAAGATCCAGTTCAAGACGATCCAGTCGGCCGCGCGCGAGCAGGCGCTGATCAACGGTGACGTCGACTACTACGTCGGCACCTACACGATCAACGCCGGCCGCAAGGAGAAGGTCTCGTTCGCGGGCCCGTACTTCGTCGCCGGCCAGGACCTGCTGGTGAAGAAGGACAACACCGACATCACCGGCAAGGACACCCTCAAGGGCAAGAAGGTGTGCTCGGTGACCGGCTCCACGCCGGCCAAGCGCATCAAGGACGAGAAGCTGACCGAGGAAGGCAACGTCCTCGAGTTCCAGGGCTACTCGCAGTGCGTCACCAAGCTCCTCAACGGTGAGGTCGACGCGGTCACCACGGACGACGCGATCCTCAAGGGCTACGCGGCCGCCGAGGACGGCAAGCTGAAGGTCGTCGGCAAGACGTTCTCCAGCGAGCCGTACGGCATCGGCCTGCCCAAGGACGACAAGGCCCTGCGCGACAAGGTGAACGACGTCCTGCAGGCCTCGCTGGACGACGGCACGTGGCAGAAGATCTACGACGGCACGCTGGGCAAGTCCGGCTCGACCGCCGAGAAGCCGAAGATCGACCGGTACTGACGGTTCCTCACGTGGCCGGTGGATCCCACGTGGGTCCACCGGCCGTTCCTTTGAAGGCGGACGGACGGCAAGGAAACCGATGAGCGTCCTCACCAACAACCTAGATCTGTTCCTGCGCGCTTTTGGCCAGACTCTTCAACTCTTCGCGGTCTCCGCGGTGCTGTCTCTGGTGCTGGGCACGCTCCTCGCGGCGCTGAGGGTCAGCCCGGTGCCGGTGTTCCGCGGCGTCGGCACGACGTACGTGACGGTCGTGCGCAACACGCCGTTGACGCTGGTCTTCGTGTTCTTCGTGTTCGCGTACCCGCTGCTGGAGATCCTGAAGATCGACGAGTACACCGCGGCGGTGGTGGCGCTGACGCTCTACACGGCGGCGTTCGTCTGCGAGGTCGTGCGCTCGGGCATCAACACGGTGCCGGTCGGGCAGGCCGAGGCCTCCCGCGCGCTGGGTCTCACGTTCACGCAGATGCTCGGCAACGTGGTGCTGCCGCAGGCGTTGCGCTCGGTCGTGCCGCCGATGACGAGCACGATGATCGCGTTGCTGAAGAACACGACGGTCGCGTCCGGCTTCGCCGTCTTCCAGGCGGGCAACATCCGCGAGACGCTGGCGGACCAGGGTGACAACGTCCTCATCGGACTCCTGTGGGTGGCGCTCGGGTTCGTCATCCTGGTGATGCCGCTGACGTACGTCCAGCAGGTCTTCGAGAAGCGGTGGAGCGTGGCCCGATGAGCATGGTGCTGTTCGACGTCCCGGGTCCGAAGGCCCGCGTCCGTCACAAGATCATGGCCGTCGTCGGCATCGCGGCCGTGGCCGCGGCGCTGGTGTACGTGGTGATGCGGTTCGTCGTCACCGACCAGTTCACCGCCCGCAGGCTCGACTGGATCAACTACAAGCAGATCCAGCTCTCGCTGGTCGAGGCGATCGGCAACACGCTGTCCGCGTTCGCCGTCGGCGCGGTGCTGGCACTGCTGTTCGGCGCGATCTTCGCGGCGGCGCGGCTGTCCGACCACGCGTGGGTGCGGGTTCCCGCGGCGGTGATCGTCGAGGTCTTCCGCGCGATCCCGCTCGTGATCATGATGTTCTTCTTCTACTACGGCCTTCCCGTGGCCGGGGTGAAGCTGAGCGCGTTCACGGCGGTCGTGGTCAGCCTGATGCTGTACAACGGCTCGGTGCTCGCGGAGATCTTCCGCGCGGGCATCAACTCGCTGCCGAAGGGCCAGAGCGAGGCCGCGTACGCGCTGGGCATGCGCAAGACGCAGGTGATGACGTTCGTGCTGCTGCCGCAGGCGTTGCGGGCGATGCTGCCGACCATCATCAGCCAGCTCGTCGTGCTGCTGAAGGACACCGCGCTCGGCTTCCTCATCACCTTCGAGGAGCTGCTGCGGTGGGGTACGCGCATCGGTGGTGACGCGGTCAACTTCGGCCGCCCGATGATCCCGGTGATGATCGTGGTCGCCCTGGTCTACATCGGACTGTGCCTGTTGCTGACGTGGCTCGCGACCTACCTCGAGAAGCGCAACCGTCGCAACAAGAAGGTCATCAAGACCGACAACCCCGACGCGCAGAAGCCCGTCCTGATGGACGCCTCGGCCGCCGGCTGACGGAGCACGAGCGGAACGGGGCGCGTCCACATCGGACGCGCCCCGTTCGCTATTTCCACAGCACGGACTCGCAGTTGTTCGCCACGTAGTCCGCCGCCAGTGAGCCGTCCCCGGCCTTGGCCTTCGCGGCCGTCTCACGGGCGTAGCGCTGCCCGTCCGGATCCTCCGGCGAGAACGTCGGCAGAACCTCGTCCATCACCTTCAACGCGGCCGTCTGCGCGGTCTGGTCACCGCGCTTGCGCGCGTCCTCCCAGCCGAGGTACCAGGCGCACGAGTTGGTGATCTCCAGGACGATCCGCTCGCTGCCGGCCGGTGCCTTGTCCGGGCCCGGTCCCGACTTCTCGGCGAGCACGCCCAGGTCGGGGTTCCGGCCGTCCGGCCAGCTGAACTTCGCGGAGCCAGCCCGCATGTCCTGGGTGTACCGCTGCTGGTCGACGAGCTGGGGCGGCGCCGGTGGTGACGCGCATCCGGCCAGCAGGGCGAGCACGAGCAGTCCGGTCAGTTGCCGCTCCACCACAGCGTTCCTCCGACGGTGCCCGAGGTGTACGGGCTGTTGGAGGCGAGGCAGAACTTGGTGCCCGCCTTGAAGTTCGTGCCGACGTGCTTGCGGGTCTCCTCCATCCGCACGAACGCGCCGCGGGTGTTGCGGTCGCCGCACTTGTACCAGGCGAGCTGCATGACACCGCCCAGCGCGACCTGGGCGTCGATGTTCGACCCGGCGACGGTGATCGTGCGGGCGGTGGTGAACCACGTGATCTGGTTCTCCTTGAACGGCACCGTGATCGTCGTCGAGGCCGCCTGGGCGGGCGTCGCCGACAGCATCGCGAAGCCCACGGCGAGCAGGCCGGCGAGAGCGCGTTTCATCGCAAGTCCCCTTCGGAAGGTCAGACGTTCCAGTCGACGACACCGCACCAGTCCTGGCCCGCCTGCCCCACCACGTCGAGGCAGAACGTGGTGCCGGCGCGGAAGTTCGTGCCGAGCAGCCGGCGCGAGCGATCCCCGGCCGGGAACAGCACGGGGCTGCCCGCCACCCGGTGGTCGCCGTCGCGGGACCACCGGATCTCCAGGTCGACGGGACTGTTCGTGACCCGGAGGTAGACGTCCGAGCCGTCCACGGTGATCGTCCGGACGGCGAGCAGGTCGGCCGATGCGGTTCGCATGGCGCCGAACGTAGCGACGCGGGCGGAACCGGGTCGTCTCACGAAGAGTGGATCTCCCGTCAACTTTCGCGGTACGCTCCTGGTGGGGGATCTACCGCGGTGACGTCACAAGAATGAGGGCATTGTGACGCGCGTACTCGTTGTCGACGACCAGCCGTTGTTCCGTGCCGGCCTGGTCGCTTTGCTGAACGCCGCACCTGATCTGACCGTTGTCGGCGAAGCCGGGGACGGCGCTACCGCCTGCGCTCTGGCCGAGGCGTCGAGACCGGACGTGATCCTGCTGGACATCCGCCTGCCGGGGCTGGCGGCGCTCACCCGCGTCGCGACGTCCGCGCGCGTGCTGGTGCTGACGACCTTCGACCTGGACGAGTACGTCCACGAGGCGTTGCGGCTGGGCGCGGCCGGGTTCGTGCTGAAGGAGTCCGAGCCGGCCAGGCTGATCGCCGCGATCAGCGCTGTCGCGTCCGGGGAGATGCAGTTCGGCCCCACGGTGATGCGCAGGCTCGTGGCGGCCTATCTGAGGGGCGACACGGCCGTCTCGCCGTGGAGCTCGGTCGGGCTGGACGAGCTGACCGACCGCGAACGCGAGGTGCTCCGGCTCGTCGGCACCGGGCTGACGAACACGGCCATCGCGACCAGGCTGACGGTCACGGAGGGCACGGTGAAGACGCACCTCAACCGCGTGATGACGAAGCTGCGGCTGACCAGCCGGGCTCAGGCCGTCGTGATGGCCTACGAGTCCGGGCTGGTCATCCCGCAGACCGTCGCTAAGACCGCTTGAACAGCTTGTTGCCGAGCCAGACGATCGGGTCGTACTTGCGGTCGGCGACGCGCTCCTTCATGGGGATGAGCGCGTTGTCGGTGATGTGGATGTGCTCGGGGCACACCTCGGTGCAGCACTTGGTGATGTTGCAGAGGCCGAGCCCGTGGTCGTCCTGCGCCTGGTCGACGCGGTCCGCGGTGTCGAGCGGGTGCATCTCGAGCTCCGCGACCCGCATGAGGAACCTGGGCCCCGAGAACGCCTCCTTGTTCTCCTCGTGGTCACGCACCACGTGGCAGGTGTTCTGGCACAGGAAGCACTCGATGCACTTGCGGAACTCCTGCGAGCGCTCGACGTCGACCTGCTGCATCCGGTACTCGCCCGGTGCCAGGTCCTTCGGCGGCGCGAACGACGGAACCTCGCGCGCCTTGGTGTAGTTGAAGGACACATCGGTCACGAGGTCGCGGATGATCGGGAACGTCCGCATCGGCGTGACCGTGATCGTCTCCGCCTCCTCGAAGATCGACATCCGGGTCATGCACAGCAGGCGCGGGCGTCCGTTGATCTCCGCCGAGCACGAGCCGCACTTGCCGGCCTTGCAGTTCCACCGCACCGCGAGGTCCGGGGCCTGCGTGGCCTGCAGCCGGTGGATGATGTCGAGGACGACCTCGCCCTCGTTGACCTCGACGGTGAAGTCCTCCAGCCCACCGCCGGAGTCGTCACCGCGCCACACCCGGAACTTCCCCTGGTAGCTCATGACAACTCCTCGGCGGTGAGGTACTTCTCCAGCTCGGCGCGGTCGAACAGGTCCAGCAGGTCGTTCCGGATCGGGATCTGCGGCTTCTCCGTCACCTCGGCCCCGTCGCCGGACACCTTGCACACCAGCAGTTTGCGGCGCCACTCGGCGTCCATCACGGGATGGTCGTCGCGGGTGTGGCCGCCGCGGGACTCGGTGCGCAGCAACGCCGCCTTCGCCACGCACTCCGACACCAGCAGCATGTTGCGCAGGTCGAGGGCGAGGTGCCAGCCGGGGTTGAACTGCTGGTGTCCCTCGACGGTCAGCGCCTGCGCGCGTTCCTTGAGCTTCTCCAGCCGCTGCAACGCCTCTTCCATCTCACCGGCCTTGCGGATGA
The DNA here is from genome assembly GCF_900115955.1 of Lentzea waywayandensis. Taxonomy (GTDB): domain Bacteria; phylum Actinomycetota; class Actinomycetes; order Mycobacteriales; family Pseudonocardiaceae; genus Lentzea; species Lentzea waywayandensis. The sequence continues at coordinate 144,422 of NZ_FOYL01000007.1, forward strand.
TGCCCACGAGGTCGTTCATGGACTGCTGAAGCTCCATGTGCAGCGTGTACGGGTTCTCGCCGCCTTCCTGCTGGAAGGGTTTGAGCGCCGTCGCCCGTGCCTCGGTGACGAGTTCCTCCGGCACCACAGGACGTTCGGCCATCGCCCGCACGTACTCCGAGGCACCGGCTCCCGCCCTGCGCCCGAACACGAGCAGGTCCGACAACGAGTTGCCGCCCAGCCGGTTCGAGCCGTGCATGCCACCGGACACCTCGCCGGCGGCGAAAAGCCCTGGCACGGAGGAGGATCCGGTGTCCGGGTCGACCTCGACGCCTCCCATCACGTAGTGACAGGTCGGGCCGACCTCCATCGGCTGCGCGGTGATGTCCACATCGGCCAGTTCCTTGAACTGGTGGTGCATGGACGGCAGCCTGCGCCGGATCTCCTCGGCGGGCAGACGTGTCGACACGTCGAGGAAGACGCCGCCGTGCGGTGACCCGCGCCCGGCCTTGACCTCGGAGTTGATCGCGCGGGCGACCTCGTCACGCGGCAGCAGTTCCGGTGGACGCCGGTTGTTCGCCTGGTCGGTGTACCAGCGGTCGGCTTCTTCCTCGTTGTCGGCGTACTTGTCCTTGAACACCTCGGGGATGTAGTCGAACATGAACCGCTTGCCGTCGGAGTTGCGCAGCACGCCGCCGTCACCGCGCACGGACTCGGTGACGAGGATGCCCTTGACGGACGGCGGCCAGACCATCCCGGTGGGGTGGAACTGGATGAACTCCATGTTGATCAGCGAGGCCCCCGCACGCATCGCGAGCGCGTGACCGTCGCCGGTGTACTCCCAGGAGTTCGAGGTGACCTTGAACGACTTGCCGATGCCGCCGGTCGCGAGGATCACCGCCGGCGCCTCGAACAGCACGAACCGGCCGGACTCGCGCCAGTAGCCGAACGCGCCGGCCACCTTGTCGCCGTCCTTGGCCAGATCGGTGACGGTGAACTCCTGGAACACCCGCAGGCGTGCCTCGTAGTCGCCGAACTCCTTGAAGTCCTCCTGCTGCAACGACACGATCTTCTGCTGCAACGTGCGGATCAGTTCGAGGCCGGTGCGGTCGCCGACGTGCGCGAGACGCGGGTACTCGTGGCCGCCGAAGTTGCGCTGCGAGATGCGGCCGTCCTTGGTGCGGTCGAACAGCGCGCCGTAGGTCTCGAGTTCCCAGACCCGTTGCGGTGCCTCCTGGGCGTGCAGTTCGGCCATGCGCCAGTTGTTGAGGAACTTGCCGCCGCGCATGGTGTCGCGGAAGTGGACCTGCCAGTTGTCGCTCTCGTTCGCGTTGCCCATGGCGGCGGCGATCCCGCCCTCGGCCATGACGGTGTGGGCCTTGCCGAACAACGACTTGCAGAGAACGGCGGTGCGCAGGCCGTGCTCACGGGCCTCGATCGCGGCACGCAGACCGGCACCACCCGCGCCGATCACGAGAACGTCGAACGAATGCCTTTCCAGCTCGGGCAAAACCACTCCTTAGTTGATGAAGCGGAGGTCGGAGATCGTTCCCGAGGCGACCAGCGCGACGTACAGGTCCGTGAGGCAGACGAAGATCAGCGAGGCCCACGCGAGTTGCATGTGCCGGTTGTTCAGCTTCGAGATCTGCGTCCACGTCCAGTACCGGACCGGGTGCTTGGAGAAGTGCTTGAGCCGCCCGCCCGCGATGTGGCGGCACGAGTGGCACGACAGCGTGTACGCGCCCAGCAGGGCGACGTTGACCAGCAGGACCAGGTTGCCGAGGCCCACGCCGGTGCTGAACGCGGAGACCGCGTCGTAGATGTTGACCAGCAGCAGGAGCGAGGCCGCGTAGAAGAAGTAGCGGTGCAGGTTCTGCGCGATGAGCGGGAACCTGGTCTCGCCGGTGTACTTGCTGTGCGGCTCGGCCACGGCGCACGCGGGCGGTGACGCCCAGGCCGCGCGGTAGTAGGCCTTGCGGTAGTAGTAGCAGGTGATCCGGAATCCCAGCAGGAACGGGATGATGAGCAGCGGCGGGGTCAGGAAGCCGGGCAGCGCCGGAAACCACTGGCCGAAGTGCGAGGCCGCCGGGACGCACTCCTCCGTGAGGCACGGCGAGTACATCGGTGTGAGGTAGTGGTACTGGTCGACCCAGTAGTAGTCCCCCTGGAACGTGCGGAACGCCGCGTAGATCGAGATGAGCAGCAAGCCGACGAATGTCGTCAGCGGCGGCAACCACCATCGGTCCGTGCGCAGAGTCCTGGCGGCGATCTCTGCCCTCGCCATTACTCACCTTTCTGGGGGTCCACGTCGTTGTGGAGGAACGACTACGGCCCCCGCGTCAGGCGGGGGCCGTGTGTTCAGCTCGGCTCAGGTCCGGTTGCGGTAGCCACCGAGTCCTTCGTCGTCTGCGTCCTTCCAGAGCGACTCGTCGTAGGGCGTGTCTGGCACGACCACGACCTCGCGTTCCACTTGAGGCGCTTCGCGCTGCCTCGGGGTGCTCAGGTCGACGAGTTCGGTGGCGTCGATGTCCATGCGTTCCACGTCGTTGGCCAGGCGTTGCACGGCTGCCACGTCGCCATACCTGGCGCGCAGGTTGCTGACGGCATGCCGCATCTGACCGATGACCCGGCGCAGCTCGACGATCTCCGTGGAGTTCATGGGACACCTCCGTTCCAAGGTCGTGCCCCGCACTCTGCCCAATCTCAAGCCATGTGACAAGCACCACACGCCAAGATTCAAAACTGGTCGCCTCCCATCTACTGAATCGTTTTTGTGTCCGCGACCAGCCATGACTTACTGTGTGTGGCGTCACGCCCGTCTGTGGGACGCCACCGTTGTCGTCTCGTAAGGGCCCCACCACGGCCCGTGATGACCCGGAGACCCCCATGACCGAACTGCATCCTGTTCTGACAGAGGTGACACGCCGGATCGCCGCCCGAAGCGCCGATTCGCGTCGCGTCTACCTCGAACGCGTGGCCGCCGCCGCGCAGGACGGAACGTCCCGGTCCGGCTTCGCGTGCAGCAACCTGGCGCACGGCTTCGCCGGAATCACCGGCGGCGACAAGGCGGCGCTGCGCGCGCTGCGCAAGTCCAACGTCGCGATCGTGTCCTCCTACAACGACATGCTGTCGGCCCACCAGCCGTTCCAGGAGTACCCGTCCTGGATCAAGGACGCCGTCCGCGCCGTGGGCGGCGTGTCCCAGTTCGCGGGCGGCGTGCCCGCGATGTGCGACGGCATCACCCAGGGCCGTGACGGCATGGAGCTGTCGCTGTTCAGCCGCGACGTCATCGCGATGTCGACCGGCGTGGCCCTGTCGCACGAGATGTTCGACGCCGCGGTGCTGCTGGGCGTCTGCGACAAGATCGTGCCCGGCCTGCTCATCGGCGCGCTGTCGTTCGGGCACCTCCCGGCGATCCTGGTGCCCGCGGGCCCGATGTCGTCCGGCCTGTCGAACAAGGAGAAGGCCCGCGTCCGGCAGCTGTACGCGGAGGGCAAGGCCTCCCGCGACGACCTGCTGGAGGCCGAGGCCGCCTCGTACCACTCCCCCGGCACCTGCACGTTCTACGGCACCGCGAACTCGAACCAGATGGTCGTCGAGGTCATGGGCCTGCACCTGCCGGGCGCCTCGTTCGTGCCGCCGGGCACCACGCTGCGCCGCGCCCTGACCGAGCACGCCGGCCGCCGCGCCGTCGAGATGGCCAAGGGCGAGGGCTACACCCCGATCGCGCACATCGTCGACGAGAAGGCCGTGGTCAACGGCGTTGTGGCGTTGTTGGCGACCGGCGGTTCCACGAACCACACGATGCACCTGGTCGCCATCGCCGCCGCCGCGGGCATCGACCTGAGCTGGGACGACCTCAACGACCTGTCGGCGATCGTGCCGCTGATCGCGCGGGTCTACCCGAACGGCAGCGCCGACATCAACCACTTCCAGGCCGCGGGCGGCGTCCAGTTCGTCGTCGGCACCCTGCTCGACGCCGGCCTGCTGCACGCCGACGTCAACACCGTCGCCGGCCACGGCCTGAACCGCTACCGCCAGGAGCCGATGCTGGCCGACGGCGAACTGGTCTGGGTCGACGGCCCCGGCCGCTCCCTGGACCTCGAGGTCCTGCGCCCGGTCACGGAGCCGTTCGCCTCCGACGGCGGCCTGCGCATGCTCGCCGGCAACCTCGGCCGCGCGGTCATCAAGGTCTCGGCCGTGGCGACGGAGAACCACGTCGTCGAGGCCCCAGCCCGCGTCTTCACCACCCAGGAGGCGTTCCAGGAGGCCTTCAAGGCGGGCGAGCTCGACCGCGACGTGGTCGTCGTCGTCCGCCAGCAGGGCCCCCAGGCCAACGGCATGCCCGAGCTCCACAAGCTGACGCCACCGCTCGGCGTGCTGATGGACCGCGGCTACAAGGTCGCCCTCGTGACCGACGGCCGCATGTCCGGCGCCTCGGGCAAGATCCCGGCCGCCATCCAGCTCACCCCGGAAGCCGCTGTCGGCGGCCCGCTCGGCCGGGTGCGCGACGGCGACGTCGTGCGCCTGGACGCCACCGCCGGAACCCTGGAGATCCAGGTGTCCGCGGAGGAACTGGCCACGCGCCCCCTGGTGGACTTCCCGCCGACGAGCCGCGAGTGGATGGGCACGGGCCGCGAGCTGTTCGCCGCCCTGCGCCGTAGCGTCGGACCCGCCGACCGCGGCGCGACGGTGTTCGGCCCGATCACCGCCGACCACTTCGCCCCGGTCACCCACCACTAGCCCGCTGTCCGCCGTCCCCGACACCCGCACCACGCAATATATTGGTGCCAGCACCACGGCTGACCTGCCTCTTAGCAACGAGTCTTTGGACTTCGTCCGCAAAAGACCCATTGCAAAGGGGCGGTCCAGCCCGACCAACAGCAGCCGACCGACCCGTCTCGCCGCCCCTGCCCGCCCACCTTTGCAATGAGTCTTTTGACTTCGTCCGCAAACGTTTTTTGCATCCGGGCGAGCTGGACAGGACAGGCGGGGCAGGCGCCAGGCCGGCCTGCGATATACCGGTTTTCGATCAAGAGATCTGGCCAAGAGATCTGGCAAGGAGTGCACTCGTGACCAACGGTGACAATCTTCGGGTGACCACCGGGGCGGACCTGCTCGCGCTGTCGCCCGTCATCCCCGTCGTCGTGGTCGACGACGCCGACCACGCGGTGCCGCTCGCCCAGGCGCTGCTGCGCGGTGGCGTTCGCGTCATCGAGCTCACGCTGCGCACCCCTGCCGCGCTCGCCGCGATCGAGAACGTCGCGCGTGAGGTGCCGGGGATCGTGATCGGCGCGGGCACCGTCACGGCGCCGGAGCACGCGGAGCAGGCGGCGAAGGCCGGGGCGGCGTTCCTCGTCACCCCCGGCACGACCGACCGGGTGCTCGACGCCGCCGACGCGACCGGGCTGCCGTACCTGCCGGGCGCGGCGACGGTGTCCGAGGTGCTGCGGCTGGCCGAGCGCGGGCTGACCGCGCTGAAGTTCTTCCCGGCCGAGGCCGCCGGTGGCGTCGACTACCTGAAGTCGATCGGCGGCCCGGTCCCGCACGTGCGGTTCTGCCCGACGGGCGGCATCACGCCGCAGAGCGCGCCGAACTACCTCGCGCTGGCCAACGTCGGCTGCGTCGGTGGCTCGTGGCTGGCCCCGAAGGACGCTCTCGCGCAGGGCGACTGGGAGCGCGTCGAGACCCTCGCCAGGGAGTCCGTCCAGCTGGGGTAACCCAGATCACGGACCGGAAGTTCGGCTCACATCACGAGACCGGCGTCCCACCACGTTGGATTCTTCACCCAACGGGAGGTGACGCCGGTCTCCAATTAACGGGGGTTTGAGGGAACGTGAACCGAACCGCCGCCAATTGAGATTTCCACCGGAATAACCCCAAACTCCTGGGTGTCACACTTGCTCGTTGCAATGGCGCACGAGAGGAGCGGGTGTGGCTGTCCAGGAAGCCGACGTGGCGGGGTTGGTCGGAGAACAGCTGACTATGTCGGCATTCAACCAGCTGTCCGGCAGTCTGGGTGGTTATTCATTCGTCAAGGTGGTGGTCGACCGGCACAACGGGACGATCCACTTCCTGAACAACGCGCGTCACGAGTTCCACGCCATCTACATCGGCGCCGAGATCCTGGGCATCGCCGAGAGCGAGATGCGCGCGCGGATCGACGAGTTCAACCAGGGCTTCTACCACGCCTCTGACCGGCGGTTCTTCCTCGGCATCCTGTCGTTGCACAAGCGCGAGGACAGGCGGATGTTCTCGCTGGAGACGGTCGAGGTCGACACCATGTCGGCGGACATGATCGAGTTCTTCTACGCCGAGGTGCGCAAGAACGTCGACGCCGCCGTGCCGTTGTTCTTCAAGCCGGCGAACCATCTCCAGGAACAGGAGGTGGCGGAGTTGCCCGTGGAAAGGCTTCCACGGATCCTGGCGCACGAATTGTTCTCGACGGCCGAGTTCGTCGCGTTGAACCCCGGCATCACGAAGGGCCGGTTGCGCGCATTCCGCAGCGAGCAGGAGTACCGCGAGAACACGCTGGAGTGGTTCGACATCGTGGTGATGCACCGCGTTCCCGACGACATTCCGCGGCTCGCCGGCATCATCAACGCCGGGCACACCACTCCTCTGTCGCACACGAACGTCCTCGCGACCGGCTGGTCCATCCCGAACGCCATCCAGATCGGCGCGTTCGACCTGATCGACCGGGAGAACCTCGACGGCCAGTGGGTCGAGTACGAGGTGTCACCGCGCGGCGCCGAGGTCGGGCTGCGGCTGATCGACGAGCCGCAGGACGTCGGCCGGCGGCCGGCCTGGTACGCGCAGCGCGTCACGCTCGACGAGCCCGAGCACACCTACAACCCGATCCTCGACCTCGGCCGGATCCGCTACAACGACAGCCACCGCTACGGCACGAAGGCCGCGAACCTCGGCGAGCTGCACCACGTGCTCGCCTCCGAGTCGCCGCGCCGCCTGCTCGGGTTCTTCTCGGTGCCGCGCCCGCCGCGCGACAACCTCATGCCCTACCTGGCGAAGCTCCTCGGCCGCGAACACGATGACGACCTGCTCGCCGCCGCCCAGCAGCTGCTCGCGGAACGGGTGCGGGTGCCGCGCGGCGTCGCCCTGCCGTTCTCGATGCACCAGGGCTTCCTGGAGTCGTCGCCGAAGATCCAGCAGGCCATCGGCAAGCTGAAGATGGCGCTGGAGCTCAACGCCCGCGAGATCGAGCCGTTGTGCGTCGAGTTGCAGCAGCTGATCCGCAAGACCCGAGTGCCGGACTACCTGCTGTCCGAACTGGACACCGCGCTGGTCGAGAACCTCGCGGGCGTGCGGACCTTCGTGGTGCGCAGCTCGTCGAACGCCGAGGACCTCGCCGGGTTCTCCGCCGCGGGCATCTACGAGTCGTACAACCACGTGACCAGCGCCGAGAAGATCGTGGAGTCGGTCAAGGAGGTGTGGGCGTCCCTGGTGTCCGCGCGCAGCGTCAGGCTGAGGCAACAGGCGGGCATCTCGCTGGACGACTGCTTCATGGGCGTCGTGATCCAGGAGCAGGTCCGGGCCGACTTCGGCGGGGTCATGGTCACCACGAACCCGATGAACCGCAACGACTTCCGCAACGTCTACGTCAACGTCTCGCCGAACGTCACCGACGTCGTCGAAGGCTCGAAGCAGCCGATGCAGTACCTCTACTCCACTGTGGAGGGTGGTGGCCGCACGGTCTCCCTCGGCGACGCGAAAGAGGACCTGGGCGTCAAGGCGCACGCGCAGTTGCAGCGGCTCGCGATCGTCGGACGGTTGCTCCAGTCGCACTTCTCGCCGGACTACACGTTCGACTCGCCGGTCGACATCGAGTGGCTCGCCACCGACGACGTCCTGTACGTGCTGCAGCTGCGGCCGTACTCGATCTGATGCTGGGTCTTCGCGTACCGGCGACTCCGGAAGTGGCGCGTGCCGTCCGCCTGACGTACGGCTTCCAGTTCTTCTTCGGGCTGCTGCTGTGGATCCCGATCTTCTACGAGTACCAGAAGCAGCTCGGCCTGAGCGACGCCGAGATCTTCGGCATCCAGTCGATCTACTACGTCGCGTTCTGCCTGCTGGAGATCCCGACCGGTCTGGTCGCGGACCGCTTCGACTACCGCACGTCGCTGTGGCTCGGCGCGAGCGTGCTGGTCGTCGCGAACCTGGTTCCGGTGCTCGCGGGGAACTACACCGGCTTCCTGGTGCACTTCCTGCTGATCGCGCTGGCGAGGTCGTTGATCTCCGGCGCCCAGAGCGCGTACCTGTACGAGTACCTCCACGCGCACGACGCCGGGCACCTCTACCTGAAGGTCGAGGGGGTCGGACGGTCGTACAGCCTGGTCGGCAAGATCGTGTACTGGCCGGTGATCGGCCTGTTGATGCAGTGGAACATGCCGTCGCCGTACTGGCTCACGGCGATCAACGCCGCGATCGCCGTCGTGCTGGCGCTCCGGCTTCCGCCGATTCCGGGCTGGCAACGCCCGGAGGGCAAGACGTCGAAGCTGCTCGCGGGCGTCGGTGGCGCGTTCGGTTCGCTCAGGACGTCGCGCTGGCTGCTGTTGCTGATGATCCAGGGCATCGCGATGTTCACGCTGGTGCGGATCCTCCAGGTGAACCTGTTCCAGCCGGTGCTGGAGTCGAAGGACGTCCCGGTCGGCTGGTACGGCTCGGTGCTCGCCGCGATGACGATCTTCGAGGCGATCGCGGCCGCCCGCCCGCACTGGCTGTCGCGCAGGATCGGGCCGGCCAGATCGGTGTTCCTGCTGACGGTCGTGATGGCGCTGGCGATCGGCTTCATCGTGCCGTCCGGCGGTGTCGTGACGATCGTGTTGCTGTGCCTGTTCTCCGTGACGGCGGGCATGAGCTTCCCCATCCAGAAGAAGCTGCTCAACGACGCGATCCCAGACTCCCGTTACCGTGCGACGCTTTTGTCCATGGAGTCCATCATGGACCGTGCCGTGTGTGCGGTCGTCGCGGTCGCGCTCGGCGCCTACCTCACCGGCGGCCGGCTCGACGAGTTCCTGGTGCTGTCGTCGGTCGTCACCGTGATCGTGATGGCGTTGCTGGCGGGCCTGCTGATCGCGGTCAGGACCACAAGGCGGCGACGAGCTCAGCTCGTCCCGTGATGCCGAGCTTGCGGTAGGCGCTCGACAGGTGCAGTTCGACGGTGCGGCGGGTGAGGTGCAGGGCTTCGGCGATCTGCCGGTTCGTCAGGCCCTGCGCCGCCATCCGCGCGACCCTGTTCTCCTGCTTGGTCAGTCCCTGCACCTGATCGTCCCCGCCGCGGACCTCGTCGCCCGCGAGCTTGGCCAGCGGGTGCGCGCTCAGGTGACGGGCCAGTTCGAACGACTGCCGCAGGTGTGCCGCGGCCGACTCGGCGCGTCCCTTGCGGCGCAGGTGGTGGCCCAGCCAGTACAACGACTGGGCATGCAGCAGACGATGCGGTGACGAGGCGAGAAGCTGTTCGGCCTCGGCGAGGACGTCGACGTCGTCGGTGCTGATGCCGACGCTCATCAACGCCGTCCCGATCACCCTCGGGGAACCCCAGCGCTTGGCCAGGTCGAGTTCCTCGTGCGCGAGCCGGGCGGCGTCGTCGCGGTTGCCCAGCGCCAGGTACGCGCGCACGGCGTGGTGCCGCCACGCGATCAGCGCGGGATTGGGCATCTCGCGCGCGGCGAGCCGCCGGCCCGCTTCCAGCAGGTCCTCCAGCCCGCCCTCCGCGTGACACGACGCGAGCTTGAGCCGGCCGCGGGCATAGACGATGTTGATGTGCTGCAACAGGTTGCCGTCTTCCGCGACGAGCGGGGCGGCCTCGTCGAACTGCCCCATCTCGATGCAGACCTCGGCCAGTTTCGCGGTCGCGAGCACGACGGCCGGGCAGTCCATGTTGCCGGTGGAGACCGGTGGCGTCAGGAACGTGTACGCGCGCGCCAGGTCTCCGCTGTTGTGGAAGGCGGAGGCGCGGGCGATCATGCTGAGCATCCCGCGGCGCAGGTGCGGGTCGTGCGAGACCGGCGCGGTGCTGTGCGAGAGCCAGAACTTGTTGATGTGCTCGGGTTTGTCGCCGAGCACCGGCACCAGGAACGTGAAGATGTAGGACGCGCCGAGGACGTCGATCCACTCACCTTCGAGGGCTTCGAGCGCGTACTCGACGGCCTCGGTGTACGAGTCGCCGCCGCGGGCGTTGCCGACCGCGAGCAGTGCCGACCTGGCGCGTTTGAGGTTCGGGTCCTGCGGGACGTCGCCGACGAGGTCCTCGAAGTACTTGCCCGCGCAGTTGGCCATGCGCGCGTCACGGTTGGCGGCCAGGAGATAGGTGGTGCACACGAGGTTCCAGACCATGTCGCGGTCCTCCGGCAGCAGCCGGGCGACGACCATGATCGCGAGAGAGACGGCGAAGTGCGCGTCCGAGCCAGTGCACATGCGCTGGATCAACGCCAGCGCGACGTTCGCGGAGAGGTTCGGGTCCTCGCACCGCATCATCGCGTCGCGGACACGGTCGCGGCCCAGTGCGTTGTCCTGCAGGTGTTCCGTGTGACCGAGCTCGACCTCGATCGCCAGGCGGTCCTCGTCGGACAAGTGTTCCTCGAGCGCTCGCTCCAGGTGCTCGACGCCGCCGACCTCGCGCAGCAGGTCGACGGACCACGGTAAGCGGACCGATCTGGCCTTCAGCACGTGCTCGGCGACGCGCCCGTCCGGGGCGTCCGACTCGAACAGCAGCCAGGCCGCGCGGGCGTGCGCGGCGGAGCGGACCGCGATCGGCATGTCGGCGAGGATGCTGTTGCGCACGAACGGATGCCGGAACGTCAGCGGGTCGGTGTCGGCGAGCACGCCGAGCCGGACGAGCATGTCGACGGCGGGCAACGCGTCGAAGCCGGTGAGCGCGGACAGCAGTTCGAGGCCCGCGTCGCCGTCCAGGACGGCTGCGGATCGGGCGACCTCGGCGGCTCCGGTGTACTCGCGCAGCCGCATGCCGATCATCTCGCCGACCGCCGCCGAACCTTCGCCTTCCTCACGTAGCAACGCTTGTAGCAGGTAGGGGTTGCCGCCGGTGAGCTCGTGGCAGCGCCGCGGGTCGCGGCCGGGGAGGGCTTCGGTGAGGCTTTCGATGGCCGCGACGTCGAGGCCGTCGAGGTCGATCCGGTGCGGATGGGCGCCGGCGATCTCGGGCAGCGTGACCTCGTCGATGTTGAGGTAGCCCTGGGACGCGCCCAGCGCGATGACGACCGGCATGTGCTGTAGCCGCGGGCGCAGGTAGGCGAGTGCTCGCTTGGAGAAGGTGTCGGCGACGTGCACGTCGTCGATGACCATGAGGATCGGCGCCTTGCGCGCGGAGTTCGCGGCACGCGCGTACAGCTCTTCCAGGTCGTGCTCGTTGGCGAGGCACGGTGCGAGCTGACGCACCACCGCGCCGGGAAGGTGGCTCTCCAGCCGGGCGCTCTTGGCCAGCCGAACGGTGAACCCGCGTTCGCGGGCCTCGGCGGCGAGCGCGTCGAGCACCGCCGTCTTGCCGATGCCGAACCCGCCGGTGACGACCACGCACGAGCCCGTCCCCTGGACAGCGTCGTCCAGCAAGCGTCCGAGAGTCGCGAGTTCCGCGTCCCGGCCGAGTAGTGGAGATGTCACCTCTGTCTACCCCTGCCTTCGGTACCGAGAGGACCGCAGGTCGAAGGTTTCGGTGTTCCTTCGGTGGCGACCGTAGAGACCTGCGCTTCGTCGTCGGGCAAACTTACCCACAGGTAACGGTGAACGGAACTGTGAGCTGTTCGCAGTTGTGAGTGGGAGCGAGCGATGATCTTGGCCAGGCTGATGCGCGGATGGCTCCGCCTCGCCTGCCTGCTCGCTGGTGCCCACACCGTGTCGCAGCGAGAGTTACACGCGACCGAGCAGCCCAAACGGCTCGGCGTGAGCGGACTGCGCGCGGATGAGACTGCTGACCTCGACCGGGTTCTCGGCCTGCGAGGACAGCGAGCCCACGACCGACAGCACCGCGGCGATGGCCACCACGACGCCCGCCGCCATCAGCAGGATGTCGCGAGCGATGGGGCACGGCTGGCGCACGCCGGGTGGGTTCTCCCGCAGCACCGGCCGCAACACCGGCGCGAACATGCCGAAGTCGGCCACGTCGCGCTTGCAGTCTTCGCACCCGGCTAGGTGCCGGGAGAACATCACGTGCTCGGCCGGGTCGAGCACACCCAGCGCATACGCCGCGACATCACCGCACGGTCCCGCCAGGCCTTCCTGGCCCACGACCGTGCGGTTTTCGTCGTCTTGATCTTGCTCTTGACCTTGTCCTGCCCCTGCTCCCACGTGCTCGTGATGTGGTTGACGGGTCACCATCACTAGCTCCTGTCCTGCAGTGCCCGGCGGATCGTGTGCATCGCCTTGTACAGCCGGGACTTGACGGTTCCTTCCGGGACTCCGAGAACGATCGCGGCCTCCTTCACCGTTCGCCCCATGACATACGTTTCGTAGATGGCTGAACGATGTTCTTCACTCAATTGGCGTACCACATCGGTAATGACCATCACTGAAAGTGTCTGTTCCGTGTCGTCCGGAGATTCGGCGATGTCCGGACGCAACAATTCCACTTCCTGCGGGCGCGCCTGTCGGCTTCGCCATCCGTCGATCACAATGCGACGAGCCACAGTACAAAGCCAACCGCGCAACATCCCCGGTTCACGAACGAGATGTGCGGAGTTCTGCCAAGCCCTGATCAACGTCTCCTGAACGACATCTTCCGTCCACTGGCGGTCGTAGTTGGTCAGGCACAGGACCTGCGAGAACAGCATCCGCTGAAACTGCCCGTAGAGCAGCGTGAGCAATTCTTCGTCCTGGTGGGCTTGTGCGACCTTGCCCTGATCACCCATGAAGCTGACGACCTCCCCAGATATCGGCGACGGGTTCGCTTCGGGCGGCAGACCTAGCGACTCGGTGGCCGAGCACGGAATCCACCAGATAGTACATCTCGAACGCGAAATCCTCTCGGGTACGTAAATTCAGTCCGAATGGTTCGCAATTGGTCGTGTGATGCACGTCACATCAGCGTCTGTGCATGTCTCGTGAACTTGGACCCCACCTGCGCGTATCACCTTCGAAGGCAGCTCGATCGCGGGAGGGAACGGGCACTATGCGTCACCGGTTGGGCACGCTGGGAGAGCACGCAGCGCTGTTTACCATCCTGTCCGTCGTATTTCTGGGGGCTTTCATCGGAGCCGTCCCCGCAAGTGCGCAATCGACAGAAGTACAGCCGTCGGACCGCTCATTCATGGTATCTCTGCGCCAAGCAAACTCTTGGTTGATACCGGTGAGCAAAGAAGCTCCGGCACGCACGACGAACACAGGGATAAGCAACGCCGGACGGGACATCTTCGAAGGGCATTCGCGACTCGACATCGATCTTCTCAAATCCGCCGAAGGACTCGGCGTGGTCCTGCCGAACGACGTCAGCAGTGAGCACCAGGCCATCATCGACGAGATGGCGCAACGCACCGGGGACACCCACGACCGCGCCTACGCGACGATCGTCCGGCAGACCCAGGGCGGCCTTCTCGTCATGGCCGTGCAAACGCGGGCGACAACGCAGAACACCACAATTCGCACGCTCGCCCACCAGACCGTGCAAATGCTGATTCGTACAATGACGGTTCTGGAGAACACCGGCAGGGTCGACCCGTCGGCGCTCGAATTGGTGACGGCCAAGGCTCAGGTGAACGCGGTCCGCGTCATCGGCCAGAACGTAGAACCGTCGGACCGGGAATTGCTCGTGATGCTCACCCAGCATTCGCTTTGGCAGAAACCGTCCAGCCGCGAGAGCTCGGACCGTGCCCGCGACGCGAAGGTCCGCAAGGTCGCCGGCCAGCTCGCCGCCGAGCACACCCAGCTGGCCCAGGCGGTCACCGAGGCCGCGCGGCAGGTCGGCGTGGACCTCCCGGTCGAACCGACGACGGAACAGAAGTCGTGGGCGAACGCCATCTCGTCCAGTTCCGGCGACGAGCTCGACCGGATGTACACGAACCTGTCCCGCGCCGCCGACGGCTCGCTCATCACCCAGGTCGCCCACGCCCGCGCGACGACCAAGAACGTCCCCGCGCGCATCGCCGCGCAGACGGCCCTGACCCTCCTGCTCAAGCACATGCTCCTGCTGGAGAGCACCGGCCTGGTGAAGGCGAACTCGCTGCAGATGACCAACGCCCCGGCCATCGCGCAGCCGAAGTCCAACAGCAGCCCGCCGCCCCAGCCCGACGACTCGTCCACGAGCGTCGGCTTCCTCACCGGCATCGTCGTCCTCGTCGTCGCCGGCGCGGGCACCCTCTGGCTCGTCCGAGCAGTGGGCCACCACGGCGAACACCGCCGCTGACCGCTCGCCCACCGATATATCGGCTGTCGCCCTCGCCACCCGATGTATCAGTGCCCGGCAGGCCTTCCGCCAGCCCGCCGGGCACACCTCACCACGCCCTTGGCAATGAGTCTTTTGCGGACGTCGGCAAAAGACTCATTGCTAAGCGGCAGGTCAGCAGGAGTAGCGGGTCGACAGGATCAGGGCGAAGGCGCGAACAGGCCGAGCGGCGCCGGACCCCGCCGAACCGATATATGGATCTTGCAGAGCGGTTCGGAGGGCCTACGTACGCGTCGGGGTTCGTGCCGTGTCCACCCGTTCGACGGCGTGCGCCTCGGTGGGATCGACCGCCTCCCACTTGCCGGCGAGCCGGTCGATCACCGCGGCCGGTACCGGTTCCGGGCGAGCGCGGTTGCGAGCGTGGATCACGTTCTTCGGCGCCTCGAGCCCGATCAGGGTGATCCGGGCGTGGTAGTCCGCGGCGAGTCCGATGCAACGCTCGCGCAGTTGCTGGGAGATGTTGGTCGCGTTCCAGACGAACCGCTCCCCCGCTCGCAGCAGCGTCCTGGCTTCCTCGAACGCGGCGGCGGCCACCGCGCGCTGGTCGCCGTCGGGCGCGATGCCGAGCCGGGAGCGCACCGCGTCGAGGCTCACCACGTGCCAGCCCGGCCGGTGCTGGGCGATCCAGTGGTCCTTGCCGACGCCAGGCAGGCCGGACAGCACGGTCACCTCGACGCGCGTGTCGTCGTAGGCGGCGTAGTCCGGGTCGCGGCCGGGCGTGCGGAAGTACTGGAAGCGGGCGTGGTCGGACGGGAAGGCGCGCGGCCGGTCGAGGCAGTCGCGTTCGCGGCAGTACTCCTCGAACAGCGCGATGTTCTCCAGCACCGAGTCGGCGTCGCCGCAGATCCGGCCGAGGATGTCGGCGCGGGCGAGCGTCGCCAGGTCGTCGTTGCGCGCGAGCAGGCTCACCCGGAACGCGATGCGGTCGAGGTCGGGGCGTTCCAATGCCCAGAACGGCACCTGGTGGTGCCGCACCAGCGCGGCGACGTGCTCGCGCCAGGCGATCGGGCGTCCCATCTCCCACAGCAGCTTGCGCGCCAGCAGATCGCCGGCGCGCGAGTGTCCGTGCGCGGTGACGCGGCCGTCCGCGATCTGCGTGCGGAACGGCTTCGCGGCATCGTGCAGCAGCACCGTCGCGAACAACCGCACGCGGTCCGCTTCGGGACGCGCGCGCCATTCGGGCAGCGACACCAGGGCCTCGCAGGCCATCCGGGTGTGCGTGGCGACGTCGCCTTCCGCGTGGTGCACGGGGTCCTGCTGTACGCCTTCCATCGCGCGCACCCAGGGGAACGCCGAGCGCACGGCGTCCCAGTCGAGAGTCCACTGCGGACCGGCGGGGCAGAGTTGCTCAAACACGGGTCACCACCTGGTTCGGCAGGATCGGGCGGTCCTGCCAGTGGCTGCCCGAGTCCAGCACGGCGGTGGCGAACGTCGGCCGCACCCACTTGTAGCGCTCGACCGTGCGTCCGTCCTCCTCCACCTTGATGTAGAGGCCTTCCATGTCGTCGTCCGAATCCGTCTCCGCGACAACGACTTCCGGGTCCTGCCCCGCCGCCCGTGCCGCCTCGACCAGCGCGTCACGCCACCCCGGAGTGCGGCACAGGGACGGGCCGATCAGCGCGGTCAGGTCTTTGAGCTTGCGCAACGGCCCTTCGTGCAGCACCGGCACGGACACCACCGGTGTGCCGGCGAGCACCCGGCGACGTTCCGGCGTGGACAGGAACTCGCCGGTCTCGCGGTCGAGCAGGTCGAACTCGCAGAAGTGGTGCGGCAGCGCGTCGTAGAACACGGTGTGCTTGGCGTACAACCATTCCCCGTAGAGCACGTACCGCGTGCCGAGCCTCTCCCACAGCACGCCCTGGTGCGTCGCGGCCCAGGCCTTCAGCAGCGCGAACTGCCGTTCCCGCGGCCCGCCCACCAGGAAATGGCCGCGTGACTGGAGTTTCAGCACACCGCCGGAGTCGAAGCTGATGCCCGCGTTGGCACCGTCGAGCTTCTCCTCGACGACCAGGTGCCGTCCCGCGATCGCGCGGAACGGCACCTGGTCGAGGTCCTCGTCGCCCGGTTGCAGGCGCGAGCCCTCCAGGTGGGGCGTTCGCGGGTACTTGCGCAACATGCCCCGATTTGTATCCCGTTCGTGCGCCCGCGAGCGAACGGTTTACGCCTGGCCGACGAACGCCGCCTTGTCGGAGTTGAAGGTCGGCTCGAACACGAGCTGCATCTCGCCGGGCTGCGCGCCCACCGCGTACGCGACGTGGAAGGTGTAGGTCTTGCCCGGCAGCACGGTCGCCGAGTCGAACGTGCTGTCGCAGCCGCCGCTGCTGTCGAACACCATGTCGGCCTTCTGCCCGTTGAACTGCGCGTCGGTGCCGACCGACATCAGCGCGGTCTCGAACGCGGCGCTCGTCCCGTTGGTGATGGTGATCTCGAACTTCACCGCGCGGGCGATGTTCGGCGGCGCCGCGTACTGGCCGGGCGTGCACGCGACCGGTGCGGCGACGTCGACGGAAAGGCCGTTCGCCCACGAGTACCGCTTGCCCCAGGTGGGATTCTCGGCGATCGCGTCCTGCCTGGCGGTCTCACCGGGGGCGCCGACCTGACCCTGGTTGACGTCGCCGCCGAGGATCTTGTCGAGCTCCTTGACCGCGGCCTGCTGCGCCACCACGGTCAGCACGATCGCCAGGACACAAAGGACGACACCGACCGCCGCGAGAACCTTGCGGGTGCCGAACAACGCGATGACGCCGAGCACGATCCCGACGAACGCGGCGATCGCGGTGAGGTTGTTGAGGAAGATGACCCACGAGCCGACGACACCGACGATCCCGAGGATCACCGCGGTCCAGGCGAGCGCACCGAATCTTGTGGGTCTCTGCGGTGCGGCCGGAGGCGGGGTGTAGATGGGCGTGGGGTAGGTCATCACGGCTCCTGGCGGTTGCGATGTGTGACCACGACGTCGATTGGTCTGCTTTACCCGTTAGCCCCACCCAGCAGCGTCACTCGATCGAGTTACGATCGGCCAGTCAGCCGACTGCCGAAGGTAGCGAAGCGACTACGATCCGTACATGGCACGACGACTCGCCGGAACCCTGCTCGCCGTGATCGCGGCCCTCGGCGTGACGACGGCGCCGGCACAGGCCACTGTCGACCTCGCCGGCACGGTGAAACTGAGCAACTGCTCCGGCTCGCTCGTTCGCCTGCCTTCCTCGGCTCCCGCGGACAAGGCGCTCGTCCTCACGAACGGGCACTGCGTCGAACTGATGAAGCCAGGCCAGGTGTTCGTCGACAAGCCGGTGGACCGCACCTTCACGCTGCTGGGCGGCTCCGGCGCGGAGATCGGGAAGCTGAAGAGCTCCAGGATCGTCTACGCGACGATGACCGGCACCGATGCCGCGCTCTACCAGCTCGACGCGACGTACCAGCAGATCCAGCGGCAGCACGGCAGCCGCGCGCTCGAACTGTCGGCCTCGCGCCCCGTCGCCAAGACGGAGATCCGGATCGTCTCCGGGTACTGGAAGCGGATCTACTCCTGCCAGATCGACGGCTTCGTCCACCAGGTCAAGGAAGCGAGCTGGACCTGGCGCGACTCGCTGCGCTACACGCCCTCGTGCGACACCATCGGCGGCACGTCAGGCTCGCCGATCATCGACGACGCGAGCGGCAAGGTCGTCGGCGTCAACAACACCGGCAACGAGAGCGGCGGCCGCTGCACGATGAACAACCCGTGCGAGGTCGACGCCGGCGGCAAGATCACCGTCCGCAAGGGCACCAACTACGGCCAGCAGACCTTCGGCTTCGTCTCCTGCTTCAGCTCCGGCACGACGCTGAACCTCGCGCTGCCCGGCTGCACGCTCGCGAAGCCCTGAGAACGCGGAGAATCCGGGACGCCCCTGCCCGCGTCCCGGATTCCCCGTCTATCGATTCGTCTGTCGAACTACCGCGCGGCGCGCGCGATCAGGTCGGCCACGGTGTCCGGCTGCGACACCGCCACCGAGTGCGAGGCGCCCCGGACCTCGACGACCGCACGGGCGTGGGCGCGCTCGGCCATCCACTTCTGCGCGGCGATCGGGATGTTCTTGTCCTTGCCCGCCACCACGAAGTACGACGGGATGGTGTGCCACGCGGGCTCGCCGGCCTTCTCGGTCAGCGCGGTGTCGTTGATCGGCCGCTGCGTCGCCGCCGCCAGTGTCGCGTCCTTGCGGGACACGTCGGCCGCGAACTGCTGCCAGTACTTGTCCTGCTGGATCGTCAGGTCCTTGCTGCCGTCACCGATGTCGATGACCGACAGCGTGTCGCCGAGGGTGCTGCCCGGGAACTTGTTCGACAGTTCGAGGGCGCTCTCGCCCTTCTCCGGCGCGAACGCCGCGACGTAGACGAGTGACTTCACGTTCGGGTTGCCGAGTGCCGCCTGCGACTGGACCATGCCGCCGTAGGAGTGTCCGGCGAGGATGATCGGCCCCTCGATCGAGGCGAGCACCTTGCGCAGGTAGTTCGCGTCGCCGGTGACGGACCTGAGCGGGTTCGCGACCGCGACGACCGGGAATCCCTTGCGCTGCAGGCGTTCCACGACACCGTTCCAGCTGGACGCGTCGGCGAACGCACCGTGCACCAGCACGACGGTCGGCTTCTTGGTGCCCTGCTTCTCGGTCTCCTCCGAGGCACCGGCACCGGACGGAACAACGGCAGCCAGCGCCAGCAGCGTCCCCAGAACCGCGAACACCTTACGAACTCGCATTGGTCTCTCACTCTCTCGTCGGGCACCGTGGCGGTGGTGCATCGTGCTCGATTAGGTCGTGCACGATGTAAGTTACCCGACGAGTTACCTCGCACGCGATGTGTTTCAGCTCACTAGCGCTCGGCGCCGTGCTTGACCCGGTTCAGCGCCTTGCGGAGAACGGTGATCTCCTCGAGGGTCATGCCGAGCGCCTTGCCGAGCTGGTTGAACATCTCGGCGCCGATCCACCGCAGGTCACGGCCCTTGTCCGTGAGCTGGACGAGCACCGAGCGCTCGTCGTCGGGGTGCGTGACGCGCACCAGCAGGCCGCTCTTCTCCAGCCGCTTGATCAACGGCGAGAGCGTGCTGTACTCCAGGTCGAGTTCGTGCACGAGCTCCCGGATCGGCCTCGAGTCCCGCTCCCACAGCAGCAGCATCACCAGGAACTGCGGGTAGGTGATGCCCGCCTTGTCGAGGATCGGGCGGTAGAAGCCGGTGACCGCTCGCGACGTCGTGTAGAGGTCGAAGCAGAGCAGGTCGGAGACCGTGGGGGTCACGGCGGACGGCGCGTCGGGAGTAGTGCTCACGCTTTTCAGGCTACTCGGCGCCAACCACCGCAGCGGCGTGATCGGTTACGGCACGCCAGCAGAACACGTGGGCGGACCCGCCCTGGCCTAAGACCAGGGCTCGTCCAGTGCCGAGGCCTCGGCACCCGCGGAGCGCAACTCGTCGCGCACCACGCGATAGGCGAGGCCTTCCGCATAACCCTTGCGCGCCAACGCACCCACGAGCCGGCGGATCTTCGCTGTCTCGTCCACGCCGGACATGGTGCGCAGGCGTTTGCGGACCAGTTCGCGGGCACGCTCTTCCTCGGCCTCGCTGTCGACCGCGGCGACGGCCTCGGCCACCACCTCGTCCGCCACGCCCTTGCGACGCAGTTCCATGGCCAGGGCACGGCGGCCCAGACCGTTGTACGTGTGCCGGGACCGCACCCACATCTCGGCGAACTGCGCGTCGTCGATCAGGCCGGCGCGGTCGAACTTGCCGAGGACGACCTCGGCGACACCGGGGCTGATCTCCTTGCGCAGCAGGGCGTCGTACAGCTCCTGCCGGGAGCGGGCCCGAGCGGTGAGCAGCGCGTAGCAGATGTCCCGCGCCTTGCGCTGCTCCTCAGCCTCGTCCAACCCTCACGACCTCAGAACTCGACCGGAGCGACGGGAACCGTCTCGTCGGCGTCGAGGGTGGCGCCGATGCCGAGCTTGTCCTTGATGCGCTTCTCGACCTCGTTGGCGATGTCCGGGTTGTCCAGCAGGAACTTGCGGGCGTTCTCCTTGCCCTGACCCAGCTGGTCGCCCTCGTAGGTGTACCAGGCGCCGGACTTGCGCAGGATGCCCTGGTCGACACCCATGTCGATGAGCGAGCCCTCGCGGCTGATGCCCTTGCCGTAGAGGATGTCGAACTCGGCCTGCTTGAACGGCGGCGCGACCTTGTTCTTCACGACCTTGACCCTGGTGCGGTTGCCGACGGGCTCGCCGCCGTCCTTCAGGGTCTCGATGCGGCGCACGTCCAGACGCACGGAGGCGTAGAACTTCAGCGCCTTACCACCGGTCGTGGTCTCCGGGGAGCCGAACATCACGCCGATCTTCTCGCGCAGCTGGTTGATGAAGATCGCGGTCGTGTTGGAGTTGCTGAGCGCACCCGTGATCTTGCGCAGCGCCTGGCTCATCAGGCGGGCCTGCAGACCGACGTGGTTGTCGCCCATCTCGCCCTCGATCTCGGCGCGCGGCACGAGGGCGGCGACCGAGTCGATGACCAGGATGTCGAGTGCGCCGGAGCGGACCAGCATGTCCGCGATCTCGAGCGCCTGCTCACCGGTGTCGGGCTGCGACACCAGGAGCGCGTCGGTGTCGACGCCCAGCTTCTTCGCGTACTCGGGGTCCAGGGCGTGCTCCGCGTCGATGAACGCCGCGATGCCGCCGGCCTTCTGCGCGTTCGCCACGGCGTGCAGCGCCACGGTCGTCTTACCCGACGACTCCGGACCGTAGATCTCGACGACCCGGCCACGCGGCAGGCCACCGATGCCGAGCGCCACGTCCAGGGCGATCGCGCCGGTCGGGATCACGGCGATCGGGGCGCGGCCCTCTTCACCGAGGCGCATCACGGAGCCCTTGCCGAACTGCTTGTCGATCTGCGCCAGGGCCAGCTCGAGCGCTTTGTCCCGGTCGGGTGCTGCGGGTGCCATCTTGGGTCCACCTTTTGTCGTCTGCCGTTGCTTCGTCATGTTGGACCTGACGCTACTGGCGGGGTCTGACAATTCTGCGAAGCCGGGGGTCGGGGCCACTGTAGCCGAACACGTGTTCGAGCACACGCGACACTCCCGGCTCCTCGCTCAGCGGCGATTTTCCGGAACATCGAACGCTTCGCAGACCGCGATCCAGACTTCCTTGCCCCCGGTTCCGGCCTCCAGCGCCTCGTCGGCGGTACGGCCCCCGAGCGACGACAGCACGTGGTCACGGGCGATCATCTCGGCCCTGACCTGGCCGAACTCCCCCGCCATGAGTTTGCGGAACATGGTGATGCGCACCGGAAGACCCTAACGAACGGGCCTGCGCAGTGATGCGAAGAGGCACACGACGAGCAGCGGCAGCGCGACGAACCCGACGATGAGCCCGAGCGCCGCGTACGACCACGCCGTCACGACGACGCCGGACACCGCTCCCCCGACGGCGGCGCCGACGTTCATCACCAGATCGGACAGTCCCTGCGCGGCGGGCCTGTCCTCGACCCGCACGGACTCGGTCAGCAACGCGGATCCCGCCACCATCCCGGCCGACCAGCCGAACCCGAGCAGCGCCAGTCCCGCGGCGAGCTGCGGGGCGTCGTGCGAGGGCGCCATTCCCGCGACCCCGGACGCCGCCACCACCAGCGACGCGCCGATCGCGAGCACCGGCACGCGGCCCAGCCGGTCCGCCATCCACCCGAACAACGGGCTGGCGGCGTACATCGCGGCGACGTGCAGGCTGATCACGACGCCGACCACGCGCAACGACGACCCGGCGTGGTTCATGTGCACCGGTGTCATCGACATCAGCCCGACCATCGCGGTGTGGCACAACGTCACACCAACGAGTGCAAGTCGTGCCATCGGGCCGAGCGTCGCCCAGACCTTGAGGCCGCGGGGACTCTCGCCGCTGGCGCCACCGGCACAGCAGTCCGGGGATTCGACCGGCCGGGTGCTCTTCACGACGACCAGCGGGTCCGGTCGCAGCCCGAACTGGATCACCAGCACCGCGGCGCCGAGCACGACGGCCGCCAGCAGGAACGGCCCCACGCCGGCGGGCAGGCCCAGGGAGGCGGCCGCGCGTCCGGCCGGGTCGGCGAGGTTCGGGCCGATGATCGCGCCGATCATGGCCGCCCACACCACGCGGGAGAGTTCGCGCGCACGGCGTTGCGGATGCGCCAGATCCGTTGCGGCATAACGAGCCGCGTAGTTCGCGCTGGACGCCCCTCCGAACAGGAGGAGGCCCACCAGCAACACCTGCCACAAACCGAGGCCCACGGCGACAGCGGCGATCAACGCGCCGAGCCCGCCCATGCCGTAGCCGAGGACGAGCGCGGGACGACGCCCGCTGCGTTGCGCGAGCCGGGCTCCGGGCAGAGCGAGCAGCGCGGCACCGGCGACGGCCGCGGTCTGCGCGAGCCCTCCGACGGCCTCGGACCCGGACAGCGACGCGGCGATCAGCGTGCTGAACGCGAGGCCGATCGTCACCGCCGCCGACCCCAGGATCTGGGTGCCGGTCAGCACGCGGACGACCTTGCGCTGCACGCGTTCGACCTGCGGCGCGACGGTCACCATGATCACGATCGTGGCACGGCGCGGCCTCTCGCCGACAGGTCCATCAGGGGCGGTTACTCCCCCGGCTGCACGGACTTCTCGAAGAAATCGGCCATTTCGTCGGCCTTGAGCTCGTCCGCGTTCTCCTCGGCGGTCTTGGTGAGGATGCCGAACATGGGACGGCCCTTGGCGGTGAACACCAGCACGCCGGTGCCGCTCGACGTGGCCGCGCGGTAGTCGCCCTCCAGGCCGTTGCCGGTCCAGTCGGCCTCGACGCGGTCGGTCTGGAACGACTTCGCGATGGAGGCCGCGTTGTTCTCGGCGCCGGTGACGCTGTCGGTGAGGATGTACTGCACCGCGTAGCCGTCGCGGATCGTGCAGCTCACGACCGTGCCCTTGATCTCCTCCATGCCGGTGATCTGCGCGGAGTCGGCCTTCTCGCAGCCGCCGCCGTCCGGCACGGTGCCCGCGAGCTGGCGCAGGCACTTCGTGAAGCCCTGCCCGTCCTGCGCGGTGTCGTCCTTGCACTCGTCGGCGCTGGGCAGGCTCGGGCCGGACAGCGCGAAGACCGCGCCGATGATGCCCGCCACCACAAGGACCGCCGCGCCGGCGCCGATGAGGACCTTCCTGTTGTCCTTCTTCGGCGCCTGCTGCGGGAAGTTCGCCGGGTAGCTGCCGCTGATGTTCGGGTTCACCGGGTACGGGCCGGTGACCGGGTAGGCGCCGCTCGCCGAGTACGCGCCGCTCGGGTACGAACCGCTCGGGTAGGAGCCGCTGACCACCGGGTTCGGGCCGCTGACGTTCGGGTTCACCGGGTGCGGCCCGGTCACGGCGGGGCTGACCGGTGCGGTCACGACCGTGGGCGGTTCGACGTAGCGGGGCTTGTCGTCCTCGGGCTTGAGCGTGATCGCCGCCCGGTCCACGACCTGCGCGCCGGTCGCGACGATCGTCTCCGGGTGGTCGGGGTTGGTCGGGACGATGCCGACCTTCTCCGCGATGATCTGCGCGACCAGCGGCATCCGGCAGGACCCGCCGACGAGGTAGACGTGCTCGGGCGTGACGCCGGCCCGGTGCACGGTGGAGATGAGCAGCTCGGTGGTGCGGATCAGGCTCGACCGGACCAGCGCCTCCAGCTCGGCGCGCGTGATGACGACCTTCTCGAACGGCTCCGGCATCAGCACCTCGACCTGAGGCAGCTCGGAGAGGTCCTCCTTCGCGAGGCGCAGTTCCTCACGCAGGCCGAGGCGGGCGCGGTGGTCGTCCACCGTGACCGGGCGCATCAGCCGCTGCCACCCGGCCGGGTCCTTGTGGGAGACCGTGCGGCCGATGTGCTCCAGCAGCGCCTGGTCGACGTCGAGACCACCGACGTCGCTCAGGCTGCCGTCGGCGAGGATGCGGTGCTGGGCGTCGAGCACGGAGACGTCGAACGTGTCGGCGCCGAAGTCGTAGACGGCGAGCGGGCGGCCGCCACTGAGCGAGGCGACCGCGGTGGCCTCGGGAACCGGCACGAGCTCGCCGGTCATGCCCGCGAGCCTGGCCGCGGACAACAGCTTGTTGCGCCTGCTCGGACCCCACTCCGCCGGGTGCGTCAGGCGGATCTCGTCGAGGTGCTCGCCTTTGAGCAGCGCCGTGACGGCCTCCAGCACCCGGGCGTAGATGGCCGCGAGCGCGTCGTTGACCGGCAGGTTCTGCTCGCCGAGCTTGAGCGTCGCCTTGTCTATGTGGCGCTTGGGGTTCGCCTCGTAGCGCGACGGGTCCTGGCGCGAACGCCGCTCCGCTTCCCTGCCGACGCGCAGGGAGCCGTCCTCGTCGAGGTAGACGGACGAGGGCATCGTCGGCCCACCGTCCACATCCACCACGCCGTGGTCGGACAGCACCGCAACCGTGTTGGCGGTGCCCAGGTCGACGGACAGGACGCGCACCGTGCTCCCCTCGCAGACGTACTGCGGTGATCGTGCCACAGCGGGCTTCGCCGGGTGCTCGGACCTGCGCGATCGGAAATTGTCAGACCCCGGCGTCATGATGGTCGCCATGGACGTGATGGAGGCATTCTCACCGGCGACCAGGCAGTGGTTCGCCGGGGCCTTCGCCGCGCCCACCCAGGCGCAGACAGGTGCGTGGGCGGCCGCGGCGGCGGGCGAACACGCGCTGGTCATCGCCCCGACCGGCTCGGGCAAGACGCTGGCCGCCTTCCTGTGGGCGCTGGACCGGCTGGCCGCCTCCCCGACACCGGCGGAGCCGAAACGGCGCTGCCGGGTGCTGTACGTGTCCCCGTTGAAAGCGCTGGCGGTGGACGTCGAACGAAACCTGCGCGCCCCTCTGACCGGTATCCGGCAGGCCGCTCACCGGCTGGGGGTGCCGGAACCGTCGATCACCGTGGGCATGAGGACGGGCGACACGTCCCCGGAGGAACGGCGGGCGTTCGGGCGCACTCCCCCCGACGTGCTGGTGACGACACCGGAGTCGTTGTTCCTGCTGCTCACGTCGTCGGCGCGCGAGTCGTTGCGCGGCGTGGAGACGGTGATCGTCGACGAGGTGCACGCGGTGGCGGGCGGCAAACGCGGCGCGCACCTGGCGTTGTCGCTGGAACGGCTGGACGCGCTGCTCGACAGGCCGGCGCAGCGGATCGGGTTGTCGGCGACGGTGCGGCCGGTCGAGGAGATCAGCACGTTCCTGTCCGGCGGCCGGCCGGTGTCGGTGGTGCAGCCGAAGACCCCGAAGGTCATCCAGGTCGAGGTGGAGGTGCCGGTCGAGGACATGGCGCTGCTCGGCCAGCCGACGGGTGAGGTGTCGGGTTCGGCCGCCGGAGCCGAGCAACGCACCTCCATCTGGCCGTCGGTCGAGGCACGGGTGCTGGAGCTCGTGCGAGCGCACCGGTCGACGATCGTCTTCGCGAACTCGCGGCGCCTCGCGGAACGGCTGACGGCGCGGTTGAACGAGCTCGCCGAAGAGGCGGTGGAGCTGGAGTCGTTCCCCGCCGAGGCGATCGGCCAGTCAGGGCTCACGGTGCAGAAGACCGCGTCCGTCGCCCGCGCGCACCACGGCTCGATGTCGCGAGAACAGCGCACGGCCGTGGAAGAGGACCTGAAGTCGGGCCGGCTGCCGTGCGTGGTGGCGACGTCGTCGCTGGAGCTCGGCATCGACATGGGCGCGGTCGACCTGGTGGTGCAGGTGGAGGCGCCGCCGTCGGTCGCGTCCGGGCTTCAGCGCGTCGGCCGGGCCGGGCACCAGGTCGGTGCGGTGTCGCGGGGCGTGATGTTCCCGAAGTTCCGCGGCGACCTGGTGTCGTGCGCGGTGGTGGCGGAACGGATGCGGGACGGCGCGATCGAGGCCGTGAGGTTCCCGCGCAACCCGCTCGACGTGCTGGCGCAGCACATCGTCGCGATGGTGGCGATGGAGACGTGGACGGTCGAGGAGCTGACGGCGCTGGTGCGGCGGGCGGCGCCGTTCGCCGGGCTGCCGGACTCGGCGCTGAACGCGGTGCTCGACATGCTGTCGGGCCGGTACCCGTCCGAGGAGTTCGGCGAGCTGCGGCCCCGGATCACCTGGGACCGGGTGAACTCCGAACTGCGCGGCCGGCCCGGTTCGCAACGGCTGGCGGTCACGTCCGGCGGCACGATCCCCGACCGGGGGCTGTTCGCGGTCATGACCCCGGCCTCGGAGAACGGTCCCGGCTCCCGCGTCGGTGAGCTCGACGAGGAGATGGTCTACGAGTCGCGGGTCGGCGACACGTTCCTGCTGGGCACGTCGTCGTGGCGGGTCCAGGACATCACGCACGACCGGGTGATCGTGGTGCCCGCGCCGGGTCAGCCCGCGCGCATGCCGTTCTGGAAGGGCGACGCTCCGGGCCGTCCGCTGGAACTCGGCCGTGCGATGGGCAAGTTCCTGCGCGAAGTGTCCACGATGGAGGATTCGGCGGCGCGTGAACGGGCCACCTCCGCCGGTCTGGACGAGTGGGCGACGGACAACCTGCTCGCGTACCTGGGCGAGCAGCGGGAGGCCACGCGGCACGTCCCGAACGACAGGATCGTCCTGGTGGAACGGTTCCGCGACGAGCTGGGCGACTGGCGGCTCGTCGTGCACTCCCCGTTCGGTGCCCAGGTCAACGCGCCGTGGGCGCTGGCGATCGCGGCACGCCTGCGGGAGAAGCGCGGAGTCGAGGTGCAGGCCGCGCACTCCGACGACGGCATCGTGCTGCGGCTGCCCGACGCCCTGGACTACGACGGCGTGGAGGTGACGGCGGGCGCGGAGGACGTGCTGCTCGATCCCGACGAGGTCGAGCAGATCGTGGTCGCGGAGGTGGGCGGCTCGGCGTTGTTCGCGGCCCGGTTCCGCGAGTGCGCCGCCCGGTCTCTGCTACTGCCGCGCCGTGATCCGCGCCGCCGCACGCCGTTGTGGCAGCAGCGGCAACGGTCGGCGCAGCTGCTGTCGGTCGCCGCGAAGTACGAGAGCTTCCCGGTGGTCCTGGAGGCGATGCGCGAGTGCCTGCAGGACGTCTACGACGTGCCGGGCCTGCGGGAGCTGATGTCGGACGTCCGTGCGCGCAAGGTGCGCGTGGTCGAGGTGGAGACGCAGTCGCCGTCGCCGTTCGCCCGCAGCCTGCTCTTCGGTTACGTCGGCATGTTCCTCTACGAGCTGGACGCGCCGCTGGCGGAACGGCGCGCGGCGGCGCTGTCGCTCGACTCGACGCTGCTCGCGGAGCTGCTCGGCTCGGAGGCGATCCGCGAGCTGCTCGACCCGGAGGTCGTGGCCGAGGTCGAACGCAGCCTGCGGCGCCTGTCCGAAGATCGCCGCCCGCGTCATGCCGAGGACACCGCGGACCTGTTGCGGTTCCTGGGAGATCTCTCCGACGCGGAGGCGCTCGAACGTGGCGTGCCCCGCGAGTGGCTGGACGAACTGGTGGCCGCGCGCCGGGCGATCCGCGTCCGGATCGCCGGTGAGGAACGCACGATCGCGATCGAGGACGCGGGCCGGGTCCGGGACGCGCTCGGTGTGGCTCTTCCGGTCGGCGTGCCGGAGGCGTTCACCGAGCCGGTGGCGGATCCGCTGGGCGACCTGCTGAGCCGTTACGCCCGCACGCACGGGCCGTTCCCCGCCTCCGAACCCGCTGCCCGCTTCGGTCTGGGCGTGGCCGTGGTGACGGGGGTGCTGGAGCGGATGGCGGCCACGGGCCGGTTGGTGCGCGGGGAGCTCCGTCCCGGCGGCACGCACACCGAGTACTGCGACGCGGACGTGCTGCGCCGCCTGCGCCGGGCCTCGCTGGCGCGGCTGCGGTCCGAGGTGGAGCCGGTCGAACCGGCGGCGCTCGGCCGTTTCCTGCCGCAGTGGCACGGCCTGGGCCGCCGGTTGCGTGCCGCGCCGACGGTCGACGACGTGTTCTCGGTGGTGGAACAGCTCGCCGGGGCGCCGCTTCCCGCGAGTGCCCTGGAGTCGCTGCTGTTCCCCTCCCGGTTGCCCGGCTATTACCCGGCGTTGCTGGACGAGCTGACGGCGTCCGGCGAGGTGACGTGGACCGGATGCGGCGCGCTGGCCGGAGGCGACGGCTGGATCGCGCTCGCCCCGACCGACGTGGCCGATCTGCTGCTGCCCGACCTGGTGCCGGAGTCCATTCCGGAGTCGCCGCTGCACACGGCGGTCCTGGAGGCGTTGTCCGGCGGGGCGTTGTTCTTCCGTCAGGTGGTCGACCGGGTCTCGCTGTCCACGGCGTGCACGGACGCGGAAGTCGTCGGCACGCTGTGGGATCTGGTGTGGGCGGGGCTGATCACCAACGACACGCTGGCGCCGCTGCGCGCGCTGGTGTCCGGTGGCGGGGCGGCGCACAAGCCTCGCCGCAGTGCTCCGCGCGGCCGTTACGCACGGCTGCGCGCCGCACGTCCCGACATGCCTTCACGCACGGGGCCGCCGACCGCCGCCGGTCGCTGGTCCCTGGCTGTCGTGCCGGTGGAGGACCCGACCCGCCGGGCGCACGCCCGCGCCGAGGCCTTCCTGGAACGCCACGGCGTGCTGACCAGGGGCGCTCTGGACACCGAGCGCGTGACGGGCGGGTTCAGCGGCGTCTACAAGGTGTTGCGGGCCATGGAGGAGTCGGGGCAGGTCATCCGCGGTTACGTCGTCGAGGGGCTGGGTGCTGCCCAGTTCGCGGCACGGGGCGCGGTGGATCGCCTGCGAGCGTTGTCCCGTCCTCCTGGTCAGCCGTCCCAGGCCGACCAGGCCGCGGTGGTGCTCGCCGCGGCCGATCCCGCCCAGCCCTACGGTGCCGCGCTGGCGTGGCCGGATCCGTTGGGCGAGGGCAAACACCGGCCTGCTCGCAAAGCCGGCGCGCTGGCGGTGCTGGTCGACGGCGCCCCGGCGCTCTACGTGGAGAGAGGAGGTAAGTCACTGCTGTCGTTCACCGACGACGAGCCGACCCTGCGCACCGCCGCGAACGCCCTGAGCCGGGCGGTCCGCGACGGCTGGCTGGGCCAGCTGGCGGTCCAGCGAGCCGACGGCGAGGTCGCGCTCACCTCGCACCTGGCGACGGTGCTTCAGGAAGCCGGTTTCCGCGCCACACCGAAGGGTCTGCGCCTGCGCGCGTGATTTACGCGGGGAACAGGGAGCTGTAGGCGTTGAGAGCCGGCTGTCCGCCGAGGTGGGCGTAGAGGACCGTGCTGTCGCGGCCGATCTCGCCCGACGACACGAGGTGGATGAGCCCCGCCAGGGACTTTCCCTCGTAGACCGGGTCGGTGATCATGCCTTCGAGGCTCGCACCCAGGCGCATGGCGTCCACGGTGGACTCGTCGGCGATGCCGTAGATGCCGGCGTGGAAGCGGTCGTCGAGGAGGATGTCCTCTTCGGACACCGTGACCTCGCACAGCTTGGCGGTGTTGTGCGCGATGCGGGTGATCTGGGCGAGAGTCTCGGCCGGCTTGGCGGAGGCGTCGATGCCCAGCACGCGGCGGCCGGTGTCGTTCGCGAAACCGGCGACCATGCCCGCCTGGGTGCTACCGGTGACCGAGCAGACGACGACGGTGTCGAAGAAGACGCCGAGCTGGGCCTCCTGCTGTCGGACCTCGTCGGCCCAGTTCGCGAAGCCCATGCCGCCCAGCGGGTGGTCGGAGGCGCCGGCGGGGATCGGGTAGGGCTTGCCGCCGTTCGCGCGGACCTCTTCGATCGCCTGTTCCCAGGCGGGTTTGACGCCGATGCCGAACTCGGCGCTCACCAGCCGGACGTCGGCTCCCATCATGCGGCTGAGCAGGATGTTGCCCACCCGGTCGCTGCCGACGTCGGCCCAGTCGACCCAGCTCTCCTGCACCAGCACGGCTTTCAGACCGGCCCGCGCCGCGGCGGCCGCGACCTGGCGGGTGTGGTTGGACTGGATGCCGCCGATCGACACGAGGGTGTCGCAGCCGGTGGCCAGGGCGTCGGCGACGAGGTACTCGAGCTTGCGGGTCTTGTTGCCGCCGTAGGCGAGGCCGGAGTTGCAGTCCTCGCGCTTGGCCCAGACCGCGGCGCCACCGAGGTGGGCGGTGAGACGGTCCAGGCGGTGCACGGGCGAGGGACCGAAGAGGAGCGGGAATCTGTTCACAGTTCGTCCTCCAGGGTGCTCCAGTTCTCGTCGACCAGGGTGGCGGCCAGCGCGGTGTCGCCCTTCTCGCACGCCTCGATGATCTGCTGGTGCTGCGTGACGGAGTGGCGGGCGTCCGGTGAGGAGAACCGGCTGTGCTCGGCCCGGCGCACCAGCGGGGTGAAGCGGTCGATGGTCGCGGCGATCGCGAAGTTGTCGCAGCGGTGCACGGCCACCGCGTGGAAGTCGTCGTCGGCGGCCAGCGCGGCGACGGCGTCGTTCGCGTCGAGCGCCTTCTTGAAGGCCTTGTTCGCGGCCCGCATGGCGGCGATGTCCTCAGCCGGCATCTTCGGCACCGCGATGCCGATGGCGAGGGCGTGCATGGACTGGACGACGACGAGAGCGTCCCGCACGGGTTCCGCTTCCAGCGCGGTGACACGGGTGTACGCGTGCGGCTTGGTCTCGACCAGGCCCTCGTCGGTCAGCGTGGCGAGCGCCTCGCGCACCGGGGTGCGGGACAGGCCGAGCTTCTCCGCCAGTTCGACGTCCTTGATGGGCGTGCCCGGCTCCAGGTCGCCGCGCACGATCGCCGACCGGATCTCGGCCGCCGCCCGTTCCTTCAGTGACCCATATCCAATATATTGCATATCAGTGAGCGTAGGACGCGGGCCGGGTGATCGCAACAACAAGCCCCCGAGCCGCAGTGCGACTCGGGGGCTTGGATGGTTCCAGGCGAGTTAGCTGACAGGCAGGGCGCGGCCGAGGACCGCGAACGGCCGTGGGTCGCCCGTGAACTGGTAGTGCCGCAACACGTCCACGAAGCCGACGCGGCGGTAGAGCTTCCACGCCTTGCTCGGGCCTTCGGGCGTGGACAGCAGCACGCGGGAGGACGACACGCCCTCCATCAGGCGATGCAACAGGTCCTCGCCGAGGCCACGGCCCTGGGCGCGCGGCAGCACGTGCAGTTCGGTCAGCTCGAAGTAGTCGGTGAGCCAGTCCTCGACGACGGTGGGCGGCGAGACCTGCATCAGCCCGCGCCGCACCTGCTCGTGCCACCACTGGCCGGCCGCGCCGCGGTAGCCGTAGCCGATGCCGACGAGCTCGTCCTGCTCTCCCAGCGCGACGACGCAGCGCCAGTCCTCGCGCATCATGTGCGCGAGCCACATCGGGGCGCGCTGCTCGACGGTGCCCGGCGGGTAGTTCATCGCCGTCACGTACAGCGCGAGCGCTTCGCCCAGCCGCACGTTCAGCTCCGAGGCGGTCATCTCGACGATGCGCTCCAGGCGCGGCGAGGCCGTCATGCCGTCACCACCGCCACGCGTCCGCCCGTCAGCGCCACCAGATCCGCGAAGGTCGTGGGGTAGACGGCGTGCGGATGACCCGCGGCCGCCCAGATCTCCTCGTGGCCGGACAACGCCCTGTCCACGATGGTCTCGATCGGCGCCGGGTGCCCGACCGGCGACACCCCGCCGATCACCTGGCCCGTGTGCTCGCGGACGAACTCGGGGTCGGCGCGCTTCACCGCGTCCGCGCCCACCAGTTCGGCCACCATCGACGTGTCCGCGCGGTGCGCACCCGAGGTCAGGACCAGCAGCGGGGCCGCGACCCCGTCGCGCACCGCGGCGAACAGCAGGCTGTTCGCGATCGCGCCGACCTGCACGCCCACCGCTTCCGCGGCGGCCGCCGCGGTCCGCACGGCGTCCGGCAGCACGACGATGCGTTCGGCGGTGGCGGGCGGCAGGGCTTCCGCGACCTTGCGGATTCCGGGGTGTTCGAGCGCACTCACGTCTCCATCAGACCACGACTCGCGCCCACGTGGTGGGGCGGGTTGAGGAATCCATCGGCCGGGAGCTACGCTGATGAGGACTCGAACATGTGTTCGAGTCGAACCATGCCTCGGAGGTGGGGTGGGGGAAGCACCCCACCTCCGAGAGCCGCCGGCTTCCCCTCGGCGGTGACGTCGTTCACCGACGCCACTAGGAGGCCGAGATGACAGCCGATCTTTCGAATCCGGCAGCCTTCCCCATCCCGTTGCCACCCGCGTCCGCGCTCGCCCTGCTGCGGCAGGCCCACGACTCGCTCGCCGAGTCGGAGCGCACGCCCGAACCCCCTGAGCGGTTCGCGACCGCTTACCTCGCCGCACTGCGCGCAGCCGCCGCGGTGCTCGCCTTACGTGGACGACCCCATCGCGGGCGATCGAGGCCGACCAGCGCGTGGGTGCTGCTCGGCGCGCTCGCGCCGGAGATGAGTGAGTGGGCAGCTTTCTTCGCGTCGTGGTCGTCCACACGGGCGGCCGTGCTCGCGGGGATCACCCGGCACGTCGACGCGCGCACGGCCGACGACCTGGTGCGCCAGACCCATCAGTTCGTGCTGCTCGTCGACCGCGTGATGAGCGAGGCGACGCGGTGAACTCTCTCGACATCTTGCGTCGTGAGGCGGAACTGCTCGCCATGTCCGCGATCGGCCAGCCACCGCACAAGGGCGTGCCGGCCTGTCCCGGACTGAACCTCGGGGAGACCGTGCGGCACGTCGGCGGCGGTTATCGCGGCGTGCTGGCGTGGATCAGGCTCGGCCGTGAGCCCAGGGCCGGCGAGTGGCAGGACTACCCGGCGGCGGGCGAGGACACGCTCGACTTCATGCGGTCGGGCGCGGAGGCCGTGATCGCGGAGCTTGAAGCGCACGACGAGGACGAGCCGTGCGCGACGTGGTGGCCTGACCGGCAGAACTACGGGTTCTGGCGGCGACGGCTCGCGCACGAGACGACGGTGCACCGCATGGACGTCCAGGGCGCCTCCGGCGTGGAACCCGGTGCCGTCGCCGACGAGGTCGCGATCGACGGCGTCGACGAGGTGCTCACGTTGTGGCTGGGGCACAAGCTGGACGTGCTCGGGGTGCGGGGGTCGCGGGAGAGCCTCGTGACCATCCAGGTCGAGGACCACCTGTGGCTCACGCGCTGCGGTCCGCACGGCGCGTCGGCGTGGCGCGTGGTCGACCCGGAGGACACCCACGTCGCCGACGCGCAGGTGTCGGCGAGTCCGATGACGATGTACCGCTGGCTGTGGGGACGGTTGCCCGACCGGATGGTCGAGGCGATCGGCGACCACGACGCCATCGCGCAGCTGTGGGCGCTACTGCGGCTCGCGACCAAGTAGGACGGACGCGGTCTCCTCGCCCGTTGCCGACAACAGCCGGTAGCGGGCGCGGCGGCCGTCGAAGTCCAGCAGCGCCACGGAGTTCCCGAAGTGCGGGCCGCTGGTCTTGCGCCAGTGCACCAGGTCCTCCGGCACGCCGGCCAGTGTCGCGAGGCGGCGGAACACCCACGAGGCCGCGCGGGACCACGACAGCCGGAACCCCGGTCGCAGGAACTTCGGCGCCTCGTTGTGGATGGGCGAGCACACGAGCTGCGCGACCACTGCCTTGGTGGGCCTGGCGAACTCGGCCTCGGCGACGTAGCTGTGGTGGACGTCGCCGGACAGCACGCACACCGTCGCGGCGCCGTTGCCCGCGGCCTTCTCGATCATCCGCGAGAGCCGGTCGAACGACTCCCGGAACGCCGGCCAGTGCTCCAGGTCGACCGCCTGCCTGATCCCTTCGGCGGCCTTGCCCTGCCAGCCCGGTTTGCGCGCGCCGATCTCGTTGAGGGACTGGAAGTGACTGAGCGCGTGCGGCATCAGCCACGGCAGCGACGAGCCGATCAGCAGGTGGTCGATGTCGTCGCCGTCGGTGTTCCGCTCGATCCACTCAAACTCGGCGTCGCTGACCATCTGCCGCTTGCCCTCGTCGAGGATGCGGCCCGAGCGCGTGTCGACCATGAGCAGCCGGACGCGGCCGAAGTCGCGGCGGAAGCTCCACCACGTCGACTTGCGGCCCTCCACCTCCCTGTCCGCCTCCTCGGCGAACTCCTCCAGCAACGGCAGCACGTCCGTGTCCTGGGCCTTCACCTTGGCGTACAAGGGATCCCGCGCGAGCTCGTTCGGGCCGAGGTTGCCCAAGTGCTGATAGACCCAGTACGAGGAGAGGGCGCCGCGGATCCTGTCGCGCCACCACGGCTTGTCCGCCATCTCCGCGCGCCACACCGCGGACGTGTTCCAGTCGTCGCGCACGTCGTGGTCGTCGAAGATCATCGCCGTCGGCACGACCGACAGCAGCCAGCGGATCTCGGGGTCGCCCCAGGTCTCGTGGTAGAGGCGGGCATACTCGCCGAAGTGCACGACCTCGCCGTCGGGCTCCTCCGTGCCCTGCCTGCGATCACGCAGCCACTGCTTGGTGGCCTCGGTGGGTTCGTCGGCGTAGACCTGGTCTCCCAGCAGGACAAGCGCCTGCGGCCACTCGTCCTCGGACGTCTCCATGAGCCGTTGCGCGAACGCGTCGAGGGCGTCGGGCCCGACCGGCTGGGTCGGCGCGGCACGGCACGACCCGAAGGCGATCCGGCGGACCTCACCGGTGCGGATGACCGGCGTCGGGAACCCGCTGCCGGGTTCCGGCCAGACCGTCTCGCCGTCGAGCCTGACGTCGTATTCCGTGCGCGGGCCGAGGTTCTCGAGTCTGACGAGCGCGAAGTGCTGCCGGCCGGCCTGGAACGTGCGCGCGATGTGCCCGGCGATCACGACCTCGCACGAGGCGTCGGTCTCGACCCACACCGTCGCGGACGATTCGTCGACATGCCTCAGGAGCGGTCCGAGCACCAGCTTCGCCACGCGCGAGACAGTACCCTCGTACGCGTGGAAATCACGTTCGAGGCAGCGGATCCCCCGGCCCTGGCCGCGTTCTGGTCCGAGTTCGCCGGTGACGAGCTCGAGCTGACGTTCGTGTGGAGTGACGCGCCGAAGATCGAGAAGAACCGGGTGCACATCGACCTGGCCTCGTCGTCGCCCGAACACCAGGCGGACATCGTGGCGCGCGCGTTGAAGCTCGGCGCCGAACTCGCCGACGTCGGTCAGACCGACGTGCCGTGGGTGGTGCTGCGCGATCCGCAGGGCAACGAGTTCTGCGTCCTCGAACCCCGCCACGAATATCCCGGCGTGATCGCCGCCGTCGTCGTCGACTCGCGTGATCCGCTGGCGTCGGCCCAGGCGACCGGGCATCCGGTGGTGCGCAGCGGGGACGGCTTCGCCTCGGTCCGGCCCGAGCCGGGTCCGTGGCTCGAGTTCGTGCGGACCGATGACGCGGAGCCGATCACGAACCGCGTGCGCGTCCGGTGGGCCGATCCGGCGTAACGGGTCGAAAGAAGGCCCGCGAGGCGCTCAGCGGATCAAGGACGCCGAACCGTTCGACAACAGCCTCACGGACACCGGCTTCGACGTCTCGATGTTCCGCCCGCGCCGCACCGGCACCCACTGATATCCGATATATCAGCCCCCTCGCCACACCGGCTTGTGCAAAAGACGTTTGCGGACGTCCGCAAACGTCTTTTGCATAAGGGTGGATCGGCGCAGTTCAGAAGGTTGCGCGGCGGGCGTGGATCAGAGGGCGGCCAACCGTTCACGAAGGGTGTCGAGGCCCATCGCGCCCATCTCCAGGGCCTCCTTGTGGAAGCGCTTGAGGTCGAAGTCGGCGCCCTTGCGGGTGCGTGCGTCCTCGCGGGCGGCGAGCCACAGGCGCTCGCCGATCTTGTACGCCGGTGCCTGGCCCGGCCAGCCGAGGTAGCGGTCGATCTCGTCGCGGATGTGGGCGGGTTCCGAGAGCGTCCTGGTCATCATGAACTCCAGGCCGAGCTCGGGCGTCCAGCGCTCGCCGGGGTGGAAGCCGGTGCCGGCCGGGATCTCCAGCTCCAGGTGCATGCCGATGTCGATGATCACGCGGGCCGCGCGGAACAGGTGCGCGTCGAGCATGCCGAGCAGGTCGCCGTCGTCGTCGAGGTAGCCGAGTTCGCGCATGAGGCGTTCCGCGTAGAGCGCCCAGCCCTCTCCGTGGCCCGAGACCCAGCACATCAGGCGCTGGAAGTCGTTCAGCGTCTCCGACTGGTACACGGCCGTCGCGCACTGGAGGTGATGGCCCGGCACGCCCTCGTGGTAGACCGTCGAGGTCTCGCGCCACGTCGGGAACACCGACTTGCCCTCGGCGATCGACCACCACATGCGGCCGGGCCGGGAGAAGTCCGCGGTCGGCGGCGTGTAGTAGGCGCCGACGGCACCGCCGGGCGGGGCGATCTTGCACTCGAGGCTCATCAGCGCGTCCGGCAGGTCGAAGTGCACGTCGCGCAGGTCGAGCAGGGCCTTGTCGGACAGTTCCTGCATCCACGTCTGCAGGCCGTCCTGGCCGTGCACCTGGTAGCGCGGGTGCTCGTCGAGGAACGCCGCGGTCTCCGCCAGCGAAGCGCCCGGCTTGAGCCGCGCGGCCACCTTCTTCATCTCGGCCTCGATGCCGAGGAACTCCTCCCAGCCCCACGCGTAGGCCTCGGCCAGGTCGAGCCGCGACCCGGTGAAGTAGCGCGAGCCGAGGCGGTAGCGCTCCTCGCCGACCGCGTCCTTCTGCGGTGCTTGCGGGGCCAGCGTCGTGCGCAGGAACGAAGCGAAGTCCGCGTAGGCGGCGGCAGCGGCGGTGGCGCCGGCGTCGAGAGAGGAACGCACCGAGCCGTCCACGTCTGCGGACGCGGCGAACGGACCGAAGAAGGTCGTCGCGAAGGTGTCGCACTGCTTGGCGACCTGAGTGACCTGACGGATCGCGGAGACGTGTCCGCGGGAAGCGGCGTGTGAGAGAGAGGCGCGCAGGCCGTCGAGAGCGGCGGGCACGGCGGAGAGACGACGGCCGATCGTGGCCCACTGTTCCGGCGTGTCGGTCGGCATCTGGTCGAAGATGTCGCGCACCGACTGGATCGGGCTCGCGATGACGTTCAGCGAGGACTCGGTCTCACCGGCCTCGTACAGCTCGTGCTCCAGGCCCGTCCGTTCCAGGAAGACGGCGCGTGCCGCCTCCTCCGAGGCATCCGCGGGCTGTGCGGCGGTGATGGCGGCGAGAGCGCGGACGGCGAGTTCGTCGCGCGCCGCGTGCCCTTCCGGAGAGAGGTCCGTCAGCTGGTCATCGGCTCCCGCGAAGCCCAGACTGGTGGCGGTGATGGGGTCCAGCGCCACGTAGTCGCTGACGAATTTGTTGCTGATTTCGTGCACGGATGCCATGTTTCGAGACGCTACCTCGCGCCCCTCCACACCAAAAGGTAGTTAGTCAAGCTCACGACCTTCGGAGGGGACCTGCGTCGTTTGGGCCGTGCTGGCAGGATGTCCGCGTGCGTCGTTCCCGGGCACTTCTGCTGCCGGTCTTCTTGCTGCTCACCCTGTTTTCGTTGAGCGGCTGCGTTCGCGTGTACGCCGCCATGGCCGTGTCGGACGACGACCGCATCTCCGGCGAGATCGTCGCGGCCACGCCACCGACCCAGGACAACGACCCCGGACCACAGCTCAAGGTGCCGCCGGAGCTCGCGAGCCGCGTCACCACCAAGCCGTACCGGGTGGAGTCGTACGCGGGCACGCAGCTGTTCTTCAACGGCCTGTCGTTCGACGAGATGCGGACGCTGTCGACGTCCACCAGCTCGTCGAACAGCCGCTACAGCCTCAGCTTCCGCCGGTCGGGTGATCTTGTCACGCTGTCGGGGTCGGTCGACCTGACCCAGGTTCCGGTGGAACGCGCGGACATCCAGGTGAAGGTCAGCTTCCCCGGCAAGATCGTGAACACCAACGGCCGCGAGGAGGAGAACAACACGATCGCGTGGTCTCCGAAACCCGGTCAGGCGTCGATGCTGCAGGCCACCGTGCAGTACGCGGGCGAGAACTCCAGCTCGTTCTTCGGCTGGGCGCTGCTGGTCGCCGGGCTCACCGGCGGTGCCGCGCTGATCGTCGTCGTGCTCGCCCTCATCGCGCACAAGCGCAACGTCACGCTCTAAGCGCGCGTCACCAGGCCCAGGCGCCCCAGCACTTCCTTCGTCGCCTTGGACCTGTTCATCGTGTAGAAGTGCAGCGCGGGAACGCCCTCGTCGAGCAGCCGCTGACACATCTCGGTCGCGATGTCGATGCCGGTCGCCCGGAACCCCGCGACGTCGTCCGCGTACGGCTCCAACCGGCGCGAGACGTCGAGCGGCAGGTCGGCGCCGGACAGCTCCACGATCTTGGCCAGGCCGCGCGGCGAGAGCATCGGCATGATTCCAGGCAGGATCGCCGCGGAACAGCCCGCGTCCGCCACCCGGTCCCGCATCCGCAGGAACGGCTCCGGCGCGTGGAACAGCTGGGCCACCGCGTAGTCCGCGCCCGCGTCGAGCTTGCGCAGCAGGAACTTCAGGTCGGTGTCGAGGTCGCCGGAGCGCGGGTGCCCGTACGGGAACGCCGCCACGCCCACGCAGAAGTCGCCGAGCTCGCGGACCAGACGCACCAGCTCGTCGGCGTAGTTCAGGCCCTCCGGGTGCGCGACCCACTCGCCCATCGGGTCGCCGGGAGGGTCGCCGCGCAGCGCGAGGATGTTGCGCACGCCGATGGCCGCGTACCAGCCGATCACGTTGCGCAGCTCGGCCACCGAGTGCTCGACGGCGGTGAGGTGCGCGACGGGAAGCAGTGTCGTCTCCTGCGCGATGCGGCCGGTGGCGCGGATCGTGCGGTCCCGGCGCGACCCGCCGGCGCCGTAGGTGATCGACACGAACGCCGGGTCGAGGCCTTCCAGCTCGCGGACGGCCTTCCAGAGGATCTTCTCGTCCTCCGCGTCCCGAGGCGGCAGGAACTCCACCGAGAACTTGGGTGACTCTCCCCGGAGCCGCTCCACCACCGACGTCATAGGACCAACCCTAGTGGGTCTTCCGCTAGGTGAGACTCCAGCTCACCATGTGGTACGCGGGCCCCGGCATGCGGGTGGTCCCGGACACAGCGGACCATGGACGTGTGTCCCACCACCCCATCGACGTCGCGTTGCCCCAGCACGTCGAAGCAGCACTGACCACCTATCTGGCCTCCCGGCGCGCGTCCGGGGAGGCGATGGACCCGAGCTTCGCGAGCGCGGTGGACGCGCTCTCCGATTTCGTGCTGGGCGGCGGCAAGCGCATCCGCCCGACCTACGCGTGGTGGGGCTGGCGAGCGGCCGGCGGCGACCCCGACGGTGAGCTCGCGGACGAGGTGCTCACGGCGGTCAGCTCGCTGGAGCTGATCCAGGCGTGCGCGCTGATCCACGACGACCTGATGGACGCCTCGTCGGTGCGCCGGGGCAAGCCGACCGTGCACATCGCGTTCGGCGCGCGGCACCGCGAGCAGGGCTGGCTCGGTTCGTCGGAGCGCTTCGGCATGTCGGCGGCGGTGCTGATCGGTGACGTCGCGCTGGCGTGGGCGGACGACATGCTCTTCGCCGCCGGGCTGCCGTCGGAGGTGCTGCGCCGGATGAGCGAACCGTGGCGGGACATGCGCACCGAGATGCTCGCGGGCCAGTACCTCGACGTGCTGACGCAGGCGCGGGGCGACTCGTCCGCGGACGCCGCGCTGCGCATCGACCGGCTCAAGACCGCCGCCTACACCGTCGAACGGCCGCTGCACATGGGTGCGGCGATGGCGGGCGGCTCGCCCGAGCTGATCGACGGCCTGCGCGCGTTCGGTGCCGACATCGGCGTCGCGTTCCAGCTGCGCGACGACCTGCTCGGCGTGTTCGGCGACCCCGAGGTCACCGGCAAGCCCGCGGGCGACGACCTCGCCGAGGGCAAGCGCACGCTGCTCGTCGCGCTCGGCATGCAGTTCGGCGCCGATATATTGGATATCGCCCTGGGCAAGCCCGATCTCGACCTCGACACCGTCGAAGAGGTCCGGCGCACGCTCGTGAAGGTCGGCGCCGTCGACGCCGTCGAGGAACGCATCGAGGAGCTGACGAAGAGCGCGCTGGCCGCCCTCGACGCCGCTCCCGTGGCCGAACCGGCCGCCGCCAAGCTCGCCGGCCTCGCGATCAGCTCCACCAAGCGCGCGTTCTGAAGTTGATCACATTTCCCGGGCGGACGGCTTGATTAAGTCCACGTGACCAGTGTGGCCCGTTGCTTGCCGACGCTTCAGCGCCTTGTGCAACGATGTTCGGGCGATGGCAGCAACTCCGTCCCTCCCCCGCACGAGCTCCGAGGCACCTCTACAGGAGCTTGATCCAGTCGTGCGCACGAACACCTACGCCATCCCCATCCGCACGACCATGCTCGGCCTGCTGGGCGTGGCTCTGATCGCGCTCGGGGGCATGGGTGCCGGCGCGATCCTCGAGCGCGACCCACTGCTCGCCCAGGTCGGGCTGAGCTGGCTGCGCTACGGCCACGGCCGCGACCTCGCGAGCATGGTCCTGTACCTCGGGCTCGGCCTCGTCATCTGGGCGTGGATCCGGCTCGGCCGTCTCGTGCGGTGGGGCGAGATCGGCGACTTCGCGGTGCTGGTCGCGGTGACGGTCTGGACGTTGCCGCTGCTGTTCGCGCCGCCGCTGTTCAGCAAGGACATCTACAGCTACCTGGCCCAGGGCCAGCTCGCGCTGAGCGGTTACGACCCGTACACGGTCGGGCCGGCCGTCCTGCAGAGCACGCTGAGCGAGAACGTCAGCTGGGTGTGGCAGCACACGCCCGCGCCGTACGGGCCGTTGTTCATCCTGGTCGCCAAGGCGATCGTGTGGATCACGGACGCGAGCGTCATCCTCGGCGTCGTCGCCATGCGCCTCTCCCTCGCGGGCGGGCTGGTGCTGCTGTGCTGGGCGCTGCCGGGCCTGAGCAGGCACCTGGGCGGCAAGTCGGCGATCGCCTTGTGGCTGGTCGCGGCGAACCCGCTGGTGCTGGTCCACCTGATCGGTGGCGCGCACAACGACCTGCTGATGATCGGGCTGATGGCGGCCGGTGTGCTGCTGGTGCTCGACCGCAGGCACGTGCTCGGCTTCGTACTGCTCTCCCTCGCGTTCTCGGTGAAGGCGACGGCGGTCGTGATCGTGCCGTTCCTCGTCTGGATCTGGGCGGCGCGCCTGGAGGGCGACAAGCGCGCCCAGTTCCGCAAGGCGCTGCTGCCGGGCCTGGCCACGTTCCTCGGGACGTTCCTCGTGTGCACGCTGATCGCCGGGGTGAGCCTCGGCTGGATCCCGGCCCTGCGCAGCTCGTCGATGATCATCAACTGGTTGTCGCTGCCGAGCGCGGTCGGTGACTTCGTGCGCATGGTCGTGAACTGGTTCGTCTACGTCGACGGCGGCATCTTCATCGGCGTGGCGCGGGCGCTGGGCTCCGTGGTGCTGATCTGGATCGCGTACACGCAGTGGTGGGCGTCCCGCGACGGTGAGGTGCGCGACGCCGTCCGGCGTGGCGCGCTGACGTTGCTGGCCGTGGCGCTGCTGTCCCCCGCGACGCTGCCCTGGTACTTCACCTGGGCGCTGGCGCTGG
This sequence comes from Lentzea waywayandensis, assembly GCF_900115955.1. Classification (GTDB taxonomy): domain Bacteria; phylum Actinomycetota; class Actinomycetes; order Mycobacteriales; family Pseudonocardiaceae; genus Lentzea; species Lentzea waywayandensis. The sequence goes on from NZ_FOYL01000007.1 coordinate 186,247, forward strand.
CCGCCGGGTTCGCGTGGAGCACGGGCGCGCTGGTCACGGTGACGACCGCGTCGCTGTTCCTGCTGCTGGTGACGTTCCCGAACGGCGACACGGCGCTGTACTCGTGGGGCTACCTGGCCTTCGCGCTGGTGGTGTCGGCGCTCGCCGCGCGTTCTTTGGTGAAGCCGGACCCGTTCGGCCTGTCCTCTCGTTACGAATGAGCCCCGGGACCGTGGACCTGGGCTCCGCCTATGCCGCCTGCCGTCGCGTGAACGCGCGGTACGGCAAGACGTTCTTCCTGGCCACGACGTTGCTGCGGCCTGACCAGCGGCCCGCGGTGCATGCCCTGTACGCGTTCGCCCGGTGGGCCGACGAGATCGTCGACGCGGCCGGGGTGACCGACCGCGCGGGTGAGCTGGACCGGGTGGAGCGGCTGCTGGAGAAGGCGCCGTCGAACCCGATCCTGCACGCGCTGGCCGACACGATGCATCGCTACGACATCGACAGGTCGCTGTTCACGGACTTCCTCGCGTCGATGCGGATGGACCTCGACGTGACGGAGTACGCGGACCTCGACGCGCTCGGCGTCTACGTGCACGGCTCGGCGGAGGTCATCGGGCTGCAGATGCTGCCGGTGCTCGGCACCGTCGTGCCCCGCGAGGAGGCCGAACCGTACGCGGCCCGGCTCGGGGCGGCGTTCCAGCTCACGAACTTCCTGCGCGACGTCGGCGAGGACCTCGACCGCGGCCGCGTGTACCTGCCGCAGGACGTCCTCGGCGCGCACGGCGTCGACCGCGACCTTTTGCAATGGTGTCGTCGTCATCGTCGCGCAAACGACCGGGTGCAACGGGCGCTCGACGACCTCGTCGCGCACTCGTATGCGATATATCAGTCCGCGGAGCCCGGCATCGGGATGCTGTCCGCGACGTCCCGGCCCTGTATGCAGACCGCATACACCCTGTACCGCGACATCCTCGGGCTCGTTGGCTGCGAGGTGTTGTGGCGACGTGTGGCCGTGCCGAACTCACGGCGGCTCGCCGTGGCGGCGCCCGGCGTCGGCCGAGCCCTCCTCGCCCGTGTGACGACTCACGGGATTCCGGGGTGAGCCCCGCTCTTTTAGCCTCGCGCAGCGGTTCCGGACGTCTCTCACCTGCGGAGACGTCCGGAACAGCTGTGATCGGTGACTTAGAAGCCCATGGCCTGCGCGCGGCGCTTTACCTCACGCCCACGGTCTCCGCGCAATGCTTCGATCGGAGTGCCAGGGAGGCTTTCGTCCTCCGTGAAGAGCCAGCGCAGGATCTCGTCCGTGGAGTAGTTCTGGTCGCGCAGCACCGTGATGGTGCCGGGCAGACCCTTCACCACCCCTCCGGCAGCGAGAAACGCCTCGGGGACGACGAGAACGCCGGCCCGCCGCTCGGCGAGCAGTTGCCCGTCGCGCAACATTTGGTGGACCCGGGTGACCGGAAGTCCCATTCGGTCGGCCACCTCGGGGAGAGGAAGAACCTCCAGGTCGGCAGCCAATACATCCGCAGCGGCAGGAATCGCACTCACGGGGGTCACGATGCCATAACCGAACTGGGAACGCCCTTCCGCCAACCGGGTCATCCTGAGCTTTACCATCTCGCACTGTGGAGAGGTCGGTTTCGAACGTGATGGGTGGACTGCTGGAGCAGCGCTACCGGGTGGACTCCGTGCTCGCGCGCGGTGGCATGTCCACCGTCTATCGAGGTCGCGACACTCGCCTCGATCGCGATGTGGCCATCAAGGTGATGGATCCGCACCTGACGGCGGACCCGGCGTTTGTCGCGCGCTTCGAGCGCGAGGCACGCGCGGCGGCCCAGTTGCACCACCCGGCAGTGGTGTCCGTGCACGACCAGGGCGTCGACGGTGACCAGGTGTACCTGGTGATGGAGCTGATCGACGGCGGAAACCTCCGTGACCTGCTCAATCAGCGCGGCAAGCTCGCTCCCGCCGTGGCGCTGAGCATCCTCGGCCCGGTGCTGTCCGCGTTGGGCGCGGCTCACCGCGCGGGGCTCGTGCACCGGGACGTGAAGCCGGAGAACGTGCTGATCGGACCCGGTGGCCAGGTGAAGGTGGCGGACTTCGGGCTGGCCCGTGCGATCGCCGAGAACGGCGTCACGAGCGACAGCGAGATCCTGGGCACCGTCGCCTATCTTTCACCCGAACAGGTGGAATCGGGCGCTGCGGACGCGCGTAGTGACGTCTACGCGGCCGGGATCGTGCTCTACGAGATGCTGGCGGGTCAGGCGCCCTATCGCGGCGAGACGGCCATCTCGGTGGCCTATCAGCACGTGAACTCGGACGTCCCGTCGGTTCCGGAGATCCCGCTGGCGCTCGACACGCTGGTGCGCAAGGCGACGCGGCGCGACCCGGTGCTGCGGCCCGCGAACGCCGACGCGTTCCTGGCCGAACTGGAGCGCGTGGGCACGGACCTGGGCCTCACGCCGCAGCCGGTGCCCGTACCCGGTTCGGCGCCCGAGAACGACAGGACGGTCATCATGCGACCGGTTCCGGTCGCGGTCGGCGCCACTCCTCCCTCCGCTGCCGAGCTGACCAGGCCGGTGGTGCCGAAGCCGTCCCTGAACTCGGCGGCGATGACGACGGTGAGCACCGGGCCGCCGCCGCCTCCTCCCGGTATCTCCGGCACGCGCACGATGCAGCGGCCGGAGCCGCCACGCCGTCGTCCCCCGCAGAAGAAGAAGCCGAAGGTCGACCCGGTCGAGGAGGAGCGCAAGCGGCGCAAGAAGCTCTTCACGATCTGGGGTTCCGTGGTCGTCGTGGTGGCGATCATCGTCGGCCTGTTCTCCTGGTACGTCGGCGCGGGCCGCTACACGGAGATGCCGTCGGTGGCCGGGCAGTCCGAGCAGAACGCGATGGTGCTGCTCTCGAAGGCCGACCTCACCGGGCTGGTCGAGAAGGTGCCGTCCAACGACGTGCCCAACGGCACGGTCATCAGCTCCGACCCTGGTCCTGGCGCGGAGCTGCGCAAGAACCAGCAGGTGAAGCTCGTCGTGTCGCGCGGCAGGCCCGTGGTGCCGTTCATCAACACCGGCGTCGACGAGGCCGCCGCCACCAAGGACATCGAGGCCGCGGGCCTGAAGGCGGTCAAGGACGCCACGAAGGACGCGTTCCACGACACCGTGCCGATCGGCAAGGTCGTGGGCGTCGATCCACGCCCCGGCACGGCGCTCGCTCTCGACGCCCCGGTGACGCTGATCCTGAGCAAGGGACCGCCGCCGCGCCTGCCCGTGCCGAACGTGACGGGCAAGACGAAGGACGAGGCGGTCGCCGAACTCCAGCGCGCCGGTCTGGAAGCGGTCGACGCGGGTGGCGAGGACGCGCCGGAGAACAACGGGTCGCGCGTGGTGCGGACGGATCCGCCGGCGGGCACCGTGCTGGACCCGACGCAGAACAAGCGCGTCACGCTCTTCTACCAGAACAACCAGGAGATCGAGGTTCCCGACGTCACCCGGCAGAAGGTGCGGGAGGCCAAGGAGCAGCTCGAACAGGCCGGTCTGCGGGTGAAGGTCGAGTTCAACAAGAGCAACAACGCGACCGTGGTGAACCAGTCGATCCCGCCGCGCACGCGGGTGAAGCGAGGAACCGAGATCACGATCGTCGGCCTCTGATCACGGCAAAGGCGAAGGGCCCCGCGTTCTCGACGCGGGGCCCTTCGTTCTTCAGCTCGTCTTCAGGAAACTCGTCCGGAAGGTGTTACGACCGGAGCATCTCGGCGACGAGGAACGCGAGCTCGAGCGACTGCTGCGTGTTCAGGCGCGGGTCGCACGCCGTCTCGTAGCGGCCGGCGAGGTCGTCGTCGGAGATCTCCTGGGCGCCGCCGAGGCACTCGGTGACGTCCTCACCCGTGAGCTCGATGTGGATGCCACCGGGGTGCGTGCCGAGGCGGCGGTGCACCTCGAAGAAGCCCTGGACCTCGTCGACGATGCGGTCGAAGTGCCGGGTCTTGTAGCCGGTCGACGACTCGTGCGTGTTGCCGTGCATCGGGTCGCACTGCCAGATGACCTTGTGGCCGCTGGCCTCGACCTTCTCCACGATGGCGGGGAGCACGTCGCGCACCTTCTGGTTGCCCATGCGCGAGATGAGCGTCAGGCGGCCCGGCTCGTTGCGGGGGTCGAGGCGCTCGACGTACTCGACGGCCATCTCGGGCGTCGTCGTCGGACCGATCTTGAGACCGATCGGGTTCGACAGCATCTCCGCGAACGCGATGTGCGCGCCGTCGAGCTGACGGGTGCGCTCACCGATCCACACGAAGTGCGACGACAGGTCGTACAGGCGGGGCTCGTCGCGCGTCGTGTCGAGGCGCAGCAGCGCGCGCTCGTAGTCGAGGAGCAGCGCCTCGTGCGAGGCGAAGATCTCGGTGCCGTGCAGCGACTGGTCGTTCACGCCGCACGCCGACATGAACTTGAGGCCGCGGTCGATCTCGCCGGCCAGGGCCTCGTAGCGCTCGCCCGCGGGCGAGGTGCGCACGAAGTCGCGGTTCCAGTCGTGCACGCGGTGCAGGTCAGCGAGACCCGCGCCGGTGAGCGCCCGCAGCAGGTTCATGGCCGCGCCGGCGTTCGCGTAGGCGCGGATCATGCGGCCGGGGTCGGCGACGCGGGCTTCGGGCGTCGCTACCAGGGAGTTGATGATGTCGCCGCGGTAGGACGGCAGGCCGAGAGCGTCGATGCCCGACGAACGCGGCTTGGCGTACTGGCCGGCGATGCGGCCGACCTTCACCACCGGAAGGCTCGCGCCGTAGGTCAGCACCACGGCCATCTGCAGCAGGGTCCGGATGTTCGCGCGGATGTGCGGCTCGGTGTTGTCAGCGAACGTCTCCGCGCAGTCACCGCCCTGCAGAAGAAATGCCTCACCGTTCGCGACCTGCGCCAGTTGCGTGTGCAGCCGGTCGATCTCGGCGGGCACGGTGATCGGCGGCACGCTCTCGAGCACGGTCCGCACGCGACGCACCTGTTCGGCGTCGGGCCAGTCGGGCTGCTGGGCGGCCGGGCGCGACAGTGCGTCGTCCAGGCGCTTGCGCATCTCGGGAGGCAGCGGCGGAAGCTCGGGAAGCGTGTCGATGGGCACGTCCACGGTCCAGTTCACGCTGCTCATCCTAGTTGTCCCACACTGAGAGACCCTGCCGGGCCTGTCAGCTGTTCAGCACGTGTTTTCCAGGTCACCCGCCCGTGTGCCGATCCTCCGCCGGCGGCGTGAGGTCTGTTACTTGTCAACTATCTGCCTCTGCCCTATTGAGATGTCGCACTGCATGATGTGGGCCATGGACGCCACCCGATTGGATGACAGCACCGCGACCCGGCTGCTGGGCATCGCGATCGACAACATCCAACGCGACCACCCGGTGCACTGGACGCACGTGATCGACGGAGACCACGGCCTGGTGCCCCAGCGGGTGCTGCACCCGGTGTTCGCCGGGTCGTTCGACTGGCACTCGTGCGTGCACCAGACGTGGTTGGCCGTGCGCTTGCTGCGGCTGCGGCCCTCTCTCGCGGGAGCGGACACGGCCCGCAACGCCCTGGACAAGCTGATCACGCCCGAGAACTGCGCCGTCGAGGCCTCCTTCTTCGCCTCCCGGGCCGGACGGCACTGGGAGCGGCCGTACGGGTGGGCGTGGCTGCTGCTGCTCGACGCCGAGCTGCGCACCTCGGGCCTGCCGTGGTCGGTCGCGCCGATCGCGGACGTGCTGCGCGACCGCTGGCTGGAATGGATCTCGGCGGCGCGCCTGCCGATCCGCACCGGCACGCACAGCAACACCGCGTTCGCGACCGGACTCGTGTACGACACCGCCCAGGTGAACGGCGACTCCGAACTGGCCTCCGCGTGCGTCGACGCGGCGCTGCGATGGCACCGGGACGAGGCCGGATACGGCGGCTTCGAACCGGACGCCGCCGACTTCCTCTCCCCCGCGCTGACAACGGCCGACCTGATGCGCCGCGCCCTGAGCACCGCCGAGTTCGCCGACTGGTTCGACGCCTACCTGCCGGACCTCGAGTCGGAACGGTGGCGGGTGCTGCGCGAGCCGTATCCGGTCGACGACCCCAGCGACCCCTACGGCTCGCACCTGGCCGGGCTCGCGTTGTCGCGCGCCTGGAACTGGGAGGCGATCGCTGGGGCGCTCCCGGACGGCCACCGCTACACCTCGCTGGCCCGGACGGCTTCCGCCGCGCATCGTGAGGCCGGGTGGACGTACGTGTTCGGCGGGCACGGCTACATGGCCGACCACTGGCTCGGCTCGTTCGGCGCCTACCTCGACGCAAAGGCCTTCTGACCTGCACTTACCCACCCATTGCAAAAGACGTTTGCGGACGTCCGCAAACGTCTTTTGCATAAGGGCGGACAAAACGGGCACCGATATATTGGATTTCAGGTGCCTGACGACAACGTCGCGCGCCGGATCAGCGTCAGGGCGATGCCCGTCGCCGCCGCGTGCACCGAAGCCGCGTGCACGCGAGGGTCGAACCGCGTGGTCGGCCCGGCGACACTGACCGCGGCCACAACGGCACCGTCGTGACCGAGCACCGGCGACGCCACACAGGCGAGGCCGACCCTGGACTCCTCGAACTCGTAGGCCACCCCCGTCTGCCGGATCGTGGCCAGCTGACGCCGGAGCATGCCGGGCGTGACGACTGTGCGCGGAGTCCGGCGAGCCAAGGGGGCGGACAGGACTTCGGTGCGCAAGGACGGCTGGGAGTGGGCGAGCAGGGCCTTGCCGATCGCCGTCGCGTGCAGCGGCATGCGACCGCCCAGACGCGACGGTGAGGACGCCTGGCGGTGGCCGCCGATCTTGGCGGCGTAGACGACCTCGTGGCCTTCGAGGAGTCCGAGGTGGACGGTTTCGTGGGTGCGTTCGTAGAGGTCTTCCAGGTAGGGCGTGGACACCTCGACCAGGCGGCGTTCGACCGACGCGCGGATGCCCAGCTGGAACAGGTGACCGCCCAGGCGGTAGCCGCGCGTGCCCCGGTCGAGCAGGCGGACCTCGGCCAGGTCGCCCAGCAGGCGGTGCAGCGTCGCCTTCGACAGGCCGGTGCGTCTGCCCAGTTCCGCGAAGCCGAGCTCGTCGTCGTCGGCACCGAAGGCGTTCAGCACCGACATCACCTTGCCCAGCAGGGTGTTCGGTACCTCGGTCATCACCTGATCGTGCCACCGAGTTCCGGTCAGCGGAACTCCGAAGTCCCCACAGGACCGAGAACACCGCCACGATGAGCGGCATGAACGAAGTCCTCATTGCAGCGGAGCGCCTGGCCACGGCGGCGCGCGAGAAGGTTCCGTGTGCGCCCGTGCGGGACCTCATCGGCGACGCCGAGGCCTACGCGGTGCAGCAGCACAACATCGCCGCGCGGATCGCGGACGGCGCCACAGTCGTCGGCCGCAAGATCGGCCTGACCTCTCCGGCGGTCCAGCAGCAGCTCGGGGTGGACCAGCCGGACTTCGGGGTGCTGCTCGACGACATGGCGTACAAGGACGGCGACGAACTGCCGGTGTCCGGTCTGTTGCAGCCGAAGATCGAGGCGGAACTGGCGTTCGTGCTGAAGGCGGACCTCGCCGAGGGGCCGTTCGACGAGCAGACCGTCGCGAACGCCGTCGGGCACGTCAAGGCATCGCTGGAGATCGTGGACAGCCGGATCAGCGGCTGGGACATCACCTTCGCCGACACCGTCGCGGACAACGCCTCGTCGGGGCTGTTCGTCCTCGGCACCGAGCAGGCGGATCTGGGTGAGGTCGTGCCGAAGAACGTGTCGATGGTGCTCAGCGTCAACGGCGAGGAACGTTCGGCGGGGTCCGGTGCCGCGTGCCTGGGCGACCCGCTGACCGCGCTGGCCTGGCTCGCCACGACCGCCGCGGACCTCGGCGCTCCGTTGAAGGCGGGCGACGTCGTGCTCAGCGGCGCGCTCGGCCCGATGGTCGGAGTCCAGGCGGGCGACCAGGTCGAGGCCACGATCACCGGGCTCGGCACCGTGCGGGCCACTTTCGCGAAGCAGGAGGCGTGATGCGCACGAAGGTCGCGATCATCGGGTCGGGCAACATCGGCACCGACCTCGTCATCAAGGTGCTCAAGCGGTCCACCACCCTGCAGGTGGCGGCGCTCGTCGGCATCGACCCCGAGTCGGACGGCCTCGCCAAGGCCCGCAAGCTCGGCGTTCCGACCACTTCGGACGGCATCCAGGGCCTGGTCGCGATGCCGGGGTTCGAAGAGATCGAGATCGTGTTCGACGCCACCTCCGCGGGCGCCCACGCGAAACACGCCGAAATCCTCGCCGCGCACGGCAAACGGGTCATCGACCTCACCCCGGCGGCGATCGGGCCGATGGTGGTGCCGACGGTCAACCTCGACGAACACCTGAGCGCGCCGAACGTCAACATGGTCACCTGCGGCGGTCAGGCCACGATCCCGATCGTCGCCGCGATCAACACGGTCACTCCCGTGCCGTACGCGGAGATCGTCGCCTCGATCTCGTCCCGAAGCGCGGGACCGGGCACGCGCGCGAACATCGACGAGTTCACCGAGACGACCGCGCAGGCCATCGCGGACGTGGGCGGCGCGCACAGGGGCAAGGCCGTCATCGTGCTCAACCCGGCCGACCCGCCGATCACCATGCGGGACACCGTTCTCGCACTCGTCAACGCACCGGATCCCCAGACACAGCACCGGATCCGCGCCTCCGTCGAGTACATGATCACCCAGGTGGCCGCCTACGTCCCCGGCTACCGCCTCAAACAGCCGGTTCAGATCGACCCGGTCGACCAGCCGCACACGCTCACCGAGGAACCGGTGACGCACCAGGTCACCGTGCTGCTGGAGGTCGAGGGCGCGGCCGACTACCTGCCTGCCTACGCGGGCAACCTGGACATCATGACCAGCGCGGCGCTGCGAGTCGCGGAGACCATGGCGAAGGCGGTCGTGCGCGCATGAAGATCTACCTCCAGGACGTGACGCTCCGGGACGGCATGCACGCCCTGCGGCATCGCATCGATCCCCAGAAGGTCACCGAGATCGCCAGGGCGCTGGACCAGGCCGGAGTCGATGCCGTCGAGGTCTCGCACGGCGACGGCCTCAGCGGCGGATCGCTCGTCTACGGCCCCGGCAGCCACACCGACTGGGAGTGGATCGAGGCGGCCGCGGAAGCGTTGACCCAGGCCAAACTCACGACGCTGCTGCTGCCGGGCATCGGCACGCTCCACGACCTCAAGCGCGCCCACAGCCTTGGCGTGCGGTCCGTGCGCATCGCCACGCACTGCACCGAGGCCGACATCTCCGCCCAGCACATCGCCGGCGCGCGCGATCTCGGCATGGACGTGTCCGGGTTCCTGATGATGAGCCACCTCGCCGAACCGCAGGAGCTCGCTCGGCAGGCGAAGCTGATGGAGTCCTACGGCGCGAACTGCGTCTACGTAACGGATTCCGGCGGCCGTCTGCTCCCCCACGACGTCCGCACCAGGATCCGTGCCTACAAGGACGTGCTCGACGCCGACACCGAGATCGGCATCCACGCGCACGAGAACCTCTCACTAGCGGTGGCGAACTCCATCACCGCCGTCGAAGAAGGCGCTACCCGAGTCGACGCCTCCCTGGCCGGACTCGGCGCCGGAGCGGGGAACTGCCCCATCGAACCGTTCGTGGCCGTCGCGAACCTCCAGGAATGGCAGCACAACGCCGACCTGTTCGCGCTCCAGGACGCCGCCGACGACCTGGTCCGGCCGCTCATGGACCGCCCGGTCCGCGTCGACCGCGAGAGCCTCACCCTCGGCTACGCGGGCGTCTACGGCTCGTTCCTGCGCCACGCCGACACGGCCGCCCAACGCACCGGCGCCGACGTACGGACCCTCCTGCTGGAAGCCGGACGCCGGCGCTTGGTGGGCGGTCAGGAGGACATGCTGACCGACATCGCCCTGGACCTCACACGGCAAACGTAGTTCCGATACCCATGCCGGTGATCCACTCGGGCACCGGCTCGTAGCTCGTCCACACCAGCGGCAGGCCGACAGCGACCTGTCCGATGAGCCAGCAGCGGATCTCGTGCCCACCGCTGCCGGCGTGGTCCTCCAGCGCCTCGTGCCCGAGGGAGGCGATCTCACCGGCAGACCCCGCCGACAGCCGGTCGAGGAACCACCCGTCCCACACCGCGTTCACCTTCGCCTCGGGGTTGCCGCCCATGGCCTTCACCCGAGGCTCGCGCGCCGCGGCGAACTCCTTCGCGTACGCCCGTCCCCGGATCAACGACTCACGCCGCTCCCCCACCACGGACGGATCGCGCGGGTCGTTGGACGGCAACCAGTGCGACAAGCCACCACTGGCGACGACCAGCACCCGTCCGGGAAACACCGACGACCGCAGCGCGGCTCCCAAAGCACGCCCCAGCTCCACGCACCTGTCCAGCGACGGCAACGGCGGCGCGGCCGTGTTGACCACCAACGGCACCAACGGAAGCGTCGTACCGCCGGTGATCATCTCGTAGCTCTGCACGATGCCGTGGTCGACGGTCAGCGAGTACGACAGCGACACGTCGAAGCCCGCGTCCGCCAGACCGCTGTGCGCCGACCAGGCCAGCGTCTGGGCCACCGGTAACGGCCCCGAGCTGCTGCCGAAGTCACCGAACCCCACGGCTTCCTCGACCCCGAGCACGAACGGCGGCATCACGTCGTAGAAGTTGGCGTGGAAGTGGTCCGGCCCGATCACGACGATCGCGTCCGGCGCCAGCTTCTCCACCGCCAGCCGCACGCGGTCCGCGTCGCGCAGGAACACCGACCCCGGCCCGTCGGAGCCGTCCGGTGGCAGCAGCGTCGCGAACGGGCTGTGCGACATCCCCGCGAATCCGATGATCTCTGCCATCAGGACGGGTCCTTTCCGTGCAGCAACCAGGTGCGGTGCGTGTCGAGGAACTCGGAGACCTTCTCCCACTGCGGCCAGTGCCCGGCGTCGTCGATGACGTGCAACCGCGCGTCGGGCAACCACTCCAGCAACATGTCGGCCTCGTCCAGCCCGCCCGTCGGGTCGTGGCTCGTCCACAGCAGCAGCGTCGGTGCCGCGACCTTGCCCACCCACGCCGGGTCCCACGCGAAGTCCTTGCGCACCAATGGATCCTGCAACACCAGCGTGTTCGTGATCGCCTGCACGAACCCCGGCCGCGAGTACACCTGACGACGCAGGTTCACCAGCTCGTCGGTGACCATCTCCTTGTGGTGGAACAGGAACTCCACCCGCCTGCGCACGGTCTCCTCGCTGGGATCGAGCACGGCGGCCATCGTGCTGTCCCGCATGCGTTGCATGACCTCGGGTTTGTTCGCGATGTTGCCGGGCGTGTTCAGCACGAGCCGGTCGACGCGGTCCGGGAAGTGCGCGGCGACCCACGCGACCACCCAGCCGCCCAGGGACTCACCGGACAGGTGCGTCTTCTCGACGCCCAGCGCGTCCAGCAGCCCCACGAGGTGCTCGGACAGCACGTCGATCGTGTACGGCAGGTCCGGCAGGTCGGACCAGCCGTGGCCGACCATGTCGTAGGCGGTGACGTGGAAGTCCTCCGCCAGTCCCGCGATGTCACGGGAGTAGGCCTCCAGGTGGCCGCCGGTGCCGTGCAGCAGCACGAGTTCCGGTCCGGAGCCTGCCTGCAGGATCCTGGTCCGCACGGTGTGGCCGCGCACCGGGACGTCGACGTGCCGCACGGCGTGGTCCACATGCGACAGTTCGCCCCAGATGCTGACGTGCTCGGGAATCACTGGTCCTCCCCAGAAGTATCGAAACGGGCACGAGCCTCGTCGAACGTCGCGAGGCCGGCGCTCTGCCTGCGGGCGAGCCCGAACAGCGCGAGCAGCCGGGAGTTCTCGATGGTGAGGAACTCGACGGGGTGCTCGGTGGAGTCGTTGTAGTGACGGTGCCAGGTCCACGGCGGCGTGTAGACGAACGAGCCGGAAGTCCACGACACCGTCCCGAACTTGTCCGGTTCGGCGTCCTGGATCTCGCTGTGGCCGTCGCCGGAGATCACGAAGTGCACGGTCTCGTGGTAGTGCCGCTGCATGTCCGAGCTCTCGCCGCCTGGGATCACCTGGCGGAACAGCTCGAACGTCGACGTCGGCAGTTTGCCCGCGATCCGCAGCGTCGTCGGGTTCGGCACCGCGCCCGGCGGGATCGTCTCCAGCTCGTCGTCGTGCACGACCAGCGGTCGCCCGCCGTCGGGCCGCACCGCGTGCGTGAGCGCCCCGAGGAAGTCGGTCATGGCGAAGTCGGGTCCTGAGGTGGCCAACGCGATCGTCCCTTTCAGACTGAGGTTTCGGTGCGGCCGCCGTCGACGGTCAGCACGGTGCCGTTGACGTACGAGGCCTGCGGTGAAGCCAGAAACGCCACAGCGGCGGCGATCTCGCTCGGATCCGCCGCACGCAGGGCCGGGATGTCCGCGAGGTCGTGCGCGGCCGCGGTGTCGAGGTCCACGCCCGCGGCCTCGGCCCTGCGCCGCAACACCTCCAGCCGTCGAGGCGTCAGGGTCGCGCCGGGAGCGACGCAGTTGACCGTGACGCCGTTCGCCGCGAACTGCCGCGACGCGAGCTTCATCGCCGACGTCACGGCCGCGCGCAGCACCGTCGACGACGCGAGGCCGGGTTGCGGCTGCCGCACGGCGGTCGACGTGATCACCACTGCCCGGCCGAACCCGCGCCGTGCCATCAGCGGCAACGCCTCGCGCAGCAACGCCAGCGGCCCGAGCAGCAACAGGTCGAGGTCGCGGTGCCACTGCGCGTCCGGCACCTCGAAGACCCCGCCCGGCGACGGTCCGCCCGCGTTCACGACCAGCACGTCGAGCGAGCCGAACCGGTCGGCGACGTCGCCGGCGACAGCGGTGGCCTCACCGGGATCGGCGAGGTCGCAGACGAGGTAGTCGGCGCCGAGGGGCGCGGCCGTCTCCTTGAGGGTGGCTTCGGTGCGTCCGGCCAGCACGACGCGGTGCCCGCTCTCGACGAGCGCCGCGGCCGTCGCCGCACCGATTCCGCCGGCGCCGCCCCCGACGAGTGCGACCCGCGTGGTGTTTGCGTCCATGAGCTCCTACAGTCGCCGTGTGCGAATGGTCGACCAAGGATGAGTCCCAGTGACCGGGACTCGCAGTCAGGCGAGCCGAGCGGTTCACTCGAACGCGCGGCGGCGATCCTGGACGCCTTCGACGTCACCCATCGCGAGCTGGGCCTCGCCGAACTCGTGCGCAGATCCGGGCTTCCGCGCTCGACGGTGCACCGCACGGCGGGTCGCATGATCGAGCTGGGCTGGCTCGACAAGCCGGGCGACCGCTACCGGATCAGCACCGGCCTGTTCAAGCTCTCCAGCCTGGTGCCCGTGCGGCACGAGCTGCGCGAGGCCGTGCTGCCGTTCCTCCAGGACCTCTACGCGGCCGCCCGCGTCACGGTCCAGCTCGGCGTGCTCGACGGCACGCGGGTGCTGGTCGTGGAGAAGATCACCGGGCACCGGCCGATGCCGATGCTCGACCAGGTCGGCGGCATGATCCCGGCGCACTGCTCGGGTCTGGGCCGCGCGATGCTCGCCTTCTCCGCCGCGTCCACTGTGGACGCGGTGATCGCCGCCGGACTGGAACGCCGCACCCCGCGCACGATCACGAGCCCGACGGCGTTGCGCCGCGAGCTCGCCGCGATCCCGGACCAGGGTTGGGCCTACGACCGGGAGGAGGGCAACGTCGGCATCAGCTGCATCGCGGCCCCGATCTTCAACGCGGGCGGCGAGGTCGCCGCGGCGTTGTCGGTGACCGGCCCCAGCGCGGCGGTGCGGCCGGACCGGATCGGGGCGGCCGTGCGGATGGCGGCCGCGGCGGCGACCCGCGCCTACTCGACCCGTCGCTGGGAGTCCCACTAGCCGGGACTTCTGGTTGGCCGTGGACAGCGAAGCGCTCCACAGTGTGGTCCGTCACATCCTCACTCAGGAGGACCAGGATGCGAGTCGCGATCATCGGTGCCGGAGTCGCCGGCCTCACCACCGCCAAGGTGCTGCTGCAGGCAGGGCACGAGGTCGAGGTGTTCGACCGGACGCCGGACGTCGGCGGCGTGTGGAGCCGCACCAGGCGCTACCCCGGCCTCACCACGCAGAGCCCGAAGGCCCAGTACTCGTTCTCGGACTTCCCGATGCCGAAGGACCTGCCGGAGTGGCCGACCGGCGAGCAGGTGCAGGCGTACCTGGAGGCCTACACCTGGCACTTCGGTGTCGACGCGTGCCTGCGCCTGGAGACGACGGTGACGTCCGTCGTGCCCGTCGGCAACGCGTGGGACCTGACCACGCACACCGGCACGACGTATCGGTACGACAGCGTGATCGTGGCCAACGGCGTGTTCTGCGAACCGTCCGTGCCGGCGTTTCCCGGCCGTGAGGAGTTCGAGGCGGCCGGCGGGCGAGTGCTCGCGGGCACCGAGTTCCTCGACGTCGAGGAGGCGCGGGACAGGCACGCGCTCGTCGTCGGGTACGGCAAGTCCGCGTGCGACGTAACGGTGCCGATCAGCGGTGTCGCCGCGAGCACCGACATCATCGCGCGGCAGCTGCTGTGGAAGGTCCCGCGCAAGATCGGCGGCGTCGTCAACTTCAAGATGCTGCTGCTGACCCGCATGGGCGAGGCCCTGTTCCGCTACCGCTGGCTGCGCGGGTTCGAGAAGTTCCTGCACGGCCCCGCGAACAGGATGCGGCGCTCGATGCTCAACTCGCTCGGATCGGTGTCGGTCAGGCAGTTCGGGCTCGCGAAGCACGACCTCGTGCCGTCCGGGCAGATGGAGGACATCGTCAAGGGCGCGATCGGCCTGGCCACCGAAGGGTTCTTCGAGGGCGTCGAGTCGGGCGCGATCCGCGTGCACCGCGACAGGACGATCGCGCGGCTCAAGGCGGGTGGCGCGGAACTCTCCGACGGCGCGGTGCTGCCGGCCGATCTGATCGTCTGCGCCACCGGGTTCACGCAGGGCGTGCCGTTCCTGCCGGACGCCGTGCAGGAGCGGTTGTTCGACGAGCGCGGCAACTTCGCGCTGTACCGGCAGATCCAGCCGATCGGCGTGCCCGGGCTCTACTTCAACGGCTACAACTCGTCGTTCTTCAGCCCGCTCAACGCGGAGATGGCGGCGTTGTGGATCGCGGCCGATCTCGCGGGAGCGCTTCCGCTGCCGGACGCCGCCGCGCGCCGGGCGGAGGTGACGGCACAGCTCGCGTTCATGGACGAGGCGACGAACACGCACCACTGCCGCGGCACGAAGATCATCCCGTTCTCGCTGAAGAACGCCGACGAGGTGCTCGCGGACCTCGGTCTGCAGATCGGCCGGATGACCCGCGCGTCGCACTGGCTCAACCCGGTCGCGCCCTCCGCGTACCGCAAGGTCACGCCCCAGTTGCTCGCCCGGATCAGTCGAAATGAGGTTGGAGAACATGGAAACCCCCGTGAAGCATCACGTCTACCGCAGCGGTGAGGGCACGAACGTCGGCGCGATCGGCCTGGGCATCTACACGCGGCTGACCGGCGCGGACACCAAGGGCGCCTACTCGCTGTTCGAGTACGTCGTGCCGCCGAACCTCGGCGGGCCGCCCACGCACATCCACAGCCGCGAGGACGAGCTGTTCACGTGCGTGCAGGGACGGGTCGTCGTCGAGCTGGACGGCGAGGAACACGTGCTGGGGCCAGGGGATTCGCTGCTGATGCCGCGCGGGGTGCCGCACATGTTCCACAACCCGTTCGACGAGGAGACGCGTGTGGTGGCCGTCGTGTCGCCGCCGGGGCTGGAGAACTACTACCAGGCGCTGTCGGAGCTGCCACCGGGACCGCGTGACATGAAGCTGGTCGCGGAGATCATGGTGCGGCACGGGCTTTCGCTGCAGAAGAAGCCATGAGCACTGGTCGCGCCGAAATGGTGCGGCAGATGTGCGCCGCCGTCGATTCCGGTGATGCCGAAGCGTTCGGCGCTTGGTTCGCTGCCGATGCCACTTACACGTTCGGCAACAACGAGCCGTTGATCGGTCGTGAGGCCGTCGTGGCGGCGACCGCGGGTGCCGCCGGAGCGTTGCCGTGGGTGCGGCACGTGGTCGACCAGGTCGCCGAGGTCGGCGACCAGCTGTTCTGCCGGTTCACCATCGAGACCGAGGCGCCGGATGGGAAACCGCTCGCGTTGCCTTGTGTGACGGTGATCTGGATGTCCGGCGAGGAGATCGTCGACTATCGCGTGCACATGGACATATCGCCGGCGATGGCGTGAAGAAGGGGCCCGGTTCGCCGGGCCCCTCTTCTCGTTACGCGGCTTGGATCTGCTGTGTGGCCGGGCGGTGCACCGTCGCGAGGAACCGTTGGCAGGCCTCGAAGTCGAGCTCGTCGCAGCGCCACGCGACGTGGCCGTCCGGGCGGATCACGTAGAGGGCCTGCGAGGTCGGCTCGGTGAGGCCGTAATGCTCGAACACCTGCGCCGAGTCGGCGCGGTGCACCCTGTCGTCCGGCCTGGCTTCGACGCGCGCGACGAGGTGGCTCGTGGCGCCGAGCTCGTTCAACGCGGTCGTGTGCTCGGTGATCTCGGTGGCGGTGAGGTGCTTGCGGGACAACGCGATCACGTGCAGCTGATAGCCCTGCAGGAGGTCGAACATCTGCTCGCGGTCGTTGATCCGGGCGTCGGGAACGCGCTGGCCCGCCAGTGGACCCTTGAGCGAGTAGAGCAGCTCGTTGACGTTGATCTCGCTGGGCCGGTAGCCGAGACTCAGTTGCGAGAGGCGGTGGAACGACTTGCGGTGCGGGATGGGCGCCGCCGACATCCGTCCGATCAGGAACGGCCCCGCCGTGTCGCGCAGCCACGCCTGCCAGCCGCGCAGGCCCGCCGCGACCCGGTAGAGGCGGTCGGTGAACTTCAGCAGCCTCACGCCGGCCGGATGACGTTCGGCGGAGTAGGTGTCGAGCAGGTCCACGTCGTCGTTGGTCGCCGCCGCGAGCTTCCAGGCGAGGTTGGCGGCGTCGTGCAGCCCGGTGTTCATGCCCTGGCCGCCCGCCGGGGAGTGGATGTGGGCGGCGTCGCCGACCAGGAACCCCCTGCCGCGGCGGTAGTCGTCGACGCCGCGCAGGTGGACCTGGTAGCGGCTGGTCCAGATCGGGGCGCTGAGGGTGACCGGCAGGTTCATCGCCCTGCGCAGCTCGTCCTGCAGGATCCCCAGGTCGAAGTCCGCTCCGGGATCGCCGAAGTCGGTGACCATCACGCGGGACGTCTCGGCGCCTTTCAGGGGCAGGAACAGGCCGATGCGGTCGCGGTTCATGAACACCCGGAAGTGCGCGTGGTCGAGCGGCCACTCGACCTTGCAGTCGGCCAGAAGGTAGCGCTGGCCGTACTTGTCGCCGTCGAACCTGAGTCCGAGCTGCTGCCGGACGGTGCTGTGGGCGCCGTCCGCGCCGACGACGTACTGGGCGGTGATGGTCCGTTCTCCGAGCGTCGCCGTGACGGCGTCTTCGGTCTGCTCCAGCTCGGTGAGCCTCATACCGCGCCGAATCGTGACGCCGTGCCGCGTGAGATCCTTGAGCAGCACTTCCTCCACTTCGGACTGCGGCGCCATCAGGATGAACTGGTACGGCGTGGTCGCCGCCTTCGCGCGGTCGAAGTCCAGGCCGCCGGCGTGCCTGCCCCTGATGTGGAAGCGGATGCCGGTGGTGACGACGCCGCGTTCGAGCAGTTCTTCGGCGAGTCCGATGCTTCGGAACAACTCGATGGTGCGGGCCTGGACGGCGAACGCCCTCGACTCGGTGGCGGGACCGGCGTTGGCGTCGACCACGCACACCCTGACGCCCTGGCGAACTAGTAGTGCCGCCGTCATCAGGCCGCTCGGACCGGCGCCGACGACGAGCACGTCGCAGTCGTGGTGGGACGACCGGGGTGTGGTGCTCCTGGGTTTCGGCGGCGGGTTGACCGGGCGGGTCCGGGACTTGCCCAGACGGGTCAGGAAGCCGCTGCCAGGACGTGCGGTGATCTGCGGCAGCGGATTGCCGGTGAACCTGCCCCACAGACGGCGGGTGAGGAGGAAGAGCAGCGTGACGATGGCGATGATCAGCAGGCCCACGGCTACCCCACCTCCGGCAGGGCGCTGGACATGCGCAGGAACTGCTGGACCAGGGGTCCTTCCACGAGCGGCTGGATCGCGCGCCGGAACTCGTGGACGTAGGGCTCGGCGAGGTGCTTCTCCAGGTCCTGCTTCGACCGGAACATCTCGTAGATCACGAACTGCGACCGGTCCGCGCGGTCCCGGTGAACGTGGAACTCGATAGCGCCCGCCTCGGCGCGCAACGGTTCCACGAGGCCGAGGATCAGTGCCTCCACCTGGTCCTCGTGGCCCGGCTTGGCCGTGGCGAATCCCAGGTGGGTGTAGGGCCCTGTCTCGTCGGCGTCCGGCTCGGGCAGGACGACTCGCGCGTCGCTCATCAGGTCTCCCTTGACTGCTCAACGGATGATGAATTCACCATCGCAGCGAGCGAGCGCGCGATCACAGCAGAAGTCCCAGCGAGCGGGACACTCCCGGTATACAAGCCGGATGCCGGGCGTCGACTGTTCGTCGACACCCGGCATCCGGTCAGCCAATATGCGATATATCAGGCCCCGAAGAAGACCTCGGCCTCTTCGTAACGCTCGGTCGGAACCGTCTTGAGCTCGGCCGTCGCCTCCGACAGCTTCACGCGGACGATCTCGGTGCCGCGCAGTGCGACCATCGTGCCGAAGTCACCAGCGGCGACGGCGTCGACGGCGTGCAGGCCGAAGCGGGTCGCGAGGACGCGGTCGTAGGCGGTCGGCGTGCCACCGCGCTGGATGTGGCCGAGGACGGCCGCGCGGGACTCCTTGCCGGTGCGGTCCGCGATCTCCTCCGCGAGCCACTGGCCGACGCCGCCGAGGCGGACGTGACCGAAGGCGTCGCGCTCACCGGAGTGCAGCACCTCGGCGCCACCCTCGGGGATCGCGCCCTCGGCGACGACGATGATCGGCGCGAACTCGCTCTCGAAGCGGCGCTCGACGTGCTCTACGACCTTGTCGACGTTGAACGGGCGCTCCGGGACGAGGATGACGTTGGCGCCACCGGCGAGACCGGAGTGCAGCGCGATCCAGCCGGCGTGGCGGCCCATGACCTCGACGACGAGCGCGCGGTGGTGCGACTCGGCCGTGGTGCGCAGGCGGTCGATGGCCTCGGTCGCGATGTGCACGGCCGTGTCGAAGCCGAACGTGTAGTCCGTGGCGCCGAGGTCGTTGTCGATCGTCTTCGGCACACCGACGACGCCGATGCCGTCGTCGGTCAGGCGCTTGGCGACACCGAGGGTGTCCTCGCCGCCGATCGCGATGATGGCGTCGATCTGGTTCGCCGCGATGGTCTCGCGGATGCGGTCGACACCGCCCTCGACCTTGTAGGGGTTCGTGCGCGACGAGCCCAGGATCGTGCCACCGCGGGTGAGGATCTCCTCGACGTCCGTGAGGTCGATCGACTTGGTGAGGTTCTCGATCGGGCCCTGCCACCCGTTGCGGAACCCGACGATCTCCCAGCCGTGTGCCTTGATGCCCTTGCGGACCACGGCCCGGATCACGGCGTTCAGACCGGGGCAGTCACCACCGCCAGTGAGCACACCGATGCGCATCTGCTTCCCCATCTCTCGTGTTCTGTGTCACGCAGACTGTCACGAGCTGTATCGGTGCAGCAACGCGGGTCTCACTTACCGGACGGGAAACCCGATTTTCCGCCGCTGCTCCTCGATCACCTTCCACCGCGCGAGGTTGTGCCGCGCGTCGGCGAGGGCGTCGTGCGCGTCCGCCGGAGGAGCCGGCAGCTTGGGGCGGCCGACGTCGTCCCAGCGTTGCCGCAGGTCACGCGTGAAGCGGGGCAACGCTCGCGGCAACGCCGGCATCGCACCCCACAGCTGCGCCAGCGCCACGTGGTCGTAGGCGGCGAACCACGCCCACAACTCGACCTCGTCGCGCGCCGCGTTGCGGGCGTTGAGGAAGTCGAGCAGGTCCTCGCGGATGCGCTCGCGGCCGCGCCACGCCTTGTCCGCGGGCGAGGGCAGCTGGTTGAGAACGTTCTGCCGCACCCACGGCCCCGCGCGATCGGGATCGAACTCGGTGGACACGGCGTAGAACTCGCGGCCTTCCTCGTCGACCACACCGATCGACACGAGGTCGATCGTCAGCCCGTCCTCGATGAACTCACAGTCGTAGAAAAACCGCACCGCGACACCCTAGGGGTGCGCTCAGCTCGCCTTCTTCTCGGGCACCCGGTCGCCCTTCTTGCCCTGTTCCGGCACGTCGGCGGTCTGCTCCTTGGCCTTCGCCGCGTAGACGTCGACGTACTCCTGACCGGAGAGCTCCATCAACGCGTACATGATCTCGTCGGTGATCGACCGCAGCACGAACCTGTCGCCGGACAGCCCCTCGTAGCGGGAGAAGTCGAGCGGCTTACCGATCTTGATGCGAATCGGGTACGGCTTCCACATCCTGGAGCCGATGGGGTTCGCCTTGTCGGTGCCGAACATCGCGACGGGAATGACCGGCGCGCCGGACTCCAGCGCGATCCACGCGACGCCGACCTTGCCCTTGTAGAGGCGGGCGTCCGGCGAACGCGTGCCCTCGGGGTAGATGCCGAGCAGCTTGCCCTCGCGCACGATCCGCACGCCGGTGTCGAGCGCTCCCTGCGCGGCGGACGCGCTGGACCGGTCGATCGGCACCTGGCCGACGCCGGAGAAGAACCACTTCTGCAGCTTGCCCTTGATCCCGGTGCCGGTGAAGTACTCGATCTTCGCCGGGAAGGTCATGCGCCGCGACAGCATCAGCGGCAGGAAGAACGAGTCGGAGACGGCGAGGTGGTTGCTCGCCAGAATGGCGCCGCCGTCCTTCGGGATGTTCTCGGCGCCCTCGATGATCTTCGGCTGGAAGAACAGCCGCAGAATCGGTCCCAGGAGGACGTGCTTCATCAACCAGTACAGCACCTTGGGAAGCGCCTCCCTTAAGACCCCGCGAAACCTTGATCCCGACAATCAGCCTACGGAGCCGACCGCACCTCACACAACGAGTCCCAAGGTAGTGCGTCACGGCCGTGCCGAAGTGCCCGTCTGGAAGCGTGCCCGGGAGTGCGACGGAGAGTGGGACTGGGCCGACTGCCGTAACCCGCAACACATCCCGCCCGTGCAACGATGTGGGGTCAGAGGGTGGCGGCACGTGGGAGAGGCTCTGGATGAACGCCCGGCGCGACTCGACCGACGGACCGGAGAACGTCGACGAGCTCTTTGCCGAGATCGTCGCGGGTCTCGAACGGGACGGGGTCGGCAAGGACTGGCTCGACCTCGACGAGGCGGGCCCACAAGAACCACGCACCATCGTGGCCGACGAACCGGCACCGGAGCCCGCTGACGAGCCCGAAGGCCGGGATCCGGCCGACGAGGACCACTACGTTCCGCCGGAGCCGCCGCCGTTCCCGGTGCTGCGCGCCTCCACGCTCGCGGCTCTCGGCCTGTTCGTGCTGGGCATCCTCCTGCTGGTCGCGCCCGGCATCTTCGGCCTCCAGGCGCGCATCGGCACCCCGCTGTCCCTGGTCGCGTTGTGCGCGGGTGTCGGCTGGCTGATCCTGCGCATGCGCAACACCCCACCGCCCGACTCGGGCTGGGACGACGGCGCCCAGGTGTGACACGTCACGTCTTGCTTGGTAACGGCGTGATAACAGCCACTCAAACCTTCAGATAACGATTCGGTCGTGCTTACCGTGTCGGACATGGACCAGATGCAGCACCTGATGATGGCCCGCGCCATGGCGACCCTGAGCAAGAAGGACGCGGAGCGCGCCAAGCGCCGCCGCCCGCGCATCCTGCGCCTGCTCGGCCGCTAGATCTGGGTCCGGCCCTCCGGCCGGTCGTTCGAGCTGGATGTTCGCGGCGGGTGAACAACCCCGACACGCCTGCCGCGACACTCCCCAATCGATATATCAGCCTCCCTGAACAGCACCTTTGCAACAGGTCTTTTGACTTCGTCCGCAAAAGACCTGTTGCACAGCCGCGCGAACGTCTGGTGCGGTTGACCTCGTGGGGCTGAACAGACGGGACGCCGATCCCGTGACACGGGTTGATTTCGATCTTCTGCACCGAGGTTTCCAGGCACTGGGCGTGGCCAGGGGCGCGACGATCGTCGCGCACTCGTCCCTCTCGGCGTTCGGCGAGGTGGACGGAGGCGCCGAGACGGTGCTGCGCGCTCTGCGGAAGTGCGTGGGCAAGACGGGCACGGTCGTCGTCCCCGCGTTCACCGGTGACGTGATCACCGACCCGCATCCGGACTGCCGCACCGCCGGCGTCCCCGAGATCGAGGCGGCGAGGGCGCGTGTGCCGCTGTTCCACGACGCGTTCCCCACCGACATGGGCGCCGTTCGCAGCGCTGTGCTGGCAGAACCGGGCCGACGGCGCAGCCGGCATCCGCAGGTTTCGGTCGCAGCGCTCGGCGCGGCCGCCGAGTACGTCACCGAGCACCAGCCGTTCGCCTACGCGCTGGGGGCGGACTCGCCGTTCAGCAGGCTCTACGAACTACGGGCGCAGATCCTGCTGCTCGGTGTCGGGCACAACCGCAACTCGTTCCTGCACCACGCGGAATCGCTGTTGCCCGTCCATCGGACGAAGCTGCGCAGGTTTCCCTACCTCGTCGAGGGGGAGCGGGTCTGGGTCGAAGCGCCCGACGTCGGCAACGACGACAACACCCACTTCCCGCGGGTGGGTGCCGACTGGGCCACTCAAGGACAGACCCGTCGTCAGGTCATCGGAGCTGCCGGCTGTGAACTCGTGGACGCCGTTCCCTTCATCGACTTCGCTGCGAAGCGGCTCGGCCGGCTCCTGAGCGCATGACCCGAGCCTTAGCAATGAGTCTTTTGCGGACGAAGTCTAAAGAGTCATTGCTAAGCAGCAAGTCAGCAGCGTCGCGGGAACTGATATATCGGTGCGGAATGCGCAGCGGGTCAGGAGCGGCGCGAGTGGTTCTTCGACGCCCGTGAGGCCGTCTGGGGGGGCATCTGGGCGGCCATCTCGCGGGCCAGGGTCGCCGCGCCCACGATGCCGGCGTCGTCACCGAGCTGGGCGGTGCGGATCCGGGCCAGCGGCCGGTGGCCCGCTCCCGTCACCACGGCGGAGTAGCGCTCGCGGGCGTCGTCGAGGAACAGCGGCGCCGACGTCGACACCCCTCCCCCGATGACGATCACCTCGGGGTCGTAGACGTCGGCGACGAGCGCCAGGCCCTCGCCGAGCCAGCGGGCCAGGTCGGCCATCGCGCGCTTGGCCAGCGGGTCGCCGTCGCGAGCCGCGCCTGCCACTCGGCGGCCGGTCACCGCGCGGGAGTCGCCGGCGGCCTCGCGGGCCAGGACGGTGGAGACGCCGGGGTGTTTGGCGAGCAGTTCGACCGCCGTGGCGCTCAGGGCCGTGCCGCTGCAGTAGCGCTCCCAGCAGCCGTTCTTGCCACACGGGCAGGGGCGGCCGTCCGGGACGACGCGCAGGTGGCCCAGTTCGGGGGCGACGCCGTACGCGCCGCGGAAGACCTCGCCGTCGAGCAGCAGCGCGGCGCCGATGCCCGTGCCGATGGCGACGAGGACGGCGGTCTTGGCGCCTCGGGCGGCGCCGAAGCGGTGTTCGGCTAGGGCGGCGGCGTTCGCGTCGTGTTCCAGGACCACCGGCATGCCCAGGCGGTCGCTCATGCGGTCGGCCACGTCGGCCTGCCGCCACGCCAGGTGGGGCGCGAAACGGACCGTGCGACGGTCTGAGGCGATGAAGCCCGCCACGGCCAGTCCGACGGCGCTCACGGCGTGACGGTCCGCCACCTCCTCCACGGCGGCGACGATCGCGTCTTCTAGAGCGCGCTCGCCTGCCGGGGTGGGGGCGCGCGAGGTGTCCAGCACCGAACCGCGCGGGTCCACGACGCCAGCGCGCACGCTGGTGCCACCGATGTCCACTCCGACCGTGAGCACTAGTCGGTCTTCCTGACGACCTTGATGTGCTGCACGCGCTGTCCCGCGTCCGGCACGGGCTCGTCGGAGTCACCCGCAGGCGGCGAAGGCGGGGCACCGGGCTCGCGCAGGGCGGCACGCAGCACCGCCACCAGGCCCGCCGCGTGTTCGGCGGCCTTCGCGGCCAGTTCGGAACGGTCGCCGCGCAACAGTGCGACGCCGTTGCACAACGGGCACCAGCCGCACGTCTCGGGCGTGTGCGCGCCGTCGCCGGCCTCGGAGACGCGCTGAAGCCACGGCTGCATGCGTTCAGCGGCCGTGTCGATGAGCAGCCGCAGCTCCTCGGCGAGCTTGCCGGTGTTGTCCTGGGTCATCTACAAGCTCCTGATCAGCGCCAGAGGGAAGGGTCCGGGCGGAACCCCACCGTCACGCCACCCGAGTCCATCTCCGCACCGGTGACGATGCAGCGCCTCAGCAACGACGGCAGTGCCACGAGCCGACGCCGGCCATCGACGGTCAGCGCCAGGTCGTCGCTCACGCGCGCGAGGTCCAGCTCCGTGTCGTCGGCCAGCGGCAACGCGATCCGCAGGGAGTATCGGGCGTCGAGTCCACGGCCGCTGCCCGACACCTCCAGCAACGTCTCCGACACAGCGGCCCCCGGCAACGGGTCCGAGTCGCCGTAGAGCTGCTCGGCGACCTCCAGCAACGCCGGCACGCCCACGGGCTCCGACGCGCGGTGGTCGACCGTGCGGATCTCACCGATCCCGGTCAGCTCGGCCAGCACCGCGTCCTGCTCGTGGCGACGCGTGCGCAGCCAGGAAGCGGCGGCACCGCGCGCGGCACCCGGCGAGGGCACCAGCCGGTTCGCGATCACGCTGTCGACCCGGATTCCCTGCAACGCCAACGCGGTCAGCGTGCGCCGGGTCTCGGCGGCGACGACGCGTTCCGGCGTCAGCACCAGCCGCACCGAGCACGACGACGAGTCCGTGAGCATCGAGCGCAACGCGTCCAGCCGCTCGGCGAGCCGGCTCAGCGCGTCGGCCGTCGCGTCCCACTTCTCGACGGTGCCGGTTCCGGCGACGCCCGCGAGAAGCCCGCGCACCACGCGCCGGTGCGTGGGGAAGAGCCGTTCGAGATAGCCGGCGAACGCCTCGGGCAGCGACAGCAGTCGCAACGTCTCCGCGGTCGGCCCGCAGTCGACGACCACGACCTCCCACGGCCCGGACGACGCGAGCCGCCGCACCTCCGCCAGCGCGAGGAGTTCCTCGACACCGGGAAGCACGGTCAGTTCCTCGGCGTCGAGCTCGTCGACACCGGCGCCCGCCAGAACGGTTCGCAGGTGACCGCGCAGATCGCCCCAGGCCTCGTCGACGAGACCACGAGGATCGATCTGACACGCGAACAAGCCGCCCGAACCGTCTACTTCGGACGGTTCGGCACCGAGACGCACGTCGAGTGCGTCCCCCAGCGAGTGCGCGGGATCGGTGGAGACCACGAGCGCCTTGCGGCCGTGCGCGGCCAGCGAGGCGGCCGTCGCGGCCGACAGCGTCGTCTTGCCGACCCCGCCCTTGCCGGTGAAGAGCAGGACCCGGCTCAAGCCGCCTTCTCCGCGCGCTTCTTGAGTTCCTTGAGCGCGGTGTCGAGGATCAGCTTCTCGGCCTTGCGGCGGAACAGCCCGATCATCGGGATCACCAGCTGCACCGACAGCGTGTAGGTGACCTTGGTCCCGGTACCGGACGGCGCCAGCACGTAGCTGCCCTGCTGCGCCTTCTGCATGGTGCCCTTGACGAGCTGCCACTTCACCGACAGACCATCGGCGGCCCAGTCGTACTTCAGGGTGTACTCGTCCTTCACAGGACCCTGGTCGATCGCGAACCGCACCTGCTCGGCACGGCCGTCGTCGCGGGAGTCGAGGACCTCGACTTCCTTCATCCCGTTCGCCCAGTCCGGGTACGACGGGAAGTCCGCGATGATCGCCATGATCTTCTCAGGCGGAGCGTCGATGACGATGGACTGAGTGGACTCGTCGGCCATGTGTGAGGAGGTTACTCGCGTCTTTACCAGTTGAGGACGTGAGGCTTGCCGCTGCGCTGGAAGTGCCCGACGTTGACGCACTCGGTGTAGCCGACGCGCACGCGCCTGGCCAACGGCTGGTGCACGTGCCCGAACACCGACCAGCGCGGACGCTCACGCACGATCTTGTCCAGCGCGCCCCGTGATCCCCATTCGGGACGGCGCGCGACGACGTCGTAGGTCAGTTCCGGCACGAGCGGCGGTATGTGCGTGCACAGCACGTCGACCTGGCCCATCCGCTCCAGCGCGGACGCCATGTCCTCCTCCGTGCGCAGGTACGGGAACCACGGCGCGTTGGGGTTGCGGACCAGGCCGGGCACCATCAGCCCGCCGCCCGCGAAGCCGAACCTCAGCCCTCCGATCTCCGCGGCCTCGCCGTCGAGCACGTGCACGCCGTCACGGGCGAACTGCGGCCACAGGTGCGGACTGTCCACATTGCCCGGTGTCGCGTA
Organism: Lentzea waywayandensis; assembly: GCF_900115955.1. Taxonomy (GTDB): domain Bacteria; phylum Actinomycetota; class Actinomycetes; order Mycobacteriales; family Pseudonocardiaceae; genus Lentzea; species Lentzea waywayandensis. The sequence goes on from NZ_FOYL01000007.1 coordinate 212,707, forward strand.
CGTCGGCGCGGACATGGCGCTGAACAACGCGTGGTACTGCTCCAGCACCGCTTCTTCCACGACGGAACGGGCGTCGGCGAGGCCGTCCCACAGCGATCGGATGTAGCTCGCCGTGTCCGCGCGCCGGGTGCCGCGTCTCAGTTCGGCGAAGATCCCGACCTTCTCCGCGCCGAAGACGCGGCCGAGGATCCCCTTGGAATGGTCGTAGTAGTCGACGAAGTCGATCAGGTCGCCGAGCACGACGAGAGCGTCCGCCCCGTCGCCGGCGCGCGCCAGCGCCTCAGCGTTGCCGTGCACATCCGAGACCACGTGAACCCGCACGGTTCCAACTTAGTTGACGCCGCATGGGGGTGTTCTGTGAGACGCATGTCAAGCAAGATCACCCTGCCGGCGGGCAGCCGGCCGGGCGACCGTCCTCCAGAGTCAGCTTGAGCCCCAGCGCGACGGACTTCGCGTCGAGCTGACGGCGTTGCACTTCGCGGCGGGCGTTGCGCGGCGTGAGCGACCCGGCCGGAGAATCAGCGCGGAGGAAGTAGTGCAGAACAGTGCCGTCGAGCATAGGTTCGAGCCAGATCTCCATCGTGCCGACGAGCGCTCCGCCGACGGTCCAGCGCAACCCCTCTTCGCCCCTGTCGGCGTAGACGTCCAGTTCGAGATCAGGCCAGAAAGCCCGCCACGACGAGGGCGGGGAGAAGGCGGCGGCGACCACGCTGGGTGGTACCGCGAGGAAAGTCTCGTCGACGACGTCCACGCTGGCCATGAGGACAAAAGGTAACGGAAGGGCGTACCAACCTTTGTATCGCCGGAATCACACGCTAAGTTTCCCCACCAGTAACATTTCACCGTACGGAGGTTGACGTGCGCGAGTTCAGCGTCCCCGCCACCGCCGCTGTGGCTCCGGAGGAAAACCTCACCGACATGGTGTGGGCCAACGCGGAGCGCTTCGGCAACGCCGTCAGCTTCCGCAGGCAGGTCGACGGCACCTGGATCGACATCACCGCGCGTGACTTCGCCGCGCAGGTGATGGCAGTCGCCAAGGGCATGATCGCGGCCGGCCTCGAACTGGGCGACCGGGTCGGCTTGGTCTCCAAGACGCGCTACGAGTGGTCGTTGCTCGACTTCGCCATCTGGGCGGCGGGCGGCGTCGTGGTGCCGATCTACGAGACGTCGTCGGCGGACCAGATCGAGTGGATCCTGTCCGACTCCGGCGCGACGGCGGTGTTCGTCGAGGCGTCCTCACACCGCGCGATGGTCGACGACGTCGTCGGCACGCTGCCCGAGCTGCGCCACGTGTGGCAGATCGACGGTGCGGCGGCCGCGGTCGACGAACTGACCGCGCTGGGTGCCGAGATCACCGACGAGCAGGTGCACGAGCGTCGCGGGCAGGTGCAGGCGGACCAGACGGCGACGCTCGTCTACACGTCCGGCACCACCGGCCGCCCCAAGGGCTGCACGCTGACGCACCGCAACCTGCTGTCCGAGGTGCGGTCGGCGCTGTCGCGGTTCCCGGAGATCCTCACGGCCGGCAACTCACTGCTGCTGTTCCTGCCGCTCGCGCACATCCTGGCCCGTGCTCTGGCGCTGGCGTGCGTGTACTCGCGGGCGACCGTGGGCCACACGGCGGACGTGAAGAACCTCGTCGAGGACCTCGGCCAGTTCCGCCCGACGTTCGTCGTCGCGGTGCCGCGCGTGTTCGAGAAGGTCTACAACGGCGCGAAGCAGAAGGCGCACGCCGGCGGCAAGGGCAAGATCTTCGACGCCGCCGAGGCGACGTCGGTCGCGTACAGCTCGGCGCTCGACAACGGCGGTCCCGGCCTGGGCCTGCGGATCAAGCACGCGGTGTTCGACAAGCTGGTGTTCACGAAGCTGCGTGCCGCCCTCGGTGGTCGCGCGATCGCGGCGGTCTCCGGTGGCGCGCCGCTGGGTGACCGGCTGTCGCACTTCTTCCGCGGCGCGGGCATCCCGGTCTACGAGGGCTACGGCCTGACCGAGACGTCGGCGGCGGCGTGCGTGACGTTCCGCGGCCAGGAGAAGGTCGGCACCGTCGGCCTGCCGGTGCCCGGCACGTCGGTGAAGATCGCCGAGGACGGCGAGATCCTCATCAAGGGCGACATCGTGTTCACCGGCTACTGGAACAACGAGGCCGCCACCAAGGAGGCCTTGGAGGACGGCTGGTTCCACACCGGTGACATCGGCGAGCTCGACAACGACGGGTTCCTGAAGATCACGGGCCGCAAGAAGGAGATCATCGTCACCGCCGGTGGCAAGAACGTCTCCCCCGCGCAGCTCGAGGACCGGATCCGGGCGCACCCGCTGATCTCGCAGTGCATGGTCGTCGGCGACAAGCAGCCGTTCATCGGCGCGCTGATCACGATCGACCCGGAGTTCTTCCCGTCGTGGAAGGAGTCGCACGGCAAGCCCGCGTCGGCCGAGGTTCCCGACCTGATCGAGGACGCGGACCTGCTGGCCGAGATCCAGGCCGTGGTGGACGACGCGAACAAGTCGGTGTCCAAGGCCGAGGCGATCCGCAAGTTCCGGGTGCTGCCGGTGGACTTCACCGAGGCTGGCGGCGAGATGACGCCGTCGCTGAAGCTGAAGCGCTCTGTCGTGGCGACGACCTACGCGTCCGACATCGACGCCATCTACGCGAAGTAACCGCAGGTCAAATGCGCGAAAGGCCCAGGAGCTGAGAGAGTGCTCCTGGGCCTTTCGACCCCCAGCGATCGTGATCCGCGAACTTTCCGCGGAACCCGAGAAGTGTGTTGCCCCGGCCCCCCGACCGGGACATGAAGAAGATTGCCGTATGGCGCTGACGTATCGCTGACGCGCCGATGTCACTTGGCGACAGTGCGCTAATAGGCTGTGAGTCAGACGGGGATCATCTGGCACGCACGAGGGGTAGGCGATGGCTTCGGGTCCGCAGTTCCGGCTGCTCGGCCCGATGGAGGTGCGCCTGGCCGGTTCCGCCGTCGTGTTGCGCGCGGGCAAGCACAGGGCGTTGCTGGCGGCGTTGCTGCTGCGGCCGAACCGCGTGGTTCCCGTGACGGAACTCGTCGAGCACGTGTGGGGGGACACACCGCCCGCACGCACGCGTGGGACGTTGCAGACGTACGTGATGCGGCTGCGGGCGGCGTTGGGTGATCCGTCGTTGATCCAGACGGCCGCCGACGGCTATCGGATGCGAGTGGACCCGCTGGCCGTGGACGCGCATCGGTTCGCCGACGCGGCGGCTCGCGGACGTGCGGCGTCGTCGTCAGAGGACCTGGTCACGGCGCGGAAAGCGTTTGCTGAGGCATTGGAGCTGTGGCGCGGGCCGGTGCTGTCGGACGTGCCTTCGGAGACGTTGTACTCGGAGCACGCGCCGCGGCTGACCGAGCTGCTGATGACGGTGCACGAGCAGCGGATCGACGTGGAGCTCGCGCTGGGCAACCACGCGGACGTGGTGCCGGAGCTGTTCGCGCTGACGCGGGACCACCCGTTGCGGGAGCGGTTCTGGGCACAGCTGATGCTCGCGCTGTACCGCTGCAGCAGGCAGGCGGAGGCGCTGGAAGCGTTCCGGCAGCTCGACCGGACTTTGGACGACCAGCTGGGCATCGATCCGTCCGCCGAGCTCAGGGCGTTGCACCAGGCGATCCTGGTGGGGGCCAGGGAACTGGCGGCGCCGGTGGTGACGCGGGAGCCGGAACGCGCGCCGGCGTCGCCCCTGCGGCTGCCGGACGACATCGCGGACTTCACCGGGCGATCCTGGCACGTGGAGCGGATCTCCGGGCTGATCGCGGGCGGGTCGGTGCCGATCGTGACGCTGGCGGGGCCGCCGGGAGTGGGCAAGACGACGCTGGCGGTGCGCGTGGCGCACCTGCTGCGGGACCGGTTCCCGGACGGGCAGCTCTACGTCGACCTGCGCGGGTACGCACTGGGGGCGCCCGCGGACGGGCTGGACGTGCTGTCGCGGTTCCTGCGGGCGCTGGGCGTGCCGCCGGACGAGATCCCGCCGGACGCGGACGAGCAGAGCACGATGCTGCGGTCGTTGCTGTCGGGGCGCCGGATGTTGCTGCTGCTGGACAACGCCTCCGCGCCCGACCAGGTGCGGCCGCTGCTGCCGGGGACGGCGTCGTGCCGGGTGATCGTGACGTCGCGGGACGACCTGCGCGGGCTGATCGCGATGCACGGCGCGCGGACCGTGCCGGTGGAGGTGTTCGAGGCTCAGGAGTCCGCGTCGTTGCTGACGAAGCTGCTCGGGCCCGGTGACCACGCGGAGCTGGCGTCGCGGTGCGGGCACCTGCCGCTGGCGTTGCGGGTGGCGGCGGCGTACCTGGCCGGGCGGGACGACGTGTCGATCTCCGGTTCGCCGATCGAGCTCGCCTACGCCGCGCTGCCTCCCGCGCCGCAGCGGTTGTTCCGGCTGCTGTCACTGGTGCCGGGACCGGACTTCACGGCGGAGGCCGCCTCCGCGCTGGCCGACGTGGACGCCGAGGGCCTGCTGACGGTGCTGGCGATCGCGCGTCTGGTCGTGCAGGCCGTACCGGGTCGCTATCGGTTCCACGACGAACTGGTCCGCTACGCCGCCACGTTGCGCGAGGAGTCGGACAGCCCGTCCGAGCAGCAGGCGTCGTGGGCGGCGTTGCTCAACCACTACCTGCGCGGCGTCGAACGCTGCGCCGAACTGCTCTACCCCGGAATCGTGCGGCTGCCGTCGTCGGCCTCGGGACCGGCGCCGCGGATCTCGACGTCCGCCGAGGCGCTGGCGTGGCTCGACGCGGAACGCCCGAACCTGATCGCCGCCATCCGGCACGCGGCCGACCACGGCCCCGCGGAGATGGCCTGGCAGCTGGCCGACGCGCTGCGCGGCTACCTCTGGATCGGCCAGCACGTCGGCGAATGGCTCGCGACGGCGCACCACGGCCTGCTGGCCGCGCAGAAGTCCGGGCACCGCCCGGCCGAGGCGGCGATGCACGCGAACCTCGGCACCCTCTACCTGCGGCTGGGCGAGTACGCACGCTCCGTCGAGCACCACGACCACGCCATCGAGCTGTACCGGGCGCTGGGCGACAAGGACGCCGAGGCGAGCGTGCTGAACAACCTCAGCCTCGTACACCGCCGCTCTGGAGACCTGGCCGCCGCGAAGGACGCCCTGCTCCGCTGCCTGGAGATGCTGCGCTCGGCCCCGGCGGACAGCGTCAGCACCGGCCTGTACAACCTCGGCCAGCTCGCCGTGGAACTCGGCGAGATCGACGGCGCCGTCGAGCACTTCTCGCAGGCCCTGGCCCTCGCCCCGAACGCCGACAGCCACACCTACCTCGGCATGGCCCTGCGCCTGCAGGGCCGCCTGGACGAGGCCCGCACCCACCTCGACCGCGCTCTGGAGATCGGCAACGTCCCCGCCGGCGAGGCCGAGACCCTGGAGAACCTCGCCGCCCTGGAACTCTCCTCCGGCAACACCGAGGCGGCCCTGTCCCTGGCCTCGCGCGCCCTGTCCCTGGTCGCCGACGGCGGGGACCAGCAGGTGGCGACCACGACCCGGATCACGCTCGGCGAGATCCGCCGCGCCCTGTCCGACCTCGACACCGCCGCCGACCTGTACGAACAGGCCCTAGCGACGGCCCGGCGGATCGGCTACGCGTCCGGCGAGGTCCGCGCGCTGATCGACCTCGCCGTGGTGTTGCGGGACCTCGACCGCGACGCCGACTCCCGGTCCGCCGCCGAGCAGGCCGCGCGACGCGGCGCCGAACTCGGACTGCGCGCCCTGGAGAACCGGGCTCGCGAACTCGCCTGACCCTCACCGATATCCAATACATCGCACCACGCGATATGCCATATACCGCAAATCGCGGCCACGGATGACAACGTTGTCTTCTCTGGCCCAGAGTTCCGCGATATCCAATACATCGCGCATCCAGCTGGTCCGCCGAGATGGCCCGTCAGGCTGGCCTGCCAGGCTGACCCAAACGCGATACACCCTGCATACAGGCTGTCGACGCCCCGCATGCGATGCGTCGACCACGACCACACCGCAGCCATACCCCAGCCATACTGCGGCCACGCCACCAGCACACCACCGCAGCCGCACTGATATATCGAATACTGGCCACCCCGGCAGCCCGACCCGCCGACCCGGCTCCCCAGTGCGATATTTCGGGCCATCCAATACCCGATATATCGGGTATTGGATATCGGTCAGCCGATGAGGGTTTCGAGGCGGTGTGCGAGCTGGTCCCAGCGCCAGTGGTCGCTGACCCACTCCCGGCCCGTGCGCCCCATCTTGGCCGCCGTCTCGGGATCGGCGAGCAGCGAGGCGACCCGCTCGGCGACGTTCTCGACGTCGCGGCCGTCGACGACGTTGCCGGTGATGCCGTCGCGCACGGTCTCCGGCGCACCGCCGGACCGTCCGGCCACCACTGGTAGCCCGGTCGCCGAGGCCTCCAGATACACGATGCCGAGCCCTTCGACGTCGAGGCCGCGGCCGCGCGTGCGGCACGGCATCGCGAAGACGTCGCCGGCGTTGTAGTGCGCGGGCAGTTCCTCCCACGGCACCGAGCCGGTCAGCACGATGTCCCGCGAACCGGCGGCCAGCTTCTCGAGCGTCCCCCGGTACGGCCCGCCGCCGACGATCAGCAGAGCGGCGTCCGGCACCGACCGCTGGATCAGCGGCAACGCGCGGATCAGGACGTCCTGCCCCTTGCGCGGCACGAGGCGCGACACGCACACGATCACCGGCCGGTCGCCCAGCCCGTACCGGCGGCGGATCTCGGCGCGCGCGGCGGGATCCGGGCGATAGAGCTCGGTGTCCACGCCGGATGGAAGGTGTTCGAGCGCCGCCATCGGCCCGAACGCCGCCGCGAACCGCGAGCGGGTGTAGCGGCTGACGTAGGTCACGACGTCCACTCCGGACCCGATGGCCCGCAACGCCTGCCGCGCCACCGGCAGCATCGACCAGCCGACCTCGTGCCCGTGCGTGCACGCCACCGCGCGGCTGAGCCCGAGCGACGGCGCCAGCAACGCCAGCGGTGCCGCCGCCCCGAACCACGCCGCCTCGCACGACTCGGCGCGGGCGATGTCGCGGGCACGGGCGAGGACGTCCGGCGTCGGCAGCATCAACGACGTCGGATGCCGCACCACCGGGAAGGGCTGCTCGGCGTCGAACTCCTCCGCGCCCTTCCACTTCGGCGCGTAGACGACGAGCGAGTCCGCGGGCAGCCGTGTCGCCAAAGCGTGCAGGTAGGACTGGATGCCGCCGGGGCGGGGCGGGAAGTCGTTGGTCACCAGCAAGGTTCGGCGCACGAACTCAACGCTATCCGATGCTCGTTTTCAGGAACTCACGCCAACCCGCCACGTCGACGACGCCCGAGTCCACAGAAGACAACGACGCGTGCCGCAGGAAGAAGTCCACGACGCCTCGCTCCCCCAGCCGCGACTCCAGATAAACCATGATCGAGTACGCCTGCTGGTACGCCAGATCACGCCCGGAGCCGCCGAAGTCGACCGGCAACGCCGAGACGTCCGGCGTGAGCAGCGGCGCGGCCTGACGGAGCGACAGCCCCGTGCCGTGGAACGCCACCCAGTCCGCGAACCCCTCCACCAGCCACAGCGGGGCGGAGTCCGAGGTCAGGTCACGCGTCGCGACATGCGTGATCTCGTGCCGCAGCAGCACGCGCAACTCCACGTCCGACAACGCCGATGCCCGCACCCGGTTGATGACGACGCGTTGCCCGGAACCGTCGCTGTCCCGAATGGCGATCCCGGCCATGTCCGCGAAGGCCGGCCCGACGAGCGACACCAGCTCGCTGTCCGTGGCCGGAACGACGACGTCGACCCGCCGACCCCAGCTGATATCCAATATATCGGCGACCTCGCGCACCGAGGAGTCCAACGACCCCGACACCCGCGACGCCAGCGCACCGTCACAAGAACTGCTGGTCACGGTGCCTGACGCAGCCGTCAGCACCGTCTCATTGCAATGGGTTGTTGCGGTCGGCTGCAACTCAACGGGGCGTAGTGCAACGCTGACGCCCAGCAGGAACGTCATGGCGACGGTGACCGCCAGCAACGTCCGGAGGTGCTTCACCGGCGCAACGCTAGCCCTCGATGCGCCGAATCACCGCGATGGGCCCGATGGCGTCGATCGGCGCGATCTTCACCGGCTGCCCTTCCGTCGAGGCGTGCACGGCCCGCCCGTTGTCGACGGCCATGGCGACGTGCGACCGGCTCGAGTAGTAGATGATCAGATCGCCCGCACGGACCTCGCCACGTGACACGGCGCGTCCGACCCCGGCCTGGCCGCCGGACGTGCGCGGGATCGTGAACCCGGCCGCCGCGTAGGCCTTCATCGTCAGCCCGGCGCAGTCCCACCGGTCCGGCCCGGTCCCACCGTACTGGTAGTCGTCCCCGCGCTGCCCGAGCGCGAAGTTCAGCGCGAGGCCCGCCACTCCGGAGGGCACGCTGACCTGCGAGCGGTCGCCCGGATCACGCAGCTGGTTCACGACGGGGGCGGGCAGCCGTGTCAGCGCCGTCCGCACCTCGTTGATCTGCGTCTGCAACGCCTGGTTGCGCCCGTCGAGGTCGCTCTTCAGCTTCTCGGCCGCCGCGGTGGTCTCCGCGGCCCGAGCGCGCGCGTTCTCGGCCACCTGGTGCGCCTGCCGGGCCTTCTCCACCGCGCCGGACAGCCGCGCGAGCGACTCCGCCTTGTCGGAGGCCAGCACCCGCATCATCTCGAGGCGGTTCAGGAAGTCCTGCTGCGAGTCCGCCACGAGCAGTGCCGACAGCTGGTTGAAGCGCGCACCCTCGAACGACGCCTGGGCGATGAGGTCGACCTGCCCCTGGAAGTCGTCCTCGTCGCGCTTGGCCTGCCGCTCGATCTGCTGCGCCGCCGCCACTGTCGCGGTCGCGCGATCGAGTTCGCCCCTGCGCTGGACGAGATCCTCCTGCGCGCGCAGGACTTCCTCGTTGAGCTTCGTCGCCTGCGCCGTCAGATCCGCGTACGCGCGCGCGGGATCAGCCGGCTGCGCGGCTAAAGACGCGGCCGGAGTCGCCGAGAGCAACAGCAGGAGAACTACAAAACCACGGGTGAAGTTGCGCGACATGAGGTCGCCGATCCCCCTCGCCAGAACAAGCCCGTCAAGATCGACGGCGTCAGGCTACCGGGTGATCAAACGCGCCCGAGACGGGCCAGCAACACAGCGGACGGCACCGGGTGCGCACCGCGGCGACGCACCGAATCCGCGACCGCGCGATCCGACGTCACCACCACCACAGGCCGTCCCTCGGGCTCCGCGGTGACCAGCGCACGGATCACGTCGTCGGCCAGAACACCGGGATCGCTGAAGAGCACGCGCACGCCACGAGGAGCCGCGGCGGGCACCGCTACCACCCCCGCGCCGTCGAACACCAACGTCACCTCAGCACCCGTGCGCGCGGCCAGCACCGCGAGCTGGTGCACGAGCCGATCGCGTTGATCCGACAACGACAGCTCCGGATACCCGGTCTTCGTGACGTTGTAGCCGTCCACCACCAGGTGCACGGCGGGCAATGCCAGCAGCCGGTCCAGAGCCGCGGGGTCCTCCACCCGTCCGACAGCCCCCTGTGACGCACTGGCGCCACGCACGAGGTCGGCGGGACGCGGCCCGGTGCCCTCCCCCAGAGCCAGCTCACGACGCAGGCCCGTGACGGCGCCGTCGAGGGTGTCCACGAGCAACGCGAGGCGTACCTCGTCCGCCTGCCGGGCCTCCCGCGCGGACTGCCGCGCCACCTCGGCGTCGGCGATCGCCCGCTGTGCCTTGCCGCGCTCGGTCTCGGCGCGTTCCCGTTCCCGGTCGCGTTCGGCGGACAAGCGCTTGACCTCGTCCGCGGTGCGTTCCTGGATCTTGCCGACCTCGGCGGACGCCGCCGCGGCCGCGTCCTTGGCCTCACGGAGCTTCACGCCCTGCTCGCGCAACCGCTTGCGCAGGCGTTCCAGCTCGATCTCGGCGTCCGCGCGAACGCGTTCGGTGGCGCCGTCGAACTGGGTGCGCTCGGCCCGCAGCCGTTCCAGCTCGCTTTCCATCCGTTCCGCGCGCACGACGGCCGCGTCCCGTTCGGCCCGCAGCGTCGCGTCGCCGACCCGCCGCGTGACGAGCTCCACGTAATGCAGTGCGACGTCGTCACCGGTCAGCACCGCCGCCGCGGCCGCCGTCACCGGATCCGGTGAGGTCACCTCCAGCGTCGACGGCCTGTTCTTGCGCAGCCACTCGACCACGGCGGTGCGGAAGTTCGCCGAGTCCCGCAAGCCGGCCACGACCTGTGCGCCGCCCAGACGAGCGCGTTTGGTCGGGGCGAACTTCGCCACCGGTCGCAGGTGCTGGGGCACGTCGACCTTCGCCATCTCGCCCAACGCGTCGGCGCCCAGCTCCGCGAGCCTCACCCGCAACGGCTCCGGCAGGGCCGACCAGTCCACAGTAGATTCCTCTGCGGATTCCTCTGCGGACTCACCTGCCTCATCGGCAGGCTGGTCGAACTCAGGCGCGGGCATCGGGTCGGGCACCCCAACAGGCTAGAGCCCTCGCGCTTGAGCAGCGCACGGACGTGTCCGCCCTTCGGAACAACGATCTGGAAAAGATCACCCGAAGATCACTCCAACGGAGCAACCGCAGGTCAAGGCGTCGCGACAGCTCCCCGCAGAAAATTGTCAGACCCCGTCGCTAACGTCGGCCACGTGACCGGACAACTGTCCTTCGACGAGCTCGGGACGCCTCTGCGCGACACCACGTTCGTCGTCTTCGACCTGGAGACGACGGGCGGCAGCGCCGAGGAGGACGCCGTCACCGAGATCGGCGCGGTGAAGGTGCGCGGCGGCCAGATCCTCGGCGAGTTCGCCACCCTCGTCGACCCCGAACGCGGCATCCCGCCGATGGTCGCGCAGCTGACCGGGATCACGCAGCTGATGGTGACGGGCGCGCCGACCATGAAGACGGTGCTGCCCGCGTTCCTCGAGTTCGCGGCCGGAGCGGTGCTGGTCGCGCACAACTCGGGCTTCGACGTCGGGTTCATGAAGGCCGCCTGCGAACGGCACGGCTACCGCTGGCCGAAGCCGTCGGTCGTGTGCACGGTCAAGCTCGCACGCAGGGTGCTCAGCCGCGACGAGGCGCCGTCGTGCCGGCTGTCGGCGCTCTCGGACCTGTTCCACACGGAGACCAAGCCGACGCACCGGGCGCTGGCCGACGCCCGCACGACCGTCGAGGTGCTGCACGCGCTGCTGGAGCGCGTCGGCAACGTCGGCGTGCACTCCCTGGAGGAACTGCTGGCGTACCTGCCGGAGGTGACGCCGGAACAACGCCGCAAACGTTCCCTGGCCGCCCACCTGCCGTCCACGCCGGGTGTGTACCTCTTCCGCGGCCCGAAGGAGGAGGTGCTCTACGTCGGCACGGCGTCAGACCTGCGCCGCAGGGTCCGCCAGTACTTCACGGCCAGCGAAGGCCGGCGCAGGCTGCGCGAGATGGTCGCTCTCGCGGTGCGTGTCGACGCCGTGGAATGCGCCCACCCGCTGGAGGCCGAGGTCCGCGAGCTCCGCCTCTTACGCGCTCACCGTCCCGCGTACAACCGACGCTCGAAGAACCCCCACCACGCCTGGTGGCTGACCCTGACCGACGAGCCGTTCCCGCGGATCTCGCTCGTCAAGATTCCACGAGACGGAGCCCTGGGCCCGTTCCGCACGCGAAAGGCGGCCGAATCGGTCGCGGACGCGCTGCTCGACGCCGTTCCACTGCGCTCCTGCACCATCAAGATCCCCGCGGCGAACCAGCGCGCCTCGCCCTGCGCGCTGGCCGAGCTCGACCGCTGCAAGGCGCCCTGCGCGGGCCGACAGTCCGTCGACGAGTACTCCCCCGCCGTCGTGGCCGTGCAGGATCTGGTCGTCGGCCGCAGCACGGACCCGTTGCGCACGCTCATCGACCAGCTGGGCGGCCTGGCCTCAGCCGAACGCTTCGAGGAGGCCGCCCGCCGCCGCGACCGCCTGGCGGGCCTGGTCCGCTCCCTCGACCGCGCCCAGCGCCTGGCGGCCCTCGCCTCCCTGCCCCAACTGGTGGCCGCTCGTCCAGACCGCGAAGGCGGCTGGGAGTTCTCGGTGGTGCGCTACGGCCGCCTGGCCTCCGCCGGGGTCGCCCGCCGCGGCACCCGCCCGATGCCGGTGGTCGACGCACTCGTCGCCTCCGCCGAAACGGTCGTCCCGACACCCGGCCCACTGCGCGGCGCGCCACCGGAAGAAGCCGGCGTCGTCCTGCGCTGGCTCGACCAGCCAGGCACCCGCCTCGTCTACGCCGACGAACCGTGGTCCTCCCCGGCCGGCGCCGCCGCGGCGTGGGTGCCGTGGGCCGAACAAGCCGCGAGCGCCCGCCCCATCCACGACCACTGGAACTGATCCCGAGCACCCTCGTTGCAAGGGCTTATGCAAAAGACGTTTGCGGACGTCCGCAAACGTCTTTTGCATAAGGATGGATAAGGGCAGGTCAACGGCGGTGGCGGCAACCGATATATCAGTTGGGATGTCGACAAAGCGACACGCGCGGGGTGTGTCCGGCTCGCGTGCCACGACCGGCGACGTCCTCACGCCGGTGATCAGGCGGTAGGGCAGACTACGGGTGCTTGAGACACCGGAGCCCAGACCCGAGGAGGACGCCGTGGTCACCGCCATCGTGCTGATCCAGGCCGCCGCCGAACGCATTCCCGAGGCCGCGCAGGAGATCGCCGACATCGACGGAGTCACCGAGGTGTACTCCTGTGCCGGTGACGTGGACCTGATCGCGCTGGTACGGGTCAGCAAGCACGAGGACCTCGCCGCGCTGGTCCCCGGCAAGATCAGCAAGGTCGCCGGTGTGCTGAACACCGACACGCACATCGCGTTCCGCAGCTACTCGAAGCGCGACGACGAGGCCGCGTTCGCCATCGGCTTGGACGACGCCCAGTAGCCCGGATCACCAGGACAGCGAAAAGCCCCCGTGAGGAATCACGGGGGCTTTTCGGTGCTTCAAACCTGGAGATCAGGCCTTCGGGTCCGCGGGCTTGCCCGCGAGCTCGCCGGACTTCTCCTCGGACTTCTCTGCGGAACCGGAGTCCAGCAGGTTCGTGTGCTTCGCGTTCTCCAGGGCCACGGTCTCCTCGACCGGGTCCGGCGACCACGTGCTGCCGGCGACCGGGTGACCGGCCGAGCCGAGCTTGTTCATCTTCTTCGGCACCGACGCGCCCTGGTAGGCGAGCGGGATCGGGTGGCCGTGGTCGTCCACCGGGCCCAGCGGCTGGTGGATCTCGATGAACTCGCCGTGCGGCAGGCGCTTGATGATGCCGGTCTCGACGCCGTGCTCGAGCACCTCGCGGTCGCCGCGCTGCAGGCCGATGCAGATCCGGTACGCGACGAAGTACGCGATCGGAGGCAGGATCAGCATGCCGATGCGGCCCATCCACGTCGTCAGGTTCAACGAGATGTCGAACTTGTACGCGAAGATGTCGTTGCCGCCCATGAGCAGCAGGACCATGAAGTACGTGATCGCCATCCAGCCCAGCGCGGTGCGGACCGGAACGTCACGCGGGCGCTGCAGCAGGTTGTGGTGCGCGTAGTCCTTGGTCATCTTCTTTTCGATCCACGGGTAGACCGCCGCGATGCCGGTCAGCAGCGGCAGGCCGAGGATGAACGGCAGGAACGCACCGGGGATCGTGTAGTTGCCCAGGTAGAACTCCCACGCGGGCCAGATGCGGACCAGGCCGTCGGTCCAGCCCATGTACCAGTCCGGCTGCGAGCCGGCGGAGATCTGCGCGGGGTTGTACGGGCCGAAGTTCCAGATCGGGTTGATCTGGAAGACGCCACCCATGATCGCGATGACACCGACGACGATGGCGAAGAAGCCACCGCCCTTCGCGGCGAACACCGGCATGATGCGGACACCGACGACGTTGGTCTCCTTGCGGCCCACGCCCGGGAACTGCGTGTGCTTCTGATACCAGACCAGCGCGAGGTGCGCCGCGATCAGACCCAGGATGATCGCCGGGATGATCAGGATGTGCGCGGTGTAGAGCATCGGGATGATGTCCGTGCCGGGGAACTCCCCGCCGAACATCAGCCAGTTGATCCAGGTACCGACCACCGGGAACGAGATCAGCAGGGCCGCCATGACGCGGAGGCCGGTGCCCGAGAGCAGGTCGTCCGGCAGCGAGTAGCCGAGGAAGCCCTCGATCGCGCCGAGCATGAACAGCACGATGCCGATGACCCAGTTGATCTCACGCGGCTTGCGGAACGCGCCGGTGAAGAAGATCCGGAACATGTGCACGACGATCGCGGCCATGAACAGCAGCGCCGCCCAGTGGTGCACCTGGCGGACGAACAGGCCACCGCGCGTCTCGAACGAGATGTCGAGCGTGGACGCGAACGCCCGCGACATCTCGATGCCGCGCAGGTTCTCGAACGAGCCGTTGTAGGTGACCTCGGTCATCGACGGGTCGAAGAACAGCGCGAGGTACGTGCCCGACAGCAGCAGCACGATGAAGCTGTAGAGGGCGATCTCACCGAGCAGGAACGACCAGTGCGTCGGGAAGACCTTGTTCAGCTGTTTGCGCAGGCCAGAGGCCGCGTGGTACCGCTCGTCGGCAGCGTTGGCCGCCGCCCCTGCGACGCGCGCGGCCGCGTTGGCCGGCTTCGTCGGCGTGGTGATGGCACTCATGACTTCCGCTCCCAGAACGCCGGACCCACAGCCTCGATGAAGTCGCTGCGGGCAACCAAGTATCCGTCTTCGTCCACCGTGATCGGAAGCTGGGGAAGAGGACGGGTTGCCGGACCGAACCGCGGCTTGGCGTACTCGAACACGTCGAACTGCGACTGGTGGCACGGGCAGAGCAGCAGACCGGTCTGCTGCTCGAACAGCGACGTCGGGCATCCAAGGTGCGTGCAGATCTTGGAGTACGCGTAGAGGTCGCCGTAGTTGAAGTCTTCCTGACCAGAGCGCTTGGTGACCGCCTGGTTCGGGCGCATGCGGATGAGCATGACCGGCGCGTCGGCCCGCTTGAGGGCCGCGACCAGGGCGTGCTCGTCCTCGCGCTCGGACTCCCGGAACGGGAACACCGTCTCGAAGCCGCCCGGCTCGACGTCCTCGGGACGCACCAGGGAGACCTCGTGGAAGTTGCCGGTGTGGCGGCGCAGGTAGACCTTCTCGCCCTTTTCGGCCTTCCAGCCGGTGTGCCACAGCGAGTTCTTGGTCTCGCTGTCCGCGTGCGGGTTCTTGATGAGCGCGCCCAGCGGGACGGCCGCGACGCCCAGACCCAGCACGCCGGCGCCGAGGCCCGCGGTGCGCTTGATCAGGCTGCGGCGCGCGATGCCGCTGCGCTCACCCGCGTCGGCGAGCTCCGCGACCAGGGTGGCGCGGTCGACCTCGGCCGACGGGCCGTCGTGGCGCTGCTGCACCGCGAGCTCTTCCGGGATGAACTTCTTGGTGTAGAGCAGCGCGGCAACGCCCAGCGCGACCACCGACAGGCCCAGGAACAGGCCGATCAGCGGGTTGTAGAGCATGTGCAGCAGGTGGCCGTCGGTGTGCGGGGCCTCGTACTGCCACGGCCAGAACAGGAACACGCCGAGGAAGGCCAGTCCGGACAGCGCGGAGATCACGAACCAGAGCGCGACGACGCGCTCGGCGCGACGCTCGGCACGCGTCCCGGGTACCGGGAACCTCTCCTCGTAGTGGACGAGCTCGACACCGTCCATCTTCGTGCCGAGCCTGACGAGGTCGTCCCGGCTCATCTCCGCGAGCTCTGCCTCGCTGGGCAGCTCGGTCGGCTTGTCGCCGCTCATGCCTTGGCTCCGATCCAGAGGGTCACGCCGATGAGCGCGGCGATGCCCACGATGAACGCGATCAATCCCTCGGAGACGGGTCCGAACCCGCCCAGGGGGTTACCGCCGGAGTTGTTGTTTCCGTCGGTGACCGACTTGACGTACGCGATGATGTCTTTCTTCTCTTCCGGCGTCAGCTGGCGCTCGCCGAACTTCGGCATGTTCTGCGGGCCGGTCAGCATCGCCGTGTAGATCTGCTCCTCGGTCACGCCGTCGAGTTCCGGCGCGAACTTGCCGGACGACAGCGCGCCGCCGCGACCCGTGAAGTTGTGGCAGCTGGCGCAGTTGAGGCGGAAGAGCTCGCCACCACGCGCCGGGTTGTCGCCGCGCAGGGCCTCGCCGGACTCGGAGGGCTTCTTCGGGCCCTCGCCACCGTTGGCGGTGATGTAGGCCATCAGCGCGTTGATCTGCTCGGGCGTGAGCTTCGCGGGCTTGCGGATGGCCTGCGCCTCCTGCCGCGCCATGGGCATGCGGCCGGAGGAAGTCTGGAAGTACACCGCGGCGTCACCGACGCCGATCAGGCTCGGCCCGCGGTCCTTGACGCCTTCGAGGGACTTGCCGTGGCAGCCCGCGCAGGTGTTCAGGTAGATCTGCTCGCCCTGGCGGACCAGAGCGTCCTCCTGCTGCGCCTGGGCGGTCTGCGCCTGGGGCGCGAACGCGGCGAACAGCATGCCTGCGCTGAGCAGGGCGAAGCCCAGCGCGAGCAGACCGGCGACCCGGCGGCGCAGCTTCGTGCGGGCGCCGCGCGGGCGTTTCGTAGTGGTGGTCATGGTGTGCGGCAACCCTTGCTGTCAGTTCGGGAGCTCGTGGCTGGGGAGCAGGTCAGGGCACGATGTAGATGATGGCGAAGAGCCCGATCCACACGACGTCGACGAAGTGCCAGTAGTACGACACGACGATGGCGGAGGTGGCCTGCGCCGGCGTGAACTTGCTGAGCTTCGTCCGGATCAACAGGTAGACGAACGCGATCAGACCGCCGATGACGTGCAAGCCGTGGAAGCCGGTCGTGAGGTAGAAGACCGTGCCGTAGGCCGACGACGGGATCGTCGTGCCCTCCTCGACGAGGGTGAAGTACTCACCCGCCTGGCCTCCGACGAAGATCGCTCCCATGATCAACGTCACGATGTACCAACGACGCAGACCGAACACGTCGCCCCGCTCAGCGGCGAACACGCCCCACTGACACGTGAAGGACGACGCGACCAGGATGATCGTGAAGACCGCCGCGTAGGGAACGTTCAGGTGGGTGGGCGCTGGGGGCCAATGCCCAGTGTCGTTCTGGGCCTTCACCGTGAAGAACATGGCGAAGAGGCCAGCGAAGAACATGAGCTCGCTGGACAGCCAGACGATCGTGCCGACGCTGACCATGTTCGGGCGGTTCAGCGAGTGCACGCGCTGGCCGATTGAAGGCGCTGCCGTGGTCACGCGCAGCATTATTGCCTGCGGAATTTCCGTCCGCCCATCGGGTCCTGCGCGGATCATGGGTCGGCTGGGTCACACAGCGGGTGATCGCGAGGAGATCAACGAATGGGTTTGCTGGGCCGATTGCGGGACATGCTGCGCCAAGACGAGGTGCCGACGCTGTCGATCGACGATCCGGCGCTCGTCGTCGTGGTCGAGGCGTTCGACATCGCGGAGGCCGATTCGGCCGCTCTGGCCCGTTCACCGAAGTGGCGAGCCGACGACCTGGCCGTGTTCCGGCACCACCTGCGCATCCCCGCTGACCAGGTCGAACGCGCGCGAGAGCTGCTCACGCCCGACGGCTGGGTGCTAGTCGCCGGTGATATATCGCATATCAGTCGCGTGCAGAAGCTGGACGCCCTGCACTGCGCTCAGGAGCGGTCGCGGATGGCCTCGCTGGCGCAACGGCTCGGTGGCGACGCCCTGGGGTGGGACGCCCTGCAGAAACCACACGAACCGGCCCGATAGCATCACGGCGACCTTGGTCACTTTCTTCAGGACCGCAGTCGGCAGTCGCAGCGGAGGATCCAGAGATGAGCACGCAGACCACGAAGATCCTGGTGTTCAGCCACCGGCCCGAGGTGCGTGAGACGATCATCACTGCGGTCGGCCGCCGTCCCGCGCCGGACCTCGCGCGCGTCGAGTACGTCGAGGTCGGCACCATCGCGGACGTCCTCTACGAGGTGGACAACGGCACCGTCGACCTGCTGATCCTCGACGGCGAGGCGCAGCCGACCGGTGGCATGGGCCTGTCCCGCCAGCTCAAGGACGAGATCACGAACTGCCCGCCGATCGTCGTCGCGGTGCGCCGCAAGGACGACAGGTGGCTCGCCACCTGGTCGCAGGCGGACGCGGTGCTGGTGCACCCGCTCGACCCGCTGGCCGCCGCCGAGACCGTGGCCGAGGTGCTGCGGGGCTTGGCTTTGCCCGTCGTCAAGGGCTGATCCCGTCATGAGCCAGCGCACCTGGCCCTCACTGCTCAACCGCCTGCTCGACGGCGTCGACCTGACCGCGGACGACACCGCCTGGGGAATGGACCAGGTGATGTCCGGCGAGGCGACCGCGGCGCAGATCGCGGCGTTCGTCGTCGCGTTGCGCGCCAAG
Source organism: Lentzea waywayandensis (assembly GCF_900115955.1). GTDB lineage: Bacteria > Actinomycetota > Actinomycetes > Mycobacteriales > Pseudonocardiaceae > Lentzea > Lentzea waywayandensis. The sequence continues at coordinate 231,107 of NZ_FOYL01000007.1, forward strand.
GGCGAGACGCCGGAGGAGGTCGACGGCCTCGCGACGATGATGCTCAACCACGCGAACCGGTTCACGGTGGACGTGCGGGCGACCGACATCGTGGGCACCGGCGGCGATCATTCCGGTTCGGTGAACATTTCGACGATGGCCGCGATCATCACGGCCGCCGCGGGCGTGCCCGTGGTCAAGCACGGCAACCGCGCGGCGTCGTCGCAGTGCGGCACGGCGGACGTCCTGGAGGCGCTGGGCGTCGCGATCGACCTGCCCGCCGACGGCGTGCGGGAGACCGTGCGCGAGCTCGGCATCGGCTTCTGCTTCGCGCCGGTGTTCCACCCCGGGTTCCGGCACGCCGGCCCGGTGCGGCGGGAGATCGGCATTCCCACGTCGTTCAACCTGCTCGGCCCCCTGACGAACCCGGCGCAGCCCACGGTCGGCCTGATCGGCTGTGCGCGGGCCTCGGCGGCGCCGCTGATCGCCGGTGTGTTCGCGCGGCGCCGCAACACCGCCCTGGTGGTGCGGGGCGACGACGGCCTCGACGAGATCACCACGACCACGACGACGTCCGCGTGGCTCGCGCAGGACGGCGTGGTGCGCACGGAGACCATCGACCCGTCCGTGCTCGGTGTGAAGCCCGCGCGCGAGGAGGACCTGAAGGGCGGCGACTCGTCGGTCAACGCCCAGGTGGTCCGCGACCTCGTGGCCGGCAAGACGGGTTCGGTGCGGGACGCGGTGCTCGTGAACGCGGCGGGGGCCATCGCGGCGCACGGCGGGTTCTCCGACGACCTGCACGCCGACCTGTCGGCCTCGCTGGGCCGCGCGGCCGACGCGATCGACTCAGGCAGGGCGGCGACGCTGCTGGGCCGCTGGGTGGAGCTCTCGCAGGCTCTGAAGGCGTCCCCGAAGAAGTAACTGAACGACTGACTGAGCGGGTTTCGGTCACGCGTCGTCGTCGACGCGTGACCCTGCTCGCACGGCCGCCGCATGGGCGTAGTCCGAGCGAGTGATGGGCCAGAGATGCGCGCCACGTGGTAACGCCGTCGCAATCGCCACCTGGAATGCTGGAGTCATGGCCTTCCTCTACCCGGTGATGAAGCACGTCGTCGCGCGCACCGCCCGTCTGGTCTACCGCCCGGTGGTGGACGGTCTGGAGAACATCCCCACCGACGGCCCCGTCATCCTGGCGGCCAACCACCTCAGCTTCATCGACAGCGTCGTGATCCCGATGGTCGTTCCGCGCCGGGTGTCGTTCCTCGCGAAGGCGGAGTACTTCACGGGCACCGGCCTGAAGGGCTCGCTGTCGCGCTGGTTCTTCTCCTCGCTCGGCCACGTGCCGGTGCACCGCGGCAAGGGCCGTGATGCCCGCGCCGCTCTCGACACGGCCGCCGACATCCTCGCGCGGGGTGACGCCTTCGCCATCTACCCGGAGGGCACGCGCTCGCTCGACGGCATGCTCCACCGCGGCCGCACCGGTGTCGCCCGCATGGCGCTGGAGTCCGGGGCCCCGGTCATCCCGGTCGGGATCATCGGCACGGACAGGGTGCAGCCGGTCGGCAGCAGGTTCCCGAAGATCGTCCCGGTGACGGTCCGCTTCGGCGAGCCGCTCGACTTCAGCCGCTACGAGGGCATGGAGGAGTCGCTGCCGGTGCTGCGCAGCGTCACCGACGAGATCATCTACCGCATCCTGGACCTGAGCGGCCAGGAGTACGTCGACGCGTACCAGAAGACCCCCGAGAAGGTGACGGCCGCCGCGTAGCCGCCGCAACCCGTTCCAGGCCTGCGAAAGGGCCCTCCCCGCTGTTGCCGGGGAGGGCCCTTTCGCTGCGATATGCGATGTATCACATACGGGATATCAGTCCACACGCGACTGAGGCCCCCTCCACTGTGGAGGGGGCCTCAGTCGAAGCGATATCCGATGTACCGGATATCAGTCGTGGTTGGGTCCGGTGTGGTACTCGAACACCAGACCGCCGACCATGATCAGCACCAGGACGATGGCGATCACGAGCAGCCACACGTGCCAGAACGCCACCGCGACACCGGTGGTCGCCGCCGCGGCGGCGAGACCGACCGGCCAGTACGAGCCAGGGCTGAAGAAGCCCAGCTCGCCGGCGCCGTCGGACACCTCGGCATCGGGATTGTCCTCCGGCCGCACCTCGATGCGGCGGGCGACGAACCGGAAGTAGGTGCCGGTGATGAGGGCCAGGCCACCGGTCAGCGCGAGCGCCACCGTGCCGGTGGGTTCGACGTGGCCGGTCGCCAGGTGCGTCCAGTAGCCGTAGACGACGGCCATCAGGAACGAGAAGGCCATCACCAGGTCGAATACGCGAGCTTCGATCTTCATCGCGAGGCGTTCCCTACTTCTGGCCCGCACCGGAGGCTTCGCGCGCCGTCCGGTCGGTGTTGAACGGGGTGGTCGTCGTGGCCAGCGGTGAACACCACTTGTCACAGTTCACCTGAGAGAGGGCCTCGGCCGTGGTGTACGGCTTGCCCGTCTTCTCGTTGACCTGCTTGCGCAGCTCGATGTACTTCTCGAAGTCGGCTTCCTCAAGGGCGCGGACCTCGAAGTTCATCACCGCGTGGTACGAGCCGCAGAGCTCGGCACAACGGCCGACGAACGCTCCAGGACGATCGATCTGGTCGATCTGGAAGACGTTGTCCTGGTTGTTCTTCTCCGGCATCGGGAAGACGTCCCGCTTGAAGTGGAACTCCGGCACGAAGAACGAGTGGATGACGTCCGTCGAGCGCAGCGTGAACTGGATGCGCTTGCCGGCCGGCAGCACCATGATCGGGACCTCGCCCGAGGTGCCGACCGTGCTGACGGCCTTGCCCTCCTCGGTCTTGTGGTCCGGGTACTGGAACTCCCAGTTCCACTGGAACGCGATCACGTCGACGTTGACGTCGGGCTTGCCCGACTTGTCCGTGACGTAGTTCTGCGTGACGGCGGTGAAGTAGAACAACACCGCCACGATCACCGTCGGCACGACGATGAGCACGATCTCCAGCGGGAGGTTGTACGCCGTCTGACGCGGCAGCTCCTCCGACTTCTTGCGGTGGAACACCACCGACCACAGGATCAGGCCCCACACGATGACGCCGACGACGAGCGCGGCGACCACGGACCAGGTCCAGAGCTCGCGCATCTTCTCGGCCTGCGGCGTGACGGCCTGCGGCCATCCGAAGCGCAGCACCTCGTCCGTGGAGCAACCGGTGGCCCCGATGCCGACCAGGCCTACCAGCCCAGCGGTCTTCACCAGCCGGGATGCCCTGGTGCCCTCCTTCAGGCCCACTGCTCGCCCGCCTCCTCGTTCCATGCCAACGGATCAAGCGGGAGCGTAGCCCAGCGCAACGGCGCTCACCCCTTGGGGGCACCGCCGCTGCGGTGCAGTTTCGGTCACACAGAGGCCCTTCGGCATACTGAGGACTTCCCCGTGGTCTTCCCCTTCGTGTTTCTTGAGAGGTGCGAGAGCCTTGTGCGGCCTGGCAGGACTTGTATGCCCTAGCGAGAACGAGGCCGAGAACGCGCGCCCGGCCATGGAGGCGGCGCTGCGGTGCATGCGGCACCGCGGGCCGGACGAGAGCGGCACCAGGCGGGTCGACGAGGTCGTGTTCGGCTTCAACCGGCTCGCCATCATCGACATCGAGCACTCCCACCAGCCGTTGACCTGGGGTCCGGCGGAGTCGCCGAGCCGGTACACGATCAACTTCAACGGCGAGATCTACAACTACCTGGAGCTGCGCGCCGAGCTCACCGAGAAGCACGGCGCGGTCTTCCACACCGACGGCGACACGGAGACCATCGTCGCCGCCTACCACTACTTCGGTCCCGCGGCGATCACGAGGCTGCGCGGCATGTTCGCGTTCATGATCTGGGACTCCGAGCGCGACATCGTGTTCGGCGGCCGCGACCCGTTCGGCATCAAGCCGCTGTACTGGGCGCAGGGTCAGAGCGGGGTCGCGTTCTCCAGCGAGAAGAAGCTCCTGCTGGAGCTCGCCTCCACGATCGGCATCGCCCCGAAGATGAACGTCAAGGGGCTGCAGCACTACCTCACGCTTCAGTACGTGCCGGAGCCCGCCTCGCTGCACGACCAGATCTTCCGCGTCGAGTCCGGTCACTCGTTCACGCTGGTCCCGGGCGAGTCGCCGAAGTTCGAGCGGTACTTCCCGGCGAACTTCAAGGTCCGCACCGTCCGCAGCGAGGGCGAGGCGGAGGCGCTCTACGACGAGATCACGGCGGCGCTGCGTGACTCGGTCGCCAAGCACATGCGCGCGGACGTGACGGTCGGTTCGTTCCTGTCCGGCGGCATCGACTCGACGGTGGTCGCGGCGCTGGCCAAGGAGCACAACCCGGACCTGATCACGTTCACCACGGGGTTCGAGCGCCAGGGGTTCTCCGAGGTCGACGTGGCGGCGGAGTCCGCGGCGCTGATCGGCGTGAAGCACGTCGTCCGCACGGTCAGCGCGCAGGAGATGATGGACTCCCTGCCGCTGATCACCTGGTACCTCGACGACCCGGTGGCCGACCCGGCGCTGGTGCCGTTGTGGTTCATCGCGCGTGAGGCGCGTCAGCACGTGAAGGTCGTCCTGTCCGGTGAGGGCGCGGACGAACTCTTCGGCGGGTACACGATCTACCGCGAACCGTTGTCGCTGGCGGGGTTCGAGAAGGTGCCGGGCGCGCTGCGCAAGGCCATGGGCAAGGTCTCCACGAAGATCCCGCACGGCGTGCGCGGCAAGGACCTGCTGCGTCGTGGGGCTTTGACGCTGGAGGAGCGCTACTACGGCAACGCGCGCATCTTCCTCGACGACCACCTGCGTCAGGTGTTGCGCACGTACGACCCGGCGGTGTCCCACATGGACGCGACGGCCCAGCCGTACCGCGAGTCGCGCAACTGGGACCCGGTCACGCGCATGCAGCACGTCGACCTGTTCACGTGGCTGCGCGGGGACATCCTGGTCAAGGCCGACAAGATGACCATGGCGAACTCGCTGGAGCTGCGCGTCCCGTTCCTCGACCCCGAGGTCTTCAAGATCGCGTCGCAGATCCCGAGTGAGTTGAAGATCACGAAGGACACGACGAAGTTCGCGCTGCGCAAGGCGATCCGCGACATCGTGCCGGCGCACGTGCTGAACCGCCGCAAGCTCGGCTTCCCGGTGCCGATCCGGCACTGGCTCAAGGACGAGATGCACGACTGGGCCGTCGACATCGTGCGCGCGTCGCAGACCGACCAGTACATCGACAAGTCCGCGGTGCTGCGGCTGATCGAGGAGCACCGCTCCGGCGTGCTCGACCACAGCCGCCGCATCTGGGCGCTGCTGGTGTTCATGATCTGGCACGGCATCTTCGTCGAGGGCCGCATCCAGCCGGTGGTGCCGGAGCCGCACTACCCGGTCAAGCTCTAGCGGTTCGGGCCCCTCTGCGGAGGGGCCCTTCTCGTTCTAACGGCGTCCCTGAGCGCTGCAGATCGCGTACGAGCTGACGACGGTGTCCGGGGACGCCATCAGTTCCAGGTAGCGGGCGAACTCCTCGTCGGTGAGCGGGAGCTTCGCGCGTATCAGCCGCGCGGTCGCGGCGAGCAGACGGCAGCCCGCCGAACCGCCCTGCCACTCCCGCACCTCACGGGAGCCGCTGACGTCGTTCAGCCCGGCGTCGAGCAGCGCCCTCTCGATGCGCGCGCCCCACGCCAGTTCGGCGCCCGCGTGGTCGAGCGACGTCAGCAGGGCGTTCTTCACCCGCATGATCAGCTTCGCGTCCTCGGGGCCGGAGGACGGTCCGGTGGAGAGGACTTCGAGCGGGAGGCAGTCGAACTCCTCGAGCACGAGCCATCCGCCGGGACGCAACGAGTCGCGCAGCTTGCGCAACACGACCTCGCGGGCGGGGAGGTAGAAGAGCACCAGGCGGGCGTGGACCAGGTCGAACGCGTTGCCGGGCAATATATTGGATACTACGTCGTGCTCCAGAACGGTGACGTTGTCGCGTTCCTCGAGCCGGGTGACGTCGATGTCGGTGACCGTCACGTGCCCGGCCGGAGCGACGACGTCGGCGAGCCAGTTCGCCACCGACCCGCCACCACCTCCGACTTCGAGGCAGCGCCAGCCGTCCGCGACACCCAACTGCTCGACGCGGGCGAACGTGCCCGCGTCGAGCAGAGAGCTCAGCGCGTCGAACTTCGGATCGAGCGACTCACCGGTGCCGCCGAACAGGTACGTCCCCATTGTCCGATCATGGCAGGACGGGAGCGATCTCCTCAGCGGCTTCCGCACCAAACGCGCCACGAATGCGAGCGAGCGCCGACTCGCGCTCGATCACCCACTCCTGCGTGCCCACGGTCTCGAGCACCTCGACGGCGATGAACGAGCCGAGCTGAGCAGCGCGTTCAATGCTCAGGCCCGCGGTGATGCCGGCGAGGAAGCCCGCGCGGAAGCCGTCGCCGACGCCGGTCGGGTCGGTCTTCGCGACCTCGGGGACGGCGGGGACGTGCAGCGAGAATCCGTCGCGGTCGACGATCTCGACGCCCTTGGCGCCGAGCGTGGTGACGCGCTTGCCTACGCGGGCGAGGACGTCCGCCTCGGTCCAGCCGGTCTTCTGGAGCAGCAGTTCCCACTCGTAGTCGTTGCTGAACAGGTACTCGGCGCCCTCGATGAACGCACGCGCCTGGTCGCCGTCCATGCGGGCGAGCTGCTGCGACGGGTCGACGGCGAACCGGTAGCCGCGCTGACGGCACTCGTCGGCGTGCCGGAGCATGGCCGCGGGGTCGTCCGGGCTGATGATGACGAGCTCGAGGTTATCGACGCGGTTCGCGATCGGCGCGAGCTCGATGTTGCGCGACTCGGCCATCGCACCGGCGTAGAAGGAGGCGATCTGGCACATGTCGTCGTCCGTCGTGCAGACGAACCGTGCGGTGTGCGCGACCTCGGACACGTACACGCCGGACGTGTCGACGCCGTGCCGCTCGAGCCACGAGCGGTAGTCGTCGAAGTCCTTGCCGACAGCGCCCACGAGCACCGGCCGCACCCCGAGCACACCGAGACCGAACGCGATGTTCGCGCCGATGCCACCGCGCCGGACTACGAGGTCGTCGACCAGGAAGCTCAGCGACACTCGGTCGAGACGCTCCGCGACCAGCTGGTCCGCGAAACGACCCGGAAAGTGCATCAGATGGTCGGTCGCGATGCTGCCGCACACGGCTAGGGGCACGTCGGCTCCTCTTTTCTTGTTGCGCTACGTGACAACTCACCCGGACGAGTACCGCTGTGAAGACTACTGTTTGGTAGGTCTACCGCAGGTCAGACCGCCGTCATACGGTCGGAAGGTGACGATCCCAGAGGCGACCACGATGAGTGAACTGATCGAGGACTGCGCGCAGCTCCCCTTCGCTCTGACCCACCCCGAGCACCCCCTTCCCGCCCCGCGCGACGCCGCGCCCTGGCAGGTCGACGAGCGGTGCGCCCACCAGGTCGAAGGCCTCGCCGAATACGGCGTCTAGCTTTCCGGGTCTGACTTTCAGGGTCTGACTTCCGGGTCTACCTGCCGGCTTCCCAGTCTGTCCGGGTGATACCTGGCAGATTTCCTGGTCCACACGCGGAGAGGCCGCGTTCCCGTCGATGCGGGAACGCGGCCTCTCCGCGTGTTCGCCTTAGTGGAACGAGTCGCCGCAGGCGCAGGACCCGCCGGCGTTCGGGTTGTCGATCGTGAAGCCCTGCTTCTCGATCGTGTCCACGAAGTCGATGACAGCGCCTTCGACGTACGGGGCGCTCATGCGGTCGACGGCGACCTTCATGCCGTTGAAGTCGACCATCGCGTCACCGTCGAGCGCACGCTCGTCGAAGAACAGCTGGTAACGAAGGCCGGCGCAACCACCGGGCTGGACGGCGATGCGCAGGTGCATGTCATCGCGGCCCTCCTGGTCGAGCAGCGCCTTGGCCTTGACGGCGGCCGCATCGGTCAGCGTCACGCCGTGGCTGGGCGCCTCAGTGGTCGAAGCGGCATCCTGAGCGGTCGTCATGGCTCTCCTAAGAGGTCCTTTGCGGGCGGTTCACCCATCAACAACACGGGCGTTCCCCGCCTTGTTCCGCTTCCCATGGTCCCACAACGGCGGGCCGCATCGCCTCAAGTGTCGACTGTCACGTAGACCACGCTCAAGGCAGCCGATATATCAGCCGGCCGCACGCACGGTTCTACCTCGACTCTTATCGCGACCACTGCGTGGCCACGTGCCGGGCCGTTGCAATGAGACTTTTGCGGGCGTCCGCAATCGACTTTTGCACAGAGCCGACGTGGTCGGACACCGAGTAGGCGGCCTGGACGCCGGCTGCGCCCATCTCGCGGCGGCCGACGCTGACCTGGCCCGCGACGGCGAGGCACGGGATGCCGCGTTCGGCGGCGCCCGAGGCGACGGCGGTGATGAGCTTGCCGCGCAGTGACTGCCAGTCGAAGCTGCCTTCGCCGGTGATGACGACGTCGGCGTCGTCGAGGGCGGCGTCGAGGCCGGCGAGTTCGCGGACGAGGCCCGCGCCGGACGTCACCGTCGCGCCCAGCGAGAGGAGCGCGGCGCCCAGGCCGCCCGCCGCTCCGGCGCCCGACATGTCGGCTACTGGTTTGAGGACGTCCATGGCGGCGAGCTTCGCTTCGAGACGTTCCACGGCTTCCGGGGACGCACCCTTCTGCGGGCCGAACGTGCGCGCGGCGCCGTGCGGGCCGAGGAGCGGGTTCTCGACGTCGGAGGCGGCCACCAGCGATATATCAGTGAGGTCGACGCCCGCGTCCGACACAGCGGCGAGCATGCCGGCGCCGCCGTCGGTCGTGCCGGAGCCGCCGAGGCCGACCGTGATGACATCGTTGTCATTCGCCGCTGCCGCGATGAGTTCGCCGACGCCTCGCGTCGTTGCCGTCTCGCAGGACTGCGGGCGGAGGTCCGCGGGGATGAGGTGGAGGCCGCACGCCTCGGCGGACTCGATGTAGGCAACGCGTCGACCGTCTGCGTGCACGCTGAGCCAGCGTGCCTCGACAGGAACTCCGAGCGGGCCGGTGACGCTGATATATCGGATTTCGCCGTTCGTGGCGACCTGCAGGACGTCCACGAAGCCGGGTCCTCCGTCGGCCAGGGGACGTTGGGTGACGACGTCGTCGGGCTTGGCGTCGTGCCAGCCGGTGGCGATGGCGTCAGCGGCCTCGCGAGCGGTCAGGGTGCCGCCGAAGCAGTCCGGAGCGATGAGTACGCGCACCTCGCGAAAGGTACAGAAGAACCACTGTCCTACCCTGTCGTTGTGAGGTTCCTGCGCCGCAACGCCGCTGACACCGATGCCCCGGCCGCCGAGTCGGCCGACGAGGCCGCCGACGCCACCCGCTCCGCGGGCAAGGGCAGGCCCACGCCCAAGCGGCGTGAGGCGCAGGGCAGGCGTTCCGGGCCGGTTCCGCCGCCGCCGCGCACGCAGCGCGAGGCGTTCAAGCGCATGCGTGGCAACAAGGTGAGCAAGGAAGAGCGCCGTGCCGCGGCCACCGAGCGTCGTCAGCGCATGATGGCGGGCGAGGACAAGTACCTGCTGCCGCGTGACCGCGGTCCGGTGAAGGCGTACATCCGCGACCTCGTCGACTCGCGGCGCAACCTCATGGGCCTGTTCATGCCGCTCGCGGTGCTGGTGTTCGTGGCGCTGCTGACGCCGTCGCTGGCCGTGCAGCGGTACGCGACGCTGGCGACGACGTTCATGCTGATCGCGATGGTCATCGAGGGCCTCGTGCTCGGCCGCCTCGTCACGCGCAAGGTGCGGGTGAAGTTCCCGGCCGAGCCGATCAAGGGCCTGTCGATCGGCTGGTACTCGTTCATCCGCGCGAGCCAGATCCGCAAGCTCCGCGTGCCCAAGCCGCGGGTGAAGCCGGGCGACGCCATCAAGTAGTGCGCCGAGAACCGCGCAAGCTTCAGCTGCCGGAGAAGCTGCGGTGGAACCACAACGAGTGGTACCGCCGCTGGCTGCTCCGGCAGTTGCCGTCTCGGGCCGGATCAGCGCTGGACGTCGGCTGCGGTCTGGGCGACCTGGCGCGGTCGCTGCGAGCAGACGACGTCACCGCGATCGACGCGAGCGCGCGCATGATCGAACGTGCGAGGGCCGGCAGCGATCGGGTCAACTGGATCCACGGCGACGTCCTCACCCACGATCTGGGCCGCTACGACGTCGTCACCGCCGAGGCGAGCCTGCACCACCTGCCGTTGCGCGAAGGTCTCTCCCGGCTCGCCGCGCTGACCAAGCCCGGCGGAACGCTCGTCGTCATCGGGCTCTACCTGACCTCGACGCGATCAGACCACGCGATGGAGTTCGTGACGTTGCCGGCGAACGCCGTTGTCGGTCTGGTCAAAGCGATCAACGGTACCGGCGGCAAGCCCCACGACACCGAGATGCCGATGGTGATGACGGCGCCGACGTTGCCGGAGATCCGCGCGGCCGCGGCGGAGATCGTGCCCGGCGCGCGGGTCCGCCGGCACTTGTTCTGGCGGTATTCCATGGTGTGGCACGCGCCCGAAGTTCATTAGCAGCACGAACGATTTCGGTTTAAGCTCCGATGTATGAAGTTCCGTCGACTCGGCCGCAGCGGCCTGTCCATCAGTGAGATCTCGTACGGCAACTGGCTCACGCACGGTTCCCAGGTCGAAGAGGACCAGGCCCACGCCTGTGTGAAGGCGGCGCTGGAGTCGGGGATCACGACCTTCGACACCGCCGACGTCTACGCCAACACCGCCGCGGAGTCGGTGCTCGGCCGGGCGCTGCAGGGTCAGCGGCGCGAGTCGCTCGAGATCCTCACCAAGGTCTACTGGCCGACCGGCCCCGGCGGCCCCAACGACCGCGGGCTCGGCCGCAAGCACATCATGGAGTCGGCCAACGCGTCGCTCAAGCGCCTGCAGACCGACTACGTCGACCTGTACCAGGCCCACCGGTTCGACTACAGCGTCCCGCTCGAGGAGACGATGCTGGCGTTCGCCGACCTCGTCCGTCAGGGCAAGGTCCTCTACGTCGGTGTCTCCGAGTGGACCGCCGAGCAGATCACCCGCGGTGCCGCGCTGGCCCGTGAGCTCAACGTCCCGTTCGTGTCGCACCAGCCGCAGTACTCGATGTTGTGGCGCGTGATCGAGCCGCAGGTCATCCCGGCGTGCGAGCGCGAGGGCCTGAGCCAGATCGTCTTCTCCCCCGTCGCGCAGGGCATCCTGACCGGCAAGTACCTGCCGGGCGCCGAGGTGCCGGAGGGGTCCCGCCTGGCCGACGCGCGCGGCTCGCAGATGATCGCGCGCTGGATGCGGGACGACGTGCTCAACGCCGTTCAGCAGCTCAAGCCGATCGCCGAGGAAGCGGGCATCACGCTGGCGCAGCTCGCCGTCGCGTGGGTGCTGAAGAACCCGAACGTCGCGTCCGCGATCATCGGCGCGTCGCGTCCGGAGCAGGTCTTCGAGAACGTCAAGGCCATCGACATCGAGCTCGACGACGACGTGCTCACGCAGATCGACAAGGTCCTCGAGGGCGTCGTCACCGACGACCCGCGCCTCACCGCCCAGGGCTGATCTAGCCGGCCGAGTGCAGGCTCATCGGGCCGTACACCTCGGATTCCGAGCGCAGCAGCGTGACCTGTTCGACCCCGGCGTCGAGCAGGTCACGCCACTGCGCGCTGAACCAGTCCTCGGCCTCGGCCTGCTCGGCGAACGTCACATCCGGGCCCGCGACGTCGCGTCCCTGTGCATCCTGGTAGCGCCAGCGGTAATCCACGGACGAAGGCTAACTCTTGTCATCTCGGACGCTCGTGCTCGGCGGAGCGCGGTCAGGCAAGTCGGCGCACGCGGAAGGTCTGCTCACCGAGGCGGCCGTGACCTACGTCGCAACCGCGCGCAGATACCCGGACGACCCCGACTGGGACGCACGCATCGCGCTGCACGTCGCGCGGCGTCCGTCCACTTGGCACACGGTCGAGGCGTCGGCTCCGGCCGACCTGCCGGCGTTGCTCACCGCGACGCAGTACGAGGACCCGCCGATCCTGGTGGACGACCTGTCGACGTGGCTGGTCGGCGTGCTCGACGACGCCGACGCGTGGGAGGGCGACGGCGCCGAGGCGATCGCGGGCGACATCGACGCGATCGTGCGCTCGGTCGCGACCTGCCGGGCGCGACTGGTGCTCGTGACGGCGGAGGTCGGCCTCGGCGTCATTCCGTCGACGCGCTCTGGCAGGCTCTTCCGAGATCACCTCGGTGCGCTCAACGCGCGCGTCGCCGAGGTGTGCGACGAGGTCACCTTGCTCGTCGCCGGCATCCCGTTGAAACTGCGATGAGGAGTGACCAGGTGAGCACCGAGTTCCCGCCGGTCGAACCGCCGGACGAGACCGTTCTGCGCGAGGCCGAGGCCCGGCACGCGGTGCTGACCAAGCCGGTCGGCTCGCTCGGAAGGCTCGAGGAGCTGGGCAACTGGATCGCCGCCTGTCAGGGCGTCGTACCGCCCAAGCCGTTCGTGCGGCCGCGTGTCGTCGTGTTCGCGGGCGACCACGGCATCACCGCTCAGGGCGTGTCGGCGTTCCCGAGCGAGGTGACCGGCCAGATGGTCGCGAACTTCCTGACCGGCGGCGCCGCCGTGAACGTGCTCGCGCAGGTCGCGGGTGCCACGGTGCGCGTGGTCGACATGGCCGTCGACGCGGACACCCCGGCCGCGGTCAGCCAGCACAAGGTGCGGCGCTCGTCCGGGTCGATCGACCGCGAGGACGCGCTCACCCGTGAGCAGTGCGAGCTCGCGATCGCGGCCGGCCGTGCGCTGGCCGACGAGGAGGTCGACGCGGGCGCCGACGTGCTCGTCGCCGGTGACATGGGCATCGGCAACACGACGCCCGCCGCCGTGCTGATCGCGTCGCTGACCGGGTCGGAACCCGTCGCGGTCGTCGGACGCGGCACCGGCATCGACGACCAGGCGTGGATGCGCAAGACGGCGGCGATCCGGGACGCGCTGCGCCGGGCCCGCCTCGTGATCAGCGACCCGATCGCGTTGCTCGCGACGGCCGGTGGCGCCGACATCGCCGCGATGGCGGGGTTCCTGGCGCAGGCCGCTGTGCGGAAGACGCCGGTCGTGCTCGACGGCGTCGTCGTGGGTGCGGCGGCTGTCGTGGCCGAGGAGCTGGCGCCTGGGGCGCGTGAGTGGTGGGTGGCCGGGCACGAGTCGGCCGAGCCCGCGCACGCGATCGCGCTCGGGCACCTCAACCTGAAGCCGCTGCTGGAGTTCGGAATGCGGCTCGGTGAAGGCTCCGGTGCCGTGGCGGCGCTGCCGTTGCTGATCTCGGCGGTGAAGGTGCTCGCGGAGATGGCGACGTTCGAGAGCGCCGGCGTCACCAACAAGGAATGAAGCTTCGCCCTTGAAACTGGCACTGTCCTGGCTGACCGTCCTGCCGCTGCGTGTCGACGACGTCGACCGCAAAGCGGCGGGGCGGGCCATCGCGTGGACACCGCTCGTCGGCGTCGTGCTCGGCGCCTTCGTCGTCGGCGTCCTCAAGCTGCTTGCGATATCCAATATATCGGCGCTCGTGGCCGGGTTCCTGGTCGTCGGCGTCGTCGCACTGTCGACACGCGGTATGCACCTCGACGGGCTTGCCGACGTCGCCGACGGGCTCGGTTGCTACGGGCCGCCGGAGCGTGCGCTCAAGGTCATGAAGGACGGCGGCGCCGGACCGTTCGGCGTGGTGTCGCTGATCGTGGTGCTGGGCGCGCAGGCCGCCGCACTCCCCCACGCTCAGTGGGGCGTCGTCCTGCTGGCGTTCGCGACGAGCCGGGCGGCGTTCGGCATCTGTTGCATGCGCGGTGTGCCTGCCGCACGGCCTGAGGGGCTCGGTGCGCTCGTTGCGGGCACTCAGCATCCGTTGATGGTCATCGGCACGTGGGTGGTGCTCGCTGCTGCGGCGATTCCGCTCGGGTGGCGCGCGGTCGTCGCCGTCGTCGTCGCGTTCGCGCTCGTGTGGGTACTGGTGCAGCACACCAGAAAGCGTTTCGGCGGCATCACCGGTGATGTGCTCGGTGCTGCCGCCGAAATCGCGCTTCTGGCCGTGCTGGTGATCGCCTGACCCCAGAGCCCTAGGAGTGCAGCACCGTCATCCAGCCGTGGGTGTCGGCGACGTGGCCGTGCTGGAGGCCGGTCAGGCGCTCGCGCAGTTGCTTCGTCACCGAGCCGGTGCCGCCGTCGGCGATGTCGAACTCGCCACCGGCGTGCTTGACGTGGCCGACCGGCGTGATGACCGCGGCCGTGCCACAGGCGAAGACCTCGGTGAGCTCACCGGAGGCGTTGGCCTTCTCCCACTCCTCGGTCGAGATGCGGCGCTCCTCGACGGTCAAGCCGAGCTCGGAGGCCAGTTCCAGCAGCGAGCTCCGGGTGATGCCGGGCAGCAGCGTGCCGGTCAGCTCGGGCGTGATCACCTTGTCCCCGAAGACGAAGAACAGGTTCATGCCGCCCATCTCCTCGACCCAGCGGCGTTCCACCGCGTCGAGCCAGACGACCTGGTCGCAGCCCTTCTCGGCGGCCTGCGCCTGCGCCACGAGGGACGCGGCGTAGTTGCCGGCGAACTTGGCCGCGCCGGTGCCACCGGGGGCCGCGCGGACGTACTCGGTCGAGAGCCACACGCTCACCGGGCGGACGCCGCTCGCGAAGTAGGAGCCGGCGGGGGAGGCGATCAGCACGTAGAGGTACTCGGACGCGGGTCGCACGCCGAGGCCCTTCTCCGTGGAGATCATGAACGGCCGCAGGTAGAGGGACTCCTCCTCGGCCGAGGGCACCCAGCGGTCGTCGACCGCGAGGATCTGCCGCACGGACTCCAGGAAGAGCTCGTCGGGAAGTTCGGGCATCGCCATGCGGCGGGCCGAGGCGCGGAAGCGCTCGGCGTTGGCCTCAGGGCGGAAGGACGCGATCGAACCGTCGGGCTGCCGGTAGGCCTTGAGCCCTTCGAAGATCGCCTGGCCGTAGTGCAGCACCATTGCCGCGGGGTCCAGTGCGAGAGTGGAGTACGGGCCGACTTCAGCGTCGTGCCAGCCCTGCTCGCGGTTCCAGCGGATCGTCACCATGTGATCGGTGAAGTGCTGCCCGAAGCCCGGCTTGGCAAGTACCTCCGCTACGCGCTCCGGGGTCGCCGGGTGCGGGTGGGGAGTCCGGGTGAAAGGCAACTCGCTCGTCATGAGAGCACGGTAACCCGCAGGTGGGGATACGGAAAATCGTCTTCCCAAAACTCGGACGTCCTACTAAGTCAACCTCGATAGAGTCCCCGGCCATGACCGAGGCGGAAAGATCTTCGAAGGGTGCGGACGTCCGCACCGTGCTGCAGGCCGCGCTGCTCGTTCTGGGCACCGGCATGACGTTCCTCGACGGATGGGTGCTCGGCGGCGTCGGTGGTGTGGTGGGTGCCGTGATCGCCGCCGCCGTCTTCCTGGCCGTCTACTGGGCGCTCATCAAGGAGAAGGAGTCCACCAACGGCCGCATCATCGGGCTTGCGGTGTGTGTTGGCGTGACGCTGCTCGTTTTCCTCTCAGCAACGCTGTGAGGCCGATGAGCCCGGTACCGATGCCGAGTCCCGCGATCGAGATGAGCATCGCGGGCACCGGCATGCTCATGGCGAGCAGCACCGAGAGCCCGAGTCCGAGACAAGCCGTGCGCATGGGCCACGTGCGGTCGTTCTGCAGCAGGACTCGAGCCGACGCGTTCGTGAAGGCGTAGTAGAACAACGTCCCGCAGGCCGCCACGCCCAGCGCCGTCCTCAACGGCATCAGCACGACGGCGAGTGCGGAAGCGACGACCACGACGAGCGTCAGCGCGCCGGGCTTGAGGCGGGTCGGCAGGTCGCCGTCCTCGGTCAGTCCGGTCAGGGTGCGGTGGGCGGACGCGAGAACGAAGTGCAGCGCGGCCACCCCGGCCACCGCCGCGGCGATCTGCACGAGCGGCACCAGCGCGGCCGAGTCCGCTGCGACGAGGGCGTCGCGCAACGGGGCCGGTGACAATGCGAGACGCGCGCTACCGAGCTGCCGAAGCACACCGGCGCCCACCGCGAGACAGACCACGAACGACAGTCCGATGAGGACCGGAATCGCGATCTTCAGCACGGACGGCGCGTGGTGCTTCTCCCCTCGATTCGGAGCGGTGATGCGTTCGAAACCGGCGAACGCCATGAACATCAGGCCGGCGACGCCGACGAGTTCGTTGACGGTGCCCGCCTCCCCCGCCGACGGCACGGGCGCGATCGAGAAGCTCGCCGCGACGACCAACGCGAGCACGCCGAGGACGACCACGGACACCAGCACGCTGACGCCCGCGGTGAAGCGGAAGCCGGCCGCGCCGAGCAGCGCCGTCGCGACGACCAGTGCGAGTGCGCCGATCATCGGCTGGTCCGGCACCACGTACGCGCCGAACATCGACGCCACCGCGGCCGCCATGGCGCACCGGCCCAGAAGGTGTGCGCTCGCCGTCATCCGTGCGGGCCACACGCCGAGCTGCGCGCGCACGTATCCGTAACCGCCGCCGACGTCCGGGTAGGCGCGCGACTGGTCCGCGGTCGAGAAGGCCGAGCAGAGAGCGGCTAGCGCGGAGATGGCCAGCGCCGGGAGCACCCACCAGCCCGCAAGGCCTGCGGCTGGGGCGAATCCGGCGAAGACCCCCGCTCCGAGCACCGCGGGAAGACCGAGCGCGACCGCCGTGACGATCTCGCGAGGCGTGTGGGTCACCGGTACACATTCTCAGATGCGGCATCCGGCCGTAACCACCCGGTCGACTGATGCGTGAAACGGGCGAATCGCCACTGTGCGCAACTGTCAACGTCACGGATTGCGGCGATCGGGGCGGGGCTGGGCATTAGTGGGACAGTCCGACCTTTAGCATGAGTCACGATTCCGAGCCCCGCACGCAACAACCCTGGAGCAGCACGTGACAGCCCCGAAGCTGGCCCTCACCGAGGGTGATCTGAGCACCACCGCCGCGGACGCAGTCGTCGTGGGCACCCTGCAGGGTGCGGACGGTCTGGAGCTCGCCCCCGGTGCCGAAGCTGTCGCCGCCGCGTTCGACGGCGCGCTGCTCGACGTGCTCGGCACCCTGCGCGCGTCCGGCAAGGCCGACGAGCTGGTGAAGGTGCCGACGTTCGGCAAGATCGCCGCTCCGCTCGTGCTGGCCGTAGGCCTCGGCAAGACCGCCGGTGAAGAGCAGGTGCGCCGTGCG
The DNA here is from genome assembly GCF_900115955.1 of Lentzea waywayandensis. GTDB lineage: Bacteria > Actinomycetota > Actinomycetes > Mycobacteriales > Pseudonocardiaceae > Lentzea > Lentzea waywayandensis. The sequence goes on from NZ_FOYL01000007.1 coordinate 248,288, forward strand.
TCCGGTGTCGCCGCCCGTGCGCTGGGCGGCAAGAAGCGCGCGATCAACACGCTCGCCGCGCTGCACGTCGGTGCGGCGGCCGAGGGCACGCTGCTCGGCGCCTACTCGTTCACCGAGTACAAGTCCGACAAGGGCGAGGGCCCGGTCGCGAAGGTCGACCTGCACGCCGCCGGTTCCAAGGAGAACAAGGCCGCGCTGAAGGCCGCCGTCGCGATCGCCGAGTCCGTCGCCATCGCGCGTGACTTCATCAACACGCCGCCGAACGACCTCTACCCCGCTTCGTTCGCCGCCCGCGCGGAGAAGCTCGCCACCGCGGCCGGTCTCGACGTCGAGATCCTCGACGAGAAGGCGCTGAAGAAGCAGGGCTTCGGCGGCATCCTGGGTGTCGGTGTCGGTTCGACGCGCCAGCCGCGCCTCGTGCGCATCTCGTACAAGGGCACGAAGGCCGTCAAGAAGGTCGCGCTCGTCGGCAAGGGCATCACGTTCGACACCGGCGGCATCTCCATCAAGCCGGCCGCGGGCATGGACGAGATGACCTCGGACATGTCGGGTGCCGCCGCGATCGTCGCCACGATGGTGCTCGCCGCGAAGCTCAAGTACCCGCTGGAGATCATCGCGTCGATCCCGATGGCGGAGAACATGCCGTCCGGTGACGCCTACCGCCCCGGCGACGTGCTGACCATGTACGGCGGCAAGACCGTCGAGGTGCTCAACACCGACGCCGAGGGCCGCCTGATCCTGTCCGACGCCATCGTGCGCGCGTGCGAGGACAACCCCGACTACCTGATCGAGACCGCGACGCTGACCGGCGCGCAGGTCGTCGCCCTCGGCAAGCGCACCTCGGGCGTCATGGGCTCCGACGAGTTCCGCGACCGCGTCGCCGCCATCGGCACCGCCGTCGGCGAGTCGGCGTGGGCGATGCCGCTGCCCGAGGAGCTGCGCGCGGACCTCGACTCGCGCCTGGCGGACCTCGCGAACGTCACCGGGCACCGCTGGGGCGGCATGCTCGCCGCCGGGCTGTTCCTGCGCGAGTTCGTGGCCGAGGGCGTGCAGTGGGCGCACATCGACATCGCCGGTCCGGCATTCCACACGGGTGGCCCTTACGGATACACCTCGAAGGGCGGCACCGGCGTTCCGGTGCGGACCATCGCGGCTGTTCTGGCGGACATCGCCGCTAACGGCTGAGCCATTCTTTCCGCACAACGGGCGGAGCTCCTTCGGGGGCTCCGCCCGTTGCGTTGCAACTGATATATCGGCTGCTTCAGCGTTGCTGACCAGCACCTTTGCAACAGGTCTTTTGACTTCGTCCGCAAACGTCCCGTTGCAAGGGGGGTCGGGCAAGGGCTTCGGCGGGCGGGCTGAAATGTGCGGCGCGGACTTTCGCGGTCACGGCTTGCCATTTCACGGAAAGATGCCCCGCAGAGGACTTGCGGGCATTTTCTCGTGTTCGCGGAGGTGATCACGGTGCCGGCCGTCGGCGAGGCTCGTGCTCGCCGTGGAGCAGGCAGTCCGAGAGAGATGCCGGTCGCTCAGGGCTGTGCTCCAGGCCCCGGCGAGAGGAGTATTTCCACATGGGGACGCATCAGTACGAGGCCGACGTCGTCTGGACCGGGAACACCGGGAGCGGGACCTCCGGGTACAAGTCCTACGAGCGCGCGCACGAGGTCCGGGTCGAGGGCAAGGAGACGATCCTCGGGTCGTCCGATCCGTCGTTCCGGGGTGATCGCGGTCGCTACAACCCCGAGGAGTTGCTCGTCGCGTCGCTCTCGCAGTGCCACATGCTCTGGTACCTGCACCTCGCGTCGACCAACGGTGTCGTGGTGACCGGCTACCGCGACCACGCCACGGGCGTCATGGCCGAACACTCGGACGGGTCGGGGCGGTTCACCGAGGTGGTGCTCAACCCCGTCGTGACCGTCGCCGATCCCGCCACCAAGGAGACGGCTCAGGCGTTGCACGAGAAAGCGCATTCGATGTGCTTCATCGCGGCGAGCGTCAATTTTCCGGTTCGGCACGAGCCGACCGTGAGGATTTAGAGTTCGCCGGAAGCCTTTTTTCGCGCGGTGTAGTCGCGCATGCGCTTCGGGTAACCCACGATGCCCGCGTCGTAGATCGGCATGCCGAGTTTGCGTGCGAACGACCGCGCGGCGTCCGGCGACGCGACTCGGCGGCGGGTCCACTCGCCGTCGTGAGCGACCAGGACCACAGTGGTCTCGGTCACCGTGGTCCTCGGCTCCACATAGGCCTCGACGCCGTGGCGGCTCTTCGTCCACTGCTCGAGGTGGCTCGTGTCCTGGTTGGAAGCGGTCCGCAGCACACCTGCGCGCGGCTTCCTGCGAAAACGATCGAACAGCCCCATTCGAGCACCTCCTGCGCTTCCCTCCACCATGGTGCCAGGTAAGGGTGTTATGAGTAGGTGAATGATCAGAGCCGGGCGTGGTGTCCTATGCCGGATCACCGCGCTCCGGCAACTAGTGACAAGATGGCCGCGTACCTCGCGCGCACCCGCGCGTAGTAAGTAATCCCGAGGAGATCCGAAGTGACTTCGCCGGAACTGGAGTCGGCCACCAACGCCGATCTCGTCATCCTCGGCGGTGGTTCAGGTGGCTACGCCTGCGCGTTCCGCGCGGCCGAGCTCGGCCTGTCCGTCGTCCTGGTCGAGAAGGACAAGCTGGGTGGCACCTGCCTGCATCGCGGTTGCATCCCGACCAAGGCGCTGCTGCACGCGGCCGAGGTCGCGGACAACGCCCGCGAAGGCGACCAGTTCGGTGTGAAGAGCTCGCTCGAGGGCATCGACATCAACGGCGTCAACTCGTACAAGGACGGCGTGATCTCGCGGCTCTACAAGGGCCTGCAGGGTCTCGCGAAGGCCAACAAGGTCACCCTCGTCGAGGGCGCGGGCACGTTCGTCGGCCCGAACACCGTCGAGGTGAACGGCCGGCGCTACGTCGGCAAGAACGTGGTCCTCGCGACCGGTTCGTACGCCCGCAGCCTGCCCGGTCTGGAGATCGGCGGCCGGGTCATCACCAGCGACCAGGCGCTCAACCTGGACTTCATCCCGGAGAAGGTCGTCGTCCTGGGTGGCGGCGTCATCGGCGTGGAGTTCGCGAGCGTGTGGCGTTCGTTCGGCGCCGACGTGACCATCGTCGAGGCCCTGCCCCGCCTGGTCCCGGCCGAGGACGAGTACGCGTCCAAGCAGCTGGAACGCGCGTTCCGCAAGCGCGGCATCAAGTTCAAGACCGGTGTGAAGTTCACCGGCGCCACCCAGTCCGACTCGGGTGTGTCGATCACGCTGGAGAACGGCGACGTCCTCGACGCCGACCTGCTGCTCGTCGCGGTCGGCCGCGGCCCGAACAGCGCGGGTCACGGCTACGAGGAGGCCGGGATCACGATCGACCGCGGCTTCGTCATCACCGACGAGCGCCTGCGCACGAACCTGCCGAACGTCTACGCCGTCGGCGACATCGTTCCCGGCCTTCAGCTCGCGCACCGCGGTTTCCAGCAGGGCATCTTCGTGGCCGAGGAGATCGCCGGCCAGAACCCGAAGGTGATCGACGAGGCGGGCATCCCGCGCGTCACCTACTGCAAGCCCGAGGTCGCCTCCGTCGGCCTCACCGAGGCCGCGGCCAAGGAGAAGTACGGCTCGGCCGAGGTCTTCATCTACGACCTCGCGGGCAACGGCAAGAGCCAGATCCTCAAGACCGCTGGTGGCGTGAAGCTCGTCAAGGCTCCCGACGGCCCGGTCGTCGGCGTCACCATGGTCGGCGAACGCGTCGGCGAGCTCATCGGTGAAGCACAGCTGATCTACAGCTGGGAGGCTTACCCGGAGGACGTGGCTCCCCTGATCCACGCCCACCCGACCCAGACTGAAGCCCTCGGCGAGGCGTTCCTCGCCCTGGCCGGCAAGCCGCTGCACGTGCACGGCTGACCGTTCCCCACACAAAGTCAGCCACACGAGAGCACGAGGAGTCAGCGAACAATGGCCTTCTCCGTCCAGATGCCCGCACTCGGTGAGAGCGTCACCGAGGGCACGGTCACCCGGTGGTTGAAGCAGGAAGGCGACCGGGTGGAGGTGGACGAGCCGTTGCTCGAGGTGTCCACCGACAAGGTCGACACCGAGATCCCGTCCCCGGCGGCCGGCGTCCTGCAGAAGATCGTCGCGCAGGAGGACGACACCGTCGAGGTCGGTGGCGAGCTCGCGGTCATCGGTGACGGCGACGCCGCCCCCGCCGCCGCGCCCGCCCCCGCCGCGCCTGCGCAGGAGGCTCCGGCCCCCGCGCAGGAAGAGGCTCCTGCCGCTCCCGCCCCGGCACAGGAAGAGGCCCCGGCCGCCCCCGCACCGGCACAGTCCGGCGGTCCGGCCGAGGGCACCGACGTCACGATGCCCGCGCTCGGCGAGTCCGTCACCGAGGGCACCGTCACCCGCTGGCTGAAGCAGGTCGGCGACAGCGTCGAGGTCGACGAGCCGCTGCTCGAGGTCTCGACCGACAAGGTCGACACCGAGATCCCGTCGCCGGTCGCGGGCACGCTGCTCGAGATCAGCGCTGGTGAGGACGAGACCGTCGAGGTCGGCGGCAAGCTCGCCGTCATCGGTTCGGGCAGCCCGGCTCCGGCCGCCGCTCCCGCCCCGGCTGCGCCAGCCCCCGCGCCCGCCGCCGCTCCGGCTCCGGCCCCGCAGGCCGCTCCGGCGCCTGCCCCGGCTCCGGCTGCTCCGGCTCCGCAGGCCGCTCCCGCCGCCGCGCCCTCTGGCGACGACGCGAACGACACGCCTTACGTCACTCCGCTCGTGCGCAAGCTCGCGTCGGAGAACGGCATCGACCTGGGCTCCCTCAAGGGCACCGGCGTCGGTGGCCGCATCCGCAAGCAGGACGTGCTCGCCGCCGTCGAGGCCAAGAAGGCCCCGGCTCCGGCTCCCGCCGCCGCTGCTCCGGCCGCCGCCCCGGCCACTCGCACCGCCGCCCCGGCCGCGGTCGACAACTCGGGCAAGCGCGGCACCGTGCAGAAGCTCCCGCGGCTGCGTCAGATCGTCGCGCAGCGCACGCGTGAGTCGCTGCAGATGTCGGCCCAGCTCACCCAGGTGTTCGAGGTCGACGTGACCAAGATCGCCCGGCTGCGCAACCAGGCCAAGAAGGCGTTCGAGGCTCGTGAGGGTGCGAAGCTCACGTTCCTGCCGTTCTTCGCCAAGGCCGCCATCGAGGCCCTCAAGGCCCACCCGGTGCTCAACGCGTCGATCGACGAGGAGCGCAAGGAGGTCACCTACCACGGTGCCGAGCACCTCGGTCTGGCGATCGACACGGAGCGCGGCCTGCTCAACGCCGTGATCCACAACGCCGGTGACCTGAACCTGTCGGGCATCGCCCACAAGATCGGTGACCTGGCGTCGCGCGCCCGCTCGAACAAGCTCACGCCCGACGAGCTCGCCGGCGGCACGTTCTCGCTGACCAACCTCGGCAGCAACGGCGCGCTCTTCGACACCCCGATCATCCAGCAGCCGCAGGTCGGCATCCTGGGCGTCGGCGTGGTGAAGAAGCGCGCGGTCGTCATCACCGACGAGGACGGCGGCGACACCATCGCGATCCGCTCGATGATGTACCTCGCGCTCACCTACGACCACCGCCTGGTCGACGGTGCCGACGCGGGCCGCTTCCTCACGACGGTCAAGAACCGTCTCGAGGAAGGCGCGTTCGAGGCCGACCTCGGTCTCTGACCAGAGCTGATATCCGATGTATTGGATATCGACTGAATAGTGTGACCTGAAGGCCACTCCGGTTTGCCGGGGTGGCCTTCGGCACATCCTGGGTCCGGTATGCGAAGTACGGCTGTGCACGTGACGCGTCAGTGGGGAACGATCTAGGTATGCGCGTTGTCATCGCGGGATCGTCGGGATTGATCGGCACGAGCCTGGTGGCGTCCATGCGCGCCGCCGGCCACGAGGTGCTGCGGCTGGTGCGCCGCAAAGCCGCCGCGCCCGACGAACGCGGGTGGGACCCGTACGCCGGGCGCATCGACGACGGGACGTTCGACGGCGTCGACGCCGTCATCAACCTGTGCGGCGCGGGCATCGGCGACAAGCGCTGGGACGACGCGCGCAAGCAGGTCCTGCACGACAGCCGGGTCGTTCCGGCCGAGGTGCTGTCGGCGGCGGTCGTCGAGCACGGCGTGCCCACGCTGGTGAGCTCGTCGGGCGCCCACTTCTACGGCGACACCGGGTCGCGCCTCGCGGACGAGGACGCGCCGGGCGGCCACACCTACATGTCGCGGCTGACCCAGGACTGGGAAGCGGCGACGTCCGTGGCGCAGGAAGGCGGTGTGCGTGTCGTACTAATGCGCACCGCTGTCGTCATCTCTCCGTCCGGCGGCGTGTTCGGGCGGTTGAGGCCGGTCTTCCAGTTCTTCCTGGGCGGCAGGCTCGGGTCCGGGGAGCAGTTCTTCCCGTGGGTGTCGCTGGACGACGTCGTGTCGGCCTACCGGTTCGTCGTCGAGCACGACGACATCCGCGGGCCGGTCAACGTCGCCGGTCCGACGCCGGTCACGAACGCCGAGTTCACCAAGGCGGTCGGCACCGCGCTGCACCGGCCGACGCCGTGGACCGTTCCGGCGTTCGCGCTCAAGACGTTGCTCGGCGCCGAGATGGCCGAGGAACTGCTGCTCAGCGGTCCGGGCCTGACGCCGAAGGTGCTGGAGAGCCGCGGCTTCCACTTCCTTCACCCGGCACTGCCGGCAGCGCTGAACGCGGCGGTCGCGTGACCCGAGTCGTCGCGGCCCTTCTGCTGATCTCGTGGATCCTCCTGGGACTCCCCGAGATGACCGGGCTCGACGTGTGGGTGCACAACGGGCTTCCGCGACCGGAGTGGTTGCAGGACACGGCGTTCCTGGTGGGTCTGGTGCTCGGGCCGACGATCGGATGGGCGTTCGCGGCTGTGTTGTTCGTGCTCGCCTGGCGGCGGCGCGATCCGCGGCTGTGGAAGGCGTTGGCACTGCACGCGCTGTGCTGCGCGACCCTGCTGACGAGGTTCCTGTTCGACCGCGTCCGGCCCATCGAGTACCACCTGCCCAGCTATCCGAGCGGGCACACGGTGGCGATCGCGTCCACGGCGTTCACGCTGGTCGTGCTGCTGCGCGGGACCACGTGGAAGGTGACGCTGTGGGCGGTGCTCGCGGTGCTGGTGGGCGGCTTCGCCAGGGTCGTGCTGGAGATGCACTGGGTCACCGACGTCATCGGCGCCGTGCTGGGTGTGACGGGCGTTGGACTCGTGGCAGCACTCGCTCTGGGGTTGGTAACGTCGGGTCGTGAACTCGTGCCGCACCTCGTCAGACCCCGTCGTCATCCGTGAGCTGGGGCTCATCGACTACATGGCGGCGTGGGACCTTCAGAAGGAGATCGCGGAGGCACGCGCGGGCGGCACCGGCCCGGACACCCTTCTGCTGCTCGAACACCCGCCCGTCTACACCTGCGGCCGGCGCACCCTCGACGAGGAACGCCCGCGCGGCGGCAGCACCCCGGTCATCGACGTCGACCGCGGCGGCAAGATCACCTGGCACGGGCCCGGCCAGCTGGTCGGCTACCCGATCCTCAAGCTGATCGAGCCGATGGACGTCGTGGAGTACGTGCGGCGCATCGAGCAGGGCCTGATCGACGTGTGCGATCAGCTCGGCGTGCACACCGGCCGGATCGAGGGCCGCAGCGGCGTGTGGCTGCCCGCCGACGACCGGGGTCCGGAGCGCAAGGTCGCCGCCATCGGCATCCGCGTGCAGCGCGGGGTGACCATGCACGGCTTCGAGATCAACTGCAACGCGAGCCTCGACGCGTTCGGCGACATCATCCCGTGCGGCATCAAGGACGCGGGCGTCGCTTCTCTCTCGCACGAACTGGGCCGCGACGTCACCGTCGCCGAGGTGCTGCCGCTCGCCCGTGACGCTGTGCTGGCGGCGCTCGACGGAACGCTCCCCCTGACGGACCGCACTTTGACCCGCACTGGCCCCGTCGCTCCGGGTATCACCTTCGCTAGCATTCCGTAGCCCCGCGGCGGGGAGTCGCGGGCTTTCGGAGGAGGGTGCGTCGTGAGGTTGTCCCGACGCCAGTTGTTCACGGCTGCCGGATTGACGGCGCTGGCAGGTGGAATCAGTTCGAACGGGCCGGTGGCGGCGGCAGTGGAGATCGCTGGGCCCGTTCGGACGTGGAGTGGTGAGATCCAGCTCGGCGACTGGGAGCAGTACTACCTCGGGCTTGATGGTGGGGCGCACCAGAAGGCGCTCAGCGCGTTGAACATCTCCTGTCGCGACGGCGTGCGCGCCGACGAGCAGTACCTGATGGTTCCGGTCGAGTCCGTCCGGCGGGCGGCGCTGGAGTTCGGTGACCACGCAGCCGCCGATGTGTTGCGCGACCGATTCGCCCTCGACTCGCCTTCGATGCTCGGACGTGGGCTCAAGCTGGTGCTCGGGCAGGACGGGCTGGAGAAGCGCTACCTCGACGAACCCGCGTTGCAGCTGCGATATATCGGATATCGGCGGCGGTTCGCGAACCACGTCATGCCCATGCCGTCGGCAGTGCGCAAAGCGCTCGCCTGATATCCGATATCCAGTACCCGATATATCAGAGCTGTGACATATCAGAGCTGTGACATATCAGAGCTGGGGCGCGACGTCCGACGCGATCTCGGTGATGTGGTCGAGGTCGGCGAGGTCCAGCGTCTGCAGGTAGACGCGCTGCACACCGGTCGCGTCCCGCCACGCGCCGATGCGGTCGACGACCTCGGCCGGGGTGCCGGCCAGGCCGTTCTCCTTGAGCTCGCCGACCTCACGGCCGATCGCGGCGGCCCGGCGGGCGACGTCGGCGTCGGTCCGGCCGACGCACGCGACGAGGGCGACCGAGCGGATGATCTCCTTCGGGTCGCGGCCGGTCTCCTCGCAGGCGGTGTCGACGCGGGCGAACTGCTCGACTGCGGCGTCGATGCCGACGAACGGCAGGTTGAACTCGGTGGCGTAGGACGCGGCCAAGGCAGGCGTGCGCTTGGCACCCATGCCGCCGATCAGCAACGGGATACGTTCCTGCGCGGGCTTCGGCAGCGCGGGTGAGTCGGTCAGCGTGTAGTGCTTGCCCTCGAACGAGAAGGTGCCGCCGAGCGGGGTCTCCCACAGGCCGGTGATGATCGCGACCTGCTCCTCGTAGCGCTCGAAGCGCTCCCCGAGCGACGGGAACGGAAGCCCGTACGCGGTGTGCTCGGCCTCGTACCAGCCCGCGCCGATGCCGAACTCCACGCGGCCGCCGGACATCTGGTCGACCTGGGCGACGCTGATGGCGAGCGGTCCCGGGTGGCGGAACGTCGCGGCGGTCATCAGCGTGCCCAGGCGGATCGTCGACGTGTCGCGGGCCAAGCCGGCGAAGGTGATCCACGGGTCGGTCGGGCCGGGAAGGCCGTCGGCCGAGCCCATCTTGAGGTAGTGGTCGGAGCGGAAGAAGGCGCCGTAGCCGGCGTCCTCAGCCGTCCTGGCCACCCGGAGCAGGTCGTCGTAGCTCGCGCCCTGCTGGGGTTCGGTGAAGATTCGGAGTTCCACGAACGCGAATCTAGTCCGAGGAAAAACGTGGTGCGGGTACGGCCGCCCCGTCGGCGGTGAACACTCCGCGTGCCTTCAGGTGCGGATACGAGGCCGCCTCCTCCAGGGTGAGCACCGGCGTCACGCAGGCGTCGGAAGACGCGAACACCTCCGACCACTCGTCGCGGGTCCTGGTCAGGAACGTCTCGGCGAACGTCTTGCGCAGCAACGGCCAGGAGTCCCGGTCCATCTGCTCGGGCAGGTCGGCGGCATCAAGTCCCAGACCGGCCAGCAGCAGCGCGTAGAACTGCGGCTCCAACGACCCCACCGCGACGGAACGGCCGTCCGCGCAGTCGTAGATCGAGTAGAACGGGCACCCGCCGTCGAGCAGGTTCGAGTCCGGCGAGTCCTCCCACACCGACTGCGCCTTCATCGACCAGATCATCTGCGCCAGCGACGCCACCCCGTCGACGATCGCCGCGTCGACGACCTGGCCGAGGCCGGTGCGCTGCCGTTCCCACAACGCCGCCAGCACGCCGAGCACCAGGTACAGCGAGCCGCCGCCGAAGTCACCGACCAGGTTCAGCGGTGGCTTGCCGATCGCGTGCAGCAGCCCGGTGACCGACAGGTAGTTGATGTCGTGGCCGGCGCGCTGGGCCAGCGGACCGTCCTGACCCCACCCGGTCATCCGCGCGTAGATCAGGCCGGGGTTGACCGCCAGGCAGTCGGAAGGCCCGAGACCGAGCCGCTCCAGCACGCCGGGACGGAAGCCCTCGATCACCACGTCGGCCGCCGAGATCAGCGACAGCACGGAGGCGCGGCCTTCAGCGGACTTGAGGTCCGCGGACACCGAACGCCTGCCGCGCAACAGGAAGTCGCGGGAGGCGTCCGGCACCACGGACAGGCCGCCGGACGGACGCTCGACGCGCACGACGTCCGCGCCGAGGTCCGCCAGCAGCATCGCGCCGTGCGGGCCGGGACCGATGCCGCCGAACTCGACGACCTTCAGCCCGTCGAGCGGACCCATCAGGCTTCTACAGGGGCTTCAAAGGACAGGCGCGGGTTGAAGATCGCGCCCGAGGACTCGGCCAGGCCGCGCATCGCCTTGGCGTGGTTGCCGAAGTCCGGGTGGGCCAGGGCCGCGCGCAGGGCGTCGGCGCTCTCCCACAACGCGATGTTGATGTAGGACGCCGGGTCGTCCAGCTGGCGCGACAGCGTGTACCGGATGAGGCCCGGCTGCTCGCGCAGGAAGGCGGCCGTCTCGTCGAAGGCCTTCTCGAACTCCTCCGGGTCACCGGTGAGCGTGAAGCGGTTGAGGAAGGTGATCATGAGGTGGCTCCTCCAGAAACGGTGTCAGGCTAGGCAAAACCATGCCCACCGCGTCTTGAGACGTGCTCAAGGAACGCCCGCCAAGCTCGACCGCATGCGCATCATCGATCTGTCTTCCCACATTGACGCATCCGCGTACGAAGCGGACCCGGTGACGCACGAGGTGCTCACGGCCGCCCAGGGTGCCGAACACATGGCCGAGCAGCTCAAGGCGCGGCTCGGCATCGAGTTCGACGTCTCCGTGCTGCGGGACTCCGAGTTCCTCACACTGGACCGGATCAGCCTGACCTCCCACACCGGCACGCACGTGGACGCGCCGAGCCACTACGGCTCGAAGACCACGTACGGCAACGGAATCCCGCGCCACATCGACGAGATGCCGCTGGAGTGGTTCCACAACCCCGGCGTGAAGCTCGACGTCCGCGGCCACGGCACCGGCGTCATCGGCGTCGAGGTGCTGGAGAAGGAGTTCGCCCGCATCGGCTACACGCCGAAGCCGATGGACATCGTCATCCTCGACACCGGCGCCGCCGAGCACGCGGGCACCCAGACCTACTTCACCGACTACACCGGACTCGACGGCCCCGCCACGAACTTCCTGCTGGACCTGGGAGTCAAGGTGATCGCCACCGACGCGTTCAGCCTCGACGCGCCGTTCCCGGACATCGTCAAGCGCTACCTGACGACCAAGGACGAGAGCGTGCTGTGGCCCGCGCACTTCGCCGGCCGTGACCGCGAGTACTGCCAGATCGAGCGTCTCGCGAACCTGGAAGCGTTGCCGGACTTCGGGTTCACCGTCGTCGCGTTCCCCGTCAAGATCAAGGGTGCCGGCGCGGGCTGGACGAGGGCCGTCGCACTGCTCGACGACTGAACCAAACGACCGGCTCTCAAGTGAGAGCTGAATCACGGTACCTACCTTCGTAGGTATGGATAACAGTGAATGGCCACCGGAGAACGAAGACCACATCGTCCGCGGCATCGACTAGCAGCAGCCGTCAAAGGGCCGCCCTCCAGGAGAGGGCGGCCCTTTTATATCGCGGTCACACCAGACGAGCGCGGGCCGTGTCCACGGTGTCCGCCGCGTCCAGCAACGGCAACACCTGCGAGGCACCGGAACGCACGGCCTTCGTCCGGCGTGCGAACGACGTCAGGGTCTGGCCGGGACCGGCTTCCACCAGCAGCACGTCGTACATCGCCACCAGCTCGTTCAGCGCCGGTCCGAAGTAGACGGCGTCGGTCAGCTGACGGGTCCAGAACCGCGCGGACAACGCGTCTTCAGGAGTCATCAGCTTGCCCGTGTACCCGGAGTACAGCGGCATCTGCGGCGCACGAGGCGAAGCACTCCACGAAGCCAGGGCCTCGTCCACGGCGGGCTGCATCGCCGGGCTGTGGAACGGCGTCGACGCCGGCACGGTCACGACGATGTACTCGTCCGCCTCCAGTCGCGCCCGCACACGGGCCAGCGGCTCGTCTGACCCGGCCAGCATCGTCTGCCGGGCCGAGTTCACCGCCGCGATCGCCACGTCGCCCTCCAGGTACGGCAGCAGGTCGGCTTCCGACGCGGCGACGGCCAGCATGCCGCCGGAAGGGATCGGCACGGCGGACAGCACCCGGTCCCGCACCAGGGACACGGCTTCTTCCAACGTGAACACGCCGGCCAGCGTCGCCGCGACGACCTCGCCCGCGGAGTGCCCGATCAACGCGACGGGCTTGACGCTCCACGACAGAACGGTGCGCCCCAGCGCGTAGTCGACGGCGAACAGCAACGGCTGCGCCCGCGACACGTGATCGACGTCCGCCCCGGAAAGCCAGTCCTCGCAGGCAAGGGAGCCGACCTCGCCGAACAGCTCGAACACCTCGTCGATCACCGAGGTGAACACGGCATCCGTGCCGTACAGGGACGCCGCCATCCGCGGGTACTGCGATCCCTGGCCCGGAAACATCAGTGCTACGTCCACAACACGCCTCCAGAAACGGCTCAAGGCCGTGAAGGGGACACCTTCACGGCCTTGAGGCACCTGACATCTACCTGTACTCGCGAACCACCATGGCGGAGTTGAAGCCGCCCTTGCCACGACCGAGCACCAGAGCGGCCTTGATCTTGCCGTGCCGCGCCTCGTTCATGACGAGGTCGATCTCGTACTCCGGCACCAGGTTCTCGACGTTGATGGTCGGCGGGATCGCGCTCCAGTAGATGGAGAGGATCGCCGACGCCACGTCGAGGGAGCCACCACCGGCGAACAGCCGGCCGGTCATGGTCTTCGGCGCCGTCACCGGCACGCCGAACGGCCCGAAGATGCCCTTGATCGCCTCGGCCTCGGCCTTGTCGAGCTCGGGAATGCCCGCCGCGTCGGCGAACACCACGTCGATCTCCGAGGCGTCCATGCCGGCGTCGCGCAGCGCCAGCTCGGCCGCCCGCTTCAGACCCGGCTCCCGCGACGGCATCTTCGAGTCGAACGTCGAGGCGTACCCGACGATCTCGCCGTAGATGCGCGTACCCGGACGACCGGCCGCCGACTCCGGCGTCTCGACCACCATGATCGCGCCACCCTCGCCCGCGACGTACCCGGAGGCGTCGCGGTCGAACGGCAGGTAGGCGCGCTTCGGGTTGTTGTTGCGGGACAGGCAACCCGACGCCTGGTGGGCAACCCACGCCCACGGGCACAAGGACGAGTCCATGCCGCCGGTGAGGGCGAGCTGGACGCCCTTGCGCAGCTGGCGCCGGGCGTGACCGATGGAGTCGATGCCACCGGCCTGCTCGGACACCACCACCGCGCCGGGACCGCGCGTGCCGTGGCGGATGGAGATCTGGCCCGTGTTGACCGCGTAGAACCACGCGAACGACTGGTACGCCGAGACGTACTCCGGACCCTGGTGCCACAGCTTCTGCAGTTCGCGCTGACCGAACTCGTATCCGCCGGCCGTCGCCGCGGTGATGACCGCGATGTCGGTGTCGGGGATGTCGTTCGGCTGCACACCCGCACCACGCAACGCCCAGTCCGTGCCGACCAGTGTCAGCCGCGTCATGTGGTCCGTCTGCGGCAGCAGGCGACCCTGCAGGTGCCGCCCTGCCTCGAAGCCAGGCACCTCACCGGCGATCTTCGCCCAGTAGTTCGCGCTGTCGAACCGGGTGATCGGCTTGATCGCCGCCTCCCCGTGCAGGGTCGCCCGCCAGTACGCGGTCGGCCCCAAACCGTTCGGCGACGCAATGCCGATTCCCGTCACCACCGCCCGAGTCACCGGCCTGCCCCTTCCACCTTCTTGAGCACCATGGCGCTCTGGAATCCACCGAAACCACTGCCCACGGTCAGGAGGGTGTCGACCTTCTTCTCGCGCGCCACCAGTGGCGTGTAGTCGAGGTCGCACTCGGGGTCCTGCTCGTGGAGGTTCGCCGTCGGCGGGATCAGGTCCTGCTCGAACGCCAGCAGCGAGCCGACGATCTCGAGCGAACCGATCGCGCCCAGCGAGTGCCCGATCATCGACTTGAAGCCGGAGACCGGGGTCTTGTACGCGTGCGCACCCAACGAACGCTTGAAAGCCGCCGTCTCGTGCAGGTCGTTCTGCTTGGTGCCCGACCCGTGCGCGTTGATGTAACCGACGTCCGTGGCGTCCGCACGTGCCTGCTTCAGCGCGATGTTGATGGCGTCGGACATCTCGATGCCCTCGGGGTGCAGGCCTGTCATGTGGTAGGCGTTGCACCGCGAGGCGAAGCCGGCGACCTCACCGTAGATGTGCGCACCGCGAGCGCGGGCGTGCTCCAGCTCCTCGAGCACGATGATCGCGCAACCCTCGCCCAGCACCAGGCCGTCGCGGGTCTTGTCGAACGGCCGGCACGCCGTTGTGGGGTCGTCGTTGCGGGTGCTCGACGCACGGATCACGTCGAAGCAGACCACGGTGATCGGGGAGAGCGGAGCCTCGGTGCCGCCGGTGACGACGACGTCCGCGGAGCCCTCCATGATCAGCTCGGCCGCGTAACCGACCGAGTCGAGACCCGAGGTGCAGCCCGTGGAGACCACGGAGACCGGACCCTCGGCGCCCACTGTCCACGCCAGCTCCGTCGCCATCGAGGACGGCGTGAAGTAGTCGTAGAGGTGCGGGACGGCGTAGGACTGGTCGACCTCCCAGTACTTGCCCCGGTCGGAGCCGACGATGAACTCGCGCTCCAGCGAGGTCGTACAGCCGACCGCGGTGCCGAGCGAGACACCGATGCGGCCGGGGTCGAGCTGGTCGAACTCGATGCCGGAGTCGGACATCGCCTCACGGCCCGCGACGACCGCGAACTGCGCGGCACGGTCGAGCCGGCGGATCTCCTGCGGCGTCAAGCCTTCGCGCACTGGATCGAAATCTGCTTCTCCCGCCATGCGGGAGCGGTACGGAGACGCGTCGAAGTGCGTGATGTTGCGAGTCGCCGTACGCCCTTCGGACAGCAGTTTCCAATACGCCTTCGTTCCGATGCCACCAGGTGCGACCACGCCCACCCCGGTGATGACGGCGCGACGACTCATCGGACACCTCCAATCGCCTTCTGTGCGGACACGGTCTGCTCCAATCTCGGACAGGGCACGGGAGCGATACCTGTTTCTGCCGAATGAACCGATGGTGAATCGACCCGATCGAGGCCACCTCGAACGACGGCGTAGGACCCCTGTACGAGTCCCGCCCCCGCGTCGGCCGCGAACAGCTGTTTCGCCGCCGAGCCGCCGTCTTCGGGACTACCGAAACCAAGGGGCACACCGGTTTCCGCGACCGCCTCGACGATCTCGCCGATCTGGTCCGGCCACAGCTTGCCCGCTGTGTCGTGCAGCAACACGGTTTCCGCCCCAGCCTCCGCGGCGGTCAGCACGACCTCCAAAGCGTGTTCGGGGTCGATCAGCCAGCCGTCGAAGAAGTCCCGCGCCTCGACGATCACTCGTCGTTCGGCGCGCACGAGTTGACGCACGGCCTCTCGGACCACCGAAAAGCCGTGCCCTTGGACAACTATTGCCACCGCGGGGGTTTCCGCGGCGATGAGTGCGGCGAGATCCTCCGCACCGCCCGAGGCGATGAGGGTGGCGGCCCGCAACCGGAGCTCGATCGCCGCCCGGTGGTAGAACGACCGGGCGGGCCTGCCTCCGTCGACGAACGTGACTCCAAGCGCGTCGAGGCGCCGCGCCGCGACCAGTCTGTCCGAAATGGACAGGCTGGTGCGACGCAGCGAGATGTCGTAGAGCTTCATCAGAACCCCGACAGCAGTACTCGGGAGGCCTCGATCTCATACGCACAGGGCGCCACGTCCGAAGAGGGACAACCCTTGCGCTGATGCTCGACCGCGGCCTTCTCCAGGTACATGGAGACCACGTAAAGTCCGTTGCGGCTTGCAGCGCGTGCCGCGGCGGTCAGTAGTTCCGCGCCACCCAACCCCATCGCGTCACCTCACCCGTTCTCGGCGAATTCCTTGGCGTGCCGGAGCGTCGTGAGGCTGTTGGTGCCCAGCGCGTGGCGGATGAGCTCGCGAGCGCGCTCGATCGTGCCGTCGGCCCCCAGGACCTCGGGGATGACCTCGGGCCGGATGACGACGGTGTGGTGCGACGTCGCCTCGATGCCGGCCTCGATGCCGTCGCCGATGTCCCTGAACGTCCACCGGCCGACGTGCGCCGCCATGATCGGCGGTGTGTGCGTCTGCTTGTAGACGATGCCGTCGTACGGGGTGCAGACCCGCACCGAGTGCGTGGTGTGGATCGACCCGTCCGGGCTGCGCGTGTCCATCTCCATGGACTGCACGCCGGTGACGGCTTCCTTCAGGTCCAGTTTCGCCACGTGCGGCAGACGCTCCGGCCACAGGTCCGACCGGTACAGGAACTCGTAGACGTCCTTGCGGCTCGCGTGGATCGTGATGCTGTCGGAGAACGACAGCACCAGCTTGTCGTAGTCGTCGCCGTACTCGGCCGCCCGCTTGAGGGCGGCGAGCTCGGCGTCGCTGTTGTTGTTGACGGCGTTCAGGATGAGGTCGACCGCCTCGGGCTGCGCCGCGGTGAAGTGGTGGAGCAGATCGACCCGGGTCGCCGAGTCGGCGA
Organism: Lentzea waywayandensis; assembly: GCF_900115955.1. GTDB lineage: Bacteria > Actinomycetota > Actinomycetes > Mycobacteriales > Pseudonocardiaceae > Lentzea > Lentzea waywayandensis. Next base: position 265,204 of record NZ_FOYL01000007.1, read on the forward strand.
TCGGGACGATCCGCCACTCCCCACCCATCGTCTTCACCGGTGCCGCCGAGCGTTCCTGCTCGAACTTGATGTGCAGGTTCGCCGGGTCGAGCTCGCGCCGGGACGTCCACGTGCGCACGTCACCGTTGGCGAACGCGTGCAACCGCAACCGTTCCGTCGAGCCATCCCGTTCGAACACCTCGGCCTGGACCGTGGGTCCGAAGATGTACGGCCAGGTCGTCACGTCCGCGACCAGGTCGTACACCACCTTGGCGGGAGCCCCGATCATGACCGTGTGCGTGGTGGTGTGCGTCATGTCCGTCTCCGTATCCCGAGTCGCCGGCGTCAGGCCGCGATCTGTCCGTTGACCTTGTCCAGCAGCTGACGCGGCGTCTCGATGTACGCCAGCTCGTCGTCGGCGATGGCGGCACCGTGCTTGCGCTTGATCAGCGCGACCGTCTCCAGCAGGGCGAGGGAGTCGAAGCCCAGCTCGAGGAACGGGATGTCGAGAATGTCCTGGCCCGGCTTGAACGAGTCGTCGTCGCCCGCGGCCTCGTTGAGGATCTCTTTGAGTCCCTCGATGGTCAGTGCGCTCACGGCTAGCTTCCTTTCCTCCAGCGGGCGATTTCCGCGCGCCCACGACTGAGGTTGTCACCGCACGCCTGTAAGCCACTGGAGAGATTCTCGAAGAAACCGTTGCACGACAAGCAAAAACGGCCCGCGCCACAGTGTGGCGCGGGCCGCTGGAGCTTTGATCTAGGCCAGAAGGCGTTGCAACTGACGGGTTTCGGCGCTGTCGAGGCGCGGGTCGGACGTCAGGATCGCGTGCTGCAGCGTCTGCAGGCGCGACGACGGCTCGACGCCGAGCTCCTCGATCAGGGTGTTGCGCAGGCCCTTGAACGCGTCGAGCGCCTGCCACTGCCGGCCGGCGCGGAACAGCGAGATCATGTACTGCGCGCACAGGTTCTCGTTCATCGGGTTCTGCACGGTCAGCACGGACAGCTCGGACAGCAGCGCCTTGTGCTTGCCCATCCGCAGCTCGGCGTCGATGCGCGCTTCGAGCACGCCCAGCCGGGCCTCCTCCAGGCGCACGATCTCGATGCCGAGCGGCATGCCCGGCCGCACGTCGACGACGGCGGCGCCACGCCACATCTCAAGCGCCTGGCGCAGCAACCGGGAGGCCGAGGCGTAGTCCTCGACGTCGTAGGCCTGCTGGCCCGCGCGGGAGAGACGTTCGAACTCGTGCACGTCGACGGCCTCCGGCGGCACGTCGAGCAGGTAGCCGCCGTAGCGCGTGACCAGCACTTCCTTCGCCGCGCCCTCACCGGACGCCGACAGCGCGTCGCCGATGAGCTTGCGCAGCTGCAGGATGTAGGTCTGCAGGGTGGTGCGGGCGCTGCGCGGCGGACGGTCGCCCCACAGCTCCTCGATCAGCGTGGGAACGGACACGACCTGCCCGGAGTGCAACGCGAGCAGCGCCAGGATCTGCCGTGGCTTGGCCGCGGTCGGCGTCACCGAGCGACCGTTCACCTTGGCCTCAACGGGCCCCAGGACCTTGATCTGCATCGCGACCCCTCCTTCGGTTCCAAGCACGGGATTAGTCTGCTCGGCCCAACGGCGGGGCGTTAGTGCACAGGCCATCGATGTCAGGTGAGTTCTGCCCGCGCCGGGTATGAAAACTTCATACGGCGGCGCATTAGCCGGTAACTACCGATCCATTAGCGCTGGTCCGCATCATTACCCACAACAAATCACACGCAAACATCGGAGATGAACATGTACCCCACCGTCACCGTGGAGCACTTGTCTTCCGTCACCACCGCCAAGGACGACTCCGACGACATGAAGATCTACCAGTTCGACCGTGAGGCCTCGATGGACTACTACGTCTTCACGTGGGCGAGCTGCAGCGGCGGCAGCTGCATCATCGGCAGCCGCTACACGAGCTACGACGAGGTTCTCGCGGCATGAGACCCGAACTGGCCGAACCCGGCGAACAGAGAATTGGGTTCAAACGCCATCTCCGACCACAGATCGTGCACGGTGAGGCCGTCTACCTCATCGGGGAGTCCGGGGTCACCGCGATCCAGGGCACCCACGTGGAGGCGCTGGCACCGTTGCTCGACGGCACCAGGGACATCACCGCCGTGCTGCGGGACCTTCCCGCCGGTCTGTCCGCCGATCTGGTGGAACGCATGCTCACGAGGCTCGCCGCGGCGGGCCTGATCGGCAGGCGGTGCGCGGAGGACGGTTCGGCCACGACAGAGGCCTCGCTCGCGTTCTGGGACGCGGCGGGTCTCGACCCCGCGGACGCGGTGGCGGCGACAACGACGTCGCTCGTCTCCGTCGTCGCGGTCGGCGACGTCGACCGCGACGGGCTGGTGGAAGCCTTGCGCCACAACGGACTGACGGTCGCCTCGGGGAGTGGTGACCTCACGGTCGTGCTGTGTGCGGACTACCTGGCTTCCGAGCTCCGCGACATCGACGCCGCGCACCGCGCGGCCGGCACGCCCTGGCTGCTGGTCAAGCCGGTCGGCGCGCAGGTGAGCGTGGGCCCCTTCTTCACCCCCGGCGACGGCCCCTGCTGGCGTTGCCTCGCCACCCGCCTGTCCGCCAACCGCAAGGCGGAGGCGCACGTCCGGGCACGCTGCGGGCAACGGGGCCCGGCCCCGCGTCCCGCCATCGGACTGCCGTCGCTGCGGGCGACGGCGCTGGAGATCGCGTCGGTCGAGACGGCCAAGTGGCTCGCGGGCATCCGTCACGAGACACAGCGGTCGATCTGGAACTACGACAGCCTGACGATGAAGGTCACGCAGCACGAGGTGCGGCACCGTCCGCAGTGCTCGGGCTGCGGAGACCCCGAAGTTGTCGCGCGCAGGACGTTCGAGCCGGTCGAACTCACCAGTCGCGTGAAGACCTCCTGCGACGGCGGCGGCCACCGGTCGTCGTCGCCGCAGGAGGTGCTCGACACCTACCGGCACCTCATCGGCCCGGTCACCGGGATCGTCCGGGAGATCCACCGCAACGATCGCGGTCCGGCGTTCTTCAACTCCTTCCAGTCCGGGGCCAACATCGCGGCCGCGGGCGAAGGGCTCGAAGGTCTGCGCTCCGCGTTGCGCGCGGACAGCGGAGGCAAGGGCGTGACGCCGCTCGACGCCGAGGTCGGCGCGTTGTGCGAGGCCGTGGAACGACGCAGCGGCGCGTTCGTCGGCGAGGAGGCACGCGTGAGCGGCAGCTACACCTCGCTCGGCGACCTCGCGATCCACCCGGACTCCGTGCAGCTCTACCACCCGCGTCAGTTCGAGAACCGCGACGGGTGGAACGCGGACCACTCGGCCTTCCAGCAGATCACCATGCCGTTCGACGACGACGAGGTGATGGACTGGACCCCGCTCTGGTCGCTGACCGAGCGGCGGCACAGGTTCCTGCCCACCGGCATGCTCTACTTCGGCGCCCCCTGTCCGCCGAGTGTCACCTCCAACTCCAACGGCTGCGCCGCCGGCAGCAGCGTGGAGGACGCGGTGTTGCAAGGGCTTCTGGAACTCGTCGAACGCGACGCGGTCGCCATCTGGTGGTACAACCGCACTCCAGCGCCGGGCATGGACCTGGACGCCTTCCACGACCCGTGGATCGACGAGCTCCGCGCGGTGCACGCGAGTCTCGGCCGCGAGGTGTGGCTGCTCGACGTCACCTCGGACCTGGGCGTGCCCGCGATGGTCGCGGTGTCCCGCCGCACCGGCGGGCCGCGCGAGGACATCATGTTCGGCTGCGGCGCGCACCTGGACCCCCGGGTCGCCGCCCGCCGGGCGCTCACCGAGCTGAACCAGTGCATGCCGATGGTCTGCGAGCCGATGGACATGTCCCTGTTCGACATCGACATGCGGCGCTGGTTCGAGACCGCCCGGCTGGCCGAGCAGACCTGGCTGGCGCCGGACCCGGACGAGCCGCTCCGCGACCCGTTCCACCACGGTTACACACATCGGCCTGATCTCGCCGACGACATCCGCGCGATCCAAGGCACCCTGGAAGCCAAGGGAATGGAGTTGCTGGTGCTCGACCAGACACGGCCCGACGTCGGTCTCCCGGTCGTCCGGGTGGTGGTACCGGGACTGCGCCACTTCTGGTCGAGATTCGCTCAAGGGCGGCTCTACGACGTACCTGTACAACTGGGTCGGCTGGCAGAACCTCGCCGGTACGAAGAGCTCAACCCGATCCCGTTGTTCATGTGATGAACGGGATGACCATCGCCCAGAGCGGAGGCGCCGTGTTGCGCACGCAGTCGCACGTTCCGGCAGGCAGGCCGCTGTGGTCGTTGCTGGAGGACGCCTTCGTGGACGAGGGCTCCGAGCACCTCACGGTGCACGGCAGATGGGGTGCGATCGAGATCGCCGACACCAGCCCGCTCGTGCGGGAGGCCTTGCACCGGATGAGCCTCGGCCCCGTGGCGCTGGAGAACATCTCGGCACTGCACGAGAACTTCGTGCGGTGGAAGACGGGGTCCGGGCCGTGCCTGATCTGGCGCAAGCTCAAGAACACGCTCGACCAGCTGGGCGGGTGCCTCGTGCCGTCGCTGGGGCTCAACGACGGCGCCGGCCCGATCCTGTCGCTGGTGGCGGTCGCCCGTGACGCGGTGTTCGCGTTGCCGCACATCGGTGACGACGAGGTCGTCACCATGCGGCGCGGCACCGGGATCGAGCGGCTGAACGGCGACCAGGCCCTGACCTGCCCCGGTCGCGCCTATCAGGTGATCCTGCACAGCGCGCCCGCCACTGAGATCGCGAAGTCCTTGCTGCACAACGAGAGCACGATCGACCAGCTCGCCGAGGCGTTGCAGGTGGAGAAGACGCTGGTCGCCGACGTGGTGGCCTACCTGGCGGGAGCCGATCTAGTCGCTGTGCAGAGGTGTTGAGCCGTCGTCATGTTGCTCCGATCGAGGATCGCAAAACGCGAGATTTCCCAGGAAGCGCCCGTATCATGGCCGCGTCCCGAACCTCGCGTGGGAGCCGCTGTGACGCAACGACAGGAACGCTCGTCGGTGTCCCGTCGTCTGGCGTACTTCGTCATCAGCGTGGTGTTCGCCAACTACCTGCTCGACAGCTTCCTCGACGTGGTGAAGGTCAGCGCGACGCCCGCCAGGATCGTGGGCTCCCTCGCCTGCCTGCTCGCGATCGGGTACCTGCAGCTGCGGGTCTTCAGCAGGCCTGGCGCGGACCTGCGTTCCGGCAGGGCGTACCTGGCGCTGGGCGCGATGGCGGCGCTGGTGTACGGCCCGTTGCTGTTCTTCCCGGTCGAGTGGACCGGGATGCACGGCTTCCTCGCCGGCAGCGTGCTGCTCGTGCTGCCGGGCCGGATCCGCTGGCTCGTGTACGGCGCGGTGGCGCTGAGCAACGGCCTGATTCAGGCGTGGAGCGTCCAGGACCTCTCCACCCAGGTCTACTACGTGATCGCGTCGCTGGTCTCGGGACTGGTCGTGTACGGCCTGTCCCGGCTGCCGTCGCAGGTGAAGCAGCTGGAGACCGTCCGCTCCGAACTGGCCTCGCTGGCGGTGTCGCAGGAGAGACTGCGGTTCGCTCGTGACCTGCACGACCTGCTCGGCTTCAGCCTGTCGGCCATCACGCTGAAGGTGGAGCTGGCACGCAAGCTGCTCGGTGCGCACACCGAGCGCGCGTTGCGGGAGCTGGCCGAGATCCTCGGAATCGCGCGCGAGGCCCTGGCCGACGTTCGCGCGGTGGCGTCGAGCTACCGCGAACTGTCGCTGACCGACGAGATCGAGTCGGCGCGATCCGTGCTGACGGCGGCCGGCGTCGCGGTGACCATCGAGACGGACCACCAGGAACTCTCGCCGCGGTCGAGGACCGTCCTCGCGACCGTGCTGCGCGAGGGCGTCACGAACCTCCTGCGGCACAGCGAGGCCACCCGCTGCACCATCACCATCTCGGGCGCCGGCTGCTCGGCGTCGATCGACATCGTCAACGACGGCGCCCCCGCCGAGGTCGACGCCGAGCGGGGCAGTGGCCTCACCAACCTCGCCACGCGCGCCACGGCCATCGGCGGCTCGCTGCTCGCCCAGACCTCGGCGGAGGGCACCTACCGCCTGCACGCCGAGGTTCCGGTCGAACCGGTGGCCGAAGAACCGGCGGCCGGACCGCAGCCCGCCGGCCAGCCGATGGCGACGCGATTCGCCAAGATGCTGTTCACGGTGCTGGTGGTCGGCTACGGGCTCATGTCGCTGTCGCAGGTGGCGTTCGACTACCCCCGCATCGGGCTGTCGGGGATGGCGGTCGCCGCGCTCGCGACCGTGGTCGAGCTGGGACTGGTGCTGGGCCTGGTCGGCCGCCCGCACGTCCGCCTGAACATGGCGAACACCCTCGCGGTGCTCGCCGTGATGGCCGGCTGCGTGTACGTGCCGGTGTGGATCTACGAGAACCCGCTCATCGCCGTGCCCGGCTTCCTGGCCGGGTCCGCGGCACTGCTGCTACCCCGCCCGTTCGGCTGGATGGCGTTCCTCGCGATCGGCACAGGGCAGTACTTCGTCTGGACCGCGACCGGCTTCACCGGCTCCTGGGTCGTCTACGGCCTCATCGCCGTGACGAACCACGGACTCGTGCTGTACGCGTTGACCCGGCTCCGGTCGATGGTGACCGAGTTGCACGAGGCACGGGAGGAGCTCGCGACGGCGGCGGTGGCCCAGGAGAGACTGCGATTCGCCCGCGACCTGCACGACCTGCTCGGTTACAGCCTCTCCGCGATCACGTTGAAGAGCGAGCTCACGCACCGGCTGGCGGTGATCGACCCCGACCGGGCCCGGCAGGAGCTCACCGAGGTGCTGGAGATCTCCCGGCAGGCCCTGGCGGACGTCCGGTCGGTTGCCCTGAGCTACCGCGAGCTGTCGTTCGACGAGGAGACCCAGTCCGCGCAGGCGTTGCTGTCCGCGGCGGACATCGAGGTCACGGTGCGGATCGACGCGTGCGACCAGCTGCCCAAGGAGGTGACGGTGACGCTCGCGACCGTGTTGCGCGAGGGCGTCACGAACCTCCTGCGGCACAGCAAGGCCGAGCACTGCGAGATCGTGCTCGCCAGCTCACGGCACCTGGTCACGATGGACATCGTGAACGACGGGATCCCCACCGTCGAGCGGAGGTCGCGTGACGGCAGCGGGATCGGCAACCTGACCACCCGCGTCCGCGCGCTCGGCGGCGATCTGCACGCCGGTCTCACGCCTGAGCACACCTACCGGCTGCGCGCCGAGATCCCGTTGCCGTTGAACTGAAAGCAGCGAAAAGGGGCCGCGTGAGAGATTCCCTCTCGCGCGGCCCTTTAGGTGAGCTCACAGCATCTCGATGACCGCGCAACCCCAGCTGTAGCCCGCGCCCACGCCGAACATCACGATCCGCTGGCCCGAGGTCGCCTTGCCGGTGTGCACCAGGTGGTCGAAGCTCGCGAACTGGTCGCCGGCGCCGAGGTGCCCGACCGTGCGGCTCCACTCCCACGTGGTGCGCGCCGGGTCGATGTCGTACGGACGCAGGTAGTTCACGTCCAGCCGGCGGCGGCCGAAGTGCGGCAGGATGATCCAGTCCGCGTCACCGATCTTCATGTCGGCGTCGGACAGCGCCTGCTCGACGGCGAGCGCCTGGCCCGCGTTGGCCTTGTTGATGCCGTAGGAGAGCCCGAACTCGCGGCTGAACGTGTGCTTGGCCTCCTCGAAGTCCACCGGGATGCGGTGCGAGAACGGCGCGAGGCCGAACGGCACGTCGCCGCGGTGCAACGGTTCGAGGTCGGAATCAGCATTGATGGCCAACGAAAGTAGCTTCGCGTAGCCGCCCCGAGTGGACAGCACGAGAGCCGACGCACCGTCGCCGTAGGGCGTTCCGGGGTCGGTCTTCCAGCGGTCGATTCCAGGCAGGCAGAAGCGATCTGAGGACGTCAGAAGGGCATCCCTGCCGGGACGGGCGATCAGGTAGGACACCGCGAGGTCCATGGCGGCCAGACCGCCGTTGGACATCTGCCGGATCTCCAGCGCCAGGCAGGAGTTCCTGACCGTCTCGCGCTGGATGTAGGAACCGACCGGCCACAGGTCCTGGCCCTGGTGGTAGGTGGTGGCGTGCAGGATCAGGTCGACGTCGTCGGGCTGCGATCCCGCCCGTGCCAACGCGACCCGTGCCGCCTCGACCGCCATCTCGGCCGCCGACTCGTGCGGGGACACGGACACGGACTCGACGTCCGTCCGCGAGACGAGCTTCGGCTCGCACTCCCCCGACGCGATCGCGTCCGCGACGTTCAGCGTCGAGGGCAGGCGCACGCCGCTGCCATTGACGAAAACATCCTTCACTCGCACCGCGGTCAGACCTCCTTCAGCGCGCGTGCGACGCGCACGACGCGTTCCGCCTGAATCTGGGCCGCCTGCAACGCGATCTCGTTGACCGGCAGGTTGTCCGCGCCCAGGACGTGTGAGGTGCCGTAGGGATTCAGATCTCCTCCCGGCGGCACGATGATCCCGCCGAAGTGGCAGACCATGTTGTAGATCGACACGAGCGTGGTCTCCATGCCTCCGTGCAGGCTGCCGCCGGAGGTGAACGCGCTGTACACCTTGTCGGCCAGCAGGCCGCTGAACCAGGCGGGCCCCAGCGTGTCGATGAACTGCTTGAGCTGCGCGGACACGTTGCCGAAGCGGGTCGGCGTGCCGAAGACGACGGCGTCGGCCCACAGCACGTCGTCGACCGACGCGACGGGGACGTCCGCGGTCTCCTCCAGATGCGCCGCCCAGGCGGGCCTGGACCGCCACGCCGCCTCGGGCGCCAGCTCCGCAGCCCGTACCAGCCGCACCTCGGCGCCGTGCTTCTCGGCCGTCTCGGAGATCTCCGTGGCGATCCGGTGAATCGTTCCCGTCGAGGAGTAGTACACGACTGTCACGTTGACGCTGCGTTCCATGACGCATCCCTTCGCGAGGCAGCTCGGTTCACCCTTGCCGGGCCGCCTTGATGTGGCGTGGAGCGCGACATGAACGTTGGGAGATATGGTGTCGCGCGGAGGGGCGCGATGATCAGGGTCTTGCTCGCGGAGGACATGCACATGGTGCGCGGTGCTCTCATCGCGCTGCTCAACCTCGAACCGGACATCGAGGTCGTGGCCGAGGTGAGCTCCGGCGACAAGATCGTGCCGGCCGCGCGCCAGCACGGTCCCGACGTCTGTGTGATCGACATCGACCTGCCGATCCTCGACGGGCTGAGCGCCGCGACGAAGATCCGCGAGACGTTGCCGCAGATCAGGACGTTGATGCTGACGTCGCTGGGCCGTCCGGGGACGTTGCGCAGGGCGTTGGCGGCCCGCGTGGACGGTTTTCTGCTCAAGGACGCGCCGCCGACGGAGCTCGCCGACGCGATCCGCCGCGTCGCCGCCGGGGAACGCGTCGTGGACAGCCAGCTGGCCCTGGCCGCGTGGGACCGCGGCGAGTGCCCGCTGACCGACCGCGAGCTGGAGGTTCTCCGGCTGGCGGCGAACGGTGCCGACGCGCCTGACATCGCTGTCGCGCTGTCTCTTTCGGTCGGCACGGTCCGCAACTACATGACGACGATCATGACCAAGCTGAACGGCCGCAACCGGGTGGACGCCATCCGCATCGCCGAGGAAGCCGGCTGGTTGTAGCGCGGACGGCGTTCCCAACTAGGCCGCCTTCTGCTGGCTGGCGCGCAGGTCGAAGCCCGGCCGGGCGACGATCTCCGGGGTGAGCGAGTTGCCGCCCTCCAGGATCCGGCGTCCCATCAGGAAGTCGATCGGCCGGTTGTAGGCCTCGATTCCAATCAACCTGTCATTCTTGAAGCAGAACACCGAGAACCTGCCCTCGGCCGGGTCGCCGACGGTGACCGTGCGGTCGTGGCCGTTGGTGAGGCCCGCGGTCTGCAGCTTCACGTCGTACTGGTCGCTCCAGAACCACGGCAGGGCGGTGTAGGGCTCCGCGCTGCCCATGATGGCCGCCGCGACCGTGGTGCCCTGGTCGGTGGCGTTCTGCACCGATTCCAGGCGGATCAGGCCGCCGGCGTGCGTGCTCGCGAACCGCGCGCAGTCGCCGAGCGCGTGGATGCGCGGGTCGACGGTGCGCAGGTGGGAGTCGACGAGGATGCCGTTGTCGACCGCGAGCCCGGCGCGCTGGGCGACCTCGGTGTTCGGGATGACGCCGATGCCCGCGACCACGAGGTCGGCGACGAGCACCGTGCCGTCCGTGAGCTCCACCAGGCCTTCCCTGACGGCGCCGACGCCCGTGCCGGTGAGGATCTGGACGCCTTCGCTGCGGTGGCGGTTGACGAGGTGCTGGGCCGTCTCCGCGGACACCGCCCGTTGCATCACCTGCCCCTGCGCCTCGACGACGGTCACCTCGTGGCGCAGTTTCCTGACCACGGCGGCGAACTCGAGGCCGATGAACCCTCCGCCGATGACGACGACGTCGAGCCCGATCTGGCCTTCGAGCCGCTGCCTGATCGCGTCCGCGTCGGCGACCGTGCGCAGGTTCAGCACGTGCTCGGCGCCGGGGATGGGCAACGGCCGGGGCCGCGCGCCCGTCGCGAACACCAGGTGGTCGTAGCTGATGGTGCGGGCACAGCCCAGCACCGCGACCCGTGCCTGACGGTCGACCCCGATCACCCGCTCGTTGCGGACGAGCTTGATGCCGTGGTCGTCGTAGTACGAGTCCTGCCTCAGGACCAGCCCGGCGAGGTCGGTCTCCCCCGCCAGGTAGGCCTTCGTGAGCGGAGGCCGCTGGTACGGCGCGGCCTGCTCGTCACCGATGAGCGTGATGGGGCCGCGGTGTCCCTGCTCGCGCAGGGACACCGCGACCTGGCAGCCCGCCTGCCCGGCCCCGACGACGACTACCGACTCTCCGCGCATGTCAGTAGTTGCCCAGCCCGCCGCAGACGTTGAGCGCCTGCGCGGTGATCGAGGACGCGGTGTCCGTGGTCAGGTACGTCACGAGACCGGCGACCTCTTCCGGCGTGCTGTACCGACCCAGCGGGATCTTGGCGTTGAACTTCTCGAGGACCTCTTCCTCGGAGACACCCCAGTGGTTCGCGTAGCCCTGGCGGACGCGGCCGGCCATGGGCGTCTCGACGTAGCCGGGGCACACCGCGTTGACGGTGATGCCGGACTTCGCGAGCTCGATGCCGACGGCCTTGCTGAACCCGACGACGCCGTGCTTGGACGCCGAGTAGGGCGCGGCGAACACGACGCCCTGCTTGCCGCCGGTGGAGGCGATGTTGATGATCCGGCCCCAGGACTGCTCGACCATCTTGCCGGTGCTCAAAACCTCTTTGGTGAACCGGAAGACACCGTTGAGGTTGGTGTCGATGACGTCCAGCCAGAGGTCCTCGTCCAGCTCGGCGGTGATGCCGCCACCACCACGACCCGCGTTGTTCACGAGGATCTCGATGGGACCGAAGACCTCGACGGCCTTCTGCACCGCGGTGCGGATGTCCTCTGTGGACGTCACGTCGGAGGCGGCGCCGTCGGCCTCGATGCCTTCTTCACGCAGCTGCTTCACCGTGGTCTGGACGTTCTCGGCGTTGCGGGCCACGACGAAGACCGCGTGCCCCTCCCTGCCGAGACTGCGGGCGACCTCGAGACCGATTCCGCTGGTGGCGCCCGTGACCAGGGCGACCCGTCGCTTGCTCATGCTTCTCTCCCTCAGAGTTGCTTCTCGGGCATGTGCACGACGAGCCCGTCCTGCTCCTCGGTCACGGGGATCTGGCAGCTCAGCCGGCTGTTCTCCTTGCGCTCGCAGGCGGTGAAGTAGAGAAGCTCGTCCTCCACCTGGTGCATCTGCGACAGCGGCTTGGTGTTCTCCGGGTCGACGTACACGTGGCACGTACCGCACGAGGCCCCACCACCGCACTGGGCGACGATTCCCTTGATGCCGTTGAGAACCGCGCCGCGCATCACGGAGTCGTTCTGGGCAACGTCGACAACGGTCTCGATGCCGTCGTGCGAAACGTAAGTGATCTTTGGCATGGCAGTTCTCCCACGGATCTGCGGCTCGCCGGACGTGGTTCACCTTGCCCAGCAGCGCTTTGCACGTGGTGGAGGCCACCTTGAGCGTTCATGGGCTTGCCGGAACGGCAAGTTCGCGTGCTCTCGCGCACTGGAGCGGCCGAAGATGTGGCCATGCCGTCGAGAACGCGCCGCCGTGACCAGCCACCGCCCAGGACGGGTGGCAGCGAGGCCGAGGTGCTGCGCGGGTTCCTCGACTACCTGCGCTCCTGCGTGTCCGCGAAGGTGGAGGGCGCACCGGAGCCGCAGGTCCGCACGGCCGCGGTGCCGTCGGGCACGAACCTGCTGGGGCTGCTCACCCACCTCACGTTCGTGGAACGGGCGACGTTCCTCGGCGAACGCGTCCGGGACTGGAAGGCCACGTTCCAGGCCTCGCCGCGGGACAGCGTCGCGGACGTCGTGGCCCGCTACCGGGAGACGGTCGAGAGAGTGAACGAGGTGCTCGACGACAGCGTCGTCGCGAGTGTGCGCTGGAAGCTCGTCCACATGATCGAGGAGACCGGCCGGCACGCGGGTCACGCGGACGTCCTCCGCGAACTGATCGACGGAACGACCGGGCGCTGAGGCCCGTGTTCCAGAGCCGTTCGAGCAGGTGTTGCGACTCTGCGGTGTCGGCGTACACCCACACGCGGAGGTTCCACCGTGCCCCTCAAGGAGTTCTACGACCAGCAGGTGAACTGGTCACCGCCGTTCGAGGACGGCCTTGAACGCGCGACGGTCGTCGTGCCACGCGACTATTCCGACCCGGACGGTCCCAAGCTCACCATCGCCCTCGCCCGTCTCAAGGCCACGAACCCGGCGCAGCGCCGCGGTGTCCTGCTGGCCGTCAACGGCGGGCCCGGTGGCGACGGCGGCGACGGCCTCGGGCTGATCAAGCGGCTCGGCAAGCGGGTGCGGACCGCCTACGACCTCATCGGGTTCGACCCGCGCGGGTACGGCGAGTCCACCAAGCTCTACAGCGAGGTGACGATTCCCAAGGCGCCCTTCGACTCCCGGCCGCCGGACTCGTTGTTCGAGCAGCTGGCCGAGGACATGCGGCTGCGCGAGCTGGGATGTGAGAAGGGCGGCGGCGACCTGCGCCCGCACATCACGACCCGCAACACCGCCCGTGACATGGACCTGATCCGGGTCGTGCTGGGCGAGGAGAAGATCTCGTTCGTCGGGTACGCGTACGGCACGTACGTCGGCGCCGTCTACGGCACGATGTTCCCGGAGAACCTCGACCGCACGGTCCTCGACTCGTGCATCAATCCACAGTGGACCTGGCGCGAGCAGTTCGTCACGCAGGCGGAGGCGGTCTACCGCAACGTCGCGCTGTGGGCGGACTGGACCGCGGAGCGCGACGGGCACTTCCACCTCGGCACGAGCTCCGAGCAGGTCATCGCGGAGATCGAGGCCGTCGTCGAGAAGCTCGAGGAGGGCGACCAGATCCAGCTCCGCACGCTGTTCGACGGCGCGGTGGGCACGCGGTCCACGGACCGGGCGCAGTGGGACTCGCTGGGCTACCTCATCGGCGACCTGCGCACCACGTTGCAGGACGCCAACTACGAGAAGGCGCGGGCGCTGATCGTCGGACAGGCCACGTGGCGGCCGCAGGACTCCGAGGGCGACCTGCGGGTCGGCGTGCTGGAGGCCATCACGCTGGAGACCTACTGGCCGCAGGACCTGGAGGTCTACTACGACGACGTCCGCAAGCACCGCGCCCAGCACCCGTACGGCTACGGCGTTCTGCGCGCCCAGCCGTGGGTCGGCGCGTTCCGGACGTTCGAAAGCCTGGAGCCGCCGACGAAGCTGGCGCAGCCGGGGTACCCCAAGGGTCTCGTGGTGCAGGCGGACGGCGACCCGATGGACCGCGTCGAGGGCGGCGTCGTGCTGGCCGAGCTGCTGGACCACCCGCTGGTCCTCATCGAGGACTCCGGCGACCACGAGGTGTACGCGTTGGCGGGCAACGAGGTTCTCGACGCCCTGGTCGACGACTACCTCGTCGACGGCGTGCTGCCGGCAGGAGCCCTCGTCACCGTCCCCGGTCACGTCAAGCGCCCGGACATCCCGAAAGACTGACGCACCAACACAAAGGGGCCCCGCACCGAAGTGCGGGGCCCCTGTCGCGTCTCAGTCCTCCGCGGGGATGTCCCAGGTGACCGGCAACTCCCAGAGGCCGTAGATCACGGCGCCTTCCTTGCGCGGGATCTCCAGGAACGGCTTGGCGAGCCGCAGCGACGGGATCCGCTGGAACAGCGTCGACCACACCAGCTGCATCTCCAGGCGCGCCAGGTCGGCACCGATGCAGTGGTGCAGGCCGTGCCCGAACCCGAGGTGCTTGCGGGTGCCGCGCTCCAGGATCAGCTTCTCCGGCTCCGGGAAGATCTCCGGGTCGCGGTTGCCGTTGAGGCCCAGGCACAGGATGCCGTCGCCGGCCTTGATGGTCTTGCCGCCGATCTCGATGTCCTCCAGCGCGACTCGCGGGATGGCGGTGTCACCGATGGTCGCGAGGCGCACGAGCTCCTCGACGGCCGGCTCGATCATGCCCTCCGGGTCGTCGAGCAGCAGCTTGAGCTGGTCCGGGTTCTCCAGCAGCGCGGCGGTGCCGAGCGACAGCATCGAGGCGGTGGTCTCGTGGCCGCCGTTCATCAGCAGGCGGATCATGTTGAACAGGTCGCGGCGCGTGTACTCCTCGCCGGACGCGGCGTACTCCGCCATCGCGCGGCTGAGGAGGTCCTCGCCGGGCTCCTTCTCCTTCAACGTGATCAGCTTGTCGACGTAGGCGTTGACCTCGACGATCGCGGCCTGACGCTGCTCGGGCGTCGAGTGGCCACCCAGCAGACAGGTGCCGTGCTCGATGAAGAAGTCGTGCTCGTCCTGCGGGATGCCGAGCAGCTCGCAGATGACCGTCATCGGCACGGCGAGGGAGAACTCGCGGTGGAAGTCGATCGGCGGCGTCATCGTCAGGATCTTGTCGATGTACTCGTCGACGATCTCCTGGATGCGCGGGCGCAGCCGCTTCACCTGGCGGTTGGTGAACGTCACGGCCGCCTTGCGCCGGGTCTTGGTGTGCTCCGGGTTGTCGTAGCCGATGAACGACGTCTCGGTGCGGAACTCCGGCGGCGCGATGAAGTAGAACGGGAAGTTGTCGTGCTTGCGCGACGCGCTGATCCGCGGGTCCGTCAGGAGCTGCTTGATGGTGTGGTAGCCGCTGATCGTCCAGATCCGCAGCCCGGAACCGGTCAGCGTCACCTCGACGACGTCTTCCTCGGCCATCTCGGTGTACTGCGCGGGCGGGGTGAACGGGCATGTGCGCTTGTACGGGAACGTGTCCACACCTGGCTCGGTGGCGCTGCTGGTCATCTGCGTCTTCCTCCTAGTCGAAAAGTTGGCTCACGCCAGATCAGCGCCGCCATCGAGCGTGATGACTTGACCGGTGACCCACGAGCTCGCGGGCTCGGCGAAGCGGGTGATCCACGGAACGACGTCGTCGACCTCGCCGGTGCGCCCCAGGGGCGTCTGCGAGGCCTGGAAGCCGAAGTAGCCCTCGACCTCCTCGGGGCTCAAACCGTTGGCCGAGTAGACCTCCGTGCGCACCGCGGCGGGCGCGACCGCGTTGACGCGGATGCCCTGCGGGGCCAGTTCGAGGGCCCAGCTGCGAACCAGGCTGTCCACGGCCGCCTTGCTGGCGCCGTACACGCCACCGCCCGGCACCGCGATGTGCCCGGCGTTGCTGGAGACGAACACGATGCTGCCGCCGGGCGAAGTCAGCTGCGGCAGCAG
Source organism: Lentzea waywayandensis (assembly GCF_900115955.1). Classification (GTDB taxonomy): domain Bacteria; phylum Actinomycetota; class Actinomycetes; order Mycobacteriales; family Pseudonocardiaceae; genus Lentzea; species Lentzea waywayandensis. The sequence goes on from NZ_FOYL01000007.1 coordinate 280,981, forward strand.
CTTGGCGGTCAGCACCAGCGGGCCGACCAGGTTGGTCTCCAGCACGTCGCGCGCGGTGGCGAGGTCGAACCCGGCGACCGGCGTGAAGCGGAAGATGCCGGCGTTGTGCACGAGCACGTCCACCTTGCCGCCGCCCAGTTTCACGGCGTCGGCGACCTTCTGCGCGCCTTCGTCCGTCGTCACGTCCGCGACGACCGCGGTGATCGCGGGGTGCAGGGCGACGACCTCGGTGAGCCGGTTCTCCCGGCGGCCGGTGATGATCACGTTCGCGGCGCCGAGGTCGGCGAACGCCAGCGCCGCCGCGCGGCCGATGCCGGTTCCCCCACCCGTCACGACGACCTGCTGTCCGGCAAATGGTGCGTCCGACATGACGCCTCCAGCTTCTTTCCACTCGGTAGGGCAGTCAGCGACAACCCTGCTCGGTGAACCTTGAGTCCAGGTCTAGCTGGGACGGAAACCCTGGGGAGCATGGGAACTCTTGCGGTGGGCAGGTGGCGCGCCCGAGTCGGCAGACCCGGTGGCCACACGGAGAGCGAGTTCGAGTTCGCGCGCGACGGCACAGCGATGCTGGTCGTGGGCGGCACGGGATCCGGAACGTGGACCCAGACGGGGCCCGACACGTTCAGCTACCGGATCAACGAGGAACTGACCGAGGCACCAGGCACGATCGAGATCGCCCAGGACGCCGTGCTGCGCGGCGACGAGTTCGTCAGCAACGGCAACGCGGTGGTGCGCCTCGCGAACGGCACCACAGCAAGGGAAGCCGCGATCCAGATCACGGCGCAAAGACTGGGTTAGCACCTCGAAGGGGGCGCCAGTCAAGGCGCCCCCTTCTCCACAAGCGCGCGTCAGGAGATCTTGACCGTCACGTTGCCGGTGTACTTGCCGGCCAACAACGACAGCAACGCCTGCGGCGCGGTCTTGACCCCGCCCTCCACGATGGTGTGCGGGAAGACGAACTTCCCCTCCTGCAACCACTGTCCGAAGTGGACGACCCAGTCCTGGATCTGCTCCGGCAGGTGGTAGCAGGCGAACGGGCGGATCTCCAGGTGCTTGGTGATCGCCGTCATCAGGTCGATGCGCGGGTGCTCGGCCTTGCCGTCGACCTGGTTGGCCAGCGCGCCGCACAACGCGAACCGGGCGTGCGGACGGGCCGCCTGGAGCGCGGCCTCGAACTGTTCGCCACCGACGTTGTCGAAGAACACGCTGATGCCGTCCGGAGCCAGCTCGCGCAGCCGGTCGCTCACCGGGCCGTCCTTGTAGTTGAACGCGGCGTCGAAGCCGAGCTCGTTCACCAGCCAGTCGACCTTCTCCTGGCTGCCGGCCGAACCGATCACCTTGGCGCCACGGGCCTTCGCGATCTGCCCGGCCAGCGACCCGACACCACCGGCGGCACCGGTGACGAACACGACGTCGCCCTCACCGGCCTGCGCGATGGTCGCCATGCCGTAGTAGGCCGTCGGTCCCTGCGACAGGAAGTAGACCGGTGACGGCACGTAGTGCGGGTTCTGCTTGATGAACTGCTGCGCCGGACCGACCCAGTACTCCTGCCACGGGCCGAACGACTGCACGAGATCGCCGACCTCCAGGTCGGGGCTGTTCGACTTCACGACGGTGCCGACACCACCGCCACCCGCGGGGTCGCCGACCTTCCACGGCGGCACGCCGGGAATCTGGCAGTCGGACCTCATGAACTCCTTGAAGGCGGCGGCCACCGACACGTAGTCGACGCGCACCAACACCTCACCGTCACCGGGCTCGGGGACGGCCACCTCGACGACGTCGAAGTGCTCGAGGGTCAGGTCGTCCTCGACGTGCTTGGCGAGCCTGACCTCCCACTGCTTCTCGGGGATGCTCATGGCTCTCCTTCTATCTATCCCCAGGTGACGGGGAGACTGACCAGTGAGTGATTGATTTCGCCCTGGTGCCACAACAGGTCCTCGTAGGGCACCGCGAGCCGAAGGTCCGGGAACCGGCGGGTCAGACCTTCGATGGCGATCGCCATCTCCATGCGCCCCAGCTGCTTGCCGAGGCAGTAGTGCACGCCGTGCCCGAACGCGATGTGCGGGTTCGAGGCCCGGTCGATGTCCAGCTGCCGCGGGTTCTCGAAGACGTCCTCGTCGCGGTTGGCCGACGACAGCACGAAGAACACCGCGTCGCCCTTGGCGATCTTCTGCCCGCCGAGCTCCAGGTCCTCCGCCGCGATGCGGTGGAAACCCGTGGTGTCGGTGGCGAAGAGGTTGACGTGCCTGAGCAACTCCTCGACCGCGGCCGGAATCAGCGACGGGTCGGCGACGAGCCGCTGCCACGTGTCCGGGTGGTCGTGCAGCAACGCCAGCACGGAGTTGGAGATCTGGTTCGCGGCGGTGTCGAAGCCGGCGCCGATGAGGGTGAACGCGAACGTCACCAGCTCCTGCTCGCTCAGCTTGTCGCCGTTGTCCCGCGCGGAGATCAGGTCGGACAGCATGTCCTGGCCGGGCTTCTCGCGCTTCTGCGCGATCAGGCCCATGACGTACCCGGCGAGCCTGCCGAACGCCCGCATCGGCGCCTCGGGGTCGTTCTCGTCGAACGTCGCGAACGCCCGCGCGTCGGTCTCGAAGATCTTCAGGTCCTCGGTCGGCACGCCGAGCAGGTCGCCGATGATCGTCAGCGGCAGCGGAACGCACAGCGCCTCAACGAGGTTGACCGGCGCGCCCTTGAGCTCGATCGCGTCCAGCAGCTCGTCGGCCACCTTCTGCACGCCCGCGCGCATCGCCTCGACCTTGCGGACGGTGAACGCGCCCATCACCAGCTTGCGCAGCCGGGAGTGCTCCGAGCCGTCCAGCGAGATGATCATCTCGGGCGTGGTGGTCATGGCGCCGCCGACCTGGGGAGCACCTTCGACGCACGTCAACGCGCGGCTCAGCCTGGAGTCGGCGAGCCCGGCGCGGACGTCCTCGTACTTGGTGATCACCCAGGTCGGCGTGCCGGAGTTGGTCGGCACCTTGGCCACCGGGCACTCGGCGCGCAGCTTGTCGTACTTGGGGTCCGGGCCGCGGTAGGAGGAACCGCTGAACGGGAACTCCTCGTCCAGTTCAAGGGGCAGCACGGGAACACCTCCGGGGGGGTTACTTCGGCCTGGCCTCGCGCCGAAGAGTGCTACTCCCACCTCGAAGTCGGCTCGAAACCTGAATGTCGACCGGGATTTGAGCCCCCGTACCTACCTTCGCGCCATGGACACTGCACTCGTGCCGTTCCGGGTCGAGGTTCCCGACTCCGAACTGGCGGACCTCACACGGCGGCTGGCAGCGACCAGGTGGCCGGACGCGGAGACCGTGGACGACTGGTCGCAGGGCATGCCGCTGGCCTATGCCAAGGACCTGGCCGAGTACTGGGCCAACGTCTACGACTGGCGTGCCACCGAGGCGAAGCTGAACGCCATCCCCCAGTTCAAGACGGAGATCGACGGCGTCGGGATCCACTTCCTGCACGCGCGCTCCCCGCACCCGCAGGCGAAGCCGTTGCTGCTCACGCACGGCTGGCCGGGTTCGGTCGCGGAGTTCCTCGACGTCATCGAGCCGCTGACCAACCCGCCGGACCCGGCCGACGCCTTCCACGTCGTCGCGCCCTCGTTGCCCGGCTACGGTTTCAGCGACAAGCCGACCGGAACCGGCTGGACGCTGGAACGCATCGCCGCGTCGTTCGTCACGCTGATGGGCCGCATCGGCTACGACAGGTTCTACGCGCACGGCAACGACTGGGGCTCGTTCATCACGGGCATCCTCGGCCACATCGCGCCGGACCACGTCGAGGCCATCCACCTCGTCATGCCGTTCGCCTCCGCACCCGAGGCCGAAGTCCAGCTGACCCAAGAGGACTACAAGGGTCTCGGCGCGCTCAAGGAGTTCGCCGCCAAGGAGTCCGCGTACGCGGCGGTCATGAACACCAAGCCGCAGTCGCTCGCCTACGGCCTCACCGACTCCCCCATCGGCCAGCTGGGCTGGGCGGGCGAGAAGTACTGGTCGTGGAGTGACCACGACGGTGACGCGGAGAAGATCATCTCGCGCGACCGGATCCTCGACATGGTCTCGGTGTGCTGGTTCACCGCCACGGCCGCGTCGTCGGGCCGGTTGTACTGGGAGAGCTACAACAAGTCCCCGCTCACTCAGGTCGGTGTGCCGACCGGGTTCTCGGTGTTCCCGGCCGACGCGCGGATGCCCAAGGCGTGGGCCGAGCACCGGTTCACCGACCTGCGCTACTGGCGGGAAATGCCGTCCGGTGGCCACTTCCCCGCGCTGGAGAACCCGGTCGTGCTCGTCGAGGAGCTGCGGACGTTCTTCCGCCTGGTGCGCTCATGACGGCCACTCTCGACAAGCCGGGCACCAAACTCGGCCTGGTGCTGGCCGTGTGCTGCCTGGCGCAGTTCATGAACGTGCTGGACGCGTCGGTCATGAACGTCGCCCTGCCGTCGATCTTCGAGGACCTGAGGTTCGAGCGGCACGACCTCCAGTGGGTCAACAGCGCGTACACGATCGCGGTGTGCGGCTTCCTGCTGCTGGGCGGCCGGCTCGCCGACCTGTTCGGGCAGCGCCGGGTGTTCCTCTTCGGCGCGGCCCTGTTCACGGTCGCGAGCGCGGTCGGTGGCATGGCGACCTCGCCCGGCACCCTGATCGCGGCCCGCGGCTTCCAGGGCCTGGGCGCGGCCGTGATGGCACCGGCGTCGCTCACCGTCCTCGGCACCACGTTCCGCGATCCCACCGCCCGCGCCAAGGCTTTCGGCTGGTGGAGCGCGGTGTCCGGCACGGGCGGGGCGGTCGGCGTGCTGCTCGGCGGCATCGTCACCGAGTCGCTCGGCTGGCGCTGGGTGCTGCTGATCAACGTGCCGCTCGGCATCGCGTTGGTCGCCATGATCCGCGGCGCCGTGCCCGAGACGCCGAGCAACGGCGGCCGCAAGGCCCTCGACGTCCCCGGCGCGTTCACCGTGACGATCGGCCTGATGGCGCTGGTCTACGGCATCGCGCAGTCGCACGAGCTCGGCTGGGGTTCCTGGCAGGTCGCCGGATCGCTCTCGCTGGCGGTGATCCTGTTCGCGTTCTTCCTGCGCCAGCAGACGGTGTCCGCGCACCCGTTGATGCCGCTCGGCATCTTCCGCAACCGCGCGGTGACCGCGACGAACATCGTGGCGTTCTTCGCGATCGCCGCCCTGTTCAGCACCTTCTACTTCCTCACCCTGGTGCTCCAGCAGGTGATGGGCTTCAGCGCGCTCCAGACCGGCCTTGGCTACCTGCCGCTGTCGATCGGCATCGCGCTGGGCGGCTTCGGCGTGGCGCGGATCGTGCCGAAGATCGGTCCGCGACCGGTGCTGATCGCCGGGCTGCTCACCGCGACCGTCGGCCTGCTCTGGGTGTCCACAGCGGACGAGACGTCGACGTTCCTGGGCACGATCCTCATCCCGACCACGTTGCTGGGACTGGGAATGGGCGCTGTTCTCAACGCCACCACCAACGCCGCGACGTCCGGTGTGCCGCGCGAACAGGCGGGTCTCGCGTCCGGTCTGCTCAACACGATCCGCCAGATGGGCAGCGCGATCGGCCTGGTCGTCCTCGCGACGATGTCGTCGGCCCGCGCGGACTCCCTGCTGGCCCAGGGGGAACCGTTGCGGCACTCGCTCGGTTCCGGATTCGGGCTGGCGTTGTTCGGGGCCGGCGTCTTCACCTTCTGTGGCGCGCTGGCCGCGCTCGCCGTGCCCCGCAAGAAGTAGTCCGCACGGCAAAAGGCCCGCTCGGAGCTCCGAGCGGGCCTTTTCGCGTTCAGAAACCCTTGCCGTGCAGGTCGACCGGCAGCGCGACGAGCCGGTGGTTCATGTCGGCCTTCTGCCACTCCAGCTCCTCCTCCGCGACGGCGAGCCGCGCGGCCGGGAAGCGCCGGGTCAGTTCCTCGAACGCGGTGGTCAGCTCGATGCGCGCGAGCGGGGCGCCGAGACAGCGGTGAATCCCGTACCCGAACGCGAGATGCGCGTTGTCGGTCCGCGCGAAGTCGAGCGCGTCGGGATCGATGAACAGCGTCTCGTCGCGGTTCGCCGAGTTGGTCGACACGAACACCGCGTCACCCTTGGGGATCGTCACGCCGAACAACAGCACGTCCTCGGTGGCGATCCGCGGCAGACCGGTCGTGTCGTTGGTGGACAACGTGATCCAGCGCAGCAGTTCCTCGACCGCCGCCGGCACCTCCTCCGGCCGCTCCCCCAGCCGCACCCACACGTCGCGGTGATGTCCCAGCAACGTCAGGACCGAACTGGCCAGGTGACAGGCCGTGGAGTCGCCACCGGCGCCGAGCAACGTGTATCCGAGGCCGATGAGTTCGCCGACCTCCAGCTTGTCGTCGCCGATCCGCGCCTCGGTCAGCGCCGACAGCACGTCGTCACCGGGCGCGGCCATCTTCCCGAACACCAGCGCGGCCATGAACTCGCCGAGCTGCTCGCCCGCCGCGGCCGCCAGCTCCGGCGCGTCGACGGCGGCGAACTCCCGGATCAGTCGTGCGAACGTGTCGCGGTCGCCGGCGGGCACACCCAACAGGTCGCTGATCGCGATGATGGCCAGGGGGAACGTGAACCTGCCGAGCAGGTCGACCGGTCCCTCCAGGGCTTCGGAGTCCGCCTGGTCCAGCAACTCTGTCACGAGCTGCTGGATTCTCGGTCGCATGGATTCGATCCGGTCGACCGAGAACGCCTGCGACACGAGGTCGCGCAGCCGGGTGTGGGCGGGCGGGTCGAGCGAGATGATCATTCCGGGCGGTGCCTGGAACAGTCCGGGAAAGGTCGGCGCCGTCGGTTCGTAGGACGCCGCACGGGAGAAACGGACGTCGTCGAGCACCACGCGGACCGAGTCCTGCGTGGTCGCGATCCAGCAATGACCGCCGCCGTTCGCGGGCAGGCGCACGACAGGACTCGACGCGCGGAACCCGGCGAACTCCGGCGCCGGACCGCGGTAACTGGATCCGGGAACGGGAAAGGAAACCACCGTGCGCTCCTAGCGGCTCTGGGGAATGTTTTCGCAGGTTAGGAGCCCTGACCTGAAGCACGGTCTAGTGCCGTTCGAGTGACCGCGTGGACGCTGAGCGTGATCAGCCATCCAGGCGAACCCCCAATTCGGGAGATCCACATGACCATCCTCGTCACCGGGGCGCGCGGCAACGTCGGCCGTCGCGTGCTCCAGCGGCTCTACGCGGCGGGTCACAGCCTCCGCGCGTCCGGCCGAAATCCCGCGGAACTCGACGTGCCCGAGGGCGTGGAGACAGTCGCGCTCGACCTCAACGACCCGGAGACGTTCGTCGCGGCCCTCGCCGGTGTCTCCAAGGTGCTGCTCTACGCCGAGCCGGACGGCATCGTGAAGTTCCTCGACGAGGCCGAGAAGGCCGGCGTCGAGCAGATCGTGCTGCTGTCGTCGAACACCGTGGGCCTGCCGGGCGCCGACCAGGACCCGTTGGCACACCACCACTTGCTCGTCGAGGAGGCCGTGATCACCTCCGGCCTGAGCTACACCATCCTGCGGCCCGGCGCTTTCATGAGCAACGCGTTCGGCTGGAGCTACTCGCTTCAGGCGGGCGACACGATCGACCAGGTCTTCCCCGAGGCGCAGGTGGCCCCGGTGCACGAGGACGACATCGCTGACGTGGCGGTCATCGCGCTCACCGAGAAGAAGCTCCAGGACGAGATCGTCGACCTCACCGGCCCGGAGTCGCTGACGTTCCGCCAGGAACTGGAGATCGTCGGTGCCGTGCTCGGCCGCAAGCTCGTGATCAACGGCCTGACCCGCGAGGAGGGAGAGGCGCAGATGAGCAACTTCGTGCCGCCGCCCGTCCTGACCTCACTGCTCAACCAGTGGGAGGCCGCGGTCGGCGTCGTCGCGGACACCAGCGCCACGGCCGAGCGGATCACCGGCAAGCCGGCCCGCACGTTCCGCCAGTGGGTCGAAGAGCACGCCTCGTTCCTGGTGTGACTGCCCACGGGCCGGAGTCGGGATGAGGGCGGCGGACCCGTCCCGGCTCCGTCCGTGCGCGGGTACTACACGCGAGTCATCGTGAACGTGATGTTCGAGGTGCCCAGGTTCATGCCGTCCGCGAGGAAGAACGTGGACGGGCCGGAGCTGGTGAAGTTGTCCGGTCCACTTTGGACGGCGTCCTGGTCGAAGTCGACGTAGGCGAAGTAGGCGCCGTTCTCGTCGTAGACCTTCTCACCGCGGAACTTGTAGTGGAACTTGTTGACACCGGTCGACCACCAGGTGCCCTGGGTGGTCGTGTTCTGCTCGTTGGTGACGAACACCTTGCCGTTGGCCTTGAACTGGAGCTTGGTCGGGTGGTCACCGTCCGTCCGGGTCACGTACCCCGTCCAGTTGCCCACCGGTGTGCAGGTCGCGTTCGCCGCGGTCGCCATACCCGTTAACGCGAGCAGGACCACGGCTGTGATCGCTCCTGTGCGGGCGAAGAAGGCCGAACGTTTCGGAGTGAACGTCTGCATCTGTGTGGCTCCCAATCCCGGTTGCGTGCGACGGACGCGCGCAACCGTCGGCGACAGCCCTCGACGCACACTTCAGAACGGCTCGAACGCGCGGTTTTCCGCTGCGGCACAAGCTCATCTCGACTCGGGTAACGCAAAGTTTTCGTTACTCATGAGCTGACAGGGAGGACGCCGTGGCCGAACGGGAGACAGAGCTCTGCGAGCTGTTCGGGGAGGTGCTCGGGGTACCGGGGATCGAACCGGAGGACCACTTCTTCGACCTGGGAGGACATTCGCTGCTGGCATCGAAGCTGGTCAAGCAGGTCCACGAGCGATACGGCGTCCGCGTCCCGTTGCGCAGCTTCTACGAGGACCCGACGGCGCGCGCCGTCGCCAAGCAGCTGGACCAGGCAGCCTAGGAGTTCGAGATGCGATGGAATGACCTGTACATCGCCGGTGTGGGCACATATCTGCCCGAGCAGGTCGAGACGGTGGACGACGCCATCGCGGCCGGCCGGTACACAGAAGAGAAGAAGGCCATGAACGGCTACCGGGAGCTGCGCGTCGCGGCCCCTGGTGAGACCGGTCCGGTGATGGCCGCCAGGGCCGGCGTCGAGGCCGTGGAACGTTCGGGGCTCAGTCCGCTGGACTTCGGCCTGACCGTGCACGCCTCCCTGTCCCACCAGGGACTCGACCTGTGGACGCCCGCGAGCTACGTGCAGGCCAACACGGTCGGCGGCACCGGGCCGGCGTTCGAGGTCAAGCAGGGCTGCAACGGCCTCATGGCCGCGGTGGACCTGGCGGCCTCCTACCTCTCCTCGCACAAGGATCTGCCGGCCGCGCTCGTGACCGCGGGCGACGCCTTCCACCTGCCCTACTTCGACCGGTGGGCCTCGGAGGAGCAGAACGTCAACGGCGACGGCGCGGGGGCGCTCGTCCTGTCGAACCGTTCCGGCTTCGCCCGAATCCGCTCGATCCACTCGCACGCCGACTCGACGCTGGAGCAGATGTCGCGCGGCTACGCGGAATGGACCACGGGGCCGTTCGCGGACGGCCAGACCCTTCAGCTCAACAGCGGCGTGGAGGACTTCCTCCAGAACGCCGACGTCGACCTCGACGACATGATCGCGCGCATCGGCGGCGGAGTGCGGCACTCGCTCAAGATGGCGTTGTACGAAGCGGAGATCGAGCTCGCCGACGCTCGTTTCTTCCTGCACCAGCAGCTCGCGGAGACCATCGTCACCCACGGCATCTGCGGACTGCTGGGTGTCGACCGGAGCTCCACCACGTACGACTGGGCCAAGCAGTACAGCATGGTCGGCACCGCGGACATCGCTCTGGGACTCGACCACGTGCTGGCCGAGCGCGACCCGAAGCCGGGTGACCTGATCGTCCTGCAGTCCTCCGGCGCGGGCTACGTCTGGACCGCGGCCGTGCTGGAGATCCTCGAAGTTCCCTCCTGGGTCTAGAGAAGCGTGCGAAAGGGGCGGGCTCTCCTTGCGAGCCCGCCCCTTCAGCGTGTCTCAGACGTAGAGCGACTTCGAGGTCCAGTCCGGTTCCGGCAGCGCCTTGCGGTCGGTCTTGCCGTTGTTCGTGATCGGCAGCTCGTCCACGACGACGAACCCGGCCGGCACCATGTGTTCGGGCATGTTCGCGCGCATGTGGGCCTTCAACACCCGCTTGTCGAGGTCCTCGCCGGACTTCACGACCCACGCGATCAGCCTGCGGTCACCGCTGGGATGCGTGCGGAGGCTGACCGCCGCGGTGCGCACCTGCGGGTGCTCGGTCAGCGCGTTCTCGACCTCGCCCGGCTCGATGCGGAACCCGCGCAGCTTGAACTGGTCGTCGATCCGGCCGAGGAACTCGACCACGCCGTCCGCGCGCTTGCGTCCCTGGTCGCCGGTGCGGTAGTAGCGCTCACCGTTCCAGCCGCCGCGCACGAACTTCTCGTCCGTGAGGTCGGGCCGCTTCCAGTAGCCGCGCGCCACCTGCGCGCCGCCGATCCACAGCTCACCTGGCGTGCCGGGCTCGACCGGCTTTCCTTCCGCGTCCACGACGACGACCTCGACGTTCTGCAGCTGCGTGCCGATCGGCACCGCCCCGCCCAGGTCCTCGTCCGCGCCGATGCGGTGGCAGGTCGCGAACGTCGTCGTCTCCGTCGGCCCGTAGCCGTTGACGATCTGCAGCTCCGGCACGGCTTCGCGCAACTGCCGCACGTGCGGCACCGACACGACGTCCCCGCCGGTCATGACGGTGTGCAGGCCCTTGAACGCGGCCACGTCGACGTCGATCTGCCGGTGGAACAACGCCGCGGTCAGCCACAGCACGCTGATCTCGTTGGAGCGCAACAGGTCGCCGAGCTCCTCGGCCTGCACCACACCGGGCGGGGCGAGGACCACGCGGGCGCCGTTGAGCAGCGCTCCCCAGATCTCGAACGTGGCGGCGTCGAACGCGACCGGCGCGAGCTGAAGGATCCGGTCGCCGGGGGTGACGTCGACGTAGTTCGGCCCGGTGACGAGGTTCGTGATGTTGCGGTGCTCGATCATCACCGACTTCGGCTTGCCCGTGGACCCCGAGGTGTACATCAGGTAGGCGAGGTCCTCCGGAGCGACCGCCGGAAGCTCCACTGTGGACCGTCCGGCGGGCGGCGACACCTTCAGAGTGGTGAAGCCGGCGAAGAACTGGCCGATGACCAGGGACACGTCGGCGTCCGCGAGCATCATCGAGACCCGCGACCCGGGGTCCTCCGGGTCGATCGGCACGTACGCCGCGCCGGCCTTGAGCACGCCCAGCAGCGCCACGACGAGCTGCGGCGACCGTTCCAGGCACACCGCCACCCGGTCGCCGGGCAGCACGCCGGCCTCGGCGAGCTCGCCGGCCAGCGCGTCCGACCACCGGTCCAGCTCGGCATAGCTCAGGGAACCCTGTTCCGCGGACAGCGCCACCGCGTCAGGCGTTCTGGCCGCCCGGCAGCGGAACGCGTCGGTCACCGTTGTGGACATGCCCCAGCTCCTCTCATTTCGCCCATCCTCCGCAACCCGCCTCGAAGTCCCCTCGGGTCACAACTGGCGCTACAGGGGTGTTTGAGCTGCCCGAACAACACTCAGCGCGTCCGCTGCCCCACCTCACCGGAGGCGCATCCCCCATGAACGTCCGCAAGAAGGCTCTGGCCGCCGTGGCCGCCTGTGTGCTGGCAGTCCCCGTCGTCGCCGCCGCTGGTGCCAACGCGAAGCCCAACTACGAGAACGCTCTCGTCGGCCGCTGGGACCTCACCGTGACCATCCACATCGAGGAACCGCCGCTGCTCACGCCGCTGTTCTGCGACTTCACCGCCGACTACCAGCTGCACTGCGAGACCAAGCCGGGCTACCCGGACCAGCTGGAGGGCCGCGGGGTCTGGACCGCGCAGAAGGACGGCCAGTTCAGCTTCTGGATCACGCACCACGCCCACCGCGACGAGAACGGCAACCCGGTCGGTTCGATCAACGCGAGCCACCTGGGCAAGATCAGCGCGAACAAGAAGAAGTTCACCACCAAGGCGCACACCTACATCAACCTCAACGACGGCACCCCGTGGCAGGGACCGGTCGACGTCGAGGGTGACGCCAAGCGCATCTGAAGCTCCTGCGCCAGAAGGCCCCTCACCGCCGGTGAGGGGCCTTCTGGGGTTTCGGGCCCTGAAACGGCCTGAGGCCCCAGGCGGATCGCCTGGGGCCTCAGGATTCCATCGGGAGAGAACTACGCCTTGGCGGTGTCCTCAGCGCCCTCTTCGGCACCTTCCTCGGCCGGCGCGCCCCACTCCTCCTGCTTCAGCCAGCGAGGCAGGAACGAGGCGAGCAGCAACGCCAGGGCGGCGAAGCCGAAGCCCACGTACAGGGTGGTGCGGAACGCGTCCGTGAAGGACTGGCCCGCGGCCTGGTGCGTGAACTTGTCGGCGACGGCCTTGGCCTGCGGGTCGGCCTGAACCGCGGCACACGCCGAAGCATCCGGCGTACCGGAGAACGTGGTGGCGGCACAGGTCTGGAAAGCACCCGCGAGTTCCGTTGCCTTGGCGTCGGCGACACCGGCGGTCACGAGCTCCTGGCGGACCTGCGGGGCCAGCGACTCCGCGTTGGCAGCGCCGTGGGAGGCCAGCGGCGCGAAGAACGCCAGCGTCACGACCGAGATGCCGACCGCGAAACCGAGCTGCTGCTTGGTGTTGATCAGGCCGGATGCCGCACCCGCGTCCTCGTGCGGCACCTCCTGCAGGGCGAACAGCGCGATCGGGGTCGCGGTCATACCGAAACCGAGGCCGATCAGCAGCAGTCCGGGCACGAGGCCCCAGCTGGTGATGTCGGGGCTGATGGAGAACAGCAGCACCGCGACACCGACGGCGATCACGACGGCACCGACCTGCAGGACGGCGCGGCCGAACTTCGGCACCAGCGCGATGACCGAGGCCGACGCGGTGATGAAGGCACCGATGCAGAACGCCAGCAGCGTAACGCCGGTCCGCAGCGGCGAGAAGCCCAGACCCTCCTGCAGGAACAGGTACAGGGCCAGCATGAACATACCGGTGAACGAGAACATGCCCAGCATCAGCGCGAGGGCCGCGGAGAAGCTGCGGGACTTGAACAGGCTCAGCGGAACCAGCGGCATGCCGTCCTTGCGCTGCTTGGCGCGCTCGTAGGCGACGAAGCCGATGAAGCCGACAACAGAGGCGGCCATCAGCACGAAGCCCCACGCCGGCCAGTCCATCTCACGGCCGAAGGTCAGCGGGAACAGCAGAGCGGTGAGGCTGACGGTCGCGATGACGACACCGATCAGGTCGAGCCTGATCCGGCTCGGCGCCTTCGACTCGTTGATGTACTTCCAGCCCAGGACGTAGCCGATGATGCCGATCGGAACGTTGACCAGGAAGATCGAGCGCCATTCCCAGTTGAAGATGTTCGCGGCGACGAGCACGCCACCGACGAGCGGCGCGATCGTGGCGGCGAGGCCGCCGATGGTGCCCTGGATGGCGAAGACCGCGCCCTTCTCCTTGTCGGGGAAGGTGACGTGGATGATCGACATGACCTGCGGGACCATCAGGCCGGCCGCGAGACCCTGGGCCAGACGGGAGATCACGAGCATCTCGGGGTTGACCGAGATGCCGCACAGGAACGACGTGACGACGAAGCCGAGCACGCCGAGCTGGAACATCTTGCGACGGCCGTAGATGTCGCCGAGACGGCCACCGGTGATCAGTGTGAGCGCGAACGCGAACACGTAACCGGCGGTGATCCACTGCAGCTGCACGAAGCTCGCGCCCATGCCGTGCTGGATCGCGGGAAGCGCGACGTTGACGATGCTGCCGTCCAGCATGTCCATGAACGTCGCGACGGTCATGATGATGAACGCGATCCAGCGGCGCGGGTCCGCCGCCGAAGGCGCGTCAACGACCTCAGCCGCCTGCGCAGCGGCAGTCGCCGGTGGCGACTCCAGGTCGGGATTGGTATTGGTGGAGGTCACGATTTCTCCTCAAGTGACTTGTTTCGCTGCGCACGACAGGCGATGGGTCAGGACTACTCGTCGATGGCTGAAGGCCGGTCGAGTTGATCGAGGTCCCACCTCCTGCCTGAAAAACGACTGCCGGTCGATGACCTTCAGGGTGATCCCCTCCGCTTGAGTCCCGGTCAGGTCGCGGCAGAGCGTTTCGCGCGCACGCCGAAGGCCCTGGTGCCGGGGAGGTGGGCACCAGGGCCGATCGAACCCGGGGTCAGCCGTAAAGCGACGCCGGATAGGTGCGCACGGACGCGGTCTCGTACCGCAGGGCGACGTGGCTGGAGCAGCTCACCACGTCACGCCAGAACCGTTGCAGCGCACCACCTTCCGCGAGTCCGCTGGTGCCGGCGGCCCGCACCAGGCCACCGACCGCGTCGACCAGGACCTCGGCCGCGTAGGCGACGTTGCGCTCGTTGCGCGCCATCGCGGCCGGGGTGAACTCGCGGTCGTCGAGCACCCTGGCGTTCTGCTCCACGAGCAGTCTCGCCGACTCGACCTGACCCGACGCGCGGACCAGGTCGACCGCGGACGTCACGGCCTGCTTCTTCCCCGACAGCACCGAAACGCACGCGTCGAGCGCTCCCATCGCCGCACCGACGGCCGGAGCGGCGAACGTGAGGCCGCCGACCGCCTGGAACGGGACGTTGTGGCTCGGCACCGGCGACCAGCTGGTGCCGGTGAGGAGATCAGCCCGGTTGAGCGACAGGTGGGCCGGCACGAACACGTCGTCCACCACGACCGAATGGCTGCTGGTGGCCTTCATGCCGACGCTGTCCCACGTCTCGAGAACGGTGAAGTCCTTGCGCGGCAGCGCGAAGAAGCGACCTTCCTCGCCGACCATGCCGCACAGCAACGCCCAGTCGGCGAAGTCCACGCCGCTGACGTAGGTCCACCGGCCGCTGAGCCGGTGGCCGCCGTCGACGACGGTGCCCTTGCCCATGGGCGGCTGACCGGTCACCACGAACGTGTCCGGGCCGGACGCCCAGATCTCGTCATGACCCTGCTGCGGCAACAGCCCCGCGAACCGGGACGAGTACGCGGACAGCGACGCGCACCACGCCGCGGCCGAGCAGCCCTGTCCCACCGTGAGGACGGCCTGGGTCAGTTCTTCGAAAGTGCCTTGCGAGCCACCGCGTTCGGCTGCGACGAAGTGCCGCGCGAACCCGGCTTCGCGCAGTGCCTCCACGACCTCGGGAGCCAGCTTGCGGGTGGCGTCGGCGTCGGCCGCGTACTCCGCGGCGATCAGCTTGACCTTTTCCGCGAGCGCGACGAGCCCGGTGTTCTGAGCAGTCACCTCGTCACCTCCTGGGGAACTTCACGCAGCCTGAACGGGCAGGTCGCGGTGAATGGTGCGGGACTTGGTGTAGAGCTTGCCGTCGATGCGCACGAGCACGTCCTCGATGGAGAACGTCGGCTCGAAGCTGACCACGCCCTCGGCGGTCGTGCGGGTGACGAGCGACGCGTAGCTGACGTTCAGCGTGTTCTCGTCGACCTCTTCGATCAGGTAGTGGTCGTTCCAGTGCCGCACGGCGACGCCCTTGTAGCGGGGCAACGCGGCGCTGGCGCCGGCGATCAGGGCCGCCCGGCCCTCGACCTTCTCGCTCCGGTGGGCGTGGTCGGTGACCCCGTCCTCGGTGAACGTCTGGGCGTAGCCCTCCACGTCCAACGCGTCGAGCAGCCGCATCTGCTGGGCGTAGAACGTCTGAACCTCGATGTGGACCGCAACATTGACAGGGGACACGACAACTCCTCGGTCTGCCGGTTTCGCTACCGCGAATATGGGTGCGGCCGCTGGACATCCGGTCGAGCCGTCCTGGTTCGACCCCGGTTCCAGGTGGGGTTGAGACAAACCGGGCAGGGTCGAAGGCGACATCTCCCTTACTAGAACTCGCGAGGAGGGCCACATGGCCTCAACTCCCGATGTCGCCAAGTCGGTGACGGTCGAGGCGACGATCGAGCAGGCGTTCGCGATCTTCGCGTCGAAGCCGATCGAGTGGTGGCCGGAGTCGCACGTGTTCGTCAAGGACCGGCAGGCCATCACGATCGAACCGTTCGTCGGCGGGCGCTACTTCGAGCGCGGCGCGGACGGCGAGGAGATCGCCTGGGGCACCATCACCGAGTGGGACCCGCCGAAGCGTCTCGTCATGACGTGGCGCGTGGGTCCCTACTGGCAGCCGATCTTCGACGACGAGAAGGCCTCGTTCATCAAGGTCGACTTCGAGGTCGTCGGCCCGACGACGACCAAGGTCACGCTGACCCACGCCGACCTGCACCGCCACGGTGAGATCGCCGAGGGCATCCACAAGGCGCTCGACGGCCCGTCGCCGGGCGAGACGCTGGAGACGTACGCCCGCGTCATCGAGAAGCACGTCCCGAAGGCTGCCTGAGACCCGGAATTCTCAGGCACAAAGAGAAACGGCCGCCCCAAGCCTCCGGGGCGGCCGTTTCTTCGTGCTGTCTACGCGCCGAGCTCGATCGCTTCGTCGTGCGTGCGGTCGACGACGCTCTTGACGTCGACGACCCGGCCGAGCTGCTTGATCAGCTGGACGATCGTGCGACCCGGCTGCAGCTCGACGACGACGTCGAGGCGGGACAGATCGCCCCGCTCGGCCGGCGCGAGGCTGAGCGACTCGACGTCCACGCCACGGCTGGAGAACAGCACCACGATCCGTGCCAGCGCACCGGGTTCGTTGCGCAGCAACAGGGAAAGCGAATGTCTGGTCATCACTCTTCCTCGTCGAACAGGGGCCGGATGCCCCGCGCGGCCATGACCTCGTCGTTGCCGGTGCCCGCGGCGACCATCGGCCAGACCTGGGCGTCCTGTCCCACCACGAAGTCGACGACGACGGGCCGGTCGTGGACCGCCATCGCCTCCAGGATGGTTCCGTCCACTTCGGACTGGCTGTCGCACCGCAGGCCGACGCAGCCGAGCGCGTCGGCCAGCTTGACGAAGTCGGGGTGGCGCTGGTGCGTGCCGAGCCTGGTGTTGGAGTAACGGCCCTCGTAGAACAGGGTCTGCCACTGGCGGACCATGCCGAGGTTGCCGTTGTTGATGATCGCGACCTTGATCGGGATGCCTTCGGCGGCACAGGTCGCGAGTTCCTGGTTGGTCATCTGGAAGCAGCCGTCGCCGTCGATGGCCCACACCGTGCGGTCCGGTGCGCCCGCCTGCGCGCCCATCGCCGCCGGCACCGCGAAGCCCATCGTGCCCGCGCCACCGGAGTTGATGAACGAGCCGGGGCGTTCGTACTTCACGTACTGCGCCGCCCACATCTGGTGCTGGCCGACGCCCGCGGTGTAGATGGCCTCCGGGCCGGCGAGCCTGCTGAGCCGTTCGATCACGTACTGCGGCGCGAGCATGCCGTCGGCCGGCCAGTCGTAGCCGAGCGGGTAGGTGGCGCGCAGCCCGCCGAGGTAGTTCCACCAGTCCGTGAGATCGGTCTTCCTGGTGATCACCGCTGAGAGCGCTGCCATGACGTCGCGGCAGTCGCCGACGATGCCGACGTCCGCCTTGCGGTTCTTGGAGATCTCGGCGGGGTCGATGTCGGCGTGGATCACCGCGGCGTGCGGGGCGAACTCCGGCAGCAGTCCGGTGACCCTGTCGTCGAACCGGGTTCCGAGCGCGATCAGCAGGTCGGCCCGTTGCAGCGCGGCGACGGCCGGCACCGTGCCGTGCATGCCCGGCATCCCCAGGTGCAGCGGGTGCGAGTCGGGGAACGCGCCGCGGGCCATGAGCGTGGTGACGACCGGAATCCCGGTCTTCTCCGCGAGTTTGTGGAGCTCCTGCGCCGCACCGCTGCGGATCACGCCGCCGCCGATGTAGAACACGGGTCGTTTCGACGAACCGATCAGCTGGGCGGCGTTGCGGATCTGCACCGGGGAGAGCACCGGGCGTGACGGCGTGGCGAGCTTCGGCGGTGTGTAGGTCGTGGCGGTGGCCAGCACGTCCTTGGGCAGGTCCACCAGCACCGGGCCCGGTCGCCCCGTTGACGCGAGCAGGAACGCCTCGGCGATCACCCGCGGAATGTCGGCCGGGTCGTGCACCTGGAAGCTGTGCTTGGTGATCGGCAGCGTGATGCTGCGGATGTCCGCCTCCTGAAAGGCGTCCGTCCCGATCACCGACCTCGCTACCTGGCCGGTGATCGCCACGATCGGCACGGAGTCCATGTAGGCGTCCGCGAGCGGCGTCACCAGGTTCGTGGCCCCCGGCCCCGAGGTCGCCATGCAGACGCCCACTCGTCCGGTCGCCTGCGCGTATCCCTGAGCGGCGTGGCCGGCGCCCTGTTCGTGGCGCACCAGCACGTGCCGGATCTTCGAGTCGAACAGCGGGTCGTACGCGGGCAGGATCGCCCCGCCCGGCATCCCGAAGATCACCTCGCAGCCGACGTCCTCGAGCGCCTTGATCAACGCACCTGCACCGGTGGTATCCACGGTTGCTCCCGAACGGATCTCAGCCCGCGAGCTGGCGCTCCAGCTGGCGAGGCGACAACGGCTTGTCGAGCGACGGCTCGGAGCTCAGGATCGCCCGCTGCAACTGACGCAGCCTTTCGGACGGCTCAAGCCCCAGCTCTTCGATCAACGTGTCGCGCAGCGACTGGTACGCCTCCAGCGACTTCCACTGCCGTCCGGCCCGGTAGAGCGCGAGCATGTACTGCGCGCACAGGTTCTCGTGCATCGGGTGCTGCGCGGTGAGAACCGACAGCTCGGACAGCAGCGACTGGTGCTTGCCCAGCTGGAGGTCGGCCTCGATGCGGGTCTCCAGCACGCCGAGGCGGCTCTCCTGCAACCGGGTGACCTCCATGCCGAGCCGGACGCCGATCTGCACGTCCACGAGCACCGGTCCGCGCCACACCTCGGCAGCACTGCGCAGCAGCCTGCTCGCGGACTCCAGGTCGCCGATCTCGAACGCCCGCTGACCCGCGCTCGCGAGCCGCTCGTAGCTGCGGACGTCGACGCTCTCCGGCGGAACGTCCAGCATGTAGCCGCCGTAGCGGGTCACCAGAACGTTCTTCGCGACACCGGGACCCTCCCCCGGCATGGCCGCCTCGATGCGCCGCCGCACCTGCAGCACGTACGTCTGCAAAGTGGTGAGTGCGCTGCGTGGCGGTGTCATTCCCCAAAGCTCTTCGATCAGCGTGGGAACCGTGACGACGTGTCCTGCCTGGAGTCCGAGCAGCGAGAGCACCTGCCTGGGCTTCACCGCGCTCGGCGCGATCGAGACGCCGTTCTCCCGTGCCTCCAGCGGTCCAAGAACCTTGATCTCCATTGGAGCCTCCCCTGCTCAGCGGCGGACGACTTGGTCGTGCCATCAAGTTCACCTGAGGCGGGCTATCGGACGCCACGTATCCGGCCATGACTCTCGGATGGCGAACTACTGCGCCCGGCGTGAGATATTCATATACTCAAACGAACCCAAACCGTCCCGCCTCGTAATCGTCCGACCACGAGCGGTGACAGTTGCGAAAAATACTCGTCCATTGGCGTGACATTGAGTGGCGAGTCAATGCGACTTCGCATTCTGAACCGATTCAGTTGCCGACTCGAACTGCCCCCACATGTCTAGTATTCGGCCTGGGCGCGCGCCGTGTGAGGCGATGACCGGCGTGGACACTCAGACTTTGCTCTGGAGCGGTTTGCTCTTGGGGGGCACGTGAATGCTTCGCCTGCGATACCGAGATACCGCGCGATCATCGTCGCGGTGTTCGCCGCGGTGTGCCTGACCGACCTGACGCGCGCGCTACTTCTCACCGGCGAAGTCACCGAATTGGCGGTGTCGGTCATTGATTTAGCGGTACTTGTCCTGCTGCAAGTGTCGTATTTCCGGCGACTGAGCGCAGTCCAGCGACGCCTCGCACTGACCGCCCAGGCCGCACTCCTGGTCCTGCCGTACGTCCTGTTCGGCTATTCCTGGACGGGCGTCGCGGGCCTCGTCGCCGGCAACGCCCTCCTGATCCTGCGCCCGGCGTTCGGCTGGTCGATCTTCGTGGCGACGGTGGTCGCGACAGGCCTCGCCCAGGCCGCCCACGGCGAGGCGATGATGGCCACCACCGCCACCGCACTGCTGCTCGCGGGCCTGGCCACAGGCTTCGCGACCCACCGCGACTGGCCCGCTCCCGTCACTCCCGAACGCCAGCCGGCGCCCGCCCTCGCCGTAGACCCAGCGGTAGATCCCGTGGTCACCACCACCGCGGCGGTCACCGCCGAACGCGTCCGCGTGGCCCGCGACCTGCACGACCTGCTCGGCTACAGCCTCAGCGCCATCAAGCTGAAGAGCGAACTGGCTCACCGGATCGTCGCCGACCGCCCGGACCACGGCTGGGAGTTCATGCAGGAGCACATCACCGACATATTGGACATCACCCACCACGCCCTGGCCGACGTGCGCTCTCTGGCTCGCGCCTACCGCCCGCTCTCGCTGGCGGACACGTCCGACTCGGCCAAGGCGATGCTGGCGGCCTCGAACATCGACGTCAGCGTCGAACTGGCCCACGACCCGCTCCCCGAGCCGGTCGAGACCGTCCTGGCCGCCGTCCTGTGCGAGGCCGTCACGAACGTCCTGCGCCACAGCGACGCCAGCACCTGCACCATCGGCGTGCACCAGCGCGGCGCCACGATCCTGCTCGACGTCATCAACGACGGCGCCGCCGACCGCGCGGCCTCCGCCGACTGCAACGGCGTCCGCAACCAGGCCGAACGCATCAAGGCCGTCGGCGGCACCTTCAGCGCCCGCCACATCGGCGACGGCTCGTTCCACGTCCACGCCACCATCCCGGCCACCCCGGAGCCCTAGCCCAGGCCCGAAGCAGCCGGACAAACCAATATATCGGCGCACCCCGCCGCCGTTCGCCCCAAAAACGATCTTCACACACACCCCTGACCTGGCCCTTAGCAACGAGTCTTTGGACTTCGTCCGCAAAAGACTCGTTGCAATGGCCCCGGCGAAGGCGCGGCGAAGATCAGGAGCGGCCGGCCTGAGACCGGCCCGGCGCCAGTCCAGGACCGGCTCAGAACCAGCCGGACTTGCGGGCGATGCGGACGGCGTCGACCCGGTTGCGGGCGTCGAGCTTGGCCGTCGCCGCCGTCAGGTAGTTACGGACCGTGCCGACCGACAGGAACAGAGTCGTGGCGATTTCCATGGCGTCCGCCCCGTCGGAGGCGAGCCGCAGCACTTCCAGTTCGCGTGGTGTCAGAGGGCACTCGTCGGTGTCCCACGCGGAAAGAGCGAGCTGCGAGTCGATCACGCGCCGGCCGATTGAGACTCCGCGAATGGCGTCCGCGAGTTCTCCAACCGGAGCATCCTTGAGGATGAAGCCATTCACTCGCGCGTTGAGCGCCCGCCGCAGAGTGCCCGGCCGGCCCAGGCTCGTGAGAATGAGTGTGCGCGTCTCCGGTGCGGTGTCGTGGATCACGGTGGCGGCGGAAAGGCCGTCCATGCCCGGCAGGTCGATGTCGAGCACCGCTACGTCCGGTTTGTTCTTCTCGACCGCTGCGATGATTTCGTCACCCGTTGCGACAGAGGCGACGACCTCAATATCCGGTTCAAGATTCAACAAGGCGACCAAAGCACCGCGGACCATTTGCACGTCCTCGGCTAGTAGCACTCTGATCATCCGACCCCCTTGCTTGCCCCCAGGTCACCATTTCGAGTCTTACACTCGGTGACCATGCAGGACAAGCATTGAGTCCGGGTGCGCCGAGCGTTACTCCAAATGCGCTAGAAGCAATTAATGAGGTTAATCGGCGGATGACCTGGGGTCACCGCTCGCTCACAGATAGCTCAAGGACCGAATCGGGTACCGGGACGACTCGAGCAGTGCCCGAGCACAAAGCGGTACAAGCGATTCGGCCCCTGAAGCAGGCTCTGAAGCGATCATCCCGGGGATGACTCAGCGCGTCTCACCCCATCGCTCCAGCAGTTCCAGGCCGCCGTCGACGGTGATCACCTGACCCTGAATCCACGCGGCCTCGTCGGTGCAGAGCAACGAAACGGCGTTCGCGATGTCCTGCGGCAGGGTGACGCGACCGGACGGGCTCTTGATCGCGAGCCGGTCCACCAGGTCCGGATCGATGTTCATGGGGCCGTTGTCCACAACGGTGGTGACGACGGCATTCACCGCGACCTTGTACCAAGCCATCTCCAGCGCCAGCGTCCGAATCACGCCGTGCACCGGCGTCACCGTGTAACCGGCGATGACCACGCGGCCGCCGTCGACGAGAGCCTTGGCGAGCGGCTCCACGATGTTCAGCAACGGCGTGAGGTCCGGCGACACGGCGTGGTGCACGAAGAAGTCGAGCTGCCCACGTTCCTGCTTGACCTGGTCGAGCAGGAAGCGGACCGAGTGCTCGTCGTGGATGTTCAGCTTGGTGACCGTCACCGAGCCGGGCTTGCCCGCGAGCACGGTCTTCGCGCGCTCCAGGTCGACGTTGTCCTCGTCCGATGTCGTCAGGATGACGTGGGCGCCGTTGTCGCAGAGCTTGCTCGCGATGGCGAGACCGAGCCCGTGCGTTCCCGACGTGACAACTGCGATCTTGCCGTCGAGTCCCAGGCGCGTGTTGACAGGTTCGATCATGATGCCGACCACCTCTGTTGTCCGCGTGGTGATCGACGTTCCGCCCGGCCGCTAGGGCCGAACTCGACTACTTCTTGCGCAAACCTTCCAAAACACGAAGGATCGCGCTTTCGACCTCACGCCCGGTGCGCTTGGGATCGGACGAGCTCGCGATGGCGCTCGCGCACGCGGACAGTGCGCCGAACAACAGCCGGGCCATGATCTCCACCGGCGCTTCCTCGATCTCACCGGCGTCCACGAGCAGCTGCACCGCCGTGCGGAGCAGACCGAAGCTGAACTGCTCCTCCGCCTCGCGCCAGCGTTCCCAGCCCATCACCACCGGCGCCTCGTGGACGATGATCCGCTGATACTCCGGTTCCAGGCACTTGCGGACGTACGCGCGCAGACCGGCCACCGCGGTCTCCCAGGCGTCGCCGTCCGCCGTGATCACCGCGGTCAGCGAGGCGATCGAGCGGGTCTCGACCTGGGTGAAGGCTGCCTCGAACAACGCCTGCTTGCCGCTGAAGTGGTGGTAGAGCGCGCCTTTCGTCACGCGGGCACGTTTGACGACCTCGTCGAGCGAGGTGCCGGCGTAGCCGCGTTTGGTGAAGAGGTCGACGGCGCTGTCCACCAACGCCTGCCTGGTCGACTCCGAGTACTCGGAGCGTCGAGTTCGCACGACCGAAACGTATCTCACATACCGACGGTACGTACCGGTGGTATGTTCGTGTCATACCGAGGGTATGCGAGAAACCGGGGGTACGAGACATGGGCTGGGCAGACCACTACCGTCGCCGCGACGCGCTCGACGCCGTCCTGCGCGACGCCCGCCGCGACCCGTCCGCGCCGCTGATCGTGGATCCGGACGTCTTCGGCTCACTGCACGAACTGCTGCTGGCGCTCGACCACCGCTGGCAGAACAAGCTGACCGCCCGCATGGAGAACGCCGGGCTGGACGGCCGCGTCGACGAGGAGCGCGTCACCGCCGAACTCGCCGCCGACGAGCCGGTCCTGCGAGCGGTGCTCGACACACACCTATCGCTCGACAGTTACCGGACGGTAGGAATGACTCCATGAGTCGTTGGACCGAAGCCGACATCCCCGACCAGACCGGCCGCACAGTCCTGGTGACCGGCGCGAACTCCGGTCTCGGCCTGCGCACCGCCCAGGTGCTCGCGGCCAGGGGAGCCCACGTGATCATGGGCTGTCGCTCGGTCCAGCGCGGAGAGACCGCGCGACGCACCGTCAACGGTTCGGCCGAGGTCCTCGAACTCGACCTCGCCGACCTGGCCTCCGTGCGCGCGGCCGCGGAGAAGGTCGGGAAGCTCGACGTCCTCATCAACAACGCGGGCATCATGGCCGTTCCGCTCGGCCAGACCACGGACGGCTTCGAGCGCCAGTTCGGCACCAACCACCTGGGCCACGCCGCCCTGACGTTCCTGCTGCTTCCGGTACTCCGACGAAGCCCAGATGCGCGCGTCGTGACCGTGTCGTCGCTGATGCACCAGTACGGCCGCATGAACTTCGACGACCCGAACTGGGAACGCCGCTCATACAGCGCTCGCAGCGCCTACAGCCAGTCCAAACTGGCGAACCTCCTGTTCGCGCGCGAGCTGGAGCGCCGTTCACCGGACGTGACGTCCATCGCGGCCCACCCCGGCATGACGGCGACCGACCTGGCCAACAACATGGCCGACGCGCACAGGTCCGTCGTCCTGCGGGCGGGCGGCAAGCTCTTCGGCCTGTTCTCGCAGTCTGTCGAGATGGGCGCATTGCCGCAGCTCTACGCGGCGACGTCACCCGAGGCACACGGCGGTGCGTACTACGGCCCCGGAGGCTTCAACGGCCTGCGCGGCCACCCGTCCACCGCGGGGATGACCGCCGCCGCGCGTGACGACCTGGCCGCGAACCGCCTTTGGGAGCTCACGATCAAGCTGACCGGAATCGCTCCAGATCTTCCGTAGGGGTGTCGGCGCCCTCGCCAGGCGAAGGCGCCGACGAGGCCCGGTCGTCACCTCCGGGCCGGGAACATCTTCAGCCCGGGCGTGTTGTTCATGTTCGACGCGACCTGCGTCAACAACAGATCGTGAACAAAGAGCGCTCCACCGGGAGCCGGGTTCTGGCACTTAGCCTGACCTGGGAGTGCGTGACCCCGGACACTTGAGCGCGCAGCGTAGGGTGAGGACGTGACTGTGGTACCTGAGGGTCGGAAGCTGCTGCGGCTCGAGGTCCGCAACAGCGAGACGCCGATCGAGAAGAAGCCCTCGTGGATCAAGACCAGGGCGAAGATGGGTCCCGAATACCGGGAGCTCAAGAGTCTGGTCAAACGCGAAGGCCTGCACACGGTCTGCGAAGAGGCCGGCTGTCCCAACATCTACGAGTGCTGGGAAGACCGCGAGGCCACGTTCCTGATCGGCGGCGAGCAGTGCACCAGGCGCTGCGACTTCTGCCAGATCGACACGGGCAAGCCCGCCGACCTCGACCGCGACGAACCGCGCCGGGTCGCCGAGTCGGTCCAGGCGATGGGCCTGCGCTACTCCACCGTCACCGGCGTCGCCCGTGACGACCTGGAGGACGGCGGCGCGTGGCTGTACGCGGAGACCGTCCGCCAGATCCACGAGATGAACCCCGGCACGGGCGTCGAGCTGCTGATCCCGGACTTCAACGCGGTCCCGGAGCAGCTGGCCGAGGTCTTCGAGTCCCGTCCCGAGGTGCTCGCGCACAACCTGGAGACCGTCCCGCGGATCTTCAAGCGCATCCGCCCGGCGTTCCGCTACGAGCGTTCGCTCGAGGTGATCACCAAGGCCCGCGAGTTCGGCCTGGTCACCAAGTCGAACCTGATCCTCGGCATGGGCGAGACCCCCGAGGAGGTCACGGAGGCGCTCGCCGACCTCTACGACGCGGGCTGCGACATCATCACCATCACCCAGTACCTGCGCCCGTCGCCGCGGCACCACCCGGTCGAGCGCTGGGTGAAGCCCGAGGAGTTCGTCCAGCACAAGGAGACGGCCGAGGAGATCGGCTTCCTCGGCGTGATGGCGGGCCCGCTGGTCCGCTCCTCCTACCGCGCCGGCCGTCTCTACGCGCAGGCGAAGCAGAAGCGCGGCGAGGACCTCCCGGAGAGCCTCCAGCACCTGCTGACGGTGTCCGCGTCCCAGGAGATCACGAGCCTGCTCGCCCCGCGCTGAGCGGAGTGAACGGCGAGCCAACCGATATATCAGCTGGTCACCCACCCAGGGTGACCAGCTGTTTTGCATCCGGATGCAAAAGACGTTTGCGGACGTCCGCAAACGTCTTTTGCATAACCGATATATCAGCGCACTCGGGCGTCGGCTTTCGAGGGCGACATCCGGAACTCGACGGTGGCGTGGAGGCCGGGTGTGCCGAGCGCTTCCCGGAGGCGTGGCAGGCCCTCGTCGTCGATGCGGCGGCGGATCCCCCGCAGATCGGCGTCGCCGTGGGCGCGGACGACGAGGGCCAGGCTCGGGGCGGTGTGCGGACCGGTCAGCGAGGCCTCGACCTTGCGCACACCGGGGTAGGCGGTGACCTCCTCGGCGAACGGCGCGGTGGCCGTCGCCGTGGTGATGCGGGTGGTGCCGGCCTCGTCGGCCCAGCGCCAGGACGCCACCTTGCGGCGCGGGATCTGGGCGGTGAGCCAGCGCAGGCACAGCAGTGCGATCACCACCGCAGCGGCCGCGATCACCCACAGCACCCACGTCTGCGGCAGCGCCGTGCCGGGTAGCAGTGCGTCGGAGCGGTCCGCCTGGGGCACGAAGCCGTAGTGGACGGCGACCGCGAAGGCGCCGGCGAGCATCAGGACCAGGCCCAGCAGGCCGAGGAGGAATCGGTTCACGGTGTGCTCCTGAGTGCCTTGACCCGCACCACGACCTGCGGCGGCCGGGCGAGGGCGAACTCGCCGACGCGGTGTTCCACGGCCGCGCGGACAGCGTCACCGAGGCCGTCGACCACGGCGCGCCGGGTCCGCACCACGGCGCGGACCCGGCGGCGGCGCACCTTCACGGCGGCGGATTCGACGCCGTCGACGACAGCGGCGGACCGCAGGGCGTTGCGCAGGCCGCGCACCGACACCGCGGTGTGCTGGTCCAGTGCCGCCGTCCGCGCCCGGCCGGGCACCACCGCGGCGAGGAACAGCACCAGTCCGATGGCCGTGACGACCCCGCCCGCCACGGCCGTCTCCCGAGCCGACCACGTCGTGTCGTGCAGCAGGCCGGCCAGGGAGTCGTACGGCAGCAGCGGCACCTCGCCCACGGCCAGCTGGATCGCGCACACCGCCACCAGGACCGACGCCGCCAGCAGGACGAGCGCCGTGAGCGTCGCGGGCAGGGCCCGGCGAGAACGGCGGGTCACAGGACCCTCCTCACCGGGGCCGTGTCCGCGCGCAGCACGCCGACCGACACGTTCACCACCGACACCCGCAGGCCGGTGAGCGCGGCGACCCTGGCGACCAGGTGGGCGCGCACACGAGCGGCGGTCGACGCGACGGGTGCGGGGTAACGGAGGTCGAGGCGCGCGTCGAGCGTGGTCACTCCCCCGGTCACCCGTGCGGTGACCGCGCAGTCGAGCACGTCCGGGACCTCCATGGCGGCGCGCCCGGCGATGCGGCCCACCGCGCGGTCCGCGACGGTGGTCAGACCCGGCTGTGTCACGTCAGGCCGTGTCAGACCAGGTGGGGCCGGACCAGGTTGGACGGCGACGAGCGGTGTGGTCATCGTCAGTCCCGATCCCTGCCCAGCAGCTGCGCGAGGTCGAGCTTGCCCTCGGCGACCCGGCCCGCGACCAGGCCGAGCGCGCCGAAGACGAGCACGAGCAGGAACGCGCTGAAGCCCCCGAACGCGGCGGCCAGGCCGAGCGCGAGCCCGGTCAGCAGGCCCAGTGCGGTGGTGCTCATGTCGGTTCCTCTCACTGCACGCGCGTGGTCTCGGGCTCGTCGCCCTCGGTCTCACTCGGGATGTGCACGTCGTTGACGTTGATGTTGACCTCGACGACCTCGAGGCCGGTGATCTGCTCGATCGCCGTGATCACGTTGGTGCGCACCGACTTCGCGAGGTCCGCGATCGGCACGCCGTACTCGACGACGAGCTCCAGGTCGACCGCGGCCTGCTTCTCGCCGACCTCGACCGACACGCCCTGACCCGCGCTCGCGGTGGCGCCGGGGATGCGGTCGCGCAACGCGCTCAGTGCCCGCGTCGCGCCGCCGCCCAGCGCGTGCACACCCCGGATCTCCCGCGCCGCGAGGCCCGCGACCTTCTGCACGACGACGTCCGCGATGGTGGTGGATCCCTTGTCGGTCACCAGCTTCCCGGCCGCGACACCGTTCTTCTCCACAGTCTGCGTGCTCATCGCAATCCCTTCCTTCGAAGCGTCCACATCAGATCGACAACGACAACCGCCGAAACGTCACGACCCGTTCAGGTGATCGAGGGCACGTTTGTCCACATCGGTCACCACGATTCGCAGGACGGCTTCTTCCCATTGCGTACCAAGGAGAACCGACTTCAATACCGCACCGGCCTCCGCGAGCGGCAGCGGCAGCCGGGTGGCGACGACCCGGACGCACACCAGTCCGTCCTCGACGTCGACGGCCAGCGCGTCCACGTCCCAGGAGATCCACGAGCGAGCAGGATCGGGCACCGACGGACGAAGCCCGTCGACCTTCTCCAGTGCCTTCAACAACTCCGTCACGATCACCATGCGACGTCCACGATCGTCACGAGAACGGACTCCACCTCGACGCCGGTCAGTTCCGGCACGAGCGCGCGCACCGACCGTTGCACGGCCTGAGCCACGGCCGCGGCCTGGTCCTGGCCCGAGATCACCACGTCCACCTCCAGCACCGCGGCCGTTTCCGACCACCGCACCCGCACGCCTTCCACCGGCGCGGGCTGCAACCCCTTGATCTGCTGCCTCGCCGCGCGCACCACCGAACTCACCAGGCCGGCCACACCCGGCTGCACGCGCACGCCGGCGACCCGCTCGGCCGCGTGCACCGCGACCGCCGCCACCGCCGGAGCGGACACGACTGTTTCGATCACTCGCTCATCCTTCGAGAACGTCGGACACGACGAGGTCCAGGCGGGCGAGCCGCACACCGATCCGTGCGGAGGCCGCGGCCAGCACCCGGCGCCGCACCTCGTCGTACGCCTGGTGCGTGACCTGGCCGGCGGTGATCGCGATGCTCAGTTCGACCTCGATCACCGGGTCCATGCCGGTCGACTCCGGTGCTTCGACGACACGGCATCCACGCGCCCGCACGCCGTCCACGCCGTCCGCCGCGTAGCGCAGTACCGCCGCGACCGCGCGCGTGCTGATCCGGGCCAGTCCGTCGCCGGGCAACGGCACGACATCGGATCGCCGCACGTCGGCGCGCACCGCGGACATCACGCGGCTGACCAGGTCGAACGGCGGCTCGACCTCCTCGCGGACCATCTCCGCGGTCGCCTCGCGCAGAACCAGAAGGCTCTCCCGCACTGCCCCGCAGTGCGGACATGAGCGCATGTGTTCGCCAGAGAGGTCGATCGCCTCCCAGACTTCTTCTACGTCCCGCCCGCACGGCAGGACGTAGTCGGACGTCACCGCCACGGCGCCATCACCTCCGCGAGTTGTGCCCGTGCCCGCGCGAGCCTGCCGCGCACCGACTGCTGGGTCGTGCCGATCGCCTCGGCGATCTCGTCGTAGGACCGGCCGTGGACCTCACGCAGCACCCAGCACGCCCGCTGTTCGGGGGTGAGACCGCGCAGTGCGGCTTGCAGCGCGTCGAGCTGCGCGTTCACCTCCACCGCGCGGTCGGGCCGGGTGCGCGGCGCCGGCGACTCGTGCTCGTCGAGCTCGGTGTCGGCGTGCGGTTTGCGCTTGCGCAGCACGTTCAGGCACTGGTTGGTGGTGGTGCGGTAGAGCCAGCCGATGAACGCCCTGTCGTCGTTGAGCTGTCCGAGACGCCGCCACGCCGTGAGGAACACGTCCTGCACCGCGTCCTCGGCGTCGCCGGTGCTGCCCACGATGCGCAACGCCAGCCGGTACATCGGCCCCTGGTAACGGCGCACGAGCTGCTCATAAGCCCTCATGTCGCCGTCGCGGGACCTTGCCACCAGCGTGGCGTCGTCGAGTGCGGCTGCTTCGGCCACGCTCATGCGCACACCCCCCGCCCAATTTGCTTCGTCGCCCGATGGACACGTTCGAACGCGGAACGTCACGCGGTTCCCTGATTTCCCACCCGTGATCGCTCTCACCCGGTTTTCACCCGACCGTGGCGTGACGAAGCTGCGGGGACGGGCATTGAACAGGCGTCAGACCAACCAGCTCAGGAGGACGCGATGTCGCTGTCGGACAAGATCGGCAACAAGGCGGAAGAGCTCGGCGGCAAGGCCAAGGAGACCGCGGGTGAGGTCACCGGCGACGAGCAGCTCGCCAACGAGGGCCGCGCCGATCAGGCGAAGGCGGCCGTGAAGGAAGGCGTGGAGAAGGTGAAGGACGCTGTCGGCGGGGTTGTCGACAGCGTTGCCAAGCACCTCAAGAAGTAGAGCACCTCAAGAAGTAGTTAGAGGCTCTCACTCACGTGAGACGGACCTCGCCCACGACGACGCCGTCGAGCTCGCGCACGAAGTCGGCGCCGAACGCGCTGGACGGCGTGTGCGAGCCGGGTGCCACGCCGTTGATCTTGCCGATGGCGCGGAGCACGGAGTCCGCGGTGAGGCTGTAGGCGTTCGGGGTGGTGATCGCGCATTCGACCTTCGTCTGCGCGTCCCACGCCTCGCCGAACACCTCGGCCCTCGTGTTGGCGCGCTTGCGCTCGTCGGGGCCCTTCACCTTGCCGGCGACGGTCTTCGCGACGCTCTGCACGAACGGCGTCTGCAACACGGGCGCGAACACCTGCTGCAGTTGCCCGAGCATGCCCGGCACGGTGGTGAACGTCGTGATGTTCGGAATCCCCGTCGAGCGGTAAGCGGTGCTCACATCGCCCCACGGGATGCTGCCGACCTCGCGCGGCCCGGACCGGAAGTAGGCGGTGCGCCGCCGATGCCCGATGCGGACGCTCCTCAGGTCACCGTTCACGCGGATCCGCCCACCCACGGCCGCGGCCTCGACGGACGTCTTGGTCGTACCCGCGCTGGCTCCTCCCCCGACGACGAACGCGAGGTCGAGGTGCGTCGCGGACGGCAGGGCGTTCTTCAGGATCGCGGCGAGGCAGTCCGTGGGGACGACGTCGAACCCGGCGCCGGGCAACAGCACGATGCCGGCCTTGCGCGCGTCGATGTCCCTCAGGCCGATGGACTCGAAGACGTCGATCTCGCCCGTGATGTCGAGGTAGTGCGTGCGAGTCTTCAGGCAGGCGTCCACCATCGCGGTGGACGTGTGCGCGAACGGTCCCGCGCAGTGCACGACGGCGTCGACGTCCTCGAGATGCGCCCGCGCCTGGCTCAGGTCGAACGCCCGATGCTCCAGCCCGAGCGCGGCGGCGATCGGCTCGACCTTCTCGAGCGAGCGCCCGGCGAGGATCGGCCGTTCCCCGCGCTGGACCGCGAGCTCGGCGATGAGGCGTCCGGTGTAGCCGTTGGCGCCGTAGACCATCCACGTCATGCCGCGACCTTACCGGCGAGTAGGCCGTCGGGAACCGACCAAAGAGCCGATCAGCAGAAGTACGCCCACCGCGATCACCGGCAGTCCCCAGAGCAGGCGGCGATGCCTCAAATCGGCACAGATGTCCACATAGGCCGGACTGACCGCGGAGGCCGCGGGCTCGTCGAAGCCGAGCCCCAGGCTGTTGCCGCACGGGATCAGCGACCCGCTCGGTGCCTCGACGGCCAGCATCACGAACAGGATCGCACCCCCACCGAGCAAGAACGCGAGACCGACCACGACGGCGAACGTGCGCACTGACATGAGCAAAAGTTACGTCTCAAATGGACTTGGGGATAGCCCTGGTCAGACGCATTGGGGTTGATCCCCTAATCCCCAGCTAAACGCTCTCACGCCCCCGCATCCCACGATGCGGGCGAGAACGAGTAGCGCTGCTCCACACGGCCGTTGCGCGGATGCGGCGCGGGGGCGCCGACCTTGATCCATCCGAGGCGTTCGTAGAGCCGCACGCCCCGGACGTTGTCGACGTAGACCAGCAACTCGGCCTTCTCGTATCCGTTCTTGATCAACACGTCGGGCAAGGCGCGCAACAACGCCTCACCGACACCTTTGCCCCACGCGTCCGGATGCACGCCCACGTAGTTGATGTAGGCGGTGTCCGTCTCTTGTGGACCTCCGGCGATGAAACCCACGGCCTCACCGCCTTCCTGCGCGATCAGCAGCAACGAAGGCTCGTTCACGAGAGCGCTCTCCACGCCGGGGCGCGCCGCTTCGAGCGACGGAACCTCGTCGTAGCCATCCCTCCTGGCGACGGCGTGCGCCCAGATCAACGCGGCGGTGTCGACGTGTTCCGGTCCCCCTTGGATGATCTCCATGCAGGCCAGCGTGTCAGCGCCGCAGCACGACCGGAAGCGATTTAAGGCTGGCCATGATGTCGTTGTGCGTCACCGCGGGCTGCTCGTCGCCCGAGTAGGTGGTGCGTGGGAACCGGCTCGTGAGGTGCCGCAGCACGGTTTCGGTCTCCAGGCGGGCGAGCGCCGATCCCAGGCAGAAGTGCGGGCCGTGCCCGAACGTCACATGGCCGGTCGTCTCGCGGTCGAGGCGGTACTCGTCGGCTTTCTCGTGTGCCCGCGGGCATCGTCCGGCGGCGCCGAGGTTGATCAGCAGCAGCGTGTTCTCCGGAACGGTCGTGCCGCCGATCTCGACCGGCTCGGTGGTGATGCGGTGCGTGGCGCTGCGGACCGGCGAGTTGTGGCGCAGCGTCTCCTCGACGAGGCGCGGCACCAGGTCGGGATCTTCGGCGGCCTTGTGCCACAGATCGTTGTCCAACGCGTCGTGCACGACGTTCGCGATGAGGCTCGCTGACGTCTCGTGTCCCGCAACGACGAGGAGGAACGCCATCGCCATCAGTTCGTCGTGGCTCAGGTGGTCGCCATCGTCGCCGGCGGCCGTGGCCAACGTGCCGAACAGCGATCGGGGGTCCAGGGCGTTGCTCGTGAGCAGCGCGTGGAAGTAGCCGCCCAGCTCGTCGCTCGCCGGCTGCGACACCTCGGGTTCCATCGACATCATCGTCTCGATCAACTTGCGGACGTGCGCGCGATCTTGTGCCGGCAGCCCGAGGACCTCGCCGATGACGTGCATCGGCATCGGCACGGCCAGTTCGGCGACGAGGTCGATCTCTTCGTTCTCGGGGAGCCGGGCGATCAGTTCCGCGCTGATCTCCTCGATGCGCGGAGCGAGCCGCTGCACCGCCTTGCCGTTGAACGCCTTCACCGCGAGCGCCCTGAGCCGGGCGTGCTGCGGGTTGTCGCTGTTGAGCATGCTCGGCCCGAAGAGCCCGGCGAGGTCCGTCTGCGTGCTTCCCCGTTCGGCGAGCTGACGCTTGATCTCACGTTGCAGAGCCGCGCTGTCCTTGGAGAGCCGCTGGTCGGTCAGCAGCTGACGAGCGAGCTCCAACCCGACCGTGACCACCTGCATCTCGACGCCGTTGGGCAACGTCACGGCATGCAGGGGCCCCTCTTCCCTTGCGTCGTCCTCGATCCGGTGGTGGTCACGTGCGCGCAAATCGCCGCCGGTCAACAAGTTCGACATGGCCGGTCTTCGCCTCCGTTTGGATTCGACTAAGACCGTTCTACCGTGATCGCCGTCTATTGGAACGAGTCCAACGCGCTGATCGTCTCCACAGAGGGCAACCTCGGCGGCTCCGAGGCGATGGCCTTGCGCCCCAGCACCCACTCCGGCAGGTGATGTCGGAGCGCGGCCCGCCCCTGAGCCGTGATGTCGACCGGCGCCGCCATCCCGTGGTCCATGGCGCGTTCAGGCGTGACCCACGTGATCCAGTCCCGCAGCCGCAGAACCTCGAGGTCGTCCGAGTCCCACTGCTTGGCGGGCCGGTGCTCCAGGTACCAGCGCGTGGCTCCGCGATGCACGCCTCCCTGCTCCACCAGGGCGAGCAGCTTGACCTGCTCCTGCGAGACGGTGGTGCTGACGGGTTTCGCGGCCTTGCCCTTGCGCTTCACAGGCAGTCGTCGTCCTTCGGAGGTGGCAGGCCCAAACGTCCCGACAAACTCGAACAAGGTACGTCACCGCACAGGTTCGTTCCAGAGGTCACGTGCAATAGAAGGGCTCAGCCATGTAGCACACAGCCGCGTTGGTGCTACTGGTCGTGCGGAACGGTTTCCCGTTGTTGCCGACGGTCTGCACTCCGCTCTTGCCGCCGGCCGACCAGTCGAGCTCGATCACCCAAGTGCAGTCGCACGAAGCCGTGCCGGCGACGACGGTGAAGACCTCCGGCTGGGTCGAGGAAACGCTGTAGGGGAGCCGGATCGGATCGGCCCGCAGTCCCTGGGCGGTCAGCTCGGCCGCGGTGTCCGGGGCGAGGTCGTCCGGAAAGCTGACCGGCTGCTCGCTGTCCAGATCGACTTCCACGTAATGCGCGTTCACGGGCTCGCCGCACTGACCGCTGAGCAACGTTCCCTTCAGCGGCGGCTTCCTCTCCAGCACCTTGACCCGGATACCGGTGATCACGACGTTGCTGGTCGCCTCGTGCCCCTGCGCGGTGACGGTGAACGTCGCCTTGCTCGCCTGCGCGCCATCCCTGCTGTGCTCCCACGTGGCGTACTGGTTCGGCCGGATCGACGGATCCGAGACCGGCGCGAGCTCCGTCGGCGACTTCGGTGACACCCAGGACATCTGACACGCGTCCGTGACGGACTTGACGGCGACAGCCAGCGGTTCGGACGGCTTGGAAGGCGAGCTGCGGACGAACACCACGGCCACGGCGGCCGCCACCACGAGCAGGCAGACGATGATCACGACCGCCCACCGCGGCCCGAGGTTGAACATGAAGTTGTTGCCGCGGAAGAACCCGATGTTGCCGTGGCTGCTGCCGAGCTGGAAGACCTCCCCGGCGTCGCCCTCGACGGTGTTGGTGGTTCTGGAAGGTGGCTCCTGCTCACGTCTCTTGTGCACGAAACGACCTCCTGCACCGCAGCGGGGTTCTACGCCCTTGCTGCTTCGACCGAGATCGTTCCGGCGTTACGGGATTCCACCTGAGAAGAGATGCTTGCGGTGGCGCGACAGAGATCAGCAACAAGACAGCGAAGAACACCCCGGGAGCATCGGACCATGACATCTCCGCACACGGTGGCGATACGGCAGACCGACGAACGCGACACCGCGGCGCTGGCGACCTTGCGGCGAGCGTGGTCAGAAGAACAGGCAGGACATCCGCTCGAGGACGATCTCTTCGAGGAAGACTTCGCTCAGTGGTACGCCATGGAAGCGCCGCGCCGGGCGACGTTCGTGGCCGAGCTCGCCGGCAAAGCCGTCGGCATGATGAACCTCGCCCTGTTCGAACGAATGCCCAAACCAGGACGGCCATCCAGCCGATGGGCATACCTGGGCAACGCGTTCGTGCTCGCCGCTCACCGCAACCGCGGCATCGGAACCACCCTGCTCAACGCAGGCATCGCGCACGCCCGCGACCGGCGCTGCGCCCGGATCGTCCTGTCGCCCAGCGAACGCTCGGTGCCCTTCTACCAACGAGCCGGCTTCGGCCCAGCCACCATGCTCCTCGCGCACGTCCTGGACAGTTGACCGAGTCCGACGTTGCCATGTCACGTGCTGGACGAGACCGAAGGGCGGATGGCAGCCCGCATCACCCTGACTGATGTCAACGGCGCCTCTGACGCCCTCAGTGGCGCCGTGCTGGCTGGTGGGCGCGACAGGGATCGAACCTGCGACCGCTCGGGTGTAAACCGAGTGCTCTTCCGCTGAGCTACACGCCCCGGCCCGGCGCCGCGAAGCGCTGGGGTACAGCTACATCATGCCTTGAGGGAGGCTACGGCCTTCTTCCAGGCGTCCTGATCGCGGGCCTCACCCGGCGCGTTCACCTCGGCGAAGCGGACGACGCCGGCGGTGTCGATCAGGAACGTGCCCCGCAGCGCCATGCCGACTGCCTCGTTGAACACGCCGTAGGACTGCGCGACGGCTCCGTGCGGCCAGAAGTCGGACAGCAGCGGGAACTGGTAGCCCTCCTGGTTCGCCCACGCCTTCAGTGCGAACGGGGAGTCCACGGACACGCCCAGCACCTGGACGTTCTCGTCCTCGTAGGTCGCCAGTTCGTCGCGCAGCTGACAGAGCTCGCCCTGGCAGGTGCCGCTGAACGCGAACGGGTAGAAGACCAGGAGCACGTTCTTCTCGCCACGGAACGACGACAACGTCACACGCTGCTTGTTGTAGTCGTTGAGCGTGAAGTCCGGGGCTTCCGAACCGACCTCGACCGCCATGAAAACAGACCCCTCCGGTCCAACCAGAACTGACCACGGGCCGGTAGCGCACCCGTGGTTCAACCCTATGTCAGCCCGATGAGGGTCAGCGCTTGGCCTTGGCCGACTTCGGCCACACCAGGCGGATGCCCGCCCAGTCGTCGGCGACGCTGATGTTGGAGGTCTGGGACAGGCCAGCGGTGGGGACCGCTTCGGCGACGTCGCTCGGCTCCACGTGGCCGGGGCGGCCGGTCTTCGGGGTGAGAACCCAGATCACGCCGTCCTCGGCGAGCACGCCGGTGGCCTCGAGAAGGGCGTCAACCAGGTCGCCGTCGTCCTCCCGCCACCAGAGCAGCACGACGCTCACGGTCTCGTCGGCCTCCTCGTCGAGGAGATCTCCCCCGATCCGCTCCTCGACTGAGGCACGCAAGGCGTCGTCGACGTCCTCGTCCCAGCCGAGTTCCTGGACGACCATGCCCGATTCGATCCCGAGCTTCTCGGCGACGCCGATCTTGCCGGCGTCTTCCGCGGCGACCACGGTTTTCACTCCTCCAACTACGCAAGAGCGACAGCCCTAAGACTGCCGCCAGAGTCCGTTACTCGGGCTAGCGAACACTGTCAGCTACCTCCGGCGCAACTGTTGACCACGTGACACGCCGTAACAGGTACCCCTGTGGAGTTCCCTAGACTGGCATGAGGCACGCTCTACATACCTCTTATCGCGCGCGCGTGAGCGACACGATCCAGAACTACCGACCGGTAGCGATGACGAAGTCGCCACGCAAGGACAACGATAGGAGCGCGTGGCACGGTTTCCGGGCCATCGCGTGTACCGCCAACGAAGCCGAGGAGACACCTTGAGCCCGCAGAACACAGGCCCCGAGCGGGTACGTGTCATTCGCGACGGTCTCGCAGCCCACCTGCCGGACATCGACCCCGAAGAGACGTCCGAGTGGCTGGAGTCGTTCGACGAGGTGCTCAAGGGCGGCGGGCAACAGCGGGCTCGCTACCTGATGCTTCGCCTGCTGGAGCGCGCGGGCCAGAACCAGGTCGGCATCCCCTCGCTGACCAGCACGGACTACGTCAACACCATC
This sequence comes from Lentzea waywayandensis, assembly GCF_900115955.1. Lineage (GTDB taxonomy): Bacteria > Actinomycetota > Actinomycetes > Mycobacteriales > Pseudonocardiaceae > Lentzea > Lentzea waywayandensis. The sequence goes on from NZ_FOYL01000007.1 coordinate 317,984, forward strand.
CCCACCGAGCGGGAGCCGTGGTTCCCCGGTGACGAGGAGGTGGAGCGTCGTTACCGTGCGTGGATCCGCTGGAACGCCGCGATGACGGTGCACCGCGCGCAGCGGCCCGGCGTGGGTGTCGGTGGACACATTTCGACCTACGCCTCCAGCGCGTCGCTCTACGAGGTCGGCTTCAACCACTTCTTCCGCGGCAAGAACCACCCCGGCGGCGGCGACCAGATCTTCATCCAGGGCCACGCCTCCCCCGGCGTGTACGCTCGCGCCTTCCTCGAGGGCCGGCTGAGCGAGCACCAGCTCGACGGCTTCCGCCAGGAGTACTCGCACGCCGGACCGGGCGGCGGTCTGCCGTCGTACCCGCACCCGCGCCTCATGCCGGACTTCTGGGAGTTCCCCACGGTCTCCATGGGCATCGGCCCGATGAACGCGATCTACCAGGCGCGGTTCAACCGCTACCTGCGCGACCGCGGGTTCAAGGACACGTCCGACCAGCACGTGTGGGCGTTCCTCGGCGACGGCGAGATGGACGAGCCCGAGTCGCGCGGCCTGCTCCAGCTCGCCGCGAACGAGCAGCTGGACAACCTGACGTTCGTGGTCAACTGCAACCTGCAGCGCCTCGACGGCCCGGTGCGCGGCAACGGCAAGATCATCCAGGAGTTGGAGTCGTTCTTCCGCGGCGCCGGCTGGAACGTCATCAAGGTCGTCTGGGGCCGCGAGTGGGACGCGCTGCTGCACGCGGACCGTGACGGTGCTCTCGTCAACCTGATGAACAACACGCCCGACGGCGATTACCAGACGTACAAGGCGAACGACGGCGCGTACATCAAGGAGCACTTCTTCGGCCGCGACCCGCGGACGAAGGCGCTCGTCGACCCGATGACCGACGACGAGGTGTGGAACCTCAAGCGCGGCGGTCACGACTACCGCAAGGTCTACGCGGCATACAAGGCGGCGACCGAGACCGTCGGCCAGCCGACCGTCATCCTCGCGAAGACCATCAAGGGCTACTCGCTCGGCAAGCACTTCGCGGCGCGCAACGCGACGCACCAGATGAAGAAGATGACCCTGGACGACCTCAAGGGCTTCCGGGACAGCCTGCGCATCCCGATCTCCGACGAGGTGCTCGAGAAGGACCCGTACCTGCCGCCGTACTACCACCCCGGGCAGGACAACCCCGAGATCCAGTACATGCTGGAGCGCCGCCGTCAGCTGGGCGGTTTCCTGCCGGAGCGCCGCACGAAGTCCAAGGCGCTGGTGCTGCCGGGCGACAAGGTCTACGAGGGCATCAAGCGCGGCTCGGGCAAGCAGGAGGTCGCCACGACGATGGCGTTCGTCCGGCTCGTCCGCGACCTCGCGAAGGACCCTGAGATCGGCCCGCGCATCGTGCCGATCATCCCGGACGAGGCACGAACGTTCGGCATGGACTCCATGTTCCCGACGCAGAAGATCTACAACCCGAACGGCCAGGCGTACACCTCGGTGGACGCCGGCCTGATGCTCGCCTACAAGGAGTCCGAGCAGGGCCAGATCCTGCACGAGGGCATCAACGAGGCGGGTTCCACGGCGTCGTTCACGGCGGTCGGCACGTCCTACGCCACGCAGGGCGAGCCGATGATCCCGATCTACATCTTCTACTCGATGTTCGGTTTCCAGCGCACGGGCGACGGCCTGTGGGCGGCGGCGGACCAGATGGCGCGCGGCTTCGTGCTGGGTGCCACCGCGGGCCGCACCACGCTGACAGGTGAGGGCCTGCAGCACGCCGACGGCCACTCGCTGCTGCTCGCGCACACGAACCCGGCCGTGGTGTCGTACGACCCGGCGTGGTCCTTCGAGGTGGCGCACATCGTCAAGGACGGTCTGCGGAGGATGTACGGCGAGAACGCCGAGAACATCTTCTACTACATGACGGTCTACAACGAGCCGTACGTGCAGCCGGCCGAGCCGGAGGGCCTGGACGTGGAAGGCCTCCTGCGGGGCCTCTACAAGTACCAGGACGGCCCGCAGACCGGTGGCCCGCGTGCCCAGATCCTCGGGTCGGGCGTGGGCCTCCCGTGGGCTCTCAAGGCGCAGAAGCTGCTCGCCGAGGAGTGGGGCGTGTCCGCGGACGTGTGGTCCGCCACGTCGTACTCGGAGCTGCGCCGCGACGCCGTCGAGACGGACCGCCACAACCTGCTGCACGTGGACGCCGAGCCGCGCGTGCCGTACGTGACGCAGGTGCTCAAGGACGTGCAGGGCCCGGTGATCGCCGTGTCCGACTGGGCGTCGGCGATCCCGGACCTGATCCGCCCGTACGTCCCGACCGACATGACGACCCTGGGCACGGACGGCTTCGGCTTCTCCGACACCCGCCCGGCCGCCCGCCGCCACTTCCTGGTGGACGCGGAGTCCGTCGTCGTCGCCACGCTGGCCGCACTGGCCAGGCGCGGCGAGGTCGAGCAGGCCAAGGTCGTCGAGGCGGCCCGCAAGTACCGCATCAACGACGTGCAGGCCGCTGGGCCTTCCACGGGCGACGCGGGCCTCGCGTAGTCACTCGCTGAACCGAAGGGCCGCTCCGCACGCGCGGAGCGGCCCTTTTCACGCCCTGAGGGCGTACTCGGTGAACTGACCGGCGATGGTGAACCCGAGACGCCGGTAGACGGCCTCACCGTCCTCAGAGGCCTGTAGGACGGCAATGCGGCACCCCTCGGCGCGTGCGGTGCGCAACGCGGCCAACGTGATCGCGCCGCCGTAGCCGCGTCGGCGTTCTCCGGCGAGCGTCGCGATGTTGTAGATCCCGGCGACGCCCGCGTGCGGGAACACCTCCGCCGTGCACACCGCCCTGCCGTCCACGTACCCGACGAGGTAGCGCGCCTGACCGGCCAATGCGTGCGACGCGGCCTCGGCGTAGAAGCGGCGGACCGTCGCGGCGGGAGGGTCCCAGTTCGCGGCGAGGATCGTGGCGTAGCCGGCGAGCTCCGCCTCGGTGCTCACCTGGCGGATCTCCAGCCCCTCGGCGGATGGCTCGGGCAGCGCGGCGTCAGCGAGGTCGATCCACATCGCGGCCTCGGTCTCCGCCGCCCGCACACCAACCTGGACCAGCACCGCACCGAGGTCTGACGGGGTCGACGCCGGGCCGACCCACCACGAGTGCGGACGCCCCGTCGCCCGCACCGCGCTCACGGTCTCGACGACACGGGCGGTCACATCGTCCGGGGTGAACCGGGCCGCCGCGACGATGTTGAACGTGTCGTCGTCCAGGCCGCTGTCCGCGATCAGCAGATCGTCCGTCTCGGCCACGGTCGCGCCCGCGAGACTCCTGTGGAGGTGGCACGCGTGCTCGGCGAGGTTCTGCTCCATGCTCGTGAGCAGGGCCGTGGTGACCTGACGCAACGGCTCGTCGGCAGGCTCGACGTAGTCGTACTCGTCAACGTCGAGAGAGGCACGCACCGACGCGAGGAAGGCGAGGGACTCGGTGGAGATCCACCAGCCGAGGCCGGTCCCGACGGCGCTGTCGCCGTCACGGCAGTAGCGCACGACGACCAGGCTGGCTGATATATCGGATATCGCCGTGAGTGCGACGAGTTCGTCGTGGACGGGACGCAGCCGGTCGACGACGTGCTCGATCTGCTCGTCGAGCCGCTTTGCACCGCGGTCGACGATCTTCCAGGCGTGCGCCCGCGGAATGTCGTACTCCGGCCGCTTGCTCCCTCGAACAAGCACCTCGTCCGGCTCCAGCCCTAGGCGCCGGGCGATCTCAGCGGCGGACACGGTGTCGCTCTCGAGGGCGAAGTAGGCGTACTGCTCGACACGCACAACGCCCATCGGACCACGTCGCCAAGATCGCCCGCGACCGATATGTCGGGCCGGCTGATATATCGGTTATGCAAAAGACGTTTGCGGACGTCCGCAAACGTCTTTTGCATAACCGATATATCAGTTGGCCTAGCACTGGGCGACGGGCTGTGCACTGAGGAGCGGGCCGTCGGCTCGGGCGTCCAGCACCAGCGGGACCAGGGCGCGGGCCTCCTGCTTCAGCGGCACGATCCGGTCGCCGCCTCGCAGGTACTGGGACTTGATGCCGTGCAGGGCCAGTTCGTCCTGCACGTCGCGGTACTGGGCACCGGTCAGCACGTACCCGCACGGCGGGGTGGTCACCACGTCCGAGGGATCCGGGGCCTGGTTGTCGGCGCCGCCGAAGTAGATCGGGCCGGTGCGGACCGCGCGCGACGCCGCGTTGGCCGTCTCGATGCCGGACCGGTTCGCGCGGACGAACGACTGGGTGCCGTCCACCGCGAGAAGGTGGGACTGGACGCGGTAGGCCGGGGTGTTGTCGACGTTGGTCTCGACCAGCAGGCCCATGCCGTGCTTGAGGCCGCCGGTGTTGCGCAGTATGCGTTCCTGGCCGTCGCCCGCCACCTGGCGCACGGGCTCGCCGGTCACCGGGTCGACGTAGATGCCGTAGACGCCGGACGTGCGACCGGCCGCTTCCACCGAGGGCCGGACATACGAGCGGGACAGCGACTCGGACAGGTCATGCACCCCAGGAGCGACGTTGAGATTGCGCGGCCACAGCCAGAGGACGTCCTTCACGTAGTAGGGCTCGGAGGGGCCGAACTCGTGCAGGTCGTGGATGACGTCGGGCTGCCAGTCGCGGATCACGGCGGCCATGGCGCGGGCCTCGGCGGAGCGCAGCAGCAGGTGGTCGCGGTTGATGTCGACGCCGAAGGAGTTGCCGCGAGTGTTGGCCACGCGGCCGTCCGGGTTGGCGTTCGGGACGAACAGGTAGGTCACGTCGGACGAGCGCGGCAGCGAGCGCATGCGGATCAGGCACGCCTCGCGGCCGGCGGGTTCGTCGCCGTGCTGGGAGCAGATGAAGAGAACCACCGTGCGCGCGGAGCGGGAGCCGACGCGCACGAGCTGGACGGGGCGGCCCTGGGCGGTGACGCCGATCTCCGAGACGGGGAGGCCGGTGGCGCGCAGGTAGGCCTGTTCCTCGGCCTCGGTGGTCCACTTGCCGGTGAGCTCGAATCCGGTGCGCGGCTCAGGTGCGGCGACGGCCGGAACGGCTACCAGCGACGAGACAGCGGTCAGTACAGCGATCAACAGTCCCCTCATAGAGGAGACTTTGCCGCCTGTGTCAACCGGCGGGCGGTGCGGTTCCAGTCGATGAAACCGTGGATCACCAGGCCCGCGAAGATCACGTAGACGAACGCGCTGAAGTACAGGCCCGACTGGATCTGCAACGGCACGCCGACGGCGTCGACCACCAGCCACACCAGCCAGAACTCCACCAGCCCCAGGCCCTGCAACGCGAAGGCCAGGATCGTGCCGATGAAGATCGCGGCGTCCGGCCAGGGTGCCCACGAGGCGTCCAAGGCGTCCAGCACCAGCGCGAACGCGACCGTGCCGATGACGAACGCGGCGGCCACGGCGGCCCGTTCACGCCAGGAACCCTTGCGCACCACCACACCGAAGACCGGGTCACGGCGACGCACCCACGCGTACCAGCCGTAGACGGCGATCGCGCCGACGGCGACCTGCCGGGTCGCCAGGCCGCCCAGGTGCGCCGACATGTAGACGGTGAACAGCAATGCGACCGAGACCAGCTGCACGGGCCAGGTCAACAGTGAACGGCGCTGCGCGAGGAACACCACCGCGAGCGCCAGCACCTGCCCGACCAGCTCCGTGTAAGCGATCTTCTGGCCGAAGAGCGTCAATCCCACGTCGTACCACACGGCTTGTTCCCCCGCGGTTCAGTCGCAGTACACCGGTGTTTCCTACGGTCCCACCATGTCATCTTCCTTAGCACTGGCGCTCGTCCCTTTGTTCCTCACCGCCCCTGCGACGCCCGTCATCACACCGACGGTCATCACGCAGACGTTCGAGGAGCCTGCCGACGCGGACGACCCCGCCATCTGGGTGAACCCGCGCAACACCGAACGCAGTGTGGTCCTGGGCACACTCAAGGAAGGCGGCTTGGCGGCGTTCGACCTGAACGGCCGCACGATCGGCGTCTACCCGGCGCCGCTGCCGCCCACGCCGGACGCGAAGCCCGGCCGCTTCAACAACGTCGACGTCCTGGGCGACCTGGCGTTCGTCAGCGACCGCGGCCGCGACCGCATCCGGGTGTTCCAAGTGGACGAACGCGGCGCGAAGGACGTCACGAACCCCGCCACCAGGCCGGTGTTCAGCAAGACCGAGCAGGAGGTCGACGAGCAGCACACCGTCTACGGTCTGGCCGCCGGTCACGTCAACGGCAAGGACGTCGTCGTCACCAGCCGGCGCAGCGAGACCAGCATCGCGCTCCTCCAGGTCGTGAAGGGATCCAGGTACGACACCAGGAAGGTGTCCACTCTGGACCTTCCGAGCACCTTCACCCTGCCCGACGGCAAGAAGTGGACCGTGTGCGGCGAGCCCGGCGAGGGCCCGCAGATCGAGGGCATGGTGATCGACGAACGCACGAACACCCTGTACGCCGCGCAGGAGGACGTCGGCATCTGGCGCATCCCGTTGCGTTCCAACGGGTTCGGCAAGCCGCAGCTCGTCGACAAGGTCCGCACGTGGGGCGCGCCGCAGAGGTACAACCCGGAGACCGAGGAGTGCGAGGCCGACGGCCCGAACCCCGGCTTCGGCGGCAAGTGGCTCGAGGCCGACGCCGAGGGCCTCACGATCGCGAACGACGTGCTGCTCGCGTCCAGCCAGGGCGACTCGCGGTTCGTGGCCTACCGCAAGGCGGACATGAAGCCGCTCAAGGACTTCAAGATCCAGGACGTCGAGCACTCCGACGGCGCCGACATCGTCCTGGGCAAGCTCAACCTGCTCGTCGTCCACGACGGCGAACGTCCGAACGGCACCGGTTTCGCGTTCATCAGGTTCTAGTCTGTCCCGATGGGGACGACGCTCAGCCAGCACCAGCTCAACCGGGCACTGATCGAACGCCAGATGCTGCGCGAGCGCGCCGACCAGAGCGCGCTCGCCACCATCGAGCACCTCTTCGGCATCCAGGCGCAGGAACCGAAGTCGCCCTACGTCGGCCTCTGGACGCGACTGAACGACTTCCAGCCGAGCGAGCTCGAAGACCTCCTGACCCACCGCGAAGCCGTCCGCATGCTCCTGATGCGCGGCACGATCCACCTCGTCAGCGCACGGGACGCGCTCGGTCTGCGGCCCCACACCCAGCTCCGGCTCGACCGCGAACTGCAGAGCGGCCCGTTCGCCGGCCGTCTGAAGGGCCTCGACTTCGACGAGATCGCCGAAGCGGGCCGCAAGATCCTCGACGAGACTCCGCAGGGCACCGCCGACGCCGGCAAGCAGCTCAAGCAACGCTGGCCCGACCGCGAACACACCGTTCTCGGCAACGCGCTGCGCAACAAGCTCGCCCTCGTCCAACTCCCGCCGCGCGGCCTGTGGCACAGCAGCGGCAGGGCCGTCTGCACGACCGTCGAGAACTGGCTGGGCCGGCCTCAGAGCGCCATGGACAAGGAAGAGCTCGTCCTGCGCTACCTCAGGGCCTTCGGCCCGGCCACCGTCATGGACGCCCAGCAGTGGTCCGGTCTCACCAGGCTCGCCGAGACGTTCGCGGCACTGCGCCCGCGGCTCGTGACGTTCCGGAGCGAGTCGGGCAAGGAGCTCTTCGACCTCCCCGACGCCCCACGCCCCGACCCGGAGACCCCGGTCCCCGTCCGGCTTCTGCCCGAGTTCGACAACATCCTGCTCGCGCACGCCGACCGCAGGAGGGTCATCGCCGACGACCGGCTCGGCGTCGTCATCGGCGGCAAGCCCACCGTCCTCGTCGACGGCTACGTCGCCGCCACCTGGGCCGTCTCCAAGGACAGGACCATCACCGTCGACTACATCGACGAGCTGGACCGCAACAGGCAGAAGGCGGTCGCCGAGGAGTGCGACCGCCTTCAGGACTGGATCAAGAACAACTAGGCGGCGACCTCGACGTGCGCGCCGTCACCGACGACCAGCCGGTGCTGGCGCGCCGAACCGACGCGGGCCCGGCGGCCGATCAGTGACGTCTCGATGCCCGAGACGTTGTGCACGGACGCCTCGTTCAGCACGATCGAGTCGGCCACCCCGGACTCGACGATCCGGCAGTCCGCGCCGATCGACGTGTACGGCCCGATGATCGACTCCTCGACCAGCGTCCCGGCGCCGATGATCACGGGCCCGACGATGCACGACCGCACCACGCGCGCACCCTCCTCGACCACGACGTCACCGATCAGCCGGGACTCGTCGTCGACGATGCCTTGGATGTCGGTCCGCAGGCCCATCAGCAGCTCGCGGTTGCACTCCAGCACGTCCTCGACCTTGCCGGTGTCCTTCCAGAACCCCGAGTACATCCGCGCCCGCACGTCACGTTCGTGCGTCACCAGCCACTGCAGCGCGTCGGTGATCTCGAACTGGCCGCGCCACGACGGCTCGATCGCGTCGACGGCGGCGTGGATCGCGGGGGTGAAGAAGTAGACGCCGATCATCGCGAGGTCGCTGCGCGGCTCCTGGGGGTGCTCGATCAGCCGCGTCACGCGCGAGTTCTCGTCCACCTCCGCGACGCCGTACAGGCGCGGGTCCTCCACCTTGTCCACGAGCACCTGCGCGGACGGCCGCAGGCGGGCGAACTCGTCGGCGATCTGGCCGATGCCCTCGACGAGCACGTTGTCGCCCACGTACATCACGAAGTCGTCGTCACCGAGGAACGGCCGGGCGATCCGCACGCAGTGTGCGAGACCCAGCGCCACGTCCTGCTGGATGTAGGTGATCGAGACACCCAGGTACGCGCCATCACCGAACAGCTCGGAGATCTCCTGCGCGCCGTCACCCACGACGATGCCGATGTCGGTGATCCCGACGTCCCGCAGGTTCTCCACGACGTACTCGAGCACCGGCTTGTTCGCGATGGGGACGATCTGCCGTGGCAGCGAGTATCCGGCCGGGCGTACGCCCGCGGACAGCACAAGGGCTTTCATAGGTCCTCCACCGCGACGGAACAGTTCGGGTGGATACGAGGCTGCGGCCGGGCACTGGACCGAAACTGGAGAACTGTCAGAACACCAGAAAGGGGCCCTACGCAAGATGTTTGCGCAGGGCCCCTTCCAGGAGGTGAGAACTACCTCTCAGACATCGGAGTGCCCGACGGAGGCGTCTGCATGTCACCCATGCGGCCGCCGACGTTCGCCGGCATCTCCTGCGACGCACGCGGCATCGGCGACTGGGCCTGCGCCTCGTCCTGCACGCGGGTCAGCCAGCCCTCCCAGCGCTGCTGCATCGGGCGGACCAGGCCGCCACCCACACCGATGACGATCACGCCGGCGACGGTGGCGAGCACGGCGATCAGGACCGGCATGGTCACCGAGATCGCGATGCCCAGCTGGTTGAGCGCCGCGATGATGCCGAGCGCCATCACGAAGCCGTAGGTGATGTTGCCCATGAGCTTCGTGTACGTGCGCTGGCCCAGCGCACCGGAGACGAGACCCTTGAGCGCCGTGCCGATGGCCGATGCGACGATCACGAGCACCAGCGCCACGACGATGCGCGGCAGGTACGCGATGACCTCGTTGAGCAGCGTGCTGACCGGGTTCGAGGCGCCGAAGACGCCGAACGCCAGCTGGAGCGCGATGAGCAGCACGAAGTAGTACACGATCTTGGCGATCAGGCCGGACGCGTCCATCGACGACTGCCGCATGGCGCCGGTGAGGCCCGACTTCTCGACGAGCTTCTCGAAGCCGACGCGCTTGAGCAGGAACTGGACGCCCTTGGCGAGCGCCTTCGCGATGAACCAGCCGATGACCAGAACGAGCAGGAAGCCGAGCAGCTTCGGCACGAACGTGGCGATCATCGCCCACGCCTGGCCCAGGCCCTCGGTGATTTGCGAGCCCACGGGCCCTCCTAGAACAAAGTTGCGGTGAGTGAAGATCAGACGAGGTGATCGTTTCGTGGATCACACCGCTCCACAACTTCGACACCGCTACACGAAAGGGTGGCTGACGTGGATTTTTGTCGCAATACAGTCCAGAGTGGAACCACCGGTGGGGACCGGGGAGAGGGAAGCGCCCGCCACGCTCCGTGGCGGGCGCTTCCACATTTCTACGGTCGTGCGGAGAGCCCTCGGCCGTCGAGGTAGGCCTGGATCCCCTCGGGTGACAACGCCGGCGCCGCGCCGCCCTGACCGTCCTTCGGCACGTCCGGCCGCGGGTCACCGGTGCACTCGGAACTGCTGCCCGGCAGCGCCCCGTCGATCAGGTACCGGTTGACCTTGTCGTCGACGCACTTGTTGCCCCCGTTGTAGAGGCCGTGCTTGCCCTCGTCGGTGACGGTGATCAGGTTGTGCCCGAGCCGCTGGGCCATCGCCGGGCCGCTCGCGTACTGGGTCTGCGTGTCGCCCTCGGACTGCACGACGACGCCGATCGGGTAGCCGTTGCGGCCGATCCTGACCGCCGGCTCCGGCGGCGTGAACGAGCGGAACGTGCAGGTCATCGGCGCGGCCCTGACGATGCCGAAGCCGTACGGGTAGCGCTCGCGGAACATGCGCATGTCCTCGTAGTAGACGTGCAGGTCGGTCGGCCAGTCCGACTCGCAGGTGACCGTGTCGAACACGCCCGACCGCAGCTCCTCCAGCCCGGTCTTGGCGAGCACCTGACCGGCCTTGGCGCCCTCGGCGTTGTCCGGCTTCTCCCCCGACCGGAGCTTGGTCACGATCGCCGCCAGGTCCGACCACAGTGGACGGTAGCGGGCACCGACACCCGTTGCGCCGTCGAAGGAAGAGCGGTTGTGCTCACCGATCGGCGTCGCGTGCAGCTTCGCGGCGACCTTCTCGACCTCGGCCAGCACCTCGTCGCGTGACTTGCCCAGCCCGAACTTCTCGTTGCGCTCCCCCACCCACGCCGCCCACGCCTCGACGTCCATCCGGTACGCCACGGCCTGCTGGCGGAACTGCTCGTGCCAGATCCACTCCGGGTGCACGGCCGAGTCGAGCACGCTGCGGTCGAGCCGGTTCGGGAACAACGTCCCGTACACCGCGCCCAGGTACGTGCCGTAGGAGTAACCCAAGTAGTTGATCTTCTGCTCGCCCAGCACGGCGCGCACGACGTCCATGTCCCGCGCGGTGTTCGCGGTGCTGATGAACTGCCGGATCCCGCCGCCCGACTTCTGGCAGGCCTCCTCGGCCTCGCGCGCCTCGGCGGCCCACTTGCCGAACTCGCCGTCCGCGGGCCGGGACTCCGGCTCGGCGATCGCGGGCGCGGTGCGGCAGTTCAGCGCCGTCGAACCACCGACGCCGCGCGGGTCGATGCCGATCACGTCGTAGACCTGCGAGAGTTCGGACTTCGCCAGGAACAACGGCAGGCCGAGGCCGGAACCGCCAGGTCCACCCGGATTGGTGAACAGCACGCCGCGCCTGCGGTCGGCCGCCACCGCCTTCTTGCGGCTGATCGTCAGGTTGATCCTGTCGCCGCCGGGTTTGGCGTAGTCGAGCGGCGCGACGAGCGTGGCGCATTCCAGTTCAGCGAGCTTTCCGCTGCACGGCGCCCACTTCACCGGTTGGGCGTGGAACTCGGCGAGAGGGTCGGGAGGATCGGCCGCGGCGGTCACGCCCGTCGTCAGCAACGCCACCACGCTCAGGGCAAGGGCCGGGAACCTACGCAAGACGAACCTCCGCGCCGCACTGAAAGATCTCTGCCGCCCGACGGTATGGCCGCGCAAACAGCCACATGGGTTGTGTCACCCATCCCGGTGATGTCCCCTCCTGAGCCCTAAGCTGCGGGTATGACCAGCAGCAAGGCGAAGGAGGAGCACCCGCCCACGCTCTCCGCCCGCACGATGCGCAAGATCGAACGCGCGTCGGGTTCGCTCGCCACCGCCAGCGTGGCCGAGATGGAACGGCGGCTGTCGTGGTTCGCGCGAATGCCCGCGGACCAGCGCGCGAGCGTGCTGCTGCTGATCCAGAACGGCGTGGCCGGGTTCGTCGAGTGGCTGCACGACCGGCAGCAGGCGATCCGGCTCACCGCGGACGCGTTCCGCAGCGCCCCCAAGGACATCTCCCGCTGGGTCAGCCTGCGCCAGACCGTGGAACTGGTCCGGATAGCGCTGGAACTGTTCGAGGAGCAGATGCCGCAGATGGCGGCGGACGAGGCGGAGCGCGCGCTGCTGATGGAAGGCGTGCTGCGGTACGGGCGGGAGATCGCCTTCTCGGCCGCCACCTCGTACGCGACCGCCGCCGAGGCGCGCGGCGCCTGGGACGCACGGCTGGAAGCGCTGGTCGTGGACGGCATCGTGCGTGGCGACCCCGAGGAGTCGCTGCTGTCCCGCGCCGCCGCGCTCGGCTGGGACCCGGCGATCGAGGCGACGGTGCTGGTCGGCAACCCCGGCGGCGAGGACCCTCCGACGATCATCTACTCGGTGCGCAGCAAGGCCGCCCGCGCGGGCAGGCCGGTGCTGCTGTCCGTGCAGGGCTCCCGGCTCGTCGTCGTGCTCGGTGGCCCGACCGAGACAGGCGACGACGTGCTGGGCCGCATCTCCGAGGGCTTCGGCGAGGGCCCCGTGGTCGCCGGACCCACCGTGACCAACCTTTCTGAGGCTCATCGCAGCGCCAGCGACGCGCTGAGCGGCCTGCGCGCGGTCGTCGGCTGGCCCGCCGCGCCCCGGCCCGTTCGGTCGCTGGACCTGCTGCCGGAACGGGCGCTGGCCGGTGATCCGGAGGCCGAGTGGCAGCTCGTCGACAGGGTCGCGCGGCCGCTGGAGGACGCCGGCGGGGCGCTGCTGGAGACCGTGGACGCCTTCCTGGAGGTCGGGGGCGTGCTGGAGACGTGCGCGAAAAGACTGTTCGTGCACCCGAACACGGTCAGATATCGCCTTCGGCGCGTTCAGGAAATGACGGGAAGAAATGCACATGACGCTCGAGACGCGCTTGTGCTTCGCGTCGCTTTGTCTGTAGGACGCCTTGCTCGCGCCCGGGGCCTGTGGTAGCCGAACGGGCTGTGACGGACTTCGCACACATCCGTTAGGGTGAGGGCCAAACGACCCCCCACCGCGCTGAGCTGGGCTTACGTCGCGGAGCGTTCACCTGGCAGACACTTTTGTAGGGTCTCTACAAATACGATCGCAGTACTTCGTTCTTTACAGCATGGGGTACCGGTGGGTTCACCAGCTTTAGTAATCGACGTGATCGCACTCCTCGCGCCCGGACAAGGGTCCCAGACGCCCGGCATGCTCACCCCCTGGCTCGAACTGGAGGGGGCCGAGAAGCAGGTCCGGGCGTGGTCGGAGATCACGGGCCTCGACCTCGTGCGTCTCGGCACCACCGCGGAGGCTGACGAGATCGTCGACACCGCGATCACCCAGCCGCTCGTCGTGGCTCTCGCGCTGCTCGCGTTCGGTGAGCTGCGCCGCCGCGTCGAACTGCCCTCCGCCGTGATCGTCGGCGGCCACTCGGTCGGCGAGCTCGCCGCCGCGTCGGTCGCGGGCGTCATCAGCGCCGACGACGCCGTCGCGCTGGCCGCCGTGCGCGGTGCCGCGATGGCCGAGGCCTGCGCCCAGGAGCCGACCGGCATGGCCGCGGTGCTCGGTGGCGACGAGCCGGAGGTGCTCGCGCGCCTCGAGGAGCTCGGTCTCGTGCCCGCCAACCGCAACGGCGCCGGCCAGATCGTCGCCGCCGGTCCGCGTGCCGCACTCGACGAGCTCGCGGAGAACCCTCCGGGCACGGCGAAGGTCCGCAAGCTGGCCGTCGCGGGCGCGTTCCACACCAAGTACATGGCGCCGGCCGAAGACGCCGTGCGCGCGCGTGCCGCCGAAGTCACCACGCACGACCCGTTGCTGCCGCTGCTGTCCAACAAGGACGGTCAGGTCGTCACCGAGGGCACCGAGGTCCTGCGCCGCCTGGTCTCCCAGGTCACGAGCCCGGTCCGCTGGGACGTCTGCCAGGCCACCCTCGTCGAGAAGGGCATCGCCGGCTCGATCGAGCTGCCGCCCGCCGGCGCGCTCACGGGTCTCGCCAAGCGTGCGATGAAGGGCACCGCCACCCTCGCCCTGAAGACCCCAGACCAGTTCGAGAAGGTCGCGGAGCTCTTCGACACCGTTGGAGCCGATAAGTGACGACCTTCCAGGCCCCGCACGCGGCTGCGGGTAGCCGCATCATCGGTCTCGGCAGCTACCAGCCCGAGACGGTGGTGAGCAACCACGACCTCGCCCAGCGCATGGACACCTCGGACGAGTGGGTCCGCGAGCGCGTCGGCATCGTCAACCGGCACGTGGCGGCCAAGGACGAGGGCGTCGTGGACATGTCCGTCGCGGCGGGCACCAAGGCGATCGCGGACGCGGGCCTCACCGCGGCCGACATCGGTGGCGTGATCGTGGCGACGTGCACCATGCCGTCGACCATCCCGAACGCCGCCGCGCAGGTCGCCACCCGGCTGGGCATCAAGGCCGCGGCCGCGTTCGACCTGAACGCCGCGTGCGCGGGCTTCTGCTACGCCGTCGCGACCGCCGCGGACATCGTTCGCGGCGGCGCGGTGAAGAACTTCCTCGTCATCGGCGCGGAGAAGCTCACCGACTGGACCCACCCCGACGACCGCTCGACCGCGATCATCTTCGCGGACGGCGCGGGTGCCGTCGTCGTCGGTGCCAGCGACGAGAACCACATCGGCCCCGTCGCCTGGGGCTCGGACGGCTCGATGTCCGAGGTCATCAGGATCGACGACCGCGACTCGTTCATCCACCAGGAAGGCCAGACGGTCTTCCGGTGGGCGACGACCCAGATCGCACCGGTAGCGCTCCGTGCCGCCGAACTCGCGGGTGTCGAACTGTCCGAAGTGGACGTGTTCGCCCCGCACCAGGCCAACCTCAGGATCATCGAGGCCATCGCCAAGCGCCTGCGCAACAATGGTGCGCGCGAGGACCTGAAGGTCGCTCGAGACATCGTCGAATCCGGCAACACCTCCTCGGCCTCGATCCCCATGGCGCTGGACCACATGAGGTCGGCGGGCGAGATCTCCTCCGGAGACGTGGTGCTGATGGTCGGGTTCGGCGCTGGCCTGTCCTACGCGGGCCAGGTGATCCGGTGCCCGTGAGCACCACCCCGAGTTTTTCCATCGTTTCAATCGAAAGGGAACTTCAGTGAGCGACAACGTCCTGTCCGGTCTTGCCGAGATCGTCGAAGAGGTCGCCGGCGTTGCCGCCGACGACGTCACCGCTGAGAAGTCCTTCGTGGACGACCTCGACATCGACTCGCTGTCGATGGTCGAGATCGCCGTCCAGGCTGAGGACAAGTTCGGCGTGAAGATCCCGGACGACGAGCTGGCCAACCTCAAGACCGTTGGTGACGCGGTGAACTACATCACCAGCAACAAGTGAGTTCGGGCATCGAGGTCGTCATCACCGGGCTGGGTGCCACCACCCCGCTCGGTGGTGATGTCACGTCCACCTGGGACGCGCTTCTGGCAGGCAAGAGCGGGGTCGGCCCCATGACCCACGAGTGGGTCGCGAAGTACGACCTGCCTGTCAAGATCGCGTCCGAGCTCGTGGTGGACCCGACCGAGGTGCTCCCCCGAGTGGAAGCTCGACGCCTGGACCGCTCCGAGCAGGTCGCCATCGTGGCGTCCCGCCAGGCGTGGTCCGACGCGGGACACAACGACGACACCGTCGACAAACAGCGCCTCGCCGTGATCATCGGCACGGGCATCGGCGGCGCGATCACCCTGCTGACCCAGGACGACCTCCTGGAGCAGCACGGCCTGCGCAAGGTGTCGCCGCTGACCGTCCCCATGCTCATGCCGAACGGACCGGCCGCGCACGTGGGCCTGGAACTGAAGGCACAGGCGGGCGTGCACGCCCCGGTCTCCGCCTGCGCGTCAGGCGCGGAGGCCATCGCGTGGGCCTACCGCATGATCATGTCCGGCGAAGCCGACGTGGTCGTGGCAGGCGGCGCGGAAGCGTGCATCACGGCGATCCCGGTCGCGGGCTTCTCGCAGGCCCGCACCATGAGCACCCGCAACGACGAGCCGGAGAAGGCCTCGCGACCGTTCGACACGGCCCGCGACGGCTTCGTCCTCGGCGAGGGCGCGGGCGTCATGGTCCTGGAACGCCGCGAGTTCGCAGAGGCCCGCGGAGCCAAGATCTACGGCCGTCTCGCCGGTATCGGCACGTCGGCCGACGGCTACCACATCACCGCCCCGGACCCCGAGGGCGTCGGCCAGTCGCGCGCCATCGCCGCAGCCCTGCGCTCCGGCGGCATCGACCCGTCCGACGTCGGCCACGTGAACTGCCACGCCACGTCCACCCCGGTGGGCGACGTCGCGGAGACCGTGGCGATCCGCAAGGCGATCGGCGACCACCCGGTCCTGACCGCCCCGAAGGGCTCCCTGGGCCACCTGCTGGGAGCAGCAGGCGCGGTCGAGGCCATCATCACCGTCCTCTCGATCCGCGACGGCATCGTTCCCCAGACGCTCAACCTGGAGAACCTCGACCCGGCCGTCACGCTGGACGTGGTGGCGGGCGAACCCCGCAAGATCAAGCTGGACGCCGCGGTGAACGACTCGTTCGGGTTCGGCGGCCACAACGTGGCCCTGGCCTTCACCCCGGCCTAAGCACCACCGTTCCACCGCACGCCCCGGTCCGCCCAGCGGCCCGGGGCGTTGCGCTTTCCCGGCCAGGGATTCGGCACGCTCGCGCAGGGGTCCCCTTGGATTCAGCGTCCCCGCGACCCAACGTAGCGAGCGGGTCTGACAGTCCCGCGAGGACGAGAGCGAGAGCCGGAGCGAGCGTGGGGCAACGCGGGAGCAGGGGGAGCAGAGCGGGGAGTGATGCGAGGCGCGGAGCGGGCGAGGCGAGGGTGGGACCGAGCTGGCAGCCCGCACGCCCACCCGATCGCAGATCGCACGCGATGCCGAAGGCGAGCCGTCCTTACCGCGCGGTCAGGGTGGGGTGGTCCCGTCACGAGTCGCACCTCAGCACTTGCTGCATCTGAGGAGGAGGGGCAAGTCGACACGCTTTTCGTCGACTTGCCCCTCCTCCTCAGATGTGGCCCGCTCGGGTGCGACTCGTGACGGGACCACCCCACCAACGCACCCCAGCTACGCAACGCGCCTCCGCCCAACGCAACAGGCGTGCCATCAACCTGCGCGTGGCGTGGGCCGGTCTTTGATCAGATTGTGGGGGTCTGGGGGCGGAGTCCCCAGGAAGCAGCAGCCACACCCGCACTCAACGCACCCACCTACGAACGACAAACCGCCGCCCGCCAACGAAACAGGGGGACGACCTACGCAACCGACGCGCCAACGCCGAAGGCGAGGCGCCTCAGCACTTCTCCATCTGAGGGTTCCGGTTCTCCGCGGCCTCATCCACCTTCAAAACCCCACCCTCCCAGACCAACACATAAACCACCCGCCACCGAATACACCCTTCAGGCAACGCAGGCGGAGCCTTGGCAACATCCTGAGTGGACACGAACGAGATCAACGCCCGCAGCCGCCGAGCAACCACATCGGACTCGATCCGCTGCACCACCATCCCGCCGTCCTCAGTGGTCTCGTAAGCCGCGACCCAGGAAGCCTCAGGCGTGGACGAAACCCGCCGAGCCGACACCACCCCGCGCCAGGCATCGAAGTCCCGCGAGTTGATCGCGTCGAAGTAGGCCTGCAACACCCGCTGCACAGCCGTCCGATCCGGATGCGTGAACGAGTCCGGGCTGAGCCGGACCTCCGCGGACCCGGGCACCGGCCCCGCGACGGACGAGGACGCGACCACGGGCGCCCCCTTGGCCTCGGCCGGACGCGAGTACACGGTCCGGCCCACCATTCCTGCCGCCACCGCGGCACCGGTGATCACCACCACGGCCGGCACCAGCCAGCGGCTTGCCACGCTCCCCACACGCGCAGCCTAGCCGCACGGCACGCCGGGGAGCAGAGGGCCGCTCACAAAACGTGTCTCGTTACAACAAAACACGGATTTCACTCGAACGATTACATCACATAGGGATTTGCCCAGTTGCATGTAGCAAGACAATGTTTGATACATAAAAAGTCGGTGCCCAATCTCATCCTACGAATGGGTTCCTACGGGCTACGCCATACCGCCGTTCGGCCGTATCAAACACGCAATGGCAGCCAATTTTTGCTTCACTCGTAAAGAGCAACCGACACAGCGCGTACACGACGTTTGCACACACCTAACTATACGTCGGGATCGAACTGGAATACCGCAGCTCAGAGGCACCCATGATCAGGAACGCCTCGGTGCCGTTTAGCGAAAACGCGGGATACGCCGGACAAACCGTCCGGCAGCAAACATCTCAACCGGGTGAGACGGACCCAAACCTCATGACTCGACGTCACATACGCACCGGTAACCGATGTTCTTTCGGACACGAACGGGGTACCCATATGACCCTAACGGCGGATTCCCCATAGCCTCGAGATTGTGCGGAAATATGCGGCATCAAAGAAACGAAAACGAGTCAGGGAGGGGAATTCGGTGGACCTCAGATACGAGGCGTACTGCTTCGCCGATCGGCAGTTCTACGATCTGCAGAGCAGCACCGAAAGCACTCCCAAGGACGACTTTTCCACCGAACTCCCCGCGCTCCCACCCGACTGGGCGACGGTTGAGCGCAACGTGTGGCGACACCACCACCCGATGGGGGTACAGCTTCCCAACCAAGGGTGGAAAATCCACGTTTCCGCTGGACTCGACAACGCCGGCCGGGTACTGAAGGCCACTTACGACTATTGCGTCGAGCGGCGCATCAGTTTCAAGTACCTGCAGACGATGTCGATCGTGCTGGCGCGAAACTCGAAGTACGCGCCCCGTGAGGGCAGCGGCAAGCTGGTCACGATCTACCCGCTCGACTCCGCGCACCTCGAAGCGATCCTCACCGGGCTCGCCCACGTGCTCGAAGGCGAGCACGGCGCGTACATCCTGAGCGACCTGCGGTTCGGCAAGGGGCCGCTGTACGTGCGCTACGGCGGGTTCGCCGAGCAGTGGCTGGAGGTCGACGGGCAGCAGGTGCTCGCGATCGAAGGGGCCGACGGCACGCTCATCCCGGACAGGCGCAAGCCCGTCTTCAGCCTGCCCGAGTGGATCGAGCTGCCGGCGTTCCTCAAGCCGCACCTCGCCGAGCGCAACGCCGGTGACCCGGCCCGGTTCCAGTACCAGATCAAGAGCTCGCTGCACTTCTCCAACGGCGGCGGCGTCTACCTCGCGACTCGGAAGTCCGACGGCAAGGAGGTCGTGCTCAAGGAAGCGCGGCCGCACGCCGGGCTCGACCGCGAGGGCGAGGACGCGGTGGCACGGCTGGACCGCGAGTACGAGATCCTGACGAAGCTCCAGGGCATCAAGGGCGTGCCGGAGGTGTACGACCGCTTCACCGAGTGGGAGCACCTCTTCGTCGCCATGGAGTTCATGCCCGGCCGCTCGCTCGGGCAGTGGCTCGGCAGGCACTACCCGTTGACGCACAAGGACGTCAGCGACGAGACGATCACCGAGTACAAGGCACGCGCACTCGCCATGGTCGACCGGGTCGAGAGCCTGATGGCCGAGGTCCACGAGCGCGGCGTCGTGTTCGGTGACCTGCACACGCTCAACATCCTCGTGGACGACGAGGACGAGATCTCGCTCATCGACTTCGAGCTGAGCTCGACGATCGACGCCGTCCGCAAGCCCACGCTCGGCGCGCCGGGGTTCCAGGCGCCGCGGGACCGCGACGGGTTCGACATCGACGCGCACCCGCTCGCCGCTCTCCGGCTCTGGATCTTCCTGCCGCTCAACACGGTGCTGGAACTCGCGCCGGCCAAGATCAGGCAGCACGTCAGGGTCATCCAGCAGCGTTTCGGGCTCACCGACGAGTACTGCGCGCCGATCGTCGACGTGCTGACCCCGCGGGTCGACCCTCCGACGGACCCGGCGTTCACCGAGTTCGACGAGGAGACGCCGGACTGGGCGTTGGTGCGCAAGGAGATCGCCACGGCGATCCTGCACAGCGCCACGCCCCACCGCCAGGACCGGCTGTTCCCCGGCGACATCGAGCAGTTCGAGACCGGTGGCGCGGGCTTCGGGTACGGCGCGGCGGGAGTGCTGCACGCACTCGCGGAGTCCGGCGAGGGCCGCTTCCCCGAGCACGAGGAGTGGTTGCTCGACGCGCTCAGGAAAGACCCGCCGAAGCAGCCCGGTTTCTACGTCGGTGCCCACGGCATCGCGCACGTGCTGGAGAACTTCGGCCACCACGACGCCGCGACCGAGATCGTCGAGAGCTACGCCGAGCTCGTTCCGTCCACTCAGGACCACGGACTGAGCGCGGGCCTGTCCGGCATAGGCCTGAACCTGTTGCACTTCGCGAACTCCCGCGAGGACGACAGCTTCGCGGCCCAGGCCGAGCACCTCGCGCAACGGCTCGCGAAGCAGCTCGCGGACGCGCCGGGCCCGGCGGACAAGGCGAAGGCGGGCCTGCTGCACGGCTGGTCCGGACCGGCGCTGTTCTTCCTGCGGATGTTCGAGCACACCGGTGAACGCCGCTGGCTCAAGCTGTCCGAGCAGGCACTGGAACGCGACCTGGCCGAGACGATGATCGCGCTCGACGGTTCGTTGCAGGTGCGCGACGGCACGCTGCGAAGCCTTCCGTACGTGGGCATCGGCGGCGCCGGCATCGCTCTCGTGCTGACCGAGTTCGCCCAGCAGGCGCCGGAACGGCCGTGCGTCGAGAAGCTGCCCGAACTGCTCACCGGCTGCACCGGCGAGTTCGTCATCCAGCCCGCGTTCACGCTGGGCAGGGCCGGACTGCTCGCCACCCTGGCGCACGCCACGCGTCACCGGCCGAACGAGCGCTTCGAGCGCGCCATCGGGCAGCACCTCAAAGCCCTGGGCTGGCACGCCACGCGCTACGGCGGCGGGCTCGCGTTCCCCGGTGTGCAGCTGCGCCGGCTCTCCATGGACCTCAACACCGGCGGCGCGGGCGTTCTGCTCGCCCTGGCGTCCACAGTGGACGGCCGTGCACCACTGCCCTTCCTGGGCTCACGAACGCCGGTCCTCGCGGACCGGTAGCAGTAAAGAGATCGATCCCTCGAAACTAGGAGATAGCGTCATGGGCTTCATCCTTGACATGCAGGACCTCGAGACGCCCGAGGCCCCCGCCAACATGATGGCCGGCGGTTCCGGTGGTGGCGGCGGCGGTTCGACCACCGCGTCGAGCGCCTCCCTGCTGCTCCCGTGCAGCCACAGCAGCGCGTCCCTGCTGCTGTGCTGATCTGGCTTCACCAGCACGTGATCGGCCGGTGAGCGGCATAGGCGAAGTATGCCGCTCACCCGCCTGAAGAGGGGCTCGGCAGCCGGCCAGCTGTCGGGCCCCTCGCTTCATGATGGGCCCAGATGAGCCTCGGAGGAACAGCCGATGACCAAACCCGGTGACCAGCTGTTGTTCTCCACCGTCAAACGCGACTACCGCCCGTGGTTGCTGCTTCTCAACGCCGCCGTCGCCACGACCGGCGGCCTTCTGCTTCCCGCCGCCCTCGCCGGGGCCGTCGACATGGCCCTGAGCGGCACGTTCGTGCTGGCCACGATCGTGTTCCTGCTGGTGCTGGCGGGTGTCGAGATCCTCGGCGACGCGATCGGCATCATCCTCGCCGCGAGCATCACCGCCCGCGCCACGGCCTGGCTCCGGCGCCGCCTGACCCGGCGTTTGCTCACTCTCGGTCACCCGTCACCGTTCGCCGCAGGGGACGCCGTCAGCCGCGTCACCGGCGACTGCGGCAACGCGGGCAGCGTCGCGGTGACCGTGATCAGTCTCGCCGTCACCGCCGTGTCGTCGGTCGGCTCGGTGATCGCACTGGCCCTTCTGGACTGGCGGCTCGCGGCCGTGTTCCTGGTGAGCGCCCCTCTCGCGGGCTATCTCGTCCGCACGCACATGCGCCTCACCGCCGACGACGTCCTGGCGTACCAGGAGGTGTCCGGCGAGGTGTCCGCGCGGCTGCTCGACTCGGTGTCCGGCCTGCGCACGATCGCCGCCGCCGGCATCGCCGATCGCGAGACGAACCGCGTGCTGGAGCCGCTCCCCCGGCTCGCCGCGGCGGGCGCCGGCATGTGGCGCACCCAGGCGAAGATGATGTGGCGGGCCGGGTTGTTGCTGCCCGCCGTCGAGGTCGCGGTGCTCACCGCCGCCGGTTTCGGTGTGATGGAAGGCAGGCTGAGCACCGGTGACGTGCTCGCCGCCCTCGGGTACGCGGCGCTCGGCATGGGCATCGTCGGCCAGATGACCCAGCTGACCGTGCTGGAACGGACCCGCGCCAGCGCCGGCAGGATCGCCGAGGTCCTCGACACCCCGGCACCGAAACGCCCAGCCCCGAAGCCGTCCAACGGAGTCATCGAACTCCGGCACGTCAGCGTCGGCGACGCGCTGCACGACGTGAACCTGATGATCCCGGCCGGCACGTTCGCCGCGATCGTCGGCAGTTCCGGCGCGGGCAAGTCGACGCTGGCCGCCGTGCTCGGCGGACTGTCCGCTGTGGACGCGGGCGAGGTGGTGGGAGACGACGCGGTCGGATACGCCTTCGAACGCCCCGCGCTGCTCGGCGCCACGATCGGTCGTTCTATCGGCTATGGAACGGACGCCGACGAGATCCAGGTGCGCGACGCCGCCGTCGCCGCCCAGGTGCACGACGTGCTGATCCGTCTGCCGCAGGGATACGAGACGCCGATGGCCGACGCACCGTTGTCCGGCGGTGAGGCGCAACGAGTCGGCCTGGCCCGCGCGATCATCCGGGATCCCGAGGTGCTCGTGCTCGACGACGCCACCGCGAGTCTGGACACCGTGACCGAGGCCAAAGTGGACAAGGCGCTCACCACGGCACTGCCCGGCCGGACCCGCGTGGTCGTGACGCACCGCCCGGCCACAGCCGCGAGAGCGGATCTCGTGGTGTGGCTGGAAGACGGCCGGGTCCGCGGCACCGGCACCCATCAGGAGCTGTGGAACGACGAGGACTACCGCGCTGTGTTCACCGGGGGCGAGTGATGCGTTTCTACCTCTCCACGCTGGCAGGACACCGCAGGGGCGTCCTGATCCTGCTCGGCTGGTCCATGCTCGAAGGCATCCCGGCGTTCTTCGGTGGCAGGCTCGTCGGCACCGCCGTCGACCAGGGCTTCGCGGCAGGAGATCCGCTGGCCGGCGTGCTGTGGCTGCTCGCGTTCGCGGCGCTCGCGGTGGCGGGCGCGCTCGGCCAGCGGCAGGTGTTCGCACGGCTCGGAGCCGTCGTCGAACCGATGCGCGACGCCCTGGTCACGCGGGTCGTGAAGGGCGTGCTGAACGACCCGTCGCACCGCCGCACACCGGACGCCAGCGCGGTCGCCATGATCACCCGGCACGTCGAGGTGGTCCGCGACGCCACTGCGGGCGTTCTGGTGCAGGCTCGCGCACTTCTGGTCACGACGATCGCCGCGCTCATCGGTCTCGCGACCACGGCCGCCGCGCTGATCTGGCTGGTCGTGCTGCCGATCGTGGCGGCGCTGCTGCTCTTCGGGTTGATGCTTCCCTCGCTGGCCAAACGACAGCGCGACGCCGTCATGGCCGACGAACGCACGGCGGAGGCGTCCGGTGCGGTGCTGACCGGACTGCGTGACGTCGCCGCCTGCGACGCGGCCGCCGAGGCGTACGGGGACGTCGCGAAGCAGATCAACCTGCAGGCCAGGGCCACGGTCACGGTCGCGTGGGCGAACTCGTTGCGCGCCACGGTGATCGCGATCGGCGGCTTCACGCCCGTCGTGCTGCTGGTGGCGTTCGCTCCCCCGCTGGTCGCTTCCGGTCAGCTCACCACGGGTGCCGTCCTGGCGGCGGTCGTCTACCTGACCAACAGCGTGAACCCCGCGCTGCACGGCCTCGCCCGCACCACCAGCACCGTCGTGATGCGGCTGATGGTCGCGCTCAAACGACTTCAGGAGGCCGCGCCGCGCACCGGCAAGGAGATCGGCACCGAAATTCCGGCCAACGGCGAGTTCGTGCTGCGGGACGTCACGTTCGGCTGGAGCCCGGACGCGGAACCGGTGCTGCGCGGCCTGTCACTCGACCTGCGTCCCGGCGACCACCTGGCGGTGGTCGGCCCGTCCGGCATCGGCAAGTCCACAATGGCCAGTCTGCTCACCGGTCTGATGCCACCGGACAACGGCTGCGTCCTGTTCGGTGGCGCGCCGGTCGACCGGGTAGCGCCGACGGTCAGGCACCACGCGATCGCACTGATTCCGCAGGAGACGTACCTGTTCACGGGCACTGTGCGCGAGAACCTCACGCTTCTCGCGCCGTGGGCGACCGACGAGGATCTCGTCGACGCAGTGAAAAAGGTTGGCGCCAAACCACTTCTGGACGGACTGGGTGGCCTGGACGCCGCGCTCGGCCATGGCGGAGAAGGACTTTCCGCTGGTGAGGCGCAGCTTCTGGCACTCGCGCGGGTCTACGTCACGTCCGCGGGCGTCGTCATCCTCGACGAGGCGACCTCACATCTGGATCCCGCCGCCGAGGCCCGGGTCGAACGGGCTTTCGCGCAACGGAACGGAATTCTCGTGGTGATCGCGCACCGGCTGAGCTCGGCTCTGCGAGCGAACCGCGTGCTGGTCATGGACGGCGGCAAGCCGTTGCTCGGCTCCCACGAACACCTGCTCAAGACGTCCGCGCTCTACGGGCAGCTCATGCTGGCCTGGGATCCCACGCACCGGAAGGAAACCCCGCTGCCCAAACGGTGAGCGGGGTCCACACAGGACTAAACAGTCCCGTTAGCCGACACGGTGCAGCCAGGTCACCGGAGCGCCGTCGCCCGCGCGACGGAACGGTTCCAGCGCGTCGTCCCACGCGGCGCCGAGCAGCTCATCAACGCCGTGCGCGAAGGATTCGCCGCCTCTGGCACGTACAGCCAGTGACCGCAGCTGGTCCTCGTTCACGACGATGTCGCCGTTCGCCGACGTGCGGGCGTGCCACAGCCCCAAAACGGGCGCGAAGCAGAAGCGCTCGCCGTCCTGACCGGAGGACGGTTCCTCGGTCACCTCGAACCTGAGCATGGGCCACGCGCGCAGCGCAGCCACGAGTTTGGCGCCGGTGCCGGCGTCTCCGGTCCATGCGCATTCAGCGCGCAACTGGCCTGGTGCCGCGGGTTGCGCTGCCCACCTGAGGTCTACCCGGACACCGAGGGTGCCCGAGATCGCCCACTCGACGTGCGGACAGACCGCAGACGGCGACGAGTGGACGTAAACCACGCCACTGGTGCTGCCACGGGTGCTCACTGCTGACCTCCGCTACTCGACGAGGGACGTCTTCCCCTACGCCTTTGTCGAGAGTGAGGTGATCACCGCGAAACCCGTTCGCTGCATTCTGCCTCGACTTGAGGCATGTCCGCCATAAGAACCAGCTCGATCATCACCCGACCGGGGCAGATACAGGTCTTAAGTCCCGATCTCCCGGCCGAGTGATGCCTGATCGTGATCTACAGAGCGTTTACCGCGGCCACCACGTCGACTAGACCCGTCCCCTTGTCGAACGACGAGGTGAAGGGGCCGACGGGCCCGTAACCGGTGCCGTACTTGTAGGCCGTCGACTTCAGCGCCCGCTCGATGTCGGCCGGGGTCGCGGAAGGCTTGGCCTGGAACAGCTGTGCGACGATCCCGGCGATGTGCGGTGCCGCCATCGACGTGCCGCTGATCGTGTTGAACGTGCCGAGGTCGAGCAGTCCGGGCCCGTTCTGCGGCTTCAGGCCGGTCGCGCAGATCGGCAGGTAGAGCCGGCACGACGAGGTGATGTTCTCCCCCGGCGCCGAGATGTCCGGCCACGTCGCGGAGTTCGTGGCGAGACCACGGGACGAGAAGTCCGACACGGCGCCGTCGCGAGTACCGGTCTCCTGGTCGTTGTAGGAGGCCACCGAGATCACGCCGGGCGTCGGGTCGATGCCGGGCGGGTTCGACAGGTTCGCTGAACCATCGCCGCCGTCGTTGCCGTTCGCCCACACCACGACGACGCCTTCGGCCACGAGCTGTCGTTGCAGCTTGACAGTGACCGACTCAGGGTCGAACGCACCGCCGCCAGATGGCCCATAGGAGTTGTTGATCACCTTGATCGGCGGGCAGGTCGAGGCGGGCACGCCGGCGCCGCACGGGGCCTGGTGGTTCTCCAGCACCCAGTTCAGCGCGGCGTCCGCGCCGAGGATGAGGATCGCCGCGCCGGTCGAGATCACGACGCCCTTCGCGCCCGGCGCCGCGCCGTGGATCACCGGTCCGCCGGTGGTCTGCACGTCGCCGCCGATCGCGATGCCGGTGACGTGGGTGCCGTGGCCGCCCAGCGAGGTCGTGTCGGTGTCGACGAAGTTCGGCACCGGCACGATGCAGTTCGTCTGCGTCGAGCCGTCCAGGCACAGGCTCTTCAGGTTGCGGACGATCCGGCCGCCGAACGACGGGTGGTTCGGGTCGACGCCCGAGTCGATCACCGCGACCGACACGCCCGCGCCGGTCAGCCCGAGGCTGTTGCGGGCGTCCAGGCCGCGCGTGGCGGTGTGCGAGGTCGACCCGAGGAACTTGATCGGCTTCTGGACCTCGACGCGCGTCACGCCCGCTTTGGCCCTGGCGGAGGAGATCTGCGCGGAGTCACCCCGCGCGGCTACGACGCCGATCTTGCGGAAGCTCGTGAGCTTCTGCAGACCAGCCGCTTCGACCGCCTGTTCCGCGGCGGTGATGTCGGCTCCGTGGACGTAGACCGTGGAGGTCGGCGCGGCCGTCGCGACAGGGGATGCGGCGGCCACCAGCAGTGCGGCGAGCAGTGCAGCGCGTGTGTACATGGACCCTCCGTGAACATTGGCAGGCAATCCATCTAACGAGTGATCCACTTATCGGTGACGGCCATCACGCAATGTCTCGACCGGCTGCGTTGGGACGACCCCGGACCGCTACGGTGTCCCCCCGTGCGGAAAGGTAGGGACTCGTGCGGCTGATCCGTCTGGGCGCTGAACCTTCGGCCATTGGGGCGGACGTCCGTGCCGCCCTCACGGCCTGCGGCGCGGGTACCCAAGCTCTGGGTGGCGTTGCGCTCATCGGCGTGCAACCACCCGACTGTCCGATGCCGCTGGACGCGATCGTCGTGCTGCCCAAGGGCGTTCTCGTGATCGTCGGTGTCGATCTGCCCGACCCCGCGCTGAAGCTGGAGGCACCGCTCGGCGGTCAGTGGACGATCGACGGCTGGCCGCTGGTCGCCCAGGACGGCGCGCCCAACCCGGCGACCGAGGCCGTGGCGGCGGCGACCGCGGTGGCGCAGCGGATCCAGGCGATGCGCGCGGAACCGCTCCCGGTGAGCACCGTCGTGGCGGTCGGCCCGTTCGTGGACCAGGTCGTGCAGCCGACGGTCGACCTCAACCGAGGCGTGCGGGTGCTGCACCCCAAACCGTCCACTTTGCTCAGTGCGGCCCGTGAGCTCGCGACCTCGACGGTGCCCTGCACGGCCGACCACGCCGTGAAGCTCCTCGCGATCCTGCAGACCACCGGCACGCCACCGGACGCGCGGTCGTTGCTCTCCGAGGGCTTCAGCGACGCGGTGTCGGATCTCGCGTCCGCCAACACGATGCTGATCCCCAAGGCCGCGATGAGGCCGATGCTCTCGCGCAAACGCTTGCCCGGCAAGCTGACCTGGCCGTACCTCGCGGTCGCGGCGGTGGTCGCGCTGATCCTCGTCGGGTGGCTGGTGGTGGCGCTGCCCGGCGACGACAAGCCGGCCGACGCGACGCCCGCGCCGACCTCGACGCAGCCGACGACGGTGGTCGTGGACGGCACGACGTTCGTGCCGAAGGAGATGAAGAAGGACCAGGACTGCCAGTCGCAGGCGTTCGGCGACGTGAAGGCGTGGCTGATCGCGAACGACTGCGGCGTGCTGCTGCGCGCCACCTACGAGACGTCGGTGCAGGGCAAGGCGGCGACCGTGCTGGTGGCGGACATGGACCTGTACGACGCGCCCAGCGCGAAGTCGTTGCACGCGGTCGTCGTGCTGCCGGGATCCGGTGGCGTGCACGGACTGGACGGCAAGCCGCTGGAGAACGCGGCTTTCGCGAACGGCACCAAGGGCAGCCACGTGACGCTGGCGTTCGCGGTGTGGTCGGGTGGCGCGGGCGATCGGACGCTCGACCCGATCGCCAAGCAGGCGTTGCGGCTTCCTGCCACCCGGTAGAGGCTGGAGGGCATGGTCGGACAACTTCGTTCTGTCGTGCTCGACTGCCCGAATCCCGCGGAGCTCGCGTCGTTCTACGAAGACCTGCTCGGCGCCGAACGTCTTCCCTACGGCGACGACACGTGGGTCGTGATCGTCGCCAACGGCACACGGCTCGCGTTCCAGCTCGCCCCCGAGTACGTGGCGCCGGTGTTCCCTGATCCGCACGCGTCTCAGCAGGTCCATCTCGACGTCGTGGTCGACGACGTCGAGAAGGCGGAGCCGAAGGTGCTGGCACTCGGCGCGCGGCTGCTGCAGAAGGACACCGGCGGCTGGTTCCGGGTCTACGCGGACCCGGTCGGGCACCCTTTCTGCCTCGTGTGGCTTTCCTGATCCGGGCAGGCCCTGCGCCGCGGGTCTCGTTCGACGAAAGTCGCGGCTGAGGTGGTTCCTGGTGGTGCGGGCGGCTGACCTGCACACCGGTGTTGTGTTCGGGTCGGCCGCCCGTGCCGTCAGGGGCCGCCTCAGCCCCGGCTTTCGCGAACACGGACCTGCGGCGCAGGGCCTAATGTGGCGCCATGGACTTCGACGTCATCGTCATCGGTGGTGGCCCCGTAGGTGAGAACGTGGCTTGGCGGACGGCCGCGGGGGGCCTGTCCACCGCCATGATCGAGAAGGAGCTCGTCGGCGGCGAGTGTTCGTACTGGGCGTGCATGCCTTCGAAGGCGCTGCTGCGTTCGGGGCACGCGCTCGCCGCCGCGAAGCGGGTCAAGGGTGTGGTCGGCGGGTCGCTCGACGCGGCCGCGGTGCTGGAGCGGCGCACCGGCTTCACCTCCAACTGGGACGACACCGGCCAGGTCAAGTGGGCCGAGTCGGAGAACATCCACGTCATCCGCGGCGACGGTGAGGTCACCGGCGAACGCGAGGTCACCGTCGGTGGTGAGGTGTACCGCGCTCGCCAGGCCGTGGTGGTGTGCACCGGCAGCGTGCCGAAGATGCCGCCGCTGGAGGGCCTCGCCGACACTCCTGTGTGGACTTCGCGCGAGGCCACGTCGGCCCGTGAAGTGCCCGAGTCGCTGGTCGTGCTCGGCGGCGGGGTCGTCGGTGTCGAGATGGCGCAGGCGTGGGCGCGGCTCGGCTCGAAGGTGAAGCTGGTGGTGTCCGGTGACCGGCCGCTGCCGAGGCTGGAGGATTTCGTCGGCCCGCTGGTCGTGGAGGGCCTGCGGGAGGACGGCGTCGAGGTGCTGCTCAACGGGCGTGCCTCGTCGATCAAGCCGGGCGAGCTGACGTTGCAGGACGGCCGGGTCGTGCAGGGGTCGCACATCCTCGTCGCGACCGGGCGGGTACCGGCGACCAAAGACGGCAAGCCGCTGACCATCGACGACTCCGGTCTGGTGTCCGGTGTGGACGGCCGCTGGCTGTACGCGGCCGGTGACGTGACCGGCCGGGCGTTGCTGACGCACCAGGGCAAGTACCAGGGGCGGGCGGTCGGCACGGCGATCCTGGAGCGGTCCCGCGGGTTCGAGCCGAAGCAGTGGTCGGCTGGCCAGGCGTGGGCTGATCACGTGGCGGTGCCGCAGGTCGTGTTCACCGACCCGGAGGTGGCGTTCGTCGGGCACACCGCCGAGGAGGCGCGGGCTCAGGGCCGTGACATCAAGGTGGTCGACCTGGACATCGCGGTCGCCGGGTCGTCGCTGCACGCCGACGGGTACAAGGGCAAGGCTCGGATGGTGGTGGACGAGCGCACGCGGACGCTCGTCGGTGTCACGTTCGTCGGTCAGGACGTCGCCGAGCTGCTGCACTCGGCCACCGTCGCGATCGTCGGGGAGGTCACCGTGGACCGGTTGTGGCACGCGGTGCCCTCGTACCCGACGATCAGCGAGGTGTGGCTGCGGTTGCTGGAGTCCTACGGGCTCTGAATCGGGTCCTGGGGCTCTTCGAGCACGGACCCGAGCATGCCGGTGAGCAGTTCGTTCGCCGTGCCGATCACGTACGCGCGGTCGTCCTCGTCGACTCGTTCGGCGAGCTTGAACAGCGCGTCCGCGGTCTGCACGGCGATCCGGAACGTCAGCATCACCGGGGCGTCGCCGTGGGCGCCGAACCGGTTGACGAACATCTCCGCCAGCCGTTCGGCCATCAGCTCGTACTGGTCGACGCTGGAGTCGAGCCGGTGGCTGTCCAGCATGTCGCTGAACCGCACCCGGCCGAAGCCCGGCACGTCCGTCAGCATCCGCATGTACACCGCGACGATCTGCGTCATGGCCCCGCGCCACGTGTCCGCGATCAGATCCGCGGCGAACAGCTCCTCGATCTCGCGGAGATAGGTCTCCATACCGCGAAGTGCCAGAGCGTGCACAACGGATCGTTTGTCGGGAAAGTACTGATAGAAGGAACCAATGGGCACTCCGGCCACATCGACGATGCGAGCCGTGGTGATGTCGTCGTAGTCGTATTCGTTCAGCAGGCTCGCACAAGCGTCCAGGATCGCGGAGACAGTCGCCGCGCCGCGCTGTTGCACAGGCTGCCGGCGCATCACCCTGGCTAACCTGCCTTTTGCCGGATCTTCATGCACACGAACATCTTTATCCATAAGAGTGCTTATTGCCCAGCACAGGTTGCCGACAGGTTCAGCCCGGATCTCCGCGCCGTTTGCGATGAACGACCCAACCGAAGTCCACGAGGCAGACGACGGCGAGTAGTAAAAGCAGGATTCCAAGCCAGACGAGGTCAGCTCGCAGCGCCAGCCAGCCCGCCACCGAGTTGAAGACCAGGCCGAACCCGGCCAGCCACAACCGCAAGGTCAGCGCGCTGCGCGGGGGCGCAGGGGGTGGCAGGTAGTCGCTCACCTCACCCGGTTTCCCGCAGCAACGGTGCCTCAACCCGCCTCAGCCGGCGCGGGGGTTTCGTCACGTAGGGCCTGACGAGACGCGTCACGGCCAGACCAGGGGCGATGAGCGGGACCACGGCGGTCAGCACGGCGGCGGTGATGCCCGCTCGCACGACGTCCTTCGGCATGACGGCGACGCGGTCGACGACGAACGCGCGCCGTCCGGTGATCGACACGGCCGCGAGGACGAGCAGGAACACGACCATGCTGAGCATCGCCCGCTGGACCGCGTGCTCGTACCCGGCTGCTTCTCCCGCGACGAGCACCGCGAACCACCCGGCGAGAGCGGGCAGCTGACCCTGTTCGGTGGTGGCCGCCCAGCTCAGGCCGCCGAGCGTGGCGAACCAGACGAGGACCTCAGCGCGCTCCTGAGCCCATAGGGATGCCGAATCGAGGGGAATGCCGGTCCAGGCGAGTAGCCCGAGCGGGCTCAGGGGATCATCGGCGAGCTGGCCGAGCACCCAGGCGAGCGTCCACGCGGACAGCAGGACCGCCACGACGAGCTGCCACCGGGGCCGGCGCACCACGCAACGGGCGAGCCGGACGATCTCCGCACGCGTCATACCCCCACCTTGCCGTTTCCTGGTGGTTTGCGGAGAAACGTCACCCCAACGCTCACCCTGTCGGCCCCCGTCCGGGGCGGTTCATCACGGAGCGCTATCCACGATCGGGGGACAGATCTTTTCTAGACTGACGACATGAGCATTGATCAGCTTCTGTGCCTTCCCAGCTACCTGATGCTCGGGCTGGTGCGGGAAGCGCGCCGGATCGGGCGAGCGGATCTGCGGGGGCCTCACCTGACGGTGCTCGCGTACCTGTCCGAGCAGGAGGCGGTGGCGCAGAAGCGGATCAGCGACCGGGTGCGGATGGACCCGAGCGACCTCGTGTCGGTGCTCGACGAGCTCGAGGGGTTCGGGTTCGCCCAGCGCAGACGCGACGAGAGAGACCGGCGGCGGTTCACCGTGTCGATCACCGACGGGGGCAGACAGGCGTTGCGCGAGCGACTGGAGGCGGCTCGGGCGCATGAGGACGAGCTGCTGGCACCGTTGACCCCGCACGAGCGCGATACGTTGGCCACACTGCTGCGTAAGGCGTACCTGCATCACGCTGATATGCGTGTAGATTAGACAGTCTGCGCTCAC
This sequence comes from Lentzea waywayandensis, assembly GCF_900115955.1. Lineage (GTDB taxonomy): Bacteria > Actinomycetota > Actinomycetes > Mycobacteriales > Pseudonocardiaceae > Lentzea > Lentzea waywayandensis. The sequence goes on from NZ_FOYL01000007.1 coordinate 350,130, forward strand.
GCGAACCCGGCGCGGGCAGCCTGTTTTTGTACAACTACAGCGCGAATCGGAATAACAATCCGACGTCGCATTGTATCGAGAAATGAGGCAAGTTGTCAAGCCCCTCCGATGACCTCCGGCTCGCCGAAATGGAGCCGGAGCAGGAATACGTGGCCATGTTGTACGGCCGGCTCGACGACCTCCGCGAACAGACGTCGAAACGACTCGCACAATCGTTGCGACAAACCGGCGGCACGCATCAGATGCGGTCCGAGCGCGACACGTCCGTCGCGATGTACACAGATCAATTGGCCCAGTACAGCGCCGTCGAGAACGGACTCGCGTTCGGCCGGCTCGATTTCCACAACGAGGACCGCTTCTACATCGGCCGAATCGGTCTCTTCGACGAGGACAAGGAATACGAGCCGCTGCTGATGGACTGGCGGGCGCCCGCCGCCAGGCCGTTCTACCTCGCCACCGCCGCCTCCCCTGACGGCGTGCGGCGGCGCAGGCACCTGCGGACCCGCTCGCGCAAGGTGATCGGCCTCGACGACGAGGTGCTCGACATCAACTCGGCCGACGTGAGCCGCAGCGAGTCGCTGACCGGCGAGGCGACGCTGCTCGCCGCGCTGAACGAGTCGCGCACCGGCCAGATGAGCGACATCGTCGCGACCATCCAGGCCGAGCAGGACAGGATCATCCGGTCCGAGCTCAACGGCGTCGTCGTCGTACAGGGCGGACCCGGCACCGGCAAGACCGCCGTGGCCCTGCACCGAGCCGCATACCTGCTGTATACACACCGTCGACAGCTGGCGAAACGCGGCGTTCTCGTCGTGGGCCCGAACACGACGTTCCTGCGATACATCAGTCAGGTCCTCCCGTCGCTGGGCGAGACCGGCGTCCTGCTGTCCACGGTCGGCGAGCTCTACCCGAACCTGACCGCCACCGGCCGCGAGTCGGCCGCTGCGGCAGCGGTCAAGGGCCGCATCCAGATGGCCGACGTGATCGCCGCGGCCGTGCGGGACCGCCAGGAGGCACCGCCGTCCGTCGAGATCCGCTTCGACAACGACGTGCTGCGCCTGGACCGCCGTGCGATCTCCGAAGCGCGAGGCAGGGCACGCCGGACCCGCCGCGCGCACAACGAGGCGCGCCGCACGTTCGCCCGCGAGATCATCTCGACGCTGTCGGGCATGGTGGCTTCGAGGCTGGGCGGGCACCTGCTCGACAAGGCTGACATGGACGACATCCGCCGCGAACTGCGCGAGTCCGAGGAGGTCCAGGCCGCGATCTCGTCGCTGTGGCCGGTGCTGACGCCGTTCTCGCTGCTCTCGGAGCTCTACGCGAACCCGAAGCGCCGCAACCGCGCGATGTCGAAGTTCACCCGCGAAGAGCGCGACCTGCTCCAGCGTTCGACGGACGACTGGACACCCGCCGACGTCCCGTTGCTGGACGAGGCGGCCGAACTGCTCGGCGAGGACGACACGGAGGCCAAGGCCCGCGCCGAACGTCAGCGCCGCCAGGCCATCGAGTACGCGCAGGGAGTTCTCGACATCCTCGACCTGGAGGACGACGCGGACCCCGACATCCTGATGGCCACGGACCTGATGGACGCGTACCGCCTGGCCGAGCGCCACGGCGTCGACCGCTACGAGACCGCGGCGGAACGTGCCGCGGCCGACCGCACCTGGACGTTCGGCCACATCATCGTGGACGAGGCCCAGGAACTGTCGGCGATGGCGTGGCGCACGCTGATGCGCCGCTGCCCCAGCAAGTCCATGACGGTCGTGGGCGACATCGCACAGACTGGCGACATCGGCGGCGCCACCTCGTGGGGCTCCGTGCTGTCGCCGTACGTGCAGAACCGCTGGCGCCTCACGGAACTGACGGTCAACTACCGCACGCCGGCCGAGATCATGGAGGTGGCCGCGGACGTGCTCGCCTCGGTCGACGCCTCCCTGGTGCCGCCGACGTCGGTGCGGGAAACCGGTGTGGCACCTTGGGTCTCCACGGTGTCGTCGTACCCGTCCGAGGTGCCCGCGCTGATCGCCGGCGAGGTCACGGCGGTCGGCGACGGCAAGATCGCGGTGATCGTGCCGGCCGCGCTGCTGTCGTCGGTGGGTTCCGCCGTGGCGTCGTCGGTCCCGGGTTCCTCCGTCGGCAACGAGCTGGAAGAGGCCCAGGTCGTCGTGCTCGGCGTGACCGACGCGAAGGGCCTGGAGTTCGACTCGGTGGTCGTCGTCGACCCGGACGGCATCCTCGACGAGTCGCCGCGCGGCGCGTCGGACCTGTACGTCGCGCTGACCCGTGCCACGCAACGGCTCAGCGTCGTGCACACCGGAACGCTGCCGGACATGTTGTCCCGCCTGAAGGACGTTTCGTAGCGACCGACCGGAAGCCTGGGTGGCGGTTGTTCGCCCCCAGGCTCTCCCGAGGTCAGTGCGCCAGAGCGAGACCTACCGCCGCCGCGCCGACACCGAGCACCACGCTGACGATGACGTTCAGCAACGCGGACCGGTACTTCTCGGCCTCCAGCAGCCTCACCGTCTCGTAGCTGAACGTCGAGTACGTGGTGAGCCCACCGCAGAACCCGACCCCGAGCAGCGGCATCCAGGACGTCCCAACGACGAACCCGATGAGCAGGCATCCCACGACGTTCACCGTCAAGGTGCCCCAGGGGAAGTCCGACGGGTGCCGCGACTGCACGAACCGGTCGAGCAGATACCGCGCCGGAGCACCCAAAGCAGCCCCGAGGAACACCACGAGCACCGTCACCGCTTCACCCGCAACCCGAGAAACGCCGCCAGCACAGCACAAACCGGCGTGGCCAGCAGCGCCCACGACCACGAAGCCGCGTACGACGAGAACGTCGTGAACCCGCCGAGGATCCCCACCCCGAAGAAGGCGCGCACCAATGGCTTGGGCACCAGCCCCATCAGCACGCCGATGAGGAACGACCCCAGCACGTTGATGACGAACAGCCCCCACGCGCCCGGAACCCAACCCGACAGGCCGTAGCGCGCCACTCCCCCGAGTCCGCCACCCAGCGACACCAGCGCGACGAACGGCAGCCCGAGCTCGGCGCGCTGTGCCGGGACGTGGAGGTCGACGTCCGGGTCCACCGGTTCAGGCTGTGGGCTCTGCAAGGTGCTCCACCAGGTGGTCCAGGGCCTTCAACGCGCGCACGACGTCCTCACGCTCCGAGGACTCCAGCTTGCCCAGTGCGGCACCGATCCGCTTCTCGTGTTCGCGCTGCCAGACGAGCAGCTGTTCGTGTCCACGGGGTGAGACGGATAGCCGCGCTACCCGTCTGTCCTTGGGGTCTCCGCCGCGCACGACCAGGCCTGAGTCGATCAGTTGGGACACCAGTCCGGACACCGTGTTGGGGGCCAGCCGCAGCGCCGCGGCGAGGTCGCCGACCTTCATCGGCGGGCGCTCCGCGAGGGTCTGCAGCAGCTCTACCTGCGCCATCGGCAGGGACTCCCACGGCCAGTCGGCCCGGATGCTCGTCCGCAACGCCCGGCGCAGGCGAGTGACGACGTCGGTGAGCGTGCGGGCTTCGTCTGACATGCGGAAATCTTACTGGGCTCACGACAATAGCTCTGTGTCAGATATAATCGGACCACGATGAACTGGTTCGTCACGGAGTCGCCCAGACCGGCGTGGATCGCCCGCCGGTCGTACGCGCCTTGGCTGGTCATCGCGACGGTCTGCTTCGGTGCGTTCATGGGGCAGCTCGACGCCTCGATCGTCACGCTGGCGTTCCCCGCGATGAGCGCGCACTTCCAGGCCGACCCGGAGTGGATCTCGCTCAGTTACCTGATCACGCTCGTGGCGCTGCTCGTCCCAATGGGCAGGATCGCGGACCGGATCGGCCGCAAGATCGTCTACATCTACGGCTTCGCGTTGTTCACCGGTGCGTCCATCGCGTGCGTGTACGCGCCGGGGTTCGACTCGCTCATCGCCGCCCGGATCGCTCAGGCCGTGGGTGCGGCGATGTTGCAGGCGAACAGCGTCGCGCTGGTCACCACGGCGGTCGCGCCGGAGCAGCGGCGCAGGGCGCTCGGGGTGCAGGCCGCGGCTCAAGCCACCGGACTGGCGGCCGGGCCGTTGCTCGGCGGGTACCTCACGGAGAATTACGGATGGCAGGCCGTGTTCGCCATCAACGTGCCCATCGGTGTCGTCGCGATGGTCATGGGTCACTACCTGCTGCCCCGCACGAAAACCGCGCGTGACAAGGGAAAACCGTCGTGGCAGGTCCTGCCGGGGCTGGTGGGCGTGCTGCTCACCTATGCCGCGTTGTTCGCGCCGATGACGTTGCTGCCGTTCACCATGAAACAACCCTTGGCACATATAGGACTCACGGTCGCCGCGTTGCCGCTCGGGTTCGCGATCGCGGCGACGGTGCTGAGCAGGCCGGGCATCAGGACCGGAGCGCTGATCACGGCCGTCGCGCTGATCCTGCCTGTGCCGCAGGTGATTCAGCTCGTCGTCGCGGGCGTCGGGCTCGGGATCATCGCGCCGGCCTGCACGAAACGGGTGATGGGCGCGCTGCCGGAGGGGTCGGCGGGGGTCGGGAGCGGGTTGGTCAACGTCGCGCGGGGACTCGGCACGGCACTGGGCGTCGCCGTGGCGACGCTGCTGATTCACACTTTCCAGTGATAGCAGCGGTTCTGTTGGAGCAATGGGACTCAAGCGCCGCCGTACGCGTGTGGCGTCTCAGTAGCCTGGTCACATGTCTGAACGGGTGAGCTGGGTTCCGGAAGGCGTCGACGTGGGCAGGCCGAGCGCGGCGCGCCTCTACGACTACCTGCTCGGGGGAGGGCACAACTTCGCGGCCGATCGGGCACTCGCGGAGAAGTTCCTCCAGGCCCAGCCGAACGCCCGCACGATCGCCCGGCTGAACAGGGCGTTCCTGCGCCGGGCCGTGCTGCTCATGATCGACGAGGGCATCCGCCAGTTCCTCGACCTCGGCTCCGGCATCCCGACGGTCGGCAACGTGCACGAGATCGCCCGGAAGGCCGATCCGGAGGCGCACGTCGTCTACGTGGACTTCGAGGAGGTCGCGGTCGCGCACAGCCAGCTCATCCTGGAGGGCGACCCGCGCGCGACGATCATCCAGGAGGACATGACCAGGCCCGACGCGGTGCTGCGGTCGGCGCGGCACAGCGGCCTGATCGACTTCTCGCAGCCTGTCGGGGTGCTCACGGCCGGTGTCTTCCACTTCGTGCCGCCGCAGGCAGACCCGAACTCGATCGTGGCGGCCTATCGCGACGCCGTGCCCACGGGCAGCTACCTCGCGGTCTCGCAGTTCACGCAGGACCTCCAGCCCGAGGAGATGGCCGGGATCGTCGAGGTCATGAAGAAGAGCCAGAACCCGATGTACCCGCGCACGAAGAGCGAGATCGAGGCGCTCTTCAGCGGGTTCGAACTTCTCGAGCCCGGCATCGTGCCGACGCCGTTGTGGCGGCCGGAGGGCACGAACACCGACGATCCGGACAGGGCGGGCATCTACGCCGCCGTCGGCCGGAAGTTGTAGTGCGCCTGTCGTTGTTGGCCGTGGGAGCGGTGAATCCGTACGCTCTGTGAACAGGATGGAACTACCGGAACTCGCCGCCCGCTGGATGCACGCGCTGACTCCAACCGCGTACATCCCGCTGTCCCACGCCGAAATCGAGCAGGCGCTGCTCGACTCGCTGCGGGAACTGCCGGAGTCACCCGAATCGGTCGCCTATCGATTGGTGTCACTGCACGCGACCGGACCCGACTCGTTGCGTGCCACGATCGAGGTTCTCTCGCCCACGTTCGAACTACCCGTGCTGGCCCGCATGGCCTCCGCGTACGCCCAGGCCATGCGGATGGACGCGTTCGACCAGCAGGAGGAGATCAAGGTCGCGATCGTGCGGGCCAAACAGCGGGTCGAGCGCACGCTGATGGTCAGCCAGGCGCGGTTCCAGGAGGTGTTCGACTCCGCGGCGCTGGGCATCGCGATCACCGACTTCACCGGCAGGTGCGTCCAGGCGAACGACGCGCTCGCCGAGATCGTGGGGCTGGAGTCGGGCGCCGACGTCAACGACCGCGACCTGCGCGAGTTCTACCACCCCGAGGACGTGGCCGCCCTGGGCGCCTCGTACCGGAAGGTGCAGGAAGGGCACATCGACAGGTTCCGCGACCAGCGCAAGCTGGTCCGCGTGGACGGCGAACCGGTGTGGGTGTACCTCGCGGTGTCGGTGCTGCGCGACGCGGACGGCCGGCCGACGCACCACGTGACGATGGTCGAGGACATCAGCGAGCTGCACCTGTTGCAGCGCAACCTCGACCACCAGCTGCTGCACGACTCGCTCACCGGCCTGTCGAACCGCCAGCACTTCATCTCCCAGGTGGAACGGCAGCTCGACGGCCGGCCGATCACGTTGTACCACCTGGGTCTGGACGCGTTCTCGGTCGTGAACATCGGCCTCGGCCAGGAGACCGGCGACAAGCTGCTCAAGATCGTCGCGACCAGGCTGAGCAGGTTCGCCGCCGAGAAGAACGCGGTGCTGGCGCGGGTCGGCGGTGACGAGTTCGCGATCATGGTCAACGCGGACACCGTCACGTCGACCGTCGAGGAGATCCAGGAGGTCCTCGGCGAACCGACCTTTGTGGACGATCACGGCATCGCGCTGTCGGCGAGCATCGGTGTGGTGGACCGGCCGCCGGCGTTCGTGACGGCCTCCGAGCTCATGCGCTGCGCGAACTCCGCGCTGCGCCAGGCGAAAGCGCGCGGCAAACGGCAGTGGGCGTTGCACGACCCGCATGACGACGCCCGCCGCCGCGGCAAGTACGCGCTGGCCGCGTCGATGCCGGGGGCGTGGGAGCACGGTGAGATCGAGATCGTCTACGCGCCCGTGCACGACCTGGAGACGAGCGAGGTGCTCGGCGCCGTCGCCCGCCTGCACTGGGACGACCTGAGCCACAACGACACCATGGCGCTCGCCGACTCGACGGGCCTGTCGCTGCCGATCGGCCGGTGGCTGCTGCGGGAGGCGTGCGCGCAGGCCGCGAGATGGGTGGAGGAGTTCGGCGACCGGGCGCCCACGCTGCACATCGCGTTGGGCGCCTTGCAGTCTCGCGACGAGGACCTGGTCGCCGACGTCAAGCGGGCGCTCGACGAGACAGGTCTGCCGCCCGAACGGCTGCGGCTCGCCCTGGACATCTCGTCGGTGCTCGCGGGCGACGACAACGCGGTGGTGCTGCACGACAGCGGCATCGTCACGGCCCTGGACGGGTTCCACGGCGGCCACGACGAACTGGCCGTCCTGACCGAGGTGCCGGTCCGCTCGGTGATCACCCGTGCGCCCGCGCCCGACCCGGACTCCCCGCTGCACCAGGCGATGCGCGCCCTGATCGCGACCGTGCACAGCTTCGGAGTGCGGTTCGGCGTCGACGAGGTGCACACCCTCACCGACGCCGAGCACTGGAGACAGGCGGGCGCGGACGGCGTGATCGGGTTGCTGCCCGCTCTGACCGCGGAAGAGGTGACCGAACTGCTGGCTACAGCTGCTTCACCGCCGCCAGCAGCTTCGTGAGCGAGTCCTTCGCGTCCCCGAACAGCAGCGTCGTCTTCGGGTTGTAGAGCAGTTCGTTGTCGACGCCCGCGAACCCCGGCCGCATCGAGCGCTTCATGAACACCACGGACTTCGCGCGGTCCACGTCGAAGATCGGCATGCCGTAGATCGGGCTGGACGGCTCGTCCCGCGCGCCCGGATTCACCACGTCGTTCGCGCCGACCACCACGGCCACGTCGACCGACGTGATGCCGGGGTTGACGTCGTCGAGCTCCTTGAGCTGCTCGTACGGCACGTCCGCCTCGGCCAGCAGCACGTTCATGTGCCCCGGCATGCGGCCCGCGACGGGATGGATCCCGTACGCGACCGAGACTCCACGCCGTTCGAGCTGCGACACGAGCTCGCGCACGGCGTGCTGCGCCTGCGCGACCGCGAGCCCGTACCCCGGGACAACGACCACGTTGTTCGCGTATCCCAGCAGGATCGCGACGTCCTCGACCGTGCCCGACTTGACCGTCCGCTGCTCTTCTCCGTGCACCGCAACGGTTGTCGCCTTGAACGCGCCGAACAGGATGTTCGTGAGCGACCGCCCCATGGCCTGCGCCATCAGCCGGGTCAGGATGGTGCCGGACGCGCCGACGAGCGTGCCCGCGACGATCAGCAGCGTGTTCGCCAGCACGTACCCGGACGCGGCGACCGCGAGGCCGGTGAACGCGTTGAGCAACGAGATCGCGATCGGCACGTCCGCGCCACCGACGGGCAGCACGAACAACACGCCCAAAGCGAGCCCGACGACCGCCAGCAACCACAGCAGGAACCCGTTCGGCACCGCTGTCGTCAAGGCGCACAGGGCAACCGACGACACACCGGCCGCGATCGCGAGCTGCTGCCCGGCCGGCAACAGCACCGGGCGGGTCGTCATCAGCTCCTGAAGCTTGAGGAACGTGACCACCGAACCGGAGAAGCTGACCGAGCCGATCAGCACCGTCAGCACGGTCGCGAGCCGGAACAGGAAGTCGGTGTCCGGCACCGCGAAGAACTCCGCCAGTGCCACCAGCGCCGCCGCCGCGCCACCGACTCCGTTGAACAGCGCCACCATCTGCGGGATGGCCGTCATCTTCACCGACCGCGCGGCCGGAATGCCCACCACGACACCGAGTGCGACGGCGATCAGGATCCACAGTCCGTTGTGGACGACGCCGTGCACGTACGCGGTGATGACGGCGACCAGCATGCCGAACGCGCCGATGAAGTTGCCGTAGCGCGCGTACTTGGGCGAGCTCAGGCCTTTCAGCGCCAGGATGAAGCACACCGACGCGACGAGGTACATCAACTGGACCGTCATCGCTTGAACATCTCCAGCATCCGGTCGGTCACCACGAAGCCGCCGACCACGTTGACCGTGGCCAGGAACACCGCGAGCAGCCCCAGAACCAGCTCCAGGGTGCTCTCGGCGGACCCCGTGATCAGGATCGCGCCGACCAGGATGACGCCGTGGATGGCGTTGGCACCGGACATCAACGGCGTGTGCAGGATCGTGGACACCTTCGAGACCACCTCGAAGCCCACGAAGACGGCCAGCACGAAGATCGTCAGCAGGTCGATCACGGCAACTCCTTGCGGATCTGACCGTCGTGGGTGAGGCAGCAGCCGTCGAGCACCTCGTCGGAGAGGTCCGGCCGCACCGACCCGTCCGCGATCATCAGCTTGAGCAGGTTCAGCACGTTGCGCGAGTAGAGCTTGCTCGCGTGCACCGGCATCGACGACGGCAGGTTCAACGCGCCGTGCACGAGCACCTCGCCGACCCAGGTCTCCTGTCCCACAACGGAAGCCGCGCAGTTGCCGCCGGACTCCGCCGCCAGGTCGACCAGCACGGAACCGGGGGTCATGGCCTTGAGCATGTCGGTCGTGACGAGCACCGGGGCCTTGCGGCCGGGGATCGCGGCCGTGGTGATCACGACGTCGGACGCCGCGACGTGCTCGCCGATGAGTTCTCGTTGGCGTTCCAGGAACTCCTCGGACTGCGCGGACGCGTAGACGCCGGACTGGGTCTCCAGTTCGAGTTCGAGGAACTTCGCGCCGAGGCTGCGCACCTCCTCGCCCGCGGCCTTGCGCACGTCGTAGGCCTCCACGACGGCGCCGAGCCTGCGTGCGGTCGCGATCGCTTGCAGACCAGCCACTCCGGCCCCCAGCACCAGCACCTTCGCGGGCGGCACGGTGCCGGCGGCGGTGGTGAACATCGGCAGGAACCGCGGCAGTCGTTCGGCGGCGACCAGGACGGCCCGATAACCGGCGACCAACGCCTGCGAGGACAGGGCGTCCGCGCTCTGGGCACGGGTGACCCGGGGCAGCAGGTCGAAGCTGAACGACGTGACGTTCCGCCGCGCATAGACCTCTAGTAGTTCCCGCTCGCCTTGGGGCTGCAGAAAACTGATGGTGACCGCGCCGGGTTTGAGCTTCTCGGCCTGGTCGATGGTCAGCGGTTGCACGGACACGACGACGTCGGATTCCGGCGTCGGGTCCTCGGGCGTCACGGTCGCCCCGGCCGCGCGGTAGGCGGCGTCGGGGGCGTGGGCATGACGCCCGGCGTTTTCTTGGACGTGCACGGTCAGTCCAGCGTCGACCAACGACGACACCGTTTCCGGTACGCAGGCGACTCGGCGCTCGGCGGGCCGCGACTCTGCGGGGGTTCCCACTTTCACCGTACGCACGTTACGCGATCAAAGGTGACCTGGGCCACATCACAGTTGCCAGAGCACTGCACCGGCCAGCGTCAGGCACCCCACCAGCCCAATCGCGGGTACGACGCGCTTACCGAGCGTCCACGCGCTGGCGTTGGCGATCGCGTAGTAGAGCAGCACGCAGAACGAGCTGAACACGATCGCGCGCGTGACGTCGACGGTGAGCACCAGTGCGATCGCGGCCAGTCCGGTGGCGATCTCGGCGGCGCGCAGGTCGGCCAGCAGGCCGGGTAGCCGGCGGTCGCGCGCCATCGCCAGCGCGGTCCGGCTGACCCCCAGTTGCAGCGAGAGCAACGAACCGAGAGCGGCCAGGCAGGCGGCGACCCGGATGACGGGCGCGAGCGAGGGCGACACGTCAGCGAGCGTGCTCTGGGCCAGATCGCCGCCCAGCGCGTTCAACGCCACGAGAGCCACGGTCGCGTAGACGACCAGCGTGATCGCCAACGAGATGACGACGGCGCGTGGAATCGTCCGTGCGGGTTCTCGCACCTCCTCTCCGAGGGTGGCGATGCGCGCGTAGCCGGCGAACGCGAAGAACAGCAGCGCGGCGGCGGGAAGGATTCCTGACGGCAGGAACTCCGCCGGCTGCACGGCGTCGCGAGCCGTGACCGCGGTCGACGCCAGCACGAGCAGCACCGCGACCACGATGATCCGGGTGACCAGCGCGGACTTCTGGACACCGGTCAGGTTCAGCACGGTCAACGCCACGATCGCCGCCACCGCAACGGATTTCGGCGCACCGGCGTAGGTGCCGACCGTCAACGCCATGGCGGCGCACGACGCCGTCTTGCCCAGCACGAACGCCCACCCGGCCAGATCGCCCCACACACGCCCGAGGCGTTCGCGACCGTAGACGTACGTGCCGCCGGACTGCGGGTACCTGGCGGCGAGCCAGGCGCTCGACAACGCGTTGCAGCAGGCGATCACGCCCGCCACCACCAGGCTGACGAGCAACGCGGACCCGGCCGCGGCGGCGGCCGGGGCGAACACCACGAACACACCGGCTCCGACCATGGAGCCGAGCCCCACGAAGACGGCGTCGGTCAGGCTCAGGCTCCGGGTCAGTTGCACCCGGTCAGTGTGGAACAGGGCATCCGGTCGGCTTGTCGGCGGGGAAGAAGTTCGGCAGCAGTTCACCGGAGTCGTAGTAGCGGTGGTAGACCGGCGTCACCCCGCCCGACACGGGTGGCACGATCCAGGACCAGTCGGCGGGGCAGGATCGTCCCGCGGCCTCCTCCTTCTCCAGGTGCGTCAGGAACCTCTTCGACTCGGTGTGGTGGTCGGTGATCGTCACGCCGGCCTCGCCGAACGAGTGCAGGACGGCGCGGTTGAGCTCCACGAGAGCTCGGTCGCGCCACAACGTCGCCTCCGACGACATGTCCAGGCCCATTCGCTTGGCGAGGTACGGCAGCAGGTCGTAGCGGTCGTGGTCGGCCAGGTTGCGGGCGCCGATCTCGGTGCCCATGTACCAGCCGTTGAACGGCGCCGACGGGTAGTCGATGCCGCCGATGCGCAGGCGCATGTTGCTGATGGCGGGAACGGCGTGCCACTTCACGCCGAGCGCCCCGAGCCACGGGAAGTCCGGGTGTGTCAGCGGGACCTCGAGCACGGCGTCGGCGGGGATCTCGACGAGCGCGGGGTCGTGGCCCTTGCAGGACACCATCAGCGGCAGCACGTCGAACGGGCCGCGCGTCGCGGGTGGTTGCCAGCCGCGCTTCAACGCGAGGTCGGTGAGCGCCAGGTTCCGCGCGTCGCCGAGCACGCCGCCGTCGGTGCCGCGGTAGGCGGCGTAGCGGATGACCTGCTCGTTGATGATCTGCGGCGCGTCCATGCCCGGCTCGGCGGGGGCGAAGATCGTGATGACGGGCCGGATCTTGCCCTTGTTCGTGGCGACGCGGAGGTGCTCGACGCAGTCCGCCGCCACGTCGGCGGGGGCCGAGACCTCGCGCTGGTCACGCACTTTCAAGCTCCGCCAGTACAGGCGGCCGATGCAGCGTGAGCTGTTGCGCCAGGCCACGCGGGCGCCGAAGGTCAGTTCGGCGGTCGTGTGGCGGTAGGTGCCGGTCGCGGCGATCTCCGCGTGCACCTCGGCCAGCCTGGCCTCGACGGGACCGAGTTCCGGATGTTCGGCGTGGTGCTGCCGGACGAAGTCCTCAGCCTCGGAGATGTCGATCTCGCCGATGTTCTCGACCTGCGCCGGGGGAAGCGCCCTGAGGGAACGTGGCATCACATCAGTCGGGACGGGGGTCATGGCGAGGCACCGTAGTTGCGCTTTCGTGGAGCGGGAACCGCCTGTCGCGTTACGCCATCTGGATCACTTGAGCGCGTCCGATACGCACAGCGATTACTTGATACCGCAACCGGGTGACAATGGGCGCTACAAAGGGTGGTTCTCGACCGTTATCGCGCCGACATCAAACATTGACCAGTGATTCACTTCACCGCTGGATTCGACCCGTTCGAGTGAACTTCACGAATGGTCCGCTCGCGCAGCCGGGTGGACGCCGCACGCGCCAGCCGATTCCACCGCACGCCGTAACCGATCGCCAGCGCGACGAGAACGACTCCGCCGCCGCGGAAGAACGCGATGTCCAGCCACGAACGGGAAACCACCTCGGAGTGGTCGGACGCGAGCACCTCGATCGCGACCTCGTGCCCGGCCGGCACCGACCGCACGGGCATCTCGCCGGCGTACGCGACACCGTCCACTGTGTACTCGCCCGCACAGGTCCTCGTGCGGCCGCTGTACCCGCACGCCATCACTTCGGCGGTCACCGAAATCGTGGGCTGAAGTGCGAGAACCGTGTGCTGAAGCCCTATTCCGCCGATGAACCCCGCGAAGAGCACGAACAGGAACACCGGCAGCGGACCGCGTGTGTCGATGCCGTCGCCCGCCACGGCGAACTTCATCGTGCGGACCGCGGCGAACACCAGTCCCAGCACGATCGCGCTTCCGGCCAGCCACAACGTCAGCCCGGTCGGGTGCCCGCCCGCCACCGCGCCGAGCACGGCCGTCACCAGGAACGCGACCATCAGCAGCACCATCACCGCCGTGCTCACGCGGCGGAACAACACGAGGTCCACGAACGTCATCGTGGCATCGCGGGGACCTCCCACGCGGTGAAACGGGTCATTCCCCGCACCGCCAGCGACGACGGCAACGCGCGGAAGGCGAAGTTCCGCAACGCCAGCGCGATCGGCGACCGCACCTCGATGCCGAACCGGCCCGCCATCAGCGATCCCTTCCACACCGACCGCGTGCGGGGGCGGCGCACCGCGTCGTACCGAGCCAGATCACCGTCGACCGAGGCCAGCGTGACCGCGTCCTCCAGCGCCATGCACGCCCCCTGCCCGAGGTACGGCGTCATCGCGTGCGCCGCGTCGCCCAGCAACGCCACCCGGCCTTTCACGAACGTCGGCAGCAAAGGCAGTTGGTAGATGTCGTGCCGGATCACGTCGGCGGTCGAGGCGATCAGCTCCGGCAGCGGGTCGTGCCAGCCCGCGAACAACGACACCGGGTCGAGATCGGCCTGCGCGGGAGCGACGGTCGCGACGTACCAGCAGACTCTGCCGTCCCCGAGCGGCAGGACACCCGCCTCGCCGCCGGGGCCGAGCGTCTGCGAGAGGGGCAGGTCGCAGGGGCCCGGCGCCACCCCTCGCCACGCCGTCGCCCCCGCGTACACCGGTCCCGGCGCGTCGGGCAGCAGTTCCGCGCGCAGGCGGCTGTTGATGCCGTCCGCCGCCACCACCAGGTCCGCGTCCAGGTCGTCGGCGCTGGTCACCTCGGTGTCGGTGAAGAGGATCTCGGACGGGAGTGCGCGCAGCAGGACGCCGTGCAGGTCGGCGCGGTGCATCGCGATGACCTTCTCCTGGCCGACGTCGGGCAGGTGCACGAGCCAGCGGCCGTCGACCGCCCTGACGCCGCCCGACACGCGCGGCGTGCCCAGCCGCCGGACCTCGTCGGCGACACCCATCCACTCCAGCGCCCGCAGCGCGTTCGGCATCACGCCCACGCCGGCGCCGATCTCACCGAAGGCGGCCGCGCGTTCGTGGACGACGACCTCCCAGCCGACGCGTCGCAACGACACCGCCGCCGCCAGCCCGCCGATGCCACCGCCCACCACGATCGCCTTCATCGCATCCTCCTCTACAGGTGTAGAAGACTCTACATCTGTAGACTACAGCTGTAGAGAGATGAGGAGCACAGTGCGCAGGGACCTGATCACCGACGCCGCGATCCAGCTCGTCGCCGAGCAGGGCATGCGCGGGCTCACCCACCGCGCGGTCGACCGTCGGGCCGGGTTGCCGGAAGGCTCCACCAGCGCGTACTTCCGCACGCGCAAGGCGTTGATCGAGGGGTTCGTGGCACGGCTCGCGGACCAGGAACGGCTGGACGTCGTGCCCGATCCCGACGACGTCGCGGGCAGCATCGCGAGGACGCTCGACAGCTGGCTGGTCGAGCGGAACAGGACGCTCGCGAGGTACGCGGCGATGCTGGAGGCCACGCACCACCCCGAACTGAAGTCGATCATGGTCCACTCGCCGCGCGAGCAGGCCACCGCGATCGCGAAGATGCTGGGGCACGAGGATCCCGAACGGGCGGGCGCGCACTTCACGGCGTTCCTGGAGGGCCTGCTCTTCTACCGGCTCGTCGGCGGCGGCAGCACGGTCGGGCCGACGCCCGGCACCGAGGAGAGCGTGCGGGACCTCCGCAAGGCCGTCGAAAAAGCGTTGCGGCCGTAAGTACCGTGGGTTTCATGGGATTCGGGTACGGGGTCTTCTACCTCTGATCACGGACGTGTGCCACCGCGCAACACGTCCTGATTTCGCGTACCCAGAAGAGGATCCCCGTGCGTTCGCATGTTCATTTGACGACCCAAGATCTCACCAAGGGCTATGAGGCCGGGCCCGTCGTCGACGGCATCTCGCTGAAGGTCTCCGCGGGCCAGCGTCTCGGCATCATCGGCGAGAACGGCCGCGGCAAGACCACACTTCTCCGTCTGCTCGCCGAAGACCTGGTGCCGGACCAGGGAACTGTCACCCGGCACGGTTCGTTGAGCCTCGTGCAACAGGAAATGCCGTTCCACGAAGCCGAAACGGTGGGGGACCTGCTGTCCGAGGCGCTGCGCGAAAGCCGTCAGGCACTGTCCGAACTGGACGGTGCGGCGGAGCCGTTCGACGAGCAGCGTTACTCCAGGGCCCTGGCCCACGCCGAGAACATCGAGGCCTGGGACGCCGAGCGCCGTGCCGACATCGCGCTCAAGGCCCTCGACGCCGACCACGTCAGGTCGGCGAGGCTGTCGGAGCTCAGCGTCGGGCAGCGGTACCGCGTCCGGCTCGCCTGCCTGCTCGCCGAGCGCGCCGACGTCCTGCTGCTCGACGAACCGACCAACCACCTCGACGCGGGTGCACTGGCCTTCCTGACCGAACGCCTTGAGCAGCACCACGGCGTCGTGGTGCTGGTGAGCCACGACCGGACGCTGCTGGACGACGTCTGCACGCAGTTGCTCGACCTCGACCCGTCCCCGGACGGCGAGGTGCACCTGCACGGCGGCGGCTACCGGGCGTTCAAGGAGGCCAAGCGCGCCGAACGCCAGCGCTGGGAGCAGCGGTTCGCCCAGGAGGAAGCGGAGCACGACGAGCTGGCGGAGAAGGTCGAACGGGCCCAGTCCCGCCTCCAGGACGCCTGGCGCCCGCCGAAGGGCGCGTTCAAGCACAAGCGCAGCACTCGTGCCGCGAACAAGATGCGCAACGTCGCACGCCGGTTGGAAGAGCTGGACGACCAACGCGTCGACGCTCCCCCACCACCGTTGCGCTTCACCCCGCCGGAGTTGGAGGCGAGCGGCGACCTGCTGCACGCCACTCCGCTCGACGTACCGGGACGACTGCGCCTCACCGAGCCGATCTCGCTCAGCGCGGGCGAGAAGCTGCTGGTCACCGGACCGAACGGAGCGGGCAAGACGACGCTGCTGAACGTGCTGGCCGGCCGTGTCCCACCGTCGAACGGCACGGTGCACCACGTCGGCAGGGTTGCGTTGCTGGCTCAGGAGTCGACGTTCGAGAACGAGGACGCCACGGCCGCGCAGCTGTGTTCGCGGGTGGAGGAACTCGGTCTGCTCAGAGGAAAAGACCTGGTGCGCCCGGTCGGCCGGCTGTCCACTGGACAACGCAGGCGCCTGGAGCTGGCGATCCTGCTGAGCAGTGCTCCGCACGTCCTGCTGCTCGACGAACCGACCAACCACCTGTCGATCGCCCTGGTCGACGAACTGACCGAAGCGCTGGACCGGACCCGTGCGGCGGTGGCCGTCGCGACCCACGACCGCCAGATGCGGACAGATTTCGGTTCGTGGCGGTCCGTGACCCTCGATTCACCTTCACGGAGTCATGAAACTTCTGTAGCTTCGAAATAGGTCTTCTGCCAAGCACTGGGAGGTGTGCGAGATGACCGAACTGATCTCCGAGAAACTGCCAACCACGCGCCAGAACCCGTTCGACCCGCCCGCCGAGGTCACGCGGATCCGCGAGCAGGCCCGCATCAGCAGGCTGAGGTTCGCCGACGGTCACCTCGGCTGGCTCGTCACCGGCCACCACCAGGTGCGCGAAGTCCTGGGGAGCCCGAAGTTCACGACCGACCCGGCCAAGCACCACCAGCTGGACGCCAGGTTCCAGGGCGAGGCGCCCGAGGAAGGCCGCAAGGTCGAACCGGGCATGTTCCTGAGCCAGGACGCACCGGACCACACCCGGCTGCGCAAGATGCTTCAGGGCCAGTTCACGGTCCGGCGGATGAACCAGCTGTCCGAGTGGATCGGCACGATCGTCGACGACCAGCTCAAGCACCTGCGGTCGTTCGAAGGCAGAGCGGACCTGGTGAAGGAGTTCGCGCTGCCGGTGCCGTCACTGGTGATCTGCGCGCTGCTCGGCGTCGACTACGACGAGCGGCACAGGTTCCAGGAGGACACGGCGAAGATGCTCAGCCTGGAGTCGACCTTCAAGGAGGCCATGGAGGCCATCAGGCGCATCCAGGACTTCATGCGCGAGCTGATCGAGCGCAAGAAGGCGAACCCCGGTGGCGACGACATGATCAGCGATCTGCTGGCCACCGGGGAGCCGACCGACGAGGAAGCGTCGAACATGGCGCTGCTGCTCCTGCTGGCCGGCCACGAGACCACGGCGAACATGCTGGGAATCGGCGCGTTCACGCTCCTTCAGCACCCGGACCAGCTGAAGATCCTGCGCGACGAGCCCGAGGTCGTCGACAACGCCGTCGAGGAGCTGATGCGCTACCTGTCGATCATCCACTTCGGACCGGTGCGCACCGCCACCGAGGACGTGGAGATCGACGGCCACCTGATCAAGGCGGGCGACACCGTGCTGATGCACGTGCCGGTCGCGAACCGCGACCCGGAGAAGTTCCCCGGCAACCCCGAGGAGCTCGACCTGCGGCGTCCGGCCGGCGGCCACGTGGCGTTCGGGCACGGCATCCACCAGTGCCTGGGTCAGCAGCTCGCCCGCATCGAGATGCGGATCGGTTTCTCCAGGCTGTTCCAGGAGTTCCCGGACCTCCGCCTCGACATCGACCCCGAGGAGGTGCCGCTGCGCACCGACATGGGGATCTACGGGGTCCACTCGCTGCCAGTAGCGTGGTCGGCATGAAGATCTCCGTCGACCAGACGAAGTGCTGCGGTTCGGGAATGTGCGTTCTGACCGACCCGGACCTCTTCGACCAGAGCGAAGACGACGGCACCGTCGTACTGCTGCAAGAGCACCCCGACGCCGCGCACGAGGCCACCGCGAAGGAGGCGGCGGGCCTGTGCCCGGCGGGCGCGATCACGATCAGTTGATCCGCACGAGGTAGCCGTTGGAGAGCAGCCAGGCGACGTTCAGTGCCCCGTCGCCTGGCACCAGCGCCCTGTCCAGCTTCTGCTGGAGCCCGCCGCCGGGCTGCTCGAACCAGGGCGCGATGGGTCCCTCCCACACCGCGAACGCCTTGGTCACCTTGTAGGCGTGGTAGTTGCACCGGTACGCGGCATCGAACGTATAGAGGCTCTGCGGCGGAATCGCCCTGCTCGAGTAGTGCGAACCCTTGTACGCCAGGAACCCGCCGAACTCGCTGCCGAACCGGTCGAGCCTGGTCTCGGGGCGCAACGTCGTCCTGTACTTGATCGGCTCACCGTCGGGCCGCAGCCAGAACCCGTCCTGCGGCGGGTAGTTCCACCCCGTGCCGTTCCAGTACCTGGCCAGGAACGCGTCCTGCCCGAGCGAGCCGAACCGCTGGTACCCGGCGACCAGCGGCCCCACCGGCTGCTGCCACGGCCGCGGCAACGTCTCCGGCCCGAGCCTGCTGTCGTTCTGGTAGGCGCCCGCGCACGCTTCCGGTGCGGCACCAGCGATTCCGGCATTGACGCCGAACAGGACGAGTACCGCGGCCAGCAACGCCGCGAAGAATCGTTTGCCTACGAACATGCTCCCGATCCTGACGCAGTTCCGCGACCGGCGCACTACTCTCATCGGTGTGAACTTCGCGCCAGGCTGGTACCCGGACAACGCCGACCAGCGCTTCGTCCGCTGGTGGGACGGCACCCAGTGGACGCCCCACGTGCAGCCACGCCAGGAGCAGTCCGACGCCCACCACGCCGAGGTGCAGATGGGCGGCACCGGCCAGGACCGCGTGGCGCGGCAGGTGCAGCGCGCCGGCGTCCAGGGCGTCGTCGGCGGCGGTGGCGGCACCCTGTTCACCGAGCCGGTCCTGGTCGTGAACCAGAAGGCGAAGCTCGTCGAGATGTCGAACTCCTACGTCGTCTACGACCAGCACGCCCGCCACATCGGCACCGTGGAACAGGTCGGCCAGTCCGGTGCCGCCAAAGCCCTGCGCGCCTTCACCAAGATGGACGCGATGCTCGACGTCCGCCTGGAGATCCGCGACGTGCAGGGACTTCCGCTGCTGCGCATCACCCGCCCCGCGACGATGTGGAAGTCCAAGGTCCTGGTCGAGCGCGGCGACGGCATGCCGATCGGGGAGATCGTGCAGGAGAACGTCTTCGGCAAGGTCCGTTTCTCCTACATGTGCAACGGGATGAAGGTCGGCGGCATCTACGCGGAGAACTGGCGCGCGTGGAACTTCTCGTTGCAGGACCACACCGACACCGAGGTCGCGCGCATCACGAAGACCTGGCAGGGCATGGCGAAAGCCATGTTCTCGACGGCGGACAACTACGTCGTGCAGTTCCACCGCCAGGTGCCGGACCCGTTGCTCAGCATGATCATCGCGTCCGGGGTCACGGTCGACACGGTGCTCAGCCAGAACCAGGGCTAGGGCCTGTGTCGAAGTCTGGTTCGATGAGAGTCGCGCTTGAGGTGGGGCCGCCTCGGGCCCCGGCTGTCGCGGACCAGACTTCGATTCAGGCCCTGGTGGCGAGGCGGAGTTCGTCGACCTCGGCCTGGAACCCCGCCGCCGTCAGCGTTTCCTCCGCCAGCTGCCAGTGCTCGCGCGCCTCCTCCAGCCGCCCGGTCCGCGCCAGGGCGTCGCCCAGCACCCGCAACGACCGCCCGAACTCCGGCGGCGACCCCATCTTCCTGGCCTGTTCCATCGCCAGCGAGGCCAGCGTCAGTGCCTCCTCCGCCGAAGAGGCCATCCCGGACCTCAGGCGCCACACCCAGATGCGGCCCTGCCGGTCGTCGTGCTCGTCGAAGAACTCCCAGGCCTGCCGCAACTGGTCCTCGGCGAGGGAGTCCTGCCCGGATCGCACCAGTGTGTCCGCCAGGAACAGCCGGATGTTCGCGGCCAGGTCCGGATCGCCGAACTTCTGCGCGGCGGCGAGAGACGACCTCAGGAACTCCACCGACAGCGTCAGCTCGCCGGTGAACTGGTGCAACCTCCCCAGTTCCAGCTTGGCCATCAACTCGCTCTGCGAGTCCCCCATCGACCCGGCGAGCCGGCAGGCCCGCTCCAGGTAGCCCTGCGCGGCGACCAGCCCGCCGGCCCGGCGCTCGATGGCTCCCAGCGAGCACAACACCTCGATCTCGCCGTGCGGGTTGTCGGAGGCGGCGAAACGCGCCATGGCCTCGCGATGGGCCTCACGGGCCTCCGCGGACCGTCCGCTCCACTCATGCATCCAGCCCACGCCGTACCAGGCGTAGGCCTCACCCCACACGTCTCCGGCGGCGGCGAAACCCTCCTGCGCGGCCTGGAAATGAGCGGAAGCCGCGGCGTAGTCGTGCAGTCGCGCGCTCAGGATCCCGCGCTGCTGGAACAGCATCGGCCGGTGCGACTCGGGCGCGCACGACAGGCCGAGGTCGTTGATCTGTCCCCAGTCGTCGAACCGGGCCCGCAGGTCGCAGAACGCCGCCGACCGGATCGCCAGCTCGGCGGCCAGGACTCCCAGCCCCAGCGCCGCGGCCTGGGTGATCACGGCGTGGATGTTCAGCCACTCCGCGTCGAACCAGTCGGCCGCGTCGCCGAGGTCGAACCGTTCCAGCGCAAGGGGTTCCAGCCGGACGCCCTGGTGCGGCAGCTCCGCGTCGGCCCGCGTCGCGAGATCGAGCCAGTGCTCGAACAACGCCTGGAGCGCGATGGCCGGATCCTCGGAGGCGGCCTCCCGTCCGAAGGCGCGCAACAGGTCGTGCAGCCGGTACCGCACCTGCCCCAGCGCGTCACGACCCGCGTAGTCGACCAGCCGGGCGTCGACCAGTGCCTCGACGTGGTCCTCGGCGTCGTCGAGGTCGAGGCCCAGCAACGGGGACGCGACCCACGCCGGGAAGTCCGGGGTGTCCACCAGGGACAGCAGCCGGAAAGCGGTCTGGTGCGTCTTGTCCAGGCCGTCGTAGGACAACGCGAGGGAAGCCCGCACGTCGAGGTCGCCCAGCGACAGCTCGTCGAACCGGCGGCGTTCGTCGGACAACCGGCCGGCGAGTTTCGCGAGCTGCCAGTGCGGACGTGCCACGAGGCGGGCCGCGGCCACCCGCAGCGCCAGCGGCAGCTTGCCGCAGTAGGTCACGATCTCCTGCGCCGCGGCGGGTTCGGCGGCACAGCGGGCCTCACCGACCGCGGCCCGCAGCAACGCCAGCGCGTCCGCGGACGGCAGCACGTCCAGCGGCACGACGTGCGCGGCTTCCAGCCCGGCCAGCGCGGCCCGCGAGGTGACCAGGGCGGCACCCGAGGTGGTCCCCGGCAGCAGCGGCCGGACCTGGGCCTCGTTCACGGCGTTGTCCAGCACGACGAGGATCCGCCGGTCCGACAACAGGTCCCGATAGAGATCGACCCGATCCTCCACAGAGGACGGAATGGCGCCGCCCGACACGCCGAGACCGCGCAGCAACCGGTCCAGCGCGGCAGCGGGTTCGACGGACTTCTGCTCGCCGCCGCGCAGGTTCAGGTACAGCTGCCCGTCCGGGAAGGCGTCCCGGACGGCGTGAGCGCACTGCACGGCCAACGAGGTCTTGCCGACGCCACCGGGCCCGGTGATCGTCCACGTGCCCCCGGCGCGCAACCCGGCGGTCAGCCGCACGACCTCGTCGGACCGCCCGGAGAAGTCGCCGACCGCGGGCGGCAGCCAGGAAGGTCCGGACTGGACCGCGACCGGCGCCGAAGAACCCGCCAGGACCTCCATGTGCAGAGCGCGGAGCTCGGCGTTCGGGTCGATGCCGAGCTCGTCGGCGAGCACGTCGCTGGCCCGGCGGTAGACGTCCAGCGCCTGGGCCTGCTGGCCGGTGCGGTGCAGCGCGAGCATGAGCTGGTACCAGAAGCGTTCGCGCAGCGGATGTTCCGCGACGAGCGAGCGCAGCTCGTCGACGATCTGGTCGTGCCGGCCCAGCTGGAGCTCGGCGTCGTTGCGGCGTTCCAGCACCTCCCAGCGCTGTTCGTTCAGGCGCTGCACGTCGGTCTGTTCCATCCGCAGCGACGACACCTGGTCGAGGGCCGGTCCGCGCCACAACGCCGCGGCCTCGCCCAGAAGCCGCGCCTCCGTCTCCAGGTCGGGCGCGCGGCGGGCCTCGGCGCGCAGCCGCTGGAACGTCAGCAGGTCGAGCTGGTCGTCCTCGACGTGGATCGAGTAGCCGGTGGGCCACGTGCGGACGAGTTTGCGGTCGGCCAGGTCGTCCAGCGACTGTCTCAACCGCATGACGTACGTCTGCAGGGTCGCGCGCGCCGCACCTGACGGCTCCTCGCCCCAGAGGTGTTCCATCAGCTCGTAGGACGAGACCGGCGCGTTCGCCTTCATCAGCAACGCGGCGAGCAGGACACGCTGTTTGGCCGAGCGCAGCTCCACCGCCCGGCCCGAGTCGATGACCTGCAACGATCCGAGAACTCTGAACTCCCACCGCCGTTGCATGGAGCCGATCCTAACCAGCCGGTAACCCGAGGTGTCAGCGAAATGTCAGCGGGCCGCGTGATGCTTCTCGCCCATGAGCAGGACAACCTTCGTCGCCGCCGCGGCGTTGCTATTGGGAGTGGTGACCTCCGGCCAGGCTCAGGCCGAGAGCGCACCGGCCGCAGACCGGTGATGCAGATCGGCATGACCGCCCACATCGGTTCCAGCGGGCAGAAGAAGCTGTGGTCCGGCGGTGCCGCCACGCTCGACGTGCGCACGTCCGCCCACGGTGAGCGGACTGTCGACGGCACGCTCTACCAGGTCAGCACCGAGATTCGCTGCTGACGCCAAGACAGGAGCGGCGTCTTGGCCCCCCAGCGGGGCGTCGCTCCTCCCCAGACGGTGTCGCCGGGGCTCGAAGCCCAAACCTCTCCTCGGGCCCCGGCGACGCCTCCACGATCTCAGGCCGCGCCTTGTGACGTCGTCATGAACTTCCCCAGACGTGACGCCAGATCGTCCGCGGCCTCGTTGCCCCGCAACCGTTCCGCCTCCTGCTTCAACGGCCGCATGCGATCCCGGGTGCGGGCCGAGCGGATGGGACCGGACACCGCGATCGCCTGTTCCCCGACCTCGCGGGCGCGTTCGGTGTCGTTCTGCACCATGTAGTTCATCGCCAGTGCGGCCAGCCGGAACGACTGGCTGCGCGACGTTTCCTCTCCCCCGGCGGAAATGGCCCTGGTGAGCAGCGGGATCGCCGACCGCGCGTACTTCACGTCGCAGGTGCGCGCGAGTTCGGTGTGCACCATGCCGCCGATGGACACCAGGTCGGCGAGGTCGAAGAACCGCGTCCACGGCGGTGCGTCCTCCGCGACGGACCGTCCGAACTCGTCCTCAGCGCGCGCGAACTGGCGCAACGCCCGCCTTTCCGCGCCCATCTTCGCCAACGCCCACGCCTCGTTGGCGTGCAGGATCGACACGGCCAACGTGGACCCACTGGCCTGCGCGATGGGCAGACCTCGTTGGAACGAGGCCAAAGCGTCCTCGGCAAGCTCGTAGTGCAGGTGCACCCGGCCCATCCGGTAGTGGATGTTCGCCTCCAGCGCGCTGTTGCCCGACGCGCGCGCGAGGCCCATCGCACGGCCGAAGTGCAGGTGCGCCGACTCGAGGAGTCCCATGTCGAACGACGCCCAGCCGGCCAGGTTGTGCAGGTCGGCGATCGCCACCTGGAGGCGGTGCAGCACCCGTCCGCTGGAGCCGGTGTCGAGCAACGGGTTCGCCCAGTTCAGCAATGCGACACAAGCGTCCCGGCAGGCGCCGCCGCCGTATTCGTAGTCGAGTGCCCGTAGCGCACTTGTCAGAGTTTCGACATGCCGCACGTCGGTTTTGTCCACGCGAGCTGGAAAAGCTTCGCCGCTGAACATAGGTTGGCCCTCCTGACGTGCGCCGCGCACCTTCTGTCGAGGTACCCGTTACACACCGCCGGTATTCACCGCGCCGCCGCCACCATCCCTCTGTCGGGCCTGGTCGGGAAGGGTCTTTGGACTCTCCCGGAACACGTCGGCGCGGCCACCACAACGCCGTGGTGGCCGCGCCTACGATTTCGGACGGCCATGGTGATCGGAAAGGGGCCAACAAGGTGTCAGCACGGCCCAACTGAATCCATTTCCGGTAATTGTTCCTCACCGGAACGGCCGATCAAGTCACTCTTCCAGGCTCACCACCTGAGCGGGACACCTGTCCACCGCGTCACGAACGCCCGGCAGCAGTTCGGCGGACGGTTCGGGGACCAGCACGAGGCCGAGCCCGTCGTCATCCGACTGATCGAACACGTCCGGTGCGGCGAGCACGCACTGGCCCGATCCGATGCACTTCGTCTGGTCTATCCGGACGGTCACGTCACCACACCACCGGAATCTCGGCCGCGCCGTAGGTGATCATGTCGTCGCGGTAGTCCATCTCCGTCACGGGCACGGCGGGACGCAGGTTCGGGAACCGTTCGAACAGCGACCGCAGCCCGATCTGGAGCTCCGCGCGGGCCAGGTTGGCGCCGAGGCACTGGTGCGGCCCGAAACCGAACCCCAGGTGCGACACGGCGTCCCGTTCCAGGTCGAGCTCCTCGGCCCGCGGGCAGAGCTCCTCGTCGAGGTTCGCGATGAGCGACACGCTCACCCAGTCCCCCGCCTTGATCAGCACACCGTCGACCTCGACGTCCTCGGTCGCCCTGCGGGTCAGGCCGGCACCGCCGAGCTGGCCCACCGTGTACCGCATCAGCTCCTCGACCATCACGTCGGCGCGGCTCGGGTCGCGCCGAAGGATCTCCAGCTGGTCGGGCTTCTCGAACAGGTGCAACGTGAACAGGCCGAGGAAGTTCGACGTCGTCTCGTGCCCGGCCGCGAGCAGGCCGATGCAGAGGAAGATCAGCTCGTCCATGCTGAAGTCGGTGTCGTTGGCCATCAGGCCGATCATGTCGTCGTTCGTCCCGGCGGCCTTCTTCTCCGCGACGATCGGCGCGAGCACCTCGGCGAGCTTGGTGGCGTGCGCGAGGTACTCGTCCTTCGAGCCGTTCTTGCCGAACAGGTCGCCGGCCGTGGCCTGGAACAGCTCCTGATGCTCCGGCGGCACGCCCAGCAGCTCCGCGATCACCAGCGACGGCAGCGGCAGGCACAGCGAGGTGACCAGGTCGGCCGGAGCGCCCTTGGCCTCCATCACGTCGAGGTGCTCGTCGACGATCTGCTGGATGCGCGGGCGCAGCTCGTTCATGCGCTTGACCATGAAGCCGCGCGAGAGAGGACGACGCAACCGCATGTGCTCGGCGCCGTCGATGCCGTTGATGTTGCCCGGCTGGTCGGGGTCGAGCACGGTCTCGCCCTCGTCGGTGCGCATCTCGGGCTGACCGCCCTTGCGGGTGCTGAACCGCGCGTCGGACAGCACCTGCCGGACACCGGCGTAGCTGGACACGATCCAGGCCTCGACGCCGTTGGGCCACAGCATCTTCACCGGCCCGTCGCCGACGGCCTCGGGAAAGCCGACCGGCGGCTGAAGCGGGTGGTCGCGCTCGTGCAGGACGGGGCAGACGGCAGTTTCGGTCACGGGAAATCCCCCTCAACAGAACAGAACTGTTCTTTTGAATCCATGACCGAAAGTAGCGCAACGACTACGATCTGACGAGTTATTTGGTCCGAAATGCACTGGTCAACGGTCTCAACAGGCCGTCGACGATGCCGTCGATCACGCCTGGTTCCCCGGACCGCAGGACGAAGGTCGAGATCAGCGCGGTGATCAGGATGTCCGCGTCGAGGCGTTCCGGCAGCTCGCCGCGCGCCTTCGCCCGGTCCACGGCGACCCGGAGGTGCTCGGTGTAGGCGCGGTCGATGTGCTCCTCGCGCAGGCACGCGAGATCGGCGTCCTGGCGGCTGCCTTCGAGCAGCCCGAGGAAGATCCCGGCGGTGTCGAACGGCATCGGCTCGCCCCACGCCAGCAGGATCTGGCGGACGTCCTCGGCGAACGTCCCCTCGTCGGGCTGCGGCAGCTGGGGCAGGTTCGCCTTCAGGGCGTCCGTGATGAGCCGCGCCTTGGACGGCCAGCGCTGGTAGAGGCTCGCCTTGCTGGCGCGCGCCCGGCCCGCGACGAGGTCCATGTTGAACCGCGCGTAGCCGACTTCGGCCAGCACTCCGAGCACGGCGGCGAAGACCTCCTGCTGACGCGCCGGCGCGTCCAGGGGGGTGCGGCCCAACCGACCTCCATCTGTGGCCGCTGCTCCGCAGACGGCGGCGAGTTCGCCTTTGAGTCGGCCATCCGGCCTCCGCTTCGGCCCGAATCGCCTGCGGCAGTTGACCCGAAGAGGAAACCGGACGACCGACGCGAACTCGCGTTCAGCATTGCTCAGGTGACGTGCACACTACCGCCGGGCGCGTCCGTGAGCCGACCCGTCCGCCGCACCGACATCCACCGCATCTGCGTGCCGTGCACCGCCGTGATCAACGACTGGATCACCACGACGTACATCAGCTGCCGGTACACGACCTGTTGCAGGGGATAGGCCCACAACGGCTTGAGCGACTCGCCGTCGAGCCGCAGCGCGTAGCCCGCGCTCGCCGTCTGGATCAGCAGGAACACCGTCCACACGATCAACGCGAGCGGTGCGTCCGCGACGAGGAACCCGTACAGCACGAAGAGGTCCATCACCGGTGCGAGCAGCGGCAGCAGCAGGTGGAACGCCAGCAGGTAGAGGATGCCGAACCGGCCCATCGGCCCGTTCTCCACCAACGCGCCGCGGTGCTTCCACATCGCCTGAAAAGTGCCGTACGACCAGCGATAACGCTGTTTGAACAGGCCGTGGACGGTGGCCGGCGCCTCCGTCCACGCCTTGGCCTCCGGCCGGTAGGCGACCCGCCAGCCCGCGCGCGTGACGGCCATCGTGAGGTCCGTGTCCTCGGCCAGCGTGTCGTCGCTGACGCCGCTCACGTCGACGAGCGCGGCCCTGCGGAACGCCCCGACCGCGCCCGGCACCGTCGGGATGCAGCGCAGCGCGTGCAGGATCTGCCGGTCCAGGTTGGACCCCGCGCAGTACTCCAGGTGCTGCCAGCGCCCGAGCAGGCCCTGCCGGTTGCCGACCTTCGCGTTGCCGGAGACCGCGCCGACACCGTTGTCCGCGAACGGCTGCACGAGCTGGCCGATCGTGTCCGGCTCGAAGATCGTGTCGCCGTCCACCAGCACCAGCACGTCGTGCGTCGCCTCGCGGATGCCCGCGTTCAACGCGGCCGGCTTGCCCTGGTTGGTCTGCCGGATCACGGTGACGCCGGGCAGGTCCACTTCCTCGGCGATGTCCGCGGTGCCGTCCGTCGAGCCGTCGTCCACGACGATCACCTCGACATCCGCGAGGTGGTTGTTCCCGGCGATGGACCTGATGGTGGCGACGATGTTCAGCGCCTCGTTGAACGCCGGGACGACCACGGAGACCGGCGGCGCGTGCCACGGCGGCGGCTCCTGCTCGCCCTCACGCCGCAGCCGGCGGTCGGTGTGCGCGAGGCCGAGCTGCATGAGGGTGCGCAGCAGGCCGAGCAGGGCGGCGATCGCGATGGCCGTGCCGAACAGCACGAGCACGATGCCGCCGTTGCGCTGCGACCACGTGGTGACCGCTCCGGTGAACCGTTCGCGGGCGGAGGCTGCGACCGGCTGCTCGTCGCCGACCAGCACGAACCGGTAGCCGGGCTGCTTCGCGAGCTCACGGGCGATGTCGCCGCCGATGCTGCCGTCGTCGTGCAGCCGGACGACGCCGCCCTTCTCCCGCAACGACATCCGGACCAGCGTGCCGATGTCCTGGTACTCGCGGTCGCCGCTGTCGACCTCGGCAGGAGCGCCGATCAGTCGCGTGTGGACACCCAGCGCGTCGGCGAGCGCGGCCTGCGCGAAGGCGAGGTTCAACGGGCCGGTGAGATCACCCTCGGCGCGGAACCCGTCGATGCCGATCCGATGCCCCTCGGCGACGATCCGGCGTGCCACGTCGGGATGGCGGGTGACCTGGGCACCGGTGACGTAGAAGGTCGCCTTGACGCCGGCGGCGTTCAGCCTCTCCAGGGTGCGCGGGGTCCACTTCGGGTCGGGGCCGCCGTGGAACGCCAGCGCGAGCGTGCCGTCCGGCAGCTCCCGGTGCGCCCCGGCGTGCCGCACGGGTTCGGGCTTGATCGCGGCGTAGGCGTGGAACGACACCACGCTCATCAGCACGAGCAGACCGAGCAGGATGGAGATCCAGTGCAACCGTGGCGTGCGCTTCACCACGCTCCCAGCAGCGTGCCGCCCACCACGGCGGCGAACACGATCAGTCCACTCGCGACGGTCCAGCTGACCAGCCTCGCCGCTACGCGTCTACCGCCTCTTGGATCGACGAAGACCTGCATTTCCTTCTGCCCCCAATGAAAACGCGGACGACCACGACCACCAGTGCCGCGCCGACCGCCGCCGCCATCCACGGAAACCCGTTCACCAGCCACGGGACCGCGTCCGCCGCGAACTCCTTGCTGCTCCCCCACGGAGCCAGCCTCTTCGACTGCCGTTCCCAGGCCGCGTTGCCCACCGCGACGACGACGAAAACGAGAGGTGGCGCCGGTGCCACCGTCCACAACCCGATGCGACGAACCAGTGCCGAGGCCACGACCGTGCCGCCCACCAGCCACACGCCGAAGGCCCAGCCGATGTCGCCCCCGTCCACCCAGACCCCCGTCTGCGTGAACAACGCCAGCATCGCGAGCGCGGCGAGACTGGGCAGTTGAACCCCCATGACCACCTAGAATAGTTCAGGG
This sequence comes from Lentzea waywayandensis, assembly GCF_900115955.1. Taxonomy (GTDB): domain Bacteria; phylum Actinomycetota; class Actinomycetes; order Mycobacteriales; family Pseudonocardiaceae; genus Lentzea; species Lentzea waywayandensis. The sequence continues at coordinate 378,998 of NZ_FOYL01000007.1, forward strand.
GGTGTCCTGTTCATGCAATCAGGTGGCGGCTATCACCGCACGGTCTTTCTCGTCGTGACGCGCACCGCGTGGCTGGCCCTGAGCGCGGTCCTGCTCGCCGCGTCGGCGTTCGCCTGGTCCACTGTGTCCACCATCTCGACCGGCGTCGAGCGGTCCTACGCGATCCCGGACGACGCGCCCCGGTCGGAGTCCGGCCGCAACATCCTCATCATGGGCCTGACCACGAGGCTGGACCTGCACGGCGAACCGCTGCCCGACGACGTGCTGCGGCGCATGCAGGCGGGCGAGAGCGACCGCGGCGGGTACAACGCGAACACGCTGATCCTGTTGCACATCCCCGCTTCCGGGCCCGCGGTGGCTATGTCCGTGCCGCGCGACAACCTCGTGCCGCTGACCTCGGGCGGCGAGGGCAAGATCAAGGAGGCCTACGGCCGGGCCAAGATCGTCGAGGAGGACCGCCTGCGCGAGGCCGGGACGCACGACAAGCGGGAGCTGGAACGCGCCGGGCGTGAGGCGGGACGCAGGGCCCAGGTGCGGACGGTGTCGGCGTTCCTGAACCAGCCGATCGACCACCTCGTGGAGATCTCGCTGATCGGGTTCTTCCACATCGCCGAGGGGCTCGGCGGCGTGGACGTGTGCCTGCGCAACGCGACGAAGGACCCGTTGTCCGGCGCGGACTTCCCGGCCGGGCCGCAGCACCTCGACGCGGGCCAGGCGCTGTCGTTCGTGCGGCAGCGGCACGGCCTGCCGAACGGCGACCTGGACCGCACGCGACGGCAACAGGCGTTCCTGTCGGCCGTGACGAAGAGGCTCACAGGAGCGGACGTCACCGCGGTGCAGGCGATGATCGACATGGCGAAGCAGGACGTCGTGCTGGACGCGCGGTTCGACCTGATCGAGTTCGCCCGCGACGTTCCCGCGGAGGTGCGGTTCGACACGCTGCCGATCGAGGGCGGCGCGCACCTGGGCGGGCTCGACGTGAACAAGGTGGACCAGGCCAAGGTGCGGGCGAAGGTGACCGAACTGGCCACCGCCCCACCGCCCCCGCCGCCGAACGGAGGCATTCCGTGCGTCGACTAGGCGCGTCTTTCGGTGACCCAGGTGGCGATCTGCGCGCGTGAGGTGAACCCGAGCTTCTGCAGGATCCGCTCGACGTGTCCCTCCGCGGTCCGGCGCGCGATCACCAGCCTGGCCGCGATCTCCTTGTTCGACTTGCCGTCGGCGATGAGGTCGGCGACCTGCTGCTCGCGGCGGGTCAGCGGGGTGAGGGCAACGACCGGGGCCGGTTCCTCGGCCTGCTCCTCACCGATGGCGAACGCGATGGCGTCCTCCAGCTGGAGGTCCATGCCCTTGCGGAACATCTCCCGGAACTCGTGCTCGCCGAGCGCGGAGACCGTCGCCGACTCGCACTCGCCGTGCGGGGCGCCGAAGTAGCGCGACCCGAACATGGGATAGCCCACCGACTGCCAGATCTCGTTGGTGGCGCCCAGCAGCGTGGCCGCGCGCACCGCGTCGCCCTGCGAGGCGGAGATCCAGGCCAGCACCTCTATCGCGAGCACGATGCCCAGCAGGTCGTGGAACGAGCGCTTCATCCGCAGGCACTCCCGGCCGAGCCGATCGGCGCGCACGAGGTCACCGCTGACCCACGCGCACAGGGCCAGCCCGTAGACCGCGTACGCCTGCGCCCACAGTTCGCCGTGTTCCTCGCCGACGGCCCTGGCCTCGACGCAGAGCCGTTCCGCGGCGGCGAAGTCGTGCTGGAACGTCGCGGAGATCGCGAGCTCGATGCCGGCGAGCATGGTGTGGCTGTTGACCGTGCCCTGGCCCTGGTAGAGGCGCATGGCCTCCTCGAACAGGCTGTCCGCGAGGTGCAGGTCGTCGCCGATCAGGTGCGTGCAGCCGAGGCGGTGGGTCGCGTAGGCGAGCGCGGGCCCGTCACCGGACGCGACCGCGTACTCGCGGCATTCGTCCAGCATCCGCGTCGACGCGGGCAGATCTCCCTGCAGCGTCGACACATAACCGTTGACCCACAACGCCTTGGCCCGCAAGGGGCCCGGTTTCGCGCTCGCCACGGCGCGGTCGAGCCAGTGGCGGCCCTCGCCGAGCATGCCGCAGCCCGCCCAGTAGAACCACAGCGTGCTGGCCAGATGAACGCAGTGGTCGGTGTCGTGGTCGAAGCAGAAGTCCAGGGCGGACCGCAGATTCGCGTGTTCCAGGCGGGTCAGCGAGAAGATCTGCGGCTGGCCGGGCCCGAACCACTCCTTCTCGCGCCGCTCGGCCCACTCGATGAAGTGGTCGCGGTGCCGTTCCCGCATCACCTGCTCGCGGCCGGCGTCGCGCAGCTTCTCCAGGCCGTACTGGCGCAACGGCTCCAGCAGCCGGAACCGGGTTCCGGACGGCTGCTGCTCCGACACCAGGACCGACTTGTCGACCAGGCCCATCAGCGAGTGCATGACCTGCTCGGGCGCGACGCCGTCACCGGAGCAGACCCGTTCGGCCGCCTCCAGGTCGAACGTGCCGGAGAACACCGACGCCCGCGCCCACAGGATCTGCTCGGGCCGCGTGCACAGGTGGAAGCTCCAGTCGACGGCGGCGTGCAGCGTCTGGTGGCGCGGATCGCCGCCGCGCTTGCCCTCCACGAGCACCCGGAACGTGTTGTCCAATCTGGACGACAGGTGGTCGAGGCTGAGCACGCGCAGGCGCACCGCGGCCAGTTCGATGGCCAACGGGATTCCACCGAGCAGGGTGCAGATCTGGCTGACCTGGGCGTGGTTGCGCGCGGTGAGGACGAATCCGGGTTCGACGGCCGCGGCCCGTTCGGCGAAAAGCGCCAGCGCCGGGTCCTGGGGCAGCGGCGCGACCTGCCAGAGGTGTTCGCCGTCGACGCCGAGACGTTCCCTGCTGGTGACGAGCACGCGCAGACTCGAGACCCCGCGCAGCAACGCGTCCACGAGGTCGGCGGTCGCCCCGACGACGTGCTCGCAGTTGTCCAGGATCATCAGCATCTGCCGGCCGTGCAGGTGTTCCATCAGAACGGTGCGGTGCATGCGGACCGTGTCGTTGTGCACGCCCAGTTGTTCCAGAACCGTGTGCACGACCAGTTCCGGGTCGGTGACGCCGCCCAGTTCGACGAACCACACCCCGTCGCGGAACGCCCTGCTCGTCTCGGCGGCAGCGCGCAGCGCCAGCCGCGTCTTGCCGACACCACCGACACCCGTAAGGGTGACGAGGCGCGACTCGGACAGCAGCCTTCTCACCTCGGCGACATCGCGCTTGCGGCCGACGAAAGTAGTTGTGTCAGCAGGCAAATTGCCTCTGCGACCTGGGGAAAGCGAACCGCCCACAGCGGCACCCTAGGTCGGTGCGATCTCCCGCTGCAACGCGGTCCCCCGGAGGTACCAACGGCGAAACACGGGTAGTTACCCCCTAGGGCCCATGCGGTGACCCCCACCAGTCTTGAAGGCTTGGGACGTGCCTGTGGGAGGGACGGGATCGTGGCCGGTGACAGCCTCGGGGTGGACGTCCGGGAGCAGAACGGCGTGCTCGTCGTCCGGCTCAGCGGGCAACTCGACTGGACGACGTACATGCGCGCGCAGGACGTGCTGCTCGACTGCGCGACCAAGGAACTCGTCGGCGTGGTGGTGGAACTGGACGATCTCGTCGCCGAGTCGCCCGCGCTGCTCGTGCTGTTCGACGTCGTGTGGCTGTCCGCGGCGCGGTGGCCGGGCATCTCGCTGAGCCTCGTCGTGAGCGATCACCGGCTGCGGTCGACACTGGAGTCACGCGGTCTCCCCCGGCACATCCCGATGCACCTGACGACGGCGGACGCGCTGGCGACGGTGGTGCGGCTCAAGCACGAGGACCGGGTGGACGCGCAACTGCCGACGTGCCGCTGCCTGCCGCACGTGGCCGAGCGGATCACCGAACGCGCCTGCGAACGGTGGGGCGTCCAGTCGTTGCTCGACGTGGCGCCGCAGGTGGCCATGGAGCTCGTGTCGCACATCGAGGACGACAGCCCTCTCACGCTGCTGCTGCGCATGCGCGGCGACAAGATGTCCGTTGCCGTGCGCACGACCGCACGCTTCGACCTCAAGCAGTGGCACGTCATGCGGCACAACGTCGCGTCCATCGCCGTCTGCAACTTCACCATGGGCGAAACGCCTGCCGGTGGCGGCCGGCACGTCATCTGGGCGTTGCTCGACGTGCCGGAGGACAGCCAGCGGCCTCCGAGCCATCTCCCGGAGGCCGCCGTCTTCACCCACCAGGTTTAGTTCTTCCGGGTCGTTCTAGCGCGTGCACCTGTCGGCGTTCATCGCGGCGATGCTCGTCCGGTAGGCCCTGACGAACTGACGATTCGCCACCGTGTCTGGCGGTGAGGTCACGCATTGGTGCAACCAGCAACGATGCCGGCCACACGTCACTCGGGCCAGGGGGTCGAGGCCGAGCTCCTCAGCCAGGTCTTCGGCGTTCAGAACCGCCGTCAGCGTCGTGTCCCCCACCTCGGAGGAGGTCACGAGCCGCAGATGCGCGCGTCGCCTCATGATGCACAGAATGCTCTCGCCAACCAGAGCAGGTATACCCGGATTTATACCTGCTCAATCACTTCTTCCGCCGGATTCCATTCGGCGCGGGCCCCCTTCTCAGCAGGTGTCGTGCGCCCTACGCTCGGATTTCAACGGCGGCGCAGAGGTGTACTCCATGGCGGATCCTGCGTACTTCCCTCCCCCACACTCCAGCCGCATCGGCACGAGCGATGTCGAACAGCTGGAGTCGCAGACCCGTTCGCTGCGTTCGGTCGACTACCAGTACGGCGGAGGGGCCTGCCGGGACGCCGTCGTCGTGCGGATCTATTGGGCGCAACAGCTTCTGGCCGCCGAAGCCTCGGACACCGTGCGGGCGCGCCTGTTGTCCGCCGTCGCGGACCTGCACAACCTGGCAGGGTGGACGTCGTTCGACTGCGGCCAGGTCGGAGCGGCGTACCACCATTTCGACCGTGCGCTGGATTTGGCGCGTCACGACGAAGACCTGACGACCAACATCGTTTACCGGCGTGGACGCGTACATCTGCATCACGGCGCACCGGGCGATGCGCTGGCTTACTTCCAGAGGGGCGCCTTCGCGCCGTTGGCGTCGAGCATCATGTATTTGAACGAAGCGTGGGCATACGCGCGCCAAACCCGTTCCGCCGAGGCGTTGCGCGCGCTGGGCAAGGCAAAGGACTCGTTCGCGGCCGCGGACCTGACGCACACGCCGGACTGGGCGCGGTTCCACGACGAGACGGACCTGAGCGCGATGACCGGCACGATCCACGCCGAGCTCGGCGACACCCGGCTGGCGATTCCGGCGTTGACGTCGGCGATCGAGGGGTTCGGGCCGGCGATGGCGCGCAGCAGGACGTTCTGCCTGATCACGCTGGCCTCGTGCCACTTCCTCGAGGGCGACCTCGACGAGGGGCGGGCCGTGGGGACGCGGGCGGTGAACGCGGCGGAGGAGCTGCGGTCGGAGCGGGTGTGGGACCGGTTGCGGCCGATGGTGCAGACGGCGGCCACGCGCGGAGTCTCCCTGCGGTGACGGCGCCGCGCCGACGTCGCCAGGTTGATCTTTGCAGAACCCGAACATTGGGCGGACCGTGCTCTGATCGTGAGCAGTCATCGTTCTGCCATGAACATTTCGCGAATCAGTGGGCTCGTGCTGGGGATGCTGCTGCTGGGCGCGGGTACCGCGTCGGCGCAGGAACCGATCACGATCAGCCCCGAGAAGGTGCAGCAGATCTGCTCGAACCGCGTGCCTCGCGTCGAGGCCAAGGTCAAGGCGCTGACCGACAAGATCAACGGCAGTCCGGAGACCCTGGGCTCGAAGAAGTGGATCGAGCAGAAGGCCGCCGACGCCCGCAAGGCCGGCAACACGGCCCGCGCGGACGTCCTCGACGCGCGGCTGAAGCTGCGGGACGCGCAGCTCGTGAAGCTGGCGAAGGCCGGCGAGCGCGTCGCCAAGTTCAAGTCCGAGCACTGCGGGTCCAAGTGAGGTGGGTCGCCGCCGCCGTTCTGCTGCTGACGCTGACGGCGTGCCGGGGTGAGGCACCGGTGTCGGACCTCGATGATGTGGAATCAACGCTGAACAGCATCGAGTCGGACATCAACCAGCCGGGGTGAACGCGTGGATCGTGGCCTGGTGCTCGTCGTGGAGGACGAGCCGGCGATCGCCGAACTCGTCGCGTTGTACCTCAGGCGCGACGGCTTCGGCGTGCACCTGGAGTCCTCGGGGGACGCGGCACTGGCCGCGGTCCGGTCGCTGTCACCCGTGGCGGTCGTCCTGGACGTCGGCCTGCCCGTGCTCAACGGCATCGAGGTCTGCCGGGCCATGCGGGCCGCCGGTGACTGGACGCCGGTGCTGTTCGTGACGGCCCGCGACGACGAGGTGGACCGCTTGCTCGGGTTGGAACTGGGCGCCGACGACTACATCACCAAGCCGTTCAGCCCACGCGAACTGGCACTGCGCGTGCGCACGGTCCTGCGCCGCTCGTCCGGTCCCGTGTCGGACGTTCTGCAGGTGGGTTCCGTACGGCTCGATGTGGGCGAACGGCGAGCGTTCGCCGGTGCTGACGAGGTGTCGTTGACCTCGACGGAGTTCGGGCTGCTTTCGTACCTGATGAAGAACCCACGTCAGGTGTTCTCGCGCGAGCAGCTGCTCTCCGCCGTGTGGGGCTACTCCTCCGTAGCCGGCACACGAACCGTCGACGTCCACATAGCCCAGCTACGTGCCAAGTTCGGCGCTCTGAGTCCAATTCGGACAGTGCGCGGCGTCGGCTACTCGGCGGACGCGTCGTGAACCTCGCCGGCCGGATCGCGTTGCTGTGCCTGGGCGTCGCGTTCGTCGCCGTGACCGTCGCCGGCTTCGTGTCGCTCCGCCTGGTGCTCTCGACCTCGCAACAGGTGAGCCGCGAGTTCCTGCGCTCCCAGGCCGACGTCGTGGCGGGCCAGATCTCGAACAACCGCGTGGAACAGATCCTGGAGGGCCAGGACATCGCGATCGTCCGGATCACCGCCTCCGGCGACGTCACCGGCGCCGACCGCGCGGCAGTCCGCGCGGTCCGTGCCGTCGACTACCGCGCGGTGCTGTCAGGTTCTCCTGTGTCCGGGGTGAGCGGCCGTCTGAACGTGGAAGCCCGTCCGTCGGGGGCGGGCGGCTTCGCCCTGGTCCAGGAGACCGAGACCACCGGCACCTACCGCAAACTGGTCCGCAACATCCTCGGCGCCCTGGGCATAGGCCTGGCCGTCGCCTGCCTGGCGGGCCTCGCCCTGGGCACGTTCCTGGCCCGCCCGCTACGCCGAGTCGCCTCCGTGGCCCACGCGATGAGCACGGGCCGCCGAGACCTCCGAGTCCCGGTGGCCGGCACCCACGAACTGGCCGAGGTGAGCACGGCGGTGAACACCCTCGCGGATGCGTTGCAACGCAGCGAATCCCGCCAACGCGACTTCCTGCTCTCCGTCTCCCACGAACTCCGCACCCCTCTCACCGCCGTGACGGGCTTCGCGGAATCCCTGGCGGACGGCGTCGTCTCCGGCGCACAGGTCGCCCCCGTGGGCACCGTGATCCTGGAAGAGTCCCGCCGCCTCGACCGCCTGGTCACCGACCTGCTCGACCTGGCCCGCCTGGGCGCCGACGACTTCCGCCTGGACATGGCAACCGTGTCCCTGGAACCCGTCGTACGCACGGCAGCCGAGGTGTGGCACGCCCGCTGCCACGCTCGCGGCGTGAACTTCTCGCTTGAGGTGACGTCCTCACCGGTGGTGCAGGCCGACGCACGGCGCCTGCGCCAGGTCATCGACGGCCTGATGGAGAACGCCCTGCGCGTCACCCCTGCCGGCCGTCCCGTCGTGCTCGCGTTGTCGTCCGTGCTGGAGGTGCGGGACGGCGGCCCCGGGCTGGCCGCCGAGGACTACCCCGTGGCGTTCGACCGCGGGGTGCTGCACGCGCGGTACCAGGACTCTCGGCCCGTTGGGACCGGTGTGGGGCTCGCGTTGGTGCACGGGCTGGTGACGCGGATGGGTGGGACGATCACGGCTGGGCCCGCTGCGGAGGGAGGGGCGGCGTTCACCGTGACGCTGCTGTCAGCAGAGTGACTCTCTTGGCGATGGTGGCCGACTGCGACTAAGTCGTAGCCGGCCACGTTCATGCCACTCTCCGCGAAGACGGAAGCTCGGCTAGCTGATCTTCGCGCGGTGTTTCAAGAACAACTCGTGCCGCAGGTGATCGTCCTGTCCCACAAACCCCTTGAACGTTCCCAGCCGGTACGCCGTCGCACTGGAGCCGTTGCGGACCTCAACTGCGAAGTCCCTGCTGAGAGCGCTGATCGCACGCTCCAGCTCGTAGGACTCCAAAGACCTGCCGACGGCCTTCTCAAGCTGCCGCTGGGTCATGAACTCACCGCTGTCACGCAGCACGCGGTAGATCGGATCCTGATCAGCGTTGACGTCCCGTTCGTGCCGCTTGCCCGTCTTCTTCAGCGCCCGGCGAATGGAAGTGCCGATCGCCTGCGCGACCGGAGGCGGGAACGCATTGCCAATTTGACGGTACCGAGAGGTCTTACGACCTTCGAAGATCCACTTGTCGCTGTCCTGCCAGCCCTGAATGCGGGCCACCATCTCGCACGTGAGCTTGGGCCCCACCTTGAACACATCACCAGGTGCCGGTGGTTCATCGGCGACGCCCATCGCGTCGACGCCGAGCTCGGCCCACGCGCGCTTTGCCCTGGTCGGCCCGAGATCTGCCCCGCCGTGCTTCTTCGAACCGCCGACGATGGTCGGGCCGATGCCGTTCGCGAGACGCGCCCAGTCGTCCGCACCTTCCCAGCCTCGCGATGCCATCAGGTCTTTCAGCACCGCCCCGACTGCCGGCGTCGAACTCTGAGCCTTCGGCCAAGCGAAGTAAGGGGCGTACTGGTCCTGCAGAGCGACGAGCACGAATCTCGGCCTGAGCTGCGGCACCCCGAATTCGGAGGCGTGCAGCAACCGCCATTCGGCGACGTAACCCATCTGGCCAAGGCGATCGAGCACGTGCTGCCGGTAGCCAGCGAACCGGGGCATGCTCAAACCTCTGACGTTCTCCAGCATCAACGCTTGCGGCCTGACCACCTCGCACAGCTCGACCGCCCACGCGAAGAGGTCGCGCTCGTCGTTCGCGCCGAGCTGCTTGCCCGCGATGCTGAACGGCGGGCACGGCACGCCACCAGCGAGCAGCGGAACTCCGAGGTGTTCCATCGGGTTCCACACGTTGAGGTCCGCGACGTCACCGGTGGCCACCTCGGCGTGCGGAAGATTCCGCCGCAGCGTGGCCGAGGCGTTCACATCGAGCTCAACGGCGAGCCGATGCTTGAAGCCCGCTTTCTCAAGACCCAGCGCCTGGCCTCCGGCGCCGGCGCAGATCTCTACGACTTCGAGGTTCTGCACAGGAACTCCTCCCCAGCGCGAGCAAGATCAGGCGATTGACGTGGTGCAGTATCGTCCATCGGTGTTCAGCGTTCCGCAGCGGCTACGGCCACGGGTGGCCTCAGATGTCTGATAAGAGCAGGGCGGAAGCCCGGCAGCGCGCCCATGAGGCCGGGCTCTATCCAGCGCCCCTCAACGAAGGCCGCTCCCGCAACATGAGCGCGAACCGGCGTTCCGGGACGAAGCCCGAGGTCGCACTGCGCAGCGCCCTGTTCAGGCTCGGCTACCGCTACCGCAAGGACCACCTGCTCCGGCTCGACGGCGGGATGCGAGTGAAACCTGACATCGTCTTCACCGCACGCAAAGTCGCGATCTTCGTTGACGGCTGCTTCTGGCACGTCTGTCCCGAGCACGGCCGGCAGCCCACCACCAACGAGTGGTACTGGACTCCCAAACTCCGCCGGAACATGGAACGCGACGAGTCCGTGAACACGGCGCTGAACGCCGCAGGCTGGCGTGTCTTGCGTTTCTGGGAACACGAGCAGGTGCCGGATGCTGTCGGCACTGTCGTGGCCACCCTGGAGCAGACCGAACATAAGTTCGACCCTACCTCCGAGGTCTGACACTTTTCGCGTAACCAGCCGCAGACACGCGAGTTCTAGCGGTCGCTCTGCTTTCGCGGGACGACCGGCGCCTCGCACACACCATCCGCGGCGGTCGCGATCACCCAGCGCCGTCCTTCGATCTCCGCGGATGGCCTTGAGTCACCTTCAGGTGCTGGCACCACTCGTGCCGCGACCACCTCGCCCTTGTGAGGTACCGGGAGCCCGAGATCGCGCGCCACTGCTGGGTCGTTGTCCTGGTGCCCCAGCACCAGAATCCCTTCAGGACGCAGATAAGTCCTAGCGCCCCCGTAGCCTCGCACGCGCTTCATGAAGTCGTCCTGTTGTGCAACTGTGGCAATCACAGTGCGGCCGACCAGCACTCCCTGCAACTCCCGGAACAACTGGTTGACTCGCGCCTGCCCGTGCTGACTCCCTCTCTTCGCGGTCGCGTTGAAAATGCGACCGCGAGATGCGTCGTCCAAGTGCAGCAACAGATTCTCCCTCAGCACACCGCGCGCCTGCCACAACGGGACCACGGCCGCCTTGCCCGCTGGATTCAGCTTCCTCTTGTTGTCCCTGTTCGCAGCTGAGAGCTGATTCCCGTCAACCCTGACGAGTCCCGCCGACCACGCGCTTTCCGCATCGCTGGCCCACACGACCAGGCAAACGTGATTCCATGCCTCAGGCGGGAGCATCCACTCTCCCCAGGCCTTCGAGAACTTGCAATCGACCTGGACGCCGGCGATCCGGTAGTCGGTCTGGTCACCATCATCGAAGCCGAACTCACGATGCAGGTTGATTTCCACCAACGTGCCCATGTGAGTCTTCTCGGTCTTGTGCAACTGATCGTAGTTCCATCGGCCGGTCCTCTGGCCGTCGTACAACTGGTCGTAGGTCGCCCGGAGGACGCCGGCGAACCTCTGCCCATCCGGATCGAGCTTGTACAGCTCCGACCTCACGAGCTCAAGTTCGGCATCTGAACCAACAGGAGTGTCGATCACGGTCTAGTCCCCAACGCCTCGGGTCACGATCTTGAGTGAACACAACTACCACTCGGCTGCTCGTCCACGGGATCAGTTGAGCAAATCGGCCCTCACAACACTCTTGGCCTCCTCCGGCAGGCGCCGGTAGGCGTTCCACGCGCGTTCCAGCGCCGTCGAACCACGCCTGCCGCGATTCATCCAGCGCAGCAACCGCGCACGATCGGCTTGGTCGAGCCCCTTGATCGCCGCAAGAACGTCATCAACCTCGACCGGTGCGCCATCAAAGCCGGCCCGGCACCGCTTGCACTCAGTCGTCAGCAGGATCTCCTGCTCACCATCAGGCAGGATCACCTCCAGCCTCGTCACCGAGAGCACAGCGGCCTGGTTCGAGTCGTCCAAGTATTCCTCGCCACCAGAAATACCGCAGCTCGTGCACATGTAGCTGTCGCGCGCCATGACCGCCTTCTTTTCTTTGGCGGAAACAGCCTTCTGCGGCGCGGCCGCCCGGCGTGCAACTGGATCCCACACCGGGACCCCGGCCTTCACGAACCGCTGGTCTTGTGCGGTGAGAGTGGCGTCCTCGGTGTTCGTGAGGATCACCCAGCCGAAAGCGCGCAGGTCACGAATGCGACGGTCAGCCTGAGACACGCCGGGAAAAACTTCCCGGAGCTGCGCCTTGGTGAACCGGTTTCCCTCACCGACCTGCTGCAACAGCCACAAAGCACCCTTGACCATGACGCCTGCTTCCAGCGCCGGATCGTTCCACTCAGGGATCGCCAACTCCACTCCGTTCTCAATGTCGATTCACCGATTGTGGATCAACAAGCGCAACATTGTCAGTGGTTCCTGCGATGATCCGGGCAGAGCAAGATCGGACAGTCCAGCTGGAGGCCACTGCATGTCCCGCAAGTTCGGCGTTCCACCGCAAGGCGACCACATCCGTTCCATCGTGGAGGAGCGGCTTGAGCAGGCGCTCCGGGAGAAGGGCGCCAAGATCACCGTGGATTGGCGTGGGGAGCAGAAGCACCTCGACGTCATCTCCATGCCGGTGGAGTTGCTGTACTTCAACCCGGACACTCACCGGATCAGGGCCCAGCGCACGCTCGACCCTGCGAAGGACAAGGCGCTCGACGAGAACCCCTGGAGCGACGAAAGTCAGGACTACCTCCGCCACCTGCTCACGCGCAGGCCGTCCAACCCGTCTCAGCTCGATCCCGACTACACCGCGCTGATGGACGAGCTGGACGACTTCCAGCAAAAAGAGCCAGGGATCATCACCCAGGAAGGCATCCTGGTCGACGGCAACACACGCCGGGCTGCGTTGCTGGAGCTCGGCGTCAAGGACATCAGGGTCGGTGTCCTGCCTGCGGACACCTCCCGCAACGACGTCAACCGGGTGGAACTCGCCCTGCAGCTGCGCCGCGACAAGCGTCGCGAGTACTCGTACATCAACAGGCTGATGGCGATCGAAGAGCAGCTCACAGAAGGCAGGCGTGAGGACGACGTCGCTCGCGAGTTCAACATCAAGATCACGACGCTTCGCAAAGACAGGTGGGTCTACGAGCTCATCAGCGACGCGATCGAGAGGAGCGCGACGGACGGCGGCGTGGCGCTGAGGCTGGTCGACTTCGAAGATCACCAGGAAAAGCTCCGCGAGCTTCACCGCGACTACGAGAAGCTGGCTGCGACGGACCCGGACGCGGCATCGCAGCTCAAAGAATCCCGCCTGGCGATGGTCGTGCTCAACTACCCGAAGACCACCCTGCGCCTGGCTGAAGCCGACTTCCACAACCGGTACCTGGACGCACGGCTTCCCGATGACCTCAAGCCGGTGGTTCAGGAACCCGCCAGCGTGAGCATCCCGGGACTGCCGGGCATCACCGTCCCCGATGCCACGAGCCAGACGAAGACCACGCGTGAGCTGACCAACACGCTGCTTCGAGCGAAAGCCATCGCTCAAGCAGGCGACAAGGTCTCCGCCGGTGAGGTGTCACGGGCGGACCAGCTGATGAAATCCGCGCGCGGTGTCTTCGACAAGGCGGTGGATCTCGCTGGGCAGAACGCGAGGTTGCTGAAGCGGCAGGTGGCAGTGTCAGAGCGCCTCACCGACGCCGCGGACTACGTCAACCAGTGCGTCGCCGAGTTCGCCGAGGCAAGAGCCAAGCATGCCCTGGACGAGGACTCGTTCGACGACGCGTTGCTGACTCTGCGCGCAAGCCTGGCAAGCCTCGCCAAGCACGCGGGCCGCACGTTCACCGCTCCAGGCGACGGTGTGGCGTGGTTGCTCGAAGCGTCCAAGGAGCAGTGATGACGGGGAGCGCCGGGCCGAGCCTCGTGATCGGGTTCGGTGACGACGTGACAACGGCGCGTCTCCGTGCCGGCGACGGACACGAGCCGGACTTGCGCCGGCTCGCTCTGCGTCTGCGCAGCGGCGTGCAGCGTTCGGCGAGCACGATGGACGTCGCCATCGACGACCTGCTCACGAACCTCGTCGCGCTCTCCACCTGGCCTGAGCCGGCGAGTGTCTCCTGGGATCCGCAACTCGCCGCTCTGGCGACGGACTCCGCAGTGGACGCGCAGACGGTCGAAGCCCGGCTGGCTTCGGACACGCCGTCCGCGGCGGAGGTGTCCGTTGACGACATAGACGTGCTTACCGGCGCGGAATGGATCGGCGACCTGACGGCGTTTCAGCGCAGAGACATCGCAAAGCTGCTGTCTCTGCGCCACGGGGCCAACTTTTCCGTCCCTGGCGCTGGCAAGACCCGTGTCGCCCTTGCCGTGTTCCAAGCTCTGCGTCAGACCAAGCGAATCGAGCGCATCCTCATCGTCGGGCCGAAGTCCTGCTACGAGGCTTGGCAGGAGGAGAACAAGATTTGCTTCGCCACACCTTTGCGCACCGATGTGTTCTCCCGAGAGGCTGACCCATCCTCAGAGGCGCTCATCGTCAACTACGAACGGCTCGCGCCCGCTGTCGACGAGCTCGGCCAGTGGCTCACCGCCCGGCCGTCAATGCTGGTGCTGGACGAGGCCCACAGGATGAAGCTTGGCGCCGACGGCACCTACGGCTCGGCGTGTCTCGCGCTCGGGCCCCGAGCACGTCATCGGCTCATCCTGACCGGTACGCCCGCGCCGAACGGAGTCAAGGACCTCGAGAACCTCTTCGGATTCGTCTGGCCCGGCCACGGCAGGCAGAAGGTGATTCAAGCGGTGGCGGGTGGCGACCTGCCGAAGGCAAGCAAGGTGCTGCGGCCGTTGTTCGCCCGCACGACCAAATCAGATCTCGGGCTCACCCCACCGGAGACGAAGATGGTCCCGGTTCCAATGCCGCCGCTGCATCGGGAGGTGTACGAGGCGCTTTGTGGCCGGTTCTCGGCGCGGGCGAACGGCGCGGAAGGAGACTTCGCCGCGTTGGGCAAGATTGTCGTGTACATGCTGATGGCCGCGACCAGTCCCGCGCTGCTCTCAGTCGGCACGACTCGGCACGAACCTCTTGCGTATCAGGTGCCGCCCCTCGCCGTCCCACCTGATACCCCGCTGTTCAGGCTGATGCAGGATCTGCCTGCCTACGAGTTGTCGCCCAAGTACCAGGAGACTCTGGCGATCGTTGCGAAAAACGCCGCCGCTGGACGGAAGACGCTCGTCTGGTCCACGTTCATCCGGAGCCTCAACACGCTTCAACGTCTGCTGAGCACGTTCAATCCCGCGATGGTGCACGGTGGCACAGAAGACCGCGAAGACCAGATCACCCGGTTCCGCAACGACCCGGACTGCATGGTTCTGCTGTCCAACCCGGCCACTCTCGGCGAGGGGATCAGCTTGCACCACCATTGTCACGACGCCGTGTACGTGGACCGCGACTTCGCAGCAGGTCGTTTTCTTCAAAGCCTCGACCGCATCCACAGGCTAGGGCTCCCACCCGAGACGGAAACCAGGATCACGGTTCTGGTGACCGAGTCCAGCATCGACGAGATCGTCGCTGCGCGTCTTGGAGACAAGCTGGAGTTCATGGGCCGGATACTCGACGACCCGGCAGTCCACGAGCTCGCCGATCTCGACGAGGAGCCCTCGGTGGGTGGCGGGCTCGACCAGCGGGACATCCGGGCGTTGCTGGGACATCTCCGTGGCCATTCCGTCTGACCGAATCCTGCGCGCGGCCGTTCGCTGGCTGGAGTTGCTCCCGCATTCCTCCCCAGCGCGCTGCCGCGCGCTCTTCACAACCCACACCGACTACAGCGACATCACCCCGACGCAGTACGAACTGGCGTACGTCTGGCTGAGGGAAGCCGGGTTGCTGAGAGACCCGGAGCGCTCTCGCTCCGTTGAGCTCAGGGTCTTCTCCGCGGCGATGAGCAGCAGTCCCGCCGCGTGGTTCGCCGACGCCGACATCTTGGTCAGGGAACCGTCCGAATTGCCAGCAGACGCACTCCGGGTCGCCGATCTTCTCGGGTTCTCCGCAGAGGAAGCGCACGGCGAGATCGTCGCGATGTGGGGGAAGGTGGATCTTGAACGCCGCCAGCAAGTTGGTGCCGCTGGTGAGCTCGCGCTCGTCAAGCTCTTGGCCAAGTACGTTCCAGCCCGCGTAGACCACGTCGCCGCAGTGTCGGACGGACATGGCTACGACATCGCTGTCCACACGGCCCCGCTTGCCACGCACCTCGAAGTGAAATCAACGCTGCGCCGGGGGCGTCTCACCATTCACCTGTCGCGGCACGAGTTTGAGACGATGCGGCGGGACGCGCAGTGGCTTCTCGTAGCTGTCCGCCTGACTTCTGAACTGGTTCCAGCCGCGATCGCCACCGTTCCGAGCGACTGGATCTCCGCCAACGTCCCGGTGGACCACACCATCTCGGGGCGGTGGGAGGCGTGTCGGCTCGAGGCACCACCAGAAGTCTTGCAACCCGGTATTCCCGCGCTTGCGGGCATACCGGCAGACAACTGTTCCGCCTTGCTGACCGGCGAGATCCGCTGGCCAGGATGACCTACTGCGGCCTAAGGGGAGCAGATGCGGCCTACTTCGCCTGCGGCAGTCTGACCTTCTTCTTCGAGCCCGGCGAGGACGGCGGCGGCACCACGGGCCCGATGTCCCCGTCCGGAGCCTCGTCCAGGTCCACGATCACCGGCGCGTGGTCACTCGGCCCGGTGCCCTTGCGGGCGTGCCGGTCGATCCAGGCGGCCTTGGCCCGCGGCGCGACGGAGCTGGACGCGAGGATCAGGTCGATCCGCATCCCGAGGTCGCGGTGGAACATGCCGGCCCGGTAGTCCCAGTAGCTGAAGATGCGCTCCGTGGGCCAGCGGTCGCGCACGACGTCGTGGAACCCCAACGCTTCGATGGCCTGCAAGGCGGCGCGTTCGGGTTCGGTGACGTGGGTCTGGCCGATGTAGGCCTCGGGGTCGAACAGGTCGGCGTCGGTCGGCGCGATGTTGATGTCGCCGCACACCAGGGCGTCGGCAGGGCCGGCTTCCAGCACGTCGCGCAGTGCGGCCAGCCATTCGAGCTTGTACTTGTAGTGGTCCGACTCGGGCTCACGGCCGTTCGGCACGTACAGCGAGTGGACGCGCACGCCGCCGCAGGTCGCGGCTACGGCGCGGGCCTCGATGTGCGGGAAGCCCGGTGCGCCGGCTACGCCTACTGCTACGTCTTCCAGGCCCACGCGGGAGAGCAGGGCCACGCCGTTCCACTGGGGTTCGCCGAACAGCGCTACCTCGTAGCCGCGTTCCTTCAGGGCGTCACCGAGCAGCGCGGTGAAGGCGTCGTCGGCCAGCTTGGTCTCCTGCAGGCACACGACGTCCGGCTGTCGCTGGTCGAGCCACGGCAGCAGGCGGGGCACGCGTTGCTTGACGGAGTTCACGTTCCAGGTCGCCACTCGCACGCGCTCCACGGTAGTCACAGCGGCTAGAGCCCGCATCGAGCTAGACGCGCACAGGTGAACGCAAACCGCGTGCGGCCACCCACGCGACGATGGGCAGCGCTACGAGAGACAACAGTCCCCACTGGAGGTTCCACACGCCCGCAACGGCACCGACCACCGGCGATCCCAAGCCGCCGATGCTGACCGCGAGTCCCAGCGTGACACCGCTGGCGGTGCCGAGACGGTTGGGCAGGTAGTCCTGGCCGAGGGTGACGTGCAGCGAGAACGGCACGTACAACGCCACGGCCGTGAGCGCCACCATCACGTAAACCAGTGGCCCTGGCACCAACACGACGCCCGCGACGGCAGGCACCGCGGCCGCATAGGACACCCGCAGCACCCGGACGCGCCCGAACCGTCCGGCCAGCACGCCGCCGAGCAACGTGCTGGCGGCGCCGGCCCCGAACAGCACGACCAGCGCCGCCGCACCGGCCGCCGGACCACCGCCGACCCGATCCGACACCCAGATCGCGAGGAACGTGCCGAGCCCGAACGTCACCATCGACCGTGCCACGATCACCACGGTCAGCCTGCTGAACTGCCCCCAGTCGTCACGGCCGACCGCCACCGGGACCGCAGCCGAAGCACCGTGCACGCCACGCAACGCAGCGAACGTCAACACGCCTCCCACCAGCGCGGGAACGGCGAGCAACGGGCTCCACGCGAGCCCGCCGAACGCCAGCACCGGCGTGACGAGCACCGGTCCCAGTGCGAACCCGACGTTGCCGCCCACCGCGAACCAGCTCATGCCGACGTGGCTGTCCTGCGCGACGCGACGGGCGAGGCGAGCGGCTTCGGGGTGGTACGCGGCGACGCCGAGACCGGACAACGCGATCGCGAGCCACGTGAGGACGTACGAGTCGCTCAGCCCGGACAACCCGATGCCCACACCCGCGAGCGTCATGCCCAGGGGAACCAGCCACGGCATGGGACGCCGGTCGGTCAGTACCCCGAACAACGGCTGCACGACCGACGACAGCAGCGTCGCGGCGACCGTGATGCCGGCCGCCGCGAGGTAGCTGTAGCCGCGTTCGAGCACGAAGAAGGGCACGACGGCCGGCACGGCGCCCTGGTAGAGGTCGTCCACCGCGTGACCGGCGACCAGGACCGACATCCGCCACCGAGAGTTGTTCACGCGCCGATCGTGGCCCCGGTCGAGACGTTCGCGATTCCGATATTCTGCCGATGTATGTCGAATTCTCGCCATCTCCCGGCGGCGCCGACCACGAGCCGCGACCTGGCCGCCGCCAGTGGTGTCAGCGCGCACTGGCACGACGAACACCAGATCGTCTACGCCAGCCGCGGCGTCGTGGCCGTGCACACCGAGACGTCGAGATGGATCGCACCCGCGCACCGTGCGTTGTGGATCCCGTCCGGCGCCGTGCACTCGCACCGCGCGTACGGCGTCACACGGCTGCACTTGCTCGGACTCACGCAGAATCCGCTGAAACTCCACGAGCCGACCGCTCTCGCCGTCTCACCACTGCTGAGAGAACTGCTGATCACCTACACAGAGCTCGCAGACCGAGAAACCCCTGCGAGCAAACGAATGCGCTCGGTGCTGCTCGACCAACTAGCCACCGCGTCCGAACAACCAGTACGCGTCCCCGCCGCCCACGACCCCAGGCTCGCGGCGGTCTGCGCGACGCTCGAGACCGACCCCTCGGACGCACGCGGTCTCGAAGCGCTAGGACGGGAGGCCGGCGCGAGCGGCAGGACGCTGACCAGGCTGTTCCGCGACGAGATGGGCATGACCTTCCCCCAGTGGCGCACGCAACTGCGGCTCTACCACGCCCTGCGCCTGCTCGCCGAGGGCCAGCCCGTCACCGCGGTGGCCCTGCAGTGCGGATTCGCCACCGCGAGCGCGTTCATCGACGTCTTCCGCCGCTCGCTCGGCCACACCCCCGGTTCGTACCTCTAAAGAACGTTGAACACCTCCTCCGCGCGGTCCCGCTTCACGAACATCTGCCACGCGGTCTCGGCGATGTCGTCCGGGTCGAGCGTGTGCGCGGTCAGTCCTCCGAACTGCTCGGGCCTGGACTCGACCAGCTTGTGGATGTCACCCCGTTCGACGACGCCGCCGATGGTGAGCGTGCCCGCGTAGACGCCCTTGCCGGCCAGCGCCGCGTTGAGCGTCACCGCGTAGTTCCGCAGCGCGGCCGACGACAGCGCGAGAGCGCCGAGCGCCGGCATCGGCAGCACCGAGCTCAGCCCACCGGCGAACAGCAGCCCGCCTCCGCGCTCGACCACACCCGGCAGCACGTGCTGCGTGACGTCGATCGCCGGGTAGAGCCAGTCCATCGCGGCGCGCGCCTCGTCGGACGTGGTCGTCGTGATCTCACCGGGCATCTCGTTCAGGTCGGTGGCACCCGGCCCGTAGTAGACGACGTCGGCCGGCCCGATCGAGTCCAAAGTGGACGACAGCTGCGCGCGGTCACGCACGTCGGCCGCGAACGCCCGTGCCTTCATCCCCGCCTCGGCAAGCGAGGCCAGGTAGCTCTCGTGTCGCTGGGCGCCGCGCGACACCAGCACGACGTCGTAGCCCTCACGCCCGAACCGATGCGCGATGGACATGCCGAGCCCGGGACCGACCCCGAGCACAACCGCGGTGGGAGACATGGGTTTCGTCCTTCCGAACGCTAATTCGAGGCCACCCTCGACTTACCGGACCGAAGCTACCACAAAACTTGAGGGCACCCTCGACTTAGCTCCCGCGTAGGATCCGCGCATGGTCACCGCGTCGAGGCCCCTGCGTGCGGACGCGGCACGCAACAGGGAGAAGCTGCTGGCAGCGGCCACAGCGCTGTTCGCGGAACGCGGCCTCGACGTGCCGATGGAACACATCGCCCGCCACGCGGAAGTCAGCATCGGCACGCTCTACAAGAACTTCCCGACCCGCGAGGAACTGGTGTCGGCGATCTTCCCGGAGCGCCTCGCCGCCCTCGACGTCATCGGCGACAAGGCCATGGCCGACCCGGACCCGTGGCACGCGTTCGTCGTCTACCTCGACGACCTCTACGCCCTGCAGGCCGAGGACCGCGGCCTCAACGACATCCTGGCCCGCGACCTCCCGAACGCCCCGGAAGTCGTCTCTGCCTGTCACCGCGGGGCAGGCCACGCGGAGATCCTGATCACGCGCGCCATCGCGGGCGGCGGCCTGCGCCCTGATTACTCGATCACGGACATGGCCACGCTGACCAGGGCCATGGCCCAGGTGATCCGCGATTCTCCCGGCGAGTGGCGCCGCTTCCTGTCGATCTACGTCGAGGGCCTGCGGGCGCCGTAGATTTTGTGGGGAAGGTGGGGCTCGAACCCACGACCTGACGGATTATGAGTCCGCTGCTCTGACCAACTGAGCTACTTCCCCCCGCTCACGCTGCGTCGTGGAGGATACCGATCACGCCGAACGGGCCTTGCGCACCCCCGTGGCGAGCGACACATAGGCTGGACACGTGCGTTTGACCCTCCGCGACTTCACCCCGGCGGACGAGCCAGAGGTGCTGGCGCTGTTCGCCGACTGCGACGACTGGTTCCAGGCTGCCACGGGCCACCCTTCCGGACCCGGTGATGTGCAAAGTCTCTTCTACGCGTTGCCCGAAGGTGCCGCGTTCGAGCAAAAACATCTGCTGGTCGCGCAGGCCCAGGACATGATCGGGTTCGTGGACCTCGTGGTGGACCACCCGGCGCCCGGCCACGCCGACATCAGGTTCTTCCTGGTGCCGAAGGACCTGCGCAGGTGGGGTATCGGGCGAGAGATGGCGAAAGCACTGTCCGAGCGCTTTCCGGAAGTCACGCGCGTGCACGTGCGGCTCGACGACTTCAAGCCCGGCAACGAGTTCCTGAAGGCGATGGGCTTCGTGCTCAACGGTCAGCGGGCGGTGCTGGAGCTCGCGCCCAGGTCCGACGGCCGGTAGCCGCGCGGGTAGCCCGGATAGGTGCGGTTGGGGGTGCTCGTGAGCTTCAGGGCCTTCCGGACCGGCATCCGGCGCACCACGAAAGCCCTCAGGCGCAGCGCCCAAAGCCCCGCGGCGCCGACCCACGAAGGTGGCGCGGTGAAGCCGAACGCGCGCACCATCGCCGGGTCGAGCATGGCGACCACGGCCCGTGCGACCACTGGGCGCGCCACGGACGGGTACCACGAGCAGAACAGGTCGAGCGTGTACTGGCCGATGCGGCGGTTCGACGGCGCGAACACGAAGTGCTTCTGCTCGTAGGCCGTCTTGAACGCCAGGAACTCGTCGTAGCCGGCCGGGATGTCCCGGATGCCCATGCGGGCGCCGACCGCGCGGTAGAAGTGGAAGCCCGCCAGGCGTTCGTTGTGCGTCAGCGGGCGCCAGCCGTAGCGCTGAAGCCAGTCGATCGGGTCGTAGATGAACGTCGCGAGCACGTAGCGCATGTCGTCGTTCGAGATGTCGTAACGGCCGTGCTGGCGGTTGACCACGCGCAGCGCCTCACGTCCGCGCGGGGAGTCGTAGCCGTGTTCCACGAGCTCGGCCATCAGGATCGCGGTGTCGTCGTAGCGCTTCTGCGGCCGCCGTTCGAACTCGCCGGTGCGTTCCAGCAGGCCCGAGATCGTCGGGACGCAGTACGTGCGGAACAGCGCCATCTCCAGGGACTTCTGGTAGTCCCACGGGAACTCCAGGCCGGCGGAGATCCTCATGATCTCCTCGTGGTCCACGACCGGGTCCAGTGAGGAGATGCGACGGAGATTCGCGAAGCGGGACATGCACCCAAGCTGACCGAAGCCCGAAGAAAGCGAAAGACCCCAGTCGGTGGACTAGGGTCTAGGCGATGGCTCCCCCAACTGGACTCGAACCAGTAACCCTGCGATTAACAGTCGCATGCTCTGCCAATTGAGCTATGGGGGAATGTTCGGTTGTTCTAGCTTGTCAGGCTTGGTTCCTCCTGACAGTGGGTAACTCTACATGAGTCGCGAAAGGGGTTTTGCAGGCACCCCCCACTTGGCGGCAACATGGCCTCTGACCAGGCACGATGCGAGAGGAGACGTCACATGAAGGGCATCTTGGTCGGCGCGGCGATCGGCTACGTGCTCGGCGCGAAGGCCGGACGGGAGCGTTACGACCAGATCGTGCGCCTCTGGCACCGCTTCACTTCGAACCCGACGGTGCGCAAGACGGCGGCCCAGGCGAAGGACAAGGCGTTCGAAGCCGCAGTTCAGGCCAAGGATCTGGCCGCGGACGCCGCCGGAAAGGCAGCGGAGAAGGCTCCGTGGCGCCATCAGGAGGAGACCAACGGCAAGATCGCCACTCCCCCGATGACGCCGCGAAAGTGACAGGCCTCACACCTGCGCGACCGCGAAGATCCGCCTGAACGGGAACCAAGTGGTGCCGTCGGCTCGCTGCGGGTACGCCTCACGCAGCCGCGGCGCCAGTTCCGCGACGTACGCCTCCCAGTCCGCTGAGGACAGTGCCGCGCGCACAGGCCGCAAAGCCGTGCCAGTCACCCATTCGAGCACCGGATCCGGGCCGGAGAGGCGCTGCACGTACGTGGTCTCCCAGACGTCCGCGACAGAGCAGTCGCCGAGCAGGTCCGCGTACTCCACGGGGTCCAGAACCGGTTTCTCCGCACGGA
This sequence comes from Lentzea waywayandensis, assembly GCF_900115955.1. Classification (GTDB taxonomy): domain Bacteria; phylum Actinomycetota; class Actinomycetes; order Mycobacteriales; family Pseudonocardiaceae; genus Lentzea; species Lentzea waywayandensis. The sequence continues at coordinate 401,515 of NZ_FOYL01000007.1, forward strand.
AAACGTGCTCCAGCGACGCCCCGGCGACCTCACGGATCAGCCGGTGCGACGGGTCCGCGTAGTTGCCGGGGACCTGGAACGCGAGCCACGCGCCGGACGGCAGCGCCGCGACCCATTTAGACACGATCGAGGGATGTGACGCGACCCACTGCAGGACCGCGTTGGACACCACGACATCGGTGTCCGGCAAGGGTTCCCACGTGGTCACGTCGTCGACCTGGGCATCGACACCGGCCGCCCGCGCCGCCTCGACCATCTCCGGCGACGAGTCGAACGCCTCGACCACGGCCGAGGGCCACCGCGAGGACAGCGACACGGTCAGGTTGCCGGGCCCGCAGCCCACGTCGACCACGCGCCGAGGCTCCGAAGCCCGCACACGCGCCACAAGTTCGTAGAACGGCCTCGCACGGTGATCGGCGAAGGCCAGATACTGCGCCGGATCCCACATACGGCTAACAGTACACGCGTACTGCTAGCGCGCCAGCCCCTCGGAGAACACCGCCACGGCCGAGCGCACCTCGGCGAGATCCACGCCGGCATCGCCGCGCGCCTGCCACACGACGCCGTCGCGGCCCGGAACCTTGCGCTGCAGGATCCACACACCGGGCGACTCGACGCGCTCCCGCACGCGGATCGAGCCCTCGACGCGCTGGCTGATCGCGCGCAGCACGCGACGCGGGTCGTCGAGCGCGAACCGTTGCGCGGGAAGGTCTTCCAGCAGCACGACAGCGCCCTCGGTGGACGTCTCGACGGCCTCGACCACCCGCAGCGAGCCCTCCCACTTCACCTTGCTGACCAGGTGCCAGCCGATCCGCCGCGGCGGCTCCCCCGGCACCCACAGCCCGAGCGACGTCACCACGATGTGGCCGCCGGTCTGCACGGGCGCGTGCGCGATCACCGTCTCGTCGCGCTCCAGCTCACCGGTGAACCCGTCCGGCGCGCCGTCGCCGAACACCCGTCGGAACAACCCCACTACAGCACTCCCGCGCTCTGCTGGAGCAGCGCCTTGCGGTACTCCTCCAGCGCCACCAGGTCACCCCACAGCGCCCGGTACTCGTCGGCGTCCTTGATCGGGGACAGCCGCCGCAGGCGCGACTTCACGTCCTCGACCTGCTTGCCGACCTGCACCTCCTGCAGCCGCGCGATCACCATCGACACGTAGCGGAACTCGTCGTTCTGCTTGACGGCCAACGGTTCCACCGCGAGTTCGGTCAGCACCGACCGCACCGACGCGTGCGAGCACTCCTGCGAGATCGCCTCCAGGTACGCCGAGCCCGCGAGCCCGCAGGCCGCGCCGCCCGCCGCCCGGATCGCCCGGTGCAGCGCCACGTAGGCGGGGTCGGTGAAGGCCTCGTCCGGCAGCGAGTCGTACAAGGGCCCGGCGTACTCGGGCAGCCGCAGCGCGACCTTGAGCACCTCGCGTTCGGGCACCAGCCTCGGGTCGCGCGGGTTCGGCCGGGACGGGCCGTCGACCTCCACGCCCAGCGCGATCTGGTTCGGGTCGACGCGCGCGGCGGTGGCGACCTGCGTCTTGCCGCCGGAGACCTGGCGCACCCGGCGCACGACCATCGCCTCGTCGTCCCAGCCCACCCACCAGGCGAGCCTCGTCGCGTACCCGTCGCGCTTGGCGCGGTCCTTGATCTGCGCGACGAACGGCACCATCTTCTTCAGCGCCTCGACGCGGCCGTCCACCGAGTCGAGGTCGTACGCCCGCAGCTGGGCCTTGATCGCGAACTCGATCAACGGCGTGCGCCGCGCCACCAGGTCGCGCACCGCCACGTCGCCCTTGGCCTGCCGCAGCTCGCACGGGTCCATGCCGTCCGGTGCGACCGCGATGTAGGTCTGCGCGGAGAACTGCTGCTCCCCCTCGAACGCCTTCAGCGCGGCCTTCTGGCCCGCCTCGTCGCCGTCGAAGGTGAAGATGACCTCGCCGTTCACGTCGTCGTCGATCAGCAGCCTGCGCAGCACGTTCATGTGGTCCGTGCCGAACGCCGTGCCGCAGGAGGCGACCGCGGTCGGCACGCCGGCCAGGTGCATCGCCATCACGTCGGTGTAGCCCTCGACGATGACCGCCTGCTTGCGCTTGGCGATCTCGCGCTTGGCCTGGTCGAGCCCGAACAGCACCTGCGACTTCTTGTAGATCATCGACTCGCTGGTGTTGAGGTACTTCGCCTGGATCGGGTCGTCGTCGAAGATCCGCCGCGCGCCGAACCCGACGACGTCGCCGCTGATCTCCTTGATGGGCCACAGCAGCCGCCGGTGGAACCGGTCGATCGGCCCCTGCTTGCCCTCCTTGACGAGCTGCGACTTGATCAGCTCCTGGAGGTCGAACCCACGCCCCAGCAGGTGTTTGGTGAGCTTGTCCCAGCCGCCGGGCGCGAAGCCGCAGCCGAACTGGCGGGCGGCGGCCTCGTCGAACCCGCGCTCGGCCAGGAACTCCCGCGCCTGCTGCGCCTCGGGCGTCGCGAGCTGCTCCGCGTAGTACTCGGCGGCCACCTTGTGCGCCTCGATGAGCCTGCCGCGCGTGCCCCGGTCGCGCTGGATCGTCGCGCCGCCGCCCTCGTAGCTCAGGTGGATGCCCGCCCGGTCCGCGAGCCGCTCGACGGCCTCCACGAACGACAGGTGCTCGACCTTCATCACGAAGGCGATCACGTCGCCGCCCTCACCGCAGCCGAAGCAGTGGAACGTGCCGTGCGACGGGCGCACGTTGAACGACGGCGTCTTCTCGTCGTGGAAGGGGCACAACCCCTTGAGCGCGCCCCCGCCCGCTCGTTTCAGCGAAACCTGGTCACCGACGACCTCGTCGATCCGGCTGCGCTCACGCACCAATGCGATGTCGCTTTCCCTGATGCGTCCTGCCACATCACTGAGTCTAATGCCCTGGCAAACTGCCAACCGTGACCACCGCTGACGTCTTCGGACTCCACCGGACGCACCTCATCGGCGTCGCCTACCGGCTGACCGGCAGCCTCGCGGACGCCGAGGACGCCGTGCAGGAGGCGTGGCCCCGGTTCGCGAAGGCCGAGGGCGTGAAGGACGCCCGTGGCTGGCTCACGACCGTGGTGAGCCGCATCTGCCTCGACAGGTTGCGCTCCGCCGCGGTGCGCCGCGAGACGTACGTCGGCTCGTGGCTGCCGGAGCCGCTGCTCACGACCGGCGAGGAGGACGACCCGCTGGCGAGCGTGGTGCGCTCCGACGGCGTGCGGATGGCTGCGCTGGTGCTGCTCGACCGGCTCACGCCGGACCAGCGCGTGGCGTTCGTGCTGCACGACGCGTTCTCGTTGCCGTTCACCGAGATCGCCGAGGTGCTTCAGGTCTCGGAGGCCTCCGCGCGCCAGCACGCGTCCCGGGCCCGCAAGGCCGTCGCGGACGCCGAACCACCGCCCCGCGCGGCGCTGGCCGAGCAGCAGGAGGTGCTGGAGAAGTTCCTGCGGGCCATGGCGAACGGGGACCTCGACGCCGTGCTCGCACTGCTGCACCCGGACGCGGTGATGATCGGCGACGGCGGCGGCAAGGTGCGCACCGCGGTCCAGACGGTCACCGGCGCGGACAAGGTGGCGCGCTTCTTCTTCGGCCTCATCCGCAAGTACGGCTTCCCGGAGGAGCACCGGCCGGTGTTCGTCAACGGCGAACTCGGGTTCGCCATGCCGGCGTACGGCGAGGTGACGGCGCGCGTGACGTCGTTCACGGTGCACGAGGGCAAGGTCGTGGCCGTCTACGACATCGCGAACCCGGACAAGCTCGCCCACGTCGCGTTCTGACGGGTTTTGGTCTGGACCGTAACTGGAGCCGGGATCGTTTCGTCGCTAACGTCCTGTCCGCTGGTCCAGCCCAAGCCCCCTGCCGCGGGTTGCAACCACCGGAGTTCGAACATGCCCGAACACGACATCCCCTCACGCCGGGCGTTCCTGGCGACCGGTGCGGCCGCAGTGGTCGCACTGACCGCCGCCGGCACCACCACGGCGCGCAGCGCGCCTCTTCCCCTGACCCCGACCTGCGTCGATGACGACGACACCCCGTCGAACATCGAGGGTCCCTACTTCAAGCGGAACTCCCCGCAGCGCACGAACCTGCGCACGCCCGGAGTCACCGGGATCGTGCTCCGCGTCACCGGGTTCGTCTACACGATGAAGTGCGCGCCGATTCCCAACGCACTGCTCGACTTCTGGCAGGCCGACGACCGCGGTGTGTACGACAACACCACGTTCAAGATGCGCGGCCACCAGTTCAGCAACGCCTCCGGCGCGTACGTGCTGGAGACGATCGTGCCGAAGGACTATCCCGGCCGCACCCCGCACATCCACGTCAAGGTGCAGGCACGGGGCGGCCCGATCCTCACCACGCAGCTGTTCTTCCCGGACAACCTCAGGGCGTACGGGATGAACGTGGCCTACCTGAACCGGCGCGACGCCTACCTCGACCGCGAGTGCGAGGTCGAGCTCGGTCCGCTCGTCGGCAACCGCTACACCGCCAAGTTCGACTTCGTCATCGACAACTGAGCCCTACCACCGCAGTCGCAGCAGCTTCCCGACGTCGCGGAGCTTCGGGATCGCGCTGACGACCTTCATCTGGATCCTGCCGGACCTGGGCAACGCGTCCAGGTGCGGCAGGTCCACGCTGCGCCAGGCGTCCACAGTGGTCAGTCCGGGACGCAGCGCCTCGATCTCGCGCGGATCGTCGACACCCCAGTGCAAGGTCGCGCCGGCGTTGCGCACGGCCGGCACGAGCTTCTGGAGCTTGATGCCCCACGAGCCGTAGACGTCGAACAGCAGCTCACCGCTGGTGAACCGGCTGGTGATCCTGCTGATCAACGCGTGGCCCTCCGCCTGCGTGAGGTACATCGAGAGGCCCTCGAACACCGCGACGACAGGCCGGTCGGCGGGCACCTCGGCGAGCCACGCCTCCTCGGTGACCGACGACGCCACCAGCCGGTAGTCACCTTGAGGCGCAGGCAAGAGCTTGTGCCGCAACGCGACGACGTCCGGCATGTCGACGTCGATCCACCGCACGGTGTCCGGCCGTTCGATCCGATGCGCGCGAGTGTCCAGCCCACAGGCCAGATGCAGCACCGTGCAGGACGGATTGGCACGGAGGAACTCGCGGGTCCAGTCGTCGAGCACCCGTCCCCGGATGGCGACGCCGACCGCGGTGATCGTGGTCATTCCGGTCTTGCCGAAGTCGTAGTCGATTCGGTCGACGGCGCGCTTGGCCTCGTCGTCGTGCAGCACGGACGCGGGGCGCTCGCTGTCGAGCGCCCGGCCGTACAGCGTGGCGAGCATGGTCTCTTGCGCACCTGTCAGGGCGATCTTCTCCACGGCTCTAGTTTGTCGGTACGCGGCAGGCGTCACCACTGGTGAAGCCCTGATCCTTGATGTCGAACGCGCTGTTGAACCGCGCCCGCTGGTTCTCCAGCGCGACCTGGTAGGTCAACGCGATGAGTTCCTTGCGTCCCAGCAACTTCTCCAGCTCGGCGACCTGCTCGTCGGTGACGGCGACGGGCGTGTCCGTCATCGCGTCGGCGTAGGCGAGCGCCTTGCGTTCGAGGTCGGTGAACAGCGGTGAGGTGGCGTACTCGTCGATGTGCTTGAGGCGTTCGATGTCGAGGCCTCCGTGCTTCATGAGCATGGCGCCGAAGTCGACGCACCACGAGCAGCCGAGCTTCACCGCCGTCCGGTAGACGCAGAGCTCGAACAACGGCCCGTGGATCGTCTTCTTGATCGCCAACTCGTGCCGGCCGCTCGCCATCAGCAGTTTCGGGTGGTGCGCCATCACCGTGAGGGGCTCCGGCACCGCCCCGAACTCGCGCCGCGCGAACCAGTACGCGACCTTGAGCAGCGGGCCCGCGTCGTTCTTCGTGATTCCCTTGATCCTCGTCATACCCTCTGGACGAGACGGCTCGCCGGAACGTGACAACACCTTTGGGTGACTGGGTCGCGAGGCGGTCTACTCATAGGGTCCATCCATGAGCAACGACTTCGTGCTGGACATCGACCACGAGTCGGCCGGCCTGCTCGCGGGAACATTGCTGGCAGGCGACTCGTGTGCGGTTCCGGTGCGGCACCAGAACGTCAAACTGCTGCTGTGCGCGCTGCCCGGTGAGGACGGCATGCGGCTGTTCCTGCGCCGCAACACGCCCTAACGGTCGTACACGGCCACATACTCCATCAGCACGTCACGCGACCGCTCGTTGTCGAGCGCAACAGCGTGCATGCGCTGAAAGATGGCCACGGCCCGTTCCACGGTCGCGGCGTCACTGGCGAGCGTCCAGTTCGCGAGGTAGACCAGCGGCGGCTCGTGCTCGTACTGGATGAGCGCGTAGTCGAGCCCGACCGCCGCCGCCCCGCCCGCGCTGGCCGGCACGATCCGGATCGACGGCGCGTGGAACAGCAGGTGCAGGACCTGGTCCTCCATCAACCGGTTGCCGCCGACCACGGTTTGCAGCGCGTACTCGTGGATGAAGAACACGCACTGCGGCAACACGCCGTCGCGCTGGAGCTCCGGCGTCGGCGCGAGGCCCAGCGCCCCGGCCAGCGCCTTCGCGTAGCACTCGGTTCTGAGCAGGACGGGAATGGTGACGCCGCTGAAGCAGGTGATCCGCGTGGCGCCCGCCGCGGCGAGCACGACGAGCTGCTCGCCGGCACCGTGCTGGGTCATGCGTGGAACGGTAAGGCCATGATCATGATCTTGCCGCGCGAAACGCTCGCCCATCAGGGCGAATGGTCCCGAAAGTGGTTACGGACGGGCGACCTGCGCGAGGAAGTAGATCGCTTTCGAGCGGGCGTGCCTCACCGCGACCAGGAACGGCCGGTCGACCTGCACGGCGATCGGGTCCACCGGCTTTCTCGGTGACGCGCCCCGGCTCTTCACCACGGCGGTCGCGGCCGCACCCTCCAGGCCCTTTTCGTCGAGGCGCAGCACGGCCTCGTGGATCACGGCACTCACGAACAGCGGGTCAGGCGAGAGTCCGCCGAGGTCGGCGTCCGGCGAGAACATCGTGCCCACGCCGAGCTGCTCCAACGTCTCCCGCAACTCGAACTTCTCCCGAACATCCACTTTGGGCAGTGACAGCGCGATGGCGGTGCTGTCGCGCACCTCGAACGCGGCGGCGTGCAGCGGCTGCTCCAACGACTCGTCCGGCAGCAGCACCAGCGCCTCCACTCCCGAACGGGCGGGCAACGCGATCGTCTGCCAGCCCTCGGTCCTGGAGTAGCCGAGGAGGGCCGTCACCTTCATCGTCGGCACCTCGACGTCGCCGCCGGGCGCGTGGAACAGCCTCGGCTTCGTCTTGCCGGCGCTGAACGCGGTCTTCCACCCGACCTTGAGGTACAGGGCGTTGACGATGATCGCCCCGGCGTACGGACTGGTCGGGGGCGGCAGCAGCTCCGGGATCAGGTTGCGGGTCGACTCGGCGACGTCGGCGTTCACCCTCTTGCGCACGGTCTTGGCGTCGGCGAAGTGCGCCTGCCGCACCGAGGACGCCAGCGAGAAACCGGGGTTCAGCGGCAGGGTGTCGTCGGCCCACAACGTGTTCGCGACCGCCAGGTCCTCGACGTCGAGCGCGTCCTCGGGGACGAAGCCGGCGATCAACTGGTCGAGCTCGTCCCGGGTCTTGCCGCGGGCGGCCTCGCGGACCAGTGCGAGCGCACTGGCGACGGAGAACGGCGACCAGCAGGCGTTGGCATCGGGATCGGGCACGGCGACGCGGTGGAGGTCCAGCGCGAAGGTGGTCTGATCGGTCATGGACGGGCGACCTGCGCGAGGAAGTAGAGCGCACCGGACCGCGCGTGCCGCACCGCGACCAGGAACGGCCGGTCGACCGTCACCACGATCGGGTCCACCGGGATCTCGATCGACACCGTCCGGAACGTGACGGCGGTGGCCGCCGCGCCTTCGAGGCCCTGCTCGTCCAGGCGCAGCACGGCCTCGTGCACGACGTCGTCGACGAACATCCGCTCGTCCGGTGAGAGGCCGGAGAAGTCGGCGTCGCGCGCGAACATGCGCTCGACCCCGAGCTGCCGCAACGTGTTCTTGAGGTTGAACCTCGCCCGTACGTCCACTTTGGGCAGTGAGAGTTCGAGCCGGGTGAAGTTCTGCGCGGCGAGCACGGACGGGGTCAGCGGCTGTTCCAGCGACTCGTCCGGCAGCAGGATCACCGTCTCGACGCCCGAGTCCGCGGGCAGCACGATCGTCTGCCAGCCGTCGTGGCGGGCGTAGCGGAACTTCTCCGTCACCTTCATCGTCGGCACGTCCACGTCGCCGCCGGGCGCGTGGAACGGCTGCGCGGCGGTCTCCCAGTCGGAGAACGGGTTCAGCCAGCCGACCTTGAGGTACAGGGCGTTCACGATGATCGCGGCGGCGTCCGCGGGCGGCGCGTCCGTCAGCAGTTCGGGGATCAGGCCGCGAGTGGTCTCGGCGACGTCGGTGTTGACGAGCTTGCGGACCGTCGCGGGGTCGGAGAACGCCGTGCGCCGGACCGAACCGGCGAGCGAGAAGCCCGGGTCGATCGTCAGGTCGTCGTCGGCCCACAACGTGTTCGCGACGGCCAGTTCGGGGACGTCGAGCGCGTCCGAGGCGTCGAAGTCCCGCAAGAGGCCGTCGAGCTCGGCGCGGGTCTCGCCGCGGGCGGCTTCGCGGGCCAGTGCGAGGGCGCTGGCCACCGAGAACGGCGACCAGCACGCGTTCGAGGACGGATCAGGTACGGCGACGCGGTGCAGGGTGAGGGCGAAGTCGGCCTGGTCGGTCACAGGTTCTCCCCAAGGATCGGACTTCGGCACGGATCCCTTCGAACCTACGCCGATGCGCGGTGCCAGGCCACGGCCTGCGCGTCGGTGAGCAGCGCGACCTGGTCGACGACGACGCGAAGCCTTGCGGCGTAAGAGGAAGCGGCCGCGAACACCGGGCGGAACGCGGGGTCGAGCAGCGTCGGGCGCTCCATCAGTCGGGCGACGAGGTCGGTGATCAGGTCGCGTTGCTTCGCCTGCATGGCCAGCCGGGCCGGGTCGCTCATCACGTACCGGACCGCCATCGCCTTGAGCAGCGCCACTTCGGCCGCGACCTGCTTCGGGACCTCCAGCGCCGCGTTGTACCTCGTCAGCGTCCCGTCACCGTGCACGGCGCGGGTCGCGGTGACGGCGGCGGAAGCGAAGCGGCCGACCAGTTCGCTGGTCAGGTTCTTCAGCGCCACCTGCGCGCCGAGCGAGCCGTCGTACTCGCGGTCGGTCCAGTACGCGATCACCGGCAACGTCAGCAGTTCCTCGGCGGTGGCTTCGAGCGTGGCCACGGACTCGTCGGAGAACGTCTTCGCGGCGAGCGACGCGATGGCGCCGCGTTCGTCGGGACGGGCGAGCGCGCCGAGGCTGATGCGGTGAGCCAGCACGCCGTCCTCGACGTCGTGCACCGAGTACGCCACGTCGTCGGACCAGTCCATCACCTGGGCCTCGATGCACCGCTCACGGTCCGGTGCGCCCGCACGCATCCACTCGAACACTTCGAGGTCGTCGTCGTACACGCCGAACTTCACGATGCCCGGTGTGCGCGTCCACGGGTACTTCGTCGACGCGTCGAGCACCGCGCGAGTGAGGTTCAGTCCGTGCGCGGTCTTGGGTTCGAGGCGAGCGAGGATGCGGAACGTCTGCGCGTTGCCCTCGAAGCCGCCGCACGGGCCCGCGAGCTCGTTCAACGCCCTCTCGCCGTTGTGCCCGAACGGCGGATGCCCGATGTCGTGCGCGAGGCCGGCCGTGTCGACGATGTCGGGGTCGCAGCCCAGTTCCTCACCGATGCCGCGGCCGATCTGGGCGACCTCCAGCGAGTGCGTCAGGCGCGTGCGCGGCACACCGGTGACCTCGGAGCCCTCACCGGGGCCGACGACCTGGGTCTTGCCGGCGAGCCTGCGCAACGCCGCGGAGTGCAGCACGCGGGCCCGATCGCGGGAGAACGGCGTGCGCGTGTCGGTGCGGGCACCCGGCAGCGCGGCACTCTTGGGGTCTTCGGAGAGCAGGCGCTCCGCGTCGTGGCCGGTGTATCCCATCAGCCGATTTTAGGGAGCTTGAGCTCGTCGAACACGCCCGCGTGAGCCTTCATCAGGCGGTAGTACAGCAACGCTCCGGTCTCACGCTTGATGTAGAACCACTGCGTCTCGCGCGTCTGCACGTTCGGGCCACTGCGGGTCGGCGACGTCCAGGCGCGCAGACCGGCGTCCTCGGCCATCGTGCGGGCGCGCAACGAGTGCCACGGGTCGCTGACGATCACCGCGGTCTTCAGGTCGCGTTCCTTGGCGACGGACGCGACGGCCCGCAACGACCCGAGCGTGTCCGCGCCCTCGCCGACCTGGAGCACCCTGTCCTCCGGCACACCCCGCTTGACCAGCCACAACTTGCCGACCTGGCCCTCGGTGAAGTTGTCGCCGGGCTGCCGGCCGCCGGTCGTGGCGATGTAGCCGACGACGCCCTCCTGGTAGAGGCCGAGCGCGTGCTCCAGCCGTGCCGCGAGGACGTCGGACGGGACACCGTTGTACTGCGCGGCGCCGAGGACGATGGCCATGTCGGCCTTCGTCCAGTCGTCCACGCGGGCGACCTGCCACACGCGGAACGCCGTGCCGCCGCCCACGAGCACGCCGATGACCAGCGCCCCGAACACGAGGCGCAACACGATCCGGCGAATCCGGGCGAAGGGCTTGAGGGGCGTGGTCCGCACACCATGCATGCTCCCAGACCGCGCGGGTGCCGCGTTGACGCCCCTGCGAGGATCATCGTCATGCCTGCTGAGCAGCCCACCATCCTCGCCACGTCCGGAGGTCTGCGCTCCGGGCGCCGGACCTTCGTCGAGTTCAACAAGCTGATCCACTTCGCCCTGGACCTCTCCGGCGTCGATGGCCGCACACCGCGCCTGTGCCACGTCGGGACGGCAGGCGGCGACCAGCGGCACATGAACGCGAACATGGCCGAGGCGGGCAAGGTCGCGGGCGTCGACGTCTCGATCCTGAACCTCTTCACGATGCCGCCGACCGACGACCTCGAGGACTACGTGCTGTCCCACGACGTCGTCTGGGTGGGCGGCGGTTCGGTGGCGAACCTGCTCGCGGTGTGGGAGGTGCACGGCCTCGGCGCTGTCTTCCGCAAGGCGTGGGAGTCCGGCGTGGTGCTCAGCGGAGTGTCGGCCGGCTCGATCTGCTGGCACACGGGCGGCGCGACGGACTCGTTCGGCCCGGACCTCCGGATCGTCACGAACGGCCTGGGTTTCCTGCCCTACGGCAACGGCGTGCACTACGACTCCGAGGAGCAGCGCCGTCCGAAGATCCACGACGCCGTGGCCGCCGGAGTGCTGCCGACGACGTACTGCACCGACGACGGCGTCGGCCTGCTCTACCGCGGCACCGAGCTCGTCGAGGCGGTGACGGAACGCCAGGGTTCTGGCGCATACGTGGTGGTCAGGGAGGATTCTTCAGCAACCGCACAGGAGGAAAAGCTCGACACCAGACTCCTGTGAGACGGACCGTGGATGTGTGCGCTGGGCCCTGATCCTCTTCCTCGTGGCGGCCGTGTTCGTCGTCCCGGAGGCGGCGCCGTGCCACGCGCACGGGAAGCCTTCCGCTGATATATCGCGCGGTCCCGATGTATTGGATACGGGTGACGGTTCGTTGGACCCCGGCGACGCCGATATATCGGATACCGGCACGACGTCGGCGATATCCGATATATCAGCCGCTGACATATCGGATATCGCGGCCGCGGGCGGCGCGTCCGACGTCGGCGTCGCGGTGCTCGACCTCCAGACCGATCAGGTCGTCTCCGAGCAGGGCGACAAGCCGTTCTACTCGGCGTCGCTGTCGAAGCTCATCCTCGCGTTCGACGCGTTGCACCAGCAGCTGTCCGCCGACGACGTCGACCTCATCGACCGTGCGCTGAGCGCGAGCGACGACAACGCGATGGACGTGCTGTGGACGAGGTTCGACGGCATGGACGCCATCGGCCGCGTCGCCGCCGAGGCGGGCCTGACCGGCACTCACGCCCCGGACGACCCGTCACAGTGGGGAGAGGTCGTCATCACCGCGAACGACATGGTGAGGCTCTACCACCACATCCTCGATTCGCCGGAGCGCGACGCGATCGTCGGCGCGCTGTCGAAGGCGCCCGCCACCGCCGCCGACGGCTTCGACCAGGCGTTCGGCCTGCTCGGCATCACCGGCGTCTACGCCAAGCAGGGCTGGATGTACTACCTGCCCAGCGACGTCTACCTGCACAGCGCGGGCGTGCTCGACGACCGCTACGCCGTCGCCGTGCTCACCACCAGCCCGACCGGCTCCTGGACCACGGCCAGGCAGTCGATCAACGCCGTCACCACGGCCGTCCTCGCGAAGCTGGGCGTCAAGGGCTAACCTCACGGCGCCGCGACGGCCGGTCCCACACCGCGCTGAACTCGCGCACCACGAGGATCGCGACCACGAGGAGCACTGTCGCCGCGAAGACCAAGCCGCTGAACAACATCCCGGCGCCACCACCGATGGAGGCGACCTTGGCGGCGGCCCATCCGACGGCGGCGGGGATGACCATGCAAGCGACGATGTTCCGTCGCCGTACCGTGTAGACGTTCTTCTCCCGTGCCAGCGACAAGCCGAGCACCACCGGAGTGAGCGTCACCAGGAGGCCGTACACCTCCAGCAGCAGCAACCTCGACGGCGCCGTGAACGCCAGCGCCACCACGGACACCGACAACGCGGCTCCCGCGACGACGAGCACGGTGCCGAGCACCCTGATCCGGTGCGCCGACTCGTAGTCGGCGGACACCGGGACGAGCGGCCCGAACTCGCCCACAACGATCTTGTGGACGACGAAGCTGCTCCGCAGGACGAGCACCAGCGCGGCCACCACCGGCACCAGGAGCACCAGCGCGGCCACCAGCGCGAAGTCGCCCGGCCTGCCCACGGGCTCGACGCTGGACGCGAACCAGTAGAACGGGAAGAAGATCACCGCTGCGGCGCCCTCCAACACCACGAACACGTGCCGCAGCCTGGCTGCCGATGCCGCGTCGGTGATCCGGGTCGCCACCACACCACCCGCCACCGCGCACAGGCACACCAGCCCGCCACTCACCGCCGCGGCCACGAGCACCTGCGGGTTCCCGGCCTCGGTCAGCGCCGAGAACGCCGCCACCCAGGCGACGAACGCCACCCCCACCGCGGCCTGCACGAGGCCGCGCCTCCTGATCTGCTCCCCCGTCACACCTCTTACACGCCAGACCGCCCGGGAGTGTTGCCTCAGCCGGCCCGCAACACCCTGTGCGCGGTGAAGAACGCGACACCGCCCAGGACGATGAGCAGGCCCAGCAACGCGAGGTACACCGCTGCCCCGGCCGTGAAGGGAACCGGTCGAGTCTTCACGTTCAGCGCCATCACCTCGGCGAACCAGGCGACCAGCACGCAGAAGATCGCACCGCCCCACCACACCCCGAGAAGGCGGCGGACCAGTCGTGCGCCGTTCACGTCGACGTACTCGCCCTGGGCGCAGGAACGGGCAGTGGCGAGACTCAAGCCGGACAACACCGCGCAGAACGCCCCGATGCCGGCCGTCATCACGCCGATCACGTTGATCGGGCTGCGGGAGGACGGCAGGTTCAGTCCGATCACGACCAGCGCGATCCCGAACACCAGCGCCATGCCGATGAGGGGCAGGCCCGTCAAAGCCAGCCGCGTCCTGATCCGCTCGACGCGCGGTGCGGACACCCACACCCACGCCGGTGCCGGCCCCCGGCCGATGATCATCATTTGCTGGCCGCGGTGAGCACGGTTCCGTCCACCGCACCTTGGTCGGTGCTGTCGCACCAACGCGCGATGAGCCGGCCAGCACGCACTCGCCCGTAGAGCTCGGCGGGCGGCGGTGTGGCGCGCCGCCCTGCCGCGTACTCCCAGTCGTCGACCACCACTCACCCCCTGCACGCTGTGACGAAGCGACTTCACAGCGTAGCAGCGTGGTGCGGCCGAACGGAGCAGTCGAACTAGCAGCCGATCAGGCGTGCCGCGAGGTACGACTCCAGCTGGTCCATCGCCACGCGCTCCTGCGACATCGTGTCGCGCTCCCGCACCGTCACGGCGAGGTCGGTGAGCGTGTCGAAGTCGACCGTCACGCAGAACGGCGTGCCGATCTCGTCCTGACGGCGGTAGCGGCGGCCGATGGCACCGGCGTCGTCGAAGTCGACGTTCCAGTTGCGGCGCAGGGCCGTCGCGAGGTCGCGGGCCTTGGGCGACAGGTCGGCGTTGCGCGACAAGGGAAGCACCGCGACCTTGACCGGCGCGAGGCGGCGGTCGAGCTTGAGCACGACGCGCTTGTCCACGCCGCCCTTGGCGTTCGGGGCCTCGTCCTCGGTGTAGGCCTCCAGCAGGAACGCCATCATCGGGCGGCCGACACCGGCGGCGGGTTCGATGACGAACGGCTTGAAGCGCGAGTTCGTGGCCTGGTCGAAGTACGACAGGTCGACGCCGGAGTGGTTCGAGTGCGTCGTCAGGTCGAAGTCGGTGCGGTTCGCGATGCCCTCGAGCTCACCCCACTCCTGGCCGCCGAACTGGAAGCGGTACTCGACGTCGACCGTCCGCTTCGAGTAGTGCGACAGCTTTTCCTTCGGGTGCTCGTAGTGACGCAGGTTCTCCTTGGAGATGCCCAGGTCCGTGTACCAGCGGGTGCGCTCGTCGATCCAGTACTGGTGCCACTCTTCGTCCGTGCCCGGCTCGACGAAGAACTCCATCTCCATCTGCTCGAACTCGCGGGTGCGGAAGATGAAGTTGCCCGGCGTGATCTCGTTGCGGAACGACTTGCCGATCTGACCGATGCCGAACGGCGGCTTCTTGCGCGACGTCGTCTGCACGTTCAGGAAGTTCGTGAAGATGCCCTGCGCGGTCTCCGGGCGCAGGTAGTGCAGGCCTTCCTCGGTCTCGATCGGGCCGAGGTGCGTCTTGAGCAGGCCGTTGAACATCTTCGGCTCGGTGTAGGTGCCGCGCACGCCGCAGTTGGGGCACGGCACGTCGGAGACGTCGCCCTCGGCGACCTCCTTGCCGGTGCGCTCCGCGTACTCCTCGGACAGCGTGTCCGCGCGGAACCGCTTGTGGCACGACTCGCACTCGACGAGCGGGTCGACGAACGCCTCGACGTGACCGGAGGCGACCCACACGTCACGCGGCAGGATGACCGACGAGTCCAGGCCGACGACGTCCTCGCGGCCGCGGACCATGAAGTTCCACCACTGGCGCTTGATGTTGTCCTTGAGCTCGACGCCGAGAGGTCCGTAGTCCCATGCCGAGCGGGTACCGCCGTAGATCTCCCCGCACGGGTAGACGAACCCCCTGCGCTTGCAGAGGCTGACAACGGTCTCGATGCGATCGGCGGGCAAGGGGAACTCCATCGGGCGAATGAGAATCGGGGCCTCAAGCCTAGCCCGTCACGTCAGGCCCCGAACGGGCGACCGGAGCCTTACCCTGCACGGATGGAAGACCGGCTGCGAGAGCTGTGGGACTTCGCCGACCTGGGCGGCACCGAGGCGAGGTTCCGCGCGGCGCTGAACGACGAGGCGACCGACGACGGGCGCGCGGAGGTGCTGACCCAGCTCGCCCGCGTCGAGGGCCTGCGCGACAACTTCGCCGCAGGTCACGCGTTGATCGACGAGGCGGAGACGCTCGTGTCCCCCGACTCGACGGGCCGCGTGCGCACGTTGCTGGAACGCGGCAGGCTGCACCGTTCCGGCGGTGATCCGGAGGCGGCGCAACCGTTGTTCGTGGCGGCGTTCGTCCTCGCGAAGAAGCGCGACGACCTGTGGTTCGCCGCGGACGCCGCGCACATGGTGGCCCTGGTCGACGACCCGGAGAAGTGGACGCAGGTCGGGCTCGACGTGATCTCGGAGCACCCGAACCTGACGCACTGGCTCGGGCCGCTGTACAACAACCTCGGCTGGTACTACTTCGAGCACGAACGCTACGAGGACGCGCTGACGGCGTTCGACCAGACGCCCGCGCCCTACGCCGCGTACGGCAAGGCCAAGACGCTGCACATCCTCGGCCGCACCGAAGAAGCCGCGCAGGCGGCGCGCCGGGCGTTGGAGCTGCTGCCGGACGGTTCCGACGAGGAGTTCCTCGCGGAGATGACGAAGATCGCTAGCGAGGGGTAGCCGGACCCGCGGCCTCGCCGAGCCGCACCGTGAACGCGTCCTCGGCGAGCACGCTCGTGTGCGTCTCGACCTCACCGCCGGCACTGGTCAGCGTCGGCTCGTACATGGCGGGTTCGTCGGTGAGCGCCTCGGACAGCAGCGGGATGACGTGTTCGCGCACGGGGAACGGCGACATCGCGCGCCGGTAGGCCACCACGGACTCGAACTCGACCGTCAGCACCCAGCGGTCGTCCTCGTCGGTCGAGCGCGCCAGCGTGCCCTTGCGGCACCCCGGCTGAGCCGTCAGCAGCTTCAACGCCTGCTCGACGCGCGAGGTGAACGACTCGGGATCGGATACGCGAAAGCGGCACACGAGGAGCACGGTGCAAGGATGGCACGGTGACCTCCAAGCGCCCTCTCCTGCCCGGCGACGGCCCACTCGCGCGCGTCCGCCCCGTCGTGGCGTTCGTGCTCGTGCTCGGTCTGTTCATCACCGGCGTGTTGGTGGGCGGCACCCTCGGCGCGGTGCTGCTCGGTGTGCTGATCGTGGGCGCCGGCGTGCTGCTGGCAGCCACCTGGAAGGTTCTTTCCCCAGCTCAGCGCACATTGCGCGTGGTGGTCCTGCTCGTACTGCTCATCATCACCGTAGAATTGGTTGTGAAAATCCCTACCAGGTGAGGTGCGCCGCCATGACCGTCCAGTTGCACGGCGAGCACTCCCCCGAACGCGCGGCCCCCGCGCCCGCGCCACCCCGTTCCGCGCACACCCTCGCCGAGGCCGGCGACCTGCTGCGCGCGCTGGCCGCCCCGGTCCGCATCGCCATCGTGCTGCAGCTGCGGGAACACGACCGCTGCGTGCACGAACTGGTCGAGGCGCTGGGAGTCGCCCAGCCGCTGATCAGCCAGCACCTGCGCGTGCTGAAGTCGGCGGGCGTGGTGCACGGCGAAAGACACGGCCGCGAGGTCGTGTACCGACTGGTGGACGAACACCTGGCGCACATCGTGGTGGACGCTGTGACGCACGTCGAGGAGAAGTTGTGACCGGACTGAGGTCCACCAAGCAGCGCACCGCGGTGTCGAACCTGCTCGACCAGCTCGACGACTTCCGCAGCGCCCAGGAACTGCACGAGGAACTACGCCGCCGCGGCGAGGGCATCGGCCTGACGACGGTCTACCGCACACTCCAGTCCCTCGCGGACGCGGGCCAGGTCGACGTCCTGCGCACCGACTCGGGCGAGGCGATCTATCGCCGTTGCTCGGCGCACCACCACCATCACCTCGTGTGCCGCCACTGCGGCCGCACGGTCGAGGTGGAGGGCCCCGCCGTCGAGAAGTGGGCGGACCGGGTGGCGGCCGAGAACGGCTTCTCCGAGGTCAGCCACACCGTCGAGATCTTCGGCACGTGCGCGGAGTGCACGGCCAAGGGCCTCAAGTAGGGCCTAGGACTCGTAGGGCTCGACCGGCTCGGGCACCGGCGTGAAGGACTCCACGGTGAAGCTCGGCACCCAGGAGTTCTTCTCGTTCGCCGACTTCGGCACGACCTTCCCGGTCACCTCGACCCACTGCTCGTCGGGCAGCGCGGGCACGTCCCCGGTCACCCGCACCTTCAACGGCCGGGCGTCGGCGGCGCAGCACGAGATCGCGAGCCGTGCGACGTAGGTGTCGCCGTCCGCGCGCAGCAGGAAGCCGGTCAGCTTGACCCGGCGGCCGTCCAGGGTGCCGGACTCGTCCCACGCCGTGCGCGTGACGAACTCCGTCATGGACAACGGGATCACGTCGGCGGACGGCAGCTCGCCGAGCAGGTTGCGGGAGCGCTGCGTCTGGTTCGTGTCGGCGGCCGAGTTGACGACGTCGCCGCCCAGTGCCGGGGGCGAGATCAGGAACACGGCCAGGACCGGCAGCAGCATCAGCCACGTCGAGCGCGACGAGTGCGAGTGCTCGTGACCGTCGTCGGCGGCCTTGCCCCGGCGGACGTCCCGGATGATCGCGAACAGCGCGAGGCCGATCATGATCACGCCGGCCGCGATCAGCAGCGGCAGCAGGCTCTTCTGCACGTACCTGAGATAGAGCCCGGAGAAGCTGATCTTCAGCAGCGCGCCGCCGAGCAGGACCAGCAGGATGTTCTGGGTTTCCCGCCTCACAGCAGCACCACTCCCGTCGCGACGGCGCACAAGATCGCCACCACGAAGGTAGCGGGTGCGAAGCGGAAGGCGAAGGACTTGCCGAACGCACCGGCCTGCAACGCGATCAGCTTCACGTCGACCGCGGGGCCGACGACGAGGAACACCAGCCGCGGCAACAGCGGCAGCGCGGAGAACGCGACGGCCACGAACGCGTCGGCCTCCGAGCACAGCGCCAGGATGACGGCCAGGAAGGCCATCACGATCACGCCCAGCACGATCTGACCGCCCAGCGTCTGCATCCACGCGACCGGCACGAACGTCTTGAACGCCGCCGCGAACAGCCCGCCCAGCACCAGGAACCCGCCGGCGTCCACGAGGTCGTGCCGCGCGCTCTCGGCGAAGACGGCCCACTTGTTCTGACCCGAGTGGTCTCCCAGCTTCGCCAGCGCGCGTTCGGCGATCCACTCCATCTTGCCGAAGCGCACCCACAGCCAGCCCATGACCATCGCGGTCAGCAACGAGCCGACGAACCGCGCCACGACCATCATCGGGGTGTCGTTGAACGCCACGGCGGTCGACACCAGCACGATCGGGTTCACCGCGGGCGCGGCCAGCAGGAACGTCAGCGCCACAGCCGGTGCGACGCCCTGCTGCATGAGCCGCTTGGCCACCGGCACCGAGGCGCACTCGCACCCCGGCAGGGCGATGCCCGCGACACCGGCCACGGGCACGGCCAGCGCGGTCTTCGACGGCAGCAGCTTGCGCAGCGCCGAGGCCGGTACGAACGCCGCGATGGCGCCCGAGATCAGCACGCCCAGCACGAGGAACGGCATCGCCTGCACGCAGATCGCCACGAACACGGTCGACGCCGTGCGCAGCTTCGGCACGTCGAGAAGATCAACGAGCCTGGACTGGAAGAGCAGTGCGAGAACGAGGATCCCGCACAGCACCTCCAACGACGTGATCTTCAGCCGAGGCGGGCCGGAGCGCCGCTTCGACGAGCGGATCTCGCCGGTGATCGTCATTCCGCGTCCGCGTCCAGGTCCAGCAGGCGGCGGTACTGGCGCGCCATGCCCTCGCGGATCTCCTCGGGCGAGGGCGGCTCGTCGAACTCCGCCTCCTCCTCTTCGAGATCGTCGTCGTCGAAGTCGACGGGAGTGCCGTTGACGGTCTCCTCCTCGTCGGCCTCTTCTTCGAGAGCGGCCTCGCGGAGCTCCTCGATCGTGGCTGAGACGTCGTCGGCCGACAGCGCGGGCAGCATCGGCTTCACGATGGCCAGCACGCCGCCCTCGGCGTCGTCGAGCGCCACTGCCTCGGCCAGCGCGACGGCGTGGTCACGCTCGTACGGGCCGCAGATGAACGAGTCCCAGTCGTCGCCGCCCGAGGGCTCGAACGTGACGGTCCACGGGAACTCGTTGACGTCCGAGTCCTCTTCCGGCTCGTAAATGATCACGCCACCCATGGAAGGGTCCTTTCTCAAGAAAAGCGGGAGAGGAGCTCGCCGCGCACCTGCGACGCGGTCGAGACGACCAACATGAGGAGCGTGCTCAGCGGTTCCGGCTTGAGGCCGTCCGCCGGGAACGCGTAGCGCAGCATCACGTCCGTGCCGCGTTCGGAGTGGATCACGCCGAGCGTGCCGAACAGGCCTTGACCAGCGCGTTCAGCGACCCACCCGGCCGCCTCGGACGGCAGGTCCCACGCGACGACGACCGTCAGCGAGAGAACGGTCAGCCCTTCGGCCAGTTCCATGCCCTGCACCGCGCACGGCACGTCGCCGTGGCGGAAGCTCAGCGCGCCGTCGTCGTCCACGGAGACGTCGTGGAACAGCTCCAACGCCTTGCGTGCGGCCTCCAGGGCCTCACCGCTCGCGTTCACGACGACGCCACCTCCTCACCGGGCTTGTCGACGGCACCGCCGAAGCGACGGTCGCGGTCCGCGAACTTCTCGCAGGCGCGCCACAGGTCGCGGCGGTCGAAATCGGGCCAGAGGATGTCCTGGTAGACCATCTCGGCGTACGCGGACTGCCACAGCAGGAAGTTCGAGGTGCGCTGCTCACCGGACGGCCTGATGAACAGGTCGACGTCCGGCATCTCCGGCTTGTACAGGTACTTCGCGAGGGTGCGCTCGTCGACCTTGTCCGGGTTGATCTTCCCGGCGGCGACCAGGCGCGCGACCTCCCTGGCGGCGTCGCCGATCTCCGCGCGGCCGCCGTAGTTCACGCACATCACGAGGTTCAGCACGTCGTTCTCGGCCGTGCGGACCTCGGCCTCCTGGAGCTGCTTGATGACGCTGCCCCACAGGCGCGGCGAGCGGCCGGCCCAGTGGATGCGGACACCCATCTCGTCCAGCTCGTCGGTGCGGCGCGCGATCACGTCGCGGTTGAAGTTCATCAGGAAGCGGACCTCTTCGGGGCTGCGCTTCCAGTTCTCGGTGGAGAAGGCGTACAGCGAAAGCCACTTCACGCCCAGCTCGATGGAGCCCTTCGCGACGTCGAGCACGACCTGCTCACCGCGCTTGTGGCCCTCCACCCGCGACAGTCCGCGCTGGTTCGCCCAACGACCGTTGCCGTCCATCACGATCGCGATGTGCTTGGGCACCAGATCGGCCGGGATGTCCGGAGGCGTCGCACCGGACTCGTGCGGCTCCGGCGGGCGCGGAACGCGCTTCTCACGCTCAGAGCGGCGGCGACGCAACATGGGGCTCGGCATCCTTTCGAGCGAAAACCGTTGTCGGTAGCAGCCACATTAGCCGTCCGCCGGCTGCGCCTTTCGCTCGACCAGAGGCAACGACCGCAGCTGCCGTTCGAGGTGCCACTGAAGGTGCGCCGCGACCAGGCCACTCGCGTCGCGGCGGGCCAGGTGCGGGATCTCGTCGACCACGGCCCACTGGCCGTGCAGCAGCGCCGAGAGCAACGCCAGCGTGTCCTGGGAGGGCGACGAGGAGCCGGCCGGACGGCAGGTCGGGCAGCACGAGCCACCGGCCTGGATGCTGAACGCACGGTGCGGACCGGGATTGCCGCACTTCGCGCACTCGTTCACCGCGGGCGCCCATCCCGCGAACGCCATCGCACGCATGAGGAACGCGTCCAGCAGCAGCGACGGGTCACGCTCACCGTTCGACAACGCGCGCAAAGCCCCGGCCACGAGCATGTAGAGCCGCAAGACCGGTTCGCCCTCTTCGGCCGTGAGGCGATCAGCGGTCTCGAGAATCGCGCACGCGGCCGTGTAGCGCTGGTAGTCGGTGACGATGCCGACGCCGAACGCGTCCAGCGTCTGCACCTGCGTGATGATGTCGAGCGACCGGCCGGGGTGGAACTGCACGTCGACGTGGCAGAACGGCTCCAGCCGCGCGCCGAACTTCGACGACGTGCGCCGCACGCCCTTGGCCACGGCGCGGAGCTTGCCGTGCTTCTGGGTCAGGAAGGTGATGATCCGGTCCGCTTCACCGAGCTTCTGCACGCGCAGCACGACGCCGGTGTCGCGGTACAGGTTCGCCATCAGAAGCCCAGACGGCGCAACTGCTTCGGGTCCCGCTGCCAGTCCTTGGCGATCTTGATGTGCAGGTCCAGGTACACGCGGGAGCCGAGCAACGCCTCGATCTGCTTGCGGGCGGCCATGCCGACCTGCTTGAGCCGCTCGCCCCGGTGCCCCAGGATGATCGCCTTCTGCGACGGCCGCTCCACGAACACGAACGCGTGAATGTCGATCAGGTCCTTGCGCCCCTCGCGCACCTGCATCTCCTCGACCACCACGGCGATGGAGTGCGGCAGCTCGTCGCGCACGCCCTCCAGCGCGGCCTCGCGGATGAGCTCGGCGACCAGCGTCTGCTCGGGCTCGTCGGTGAGATCGCCGTCCGGGAAGAGCTGCGGGCCCTCGGGCAGCTTCTTCAGCAGCAGGTCGCTCAGCTTGTCGACCTGGAAGCCGTCGACGGCGGACACCGGGATGATCTCGGCGAACTCCATGACCTTCTGCAGCGCGAGCAGCTGTTCCATCACCTGCTGCTGCGACACCAGGTCGGTCTTGGTGACGATGCCGACCACGGGCGTGCGCTTGGCGACCTTCTCCAGTTCGGCGGCGATGAACTTGTCACCGGGGCCGACCTTCTGGTCCGCGGGCACGCAGAAGCCGACGACGTCGACCTCCGACCACGTCTCGCGCACCAGGTCGTTGAGCCGCTGGCCCAGCAACGTCCGCGGCCGGTGCAGACCGGGCGTGTCGACCAGCACGAGCTGGCCGTCCTCGCGGTGCACGATGCCGCGGATCGTGTGGCGGGTGGTCTGCGGCTTGCTGGACGTGATGGCGACCTTCGTGCCCACCAGCGCGTTCGTCAGCGTCGACTTCCCTGCGTTCGGGCGGCCGACGAAGCACGCGAACCCGGAGCGGTAACCATCCATTGCCCCATTGTCCCTCTTGCTGGTTATGGCCGTTCGCGGGGCGTCTAGAACTGCTTGCGCAGTTCACCGGAGGTGTTCGCCAAAAGCACCGGGCCGGTCGGCGTGAGGTCGCGCACGGCCGCCAGCGACTCCCCGTCCACCCGGTTCGCCTCGGAGACCACGGCCGCCGCCTCCAGGCCCTC
Organism: Lentzea waywayandensis; assembly: GCF_900115955.1. Lineage (GTDB taxonomy): Bacteria > Actinomycetota > Actinomycetes > Mycobacteriales > Pseudonocardiaceae > Lentzea > Lentzea waywayandensis. Next base: position 424,337 of record NZ_FOYL01000007.1, read on the forward strand.
GGCGCCACTCGACACGGCGGCGGCGACGGCCGCCTGCAGCGCGGTGAGCTTCAGGGAGGGCAACGAGACCGTGGACGCGTTGTACGTGCGGCCGTCCAGGTCCCGCACGGCCGCGCCCTCCTCGGCGCCGTTGCGCGCACGGACGGACCGCGCGAGCGTGATGAGCTTGGCGTTCTCCGGATCGACGTCAGTCATCCTCGTTCTCCTTCTGCGCGGGGCGTACGAGCACCGTCGTGACCCGGATGCGGCCGCGTTCGTCCTTGCCGCCCTCCGCCCGCATGCGCAGGCCGGCGATCTCCGCCTCGGTACCGGGCAGCGGCACGCGCCCGAGCCGTTGCGCGAGCAGGCCGCCGACGGTCTCGACCTCGTGGTCGTCGAGCTCGGTGCCGAACAACGCGTCCAGGTCGTCCACCGGCAGGCGCGCGCTCACTCGCACCGCGCCGTCCTCCAGGTGCTCGACGGGCGGGCGGTCGTCGGTGTCGGACTCGTCGGTGATCTCGCCGACGATCTCCTCGAGGATGTCCTCGATGGTCAGCAGACCGGCGGTGCCGCCGTACTCGTCCACGACGATCGCCATGTGCCGGCGCGACACCTGCATCTCGCGCAGCAGGTCCGCGATGGGCTTCGAGTCCGGGATGAAGCTCATCGGGCGCATCAGCTCGGAGACGCTCTTCGGGTCCTCGCCCTCGGCGAGCGTGGCCCGCATCAGGTCCTTGAGGTTCACCACGCCGAGCACGTCGTCCACGCTCTCCCCGATCACGGGGACGCGGGTGTAGCCGGTGCGCAACGACAGCGCGAGCGTCTGCCGCAGCGACTTGGACTGCTCGATCCACACGATCTCGGTGCGCGGCACCATGATCTCGCGCGTGATCGTGTCGCCCAGCTCGAACACCGAGTGGATCATCTCGCGCTCGCCCTCGTCCACGACGCCGCGTTCCTGCGCCATGTCGACCAGCTCGCGCAGCTCGACCTCGGAGCTGAACGGACCCTCGCGGAAACCCTTACCGGGCGTGATGGCGTTACCGATGAGGATCAGCAACTTGGACAGCGGCCCGAGCACGCGCCCGAGCTGCCGGACGGTGCCCGCGGCGAGCAGGCTCACGCCGTACGGGTGCTGACGGCCGATGGTGCGCGGTCCGACACCGACGAGCACGTACGACACGATGAGCATGCTCAGGCAGGCGTACAGGACAGCGAGCCCGTCCTGTTCCACGAAGTCGAGGAACACCGTCGTGGTCAGCACGGCGGCCGACATCTCGCAGGCCAGGCGCAGCAGCAACAACAGGTTGACGTGCCGCGGCCGGTCGTTGAGGACGTGCAGCAACTGCCCGGTGCCCCAGCGACCCTGCCGTTGCAGAGCCTCCACCCGTGCACGCGACACGGTGCCGAGAGCGGCATCCACACACGCGAACAAACCGGCGGCGAGCACGAGCAGAACGGCCAGCACGATCACACTGGCAGGGTTCGCGGTCATCGCGTCAGGCTTCTTCGTTCTTCTCGTCCAGGCCGACCGCGCCGAGCACCTTGTCGTCGGTGCTGCGCTGGTGAGCGGCCCGCTCGGCCTCGTCCCGCGCGGTGCGGAAGTCGCCGAGGATGCGGTTCTGCAACGTGAACATCTCACGTTCCTCGGCGGGCTCGGCGTGGTCGTAGCCGAGCAGGTGCAGCACACCGTGCACGGTCAGCAGGTGCAGCTCGTCCAGCAGGCCGTGGCCCGCCTTCTTGGCCTGGTCCTTGGCGAACGCGGGGCACAGCACGATGTCCCCGAGCAACGCCGGGCCGAGGCCGGCGGCGTCGGGGCGGCGCGCGGAGTCCAGCTCGTCCATGGGGAAGGCCATGACGTCCGTCGGACCCGGCAGGTCCATCCAGCGCTCGTGCAGGTCGGCCATGACGTCCAGCTCCACGAGCAGGACGGACAACTCGGCCAGCGGGCTCACGCCCATGCGGTCCAGCGCGAAGCGGGCGGCGGAGACGATGGACCCTTCGTCGACTCCGACACCCGACTCGTTGGCGATCTCGATGCTCACGGCGCCTATCGTCCCCGCCGCTGGTTCCCCCGGCGTGCACCGGGTCCGTGGTGTTGCCCGTTCTGGTCGACGAGGTCCTGCTGGACCTGCCACTTGTCGTACGCGTCGACGATGTCGCCGACCAGGCGGTGCCGCACCACGTCCTGGCTGGTCAGCGTCGAGAAGTGCACGTCCTCGACGCCTTCGAGGATGTCCCTGACGACCCGCAGGCCGCTGCGCTGGCCACCGGGGAGGTCGACCTGGGTGATGTCACCCGTGACGACCACCTTCGAGCCGAAGCCCAGGCGGGTGAGGAACATCTTCATCTGCTCGGGCGTCGTGTTCTGCGCCTCGTCCAGGATGATGAAAGCGTCGTTCAACGACCGACCGCGCATGAACGCCAGAGGCGCGACCTCGATCGTGCCGGCCTGCGTGAGGCGCGGGATCGACTCCGGGTCGACCATGTCGTGCAGCGCGTCGTAGAGCGGGCGCAGGTACGGGTCGATCTTCTCGTAGAGCGTGCCGGGCAGGTAGCCCAGGCGCTCGCCCGCCTCGACGGCCGGACGGGTGAGGATGATCCGGTTGACCTGCTTGGCCTGCAGCGCCTGCACGGCCTTGGCCATGGCGAGGTAGGTCTTGCCGGTGCCGGCGGGACCGATGCCGAACACGATGGTGTTCTTGTCGATCGCGTCGACGTAGTGCTTCTGGTTCAGCGTCTTCGGCCTGATCGTGCGGCCGCGGCGGCTCACGATGTCGAGGCTCAGGACCTCGGCGGGCGACTCGGCCTCGTTCGCGCTGAGCATCGCGATGATGCGGCGGACGGCGTTCTGGTCGATGGCCTGACCGCGGCCCGCGAGGGTGATCAGCTCGGAGAAGACGCGCTCGGCGAAGGCCACGTCGGCGGGGTCGCCGGACAAGGTGATCTCGTTCCCGCGCACGTGCACGTCGGCGTCGAGCAGTTCCTCCGCGAGCCGGAGGTTCTCGTCGCGCGACCCGAGCAGCGTGAGCACCGCACCTTCCGGCACGGCGAACCGGGACTGACCTTCCTTGTTGCTCTGCTGTGTTTCGTCGGCCACGTGGCCCCGGCCTGCTTCCTGTCGCTCGGATCTGGTGCCGTCGATGCTAGTCCGGCCGAAAATGAGTGGCTAGCGCATTGCTCACGGTGTGTGCTCAGGGGCGTGGAGATCCGCAGGCTTGGTGTCGACGACATACCCGAGTGCATGAAGCTGATCACGGACCGGGGTTGGAGCTGGACGCCCGCGCAGTGGGAGATGATGCTCGCCCTCGGTCCGGGGTTCGGTGCCTTCGACTCGTCCGAACTGCTCGGCACGGCGTTGACGACGCCGTATCCCGAGATGCAGGCGATCAGCGGCGTGCTGGTCGCGTCCTGGGCGGGCCGGAGAGGCATCGGCACCCGGCTGATGTCCAATATATTGGATATCAGCCCTTCGACCCTGTACGCGACGGCGATGGGCGAGCCGATGTACGAGAGGCTCGGCTTTCACCCCGTCGGGGCCACCACCGACTTCCACGGCGTGTTCACCGATGCCGCCCCCGGTGTGACGCGGCACGCCACTCCCGCCGACGCCGTGCTGCTCGCGGAGCTGGATCGCGAGGTCAGTGGCTACACCCGGCCCGTCCTCTGGGAACGACTGCTCGACCCGTCGACGCCGTACGAGGTCCGGATGTCGGACTCCGGTGTGATCGCCACCCGCCCGAATCCCGACGGGGTCACGATCGGTCCGCTGATCGCCCCTTCCGCCTCGGCCGCGTGCGAGATGATCGCGGACATGGCGTCCGGCGCCGGCCGGGTCCGCGTCGACACCGACAACGCCGATGTGAGCACTTTCCTGCTGGGACAAGGCTTTGAGCAACGCACGGGCGGTTGCAAGTTGATGGTGCACGGCGCCGCGGACGTACCGGGCGACCGCTCGCGGTACTTCGCTCCCGCCTCGCACGCACTCGGATAGCTGGGGGATTCTCTGGTGGAACTGCGACGACTCGAACTGGACGACCTCCCCGCGTGCTCCGACCTGGCCGAGAGCCGGTCGTGGCCGCGCGAGGAGACCAAGTGGGCGTTCCTGCTCACGCACGGCGAGGGCTGGGGGCTGTTCGACGAGCAAGGCCTCGTCGGCACGACGATCGTGACGCGCTATCCCGAGCTGGCGTCGATCAGCATGGTGCTGGTCGCGGAACGCGCCGCGCGCCAGGGCCACGCCCGCCGGCTGGTATCCCATGTATTGGATACGGGTGTGTCGACGTTGTTCGCCACGTCGATGGGCCGCCCGCTCTACGAACAGCTCGGCTTCCACGCCGTGGGCTTCACCGACATCCACGCAGGCCCGTTCAGCGTTGACCAAAGCAGGGGCCAGGCAGCCGATATATCGCATATCGCCACGGCCGCCGACCTCGACGACCTCGTCGCGCTCGACACCAAGGTCACCGGTCTCACCCGGCCGTTCCTGTGGGAGTCGTTGCTCGCCAGGGGATCCGTCAGGGTCTCCGACCACGGCATCGCCGGGTCGTTGCGCGTGAGCGACGACCTGCTCCTGATCGGCCCGGTCATCGCGGACTCCCCCGCCGACGCGTGCGCGCTCATCGCCGACTCGGCGGTCGGCAACGGCCGTGTGCGCGTGGACGTGCACGACCCGGAAGTGATCGCGTTCGTACGGGAACACGGCCTGGAGTCGTGGGGTGAGGCCACCTGGATGGTCCGGGGCGCCGAGAAGCTGCCCGGCGACCGCACCCGCTACCACGCGCCGCTGCTCCAGGCTCTCGGCTAGAGCCGCTGGCCGCCGAGCACGTGCAGATGGGCGTGGAAGACCTCCTGCCCGCTGTCCGGCCCGGTGTTGAACAGCAGGCGATATCCGGACTCGGCCACGCCCTCGGCTTCGGCGACCTCTTTCGCGGCGGCGAAGAGGTCGCCGAGCTGGTCGCCGTTCAGGTCGACGGCGTTCGGCACGTGCTCGCGCGGAACGAGCAGCACGTGCACGGGCGCCTTGGGCTGGATGTCGCGGAACGCGAGCGTCGTCTTGGTCTCGTGCACGATCGTCGCGGGAATCTCACCGGCGACGATCCGGCAGAACAAACAGGACATGCCCCAAGCTAGACGAACAGCCGGTCCAGCTGCTCGTCGACGGCCTCGACCATGTCGTCGACCGTGAGCTCGTCGGGCCCGAGCCCGTGGTGGATGTTGAGCCCGTCGATCAGCACGATGAACCGCCGCGCGGCCTTCATCGGCACGACGCCCTCCCGCAGTTCACCGGCTTCCTGCGAGGCAACGAGAACGCGCGCGATCTCGCCGTACAACTCGCGCGTGCCGAGGCGTTCCAGCTCGTGCAACGACGGCTCCACCATCGCCCGCGGCAGGAACGACAGCAGCACCGCCGCCTCGACCCGGCGATCGTCGTCCATCGCCAGCATCTCGTGCGCGAAGGACCGCAGCACCTCCCGGTTCCCGGCCGAGGTGTCGATCTTTTCCAGCCGCGCGATGAACCGCCGGTACGCGAGCTCCATCGCGAACCCCAGCAACGCGTCCTGCGTCGGGAAGTAGTGGCGCAAGGACCCGCTCGACCACCCGGACTCGGCCGCGACGGCGCGCACGGAGGCGTGGTCTATCCCGTCCCGCTGCACGATGCGCCACACGGCCTCAGCGAGTTCGCGGCGGCGTTCGTCATGGTCGACAACCTTCGGCACCGGCCCTTTTTAGCAGTCGCGCGCAAGCCGGCCGACAGCCGCGCGGCACCTCTCCCACGCCTCGGTGCCCGGCGTGATCATGTCCATGTGCCCGGCCCCTTCCACCACGACGAGCTCCGCCTGCGGCTCCACCGCGCAGAACTCGACGGACTGCTCGACCGGAACGTCCTCGTCCCGATCACCGTGCACGCACACGACCGGCTTGCCGATGGGAACCAACGCGGCGGGCGAGGCCTCCGCGAACTGCTCCTCGGTGCACAGCTCCAACGCCCGCGGCGTGATGTGCTTCGTGAAGTCCAGCACCGCCGCCTGGGCCACCGCTCCGACCACTCGCGCGCTGTGCTTGGCCGCCCACACAGCGAGATGCCCTCCAGCGCTGTGTCCGAGCGTCACGACGGGCCCGATGTCGACGGCGTCAATGGCCGCGAGCACGTCCTCACCGGTCTGCGGCCACCCACCGCCACCGCCGACTCGCCGGTACTCGACGTTCCACACGGCAAATCCGTCACTCACGAGCACGTCCGCAAGCGGCCGCCCAAGCTCCAACCCATACCGCTGATGCCAAAAACCACCGTGAATGACGACAACAGCACCCAGAGCAACACCGTCAGGAAGGTAAAGCTCGCCAAACTGACTGGGGTGGTCACCGTAAGCAATTCGCTGCACACGCAGAACTTACGCGAACGCCAATAAATAACGAGGAAGACACAACAACCGACAGCGACCGCCGCCTCAAACGCCGGACTTGATACGCCGAACAAGCCGCCGCGCCCCTACACCTGATGGGCCACCCGATGCCGAAGGCGAGGTGGCCGGGGGTCCGGGGGCTTGCCCCCGGCGTGGGGCTTGGGGGCTCGGCCCCCAAAAGATACGCAAACTTCGCTGGGAGGCGAGGCGCCGCAGGCGCCGAGCAGCCAATGCGAAAGAAGTTTGGAGGCGCCTCGCGGTCCGAAGCCTGGGGGTCGCTTCGCCGCGAGGCGCCGACGCCGGACCGAGGGGGGAGGTGTCCGGCGAGTCTTTTGGTCAGAAGGTCTAATCGTCTACTCCGTTTCCGGATAGACCAATCAGCCCCTCTACGAACTAGGGTAACCCCAGTTGCCTGGGATTCGCTACAACTTCCGTCAAGCCAATCCATCCGATGTTCATCTCAGGAGTGATCGGGGTCACCAGCGTGCTGTACGTACCCCAATGGCACCAAGAGCAACCGCCGCAGCGGTAGATGCACGCAGAACAGTTGGGCCCAATCGGACGATCCGCGCACCCGAAGATCGCAGAGCGTCGAGCTCCTCGGGCGTGATTCCGCCTTCGGGACCCACGACGAGCAGCACGTCCCCGGAGTCGGGCAACGGGACGTCGGCGAGCCGTTCGGTCGCGCTCTCGTGCAACACGAGCGTCAACGCGGACGACGACACGCGATGAGAAAGCTGAGTCGTGCTCACGGGTTCGTCGACCACCGGCACGCGCGAACGGCGGGCCTGCTTCGCCGCCTCGCGGACGGTGGATCGCCAGCGCCCCAACGCTTTCGCGCCGCGCGGCCCGTCCTCCCACTTGGTGATGCACCGGGCGGCACGCCACGGCACCACACCGTCCACTCCGGCCTCGGTGGCGAGCTCGACCGCGAGTTCGCCGCGGTCGCCCTTCACCAGCGCCTGGGCGAGCACCACGCGCGGCGCCGGTTCAGGCTCCACCCAGCGCTCGACCACGCGCAACGCCAACGCGTCCTTCTCCACGGCCGTCACGGAACAGCGCACCTGGGCGCCGGATCCGTCGGACAGCACGAGTTCCTCGCCCACGCGCAGACGCTTCACGGTCGCGGCGTGGCGGCCTTCCGGTCCGTCCAGCACGAGCTCCTCGCCGGAGGGCAAAGCCTCGACGAGGAAGACCGGCAGCGTCACCGGTGGCCGCGCGAGGCACGCAGGCGGGAGAACAGTCCGCCGCCGCCCTTGCCGTTGTGGGACAGGGAGGGCTCGTTCTCGCCGCGCATCTCGGCGAGGTCGCGCAGCAACGCGGACTGGGCGGCGTCGAGCTTGGTCGGCACGAGGACCTCGAGGTGCACGTGCAGGTCGCCGCGGCCGTCGACACGGCCGGTGGAACGCAGCTTCGGCATGCCGCGGCCCGTCATGACGAGCTGCGTGTTCGGCTGCGTGCCGGGGTCGATCTGGAGCTCTTCCTCGCCGTCCAGGGTCTTCAACGGCAACGTGGCGCCCAGGGCGGCCGTCGTCATCGGGATCTGGACGATGCAGTGCAGGTCGGCGCCATCGCGTTCGAAGATCTCGTGCGGGTGCTCCTCGACCTCGACGTAGAGGTCGCCGGCCGGGCCACCGCCGGGGCCGACCTCGCCCTGGCCCGCGAGGCGCACGCGCATGCCCTCGGCGACACCGGCGGGGATGTTCACGGAGATCGTGCGGCGCGAACGCGTGCGGCCGTCACCGGCGCACTGCTGGCACGGGTCGGGGATGACCTCGCCGTAGCCGCGGCACACCGGGCACGGGCGCGACGTCACGACCTGGCCGAGGAACGAGCGCTGCACCGACTGGACCTCGCCGCGGCCGTGGCAGGTGTCGCACTGGACCGGCTTGGAGTTGTTCTGGGTGCCCGCGCCGTGGCAGCGGTCGCACAGGATCGCCGTGTCGACGGTCAGCTCACGGGTGGCGCCCGCCGCGCACTCCTCCAGCGTCATGTCGAGCCGGATGAGCGCGTCGGAACCGGGCTGCACGCGGCTACGAGGACCACGGCCACCGCCGGTCGAGGCGCCGAAGAAGGCGTCCATGATGTCGCCGAGGCCGAAGCCGGAGAACGGGTCTCCGCCTGGGCGGCCACCGCCGCCCGAGTCGAGCGGGTCGCCTCCCAGGTCGACGACGCGGCGCTTCTCGGGGTTCGACAACACCTCGTAGGCGGCCGTCACCTCCTTGAAGCGAGCCTCCTCGTTGGGATTGACGTCCGGGTGCAGCTGCCTGGCGAGCTTGCGATAGGCGCGCTTGATCTCATCCTGCGTCGCGTCCTGCGAGACACCGAGGATGCCGTAGTAATCCCTGGCCACCTTGTTCGCTTTCATGTTCATCAACTACTGCAAGTACGTGTGGTCAACGACCGGTCAGGATCTCACCGACGTAGTTGGCGACCGCGCGGACGGCCGCCATGGTTCCGGGGTAGTCCATGCGCGTCGGTCCGACGACACCCAGGCCCCCGAGCGGATTGTCACGGCTGCCGTAGCCGATGGACACCACGGAAGTGCTGCGCATCTCAGCGGCCTCGTTCTCCTCGCCGATGCGCACCAGCACGCGACCGGGGTCGCGGGAGGCGGCGAGCAGCTTGAGCACGACGACCTGCTCCTCCAACGCCTCCAGCACCTGCCGGAGCGAGCCCGGGAAGTCGGTGATGTTGCGCGTGAGGTTCGCGGTACCGCCGAGCACGAGCCGTTCCTCGGGGTGCTCCACCAGCGTCTCGATGAGCACAGTAGCGACTCGCAGCATCGGGTCGCGCAGGTTCGGCGGAACCTCGTCCGGAAGCTCGGCGACCTTGGCCGACGCTTCCGCGAGTCGCTGCCCCGCCATCGCCTGGTTCAGCACGCCGCGCAACTGCGCCGTGTGCTCCTCGCTGATCACGTCCCCGAGCTCGACGATCCGCTGGTCGACGCGGCCGGTGTCGGTGATGAGCACCAGCATCAGCCGCGACGGCGTGATCGGCAGCACCTCCAGATGACGCACGGCCGCACGCGACAGCGTCGGCACCTGGATCACCGCCACCTGCCGGGTCAGCTGCGCGAGCAACCGCACGCTGCGGCGCATCACGTCGTCGAGGTCGATCGCACCGTCCAGGAAACTGCGGATGGCCCGCTTCTCGGCCTGCGAGAGCGGCTTGATCTCGCTCAGCTTGTCGACGAAGAGCCGGTAGCCCTTGTCCGTCGGCACGCGCCCGGCGCTGGTGTGCGGCTGGGCGATGTACCCGTCGTCCTCCAACGCGGCCATGTCGTTGCGCACGGTCGCGCTCGACACACCCAGGTTGTGCCGCTCGACCAGGGCTTTCGACCCGACGGGCTCCTGGTTGGACACGTAGTCGGCGACGATGGCGCGCAACACCTCGAACCGACGCTCATCGGCGTTCATCGCTGTTCACCTCCGTGTCCACTACTCCCGAGTTTACCCAGCCGGATTCGGGCCTGGTGCGCGCTCTGAACCTGGGTACGGCCCGCTGGGGCCGTTCGAGTGATAAGGAACCGAAAGAACCCGCGCACGGCCCCTCGCGAATAGCGTGCGCGAGTGGTCACCGCGAACGAAACGACGCTTCAGCATCTGCTGGAAGGCTCGAAGCAGTACCGGGTTCCGCTGTACCAGCGGACGTACTCCTGGGAGACGAAGCAGCTCTCTCAGCTCTGGAACGACGTCGTCGGGCTGGCCGAGGACCGCGTCACCCAGGACTCGACCACCCACTTCATCGGATCGGTGGTTCTCGCGCCCAGCCCGGGCAACGGCCCGACGGGCGTGCCTCAGTACCTGGTCGTCGACGGACAGCAACGGCTCACCACTCTCACGTTGCTGCTGTGCGCGATCCGCGACCACCGCGCTACGCACGAGGACCCGATCCACCGCGGCCGTATGAACGACCTGTACCTGACGAACCCGTACAAGCCGGAAGCGCAGCGGCTCAAGGTCATGCCGACGCAGACCGACCGCGAGGCCTACCAGGCGTGCGTCGACTCGACACCGCACGCCGGCGGCAGGGATCCGATCGGCGCCGCCTACCGCTTCTTCGCGGCCAAGCTCGTGGAACTGGACGACCCCGACGACCCGCTCGACGTCGAACGGCTCGAGAACGCGGTCATCAGCGGACTGGCTCTCGTGTCGATCACCACGCACCCCGGCGACAACGCCCACCGCATCTTCGAGTCGCTGAACAACACCGGTGCGGCGCTCACACAGGCCGATCTGCTGCGCAACTACCTGTTCATGCGCCTGCCGACCCGCGGCGAGCAGGTCTACCGATCGCTCTGGCTCCCTCTGCAGGACCAGCTGGAGAAACCCAAGAACCTCGAACTGCTCTTCTGGCTCGACCTCGTCCAGCGCGACGCACGGATCAAGCAGACCGACACCTACGCGGAACAGCAGGCCCGGCTCGACCGCCTGGACGGCGAGGAGGCCATCGAGGCGGAGGTGGCGAGGCTCTGCGGCCTGGGCACCTTGCTCCACACGATCCTGCACCCGGAGACCGAGGCCGACAGGGCCGTGCGCACCAGGCTCCAACGACTGAAGGACTGGGGCACCACAACGGTTTATCCGCTGCTGCTCCACCTGCTCGACCGGCGGCGGCAAGGCGGCTCCACCTCCGAAGAGATCGCGTCGGCGATGCTGTACGTCGAGAGCTTCTTCGTCAGACGCCAGCTCATCGGCCGTGCGACCGCCAACATCAACCGGATCCTGCTCTCGGTCGTGACCGAGATGGACCGCGCGCAACCCGTCGACCAGGCAGTGCACGCCTACCTCTCGACCGGCCGCAAGCACTACGCCGATGACGACGAGATCCGCGCCCTCGTCCGCACGGTCCCGTACTACCTGAACGGAAGAGCGAACCAGCGAACGTCGATCCTGCGCTGGCTGGAAGCGGAACACGGCAGCAAGGAACCCGTCGACCTCTCCTCGCTGACCATCGAACACGTCCTGCCGCAGACCTCCACCGACGAGTGGGAACAGGCAGTCAGCGAGGCCCTGGAGCCGGGCGAGACCTACGAGCAGGTGCACAGCTCACTGGTGCACACGCTCGGCAACCTGACCCTGACCGGCTACAACTCGGAGCTGAGCAACAGCCCGTTCGACGTGAAGAGAGCCAAGCTCGCCAAGAGCGGCCTCGTGATGAACCAGCACATCGCCGAGCAGTCCGGGTGGGGCCGGCCGCAGATCCTCGCCAGGGCCGACGCGCTGGCCGAGCGCGTCATCGCCGCGTGGCCCGGTCCGCTGGCGGGCACAACACCCGTCACGAGTGCGGCGTGGAATCTGATGAACACGGTGCTGGCGGCGTTGCCGGCGGGATCGTGGACGACCTGTGGCGACATCGCGTCGATCATCGGCAGGGACTCCCCTGCTGTCGTCACCCGGCTTGCCACCACGACGACGCCCCACGCGCACCGCGTGCTCCCAGCAGGTGGCCTGGTGCCGCCCGACGCCCGCGACCTGCTGCGTTCAGAAGGGGTGGAGATCGACGAGCACGGGCAGGCGTCCGCCGAGCAGCGCATCTGGTTCGAGGAACTCGCCGAGCTGATCGGCCTGGACGTGGAGCCCGCAGCCGAGCCGTCCACCGAGGCACTGCCCGACCGGTTTCTTCTTCAGCTGAACGAGAAACACGGCGACGAGGTCACGATGGCGCTCACGGAGCTCATCGAGGTCTGGGACGAACTCGGCGGCGACATCGGGTTCGGCGCTGGTCGCGAGACGTCGTGCTTCCTCTTCGCTCGCCAGAAGGACGACGAGGGCGGCAACATCTGGCCGCTCGCGATCTATCCGAGCGGCAGGGTGGAAGTGGTGTTCAAGCACCTCATGATCCGGCCGCCGTTCGACCAGGCAGCGCTGCGCGAGGAGCTCCGGCAACGGCTGAACGAGGCCCCCGGCGTGGACATCGCGGCGGACCGGATCGAGCTGCGGCCGAGCTTTCCCGTCGAGGTGCTCCTCGATCCCGCGGCGCGTGCCGTTGTCCGGGAGACGTTGAAGTGGTTCTACGAGCAGGCTCGCTCGACCGTTTCTGTCGGTGGCGGTCGCTAGGGTCCAAACGTGGACAACGTGGTGTGGCTGCGGCCACCCGGCAAACCATGCCTGGTGCTCAGCGACGACGAGTGGTGGAGGGGCTCAGTTGTCTGGGAAGAGGCCCGCAGGGAGGACGGGCTCTGGTGGGGCACGGTGACGTACGACAAGAACGGTCGCACGGTCACCGAGGTGCGCAGTCAGCACGACCTGCGCGCCCGCTGATCACGGCAGCAATCGCCTGACCACGGCGTCGGCCAGCAGCCGTCCCCGGTCGGTCAGCACGCAGCGATCGTCGTACGGCTCCAGCAGCCCGTCGGCGATCGCCTGCCTGGCCTCTTCCCGACCGGCCTCGTCCAGCACGTCGACGGGCAGCCCTTCGGCCAAGCGAAGTTCCAGCAACACCCGCTCGACTCGCTGATCCTCGGCCGACAACAGCTCGCGACCGGCCGCCGGCGACTTGCCCTCGGCCAGCAGGGACGAGTAGCGGGCCGGGTGCTTCACGTTCCAGAAGCGCACTCCCCCGACGTGGCTGTGCGCGCCGGGCCCGAAGCCCCACCAGTCCGCGCCCTTCCAGTACAGGACGTTGTGCCGGCACTGGGCCTCGACGGAGGTCGCCCAGTTCGACACCTCGTACCAGGAGAAGCCCGCGCCGGACAGCACCGAGTCGACCATCTCGTAGGACGAGGCCAGCACGTCGTCGTCGGGCATGGGCAGGTCGCCGCGGCGAATCCGGCGGGCGAGACCCGTGCCGTCCTCTACGATCAACGCGTAGGCGGACACGTGGTCGACGCCCGCGGCCAGCACGGCGTCCAGCGACGAAGCCAGGTCGGAGGGCCGCTCCCCCGGCGTGCCGTAGATCAGGTCCAGGTTCACGTGCTCGAAGCCGGCTTTCCGGGCCTCCAGCGCCGCTTCCCCCGGACGGCCGGGGGTGTGCTTGCGGTCCAGCACGGCCAGAACGTGCCGGGCCGCGGACTGCATGCCCAAGGACACGCGCGTGTAGCCGGCGGCACGGATGCCCTCGAAGAACGGAACGGACGTCGACTCGGGGTTCGACTCCGTCGTCACCTCGGCGCCGGGAGCCAGGCCGAACGACTGACGCACGGCGTCCAGCACCTCGCCGAGGCCCGAGGCGCCCAGCAAAGATGGCGTACCGCCGCCGACGAACACGGTTTCGGCCAACGGAGCGGTGCCCAGAACGGACGCGGCCAGGTCCAGTTCGCGACGCAGGCCCTCCAGCCACGACTCGGGCGAGGCGGAGGAACCCAGCTCACCGGGCGTGTAGGTGTTGAAGTCGCAGTAGCCGCAGCGGGTCGCGCAGAACGGCACGTGCACGTAGATGCCGAACGGGCGCGAACCGACACCGGCGAGAGCGGAAGAGGGAAGCGAACCGTCGGCGGGCGCGGGCTCGCCTTCGGGCAGAGCGGAGGGCATGACTCCCAGTGTCCCCTACACGGCCCGAATGGCGGTGTTCGACCAGGGAAAGTATCTGTCGGTGACAGAAGTATTACGGAGTGAAACCAGCCGAGGATGTCAACTTCCCCTCGTCAATCCCAGCATTCGGTTGCTGGTGGACCAGGTACTGGACGCGAGGCACACTGAGGACATGCATTCGACTGGAGTCCGCCTCGTGGCCCGCCGCCACGTCGACTTCCGTCGTGTCTCCAGCGCGATGTGCCGTCGTTCGGCCTGACCGCGCGCTGATTTGTTCCCGTCGGCGCCCGGCGCGCTGACGACGCCCCCACCACAAGCACCTCCGGGCTCGCATGCGCACCGAGCGCCTCGAAACCCCGGAGGATGGCGATGGTCCCGCCGCAGACGTCACCGCGCGCCAAGCAGCGTCGCGGCGAGGGGCAGTGGGCACTCGGTTACCGAGAGCCGCTGAACCCCAACGAGCGGAGCAAGAAGGACGACAACCCGCTCAACGTCCGCACCCGCATCGAGAACATCTACGCCCACGGTGGTTTCGACTCGATCGACCCGGCCGACCTGCGCGGGCGTTTCCGCTGGTACGGCCTGTACACGCAGCGCAAGCCCGGCATCGACGGCGGCCGCACGGCCACGCTGGAGCCGGAAGAGCTGGACGACGAGTACTTCATGATGCGCGTCCGCAGTGATGGTGGCGCGCTCACGACGCAGCAGTTGAAGGTCCTCGGCGAGATCTCGCAGACCTACGCGCGCGACACCGCGGACATCACCGATCGGCAGAACATCCAGTACCACTGGATCGCGATCGAGGACGTTCCCACGATCTGGCAGAAGCTCGAAGCCGTCGGCCTGACGACGATGGAGGCGTGTGGCGACAGCCCGCGCGTCATCCTCGGCTCGCCGGTCGCGGGCATCTCCGAGGACGAGATCATCAACGGGCAGCCGGCGATCGACACGATCCTCGAGCGCTACATCGGCGACCCGCGGTTCTCGAACCTGCCTCGCAAGTTCAAGACCGCCATCTCCGGTCTGCAGGACGTCGCGCACGAGATCCACGACATCGCGTTCGTCGGCGTGAACCACCCCGAGCACGGGCCGGGCTTCGACCTCTGGGTCGGCGGTGGTCTGTCCACGAACCCCATGCTGGGCAAGCGTTTGGGCGCCTGGGTGCCGCTCGACGAGGTGCCGGACGTGTGGGAAGCCGTCATCAGCGTCTTCCGCGACTACGGCTACCGCAGGCTTCGGCACCGTGCGCGCATCAAGTTCCTCGTCGCCGACTGGGGCCCGGAGAAGTTCCGCCAGGTCGTGGAGGACGAGTACCTCAAGCGCAAGATGATCGACGGCCCGGCGCCGGAGACGCTGAAGCAGCAGCTCGACCACATCGGTGTGAACAGGCAGAAGGACGGCCTGTTCTACGTCGGCGCCGCGCCGGTCGCGGGCCGCGTCTCGGGCTCGATCCTGGTCGAGGTCGCGAAGATCGCCGAACGGGCGGGCTCCACGCGCGTCCGCTTCACGCCGCAGCAGAAGATCATCGTGCTGGACGTCGCCGAGTCCGAGGTCCCCGAGCTCAAGAACGGTCTCGCCAAGCTCGGCCTCCAGGTCGACCCGTCGCCGTGGCGCCGGGGCATCATGGCCTGCACCGGCATCGAGTTCTGCAAGCTCGCGATCGTCGAGACCAAGGCCCGCGCCAACGACCTCGTCACGCAGCTCGAAGCCAACCTCAAGGACATCGTCGACGGCGTCACGGCGCCGATCACCGTGCACATCAACGGCTGCCCCAACTCCTGCGCCCGCATCCAGACCGCGGACATCGGCCTCAAGGGCCAGATCGTCACGGACGAGACGGGCAACCAGGTCGAGGGCTTCCAGGTGCACCTCGGTGGCGGACTCGGTCTCGACGCCGGGTTCGGCCGGAAGCTGCGCGGCCACAAGGTGACGGCGAACGAACTGCCCGAGTACGTCGAGCGGATCGTGCGGAACTTCGTCGCCCAGCGGGAGACCGACGAGCGGTTCGCTCAGTGGGTCGGCCGGGCGGAAGAAGGTTCGCTGCGATGACCGAACGCGCGACGCCGTTCTACTGCCCCTACTGCGGCGACGAGGACCTCCGGCCGCAGGAGGAACCCAGCTACGCGTGGCTGTGCACCGGGTGCCGCCGCGTCTTCAAGGTCTCGTTCGTCGGGCTCAACCTGCCGCAGGAGGTGAAGAAGTGAGCGATCTCAAGGAAGACCTCAAGATCGTCGCCGAGGCTGCGGAGCTGGAGCTGAAGGACGCGAACGCCGAAGAGGCGCTGGAGTGGGTCGCGCGGACGTTCGGTGACAACTACATCGTCGCCTCCAACATGCAGGACGCCGTGCTGATCGACCTCGCCGCCAAGGTGAAGCCGAACTTCGACGTGCTGTTCCTGGAGACGGGCTACCACTTCCCGGAGACGATCGGCGTGCGGGACGCCGTCGGCGTCGTCTACCCGGACGTGCGGATCGTCAACGCCGCGGCCGAGCAGTCGGTCGAGGACCAGGAACGCGAGTTCGGCCTGCTGTACCAGTCGGATCCGGCCACGTGCTGCAACCTGCGCAAGGTCGTGCCGCTGCGCCGGGAGCTCGCGAAGTACGACGCGTGGGTGACCGGTGTGCGCCGCGTGGACGCCCCGACCAGGGCGAACACGCCGATCGTGCAGTGGGACGACCGCAACGGCCTGGTGAAGATCAACCCGATCGCGCCGTGGAGCGACGACGAGTTCAACGCCTACATCCGCGAGAAGGGCGTCCTCGAGAACCTGTTGGTGCAGGAGGGATATCCCTCCATCGGCTGCCTGCCGTGCACCGCGAAGCCGTTGCCGGGGCAGGACGCCCGCAGCGGCCGGTGGGCCGGTCAGTCCAAGACGGAATGTGGGTTGCACGGATGACACTCGCGCTCGACACCTTGGGACGCCTGGAATCCGAGGCGATCCACATCTTCCGCGAGGTGGCGGGGGAGTTCGACCGGCCGGTGATCCTCTTCTCCGGCGGCAAGGACTCGACGCTGCTGCTGCACCTCGCGATCAAGGCGTTCTACCCGGCGCCGGTGCCGTTCCCGTTGCTGCACGTCGACACCGGGCACAACTTCGACGAGGTCATCGAGTTCCGCGACCGCGTCGTCGCGCAGCACGGTCTGCGCCTGGAGGTCGCGAAGGTCCAGGACTGGATCGACGACGGCCGCCTCGAAGAGCGTCCGGACGGCACCCGCAACCCGTTGCAGACCGTGCCGCTGCTGGACTCCATCACGCAGCACAAGTACGACGCGGTCTTCGGCGGCGGACGCCGGGACGAGGAACGCGCCCGCGCCAAGGAGCGGATCTTCAGTCTGCGCACGGCGTTCGGCCAGTGGGACCCGAAGCGCCAGCGGCCCGAGCTGTGGAACCTCTACAACGGCCGGCACCGCGCCGGTGAGCACGTCCGCGTGTTCCCGCTGTCCAACTGGACCGAGCTCGACGTCTGGAACTACATCGAGCGCGAGGGCATCGAGCTGCCGGACATCTACTACTCGCACCAGCGCGACGTGTTCCTGCGCGACGGCATGTGGCTCGCCGAAGGCCCGTGGGGCACGGCGCGCGACGGCGAAACGTTGCTGCGCAAGACAGTTCGCTACCGCACGGTCGGTGACGGCTCCTGCACGGGTGCCGTC
The DNA here is from genome assembly GCF_900115955.1 of Lentzea waywayandensis. Taxonomy (GTDB): domain Bacteria; phylum Actinomycetota; class Actinomycetes; order Mycobacteriales; family Pseudonocardiaceae; genus Lentzea; species Lentzea waywayandensis. Next base: position 441,852 of record NZ_FOYL01000007.1, read on the forward strand.
GAGTCCGACGCCGCCGACATCCACGCGGTGATCGCCGAGGTCTCCGCGTCACGACTGACCGAGCGCGGCGCCACACGTGCCGACGACCGGCTGTCCGAGGCCGCCATGGAAGACCGCAAGCGGGAGGGCTACTTCTAAATGAGCGACCTGTTGAGGTTGGCTACCGCCGGTAGCGTGGACGACGGAAAGTCCACGCTCGTCGGCAGGTTGCTCTACGACACCAAGTCCGTGCTCGCGGACACGCTCGACGCCGTCCACCGGGCGAGCGCCGACCGCGGTCTCGCGACGCCGGACCTGTCGTTGCTGGTCGACGGCCTGCGGTCGGAACGCGAGCAGGGCATCACGATCGACGTGGCGTACCGGTACTTCGCGACGCCGAAGCGGTCGTTCGTGCTCGCGGACACTCCTGGCCACGTGCAGTACACCCGCAACACGGTCACCGGCGCCTCCACCGCGCAGCTCGCGGTGCTGCTCGTCGACGCGCGCAAGGGCGTCATCGAGCAGACTCGGCGCCACGCGGCGGTTCTCGCGCTGCTGGGCGTGCCCAGGCTCGTCCTCGCCGTCAACAAGATCGACCTCGTGGACTACGACGAGGTGACGTTCTCCCGCATCGCCAAGGAGTTCACCGCGCACGCCACGGCTCTCGGCTACACCGAGGACGCGGTCGTCGAGATCCCGGTGTCGGCGCTGGCCGGTGACAACGTGGTGGACAAGTCGGCGAACACGCCGTGGTACTCCGGCCCGACCCTGCTGGAGCACCTGGAGAACGTGCCGGTCGAGCCCGACCCGCACGACGCGCCGTTCCGCTTCCCGGTGCAGTACGTGATCCGCCCGCGCACGGCCGAGCACCTCGACTACCGGGGGTACGCCGGTCTGATCGCGGCCGGCACGGTCAAGCCGGGCGACGAGATCGTGGTGCTGCCGTCGGGCCGTCGCTCGACGGTCACGAAGATCGACACGGCCGATGGCGAGCTGACCGAGGCGGCGGCGGGCCAGTCCGTCACGCTGCTGCTGGCCGACGACATCGACATCTCCCGCGGCGACCTGATCTCGGTGGCGGGCAACGAGCCCACGGTCACGGACGAACTGGACGCCACTCTCTGCTGGCTCGCGGAGAAGCCGCTGCGACCCGGCGCCCGAGTCCTCGTCAAGCACGGCACGCGCACCGTGCAGGCGATGGTCACCGACCTGCGCGACCGCTTCGACGAGCAGAACCTGTCCAGTGTGGACAGCCCCAGTTCGTTGGAGCTCAACGAGATCGGCCGAGTGGCTTTGCGCCTGGCAGAGCCTGTTCCGCTGGACGACTACAGCTTCAGCCGGCGCACCGGATCCTTCCTGGTGATCGACGCGAGCGATGGTTCCACGCTCGCCGCCGGACTGGTCGGGGCTCCGCTGCCGCTGCTTGAGGACGGCGTGGAGAGCTGTACCGGGGGTGGCGTCAACGCCACCCCCGACACCCATGCCCTCGTCTCCCCCGGTCCCTGAAAGGCCTCTTCCCCGTGAACCTCAAGCCCGCCATCGCCGTCGCACTGATCGCACTGACAGCCCTGTCCGGTTGCAGCCGCGCAGGCACCTCCGAGACTCCCGCCGCCGAGTCCAAGGGCGCCGCCGCCGAGGTCCGCCTCGGGTACTTCCCGAACATCACCCACGCCGCCGCGCTGATCGGCGTCGAAAAGGGTCTGTACGCCAAGGAACTCGGCAACACCAAGCTGACGACGCAGACGTTCAACGCGGGACCCGACGAGGTGAACGCCCTGCTGGGCGAGTCCCTCGATATCGCCTACATCGGCTCAGGGCCGGCGATCAACGCCTACGCGAAGTCCAAGGGTGAGGCCGTGAAGCTCATCGCGGGCGCCACCTCGGGCGGTGCGCAGCTCGTGGTGAAGCCCGAGATCAACTCGATCGAGGACCTCAAGGGCAAGATCGTCGCCACCCCGCAGCTCGCGAACACGCAGGACGTGTCGCTGAAGAAGTACCTGGCGGAGAAGAACCTGACCGGCCAGGTCACCGTGCAGAACGTGGAGAACGCCGCGTCGCTCGACCTGTTCAAGAAGGGCGACATCCAGGCGGCGTGGGCGCCGCAGCCCTGGTCGGCGCGCATCGTCAACGAGGGTGGCGGCAAGGTGCTGCTCGACGAGAAGACGCTGTGGGACGGCGGGGCGTTCCCGACCACCGTGGTCATCGTGCGGACGAAGTTCCTGCAGGAGCACCCGGAGACGGTCGAGGCCGTGCTGAAGGGTCACGTCGCGGCGATCGACTGGGCGAAGGCGAACAAGGACGAGGCCAAGAAGGCCGCGAACGCCCATCTGGAGAAGCTCACGTCCAAGAAGCTCGGCGACAAGATCCTCGACGCCGCGTGGGACAACATCGAGCTGACCACGGACGCGCAGGCCAAGCACTTCCCGCAGCTCGCGAAGGACGCCGTGACCGCCGGGGTGGCCAAGGAGGCCGCGAACGTCGCCGGGTACGCCGACTTCACGTTGCTGAACAAGGTTCTTCAGGCACAGGGCAAGCCGCAGGTGCAAGCAGCGGGCCTGGACAAGAAGTAGTTCCGAGACGTTGAGGGGAAGGCACACGACCATGACCGCCACGCTCGAGACCACTTCTCTGTCCACTGTGGATACCGCCGTCGAACTGTCCGGCATCCGCAAGGTTTTCGGCCACGGCAACTCGGCCGTGGTGGCGCTCGACGGGGTTGATCTCAAGGTCAAGCCCGGTGAGTTCGTGTGCCTTCTCGGCGCGTCCGGCTGCGGCAAGAGCACGCTGCTCAACATCGTGGCCGGTCTGGACGGCGCGACGTCGGGCTCGCTGGAGCTCAACACGTCGCGCCCGGCCGTGATGTTCCAGGAGCCCGCTCTCATGCCGTGGCTGACGGCGTCGCGCAACGTCGAGCTGGCGCTGCGGTTCGCCGGTGTCGGCCGGCTGGCGCGCCGGCGTCGCGCCCAGGAGCTGCTCGAACTGGTGCGGCTCGGCGACGTCGCGGACAAGCGTCCGCACGAGCTTTCCGGTGGTATGCGTCAGCGCGTGGCTCTGGCTCGCGCGCTGGCGTCCACCACCGTGTCCGCGGACGGTTCTCCCGCCCTGCTGCTGATGGACGAGCCGTTCGCCGCGCTCGACGCCATCACGCGCGACGTGCTCCAGGCCGAGCTGATCCGGGTGTGGGAGACCACGAACACCGCGATCATCTTCGTGACGCACGACGTGCGCGAGGCCGTGCGCCTCGGCCAGCGGGTGGTGCTGCTGTCGTCACGTCCCGGCCGCGTCGTGCGGGAGTGGGACGTGACGGACTCGCGGGACGAGGTTCTGGACGAGATCAACACTCATCTGCGAGAGGTCATCAGTGGCCACGCCTCCTGACACGCTCGACAAGGTCGGAGCCGGCCTCGACGCGCTGGATGTGCCCGTAGAGGCGCACAAGGCGTCGCTGTGGCAGCGTTTCCTGAAGACCGGCGTGCCACCGATCATCGCTTTCGCACTGCTGCTCGGCGTGTGGCAGGGACTCTGGGCCTCGGCGATCCTGCCGGAGTTCCAGCTGCCCGCGCCGGTCAACGTGTGGAACGAGCTCGTCCGCTCGATCTCCACCGGTGAGGCGTTCGGCATCCTGTGGACCTCGTTGCACCGCGCGGTGCTCGGGTTCCTCGCGGCGGTGCTGATCGCCACGCCGCTGGGGCTGCTGATCGCCAAGGTGCGGGTGGTGCGCGCGGCGATCGGGTCGTTGCTGACCGGTCTTCAGTCGCTTCCTTCCGTCGCCTGGGTTCCGGCCGCGATCCTGTGGTTCGGCGTCACGCCGTCCACGATCTACTTCGTCGTGCTGATGGGCTCGGTGCCGTCGATCGCGAACGGCCTGGTGGCGGGCATCGACCAGATCCCCCCGCTGCTGCCTCGAGTCGGGCGTGCTCTGGGAGCGGGCCGGCTGGCTTCGGCGCGGCACATCCTGCTTCCCGCGGCCCTGCCCGGGTATCTGGCCGGTCTGAAGCAGGGCTGGGCGTTCTCGTGGCGGTCGCTGATGGCCGCGGAGATCATCGCGACCTCGCCCCAGCTCGGCGTCGGCCTTGGCCAGTACCTGCACAACGGGTCGTCGTTGAACGACATCAACATGGTGATCGCGGCGATCTTCCTGATCCTGTTGGTGGGTATCGGGATCGAGCTGCTGCTGTTCCGTCCGCTGGAGCGCGCCGTGCTGCGGGCTCGTGGTCTGACGGGGGCCCTGTGACACCGCTTGTGGCCGTTGCGCACGGCAGTCGTGACCCGCGTTCGGCGGCGTCGATCCACGCGTTGCTGGACGTGGTGCGGTCGTTGCGGCCGGAACTGGACGTGCGCGGCTGCTTCCTCGACCTGTGCGCGCCCCGGCTTCACGACGTGTTGCGCGAGCCCGCGGTGGTCGTGCCCTTGTTGCTGGGCAAGGCTTATCACGCCCGCGTCGACGTTCCGGCCGCCGTGGCCGAGTCTCGGGTGCCCGCCGTGGTGACCGACGTGCTCGGCCCGGACCCACGGCTGGAATCGGCCGCGTTGCGCCGGCTGTCCGAGGCCGGGGTCTCGTTCGGGGACAAGAACTTGGGCGTGGTGCTGGCCGGCGCCGGGTCCTCGCACGCTCCGGCGAACGAGGCCGTGGCGCGCGTGGCCCGGCGCTGGGCTCGCGAGTCGGGCTGGGCCGGTGTGGAGGCGGCGTTCGCGTCGATCGCCTCTCCCACCGTGCCCGAGGCGATCGAGCGGTTGAGGATGAAGGGGGCCACGAAGATCGCCGTGTCGTCGTGGTTCCTCGCTCCCGGCCTGCTGCCGGACAAGGTGGCGACGCTCGCGGGCGACGCCGTGGTCGCGCGACCGCTGGGGGACGACGTCGAGGTCGCGCAGCTCGTGCTGGACCGGTACGACTTCGCCCTGGCACGTCAGACCGTCGCCGCCTAGCTCTTCTGGTTCGACAGGTATCCGACCGTCGCCCAGCCGATGCCGAGCAACGCTCCCCCGGCGATCGCGACGGCGGTGAGCGCGCTCGAATCGGCGACCGCGAGCAGGGCGATGACGGCCGCGTAGACCATCGACAGGATCAGCAGGACCAGTCCGGACTTCTTCCTCGTCATGGCTCCGAATCCTCGGGCTTCTCGGATTCCGAGCGCATCGACGGACCGGTGGGTTTCGCGCTCAGTCGACCGGCTACTGGTGTTTTCGCGCGCGTGGCCGCACAGTTTTCCGGTGTCCTCCGATGACGCCTGGGACCGCACCAAAGTCGCCTGGCACGTGGCCTTCGCGGTGTTCGCTCTGGTCAGCGTGGTGCTGGTGCTCGCGGAAGACCGGTTCGTGCCGGCCGCTCTGGTGCTACTGGCCGTGCTTTGTGTCTGGTACTGGCGCGTCGGAGCACCACTGGCCCGCGACGCACGCGGCGTGCGTTACCTGGCCGTGGCGATTCCTTTGGTGATCGCGATGTTCGCGTTGGTGCCCGCGCTGTCGGTGCTGTTCTTCACGCTGTACCCGCACATCTGGTCGTTGCTGGAACCCAGGCTCGCCATCTGGGCGACCGCGCTGACGTCCCTGTCGATCGGGACCGTCGTGCTCGTGTCCGGCAGCTTCAGCGAGAACTCGATCGGCGCGGCGGTGGTCATCTTCCTGAGCGTCGTCCCCGCCGTGATGCTGGGCCTGTGGATCGCGCGGATCATCTCGCAGAGCCGCGAACGGGCCGAGCTGGCTGTGGCCAGCCACGAAGCCGGCGTCCTCACCGAACGCGAACGCCTGGCCCGCGACCTGCACGACACCCTCGCCCAGGGCGCGACCTCGGTGCTCCTGCTGTTGCGAGCGGCCCGAACCGCCACCGATCCCGTTGCGCGCGACCACCATCTGGCGCTGGCCGAGCAGACCACGTCCGAGAACCTGGCCGAGATCCGCGCGTTGGTAGCAGCGCTGACACCGGTCGAGCTGAACGGCGCCGCCCTCCCCGCGGCCTTGGAACGCCTCACTTCTCGGTTGGGCCGCGAGCTAGGACTCTCGGCATCGATGACCGTTCACGGCACGTATCGCACGCTGCCGCCCAACCACGAAGTCACGCTGCTGCGCGTCACGCAGGAGGCGCTGGCGAACGTCCGCAAGCACGCACACGCCTCGTTGGTGACCGTCTCTCTCGACTACTCGGCCGGCGTCTCGCTGTCTATCGCCGACGACGGCTGCGGTTTCTCTTCAGACACCCCGCACGGCTACGGCCTCGACGGGTTGCGAGACCGTGTGCGCGCCGCGGGCGGTGTGTTCGACATCCGTTCCGCGCCGGGCTCAGGAGTCCGCGTGCACGTACGACTGGAGGACGCGTGATCCGGGTGCTGCTGGTCGACGACCACCCGGTCGTCCGCTTCGGCCTGCGCACAATCCTTGAGGCACAAGAGGATCTGACCGTGATCGGCGAATGCGGCTCCGGCTCCGAGGCAATCCGGCTGGCGTCGGAACTCCTGCCGGACGTCGTGCTGATGGACCTCAAGATGCCCGGCATCGACGGCGCCACCGCCACCGCCGCCGTGGTCGCGGCGACCACCTGCCGAGTCGTCGTCCTCACGACGTTCGACACCGACGGCGACATCCTGCGCGCCATCGAGGCCGGCGCCACGGCCTACCTGCTGAAGGACGCGCCGAGCGAGGAGCTGATCGACGCGGTGCGGGCGGCTTCGCGCGGCCAGACCGTGCTGGCTTCCCCTGTCGCCACCAAGCTCGTGAGTGCGGTGCAACGACCTGGACTGAGTGCACGTGAGGCCGAGGTGCTCGGGCTTGTGGCGCGTGGGCTGTCCAACGGCGCGATCAGTCAGGCGCTGAATGTCAGTGAGGCGACGGTGAAAAGCCATCTGCTGCACGTGTTCAGCAAGCTCGACGTGAGTGACCGGACGGCCGCGGTGACCGTGGCGATGAGCCGGGGCTGGCTTCCCCCTGCGGCCTGATCACCCGATGGGGATTTGTCGGGGTCGCCTGCGATCCTGTTTGGATGCATATGTTCGTCGACGAGACCGAACGCGGCGGTCACCTGCTTGCCGCGACGCTCGTCGCTCCCGCCGCACTGCACTCGACCCGGTCACTGATGCGGAGTCTCCTCCTGCCCGGCGAGCGGCGAGTGCACTTCAAGTCCGAAAAGGACAGCCGTCGCAAGTTCATCGTGTCGCGCCTCGTTGAACGAACCTTCGAAGTAGTCGTGGTGTCCAGCTGCGAGAAGGGCGACTCCGCGCGTGCCGTCCTGCTGGAACGACTGGTGACAGAGGCGATCGACCGAGGCGTGAGCAGGCTCGTTCTCGACTCCCGTGACCACGCGGGCAACGGGCGCGACCGTGTGGTGCTCGCTCGCACCAAGGCCCGCGATGCGGGCATCGTCTACGAGCACATCCAGTCGTCCGCCGAACCGGCGCTGTGGGTGAGCGACGCGGTCGCGTGGTGCCTGGGAGCTGGTGGCGACTGGGTGCGGCGGATCAATCCTGTGGTGACCCGCGTCCAGCCCTGAAAAGCGCGAAGCCCAGGCAGCAACCGTCCGGAAGCGCACCTGGGCTCACTTCCTCCACCTAGTGGCAGAGGCTATGCGAACAGCCTAGCACATTTGAGCCCAACCGCTGCGGCCTTCCCCGCCGACCTGGCGGCTGCCACGATCGCCCCCATGGCAACCCCTAGCGACATCCACGACTCCGAAGCCGTCGAAACGGCCGCGGACTTCGTCGCCTACCTGCACCTGCTCAGCGCCGATTTCACGGAGGACAGGCGAAAGGCCAAGGCCAGCGGCAACCCGTACTACGACGGCAGCTGGGCGCACTCGGACATGGGGATCTTCCTCGAACGGTGGGGTTCCTGGCTGCAGGCGATGGTCGTCGAGGGCCGCCCGCACTACCCGAGGGACGAGATCGACCCGCCGTCGTGGAAGAGCCTCGCCCGGCAGCTCAACGCCGCCCGTGGCTACGAGTGAACGGACGCCACTTTCAGCCGCCGCCACAAGATCGAATGCGCAGAGCCGTTCGGGCGATGTGAACTGTGAACTGTTGACGTGAAACCTACTCATGAGTAGTCAGGTGATTACGCCGCGTGCTGGAAATGTCCCTCGTCCACTCAACGGGGAGAGGCCATGAAGCTAGCCGGAATTGCCGCAGCCGCACTGGTACCGATGTTGATGTTCGCCACCAACGCGTCCGCCGCCGCTCCGCAGACGATCACCTACAAGCTCCGGGCGACTGCCGTCGGGCAGACGTCGGACTTCACGCTCGACCAGGGCGTCGACGCGTCGGCGCCGGCGACCGTCGCGCCCAACGGCACGGTCAAGGTCACCATCGACCCCGCGCCCAACAAGATTCCGACCGAGGCCGGTGGCCGGCAGGTGCGGGAGATCAAGGGTCTCGCGCTCAGGTTGCCGGTGCCCGCCAACTCGAAGTTCCAGTCCGCGTCGCTGTCCGGCGGCTCCGGGCTGGGTGGCACGCCGACGGTCGCCTTGTCGGGCAACGACGTCGTGCTGAGCGTGCCCGGTCCGATCAAGGGCGGCGCCGACTTCGAGCTGCCGACCGTCACGATCAACCTTCAGGCCGGCGGCACCGGGACGATCACCACGAAGCTGGGTGGCACCAGCTACGACGCCCCAGGCCTCACCTTCACCGCCGTCGTCGTGGTGATCGGGTTCCCGATCAACGCCGCCGCGAAGGGCTACCCGGACCCCAGCCCCGTGCTGACCACCACCACGATCGGCTAGAAACCCCGATGCCCCACCCCCTGCCGGGCATCAGGAAGTAGCCGCGACCAACGCGGTCATCGTGGCGAGCGTCGTGCGCAGGTCTTCCAAGGAGACCTGCGCACTGACGCGGTTCGCCCACTCGTGCTGCGCGTCCCGCAACCGTTCGATAGCCGCGTAGCCCTCGGGAGTAGGGCGCACCAGCTTCGCGCGGGCGTGCGCCGGGTTCGGCAGGTATTCCGCCAAACCCTTGTCCACCAACAGGTCCGCGATCCGCTGCACGGACTGGCGCGTCAGTCCCATCTCACGCGCCACACCCGACACCGACAACGGCTCGCGCAGCACCGCGCCGAGCACCTGCCACCACGCCGCGGTCAGACCGACCGGCTTCGTCATCACCTCGGCCGCGTCGAGAAACGCCCCGTACAAACGGAAAGTCCTCATCACGACGTCGGTCAGCACGTCACCGGCCTCACTCCTGGACACTCGCCACCAGCTTCCCGAAGGCCGCGGGCGTGTCGTCGCGGTTGAACTCGTACCAGGCCTCCAACGTGCCCGGCGAGAACGTCTCCAGTTCCGCGAGCACCTCGCGCGCGAACTCCAACGCAGAGGCACCACCGGCCGTGATCACACCATCGGCGCGCACCACGCGTTCGTCGCGGTACAACGCCGCGCCGCCGTAAGAACCAAGCCCCTCAAGGAAGTTCGACGTGTGCGCCACGTCGTCCAGCAACCCCTCGGCCGCCAGCGCGACCGTCGCGCCGCAGATCGCCGCGATCGGCTTGCCCGCCTCGCGGAACCGCCGCGCGAGCTTCCCGAACGCCGCCAGCTCACCGGTCTCCCAGCCGTCGCCGCCCGGCATCACGAGCATCGCCGCGTCGTCCAGCGAAACGTCCTCGAGAGCGATGTCGGGCAGCATCCGCACGCCGCCGATGGTGCGGATCGGGTCAGTGGTCAGCCCGACAGTACGAATCTCGTACCGCCCCGGCTGCTGCTGGAACTGCTGCAGGCTCACCTGCGCGGCCACGTGGCCGTACTCCCAGTCAGCGAGCTTGTCGGCCAGAACGAGGTACACCGTCTGTGTCATGACAGTAGACTGTCATAAGTGACAGCATCCTGTCAAGCATCACCACGGCTAAGGTCAGCGCCATGGCAGACGAGCTGGTCCACTACGAGGTGCGGCGTGGCATCGCGACGATCACGCTGGACTCCCCCCACAACCGCAACGCGCTGTCGTCGCAGCTGCGCCGGGAGCTCAAGGAGCACCTGAGCACAGCGGCGAAGGACGACCAGGTGCGCGTGGTCGTGCTGACCCACACCGGCTCCGTGTTCTGTTCCGGCATGGACCTCAAGGAGGCCGCCGGGGCGAGCGCGGGCGACCAGGGCGTCAACGAGTTCCCCGCGATCCTCGAACAGCTCTGGACCAGCCCGAAACCGGTCGTCGCCGCGCTCAAGGGCCCGGCGCGCGCGGGCGGCGTCGGCATCGTCGCGGCGTGCGACATCTCCATCGCCGCCAACGAGGCCACGTTCGCGTTCAGCGAGGTCCGGATCGGCGTCGTGCCGGCCGTCATCTCGGTGACGGTGCTGCCGCGGCTGCTCCCCCGCCAGGCCCACGAGCTGTTCCTGACCGGTGAGACGTTCGACGCGCAGCGCGCCAAGGAGATCGGCCTGCTCAACGCCGCGACCGACGACGTCGACGCGGAGGTCCGCCGCTACACGGACATGCTCGCGCTCGGCGCGCCCAACGCCCTGGCGGCCACCAAGGAGATGCTTCAGCAGGAGAGGTCCACGAACCTCGGCGAGGTCTTCGCGGACATGCTCAAGCTGTCAGCCCAGCACTTCGGTGGCCCCGAGGGCCAGGAAGGCATCACGGCGTTCAAGGAGAAGCGCAAGCCGTCCTGGGTGCCCGCCGAGAACTGACCTCGCCGGGAGCTAGAACCAGCCGGTGCACTCGATGACGCCCTGCGAGGACCCGCAGGCGCGCATCACCTTGCCGTCGTTCTTGAACGCGTCGGTGTACTTCGCGGAACCCGAATCGATCCTGGTGTACCCGAGGAACCCCTCGTGCTCGTTGGCCGAGGGGTCCTTTCGGTCCGTCCAGATCTCCTCGCCGGGCGTGCCGTAGGAGATGCGGCCCCACGCGCACTTCGACTTGTTCGACGCGCGCAGCTCGACCACGCGGCCGTTCTGCATGGTGACGGGGTTGTCGCCGTCGATCGTCTCGAACGGCGTGAAAGGCCCCTCCTGCGAACAGTCGGGGTCACCGGCGAACGACACCGCCGGGCAAAGCGCTCCAACAACCGCGACGACGCCGAGCGCACAGCTCAAGCGGCGGAATTGCGTTCCCATGGAATGGCACTGTCCACTCCGGACGCCGAACCCGCAGCCCCAGTCACCGTTCTGTGCGAATCACGCGCACTTTTCGGTCACCTGATTCGGCGGTCTGTTTCGCAGCGTCACGCAGCACTTCCGAAACGGAGGCGTCCAGGTTCGCGGGCACGATCAGCGTGTACTCGCCCGCGGGCAGCCACGAGAGATCGGTCAGGCTGTCGTACAGGGCGTCGAGGTTCTGCCCGAACCACTCGGGGAAGTCCAGCGCGCGGGCAATGGCCGAGATCGCGGCGGACTTTTCCGAAACGAGAATGTGCCGTTTCATTTGCTCACGTCCACGACGACGAACGACGAATAGTGGTCGCCGGTGTAGAAGACTTCCTTTTCCGACCCGGTGACGATCCGTCGCGCGCCGCGGTCCGGACTGTTCGGCGTCGGCACGGTGTACTCCTTGTAGTACCCGGACTTCTGCTGCGGCAGCCGCTTCTCGCGGTTCTCGAACGTCACGCCGTCGTTGCGCGGGTACGGGAACGGCCCCTTGGCCTCGATCAGCTTCCACGTCTTCGCGGCCTCGGCGGGCAGCTTCGACAGCGACTGCACGTCCAGGCCCGACTGCACGCCGGGAACGGCGAGCTGGGAGGCGGACGGCGCGATGCTCGCAGGCGGCGTCTCGGGGTTCGCGGCGGTGTCCTTGAAGAACCATCCGACCACGACCAGCGCGATGAGCCCGACCAGTGCGACGGTCAGGCGACGACCAGGACTCACGCTGCGACCTTCTCCGCTTCGGGCTCCGGCTCCGGCTCCGGTTCAGGTACCGACGCCGGGTTGTTCGCGCCCCAGTCAGCGACCCGGTCGATCAACCGTGCCACCCCCAGACACAAGGGCAGCACCACGATCATCACGACGGGGAACTGCACGGCGACGGGCAGCTGCACGACCCACAGCTCGACCCCGTCCCACCACTGCACCAGCCAATCCACGACCTTGAGAGTAGTCCCGTGACCCGTGTCACGGCATTTGGCCACGATCCAGGTGGGTATGTTGCGAACCATGTTCGCCGTATACGCAGCAGAACCCAGTCCTGAGAACCCGCTGGCCTCGCTTCGCGTGGGCGAGCGCCCCGAACCCGAGGTCCCGAGCGGGTGGGTGCGCGTCGCGGTCAAGGCGGCCAGCCTCAACATGCACGACCTGTGGACGTTGCGCGGTGTCGGCATCAAGCCCGATCAGTTCCCGATGATCCTGGGCTGTGACGGCGCCGGCGTCCTCGACGACGGCACCGAGGTGGTGCTGCACTCCGTCATCGGCGACCCGAACTGGTCCGGCGAGGAGACGCTCGACCCGAAGCGCACGCTGCTCACCGAGAAGCACCAGGGCACGTTCGCCGACTACGTCACGGTGCCGGCCAACAACGCGCTGCCCAAGCCCGCGGACCTCACGTTCGCCGAGGCCGCCTGCATGGGCACGGCGTGGCTGACCGCGTACCGGATGCTGTTCGTGAAGTCCGGCCTGCGCCCCGGCCAGACGATGCTCGTGCAGGGGGCGTCGGGCGGTGTGTCGACGGCACTGATCCAGCTCGGCCGCGCCGCCGGGTTCCGCGTGTGGGTCACGGGCCGCAGCGAGGAGAAGCGCGCGCTGGCCACCACCCTCGGCGCCCACGACACGTTCGAGTCCGGCGCCCGGCTGCCCGAACGGGTCGACGCGGTGTTCGAGACCGTCGGCAAGGCCACCTGGTCGCACTCGATGAAGGCGCTCAAGCCCGGCGGCATCGTGGTGATCTCCGGCGCGACGTCCGGCGACGCCTCCGCGGCCGAGCTCCAGCGGCTGTTCTTCCTTCAGCTGCGCGTGGTCGGCTCGACCATGGGCACGCGCGAGGAGCTGGGCGACCTGATCCGGTTCTGCGCCCTCAACGACCTCAAGCCGCAGATCGGCGCCGAGCTGAAGTTCGAGGACGCCGAGCAGGGCCTCCAGGCGATGCTCGACGGCGACACGGCCGGCAAGATCGTCTTCACTCGCCCGTAAAGGCACAGGACGCCTGAGAACGCCCTTCTGATTGGTGGGGTCGAACGAACCGCGTGACAGTGGTCCCATGACCACACAGGGCGTTTTCAGGCGCAAGCCCATAGACCAGATCGCCGAGGACAAGGGCGACGGGCTCACCAGAACGCTGGGCCTGTGGCAGCTCACGGCGATCGGCATCGGCGGCATCATCGGCGCGGCCATCTTCTCGCTCGCGGGCGCCGTCGCGAACAAGACGGCCGGACCGGCGGTGCTGGTCTCGTTCCTCATCGCGGGTATCGCGAGCGCGGCGGCGGCGTTCTCGTACGCGGAGTTCGCGGGCATGGATGCTGGGCGCGCCGGGCACAGAAGCACCCGGCGTTCCAGAGGGCTCGTACAAGGTCAACCTGTTCGCGGTCGTGCTGTGCCTGCTGATCGCGTACGTGCTGAACACGGGCATGAAGAACGCGGCGCGGTTCGAGACCACGTTGGTGTACCTGAAGGTCGCGGTGGTGGCACTGGTCGTCATCGTCGGCGCGTTCCACATCGACACCGACAACTACAACCCGTTCTTCCCGTTCGGCATCTCGGGTGCGCTCACGGGTGCGGCGACGGTGTTCTTCGCGGTGTTCGGCTATGACGCCATGTCGACGGCGGCCGAGGAGTCGAAGGACTCCCAGAAGCACATGCCGAAGGCGATCATCTACTCGCTCGCGGTGTCGATGGTGCTGTACGTGCCGGCCTGCCTGGTGCTGACGGGAATGGTGAACTACAGGGACGTCGACGCGGAGTCCGCGTTCGCCACGGCGTTCGCCGACGTCGGCCTGCCAGCGCTGGGCATCATCATCAGCGTCGGCGCGATCCTCGGCATCACGACGGTGCTGTTCACGTTCCTGCTGGGCGCGGCCCGCGTCGGCTACTCGATGAGCCGCGACGGCCTGCTGCCCCAGTGGTTCGCGAAGACGCACCCGGTGAAGCACGTTCCGTCGCGCATCACCTGGGTGCTGGGCATCGCCTCCGCGATCATCGCCGGTTTCCTGCCGATCGCGGAGGCCGCCGAGCTCACCAACATCGGCATCCTGCTGGCGTTCGTCGTCGTGTGCGTCGCCGTGATCATGTTGCGGTACAAGCAGCCCGACCTCCCGCGCACGTTCAGGACGCCGGGCATGCCCGTGGTGCCGATCATCGGCGTGATCTTCTCGATCTGGCTGATCACGTTCCTCACCCCGGAGACCTGGCTGCGGTTCGCGGTCTGGTTCGTGATCGGCCTGATCGTCTACCTCACGTACTCGAAGCGGCATTCCGTCATGGAGCGTCAGCCCAGGCGGTGACGATCTGGTCGAGGGTGGAGAGCGGCACCGCGCCGCTCCCCACCACCAGGTCGTGGAACGCGCGGACGTCGAACCGGTCGCCCATCTTCGTCTCTGCCTCGGAACGGATGCGCTGGATCTCCAGGCGCCCCACCATGTACGCGAGTGCCTGGCCCGGCGACTCGATGTACCTGTCGATCTCGGCGTTGATCTCCGGCTCGGGCATGACGGTGTTCTCGCGCAGGTAGTCGACGGCCTGCTGCCGCGTCCATCCGAACGCGTGCAGGCCCGTGTCGACGACGAGCCGCCCGGCGCGCATCGCGTCGAGCCCCAGCATGCCGAGGCGCTGCTCCTCCGAGGAGTACAGGCCCATCTCGTCCGCGAGGCGCTCGGTGTAGAGCCCCCAGCCCTCCAGGTACGCCTCGATGAACGCGAACTTGCGCACGTTGTGCACGTCCAGCTCGGCCGCGATCGAGAACTGGTAGTGGTGGCCGGGCACCGCCTCGTGGAACGCCGTCACCTCCGACAGCGTGCGGCTGCGTTCGGTGGCTCCCAACGGGTTCAGCCAGTACGTGCCGGGACGGGTGCCGTCGAGCGACCCCGGCTGGTAGAACGCGATCGCCGACGTCCGCTGCTCCGCCTCTTCGACGGCGCGCACCTGGCAGGCGTTCCTCGGCATGCGGCCGAACCAGTTCGGCGCCTCGGCCTCGGCCCGCGCGATCGCCCCCAGAGCGTTCTCGACCATCTGCTCTTCGTTGTCCCACAGCAGTTCGGTGCGCAACCGGTGGAAGATCTCCGGCACGTCCGAGGTGCCCCACACCCGCGAGCCGATCTCCGCGTACTCCTCGCGCAGCGACGCGATCAGGTCCTTACCCAGGCGGTGCAGCTCGTCGGGCGTGCGCGTGGTCGTCGTGTAGTCGCGGGCCAGGTTCGTGTAGTTCCGCTCGCCTTCCGGCAGCCAGCACAGGCCGGGCTTGTCGTCGCCGCGGCCGTCCTCGATCGACGTCAGCACGTCGCGGAACCCGGCGATGGCCGTGCGGATCTCGGCGGAGTGGTCACCCTCCCACTCCTGCACCGGCGCGGCCAGGACGCTCTCCATGCGCTTCACCCCGACCTCGAGGTGGCGGCGCAACGGCCGGCGATCGGAGTCGCGGACCCGCTGCCCCGCCTGCCCGATGTAGCGCGCGAACTGGTCGACGCGCTCGGACACGTCGAGCCGCGACGAGATCATGAGCAGACCGTTGACGGGCGCGTCCAGTCCTGTCGCGACGGTGTGCTCGATCAGCCTGGCGTCGATGCGGTCGACGATCGCCCGGCCCTGCTGCTTGATGACCGCGAGCGTGACGGGGTCCTCGGTGTCGTCCGTCTCGGCCTTCTCCAGGAGGCCGGCGATCCGGTCCCTGATCACCTGTTCGCCGTCCGTGCTCAGGTCTTCGAGCTTGTCCTCCCAGCCCGGCACCCCCAGCATCGTGGCCGACTGCGGCGAGTAGTCCATGACCGCCTGGAACATCTCATCAGCGAGCGACATCAGGCCCTCCCGGACCAGTCGGAGACAAGTTTGCCGAGCGTGGGCAACGGTACGATGCCGTTCTCCAGCACGAGATCGTGGAACGCCCTGATGTCGAAACTATCGCCCATCGCGGACCGGGCCTCCTCGCGCACGCGCTGGATCTCCAGGCGCCCCACCATGTACGCGAGCGCCTGGCCCGGCGCCTCGATGTACCGGTCCACCTCGGACGAGATCTCCGCGTCGTCCATCGCGGTGTTCTCGCTCAGGTAGTCGATGGCCTGCTGCCGAGGCCATCCGAGCGCGTGCAGGCCCGTGTCCACGACCAGGCGGCCGGCGCGCATCGCGTCGAGACCCAGCATGCCCAGCCGTGCCTCGTCCGACGAGTACAGGCCCATCTCGTCGGCCAGGCGCTCGGTGTAGAGACCCCAGCCCTCGATGTAGGAGTCGATGAACGCGAACTTGCGCACGTTCGACAGTTCGGTCTCGGCGGCGATCGACAGCTGGAAGTGGTGGCCGGGAACGGCCTCGTGGAACGCCGTCACCTCGGACACCGTGCGGCTGCGTCCGGTGGCGTTCAACGGGTTCACGAAGTACGTGCCGGGACGCGACCCGTCGAGCGCCGCGTCCTCGTAGTACGCGAACGCGGCGTTGCGGCGGTCGACCTCCGGCACGAACCGGACTTCGCACCGCGCCTTCGGCAGTCGTCCGAACCAGTTCGGTGCCTCGGCCTCGGCTCGCGTGACGGCGTCGACCGCGCTGACGAGCATCTCGTCCTCGTTGTCCCACAACAGGTCCGTGCGCAACCGTCGGAAGATCTCCGCGACGTCGGAGACGCCCCACACCCGCGAACCGATCTTCGCGTACTCCTCGTGCAGCCCGGCGATGAGGTCGAGGCCGAGCCGGTGCAGTTCGGCGGGGCTGTAAGAGGCGGTCGTGTAGTCGCGGACGAGCTTGCGGTAGTTCTCCTCGCCGTCGGGCAGCCAGCAGAGACCGGCCTGCTCGTCGACCCGTCCCGGAAGGCCCAGCAGGACCTCGCGGTAGCGGGCGAACGCCGGGCGCAGGTCCGCGTCGCCCTCCCATTCCTGGCGCGGCGAGGCGAGGAACCGTTCGACGTAGGCCGCGCCGTTCTCCACGTGCCGGCGCAACGGCCTGCGGTCGGTGTCGAGCAACCGGTCCGCGGCCTGGCCGAGGAACCCGGGAACGAGATGCCGCCGCTGCGAGAAGTCCAGGTGCGAGGTCGCCCTGAGCAGACCCGCGACCGGCGCGTTGGTCCCCCTGGACACCGAGTGCTCGACCAGCCGCGCGTCGATGCCGGTGATGATCGACTCGGCCTGGTGCCGGATCACGTCCCGCGCGACCGGATCCTCACCACTTCCGTCGAGGCGCTCGAGGATGCCGGTCAGCCGGGAACGCATCGCCCGGTGGCCGTCGGCGCTGAGGTCTTCGAGCCGGTCGTCCCAGCCCGGCACCCCGACGAGCGTGGCGAACAGCGGGTTCCAGTCCATCATCGCCTGGAACATCTCATCGGAGAGCGAGGTCACGCTCTCCTTCTTAGCCGCGCGAGAACCGCTGAGCCAGGGATTTGATCGTTTCGGTCAGCTCCGCGCCGATTCGCTGCACGATCGCGCCCGCCGGTTCGGCCTTCGCGAGCGGATACGTGGTGCCCGCCCACAGCGACATGACCTCCACCTCACCGGTCGCGCGCACCGGCCTCGTGAGGTGGTGGACGTTCGGGTACGCGGCGGGCGCGTGCGGGCCCTGCTCGATCAGGAACCGGTTCACGAGACCTCGGGCGGGCCGGCCGCTGAACGCCCGCGTGAGCGCCGTGCGCCGGGCTCCTTCGGCGAGCGCTTCCCGTTGCGTCGCATTGGTTCCCGCCTCCGGGCAACCGAGGAACGCGGTGCCGAGCTGTGCCGCGACCGCACCCGCTGCCAGCACCGCGGCGACGTCGGCACCGCTGACGAGGCCACCGGTCGCGATCACCGGCAGGTCGACGGCGCTCTTCACGAGCCTGATCGCCGCGAGGGTGCCGTACAGCTCACCGCCGCCGGGCGAAATTCCGTCGTCGGCGAACGTGCCGCGGTGGCCGCCCGCGTCCGAGCCCTGCACGCACAGGACGTCGGCGCCGATCTGCCGCGCCTGCCGTGCCTCGCTCGGGGTGGTGACCGTCACGACGATCGTGGAGCCCGCCGCCTTGAGCCGCTGGACGTCGTCGACGTCGGGCAGGCCGAAGGTGAACGACACCACCGGAACCCGCAGCGCCAGCACGAGTTCGAGCTTCGCCGCGTAGTTGTCGTCGTCCCAGCGGGGGTCACCAGGCGCGGCGCCGACCTTCTCGGCGCAGGCCGTGACGCGGCGCACGTAGGACGAGATGTCGCTGGTCGGCCGGGTTCCGGGCACGAAAAGGTTGACCCCGAACGGCTTCGCGGTGAGCTCGCTCGTGCGTGTGATCTTCTCCGCGAGCTGCTCGACGGTGATGTACCCGGCCGCGAGGAACCCGAACCCGCCTGCCTCGTTCACCGCGGCGACCAGTTCGGGGGTGGACGGGCCACCTGCCATGGGCGCGGCGATCACGGGCACGGCCAGCGTGTGGAACATGGAAGACAACCTAGTTGGATCGGCCGACAAATGCCTGGTGAAGACCTGTGTCCTTGATGACGCAAGGACTACTCCGAACGGACGTCGGCGCCACGTCCACTGTGGACGTGGCGCCGATCGGTTCCATCATCTAGGGCAGGGAGTCCAGATGAGGAGCGACGGTGTTCGCGAACTGCCAGTTGTTCGAGGCGTCCCAGTTGATCGACCACGTCATGGCGCCGCGGATGGACGGCCAGGTCGTGCTCGGCTTGAACGTCCCGCAGCTGGTGCCGCGGGCGAGACAGCTGAGCGCGTTGTTGACGTTGGACGGCGACTGGTAACCGCCACCGGCACCGGACGGCGACGCCGGCAGGCCGAGGCCCACCTGGTCGGCGCGCAGGCCGCTCTGCAACTGGATGCACGCGAGCGCGGTCAGGAAGTTGACCGTGCCCTGGCTGTGGACCTGCTGGTCGCAGCCGAGCATCGTGCCGGAGTTGTAGTACTGCATGTTGACGATGGTCAGGATGTCCTTGGTGGCCAGCGCCAGCTTGAAGTACTCCGCGTTGACGTTCTGCATGTCGATCGTCTGCGGCGCCATGGTGATGACGGTGCCGCCGCCGGCGTGGATGGCCCGCAGGGCCTGGCCCATGTACTGGGCGTTGACGCCGTTCTCCAGGTCGATGTCGACGCCGTTGAAGCCGTAGGAGGAGATCAGCGACTTGACGCTGTTGGAGAAGTTCGTCGCCGCCGTCGAGTTGCCGACGCTGATCGTGCCCTTCTCACCGCCGACGGAGATGATCACCTTCTGGCCGCGGTTCTGCACGGTCTTGATGTCCGCCCGGAACTGCGCGTCGGTGTAGCCGCCGAGCTGGCTGCTCAGGCCGGGGTCGAGGTTGAACGCGACCTGGCCCTGCACCGCCGTGGCGTCGGCGAACGAGACCGCGATGATGTCGTAGGTGGTGGGAACGTCCGCGAGCTTCAGAGCGCGCGCACCGTTGTAGAAGTTCTGCCAGTAGCCCGTCAGGACGTGCTTGGGCAGACCGGTGTTCGGCGGGTTGCTGGTCGTGGTGGTGGTCGTCGTGGTCGTCGTCGTAGTGGTGGTGGTCGACGTCGTGGTGCTCGTGGTCGTCGGCGGCGTGCCGGGGCCGTCGAGGTTGACGTCGTCGGCGTAGTAGGTGGGCTGGCCGTACCAGCCGTGCAGGTAGATCGTGACGCTGGTGGCACTGCCGGTGGTGAAGTCCACGGTCAGCTGTGAGAACCCACTCGAACCAGGAGTCCAGGTGTTCTTCTCCACGCCACCGGTGACGCCGAGGTAGACGTAGCTGCCCTGCACCCACGCGGACAGCTTGTAGGCCGTGTTCGGTTGCACCGTCACGGTTTGCTGGCACCGCGCGTTGCTCTGCCCGGCGGGTGCACCTTGCAGTGCGTACGTGCCGGTGCGCTTCGTGCTGCTGGTGACGCTCGTGCCCTCGGTGCAGGTCCAGCCGCTCAGGTTGCCGGCCTCGAAGCCGCTGTTGGCCGCGAGGTTCGCGGCGGCAGCGCTTCCGTTGATCACCAACACCAGACCGGCACAAGCGAACAGCGCGGACAGCAGCGCTATAGCTGCTCGTCTGGTCTTGGACATGGTCCACCTCCACACCTCATGCGGCGGCCATGTTGTGAGTGGACTAAAAATGGACTAGACCACTGCGTCTGGTCAAGACCTGGTTTAACTTGAGGGGCGTGTTCACCCTCGAAGACGCCATCACGATCGCCACCTCGGCCCACGACGGCCAGGTCGACAAGTCGGGCCGGCCGTACATCGGACACCCGTTGCGGGTCATGGCATCGATGACCGGCGAGCACGAGCAGATGACCGCGGTCCTGCACGACGTCCTCGAGGACACCCCGGTCACCGCCGACGATCTGCTCGCGCGCGGCTGCCCCGAGGCCGTGGTCGACGCCGTCGTGGCCCTGTCACATCTCCCGGAAGAGCCGCAGGAGGACTACCTCCGCCGCGTCGCCGCGAACCCGTTGGCACTCTCCGTGAAGCGCGCGGACATCGGCGACAACCTCTCCCCCGCCCGCATGGCCCGCCTGGATCCCGCCACACAAGATCGCTTGAAGGCCAAGTACGCACGCGCCCTCGGGTTGCTCGCGGAGTACGTGAGCTAACTCGCTTCTTCATCGGTACAGGTCGCTTGAACAGGGTGTATTATCGAACCGTAACCAAGATTGGAAGGACAAGATGACCCGCCACGACCTGTCCGTGAAGTCCCTGCGTTCGAGCCTGGCCTCGCGCCGTGAAGCTCGGTACTCGCGCCGGAGCCTGGAACGGCAGTTGGCCAGCTACACCACCGAGAGCGACCGACTCGAACTGGACGCCATCCTGTCGCGCCACAGCGCGGAGGAGACCGGCGAGCTCCGTTCGATCATCAACCGGCAGGCGATGGACCGCCTTCTGCGGTCCGCCTGACGAGTTCACTTCAGGGCCACCCCGGCAGCGTTGCCGAGGGTGGCCTTCGCGTTTCTAGAACAACCTCTTGAGGGTCAGGACGTTGTCCTTGCGCGTCTCCTCCTGGCCGTCCGGCCCGACGAGCGGCCGTTCCACCACCTCGTCGGTGACGATGATCCAGTTGTCCTTCAGCGCGAGGTGGTCGAGCACGTCCTTCGTCGTCGGGAAGTAGTAGTCCTGGTGCTCGGACCACGACGGCGCCCCGGCGTGCCCGCCGACGACCAGGTACCCGCCCGGCGCCACGGCCTGCGAAGCCCGCTTCAGGATGCTGTTGCGCTCCCCGTCCTCCTCGACCGGCGAATGCAGGAACTGCGCGCTCACCAGGTCGTACAAGCCTTCGGGGAACGTGGCCTTGAGATCGTGCTGCTCCACCGAGATCTCGACGCCGGCGTCGTACGCGTGCTTCAGCGCCCGGTCCAGCGCGACCTGCGACACGTCGACGCCCAGCACCCGCCAGCCCCTCTTCGCGAGCCAGACGGCGTCACCGCCTTCCGCGCACCCGATGTCGAGCGCGCTGCCGGGCGTCAGCCGTTCGGCTTCGCGCACCAGCAACGGGTTCGGCTTGCCGGACCAGACCTGGTCCCGCTCCGAGTAGAAGGTCTCCCAGAACTCCTGTGCGGTCGTCATGCTTCGACCATGCTCCCGATCGTGCCGTATCGGCAAACTACGTTGCTGATCCAGCAACGCCAGGGCCGGGCAGCAGGTGGCTCGACGGGGAGGAGGCTTGGGGGATCATCGTCGCGATTGCCCGGAAACACATCGGTGGGCCCTGCTCGCGCGACTGAAAGCGATGCGGCACCCCAACCGACTGGGCCACATGAGCTTGACGCACCCAAAGAGCATCCCGCTGACCAGCGTCAATCAACTCAAAGGGCCGGACCCGACAAGCGGATCCGGCCCCGTCACGACTGAGACCTACTTCTTGCCCTTCGGCTCATCAGTGGACAGCGCGGCGACGAAGGCCTCCTGGGGCACCTCGACGCGGCCGACCATCTTCATGCGCTTCTTGCCTTCCTTCTGCTTCTCGAGCAGCTTGCGCTTACGGGTGATGTCACCGCCGTAGCACTTGGCCAGAACGTCCTTGCGGATCGCGCGAATGGTCTCGCGGGCGATCACGCGGGCACCGATCGCGGCCTGGATCGGCACCTCGAACTGCTGCCTGGGGATGAGCTCACGCAGACGGGTCGCCATGCGCGTGCCGTACGCGTAGGCGTAGTCCTTGTGCACGATCGCGCTGAACGCGTCGACCGTCTCACCCTGCAGCAGGATGTCGACCTTGACGAGCTCCGCGTCCTGCTCGCCGGACTCTTCGTAGTCCAGCGACGCGTAACCGCGGGTGCGCGACTTCAGCGAGTCGAAGAAGTCGAAGATGATCTCGCCGAGCGGCATCGTGTAGCGCAGCTCGACGCGGTCCTCCGACAGGTAGTCCATGCCGCCGAGCTGGCCGCGCTTGGACTGGCAGAGTTCCATGATCGCGCCGATGTAGTCGGACGGCGCGATGATGGTGCACTTGGTGACGGGCTCGTAGACCTCGGCGCGCTTGCCTTCCGGCCAGTCGGACGGGTTCGTCACGACGTGCTCGGTGCCGTCCTCCATCACGACGCGGTACACGACGTTCGGGGCGGTGGAGATGAGGTCGAGACCGTACTCGCGCTCCAGGCGGTCGCGGGTGATCTCCAGGTGCAGCAGCCCGAGGAAGCCGCAGCGGAAGCCGAAGCCCAGCGCCGCGGACGTCTCCGGCTCGTAGGTCAGGGCGGCGTCGTTGAGCTGGAGCTTGTCCAACGCCTCACGCAGCTCCGGGTAGTCCGAGCCGTCGACCGGGTACAGGCCGGAGTAGACCATCGGACGGGGCTCGCGGTAGCCGGCCAGCGGCTCCGTGGCGCCCTTGCGCTCCGACGTGACGGTGTCGCCGACCTTGGACTGGCGCACGTCCTTCACGCCGGTGATCAGGTAGCCCACCTCGCCGACGCCGAGGCCCTGCGACGGCTTGGGCTCCGGGGAGACGATGCCGACCTCGAGGATCTCGTGGGTGGCACCCGTCGACATCATCTTGATGCGCTCGCGCGGCGTGATCTTGCCGTCGACGACGCGGATGTAGGTGACGACGCCGCGGTAGGTGTCGTAGACCGAGTCGAAGATCATCGCGCGGGCCGGGGCGTCCGAGGCGCCGACCGGGGCCGGAACCTTCCGCACGACCTCGTCCAGCAGCGCCTCGACACCGAACCCGGTCTTCGCCGAGACGCGCAGCACCTCTTCCGGCTCGCAGCCGACGATGTGCGAGATCTCCTTGGCGTACTTGTCCGGGTCCGCCGCGGGCAGGTCGATCTTGTTCAGCACCGGGATGATGGTGAGGTCGTTCTCCATCGCCAGGTACAGGTTCGCGAGCGTCTGCGCCTCGATGCCCTGCGCGGCGTCGACCAGCAGCACGGCGCCCTCACAGGCCTCCAGCGCGCGGGACACCTCGTAGGTGAAGTCGACGTGACCAGGCGTGTCGATCATGTGCAGGACGACGTCCTGCCCGTCGAGCTGCCACGGCAGACGCACGTTCTGCGCCTTGATGGTGATGCCGCGCTCGCGTTCGATGTCCATGCGGTCCAGGTACTGCGCCCGCATCGCCCGCGCGTCGACCACGCCGGTGAGCTGCAGCATGCGGTCGGCCAGCGTCGACTTGCCGTGGTCGATGTGCGCGATGATGCAGAAGTTCCGGATGAGCTCCGGCGGCGTGAAGGTCGTGTCGGCGAACGTGGTCAAGGCAGTCCTCAACAAAAAATCGGACGGGTGTCCCCTTATGGTCCCATAGAGGCCGCTGGGCTCTGCACCACTAGGGTGCGTCCGTGCAGATGAACGGTGAGGACCCCCGCCCGGCGAAGGGCGCGGTCCGCGAGGTTTTCGACGCGGCACAGGCCGCCAAGCTGGACTACTCGCCCACCATGGACGGCGACGCCGACCCCGGCGAGGTCGTGTGGGCCTGGGTGCCCTTCGAAGAGGACGCCAACCGCGGCAAGGACCGCCCGCTGCTGGTCGTGGGCCACATGAAGCGTGAACTGGTCGCGTTGATGCTCTCCTCGAAAGAGCCGCGCGACGACTACCTCGAACTGGGCGCGGGCGCCTGGGACCGCGAGGGCAGGCCGTCCTACCTGCGCCTCGACCGCGTCTTCGCCCTCGACTCGGACGACGACATCCGGCGCGAGGGTGCCGTGCTGGCACCCGGCGCCTTCGGCCAGGTCGTGGACGCCCTACGCGAACGTCACGGCTGGCGCTGAACGAACGCACGCCACGCGGGTGCGCTGAAGCTCAGCGTGCCCGCGTCGGCGTTCTTGGAGTCACGAACCAGTACGTCCTGAGCGATCGAGACCTCGACGCAGTTCCCGTCCTCGGTCGCATCGCTGTAGCTGCTCTTACGCCAGACGCGGTCCTCGGCCATCGAATTCCTCTCGCGGTGGGCTGACGTACTCCGCCAGCTTGCTCCGCGATTGTTCCGCACTCAGCGCGACCTCGTCCAGGTGATCGAAGATCAACCTGGTGCGCGCGATGGCTCCCGGATCCTGCACGAACACCTTCGCGAGGTCCGTCTCACCGAAGGCGACCGGGTACGCCTTCTCGTACTCCCAGAGCACGCAGCCGGACGACGGCACCACGACGTGCGCAGGCACGATCCGGATCTCCGGCGCACCGAACAAGAGCTTCGCGCACTGGTCTTCCATGATCTGGTCGTCCCCGACCTTCTGCTGCAACGCATGCTCATGGATGTAGAACAGACAAGTCGGCCGATCATGCCGCCCCAGGATCGCCTGACGTTCGATGCGGAACTGCACGATCGTCGGGATTCGTTCCTCCGCGATGAGGCCGCCCAACCGGTACAGCGCGTCGGCGTACTCCGGCGTCTGCGAAAGGCCCGGCACGGACCGCGGGTCATAGCTGGTGATCGTCTTGGCGGTCGCCTCGGCGAAGGCCATCGTCCGCGTGTTGTCCGGCACCTGGACGATGTACTCGTCGAAGGCCTTCTCATAACGGCGCCGGAACTCCTCGAAGAAGTCGACGTCCTTGCCGCACGCGGTCAGGAACTGCACGAGGTCGATCTCGCTCGCACGAGCCTTCCCGTGCTCGATGGTGGACATCTTGCTCGGATCCCAGCCGAGCCGGATGGCCATCGCGCGGCCACCCAGATCGGTGCAGGTCTCCCGCAACCGACGCAGTTCGTCCCCGAGATCCCGGCTGTACACAGTGGATGTGATCACAGTCATAGGCCGAAGCTAGGGTTTGTAGCGGGTCCAAAGAAGGTGCTCATTCGGGTGAAAACGTCCTACGCAAGGCGCGTGATGTCGACCGTCACCTCCAGCGCGGTCGCCGCCCCACCCGAATAGATTCCCTTCAACGGAGCCACATCCGCGTAGTCACGCCCGAGCGCGACCCAGATGTGCCGAGGCCCGACCGGCATCGCGTTGGTCGGGTCATACCCCCACCACCCACCGGTCCACGCCTCGATCCACGCGTGCGACTCGCCGCGCACCGTTTCTCGCAGCGCGCCGTCCTTCTTCGTGTGCAGGTATCCGGAGACGTACCGCGCCGGAATCCCCATGCCGCGCAACAACACGAGCGTCAGGTGCGCGAAGTCCTGACAGACGCCCTTGCGTTCGTGCCACGCGTCGACGGCCGAGCTGTGCACGCCCGTGGACCCCGCCTGGTACTTCAGCTGCTCCGACACCCACTGCGAAGCGGCCAGCACGGCCTCGGACGGCGTCTTGCCCTTCTTCAGCTCACGCGCCTTGCTCAACAGCTCACGGTTGCGCGGCGTGTAGCGCGTCGGCTCGAGGAACTCCGTGTACCGGTCGAGGAGGTTCTCCTCGCGCATGTCCGCCCATGTGCCCGTGGTCACCGGCTCGATCAGGTCGCTCGTCTCCACCACCGACGACGCGACGACCTGCAGTTCCTTGTGCGGCGCATGGAGGTCGAACGACGTGACCTCCGTGCCCCAGTAGTCCGTGTACCGGTACGCACGGGTCGCCGGCGTGGTCTCGACGCGTGAGACGACCACGTTCTGACGGCGGTCACCGCGCGGTGTCAGCCGCGCCTCGTTGTACGACTGCATGACCGGTGCCTCGTACTGATAGCCCGTCGTGTGCACGACACGCACTCGCCAGCTCATGGTCAGCCCACCTCGGTGTTCGTCCAGGCGACCCACGGCGCCACGTGGAAGTACTGCTGCGACACGGCCTCACCGACGTCACGCACGGTCTTCTGCAACGCCGAAAGACGTTTCGGCAGATCGGGCAGCAGATCGTGCGGCCTCAAGAACTCCAGGTCGCTCCGTGCCTTACCGAGCAGCCGCAACGCCTCCGCGCGCGCACCGACACGCACGGACGGTTGGTTCTCCAGCTGCTCCAGACACGACTCGGCCTGCTTCAACGCGTGGAACACCGACCGCGGGAACAGCCTGTCCAACAACAGGAACTGCACCACTCTCGACGCGTCCAACGCGCCGCGGTACGTCCTCAGGTACGTGTCGTGCGCACCGGCCGACCGCAGAACCGTGACCCATCCAGGCGAAGACGCCTTGTCCCCCACACGAGCCAAAAGCAGTCGCACGATCATGTCGACGCGCTCGACCGACCGTCCCAGCACGAGGAACCGCCACCCGTCGTCCCGTGACATCGTGGAGTCCGCCAGCCCGGCGAACATCGCCGCGCGCTCCTCCACGAAGCTGAAGAACGCATGCGGCCCCATCGTGCGCGCGTAGGTCTGCCGTTCCGCGACGGCGTTCCACATCGCGTTGAGGCACTCCCACATTTCGGTCGACACGACCTCACGAGCACCACGCGTGTTCTCGCGCGCGCTGTTGACCGACGACACGATCGAGCTGGGGTTGTCCTTGTTGTACGCCACCAGTTCCGTCAACGACCACACGTCGAACTGGTCGGCACCCTCCGGCGGCGTGATGCCCAGAACCGTCAGCAGCTGCCGTGACGTGGCGTCCGGGTCGACCGTCGCGTCCTCCAACAGCTGATGGACCGAAACGTCCAGGATGCGCGCCGTGTCATCCGCCCGTTCGACGTAGCGGCCGATCCAGTACAGCGACTCAGCGTTGCGTGCCAGCATTTCGCGCGCCTCCCTACTGCTGCTGTTGTTGCTGGGAAGTGGTCAGCTCGGGCCCTTGTTCCGCCGCCGCGACCTCCATTTCGGACGGACCGGCGAGCCCAGGCTGCGCCAGCTCCCGCTCCTGGGTGGACGACTTGGCCGCCAGCACCCACGTGTCCTTGGACCCGCCGCCCTGCGAAGAGTTCACGATGAGGCTGCCCTCGGGCAGTGCGACACGAGTCAACCCACCCGGCAACACGAAGATGAAGTTGCCGTCGTTCACCGCGAACGGCCGCAGGTCCACGTGCCGCGGCGCCAGCTTGTCCCCCACCTTGGTCGGCACCGTGCTCAGCTGCACGACGGGCTGCGCGATCCATCCACGCGGGTTGCTCTTGATCCGCTTCCGCAGCGAGTTGAGCTCCCGGACCGTCGCGTCCGGACCGAACACGATCCCGTACCCGCCAGACCCCTCGACGGGCTTCACCACCAGCTCGTCGAGGTGGTCGAACACGTGCGACCGCTCCTCCGACAGCCAGCACCGGAACGTGTCCACGTTGGGCAGCAAGCACTTCTCGCCGAGGTAGTACTGCACGATCTCCGGCATGTAGGTGTAGACGAGCTTGTCGTCCGCCACCCCGTTGCCCACCGCGTTGGCGACGACGACGTTGCCCGCCCGCGCCGCGTTCAGCAGGCCGGCGATCCCCAGCACCGAGTCCGGCCGGAAGTGCACGGGATCCAGGAAGTCGTCATCGATGCGCCGATAGATGACGTCGACCTGCCGCTCGCCCTCGGTCGTGCGGAGGTAAACGAAGTTGTCGCGGCAGAACAGATCCCGCCCCTCGACCAGCTCCACACCCATCTGCCGCGCGAGCAACGAGTGCTCGAAGTACGCGCTGTTGCCAAGGCCAGGCGTGAGCACGACAACGTTCGGGTCCGCGGCGTTGGGCGCGGCAGCGTTCCTCAAGGCCCGAAGCAGATGAACCGCGTAGTCACCCACAGCGCGCACACGGTGCCGTGCGAACAGGTCAGGAAAGACCCGCGCCATCGTCCGCCGGTTCTCCATGACGTAGGAGACGCCGGACGGGCAACGAAGATTGTCTTCGAGAACCCGGAAAGTCCCTTGCTCATCGCGCACGAGGTCCACACCGGCAACGTGGATGCGCACCCCGTTGGGCGGACTGATGCCAGCCGCCTCGCGATGGAAGTGCTCGCAGCTCGTAATGAGACGACGGGGCAACACTCCATCCCGAACGATCTGCGCGTCGCCATAGATGTCCGCGAGGAACATCTCCATCGCCCGCACCCGCTGAACGATGCCCTTTTCGAGCTTCGACCACTCGGTCGCGGTGATGATCCGAGGGATCAGATCGAGCGGGAACGGCCTTTCCTGACCGCTCAGCGAGAACGTGATCCCTTGGTCGACAAAGGCCCGCCCAAGCGCCTCAGAGCGCGCGTTCAGCTCGTTGACCTGCGACGGAGCCACCGACTCGTACAGCGCGCGGTAAGCACTGCGCACCCCGTTGTCGGTGGAGAACATCTCGTCGTAGGCACCGGCATGGGGCCGTGCGGGATTCAGATAGCCGTTGAACAGCTCACCGAGCCTCGGCGTGGTGACCGTGCGGCTGCGGCGCAGTCCTGAGGTGCGGGCTCGGTGTTCCATGGTCCACATCTTCACCCTGTTCAGGGCAATTTCGCACTAGTCCGACCGGACAGAAACCTGCCGGAAACGAAACTCGGTACTTTCCAGGCGTGACGACGGCGGATGAGTCAGTGCGGATGGCCCTGGATCGTGTCATCGAGTTCGGGGAGCCGATCACACGGCTCGCCGTCAACACGGACATCGCCGCGGACCCACTGCTCGAAGTACACGGGCACCGGGGGCGCGCGGTCGTGCACGCGAACACCGGAGTGCGCTACGAGGGCGAGCACCGGATCGACTGGCGTCCTGCAACCGACAACCTGGCGGGGTTCTCCCGACCCGACGGCCTTCAGGTGCGGGTCGACGGCAAGGACGTCCTGATCCGCACCACCGGTGACACGGGCGAGTGGCGCACTCTGAGCGGCCACACCACACCGATAACGGCGGTCACGACCTGCCCGACACCGGGAGGGCCACTGGTCGTGTCCGCGAGTGTGGGCGGCACGATCCGTCTCTGGGACCCGCGCAGTGGGGAGCAGTTGCGCATCGGTGCTCCTGGCGGCCGGGTCGACCACGTGGTCAGCATCGTCGGACCCGACGGGCGCCCGCGGATCGTCTCCGGTGACGACGACGGCAACGTCCAGATCTGGAATCCGCGGCTACCGCCTGTTCCCCGCATCGGACCGGTGTCCACTCGTGGGTTCAGCGATCGCGTCGCGCAGGAGGACCTGCTCGACCGCGGCACCCTGGTGGAAGCGCTCCGGGACGTGCTTCGGCCCGGTGACGACGACGGACCGACCGTGATCACGGTGGAGGGCGCCTGGGGTTCGGGCAAGAGCACGCTGCTGGAGCTGGTCAAGAACCGGCTGCCCACCCCGCCCACCGCGACGCGGCCACGGCGCAGGTTCACCGTGAGCCAGGCGGACCGGATGCTGTACCGGCCTCCCGCGGGGACGGAGCCGCCGGAGCAGAAGCCGACGAAGATCAAGCCGATGATCCACCCGCTGGTCGTGTCGTTCAACCCGTGGCGGCACCAGTCGAGTGAGCAGGTGTGGGCCGGACTCGCGAAGGCCGTGACCGAGGCCGCCGAATCGGCGATCATGCCGCACCAGAACAACCGCGAGCGGTACTGGTTCGCCCGCAACGCCGGCCGTGTCGACCGCCGCCATCTCCAGCGTCAGCTGTGGAGGCGGATCTTCTCCCCGTTGTTGTCGTTCGCCGGCCTCGGTTTCGGGCTGTCCGTGCTGGGCGCGCTCACGAAAATCAACCTCGGCTGGGCCTGGTGGGCGACCGCGGGGCTCGCCGCGGCAGGCGTTGTCCACACAGGACTGCGGTACCTCTTCGGCAAGGCGTCGGCGTTCCTGCCGGGCGAGCTGTTCGCCGGACCGGTCGTCAGCAACGCTTTCTCCGCCACCACAACGGATTCGTTGATCCGCGACCCGTACTACAACGCTCGATCCGGCTATCTCTACCTGGTGCAGCACGACATCAGGGCGTTGCTGAGGGACCTGGAGACGCACAGACACCGCCTCATCCTGCTGATCGACGATCTCGACCGGTGCACCCCGCGCACCACGGCTCAGGTGTTCGAAGCGATCAACGTGTTTCTGTCAGACGACTTCCCCGCGACGAGGTTCGTGCTGGGTCTCGACACCGCGGTCGTCGCATCGCACGTCGACCACGCCTACAAGGAACTCGCCGACGCGAAGATCGTGACGCACCCGGACGATCCGAGTCCGGGGTGGACGTTCCTGCGCAAGCTCGTCCAGCTCCCGGTGCGGCTGCCCCGCACCACGGAGGACAACGTCGACCGGATCCTGCTCGCCCAGCTCGGACCGGTACATCGCGAGGAACCCCATGCCGACGCCGAGGTCCCGGTCGAGCCGGTCATCACCGCAGAGGCCGCGGTGATCCCGGGGACGGCGACCGTCGAGCAGGTCGT
Source organism: Lentzea waywayandensis (assembly GCF_900115955.1). GTDB lineage: Bacteria > Actinomycetota > Actinomycetes > Mycobacteriales > Pseudonocardiaceae > Lentzea > Lentzea waywayandensis. The sequence goes on from NZ_FOYL01000007.1 coordinate 472,387, forward strand.
CGTCGCGATCGAGCAGCACGCCGAAGTACGCGAACATCTGCGGCACCGGCTCAAGGCTCAGCCCGAGCAGTCGGTGCGCGAGGAGAAGCGGCTGCTCAACGTGTGGCAGTTCTACCTGCGTGTGCTGGTCTCCGAGGACGTCAGACAGGCGAGCCACCTGGTCGCCGTCGCCGAGATAGCTACGCGGTGGCCCGCCTACCTGCACCGGCTGCGCGGTGGCTGGCAGGAGCTGGCCGATGCGCTCGACGACGACGTCCAGTGGGGCGCGACGATCGCCAGGCTCGGGTTCACCTACTCCGACCGCAAGGCGGCGGTGAACCTGCGGGACCTGCTGCGCGACTGCGATGCGCAAGCGGTTGCGAGGCTGGCGACCAGGCTCTTCTAGAGGCGCACCTTCAGCACGGGTCTGTGCCGGGTCCCAGCGGCAGCCAGCGAGCGAGCGCGCCGACGTCGGGTGCGGCGGCAAAGGCCTGCTCGACGGCGGCGCGGCCCTGGTGGAAGTGCTGCCAGCCCTCGTAGTGGACGGGGACGACGGTGCGCGGCCGTAGCTGGCGGCACAGGTTGACGGCGTCGGCGGCGGTCATCGTGTAGCGCAGCGGCCCGGTGATCGGGAAGCGCACCCCGCCGAGGTGCAGCAGGGCCAGGTCGACCTCGACGCGCCCGGCCACCTCGCGGACGCCGTCGTACAGCACCGTGTCGCCGGAGATCCACAGCGCGCCGTGGTCCTGGCCGTCCCAGCGCAGCGCGAAGCCGATGACATCGCCGGTGACGGGGCGGGACAGGGGTGGGCCGTGCCGGCACGGGGTCGCGGTGATCTCGATCGACGGCCGCCCCGGTTCGTCGAGGCGGGTGGTGTCCCACGGGGTGAGGCCGCGGGCGTTGCCCAGCCGCCGGGCGCCGGAGGCTGTGGTGATGACGGTGCCCGCGGTGGGGAGCAGGGCGCGGCCGGCATCGTCGAGGTTGTCGGCGTGGTGGTCGTGGGTGAGCAGCACGGCGTCGATCGGGCCCAGTTCGGCGGCGGTGATCGCGGGGCCGGTCAGCTTGCGCGACGACGTGCCCCAGCCGAAGTCGTACCTCCGGCCGGGGGCGTCGAACGTCGGGTCAGTGAGCAGGCGCCATCCGTGGACCTCGATCAGGACCGTCGGGCCACCGATGTGCGTGAGGCGGACGTCTTTCACGCGGTGGTCGGCCAGCCGGCCTGGTCGACGGCCCAGGCCAGGACCTCGTCGGCGATCTGTTCCCAGCCCTTCTGAGCGGGCAGCAGGTGGGCCATGCCTTCGTACTCCTTGATCTCGGTGACGGTGTCCGACTTGTAGTGCTTGGCGTTCGAACGCTGTACCGACGGCGGCATGATGTGGTCCTCGCTGCCGGACACGAACAGCAGCGGGGCGCGCTTGTCGTTGTGGTAGTCGACGTGGATGTCCTGCGGGCCGGGGATGAAGTTGGCCAGCACACCGCCCCACAGGATCCGGCCGGACGCCGGGACGTGGTAGCGCTGGTAGAGCGCCAGCGACTCTTCCTCTGTGAAGGTGTTGGTGAACGCGTAGCGCCACTGGTCCGGGGTCAGGCCGACCGCCTTGTGCCGGTTGGCAGGGTTCTTCAGCACCGGCAGCGTCGAGCGGATCTGGGACAGCGGGGTGACGAGCACGCCCTCTGTCGGCGCGGAGTTGAGCGCCACGCCCGCGGCACCGAAGCCGTGGTCGAGCAGGACCTGGGTGAACGCGCCGCCCGCGGAGTGGCCGATGATGATCGGCGGTTCGTCAAGCTGTCTGATGACGGACTCGAGGTGCTCGATGATGGCCGGTGCGGTGACCGCCTCGATCGGTGACGGGTCGGCGTTGAGCGCCTCGACCTCCACCTCGAATCCGGGGTAGGCGGGGGCGACGACCTGGTAACCGGCCCGCTGGTAGCGGTCGATCCAGTGCTCCCAGCTGCGCGGCGTCACCCAGAAACCGTGGACCAGGACGATGGTCTTCATGATGCTGTCTCTCCCGTTGACGAGTGTGAGCCGGCCGGAGAGATCAGAGCCTAAGATCGGACCAACGCGCCGAATCGGTCCACAGCGCCGTGCCGTCGGCTGATACCGCCACACCAGCCGGGTGAAGGGGGACGTGGCATGGCCGTTCTGCTCGACACGGCGACGCTTCCGTTGCGGGACAGGCGAGACGCGCTGATCACCACGATGCGCGAGGCCTCCGGCACGTCACGGGTGGAGCTGGCGGACGACGAGCCGGTGCGGGCACGGGTGGACCTGTGGCCGTTCGGCACCGCGTCGATTCTGCGCGCGGACTCGAACGGCTTCGCCAACATCGGCACCACCAGGTCCGCCCGCTCGGCCTCGGGCGAGCACATCGCCATTGGTGTGCACGAGATGGGCGTGGCCCGCTACCAGGTGGGAGCGGCCACCCGGAAAGTGCAGGCCGGGGAAGTTCTGGTGGTGGACGTCAGCCGACCGTTCCTGTTCGGGTGGCGCGGCCGCGGCGCGGCGCTGTCGCTCAACACCTCGGCCGAGAACCTGGCGCTGCCCGCAGACCTCGTCACCAGGGCGGGCTCGCGGCTGAGATCCAGTCCGCTGTACGGGCTGTTCAGCCGCCACATCATGGACATCACCCGCAACGCCGACCTGCTCAGCCCAGGCCCGGCGGCCGGCATGCTCGGCGCCGCGAGCATCGAGCTCGCCCGCGCCCTGATCGCCACGGCCGTCGACGACGTGGCCGGCGCCCGTGACGTCGTCGAGCAGACCCTGATCGTCCAGATCCGCGCCTACGTGCGCCAGCACCTGCGCGATCCGGACCTCGGCCCCGGCAGCATCGCCGCGGCGCTCGCCATCTCGCCCCGTCACCTGCACCGCGTCTGCACCAACGCCAACCTGAGCCTGGAACAGTGGATCATCACGTGCAGGCTGGACCAGGCGAAGGCCGAGCTCGTCCATCCCGGTTCCCGGCACCGTTCCATCGGCACGATCTCCCGGCGCTGGGGTTTCAAGGACCAGACCCACTTCACCCGACGGTTCCGGCTCGCGTTCGGCATGCTGCCCAGCGAATGGCGCCGCAGCGCCGGGTTCTAGCGAGCTGCCGGGTCACTGTCGACACGATCGTTTCGTTCGAACGACTGCTACGTCCGGGGTGACGTGTCCGTTGCGCACCTGGGTCCGGGTGCAGTCGCCGGGTGTTGTCGTGCGCGGTCCCGCAGCGGCCGGCAACACCGTGACCTCACGCCGGCGATCGCTCGCCGGTAGAACGTGAAAAAACCCTGCGGGGAGCGCTTGTGGCGCTCAACCCGCAGGGCAAATTAAGTTCGGCGGCGACCTACTCTCCCACACCGTAACCAGTGCAGTACCATCGGCGCAGAAGGGCTTAACTACCGGGTTCGGAATGGGACCGGGTGTTTCCCCAACGCTATAACCACCGAAACACTATGAAATTACAACCTGAACCCCGATCCTGCGGGTTCGATCGGTCCTGGTTGTTCTTCCAGAACCGCACAGTGGATGCGTAGCGTCTTTGTAACAAGTCCTCGGCCTATTAGTACCAGTCAGCTCCAACCGTTACCGGTCTTCCACCTCTGGCCTATCAACCCAGTGGTCTAGCTGGGGGCCTTAACCCACA
>NZ_FOYL01000019.1 GCF_900115955.1 Lentzea waywayandensis
TGGGGCTGCCCCGTTTTGACGGACAGGGTCGATGAGGTGTGGTCACGCTACCTGATCGGCAGGCTGGTATCGGGTGGCTTCGTAGGTGGCGGGGCTGAGGTAGCCGAGGCTGGAATGCCGTCGGCGGGTGTTGTACCAACCTTCGATGTATTCGAAGATTGCCTTGTGTGCCTTGGCTTTCGTGGGCCAGGGCTGCCGGTCGAGCAGCTCGGTCTTGATGGTGGCGAAGAACGATTCGGCGACCGCGTTGTCCCAGCATTGGCCCTTGCGGCCGACGGATAGCCGCACTCCGGCGTCGGTGGCCGCGCGGGCGTACTGACTGGAGGTGTATTGACAGCCCCTGTCGGAGTGGAAGATCACTCCTGGCTCGGGTCGGCGCTGGGTGACGGCGTTGTGCAGGGCCTGCTCGACCAGGTCGGTGCGCAGGTGATCGGCGGTGGCCCAGCCGACGACGCGCCGGGAGCCGAGGTCGATCACGGTCGCGAGGTAGAGCCAGCCTTCCCAGGTGTTGATGTAGGTGATGTCGCCGCACCACCTGCTGTTGATTTCTCTTGCGCTGCAAGAGAAATCCCGCTTGATCAGGTCGGCCGGGGTGGTCGCGGCCGGGTCGGGGATCGTGGTGGTGCGCCAGCGTTTCGGCGCCCGCCCGGCTCGGCCGGCTTCGCGCAGGAGCCGGGCGACGCGCTTGCGGGAGTGCCGATGCCCCTGGTCGGCGAGCTCGGCGTGGATCCGCGGCGTCCCGTAGGTGCCGTTCGACTCGTCGTGCACCGCGATGATCTTCTCGGTCAGCGCGGCGTCGACGCGGTCACGGGCGGACGGGCCGTTGGCACGGCGGGTGTAGTAGGCGGCACGGGAGACCTTGAGCAACTCGCAGGCACGCTTGACGTTGCCGCTGCCGGCGTTCTCCGCCTCGATGAACGGATACACGTTCACCGGGTCTCCTTCGCGAAGAAAGCCGTGGCCCGCTTGAGGATCTCCACGTCCTCACGCAGCCGCCGGTTCTCCCGCCGCAACGCGGCCAGCTCGGCCTTCTCATCGCTGCTCAGCCCGCCGTCCTCGCGGGTCCCGGCGTCACGTTCGGCCTGGCGGACCCACTCGCGCACGGCGGTCTCGGTCAGGTCGAAGTCCTTCGCGACCTGGGCGATCGAGCGGTCACCACGCTGGCACTGCTCGACGATCTCCGCCTTGAACTCCGGGGTGAACGCACGACGAGGACGCCGGGGCTTGTTCGAGCCCGTGGTCTTCATAAGGACATCCTTCCAGGGGCAGAACCCCTGATCTCAGATGTCCGTCAAAACGGGTCAGGCCCAGGGCAATGCACTTGCGCGACTCGGAGCGCCCGAGGCGATCGATGTTCTCTCCGACGTCCTACGACGGCTTGACTCCAGTTTCGCGCGTGCAGAGACCACGCTTCGAGTTGACCTCGCTCAAGTGCTTCAGGCCGCGGGGCGAAATGACGAAGCAGCCGCGCACGCAGAACGCGCGCGGCTGCTGGCAGCGCAGATAGGTTCTGTCCGTCAACGCAGGCGTCTTGACCACCTGATCACCTAAATCATGTTAAGCAGATCTTGAATGGCCTTCTTGGTGGAGTCAATATTATCGGCTAGTTGCCGAAGGTCATGCGCGGCCCCGTTCAGATTGCGTGGAATCGGAGCGGCGCTTACTGGCGCCTCTGCGCCACACACGATGACTGCGATGCGACTCAGGGTCTCAAGGGTTTCTTCGGTCTTCGATACTTGGTGCGCGGCAACCGTGGTCAGGTGCGTCATTGCACGCAGATAATGCTTTGCTCCGGCGATCCCTCCTGATGGAGTACCAGGTCCAAATGGAGGAATATTGGCCTCGATCCTCTTCCATTCAGTAACCCAGCGATCCTCTTCTTCCGTTGAAACGCCACATGCTCGCGCGAAGAATCGCACCTGGTTGGCGCTGGGCTTACCATCACCCTTGCCAAAGTTCTTGTATATCGTAGACCTGCGTAGTTGGAAGTTGGACCTGTTAGCGATGCTCTGGACTGAGACACCTTTTTCGCTTCGCAAGAGAAGCGTGGCTCTCTTGAAATCCGAGGAATCCCAGGACAGCTCTGCGTCGAGCAGGGCTTCGGACATCTGTCGTCGACCGTCGTCTTCTTCGCTCAGTCCGATCATTTTGACGCCCGTCCATGTGGGAATAACTGAACGCCAACCTGGATCGCCGTTGTGGACACCAGGAACGCTGCCGTTCCGACCAGTTCAATCGAGTATCCCTCGCGCAGGAGATACCCTATGAAAAGTAGCGAGCAGACCAACGTTCCGAACCTGGCGACATATGCGGCGCGTTCGGGAGCGATAGACACATCGGGGCGACGGCTTGGTGATGTCACGAATAACCCCCTTTGAGGGTGGCAGGTAGGTGGCGCAACCTCGTCTCGTGTCCGTCGAGGAATCGATACCAGTCTGCATGTCGTGTGCATCAAGTCCAGGCGTTGAGGCGTCCAGACTTCGTCCATGCTCAAAGCAAGATCGACCGCACGGTCTCCGGAGACGATCTTCTGTACCCACTCAAGATCGAAATGCTTGCCGGATCGGCCGTTGGGTGCACTACGTCCAATCACAGTTCAGGCGATGTTTCCACGCGTGTAGACACGTGGTGGACACAAGAGCTTGGGCGCAGCCGGACTTATCAGTCTGACCCGCGTTCCCTCGGAGGGCGGCTTGGCATGCGCGAGGCCAACAGGTCCGCGGCCTGCTTATCTGCGCTTGGAACCCATGCCGCGTAGACGCGCAGGGTTGTTGCACCGCCGCCACCGTGGCCGAGGCGACCGGCGACGGTTCGGAGGTCCACGCCGGCCGTGAGCAACTCTGTTGCGCTGTAATGCCGCAGTTCGTGCAGATGGGTCTTAAGGCCCAGGCTTGCAGCCATGCGCGAATACCGATGTGTGACGCCGTCAGGGTCGGCGTGCCGGTCGTGCCCGGCAGCGTAGGAGAAAAGGAAGGTCTCGCTCGTGACGGGGACGTCCGCTGCTTCGCAGCGAGCGTGCACACGCTCAATCCATGCGGCAAGTAGGTCGGTTGTGGTCGGATCAACACTGATCCGCCGAATCTGGTGTGACTTGGTTTCCTTCTCGATCAGTTTTCCGTCGCGAATCACGATGTTGGTGCGTGCTTCGACAACGGCGCGGCAGCCTTCAGTCTCGCAACTGTGAGGATCGGTCTCGGCATGGTCGAAGACGATCCGTGGCAAGCGGAGTGCAAGCAGTTCGCCACGACGCAGGCCGGTGACCATCGTCAGCCAAACCAGAGTTCCCCACTGTTCGTCTTCTTCCCACGCCTTGTTGACGAGGAGTGCAGCCTGCTCCGGAGTCGGAGGATCGGGATTCGGTCGAGGTGCCCTTGGCTTCTTTGCGGCGTCCACAGGGTTGAAGGCGATCCAGTTCCAGCGGACAGCCGCGTTCAGCGCGCCGGACATCACAGCGTGAATCTGACGGATAGATGAAGGGCCGAGCGGCTTGCAGGCGTGTGGCTTACACCGGTCATCGCACTTGTGGTCCCTCTCGGTGCGGTGATCGATCAGCTTTACTCGTGGCTTGCAGCGACGGCGGCACCGCTTCACATCGGTGGCGAAGTCCTCGAAGGCTTTCGGTCCGAGCTGGAGAAGGCGAGTTAGGGTGACTTCGCCGAATGCCGGGCGCAGATACCTGCGGACGTACATCTTGTACCCGCTGAGGGTTGTCTCTTCGATGTCATGGCCGGATAGCCATTCGTCCAGGACTTCACCGAATTTGGCATTGCTGCGGCTGGTCTTCTTCGTGGCGATCTGCGCGCGGAACGAGTCGCGCAACTTGATCGCCTCGTCCTCGGTGGGAGCCTGTCCGGACAGGACGATGTCCTTGCCCGTGACCTTGTCCTGCCCGAGGCCGTACACGCGCACCTGGTAGGTGTTGCCGCGCTTGCGGATGCCGGTGAGGTCCTTGACCAGCTTCTTCCTGCCCATGAACAAGCACGGTACGCCGGATTTACAGGACAAACGGCAGGACAAGATCCATTCGAACACTAGAACGAGTGAGTCCGGAAAGGGGTGTCTGTGCAGGTGGGAGCAATTTTGATCTATCTGACTATCCACTTTGGAGTGGCAAAAGCCTGTGGATTAGAAGTCTCCTGCTCTGCCAATTGAGCTAGCAGCCCTCGCCGGGACAGCCTACCGATCTCCACCTCCGCATGTCCTCCGGGTTGCCAACCTCACGGTTGACGCACCACCACAACGGCAGGACAAGACCCAAGAACCCAGGCCAAAGAGGATCAGGCAAGAAAGCAGCCAGAAGGGGAATCATTCGCAGGCAGCTAGGCGAGCCTCTAAGGCGCCTGAACACCGACCACCTCGACCTCTACTGGATGCACAACTGGGATCGGAACACCCCGATCGAGGAGACCATGCGGACCCTCGACGATCTGGTGGGATCGGGCAAGGTGGGGTACATCGGGTTCTCCAACGTGCCTGGGGTGACGGCTCAGGCGCAGACCATGGCCCTGCTCAACGGGTGGACGCCGTTGATCGCGTTGCAGGTCGAGTGCTCGTTGCTGGCGTGGACGGTAGAGGGCGAGATTGCGCCCATGGCCCGGACCTGGACATGGCGCTGGTGCCGTGGAGTCCGCTCAAGAACGGGTTCCTGTCGGGCAAGCACCAAAGGAACGTGCAAGTCAGTGACTCCGAGCGGGCCAAGTTCGTGGGTGGGCCCAGCGAGGAGGAGTTCAAGGTCATCGACGTCGTCGCCGAGATCGCGGAGGAGACCAACGCAACTGCGGCGGCGATGTCGCTGGCCTGGCTGCCGGGCACAGGCTGGAACGGTTGTGCCGATCATCGGGGCGCCGAAGCTGGAGAGCAACCTCGATGAGGTCGCGTTGACGCGGGAACACATCGCCAGGCTCAGCCACGTGTCGCGGCCCGAGCTCGACTACCCCGCCGGGCTCCACGGGGAGTTGCGGGCGATGGTGCAGTTCGCCGGTACGACGGTTGATGGCGAGGCGTCGAGAATCTATCCGCCGCTGCTGCAGAGCGACGTCCGCTACTGAGGTAGAGCCTGCTCCACCCCGAGAACGGAAGCGTGCGTGACTGCGGCAGCGGGCACGTGATTGGGAATCTGTCCTCACCACGGCAAGGGGAGGAACAGGATGAAGAAGACGCTGGTAGGAGTGCTGGCAGCGGCCATGTTGTTCAGCGGAACGGCGATGGCCGCGCCGGCGAGCGACGTGCAGAAGCAGCTTGACGGGCTCACGAAGCAGCACGAGTTTCCGGCGGCGCTGGCGACGATCACCGAGGGCAACGGCAGGACCAGCGCTTACACCTCGGGGACGTCCGAGCTGAACAAGCGCACGCCCGTCCCCAGGAACGGGCAGGTGCGGGCGGGCTCCAACACCAAGGCGTTCGTTGCCACGGTGGTCATGCAGCTCGTCGGTGAGGGCAAGGTCGAGCTCGACAAGCCGATCAACCACTACCTTCCCCAGGCAGTCAAGGACGACCGGATCACGGTCCGGCAGTTGCTCAACCACACCAGCGGGCTCGCGAACTACACGAACTACATGGGGCTGGACAAGTTCGAGGAGGTGCGGCACCGCTACCTGGAGCCGCGCGAGCTGCTCGACATCGGGAACGCGCACCCCGTCACCAACGAGCCTGGCGCGAAGTTCAAGTACAGCAACACGAACTACGTGCTGCTCGGTCTGTTGATCCAGAAGATCACCGGTCGGCCGGTCGCGGAGAACGTCGACCAGCGCATCGTGCGGAAGCTGAACCTCACCGACACCTACTGGCCCGGCGTGGGCGAGCAGGGCATCCGCGGTAAGCACCCGCACGGGTATGCCTTGACCGGCAACGGGATTGAGGACGTCACGGAGATCGACCCGAGCTGGGGCTGGGCGGCCGGGCAGATCATCTCCACCACCAAGGACCTCAACGCCTTCTACCGCGGCCTGCTCAAGGGTAATCTGCTCAAGAAGGCCCAGCTGGACGAGATGAAGAAGACCGTCGACACCGCCGGTGAGATGTGGCCTGGCGTCGAGTACGGGCTGGGCATCGCCACTGCGCCGCTGTCCTGTGGTGGGCGGTCGTGGGGTCACGGTGGCGACATCCACGGTTACGAGACGCGGGGCGGGGTCACCGACAGCGGCAGGGCGTTCTCCGTTGCTGTCACGGCGTTGCCGGGCACTTTCCAGGACACGCCCGAGGAAGCCGGGAAGGCGCACGAAGCGGTTCTGGCCACTGTGGACGCTGCTCTGTGTGGTGCCAAGTGATCGCGGTCGCGGCGCTCACGGCGCTGACTCTCCTTGTCCCCCAGCAACTCGACCAGATCGTCAAGGAAGGCACGCCCGGTGTCGAGGCGCACGTGAACGGGCGCGACCTCGCGAGGGGCAACGCTCCGGTCAACGGGCAGGTGCGCATCGGGAGCATCACCAAGTCGTTCGTGGCGGTCGCGACGCTCCAGCTGGTCGCCGACAACAAGGTCGAGCTGGACGGGCCCGCGAACAAGTACGTGCCGCACATCAAGGACGGCCGCATCACCGTGCGCCAGGTCCTTCAGCACACCAGCGGGCTGCCGGACTACGTGCTCGACGTCGGGGTCCCGAAGATCGCCGACATCCGGGACCGGTACTTCGCGCCGCACGACCTGCTGGACGTCGCGCTGGCCAAGCCGCCGAGTTTCCAGCCGGGCGAGAAGTACGAGTACAGCAACACGAACTACGTCGTCGCCGGGCTGCTCATCCAGAAGGTCACCGGACGCCCGGTCGGCGAGGCGATCCAGAGCGTCATCACGAAGGCGGGCCTCAAGGACACGTACTGGCCGAGCCAGGGCGAGCAACGCATCCGCGGCCGCCACGCCCAGGCCTACTCGCTGAGCGACCTGTTCGACCCCAAGTCAGAGGTGGTCGACGCGACGGAGATCGAGACGTCCGCCGCGTGGGCGTCCGGCGCGATGGTCTCCACGCCCGCCGACGTCGCCAAGTTCTTCAGGACGCTCCTGCAGGGCGGTCTGCTCAAGAAGGCGCAACTCGACGAGATGCGCAAGGCCGTCACCGTCGACGAGAAGAGCGCCTACGGCCTCGGGCTGGAGAGCACCAAGCTCAGTTGCGGCGGGGTCTGGTGGGGCCACGGCGGGTCGATCCACGGCTGGGCGTCACTGGGCGGTGCGACCGACGGCGGCAAGAGCGCGGCGGTCACGCTCACCGCGCTGCCCGGCACGTTCGGCGACGACCCGATGAAGAAGTTCCAGCAGGTGTTCGACGTGATCGACACCGCGCTCTGCAAGAAGTGACGTCAGCGGGCGTACCGGAGGACCCAGAGCATGTCCTGCTCGGTCACCGGTTCGTCCGTTACGCACGCCAGCAGCCAGTCCGTCAGCGCCTCCGGATCGATGCCCGCCCCGATCAGCACCAGCTGCGTCGGGGCGTCGTCGGCCGGTGTGAACGAGACGTACGCGCCCACGGTCTGCAGCATGAACGTGCCGAGAGGGAACCGCACGAAACCCTTGGCGCGGAACAGCCCCTCCGGCCGTGCGCCCAGGAAGTCCATGAACAGCTTGGGGTGCAACGGATCGGTGGACTCGAAGGACACGCTGTCAAACGAAGCGTGCGCGTGCGTGGAATGGTCGTCCAGGTCGTCGAACGACAGCTGCCGCGGCCCCAGGTCCGGCGGCCGCACCTCGAACAGCAACGCCGGATCGATCTGCCCGTAGGAGACCGGCAGCACCGGCGCCGAACAAGGCAGCGAAGGCAACGACGAGACCCGGTCGACCTTGTTCAGCACCACCAGATCGGCCATCGCGAGATCGCGCGAAAGATGAGGCACGGCATCGAGCTCCACCGCGTCGGCCACGTAGATCAACCCGCCGTAGGACACCCCGGGCGCCTGCAACACCATCCGGACCATGGCCGCCGGCTCGGCGAGCCCGGACGCCTCGATCACGATGACGTCCAGGTCCGCCGCGGCCAGCCGGGTCAGCATCCCGTCCAGTTCGGTGCCGTCGACCGCGCAGCACAGGCACCCGTTCGACAGCGACACCATCGAGTCGACCTGGGCCGAGACGGAGAACGCGTCGATGTTGATCCGCCCGAAGTCGTTCACCACGACGCCGATCCGCGTGCCGCCGGACGTGCGCAGCAGGTGGTTGAGCAGGGTGGTCTTGCCGGAACCGAGGAAGCCGGCGAGCACGACGACGGGGATCACGACGTCCGAGGCTAGCCGGTGAACTCCGCGTTCCGACGCAACACCTCGTCCACGGTGCCGTCGAACATCGGCGGGTAGATCACCAGCTCGTCGACGCCCAGGTCCTCGTACTCCCGGATCACGGCCTGAGACAGTGGCACCGGCGCGGACACGCTGATCCGGAACTCGGAGGGGCGCGAGGGGAACCGGGCCAGGTGGCCGCGGATGTCGTCGGGCGTTCCGATGCCGAACCACCCCTGCGCACGGGTCACGGCCCGCCGGAACGCCGAACCGCTGTGCCCGCCCACGACCACGCGCACGTTGGACGGCCGGGGATGCGCGTCCACCCCCGAGAACGAGACGAACTTGCCCGCGAACGACGGCGAGGGCGCGTGCCAGAGCTGGTCCATCGCGTCCAGGTACTCGTCGGTCCGTGCGCCGCGATCGTCGAACGACACCCCGACCGCGGTCATCTCCGGTTCGAGGTAGCCCGCTCCGACGCCGAGCGTGAACCGGCCGCCGCTGAGCAGGTCCAGTGACGCCACCTGCTTCGCGAGCACCAGCGGGTTGCGCTGGGGCAGGATCACGATGCCGGTCGCGAGCTCCAGCGTGGACGTGACCGCCGCCACATAAGCCAGATGGGTCAGCGGATCCACGATCACGGCGTCCGGTTCGGACGGTGACGGGTCGACCCGCGGCGACGGCAGCACCACGTGATCGGACGCCCACCAGGATCGATAGCCGAGCGATTCGGCCAGTTGGGCGAGCCGCCGCGTCTCGTCCGGTCCCGCGTGGTCGCCGATGTTGAGTCCCTGCACCCCGATGTCCATGATCGGGCCAACCATCGATTTGTATCGATCATTCCCGAAAGTGCAACGGAACAGGCACTTCGCGCATCAGAATGACGAGAAGGGGGGCGATGATGACCGAGTTCCTGGCTGCCGCGCTGGCGTTTCCGACCGTGGTGTTCAGCTTTCTGTTGCTGATAGTGCTGGCCTACTGGCTCACGGTGGCGTTGGTGGGCCTGGACTTCGACGCCCCGGTGATGCCGATCTCCATCTCGATGTTCGTCGTGGTCACGTGGTTCGCCGCGCTGGTCGGCACGGTGCTCACACCCGAAGGCTCGCTCCGGTACGCCATCCTCGCCGGATCGCTGCTCGTGGGTGCGCTCGTCACGAAGATCCTTCTCATCCCGGTCAAGAAATGGACGAAACCGGAGAAACCGGCGTCCCGCAACGACTTCGTGGGTCGCACCGCGATCGTCAGGACGACCAGGGTCACCGAACGGTACGGGCAGGCCGAGGTGACCGCCGACGACGGCGGTACGGCGGTCGTTCAGGTGCGAGCGGCGCAGAGCACCGATCTCAAAGCGGGACAGACCGCGTTGATCTTCGACTACGACGCAGAGGGCGAGTTCTTCTGGGTCGTGGACATCACCACAGGGGGCTGAACATGGGTGCGATCTCTACGGGGCTGATCGTGCTGATCGCCGTGAGCGCGTTCGTGCTGATCTTGGCACTGATCACGCTGAGCAGACTTTTCAAGAAGTGCGAGCAGGGCAAGGCGCTGATCGTCTCGAAGATGCGCAAGGTCGACGTGACCTTCACGGGAACCGTTGTGCTGCCGGTGCTGCACAGGTGCGAGACGATGGACATCTCGGTGAAGACCATCGAGATCCGCAGGGCCGGCAACGAGGGCCTGATCTGCCGCGACAACATCCGCGCGGACATCCGCATCACGTTCTTCGTGCGGGTCAACAAGACCGTCGAGGACGTCATCAAGGTCGCGCAGGCGATCGGCACCGAGCGCGCGAGCCACGAGGCCACGCTGCAGGAGCTGTTCAACGCCAAGTTCTCCGAGGCGCTCAAGACCGTCGGCAAGCAGCTCGACTTCGTCGATCTGTACACCCACCGCGACGAGTTCCGCGACCGGATCGTGCAGGTCATCGGCACCGACCTCAACGGCTACAGCCTCGAGGACGCGGCCATCGACTACCTGGAGCAGACGCCGCTCAAGCAGCTCGACCCGGCGAACATCCTGGACGCGCAGGGCATCCGCAAGATCACCGAGCTGACCGCGATCGAGCACGTCAAGACGAACGAGTTCACTCGCAACGAGGAGAAGGAGATCACGCGCCAGAACGTCAGCGCGCGTGAGGCGATCCTGGAACTCGAACGGCGCCAGGCCGACGCGGAGATCAAGCAGAAGCGCGAGATCGAGACCGCCCGCGCGCAGCAGGAGGCGGAGACGCAGAAGGTGCAGGCCGAGGAACGCCTCAAGGCCAACACCGCCTTCATCCGCACCGAGGAACAGCTCGGCATCCAGACCGAGAACAAGGCCCGCGAGATCGCCGTCGCCGAGAAGAACCGCGAGCGCGTGATCGCCGTCGAGACCGAGCGCATCGAGAAGGACCGCATGCTGGAGGTCATCGCCCGCGAACGCGAGACGTCGCTGCGCATGATCGAGAAGGACAAGGAGCTCGAGCACGAGCGCCGCGCGATCGCCGACCTGGTGCGCGAGCGCGTCGCCGTCGAGAAGACGGTGGCCGAGCAGGAGGAGAACATCAAGCGCCTGCGTGCGGTCGAGGAGGCCGAGCGCGACCGTCAGCAGATCATCATCCGCGCCGAGGCCGAGGCGCAGGAGTCGCTGGTCAAGGACATCAAGGCAGCCGAGGCCGCGGAACAGTCCGCGCAGCACAAGGCACGCGAGGAGGTCGTGCTCGCCGAGGCGCGCAACAAGGCCGCCGAGCTGGACACCCGCTCCAAGATCCGTCTCGCCGAGGGCACGCAGGCCGAGGCCGCGGCGAAGGGCCTCGCGGACGCGCTGGTCAAGGAACGCGACGCCGCCGCGTCCGAGGCGCTCGGTCGCGCCGAGGCCGTGGTCGACCGCGAGAAGGCCCTGGCCGACGCCGAGGGCATCAAGGAACGCCTCAAGGGCGAGGCGGAAGGCCTGTCGCACAAGGCAGAGGCGATGGCCGCGCTCGACACGGCCACTCGCGAGCACGAGGAGTACCGGCTCCGTCTCGAAGCCGAGAAGGAGATCCGCCTCAAGGGCATCGACGTGCAGCGCGAGATCGCCGAGGCCCAGGCCATGGTGCTCGCGGCCGGCCTGGAGAAGGCCGACATCGACATCATCGGTGGCGACACGATGTTCTTCGACAGGATCGCCAGCTCGATCACCGCGGGCAAGCAGGTCGACGGCTTCGTCGGCGGCTCGGACGTGGTGCAGGCGCTGGGCTCCAAGTGGATGGACGGGTCGGCGAACTTCCCGGAGGACCTGACCAAGATCCTCAGCTCGTTCACCACGGGTGACGCGCAGAACATCGCCGCGGCGATCGCGCTGACCCAGATGGCCAAGAACAACGGCCAGACCGCATGACACAACTCGACGCGGGCACTTATGAGGTGCTGCGGGCCAGGCTGGCTGATCAGGCCACCGAACTCGCCCGCAGCACCGAGGCGCTGAACGACCGGCGCGTCGAGACGTTCGGCAGCACGGCCCTCGAACTCGTCGCCACCGAACGCATCCGGACCGAGAACAACTGCGTGCCGCGCGACATCGTCGCGCTCGGCGACGTGATGCTGTTCGGCTACAACGTCTTCATGGGCCTCAAGCCCGAGACGACGGTCAACGACGTCTTCGCGGCGCACGGCAGGGACTTCGCCACGGTCGAGGCGGAGTTCCTGCGGGACCCGAGGTTCCGCAACGACTTCGCCGAGCTGTACCGGTACTACCGGGAAACGCGGCTGCTCCAGCTGCGCACGGTCGAGTCGCGGCTGCTCGCGGTGTTCCAGACGGGCGCGCGGATCGAGGACATCCGCGTGCTGCGCTGGGACATCAAGGTCGACGGCACGGTCACGTACGTCGACAACCGCGGCGACCGGGACCACGTCTTCCCGCCCTCGCACGACTTCACGTGGGTCGAGACGACCCGCGAGCAGCACGTGCTCGGCCGGCACCCACACATCGCGATCGACAACGAGGTCTTCGTCGAGACGGTCGGCGGCACGCTGACGGTCAAGATCGAGGACAACACCGAGTCCGGTGAGGGCGTCTACGAGGAGCCCGTCGACGAACCGTTGCAGAGCCTCGCGGACGCCGAGATCCACTACGCCCGCGTCGGCCCGTTGATCCTCCTCAAGATCCTGCCGTACAAGGAAACGGCGTGGCGGCACCTTGTGTTCAACACCCGCACCAAGGTCGTCACCAGGCTCGACGGCATCGGCCAGGCCTGTCAGCGTCTGCCGGAGGACCAGGGGATCATCTTCCCCGGCGGCTACTACCTGGTCACGGGCGCGGACAAGACGTTCGACGTCGACACGGACGAGCTGGAGTTCGAGCGGGTCGTCCGGTCCGCGAACGGCGAGGACGTGCTGTACGTCTTCCACGCCCGCCGCGAGGGCCGCAGCCTGTTGTTGCCCTACAACGTGATCCGCAAGGAAGTCGCGACACCCATCACCTGCCACGGCTACTCGCTCTTCGCCGACGGCACGCTGGTCGTCTTCCGCGAGACCGGCTCAGAGGCCGTGCGCGTGCACCCGATGCAGGTGTGGCGCACGCCGTTCGTCCACGACGAGGTGCTGCCGGACCAGGCGGGCCCGCTCGCCCGCATCGGCAACGCCGACCTGGTCCGCGGCATCTCGGACTGCCTGTCCATCACCAGGATGAGCGCCGAGATGACGCCGAGCGCACCGGTGTTCGAGGGCCTGATCGCCCTGTGCACCAGGGTGATCGACGGCGTGCACTGGCTCGACGAGCTGGGGCTCAAGCAGGACGTCCAGGCCGTGCGTGCCACGGCCGAGCAGGTGCTGGACGAGTTCGAGGCCGTCCGCACGCTCACCGAGCACGCCGCCCAGCAGCTCCACACCGCCGGCGAGAAGCTCGCCTCACTGGTCAGGCTCGCCAGGTCGGCTGCGCCGAGAAGTGCCGACGAGTGGGTGCGGCTGCTGGCCGATCTGCGGTCCGCCCAGGGCCGGCTGATCACCCTCAAGGACCTCAAGTACGTCGATCTCGAAGAGATCGACAGGCGCGAGGCCGAACTGGTCGAGGAACTCGGCGCGTCCGCCCGCAGAGCCGTCGCGTTCCTCAGCGGCGAGGGCGCGTTCTCCCAGTACCACGAGGAAATCGACCAGATCGCGGCCGCGGAGCTGAAGATCGCGGCTGAGGCGACGCCGTTGCGTGAACGCCTCGCGCAGCAGCAGACCGGCCTGGAGGTGCTGACCGAGGTCGTCAGCACGCTCGACGCCGCGGACACGACGACCCGCACGCAGATCCTGGCGAGCATCGGCGAGGTGCTGGCCGCGGTCAACCGGGCACGGGCCACTGTGGACGGTCGGCGCGCCCAGCTCGCGAACGCCGAGGGCCGCGCCGAGTTCGCCGCGGAGTTCGCGCTGCTCGGCCAGGCCATCACCGGCGCGTTGTCGGTCGCGGACACCCCGCAGCGCTGCGACGACCAGCTCGGCAGGCTGTTGCTCCAGCTGGAGAACCTGGAGTCGCGGTTCGGCGAGTTCGACGACTTCCTCGCCCAGGTCGGCGCCAAGCGCACGGACGTCTACGAGGCCTTCTCCGCCCGCAAGCAGACGCTGCTCGACGAACGTGCGAGAAAAGCCGATCGGCTCGTGCAGTCCGCGGAACGGGTGCTCGGTACGATCCGCCGTCGCGTCGGGAAGCTGACCTCGACCGACGAGATCAACACGTACTTCGCCGGCGACCCGATGGTCGCCAAGGTCCGCACGGTCGCCGAGCAGCTCAGGGAGCTCGGCGACGTCCGGGCCGACGAGCTCGACGCGAGTCTGCGCGATGCCCGGCAAGAGGGAGGCCGGGCACTGCGTGACCGGGCCGATCTGTACGACGGCGCGTCGATCGTGCTCGGTCGTCATCGCTTCCCGGTGACGACCGAGCCGATGAACCTCACTCTCGTGCCGCGCGACGGCCGTCTCTACTACGCGGTCACCGGAACCGACTACCGCAGCGAGGTCACCGACCCGGAGTTCGGCAGGACCAGGCCGTTCTGGGACCAGCTGCTGGTCTCCGAGACGCAGGACGTCTACCGGTCCGAGCATCTCGCCGGATGCCTGCTCGCCGAAGGCCGCACCGACGTCACGAACGCCGCGGCGGAACGCTACGACGAGGGCTACGAGAAGGGCGTCCACGACCACGACGCCGAGAAGATCCTCGCTGTCCTGCAACGGCTTCACGCCGGTGCCGGTCTGCTCAGATACCCGCCTTCGACCCGTGCCCAGGCGCAGATCTTCTGGTCCGAACAGCCGGAAGACCGACGAGCGGTGTGGACGCGCAAGGCCGAGTCACTGGCCCGCGCCCGCACAATCTTCGGTGGCACGCACGGAATTCCGGAGCTGACAAAGCAGTTCGGGCTCGAAGCACTCTCCGCCGAGTACCTGTTCGAGGAACTCGCCTGCGAGCCCAGGGGATTCGTCACCAGCAAGGCCGCCCGCGCGGTGATCGACAGGTTCCGCGCGGTCGTCACCGAGGAACTCCACGACCGCGACCTGATCGAGGCGTGGCTGCACGCGTTCCTGAAGGACGAGGACTGCCCGGAGTTCCCCGAGGTCGTCGCGATCCTGCTCACCGACCTGCCGCGCTACGACTCCAGCGCGTCGCTGAGCGAGACCGTCACCGGCCTGCTCGGCACGCACCCCCGTGTGCACGACCAGTCGATGGACCTGCGCCTGGACGAGACCCTGACCAGGCTCAGAGCCTTCAACACCGAACAGGTGCCCGCCTTCCGCGCCTACCAGCGCAAACGTGACGAGTTGCTGACCGAGGAACGCCGCAGGCTCCGGCTCGACGACTACCAGCCCGCGGTGCTGAACACGTTCGTGCGCAACAGGTTGCTGAACGAGGTCTACCTGCCGTTGATCGGCGACAACCTCTCCAAGCAACTCAACGACGGCACCGGCCTGCTGATGCTGATCTCCCCGCCCGGCTACGGCAAGACGACGCTGATGGAGTACGTCGCGAACCGCCTGGGCATGGTGTTCGTCAAGGTCAACGGCCCGGCGCTGGGCACCGGCGTCACCTCGCTCGACCCGGCGGAGGCACCGAACGCCACCGCGCGCCAGGAGGTCGAGCGGATCAACTTCGCGTTCGCCCTGGGCAGCAACGTTCTGCTGCACCTCGACGACATCCAGCACACCTCACCCGAGCTGCTGCAGAAGTTCATCTCGCTCTGCGACGCCCAACGACGGATCGACGGCGTCTGGGACGGCGAGGCACGCACGTTCGACCTGCGGGGCAAGCGCTTCGCGGTGTCGATGGCAGGTAACCCGTACACCGAGACCGGCCGCGCTTTCCGGGTCCCCGACATGCTCGCGAACCGCGCGGACGTGTGGAACCTCGGTGACGTGCTGTCCGGCCGCGACGCGCTGTTCGCGTTGAGCTATCTGGAGAACGCGTCCGGCTCGAACCCGACCCTGGGCGGGGTCGACGTGGAACCGTTGGTGCGCTTGGCGAACGGCGAGACCGTCCGGCACGACCACGAGACCGTCGAGCTCGAACGGATGCTGTCGGTGGTCCGGAAGCTGCAACGGATCCAGCAGGTCGTGCTCAAGGTCAACCAGGCCTACATCGCGTCCGCGGCGGACCCGTCCGAGCAGCCGTTCCTGTTGCAGGGCAGCTACCGCAACATGATCAGGATGGCGGCGAGGATCGTGCCGGCGATGAACGACGACGAGGTCGAGGCGTTGATCGACGACCACTACCTCGGCGAGGCCCAGCTGCTCGGCTCATTGGCGGAAGCGAACCTCGCGAAGCTCAGGGAGCTCAAGGCTTAGCTTTGTCGCACTTCAGGTCGATCGGCTTGCCGTCCGGGCCGCGCAGGTCGACCGGCTGAAGGTGGTACTTCTTCAGGAGGTCGCAGAACTCGTCGCTCATCGGCCACTCCAGGCAGCGCTTCAACTCTTCGCCGAAGAGCGTCGAGTCACAGCGCAGCAGGTCGAACAGGCCGGCACCGGGGGTTCCCGGAGCCGGCCGCGGCGGAGGTGGCGGCCGATGATCGGGCCGGTGCCGGGGCGGCGGGTGGGCGCCAGGGGGTGGCGGCGGAGGTGGCGGCGGCCGTTCGGCACCGATGGCGGACATGGTGGTCGTGGCGGTCGCGGTGATGACCTCGGGCGGCGGGGGCGGCGGCGCGACCAGGCGGATGTCGACGGGCTTGTCCGGGGGTGCCGCGAACAGGGCCGCGACGAGGGCAGCGCCCATCACCGCGACCGCGGCTGTGAAGTAGCCGCGGCGTCTGACACCAGTCATCGCTCTCGCTCCCCAGGATCCGCCTGCCCGGTAGCCGCCGTCCCCGTGGAATCGTTGTGCCCGCTAACGGTGTTACGGGATCGCGAAATCATCCAGTCTTGTCAGGCCCCGCACTGGTCAACGAGATCCGCAGGATCACGCGCTGCTCACGTTCCATCGCCGCCCGGTAGTCGTTCCAGTCGGAGTGCTCACCGGAGATCGTCCGGTAGTACTGGACCAGCAGGTCCATCGCCTCGGGCAACGGCACGACCGTCGCGGTGCCGTTGATCTGGATCCAGCGCCCGAAGAAGCTGTCCGGCAGCACGCACAACGAGACGTGCGGATCGCGCCGGACCTGTTTCGTCTTGTAGGCGGCGGCTCGCGTGGAAACGAGCACGTCACCGTTGTCGTCCAGCGCGACGAGCACCGGCGACATGGCCGGCGTGCCGTCGGATTTCACCGCGCAGAACACCGCGCGGTGCTGGCTGCGGAGCACGTCCCGTGCCTGGTCCAGTTCCATGGTCTTCATCCTGGCGAGGCGGGACGATGTCCGCATGCCCGATCCGAACTCCGTCAGCTGGCAGCTGCACGCGGACCCGACGATGTGGATCGCCGGAATCTCGAGCCTCTACCTCCAGGCACTGCATCCCAAGGCGGTCGCGGGTGTCGTGCAGAACTCGAACTTCCAGGCAGATCCGCTCGGCAGGCTCAAGCGCACGGCGGATTTCGTCGGCCTCGGCGTCTACGGCACCGACGAGGAGATCGCCACCGCTGCGGCACGGGTGCGGGCCACGCATCGCGGCCTGCGCGGCGTCGTCGACGGCCGGACGTTCCGCGTCGACGAGCCCGAACTGCTGCTCTGGGTTCATTGCTCGGAGGTTTCGTGCTTCGAAACAGTGCTCGACCGCGCGGGGTACGGACTGTCCGAGAGGCAGAAGGACCTCTACTACTCCGAGCAGCGATCCGCAGCTGCTTTGGTCGGATTGCACCCGGATGAAGTACCGGGATCCAGGCGTGAAATGGCCGAATACTTCGACCGGATGCGTCCTGTTCTGCGGCGAACGCCCGATTCCGATGTGATCTACGACTTCTTGCACGGTCCGCCCGTGCAAGGGTGGGTCCGCCACGGACTGCCCGTGTACCGGGTTCTTGTGGGCCACCTGGCGTATTCGCTACTACCCGAGTGGGCGCTCGAACTACACGGCCGCGAGCCCTACGCCCACGCTGACCGATGGCTGCGAATGATGCGCCGAGCTGCGCTTTTGGTGCCGGGCAAGATCAGAAGACTGGCTCCGCCCGACCATCTCAGGCGTGCGATCGAGCGACACGGGAAGCATGTGACACCTGGCAAAGCGAGGCTTCCGTAGTTGTCATACATCACAGTCGATCATCGCCGCAGGTCCGTAGCATTGCGCACGAATCCACAACACCCCCGGAAGGCCTGTCGTGATCCGTCGTGCCGCGCTCCTGACCGCTGTTGCGGTGCTCGCCACCGCTTGTGGGAGCGGTGACAGCAGCACAGTCATCGGACGTGCTGACTCCGGGAAGCTGACCATCGGCATCCGCTACGACCAGCCGGGCCTGAGCGAGCGGCGGCTCGACGGCCGGTACGTCGGCTTCGACGTCGACGTCGCCAGGTACGTGGCGAGCGAGCTCGGGGTGAAGGACACCGGCATCACCTTCAAGGAGGCCCGTGGCGCCGCCCGCGAGTCGATGCTGGAGAACGGCGAGGCGGACCTGATCATCGCCTCGTACTCGATCACCGACGCCCGCAAGGAGAAGGTCGCCTTCGCCGGCCCGTACTTCGAGACGGGCCAGGGCATGCTGGTGCGCTTCGGCGAGGAGTCCGTCCAGGGCCCGGAGACCCTGAACGGCCGCAAGCTATGCTCGGTCAAGGGTTCCACCTCCGCGCAGAAGGTGAAGTCGGACTACTCCAAGAACGTGCAGCTCGTCGAGTACGGCCAGTACTCCGACTGCGTGATCGCTCTCATGGCGGGCAACGTCGACGCCGTCTCGACCGACGAGGTCATCCTCGCGGGGTTCGCCGCGGAGAACCCCGAACTGCTCAAGCTCGTCGGCAAGACGTTCTCCAAGGAGCGCTACGGCATCGGCGTGCCGAAGGGTGACGCCGAATCCCGCGACGCCGTCAACAAGGCCATCGAGAAGATGATTTCGAGCGGCGAGTGGAAGCGGGCTCTCGAACGCAACGTGGGTCCGTCGGGGTACGAGATCCCGCAGCCACCGCAGATCACGGAGAAGTCCTAGGGCGTGGCAGCGGACTTGGCGGTCCAGGCCGCCCAGTCCAGCGTCCAGTCCCAGTAGTCGCCGGCGGCCGGTCCCATCGGGTCAGCCAGTCCGAGCTGCACCGAGGAGCCCACGACCTCCACCGGGTCACCGACCATCGTCAGGTCGAAGAAGATCTTCGCGTTGGCTTCCGACAGGTTCGCGCACCCGTGCGAGACGTTCTCCACGCCCTGACTGGGGATCGTGTCGTTGTTCTCGTGCACGAACTCGCCGTTCTGCGAGATCAGCACCGCCCACTTGACGGGGATGTTCTGGTAGTTGAACACCGTGCTCGACATCGTCCGCCGGGCTTCCTTCTGCTGCACCACGTGGGTGCCGGACCGGGTCACCCGGCGCTGGTCGGTCTCCTTGCCGTACGACGCAGGCAAGTCGTGCAGCAGCGTGCCGTCGCGGTAGATCTCGAACCGCTTGGTCTGCGTGTTCGCCTTGGCCACCAGCGCCCGGTCCGCGATCTTGAACTGGGCGTGCATGTCCGTCTTGCCGTAGGCGCCGCCCCCGAACTGCACGCCGTACACGTTGACGTCGAGGAAGACCTCGGTGTTCGGCTTCCAGTACTCGCGCGGCCGCCAGTGCGCCTCGGTCTCGGAGAGCCACGCCCACGCGCCCTCGGTCGGCACGGAGGTCTTGACCGTCATGGCCTTCTGCACCGACGCCTTGTCCTGCACCGGCGCGCTGAAGGTCACCTTCAACGGCATCGCGATGCCGTACGTCTGGTTGTCGTCGACGTTCAGCTTCGCGCTGATGAGCCGCTGCGGCTTGACCGTGCGGAACGAACCGGAGACCGGCACCTCCGCGCCGTCCTGGCCCTTCGCCGAACCGGACCACGTGTAAGCCTTGTCGTAGCCCAAATCCTCGGTGGCGACCCACCGGTCGGCGGTCAACTCCCCCTTGACCGCGGCCCCGTTCGCGTCCGTCAGTGCGACGGCGGTCAGCGAACCTCCAGTCACCCCAACCTGAAACGGGCCCGCCGGGCTGATCCCCTCGCCCGACGCGGGCGTCACGCTCAGCGCGGCCCGCGCCGCCTCCTGCGCGACCGGAGTGGCCGTCGAACCGGATTCAGCCGTGCCCCCAGGCACGGAGCTGCAAGCGGACATCCCCAGCAGCAGAGCCAACATCAGTGGCCGGAACATGCGTTCTCCCCAAGATCCCCTGGCGTAACGCTATGAAGACGCACAGAGCTGAATCACGTTGCATGTGGGATCGCGATCACCCACCCGGACCAGCGGCTTTCCTCCTATTGAGGCACCCGACTGGCCGGTAATGACCTGTAGTGCTATGACCAATCACACGTTAGGCTGACCCGCGCAGGCCGTGGTTTCTGTGTTCGTGCTTCACACGCTCGCGGAACGACACGCGGGCGTGCGGTGCGCTCTCAGCGAGTTTGCCTAACGCCCCCGGGACGGCCGGGGTTGCACGGTGCAGCCCCAAGCTTTCCTGCGATGGAGGCAGGTACATGGCACAGGGCACTGTCAAGTGGTTCAACTCCGAGAAGGGCTTTGGTTTCATCGCCCAGGACAACGGCGGCGCTGACGTCTTCGTCCACTACTCGGAGATCCAGGGTCAGGGCTTCCGCACCCTGGAGGAGAACCAGCGAGTGGAGTTCGAGGTCGGCCAGGGCACCAAGGGTCCGCAGGCCCAGAACGTCCGCGCGGTCTGATCTGTAGTACGCCGCATTTGAGCCGTACGTGAGAAGGACCCTCGACCGGGCTCGGTCGAGGGTCCTTCTTCGTTCTGTCGCTGGGTCTAGTGGCCGCGCTGCCGCGCTTCCCACTCCAGGCGCTGCATGACCCACTCCGTGGCGAGAGCCTGCGGGGAGGTCTGGCGTTCGGCGGCGAGCTCCTTGAGCTGCTCGTTCGCCATGAGTTGCAGCCTCAGCTGGTACACCTGCGCGCTGCCGAAGCCCGACGCGGTGGTCTCGTTGTCCGCGTCCGGGGCCAGGGCGGCCAGGTAAGAGGTCAGCTCTTCGTCGTGCGACGTCTCCGGTTGCTGCGGTTCGTCCGCAGGGCGGTGACGGCCGGACTTGGAGCGTCCGAGGGATCCAATGGGCACCGGGACACGATAACGGCTCGGTCACGGAAGCCAAACCCCTGTGAGCCGGGTCACCCCAAGGTGTAAATGGCTCTACTCAGAGTGGATCTACCGGGGCGGCCCGCTGGGGGTCCGGGGGCATGCCCGCCGGCAGGGGTCTGGGGGCTTGGCCCTCAGAGAGCACCCGCGGCGTCAGTCGGCGAGGCGCAAGCCGAGCAGACTGATGGAGAGCTGCGGAGGCCCCCGCGCCAGGGGGAGGAACGCGGGGGCCGGAGGGGATCTCCACAGGCGCTGACCGGGGGTGTGTCAGCTTTTGGATTGTTGCACGCGCACCTTGCCGTTGGGGAGTGTTCCCCACGAGATTCTTATGCCGCCGATGGACGGAAACCCCGTAGTCGCAAGCTGTTGGTAACAACGAACACGCTGCTGAAGGCCATCGCCGCCCCCGCGATCATGGGGTTCAGCAGCCCCAGCGCCGCGAGCGGAAGTCCAGCGACGTTGTAGGCGAACGCCCAGAAGAGATTCCCCTTGATGGTGCCCAAGGTCTTGCGGGACAACCGAATCGCGTCCGCCGCCACGCGCAGGTCGCCGCGCACCAGCGTCAGGTCGCTCGCCTCGATCGCGACGTCTGTCCCGGTTCCCATGGCCAGCCCCAGATCCGCGGCCGCGAGTGCCGGCGCGTCGTTCACGCCGTCACCGACCATGGCCACAACTCGGCCCTGTGCCTGGAGATTCCGGACCGCTTCGACTTTGCCGGAGGGCAGGACGTCTGCGATGACCTCGTCGATGCCCACCTCGGCCGCGACCTCGGCGGCCACGGCGGCGTTGTCGCCGGTCAGCAACACCGGACGCAGGCCGAGTCCCTTGAGTTCCGCAATCGCTTGTGCGGACGTGGGTTTCACGACGTCCGACACGACGATGGCGCCGACAACCTTGTCATCAAAGGAAACCGCGACAACAGTCCGAGTTGTGTGTGCAACCAGGGCCTCGGTCATTTCCTGTGAAAGGACAACATTCCGCACCCGGCCGACGACGACGTGTCGGCCTTCGACCACTCCGCTGACGCCCACGCCGTCCGTGGACACGAAGTCCGACACCGGCGGAACGTCGTCGACCTCGCGGACGATCGCCGCGCCGATCGGATGCTCGGACGCGTTCTCGACGGCCGCCGCGAACCGCAGCACCTCGTCGCGCGACGTGCCGGCCGCGGGGATCACGTCGACCAGCGTCAGGCGTCCGGTCGTGACCGTGCCGGTCTTGTCCAGCACGACGGTGTCCACGCGCCGCGTCGACTCGAGGACCTCGGGACCCTTCACCAGGATTCCGAGCTGAGCGCCGCGCCCGGTGCCCACGAGCAACGCCGTCGGCGTCGCCAGTCCCAACGCGCACGGGCACGCGATCACGAGCACGGCCACCGCGGTCGTCACCGCGAACTCCAGCGGCCGACCGGCGAGCAGCCACGCGCCGAACGACACCAGGGCGATCAGCACGACGACCGGGACGAACACGGCGGACACCCGGTCCGCCAGTCGTTGCACCTGCGCCTTGCCCGCCTGGGCCTGCTCGACCAGCTTGGCCATCCGCGCCAGCTGCGTGTCCGCGCCGACGCTCAGGGCCTCGACGACCAGCCGGCCACCGGCGTTGACCGTCCCGCCGACCACCGAATCGCCCGCGCCGACCTCGACCGGCACCGATTCCCCGGTGACCATCGAACGGTCGACAGCCGAACTGCCCTCGATCACTAGGCCATCAGTGGCGATGCGCTCACCCGGACGGACCACGAACCGTTCGCCGGCCCGGAGCTGACCGATCGGCACGCGGGTCTCCACACCGTCGCGCAGCACCGCCACGTCCTTGGCGCCGAGCGCGAGCAACGACCGCAGGGCCGCCCCCGCGCTGCGCTTCGACCGGGCCTCCAGCCAGCGCCCGAGCAGCAGGAACACGGTCACGCCGACCGCGACCTCCAGGTAGATGTCACCGGAGGTGGTCGGCCGCAGCAGCAGGCTGAACTCGTGCCGCATGCCGATCGTCCCGGCCTCGCCGAACACCAGCGCGTAGAGCGACCACAGGTACGAGACCGTGACGCCCATGGAGACGAGGGTGTCCATGGTGCTGGCGCCGTGCCGTGCGTTGACGGCGGCCGCACGGTGGAACGGCCAGCCGCACACCCACACGACCACGCTCGCCAACGCCAGCGACACCCACTGCCAGGTGGGGAACTGCCATGCCGGGACCATCGAGAACGCGATCACCGGCACGCCGAGCACCGCGGCGAGGGTGACCCTCAGCCGCAGCTCACCGGCCTCGTCCACCTCGGGAGCCTCCGGCTGGGGCTCCTCGGCGTCGTAGCCCGCCGCACGCACGGTCGACACCAGGTCGTCCACGCGCAGGCCGTCCGGGAACTGAACGCTGGCCTTCTCGGTCGCGTAGTTCACAGTGGCGGAGACGCCGTCGAGCTTGTTCAGCTTGCGTTCGATGCGGTTCGCACAGGAAGCGCACGTCATGCCGCTGATGACGAGCTCGACGTGACGAGGCTCGGTCGTGGTCATCAGGAGACCTCGTACCCGGCCTCGGTCACGGCGGCGACGACCTCGTCACGGCCGAGTTCGCGGTCGCTGGTGACGGTCACGGCGCCGGTCTCGAGGACGACGTCGACGCCCGTGACACCGGAGACCTCGGTCAGCTCCTCGGTGACGGAGCTGACGCAGTGGCCGCAGGTCATGCCGGTGACGGTGTAGGTGGCAGTGACGGACATGAGAGCCCTTTCTCTGTACGGGGCTCCGAGTCTATACCCCCCTGGGGTAAGGGATCTACTGAGGACTCTCGGGTTTGGGCTGGTCCAGGTTGTGGAGATCGCTCTCGATCTTGTTGACCAGGTCGTCGAGGCCTTCGAGCATCTTGTCGAGCTCGGCCATCCTCGAGCCGAACGCGGACTCGATGTCGGCGTCGATCGTGTTCAGGTCGATGCCGCTGAGCGCCTTGAAGATCTCTTCCTGGTCGACGGCGGGCGGTGGCTGAGACGCGTTTTGGCCCTCTGCATCGGGGGAAGGCTCCGGCGTGGGGTCGGTCATCGGTCCATCATCCACTGGCGCTTCCCCGCGCGGCACACAACGCACCAGTACGGAAAGTAACGCTGGGTGGCGGTGGAATCACTCTGCGGGGGGCTGCGGCCGTTGTCCCAGGTCGCTTAGCCTCGCGCCACACCTCAAGTCGGGGAGGGTGCAATGAGCGGGTCACTGGAAGTGCGGAAGTTCCTGTTCACACAGGACGACAGCATGTCGCGACAGGGCGGGCCGAACGTGCCGGCCCAGCGGAGCGGAGAACCCTCGCGGATCTCCGACGATCAGGTTCACCGGGCCAGGCTCGCGGTCGCGCGAAGCGCACTGGGCGCCGAGGACTGCCGGATGCTGCTGGACATGCTGGGCCTGTCACCGGGCGAGGACGGCGGGTTGCCACCGGCGCAACGGTGACGTCATGAGTACGCGAAAGCGGCCCTGACTCCAGGCGCGCACCCCCCGGGACGCGTCTGCGGAGCAGGGCCGCGTCTCGAAACATACCCACGGGTCTCTTTAGCGGCAACGGCTAACCTTCACCCATGCCCCAGCAGGACCGGGCGTACGCGACACGTGAGGCGATACTCCACGCCGCGGCGGAGGAGTTCGACCGGCTCGGCTACGAGCGCACGTCGCTGACCGCCGTGCTCGCGCGCGCCGGGCTGACCAAAGGCGCGTTCTACTTCCACTTCCCCTCCAAGGCCGCGGTCGCGGACGCCCTGATCGAACGGCAGAGCGAGCTGTGGGCCCAGCTGAGGGAGTCGTGGCGGACACGTGGCCTCGATCCGCTCAGCACCCTGCACGGGATGTTCGCCGAGTCGGCCGACCGGATGGCCGCCGACGTCGTGCTGCGCGCCGGCGTGCGGCTCAACGCCGATCGCGAGGTCGGGTATCCGGGCGTCCCCAGCACGCACGTCATGTGGGAGAAGCTGATCGCCGCCTACGTGATCGAGGCGGCCGAACGCGGAGACCTGCGTCCCGGTGTCGATCCGGAGGCCGTCGCGCGGACGTTGTGCGGCGCGGCGCTCGGTTCGCGGTTGATCTCCTCCGCGACGACGGCGTGCGCCGACTTCCCCTCGCGGATCCGTGAGGTTCTGGGGCACGTGCTGCCCTGCGTGGCGTCTGCCGGCTGGAAGTTGTCTGGATCACAAACTGCGTCTGAACCCTCGTGAAGGGCCCTGAAGGCCCTGAACAGGCATTTGTTGATCTGGTCGATCTCGGTCCGGAGGGGGTTTCGGCAGGTCAGCGCATAAGTGGGACCCCCGTTTTGGAGGTGCGCGGACCTATGGCATATGCTTACGATGCTTCCAGAGACCAGCTAGTCCCCATCATCTAGCGGCCTAGGATCCCGCCCTTTCAAGGCGGTCGCGCGGGTTCGAATCCCGTTGGGGGCACGCAGTAAAGTACGGTACGGTAAGACCAGCAAGAGCAAGGCCCAGTGGCGCAGTTGGTTAGCGCGTCGCCCTGTCACGGCGAAGGTCGCGGGTTCGAGTCCCGTCTGGGTCGCTTTTCCTGTGGTTGAGATATCACAGTTCATGGCCAGGTAGCTCAGTTGGTACGAGCGACCGCCTGAAAAGCGGTAGGTCGGCGGTTCGACCCCGCCCCTGGCCATCCTTCTTCGAAAGAAGCCCCGCAGAACGCTGCGGGGCTTCTTTCGTTATGTCGTGATCCTGGCGATTGCCTGGTCGTCGTGCGTTTTGTAGCGGGGCCAACGCTTGTGCTCCGAATCACCGCGCTCGGCTTCACGGATTCGGTCGAGCACTTCGCCCAACGGCAATTGCCTCAAGTCTTCCCAGCCGAAGAGTCCGTACTCGGACACTCCACAGGAGACACCGTCTGTGAGAGCGATCACACTCGTGACTTCCTCGCGGGGCCAGGTCGCGGTCAGGGCCTGGTGTCCCGCAACGGGATCGGCCTCCGCGACCCAGTAGCCGCCCGGCTTGTTCTTCCACCTGAGGATGTCCGGGTCCGGCCGGAGATCTTCGAGTCTGGTGTCCTCGAGCACTCGGGTGGACTGTCCGAACGCGACTATCGGGGTGTCGCACAGGACGAGCGCGTCGATCGTGTCGTCGTTCCAGCGGACGATCGCCGCGGTGGACGACGGGGAGTCGCCGGGGATCAGGTCGTGTTCCTCGACGAGATTCGCGATGGCCCGGGCGAGAAGGTCGGTCAACGGATCGGTGTCGTTGATCAGCCGGGCCAGTTCGTCGGCGAGTTTCGTGGCGTACCAACCGCCGTTGCGGTCTGGCGGCCTGGTTCGCGAGGTCACGCCGTCGAGCACGACGACGGCGTTCGGCAGAACCCTGATCCGATCCTCGATGACTCGGCCCGGAGCCCCCTGCTCAGCGGTCTCGATCTTCACGGCTCCACCGTACGTGTCAACATTGGTTGACGGATCCGAGTTGTCAACGTACGTTGACATCATGACGGAAGCGACGGATCTCGCCACAGCGGCTGGGGATCGCGACCCGAAGATCGGGTTGCGGGCCGTCAGCGCGTTGCGGCGACTGCTGGAACATCTGGAGGCCGCCCAGGTCCGCAGTGCGCGGGCACAGGGCTGGTCGTGGCAGGACATCGCGGCGGAGCTCGGGGTCTCCCGCCAGGCGGTCCACAAGAAGCACGGGGGGCGATGATGATCGCGGAGAGGTTCACGAAGGAAGCCCGTGAGGCGGTCAAGGCCGCGGTGCGGGACGCGGAACAGGTGCACGCCGGCGAGGTCGGTGTCGAGTTCCTGCTGCTGGCGTTGCTCGACGCGCCGGTGCTGGCGGGGTTCGACCTGCCGCGCGACGAGTTGGAGGCGGCGTTCCGGGACTACCGGCGCAAGGGCGGGCTGACCAAGGCCGACGCGGAAGCGTTGCGGGGATTGGGAATCGACGTCGACGCGGTGATCGACTCGGTGGAGCAGTCACTCGGGACCGGGGTGTTGCGGCCGGGTCCTGGCCGGCGGTGGTTCGGGATGCCGCTGGAACCGGCCTTCAAGAAGGCGCTCGAGACCTCGTTGCGCGAGTCGCGCGACCTCGGCCACAACTACCTGGGTGCGGAGCACATCGTGCTGGCTCTGTTGCAGGGCAAGGGAATCGTGGCCGAGGTGCTGACCGAGCGAGGCGTCACGTACGAGGAGATTCGCAAACGGGCCGCGAGCGCTCGCGCCAGGTGAGCGCGGGCAGGAACAGCTGCGCGAGCGGCCCGATGCCGAGCGCGTAGAGGACCGTGCCGATGCCGACCGTGCCGCCGAGCAGCCAGCCGGTGCCGAGCACGATCAGTTCGAGCACGGTCCGCGTGACCCGCAGGGAAATCCCCGTGCGGCGGCAGAATCCGGTCACCAGGCCGTCGCGGGGACCGGGTCCGAGCCGGGAGCCGACGTACGCGGCGAACGCGACGGCGTTCAGGACGATGCCCAGTGTCAGGAACACGATCCTGGGCAGCAGTCCTTCCGGTGCGGGCAGGATCGCGAGCGTCACGTCGACGCTGACGGCGATGAGGACGACGTTCGCGATCGTGCCGATGCCTGGTCGCTGCTTCAGCGGGATCCACGCCAGCAGCACCAGGACGCCGGTGATGGCGGTGATCAGGCCGAAGCTCAGGCCGGTGCGTTCCGCGAGGCCCTCGTGCAGCACGTCCCACGGGTTCAGGCCGAGCGTCGCGCGGATCTGCATCGCCATGCTCGCGCCGTAGAGCCACAGCCCTGCGAAGAGCTGCGGGAGGCGACGGGCGGGTGAGATCCGGACGGAGACCTGGTGGAGTGCGGTCATGGAGGCCATGTGGCCATGTTGCGCCTCGATTGGCCTGGTGATCCATAGCCAATTCGGCATAATTGGCCTCATGCTCCCACCAGGTGGACGTATATCCGGTGCTCGACTGGCCCGACTGCTCGGTGAGTGGCGTCGTGGCGGGGCCCGGCAGTGTGTCGTCGATCTCGTCGCGGCGATGAAACTGCTGGTCGCGGACGGCCGGCTGCCGGTGGGGACCCGGCTGCCGTCCGAGCGCGAGCTCACCGAGGCGCTGCCCGTGAGCCGCACCACCATCACCGCCGCGCTGGACCAGCTGCGGGCCGAGGGGGTGGTGGAGTCGCGGCGCGGGGCAGGGTCGTGGATCAACGGGCCCGTCGGTGCCGGGGGTGGCATCACGGGGGGCGACGACACGTTGATCGACCTGTCCCGCGCCGCGCCTCGCGCCTTGCCGTCCGTGCGGATCGCGATGGACGTCGCGCTGGGCCAGATGCCGGAGCACCTCGCGTCGCACGGGTACGACGAACGGGGGCTTCCGGTGCTGCGGCAACGGATCGCGGACCGGTACACGGCTCGCGGGCTGCCGACGTCGCCCGACCAGATCGTGGTGACGTCCGGGGCGCAGCACGCGTGGGCGTTGGTGCTGCGGCTCTTCGTCGGGCCCGGCGACCGGGTGCTGGTCGAGCAGCCGAGCTATCCCAACGCGCTGGAGGCGGTGCGGGCGTCGTTCGGCATCCCGGTGCCCGTGCCGATGCTGAGTGATGGCTGGGATCTGGACGGGTTCGAGGCCGCGTTGCGTCAGGCGGGCCCCCGTTTGGCCTATCTGATCCCGGACTTCCAGAACCCGACCGGGCTGCGGATGTCGTCCGAGGCGCGGGAAACGCTGTCCGCGGTGCTGCGCAAGGCGCGCACTCCGTTGGTGGTCGACGAGACCTTGGTGGAGCTCGCGCTGGACTCGGCGGAGCCGCCGTTGCCGATGGCCGCGTTCGGCGGGGATTCGGTGGTGACACTGGGATCCGCGAGCAAGTCGCACTGGGGTGGACTGCGGATCGGGTGGATCAGGGCCTCCGCGGACATCGTGCACCGGCTGGTGTCGACGCGGGCGGCGATCGACCTGGGCACGCCGGTGTTCGAGCAGCTCGTGCTGGCCGCGTTGCTGGAGTCGCCGGAAACCGTGCTGGGGCAACGACGTGCGGAAGCCCTCGCGCAACGGGACGTGGCGGTCGCGGCGTTGCGGGAACATTGTCCACAGTGGAGTTTCGACGTGCCGGCCGGTGGGCTCGGGGTGTGGTGCACGCTCGACGGCCCGGTGAGCACGCGCATCGCGGTGGTGGCGCAGAACCACGGCCTGCGACTTGTCCCCGGCCCCCGGTTCGCGGTGCACGGCGGATGTGAGCAGATGCTCCGAGTGCCGTACACGCAGTCGCCCGAAGTGCTGCGCGAAGCGATCGGCCGTTTGGGTGTGGTGGCTGCATCCGTTGTGAGTACAGGGTTTCCTGCGGATGCCGACCTGTCGGTACCGGTCGCGTGAGACACGTCGGCCCGGTCTCCCGCAGCGGGGGAGACCGGGCCGACGAACTTGCCAACGAGAGGCCTGCGGCGGGGAACGTCCCAGGGATTGACGTTCCCCGTCCGCAGGTTTCCCGTGCGGTCCGAGACTGCGGGGGCAGCGCGGCACTCGGACCAGACCCGACCTGCCAGGGCGCGGTTGGCAGGTCAGGAAGACTGGGGGTTCCTTGCGTACAACGGGAAATAAGAGGAGGAGTTACTGGCGCGACGGAACGAGACGGTCACAAATCGCGCAGAGGGCAGACTGGTCCTGTCGGACTCAGTCGGGTGACGTGCTGGGCAGGCCCGGAATACTGCCGGGCTCAGTGCCGTCGCGACGCTCCTCGACCGACCACGTGGCGGGCGGGAAGAGCGAGTTGTGCGACGTCAGAACGGCGAGCACGCCACGCGTGCCGCCGGAGTTGTCGGTGTGGCCGGACGACGCGGAGGCCGTGGCGACCACAGGTGCCTGCTGGGGAGCGGGCAGCGGAGCGTCCGGTCCGGGAGTCGACCAGGTGAGGTCGCTCACCGGAGTGGGCTCGGTCTTCACAGGAGCGGACACCGGAAGGTCGGGCAGAAGAGGCACGGACTGCTTGACCGCCGCGACAGGTGCCGCGGGCGGAGGAGGTGGCGGCGGGAGTTCGGCCACGAGCTTCGCGGCGATCTTGGCGGCGCGGACCTGAGCCTTCGCCGCGAGGACCTCGGGCGGCGCCTCGTTCGAGACGGAGCCGGAGCGGCTGTTGCCCTGCGAGCCGCCGGTGAAGTCGAGGACCGGACCCTCGTCCTCTTCCTCCTGGGGCTCTTCTTCCGCGGGCCTCGTCGCGACGGGCGGCGGCACGATCCTGGCCGGCTGGTGCTTCTCGATCACCGACGCGGTGAAGGCCTCGGCCCAGCCGGCGGGATCCTCGGTCAGCTTCGGGGCCTCGGCGGCGGTGTCGGTGGTGATCTCGACGGCCGGGGGTTCCTCGGGGCTGGCGGACGCGGTCGTCCCGCTCAGCAACCAGGCGGCGGCGGTCAGCCCGCCGAGCGCAGCGGTCCGCAGCAGCAGTGCACCAGCTCCACCACTCGCCACAGGATCACCACCCGTCCACCATTTCAGGTCACCCTCAACGCACAGCGCGCCGTCGGAGGTCGACGTAGAGCTATGTCTAGCACCGGTGAGTGACTTTGCGAACCAACTCGGCGCGAAACACCCGGAAGGGCGGTCTCGTGCGGCTGTCCGTGTTGCCCTGATCAGGCATGAACACCGTCAGTGTCGTCATCGGATCGAGTGACTTTGCGCCTCGGTCCCCTGTGGACCGTGTCGCGGCGGGGGATGGTGTCCGATGTGGACGCGCCAAAGCAGGTCAGCAGCCTCTCTGAGCTGGTCGATCACGCCTCCAGTGCGCTCGGCCCGGTGGTCGTGCACGATCCGGCGGGGCCAAACGAGTGCTTGCTCCGTTCGGGGGAACTGATCGTCCCGCCGGCGGACGCACCCACTGTGCGCAAGCGCTTGCGGGGCGTCTACTCCCACGAGGAGATCGCCTCGGGTGTCATCCGCATGCACCTGAAAGCGTCCGAACGAGCGCGCGTCGTCGCCATCGCGCTTGAAGTGGGTGCAACCCCGAACCACGTCCACCTGGCCTGCCCGATCATGATCGGCACCTCCCGCCCGGTGGTGGGCGAGCGCCTCCCTGACCTGCTGGGCGAGGGCACGGTCGCGTTGCTCGACACCCCGCTCGACGCCCGGCACGGCGCGTTGGTCGCCGGTGTTCTCCGCCACCACGGCGCCTTGGTGCGCCCGTTCCCCGTCCTGGGTGCCTCGGGCTTCGGCGACGACCTGACCCTGGCCGCGGCGTTGAAGGCCACTCGCGACCTGCCGGTGGTCCTGGTCGCGTCCGGCACCTACACGTTCAACGACGAGTGCCCGCCCGTGCTGTCGGGCTGCGGCCGCAACGTCGTGGCCGCGGCGGGCAACGGTGGGTCCGCGCGTCCCTGGTGGCCCGCCGCCCTGCCCGAAGTCACAGCGGTGGGTGCAGCGGAAGCCTTCTCGGGGCACGGGCCGTGGGTGGACGTGGTCGTGTCCGGGGCCGACGTGCCCGCCACGGTCGGCTCCTCGCAGCTGCTGTGCACCGGCACCTCGTTCGCGGCCGCTCTTCACGCCGCGACCCTGGTCCCGGTGCCGTAGCAGCTGAACCCGAGGTGCGCGACGGCTCGCGCTGCCTCCGCCGGGTGGCCGATCAGGCGGTGAACCTCGGCCATGGCCTCGCTGACCTGCGCGTCCGGCACGGGGAGGGTGGTCGCGACGACCGCTCTGGTGCCGGCGTCGAGGAACGCGCGGGCCAGGCCTGACTCGCAGGCGGACAGGACGACGATCTCGGGCGGGTTCTCGATCCTGGCGATGTCGTAGCCGTAGAGCGGGCCGTCCCCGAGTTCGAGGTAGGAGAACAGCGGGTTGTCCGGGTTGACGTGCCCGTGCGCCGCGATGTGCGCGATCCCGGCACCTTCGAGCGCGTGCAGAGTTGACTCCACAGTGGACCTGCTGATCGTTCCGCCGTGCTCTTCCTGGAGAGCGGGGACCTCGTTGCCGGCCAGGTGCGGCCCGGTGACCCACGTTCGGTGGCCGCCGCGGCTGGCCGGTCGCCACTGCCGCAGCGACGGGATGACGTGGACTCGGCGGCCGAGTGCAGCCCACGGCATCTCGTGGAGCACGCCGTCCGGGATCACGATGACCTCCTCTGCTTCCGGCAGGAGATCCGTGGTGACGGCGCGTCCGGCCCGCAGGGCGAGCCGGGCGGTGCGGACGAGTTCGGCGGGGTCGGGAACCACGCTCAGGTGAGCACGCCCGTTGATCAGCGTGACCGCTCTCGTCTGTCCTTCGTGGACGATGAAGCTGATCAACGGCAGGTTTGCCGGGGCCGTCGCGCTCGGCTTCGCGCGTGACCTGGAAGCCAGGGTCAGCCTCCGGACGTCCCGCTCCAGCGCCTCCAACGGCAGCCCGAACGCCCTCGCCCGCCGCAGGTTCGTGAGTGCCCGTGCGAGCTCAGGCTCGTTGGTAGGCAAGGAAACCGAAGCGCGATGCTGCTCTGACCAGTGCAACACCTCGCGAGCGGTCCTGGCCAGTCCGAGCGCGTGCCCGGTCAGCTCACGGCGAGGCCAATCGCCGTGGTGCTCATCGAGCAACTTGAGCCCCGCACGACACGCAGCCAACGCACCTCGCCTGTTCGAGCGTCGTGCCTGCGCGAGCCACCCGAGCGCCCGCGTCTGCACGGGCCCGCGAAACCGATGCGCCGCAACGGCATCAAGCTTCCCCGCAGCCAGCATGAACTCGACATCCGCACCACCTTGCCGAAGCGCGGGACCCGGATCTCCGTCGCGCAACGCACACCGCGCGTTCAGCACCGCCAGCTCGGGAACGTGCCGATCGCACCGGCGCAACAACTCCATCGCAGGTGCCAGCACCCGCCGCGCCTCCGCCGTGAGCCCGGCCGCGAGCAACGCCTCGGCCCTGTCGACGAGCGCCTCGGGCCGGCTGGCCGAGTCGAGACCGGCCTTCGCCGCCTCCTCGTACCTGCGCAGCGCGAGCGGCAGATCGCCGGCGAGCATCGCCACGAATCCCCTGTTGTGCAAACACATCGCCGCCCTCCCCGGCTCGCCCATCGCCAGCAACGACGTCTGCGCGGCACTGAAATCGGCCTCGGCCGACACCAGCTTGGACGCGTTGCACCGGGCGATCCCACGCCCGACCAGCGCGTTGGCCAGCCACCGCTCGTCGCCGTGTCTGCGCAACTCCCTGATGACCGCGGTGAGCTCGGCGATCGCCAGCCGCGGCTCGGCCACCTGACAGAGGTGCAGCCCGCGCAGGCACCTCGCCCTCGCCAACTCCCGGCCGCGCAGATGGGGCGTGGCGAGGTCGAGGTGCTGAAGGCTCTGCCTGCGCCGTCCCCGATCCAGGTCGATCCACGCCAGCGTGAGGTGGAACCGCGCCTCGCCGGTCAGCCTCAGTCCGCGCCGGGCGAACCGCGCGGCGACGTCGAGGTGGCCGAGCTCGACGTGGGCGACGCTCAGGTCGTGCAGGGCATCGGCGCGCTGTGTCTTCGTGCCGCGGACCTCGGTCGTCGCGATGGTGGCCTGCGGGTCGGCGCTGGCGCTCACGCGACGAACCAGCCCGTGGTGAGGCCCAGTTCGGGCACGGTCACGCACAGCGGTCCAGGGGTGATGTGGGCGCGGAACCAGCCTTCGGCGTCCGGGCGGAGGGCTTGGACGGACTGCGGCGAGCGGACCTCGACGGAGACGTCCTCGTGGTCCAGGACGCCGGTCAGGTGCAGGCCTGCCGGGTCGGAGTCCAGTTGGAGGTGCAGGCGGCCGGAGCCGGCCTCGAACACCAGCAGGTGTGAGGGGCCGCGGACAGGTTCCTCGACGGCCTGCATGGGTTCGAGGCCGGTCGGGTGCGGGGTGAGGGCGGCCGGTGGGGGGTCCGAGTGGAAGAGGCCGGCGATCTCGTCGAGCAGTGAGTCCCTCATCGCGAACCTCCCGAGGTGAGCGGGCTGTGGATACCGAGGAGGTCGTTCGTCATCGCAGGTCCTCCAGCTTCCGCCGCAGCTCAGCGAGGCAACGGCTGCGCGTGGAGCCAACGCTCCCCACCTTCATCCCCAGGGCGTCGGCAACCTGTGCATAACTCAGTTCGGGGCTGTGGGCAGCGATCCGCAGGAGCCGCTGGCACCGTTCGTTCAAGGTCGTCAGCGCGGACCACAGCCGGCGCTGCCGATCGTTGGTGATCGCGACCTCGTCGGGTGCGGGAAGGGCCGACATCGGCTCCCACAGGTCGTAGGACACCTCGCGGCCGCGAGTGCGCAGGACCGTGATCGACTGGCGGGTGGCGGTACGGACCAGCCACGTGCCGACGCGTTCCGGTTCTCGCAGGCGGGTGAGGTGTTCGGCCAGGCAGAGCCAGGTGCACTGGTAGACGTCGGCGGCGTCGGCGTAGCTCAGGCGGAACGATCTGGGCACCGACCAGACCAGGCGTGAGTAGCGGTCGACGAGGGCGTCCCAGCCGCAGAGGCCGGAACGCCAAGCCACGAGAACCTCAGTGTTCGAGTCCATGCCATTTGGAGTCGAACCCCGGGCCTAAGGCTCCCGGGCTCACCCGAAAGTGGGTTGTCCACAGTTGTGGAGAAACTCATCCACAGCTGTGGACAACTACAGCTTGTGGAGGCGTTCCACGGCTTCGTCGATCACGGCGTCCTGCTTGCAGAACGCGAAACGGATCAGGTGCTGCCAGTCCGCCGGCCGGTCCGTGAACACCTGGACGGGCACGGCCGCGACGCCGATTCGGGCGGGCAGTTCGCGGCACAGGGCCAGGCCGTCCGTGTGGCCCAGAGGGCGCACGTCGGCGCAGATGAAGTACGTGCCTTCAGACGAACGCACCTCGAAACCGGCCGCACGCAGTCCCTCGGCCAGACGCGCGCGCTTTGACGAGAGGGAGTCGCGCAACCCGGTGACCCAGTCCAGTTCGGCGGTCAGTGCGTGCGCGACGGCGGGCTGGAACGGCGCGCCGCCCACGAACGTCATGAACTGCTTGGCCGCGCGGACCGCGGACACCAGCTCGGCGGGCCCGCAGACCCAGCCGATCTTCCAGCCGGTGCAGTTGAACGTCTTGCCGGCGCCGGAGATCGACAGCGTCCGCGGCGCCATTCCCGGCAGCGAGGCCAGCGGGATGTGGACAAGTCCGTCGAACACGAGGTGCTCGTAGACCTCGTCGGTGATCGCCAGCAGGTCGTGCTCGACGCACAAAGAGGCGATTGCTTGGAGCTCCTCCAAGCGGAACACGGTGCCGGTCGGGTTGTGCGGCGAGTTGACCAGGATGGCCCGCGTCCTAGGCGTCACGGCGGCGCGCAGAGCGTCCACGTCCAACGCCAGGCGACCCGACTCGTCCTCGCGCAGGCCCACGGCCACCCGCGTCGCGCCGGCCATGGCCACGGAGGCGGCGTACGAGTCGTAGTACGGCTCGATCAGGATCACTTCGTCGCCGGCCTCGACCAACGCCAGCAGCGACGCCGCGATCGCCTCGGTCGCGCCGACGGTCACCAGGACCTCGGTGTCCGGGTCGTAGGAGAGCCCGTACCGCGAGCGGTGGGCGGCGACGGCGCGGCGCAGCACCGGCATGCCGGGACCGGGCGGGTACTGGTTCACACCCGACGCGATCGCCGACTGGGCCGCCGCGAGCATCGACGCGGGGCCATCGGTGTCGGGGAAGCCCTGACCGAGGTTGACGGCGTCGTGCTGCACGGCCAGCGCCGTCATCTCCGCGAAGATGGTCGACGTGAACGGCTGCAAACGAGGAACTAGCGCTGGTACCCGCACAACGCAGGATCTTCACCTGAATCGAGTGCTGAGGGAAGCCCAGCTCCTCTGGGTGTGAGAAATCCGCGTTGTCGCAGCACCCAGAGATGATCCCGTCGAACGTATGTTCTAGATTTGTTGGATGAAGGTCGTCGTGCAGGTTCGCTTGCTGCCTTGTGCCGCGCAGGCGGCAGCGCTGGTTGCGACTCTGCATGCGTGCAACGCTGCCGCAGACAATGCATCGAAGATGGCGTTCGAGCGCGGCGTGAGTTCTCGCAATGACCTGCAGAAGCTGGTCTACGGGGACATGCGCGCAGCTGGGCTCGGAGCTCAAGCCGCGGTGCGGACGGTGAAGAAAGTAGTTGACGCCTACGCCAGCGTGCATGCGCGAATCCGAATCGGCAGCCTGGCCGGTCCAGGTAAGGCCAAGGCTGAAAGCAAGGCGATCAGGTTTCGGGAGGATGCGGCGCAGCCATTCGACGACCGCATGCTTTCGTGGCGGTATGACGACCAGACGGTGTCGATCTGGACTGTCGCGGGTCGCTTGAAGGGTGTTCGGTTCGCTGGGCATCCTGCGCAGCTCGCGATGCTCGTCGCGCACCGGCAAGGTGAGTCTGACCTGGTGTTTCGCGGCGGCAAATGGCTGCTGATCGCCACCTGTGAAGTGCCCGAACCCGAGGTTGTGCCGCCAACCGATTGGATCGGCGTGGACCGCGGAATCATCAACTTGGCCACCACGTCGGACGGCGAGAATTTTCAGGGCCGCCGATTGCGGCGTTACCGGCGATGGCACGCGCGAAAGCGCGCCGAGCTGCAGGCCAGGCGCACCAGATCGGCGACCCGTCGCCTGCGTCGGCGGGTTCGGCGGGAGCATCGCCATGTGACTCAGGTGAACCATGAGATCGCCAAGAAGTTGGTGGCTGTCGCGCAACGCACCGGTCGCGGTATCGCTCTGGAGGATCTGAGCGGAATTCGCGACCGGGTACGGCCTCGCCGCGATCAGCGAGCCACCCACTCTTCCTGGCCTTTCCGGCAGCTCGGTGCGTTCATCGAATACAAGGCGAAGCGCGCGGGTGTCCAGGTGATCACTGTAGATGCCCGCCACACCTCGCAGATGTGTCCGCGTTGCGGTCACACGGCCCGCAACAACAGGCTCAATCGAGACTGTTTCCGCTGTCGTCAGTGCGGCCTCGCTGGGCCGTCTGATCACGTCGCCGGGATCAACGTGCGCGACCGCGCACGCTCGGTGTGGGTACTTGTCAACGTGCCCGAACCTGCCGCTTGAGCGCGT
The DNA here is from genome assembly GCF_900115955.1 of Lentzea waywayandensis. Lineage (GTDB taxonomy): Bacteria > Actinomycetota > Actinomycetes > Mycobacteriales > Pseudonocardiaceae > Lentzea > Lentzea waywayandensis. Next base: position 36,693 of record NZ_FOYL01000019.1, read on the forward strand.
GCGGTTGATGCGGCTTCGTCCATGGCAGCCAGTGATGGACGGAGACGCGATCCGATCGGGGAGCTGAAACCGCAAGCTCAGCCCCTAGATCCGGAAGTTGACGGACAATGGCGTTGTGGAGCAACTGACCGCCGCTGACCAGCAGAAGCGCACGGACCTGCGCAAGATGAAGCTCGTCGCGACGAGCTTCCTGATAGGCGCGACGATCATCTTCTTCGGCACGCACGCCTTCGAGGGCGCCTGGGTCGGCTACGTGCGGGCCGCCGCGGAGGCCGGCATGGTCGGCGCGCTCGCGGACTGGTTCGCCGTCACCGCTCTGTTCCGGCGTCCGCTGGGGCTGCCGATCCCGCACACCGCGATCATCCCCGAGCGCAAGAACATGTTCGGGCAGACGCTCGGCGACTTCGTGGGCGTCAACTTCCTGAGCCCCGCGGTCGTGCAGGACAAGCTCCGCAGGGCAGGCATCGCGGAACGCGCCGGCGCGTGGATCAAGCAGCCCGAGAACGCCGAGCGGATCACCAACGAGCTCGCGAACGTCATCAAGGGCGCGATCACGGTCCTCAAGGACGAGGAGGTCCAGGCCGTCCTCGAACAGGCGATCGTCAAGCGGGTCACGGAGAGGCCGTGGGGTCCGCCGCTGGGCAAGCTGCTCAACCAGGTCCTGACCGACGGCGCGCACCACAAGCTCGTCGACCTCATGTGCGACCGGGCCTACGAGTGGGTGCGCGACAACTCGGACAAGGTCAGCCTCATCGTCACGGACCGCGCGCCGACGTGGTCGCCCAAGTTCGTCGACGCGCTGCTCGGCGACAAGGTCTACGCGGAGCTGGTCAACTTCGCCTGGGCGGTCAAGACCGACGTCAACCACCCGATGCGGCTCGCCGTCGACCAGTTCCTGATCGAGTTCTCCACCGACATGCAGACCGACCCGGCCACCATGCAGCGCGCCGAGCAGGTCAAGCAGCAGGTCATCACCCACCCGGACGTCCAGAAGCTGATCAGCAGCGCCTGGGGCACGGCCAAGAAGATGCTCATCGACGCCGCCGAGGACCCGTCCAGCGAGCTCCGCAAGCGCGTCACGCTGGGCCTGATCAACCTCGGCACGAACCTCACCGACGACCTCGAACTGCGCGCCAAGGTCGACGGCTGGCTGGAGCAGGCCGCCGGGTACGTCGTCTCGAACTACCGCGCGGAGATCACCACGCTGATCACGGACACGGTCGAGCGCTGGGACGCCGAGGAGACCTCGCGCAAGATCGAACTGCAGGTCGGCAGGGACCTGCAGTTCATCCGGATCAACGGCACCGTTGTCGGCGCGCTCGCCGGCCTGGTGATCTACACCGTGGCCAACGTGCTGTTCTGAGGCGGGTTCTGGGCGCGGGTCCGTTTTCGGAACGTGCGCGCCTTCTCGCGGTTCCCGCACACCTGCATCGAGCACCAGGTGCGCGAGCGGTTGCGGGAGCGGTCGAAGAACGCACGCAGGCAGTCGTCGGCGGGACAGATCTTGAAGCGTTCCCAGGAGCCCAGCACGGCCAGGCGGGCGGACGCGGCGAGCACCGCGCCGAGCGCGTCCGAGCTCGACAGCACGGGGACGCCGTCGGTGAGCTCGATGTGGACGACGCCCGCCGCTGTCTGAGGCCCTGACGACCCCTCGATGGACGACCGCAGTGCCGCACGAGCGGCGCGCGCCTGCGCGATTTCGCTGCTCCGCCCCAGGCCGCGCTCGGTCACCCATGCGCGCCAGGAGGCTTCACTGTCCAGTACGTGTCGAGTGTTCAGGAAGTCGAGCAGAAGCTCGACGTCGTGATCCCAGCCGACAGTCAGACCAGTCACCCCACCACTGTAGGCGCCACGGCGGTTGCCCGTCAGGGCATCTGATGAATACACCGGGTGTATACCTCGTGTGTATAGTGCTCCTCATGTCGATCGGACACGCACTGTTGGGGCTGCTAGAGGGCGGTCCCAGGCACGGATACGACCTCAAGCGCGCCTACGACGAGCGCTTTGGTCACGACCGGCCGTTGCACTACGGGCAGGTGTACTCGACCCTGTCGAGGTTGCTGAAGAACGGCCTCGTGAGCGAGGCGGGCGTGGAGGCGGGCGACGGCCCGGAGCGCAAGCGGTACGCGATCACCGACGCCGGGGTCACTGATGTAGAACGCTGGCTCGGCACGCCGGAGAAGCCGGAGCCGTACCTCCAGAACACCCTCTACGCGAAGGTCGTGCTGGCCCTGCTGTCCGGCCGCAGCGCCACCGAGGTGCTCGACACGCAACGTTCCGCGCACCTCACCACGATGCGCGACCTGACCAAGCGCAAGGTGGACGGCGACCTCGCCGACCAGCTCATCTGCGACTTCGCCCTGTTCCACCTCGAAGCGGACCTGCGGTGGCTCGAACTGACCGCGGCGCGCCTCGACAGACTGGCCCAGGAGGTCAGGAAATGAGCCTTTTGAGGGCCGAGGACCTGCACAAGTCGTTCGGTAAGACGCACGCGCTCGAAGGTGCGGGTCTCACCGTCCGCGCGGGTGAGATCGTCGCGGTGATGGGGCCTTCCGGCTCCGGCAAGTCCACCCTGCTGCACTGCATCGCGGGCATCCTGGCGCCGGACTCCGGTGTGGTCCGCTACGGCGACCGCGAGCTCACCTCGATGACCGACCGGGAGCGCAGCGAGCTGCGGCGCACCGACTTCGGGTTCGTCTTCCAGTTCGGCCAGCTCGTGCCGGAGCTGACCTGCCTGGAGAACGTCGCGCTGCCGATGCGGCTCAGCGGCGTGAAGCGCAAGGACGCGGAGAACGCCGCGAAGGACTGGCTGGCCAAGCTGGAGGTCGACGGCGTCGCGGACCAGCGGCCCGGCGAGACGTCCGGTGGTCAGGGGCAACGCGTTGCGATCGCCCGCGCGCTGGTCACGGGGCCGAAGGTGATCTTCGCCGACGAACCGACCGGCGCTCTCGACTCGCTCAACGGCGAGCGGGTCATGCACCTGCTCACGACGGCAGCCAGGGAGACCGGTGCCGCGGTCGTGCTGGTGACGCACGAGGCCCGCGTCGCCGCCTACTCCGACCGCGAGGTCGTCGTGCGGGACGGCAAGGCCAGGGACGTGGAGTTCGCTCGATGAAGCACGTGTTCAACGACCTCGCCCTCGGCGTCCGGCTGGCCGTCGGGGGCAGCCGGAAGTCGTGGGGGAGGCTCGCACTTCAGGGCGTCGGCATCGGTCTGTGTGTGGCGATGCTGTTGCTCGCCGCCGCGTTGCCGAACGCGTTGGACGCACGGGACGACCGGGGTGATGCGCGCAGTGAGATGACCGAGGGCGACGGGCCGGCGCCGGTGCTGGTCGAAGAGATGTACGTCCACTTCCGCTCGCACGACATCCCCGGCACGTATGTGAACGTGCGCGCGCAGAACGCTCCGGTGCCGCCGGGCCTCGAACGGTTGCCGCAGGACGGCGAGGTCGTCGTGTCGCCCGCGCTCGCGCAACTGCTCGCGTCGCCGGAAGGTGAGCTGCTGCGTCCCCGGTTCCCGCAGAAGGTGATCGGCACGATCGGCGCGGCGGGCCTGATCGGACCTCACGACCTGAAGTTCTACGCCGGTGACAGCAAGATCGCGGAGGACGCCGGCACCAAGGTGTACGGCTACGGGCGTGCGTACCAGCGCATGGGGCTCGACCCGGTGCTGTGGATGCTCAGCCTCGTCGGCATCGTCGTGCTGCTGTTCCCCGTGCTGGTGTTCGTCAGCGTCGCCACCAGGCTCGCCGCCGCCCAGCGCGACCGCAGGCTCGCGGCGTTGCGGCTGGTCGGCGCGGCGGCGGGCCGGGTGCGGCTGATCGCGTCCGGCGAGACGCTGGTCGGCGCGCTGACCGGGCTCGTGTTCGGCATCGGGATCTTCCTCGCGGTGCGGCCGCTGGCCGACGACGTTCCCGTTCCCGAGCTCGCGTTCTACCCCGGCGACCTGCTGCCCACCCCGTCTCTCACGGCGGTGGTGCTCGTGGCCGTGCCGGTGCTCGCGGTTCTCACGTCGTTGTTCGCCATGCGCCGCACGATCATCGAACCGCTCGGCGTGGTCCGGCACCAGAAGCCGGTCCGGCGCAGGCTGTGGTGGCGTCTGGTGCCCGCGCTCGGCGGAATCGCCCTGCTGGCCAGCCAGTTCGGCGACAGCGGCGAGAAGGGCACGACGTTCCAGGTCGTCGTCATCGCCGGCGTGGTGCTGCTGATGCTGGGCATCCCGGTGCTGCTGCCGTGGCTGGTGGAGCGGGTCGTGAACTGGATGCGCGGTGCCACCCCGGCCTTGCAGCTGGCGGTGCGCCGGTTGCAGCTCGACGCGGGTACGGCGGCGCGGGTCGTCGGTGGCGTGGCCGTGGTGCTCGCCGGCACGGTCACGTTGCAGGTCATCCTCGCGAGCGTCGAGAAGGACGTCGTCTCGGAGGAGAAACGGGACGCGACCCACAACTTCATCGCCCTGACACCCAAAGAGGACATCGACGCCGCCGGACTGCGGAAGGCTGTGGAGGCCGCCGAGGGCGTGCGGGCCGTGCACGTGCTCGACCGCACCTACGTGACCCAGCCGGACGACCGCACCACGTCCGTCTCCGTCGGCACCTGCGCGGCGTTGAAGGCACAGGCGGACGTCACGGACTGCGTGGACGGCAAGGCCTACCTGGTGCGGTTCGCGCGGGACATGTCCGAGGTCAGGGCGGGCGACGCGGTGAAGACGCAGGGCGAGAGCGCCTGGACCCTGCCCGCGCTGCGGGAGGTCCCCGGCACCAGTCCCGGCATCTACCTCACCCCTGCCGCGGCCAAGGGCCTCGACCTCACCGACAGCCGGCCCCAGTTGCAGGCCGAGCTCGACCTCGCGGTGCCGGACGCCGCCGAGCACATGCGCAACTCCGTCGCCGCGTACAGCTGGCGGGTCCACGCGTACTTCGTCGGCCAGGACGACTCGGCCGAGGTCGAGTTGATCTTCGCCTCGATCCGCAGGGCGTTGCTCGCGGGCGCGGTGCTGACGTTGCTGCTGGCCGGAGCGTCGTTGCTGGTAATGGCGCTGGAACAGGTCCGGGAACGCCGCCGTCCTCTCGCCGTGCTGGCGGCGACCGGAGTACCGCGCGGCACGCTCGCCAGGTCGTTGCTGTGGCAGAACGGCGTGCCGCTGGTGCTGTCCACGGTCATCGCGGTCGGCACCGGCGTCGGGCTCGGCGTGATGGTCACGCGGGTGTTCGGCGCCGAGGTCGCCTACGACTGGCCGGGCATCGCCGCACTCACCGGCGCCTCGGTGGCGCTGGTGCTCGCGGTCACTGCTCTGACGTTGCCCTCGCTGAGAAAGGCGACCGGAGCACTGGGGTTGCAGAGCGAGTAGTCGACTCGTGCTCTGCCAGGCGGTCCTGCACCAGTCCGTGCCGGAACTGGTAGCAGGCTCCCGCCCGGCAGAGCACGCCGAGCTTGCGTGAATCCTCCAGGAACACCATCAGCTCCCAGGGCAGCTTTCCGCGCAGTGCCAGCCAGATCCGGGCGACGGTGAACCACCACCAGCGCAGGTGCAGCACGGCCAGTGCGAACCCGAGCATCAGCCCGGACGCGAGCCCCAGCCCGACCATGCCGGTCTGGCCGGGGCCGAACACCAGCGCCGCCGCCGAACCGAACACCACGGCCAGCACGAGAGACCCAGTCCACACCGCGATCCGGTCGCGCGACATCGTCCACTGAGGACTGGAAGCCTGCGACAGCTCGGCCGCGCTCGACAACGCGAACCGCAGCGCGATCGCCACGGCGAGCCCCAGGCCGACGACGAGTCCGGCGGAAAGTCCGTACAGTGCCCCGAAAACGAGTCCGGCGGCAAGTCCCAGCACGCCGGGCACGAGCAGCAGACTGCGCCAGATTCCCAAGCGCGGCTTGGCTTTGCGCTCGTGTGACGCGGTCAGCGCGGCCGCGCCGACACCGATGCCCGCCACCAGGCCGGTGATCGGGGCGAGCGACGGCGTAATCGAGTACGCCATCAGCCAGCCGACGCCGAACCCGCCGATCGCGCCCAGCACCAGCGCGCCGAGCACCGCGAGCCACGTGCTGCCGACCGAGCGGCGCAGCTCCCACCAGGCCAGTTCGCGGATGCCGCGCTCACGCATCTCGTGAGCCAGGAACTCGAGCCACTTGCGGGCCCTGTCGCGCGGCCAGACCTGCGTGGCCCTGGCGTGGTGCGCGAACGCCCTGTTGCCGAACGCCCGCGACACCAGTTCGTCGCAGAGGTGGTCGGAGATCGCCCGCGCGTCCGGGAAACGGCCGCGGTCGAGCAGTTCGGTCGGCTCGGCCTCGCTGTCCGCGTAGACGATGCTGGCGAGCCACATCGTGAGCGGCGTGGACAACGCGTCCGCGAGCCTGCCGTCCGGTTCCTCGCGCAGCTGGATGAACACCGGCTCCCAGCGCGCCGCGCCCCAGCTGTCGGCGCTCGCCCGCAGATAGGCGGCGACCTCGTCCAGGTCCAGCGGGGCCAGTTCGACGACGTCCGCGCCGGGCAGCGGACCGGCGAGGTGGACGGCCTGCGCGAACTCGGCCGTGCGGCAGGTCAGCACCAGCGGCCGGTTCGCGCCGAACGCCTTCGAGATCCGCGCGAGAGCGTCCGCGCGCTGGTGGGCGGGGATGTCGTCCAGGCCGTCGAGCACGGGCAGCACCAGGTGCTGCTCGACCAGCAGATCACCGGCGTAGCTGCCGTACAGCTCGGTGTTGCGCAACGCCGGATGGTCCTCGTAGAGCCTGCGCGTGAGCCACGTGCGGACGTCCTCGACCGCCGGGTTCCACGTCGACAGCGGCAGCAGCACCGGCACCATGCCGCCGTCGTAGCGGTCCAGCAGGCCGCACGTCAGCAGCATCGCGACCGTCGACTTGCCGGTGCCGGCCTCGCCGATGATCACCATCCGGCGGTTGATCTGCCGTTCGAACGCGCCCACCACGGCGTCGCTGCGTCCGGGCGGCGCGTCCGGCTCGTCGCTCACGTCCAGTTCGGGGGCGATCCAGTGCAGGTCGAGCACGTCCGGGTCGGTGAGGCCGCGCGAACGCACCTCCTCGTTCCACTGCGACTGAAGGCCGACGGCGAGCGCGCGGCACGCGGCGTCGAGGTGCTCGTCAGTGCTGAGCGCGGCGTTGTGCCTGCGCCGGACCCACGGGTCGAGCAAAGCCAGAAAGCCCAGGAACGCCAGCGCGAGCACGATCAGCCACAGGTGCGGGTGGATGCCGAGGTCGGTCACGATCAGCCCGGCCGCGGTGAGCAACGCGGTCAGCACGCACCCGGCCAGCAGCGCTCGCTGACGGAATCTGGACATGCGAGGCATCATGACGCACCGCATCCGCCTGGGGTCGATTCAGTGACCCGTGTCGTGACGTTTGGTTGTTGATCACAGATGCCAGCGGAGATCGCCCAGCGTCAGGTGCTGGCCGTCGGCGCCGATCGTGATCCCGAACTGGTCGCGGCGCGGTTTGCCCAGGTCGTTCCAGTCGACGAGGGCCTGCTCCACGACGTCCCACAGCTTGCGCGGGCCGCCCTGGTCGACGTGCGAACCGTGGTGGTGCACCCAGGATCCGTCCGAATGGGCCAGCCAGTCGCGGCCGGCTGCCACGTCCGGCAACGCGATGCCCGCGAAGAACTCGAACGGGCTGGCCGGATCGATGACGGAGTTCAGCCGCAACGTGGTGGCGCGGCGTTCGAACGTGCCTTCTCCCGCTAGCGCCCGTGGGTGGGCGTGCGCGCGCAACGGCATGAAGCGCCCGTCCTCGGTGAGCACGCGTCCTTCGCCGGTGCCGTCGCCGTTGGACGCGATCAGCACCAGCCCGGCGCCGATGGGGCGGTGCAACGTCGTCACCACCAGGCCGCCCTGCCTCGTCTGCTCCAGCCAGGCGGCCGGAATGGTCGAGACGGAGCAGGTGGCCAGCAAGCGGTCGTACGGCGCGCGATCCGGATGGCCGAGCGCGCCGTCGCCCGTCACACAGGTGGGGAAGAAACCGTTGCGGTGCAGTCGTTTGCGTGCTCGCCGCGAGATGTGCGGGTCGACGTCGATCGTGGTGACGTTGCCGGAACCCACGGCGTGGCACAGAAGAGCCGCGTTGTAGCCCGTGCCCGTCCCCACCTCGAGGACCGACTGTCCGTTGTGGACGTCCAGGGCCTCCAGCATGATCGCCATGATCGTGGGCATGCTCGACGAACAGGTCGGTGTGCCGCCGCTCACGGTGTCGTCGCCGTCGAACTGGGTAACCCACACCCGGTCGGCGTAGACCAGTTCGAGCCACTCGGGGTGCCGCGCGGTGACCTGTTCCCAGTCGCCGGTGTGCAGCTGACGGTAGAAGCGCGGCAGGAACTCGTGCCGCGGAACGGCGCGAAAAGCCTTGAGCCACTTGGAATCGTGCAGCACACCGTCACCGAGCAGGTGATCCGCCAGCTCGGCTCGTAACGCCCCGGCGCCGTCCATGTCACCTCCCACGGTATCCCTGTGGCGTAGCACACGCAGCGATTGCTAGCAGGGTGCTTGCAATAGCTAGCACTCGTCGCTAACGTAGTTGGTGGCACGAGGAACGGGAGCGGGAACAGTGGACAAGTCCATCGACAAAGCAGTCGCGGACCTCGGCCGCAACATCGGTGAGTACATCCGCGAGCAACGCAACACGGCCAAGATCTCCTTGCGGGAACTGGCGAAGCAGGCGGGTGTCTCCAACCCATACCTCAGCCAGATCGAGCGAGGACTGCGCAAGCCGTCCGCGGAGATCCTTCAACAGATCGCCAAGGGCCTGCGCATCTCGGCCGAAGTGCTCTACGTCGAGGCCGGGATCCTCCAGCAGCGCGAAGGCGGTGCGTTGGCGGACGCCATCGTCGCCGCGACCGATCTGACCGAGCGGCAGAAGCAGGTGCTGCTCGACGTCTACGAATCTTTCCGGCGGGAGAACACCGCCACCAACAAGGAGGACTGATCTCCATGCCGAAGCTCACCCAGGACGACGTTCGCAAGGCCGCCGAGCAGGGCGCGCACGCCGCTCGTCAGGCACTGCTCGCCGCTCTCGGCGCCGGTGACCTCGCCGCGAAGGCCGTCGTCGAGGCCCTGAACAAGGCCAAGGAGCGTGCCGAAGAGGCCCGCACCCAGGCCAAGGACCTCCCGACCGAGCTGGGCGACCTGCGCGACAAGCTGCAGCCGGCCGAGCTCAAGAAGCTGGTCGACGCCTACACCGCCTCCGCGGTGAACCTGTACACCTACCTCGCCGACCAGGGCGAGCAGACGCTGGAGCAGATCAAGGCCCAGCCGCAGGTCAAGCAGGCCGTGGAGCAGGTCGAGCAGGCCGTCGAGGCCGCGCAGAAGCGCGCCGAGTCCGCTGCCGCCGACGCCCGTGAGCTCGCGGACGACGTCCTCGGCAAGGTGACCCGTCGCACCCGTTCGGTCGGCGAGAAGGTCGCCATCGCGGTCGACAAGGGCAGCGAGAAGCTGGCCGAGGAGATCGCCGAGGCCGGTGACGAGGTCGCGCACGAGGTCCGCAGCACCGCCCGCAAGACCGCGAACCGCACGGCGCCGCGCAAGCCGGCGACGACGACCCGCACCACGACCACGACGACCGCGGCGAAGAAGACCACCCCGAACACCGCCAAGTGAGTCTGTGAATTTCTCCGGGAGGGGAGCAGTCCGACAGGGCTGCTCCCCTCCCGTCGTACGTCCACGTAGTCTGGTTGCGTGTTCTACGTGCCGATCTTCAGCATCTGGAACCTCGACGGCATCGTGTACTTCTTCGCCGACCTGGGGTTCAGCATCTTCGGCCTGTTCGCGTTCTTCCACGCACTGAGTCAGCGCCCCGACGCGTACACCGCGATCGAGCGCATGACCAAGCCCGCCTGGATGGGTATCACCGGCGGCGGGACGGCGGCGTTGCTGCTGTTCGGGCCAGGTGGGGTCGGGTCGATCTTCTGGCTGGCCGGTCTCATCGCGGTGCTCGTGTACATGGTGGACGTGCGCCCGAAGCTGATCGAGGTCCAGCGCGGCCCTCGTTGGTGATCACCCACTCGTACGGCTCCGGCTCACCGGTGACCCTGGTCGCCCACGGGCTCGGCGCCACGCCCGGTGAGGCGCGCATCCCCGCCTCCGGGCTGCCCGGCACCCGTGTCGTGGTGACGCTGCCGTCCCACGGCGACGCCCCCGACGCTCCGGCCGGGTACTGGGACTACGGCCGGATCGCGGCCGATCTGGGCACCGTTGCAGCCGAACACGCCGTCGGTGTCTCGCTGGGCGCCGGCGCGCTGGTGCGGTTGATGTCCCTCGAACCTGATCGTTTTCAGCGGGTGGCCCTGCTGCTGCCCGCCGTGCTGGACCAGCCTCGGCCGCCGATCACGTTGCAGCAGCTGTCCGACCTGACCGTCGGACCGCCCATCTACGTCGCCGAGCGGCGGGCCGCGTTGAAACGCCTGGAGGCCGCCGCCGAGCAGCTGCCGGGTCAGGTGGCTGTGTCCGACGCCTCGGCTTTGGCCGCCGTGCCGACTCCGGTACTGGTGATCGGAGCGGTCGGAGACCCGTTGCACCCCGAGGACGTGGCCAAGGCGACGGCCGCGGCGTTTCCCCAGGGTGAGCTGTGGCTGATCGACTCGCCCTCGCCGATGATCACCCATCGCGCCGAGATCCGGCACCGGTTGGTCTCCTTCTTCGCCGGGTAGCCGAAGTGCATGGCTGAACAGAAGAAGATCGCGTTCCTCGTCGCCGAAGAGGGCATCGAGCAGATCGAGCTCACCGATCCGTGGGCGCACGTCGAGAAGGCCGGCGCAGTGCCGCGCCTGATCGCGCCGAAGCTCGGTGAAGTGCGCGGGTTCAACCACCTCACGCCCGCCGACTCGTTCTCCGTAGACACGACCTTCGCCGACGCGTCCGCCGACGACTACGACGGCGCCGTGATTCCCGGCGGTGTGGCCAACAGCGACTTCCTGCGCATGGACGACGACGCCGTCGAGCTGGTCCACGCGTTGGTCGCCGCCGGCAAGCCGATCGCGGCGATCTGCCACGGCCCGTGGCTGCTGGTCGAGGCGAACGTGGTGCGCGGCAAGATGCTGACCTCGTTCCCGAGCCTGCAGACCGACATCCGCAACGCGGGCGGCGACTGGGCCGACGAAGAGGTCCGGGTGTGCGACATGAACGGGTGGACGCTCGTGACGTCCCGCAATCCCGACGACCTGCCGGCGTTCAACCGGGAAGCCTTGAAAGCTTTCGGCCTGTAAAGGGAGGGCGGGATCTGCAGCTCCCGCTGTGCCTTTCTCCCAGAAAAGCAAATCAGGTATTACAACCGCGTCTCGGCGTAGTGCTTCATGGCGTCACGAGTCCACTCGGCCATGTTGCCGCCGCCGTCGACCTCGAAGTTGACCCGGAACTCGTCCGAGTCGACGTAGAGGTCGCCGAGTCCCTGGTAGGACTCCCGGTTGGGCGTCCAGCTCAGGCAGATCCAGCGGTAGTGGCGGTCGATCAGCTCCTGCGTCTCCGGAGCGTCGATCGCCGTGCCCGCCGTGTACAGGACACCGAGCTTCTGCGCGATCTCCTGCCACTGGGCCATGAACTGGTCCGCGTCGGCACGCGTCCAGCCCTTCATCTTCTTGCGGCTCTCGGCGATGTGCTCACGGGCACCCTCGCCGTAGCGCTCGACGAGCTCGGCCTCGTGCCGTTCCTGCTTCTTCGCGTCGAAGCCGTCGAACAGCTCTTCCATCTTCACTTCGTCCCCTCCTTCCAGTTCTTCGATCGTTCGCGCGACGGTGTGGGCGAGCCGGTCCAGCCGTTGTTGCTCGTCCCGCAGCCACCGGTGGTGGTTGCGCAGGACCGTCAGCTGGTTCGTGCCGTCCAGCACCTTCGCCACCACGTCGAGGCCCAGACCCAGGTCGCGCAGCAGCAGGATCTGCTGAAGGCGGTGCACCTGTTCCTTCTCGTAGTAGCGGTAACCGTTGTCGCCGATCCAGGCCGGCGGCAGCAGCCCGATCGAGTCGTAGTGCCGCAGCGTCCTGGACGTCACCTTCGACATCCGGGCCACCTGGGCGATCGACCAGGCCATTTCGGTTCCCCCTTCGCGCTCTCCCAAGACGTTAAAGGTTGACGCAACGTCAAAGTCAACGCGACTTTTCATTGCACGCGGGGACCTTTCGTACTCTCAGGCAGTACGCGGGGGCCCTGCGTGCGAAAGAAGCCAGGGGGACGGGCTGGCAGGATGGGCGGCGTGTGGACCATCGCCGGGTCTCTCGAACCCGTACCTGTGCTGTCTCGCCTCGACCTCGTTCCGGAACCGGTCGCGCTCGCGCTGAAGACCCTGGACGGCGCTGACCGTGTCGCCGTGGCCGAGATCGACCCGACCCTCGCCGACACCGCCGAGTTCTGCGCGCACTACGGCTCGCCGCTGGAAGCCTCGGCGAACTGCGTGGTCGTCGCGGGCAAACGCGGCGAGGTCGTCCGTTATGCGGCCTGCATGGTGCTGGCGACCATGCGCGCGGACGTGAACGGCGTCATCCGCAAGCGGCTCGACGCGCGCAAGGCGTCGTTCGCGCCGATGGACGAGGCCGTGGCGTTGACCGGCATGGAGTACGGCGGCATCACGCCCGTCGGCGTGCCCGCGGACTGGCCGATCCTCGTCTCGCCGGAGGTGGCCGCCGCCCCCGAACTGATCGTGGGCAGCGGCATCCGGGGCAGCAAGATCCTCATCCCCGGCGACGTGCTGATGAAGCTCACCGGGGCCGAGATCCTTCCCGATCTGGCGCGCTAGCAACCGGAGGCGCACAGCCGGGTGATCACCTGGTCCGGGTCGAGGTTCCACCTGATCACCCGCGGGTCCGGGCCGGACGACGTGAGGTCGCCGTCGGAGTCGAACAGCACGGCGTTGACGGGGCCGGTGTGCCCGGTCAGCGTCGCGACCTGCGCGCCGTCGGCGACCTGCCACAACGTGATCAGGCTGTCGTTCGCGGCCGCCGCCACGGTCGTGCCGTCCGGGCTGGCGGTGACCGCTCCGATGGCACCTCGGCCGGTGACGAGTGTGCGCGCCCTGCCGTCGCGGCCCCACAACGCGACCTCCCCGCCCGCGTCGCCCACCACCAGCAGGTCCGAGCCCGGTACGGCGGCGATCGACTTCACCGCGGGGCCGGTCTCCCGGACGACCTCGACCTGGTCGCCCGCCCACCGCAGCACCCGGCCGTCGGCTCCGCCCGAGATCACGAGGTCGCCGAGCAACGCCACGGTGTTCACCGGACCCGAGTGGGCCGCGGGCAGCGGCCGGCCGGGTTCCGCGGAGTTCAGGTCCCACACCACGATCGTCGCGTCCACGCCGCTGGTCACCGCGCGTTCGCCGGACAGGACCAAGCTCTTGATCGCGCCGCGATGCCCCTGCCAGGTGTGCAGGAGCCGGCCGTCGGTCTGCCACGACGAGAGCGCGCCGCGCGTGTCGGCGACCACGATCTCGGCCGCGGTCCGGAACGCCAGCGCCGTCACGTGCGCGGGCACGTCGATGCGTCCGATCTGCTTGCCCTCGCGGTTCCACAGCAGGACCATCCGGTCGCGCCCGCCGGTGGCCAGCACCGCGCCGTCCGGGGAGAGCGCGATGCCGTCCGGCGGACTCGTGTGGCCGGTCAGAGGGGGCAGCGGCAGGCTCCAGAGGCTCACGCTCTCGTCGCCGCCCGCCGCGAACCAGTTGCCGTCCGGGCTGAGCGCCGCCACGTAGAACGGATGCGTGCGGGTGATCAACCCGGTCAGCCACCCGCCGTCGGGCACCGTCCACCAGCGGATGCTGCCGTCGTCGCTGGTCGACACGACCTTGGTGCCGGTCGCGTCGAACTGCACCGAGTGCACGCCGCCGACGTGCCTGCGCAGCCCGGACGTCTTGCCGGTCGCCAGCACCCGCAGCACCACCTGGTGGTCGTCTCCGCCGGATGCGAGCACACGGCCGTCTGGACTCAACGCAACCGTGCGGACAGCTCCGACGTGATCGGTGAACGTGCGCGCGACGCCGTTCTCCACCACCAACGTGCCCTTCTCGCCACCTGCGGCGAGCACGGACCCGTTCAACGACAACGCGTGGACCTCACCCAGCTCGTGCAGGATCGTGCCCGTCCGTGTCCACTCATCCGTGCGCCACAAGGAGATCAGGCCGTCGGCTGTCGCGACTGCGGCGGTCGATCCGTCCGCTGAGAGCACAAGAGCTCGTACTGCGGCGTCGAGAGAGGTGGTCCGCAACGGCAGGTGCGTTCTGGTGTCCCACAAGGTGATTCGCCGGTCGTCACCCGCGGACACCAGGGTCGTGCCGCCCGGCATGAACGCGAGAGCACGCACGGCGCCGTTGTGCTGCGTCAAAATCGCCGGTGCGGCAGCGGAAGAGGGCGCCCGCAGCAGCACCGAGTGGTCATCGCCCGCAGTGGCGAACAATGAGCTGTCCGCGCTGAACGCGACCGCGCGAACCGGCCCGCGATGATCCTTCAACACCGTCCGCGCGGGCTTGTAGGCCGCAGTGCTCAGCAGTGCTCCACGCGCTTCGGCGGTCGCCGACGTGCGATAGGCGTCCACGGCGAGTTGCGCGGCCGCGTCCGGCCACGACGCGCTGAGGTCCTGTGCCTGCACCGCGATCTGGCGTGATTCGGCGACCTGCTGTTCTCTCAGCGCGGCGTTGCCCTGCACGACGGCCACGGACGTCACCACCAGGCACGCCACGGTCAGCACGGCCAGTGACTTCACCAGCGTGCGCAACCGGCGGGACTGCCGGTCCGCCGCCTGTCTGGAAGCGCTCTCCTCGTCCACCGCCGCCTGCAGGAACTCGCGTTCCAGGTCGTTGGACGACACCGGCCACTCGATCCGGCCTGCCAGTTCGCGCATCGCGGCGAGCCGGGCACCCCGGTAGAGCTCGCCGGGATCGCGGCCGGCCGACTGCCACGCGGCGGCGGCGGTGGTGAAGTCGCGGTGCAGCCGCAACGCCTCCCGGTCGTCGTCGATCCACTGCCGCAATCGGGGCCACGCGCGTACCAGTGCTTCGTGTGCGAGCTCCACAACGCCGTCCGCGACGACGATCAGCCGTGCGTTCGCGAGGACGTTCACGACGTGCGCGGTGTCGGTCGGCCGGCCCGCCGCCATCACCTCATCGAGCGGAGCCCGGCGGCGCAGGTCGTTCACGTCGTCGTGCGTCTGCACGAGCCTGAGCAGCACTGCGCGCGCGACGGCTTGCCCGCGCACGGACAGCTCGGCGTAGGTGCTCTCGGCCGTGGCGGCGACGGCGCCGGTGACCCCGCCGCTCGCCCGGTAACCGTCGAGGGTCAGCCGGCCGCGTTCGCGTCTTCGCCACGTTTCCAGCAACGCGTGCGACAGCAACGGCAGCGCGCCCGACTGCCCGCGCACGTCGGCCATCGCGGCCGCGAGCATGTCCGGCTGCACCTTCAGCCCGGCGCGCATCGCCGGTAGTTCGACGGCGGCCCGCAGTTCGTCGTCGGTCATCGGCCCGACCAGCACCTGGGCATCGCGCAACGCGTCCACCAGGGCGGGCACCGTGGCGCAGTGACCGAGGAAGTCCGCCCGCACGGCGAGCAACACCCGATTGCCGCCGTCGAACAGCGACGCGACGAACGCCTCCCGGTCGACCGCGCTGTCGAAGTGGGTGAACAGCTCCTCGAACTGGTCGACCACCACGAGATCGGCCTGGCCGCCGCGCCAGGTCGTCGGTGTCGCGGTGAGCACCGTCCAGTCGGTCAGAGCCGGCAGCACCCCGGCGTGGATCAACGAGGACTTGCCCGATCCGGACGGCCCGAACACGCCGACGACGCGTTGTCTCCGGATGCGGCCGGCGATGTCGGCGGCGAGGTCGTCCCGTCCGAAGAACCGGTCCGCGTCCTCGATCCCGAACGCCGTGAGCCCGAGGTACGGCGTCGAGTCGTTCTCGCCCGCGGCGGCTTGACGCCAGCGCTGCTCCCATTGGGTCACATCGCCTTCGCATGCCTGGACGTACGCGAGCGCCACCGCGAGCGACGGCAGCTGTTCTCCCGCGGCGGCCTGCGAGAGCGCCGTGGCGGAGTAATGCGCGCGCAGGGCGAGTGTCCGGTAGTTCGGCGAGCCTGCCTTCTCTCTCAGTTGCCGCAGCTCCCAGGCGAATCGCTGGACCGGGCCTTCCTCGGGATCGATCGGCCGCTCTCGTCTACCCACTCGAACTCCAGTTGATCTGAGTTGATTGAAAAGCGCCTGCGCCACTGCCTGATCAACTCAACCCGCTCTAAACCTGGTGCCGCAACGACTTCGGGCTGAGCAGGAGCGATGATGACCAGACGCTGGCGCACAGCACTTCTAGTGGCGTTGACGGGTGCGCTGAGCGCGGCGTTGCCCGTGCAGGCACAAGAGGCGGCAGACGACCTAATCCACAGCCGCCCAACGGGTGCGTTCGCATTGACGCCCGATTGGAGTCTCGAGTCCTCGGCGGCGCAGCTGCAGTCCGCGGTCGGCACCACGACGTCGGTCGCCGCCCTGCTGCGTGACGCGAACCGGGACATCGCGTCCTGCAACAACGCGCAGCAGCAGGCACTCCCGGAGAACTACGGCCGAACGGACTACCCGCTGACGTCCGGGCAGATCCTGCACAGCAGCGAGAAGTTCTGCTGGGACCCCGGTGACAGCAAGGTCGACTACTGGATCCCGCAGGGCGTCACCGGTTCGTCGGACGCGGACGACGACGGCCTGTGGGGCGAGAACCGCATTCTGCTGGTCAGCTGGCACTACGACGACTCCGCGCCGGACAAGGGCGTGCGCGTCTCGTTCGTCGACATGAAGAACCGCAAGTACCGGCACGTGCTGCTGGTCGAGCCGACCGCGAACGCGAACTACAAGGCCGTGCCGATCCACGCCGGCGGGCTCGCCTGGCTCGGCCACTACCTCTACGTGGCCGACACCGACGGCGGCCTGCGCGTGTTCGACGTCGAACGCCTTCTGGAGGTGTCCGACGCGCAGGACAGCATCGGCAAGAGCGGCAGCAACTACTACGCCTACAACTACAAGTACGTGTTGCCGCAGGTCGGCTGGTACCGGCAGTCCGTGCGGACGGACTGCGTGCCGAGCGCTTCCCAGCTGTGCTTCTCGTCGTTGTCGCTGGACCGCAGCACCACGCCGGACACGCTCGTCGTCGGCGAGTACCGCAACGAGCGCAGCACCGACGCCGCCGTCGACGGTGGCCGCGTGGCCCGCTACCGCGTGGACGCCTCGTCCCGGCAACTCGTGCTCACCAACGGCAAAGCCGTGCCGCAGGACGTGGTGACCGTGCCGCGCAGCAACCTCCAGGGCGTGCAGACCTGGGAGGGCCGCTACTACCTCGGTCGCAGCTCGAACCGCAACCACAGCTGGATGCACTCGGGCGTCGTGAACGGCGCCACGGACACCCACAGCTGGGCCATCGGTGGCGAGGACCTCTATCACGAGCACGGCCCGGGAATCACCGCCGGAAAGCTCTGGACGGTCACCGAGCACGCCTGGACCGAGGACGGCAGCACGTTCATCGACCGGCGAGCGATCTTCGCCGTTCCGCTCAGCGAGATCGGCTGAGCCCACTCGACTTCCGCCTCGCTTCGAGGCGGGAAACCCTGACGAACTGGAGGAATCTCTATGCGCAAGCTCGTGCTCGCAGTCTCCATGGCCTTCCTGGCCGTGATGGGCTCCCTGATGCCCGCGACCGCCTCGGCGGAGGCCACGTCGGTGCAGGCGGTGTCCGAGATCGGCGTGGCGGCCGACGGCGTCGAGTTCGCCGTCGCCGGCACGCTGCCGCCCCGCTCGCAGCTGACGTGCCACTCCTACACGGCCGTCGAGATCTGCTACGAGAAGGGCGGCGACCACTGGTGGGTGCAGGACCAGGACTCCGACGGCGCGTCCGCCGGTGTGTACTGGGAGAACATCCGCAACGGCTCGCTGTACCGCAACGGCACCTGCATCACCAGCCTCGGCACGGGCAACTGGGGCCAGTGCAACAAGGACTACTACGAGGACAGCGTGCTGAACGGCTTCCCCTGCACCTGGAACCGCAGCACCGGTGGCGACATCGTCTGCTCGTCGTCGGGCTACCGCTACCAGTGACTAGGACTGGTACTTCTGCAGTAGTGCGATCGCCTCGTCCACGTCGTCCGTGACGAGGATCCACTGCTCGGCCTCCCGGCCCGCCGCGAGCTTCATCACCAGCGGCGCGGCCGGGATCTCGTCCGTCCAGAAGGCCTTGCCCAGGAAGATCATGGGCGCGGCGGGGCCGACGCTGCCGTAGTAGTTCTGCGTGAAGTCCTGGAAGACCTCCTGGACCGTGCCCGCCTTGCCCGGTGTGTAGACGATGCCGCCGGTCGCGACGGTCAGCAGGCCCTCCTCGCGCACCGAGTTCGCGAAGTACTTCGCGTGCAGCTCGCAGGCCGGGTTGGGCGGCTCGTGGCCGTAGAACCAGGTCGGGATGCCGATCGTGCGCGGGGTGTCGAAGCTGCGGATCTCCGGGAACGCCGCGAGCCACCGGCCGATCGACTCGTCGTCGTGGCCGAACGACGGGGCCTGCGCGATGGCGTCGAGGACGTCCTGGTCAACCTCGCCGAGCCGCACGCCCAGCGGCACGGCCTCCATAGCGCCCGGTCCGCCGCCGGTCAGCACGGTGAAGCCCGCGTGGCCCAGTGCGGCGCCCAGTGCTACCGCGTTGCGGTAGCCGTCCGTGCCGCGGGCCAGCGCGTGGCCGCCCATGACCGCGACCGGCGAGCCCGTCAGCGTCTCGTCGAGGGCCTCGGTGATCGAGTGGTCGTGCAGGCGTTCGGCCAGCGCGTGCAACGGGTCCGGGTGGTGGCCCTGCTGCTTGCTGTGCCGGTAGATCTCGGCGTCCGGGGTGTCGGCGTACGACTTGGGGTTCGCCGGGTCGAAGCCCGCGAACAGCTCCTTCGGCGTGTACAGGGACGACCGGTACACCTCGTAGGGCAGGTCGGGGATGACCGGGAAGATCAACGATCCCGCGGCCTCCGCCCGGCGCTGCATACTCTCGCTGAGGGTGCAGCCGAGCAGCAGCGCGCCGTCCAACGGCACCCGCACGTCCTCGCGAGTGAGGTCCAGCCCGATGATGACGGCTTTGCGCAGGTCAGGGGCTGCCCGCAGCTGGTCGAGGTTGGTGATTTCGATCCGCACGAGAAAAAGCCTATGCCCAGGGCGAACCAACGTGGCCTGGAATCCGAATGAGTTATGGGAACTGAGGTCCGCTCGCCATCCCGACGAGCGGCCACGGGCCGCGCTGCCCTGGAAAGGTTCCCCGCAATGGCCACCGAACTGCTGACAGGATGCGCCGCTCGTGGCGCACGAGTGGTAGATCCCCACCGCGTCGAGTACCTCGACTGCGGCGGGTACGGAGTCCCTCTTCTCGGCCACGCCCACCCGGCCGTGGTGCAGGCCGTGGTCGGCCAGGTGCGCCGGCCGTCCCTGCTGGACCGTCTGATGCTCGACCTGGTCACCCCCAACGGGCTCGACCACATCCACACCTTCGCCTCGGCCTCCGAGGCCGCCCAGTTCGCCGTTGCCCTCGCACAGGCGAACGGCCGCCCACGCGTGCTGACCACAGGTGACGTCCCGTACGGCGGCATCGACTCGTTGCGCGCCAATCTGGCCTCCGGCCCACCGGCGTGCGTGCTCGTGGAACCGGTCCGCGGCGCCTCACTCCCGCCGACCGGCTACCTGAGCGCCGTGGCCGAGGTGTGCCGCGAGTCCGGCGCCCTGCTCGTCGTGGACGAGACGCGTTCCGGCCTCGGCCGCCTCGGCGTGTGGTGGGGCGTCGACCTGGACGGCGTGACGCCGGACATCATGCTGGTCGGCGAGGGCCTGTCCGGTGGCGTGCTGCCGATCGCCGCCGTGGTCGCCACGGCCGAGGTCGAGGTGCCGTTGCTGCGCGGCTCGGAAGCCGTGTCACCGCTGGCTTCGGCCGCCGTGAACGCCTGCCTGCGCGTCACGGCCTCCGAAGGCCTGGTGGAACGCGCCAAGCTGCTCGGTGACGAACTGCTGTACGGGTTGCGGGCCGTCGTCGCGGGCAAGGCGCACGCGACCGGGCGTGGGCTGCTGCTCGGCGTCGAGCTGCCGGACAAGCACGCCGCCGACGTGTTCACCGGTGAGTTGCTGAGGTCGCGCGTGCTCGCGGACTTCCGCGGCCGGACGGTCTGCTTCACCCCGCCCGCCGTCATGTCGGCGGAGGACGCGGGGTGGCTGGTCGAGGCGGTGAGCAAGGCGGCCAACAAGATCTGAAAACCGCTCCCGCGCACCGCGCACCCCTGCCATGATCACGGCCTGGGGGTGTGCGGTGCGTTTGCCTGTGGTGCTGATGTTGTTGCTGTTGACCGGTTGTGTGCCCGAGAGCAAGACCTCGCGGGAGCTCGAAGGCCTGGGTGAGCAGATCGTCGACCACTGGGAGGCACGCCAGGAGGTCGCCGACGCGGACTACGAGTACTCGCAGGGCCTCGCGCCCGACGACTACCACCTGCGCCTCGAGGTCACGCTGAAGGCCGAGGCCGTCACCGACCAGGTCGTGGACGAGATCGTCGAGATCGGTGAGCGAGACTGCTGGCTCGGCCCGTGGGACACCTACTACCCGACCTACGTGGTCCGCCGCACCGACGGCACGGAGATCCGTTCGGGCACCTTCCACCTCCGCCCCGAAATGGAGCAGAAGTGGGGACCTCGCACGCCCCAGGTGATCCCCACCAGCCGCTAGAAGATCACCGTCTGGTTGCCGTGCACCAGCACGCGGTCCTCCAGGTGCCACCGCAACCCGCGCGCCAGCACGACCTTCTCGATGTCGCGCCCCTTGCGCACCATGTCGGCCACCGAGTCGCCGTGGTGCACGCGCATCACGTCCTGCTCGATGATCGGCCCGGCGTCCAGGTCGGCCGTGACGTAGTGGCAGGTCGCGCCGACCAGCTTCACGCCGCGGCGGTGGGCCTGGTGGTACGGGCGCGCGCCGATGAACGACGGCAGGAAGCTGTGGTGGATGTTGATCGTGCGGCCGGTCCAGGCGGCGCAGATCTCCGGCGGCAGGATCTGCATGAAGCGTGCGAGCACCACGGCGTGTGGGTCGTGCTTCTCCACCAGTTCGCGTAGCTGGGCGAACGCGGCCTGCTTGCCCATGGGGTCGTTCGAAGGGAACGGCACGTGGTGGAACGGGATGCCGTGCGCGCGCGTGATGTCGCCGAGCTCCGGGTGGTTGCCGATGACGGCGGACACCTCGACGTCGAGCTCGCCGGTCGCGACGCGGGCCAGCAGGTCGTACAGGCAGTGGCCCTCACGAGACACGAGGATGACCACGCGCTTGCGGGAGCCCGTGTCGGTCACCGTCCACGTCGACTGCGCGCCCAGCGCCGCGGCCACCTCGGCGAACCGGGTGCGCAGCTCGTCCACGCCGAACGGCAGGGAGTCCGCGCGGACCTCCTGGCGCGTGAAGAACCAGCCCGTCTCCGGGTCGGTGTGGTAGGCGGCCTCGACGATCCAGCCGCCGTTGTCCGCGAGGAACGACGAGATCCTCGCGATGATGCCGGTGCGGTCCGGGCAGCCGAAGGTGATCACATAGCGACGCTCAGGCGATGACACGCCGCAGAAGTATTCACGCCCTGGGCAGAGCCGCCAACAGGGACTCGTCTCCGGTCACGATCGCGTGGCTCGGGCGGCCCCACAGCGCGCGGTAGATCGCGTCGGCGGTGCCGGCGAGGGTGGCGTCCGCGTCGACGGCCGAGTCGTGCACTCCCGTCACGACCGGTGCCTCGCCAGGCGCGAGCCAGACCTCCCACGTGCGGCCCGCGTCGGCGGCGTGCACGAGGATCCGGCCGGTCGCCTCGATGACGCGCCCGAGCACCAGCTGCCGGGGAACCATGATGGTGAGGAACTCGTCGATGCCGTCCGCGGCGAACTCCGGGTCGAACAGCAGCGTCGGCGGCTCGTGGCCGGTCGCCAGCTCCGCGTCCAACCGGTGGATCGACGTCTCGTGCGCCTGCCTGCGCGCCCAGAAGTCAGCGCGTGAGGGGCCCTGGAAAGTCCATGCCGGCCGGTCGGGCGGCGTGGAGCGCAACCGTTCGAGGAGCAGGGAGGTTCCGCTGTCCCACCAGGAAAGCGCCTCGTCCCACTCCCGCGGCGCCTTCGGCCACTTCGGCCGGCCGTCGTCCGGCGCGGTCGCGACGGCCTGCGCGGCCCACGTGTGCACCTCGGCCTGATGCCGCACGAGATCGAGAACCGTCCACTCAGGACACGAGGAAACGGAGGCGTCCGGCCCTGCCTTCACGGCGGCCGAACGCATCAGCGAAGCCTGGGTCTCGACCTGCGCGACGAAGTCCACAAACCCACCCTAGGGCGCGACGGCCGCCCATTCGAGCGTGATTTCGCCGAGCCGCCACCGCCGCCGGTCGTCCAGCACCGGCCAGCCGCGCTCGCGCAGCAGCCGCGCCGACTCCACCCACCGCGCCCGAGGCCCGAACGGCGCGAACGGCGCCGCGGTGGCCCAGCAGGCGTCCAGTTCGGCCAGCAGCGCGTGCACGCGCTCGCCCGGCACGTTCTTGTGGATCAACGCCTTGGGCAGCCGCTCGGCCAGGTCGGACGGCACGTCGATGCCGGACGGCTTGCACGCCAGCGTGAACCGCAACGGCCCGTCCGCGGACAACGTCACCCACGTGCACCGGCGCCCGATCTCGTCGCACGTGCCCTCGACGATCAACCCGCCGGGAGCCATGCGACCGAGCATCGTGTCCCACGCCTCGAACGCCTGCTCCTCGGTGTACTGGCGCAGCACGTTGAAGGCGCGCAACAACACCGGCCGCGCACCTGCCAGTTCGAAGCCACCGCGCCGGAAGTCCAGGAAGGGCGGATCCGCGACGGCCTTGCCCGCCTCGACCCGGTCGGCGTCGATCTCCAGCCCGAGCACGCGCACGTCCGGCCGCACGACCCGCAGCCGGGAGGCCAGCTCGACGGTGGTGATCGGCGTCGCGCCGTACCCGAGGTCGACCACGAGCGGATCGGCCGCGTCGGCCAGGAAGCCGCCGAGCGTGCCGGTCATCCACCGGTCGACCCGGCGCAGGCGGTTCGGGTTGGTCGTGCCGCGGGTCGCAACGCCGAGCGCGCGGGCCCGGCCGGCCGCTAGCCGCGGTTTGCGAGCCATTGAGAGGTGAACTCGCTCTCCTTGTCGAGCAGCACGACGACCTGCTCGGCGATCAGCTTCTCGATCTTGCCGCCCACGAACGGGATGCTGACCTTGACCTCCCCCGTGAGGGTGAGCTTCGAGCCGGATCCGTTGTCCAGGACCGTGAACGAGCCTTCGAGCCGGCTGGGCACACCGTTGACCGCCACCTCGACCGTGCCGGCACCGGCAGCCCAGGTCTCCGTGCGCTGGATCACCAGGTCGCCGCCGAGCACGGCCTTGACCGCCGACGGCACGTGCTCCGCGGGCACACCCTGCTTGAGCTGGTACGACGTCTGCTCGTCGGTGCTGGAGAACGTCACGAGCGCGGCGCCGGGGCCACCGATCGACGCCAGCCGGTCGCGCAGATAGGTCTCGTCGACCATCGCGCCGTAGACCTTCTCCGCCGAATGGGGTGACGTGGTGTGGTGCTCGATGCGGCGTGCCATGTCGCGGAGGCTACCGTTGACGTCTGTGACCACCACGCAGTCCGTACCTCTGGCCGAGCGCACCACGCTCCGACTCGGTGGCCCGGCCGCGCGGTTCGTCCACGCCACGACCGCCGCTGAGCTGGTCGAAGCCGTGCGAACAGCCGACGCGGCCGCCGACGAGAAGGTCCTCGTGCTCGGTGGCGGCTCCAACCTCGTGATCTCCGACGGCGGCTTCGACGGCACGGTCGTGCACGTCGCCACCAAGGGTTTCCGCCTCGACCCGCTGGGCGGAGGCATCGTCCAGTTCACCGTCGAGGCGGGCGAGGAGTGGGACGCGGTCGTCGCCGAGGCGGTCGCGCAGGGCCTCGGCGGCCTCGAGTGCCTGTCGGGCATCCCGG
Organism: Lentzea waywayandensis; assembly: GCF_900115955.1. GTDB lineage: Bacteria > Actinomycetota > Actinomycetes > Mycobacteriales > Pseudonocardiaceae > Lentzea > Lentzea waywayandensis. The sequence continues at coordinate 60,648 of NZ_FOYL01000019.1, forward strand.
GCCTCAACGGCGCCACGCCCGTGCAGAACGTCGGCGCGTACGGCGTCGAGATCTCCCAGGTGCTGCAGTCGGTGGACCTGCTGGACCGCCGCAGCGGCAAGGTGCACCAGGTGCCCGCCGCCAAGCTGGGCCTCGACTACCGCACCAGCGTCCTCAAGGGCACGGACAACGCGGTCGTCCTGCGCACCAGGTTCTCGCTGACCTCCGGGGGCATGTCCGCGCCGATCCGCTACGGCGAGCTGGCGCGCGTTCTCGGTGTGGCGCAAGGTGATCGCGTTCCGGCGGACGCCGCCCGCAAGGCCGTGCTGGAACTGCGACGCGGCAAGGGCATGGTGCTCGACGCCACCGACCACGACACGTGGAGCGCGGGCTCGTTCTTCACCAACCCGATCATCGACGACTCGACGTTCAGCGGCGTGCTGATCCGCATCGCCGAACGCCTCGGCGCCGACGTCGACGTGCCGAGCTACCCGGCGGGCCACGGCCAGAAGAAGCTCTCCGCCGCGTGGCTGATCGAACGGGCCGGGTTCCGCAAGGGTCACCAGGGCCCCGGCGGCCGGGTGTCGTTGTCCGGCAAGCACACGCTGGCCCTGACGAACCGCGGCGGAGCCTCGACCGAGGACCTGCTCGACCTCGCGCGCGAGGTGCGCGACGGCGTGCGGGCCGCGTTCGGCGTGGAGCTGCACCCGGAACCGGTCTTCGTAGGCGTTCAGCTGTAAGTCCGTCCGGGTGACTCCGTGTGACGAACCGCTACTTCCCGTGTTTCATTGAGGTAGGGCTTGTTGAACGGGGGTTGCCATGAGCTACCTCGACGAGAACGCGCGAGAGGTCATCAGGCCGGTCAAGCGCATGGTCGAAGACGAGTTCCTGTCGCGGCCCGGAGTGATCGGCGTCGACATCGGCGAGAAGGTCACCGGCGGACGCCCGACGGGCAAGGCCGCGATCGTGGTCTACGTGTGCGCCAAGGGACCTGACCATCCGCAGCAGATCCCGGTGGAGGTCGGCGGCGTGCCGACGGACGTCGTCGCCGAGTCGATCGTGCTGCACCGCGCCAGGATCACGCGCGCCGAAGACGAGCAACCCGTTGCGGCGGAACGGCATCCGGTGCTGCGCGGGGGCATCGGCATCGGCCCGGCCAGGTCGTTCAGGGTCGTGCCGCCCGAGGTCGAGCGTGCCGGCGAGTACGTGATCGCGGGCACGCTCGGCGCGTTCGTCCTCACCCGTGACGAGTCTCGCAAGGTGTTGGGGCTCACCACTTTCCACGTCGGGTGTGTCGACGACTCGTGGTCGGTGGGCGACGAGTTCGTGCATCCGTCCCGAGTGGACGGTGGCGTGCCCGGTGCCGACCAGATCGCCGTGCTGGACCGGGCGGCGCTCGCGGGGTCCGTGTCCGCGGCGGGCCTGCGGATGGGCGCCCGGCCGTTCCGCGCGGAGGTGCTCGACGTCGGCGCGATCATGGGCAGCGCTCGGGCGAAGATCGGCTCGACCGTGCGCAAACGCGGTCGCACCACCGAACTCACGTACGGCGTGATCGAGTCGACGGACTCGACGCTCAGACTCGACTTCGGCGACGGGATCGGCGTCCGGACGTTGCGCGACCAGATCCGCGTCCACTCGTCCGAACGCTTCGGCGACCACGGAGACAGTGGTGCCGTGCTGGTCGACGCCGACAACTTCGTGGTGGGCCTGTACGTCGCCGGATCAGGCTCGACGGGGTTCGCGAATCCCATCGAGCCCGTCCTGCGTCAGCTGGACGTGGAGTTGCTCACTCCCGGTGTGCCCGAGTCGCGGAGGCCTGGGCCCGCGGCTTGAGCACGATGGTGTCCAGGTTCACGTGCGAGGGCCGGGTGACGGCGAACGCGATCACGTCCGCCACGTCGTCCGCGACCAGCGGCGTGATGCCCTGGTAGACCTTGGCCGCGCGCTCGGTGTCGCCGCCGAACCGGTTCGCCGAGAAGTCCGTCTCGACCATGCCCGGCTGGATCTCGGTGATCCGCACCGGCTGGCCGAGCAGCTCGCCGCGCAACGTGCGGTGCAGCGCCGACTGGGCGTGCTTGGCGCTCGTGTAGCCCGAGCCGTTGTCATAGGCCTCGTACGCCGCGATGGACGTCACGGACACGATGTGCCCGTCCCCGGACGCGATCAGCTTCGGGATGAACGCCTTGGTCACCAGCAGGGTGCCGAGGACGTTCGCCTCCCACATCCAGCGCCACTCGTCCGCGTTCCCCTCGGCGACGGTCGAGAGCCCGCGCGCACCGCCCGCGTTGTTCACGAGGACGTTCGCCTGGGGTACCCGGTCCGCGAAGGCGGCGACGGAGGCTTCGTCGGTGACGTCCAGCTCGATGGCCGTCCCGTCGATCTCCTTCGCGATAACGTGGAGAAGGTCCAGACGACGTGCGCCGAGCACGACGTGGAAGCCCTCGGCGGCCAACCGGCGCGCGGTGGCCTCGCCGATGCCCGCGCTAGCTCCGGTCACAACTGCGACAGGTCGATTCACGACTTCGATCGTAGGTGCCGAACAGGGTGTGACTGACATCACTCACACCTCGATGGGGTTCTGGACGTCCACCATGGTGGGAGGTCGAAACCGTGAAGAGAACACTTGTCGCGCTGGTCGCCGGACTGACGCTGCTGACCGGCTGCTCGAGTGTCGAGGCGGGTACACCCAAGGCGGACAGCTCGCTGCCGTCCGCGAAGGTGACCCTGTCCCCGGTCGACGGAACCAAGGACGTGCAGGTCACGACCCCGGTCCAGGTCACCGTGGTGGACGGCAAGATCGAGTCCGTCGCACTGAAGTCACCTGAGGGCGCCGAGGTCAAGGGCACCCTCACCGAGGACAAGTCCGGCTGGACGACGGCCGAGCCCCTCGGCTACGGCAAGACGTACAGCTACAACGGCAAGGCCGTCGGCTCCGACGGCAAGCCGGTCGAGCTCAAGGGCTCGTTCACCACCGTCGCGCCCGGTTCGCAGACCCGCGCGACGCTCTGGCCCTCCGACAACCAGACCGTCGGCGTCGCGGCGCCGATCATGGTCAAGTTCGAGGCGCCGGTGCAGGACAAGGCGACCGTCGAGAAGGCCCTCAAGGTCACGAACTCGGCGAACGTCCAGGGCTCGTGGGCCTGGCTCAGCGCCCAGGAGGTGCACTACCGGCCGGAGAAGTACTGGCCCGCCAACACCACGGTCAAGGTCGAGGCCAAGCTCTACGGCGTGAACTACGGCGGCGGCGCGTTCGGCAAGGCCGACGTGACCAGCGACTTCACCGTCGGCCGCAACCAGGTCGTGAAGATCGACAACCCTACGCACCGGCTCAAGGTGTTCCGGGACGGCGCGCAGGTCGCGGACTACCCGGCGTCGTTCGGCAAGGACGCCGACCCCGAGCTCACGACGCCGAACGGCACGTTCGTCGTCATGGCGAAGAACGACACGTTCTCGTTCGACAACCCGCGCTACGGCTACACCAACGTCGTGAAGAAGTGGGCCGTCCGGTTCTCCAACCACGGCGAGTTCATCCACGAGAACAACGACAACGCGGCCAACATCGGCAGCAACAACACCTCGCACGGCTGCGCGAACCTGCTGGAAGCCGACGCGAAGGCGTACTACGACTCGGCGCTGGTCGGTGACCCGGTCGAGGTGACCGGCTCGATCACGACGCTGCCGGCCCAGTTCGACTGGTACGACTGGCAGCTCTCGTGGGACCAGTGGAAGGGCAAGTCCGCCATCAAGTAGGACCGGCGGGAATGCGTCCCCCGACCAGGTCGTTCGTACTTGTGTGCATCTGACACACGTTGCGGCGGCCGGCGGGGGACGACTGGCCGTACGTGAGGCAGGCAGGCCCGGCGCGCCACCGGTGGTGCTGATCCACGGCTGGGCGCAGACGGGAGCGGTCTGGGACCTGCCCGATTTTCACACCTACGCCGTTGACCTGCGAGGACACGGCGAATCAGAAGACTTCGGCGACTACCGCGACTCCGCCCAGTGGGCCGCGGACCTCAAGGCCGTGCTCGACCACACCGGACCCGCGACCGTCGTCGGCTGGTCCTACGGCGGGCTCGTCATCGCCGACTACCTCCGCTTCCACGGCACCGCGCTGGTCGACGCGCTGGTGTTCGTGAGCGCGATCACCGAGATCGGCCGCGGTCGCCCTGGAGGCGAGACCGGGCCGGTGATGCGGGACGCGCTGCCCGGCGCGATCACCGACGACGTCGTGATGGCGAAGTTCTGCGAGGCCATGGCGCCTTTCCTGCCTGGTGAGACCGTCGCCAAGCTCACTGCCTCAGCGACCTCCGTGAGCCATAAAGTGCGAGGCGAGCTGTTCCGCAGGGATGTGGGCAGCGCCGACGTGCTGAAGGCCGTGGACGTGCCCACCCTGGTCGTGCACGGAACTCAAGACGAGGTGGTCGCCCCTGCCGCCGCCGAGTACTCCGCCGCCCTGATCCCCGGAGCCGAGTTGAGCCTGTACCCCGACACCGCGCACGCGCCCTTCCTGGAGCGGCCCGCGCGGTTCACCGCCGATCTCCTGCGAGTCGCCCGATGAAGCGCGTCGCGGTGCTCTCAGTGCACACCTCGCCGCTCGAACAGCCGGGGACGGGTGATGCGGGCGGGATGAACGTCTACATCGTGCAGACGGCCACACGGATGGCCCAGCGCGGTGTCGAGGTGGAGATCTTCACCCGCGCCACGTCGTCGGAGCTGCCTCCCGTGGCCGAGCTGGCGCCCGGCGTGCGCGTCCGGCACGTCGCCGCAGGTCCGTTCGAGGGCCTGGGCAAGGAGGAGCTGCCCGGCCAGCTCTGCGCGTTCACGGCAGGTGTCCTGCGCGCCGAGGCACGCCACGAGCCCGGCTACTACGACGCGATCCACTCCCACTACTGGCTGTCCGGGCAGGTCGGCTGGCTGGCGCGGGAACGCTGGGGCGTGCCGCTGGTGCACACCGCGCACACGCTGGCCAAGGTGAAGAACCTGGCGCTGGCCGAGGGGGACGCTCCGGAGCCCCGGATGCGGGTGATCGGTGAGGAACAGGTCGTGGGCGAGTCCGACCGGCTCGTCGCGAACACCGACATCGAGGCCAGCGAGCTGATCAAGCTCTACGACGCGGAGCCGTCCAAGGTGGCCGTGGTGCCACCCGGCGTGGACCTCGATCGCTTCACGCCCGGTGACCAGGCGCGGGCGCGGCGACGCTTCGGGATCCCGCAGGACGCGGTCGTGCTGGCGTTCGTCGGCCGGATCCAGCCGTTGAAGGCTCCTGACGTGCTGCTGCGTGCCGCCGCGGAGATGCTCGTGCGCGATCCCGGGCTGCGGTCCCGGCTGGTGGTGCTGATCGTCGGCGGACCGTCCGGCAGCGGCACGGAACGACCGAAGGCGCTGGAAGAGCTGGCCGCTGAGCTGCAGATCACGGACGTCGTGCGCTTCCTGCCGCCGCAGCCGGGGCCGGAGCTGGCCGAGGTCTACCGGGCCGCCGACCTGGTCGCGGTGCCGAGCTACAACGAGTCGTTCGGGTTGGTGGCGCTGGAGGCCCAGGCGTGCGGGACGCCGGTGGTCGCGGCGGCCGTCGGCGGGCTGCCGGTGGCGGTCAACGACGGCATCTCCGGGGTGCTCGTGCACGGGCACGAGCCGCGGGAGTGGGCCAGGGCGATCGGCTCGGTCGCGTTGCCGCAGCGGGAGCACCTGGCGAGCAACGCCGTCGGGCATGCGCGACGCTTCTCGTGGGACCGCACGACTGACGCCCTGCTGGCGGGGTATCAAGAGGCGGGAGAAGTGTTCCGCCGGGAGGTTTTCGCTTGAGCATCGATGGCGTCATCAAGGCTTTTCTGGACGAGCGGGAGCTGAAGTACGACCGGCGCGAGCCGGGCAAGTTCTTCGTGACGCTGCCGGGCACCAAGAAGCTCCAGACCAACCTGTGGCTGGTCGAGACGAAGCACGCGCTGGTCGTCGAGGCCTTCGTGTGCCGGCGTCCGGACCAGTCGTTCGAGGACGTGTACCGGTTCCTGCTGCGTCGCAACGCACGGCTGTACGGCGTGCACTACACGATCGACGCCGAGGGTGACATCTACCTGGTCGGACGGGTCGGCAAGCACGCCGTGACGCCCGACGAGCTGGACCGCGTGCTCGGGCAGGTGCTGGAGGCGGCGGACGGCGACTTCAACCCCTTGCTCGAGATCGGGTTCGCCGACGCGATCCGGCGGGAGTGGGCGTGGCGGGTGTCGCGCGGCGAGTCGCTGGCGAACCTCCAGGCCTTCCAACATCTCGTTTCGGACTAGCGGGCAACTCGTTTCGGCTTCCCCGGCAACCCCCGGTGCGCTCCGGCCCGTCCGATGAGCATGCGCAGACCAGGGGTGTGGGTGGGAGTCGCGTTGCTGGCCCTTGTCACGACGGGGTGCGGTAGCAGCAACATGAGTGGTGGGACGTCGGCGAAGGACGCCGCCGCGCCACCGCAGGCGGCGCAGAACAAGGCGCCGCAGCAGGAGAACAACGCCGGGCAGGGCGTGCAGCCGGTGCAGCAGCAGGAACGTCAGCTGGTGCGCACGGCGAACGTCGACCTGCGCAGCGACGACGTGCTGAAGGCGATCGGCCAGGTCAAGGACCGGGCGGCGGCCGTCGGCGGGTTCGCGGGCGAGGAGAACTCGACCAAGAGCTCCGGGTCCGTGACCGTGCGGGTGCCGTCGGCCGAGCTGGACAAGGTCGTCCGGGATCTCACGAGTGTGGGCGAGGTCACCCGCAGCGAGGTGCGCAGCGAGGACGTCACCGATCAGCTGGTGGACGTCGAGGCGCGGATCGCGACGCAGAAGGCCAGCGTCGAGCGGCTGCGCGTGCTGTTCGAGCGGGCCGGGTCGACGTCCGAGGTCGCGCAGGTCGAGCAGGAGCTGACCAAGCGGCAGGCCGACCTGGAGTCGATGCAGCGACGCAGCGCGTCGTTGAAGGGCCAGGTCTCCATGGCGACGCTGACCGTCCGGGTCGCGACGGTGCCGATCGCGGCGCCCGAGCCCGAGAAGGTCGGGTTCCTCGGCGCACTGGCGGGTGGCTGGAACGCGCTGGTCGCGGTGGTGGGCGTGATCCTGATCGGTGTCGGCGCGATGCTGCCGTTCCTGGTGGCGCTGGGCGTGCCCGCCGCACTGGTCGTCCATCTGCTGCGCAAGCGCAGGCGTGTCACCCGAATGAACGAAGCAGGGTGATCAAGTTCTACTGAGAGTGTGCCTTTGATGATGCGCGGAACGGCTCGGGAGAGAGGGGGAGTCGCATCGAGCCGTCCCGCGTCAAAGGTCCCCGCTGCTGTGGATCCGTGGACGGGGGGAGCCTGCGGATCCCAAGCGGGCCACGCGATTCGACGGGGGATGACGAATCGCGCTCGGTGCCTCGCGCTCGTCGAGTAAGCGTGGGAGCCGACTCGCGGAGGCGGTATCAACTTCTCAGATACGTCCTTGCGATCACAAGTGCTTGTATTACTCCATTCGAGTGTATTTAGACCTGCTAAGTAACGTATCTGTAGCGATCGAGCAGTCCTTGACCTGGTCAGTGGCCTGGATCACGATGGCCCCACAGGCTGGGTGTACAGCGCTGTACAGCGAGTAGATGAGGTCGCCGCATGGTCTTTCGCAGTCCGTTCCCCGATGTCGAGATCCCCGATGTGTCGCTGCACCAGCTGTTGTTCGGCGACATAGCCGACCGGGTGGACCGGGTTGCGCTGATCGACGGCATGTCCGGCGCGTCGATGACCTACGGCCAGCTCGCCGGCGCCATCGACCGCATGGCCGCCGCACTGGCCGCGCGAGGTATTGGGAAGGGTGATGTCGTAGGCATCCTCAGCCCGAACACGCCCTACTACGCCGTCGTGTTCCACGGCATCCTGCGCGCGGGCGCCACGGCGACCACGATCAACGCGCTCTACACGCCCGACGAGGTCGCGCACCAGCTGCACGACGCGGGCGCGAAGATGCTGTTCACCGTCTCGGTGCTGCTGCCCAACGCCGCTCCCGGTGCCGCGAAGGCCGGCGTGACCGACGTGGTCGTGCTCGACGGTGCCGAGGGCTACCCGTCATTGCCCGAGCTGCTGGCGAACTCGCACCCGGTGCCGGAGGTGACGATCAACCCGGCCGAGGACATCGCGGTGCTGCCGTACTCGTCCGGCACGACGGCGCTGCCCAAGGGCGTGATGCTCACGCACCGCAACCTCGTCGCGAACCTCGTGCAGTGCGGCCCGATCCTCTCGGACGTCGGCCCGCACACCCGGATCCTCGCCGTGCTGCCGTTCTTCCACATCTACGGCATGCAGGTCCTGATGAACAACGGCCTGTACATCGGCGGTGTCGTCGTGACGCTGCCGAAGTTCGAACTGCCGGAGTTCCTGCGCGTCATCGCCGAGCACAAGACCGACCGCGTGTACATCGCGCCGCCGGTGGCCGTGGCGCTGGCGAAGCACCCGATCGTCGACAACTACGACCTGTCCGCGATGGCCACGCTGTTCTCCGGCGCCGCACCGCTGGACGTGGAACTCGCCGACGCGGTCCGCAAGCGCCTGGGCTGCCGCGTCTCCCAGGGCTACGGCATGACCGAGATGTCCCCGGTCAGCCACGCGATCCCGGACGACCGCGACGACATCTCGGTCGGCACGGTCGGCGTGATCATCCCGAACCTCGAGTGCCGCCTGGTCGACCCGGCCACCGGACTCGACGTCGGCGCGGGCGAGCGCGGCGAGCTGTGGTGCAAGGGCCCGAACATCATGAAGGGCTACCTGAACAACCCCGATGCCACCGCCGCCACCATCGACGACGAGGGCTGGCTGCACACCGGCGACGTGGCCGTCATCGACGAGGACGGCATCGTCTCGATCGTCGACCGCGTCAAGGAACTGATCAAGTACAAGGGCTACCAGGTCCCGCCGGCCGAGCTCGAGGCCGTGCTGCTCACCCACGAGGAGATCGCCGACGCGGCGGTCATCGGCGTGCGTGACGCGGACGGTGAGGAGATCCCGAAGGCGTTCGTGGTGCGCCAGGCCGGATCGTCGATCGAGGGCGACGCCGTGATGGCGTTCGTGGCCGCGCACGTCGCGCCGCACAAGAAGGTGCGCGTGGTCGAGTTCATCGAGGCGATCCCGAAGTCGGCCGCCGGCAAGATCCTGCGCAAGGACCTCAGGGCCCGCGAACAGTCCTGATCTGCGACATCCGAGAGGCCCCGGCAGGATGCTGCCGGGGCCTCTCGGCGTTTCGGTGGAAGGTGGGCGAAGTGGACGAGGAACTGAGGAAGCTGCGGGTGCTCGCCGCGGCTGGTGACAGCGACGCCGTGGACCAGCTCGTGGAGCTCGCGGGCGAGCGCGGGGACTTCGACGAGCTGCGCCGGCTCGCGGACGGCGGGTCGTCCGACGCCGTGGACGTGCTCGTGGAGCTGGCCGGTGAGCGCGGCGATCTGGACGAGTTGCGGCGCCTCGCCGACGCGGGCAGCGGCGACGCGGCGGACGTGCTGGCCGAGTTGACCGAGGGGCAGTAGCTCACGCCTTCAGCAACGACGCCGCGAGAGTGCCGGCCAGCCAGTCGCGGTAGCGATCGGCCGGCCAGCCCAGGATCTGGTGCACGTGCGGCGACGCCATCGTCGTCAGCACGTCCGCCACCCCGGCGGCGTCGAGCTCCTCCCGCACCTCGCCCGTCGCGACCAGTGCCTCCGCGAGCGCCAGGCAGTTGGCGCGCATCGCGTGCTCGCCCTCGTCCGAGATCCGCCGCATGTCCGGATCGGCGCCGGACGACTCGATGCCCGCCATGATCAACGCGCCGGCGCGTTCCTGGACGACTCCGTTGCGCCGCACCATCCCGGCGATCAGGTCGCGGGCGGACGGCGCCGCGAGCACCTCCTCGAACTCCGGCCGGTCCCGCATCGCGACCGGCTCCTCGTCGCCCGCGATCGCGACGTTCAGCGCGTCTTGGAAGAGCTCGACCTTGTTGCGGTAGTGCGTGTAGACGGTCCGCTCGGAGACGCCCGCCTCGGCCGCGATCTTCCTGATCGACGTCGCCACGAACCCGTCCCGCACGAACAGCCGGTGGCCCGCGGCGCGCACCAGCAGGCGCGTCTGAGCCGCCGCCTGCTCCCGCAGCGGTGAGCTGTACGAACGCTTGACTTCCTCATTCATCGAGCGCAGCCTAACTGTATTCGTTGCACGGTGTCTGCACTCAACTGGAGGAACCCGCGATGGCGCAGCTCAGAGGCATCAGAGGCGTGAAGATCCCGGTGACCGACCTGGGCAGGAGCATCGACTGGTACGGCCGGGTCTTCGGCTTCGTCGTCGAGTGGGAGTTCGAGGACGCGGACGGTGTCGTCCGGGGCGTCGCGGGTCCGGTGAGCGACGGCGCGGCGGGCCTGAGCCTGCGGCTCAACCCGGAGAAGGCGCGGGCCCTCGCGGGCTTCGACCCGGTCAACTGGGCCGTGGAGACCAGGAAGGACCTCGGCGAGTGGATCGAGCACCTCGACGCGCTGGGCGTCGGGCACTCGCCCGAGATCGAGGCGAGCATCGGCTGGCTGCTGGTCTTCACCGACCCCGACGGCCTGGAGATCCACGTCTACACCGACGAGTCCCATGGCGTGGATCACGGTGACCTGCCGGGGTACGGCAGGAGGGTCGGCATGGCAGGCTAGCCGCCATGTCTGTCGGAACCTTGGTCCTGCTCCGCCACGGCGAGAGCACGTGGAACGCGGAGAACCTGTTCACCGGCTGGGTGGACGTTCCCCTGTCGGAAAAGGGCGAGAAGGAGGCCCGCCGCGGCGGGCACCTGCTGCGCGAGGCGGGCGTCCTGCCGGAGATCCTGCACACCAGCCTCATGCGCCGGGCGATCATGACCGCGAACCTGGCGCTCGACGCCGCCGACCGGCACTGGATCCCGGTCAAGCGCGACTGGCGTCTCAACGAACGCCACTACGGCGCGTTGCAGGGCAAGAACAAGAAGCAGACGCTGGAGGAGTTCGGCGAGGAGCAGTTCATGCTCTGGCGCCGCTCCTACGACACCCCGCCGCCGCCCATCGCGCCCGGCAGCGAGTTCAGCCAGGACACCGACCCGCGCTACGCGGGCCTCGGCCCCGACCTGCCGCTGACCGAGTGCCTGCTCGACGTCGTGAAGCGCATGCTCCCGTACTGGGACGAGTCGATCGTGCCGGACCTGCGCACCGGCAAGACGGTCCTCGTGGCCGCGCACGGCAACTCGCTGCGCGCCCTCGTGAAGCACCTCGACGGCATCTCCGACGAGGCCATCGCGGGCCTGAACATCCCGACCGGCATCCCGCTGCGCTACGACCTCGACGAGGACCTGAAGCCGCTCAAGCCGGGCGGCGAGTACCTCGACCCCGACGCCGCCAAGGACGCCATCGCCGCAGTGGCGAACCAGGGCCGCTAAAGCACTCCGAGAAGGGCGCACCCGCGGGTCGGGTGCGCCCTTTTTGCGCCTTTCCGCGTCGCCAGTTGGTGTCGGCCGCCCAGTCCCACGGGCCGCGAGTTCGCGTCGGTCGTCCGGGTCACTCTTCGTGTCAACCGCCGCAGGCGATTCGGCGCGAAGCGGGGCGCGGACGACCGACTTCCCGCCGAACTCGCCGGAGTCTGCGAAGCAGCGACCAACAAATACAGTCACGGTTGGGTGAACGCGGGCTGACCAGGGACGGAACAACCGTCCACTGAGGTGTCGCGGGTGTCACGGTTCACGCTTCCGCACTAGGCCAAGACACCTCTGAGCTGCTTACCATTCGCCTCGTGACCACAACGGGTTACCTCGCTGTGTCGATCGGCCTCGCGCTCATCGGCGTGATAGCCGCTTTCTTCATCGGCCGGTCCACCGCCCCACGGCACCCCAAGAAGCCGGAAGGCCTCACGGTCGCCGACCTGATCCAGCAGATCGTCCACGACTCCCACGACGGCATCGTGGTGCTGAACCACTTCGGTGACGTCGTGCTTCACAACCCTCGCGCCGAAGAACTCGGGATCGTGCGCAACAACCGCGTCGACGACCGGGCCCGCAAGGCCGCCGAGGGCGTGCGCGGCAGCAACGAGGTCGTGTACGTCGACCTCTCGCCGTTGGACGGCTACCGGACCGGACGACAGCCGGAGGCCGTGCACGCCGAGGTCAGGCTGCTCGTCGAGAACTTCATCGTCGTGGACGCGAGCGACGAGTCCGAGGCCGTGCGGCTGGAGAAGACCAGGCGCGACTTCGTGGCGAACGTCAGCCACGAGCTCAAGACCCCGGTCGGAGCCCTCGCGCTGCTGGCGGAGGCCGTGCTGGACGCGAGCGACGACCAGGACGAGGTCCGCCGGTTCAGCGCGAAGATCATGCAGGAGGCCACCCGCCTCGGCACGCTCGTCACCGAGCTGATCGCGCTGTCCCGCCTGCAGGGCGCCGAGAAGCTGCCCGAGCTGTCCGACACCGAGATCGACGTCGTGATCAACGAGGCGCTGTCGCGGTCCAAGCTCGCCGCCGAGTCGGTCAACATCTCGATCAACGTCGACGAGCCGAGCGGGTTCGTCGTGCCGGGCGACCGGTCGTTGCTGGTCACGGCGTTGACGAACCTGCTGGACAACGCCGTCGCGTACTCGCCTCCCGGCAGTCCGGTGAGCGTGAGCCGCAGACTGGTGGACGGGCACGTCGAGATCGCCGTGACCGACCGCGGCATCGGCATCGCCGAGGACCAGCAGATCCGCGTCTTCGAGCGGTTCTACCGCGTCGACAAGGCCCGATCGCGCGCGACCGGAGGCACCGGTCTCGGGCTCGCGATCGTCAAGCACGTCGCCGCCAACCACGGCGGCGAGGTGAAGCTGTGGAGCCTGCCAGGAACGGGGTCCACCTTCACGCTGCGGATTCCCGCCGCGGCGACCGAACCGAATCCGACTCTCGTGCCCTCTGGCGCGGGTGACCCAGGAGGAGAGCTGTGACCAGAGTGCTCATCGTGGAGGACGAGGAGTCCTTCGCCGATCCGCTCGCCTTCCTGCTGCGCAAGGAAGGGTTCACCGCGGCGCTCGCGGCCACCGGCCAGGAGGCGCTCGAGGAGTTCGACCGCAACGGTGCCGACATCGTGCTGCTCGACCTGATGCTGCCCGGCATGAGCGGCACGGACGTGTGCAAGCAGCTGCGCCAGCGCTCCGCCGTCCCCGTGATCATGGTGACGGCCCGCGACAGCGAGATCGACAAGGTCGTCGGGCTCGAGCTCGGCGCCGACGACTACGTCACCAAGCCGTACTCGGCGCGGGAGCTCATCGCCCGCATCCGCGCGGTGCTGCGCCGCGGCGGCGAGTCCGAGGACCTGCTGCCGCAGATCCTCGAGGCCGGCCCGGTGCGGATGGACGTGGAACGCCACGTCGTCACCGTCGCTGGTCAGGACATCAGCCTGCCGCTCAAGGAGTTCGACCTCCTCGAGTACCTGCTGCGCAACGTCGGCCGCGTCCTGACCAGGGGCCAGCTGATCGACCGCGTGTGGGGAGCGGACTACGTGGGCGACACGAAGACGCTGGACGTGCACGTCAAGCGGCTGCGTTCGAAGATCGAACCTGACCCCTCGGCACCGCGGCACCTCGTTACGGTCAGGGGTCTGGGTTACAAGTTCGAGTCCTGACGGACACGACCAGGTACCGTTTCCGGCGTGCGCCTGGGCGTTCTCGACGTGGGTTCCAACACCGTCCACCTACTGGTGGTGGACGCACATCGTGGTGCCCACCCCATCCCGATGACGTCGGAGAAGACGATCCTCCGTCTGGCCGAACAGCTCGACGACAAGGGTCAGCTCTCCAAATCGGGCGCTGATCAGCTGGTTCGTGCCGTGGCCGCCGCGAAGGCGTCGGCCAAGCGGTCCGGCTGCGAGGACCTGATGGCGTTCGCGACCTCGGCGGTGCGCGAGGCGGGCAACTCGGGCGAGGTGCTCGACCGGGTGCGCACCGAGACCGGGGTCGAGCTGAAGGTCCTGTCCGGCGAGGACGAGGCCCGCTACACCTTCCTCGCGGTCCGCCGCTGGTACGGCTGGTCCGCGGGCAGGTTGCTCAGCCTCGACATCGGCGGCGGCTCACTGGAGCTCGCCGTCGGCCGTGACGAGAACCCGGACCTGGCCTTCTCCGTGCCGCTCGGCGCGGGAAGGCTCACCAGGACCCGGTTCAAGAAGGATCCGCCCCGGCGCTCGGAGGTCCGCGAGACCACCGACTGGCTCGCCGAGCAGCTCGCGCCCGTGGCGCGGAAGCTGAAACGCGCGGGTGAACCCGATCGAGTGGTTGCGACCTCAAAAACTTTCCGAACGCTGGCGCGGCTCACCGGGGCCGCGCCATCGTCTGCCGGGCCCAGGGCGCGTCGGGTTCTCACCGACGCCGGCCTGCGGCAGCTGATCGCGTTCATTTCCCGGATGTCGGCCCACGACCTCGCGGAGCTGGAAGGCGTGAGCACTTCACGCGCACATCAGCTCGTCGCGGGAGCGTTGGTCGCGGAGGCAACAATGCGAGCCCTGTCACTCACGCAGCTGGAGATTTGCCCCTGGGCACTCCGGGAGGGTGTCATCCTCCGGCGGCTGGACCACACTGATGGGACGGACCAGAGCGATACTGGACGGACTGGCCAGACCGGGGCACGGTGGAGTTGATGAGTCGAGAGAGCGGATCGGACCAGACGCAGCGCACAGTCGCTGAGCTGCTCGCCCAGTACGGGGGCAGCGCAGAGAGTGCGCCACGTCGGCGACGCCGCCGGGCTGACGACGAGGACGACGTCCAGCAGCCGGAGACCGCGCCCCAGACGATCATCGAGCGGGTGCTGTCCGACAGCGGCCGCCTGATGGCGATTCGCGACGACGACGCACCGCAGCCCGGTCGTCGCGCCGCACCCGAACCACCGGCCGAGCGCACCGCGTACCAGCCGAAACAGCAGGTCGCGCCGCCGAAGCCACCGCAGCCGTCGCAGCAGATGCCGGTGCCGCAGGCCCAGCCGCCGCTGGTCCGCAGACCGGCCCCGCAGCAGCCGAAGCCGGCGCCGCCCGCCCCCAAGCCCGTGCCGCCCGTCGCGCCGCTGCCGCCTCCCGCGGCCGCCGAGCAGACCCGGCAGGTGCCGCAGGTCCGCGACCAGCCGTCCCGATCGGACATGCCGCGCCCGGACGTGCCCGGCCGCCTGGAGGCACGGCTCGACCAGTCGGCCGGCGCGCCGTCGCGCACGAACATCACCCGGCCGCCGAAGCCACCGCAGCCGTCGGTGCAGATGCCCGTGCCGGGCCCGCCGCGCGAGGCGATGACCGAGCAGCTTCCGCGCATCCCGGCGAAGGCGCCGGTGGACAAGATCGCCGCGCTCGAGACCGAGTCCGTGCTGATCGTGCCGCCCGCCCCGCCGAAGCTGCCGGAGCCGTTGCCGGGCAACGTGCCCGACGCCTGGTTCAGCGACGACGACGCGCAGGCCAAGACCGATCTGTCCATGCCGCCGATGGAGTCGACCGCGGCGCACCCCGCTCCGTACGTGGACGACGACTCGCAGGAGTACGCCGCCTACCGCGCCGAGGACGACTACCTCGCGGACGCCGACGAGGAGGACGACGAGGACGACGAGGGTCCCGCCGGCCTCGACGACGCGGCCGACGTCGAGGAGGACCAGGACGCCGAACCGCGCTCGGCCGGCAAGGAATGGCTGATCATGATCGGCCAGCTCGCCGTCGGCGTGCTCGGCGGCGCCGCGCTGTGGCTCGCGTTCAACTACCTGTGGCGCTCGGTACCGGCCGCCGCACTCGTGGTGGCGCTTGCCGTTACCGTGGGTCTGGTGTTGCTGGTTCGAAAGATCCGCCGAGCGGACGATCTGCAGACCACCGTCCTGGCCGTGCTCGTGGGCCTCATCGTGACCGTCTCACCAGCGGCGATGCTGCTGGTGAAGAATTGACCGCCCGCATCCCGGTCGGGCTTTCCACGGCATCGGTCTACCCGCAGCCCGCCGGAGCGGCGTTCGAGATCGCGTCCGAACTGGGCTACGACGGCGTCGAGCTGATGGTGTGGGCCGACCCGGTGTCGCAGGACATCCGCGCCGTCGACCGCCTGTCGTCCCGGACGGGCATGCCGGTCCTCGCCGTGCACGCGCCCTGCCTGCTGATCTCGCAGCGGGTGTGGTCGCCGGACCCGGCCGAGCGCCTGCGCCGGTCGGTGCGGGCCGCCCTTGATCTCGGCGCGTCGACCGTGGTGCTGCATCCGCCGTTCCGATGGCAGCGCAAGTACGCGGACGGGTTCGCGGAGCTGGTCTCGTCGTTGGAGGACGAGAGCGGGATCGCCATCGCGGTCGAGAACATGTTCCCGGTGCGCCGGCCCTTGGGGCGGGGGCGGTCGGTGGAGATGAACGCGTTCAAGCCTTCTGTGGACCCGACTGACGTCGGGCACGCCAACTACACCTTGGATCTGTCGCATTCCGCTGCCGCGCACATGGACGCGCTGGAGCTGGCCAAGCGGATGGGGGACGGGCTGCGGCACATCCACCTGGCTGACGGGTCTGGAGCGCCGAAGGACGAGCACATGGTGCCTGGGCGTGGGAACCAGCCCTGTGCGGAGCTGTGCGAGATGCTGGCTCGGGGTGGGTTCGACGGGCAGGTCGTGCTGGAGGTCAACACTCGGCGGGCCGGGACTCCGGCTGGGCGGCGGGAGATGCTGGCGGAGGCCTTGTTGTTCGCTCGGCTGCATTTGGACTGGGCCGCTGAGGGTGGGGCTGGGAAGGCTCGGCCGGGGCTTTCTCGCTGATCGCGGGTCTTGTCGCGGGTCGGCTTGCGGGCGTTTGTCGCGTTCCAGCGGGGTTGGTCGCGTTCCGTGCGGGTGGTCGCCTTGCGAGGGTGGTTCCGCGGGTCGGGACGAAGTGCGGGGTTGCGATTGGGGCTTGACCTTGAGCCTCTGGCGGGATGCTTGACGGCCGGAAAGGCCGGGCTGAAAAGCGCCCGGCCGTGCCCGTGAGGGGAGCATCCCGCCCACTCAAGGTAAAGCCCCAATCGCCGTGAGCGGGGTGCACCGCATCCCAGGCGGCAGAGGTTCAGACGGCTCGCTTCGCATCGCCACGCCAGGTTTCGTGCGTGGTTGCTTTGCGTTGGCGTGCGCCTGGTGGCACCGCGCGCCGGACCTGCGTAGGTGGTTGCCTTGCGTTGGCGGGCGCGGGTTGGCACCGCGCGCCGGACCTTCGTAGGTGGTCGCCTTGCGTTGGCGTGCGCCGGGTGGCACCGCGCGGGGCCGGTTGCGATGGCTCGTCGCGTTCCAGCGGAGGGGCCGCCTTGCGTGCGTGCCGCGCGTCTCGGCGCCGTGAGTTGAGTGGCGAGTTAGGGTTTCCGGTGTGAACCCGCTGCGAGCGTTGATCATGGCCGCGTCTCGCAACGAGACCGTCCGTCATCTGGTCGCCAACGCGCCGATCAGCCGTGATGTCGTGAAGCGGTTCGTCGCCGGCGAGAGCACCGCTGAGGCTGTTGAGGTCGTGCGGGGCCTGGGGCTGCCGGTGACGCTCGACTACCTCGGCGAGGACACGAGGGACGAGGCTCAGGCCGAGCGGACCGTGCAGGCGTACCTCGAGTTGCTCGACGCGTTGCATGCTGCGGGGCTGGCGGTGAATGCCGAGGTCAGCGTGAAGTTGTCCGCAGTTGGACAGTCGCTTGACGAGGCGCTCGCCCTGACGAATGCCTCCCGGATCTGTGCTGCCGCCGAGCAGTGCGGGACGACGGTCACGCTCGACATGGAGGACCACACCACCACCGACTCGACGTTGCGGGTGCTGCACGAGTTGCGTCGTAGCTGGCCTTGGGTGGGTGCGGTTCTGCAGTCGTACCTGCATCGGACGTTGGACGACTGCAAGGCGCTCTCCGGGCCCGGGAGCAGGGTCAGGCTGGTCAAGGGGGCCTACGCGGAGCCTGCCGAGGTTGCGATTCAGGATCCATCCGAGGTTGATCTGAACTACGTGCGGTGCCTGAACGTTCTCCTCGCCGGAGAGGGGTATCCGATGTTCGCGACGCATGACCCGCGCCTGATCGAGATCATTGGCGAACGAGCGCGCTGGTATGACAAAACTGACTTCGAGTACCAGATGCTCTACGGCATTCGGACCGAGGAGCAGAGGCGTCTCGGCACTCGTGTTTATGTTCCCTACGGCGAGCAGTGGTACGGATATCTCATGCGGCGACTTGCGGAACGGCCTGCCAACGTGACCTTTTTCCTGCGGTCGCTGGCCAGCCGCTCATGACCTTCTCGAAGTCCAGTGCGGTGCGGTCGCTCGGTGACGGAACCTTCACCGCGTCCCTGCCCGCCGAGTGGACCGTGGGCCCGAAGCCCCACGGCGGTTTTCTTCTCGCGGTGATGACCCGTGCTGCTGCTCACGTTGCCGACGGTGATCCGTTGGCCGTGTCCGCGCAGTTCCTGCGTGCGCCGGAGGTCGGGCCTGTGCTGGTTCGCACCGACGTGCGCAAGGCCGGGCGGACGGCGACGGTCATCGCGGTGACGCTGGAGCAACGTGGTCAAGTGTGCGTGGAGGCGTCGGTGACCACGGGGCGGATCCCCGAGCATCGGGCCGACTACGTGAACCTGCCCACCATGCCCGCGGCGCCACCGCCCGGTTCGGTGGAGATGGCGACGTTCCCGACCGGCGGGGTCTACCGGGTGGGCGCGTTGTGCGACCTTCGGGTGGATCGCGAGTCGGCGACGTTCCTCGACCGGCGCACGGACGGGCCGTTGACGCTGAAGTTGTGGGCGCGGCCCACCGACGAGCAGCCCGACCCGTACTTCGCGTTGCTCGCGGGCGACCTGTCGATGCCCGTGACGTTCAACCTCGGCCGTTTCGGCTGGTCACCGACAGTGCAGCTGACGGCGTTGCTGCGGGCCCGGCCGGCGCCGGGCTGGTTGCGGATCCACGTCACCTGCCAGGCCGTGCACGGTCAGTGGTTCGACGAGGACGCCACGGTGATCGATTCCGCCGGCCGGTTGGTGTGTCAGGCACGGCAGCTTGCGTTGACGCCTGCTGTGTGAGACTTGACCGATGACGAAGATCGCGGTGCTCGGCGCGGGCAAGATCGGTGAGGCGCTGCTGTCCGGGCTCTTGCAGGGCGGCCGCGCCGCCACGGATCTCATGTTCACGGAGAAGCACGAGTCACGGGCTCGTGCCTTGACCGAGCAGTACGGGTTCGAGGCCGTCACGGTCGCCGGTGCGGCCGCCCAGGCCGACGTGCTGGTCGTGGCGGTCAAGCCGCAGGACATCGAACCCCTGCTGGTCGAGCTCGCGCCGGTGCTGCGGCCGGGCACGTTGATCGTCTCGCTGTGCGCGGGGCTGCCGACGGCCCTGTACGAGCGCAGGCTGCCCGAGGGCACGCCGGTCGTGCGGGTCATGCCGAACACCCCGATGGTCGTCGGCGAGGCCATGAGCGCCGTCTCCGGCGGTTCCAACGCCACGCCCGAGCACCTCAAGGTCGTCGAGGAGCTGCTGTCGACCGTGGGCAAGGTCGCGGTGGTGCCGGAGTCGCAGCAGGACGCGGTGACGGCGCTGTCGGGCTCCGGTCCCGCGTACTTCTTCTTCCTGGTCGAGGCGATGATCGACGCGGGCATCCTGCTCGGCATCCCGCGCGACCTGGCCTCGACGCTGATCATCCAGTCGGCCGTGGGCGCCGCGACGATGCTCAACGAGGGCTCCTCGCACCCCGTGATCCTGCGTGAGGCGGTCACGTCGCCCGCGGGCACGACGATCATGGCGATCCGCGAGCTGGAGAAGCACGGCGTCCGCGCGGCCCTGCTCGCGGCCATCGAGAGCGCTCGTGACCGTTCCGTCGAACTGGGCCGGCAGCACGAGGACTGACCCAAGTGAGGGGCCGTCCCCACTTTGGACGTCGCAGGAGTCACACCAGTCCCGCTACTCTCAGAGGCAGCACGTGCGTGTCGAACCGTTGGTGGGGAAGACCGACGGCACGACACGTGTCGAAGGATGCGGTGATGTATGCCTGCGAAGGAGAACGAACGAACAGGTCTCGCTCAGGTCCAGTTCCTGACCGTGGCCGAAGTGGCCTCGATGATGCGGGTCTCCAAGATGACCGTGTACCGCCTGGTGCACTCCGGTGAGCTGCCCGCTGTTCGGGTCGGCAAGTCGTTCCGGGTGCCCGAGAAGGCGGTCCACGCCTACCTGGAGAACGCGTACTTCGACGCTGGCTGAAGGCTGGTGAACCTCGCCGGGTAGACTGGTAGGCCGATCGTGCTTACCGGCGCGCCGTGCTTGACACGGCCAAGGCTGGGGCGCGCCAGTCAAAGCAACGTCTAGAGCTAAGGAACCCGCATGGGCTCGGTCATCAAGAAGCGCCGCAAGCGCATGTCGAAGAAGAAGCACCGCAAGCTGCTGCGCAAGACCAGGGTCCAGCGCAGGAAGCGCGGCAAGTAAGCCCGCATGCGCTCTGCCGCCGCCGGTCTCCTCACGGAGGCCGGCGGCGGTTGCGTTTCTCCGGCCCGCACAGGGGTACTCACCTGGGTGCTTGCACCGGCACGGATATCACTCACTGAGACGAACCGCGGGAAACACGGGAACGGTCGCCGCCGTTCGGGTGATTAGCCGGTAAAGCCTGCGTGACCTGCGTCAAGACGGCGTTCCGGCCCCCTGCGGTTCTCTATTCGGTCTGTAGCATCGACCAATCGCACCACCCTTCGTGCTTGGAGTCGCATGACGCCCAAGGTCGTCCTCGTCACCGGAGTCAGCCGCTTCCTCGGCGGCCACCTCGCCGCGCGCTTCGCCGCGAACCCGGACATCGAGCGCGTGCTCGGTGTGGACACCGAACCGCCGCCGCGCGATCTGCTGCGCCGCATGGGCAGGGCCGAGTTCGTGCGGGCCGACATCCGCAACCCGCTGATCAGCAAGGTCATCTCCACCGCGAACGTGGACACGGTCGTGCACGCCTCCGTCACCGCGAACCCGGCCGGGCCCACCGGCCGCACGGTGATGAAGGAGATGAACGTCATCGGCACCATGCAGCTGCTGGCCGCGTGCCAGAAGTCGCCCAAGGTGCAGAAGCTCGTCGTGAAGTCCACCAGCGCCGTCTACGGGTCCAGCAGCCGCGATCCGGCGGTGTTCACCGAGGACATGGGCCCCAAGGACCTGCCGTCGTCCGGCTACGCCAAGGACGCGGTCGAGGTCGAGGGGTACGTGCGCGGGTTCGGCCGCCGCAGGCCGGACGTGAACGTCACCACGCTGCGCTTCACGAACTTCATCGGCCCGCGCATCGACACGGTGCTGACGCGCTACTTCGCCCTTCCGGTCGTGCCCACCGTTCTGGGCTACGACGCTCGTGTGCAGCTGTTGCACTCCGAGGACGCCCTGGCGGTCCTGGAGCGCGCGACGATGCACGACCTGCCCGGTGTGTTCAACGTGGGCGGCGACGGCGTGCTGCTGCTGTCGCAGGCGATTCGGCGGGCGGGCAGGCTGAACCTGCCGGTGCCCAGCATGGCCGTGCCCACGGTCGGTGGCTTCTTCCGGAGCGCCCGGCTCGTCGACTTCTCGCCGGACCAGATGAGGTTCCTCAACTGGGGGCGCGTGGTCGACACCACCCTGCTGAAGAAGGAATTCGGGTTCACGCCGCGGTGGACCACGCAGCAGGCGTTCGACGACTACGTGAACGGCCGAGGTCTGAAGCCGCTCATCGACCCGGAGACGGTCGAAGCCGCGGAGCGGGGAATCCTCGACGCGGCCGCCCGTTTCCGCTGATCTTTGCTTTGAGGAGATGAACGCAGTGGCAGGAGCACGCGTTATCCCGCTGCACGACCCGGAACGCGACGCCGCGCGCAGAGCGCGCCACGTCGAGGTGGTTCCCGAGCCAGAGCAGCAGCAGCCCGAGACATCGGACTGGGAACGCAGGCTCGCCGACCTGCTGTCGTTCGCCCGCAGGCGGATCGCGGGCGACTACCAGATCGACGAGTTCGGGTTCGACCGCGACCTCACCGAGAACGTGCTGATGCCGCCGCTGAAGCCGTTGTACGAGAAGTGGTTCCGCGTCGAGACCATCGGCCTGAACAACATCCCGCTGGCCGGCGGCGCGCTGATCGTGGCGAACCACTCCGGGACGTTGCCGCTGGACGCCCTGATGACGTCGTACGGCATCGCGGCCGAGCACCCGGCGCACCGGTCTCTGCGCGGGCTCGGCGCCGACCTGGTGTTCCGCACGCCGCTGCTCGGCGCGATCGCCCGCAAGGGCGGCCAGACCCTCGCGTGCAACGCGGACGCCGAACGGCTGCTGTCCTCCGGTGAGCTCGTCGGCGTGTGGCCGGAGGGCTTCAAGGGCGTCGGCAAGCCGTTCAAGGACCGCTACAAGCTTCAGCGCTTCGGCCGCGGTGGCTTCGTGTCGGCGGCGCTGAAGACCGGTGTGCCGATCATCCCGTGCTCGATCGTCGGGGCCGAGGAGATCTACCCGATGATCGGCGACATCAAGGCCCTCGCGCGGCTGTTCGGCTTCCCGTACTTCCCGGTGACGCCGTTCTTCCCGCTGCTCGGCCCGCTCGGGGCGATCCCGCTGCCGTCGAAGTGGTACATCGAGTTCGGCGAGCCGATCCAGACGGACGTGTTCGGCGAGAACGCGGCCGACGACCCGATGCTCGTGTTCAACCTCACCGACCAGGTGCGGGAGACGATCCAGCAGACCCTCTACCGGCTGCTCACCCAGCGTCGGAACGTGTTCCTCGGCTGATCAGGTCCTGGACCTGGTCGTAGCTGAACGACCGTGAGGCGGGCTTACCGTCGCGCACTGCTTCGGCAGTCGCGACGGTGTGGTGCAGGGCCGCCCTGAACAGCAGCGAGCCGGTGCTGATCCGCTTCACCCCGAGGTCTCCGAGTTCCTTCGGCGTGCGTTGCTGGGCCAGCACGTTCAACGGGGCGAGCGCCGCCAGCCTCTCGATGTCCCTGGGCTCGGTCAGGCCCGCCACGAAGATCCCGTCCGCGCCGGCGTCGACGTAGCGGCGGGCCCGGTCCTCGGTCTCCTCCAGCGCCACGCCCTGCCAGTGGGTGTCGATGCGGGCGTTGAGGAAGACGCCCGGCGCGCGTCCCTTCACGGCCGCGATGAGTTCTGCCTGCTCCTGCGGGGTGGCGAGGCCGTGCGGGCGGCCGTCCTCCAGGTTCACCCCTGCCACGCCGAGGCCCGCCACGAGCTCGGCCACCTCCGCCGGTGCCTTGCCGAAACCCGACTCCAGGTCCGCGGTGACCGGGCACGGCAGGGTGCTCAGGAGCCTGGCCAGTGCCGTCGCCTGGTCGCCGGCCAGTCCCATGCCGTCCGGGATGCCGTGCGCTGCCGCGACGCCGAGGCTCGTCGTGCCGATCGCCGTGAAGCCCGCCGCGTGCAGGGCCGTGGCGGAGGCGTAGTCCCAGGCGTTCGGGAGGATCAGCGGCTCGTCCTGGTGGTGCATGGCCCTGAACGCCATGTTCTTGGCGATCCGGGTGGCCAGGTGCCGGCCGGGGCAGGCGTGCGGGCCGTGGCCGAACGGGTGGTCGTCGAGGCCGACCTCGATCGTGCCGGTCTCCGCTGCCCTGCGGGTGATCGGGACCGGTGGGGCCTGGTTGCCGGTGCGCAGGTGCTCGGCCAGCGCGTTCGTGGCCGCCCACGCCTGGACGAGCAGGCCGATCCTCGCCGCGGACTCCTCGTCGTGGGCGGTGGCCAGGCGTTCCACGGCTGCGTCGGCCTCCGCGGTGATCGGCTCGTGCGGCTGGTAGCAGGGGGCGATCCTGGCGATGTCGTCGAGCGAGCCCGGGAGGCCCAGAGCGGTGGCCAGCTCGTCGAGCGTGGTGGCGTCGACGTTGTCGAGGAGCCTGGTCGTGAGCGCACGCCTGCGGGTGTGGTCCGGGCCGTTGCTGAAGCGGACGACGGTGGCGCGCAGCCACACCACGCCCCTGTCGCCGCTGAGGACGGCCGGTACGGGGAGGTTCAGCAGCTCTTCGGTCATGGTGCCGACGCTAGGGCCGGGACGCTTCGGTGCGGGCCGAAGCGTCCCGGTCGCAGAATGGGGTTCATGGAGGGACTTGCGCAGGTTGCCGGGCTGCTCGCGGACCGGACGCGGGCGGCGTTCTGCGGGGCTCTGCTGGACGGACGGGCCTGGACGGCGCGGGAGCTGGCCGTGCACGCCGGGGTGGCCGCTTCGACCGCCAGCGAGCACCTGACCCGGCTGGTCGAAGGTGGCCTGCTGGTCGAGCACCGGCAGGGCCGGCACCGGTACGTGGCGTTGGCCGGGCCGCACGTCGCGGAGCTGCTGGAGAGCATGGCCGCGTTCGCCGGGCCTGATGCGCGGCCTCGCTCGCTGCGGGCCTCGTCCGCCTCGGAGGCGATGGCGCGCGGCCGGACCTGCTACGACCACCTGGCGGGGCAGCTCGGGATCACGTTGAAGTCAGGGCTGGTGGGGCTGGGTGTGGTGACGGCCGAGCTCGCCGTCACCGAGCCGGGGATGGTGTGGCTGAAGGAACTCGGGTTCGAGCCCTCCCAGCGCCAGGTCAGCCGGGCCTGCCTGGACTGGACCGAGCGCGTGCCGCACCTCGCCGGTGCGGCCGGGGCCCATCTGTGCCGGGTGTTCTTCGAACGCGGGTGGGTGCGCCGGATCGGGTCCGGGCGTGCCGTCGTTCTCGCTCCCGCCGGCGAGCAGGCGTGGCGGGAACTGGGGATCGTCTGACCCGCTACTTCACCCGGCGGCGGTAGGCCATCGTGGCTGCCACGGCTCCGGCCAGGGCGCCGGCGCCCAGCACCGACGGGACACCGATCTTCGCCGCCTTGCGGCCGGTGCGGAAGTCGCGGATCTCCCAGCCCTTGCGGCGGGAGACCTCACGCAGTTGCGAGTCCGGGTTCACGGCCACGGCGGTGCCCACGACGGAGAGCATCGGGACGTCGTTGGACGAGTCCGAGTAGGCGGTGCAGCGGCGCAGGTCGAGGCCTTCCTTGGCGGCCAGCGAGCGGACGGCCTGCGCCTTGGCCTTGCCGTGCAGGAGGTCGCCCACCAGACGGCCCGTGTAGACGCCGTTCGTCGACTCGGAGACCGTGCCGAGGGCACCGGTCAGGCCCAGTCGGCGCGCGATGATCTGGGCGAGCTCCACCGGGGTCGCGGTGACCAGCCAGACGCGCTGACCTGCGTCGAGGTGCATCTGGGCGAGGGCCTGGGTGCCCTTCCAGATGCGGTCGGCCATCAGCTCGTCGTAGATCTCCTCGCCCAGCGAGACCAGTTCGGCGACGCTGCGGCCCGCCACGAAGGAGAGGGCCTGCTCGCGGGAGGCCTTGACCGACTCCGGGTCCTCGCGGCCGCCCACCCGGAACTTCATCTGCTGCCAGACGAAGCCCGCCAGGTCGGAGGACGAGAAGTACTTGCGCGCGGCCAGGCCACGGGCGAAGTGGAAGATCGACGCGCCCATCATCATCGTGTTGTCCACGTCGAAGAAGGCCGCTGCCGTCAGGTCCGGCGGGACCGTCAGTGACGCTTCGAGCTCTGGCGCCATTGCGGCAGCCTGGATCGCGGCGTCTGCCGATGCCTCGCCGGCTAGTTGGGCCAGCCGGTCGCTCTCCACGTCACGCTTGCCTGCCATGTCGCAAGCGTAGCGATCAGGTTCGTCGGAAAGCGCTCGACTCAGCCGAAGCTGATGCCGGGGAGCAGCGGAAGCGAGATGCTCGGCAGCGGGAGTGGCAGGGGAATCGTGATTCCGGGCTTGCCGGTCGAGGGCTGGGGGGAGGTACCCGGCTTGGAGGTCTGCGGGTTCGACGTGCCCGGCGCCACCGACTGGGTGGGCTGCACCGGCGGGGCCACCGATCCGGACGGCGTGGGCAGGCCGGACGGGGTCGGCTGGACCGAGGACGGCTGGCGGCCCGACGAGGAGTTCGGGTCGGTGACGGCCGCGGCGCACTCGTCCTTGGCCGGCAGTGGTCCGAGCGGGTCGGAGGAACCGCTGGTCACGGCGTCGCACCCGGCGCGGGCGGCCAGGTCGTGGGCTCGCTGGGCGATGCTCGCCAGCAGCCACATCGTCGTGTCGGCGTGGGCACCGGCGTCACCCGGCAGGCGGGGCCGCAGCGTGCCGATCTTCACGTACTGGGCGAGTGCCCAGTCGCGGAGCGCGGGCAGGGCGGTCTCGTCGGACGAGGTCGCGTAGGTGGTGAGCTGGCGGGCGCCCTCGACCGCGTCGGCGTCCAGGTCGGACAGCGCGGTGAGCTGCGCTTCCGGGGTCGAGGAGCGGTCGGCCAGGGTCTCCATCTCGGTGACCCGGGACGCGGCGAACTCCAGGTGCTTGAGGGCGCGGTCCTGGTCGTCGAAGGTCAGGCCCAGCGACGCGCTTTCGGTGGTGCGCTTGATGCCGTAGAGCGGGTCTCCCGGGAGCGCGTCACGGCTGAGCAGCACACTCATGCCGGCGAGTGACAACAGCAAGCAGAGGACCGCGGCTGCTGCGACTGCTAACCGTGCGCGCGCTCCCACCCGTCTTACCGACGCGAGCTCCAATGGCTTCTCGGGTGGGGGCGCGGTGAGGACGCGCTGTTTCATCCGTTCGCGCGCCTCGGCGTCCGGGCCGACGTCCATCCGCCGGAGGAGTTCGACGATCGCGAGGTCCTCAGCGAGGTCGTCGTTGCCTACCGGCTGTGGGCCGCCTTCAACGGCACGCGCGAATCGCTCGTGCTCCGTGTGCCGCCACCGCGGTGTTCTTCCCTTGCCGTCCATCTCAGCCCGAGTAACGAAGTTGATCTGCTTTGGGTTACGCGTCTGCGATCGCAATCACCGCAACCACGACGGGAGGATCTGTGCGAGCCGCCTCACGGCTCGGTGTTGGAGCGCCTTCACGGCGCCCTCGTTGCGGTCCATGATCTGCGCGACCTCGGACACCGACTTGCCCTCGATGAACCTCAGCACGATGCAGTCGCGCTGATCGTCGCCCAACTGTGAGACGCATCGGAGCAGCTCCGCGTTGGTCGCCTCGGTCATGACCTCCTGCTCGGGGCCGCTCGTCTCCTCGCGGTTGTCCTGGAGCTCGGCGGTCGTGACCTCGAGCCGGTAGCGGCTCGACTTCACGTGGTCGAACACGATGTTGCGGGCGATCGTGACGAACCACGCCCCGACATCACGGCCCTGGTAGCTGACCGAACCGATGCTCCGCAGCGCTCTGAGGAAGGTCTCGCTCGTCACGTCCTCGGCGAACGCGCGATCGCCGCCCACCCGGAAGAGGACATAGCGGAACACCATGTCGACGTAGTTGTCGTACAGCACTCCGAACGCCTCGGTGTCACCCTCTTGGGCGGCCTTGACGAGCTGCCACGGCTCGTCGGCGGCGTTGTCGTGCTGACCCCCCGTCATGGTTCGGGTGGTCCTGATCGTGTTCGGTCGTGCCCGCGCGGTCATCGGCTCGCGGCACCTCCACAGAGTCGCCGTGGCGGCAGCATACGTGTTGTTACTCCGTAGTAGGTAGCGGACGGTGTTCTGTGGAGGAGACGAGCCAACCGTGACTTCATGACGCCCGTCACGCGTGGAAGACTGCTCGAAGCGTCCAGTTGTTCATGAGGAGGCCATGTTGACTTCCGCTCGCAATGTGTCAGATCTGGTCCGTGCTTCGGCACAGCGGGGACCCAGCCACGTCGCCTTGGTCGACGTAGCGAGCGGTAAGAGCCTCACGTGGGAAACCATCGACGGCGCGACCGATGCTTTCGCCCGCCATTTGGCTGATTCAGGACTCGAATCGGGCGACCGAGTGGCGGTACGGCTGCCCACGAGCCCCGAGTTCGTGGTCGCCGTGTTCGGAATTCTCCGCGCGGGCGGCGTCGTGGTGCCCACCGGCCCCGGCATTCCGCCACGCGAGCTCCAGCGGATCCTCGCCGACTCCGGCGCCGCGCTGCTCGTGGGCGACGGCGAGGGCTCCGACGCCCAGGTTCTCGACGTTCCCGACGTCACGGCCACCGCCGAGCCCTTCGAGGCCGTCCGCGGCGGCGAGGACCTGGCCGTTCTCGGCTACACCTCGGGCACGTCCGGCGTGCCGCGCGGAGCGATGCTGTCGCACCGCGCGTTGCTCGCGAACGTCTCGCAGTGCGCCTCCCTGCGCCCCGCCCCCGTGACGGCGGGCGACCGGGTGCTGCTCGCGCTGCCGTTGTTCCACGTCTACGGCCTCGGCCCCGGCCTGCTCCAGGTGACGGGCGCCGGCGCCACGGCGATCCTGCTGGAGCGCTTCGACCCCGCGGCGGTGCTGGACGTCATCGAGGAACACCGCGTCACCACCATGGTCGGCGTCCCGCCCATGTACCGGGCGTTGCTCGCGAACCCGGCCGAGGTGCTGCGCGAGAAGCTGGCCACGATCCGCCTGTTCACCTCGGGCGCGGCACCGCTCCCGGCGAGCGTCATCGCGGAGATGCGCGGCGCGATCGGCATCCCGATCTACGAGGGCTATGGCCTGACCGAGACGGGCCCGGTGCTCACGTCCACGCTGGTGGGCGGCGTGCCGAAGCCGGGTTCGGTGGGCCAGGCACTGCCGGGCGTCGAGATCCGGCTCGTCGACACCGACGGCTCCGTCCTGGACATCGACGAGGACGAACCGGGCACGGGCCTGGTGTCCGCGAAGGGCGACAACCTCTTCAGCGGCTACTGGCCGGACGGTGCGTACGGCCCGGACAGCTCCGGCTGGTTCCGCACGGGCGACGTCGGCTTCATCGACGCCGACGGCGACCTGCACCTGGTCGACCGCGCCGGCGACCTGATCATCGTCAACGGCTTCAACGTCTACCCGCACGAGGTGGAACAGGTCGTCGGCGAGATGGACGGGGTCCTCGAGGCCGCGGCCGTCGGCGTGCCGGACGAGAAGACCGGCGAGTCGGTGAAGGTCGTCGTGGTGCTCCGCGACGGTGCCACCGCGTCGGCCGAGGACGTCGTCGCGCACTGCGCCGTCCGCCTGGCCAAGTTCAAGGTGCCGACCTCGGTGGAGTTCGCCCCGGCCCTCCCGCACTCGCCGACCGGCAAGCTGGCGCGCGCCGTCCTGCGCAAGCCGCTGGGAGCATGACGGGCATGACCCACCACGTGACGTTGATGAGCCGGGTGTCGTGCCACTCCTGCGAGGAGGCGGCGGTGGAGATCGAACGGATCTGCGCGGACGTCGGCGCGACCTGGTCCGTCGAGGACGTGGACTCCGACCCGGAGCTGCGGGCCGAGTACGGGGACCGGGTGCCGGTGTTCCTGGTGGACGGGGCCGAGCACGGGTACTGGAAGGTGGAGGAGGACCGCCTCCGGGCGGCTCTCGCCGGCTAGCCGCGGTCGAGGGCAGGGCAGTTGAGCCAGGGCCCTGCGCCCGCTGCCGTTGGCAGCGTGATCGGCACACGGTCACGTCGGCCGCCGACTCGCCTGCCGCCGACTCGCCTGCCGCCGACTCGCCTGCCGCCGACTCGCCGGCCGACGCCGTTCAGCCCTCGCCGTCCAGCTTCCGCCTGAGCGCCGCCAGCTGCTCCTCCGACACCTCGACCACGCCCGGCTCGACGTAGCCGGGGTACTCGGGCGGCATGGCCGGGAAGTCGCGCGGGTCGGTGCCCCTGGTCTCCGCGATCCAGTCGGCCGCCCAGTACCAGGCCTCCTTGTTGAAGTGGAGGCCTCGGTAGGGCGCGTCAGGCGGTTCGTACGGGTAGCTCGCGAGCGCGGCCTCCACGGCCTCGTCTGCGGACATGTCGCCGTAGTGCTGCAAGGTCCAGGCGTAATTGGCGCGCTCGTTCTCGAGGTACGCGACGTACTCCTGCTCGGGCCAGCCGTCTTCGGACACGCCTCCAGCGTAGAAGTTGATTACCGAGGGCTTACGACCTGAGCGAACCAGGGCCGCGCGGGTGTCGAATGAGAGGCATGAAGCCCGCGAAGGCCGCACTCACCGGACTGATCGCTCTAGTCGCCGCGCTGGCGGCCGGGCATCTGGTGGCCGCCTTCGTGGGCCTGAGCGCCTCCCCGTACCTGGCGGTGGGCAACGCCGCGATCGACCTCACGCCGTCGTGGCTGAAGGACTTCGCGGTCACCACGTTCGGCACGGCCGACAAGCTCGTGCTGCTCAGCGGCATGGCCCTGGTCCTGGCGGGCATCGGTGTAGGAGCGGGGCTGGCCAGCCGGAACAGTCCGGCGCCGGGGTCGCTGGTGGCCGTGCTGCTCGGGTTCGTGGGGGTCGCGGCGGTCGTGACGAGGCCGGACGTCGGGCAGCTCGCGGTCCTCGCGCCCGTCGCCAGCACGGCCGCGGGCGTCTACGTGTTCCGCTACCTGCACAAAGAGGCCGAGGAGAGCGACAGCAGGCGTGGCTTCCTGATCACCGCCGGGCTGGCGGTCTTCGCGGGGGTCGCGGGGCAGTTGTTCGGCAACCGGACGGACGTCGAGGGCTCACGACAGGCCATCGGGGACCTGACGCCGAAGACGAAGGCGCCGGAGATCCCGTTCAACGCCGACTTCGTCAAGGACGGCACCCCGAGCTTCATCACCAGCGGCAAGGACTTCTACCGGATCGACACCGCGCTGAGCGTGCCGCGGATCCGGGCCGAGGAGTGGGCGCTGCGGGTGCACGGCATGGTCGAGCGGCCGATGGTGCTGACGTTCGAGGAGATCCGCGGCAAGGACCTCGTGGAAGAGACCGTCACGCTGACCTGCGTGTCCAACGAGGTCGGCGGGCCCTACATCTCCACCGCCAACTTCATCGGCGTGAAGATCGGCGACGTGCTGCGCGAGGCCGGCGTGAAGGCCGGCGCCGACCAGCTGTTCAGCACCAGTGACGACGGGTTCACGGCGGGCAGCCCGCTCGACTACGTGCTGGAGAACGGGCTGATCGCGATCGGCATGAACGGCGAACCGCTGCCCGCCGAGCACGGGTTTCCGGCCCGGCTCGTGGTTCCGGGGCTCTACGGCTACGTCTCCGCGACCAAGTGGGTCACCGACCTCAACGTCACCACGTTCGCCAAGGAGCAGGGCTACTGGATTCCGCGAGGGTGGGCGACTCGAGCGCCGATCAAGACGTCCTCGCGGATCGACCGGCCCAAGCGGATGGGCAAGGTTCAGGGCAAGACCGTCATCGCCGGAACGGCGTGGGCGCAGCCCAGGGGCGTGGCCAAGGTCGAGATCCGCATCGACGGCGGGCCGTGGCAGGAGACCGAGCTCGCGGCCGACGTCAGCGACAGCACCTGGCGGATGTGGAAGATCGAGATGGACCTCTCCCAGGGCAGTCACACGGTCGAGTGCCGGGCCACCGACAAATCCGGGTTCACCCAGGACCAGGCTCGCCTCGACCCCGTTCCCGACGGCGCGACGGGATGGCATTCGGTCACCTTCACCGTCGAGTAGGCGCTCACCCCGTAGTGATCATGAACCGCTGAAGCGCTGGTCACGCCCTGTCACCAGTGCTGTGACACCCGATCACCGACTTTGTGCATGCGTTCACAAGCGGTACGGTGTGACTATCACCAGCGCCGCGGGGTCCCTGCGGTGAAGCACACCCGGAGGTCGGAGAGCGTGGCATCACAGCGGGGCGAAGGTGAGACGACCACCACCCCTCTGGAGCCTGCCGACAGGGAGCGCGCTCGTGCGATCCCCGAGGCGGCTGTGGCCCGCCTCGCCGTGTACCTGCGCGTGCTGTCGGGCATGGCCGACCAGGGCGTGACGGCGGTCTCGAGCGAGGAACTGAGCCAGGCCGCCGGCGTCAACGCGGCGAAGCTCCGCAAGGACCTGAGCTACATCGGCAGCTACGGCACGAGGGGCGTCGGCTACGACGTCGAGGTCCTCGTGAGCCACATCGAGCGCATCCTCGGCCTCACCCGCAACCACTCCGTGGCCGTCGTCGGCATCGGTAACCTTGGTCACGCTCTCGCCAACTACGGCGGGTTCCCCGGCCGCGGTTTCCCGGTCACCGCCCTCTTCGACGTGGACGCCGATCTCGTCGGAATCCCTGTTGGGGGCATCCCCGTCAACCACATCGACGAGATCACCGCGGTCTGCCGCGAGCGCGAGGTGTCGATCGGCGTCATCGCGACGCCGCCGCCCGCCGCTCAGTCGGTTTGCGACCGTTTGGTATCTGCGGGCGTCCAGTGCATTCTGAACTTTGCACCAGTTGTCCTTCAGGTTCCAGACAACGTCGAGGTGCGCAAGGTTGACTTGGCGGTCGAGATGCAGATCCTGTCGTTCCACGTCGCTCGACGTGCGGACGAGGCTGTGCACAACTCAAGCGGCGGGGTCTCGGTCGGCAACAACGGACTCGGTGTGGACGGGATGGTGATTCGCCCGTGAGCGTGAGCCAATCGGCTCCGGCAGACGTGGTGACCACATGAGCTTGCTCGTAGTCGGTCTGTCGCACCGCACCGCCCCCGTTCCGGTCCTGGAACGCGTCACCGTGGCCGAGCCCGACCTGCCCAAGGTCCTCGGCCAGCTGCTCGCCGCGCCCAGCGTCTCCGAGGCGATGGTCCTGTCGACCTGCAACAGGGTCGAGGTCTACGCCGTCGTCGAGTCGTTCCACGGCGGCATGTCCGAGGTCGTCGACGTCCTCGCGCAGCACGCCCAGGTCGACGCGAGCTCGCTCTACGAGCACTTTTACGTGCATTACGCCGCCGCTGCCGTCGAGCACCTGTTCTCCGTCGCGGCCGGCCTCGACTCGATGGTCGTCGGCGAGTCCCAGATCCTCGGCCAGCTGCGCGGTGCGTACGCGGCGGCGGACGAGGCGGGCACCGTCGGCAAGACCGTCCACGAACTCACTCAGAACGCGCTGCGCGTCGGCAAGCGCGTGCACTCCGAGACCGGCATCGACCACGCGGGCGCGTCGGTCGTGTCCGAGGCCCTCGGTGACGCCGAGGCCCAGCTGGGCACCGTCGTGGGCAAGCGCGCGCTGCTCGTCGGCGCGGGCGCCATGGGTGGCCTGGCCGCCGCGCACCTGCGCAGGGCGGGCATCGGCGAGGTCGTCATCGCGAACCGGACGCAGGCCAACGGTGTGCGTCTCGCCACGTCGCTGAAGGCCGAGGGCGTCCCCGCGACGGCCGTCGACCTGACCGCGCTGGCCGTCGAGATCGACCTCGCGGACATCGTCTTCGCGTGCACCGGGTCGGTCGACACGGTGGTCCGCGCGGACATGATCACCCAGCGTTCGCGGCCCCTGGTCGTGTGCGACCTGGGCCTGCCCAAGGACGTCGACCCGGCCGCAGCCGAACTGCCGAACGTTCGCGTGGTGGACCTGGAAACGCTCCAGCGCCGTCTCTCGGACGCGCCCGCCGGCCAGGACACGCGTCTGGCGGTCCAGCTGGTCGCCGACGAGGTGAAGGCCTACCTCGCCGGCCAGCGCTCCGCCGAGGTCACGCCGACCGTCACGGCCCTGCGCAAGCGGGCCGCCGAGGTGGTCGACGCCGAACTGCTCCGTCTTGATTCGCGACTTCCCGAACTGGACGCCGCGACACGCGGTGAATTGGCCAAGACGGTGCGCCGCGTTGTAGACAAGCTCCTGCACACGCCGACCGTCAGGGTGAAGGAGCTCGCCTCCGCCCCTGGTGGTACCGGCTACGCGGAGGCTCTCCGCGAGCTGTTCGGGCTCGACCCCCAGTCGCCTGGGGTTGTCAGTCAGACCAAGTCTTCTGTGGATGGTGAAACGCGGTGACCCGCACCCTGCGGATCGGTACCCGAGGCAGCGCTCTGGCGCTCGCGCAGACGGGGACCGTGGCCGAGGCGCTGAAGGCTGCCGGAGCACAGGTCGAGATCGTCGTCATCAAGACGCCGGGCGACCTCTCCGACGCGCCGATCGCCCAGATCGGTATCGGCGTCTTCACGTCGGCCCTTCGCGACGCGCTCGCGAACGGTGAGATCGACGTCGCCGTCCACTCCTACAAGGACCTTCCGACCGCGCCGGACCCCCGGCTGACGCTTGCGGCCGTGCCCCTGCGCGAGGACCCGCGTGACGCCCTCGTGGCGCGCGACGGCCTCACGCTCGGTGAGCTGCCGCACGGGTCCACTGTGGGCACCGGTTCGCCGCGCCGCGCGGCCCAGCTGGAGGCCCTGGGCCTCGGGCTGGACATCGTTCCGTTGCGCGGCAACGTGGACACGCGGATCGGGAAGGTTCGGGGCGGCGAGCTCGACGCGGTGGTGCTGGCTCGCGCCGGCATCGCGCGGCTCGGCCGCACGAGCGAGATCACCGAGAACCTGGAGCCCATCCAGATGCTTCCCGCACCCGCGCAGGGTGCGTTGGCAGTCGAGTGCCGGGTCGACGACGTCGACGCCGAGCACCTGATCCAGTCCACTTTGGACGATTCGGCCAGCCGGGCCGCTGTGACCGCTGAGCGCGCCATGCTGGCCGCGCTCGAAGCGGGCTGCAGCGCGCCGGTCGGCGCGCTGGCCGATGTGGTGGAAGACCTCGATGACGACGGGAAGGTCGTGTACCGGCTTTCCCTGCGCGGGGTCGCTGCGACGCCGGAGAACGATCTCCTCCGGGCGTCCGCCACCGGTGACTTGACCGAAGCTGAGGGACTTGGCCGGGCGCTGGCCGCCGAGTTGCTCGACCTCGGGGCCGCGGTTCTCAGCGGTCCAGAGGCGTAATCGATGGGGAGTGCCCTGATGACCCGCGCACGCAAGACCCCCGGACGCATCGCCTTCGTGGGCTCCGGCCCCGGCGACACCGGGCTGCTCACGGTCCGGGCCCACGACTTGCTCACCAGGGCTGAACTCGTGGTCACCGACCCGGACGTTCCTTCGGACGTCCTCGCGACCGTGCCGGAGGGAGTCGAGGTCCGCCCCGCAGTCGGCGAGTCCGCCGACGTGGCCAAGGACCTGGTGAACGAGGCGCGCAACGGTGCGACCGTCGTCCGTCTCGTCGCGGGTGACCCGCTGACGCTCGACTCGGTCGTGAAGGAAGCGCAGGCCGTCGCGAAGTCGACGATCCCGTTCGACGTCGTACCCGGAGTGCCCTCGGGCACCGCGGTGCCGGCGTACGCGGGTGTCGCTCTCGGTGGCGTGCACACCGAGGTCGACGTGCGCGCCGTGACGGACTGGGCCGGCCTCGCCGCCGCGCCCGGCACGCTCGTGCTGCACGCGACCGGCTCGCACCTGGCCGAGGCCGCGTCGAACCTGGTGGAGAACGGCCTCGCGCCGCAGACACCGGTCGCCGTGACCGCCGAGGGAACGGGCTTCCAGCAGCGCACCATCGACACCACGCTGGCCGCCGTCGCGGCCGACGCCGGTGAGATGGGCGGCCCGCTGGTCGTCACCGTCGGTGCCGCCGCCGCCAACCGCTCGAAGCTCTCCTGGTGGGAGTCGCGGGCGCTGTACGGCTGGCGAGTGCTGGTCCCGCGGACCAAGGAGCAGGCCGGCGCGATGTCCGAGCGTCTGCACTCGCACGGCGCTATCGCCGTCGAGGTGCCGACGATCTCGGTCGAGCCGCCCCGCAGCCCCGCGCAGATGGAGCGCTCGGTCAAGGGGCTCGTCGACGGCCGCTACCAGTGGGTCGTCTTCACCTCGACCAACGCCGTCCGCGCGGTCTGGGAGAAGTTCCGCGAGTTCGGCCTGGACGCCCGTGCGTTCTCCGGCGTGAAGATCGCCTGCGTCGGCGAGGCCACGGCCGCGAAGGTGCGTTCGTTCGGCATCATCCCGGAGCTCGTGCCGTCGGGTGACCAGTCGTCCGAGGGCCTGCTGAACGACTTCCCGCCCTACGACGACATTCTCGACCCGGTCGACCGCGTGCTGCTGCCGCGGGCCGACATCGCCACCGAGACGCTGGCCGCAGGCCTGCGGGAACGTGGCTGGGAGATCGACGACGTGACGGCGTACCGCACCGTGCGTGCGGCCCCGCCGCCCGCCGACACCCGCGAGATGATCAAGTCCGGTGGCTTCGACGCGGTGTGCTTCACCTCGTCGTCGACCGTCCGGAACCTGGTCGGCATCGCGGGCAAGCCGCACGCCCGCACGCTCGTCGCGTGCATCGGCCCGCAGACCGCCGAGACGGCGCGGGAGTTCGGCCTCCGGGTCGACGTGCAGCCCGAGGAGGCGAACGTGCCCGCGCTGGTCGACGCGCTGGCCGCCCACGCCGCCCGGTTGCGCGCCGAGGGAGCGCTGCCTCCTCCGCGCAAGACCAAGCGTCTGCGCCGCAGCTAAGTCAACGAAGCCGTCGGGGCCACTCAAGATCCTTTGAGTGGCCCCTTCGACTCTCTCCGTCAGGGAGTCAAGATGTACCCACTGCACCGGCCGAGGCGTCTGCGCACGACGCCCGCCATGCGCCGCCTGGTCTCCGAGACCGAGGTGCGCCCGAGGCAGCTCGTGCTGCCGATGTTCGTCAAGGAAGGCCTGTCCGAGCCTGCTGAGATCAGCAGCATGCCGGGCGTCCTCCAGCACTCCCGTGACTCGTTGCGCAAGGCCGCGGTCGAGGCCGTGCAGGCAGGCGTCGGCGGCATCATGCTGTTCGGTGTTCCCGCCGAGCGCGACGCCGTCGGCTCCGGCGGCACCGACCCGGACGGCATCCTCAACGCCGCGCTGGGCGACCTGCGCGCGGAGCTGGGCGACAGCACCGTGCTCATGTCGGACTGCTGCCTCGACGAGTTCACCGACCACGGCCACTGCGGCGTGCTCGCCGCCGACGGCACCGTGGACAACGACGCGACCCTGGAGGTCTACGGCGAGATGGCCGTGGCCCAGGCACGCGCTGGTGCTCACGTCGTCGGCCCCAGCGGCATGATGGACGGCCAGATCGCCTTCATCCGCAACGCCTTGGACCAGGCGGGCCTGCCCGACACCGGCATCCTGGCCTACTCGGCCAAGTACGCGTCGGCGTTCTACGGCCCGTTCCGCGACGCCGTCGAGTCGCAGCTCACGGGCGACCGCAAGACCTACCAGCAGGACCCGGCGAACGCCCGCGAGGCGATCCGCGAGGTGCAGCTGGACCTCGCCGAGGGCGCGGACATGGTCATGGTCAAGCCCGCCTTGCTGTACCTGGACGTGCTCCGCTCGGTCGCCGAGATCTCGGACGTTCCCGTTGCGGCGTACCAGATCTCCGGCGAGTACGCGATGATCGAGGCCGCTGCTGCGAACGGCTGGATCGACCGCGAGCGCTCGATCCTGGAGTCGCTCACGTCCATCCGCCGTGCCGGCGCGGACATCGTGCTCACGTACTGGGCCGTGGAAGCCGCCCGATGGCTGGACCGGTAACCCCAACCCCGAAGCTGATCGACGTCGCGCGCTGGTTGTGGATCGCCAGCGCGTGCGTCGGCATGCTGCGGTTCGTGGTGCAGCTCTTCGACCGCGAGACCCTTGTGGCCGAGGCACGCCGGCAGAACCCGGCGATGAACCAGGACCAGATCGACGCCGGCGTCAACGGCGGTGTCCTCTTCGGACTGTTGATCGCCGTCGCCGTCCTGCTCGCGTACACACGGCTGGCGAACACGATGGCGCGCGGCCGCAACTGGGCTCGGATCGTGCTCACCGTGCTGGGTGGCGCTTCCGTCGCGTTCGGACTGTTCCGGCTCGGCGCCTGGGCCAGCGGGGTCGCGGCGGAACTCGGCGTGGAGATGCGGGCGGTCGATCTGGCCGTAACGCTGGTCACCACCGTGCTGGACGCGACCGCGATCGTGCTGATGTACCGGGTGTCCGCGCACTTCAGGAAGCGCGTCACGGTGGACAGCACCTTCCTGCGCACCTAGGTTTCGAGCGTGACGTCTCCGAAGGAATCGGGCACCCCTCGCACCATCACCGCGGGCTACTGGCTCGTCGTGGCAGGTGTGGCCCTCAGCGTGCTGGCCTCGCTGTACGTGCTGCTGAACAAGCAGGTGCTGGTCGAGGCCGCCGTTCAGGGCAACAAGGACCCGAAGATCACCCGGGACATGATCGCCTCGACGGTGAACACCCTGGTGATCGTCTCGCTGGTCGTGACGCTCGTGCTGGCCGGCCTCGCCGTCTGGTTCGCGGGCAAGGTCAAGGCGGGGCTCAGGAAGAGCCGCACCGGCCTGATGATCACGTTGCTGATCGGGCTGTTCTTCCAGATGATCACGAACACGCTCGGGATCGTGACGGTGCTGATCGCCATCTCGGGCCTGGTGCTGTTCTACTTCCGGCAGTCGAGCGACTATCTGGCCGAGCGCGAGCAGCTGACGTGAACGAGGCTCCCCGCTCGGTCCGCATCGCGGTCGGGCTCTGGCTCGCGATCGCCGTCTTCGTGTTGTTCACCACCGCCGGGCTCTGGTTCCAGCGCGGCGAGGTGCAGCGGCTGACGAACTGGTCGTCGGGACAGGTCACGAGCTTCCTGGCCACGCTGTCCGCGGTCGCGTTGATCTTCGTGGTGGCCTACGCGTTGC
This sequence comes from Lentzea waywayandensis, assembly GCF_900115955.1. Lineage (GTDB taxonomy): Bacteria > Actinomycetota > Actinomycetes > Mycobacteriales > Pseudonocardiaceae > Lentzea > Lentzea waywayandensis. The sequence goes on from NZ_FOYL01000019.1 coordinate 98,826, forward strand.
TGACCAGGCTGTTCCTCAGGCGCAGGAACTGGGCGCGGATCGCGTTGTCGTTCATCGCGATCATCCACATGATCTGGATCCTGTTCGTCGGGATCAGCGCGTCGAACTTGGTCACGTTGCTGCTCATCTGCGCCGCAATCGTCTTCACGTGGCAGGCGCGTACGGCACAGTGGCTCGCGGAGGTGCGTGAGCAGTGACCTATCCACAAGACCCGTGGCAGCAGCAGAACCCCGATGACGTCCAGTGGCAGAACCCCGCCGGCGCCTATCCCGTGGCCCCGGCGCCTGCCGGGCAGTACCAGGTGAACCAGGTCGGGCAGGCGAGCTTCGCGATGGCGCCGCTCGCGCCCGTGCTGCCCCACGAGATGGCGCCGCCGCGGCCCGCCACGATCACCGCCGCGATGTGGATCTGGATCGCGGGCGCCGTGCTCTCCGTGGCCGTGCTCCCGGTGATGCTGCTCGCCAACGCCGACTACTTCCTCGGCCAGAACACCTCCACCAGCGAGCAGGACCGTCAGGCCGGCGAGCTCGGTGTGCGGGTGATGGCCGTGGTGTTCGGCTTCGCGATGCTCGTCGGCGCCGCGCCCTACGTCGCGTTCGCGATCGTGCTGCGCAACGGCCAGGGCTGGGCTCGGATCCTGCTCACGATCCTCGGCGTGATCGGGCTCCTGTCGATGACCGCGATCACGTTGATCTCGCTGGGCGCGCGGGTCTGGCAGCCGAGCGTGGTGATCAGCATCGTCGTGATGGGGCTGACCATCGCGGCCGTGGTGCTCCAGTTCCTGCCCGCCTCGAACAAGTTCGTGCGCTAGTGCTCTACCGGGAGTCTGGCAGCAGCTGGTGGCCGTTGGTGTGGGGACCGGGATTCGCGGTCGCCGGGTACCTGATCGAACTGATCACCGGGCCCGCGTCCGTGACGCTGTGGGCGATCGTGGGGCTCGTGCTGACGCTGTTCGCGGTGTTGTGGGTGAACCTGAAGGTGAAGACCGGCAGCGTCGTGCTGACGACCGAAGAGGCCCAGTTCGGGCGGGAGAAGCTGCCGGTCGCGATGATCGAGGCCTTCACCGACGTCGGCGCGCCCACCGGGGCCAAGGTGCTCGGCGGCGGCTGGTCGGTGCCCAAGGGAACGACCGGGATGCCGTTGCGGCTGGTCGACGGCACGGTGGTGCTGGGATGGGCGCGCGATCCGGAAGCCTTCCTCGCGGCGCTGCGGCGGGTCGTGAGAGGGTGAGCGACGTGACAGAGGCCGTGACTGAGCCGGAGTCGGACACCGTGGTGGAGGAGCCTGAGCAGGCCCCGCCGGCCGGTCCGAGCCTGCACCAGCCCAAGCGGTGGCTCATCGCCGCGGGCGAGGTCGTCGCGATCGTCGTGCTGGTGATCGTCGCCGTGTGGGCCTGGAACCGCGGTGTCGTGAGCCTCGAGTACCCGATCGACGGCCGCGAGCCGTTGATCTCCACGCGCTATCACGGCAACTGGCTGGGCACCGCCGCCGGCGCACTCACGCTGGCCGTGGTCCTTCTTCTGGACGTGGTGCGGCAGGTCCTGCTGGCTGTGCGCACCCGGCCGCAGAAAGCCGCCGACTCCGACATGTGAGACTGGGGTACGTGACTGCGAGTCGATCCCAGGCCCTGTTCGAGCGCGCGTCGACGCTGACCCCCGGCGGGGTCAACTCTCCGGTGCGGGCGTTCCACTCCGTCGGCGGCACCCCGCGTTTCATGGTTCGCGGCGAGGGCCCGCACCTGTGGGACGCGGACGGCAACCGGTACGTCGACCTGGTGGCCTCGTGGGGCCCGATGATCCTCGGGCACGCCCACCCGTCCGTGGTCGAGGCGGTGCAGAAGGCGGCGTCGTTCGGCCTGTCGTTCGGCACGCCGACCGAGGGTGAGATCGATCTCGCGGCCGAGATCATCGACCGCGTCGAGCCGGTCCGCCAGGTCCGCCTGGTCAACTCGGGCACCGAGGCCACGATGAGCGCGATCCGCCTCGCGCGCGGTTTCACCGAGCGTCGCAAGGTCATCAAGTTCGCCGGTTGCTACCACGGCCACGTCGACGCGCTGCTCGCCCAGGCGGGCTCCGGCGTCGCGACCCTGGGCCTGCCTTCGTCGCCCGGCGTCACGGGCGCGCAGGCCGAGGACACGATCGTCCTGCCGTACAACGACATCGAGGCCGTGCGCGCGGCGTTCGCGGAGAACCCCGGCGAGATCGCCTGCATCATCACCGAGGCGGCGGCGGGCAACATGGGCGCGGTCGCGCCCTCCGCGGACTTCAACGCGGGCCTGCGCGAGATCTGCGACGCCGACGGCGCGTTGCTGATCATGGACGAGGTCATGACCGGCTTCCGCGTCTCGCGGGCAGGCTGGTTCGGCCTGGAGCGCGTGCGCGGCGACCTCTACACGTTCGGCAAGGTCATGTCCGGCGGCCTGCCCGCGGCGGCGTTCGGCGGCCGCACGGACGTGATGTCCCGCCTGGCGCCCTCCGGCCCCGTCTACCAGGCCGGAACGCTGTCCGGAAACCCCGTCGCCGTGGCCGCGGGCCTGGCCACGCTGAAGGCCGCCGACGAGGACGTCTACCGGGCCCTCGACCGCAACGCCGCGCGCCTCGGCGCGCTCTTCACGGCTTCGTTGACGGAGGCCGGTGTCGAGCACCGCGTGCAGTTCGCTGGGAACCTGGTGAGCGTGTTCTTCGGTGCTACCGAGGTGAAGGACTACGCGGGCGCGCAGGCGTGCGAGACGTGGCGCTTCCCGCCGTTCTTCCACGCCCTGCTGGAGCGCGGCGTCTACGCCCCGCCCTCGGCGTTCGAGGCGTGGTTCGTGAACGCCGCCATGGGTGAAGAGGAGTTCGCAGTGATCGCCGACGCGTTGCCGCACGCGGCCCGTGCCGCCAAGGAGGCCCGCAAGTGACCCGCACCGTCGTCCACCTGCTCCGCCACGGCGAGGTGCACAACCCGACCGGCATCCTGTACGGCCGTCTTCCCGGCTTCAAGCTGTCCGAGCGCGGGCAGAAGCAGGCGCTGACCGTGGCCGAGCACCTGGCGGACCACGACATCGTGCACGTCGTCGCGTCCCCTTTGGACCGTGCACAGCAGACCGCGTCTCCCATCGCCGACTCGCATCGGCTGGAGCTGGCCACCGACGACCGGTTGATCGAGGCCGACAACCAGTTCGAGGGGCTGAAGGTCGCGGTGGGCGACGGGGCGCTGCGGTCGCCTCAGCACTGGCCGAAGCTGGTGAACCCGTTCAAGCCGTCCTGGGGCGAGCCGTACATCGAGATCGCTCACCGGATGCTGGGCGCGGTGCAGAAGGCTCGGGCCGCCGCCGAGGGGCATGAGGCTGTCTGCGTTTCGCACCAGCTGCCCATCTGGACGGTGCGGCGGTTCCTGGAGGGCAAGCGGATGTGGCACGACCCGCGGAAACGGGAGTGCTCGCTCGCTTCGCTCACGTCGCTGATCTTCGAGGGTGAGCAGCTGGTCCGGATCGCCTATTCCGAACCGGTGGGTGCCACCAATCCTCGGGTGACCGGGGCATGAAGCGTTTTCTGGTGCTGTTGTTGTTACTCGCCGGATGCACCACCGGGAAGGACGCTGCCCAGATCGGGGCCGGGGATTTCTACCTCGTGGCTCCCGGCGGGCAGGTCAAGATCCGGTACGCGCCCAGCGAGCGCAAGGAGCTGAAGGGGCTCGAAGGCGAGTCCCTGCTGGAAGAGGGCAAGGTCGTCAAGCTCTCCGACTACGCGGGCAAGCCCGTCGTGATCAACATCTGGGGAGCCTGGTGCGGGCCCTGCCGGACCGAGGCCCCCGAGATGCAGAAGATCTTCGACGCCGGGACCCAGGTGGTCGGGGTCGACGTCAAGGAGACCTCAAAGGATCATCCCCGGGACTTCATGAAGGACCGGTCGCTGACCTATCCGTCCATTTACGACGCTTCGGCGCGGAGCTTCATCAACGTGTTCCGGGGAGTTCCGGCCAACACCGTGCCTTCCACGTTCATCGTGGACAAGGACCACAAGGTGGCGGCGGCGTTCCTGGTGCCGGTACTGGCTTCCGATCTCCAGTCCGTTTTGGACGAACTGGCCAAGGAATGAGAGAAGGGGGCCGCGAGGCCCCCTTCTTCGTGTCGCTCGCCTACTGGGCGGGCGGTTCCGCCGGGGCGTTCAGCGACGGGATCTTGGCCTTGAAGGCCTTGATCATCGCGTCGCGGCCGATCGAGTTGAACTGCTTGCCCAGCGTGCGCATGATCGAGTTGCCGGTCGGCCGGTAGAGGCCCGTCTTGTAGTACCGAGCACCCTCGACCGGGGCGATCACGCCGCCGTCCGGGGAGGGCTGGCCCAGGTACTCGCCCCACTTGGCGCCGGTCGGATCGCTGGTCACGTTGATCTCACGCGGTTCGGAGCCCGTGTAGTTCGCGTACGGGTAGTCGTACTCGTCGGCCAGGCCGCCGATCGAGTGGCCGAGCTCGTGGATCGCGATCTGGCCGGCCTGCGCGTTCGAGCCGGAGGCGGTGGCGACCGAACCGCCCGCGCCGCCGTACTTCGCGGTGTTGCCGAGGGCGATCACCTGGTCCGCCTGCGGGGCGAGAGCGGCGAACTCCTTGGCCTTGGTCTCGTTGACGCAGAGCAGGCGTTCGGTGTTCGCGTCGCGGCCCTGGCACCAGAAACCCATGTCCAGCGCGGTGTTCTTGAGCAGGCCCCTGGTCGGGTCGTGGTCCACACCGGACTCGGCGGAGATCACGTTGACCTGCCAGACGTTGAAGTACTCCTTGTAGGAGGCGAAGGGCTCCACCGCGGAGAGCTCTTCCCACTTGCTCTTCACGTTGCCGGTGTAGGTCTCCAGGTCGTCGGCCGTGTAGCCGTCGCCCACGAAGACGAGGTCGAAGCGATCGGCTGAGTCGCCGGTCACCTGGACGGGGATCACGTCGGCCGCGGCCAGCGCGCGGAAGGTCGTGGACTTCTCGGCTGGTGCTTTCGGGGTCAGGGCCTGCGTGATGGAGCCGTCCTCGTTGAAGACCTCGCGCCATTCCATCGCCGGGGCAGCGCCACCGGCCGGTACCTGCGCGAACAGTGCCAGCGCCGCGACGGTGAACGCGGGGAGTAGCAGCCGGGAACGATGCATGGGCTGACGCTAAGCAACCGTGATGTCACCCACAAGCGGCGATTGTAGGTACTTTTGGCCCAAGCCTTGTGTCGGGTCAAAACCGATGCCGGTCGTCGCGTGATCTGGGCAACTACCTACTCTGAGATCTGTGAACCCCACCGATCTGGCGATCTCCGGGCCGTTGCTGCTGGCCACCGGGGTCGCCTTGCTCGCTGGGTTCATCTCGTTCGCGTCACCGTGCGTGGTGCCGCTCGTGCCCGGTTACCTCGCGTATCTCGCCGGTCTGGTCGGTGCCGAGGCGCCTCGGGTGGAGGCGAACGAACCGGCGAAGCAGGGCCGGTGGCGCGTCGCCGGGGCCTCGTTGCTGTTCGTGCTCGGGTTCACGGTCGTCTTCGCGTTGGCCTCGATGGCCATCCTCGGTGCGTCGGACGCGTTGTTCCTCAACGCCGATCTGTTCCAGCGCATCGGTGGTGTCATCACGATCCTGATGGGGTTGGTGTTCCTCGGGCTCGTTCCGGCGTTGCAGAAGGACGTGCGGTTCCACACCAAGCCCAACGCCGGGTTGATCGGGGCGCCGGTGCTCGGGGCCGTGTTCGCGCTCGGGTGGACGCCCTGTCTCGGGCCGACGCTGGCCGGGGTGCTCGCCGTCGCGCGCAGCACCGAGGTCGGGTCGTCGACGGCGCGCGGTGCCGTGCTGGTGCTGGCCTACTGCCTGGGGCTCGGGTTGCCGTTCGTGGTCCTCGCGCTCGGCGCGCGGTGGGCGCTGGGCGTCACGAAGTGGCTGCGCACGCACGCCCGGCAGGTGCAGATCTTCGGTGGCGTGCTGCTGATCCTGGTCGGGATCGCGCTGGTCACGGGGCTCTGGGGTGAGTTCGTCGGGTGGCTGCGCTACTCGTTCGTCGACGTCGTGAGGCTGCCGCTCTAGTGATCGCCTTCCTCCGCAACACGTGGCGCGGGCTCACCTCGATGAGGACCGCGCTGACCCTGCTGTTCCTGCTCGCGCTCGCGGCGATGCCCGGCGCGTTGCTGCCGCAGCGGTCGCTCAACTCGGCCAAGGTCGACGACTACATCGCCCAGAAGGGCTGGTGGGGCGAGTTCCTGCTCAAGCTCGGGTTCTTCGAGGTGTACGCCACGCCGTGGTTCGCCGCGATCTACCTGCTGCTGTTCACGTCCCTCGTCGGGTGCCTGCTTCCCCGCACGTGGGAGTACTTCAAGCAGATGCGCGCGAAGCCGGTGCTCACGCCGCGCAATCTCTCGCGGATGCCGCACCACGCGCAGGCCGAGCTCGACGTGATGCCGGACGAGGCCGTGGCGCGAGCCAGGAAGGTCCTGCGCGGCTGGCGGATGGAGACCGGCGAGGACACGGTCAGCGCCGAGCGCGGGTTCCTGCGCGAGACCGGCAACCTGGTCTTCCACTTCGCGTTGCTCGGCCTGCTGGTGTCGTTCGCGCTGGGCAAGATGTTCAGCTACGAGGGCCAGATCATCGTCCAGGCCGACGGCGGCCAGTTCTGCAACGGCGGCATCTTCAACTACGACCAGTTCCGGCCGGGGCTGCGGGTCGACGGCACGGACCTCACGCCGTTCTGCGTCGAGATCGGCAAGTTCTCCGCCGAGTACCTCGACAACGGCCAGCCCGTCGGCTTCAAGGCGGACATCCGCTACCAGTCGGGTGAGAGCCTCGCCTCGAACACCTGGAACCCCTTCACCCTCCAGGTCAACCACCCGCTGCGCACCGAAGGCGACCGCCTCTACCTGCTCGGCCACGGGTACACGCCGACGTTCACGGTGACGTTCCCCAACGGCGAGAAGCGCACGCAGGGCATCCAGTGGCTGCCGACCGACCAGCTCACGCTGGCCTCGGAGGGCGCGACGAAGTTCGACCCGCCCGGAGTCACGGACTCCGAGACGCGGCGCAAGAACCAGATCGCGGTGACCGGTCTGCTGGCGCCGACGCCGTTGCTGCACGGCAACATCCTGAGCTCGAAGTTCCCGGCGCTGAACGACCCGATGGTCGCCGTCGACGTGTACCGCGGCGACCTCGGCGTGGACGACGGCCGCGGCCAGTCGATCTTCTCGATCGACCAGAAGATGGTCGACCAGGGCCGGTTGCAGAAGGTCGCGCGCAAGAACCTCGCGCTGGGCGAGGAGATCGCGCTCGACGACGGCACCAAGGTGCGCTTCGACTCCGTGAACGACTGGGTGTCGTTGCAGGTCTCGCACGACCCGACCCAGGGTTACGTGCTGGTGTTCGCCATCCTGATCATCCTCGGCCTGGGGGTCTCGCTGACCGTCAAGCGCCGCAGGGTGTGGGTCCGTGCGACTCGTCTGACCGACGGGCGTACTTTGGTCGAGGTCGGCGGGCTCGCCCGTACTGACCAGGCAGGATACGGCGAGGAGTTCACGCGGGTCGCCCGCGCGGTGCTGAACGAGGAGAAGTCCTGATGCCGGTCAACGAGACCTTCGCGACCTACAGCGACTGGCTGTACCGCAGCGCTCTCGGGGTCTACCTCTTCGCGATCCTGCTTTACGCGGTCGAGCAGGCCTTCGCCCGTGCCCCGCGCAAGGCTCTGGTCGGCGCCGGCGGGCCGGACGTCCTCGTCGACGAGCCCAAGTCCGAGCTGACCAAGTCGGAGCGCATCGGCCGCATGGGCGCCGCGATGACGGTCCTCGGCGCGGTGCTGCACCTCGGGTCGTTGGTCATGCGCGGACTGTCCGCCGGTCGCGCGCCCTGGGGCAACATGTACGAGTACATGTCGCTGCTGTGCCTCGCGGCCGTGGTGACGTGGATCGTGCTGATGGCGAAGTTCCCGATCCGCCGTCTCGGCGTGTTCGTGCTGCCGCCGATCCTGACCCTGCTGTTCCTCGGTGGCACCGTCCTGTACGCCGAGTCCGCGCCCGTACAGCCGGCGCTGCGGTCGTACTGGCTGGTGATCCACGTCTCGGTGATCTCGATCTCGTCCGGCGTGCTGCTGATCCCCGGCGTGACGTCGATCCTCTACCTGCTCAAGGACACCAAGTCCGACCGCTTCCCGAAGCTGCCGTCCGCCGACGTGCTGGACCGGATGTCGTACCGGACCACCGTGCTGGCGTTCCCGCTGTTCACGGCCGGAATCATCCTCGGGGCGATCTGGGCGGAAGCCGCGTGGGGCCGGTTCTGGGGCTGGGACCCCAAGGAGACGGTCGCGTTCGTCTCGTGGGTGGTCTATGCGGCGTATCTGCACGCACGCGCTACGGCCGGTTGGCGTGGCCGTGGGGCCGCTTGGATCAACATCGCGGGCTTCGCCCTGAACGTGTTCAACCTGTTCTTCATCAACTTGGTCACCAGCGGGTTGCATTCGTACGCGGGTCTCTAACGAGTTAACCACCCAGGTCGATGGAACCGTTGCCGGTTGCGTACCGTCGCAACCTGGGGGTCGGGGAAGTCTCGGTCCCTCTTGCTCAGGGAGGGCCACAGCGGTGACATGGCAACCACCGGGTGAGGAACAGGGCTCCGGCCCGCAGTACGTCGACCCGCAGTACGTCGACCCGCAAGCGGCCTCCTACCTCGACCCGCAGCAGTCCGGCCCGCAGCACGTCAGCGGCGGCCAGTCCGGCCCGTACAACTTGGGCAACCAGTCGGGGTCCTACCAGGTTCCCGGCAACGCCTCCGGCCCGTACCAGGTGCCGGGCAACGCGTCGGGTCCCTACCAGGTACCGGGCAACGCCTCCGGCCCCTACCCGGTGCCCGGTGCGCAGTCGGGTCCCTACCAGGTGGGTGGCGGCCAGTCGGGTCCCCACAACACCCCGAACACGGCGCAGTACGGCCAGTTCGCCGGCGGGCAGTACCCGAACAACTTCCCGCAGCAGGAGTACCGCTCGCAGGCGCAGGACGTGTCGTCGCAGCAGCTGATCAAGAAGGAGAAGCGTCCGCCGACCTCGGGCTGGCGCAAGTCCCTGCACTCGCTGTCCGGCGGCGCCATCAACCTCGGTGAGAGCCCCGCCGACGTGCGGCGACGCGAGCTGATCGGGCGGATCAACCAGCCGCTGCGCGGGTGCTACAAGATCGCGATGCTGTCCCTGAAGGGCGGCGTCGGCAAGACCACGACGACCACGACGCTGGGCTCGACGTTCTCGTCGCTGCGCGGCGACCGGGTGGTCGCGGTCGACGCGAACCCCGACCGCGGCACGCTCGCGTTGAAGATCCCGCGCGAGACCACGGCGACCGTGCGTCACCTGCTGCGCGATGCCCCGAAGATCAAGAAGTACAGCGACGTGCGCGCGTACACCTCGCAGTCGCCGGCGCGCCTCGAAGTGCTGGCGTCCGAGCAGGACCCGTCCGTCTCGGAGGCGTTCAGCGAGGACGACTACCGGCGCACGGTGGACTTGCTGGAGCACTTCTACAACATCGTGCTCACCGACTGCGGCACCGGCCTGATGCACTCCGCGATGAAGGGCGTGCTGGACGAGGCGGACTCGCTCGTCCTGGTGTCGTCCGGCTCGGTCGACGGCGCGCAGACGTCAGCGGCGACGCTCGACTGGCTGGAGGCGCACGGCTACCGCGAACTGGTCGCGAAGTCCGTGTGCGTGATCAACTCCGTGCGCCCGAAGTCGGGCAAGGTCGACCTCGACAAGCTCGCCGCGCACTTCCAGCAGCGATGCCGTGCCGTGGTCCGCCTGCCGTTCGACGAGCACCTCGAAGAGGGCGCCGAGATCGCGCTGGACCAGCTCGCGCCGGAGACCCGGCTCGCGTTGCTGGAACTCGCCGCCGTGGTGGCGGACGACTTCCCGCACTCCTGAGCCGGTCAGCGGGTCTGAGAACCAGCGGAAAGGGGTCCTGTGATCAGGGCCCCTTTTCCGTCACTCGTCGCGCTTGCGCTGCTCGTCGAGCTTGCGCAGGAACTCCGGGTCGTCGTCGGGTGCGATCACCTTGCGGCCTGGGGTGTACTCCGAGTGCTGCGGGGCGAACGCTCGCCACACGAGCACAGCCACGGTGAGCGCACCGATCACTGCCAGCAGGTAGATCATCGTGTCGCCACCTCCCTTTGCCACGAGATTACCCGCGGCACAGGGGTAACTACGGTTTCAGTGGCGGACGGGTTCAGTTGCCTCGGTCGTGAGCTCCGAAAGCAGAGCCTTCACCTCGGTCTCACGGAACCTGCGATGTCCTCCAGGGGTGCGGATCGAGCCGATGCGACCTGCGGTGGCCCATCGGGTCACGGTCTTCGGGTCGACCCGGAACAGATTGGCGACTTCCCCAGGCGTCAAGAGCCGCTCGGTGGCTGCAGTCACTCGTCCTCCTCAGATCAGACGTTCCGGTCTGATCGTGGCATCTGACCCATCAGGTACTCGAACGCTTGTTTTTTGGTAAAGAGGTAGTAAGGGACGACCGGCGCGATTCGGACATGTGACCGCCGCTACGTGTGTGCACTCGTGGGGCATAGGGTGTCGCGGGTGGATGCTCTTGATCGACAGATCATCGCCGCACTTCGTGCCAACGGACGGGCCACGTACGCCGACCTCGGCAGGCAGGTCGGCCTGTCCGCCTCCGCCGTGCACGAGCGGGTCGGCAAGCTCGAGTCCAGCGGCGTGATCGTCGGATATCACGCGGTCGTCGACCCCAGCGCGGTCGGCCTGGGCGTGACGGCGCTGATCGGCATCCATCCCACCGACATCGCGGACGACAACGAGGTCGCGGTCGCGCTGGCCGAGCTCAACGAGGTCGAGTCCTGCTACCGGGTGGCGGGCGACGAGTCGTTCATCGTCAAGGTCAGGGTCGCGACGGTGGACGATCTGGAGCGTGCGCTCGGGCGGTTGCGGCGCATCCACGGTGTGGCCCGCACGCGTACGACGGTGGTGCTCTCCACGCGCTTCGAGGGGCGCCCGAACACCGGCGACGAGGAAGGCGACGTAACCTGAACGGGTGCTCGCTCGTGATGTGACGCTCTACGTCCTCGCCCGCCTCGGCCTCGTGGTCGTGGTGATGGGCGCGCTCATGTTGTTCAAGGTTCCTTTGCTGCCCGCCCTCGCCGTGGGCGTGGTCGTGGCGCTGCCGGCGTCGCTGTTCATCTTCAAGGGGCTGCGGCAGCGGGTCGCGACCGGCCTGGACGCGCACCAGGCGGCACGCAGGGCCGAGCGCGAGAAGCTGCGTTCCGAACTGCGTGGTGACGAAGGTCCTCTCACCCAGGCGTAGGACGTCTGCCCGGTTATCGTGCGGGCTGTGAGTACCTCCGTTGACCGCGTTTGCAGCAGGACCAGGCACTGGGTGTGCGAGGCCGTCGGGATCATCGAGGCGGACGCGAACCGCAGCGCGGACACCCACCTGCTGCGCTACCCGTTGCCGCTCGAGTGGGGCATCGACCTCTACCTGAAGGACGAGTCGACGCACCCCACGGGTTCGTTGAAGCACCGGCTGGCGCGCTCGTTGTTCCTCTACGCGATCTGCAACGGCTGGATCACCGGTGGCACGCCCGTGATCGAGGCCTCCTCCGGTTCCACCGCGGTGTCCGAGGCGTACTTCGCCCGGCTGCTCGGGCTGCCGTTCATCGCGGTGATGCCCCGCTCGACCTCGGCCGAGAAGGTCGCGCTGATCGAGCGCCAGGGCGGCAGGTGCCACTTCATCGACGAGCCGTCGGCGCTCTACGACGAGTCGCGGCGGCTGGCGTCCGAGCTCGGCGGCCACTTCATGGACCAGTTCACGCACGCCGAGCGCGCCACGGACTGGCGGGGCAACAACAACATCGCCGAGTCGATCTTCGAGCAGATGAAGCTGGAGCCGTCGCCCACCCCCGACTGGATCGTCGTGGGCGCGGGCACGGGCGGCACGTCGGCCACGATCGGCCGGTACATCCACTACCAGAAGCTGAACACGCGTCTCGCCGTCGTCGACCCCGAGCACTCGGTCTTCTTCGACGCGTGGCGCGACGGCAACCGCGACCTGGTGGCCACGCGCGGTTCGGGCATCGAGGGCATCGGACGGCCGCGGGTGGAACCGTCGTTCATCGGCGAGGTCATCGACCGGATGATCAAGGTGCCGGACGCGTCGTCCGTCGCGACCATCCGGTACGTGGAGGACCTGCTCGGACGTCGGGTCGGCGGGTCGACCGGGACGAATCTCTGGGGAGCGTTCCAGATCGTGGCCGAGATGCGGCAGTCTCGGACCCGCGGGAGCGTGGTGACCCTGTTGTGCGACGGTGGCGAGCGTTACGCGAACACCTACTACGACGACACATGGGTAGCCGCTCAGGGCATGCACCTCGACCCGTGCCTTGAACGCCTGAACAACTTCCACCGCACGGGGAACTGGTGACGAGAGTTCTGCGTCACAGCGTGACCTGAGCACCTGAGTCCGCAGGGGGGACGCTGTGTCGTCGCTGTTCACCGACGCGGCCGAGATGCGCGCGTACGCCGAGTACCTGCGCACCGAGGCCCAAGAGTTCGACAAGATCCGCAAGTACGTCCACGCCACGGCGTGCGACAAGGCGGGCTTCACCGGCCTGCTGACGTTGCTGCAGCCGGGCGTGGACATCGTGCGGGCGTTGTTCGACGAGACGCTCGACTTCGGCAAGTCGAAGCTGGAGGGCACGGCCGCGGCTGTGGACGCGACGGCGAAGACCTACGAGGACATCGACGCCGTTCAGCGGCGCATCTTCGAAGGGCTGCTGAAGTGACGACCGCGTCGTACCGTTCCCCCCGCCCGGTCACCGCGTCGCTGAAGCAGCCCGACGTCGACACGGCGTCGTTGAACGACGTCCTGCGCGACCAGGGCTGGGGCGTGCAGGCGGTCAACTGGGTGTTCGAGGCCGTGACCGGCGAGAGCCTGGTCTCCACGATCATCACGCCGATCACCGGCGACTGGTCGAAGATCCGCGCGGACGGCGACGCGTGGCGCATGGTCGGCAACGCCATGAACGACGTCTCGTACAACCTCACCGACGCCGTGGGCAAGGTGCGCGGCCACTGGGACGGCGACGCGGCCCGCGCCCACGAGAAGTACATCGCTCTCGGCTGGAAGGCGGGCCTGCTCGCCGAGATGGGCGTCGCCCAGCTGATCGCGAAGGGCTTCGACACGGTCGCGTCCGGCGCAGAGGCTCTGGGCAAGCAGGCCGCACGCCTGCTCGACTACCTCGTCAACAAGCTCCTCGAAGCCGCCGCCACAGTCTGGATCCCGGTGGCCGGCTGGATCAAGGCAGCCGAGATGGTCTGGAACGCGTACCAGATCTACCGGCGCGTGATGGACATCATCGACACGGTCCAGAAGCTCATCGCCGACGTGAAGGCGCTCTTCGACGCCGTCGGCCGCGTCTTCTCCGCCATCGGCAAGCTGAAGGACGCCGACTCCCTCGCCGAGGCCATGAACGCCACCCAGGAGGTGGCCGAGGCGGGCCGCGACGTCCGCAACGCCGTCAGGGACATCAGCGACGACGCCGCGTCCATCAAGGACTCGGCCACCGAGATCGCCGACCGCGGCCACGACGTCGGCTCGAAGGTCCGCGAGATCTACTCCCCGCCAGGCGGCTCCGAGGACACCAAACCGGCAGCCGTCTCGTCCGTGGCGCCAGGCGGCGCCCCGGTGGCACCCCCGCCCACCCTGCACGCCTCCCCAGACGCCCCCGGAACCCACGCCGCGGCCGCCACAGGCCCAGCCGCATCGGCTCCACCGTCCTTGGGCGGCGGAGGCGGCGGCGGTGTGCCGACCGGTGGCGTTCCCACAGGCGGTCACTCCAGCTCAGGCGGCGTGCCTTCGTCCGGCGGCCACGGCCCCGCAGCCCCACCCAGCGTCAACACCACCCACGCGGCAGGCGCAGCCCCCGCAGCGGCCCCGCCGGCGCCCCACCAGACCCCCATGGGCGGCGCGATGCCGATGGGCGCCCCCATGGCCCCAGGAGCAGGCGGTGGCGACCAGACCAGGAGCTCCGGCTCCCGCCCAGGCGCGGGCGGAGTCCCGTCGTTCCCCAGCGCGGGCGCCCCGGCCGGGCCCAAGGCCCCCACGGGCCTGCCGACCCCTCCCGGCCACGCCTCAGGCCTCCCGACCCCGCCGGCAACCCCGGTGCCCGGCACTCGCCCTGGTGGCTCCAGCCTGCCCACGCCCCCGCCGGGCCCCGGCACGTCGGGCAGCAGCCACCCCGGCACGCACCAGACGCCAGGTTCACACCCGACGCCCGGCACACACCCGACGCCCGGCTCGGGTAGCGGCCTGCCGACTCCACCGAACTCGGGCGGTCACGCGACGCCTGGCTCGGGCAGCGGTCTGCCGACCCCGCCGAACTCAGGCGGTCACCCGACGCCTGGCTCGGGCAGTGGCCTGCCCACGCCTCCTGAGCACCCGAGCGCCAGCTCGGGCACGGCAACCGCCCCCGCCCCGTCCAACACGGGCGGCGGTCTCCCGTCGCCTCCCGGCCACCCGGCCCCGAGCTCCGGTGGCGGCCTCCCGTCGCCTCCCGGACACGCGTCCCCGAGCGCGGGCGGCGGCCTGCCCTCCCCTCCGGGACACCCGAGCCCCAGCACGGACCACCCGGCCCCCAGCGGGTCAGGCGGCCCGACGACGCCGCACGACGGCGGCACGCGTCCCCACGACACGACGCCCAACGGGTCGACGGACACCAAGCCCCACGACACGCCTGACAGCACCAAGCCGCACGACGCGGACACCAAGCCGCACGACGCGGACACCCGGCCGCACGACGGTGACGCCAAGCCCCACGACAGCGACACCAAGCCCCACGACGCGGACACCAAGCCCCACGACGGCGACGCCCGGCCCGACGACGGCAAGCCGCACGACACCGACGCGAGCGGTGCCGAAGGCGCCGAGCCCCACGACACCCGGCCGGACCACGACACCCCGGCCACCCACGACACCGACACCAAGCCCGGCAACGACGACGCCACCCCCGGCCACAACGACAAGGGCGACGGCAGCAACCCGCCGCCGCCCACCGGCCCGGACCTCAAGGGCCACTTCGACGCGGCCGCCATGTCGGCGCAGGGTCAGGGCTACCAGCACCAGCTCGAGCAGATGCTGCCCAACCAGGCCGACCGCGACCGCTACGTCGAGCTGAGCCAGAAGCTGTCCACCGACCTGAGCGCGAGCGAGGCCCAGCACGTGGCCGACGTCCGCAACCAGATCAAGGTCGACTCCGGCGACATCGTCACCAAGGCCCTCAACCAAGGGGCGCTCAGCACCTACCTGCCTGACCAGCCGCACGCCGCGGGCAGCAAGCAGGAGACCTGGCAGAACCAGATGGGCGGCTCGATCGCCCGCGGCCAGGACGTGGTCGACGTCAACACGCCGCAAGGGCTCAGGGACGGCCTCGCGCTCGACGACAAGGGCAAGGGCTGGACGCCCATCCCCGAGGGCGCGCAGACCGCGATGCAGCTCCGGTACGAGGTGACCGACCAGAACGCCGGCGCGCACAACGTGCCGTTCGGCGGGCCGAAGAAGGACACGCCGGACTTCACCCAGCCTGGGCCGTACCCGGCGGACCAGTACCAGTCGCCGCAGGAGAAGGCTCACTACGAGGCGTCGCAGCAGCAGATGGCGGCAGCCGGCGGCGCGGCGAAACCGTACGACGGCTACGACCCGTTCACCGGCACCGGCTCCACGATGGGCGGCATGCCGGAGTGGCGCGTCGACGGCGGCACACCGTTGCCCGATCGTGCCGAGATCTGGCAGGTGAACGCGGACGGAACTGAGAAACTGCACGCCGTGTACGACCGCAAGTTCGGCTGGACGAAGCTCTGATGACCCAGTACTCCCAGGAGATGGCCGAGTACCGCGGCGAGACCTACTTCGCGGGTGCGGAAGGCCAGAACGTCTGGATCCGCAAGATCCCGGGCGTTACCTACGCCAACGCGGAAGGGTTCCAGACCTACGGCAACCGTGAGCTCAAGACGGTGGCGGTGACAGAACTCCAGGCCTGGTACCTGGAAACCTGCACAGCCACCTGGCGCGGGCAGCCGTTCAACGTCGTCAGGACGGAGAACGGCAAGGCCGAGGCCGGGTACGCGGGTGGCGAGTACGTGTGGGCCGCGCAGAACGGGCTCGAAGGCGACCAGTACAACGGCTACCGAGCCACGCTCGACGTCGACGAGCTTCAGGACGTGCAGGTCGACCGCACCGACTTCCTGGCGCGGTGGAAGGAGAAGAACCCGGGATGAGCACCCCACAGGTCGTGCGCAAGGCGGCCGGCATCGGGCCGGAGACGATCCTGCAGAAGATCGTGCACCCCGCGATCGCGCAGCTCTACCTGGGCAACGTCGTGGTGCCCGGCAAGTTCGAGCCGCACCGGGCGGCCGGGTTCGTGACGCGCGGGCAGGACTTCCCGCAGGGCACGTCGGACCAGTTCGCCGAGGCGTTCGGCGTCGACAAGGTCGCGGACTGGCCCAAGGGCACGCAGTACCTGCTGCGCTTCCTGGCCCACACGACCGAACTCTTCGACACCAGCTTCGGCGGCCCGACGCTCGACGGCGCGCAGAAGATGGGCACCACCCGCGTCTACCCGGTCCCGTTCACCGGCACCGGCTACACGCCGAGCGCGAACCCCATTCCCGAGTACGTCATGGAGCTCGCCGAACTCCCGGCGGGCACGGAGCTCTGGCGCTTCGAACCGGACGGCACCGGACGCAGCGTCGGCAAGTACCTCAACCGCCAGGTCGGATGGGTCCCCACGGGAGACGTCGGCTTCGGCCCCGGAAGGTACTGGCAGGCCCCGGTTCCGCACCGGCCGACCGTCCGGCGTGGACTGATCGGCAGGTATCGCGGCCAGGACTTCGACGTCGACTTCGGGCCCACGCCCGGCTCGGTCCTGCTGCACCCGCTGGCCGGCCAGCCCGCACCGCCGGACTTCGCCGACGAGAACGGCGCCCAGTTCCTCGAGGTGCCGGACGCGGTCGTCGAAGACCTCCAGCTGGTCCGCACGATCTGCACGTACCGGGGTGCGGAGTTCGAGATCATCGGCGTCCTGGGTGACCAGGCCGTGTTGCACTTCCTCGGCGAGAACTACGAAACGGCCCGGCAGCTCGGTCTGTCCGAAGTAGACTTCCGGCAGTGGCGAACCCTCGCGCAGCGCGCCGAGGTGGGCGACATCCGCGGTGAGGCCAGGCCGA
Source organism: Lentzea waywayandensis (assembly GCF_900115955.1). GTDB lineage: Bacteria > Actinomycetota > Actinomycetes > Mycobacteriales > Pseudonocardiaceae > Lentzea > Lentzea waywayandensis. Next base: position 115,998 of record NZ_FOYL01000019.1, read on the forward strand.
TTCAGCGCGGGCTCTTCGCGAGGGAGAACTGAGATGACCACCCCGAACGACAGCTGGAAGTCCGCGGAGCTGCGGGCGGCCGAGGCGCAGGTCGACCTGCGCTTCAAGGAGGCGCAGGACCTCGCGAACCGCCTCAAGGACACGCCGCTGCCGCCCGTTCCGCCGGTCGACTTCAAGGCGATCGCCCAGCAGGTCGAGCGGGCCGCGCAGGAGAAGGACGCGCCGGAGCAGCTCAAAGCGTTGAAGCGCAAGGTGGACGCGGGCGAGTTCACCTGGGAGGACGTCGTCTCCGGCAAGGCGGCGCAGGACCCCGACGTGCAGGCCATGCAGCAGGAGAACGTCAACAAGATGAAGCAGGCGTTCCAGATGCTGCAGGAGGGCCTGACCGCGGAAGAGATCATGAACGCCCAGGACCCGCGCCGGAACCGGGGTGACGACGGCGACGAGAACGCCCCGGACATCTTCACGGAGGACAAGTGGTGATGACGGCCTGGCGGACCCCGGACATCCTTGCGGCGGAGGACTTCCTGAGCAACGCCGTCGCCGAGGCGGATCGCGCCATGCGGTCCGCCCAGCAGAACCTCAAGGGCAAGGAACCGTCCACTGAGGACATCCGCAGGGTGATGCAGTTCGCCAAGTCCAGCGAGGCCTCACCGGCGATGCGTCAACTCGCCGACCGCATCGCGCGCGGTGCCGGCCTGAGCTGGCGTCAGGTCCTCACCGGCGAGGCGGGCCACGATCCGCTGGTGCGCCAGGCACTCGACGCCGACCGCGCCAGGCTGGACGAGCTGATCAAGGGCGAGACGGCCCCGCCGCCACCCCCGCGCAGGCCCGTGCGAACGGACGACGACGAGCCGACCCAGTTCACCGAAGACGCCTGGTAGCAGACCTAGTCCAGGACCAGGCCGACGCTGACCAGCACGGCCCACGCCAGCATCGCGATCCCGGTGAACTGGAGCACCGGGATCAGGTCGCGGCCGCCACGTCCGGCGGCCACCCGGCGCACGGCGGGCAGCAGCACCGGCGCCGCGAGGAAGCCCAGCAACGCGTACGGCACCCGCACCGTCATGCCCAGCGCGATCAGGAACGGCACCGCGACCAGCGCCAGGTACAGCCTGCGGGTGTCCTTGTCGCCCAGCACCACGGCCAGGGTCCGCTTGCCCGTCACGGCGTCCGTCGGGATGTCGCGCAGGTTGTTCGCCACCAGCACCGCGGCCGAGATCGCTCCCATCGCGATGGACGCCCCGATACCGATGCCGGTGATCTCGCCGGTCTGCACGTACAGCGTGCCCAGCACCGCGGCCGGGCCGAAGAAGAGGAACACCGCGATCTCGCCGAGGCCCGCGTAGCCGTACGGACGCTTGCCGCCCGTGTAGAACCACGCCCCGGCAATGCACACGGCACCGAACCCGAGCAGCCACCAGTACCCGGACAACGCCACCAGCACCACGCCGGCCAGCGCGCCGACCCCGAGCGAGATGAACGCCGCCAGCCGCACCTTCGCAGGCTCTGCCGCACCGGACCCGGTCAGCCGGAACGGCCCCACCCGGTTGTCGTCCGTGCCGCGGATGCCGTCGGAGTAGTCGTTCGCGTAGTTCACGCCGACCTGGAACGCCACCGAGACGACGAGAGCGAGCACCGTGTAGAGCACGCTGAACTCGTCGATGTGGTGCGCCGCAGCAGCTCCCACGACCACCGGTGCGATCGAGTTCGGCAGCGTGCGCGGGCGGGTCCCCTGGATCCACTGGACGACTGAGGCCATGCCTCCATCCTCCGGTATGGTTCCTGAGGACCCGCCGAAGGGGTGTATCAGCAGGCAGTAGCGCCGCTCACACCCGCGACGTACGCCTTGGCGATGTGCTTGCCCGACGCGATGCGGTACCAGACGTTCGACGTGCCCTGCGTGCCCGACACCGACTCGCCGGTGAGCTGGCAGGTCACCCTGACCTGGGCGTAGTTGCCGGCCAGACCCACCTGCGACGACGAGGAGTTCGCGCCGCTGCGGACGTTCACCGTGCCGTTGGCCGCGGACGTGCGGACCGTCCCGACAGGACCGGAGCCCGTCCACAGGTACGTCACGGTCACCCACGAGTTCGTGGTCAGCTTGAGGCCGTCCCAGAACGTGCCGTCCGCCAGGTCGATGCCGGCCGGGTTCGCGACCTCACGTCCGTACTGGTCCTTGCCGCCGTTGTAGTTGTTCTCGTACGCGGCCTGCGCTTCGGGCTTGCCCTGCGGCAGGTCCTTCCACATCTCACGGGTCGCGGACGGGTTCCAGTAGTCGTCCTTGGTGTTCCACGGGCCGACGTCCCACACGGGCGCCCATTCGCAACGGCCGTTCGACGCGCACACCTGCACGCTGTAGTTGCCGGAGTTCTTGCCCGCCAGGCCACGCCGCGACGGCAACGCCACGAAGTGGTCGCGCGAGACGATCGTGTGGCCGTTCGCCGTGGTGCCGCCGACAAGGCCCTCGCGCGTCGCGTAGACCCGGTACGAACGTCCAGCGGCAGCAACGGAAACGTCGTCCGCGGCAACGGTCGCGGGCGCCTGCGAAGCGGTCAGCTTCACGCGCGATGCCTTGCCACTGCTCAAAACCACGCGGGTCTCGATGGTGGACGTGGTCACCGGCAACGTCGCCGGCGCCTCCAGCCACTCGGTCCACTGACCGTCCGCACGCAGGCCGCGCACGTCGACGACACCATCGCCGGTCACCGCCGCCGTGACCGCGTTGGCGGGCTGAGCGAGTCTGTGCGAGCCGAGCTCGATCAGGCCGGTGCGCGGGGAGCCGCCCCACGTGACGGTGCGGCCGCTGACGTCAGCGGTCCACTCGTTCGAGGCAGCCGCCGCCTGGGCGGGCGACGCCAGCCCGGCCACCAGCGTGGCGCCGGCGACCAGCGGTAACAGGTAGCGCATGAAGAAACCCCCATCGCTAACGCGCGCGGCTAGGGTTCCGCGCGCTTCGCGGGGAGAGTTGTCCTCAGCGGTAAAGGTTCACCTAAAAGTGTTGGCCACGGCTGTTCTGTCGACTTTGCCCGGCCCGCGCAACGGCAGCTCGGACACGAACCGCACCAGCTTCGGCGCCGCCGCCCGGCCCACGTCCCGCGTCACGGCGGCCTTCAGTTCGTCCACCGAAGGCTCCTCACCACGTGCGACGACGACGGCGGCCACGACCTGGCCCCACTCGTCGTCCGGCAGACCGACGACACACGCCTCCAGCACGCCCTCGACGGTCGCCAAAGCCCGTTCGACCAGCACCGGAGGCACTTTCTCGCCGCCAGTGACGATCACGTCGTCCGCGCGCCCGAGCACCTCCAGCCGCCCTTCGCGCAGCCGTCCGAGGTCACCGGTGCGGAACCACTCGCCGAACGGTTCCGCGCTGCCGCGATACCCCAGCGCCAGCACCGGCCCGCTGATCTCGATCACGTCGTCGGTGCGCAACGAGACGCCCCGCAGCGGTTCGCCGTCGTACACACACCCGCCGGCCGTCTCGCTCATGCCGTACGTGGTGACGACCTGCACGCCGAGCGCGCGCGCCTGCTCCAGCAACTTCGGCGGGGTGGCGGCCCCGCCGATCAGCACGCCGTCGAACTGCCGCAGCGCCTCCAGCCCCGGCCCCTCGCCCACGACGAGCCGCGAGAGCTGCGTCGGCACGAGCGAGGTGTAGTGGCGTCCCGGCTGGGCCAGCACCGGCCGCGCGGCGTGCGCGAAACCCATGGCGCGGAAGCCCTTCGACATGTCGAGCACGCCGGGCGTGGTGCCGGCGACGATCGACCGCACCAGCACCTGCGCCCCGGCGATGTGGCCGGTGGGCAACGCCAGCAGCCACGTGCCGGGCCCGCCGAGCCGTTCGTGCGTGGCCTGGGCGGACGTCGTCAGCGCGTCCGCGTCGAGCAGCACGGTCTTGGGCTCGCCCGTCGACCCGGAGGTCGGCACGCCGAGCACGGCCCGCTTCTCCCAGCCGTCGAGCGGGCCGTCCACCAGCGGGTCGCCGCCCTGGAGCGCCGCGCGCAGTTCATCGAGCATGTTTCGCCTGCTCAGAAGTAGTACGGATAGTTCGACCAGTCGGGGTCGCGCTTCTCCAGGAACGAGTCCCGCCCCTCGACGGCCTCGTCGGTCATGTAGGCGAGCCGGGTCGTCTCGCCGGCGAAGATCTGCTGTCCCACCAGGCCGTCGTCGATCAGGTTGAACGCGTACTTGAGCATCCGCTGGGCGGTCGGCGACTTCCCGTTGATCTCACGCGCCCACTGCAGCGCCGTCGTCTCCAGCTCGGCGTGCGGCACGACCTCGTTGACCGCGCCCATCTTGTACATGTCCTCGGCGGAGTACGTCCGGCCGAGGAAGAAGATCTCGCGGGCGAACTTCTGCCCGACCTGCCGCGCGAGGTAGGCCGACCCGTAGCCGCCGTCGAACGAGCCGACGTCCGCGTCGGTCTGCTTGAACTTCGCGTGCTCGGCGCTCGCGATCGTGAGGTCGCACACGACGTGCAGGCTGTGCCCGCCACCTGCCGCCCAACCCGGGACGACCGCGATGACGACCTTCGGCATGAACCTGATCAGCCGCTGGCACTCCAGGATGTGCAACCGCCCCGCGCGGGCCGGATCGACGCTCTCGGCCGTCTCACCGGAGGCGTACTGGTAGCCGCTCCGGCCACGAATCCGCTGGTCACCGCCACTGCAGAAGGCCCAGCCGCCGTCCTTGGCGCTGGGGCCGTTGCCGGTCAGCAGCACGCACCCGACGTCGGACGACATCCGCGCGTGGTCCAGTGCCCGGTACAGCTCGTCCACCGTGTGCGGCCGGAACGCGTTGCGCACCTCTGGCCGGTTGAACGCGATGCGGACCGTGCCCTGGTCGAGCGCCCGGTGGTAGGTGATGTCGGTGAAGTCGAAGCCCTCGATGGGCTTCCACAACGACGGGTCGAAGAGCTCCTGATCTGCCACGCACGAGACTCTAAGCGCCCAGGACCGAGACCAGCGGGCGACCTCTCAGGTGTCCCGGTGACAATTGAGGGATGAACCCGTCCACGACGCAGGCGAGGGTGATCGTCGACGAACTGGTGCGCAACGGCGTGCGTCACGTCGTGCTGTGCCCCGGTTCGCGCAACGCCCCGCTGTCGTTCGCGCTGCACCAGGCCGAGCACAAAGGCCTGCTCACGGTGCACGTGCGCATCGACGAGCGGAGCGGAGGGTTTCTCGCGCTGGGACTCGCGAAGACCGGCGTACCGGCCGTGGTGACGTGCACCAGCGGCACCGCCGTCGCGAACCTGCACCCGGCCGTCATCGAGGCGCAGCTCACCAACGTGCCGCTGATCGCGCTGACCGCCGACCGCCCGGTCGATCTCTACCGGACCGGGTCCAGCCAGACGATCGACCAGTACGACGTGCTCGGCATCCCGACGCTGCACATGCCGGAGGGCGCCGACGAGCCCACGACGCGTTCGTTGATCTGCCGCGCCATCGCCACGGACGGCCCGTCGCACGTCAACGTGCCTTTCCGGCCGCCGCTCACGCCGTCTGATGATCTTTGGCCCTCGTCGGACCGCGGCCCGTGGACGGAGACGGACCGCGTGTTCACCGTCGAGACCCGGCCGTCCTCGCTGCCGGCCCGCACGCTGGTGCTGCTCGGTGACGACCGCCCGGAGCGGCTGTCGAAGGCCTCTCAGCTGGGGTGGCCGGTGATCGCCGAGCCGACCGCGCCCGGTGGCCTGCGGCACGGGTCGTTGCTGCTCAACGCGGGCCTGCCGGAGCATCTGCGGCCGGACGCGGTGCTCGTCGTGGGTCGCGTCACCCTTTCGAGGGGTCAGCAGGCGCTGCTTGGAAGCGCTCCAATCGTGCACGCGGTCGGTGACCAGGCTCAGTGGCCGGACGTGCAGTTCACCGCCACGCGCGCCTCGACCTGGCTGCCGGAGCCCGCCGCGCTCGACGGCGAGTGGTCGCAGGCGTGGCAGAGCGCGGTGAAGAACGTCAGCGTGGCCGTCGACGACCTCCTGGACGCCGAGCCGTGGCCGACCGGCCTGCACGTCGCGCGTGACCTGACGCAGGCGATGCCGCCGGGTTCGCTGCTGTTCGTGGGCTCGTCCAACCCGATCCGTGACGTCGACTTCGCGGGCGAGCGGCGTTCGGACATCGCCGTGCACGCCAACCGGGGTGCCGCGGGCATCGATGGAAGCGTGTCCACGGCCATCGGGCTCGCGCTGAACCACGACGGGCCCGCGTTCGCGCTGATGGGCGACCTGACGTTCCTGCACGACAGCAACGGCCTGCTGGCCGACCGGGTTCCGGACCTCACGATCGTCGTGCTCAACGACGACGGGGGCGGGATCTTTTCATTGCTGGAACAAGGCGCTCCGGAGTACGGCGGAAGTTTCGAAAGGATTTTCGGCACCCCGCACGGGACGGATCTGACCGCTTTGTGCGCGGGCTACCGAATTCCGCACTCCACAGTGGACGGCCAGGAGGAGTTCCGTAGCGCGATTGCGGCACCGAAGGGCCTCCAAGTGGTCGAAGTGCAGGCAAAACGTGAAGAACTGCGCGCGTTGCACCAACGTCTCAAGTCGACGGTGTCAACCGTTTTCAGCAGCTAGGAAACATACGTAAGTCGGTAGATCGACCATGATCGTGTGGATAGCGTCCGCCGCATGTCGATCAGATCAAAGACGACGGCCGCGGTGGCGTCCGCGGCCGCGATGGCGTTCTTCGCGGGGACGGCGCTCGCGGCGTCTCCGGGTGCTCCCGGGGCCGGCGACCCGTACTTCCCGAAGTACGGCAACGGCGGGTACGACGTCTCCCACTACGACATCAGGCTCAACTACAACCCGACCGGCGACCAGCTGTCGGGCACCACGACGATCCTGGCGAAGGCCACCCAGGACCTCACGCAGTTCAACCTCGACTTCCTGCTCAAGGTGAAGTCGGTCCGCGTGAACAACGTCCCGGCCTCGTTCGTCTCGGACGACGGCGAGCTCACGCTCACCCCGCGCGGCGGCGTCCGCAAGGGCCAGGACCTCACGATCGTCGTCACATACGCCGACTCCCCGTCCACGGTGAAGAACGGCAACGGCTTCACGGCGTGGACGAAGACCCCCGACGGCGCCCTGGCCATCGGTGAGCCGGAGATCGCCTCCTGGTGGTTCCCGTCCAACGACCACCCGACCGACAAGGCCACCTTCGACGTCAACGTCGCCGTCCCGACCGGCGTCGAGGCGATCTCGAACGGCACCTTCGTCGGCCAGACCCGCCAGATCAACGGCTACACCCGCTGGAACTGGCGCAGCACCAAGCCGCAGGCGACGTACCTGACGTTCCTGACCATCGGCCAGTTCGAGCTCCGCCAGGGCACCACGCCCTCCGGCCAGCCGTACGTCAACGCCTACTCCGAGCGCCTCGGCGACAACGCCGACGCGGCCAAGGCGAGCATCGAGCGCACGCCCGAGGTCGTCGAGTTCCTGTCGGAGAACTTCGGCCCGTACCCGTTCGAGGCGCAGGGCGGCGTCGTCACCCCGAACCTCGGCTACGCGCTGGAGAACCAGACCCGCCCGACCTACGACACGGGCTTCTTCCGCCGCGGCGCCAACACCTACGTCGTCGCGCACGAGCTGGGCCACCAGTGGTTCGGCGACTCGGTCTCGGTCCACCACTGGCGGGACATCTGGCTGAACGAGGGCTTCGCCTCCTACGCGGAGTTCCTCTGGTCCGAGCACGTCGGTGAGGGCACGGCGCAGGAGAACGCCGACTTCACCTACGACCTTTACCCGGCCGACAGCGAGTTCTGGAACGTCCTGCCCGGCGACCCCGGTGCCGGCGCGGTGTTCGACGGCGCCGTCTACGACCGCGGCGCACTGGCCGTGCACGCCCTGCGCGTGGCCGTGGGCGACGAGAAGTTCTTCGAGATCCTCAAGACCTGGGTCGCGGAGAAGAAGTACTCGGACGCCACGATCGAGGAGTTCATCGCACTCGCGGAGCGGGTCTCCGGCCAGCAGCTCGACCAGCTGTTCCAGACGTGGCTGTTCACGAAGGGCAAGCCGGCCGAGGCTCCCGGACGTTCGGCGGACGTCGCCTCGAAGTCGCTCTCGGTCGCTTCGGACAAGGCCGCGGAGCCGAAGTCGCGCGCCAAGATCCAGCTGACCCACGAACTGCTGGACGCGCACAAGTAGTTCGCGCACAAGCGATTCCGGGCTGTCAGACCGGCTGAGTACGTTATGACGCAGGGGTTCCCGGCAAGGGGGGACCCCTGCGTCAGCGTGTGGAGGGGACCATGAGCGGACACCATGACCGACCGGGAGCCGTGGCCTGGCCGCCCGTCCCGATCAAGACCGAACGGCTCGTGCTCCGCCAGTCGGAGCCCCGCGACCGACCGGCGTTCGTCGACCTCTTCGCCTCGCCGGAGGTGGGCACCTACATCGGCGGCGCCCAGCCGCGCGACGAGGTGGAGCGCACGGCTCCCGAGGTGCCGGGCAGGCGCTTCGGCTTCTTCGTGGTTGAGCTCGACGGGACGATGATCGGCATGATCACGTTCGACCGGCGCGACCCGGTGCGCAAAGGCCGAGTCTGGCCGGATGCGGGGGAGGCCGAGCTCGGCTACATGTTCCTGCCGCACTCGTGGGGCCACGGGTATGCGGCCGAGGCGTGCGCGGCGGCACTCGACTGGTTCACCGGCTCGCATCCCGGCGAACCGGTGGTGCTGACGATCCAGGTCGCCAACGAAGCCTCGCTGCGCCTCGCGAAGAAACTTGGGTTCACCGAGGTGGACCGGTTCGAGGAGTACGGCGCCGAGCAGTGGTTCGGCGCGCTGTCACCGTTTTCACCCGAACGAGCCCGTATCGTGGAATAGATCCAAGTCATAGCGTCGGTGAATGGCCCAAAGCATTCCATCCACCGCGTACAGCCGGGATCTAGGCGATGAGCTGCGGCGTTTGCGCGAGACCTGCACCGACTTCAAAGGCGCCGAAGTGGCCGCCAGGCTGGGCTGGGATCCCAGCAAGGTGTCGACCATCGAGCACGGCAAAGCGCGGCCCAGTGAGATCGACCTGGTCCAGTTCCTGACGATGTGCGGCAAGGACATCGACTTCTTCGAGGACTTCAAACGGCGCTACCGCAACGCCTTCGAGGAATACATCGTTCAGGTCCCGGACAACGTGCGCACTCTCGCGATGGCTGAAGCAACGGCCAAGACGATGCTCAACTACGACACGTTGACCGTGCCTGGTCTCACTCAAACGGAGCGGTACGCCGACGCCTTGTACCGAGTGGCGGGTGTCGCCGTCGAGGAGCGGATCCCGGCGCTGGTGCGGGCGCGGATGGATCGTCAGGCGGTGCTGAGGCGACACGATCGGCCGACTTGCTTGTTCTACATCCACGAGCTGGCGCTGCGGCAGCAGGTCGGTGACGCGCAGATCATGGAGGACCAGTACCTCCAGTTGTTGTTCTACGCGCACATCGTGCGAATCGTGCCCGCGGACGTGATCGTCAACTCCGCCGGAGTACGGCTGTGGGAGTACGAGAAAGCGATGCCGATCGCTTACAGCGAGACCGACCTGACTCAGGTGTTCGTGCAGGATCGGGGCGCTATTGCGCGGACGAGGCTGATCTTCGATCGTTTGGCCGAGGTCGCCTTGGATGAGGAACAATCGCGGAGGAAGCTGGCGGAGTACGTCAACCTGCCGCGAGAGGATCTCGATGCCCCAGGACAGCACTTGGCGTAAGAGCAGCTACAGCAACGGCACGCCAGAAGGTGATTGCGTCGAGGTTTCGCTGACCCGGAATGCGCGTGTCCGTGACTCGAAGAACATGGCCGGTGAGGTGCTGACCTTCAGCACCTCCGCCTGGCGCGCCTTCCTCGAACAGGTCCAGTGACCGAGGAGGCTCCGGCCTGGGCCTACGAGCGAGCCGAACTGCACCCGCACGACCCTCGATGGGCCAACCGCGCGGCAACAGAACGCGACTGCCTCCAGCAACTGCTCAACCCGTGGCTGGTCGACGGCATCGAACACATCGGCTCCACAGCCGTCCCCGGCCTCTCCGCCAAGCCGATCATCGACCTGATGGCCTCGGTCACCGACCTGGACACCGTCGTCACCAACGCGTCCGAACTCCTGGCCGCGCACGGCTGGGTCCACGTGCCCCCGAACCTCGACAACCGCCCGTGGCGCCGCTTCTACGTCAAACCGGACGCCACCAACCAACGGCGAGAAGCCCACCTGCACCTGATCCAGGCAGGCCATCAGCGGTGGGCCGACCAGCTCCGCTTCCGAGACGCATTGAGAAGCGACAACGAACGAGCCCAGGCCTACGAGGACCTGAAACGCCAGCTAGCGAAACAAAGCAGCCACGACCGTGAGGCTTACACGGAAGGCAAGGCGGCCTTCGTGGCCAGCGTCATAGGCCTTCCAGGGCCTCACGCATAGGCCGCATCTTGGCGTGCGCCTCCTGCACCTCGATGTCGGGATCGGAGTCGGCCACCAGCCCACATCCGGCGAACAGTCGAGCCGTGGACCCCGAGATCTGCGCACAACGAAGCGCGATTCCGAGCTCTCCGTCCCCGTTCCCGTCGATCCACCCGACGGGCCCGGCGTACCGCCCGCGGTCCATCCCCTCCAGCTGCGAGATCAACTGAGTCGCGTCCAGCCGGGGCGTTCCACCCACGGCGGCCGTCGGATGCACGGCCTCGCCGAGGTGCAGCAACGACACCGAAGACTCCAGCGTCCCGATCACGTCCGAAGAAAGATGCGACACGTTCGGCAGCCGCAGAACCGAAGGCCCCTCGACGGACATCGTCGTGCAAAAGGGCCGCAACGTCTCCGCGAGAGAGGTGATCGCGTAGTCGTGTTCCTCGAGGTTCTTCTCCGACGACATCAACGCCGAAGCAAGCTCTTCATCGGAGACCCCGTCGTGCGGCCAGGTGGTCCCGGCCAGCACCCGCGAGTCCACGACCGACCCGGTCCGCCGCAGCAGAAGCTCAGGCGTGGCGCCGACCAGGCCGTCCACGGCGTAGGCCCAGCACTCGGGATAGCGGCGGGCCAGGCCCTGCAGCACGAACCGCTGGTCCAGCCGCCGGTCGGTGCGGGCCACCAGGTCGTGGGCCAGGACGACCTTGTCCAGTTCGCCGCCGCGCATCCGGTGAACGGCCTCGCGGACGGCCTCGCGGTACTGCGTGACCGGCAGCTGACCGTTCGAGTACCGGACCGTCGAAGGCCGCGACAACGGCGTGACCAGCGGCGCGGGGTCCGAGGCGCCGATCGTGGTGACCCATTGCTCGCCGTTGCGGCGGCCGACGACCACCTCGGGCACGATCAGCACCGAGTCGCCCGGCGAGTCGGCGAAGGCCATCGAGATGAACGCCACGGGGCCGCTGCCCGGCACACCCAGTTCGTCGTCCACGTCGAGGTGCGACACGAACTCCTGCCACCACTTGTCGGCCTGCGCGAACCGGTCAGGGCCGCTGACCTCCAGGCGTGCGGCCTCGCCCCAGCCGACCAGACCGGACCCGTCGCGCACCCACGCGAGCGCGCGCTCCGGGTCGGGCAGCATTCCGAGCAGGTCACCGGCGGTGTCCCGCTTCGACCGGACGCGGATTCGCTGCCGTGCTCGCGATGTCGGTGCTGAGGTCACTCTCCGACTGTATGGACCTCAACCTGAAAGCGCGGCATCCGCCCGGCTCTAGACTTCTCAGTTGTGGTGGAGGACGCAGTGACCAAGTCGCCCCGCGGTGTACGCGTCCGCCGTGCGGTTTGCAGGGCTTTGTTCGTCGTCGGTGGCGTGATCACGCTTGTTTGCGTGCTGCTGCCGATCGCGTGCTGGCGTGATGACGTGGCCATCGAGCGGTCGATGGGGCAGGCGGTCGCGCAGGTCGACTCCGTGTCCTTCAACCGGACCGTTGTGCGCTACGCCACACCGGACGGGCGCGTGATCATCCCGTCCCAGGGCGTGCTGTACCCGGACGGGCTGAAGGTCGGGGACAACGTGCGGGTCGAGTACGACCAGACGAACCCCGAACTCACGCGCGTGGCCGGCCGGACGGCGACGCTCAGCCTGCTTCCCGTTGGAACCTTCCTCGTGTCCGTCTGGATCGTCATCGCAGCCGTTGTGACAGTTCTACGCAGATTCGGCGTCCGGGTGTAACATCGGGGCATGGCGGATGACCTGGAGCTGCGCTTCGAGCGCACCGTGCGGTCCGAATCGCGCATCGAACCGCGCGACTGGATGCCCGACGGCTACCGCAAGACCCTGATCAGGCAGATCGCCCAGCACGCGCACTCCGAGATCATCGGGATGCAGCCGGAGGGCAACTGGATCAGCCGCGCGCCCTCGCTGCGCCGCAAGGCGATCCTGCTCGCGAAGGTGCAGGACGAGGCAGGCCACGGCCTGTACCTGTACTCGGCGACCGAGACGCTCGGCGCCGACCGCGAGGACCTGACGGTCAAGCTCATCGAGGGCCGCCAGAAGTACTCCTCGATCTTCAACTACCCGACGCTCACGTTCGCCGACGTCGGCGTCATCGGCTGGCTGGTCGACGGCGCCGCGATCTGCAACCAGGTGCCGCTGTGCCGCACGTCCTACGGGCCGTACGCGCGCGCCATGATCCGCATCTGCAAGGAAGAGTCGTTCCACCAGCGTCAGGGCTACGAGCTGCTGATGACGATGATGAGCGGTACCCAGCAGCAGCGCGACATGGTGCAGGACTCGGTGAACCGCTGGTGGTGGCCGGCGCTGATGATGTTCGGCCCGCCGGACGCCGAGTCGACCAACACCGAGCAGTCCATGGCGTGGCGGATCAAGCGCGACACCAACGACGAGCTGCGGCAGAAGTTCGTGAACATGAGCATGCCGCAGGCCGAGAAGCTCGGCGTGACGTTCCCGGACCCCGAGCTCAAGTGGAACGAAGAGCGTGGCGAGTACGACTTCGGCCAGCCGGACTGGGACGAGTTCTGGCAGGTCGTCAAGGGCGGCGGTGTCTGCAACGAGCAGCGCATCGCCCACCGCCGCAAGGCGCACGAGGACGGCGCGTGGGTCCGTGACGCCGCCGCCGCGCACGCTCAGAAGCACGCACGTAAGGAAGGTGCCGCGTGAGCACGTCTTGGCCGCTGTGGGAAGTCTTCGTGCGAGGCAAGCGCGGGCTGAACCACGTGCACGTCGGTTCGCTGCACGCGCCGGACGCCGAGATGGCGCTGCGCAACGCTCGTGACGTCTACACGCGTCGCAACGAGGGCGTGTCGATCTGGGTGGTGCCCGCGACGGAGATCACCGCGTCCTCGCCGGACGAGAAGGACCCGTTCTTCGCGCCCGCGGGGGACAAGGTCTACCGGCACCCGACGTTCTACGCGATTCCCGAGGACGTGCCGCACCTATGAGCTTCGACAACGCCTACGAGTCTTTGCTGGGCCACGAGGACGCGCATTGGGCGTTCGGAACGGGCTTCTCGGAGGCCCTGTCCGGCGTCGACCGCGAGTTCCCGGCCGGAGTCGACAAGGACGCTCTCGCCTCCTACTGCCTGATGCTCGGCGACGACGCGTTGATCTTCTCGCAGCGCCTCTCCGAGTGGTGTTCGCGCGCTCCCGAGCTGGAAGAGGACATCGCGCTCGCCAACATCGCGCTGGACCTGCTCGGCCAGGCCCGCATGCTGCTGACGCGCGCCGGCGAGGTGCTCGGCCGGGACGAGGACGCGCTGGCCTACCTGCGTGACGAACGCGAGTTCCGCAACGTGCACCTGGCCGAGATCGACTGCGGCCCCGGCCCCGGCGGCGACTTCGCGACGACCATCGCGCGCCTGCTGGTGTTCTCGTCGTGGCGTCTCGCGCTCTTCTCGCGCCTGCGTGGCTCGGCCGACCCGGTCCTCGCCGCGATCGCCGAGAAGGGCGTCAAGGAGCTGGCGTATCACCGCGATCACGCCGCCCAGTGGACCGTTCGCCTCGGCGACGGCACCGACGAGTCGCACCGCCGCATGCAGGCGGGCCTGGAGCGCGTGTGGCCGTTCGTCGACGAACTCTTCGCGACGCACTCGGTCGAAGCCGCGCTTCAGGGCGTTGCCGTCGACCCGGCCTCGCTGCGGTCCGAAGTGGACGGTGTGCTGGAGGCGGTGCTCAGCGCCGCCGGCCTCACTCGTCCCAAGGACACCCGCGCCGCCCGTGTCGCGGGCATGGCGGGCCGCGACGGCGTGCACACCGAGGTCATGGGCTATCTGCTCGCCGAGATGCAGCACCTGCACCGCTCGCTGCCGGGAGCGGTCTGGTGACGACGGCACTGGAGGTCGCGTCGGCCGTGCGGGACCCGGAACTCCCGGTCCTCACGCTGGCGGACCTCGGCGTGCTCCGCGAGGTCTCCGAAGAGGACGGCCGCGTCGTCGTCACCATCACCCCGACCTACTCGGGCTGCCCCGCGATCGACGAGATGGGCGCTGACCTGCGCCGATCACTCGTCGGCGCCGGGTATGCCGAGGTCGAGGTGCGCCTGTCGCTCTCCCCGGCCTGGACCACGGACTGGATCAGCGAGGAAGGCCGGGAGAAGCTGGCTCAAGCCGGCATCGCGCCACCGTCCCGGATCGGCCCGACGGTTGCGGGCCCGATCCCGCTGAACCTCGTGCCGCCGTCCCGCCAGGTCGCCTGCCCGCAGTGCGGCTCGCTGAACACCTCGGAGATTTCACGGTTCGGCTCGACCGCGTGCAAGGCCCTGCGCCGCTGCCACGCCTGCGCCGAACCGTTCGAGCACGTCAAGGAGATCTGAGTTGTCGCGCCGCGCTGCCTTCCACAAGCTCACGGTCGCGAGCGTCGACCGCCTCTGCGACGACGCCGTGGCCGTCACGTTCGACGTGCCAGGGGACCTTTCGGACGAGTTCGCCTTCGCCGCGGGCCAGTACCTGACCCTGCGCCAGGGCGACGAACGCCGCTCGTACTCGATCTGCGCCCCCACCGGTGCCGCCCCGCGCATCGGCGTGCGCCGAGTCGACGGCGGCCAGTTCTCCACCTGGCTCGTCGACCGCGTGGCCCCTGGGGACGTGCTCGAAGTCCTGCCGCCACTGGGCAAGTTCACCCCGTCCGGCGTCGGCACCCACCACGGCCTGGTCGTCGCCGGCTCCGGCATCACCCCGGCCCTGTCGATCGCCGCGACCGTCCTGGCCACCGGCGCCCGCGTGACCCTGATGTACGGCAACCGCAGCACCAACACGGTGATGTTCGCCGACGAGCTGGCCGACCTGAAGGACCGTTACCCGGCCACGTTCCAGCTGATCCACGTCCTGTCCCGCGAACCGCGCGACGTGGAACTGTTCACCGGCCGCCTCACCGCGGCCAAGCTGACGGCTCTGTTCGGCAGCGTCGTCCCGTTCGACGCCATCGACGAGTGGTGGCTGTGCGGCCCCTACGAGATGGTGCAGGACGCCACAGCCGTGCTGCGCGATCGCGGCGTTGCGTCCGACCGCGTGCACCACGAACTCTTCTACGTGGACGAGCCACCACCCCCACCACGCCGCGCGGAAGCCGTCGTGGACGCCGCGGCCTCGGTCACGGTCGTGCTGGACGGCAAGTCGACCACGCTGCCGCTGCCCGCGGACGAGCCGATCCTGGACGCCGCCCAACGCGTCCGCGCCGACCTGCCCTTCGCCTGCAAGGGCGGGGTGTGCGGCACGTGCCGGGCGCTGGTGACCGAGGGCAGCGTCGAGATGCGCCGCAACTACGCGCTCGACGAGTCCGAGGTGGCGGCGGGGTTCGTGCTGACCTGTCAGGCGTTGCCGACGAGCGAGTGCGTGACAGTCGACTTCGACGCCTGAGAGAGTCGTCGCGGTCGGCGATCGGGACCGGCAACGCTCGACGCCGTGGTGGAGTTCGACCAATGTCCAGATAGCGCGAAACCCGGCAACCGACCGTCCGGACGGTGAACCGGGTCCACTTTCAGCTCCTACTGGAACTGACAAGACGAGCCTAGCGCCTCAGGAAACCCCACAGGAATTTCCTGGGCGTGGCACGATCAGGCCATGGGGGTCGTCTTCCGCTCAGCGCTCTGGGGTGCCGGTATCGGCGCCCTGCTGATGGGCGCCCTCACCACGGCCGTCGAGTTGAGCGTCCCGAGCGAGAACCCGTCCTCGCTCCCCGTCACGATCATCGCGATCCTCGCCATCGTCTTCATGTTCGGCGCCATCCCCGGAGGAGTCCTCGGCACCGCTGTCGGTTTCATCCGCCGTTCGGCGCAGCGGCCGAGTCAACTCCAACGGCCGATGCACCCGCCGTTGCCGCAGCAGCCCTACGACATGTGGTCCGACCTGGTCGAACGGTGTGCGGAGTCGACGCGCCGGGTCGCCGCGGCGGTGCAGACCGTGCCGAAGTCGGCGGCCAAGGACTGGCTTCAGCGGATCAGCGAGCAGCTCACGAAGGAGCTCGACGACGTGCGCGGCATCGCGCAGCTCGGGCGGGCGCTCGGTGCGGTCGACAGCCAGCATCCCGTCTACCAGCGGTTGCTGAAGGCCACGCACGACTTCCATCAGTTCGAGAACGAGGTCGGGCGGGTGGCGTTGCAGATGTTCGACCACCCGGAGCTGGACGAGGCGCGCACACACCTCGAAGTGCTGGAGAAGCAGCTTCCTCAGTTGTCGACCTGAAGCGCCGACTGCCACCAGCCCAGCACCTCGTCGGCTGCCTCGGGAGCGGCGACCAGTAGTCCGTCTACGGGCAGTTGGGCGCCCTCGCCGCGTCTGTCGAGCACGACCGCACCCGACTCCACGGCCAATGACACCGCACCGGCGACGTCCCACTCGTGGTAGCCGTGCAGCACGGCGGCTGCCACGTGACCCAACGCCACCTGTGCGACGGCAAGGGCTTTTGAACCGAGAACGCGCACGCCCGTGCCTGCTATCGCGGCCGTGGAGATGAACTCGCCCATGCCAGGCCACGGGCCGGTGCGCGTCATCTCGGTGCACACGACAAGGGAGTCGCCTTGGCGTTCGGTCAGGCGGACCGGCGTGCCGTTCGCGCGCATGCCACGGCCGCGGGCGGCGGCGTAGATCTGCGAGCGGTACGGGTCGGCGACGACGCCGACCACCGGGCCCCAGCGGTCCACCAACGCCAGGCTGTAGGCACACCAGGGCATGCCGGCCGTGTAGTTCGCGGTGCCGTCGACCGGGTCGACGACCCAGCGGAACTCCGAGTCGGTCGGAGCGTTCCCGTCGTCGGAGTTCTCGCAGAACACGGGGATCGAGGGGAACTCCTTGGTGAGCACGCGCCGGGTGTGGCGTTCCAGGGTGCGGTCGGTGTCGGTGACCCAGTCGAACGGTGACTCGCCGGAGTCGGGACGCACGCCGCGGCCGGCGGTGGCCATGATGACGTCCGAGGCGTCGTTCGCCAGGCGACCGGCCACTTCCAGCGCGATGGACACCAGGCCGGGGTCGACCGGGTGGGCGGGACGGGACGACAAGACGGTCATGCTGGCCTAGTTTCACCGCGTCGGATGACCGGGAACCTAAGCGCAGATGACGAATCGACGATCACCTGGCCACGACGTGAGGTGTTCTGTCCACGTCAAATCTGAGGTCACGCGGACTTCATACGGGCACCTCATGGTGTCCCTGTGCGAGTAGCTATCGTGACCGAGAGCTTCCTGCCTCAGGTGAACGGCGTCACCAACTCCGTGCTCCGCGTGCTGGAGCACCTGCGCCGCAACGGCCACCAGGCGCTGGTCGTCGCGCCCGGCGCCGGCGCGGAAGAGCACCACGGCACCCCCGTCGTCAGAGTCTCGGCGGTCGACGTGCCCATGGTGACCAGTCTTCCCATCGGCGTGCCCAGCCCGAGAGTGCTGCACGCGCTCGCCGACTTCCAGCCCGACGTCGTGCACCTCGCGTCGCCGTTCGTGCTGGGCGCGTACGGCCTCAGAGCCGCGCGCAAGCTCGACGTGCCGACCGTCGCGGTCTACCAGACCGACGTCGCGGGGTTCGCCGGCAGCTACGGGCTCGGGCTCACCAAACGCGCGGCGTGGCGGTGGACCAAACGCCTGCACACGCTGGCGGACCGCACGCTGGCGCCGTCGAGCTCGGCGGTCGAGGCGCTGGAGCAGCACGGCGTGCCGCGCGTGCACCGGTGGGGCCGCGGCGTCGACATCGACCTCTTCCACCCGCGTCCCAGGCACAACGACGAGCTCACCATCGGCTACGTCGGCCGCCTCGCGCCGGAGAAGCAGGTCTTCAGGCTCAAGGAGCTGCACGACCTGCCGGGCGTGAAGCTGCGGATCGTCGGCGACGGCCCGGACCGCGAGCAGCTCGAAAAGGACATGCCGAACGCGGAGTTCCTGGGTTTCCGCACCGGCCACGAACTCGCCGAGGCCTACGCGTCACTGGACGTCTTCATCCACACGGGCCCGCACGAGACGTTCTGCCAGGCCGTGCAGGAAGCCCTGGCGACCGGCCTGCCGGTGCTCGCGCCGAACGCGGGCGGCCCGCGCGACCTGGTCCGCCACGGCCGCACGGGATACCTCTTCGAAGAAGACATCGCGCGGTACGTGGACCTGCTCCGCGACCCGATGCTGCGCAAGCGCTTCGGTCTCGCCGCCCGCAAGTCGGTGCTCGGCCGCACCTGGCCGGCGATCTGCGACGAGCTGATTGGCCACTACGCCGCGGTGATCGGACTGACGCACCAGGCGGCCGCTTGAGGATCGTTCAGCTGGCCAACTTCTACGGTCCCAAGTCGGGCGGCCTGCGCACGGCACTGCACCACCTCGGCACCGGCTACGCACAGCTGGGCCACGAGGTGGTGCTCGTCGTGCCGGGCCCCCGCCACGCGGACGAGGAACTGCCGGGCGGAGTCCGCCGCATCACCCTCCCGGCACTGAAGATCCCGTACACCGGCGGCTACCGCGTAGTGGACCCGTGGCGCGTCAAATCCCTGATGGAAGACCTGAAGCCCGACCGGCTGGAGGTCTCCGACCGCCTGACACTGCGGGGCATGGGCGCGTGGGCGAGCGAGCGCGACATCCCGAACGTCGTCATCTCCCACGAACGCCTCGACCGCCTCCTCCAGTTCGTCCTGCCCGCGACCCCTGCCGAACGAGGCGCCGACTGGGCGAACCGCCGCATGGCCGCCTCCTACGACACCGTCGTCTGCACGACCGGTTTCGCCCGCGAGGAGTTCGAACGCATCGGCGCCTCGAACGTCACCCAGGTCCCGCTGGGCGTGGACCTCGCCACGTTCACTCCAAGTCGCCACTCGGCAGATCTCCGCCGAGACCTCTTGCAGGGCAAGGAGAAACTTCTGATCCACTGTGGACGTTTGTCGCCGGAGAAACACGTGGAGCGCTCCGTGGACACCCTCGCCGAACTACACGAACAGGGCCACTCCACCCGCCTGGTGATCGCCGGCGACGGCCCTCGCCGCGCCTCCCTGGAAAAGCGCGCGGCGGGCTTGCCCGTGACGTTCCTGGGCTTCGTGAAGTCCCGCCTGGACGTGGCCTCCCTACTGGCGTCCGCAGACCTGTCCCTGGCGCCGGGCCCACACGAAACGTTCGGACTGGCCGCACTGGAAGCCCTCGCGAGCGGCACCCCGGTGGTCGTCAGCCAGAGCAGCGCTCTGAAAGAGATCGTTCAACCCTCCTGCGGCGCCGCGGTCTCCGACGACGCCCCGGCCTTCGCCTCCGCGGCCCAGCGCCTGCTGACATCAGGCTCCCGGGAAGCCGCACGAGCCAGAGCCGAGGAGTACCCGTGGCACGCGGCGGTGGACGGCATGCTGACGGCCCTGAAGGTGCCCTGAAGATGATCTCAGCGAGCCTGACTTAGTCTCTTGGTATGTCGCGAGCCGGCCTGGACAAGAACCCCCGCGAGGTAGCCGAGATGTTCGACGGCGTGGCCAAGGGCTACGACCGCACGAACTCGGTCATGACGCTGGGCTTCGACCGCCGCTGGCGGGACTGGAGCAGGCGCGTCCTGGACGCCCGCCCGAACGAGAAGGTCCTGGACCTCGCTGCGGGCACCGCCGTCTCCACCGTCGAGTACGCCGCCTCCGGCGCCTGGTGCGTGGCCGCGGACTTCTCCGTGGGCATGCTCGCCTCGGGAGCCCACCGCCGAGTCCCGAAGGTGGCGGCGGACGCCCTGCGCCTGCCCTTCAAGGACAACTCGTTCGACGCCGTCACGGTCTCCTTCGGCATCCGCAACTTCAACGACACGGTCGTGGCCCTCGAGGAGATGGCCCGCGTCACGAAGCCAGGCGGCCGCATGGTGATCTGCGAGGTCTCCACCCCGGTCTGGAAGCCGTTCCGCTTCGTCTACATGCGCTACCTGCTCAAACTCCTCCCGCTCATCGCGAAGTTCGTGTCGAGCAACCCGGTCGCGTACTCGTACCTGGCCGAATCCATGGCCACCTGGCCCGACCAGCGCACGCTCGGCGAGCTCATCTCGCAGGCGGGCTGGGAGGACGTGGCCTGGTTCAACCTGACCGGCGGCATGGTCGCCCTGCACCGCGCGACGAAGCCCAAGCCCAAGGCAGAAGCCGAAGACGCAGTCGAGGCAGCAGACCCGACTGCCTGAGGCGCAGCCTCCGCAAGGCGACTCCTCTGCTGGAACGCGACGAGCCATCGCAACCCGCCCCGCGCGGTGCCACCAGGCACCCTCCCTCGCAAGGCGACCACGCACGCAGCCTGGCGTGGCGATGCGAAGCGAGCCGTCTGAACCTCTGCCGCCTGGGTAGCGGTGCACCCCGCTCATGGCGATTGGGGCTTGACCTTGAGGGGCTGGGTGCCACCCTGTCTGGGCTCGGCCGGGGCTCTGTGAACCCCGGTCTTTGAGGCCGACTACGCGCCCAGCTAGAGGCTCAAGGTCAAGCCCCAATCGCAACCCCGCACTTCGTCACGACCCGCAAGACCACCCTCGCAAGGCGACCACCCGCACGGAACGCGACCAACCCCGCTGGAACGCAACGACCCGCACGCAACTAGACCCGCACGGCAACAGACCCTCAGCAATGTCCGGTTAGAGTCGCCAGCAGAAGCTGTGACCGGTACACGCAGGGAGTCTGGATGAGCAGGCGCGGGATCAACGAGGACGCCGACGTCATCGTGGTGGGGGCGGGACCGGCGGGCTCGACCGCGGCGACCTACCTCGCCAGGGCGGGCCTCGACGTTCTCCTCCTGGAGAAGAGCACCTTCCCCAGGGAGAAGGTCTGCGGCGACGGCCTGACCCCTCGTGGCGTCAAGCAGCTCATCGACCTGGGCATCGACACCCGCGAAGAGAACGGCTGGCTCCACAACAAGGGCCTCCGAGTCGTAGGCGGCGGCGTCACCATGGAGCTGGACTGGCCGGACCTGGCCACGTTCCCGAACTACGGCCTGGTCCGCCCGCGCATGGACTTCGACGAGATGCTCGCGAACGCGGCGAAGGCTGCCGGCGCGCGCATGCACGAGCACACCACGGTCACCAAGGCCATCATCGAGAACGGCCGGGTCGTCGGCGTCGAAGCCAAGCAGGGACCGGAAAAGAACCCGGTCACCTACCGGGCCCCGATCGTCGTCGGCTGTGACGGTGTGTCAGCACGTCTGGCCCTGTCGGTCGGTCTCCAGAAGGACGACGCGAAGCCCATGGGCGTGGCGGTCCGCCGCTACTACTCCAGCCCGCGCACCAAGGACGACTACCTCGAGTCGCACCTCGAACTCTGGGCCCCGGACGGCAAGCTGCTCCCGGGCTACGGCTGGATCTTCGGCATGGGCGACGGCAGCGTGAACGTCGGCCTCGGCATTCTCAGCACGTCAAAGGCCTACGGCACCACCGACTACCGCCAGCTCCTGAGGTCATGGCTCGACGGCACCCCCGAGGAGTGGGGCTTCCGCGAGGAGAACGCGACGAGCCGCATCGGCGGCGCCGCCCTGCCCATGGGCCTCAACCGCAAGCCGCACTACCGGGCCGGGCTGGTGCTGGTCGGCGACGCCGGCGGCATGGTCAACCCGTTCAACGGCGAGGGCATCGGCTACGCCATGGAGTCGGCCAGGATCGCCTCCGAGTCGATCGTTCAGGCACTCGCGCGGACCGGCGTCAACCGTGAACGGGCGCTGCACGGCTACCCGGTTCGGATCGAAGAGGCGCTCGGCAGTTACTACCGGCTCGGGAACGTCTTCTCGAAGCTCATCGGAAACCCGGCGATCATGCGGACCGCAACGAAGTACGGAATGCCGCGCAAACGCCTGATGAAACTGGTGCTCAAGCTCCTGGCGGGCCTCTACGACCCCAAGGACGGCGACTCAATGGACCGCCTGATCGTGGCCGCCACGAAGCTCGCTCCCAGCGCGTAAATTACTCCGAATAGGTGACGGCACCGGCTCAATACGAGCCGGTGCCGTTTCGCATGTGTCGACCACGTTAAAGCCCCAGGTCAGACCCTGTGATCTAGGTCATTTACAGGCGTTCTACACTGGCGGGCGACCTTGTGAATCACTTCACAACAGTCTGAACTAGCTTGTGAACTGTTTCACAAGCGTTTGTTAGGTTCGCCTAACAAACGCGCTGGAGAACAACACCCTTAGGGTGCGGGCGACCGCGAGGAAAGGACGACGGAGCGTGCTTGACCCTTACCTCCCCCTCGTATTGATGTTCGCGCTCGCCGGGGCGTTCGCACTGTTCTCGGTGACCGCGGCTCCCTACATCGGACCGCGCCGCTACAACAAGGCGAAGCTCGACGCGTACGAGTGCGGCATCGAGCCGAGCCCGCAGCCGGTCGTGGGTGGTGGGCGCATGCCCGTCGCCTACTACCTGACGGCGATGCTGTTCATCTTGTTCGACATCGAAATGGTCTTCCTCTACCCGTTCGCCGTAGCGGCCGACAAGCTCGGCCTGTTCGGGCTGGTGGAGATCGTCCTGTTCGTCGCCACGGTCGGCTTCGCGTACGTCTACGTGTGGCGTCGCGGCGGCCTCGACTGGAACTGAGGAAGTCATGGGTCTCGAGGAGAAGCTCCCGAACGGCATCCTGCTGGTCAGCGTCGAGAAGCTGGTCAACTGGACCCGCAAGTCCTCGCTGTGGCCTGCCACCTTCGGCCTGGCCTGCTGCGCCATCGAGATGATGACGACGGGTGGTCCGCGGTATGACCTGGCCCGCTTCGGCATGGAGGTCTTCCGGGCCTCACCGCGCCAGGCGGACCTGATGATCGTGGCCGGCCGCGTCACCAACAAGATGGCGCCGGTGCTCCGGCAGATCTACGACCAGATGCCCGAGCCGCGCTGGGTGCTGGCGATGGGCGTGTGCGCCAGCACTGGCGGCATGTTCAACAACTACGCGGTGGTGCAGGGCGTCGACCACGTCGTGCCCGTCGACATGTACCTGCCGGGCTGCCCGCCGCGGCCGGAGATGCTGATGGACGCGATCCTCAAGATCCACGCCAAGATCATGGACGAGCCGCTCAACGCCGTGCGCGCCAAGGCACTCGCCGACTCGGGCTACCGCACCGATCTCATCCCGTCCTCCGAGCGTTTTGCGAGGAAGAAGTGACCGAGCCAGGGGGAGAGCACTCCAGCGCCCAGCGCGCTGTCGAGGGCCTCGAAACCAACGGAGCCGAGGCCAAGGCGCCGCTGTTCGCCGGCCATGAGCGCAAGGGCCTCTTCGGCGTCACCGGCTCCGGTGACACGTCGGGCTTCGGTGGCCTGAGGCTGCCCGCCCACGTCTCCGCGCCCGCCGAGCGCCCGTTCGGTGGCTGGTTCGACGAGGTCGCGGACGAGCTGTTCGCCTCGATCGCGGAGAAGGGCCTGCCCGCCGACACGGTGCAGCAGGTGACGGTCGACCGCGGCGAGATCACCTTCTACCTCAAGCCGGAGACGCTGCTGGAGGTCGCGCGGATCTTCCGCGACACCCCGGCGCTGCGCTTCGAGCTCTGCAGCTCGGTGTCCGGTGTGGACTACGGCGCCGACGTGCCGCAGCGCCTGCACTCGGTCACGCACCTCACGTCGATGACGTACCGCCGCCGCGTGCGGCTGGAGGTCGCGGTCGACGTCGAGCACCCGCACGTGCCGAGCCTCGTCGAGGTCTACCCGACGGCGGACTGGCAGGAGCGCGAGACCTGGGACATGTTCGGGATCATCTACGACGGTCACCCCGGACTGACCCGCATCCTCATGCCGGACGACTGGGACGGACACCCCCAGCGCAAGGACTACCCGCTGGGTGGCATCCCGGTGGAGTACAAGGGCGCGGAGATTCCTCCGCCGGACCAGAGGCGGTCCTACTCATGACCGAGCGGCTTTCCGACGTGACCACGGGCACCGACACCAGCGGCCCCGGCCGCGACAGCGTCGACACCCCCGAGATCGCCGACTCCCGCAAGACCA
The DNA here is from genome assembly GCF_900115955.1 of Lentzea waywayandensis. Lineage (GTDB taxonomy): Bacteria > Actinomycetota > Actinomycetes > Mycobacteriales > Pseudonocardiaceae > Lentzea > Lentzea waywayandensis. The sequence goes on from NZ_FOYL01000019.1 coordinate 140,256, forward strand.
CCGAGGGCACCGTCTACACGGTGACCGGAGGCGACTGGGACGAGGTGCTCGCGGACGCGGTCCACGACGAGCGCATCGTCATGAACCTCGGCCCGCAGCACCCCTCGACCCACGGCGTGCTCCGCCTGGTCCTGGAGCTCGAGGGCGAGACGGTCACGCACGCCCGCAGCGTCATCGGCTACCTGCACACCGGCATCGAGAAGAACCTCGAGTACCGGAACTGGGTCCAGGGCGTCACCTTCATCACGCGCACCGACTACCTCGCGCCGCTGCACCACGAGGCCGCGTACTGCATGGCCGTCGAGAAGCTGCTCGGCGTCACGGTGCCGGACAAGGCGCAGGCGATCCGCGTGCTGCTGATGGAGATCAACCGCATCAGCTCGCACCTCGTCGCACTCGCCACCGGCGGCATGGAGCTCGGTGCCCTCACCGGCATGACCTCCGGCTTCCGCGAGCGCGAAGAGGCCCTGCACCTGCTGGAGCACCTCACCGGCCTGCGGATGAACCACGCGTTCATCCGGCCTGGCGGTCTCGCGCAGGACCTGCCGGACGACGCGGTCGAGAAGATCACCGCGTTCGTCAAGATCATGGAAAAGCGGCTGCCGGACTACGACAAGCTGCTCACCGGCCAGCCGATCTGGCGCAACCGCATGGCGGGCGTGGGTTACCTGCCCGTCGACGCGTGCCTCGCGCTCGGCATCACCGGCCCGATCCTGCGCTCCGCCGGCCTCGCCTGGGACCTGCGCAAGATCGAGCCGTACTGCGGCTACGAGAACTACCAGTTCGACGTGCCGACCTCGAACGCGGCGGACTGCTTCGCGCGGTACCTGCTGCGGCTCGAGGAGATGCACCAGTCGCTGCGGATCATCAAGCAGGTCGTGAAGAGCCTGCCGACCGGTCCGGTCATGGTCGAGGACGCGAAGATCGCGTGGCCGGCGCAGCTCACGATCGGCAGCGACGGCATGGGCAACTCGCTCGAGCACGTCCGCAAGATCATGGGCCAGTCCATGGAGTCCCTGATCCACCACTTCAAGCTGGTGACCGAGGGCTTCAAGGTTCCGGCGGGCCAGGTCTACGTGCCGGTCGAGTCGCCGCGCGGCGAGCTCGGCTACCACGTCGTCTCCGACGGCGGCACCAGGCCGATGCGCGTGCACCTGCGCGAACCAAGCTTCGTGAACCTCCAGTCGATGCCCGCGATGTGCGAGGGCGGCATGGTCGCCGACGTCATCGCGTCCGTCGCCTCGATCGACCCCGTGATGGGTGGTTGCGACCGATGACTCAGGCACAGGAAACCGCTTTCGACCAGTCCACTGTGGACAGGGCGCAGGCGATCGTCGCCCGCTACCCGCAGGCCCGCAGCGCGCTGCTGCCGATGCTGCACCTGGTGCAGTCGGTCGAGGGCTACGTCTCCCAGGACGGCATCCGGTTCTGCGCCGGACAGCTCGACCTGAGCGAGGCGGAGGTCAGCGCGGTCGCGACGTTCTACACGATGTACAAGCGCCGCCCGTGCGGTGAGCACCTGGTCAGCGTGTGCACGAACACACTGTGCGCGACGCTCGGCGGCGACGCCATCTACTCGACCCTCAAGGACCACCTCGGGGTGGGCCACGAGGAGACCGCGGGCGAGCCGGGCACGCCGGGCTCGATCACGCTGGAGCACGCCGAGTGCCTCGCCGCGTGCGACCTCGGCCCGGTGCTCCAGGTCAACTACGAGTTCTACGACAACCAGACGCCCGACAAGGCGCTGGGACTCGTGAAGGCGTTGCAGTCAGGGGACAAGCCCGCCCCGACGCGCGGCGCGCCGCTCACCGACTTCAAGCAGGCCGAGCTCCAGCTCGCCGGGTTCTTCGAGGGTCGCGACGCCGACCTCGACGGCCCGTCGGCGGCGCCGGAGACGCTGGCCGGTGCGCAGATCGCCCAGGAACGCGGCTGGGACGCGCCGGCCATGCCGGCCAACGCCGAGTTCCCCGCCCTGCCGGAAAAGAAGTAGGGACACCATGGTTGACCCGCTGACTCCCGTACTCACCAAGCGCTGGACCGAGCCCAGGTCCTGGACCATCGAGACCTACGAGCGCACCGGTGGCTACACCGCCCTGCCCAAGGCGCTGAAGGCCCACCCGGACCAGCTCATCCAGCAGTGCAAGGACTCCGGACTGCGCGGCCGCGGCGGCGCGGGATTCCCCACCGGCATGAAGTGGGGCTTCATCCCGCAGGGCGACGGCAAGCCGCACTACCTCGTCATCAACGCCGACGAGGGCGAGCCGGGCACCTGCAAGGACATCCCGCTGATGATGGCGGACCCGCACTCGCTGATCGAGGGCGTGATCATCACGTCGTTCGCCATCCGCGCGAACTTCGCGGCGATCTACGTCCGCGGCGAGGTCCTGCACTGCATCCGCCGCCTCAACGCGGCGGTGCGCGAGGCGTACGCCAAGGGCTACCTGGGCAAGAACATCCTCGGCAGCGGGTTCGACCTCGACGTGGTGATCCACGCCGGCGCCGGCGCGTACATCTGCGGTGAGGAGACGGCGCTGCTCGACTCGCTGGAGGGCAAGCGCGGCCAGCCGCGGCTCAAGCCGCCGTTCCCCGCGACCTCGGGCCTCTACGCGTCGCCCACTGTGGTGAACAACGTCGAGACCATCGCGTCGGTTCCCTTCATCGTCAACGGTGGCGCGGACTGGTTCCGCGAGATGGGCCGCGACCGCTCGCCCGGTCCGAAGATCTTCTCGCTGTCCGGCCACGTCACGCGGCCCGGCCAGTACGAGGCGCCGATGGGCACCACGCTCCGGCAGCTGCTGGAGATGGCCGGGGGCATGAAGGACGGCATCCCGATCAAGTTCTGGACGCCGGGTGGTTCGTCCACCCCGCTGTTCACCGCGGAGCACCTCGACGTGCCGCTGGACTTCGAGGGTGCCGCCGAGGCCGGTTCGATGCTGGGCACCACCGCCCTTCAGATCTTCAACGAGACCGTGTCCGTGCCGTGGGCCGTCATGAAGTGGACGGAGTTCTACAAGCACGAGTCGTGCGGCAAGTGCACGCCGTGCCGCGAGGGCACGTACTGGCTCGTGAAGATCCTGCAGCGGATGGTGGCGGGCAACGGCACGGCGAGCGACATCGACACGTTGCTCGACGTCTGCGACAACATCCTCGGCCGCTCGTTCTGCGCGCTGGGTGACGGTGCCGTCAGCCCGATCACCAGTGGCATCAAGTACTTCAAGGACGAGTTCCTGGCTCTTTGCGACCAGAACTCCAAGGTCCTGGCTGGAGCGAACGCATGACCATCGCGCCTGACAAGCCCACCACGGCTGAAGTCGTTGTCCCAGAAGGACACGTCAAGCTCGTCATCGACGGCGAGACGGTCGTCGCGCCCAAGGGCGAGCTGCTGATCCGCACGGCCGAGCGCCTCGGCACGGTCATCCCGCGCTTCTGCGACCACCCGCTGCTGGAGCCCGCGGGCGCCTGCCGCCAGTGTCTCGTCGAGGTCGAGATGGGCGGCCGGCCGATGCCGAAGCCGCAGGCCTCCTGCACGATGACCGTCGCGGACGGCATGGTCGTGAAGACCCAGCTGACCTCCCCGGTCGCGGACAAGGCCCAGCAGGGTGTGATGGAGCTGCTGCTCATCAACCACCCGCTGGACTGCCCGATCTGCGACAAGGGCGGTGAGTGCCCGCTGCAGAACCAGGCGCTCGCCCACGGTCGCAGCGACTCCCGCTTCCACGAGCACAAGCGGACGTTCCCGAAGCCGATCAGCATCTCCACGCAGGTGTTGCTCGACCGCGAACGCTGCGTGCTCTGCCAGCGCTGCACCCGGTTCTCCGCGCAGATCGCCGGTGACCCGTTCATCGAACTGCTGGAGCGCGGCTCGCAGCAGCAGATCGGCATCGCGCAGGAGAAGCCGTTCCAGAGCTACTTCTCCGGCAACACCATCCAGATCTGCCCGGTCGGCGCGCTCACGTCGGCGGCCTACCGCTTCCGCGCCCGGCCGTTCGACCTGGTGTCGGCGCCCGGTGTGTGTGAGCACTGCTCGTCGGGTTGCGCCGAGCGCACCGACTACCGGCGCGGCAAGGTGCAGCGCAAGCTCGCCGGCGACGACCCGCAGGTCAACGAGGAGTGGATCTGCGACAAGGGCCGGTTCGCCTTCCGCTACGCCACGACCGGTGACCGCATCAAGCGTCCGCTGGTCCGCGACGCCGAGTCCGGTGAGCTGCGCGAGTCGTCCTGGACCGAGGCGCTCCAGGTCGCGGCGGCCGGTCTGACCGCCGCCCGCGAAGCGAACGGCGTCGGTGTCCTCACCGGTGGCCGGCTGACCGTCGAGGACGCCTACGCGTACTCGAAGTTCGCCCGGATCGCCTTGCACACCAACGACATCGACTTCCGCGCCCGGCCGCACAGCGCCGAGGAGCTGGAGTTCCTGTCCGGCACCACGGTGTTCACGAACCCGGACAACGGAGTCACCTTCCAAGGCATCGAGAAGGCACCGGCCGCGTTGCTGGTCGCGTTCGAGCCCGAGGAAGAGGCGCCGATCGTCTTCCTGCGCCTGCGCAAGTCCGCTCGCAAGGGCACCACGAAGGTCTTCCACCTCGGCCAGTACACGACCCCGGCCGTGGAGAAGACCTACGGCACGCTGCTCGCCTGCGTGCCCGGTGCCGAGGCGAACGCCATCAACGCGTTGCCGGAGCACGCTTCCGACGTCGTCGAGCTGCTCGGCAAGCCTGGCTCGGTGATCCTGGTCGGCGAGCGCGCCGCCGAGATCCCCGGCGCGTTCTCCGCGGTCGCCAGGCTGGCGGAGCGCACGGGCGCCAAGGTCGCGTGGATCCCGCGCCGTGCCGGTGAGCGCGGCGCGCTCGCGGTCGGTGCCACGCCGAACCTGCTGCCCGGCGGTCGCCACGTCGCGAACGCCGCGGCGCGCACCGAGGTCGAGCGCACCTGGGGTATCGAGGAGGGCTCGCTTCCCGCGACGCCGGGCCGCGACACCACGGGCATCCTCGAAGCCGCCGCGAACGGCGAGCTGTCCGGCCTGCTGATCGGCGGCGTCGACCCGTTCGACCTGCCGGACCCGCGGCTCGCGGAGAAGGCCCTGTCGGGCGCCGGGTTCGTCGTGAGCCTGGAGCTGCGGCCGAGCGCGGCCACCGCGTACGCCGACGTCGTGCTCCCGATCGCCCCGGCGGTCGAGAAGTCCGGCAGCTACCTCAACTGGGAGGGCCGCCGCCGCGAGTTCGGCGCGACGCTCGAGGGCACCGGCGCACTGCCGGACTGCCGCGTGCTCGACACCCTCGCGGTGGAGATGGACGCGGACCTGTTCACGCAGACGCCCGCCGCCTCGGCCGCCGACCTGGCCCGCCTGGGCGAGGGCACGCCGAGCGGTTCCTCGCTCAACGTCGCCGCGCCGCTGGTGTCCCCGGCCGGTGCCGGCAAGGCCGTGCTCGCCACCTGGCACCGCCTGCTCGGCAACGGCTCGCTCCAGGTGGACGAGCCGAACCTCGCCGGCACGGCCCGCCCGGTCGTCGCGAAGGTCGCCGAGACCACCGCGCGGCAGTTCGGGCTGACCTCCGGCGGTCAGGTCACCGTGTCCACCGACCGCGGCGCGATCACGCTCCCGGTCGAGACCGACGACCTGCCCGAGGGCGTCATCTGGCTGCCCACCAACTCGGGTGACGTGACCGTCCGCCGCACGCTCGGCGCGGGCCACGGCTCGATCGTCTCCGTCAGCGGAGGAACGTCATGACCCAGCAGTTCGTCGCAGCGGAGATCGGCGAGACCGCCAAGCTCCTCGCGGACGACCCGATCTGGCTCGTCCTGATCAAGGTCGTCGCGATCTTCGCGTTCCTCGTGGTCATGACTCTGTTCATGATCAACTGGGAGCGCAAGGTCGTCGCGCGGATGCAGCACCGCCCCGGCCCCAACCGGGTCGGCCCGAACGGCTGGCTCCAGTCGCTCGCGGACGGTCTGAAGCTCGCGTTCAAGGAGGACATCCGTCCCGTCCTCGCGGACAAGTGGGTGTTCTTCCTCGCGCCGGTGATCTCCTGCATCCCCGCGTTCCTCGCGTTCTCGGTGATCCCGCTCGCGGGCGAGGTCAACCTGTTCGGCCAGCAGACCGCGCTCCAGCTCGTCGACCTCCCGGTCGGCGTGCTCGTGGTGCTGGCCTGCTCCTCGATCGGCGTCTACGGCATCGTGTTGTCCGGCTGGGCCTCCGGCTCGCCGTACCCGCTGCTCGGCGCGCTGCGGTCGGCCGCGCAGGTGATCTCCTACGAGATCGCGATGGGCCTGTCGATCGTCGCGGTGATCATGTTCACCGGCTCGATGTCGACCGGTGACATCGTCGGCGCGCAGGCGACCACCGTGCTCGGGTTCGCGCCCGGCTGGTTCGGCCTCCTGCTGTTCCCCAGCTTCGCGATCTACGTCGTGTCGATGGTCGGCGAGACCAACCGCGCCCCGTTCGACCTCCCCGAGGCCGAGTCGGAGCTCGTCGGTGGTTTCCACACGGAGTACAGCTCGCTGAAGTTCGCGCTGTTCTTCCTCGCCGAGTACGTCAACATGGTGACCGTCTCGGCGCTCGCGACCACGCTCTTCCTCGGCGGCTACCACGCCCCGTGGAGCGGCGAGTTCATGAACACCGGCTGGTGGGGCCTGCTCTGGTTCATCATCAAGACGCTGGGCTTCCTGTTCATCTTCATCTGGCTGCGCGGCACGCTGCCCCGCATGCGCTACGACCAGTTCATGCGCCTGGGCTGGAAGGTGCTGGTCCCGACCAGCCTCGTCTGGATCATGGCCGTCGCGGTCATCCGCACCGGCGCGATCCAGCAGCTCTCCACGGCACAGCGGCTCATCGCGCTCGGCGTGATCGTCGGCCTCGTGCTGCTGGTCTCGTTCCTGCTGCCGGACAAGAAGGTCCAGGACACCAAGGGCGTTCCGCTCGCGGGTTCCGGCTTCCCCGTGCCGCCGCTCGACCTCGTCGTTCCCAAGGCCGCGCCGAAACGCAAGGTCAAGGTCGCCACTCTCCCCAAGGAGACGGCAGCCGTCACCACCGGTAAGGAGGCTGAGTAGGGATGTTCGAGTCCCTGAAAGGCTTCGGAGTCACCTTCGGCACCATGTTCAAGAAGGTGGTGACGGAGGAGTACCCCGAGGTCAAGAAGGTGACCGCGCCGCGGTTCCACGGCCGTCACCAGCTCAACCGGCACCCGGACGGGCTGGAGAAGTGCGTCGGCTGCGAGCTGTGCGCGTGGGCCTGCCCGGCGGACGCGATCTTCGTCGAGGGTGGCGACAACACCGAGGAGGCGCGTTTCTCTCCTGGTGAGCGCTTCGGTGCCGACTACCAGATCAACTACCTGCGCTGCATCGGCTGCGGCCTGTGCATCGAGGCGTGCCCGACCCGTTCGCTCACGATGACGAACGAGTACGAGCTCGCCGACGACAACCGGCAGGACCTGATCTTCACCAAGGAGGACCTGCTCGCTCCGCTGCTGCCCGGCATGGAGCAGCCGCCGCACCCGATGCGGCTCGGCGACAACGAGCAGGACTACTACGTCAACGGCCCGCGGCTCGCGAAGGAGGCTCAGCAGTGAGCCTCCTGACCTTCCTGGCCCAGCAGCCGGAGCCCGTGCAGCGCGTGGTCGACACCGTGACCACGGGCGAGGCCATCGCGTTCTGGGTGCTCGGCCCGCTCGCGCTGGCCGGCGCGCTCGGCATGCTCTTCGCGCGCAACGCGGTGCACTCCGCGCTGTGGCTCGTCGTGACGATGCTCAGCCTCGGTGTGCTGTACATGATCCAGCAGGCGCCGTTCCTCGGCTTCGTGCAGATCATCGTCTACACCGGCGCGATCATGATGCTGTTCCTGTTCGTGCTGATGATGGTGGGCCGCGACAGTTCGGACTCCGTCGTCGAAGTCATTCGGGGACAACGACTCGCGGCCGCGTTGCTCGGCATCGGGTTCGCCGTGCTGCTGATCGGCTCGGTCGGCCGCGCGCTGAACGCGGTCGAGCCCCGCGGTCTGGCCGAGGCGAACTCCACGAACGGCGGCAACGTCGGCAACATCGGCCAGAAGCTCTTCACGGACTACCTGTTCGCGTTCGAGCTCACGTCGGCGCTGCTGATCACCGCCGCCCTCGGCGCGATGATCCTGGCCTTCGTCGGCCGCGACGGGAAGCCCTCCAAGAAGACGCAGAAGGAACTCGTCGAGGAGCGCTTCCAGGACGGCAGGCGGGTCGGCTCGCTGCCCGGCCCCGGCGTCTTCGCCACCGCCAACTCGGTGGCCACCCCCGCCCTGCTGCCCGACGGCAGCGTGTCGGAGGAGTCGCTGTTCGAGGTCATCGAGGCGACCGACAAGGCCACGCTCTCGGACGACGTCGCCGACGTGGCCGGCACCGGGCACGAGGCCGACGCGCACGCGCTCAAGGGAAGTGAGTCGTGACTCCCACGTACTACCTGCTGCTGTCGGCACTGCTGTTCAGCATCGGCGCCGTCGGCGTTCTGGTGCGCCGCAACGCCATCGTGGTCTTCATGTGCGTCGAGCTCATGCTCAACGCGGTCAACCTGAGCCTCGTGACGTTCGCGCGGATCAACGGCTCGCTCGACGGTCAGGTGATGGCGTTCTTCGTGATGGTCGTCGCCGCGGCGGAGGTCGTCGTCGGCCTCGCGATCATCATGTCCATCTTCCGGACGCGTCGCTCGGCCTCGGTCGACGACTCGAACCTGCTGAAGTACTGAGGGGTCACCGGTGACGGAACCTGTTGTCGCCAGCGGGGTCGCGAGCTTCGCCTGGTTGTTGCTCGCGCTGCCCGCGTTCGGTGCGGCGGTGCTGTTGGTCAGTGGCAGGCGCGCCGACAAGTGGGGCCACCTGCTCGGCAGCGCCACGTTGCTGGCGTCGTTCGGCTACGCGCTCGCGTTGTTCTTCTCGACGATCGGCATCTCGAACGCAGAGGAGCGGGTGCAGAACCTGCACCTGTTCAACTGGATCGACGTCAACGCGCTGACCGTCGCGTTCGGACTGCGGATCGATCCGCTGTCGCTGACGTTCGTACTGCTGATCACCGGTGTGGGCTCGCTGATCCACATCTACTCGATCGGCTACATGGCGCACGAGGAAGGCAGGCGGAAGTTCTTCGCCTACCTCAACCTCTTCGTCTCGGCGATGCTCCTGCTGGTGCTGGGCAACGGTTTCGTGACCCTGTACTTCGGCTGGGAGGGCGTCGGTCTCGCCTCATACCTGCTGATCGGTTGGTACCAGTACAAGCCGGAAGCGGCATCGGCGGCCAAGAAGGCCTTCCTGATGAACCGCGTCGGTGACCTGGGCCTCGCCATCGCGATCTTCCTGATGTTCAACAAGCTCGGGACCACGCAGTACACCGAGGTCTTCAGCCGCGTCGGCGAGTTCTCCTCGGCCGAGGTCCTCGCGATCACGCTGCTGCTGCTCCTGGGCGCCTGCGGCAAGTCCGGTCAGTTCCCGCTCCAGGCCTGGTTGCCGGACGCCATGGCCGGCCCGACCCCGGTGTCCGCACTGATCCACGCGGCGACCATGGTCACCGCGGGCGTGTACCTGATCGCCCGCTCCAACCCGCTCTACAACCTGAGCGAGGACGGCCGCCTGGTCGTCATGATCATCGGTGGCGTCACGCTGCTGATCGGTTGCATCATCGGTTGCGCCTACGACGACTTCAAGAAGGTCCTGGCGTACTCGACGGTCTCGCAGATCGGTTACATGATCCTCGCGGTGGGCCTCGGCCCGATCGGCTACGCGCTGGGCATCATGCACCTGCTGACGCACGGTTTCTTCAAGGCCGGGCTCTTCCTCGGTGCCGGTTCGGTCATGCACGGCATGAACGACGAGGGCAACATCCGCAGGATGGGCGGGCTCTACAAGTTCCTGCCGATCACCTTCGTCACCTGGACGCTCGGCTACCTCGCGCTGATCGGCATCCCGCCGTTCGCGGGCTACTTCTCGAAGGACGCCATCATCGCGGCGGCGTTCACCGGGGAGGGCTGGCGCCCGTACGTCTTCGGCGGGGTGGCGCTGCTCGGCGCCGCGCTGACCGCGTTCTACATGACGCGCCTGCTGATCCTCGTCTTCCTGGGCAAGCCCCGCTGGAAGGAACTGAAGTCCGAGGACGGCAAGGACTACCACCCGCACGAGTCCCCGCTGACGATGACCGTTCCGATGATCATCCTCGCGGTCGGCTCGATCGGTGGCGGCTGGTTCCTCTCCTCCGGCGGACGTCTGGCCGGCTGGCTGGAGCCCTCGCTGGGCGAGCTGAAGGAAGAGCACGGCGTGATCTCGCACGGCATGGTCGGGATCCTGACCGTCGTGCTCGCCCTGGTGGGCGCCGGTCTCGCGTTCCTGCTCTTCGGCCGTCGCAAGCAGCCGGTCGAGCGGCCGGTGCGGGTGGCTTGGCCGGTGCGCGCGGCCCGTGCGGACCTCTACGGCAACGCACTGAACGAGGCCCTGTTCGCGCGGCCGGGCACCTGGCTCACCCGCGCGCTGGTGTTCTTCGACCTGAAGGGCGTCGACGGTCTGGTCAACGGGACCGCGGCGCTGCTCGGCGGTAGCTCGGGCCGGTTGCGCAGGCTGCAGACCGGGTTCGTCCGCTCCTACGCACTGTCCATGCTGCTGGGCTCGATCTTCGTGCTCGGGGCGCTCCTGGTGGTGAGGTTCTCGTGACCTGGGTTCTGATCGCACTGCTGGTGGTGCCGCTGGTCGGCGCGCTGGTGGTGGCGTTCCTGCGCAAGGACGACAAGAAGGCCAAGCTCGTCGCGCTGGCGTTCTCGCTCGTCGAGCTCGTGCTCGCCGTTCTGCTGTGGGCCGCCTACGACCCGGACGGCGACCGCATTCAGCTCGCCGCGGGCGTGGACTGGATCCCGGCGTTCGGCGTGCGGCTGCAGTTCGGCATCGACGGCATCGCGCTGGTGATGATCGCGGTCATCGCGCTGCTGATCCCGCTGGTGATCGGTGCCGGCTGGACGGAGAAGCTGCCCGCCGGCCGTTCGCAGGGCGGGTACCTCTCGCTGATCCTGATCCAGGAGGCCGTGACGGTCGCGGTGTTCGCCGCCACCGACGTCTTCCTGTTCTACGTGCTCTTCGAGGTCATGCTGATCCCGATGTACTTCCTGATCGGCGGCTACGGCGGCGCGCGCAGGCAGTACGCGGCGGTCAAGTTCTTCCTGTACTCGTTCCTCGGCGGCCTGATCATGCTGGCCTCCGCGATCGGCGCCTACGCGATGGCGTCGGACGAGCTGGGCAAGGGCACGTTCGACTGGGCGACGCTGGTGAAGGTGGTCAGCGACGCCGACTCGACGACGCAGACCTGGCTGTTCCTCGGCTTCTTCCTGGCGTTCGCGATCAAGGCGCCGCTCGTGCCGTTCCACACCTGGCTGCCCGACGCGGCCGCCGAGGCGCCCATCGGCGTCACGGTGATCGTCGTCGGCATCCTGGACAAGGTCGGCACGTTCGGCATGCTGCGCTACCTGCTGCCGATGTTCCCGGAGGCGTCGAAGAACCTGGCGCCGCTCGTGCTCGTGCTCGCGGTGGCCGGTGTCCTTTATGGATCGTTGCTCGCCACGGGCCAGCGGGACATGAAGCGGTTCCTCGCCTACGTCTCGATCGCCCACTTCGGCTTCATCGCGCTCGGCATCTTCTCGTTCACGTCGCAGGCGGGCGTGGGCTCGGTGTCGTACATGCTCAACCACTCGATCTCGACCGGCATGCTGATCCTGGTGGTCGGCATGGTGATCGCGCGCGGTGGCTCGTCGCTGATCGCCGACTACGGCGGCATGTCGAAGGTGGCGCCGCTGCTCGCGGGCATGCTGCTGCTGTCGGGTCTGACCACGCTGTCGCTGCCGGGCACGAACTCGTTCGTCTCGGAGTTCCTCGTGCTGATCGGCTCGTTCCCGACGCAGCCGGTGTTCACGATCATCGCGACGGTCGGCATGGTGCTCGCGGCGCTCTACGTGCTGTGGCTCTACCAGCGGATCATGACCGGCCCGCTGCGCGGCGACGCGCTCGTGGGTGCGGCCGCCGGTCCGGGAGCCGTCGGCGACCCGGAGAAGAAGACCACCATCGGCGACCTCAACAAGCGTGAGATCGCAGTGCTGGCACCGCTCGTTGTCATCGTGCTGGCGCTCGGGTTCTACCCGCAGCCGGTGCTCGACGTCATCACCCCGACCGTTGGGGCGACGCTGACCGAGGTCGGCGTGACCGACCCGGTCACCGTGCAGGAAGGCAAGTGACGTGAACCTTCTCGTCGCTCAGGCGCAGACGATCGAGGCGCCGGAGATCGATTACGGCGCCATCGCGCCGCTGCTGATCGTGCTCGGCGCCGCATGCGTCAGCGTGCTGCTGGAAGCGTTGCTGCCCAAGCATCAGCGGTGGGCCGTGCAGCTCGTGCTGACGCTCGTGACGCTGGTCGGTGCAGTCGGCGCACTGATCGTCTACGCGACGTCGGAGCGTCCCGAGCAGGGCGTGGCGACGCTGGCGGGGGCGATCGCGGTCGACTCGCCGGCGCTCTTCCTGTGGGCCACGTTGCTGGTGCTGGGATTCGGTTCGGTGTTGCTGATCGCCGATCGCTCGGTGGAGCCCGGTGGCGCGTTCGTGGCGCAGGCCGCGATCCGTCCGGGCACCGTGCAGGACCGCGCGCAGGCGACGAAGACCGGCATGCAGACCGAGGTCTTCCCGCTCACGCTGTTCGCGCTCGGCGGCATGATGACGTTCGTCGCCTCGAACGACCTGCTGACGATGTTCATCGCGCTGGAAGTCCTGTCGCTGCCGCTGTACCTGCTGTGCGGCCTGGCTCGTCGCCGTCGCCTGCTCTCGCAGGAAGCGGCCGTGAAGTACTTCCTGCTCGGCGCTTTCGCCTCCGCGTTCTTCCTGTACGGCGTCGCTCTGCTGTACGGCTACGCGGGTTCGGTGAAGCTCTCGGCCATCGCGACCGCCGCCGGCGGCACGGACCGTTCCGACACGCTGCTGTTCGCGGGCTTCGGCCTGCTGGTGGTGGGTCTGCTGTTCAAGGCCGCCGTCGGCCCGTTCCACGCCTGGACCCCGGACGTGTACCAGGGCGCCCCGACGCCGGTGACGGCGTTCATGGCCGCGTGCACCAAGGTCGCCGCGTTCGGCGGCATCCTGCGCGTGCTCACGGTGGCGTTCGAGAACACGCAGTGGGAGTGGCGCGGCGTGCTCTACGGCGTCGCGGTCGTGTCGATGGTGATCGGCGCGATCCTGGGCCTCACCCAGACCGACGTGAAGCGCATGATCGCGTATTCCTCGGTGGCACACGCGGGCTTCCTGCTGATCGGCTCCATCGCGCTGACGCCGGAGGGCGACGCCCCCGGTGTGAGCGCGACCATGTTCTACCTGCTGGCGTACGGCTTCACCACGATCGCCGCGTTCGGCATCGTGTCGCTGGTCCGCAACTCGGACGGCGAGGCGACGCACCTGTCGCAGTGGGCGGGCCTCGCGAAGCGGTCGCCGATCGTGGCCGCCGTCTTCACGTTCCTGCTGCTGGCCCTGGCCGGAATTCCGCTGACGTCCGGCTTCATCGGCAAGTTCGTCGTGTTCAGCGCGGCGATCGAGGCCGGCCTGACGCCGCTCGTGGTGATCGCCCTGGTGGCCTCGGCCGTCGCGGCGTTCTTCTACCTGCGGGTGATCGTGCTGATGTACTTCAGCGACCCGGCTCCGGACGGCCCGACCGTGACGGTGCCCGGCGCGTTCACCACGATCGCGATCACGTTGGGTGCCGTCGTCACCTTGGTGCTGGGTTTGTGGCCCACCTTCGTGCTCGATTGGGCGGGTACCGGCTCCTTCCTCAGCTAGGTGTACGTAGTCTGCTGGTGTGACCAGTAGCGAGCATGAGGGACCGGGGTTCGCGTTGGTGGACCCCGTGCTCACCGAGGTAGTCCAGGACGGCCTGGCCGAGGTGGAGCGCATCCTGCACGACGTCGTGCAGAGCGAGTTCCACCCGGTCACGGAAACCTCGCTTCACCTTGTGGAGGCGGGCGGCAAGCGGATCCGCCCGCTCTTCACACTGCTCGCATCGCAGTTCGGCGCCGACTGGGACCGGGAGAAGGTCATCAAGGCGGCCGCTGTGGTCGAGCTCACCCACCTCGCGACGCTCTACCACGACGACGTCATGGACGAGGCGACCATGCGCCGCGGAGCGGTCTCCGCGAACGTCAAGTGGGACAACAGCATCGCGATCCTGACGGGCGACTTTCTGTTCGCCCACGCGTCCCGGCTCACCGCCGATCTCGGCACGGACGCGGCGCGGATCATCGCGGAGACCTTCTCGGTCCTGGTGACCGGACAGATGCGCGAGACCGTCGGCCCGAAGCCGGACGAGGACCCGATCTCCCACTACCTCAAGGTGATCGAGGAGAAGACGGGCGTCCTGATCGCCACCGCCGCCAGGTTCGGCGGCATGTTCTCCGACGCGACCGAGGAGCAGACGGACGCGCTGCGCCGGTACGCCGAGGTGATCGGTGCGGCGTTCCAGATCTCCGACGACGTGATCGACATCGCTTCGCCGTCCGTGACGTCCGGCAAGACGCCGGGCACGGACCTGCGCGAGGGCGTGAAGACGCTGCCGATGCTCTACGCGCTGGCGGATCCGTCCGAGACGCGGCTCGCCGAGCTGCTGGCGGGACCGATCGTCGAGGACGAGCTGGTGGACGAGGCCCTGGCTCTGCTGCGGAAGTCCAAGGGCATGGACAAGTCGCGCGACATGCTCGCCGACTACGCGGACCGGGCCCGCACGGAACTGGGCAAGCTGCCGGAGTGTGCCGCGCGCAACGCCCTTGAAGACCTCGCGATCTACGTCGTGGAACGTTCTCGCTAGTGATCAGCTGACCGGCGCGAGCGTCTGCTTGCGCCGGTTCTTCATCGCGTCGAAGGTGAAGATCGCGAGTGCCAGCCAGACGAGGGCGAACCCGATCCACCTGCTGGGCGGCATCGGTTCGTGCACGACGAACACACCCCAGGCGAACTGCAGCACCGGAGCGAGGTACTGCAACATGCCCATGGTGATCAGCGGAATCCGTTGCGCGCCCGCGCCGAAGAGCACCAGCGGGATCACCGTGACGATGCCGGTGCTCAGGAGCAGCAACGTGTGGCCGGTGCCCTCGGTCGTGAAGGTGTTGGCGCTGCCCAGGGTGAGCAGGTAGAGGCCGGCGAGCGGGGCGAGAACGATGCTCTCCGCGGTGAGGCTGGTGACGGCGTCCAGCGGCACCTTCTTCTTGAGCAGCCCGTAGACGCCGAACGAGCAGGCCAGGATCAGCGAGACGATCGGCAGCCTGCCGTAGTCGACGGTGAGCACGATCACAGCGACGATGACCACAGCGATCGCTACGGTCTGCGGCAGCCGCACGCGTTCCTTCAGGAAGAGCATGCCAAGCGCCACGCTCACCAACGGCGTGATGAAGTAGCCGAGCGCGGCTTCCACGACGTGGTGGGCGTTGACCGCGTAGATGTAGGTGCCCCAGTTCACCGTGATCAACACGGCGGCTGCGGTAACGATCAGCCAGCCTTTTCCGGATAGTTCGAGGAAAGGGCGCCACCGTCGGAGGATCATGACGACGATGGCGAGCGTGACGAACGACCAGACGATCCGGTGTGCGAGCACCTCGACCGGCTGGGCGGGTACGAGGAGTGGCCAGTACGCCGGGAACAGGCCCCAAAGGACGTAGGCGAGTGCGCCGTAGGTGAGTCCTCGCCCCTGGGTGTGAACTTCTCGCGAAGTGATGGCCGAGGTTGTCAGAGGGGGCACAAAATCCCACTCTACGCTGGGCTTTCCACCCGTTATTTGCGCTGAACGGCGTAGTGACGGAGCATCATCAAAGGCACTGTAGTTTGGCCGTGCTCACCCTTCCGAGTGAGTGGGGTCGGAGTGTGGTCGTAGAAGGGGCTTACCCGTGAACATCTTCGGGCAGGTCTGGCTGTGGAGCCTGCTGTCCTTCGTTGCGGGAGTACTGCTCACCTGGTTGGTGATGGTGCGCCCCGCACGAAAGCAGATTGCCGACCTGGATGATCAACTTCTCGACGCGCGCCGTTCGGCCTCGCCGGTCGCCGCGCCAGTTCCCGTCGACGACTTCCACGTCGACGAGTGGGATGCGCCGCCGCGGTCGCTGAGCGACGACGTGCTGACGCCGCCCACGGCCGTTCCGGCGCTTCCGTCGACGCCCGCGCCGTACGTGGAGCCGCCCGCCTACTTCGGTGAGCCCGTGCCGGCTCCCGCTCCGGCGCCGCTCCCGCTTCCGCCGCCGGTGGTCGTGGAGGAGCCAGAGCCCGCGCCGTACGAGAGCGCGCCGTACGAGACCGAGACGTACGAGACCACGGCGTTCGAGGCCCAGCCCGAGGTCGAGGAGGAGCCGGCCGCGCCGGTCCGCCAGTACCTGGAGCCGGAGGAGGCCCAGCGCCGCTTCGAGGAGCAGCTGGCCGAGCAGAAGGCACTGGCCGACGCCGAGGACGACCGCCCGAGGTCGCTGTTCGAGCGCCTCGCGCCGGAGGACGTCCCCGCCGAGACCCCGGCGGAGCAGACGACGGTCCTGCAGCTCTCCGGTCTGGAGGCCGCGGACTTCGACGACGAGCCGGAGCTCCCGTCCGAGCAGACGTCGTACGTGCCCACGGTCGAGCAGGTCGCCGAGCCCGGTGCCCCGGCCCCGCAGCCGACCGCGGGCCCCGAGGTGGACGACCAGGCCGACGACTTCATCTACCAGCCTCGTGAGGTGTGGGCCCAGGAGGAGCAGGAGGCGTTCCTCGACGAGGCCGCCGAGCAGGAGGACGAGCCCGCCGGCACCCGCTCCGAGCAGACGACGTTCATCGCCGTCGAGGAGAGCAGCTGGCCGGACAGCGACCTCACCGGTGAGTACCCCGGCCTGCGCGACGAGATCTCCGGCCAGCTGGACGGTTTCACCGAGCCGGCCCACGAGGTCGAGCCCGAGTCCCCGGCCGAGCAGACCGGCCTGATCGAGCCGATCGTCGAGCCGATCGACCTGGACGCGCCGAGCGTCCGCAACGGCGTCTTCGAGTCGACGCTCGCCGAGGAACAGGCGTTCACGGAGCCCGAACGGGAGCCGGAGCCCGAGCCCGAGCAGGAATCCGCGCACGCACTGCGCGAGGAGCCCGAGCAGGTCTTCGAGGAGTTCGTCGAGCCCGAGGTCTCCTACACGCAGTCGCTGTTCTCCCAGCCGTTCAGCACTCCCGGTGCCCCGGCACCCGCGCCGTTCTCGGCGTTCGAGCCGCGCGTCGAGCTCGACGAAGTCCCGGAACGCACGCCGCGTGCTGTCGGCGCCGCGTTCTCCCACGGAACCGAGGTTCCCGCCGCACCTGTGGCGCCCCCGGTCGCCGAGGCCCCGCGTTCGCTGTTCGAGCCGCTGCTGGACGCCGACGAGCCGTTGCCGGCTCTCGGGCAGACCCGCTCGCTGCCGGACACGAGCAACGACCAGCCGTTCGTGCCGAAGTTCGTGCCGAGCGACGAGCCGCTGCTCGCCGCCCCGCCGGAGCCGGACCCCGAACCGATCATCGAGGACCTGCCGCAGCGGCACACCGATGCGGGCCTGCCGATCCGCGAGGCCCGGCGCACCACGCCACAGCGTCAGCAGAGCTTCCCGGCGTTCCAGGCCTTCGAGTCCCCGAAGCCGGAACCCCAGCCGACGCCGGCCGCGCTGCCGGCCCGCCCGCGTCCGGTCGGATATTCGCCGTCCACCGGCGGCCGTCCGAACGGGACGCCCGCGGGCAGCCCGTCCTCGGGGGCGAGGTTCCAGCAGCCGGAGGGCTTCAACCCGCGCTCGCCGTTCGGTCCCGGCTCGGTGCTGCCGAAGTCGGACGGCCACGCGCCGGCCGCGGACTTCGCGGTGAAGGCCACGCTGACCGGTCGCCGTTACTACGCAGAGGGCTCCGCGAACTTCGTGGAGACGCGCGCCGACGTGTGGTTCCGCACCGAGGCGGACGCGGAGAAGGCCGGCTTCCGACCCGCTCCCTGATCGATCACCGCCAAATGGAACGCTGTTCTGGCTGCGGATGACGTGCGTCGATAGCTTCGACGCATGTCATCCGAGCTGGCGAAATCCCAGATTTCATCGACCATTGTGGACTCGATCGAGAATCTGAAGGGCACCCACCACGGCTTCCGCCGAGCCCACGCCCGAGGCTTCGTCTACGAAGCCGTGTTCACGCCCAACGGTGCCGCGGCGCCGTTCACGACCGCCCCGCACCTCCAGAGCGCGCCGGTCCGCGCGACCGTTCGCTTCTCGCACACCGACGCCAACCCGCACGCGTTCGACAGCGACCGGTCGGTGCGGGGGTTCGCGACGAAGTTCCACCTCGCCGACGGCACCAACACCGACCTGGTGATGGTGAACGTGCAGCGGTTCGTGGCGGCGACGCCCGAGGAGTTCGAGGAGTTCATCAAGGCCGCCAAGGCGGACACCGATGCCCACGACCCGTCCGTGCCGCACATCAAGTCGTTCGTCGGCGCGCACCCGACCGTCGGCCCCGCCCTGGTGGCGGCCAAGACCATCGCGATCCCGGCCAGCTACGGCACCACGCAGTACTGGGCCATCCACGCGTTTCTGTGGCGGGATGCTTCCGGTGTGGTGCGCCCGATCCGCTATTCGTGGGTGCCGGAGGCGGGCATCGTCGACGCCGAGGATTCTGCGTCGTGGACGCCGCACCACCTCACCGAGGAACTGCGCGACCGGCTGCCGATCTCGTTCGTGCTGCGCGTGACGTTCGGCGAGCCGGGCGACCCGACGCACGACTCGACCGTCGCGTGGCCGGACGACCGCCGGTCCGTCGACGTCGGCCGGATCGAGATCATCGGGGAGGCACCCGACCAGGAGTACTGGCAGGCGCAGGTGTTCGACCCGACCTCGCTGGCGACCGGCATCGAACTGTCCGACGATCCGGTGCTGGCCGCTCGCAGCACGATCTACGCGGTCTCGTACGACCGTCGCTCGCACCAGAGGTGACGAAGAGCCCGCCGGTTGTGCGCCGGCGGGCCCTTCAGGCGTCACCTGACCCAGGTGTAGGAGTAGACGAAGTACGCCACGGGCTTGAGCTCCCGGTTGGGCACGATCAGCAGGTATCCGAGGTCGCCCTCGGAGGTCTTGACGCACACGATGATGTGCTCCGACTCCAACTGGTCCTCGTCCAGTCGTTCCACCCACTTGTCCTGCTCCACGGCGAGGCACTCGGCCTCGCCGGGATAGTCGGTGGGCTTGCCGGGCTTGGACCAGCTGTAGACGTCGTACGGCGCGAGTTTCGCACCGTTGATCATGCTCAGCACGCCGGTCACGTGGTCGTACCGGAGATCAGCGTGCACACCGCCCTGCGAACGCTCCAGGTCCACGTCGGTGTCGGGGCTGGTGGCGTGGAAGTCGAACTCCTCGATGTCCGCACGCGCTGGGCCGCGGACATCGTCCTTCTTCGAGGGCGGCCCGTTGTCGGTCAGCTTGACCGAGGAGCCGGGCGAGGCGTGGATGACGATGCGGTTGCGTTCGACCTCCTGGACGAACTTCCCGTTCATCTCCACGGTGATCTTGCGTCCGGTGTTGATCCGGGTTGCGTCGCAGGTCTGACCGTTGCTGCCCTGCTGGCAGACGATCAGCTGAGTGACGTCGGCGGGTTCGGCGGGCAGTGGCTTGCCGTCCTGCTTGAGCACTTCACCGGTGGAACCGCCGAGCTTGACCGTCCCGATGGGCGTGATGATCTTGCTTTCGAGTTCCGCCTTCAGCGACTGTCCGTCGAACTCCAGCGAGATCGGCAGGAACGGAGGCTGGAAGGAGATGTGTCCGCGCGGGGTTTCCAGTCCGGCGGCAACGCCTGGGGGAGGGCGTTCGGGCAGACCGTACGACGCGGGGCGTGACGTCGAGCAGGCACCGAGTGCGAGGGATGAAGTCAACAGCAGCAAGGAGATCGCGGTCGTGCCGCGTATGGCGGGGTCCTTCACACCGTTCTGACGAAGTCGATCACGAATGCGTTGCGTGCTCAGGAATCTCAAATGGCGAAGGGCCCGCCGGCTGTGCTGGCGGGCCCTTCAGATTGTTCCGGGGTCAGCCGACCACGGTCCAGGTGTCCTTGCCGTGCAACAGCTTGCTCAGGTCCGCGGCCTTGGCGTTCTTGGCCTCGTTGACCTGCGCGCGCACGCCGTCGTCGTACGTCGGCCGGTCCGCCCGCCGGAACACGCCCGTGACGGTGTGCGTGAGGTCCTGCGTCGACAGCCGCGAGAGCGCGAACGACAGGTTCAGGTCCGACGCGTCGTGCACGACGATGTCGCTCGCGTCCACGTCCGCGGACTTCGCGACCGCGAGCCCGAAGCCCTCGCGGATCACGCAGTACTCGCCCTCACGACCGAACCTGATCGGCTCGCCGTCGACGACGTTGATGATCCGCCGCTGTGCCTCGTCCGCGTCCTTCAGCACGTCGAACGCGCCGTCGTTGAAGATGGGGCAGTTCTGGTAGATCTCCACGAGCGCCGAGCCGCGGTGTTCCGCCGCCTGGCGCAGCACCGAGGTGAGACCGGCCTTGTCCGAGTCGAGCGCCCGGCCGACGAAGGAGGCCTCCGCGCCCAGTGCCAGCGACACCGGGTTGAACGGGTGGTCGACCGAGCCGATCGGCGTCGACTTGGTGACCTTGCCCGGCTCCGAGGTCGGCGAGTACTGGCCCTTGGTCAGGCCGTAGATCCTGTTGTTGAACAGCAGGATCTTGAGGTTCACGTTGCGCCGCAACGTGTGGATCAGGTGGTTGCCGCCGATGGACAGCGCGTCACCGTCACCGGTCACCACCCACACGCTCAGGTCCGGCCGCGCCACGGCGAGACCCGTGGCGATGGCCGGCGCACGGCCGTGGATGGAGTGCATGCCGTAGGTGTTCATGTAGTACGGGAAACGGGAC
>NZ_FOYL01000020.1:0-17650 GCF_900115955.1 Lentzea waywayandensis
GATCGTGGCCTGAATGTCGCCGCCGGTCTCGGCAAACCGCCTGGCGACCAGCCGCAGCATCTCACCCGAGACCCCGAGCCGGGCCGCGATCACTTCCTTCGGATCAGGCTCACCCACCGAGGTATCCAGCGCGAGCAGCACCCGCGCCCGCCGGATCGCCGACGCCGAGTGCACGCCCGTGGTGGTCAGCCGGAGCAGTTCTTCACGATCCCGCGCCGACAACGTGACCGGCCGTTTCAACTGGGAGGCCATGACAACAGCCTCCCAGCCACATGCATCAAAACTAAGCAGCGACACACTACTAGATCCGGACGAGCGAGGCCAGGGCGGTCTGACCCTGCTGGTTCGGGTGGAACACGGCCTCCGGCCCCTCCTGGCCCGGTGCCAGCGCGTCGAACCCGCGCAGGAACGGGGTGCCCGACTCGCACAGCGCGTGGCCCTCGAAAGTGCCGGGGCGGGAGAACGGGCTGGCGAACGTGGCGTTGACGCCCTTGTAGGTCGCCTTGGTCACGGCGGAGCGCAGGGTGGCGTCGATGCCGTCGGCCACCTGGTTGCCCTGGCCGCGTTCCGCGGTGGTGAGGATGCCCTCGCCGCAGATCGGGTCGAGCGTGGCGCCGGGCGGGTTGTCCGAAGTGGACACCTGACGGCCGTAGCCCACGACGACGACTCGCGCGTACGGGCTGCGCTTGTCGATCTCGGCGAGCAGGGCGGTCACGTTGCTGCCCATCTGCGGCAGCCTGGCCAGGATCGCCTCGGTCGGCGCGCCCGTGCAGTCGGCCTGGATGCAGATGCCGCCGTACGTCGCGTAGTCGATGTCGTTGGTACCGACGGTGAGCAGCACCAGGTTCGTGTCGCGCTTCAGGGCGTCCAGCTGGGCCGGACGGTCCTTGAAGGGACGGGAGAAGTCCGCCGTGGCGGCGCCGCTGCAGCTCACGTTCGCGAACGAGCCGAGCCTGCCCGCCGCGCGCAGCCGGGCGGCCACCTGCTCACCGTAGGAGTTGGCGCTGCGCCAGCAGTTTCCGGTGGTTCCGTCCTGATAGGACCCCGCGCCGGTGCCGGAGGCGTACGAGTCGCCGAGCACCACGAGCGAGGTGGAGTAGGCCGCGTTGGCCGTGGGAGCGATCCCCAGGGCAGCCAGAACGGCCGTGAGCACAACAATGGTTCTTTTCACCGGACCCCCGATGTAGATGTCATTGCCCCGCAATAGTGCCCGAACCACCGTGTCGGATGCCGCCAAACGAGATGCGGTGGCCGAATCACGCCACGACGTCCGCGATCTCCTCCAGCAACGCCGTCTTGCGGCTGCCGGGCAGGAACGAGGCCAGCACGGCGTTCTCCGCCAACCTCGCCACCTGCGCGGGCGTGAGATCGAGCGCGGCGGCCACCGCCAGGTACTCGCCTTCCAGCGTGGCACCGAAGAACGGCGGGTCGTCGGTGTTCAGCGTGACCACCACGCCCGCGTCGAGCATCTGCCGCACGGGATGCGTCTCGATCGACGCGACCTGTTGCGTGCGGACGTTGGACGTCGGGCACACCTCCAGCGGGATTCCCTTCAGCACGAGGTGTTCCACCAACGCCGGGTCCTCGACGCAGCTCGTGCCGTGGCCGATCCGTTCGGCTCGCAGGTCCCGCACCGCGGACCAGATGGTCTCCGGGCCGGTGGTCTCCCCCGCGTGCGGCACGCTGTGCAGGCCGGCGTCCCTCGCCGCGTCGAAGAAAGGCGCGAACTGGGCGCGGCCGATGCCCGCCTCGGGTCCGGCCAGGCCGAAGGAGACCAGGCCGTCAGGGCGTTCGGACAGCGCGAACGTGAGCGTCTCCCGTGCGGCCACCAGGCCCTTCTCACCCGGGATGTCGAAGCACCAGGCCAGATCGACGCCCAGCGCCGCCGCTTCCGCACGGCCGGACGCGAGGCCCGCGAGGAGTTCGTCGCCGGCCATGCCGTCCGTGATGTGGTTGTGCGGCGTGACGGTGACCTCGGCGTACCGGACGTTCTGCCGGGCCAGTTCGCGCGCCAGGCCGACGACGAGGGTGTGGATGTCGGCGCGGCCCTTCAGCATCGACTGGACCGCCCAGTAGACCTTCAGGAAGTGGTCGAAGTCCCGGAACGTGTAGAAGCGCTCCAGTTCGGCGCGATCCGTCGGCACACCGGCCTCCGGGTGGCGCCGGGCGAGTTCCAGGACGGTGCCGACGCCGGCCGATCCGACGAGGTGGACGTGCAACTCGACCTTGGGCAACGCGTGGATGAACGAACGCATGGCAAAGCTCCCTGTGCAGGACAAAGGTGAGAAGGGTGGCGGAGGAACAGGGCGGCTCAGGGAGCGAGGTCGCCACGTTCGGTGTCAGCGCCGTAGAGCGGCAGCTTGAAGTCCGGCACGATCTTCAACGTAGCAGCCGCGGAGGCACCCGTGCAGCGAAATTCGGGTGCGCGGCCGCCTTCCTGATCATTACGGTGGAGGCGTGACCGGCGAGGACGTGCTCGACATCTTGGCGGCGCTCGACGGCTTCGACGTCCGCGTGGGCGGCGGCTGGGGCATCGACGCGCTGGTGGGCAGGCAGACTCGGCCGCACGGCGACCTCGACCTCATGCACCGCGAGGAGCAGGAACCGCGGATCCTCGACGCGCTGGCGGCAATCGGGTTCGTGGAAACCTTGTCGTGGCGCCCGGTGCGGTTCGTGGTCACGGACCCCGGCGACCGCGAGATCGACCTGCACCCGTTGCGCTACAACGAGGACGGCAGCGCCGAGCAGTCCTCGCCGACGCCCGGCGAGCCTTTCCGCTACCCGGCGAAGTGCTTCGTCACGGGCACGATCCTCGGAACGACCGTGCCGTGTCTGTCGGCCGAGCAGCAGCTGTTCTTCCACCAGGGTTACGAGCCGCGCGAGCGGGACCTGCACGATCTGGCCCTGCTGCGCTCTTGGGAGCGATAAACCGGTTGGCGGCGTGGCTAGCGTGGGACGGGTGAAGGGATTCAATCCGAGTTTCGGTCCCGAGACTGCCCAGAACTACGACAACTCACCGCGCGGCGACGAGGACGACACCGTCCGCTTCCTCGCCGCGTTCGGCAAGTCCGCCCTGGAGTTCGCGGTCGGCACCGGCCGTATCGCATTGCCGCTGGCTCAGGCCGGCGTCGCGGTCGACGGCATCGAGCTGTCGCCGCACATGGTCGCGCGCATGCGGGAGAAACCCGGCGGCGACGACATCCCCGTGACCATGGGGGACATGTCCCAGACCGGCACCGGCCGCACGTACGACCTGGTGTACCTGGTCTACAACACGATCACGAACCTGCTCACCCAGGACGACCAGGTCCGCTGCTTCGAGAACGCGGCGCGCCACCTCACCCCGGACGGCGTGTTCGTGGTCGAGTGCGGCCTGCCGAGCTGGGTGGCGCGGCCGCGGCACCAGTTCATCGACGTGGAGGCCGTGGAGGTCGACCACGTCCGGCTCGACGTCAACCGCTTCGACCCTTCGACCCAGATCCTCGACGAGAACCACGTGCGCATCAGCGCGGACGGAATCCGGTTCGGCCCGATCAAGACCCGGCAGGCCTACCCTTCCGAGTTCGATCTCATGGCGCGCATCGCGGGACTGCGGCTGCGCGAGCGGCGCGGCGGCTGGAACGGCGAGCCGTTCGTCGCAGACAGCAGGCGGCACGTGAGCGTGTACGAACGGGCCGCGTAACGTTCTTGGCCGGTGACCGAGTTCCTCTGTGTCCACTCAGGCGGCACAGAGGAGGCGACGATGATCGCAGTCGTTCCGGTGCGGTACACGGCCACGGACAGCGTCTGGTCGCGCGAGCAGTTCGAGAACTGGATGCGGCCGGGCATCGACCACGGCCTGGGTGACTTCTGGTGGCGGTCCACCCGCGGGCTCTTCGACGTGAGCAGCCAGGTGTACGACCCCGTCGAGATCCCCAACCCGGTTCCGGTGTCCGACGACGCCAAGCGTGCCAGCCTGCACGAGGCCGTGGTGAAGGCCGCCACGCAGGTCGACTGGGCGCACACCGACGTCCTGCTGATCTGGCTCGCGAAGCCGACCGGCTGGTGGGGCGGCGGCGAGGTGGACGTGCCGGTTCCCGGTGGCACGAAACGGATCCGGGTGACCGTGGTCGACTCGATCACGCCGTTCGACGCGGCGTGCCAGGAGCTCGGCCACGGCTACGGGCTCCAGCACGAGTTCGACGCCCTGGGAAGGGAGTACGCCTCGCCGTACTCCGCGATGAGCGCCCGCGGCTACGGCCCGACGGCACCAGGCCCGCAGAGCTGGGTGCGCGGCTCGACGCCGAAGCTGCCCGAAGGCGGCCCGAACATGCAGGGGCCGTACGTGGGCGTGCCCGCCAACCGCATCGTCGGGCCGCTGGTGCCGGGTGCGCACCTGTACCGGGACCCGCGGTTCCGCGACAGCTCGTCGGTGGTGCACGTCCGCGACCTGCCGGCGAAGGCGCGGCTGTACAAGCCCGACTACCGGTCACCGGGCTCGGGCAAACCCGTGCTGATCGCCGTGCCGTCCCAGCGACGCGACGGGCGGACGTTCCTCGTGGAGCTGCGCAGGGCGACGACCGGGACCTACGACCAGGCGATCGGGGTCGAAGGACTGGTCGTGCACTCGCTCAACCCCGACGGTCTGGTGCGGTACGACGGTGTGGCCGACCTGTCGCTCACCGACTGGGCCTGTTCCGCCGGTGACTTCTCGCTGCGCCGCACCACTGTGGGCGAGGACTTCGTCGACGTGGAGGTGCGCGCGGGCTCGGTGGTCTCGTTCCCGATCCGGGGAGTGCTGCTGGCAGGCGGGTTCCGCACGCAACGCCAGCTCAACACCATGTCCCGTGAGGACATGCGCAACACGCTGATCGTCGTGATGGCGTCGCTGAGCAAGCAGAGCGACTACCAGCGCTACGACAACGACATCCTGGCCGGCATGGGCGCCGTGATGGTCTTCCTGCGCCGCAACGGACTGCGCGACGACGCGGCGCTCAAGACGATGACGGCGGACGACCAGCGCAACGTGATGATCGTAGAGCTCGGCGCGCAGACCGGTGCCGGGCAGGCGTTGCAGGGCTTCACGAACCTGCAGCTGGCCCAGATCGCGCTGGGCAGCGACCTCGCCACCCGCGGCAGGCGGCCGGGTTCGACACCGTTCTACGGCAGGGGAGTGCTGCTGGCGGGCAGGTTCCGCAGCCAGCACCAGCTCAACACGATGTCCCGCGACGACATGCGGAACACGTTGATCGTCGTGATGGCCTCGCTGAGCAACCAGAAGGACTACCAGGCCTACAGCGACCCGGAACTGGCCGGCGTCGGCGCGGTCATGGTGTTCCTGCGGGAGACCGGGATCCGCGACGACGCGGCGCTCAGGAAGATGTCGGCCGACGACCAGCGCAACGTGGCGATCGTCGAGCTGGCCGCGCAGACCGGGCGCAACCTCCAGGGGCTGAGCAACCTCGATCTGGCGCTGACCGCGTTAGGAGTTGAACGCTTCTAGGGCCTCGGCCTTGATCTGGTCGAACTGCGCCGCCATCGCCTCGGACAGGGCCTGGGCGCCGGACAGCGGGCGCACCATGACGGTGAACTCGTCGATCAGGCCGTCCTCGTTCAGGTGCAGGAAGTCGCAGCCCTGGATCTCCTTGCCGCCGACCTCGGTCCGGAACACCAGCGCGTGGTTCGGACCGTCGACGATCACGCGCTCGTAGCGGAAGTTCTCGAACACCCGCATCACTCCGCGCAGGATCGCGGCGGTGATCGGCTTGCCGGGGTACGGCGCGAACGCGACAGGGCTGGTGAACACGACGTTGTCGGCCAGGCACGCCGCCATCGCCTCGGTGTCGCGTGCCTCGACCGCCTTGCGGAATGCGTTCACGTGAACCCTCACATACTCAACTTGTTGACTAGGTCGATGCACCGTAACCTGGGAGTATGTCGCTGCGCAATGCCGTCATGGCCGCCCTGCTCGACGGGGAGTCGTCCGGCTACGACCTGGCCAAGGCGTTCGACGCCGCCGTGGCGAACTTCTGGATCTGCACGCCGCAGCAGCTCTACCGGGAGCTGGACCGGATGGAGACCGACGGGCTGATCACGGCGAGGACGGTCGAGCAGGAACGCCGGCCGAACAAGCGCCTGTTCTCGCTGACGTCACTAGGGCGCGAAGAGCTGACGAGGTTCACGGCCGCGCAGCACAAGCCCACCGCGATCCGGGACGAGCTGCTCGTCGCGGTGCTGGCGGCGGACTCCGGTGACGTCGAGGCGGTGAAAGCCTCGATCCGGGAACGCAGGCAGTGGGCCGAGGCGAAGATCTCGCGCTACGAACGACTGAGGGCCAAGTTGCTCGACGGGATGGACGAAGAGGAGTTCCTCGCCACCGCGGAACGGGTCGGGCCGTACCTGACCTTGTTGCGCGGCTTGTCGTTCGAGCGGGACAACGTGCGGTGGTGTGCCCGGAGCCTCACCGTGCTGGAGCGGCGTGGTGCACGGCTCGACGCGTCCACGTGAGGTTGAATCGTATTCATGAACGGCATTTCGGTCTTGCAGGAGGCACTCAGTGCGCCCGCGGCAGAGGCGCGCAACCGGTTCGCGGGGCGGCTCAACGGCTACCTCGACGGATCCGACGTCGTGCACGCCGTGCGGTTGCAGGGCTGGCTCGGGCTGGAGGTGCCCGGTCCCGGCTGCCACGTCGGCACGGGCAGCTGGGACTTCACCCGGTTCAAGGCGACGACGTCACCGGTGACGTGCGGGCGGTGCCGAAGTGCGGGCCTGCTCACCAGCTCGTTCACCGGCGGCCCGCACCAGCAGACCCTGGATCTCGAAGGGATCTAGAGCACGGAGCGGTTGCGCAGGCCCATGCCGGTCAGCGCGGACATGCCGAGGCGTTCGTAGTACGGACGCAGTGAGTCGTCGCACGTGAGGTCCACCGAGTACAGGTGCGCGGCCTCGGCCACGATCCGCCGCATCAGCTCGGTGCCGATGCCCTGGCCCTGAAACGAAGGCCGCACCTCCAGCCACGGGATGAACGCCGTCAGCACGCCGTCGCTGATCATGTTCACGAAGCCGGCGACCTCGTCCTGCGAGCGCGCGATCACCACGCGGTAGCTCCCGCGCAGCACGGCGAGGTGCTGCGCGGGCGACGGCGGTGTGGGCCAGCCCACGAAGAACCCGGCGAGATCGGCCTCGGTCAGGCCGCTGAGATCGGTGCTGTACGAAATCACCAGCGCATTGAACCAAGTTCTCCCATCTTGCGTAGGGGTGGTTTCGACCAATTCGGCAGCTAAGCTGCTGGTCGTGACCCTGCCGACTGCTCCGCTGCGCCGTGCGCGCTGTGCTGCCGTCGGCATCGTCAACGGCACGCTCGCGGTTCTCGCGCACTCCAGCGCAGACGGTCAGCTACCGGACGCCGGGCTGCTCTTCTCGCTGGTCGCGCTGCTGACGTGGGCGACGACCGGGTTCGCCCGGCACGAGCTGACCTGGCAGCGGCTGCTCCTGCTGATCGGCGGCGGGCAGCTCGCGATGCACGTCCTGGTGTCGCTCGCCGCGTTCCGGCACGCGCACGAGGCCGAGCCGTCGCGCATGATCGCCTCGCACGTCGTGGCCACGGTGCTGACCGTCGTCGTGCTCGCCGCGGCCGAACGCTCGATCCTCACGCTGGCCCGTGCGGTCGCGGCGGCACTGCCCCGCAGGCTCGCCGTCCTGCCCGCCACCGCTCCCCTGGTCGTCGCCACGCCCTCGCTCGCGCCGACCTCGATCGTCTTCCTGGACGTGCTGTCGTGGCGCGGTCCTCCGGCTGAACAGGTCTGAAGTCCCTTCACAGGGCCGCTCCTCGAGCGGTCCTGCCCCTGTTCACGCCCATCCAGGAGCGCCATGACCACCACAGCCGCTCCGTCACGCACATCGTTCGCGTGGCGGGGACTCTTCCTGCGCCTGCACTTCTACGCCGGCGTGCTCGTCGGCCCGTTCATCCTCATCGCCGCGCTGACCGGCGTGCTCTACGCCCTGACACCACAGCTGGAGTCGTGGGTCTACTCCGATCAGCTCCGCGTTCCCGCCTCCTCGCAACAACTTCCGCTGTCCAAGCAGGTCGACGCCGCGCTCGCGACCTCGCCCCAGGGCTCGCTCGTCGCGGTCCGGCCCGCTCCGGAACCCGGTGCCACCACGAGGGTCCTGTTCTCCGAGAAGGGTCTGGGCGAGTCCGAACGACGGGCGGTCTTCGTCGATCCGGGCACCGGACGCGTCACCGGTGATCTCGTCGTCTACGGGTCGAGCGGTGTGCTGCCCCTGCGCACGACGCTCGATCAGTTGCACCGCAACCTGATGCTCGGCGAACCCGGCCGCCTCTACAGCGAACTCGCGGCCTCCTGGCTGTGGGTCGTCGCATTGGGCGGACTGGTTCTGTGGATCTCCCGGGCACGCAACAGCAAGCGCATCAAGACGCACGGACTGATCGGCGTCTGGGTGCTCGCCGGCGCGTTGTTCCTGTCCGCCACAGGTCTCACGTGGTCGGCGTACGCCGGTGAGAACGTCGCCATGCTGCGCACCGCCGTCGGCTGGTCCACGCCGAAGTTGACGATGCCCGGAGCCGGCGAAAGCCACGGCGACCACGGTTCGAGCAGCTCGTCCGCCGGCGGTCACAGCGAGATCGACACCGTCCTCGGCGTCGCGAAGCTGTCGGGCATCGACGCGAAGGCGGTCGAGGTGAGCCTGCCCGCGGAGTCCGGTGGCGCCTGGAAGGTGGCCGAGATCGAGAAGGGCCTGCCCAGCCAGGGTGACGCCGTCGCGGTCCACGGCGGCGAGGTGGTCGGCTCGCTCAAGTTCGCCGACTTCCCGCTGGGCGCGAAGCTGACGAGGTGGGGCATCGACGCACACATGGGCGTGTTGTTCGGGTGGCCCAACCAGCTCCTGCTGTTGCTCGTCGGCGGCGGACTGGTCGCGTCGGTCGTACTCGGCTACCGCATGTGGTGGAAGCGCAGGCCCACCAGCGGCTTCGGCCGTCCGACGCCGCGCGGCCAGTGGCGCAAGGCCCCGCCCGGAGCGTTGGTCGGACTCGGTCTCGCGACGCTGCTCGTCGGCTGGTTCGTGCCGTTGCTCGGGATCAGCCTGGTGGCCTTCCTGGCCGTCGACGTTCTGCTCGGAAGGCGGGCGAAAACGACGACCTCCTGACCGTCCACAATGGACACGGCTTGCCTGATCAGGACATTTACGGCATATTAACGGTCAGGTGAGCCGGGAAGTCTGGTCGGCCCGCACGTCACAGAGGGTGGCGGCGGAGAGCTGACGAGGGGTGCGCCCATGACGCTCATTCCCCACGCCATCCCTTTGATCAACGATCCTCAGGTCGTGCACGCGCTCGCCGCGCGATGGCGCCGCGCGAGGACGTTGCTCCTGCTCTCCGCCGGCGTCCTGCCGGTCGCCATCGGAATCGTCTGCATAGTGCTCGCCGGGATGACCTCCGCCGGGCAGCGGATCATGCCGTGGTGGTCGGCGATTCCGGCCGTCGCCGCGGCGGCGTGCGCGTGGGCGTTGCTGACCTGGTTGCGGCGCAACGGGTTGAGCGACCCGCACTCGTGGCTGCCCGCCACCACCCTGATGACGTCGGCGCAGCTCGTGCTCGGCGTGCTGCCGGGCTCGGGCATCGCGTTGCGGCTCAGTCCCGGCGCGGCGCTCGCGGTGAAGGCGTTGTGCGCGGCCGGAGTGCTCGGCGCGGGTTCCGCCAGCGCGCTCGCCCGGATGGCCCACCGCTCACTGCTCTCGGCCCCGGTCCTCGAACTCGGCTCGACCGCGTTCCCGCTCGTGCTGGTCGCCGACGGCACGCGCGTGATGATCGGCACCGACCGCGTCGACTGGACCACGCGGCGCGGTTCCCGGGTCGACGCCGGGGTCTCGTTCGCCCGCATCCTCCGCGTGACAGCGCATGCGAACGCGATCGCGCTGCACACCGCGTCCGGCTCGTGGACGGTTCCCGTGTCCGATCCGGCGACCGCGCAGGCGTTGCTGCGCAGGCGGATCACGTGGTGGGAGGAGCGCCGCGACGCCACCGCCGAACGCGAGCAGCGCCGCTACCTCGACCTGGTCGGGCTGCTCGCTTCGGTCAGCGGGCAGGCCACCCGCGGCGGCATCAGCGTGACGGTCGACTCGAACGGCGTCACGACGGGCATCATGCTGAGCCCCGAGGTCCGCGAGCTCGAACCGGAAGTGCTCGCGGCGCAGCTGATGGCGTGCGTGCAGAAGGCGCGGGCGGACGCGCGCAAACAGGTGCAGGACCTGGTCATCGAGCACTCCGACGACCACATGGTGAAAGCCAGCCACTAGTCGCTTGTCCCGCCCCCGTCCCCCTGCCTACGTTCGGCCTGGGAACTTCGGGAGATGGGGGACGACTTGCGCAGACGTGACTTCTTCGCGGCGGCGGCCGGGGTGGCCGCTGTGGTGGCCAATCCCGCGAGCGCGCTCGCGGCCACCGGGCAACGGCCGGGCGCCTCGCACGTGCCGGACCTCAATCTCGGCGATTTCCCCGTCGTGGCAAGGGTTCGGGCACGCAACGCACTCGAACACCTCAAGGTGCTGAGCGACAAGATCGGGCCGCGCATCGGCGGCACCGCGTCGGAGCACCGGGCGCGCGACTACCTCGTCCGCGAGCTCAGGGCGTTGCGGTACCAGGTGACGACGCAGCCGTTCACCGTGCCGGACAAGTACCTCGCCGACGTCAACGGCAGGTGGCAGGCGGGCGCCTCCCGCTTCGGCACCCTCGGCGTCACGGTCAAGGCCCCGTTCGTCGAGGTCGTCGACGGCCAGTTGCCGGATCTGACCGGCAAGATCGCGTTCTACGTCAACGCTCCCGCCGGATCCGCGCCCACGCACGCGGCGATCGAACGCGGCGCGGTGGCGGTGATCCTCGGCCGCGTCTCCGCGACGGCCGGCAAGTCCAGCGCCTTCTCCCCCACGCTCGATCGCAACGTCACGGTGCCGGTGATCGGCCTCGCCCAGGTGCACACCGAGAAGCTGCGCGCCCAGGGTTCCGGTGAGCTGACGATCAGCACCGTGCACCACCCGAACCTCACGTCGTACAACGTGATCGCGGACCGACCGGCGACGTTCCCGTGGCGTGACAACGGGGTCGTGATGGTCACCGCGCACTACGACTCCGTGCCGGGCTCGCCGGGCGCCAACGACGACGGCAGCGGCACGGTGCTGTGTCTGGAGCTGGCGCGCGTTCTGCGTTACCTGCCAACGAACAAGGCACTGCGGTTCGCGCTGTGGGGTTCGGAGGAGCAGGGACTGCTCGGATCGCGGCACTACGTCTCGCAGCTGCCGCCCGAGGAGCTCGCGCGGATCAAGGGCGTGTTCCAGAACGACATGGTCGCCACCAGCCACGACCCGGCCACGGCGTACTGGTTGCTGTCCGTGGACGGCGCCGACAACGCGACGACGGCCAACGTTCGTGCTGCGGCACAAAGGCTCGGCTACGACCCGCGGGTGCACGGACCGGTGGCGCGCGGGTCGAGCGACCACGTGCCGTTCCACGAGAAGGGTCTGGCGTCGGCGAACTTCAGCTGGCGTGGCGAGGGCGGGCCGGCGCAGCTGGAACCGATCTACCACACGCCGGAGGACACGATCCGCGACAACATCAGCCTGGAACGGCTTCAGGTGTCGCTGGAGCTGATCGGGGCGGCGGCCTACAAGCTGGCTAGTGGCGCGGCCTGAAACGTCGCCGCGCGAATTCGCGGTCAGACGGACGCATCGTGGTGCCGCCCCCACGTCCTCATACTGGACCGTATGGGGACGTGGGGGCGGTGCCGCGAGGCGTCCTGCTGAGCGTGAATTCACCGCCGATGTTTCAGGTCGCGCCACTAGTCTGCGGTAACGACCAGTTCGGCGAGCGTCCGATCCCGCAGCCACGTGGCGAACTCGTCCGCGGGCAGCGGTTTGCTCAGGCAGTACCCCTGCACGATGTCGCAGCCCAGGGCGGCGAGGACGGACCACGTCTCCTCGTCCTCGACGCCCTCGGCCACGACCTCCAGTTCCAGGTTGTGCGCGAGGCCCAGCAACGAGCGGGTGATCGCGCCGCTGGACGCGTCGGTGCGCATGTTCGTGGTGAACGAGCGGTCGATCTTCATCTCGTGCACCGGCATCGTGCGCAGGTAGGCGATGGAGGAGTAGCCGGTGCCGAAGTCGTCGATGGACAGCCGCACGCCCAGTTCCCGCAGGCGCGTCAGCACGTCGGTCGCGCGGTGCGGGTCGGCGATGATCGCGCTTTCGGTGATCTCCAGCGTGAGCACGGCGGCGTCGAGGCCGTGGTGTTTCAGCGCGGCGGCGACCTGCTCGGGGAACGTCATGTCGTGCAGGCACTGCGCGCCCACGTTGACCGAGATCGGGACGTCCCAGCCGGTGAGGTGCCAGGCCTGGCACTGGGCCAGCGCGTGGTCGAGCACGTACTGCGTGAGCGGTTCGATCAGGCCGGTCTCCTCGGCGGCCGGGATGAACCTGTCCGGTCCCAGCAGGCCGTGGGTCGGGTGCTGCCAGCGGCACAGGACCTCGGCGCCGCAGACCTCGCCGGTGCGAAGGTCGGCTTTCGGCTGGTAGTGCAGGACGAGTTCGCACTGGTCGAGGGCGCGGCGCAGGTCGCTGATCACCGTGAGCTGGGCGGCGTGGTGCTCGTCGAGGCCCGGCTCGTAGACCGACGTGCCGAGGCGTCCGCGCTTGGCCGCGTACATGGCGATGTCCGCGTGCTTGAGCAGTTCGTGCGCGTCGGCGGAGTCGGTCGGGTACAGCGCGACGCCGATGCTGCACCCGACGTCGACCGAAAGTCCGTCCAGGTCAACGGCTTCGTCCAGCGCGCGGTGCACTCGTTCGGCGACGATCAGGGCGTTGTCGGACGTGCTGACCGACGGCAGCAGGACCGCGAACTCGTCGCCGCCCAGCCTGGCCACGGTGTCGACGTCGCGGACGGCGCCGGTCAGCCGGTTGGCGACCAGTTGCAGCAGCTTGTCGCCGAACGCGTGGCCGAGGGTGTCGTTGATCGGCTTGAAGCGGTTGAGGTCGATCAGGAACAGGCCGAGCGGGTCGCCGGTCTGGTTGCTGCGGCGGATCGCCTGCGCGGTGCGCTGGGTCAGCAGCGTGCGGTTGGCCAGACCGGTCAACGCGTCGTGCATCGCCTCGTGCTCGCTCCTGGCGGCCTGGCGGAGGATCTTGCGACGGTGGCCGAGCAGCACGATGCCGCACAGCCCCACCAGTCCCAGGTCGATGATGAACGCGACGAGGGCGGCGATGCGGAGGTTGCTGTTCCGCAGTTCCGCGGCGCGCAGGTAGTCGGTCGTCTCCAGGCGCTTGAGCTGCACGACCGTGGAGAGCTGCTTGCGCAACGACGCCAGCGTCAGCTCGGCCTGGTACGCCTTCTGCAACGCGGCCGCGTTGTCACCGCGATCGTCGGCCGCCAGCGTCTCTCGCAGCAGCCCGCTGTAGTCGCCGTAGAGGTCGCCCACGATGGTGGCGGCGCGGACGTCGGCCGGTGCGCCGTTGTCGCGCAGCCAGCGCAAGCTCTCGTCGGCGGCACCGGCGGCGGTCGCGACGGGCTGGCTCATCACCGGCGTGCCGGACCGGACGTAGTCGGTGAGGGCGTGATCGGCGACGTCCACGTTCTGGACGACCAGACCCCAGCGGTCGCTGACCTCGTTCAGTCCGTGCAGGTGCGTGGCGGCCCGCTGCATGCTGAGGTTCGTCCACAGCGCGAGGCCCGCCAACGTGGCGAGACCGATCGTCAGGCTGACGACGGTCGTCTGCACGGTCGTGCGAGTCTCGACCCAGTTGGACAGCATCTACAAAGCCTCACGTCGCGTCCTTGCGAAGGTGCTATTGGTACGCAGCCAAAGGATCGCACGCAAGCCGACACCTCGTGCCGCCGTGCACTAGCCTTCTCGCCTTCTACCGGCCGACTGACAGGACGTTCCCGTGGTTCGCTTCGTCCGCATCGCTCTACCTGCTGTTTTACTCCTGACGGCAGGGGTGGGCGGATGTGGCGGCGAGCAGACGTCCGATGACCCGCCCACGATCGGATTCGTGTCCCAGAACACCAGCCGCGACTTCTCCAGGGAGATGAGCGAGGGTTTCCGGGCGGGCGCGACCATCGCCGGCGGGGTCAGGACCGAGACGACCGGACCGGACACGCACGACGGCCTCAAGC
Source organism: Lentzea waywayandensis (assembly GCF_900115955.1). Classification (GTDB taxonomy): domain Bacteria; phylum Actinomycetota; class Actinomycetes; order Mycobacteriales; family Pseudonocardiaceae; genus Lentzea; species Lentzea waywayandensis. The sequence goes on from NZ_FOYL01000020.1 coordinate 14,159, forward strand.
AGGCCGCACTGCTGCGCGACCTGGCGACGCGGGCCAAGAGCGGCATCGGGGTGTCCGCGGTGGCACCGGAACTGGTGGCCGAGCCGATGGCAGAGGTGATCGGCAAGGGAATTCCTCTGATCGCGGTCGCGGGAGGCCAGGTCGCGCCGGGCAGCGGGGCGAAACTGATGATCGAGAACGACAACTACGAACTCGGCCGCTTGCTCGCCGACGCGACGGCGGAGCGGTTGCCGCCGGACAGCGCGGGCAAGATCGTCATCGGCAGCAACTCCCCCGCGATGCCCGCGCTCGACCTGCGGGCCTTGGGCCTGCGCGAACGGCTCGCGGAACGGTTGCCGAAGGTGCAGGTCATCGGCCCGCTCGACACCGGGCGCGACCAGCCGGCGAACCTCGCGACCTGGCACCGGCTCGCCGACGCCAACTCCGACGCCGTCGCGTTGCTGGGCGCGGGTGACGTGGACGCGATCAACCTCGCCACCGTGCACGCCGCGAAGAACGCGAAGTGGCTGGCCGCGGCGTTCAGCCTGGATCCGAAGGCGTTGCAGGGCGTCAAAGACGGGCACCTGTTCGCGTCGGTGTCGGCCGAGCACTTCCTCAAGGGCGCGGTGGGCGGGTGGCTGCTGGCGAAGCACGCCGCTGAGGGCAGGGTTCTGCCGGAAGGCTGGCTCGTCGCGCCCGGACTGCTCGTGCAGGCGTCCAACGTGGACGAGATCATCCGCCGCCAGTCGAGCGAGAAGAACCGCCTGGACGCCGCACGGCCGCAGATCGACGACCTGACCACCGCGCCGGACAAGCACATGCGTCCACTCGACCAGACCCGATGAGCCGGGCGGCGCAACTCCCGTGACAGGCCTCTGACGGTCGGCGAGCATGTCGGCTCTCCCTTCATTGGAGGCCGCATGATCAACCGAAGGACACTCACGAAATCCCTGGGCGCGGCACTGGCCGTGTCGGCTGCCGGTGGCGTGGCGAGCGCCGGCTCCGCGGACACGCGGCGCGGGCGGTACCTGATCCGCGACGGCGCCGTCGTCACCGTCGACAAGGCGCTCGGGGTGCTGCCCCGCGCGGACGTCCTGATCGACGACGGCAGGATCCTCGGCGTCGGACCGGACCTGGACGCGCGGGGCGCGAAGATCGTCGACGCGACCGGCATGATCGTCCTGCCCGGCTTCGTCAACACCCACCACCACATGTGGAGCGCGCTGGGCCGGAACTTCGTGGCCGACGGCTTCCCGTACTTCGCGGCGAAACGGGCGACTTCCACGCTGTACGAGGCGAAGGACGTCTACCGCAGCGTCCTGCTCGGGCTCGCGGAACTGGCGAACGCGGGCGTGACCACCGTGCACAACTGGTCCAACAACACCCGCTCCCCCGCGCACGCCGACGCCGAGCTGCGGGCTCACCGCGACGGTCTGCTGCGCGCCCGATTCTCCTACGGCCACGTCGACCAGATGCCGCGCGACCTGCCGATGGACATGACCGACGTGGATCGCGTGCGGCAGCAGTACTTCGCGGGCGGCACGGCGTTCGACGGGCTGGTGCACCTGGGCGTCTGCGTGCGCGGGTTGTCGCAGAGCACCGAGCCGGCGTTCTTCGCGGACATGGACGCCGTGCTGGCACGTGGCCTGCCGGTCGCGATCCACGCCGGGCAGTCACCGCCGCGGACCGTGGACGCGGCGGACTACGAACGCCGGGGCTGGCTCGGCCCCAAGACGTTGCTGTGCCACTACGTCACGGCCCTGGACAGCGACATGGAGATCATGGTGCGAACCGGGACACCGCTGTCGTGGTCGCCGCATTCGGAGTTCCGGCTGGGCAGCGCGGGCGATCCACGGGACACGTTGCTGCGGTTCCGCAGGGCCGGGGTGCCGGTGTCGCTGTCCTCGGACGCCACGTCGATCGCGCCGTCGGACATGTTCGAGGCGATGAGGCTCGTCTGGAACACCGGGATTCCCTGGGCCGGCACGCCTTCCGCCGGTCTGCCCGAGGTCGGGTTCCGGGACGTGCTGGAGATGGCGACCCTGAACGGCGCCCGCGCGCTGGGACTCGGGGACGTCACCGGGTCGATCACCGCCGGCAAGCGCGCGGACGTGATCCTGGTGCGTGCCAACGACATCAACCTCGCGCCGGGCGGGTTGTTCGAGACGACGCTGGTGCAGGCGGCGACCGCTGCCAACGTTGACACGGTGTTCTCGGACGGCCGGATCATCAAGCGCGGCGGCCGGTTGGTGGCCTACGACGTCGACCGGATCGTGCGGGACGCGCGGACTTCCTCGTTGCGCATCCGCACGTCCGCCGGTGGGATCCTCACTCCGCCGAGCTGATGTCGAGGACCGCTTTCGTGAACGCCGCGGGGGCCTCCTGCGGCACGTTGTGCCCGATGCCGTCGAGGATCCGGTGCTCGTAGCGGCCGCTGAACTGCTTGCGGTACGCCATGCCGTCCTTGTTGGATCCGTCGAAGTCGCTGGCGATCGTGATCGCCGGCACGCCGATCACCGGCCTGGCCTGCAGCTTGCGCTCGAGCCCGTCGTAGCGGTGCTCGCCCTGCGCGAGCTGCAGCCGCCAGCGGTAGTTGTGGATGACGATCGCCACGTGGTCGGGGTTCTTCCACGCCGTGGCGCTCTGGGCGTAGGTGGCCTCGTCGAAGTTCCACTGCGGCGAGGCGATCTTCCAGATGAGCTTGTTGAACTCGTAGGAGTTCTGCTCGTAGCCCTTCACGCCGCGTTCGGTCGCGAAGTAGTACTGGTACCACCAGCCGAGCTCGGCCTGCGGGGACAGCGGCTCCTGGTTCTGCTGGAGGTTGACGACCAGGTAGCCGCTGACCGAGACGAGCGCCTTGACCCGTTCCGGCCACAACGCCGCGACGACGCACGCCGTCCGCGCGCCCCAGTCGAACCCGGCCACAGTCGCCTTGCGGATCTTCAGGGCGTCCATGAACGCGATGACGTCCGCGCCCAACGCCGACTGCTGGCCGTTGCGGGTCGTGCGCGCGTGCAGGAACCGGGTGGGGCCGTAGCCGCGCAGGTACGGGATGAGGACGCGGTGGCCCTGCGCGGCCAGGGCCGGCGCCACGTCGACGTAGCTGTGGATGTCGTACGGCCAGCCGTGCAGCAGGATCGTGACCGGGCCGTCCGCCGGGCCCATCTCCGCGTAGCCGATGTCGAGCAGGCCGGCCCTGACCTGCCTGATCGGGCCCCAGGACGGCTGGGAGGCGTGCGCGGTCGCGGTGACCAGGGGTGCCGCGAGGCCGGCCACGGCCACTGCCTGGGAGAACTGTCGCCTGCTGATCATGACGTCGACGGTAGGGGCGTCAGGCGGGGGCTCGCGAGCGTCAGGTGACGGTGTCCGAGTACGTCATCAGGGCTGCCGGGGCTCGCGGTCAGCCAGGCGCGGTGCCGGAGTACGTCATCAGGGCTGCCGGAACTCGCAGTCAGCCAGGCACGGTGCCGGAGTCCGTCGCCAGGGCCTGCCGGGGCTCGCAGTCAGCCAGGC
>NZ_FOYL01000020.1:17725-126581 GCF_900115955.1 Lentzea waywayandensis
CGTCGCCAGGGCCTGCCGGGGCTCGCAGTCAGCCAGGCGCGGTGCCGGAGTCCGTCGCCAGGGCCTGCCTCAGTTCGGCGCGTGCTGTGACCCCGAGCTTCGGGAAGATCCGGTGCAGGTGCGTGCTGACCGTCCGGTGCGACAGGTGCAGCCGCTCGCCGATCTCCTTGTTGGTCAGCCCGTCCGCCGCCATCCGCGCGATGGTCAGCTCGTGCTCGGTCAGCTCTCCGTTGCCGCCGCGCGACTCGCCGGACGCCCGCAGCTCCTCGCGGGCGCGTTCCGCCCAGTCCCTGGTGCCGAACGCCTCGAACGCCTCCGCGGCCGCCTTGAGGTGCGGCCGGGCCTGAGTCGCCCGGCGCTGCCTGCGCAACCACACGCCGAACGCGAGTTGTACGCGCGCCCGGTCCCACGGCGAGCTGCCGGTGTCGAGCGCCGCCTCGAACAACGCCTCGGCCTGGTCGTCCGCCGCCAGGAGGGCCCGCGCGTACCTCAGACCGGCCGCCAGCGCGGGCGAACTGGTGGCGGTGTCGAGCTCCTCCACGATCTTGCCGGCCTCGTCGGCGTTGCCGCTGCGAGTCGCGGCCTCGACCAGTTCGGGCAGCACGTACCGGCGCAACGCCAGCTGGTAGGCCGGATCGGACGGGTCGTGGACGCGGCGGACGGCGGCGAACGCGTCGGCGTAGCGGCCCTCACCGAGCGCGGCCAGGCTTCTGGCCAGCTGCACGGTGGCGAGGACGGGTCGCGCGCCCGCCGCGAGCCCGATGCGTTCGGCGACGGCCGCCAGTTCGGCCGACCGCTCGTACTCGCCGCGCAGGGCGGCGATCTCGGCTTGGACGGCGACGGCCAGGCCGCGCATGTACGGCTGGCCGGTCTCCTCGGCGAGGCGGGCGGCTTCCTCGGCTGCGGGTTCGGCGGCGGCGATGTCGCCCAGGCGGGTCCGGCTCCAGGCCTCGACGGCGAGGGCTCGGGCGAGAAGTCCGAACTGGCCTTGCGCACGGAAATCCCGTTGGGCGGCAAGGGAGAACCGGACGGAGTCGGCGAACGCGCCGACCTGGAGGGCGGCGCTGCCGAGCAGCCGGAGGGTGGCGGGGTCGTCGGCGATCGAGCCCAGCCGCTCGCCTGCGGGCTCCAGACCACCCCGGGCCACGCGCAGCCCGGCCACCACCGCGTCTCCCTGCCGCACCGGGCACACGTACGCCGTCATCGCCAGCATCCGCGGGTCGCACGGGTCGATCGGCAACCTGCGCGCCACCGCGGCGATCCGCTCCCGCACAGCCGCGCCGGGCTCGACCCAGAAGCAGCGCATCGCGACGCTCCAGAAGATCCGCAGGCCCAGTTCGACGTCACCGTCGGCCACCACGGACTCGGCCAGCCCGACCAGTTCGCCGGGTCCCGCCACACCCTCGCTCACGCCGTCGTCGAACGCCGTGGGCAACCACGTCACGAGCGCGCGCTCCCGTGTCGTGAGGTCCAGGCCGCGCACGTCCAGCAGGATTCGCTCGACGTCGTCGCGCCGTCCGGCCTCCGCCGCCAGCTCGGCCGCCCGCAACAACCGCCGGGCACGTTCACCGGCCTCGCCCAGAGCGGCAGCGCGTTCCAGAGCATGAACGGCGGCCACCGCGCCGCCACGCCGGAGCGCCCGGTCGGCCGTCTTCTCCAGCAGGCAGGCCACGTTCTCGTCGGCACCGGTCGCGGCGCCGGCCAGGTGCCACGCCCGCCGGTCGGGCTCGTCGGTCGCCCAGGCGAGCCGGCGATGGACCTCCCGGCGTTCGGAAACGCTTGCGGCGCCGACGATCGCCGACCTGATCAACGGATGCCGGAACGCGCCGTCCCGGTCGAGCAGCCTGGCCTCGACGGCAGGGGCGAGATCTGCGGAGGCCACGCCGCCGAGTGCCAAGGCGAGCAGCGACGACCGCACGTCCGCGGGCAGGGCCGAGGCGCGGGTGGCGAAGCTCTCCTCCAGGGAGTTGCCGCCGAACGGGAGTTCGGTGAGCGCCAACGGGTTCCCGGCCGCCTGGGCGAGCACCCACGAGCGGCGTCCGGGATCCAGGCCGGGCGCGACCGCGTCGAGCACCGCGAGGGACTCCGGCGATTCCAGCGGTGCCAAGGAGAGCGTGGGCACGCCGGCGAACAAGGGCGTCCGGGCGGCGAGAACCAGTGCGGCACCGGTGAGGCGGCGCGCCACGAACCCGAGGACGTCCTGGCTCGCCTGGTCCAGCCAGTGCGCGTCGTCGACCAGGACGACGGGCCGTGCCGCGCTCAGCAACTCCAGCGCGGCGAGCCCGACGAGGTGCACGGGTGGCGCGGGGCCGTCGGAGAGTCCCAGTACGACTTCCAGCGCGCCGCGCCGTGCACCGGGCAAAGTGGACAGTGCGAGGAACGGGTGCAGGACCTGGTGCAGTCCGGCGTAGGGCAGGTCCTGCTCGGCCTCGACGCCCGCGACCAGGTGGCCGTCGAGGCAGGACAGCAGTGCCGACTTGCCGACGCCGAGCTCGCCGACGATCAGCAGCGACCCGCCGCCCTCGGCCAGCGCGGCCAGCCGCTGCCGTTCCCGATCCCGCCCGACCAGCGACACCGCCCGACACCCCGTTCGTTGATCCGTCCGGACCAGACCAGAGTGTCAGAACGTCCAGACCGCGCGCTTGCCCGGACCCACGACCAGCGTGGACGTGCCCAGCTTCTCGACGTGCCGCGCGACCGGGCGGTTCAGGTCGAACTCGACGCGCTTGAGCCCGGTCTGTCCCATCGGCGCCTCGTCGAAGCGCATCGTGGTGCCCCCGCGCGAGGCCACGACGGAGCCCGGTCCGGTCCGCAGCGTGAACCCGCCCGCCCGCAGCAACGGCACGGTCGCGGCCAGGTCCGAGGCCGTGACGGCGACGCGGATGAGCGTGATGTCGCGCATCACCTTGTCCTTGTACGCGTCCGGCAGGTACCGCTCACGCGTGACGTCGCCGGGGAACTTCGCGGGACCCACCTTGCTGCGCGGGTCGGCCAGGTACTCGTCGCGGTACTCCATGGCCCAGGCGCCGAACCTGTCGTACCGCTCGATCAGGAACACCGAGTCGAACCACGGCACGGGCTTGCCGTCGCCGAAGTCGCGGGTCTGCAGGAAGTCGATCGGCTTCGCGCCCGCGGCGCGCAGCCTGGTCTTGAGCTTCTCGATGTCACCGTCGTGCTCGGTCGAGAGCCCGAGGCCGGCGGAGCCCAGTTCACCGTCCTGGCCCGGCACGTCACCGATGCCGAAGATCTCCAGGTAGGTCTCGCGGCCGCGCAGGTAACGGCCCGTCCAGACCCTGCCGTCCGCGCCGGTCGTGGTGCGGACCTCGACGCTCGCGAAGTCCTTGAGGTAACGCGAGTGCTCGACCGCGTCCGCGGTGACGCGGTCAAACGTTCCCCAAGCGTGGTTGTAGTACAACAACTGCCGCTCTCCTGCCAGTGCCGGACCCGCTCCCGACACGACCAGAACTACGGCCAAGATCATGCTCAACACCCGTCGGATCCCCATAGATTCAATCGTAAGAGGGACACGCTCAAGCCAGACTCGAGTCAGACGAAGGGGACTTTGTGTTGGACACCGCCCGGTGGACGGTTCTCGCCCCACTGCTGCAGGCCGCCACCGCCGGCCGTGACCTGCTCGACGACACGATCCGCAGGCTCACCCCCGAGGCCGTCGCCGGGGAGGTCCTGCGGGAGATCGGCGACCACGACGTCCGGCTCGACCTGCGCTTCGACCGTCGCACCACCAGCCACCTGTGCGCGGACGCCGAGGTCGTGATCACGCTCGACCTCGGCGATGCCGTGCGCGGCCTCTACGGCACCGACGAACGCCCGTGGCCGAGCCTCGCCGTCACGACCCCGGACCCCGATCTCGACGAGCGCGGGATCGGCGGGTGGTTCCAGGACCGCAAGGGCCTCGCGGAGTCGGTTCAGGAACTGCTGTCCGCGCTCAGGCCCGCCCACCGGGACCTGGGCGAGCTGGCCGTGGAGCACGGCTCGGACAAGTGGGGCGACCTGCACTGGTACACGCAGCACTACGAACGTCACTTCGCTCGCCTGCGCACCGAACCCGTGCGGGTGCTGGAGATCGGCATCGGCGGCTACGACGACCCGGACCGCGGCGGTGGCTCGTTGCGGATGTGGCAGCGGTACTTCCGGCGCGGCCTCGTCCACGGCCTGGACATCGCGCCCAAGAACGTCACCGGCCCGCGGATCATGACCGTGCTGGGCGACCAGTCCGACGCGGAGTTCCTCGATCGGCTGGGCCGCGACCTCGGCCCGTTCGACGTGATCATCGACGACGGCAGCCACCTCAACGAGCACGTGCGGACCTCGTTCCACGCGCTGTTCCCGCACGTCCGGGCGGGCGGGCTCTACGTCGTGGAGGATCTGCAGACCGCGTACTGGCCGAGCTGGGGCGGCCATCCCGAGGCGACCGCGGGCACGTCGATGGGGATGCTCAAGTCCTTTGTGGACGGCCTGAACCAGGCCGAGGTGCGCGCCCCTCGCGGCGAGGGTTCCTATCTGGAGCGCAACATCAGCGGGATCTCGTTCCACCACAACATCGCGTTCGTCGAGAAAGGACTGAACGCCGAGGAGGGCGGGCCCGCGTTCCTGCGCACCCTGGCCTAGGCGAGCAGAGCCGCGCCGGCACCCCCTCAGTCCGCGAGTCGCCTCAGCGCGGCCCTCGCAACCGACCTCACCCGCGGATCGGGGTCGGCGACCAGCAGCCTGACGTACATGGCGCCTGAGGGATCACGCAGGCGGCCGAGCGCCTCCGCGACACGGGCTCGCACCAGCGCGTCAGTCGCCGTGACCTCGGCGATCAGGCCGGTGCGGTTCCAGTCCGGCTTGTGGCCGATCAACCACATGTACGCCCGCTTGACTCGGGGATCGTGCAGGGAGCCCGACTGCGGAGGGCCTTCGATGCGGGCCAGACCTCGTCCCGCCGCGTGGCGAGCCGCCTTGTCCGGATGCCGGAAGAACAGGTGCCACAACGTGGGCAACGCGCGAGGATCACCGATGCGGGCCAGCGCGTCGGCCGCCACGGCGGCGTGCCGGGTGTCGCAGAGACGGATCAGCGTTGTCACCGCACGACCGCCGGCGTGCTTGGCGAGCACCTTCGCAGCCCGATCCCGCACTCGCACGTCCGGGTCGTCGCACGCCATCATCGCCACTTCGACCACATCAGCGCCCCCGGTCCGGCTCAGGGCCTGCAACGCCTCTTCACGCACCCACGCGCTGGCGTGTGCGAGCAGTTCCACGAGCGTCGGCCCGGCCTCAGGAGAACCGATCCTGCCCAGGGCCTGGATCTGCTGGACGGGCAGCTCATCGGTCCGCGCACTCTCACACAACGGCCCCACGGCCTCCACTGCGCGAAGCAGGCCCAGCGCGAGAGGAGCCTCGTGCTTCCACTCCGGATCGGACAGAGCCTCGATCAGCCTGGGAGTCACGCTCGCTGCGTTGCGGTGCAACCAGGACCTGTCGTTGCGCCAAGGCGGGTCCAACGGGGTGAACGCGCGTTCCCGCAACGCGGCTTCCGCGGCCGCCCCGCCGATCGCGGTGAGCCTGGCCGCCGCGTCGGCACGAAGCCAGCGCCACTGAGGCTCCGGCCTGCGCACGATCGACCCCAGCACCTCGACCTCGTCCGGGGTGCCCTCACCTCGCAGGTTCTCGATCGCGAGCTTGGCCGCGTGAGGACCGCCTTCGGCCGCTTTGTGCAGCAGCCGCTCCCGGTCCAGCAGGCCGGCGCCGCGCGCGGCCAGCACGGCGACGGCGGCCTCCCAGTCGTTCTCCGAGTCCCACCACTGTTCGGCGATCTCGGCCACCGCCGGGGTGGTCAGGCCGGTGGGCGTGCTGAGCACGCCGTAGATCATCCGGTGCGTGTCGGGGCCGGCCTCGCGCCGGTAGTCGGCGAGCAACTTCGGCAGCATGCTCGCGTCCAACGGCTCCACGGGTCCCGGTGAGCTCTTCGGCCAAGCGCGACGCTTGTCCGCGTCCAGCACCTCGCGCACCAGTTCCTCGTCGTGCCGCACTCGGGCTGAGGCCGGGGGCGACCAGCCTGGCGCACACCGCAGCGCTTCCACCACCCGCACGACCCGCCAGGGGACGCCCTCGCGCACGAGGTCGACCCCGGTAGCGGGAACGGCGTACAACCAGGCCGCCTGCTGGGCCGCCCACCCGCCGCCCCGTTCCTCGACGGCGCGGGCGACCCGTTCCAGATGGTCCAGGAACAGCCCACCGTCGTCCGTGAGCTGCCCCTGGTGTGCCCGCCTCGCGATGCGACGCGCTTTCGCGATCCCCATCGCGCCATTGAAACCCCGAAGATCTACGGAATCCAGTGGTTTCCGGAGACCGTGATCATCACCTGGAGCTGGATGCTCGCGCCGAAGTACGTGTCCGTGGCGATCGGCGTGTTCACCATCTTGTTCCACAACGCGTCCAGCCAGGCCTGGCTGCCCGGATCCGTCGTCGCCGCCACCGCGAACGGCGCCACGAAGGCCGCGTCACCGCCGCTGTTGATCTGCGTGCCGTTGAGCTGGTAGCCGACCGCGATCTTGCTCGGGTCGCCGCCGGTCTTGCCCTTGATCCACGAGTTCATCTTGCGCGCGGCGGCCAGTGACTTGCCGTCGCCGGTGAGGGCGGCGTCCGCGCCGATGCGCCACGGGTCGCGGCACGCGTTGTACCAGTACTTGCCGTCGGTCGCGGCCTCCTCGAGCACCTTGCCGACGGCGGGCCTCACCGTGGAGTTGGTGTCCTGCACGAAGTCCGGCAGCAGGCCGGTGCTCGCCGCGTACTTGGACTGCAGCGACGCGATCAGGTCCTGGTGCTTGGCGCGGATCGTGTCCCAGGCCCCGTCACCGGTCGCGTTGCGGAACGCCCTGAAGTGGTCGGCCATCCAGTCCGACGACCTGGAGCCGTAGTACGTCAGGCTGTCGTCCGGGCCTGACCAGTCGCCCATCAGCAGCAGGCCGGTGCTGGGGTTGATCAGGCTCTTCTTGATCGCGTTGACGTTCTTCACCGCGATCTGCTTGTAATTGTAGGTGCCCGCGCTGCCCCACTGCTTGTCGGCCAGCAGCAGGCCGTAGGCCGTGTCCATGTCGCCGTCGGTGGCGCTGTCGCTGCCGTTGACGCTCCTGCAGGCGGTGTCCTGCTCGGCGGCCAGCAGGTCGGGGTTGTTGACCGACGGGTGGGCCAGCTTGTACTTCAGCAGGCCGTCGAAGATCTTCTTCGCGTCCGGGTCGGCGCCCGCCATCTGCGCGGTGATCACCATGCCGTAGCCCTGCGCCTCGGCCACGTACGGGAACTTCGCGTCCGGCGAGATGACCTGGTACCAGCCGTTGCCGCAGTTCTGCTTGACGAACGCGGCCTTCCAGCGCTGGTAGTAGTCGACGATCTTGGCGTCCAAAGTGGACGCGCTGCCCGACGGCCGCAGGATCCCCGCCGCGTACGGGGTCTGCCTGCTGCCGAACGGATAGCCGAGACCGCTCGGGGGCGGAGACGTCGTGGTCGTCGGCGGAGTGGTCGTCGTCGGTGGGGTGCCACCGCCCACGCCGAACACCTCGAACTCCCACAACGAGTAGCCGTACGCGGTGCCGCGTGCCGTGCCGTAGACCCGCACGTACCGACCGGAGCCGGACAGCGTCAGGTCGTCGGTGCCGCCGTCACCGGCGCTGGTCGAGTACACGTCGGTCCACGCCGAGCCGTCGGAGGACGTCTGCACGCGGTACGACCTGGCGTACGCGGCCTCCCAGCTCAGCTTCACCCGGCTGATCGTGTGCGCCGAACCCAGGTCGACCCGCAGCCACTCCGGGTCGTGCCCCTCCACCGAGGCCCAGCGGGTCGACGTGCTGCCGTCGACCGCCTTGGCCGCCTCGAATCCCGACCCCTCGATGGAGGAGGCCGTCACCGCCTTGCCGCGGGAGACCAGTGGGTCCGCCGCCGATGCCATCGTCGTTCCCGCGACGAGGAGGCCGAGCACGAGCCCGGCCGCCCCCAACGCCATCGTTCTGCCGCCCACGACCGCCTCCAGCAATTAGTTAACAAAGCTGTCAATGCGAGTGGTTGGCGACGGTATGCAGGTCAGACCCCCTGAACAAGAGGTGCAGACCTTTGTTGCGCGATCGAACAGTGCTGGTCAGGGCACCCAGTGGTTGCCGGTCACCGTGATCATCACCTGGAGCTGGATGCTCGCGGAGAAGTAGCTGCTGGCGTCGATCGGCGTCTGGACCATCTTGGTCCACAGCGCGTCGAGCCACGCCTGGCTGCCCGGATCGGTTGCGGCCACGACCGCGAACGGCGCGAAGAACGCCGCGGCGCTGCCACCGGAGATCTGCGTGCCGTTGAGCTGGTAGCCCATGCCGATGTTGTTCGGGTTGTTGCCGGCCTTGGACTTCACCCACGTGTTGAGCTTGCGGGCCGCCGCAAGGGACTGGGAGTCGCCGCTGGTCACCGCGTCCGCGCCGATCCGCCACGGCACGCGGCAGGCGTTCCACCAGTACTTGCCGTCGTTGACGTCCTCCAGCACCTGACCGGCCGGCGGGCGCGGCGAGGAGTTCGTGTTCTCCACGAAGTCCGGCAGCAGGCCGGTGCCCGGTGCGAAGTTCTGCTGCAACTGCCCGATGAGGTTCTGGTGAGCGGAACGGATCGTGTCCCACGCCGCGTCACCCGTCGCCTTCCGGAACGCCCGGAAGTGGTCGACCATCCAGTCCGACGACCGCGAGAGGTAGTAGTACTGGTCGCCCGAGCTGGTCCAGTCGCCGAGCTTGAGCAGGTTCGTCGACGGGTTGACCTCGCTGGCCTTGATCGCGTTGACGTGCCGGATCGCCAGCTGCTTGTAGTTGTACGTGCCGGCGCTGCCCCACTGCCGGTCGGCGAGCAGCAGCCCGTAGGCCACGTCCATGTCGCCGTCCGTGGCGCCGTCGCCGCCGTTGACGCTGCGGCAGTTCACGTCCTGCTCGGCCGCGAGCAGATCCCGGTTGATCGAGGACGGGTGGTCGATCTTCCACTTCACCATGCCGTCGAAGATCTTCTTCGCGTCCGGGTCGGCGCCCGCCATCGTGGCGACGACGACCATGCCGTAGCCCTGCGCCTCGGCGACGTACGGGTGGTCGGCATCAGGCGAGATCACCTGGTACCAGCCGTTGCCGCAGTTCTGCCGCACGAACGCGGACTTCCAGCGCTGGTAGTAGTCCACCACCGCGGCGTCCAAAGTGGACGTCGAGCCGGACGGACGCAACGTGCCCGCCGCGTATGGGGTCTGCCGGCTGCCGAACGCGTAGCCGAGACCGTTCGAGGGCGGCGTCGTGGTCGTGGTCGTGGTCGTCGTCGGCGGGTTGCCGCCGGCCACGCCGTAGACCTCGACCTCCCACAGCGAGTAACCCCACGCCGTACCGCGCGCCGTGCCGAGAACCCGCACGTACCGACCGGCACCGGACACGGTCAGGTCGTCGACGCCACCGTCACCGGAGCTGGTCGAGAACACGTCCGTCCACGCCGAACCCTCCGGAGAGGTCTGCACGCGGTAACCCCTGGCGTACGCGGCCTCCCAGTTCAGCTTCACCCGGCTGACCGTGTGCGCCGCGCCGAGGTCGACCCGCAGCCACTCGGAGTCGCTGCCCTCCGCCGACGCCCACCTGGTCGTCGTGCTGCCGTCCACGGCCTTCGCCGCCTCCAGCCCGGCGCCCTCGACCGAGGACGCCGTGACCGCCTTGCCCTGCGAGACCAGTGGGTCCGCCGCCGTCGCACTGGTCGTCCCCGCCACCAGGAGACCAATCACGAGCCCGACCGCACTGACCGCCGCCAACACCGCTCGTCTGTCCACAACCACCTCAGCCAATTGGTTAACAAACCTGCCTAAAGGGGCAATGGCGGCGACCTTAGGCGGGCCGGTCGACTTTGGACAAGAGGTGTGGACCGGTCATCTCGACCGAAATCGGTTGCGGAAACTACCCCCAGACCTTCCGGACGGCCTCCGCGATCGAGACGGCCTGCGCGTACCCGGCCTCAGCAGCGGGTTTGCGCTTGGCCGGGTCCAGCAGGTTCGTGCCGATGGCGGCCAGGGCGGCACTGTCGGGACTCACCACGATCGACGGCACCCCGAGCTTCGCGGCCTGCGCGCCGGGCGTCGCGGCCGGACTGGCCGCCCGCGTGATCGGCGCGATGACCACGACCCGCGAGTACCCGGCGGCGAGGTCGACGTTCGCCACGGACCGCATGCCGCCGTCCATGTACCGGCTGCCGTTGATGCTGACCGGCGGCCACACCAGCGGCACCGCACAACTCGACGCCACCGCGTTCACCAGCGGCACCCCGCTGTCCCGGTCGAACGCCACGAACTTCCCGTTCGCCACGTCGACGGCGGTGACCTTGAGCGCACGCTCCGGCCAGTCCTTAGTGGACAGTCGACTGTCGAACACCGCCAGCCGCAACTCCTCCGACGGCGTACGGGCCTTCAGCGCGGCCCGTCCGAGCCGGGCCCGCTTCTGCGCGGGCGACCCCGGCATCACGTAGGAAAGCGCGTACCTGACGACCATCCACGAGGTCAACCGGGCCGGGATCTCCCCGTCGGGCGGCGACAACTGACCCGCGTAGAGGTCAGCGAGCACACCACCGCCCGCCAGTTCGGTGGCCACCACCGATCCGGCGGACGTCCCCACGAACAGGTCGGCGTCCGTCAGATCGACGCCCTGTTCGGCGAGTCCGTGCAAAATCCCGGTCTCCCAGGCGATTCCGGTGACACCACCGCCACCCAGCACCAACGCGCGTTCTCCGGTCACAGTGGTCATCCTATGGAGTGGGACGAGTTCCTGGTGCATGAGCTAGGTTGGTAGCCTTTAAAGTGAAACCGAGAAGCGCTGCAACGGGCCGTGCGCCTGCCACGCTCGGCTTCGTTCCACCACGAACAAGGGCGCTTCCGGACTTTTCGGGAGCGCGCGTGAGTGGACTCAAATCCCTGCTGGACCAGCGAATCGCGGTGCTGGACGGCGCCTGGGGCACGATGTTCCAGCAGGCCAAGCTCTCGCCACAGGACTACTACGGCGATGAGTACGAAGGCCACGTCCCCGACGTCGCCGGCGACCCGGACCTGCTCAACCTCACGCGCCCGGACCTGGTGCTCGACGTGCACCGCCAGTACCTCGCGGCGGGCGCGGACATCACGACCACCAACACGTTCACCGCCACCTCGATCGGCCAGGCCGACTACGGGCTGGAGAGCCGCGTCCGCGAGATGAACATCGCCGGCGCGCGGATCGCCCGCCAGGCCGCGGACGAGTTCGGCGGCCGGTTCGTCGCCGGATCGGTCGGCCCGCTCAACGTCACGCTGTCGCTGTCGCCCAAGGTCGAGGACCCCGCGTACCGCGCCGTCACGTTCGAGCAGGTCAAGGCCTCCTACGCGGAGCAGATCTCGGCGCTGCACGAGGGCGGCGTCGACCTGCTGCTGATCGAGACGATCTTCGACACCCTCAACTGCAAGGCCGCCATCGCCGCCGCCCGCGAGGTCGCGCCCGACCTGCCGCTGTGGATCTCGGTGACGATCGTCGACCTGTCCGGCCGCACGCTGTCGGGCCAGACCGTCGAGGCGTTCTGGGACTCGATCGCGCACGCCGAGCCGCTGGTCGTCGGCGTGAACTGCTCGCTGGGCGCCGAGGAGATGCGCCCGCACGTCGCCGACCTGGCGCGACTCGCGAACACCTACGTGGCCTGCCACCCCAACGCCGGTCTGCCCAACGCGTTCGGCGGCTACGACGAGACGCCGGACGAGACGGCCGCTCTGCTGAAGGACTTCGCGGACAAGGGCATCGTCAACGTCGTCGGCGGCTGCTGCGGCACCTCCCCCGCGCACATCAAGGCCATCGCCGACGCCGTGCGCGGGACCGACGCCCGCGAGGTGGTCAAGCCCCGCCACACCACCCGCTACAGCGGCCTGGAGACGTTCGAGATCGGCCCCGACACCGGGTTCGTGATGATCGGTGAGCGCACCAACGTCACCGGCTCGGCGAAGTTCCGCAGGCTGATCGAGTCCGACGACCACAACGCCGCGCTCACCGTGGCGCTGGACCAGGTGCGCGGCGGCGCGAACCTGCTGGACGTCAACATGGACGCCGACCTGCTCGACGGCGAGCAGGCGATGACGACGTTCCTGAACCTGATCGCGACCGAGCCGGAGATCGCCCGCATCCCGGTGATGATCGACAGCTCCCGCTGGACCGTGCTGGAGGCCGGGCTGCGGTGCGTGCAGGGCAAGGGCGTGGTCAACTCGATCAGCCTCAAGGAGGGCGAGGAGCCGTTCCTGCGGCAGGCCCGCACGATCCGCGACTACGGCGCCGGTGTCGTCGTGATGGCGTTCGACGAGCAGGGCCAGGCCGACACGACCGACCGCAAGGTCGAGATCTGCGGCCGCGCCTACGACCTGCTGACGCAGAAGGTCGGCTTCCCGGCCGAGGACATCATCTTCGACCCGAACGTGCTCGCCGTCGCGACCGGCATCGAGGAGCACAACGGCTACGCCAGGGCGTTCATCGACGCGCTGCCGCGGATCAAGGAGCGATGTCCCGGTGTCCGCATCAGCGGCGGCATCTCGAACCTGTCGTTCTCCTTCCGCGGCAACGACGTCGTCCGGGAGGCCATGCACTCGGCGTTCCTGTTCCACGCCGTGCAGGCCGGCCTGGACATGGGCATCGTCAACGCCGGACAGCTCGTCGTCTACCAGGACATCAAGGCCGACCTGCTGGAACTGGTCGAGGACGTCATCTTCAACCGCCGCGAGGACGCGACGGACCGGCTCGTCACGCACGCCGAGACCGTCAAGGGCCCCGGCCAGAAGCGGGTCGTCGACCTGTCGTGGCGCGAGGCCCCGGTCGGCAAGCGGCTGGAGCACGCGATCCTGCACGGCGTCGTCGACTTCATCGAGGAGGACACCGAGGAGGCCCGCGCCGCGCTGCCGCGTCCGCTGGACGTCATCGAGGGCCCGCTGATGGACGGCATGAAGATCGTCGGCGACCTGTTCGGCGCGGGCAAGATGTTCCTGCCGCAGGTCGTGAAGAGCGCCCGCGTGATGAAGCGCGCCGTCGCGTACCTGGAGCCGTTCATGGACGCCGAGCCCAAGGCGACGGCCGGCGGCAACGGCAAGGTCGTGCTCGCCACGGTCAAGGGCGACGTCCACGACATCGGCAAGAACATCGTCGGCGTCGTGCTGGGCTGCAACAACTACGAGGTGATCGACCTCGGCGTGATGGTGCCGGCCGCGAAGATCCTCGACACGGCGATCAAGGAGCACGCCGACGTCATCGGCCTGTCCGGGCTGATCACGCCGTCACTGGACGAGATGGTCTCGGTCGCCGAGGAGATGCAGCGGCGCGGCATGAAGCTGCCGTTGCTGATCGGCGGGGCGACGACCTCGAAGCAGCACAACGCCGTGAAGATCGCCCCGGTCTACGACGAGCCGGTCATCCACGTCCTCGACGCGTCCCGGGTCGTCGGCGTCGTCTCCGACCTGCTGGACGACCGTCGCGCGCACGACCTGAACATCGCGAACCGCGCGGAACAGGCCCGGTTGCGCGAGCAGCACGAAAACCGCAAGTCCGTGCCGTTGCTCAAGCTCGACGAGGCGCGGGCGAATCGGGAGGAGGTCGATTTCTCCGATCTGCCGACTCCGCAGTTCACCGGTACTCGCCTGATGACGCCTTCTCTCGCCGAACTGCGCGAGTTCATCGACTGGACGTTCCTGTTCCTCGCCTGGGAGCTGAAAGGCAAGTTCCCGGCGATCCTCGAACAGCCGGTGGCGCGCGAACTGTACGACGACGCGACCGAGTTGCTCGACGAAATCGTCGCCGGGGAATTGTTCGAGGCAAAGGGCGTGTACGGGTACTGGCCCGCGCATTCCGACGGTGACGACATCCTGCTCGACAACGGCGTGCGGATCCCGATGCTGCGCCAGCAGACCAAGAAACCGTTGTCGCGCCCCAACCGCTGCCTGTCCGACTACGTGGCTCCCGAGGGCGACCACATCGGCGGGTTCGCCGTGACCATCCTGGGCGCCGGGAAGCTGGCCGCGAAGTACGAGGCCCAGAACGACGACTACCGCGCCATCATGGTGAAGGCGCTGGCAGACCGGCTCGCCGAGGCGTTCGCCGAGTGGATCCACCTGCGGGCCCGGCGCGACTGGTTCGAGCCGGACGCCCAGCCGGAACTCGCTGACCTGCACGCGGAGAAGTTCCGCGGCATCCGGCCCGCGCTGGGCTACCCGGCCTGCCCCGACCACACCGTGAAACGCGAACTGTTCGACCTGCTGGCCGCGGAGGAAATCGGGATCTCGCTCACTGAATCGTTCGCGATGAACCCGGCGGCGAGCGTGAGCGGCCTGATCTTCCAGCACCCCGGCGCGAAGTACTTCACGGTCGGGCGACTGGGCCGCGACCAGGTGCAGGACTACGCGACGCGGTACGGCAAGCCGCTCGCGGAAGTCGAGCAGTGGCTGCGCCCGAACCTCGGTTACGAACCCGCCTGACCGTTCCTCAACGTGAAAGCGCTTCCCGGTACTGGCAGGCGTTATCCGGTTTGGCACCAAGAGATGTAGCATCGGCCGCTCTGGAGATCAATCACCCGTAGGTCGAGCGAGCCCGAGGTCATCCATGCGAGCTGCGGCGCTGGTGCTGGGTCTGGTGCTGTTAGCGGGCTGCGGTGCCGCCGCGGAGTCCGAGGCGCTGCCTCACATCGGCTTCGTGGTCAAGCGCACGGGTGGCTCCTTCGCTCAGGAGATGACCAGCGGCTTTCACGAGGGCGTCGGCCGCATCGGCGGGGTCAGCGCGACGGTGACGGGACCTCCCGGACAGGACGGGCACAAGGAAGTCGAGTTGTTCCGGGATTTGACGATGGCCGCGAAAGGCGGAATCGCCGTGGCGACGTCCGAGCCCGCGCTGATGGCGCCGTCCATCGGTGAGGCGCTCACTCAGCGCGTGGCCGTGGTCGGTGTGGACATGCGACTCACCGCGAGTTCCGGCGTGAAACTCCACATCGGTAACGACGACTACGAACTCGGCGAAAAGCTGGCTGACGAGTTGATGCGCCGATTGCCCCCGGACGCGACCGGAACAGTGGTGCTGGGAAACACGGCACCGGGACTCGCCGGGTTCGACGACCGGGCCGAGGGAATCCGGGGCCGGTTCGCCGAAAAGCTACCGGGGGTAGTGGTGCTGGGGCCGTTCGACACGCAACGTGACGACGCCGCGAATCGCGACGCGTGGAAACGTCTCGTGGCGGCGAACCCGGACGCACTCGCGTTCGTTGGTACGGGCGACTGCGACGGAATCAACCTCGCGGCGCTGAAGACGGAGAAGTCGGCGAGGTGGCTGGTGGGCGGTTTCGGGGTCGACCCGAGAACGTTGCAGGCGGTGCGGGACGGCGCGATGGTCGCGACGATCTCGCCGGAGCACTACCTCAAGGGCGCCGTCGCCGGCTGGCTGCTCGCCCGGCACGCGAAGGGCGGGGCGGCACTGCCGGAGGGCTGGATCGAGACGCCAGGGCTGACGGTGACCACCGGGAACCTGGACCAGATCCTGCACCGGCAGGAGTCGGAGAAGGCGCGCAAGGACTTCTTCCAGCCTCAGATCGACAGCTTCGTCGAGGATCCGGCGAGCTGGGTGCGACCGTTGGAGCAGGCACGGTGAGCTTTTGGGAAGGCCGCGCCACCGCGAAGGTGGCGACGGTGGGGCTGACGTTCGGGCTGCTGGTCCTCGCGGGACTGGCGCTGTGGAGCAGTGTCAGCGCGCAGGACACCACCGCGCACGTGCGGCAGCTCAACGAGACCAGTGAGCGGTGGGCCCGCGTGCTGGAACACATCAACGTCGCCGACAACGCGTTGCGGGACCTTCAGGTCGCGCGCACCGAGCAGACCGTCGAGCCGCTGGAGAACTCCGCCGGCTCCGCGCGCGGCGAGCTGGAGTGGTTGCGCACCAGCGGCATGCCGTCCGACGCCGCGGTGGCGTCGAGGCTGCTGCCGTTCTACGACCAGACCACGGACATCCTGCGCAAGGTCGTCGCCGGCACCGACCCGCTGCAGGCCGACCAGGCCTCGCTCGCGCACTCGTCGTTGCGGCGCCAGATCTCCGCGGAGATCGGCGCCAAGCGGCTCGACACCACCGAGTACCTGCGCGAGGCCGACGAGAAGAACGCGCGGCTGCGGGTCGCCCAGATCGTGGCGTTCGGGCTGGACGCGGTCCTGGTGGCGCTGTTCGGCGGGGTGCTGCTGGGCTACCGCCGCAAGATACTGCGCCAGGCCGCCAAGAACGAGCACGAGGCCCACCACGACGCCCTGACCGGGCTGGCCAACCGCACGCTGCTCGCGCGGCGGATGGACGTGGCCGTGGACAAGGCGCGCAAGAAGGACGAGCCGCTGGCGTTGCTGATCGTGGACCTGGACAGGTTCAAGGAGGTCAACGACTCGCTCGGGCACCACACCGGCGACCTGCTGCTGCGCCAGGTGGCGAACCGCCTGTCGTGGGCGGTGCGCGACACGGACCTGGTGGCGCGGCTGGGCGGCGACGAGTTCGCCGTGCTGCTGCCCGGCGTCGGCTCGGCGGAGAACGCGGGCATGGTCGCGGAGAAGATCCTCCAGGCACTGGCGATGCCGGTGACGCTGGAGGGCCTGGAGCTCGAGATAGCGGGCAGCGTCGGTGTGGCGCTGTGCCCGTCGGACTCGGGCGACGGCCACGAACTGCTGCGGCACGCGGACATCGCGATGTACGCGGCGAAGCGCGAGAAGTCCGGTGTGGCCGTGTACGACGCCCGCCTGCACGAACGCGGCGCCGCGCACCTCACCGCGGTGACGGAGCTTCGGCACGCGATCGACCGCGGCGAACTGTTCCTGCACTACCAGCCCAAGGCGCTGGCCGACACGGGCGCGGTGTGCGGCGTCGAGGCCCTGGCCCGCTGGCAGCACCCGACGCGCGGGCTCGTGCGTCCCGACGAGTTCATCCCGATCGCCGAGGAGAACGGCCTCATCGAGCCGTTGACCCGCTACGTGATCGACGCGGCGCTGCGCCAGTGCCGCACGTGGCAGGACGCGGGCTGGGAGGTGCCGGTCTCGGTGAACGTGGGCGCGGCCTGCCTGCACCACACCGAGTTCCCCGGCGACGTGGCCGACCTGATCAAGCGCCACGGCTTGCCGGCCCGGTTGCTGACGCTGGAGATCACCGAGTCCGCGATCATCTCGGACCCGGACCGCGCGGTGGAGGTGTTGCGCGGCCTGACCGAGCTGGGCGTGCGGCTGTCCATCGACGACTTCGGCACCGGCTACTCGTCCATCTCCTACCTGCGCAGCATGCGGGTGCACGAGATGAAGCTCGACCGGTCGTTCGTCACGCACATGTGCACCGACGCCGGTGACAGCGCGATCGTGCACGCCCTGGTGGCGCTGGCCCGCAACTTCGGGCTGCAGGCCGTCGCGGAGGGCGTGGAGGACCAGGACACCTGGACGGCTTTGGCCGCGGCCGGATGTGACGTGGTGCAGGGGTATTTCCTCAGCGAGCCGTTGCCCGCCGAGGAAATCGTTGCCTGGCTAGGAGATCGGGCGGCCGCTCACGCGTAAAAATCGGTGTCCCGCCATTGGTTGATGAACGGCTGCATGAAGTCGACCATGGCGGGCAACTGGTCCGCGACCGACAGGTAGGCGATGACCCGGATCGCGCCGACGGCGTTGACGAACCTGAGCACCTCCTTGTCGAGCGGGCGCAGGCCGTTCTTGGTGGCGCCCCGGTCGTAGGCGGCTTCGAGCTCCAGGCCGAGGCCGCCCAGGTCCCATTCGACCGGGCCGTACGTGATCAGCTCGAAGTCGGAGAACAACGGGCCGCCGGTGCTCGCGAAGATGTTCGCGGGCGGCGAGTCGCCGTGGATGGGCTGAAGTTCGATGCCGGGGAACTTCGCTTGGAACGCGTCCTGGGAGCTGACGAGCGGCTCCAGTACCTCCCATTCGGCCCGTGCCCTCCGCAGGTCCTCCGCGGTGACGATGTCCAGGCCCTCAAGCCTTTCCAGGCCTTCCCGGACGAACTGCGGTTCCGCTGACGACAGGAAGCCGAGCTCGCCGGGATAGTCCTCGAGGGCCTTGTGCAGGTCGGCGGTGAGCTCGGAGTTCTTGACGTAGTCCGGTTCCTGGGACTTGTCCTCGTCGGTGAACGGCCAGAACGTGATGGAGAAACCGTCGCGCTGCACGGGTTTGCGCTCGACGAGTGGGCTCGGCGGGATGACCGGGGTGCCCTGCTCGTGCAGCCACTGGGCCACGTCGAGCTCCTGTTGCTGGCGCCTGGCCAGGCTTTCGAGCGTCGTGGTGTGCGGCAGGACGGTCGGGATGCGGGCCACGACCGGCGACGGCGCGAGGTGCACGACTACGGAGAACAGTTCGTAGAGGACCTTGCCCTCGGTGATCTCCAGGCCGAGTTCGCGACCGGCGGCGACGGCGGCTTCGGTGGCCGCGGCAGTGCGATTGGCGATGTCCTCGGGGGTCGCGAAGGCTGTCATGGCACGATCGTGCCACGACCCCTGGGCCGAACGCAGATCATTTACGGTGGGCTCATGGTCGACCGCCACCTGATCGACGCCCACGTCCTGCTCGTCCGCGACGGCGAGGTGCTGCTCACCCGGCGCCGCGACCCCGACCCTCGTTTCGACGGCCTCTGGCACCTGCCGTCCGGCAAGCTCGACGCGGGCGAGTCCGTGCTCGCCGCCGCCGTGCGCGAGGCTTCGGAGGAGGTCGGGGTGCGGATCGATCCCGGCGACCTGCGGCACGTGCACACGTCGCACGCCAACGGGTTCGGTGTGGAACCGCGGCTCGGCCTGTACTTCGAGGTCCGGCGCTGGAGCGGCGAGCCGGAGAACCGCGAGCCCGAGAAGTGTTCGGAGGTGCGGTGGTTCGGGCTCGACGCGCTGCCCGGCGACATCATCGCGTATCCCGCCGCCGGCATCGCCGGCTATCTCGCGGGCGAGGCGTTCAGCGTGCTCGGGTGGGACCTCACCGGCGCAACCCGTCCAGGACGAGGGTGATGACACCGTCGGCCTCGGCCCTCCAGTCAGGCCGGTCGTGGGCCGCACCGATGCCGTGCAGCGCCATCATGACGGCACCGGCCCCCACGTCGTCGCGGACGGCACCGGCCTGCACGGCGGTGGCCACGAGGTCGGTGACGGCCTGTTCCAGCGCCCGGCTGCCCTCGGCGAGCGTGTCCGAACCCGCCCCCATGAGCGTGGCCAGCGTCCGGGCGAGGCCCCGGTGGGTGTGCAGGTAGTCGACCATCGCACGGAGAAAGGCTGCCAGTGCCTCCCCCGCGGGCAACGTGGCCTGCAACCGGCGGGCGCGCTCGCACAGCGCGGCGACCTGGTCGTGGTAGACCGCCTCGGCGAGTGCCTCCCTCGTGGGGAAGTGGCGGTACAGCGTGCCGGTGCCCACGCCCGCCAGGCGGGCGAAGTCGTCGAAGCGCAGGTCGAAGAACTCCCCGGCGTCGAAGACCTCCCGTGCCTTGGCCAGCAGGGCCTCCCGGTTGCGCAGGGCGTCGGCGCGTAGCGGCTTGGCGGCGTTCATGCGCTCCCTCGTGGTTGACAAACGGAGACCATCTCCATATTTTCGGAAGTGGAGACAGCCTCCGTTTCATCGTAGCCCACGAGGTGCCGTGTGAAGATCCTGATGTTCGGCCGAGGCGTGATCGCCACCGTGTACGGATGGGCTCTGGAACGGGCCGGGCACGACGTCGAGTTCTACGTCCGGCCCGGTCGCGCGGCGGAGTACGGGCCGACGGTCGACCTCGACCTGATCGACCTGCGGCGGCGGTTGCGGGGACGGCCTGTCCGCGAGGAGTGGCCGGTGCGCTTCCGCGAGGAACTGGCGCCGGACCACGACTTCGACCTGATCGTGCTGAGCGTGGGGCACCACCGTCTGGCGGAGGCAGCGGCCTTCCTGGCACCGCGCGTCGGCAAGGCGACGGTGCTGGTCTCCGGCAACGTCTGGACCGAACCGGCGGACGCGGTCGGCGCCCTCCCGCTCGCCCAGGTCGCCTGGGGCTTTCCGATGGCAGGCGGCGGTTTCGGCGAGGACGGCGTGCTGCGCGGAATGCTGATGCCGCTGATCGTCTTCGGCACGATCGGCGGGCTGACGGACCGGGAACAGGCCGTGCGTCAGGTGTTTCGCGAGGCCGGGTTCCGGATCAAGGAGGTGCCCCGTCTCCGCGACTGGCTGCTGATCCACTTCGTGTCGGACGCGGGCATTCACTCGCAGGGCCTGAGGCTGGGCTCGCTGGCCGACCTGGCGGGACGCCGGCACGACCTGCGCGAGGCGATTCTGGCCGGCCGCGAACTTCTGCCTCTCTTGGAGGCACGCGGTGTCGACCTGCGCCGCGGCACACTGTTCCTCCGCGCGCCGGCCTGGCTGACGGCGTCCGTGTTCGCCTTGCTGACCGCTCGTTTCCCACCGGCCCGCTTGAGCTTCACGGCGCACTCCGACCCCCATGCCGTGGAGCCCCGGGAGATCTGCCGGGACACCCTGGCGGAAGCGCGCCGGCTGGGCGTCCCCGCACCCCGGCTGGCCGCGGCGGAACCGTACTTCGCGGCCCAGGCCTGAACTCGGGTTACCGTGGACGGATGGCACTCGTGCACCCGCCCGGCCTGACGAGGTTCCGGACGCACGACCTGCCCGGCTCGCGCAGGCTGACCGGGTGGGAGGAGCACAACGCCCGTGCCCTGGTGGGGCTGCGCGTCACGACCGACCGCCCGTTCAACGGCACCGAGGTGAACCTGACGCTGCCCCGGCTGCAGGTGGCGCGGGTGAGCGGGTCGCCGCACGCCGTCGAACGGGACGTCCGGCAGATCGCCGAGCACCCGGCCGACGGTGTGGTCGTCTACTTCTCGATTGCCGGGGAAAGTCGCTTCGAGCACCGGGGCGGCCGTGAACTGGTCGTCCCCGGTCAGGCACTCGTGCTGGACGGCGACCAGCCGTTCCGGCGCGAGTTCTCGGACGGCCTCACCGAACTCGTGCTGAAGGCGCCGCGTCGTGGACCCGTGCGGCCTCAGGTGTTCAGCTTCCGGGACAACGCGCACGCGCACGCGTTGGTGAGCGCGCTGTCGGGTGCGTTGCGCGGCCCCGCCGACTGGGACGGGCTGGAGCACACAGCCACAGACCTGCTCGACACGCTGCTCGGCGCCCGCACCCCGACCGCGGACCTGGCCGCCGCCCACGCTTTCATCGCCGCTCATCTGCACGAGCCGGAGTTGTGCGCGCTCCGGATCGCCGCCGCGATCGGATACTCCGAACGTCATCTCTCGCGGTTGTTCGCGAAGTCCGGCCAGAGCGTGCCGCAGGCGATCCTGAACGCGCGGCTCGACGCGGCCCGGCTGGTGCTGGCCGAGCCGATCTCGCTGGCCGAGGTCGCCGCGCGGCACGGTTTCGTGTCACAGGCGCACTTCTCCCGCACCTACCGGGCGCGGTTCGGGGTGACGCCCCGGCAGGACCGGGCGGCGCTGCGGTCCTGAGTTTTTGCCTGTTTCCGCCACGTGCGGGCGCACGGCCCTCGTGGCGACACACGACTGTCACCGTTCCGTCATGGTGACTTTCCACGACGGTCTCACCGACACGTCCCCGCCGGCGAGCACAGTGGTCGAGACCGATGTGCTGATCGTGGGATCGGGTCCGGCCGGGGCCTCCGCAGCGCTGTTCCTGTCCACTCTGGGCGTTCCGAACATCATGATCACGAAGTACCGGTGGACCGCGAACACCCCTCGCGCGCACATCACCAACCAGCGCACGATGGAGATCTTCCGCGACGTCGGCATCGAGGACCAGGTGCTCGCCGACGCCACACCGCACCACCTGATCGGCGACACGGTGTTCTGCACCGCGATCACCGGCGAGGAGATCGGCCGCATCCTCACGTGGGGCAACCACCCCGCCCGGCACGCCGACCACGTGCTCGCCTCGCCGTCGCTCAACTGCGACATCCCGCAGACCTACCTGGAGCCGATCCTCGTCCGCAACGCCACGGCACGCGGCACGCAGACCCAGTTCAGCACCGAATACCTGGGGCACACGCAGGACTCCGACGGCGTGACCGTGCGGGTGCTCAACCGGCTGACCGGAACCGAGTACTCGATCCGGGCCAAGTACCTGATCGGCGCGGACGGCGCTCGGTCCGCCGTGGCCGCCGACCTGGACCTGCCCTACGAGGGCCAGATGGACGTCGCCGGGTCCATGAACATCACCTTCAAGGCCGACCTCTCCGAACTCTGCCGGCACCGGCCTTCGGTGCTGTACTGGGTGATCCAGCCCGGCGCGAACGTCGGCGGGATCGGCGCCGGGCTCGTGCGGATGGTCCGGCCGTGGAACGAGTGGCTGATCGTCTGGGGCTTCGACCTCGCGCAGGGCGTGCCCGAGGTGACCGACGACGACGCGTTGCAGATCGTGCGCAACCTCGTCGGCGATCCGGCGCTCGACGCGGAGATCACCGGGATCTCGTTGTGGGGCAACAACGAGCAGTACGCCACGCGGTTGCAGCGCGGCCGGGTGTTCTGCGCCGGGGACGCCGTGCACAAGCATCCGCCGAGCAACGGGCTCGGTTCCAACACCTCGATCCAGGACTCCTACAACCTGGCGTGGAAGCTCGCTCTGGTCCTCAACGGCCAGGCCGGCTCTTCGTTGCTGGAGACCTACTCCGCCGAACGTGCTCCCGTGGCGCGGCAGATCGTGACGCGGGCCAACAAGTCCGCTCGCGAGTTCGGTGCGCTCTTCGACGCCCTCGGGCTCGACGCTTCTCAGTCCGCCGACGAGATGGACGCGCGCATCGAGGAGCGCAAGGACAGCAGCCTCGCGGGTGCCGCCAAGCGTGCCGCCGTCCGGGAGGCCATGGAGCTGAAGAACTACGAGTTCAACGCGCACGGCGTGGAGATGGGTCAGTCGTACGTCTCCAGCGCGGTTGTGGCCGACGGCGGTGAGCGGCCCGAACCGTCACGGGATCCGGAGCTGTACTACGAACCGTCGACCTGGCCCGGAGCGCGGCTGCCGCACGCCTGGGTCGGCGACAGCAGGAGCAAGCTCTCCACCCACGACCTGGTGCCGTACGGGCAGTTCACGCTGCTGACGGGGATCACCGGCGAGGCGTGGGCCGACGCGGCGCAGAAGGCGGCCGACCGGCTCGGCGTGCCGCTGCGGACCGTGGTCATCGGTCCAGGACGCGCGGTCACGGACCTCTACTTCGACTGGTCGCGACTGTCCGGTGTGGACGAAGACGGCGCGGTGCTGGTGCGGCCGGACAAGCACGTCGCGTGGCGCGGCACGTCGTTGCCCGCGGACCCGGAAGCGGAGCTGATGTCCGTCCTGACCACGATCCTGAGCCGGGAGGAGAGCGCGTGACCTGGCAGTTCGAGCACGTCACGCTCGGCCAGCGGGTGCGGTTCGGCACCGGCACGGCGGCGGACGACGTCGCCGCGGAGGTCGCCCGCCTTGGCTCCCGGCGGGTGCTGCTGATCTCCTCCAAGCCTGTTCCCGAGGTGACGGCGAAGATCGACGTGGCCGCACATTGCACGGACGTGGCGCCACACGTCCCGGTGGAGAACGCCGAACGCGCCCGCGCGCTGGCCTTGGAGTCCGGGGCGGACCTGCTGGTGAGCGTCGGCGGCGGCTCCACGACCGGCCTCGCCAAGGCGGTCGCGCTAACTACCGGCCTGCCGATCGTCGCCGTGCCGACCACCTACGCGGGCTCGGAGGCGACCAACGTGTGGGGCCTCACCGAGGCCGCGCGCAAGACCACCGGGGTCGACGACCGGGTCCTGCCGGTGACCGTCGTCTACGACGCGGCCCTCACGGCGTCGCTGCCGCTGGACCTGTCGATCGCCTCCGGGTGCAACGCGCTGGCGCACTGCGTGGACTCGATGTGGGCCCCGCGCGCCGATCCGATCAACCAGGCGCTGGCGCTGGAAGGCGTTCGGGCGTTGAGCCGCGGGCTTCGCCTGGTCAGCGACGCCGAGGGTCGCGAGTTGATGCTCCACGGCGCCTACCTGGCCGCCGTGGCGTTCGCGTCGGCGGGTTCCGGCCTGCACCACAAGATCTGCCACGTGCTCGGCGGCGCCTACAACCTCCCGCACGCCCAGACGCACACGGCGATCCTGCCGCACGTGCTGGCTTTCAACGCCCCCGCGGTCCCCGAGGCAGCCGCCAGGATCACGGAGGCACTCGGTGGCGGGCTCCTCGACCTGTACGACGAAATCGGTGCCTCACATGAGCTTCATGGCGTGCCTGACGTTCGCGAGGCCGCGCGTCTCGTGTTGCCGTCCGTGCCCGAGTCGAACCCTCGCCCCGTCACCGAGGACGACCTGATCTCCCTGCTCGCCGCTGCCCAGAAGGGGCTCGACGCATGACCGCCCAGCACCGCATCGAGGAACAGCTCACCGACGAGGTCATCGCGTCGTTCGCGCGCACACCGGACCCGCGACTCAAGGTGCTGATGGAGGCGCTCACCCGGCACCTGCACGCGTTCATCCGCGAAACCCGCCTCACCGAAGAGGAATGGACGCGGGGCATCGAGTTCCTGACCGCCGCCGGGCACATCACCGACGACAAGCGGCAGGAGTTCATCCTGCTGTCCGACGTGCTGGGTGCCTCGATGCAGACCATCGCGGTGAACAACGAGGCCTACGAGAACGCCACGGAGGCAACGGTCTTCGGCCCGTTCTTCGTGGAGGAGTCGCCGCTGGTCGGCGTCGGAGGGGACATCGCAGGGGGCGCCGCCGGAACTCCGTGCTGGGTCGAGGGAACCGTGCGCGACGCCTTGGGCAACCCGGTGCCGGGCGCGCGGATCGAAGTGTGGGAGGCCGACGAGGACGGCTTCTACGACGTGCAGTACACCGACTCACGGGTGGCGGGCCGAGGCCACCTGTTCTCCGGCGAGGACGGCGGTTTCGCGTTCTGGTGCACGACGCCGACCCCGTATCCGATCCCGCACGACGGCCCGGTGGGCGCCCTGCTGGACGCCGTGGACCGCTCCCCCGTGCGCGCCGCCCACCTGCACTTCATGGTGTCGGCGCAGGACTTCCGCACGCTCGTCACGCACATCTTCGTCGAGGGCGATCCGCAGCTGGAGATCGGCGACTCGGTGTTCGGGGTCAAGGAGTCGCTGATCAAGCGGTTCGACGAGCAGCCGGCCGGTGCGCCGACGCCGGACGGGAGGGCGCTGGGCGACAAGCCCTGGGCGCGCTCCCGGTTCGACATCGTGCTGGCCCCTGGCCAGAACAAGGCCTAGTGGCGCGACCCAGAACGTTGACTGGGTAATTCACGCTCAGCAGGGCACCTCGTCGTACCGCCCCCACGCCCACGTACAACCAGTACGAGGACGTGGGGGCGGTACGACGATGCACCCGTCTGACCGCGAACTCGCCCGGCGACGTTCTGGGCCACGCCACTAGCTGTGATCGCAGCAGACCCGCTCGGCCCACTCCGGTTCGTGCCACCAGTGCTTGTTCTCCGCTGACGGCAACGCCGGCAGCTCGGCGGTGTGGGCGGCGAGCGTCTGCTGGTTCCGGTAAGGCGCGAGCAGTTCCGGGATGTCGTGGACCTGCCCGCCGACCGCGACCAGCTTGACGTTCGCGGCCGCCTTGATGTCGGCCAGCGGGTCGCCCTCCACGAACGCGATGTCGGCCGGCGCTCCCGGCTTGATCGCGCCGAGCGGCAGGCCGAGCCACCTCGCCGGGTTGCGGGTCGCGGTGATGAGCGCTTCCCGTGGTGTGAAGCCGAACTCGACCAGCGCGCGGAGGTTCGTGTGGGTTGCGGTGGCGGGGCTGTCGAGCGGCGCGTCGGTGCCGGTGATGACGAAGCCGCCGCCCCGGTGGACCTTCAGGGCGAACTCGACCCAGCCGCGCAGGACGTTCAGCGACGACGTGCCCGCCGGGGTGCCCTGGTTGTTGGCGTCGGCGACGAACCGCTCGTACTCCCACGGCGGGTACAGCACGCGGGTGCGTTCGTCGGTGACGATCGACTTGTCCTTGGCGTACAACGCGCGTGACTGGAAGAGCGTGGGCGTGATCGACATGCCGGACGCCGTGAAGAGCGCGATCACATCCTGGTAGGCCCGGCCCTGGCGGGTGACGGTGTGGGAGTAGCCGAGGCGGTTGGTGGCGCCGACGTGCTCCATGCCGTCCATGCCGAGGTTGGCGGCCGGGTAGAGGTAGTGGCTGGAGAGCGGGACCCGGGATCGTTGCACGGCGGCGCGTTGCAGCTCGACGGGCAGACGGACGTAGGTCTTGATCAGGTCGTAGCCGAGCTCGTGGGCGCGGCGGAGCTCCAGGTCGAGCTGGGCCCTGCTCAGGGTCGGGCGCATGAAGTTGTAGTAGACGCGCGAGCCGTCCACCGCCTCGCCGGTCGCGTAGAACCGTGGCCCGACCAGGGTTCCGGCGGCCAGCGCCTCGCGGGTCTCGACCATCTGGTAGACCGGGTCACCGGGCGAGCGAACCGTCGTGATGCCGTACGCGAGCCACGTCAGGCCCTGCCTCGCGCCCCACTGGCGGCCACGCAGGTGCCAGTGGTTGTGCGCGTCGATCAGGCCGGGGATGGCGGTCAGGGTGCCGGCGTCGACGTCTGCCTTGCCGTGCTGTGGCCGGATCTCCTTGACCTTGCCGTCTTCGACGACGATGTCGACGTTCCGCTTGAGCGCGTGCGCTTCGCCGTCCCAGTAGGCGCCGACGCGGATCACCTTGCGCTCGGGGGCCTTCGGCCTGCGCCACGTGAGGTCGTGCCGGATCGTCGTGACCCTGCCGTCCAGTGTGGACCTCCGGAGGCGGCCGTTGTTCAGGTACACCAGCGAGTCGGTGCCGCTCCAGGCCAGCGAGTCGGTGACCTCGCGGGTGACCTGACGCGGTTCGGCGAGGAACCTGCCCTGGACGTCGACCGGGACGACCCAGGCGACGCTCTCCACGACGAACGTGATGTTCCTGCCGTCCGGCGACCACACCGGGCCGTCGTCGCCGCGCGTCGCGATCGACCGGAACGGCAGCGGCTCGGTGTAGGTGAGCGTGCCGCCGACGAGGTCGACGAACAGCAACTGGCTGGTGCCTTCACGGAACCGGCGCGAGAACGGCTTCACAGCGGCGAGTGCGACCGTGTTGCCGTCCTTCGACCAGGTCGGCCGGCCCGGCTGGAACAACGTCGGCGTGACCTGGCGAAGCCCGGCGGGTTCGGCGATCCAGACCTGGCCGTCGTGGTCCAGGTAGGCGACCTTCGTGCCGTCCGGCGAGAACCTCGGCGTCATCTGCGCGTGCGGGGCGGGCGCGAACGCCTTGTCGTCACCGGTTTTCAGGTCGCGGACCCGCAACTGCGGGATGCCGTCGCGGTCGCTGGTGTAGAGCAGTTTCGTGCCGTCCGGCGAGAAGTCCGGGTCGGAGTCGAAGTACCTGTTGTCGGTCAGCTTCGTCGCTTTTCCGCCGCTCAGCACGTACAGGGCGTTGAGTGCGCGGAACGCGATCTTCGTGCCGTCCGGCGACACGACAGGGCTCGCGATGCCCTTCACGGCACCGCCGGTGAGGTTCTTGGTGCGGTGCTGACGCCGGTTCGTGCGCACCGGAACCGTTGCCTCGAAAGGAATGTCCTTGACAGCATCGCCGCTGCGCGACCTGAGCTTGCCGTCCGAGGTGTACAGGACGCCGTCGCCGTTCCAGATCGGCGCGAACCCGAACACGTCCTCCTTGGACGTGATCGCCGTCGTACCGAGGATCAGATCGGCCTGGCCGGGCCGCATCCGCGTGTAGCTGGGCTGGTCACCGGGCCCGAACGCGGCACCGAACAACTGCGTGCCCGCCGGCGCCGTGACGAGCCGCTCGCGCTTGCCGTCCAAGGTCACCGTGTCCACGGCCGCGTTGCCGACGGTGAAGATGATCCGCTTGCCGTCCGCGGACCACTGCGGTGCCGCGGCTTCGTCCGGCACGCCGGTCAGCTGCGTGATGGCGTTCGTGGCCAGGTCGAGCACGTGCACGCCATAGCTTCCGGCCCGGTCGCTGACGAACGCGAGGTGCTTGCCGTCCGGCGAGAACGCGGGCTCCCGGTGGTCGTAGCGGCCCTGTGTGAGCTGCTTCAGGCCACGCCCGTCGAGGCCGATCAGGTAGAGGTGGAAGTTCCCGTCCCGATAGGACTGAAAGGCGATCTGGTTGCCCGGCCCGAACGACGGCAGCGTGGCGTCCTGCAACTCGTCGGTCAGCTTGCGCGCTTCTCCGCCGCCAGAAGGCAGAACCCAGATGGCGGTGACGAGGTCGATGGCGAGCCACTTGCCGTCACGCGACCGCGACACCGAGATGTTGGTGCCCTGCGTCAGTTTCACGCGTTCGCCCGGTTCCGCCCGCGCGGTCCCGATCGTGAGCGTGGACGCGGCGGTGGCGACGGCGGCGGCCTGGCCGGTGCGGGTCAGCAGTTCGCGGCGGGACAGTTCCATGGCGGCACACACTCCCCAGTGTCGATCCCCTAGGAGATCCACCCTGGCACCGCGAAAGCCTTGCGCCATCGGCCATTCGGCCCAGCGTCCACCAGCTGGAACGCTAGTCCGTGTCCTGTAGGTCTCGTCCGCGATAGTCGCGGCCGAGGGCCCCGGAGACGGCACCGCCGAAACGCCCGAATACGCCCGGTATGAGGGCGTTCCGGCGGCACCGCCTCCGGGTCTCTCGCCCGTGACTCTCATCGAACGGACCTACAGCACACGGCCTAGTCCCACCAGAACTCCCACGAGTCCAGCCCCACCAGGCGAGACGCGTAGGAGTCCAGAGTCGGTGCGTCCGAACGCGACCAGATGTTGTCCGGGCACAAGGCGAAGTGCTCGGCTGCCACCAGCAGAGCGTCTTGTTTGGTGCGCGGCGGCGAGGCCACGCTCAGATGCACCGTGTCGTGCCCGCGCAACCCGACCACGCGCGCCCCGAACCGTTCCTCCCAGTCCCGGATGACGGCGACGACCTCACCCATGTCGCCGACGTAGTTCGCGGGCCCGGACCACCCCATCTCCCCCAGAGCGTCCGCACCCCGATCCGCCGCCACGAGCCCGAGCCGCATCCGCGGATCCCCGCCCAGCAGACTCGCCACGAGCCCGAACGCGGCCCCGCCCGGATCACCGCCGTCGGGCAACGCGGGCGCGAACCCCGGCCAGTCCCGCCCGAACGGCGCGGTGACGTCGTCGTCCTCGTCCTCGTCGACGTACTCGTACCACCACTTCGGCAGCAGGATCGCGGGATCGTGCTCCCCCGACGCCGCCGAGATGAGCTCGCCGCTGTCCCACGGGCCGTCCTGCCCCAGCACCAACGGCCACAGGCCCGGCTTCTGCCCGGCGATCGACGACCACAGGCCGGGCGTCGCCGGGCCGTGGCTCACCCACAACGCCGACGCGCCGTCCCCGTGCACGACGTGGCCGGGCGGCAGAGCCAGCCCGGCCAGACGATCTTCGAGACTCAACGGACTCAGAGAGCGAGCGCGCCCTCGATGCGGGCCACCATCGCGTCCTCGGCGTCGACGACCACGCCGTCGGCCTCGGCGACCTCGCGGCAGATCGCCAGCACGGCGCGCGGGAAGTCCGCGGCGTCCTCGGGCGACTTCGCCGTGAGGGTCTTCATCGAGGAACGCAGGGCCTCCAGGATGACCGGCTCGATCTCCTCGTCGGTGCCGGCGGGCACGGACGGGCGGGCTGCGCCCAGGACGCCGCGCAGGTCGGGCGACAGGTTCGCGAGCGCGCGCAGGCCGGCGAAGCGCTCCTCCAGCACGGGGCCGGGGTCGGCGTGGGAAACCAGCAGCATCGCGCCGTACACGGCGGTGCGCAGCGTGCGGCTCTCCTCGTCGGTGTAGAAGATCATGTGGCCCACTCTAGGTCGTCGGGTCAGGCGGCTGTTCCGGTCCTGATATGAGGATGCTCGGCCGGCCTGGCGGTTGCTTCCGAGCTGCGAAAACGCCTGTGACGGACGTCTATCGGCCGCGACGCGAACAAACTGACCGGTCCGCGCGTTGACATGGTTTGAGAAAGCTCACCCCAGGAGGACTCGCGCATGACGACCACCGCTGCCCGGCCCCGCATCACGGTTCGGCGGGTGGTGTTCACGCTCGTCCTCTTCACCGTGACGACGCTGCTGTTCTGGGTGCCGTTCGAGGGGCTGTTCGCGGCCAGCGCCGAGTGGCCCGATCCGGTCCGGCCGATCGCCGCCATCGTGTTCATCGCGAGTGCCGTCGCGATGATCGTGCTGTTCACCCAGCGAAACAGTGACCGCGCCGCGCGGATCTCCCAGTTCCTGCTCGGCTTCGTGTGGATCGCGTTCGTGTGGACGCTGATCTCCGACGTCGTCAGGCTCGGCATGGCGATGGCCGGCGTCGAGAACCCGTTCCGCTCCCGTTTCATCGCCGTGCTGCTCGCGGTCCTCATCGTCACCGTGACGGTGTACGGCGTGTATGAGGCGATGCGCGTGCCTCGGATCAAGCGGCAAGACGTGACGATTCCCCGGCTCGACCCCGCGTTCGACGGGCTGACGGTCGCCGTCATCACCGACACCCACTACGGCGCCATCAACCGCGCGAAGTGGTCGCGGGGCATGGTCGACGCGGTCAACAGGCTCGACGCGGACGTCGCGGTGCACGTCGGCGACATCGCGGACGGCACCGCCGACCAGCGCCTGGAGCAGGCCACCCCGCTCGGCGACGTGAACACGCGGCACCGCTTCTACATCACCGGCAACCACGAGTACTACTCGAACGCGCAGGGCTGGATCGACCTCATGACCAGGCTGGGCTGGAAGGCGCTGCGCAACGAGCACGTGGCGCTCGAGCGCGGCGACGCCAAGCTGGTGTTCGCGGGCATCGACGACGTCACAGCCGACCACTCCGGCGAACCCGGCCACGCCGCCGACCTGACGCGCGCGTTGCGCGACGCCGACTCCACCGCGCCGGTCGTGCTGCTCGCGCACCAGCCGTCGGAGATCAAGAAGGCCGTGGACGCGGGCGTGGACCTCCAGTTGTCCGGGCACACGCACGGCGGGCAGATCTGGCCGTTCCACTACCTGGTGCGGTTGCAGCAGCCGGTGGTCGCCGGCCTGAGCAGGCACAGCGACCGCACGCAGCTCTACACCAGCCGTGGCGCCGGTTTCTGGGGCCCGCCGATGCGCGTGTTCGCGCCCAGCGAGATCACGCTGCTCACGCTCAAAGCGAGCTGAGGTGCCCGCTGTCGTTGAACCTGATCAGACGGGGTGACTCGCCGGTCGTGTAGCGGATGACCGTCAGAGCCGCGTTGTCGTGGTTCAGCGTCAGCCACCGCTCGGGCGGGGCGTCGAGCGCGTCCCGCACGAGCCAGCTGATCAGGAACGAGTGCGTCACGACCAGCACCGGGCCGTCGCCGGGCCGGGCGAACCGCGTCTCGGCCTCGTGCGCCAAAGCAGGCCCTCGCGTGCGTTCCGACTCGGGGAACTGGTCGAAGAACTCGTCGTGGTCGGGAACGAAGTGCGGCACGTAGTCGTCCGCCGCCGCTTCGACGCGGCACGGCACGCGCAGCACTTCGGCAATGATCGACGCGGTCTCGGTGGCACGAGGCAACGGACCGTGGTGCACGGCCGCGAAACCCGTGCCCCGCAACCGTTCCGCGAGTGCCTCGGCCTGCTTGCGGCCCCGTGCCGTCAGCCGGGACTCGTCCTTCGTCGCCTCGCCGTGCCGGACCAGGTGCAGATCTCTCGTCACGCCGTGCAGTCTGCCTTGATGGCACTGGCGGCGTGATGGGCGTAGGTCGGTCCGGAGCTGTTCCAGTCCTGACCTCGGGTGAGCAGCTGCACGGTCAGGTTTCCGCTGGCCTTGAACTTCCCGACGCCGACCCACTGGCCGCGCTTGTCGACCTGCTTGATCGCGAACGAGGCCAGCGGAGTGCCGCCGACGCCCGCCCGGTCGAAGACGTAGTACACGGTCGGGTTACCCCCGACCTCCTCCAGGCTGCCGTTCGGGACGTGCACGGAGACGTCGCACGTGCCGGTCACCGCGAACGTCCACTGCCCGTACGCGGAGCTGTCGTCCCGGCGGGCGTCACCGGACATCGGGATCGACACGAACGCCGAGCCGCACTTGCCGTCGCCGTGGTCGACCCAGCCCTTGCGGCCGTCGCGGTACGAGCCGACGTTGCTGTAGCCGCCGCAACCGGGGCCGGTCGTGAACGACTTGGCGCCACTGGGAGCCCGGCCCGTGTCCCCGGCGGGCGGCGGGGCGACGTTCTGCGTGGTCGTCGGGATCAGGCCCAGCGCGGACGAGGCCAGCGTCGGGTTCATGCCGTTCGACGTCGACTCCTCCGGCAGTTCCTCCGGCGGGGTGATCAGGCCGGGGATGTAGCTGTGCGAGGGCTGCGCGATGTCCGTGGCGCCGCCGCCGGAGCCACCGTTGAACGTCACGATCGCGATCCCGCCCAGAACGAGGAGCGCGGCGATGGCGGCGATCGCGGCGGCGCGTGGCTTGAGCGGACGGCCCGGCGGCTTCTGCTCCTGCTCCGGAAAGTCACCGGCCGCGGCCCAGCGGGCGGCTCCCCTGGCGCGCGCGGCCTCCATCAACGCAGGGTCGGGCGCCAGATGACGCTCGGTCGGTGGTTCGTCGGGGAACTGGGTCGGCACGGAGCGCAGTGTGCCAGGGACACAGGGCCACCTGAACGTGTGGTTGTTTCACGAACAGGTTGTTTGAGCTCAATAGACCGCACGCTGTGTCGACCGTTAGCCCGTTTCGTCTACACACCGTCACGAACACTGGTCCAAGCGGACCCTCATTCCTGACTCGTGAGTCAGGCTAAGCACCGTCCCGCACCTGCGCACAACCGCCGCGCCGCCCCCGAAAAACCGGATCTTGTCCCGGTTTTCGTGTCACGGAACGGAAACACCTGAAGAACGCCTTGATCTCGTCGCGTTTCAGGGCAACGGAACCGGTCAAGGCGGCCAGGTTCAGGACAGGGCGTCGATCAACGCGTTCCCGGCCGGCTCGCGGACCGGTCCCGGCACTCGCTCGCGTGACAGCCGGCCCTGACCGCGGCCGGTTCAGGAAAGCGGTTCGAGGTCGTGTTGGTCGCATTGGCGGACAAGGGTTCCGCCACGCTGTGCCCCGGAGCGATCTTGCCGGCGAAAGCGGTAGTAGCCAAGCTTCCCCAGCCCGTTTAGGGTGCCCGCCATGCCCTCAGGTAGACAGGCCGTCGTGCTGCTTGCCGCCCTCGTGGCGGGTTGCGGCACGGCGATCCCCGGTTCCCCCGTCGCAGGACCGCAGTTACCTCAGACATCGACGTCGCAGACCGTCACCGTCGTGACGACGACGCCACCTTCGAGCAGCAGCAGCGCCGTTCCCCCGCCTGCTCCTCCGCCTCCGCCTCCTCCCGTCGCGAAGTTCGGCAACCCGGCCGGCACCGCCGCCGTACCGGCCGAAGCCGCCGCCGAGGACACCTCGAAGCCCACCCGCGTGATCGGCACCGGCACGCCCGCCTCCTGCACGTCGCAGGCCGTGGTCGACGCGGTCGCCGCCGGCGGGGTCGTCACCTTCGACTGCGGCCCGCAGCCGCACGTCATCCCGATGGCCGCGACCGCGAAGGTCCGGGCGAAGACCGTGCTCGACGGCGGCGGCAGGATCACGTTGAGCGGCCAGGGACAGCGCCGGCTGCTCGACCAGAACGGGCCGAGGCTGGTGGTCCAGAACATCACCCTCGCCGACGGCAACTCGACCGGCGACAAGACCGAGGGCGGTGGCGGCGGCGCGATCATGGTGCTCGGCGGTCAGCTCAAGGTCGTGAACTCCCGCTTCGCGAACAACAAGTGCGACGCCAACGGTCCCGACCTCGGCGGTGCCGCGATCCGCGTGACCGACTGGGCCCAGAAGGTGCCGGTCTACGTCGTGAACAGCACGTTCGAGGGCGGTGTGTGCTCCAACGGTGGTGCGCTGAGCAGCATCGGCGCGTCGTTCGTGGTGCTCAACAGCCTCATGAAGAACAACAAGGCCATCGGCCGCGGCGCCAACCCGGCCCGCGGTGGCACGCCGGGTGGCGGCAGCGGTGGCGCGATCTACAACGACGGCAACACGTTCACGCTGCGCCTCGCCGGCACGCTGATCGAGGACAACCAGGCCAACGAGGGCGGTGGCGCGGTGTTCTTCGTCAGCAACGACAAGTCGGGCTCGATGTCGGTCGAGGGCTCCACGTTGCGCCGCAACCCGAGCCTCGGTTTCGAGACCGTCAAGGGCATCTTCTACCTCGGCGTCGGGGAGAAGCCGAAGGTCACCGCCTCGACGGTGCAGTGAGCCTGCCCGCGGCCAGCAGCAGCGCGAGGCCGAGGACGGACATCGCGAGGCTGAAGCCGTAGACCCAGCGGAAACCCAGCTGCTGGGAGACACCGAGCAACGCGCCCGCGACCATGCCGCCGACGATCTGGGTGTTGCTGAACATCGTCGTGGCGTGACCGGGGCGGCCTGGGTCGAGGCTCTGGAAGTACGTGATGCCGACGCCCATGATCAACGAGATGACGGTGGCGTGCAGCAGCTGCGCGGCCATCACCTGCCAGATCGAGTCGGTGAACACCATCAGGCCGTGATAGCTCAACGCGATCACCGCGCCGATGAGCACGAGCCTGTGCTGCGACATGCGGTTCGCCAGTGAGCCGAACCACAGCATCATCGGGATCTCCAGCGCCGCGCACAGCCCCATCGCGAGCCCGGCGTCACCGGCCGTTCCCCCGAGCTCGGTCGTGACGAACAACGGCAGGCCGCTCACCGCGAGCGCCACGGCTCCCTGCAGGAACAGGAAAGCGGCGGACACGACCATCATGTTGCCGCGCGCCGGGCCTGCCGCCTCTTCTTCCTCGGCCTGCTCCTCGGTCTGAGCGGGCGGCACCGGAAGCGTGAGCGCGAGCACCGCGACGCCGAGTTGCAGCACGGCGGTGGAGGCGAACAGACCGATCCACCCGGTCTTCGCGACGAGCAGCGCGGCCACCGGCGGTCCGGCGACCCACGCGACCGAGAGCAACGTGCGCAGCACGCTGACGACCATCGACGGTCCCTGTGAGACCTGACGGCCGTACGCGAAGAGCTGTGGCAGCAACGACGATGTGATCGCGATGAACACCACGGACGTGCCGAGCAGGAACCAGTAGTCGCGCAACACGGCGAACAGGCCGTAGCCGACCGCACCGGCGATGCCGCCCACGGCGAGCATGTACCGGCGCTGCACCCGGCCGTCGGACAGCCTGCCCATGATCGTGCTGGCGACCACCGACGCGAGCGGGCTCACGATCAGGAAGAAGCCGAGCTGGAACGGCGAGACCTTGATCTCGCTCGTCAGGAACAGCGAGCCGAACGGCAGCGCGAACGCCATCGACACGCCCGACACGACGCTGATGACGGAGAGTTGGAGGAACGTACGGGACAGGAGCGGCGAGGATGTTCTCTCGCGTAGTGCCGTCACCCCGTAATCGTGCTCGTTGAGCGGTCAATCAGGAAACTAGATATCCCATGATGCGGGCAATGTCTCACACAACGACGATCGCGCCGTCCCTGCGGTGATCTGCACCACCCCTGAGCAGGCCGGATCCGGTCATTTCGACCACCTGACAACCGCCGAAGAACATGTTCGGAGCGCGGAACCGGGTGACCGGGAGCTCACTTTCCGGTCGAATTCCCGGCTCGACGTGGAGGTGGTCTCCGCTCAGGTGCATCCGGGGCGCGTCGACCGCGTCCTGGGCGGGCATGCCGCGGTCCAGGACGTTGACGAGCACCTGGAGGATCGCGCCGCAGATCCGGCTCGAGCCCGCGCTGCCGAGCACGAGCTCGGCCTGGCCGTGCCGGGTGACCAC
The DNA here is from genome assembly GCF_900115955.1 of Lentzea waywayandensis. Taxonomy (GTDB): domain Bacteria; phylum Actinomycetota; class Actinomycetes; order Mycobacteriales; family Pseudonocardiaceae; genus Lentzea; species Lentzea waywayandensis. The sequence goes on from NZ_FOYL01000020.1 coordinate 53,537, forward strand.
GGTCGGCGCCATCATCGACGGCAGCCGGTCGCCGGGCGCGTGGCTGAAGAACCCGTCCGGCGACAGGTCCTCCTCCCCCATCATGTTGTTCAGGTGCACGCCGGCGATCGAGATGCCGGAGCCCGCGCCGTTCGTCGTCGTGACCGAGCAGGCCGTGCCGTCCGCGTCGAGCACGGAGATGTGCGTGGTGGAGCCGAGGCGGTTCAGGTGCGTCTTCGGGGTGGCCAGCGCGCGGATGAGGTCCTGCTGCGACGGGTTGTCCGGCAACGCTTCCAGCATCTGCGTGAGCAACGCACCGCCCGCGGCGGGTGGTGGGTTCGTGTGGATGTCACGGCCGCGATGCTCTACGTGCAACGGCTCGCGCCGTACGGCTTCGTACGCCTTGAGGTCCGCCTTGCCGAGGTCACCGCCGTGCGAGGTGATCCAGTCGGCGACCGCGCCCGCGATGTCGCCGGTGTAGAACGGCGCCGCGCCGTCGCTGCCGAGCCGGTCGAGGGCTTCGGCGAGTTCGGGCTGGACGAGGAGCTCGCCTTCCTCGAACGCGTTGAGGCCCGCGCTGTGAGCGAGCGGCAGCAGCAACGACGTCACGTACGCCTGGTACCGGTTGACCCGGTGACCTTCACGGGCGTGCATCGCCGCCGTGGCCACGAGTTCGTGCAACGGCGCGCGGCCGTAGGTGGCGGCTTTCGCGGCACCGGCGGGCATCCCGTAGGCGGCGACCGAGGACGGTCCCACGTGGAATTCCTGCTGCGCGTCACCGAAGTGGACGGTGATGGGAGTGAGCGGAGCGCGTTCGCCGGTCCGTCCACGTCCCGGCGCCACGGCCGAGAAGTCCAGCAGCACAGGGGTTTCCCCGGCCGGGGCGATCATCATGTACCCGGCGGAACCGAGCCCGGTCAGCAACGGCTCGGTGACGCACGACGTGAGCATCGCCGCGACGGCCGCGTCCACGGCGTTCCCACCGGCGCGCAGCATCGCCGCGCCCGCCTGTGCGGTGAGCGGGTGGCCCGCCGCGATCGCGCCTCGCACCGTCGACCTCCAGAAGTGAAGGCAATCAACGGTAGACCTGTGCGCGAGCGGCGGGCCACCCGGACTACGTCCTACTTCTTGGTCGCCGAGTAGTTCCGGAAGTTGATGTAGGTGTCGAGGATGTCCGACGACGCGCTCTCGACCGAGCGGTAGATGCCCCACTTCGGCCGCACGTAGTCGCCCTCGTCCGGGATCTTCACGCCGGAACGCTTGCCCTGCACCGCGATCGGCGCGTTCGCCCCCGTGCCGTTGCGCAGCACGAAACCGACCGTGCCGCTGGAACCGGGCGTGATCGTCCACTCGACCGTGACCCACTTGTCGCGCAGCGGGGCCAGGTTCGTGGCGGCGATGTCCGGGGCGCCGGACGTGCTGAACGCGCGTGCCCGGATCGTCTCGGTGCTACCGCTTCGGCTCAGGGACAGCGTCGTCCACGGGCCGCCGTTGGTGCTGGGCGTCTTGGTTTGGAAGATGTGCGTGAACTTGCTTGTGCCGTGCAGCGATGACGGCATGTACATCTCGTACGAGATGACCCACGTCTCGCCGTTCTTCATCTTGAGCGCGTTGCCGCCCGACACCATGCCCTTGGACTCGGTGCGTTGACGGTCGCCGCCACCGGTGGTGTCGCGGTCGTTCTTCCAGATGTTGAACCGGTAGGCGTCGCCCTGGACGACGATGTACTTGCCTTTGCGCTCCGGGAACTTGTTGCCCCGGTCGACCTCGATGCCCTCGAACGCCTTGAGACCGTCGGTCGCGGGGTTCGGGCTCCACGCGGGTGCCGCGTGGGCGGGAGAGACGGTGACCAGCATCAGTGCGGCGGCCGTCAGTGCGATTTTCATCGAGCTTTCCTTCCTGGCGGCAGCACCGAAGGTAGGAGGTCTCGACCTGCGTTGTCAACGAATATGACTAGAATTGCCTCTGGATGACAAGATTCATCGGAGCTTGGGGCGGCGTCGGCGCGCGAGTGCGGGCGGTCTTGACGAACAGGTTGAACAGCCGGGCAAAGCGGGTAGTTCGACAAGCATGGAGTGGATCACCCGGTTGATGGAGGCGTTGGGCTCGCCCGGCGCGGGCATCGCGGTCGCGCTGGAGAACGTCTTCCCGCCGGTGCCGAGCGAGGTGATCCTGCCGCTGGCCGGGTTCACCGCCGGCCAGGGCAGGATCTCGCTGGTCGCCGCGATCCTGTGGACGACGGCGGGATCGGTCGTCGGTGCTCTCGTGCTGTACGGCCTGGGCGCGTGGCTCGGACTCGATCGGCTGCGCAGGGTCGCGGACAAGATCCCGTTCGTCACGGCGTCCGATGTGGACAAGGCCGACGCGTGGTTCGACGAGCACGGCAACAAGGCTGTGTTCTTCGGCCGGATGGTGCCGGTCGTGCGGAGCCTGATCTCCATCCCCGCCGGCGTGTCCGGGATGCCGATCGTGAAGTTCACGCTCTACACCGCGGCCGGCAGCCTGGTGTGGAACACCGCGCTGATCCTCGCCGGGTACGCGCTCGGCGACAACTACGAGCTCGTCGACCGCTACCTGGGCTGGGGCTCGACGGTGGTGCTGGCCGCGCTGGCCATCGCCATCGTCTGGTTCGTGGTCTCGCGCTCGAAGGCACGCCGTTCGTAGAGCACCGACGCCACCGCGATCGCCAGGCCCGCCACCGACAGCGCCACGCCGACCCACGCCGTCGAGGTGTAGCCCCAGCCCGCCGCGATGGCCAGGCCACCGAGCCACGCGCCCGCGCCGTTCGCGACGTTGAGCGAGGAGTGGTTGGACGAGGCCGCGAGCGACGGAGCGTCCGGCGAGGCGTCCATCAGCCTGATCTGGAGGGCGGCCGCCAGGATCTGCACGACGAAGCCCAGCAGGAACAGGAAGAAGAACAGGAACACCGGGATGCTCGCCGTGAGCCCGAACAACACCAGGATCACGCAGACCGCGACCAGCCCGCCGAACACCGACCCCGTCACCGACCGGTCGACGAACCGGCCGCCGAACGTCGCACCGAGCGTCATGCCGAGCCCGAACAGCGCGAGGATCCACGGAACGGCACCGCCCGGCAGCCCGGCGACCTCGGTCGTCAGCGGGGCGACGTAGGAGTAGACGGCGAACATGCCACCGAAGCCGATCATGCCGGTGAAGATCGCGAACCACACCGTCGGGCGGCCGAACGCCCGGACCTCGCCCTTCATCGACGCGCCCTCGACCTTGGGCACCAGCGGCACCCACGTCGCGATCGCCGCCGCCGTGATCAGCGCGATCACCGAGACCGCCAGGTAGGCGGTGCGCCAGCCGATCTGCTGCCCCGCCGCCGTTGCGAGCGGTACGCCCACGAGGTTCGCCACGGTCAGTCCGACCATCACGCGCGCTACGGCCGTGCCGCGCCGTTCAGGAGCAACGAGCGTGGCGGCGACAACGGCCGCGATGCCGAAGAACGCGCCGTGCGGCAGTCCGGCGACGAACCGCGCGACGAGCAGAAGCGTCTTGTCCTGCGCGGCGGCCGACAACCCGTTGCCCAGGGCGACCGCGAGCATCAGGCCGATCAGCATGCCCTTGCGCGGGAGCTTGGCGCCGAGCACCGCGATCAGCGGCGCGCCGACGACGACTCCGGCGGCGTAGAGGCTGATCGCGTGGCCGGCCTCGTAGTCGGGGATGCCGAACGTCTCCGCGATCTGCGGCAGCAGTCCCATGGTCGCGAACTCGGTCGTACCGATGCCGAACCCGCCGAGCGCGAGAGCGGTCATGGCGCGGGTGGTGTTCAAGGCTTCCCCATGGCTCGTGAGCAGCGGACTTAGTTAGCTACCGCATCGATTTTACGGGTCTTCTGAAGCGCTTCAAAAGACTCCGGACCGGTGCCGCTCCTCACACGTCGATCGAGGAGTACCGAGACGATCGCGACCGCGAGACCGCCGACCGCGAGCAGGGCTCCGATCCAGTTCGGCGCGGTGTAGCCGAGGCCGCGCTCGATCGCGAGACCGCCGAGCCACGCTCCACCGGCGTTGCCGAGGTTGAACGCCGCGATGTTCGCCGCACTGGCGAGGGCCGGCGCGCCTTCCGCGGTCTGCATGACCCGCATCTGCAACGGCGGCACCGTGGCGAACCCGGCCGCACCGAACAGCACGATGGTGATCGCGGCGAGGACGGGCGAGTGCGCGGTGAACACGAACGCGGTGAGGATCGCGGCCAGCGCGATCAAGATGATGATGGTGCTCTTCATGACCGACCGGTCCGCCGCCTTGCCGCCCAGCAGGTTGCCCGCGAACAGACCGACACCGAACAGCACCAGCAGCCACGTCACGGCACCTGACGAGAAGCCCGCGACCTCGGTCATCATCGGCGCGATGTAGGTGAACGACGCGAAGACACCCGCGAAGCCGAACGCGGTCATCAGCAGTGCGAGCCACACCTGCGGGTTGCGGAACACGGCGAGTTCGCTGCGGAGGTTGCCGCCCTGGGCCTGTTGCCGCGGCACGAGGAACACGATGCCGAGCAACCCGATCACGCCGAGCACGGTCACCGCCCAGAACGTCGAACGCCAGCCCAGCTCCTGGCCGAGCGCCGTGCCCATCGGCACGCCCAGAACGTTCGCCACGGTCAGACCGGTGAACATCAACGCGATGGCGCTCGCCCGGCGTTGCGGCGCGACGAGGTCAGCGGCGACGACCGAGCCGACGCCGAAGAACGCGCCGTGCGCCAGCGCCGCGATCACGCGCCCGCTCATCAGCACGCCATAGGTGTCCGCGAGCGCGGAAACCAGGTTGCCCGCGATGAACAGCACCATCAGCCCGAGCAGCATCTTCTTGCGCGGCAGGCGTCCGCCGAGAACGGTCAGCAACGGCGCGCCGATCACGACACCGAGTGCGTAACCGGAGATCAGCAGCCCCGCGCTCGGAATGGAAACGCCGAGGTCAGTGGCCACCTCGGGCAGCAGTCCCATGATCACGAACTCGGTCGTGCCGATGGCGAAGGCGCTGATCGCGAGGGCGAGCAGGGCGACAGGCATGTCACACAGTCCTTGAAGTCGTAGGTTGTCCGCGCGAGCAATAGTTGCATACGCGGGCAATTGCAGGCGACTCCTGTATCGGTGAAGCTCGTCACGCGAAAGAAGGCCGGCCCCAGCAGGGACCGGCCTCCGCGTTCAGATCCGGCTCAGATGCGCGGGACACCCACGAACGTCCGGCCGTTGAGCGGCTGCGGCGCACGGGCGTTGCCGGCCGTGAACAGGCCCTTGAAGCGCGCGATGGTCGCGGCCGACACGTGCTGCTCGCCGGTCAGGTACCACTCGACACCCTCGGTGAACGGCGCCGTGGTGAGCGACCCGGTGTAGTGCAGCGTGTGGTGACCCGAGGGCAGCAGCCGGTTCAGGTCGATGGACTCGATGTCGACCGGCGCACCGCACTCGGGCGAGAGCTTGGCCAGCACGTCGTCCACGACGGAGTGCGAGCCGACGACCAGCGGAACGCCGACCACGAGCAGCTTGCCTTCAGCGCTGCGGTGCACGAGGTGCATCTCGAGCGGGGTGTTGCGGCCGGCGAACTGGTGCTCGGACGGCGTGTGGAAGTGGAACTGCACCAGGTCGTATCTGGTGCCGGCGACGGTGACGTGGCCCGCCCCTGGCTCGACCTCCGCCTCCTCTGTCTCCTCGTGGTCGCGGGTCGTACAACCGGCAGGGTTGGCCGCGTCCTTGCGGATGTACTTCAGCTCCAGCGCGGAGTGCCCGTAGGACACGTCGAGCTTGGGCGCGTGCGGGTCGAACCGGATCGCGTTGGGCGTGACGTTCACCGGGCTTTGCTTCGGTGTCGCCGACTCTGCCGCGCCACTCGCGAAGAACGTCGCGGTGAGCACGAGCGGAAGAAGAGCCGGAAGGGACCGCTTCAGGTTCATAACGCCACCTTTCACCCGATCGGGTGAAATGGGGAGGGGAGTGTGGTCGCGCTCTCAGCGGCGGAATTAATTCCCGGCGTTCCACCCGGGACCAGACTGAACTGATTCAGCGCCAGGACGTGCGTATATGCTGGTCAGCGGGCTCAAGGGCACGTTTTTCGTTGACGTCGCAACCTCGAATTGAGACAGCGCCGAATCGGTCGCAAGAATTGAAGAACCAGCACGTTCTTGATCACCATTGTCCGATTTACGCCGATTTGCCAAATTTGCCGGAAGTGACACCATTAACGGACCGTGTGCGGCAGAATTACCTGATGGTCACCGTCGCCGACATTCGTGCCGTGGCACTGACGCTGCCGCGCACCACCGAACACCTCATCCGCGACCGCGTGAAGTTCCGCGTGGGCCAGATCGTCTACGCGGCCCTCTCCCGCGACGAGACGGTGCTGGGCTTCGGCTATCCACGCGAGGAACGGGAGGCGCTCGTCGCGAGCGACCCCGTGAAGTTCGCGTTCCCGAGCCAGTCCGACATGCGCTTCCAGTGGGTGCACGCCTCGATGGCCCAGCTGGACGTCGAGGAGATGACGGAGCTCGTCATCGGCGCTTGGACGATGTGCGTGCCGAAGAAGGTCATCCGCGCGCGCCTCGGCGAGGACTTCCTTTAGTCAACACTGAAGCTATCGCGCGCACCATTTTTGAGGGAGGCGAACGTGCCGTCACGGTGCGCGGTGGGCCGGAACCCTTGCACCAGGCCGATTCGCGCGCCACGCTCGGGGTCCCAGGCCGTCCGCGCCGGCGACGTACAGCAGCCCGCGGCTACTCAGCGCAGAGGCAGCCCACCCCGCGTTCGATCCACTCCTGCCCCGTCCACTCCGGATGCCGCTCGATCAGCAGCGCGCGCACCTCCGCGACGATCTCGTCGAGCGTCATCGCAGAGTCACGGCGCCGCCAGGTCTCGTCCCGCAGCTCGCCCAGGTAGTCCCGAACTCCTTGCAGCACCTGAACATCACCCACCGATCCGTGTCCAGGCACGACGATCCGCGGCTGACCGGCGATCAGCCCGTCCATCACGTCGATCCACGCGAGGCCGGAGACGTCGGTGTCGTGCGGCGGGAACCACGGGAAGATCGCGAACTGCCCGGTCTCGGCCAGGTCGCCGGTGAACAGCACGCCCGCGTCCGGCACCTCGATCACCTGGTCCCCCAGCGTGTGTCCGCGGCCGGTGGGCCTGAGCAGCACCGTCCGGCCGCCGAGGTCGAGCGCGCGGACGCCGTCGAACACCTCGTCCGGCACCGGCACCTCGACGCCGGCCAGCCGTCGCGCGATCGCCCCGCCGAAGCCGCGGAACATCTCCAGGTAGCCGGATCCCTTGTGCCGCAGGTCATCCGCCTGCGCCCGGTTCACCAGGTAGGAGCTTTCGAACACGGACGCGCCGAACGCGTGCTCCGGGTGGAAGTGCGTCGTCGTCAGGTGGATCCGCCGTCCGTTCGCGACCTTGTCCGCGAACGTGAGCACCTCGGTGGCGTTGGCGAGGCCGAGTCCGGTGTCCACGACGAGAATCGCCTCGGTGCCGCCGATGATCCCGATGTTGGGCACCAGTGCGACGTGCTCGTTGGGGATCACCAGCACGTCGGCGGCCACCTCGGCGGCACCGGAGACGTGGACGGCGGGGTCAGGAAGGTTCATGCCTCCACTCCACCCGCGGGATGCGGCGCGCGTCCAAGACCATCTGCGCACACCCGATACCGCGCGAGTATCGTGCCTGATCATGGAGCTGCGGACCCTGCGGTACTTCGTCGCGGTCGCCGAGGAGCTGCACTTCGGCCGTGCCGCGCAGCGACTCCACCTGAGCCAGCCACCGCTGAGCCGGGCGATCAAGCACCTGGAGCACGACCTCGGCGTCACGTTGCTGGACCGCTCCCCCGCGGGCGTGACGCTGACCGACGCGGGCCAGATCCTGCTGGCCGAGGCGAGAGTCCTGCTCGACCACGCCGGCCGCATCCGCGCCAAGCTCGCGCGGACCACGATCACCGTCGGCATGCTCGGCGACCACGGAACCCGCATGGCCGAGGCGTTCCGGCGCAAGCACCCGAACGTCGAGATCCGCGTGCGCGAGACCGACCTCACCGACCCGACCTGCGGCCTGCGCACCGGCCAGGTCGACGTCGCCCTGACGCGCGGCCCGTTCGACGAGAGCGGCCTGAAAACCCTGGTGCTGCGCCAGGATCCGGTCGGCGCGGTGCTGCGGTCCGATGATCCGCTCGCTGCTCGCGAGCGGATCACCACCGCGGACCTCGCGGACCGGGACTGGTTCCAGTTCCCGGACGGCACCGACGAGATCTGGCGGAACTACTGGAACGGCGGCGAACCGCGCGGCGGCCCGACGGTCCGCGCCGTCCAGGAGTGCGTGCAATCCGTGCTGTGGAACGGTTCCGTGGGGCTGGCGCCGCTCGGCCACGACCTCGGCGAGCTCGTCGTGGTGCCGTTGACCGACATGCCGCCCAGCCCGGTCGTGATCGCGTGGATCAAGGACGACCCGCTCACGCTCGACTTCGTCGAGGCGGCATCTCAGGCCTACCCCCGGCTGTAGCCCCACTTCGTGCGCGTCGCCGCGTCCTCGACGCCGGTGAAGCCCTCGTTCGGCACGAACACGTCCTCGCCAAAGTCGATGTCCGTGTCGTCGGCGTTGCCACCGATCGCGTCGGCGCCGACGGCGAACATCCCCTTCGGGTTGCCGCCCTGGTCCATGAGCGTGTCGTGCTCGTTGAACTGGTGCTGGTGCCACGAACCGGAGAGGTGGCCCAGCTCGTGCGCCGCGATGTTGCCCAGCACGCGGCCGACGAACAGGGCCTTGTCGCTCTGCGGCGTGATGTAGGTGTTGAGCGAGACGGGCGGGCCCGCGGGAGCGCTCAGCAGGTCGAGCTGGACCATCGCGGTCTCCTCGTGCCCGAAGTTGCCGGGGTCGATGGACTGCGCGATCGCCACCGTCCCCACCCCGGACTCGGCGATCGAGCCGCCGATGACGAGCCTGCTGACGTTCTTCTGGCCCCAGGGGTCGGCGTGGTCGCGGCTGTTGAGCAGCTTGACGCCGAAGTTGCCGTGCAACGCCAGGTTCTCGCGGATCGTGTCGACCGCGACGGACACGACGCGCTTCTCGTCGGCCGCGCTCAGGCCCCAGTTCGCGAGGAACTTCGACAACGGCGACAGCTGCTTCTCCCCCGGCGGGCCCCACACCGTCGTGTCGACGAGAGCACCGTCGAAGTCGACGAAGATCGTCTGCGGTCCGGCTTTCTCGCTGCCGGGCCGGAACGCCCGCACCGTCAGCTGGTACCGGCCGGTGCCGTCCTCGACGCCGACGTAGTAGCGGCCGTCGCGCGGGGCCAGGAAGTCGGCGGCCGCGTTGCCGCCGCCGGGCAACGGGTTCTCCTTCGGGTAGACGCCGGAGAAGTCCTGCCGGGAGCCCATCGCCTCGCGGCCCCTGCTGTCGTGCACGGCGACCTTGCGCGCGGCACCGGCGACGGACGCGCCGATCACGTCGCCCGCCTTGAGGTCGACGGCGAAGAAGTCCTTGTCCCCCTTGCCTTCGCCTGCCCCGAGCGTCAGTTCGTACGCGCCGGACGTGTTCAGGGCGCCGGTGACGCGGACGAAGAAGTCCGCGCCCGCGGCCAGGTCGACCTCCAGGCGGGCGTCGGTGCTGACGCCGACCGTGTCGTTGGCCGCGATCTCCTTGCCGGACGCGTCGAACACCGTCAGCACGGTGTCGAGGTCGCTGCCCTCGGTACGGGTGTCGACGGTCGTGTGACCGTTGCCGCGCAAAAGGTAGAAGTCCTGGTCCGCGCCGGTGATCTTGCCCGTCGTCCGGATCGCGCGATGGGTCGTGCCGACGCCCGAGTCGCTCGCGGTCTGCCGGCTGTCGTTGGGTTCGGCGAACTCGGCGACGACCGGCATGGTCGGGTCCGGGGCCAGCGAGCCCGTGAACAGCGCGCCGCGGTGCCGGCGGAAGTCCGTGGACTCGGCGGTCCACGGACTGTCGTTGCGCCCACGCGCCGATGCCGGCTCACGTTCGGCGTAGGTGTAGCCCGGTGCTGTTGCCGTGAGGATCCGTGCCCTGGTCTTCGCCTCACGCGCCTTGGCCGCCTTGGCCAGGTCGACCGCGCCCGGATCCGCCAGGAAGGCCAGCAACGGGTCCGGCTGCACCACCGCCGGCGCGGCCACTGCGGTCTGCCCGCTCAGCACCAGCGCGGTGACGGCGATCGCTCCCACTAAACGCATGCATCCCCCTGGTAGTAGATCACCAGACCTACACCGTGAGACGGACGCAAGTGAAGAGTTCTGGCCCAATCAAGACATGTGCACCGATACCGCGTAGTCGCCGCCGCGGAACTCCTCCCGGTCCCAGGTGGCGAACCGCTCGACCAGCGTCAGCCCGGCCTGGGCGCAGTGCTCGTCGTACTGCTCGACGGTGTAGCCCCGGTTCAGGCCGAACCCGGCCACCAGGAACCGGCCCACGTGCCGCGCCACGCCCGCGACGAGCGCGTCCTGCGTGCCGGGCGCGGTGAACAGCGGCACGTTGCCCGCCATCACGACCACGTCGAACGTGCGTCCCAGGTCGAGTTCGGCCAGGTCGGACCGCACCCAGGTGATGTCCGGTGCCAGTTCGCGCGCGTGGGCCAGCATCGACTCGTCCAGGTCCGCTCCGACCACGTCGATGCCGTGCCTGGCCAGCTCGATCGCGACCCGTCCCGTGCCGCAGCCGGCGTCCAGCACGGAGGCCGGCCCGAACGCGCGCACGAAGGTCGCCTCGCCGTGCACGTCCATCCCCGACTCGGCGAGCGAGTCGAACCTGCGCTGGTACTCAGCCCCGTTCCACACGAGACGCAGCCTAGGCGGCGCCTGGCCGTTCCGTTCGACGAGAACGGTCAGGCGCGGCCCAGGACCCGAAGATCGGCGGATACCGTCTCGATGAGAGCGCTGCCAAGGTCGAAGGCATGACGCGCTTTCTGCTGGCAGTGGCGTTGCTCGTGGCCGCGGCCTCCCCCGCACAGGCCGCACCTCTCCGATGGGTCGGCACGTGGGCGACCGCGCCGTCCTCCGCGGTCTCCGGCACCGAGAACGGCTATCCGAACTTCTCGCTGCGCAACATCGTGCACGTCAGCGCGGGAGGCAAGGAGATCCGCGTCCGGCTCTCCAACGCCTACGGCCGCACCCCGATCGTGTTCGGCCAGGTCACGGTGGCCCGCGCGGCCGGTCCGGACACGCCCTTGGCGTTGGCCGGGACCATGCGCACGCTGACGTTCGGCGGCTCCCAGTCGATCACGGCCCCGCCCGGCGCCGACGTGATCAGCGACGGCGTGGCGCTGAACGTCCCCGCCGACTCGGACCTGCTGGTGAGCGTCTACACGCCCGAGCCAGGCGGCCCGGTCACGCACCACCAGCTCACGATGCAGAACTCGTACTTCACCCGCGACGGCAACCACACGGCCGACGAGTCCGCCGCCGCCTACCGCGAACGCACCAGGAGCTGGCACTACGTCTCCGGCGTCGACGTGCGCACCTCCACCGTGCAGGGCAGCGTCGTGGCGCTCGGCGACTCGATCACCGACGGCGCGAACTCGACCTGGGGTGCGAACCTGCGCTGGCCCGACCAGCTCGCCGACCGCGTGAACACCCGCCTGGGCGTGCTGAACGCGGGCATCAGCGGCAACCGCCTCCTGCTCGACGGCGGCTCGGCCGGCCCCAACGCCCTGGCCAGGCTGAACCGCGACGTGCTGACCCAGTCCGGCGTGCGCTCGGTGATCGTGTTCGAGGGCATCAACGACATCCAGCAGACCCCGCACCAGACCGACCCCGCCAAGATCATCGCCGCGCTGAAGCAGATCGCGCAGCGTTCGCACGACCGCGGTCTGCGGGTGATCGGCGCGACGATCACGCCGTTCAAGGGCTGGAACAGCTACACCGAGGAACTGGAGCAGGTCCGCCAGACCGTGAACGCGTTCATCCGCACCAGCCCCGACTTCGACGCGGTCGTGGACTTCGATCGCGTGATTCGCGACCCCGCCGACCCGCAGCGGATCAAGCCGGACTACGACCAGGGCGACCACCTGCACCCCGGCGACAAGGGGTTCGAGGCGATGGCGAAGGCGGTGAAGATCGCCACACTCTGACACCCGATCGGGCGGTTCGGGTTTGCTGGGACCCTTGCTCCGGTTGTTCGATGGAGATCAACACACACCGGTAAGGGGTCCACGCATGCGTCTCACGATCCTCGCCGCCGTGCTCGCGGCCGGCGCCACGGCCTGCGGGTCGCCGGCCCCGGCGCCCCAGGGTCAGACGGCCTCCACGACCTCGACCGCGCCCACGTCCGCGTCGGCTCCGGTGAGCGACAAGCAGAAGCCCGCGGTGAAGGCCGAGCTGACCATGCAGGGCAAGCCCGGCCTGGGCCTGCTGACCGCGACGAACCAGGGCACCGCGCCGATCACGTTCCAGGGCTGGCCGAAGCTCGCCTTCACCAACCCCGCGAACCAGCCCGCCGCGATCCCCGTGGAGCAGAAGCTGGTGCCCGGCGAGGGGCCGTCGATCACGTTGCAGCCCGGGCAGACCGCGTTCGCCGGGGTGCTGCTCGACGTCGACGACGACGCCAACTCGTTCGCCATCAACGAGATGACCGCCGAACTGCCCGGGATGACGCCGGCGAAGGTGACGTTCATCGGGACGGACGGCCGGCCGATCGCCGACCTGACCAGGCTGAAGGTCAGCGAGGCCAAGGTCGGGACGATGCAGCCGGCCGCCCAGGGCGTCACGGTGTTCGACTAGCCCTTCATCCAGCGGTACTGCAGGTACACCTCCCACGGATGGGCAGCGCGGTCGAGGAACATCAGGCTGTCCATCCGGCAGTTGCAGGCGTTGCCCTCGCGGGTGTTCTGCGGGTAGCTGCCGCCGATCTTGTAGCCGCGCGGGTCGGTCGCCGACGCGAGGTCGGGTTCCGGTTCGCCTTCGAGCTTCCACGGGTCACCGGCGACGACGTACTTGCCCGCTACCGGATTTCCGTTGCGGTACAACGCCATGGCGCCGGTGTCGAAGTCGAACGTGGCCGCGAGGAACACCCATTCGTTCTGCGGCAACAGTTCCTGCCAGCCCTGGGAAGCGGCGAACGTCTGTGACTCACCGCCGTCGATCCTGCGGGCCAGGGCGACCAGCTTCAGTTCGCCGTCGACCTGGATCAGTTCCAGCAGTGCGCGCACCGCGTGGCCGTTGGAGTCGCCGCTGAGGACGCCGGCCAGGCCGATCGCGCCGTAGAGGTCGTCGGGGTTGGCCGAGTTCGAGTTCGGGGCCGGGTTCTGGCCCGTCATCTTCACCCAGCCCATGATCGACGCCTGGCGCGTGCCGTTGAACGCCTTCAGGGTGGGCACGCCGGTGTCGCTGTACAGGCCCGCCTTCCAGTCGTCGTTGCCGGCGACCGTCGGGTTGATCTGCTTGAGCTGCACCGAGTTGCGGCTGCGCCGGAACGCTCCGTCGCGCACGCGCATGTCGGCGCCGCCGTTGATCAGCTGCAACGACGTGCCTGAACGGCCGCTGTCCTGCTCAAGGGCCTTGTTGCCGCGCGCCGGGTGTTCGAAGTCGTAGTACGACACCAGGTTGCGCGACAACGTGGGCAGCACCGTGCCGAACGTGGCGTGAGCCGGTGCGGCCAGGCCCACGCTGAACGCCGCGACCAGGCCGAGAACCAGAAGACGCTTCACCGGACTCCCCTGCCCTGCACGCGCAGGTCGCGGAGCCTGCCGATGTTGTCGAACGAGCCGAAACCGACTCGGCCCGAGGAGAACGTCTTGTCCACGGCGGTCATCAACGGATAGGGCGAACCGTCCACGTACACAGCTATCTCCCCCGAGTCGGCACAATGCTTGACCCGCACGCGATGCCAGGCCGTGTCGCTGACGGCCGGAGGCGCGCCGACCGAACGCACGGCGTCCCACTGGTGGTCGAGGCGCAGCCGGTCGGCGTTGTTCACGACGAAGATGCCGTTGTGCGGGTAGATCTTGTTGTCCGACGAGAGATGCGCGTAGTAGAACTCGGTGTCGGAGCGGTAGCCGAACACGATGATCACGTCCCGGTTGGACTCGGCGACCGGCGTGTCCAACCGCACCGAGGCGTCGACCCGCACCGAGCCGAACGCGGGTCCCTTCTGGAGCACCGCGTACTCGAACGGACGGCGCGGACCCGGCCGGGCGGCACCGGGTTGCGCCAGCACGACCTCGCGGCCCGGGAACTGCCAGAGGTCAGGGGTCACCGGCTGCCACGAACGCGCCGACGTGGCACCGGAGACGAAGTCGTGGCCGGAGCGGCAGGAGGCGAAGGTGCGCGCACCCGTCACCTTCCAGATCTTGCCGTTCGCCTTGGCCAGCACGTAGAGCTCACCGTCGGCGTCCTGACCGAAGCGCAGGTCGACGCGGTTCGGGTCGTTGACGAGGGCCTTCATCGTCGTCAGCGCGCCGTTGACGTAGACCATCATCTCGCGCGAGACGGCCATGGGTTTACCGGCGCGCATCTCGCGTTCGTCGGCGTAGTAGATCAGGCCCTTCACGCCCTCGCCGTAGATGTACTTGCCACGCAACGAAGGGATCTTCGAGCCGCGGTAGACAAAGCCGCCCATCAACGCGTTGCCGCTGTCCGCGCACGGACGTTGGGTGGAGAGGCGGTTGTGGTCGAACGCCGTCACCGGGTAGGTGTAGCCGTACTTGGCGTCGTCGGCGGGCAGCGGGAACACGCCGCACGACGGGTCGCCGCGCCGGTACTGCCAGATGCCCTCGCGTTCGCTCCAGCCCAGGTTGGCGCCCTTGCGGACCTCGTAGACCGCGTCGACGGCCTTCTCGCCGATGTGGCCCATGTACATCCTGTGCGTGCTGGGGTCCCAGCTGAAGCGGTACGGGTCGCGCATGCCGTACGCGTAGATCTCGCCCAGCGCGCCTGCGTTGCGCACGAACGGGTTCGCGCGTGGGATGCCGTACTGGCCGTTGACGCCGTTGTGCCCGGCCGGGTCGATGCGCAGGATCTTGCCCTGCGGCAGCGCCAGATCCTGCGGCACGGTCGTCGAGACGCCGATGCCGCCGTCACCGGAGGCGATGTAGAGCAGCTTGTAGTCCTCGTCCCACCAGCGCGCCGTCGGGTTGAACCCGATCTCCTGGAAGCCGTGGATGAACGAGGCGAAGCCGACTCGCAGCAGTTCGCGGCGTGTGCCGGAGAAGACGTCCGCGCTCGGGTCGGAGGCGGTCCACTCGGTGATCACCCCGTGCACCTGGGTGCCGGCGGGCGACGGCAGGTCCGGCTTCTTGGTGGTGAGCGCGGAACCGGTTTCGGTGTGCACGGTGTAGAACTTGCCGTTGCGCCTGAAGTCCGGGTGGAACGCGGCGAACCCGAAGCCGCTACCCAGGCCGCGGTGGGTGTGGAAGTCGGGGCCGACCGCCACGCCCAGGTCGAGGAACGCGTGCTGCACACCCTTGTCCAGGAGGTAGAGCTTGCCGTTCATGTCGGGCACGAACATCCGGCCGGAGCCGTCGGGCACCTCGCCCAGGTAGTTGATCCTGTTGTAGCGCACCAGTCTGGTGTCGGTCGGCGGCGGCACGGGCTGCGACTTCGGCAGCTGCGCGACCTCCGTCAGTTCCAGGCCGACACCGGACGCACCCGGTGTCGGCAACGGGTCGGCGATCGGCGCATCCGACTGCGCCGACGCGATGGGCACGAACAACGCCGAGAGCACGAATGTTGTGACAGCCAACCGAGACAAGCGTCTGTACATCCCCCACCACCCTGTGGGCCAGGCCGTGCCAGCACGGCAGCGGAAAGCGCTTTCCAATGCAGCGGCACCCGGAATCTACCTAGCTAATAAGGTGGTTACAACCCCTCAGCGGCGGCCTGTGGTCACCCACTCGTACTGTCCGCGCACCTCGTCGGCGCTGACAGCGCGGTCCAGGAACATGAGGCCGTCGAGGCGGCAGTTGCAGGCGTTGGTCTCGCGGTTGTTCTGCGGATGACTGCCGCCGATCTTGATCCCCCGCGGGTTCGTCGCCGAGGTGACGTCCGGTTCGGGTGCTCCGTTGATCTTCCACGGATCTCCCTTGACCGCATAGGTGCCCTCCACGGCCTTGCCGTCCACGTAGAGGCCGATCGTGCCGTTGTCGAAGTCGAACGTCCCGGCGAGGAACACCCACTTGTTCAACGGCAGCAGCGTCTTCCAGTCGGCGTTGGCCACGAAGAACTGCTTGTCACCGCCGTCCACACGACGACCGAGCGCGATCAGCCGCATCGCACCGTCGTGGTTCTCCGTCTCCAGCAACGCCCGCGCGGCGTGGCCGTCGGAGTCACCCGAGAGCACGCCCGCGATGCCGATGGCGCCGTAGAAGTCCGAGGTCCCCGACGAGTTGGAGTTCCGCGCGGGCGCCTCCCCGGTGATCTTCACCCAGGTCATGATCGACATGCCGCGTGCCTTGCCGAACGCCTTCATCGACGAGACGCCGGACGAGCTGTAGACGCCCGCTTTCCAGTCGTCGTTGCTCTTGTTGTTCGGCCGCACCTGTTTGAGCTGCATCGACGTCCTGGAGCCCGGGAACGCACCGTCCTGGACCCGCATGGCCGCACCGCCGTTGATCAGCGAGATCGGCGTCCTGGAGTCGGCGCGGCCGAGGTCGTCCTCCTTCTTCGGGTCGGTGGCGGGATGCTCGAAGTCGTAGTGGTGCACGACCGCGGACGCGATGCCCGGAGACACCTCGGGCGACGCCTCTGCCCGCACGGACGCGGCTTTGCCGGTGATCCGGAGGTCGGCGACACGGCCGACGTTGTCGAACGAGCCGAACCCGACCCTGCCGGACTTCAGCACGGTGTTCGTCGCCGTCATCAACGGCTGCGACGAGCCGTCCACGTACACCGCGATCGCTCCGGTGTCCGCGCAGTGCGAGATGCGGACGCGGTGCCACTTCATGTCCGTCACGGCGGGTGCGGCGCCCACCGAGCCGTTCCACTGGTCGTCGATGCGCACGCGATCCGCGTTGTCCACCAGGAAGATCCCGTTGTGCGGGTAGATCTTGTTGTCCGACGACAGGTGCGCGTAGTAGAAGCGGGTGTCGGACTGGTAGCCGAACACGATCACGACGTCGCGGTCCTTCTGCGAGACCGGCGTGTCGAGCCGCACCTGCGCGTCCACCGTCACGTTGCCGAACGCGGGCCCCTTGGTGACGACCGCGTACTCGTTGGGACGCTTCGGACCAGGCCGCGCGGCGCCGGCCTTGGACAGCACCACCTCGTTGCCGGGGAACCGCCAGCGCGACGGCGAGACGGGCTTCCAGTCGCCGGCACCGGTGACCCCGCTGACCACGTCACTGCCGGAGTCGCAGGCCTGCTGGGTCGCGACGGTGCCGGTGACCTTCCAGATCTTGCCGTTCGCCTTGGCCAGCACGTAGAGCTCACCGGCCGCGTCCGTGCCGAACCGCAGGTCGACGCGGGACTTGCCGGCCAGCGACTGCATGGTCGTGCGCTTGCCCGCCGAGTCGTACACCGCGAGCTCGAACGTCTTCGCGATCGGCGCGCCGGCCCGCATGTCCTTCTCCTCGGCGTAGTACAGCAGGCCCTTCACGCCCTCGCCGTAGACGTACTTGCCCTGAAGGGAGGGAATCGCCGTGCCGCGGTAGACGAAACCGCCGATCAACGCGTTGCCGCTGTCCCCGCAGCCACCGCCCGGCCGGTTGTGGTCGAAGCCCGCGACCGGATAGGTGTAGCCGAACTTCGCGTCGTCGGCGGGCAACGGGTAGAGCTGGCACTTGGGGTCGTCGCGGCGGTAGGTCAGGTGGCCTTCCCGTTGTCCCCAGCCGAGATTGGCGCCGGGTTTGACCTCGTAGACCGACTCCACGACCTTCTCGCCGATGTGGCCGAGCAGCATCTTGCGCGTGCCACCGGAGTCCCAGCTGAACCGGTACGGGTCGCGCATGCCGATCGCGTACAGCTCGGCCAGCGCGCCCGGCCTGCCCAGGAACGGGTTCGACGGCGGGATGCCGTACTTCTTGTTGCCGCTGTTGGTTCCCGCGGGGTCGATGCGCAGGATCTTCCCCTGCGGCACCTTCACGTCCTGCGGCACGTCCGAGCGATAACCGATGCCA
Organism: Lentzea waywayandensis; assembly: GCF_900115955.1. Lineage (GTDB taxonomy): Bacteria > Actinomycetota > Actinomycetes > Mycobacteriales > Pseudonocardiaceae > Lentzea > Lentzea waywayandensis. The sequence goes on from NZ_FOYL01000020.1 coordinate 71,578, forward strand.
CCGTCACCGACCGCCAGGTACAGCAGGTTGTCCGGACCGAAGCCGATCTCCTGGAAACCGTGCAGGTACATGGCGAACCCGATGCGCAGCAGCTCTCGGCGAGTGCCCGAGAACGCCGCGGCTTTCGGATTGGACGCGGTCCATTCGGTGATCACGCCGTGCACCACCGAGTTCGGTGAGGGCAGGTCGGGTGTGCGGTTCTTCAGCGCGTCCTTGGCCTCGGTGTGCGCGGTGTAGAACTTGCCGTTGCTCGCGAACTGCGGGTGGAACGCGACGAACCCGAACCCGCTGCCGAGTCCCTGGTGGTTGTGGAAGTTCGCGCCGATGGCCGAACGGACGTCCAGGTACGTCCGCTGCCCGCTGCCGTCGCGGTTCAGGGTGTACATCTTGCCGTTCATGTCCGGCACGTAGAACCTGCCGGAGCCGTCCGGAATTTCGCCGAGGTAGTTGACCCGGTTGTACTGCTTGAGCCTGCTGTCCCCGGCGGCGGGCGTGGTCGACGACTGCGGAAGCCTTGCGATCTCCTGCAGTCGCACGCCCACGCCCGACGGCGCGGGCGCGGGAAGCGGGTCCGCGACCGGACCTGCCTGGGCGGCCGCCTGTGGCACCAGGGTGGCCGCCGCGACAGCCAGCGCGGCAACGATTGAGAGCGATCTGAACATCGCGCACCACCTCGTGGAATCGGCTTGGGAAAGCGCTTACCACGCGGCGGCGAGCCAGACTCTACGCGCTCAGTCGTGCCCTGTCACGGCTCCCAGCAGGTCTCGGATGTGCGCGGTCGCCGAGGCGAACTCCGGACGGGCCATCGTCGCGGAGTAGTCCCTGTCAGCGGGCAGGTCGACCTCGATGATCTCGTTGACCACCGCCGGGCGTCGCGTCAGCACGATCACCCGGTTCGCCAGGTACACCGACTCCGCGATCGAGTGCGTCACGAGCAGCACCGTCGTGCCGGTCTCCCGCCACACCCGGTGCAGCTCGACGTTCATCTGCTCGCGGGTCAACGCGTCCAGGGCGCCGAACGGCTCGTCCATCAGCAACACGCGCGGCTGGTGCAACAACGCCCGGCACAACGCAACACGCTGCTGCATGCCACCGGACAACTCGTGCGGCAGAGCGTTCTCGAACCCGGACAACCCGGTCATCTCGATGAGCTCGTCCGCCCGCTTGCCCGCCTCGGCCGAGTTCATCCCGCGCATCTCGGCCTGAAGCAGGATGTTCCTGCGCGCCGACCGCCACTCCAGCAACGCGGCCCGCTGGAACACGAACCCGATGTCGTGCCGCGGCCCGCGCACCTGCTCGCCGAGCAGCGTCACCGTGCCCGACGACGGCGCCAGCAAACCGGACACCAGCTTCAGCAACGTCGACTTGCCGCAGCCGGACGGCCCGACGATGGACACGAACTCGCCCGGCGCGACGTCGAGCGAGACCTGCTGGATCGCCGTCACCTCCGCGCGCTTCGACTGGAAGCGCACGGAGACGTCGTTGATCGCGACGGCGGAGGTGGAGACAGTCACATCAGTGCTCATCCCTGCGGTGCTCATCCCTTCGGGGCAACGCTTTCTTCCCAGTAGGCCGACGGCTCGGAAGCCTCCTTGATGATGCCGGTCTTCTGGAAGGTCTCGATGGTCTTCTTCCAGTCGTCCAAGGTGTTGACGCCCGGCGCCTTGCCCTTCGTGGCATCGGTGTGCAGCAACGTCAGCGTCGTCTTGAACTGCTCCAGCACCACCGTCGGCGACGGCAACTGCTCGGCGGCGCCCTTCATCGACTCGGCCGCGGCCTCCGGCGCCTTCTCGGCCGCCGTCCACGCCTCCTGCGTCGCCGCGACCATCTTCTTCACCAGGCCGGGGTCCTTCTGCAGCATGGTCTTCGAGGTCAGCAGCCCGTTGCTGAAGTAGTTCAGCCCGAACTCGGAGAACCGCAGGTAGCCGACGTCCTTGCCGGACTTCTCCTTGATCGTCGGCCCCTGGTCGGACGCGAACCCGAGCAGCACGTCGGTGCGGTTGGAGATGACCGCGGCCATCTTGCCCGCCGGGTCGATGTTCTGGATCGAGACGTCCGACTCCTGCATGCCGTTCTGCTTCAGGAAAGCCGGGAACGTCTTCGTCAGCGCGTCCCCCGCGGTCGTGGCGACGGACTTGCCCTTGAGGTCCTCGGGCTTCTTGATGTTCTTGTCGGTGAAGAACTGCACGGACGCCGGAGTGGTCTGCAGGAACACCCCGATGCTCTTGGCCGGCACGCCCTGCTCGACGGCCGTGGCGAGCGCCGACGTGTCGGCCCAGCCGAAGTCCGTCTGGCCGGCGCCGGTCGCCGTGACGGTCTTGCCGGAGCCCTGGCCCGCCTGGATCTTCAGCTTGATGCCGTGCTTCTCGTAGATGCCTTGCTTGACCCCGTAGTAGAACGGCGCGTGCTCGCCGTACGGGTACCAGTTGAGGGTCAGCGTGACCTCTTTGACCTCACCGCCGGATTCGGACGTCGTGCCGCCGCCCCCACCGCAGGCGGCAACCACCAGCAACGCGGGGAGAAGACCTGCGAGCAGTTTCCTCATGACCCACCTTTCGCGAGAAGGGTTGTGACGGCGGCGCCGCGCCGGCTGGCGTGCCACGGCAGCATCAGCTTTTCGGCGAGGTCGAGCAGGAGGAAGAGCAGGACACCGACCAGCGAGATGACGATCAGGCCCGCGAACAGCATCGGGGTGTCCATGTTGCCGTTGGCCTGCAGGATCACGTACCCGAGGCCTTCGTTGGAGCCGACGAACTCACCGACCACGGCACCGGTCACGGCGAGCGTGACCGCGACCTTCAGGCCCGCGAACAGGTGCGGCAGCGCGGCTGGGAAGCGGATCTTCACGAACGTCTTGACCGGGCCGCCGCCCATCGTGGCCGCGAGTTCGAGCATCTCGGTGTCGACCGATTTGAGACCGGTGACCGTGGAGATCACGACGGGGAAGAACGCCATCAGCACGGCCACGATCACCTTGGGCTCGAAGCCGAAGCCGAGCCACACCACGAACAGCGGCGCGATGGCGATCTTCGGGATGACCTGCGCGAACAGCAGGATCGGGTAGGCGGTGCTCTCGACGGTCCTGGAGTAGACCATCGCGACGGCCATGAGCACGCCGAGGATGCCCGCGATGACGAAGCCGAGGATCGTCTCGTAGGTGGTCACCCAGGTGTGACCCGAGAGGTAGGACCACTTGTCGACCAGCAGGCCGAAGGTCTTGGCCGGGGACGGCACGAGGTAGGCCTCGACCAGGCCGGTGACGGTGACGAGGTGCCAGATCGCGAGGCAGGCGGCGAGCAACGCGGCCGGACGCCAGGTCCGTTCCACGACGCCGCGCCAGCGGTCCGCCTGAACCGTGTTCACAAAGCTCCCTCGGGTCGGAAAGCGCTTTCCCGTACGCTATGTCCGACCCACTGAACGGTCAAGAAGCAGGAGCGACGAAGCGGCCGCGGTGACGACTGAATCGATTTTCCCGGCTATTAGGCATTAGCTGTAGGTGTTGCCCGCGTGGTCGCGGCCGCGCGCGAGGTAGATCTTGTGGCTGTCCGGCTTCAAGAACCGGACGGTCGTCGGCATGTATCTCATGGTGTAGCCGCAACGGCGCAACGTGCTGCGGTTCGGCGGACTGCCGTGCACCAGCATGGCCGAGTGCACGCTGCACGCCCCGCGCTCCAGTTCCACATCGACGGCGCGTGACTCGTCCACCGCCGTTTCCTGGTTGAAGAACGAGTCGGCGGTGCCGGTGTGCTCGGCAGCGGTGAGATGACTGCCCGGAATGACGCGCAGGCAGCCGTTCTCGACGGTCGACGGGTCGATCGCCAGCCACACCGTGATCGCGTCGCCCGCGGGGTCGATGCTGTCGCGCCAGAAGTGCGCGTCCTGGTGCCACGGCACGGGTTTGCCGTCGCCGGCGGGCTTGCAGATGAAGTGCGACGAGAACAACGCGATGTCCGGGCCGATCAGCGACTCGACGAGGTCCAGCACGTCGGGGTCCAGCAGCCACTCGAACAGCGCCGGGTCGGTCAGGTGCGGCACGTCCATGTGCTCGGGACGCTGCCCCTCCGGCAGCGCCGCCAGCTTGGCCTCGAAGTGCGCGGCCAGTGCCTCGAACCTCGCCGGTGCCAGCACGCTCGCGTGCGTCTCGTAGCCATCCTTCTCGAACATCGTCACCTCACGAGTAGGCCGGTCTCCTTGTCATAGCGCAGAACGCGTGCGGGCGGGGCGTCCACGGTCACCGTCGTGCCGATGGCGGGCTCGTCGTCCTCGGGCACGATGTAGCCGATCTGCTCCTCGCCGCAGTCCAGTGTCACCAGCGACGTCACGCCGAGGTTCTCCACAATGGACACCTCGCCGCCGAACAGGCCGTCGGCCGCGGGCGACAGGTACTCGGGGCGCACGCCGATGATCTCCGAGCCGCGCGGTACGAGGTTCATGGGCGTCGAGCCGATGAAGTTGGCCACGAACGTGTCCGCGGGCCGCTGGAACACCTCGCGCGGCGTGCCGAGCTGCCGGATCCGGCCCGCGTCCATCACCGCGATCCGATCGGCCAGCGCCAGCGCCTCGGCCTGGTCGTGCGTGACGAACACCGTCGTCAACGCGAGCTCTCGTTGCAGTTTCTTGAGGAACGTGCGGGCTTCCAGCCGCAGCCGTGCGTCCAGATTGGACAGAGGTTCGTCGAGCAGCAGCACCTCGGCCGACGCGGCGACGGCGCGGGCGAGCGCCGCCCGTTGCTGCTGGCCACCCGATAGCTGGCCGGGCCGGCGGTCCAGCAACTCCCCCAGGCTCAGCCCTCGAGCGGTCCGCGCGGCGGTCTCCTGCTGCACGGACTTCGCGACGCCCCGCACCCGCAGCGGGTAGGCGATGTTCTCCGCCACCGTCATGTGCGGGAACAGCGCGTAGTCCTGGAACACCATCGCAACCCGGCGGTCTCCGGGCTGTAGCCGCGTGACGTCCCGGTCGCCGATCGCCACGGCCCCGTCGGTGGCGCCTTCCAGACCTGCGATCGTGCGCAGCAACGTGGTCTTGCCGCACCCGGACGGGCCGAGCAGGGCGAACAGCTCGCCGTCGGCGATCTCGAGGTCCAGCTCGTCCACCGCCCGCACCCCGTTGGGGTACACGGTGGACAGACCCTCGACAGTGATACCCGCCATCAGCTCTTGATGCCTCCGTGGAATCGGAACCCGTACCGCTTGTTCACGAACAGGTACAGCACGACCACCGGGATCGAGTACAGCAGCGAGAACACCGGGATCACCGTCAGGTTGGCGCTGCCGCCCTCGTCGTACAGGGTGCGCAGCAGCACCGCCGCCGGCTGCTGACCGACGTCGCGCAGCAGCAGGAACGGCAGCAGGAAGTTGCCCCAGGCGTTGACGAACGCCCACACGAAGATCGTCGCGACACCGGGCCGCGCGACGGGCAGCACGACGTGACTGAGAACCTGCCGGGGAGAGGCGCCGAACACCCGCGCCGACTCCTCGTACGAGCGCGGCACGGCGTCCATGAAGTCCTTGAGGATGAAGATGGCCGCGGGCAGCATGCCGCCCGCGATCACCAGTGCCGTGCCGAACTGCGAGTTGATCAGGCCGAGCTGGAGCATCATCACGAAGATCGGCACCATCGCGGCCGTCCCCGTGACCACTGAAGACAACAACAGCAGCAGGTACAGCAGCAGATCCCGGCCCGGAATCCGCACTCGTGACAACGCGTAGGCCGCCAGCGCCGCGAGCACCGTCGTCACCACGGTCGCGACCACGCACAGCACCAACGAGTTGAGCAACGACGTCAGCGCGTACGGGTGGTCGAAGGTCGCCACGACGTTGCGCAGCGTCCAGTCCGGCCACCGCAATCCCAGGCCGGGCTTCGCGTCGAACGGCGCGGACGCCAGCCACAGCATCGGCACCGCGAAGAACGCCAGCACCAGCGTGATCAGCACGTAGAAGCCGATCCGCCGCACGATCCACAGAGGACTCATGCACGCCTCCGCAGCAACCGCAGGTAAACCAGGGCCACAACCAGATTTCCCACCAGCAGCAGCATCGACATCGCGGACGCGTACCCGAGCTGACCGCCCTCCAGCGCCTGCCGGTAGATCAGCACCGGCAGCACCTCGGACTGGTGGTTCGGCCCGCCGGCGGTCAGCAGGAACGGCGTGAAGTCGTTGGCCGTCCACAGGCTGATCAGCAGGGTGTTCGTCAGCACGTGGCCGCGGATGTGCGGGAACACCACGTCCCGCACGGTCTGCCGGCCGGACGCGCCCATCAGCCGCGCGGTCTCCAGTTGCGACGGCGGCACCGCGGCCAGCGCCGAGGTGTAGAGCAGCATCGAGAACGCCGTGCCGCGCCAGATGTTGAAGATGATCAGGCTCGTCATCGGGTACTGCACCAGCCAGGCCGTCTGCGGCGAGCCGAGCAGCAGACCGAGCGTGCCGGTGTCGCGGCTGAGCACCGCGAACCACAGGTACGCCACCACCGTGCCCGGCAGGATCCACGCGAGCAGCACGAGCCCCTCGACGGTCCGCCGCAGCCCTGGCCGCACCATCCGCAGCAGCCACGCCAGCGCGAACCCGAGCACGTTCTGCCCGATCACCGCCGACCCGAGCACGAACAACGCCGTGAGCCACAGCGAGTTCGTGAACAACGGGTCGCGCACGGCCTCGACGACGTTGTCCAGGCCGACGACCTGCGGGTTGGCCGCCGCGGGCCCGGTGAGCTGGTAGTTCGTGACGCCGATGTAGAGCGTCCACAGCGCCGGGAAGACGAGGAAGACCCCGATCAGCACCAGCGCGGGCGTGACGAACCCCAGAGCGCGCCGGACGCCCAGCCCGGAGCTATCCAACGTTGGCCTCTCCGACGGCTTTGACGAGTGCCGCGCGGTAGGCCGTGGCCACCTCGTCCGGACTCTTGCCCGCCACCACGTCCGCGGTCGCCTGCTGGAGCGCCGCCGACACCTTGGGGTAGTCGGCGAGCCCCGGCCGGTACCGGGTGATCGGCAGGACCTTCTCCGCGATGAACATCAGCATCGGGTCGCCCTTGAGCACCTCGTCGTTGACGTCCTGCCGTTGCGTGAGCTGCGCCGTACCCGCCAGCGACTCCTTCACGGCCTCCGCGGAGTTGAGGAACTGCATGAACTCCCACGCCTGCCTGGGGTACTGGGTGTTCGGGTTGATCACCCGCACGCCACCGCCCGACATGCTGACGAAGTCCTGCCCGCCCACACCGGCTTTCGCCTGCTTGGCGGGCACCAGCGCCCAGCCCACAGCCGTGTCGCGATCGGCCATCTTCGCCACGCCGTTCTTGGGTTCCACGACCGAACGCCAGAAGTAGTCGCTCTCCAGCAGGATGCCGATCTTGTTCTCGCCGAACAGCTGGAACGACCGGTCGCGTCCCTTGGCCTCCTGTTGCAGCACGGGATCGCCGAGTCCGCCGCCGTAGACCTTCTGGTACAGCCCCAGAACGTCCTTCAGCTGGGCCGAATCCCCTTGCCACTTCCCGTTCTCGTAGACGGGCTTGCCGGTGCCGGCGAGCGCGGGCAGCACGCCCTGCATGGTCGTCGCCTCGCCCATCGCGCTGCCGGCGTTGAGCTGGATCGGCGTCACGCCGGGCAGGGCCTTGAGCTTGGCCCCCGCGTCGAGCACCTCCTGCCACGACCTCGGCTGCCAGTCCGCGGGCAGCCCGGCCCGCGCGAAGAGGTTCTTGTTGAAGAACAGCACGCGCCCGTCCGTGCCCATCGGCACGCCGTACCGCTTGCCGTCGAACTCGCCGAGCCCCTGCACGGCCTTGGGAATCTGGTTCCAGCCGTCCCAGTCGGTGTCGCCGACGACATCGCCGAGGGGCTTGATCTGCCCGGCCTGCGCGAACTCGCCGAGCCAGATGCCGTCGATCTCGATGATGTCGCCGCCACCGCCGGTCTTCAGGTCCAGCGCGACCTTGGTCTTGAAGTCCTCGTCGCCCGCGCCGTTCTGCTCGAACTTGATCGTCGCGGTGACGCCCTTGGCCTTCTGCAGTTCGGTGAACCTGGGGATCACCCAGTTCTGGATCCAGTTCGCCCCGCGGGCGTTCTTCCCGCCGACCGCCGAGTTGGCGACGATCGTCAGCGTGATCTCCTTGGCGTCGGCGTTGCGCGCCTGATCACCGCTCTGCGTCTGTCCCAGGCAGCCCGCCAGCAGCCCGCACACCGCCACCAGCCCGAACGTCTTTGTTCGCCCCATCGGTCCAACATGGCACTGGATCACGACGGCCACAAGCTCTCAGCACCCTCTCAGTGCACGGCTGCGAGGCTGGCGCGCGAAGGGGGTTGATCAAACGGCACGAGCACCCGCAGCCGGAGTGCTCGAACGTATGTGCTATCGTTTGGACCGAAGGAAACCGGTGGCAGCGAGAACCAAGCAGTTCACCGGAGACCTGCTTACCGGCATCAGCCGGGTGGCGGCGAGTTGCGTCGTGACGGCCCGATGGAAACCTATGTAAGACCAGCATTCGCTGGCGGCGGGTACTGCCACGGGAAGACCCAGGCTTGTCAGCTGGGCCAACGCCGCGCCGTAAGGCGACGGCTGCTTGAAAGCACGGACGCAAGTCTGTCGACTTCCAAGTAACGGTTGATCAACTATGCAGCGGTTGATCGCGGTGCTTCCAGCCGCTTCGGATCAGGAACGGGCCGCGGTTCAGCGGCCCGTTCCAGTCGGCCATCAGCGCACGATCACACGCACGAGACGGTGGCCGTGGAGTTCCCCGGCGACCGCATCGAGTGGGGCCTGATGCAGGACGCCTCCCAGGCGACGATGAAGAAGGCCATCGACGCGCGCGTCGCCGACATGCGGTTCGTGCTGGACAAGCGTCCGAGCTTGCACAAGGACGCGGACACCACCCGCGTCGGTGTCGCCGGGCATTCGTACGGCGGCTACACGGCGGCCGAGACGATGGCGAACGACCGCAGGTTCGACGCGGGCATCAACATCGACGGCGCGATGGAGCACACCGGCGAGGACGGCCCCTACGCGCCGGGCAGGGCGGTCACCCAGGGGCTGGACCGGCCGTTCCTGCTGTTCGGCGGTGACCTGGGCGAGCGCGAACTGAGCCACGTCGACACGAGCCTGACCAGGACGTGGGCCGACTTCTGGCCGAACCAGCGCGGCTGGAAGCGGGACGTGCACCTGGACGACGGCGCGCACCTCGGGTTCAGCGACATGCAGTGGTCGGTGCCGCAGATCGCCGCTGTGCCAAGGGAACGCCGGGAGAGTCTCATTGGGACGATCGACCCCGCGGACGCGTTGAGGGCCCAGCACGACTACGTGGCGGCGTTCTTCGACCTGCACCTGAAGCACCGGGGCACCAGGCTGTTCGAACGGGCACGCCACGAAGGGATCCGTCTGGTGCCCTGATCGGCGGTATGGTCCCGGGCGATGTCTGTCGAGTTCGCCGTTCTCGGTCCCCTGCAGGTCCGCGTGGACGGCAGGGAGCACCGGGTCGGCGGGTTCACCCGCCGGGCGACGCTGGGTTTCCTGCTGCTCAACGCGGGCCGGGTGGTGTCGATCAGCGAGCTCACCGGCGCGTTGTGGCCGGACGGGCATCCGCCTACGGCGCGCGGGATCCTGCTCAACGTCGTGTCGGCGCTGCGCAAGGCCGGGCTCGACATCGTCACCCGCAAGCCCGGCTACCTGCTGCGGGTGGAGCCGGATCGCGTTGACCTGCACCGGTTCCGCGCCGCCCTCGCCAGAGCGTCCACGGCGCCGGGGCCGGAGCAGGTAGCGCGCGTTCTGCGGGACGCGCTGGCGTTGTGGCGCGGGCCCGTTCTCGCGGATCTGGTGGCGGACGGCGTCACGTGGCCGGCGCTGGTGGAGATCACGCACCTGCGCGACGTGGCGGTGGAGGACAGGTTCGACGCCGAACTGGCGTGCGGGCGTCATCGCGAGGTGATCGCGGAGATCGAGGCGCTGGCCAGCGATCACCCGTTGCGCGAACGGTTGCAGGGGCAGCTGATGCTCGCGCTCTACCGGTCCGGCAGGCAGGCCGACGCGCTCGCGGTCTTCCGCACGGCACGCGCGCGGTTCGCCGCCGAGCTCGGCATCGATCCGGGGCCTGATCTGGTCAGGCTGGAGCAGGCGATCCTCACGCAGGACCCGGCGCTCGGGACGAGCACTGCACAGGCGCCGACCATGCTGGAACGCAAGAAGGTCAGCGTGCTCGTCGTCCGGCTGGAGCTGCCGGGAGCGGACGAGGCGGCCGACGAACGGCTCGAAACATCAGTGACCCGGGTACGGCGGCACATCGAAGACCTCGGTGGCGTCACGGTGACGACGCTCGGTTCGACGGTCTGCGCGGCTTTCGGTGCCCCGGTCAACCGCGAGGACGACGCCGCACGGGCGGTGCGCGCCGCGTTCGAGATCACCGGCGAGCATCCGGCCGCGGCCGCGGTGTCCACCGGGCCCGCGCTCGTCACGTCCGGCGATCGCGTCGAGGTCAGCGGCACGGTGCTCGACGCCTGCCTGCGGTTGCTCGCCCAGGCCTCACCAGGCGAGGTCAGGACGTGCCCGGTGACCGACAGGACGCTCACGCCGGCCGGGGACGACACGCCGTTCGTCGGCAGGTCGGCCGAGATGGCGCTGCTCGCCGAGACCTACGAGCAGGTCAAGGCGACGAACCGGCCGAGGGTGATCACGGTGGCCGGCGAGCCCGGCGCGGGCAAGAGCAGGCTCGTGCGGGAGTTCGCCAGGGGCCGCCGGACGCTCACCGGGCGCACGCCGCCGTTCGCGCGCGACGACGTCTTCGCCCCGCTGGCGGAGACGGTGCGGAGCCACGCGGGCATCTTCGACACCGACGACGCCGCCACGGTCGCCGCCAAGATCCGGGTGATCAGCGACGACCCGTGGCTCGTCACGCAACTCTCCGCGCTCGTGGGGGTCAGCCCGCAGGGAAGCGACGTGCTGATGGCGTGGCGCCGGCTGGTCGAGCACCTCGCGGAGGAACCACTGGTGGTGATCATCGAGGACGTGCACTGGGCCGACGACCTGCTGCTCGGCTTCCTGCACGGACTCGCCGACACCGCGGACGACGTGCCTTTGCTGGTGCTTCTCACCGCACGGCGGGAGGCACGGGTCCGGGGTGAGGCGATCACGCTGGGCGCACTGTCCGAAGAGGACACGACGCTGCTGCTCGAGGCCCTGATGGCCCGCCACGACGTGACCGCCGAGCTGCCGCCGCTCCTGCACCGCTCGGCCGGCAACCCGCTCTTCGCCGGCGAGTACGTCCGCATGCTTCGCGACGGCGCCCCGGACGCCCTCCCCGAGACGGTGCAGAACGTCATCGGCGCGAGACTCGATTCGTTGCCCCAGCTGGAGAAGTCGGTGCTGCAGGACGCGGCGGTCATCGGACCGACGGTCTGGCCCGGCGCGGTCGCGGTGGTCTCGGAACGCGATGCCGCCGAGGTCGCGCGCTGCCTGGAGGTGCTGCGGCAGCGGGACTTCCTGAAGCGCCACAGCACCAGCAACGTCGTGGGCGAGATCGAGTACGCCTTCAGCCACGTGCTGGTCCGCGACGCCGCCTACGACCGGGTTCCGCGCGGCACCAAGGCGATGAAGCACTACCACGCGGCCGAGTGGGTGCGGGCGTTGCCGCTGGAGCACGTACCGCTGCTGGCGTACCACTTCCAGGAAGCGGTGTGGATCGCGGAAGCCTCCGGAAGGCCGTGCGACATCATGGGCCGAAAGGCAAGAGCAGCCCTCACGGACGCAGGCCGCAGAGCGACCGCCCTGGCCGCGAGGGACACCGCGATCCGCTGCTACCGCGCCGCTTTGGCGGTCTGCCCGCCCGGCCACCCCGACCGGGCCGAGCTGCTGACGTTGCTGGGATCGAGCCTGGCCCTGAGCGGTGAAGGGCTCGCAGAACTGACCGAGGCGGCCGACCTCCACCGCGACGCCGGGAACTTCGCGGGTGCGGCGGAGGCCACCCGAGCCTCCTGGCGCGCCAGCTGGCACCAGGACGACCACGCGGCCGCCGGACGACACCTCGACCGCACGATCGAGTTCCTCGCCCTGACCGAGCGCGCGTACGGCGTGCAGGCGTACGTCGCGCACTCCCTGACACTTGCGGACAGGCTGCCCGAGGCGATCAGCGCGGCGAAGACGGCGTTGACCGGCGCCACCGGCATCGAACGGGCCATCGCGCTGGAGGCACTGGGCCTCGCGAGGGTCAAGCAGGGCGACCCCGGCGGCATCGGCGACATGCGCCAGGCCGCGACCGAACGCACGACGGCCGGGATCTCGCCCGGACTGTGCCTGTTCAACCTGAGCACCGCCTACACGGTGATCGGCGACGCCAAGGCACGGCTCGCGGTGCGAGCGGAGGCACGAGCGGCCGCCCAACGGCACGGCGACAACGACACGATCGCCTGGCTCGACGCGTCCAGGTACCTGGAGTTGTTCTGGGACGGCAGGTACGCCGAGGCGCTGGCCGCCCTGGACGAGCCGAGCCAGGCTCACGTCCTCGCTCTCCGCGGCCGCGTCCGGCTGCTGACCGGTGATCTCGTCGGCGCGGGCGAGGACACGGACCGGGCACTCGAACTCGCCAGGCACCAAGGCCGTCCCGGCGACCTGCAACACCCGCTGACCCTCAAGGCCCACCTCGCGTTGCTGCGCGGCGAACCGGTGAAGGTCGACGACCTGCTTGTCTGCCGCCAGATCACCGGCACGATCGGCGTCAGCCTGCCGATCGTCCTCGCCGCCGCCGGTCACGGCCCCGAGTGCCTCGCCGAGGTGTCCTGGTCTCGCTGGAAGGACGCCGCCGTCGCGTTCCTCAGCGGTGACAGGCAGGAAGCCCGCCGGATCTACCGGGAGATCGGGTCGAGGCCGGACGCCGACGATGAGTCGCTGGTTATCGACCGGGAATAACGTCCGGGTGGTGCCCGCGATCCCCCGCTACTACCAGGCCAAGGCCCGCCTGCTCGACCTGCTGGGCGAGCTGCCCGGCAACACCCCGTTCCCACCGGAACGCGAGCTCTCGGACGTGTTCGGCATGTCCCGCACCACGATCCGCAAGGCGATGAACGAACTCGTGCTGGAGGGCAGGCTCATCCGCGGAACGGGCCGCCAGGGCACGACCGTCGCCCCGCCCCAGCACGTTCACCGCCTCAGCCTCGACGCGGTGGTCCAGGACCTCGCCACCCGCGAGCAGGTGGCCGTGAGGATCACCGGGGACGTGCTCGGCGTCGAGTCGGTCCTCGTCCGCGGCGACGAACCGATCGGCGTGCGCTCGACGTACCTGCGCGCCTCCCGGTTCCCCGGCTTCGCCGCGCGCTACGACCGCACCACACCGCTGCGGAAGTTCCTCTCCGACGCCTACGAGATCCGGTTCGGCGAGCTGCACCCGTGGTGCACCACCGCTCTCGCCACACCGCGCGTCGCCGGGCTGCTCGACGTCCGCCCGGCCACGCCGGTGCTGTCGATCGCCTGGCTCGGCCACGACTTCCGCGGTGTGCCGGTCGAACGGTCGTGGGTCGTCCTGCGGGGCGATCGAGCGCACCTCACGATGCACCTGCCGCGGGCCGATCACGCCGGCCGATTCGAGGGATCTGCCCAGTTCCACGCGAGTTAGCGTCGAAGCCGACTCGCAGCGGGAGGCACCGTGACCGACCACACCCGGCGCCGCATGTGGTTCCTCGACCAGCTCGACCCCGGCAACCCCAGCCACCACGTCACGCTGATCACCACACCCGCCGCCGTCCGCGTGCCGGACACCCTCCTGGTCCGGTTCGACGACGACGGGCGGCCCGTCCCCGGCGGGCCACCCGTCGTCGTGCGGTCGGCCCAGGTCCCCGACGTGCGGGCGGCCGTGCGCGCGGAGCTCACTCAGCCGTTCGACCTGCGCGAAGGCCCGCTGGTGCGCGCTCTGGAGCTCAACTCGTCGTTGCTCGTCCTGACGATGCACGGGATTCTCGGCGACATCCGCGTCCTGGAGACGGTGCTCGGCGGACCGACTCCCCCGGCCGCCCAGGGTTCTCCCGGCTTCTGGCTGGAGCAGTTGCGCGACCTGCCGGTGCTGGAGCTGCCGGCCGATCGGCCGCGGCCGCCGTTGCACCGGCCGGAAGCCGGTGTGGTGCCGTGGTCGGCCGACGTCGACTCCGACGCGTTGCTCGCGGCGTTGCAGGTGGTGCTCGGTCGCTACACGCGGTCCGTCGACGTGCCCATCGGTGTCGTCGTCGCGGACGAACTCGTTGTGCTGCGCGGAGATCTGTCCGGCGATCCGACGTTCGGCGAGCTGTGCGGGCTGACGGCCGAGCAGCTGACCACGGCGGCATCGCAGCTCGTCCCGTTCGACCAGGTCGTGGATCTGCTTGCGCCGGAACGCGATCTGTCGCGGCATCCGCTCGTGCAGGTGCAGGTCGACCTGCGGCCGCGACGGGACCTCTACGACCCCGACGTCGCGTTCACCAGCTTCGACGTCGAGATCCAGAACGGCCGCGTGCTCTACAACCGGGCACTGTTCGACAAGCCGCGGATCTCCCGGCTGCTGGCCCACCTCGCCAAGGTGCTGGACGCGCCGACCGACGAGCGCCTCTCGCGGATCTCGCTGATCGGCCAGGACGAGGCCGCGCTGCTGGCGAAGTGGAACTCCACCACCGAGTACCTGCCGGACGTGAGCATTCCCGAACTGTTCGCCGAGCAGGTGCTGACCACGCCGGACGCCGTCGCCGTCGAGCACGGGTCCGGGACGATGACGTACGCCGAGCTGGACCGCCGGTCCAACCGGATGGCAAATCTGGTGCGGTCGAGGGGAATCGGGACCGGCGACCGGGTCGGGCTGTGCCTGGACCGGGGCCCGGAGATGATCGTCGCGATCCTGGGAGTGCTCAAGGCCGGCGCGGCGTACGTGCCGATCGATCCCGAACACCCGCTGGACCGCATCCAGTTCCTGGTCGACGACGCCCGGCTGTCCGTTGTGGTGAGCCGGAACCGCGTGCTGTTCCACCAGCCGCTGGCACCCTCCGAAATGGACTCCCACCCGGACTCCGCGCCGCCGCGCACGAGCCAGGACGCTCCGGCTTACATGATCTACACGTCCGGCTCGACCGGGCGGCCCAAGGGCGTGCTCATGCCCGGCCGCTGTGTGGTGAACCTCGTGCGCTGGCAGGAGAAGGCACTCGAACGGGAAGAGCAGAGCCGCACCGCTCAGTTCACCACCGCCACTTTCGACGTGGCGGTGCAGGAGATCTTCTCGACGCTACTGTTCGGCGGCACGCTCGTCATCCCGTCCGACGAGGTCCGCCGCGACCCCGCCGCGTTCGCCGCCTGGCTGGACGCCGAACGGATCACGCGGCTGTTCGTGCCGGACTCGGTGCTGCGGGCGTTGCTGGACGAGGAACCGTCGTTCGCCTCGATGCGGCACGTCTCGCAGGCAGGCGAACCACTGACGCTGGACGTGAAGCTGCGCAACTTCTGCGCGTCGAGGCCCTGGCTGCGCGTGCACAACCACTACGGCCCGGCCGAGTCGCACGTGATCACGTCGTGGTCGGTGCCCGCCGACGTCGTGGACTGGCCCGCCACGGCCCCGATTGGCCGGCCGATCGACAACACCCGGATCCACCTGCTCGACGCCACCCTGCTGCCGGTCGGCGTCGGCGTCGCGGGCCAGCTGTGCGTGTCGGGCGCCGGGCTCGCCTCGGGCTATCACGGCCGTCCTGAGCTGAGCGAACGGAAGTTCGTCACGAAAGACGGCGAGCTGATGTACCTGACGGGCGACCTCGCGTCGTGGAACGACGCCGGCCAACTGGAGTTCCACGGCCGCGTGGACGACCAGGTGAAGATCCGTGGCGTGCGGGTCGAGCCGGGCGAGATCGAGGCCGTGCTCCACGCTCATCCGAAGGTGACGCGGGCCGTCGTCGTGCTGCGGGACAAGCAGCTCATCGCCTACTACACCGGTGAGGCCGACGACCTGCTGGAGCATTGCGCGGCACTGCTGCCGGTCCAGCTGGTGCCGTCGGACTTCCTTCCGCTGAGCACGATCCCTCTGGCCGCGTTCCCGCTTCTGGCGAACGGCAAGATCGACCGCCGCGCGCTGCCGGTGCCGTCTCCTCGCTCGCCGCACGTCCGGCCGCGCACCACCGAGGAAGCCGCGCTGTGCCAGGTGTTCGCGGACGTGCTCGGCATCGAGGACGTCGGCGCGACCGACGACTTCTTCGCGCTGGGCGGGCATTCCCTGCTCGCCACCCGCGTGATCACCCGCGTCCGCGCGGAACTGGGCGCCGAACTCCCGTTGCCCGCGTTGTTCCACCACCGCACACCCCAACGGCTCGCGCGGATCCTGTCCGGCGAACGGTCGTGGACCAAGCCGATCACGCCACGTGCGCACGGCCCGGTGCCGTTGTCGATCGCGCAGAACCAGGGCAACCGGTGGTTCGGCTCGGTGCTGGCGGCGGGCTTCTGGACGGTGCCGCTGGCGGCGCGCCTGCACGGGCCGTTCGACCTCGGCCACCTCCAGTCCGGACTGGACCGCGTGGTCCGCAGGCACGAGGCGTTGCGCACGGCGTTCGTCGAACGCGATGGCGTTGTGCTGCAAGAGGTCCGGCCGGCTCAGGCCGTTCCGCTCAAGGTCGTCGACGTGTCCTCCGTGGAGGAAGCGGCGTTCATCGCCGGTGACGAGATGACCGTGCCGTTCGACCTCGCGAGCGGAATGTTGTTGCGGGCACGGGTTCTGCGACTGGCGGACGAGGACCACGTGCTGCTGCTGACCATGCACCACCTCGTCAGCGACGGGTGGTCGCAGGCCCTGCTGATCGAGGAACTGAACGGCACCGCGGCCGCGCCGGGTGTGCAGTACGCCGACTTCACGTTGTGGGAGCAGGACACGCTGTCCCCCGAGCACGCGAAGTACTGGCAGCGGCACCTGGACGGCATGCGCCCGATCGAGCTGCCGACGAAGGCCGACCGGGACGTCAACCCCCTCGGCCCCGGCGAGCTGCTGCCGTGGTCACCGTCGAAGGACCTGCTCTCCCGAGTCTCCACATTGGCCGGTCAGGAGCAGGCCACGCCGTACGAGGTGCTGCTGGCCGCGTTCAAGGTCCTGCTGTCGCACACGACAAAGGCGACGGACGTCGTGGTCGGCACGCCGATGGCGAACCGCGTCCGGCCCGAGCTGGAGCAGGTGATCGGTCTCTTCGCGAAGGTCGTGGCGCTGCGCACCGACCTGTCCGGCGATCCGGACTTCCGCGAGGTGCTGCGGCGGGTCAGGGAGACCACGGCGGCGGCGCACGAACACCAGGAGGTGCCGTTTCACGAGGTGGTGGAAGGAATTCCGCTGCGGCTCACGTTCGCACTGGTGCCGCCGGTGCCCGAACTGCGCCTGCCCGGCGTGGAAGCAACGACTTTCGAGGCACGGCAACGCGGGCCGGTCATCGTGAAGTCCGAGGTGACGTTCCACCTGCACGACTCGGGCGGGCACGTCGTGTACAACTCGCTGCTGTTCACCCGGCAGCAAGCAGAACAGCTGCTCACGAAGTTCGAGGACGTTCTCCGAGCCGTCATCGAGGACCCGTCGCTGCGCGTCTCCGAGATCAAATAGTGTCGGTGGGTGACCGATCGACGCACAGTCCTGAAAACGCTCGCTCTTCTCCCGCTCGCCGGCTGCGCCGCCACCCCTGCGGTCCAGCCCACCACGACGACCACGAGCACGGCGCCCGTGCGGCACGACGCGTTGTTCGAGTTGGAGAAGAAGTTCGACGCACGACTGGGCGTCTACGCGATGAGCGACAACGGCAGCACGATCGAGCACCGGGCGGACGAGCGGTTCGCGTTCTGCTCGACGTTCAAGGGCCTTGCCGCGGCGGCGGTCCTGCACCGCAACCCGATGTCGCATCTGGACACCGTGGTCACCTACACCGAAGCCGACCTGATGAAGAGCTCCACCATCACGAGGCAGCACGTCCGGACAGGCATGAAACTGCGCGACCTGTGCGACGCCGCGGTCCGCTACAGCGACGGCACGGCGGGCAACCTGCTGCTGCGCGACGCCGGCGGCCCCGCGGAGCTCACGAAGTACCTGCGCGGGCTCGACGACACCGAGACCAGAATGGACCGGATCGAGCCCGGCCTCACCTCGGCCGTCCCCGGCGACCCGCGTGACACCGCCACCCCGCGCTCGCTCGGCACGGACTACCAGCGGATCGTGCTGGGCGACGCCCTCGAACCGGAGAAGCGCGACTTCCTGAGGGACCTGCTGGAACGGTCGACCACCGGGGCGAAGCGCGTCCGGGCGGGAGTGCCGCAGGGCTGCCGGGTCGCGAACAAGACCGGCACCGGCGAGTACGGCACCGTCAACGACATCGCCGTCGTGTGGCCGCCGAACCGGGAGCCGGTCCTGATCGCGATCATGTCCAGCAAGTCCGCGGCGGACGCGAAGTACGACGAGGCCCTCGTCGCCGAGGCCGCCGCCTACGTCCTGAAAACCCTCACCTGACGGTCGACACGTCCGCCCACACGGTCTTGGAGTCGGGGAACCGGTTGTGCCCCCACACCTGAGCCAAGCCGTTGACCAGCAACAAACCCCGCTGCCGACGCCCGATGAACCCCATCCGCCCGAGCTGCGGGAAGCGGCCGGGCGTGCCGTCGTCGACCTCGACCCGCACCACCTCACGCTCCGGCAGGCTCAGAATGCGGGCCCGCCGCAGCGGTGCGGCGTGGTGGTAGGCGTTGCTCACGAGCTCAGTCGCCACGACCATCACGTCGACCACGACGTTCTCGTGCATTCCCTTCAGGAGGCGACGCACCTCCGCCCGCACGTCCGCGAGCGGCAGAACACCTTCCGGTAGGACGAGGTCCAGTCGTTCGCTGGACCGTCCTGCGATACCCATCAGCATCTCCCCGCGCCCTGTTCGTTCAAGGCAGGGGGTTCCATACCCCAGAGCGCGTACATCGAAACCCATCGAACTTCACTCATGACGTTCTCGGCAGGTCAGCCCAGACCACCGTGCCGCCGAGAGCCCTGTCCACGCCCCAGCGATCGGACAGCCGAGCCACCAGGACCAGGCCGTACCCCCGCTGCGGACGGGACACCTTGCGCAACGGCGGATGGGCGTTGGCGTTGTGCTCGATCTCCACTCGGATCCTGTGCTCTTCCACGACGACGCGCAAGAACGACGGCTCCGACGTGTACCGGTACGCGTTGCTGACCAGCTCGTTCACCACCAGCAGCACGTCGGCGACGGCGTCGGCGTCCTCGCCCATCAGTTCCAGCCGCACCCAGCGCCGGACGGCCGCGAGTGAAGGCCGCTGCCTGCCCAACGGCAGGTTGGCCGCCTCGCCCGTCCTCGCTGCCTGGTCGCGCGCCAAACCGCTCCTCGGTCAGTTGATCAGTTAGAGCGCCGGATACCCGACTGCATCGGCGGCCAAACCAACCGTTCATCTACTTGAACTACTCTCACTGCGCCGCCGCAACTCCAGGGGGAACCGCGTGCCCAGATCCTTGCCGCCGCTGCTGGTCGCACTGCTGGTCATCTACTCGCTGCACCAGATGCTCATCTCCGTCATCGCCCCGCTCTCCGTCGAGCTCGGCCTCACACCGGCGCAGCTGGGACTGGTGTTCACGGTCGCCTCCGTGACGATCGCGCTGTCGAGCCCGCTGTGGGGGCTGCTGCTCGACGCCACCGGTCCGCGCCCCGTGCTGTTCGCCGGCCTGGGCCTTTGTGTGGCCGGGCCCGCCGGTTTCGCCGTCGCGGTGGCGTTCGGCATCGACGAGACGCTGACGCCCGACCTGGCGTTCGTGATGGTGCTGCTGTTCCGCAGCTTCCTGTTCAGCCTGGGGCTCGCCGCGCTGTCCGTCGCGGCGCTCGCCGTCGCGGGTACCTCGACCCACCACGAACGCACCACCGCCATCGGCCTGGTCGGTGCGATGCAGGGACTCGCCTCCGCGATCGGCCCGATGGCCGGCGGCGCGCTCGCGCTGGCGTCACTGCAGGTGCCTCTCTACCTCTCACCCGTGATCGCGGTGGCGCTCGCGCTCGGAGTCCTCATCTTCTTCAAGCCCGCCGAAGGTCCGCGGGACGTGGTGCCGTCCCGGCCGTGGGAACTGGTGCCCGCCTTCGTCGCCGGGTTCCTGATGTACCTGTCGTTCGTGCTGGTGCAGACCGTGGCCGTGTTCCTCACCGCGGACGGAGAGCGGGTCGAGGCGGGCGCACTCGACGCCACGCTGATGGCGTCCGCCATCGGGCTCGCCGTGGCGCAGGGAATGATCGTGCCGTTGCAGAAGTGGCCCGCGGTGCGGTTGATGAGAATCGGCGCGCCGATGGCGCTGGCCGGTTACGCGGTCATCGCGGTCGCGCCGTCGCAGATCAACTCGGTGTTCGCGGTGGTGGCCGCGGGAGTCGGCTTCGCGGTCACCGGGTTCGCCGCGAGGGCCTCGCTCGGCGTCGGCACCGCACGCCAGGGCCTGATCGCCGGGCTGGTCACCGCCACGGGCGGGATGACGTTCGTCGTGGGACCGATGCTGAGCGCGCTGTTGTACGACATGGCGCCGATCGCGCCGGTGATCGCCGCCGGGGCGGCCGCCGCGGTCGCGACAGGAGTGTCACTGCTCCCCACCATCTCGCGCGGTTCGATGACCGTCTCCGGTGCGAACTGAGCCTGCCGCGCTGATCGACAGAGCCATTACGCTGCGCACGTGACGCGTTACTTCAGCGCGCTCGTGCTGGCACTGTTCGCCGCGACGGCCATGGTCGTCCCCGCACAGGCCCACGCCGAGCTCAAGAGCAGCAATCCGGCATCCGGCGCGGCCCTCGAAGCCCCGCCCAAGCACGTCGAGCTGGTGTTCAGCGAGGCGATCGGTCTGCCGGACAGCGACGCGGTCACCATCACGGGGCCGGACGGCGCCAAGGTGCCGGTCACCCAGGTGCACGCCGTCGACAACACGATCACGGCGACGGTCGACGCCTCCGCGGCCAAGTCCGGCGCGCACACGGTCGCCTGGTCGGCCAAGTCCGACGACGGCGACACCGTGTCCGGCACGTTCGCCTTCACGATGACCGTCGCGGCGCAGTCCTCCTCGTCCGCCGCCCCGCCGTCGTCGGTGACGGCGAGCGCGACGGTGTCGAACGCTCCCCCGCCGACCTCGACCACGCAGGACTCCGGTGGCGTGCCGATCTGGGTGTGGCTCCTGGTCGGGCTAGTGGTCGTTGTCGGCGCGATCCTGCTGGTCCGCCGCCGCAAGGAGTAGCCGCTTGCGCAGGAGCTCGCGTTCGGCCGGGTGTTCGGCCCGGTCCAGCGCGGCCTCCAGCGCCTCGGCCGGGTCTTCGCCGAGCCGTTGCAACAGGTCCGCGCGCACGGCGTGGAACAGGTGGTAGCGGTCCAGGTCGAGGGCTTCGACTTCCAGCAACGCTGCCGCGGGGCCTTGCGTTTCGGCGACCGCCACGGCGCGATGCAGTGCCACGACAGGGCTCGGGGCGATCGCCATCAGCTGGTCGTAGAGCGCGACGACCTGGTGCCAGTCGGTCGGCGGGTCGCTGTGCACGGCGTTGATCGCGGCCTGGATCTGGTACCGGCCCGGCCGGTTCCAGCGCAGGCAGCGGCGGACGACGTCCTGTCCCTCCGCCACGAGGTCCGCGTTCCACAACGCCCTGTCCTGGTCTTCGAGCAGGACGATCTCGCCGTCGCGCAGCCGTGCCTCCCGGCGTGACGCGACGAGCAGCATCAACGCGAGCAGCCCCCACACCTCGGGCTCGTCCGGCATGAGCCCCGCGAGCACCCTGCCGAGCCGGATCGCCTCGTCCGCGAGCTCAGGCTTGTCGAGGTAGCCCTCGTTGAAGATCAGGTAGACGACGGCGAGCACGGCGTCGAGGCGGCCGGGCAGGTCGGCGTCGCGCGGTACCCGGTACGGGATGCGGGCCGCGCGGATCTTGCCCTTCGCGCGCACGATCCGTTGCGCCATCGTGGGTTCGGGCACCAGGAACGCCCTGGCGATCTCCGCCGTCGTCAGGCCGCCGAGCAGCTTCAGCGTCAGCGCGGCCTGGGCCTGCGACGCCAGCGACGGGTGGCAGCAGGTGAAGATCAGCCGCAGCTGGTCGTCGGCCACGTCCCCCACCTCCCGCACTTCCGGTTCGTGGTCGAGCAGTTCCGCCTGCGCGTGCTTCTCCCGGCCCTTGGCCTCGCGGCGCAGCCGGTCGATCGCGCGGTTGCGGGCGGTCGTGATGATCCAGCCCGCGGGAGCCGGTGGGACTCCGTCGACCGGCCACCGCCGCACGGCCGTGGTGAAGGCGTCCTGCACCGCCTCCTCGGCGAGGTCGATGTCCCCGAGGACGCGGGTCAGCACCGACACCGCCCGGCCGTACTCGGCCCGGAAGATCTCCTCGATCATCAGAACGCGATCGGCCTGACCTCGATCGACAACGGGCTGAGCACGCCCGCGAGCCGACGGCCCCAGTCGAGCGCCTCGTCGAGGTCGGCGGCCTGGATGATCGTGAACCCGCCGATGTGCTCCTTGCCCTCGGTGAACGGCCCGTCCGTCATGAGCACGCCGTCGTCCTTCGCCCTGAGCACGGTCGCGGTCGACGCCGGATGCAGGCCGACGGCGAACACCCACGCGCCCTTCGCCCGCATCTCCTCGTTCAGCGCGTTCAGGTTCGCCATGATCGGCTCCAGCACCTCGGGCGGCGGGGTCTCACCGTCGGGCTGATAGATGCTGAGCAGGTACTTCTGCGTCATCGCGGTCTCCTTTCACCCTTGTACGAACGCGGAGGGCCCGTTTCGACAACTATGGCGACATGATCCCGTTGATCCTCCCGCTCGACGACTCGCGAGCGGCGCTGGCCGCGGTCGGCGGCAAGGGTGAGTCGCTGGCGAGGCTCGTCCGGGCGGGCCTGCCGGTGCCGGCCGGGTTCCACCTCACGACGCGCGCCTACCGCGAGCGGTCGATGGAGGGCGTGCTGGAGGCGTTCCGGGAGCTGGGCGGGCCGGTGGCGGTGCGGTCGTCGGCCACCGCGGAGGACCTGCCGGGCCTGTCGTTCGCCGGGCAGCACGACACCGTGCTGAACGTGTCCGAGGACGGGCTGTTCGACGCGGTCCTGCGGTGCTGGGACTCGCTGCGTTCCGAACGGGCCGTCGCCTACCGCGAGCGCAACGGGATCTCCTCGGCCGAGATGGCGGTCGTCGTGCAACGGATGGTGCCCGCGGAGGTGTCCGGCGTGCTGTTCACGGCGGACCCGGTGACCGGACGGCCCGAGCCGGTCGTCAACGCCGTGCGCGGGCTCGGCGAGGCCCTGGTCAGCGGAGAGGAGAACCCGGCCGACCTGTTGTCCGGCGACCAGAGGGCCGCGCTGCTCTCGCTGGGCCGGCGGATCGAGGCGCTGTACGGGACGCCGATGGACGTCGAGTGGGCGTTGACCGGCAGCGAGTTCCAGATCCTCCAGGCGCGGCCGATCACGGCCCTGCGGGTCGAGTGGAACGACAGCCTCGACGGCGACTACCTGTGGTCCAACGGCAACGTCGGCGAGGCCGTCCCCGAGGTGATGACGCCGGTGACGTGGTCGCTGGTGAAGGTGCTGTCGAGCATGACGATCGGGCCGCACCGGATCTCCGGCAACATCGGCGGCCGCTTCTACCTCAACATCAGCACCTACACCGCCCTCGGCTCGGCCATCGGCAAGGCCGACGAGATGCGGCGCTCAGGCGAGGAGACGTTCGGGCGCATCCCGGCCGGTGTGACCGTGCCGCCGCTGCCGATGTCCCGGGCGGCGATCCTCGGCGCGGTGCTGCGGGGTGCGGGAGGGCCTCTCACACAGCAGATCCTCTACCGGACGCGGCTGCCGCGACTGGTCCGGGACAACCCGGGCCGGTGCTCGGCCGCGCACAAGGCGATCGCGGCCTGCGCGACGCCCGCCGCGTTGCTGGAGCTGTGGCGCCGCGATCTCGACCAGTTGCTGCGGGTCGTGTGCCCGGTGCTGGACGCCGGTGCGCGCATGATCGCGGGCGGGCCGGCGGCGTTCCGGCGCAGGCTGGCCGCGCTGGTCGGCGAGCAGGACGCGGCCACGCTGCTGACCGGGTTCCACGACGGCGCGGGGCTCGCGAGCATGGGGCCGCTGGTCGGCCTGGCGAAGCTGCGGTCGGGACAGATCGACCGCGACACCTTCGCGCAGACCTGGGGCCACCGGTGCGCGGGCGAGTTCGAGATCTCCGCGCCGCGCCCGGCAGAGGACCCGGAGTGGATCACCCGGCAACTGGAGACGCTCGCCGACCCCGAGGCGTTGCTCGCGCGCCAGGCTTCGGCCCGCTCTCAGGCGTGGGATCGACTGTCGGCCGCGCATCCCGGCGAAGCGGCGAAGATCCGCAAACGGCTCGACCGCATCGGCGAGGGCGCGCGGGCCCGGGAACAGGCCCGATCGGAGATGGTGCGGGCGTTCTGGGTGATGCGCGCGTTCGTGCTGCGGGCCGGGGAGCTCACCTCGTCCGGCGACGACCTGTTCTTCCTGCCGATCGACGACGTGCTGCGCGTGCTGGACGGCGACACGTCGTTGCTGGACCGGGTTCCGGCGCAACGGCAGGCGTACGAGCGTTATCGCGCGCTGCCTGCCTACCCGGCGGTGATCCGCGGCCGGTTCGATCCGGAGTCCTGGGCGGCCTCACCGGATCGGCGTGCTGATCTTCACGACGCTTCGACGGACGTGCCGATGCCGTCGGACGTCACCGGATTCCCAGGTTCCGCAGGTGTGGTCGAGGGGGTCGCGCGGGTGCTGGCGCGCGTCGAGGACGGGGATGCGTTGCGGCAGGGCGAGATCCTCGTGACCACGGTGACCAACATCGGCTGGACGCCGCTCTTCACCCGCGCCGCCGCCGTGGTGACCGACGTCGGCGCACCCTTGTCGCATGCCGCGATCGTGGCGCGGGAACTGGGAATTCCGGCGGTGGTGGGCTGTGGCAACGCGACGACCCGCATCGCCACCGGGGACGTCGTCCGGGTCGACGGCGCCAGGGGAACCGTGACGAAGGTGCGGTGAACCCACCACCCGTCCGCCGCCGAGTGGTGGGTTCTGTTCGGTGAGGTCAGTTGTGCGCGGGTACGCCGTGCATCGAGACGAGCTGACGCCGCATGCGTTCCCGCACCAGGTCGATCACCTCGGTGACCGTGTGGCCCTCCGCGTACGCCTGCACCTCGACCCACTTCAGGTCGAGCCGGGCGTGCGCGTGGATCACGGACTTGTCCGAGGTCAGGTTGACCCACGCGAAGTCGACCCGGTCCGGCGCGTAGCGGTCCAGCGAGCCGATTCGCGCGGACGCGTAGTCCCTGGCCTGCTCGGGAATGGCCTCCGCGAGCGAGACCTGGATGTAGTCCATCGACACCTGCCTCCTCAAGGCCGCGCGGCACCGCCACGAGGCCAGTTCGACGATACGAATCCGATCGCAACGCCGAACCAGGCGTTGGTCCCGACAGCGCAGGGTCTTTCTACTGAGAGAATGGTGCGGCTGCCGGACCTAGTGATGTCACTCGATCAAACCTTTGGCATCAAAGCAGAAACTCGCTGGTCGAGCTGCTCCTCGGTGGGCGATCCGGTGAGCAGTTCCACGGAGCCGTCGGTGCCCACGAACGCGAACGTCGGCTGCGCGGTGACGCCGAACCGCTTCCACACCGAGCCGTCCAGATCGGCCAGGTGCGGGAACCCGGTCATCCGGTGGTCGCTCACGAACTTCTTCATCGCGTCGAGCTGGTCCTCGGCCGCGACGCCGACGAACTGAACCTTGGTGTGCCGCTTGCTGATCGCCTCGACCGTCTCCGCCTCGGCGTTGCAGGACGGGCACCACGGCGTCCAGAACCACAGCACGGCGGGCTGGCCGACGAGCTTGTCGCCGCGGAACTCGGCGCCGTCCAGCGTCTGGGCGGTGAACTGGAACTTCTCCGGCGGCGGCGCCTTCTCCGCGCAGCCGGTGAGCAGAAGGATCCCTAGCAGCAGTCCGAGGATGCGCATTCGGCTCCTCACCTCCTGTCTGGGCGTACGGCCTTGCGCCTCCTCCGGTTCAGCCACCAGGCACCGGTGATCGCCAGCACGACCACGAACGGCCACGGCCCGAGCGCCGCCACGATCTGCACGAGCGTGTTCTGGAATCGTCCGGCGCCCCGCACAACGGGGTCGATCGCGCTGCCGCCGGCCAGGAACAACCGCAGTTCGTAGACGCCGTAGTAGGTCACGTACGCACCGACCACCACCAGCACCGCACCGCCGATGCGCCCGACATGGGGCAGCACTTTCCTGATGTGCGGTGCGAGCGCCGAACCCGCGACCGCCAGCACGGTGACGATGAGGCCCATGCCGAGCGCGTAGGCGAGGAACGCCGCGATGCCCGTCTGCAGCGATGCGCCCACCAAGGCGAGGAACGGGCCGATCGCGCACGAGAGAGAGGCGATGGCGAACGCGATGCCGTAGCCGTACATGGACCAGAGGCTCTTGGGTGCTGCTTGGAGTTTCGGCAATCGGACGTAGAGGTCCTTGCCGAGCAGCAGAAGCACACCGACGACGACCATCACGAGCCCGATCACGACCGTCACGAACGGCAGGTAGCGCTTGAGGGTCGCGGCCACCGGGCTGACCAGAATTCCGAAGGCACCGAAGAACGTGACGAATCCGGCTGTCATCACCAAACCGGACATAAAGGCTCGTGCTGGGCTGTCCCGCGCCACCAACGCCAAATAGGCGGGCAGCATCGCGAATCCACACGGGTTGACCGTGGCCACCATTCCCGCGACGACCGCGAGTGCGAGCTCGTTCACGGGCCTGAGGCTAGAGTCGTGGAGTGCCGATCGAACAGTGGCTCGAAGCCATCCCTCCTCTGCTCGTGTACGTGATCGTCGGCCTGGTGATCGGCTTCGAATCGCTCGGCATCCCGTTGCCAGGTGAGATCGTGCTGGTCACGGCCTCGCTGATGGCGTCGCAGCACGACCACCTGAGCCCGCTGTGGATCGGTGTGTGGGCGAGCGCGGGCGCCATCATCGGTGACAACTTCGGTTACCTCATCGGGCGGCGCGGCGGACCGCGGCTGTTCGCGTGGATGGGCCGGAAATTCCCCAAGCACTTCGGGGAAACGCAGCTCGAACACGCCCGCGGGATGTTCCAGAAACGTGGTGCGTGGGCCGTGTTCTTCGGCCGGTTCGTGGCACTGCTGCGCATTCTCGCCGGGCCGCTGGCCGGTTCGTTGCACATGAACTACGGCAAGTTCCTGGTGGCGAACGCTTTGGGCGGCGTCGTGTGGGCGGGCGGCACGGCGGCGGCCGTCTACTACCTCGGCGTGGTGGCCGAGAAGTGGTTGAAGGGCTTCTCCTACGCGGGCCTCGCGATCGCCGTGGTGTTCGGCGTCGCGGGTGTTTTCATCGTGAAGCGCAGGCTCGCGAAAGCAGCCGAGAACGTCGTTGAGAAAGAAGAAGTCACGCCTGTGTAGTCCACGCGGCGATCTGGGCGCGCGATCGCACGCCCAGCACGGACTTGAGGTCGCGCACGTCCGCCTCCACGGTCCGCAGCGACACGTGCAGCCCGTCCGCGATCTGCTTGTTCGTCAACCCTTCCGCGACCATCGCCGCGACGCGCAGCAGCCGTTCGTCGCGCCACGACGGCGCGGCGTCCTCCGGTTCGGCTCGCGGGGGTGGCGTGGTGATCCGCACTCCCGGCAGGGCGAACTGCCGCACCGACTCGAGCATGGTGAAGTCGGCTTCGAGCAGTGACCGCGCCTGAAGTCGTTGCGCCATCTCGGGATCGACGGTGCCGGGGCTCAGCGCGAACGTGTGCAGCGCGATCTTCTCGGCCGAGGTCAGCAACTCGTAGCTGCGGTCGATCGCCGCGTGCAACGACCGGTGGTGCGCCGGGGCGTCGCGCGGTCCGGTGGTGAGGACGGCGAACCGGTCGTCCAGCCGGGCCACGATCTCGTCCAGCGTCAGCACGCGCACCAGCCGTGCCGCGAGTTCGAGCGCCAGCGGCAACCGATCCAGCCGCTCGCACACGGTCTCCAGCAGTGCGGCGTTCTCGTCGAACTCGCTGTCGAGTGCCGTCGCCCGATCGCTGAACAGTCGCTTCGCGTCGTGCTGACCGAGCGGCCTGAGCCGGTACGTCTGTTCGCCCGGCACGTTCAGCGACTCGCGGCTCGTGGCGAGGACGCGGAGCGCGGGATGCCGGGTGATGAGGCTCGCGCAGTCGGCCAGCACGGGCTCGCAGCCGTCGAGCACCAGCAGACCGGGTTCGGGGGCGAGCGCGAGCAGGTCCGGGACCCTGGTGACGTCCGCGAGCTCGATCACCAGGACGTGCCGCCGGTTCGCGACCGCCTCGTGCACGAGCCGGGACTTGCCGACGCCAGGCGGCCCGGTGACGGTGACAATCCTGTTGCGTGCCAGGAGTTTGGTGAGCTCGGTCAGTTCCGTGGCGCGGCCGACGAAGGTGTCCAGGCGCGGCGAGGCCGGGACGACGTCGCGGGCGGCGCGGCGGCGGTAGGCGCGCTGCCGGCAGGCGCTGGAGCAGTACTTGGCGGAGGTGGTGAGCGCGGCTCCGCAGACCTCACACGTCACGGGTCACCGCGCCCGCGCCGTCCGCGCCGCCAGCTGGGTCCGCGAGCTCAGTCCCAGCCGCGACAACATCTGCGTCACGTGCGACCGCACGGTCCCGGTCGAGATCCCCAGCCGCACCGCGATCTCCGGGTTGGTCAGCCCCTCCACCACCAGGTCGGCGATCTGCTGCTGCCGCACGGTGAGCGGCTCGTCCCGCTGCCCCGAGTTCACGTACGCCGTCAGCCCCGCGTGGTCGAGCCGCTCCCCCAGCCGCCAGGCCTGCGACGCCCGCCGGGGTCCCGCTGACGACAGCGCGAGCTCGCGAGCGTCCGACACCATGTGGTTCCAGGGTTCCTCCTGCCGGGAACCACCGGACCTGCGGGTGGCGGCCGCGGCGGCCATCAGCACCACGGCGCGGTCGGCGTCACCTCTGCGAGCCGCCACGACGCCCAGTCCCTCCAGCACTCCGGCCTGTGCCAGGGACTCGGGAGCGCCCACCCGCAGGGCGATCGCGAAGTGGTGCTCGGCCTGGTCGACGTCGTTCGCCGCCAGCGCGATCACCCCGGCGGTGTGCCGGGAGGCCATCAGGCGAAAGCCGTCCGGGACGCCCAGCGAGAGCGATTCCAGGGCGGCGGCGAGCGCGCCGGGCAGATCGCCCACCCGCATCAGGTGCCAGGCGTGGTTGTTGAGGAAGGTCATCAGCAGGCACGGATCACCGAGGCTCCGCGCCGCGGCCACCGACCGTTCGTTGGCCGCGCGCGCACCCGCGAGATCGGAGTTGATCCCCCGCGCGTACCCCAGGGTGTTCCACCCCCGCGCCTCCCACACCGGCCGGCTCATGGCCGGGTGCGCCACCAGAGCCTCCGCGAACCGCAGCGCGGCCACCTCGTCCCCGGTGAAGCCGGCCAGCCACGCCGCGCGGAAGAGCAACATCTCGGCGTGCGACGTCAACGGACCGTGTGTCAGGGCAGCGCACGCCATGCGCATCGCCTCGCTGTAGGAGCCGCGCAGGTACCAGACGTGCACGACGCCCGCGACGAGCCACGTGTGCCGCGGGTCGGTGCGCGGAACGCGTTCCACGGCTTGCAACAGCTGGTGTTCCTGGCTCGCCAGCCACGTGTTCGTGTTGTTCTCGATCATCGGTGCCGCCGCGATGTCGCCGATCGCCCGGATCAGGTGGTCGACGAGCCGCTCGAACGTCACCGGGGCCTCGCCGCTCTCCTCCAGCCGCGCCAGGCCGAACAGGCGGATCGACTCGAGCATCCGGAACCGCGCGCCCGAGGACGACGGGGTGCGCACCACCAAGGACTTGGCGCGCAAGGAAGCCATCAGCTGCACGACCTCCGCCGGGTCACCGCACACCGCGGCGGCCAGGTCGAGGTCGAAGTCGCCGATCAGGCAGGAGAGCCTGCGCAACGCCGACTGCTCGGCCGGTGCCAGCAGGTCGTAGCTCCACCCGATCACGGCGTCGAGCGTGCGGTGCCGCGCGGGCACGTCGGTCCGGGCGGCCGCCAGTTCGATCGCCAGCGGCAGGTGGTCGTGCACCGCGTCGGCGAGTTCCGGGGCACCGCCGCACTCCACGAACATCTGCCGGGCGTCCGCGGGAGTGAGCGGGCCGACCTCGACGCACATCTCACCGGCCAGGTCGAGGGGTTCGCGGCTGGTCACCAGCACGCGCAGGCGCGGACACCCGGCCAGCAGCTCGGCCACCGCCGAGGCGGCCTCGCGGATCAGGTGCTCGCAGTTGTCCAGCACCAGCAACCGATGCTCGGCCAGCGCGCGGACGACGGTCGCGTGCAGCGGCGAGCCCGGCTCCTCCCACACGTTCAGTGAGAACGCGATCACGTGCCACAGCAGGTCGGGCCGGTGCACGGACTCCAGCTCGACGACGGGTCCGGACGGGCACAGCTCGGCCGCCAGCCGCGACTTCCCCGCGCCACCAGGCCCGGAGAGCGTCACCAGCCGGTGCCGCCGCAGCAGCCGTCGCACGGTGGTCAGCTCCCGTTCCCGTCCCACCAGACGAGTTCGCGAGTTCACCGACCACCACATGAGCGCGATTCTAGAAGCGAATGCAGTGAGAAGAAATGACGCTCAACAATTGCGGTATCACTCACAAAGCCGCCGTGAACTGCGGGAACACCGGCCGGGCTCTGCCGCGTGCTGAGACGGCGACTTCACGCTCCGTCGAGCCCTCGCCGAGACTCCGGTCCGCGTCCCGATCCAAACCGCGCGAACCGGGAACCCGCACAAGCCCACGAGCGCACGCGCGAAGCACCCAGACCGAGCGTGAAGTCGCACAGTGTCTCGTCCAGCTGAAGTTTGCGGTGGTGCAGATCTGTGAGCTGCGGCCCGCAAGGTAGCGCGGACGGATGCGGACGGCTGTTGTCCAGCCGATCCCGTTCCAACCAGGACTCGAAGCCGACCAAGGTGCCGGTCGTCGCGGTCCACCACTGGCCGATGTAGTGGCATTGCCCCTTGTAAGAGGGGAAGCGTCGCACCGGCAGGCAAGACTCGAACGGCACCGACCACGCCTCGGTCAGGGACAACCGCTGCTCGCCGGCCTCGGTCGCAAACGCGACCTCGAACTCCGAATTCAGCGTCGGTGGAGCGCCTCCGGGGACAAGATCGAAGTTCGGCATCGTGGCATTGTCCCGGCAGGTTTCCAGCACACCGACACGGCTCCTGGACAATCCACAGGGTATCCAGTGGAATCGGCGTTGACCTCGGCTGATGGGAGCGCGCTGCCCAAGCGGGCGATTGGCGAGGAAGATGATCTCCTGGCGCCCTGATTGATCACTGGGCAGTATGGGAAACATGCCTGCCATTCCCGAGAGCTCCGCCGTCATCGCCGATGTGGCCGTGGAGAACGACTACGACGGCTTCGCCGAGGCGTACACGGCCGAGAACGAGACCAGCCTCCTCAACGCCTACTACGTCCGGCCCGC
This sequence comes from Lentzea waywayandensis, assembly GCF_900115955.1. Classification (GTDB taxonomy): domain Bacteria; phylum Actinomycetota; class Actinomycetes; order Mycobacteriales; family Pseudonocardiaceae; genus Lentzea; species Lentzea waywayandensis. The sequence goes on from NZ_FOYL01000020.1 coordinate 103,010, forward strand.
GATCGTGGACCTGGCCGGCGACGTGGCCGGTCGACGAATTCTCGACGCCGGCTGCGGTGCTGGTCCTGTGTCCGCGGCGCTACGTGATCGGGGAGCCGTCGTGAGCGGCTTCGACCGCAGCGCCAAGATGGTGGAGCTGGCCCGGCAGCGGCTCGGCGACGACGTGGACCTGCGGGTCGCCGACATAACGGGCCCGCTGCCGTACCCCGACGGCGCGTTCGACGACGCCGTCGCCGCTTTGGTGCTGCACTACCTGGAGGACTGGACCGCACCTCTGGCTGAGCTGCGGCGGGTGCTGAAGCCCGGTGGCCGGCTGATCGTGGTCGTCAACCACCCCATCCTCCTCAAGATGGTGCATCGCGAGACTGACTACTTCGCGACCACCAAGTGGTCCGACGAGTACAACTTCAACGGCCAGAAGGCCGTGCTCACCTACTGGCACCGGCCGCTGCACGCGATGACCGATGCCTTCACCGCAGCAGGCTTCCGCACCGCCGTCATCAGCGAGCCGCCTCCGGCGCCGGAAGCCCACGAACTCTTTCCCGACGAGATGGCGAGGTTCCCCTCCGGGGCCTTCCTGAGCTTCATGTTCTTCGTCCTGGAGGCCGCCTGACTACGGCGTGGCACATGGGTGGCCGCAAGGTCGCGGCATGCTTGCCCTGACCTTGAGGCTGCGTACAGGCGCTACAGGCCGTTGGCAAGGAACCAACGCGGTTGTTGAGAATGCGCCAACTTCAGGCAGAACGTGTGGCGGCCCGCAAACTTGCCCTGGACACCGCAATGTTCGGCTGGACAGGACAACAGAACCCGGCGACTTCCCTCACCTTTGACTCGGACTTGTCCGCACCTGCTTGGCGGAATCGGCCGGCGGTGGCTGATCCGCTGCCGACGTGTGGTCGAAGGCATGTGCGACACCGGAGCACGCGGTCATGCGGTCGACCGGTGGGTGGCGGGGCAGAGGCTTCGTTGGGGAGGGCCGGAACGACCCTCCCCGAGGAAGCGCTGGTTTCCGGTCAGTTGGCGGCCTGCGCGGCGGCCTCGGCTTCGGAGTCGGTGATGCCGAGGTTGGCGTAGGCGACCGGGTTGGCGTACTCCCAGACCTTGACGATGTGGCCGTCCGCGACGTCGATGCGGAAGATGTAGACGTTGTTGTAGACGAGCTTCTCCGTGCTGGACAGGATGTCGCCGTTGGCCTGCAGGAACACCGAGCGGGCGTCCTCGCTGACGGTCCAGACCTGGTCCACGAAGGCGACGTGGTCGAACTTCGCCGCGACCGCCTCGATGTAGGAACGGACCGCGGCCGGGCTGTCGAAGACGTACCAGGGCTCCGGGGTGCCCGCGATGGACAGCGGGATGACGAAGGTCGCGTCGTCGGCGAGCAGGGACGCGACGGCGGCCGGGTCACGGCTTTCGAACGCGGCGATGAACGCCTGAGCGGTCTGCAGGGACTTCTGGTGAACGTTGTTCATGATCATTCCTTCGTAGTGGTGCGATACAGCTGCGGGATGGAGGGGTGAGCGACTACCACGGCGTGGAACCGGTGGCACCGACGCGGGCGGCGGATCCCGAGCCCGTGTCGGCCCTGGTGACCACGGTGGCTTTTGTCATGCCATGAGCCTGCGCGCCGCCGCAGGAGACAGGGAGAGCTCTCCTTGGCGGGGGGTCGGCCAGTACCAGGCTGTTCGATGAGCAGCGACCGATAATGGGAGCGTGAACGACGATCCAGTGGCTCTCGGTCAGGCCCTGCGCCACTGGCGCGACCGCACCAGCCCCGCAGACCTCGGCCTTCCTCACGGAGGGGTGCGCCGCGCTCCCGGACTGCGCCGCGAGGAGCTGGCCCAGCTCGCGGGCCTGTCCGTGGACTACGTCATCCGCCTGGAGCGCGGCCGCGCCACTTCGCCGTCCCCGCAGGTTCTGGCCTCTCTTGCGCGCGCTCTGCGCCTGACCGAGACCGAACGCGATCACCTGTACCTGGTGGCCGGCCAGGCCCCGCCCGCCACCGGATTCGTCTCTCCGCACGTGCCGCCCAGCGTCCAGCGCCTTCTCGATCAACTCCAGGCCAGCCCGCTCAGCGTCCACGACGCCGCCTGGAATTTGATCTCGTTCAACCCTCTGTGGGCAGCCCTCATGGGTGACCCCTCACCCTGGCGCGGCAACGACCGCAACATCGCCTGGCGGCACTTCACCCACCAGCCCACCCGCGTCACCCACACACCCGAGCAGCAGGACCGCTTCGAGACCGCTCTCGTCTCCGACCTGCGCTCCTCAGCCGCCCGCTACCCCAAGGACGCGCAGCTCACAGCACTGATCAACAACCTGCGCGGCGTCAGTGACCGCTTCGGTGACCTCTGGGCGTCCCACGCGGTGGGCTTTCACACCACCGACAGCAAAACCGTCCACCACCCCGACCTCGGGCCGGTCGTCGTCGACTGCGACACGCTCACCGTTCCCGGCAACGACCTGCGCATCGCGGTGTGCTCCCCACCAGCAGGCACCGCCACAGCCGACCAGTTCGCTTTGCTGAGCACCATCGGAACACAAGTTCTGAGCTAAGCCCATTCACTCGACGGTGAACTCGTCAGCGGACCGGGCCGCCATTAGGTGCGGACATGCGGCAGAGAAATCGTCCGGACGTGGCCGACTGTTCCGTCCGGAGTCAGGTTGCGAACTCTGCCGGATCGTTCGTGAGCGCGGCCGTTCCAGGCCGGGGCCGGGAAGGTGTCCGCGTCGGCGGAGCCGGTGGTTCAGGAGCCGGGGAACCAGGGCTGACCTGCTCGTGAGGGGCGTGGTTTGTCCTGGTCGCCCCAGGGCGCGGGTTCGGTGGCGGTGTCGAAGCAGGTCAGGTCTCCGGCGGGGTTGGGCCGGAGGTATTCGCTGAGCAGCAGGGCGTTCAGCGATCGCACGTTCGCCGGCAGCGCCTCCGGCGGTGCCCCGACCACCTCGTAGCGCCGGCCCAGCGCCTTGCGGGCCTCGGCCGTCGCATCGAACGCGACCTGGTCGCGCGGCTTGATCCGGTCCGCCGCACGGACGTCGAGCACGAGCGCGGACCGGTCCGCCAGGCGCGCGAAGTAGTCCGGATCGTGCGAGCGCGCCTTGCCTTCCGCCTTCGTCCCGAACAGCCAGAACGGCTGCGAAGCGATGCCGGCGACGTCCGGATCGAAGGCGAGCAGCACCAGCCGGTCGCGCTCCCACCAGGACTCGTAACCGACCAGCGTGCCCGTCGTGGCCGTCCACCAACGGCCGTCGAGGTGCCGTTGCCCCTTGCACGAAGGGAACCCGCGTACCGGCACACAGTCCGCAAACGGCACGGAACAGGCCTCGGTCAGCGCGTCGCGCTGACCGAGGTGAGCGTCGGCACGGCCGCATTCTCCGAGGCGGCGCGAGCACCGCCTCACCGGCCCCGACAAGCACCTCAGGACACCGACAACTTCAGCCGGACAGGACGCTTACCTGACTGATCTATCAGACACACCTTGTGGTGCCGCGATTACGCGCGGTATGGTCTAGACCTTCAATCGCCGCCGCGATGTAACGGGAGTACGCACACATCAAGGCAAAGGAAGACACATGAAGATTGGACGCAAGGTTACGGCCGCCATGGCCGGCGTTCTCGCTGCACCGTTGATCGTCGTGGCACTCCCCTCCGGCACGGCGTTCGCACATGGCTACATCAACTCCCCGCCGAGCCGTCAGGCGCAGTGCGCCGCCCGCACGATCTCCTGTGGCGCCATCCAGTACGAACCGCAGTCGGTCGAGGGCCCCAAGGGCCTGCAGAGCTGCCACGCCAACCTGTCGCAGTTCTCCGAGCTGAGCAACGACAACAAGGGGTGGAGGGTCACCAACACCGGGCGTTCGGTGACGTTCAACTGGACGTTCACCGCCCGCCACCGCACGCGCGACTACGACTACTTCGTCGACGGCCGCAAGGTCGCGACGTTCAGCGGCAACAACCAGCAGCCGCCCGCGACCGTGCAGCACACCGTCAACGTCGGCTCGGCCGGCCGCCACAAGGTCCTCGCTGTCTGGAACATCGGCGACACCGCGATGGCGTTCTACTCCTGCATCGACATCAACGCGAGCTGATCACTGACCGCGTGAGGTCCCCTTCCTCTCACGCAGCAGTGCGTCGACGTCGAACGGCATCAGGTTCAACGGCGGACCGGACAACGGTTTCCGCAGCGCGTCGAGGATCTCCGCGTTCATCTGCTCGATGATCGAGCGCGCTTCCTCGTCGGTCGTGGCCGCCAGGGCGCGGGCCCTGGCGGTCTCGGCCTGCTTGCGCAGCACGAGGGAAGGGGGCAACCCTGCAGTGCCCTCTTCCTCCCGGACCTTCTTCTTGATCCACCAGTCCTCTTCGAGCGCCTCTCCCATGCCGGGCAACGGTTTGCCGGCGCTCGGCAGGTCGTCGAACTCACCGCGTTCCTGGGCCTCGCGGATCTGCTTGTCGATCCACGACTCGAAGCCCATCCCGGGCGGTTTCCGTTGTGTCATGGGGAGAACCTCCTGACCGCGGTCCCGATCGCCTCTCGGAAGGCGGGGCTGCCCTTGTGGCCACTGTCGTCCACGAGGGTCAGTTCGGCGTCCGGCCACGCGCGCGCCAGCGCGTAGGCCGTGTCCGCCGGACAGCTCATGTCACGGCGTCCGTGGATCAACGCCGCCGGAATGCCGGCCAGCTTGCCGGCGTCTCCCAGCAGGTCGCCGACGAAACCGCGGTTCGCGCAGTAGTGCGCGCAGATCCGCACGAACGCGATCATGTCGTCGGATGCCTTGTCCAGGAACAGGTTCGGAGTCCCGAAGCTCTCCAGCGAGAGCACGGTGTCCTCCCACTCCGACCACGCGATCGCCGCCTTCTCCCGCACCTCGCGATCGGGGCTCTCCATCAGACCGGCGTACGCCCGCACGACGTCCTCCGGATCGCCGACGTGCGCGCTGTACCGGGCCCACGCCTCGGGGAAGAACCGCGAAACGCCCTTGTACAGCCATTCCAGCTCACGGTCGGACGACATCGTCACCGCGATGAGGATCATCTCGGAGACCCGCTCAGGATGCCGTTGCGCGTAGGCGACCGCGAGCGTCGTGCCCCAGGAACCGCCGTACACCAGCCACTTCTCGATGCCCAGGAGCTCGCGGAGCTTCTCCATGTCCGCGATCAGGTGGTCCGTGGTGTTGACGCCCATGTCCGCGGCCGGATCAGCGGCGTGCGGCGTGCTCTGGCCGCACCCGCGCTGGTGGAAGATCACGATGCGGAACTTCTCGGGATCCATGGACTTCCTGGCGCCCTTCGACGGAGCGCCGGGGCCGCCGTGGAGGAACACGGCAGGCTTGCCTTCCGGATTGCCGACGGTCTCCCAGTAGACCTGGTTGCCGGCACCGACGTCGAGCATGCCGTGTTCGTAGGGCTCCATGACCTCGAGCGTACCGATCTACACCGACAGTGCCTTCCAGGTCAGGCCGGCGTCATCCGACCGGTAGACCTCGGCGAACTCCTGGCCGGGACCGCCCCGCACCAGCGTGGCGTGCCGCGAGTCCGAGAACGCCAGGTCCTCGAACGACGGTCCGCCCAGCGTGAGCGGCGTGTCCCACTTGGCGCCAAGACCGCGATGCACGAACGACCAGTCGCGTCCGGTCGCGGCCACGAGCGCCGCCTCCGGTGACACCGCGAAGCCCGTCGTGATGCCCTCGCGCGGCGGGGCGCTGACGGTCTTGAACGGCCCGCCACCCGTGGCCTGGCGCAGTTCCTTCGTCATGTTCCCGAAGCCGGGATCGAAGCTGCACAACGCATAGCGGTCGGCGCCGACCGTGCCGAGCCGGGTGGCGGAGAACTCCGTGCAGGGCGCCGGTTCCTCCAGCCAGCCCGCCGGTGACCGCGTCCAGTACCGGCTCTCCACGCCGATCGTCGACAGCGAGACCTGGCCGGCGGCGATCTCCCCGCGCGCCTGGCCCTTGACCTCGACGCCCGGCACCGGCTGCCACGAGCCGAACCACAGCTCGCGGTGGAACAGCCGCGACGACGTGCCGTCGTAGATCACCGCGAGGAACCCGGAGCTGTCGAAGCCCAGCGCGCCAACGGTTCCCTTGACGCCGGACGGCTCCCAGCGCGTGCCGCCGTTGCTGGTGACGAACAGCTGCTCGCCGTCGGTCACCATGCCCGCCGCGTCGTTCGCGAAGAGCACCCGCAGGCGGTCGGTCTCCGGCACGGACAGCGCCGGGGTCTTCACCCGCGTCCACGACGCCCCGCCGTCGAGCGTGCGGACGAGCTGCGGGCAGTTCGCGGTCTGGCACAGGGTGTCGAGGCCCAGCACCCAGCCGCGGTCAGCGGCGGGCCACGACGTCGACGCGGGCACGACCCCGGTGCCCGCCTGTGCGACGGAAGCGGTCAATCCGGTCAACAGCAACGAAACAGCAAGAACAACAATGCGTTTCCCCCACATCGCCTTCTCCCCTCAAGAGGCTGATTCCCACTCAACACCTCTTGCCCGTGAAGCGGCAACCACCCACAACGTCACCAAAACCCCGGCACCACCCGCCAGAACGAGAATCAGCTGCGGGCCGAGAACGTCGATGAGCAGACCACCGGCGACGTACGAAACCGCCGCGGCCACACCGATTCCGCCGTAGAAGTTGCCGAACACCCTGCCCGTTCGATCACCGGGCACGAGCCGCTGGATCAGCGTGCTGTGCGCGACGTCCATCGCCGCGATTCCCAGTCCCCGCACGGCTTGCAGCGCGAACGCCGACGCGACGCCCCACGCCAGACCGGTGAACAGGTTGCCGGCGCTGCTGATCAGGAACCCGGTGACGAGCAGGGTGACCATGCTCCACCGCGCGGATCCCCTGGCCAGCAACGCATAGCCGAGCAGCAGACCAATGCCGACCGCGCCGAGGACGACACCGGCCACGCTCTCCGACTCGCCGAACACCCCCATCGTCAGCTGCAACACCGCCACGTCGTCGATGGCGGTGCACGCGACGACACCGCAGAAGCCCAGGAAGACGATCCGCAACGCCCGGTTGCGCCAGATCTCGCTCACCCCGGCCTTCACGTCGGTGAACACCGTCTCCCCCGGTTCCGACGGCACGACGAGTTTCGGCAGGCGCAGCAACAACAACGCCGACAGCCCGAACGAGACCGCGTCCACGAGCAGCACGCCACGGGTGTCCATGAACTGCAACAGCACGGCCGCGAGGAACGGCCCGATGACGTCGGCGCTGTTGGATCCCAGGCCCAGCGCGGTGTTCGCCTGCGCGAGGTCCTTCTCCGCGACCAGGCTCGGCACCGCCGCCCGCGACGCCGGGACGAAGATCTGCCCGATCACGGCGCGCACCCCCACCAGGGCGAGCAGGATCGGCAACGGCGGCAGCGTGAACGCGATGACCGCCAGCAGCACGCCCTGCGCGACCTCGCAGACGATCATGACGGTGCGCCGGTCGAACCTGTCGCTGATGACCCCAGTGAGTGGACTGAGCAGTGACGGCGCGAAGTCGCCGACGAGCAGCAGCGCCGCCACCGCGATCGCTTTCCCCAGCACGGACTGCACGTGCACCATCAGCGTGACGAGGCTGAGCGCGTCCCCCACAACAGAAACGACCCGTGCGGTGCTGAGCACGCGCAACGGGCCGTTCTCCTTAAGAAGCGTCAGCACATGGCTACTTTGCCAACACCTGGTCGAGCTGGTCAGCCAATTTGTTCATGATCCCGGCGTAGGAGGAGTAGCTCAGCGGGGCGACCGCGTTCCACTCCACGAACCGGCCGGCCTGCACGGCGGGCAGACCCTGGAAGACCGGGTGGCCCTCCTTCATCTGCTCCGGGTTGAGCACGTGCTGGCGGGTGTCCCACATGATCACGTGCTCTTTGTACGTGCCGGAGTTCTCCCACGACAGCGACTGGAAGTAGCCGCCGCCCTCGGTGTCGGGCTTGTCCGGCGTGAGCAGCGGCAGGCCCAGTTCCTTGACGTACCAGTCGAGGTCCGGGTTGCGGGCGGGCACGGCGACGTAGAAGAGCTTCGGGTCCGCGCCGATGACCTGGATCCTCTGCTTCGCCGCCGTCATCTTCGTGCCGATGGCCTTGAGCCTGTCGGCGGCCTTGGTGAACGCCTCCTCGTCGGCCTTCACCTTCGCCGAGTCGACGTCGGCGCCGAGCGACTTCGCGAGCTCCTTGAAGCGCTTCACGCCGTCGGGCAGCTGGATCTTCGACTGGCCGATGCCGACGGTCGGGGCGATCTTGGAGACCTTCTCCTCGAACTCGGCGGTGAGGTGCCAGAGCCCGGTGACCTCGGGGTAGTAGCCGGCGACGACCAGGTCGGCGTTCAGCGCGGCGAACTTCTCGAAGTCGATCTCGCCGTAGCCGGGGCCGGTGATGTCGGTGACCTGGCTCGGGTCGATGCTGCCGGCCTCCGGGTCGGTCGTGCCGTCCGCGCGCTTGAGCGGGCCGAACGTGCCGACGACGTTGATGCCGTAGTCCTTGAGGGCGCCCGCGGCGGACACCTGCGCGACGACGCGCTCCGGTCGTTTCGGCGCGGTGGCCTCCTTACCGCGATCGTCCTTGAAGGACCACTGGCCACTTCCCTGCTCCGTGGGAGCGTTTCCACCGCACCCGGCCACTAGGCCGAGCAGCAGAACCGCGGCGACTGTCCTGCGCACCTGTCCACCTCCTGAATTAGGCTTGCCTAACCTATCAAGAGAGTTCGCGAACCAGGAATTTGCGGTAGGTTGGTCACCGTGCGGAACCAACTGACGACAGGGCGTCGTTTCGCCGTCGTCATCGCACTGATGTTGATCGCGGTGTTCGTGCTCCACCCGGCCTGCCCGCCGGAGCCCACGCACCACGGCGCGTTCACTCCCGGCATCTCCGGGGAGTTCTGCCACCACGGCGACACCCACCACCTGTCGGCCGCCGCTCCCGCGCAGGCCGCCGTCCAGGCGAGCCCCTTCTTCTCCGTCGTACCGGTCGTGGACGCCGAACCCGCCGCGCGTCCCGCCGTCAGAGCGCGGTCGTGTCCGCGGCGCTCCGAGCACGTGAGCTCGGGGCGCACCTTGTTGCTGGACCTCGGGATCTCTCGAACCTAGGCCGGTTCCCGCCCCCGACATCGGCCTGTCACCACACTCTTTCGAGGAACCCCCATGTCTGTTCCCGTGCTGCGCGAAAACTCGCCGGCGGGCATCGTCGGCAACACTCCGGTGCTCTGGATCGACGAACTCTCCCGCACCTCCGCCGCCGGCTTCTGGGCGAAGCTGGAGAGCGCCAACCCCGGCGGAGGGATGAAGGACCGCGCCGCCCTGCACATGATCGGACGCGCGCTGGACCGCGGTGATCTCCTGCCCGGCGGCCACGTCGTGGAGTCGACCAGCGGCACGCTCGGTCTCGGCCTGGCACTCGCCGGGGTCGTGCACGGCCTTCCCGTGACGCTCGTGACCGACCCCGGCCTGGAACCGATCATCCGGCGGATGCTGCGCGCCTACGGGGCGACCGTGGACGTCGTGGAGAGTCCGCATCCGACCGGCGGCTGGCAGGAGGCACGGCGCGAACGCGTGGCGGCGTTGCTCTCGGACCTGCCCGGCGCCTACTGCCCCGACCAGTACAACAACCCGGACAACGTGGCCGGGTACGCGCCGCTCGCACACGAACTCGCCGGGCAACTGGAGCACGTCGACGTGCTGGTGTGCGCGGTGGGCACCGGCGGCCACTCCGCCGGGGTCGCCTCGGTGCTGCGTCAGCACTTTCCGGCGTTGCGGCTGGTCGGCGTCGACACGATCGGCTCGACGATCTTCGGGCAGCCCGCGCGGACCCGGCTGATGCGCGGGCTCGGGTCGAGCATCTTCCCGCGCAACGTCGACTACCCCGCGTTCGACCAGGTGCACTGGGTGAACCCCGGCGAAGCGGTGTGGGCGTGCCGGACGCTGGCCTCGCGGCACTACGCGAGCGGCGGCTGGAGCGTCGGCGCGGTCGCCCTGGTGGCGTCCTGGCTGGCACGGACCTCCCCGCCCGGCACGCGGATCGCCGCCGTGTTCCCGGACGGGCCACAGCGCTACTTCGACACTGTGTTCAGCGACGAGTACTGCGCTGCCCACGGTCTGATGGACGTGGTTCCCGCCGCGGATCCGATCGAGATCTCCTCGTTGGGAGAACGCGAAGTGCTGTCGTGGAGCATGTGCCGGTCCGTTGTGGACCCTCTGGCGGTGACGGTGTGATCGCGCAGTTCCGCTCGTTCGACCGCAGCGTGCAGTTGTTGCTGCTCAACCAGTTCAGCATCAACGTGGGCTTCTACATGTTGATGCCGTACCTCGCCTCGCACCTGTCGGTGACGCTGGCGCTGGCCGGGTGGGCCGTTGGACTCGTCCTGGGGGTGCGGAACTTCGCGCAGCAGGGGATGTTCCTGATCGGCGGGACGCTGGCGGATCGCCTGGGGTACAAGCCGTTGATCGTGGCGGGTTGTGCGTTGCGGACCGGCGGGTTCGCGTTGCTCGGGCTCGTGGACGGGGTGCCGGCGCTGGTGATCGCCTCGGCGGCCACCGGGTTCGCGGGGGCGTTGTTCAACCCTGCCGTGCGGGCGTACGTGGCCGCTGATGCCGGGCCACGGCGCGTGGAGGCGTTCGCGCTGTTCAACGTCTTCTACCAGACCGGAATCCTGGTGGGACCGTTGATCGGGCTGGCGTTGACGGCCGTGGACTTCCGGCTGACATGCCTGGTCGCGGCCTTCGTGTTCCTCGTGCTGACGGTGTTGCAGTGGCGGTCGCTGCCCGCACGGGCCGGTTCGCCGTCCGGGGACTCGGTGCTCGCGGACTGGCGGCTGATCTTCTCGAACCGGCGGTTCGTGCTGTTCGCGCTGGCGATGACCGGGTCGTACGTGCTCTCGTTCCAGGTCTACCTGGCGCTGCCGCTGGCCTCGGGGTCGGCGGTGCTGACGGCCGTGTTGTTCGCGGTGTCGGGCGTGCTGGCGGTGGCAGGCCAGCTGCGGGTGACGGCGTGGGCGCGCGCCCGTCTCGGACCTGACCGGTCGCTGGTCGCCGGGATGGCGGTGCTGGGCCTGGCGTTCCTGCCCGCGATCCAGGGCGGCTGGACCGGGCTGGTGCTGTGCGCGGCGTTGCTCGCACTGGGGACGATGGTGGTGTTCCCGTTCGAGATGGACAAGATCGTCTCGTTGTCGGGCGACCGCCTCGTGGCGACGCACTACGGCCTCTACAACACGGTCGTCGGCGTCGGGATCCTGCTGGGCAACCTGCTCACCGGTGTCGGGTTCGACGCCGCCGCGCGCGCCGGTGTGCCGTGGGTACCGTGGCTCGTCCTCACGTCTCTGGGGCTCGGGTGCGCGTGGGCGTTGAAGAACTTGGCGGCGCGTGTCGATTCCCGGGTCGCCGGTTCGACGTCCTAGCAGAAGGAAGGTTCCGGATCGGAGGGTCGCCATGATCGCCACGCTCATCGCAACACTGGTCGAGGAAGACCACGCGGAGGACGACGGCGTCCTGGCGCCCGACGACCGCCTGACCTGCCACGTGCACGGGAGGTGGATCCACCAGTGCGTCTCGTCGCCCGTGCACGTCAACCCGGTCACGCGGCACCGCTGGTGCCGTGGCTGCGACTCGCCGCTGGGCGTCGTGGTCGACGAGCTCGCCGGCGCCGTGGCGATGCGCTGCCCCCGCTGTGGGCGCGGGGGCAGCGCCGCCACCGCCCGTCTGCTCGCCGCGTGCCGTGCCTCGATCGAGGCACACCGGGCCGCCTGATCGGGTGATGCCGCCCGAATTGCCGCTTTAGTCCAATATGTTGCGCTTCGTGTCTATTTCTTCACGCATCGCAACCGTTCTGGCCGCCACCGCGGGGGTAGCCCTCGTGACCGCGTCTCCCGCGCTCGCCGGCGAGTTCGTGGACGTCGAGTTCGAGGGTCCCGTGCTCGTCGTCGACGGACCGCTCGTCGACCTCGACTGAACCCCTGCGCCCGTTCGGCCGTACGCCTCCTCAGTAGCCGATTCCGACTCCTGAGGAGGCCGCGTGCCCGGCCGTGCTGCAAGGACTACCGCTTTGGCCGCCGTGATCGCCGCGACGGTGGTGTCGATGCCTTCGGCGCACGCGCAACCCGCCGACGACGCGCTGAAGGTCTACAACGACCTGACGCGAGAGGCCGAGACGCTCAGCCAGGACCACCTCAAGGCGCAGAGCGACCTGTCGAGGGCGAACGGGATCGTGGTCGCCGCCACCGAGGCGGAGAAGAAGGCGCTGGCCGAGTCGGAGCAGTTCCGCGGCCAGGTCGACACGCTGACCGAGTCGACGTTCGAGGGCGCCCGGCTCAACGACCTGTCGGCGTTCCTGACCTCGACGTCCCAGCAGGACTTCCTGGAACGCATGCAGGCGATGAACATCATCGCCGCCGACCAGAACGAGGCGGTGTCGCGGATGAACGCCACGCTGGCCGCGGCCACGAAGGCGCGTACCGACGCCGCCACCGCCGCCGCCGCGGCGGACAAGCTCGCCGGCGAGGTGTCCACCCGCAAGGTCGCCATGGACCAGCAGGTGACGGTCGCGCGGAACAAGCTCCAGTCGCTGACCGCGCCGCAGCGGCAGACGCTGGCCAATCCCGGTCCCAAGGTGCCCGTGGGCTCCGTGAACGTGCCGGCGGGCGCGGCCGGGGTCGCCCTGAACTTCGCGCTGGGCGAGCAGGGCAAGCCGTACGTGTTCGGCTCGAACGGACCGAACTCGTGGGACTGCTCGTCGCTGATGCAGGCCGCCTACCGCGCCGCGGGAGTGTCCATTCCGCGCGTCACCTACGACCAGGCGAAGGTCGGCCGCGGCGTGGGTCGCGGCGAGGTCGCGCCCGGCGACCTCATCATCTACTACGCAGGTCAGTCGCATGTGGCCATGGCCGTGGACGGCACCCGCGCGGTGCACGCGTCCACCGAGGGCGTGCCGGTGAAGATCGCGAACATCGACTCGATCGGACCCATTTCGGTGATTCGCCGGGTTGTCGGGTGACGCTTCTCTCCCACCCCGCGATAAACCCACGTGGACGACTGTGAGAGCGTGCCTCCAGGTGAACTGCTGAGGATCCGGTGCTAGACGAGGGCAAGGTCATTCCGTAACCTGTCCGAGACCTTCGGCCCAGCAGTTAACCCACTCGGGGCACACGCCAAGGTTGTCGCCTTACGCGGAGTAGTTCTCGCGGGGCGGCTGCCAGGAAAAAGGAGGAACCGCGACGTGGTGTCGCAACCCTCACGCCGCATCGTGCGTGGAGCTCTCGTAGCGACGGCAGCAGTCGTCGCGGCGGCACTCCCCACGGCGCCGGCCACCGCACAGCCCAACGCCGCGGACGCGCTCAAGAAGTACAACGAGCTGCAGGAGCAGGCGTCCAAGCTCAACCAGGACCACCTGAAGGTCCAGGACGACCTCAAGGCCAAGCAGGGTGAGCTGGACAAGGCCAAGGGCGACCTGGCCAACGCCCAGAAGGCCGAGGAGACTCTCCGCGGTCAGGTCGACCTCCTCACGGAGGCCACCAACTCCGGCGCGAACTTCAGCCAGATCTCCGCGCTGCTGGTGAGCGACTCGCAGCAGGACTTCCTCAACCGCATGTCGGCCATCAACATCCTCGCGGCCGACAACGCCGAGGCGCTGCAGAAGCTGACCGACGCCGTCAACGCCGCCGACAACGCGACGAAGACGGCGACCGAGGCGACCGAGACGTCGAAGAAGCTGCTGGCCGAAATGGACCAGAAGAAGGCTGACCTCGACAAGCAGCTCGCGGACGCCAAGAAGGTCTACGACGGCCTGAGCTCCACCGTCAAGAACCAGATGCTGCAGAACGGCGACATGTCGAACATCTCGGTCCCGGCCGGTGCCGCGGGCCGGGCTCTGCAGTTCGCACTCGACCAGCGCGGCAAGCCCTACGTCTACGGCTCCAACGGCCCGAACTCGTGGGACTGCTCGTCGCTGATCCAGAAGGCGTACGCCTCGGCGGGCGTGTCGATCGGCCGCACCAGCTACGCGCAGGCGGCCGCCGGTCGCTCGGTCGGCCGTGGCGAGGTCAAGGCCGGCGACATCATCGTCTACTACTCGAGCCAGTCCCACGTGGCGATGGCGGTGGACGGCATTCGCGCCGTGCACGCGTCGACCGAGGGTGTGCCGGTGAAGATCGCCGACATCGACTCGATCGGCCCGATCTCGGTCATCCGCCGAGTCGAGGGCTGACCTCCAGTTCTTGTCGAACGCCCCCTGCCTTCGGGCAGGGGGCGTTTTTCACTCCCTCGGGTGCACTGGCTTTCGTGACCCTGCGGACCGGGTGCGCCTTGACTAGGTTCCGCTTCGGGCGCCGCCGTTTCGGGCGGCCGTCGTCGTCCGAAGTGGAGCGTTGTAGTGGACACCTTGCAAGCCGGGCAGGAAATCACCCGCGGCCAGCAGTTGACGAGCGTCAACGGGTACATGCTGACCCTGCAGTCCGACGGGAACCTGGTGCTCTCGGAGGACTCCGGCACGGTGTGGGCCAGCGGCACCGACGGCAAGGGCGCCGTCCGGGCCACGCTCCAGGACGACGGCAACTTCGTGCTCTACACGAGCGACGAGAACGCCGTGTGGTCCACCGGCACCCAGGGCAACGAGGGCTCGCGCCTGGTCCTCCAGGACGACAGGAACCTGGTCGTGTTCGCCGGCGACGGCAGCGCGAAGTGGGCCACCAACACCAACACCAACACGCCGCAGCCCACCCCGCAGGCGGCCGCTCCGGCTCCGGCCCCGGTCGAGGAGGCCCCGGCCGCCCCCGCCGCTCCGGCCGTGCAGACCTACACCGTCGAGGGCGGCGACTCGCTGTGGGCGATCGCCGAGCGCTTCTACGGTGACGGCAACCGCTACGGCGAGATCGCGTCCGCCAACGGGATCTCGAACCCGGACCTCATCCACCCCGGTCAGGTGCTGACCATTCCCTGAGCCCGGGGCTGTCACGAAGCGGGCCGGACCCCTCGTCACTCGAGGGATCCGGCCCGTTTCGCATGTCAGGCGGGATCCACGCTGATTCCACCTGACCAAGAATTCTGCCGGATCAGCCTGGCTGGTCCTGGCGCGCGATGGCGAAGGCCGGGTTGCCCTCGTCGTCCTGGCGCACGTCGAGGACCTTGTCCTCCAGGTACTGGGCGGCGGCCGGCTCCATGATGACCTTGGCTCCCGCGGGCGCCGCCACCACCTCGTCCCCGTCGACGGGCTGGCTCAGCGACAGTTCGAGCGCGGCCTGGCTGTTCTGTTCGGTGGCCAGGGCGAAGCGCAGGCCGGTGTCGTCGGTGGTGCCATCGGACTGTGAGGTCAGCTCGTTGATGACCTCGGCAGCCATCGGCGTCACTTCGAGCATGTCGGCCCCTAACATCGGAAACAAGAAACTCGTTCCGTGTTCCCGACCTGAGCCGTTCTCAATCACCGCTCACGGAAGTCCCAGGTAAAAGGCCGGTTCTACGGGACGTGGCCCGCCGCGAGCACGGCGTCACCGCCGGTCGGTGGGACGCGCCAACCGAGCGCTCGCGGCGAACACCGACAGCGCCGCCCCCAGGGCACCAGGCCGACCCCGCTGCCGCTCCCGACGCCCGGCCCGAGCCGCCGACACTCACGGCGAGCACTGGCAGTGCCACCGCCCAAGGCACCCGGCCTGCCCCCGCCGCCGTCACCCGTGCCGCTCCCGACGCCCGACCCAAGCCGCCGGCACCACCGAGGCCTGGCGCGAGACTTCTCCCCGGCAGTTGCACCCCGTCACGCGACGCGGTGCGCCTGCCTCGGCACCTCGTTCCGCACGTGCCCGCAGGCCGAGCACACCCGCGGCACCGGCACGAGCTCGGCGACGAGCTTCCACGAGTCGGCGAACGACGGCACCTCCTGCCCTGGCGTGAGCAGGCTGTCGAGCACCTCCTGGCGCCGTCGCCCCTTCTCGCGGCTGCGCTCCACCGGGTCGCGGCGGTGGGCCAGGGCGCGCGACTCCGCCCGTGCGCGCTCGCCGTCCGAGGTGAGGCCGGTGGCGCGCCGTGGGGCGTGCAGGGCGGTGTTGCGGCGGTTCACGCGGTACCACTCGCCGAGCGAGACGCCGGACAGCGGCGGCTTGGCGAGGCCCGCGCCGTCCGCCGTCCAGGTGCGCAGGCGGGCGCGCAGGAACTCGTGGGCCACCTGGGCCCGCGAACGAGGGCGGCCCTGGCGGGTGCCGTCCGGCTTCTTGTCGATGGCCACGAGAAGGGCGTCGACGCTCCAGCCCGCCGTGAACCACGGTTCGAGCAGGCGCCGGACCCAGCGGCGGTCGGCGTCCGGCCACGAGGCGCGCACGCACAGGGACTCGACGGCGACGTCCACGTCGGCATCGGTGGACGGCACCACGCGGCCTGGCCAGCGACGGGGTTCGATCTGCATCGGAATCTGACCTCCTCTAGCACGCCTTACGAACACCTGTTCGACAGGATGCCACGGGGGTCTGACAAAAAATGAACCTCCAGCCTCTGACCTGGGAGAACTCACCCGTTCAGCAGAGCCCGACCGGGGTGACGGCGTGGTCGCCGGGCACCGCGCGATCCCAGCGCTAACCTGCGGAAATGACCCACCACGAGCCCCACGACGAGGTCACCGGCGACCGGATGAACTGGCTGCGCGCGGGCGTCCTCGGCGCGAACGACGGCATCGTCTCGACCGCCAGCCTCGTGGTGGGCGTCGCCGGAGCCACCACGGACCGCGCCCAGATCCTCGTCGCGGGCCTCGCCGGCCTCTTCGCGGGCGCGATGTCGATGGCCAGCGGCGAGTACGTGTCCGTCAGCAGCCAGCGCGACGCCGAACGCGCCCTCCTCGCCCAGGAACGCGCGGAACTGCGGGACATGCCGGAGCAGGAGCTCGAAGAGCTCAAGGAGATCTACGAGAGCAAGGGCCTCGACTCGGACACCGCCGAGGAGGTCGCCAAGCAGCTCACCAAGCACGACGCCCTGGGCGCCCACGCCGAGGCCGAGCTGCACATCGACCCGGACGAGCTGACGAACCCGTGGGGCGCCGCCATCGCGAGCTTCATCGCGTTCACCATCGGTGCCCTGCTGCCCCTCGCCGCGATCGCGTTCACGAGCACCACCCTGCGCGTGCCGGTCACGATCGTCGCCGCGATCCTCGCCCTGGCCCTCACCGGCTTCGTCAGCGCCAGGCTCAGCGGCGCCGACAAGCGGCGAGCCGTCGTCCGCAACGTCGTGGGCGGCCTGATCGCCATGAGCGTCACCTATGCGATCGGTTCGCTGGTGGGCCAGAGCATTGGATGACGCCGAACTGGGTATTGCGTGGACATGAGCGAAGAACGCGGCACGTACATCCAGGAGAGCGACGACGAGGGCCTCGACGAGGACAACCTCGGTCACGACCCGCTGGAGACAGATCCGGAGGAAGGCTGGGCCGAGTCCGACAGGTACGGGACGACCGAATACGAACAGGCGCACCCGCGCCCGCTTGACGAACGCCTCAAAGAAGAGCGCGGCGATGTCGGCGAGACGGGTGCATGATCGAAGCATGAGCCTCGGCCTCCCGGAGAAGATCACAGCGCTGCTGTTCGACCTCGACGGCGTGCTCACGAGCACCGCCGTGCTGCACCGGCAGGCGTGGCGGCAGACGTTCGAAGCCATGGGCCAGTCGTTCAGCGAGCAGGACTACCTCGCCTACGTGGACGGAAAGCCGCGCTACGACGGCGTCCGCAGCTTCCTGACCTCGCGCGGCCTCACGCCGTCGGAGGACGAGATCCGCCGCATCGGCGACCAGAAGAACGACCTGGTCAACGCGATCATCGACGAGCAGGGCATCACGCCGTACCCCGCGTCGGTCAACTATCTCAAGGCCGCGCGCGAGACCGGCCTGCCCATCGGTGTCGTCACGTCCTCGGCCAACGCCATGCGCGTGCTGCGTTCCGGCAACCTGCTCGACTACGTCGACGCGCTGGTGGACGGCAACGTGATCACCGCGTCGAACCTGCGGGGCAAACCGGCGCCGGACTCGTTCGTCGAGGGCGCCAGAAGACTGAAGACGACACCGGAGAACGCCGCGGTCTTCGAGGACGCGCTCGCGGGCGTGCAGGCGGGGCACGACGGCGGCTTCGGGTTCGTCGTGGGCGTCGACCGCGGCCACCAGCGTGACGCGCTGAAGTCCCACGGCGCCGACGTGGTCGTCGACGAGCTCGACGAGCTGCTCTCATGAGCTACGCCGTCGAACCGTGGCAGCTGCGCTGGCAGGGCCTGTCCGTGGACGACCTGCACCAGACCGAGTCGACGTTCGCGCTGGCCAACGGCCACATCGGCCTGCGCGGCACGCTCGACGAGGGCGAGCCGCGCGGTCTGCCCGGCACGTACCTCAACGGCTTCTACGAAGAGCACCAGCTCCCGTACGGAGAGGGCGGCTACGGCTACCCGGAGGCGGGCCAGACCGTCGTCAACGTCACCGACGGCAAGATCATCCGGCTGCTGGTCGAGGACGAGCCGCTGGACATGCGCTACGGCAACGCCGTCGAGCACGAACGCACGCTCGACTTCCGCTCCGGCACTTTGCGCCGCCGCACGGTCTGGGAGTCACCGACGGGCAGGCGTGTGACCGTGCGCAGCGAACGGCTCGTGTCGTTCACGCAGCGCGCGGTCGTCGCCATCCGCTACGAGATCGAGCCGATGGACGACCTTCAGCTCGTCGTCCAGTCCGACCTGCTGGCCAACGAGCCGACCGTGAGCCGCAGCAACGATCCCCGCGTCGCCGCCGCGCTGGACTCCCCGCTGGTCAACGACTTCAAGATGGCGGAGAAGACGCGGGCCGTGCTGTGCCACCACACCAAGGTGTCCGGTCTGCGCATGGCCGCCGCGATGGACCACGAGGTCGAGGTCGACGGCGTCGACGTCCGCACCGAGATCCGCGCCGAGGACGACCTGGCCAGGTTCACCGCGGCCGTCGACGTGCCGGCGGGCGGGTGCCTGAAGCTGACCAAGTACCTGGCCTACGGCTGGTCGGGGCAGCGGTCGACACCGGCGTTGCGAGCGCAGGTCGAGGCGGCTTTGGCCGGTGCGTGCCAGACCGGCTGGGACGGGCTCGTCGGGGAGCAGAAGGAGTTCCTGGACGACTTCTGGGAGGTCGCCGACATCGAGATCGACGGCGACGACCAGTTGCAGCAGGCGATCAGGTTCGCGTTGTTCCACATCCTCCAGGCCGGGGCGCGCGGTGAGTCCCGTGCCATTCCTGGAAAAGGTCTCACCGGACCGGGCTACGACGGCCACGCGTTCTGGGACACCGAGATGTTCGTGCTCCCGGTGCTCACCTACACGCTGCCCGACGCCGCCCGCGACGCGCTGCGGTGGCGTCACGCCACTTTGGACAAAGCCCGCGACCGCGCGAAGGTGCTGGGGCTCAAGGGTGCCGCGTTCCCGTGGCGTTCGATCAACGGCGCCGAGTGTTCCGCGTACTGGCCTGCGGGCACGGCCGCGTTCCACGTCTCCGGTGACGTCGCCTACGCCACCCAGCAGTACCTGAACGCCACTGGTGACAAGGACTTCGATCGCGACGAGGCCACTGAGATCCTCGTGGAGACCGCACGGTTGTGGTCCTCGTTGGGCCACCACGACCGGCACGACGGGTTCCGCATCGACGGCGTGACGGGCCCGGACGAGTACTCGGCGATCGTCGACAACAACGTCTACACGAACCTGATCGCCCAGCAGAACCTGCGCGCGGCCGCCGACGCCGCCGAGCGGAACCCCTGTGACGCGACGGAAGAGGAGATCGCGGCCTGGCGCAGGGCCGCGGACGCGATGGCGATCCCGTACGACGAGATGCTCGAGGTGCATCCGCAGGCGGACAACTTCACCAAGCACGCCGAGTGGGACTTCGAGAACACCCCGGAGGAGAAGTACCCGCTGCTGCTGCACTTCCCGTACTTCGACCTGTACCGCCGTCAGGTGGTGAAGCAGGCGGACCTGGTGCTCGCGATGCATGTGCGCGGTGACGCGTTCACCGACGACGAGAAGGCCCGCAACTTCGCCTACTACGAGGCCCGCACGGTGCGCGACTCGTCGTTGTCGGCGGGCACGCAGGCGGTGCTGGCGGCCGAGGTCGGGCACCTCGGGCTGGCGTTCGACTACCTCGTCGAGGCCGCGTTCACCGATCTGCACGACCTGCACAGCAACGTCACCAACGGCCTGCACATGGCGTCGCTAGCGGGTGCGTGGACGGCGCTGGTGGCCGGGTTCGGCGGCATGCGCGACCACGGCGGCGAGCTGACGTTCGCGCCGCGGATGCCGGACGAGCTGACCCGCTTCTCGTTCCGGATGTCCTTCCAGGGCACGAGGATCTCCGTGGACGTGTGCGCGGGCGAGGCCACGTACCGGATCGTGGACGGCACATCGCTGACCACGAAGCACCACGGCGAGCTGATCACGATCACCGCGGACGCCCCGGTGACCATGCCGATCCCGAAGGCTCCCGACCTCGAGCGACCTCCGTCGCCGTTCGGCCGGGAGCCTCGCAGGCACTAGGCGAGCTTGGAGACCTGGTAATGCGCGATCAGGTCTCCTCTCACCAGCACGCTCAGGTTGACGGTGATGGTCGGCCGGTCGACGAACGAGAAATCGACGCTCAAATAGCCGAGAACCAGATCATCGGCCAGCCTTCGCGTTTCCAGAATCTTGTAGTCGGCCTGGAGACCGATGGGCTGCGAATCGTAGTAGGCCGCGACTGCCCGCCGGCCGACTCCGTAGGGGTGCAGCCCCTGGAAAATGGCGTCCTCGGTGAAGTTCGCGGCCACGCGCTCGGGATCGTGCGCGTCCACGGCGTCCTTCCACCGGTCCATGACGTCTTCGAGAACCATGTCAGTGCCCCGCGCTCTGGCCGCCGTCGACGTGCAGGATCTCGCCCGTGACGAAGCCGGCCTGTTCCAGGAAGGTGATCGCCTCGACCACCTCGGAGATCTCACCGATCCTGCCGACGGGGTGCAACCCGGCGAGCGCCTCGTGGGTCTCCGGGGCGTGCATCGGCGTGCTGATGATGCCGAGCGCGACCGTGTTGAAGCGGATGTTCCGCGCGGCGTACTCGATGGCGAGCGACTTCGTGACGGCGTTCAGACCGCCCTTGGTCAGCGACGCGAGCGCGGACGGGACCGCGGACAGCGCGTGGTCGACCAGGGCCGTGGACACGTTCACGACGTGGCCGCCGTTGTCGCCGATCGCCGCCACAGCGGCACGCGTGATGTCGAAGAACCCGACGAGGTTGGTGCCGGTGACGGCCGCGAAGTCCTCGTCGGTGTACTCGGTGAACGGCTTGGCGACGAAGATGCCGGCGTTGTTCACGAGCGAGTCGACGCGGCCGAACCGCGCGAGCGTCTCCTGAACGACCCGCGCACCCTCCCCGGTCTGGCTGAGGTCGGCGCGAATCGCGAGCACCTCGGGGTCGTCGGAAGCGTCGATGGAACGCGAGACCGCGACAACCGAATAGCCGAGCTTGCGATAGGCGGGAACGAGTGCCGCGCCAATTCCCTGCGACGCTCCCGTGACGATTGCCACCTTGCTGGTCATTGTCCTGCTCGCTTTCGAAGGAGGAGAAGTAGCGGATCTGACAGCCACAACGGCTCGCACACCGGCTTCATTTCGCCGAATTGCGACCCGTTTCCTCCTTCGTGAGAGGCTCAGCCTCTCAACGCACGATAGGGGTCGTCCGAGGGCAGCCAGACGCGGTCCAGGCCGAGGTCACCCACGTTCCGCACGATGGCGTCGGCGGCGGCGATCACGTCCGCGCGCTCCTCGTCCTCGCGGCGCACCAGCGACCAGGTCCACACGACCTCGGGATCGACGACGGGCCGTTGCACGAGATCCGGCGGCAACGGCGTGGTCTGCCCCTTCGGCGAGTTGAGCACCGGCGTCGTGCACACCCGCACGTGGTCGAAGAACGCCGGCCCGGTGATGGCGCCGTTGTGGATGCGCCGGACGGCACAGCCGGTGTCGCGCGCGAACTCCTCGGCGTAGTCGTTCCAGGACTGCCACGACGTCACGTCGTCGTCCACCAGCACCGCGATGTCCTTGGCCTGCACGGGACTCGTGTCCGTGCCCACGGCCACCGCGTAGAGCCTGTCCGCGCCGAGCAGTTGTGCTTGGAGGCCCAGTTGGGCCGCCTCGGACCTGCGGATCCAGCACACGGCCAGGTCGAGGCTGCCGTCCGCCACCCGCGCCGCCTGCTGGTGCGACGGCACGACCCACGCGTCCACGTAGAGCTGCGCGACCCCGGCCGTGCGGGCGGTGAGGTCCGGCGGCAGCCAGTTCACGTACCCGATCCGCACCGGCCGCGACCCGGACAGCTGCCGCGCGTGCCGTTGCAGCTCATCGGCCCGTTCGAGCAGCGCCCGCACCTCCGGGACCAGCGCGGCACCGGCGGACGTCAGCGCGACGGTGCGGCGGTCGCGGGCGAACAGCGGCACGCCGAGGTCCCGTTCGAGCGCCTTGATCTGCTGCGACAACGACGGCCCGGCGATCAGCAGCCGTGCCGCCGCCCGGCCGAAGTGCAGCTCTTCGGCGACCGCGAGGAAGTACCGGAGTTGACGCAGTTCCACACCCCGCATCCTAGGAGGCTCAGGCTCTCACGCAGGAGAAAGCCGGTCGTGGCGTCTCGCGCGCCCCGGTCGCACGATGAGGTCATGAGAGAGTTCATCGTCGAGATCACCACCACCACCCCGGACGGCACACCCCAGTCCGAAGTGGACTCGCGCCGCGCGGCCGAAGCGGTGCGGGCCAAGGAACTCACCACGAGCGGCAACCTCGTCCGGCTGTGGCGGCCGATCGGCGAGATGCGCAGCATCGGCCTGTGGCGGGCCGAGGACGAGGCCGACCTCCACGCTCATGTGCTCGGCACGCTGCCGCTGAGCCCGTGGATGGCGTTCACCGTCACGGCCGTGCAACCACACCCGAACGACCCCGGCCGGCTGTGAGCGCCCGTCAGGCCGCCGCGGCACTGGCGGCGGCCATGGGCATCGGACGGTTCGTCTACACGCCGATCCTGCCGCTGATGACCGCACAGGCGGGTCTGTCAGCGGCGTCGGCCGCGTCGCTGGCCACCGCCAACTACCTGGGCTACTTCGTCGGGGCGCTCGCCACGATCGTCCGCGCGCCGTCACGGACCACGAACCGTGTCGCGCTCGTGCTGCTCGTGGCCACCCTCGCCGGGATGCCGCTGACGCACGGCATGGCCGCGTGGTTCGTGCTGCGGCTGCTGGCCGGGGTGGCGAGCGCGCTGGTGTTCGTGGCGGCGGTGAACGCCCGGCCGGGGTGGGGCATGAGCGGTGTCGGGGCGGGGATCGCGCTGTCCGGGCTGGTGGTGCTGGTGCTGAGCCAGTGGCAGGTCGCCTGGTGGGCGGCGGCGGGGCTGGCCGCCCTGCTGGCGATCTGGGCGTGGGGGCTGCGGCCGGAGGGACCGGCCTCGCAGACCGGGGAGGTGGTGGGGCGGCAGTTCAGCACACCATCGCAGACCGGGGAGGTGGCCAGGCGGCGGTCCGGCACACCCTCGCCCACCAGGGAGACGACCCGGCGGCGGTCCGGCACACCCCCGCCCACCAGGGAGACGACCCGGCGGCGGTCCGGCACACCCCCGCCCACC
>NZ_FOYL01000020.1:126591-159475 GCF_900115955.1 Lentzea waywayandensis
CGCCCACCAGGGAGACGACCCGGCGGCGGTCCGGCACACCCCCGCCCACCAGGGAGACGACCCGGCGGCGGTCCGGCACACCCCCGCCCACCGGGGAGACGGCCGAGCATCCGTCCGGCACACCCTCGACCACCAAGCCCGCCCGACGCGAGTTCGCCACCCTGTTCGCCGCCTACACCCTCGAAGGCGTCGGCTACATCATCGCCGGCACGTTCCTGGTCGCCGCCATCAGCGGCCCTCTCGGCAGCACCTCGTGGATCCTGGTCGGACTCTCTGCCGCCCTCTCCCCCGTGCTGATCAGGCCACGCCGCCACGCCCTCCCGATCGCGCTCGCGGTCCAGGCCGTGGGCATCGCACTCCCCGCGCTCTTCAGCACCACCGCTGCCGCCCTGGTCGCGGTCGTCCTGTTCGGCGGCACGTTCATCGGCATCGCCGCCACCGCCCTCAAGCTCGGCACCGACCTGGGGTTCCCGAGAGCTGCGGCCACCCTCACCGCCGGCTACTCGGCGGGCCAGATCATCGGCCCGCTCGTCGCCACCCCGTTGCTGCACAACGGCTACCACCAGGCGTTGCTGCTGGCGGCCGCGATCGTGCTGGCAGCGGCCTTCACAGCTCTAGCACCACTTTCACGTCACCGGGCCGCGACTCGAACGCCTCCGAGAACGATTCCAGCGGAACTCGCCGAGTGATCATCGCCGACAGCCACGCGTCGTCCGCGCGGTCCAGCACCGCCGATGCCTCCCGGTAGTGCCGCACGTTCGAGTTGACCGTGCCGAACACGATCCCGTTGCGCAGCACCAGATCCCGGTTGATCTGCCCGATGTCGGCCGGAATCACCTCGGTGGACGGCACGCCGGTCAGGCACACCAGGTCCCGCCCGAGCAGCCGCGCGACGAGCGACGGCGCCCCGGTCGCCTCGATCACGACCGGGCAGTCGGGCAACGTCCGGTGGTAGGTGGCGCCGAGCGACTCGACCAGCGCGGGCTTCGGGCCGTCCACGGCGAGGTCGAACACGTGCACGTCCAGCCCTCGCTGCACCCCGATCAACGCCGCCAGCAGCCCGATCGGCCCCGCCCCCGTCACCAGCACGCTCTCGAACGGGAAGGGCGCCAGCCGGTCCAGCCGCTCCCACGCCTTGACCACGACCGACACCGGCTCGACGAGCACACCTGTCGAGGAACTGACACCGACGGCGTAGGCGGCGGGCACTGTCCACAATGTAGAGCCGTAGCCGTCGAGGCCCGTGATCCCGCGCTCGGTGTACTGCCCGTTCCGGCACATGTCGAACTCCCCGCGCGCACACGCCACGCACGGCACCGGATCGGGTCTGCGGACGACCCCGGCGACCAGCGACCCAGGCTCGAAGCCCGGTCCGCTGATCACCCGGCCCAGCGACTCGTGGCCGATCACGAGAGTTCCGCCGACGCCGAACTCGCCGCGCACGATCTCGCGGTCCGTCCCGCAGATGCCGATCGCCACGCCCTCGACCAGCAGGTCCTCCGGTCCCGGCGCCGGATCGGGCAGTTCGGTCAACGACAACGACCCGGTCCGTGCAAGATCAACCGTCAGTGCGCGCATGAAGACCATTCTTGACATATCAACAGCGACGCGCTGGTATGAGAGCGCTCTCACCGCCGCTGAAATGGTCACTGCCTGTCTCAGTGAGGAGATAGTCGATGCGCAAGCTCCTGCTGCTCGCGACATCGGCCCTACTAGGGCTGACAACGATGTCCGCACCTGCTGTTCAAGCCGCTCCACCGAACCTGCTCCCCCTGACCGTCACGAACAGCTCGGGCCGCGGTGACGCGACCCACCTGTACGTGTTCGGCGAGATGGGCGGCCGGCTCGGGTACGTGAACGCGAACGGCCAGTTCACGGCCTGGTCCGGAGGCGGAATCCCGCCGACCCCGGCACCGGACGTCTCGATCCCCGGCCCCGGGAACGGCGCCAGCCGGACCCTGCAGATCCCGCTCAACCTCGCCGGCGGCCGGCTCTACATGTCCTTCCGGGACAAGCTGAAGTTCTCCCTCGTCCCCAACGGCCTGGTGCAGCCCGCGCCGTGGGCCGCGGGCGACCCGAACCGCGACATCCTGTTCGACTGGAGCGAGTTCACCTACAACGGCGGCGGGTTGTGGTTGAACAGCTCGCAGGTGGACATGTTCTCGGTGCCCCACGCGGTCGAGGCGACCTCGCAGAGCGGCGTCACCAAGAAGACCGGCCAGCTGGTCTCCAACGGGCGCAACCGCATCTTCGACCAGCACCAGCAACTCGGCGGCGACTGGTCGCGGCTCGTCCACACCCGCTCGGACGGCACGCGACTGCGCGTGCTGAACCCGAGCAAGGGCCTCGACGCGGGCGTGTTCTCCGGCTCGTACTTCGCGAACTACGTCAGCAGCGCCTGGTCGACGTACCAGAACACGCCGCTGACCGTCGTGCCGTACCAGAACGAGCCGAACCGCAGGTTCACCGGCCGCGTCAGCGGCGGGTCGCTCAACTTCACCAACACGTCCGGCCAGCAGGTCGCGTCGTTCCAGCAGCCGTCCACCCGTGACGTCTTCAACTGCGACGGCCGGCTCGCGGCACCGAACAACGACGTCGGCGCGATCTCGCGCTCGCTGTGCGCCGGGCTCAACCGCTCGACGTTCGGCTTCATCCACACCCAGCCGACCTACAACGCGGGCGACTTCTACACCCGTGCGACGACGAACCACTTCTCGAAGATCGTGCACCAGAACATGGTGGACGGGAAGGCTTACGGGTTCGCGTTCGATGACGTCGGCGCGTTCGAGTCACTTGTTCACGAACCGAACCCGCGTTCGGCGAAAGTCACGCTGACCGGATTTTAAACCGAAGCAATCTTGCTTTTGATCGACTTTCACTCCACTGTGTGAGACGCCGTCGCCGCGGCTCTCACACAGTGGAGTCGTTGTGTGCGTACGGGTCCTGCTGGTCGAAGACGACGAGCGAATCCGGCAGGCGCTGAGCCTTGCCTTGTCCGACGAGGGTTTCACCGTTGACGAGGCGGGTTCGGGTGAAGAGGCGTTACCGCGTTTGGAGACGGAATCGTTCGATGTGATGCTGGTGGACCTCACCCTGCCCGGCATGGACGGCCTGGAGGTCGTGCGGGCCCTCCGATCACGCGGTGACCTGCCGATAATCGTGGTGACGGCGCGAACGGACGCCCGTGACGTGATCGCCGGGCTGGAGGCGGGAGCGGACGACTACGTCACGAAACCGTTGATGGCCGGAGTTCTCGCCGCGCGCATCCGCGCGTTGTTGCGCAGACGCGGGCCGGGCCGCGAAGCCGTTCGGATCGGGGAACTGGAAATCCGTCCGCAGGAAGGGCTCGTGCACCGAGCGGGGGAACGCGTTCATCTCACCAGGACGGAATTCCGGCTGTTGCTGGAACTCGCTGGTGCGAGCGGGCGAATCGTCACCAGGGAACAGTTGCTGCAAAAGGTTTGGGGATATGACTACTTTGGTGACACCCGGCTGCTCGACGTGCACATAAGGAGACTTCGCCGCAAGATCGAGGCCAACCCGGACGATCCGGAGCTGGTGCTCACCGTGCGCGGCACCGGCTATCGGATCCGCTCGTGAGACTCACGCTGCGCTGCCGGGTCACGCTCTCGTTCGGTTTTGGCCTGCTGGTCGTCACGAGCGTGCTGGCGTTCGCGACCTGGAACCTCGCCTCCGGCTACATGCTGCGGCAACGGGAGGCGAGCGCGACCAGGCAGGCCGAGGTCAACGTGCGGCTGGTCGAGAGGTCGCTGGCCTCGCCGGGCTTCGACGAGCTGCTGACCGGGCTCACCACCGGGCCCGACTCGTCGATCCTGGTGATGAGCCCCGAAGGGCTGGTGACGGCGGGCCGCAAGGTCGAGCCGTCGCAGCTGCCGGCCGGGCTGGTGGAGCACCCGCCCGGCAAGGAACGGATCACCGTGGACGGGCTGCCGATGCTCGCCGTCGCGCGGCCGGTGGCGGGCAACGCCGTCTACGTCGAGCTGTTCGGGTTGCAGCAGCTCAACCGGACGTTCGCGTTCCTGAGCGCGGTGCTGATCGCCGGCACGATCGGCTCGGCGCTGCTCGGGGCCGCGCTGGGCTCGTGGGCGTCGAAACGGGCGCTGAAACCGTTGACGGAGCTGAACTGCGCGGCGGGCAGGATCGCCGGGGGTGATCTGCACGCCCGGCTGCCCGACCAGGACGACCCGGATCTCGCGGCGCTGGCGGCGAAGTTCAACTCGACGGCTCAAGCGCTGGAGCAGAGAGCCTTGCGGGACGCCCGGTTCGCGTCGGACGTCTCGCACGAGCTGCGGTCGCCGTTGACGACGATGGTGAACGCGGGCGCGGTGCTGCGCCGTCGTCGCGAGCATCTGCCCGGCACGGCGGGCACGGCACTGGAACTGCTGACCTCGGAGGTCGACAGGTTCGCGCGGATGGTCGTGGACCTGCTGGAGATCTCCCGGGCGGACCAGACCGACGACCCCGCGCCGGAGGAGATCGCGCTGGACGCATTGGTGCGCAATGTGATCGCGACCCGCGCGCCCGTGCCGGTGGCGCTGGAGCCCGCCGTCGTGCAGGGTGACCGGCGCAGGCTCGACCGGGTGCTGACCAACCTGCTGGACAACGCCGAGCGGCACGCCGGTGGCGCGGTGCTGGTGTCCGTGCGGACCGCTGGAACTTCCGCGCGGCTGGCGGTGGAGGACGCCGGGCCCGGCGTGCCCGAGGCGTTGCGGGAGGAGATCTTCGAACGGTTCGCGCGCGGGGTGATGGCGGGCAGCCGGGGTGACGACACGGGCAGCGGGCTGGGGCTGGCGCTGGTCCGCGACCACGTGCACCGGCTGGGCGGCCGGGTCTGGGTGGAGGATCGTGAGGCGGGCGGCTCCCGGTTCGTCGTCGAGATGGTCTTACGGAGTTCTGACGGCTAGCGCCTGGGGCGCGCCGGGTCGCCACGTGAGTCCTACGGTCGGTGCATGCGAGTACTGATCACCGGCGGGGCCGGGTTCATCGGGTCGCACGTCGCGGACGAGCTGACCTCCCAGGGCCATGAATGCGTGGTGCTCGACGCGTTGCTGCCCGAGGCGCACAGCGCTGTTCCCTTGCTGGACCACGAACTTGTCCTCGGCGACGTGACCTCCCCGGACGTGCTGCGGCCGTTGCTGTCCACTGTGGACGCGGTGTGCCACCAGGCGGCGATGGTCGGGCACGGCGTCGATCCGTTCGACGCGCCTTCCTACGCGCGCCACAACGACCTGGGCACGGCGGTGTTGCTGGCCGAGATGTACCGGGCCGGGGTGTCACGACTGGTGCTGGCGTCGTCGATGGTCGTCTACGGCGAGGGGCGTTATCGGTGCCTCTCGCACGGGATCGTGCGGGCCGAACGGACTGCGGCTGACGTCGAACGCGGTGTGTACGAGCCGCGGTGCTTCTGCGGCGACTTCGTGGTCTCCGAACTGGTGCCCGAGGACGCTCCGCTGGAGCCTCGCAGCACCTACGCGGCCACGAAGCTGGCGCAGGAGCACCTCGCGGTGGCGTGGGCCTGGCAGACCGGCGGGAGCGTGTGGGCGTTGCGCTACCACAACGTCTACGGCCCGCGGATGCCGCGCGACACCCCGTACGCCGGGGTCGCGTCGATCTTCAGGTCCGCGCTCCAGAACGGCGTCGCGCCTCGCGTGATGGAGGACGGACGGCAGCGGCGCGACTTCGTGCACGTCACGGACGTCGCGCGGGCCAACGTCCTGGCCCTGTCGTCACCGCGGCCGGGCTTCGAGGCCGTGAACGTCTGCTCCGGCACCCCGCACACCATCGGCGACCTGGCGTTCGCGCTGGCCGACGCGTGCGACGGGCCGACGCCCGAGATCGTGGGCGGGGCGCGGCCGGGCGACGTCCGGCACGTGGTCGCCTCGCCCGCGAAGGCGTTGGACGTGCTGGGTTTCGAGGCTCAGGTCGGGTTCGAGGAGGGCGTGCGGGAGTTCGCCTTCGCCGCGCAGCGGGAGTCCGTCACCAGTTCGTGAGCACGAGGTGGTTCACCGCCAGGGCCGTGATCGCCTGGGCGGTGAGCCACCTCTTCCTGTTGCCCAGCTTCGCGGTGCCTACCAGGAGCCAGACCGCGAACGGCAGCCAGATCCGTTCGGTCTCGGCCTTGCTCAGCCCCGACAGGTCGGCGGCCAGGATCGCGATTCCCGCCGCGACGACCCATTTGTCCTTGCGCAGCCCCTTGATGCCCGCCGGGCCGATGACCAGCGCGAGTGCCGCGAGGTTCGCCCACACCCAGTACCAGTACGGCCTGGTGTCGCCGATGCCCTGGTAGTAGCGGAGTTTCACGAGCTCGTAGCCGTCGAGCCACCAGAACCCGCTCAGTGCGAACGCTCCCACGACCGCGAGCACGCCCCCGACGGCCCAGCCGATCTTCCTGCCGGCCGCGACGATCGCGAGCGGCGCCAGCAACACCAGGCCGTAGGACAGGAACAGGCACCAGCCCAGCACGATGCCGCCCAGCAAGGGCCACCGGGTGAGCAGGTAGATGCCGACGGCCGCGACGCCCATGAACATGCCGTCCGCCGACGCGCCGACCCACACCGCTCCTGGGAACAGCACCAGGAACGGCAGCACCGCGTTGTCGTTGACGGCCTTGGGAATCGCGACGACCGCGAGCGAGCCGACCAGGACGCAGAAGATCGACGCCACGGCCCCTCCCCCGAGCCCGACGCGGTCGAGCGCGACGAACGTGAGCAACGCGCCCGGCGGATGTCCGGAAACGTGCGTGGTCCACGAGTCGGGCAGGAAGTCGGGGATGCGCGCGGCGAACCCGTGCAGCATCGCCGGGACGTCGGTGATGCCGGGGACCTCGTGCAGGTACTCGTCCTCGGTCGTCAGCCTGGTGACGAACCGGCCCCAGCCGTCGATCATCGCCAGCGAGAAGGTGAACGCCACCGAGGCCGCGTAGGCGATCGGCATCGCGAACCTGTGCTCGGTGAGCTCAGGCCCCTTGGCCACGACGAGGAACGCGATCAGGACCGCGATCGGCGTGCCGGGGCCGAGGTGCGGCTGCCAGTTTCCGAAGATCGGCGCCGCCGAGGCGTAGAGGAGGTCCGGGTCGTGGGCGTTGACGACGATCCCGATGATGACGGCGGCAGCGACGAGCAGTCCTGCGATGACTAGACGCACCGCGCCCAACCTAGGGGGTGCCGGGGGACTCGCGGGCCTCGCAAGACAACCGTAAGAACTCTTTGGTGCGTCACAATTCCGTAAGCACCACAACACTTTCCGATGGTCCAGGGTGGACACATGGATGTCGTGTTGCCCTGCCTGGACGAGGCCGCCGCACTACCCGCGGTCCTCGCCTCCCTTCCTGCCGGATACCGCGCGATCGTCGTGGACAACGGTTCTGTCGACGGCTCTCCTTCGGTGGCCGCCACTCATGGCGCACTGGTCGTGCACGAGCCCAAGCGCGGCTACGGCGCCGCCGTGCACACCGGTCTGCTCGCGGCCACCTCCGGTCTGGTGGCGTTCGCCGACGCGGACGGTTCGCTGGACCTGGCCGAACTGCCCGCGATGGCCGCTTTGCTCGCCGACGCCGACCTCGTCGTCGGCCGGCGAAGGCCCGTGCAGGCCGGCGTCTGGCCGTGGCACGCGCGGGCAGGCAACGCCGTGATCGCGTCCCTGTTGCGGCGCAGGGGTTTGGACGTGCACGACATCGCACCGCTACGGGTGTGCCGACGCGAAGCCTTGCTGGCACTGGACGTTCAGGACCGCGCCTTCGGCTACCCGCTGGAACTTCTGGTGCGCGCGGCCGAGGCGGGCTGGCGCGTGCGCGAGGTCGACGTGTCCTACGGCCCGCGGGCGGCCGGCACGCGGTCGAAGGTGTCGGGTTCGGTGCGCGGCACGATGCGGGCGGCGCGGGACATGGCGGGGGTGCTGCGATGAGGTTCTGCCTGCTGATCATGGCCAAGTCGCCGATCCCCGGCCAGGTGAAGACCCGCCTGTGCCCGCCGCTGACCCCCGAGGAGGCCGCGGACGTTGCGGCAGCTTCGTTGCTCGACACGGTGGAGGCCGCCCTGAACACTCCCGGTGCCGTGCCGGTGGTCGCGCTGGCCGGGGTGGTGCGGCGCGAGGACGTGCGGGACGCGCTGGCGGAGTGCGTGGTGATCCCGCAGCGCGGCCAGACGTTCGCGGACCGCCTGGTGCACGCGCACGCCGACGTGGCGCGGTTCAGGATGCCGGTGTTGCAGATCGGCATGGACACGCCGCAGGTGACGCCGTCGCTGCTGGAGTCGTGCGGGGAGTTCGACGAGGCCGCGCTCGGGTTCGCGCTGGACGGCGGGTGGTGGGCGCTCGGGTTGCGGGATCCGCTGCGGGCCGAGGTGTTGCGGGACGTGCCGATGTCCCGCGCGGACACGGGGGTGCGGACGCTGGAGGCGTTGCAGGGCTGGACGGCGTCGGACGAACCGGCTCCGCACGACGGCACCACGCCGCGCACGCCGGAGGCGTTGCAGGGCCGGAAAGCGTCGGGCGAGCCGGCTCCGCGTGCTGGCGCACCGCTGCAGACGTCGGACGAACCGGCTCCGCGCGACGGGCTGCGGGTGCGGAACCTGCCGATCCTGTCCGATGTGGACACGATGGTCGACGCGCGTGCCGTGGCCGCGTCGGCACCGCACACCCGGTTCGCCGCCACGCTGACCGAGCTGACGGCGGTGGCGCGATGATGTTCGACCAGGCCCTCCAGGGCCGCCCCAGCTGGCTCGACCTCCCCGGCACCGCCCCACGCGAACTGAGCGTCGCCCGCTGGCAGGCCGACGCGGACGGCGGCGACTCCGTCCTCCTCGACGCCTGCTCCGGCCCCACCCTCGACGTCGGCTGCGGCCCCGGCCGTCTCGTGGCGGCGCTCCTGGCCCGCCAGGTCCAGGCGCTCGGCGTCGACGTGTCACCGGAGGCGATCCGGCGTACCACCGAACGCGGCGGCATCGCGATCCGCCGTGACGTGTTCGACCTGCTGCCCGGCGAAGGTCGCTGGCAGCACGTGTTGCTCGCCGACGGCAACATCGGCATCGGCGGTGACCCCGCCGCGTTGCTCCGTCGCGTGCACCAGCTCCTCAAGCCCAGCGGAACCGTCGTCGTGGAGGTCGAGCAGCCGGGTTCCGGGCTGACCATCGGCCAGGCGCGGGTGCGGACGGAAGGTTCCAGGGGCGACTGGTTCCCGTGGGCGTGGAGTGACGCGGAGTCCCTGACCGCCGACGGGTTCTTCCTGCTGTGGCAGGTCGAACGCGCCGGGCGCTGGTTCGCGTGCTGGGAGCGGCTGTGAAGAACCCGGCTTTCAAGTCCCCCGCGCACCACACCGGCGTGACCAGCCGAGTCGGCACGTGGCTCGGCATCGCGTTCGGCCTGTGCTTCGTCACCGGACTGCTCAGCCATGGCGTGCAGCACGACTGGGTGTGGCCGACCCGCCCGGTCGACCTCTACCGCGTCACCCAGGGGGTGCACGTGATCTCCGGGGTGGCGTCGGTTCCGTTGCTGCTGGCCAAGTTGTGGAGCGTCTACCCGAAGCTGTTCGAACGGCCGCTGGTCAAGTCCGTGCCGCACGCACTGGAACGCGGCTCGATCTTCGTGCTGATCGCGGCGTCGTTCTTCGAGCTGGTCACCGGGCTGTTCAACGCGGCGCAGAACTACCCGTGGTCGTTCTACTTCCCGACCGCCCACTACGCGGTGGCGTGGATCGTGATCGGCGCGCTGCTCGTGCACATCGCGGTGAAGATCCCGGTCATCCGGCGCACTCTCGAACCCAGGTCCGAAGAACGGACCATCCTGTCCCGCAGGGCTTTCCTGCGCACGACGGCGTTGACGACGGGGGTCGCGGTCGTCGCGACGGCGGGCGTCACGGTGCCGTGGCTGCGCAAGATCTCCGTGCTGGCCTGGCGGTCGGACGGCGACCTGCCGGTCAACCGGACCGCGAAGGCCGCGAACGTCGTGGTGCCGCAGGACTGGCGGCTCAAGGCGGGTGCGAAGAGCTACTCGCTCGAAGAACTCCGGGCGCTGCCGCAGACCACCGTCGACCTGCCCATCGCGTGCGTCGAGGGCTGGAGCCAGAACGCGACCTGGACCGGCGTCCGCGTCTCCGAACTCGTCAGCGGAGGCGACGTGCGGGTCGAGTCGCTGGAGAAGGACGGGCTGTACCGGGCGACCACGCTGCCCGAGGCGTTCGCCCAGGACCCGCTGACGTTGCTGGCGCTCCAGCTCAACGGCGAGGAGCTCAGCCCGGACCACGGCTATCCGTGCCGGCTCATCGCGCCAAACCGGCCGGGAGTGCTGCAGACGAAGTGGGTCACGTCGCTGGAGGTCGAGAAGTGAGCACCACGACCGGCACGAGGTTCGCGCTGGGCGCGGCCGGGGTGGCGCTGGGAGCGTGGGGCGCCTGGCTGCTCCTGCCCCAGATCACCGTCGAACTGCTGCTCTGGCTGGGCGGCGGCGTGGTCCTGCACGACTTCCTGATCGCACCGCTCGTCGGCGCCTCCGGGCTCGTGATCAAACGGCCGTCGATCGGCATCGGCCTGACGGTCTCCGGGGTCATCACGCTGATCGCGGTTCCGTTGCTGTGGCGGGAGTACAGCGGGCCGGTCAACCCAGGCCTGCACGACCGCGACTACCCCACCGGAGTCGCGGTCGCGCTGGGCGTGACCTGGGCCGCCGTGGCCCTATACGAGGTCGCGGCGCACCTTCAGAAGCGTCGCCGCGCCGACGAAGAACACCACGTACCCGACGAGGAACAGCGCCGCGGTGGTGCCGCTCAGATCAGTCAGCACACCGGGAGCACCCGATCCGCCGACGGCACCGGCGAGGTTGCCGGCCGATCCACCGGGCAGGACCTTGGTCAGCGACTCGACCGGCCCGAGCAGGGAACCCACGCCCCGCAACAGGTTCTCGGTCACGATCGCCCACATCAGCCCGAGCCCGACGGCCAGCGCGGGTCCCTTGGTGACGACGCCGAGGAACACGCCGAACCCCGTCCACATGGCGGCGATCAGCAGTGACGCGCCCAAAGCCTGGAAGACGCCGAGTCCCGGCAGGCTCCAGTCCCAGCCCTCCAGCGACGCGATCGTGATGGACGCGCCGAGGTTCACGACGAACGTCAGCGCCACCAGCAGCACCACGACGATCCCCAGCGCCCCCAGCGTGCCGGCCATCGCCGAGACCCGGCGCGGACCGGCGGTCAGCGTCGTCTTCCAGGTGCCCCAGCCATATCCGCTGCCGACCGCGAGCGCCGCCAGCACCAGGATGATCGCCCCGCCGAACATGGGCAGGCCGCGCACCACGGCCGCGCCCACGTTCTCCGGTTGCATCGCGCTGATCAGCTGCTGCTGCGAGAGGTCACGCGTGTTGGTGCCGCCGTTCAGAGCGAGGTAGTTGAACACGTAGCCGAACGTCAGCGTCATCACCAGCCAGACGCCGATCAGCACCCAGGTCGCCGGCCACTTCCACAGCCTCAGCAGCTCCGCCTTCACGCTGCCCATCACGCCGCTCCCGTCATCTCGAAGAAGACCTCTTCCAGGGTCCGGCGCAGTGGCCGGACCTCCTGCACGTCCACGTCGGCGTGCACGAGCGTGCGCACCAATGCCCCCGCGTCGGTCTCGCGCACGTGCAGCACGTCGCCGTGCAACGTGCTGCCCTCGATCAGCACGTGTGCCTTCTCGATCGGGTCGGCGCGGATCAGCAGCACGGTGTCGCCGCGCAGCTGGTCGACCGTGCTCTCCGCGACCAGCCGGCCCTGAGAGATCACGCCGACGCGGTCGCAGATCTCCTCGACCTCGCCGAGCAGGTGGCTCGACAGCAGCACCGTCTGGCCCTGTGCCGCCAACGCCCGCACCAGGTCGCGCATGTCGGCCATGCCCGCGGGGTCGAGACCGTTGGTCGGCTCGTCGAGGATCAGCAGCTCCGGCCGGCCGAGCAGGGCCGCGGCGACGCCGAGCCGTTGCTTCATGCCGAGCGAGTACCGGCGGAACTTCTCGTCGGACGCACCCACCAGGTCGACCTGCTCCAGCGCCGCTTCCACGTGCGTCCTGCCGACGCCCCGGCGAGCGGCGTGCACGCGCAGGTTGTCGCGGCCGGACAGGTAGGGGTAGAAACCGGGCCCCTCGATCAGCGACCCGACCTTGAGCAACGCCTTGGGGGTGCCGGGCGCCTCACCCAGCACTGATGCGGTGCCGCTGGTGGGCTTCACAAGCCCCAGCAGCATGCGGATCGTGGTCGTCTTGCCCGCGCCGTTGGGACCGAGGAACCCGTAGACCTCGCCCCGCCGCACGGACAGACTGACCTCGTCCACCACGGCGCGGTCGCCGTAGCGCTTCGTCAGCTTCTCCGTCGTCACGATCATGCCGACAATCGTGTTCTCGCGAGAGCATCGGGTCGTCCGCTCCGGAGCGTCATGAAGATACGCACATCTGCGTACGTCCCCGGTCGTATGGTCGGCAGCATGCGCATCAAATGGCAGGACATCGCGCTGACCGTGGCGCTGCTGTTCTTCGGACTCGGCGGGACGCGGTTCGCCGCGCGTCTCCAGGGAGCGGAGTCAGTCGACGTCCTCGCCTACGTGCTCATCGCCGTCGCGGCCGCCGGCCTGCTGTTCCGCTCAGTCCGTCCGTTGTGGACGGTGGCGGTCACGACCGTGCCGATCGTGGTCTATCTGGCGCTGGGCTACCCGTTCGGGCCGATCCTGATGAGCGGCGTCGCGGCGATGTACGCGGTGGCCGTGTACGCGCGCATCGAACTGGCGGCCGCCTGCGCGCTGGTCTACGCGCTGGCGATCCTGCCGTGGTGGAACGACACGGTGACGTCGTGGATCACCTGGTCGGCGGGCTGGATCCTGCTGCCGGTCGCGGCCGGTGTGCTGATGAAGCTGCGCAGGAAGTCCGCTGTGGACGTTCGCGAGCGTGCCGTGATCTCCGAACGGCTGCGGCTCGCCCAGGAGGTCCACGACGTCGTCGGCCACGGCCTGAGCGTGATCGCCATGCAGGCGGGCGTCGCTCTCTACGTGCTGGACAAGGACCCGGCGAAGGCCCGAGCGTCACTGGAGGCCATCCGCGACACGTCGAAGGAGGCGCTGGACGGCCTGCGGTCCGAACTGGACACTCTGCGCGGCTCGGCCCCGCTGACGCCGACGATCACCCTCGCCGACGTCCCGGCACTGGCCACGCGGATGCGTGAGGCAGGGCTGGAGGTGTCGGTGGAGGTGGCCGAGGTCGAGCTGCCCGACACCTACCAACTCGCCGTCTACCGGATCGTGCAGGAGTCGCTGACCAACGTCCTGCGCCACTCCTCCCCCGGCGTCACGGCGTCCGTGCGCGTGTACGTCGTGCGTGGCGAGCTCGTCGTGCACGTGACCGACACCGGCACGCCCGCCACGTTCACCGAGGGCCACGGAATCACCGGCATGCGCTCACGGGCCGAGGCACTGGGCGGCACGCTTGAGGTCGACGGATCGCACGGCTTCGCGGTGATCGCCCGGATACCGTTGCCGTCATGATTCGCGTGGTGGTGGCCGACGACCAGCCGCTGGTCCGGATGGGACTGCGGACGTTGATCGAGACCGAGGCCGGCGTCCAGTTCGCCGGAGAGGCCGCCGACGGCCGCGAGGCGTTGTCGCTGATCCAGTCGGTGAAGCCCGACGTGGTGTTCCTCGACATCCGCATGCCGTTGATGGACGGCCTGGAGGTGCTGCGCCGCGTGAGCGCCGATCCCACCTGCGCCGAGGTGCGGATCGTCATGCTCACGACGTTCGACCTGGACGAGTACGTGTTCGAGGCGCTGCGGACCGGCGCGTCCGGGTTCCTGGTGAAGGACTCCGACCCGACCGACCTGCTGCGCGCCGTGCACGTGGTGGCCGACGGCGGTTCGCTGCTCTCGCCGACCGTCACGCGCCGCGTGATCGACCGGTTCGCGTCCGGGGCGTCGGCACGGCCCGTGCCGCACCTGGACAAGCTGACCGAACGCGAGCGGGAGATCATGCGGCACGTGGCGTCCGGCGCGTCCAACGACGAGATCGCCGCCGTGCTGGTCATCTCGCCCGCGACGGTGCGCACGCACGTGTCGCGGGCGATGGTGAAGCTGGGCGCACGCGATCGCGCCCAGCTCGTCGTGTTCGCCGTGCAGTCAGGCCTCACCTGACCGGGTCATTGACCGTTCTGGGCCAAACCTGCGACCGTTCGAGAACATTCTCGGAACTTTCTCAGGGAGGCGGCATGCGAGCGACGTTCTTGGGCACAGACCCGCTGTCTGGCCACGGCAACTCACCCACTTTGTTCAAAACCGACCGAACCGATCGGAGCACCTACATCGCACAGGGGTGGGTGGTCACTGATCCGCAGGCGCTCGCGGACATCGGTCCGATCCCCGCAGGGGAGACGATCATCGAGATCCCCGAGGACGTGCTGCGCTTCTTCCAGAAGAACGAGGAGGCGGACCGCTGACCCGCTACCCGTTTCCCAGCCCTGAGTTCGACGAACTCTTCAAGACCTACGAACACACCGCGTTTCGACTTGAAGTTCGTGAACGCTACAACTCACCTGATGAGCAGGAGTCGCTGGGGAACTTCCTGGCAGGTCAACCAGATGACTGGCCGGCACGCGACGACGACGGCTGGCTGCCGATGATCAGAGCGACCACGGCCGAAGGCAAGCGGTTCGAACGAGTCCGCGTGGTGAACGTGCCACCAAGCGACTACACGAGATTCGGTCTCTGGTCATCGCGGTGGACGGTCGGCGCGGGCGAGGACATCCGATATCTGGCCCGCAACCGGGCGGTCGAGCAGGGCTTGCCCAGTCACGACTACTGGCTGTTCGATTCGCGCAAGCTGGTCCTGATGCACTTTGATGATGCCGATGATCGCCTGGTCGAGATCGAGGTCATCGAGAATGATCCCGAGCAGATCATCCTGCACAACTACTGGCGTGATGCGGCCCGCCACCACGCCTTGAGACGGGAGGACTTTGCCGCGGAACACAGCATCCGAGGCGTCTAACGTCCACGAAGCGCGCACCGCGCTCGGCAAGCGACTCCGTGAGCTGCGTCAGCACGCCGGATTGACCGGCAAGCAGCTCGCGGAATCGTTGGCGTGGCCGCCCTCGAAGATCTCCAAGCTCGAGAACGGACGTCAGACCCCGACTGATGACGACCTCCGAGCCTGGGCGCGCATCACCGACGCTCCAGGAGAGGTCGACGCCCTCCTGGCAAAGCTGCACACACTTGAGACGCAGCACGCGGAGTGGCAACGGCTGCTGCGGACAGGAGCGCGGGCGCACCAGAGCGCACTCGCCGAACTCGACGCGAAGATCCGCTTCTACCGGGTGTTCGAGACCATGATCGTGCCCGGACTGCTTCAGATCCCTGAGTACGCCAAAGCATGTCTTGGACACGGGTCCGTGATGGACGAGGTTCGGGACGACATCGCCGAGGCGGTGCAGGTGCGCATGCGGCGTCAGGACATTCTCTACGCTCCGGATCGGCGTTTCCACTTCGTGCTCACTGAGGCTGCCTTGCGCTACAGGCTCTGCTCCCCCACCGCGATGCTGGGCCAGCTCGACCGACTCGTATCGCTGTCCACGTTGCCCAATCTCAAGCTCGGCGTGATCGACTTTCGGACGCTGTACCGCCACGAGTTCCCGACGCACGGCTTCTGGCTGCTCGGCGAGGATCTCGTGCAAGTGGAGACGTTCTCCGCCGAGCTCAACCTCGCCCAACCCCAGGAGATCGAGCTCTACGGCAAGATCTTCGAGTCTCTGGCCGGCATCGCCAGCTACGGCCGAGCCGCCCGCCAGATCATCATGCGGGTGATCGACGACCTTTCCGCCGAAGTCGAGGAAGATCCTCCGACCAGGTAGGCCACAAGAAATTTCGAGAAACCGGCTGGCCTCAAACCAGCCGGCCCTCGTACAAACTCTCCATGGACTGGAACAAGGCGGCCGACGAGGCACGGACCCTCATGCAAGCCCACGAAGCGCTGAGCCGAGTGATGCCGCGCCCGAACGCCCCGAAGCGAACCTGGGTCGAGTACCACCGCCGCAGCGCCGCCGTCTACGCGCGGGTCGCCGAGATCGACCGCGGTCACTTCCACGAGACGATGTTCTGGGCGACCCGCGAACGCGAGAAGGCCGAATCCATCGAGCAGTCAGCTCTGACTTGAGTCGAACGCGGCCTTGAGGCCTTGCGCGATCTCCGGCGGGATCGAGTCGTAGGCGCGCGGCGGCTGCGGGTCGTACTCGATGCCGACCTGTACGGCCTGCGCGACCATCTCACCGAACTCGGCCTCGACCAGCCGCAACGCCATGTCGATGCCCGCCGACACGCCCGCGCCGCTGACGACCTTGCCGTCGAACACCACCCGGTCCGTCGACACCTCGACGCCGCGCACCTCCAGGTCCTCGCGCGCGGCCCAGTGCGTCGTGGCCTTCGAGACCAGCCCTGCCTCGGCGAGCAGCGTCGAGCCGGTGCACACCGACGTCGTCCACTTCGTCGTCGGGTGGATCTCGCGCAGCCACTCGACGACGCCGCCGGAGTCCCTGAGCAGTTCCCTCCAGTGCCCGGAGCCCGGTACCACCACGATGTCCGTGGACTTCAGCGACGAGAACGTGTCGGTCGGCACGACGGTCAGGCCGTTGTCGGACGTCACCGGGTCGAGCGTCGCGGCGACGAACCGCGTCGTGACGATCGGCACGCTGCCGAGCACCTCGAACGGGCCGACGAAGTCGAGCGCGGTCATGTTCGGGTAGAGCACGAACGTGGCTTCCATCAGGCAACCCCAGTGGTCCGGAAACGGGCGCGGTAGCTGCCCGGCGACACGCCGAGCACGCGCAGGAAGGCTCTTCGCAGGGTCTCGGCGGAGCCGAACCCCGACTGGCGGGCGACGAGGTCGAGCGAGTCGCCGGTGCTGGCCAGCCGGTCGGCGGCGGCCTCGACGCGGGCTCGTTCGACGTACTGCGCGGGCGAGACGCCCACGTTGCGGGAGAAGACGCGGGCGAAGTGCCGCACGCTCATCATGGCCTTGCGCGCCATGACCGGCACCGTCCACTCCCGCGTCGGATCGGCGTGGATGTCGTCGAGCAACGCGCGCAACGAGCCGTCCCGCACCGGCTTCGCGCGGGTGTGCACGCTGAACTGCGACTGGCCGCCCGAGCGTTGCAGGAAGACGACCAGGTACTGCGCGATCCTGCGGGCCAGCGCGGGCCCGTGGTCCTGCTCGACCATGGCCAGGGCCAGGTCGATGCCCGCCGTGACGCCCGCGGACGTGGACACCTCGCCGTCGCACACGAAGATCGCGTCCGGCTCCACCTCGACGCCGCGGTTCTCCAGCTCGCCGGTGAACGCCCAGTGCGTCGTCGCCTTCTTGCCCTTCAGCAGTCCCGCGCTCGCCAGCACCACGGATCCGGTGCAGACACCGGCGACCCGGCGCGACTTCAGCGCGAGCCGCCGCAGGTTGGTCATGAGCACCGCGTCGGACGCGGCCTCGTCGTAGCCCCAGCCGCCGACCACGATCAGCGTGTCGATCGGACGGTCCAGCTCGCGCAGATCGGCGCCCGCCTCGATGCGCACGCCCGCGGTCGCGGTGAACGGTGCTCCCCCGAGCGTGGCGAGCGTGACCTCGTACCGCGGTTCGCCGTAGTTCGCTGCCTGGAACACCTCTATCGGTCCCGCCAGGTCCAGCAGCGCCGTGCGGTCGTAGCCGACCACGACTATCTCCCTCAGATTCCCCACACCTCCACTTTCCTCATCCCCGCCTGAGGCGGCAACGACATATCCCCCTCGCATTCGGCCACCCCCGTAAACTGGTGCGCGATGCGCAAAGTGCTCTTCTTCGCGGCGATCGGCCTGCTCACGATCCTGCTGGTCGTGAGCGACCACGTGTTCCCTCCTCCCTCCGAGCCCGATCGCGAGACCAGGACCGCGGTCGTGGCGCTCGGCGACAGCACGATGTCCGGCGAGGGCGCCGGCAGCTACGAGCCGGGAACCGACGGCGAGGACGGCGGCGACTGGTGCCATCGCTCGCGCGAGTCCGAGATCATGAAGACCGAGTTCCAGGCCGACCAGAAGATCAACCTGGCGTGCTCGGGCGCGAACTCGGACAAGC
The DNA here is from genome assembly GCF_900115955.1 of Lentzea waywayandensis. Classification (GTDB taxonomy): domain Bacteria; phylum Actinomycetota; class Actinomycetes; order Mycobacteriales; family Pseudonocardiaceae; genus Lentzea; species Lentzea waywayandensis. The sequence goes on from NZ_FOYL01000020.1 coordinate 144,698, forward strand.
TGCGCAACGAGCAGTTGCCGAAGCTGCGGGCGATCGCCGGGACGAACCAGGTCGTCGCGATCGTCGTGGCCATCGGCGCGAACGACGACCCGAGGTTCTCCGAGATCCTCAACAAGTGCTTCGAGGCGTGGGGCAAGCGCAGCGACTGCACGTCGTCCGTGGCGCCGGAGTGGACCAAGCGCGTGCGGCGGATGATCCCCAAGGTCGAGAACACGCTCAGCGCCATCCGCCAGACCATGCGCGACTCCGGCTACCTCGACTCCTCCTACCAGCTGGTCGTGCAGTCGTACGCGGCGCCGGTCTCACCGAAGATGCCGCAGTCGCTGCAGAACCTGTCCGGCTGCCCGCTGCGCACCGCCGACCTGGAGTGGGTCGTCGAGGAGGCCGTGCCGGAGCTGTCGAACGGCCTGCGCACGGCCGCGGCGAAGGTCAACGCCCGGTTCCTCGACCTGGCGCGGGCCGGTGAGGGGCATGAGGCGTGCGTGGGCGGCAGCAAGCCGGAGACGGAGTGGTTCACGCGGTTGACGGTCGACTTCGACGGTTTGAAGGACCAGAAGCGCGCATCGCACGCGTTGCAGGAGTCGTTCCACCCCAACGCCCGCGGCCACGAGCAGATCGGCCGATGCCTCACCGAGTTCCTGGCCTCCGACAAGCGCGACGGCGCGTGCGTGCCTCGGCTGAACGGCTCGCTCGGCCTCACGACGGAGAGTTAGGCCCAGCGTTTGAGTTCGCTCGTGGGCCAACCGGGATTGCCCGTGCGGGCGAACCTCGCCCACGCCTGCGCGATGTCGCCGCGGAACATGTCCGGGACGTCGGCGCCGTGATGTGCCGGTGTGCGGGCGTAGATCGAACGGAACGCGCCGCCGTGCTCGTCGGCCAGCCGCATGGTCGGCTTCTGGAACAGTTCGGCGTCCTCGTCGGCGGTGTGGCAGACCAGCAGATCCACGTCGTACGGGCCTTCGAGCGGGCTGCGCGGCAGCGTGTCTCCGTCGACGATCGGTTGGTACAGCACGACTTCCGGGTCGGCTTTCCGCTGGACCTCGACCGCTTCCTCCGGCGTGAAGAACCGTCCGGCGAGGCTGTGCGCGATCGCCCGGTGGAACAGGCCCTTCGCGGACGGCATGACCATCAGGCTCGCGACCGTCTGCGCGCCGGACGACTGCCCGGCGACGGTGACGTTGGCCGGATCTCCGCCGTAGCGGGCGATGTTGCGCTGGATCCAGCGCAGCGCCGAGACGACGTCGAGCAGCCCGCGGTTGTGCGGAAACCCTTCCAGGGCACCGTATCCGTCGACCGCGAGCCGGTAGTCGCAGCTGACGAACACGATCCCGTTCGACGCGTGGGCGTCGCCCGCGTACTCCGGTTGTGCCGAGGTGCCGACGGTGTTCGCGCCGCCGTGGATCCAGAGGATCACCGGGGCCGGACCGTCCGTTGTGGACCAGACGTTCAGCGTGTGCCGGTCACCGAACGTGCCCGCCGGCTCGCCGTCGCAGTCCACCGGTGGGTGGAAGCGCAGCGAGCCGACGGGCGGTTCGGCGTAACGGATTCCGAGGTTCAGGCCGTCACCTGGTGCGAGACCGGCAGCACGCGCAGGTTCGCCGCCGCCCGTTCCAGCTGGGAGAGCACGCTCGGCCGCATCCCCGCGATCTCCTGTTCGGCCGCCGGCCCGGAGATCTCCTGCAACAGCACCTGCTGCGGGTGGTCACCCTCGGCCTCGGCGACCGCGAGCACGCGGAACGGCGTGCCGGGAGCGAAGAGCACGCGTTCCTCGGTGGACACGCTGACGCGGTCGGTCACCTCGACCACGCGGCCGGTGACCGACCAGATCAGGTACTCGGTGACACCCTCGATGCGCTGGGACGGGTTCGCGACGGCGTCCAGCAGGCCGTGCTCCACCAGGACCTCGCCGTGGCGGTAGCGCCGCGGCCCCGTGGGACCGCTCATGCCCCACACCGCCGCGATGCCGTTGTGCACGGGCAGGCGGTTCAGGCCCGAGACGATGCATGCGACGTACGGGCGCAAGCGGCCCAGACGTCCCATGCGGAGCGTTTCGACGACCATCTCCTCGTCCTGCGACACGCACGCCAGCAACGCCGTGAGGTCGGTGACCATGGCCTCGAACGCGGCCGGGTCCTCCTCCGCGTCCGGACGCTGGGAGAGCAGGCGGACGACCGTCGCCGCGTGCACGCCATAGCGTTCGCCGAGCGCACGGCGGACCGTGTCACGTTCGGCGTCCGAGCTGCTGTGGTCGACGGCGACCGTCTCGCGCTCGCCGTTGTTCTCCGGCGGGATCTCCCACAGGGCCAGCGGTTGCAACGGCAGCGGGCCGTCCACGCGGAACCTCACCGGAGCGGAGTCCGGGTCGTCCGACGGGAACGCGGCCTCGTCCGGGTCGTCCAGCGCGTGCGACGACACGGTCGCCATCGCCGGACCGGCGCCGATGCTCGCGTACGCGGGCCGTTCCGGTTCGGGCTCGGCCGGCGTGACGGCGGTGAAGAAGCCCACGCCGTTGTCCGACGAGTCACGCGTCGACAACGCGTGTGCGGGCGTGCTCGGCGCCGGGGGCTGCGCGGGCGGAGGAGGCGGCGGCGCGGTCACCTTGGAGTCGCAGAACACCAGCCGCAGGAGCTTGCGCACCTCGGGCTCCAGGCGTTCGACGAGAGCGGCGCCGTGCACCGCGACCGCGCCAGGCGTCGTGCGCCCAGGCGTGCCCACGGTCAGACGTGCCCACTCCGGGTCGAGGGGCTGGGTGCGCACCTCGGCCGCGTTGTACGGCTCGTCCTGCTCGCGCACCCACAGGCCTGAGGGCACGACTTCGAGCACGACGCCGTCGCCGAGGGAGAACACCCCGGGAGAGACCTCGGTCAGGCCCTGCACCGGCGTCCGGTAGCCCGACACGACGGGCACGGACTCGTTCGGCACGCACAGCACCTCGGTGACGAACGGGCGCCACGTCTGCTGCCCGCGCGGGTCGACCGCGATGACCGCGGGCCCGCCGCTGCGCAGGTTGCCCACCGGCAGGCCGGTGAACATGGCGATCGGCTCGCCGATCTGGTCGGCGATGAGGCTGCCGACGCTCGCGTCGATGCCGTACGGGACGAGCCGCACGCGTGACCGGGCCGCCTGCGGCAGCGCCGTCAGCAGGCGGCACACCTCGTCGATCGGGATCGCCGACTGGCCGGGGCCGCCGACGACGACCGTCAGCACGTTGTCGCGGCACGGCAGCGCCACGATCGGCCGCGAGTCCTGGGCGCCCGGCTCGAACGGCGGCTGCTGCGCGCGCAGCCAGAGTCCGCTCGGAATCGGCTCGGAGATGCCGATCTCGCCCGTCGGCCACGGCGAGTTCGGGTCCATCGCCTCCCACTGCGGCACCGGGAAGCGGCGGCCGAACGGCATCGGGGACGCGTTCGGCTGGAACTTCACCCAGCTTCCGTAGCCCTGCGTGCCGACGACGAACGCGGCACCGGGCACCGTGGTGAGCACGCCGTCCGGCGCCACGACCTCGGTCTGAAGCTGCTCGGCGAGCCACTGCGCGGGCGCGGTGGGCCGCATCGTCCCGGCGTGCGACACGGCGAGCCGGATGGGCCCACGGCCGTGCAGCGCCGCCACGACGTGCGGCCAGAAAGTGCTTTGTTCCCCGCCCGGGAAGTCGACCACGACCACGGTCCGGCCGGTGTCGGCGGGAAGGGCGCGCGCGAGTCCTGTGGCGCCCTGGCTGGGGCCCTCGGGATTGGAGACAACGAGCGTCGACCCCACCAGGTTCGCCGCGAAGGGCGTCCTCTGGGGTGCTGGCTCCGGCGGCGACGCTGCTGCCGGGGGCTGCTCGACGGGATACAGATCCATGTCCTGCTCGGTGCTCGTGATCGTCTGAACCCCGAAAACGCCCTGGCCAGAACTCTGGGTCTGTGGTTGCTGGTCGCCATGCGCGGCGGCACGTCGGCCCATCAAGCGCCTGATCACCTCCGTGCCATCCCGGTCACTCGCCCTTTCGGCTTAATCGGGCAACGAGCGTGCACGCTATCAAGACGCACCGCACACTTGTCACCCAGTCGGGTTATTTGGCTTCATCCGATCGAGACCCACACGGCGCGTGCTCGTCCGCACACTCCGTCAGGGCCGATGATCGCGGACGCGGAGTAGGCCTTGCGTCCGTCCCGGCCAAGCTCCCACGCCAGGAGCACGTGGTCCACGCCCAGTTTCACCGGACGCTCGACCTGGGCGACGAAGGTGCCGAGCACGAACGCCGGTCCCCCGTCCGGTGCGACGGGCTGCGCGGACGGGCAGTCGAGGGCGGCCCAGACGATCTCCGGCAGGACGCTGACCCCGTCGTTCGGCAGCGCCTCGGACGGCCGCCAGACCCCGGCCCACTCCGCGCGGCCGTCGAGCGGGCCGAGCAGCGCGGCGATGCCGTCCTCCCTGCCGGGACCGCAGCCGAAGCACGTCGGGAACGGGTGCTTGTCACGCCACGGCACCTTCGCGGAGGCCTTCAGCGCCTCGTCCAGCGTCGGCGCGGCGGGAACCTCCAGGTCGAGCGTGACGGGCTCGGCCGAGGCGATCACCGCGTCGCCGTCGAGCAGCTGCCCGTCGCGGACCTCCATCTCGCGGTCCAGCGGCACCGGCCTGCGCAACCGGACGCTCACCGCCGGGGCCTGGACGTGCGCGGCGAGCAGACCGGCCGAGTACCCGCCGTTGCCCATGCCGGGAGGCCCGTTGAACCTGCTCGCGACCGTCACAGTGCTCATTCGAGGCCCTCCGCGTACACCCACTGGCCGTTCTCCCTGATGAACTTGCTCCGCTCGTGCACCACGCCCCCGACGTAGTGCGCACGGAACTCCACCACACCCTCGCTCTGCAGCAGACCGCCGTTCTCGGTCGCCAGAATTTCAAGCTTCAACCAGCGGTCGGTCGAGTCGATTCCGGCACTCCTGGGGCGGTTCCTCGCGGCCCACGTGCGCAGCAGGTAGTCCTCATCGGACACCGCGAAAGCGCTGTAACGCGAACGCATCAGCTGCTCGGCCGTGGCCGCCTTGCGGGCCCCGGAGTGCAGCGCACCGCAACAGTCCACATAGGACTGGCCGGTACCGCAGGGGCACAGTTTGTTGTTCACGTCCACATTGTGCCTGGTAAACCCATTAGAACCGATGCCGCACCCCGTACGTACCCCTTGTCAAGACTGACTCGCGGGAGGCAGAGGAGACGGCAGTGAGTGTCGACAGCAGGACTGAGCTCGTACCGCTGCGAACGTGGTTCGGGCTCCGATGGCGCGGCTACGACCGCGACGAGGTGGACGACTACGTCGCCGAGCTGGAAGCCGAGCTTCGCCTGGTCACAGCCGACCGCGACGCCTCGGAGGCCCGTGCGGAGACCCTGGCGAGCAGACTGGTCTCGGTCCAGGAGGAGAACGCCGCCCTGCAGGACGGCCTGCACCGCATCTGCCTGACCCCGATCGACCCGAAAGGCCTGCCGGAACGGCTGGCCCGCATGGTCGCCCTGGCCGAGGAAGAACGCCGTGACGTGGTCAGGGACGCGCAGCTCAAGGCGTTGATGATCGTGGGCGAGGCCGAGCAACGAGCCCGCCGCCTGGACGAGGAGGCGGCAGCGAAACGCGACGGGATCCGCGAGGACTTCCGGCTCGCGATGTCGGCCCGCCGCGCCGAGGCGATGCGCGCCCTGGCCGAGCTGCGCAACGTGGCCCGTGACGAGGCCGAACGCATCGTCGCGGAGGCGAAGGTGCAGAACCTGCACATCACGTAGGCGCCTGATCTGGTGCGAAGCCCGGCCTGGGACACCCGAGAGCCCCAGGCCGGCCGCACACACTCCCCGGCCTCGGGAGAATCAGGCAAGAAGACGAGAGCTTCGGTCTCCTGCTCACCCACCCTGCACTGGTCTTATTGGTTCATCAACAACCAAGCAGACCAGAACAGGCGGTAGGAACATGTCAGTCGCAATCGTGACCGGTGGCAGCTCGGGCATCGGCTGGAGCACGGCCGTCGAACTGGCTCGGCGAGGCGCCGCCGTGATCCTCACCTACGGCTCCAACGAGGCAGGCGCCAAGCAGGCAGTCTCCGTCATCGAGCAGAACGGCGGCAAGGCCGTCGCCCTCCCGCTGGACCTGGGCCGCAGCGACACCTTCCCGGCGTTCCGCGACCAGGTCGCGCAGGTACTCGGCGGCTGGGGCCGCGACACGTTCGACGTCCTCGTCAACAACGCGGGCTTCGCCCAGACGGCCCTGTTCCCGGACACGACGGAAGAGCTCTTCGACAAGTTCTACCGCGTCCTGCTCAAGGGCCCGTTCTTCCTCACCCAGACCCTGCTCCCGCTCCTCGCGGACGGCGGCGCGGTGCTCAACACGACGAGCAGTTCCACCGAACAGGCCGAGCCCGGCTACTCCGGCTACGCCACGATGAAGGGCGCCCTGGTCGTGCTGACGCGCTACCTGGCCAAGGAACTGAGCCCGCGCCGCATCCGCGTCAACTCCGTCTCCCCCGGCGCCACCCGGACCAGGTTGGGCGACGACGCCTTCGAGAAGTTCCCGGAGTTCATCCCGGCTCTGGCCGCGAAGACCGCGCTGGGCCGCGTCGGCGAGCCCGATGACGTGGCGGTGGCGATCGCGGCGCTCGCCGGAGAGGACGGCCGGTGGATCACCGCGCAGAACGTCGAGGTGTCGGGCGGTTTCGGACTCTGACCCGCGAGAGCGGTGTCACTGCATGTTCGTGACGTGTCCGTGCTCGGGGAACGCGACGCACGTGTAGAGCTGCAGGTTGTAGCCGCGGCCGAGGCTCAGCATCGTCGGCTCGTGGGCCGCCGGGTACGGCGGACGGGTGGCCCCGGCATCCTCGACCGGCTGCCAGCTCGTCTTGCCGTCCCATTCGGAGCTGGCGATGGTGAGCAGGGGTACGACGTCCGCGCCGCAGTCCGGGCAGGACATCGGGTACGGGTCGGAGAAGCTCCACGGCGCGTGCCCGCCGGCCTTGCAGCCGGAGGCGACGGACAGCTCGTACTGGTACTTCTGCTCCTCCCGCTTCTCCCACTCGTGCACCTGCCCGGCCAGATCCTCGGGCAGGCAGTGCGGAGCCGGGTACTCCGTGACCGTCTCCGGGTGCAGCACGCACGGCTGTGGCAGGTAGTTGTCGTCGACCGCGGCCGGCAGCGGCGGGGTGGCCAGCGGATCCGTCACCTCGGCGGCGACCCGCCAGCGCAGCACCGTGCTCGGCACGTAGCCGTCGTCCTCGTGGTCGAACGGGCACCACAGCACCTGCAGCAGGTCGGCACCGTCCGGACGGGGAAGGCCGGGGACGTCCCGTGCGTACAGCTGGGCCACCGGCACCATCGGCGCCGGGCCGTCCTGCGCGATCTCCTCGCCGTCGTCCACGCGGTCGACGACGGCTTTCTCGTCCTCGGTCAGCAGGTTCACACCGTGCTCACGCGGCCTGGCCCACGCCTGGGTCAGGATCCGCCGCCGCGCCATCACGTCGGGCACGCTCGCGCCTTCGAGGAACGGGCCGGCGTGCTCGGCGCAGGTCGGCCACGGTTCCCCCGCCGGCCACAGCAACGGGCCGCCGATCGAGCTGTCCGCCGCGGCCGGCTCACCGGGCCGGGGGTGCAGCCGCACCGCGGTGCGGGCCAGCGGGGCCATGGCGGGCAGGTGCGCCACGAGGTCGACCGGGCGCGGCGGAGAGGTACGGGCCATGGCGGGATCGTAGTAACGGGCGGGGGTCGCCCTCGCCGACGCGGGCGGTCAGGCCCACGGAATCGGCGAGGACTTCCGCCTCACTCAGAGGTAGATCGCCAGGGCGACGGTCACCACCCAGGCGAGGCCCAGCGACTGCAGGACCCGGTCGGAGCGGGCCAGGTCGTCCGGGGCGCCCGCCTTGCCGCTGTCCACGTCGACGGCGTAGCGGAGAACGGCGATGACGAACGGGACCATGGAGAGCGCGGCCCACGGACTGCCGGTGCGCTGACCGAGCTCGAACGCCCACAGGCCGTAGGTCATGTTCATGACCGCGGCCGACGTTGCCCAGACGAACCGGAGGTAGGTCTCCGAGTACCTGGTCAGCGAGTGGCGGATCGCGGCGCCGGTCTCGTGGAAGAGCTTGATCTCGGCGTACCGCTTGCCCGCCACGATGAACAGCGACCCGAACGCCGTGACGAGCAGGAACCACTGGCTGGGCACGATGTTCGCGCCCATGCCGCCCGCGATGGCGCGCAGCAGGAACCCGGAGGCGACCACGCACAGCTCGAGGACGGGCTGGTGTTTCAGGCCGAAGCAGTAACCGAGCTGGACCGCCAGGTAGACGACCATGAGCACGAGCAGCTTCCAGCCCGCCACCGCGCCGATCGACAACGACGCGGCCATCAGCACACCGGCGGTGCCGAACGCGAGAGGCACGGGGACGATGCCCGCCGCGATCGGGCGGTGGCGCTTCTTCGGGTGGGCCCGGTCGGCTTCCACGTCCTTCGCGTCGTTGACCAGGTACACCGCCGAGGCCGCGCAGCAGAACGCCGCGAACGCCAGCGCCGCCGACCGCAGCACGGCGGGTTCCGCGATCCTGCTAGACGCGAAGGGCGCGGCCAGCACCAGGACGTTCTTCACCCACTGGTGCGGCCGGGCCGTCTTGATCAGGCCTCGAACGATCGATGGCCGTGTCTCGGTCGCCACGGTCATCGACGACCCCACACGACGCGCCGCACGCCGCGTGCCACCACGGCACCCAGCACGGCGCCGGCCAGCACGTCAGTCGGGTAGTGCACGCCCAGCACCAGCCTGCTGACCATCATGGGCGGCACCAGAAGCGGCACCAGCGGCCGGTTCGTCAGCGCGCCGTAGGCGACCGCGGCGGCCGTGGTGGAGGACGCGTGCGACGACGGGAAACTCAGCTTGCTCGGGGTTCCCGCCAGCACCTGGACCTCCGCGTGGTGCGGACGCCGCCGCCGCACCACGCGTTTCACCACGATCGACGCGGCGTGCGCGGCGACGACCGAGGTGGCCGCGACCGTCCACTCAGGACGGCGATGGCGGTCCACCGCGGCGCCCGCGACACCCAGCAACAGCCACCCCGCGCTGTGCTCGCCGAACAACGACAGCAGCCGGGCCACGTGCACCACGGGTGGTCTCACCAGCGCCGTCTGCACGGCTACCAGCGCCTCCGCTTCACGATCGCTCATCGAACGCCTTCCCAACCCATGCGGGTCTGGGTGTCGCGGGTGGTGGTGTACCGACCGGCCTCGTAGAGCGGCGTGGCCTGGTAGACCTGGATCGGGTACGGGCGGGAGGTGTCGCGCAGCCGCGCCGGCAACGCGGTGACCTCGTGCGTGGTGAGGACGTCCCCGAACAGCGCGCCACGCACGGGTTGCCAGGTCGCGTCGGACAGTCCGAGCGCCTGCGTGTCGCCCCACTGCACGGCGTAGGAGATCGGTTCGATCACGCCGTCCTGGACGCGCGGCTGCCGCTGGCAGGGGAACAGGAACGCGATCTGCCACGCCACCGCGACCGCCGGCTCGCGGGGCAGGAACTCCCGCAGCCGCACGTACTTCTGCGCGGCCGGCTGGGTGAACTCGCCCTCGCCGGTGAGCCGCACCTGCGTCGCGCCGGCCGGTGCCGGTGGCAGCAGAAGGGTGCGCCGCAACGTGCTGTCCACGTTGTCGGTGAGCTTGCCGGTGCCGAGCACCTTCGCGTCCGAGGTCGCGTACTCGTAGGTGACGGGTGCCGGTCCGCCGGTGACGACGGTCGCGATCGGGGCGGTCTGGATCGCGAACCACCTGTCCGGCAACGAGACCAGCGGCTGCGGTGTCGCGACCTCGACCGCGTCCGCCGCGACGCACCGTTGCGCGAGCGGGTCCTGGACGTTCGCGGCCCACGGTGACCACGTGTTCAACGTGTTCACGGTCGCGACGGTGAAACCGCCCACCAGATAAGCGATGTTGGCGGTGAAGAACAGCACGATCACGACCGGTATCGCGATGACCGGTGCGAGAGAACCCTTGCCCCGCCGGTACAACACGACCGCCACGATCACGATCAGCACGAGCCACCAGTACGGCTTGTCGAACTTGAGGACCGACACGTGCGGTGGCACACCCGTGGACGGCAGCCCGAGATGCCACGAGTACGGCCACAGGTTGGCGCCGTGCCCCGCGAGACCCAGCATCGCGACGACGCTGACGATGCCGCCCAGCAGCACCGGAACCGGCATGCGGCGGTCGCTGGTCAGCTCACGCACCAACGGCACGGAGCACAGCAGCATCAACGCGATGAACACCGAGCCGATCCCCGCGAGACTGCCGAAGTGGTGCGTCCACTTGCTGGGTGTCAGCCACAGCAGGAAGAACGCGAACAGCGTCGACCAGCCCGCGAGCGCGAGCCGTGGTGGCACCTCGATCCGACGGGCCCGTGCGGCCGTGACGAGCACGACGAACCAGACCAGCGCGACGACGCACACCAGCACCGGCGCGCGCTTGGCGTAGTTCGCCATGGCGTCGCCCTGGTTGAGCAGGAACATCCACCGCGCGAACTCCGTGTACCAGGACTCCGAACCGGCCATCTTCTTGAAGATCTCCTGTGCGTACAGGAAATCGCGCAGGGTTCCGTCGCTGAACGCCATGATCATCGCGACCGCGCCGGGAGAGAGCACGGCGAGCGTCCTCGCCACGACCGTGCGCCAGCCGGCGTCCTTCGTGAGCAGTTTCCAGGCGAACGGCAGGCCGGCCAGCAACGGCGCGAGAGTCGTGAAACCCGTGGGGTGCGCGAAGAAACCGATACCCGCGATGCCCACGGCCGCGCCCAGCAACGCCAGCCGCCCGCGTTCGACCGCAGCCGTCACCGCCAGCAGCGTGAGCATGCCACACATGGTCACGACGCCCTCCGGCCGCACGCCCATGTCGAGCGGCAGCCACCACGCCAGGAACGCCGCGCCGAGCACGACCCCGCTGAACCTGCCCGACACGTAACGACGTGCGGCGAACCACGTCACCAGACCGAACAGCAACGCGGGGATGCGCAGGACCACTGGGGCGAAGCCGAAAACCTGCCACTTCGCCAGGAAGTAGTAGAACCAGGAGAACGGCGTGAAGCCCTGGTTGAGGATCTGGTAGTAGTTCCCGACATAACCCTCGAACGGCACGTTCTTGGCCATCGCGCTGTAGTAGCCGTCGTCGTCCGACATCGGTGCCAGGAACAACCAGAGGATCATGATCGCGGGGACGACCAGGTCGACGAGACTCAGCCGCCACCGGAACCGAGCCGGTTCACGGAACACCCGCCGATCCAGCAGCACAAGACAGGCGAACGCGGTCACCGCGCACAGCGCGAGAAGCACCATCAGCACGATCTTGAACGGCGCCGGGCTGGTGCTGAACTGGTCGTCCACCCTGATCCGCACGGACAGGTCGGCGGTCCCCAGCGCGGTGATCGAGGTCGCCAGCACGTGCACGTCCGGCATGGTCGCGGACCGGCCGATCTCCTTGCCGTCACGCAGAACGCTCAGCCCGTCCCGGTCGCCGCGGATCTCGTACGAGCAGTCACCCGCGGGCACCGGCTCGTCCAGCGTGGCGACACCACTCACCAGCAGGCGGTCGTTCTCCGCCTTCACGACGAGACCGCGCGCCGGTGCCGACGGGGTGATGGTCGCGAACACCACACCACCACTGGCCTGCGCGGCCCGTGCGGTTCCACAGCCGAAGCGCGCGTCCATCTCAAATGGACGGTAGGCGCTCAGCGCGAGCATCGTGGACCGCGGCGCCGACGCGTTCTCCGGCCAGGTGACGGTGGGATCGTTGATCGTCACGGGCGCGAGCGGCATCAACGCCGACAGCAGCACGGTGAGCGCGCCGGACACGACGGCGACGGCCAGCAGCCGGCGTCTCTTCCCTGGCCCAGGCCGAGTGGTGATGGCAGGCGTTTCAGGAGCGAGCGGAATCGTTTCTGTCGTCACGCGCCGATGTCCTAAGGGGGGTTCGGAAGGGCGAGGCGTCAGAAGCTAGCGACCGCCCGTTACGCGAGCAGCCCGGCCGACCCGCGCATTGCTACGTCTGCGTTGCCATACCCCGGAATCGTGTTACGGAGGAGAAAATCGGCACACCGCGGCCGATATGGTCCGCCCATGGTTCGTGCGCTCGGTTTCGTCGGGGTGTGCATCGTCCTGTCCGGACTGCTGGTGAACGCCTACCTCGCGATCGTCGCGCGCAACGTCTCACCCGCCGAGTACAGCGACTTCGGCGCGTTCTGGTCGATCGCGCTGCTGGTCGGGTTCGGCGCCTTCCTTCCCGTGGAACAGGAACTGGCCCGCCTCGGCCCTCGCGCGCTGCGTTCGGCCGCCGTCGTCGCGGCCGGCATGGCGGTCGTCGAGTGCGCGCTGGCCGTGTTCGTCTCCCCCGCCGTCGTGGTGCTGTGCTTCCTGTCCGCGGCGCAGTTCCTGGTGCGGGGCGGATTGATCGGCAGCGGGAAGCTGGCGTGGCACGGCGGCCTGCTGGTCGCCGACACCACCTTGCGCGTGGTGTTCGCGCTGCTCGCCGGCTGGCTCGGAGCCACCACGAGCGCGCAGTTCGAATGGACGCTCGTGGCGGCGGTCGCCGTGGTGCACCTGCCCGTGCTGGCCGCCATCTGGTGGCAGGGAGACGGCGAAGTGCCCGTGCGCGAGTTCGCGCGCGCGGTCTCTCCGTTGCTCGTCGGCTCCCTATGCGCGCAACTGTTGCTCAACGGCATCCCCGTGCTCGTGACAGCGATCGCGACGCCGGGCGAACGGGCTCAGGCCGGGGTGTTCCTCGCGGCCTTCCTGCTCGCCAGGGTCCCGCTCTTCGTCGCGGTTCCGTTGCAGACAGCGCTGCTGCCCGTGCTCGCGGGAAAGCAGAAGCGCACCGTCGTGACCCGTCTCGCGGCCGTGCTCGCGGCGGCAGCGGGCGCCGGCGTGACCGTGGCGGTCACGATCGGACCGTGGCTGGTGCGGCTGGTGTTCGGTCCCCTCTACGTCGTGTCCGCCACCGACCTGACCCTCATCGCGCTCGGCGTCATCGCCCACCTCGGGTTGATCGTCACCACTCAGGCCCTGGTCGCGGGCGCCCTGCACAGCCGCGTCGCGTGGAGCTGGATCGCGGGCCTCCTGACCGCGGCGGCGACCTTCGCCCTCATCCCCGGCCTCGTGCTGCGCGCCGAGATCGCGTTCCTCACCGGATCACTCGCCGGACTGCTCGTCGGGCTCCGGCTGCTCACTTCCCCACGACAGGAGAGCGAACTGTGCTCGACGACCTCGTCATCGCCCTGACCTACTACTCCCCTTACGTGTCAGGGCTGACCAACTTCGCGCGCGACGTCGCGGAGGGGCTCGCCGAGCGCGGGAAACGCGTCCGCGTGGTCACCACCCGCCACGACCCCTCGCTGCCGCACGAGGAGACGATCAACGGCGTGCGCGTGAGCCGCGCGCCCGTGCTCGCCCGGTTCGGCAAGGGGGTGATCAGCCCGGCGTTCGCCTCGATGGTGCGCGAGGCGTCGACGAACGCCCGAGTGCTCAACCTCCACCTGCCGATGCTCGAAGCCGGCCCGGTGGCCGCGCTGGCGAAGTGCCCGGTCGTCGTGACCTACCACTGCGACGTCAGCCTGCCTCCCGGCCTGCTGAACGCGGTGCAGGGCAAGGTGATCGACGCGTCCAGCCGACTCGCGATGCGCCGCGCGGCGGCCGTCGCGGTGACGAGCGAGGACTACGCGCGCGAAAGCAGGCTGTGGCCGGCCATCCAGCCGCACATGGCCGCCGTCCCCCCGCCCTGCCGCCCGGTACCCCCAGGCACGCCGCGGTTCCGCGACGGCGACGGCCCACACGTCGGGTTCCTCGGCCGCATCGTCGAGGAGAAGGGCGTCGAGCACCTGGTCGACGGATTCCGCGCGCTGGAGGACCCGTCGGCACGACTGCTCATCGGCGGCGACTTCGGCAACGTCGCCGGCGGCAGCGTCATCTCCCGAGTGCGCGAGCGCATCGCCGACGACCCGCGGATCAAGCTGCTCGGGTTCGTGCCCGACGAGGACCTCGGCGACTTCTACGCCTCCCTGGACGTGTTCGCCCTGCCGTCGGTGAACGCCTTCGAGGCCTTCGGCATCGTGCAGGTCGTAGCGATGCTCGCCGGCGTACCGGTGCTGGCGAGCGACCTGCCCGGCGTGCGCATCCCAGTACGGGAGACGGGTTTCGGGATCATCGTGCCGCCCGGCGACGCGGCGGCCATCACCGCGGGACTGCGGTCACTGCGCGACGAACCACCGGTCTCGAACGGAACGGCCGCGGCGAAGTTCAGCGTCCCCGCCGTGCTCGACGCCTTCGAGGCGCTGTTCGAGAAGCACGCCCGCTAGCTCCCTCGGTGCCGGTGAGGAGGTCTCCCTGCCTCACCGGCACCGAGCCTGACTAGTGTCCTGAGTCGTTAGTTCGTGTGCAGGCGTAGGGTTCGGCGGCATGCCGAACCCTAAGCTGCCCGAGTTGGCGCTCTCCGACGACGAGGCGAGCGTGTTGCGAGGCTGGACGCGGCGTCGGAAGACGGCGCAGGCGTTGGCGTTGCGGGCGCGGATCGTGTTGCGGTGCGCCGAAGGCGGCTCGAACAGTGAGATCGCGGCGGAGCTGGGGATCCAGCGGGCGACGGTGGCGAAATGGCGTTCGCGGTTTGTGGTCGACCGGCTGGACGGGTTGCTCGACGAGGCGCGTCCTGGGCGTCCGCGCACGATCTCCGATGACCAGGTCGAGGCGGTGATCACCGCGACGCTGGAGTCGACGCCGGCCAACGCGACGCACTGGTCGACCCGGTCGA
>NZ_FOYL01000032.1 GCF_900115955.1 Lentzea waywayandensis
GAGATCGTCACCGGCCTCCAGCAACGCCTCATGGATCTGCCAGATCTCACCCTCACGACCAGGCGGCCAATCACCACCCGCAAGAATGATGAAAATCCAATTCAACTCCGGAGGCACAAACATATTGCCGTGAACAGCCATCCGCCGCCCCCGTCAACGCAGCAGAAACCCGGCCAGGACCGAAGTCCCCAACCGGGCTCCCACACTGCTCATCACACCAACACTTTCCAAGCTAGCGACGACCGTAATGACCGCCGGTACTCCCGCCTCCGCTATCCGCGACACCACACGGTGCCCGCCGCGTCCGCCTCCTGGGCGCGTCCGCGTGATCGCCATGCGCTCACGCTCTAGGGGCGACTCAAGCCAGCTCACGGAACAGAACAAGCAAAGAACGCACACCGACCGGACGCAAGCATCCCGCCCCACAGGAGCCCGCGCGGCCATGTCTGATGCCCTTTTTGCCATTGACAACAGACGCACGAGATCCTGGCCCCAGCACAGGATTCGCCAGACCGCTGTTGCTCAGCCGACGTTGGACAAGTCAGGTTCTACCGGCAGCGTGTTGCCGATCCGCACGAGCACGCGGCCCGCTCGAGCCACAGTCGGATCAAGGCACCCGTGAGAGCAGCAGGTGCTCGCGTTCTCGCCGGCTCTACCAGGTCTCTGTGGACAGACGGAGAGGTCGTGGTGCGGGCGGGTGCGGACGTCGTCGCGAGCGTCAGCGACCACCCGCTCGGCGTGCTCTTGTGCGCGATCGCGCTGGGCCAGCTCCTGTATGTGCCGCCGGCGGGCGATCAGGCATAGCGAGCACAGCCCGCCTGCGCCACCAACACCGACGCCGCGATCTTCACCAACTCCAGTTGCGATGCCGACCCTGTCCTATGGCAGGCCGAGCCGGTCGGTCCAACTCCACACCAGCACAAGCACGGTGGCGGCCAGCGCCGACGCGGCCAACAACACCGCGGTGACAGCACCGGCCCTCCGTCCAGCCACGGGCCGGACGGATCAGATCGCGGGGCAAACCTTACGGGCAGCGGAATCACTGACATCCCGATCATCGCCCCCCGCCAAGAGCTTCGCGCCCTCGGAGACAAGAGTCTTCGATGGTTGCGAACATAGGCGGCAGAGGCTCCGCCACTTCCCACTTCCCCATTTCGAACACGTCGAGGGGAGCTGCACGAGGAACGGACCGACCTTCTGTTGACGTCCGTGGAGATGTTCCAGCTCGGACTTCCAGGCATCGCCTCCGTCGCAACACACTGGTCAGCCAAGCCGCGACAAACCGGGGTGAACGCGGGCAGCTTCGTCCGCTGCTCCTGCTACTTCACACCGCGGCTCCGATCGCACGCCAAGGGTTGGCGGAGCCAGTCCTGGTCGTCGGCCCAAAGGGCTAGTAGACCGTCGCTTCTAACCTTTGGGGTAGAGGTGACGGAGTCGGGTGCGGGCGTCGTCGGTGGTGAACTGCCAGTCGACTCCGCGCTGGT
>NZ_FOYL01000006.1:0-29833 GCF_900115955.1 Lentzea waywayandensis
CGGAAGGGATAACCGCTGAAGGCATCTAAGCGGGAAGCTCGTTCCAAGATGAGGTATCCCACCCTTTGTGGGTTAAGGCCCCCAGCTAGACCACTGGGTTGATAGGCCAGAGGTGGAAGACCGGTAACGGTTGGAGCTGACTGGTACTAATAGGCCGAGGACTTGTTACAAAGACGCTACGCATCCACTGTGCGGTTCTGGAAGAACCGAGCGGCATTCCGATCGCCGCAGGTAGAATTCCATAGAGTTTCGGTGATCATAGCGTTGGGGAAACACCCGGTCCCATTCCGAACCCGGTAGTTAAGCCCTTCTGCGCCGATGGTACTGCACTGGTTACGGTGTGGGAGAGTAGGTCGTCGCCGAACATTATTTCCAGAAGACCCCTGAGGGTCGAGCACTCCGGTGCTCCCCTCAGGGGTTTTTTGCGTGTGGATTTTCGCTTGCGCGCCCTGGTCTGATGGACCCATGGACGCGGTCGTGCACGCCACCCTGGAATCGTTCGACACCGCCACCCACGATCGGCTGTCAGCCGATCCGGTGCGAAACACTGTGGCACTCACCTCGCTGGACCGCATCCGCCGCTCGCCGGCCACCGACCTCCTGCCGATCCTGGTCACGTTCCACGAGAACGGCGAAGTGATCGGTTCCTTGATCCGCACCCCACCGTGGCCCTTCCAAGCAGCCGACCTCCCACTCGCCGCGGCGGAACTGGCAGCGAGTCTCGCCGCGAGAATCGATCCGGACGCTCCAGGGGTGACAGGCCCGCGGGAGAGATCTGAGGCCTTCGCCACAGCGACGGGCAAGAACTACACCGAAACCCTCGCCACCAGGCAGTACCGCCTGGGTACCCTCGCTCGGCCCACCGTCGAAGGCACCGGCCGCCTGGCCACCGAGGAGGACGTCGAACTCCTCGGCACCTGGCGCGACGCGTTCCTCAGCGAAGCCGTGCCGGAAGCACCGAACGAGCCGGCGACCGAAGCCATGCGCGGCTCACTGCGCCTGGGCAACGGTCACGCCCTCTGGGTGATCGACGGCACACCGGTCGCCTGGGCCGTCGCCAGTCTCCCGCAGGCCGGCATGACGAGGGTCGGCCCGGTCTACACCCCACCCGAACACCGCAAACACGGCTACGGCGCCGCGGTCAGCGCGTTCGTGAGCCAGTGGGCGCTCGACCAGGGCGCCACCGACGTCCTGCTCTTCGCGGACCTGACCAACCCGGTCTCGAACTCGATCTACCAACGCATCGGCTACCAAGCACTCGACGACTGGGCGGAGTTCTGGTGGAAGCACTGAGCCACGACGACATTCACGACTTCCTCGCCGCAGCAGGAGATCTTCTCCACGCCGATCCGGTGAACAACAGCGTGCACCTGACCGGCGTGGACGCCGCACTGCAGGGGCGTCGGCCGCCGGTCACGCTGATCTCGTTGCACGACAACGGAACCGTGGTCGGCGCAGTGACCCAGATGGAGGGACGTCCACTGCACGTCGCCGCGATGCCGCCGGCCGCGGCACCTCTCGTCGTGGACGTACTCCGGGACCGCGAGATCGACGAGGTCACCGGAAGGCGGGACCGGGTCGAGGCCTTCCGCACGCTCTGGCGCGACGGTGGGAAGGAGCTCTACGCCCTGCGGCTCTACCGGCTGGAAGATCTGGCGGTCCCGGACGTGCCGGGGGAGTCGAGGCTCACCACGCCCGCCGACGACGACCTGATCACCGAGTGGTGGATCGCCTTCGTGGCCGAACTCGACGGACTCCCGCCGGACGAGGCCGAGAAGCGGGCGATGGACAGCCGGTGGATGACCGCGGGGCACGTCCTGTGGCTGGTCGACGGCGTCCCCGTGTCGTGGGCGGCCAGCACCTCCCCGGTCGGCGGGGTCTCGCGGGTCGGCCCTGTCTACACGCCACCCGAACACCGCCGGCACGGCTACGGCGCCGCGGCCACCGCGGCGGTCAGCCAGTGGGCGTACGGCGAAGGCGTCGACCACGTCGTGCTCACCGCCGATCTCGCCAACCCGACGGCGAACTCCGTCTACCAGGGCATCGGCTTCCGCGCGGTCTCCGACTGGTCCGAGTACAGCTGGATCAGCTGAACAGCTCGGGCGAGAGCGGGCGGTTGCGGACGTGGGAGGAGAACACGAGCGAGGTCGTCGTGTCGCCGTAGCGCTGCATCACCTCGACGAGCTCCTCCAGCTCGACCATCGTCCGGCAGACGACCCGCAGCAGCCAGCAGTCGTCGCCGGTCACGTGGTCGGCGTCGAGGATCTGCGGCAGCACCAGCACCTGCGTGCGGAACCGCGGCGTGTCCAGCGACCGCACCCGCACGCGCACGATCGACTCGATCGGCAGGCCGAGCCGCGCGGGGGAGACGATCGCGGTGAAGCCCGTGATCACGCCGAGCGACTCGAGGCGCCGCACCCGTTCGGTCACCGCCGGCGCGGACAGCGACACCTCACGGCCCAGCGCGGTGAACGACATGCGCCCGTCCTGCTGGAGCAGTGACAGGATCTTCCAGTCCACAGCGTCGAGTTCCACCTGGAAATCATAGGTAGAAGAGCCCGAACGCCTGGACTTGCGCATGTCCGAGCCGTACCACGGCCCAGCACCATCAAGGGCATGACGAACGCACTGCGCTTCCCCGCCGCCGACCCGCACACCGCCGCCGCCCACTTCGCCGCCGAGCTCGCGTTCGAGGCCGACCCCGACGACGTGCACCGCGACCTGCTCGACGGCAACGTCCAGGGCTACGTCCTCGTGGAGACGCGCGCCCCGGAGGCGTTCGCGCAGGCCCGCATCCCCGGTGCGATCAACCTGCCCTACCGCGACCTGCCCGAGCAGCTCGACCTCGATCCGAGCCTCGTCTACGTCTGCTACTGCGAGAGCTTCCAGTGCAACGCCGCCACCAAGGGCGCCCTCGCGCTCGCGCAGAGGGGCTACCAGGTGAAGCGGCTCTCCGGTGGAATCACGGCCTGGCGGGAGGCGGGCTATCCGGTCGAGTCGGATCAGCTCGTTGGAGCAGGTGTTGCGAAGGTCGCGTGTCATTGCTGACCTGAGCCCACCTAGGCTCAGGTGCGTGAACGCACCGCGCCTGCTCGTCCTGCAGCCCTCGCAGTCAGACCCCTTGGCCAAGCTGGGGGACTGGCTGGAGGCCGAGGGCATCGAGCTCGACCTCGTGCCGTTGAAGGACATGCCCGCGCCGGCGAACCTCGACGGCTACCAGGGCGTCGTCTGTCTCGGCGGAGAGATGGGCGCGCTCGACGATCTCGATCACCCGTGGCTCGCGGACGCCCGCCGGCTGCTGTCCAGCGCCGTGTCGAAGCGGCTGCCCACCCTGGCGATCTGCCTCGGTGCGCAGCTGCTCGCGGCCGCCACGGGTGGCCAGGTGCGCAAGGGCCCGAAGGGGCCGGAGGTCGGCGTGCTGCTGGTGGCGAAGCGCGACGCGGCGGCCACCGACCCGTTGTTCGCCGATCTGCCGTTCACCCCCGACGTCCTGCAGTTCCACAACGACGAGGTGCACCTGCTGCCGCCCGGCGCGGAACACCTCGCGGCGTCCCCGAAATATCCGAATCAGGCGTTTCGGGTGGGGGAGAGCGCTTACGGCCTTCAGTTCCACATCGAGACGACCCCGGAAATCGTCTTGAACTGGGCGTCGAAGGATCCTGATTCGGCGTCCTGTGCGCGAGCTCACCACTTCGACCAGGAGTTCCTCGAAGAGGCCCACCGCGACTTCGAAGAGGTGTGGCAGCCGTTCGTCGGCAGATTCGCGAAACTCGTTCGGGGAGAACTGTTGCCCGCACTGGGTTCGGGCACACGACTTCCGTTGGTGTGACGTTACTTTCGTAGGTTTTAAGACATCCTCCGTTGGCGGTACCGTAATCTCCTGGACAGCTTGTTCGATCCAGCCGGAGGATCAGTGTGGATCCCGCACTTGTAGTGATCATCGTCGTCGTCACTGCTCTCATCTTCGACTTCACCAACGGGTTCCACGACACGGCCAACGCCATGGCCACCTCCATCGCCACGGGTGCCCTGAAGCCCCGCACGGCGGTCGCGCTGTCGGCGGTTCTCAACCTCGTAGGCGCTTTCCTCTCCGTTGAGGTGGCCAAGACCATCTCCGGGGGCATCGTCGACGACGCCCAGATCACGCCCGCCATCATCTTCGGCGGCCTGGTCGGGGCGATCATGTGGAACCTCGTCACCTGGTACGTCGGCCTGCCGTCGAGTTCGTCGCACGCGTTGTTCGGCGGCCTGATCGGCGCGGCGTGGGTCGCGTCCGGTGTGGACGCCATCCACTTCGCCAAGGTCGTCGACAAGGTCCTGGTGCCCGCGATCGTCGCGCCGCTGGTCGCCGGCCTGGTCGCGGCCATCGCCACGATCGTCGTCTACCGGCTCAAGAAGGCGGCGGACCCGCGCGTCGCGCACACCGGCTTCAAGGTCGGCCAGGTCGCATCAGCCTCGCTGGTCTCGCTCGCGCACGGCACGAACGACGCGCAGAAGACCATGGGCATCATCACGCTCGCGCTGATCACGTCCGGTTCGCTCGCCCCCGGTTCCGGCCCGCCCACCTGGGTGATCATCAGCGCCGGTCTCGCGATCGCGGCGGGCACTTACCTCGGTGGCTGGCGCATCACGCACACGCTGGGCCGCGGCCTGACGACCATCGAGCCCGCGCAGGGTTTCGCGGCGCAGACCTCGACCGCCACCGCGATCCTCGCGTCGTCGCACCTCGGCTTCGCGCTGTCCACCACGCACGTCGCGTCCGGCGGCATCATGGGCTCCGGCCTTGGCCGCGACCGCAACGGCGTGAAGTGGGGAACCATGGGCAAGATGGCCGCGGGCTGGCTGTTCACGCTGCCCGCCGCCGGCATCGTCGGCGCCCTCGCGGGCAAGTGGGCGTCGACCGGCGCGGTCGGCATCATCGGCGTCGCCGTCATCGGCGCCGCGGTGTCGATCGGCATCTGGATCCTGGCGCGGCGCGAGCCGGTCAAGCCGGAGCACATCGTCGACGAGGTCGCCGCTCAGGCCGAGCTGCACAAGGTGGCGGCATGAAGGTCGACTGGACGGCGCTGCTCCAGGTCTTCGGCGCCACGCTGCTGGTCACGGTTCTGGTCGTGACACTGTTCGTGGTCGGCATCCGTGCTCTGTCGGGTGACAAGAAGGTCCCCGCGTACGCGAGCTTCGCCGGTTGCGTGGCCGTCGTTCTCTACGGACTCTCACTGATCGTCTTCTGACCGTGTGAGGGCATTAGGGTTGGCTCACGATGAGCGAACCAGTCCGCCACGCGTCCCCAGCAAGATTCGGGCTCACCGAGCCGCGCAGCGAGGAAGTGCTGCGCGGTCTGGGCCTGTGGGCTGACCGCCGGCCCACGGACGGCTCCGAGCCGGTCCTGGCGGCGCTGTCCCGTTCCCCGGACCCCGACCTCGCGCTGCGGGGTCTCGAACGCCTGCACACCGTCGCCGACTGGGACGCCCTGTCGGCCGCGCTGCACAAGGACGTCGTGGTGCGCGGACGTCTGCTCGCCGCGCTCGGCTCGTCCACCGCGCTGTCGGACTTCCTCGTCGTGAACCCCGACCGGTGGCGTTCGCTGACCGACGAGGTCGACGTGTCGCTGGAGCTCGCGGACGACGACGTGCTGCGCACCGAGTACCGGGCGAAGCTGCTGCTCGTCGCCGCGAACGACCTGGCGCACGTCGTTGAGCCCGATCTGCCGTTCGTTCCGTACGACACCGTGGCCGCGCAGCTGTCCGATCTGGCCGTGTCGGCGCTGCGGGCGTCGTTGAAGCTCGCGTCGGAACGGGTGAACGGCGCCGCCGACCGCTGCCGGCTCGCGGTGATCGCGATGGGCAAGTGCGGCGCGAACGAGCTGAACTACGTGAGCGACGTCGACGTCGTGTTCGTCGCCGAGGGCGATCTGGGCGTGGCGACCCGGCTGGCCAGCACGATGATGCAGATCGCGGGCCAGTCGTGCTTCGAGGTCGACGCGGCGCTGCGGCCGGAGGGCAAGGCGGGTGCGCTGGTCCGCACGCTGGACGGGCACGCGTCGTACTACAAGAAGTGGGCGCGGACCTGGGAGTTCCAGGCGCTGCTCAAGGCACGGCCGGTCGCCGGCGACGCCGAGCTGGGGCAGGCGTACCTCGACGTCGTGCGGCCGTACGTGTGGACGGCGGCCGAGCGCGAGAACTTCGTCGAGGACGTGCAGGCGATGCGGCGCCGGGTCGAGGACCACGTGCCGTCGGGGCTGGCCGACCGCGAGCTGAAGCTCGGCCGCGGCGGTCTGCGTGACGTCGAGTTCGCGGTGCAGCTGCTGCAGCTCGTGCACGGGCGTTCCGACGAGGACCTGCGCATCCAGGCGACGACGGCCGCGTTGGCCGTGTTGGGCCAGGGCGGGTACGTCGGGCGTGAGGACGCGGCGGAGTTCGGGCGCTCGTACCGGTTCCTGCGCACGTTGGAGCACCGGCTGCAGTTGCAGCGTTTGCTGCGTACGCACCTGTTCCCGGCCGACGACGACGTGACGGCGCTGCGCTGGCTGGCGCGTTCGGCGGGGCTGGCGGCGGATGGGCAGAAGTCCGAGGGGCAGGTGCTGCTCGCGGAGTTCCGCAAGCACGCCAACCAGGTTCGCCGGCTGCACGAGAAGCTGTTCTACCGCCCGCTGCTGCAGTCCGTGGCGGGCGTGCCGACCGAGGCGTTGCGGCTGACCACCAAGGAGGCCGTGGCGCGACTGGCGGCCTTGGGCTACACGTCGCCGGACGGCGCGTTGCGGCACATCCAGGCGCTGACGCACGGGATGTCCCGGCGGGCTCGCATCCAGGGTGCCCTGTTGCCGGTGCTGCTCGACCTCTTCGCCGGCACGCCCGATCCGGACGGCGGGCTGCTCGCCTACCGGAAGGTGTCCGAGGCGCTCGCGGAAACCCCCTGGTACCTGAGGCTTCTGCGCGACGAGGGCGCTGTCGTCGAACGGCTCGCGGTGCTGCTGGGCACGTCGCGCTTCGTGCCGGACCTGCTCGTGCGCGCGCCGGAGGTGCTGCGGCTGCTCGCCGACACCGAGGCGTTGGTCGGCGGTGATCCGCACTCGATCGGGAAACCCTTGCGCAGCGCCGTTTCCCGGTACGGCGACCCGGCGCGGGCGATCGCGGCCGCACGGTCGTTGCGGCGCCACGAGTTGTTGCGGATCGCCGCCGCGGACCTGCTGGGGTTCATGCCGCTGGACACGGTGTGCGTCTCGCTGTCCGAGGTGTGGGGTTCGGTGCTGCGGAGCGCTTTGGACGCGGCGGTGCGGGCGTCCGGCGAGCCCCTGGCCGCGCTGGCCGTGATCGGCATGGGACGGCTCGGCGGGCACGAGCTCGGGTACAGCTCGGACGCGGACGTGCTGTTCGTGTGCCGGCCGTTCGAGGGTGTGTCGGACTCCGAGGCGGCGAAGTGGGCGAGCGGTGTCGTGGAGAACATCCGGCGGCTGCTCGGCGCCCCGTCGCAGGACCCGCCGCTGCTGGTCGACGCGGACCTGCGGCCCGAGGGCCGGCAGGGGCCGCTGGTGCGGACGCTGGACTCCTACCGCGCGTACTACCGGCAGTGGGCGGAGCTGTGGGAGAAGCAGGCGTTGCTGCGGGCCCGGTTCATCGCGGGTGACGCCGCTCTGGGCGCCGAGTTCGAGGCGTTGATCGAGCCGCTGCGGTATCCGCCCGACGGCCTGGACGCGGCGTCCGTGCGGGAGATTCGGCGGATCAAGGCGCGGGTCGACGCGGAACGGCTGCCGCGCGGTGCCGACCCGAGCACGCACACCAAGCTCGGCCGCGGCGGGCTCGCGGACGTCGAGTGGACCGTGCAGTTGTTGCAGCTTCAGCACTCCGGTGCGGTTCCCGGCCTGCGCACACCGTCCACAATGGCCGCGATGGAGGCCGCTGTCGGCGCGGGTCTGCTGGCTGCCGAGGACGCCGCCGAGCTGACCGCCGCGTGGAACCTCGCGACGCAGGCGCGCAACGCCCTGATGCTGGTGCGGGGCAAGGCATCCGACCAGCTGCCGACGTCCGGGCGCGATCTCGTGGCGGTCGCGTCCGTGATGGGGTACGAGCCAGGGGGCGATCCGGGGGAGTTCGTGGAGGAATATCGCAGGACCACTCGTCGTGCACGTGCGGTTGCCGAGCGTGTCTTCTACGGTGAGGGACTGTGAAAGCCATCGCGTTTACCCGGTTCGGCGACGCCGACGTCATGTCGCTGCAGGAGCTGCCCGACCCGCTGCTGGGGCCTGACCAGGTCCTGGTGGAGGTGCGCGCGGCCGGCGTGAACCCGGTGGACTACAAGATCAGAGCCGGCTACCTGCAGGGTCTGATGCCGCACCACCTGCCGTTGATCCCCGGCTGGGACGTGTCGGGTGTCGTGCGGGCGGTCGGCATCGGCGTGCAGGACTGGAAGCCGGGCGACGAGGTGCTCGCCTACGCCCGCAAGGACCACGTCCAGTTCGGCTCCTACGCCGAGTTGATCTCGGTGCCGGACCGGATGATCGCGCGCAAACCGTCCACCGTGGACTTCGTGACCGCGGCCGCGTTGCCGCTGGCGGGGCTGACGGCGTTGCAGGCGTTGAAGGCCGTCGGCACCGGTTCCGGCGACGTCGTCCTGGTGCACGCCGCCGCCGGTGGCGTCGGGCATCTCCAGGTGCAGATCGCGCGGGAACTGGGCGCCTCGCGGGTGATCGGCACCGCTTCGCCGCGCAACCACGAGTTCGTGCGATCACTGGGGGCCGAACCGGTCGCCTACGGGGACGCGCTGGTCGACGCGGTGGCCGAGCTCGTCGGCGGCGACGGCCTGGTCGACGTGGTGGTCGACAACGCGGGAGGACTCGCGTTCGACCAGTCGTTGCAGCTGGTGCGCGACCGGGCGCGGATGACGTCCATTGTGGACGGACCGAGGGCGCTGGAGAACGGCGTGGTCAACACCTGGGCGCGGCCGAACGCGGAGCAGACGCAGTGGCTCGTGGATCTGGTCGCGGCAGGGAAGCTGCGCGTCGAGGTGCAGCAGACTTTTCCGTTGGCGGAGGCCGTGAAGGCGCACAGGCTGCTCGAAGGTGGCCATGTGCGAGGAAAAGTTGTACTGACGGTCTGAAATCTTCAGGTATTTCTTCAGGTTCGGGGGCACACCGGCCGGTGTGCCCCCATTTCTGAACTGCTCAGTCCTCGTCGGAATCGGGGTCCACCGCGGGAGCGCTGGTGTAGACCTCGACCACCCACTCCTCCTCCAACGCTTCCGCGTCGTCGGCGTCGGGCACGAGCCGGTTGTAGACGCGGACACCGAGGTCGAGCACGTCAGCGGCCTGGACCGCTTCGAGTGCATCGGGTGCCGAGTCGAAGATGTGGGTGGTGAGCAGCTGCGGAGCCGTGAATTCGGCGACATCTTGGGACACGCGCGGACCCTAGCGCATTGACGTTTCACCCAATCGAGATGAGACTAGGCGCGCTCAGTGGGGGAGCTGTAGTTCGTCACGGGGGTCTAGCAGAGGAAGTCATGCAGCATCGCAGGGTCACGCGCCGAGGAAAGACCGTGATCGCCATCGCGGGCGTGGCGGCTGGTGTGCTGGCACTACTCGGTGTGATCGAATATGCACTGAACGGCAGCAACTCCGCCGCGCAGCCCAACGTCACCGCCACGACGACCACGTCGAATGTCGTCGAAACCCCTGATGGCGCACTGGAAACCACCGAGCCGTCCGCGGACGTGAAGGTGCAGACCGGTTCGTTCAAGCAGCAGCGCGGCATGCTGACGATAGAGGTCACTCGCGTGGAAGCGGCGAACGGCCGCGTGAAGCTCTTCGTGACGGCCACGAACGCCTCCCAGGCCAGAATGACCCTCCCCGTGGTCGGTATCGCGGTCCTGGACGATCTGAACCGCACCTACGCGGCGTCGAGCAGCAAGTGGGACGGCCCCGTCACGCAGGGCACCACCGCCTCGGGCACCGTCGTCCTCGACGAGAAGCTCGGCGCGGGTGTGAACTCGCTCACTCTGACGTTCTCATCGATCTCCGGCCAGTTCGCGCCGACCGGCGCCGCGATCACGGTCACCGGAATCCCGCTGCCGAAGTGATTCTCTGCCGAGACCGGGTACGCCCGGGACCGGACGAAAACCCCGGCGCCTCCTGTGACCAGGTCGCCTAACCTGTCGTCGTGAAGTACCTGTTCTTCTGGGGCCATCAGCCCGAACGCGACGGCCGCACCGGCAAGGGCTGTCTCTCGCAGTGGTGGCCGTGCACGTTCGTCGTCGACGGCCAGGAGTTCGCCTCCGCCGAGCACTACATGATGTGGCGCAAGGCTTTGCTCTTCGGCGACGAAGCCGTGGCCGCGAGAGTGCTCGCCGCCCGCACCCCGGCCGAGGCCAAGGCACTGGGCCGTGAGGTTTCGGGCTTTTCCGACCCCGAATGGGTTTCCGCGCGTCTGGCGATCGTGGTCGAGGGGAACCTGGCGAAGTTCGGCCAGGACCCCGCGCTGCGTTCCTACTTGCTGGGCACGGGTTCCCGCGTCCTGGTCGAGGCCAGCCCGCAGGACCGCGTGTGGGGCATCGGCCTCGTGGAGTCGGACCCGCGTGCTCTGGACCCGTCCTCGTGGCTCGGCCTGAACCTGCTCGGCGAGGCGCTGATGGAGGTCCGCTCTAGGCTTTCAGCGTGAGGTAGGTGGTGAGCGCCGCCAGCGTGATCCCGCAGGGAACGAGTCCTTTTCGGATCATCGCGGGAATCTCGTCGAGCGGCACCCACTCCACCCGCGCGGCCTCGGCGGGATCGTGCTCGCCGGTCTTGACCGCGCCGGTACCGACGAAGACATGCGTGGTGTGAGAACTGAGGCCGTTCAACGGGTTGATCGTCACCAACGGCTCGACGCCGACCAGGTAACCGGTCTCTTCCTCGGTCTCCCGCACCGCCGCGGTCTCGGCCGTCTCGCCCGCTTCGAGCCGGCCCGCCGGAATCTCCCAGCCCCACACGTCGGTGGTGAACCGGTGACGCCACAGCAGCAACACGTGCTCGTCCCGCACCACGACCACCGCCGTGGAGGCGAAGGGCAGGCGCAGCACGTGATGCTCGAACCGCTCGCCTTCAGGGATCTCGACGTCGTCGAGGTCGACGCTCATCCACTCCGACTCGTAGATCCTGCGGGTGCCGTGCACCGTCCACTGCGTCACGCCGCAACCTCTATCACGCGACCGTCGCTTCCTGCTCGATGAACCCCGCGGGCGCCCCGCGCGTGTGTCAGGGAGTCGGGGAGATCTGGCAGAGGAGAAGTGATGTTCAGCTACTCAGGACCAGCCCGGCTCGTCTACGCGGACGGCAACGCGGTCGAGCTGGACCGGGTGGACCTGATCGAGACGGTGAACGACGGAGGGCTCTGGCAGCTGTCCGGCGCCGGAACCGCCATGGCGGAGCTGACCGGTGGCGAGGCCCGGATCAAGCTGCCGACCGGAGGCGAGGCCGAGGTCCTGGTCTCGAACGTCCGGGTCAGCGAGGGGATGAACGGGGTGTCGTCCACCGTGACCCTGCTCGGCGCCTAGACAGGCCGAAGGCCCGGCGGGAGATCCCGCCGGGCCTTCGGTGTGAAGCTCAGTCGATCACACGTCGTAGGTTTGTCGCCGGTGGCCGGCTAGCTGCGGTTCGACCCGCTGCACCTAGTTTGACCTGCTGGTTTGTTCTCGACGTTTGCCGTCGTTGATCGACGCTGATCCACGTCTGACGGCCTGGAGACGGTCTGATCTTGGTCTGCCCATGACTCGCGAAGCGTCTCACCGTTGGCCGTTGACGCGGAGCGTTGACGGGCGTCGATCGCCGTGCCCAGCGCGGTCAGCTCGACCACGGCGCGATCGTTCCGACCGGTGTTCGCTGGAAGCTTCTCAGATTGGTTCCGCTGTCGGCGGCGCGCTGCCGCGTGACCAGAAGGACCGCGCCGCCGTGGCCGGCGGGCGGAGCGAAGCGGGAGCCCGACGTGCCCGGATGGATGCGGGCCACGCTGGTAGGCGACCGGCCCGCTGCGCGCCGCCGACGGCGGCGCCTTGATCCAATAAAGCTGAATTCAGCAGTGCGTGAGCGTCGCTTGTCGTCGGTATCCTCCCGCCATGCCCACGCAGACCGTCCTCATAACGCTTGCGGTAGCGGGAATTCCTGCGGTCGCAGCGATAGTTTCTGCGATCTTCGCTGGCCGGTACGCTCTCCGTACACGCCGAGCAGAGAGCGACGCTCAGCGGACACGAGAGCTTGAAGCACGTTTATCGGAGAAGAAGTTCAACACCTACGAACCGATGATCAGCATGTTAAGTGAAATGCTTGATGGTAGATACGATGCGAGCGAAGGTGCGACGGACCCGATCACAAAGATGAGAGACTTCGCCACCTGGATTGCGATTTTCGGCTCTGATAGAGCCGTCCAGGCCTATCATAATTGGATGCAGGCGATCTACTCAGCGGCACCCGCGCCTATCTTGATGTACTTGTATGGCGAATTTCTGGTCGCTGCTCGGGAGGATCTTGGGTATGGTGCTACCGCAGTTCAAAGACAGCATCTTCTCGGTATGCGAATCAAAGATATTTACACGTATCACGGTATTGGGTCACTTTCCTTTGAGGAAATCTGCAAGGAGCAGAAATGGAGGCCCACGTGGCAGGGCGCGAAGAAAGGAATATTCCGCAGGATTACAGGGAATGACGAGCGCAATCCCAATACTTAAGGTATTGTCGGATGGTTGGCGCTGTGGGCCTGTGGAATCAGGTAGTTGTGATCACTTAATCGTCCTCTGAAGATTCTAGGGGCATGGATGTGCCCTTGCGTGCTCGAATTTCTTCCATCTTCTCGCTGAGGTCGGGGGCCTTCAGGAGCATGTGCTTCAAGGTGTCAGCCGTAAGTGTCACGGATTCGTCTGCGAGATCGAATAGATCGCTTGCATTTCCGCATTTTTCCGGACGCGCAATTATCACGCGTTTGCCGTAGTCCTGAACGGTATTGACCGCTTCGGCAAGGTCAGTGTCGCCTGCAAGCAGCAGAAGCGTGTCGTAAGCATTCAGTTGTGCAAGTCTCACCATGTCTAGGACAATAAGGGTGTCGACACCCTTCTGCTCGTATCGATACTTCGACATCGGGTAGTGTTTCTTGAACTCGTTTGGGTCTGCGCCGATTGCCCGTAGTGCTTTTCGGATCTCAGACCACTCCGGACTAGGTCGCTTCGAGAGCTTTCCTAGGCGAGTCTGAATTCCGGCTTGATTCCTAAGGTTGCGAACGCGAGCTAGCTGCGATTCGTATTCTGGATTTGCTGGTTCGTGGATTCCGTCATACCAGTATGCCCGCATGAATTCTGCGCCTACTCGGCGAGCGGACAAGCTGCACCAATTTGATATCTTGAGTGGATTTAGGTGCAGATCGTCCACGGTTACGCCTAGGGTTGCGCAGCCTGCCTTGATGAGGAATCCTCCGTCAATCATTGCTGCGAGCTTGGATTGCATCGAAATGGTCTCCTGATGGCAAGCGGTAAGTGATAGGATCACTTACCTTAACATGGAGAAAGCGGGGCGTAGTAGTGAAAGACTTCCCTCGGGTTCGAAGTAATCTTGAAGGAGATCGTCTCCTGCGGATGATGGTTTCATTGTTGGACAAGTCGCTACAGAGTTTTAGTCTTGCGGTCGTCGTTGGCGGAACTGTGTTTACCGGGTTGGCGGTTTCGCGAGAATTTTGGGTGCAGACTTGGTTGGATCGAATGCGCGCCTCGGGGATGGGGGGTGAAGGTCTTTCGGATGGCATATCGGCGCTGATTGAGAATAATGGAATCTACCTAATTGATGACGACCTTCCGGATATCGATTCGCCGACCTATCTTCACATGAATGACGTAAGGATAGTTGGCGAAGGAGATCTTATTGATGTTCCACCGCTGTGGAGGTTTCGATTCAAAGAGATTTCAGCTTGGTGTCCGAGCGGAATGGCTAGGTCCGATAACTGACCATTGAAGTTTGTGTGAGCAGCGAATTAGGTGCTTTTCAAGATTGCTGACTGCACCAATGTGAGGAGCTGATTAGCGATTCTAGGGGCTGCGGCAATCGTGTGCTTTGAGGCGGTGGTGTGGTTGTCCCCTGTGCTGTCCAAGACAATCGCTCCCGCCTCGCGTGCGATAAGTACCCCTGCTGCAAGGTCAAGGGTCTGGTTGGACATGACGATTGCTCCATCGATTCTGCCCTCGGCCAACCATGCAAGATCGTGTGCGGCTGACCCGAACATGCGGATACGCTCGACCGTAGACGCAAGCTCGGCGGTGAGATCGATCCGCTGGCGGTTCTTGGCGGCGGCATCTTCTCCTAGGGCGTAGTCGCCAATAGCTACGATGGATTTGGCCAGCTCGGCGGTCTTGCTCGCTTCGAGCTTCCTGCCATTAACGAACGCACCACCGCTCAATGTGGCGGAATAGTGAAGATCAAGGTACGGAAGTGAAATCACGCCAATGACAGTGCGGTCGCCTTGGATGAGTGCCAGAGAGACGCCGCAGAGGGGCACGCCGTGAACGAAGTTCGCCGTGCCGTCGATCGGGTCCAGACCCCACACGTACGGGCTGTCAGTGTTGGCGTCGCTGCGGCCCTCTTCCTCGCCAACGAAACCAATCTTTGGGGTAGCCTCGGCGAGGTAGTTGCGGATCTCGCGCTCAATCTGTACGTCTACCTCGGTGAAGGTGTCGCGGTCGGCTTTCTCGGTGACAGTGTGCGGACGAGTGGTCTTGATCAGCTCGGTTCCGATACGGACGGCGCTCCTGGCCACGTCCGCCAGGTGGTCGAGCTGGTGCATCAAGCAACCTCCTGCGCGCGGTCCCACATGGAGTCGAAGACCTGGGCAAACGTCGTGTAGAGACCAGGCATGGTCTCGTTCCTCTCAATGACCATCGTCGGGGACTCAACTCCGCGGGCGTCCGGCAGATACGACTGCACGATGCATTTCCGCTGGTCAATGATGGTGATGTTGAAGCGAAGCGGCTCGTCGTAGACGCGAATACCGAGTGACCCGGCTGCGCTCGCCGACACCTTCGAGCCCACACGGCGGATCGCCTCGATGTTCAAGCGCGTGAGGGTGCTGAGGTGTCCATCCGGCAAGCCTTCCTCGCGTTCGCGGGCCGCTGTGTAGGTGCCGCTCGGGTCGAGGAACAACGCCTTGATTACCGTGCCCTGCTCGATCGCGTCGAGGATGCTCCGGTCCGAGTACTGCTGGCAGAACATGTTCAGCGAGAGGCCGGCCATGTAGATCTCCTGCGCGCCGTCGAACAACGTGCGTGGGGTGACGTTGTGCAGGAACTCGGTCCTCGTTGGGTAGACGGCCGTCAGGTCTGCAAGGCGGGTCTGTTGCGGAAGCTGCACCGGACGCGGGGCCGGGTGGGTAGGCGCGGCCTCTCGTTGGGGCGCGGTCACCAGGCCGTCGCCGTCGCCGTCGTGGGGTTCGAGTAGTTGCTGCGCGCTCCAGCCGGGAAACATCTTCTCCAAGATTCGGCAGTGGTCTGCGTACGGAAGGCCTTGCAGGTCGCCGGACATCCACCGGTAGAACTGGGCCTTGCTCGGCCACTTGCCGATGAGATCGCTGTCCAGCTGCTTCGCGACGCGGTCGTACTCCTTGCGGAACGTCGTGTAGCCCTGCATGTGCCGCTGTCGCAGGAGCACCTTCAACAGCGTCGATTCGGCGGCCATGAGCCCTCCCCCGTGGTGAGACGAGACCACGCTACCAGCGGGACGAGACAAAGAAGAGACTATTTGAGCCTTCGGCGCGCCAGACGAGACCTCGACGGAACTCAGACGGGACGAAACGGCTCCGACTCTGAATGTGCAACGCCCGTTAGGGCAAACAGCCGCAGATGAGCGGCCCCCTTCAGAGGAGCACACCGTGGGCATCACAAAGGGACACCGGTTCCCGGTCTCGTTCGACGACGCATTCCCGCAGGGCCTTGTCATGGTGGGTGAGGTCGCCCCGGACACGGAGTACCAGACCCGCGACGAGAAGAACGCCGGCCGACCGGTGCGGCAGCGCATCGACGAGTCGACGGGCAAGCGTCAGTGGAAGGTCTCTGTCACGGACCCGAGTGAGCCGAACGCCAAGCGCAAGAGCTTTGAGATCACGTTCCTCGCGGACGTCCAGCCGGTGCCGACCACCGGTGAGGTGCTGCCGGGGATGCGACCGATCGAGTTGGACGGGCTCACCGCTGAGCCGAAGGTCGCGGGGAACGGCGAGTTCAAGTACCAGAGCTACATCTACCGGGCGTCGGGTTTCCGTGCGTCGGGCAGGTCGGCGGGCACCCCGCCGCAGGTGAGCAAGGGTGGCGCTGGAGCCGCTGACTCCTCCAAGGCGGCGTAACCCGTGTCGGAGTTCGACTTGCTCGCATCCCAGTGGGAGGACGCCTACCGCGCCTACACGGCGGCGGAGGACGCCAACCGTTACGCGGGTGCGGTCGATCCGGAGAAGGTTGCTCGCCTGGCCGTCACTTGCCGTGAGGTGGCGTCGGTCTGGCGAAACCTCGCGGCGCTGCCCAAGACCGACTGGTGGGCCAAAGCGGCTGCTCTTCACGCGGCCGACATGTTCGAGCACCACGCGGCGGCGACAGAGACGCGAACTCTCGGATGGCAGGAGGGGTGATGATGATCAAGCTTCTGCTTGCGCCGGGGCCTGACGCGGCGGCTGACATCGTGTCGTGGCCGGACGAGACCGCTGCGGGTTACTGCCTGCGGTTGAACCTGGACCCGTCGCAGATCGCCATCCACGTGCCGGACGGTCCGGACGGTGAGCAGCTGTTGGCGTCCTTCCTGCGGAAGCTGTCTCAACATGCCGGGTTGCTGGCCGCCGTGCTGGAACCCAAGAGCGGTACGGGCTGGGTCGGCGGCATGCCGGACAAGCTCTGAACAGTCGTCAGAACGAAGCTGCAAGTGATCAACAACTGAAGACCAGATGTTGGTGTGTCGCACGGGAAACAGTCGAAAGTCTTGGCGGGCCTCGACTGCTTCCCGGCGATTCACACCGACTCGAACAGCCATGTATTCGTTGGGACACAAGGGGATTCGAGTCATGCAGAGCGTATCGCCACACTCATGTGGCACGTCAAGCGGGGCCGGTCGTCCATCCGTGTGGAAGCTGCCGAACGGTCGGCAGTGCCCGAAATGCCACCGGTTCGGCATTTACGCGCCTGGACAGGTCAAGTACTGCACCTGTCTG
This sequence comes from Lentzea waywayandensis, assembly GCF_900115955.1. Lineage (GTDB taxonomy): Bacteria > Actinomycetota > Actinomycetes > Mycobacteriales > Pseudonocardiaceae > Lentzea > Lentzea waywayandensis. Next base: position 17,184 of record NZ_FOYL01000006.1, read on the forward strand.
GGCTGGTTGCCGCTGATCTTCGTCACGGTCATCGCGAACGGCGGTGAGGCGTGATGTCGGGGAACAGGTGGGTTGATCCCGCTCCGTTCGAGGGTGTCCGGCCTCGTCTCCCGTGGTGGTTCTTCCTGCCACGGTGGGTGAAGGTCGTGTTCCTGCCGATCGCACTGGTGTTCCTGGGCTGCTGGCTGTTCGTCCGCCTGGTCGCGCTCGCGCTGCGGTACCCCGTGGCCGTCTTCGGAGGACTGGCGGTCTACGTGATCTACATCCAATTCGGGCTCTGGGTGCTGGTCTTCGTCGTGCTGACTCTCGCTGGCGGTCTGGTGATCTGGGCAGGGCTTCACCGGCCGTCGTACGTTCGGCACGTCTGGTTCCGAGTGCTGACCGAATGGCGGCGTGCCACGGTCTACGTGCCGCAATGGCGGACGGTGACGCGGCTGGCAGACCTGTCCAAGGACAGCCGGGGCAAGGAGTACCGCCCGAAGCTCGGCCGCGTGCGCTCGGAAGGCTGGCGGGATCGAGTGAGGGTCAGGATGGTCCCTGCGCAGTCTCCAGACCAGTGGGAGGCGCGACGGGACAACCTGGCGCACTCGTTCAACGCCAAGTCGTGCCGGGTGCGCGTCCTGCGGCCTCGGGTGTTGGAACTCGACTTCATCCACTCTGACCCGCTCGGCCGGCCGGTCCTCGTTCCCGCGCTGACTGGCGACGTGGCGGCGGTGAACCTCAAGCGGGTCGTCGTGGGCGAGACGGAGACAGGCCGGCCGTGGTCGCTGCGGCTGCTCGGGTCTCAGCTCCTCGTCGTGGGCGTGCCCGGTGCGGGCAAGGGCTCGGTGCTGTGGTCGATCGTGTGGCAGCTCGCCCCGGCCATTCGCGCGGGACTCGTGCGCCTGGTGGGCATCGACCCCAAGGGCGGGATGGAGCTCGGCCAGTGCCCGGATGCTTTCGCGAAGGTCGTCTACGACAACGGTCCTGATGCCGTGGCACTGCTGGAGGAAATCGCCACTGAGGTCAGGGAGAGGGCATCTCGGTACCGGGGTGTTCGGCGGCTGTGGGCGCGTTCGACGGGGGAGCCGTTCACGGTCCTGATCGTGGACGAACTGGCGGACGTGATTGCCTACCAGACGGACAAGAACCTGCGGGATCGAGCTGCTCGGGCGGTGCAGACGATCACCTCGCAGGGACGCGCTCCTGGGTTCGCGGTCGTCGCCCTGGTCCAGGACCCGCGCAAGGAAATTGTCGGCTTCCGGCACCTGTTCACCACCCGCGTGGCGCTGCGCCTCGATGAGCCGGTCCAGGTGGACATGGTCCTGGGCGACGGCGTCAGGCAACGCGGTGCGGCGGCTCACGAGATCAGCGAGAACACCCCCGGTGTCGCCTGGGTCAAGCAAGACGGCCGCAGGGAACCGGAACGGGCTCGGGCCTTCCATGTCACCGACGCGGACCTGGTCGAACTGGCCCTGTTCTTCACCGCAGAAGACGCAACGGTCCACGAGTTCCCCGGACGTCCGGATGGCCCGGAAGGGATGGCGGCGTGATGACCAACGAACAGTCCACTACAGACGCTGTCGACGTCGTTCCTGCTGTGCCGCTTGACGTTGCAGGCATGAGGTCGGCTGAGCGGGCACGGCTTCCGCTCACGCTGGACGTGGTCAAAGCAGCGGCGGAACACCACGGCGTGTGCACCCGGCCCGTGGTTCGTGAGGTCGTCGATCTCGACACCGGAGAAGTGCGCATCGTCGCGGTGCGGTGCAACTCCACACAGGCGAGCAAGTGCCAGGCCTGCGCGGATCGCAACCGCAAGTCCCGCATGGCCCAGTGCCGAGAGGGCTGGCACCTCGACCAGGAGCCCGTAGCCGAACGGGAAGCGCCCTCGACCGATCAGGTCGAGTTGGTGACCTACCGATCGGACCTGACGGCGGAGTACCGGAAGGCGGCGGCGGAAGGCGCGTTGGACCAGGTCGACGACCTGCGGGAAGCCATCCGTGAAGCGGACGCTGACCTGCGTGGGGAGGGTGTCCGCGGCAACCTTCCATCGGTCGATCTACCTGCGAAAACAGCTCCGATTCGGTCCACGCGCCGACGTCAGGACGCCCCCAACCTGCCTCGGCGCAAGGTGGACAAGCGGACGGTCGGCAGGGAGTTCGCGGGCAAGTACCGGCCGTCCACCTTCGTCACGCTCACCCTCGACACCTACGGCAAGGTGCGTGAGGACGGCTCCCCGGTCGATCCGTCGACGTACGACTACCGCCGTGCTGCTCGGGACGCGGTGCACTTCGCGTCTCTGGTCGACCGGTGGTGGCAGAACCTGCGGCGGGTCGTCGGGTTCGACGCCCAGTACTTCGGCACCGTCGAGCCTCAGAAGCGGATCACGCCTCACGCGCACTTCGCGGTGCGAGGCTCGATTCCGCATCGGGTCATCCGGGAAGTCACGGCGGCCACCTACCTCCAGGTGTGGTGGCCCAGCCACGACGAGATCAAGTACAGCGGCGACCAGATGCCGGTGTGGGACTCGCAGTTGATGGGGTTCGTGGACCCGGAAACGCGCGTACAGCTCACGCCTTGGGTTGATGCCGTCGCTGATCTCGACACTCCGGCACACGTGGCTGAGTTCGGTGCGCAGGTCCACTCCAAAGGAATCCTCGGCGGTAGCGAGGAAGCTGGCCGCCACATCGGCTACCTGACCAAGTACCTGGTCAAGTCGATCTCCGAGGTGGTGCACACTGACGCGTCGTCTCGGGCCTCCGACCACGCCGACCGGCTGGCGGCAGAGTTGGCCATCACGCCCTGCTCGGACCGGTGTGCGGTCTGGTTGGCCTACGGGGTGCAGCCCAAGGGCGCGCACTCTCGGATGGCTCCGGGCCGCTGCCGGTCCAAAGCACATCGCAGGGAGACGCTCGGCTTGCCAGGCCGGCGTGTGCTCGTGTCGCGGCGTTGGTCGGGGAAGACCCTCGCTGAACACAAGTCCGACCGGGCGGCCTTCGTCAAGGAAGCCCTTGCGGCGGCAGGCATCGCGAAACAGGAGACCGACCGGACGCGGCTGATGTGGTCGCCGGTTCAAGCGGGTGACCCGCACGTCCCAGGACGCGCCGAACTGCTCATGCAGATGGTCGCCCAACGGCTCAAGTGGAAGGCGGAGTACGACCAGGCGCAAGCCGTCCTGGCCGTCCTGCCCCGCCCCGCGCCAGATGTTTCAGCAACTTCGGTACAAGCGGCCTGATCTGGGGGGATCTCATGTCGAGCGTCGAACCGCTATGGACCGTGGAAGATCTCTCGGCCTTCCTCGGGGTGCCCGTGCACACGATTCGTGGGTGGCGGACCAAGCACTACGGCCCTCCCGCGCGTCGGGTTGGCAAACACCTTCGTTGGGACCCGGCCAAGGTGCGCGAGTGGTTCAACAGCGCTGAAGCGGCCTGACAGCACTCGAATTCGAACAAGGGGAGAAGACTGTCATGGGCCACATCCAAGACCGCTGGTGGACCGTCAAGGATGGCGTGCGGGAGAAGACTGCCTTGTACGGCAAGGGATTGCGCTACAAGGTGCGCATCCCGTTGCTGGGTGGTGGTGAACGAACGAAGTCGTTCCCGGACCGCCAGAAGAACGCTGCGGAAGCCTTCCTGCACGAGATGGAGAACGACAAGAACAAGGGGACGTACCTCGACCCCGACGCGGGGAAGATCGCGTTCCGGAGGTACGCAGAGGAACACTGGCTCGACGGGCAGACGTTCGACGAGTCGACGCGTGAGCAGGTTGAGATTCGGCTCAAGCTCCATGTCTTCCCGTACTTCGGAGACGACGAGCTGCGCGTGATCCTGCCGTCCACGATCCAGACGTGGGACCGGAAGCTTCAGAAGAAGGGCCTGGCTGAGACCTACCGCCGAACGATCTTCGCCAACGTTTCAGCAATCTTCACGGCGGCCGTGGATGACGAGCGCATCCGCAAGAACCCGTGCAACGCCAAGTCCGTGAAGAAGCCGCGCGGCGAGTACCCGAAGATCGTTCCTTGGGAGCCCGAACGAGTGCACGCGGTCCGGTCCTCGATCGGAGAGCGGTACCGCGTTGGCGTGGACCTGGGCGCGGGTGCCGGTCTGCGGCAGGGAGAGGTCTTCGGCTTCTCGCCGGACGACGTGGATGAGTCGGAGGGTGTCCTCCACGTTGTGCGTCAGATCAAGATCGTGCGCGGCAAGATGATCTTTGCTCCGCCGAAGCATGGAAAGTGCCGAGACGTTCCTCTGGCTGCCAGCCTAGGGGAATCGATCAATGTGCACGTTCAGAAGTTCGAGCCGCTTCCGATTACGCTCCCGTGGGGGACTCCTGACGGCAAACTCGTGACTGTGCCGTTGTTGATCTATACGCGGGAGTCGAAGCAGATTTACCGGCACTCGTTCAACCACCACGTGTGGAAGCCCGCGCTCGTGGAGGCCGGCGTGCTCGATCCTGGACGCGCGGAAGGCTTCCATGCACTGCGGCACTTTTTCGCATCGATGCTCCTGGAGCAGGGCATCAGCATCCGGGCACTCGCCGAATACCTTGGTCATGCGGATCCAGCGTTTACGCTCCGCGTCTATACGCACCTGATGCCGTCCAGCCATGAACGGGCGCGCATCGCAATTGACAACATCTTCGGCGGCAAGCCCACCGTGGCCGCCTGACTTGGAATGAGGGACCAACGTGTTCAGTTACTCGGGTGAAGCAGAACTCACCTTTGCCGATGGCAGGACGGTTTCGCTGAGTGCCGTCAACCTACGTGAGAGCCAGGGGCGCGGCGGTCTGAAGGAATGGTCGGGCACTGCTCAGACGGCTACCCCGATCATGGCTGACGCTGCTCGTATCAAGCTGCCGAATGGAGCGGAGGCAGATGTGCTCGTGACGAACGTGCAAGTCAGCTCGTCGGCTCCCGGTGCACGGCTGACGTTGAGTGGCAGCGGACTCCCACCGCAGTGAACATGCAGACAGGCCGAGGGCCGGGCGACTGTGACAGTCACCCGGCCCTCGGCCTTCGGTCGATCAGGCGGCCTCTCCACGGCGGACGGCCTGGAAACGGCCTGGCTGGGGCTTCAACCGGTGAAACGACTGGTCAAAGCCCCGCGCCGATCACACGTCGTAGTACAGCGCGAACTCGTAGGGGTTCGGGCGCAGACGCAGCGGGTCGATCTCCTGCTCACGCTTGAACGAGATCCAGGTGTCGATCACGTCCGGGGTGAACACGCCGCCCTCGAGCAGGAACTCGTGGTCGGCCTCCAGGTTGTCCAGCACCGCGTCGAGGGTGGCCGGAACCTGCTTGACGTCGCGGGCCTCCTCGGGCGGAAGCTCGTAGAGGTCCTTGTCGATCGGGGCCGGCGGCTCCATCTTGTTCTTCACGCCGTCGAGGCCCGCCATGACCATCGCCGAGAAGGCGAGGTACGGGTTGCCCGAGGAGTCGGGGCAGCGGAACTCGATGCGCTTGGCCTTCGGGTTGTTGCCCGTGATCGGGATGCGGACGCACGCCGAGCGGTTGCGCTGCGAGTAGACCAGGCTGACCGGGGCCTCGTAGCCGGGGACCAGGCGGTGGTAGGAGTTCACCGTCGGGTTGGTGAAGGCCAGCAGCGACGGCGCGTGGTGCAGGATGCCGCCGATGTAGTGGCGGGCGGTGTCGGACAGGCCCGCGTAGCCGCTCTCGTCGTGGAACAGCGGCGCGCCGTCCTTCCACAGCGACTGGTGCGTGTGCATGCCCGAGCCGTTGTCGCCGAACAGCGGCTTCGGCATGAAGGTGACGGTCTTGCCGGCCTGCCAGGCGGTGTTCTTGATGATGTACTTGAACAGCATCAGGTCGTCCGCGGCGTGCAGCAGCGTGTTGAACTTGTAGTTGATCTCGGCCTGGCCGCCGGTGCCGACCTCGTGGTGGGCGCGCTCGACGGTGAAGCCCTGGGCCTCCATGTTGAGGACCATCTGGTCGCGCAGGTCGGCGTAGTGGTCGTTCGGGGTGACGGGGAAGTAGCCACCCTTGTACTTGACCTTGTAGCCGAGGTTGCCGCCCTCTTCCTCACGGCCGGTGTTCCACCAGCCGGAGACCGCGTCGACCTTGTGGAAGGAGCCGTTCGCGGTGGTGTCGAACTGGACCGAGTCGAAGATGTAGAACTCGGCCTCGGCGCCGAAGTACGCGGTGTCCGCGATGCCCGAGTCGGTGATGTACTGCTCGGCCTTGCGCGCGATGTTGCGCGGGTCGCGGCTGTACGCCTCACGCGTGAACGGGTCGTGCACGAAGAAGTTGACGATCAGCGTCTTCTCGATGCGGAACGGGTCGAGACGCGCGGTGTACAGGTCGGGCAGCAGCAGCATGTCCGACTCGTGGATGGACTGGAAGCCGCGCACGGAGGAGCCGTCGAAGGCGAGACCCTCTTCGATCGCGTCGGCGTCGAACGCCTTGGCGGGCAGCGTGAAGTGCTGCATCACGCCGGGCAGGTCGCTGAACCGCACGTCGACGAACTTGACGCCCTCGTCGGTGATGAACTTCAGCACCTCGTCGGAATTCTTGAACACCCTCGTCGACTCCTTGACTATGGACAACGGCTGGTCATCAGGAGGGACCGTATGCGGGCGGTGTTGCCCGTCCGTCACTCCGATGTTTCGCCAGTGTTAACGGGGCTGCTCAACAGGGCAAGACGACCTGCCCGTGCTCACCCGTTGAGCACGGCTTTACTCTGTTGAGGTGAGCAGGTGGACCGGTTCGTGGCTGTCTGGACCTAATTCGGTGCTGTCACCGGGTGACGACTCGAACGACGGCACGCAACAGCGCTGGCGAGGCGAGCGGCACGGCTTCCCCGAGAAGGGGCCGGGCTCCATCGCCTCCATCGGACGGCGCACGTTCGCCATCTTCGTCGACTTCCTGCTGTCGGCCGGCGTCGCGGCCGTGTTCACCCAGCCTGACCTGCCCAAGAACTGGAGCCTACTGGCCTGGTTCGTGATCACCGTGGTCGCGGTGGCGTTCTTCGGGTTCACGCCGGGGCACGCGCTGCTCGGGCTGCGGGTGGCGCGGATCGACGGCAAGACGTTCGTGCACCTGCCGCGCGCCCTGCTGCGCACCGTGCTCATCTTCCCGCTGATTCCGGCGCTGGTCTGGGACGCGGACGGCCGCTGCCTGCACGACAAGGCCGCGGGCACCGTCGTAATCAAGGTTCGCTAGCTCTGCTCGAACGTGAAGAGGCCCGCCGCACGAGATGTGCGGCGGGCCTCTTTGTGCTGGTGGGAGCGGGTCCGGTCAGCCCCGGCGGCGCATGGCGCGCTGGACGTTGCGCATCTTGGCGCCCGCCGGCATCGGGCCCTTGGGCAGTGCGGCGCCGCGGCTGGCCAGTGCGGCGAGGCGGGTCTCGAGCGTGTCGACCTGGGCGGCCGTGATGTTGCGCGGCAGCTTCATCAGCTTCGACTGGAGCTTCTTCAGCGGGACCTGGCCCTCTTCGGTGCCGATGATGAAGTCGTAGATCGGGGTCTCGCCGACGACGCGGGAGATGCGCTTCTTCTCCTGCGCGAGCAGCGGCTTCACCCGTTGCGGGGCGCCTTCGGCGACCAGGACGACGCCCGGCCGGCCCAGCACGCGGTGCACGGCGTCGAGCTGCGTGGTGCCCGCGACGGCGGGGGTGACGCGCCAGCGGCCGCGCAGGTTCTCCAGGGCCCAGGCGCCCGCGCCCGGCTGGCCGTCCGCCTTGCGGAAGACGTTGCTCTGCACGCGGCGGCCGAAGATGATCACGGCCAGCAGCGCGCCGATCGCGACGCCCAGCGGCACGAACATCCAGACCGCGTTGAAGACGATGCCCAGGACCACGGCGATCGCGGTGACGCCCAGCAGGGCGCCCAGCATCATCGGGATCAGCGCCTTGTCCTCGCGGCGCTGCATCTTGAACGCCTCGAAGATCTGCTTGCGCCGTTCGCGTGAGGCCGCGCGGCGAGCCTTCGCCGCTTCCTTAGCCGCCGCCTTGTCCTGCTTACCAGCCATGCTGACCAGGATACGGCGCGCTGGTCTCGGAGTTGCATCGGCCGTCTGCGAGACTGCCGGGCTATGGACGCGTTGCTGGAGGGTCTTGATCCGGAACAGCGTGCGGCGGTCGAGGCCCCTCGTGGCCCCGTGTGCGTGCTCGCGGGCGCCGGTACCGGCAAAACGCGCACCATCACGCACCGCATCGCCTATCTGTGCCAACGCGGTCACGTCGCTCCCACGCAGGTCCTCGCCGTCACGTTCACCAAGCGTGCCGCAGGGGAGATGCGCACACGTTTGCGCTCTCTGGACGTGCACGGCGCACAGGCCGTGACGTTCCACGCCGCCGCTTCACGCCAGCTGCGCTACTTCTGGCCGCGCGTCATCGGCGGTCCGCGCTGGGAGCTGGTCGACCAGAAGATCCGCGTCGTCGCCCGCGCCGCGTCCCGGCTGGGACTGCCGACGGAACCGGACGCGCTGCGCGACCTCACCAGCGAGATCGAGTGGGCGAAGGCGTCGCTGCTGACGCCGGAGGACTACCCGGTCGCCGCCGCTCGCGCCGCGCGGGACATCCCGGCGCCCGCCGAACAGATCATGAAGCTCTACACGACCTACGAGCAGCTCAAGAACGAGGCGCAGCTGCTCGACTTCGACGACCTGCTGCTCTACACGGCCGGCGCGCTGGAGGACAACGCCGAGGTCGCGCAGGAGTTCCGCGACCGCTACCGCTGCTTCGTCGTGGACGAGTACCAGGACGTGACGCCGTTGCAGCAGCGCGTGCTCGACTCGTGGCTGGGCAATCGCGACGACCTGACCGTGGTCGGCGACGCGAACCAGACCATCTACTCGTTCGCGGGCGCCTCGCCGCAGCCGCTGCTCAACTTCGGGCGGAGGTTCCCCGAGGCGGTCGTCGTGCGGCTGGAGCGCGACTACCGGTCGACACCGCAGGTCGTGGAACTGGCCAACGACACGATCAAGTGGGCGCGCGGGCGTCCCGCCGGCTCGCGGCTTCAGCTGATCGGGCAGCGGCCGGACGGGCCGAAGCCGCGGTTCCACGAGTTCGACGACGAGCCGAGCGAGGCCGACGCCGTCGCGGGCCGCGTCAAGACGCTGCTGGACGAGGGCGTCGCGGCGTCCGAGATCGCGATCCTCTACCGCGTCAACGCGCAGTCCGAGGTGTACGAGCAGGCGCTCGCCGGGCTCGGTATCCCGTACCTGGTGCGCGGGGGCGAGCGCTTCTTCGAGCGCGCCGAGGTGCGCCAGGCGATGATCACGCTGCGCTCGTCGGGCGAGGTTTCGGGGAGCCTGCCCGAGGTCGTCCGCTCGGTGCTGCACCGCGTCGGGCTCACCGACGAGCCGCCGACCGGTGGCACCGCGCGTGAACGCTGGGAGTCGTTGCTCGCGCTGGTCGAGCTCGCCGAGGAGTTCGCCGTCACCGCTCCCGACGCCGACCTGCCGCGGTTCTGCGTGGAACTGGACATGCGGGCCGAGGCGCAGCACCCGCCGACGGTCGAAGGCGTGACCCTGGCGTCGCTGCACGCGTCGAAGGGCCTCGAGTGGGACGCCGTGTTCCTCGTCGGGCTGGTCGAGGGCACGATGCCGATCCAGTACGCCGACGGCGACGACGCGAAGATCGAAGAAGAACGCCGCCTTCTGTACGTAGGTGTCACGCGCGCGCGTGAGCACATCTGGTTGTCGTGGGCGCTGGCGCGCGCGGCTGGTGGGCGCAAGTACCGCCGCCGTTCGCGGTTCCTCTACAACCTCGTTCCGGAGAACCACCCGGCCGCGCGGGTATCCGCAGGCGCGCAGCGCCCTCCTCTCATGAAGAAGGAGAAGCCGACCTGCCGGGTGTGCGCGTCGACGCTGGTCGAGGCGCAGGCCGTCAAGCTCGGCCGATGCAGGTCCTGCCCGTCCGATGTGGACGAAGAGCTGCTCGAGTCGCTGCGCCAGTGGCGTGCGGGACGGGCGCGGGAGCTGAAGGTGCCCGCGTACGTCGTCTTCACCGACGCGACCCTGGTGGCGATCGCGGAGCAGCGACCCACGGATTCGGCCGGACTTGTCGCGATCTCGGGCATCGGCGCCTCGAAGCTTGATAAGTTCGGCGATGACGTGTTGGGCCTGGTCCGAGCCGGTGTCGGATACTCCGCCACCTGATCGGGACAAGTTTCGTTAAATAGGTTGCGAGCCCCTGGGACGGGGTCATAACCTGCTCATGCCGGGTCCGGAGGACCCGTCTGGGGAAGAAGAACTACTACTAGCTCTCAACTGCAGAGCTCTCTCGCTTGGAGGAGGTGGCCCGTTGTGAAGATCTTCAGCATCTCGCGCGCGCTCGGCCTCCCGTTGACCGAGGGCATCTGCACGTCCGCATCCGCTCAGGCCATGTGGCACACCTCTGCCCACAAGCCAGTGGCACTGCTCGGCCGTGAGCGGGGCACCGCTCTGCGCGGCACCGCTCTGACTGTCGCCGAACTGGGCAGCGAGCAGCCGATCGCGCTGCCGGTCATCGATGACGTCGACAACTACACGAATGCGCTGTCCGCGCATCAAGTGAGAAGGCTCCTGCCGACCCCATAGAGGGTCGAAGGACCACCAGGCTCACGAAAGCCGCGGACTCGCCAAGAGTCCGCGGCTTTCGTGTTTTTTGCTGTACCCCACACAAGGAGAAAACCCTGATGTTGACCGCGACTGTCCCGCTCACGGGCGAGACACTTCCGGACCTCGCGGAGGGGCTGGACATCCCCTGCCGCACCCACAACCCCGACCTCTGGTTCGCTGACGCGCCTGCTGACCTCGAGAAGGCGAAGTCCTTCTGCGGGACCTGCCCGGTCCTCGCGGAGTGCCTCGCCGGCGCGATCGCACGTCACGAGCCGTGGGGCGTCTGGGGTGGAGAGATCTTCGAGCGCGGTGTCGTCATCGCGCGGAAGCGGCCGCGTGGCCGTCCGCGCAAGGACGCGACCGTTGTCACTGCCAGCAAGACGGAGGCGGCGGCGTGAACACCGTGCAGCTCAACCACAGCGCAATGCCCGCCTACCTGAACGAGGGCCTGACACCCATGTCTCTGAATGAAGAACTCGTGCGAATACGAATACAAGAAGCCCAGAGGTTCGCTGAAGAGCAACGCCTGGCGAACCGCCTCGCGTCAGCGCAACGTTGGCGCAGGTTGTCGCGATGGGCGGGACGCAGAGCGGCTCGCTTCGACCTCTGACAGTCTCGAGCTGAGGCCGTCATCCACGAGAAGGTGGATGGCGGCCTCGGCCGTTCCTCCGTACCGTTCCCTTTGTGCCGCACCACACTCACGACGGAATCGACTGGTCCGCCCGCCTCCACGCGATGAGGCGCTACGGCTCGCTGCAGGCTGAGGCGTTGACCTCGGTCGCGCGCAGGCTCGTCGCCCCACTACCGGACTCGCCGGTGGTGATGGACGTCGGCTGCGGCGCCGGCTCCATGAGCGTGCCGCTCGTCTCGGCCCTGCGCGAGCACGGCGGAGGCGTCCTCGTGCTGGTAGACGCCACGCCCGAACTGCTGGACGCGGCCTGCGCCGCGGCCCGCACCGAGGGCGACGGCATCGTCACGGTGAAGCCCGTGCTCGCGGACCTCGCCGCGGAAGACCCGCTGTCGTTCGCCGGCCCGGTCGAGCTCATCTGGGGCTCGCGGGTGATCCACCACCTCCCTGATCAGTTGCGCGGAGTGAAACGCCTGGTAGAAGCCTTGGCTCCCGGCGGCTGGCTGGCACTCGCGGAAGGCGGCCTCGAAACCCGCTTCCTCCCGTGGGACCTCGGCGTCGGCTCACCCGGCCTCCAGGACCGCATGGCCGCCGCCCGCGCGTCGTGGTTCACGTCGATGCGCGAGAACATGACGGGCTCCGTCCGCCTGCCGGTCGGCTGGAACGTGGCCCTGGCCGACGCGGGCCTCGGCGAGATCAGCGCCTTCAGCTTCGTGGTCGACCACCCGGCCCCGGCCAAACAACTCGTCCGCGACTGGGCGGTCGACCGCCTGACCTGGCTGTCCGAGATCACCGGCCCGCACCTGCACCCGGCCGACCGCGACGCGCTGCGCCGCCTGCTCAACCCCTCCGACTCGGAGTACGCGGGCGCCCGCGAGGACGTGTTCCTGCTGGAGACCGACACCGTTCACGTGGGACGGCGCCGGTGACCGCCTGCCACAGATGCGGGCGGCTGCGTTCCTCCGTTTCCGACCTGGAGTTCCTGGCCTGGTCGTCCGAGCGGACCGGTAGCTCGATCCGGTGGTTGTGTCAGGTGTGCTCGAAGACCCACGTCCGGGACATCGAGGGCAAGCTGCCGGACGAGTACTGGCGCTGACTCACCTGGGTTCGCGGATCGCGCGAGGGGTGAGGTGGCTGGAGGCCTGTGGGTGTGGGCGGTCGGGTACGCGTCCGGCGTGAGCGCCCGGCTCGGGTTCCGGTCTGTGCCGGCTCGCGTGACAGTCGTTGGTGAATGTCGTCCGTTGGACGTGCGGGATGAGGCTGCCTCCGGTGTCTGATTGGGCGCTCGCGAGGCGCCCGGCATGTTGTCTGACCTGCGGTGTCAGGGTGTGGTGATGGCCGGTGGTCCGACCGGGCGGGGTTGGTGTGGGGGATCGCGCGGTGGGTGAGGTGGCTGGAGGCCCGTGGGAGCAGGCGGCGCCGAGCATGTCGTCTGACCTGCGGTGTCAGGGGTGTGGTGATGGTCGGCGGTCCGACCGGGCGGGG
>NZ_FOYL01000006.1:29848-481949 GCF_900115955.1 Lentzea waywayandensis
TGGCTGGAGGCCCGTGGGAGCAGGCGGCGCCGAGCATGTCGTCTGACCTGCGGTGTCAGGGGTGTGGTGATGGTCGGCGGTCCGACCGGGCGGGGCTGGGGAGGTGGATCGCGAGGCGGGTGAGGTGGCTGGAGGCCCGTGGGTGCAGGCGGCGCTGGGCGCGCCTCGGAACCAGCGGTCGGGCAAGCGCGAGTTCCGGTGCAACTCGCGCGGGAGCCCACTGGCGCACGTCGCCCGGTGGACGCGTGCAGCGTGAAGGAAGCCCCCGCAGATCGGTGGTGCTGCCCGCGCGGCACCGAACGCGACTCCGCTCACCTGAGGCGACACGCGTCGCAAGCGTCGGGTCGTCAGGTCGGGTAGAGGTGGCCTAAGGCCTGCCTGACCAGCGCCGTTCCCCTCCGGCTGCTCACCCGCAGCTCCTCCAGCAACTCCGCCGGCGAGCACAGCCGCGCCCCCACCACGGCGTCGAGGATCTCCACGACGGCGCGTGGGTTCAGCTCCCGCCGGGCCAGGTCCAGGGCAGCCCGGGCAGGGGCGGCGAGCCTCAGCCCGTGGCGCTCCACCACGTCCGGCGGGCGGCTGGTGCGTTCGAGCAGAATCCACGGATGTGCTCTTCGCGCATTACTTCCCGCGAGCACGTGAATGTGCCGTGGAAGAGAAAGCACGGCGCCTTGGCGAACCAACGCGTCGGCTCCCGTGATCACCGAGGAAGGCCCGGCAAAGGAAAGAACAGCGCGAAGCCGATCGAGCCGGGTCGGTGGGGACGGCTTGGTCAGAACGACGCCGGGCAGCAGCTGCTGCCACGACCCGGCGGGGGTGCAGTGCCGCAGGATCTCTCGTGCGGAGATGCCGGATTTGCGCAGCTCAGCGGTGGTCGCGATGTGTGTCATGTGTTCATCGTGGTGCAGTGGAACGCGGGCGAACCGGGGCTGAAGTCAACCTGTGGACAACTTCGCCTGGGTTCACCCGGACGAGTTAGTCGTCGAATCCCGGCTGCCAGCGCGCGACGATTTCGCGTGCGGTCACATGGGCGTCCAGCTGGCAGAGAATGCCCGTCGCTCCCATTGTCACGCGGTGAATCAGCAGGTATTGCGGCGGCAGGTTCAGCGAGCGGCCCGTCTGCGAGTCCGGGCTGCGCAGGTCGCCCACGCGTTCGGCCTGCGACTGGAGCCAGCGGCGGGTGAAGTGGAACGACTCGGTGCGCAGCGGCTCCACGAACGGCGCCAGGTAGCCGAGCACGTCCTCGCCGTGCAGTTCCATGCCCTCGCGGATGAAGTTCTCGGTGCGCAGCAGCTCGACCAGGTCGGCGGAGCGGCCGTCCAGTGCCAGCCTGGTCATCAGGCCCAGCGTCTTCGGCAGGCCGTCGGGCAGGCGGGCGACGGCGCCGAAGTCGAGCACGCGCAGCCGGCCGTCGTCGCCCAGCATGAAGTTGCCGGGGTGCGGGTCGGCGTGCAGCAGGCCCGAGCGCGACGGAGCGGAGAAGTGGAACTCGGCGAGGAGCTGGCCTGCCTGGTCGCGGTCCTCGGCGGTGCCCTCGCGGATGATGTGGGACAGGCCCACACCCGATGTCCACTCGGTCACCATGACCTTGGGCGACGAGGCGATGACGCGGGGGACCAGCACGTGCGGGTCGTTCTCGAAGGCCTTCGCGAACGTGCGCTGGTTCGCGGCCTCGTCGCGGTAGTCGAGCTCCTCCAGGTACCTGTCGCGCAGCTCCTCCAGCAGCGGGCGCACGTCGGTGCCGGGCATGATCGCCTGCAACAACCGGCTGAACCGCAGCAGTTGCTTCAGGTCGGCGCGCAGGGCCTCGTCCGCGCCGGGGTACTGGACCTTCACCGCCACGTCGCGGCCGTCGTGCCACACGGCGCGGTGCACCTGGCCGATGGACGCCGACGCGGCCGGGTTGTCGTCGAACTCCTGGAAGCGCTTCGTCCAGGACGCGCCGAGTTGTTCGGCGAGCACGCGGTGGGTGGTGCGGGCGGGCATCGGCGGGGCCGCGGTCTGGAGCTTCGTCAGCGCCTCGCGGTACGGGGCCGCCAGCTCGTCCGGAACCGCCGCCTCGAACACGCTCAGGGCCTGGCCGAACTTCATCGCTCCGCCCTTGAGCTGGCCCAGCACCGCGAAGACCTGTTCCGCCGTCTTGGCCGTCACCTCGGCGTTGACCTCGTCGGCCGCGCGTCCGGTCAGTCGCTTCCCCCAGCCGCCGACAACCCGGCCGGCCACCCCGAGCGGGAGGCTCGCCAGCTTGGCGGTGCGCTGCACGGCCTTGCGCGGAATCTCGGTCACTCGGCCATGTTATGTGCGGAGCACTGACAGTCAGGGTGCGGATACCAGCTTCGCCTCTCAGCGACGCCCGCCGCGAGGTCGAGTTCGAGAGTGGCGTTCAGCACGGGCGGCGGGGCCAGGTCGCGACCGCGGACGTAGATCAACGACTCCAGGATCTGCGCCACGGCCAGCGCCGCCGTTCCCGACGCGAACAGCACGTCGGTGGAGGCCGGTCGGTTCGCGAGCTGCGCGGCGATGACGGGCCACGCCGGATCCTGGTCGGCGCGGTGCAGGTCCGCGCAGTTCAAGCACGAAGAACGGCCAGGCAGCACCAACGGTCCGACGATGCCCACGCCCTCACGAACGCGCACGGCCAGATGCGGCGTCCGGAACGCCATCAGGGTGCTCACCAGGTTCGGATCGGGGACCTGCGTCGCCGCCAGCACCGTCAGATCGGCGTTGTGCGCGAGCTGAACGCTGGACACGGCCAGAAGCGAAGTGATGGAGAGGGCGAGGTGCCCGGACCCGTGGACCGCGGCCGTCCCGCCCCTCGACAGCGAGCCGTCGTCGAGCAGACCGGCTTCTTCGAGTGAGACGAGAACTTCACTCAGCTGGGTGGGGTCCTCGCCCCGGGATTTCAGTCTTTCACCCAGTTCAGCGACGGTGTGGCGGCCGTCGAGGGTGATCAGTTCGTCGACCACCGCCTCGGGCAGCGAGTCGATCACGACGGCGTGCTTCGGGTCGGTGCCGACCTGGACGACGCCGGGGCCTCTGCGCACCACGGCCAGTCCTGCACGCACACGGGGTCTTGTGTCCACGACGGCAAGACTGGCAGGGGGCGGGGCCCCCTGCCAGCGCAAACGTCAGACCTTGGCCTTGCCGAGGATCCGCGTCATCTTCGTACCGCAGACAGGGCAGGTGCCCTTCGCCATGCGCCGCCCATTGGTCTCCTCGACGTTGCCGTCGAAGTCGCGCTTCTCGCGACACTTGACGCAGTAGCCGTTGTAGGTGTCGGCCACAGCCCCTCCCTTGCAGTTGTGAGTGCGGACACACTCGGGGACCTTGGCGCGACGGTACCTCCGCAGGCGTGCGAAACCGCGCATGTCGATCCCGCGCGTGTCCAGCCGCCGTTCGGTGGAACTTCACCCGCCGGGTGCGCGCCTGCCGCCGGTTGGGGGCCGAAAATTGTCGGTGGCGACGTTTACGGTGACTGCATGGCCGAACCGCGGGTGGAAGTGCGGCGGAGCCCCCGGCGCCGCCGCATGGTCAGCGCGTACCGGGAGGGCGACACCGTCGTCGTCCTTCTGCCGGCACGGATGACCAAGGGGGAAGAGAAGCACTGGGTGGCGGAGATGTTGAGCCGCCTCCAGCGCAGTGAGACGCGCAGGAAGTCCCCTGCGCGCACATCGGACGAGGCGCTCATGGCGCGTTGCGCCGAACTGTCGGCGCGTTATCTCGACTCGCTGGCCGAACCGGTGAGCGTGCGCTGGGTGCCGCCCATGCGCACGCGCTGGGCGTCCTGCACGCCGACGGAGGGCACGATCCGCGTGTCCGAACGGCTGCGCGACGTGCCGCCGTGGGTGCTCGACTACGTGCTGGTGCACGAACTCGCGCACCTGCTGGTGCCAGGGCACGGCAAGGACTTCTGGGAGTGGGTCCACCGCTACCAGAAGACCGAGCGGGCCATGGGCTACCTGGAGGGACTCTCGGCCGCCGCAGGCCTGGGGATCTCAGAAGACTGAAGATCGACCACGAGAAACGCTCGGCGAGGGTGTGCGCGCCGAGCCCCGAACGCAACGCGCCCGGTGAGGAAAGTTCCTCACCGGGCGCGTCGTTCAGAAGAGGGGTCAGGCCTCGTCGGGCTTGTCGCCCTTCTCGCCGTCCTCGCGCATGGTGCGCTCCAGCTCGGCGATCGGGTCCTCGAGAGCCTTGCGGGTGTTGGTCAGGCGCTCGGCGAACTCCAGCGGGTCGTCGAGGTCCTCGGCGGTCGGGACGAGCTCGGCGTGCTCCCACACGCTGTCGCGCACCTCGACGCCGTGCTGGTCGCCGATGAGCTTCCACAGCGCCGAGGCGGCCCGCAGCTTGCGCGGGCGCAGTTCCAGGCCCACGAGCGTGGCGAACGTCTGCTCGGCCGGGCCACCGGAGGCTCGGCGACGGCGCAGCGTCTCGCGCAGGGCGGGAGCACCGGGAAGGCGATCGGAGACGGCGGCGTCGACCACGACGTCCACCCAGCCCTCGACGAGCGCGAGGAGCGTCTCGAGGCGGTTGAGCGCCGCCTTCTGCTCCGGGGTGGTCTGCGGCTCGAGCAGGCCCGAGCTCATGGCCTCCTCGATGGAGGCGGGGTTCGACGGGTCGATCTGGCCCGCGAGCTGCTCCAGTGCCGAGGTGTCGACCTTGATGCCCTTGGCGAACTCCTCGACGGTGTCGAGCAGGCGCTGCCGCAGCCACGGCACGTGCGTGAAGAGACGCTGGTGCGCGGCCTCGCGGGCGGCGAGGAACACCATCACCTCGGACGCGGGGCGCTCCAGGCCCTCGGTGAACTTCTCGATGTTCGCCGGCAGCAGAGCCGAGGTGCCCTCGGGCCCGAGCGGCAGGCCGACGTCGGTCGAGGTGAGCACCTCGGAGCCGAGCTGCGCCAGCGCGTTGCCGAGCTGGGAACCGAACGCCATGCCGCCCATCTGCCCGAGCATCGCGAGCAGCGGGCCGGCCGCCTGCTTCGCCTCGGCGGGCATCGCCTCGACCCACGCGCCGGACATGCGCTGCGCGACCGGGTCGCACAGGCGCTGCCAGGTGGGGATGGTGCGCTCGATCCAGTCGCGCGCCGTCCACGCCTGCGTCGTGCGGGTGCCCGCGGGCAGTGACGTGACCGGGTCCAGCCACATCTCGGCCAGGTGCACGGCGTCGGTGACCGCGCTCGACTGGTCGGAGGCGAACCCGATCGTGGTCGTCGTCGAGGACAGCTGCTGGAACGCGATCTGCTTGGCGAGGTCGTAGTTGACCGGCCCGCTCGACGACCCCGCGTTGCTCAGCATGGAGCCCAGCTGACTGAGCATGTTGCCCAGCTGGCTGAAGTCGAACGGGTTGTCTCCCGGCTTCCCGCTCTTGTCGTCGGGGTCGTGCGGGCTGAACCCGAACGGCACGTCACTCATGCCTCTACCGTACGCGGATAGACATGGTCGTACGCTGTTCAGCCGTGAGTGAAACCGTCACGACCGCACCCCCACCCGCGCTCCCGCCGAGGGAACGCGGACTGACCCGCCGGACGTGGACGCTGATCGTCAGCTTCCTAGTGGTGGCGGCGCTCGGACTGCTCGGCGGTTTCGCCAGAGTCCCGTACGTCGCGCTGGGCCCCGGCCCGACCTACGACGTGCTCGGCAAGGTCAAGGACACCGACGTCGTCTCGGTCGACGGCCAGGACACGTTCCCCACCAAGGGAACCCTGCGCATGACGACGGTCTCGCTCACCGACGACGTCTCGCTGTTCGGGGCACTGGGCCTGTGGTTGTCGGGCCGCTACGCCCTGGCGCCGCGCGAGGAGTTCTTCAAGCCCGGCGAGTCGGAGGAGGAGGTGCAGAAGAACAACGAGCTCGCGTTCAGCGAGTCGCAGACCTCCGCCGAGGTCGCCGCGCTGCACTACCTCAAGTATCCCGGCATGGTGATCGCGAACCAGGTCACCAAGGGCAGCCCCGCGGAGAACGTCATCCCGCTCGGCGCCCGCATCATCTCGGTCAACGGCAAGCAGGTGCAGAGCGCCGCCGACGTGAGCAGCGCCCTGGAGAACACCAAGCCCGGCGACCGCATCGAGGTGGCGTTCGAGAAGGACGGCACCTCCCAGTCGACCCAGCTCACCCTCGGCACCCGAGACGACGGCCGCCCCGCGGGCTTCATCGGCATCTCGCCGGTGGACCGCGCCGACGTGCCGTTCAAAATCAAGATCAGCCTGTCGGACGTCGGCGGCCCCTCGGCCGGCCTGATCTTCGCGCTGGCGATCGTCGACAAGCTGACGCCGGGCGAGCTCAACGGCGGCAAGGCCATCGCGGGCACCGGTGAGATCGCGGCCGACGGCACGGTGAAGCCCATCGGCGGCATCGCCTTCAAGATGGTCGCCGCGAAGGAAGCGGGCGCGACGGCCTTCCTCGTCCCCGCCGCCAACTGCACGGACGCGAAGCAGCAGGCGCCGAGCGACCTCAGGCTGATCAAGGTCGAGAACCTCTCGGACGCCGTGTCGTCGCTGGAGGCGCTCAACGCCGGCAAGGACACGCCGAACTGCTGACAGCGGCCCACGAGCTGTCCGCTCGCCGCGAACACCAGGCAACGAGATCACAACCCCGGCGCGAGTACGTGCCGGGGTTGTGCCAGCCTGGGGGCGTGACGACTAGGGCCGCAGCGTGGCGAGCAGGGCGTCGGTGAGGTTGGGCGCCAGCTCGGGGTGCTCGACGACCTCCTCGGGCACCTCGACCGTGCCGCGCAGCCGCAGCAGGCAGGAGACCGAGCCGTCGCGCAGCACCACCGCCACCAGGCGGGCCTCGCGCCGCGCCGGGTGTGCGGCCGCGAACTGGCGGGCCGCCTCGTCGTCCAGGTCGCCGTGGCTCAGTTCCGTCTCCGCCTCCGGGGGCAGCACGACGATCTCCTGGGCCAGGGCGCAGCCGGTGACGGCCGGGGGCCATTCGATGCCCGCGAGCGCGTCGGCCAGGTCGCCGTCCAGGGCGTCCTGGGCGATCGGGGTCAGCGGGCTCGACTCCGGGTCGAGCTGGCTGCGCAGCTCCGGCTGCTGGTCGATCAGGTCTGAGGTGGCCACGAGGGCGAAGAGTTGCGGAGGCTGCTCCCAGCCGCCTGCCGCTACGAACTCCTCAACCTCGCGGGCGACCGTCGGGAGGATGACCGCTGGCGTTTCACTCGCTGACACGCGTGTCATCGTAAGACTGCGGGCTTCACGGGAACCCAGGGCGTCGTCCGTAGAGTTGGACTAAACGTACGTAACGAAATACCGCGATCCAGGAGCGTGCCTCGTGGCCACACGGCCTCCGGTCGGACTGCCGAAACTGTCCCGACGCAGCCGAATATTGCTCATCGTGGGTGTTGTGCTCCTGTTCGGTCTCATCACGGGATCGCGGCTGCTCGACACCTACGTGAACTGGCTGTGGTTCGGCGAGGTGAAATTCCGCGACGTCTACAGCACAGTGCTGTTCACCCGCCTGTCGCTGTTCGTGGCCGTCGGGGCTGTGGTCGGCGGCATCGTCGCGCTCAACCTCTACCTCGCCTACCGCGCTCGGCCGGTGTTCGTGCCGGTGTCCGGGCCGGACGACCCGGTGGCGCGCTACCGCACCGTCGTGATGCGGCGGATGCGCCTGTTCGCGATCGGCATCCCCGTGTTCGTCGGGTTGATCGCGGGCGCGTCGGCGCAGGCCGACTGGCAGCAGATCCAGCTGTTCCTGAACTCCCAGCCGTTCGGCGTGACCGACCCCCAGTTCGGGCACGACATCGGCTTCTACGCGTTCCAGCTGCCGTTCTACGAGTGGCTGCTGTCGTGGCTGTTCATCACGGTCGCGGTGTCGTTCATCGGCGCGGTGATCGCGCACTACCTGTTCGGCGGCATCCGGCTGGCCGGTCGCGGCGGTCAGCTCTCCGGCCCGGCGCGGCTGCACCTGGCGCTCGTCGCCGGCACGTTCGTGCTGCTGAAGGCGGTCGCGTACTTCTTCGACCGGTACACGCTGCTGCTGCACGAGAACGAGAAGTTCGTCGGCGCGAGCTACACCGACCTCAACGCGGTGCTGCCGGCCAAGCTGATCCTGCTGTGCATCGCGGTGTTCTGCGCCGTCGCGTTCTTCGCGGGCGCGTTCATGCGCAACGTGCAGCTGCCCGCCATCGCGACCGTCCTGCTGGTGCTGTCGAGCGTGCTCGTCGGCGCGGCGTGGCCCGCGGTGCTGGAGCAGTTCTCGGTCAAGCCGAACGCCATCCAGAAGGAAGCCGAGTCGATCACCCGCAACATCGCGGCGACACGGCAGTCGTTCGGGCTCACCGACGACAAGGTCGAGACGAAGCCCTACGAAGGCAAGCAGAACGTCAGCAACGACCAGGTCAAGACCAACGACGCGGCGACGCTCGGCAACATCCGCCTGCTCGACCCGGCGGTGCTGTCGCGCACGTTCACGCAGTTCCAGCAGCTGCGGCCGTTCTACGGCTTCCCGAACAAGCTCGACGTCGACCGGTACACAGTGGACGGAAAGCTGCGCGACTACATCGTCGCGGTGCGCGAGCTGAAGCTCGACAGCCTGCCGCAGGGCCAGCGCGACTGGATCAACCAGCACCTCATCTACACGCACGGCAACGGCTTCGTCTACGCCGAGGCGAACAAGGTGAACGCGATCGCCGACGAGTCCAACGGCGGCTACCCGGACTTCAAGACCGGTGAGGTCAAGTCCAACGGCGACGTCGGCAACGACCCGAAGGGCATCAAGGTCGACCAGCCGCGCACCTACTACGGCGAGCTGTTCGGCGCGAACGACTACTCGATCGTCGGCGGCCGTCCGGCCGGTTCGGCGGCGGAGTACGACACGGACGCCAAGTCCTACACCTACACCGGCACCGGTGGCGTCCCGATCGGCGGCCTGTTCGACAAGCTCGCCTTCGCGGCCTACTACGGCGAGCGCAACATCCTCTTCAACCAGTCGATCGCGGACGACTCGAAGATCCTGTTCAAGCGCACGCCGCGCGACCGCGTGCAGGCCGTCGCCCCGTGGCTCACGGTGGACAGCGACCCGTACCCGGCCGTCGTCAACGGCCGCATCACGTGGATCGTCGACGGATACACCACGCTGGAGAACTACCCGTACGCGCAGCGCACCCAGCTCGGTGACGCGACGAACGACTCGCTCACCGCGGACGGCGTCGTCATCTCGCAGGTCAACAAGCCCGTCAACTACATCCGCAACTCGGTCAAGGCCACTGTGGACGCCTACGACGGCTCGGTGAACCTGTACCAGATCGACGACAAGGACCCGGTCCTCAAGGCGTGGATGGGCGTCTTCCCGAACACGGTGAAGCCGGGCAGCGAGATCTCCAACGAGCTGCGCCAGCACTTCCGCTACCCAGAGGACCTGTTCAAGGTGCAGCGGCAGATCCTGTCGAAGTACCACGTCTCGTCGCCGTCGGACTTCTACTCCGGTGTCGCCTACTGGGCACCGCCGCAGGACCCGACGATCGACAACGTGACGACGGCCGACGCCCAGCGCGACGCGGCGAGCAAGCGCAGGGACGCCCAGCCGCCGTTCTACGTCCTCGCCGGTGACCCGAGCGACCCGAGCAAGGTCCGCTTCCAGCTGACCAGCCCGCTCGTGCGCGAGAACCGCGAGTTCATGGCGGCCCACGTCTCGGTCGGATCCGACCCGGACAACTACGGCAAGATCAGCGTCCTTCAGCTCAGTCAGGACGCCAAGGGCCCGCAACAGATCCAGACGCAGTTCCTCACGTCGGACAACGTCAGCCGCGAGCTCAACCTGCTGACCCAGCAGAAGACGACCGTCGTCTACGGCAACCTGCTCACACTTCCCGTGGGCGGAGCGCTGCTCTACGTCGAACCCGTCTACATCGAGCGAGCGTCCAACAACACGTCGTATCCGCAGCTGTCCAAGGTGCTCGTCTGGTACGGCGACCGGGTCGGCTACGCGTCCACGTTGAACGAGGCGCTGGACCAGGTGCTCAGCGGTGCCGGCGCGGTCGTGCCGCCGCCGAGCGACAACAGCAACGGCAACGGCCAGACCTCTACGCCGCCGTCGACCACGCCGCCGACGAACGGGGCGTTGAGCCCTGATCTGCAGAAGGCGATCAACGACATCGACGCGGCGCTGGCCGACATCAAGAGGGCCCAGCAGAACAGCAACTTCACCGAGCTCGGCCAGGCGTACGCGAAGCTGGACGACGCGACGAAGAGGTTCAAGCAGTACAACACCGGTGCCGCGGCGCCGCCGGCGACAGGCCAGTCGTCGGTTGTGCCGAGCCCCACACCGTCCGGCTGACCTACCGATTTGCTTTTCCCGCTCCACCCCGCGTAAGGTTCTATTCATACCGACGCGGGGTGGAGCAGCTCGGTAGCTCGCTGGGCTCATAACCCAGAGGTCGCAGGTTCAAATCCTGTCCCCGCTACAAAGCCGGGAGAGCCCTGTTCGCGGAGATCGCGAACAGGGCTTTTTCGCATTTACATTGGGGGCGGAGCCCCCAAACCCCACCCTGGGGGCAAGCCCCCAGACCCCCGTAGGTCGCCCAGATGACGCGGTATCCCTGGCTAGCCCGGTTGACCTGCGGAAACTGGACTTAGAGGGGGGTGGTAAAAACGGGTTTCCAGAGGGTGTATAGTTCTACTTACAACAGCAAGACAAGCAAGAAGCGGCGCGGGGTGGAGCAGCTCGGTAGCTCGCTGGGCTCATAACCCAGAGGTCGCAGGTTCAAATCCTGTCCCCGCTACTTAGACAGAAGGCCGGAGCCAATTGGCTCCGGCCTTCTGCGTTTCCCGGCCGAGGTGACTCGGCCGGGTCCTTTCAGGTCATGTTCTCCGCCCAGTACTGGGCGCACAGCATGCTGGAGCAGATGCGGCCCTCACCGTTGACGGTGCGGTGCTTGCGGATCTGTTTGCCGCACACCATGCACTCGTCCTTGCCGGCCTGCTCCGGGATACCACCCGTCACCCACGCCCTCGTGTGCGCCGCCACCTTCTTGTGGTCCAGCCACTTCAAGTTCAGGTTCTTCATGGTCCCCGACCTCCGTCGTCTCGCACCGCTGCCTGGCAATGATCATTTTCCCGGAACCGCAGGCGCAGGAAAGGGGTCCGCGTGGACATCACCAGGTCGTGCGACGCAGACCCCCGACCGTCCATTCGGGTGGCTCCGGCCGGTGAGACTCGTACCGCCGATCGAGTGAGAGCGGGGGACTTTCGTTTCTGCGAAAGGACTTTTCCATCCGGGATGGACACGGACGGTCAAGCGGCCAAACGCGTGAGGCTCGAAAACTGCCGCTTACTCAGCGAGACTTTTCGTTGCTCCGCATGGCCCATCAGACTAGCCCGGTGATCAGCCACTGTGGACAGAACGGCTGACCATTGTGGACAGCTTCCCCCAGACGTGGGAACGTTGTCGTTGTGTCAGACCTGAATGCGACCGCAGCCGCCCTGCTCGGGCTGCTGCACGACGGACCCAAGACCGGTGGCCAGTTGGTGGCGGAGGCAGGAGACCGCTTCGGCGCGTTCTTCAGCGTGACCCGCTCCCAGGTGTACCGCGAGCTGCCCGCGCTGGCTGACCAAGGCCTGCTGCGCCTCGGCAAGCAGGGACCGCGGTCCAGTCAGCAGTACGTGCTGACGGCCGCGGGCAAGAAGGCCTTCAAGAACTGGCTGCTGTCCGAGCCCGGCCCGGACCACCTGCGCAGCCCGCTCATCCTTCGCCTGGTGCACGCCGGCTCGCTGACCGCGAAGCAGCGTGAATCCCTGATCACGACCGCGCGTTCGACGTACGGTCAGGAACAGGAGAGCGCGAAGAGCGCGGCCAAGACGGCGGAGGACCCCTACTCCAAGGCGGTGGCCGAGTTCGGTCTCGCTCACGCGAAGGCCGTTCTCAAGCTGCTCGACGCCATCCCCACGGCTTAAAGGGGACGCCAGCGAAGCACCGGTCGCGAACGACGACCGGTGCTGGCGTAATCTTTTGCCGTGAACCCGGACGTCGAAGCAGACATCAAGGACCTCTCCGCCACTCTTTCGAGCATCGAGGCGGTGCTGGATCTCGATGCGTTGCGCGCCGCGGTCGCGGACCTGGAGGACCAGGCTGCTCGCCCGGATCTCTGGGACGACCAGGAGAAGGCGCAGAAGGTCACCAGCCAGCTCTCCCACAAGCAGGGTGAGCTGCGCCGAGTCACCGGCCTGCGCGAACGCCTGGACGACTTGCCGTTGCTCTACGAACTCGCCGAAGAGGCCGAGGACGCGGACGCGGCCGCCGACGCGGACAACGACCGCGCCAAGCTGCGTGACGAGATCGCCAGCCTCGAGGTGCGCACGCTGCTGTCCGGCGAGTACGACGAGCGCAACGCGCTGATCACCATCCGCGCCGAGGCCGGTGGCGTCGACGCCGCGGACTTCGCCGAGATGCTGCTGCGCATGTACTCGCGCTGGGCCGAGCGCCACAACTACGGCGTCGACGTGTTCGACACCTCCTACGCGGAAGAGGCGGGCATCAAGTCCGCGACGTTCCGCGTCACCGCTCCCTACGCCTACGGCACGCTGAGCGTCGAGCAGGGCACGCACCGTCTCGTGCGCATTTCGCCGTTCGACAACCAGGGCCGCCGCCAGACGTCGTTCGCCGGCGTCGAGGTCGTGCCCGTCGTCGAGCAGACCGACCACGTCGAGATCGACGAGAAGGACCTGCGCGTCGACGTCTACCGCTCGTCCGGCCCCGGTGGCCAGGGTGTCAACACGACGGACTCGGCGGTGCGCCTCACGCACATCCCGACCGGCATCGTCGTGTCCTGCCAGAACGAGCGCTCGCAGCTGCAGAACAAGGCCACGGCCATGAACGTCCTGCAGGCCAAGCTCCTCGAGCGCCGCCGGCAGGAGGAGCAGGCCAAGATGGACGCGCTGAAGGACTCCGGCTCCAGCTGGGGCAACCAGATGCGCTCCTACGTGCTGCACCCGTACCAGATGGTCAAGGACCTGCGGAACAACCACGAGGTCGGCAACCCGTCCGCCGTGCTCGACGGTGAGATCGACGACTTCCTCGAGGCCGGCATCCGGTGGCGCAAGCAGTCCCAGCAGGGCTAGGGCTGCACTCGCGGGCAAGGTGTGCTCGCGGAGAGCGCTCGCCCAGCTCGTTCCGCGTGTCTTCGGGGGCACCCCGAAGCCCGGGCTGTTGATCTGAGTCGAAGAGCACGTTCTGCCCCGAACGAGGGCGGGACGTGCTCTTTTCGTGGACGGGTCGTGCCTGGTCGGACACGCCGCGTCGAGGTTCGAGCCGCCCTTCCGGGGCCGGAAGTTAACCGGAACGGGGGCTTTACCCCGGCCATGAGTAGACTCGCGCCTCGTGATTCGTCTCGAACACGTTTCCAAGGTCTACAAGACCTCCACGCGTCCTGCGCTCGACGACGTGTCCGTCGAGATGGAGAAGGGCGAGTTCGTCTTCCTGATCGGGCCTTCGGGGTCCGGCAAGTCGACGTTCCTGCGTCTGCTGCTGCGCGAAGAGGTGCCGACCAGGGGACGCGTCTACGTCTCCAACTTCGACGTCGCCAAGATGTCGCGGCGCAGGGTCCCCCGTCTGCGTCAGTCCATCGGCTGCGTGTTCCAGGACTTCCGTCTTCTGCCCACGAAGACGGTCGCCGAGAACGTCGCGTTCGCGCTCGAGGTCATCGGCAAGCCCCGCAACACCATCGTCAAGGTGGTGCCGGAGGTGCTTCAGCTGGTGGGTCTCGACGGCAAGGAGGACAGGTTCCCGACCGAGCTGTCCGGTGGTGAGCAGCAGCGCGTCGCGATCGCCCGTGCGTTCGTGAACCGCCCGCTGGTGCTGATCGCCGACGAGCCGACCGGAAACCTGGACCCCGACACGAGCCAGGACATCATGTTGCTGCTGGAGCGGATCAACCGCACCGGCACGACCGTCATCATGGCGACCCACGACCACGGCATCGTCGACTCGATGCGCCGCCGAGTGGTGGAGCTCGCGTACGGCAAGGTCGTCCGTGATGACGCGCGCGGCGTTTACGGCGTTGGCCGTTAAGCGTCCCTAAGCCCCCGAACCCCAAGGAACCCCGCCCCCGATGCGTACCAGCTTCGTGTTCAGCGAGGTCATCACCGGACTTCGCCGGAACGTCACGATGACGATCGCGATGATCCTCACGACCGCCATCTCGCTCGGGCTGCTCGGCGGTGGTCTGCTCGTCGTCCGCATGGTCGACAAGATGCAGGCCAACTACGCGGGCAAGCTCGAGGTCTCCGTGCTGCTGACGAACGACATCAGCGCCAACGACAAGGACTGCACCCAGCAGCCGTGCGCGGGTCTGCGTTCCGCCCTGGACCAGACCTCGGGCGTCGAGTCCGTCGTCTACGAGAACCGCGACGCGGGCTTCGAGCGTTTCAAGCGCATCTTCGAGGCCCAGCCGGAGCTGCTCAAGCTCGCGCGGCCGGAAGCCATTCCGGCGACGTTCCGCGTGAAGCTCGAGGACCCGGAGCGCACCGACGTCATCAAGCAGGCCTTCGAGGGCAAGCCCGGTGTGAAGGGCGTCGACGACCAGGGCAAGTTCCTGGAGCGGTTCTTCGAGGGCCTCAACGGCATGCGCGACGTCGCCCTGATCCTCGCGCTCATCCAGGCGTTCGCCGCGCTGCTGCTGATCTCGAACACCATCCAGGTGTCGGCGTTCACCCGCCGTGTCGAGGTCGGCATCATGCGACTGGTGGGCGCGACCCGGTGGTACACGCAGTTGCCGTTCCTCATCGAGGCGGTCGTCGCGGGCATCATCGGCTCGGTCACCGCGGTCGGCGGCCTGGTGCTGTTCAAGGCGTTCTTCCTCGATCGGATCACCAGGAACCTCACCGAGTCGGGCATCATCCCGCCGATCGGCTATCTGGACATCCTGATCGTGTCGCCCTGGCTGTTCCTCGTCGCGATCGTCATCTCGGCGAGCACCGGCTACGTGACACTCCGTCTCTACGTGCGCCTTTAAGAGTTTTGCGAACCACTTAGACTGGTCGTCATGGTCAAGGAACGCGGGCAGAAGGTCATCGCGTCGAACCGCAAGGCTCGGCACGACTGGTCCATTCTGGACACCTACGAGGCGGGCATTCAGCTCGTCGGCACCGAGGTGAAGAGCCTGCGCATGGGACGGGCGTCCCTGGTGGACGCCTTCGCCCAGGTCGACGACGGCGAGATCTGGCTGCACGCGCTGCACATCCCGGAGTACGTCGCGGGCACCTGGACGAACCACGAGGTCCGGCGCAAGCGCAAGCTGCTGTTGCACAAGAGCGAGATCGAGCGGCTGATCGGCAAGACCAAGGAGTCCGGTCTGTCGCTCGTGCCGCTGCAGATGTACTTCAAGGACGGCTACGTCAAGGTCGAGATCGCGCTGGCGAAGGGCAAGAAGTCCTACGACAAGCGCCAGGACCTGGCGAAGCGCGACGCGAACCGCGAGATCGCGAAGGCGCACGGACGGGCCCTGAAGGGTCGCTACTGATGGCACTGGTGGACGTCCACGTCCACTTCATGCCGCAGAACGTCCTGGACAAGGTCTGGTCCTACTTCGACCGCGTGCGCGAGTCCGGTGTCGACTGGACCATCTGGTACCGCACGGACGAGAACGCCCGGCTCACCGCACTGCGGGAGCTGGGCGTCGTCGCGTTCGCACCCCTGCTCTACCCGCACAGGCCGGGCATGGCGCAGTGGCTGAACGAGTGGGTGGCCGACTTCGCGGCGCGAGTGCCCGAGGCGGTGCCGACCGGGACGTTCTACGCGGAACCGGGCGCCGAGGCGTACGTCCGCAAGGCCCTGGAGGCCGGTGCGCGGTGCTTCAAGTCGCACGTCCAGGTCGGCGGCTACGACCCGCGTGACGCGCTGCTGGACGGCGTCTGGGGCCAGCTCGCGGAGGCCGGTGTGCCGGTCGTGGTGCACTGCGGCGACGGGCCGATGCCGGGCGAGTTCACCGGGCTCGGCGTCTTCGAGGGAGTGCTGAAGAGGCATCCGCGGCTGACGGCGGTCATCGCGCACGCCGGGATGCCCGACTACTCAGGCGCGTTGGACCTGGTCGAGCGCTATCCGAACGTGCACGTCGACACCACGATGGTGGGCGTTCCGTTCACCGAGCAGATGGTGCCGCTGCCGGCCGACTGGCGTTCCCGGATCGCCGGGCTGGTGGACCGGGTGGTGCTGGGCACCGACTTCCCGAACATCCCGTACCCCTACGAGGTGCAGATCGACGCCATCAGGTCGTGGGGCCTGGACGCCGCCGCCGAGCAGGCGATCCTGCACGACAACGGCGCCCGTCTGCTTCAGCTGTCGAGGTAGGCGAGCACCGCGCGCACGCGGCGGTGCTCGGAGTTCGACGGCTCCAGGCCGAGCTTCGCGAAGATGTTGCCGACGTGCTTCTCGACAGCGCCGTCGGACACCACGAGCGTGTTGGCGATGGCCGTGTTGGACAGTCCCTGCGCCATCAGCCCGAGCACCTCGCGTTCGCGGGGCGTCAACGAGTCGACGGGGCTCTTCTTGCTGCGCACCATGAGCTGCGTGATCACCTCGTGGTCGATGCTCGTGCCACCGTCGGCGACCCTCCGCACCGCGTCGACGAACTCCTTCACGTCCGCCACCCGTTCCTTGAGCAGGTATCCGACGCCGCTCGCGCCGCCCGCGAGGAGCTCCACGGCGTAGCGCTCCTCGACGTACTGCGACAGCACCAGCACCGGCAGCCCCGGATAGCGGCGGCGGCACTCGATGGCGGCCCGCAGGCCCTCGTCGGTGAACGTCGGCGGCATCCGCACGTCCACCACGCACAGGTCCGGCTTGTGCTCGGTCACGGCGTCCAGGAGCCCGTCACCGTTCTCCACCGCCGCAACGGTCTCGATGCCCTCGTCGGCGAGCAACCGCTGCACGCCCTCTCTCAGCAGCACCGAGTCCTCGGCGATCACCACGCGCACGGCAACTCCGCTCGAATAACGGTCGGCCCACCAACGGGGCTGACGACGACAACCACACCGTCGATCGTGGCAGCCCGGTCCGCGAGCCCGGCGAGTCCGCCGCCCGGCTTCAGCTCCGCGCCACCCTGACCGTTGTCGGTGACCTCGACCAGCACCCCCGTGTCCACCCGGTTGACCCGCACGGTCGCCCTGGTGCCGTTGGAGTGCTTGGTGATGTTCGTGAGCGCCTCGCCGACGGTGAAGTACGCGGCGCTCTCCACCGATGTCGGCGGCCGCGGCTCCACGTCGACCTGCAACTCGACCTCGATCGGCACGCGGGCGGCGAGCGCGGACAACGCGGCGTCGAGCCCCCGGTCGCCCAGGACCGACGGGTAGATGCCCCGCGCCAGGTCCCGCAGTTCCTTGATGGCGAGCTTCGCGTCCGCATGCGCCTCCGCGATGAGCTCCGCGGCACCCTCCGGGTCGGTGTCCATTTTGGACTTCGCCCGGCCCAGCCCCATCGCCACGGCCACGAGCCGCTGCTGCGCGCCGTCGTGCAGATCGCGTTCGATGCGCCGGCGCTCCGCCTCGGCCGCCTCGACCCCTCGGGCCCGGCTCGACGACAGCCGCTCCGCCTCGATGGCCAGCGCGTCCGCCCGCGTCGGACCGAGCATGCCCCGCGCGAACTTGCCGTGCACCGTGCCGAGCCAGCGGGTGCCGAGCGCCGCGAACGGGATCAGCGCCAGGCCGATCAACGAGACGGGCAGCGCCGACACGAACGAGTCGATCGTCCAGAACTCGCCGACGATCACCGCGAACGGAGCCTCGCCGATCCAGAACGGCACAGCGAGGAACGCCGCCACCGCCACCCACATCGCGAGGACCGACGCGAACTCCATGATCCCGACGGGCAGGAGCAACAGCAGGTAACCGAAGTCGCGCCAGGTCGCCGGATCGGTGAACTGGGACTTGAACCGCTGCCACAACGTGCCCGTCGGTGGCTCGCGGTACGGCCTGGGGATGTCCGTGCGCAACGCCGCCCTGACCCACGCCCGCTCCAGCGTCGCGCCACCCCGCACGACCTGAAGCGCGGTCCACAGGATCGGCAGACCGACCCACAGGACCGACGTCGCCAGCCCCACGACCGTCAGCACGACGGAGAGGGTGAACCAGAAGATGCCGGTCACCAGGTTGGTCAGCAGGTAGAACCCGGCTGCGAGCGCGTTCGGTTTCCTCATGACGTCCATGGTGTCGTTCCCGCTGGTCAGAGACCATCTGGCTAGCTATCCGGTCGGAGGTGGGGACAGCCCTACCTGCCTCGGGAAGAACTCGTTGGCCCCAGTCGTTATGCTAGGTGCAACCACTACCAGGGGGTGAACGGTTTCGACTGTGGACGTTGATTCAGGGGAAGCGTGCCGGTGCAGGCGAGAGACCACCGTTAAGCGTCATCGCAAACCAATAAGCGCCACGTCTAACGACAAGCGCACCGCGTACGCTCTCGCTGCCTGACAGCGGAGCTAGCGGTTGTCGGCCTAGGAGTGCCTTCGGCCTAGTTCCC
Source organism: Lentzea waywayandensis (assembly GCF_900115955.1). Taxonomy (GTDB): domain Bacteria; phylum Actinomycetota; class Actinomycetes; order Mycobacteriales; family Pseudonocardiaceae; genus Lentzea; species Lentzea waywayandensis. Next base: position 48,298 of record NZ_FOYL01000006.1, read on the forward strand.
GGCATCAGCTAGAGGGCTTACCTGCAGTCTCGGTCGCGGAGACTGTTCGGGAAACTCACAGCGACTGGGCCCGTCACACCTGCTCGTTCGCGTGACAGGTGGGGTCAAGTAGAGACACAGCGGACTGCGCACGGAGAAGCCCTGATGAACCGGCACAGGACCCGGGTTCGATTCCCGGCACCTCCACTCGATGGGTGAGTGCTGTTCGTGGACAGCACTCACCTTTTCTCGTTCCGGGTGTCCTCTGGGGGCCGAGCCCCCAGACCCCCACGCCGGGGGCAAGCCCCCGGACTCCCACGCCGGGGCAAGCCCCGGACTCCCACGCCGGGGCGAGCCCCGAACCCCGCCTGCCTCGTTGCTTCGCAACCTTGGCGGCCATCCGGTGTAGCCGGCGTGGCGAGTGGTGGTGTGGGTCATCAAGAGCGGTGCCTGGTCTGAATGACGTCCGTTAGGGAGCGCAGGAAGTCTGGGGCGTCGAACATCGCGCCTGCTGAGGCGACGCCGGTTACGTTGAAGCGGCCCGTCAGCAGGCGTTCGACGGCTTCTACGGCCAGAGGGGCGCTCACGGCGTAGATGTCCTTGCCGGACGCGACCAGTCGTCGTTCCTCGCTGACCCGGCGGACGCGGACGTCCACCTCGAACGTCTCGGGCTCCTGGCGTTCGGCCGCGGTTTGGAGGCCCTTTGCCGCGGTGGTCGACATGTAGTTGGTGACCGACGGGATTTGCAGGTGGCTTGGCACCGTGACGACGTCGGCCATCGAGAACTCGCCGATCACCTGGCGGGTGCCGGCGGGGAACTCCCAGTCGAGGGTCGGCGGGGTGTCGCCGTGGTACTGGAGTTCGCCGTCGTGGAACCGGACGCGCTGGCCTGAGCGCCGGTCGCGGGAGACCTGGCCCGCGGTGATCGTGCCCGCGCTGGGCTGCCAGCCGCTGAGGCCGTACGCGATGTGCGCCTCGTCGGCGGCGCCCCACTCGGCCATCGCGGCGGTGACCAGCAGGTCGCCGAGGCCGCCGAAGAAGGCCATCGCGGGCACCACCGGGATCGAGGCGCCGCGGGCGAACGTGTCGGCGTTCGCCTCGATCTCGGCCGCCACGTCGACGTACGGGATGCCCGCGCGTTCGGCGGCGGCGATCAGGGGGAGGGCGGTCACCGCGAAAGGTCCCGCTGTGTTGATCACCGCGTCGGCGGTTGCCAGTGCTTGGTCCAGCGCCGTGGGGTTGTCGGCGGTGGCCTGGGCGCGGCCGAACGGGAGTGGGGTGTGGCCGCGCTTTTCCAGTTCTGCCACGACGAAGCTTCCCGTGAGGCCGGACGCGCCGTAGACCGCGATCTTGTGTCCCATGTGGACCATTCAAGTGTCGGGGGCGCGTCGGGGCTAGTGTCTGGAACGACACGATGCGTACAGTTTCGGACATGCTGGCGTTTGCTGTCACGGACGGGATGCTGCACTTCGAGCTGACCGCCACCTACGAGATCTTCACCGCCCCGCAGCTCGACTACGAGGTCATGTTCTGCGGCAACGCATCTGTGCGAGTGGGGCGGTTCACGCTGGAGCCGGACCTGCCGCTGGATCGGCTTGATCGGGCGGAGACGGTGGTCGTGCCCGCGATCGAGGACGTGGACGAGCCGCTCGACTTGGAGCTGGTCCAAGCAGTCAGGGCGGCGTACGACAAAGGGGCGCGGATCGTGTCGTTGTGCACCGGCGCGTTCGTGCTGGCGGAGGCCGGGTTGCTCGACGGGCTTCGGGCGACGACGCACTGGGGGCACACCGACGAGCTGGCCCGGCGGTATCCGCGGGTCGAGGTCGATCCGGACGTGCTGTACGTCGACAACGGGCAGGTGCTGACGAGTGCGGGCAAGGCGGCGGCGATCGACCTGAGCCTGCACGTGATCCGCAACGACTACGGCGCCGCCACGGCCAACACGGCGGCGCGCAGGCTGGTCGTGCCGCCGCATCGGGACGGTGGGCAGGCGCAGTTCGTGCTCGCGCCGGTGCCGTCGGGGGAAGGGCATCCGCTCACCGAGCTGTTCGACTGGGTTTCGGCGCGGTTCGACCAGATGATCACCGTCGAGGACATGGCTCGGCAGGCCAGCATGAGTTCGCGGCACCTCGCGCGGTTGTTCAGGGCGGTGACGGGCACCACGCCGTTGCAGTGGCTGCACACCCAGCGGATCCGGCGCGCGCAGGAGTTGCTGGAGATGACGGACGACAGCGTCGACCAGATCGCGGAGGCGTCCGGGATGGGCACGGCCACGACGTTGCGCCGGCACTTCCACCGGACCGTCGGCGTGCCACCGGACACATATCGCCGCACGTTCCGGCCGGTTGGTGGCAAATAGCTCGCGCTCGGAGCGTTATGTTGACCTGATGAGCAACGAACAGCGCGTCGGGGCGCGGGTGTTGCGGCGCAAGCCGATCGACCAGCTGACTCATCCGGGCAGCGAGCTCAAGCGCACCATGGGCGTCGGGCACCTCACGATGATCAGCATCGGGGCCACGCTCGGCACCGGCATCTTCGTCGTGCTGGGCGAGGCGGTGCCGAAGGCCGGTCCTGCCATCGTCGTGTCGTTCGTCCTGGCCGGAATCACCGCGTTGTTCTCCGCGCTGTCGTATGCCGAACTCGCGGGTCTGATCCCGGCGTCCGGTTCCTCGTACTCCTACACCTACGCCACGCTTGGCGAGATCGTCGCGTGGGTCTGCGGCTGGTGTCTCGTGCTGGAGTACGGGGTGTCGGTCGCGGCGGTCGCGGTCGGGTGGGGGCAGTACATCAACGAGCTGTTGCATCTGCTCACGGGCCTGCGGATTCCGGACGTGCTGAGTCAGCCGCCGAGTGCGGGCGGGATCATCAACATCCCTGCCGTGCTGGTCGTGGCGCTCTCGATGCTGGTGCTGCTGGGCGGCTCCAAGGGCAGTGCGCGCACGAACACGATCCTGGTGTGGGTGAAGGTGGGTTCGCTGCTGATGTTCTGCGCGGTCGCGTTCACCGCCTTCAAGGCGGGCAACCTTCAGCCGCTGTTCCCGTTGGGGCTCGCGGGCATGAGCGCCGGTGCGGCCACGTTGTTCTTCTCCTACATCGGGTTCGACGCCGCGTCGACCGCCGGCGAGGAGGCCAAGAACCCGCAGCGCGACCTGCCGCGCGCGATCCTCCTGTCGCTGGTCGTGATCACCGTGCTGTACTGCGCGGTCGCGTTGGCGGCGGTCGGTGCGATGCCGTGGCAGTCGTTCGAGGGCACAGAAGCGGCGCTGAGCCGGGTGCTGACCGACAACGTCGACGGCGCGATCTGGCCGATCCTGCTGTCGATCGGCGCGGTGGTGGCGACGGCCTCCGTGGTGCTCACCGTCCTTTATGGACAGACACGCATTCTGTACGCGATGTCCCGCGACGGACTGCTGCCGTCGCTCTTCGCGAAGCTCAGCCCGAGGACCGGTGTGCCGTTTGCGAACACGCTGGTCGTCGGATCGTTCATCGGCGTGCTCGCCGCGTTCGTGTCGTTGGGGTCGCTGGCCGACGTGACCAGCATCGGCACGCTGTTCGCCTTCGGTCTGGTCAACATCGCGGTGATCATCCTGCGCCGCATCGAACCGGATCGTCGCCGGAGCTTCCGAGTGCCGTTCTCGCCGGTTACGCCGTTGCTGGGGCTGGCGTTCTGCATCTACATGATGTTCAGCCTCGGGCGCGACTCCTGGATCGCGTTCGTCGTCTGGATGGTGGTCGGGTTCGTCATCTACTTCGGTTACAGCGTCAGGAAGGCTCGCCTTGCGGTTCCAGGTGATCAGTGACGTCGCCGGCATCGCCCGCGTCGCCAGGTACTACGCCGAGGTCTGGGACACCACCGAGGACGTCCTGTCCTCGGAGACGTTGCACTGCGTCCGGCACGCGGGCGGCGCGACGATCGGGGCGTTCGACGGCGACGAGCTGATCGGCGCGACGACCGGGCTCTTCTGCCCGGACGGCTCGGTGTACTCGATGATCGCGGCCGCGCGGACCGGCGTCGGGCATCCGCTGAAGCTCGCGCAGAAGGACTGGGCCGCCGGGCTCGGCGCGAAGTCGATGCGGTGGACCTACGACCCGCTGGTGTCGCGCAACGCCCGGTTCAACCTGGTCAAGCTCGGAGCGATCGTCACCGAGTACACAGTGGACTTCTACGGGCCGATGCGCGACGGCGTCAACGACGGCGACGAGAGCGATCGGCTCACCGTGCGGTGGGATCTCACGGGGGCCCGCGAGCCGCACGAGTCGGTGCCCGCCGGCGAGGTCACGAAGATCGCGCCGGACGGGGAGCCGTTGGCGTGCACGGACGGCGAACGGATCTGGTGCCGGGTGCCGCGCGACATCGTGCTGGTGCGCAAGGAGTCCGCCGAGACGGCGAAGCAGTGGCGGGAGGCGGTGCGCGGGGTGTTCGTCGACGCGTTCGAGCAGGGCTACGTCGCCACGTCGATGTCCCGCGAGGGCTGGTACGAACTGGAGCGCCGGTGAAGATCGAACGGGTCGAGCTGCTGCACGTCGCGATTCCGCTGGTGTCGCCGTTCCGCACGTCGTTCGGGACGATGACGACCAAGGACACGTTCCTGCTGCGGGTCGTCACGGACGTGGCGGAGGGCTGGTCGGAGTTCGCGGCCGACCCGGAACCGCTGTACTGCTCGGAGTTCGTCGCCGCCGCGGAACTGGTGCTGGAGCACCACCTCGTGCCACGGGTGACGCCCGAGGTCACGGCCGCGGAGGTCGCGCACCGAACCGAGGCGATCAAGGGGCACAAGCTCGCCAAGGCCGCGCTGGAGACCGCGATCCTGGACGCCGAGCTCCGGTCGTTCGGGATGTCCATCGGCACGTTCCTCGGCGCCACGGCCACGAAGGTGCCGGCCGGGGTGTCGGTCGGGATCAAGAACTCGATCCCCGAGCTGATCAGCGACGTCGAGGGCTACCTGGCCGAGGGCTACGCGCGGATCAAGCTCAAGATCGAGCCGGGCTGGGACGTCGAACCGGTGCGGGCCGTGCGCGAACGCTTCGGCGACATCCTGTTGCAGGTCGACGCGAACACCGCGTACGCGCTGGCCGACGCCGAACACCTGCGCGGGCTGGACGAGTTCGGCCTGCTGCTGATGGAACAACCACTCGACGAGGACGACATCCGCGGGCATTCGCTGCTCGCGCAACGGATCCGCACGCCGATCTGCCTGGACGAGTCGATCACCTCCGCCAGGGACGCTGCGACGGCCATCGCGCTGGACGCGTGCCGGGTGATCAACGTCAAGCCCGCGCGGGTCGGCGGCTACCTGGAGGCGCGCCGGATCCACGACATCGCGGTGGCGCACGGGATTCCGGTGTGGTGCGGCGGAATGCTGGAGACCGGTATCGGGCGCGGGCCGAACCTCGCGCTGGCCGCGTTGCCCGGATTCGTGCTGCCCGGCGACGTCTCGGCGTCCCGCAGGTACTTCGCCGAGGACCTCACCGAGCCGTTCGAGCTCCAGGACGGCTTCATGCACGTGCCGGCCGGGCCGGGCATCGGCGTCGAACCGATCCCGGAGACGGTGAAGCGCTTCACGACCGCGACGAAGGTCCTCTACCCCAGGGACTGAAGCTCGCGGGCCAGGTTGGTCCGCGCGGCGGCGTCCCAGAGCTGTCGCGCGGGCTCGGTCACGAACAGCACCTCGCGGTCGAGCAACGTCTTCACCACGCGGGAGCGGCCCGCGCGCCACGTCGGGTCGTCGTACTGCGAGTACTCCTGGCGCACGGCCTGGCTGTAGCGCTCGTAGTGCTCCGGCTCCGAGCCGAGGATGGCCAGGTCGGCGTCGAGCAGCACGTGCGCCAGCGGGTCGTCGGACGAGTGCGTGATCGTCGCCAGCACCAACGACTCCACGCGCGCGATGTGCTTCTCCTCCACACCGGCCAGGCGTTCCCGTGCCCAGGCGGCCGACGCGCGTTCGTCCTCGCCGGGCTTGCCGTCGTAGATCACGTCGTGTGCGCACGCCGCCAGCGCGAGGATGGAGCGCTCTTCCACGGTGAACGCGAACGCGTCGGCCAGCGCCGACGAGTCGCGGACGACGGACATCACGTGGAAGGTGTTGTGGTAGGTCCGATGCGGTTCGGCGTACCGCTCCATCAGATCGCCCACGTCCGGTGCGCCACCGAGCGTGCGGACCGCGTCGTCCCAGATCCGTCTCACCGCGCCAGTTCCTCCTCGACGACGTCCGCGGCGACCGCGCTGCCGCCCGCCTGGTGAATCATGCGCCGCATGTCCTTCACCCGCGCGGAGATCGCGGAATCCGACGTCAGCTGACTCACCAACGAGCGCACCCCCTCCACGGTCACCGTGTCGAGCAGCACACCCAGCCCGAGCTCCTCGACGCGCTGGCCGTGCAGCCGCTGGTCGGTCATGCGCGGCACGACGATCATCGGGACGCCGTGGTGCAGCGCCTCCATCACACCGCCCATGCCACCGCGCGTGATGAACACGCCGGCGTGCTCCAGGACGGCCAGTTGCGGCACCTCGTCGTGCGTCTCGACGTTCATCGCGGGACTCAGAACCTTGCCCTTCGTGACAAGGTGCCACGGCATTCCGCGGGCCGCGTCCGCGCAGATCTGCGTGCCGGTCGTCGCGAGCACCACCGGCCTGTCGTGCGGCGGCGTCCACGTGCCCTGGAACGCGCGTTCGGTCAGGCACGGGCCGGTGAAGGTGAAGCGCTCGTCGAACGTGTGGCCCTCGGGCTGGAACTCCCTGGGGAACAGGGCGATCCGCCGGCGCGCGCCCGAGACGAACTCCGGCAGCGAACTGCCGACGAAACCGTGCACCCTGGTGAAGAACCTGATCGCGGCCGGGTCGAACCTGCGTGGCGGCACCACCGCGGTGCCGAGCGACCAGTGCTGGTTGCTGGTCAGGAGGACTTCCACCAACACGTTCCGCACGTCCAGGCGGTGCGCGATGACACCGCCCGACCAGGCCGCGATGTCCCACGCGATGACGTCCGGCCGGTCGTCGCGGAACGTGGCCTCCAGCTGCGGCAACGCCGACTCGGCCTCGGTGAGCGCGAGTTGTGCGGCGTCGTAGAGCGACTCCGGCAGCTCGCCGGGAAGCGTCGACTCGTAGCGGATCACGGTCGCGCCGCACTCCGCGATGGCGGGGGCGAACCGCTCGGTGGCCGGGCAGCTCACCCGATGTCCCCGGCGCACCAGTTCGGCGATCAGTCCGAGTGCGGGCAGGACGTGTCCGCGCTCGGGCATGAGGAAGACCGCGATGTGCGCCATAGACCAGAATAACGTTGTTCGATTCCTAATGGTTCAAAGAGATTGTCGTGATTCTGTTCAGGGTTTGTTGTTATTACCTTTGTCGTAAGGCCGCTCCGGCCAGTGGTGCTTGGGGTACCTGCCCTTGAGCTCACTGCGCACCCGCAGGTAGCCGTTGCGCCAGAACGACCTGAGATCGCTGGTCACGGCGGTGGGGCGACCGGCGGGCGACAGCAGGTGCACCACCACCGGAATTCCGGCGATGAGCGGCGTGTCGGCCCACTTCATGGCGTCCTGGAGACGGACGTGCAGGGCCGGCTGGTCCTGCGTGTAGTCGACCTTGCCCTGGCCGATGCGTTCCGGGGCGAGCTTGTCGAACTCCGCTGCCTCCGGCCACGGCAGCAGACTCCGCAGCAGCGCCACGGTGTCGATCTTGGCCAGGTCGGAGCGTTTCTTCGCCCTGCCGAGGTCGAGCGCGCGGATCAGGTGCTCGTCGTCGACGCTCGGCCAGTCGCGGGTCCGGTGCAGGAACGCCATCCGCTCGCGCAGGCGGCTGGCGGCGTCGGTCCACTTGAGCAGGCCGAGGCCTTCGGCTTCGAGGCCGAGACGGAGTGCCTGCTGTGATTTGGCGAGGTCGTTGAGCTTGCGCTCGCCGAGGCTGATGGCGCCGAGCTTGCGGACCTCGTTCGCGATGACGTCGCCGTTCCAGCGGATGTCGTCGACCGTGTGCACCAGGGCCTGGGCGGCGGTGACGGCGAGCTCCTCGTCGGCGGGAGCGGCGAGGCGGACGCGGCCGTGCTTGCTGCCCGGTTCGCGGTCGGCGATCGCGACCGCCAGCCACTGGAACTGCGAGTCGGTGTGCTCGACGGCCGTGCCGTTGGCCATCAGGTAGACGTTGCTGTTCTTGGACCGGCGTTTCGCCAGCCGTTCCGGGTAGGCGAGGGCGACGACGAGCGCGGGGTCGCCGTTGCCCGCCGGGTTGGTGCCGAGCTTCTCCAGCTTCCTGACTTCCTGGCGCCACTTGCCGGGGGCCTTCAGCGCGGTCGCGAGGTCGGTCGTGGAGGTGTGCGTGCTGTCGTCGAGCAGTGCCACGACCTCGGCGGCGGTCCGGTTGCCCGCGAGCGCGCTGCCGTCGATGAGGGCGCGGCCGAGCCGGGGGTGCAGGCCGACGCTCGCGATGCGGTCGCGGCGGCCGGGGTCGAGTGCGCCGATGGCGTTGAGGGTCTCCTGTGCCGCCTTGAGCGCGCCTTCCGGAGGGGCGTCCCACCAGTTCAGGCCGCTGCCGTCCGGGGTGCCCCACACCGCCAGTTCGAGGGCGAGCCGGGTGAGGTCGGCGGTCTTGATCTCCGGTTCCGGGTAGCGGGGGAGCGTCGAGTGCTCGTGTTCGGGCCAGCAGCGGTAGACGCGGCCAGGAGCCTCACGTCCGGCACGTCCGGCGCGTTGCTCGGCGACGGCCTGGGAGACGCGGATCGTGGCCAGACCGGCGAGGCCTCGGCGGTGGTCGACTCTCGGCACCCTGGCCAGTCCGGCGTCCACCACCGCGCGGACGCCCGGGACGGTGAGGCTGGACTCGGCGATGCTCGTGGCGAGCACGACCCGTTGGTTCGAGCCGCGTCTGAGGGCCGCGTCCTGGGTCTGGGCGTTGAGCTGGCCGTGCAGGATCACGGTTTCCGCGCTGAGCAGCCTCGCGGTGCGGTTGATCTCCTTGACGCCGGGCAGGAACGCGAGCACGTCGCCGTCCACTTCGGACAGTGCCTTGTTGATGGCCCTCGCGACCGTGTTCTCGATGTGCTCGTTGCGCGCGGGCGGGACGTAGGTGATCTGCGTCGGGAACATGCGCGACTCGGTGTGCAGGACCGGGGCGTTGAGCAGGTCCGAGAGTCGTTGCGCGGCAACGGTTGCGCTCGTGGCGAGGAGTTTGAGGTCCGGGCGCAGGCCCGCCTTGGCGTCCAGGAGGAGCGCGAGCAGGAGGTCGGCGTCGAGGTGGCGTTCGTGGACCTCGTCCAGCAGGACCGTGCCGACGCCCTTCAGCTCCTGGTCGTGTTGCAGCCTGCGGACGAGAAGACCGCTGGTCACGACCTCGATGCGGGTGTGCCTGCTGGTCTTGCGGTCGCCCCGGACCGAGTAGCCCACGGTGTGGCCGACGGGTTCGCCCAGCAGGCTCGCCATGCGTGCGGCGGCGGCTCTGGCGGCGATCCTGCGTGGTTCGGCGACGATGACCCTGCCTTCGAGCGCGAGCGGGACCAGCGTCGTCTTGCCTGTTCCCGGTGGTGCGACCAGCACTGCGGCGCCGTGCTCCTGGAGTTGCTCCAGGAGTTGGGGGAGAACGGATTTCACCGGGAGATCGGGCAGGTCCACGTCGATGAGTGTGTCAGGGTTGTCGGATGGGGCTGATCGGCGTGGCTACTTGCCGGCGGGCGCCGTGGTCGTGGCCGGCGTGGTTCGCTCAGGCCGTGCCGCGTCGCGAGTTCCCGCGGCGGAACGGTCAGCCGGAGACCGCGGCTGTGCCGGCGCCGCTGTCGTGGGCGACGATTGGGGTGTTCCTGTTGGACTGCGCGTTGCGTCCAGGTGCCCAGTGGAAGGACCGCCGCGTTGGTTGACCCGTTGCGCGACCCGGACGACCCGGAGCTGCTCGACCCCTATCAGTCGAGGTCGCTCGCGATCCTGGTGGAAGGGGCGCGGCTCGCGTCCGGCGCCGTCCGGTACGGCAAGGTCGGCAAGGTCGGTTCCGCGGCCGTGGTGATCAACCGGGAGAACCCGCTGCCGTCCGGCAACTTCGGATGCGCGCTGGACGGGTCGTCGGTCGAGGTCGCGTCGACGTTGTTGCAGCTCGAGCACACCTTCGCCGCGGTGGGGCGCGCGGAGGCCGTCGTGTACGCGTCGCCGACCACCGTGGACGAGATCGAGGGGATCGCCGACGACTCCGGCTGGTACGCGGTCGAGGAGCTGTTGACCGTGGTCCATCGCGGGCCTGCCTCGGTCTCCGAGGGGGTGCGGCGGGCGGTCGACGCGGACGTTGCGGGGATCGTCGAGCTGCTGTCCGACGAGCTGGTCGGGAACCGCGAGCGGTTGTCGCGGTGGCTCGGGCATCGACTGGACGACCCGCGGTGCCTGGTCCTGGTGATGGACGACGGCGACCGGATCGGCGGGTTCGTGTCGGGGTTCGCCGAACGCGGTGTGGGCCTGGTCGAGCAGTGCGTGGTGCGTCCGGCGCGGCGGCGTCGGGGCGTGGGGCGGTCGTTGGTGGTGTCCGCTGTCTCCGCCTTGCGTTCGGCGGGTGCGATGCTGGTCGCGTCGCAGGTGGACGAGGGTCCGGGGGAGCGGTTCGCCGAGGCGTGCGGGTTCGTGGCGGCCTATCCGGTGACGGCATATGTACGCAGAGTGGATGAGCTGCTCGATTGAGTTACTTAGTTGCCGCGTGACATATCCTTAGCAGGGCTAAGGGAGGCTTTGTGCGCGAGCGGTTGCCGGTCGAGGTGTGGGTTCTGGTCGCGGCGAGCTTCATCATCGCCGTGGGATTTGGGATCGTGGCACCCGTTCTGCCGGTGTACGCGTCCTCGTTCGGCGTCGGTCACACCGCTGTCGCGGCTCTGATCAGCACCTTCGCGTTCGTGAGGCTGGCGTTCGCGCCGGTGAGCGGCAAGCTGGTCAACCGGTTCGGCGAGCCTCGGGTGTACATCGTCGGGATCCTGATCGTGGCGTTCGGAACCGCCATGTCCGGGTTCTCGACGAGCTACGCCGAGATGCTGTCGTGGCGCGCGCTGGCCGGTGTCGGGTCGACGATGTTCACCGTCGCCGCTCTGGGGCTGCTGATCCGGATCACGCCGGCGCCGATGCGCGGGCGGGCGTCCGGGATGTGGGCGGCGGGGTTCCTGATCGGCAACATCGCCGGTCCGATCATCGGTGCCGGGCTGGTGCCGTTCGGGCTGTGGGTGCCGTTCGTGTCGTACGGCCTGTTGCTGTGCGTCGCGGCGTTCGTCGTGTGGATCTTCCTCCGGCGGTCGACGCTGGTGGCGCTGGACAAGACCAACACCGAAGTGCCCATGACGGTGCGTGAAGCGGCACGGCACCCTGCTTATCGGGCGGCGCTGGCGTCCGGGTTCGCGAACGGCTGGGCCGTGTTCGGCGTGCGGATCTCGCTGGTGCCGGTGTTCGTCATCGAGGCGCTGGAACACAGCGCGGCCGTGGCGGGCATCTCGATGTCGGTGTTCGCGGCCGGCAACGCCGCGATGCTGTTCGTGTCCGGCCGGATCGCCGACACCCGCGGCCGCAAGCCCGTCGCCATCGCCGGTCTCCTGGTGAGCGGCCTCGCGACGGTCGGGATGGGCTTCACGGGCGACCTGTGGACGTTCATGGCGGCGTCGTTGATCGCGGGCATGGGCGCGGGCCTGCTGAACCCGCCGCAGAACGCGGTGGTGGCCGACGTCATCGGCGCGCGCGGCAAGGGCGGACCCGTGCTCGCGGGCTTCCAGATGGTGACGGACCTGGGCGCGATCATCGGCCCGATGTGCGCGGGCCTGCTGGCCGACTCGTTCGGCTTCGGAGCGTCGTTCGCCATCACCGGCGCGTCGCTGCTGCTGGCCGTGGGCTTCTGGTTCGTCTCCCCGGAGACCCTGCCCACACATGAGGAGGAGCACACGGCTGCCGCAGTAGCGCCGGAGTGCGGCTGCCTCGACGAAGGCGCCGAGATTCCGACCGGCGAACGCGTCGGCGGCAAGCCACGTCACCCGGAAGCGTGATTGCGCGCTCAGCTTTCTTTTAGTTTGTGTCGCTACCCTGTCGCCGTGGGTGGAGCAGAGCGCAGTGCGCGGAAGAAGAAGCAGGCCGCGCGTGCGGTGGTCCAGGCTCGTTCGTCGGGCTCTGACCGCACGAAGGTCATCGCGGGCATCGCGGTCGTGGCGGTGCTCGCCGTCGCCGTCATCGGCTACGTCATCTTCCAGCAGATGAAGCCGTCCACGTCGGCCACGGACGCCATTCCGCTGGCGCCGGCCGACCACACGATCTCGGCACCCGCCGTCCGCGACGGCAACACCGTGCTCGTCGGCAAGGACACGGCCACCGTGACCGTCGACGTGTACGAGGACTTCCTGTGCCCGATCTGCGGCACGTTCGAGAAGACCTACGGCACCGACATCAAGAAGGCCGTCGAGGACGGCAAGGTCAAGATCCGCTACAACATCCTGCCGATGCTCAACCGGGCGTCCAACCCGGAGGGCTACTCGACCGAGTCGGCCAACGCCGCCCTGTGCGTGGCCGACGACGGCAAGTTCAACGCGTTCCACGCCGCGCTGTTCAACTCGCAGCCCGAGGAAGGCGACGCCGGCTACACCAAGGACCAGCTCATCAAGCTGGGCAAGGAAGTCGGCGTGACCTCCGCTTCGTTCGAGTCGTGCGTGCAGAACCAGACCTACAAGACGCAGCTGGACGAGCTGATGTCCAAGACCAGCAACGACCCGGTCCTCCGGGATGCCGAGACGGGCCGCTTCCGCGGTACGCCCAGCGTCGCCGCCGGTGGCAAGCTCGTCGACCTGGACAACAAGAACTGGCTTTCCGACCTGGCTAAGTAAGCCCGTCGATCGGCGCCTGGCCCTGGGTCCACCGGGCCAGGCGTTGTGCTTTCCCCACCTCGGTGCGCGGCAACTTGCCCGGCTCGAGGACGTGCACCTGGCACGTGATGCCGAGGCGTTCCTTGAGCTTGTACGTCAGCTGCTGCTTGACGTCCTCTGTGGACTCGACAGCCACGTGCAGCTGCGCCGTGGTGGTCCGGCGGTCCTCGACGATGAGGTAGTGCGGGCTCGCGAGGTCCAGTACCACGGCCTCGATCTCCGTCGGGAACACGTTCACGCCCCGGATGACGAGCATGTCGTCCTTGCGCCCCTTGAGCTTGCTCATGCGCTTGAGGGTCCGCCGGCCTGCTGGTTCGTGCAGCGTGGCCACATCGCCCGTGCGGTACCGGAGAAGCGGCATGCCGGTCTTGGTGAGCGTGGTGAAGATGAGCTCGCCGTCCTCCGTCTCCGGGTAGAAGTGGTCCTCGGCGATGTTGAGAAGCCCTTCGGAGTCAAGGGATTCGCACGCCACACCAGGCCCGATGATCTCGGACAACCCGTAGATGTCCAGCGCCCTGATGTCCAGCCGCTGCTGGATCTCCTGCCGCATCTCGTCCGTCCACGGCTCGGCGCCGAAGATGCCGACCTGGAGGGAGTTCTCGCCGAGATCCTCCGCCAGCCGCAGCGCGTACGAGGGCGTGCAGCACAGCACGTCCGGCCTGAGGTCCTCGATGAGCCGCACCTGCCGCTCCGTCATGCCGCCCGACATGGGAATGACCGTGGCGCCGAGCTTCAGTCCGCCGTGATGCACCCCGAGCCCGCCGGTGAAAAGCCCGTAACCGTAGGCGTTGTGCACGATCGAGCCAGTGGTGGCCCCCGCGCCCTTCAGCGCCCTGGCCATCACGGTCGACCAGATCTCGACGTCGTTGGCCGTGTAGGGGATGAGCGTCGGCCGGCCACCAGTGCCAGACGACCCGTGCACGCACACGATGTCCTCTTGCGCGGCGATTCGCAGCCCGAACGGATAGTGGTCCCACAGGTCCTGCTTGCTGATCGTGGGCAGCAAGTGGATCTCGTCCAGCCGCACATCTGTGCCGCGCGTCACTCCCGATTCCCTGAGTCTGGAGCCCTGGAGGTTGTCCGTGCTCAGCAGGCGGTCGACGAGCGCTCGCAGACGTTGTTCCTGCAGCTCGTGACGGGCCTCGGGGTCCATGCACTCGATCTTCGGGTCAAGCGGTGCTCCGGCGGTCATCACCCGGTCCTACCAGCCCGAATGCGCTTTGGATACCCCCGATTTTTATCTTGTGGCATCGATGTTGTACGGTATTGGCACACGAGAACGGCAGGGAAACCTACCGGGAACGTGGACCTTCAAGGGGCTGTGGCGCAGCTGGTAGCGCATCACACTGGCAGTGTGAGGGTCAGGGGTTCGAGTCCCCTCAGCTCCACTTGAATTGAGAGCCCGTCTGATCGAGCGAATTCCGCTGGTCAGGCGGGTTTCTTGCTGTTCTGGGCTGATCTTGGGCGATCGTCTGTTGATCGTGTTGCGGTGACCCTATGGAGCAGTTCTGGAGCGGGATTCTCCGGCTTGATCGGCTTGTCAGTCGCTGGACTGGGTGATCGTCGCGCCCCTCCCACTAACGGTGTGAGGGGCAGTGGATTGCTTACGCCGCAAGCGGACCTGAAACATGGCGTTCTGCAGGTTCCGGCGTGGTTGGGTGAGTCTGGACATTCAGGTCTGCTTCATGCCAGCGCCGCTGTAGGTCGTTGAGGAGTCGGAGTTCGACTTCGGGTGCGACGTGGGAGTAGACCTCGGTGACGCGGTTGGGCAGATGGTGACCGAGCCGTCGTGCCTGGGCGATCTCGGGTGCGCCACCGGCGATGAGCCACGTCTTGTGACTGTGCCGCAGTCCATGGAAGGTCAGTCCAGGCCGGATTGGCACCGTACGGATACCTGCCCGCGGATGTCCTTCGTTGCCATTGACCGCAGGTTTGAGCGCTCGGCGGATGAACGTGCTGCGCCACAACCATGATCCGCCTTCAGTGGTGAACACGAACTCGTTGTCGTGCTGCTCAAGATGCTTGCGCAGCATGGTGATGAGGAATGGTGGCAGCGTGATCGTGCGGGCAGATGATGGAGTCTTGGGTGAACCAAGCCATCTCGTGTGTGCGCTTTCGTGCAGCGCCCCGGTGCGTGGGTCGATGATCAGGACGCCGCGGCCAAGGTCGACGTTGTCTCGTCGTAGGCCGGTGAGTTCGCCCCAGCGGCATCCGGTCCAGGCGGCGGTGATGATGAGCATGCCGGCGGTGTCGCCGCCGAGCGCGGCGGCGTGTTCGGCGATACGCAGGACTTCGGTGGGTGATGCCCAGACGCGTTCGCGTTCGATGCGGTAGCTGCGTCGTCCTCGACGCCGGTAGCGGCGGATAGGGTTAGCGGGGATGAGCCGTTCGTCGGCCGCGTCGGTGAGGATCATCGAGAGGACTTTGACGATAGTCGCGACGGTCGCGTTGGCGTAGCCGAGTTGTCGTAGGTCGCTGATCCATTTGTTTACGCCGAGTGCGGTGATCGCGTTGAGTGGTGTGGCGCCCCAGCGGAGCAGGATGTGGCAGCGCAGGACGCTGCGGTAGTTGTCGATGGTGCGTGGGTCGAGGTCGAGCGCGGCGAACCAGGTCGTGACCCATTCGGCGACGGTGGTGCGGCCGAGGGTGGGGTCGAGCCAGGTGTTGCGGCGTTGGTCGCACTCAATGTCGGCGGCATAGTTGTCTGCGGCACGCTGGGTGGTGAAGCCGGAGATCGAGGCGGTGTGCCCGCCGCTGGTGCGGTAGCGGACTCGCCAGGACTGCGTGCCGATCTGTTCTGACCAGGCCATTACGACCTCCGAGTGTGCGTCTCGAGCGGGGAGGCCTTAGTTGTGCGCCCCGGTCTCCTTGAACGCAAGTTGATCCGACGCGTTGACCGCGACAGGGCTGAGAACGGTAGGCGGGAGTGATGTCTGGTTGCAGCGCTTGAGTGCGGGCCTAGGCTGCCCTGCGCCAGATAATGGGAGCACTAAGCTGGAATTCCAGTCGGCTGGGAAATTTTGGTCTGTTTGGGTACTAGGTCTCTACCGTCAGTCTCGTTGGCTGTGGTAATCCATGGTCTGGAGTCTAGACGGCCACGTAGGGTCGGCGGCAGGCGTCGCAGATTGCTCGTCTTAGTCATCGCCGAGGTGCGCATTGCCTGGCTCCGAATGTCGAACGCCCTTCTGATATGGCACTTCGAGCTAGCGGGCAGGGAGGTCTGGTATGGGTACTTATGCCGAGACAAAAGAACAGCTGTTGCTGCGCGTGCAGGGCGTCCGTGCTGGCATCGTCAGGGGCGTTCCACTGAAAGGCGGGCGATTCGGAGGGTTTTTCCCTATTCGTCCCTGCCTTTGTGTCACCGAACCATGCCCGTGTGATGATCTTGGCGACCTCGACGACTTGATTATCTGGCTTCCTGTGTCGAATCAAGGTCGGGGAACCGGTTCGCGGGCGGGATCGGACGAAGTATTGGCCTACGAAGTTGAGCACGACGACCGGGTGCTTGTCGAGGTTCAGATTCCTATGACAATTGCGCAGCTAAGAAAGATAAAGGAGTGGTCCGATAGAGAGCAAGGTGAGCGATCCGATCGCGTGACTGTGCGCAAAGGGGGCAAAGTTTCGCCAAGTCAGGCGATACTAGGCGCTTTCTTGGTTGGCTATGCTTTGGGTGAGAAAATTGATGAAGGGACGGGTTTGTCTGAAAGTATTTCTGACTGGGCGGCGGACAATATCCCGTGGCCTTGGTGACCAGGGTGTGTTGAGATATTTGCAATCGTGCGTCTCGGGCAATGGACGTCAAGCTCGCAATGTTCGAACAGGATCAAGTGCAGGGTCACCGCCGCGACTAGACCGACCGTACTGCAGGCGGCGGTCTGGCTACGAGCGGACTTTGGACTCAGGTCACGAAGATGCAGAACCGTCAGACGCAACCTTGAGCTCGTGCGAAGGCTTGATAACAGGTGAGCGTCGCAATGTGGCCCGTCGACCGGGGGCTGCATAGTCCATATCTTTTGGTGTGCAGGACGTCCACGGCTATTTGCGTCGCTAGCAGCTGCCCATGGTGGCCTCGTTGGTGCCTGTGTAGACCACTACGTCCGGAACATATCCACCGCTAACGCCGTTCCACAGGTTGCTGGTCATTCCCGACGCAACGTGGGTCACCGCGTCACCTCGCGCAGTGCAAAGAATCTCGATGACCGCGCCCGCCTCGAGGTGGCCGACGACAGGCGAGTCGAGGTACGGCGACTGATAGATGTTGACTGGTATCTGAACCTCGCCGACCGCAGGGGTCACCTGCATGGCTGGTGGCGACGTCGACGTGGAACTGATCGACTGCGGGGTGATGGTTGGAGGAAGGCGATCGGAAGCCTCGGAGTTTCCGGGCACATCGGCGAAGACAAGTCCCAGTGACAGCAGCAACAGCACGCCGCCTACCACGAAGCAGGACACCCTGGCGGCAGGGCCGACTGGTGGCAGGACACTGCCCGAAAAGCGAAATCCGCGGCCCACAAGACCGGCCATGATCAGTAGAACTCCGGCAAACCCGATGATGATTCCGAGCTGGACCATGTCAACGCTCCTCGAGGATCATGCAGGCGAGAAAGGGGATTTGTGATCCTCTGCCCGCATGCGGCGCGGGCAGAGGATCGGCAATGTCGTGGTCAGAGGAGATCTGCTAGTCGGCGGACCAGCGGAACGCCAGCTTCTTGCCCATGATGTGTTCGTCGATGTCCAGGTCGTACATCGGTGTGTGAACGCCGAATACCTTGGCCTTCCAGAGGACGATCTTGCCGCCGACGATGGCGTCCCACTCGACCTCTGAAACACCGATCTGGGGACCTGTGGCCTCGGTGAAGGTCACCACCTGGCCGCTCGCGTTCTTGATCTCGATTCCCTTCCACCAGTTGACGGCTCCGGTGAGGCGGAGTCGAAACTGGGTGATGTCGTCCTCGTCGTAGTCGGTGACCTTGAGGGTCACGGTGTCCTCGCGCAGGCGATTCCCCTTTTCGAGATCGCTCCAATCGATGTGGATCGTCATGTCATTCATCCGTTTCGTATTGTTGGGATCTACTGATCGCGGTGGTGGGCGGTGTGCACGAGCTGGTGAGGCTGGACGTGGACCGCCGCACCGCCGGTCGCTGCGAGGCAGGTCTTTCCGTCAGGCGTCGTGAGCGTCGTGATGTCCAGGTCCGTGAGCGTCACGACCACAGTCGCCTCGTCGAGGACGATCGGGATTTCGGGGATCTTGGTGACCGTCTGCGGGGGCACCTTCGCGAGCTCGCTGTTGACGGTGTTGAGGACCATCGGCGCCAGTGCGTTCGCGATCCCCTCGATCACGTCGTCGAGAGCTGCCGGAACCCCCGCGAAGTCCAGGTCGAACTTGATGGCATCGATGCTGTCCAGCTTCACCACGACCTCGTTGGCCGCGTTGACAGAGGCGGTGACGCGCACGGTGGGCCGGGCTGTCCCGGTGGCCGAGAAGGAGAACAGGTTCTTCGCCCAGAAACCGACATCCAGGTTGAGCAGGGCGGTGCCGCGTAGTTGCCCGTCCTGACCGGGGACCACGTCGAGCGCGACGTTGGAAACGGCGACTTGGTAGTCGGCGTTGAGGGTGACGGAGATGAACAGGACCTTGAACTGCTTTTCCCAGTGCCCCTTGATCTGCTGGGTAGCTGCGGCGTCGCCGACCAGCTTGTTGATCACTGCTGGTCGCACCGCGACGAAGACGGTGCCGTCCGGCCATGCCCCTGCCAACGGCGCGGGCTCGGGTTGAGTGGGCAGCATTGCCGTGGTTGCCAGCAGCCGGCCTCCGCCAGTGACGACGACTGGGGGAGCGACCTGCAGGGATCCCAGGCCCAGCGGCGGGATCTGGATCGGCCGCAGGAAGGTCTCCTCGATCAGCCGGGTCAGTTCGGGCACCAGCCCCCGGTTGACGAGCTCGGCGAGGTCGGGGTTGTCCGGGATGTCGACGATCATGGTCACGATGTCCGGCGTCAGCATGCCGCCCGCCGTGAGGTTCAACTGCAACCCGACGCGCAGCGAAGCGTCGAGCTGTGTCGTGGGTACGCCGGCGCCGTAGTGCACGACGACGACCAGGCTTGGCGCGTGGAGCTCGAACGAAGCCTGTGACGCCGCTTCCGCGGCTGCCAGCATTCCTGCGTCGTCGTGCCCGTTCAGCTCGGCCAGCAGCGACCGGTGCAGGTCGCGAACGAGGGCGGACGGTGCCAGCGAAACCGTTGGGGCGGCAGCGATGTCGTATTCGATTCTGGTCACTCCGAGCGGCGGAACGGAGACTGGGACACTGTCCTTGAGCAGCAGGTCGTGCGTGGCGTCGTAGACCGACCGCACGAACTCGTCGAGAGTCGGTTCGTCGACGCCGAACACTCCGTCGTAGATCGCCATCTGTCCTCCTTCAAGCGCTGTTCCCGTTGGCATCACGGGTCTTCACGATCCGGTGCGGACGGCGATCGACGCTTCGGGGGAACCCCTGGGAACGCTGTTGTGTCGTCGCGCTGCTCTGAACCAGGGAAACTCCGGATGCGAAAGGCGATGAGGAGGCGGCGGAACTCAGCGACGTGGCGTGCGGGTGGTAGCGGGCCCCAGTCCTGGCGCAGCAACGGTGATACCCACGATCACGACCACCACAGCCGCGAAGGCGGCGCGCAGCGACCAGACCGCGGCGATCGTGCCGATTGTCGGCGCGCCCAGCACGAAACCGGCGTAGACACACAAGTTGATGCGGGACACAGCCGCAGCCGGCCGTTCAGGGACGGCGTTCGCCGCGGCGACGAATGCCTGTGGCACCACGACTGAGAGGCCGAATCCGGCCACGGCGAAGCCCGCCAACGCCGCGGCAGGAGTCGTAGCCACCACGACCAGAATTGTGCCCAGCGCGGCGATGAGACTGCCGGCGCGAACGACGAAGGCTGCGCCGCAGCGATCGGTCGCGGTGTCTCCGACACTTCGGCCGAGCAAAGTCCCCGCCATGTATGCGGTGTAGGCAAGCGCCCCGATGTGTTCGGAGGCCATGAGTGCGGAACGGAGGTACGTCGCACTCCAGTTGGAAACGGCCGAGTCAACAAGGAACAGCGATACCGTCACGGCGCCGATGACCGCAAGACGGCGCCACAGGTGCGGCACAGTGGAGTCGGCCGGCGCATCGCCAGGCCCGTTGGTGGCGGACGGGTCGAGCGCCCGGCCTGCCACAGCACATGCTGCCGAGCCGAAGAGGCCGACGAGTAGGAACAGCATCCCTAGTGGTGCGCCCCGCGCAGTCGCGAATGCGGCCAGCAGCGAGCCCAGGATGGAGCCGAGACTGTACGCCGCGTGGAACCTCGACATGAGACCACGACCGGCAATCCGTTGCAGTGCAACACCAAATGTATTCATCGTGGTGTCGACCGCGCCGAGCGCGAAACCGAGCACGACGAGAACCGCGAGGAGCGCGGCAAGAACACCTACGGTGCCGATGCCGACCAACGCGGCGCAGGTGACGAGCGTGGCCAGCCGCAGCACCGGCACGGTACCGACCCGGTGCACTAGTCGGCCCGCGGTCAGACTGCCCACCCCGGCGACAAATGGCACGACGGCGAGGACGAATCCAAGGGCGAGGTCGCTGAGGTGGAAGCGATCCCGCAACACGGGCACCTGACTCAGCAATGTGGCGAAGCACCACCCCTGCGTCCCGAAGATGACGAGCAGGGCGTACCGGGAGCGGGCGATGTTCGCCATCGGATAGGCGAGCGTCAGCCGATGAGCAGGAACTGGCCAACTGAGGGAACTCCTGCGCCGTCGAGAGCGAAGAGCAGGTAGTACCCGGGAATCGCCAACGTCGGGGTCGGCGGGGTCGTGACGGTCAGGCTCTGGGCGGTCCGGCTGGTGGGGTCGATGACCAGCTCGATCAGTCGCTGGTCGGACGTGTACCCGTGGGTCACTGATGAGCACCGCAGCACCGTCACCCGCTGGATCCGGTGCGCGTCAGGCGAAGTAAGCGTGATTGGGTCCCCGTATCCAGCAGAGTCCGTTGGCAGCGCCCCCACCTCGGGCCTCTGCGCGGGGTGCGGCTTGCCATTTGCATCGACACCGTCGAACAGATGGGGCGGTGAGTAGATCTCCATGCGCAACTCGCGGGCGTCCTGGCCATGATGGCCGTGATCCGTCCGGCTGCCGCCGTCATTGCGTTGGCTGTCGTGGTTGGACCCGACGACCAGGACTGCTCCGCTAGGCAGCACGAGCGCACAGGTGTGGTACATCCGAGGGATCGGCGGATAGTCGGTGGGTGCGGAGCCTTCGACCCACGTGTCCTGTTCCCACAGGTAGCGCTCCGGGATGAAGTTGGCGTCCTCGTCGTAGCCGCCTACCTCGCTCCACGGCCAGTACCAGCGCGGCACTTTCTCGGACCGGCCGCCGCCGATGAGCAGCGTGGAGCCGTCGGCCAGCAGGAGACCGGTGGTATAGGCCCGCATCGGGTAGGGGCGGCGTTGCCCGGCCCTGCGCCATCTGGGCATGAGGGTCTCGAGGTCGAACCGGCGTGCTGTGCGGCCGCCGGCTATCAGGACGTGTTGCTCGTATTTCGGAGGTATGAGGGGAAGCAGCACCGAGGTGAAGTTCGAGCGCGAGTACACGTGGCTCATCAGTGGGACCAACATCCCGCACGGGGGTGGCCCGACAGTGGTGAGCATGTTGTTGCTGACGTCCAGAATACGGGTACGCCGCCTGCCGCCGACCTCCTGCAACGCGGTCGACGAGAAGATCCGGCCGTCGGCGAGCCCGTGCAGGCGGGTGTAGTAGATCATCGGTCGTTGCATGGTGAAGAGCCAGAACTGACCGGTGTCCTCGAGCTTGGGCACGGTTGCGCGAGGTGGCTTCCACCGGAGCGCGGTGGGGTCGTAGATCTCGGTCTCCAGCACCTCGTGGCTAAGTTGACTCGTTCCTCCATGACCGCTCATACAGAGGACCCGTCCATCGGACAGTGTGATCAGGGTGGGATACCACCGGGGGTTCGCCATGCGGGCGGCCTGCGTCCATTGTTCGGTGCGCCACTCGAAGATGAAGCAGTCAGCGATACCGGTGAAGTGATGGGGGCCGTGAGGGTTCTGCGGGGCGCGGTCGTACTTGTCGGTGCCACCCGCCACCAGTACATTCCCATCGGGCAGCAGGCAGTGCCCAGCACAGAATGGGTCTGGACCCGGAAAGGGAATCACCCTCATCGTCTGCGGGGCCGCGGGATCCCACAGGACGCTGTGGAACGGCTTCGGAGCGTTCTGGTCGTGCTGGGATCCTCCGATGCCGAGCACCTTGCCGGACGGCAGCAAGGACACGTGGATCATCAGGATGTCGGCGAGCAGCGGATGGCCGTGAGTATCCTGCACGATCTCCCACTTGTCGGGCATGGCGGGCTCCTCACCGATCAGGGTGCCTGCTCGAGGCACCGCTCCCACACCTGGATGTACTTCTCGGCACTGCTGTACAGCGCGTCCACTTCGGTCGGAGGCGCGCCGATGTTGCGCAGGTCCTGCAGGAAGTCCGGCAGCAGGCCGTAGTGGGCCATGCCGTCGACGTTGATGTCGAAGTCACGGCGCCCCGCAACGGACCGGGCGATTGCGCCATCGTCGGTGTAGAGACCGGATCCGGTCGCCCCGAACCGGCGGAGCTGCCACTGCGGAACGACGGATGTGCCTTGTTCGCCGGTCATCGCGGTCCAATGACGCCAGACCGGTGCCAGCAACGGGGTCAGGCGGCGAGTCGGTGCCGGGTCATCTGGACGAGGCGGTTCACCATGCCTGGCAAGGAATGCGGCGAGCTGGATCGCCCGGGAACCGCGGTACCACGGCCACGGTTGCCGGATCCGGCGGAACCTGATCGGCAGCGGGAGCTGTTCGCGGGCCGTGGCACGGAGGCCGTAGCTCAGGTTGATCACTCGGTTCTGTGCGGTGGGAAACCGGCTCCACCACGGCGGCTGGTCCGCTGACTCCGGGGTCACCCCGGCCTGCCAGATCGCGAGCGCCGCCCAGAACTCCTGCTCGATCGGCGTCAGCGGAGGGCCGTCGCCGGGAGCGAACCGCGGCGCCCGGTAGTCGAGCAGCGGTGTCGCGTAGCGCACGCCGTCCTTCTGCACCAACACCTCGTCGCGCCGCAACGGCCGTCGCAACGTCCTGCGCACGATCTGGTCGACCCGGTTGCGGAGGCCCGCGGCGCCGTTCGGGCCGAACCGGGGACCCGGCAACTGGCCCACCCCGTTCACATCAGTGCCGATGGCGATCCGTCCCCGCATGGCGTCGTGGACGTAGTGCAGTGCCTGGGCGAACGAGCGTGACGAGCCGGCGCAGTCGTTGGTGACGGCCGCTCCGGCGGCGGTGCGCACGTCCCGCTGGTAGCAGAAGATCGACACCATGCCGCCGAGGCGGAGAATCCGCTGGAGCTGTTCCGGGGAGCGGTTGTTCTCGGTGGAGAGCATGCGGGTGTTCGCGGTGCCGAACTGTGCGGCGTTGCCGGTCCGGGAGAACGTGGCTGCGGGATCCGGCAGCGACGGACGCCATCCGTGGCGCAGCTCCCTGGGGCTGCTGTGCCCGGACACCACGGGGTACTGCTGTGCCTCGCACAGGTCCAGCACCTCGTTCAGGGTTTTGTGCGACATGTGGTCGCCGTCGAGCATCATGCCGCGGCGCATCAGCTCTTTCACGAGGGTGCGGCCGTGTTCGGTGAGGCCGCCCGCGTTGATGTGTCCGCCCGGCGTCTGCGCCCAGTTGGTCGGGCGTGGCGGGCCTGCGCGGTGCCACAGGGCGCGCCACCCGTGATAGGCGAAGCGTTCCGCGAGCCCGCCGCCGTCGAACGTGTCTTCGTCCAGGCGGTAGGCGATGCCGAGGTCCTGCGGTGCGGACTCGACGACGAAGCTGTCGCCGGTCAGCAGGTAGTTGGCTGCGTCGTAGGTGCGGGCGAAGATCGCCGGCGCACCGAAGGCGTTGTTGGTGGCGTGCACGGCGAAGACGTGTCGCACACCCTTCGAGTACAGGTTGTGCACCAGCGCCGCGACCAGTTCCTCGGGTTTCACCCCCTGTGCGGCAGCCTGTCGTTCCAGGGCCTCCGGTGTCGGCCAGTTGCCCAGAGTGTCCATCTCGACCCCCCGCACTACGGCCAGCCGGCCCGCGGCCACGATGCGCCGGGCGTGCGCCGGGTCGTCGGCGATCTCCAACCAGCCGCGGCCGCCGCATTGATCGTCGACATACCGCACCATCTCCCGGATGCCGGTGAGCTGTCGGTCGATCGCGGACATGTCGTCGGTCGCTGTCCGCTTGGTGAACGGAAGCCGGAACCGCCGTGCCACCAGTTCGTTGTTGACGGCGAGGCAGACCACCAGTCGCAGTCCGCCGTCAACGGCCCGTTTGATCCAGTCGACGTAGGCCTGCTGATGCGCTTGCGTCCGGTGCGTTGGCCAGCCGTCGAATTGTGGGAAACCGCCTACCCGGTGCCCCACTCCGTCCAAGCTGGGGAGCAGGCCCCACGGCCCGTGCGCCGCCGTGCAGTGCGGCAACGCGGAGGCGAGGCCCGCCGAGCTGGGCGGCACGGGTGGCCCGAAGACACCACGACCACCGAAACCCAGGTCTGCCCGGAAGTGCACGTGCGTGTCGGCAAGCCCGAACAGGCCGGTATCAATGCTGTTCTCGTCTCCCGTGAAGGAGTTCGGAGTCGACATTCGGCCTCCTCGTGCGAGCTCGTCGCGTCTACCGTGTCCGTGATCTGGAGGCGGGCGCTTCAGGGATTTCCCTGGGTTCCGGTGTCCGGCCGCTCTCGGCGTGGAAGCGGAGCGCCAGTTCGGTGCGCGAGCGGATGCCCAGCTTGCGATAGACGTTGCCGAGGTGGAACTCGACGGTCTTCGGACTGAGGAACAGCGCTGACGCGGCCTCGCGGTTGGTGGCTCCGCCGGCAACGGCCTTGGCGACCTGATATTCCTGGGGTGTCAGCGTCTCCAGCGGACCGAGAGCCACCGGTTCACGGATGGTCTCCCCGGTCGCCGTCAGTTCGCGGCCGGTGCGGTCCGCCCACACCGTTGCCCCGAGATGCGCGAAGACGTCCAGCGCGAGACGTAGCTGGACCCGCGCGTCGACCCGCCGCCCGGCACGGCGCAAACGCTCACCATAGGCCAGGTGAGTGCGGCCGGCTTCGAAGGGAATCGCAGCGGCGGCGTGCTCCTTGATGGCGTTCTCGAAGCATCCGTCGATCTCGGTGTCGGGGACCATCAGGCCGCGCAGCCGCCAGGCAACGGCACTGTCGATCGCCAGGTTCGGGCCGTTGAGGTGTTCGGCGAGAACGGTGTGCATGCGCTCGGTGAGCGGACGGCCGCTGCGGAGGTACGCCTCGATCAGGTCGCGATTGCCCTCGATCACCGTGTCCGGCGCGGTGTCGTGACGGTGTTCGACACCGTGCCGGAGCTGCGCCACGGCCTCGTCGTGGCGACCCAGGCTCAGTTCGAGGAGGGCGAGAGCCTCATTTGCGTCGCGGGGGAGATCGGCGTCGGCGTGGCACAGCTCGAGTGCGGCGTTTCCGTGTTCACGGCAGGCCTCGACGTCGCCACGAACCGCCTCGATGAACGACAGCAGGCTGAGTCCCAGATAACGCCAGAGCAGGTCGCCGGTCGCCGCCGAGAGCTCGGCCGCTTCGGTCGCGGCGGCTCGTGCGGCACTCATGTGTCCACTTCGGACTTCGGCGGACCCGAGCGCGTACAAGGCGAACGGCAGCATGCCCAGGGCGCCGTTGGCGCGCAGCTCGTCGACGACGGGCTCGGCCATGCTTCTGCTGATGTCGTGTTGCCCGATCCACGCCATGGCGGAGGAGGCGAGCAGGACGTACTCGACCGGCGGCCGGCCAGGACCGGTCTGACGGGCCAGCTCCGAGCAACCCTCGAGCAGCAGCACACCGTCACGGTGAAGACCGAGGTGCATCAGGGTGATGGCCTTGACCAAGCGGGTCACCAGCATGACCGAGGCCGACGGGTCGAGGGTGAGTCCGGCTGCTTCGTCGGCGGCGGCGATGGCCGCGTGCGAGTCGCCGGCGAGCAGCGCGGCCATCGCCGAGTCGGTGAGCAGTTCCGCCCGGCGCTCCGGCTCCTGGTCGCTCAGCGACTGTGCGGCCTCGCGCAGGATCCGATGAGCGAGCGCGGGGTGACCGCTGAACGCTTCAACCCGGCTGCGTCCGGCGGCAACGGCGAGGCGCATCTGCGTGTCGTGCGCCAGTGCGTCCGCCGCGATGAGCATTTCCCGTGCCCGTGCACCAAGACCGGCCAGTTGGGCGTCGGCTGCCGCCAGGTACATGCGCCGGCCGCGCGAAGCATCGTCCTCGCTGAGCGACGCTGCGCGTTCCAGGGCGGTGACCGCGGCGGCGTACCCGCTTCTGGCCCTGGCGGCGTCCGCGACTTCCTCGAGCATGGCGGCCACCCGTTCGTTGGTGCCGATGGTCGCTTCCGCGAGGTGCATCGCGCGTTCATCGGCCTGTCCGGACTCCGTGAGCACCGCGGCCAGGACCCGGTGGGCAGCACGACGCTCGGCAGGCCTGGCCGCCGACAACGCCGCCGTGGCGACGAGGGGGTGGCTGAACCGGCCGACGCCGTCGACGAAGGTGACCAGGTGCTGCTCTTCGAGCTCTGCGAAGGCACTCTCCGGGATCTGCATGATCTCGGCTGCCTCGTGCACGGACCGCAGACGCGCCGACGAGCTCGCGGCGAGCAGCAACAACGCCGTTCGAGCCGCCGTGCCGAGCATGGCCACCTGACGTGCGAACAGCGCGCCGGCGGACATCTCGGCAGGTATCGGGTCGGGCACCGCCTGCCGGCCGGACAGCTGCGCATTCGTCAGGTGTTCGACCGCTTCCACGATGGCCATCGGATTTCCTCCGGTGCCTGAGACCAGCCGGCGCACCAGATTGCGCGGTGGCTGCACTCCACTGCGCTCAACCACCAGGTCGGCTGCGGAATGCTCGTCGAGGCGCACCAGGTTGAGTGACGGAAGCGCCGTGGCCGTGCCACCAGCGGACTGTGGCGATCGACTCGCCGCCAGAACGGCGATGCCTTCGGCGACAAGCCTTCGACAGGTGAAGGCAAGTGCCTCGGCGGAGGGCGTGTCGAGCACATGTGCGTCGTCGACGATCAACAGCAATGGCGAGTCCTCCGCCAGCACGCTGAGCAGGCTCAACGTCGCCACGTACACCGAAAAGCGATCAGAGGACTGGGCAGGGCCGAGAGCGACCGCCCCTCGCAGCGCGCTGGCCTGGGTCGCGGGAAGGCCGTCGATCACCTGCCGGTGCGGCAGGACCAGCTGCGCCAGGCCTGCAAAGGCCAGGTCCTGTTCGGGCTCCCAGCCGCGGATGGTGCAGATCCGCATGCCGTCCGCGGCTCCTGTGGCGTACTCGAGGAGGGAGGTCTTGCCCATCCCCGCTTCACCGCGGAGAACGAGGGTGCCACTAACGTTTCGGCGGGCATCTCGCAACAGCTCGTCGATCCGGTGTGTCTCGGTTTGCCGCCCGAATAGCACAAAATAAGACGATACCGGCTGCAGTGCCGGCAGCGCTTCCGAAATACCGCTGCTGAGGCCCCGTCAGTGTATCCATATCACCTGGAAAACTTCGCTCCCGTCAATCATTGCTGATGGCAACTAATCGTTGGCCCTGCAGATGCAGGGAGATGCGGCGGCACTCCAGGGGTTTCCCTGACGCGGGGAGTCGGTTGGGGCGGATGCCATGGATGTGATGACCGGGAACCGCCCGTTCGTGATGTCGGAGGTGGAGCATGGGAACGGCCACACTGAACGTCTGGGTCACCGAAGTCGGTGACCCATGCAAGATCGACTTGAAGCACCAGTGGTACGTACACGTCCTCACCTGCGACGGTGAGCTCCTGACCTGGTGCGGGAACGGCGGGGAACCAGCGCCATACACGAACATCCGGACCAGATGCGGCCACGTCGAGGTGCCGGTGCCGCCCGGCCAGTACCTGGTGATGGCGACCTGGTCGCCCGGCGTCGGCGACGCCCACCAGCTGGGCAATCACCTGACCCACCTGCAGGTTGTCAGAGTCGGTTGTGGCGATCGCGCCTGCGTGACCTTGTTCCCGCCGACCGCGCACTTCTGCGGAACGTGGTTCCAGATCGCCCTGCGCACCCTGGCGCGCCTTGGCGACTTGGAGCGCGATGTCGCCGAGCGCGCCCATCAGGCGATCGGTGAGGTGTTGCGACGACTGCCGCAACCTCCTGATCGGCTGACCGCGGCGACCATCCAGCTCGTGCGGGAGAACGCGGAGGACTGACGTTCACAGATCTTGGTTTGGCTCAGAGGTGTGGTAGCCGCGTGCACTCGAGGTATTCGACTATCCACCCGGAGTGATATCGATATGGTTCCCATCAAATTCGACAATGCGTGGAATCTCTGGCTCTCAAATGTGCTGAAACAGATCATCACGAAACCGCGATATGTTCGTGGGTGTCAGGATGGCTCTGCGTCTGATCATCATGTAGGGAGGCTGTCGACCAACACGCCACCTCCTGCCGGGCGGAGTTTCGTCGCCGATCTGGCACGCGCCCATAACAGAAGCGGATGACAGCTGCGGGCGTCGTGCACCGAAATGGAGGTGTGATGGCAAGCCACCTCATCCGCCGCGCTCGCCTGTTGGGCCTCGTCTCTCTCGGACCTTTGATGGTCCTGATGGCCTGTGCCGACAAGCAAGCCTGCCCGCTGCGGCCTTCGGCGCCAGAGGTTGCGGCAGTGCAGACTCCGCGGTCGGAGCAAACGAACGTCAACTTGGAGCTCAGCGCCCGGTACATGCGAGCTCTGTTCCGCGAGCGCTTGGAGAGCTCCAGCGAAGATCCGGCTGGATCGACCGGCGCACGCGCTACAACCGTTGATCTGACGCAGGAAGGGGTCGGCGCGTCGGCCAAAAACCTCGTCAGGGTCGGCCTCGTGCCTTGGGTCAAATCGGCCTCGTCCCCGCCCGGCGGAACCGACAGCGGGCGCGTTGACCTACCGCGGTCGTTCCATCTCCTCCTGGAGATCAAACACCATCTCGTCACAGCGGCGACGCAGCCGGACGCAGCCACCCGGAGACGGTGGCTCGACGGAGCGGAGGAGGGAGTCGCCCTCACCTTCACTTTCGTTGCTCTCCGGGACGTGACGTTCGGTCGAGATGTCGTCTGCCCGTCGTCCGAACCTCCGGATCCCATCGCCGAGAAGATTCTGCACGGTGTTTTCGACGGCCTGCGAGACCAGAAACCCACCGTCATCCCCACCGCCCTCGTGACCGAGCTCGCAGGATCGCTGACCGGTGGGAGCGCCAAGGTGATCGGCGCGAACCTGGCCAGCGACGGCGATCTAAAGCTCGGCTTCACCCTCGACGCCGGAACGCCAGCCACTTTCGCGCCGGAGACGCTGCTCGTGCACCACCCCGCTGACGACTGGGGATTCGAGCTGGACAGCACGCTGGCCGCTGGTCTGGTCACCGCTCAGGCAAAGGCTTCGGTCGCCGCCAACGACTTCCAAGCCATCGTCGACTCGGTGAAGGTGGAGTTCTCCCGGCAAGGCATCGCGGTAGCCGTGGACGCGACTCACAAGCAGAGCCGGCCATGTCCGGACATACATTTCAAGGCACGCAGCCTGACGGTGTTGTCGGTGCTCAAAGATCCGGCAGGCAAGTCGGTCTTGACCGCGAAGTCCGGCACGCCGGCTGTGACTGACGACGCCGGCTTGGTGTCGAAGTTTTGCTACTTCTTCGGCACCGTCATCTTCGGCAAGGCCACGCTGGTGATCGGGCCTGCGGCGCCGACAGCACCATGCCCTGGAGTCTTAGGACCATCCTTGTCGTTCGGGTTTGGGACTGACACCTTCTACGGAACATCGGTCGACACCGACGAGACCTTCTACATCTCCGGCCGCAGCTCGCATCTGGATGAACTGCTCGCTGGCTCGACACGGCCTGCCGAGCGCCCGCCCGTCCCCAATTGCTGAGCAAACGTGGAACCGCGGGCACCTCGGCCACGCTCATCGCGCGCTAAAACTCTACAAAGGACGCACGAGGCACCTCGGGTAATCGTCGTCGAAGGAACTAGGGATTTCCCCGACGCGATGGCTTGCTCTGCGAGCGCAGGGTGATTGCGAAACGACGATGTCGTCGTCGTGACGTGATCAACGACGGAGGGATCATGAGGGGTTGGCAACGATTGCTCGTTGCGGTGTTGGCTGCGCTGGGAGTCGTCGGAGGTGCGACTACAGCGCAGGCGTCAACCGCGCCCGGCTACTACCTGTTGATGAACCGGCAGACCGCAGAATGCCTCGACGTCTGGGGCGCCGCCACGAACCACGCCGCGACCGTGGGCGTGTGGCGGTGCGTCGGTGCAGACAACCAGCAGTGGAAGCCGGTCTACGTCGGCGAGGGCTACTACGAGATGCGCGTGCTGCACACCGACATGTGCCTCGACGTTGCCTACGCCAGCCAAACGGCGGGGGCACAGGTGGTGCAGGGAACCTGCTGGGGCGGCGAGAACCAGCAGTGGCGACCGGTGCATGTCGTCGACGGCTACTACCAGTTCGTGGCACGACACAGCGGTAAGTGCCTCGACAAGAGTGGGTCGGGGCACGCTGTGCAGTGGAACTGCCACGACGGCTGGTGGCAGCAATGGAGGTTCCTGTAGGAGTGGATACGGCCGTTCTCCGTTCGCAGGAGGACGGCCTTTCTATCTGAGGTTGCTTCGTCTTGAGAGGTCGGCATGGTAGATCGGCAATCACGTATGTCCGCAGTGAACGTCTACGTAGGCCGTGTCGGATCCGATGCAGTCGCGGATGTGTCCCTTGTGGCCCACGCGTTGAGCTCCCCAGGCCGCAAGTGGCTGGCCTCGGAGATCGGTGAGTAGTGCGGGAGTCGACCACCACGGCAAGCGGGAGTCTTGCTATGGCACGAGCCGAAGTGTCGGCCGATCTGATCGCAGCCCTAGTAGCTCCTGAACACGGTCGACGGGCCATGCGAGTTCCGAGGCGAGCCCGACAAGACTTGCTCCATGCTGGGTGGCCAGTTCGAAGGCTTGTTTTAGTAGCACCGGTTTCTCGCCGGGGTAGCGACCGATGGGCTCGTCTGCGAACAAGTCCTGAGCCCGCAGCTGGTTGAGGCGTTGGTAGGCGCGGCTCGCTGTTGGTGCTGAAAACAAGCCTAGTTCGCGGCAGCGGTAGAGCAGTGATTTCACTGACACGCCCCACGTGGTCTGCAGTCGCGCCAACGTGGTGAAGTCGACCCGTGAGGGGAGTTCTGGGCCGATACTCGCTCGGGGAGTGAGGAACTCGGCGGCGAAGGCGTCAGCTTCTCGCTCGTGTTGCTGGTCGCCGGGTGCGGTGTCGCCGTGCAAGACCAGGTGGCCGAGCTCGTGTGCTGTGCTGAACCGGTACCAATAGACGTCGTCGGCACGATCTGGGGTCAAAACGATCTGTGGCCGCGGCAGCCGGGACGTCGAAAACGCCGCGATTCGAGCTGCCTCGGCCCGTTCGAACGGCAGCATTGCCACGACGATGCCGCGGGACTCTAGCAGCCGCACCAAGTGAGCGATCGGGCCTTGCCCGAGTCCCCAGTACTCGCGTAGTTCCTGGGCTGCGCGGGCAGGATCTGCAGCGGTCTCGTTGCTCGAGGTCACTTCACCGCCGGCGAAGCCGGGCACGTCGATTACGGGAAGTTGAACCCATCGCTCCAACGCGTGCGTCAGCTCCCACACCTGAGCAGCGAAGGCGACTGCCTTGTCCCGCTGGAACAGTCGCGTTGACCGCAAGCTCCGGAAGTGGGTACCCGAAGCGTCCAGCTGTGCCTTCGGGCGCCCGGCCGCGAAGAAGGCCAACGGCACATCCAGTACCTCGGCCAGCCGCAGCAGGACATCAGGACGAGGTCGCGCTACTCCCGCTTCGTACTGACCGACCGCGGCCGGCGTCACCCGCAGTTCGTCAGCAACGTCCTTTTTGGTCCAGCCTTTGAGCTGACGTGCTTGGGTCAGCCGGGCAGGATCGAACGCGACCGCCACGTCGGCCGGTGTCGGTGCCGATGTCTTGCTCGGTTGCAGGAGAAGCAGTTGCGGCTGATCAGTCTTCTTCATTGTCCTGGGTGCGAGGCTCGTCGGGGTGACGCTCAGTCTGCGGTGGGACACCAAGTGTCTTGTCACCGGGGTGCCGCAGTCCGATCGTCAGTCCAGGTTCTGTGCCCGCGTCAAAGCGGGGTGTAGCCGCGCTCTGCCCTGTCGAGGTCGACTTGCCGCTGCGGTTGGCGGCACCGGCCAGCCCGGCTGCCGTCAGCGGCAGTGGCGTGTGTGGGCCCCAGAGCAGCTCGCCGTCGCCAACGTGTTCGGCTCGGCCCCACTCGATGTTCATCACGCCCGCTTCGAGGTTGCAGGCGTACGCGATCACAATCAGTTCCGTGTCGTCGCCGAGTTGCGGGAACGCCTCGTAGTCGTCTGGTAGGTCGAAGTCGGCCCATGATTCGTCCAAGTACGGGTGGGGCCGCTCGACCTGAGGTGCATGCGCGCCGAACAAGCGTTGCCGCTGCTGGGACACCGGCTGGGGAAGGTGGGCTCGCTCCACCGGCACACCGGACCGGTCTGCGTACCTCAGCGGGAACAGCACCTTCTTCGCCACGACCGGCAGCTCATAACCCCCGAACTTCGCCACCTTCACGTCGTCGCCAATCGACACGGCGGCGGACACCAACTCCTCGTGCTGGCACTCCCACAGTGTGGTGCCGTAGACGCGAAGCTTCTTTGAGCGTGCGGCATCGTGGGCCGCACGAGCTCTCGTGTGTGCGACGGCAAGAGCTGCGGGGATCCGTTCGCTGAGCAGGCTGACATGCTCGCCGAAGGCCTCGGCTGCCCAACCGGACCGTCGTCCTGATCCCATGCCGCCACTCCCGTCACTCGTGCTCGACCGCTTCAGTGGGCGTCGTGCTCGACCGCAACGTACTTTAGTTGATCGCAGAAGATTTTCACAAGCATGTGCCTGCCCTGCGTGTCGTCTGTGTTCGGCTTGACCGCGATCTGTTGCCTGCTCCGCGCGGTTGCCGGAGCTGATGATCGATGATTGAGGCCAAGTTGATTGGGGCTGTGGCTGGACCTTGTGGGGCAGGAGGTGTCGCCACGTATGTATCTCCTGTGCCCCATACGCTTGCGCTCTCCGGCGAGTCTCACACTGTGCAAAGTGGAGCAAATCTGGAGCGACACCTATCGCGGAACGTCACGCAACGGCGCACAACGGCGCTGAACGGCAGTTAACGGCACTGGCTGACCATGGGATTCTCTGTTCGTGCAGGTCAGAGACCTTGCTATACCTACCTGGCAGTGTGAGGGTCAGGGGTTCGAGTCCCCTCAGCTCCACTTGTAGGTAGAACCCGTCTGATCTGGCGAATTCGCTGGTCAGGCGGGTTTCTTGCTGTTCTGGCTTGATCTTCGGTGATCGTTTGTTGGTCATGTTGCGGTGAGCCTGTGGAGCAGTTCTGGAGCAGGATTCTCCAGCTCGATCGTCGTGCCGACCGCTGGCCTGGCTGATCATCGCGCCCCTCCCACCAGCGGGATGAGGGGCAGTGGATTGGTTATGCGGCAACGGGTCCGGAGACGTGGCGTTCGGCAGGTGGTGGCCGAGGCGTCGGGCTTGGGCGATCTCTGGCGCTCCGCCGGCAATCAGCCAGGTCTTGTGGCTGTGCCGCAGTCCGTGGAAGGTCAGTCCGGGTCGGATCGGCACGGTACGGACGCCTGAGAGCGGTCGTCCTTCGTTGCCGTTGACCGCGGGTTTGAGCACGCGGCGGATGAAAGTGCTGCGCCACAACCATGTTCCGCCTTCGGCGGTGAACACGAACTCGTTGTCGTGCTGTTCAAGGTGCTGCGCAGCATGGTGATGAGGAACGGTGGCAGGGTGATCGTGCGGGCCGATGACGCGGTCTTGGGTGCGTCGAGCCAGCGCGTGTGCGCACTCTCGTGCAGAGACCCGGTGCGGGCGTCGATGATCAGGACACCACGGTCGAGGTCGACGTTGTCGCGTCGTAGTCCGGTGAGTTCGCGCCATCGGCATCCGGTCCAGCCGGCGGTGATGATCAGCAGGCCGGCGGTGTCGCCGCCGAGCGCGGCGGCCCGTTCGGCGATGCGGATGACCTCGGTGGGTGTTGCCCACACGCGTTCGCATTCGATGCGGTGGCTGCGTCGCCCACGGCGTCGATGTCGGCGGATGGGGTTGTGGGGATGAGGCCTTCGTCGACGGCGTCGGTGAGGATCATCGACAGAACTTTTGATGCGGGCAGGGTGGTAGCGCCGCCGTAGATCTCGAGGTCGCCGTTGGCACTCATGGCGCGGGTTGCAGGACGGCTTCGGCACCGTGCAGTACCAAGCGGGCGCCGGTGAGTCGAGGCGGTCGGCGACCAGGTGTCGGCGGGCCTGATTCGACCCACGTCGGTTGGCATTCGGCCCGGTCATCCGCGTTGTCGGCGGGCACGCGAGGCAGACCAGTGGCGCAGGTGCTCGGCGATCTGGGCTTCGTAGCCGTTTTGGGTGGGCTGGTAGTACGTCTCGCGGTCCATGCCGCCGGGGAAGTAGTCGGCACCGGAGAAGCCGTCGGCGGTATCGGGGTCGTACTGGTAGTCCTTGCCGTAGCCGAGGTCCTTCATCAGCCGGGTCGGGGCGTTGAGGATGTGGGCGGGCGGCATGAGCGAGCCGGTACGTCGGGCGGCCTGATGTGCCGCGCTGAAGCCGCGGTAGACGGCGATGGACTTCGGGGCGGTGGCGAGGTAGACGACTGCCTGGGCGATCGCCAGCTCGCCCTCGGGGGAGCCGAGTCGCTCGTACACGTCCCAGGCGGCGAGCGCCTGCTGAACCGCGTGCGGGTCGGCCGTGCCGATGTCCTCGTTTGCGAAGCGGACCAGTCGGCGGGCCACGTACAGCGGGTCCTCGCCGCCGTCGAGCATGCGGGCGAGCCAGTACAGAGCCGCGTCCGGGTCGGAGCCGCGCATCGACTTGTGCAGCGCGGAGATCAGGTTGTAGTGGCTCTCCTGCGCCTTGTCGTAGAGCGGGGCGCGCTGCTGGATGTGGCGGGCGAGCGCAGTGGTGTCCATGGCTGGCTCGCTGGCCGGGATGGCCTGGAGCTGTTCGGCCATGTTGAGGAGGTAGCGGCCGTCGCCGTCGGCCATGGCGATCAGGGCGCGCCGGGCGTCGCCGTCCAGGGGCAGCCGGTGGCCGGTGAGCTGCTCGGCGCGGTTGAGCAGCGTGGACAGCGCGGCTTCGTCGAGGCGTTTGAGCACGAGGACCTGGGTGCGGGAGAGGAGGGCGCCGTTGAGTTCGAAGCTCGGGTTCTCCGTGGTGGCGCCGATCAGGGCGATCGTGCCGTCCTCGACGTAGGGAAGGAAGCTGTCCTGCTGGGCGCGGTTGAAGCGGTGGATCTCGTCGACGAACAACAGGGTGCCCTGGCCGACACGGCGCCGGTTTTGTGCGGCGGCGAAGACCTTCCGCAGCTCGGCCACACCGGAGAAGGTGGCCGACACCGATTCGAAGGCCAGGTTGCTGCCGTCCGCGAGGAGCCGGGCGATGGTCGTTTTCCCGACGCCGGGCGGCCCCCACAGGATGGCGGAGCCGAGGCGCTGCTGGGCGACCATGCGGCCCAGCGGGGCATCCGGGGCCAGCAGGTGGTCCTGCCCGACGACATCTTCCAGCTGCCTGGGACGCAGGCGGTCGGCGAGTGGCCGGGCGGGCTCCTCGTCGAAGAGCGGCAGGGTCGGTTCGATCGGTTCCATCGGACTCTCGGGTGGGAGGCGGGATGTGTGCAGGGCGTGGTGAGCGTTGCACGGGACACCGACAATTGAGAGTTCAGCCGCCGGCGGGCAAGCTCGCGGCGCTCATCGAGTATTTGGGCGGTCGCGTCGCGGCAGCCGCTCGACGACCAGGTCGTAGGAGTCCGCGACCGCGTCGGTGATCAGTCGCGTGGTGATGCCGGCGCCTGGCCCCAGTGAGATCCAATGCCGTTTGGGTGAAGGGACGTCCGTGGCTGACGCAGGGGAGGGCGAGGGCCGCCTGGCGGGCGGTGTCCTGGAGCCGGTCACCGGCCGCGCTCACCGGGCCGCCCGAGTTGCGCTGCCGTAGGTGTGCGGGTCGACGGGCTGTTCTGCCTTGGGCAGGTGAGCGACGACGAGCCGGTAGGAGTCGGTGACGAGCTCCCTGACGAACTCCTCGGTGACGCCTTCTCCGCCCTCCAGTGTGATCCAGTGCTTCTTGTTCATGTGGTAGCCGGGGGTGATGTGGCTGTTGTGTTCCAGTAGGGCAAGGGCCTCGCCGGGGTCTGCCTTGAGGATCACGACGGGACGCCCCGGGATCTCGGTCATCAGCATGAACACCTTGCCTCGTACCTTGAAGACTTCCCAGTCAGGGCCGAAGGGATGCTCCAGCCGGGCTCCGGGAAGTTCCTCGGCGCAGTCAGCGGCGGTCTTCTGCAGGATCGATCCGTTCACGGGGCGTTGCCTCCTCGGGTGGTGACGGGCTGTGGCATCGGAGGTGCGCCGCGCGGTCGTGGCGGCACAGCCCATCCTTTCCCTGAAACATGCAGAAACGGGCAGTAAGCTGCGGACACGTGATGGTCCACAAGCGACACTCCCGCACGCGCGGTCAGGCTGGACCGGCCGCGGTTCGGCTGTACGGGTTCCAGCCCCCGGTCGGCACTCCGTACGGGTTTGAGGTGACTACCGTCGAGGACTTCTTCGCCCAGCACGACGACTGGCCGTGGAACCCGCCCGTTCCGGGTCGCGCGACCTTTCACTACCTCATCCTGGTCACCGAGGGTGAGCTGCTGCACGATGTCGACTACGTCACGCATACGGTCGCCCCCGGTCAGTGGCTGTGGGTGCGTCCCGGGCACGCGCAGTGCTGGCATCCGCCCGGCGCCGCCCGCGGGCCGTTCATCCTGTTCGAGCCGGACGTGCTGATGCCCGGCACCGCTCACCTCCTGGCCCCGCTCACCGCGCACGAGGCCCCTGCCGTGCTGAGCCCGCACCCCGATGACGCCGCCTGGCTCCAGCAGACGGCACTCCAGCTGCTGGACGAACACCGGGCGCTCGGGCGCCGCCCTCTCGATGTCCACCACGCCCTGCGCCGCAGCCTGCTCGAATCGTTGCTGCTGCGCCTCGCCAACGCCCCCGGCGTCGCCCCCGCCGACACGACGGCCGGCAGGGCCCGACGTGACACTTACGGACGGTTCGTGGACGCCCTGGAGCTGCACTTCCGCGAACTGCACCGGGCCGCCGACTACGCCGCACTGCTCGGCTGCTCGGTCCGCACCCTCAGCCGCGCCGCCCAGGACGCCACCGGCAACGGGGTGCGTGAGCTGATCAACGAGCGGCGGCTGCTCGAAGCCCGGCGCCTGCTGGGAGGCGCCCGGTGGGATGCCCGGACTGTGGCCGCTCACCTCGGCTTCACCGATCCCGCGAACTTCGGCCGCTTCTTCCGCGACCGCACCGGTCTCACCCCGGCAGCCTTCGCGGCCCGCGAAGCCACGACCCAACCGTGAGCGAGGAGTGGGTTCAGACCCAGGTGGGGGCGTGCTCCTCGGCGTAGCGGGCGCCGAATCCCCCGGTCGGGAGGATCTCGTGGATCGCGGCGAGGTCGGCCTCAGTGAGGGTGACATCGGCGGCGTGGACGTTCTCCTCCACGCGGGCGGCGCTGCGGGTGATCGGGATCGGGACGATGTGCTCGCCCTGGGCGAGCAGCCAGGCCAGGGCCAGCTGGGAGACGGTGATGCCCTTGGCCGCCGCCAGCAGGCCGAGCCGGTCCACGGCTTCGAGGTTCTTCTCGAAGTTGCCGGGCAGCCAGCGCGGGTTGGTGTTGCGCATGTCGGTGGCGTCGTACTGCGCCGCGGGCTTCGCGGTACCGGTGATGAAGCCGCGGCCGAGGGGCGAGTAGGGGACGAAGCCGATGCCGAGCTCGTGGAGGACGGGGAAGAGCTGCTCGACATCGCGCTCGAAGAGTGAGTACTCGGTCTGCAGGACCGAGACCGGCTGGACGGCGTGCGCGCGACGGATGGTCTGCGGGCCGGCCTCACTGAGGCCGAAGTACTTGACCTTGCCCGCGTCGATCAGTTCCTTGACGGTGCCCGCGACGTCCTCGATCGGCACGTCTGGGTCGACGCGGTGCTGGTAGAGGACGTCGATCTGGTCGACCCCCAGGTAGCGCAGGCTGTTGTCGGTGACTGTGCGGATGTTGTCCGGGCGGCTGTCGAGGCCCAGGCCCTGCTCGGTCTGTGCGAAGCCGAACTTGGTGGCCAGCACGACCTCGTCGCGGAAGTCGCTCACGGCATTGCCGAGCAGAACCTCGTTGTTGCCCGTGCCCCAGCCGTAGAGCTCGGCGGTGTCGAAGAAGGTGACGCCCAGCTCGTGGGCGTGGCGGATGGCGGCGATGCCCGCCTCCTCGTCACCGGGGCCATAGCCCATGGTCAGGCCCATCGAGCCGTAGCCGATCGCCGAGACGGTCAGTCGGTGAGGACGACGACGTGCTTGCCCGGCGTGGTGTCGGACTCGAGGTCGGCCTGGGCGTCACGGACCTGCTCGAGGCCGTGGTAGACCTTCGCGACCGGGACTGTGAGGCGCCCTGCGGAGATGGCCTGGAGCTGGTGGGCGAAGACGTCGGCCGGGAGGTCGGCGGCCTGCCCGCCATAGGAGGTCAGCCGCACCCCGTTGGGGATCATGAACGGGGTGAAGTCGGGGATCGTCCACTGGCCCGCCAGGGCTCCGGTGAAGCAGACGGTGCCGTGCCGGCGGACGGTGCGGAGGGTGTCGGCGAGGACCGAGCAGCCCACCAGCTCCAGTGCGGCGTCGACACCGTCCGGCGTCAGCTCGCGCACCTGGTCGGCGATGGTGCCGTTGTCGACCAGGGGATGGTCAACACCCGCGGCCCGCAGTTCCCCGGTTCTCTCCGGGCTGCGGGTGGTGGACAGCACGGTGGCTCCGAGGTCCTTGGCGATCGTGGCCGCGCTCAGGCCGACCGTGGAGGTGCCGCCGCGGATCAGCAGCGTCTGCCCCGCCTGCAGTCCGAGGCCGGTGGCGAGGGAGCCGTACGCGGTCTGGAACATCTCCGGCAGCGCACCGACGAGATCCCACGGCAGACTGGTCTCGAACGGAATGACTTGCGCCGCGGGGACGGTCACGTACTGGGCGTACGCGCCGTCGTAGGAGCGGCCCATGCCGCCCATCATCGTGGCCACCTGCTGTCCCGGCCGCAGCCCACTGTCCTCGTCGGCCTCATCGACCACGCCGACGCCCTCGATGCCGGGCACGCGCGGGTAGGTGACTTCCGCATCCGACTCGCCCTTGCGGGTGGTGACCTCGGACTCGTTGACGCCGAACGCCTTCACCTTGATCCGCACCCAGCCGGGCTTGCGCACAGGCACCGGCACGTCCTTGATCTCCAGTGCGTCGAGGCCGCCGGGCCGGGTGACGACGACGGCCCGCATCGTCACCGGTGCGACATCGCCGGTGGCCGTCGGTTGGCTCATGCCGGGCTCCTTGCTCTGTTTCGTTTCCCTGCGGCGTTCTTGACATCCCTGGTGACCGTCAGGGGCGGTCGATCTCCTCCCACAGGTCGAGGGCCGCCTGGTAGTGGGCGTCGGCCTCGAAGGGCGGGGTGCCAACGCTTTCCGAGGTGGGCCGGTCCGTGACCGCGGGCCACAGACGGGTCTGCTCGCCGGTGACGAAGTCGAGCACGATGTCGCGGACACGCGTGTCGCGCTCGGCCTGTTCGGGGCTGCGGCCCGGCTGTTCCTGGCCGACCAGGGCGTACATCTCGGTGCCGTGTACGGCGGGTGCTCCCTCGGCGGGCCCGATCATCAGGAGATGGGCGTTGCCGCCCGCGGCGGCGTGGGCCAGGGCACCACGGGCCGCGGGGAGCGCGAAGAGGTAGTCCGCCATGACTGCGGCGCGGACCTCGGCCGGAGTGCGGCCGTCCTGGTCGTAGGTGTCGACGATTTTCTTCGCGCGTGAGCGGGGAATGCGCCACCCCGCGACCTCGTCGGTGACACGATCGAGCGTGTGCGGGTCGAACCGGTCCAGGTCGTTCGCCACCCACCAGCCCATGTCGTCGCTGGCCATGCTCAGCAGCACGTCGACATCGCGGTGCGCGCCCGAGGCGAGGACGTCCATGGGGTGGGCGTGCACCACCGCGCCGGGCTGTCCGGTGTCCAGGACGACACCGGTGGCCTGGTTGTCCACCCCGCCGCGGACTCCGAGGTCCGTCGGGCAGACCTTGCGCAGGGCGGCCATCAGGGAGGTCGCGTCGAGGTCGATCAGCTTGTCGGGGTTGTCCGCGACGCCGAGCTCGGTGACGAACCGGTGCGCGAGCTCCTCGGCCCACCAGGCCGGGACGATACGAGCGGGCCCGCCGGAGAACCCGGCCAGCCGCCGGTACAGACCGTTGGCGGAGGAGGCGCCGAGCAGCCCGAGGGTGGCATAGGCGCCGCCGCTGTGGCCGTAGACCGTGACGTTGCCGGGGTCGCCGCCGAAGGAGGCGATGTTCTGCTTGACCCAGGTGAGCGCGGCGATGATGTCCTGCAGGAAGAGGTTGCTGGCCTCGGCGAGCCGCCCGCCGTACTGCGAGAGCGAGACCGCGCCCAGAGCACCGAGCCGGTAGTTGACCGACACGCCCACGACGCGTCCTGTCGCGGCGAGACCGGCGGCGTTCGAGGTGATCTGCGTGTTCGCGCCGTACTCGAATCCGCCGCCGTGCACGTACACGGCCACCGGCAGGGCCTTCCCGGCCGGCTGTTCGGGAGCCCACACGTTCAGGTTCAGGCAGTCCTCGCCCATCCCGCTGTCCGCTTCGAGCCAGTCGCCGCTGTCGGGCTGGACAGAGACGACGCCCTTGCGGTCATAGGGGCGGTCCGGATCGAAGCCCGCGACCACGGGGCGGCGGTATCGCTCGGCGGTGGCGAACGGGATTCCCCACCAGGACCGCACCCCTGGTGTGGTCGGGGCCGTGGGTGCGGTGGCGGTCATGACGTGTCCTTCCGGCGCGGTTCAGGTGTTCGCGCAGCGTGTTGGCGGCTGGTTGCTCACGGTGACGCTCTCCCATCATTTCCTGGGATTCGACAAATCGCTCTGCAAGCACCGGTCACATGGTGGTCATCAGGTGACACTTTCTGCTCTCCTCTTATCTGCCCGAGCTTGGTGGGCGGTTTGGCAGTGTGAGGATCAGGGTTCGAGTCCCCTCAGCTCCACTTGTAGGTAGAACCCCTCTGATCTTGCGGTTGACGCAGGTCAGAGGGGTTCTTTGTGTTTGATGGCTGATCACCAGCGATCATTGCCGATGCTCGCGATTTGCTCGACGTGGAGGAGATCGGGAGGACGGTCCTCCAGGAAGATCACCCTGGACGTCGTCCGCTGCCGCCGCCGACCAGATTCGTTATGCGGCTTCGTTTCCGTGACGTGCAGGAGTGGGTGGCATCGGGTGTGTGCGGCATTTCCTCGTTGACTCGGTCGTGGAGCTGGTGGTCGAGTCACCGGCATTGCGCGATTTCGGGTACGGCGCTGGCGATGAGCCGGGTTTTGTGGCTACACCTGCTTCCTCAACCGGAGCCTGACCCGGTTTCCCGGACACGGTTGGGGTGGTCATGACCGCGGGTGCCAGTGACGCGGACGACGACGTTGCCGCGCTTGGGTTCACGCTTGCTGTTGGGCGCGAACGGTTTCACGGTCCGGGCTAGTCGCCACGGTCGCCGACGGTGCGGTGCGGGGCCAGGTCCAGGCATACCGCACGATGAGGGCGAGAAGGATCAATTCCAGTGCGATGCCAAGGCCGTAGAAGTACAGCCAGGACTCGCCCACCACGTTGAATGCCGTGACGGGGACGTAGAGCGAGGCGACGATGAGGTTGGTGACGCGGCTCGCCTGGGCGGGCAGCGTCATCGACAGCACGATCATGAGGATCGGGATGGCCATGAGGGTCAGCGCGGTGGTCGAAAAGGTCTGGGAGAGGTCGAACTCGAAGACCTTGCCGTTGAGGATGTCTTCGATGACGCCGGGCGTGAAGAAGTTGAGAATGTCCACGTAGGCGTACAGGAACATGAAGCTCGTCCACGTTGCGGCGAGCTTGGCTCTCACTGGCAACCGCTGGTCTTCCAGTGTTCTCATCGTGGGCTCCGTTGTCGTGGTGAGGATTGGTAGGTCCACGATCACTGAGCCCGGCGGCGGGCACCTCGGCCCGGAGGTTGGGGTTCGCCTGGCCGATGGCATGGTCTCTCTCTCGTTCTTTCGGCGGGTACGCCGAGGTGTGCCGATCCTTACGCTGGAGCCGTGGTCACCGTCCGGCGCTCCGTCTGGCATGAGCCGCGGCCCGCCGGCGCCCCACCCATTGGTCGGCTCGACTGGCTGCTGGTGGGCGTGGTCGCGGCCGCCGCCTTGGTCGAGGGCATCGCTCGGCCGGGCTTGGCCTGGCAACCCCTTGTGACGGTGCTCGCCTTGGCGCTGATGCCTGCCCTGCTCTGGCGGCGGGGCCGCCCCCTGATGGCCGCCCTGGTCGGGTGGGGCGTCGCCGGGCTGCTCTCGGTCCTCCAGCTGACCGCGCACGCCGGGGACCTCGGCCTCTACTCCACTATGGCCGTCCTGATCTTGCTCTACTCCCTGGTGCGGTGGGGCTCGGGACGGGAGATGGTCTCGGGGACGGCGTTCGTGACAGTCGTCGTCGCGCTGGGGATGTACGCCTCCTCCGCGGGCTGGGCCGACGTTTTCGGCGGGAGCGTCCTCTTGCTGTTGGTCGTCGCCCTCGCGGCGGTGTTCCGCTACCGCGCGGACCTCTGGCATCGCCAACAGCGCGAGATCCGCAATCAGGAGCGGGTGGCGCTGGCGCGCGAGCTGCACGACACAGTGGCCCACCACGTCTCGGCCATCGCGGTGCAGGCGCAGGCCGGGGGTGTGGTCGCCGGCATCCAGCCTGAGAAGGCTGCCGAGTTCCTGGCCGTGATCGAGTCCGAAGCGTCGCGAACCCTGGCGGAGATGAGATCCATGGTGCGGGTGCTGCGGGAGGAGGAAGCCGTCGCCTACTCACCGCAGCTGGGTGTGGCGGACCTGCCTGCTCTGGCGCGCGCCGACGCGACGCCCGCCGTCGAGGTCTCGCTGGA
Organism: Lentzea waywayandensis; assembly: GCF_900115955.1. Lineage (GTDB taxonomy): Bacteria > Actinomycetota > Actinomycetes > Mycobacteriales > Pseudonocardiaceae > Lentzea > Lentzea waywayandensis. The sequence goes on from NZ_FOYL01000006.1 coordinate 91,254, forward strand.
CGGTTCGTTGACCCGGCTGACACGACCCGTGGACGCCGCGCTGTACCGGCTCGCGCAGGAGTCGCTGACCAACGCCGTGCGGCACGCCCGGAGCGCGACCCGCGTCGGGATCGACGTACGCCGGGAGGGCGACGCCGTCAGGCTGCGTGTCAGCGACGATGGACAGACCGAGCCGGGGCCGGCCCCGGAGCTCGGGTTCGGGCTGCTGGGCATGGCCGAACGCGCCCAGCTCCTCGGCGGATCGCTCTCCGCGGGGCCGGGGCCCGAGGGTGGCTGGGTGGTCGAGGCCGTGCTGCCGGTGGCGGCGTTGGGATGAGCATCCGTGTTGTCGTAGCCGACGACCAGGACTTGGTCCGGAGCGGGCTGGTGATGATCCTCGGCGCGCAACCCGACATCGAGGTCGTGGGAGAGGCAACAGACGGGCTCGCAGCGCTCGACCTGGCGACCCGGCTGCGTCCCGATGTCCTCCTCGTCGACATCCGGATGCCCGGGCTCGACGGCGTCGAGGTGACGCGGCGCCTGGCCGGGCCGGACGTGACGGACCCGATGGCGGTCGTCGTGATCACCACCTTCGACCTCGATGAGTACGTCCTCGGCGCCCTACGCGCCGGCGCCCGTGGCTTCCTGCTCAAGGACGCCGGGCCGCAGCTCCTCGTGCAGGCGATCCACGCGGCGGCCAACGGGGACGCGCTGATCGCCCCCAACGTCACCCGCCGGCTGCTGGCGACCTTCGCCGACCAGGCGCCGGCGATACCGGTCCAGGCCATCGACCTACTCACCGAGCGAGAGGAGGAGGTGCTCGCGCTGGTGGCACGGGGCTGGACCAACGCCGAGATCGCCACCGAGCTCTTCGTCGGCCTGAGCACGGTCAAGACCCACGTCGCATCGTTGATGACCAAGCTCGGCGCCCGCAACCGCGTCGAGATCGTGATGTGGGCATACGACACCAGACGCGTGGGAGCCAAATAGTGGGTACAGATCGCAGCGTTGGCCCGTGGGTTCGGTAGCCAGCGATGAGTGCGTCCGGTCGTGGTTGTGCTCCTCCTTCCAGTCGCCGATGGTGACCTTGGCGTGGGTCAGGGACCAGAACAGGTGGATGCTGAGGCATCGTCGACCACCGACAGGATCTTGACCGGCCGACCGTCGATGGTCGGGCCGAACTGGAAGTCGATGGCCCACACCATGTTCGGCCCAGTCGCGGACGGCACTGGCGGCACTGTGGAGGACCCGACCCGCTTCACGACCACGCGGAGGACTTCCTCGCGCCACAGCCGCTGGATCTTCTTGTGGTTGACGGTCCAGCCCTCACCGCGGGCGTCGTCGGGGTCCTCGACGGTCTGGGATGCCGGTGCTGCCCGACCACCCGGCACGCGAACCGTTCGCTCACCTTCAGCGTGCGCGTTGATCGTGCTGGAGCAGAACTGGAGCAGTACCAAGAGCGCAACGCCACGGCGGCTATTTGCGTTGGAGTTGTTGGCGTTCTGGCGTTTGTGCTGGCGGAAGTCCTTTGTGGACCAAACTGGCAGGGTGGAGCGGTGTTGCTTCCGCAGTAGGACGTCAAGATCGAGGTCCTGGATGCCGGTCAGGCGAGCGGTCTCCTCGTCCTGTCGTCGTCGGACGCATCGAGGTCGATTACACCTATCATCGGCGCAATGGTGATCAAAGTACGGGGTTGGTTCACTCCACTCCGGATCGGGCTGGCCGGAACCGTGCTGGTCGCGTTGCTGCTGTTGGTGCCGATCTCGTTCCGAGCACCGGGCGATCATGAAATGACGGACTGCGGCAGCCCGCTGGCGTTCGACCCGAGGGGCTACAACCATGCGAGCGAGCGCCGCTACTGGGACGACTTCGTTCGCAACTGCATGATCGGGCGTACCACCCGTCTCGCACAGGTGCTGGGTGTCCTGGCCGTGACCAGCCTGCTCGTCACCTTCACCCTGGTAAGACCGTCCAGCCGACGGGCGACGGCCGCGGCCGACGACGCGGAACACTCCTGATGAGCTCGGCCCTTGAGCAGCCACAACAGAGTTCTCATGCTGTGTGGCGAGGTCCACTTGAATTAGAGCCCGTCTGATCGAGCGGTTTCCACTGGTCAGGCGGGTTTCTTGCTGTTCTGGGTCGATCGCTGGTGATCGTGTCGTGCTGGTACCTGGACCGGGTGATCGCCGCGCCCCTCCCTGACGGTGTGAGGGGGTAGTGGATTGGTCACGCGGCAGGCGGTCATCGCTGTTCTCATCCTTTGTGGACCGAGCTTCCGCAGGATCGCGTTGGTGCTTGGTGTCTGTCTTCACGCGGGGATCGGACTGCTGATGGCCCTGCCCACGTTCGGTGCGGTCATGATCGGTGCGCTGGTGATGGCCGCCGGTGGCGTCCGGCGTCGAGCTGATCGGGCTGTGCCGGTGGACGAAGGAGTGAGTTGAGGATGGGCGTTGTCAGCGTCAAGGCGTTCGACGTGGCTGCGGCGAGCGAGGCGGATCTGCACGGTTACTACGAAGTGTCGGTGGAGAGCCACGCGGTCGACCTGCCGAACGAACCGCGCATGTCCTTCGACGAGTTCGTGGGGAAGCTGAAGAACCCGCCTACCGGTGTGGGTGCGCTGGAACACTGGCTGGTGCGGCGCGACGGACTGGTCGTCGCCGCTGTGACCGTCGCATTCCCTGAGGAGGAGAACGCGCACATCGCGTTGACGACTGTCACCGTTCACCCGCGGTTGCGTCGACAGGGGATCGGCACGTCGGCGCTGCGAGCGCTGCTGCCCGAGCTGATGGGCCGAGGCCGGGGCGTGGTCGAGGCGTGGCAGTTGCTCAAGGGCGGAGCAGGCGAGCGCTGGGCGCTGGAGATCGGTTTTCAGCCGGCCAAGTCGATGGAGCTGCAGGCGCTGGTGTTCGCGCAGACGGACTCCGCTCGGTGGAAGGCCAAGGCGCCCGCGGGTTACCGCCTGGAGCGGTGGGTCGGTGCGGCACCGGATCACCTCGTCTCGTCCTACGCGGCCGCACACGCCGCGATGGACGACGCTCCGATCGGCGACTCCGACTTCAAGTCCGTGCAGTGGTCCGCAGCACGTGTCCGGGAGATCGAGGCCGACCTGCGCTCCCGTGAGATCGAACGGCGTGTGGTCGTGGCCGTGCACGAGCAGACCGGTGAGGTCGTCGGCCTGACCGAGATCGAGCTGTACCCCAATCGCCCGGCCGTGGCGATGCAGGGCGACACCGCGGTCGTCGCCGACCACAGGGGACACGGCATCGGCCTGTGGATCAAGGCGCACATGGTGTGCTGGTTGATCGAGGAGAGGCCTGTCCTGCAGCGCGTTCACACCGGTACTCACACCGAGAACACCCACATGTTGAAGGTCAACGAGCAACTCGGTTTCGAGACGCTGCGCTCGGTGGTGGCGGTGAATCGCCCCGCAGCGGAGTTGACCGCCTGCCTGGCGGATCGTCGCGCAACTGACTTTCGAGCATGAGATACGGGCAGCTCAGCGTCGCTGAGTAGTGGACGGATGTCGTCCAGGTAGCGCACAGCTGCACCATGATCTTGTGGGCCCGCGCTGGGGGTGCGGGCCCACCGAAGCCCGTGCAGGCCAAGTACGTGGTTCAGGGGATGGTCGTTCGAAACTGGCGCGATGATCTGGAGCCGGGGCAGCGTCATGCCCTTGGGTGTGTTCTCCGGACCGCCGGTAGCGGGTACGACAGAGCCCGGCCGGATGGATCATCCGGCCGGGCTCTGGTGTCGTCCAGGCTTGCCGCTGAGCGATCAGCAGCGGGCGAGGGGACTAGGCGGGGACGATGTTCTCCGCCTGCGGGCCCTTCTGGCCCTGCGTGATGTCGAAGGAGACCTTCTGGCCCTCCTGGAGCTCACGGAAGCCCTGAGCGGCGATGTTCGAGTAGTGGGCGAAGACGTCGGCGCCGCCACCGTCCTGCTCGATGAAGCCGAAGCCCTTTTCAGCGTTGAACCACTTGACGGTACCGGTGGCCATGGTGCACTCCAAGCATAAATGTGGCGCCCGCACTGTGCGGGGCCGAGGTAACCCGTCGTGGCCGAAGACACCAACAGCAAAACGCCCGTGACCTGCGATCACGGGCGAAACGGTACTTCGTAGCCATGACAGATGCCGTCACATTACACGGATCGGCCAGGAGGTCGACACCGCACACGCCCAAAACTCCTAGTTCTGCGCTCGGAAGAGCGGTGGCCAGGCGTATTTCCGCGCGAGTTCGTCGCATCTGCGAAGGAGGGCGGTGACGTGGCGTGGCTGCTCACCCGAACGGCGGCGTTATGCGCCGCCCTTCGCGCCCGATGAACGTACTGCGCTACTCGAACTGCGGGGGAGATCATGGTCACCATCAGCGTGGGAGCGGACGACGCGGGCGCCGAGGTGCGGTCGCTCGACCAGGAGCTCGTCGGCGTCGACGAGCTTCGCGGGGCGGTCAGGCTGGTGGTCGCGGAGCCGGGGGCCGGTGAGCTCGGGGCGATCGACTCGACGCTGGTGGTCGCGCTCGGGCAGGGCGGTGCGGTCACCGCGTTGGTGTCGGTCCTGGTCGCGTGGCTGCGGCGGCGCGTCGGCAACGTGTCGGTGAAGCTGACGAAGAAGGACGACACGGTCATCGAGGTGACCGCGGAGCACGTGCGGCGGTTGACCGGCGACCAGCTGATGGCGTTCGTGAAGGAGTTGAACGCGTCGCTGGACGAGGGCGAGGAGAAGTGAGCTCGTCGCCCGCGCTGGGTCTGCCGGGTGTGCGGGTGGTGCTGGCCGGCACCGGCACGCACGTCTCCGGCTCGCGGCTGACCGATGTGCCCGAGGTGCGGCGGTCGGCCGAGGAGCTCGAACGCGTCCTGGTGCGACGGTGCGGGCTCGACCCCGCGAACCTGCGCACGGTGCTCGACCCGGCGACGCCGCGCGAGCTCGGTGATGCGATCACCGCGGCCGCCAACGAGGCCGAGAGCGTGCTGCTCATCTACTACGTCGGCCACGGGCTGGTGGGGTCCACCGACAGTGAGCTGTATCTCGCCACCAGCGGTACCGATGATCTGGTGGAAGGCCTGGCGTACAAGGCTTTGCCGTACTCGGCGGTGCGTGAGGCGCTGCGCCGGTGCCGGGCGCGGTCGACCGTGGTCGTGCTCGACTGCTGTTTCTCCGGACGGGCGAGCGGCGCGTACGGGACCGCCGCCGCCGACGGGTTCACCGCCAGCGCTGTGCGCGGCACGCACGTGCTGGCAGCAGCGGCGCACGACGAGACTGCGCTTGTCCTGCCTGGTGAGGAGTGCACGGCGTTCACCGGCCGGTTGGTCCGGTTGCTGACCGAGGGCGAACCGACGCGCGGCCAGTGGCTGACTCTGTCCGATGTGTACGACCACCTCGACCGGGTGCTGGCCGCGGAGGGGTTGCCGAAGCCCCGTCAGCACGCGAGCGACACGTCCGGCCGCCTGGTGCTGGCACCCAACGCCGCGGTCCCGCAGGTCGAAGAGGCGCCGGTCGAGCCGCCCGCGGACGGACCGTGCCCGTACCGCGGCATGAACCAGTACGACGCGCATGACGCTCGGTTCTTCTTCGGGCGTGAGGACGCGATCGGGGAACTGCTGACACGACTGAACGAACGACGCACGGGGCCGTTCGTGGTGGTCGGTCCGTCGGGGTCGGGCAAGTCCTCCCTGCTGCGCGCGGGGTTGCTGCCCGCCATCGAGTCCGGCGCGCTGCCGGGCTGGGAGAACGCTCCCACCCGTGTCTTCACGCCGCGCGAGAAGCCGTTGGAGAACCTCCGCGCGCACCTGGCGCCGGGCGCCGTGGTCGTCGTGGACCAGTTCGAGGAGGTCTTCGCCGTCCCCGACGAGGAACGGGAGTTCGTCGAGGCACTGTGCGCGGCCCAGGACTCGCTGGTGATCATCGGCGTGCGGGCCGACTTCTACGGCCGGTGCATGGCCCACCCCGAACTGGTGCCCGCGTTGCGCGACAACACCGGGCTGGTCGTCGCGATGACCGGCGCCGAGCTGCGTGACGTGATCGAGAAGCCCGCCGAGGCCGCGGGACTCGCGCTGGAACCGGGGCTGGCCGACCTCGTGCTCCAGGACCTGCGTGCCGGGCGGACCGAGTTCGACGCCACCGGTGTGCTGCCGCTGTTGTCCTACGCGCTGCTCGCGACGTGGCAACGGCGGCGCGGCTCGACCTTGACGCTCGCCGGCTACCAGGCCGGTGGCGGCATCTGGGAGTCGGTCAGCCAGCGTGCCGAGAGGACGTACGAGGCGCTGGGACCGGACCTGCGCAAGACCGCGCGCCGCACGTTGCTGCGCATGGTCCGGATCGGTGTGGGTGCCGAGCACACCCGGCGCCGGACGCCGCTCGGGGACCTGTCCGCTGACGCCCGCGGCGTGCTCGACGTGTTCGCGCGCGACCGGTTGGTCACCGTGGACGCGGACAGCGCCACCATCACGCACGAGTCGTTGCTGCGGGCGTGGCCCCGGCTGGCCCTGTGGATCGAGCGTGACGGCGCGGATCTCGTGCTGCACCAGCAGATCGCGGACGCGGCGCACCAGTGGGCTGGCCTCGACCGAGACACCGGATCCCTCCTGCGTGGGCGCACGCTCACCGAGGCGGAACTGTGGCGCGAGCGCGGCAACGACGGCGGGCTGACCCCGTTGGAACGCGAGTTCCTCGACGGCGGCACGGCCCAGCGCCGCGCCCAGGAGGAAGAAGCGGAGCGGCAACGCGCTGCCGAACGGCGCCAGAACCGCAGACTGCGCGTGCTGACCGCCGGACTGGCCGTGCTCGTCCTGGTCGCGAGCGTGACGACCGTGTTCGCCCTGCGGCAACAACAAGCCGCCCAGGAGCAACAGCGCACCGCCAACGCCCGCCTGCTCGTGTCGCAGGCAGAGGCCGCCCGCGGCAAGGATCCCTACCTGGCGTTGCAGCTCGGCATCGCCGCGGAGAGGATCCACTCCGACTCCCAGACGCGCGCCAGCCTCGTGAGCACGCTGGCCGGCACCGCCTACCGGGGAACGCTCACCGGTGCCACCAACAACGTCGACGAGGTCACCTTCTCCGCTGACAGCAAGACGCTGGCCACCGCCAGCAGGATGCAGCGCAAGGAGGGGGAGACGAGCTACGACGACGCCGTGATCACGCTGTGGGACATGACATCGGCGCCACCACGCCGGCTGGATCGGCCACTGGTCTTCCCGAAGAACTCCTCCAGGGTCGTCGGGTTCGCACCGGTCGGCGACGTCCTGGTGGCTCCGGAAGGTGAGGACGAGGACAAGCTGTCGCTGTGGGACCTGCGGGATCCGCGTGATCCAAAACAGCGCGGGGTGATCGAGCTGCAGGAACGGCAGGACGCGCAGGCTCTGGCATTCGCGCCCGATGGCCGCACGCTGGTCGTGGCGACGAGGCAGTCGGTCGCGTTCTGGGACATCTCCGATCCGTCCGCACCGAGATCGCTCGCCACGTTCGCCGCCGAGAACATGGATTCGGTCGCCTACTCGCAGGACGGCAGGCTGGCCGCCGCGGGCAGCGACGAGGGCGTGGTCCTGTGGGACGTCTCCGATCCGGCCAGACCGAGTCAGCTCGGCCAGCCGATCGCGGGCCGCGCACCGGTGGCGTTCGGCGAGGGAGGCAAGCTGCTCGCCACGCACCTGAAGGACGCGAACTCCAAGAACCAGAACGCTTTCGTGCTCTGGGACGTCACGGCGGGCGAGCCGAGGCGCGTGGGCACGCCGTTGAGCGGCAACAACAGTGCGATGACGTTCGTGCCCAACGCCCATCTCGCAGCTGTCGCCGGATACGACGGCACGGTGACGTTGTGGGACATCGCGGATCCGGCGCAGCCGACGAAGAAGGGCAGTCCGTTCAGCGGGCACACCGACTACGCGCTGTCGATCGCCGTCGCTCCCGACGGGCGCCGGCTCGTGACCGGCAGCGCCGACAAGACCGCGATCGTCTGGGACCTCACGAACCTCGGCCAGCCCGTTCGCCGCGACACCGTCGTGCCGGCGGCCGACTCGTTGGAGTACCGCGCGGACGGGCACGCCCTGGCGAGCAGCAGCGAGCAGGGAGGTGTGCGCCTGTGGGACCTCGCCGACCCCGGCAGACCGGTCCGGCAGGACGAGCTCGCCAAGGGCAGCGCCACGACGTTGTCTCCCGATGGAAAGCTCCTCGCGATGCGCGATGGCGACGAGGTCCTGCTGTGGGACGTCTCGGACATCGCGCATCCGAAGCGTCGCGGTGTGCCGTTGACCGGTGCCGGCAGACCGGGGCGGTTCTCCCCGGACGGCCGGATGCTCATCACCGGCGACAAGGACAAGTCCGTGCTGTGGGACCTGTCGGATCCCGAGCACCCCGTGCAGCGCGTCTACGGCAAGGACATGCCCGCGATCATTGTGCTCATCAGTGCGTTCACCGCCGACAGCAAGCTGTTCGCGGTCGGCAACATCTACGACTTTGAAGGCAAGGTCACGTTGTGGGACATCAGCGATCCCACACGACCGGTCAAACAGGAAGCCCCCGTGCTGGCGGGCGACGCCGTCGACGTGACGGCGCTGGCGTTCACCCCGGACGGCAGGCATCTCGCGACCGGCCGGTCGGACGGCACGATCGTGCTCTGGAACGTCACCGACCGGGCGAAGCCGACCCGTGTCGGCCAGCCGCTGGCAGGCCCGGGCGATCCGACCGGCAACACCTCCTCGATCGCGCTGAGCACCGCACTGGTGCTCGGGATGGAGTTCTCCGGCAACGGCCGGATCCTGGCGTCCACGAACAGGAGCCGGGCATTGATCCTGTGGGACACCACCGACCTCGCCACCACGCACGACCTGGGGCCACCCGTTACGACGAGCGACACGGTGATGGACATGAGGTTCGCGCCCGACGGCCGCACGTTGACCACTCTCGACCTCAAGGGTGCCGTCACGCCGTGGGACCTGGCCGGCGTCGCCGACCTCCAGGACAACGCGGTGCGGCAGGCGTGCGGGATCACCGGGACCGGGCTGGACGAGGAAGCCTGGGCGAGGGTGGTGTCAGGCCTGCCCTACCAGGCCACGTGTTAGCGCTCGGTTCTGGACGATCCGTCCACCTGGTGGGTCGCGCCGGAGCACCTGACCGAAGGCCTGCACCGCGTCGCGGCGTTCCTGCAGGCACGTGCCGATCGGCACCCCTCCGGGCATGACCTCTGACGTCCGAAGTGGCCAGTCGGGACTTCGGGGCACGGCGGTGGCGTCCCTAGCGTCGGTGGCGTGACGGACAACAAGATCTTCTTGCCGAGGTTCGGTGCCGCCTGCGGGGTCGTCCTCGCCCTGTCGATCGGGCTGCCGGGAGCCGTCGAGGCCTTCACCGGGGAGACGGCGTTCACCAGTGCGGTGATCGGGCTGGGGACGGCCTTCGGGGCGCCCGCGGTGCTGGCGTTGCACGGGCATCAGGCGCACGCGTCGGGCAGGTTCGGGGCGTTCGCGTTCGCCGCGAACATGCTCGGGCTGGGGCTGTTCACCGGGGTGGCCTTCGCGCTGAACCTGGTGATCTTCTTCCTGGAACCGGGACAGCTCGCGCCGCTGACCCAGGTGGTGCTGAAGGTGTGCTCGCTGGTGTTCGTGGCCGGTACCGTGCTGTTCGGGGTGTCGATGGTGCGGGCGAAGGTGTTCCCCGCGGTGCCGGCCTGGGGGTACGGGATCACCTTCGTGCTGCTGGCCGTGTTCGCGGCGCTGCCGGACACGCCGTTGACCGCGCTGGTGCACGTCGCGTGCGCGGCGGTGCTGGTGTGGCTGTCTTGGTCGGTCTGGTCGGCGCGTTCGGCACTAGCCTGACCGGCATGTACACCTCGCGACCGGCGTTCTGGGTCTCGCCAGTGATGTGTGCCGCGGTGCTGGTCGCGGGGGTGTACGCGGCGGTGTCCGGGCTCGGTGACACGCGGCTGCCGTTGCTGGTCGGCGGGCTGGCGGTGCTGGTGGCCGTGGACCTGCTGGAGTTCCGGCGTTATCCGGTGCGCACGCCCGGGCCGGTGGCGGCGGGGTTGTTGGTGCTGCGAGCGGCTCTGTACGTGGGACTGGCCTATGTGGACGGTTCCGGGCTGGCGCGGGTGATGTTGTTGCTGGTGCCGTTCACGGCCTACTTCGCGTTCGGGCAGGGCGTCGCGATCGTGCTGGCGGTGGTCGTGCTGGTGGTGGCGGTGGTGAGCACCCCGGACTGGTACGCCGACCTCGAACAGGCGTCGGACCTCGTGATGTTCGCCGTGGGGCTGGTGCTCACCATCACGATGGCCGCGGTGGCGGTGCGCGAGCGCGACGGGCGGATCCGGTTGCAGGAGTCGCATCGGACGGTCGCGGAGCTGTCGGCCGCGGCGGAACGGGCACGGGTGGCCCGGGACCTGCACGACGACCTCGGCCATCATCTGACGGCGATCGTGGTGTTGCTGGAGAAGGCTTCCGCGTTCCACGACCTCGAACCGGGCACGGCGAAGGCCGCGGTGCTCGACGCCGAACGGTCGGCGCGGCGGGCGCTGGGCGACGTGCGGGAGTCGGTCCGGTCGCTGCGGTCGTTCCACCTGCCCGCAGCCCTGGACGAACTCGTTGCGGGGCAAGGGGATGTGACGCTGACGGTGAGCGGCTCGCCCGAAGCCCACGGCACGGGAGCGTTGCACGCGCTGTACCGGGCGGCACAGGAGGGCATCACCAACGCCCGCAGGCACGCGACCGCCACGCGCATCGCCGTCGCGGTCGAGCTCGACGCCGAGCGGGCACGGCTGACCGTGGCCGATGATGGACGCGGCATGGGTGTCGCGGCGGAGGGATTCGGGTTGCTCGGGATGCGGGAACGGGTCGCGCTGGCCGGTGGACGGGTCGACCTCGCCAGCTCACCGGCCGGCACACGGCTGACGGTGACGATTCCCGTTGCGGGGACGGCGTGACGCGCGTGCTGGTCGTCGACGACCAGCGGTTGATCCGGGAGGGCATCGCGTCGCTGCTGGGGCTGCAACCCGGCATCGAGGTCGTCGGCACCGCCGCTGACGGGCACGAGGCCGTGGAGCGGGCGGTGACGCTGGCCCCGGACGTGGTGCTGATGGACGTGCGGATGCCCGGTCTCGACGGCGTGGAGGCGGTGGCGTTGCTGCGCAGACGGGCGCCCGCCTGCAAGGTCGTCATGCTGACCACGTTCGACGACGAGGACTACGTGGTGCGTTCGCTGCGTGCGGGTGCCACCGGCTACCTGCTCAAGGACCTGCCGTCCCAGGAGCTCGCGGCCGCGGTCAAGCTCGCCGCGGCGGGCGTGGCCCAGTTCGACCCGGCCGCGGCGGCCCGGCTCGCGGCGGTGCTCGGCCGGTCCGACGGCCCTCGCGAACCGCTCACCGTGCGCGAGGCCGAGGTGTTGCGGCTGGTCGCGGGCGGGGCCACGAACAAGGAGATCGCCGAGCGCCTCCACCTGTCCGAGGGCACGGTCAAGAACCACATCTCGCGCATCCTCGGCAGGCTCGGGCTGCGTGACCGCACCCAGGCCGCGCTTTATGCCCAGTCGCACGGACTTGTGTAACGACGCGTGGCGAAGGCCGCGATGTGGCGGCCATGACCGTTTCCCAGCAGCTGCCGAGGACAGCCGCGATCGCTGCCGGTTTCCTGCTCGTGGTGTCCGCGTGCGGCACGCAGGAGCCCACCCGCCTCGCGGCTGATCTCACCACCACGACCACGACGACCGCCAGTTCGGCCGCCACGACGACCACGCCTCCGCCGGTGACGGTGGCGTCCATCGTGGACGGTCGTACGGCGATGTTGTCCAACGGCACCAAGGTTGTGCTGTCCGGACTCGCGCAGCCCGGCGAGTGCTGGGCCGCGGCGGCCGTCGAGTTCGCGACGAAGACCCTGGTGGGCAAGACCGTCCAGGCCGAGGCGTCGCGACTGCTGCTGGCCGACGGCACGGACTTCGCGGTCCTCGCCGTGGGGCAGGGAGTTGGTCGCGCGATCCCCGGTGCGGACACGGCGATCCAGGTCGCGGAGACGGCAGCCAAGCGGGCGACCATGGGGTTCTGGGGTCCGTCGTGCGGCGGGCTCGACGTGAAACCCGCGCCCGTCGTGGCACCGCCCGTCGCGCCGCAGCCCGTGGCGCCGAAGCCGCAGCCAGCCCCGGCACCCCCGCCGCCGGCAGCCGCGTACTACGCGAACTGCGCCGCCGCGAAGGCCGCCGGTGCGGCACCGCTCTACCGGGGACAGCCCGGCTACCGTGCCGGCCTCGATGGTGACGGCGACGGCAAGGCGTGTGAGAAGTAGTCAGAAGCCACCGCGCTCCAGCACGGTGCGCGCCTCCCGCAGCTCACCGGGCAGCGCGTTCCACTTATCGCTCATGAATCCAGTGTGCCCCTGACAAATCGGTGGCCGCGGGTGTCAGCGGAATGTCAGCGGCCCTCGCAATCCTTCAGTCGAAATGAAGCTTCCCCCTCACAGCTGGGGTGTGCGGGGGCCGGTGAAACGGAACAAAGGGTTCAATCGTGCTGAAGAAATTCACTTTTGTGGCATTGATGGGTGCGCTGGTCAGCGCGTCCTTCGGGGCGGGTGTCGCGAACGCTGCGACGGACCGCAACGGTTCCTGTGAGACGGGCGAGTTCTGCCTGTACTACAACAGCGACAACGCGGGCTCGGTGTCGGACTTCGCCGCCTCGATCGCCGACTACGGCGACTCGCAGCCGAGCTGCTACGAGTTCAAGGGTGCGGGCAACGGCCAGGGCGTGTGCGTCAAGAACAACGCCGCGTCGGTCTGGAACAAGACCAACAAGGCCGTCACCGTCTTCTACAACAGCAACTACGGTGGCGCGAAGCAGACGTTCGCGGCCGGCGCCAAGGGCAATCTCAAGGCCGAGCTCAAGAACGAGAACGCCTCGCACCGCATCGGTGACGCCGGTGGCGACCCGGATCCGGCTCCGGGCACCTACCCGACCCCGCCGACCAACAACCAGCCGTCCGAGGCCGTCCGCGCGCCTCAGGCCAGCAAGCGCACCGCGTTCGTGCGGACGCAGATCTCCACGCTGACCAACGAGAAGCAGTGCTACGTGGGTGACTACCGTCCGGGCGAGCCCTCGACGAGCAACCACAACACCGGCAACGCGCTCGACTGCACCATCTCGAACGCGATCGGCCAGTACCCGAACGCCACGCAGAAGGCCCAGGGCTGGAAGCTGGCCTACTGGCTGCAGAAGCACGCCGTGAAGCTCGACGTCCGGTACGTGATCTGGCAGGGCAAGATCTGGAGTGTCGCCCGCGCGTCCGAGGGCTGGCGCAACTACACCGCCGGCGGCGGTGTGACCGGTGGCCACTACGACCACGTCCACGTCTCGATCCAGAACCCGTACGGCGACTGATCCGAGTGGTTTCCGACAAGGCGAGCGCACTGTGCGCTCGCCTTGTCGGCGTTTCAGGACCTCAGGTCGTGGACGATCAGCGACGCCGAGAGCAGCCGGATGTCCGTCGGGTCGGCAGGGTTGTAGCCGGTGAGCTCGGTGACGCGGCGCAGCCGGTAGTTGAGCGTGTTGCGGTGCAGGTGCAGCTCGTCGGCCGTGCGGTGGCGGTTGTGGTCGCTGTTGATGAACATCCGGAGCGTGTGCAGCAGGTCGGGGTGCTCGGCCAGCCGGTCCATCACGCGGGCCAAGCGCTTGCGGCCGGGGCCCGGGCGGCAGAGCTGGTACTCGAGCAGCACGTCGTCGAGGACGTACGCGCCGGGCGGGCGTCCGAGGCGCTGGGCCAGTTCGGCGATGTCGGCGGCCTGACGGGCGGCGGCGGGAACGTCCTCACGGCACTCGGCCACCGCGATTCCGCCGATCAGGACGGTGCCGGCGGCGGTGTGCAGGCTGCGGACCAGCGCGGCGGCGTCCTCCAGGTCCGACTCGACGGCCTCCTCGGTGGTGGGCAGCAGCACGGTTCCGCCGTCGTGGTCCAACGCGGAGAGGGCGTGCTTCGGTAGTTCGGCTCGCAGACGCCGCACGAGACCATGGACGGCGAGCCGCGCGTCGACGCCCTCAGCCAGTGACGGCGCCTCTACGCGCACGGCGACGACGACGTGATGGCTGGACAGTTCCAGCCCGATCCGTTCGGCGAGCGGCTCGGCCTCCCTGCCGGTCAGCAGGGCCGCGACCAGCGCACGGCCGGCCTCGCGGCGTTCGGCGTGCAGGGCCTGCTGCTCGGCGAGGTACGACCCGGCGACGGCCGGCACGGCGACGCTCAGGTACCGCAGCAGCGCCGGCACCGTCGCCAGCAGGTCAGGCACCTCGTCCGGCTCGGCGACCGCGGCCATCGCCTCCCAGCCGACGGTCGCGGCGACGTGGTAGGTGCTGAGCACGATGTCGAGCGGAACGCCCTGCTGGGCGCGGCGCACCGCCGTGGCGATCTGCATGTCCAGCTCCTCGGGCGCGGGCGGCCGCTGTTCGCGCAGGGCACGCAGGAAGACCTGGAGGTGCCGGGTCACCGCCTCGGTGATCTCGCGGTCGACCAGCTGGTGCGGCAGCTGCCGGTACGTCGCGGATCTGGCGAAGAACGCCTCCAGCACTTTCTCGGCGATGCTCGGGATCTGCGTCGCGGCACGGTCGTACAGCGGCGAGGCGGGGTCTGGTGCCTGGATGTCGACCACCGCCAGAGGCTTGCGCATCCGGTAGCCGGAGGCGATAGCCCGATCCGGTCCTTCTCGACTGGTTGTTTGCACGAAAGAGGGACACCTGCGTTGTGCACGTGCCTCAAACATTTGACCCTATCGAGTGATGAACGATGAGGACGGCTCCGTCGCGCAGCCAGAATCGGATGTTGTGAGCAGCGTCGAAGAATGCATGAAGTTGTTGCTGCGTAGCGGGTTCCGGCGGACTGTCGTGCGTGATCAATTCACGTGCGTGAACGCGGTGATGTTCAGACGGGTGTGGCGCGGCACCAATGAGACGGTGCTCGCGTTATCGGAGTCGGAGGCCCTGGCCTATCGCGTGGCCGAGGGCGACGCGGACCCCGCGGACCCGTTCGTCGTCGATCCCGATCTGACGATGTGGCAGTGCGGTGGCGAGTTCCTGGACGTCGCGGGCCAGTTGCTGGGGCTGCCCGCCGCGCCGGGGCAGTCCGCTTTCGACCGAAATTCCGGTGGGTGACGTACCGCCGTCGATGCGCTGGGATGGAGTTCGGCTGCCGCCTGTGTGAACCCTGCGAATACACACAAGGAGCAACCCGATGCGTCTCATGGCGATCGCCGGTGTCACCGTTCTGATGGTGGCCGGCGTCCAGCCCGCGGCCCAGGCCGGACCGGTGGGCAGCGGCTGGACCGAGCACAGTCCCGCGTGGAACCTGCAGATCCAGAGCAAGGGCGTGATCACGTCCTACCCGAGCAGCACCACCAGCGCGTCCGGGCCCGGCGGCTCCTACGCCCGCTCGGGCGGGGTGCAGACCTTCAAGCTGGTCAACAACGGCTCCAACCGGGTCGAGGCGCGGATCCAGGACAACTACCGGACCGGGCAGCGGCAGTTCGAGGGTGAGCTCAAGGTCACCGCGGGCACGGACGACGAGAGCGCCATGCAGATCTTCGGCAACGACGGCGACGGCGCCACCACGTTGATGATCAGGTCGTTCTCCCGTGGCGGCGGCACCCTGCGCGGGGGCGGCAAGGACCTGGTCAGCGGCATCAACGGCAAGTGGGTGCGGATCAACGTCACCCACAACGCCACCGCGGCCGGCGGCAGCTACTCGATCTACATCAACGGCAAGCAGGTGCACACGGCCAACGGCCCCAAGGGCGACCACTACTTCAAGTACGGCGTGTACGGCACGTTGAAGACGGCGAGCGCCGAGCACCAGTGGCGCAACGTGCACTTCTACCGGAAGTAGTAATCTCGTCCGGTGGGTGAGACCGACCGGATCGGAGTGTTCTACGACGGCACGTGGTTCGCCTACCTGAGCGATTTCTACGCCACCGCGCACCCCAGGGGCGCGCGCATCTCTCTCGACGGCCTGCACGACGCGTTGCGCTGGTACGTCCACACGGAGACTGGTCGTCCGCTGGACGAGTGCGTGGTCGCGGAGGCGCATTACGTTCGCGGTCGAATCGACACTCCCGCCGAATCCTTCGACCGGGCGCTGGCCGCCGCCGGCATCACGCGGCACGACCTGCCGCTGCACAACGGCAAGGAGAAGGGCGTCGACGTCCTGCTCGCGCTGGAGGCGTGGGACCGGGCGACGACGGTGCCGTTGCAGTGGGTCGTGCTGCTCACCGGCGACTCGGACTTCGCTCCGCTCGTGGAGAGGCTGACGGCGCGGGGTGTGCACGTGATCGTGCCGGTGGTGGACATCCGGACGGTGCAGGCGCCGCCCGCCTGGACTCCGCGCACCGCCGCGCCGTTGCGGGCCGCCGCGCCGTTCACACCGGGGTTCGACGCGCTGTTCGCGCCCGGTGACCAGGCCGACTACCCGCTGCGGCGCGCCTTCGTGCGGTCGTCGCAGGTGGTGGCGTCGCCGGTGGGAGCGCCGCGCGGACGTCGCAAGGGCACGGTGGCCAGCTGGAAGACCGGGCAGGCGCACGGGTTCATCACCGACACGCGCGGCGGGTCGTGGTTCGTGTCGCGCGACGAGCTGCCGTCGGGGCTGACCCTGCTGCTGGCGGGTACGACGGTGTCGTTCACCGGGTCGCCCTCGCCGTTGCCCGGCCGCAAGTACCCGAGGGCGCAGGCCGTCCGGCCGGAATGACAATTGTCATCCTGACCTCGTGACGCTGCCTCACTACTGGTGAAAGCCCGCTCCGACCAGGCTTGACGCCATGGAAACGGTGCTCGAGGTACGGGGAGCGCGGCACGACTACGGTGCCACGCGAGCGTTGGACGGTGTCGATCTCGACGTCGGCGCGGGGGAGTGCGTGGCGTTGCTCGGGCCGAACGGCGCGGGCAAGACGACGCTGGTCAACCAGGTGATCGGACTGCTGCCCGCCAAGGCCGGCTCGGTGCGCGTGCGCGGTGGTGATCCGCGGGTCGCGGCGACTCGGCGGCATCTCGGGGTGGTGCAGCAGTCGCTCGGGTTCCCGACCACGCTGAAGGTGTCCGAGCTGGTCACGGGGGCCGCGGTGCGGGCGGGCAGGCCTCGCGCGGCCGCCGGCCCGGTGATGGCCGAGCTCGACCTGACCGACCTGGCCGGGCGGCGGGCGGCCAAGCTGTCGGGCGGTCAGAAGCAACGGCTCCAGCTGGCCATGGCGCTGGTCGGTGACCCGTTGCTGCTGGTGCTGGACGAACCGACGGCAGGCCTGGACGTGCCCGCCCGCAAGCGGTTCTGGCAGATCCTGGCCGAACGGCGTGAGCGCGGGACCGGCGTGCTGCTCACCACGCACATCATCGAGGAGTCCTCGGCCGTCGCCGACCGCGTCGTCGTGCTCGACCGCGGCCGCGTGCTCGCCGAGGGCACGCCGGACGAACTGGTCGCGCGGCTGCCCGACCGCACGGTCATCGCCCGAACGGCGCTCGGCTTGGAGCGCCTCCAAGCGCTGCCCGGTGTCGTGTCGCTGCGCAACGACGGCGAGCACGTCCGCCTCGGCACGCGCTCGCCGGAAGCGTTGCTGCGGGTGCTGCTCGCGGAGGACCCCGGCCTGACCGGCCTGCGGGTCGAGGGTGCCGGGCTGGAAGAGGCAGTGGCCGGTCTGATCGAAAGGGGTGCGGCGTGACCGTGCACATTTCTGGGAAGGTTTTCGGTGTCGAGCTCGCGGACGAGCTGAGGGGTATCGTCCGCGAACCCACCGCGCTGTTCTTCTCCATCGTCATGCCGGTGGCGTTCTTCGCGCTCTTCGTGTCCCTGTTCGGGAAGTTCAGCGACGGCGGGCTGTCCTCGGGCACCACGATGATCGCCACGTTCGGCGCGTTCGGCGTGATCTCGGTCGTGCTGATGAACCCCGGCATCGGCGTCGCGGCCGACCGGGAACGCGGCTGGCTGCGGGCGAAGCAGGTGTCCGCGGTGCCGATCGGCGTGACGCTGGCGGCGAAGGTGGTGGCAGCACTGCCTTACGCGGCAGGGGTGCTGATCGCGATGACGGCGACGGCGGCCGTGACGGGTGCGTTGAACGCGCCTTTGCCCGCGCTGCTGCGGGTTCTGGGTGTGCTGGTGGTCGGCGCGCTGCCGTTCGCGTTGCTGAGTCTCGCGGTCGGGTTCCAGGTCGGCGCGGGTGCCGCGGCCGCCGTGCTCAACGCGATCCTCATCCCGTCCGCCGTCGTGTCCGGACAGTGGATGCCGCTCGACATGATGCCCGCGTTCTTCCGTGACGTGGCACAGTTCCTGCCGACCTACCACCTGTCGGAGCTCGCTCGCGCGCAGCTCACCGGCGGGCCCGTGCTGACGCATGTGCTGGTGTTGCTGGGCACGGCGATCGTGGCTGCGGCGCTCGCGGCCGTGTCGTATCGTCATGCGCGGTCATGAGAAAAGTCGCTGGGATCTCCCGCTGGTTGCACCTGATCTACCTGGGGAACCTGCTGTGGGCACCGATCTTCGACCCGGCCACGGACTGGGTGGACTGGGCGCTCGTCGCCGTCGTCGCCGTGGCCTTCGTCCCGATGTACGTGCTGGCGTGGCTGCGGCCGGACCGCGTCCGCTGGTGGTGCCTCGTGCCGACGGTCGTGCTCGGAGCCCTGGCCACGCCGTTCAACGCCGGTGCCGCCGTGCTCTTCGTCTACGCGGGGGCGTTCGCGGGCCTCGCGGAGTCACGGCGGGTGGCGATGCGGTGGTTCGTCGGCCTGACCGCGTTGATCTGCGTGTTCGGCGTGGTGTCGGTCGTCGAGATGCCGTACCGGTTGTGGGCGCTGCTGCCGTCGCTGATCTTCCTGTGGGTGATCGGCATCGTGCAGGTCGAGTGGTCCGAACGGGACCGCGAAGGATCCGACCTGCGCATCCGCACCGCGCGGATCGAGCACCTCGCCACCCTCGCCGAACGCGAGCGCATCGCCCGCGACCTGCACGACCTGCTCGGCCACACGCTGACCGCGATCATCCTGCGCGCCCAGCTCGTCGCCGCGGATCCCGTGCGGGCACAGGAAGAAGCGGCGGAGATCGAACGCACGGCCCGCGCGGCGCTGGGTGAGATCCGCGACGCCGTCACCGGCTGGCGCAGCGCGTCGCTCGACAGCGAGCTGGAGGCGGCGCGCACCGCGTTGGCGAGCCTCGGCGTCGAGGTCGTCGTGCGCAGGGATCCCGGACTGGTGATCGTCGGCTCGACCGAGCACGAACTGGCCCTCGCGTTGCGGGAGGCCGTGACCAACGTGGCCCGGCACGCGCGGGCGAAGACGTGCCACATCGGGGTCGAGGCCCGCGACGGTGAACTGCGGCTGGTGATCGCCGACGACGGCGTCGGCGGCCACGCGCCGGAGGGCAACGGGCTGACGGGCATGCGCGAACGGATCGCCGCGCTCGGCGGCCTGGTCGCGCGCACCGCCACGGCCGGCACCACCGTCACCATCGCCGTCCCGCTGAAGGTGGCCACGTGATCAGGGTCGTGCTGGCGGAGGACCAGGCGATGGTGCGCGGCGCGTTCGCGCAGCTGCTCGACCTCCAGCCCGACGTCACCGTCGTCGCGACCGCGGGGGACGGCGACGAAGCCCTTGCGGCCGTGGCGGAACACCGGCCGGACGTGCTGCTGACCGACATCGAGATGCCGGGCCGCACGGGGCTGGACGTCGCACGCGAACTGAACGAGCGCGGCGATCCGACGCGCGTCCTGCTCATCACGACGTTCGCCCGCAGCGGGTACCTGAGGCGCGCGATGGACGCCGGCGTCGCGGGGTACGTGCTGAAGGACGCGCCGATCGCCGATCTGGTCTCGGCGCTGCGTCGCGTCCACGCCGGCGAACGCGTCGTCGCCGCCGAACTCGCAATGGCCGCGTGGGACAGCGCCGATCCGTTGACACCGCGCGAACGCGAGCTGCTGCAGGAGGTCACGACCGGCGCGAGCAACGCCGACATCGCGGCCAGGCTCAACCTCGCCGAGGGCACGGTCCGCAACTACCTGTCGACCGCGATGGCGAAACTGGGCGCGCGCAACCGTTCCGAGGCGGCGAACACCGCCCGCGAACGCGGCTGGCTCTAGTTCTTGCGCTTGACCATCTCGTTGATCCAGATCGGGGCGAACGGTGACGTGCAGCCCGGCGGCGTCGGGTAGTCCTTGAGGACCTCCAGGCGTTCGCCGATCTCGATCGCACGGGCGCGCAGCGCCGGGTGCTCGATGCCGATCTGCGCCAGGCAGTGGTTCATCGCCCACTGCAACCGTTCCGGGGCGTCCTTCATGTCCTTCTCGACGACGTCGAGCAGACCGTCGAGGTCCAGGCCCTCCGGCTGCTTCGCCACGCGGTCGACGGTCAGCGCCCAGCCCGCGCTCGCGACCACCGGGTCCGGGTCGTCGAACCACAGCACGCGCAGTTCTTCGGTGTGCGGGCCCTTCTTCACGACGTAGTTCACGAGCCAGTCGTGCACCTTGGGGCGCTTGGCCTCGCGCAGCATGGTGTCGAGCTGGTCGCGGGAGAACGCCTTGGGGCGGCAGATCAGCAGTGCCAGCAGCCGGGCCGCGGTGTCGCCCGTCGCCCACAGTTCGAGCGAGAGGTCCTGCTGGGTCTTGAGGCGCTTCGCGATCGCACGGAGCTTGCCGAGGTTCACGCCGTGGTCGTCGCCGTGCTTCTCGTTGACCGCACGTGCTTTCGGGTCGTCGAGCGCGGCCAGTTCGGCCATCAGTTCCGCCACCGTGTCGTTTGCCACCGCTTGACCTCCCGCTCGCCACCGACGCCCGACAGCCTACGAGCCGGAACGCCGGAAGGCGGGTTGTGCCTCCGGCAAGAGGCACAACCCACGTGAGGGGGCGATCAGCCGATGGTGAACTCCTGGGCGCGGTGGGTGACGCACGTGTTCTGGTGCAGCTTCGACTTGTTGTTGAAGTTGCGGCCGGCGATGTCCAGGCACAGGCCGCTGTGACGCGCCCGGAACTTCATCGTGCCGGACGCGGTGTACTCGACCAGGAACTGCTGGTTCCACTTGGTGGCGCTGCAGGTGTACTGGGTCGCGTCCGCGGTCGGGTCCTGGCTGGAGTCCCAGATGTCGATGCACTTGCCGCTGTGCGCGGCCTTGATGCGCACAGCGCCGCTGCCGTCGCCGACCTGCTCCAGCGTCCACTGCTGGTGGGTCTTCGTCGCGTCGCAGGTGTACTGGGCGATCGCGGCCTTGTTGGAACCGCTGCCGTCGGCGACGTCGAGGCACTTGGCGGAGTTGGAGTTGCGGAGCAGGTCGTAGGTGACGGCGGCGGACGAGGTGCCCGTGCCGGCGAGAGCCACCGCGGCGGCCGTCAGTGCGATCGCGGCGCTCATGCGGCGAAGAAACGTCCTGGACATCGTGTCCTCCGAAGGTCTGCTGACGATCGGATCCCTGCGACCGATCTGTCGGGAATGACACTGGACGTCCGGTGTTCGGCAGATCTTCGGCAACTATGTGATCGGCTGCTCAGCGGCCGTTCTCGTGCTCCTGAAGGGGAGTGTGGCTCGTGAAGTTCGGACTGCTCGGCGATGTCGAGGTCCGTGTGGACGGAAGGGTCGTGGACATCGGTCACTCCCGGCAGCGATGCGTGCTGGCGGTGTTGCTGGTGGAGGCGAACCGGCTGGTGCCCGTCGACGTGCTCGTGGATCGCGTGTGGGGTGAGAGCGTGCCGCACCGGGCGCGCAACGCGGTCGCCGGTTACGTGTCGCGGCTTCGGCAGGTGCTCCCCGACGAGGTGCGGATCGTCGGGCGGCAGGGCGGGTACGTGCTGACCGCCGACCCGATGTCGGTGGACCTGCACCGGTTCCACGCCCTCGTGGAACGGGCACGGGCCCAGCCGGGCGAAGCCGTTGCGCTGCTTGATGAAGCGCTCGGGCTGTGGCGCGGCGAGCCGTTCTCCACTGTGGACACACCGTGGCTCGCCGGGGTGCGGACGGCGCTGGAGGCACGGCGGTTCGCGGCGTTGCTCGACCGCAACGACCTGGTGCTGCGCCAGGGACGGCACGCCGAGCTGCTGGCCGAGCTGGATGCGACGGCGGCGGCGTTCCCGCTCGACGAAAGGCTGGCGGGGCAGGTGATGCTGGCGCTGTACCGGTGCGGGCGGCAGGCCGACGCGTTGCTGCGCTACGAGCAGGTCCGGCTGCGGCTGGCCGACGAGCTCGGCGCCGATCCCGGGCCCGATCTGCGGTCGCTGCACAAGAAGATCCTCACCGCGGACCTGGCGCTGCCGGTCACCGCGCCCCGGCAGTTGCCCGCGCCGCCGAGGTCGTTCACCGGCCGGGGTCGCGAACTCGCCGCCCTCGACGCCGCTCTGACCCGTGGGCATCCGATCGTGGCGTTGACCGGCACGGCAGGAGTGGGCAAGACGGCACTGGCGCTGCACTGGGCGCATCGGGTCGCGGACCGGTTCCCGGACGGACAGCTGTACGTCAACCTGCGCGGGTTCGGGCCGGGCGAGCCGATGGCGTTGCCCGACTTGGTCGCCGGCAAGCGCATGCTGATCCTGTTGGACAACGCGCGGGACGCGGACCAGGTGCGGCCGCTGCTGTCCCGTTTCGCTGGATGCCTGGTGCTGGTCACCAGCCGCGATCGGCTGACCGGCCTGGTCGCCGTGGACGGCGCGCATCCCGTCGCGCTGGATCTGCTGTCCACAGAGGACTCACACGACCTGCTCGCGGATCGTCTCGGCCGGCTCGCCGAGTCCGAAGCCGCGGCCGAGATCGTCAGGCGCTGCGCCGGTCTGCCGCTCGCGCTGACAGTCGTGGCCGCTCGCATCGCCTGCACCGGGTTTCCGCTGACCGAGATCGCCGCCGAACTGCGCGGCGGGCTCGACGCGTTCGACGGCGGCGACTCGGCCACGGACCTCCGCGCGGTGTTCTCCTGGTCCTACCACGCGCTGGGCCCAGAGGCGGCGCGCCTGTTCCGCCTGCTGGGGCTGCACTCCGGCCAGGACATCTCCGCGGAGACCGCCGCGACTCTCTCCGGAACGCCGCAGGTCCGGCCGTTGCTGGCGGAACTGACGCGGGTGAACCTGCTCGCCGAACTCCGCCCCGGCCGGTACTTCCTGCACGGCCTGCTCCGCGCCTACGCCGCCGAACTGGCCCTGGACTGGTTCACCGCCGAGCACCTCGACGTCCAGCTCTGCTCACCGAGGACTCAGTCGCTCAGCGCCGCCACCACCGGGCACTGAGCCTGGACGCCGTTCTCGGCGACGTCCAGCAACGCCAGGCGCACCCGGTCCAGGTCGCGCATCCGCTGTTCGATCTCGGCGACCTTGCCGGTGATCACGTCACCGACGTCGGGTGTCGTGGAGGCGGTGAGGATCTGCTCGACCTCGGTGAGCGTGAAGCCGAGCCGTGCCGCGCGGCGGATGAACTTCAACCGCTTCAACGCTTCCCGGTCGTAGTGGCGGTAGCCGCCGTGGGTGCGGGCGGTGGGCACGACGAGGCCGCGTCGCTCGTAGAACCGCACGGTGCTGATGCCCACCCCGGCGGCGCGGGCCAGTTCGGATATGCGCACCACCGGACGCTACCTCCGGACCAGCGCGCGCAGCTGCGCCGCGCCCCAGAACAGCTCGAGCACCAGGAACCCCGCCAGCGCCGGGGTGTGCCCGTTCCACAACGCCCAGGCGAACCAGAGGCTGAACAGAGCGCGCCCTGCGGTGTCGGCGGCGATCAGCAACGGTTCGGGGCGCAGCCAGCGGACGATCGACCACATCACCACGACCGTGCCGAACAGCGTGGAGAACAGGAGCGTCTCCTTGGTGTGAGGCGTGCCGAGCAGCTCCAGCACCAGTGCGCCGGTCCAGGGCGTGACGAACGCGATGCTCGCCACGAGGTCGTACAGCGCGCCGGCTTTGCCCCAGCGGGCCACGTGTTCTCGCGTCATGCCGCTCACCATGAGCCCTGCACCGTGGTGCAAGGTCAAGCCCGCGTCCGCCACCACTAACGTTGGCCGGGCGAGTGATCGTCGAACCGAAGGAGTCGCGTGACCGGCCAGATCGTCCGCCACGCAGGCCGGATCGAGGCCGTGCGCGTGCGGTTCGCGGCCGTGCACGAGGCCAGCGCGGTCGTCGTCGGGGACGAGACCGTGTACGGGCGGCTGTGCCGGTGGATCATCCACCCCGTCCTGGAGAAGCACGCACGGCAGGACGAGCTGGTCTCCTACGTCGAGGAGAACCTGCGGCTCATCGTGGCCGGGTTGTACGACCTCTACGGCGTGCGGCCGCCTCGCCCCGACCCCGTTCGGGAGGCTGCCCTGCCGTCGCTGGTCGTGCCGGTCGAGGACTCGGCGCGGGCGGCGTTGGAACGGATCGGGCCGCTGCGGGACGTGCTGGACGAGCTCACCGGGCTGCCGGACGTCGTCGCCGCACATGCGATGACCTGGTACAACATCGCGGCCGAGCAGCAGGACATGGCCGACGAGCTCGAAGATCTGCTGGAGTACGACGCTCCCGGGTGGAGCGGCGCAGAGGAGCATCTGCGGTTGATGGGCCACAACATCGACGCGATCCGGGGCCTGAGTTCGGTGTCGGCGGCGTTCGGGGAGATCACCGAGAGCGTCGGGGTGCTGGTCGCGCAGACGCGACGGCTCGTGCGGGAGCTGGTGATCAGCCTGGCCGTGGCGCCGACGGACGTGACGCTGTGGCGGCTGGCGTGCCGGATCGCGGTGTACGGGGTGGCGCTCGACGCCACCCTCACGCACCTGGAGGACCGCCTCAGCGGTTAGGCGGCTCGTTGCGCGCGGCGGCGGGCGATCTGCGGCAGGAACCACATGTAGACGCCCGTTCCCATCAGGACGAACAACGGCAGCAGCGGCACGTACGACACCCACACCACCGAGCTGTCGACGGTCAGCGCGACGGCCGTGAACACGACGGTGGCCATGAACACCATGCTCACCATGCGGTGGAACCGACGGATTCCCTTGCTACCGGCCATTTTCGCTGTCCTCCTGGGTCGTTGTTGAGGACAACGGTAAGTGCGAGGGCCGCGCCTCGCTTCTCGATTCCTGACCGGCTGCGGAACTAGTACTGTCGTGCGCCATGCAGTTCCAGTCCCCTGTGCTGGTCGGTCGTGGCGAGGAGACCTCAGCACTGCGGGCCGCGGTGACCAGGGCCGAACACCGTCGCGGCGGCGGGATGTTCCTGGTGGGGGAGCCGGGAATCGGCAAGTCGCGGCTGGCGTCCGAGATCGCCGGGTACGCCTCGCGCCGCGGGTTTCGCGTGCTCAGGGGCCGGGCGAGCCGGGCGGTGCCGTTGCGGGCGCTGTGCGAGGCGGTTCTGTCCGCTTTCCGCAAGGCCGACGCACCGGACGAGAAGCAGCTCGGCGCCTACCTGCCCGTGCTGCTGCGGATGACCCCGGACGCGCCCGCCGGTGTTCCCGATCCGGCCGTGGTCAGGGCCGAGGCCGTCCTGCGGTTGCTCACGGCCGAGAAGACCGTTCTGGTGCTGGAGGATCTGCACGACGCGGACGGCGAGACCCTGGCCGTCGTCGACTACCTGCTCGACAACCTCGCGGACGAACCCGTCCTGCTGATCGCCACGCTGCGGCCTCATCCCGATGGCGCGCAACGACTGGCGGACGAGGCCACCGCACGCCGGGCGGCCGGGACGGTGCGGCTCACCGGGCTGACCCACGAGGAGGTCGCCGAGCTCGCCCGCCACTGCCTGGGCGAACCGGCGCCGGACGACGTCCTGGCTCAGCTGGTCGAGGTCTCCGACGGCGTGCCGTTCGTCGTCGAGGAGCTGATCAACGGCGACCTGCGGGCCGTGCCGCCGACGGTCGCGGCGGCCACGTTGCAGCGGGTCGACGCGCTCGGGCCCGAGTGCGTCGCGGTGCTCGAAGCCGCCGCGATCTTCGGGCGGACGTTCCCGCTCGACGTCGTCACGGCCGTCGTGACCAGCGCGGACGCGCCGAAGCTGTGGCAGGACGCCGAACGCGCGCAGCTCGTCCACGGCCACCAGTTCCGGCACGCGCTGACCGCCGACGCGATCACGGGCCGGATGACGCCGACCGCGCGGGCGACGCTCGCCAGAAGGGCCGCGCGAGCCACGGAAGCGTTGCGTCCCAGCGAGTTGGAGCTGATCGCCGAGCTGTGGGAGGCGGGCGGCGAGACCGCGAAGGCCGTGGGCTGCCTGGTGCGGGCCGGCAAGCACGCCGCCGCGCTCGGCCGGTTCGGCACCGCCGTCGAGCTGCTCGAACGCGGCCAGGCCCTGACCGGCGACCCGGACCTCACCGCGGACCTGCTCGACGCGCTCGCCGCCGTCCTGCCGCTGGCCGCGGTCGTCGTCCCCGCCGACAACGGCGCCAGGGCCTTCGCGCTGGGCGAACGACTTCAGCAGGCCCTCACCGCGGCGCACGCCCAGCCCGAACGCCGTGCGGCCGTCCGTCTCGCGCAGGCCAGGGTCGCCGCCGTCGCCGGCCAGTGGGAACGCGGCCTCGACCTGCTCGCGACGGCCAAGGAGACCTGCGCGGACGTGGACGTCGTCAAGGCGACTCTCCTGCTCGGGCTCAACCAGCTCGACCTCCTGCCCAAGGCCCGCGCGCTGGCCGAACGCGCCGCCGCCACGGGCACTCCGGAGATCGTCTGCGAAGCCCTCGAGGTGCTCACCCGGTGCACCAGGGGGCAGGACCTCGCCGAGGCCCGTCAGCACATCCAGCGCTGGCTCCAGGTCGCCGAACAGCACGGACTCGCGGCGTGGCGGCTGCGGGCGTTGCTGGAACTGGGCATCACCGACAAGTACCTGACGGCCGGCGTCGACACGCTGCTGGCCGCCCGGCAGGCAGCCGCGGACGCCGGCGCGATCGTGATCTTGATAGCCGCCGATCTGCACCTGGGCGCGACCTACCTGGTGCGCGGCGAGTACGAGGAGTCCGCGAAGTACGGGGCGAGCGCGGGGGAGGCCGCCGAGAAACTGGGCCTGCACGCGTTGAAGGCGCTGGCCGTCGCGATCGAGGCGGGCATCGCGGCCATGCACGGCAACCGCAAGGCGACCGACAGGGCGTTGGCCCGGCTGCGTGATCACGGCGGGTCCGCGGAGATCTGGGCGTACAGCTCGGCGATCTGCGCGTTGATGGAGGAGCAGTACGACCGCGCGCTGGCCGAGTTCGACGAGCTGGAGAAGGCCGTCACGGAACCGCGGATCATCCGCGGCACCTTCTACCAGGGCCCGCGGCTGCTGGTGCGGGTCGCGCACGGCCTCGCGGGCAGGCCGGAGCACGAACGGCTGGCCGAGTCGCACCTGTCCCAGGTCCAGCTGCACCGCACGTACTTCGCGTGGAGCCGCGCGATCCTGCTGGGCCGCGAAGGTGAGATCGCCGGGGCCAACGCTGCCGCCGCCGAAGCACTGGACCTGAGCACCGGCCTCGGCCTGCCGCGCTACCTGGGCCTGCGGCTGGCCGGCCCGAGCGCGCTGGCGGACGGCTGGGGTGAGCCGCTGGAATGGCTGCGCGAGGCCGAGGAGCACTTCCACCGGTCCGGTGTGCCCGCCGTCGCCGCCGCCTGCCGGGCCGTGCTGCGCGAGGCCGGCGCACCGCGGCAACGCCGGCGCCGTGACCACGACACCGTGCCCGCAGACCTGCGCAAAGCCGGCGTCACGGTCCGCGAGTACGAGGTGCTGCGCCTGGTCGTCGACCGGTTCGGCAACGCCGAGATAGCCGAACGGCTGTTCCTGTCCCCCCGGACGGTCGAACGCCACGTCGCGAGCCTCAAGGCCCGCACCGGCCGCCAGAGCCGCGCCGACCTCATCACCTACGCCCGTCCGTTAATTGGGGGCTCCGCACCCATGTGAGCCGGCCCGCCGCCAGGAAGACTCCTCATCAGGCCGGCGGCGCTGGACTCGGTGGGGTGTTCAGCGCCGCCGACACTCATGCCGGAAACTTTCTTCGCGCGAGATGTCGATACCGGGCATCTCCCGTTCGACGCATTGATGACAGCAAGCGCGAACACCGAGGAGAACCAGATGCGCACCCTGATCGCCACCGCCTTCGTCTCCCTCGACGGCGTCGTCGAGGCACCCGGTGGCGAGCCCGGTCACCGCAGCTCCGGCTGGACCTTCAAGGACATCGAGTTCGACGAGGCCGCCTACGAGATCAAGGGCCGTGAGCAGGAAGAAGCCGCGGCCATGATGATGGGCCGGGTCAGCTACGAGGCGTTCGCCCCGGTGTGGCCGACGCTCGACTACTTCCCGCAGTACAACGCGATGCCGAAGTACGTCGTGTCCAGCACGCTGAAGGAGGACCAGCTGGTCGGCAACTGGGGCGACATCACGATCCTGCGGTCCCTGGACGACGTGGCCGCGCTCAAGGAGACCGACGGTGGCCCGATCTCGCTGCACGGCAGCGCGACGCTGAACCGCAGCCTCTCCGACGCGGGCCTGATCGACCGCTACCACCTGCTGGTGTTCCCGGTGCTGCTCGGCGCGGGCAAGCGGCTGTTCAGCGAGTCCGACAAGGACAAGCAGATGCTCAAGGTCGTGGAGAGCGAGTCGTACTCGAACGGCATCCAGAAGCTGGTCTACGACGTCGTGCGCTGACGCACCAGTTCCGACAACCGGATCCACGCCGGCGAGTAGTCCTGCACGTGTGCTCCGAGCAGTGACTTCTCGTCGGCGGTCAGCACCTCGTGCACGGTCTGCGCCGCCTCCTGCCGCAGCCGGGCCGCCATGACGTCGGCCAGGTCGTGCAGGCGCGGGTCGGCCGGGTCCCAGTCGTGGGCCTGGTCGTAGGTGACGTAGAACTGGCGGAAGTCCGGATCCGCCAGCTGTTCCCGCTTCTGCGCGATCCAGGTCGGTACCTGGTCCGGGTAGGCGGCGGCGAGCACGATCCAGCCGTCGCGTTCGAAGCGCACGCCGCGTTCGCTGACGCCCAACGCACGCAGCTCGTCCAGGTAGCCGGTGATCTCGGCGGGCAGGAACATCCGGTCGCCCGCCTGCAACGCCGCCACGCCGGCCTTGCGGTGCTCCAGCTCCTCGATCTGCTGGGTCAGGCCCTGGCCGATCTCCTCGACGGCCGCCGCGAACTGCTCGGGGGTCGCCCTGATCAGCTCGTGCACGCGGGTCAGCGGCACGCCGGCCGCCGTCAGGGTCCTGATGCGGATCAGGTCGACCACGGCCTGCGCGGGGTAACGCCGGTAGCCCGAGGCGTCGCGTTCGGGTTCGGGGAGCAGGCCGGTCTGGTGGTAGTGGCGCACCGCCCGCACCGTGACCCCGACGTACTCGGCCAGTCGCTTGATCGTCAGCACCCCGTCATTCTGAAGGCTTGACCTTGACGGTGCGTCAGCCTTCGAGCATTGCCGTCATGTTCACGAACTGGCATCGCCCACTCCTGGTCAACACCGCTCTCATGCTCGGACTCGCGCTGGTCGCCGCGTTCGGGATCTTTCTCGACGACCGCGAACTCCTCGGTGAGCCGATCTGGCTGAAACCGCTGAAGTTCGGCCTCGCGTTCGCCCTCTACTCCGGCACGCTCTCGTGGTTGCTGAGCACGTTCACGAGAGCACGCAGGTTCGCCTCCTGGATGGGGACGGCGTTCGCGATCGCCGCGTTCGCCGAGGTCGCGGCGATCACGACGCAGGCGGCCCGCGGCACGTTCAGCCACTTCAACACCTCGACCGACTCGATCACCCTGCTCGCCACGCAGGTCTTCACCAACGGCGTGGCGGTGTTGTTCCTCGTGCAGCTGGCGATCGTGGCGCTGGCGCTGCTGCAACGGGACGGCGACCGCGGGCTGAAGCGGGCGGTGCGCGCCGGTCTCGCGATGGCGACGTACGGCATGGTCGTGCCGGTGTACTTCCTGGCCACCGAGGTCCACCAGCGCACGGTCGTCGACGCCAACGGCCGGGAGATCGTGATGTACCAGGGACACGGCATCGGGGAGGCCGGCGACTTCCGGGTGCCCCACTTCGTCGGGCTGCACGCGGTCCAGGTGCTGTTGGTGGTGCTCTTCGCGCTGCGGCGGATGGACGAGGGCAGGCGAGCGCGGCTGATCACCGTCGCCGCGCTCGGCTACGCCGGACTGCTGGCCTTCGTCACGTGGCAGGCGAGCAGCGGTCACGCCCTGCTCCCGTGGTGATCAGGCTCTGGGGTGAATCAAGTGCACTCCCGCACCGCCGCCACGACTCCGGCGAACGAGTCGACCAGCCAGGTCGGGCTCGCGCTGAGCAGCTGGTCGACGCTGTGCACGCCGTAGCTCACGCCGATGGACGACATCCCGGCCCCGTGCGCCATGTGGATGTCGTGCGTGGTGTCGCCGACCATGACCGCGTTGCGCGGTGCCACGCCGAGCTTGCGCAGCACGAGAAGACCGGACTCCGGGTCGGGCTTGGGTTTCGCGACCTGGTCCGCGCCGACGACGACGGAGAACTCCTCGCGCAGACCGGCAGCGGTGAGCAGCGCCTCGGCGTTCACGATGAACTTGCTGGTCGCGACGGCGAGCCGGAAACCGTCCTCCCGCAACGACTGGAGTCCGTCGTACACGCCGGGGAACACCAGTTGCGTCGCCATCGGCAGCACGATCTTGCGGAACGTCGACTGGTAGACCTCGACGCACCGGGCGACCACCGGTTCGTCCTCGGGCAGCCCGAGGACCTTCGCGAACGCCGACGGCAGCGGCAGCCCGATCGTGCCGCGAATGGTCGGAGAGTCCACTGTGGGCAGATCGAGCTGGGCGAACACCGCGGCGAACGTCGTGACGATCCCGCGCGGGGAGTCGACCAGCGTGCCGTCCAGGTCGAAGATCGCGCAACGGTTCACGAGGGGAACTCCTTCGCGTGGGCGGCGGCGAGCTCGCCGGCGACCTCGGCGGTGTTGATCAGCACCGCCATCCCGGCCTTCGCGGAACGCCCCTCCGTCGCGCGGTCCACGGCACGCTCGAGGTACTTCGTTCCCGCGGCGAGCGCGGCGGTGATCACGGACTCGATCTCGGCGCCGTCGATGGCGTCCGCGGGCTTGGTCGGGGTGGTGACGAGGAACGAGCCGGGGTTGCCGAGCGCCCAGTGGCTCTCGATCGCTCGGGCGAGCACGGCCGGGTCGTCCACGCGGTGCGGACCGCGCAGTCCGCTGGACACGCAGTAGAACGCCGGGAAGTCGTCCGATCGGTAAGCGACGACCGGAACGCCGTGCGTTTCCAGGAACTCCAGCGTGAGGCCGAGATCGAGGGTGCTCCTGGCGCCCGCGCAGACCACCGCGACCTTCGAGCGGGTGAACTGGACGAGATCCGGCGAGACGCGGCGGGCGTCGCGGTGCACGCCGCCCACCGCGGCCGCGGACAGGAACTTCAGCCCCGCCAGCTCGGCCGCGATCAACGAGGACGCGACGGTCGTCGCGCCCATCGTCCCGCGGGCCAGCACGACCGGCAGGTCCCGGCTGCCGACCTCCGGAACGCCTGGTGTGGAAGCGAATCGCTCGATGTCGGTCTCCGAGAGGCCGACGAGGATCCGGCCCTTGTCGATGCCGATCGTGGCGGGCACCGACCCGCTCGCGCGCACCGCGTCCTCGACCAGGCGCGCGGTCTCGGCGCTGTCCGGGCCGGACCTGAGCACACCCGACGGAAGCGCCACGACGGGCTGCCCCGCCGTGATCGCCTCGGCCACTTCCTCGCCGTACACCAGGGGAATGTTCATCGGCACCTCAGTAGCTCGGGGTCTTGCGCAGGAACTCCTTGCGTTCCAAGATCTCCGGCGCGTAGACCTGTTCCTGCCACGCCTGCGGGTCGACCGGTTCCACGGCGATCGACACGACGCCCTCGTCGCAGCCGAACGCCCGTGTCACCGCCTCGGTGATGGCCGCCACCAGCTCGGACGTCTGCTCCTCGTTGAGCGGTGCAGGGAAGTGCTTGATGTTCACGTGCGGCATGCCGGCCTCCTCACGACTGGCCTCCCGTGATGGCGAGGGTGACCGCCTTGGTGACGGCCGCGATCAGTTCGGCCATCTGCTCGTCGGACAGCAGGACGGGCAGCCGCTCGGCCTCCTGCCGCACGGTGTCGCGCCGCCGCATGGACGCCAGCAGCTCGTCGATGTCGGGCTCGCGCAGCAGGCTGTAGTGATCGGCCTTCAGCTCGACGATCACCGGTTCGGTGACCGAGAAGCCCTCGCTGCCCTCGATGAACGAGTAGTCGTCGCCCTGCGCCTTGAAGATGGTGAGCGGCGCGGTGATCGTGCGCTCGGCCAGCTCGCTGAAGGTGTACTTGAAGGAGAACGTCTCGGTGACGATCTTGATGATCCGCCGCACGAGCTCGCTGTCGAGGTCGCGGAACTCGCCGCTGACGAACGCCGCGAAGCTGTCCTCGTCCTTCGCGACCTCCAGGCACCGGTCCAGCCGGGCATCGGTGATGCTGCCCGCGAAGACCGAGAACAGGATCGTCACGAACGCGCTGTTGTCGTAGGAGGCCTCGTCGCTGTCCCGTTCCGAACGCACCTTCGGCGAACCCGGCGCGATCAGGTACAGGTTCGCGACCTCCTCGCCTGCCTGCTCCAGCTGGTAGGCCGTCTCGAACGCGACCCGCGCGCCGAAGGAGTAGCCCCACAACGTGTACGGACCCTCCGGCTGAACTTCCTTGATCGCCTCGATGTCGGCCGCGGCCATCTCGCGGATCGTGCTGTACGGCGCCTCGCCCTCGTTGATGCCGTGCGCCTGCACGCCGTAGAACGGGCGCTCCGAACGACTTGCGAGCGTGCGCAGGTTCATCGGGTAGCCGCCCAGACCGGGCCAGCAGAACACCGGCACCGCGTCCCCGTTGGGCTGCAACGGGACCAGCCGGGAGATCGGGCCCTCGTGCAGGCCGTCGACGCGCCGCGAGAGCTGCTCGATGGTCGGCGACTCGAAGAGCACCTGCAACGGCAGGCTGGTGCCGAAGTCCTTGTTGATGCGGTTGACCAGGCCGACCGCGATCAGCGAGTTGCCGCCGGTCTCGAAGAAGTCGTCGTGCGTCGAGACGGTCTCGCGCTTCATCAGCTTCTTCCACATCTCGCTGATGCGGCGCTCGGTGATGGTGCGCGGCGCGACGAACGGCCGGTCCTGGTCGTCGACGTTGGTCTTGTCCGACTTCTCCAGGGCCTTGACGTCGATCTTGCCGTTCGCGGTGACCGGCAACGCGTCCAGCACCACGACCTTGTTCGGGATCATGTAGTCCGGCAGGAAGTTGACCAGGTCGTCGCGGATGAGCTCGGCCGGGCCCTTCATGTGGACGACGTCCTCCTTCATACCGGGGCTGCGGCGCTGGTCGTAGGAGACCTTGCCGCCCAGGAAGAAGTACGACGGGCCGTCCTTCTCGCCGGCCGCCTTCAGGACGTCGCAGATGCGCTTGGCCGACGGGAGGTCGTTGTTCGTCTTCGAGCTGTAGCCCGACGACATGAAGCCGAGGTCGACGTCGTTGGCGGACAACCGGTGCATGGTCCGGCCGAGGTCGATGTAGCGCCGCCACAGCTCGGCAGAACGGCCGATGGCGCTGATGCCGAAGCTCGCGCGTTCGTAGACCGCCTGGTTGATGGCGATGACGTGCTTGCGCAGCACCAGTTCGTCGGACACGCGCTCGAACTCGCCGTCGGCGTACCGGTACTGGCCGCCTGGCAGGTTCGTGACGCGGCCGGGGTGCGTCTGGACGTAGACGTCGACGTCGTCCTCGCGGACACCGGTGTAGGCGCACAGTTCGAACGTGCCGAGGTAGTAGTCTTCGTCGGAGACGTCCAGCAGGTCCTTGGTCTCGGGCGTGTAGGCGGAGGCCGTGACGTCGAGTCCGTAGCCGGGCAGGACCTCCTCGAAGAGTCCGACCATGTGGCCGGTCTCGATCTCGAGGACCTCCAGGATGTTGTTGAGGTACACCGACTCGATCGCTGCCTTGCGTCCGATGAAGTGCAGTTTCGCCTGTGCTTCGAAGCTTTCCGGCAGCGACGTGATCAGCACGAGCTGGTGGCGCAGCGGGTGGTAGTAGTACAACCCGCTCGGCAGGCCCGCGATGTGGTGCAGTTCCAGGTGGAGCTGGGTCGCGTAGAGCGAGCCCGGTGACGCGTAGCCGTACTTCGGCAGCAGCCGCTGGTCGCTGAAGTGCGCGCCGAAGTAGCGCAGGATCTCGCCCAGTTCGGCGAAGTGGATCGCCTTCGGGTCCTTGGAGCCGGCGCCGATCGGCTTGCGCTCCAGCAACCTGCGCAGGTCGGCGTCGGTGACCTGGCCGCCCTCGTAGAAGCGGTAGGACTTGCGGGAGAAGACGACCTTGCGCTGAAGGCAGCTCGCCTCCTCGCCGGGCAGTTCGAAGCTCTGCCGTTCGCTGAGGTCGTCGCGCACGCCGGGGTTCGACAGCTGCGCGCGAACCTGGAGGCGGCTGGACTTCGACTGGTGGTGCGAGCCCGCGTTGCCCTGGTCCATCAGGGCGGCTTCCTTGGGGTTCAGCTCCACGCACGCGATCAGGTTCTGGAACCCGGTGCGCTCGTCCTCCTTGACGATCACCGCGGCGTTGCGCACCCAGTCGTGCGTCTCGATCGCGAGCCGGATCTCGTCCAGCTCGACCCGGTAGCCGCGCAGCTTGACCTGGCTGTCCGCGCGCCCGGCGAACTGCACGGTGCCGTCGAGGTTCTGCGTCACGAGGTCGCCGGTGCGGAACATGCCGTCCACGAACCGTTCCTCGGTCAGTTCCGGCTGGTGCAGGTAGCCGCGGGCGACCTGGACACCGCCGATGTAGAGCTCGCCGATCTCGCCCGGCGTGACCATGTCGCGGTTGTCGTTGAGCACGAGGTACGTCGTGTTCGCGACGGGCAGGCCGATCGAGATCGACTTCGGCGCCTCGGCGAGTTCGGCGGGATCGACCACGTGCGACGACGAGTTGATCGTCGTCTCCGTCGGGCCGTAGAGGTTGATGAGCCTGACGTTCGGCATGTCCGCGACGAACGCCTGGGCCAGCGTGCGGGACAACGCCTCGCCACCGCTGAAGACCTGCTTCAGCGACGTGACGGTGTGGAACTCCTCGGTGTCGATCAGCGCCTGGAGCAGCGTCGGCACGCACTGAAGCGTGGTGACGCCGTGCTCGCGCATGGTATCGATCAGCATCTCCGGGTCGCGGTAGATGCCGGGACGGCCCATCACCACGGTGCTGCCGACCGCGGGGGCCAGGATCTCCCACTGCGCCGCGTCGAAGCTCATCGGCGTCTTCTGCACCACGCGCTTCGTGCCGTCGATGGCGTGGGTGTCGTGCAGCCACAGCATCTGGTTGACGATGCTGCGGTGCTCGATCATCACGCCCTTGGGCCGGCCGGTGCTGCCCGAGGTGTAGATGATGTACGCGAGGCTGTCGTGGGCGGGGGAGAATCCGTCGTCGAACGCCTCGTCGCAGTCGTCGAGCGTGACGATTCTCGTGGTGCTGGGCGCGAGTTCGGCCAGGCGCTGCTTCAGCGCGGGCTGCGTCACGACGACCTTCGTGCGCGAGTCCTCGATCATGTACCGGAGCCGCTCCTCCGGGTACTCCGGGCTCAGCGGCAGATAGGCG
This sequence comes from Lentzea waywayandensis, assembly GCF_900115955.1. Classification (GTDB taxonomy): domain Bacteria; phylum Actinomycetota; class Actinomycetes; order Mycobacteriales; family Pseudonocardiaceae; genus Lentzea; species Lentzea waywayandensis. The sequence goes on from NZ_FOYL01000006.1 coordinate 126,690, forward strand.
CCTCCTCCGCAGAGGATTCCCCAGGCGCCGACCACGAGATCGAGCGATGGTTCGACGAACATGCCGACGCAGTCGTCCTCGCTGATGCCGAGGCGGCGCAGATGCGTGGCCAGCGCGGAACTCTGCTCGAAGAGTTCGCCGTAGGTGATGCTTTGTTCACCGAAGACGACGGCTGTGCGATCGGGGTGTTCCTCCACCTGCTTGCGCAGCAGGTCCGGGAGGCAGCCGCCGTCCACTTCAGCTTCGTGCGACATCTCAGAAATCCCCCAAGCGGTCGACAGGCATGAGTGGTGCGAGCGCGTTCTTGGTTAGTTGAAGAACGTATGAGTAACGGCTCGAAACCCGCTGGAGTGATCTGCCTGGTGACCAGCCGAGGAGGTCTACCAGAACCGCCTTGAACGGCAACGGATTCCCGCCCGCTGAGACGGGTAGTTCGGTGGCGAATGGTTGCCCCATCGTCCACAGTGGTGTTGGGTGGACGCCAACTTCGAGGGCGGGGCCGCGAGGATGAATGTTCTGCAGTACGTGGCCGATCGCTGGGATCGGCTGTCTTTGCAAGCGTTTCTGCACGTCAGTGCTGTTGTGCAGTGCACGGTCCTGGCGACTGTGCTCGGTGTGGCGATCGGGGTCGCGGTCTACCGCAGCCCGGCCGGATCCGCGCTGGCCACGGCGTTGGCGAGCACGATTCTGACCATTCCGTCGTTCGCGCTGCTGGCGTTGCTGATTCCGGTGTTCGGGCTGGGCGCGAACACGACGGTCGTCGCATTGGTGCTTTACGCCTTGTTGCCAATAGTTCGCAACACGGTTGTGGGGCTCGCCGGTGTGGATCCGGCTGTGAGCGATGCGGCACGAGGGATTGGGATGAGCAGATTCGGGGTGCTGGCGCGCGTTGAGTTGCGCTTGGCGTGGCCAGCGATTCTGGCCGGAATGCGGGTCGCCACGCAGATGCTGATGGGGATCGCCGTGATCGCGGCCTATGCGAAAGGACCGGGTTTGGGATCAGAGGTGTTCTCCGGGCTCGCGAACGCGGGCAGTGCGAACTCGATGAACCAGGCCCTCACCGGAACGATCGGCGTGGTGATCCTCGCCCTGCTGCTCGACGGCGTGTACGTGCTGGTCAACCGTTTCACCGTGTCGAGGGGCGTCCGTGGCTGAAGGCATCGAGATCCGGCTCGACCACGTCACCAAGCGGTATCCCGGGCAGAAGGCGGCGGCGGTCGACGACTTCTCGATGGTCGTGCCCGCCGGGCAGATCGTCGTGTTCGTCGGCCCGTCCGGCTGCGGCAAGACCACGACCATGCGGATGATCAACCGGTTGATCGAGCCGACGTCGGGCACCATCACGATCGGCGGCGAGGACGCGCTCGGGATCGACCCGGACGACCTGCGGCGGCGCGTCGGCTACGCGATCCAGCAGGCCGGGCTGTTCCCGCACTTCACGGTGGCGCAGAGCATCGGGATCGTGCCGGGGCTGCTCGGCTGGGACAAGAAGAGGATCGCGGCACGCGTCGAGGAGATGATGGACCTGGTCGGGCTCGATCCCGGCGAGTACGCCGATCGCTTCCCGCGTCAGCTCTCCGGCGGCCAGCAGCAACGGGTCGGCGTCGCGCGCGCGTTGGCCGCCGATCCGCCGGTGCTGCTGATGGACGAACCGTTCGGCGCGGTCGACCCGATCACGCGCGGGCACCTCCAGGACGAGTTGCTGCGGCTCCAGAACGAGCTCCGCAAGACGATCGTGTTCGTCACGCACGACTTCGACGAGGCCGTGAAGCTCGGCGACAGGATCGCCGTCCTGGGCGACCGGTCCACGATCCTCCAGTACGACACCCCCGACGCGATCCTGGCCAACCCGGCGGACGACACCGTGGCCGGGTTCGTCGGTGCCGGTGCGTCGCTGAAGGCGTTGACGCTGACGCGGGTTCGGGACGTCGAACTGGGTCAGGCGGTGACCGCTCGTTCCGATGCTGATCCGTCCACTGTGGAGCTGGGGGACGAGAAGTTCCTGCTGGTGCTCGACCAGCGCGACCGGCCGCTGCGCTGGGTGCATCTGAAGGAGCTGAAGAACGCCCGATCGCTGGCCGTCGCCGGACGTCCGGTGCAGGACTCCGTGACGTTGCAGTCGACGCTGCGGGACGCGCTGGAGGCGATGGTCAACGAGGGCGGCCGCGCGGTCGTCACGGGCAGCCGCGGCGAGTACGTCGGCACGGTGGACCTCGCGACCGTGACCGACGTCGTGCAACGGCTGCGGGCGAGCGCATGACGGCCGAGCGCATCCGGTTCTGGGCGCAACCCGTCGCGGTGCTGCTGATCGTCGGCGGCGTGCTGGCGTGGGTGTTCGGCGGTGAGCTGACGGCGACCGAGAAGGGCACGCTGAACGCGTCGTCGTTGCTGACCGCGCTGCGCGACCACCTGGCGATGACGGTCGTGGTGACCGCGATCGTGGTGGTGGTCGCGGTGCCGGCGGGCGTCGTCGCGACCAGGTCGTGGGCGCGCTGGCTCGCGCCGGTGTTCCTGGCGGTCGCGAACGTCGGCCAGGCCGCGCCCGCGCTGGGCGTGCTGGTGCTGTGGTTCCTCGTCACCGGTGCTTCCGGCGGACTGTGGGTGGCCGCGCTGCCGCTCGCGTTCTACTCGCTGCTTCCGGTGCTGCGCAACACCATCGTCGGCCTTCAGCAGGTCGATCCGTCCCTTGTGGACGCCGGGCGTGGCATCGGCATGTCGGCGCCGGGCGTGCTGTGGCGGGTCGAGTTCCCCCTTGCCACACCGCTGATCCTCGCCGGTTTGCGCACCTCGCTGGTGCTCGCGGTCGGTACGGCCACGTTCGGCCTGTTCGTCAACGCGGGCGGGTTCGGGCTGCTGATCGACACCGGCTACAAGCTGAACCTGATGAAGGTCCTGGTGACCGGCTCGGCACTGGCGGCGGGTCTCGCGCTGCTGGTCGACTGGGTCGGCGCGGTGATCGAGCAGTGGTTCGGCCCCAAGGGGGTCCGGTGAAAAGGGTTCTGCTCGTTCTGGTGCTCTGCTTGTCCGGGTGCGGCCTGGACGTCAACAGCGCGTTGCCCTACAAGGTGCTGCCGGGCTCGATCCAGCCAGAGCAGTCGCTCCAGGGCGTCGAGATCACCGTGGGGTCCAAGGACTTCACCGAGAACATCCTGCTCGGCTACCTGGCCGAGATGGCGTTGTCCGCGGCCGGCGCCGACGTCGTCGACCTGACCGACCTGAAGGGCTCGCAGACCGCCCGGCAGGCGTTGCTCACCGGCGAGGTCGACGTCACCTGGGAGTACACCGGCACCGGCTGGATCAACTACCAGGGCAACGAACTCCCGGTGCCCGGCGGCGAACAGGCGCAGTACGACGCCACGAAGAAGGCCGACCTGGAGAAGTACGGCGTCGAGTGGCTCGCCTACTCGCCGCTCAACGACCAGTACGCGTTCGCCGTCACCGAGGCCTACGGCGAGCAGCACGGCCTGAAGACCACCTCCGACCTGGCGGCGTTCCTCACCCAGAACCCGGACCAGGCGGTGTTCTGCCTGGAGACCGAGTTCACCAGCCGCCAGGACGGTTTCCCGGCCGCGCAACGCACCTACGGCTTCCCGGCCACCGAGGTGAAGAACTTCGGCATCGGCACGATCTACTCGGCCGTCGCGGGCGGCACCTGCCCGGTCGGCGAGGTGTTCACGACCGACGGCCGCATCGCCGCGCAGAAGCTCCGCGTGCTGGAGGACGACAAGAAGGCCTTCCCGCAGTACAACGTCGCGCCGACCGTGCGCGCCGAGTTCCTCGCGCGGTACCCGCAGATCCGCGGCCCGTTGGAGAAGGTGAGCGCCGCGCTGACCAACGACCAGATGATCGAACTGTGCCGTCAGGTCGACGTGGAGGGCAAAGACGCGGGCGAGGTGGCGCGCGACTGGATGGTGTCGAAGGGGTTCATCCGGACGGACTGATCAGCGCATCGCCCGTCCGACCGGCGGCAGCACCGAGACCATCGACGCGGCCAGCCACAGCATCAGCGCGACGCCCGGCACGATGATCAGCGTGCCGCCGTGGTCGATCGTCAGCCGCACGACGGCGAAGACGTAGTAGGCGACCACGAGGAACCCGAGCGCGGCGAGGATCCAGCGCGCGAACCCGAGCCGGGCGATCACCAGCGCGGCGAGCAGCAACACCACGCCACCAGCGACGTAGGTGGCGACGATCGCCGGGTCGCCGTTGGCGATGAAGCCGCGCCCGAACGCCAGTCCGAGCAACGCGACCGCGGCCTCCGGGGTCTGCCGGATGCCCTTGCCGTCAGCGGAGTTCAGCCCGGCCAGCACGAAGCACAGCACCGCGACCAGCAGCCACAGTCCACCCGCGAGGAACGCCGGCGCGACGCTCGGCCGCAACGGCTGGCCCCAGCCGGGCGCCGGGCCGTACCCCGGACCGTGTCCCTGCGGTTGCTGCACCTGCCAACCCTGGTTCGGATGCACGGCAGCCACCCTACGAGCAGCCAGTCCGTGCCGCAGCGAATTCGCTGGTCTGCGGTACAACGAACAGGTGCACAACGAGGTGAACGGCGACGTCCACGGGACCGTGGTGCAGGCACGCGACGTCTACCTGGGCCAACACGTCCAGACAGCCCTGGCCGGTCTGCCGCCGGTCGCCGCCGGGTTCACCGGCAGGGAAGCCGACCTGACCGCCGTCGCCGAGGCGTTGAACAGCCCGCAGCCGGTCGTGGTGTCGACCGGTCTGGCCGGCGTCGGCAAGACCACGCTCGCGGTCAAGGCGGCCCACGACGCCGTCGCGGCGGGCCAGTTCCCCGGTGGCGTGCTGTTCGTGGACCTCCAGGGTTACTCGGCGGGCACGCGTGTCGAACCGTTGACCGCGCTTGCCACGTTCCTCGGCGCACTGGGCGTGGTGAGGGTGCCCGAGTCCCAACCGGAACGGGAAGCGCTCTACCGCTCCAGACTCGCCCAGCGCAGGCCGACGCTCGTGGTGCTGGACAACGCTTCCTCCTCCGAACAGGTCCGTCCGCTGTTGCCGCCGGGGGAGCAGCACCGCGTGCTGGTGACCAGCCGGCACACCCTGGGCGACCTGCAGGGCGCCCGCCGCCTGTCACTGGAGGTGCTGCCTCCCGGTGACTCGGTGGCGATGCTGGCGAACCTGGTGCGCGCCACCGATCCCGCGGACGAGCGAGTGGCGTCCGCACCGGAGACCGCGCACGAGATCGCCGAGCTCTGCGGCTGGTTGCCGCTCGCGCTCGGCATCGTCGCGGCGCTGCTGTCCGACGATCCCGACCTCCCGCTCGCCGAGCTCGTCGTGCTGCTGAAGGAGGCCCGGCTCACCGAGCTGAGCTACCACGAGAACGTGGCCGTGCGGGCGGCGTTCGACCTCTCGCACGACCGGCTCGACCCGGCCGAGCAGCGGCTGTTCCGGTTGCTGTCGCTCAGCCCCGGCCGTCAGGTCAGCACCGAGGCCGCCGCGGCCCTGGCAGGGCAACCGGTGCGGGCGACCCAGAAGCTGCTGGCAGGACTCCGCCGCGCGCACATGATCGAGAGCGGCGAGCCGCACGGCTGGTTCCGCTTCCACGACCTGCTGCGGCTGTACGCGGCCGAACAGTGCGAGGCCGTCGACGGGGAGGTGTGCCAGGCCGCGCTCGCCCGCCTGATCGGCTACTTCGTCCAGGCCGCGGAGCAGGCGGAACAGCAGCGTCCCGACGTCGAGACCCGCCAGTTCGCCCAGCTCTGGCTGCGGACCGAACGCCCCACCATCGTCGCGGTCATCGAGCTGGCGCACCGGCTGGGTCACCACGAACAGGTGCTGCGCCTGGCGTTCGCGATCGGGACGTTCCCGTTCTACCGCCGTCGCCACGGCGGGGAAGGGCTTTCCGCGTACGAGATGGCCCTCGACGCCGCGGTGCGTCTCGGCGACCGGGACGGCGAGGCCAAGGCACTGCGCGGGCTCGGCCGGATCCACCGCGAGATGGGTCACCGCACGGCCGCCCGCGAGCGGTTCGAGCAGGCCATCGCGGTGAGCAGCGAACTCGGCGACCTCAGGGGAGTGGGCAGGGCGCTGCACAACCTCGGCTCGATCGCCAGGCGGCAGAACGACTTCAGCTCGGCGTGGAGGTACTACGGCAGGGCGCTGGTCGCCTACCGGGACGCCGCGGAGCCGCTCGGCGAGGCCCAGATCCGGTACAGCATGGGCGTGCTCGCCGACGCGGAAGGTGACCGGGCACTCGCCACCTCGCATTTCCGGGACTGTGCCGGGACTTCCGCGGGCATCGGCCGTCACGATCTCACCGGACGTGCGCACAAGAAGCTCGCGTTGATCGCGATGGACGCCGACCGGCAGGAGGAGGCACAGCTTCACCTCGAAGCCTCACGCGCCGCCTACCTGGAGGGAGGACATCAGCGGAAGGCGGAGCTGGTGTGGCGGCTGTTCCGGAAGGCCCATCGCAGCAGGCGTTTGCGCGATTGACCTCACCGGTCCTCCACGAAAGGTTGTGGGGAAACCGAAGGGGGAGAACCGAATGCGAGCAACCCTGTCAGGTGTCGTGCTGGCCTTGAGCAGCATGGTGGTCGCGGTAGGGCCGGCGAGCGCGGCCGGACCGTGCTCCGTCTACTCGACGCGGACGACTCCGGGCGGCTACGTCGCCAAGATGACCTGCTCCAGCCCGGACGCGTTCATCGACGGGTACGGCAGCACGACCGGTGACGCGAACCGGGAAGGGCTGCTGCTGCGGCAGTTCCAGAGCAACGGCGGGCCGTTGTGCAGCGGCGACCGCAGCCGTGCCGACGTCGGCGGCTTCAGGATCAGCATGTCGTGCGCGAAACCGACCTCGTTCGTCGACGCGTTCGGCACCACGCTGACGGACGCGGCGCGGGAAGCCCGGCTGCTCAAGGAGATCGCGCCCGGCCGGTTCTGCACGCACGACGGCGTGCGTGCCGTCTCCGGTGGTTACGAGGTCAAGGGCGGCTGCACGAAGCCGACCATCTGGTTCAGCGGCGTCGGCGCCACCGTGACGCAGGCCGCGGAGAACGCGCGACTGTCCTCAGGCGTCGGCTGAGTTCTTGCGATCGGTGTGGCCCAGAGAGCGTTCCGGCGCCACCCGGTCGCGGACGAGCTGCTTGAGCACGGCGAGGTCCGGGAAGCCCTCCTGCTCCTTGCGCGACCACAGCGTCTCGCCGTCGAGCCGCACGTCGAACACGCCTCCGGTGCCGGGGATCAGCGCGACCTCGCCCAGTTCCGCGGTGAACGTGGTCAGCAGCTCCTGCGCGGTCCAGCCCGCACGCAGCAGCCAGCGGCACTGGGTGCAGTACTCGATCTCCAGACGCGGTGTCCTCATGACTGAGTCTTAACAGACTCCCCGGTGCGGGTCGCGTCCGTGCCCCAGCTGGCCAGCAGCTGCAGCGCCTCGGCGGACGGCGTGCTCGGCTCCGCGTGGTAGGTGGTCAGGAAGAGGTCGGGCTCGCTGGGCATCCGCAGCGTCTCGTACGACAGCGTCATCTCGCCGACGAGCGGGTGGCGGATCGCCTTGGTGCCGAAGGACTTCTCCTTGACGTCGTGCCTCGCCCAGAGCTGCCGGAACAGCTCGCTCTTCACCGACAGCTCGCCGATCAGGGCGGTCAGCTCGGGGTCGTTCGGGTAGCAGCCCGCGTCCATCCGCAGGAACGCGACGACGTCGGAGGCCTTGCTCTCCCAGTTGAGGAAGAGCTCCTGGTAGGAGGGCCGGAGGAAGATGAACCGCGCCCAGTTCCGGTCGCGTGGCTCCAGCTCGCCCCAGTCGCCGAACAACGCCGCCGCCATCGGGTTCCACGCGAGCACCTCGCAGCGCCGCCCGCCGATGTACGCGGGCACGTTGATGTTGTCGAGGAGGTGCTTCAGCGCCGGGCGAACGCTGCTGCGCGCCACCTTCTTCTGCTTCTTGTTGTCGTACGGGCAGGCGGTGAGGTTGCGCAGGTGCGTGTGTTCGGCCTCGCTGAGCTGCAGCGCACGTGCGATCGAGTCCAGCACCTCGTCCGAGACGTTGCGGCCGTTGCCCTGCTCAAGCCGTGTGTAGTACGCCACGGAGACGCCCGCGAGCTGCGCCAGCTCCTCGCGGCGCAGGCCCGGTACACGGCGGGTGCGGCCGTAACGGGGCAGTCCGACGTCGTCGGGGGACAGCCGCGCCCGGCGGCTGCGCAGGAACTCGCTCAGCTCGGTGCGCGGGTCTACTTCCATGCACCCGAGTATCCCCGGCCCGCGCGAACCGTGCCTGCTACTGCTGGTAGTAGGCACGGCAGACGTACGAAGAACAGGTGTCTGGGTAGCTCTCCCGAAACGGCGCAGTGTCCACATCGACACGACGACGAGGAGAAACCTGATGAGCACCGTCGCTGCCTACGCCGCTCCAGCACCCAAGGCACCGCTGGAGCGCACCACCATCGAGCGTCGCGCGGTCGGCGCGCACGACGTCCTGATCGACATCAAGTTCGCCGGCATCTGCCACTCCGACATCCACCAGGTCAACGAGGGCTGGGGCGAGGCCATCTTCCCGATGGTTCCCGGCCACGAGATCGCCGGTGTCGTCACCGAGGTCGGTTCCGGCGTGACGAGGTACGCCGTCGGCGACCGCGTGGGTGTCGGTTGCTTCGTGGACTCCTGCCGTGAGTGCGACTACTGCCTGCGCGGCCTGGAGCAGTACTGCGCCAAGGGCAACGTGCAGACCTACAACGCCGTCGACCACAACGGCGACGTCACCTACGGCGGCTACTCGAAGCAGATCGTCGTCGACGAGAACTACGCCGTGCGCATCCCGGACTCGCTGCCGCTGGACGTGGCCGCGCCGCTGCTGTGCGCGGGCATCACGCTGTACTCGCCCCTGAAGCACTGGAACGTCGGCCCCGGCAAGAAGGTCGCGATCGTCGGCCTGGGCGGCCTCGGCCACATGGGCGTCAAGATCGCCGTCGCGCTCGGCGCCGAGGTCACCGTGCTGTCGCAGTCGTTGCGCAAGAAGGACGACGGCCTCAAGCTCGGCGCCCACGACTACCGCGCCACCAACGACCCCGCGACGTTCGCCGAGCTCGCGGGCAAGTTCGACGTGATCGTCTCCACGGTGTCCGCGCCGCTCGACTTCAGCGCCTACATCGGCCTGCTCAGGACCGAGGGCGCGCTGGTCAACGTCGGTGCGCCGGAGGAGCCGGTCTCGCTGAACCTGTTCAGCCTGATCGTGCAGCGCAAGACGCTCGCCGGATCGATGATCGGCGGCATCGCGGAGACCCAGGAGATGCTGGACTTCTGCGCCGAGCACGGCCTGGGCGCCGAGATCGAGCTGATCGACGCAGACCAGATCAACACCGCCTACGACCGCGTGCTGTCGAGCGACGTGCGGTACCGGTTCGTGATCGACACCGCCACGATCTGAGATGTGCGCCGTGCCCGCTCAGCCGGGCGGGCACGGCACCCCGGTCGTGTAGGCCTTCGTGGCGCCCGCGATCACCGTGTCGAGCTGCTGGAGCGTCTCCTGCAGCTCTTCGATCTGCTTCACCACCGACGACCGGTGCCCGCGCAGCTTGGCCAGGACCTCCGGCGCCGCCACCCCCGTCACCACGCACGGCAGCATCTCCAGGATCGACGCGCTGGAGATCCCGGCGGCGTAGAGCTGCTGGATCAGCTTGACCCGGCCGACGGCGTTGTCGGCATAGCGCCGTTGCCCGCTTCCGCTGCGTTCGGCTGCGAGAAGGCGCTGCTCCTCGTAGTAGCGCAACGCGCGCACGCTCACGCCCGTGCGTTCCGCCAGCTCACCGATGCGCATATGACCTCCGCCACAAAAGCTACCTCTGACGTCAACGTCAGGTTTCTACCTTAGCTCCCATGCTGCTCACGAGCTACGAACTCGGAAACCTGACCCTGCCGAACCGCCTCGTCATGGCGCCGATGACCCGCGCGCGGGCCGTTGACGGCAAACCGACCGAGGCCACGGCCACCTACTACGCCCAACGCGCCACCGCCGGGCTCATCGTCACCGAAGGCGTGCACCCGAACGCGGTCGGCCAGGCCGGTCCGTTCATGCCCGGTGTCCACAACGACGAGCAGGTCGAGGCCTGGCGCGTGGTCACCGACGCTGTCCACGCGAACGGCGGCCGCATCTTCGCCCAGCTCATGCACGGCGGCCGCATCGGCCACGCCGAGGTCGCCGGGCACCACCCCGTCGGTCCGTCGGCGATCGCGGCCGGCACCGACGTGTTCACCCCGACCGGGATGGAGCCCGCGCCGGTGCCGCGGGCCTTGTCGGCGGCGGAGGTCGCGGACCAGGTCCAGGCGTTCGGCGACGCGGCCCGCAAGGCCGTCGAGGCCGGGTTCGACGGGGTCGAGCTGCACGGTGCGAACGGGTACCTGATCCAGCAGTTCCTGTCCTCCAGCGCGAACGAGCGCACCGACGGGTACGGCGGCTCGATCAGCGGCCGGATCCGGTTCGCCGTCGAGGCGGTCGAAGCGGCGGTGGACGCCATCGGGCCGGACCGCGTCGGCATCCGGCTCTCACCGGGCGGCGAGATCCAGGGCATCGTCGAGGAGAACGTGCCCGCGCTCTACGGCGAGCTGCTGAAGGCGTTGCCGGACATGGCCTACATCCACGTGCTGGCGACCGTGGACGACGAGCGGCTGATGGAGTTGCGCAAGGCGTGGCCGAGCGCGTTCATCCTCAACCCAGGCGGCCAGATCGGCCCGAACGTGAGCACTCAGGAGCAGGGCGAGCGCTGGCTCGCCAACGGCGCCGACCTGATCAGCTACGGCCGCGCCTACATCGGCAACCCCGACCTGGTCGAACGGTTCCGGCTGGGCCTGCCGCTCGCCGGTGCCGACCAGGCGACCTGGTTCCAGACCCCCGAGGGCTACGTCGACTACCCCAGCCATCAGCACTGAAGCGCCCGCAGCAGGTGGTCGACGAGCCGTTCGAGGTAGTCGGGCTCGACCTCGGCCCGCCGGACCGACAGCCGCCAGTAGACCGGGGCCGCGACCAGGTCCAAAGCGATCTCGAAGTCCAGATCGGCCGGTAGTTCGCCCCGGTCGATCGCCCGCCGCAGCGTCACGGCGCCGAGCGCGCGCCGGGGTTCGCCGATCGTCGCCGCGATCGCGTCGGACAACGCCGGAGTGCGCACGGCCTCGGCGGTGAGGTCGGGCAGGATCGTGGCGAACCGGGGGTGCGTCAGCCAGTCGTGCACGGCCGTGACCGTGGCCAGCAGGTCGCCGCGCAACGACCCGGTGTCCGGAACCTCGGCCAGTGGCACGGAGAACTCCGACAGCGCCGCGACCACCATGTCCTGTTTGGACGGCCACCGCCGGTACAGCGCGCTCTTGCCGACCTCCGCGCGCTTGGCCACGGCTTCCATGGACAGCCGTCCGTAGCCGTGCAGGGCGAGCTCGTCGAACACGGCGTCGGTGATCGCCTGCGTCACCTGGGGCTGCAGGACGGCGGCGCCGGTCGGGGTGCGCTTGGTCATGACGCACATCATAGGACTGGACGAGACGGTCCCGTCCCGCTTAACGTTGAGGACGGGACGGGACCGTCTCGTCCATTTCTTTCGAAGGAGCTTTCGTGGACCTCATCCCGAGGGCACTGCAACTGCTGCTGGACAAGGACATGATCGGGTTCGCGGGCCTGTGGGCCGAGGACGGCGTGATGGAGTTCCCGTTCGCCCCGCCCGGCTGGCCGGCCGGGGTGGAGGGCAGGGCCGCCATCGAGGACTACCTGCGCGACTACCCGAAGATGCTCGACATCCAGGGCTTTCCGAAGCAGGTCGTGCACCGGAGCACCGATCCCGACGTGCTCATCGCCGAGTTCGACGCCGAGGGTGTGGTGGTCGCGACGGGTGAGCCGTACCGGGCCTCCTACATCGCGGTCATCACGACCCGCGACGGCGAGATCGTGAGCTACCGCGACTACTGGAACCCGCTGCTCGCGCAGGAACTGGCATGACCGCGTTGATCATCGGAGGCACCGGGACGACCGGCAGCCGCCTCGCCTCGTTGCTGCCCGATGCCCGCATCGGAACCAGGAAACCGGTGCTTCCGGACCACGTCCGGTTCGACTGGGACGTGCCGGCGACGTTTGAGAACGCGCTGGAGGGGATAGATCGTCTTTACCTGATCCCCCCGGTCGGCGTCGTCGACCCCGCGCCGGTGGTCGAGTCGCTGCTCACTCGAGCGCGGCTCGTGCGGCGAGTGGTACTGCTGAGCTCGTCCGCGGTGCCGGAGAGCGCCACGGGGATGGGCGCTCTCCCGGCGCTCGTGCGCGCCATGCCGGAATGGGCGGTGCTGCGGCCGTCGTGGTTCATGCAGAACTTCACCGGCGACCACCTCGTCGCCCAGGGCGTCCGGTCCGGCGAGATCGTCACGGCCACCGGAGACGGCCGGGTCGGGTTCATCGACGCCGCCGACATCGCCGCGGTGGCCGCGCGGGCGTTGACGGATCCGTTGCCGCACAACACCGATCACCTGATCACCGGTCCGGAGGCGCTCAGTTACGCCGACGCCGCCGCGATCATCACCGAGGTCACCGGCAAGCCCGTGCGGCACCGTTCGGTGAGCACCGGGGAGATGACCGAACGGATCGGGGCGGTGCTGCCCAAGGAGTTCGCCGCCGTCCTCGCCGCGCTCGACGAGGACATCCGCGGTGGAGCGGAGGACCGGGTCACCGCGACCGTCGAGGACGTGACGGGCAGGCCCGCCCGGTCGTTCCGCGACTTCGTCAGGCGAACGTCCAGCGAGTAGCGCCACCGGACCCGCGGTACCTCGCGGCGACCCGGTCCAAAGTGGACTCGTCGCCGACCGGCACGAGGTCCGTTCCGGTCAGCGCACCGACTCGCACGGAACGACGAAGAACCAGTCATCCGGCGCGTGCTCCAGCCGTGCCTCCGTCGCTCCCGCGGCGCACTCGGCACGGGCCTTCGCGAGGCTCTCGTCCCACGCGATGCCCGTGAGCGCCGTCTTCGGTTCCCGCAGGTAGGAGAAGACGCTGACCACCACGAGGAATCCGATCAGGTAGCGGCTCCCGGTGACCACCACCCGTTCCCAGGTCTTCGTGGGCGTCGCGTCGAGGCCCACGAAGATCGCGGTGAACAGGAACAGGCACGGCGCGATGCTGTAGCGCTGCGCGGCCATCACCACGTCCGGCGCCTGCACCTGGAGGACCTGCGTCCAGTTCAGCACCAGGCACGCCACGATGAGGATCACGCTGTAGGCAACGGCGACCAGCGCGAGCGTCCGCCCGGCCCGGTCACCGAACCGCAGGCCCGCCGCGATCGGCACGGCGGCGGCCAGCAGTGAGCCGAGGATCAGCAGGTTGCCCATCGCCGGGTAGAGCTCGCTGACCCGCTCGGACCCCGTGAACGCCACCACCGGCACCCGCAGCAGGCTCGCCAGCAGCACCTGCACCGGGTCGACCTCGTCGTGCGAGTACGGCGTGCGCGACGCGAACAGCATCGTCAGCCCCTGCACGACCAGTCCGGCGAGGAACGCGATCGGCACCTCCCTGCGCGGCTGGAAGAGCCGCAGGAGCGCGATCGGCGCCAGGATGAACACCAGCGGGCTCGACAGGGCGGCGAGGACCACGAACAGCGCGATCGGCACGCGCGGGGCGTTGCGCCACAACAACGCCCAGAAGGCGCCGTAGAGCAGGAACCAGTGCAGGTTCGCCATGTTGTTCAACGTCTCGGAGTTGCCCGCCGGCAACACGATGACGAGCGCCGCCAGCGCGAACCGCATCGGCGTCGACCTCAGGTACGCCTTCGAGGCCGCGAACGTGATCAACGCGATGAGCGCCCGCAGCACCGCGGCGCTGACCGCGAACCCCGCGGCCGTCCACTCGAGCGGCAGCAGCGCGACCAGCTGGGCGACCATGCGCGGCAGCATGTGCAGATAGCCGCCGTAGGGGTCGGTCAGGTTCTGGAGCGCGGGCGAGCGCACGGCGTCGACCACGAACCGGGCGCCGTCCTCGGCCCACAGGTGATCAAGCCGGGACCAGCCGGCCGGGATGAGCAGCAGGAACGCCATCGCGGCCACGAACGCGCCCAGGAAGCCCAGCCACGCCAGTTCGTGCCGCGGTTCGTCCGGCAACGGCACCACGCTGTCCGCGAGCGCTCTGGGCCGTTGCGCCGTCAATGCCACCAGTCGGTCCCCCGTGTCCGATTTCAAGCTCGGGGAGAACGTATCCGGTCAGGATCGGACGAGGTCCGGCAGGCGCTCGTACGTGGCCCACTGCTCAGCGGACACCGCGGTGATCGGGGACGAGTTCAGCGCCGCGAGCTCCGTCGAGCCGACCACCCACAGCTTGCCGTCGAGCAGCAGCCCGACCGTGCCGTCGGGGGCGCTCACCGCGGGCGCGCCGGCCGGGACCTTGGCCGTGAGCTTCAACGACTCGACGCCCTGCGGCCGGGTGCCGAGCACTCCGCGCGAGAACTTCTCGGCCACCGAGCGGCGTTCGAACCTCATCAGGGTGCCGCCCGCGACGACGTCGAGCGTGCGTTCCGGGGACGGCACCGCGTAGCCGTTGAGGACCCTCGCCTCGGCCGCGGTGGCGCATCCCTTCGTCCCGGTCACGTCGATGCCGAAGTGGGAGATGTTCGTCGGCCCCGCCGGGCCGTCGAAGGTGCCGCGCAGCACGTCGATCGCGACCCGGCCGCACGGGTCCTTGGCGTTGATCGGCGCGTGGCCCGCGGGTGTGCGCAGCAGGCCGGGGCCTTCCTTCCAGGGACCGGGGATCAGCACGGGTTCGAACGGGTGCCGGGTGAAGTCCTTGTTCCAGAACGTGATGGTGGTGCCGTTGTCGGTCTCGTGGGCGATGGCGAACGACGACACCGCGTCGATCCACATCCAGTCCGCGCTGAACGCCTCGACCACCGACCGGGTGCGCGGCCCGTTGTTCGTCGTGACCGGCTTGAAGCCCTGCTGGCCCAATGCCTCGACGCCCTTGGCGAACGTCGGGTCCTTCGACCGCAGCACGTACTGGCCCGCGCCGTTCTGGTGCGAGGCGAGGCCGGTGGTGTCGGTGAACATCAGGTACACCCAGCCGTCGACGTAGATCGCCGACTGCTGGCCCGCGCCGTAGGTGTTCTCGCGGATGTTGTCGCCCGCCGGGCCGAGGAACGACTGACCGCCGTTCTCCCGCGTCCAGGTGACGCCGTCCGTGCTGGACGCGACGCCCACCGAGCTGCCGTTCGCGTGGTTGTCCCGCGCCGCGCCCGTGTAATACATGTAGTAGACGTCGCCGATCTTGACCAACGACGGGTCGCAGGTGTGGATCGCGTCGAAGCTGCCACCGCTGCCGGAGAACACCGGGGCCGCCGTCGAGAAAGGTCCACCGACGCTCGGGCCCTCGCTGTAGAGGATGTCGTCGCCGCCGGGCGGGGCCGCGCTCAGCTGGCTGCACCACCACGCGCGCACCTTGCCGTTGTCGAGCATCACGGCGGGCGCGTAGTTGTACGGCGCGTCCCCGGCTCCGGCGATCACCGTGCCGCCGCTCTGGCGGCCGTTGTCCACCGTGAGCTTGATGTTGTCCCTGGGGGGCTGCGTCGGTGCCGGCTTCTTCGACGACGGGGGCGTCTGCTGCTCGGACGGTCCTCCGACCGGGTCGCCGACCGCCGCGTTGGTGCACGCCGTGACCGCACTGACCAGCGCGAGCGCAGCGAGTAACGCGAGAGGTCGACGACTCAGGGGCACTCACCCATCATAGTGATCAAGTCCTCCGTACGGGTGAAGTGCGTTGGCGCGAACCGATTCATGTCCTCTCAATCAGTCCTTATCGTCGACGTGAAAAGCGCGATTCCGCTGCCCAAGAGCACAATTCCGGCGATCAAAGGCACCAGGAGAGACGCACCCGTATTAGCCAGCCGTTGCGGCCGGAACGTGAGTGGTGGCACCAGGTCCTGGGGCGTCTGCGCGGCCGGCGGCGGACCTGCCGGACCGGGCTGCCGCGGCAGCTCTGAGCAGGACGAACCCAGGGTCAGCGTGAGGTCGTCGAGCTTGTCACCGGCCCCGTAGAACCCGGCGAACGCCTCGGAGTTGGTGAGCGTGCTCTTCGCGCCTGTGACGGTGAGCACACCCGCGTCGTTGACGGTGACCTTCGGGTTCGCCAGGTGGATCGGCCGGAACCACGTTGCAGGCCACGACATCGGCGAACCCGCACTACGCGAGCCCGCGAGCCGGCAGGTCGAGCCGCTCCCGCACAACCCAGGCCTCGGTCCCGCGCAGCCGCGTCCCCGGTGAAAGACGAAGGTGCCCCAGGCCGGGGGAGTTGGCCTGGGGCACCGGGGAGGGGCTGGATCAGACGTCGTAGCGGTCCGCGTTCATGACCTTGTTCCACGCGGCGACGAAGTCCTGGACGAACTTCGCGGCGGCGTCGTCACTCGCGTAGACCTCGGCGATGGCGCGCAGCTCGGAGTTCGAGCCGAACACCAGGTCGTTGCGGGTGCCGGTCCAGCGGACGGCGCCGGTGGAGCGGTCGCGGCCCTCGAAGTTCTCCTGGTCCTCGGTGACCGACTTCCACTCCGTCTCCATGTCGAGGAGGTTGACGAAGAAGTCGTTGGTCAGCGTCTCCGGCTTGGCCGTGAGGACGCCCGCGGCCGAACCGCCGTGGTTGGCGCCCAGCACGCGCAGGCCGCCGACCAGCGCGGTCAGCTCCGGCGCGGAGAGACCGAGCAGGTTCGCCTTGTCGACGAGGAGGTACTCCGACGGCAGCGGGTGGCCCTTGCCGCGGTAGTTGCGGAAGCCGTCGATCGTGGGCTCCAGGACGGCGAACGACTCGGCGTCGGTCTGCTCCTGGGTGGCGTCGACGCGGCCCGCGAGGAACGGCACCTCGACGTCGTGGCCCGCGGCCTTGGCGGCCTGCTCGATCGCCGCGGCGCCGCCGAGGACGATCAGGTCGGCCAGCGAGACCTTCTTGCCGCCGGTCGCGGAGCTGTTGAACGCCTCCTGCACGCCTTCCAGCGTGCGCAGGACCTGCGCGAGCTGGTCGGGCTCGTTGACCTCCCAGCCGCGCTGCGGCTCGAGGCGGATGCGGGCACCGTTGGCGCCACCGCGCTTGTCGCTCTGGCGGAACGACGAGGCCGAGGCCCACGCGGTCTTGACGAGCTGCGAGACCGAGAGACCGGACTCGAGGATCTTCGCCTTCAGCGACGCGACGTCGTCGGCGGAGATGACCTCGTGGTCGACGACCGGCAGGCGGTCCTGCCAGATCAGCTCCTCCTGCGGCACCTGGGCGCCGAGGTAGCGCTGGATCGGGCCCATGTCGCGGTGGGTCAGCTTGAACCACGCGCGGGAGAACGCGTCGGCGAACGCCTCGTGGCTCTCCGCGAACTTGCGCGAGATCGGCTCGTAGATCGGGTCGAAGCGCAGCGCGAGGTCCGTGGTCAGCATCTGCGGCGTGCGGTTGAGCGTGCCGTCCTCGGGGTCCGGCACCGTGTTGGCGCCCGCGCCGTCCTTCGGCTTCCACTGGTGCGCGCCGGCGGGGGACTTGGTGAGCTCCCACTCGAACGCGAAGAGGTTCTTGAAGAACAGGTTCGTCCACTTGGTGGGCTGCTGCGTCCAGGTCACCTCCAGGCCGGAGGTGATGGTGTCGCGGCCCTTGCCGGAGCCGTGCGTGCTGATCCAGCCGAAGCCCTGCGCGTCGATCGAGGCGCCCTCGGGCTCCGCGCCGACGAGGTCGGGGTCGCCCGCGCCGTGCGCCTTGCCGAAGGTGTGGCCACCGGCGATGAGCGCGACGGTCTCCTCGTCGTTCATGCCCATGCGGCCGAACGTCTCGCGGATGTCGCGGGCGGAGGCCAGCGGGTCCGGGTTGCCGTTGGGGCCCTCGGGGTTGACGTAGATCAGACCCATCTGGACGGCCGCGAGCGGCGACTCCAGGTCGCGGTCACCGCTGTAGCGCGCGTCGCCGCCGAGCCACGTGGTCTCCGGGCCCCAGTAGACGTCCTCGTCCGGCTCCCACACGTCCGCGCGGCCGCCGGCGAAGCCGAAGGTCTCGAAGCCCATGGTCTCCAGCGCGCGGTTGCCCGTGAAGATCATGAGGTCGGCCCAGGAGACCTTCTTGCCCCACTTCTTCTTCACCGGCCACAGCAGACGGCGGGCCTTGTCCAGGTTGCCGTTGTCCGGCCAGCTGTTGAGCGGGGCGAAGCGCTGCATGCCCGCGCCGGCGCCACCGCGACCGTCGTGGGTGCGGTAGGTGCCCGCGCTGTGCCACGCCATGCGGATCATGAACGGGCCGTAGTGCCCGAAGTCCGCGGGCCACCAGTCCTTCGACTCGGTCAGCACGGCGTCGACGTCGCGCGCCAGCTCGTCGAGGTCGACGGTCAGGAACTCCTGGCCGTAGTCGAGCTCACCACCGAACGGGTCCGCCTGGACGGGGTGCTTGCGCAGGATCCGGAGGTTGAGCTGGTTGGGCCACCAGTCTCGGTTGCTGCCGCCCTCACTGGGATGGCTGATGCGACCGTGCGCGACCGGGCAGCCGCCGGCCTCCTCCTCGTTCAGGTCTGCCAGCTTGGCGTCAGTGCTGTCGGACACGGGAATCCTTCCGGGTGTTCAGGAACTTTTCGCGGCGGTCGTGCACTCGGGGCAGCTGCCCCAGTAGATGACCTCGGCCTCGTCGATGACGAAACCGTGGTCGTCGGATGCGTCCAGGCACGGTGCGTGGCCGACTGCGCAGTCGACGTCGGCGATGGCACCGCAGGATCTGCACACGACGTGGTGGTGGTTGTCCCCGACGCGCGCCTCGTAGCGGGCGACCGAACCCTGGGGCTCGATCTTGCGCAACAGGCCGGCGCCGGTCAGTGCGCGGAGCACGTCGTACACGGCCTGATGAGAGACCGCGCCGAGGTTCTGACGCACGACACCGATGATCGAGTCCGTGTCGGCGTGCGGGTGGGAGTGCACTGCGGACAGCACGGCTATCCGCGGAGCCGTCACCCGGAGCGACGCTCCACGCAACAGGCGCTCGAAATCGGAAGCCGTGGGCACGAACGCCACCCTGCCGTCTTTTCTGGAACGAGTCAAGTTAATGAACGATGCAGTTCACCCGAACGGTCACCGCCGTACGGCGACCACGGCGCCGGCCAACCGCCGGACGCCTTCGGCCAGCACGTGCTCAGGTGCGCCGCCGTAGGTCAAACGAAGAAAACTGCCCGGTGGTTCAGCGGCGAACCACGGCCGTCCCGGGAACACCACGACATCACGCGCCGCGGCCGCGGTGGTCAGCTCCAGGTCGTCCACGCCGTCCGGCAACGTCGCCCACAGGTGCAGGCCACCGGACGACTTCGCGAGCTCGAACTCCGGCAGGTGTTCGCGGATCGCGTGCGTCAGAGCGTCACGCCTGGCCCTCAAGGACTGCTGGAGCGTGCGCAGGTGCCGCCGCCAGACCGGGGACGTCACGAAGTCGATCGCCGCCTCCTGCAACGGACCCGCGACGTACAGGTCCTGCCGGGACCGGGTGTTCTTCAGCCGGGTGCCCGCCGGGCCGCGGGCGCCGATCGCCGCGACGCGCAGTCCGGGCGCGGCGACCTTCGTGAGCGAGCGGACGTAGACGACGTGGCCGTCGGTGTCCTGCGAGACCAGCGTCGGCGGCGCGGTGCCGTCGATCGTGAAGCCACGCGCCCAGTCGTCCTCCACGAGGAACGCGCCCACGCGGCGGACGATCCGCATGACCTCGGCGCGTCGTTCGTCGGACAGCACGGCGCCGTGCGGGTTCGCGTGCAACGGCTGGCAGTAGAAGACCTTCGCGCCGGTGCGTTCGAACGCGGCCTGGAGCAGGTCCGGCCGCACGCCGTCCTGATCGGCCGGCACCGGCACGACCTTGAGCCCCGCGTCGCGTGCCGCCGCGATCGCGCCGAGGTAGGTGGGCGACTCGACCAGCACGGCGTCACCACGTTCCCCGAGCCCGCGGAACACCGTCGCGAGTGCTTCCTGCGCGCCCGCGCACACCGTGATGTCGCCGGTCCTGAGCTCACCCCCGGCCTCTTTCGCGAACCACGCGCGCAGCTCTTCCTTGCCCTCGACGGGAACGCGTCCCCACGAGGCCGGCCGGCGCGCGGCCCGGCTGAGCGCGGCACCGAGCGCGTCGGTGGGCTGAAGTTCGGGGTCGAGGTAGCCGCTGGTCAGCGGAATCGCCTCGGGTTTGGGGACCGCGACGAGGTTCGCCACGAGGTCCTCGCCCGGCCTGCCCTCGCCGAGCGCCACGGCCTGCCACGACAGGTCACGGCTGGTCGCCGTCGTGCGCGCGGCGACGTAGCTGCCGCGGCCGGGCCGCACCTCGACCAGCCCTTCGGCGGTGACGCGCTGGATCGCCTGCTGGACCGTCGCGGGCGAGGCCCGGTGCCGCGCCATGAGATCGCGCACCGAGGGCATGCGGTCGCCGGCCCGGCCGGACCGTGCCGCTGCTCTCAGCTCCTCGATAACGCGGACGGCTGCGTTATCCTCATTCATGAGAGCCAAGAGTAACGTTATTGTGCCGGCGGGGGTAACACTCGGCGCGCTCGGAGTCCTGGGTTTCAGCTACTCCCTGCCCGCGACCCGCCTGGCGGTGGCCGGACTGGACCCGTGGTTCGTCGCATTTGGACGCGCCCTCGTCGCCGGAGTTCTGGCGATCGCCTACCTGGCGTTATCGCGAGCCCCCCGCCCGTCGGCAACGCAGATCCGCCGACTGGTCGTCGTCGCCGCGGGCATCGTGATCGGCTTCCCGCTCTTCACGTCCCTGGCTCTCACCACCCAGACCTCGGCCCACGGTGCCGTCGTGATCGCCGTGCTGCCCATGTCCACGGCGATCTGGGCCGTCCTGCGCGCCTCCGAACGCCCACCCCTGGCGTTCTGGCTCGCCAGCGGCGCAGGCCTGCTCGCGGTACTGGCGTTCGTGGCCACCGGCGGCGGCCTCTCCGGTTCGCTGAGCCTCGCCGACGTCTACCTGCTGGTCGCCGTTGTGCTGTGCGGCCTGGGATACGCCGAGGGCGGCGCGCTCTCCCGCGAACTGGGCGGCGCCAGGACGGTCTGCTGGGCGCTGGTCGTCTCGCTGCCCGTGACGATCCCGGTTTCCTTGTACACAGCGGACTTCTCGCGCGCCAACGGCGTCGTGTGGTTCAGTTTCGCTTACGTGTCACTGATCTCGATGTTCCTGGGCTTCTTCGCCTGGTACGCGGGCCTGGCCGCGGGCGGTGTGGCCAAGATCGGCCAGATCCAGCTGGCCCAACCGGTTCTGACACTCCTGTGGTCAGCGCTGGTCCTGAGTGAACCGGTCGGCTGGCAGGCCCTCGCCACTGCGGCCGTCGTGCTCGTCTGCGTCGTGCTGACCCAACGCAGCCGCGTGCCCAGCGGCCCGAAATTGTCAGACCCTCCTGCCATCCTCGACCCATGCCGATCGAAGTCGCGAGCAAGCGACGCAAGGTGAAGCGCCCGGACGCGGTGGTCATCGACGTGACCTCCCGCGGCCCTGAGCCGTGGGTGCGCTTCAGCCCGTTCTACCCGCACGGCCAGATCCCGGTGCCGCTCTCACCCGGTGTGACGAGCGAATCCGTCGAGGGCCTCTGGCAGGCGCTGAAGGTCTTCGAGGGCACCGACGTCGACCCGTCGAAGCTCGCGGTGACGTCGATGAAGGGCCTGAAGCGCACGGTCCGCCGCTTCGGTCAGGTCCGGGGCCACCGCGCGGGCCTGGCCGGCGAGCGCCTGCTCGACTACCGCACGGCCCGGCAGGAGATCTACTTACCGGCCTACCGCTGGGTCCTGGAGCACCGGCTACAGGCGGAAGTCGCGCGGCTGCACGAGTTGGCCGAGTCCGCGGACGTCGTCCTGCTCGACTACACGACCAACGGCGACGTCGAGGACCTCAGCACGCCGCTGTCGCACGCCGCCCTGATCGCCGACCATCTGAGGAGGCTCACCGCTCACGCGTCCTGAAAGCCGGATTTATACTTTCTGCTCTTCGGCTTTGGGGGTCGGCAGTGGCGACAACGAGCAAGCAGCTCTTCAAGATCGTGGACGGACTCGCCGAGGTGCAACGGTCGTCCGGGCAGCAGTACGACTCGTTCCGCGTGCGGGGCAAGTTGTTCGGCTACTACTGGCCGCGCACGCAGACGGTCGGGCTCAAGCAGACGCTGTCCGAGCAGCTGGCGCTGGTGGCGGAACGGCCCGAGGTGTTCGAGGTGCAGTTCACGGCCGGTGGGTTCGGCTGGGTCGTGGTGTACCTCGAAGGCATCGAGGCGGACGAGATGAAGGAGCTCGTCTTCGAGGCGTGGCGGTTGTCGGCGCCGGAGGAGCTCGTCGCCCAGGTGCCGGATCTCGCGCGATGACCAGGGTCAAGTTCGAGCTGCCCGCTGACGATCTCGGGCGTGCGACGGCCTTCTACCGCGACGTCTTCGGGTGGTCGGCGCGGCAGTTGCCGTTCGACTACGTGCTCGTCGACACCGCGGGTGAGCCCGTCGACGTCAGTGATGCCGATGGCGGTATCTCGCCGCGGAACGAGTTCGTGCGGGGGCCGGTGCTGATCATCGACGTGCCGAGCGTCGACGACGTGGCGCGGAAGGTCGAAGAGGCCGGCGGCGTGCTGCTCAACGCCAAGGAACGCGTGGGCGACTTCGGGTTCTCGCAGTACGTCAAGGACAGCGAGGGTTCCGTGCTGTGCCTGTGGGAGTCGACTCAGGACTGACGGCGCAGCGCCAGCGCCGAGCCGTCCGCGAACGTCAGCCGGACCACCGGCCGCGCGGGCAGACTTGCTCCCGCGTAAGGGGTTTCCAGCGATCGCACGGCGCCGCTGGGGATCTCGGCGAACGTGGTGAACACGCTGGAAGGCTTGGCCTCGAACAGATGCGTCGGGTAGACGACGGCCACGCGCTGGTCGCTCACGGCGAGTCGCGCGTTGCCGCGGCTGAAGGCGAAGTGGTCCGCCAGCGACACGGCGAG
This sequence comes from Lentzea waywayandensis, assembly GCF_900115955.1. Lineage (GTDB taxonomy): Bacteria > Actinomycetota > Actinomycetes > Mycobacteriales > Pseudonocardiaceae > Lentzea > Lentzea waywayandensis. The sequence goes on from NZ_FOYL01000006.1 coordinate 149,574, forward strand.
GCACGAGGCGGCGGGCGCGTCGACCCAGTAGCCGAGCGTCGGGTCGTCGGTCCAGTCCTGCGGTGACGGGGGAGCGGGCAACGGCCAGCGCTGCTTGTCCAGTTCCAGCGCGGGCATCGGGCTCGAAGCGACGAGAGGCAGCCGCAACTCGCCGCCGACGACGCCGCCCACGTAGCCGACGATCGGGGGCAGGCCGAGCACCAGGCGTTCGCCGGGGCGCAGCCAGAACTTCGTCAGCTCCGAGACGACGACCTCGTCGTCCGAGACAGCAGGAGTCTCCAGCAGGAACTCGAAGCCCGAGCCGTCGACGAACGTCACGCGGCCGGGCGAGACCGAGGCGATCTGGGCGCGCGGGAACTCCGCCACGGCCCGGTAGTCCGGCACTGCGACGGGCTCGCCCTCCACGTGCTCGCCGTACTTCCTGCGGTTGTCGGCGAGGATCTTGCCGACCTCGCGGCCGAACCCGATCGCCTTGCCCAGAAACGACTTCTCCTCGACAGGCTCAGCGGCCAGGTGCCGCTCGGCGATCACCAGCCGGGAGGACGTCAACGCCCACAACCGATCCACGCGCTTGCCGGGCTCGAACCGCGACATCGCCGAAGCGGCCAGGGAACCGGCAGAAGGCCCGAACACCAGGTGATCGCCGGCCAGGGCCTTGTCGTCGCCCGAGTCGCCACCGCCGCCCAGCATCGTCAGCGCGAGATCGCCCACGCCCCGGCCCACAGCGGAAGCACCGCGGGCGAACAACGAACGGCCTGGTGCGCCGAGCTGGTCGAGGCCGTCGACGGCGTAGTAGAAGGTCCGCCGGTACATCGCCCACACCAGCGACTCGCCCGCCCGGCAGACCTGCTGCCGGGCGACGTGGCCGGGGCCCAGGGGCGCCGCGAAGATCACTCGTACTCGAATCCTCGGTTCATGGCGTCAGCACGGTCCTCGTCGGAGGACGGGTCCTGACCCTTGTTGTAGCCGTACTTGATGCCCTGCTCGACGGCGATACCGGGAGCATTCTCCAGGATCCCGTTGGTGATGGCGGTCGGGACGTGGGTCGTGCCGCTCAGGCCCGCCGTGCGCAGGCCCGCCTCGGTGAGGTTCGTCGTCAGCGAGTCCGCACCGGGGCCGTCGACGCCGAACCGGCCGGCGAAGCGGTTGGCGGTCTTGGACGCCATCGTCGCCGGGTCGGCCTTGGTGACGATCTTGGCCAGTGGGTTCGCGTCGATCTGGCGCATGAGCCACTTCTCGGCCATGTTGCCGTCGCGCAGGCCCTCGGCCTTCTCGACGAGCTTGCGCAACGGACCCTTGCGCAGCGCCTGGAGCAGGTCCTCGAGCTTGTCGATCAACGGCTTGAGCTTGCCGAGCAGCTGCTTCACCTTGAGGCCGAGGCGCGCCATCGTGCCGCCGACCTGGGCGGTGGTGGCGACGCCCGCGGCGGCCATCGAGGCGCCGGCGGTGATCCACGACGCGGCCAGTGCGGCCAGCCACTCGATGATCAGGCCCATGACCAGCTCTTGCAGGATGTCGATGCAGATCTCGACGAACGCGTCGAAGAGATCGGCGGCGAGCTCCAGCATCTGCTGAAGGCCGCGGATCTCGTTCGAGAACGCCTCCGCGCCCGCGCCGAACTCGTCCATCTGCTTGCGGAACTTGTCGCCCGCCTGCCCGGTCCACGGCTGCGACGTCGCGGCGGCGCGGGTCTTCTCGTGCTCGCCGGTCTGCTTCACCCAGTCCGCGACCTTGCCCCAGCCGGTGCCGGTGCTGCGCATCTGCTCGGGGTCCCCGATCGCGGGTTCGAGCACGAGCTCGACGATCGGGCTGATCACGATGCCGATCAGGAACCCGAGGCCGTTGTCGATGAACGACTGGCCGGGGCTCATCACGAACTTGAGCTGCTCCATGCGCGCGTTGACCGCCGCGATGGCCACGTCCGGCGGGCTACCGGCGCGCGAGATGTCGCCGCTCGTGCTCGCCCACGAGCTGCCGTAGCCGGCGTTCTGCTCGAAGTCGCTCTTGCGGTTGCCGTTGCCCGCGCTGTTCAGGTCGGCGAACGAACCAGGGCCGCCACTGCCGAACTTCTGCAGCCCCTGGTGGATCGCGTCCTCGACGTCGCGGTAGGTCTGCGCGGTCTGGTCGGTGCGCTCGGCCACGCCCTCCAGGAAGCCCTTGGCCTTGTTGGCCATCTCCTGGCATTCCTGCAGGCCCTCGAAGTACTTGAACGCCATGAGCTCGCCGAGCGGACCGAAGCAGTCATCACTCACGCGCGCCTGGTCGAGCAGGGTCGCCAACTGTCCGAAGTGGCCTGCGGCCTCCCGCGAACCCTGGCCGTGCGCCGTGAGCGCACCACCCTGCACCTGGAATCCCGTCATGCCCCCATCACCTCAGGATCGAGTTGCCGCCGAAGTCGTCATCGTCTGAGACCGGTCTCGGCCTCGGACGGTTCCCGGCGGGCGGTGCGGGCGGCGTCACGTTCTGCGGCACGTTCGGGGCCGCGTTCGGCGTGGGAGCCTCGGGCATCATCACGGCCGAGTGCGCGCTGAACGCGTCCTTGAACCGCTCGGCCTGATCACCCAGCACCGGCGTCACGGTGTCCTGCAACGCCTGCGCGGCCTGCTGCGTCGCTGCCCTGATGGTGGCGAGGATCTCCTGCTGCAACTGCGTGTGGCTGTACTTCATCGCGTTCGGACTGAGCTGCAACCCCAGCACGGCCCCCGACGGCGCGACGGTCACGGTGACGGAGCCGTCACCGCTACGAGCCTGGCCGCGCAGTTCCGCGATCTTGTCCTTGAGCTGGCCGGCCCTGGCGGCCTGCTCCTGGAAAGCACGGATCTTCTGCTCGATTTGTGCCCTTCTGTCCGGCACAGCGACCCCTTCCCCAGTGTCTGAACAGGTCGCTCACCACGGTAGCAACGCGGTCTGACACCCCACTGACGCTTCAGCGGAAGAGGATGCGGGTGATCTCCGTGTCCGTTGCGCGGCCCTCGTCGTAGGCGCCTTCGCCCTTGAGGTTGTTCATGATCGCGAGGGTGTACCGCGCGTCCTGCCCGACGAACCCGACCGAGTTCATCACCCAGCCGCCCTCTTCCTCCGACCAGCCGTTCTTCACGCCGGAGTCCGGTCCCCAGACGCCCCACTGCTGCACGGGACCGACCTCGCGCATCTGCCCGAGGATGTACTCGCGGTCGTCCGCGGGGACGGTGTCGAGGATGTAGTTCATCAGGCGGTCGAGGTCGTTCGCGGTGCACTTCTCGAAGCCCCAGTAGGGGAATGTGGCCGTATATCCCTTTTGTGGCACCAAATCGGTCATTCCGTACTTGCCGAACGCCGCGTTGAACGTCGTGCCGTTGTACTTCTTCCACAGCGAGTCCGCCGCGTCGTCGTCGGACGTGTGCAGCATCGCGTTCATCAGCTTGCGGTCGTCGCTGCTCAGCTTGATCTTGCCGGCGCGGTGGCGCTCCAGGAGGTTCACGACCATCGCGAGCTTGATCGTCGACGCGGTCCACGTCATGTCGCCCGAGTGGTCGTTGCGCCAGATCGCCCCGCTCTTGCGGTCGCGCAGCACGAAACCGACGGATCCCGGCCTGGTCTCGGCGTAGTCCTGGGCGGCCTTCACGCGCTTCTGGAAGTCGCACTCGAACCCGCTGTCGGGCAGCGGGCAGACCTCGGGGGTCGCGACGAGAGGTGCTGCCGCGGGGGTGTGTGACGGCTGCGTGCGTGCTGCGGCGGGTGGTTCCGCCGTCACTGCATGGCCACATGCCGTGAGGGCAAGCGCGCACGCAACAAGGATCGGACGGAGCATGCGCCGCACGCTAATGGGTCCGATCGGAGGTAGTCGACCGCCATACGGACGCCTTGATCACGAAAAGGTTAAGTCAAAGATGTTTGACATGGTGTCTGCTTCGCTTTACCTTGGTGATGTCAGGTTTCTTTGACATCAGGAGCGGGACCATGGCGTTCGAGGAGAAGCAGGCCTGGGCCTTGGCGGTCATCGCCGTGGTCGGTTATGCCGTGTACGTCGGGCTTGTCCTGACTGGAGCGGCAGGGCGTCCGCTGGTCGAGGCGCCGTACATCAGCGCGATGGTGTGGACGATCTCACTCGGGATCGTCGCCGGCATCGTGTCGGGCATCTGGTTCGGCATCGCCTCGCGCAACGACGGGCTGCAGGCCGACGAACGGGACCGCGAGATCGGCCGGATCGGCGACGGTATCGGTCAGTCGTTCGTCGTCATCGGTGGTATGTCCGCGATGGTGCTCGCGATGTTCGAGGCGCCGTACTTCTGGATCGCCAACGTGCTCTACCTGTGCTTCGTGCTGTCCGCGGTGCTGGGCTCGTTGGCGAAGATCATGTTCTACCAGCGGGGGATGGCGTGAAGCCGACGAAGGTCACGAACTCCCTCCGCGCCCTGCGGTTCGCGCACGGCGAGATGAAGCAGGCCGATCTCGCCACGGCCGTCGGTGTGACGCGGCAGACGTTGATCGCCATCGAGCAGGGGAAGTACTCGCCCTCGCTGGAAGTGGCCTTCAAGATCGCACGCGTGTTCAAGGTGTCGCTAGAAGAGGTGTTCCAGTACCCGGAGGAGGAAGAGCTGTGAAGGCTGTCGTACAACGAAGATACGGATCGGCGGTGTTCGGTGACCTCGATGTGCCTGTGCCTGGGAAGGGCGAGGTTCTGCTGGAGGTGCGGGCGGCGGGCGTCGACATGGGCGTCTGGCACCTGCTCACCGGGAAGCCGTACCTGTTGCGGTTCCTCGGTTTCGGGTTCCGCGGGCCGAAGTCCCCGGTACCGGGACGGGACGTCGCCGGTGTGGTGACGGAGATCGGGCCCGGCGTGACCGGGTTCGAGATCGGCGACGAGGTGTTCGGCACGTGCGAGGGGTCGTTCGCCGAACACGCCGTCGCTCCGGTCTCCCGGCTGGCGCGCAAACCGGAGGGGATTTCCTTCACCGAGGCGGCCGCGCTCCCGATCTCGGGCGGGACGGCGCTGGAGGGACTGCGCGGAGTCCAGCCGGGGCAACGGGTTCTGGTGCTCGGCGCCGGTGGCGGCGTCGGCTCGTACGGCGTCCAGATCGCGAAAGCCCTTGGCGCACACGTGACAGCGGTGTGCAGCACGCGCAAGGTCGAGCTGGCCAGGTCGCTGGGCGCCGACGAGGTCTTCGACTACACGGTGGCGGACTTCACCGGCACGTACGACCTGATCCTCGACTGCGGTGGCGCCAGGCCGTTGTCCAGGCTGCGCAGGGCGACGAACGAGGGCGGCCGGATCGTGCTGGTCGGCGCGGAGACAGGGGGATCGATCACGGGAGGGTTCCACAAGTCGATCGGCGCGTTGTTCCTGAACCCGTTCTCGTCCAGGAAGTTCGTGCCGCTGATGGCGAAGGAGCTCGGCGTCGTCTTCGACGAGCTGCGTGTCATGGTCGAGGCAGGCACGCTGAAAGCCCCGGTGGGCAAGGTCTTCCCGCTGTCAGAGGCACTCGACGCGGTGGACCACGTCTACTCGCGACGGTCGGTCGGCAAGACGGTCGTCGCGATCTGACCGCCCATCACCACGGTGGTCACGTGGTGCAACGCCGTGATGTCCCTCATGGGATCTCCTTGCACGGCAATGATGTCAGCATCCCAGCCAGGCTTCAGCACGCCTTTGCTGACGCTCAAAGCCTTCGCCGCCTGGCTGGTGGCACTGGCGAGCACGACCGCGTTCGGGACGCCCGCCTCGATCATCTGAGCCAGGGCGTGGGCGGTGATCCCGTGCGGCTTGCCCGCCCCGATCCCGCCATCGGTGCCGGACACCGCCCGGACGCCGTGGTCGTGCATGCGACCCACGATGTTCAGCTTCGCCGGGATGCTCATCCCGGCACGTTCGAACGCCTCCATGACGTGCGGCGGCGGATCCTGCGTGTTGCCGAGGGTGTGGCAGACGGCGATGTCCGCCTCGGCCAGCGCGTCCATCAGCTCCACCGGCATCTGCATGCCTCGATCGGTGAGGCACGTGCAGTGCTCGATGCCGTCCACGCCCGCGGCCACGGCCCGTTGCACCGCGGCCAGGCTGTGCGCGTGGGCGGTCACCGGCAGGCCGTGGGAGTGGGCCTCCTCCACGACCACGCGGAGCTCGTGTTCGGTGAACTGACAGTCGTCGACGGCGGTACCGGGCGTCGCGAACCCGCCGCTGGCCATGATCTTGACGACGTCGGCCTGCCGTTCGGCGCGGTCGCGCACCGCCCGGCGGAGCGCGTCGTCACCGCTGGTCTCGCCGCCCATCGACCAGCAGTGCCCGCGTGGGCAGGTGATGGGCGGGCCGGACGCGAGGACGCGCTGACGGTGCTTGGACCGCTGCTCGAGCACAGACCACTGCCGGTCACCGAGGTCGCGGACGGTGGTCACGCCGGCCCGCAACTGGCGTTCGAGGCTGTCCTTGATGACCGCGTCCAGGTGCTCGGCGGTGAAGTCGGGCAGCCGGTCCAGCGCGCCGTTCTCACTGTCCGCGCCCAGGTGAACGTGGGTGTCGATCAGTCCGGGCAGGACGGTGGCGGTGCCGAGATCGACGACCTCGGCACCGGCGACGTCCGGATGGCCCTGCTCGACGGCCTTGATCGTCCCGTTCTCGGTGATGACCGTGACGGGTCCCGCGATCGACCGCTCACCGTCGAACGCACGCCCTGCCCGCAGCGCCAGCATCGGGACATTCTGAGCGCCACATGCTGGGAAAGCAATGGTCAGCGGGCATGCGGCAGCGTCGTGAACTCGTCGACCTGGGGCAGGTCGTGCCCGAGCCGGTCCCGCTTCGCCGTCAGGTAGGCGATGTTGTGGGCGTTGGGGGTCATCAACGACGGCACGCGCGCCGTCACCGAAATTCCGTGGGACTCCAGCGCCGCGATCTTGTCCGGGTTGTTGGACATCAGCCGCACGGACTGCACGCGCAGATGCTTGAGCACGCGAGCCGCGGGGGAGTAGTCGCGCACGTCGACGGGCAGACCGAGCGACGTGGCCGAGTCCAACGTGTCCAGTCCGGCGTCCTGGAGCACGTGCGTGCGAATCTTCGACACCAAACCGATTCCGCGGCCTTCGTGTCCGCGCAGGTAGACGAGGATGCCATTGCCCTCACGCACGATGGTGTTCAGCGCGGCGTCGAGCTGCTCGCCGCACTCACAGCGCATGGCGGCGAAGATGTCTCCGGTCATGCACTCGGAGTGGATGCGCACGAGGACGTTCTCACGCAGCTTCGTCTTGCCGTAGACCAGCGCCATGTGCTCGTGACCGTCCGCGCGGAACGCGACTGCGCGGAAGGTGCCACGCCGTGTCACCAGATCGGACTCCGCAACGTCTTCCTCGTTGAAGGCCTGTTCGAACATCTCCGGTCCCCTTGTCACCAGGCGCCTTCCGAACGTGCAGCTACGCTCGGATGGAGGTCGCACCGTAACCCGACCGCACAGCGGAGGTCATCCTGTTCAGCATCACCGTCCGCGATCACGTGATGATCGCCCACAGTTTCCGCGGCGAAGTCTTCGGTCCGGCACAACGTCTGCATGGAGCAACGTTCCTGGTGGACGCAACGTTCAAACGTGCTGAGCTCGATTCGGACAACATCGTCGTCGACATCGGACTCGCGACCCAGGAGCTGAACAAGGTCCTGGCCGCCTTCAACTACCGCAACCTGGACGAAGAACCCCAGTTCGCGGGCATCAACACCTCCACGGAGTGGCTCGCGAAGCACATCGCGGACCAGCTCGCGGACAAGATCTCCGAGGGTTCTCTGGGTGAGGGCGCTCACGGGATCGATGCGATCGCCGTCACACTTCACGAGTCCCATGTGGCGTGGGCCGGCTACGAACGTGCACTTCGTCCTTCCCGCTGACGTCGAGGATCCGGGCAGTCCCAGCGGCGGCAACGTCTACGACCTGCGCGTGAGCGCGGGCCTGAACCGTCTGACCGTCGCTGGTGACTGGCCGCGTCCGAGCGACACCACCGCGTTGTGGCAAACGCTTGCGGCGATCCCCGACGGTGACGTCGTGCTCCTCGACGGCCTGGTCGGCTGTGGAGTACCCGAAGTCGTCGTCCCTCACGCCCGACGGCTCAGGCTCGCCGTGCTCGTGCACCTGCCGCTCGCCGACGAGACAGGCCTCGACCCGGAGGTGGCCCGCGACCTCGACGCGCGGGAAGGGCAGGTCCTGAGGGCCGCGAGCGCAGTCGTCGCGACCAGTCCGACGGCCGCCCGCGACCTCGAGCGACGGCACGGGCTCGACCACGTCCACGTCGTCGTTCCCGGCACCGATCCGGCGCCCCCGGCGCGCGGCACGGACGGCGTCCACCACCTGCTCTGCGTCGCGTCCATCACACCCCGCAAAGGCCACGACCTGCTGGTCGGAGCGTTGCGGCGGATCGAACGCGACTGGCGGCTGACCTGCGTGGGCCCGCACCGGCCGTTCCTGCGCGAACTCCCGCGAGACGAGCGCGTCAGCTTCCCCGGACCGCTCGCCGGCGAGGCTCTGACCAGCGCGTACGACCGCGCGGACCTCTTCGTGCTGGCCTCCAGGAACGAGACCTACGGCATGGTCGTCACCGAGGCGCTCGCCCACGGTCTGCCGGTCATCGCGAGCGCTGTCCCCGACGCGCTCGGCGACGGCGGTCTGCTCATTCCCGCCGGGGACGAAAATGCATTGGAAGCTGCACTAACGCGCTGGTTTCAAGATCAGGATTTCCGGGCTGAACTGCGCTCGAAGGCGCTCGCCCGGCGAGCCGTTCTGTCCACTTGGGACGAATCCACAGAGGACCTGCGGAGGGTGCTGGCTACGCTCCGGCCATGACCTTCGCCCCGGAATGGCTGGCACTGCGGGAAATCGCCGACGCGACCGCACGCTCGACCGAGCTCGCTGATGTGGTCCGCGAAACTCTGGTGAACCGAAACCCCCTGACGATCCGTGACCTCGGTTGTGGAACGGGATCGATGGGACGATGGCTCGCCGGCAGGCTCGGCGGCGTACAGCACTGGGTGCTGCACGACCGCGACCCCCGGCTGCTCGGGCTGGCGGAGGCCGGCATGAGCGCCTTCGAGAACGTCACCGTCGAGACGCGTGAGGGCGACCTCACGTCACTCAAAGCCGCCGACATCGCAGGCGCTGACCTGGTCACTTGCTCCGCGTTGCTCGACTTGCTCACTGCTAACGAGATGAACGCTCTGGCGGTTGCATGCGTAGAAGCACATGTGCCCGCTCTGTTCACGCTCTCGGTGGCAGGCCGGATCGACATCGATCCGGCCGAGCCGCTCGACGCCGCCTTCCAGGACGCGTTCAACGCTCACCAGCGCCGCGTCGTGGACGGGCGCCGTCTGCTCGGACCTGATGCTCCTGCCGCTGCCGAAGAGGCATTCGTGGCAGCCGGCGCTTCGGTTCGGACGGCTCAGAGCCCCTGGCGGATGCACGGCGATGCCCTGCAGTCCGAGTGGCTGAAGGGCTGGGTCGACGCCGCGGTGGAGCAGGAACCCACACTCGCCACCGAGGCCTCCGAGTACCTGCGCCGCAGGTCAACGGCCTCCGTGACGGTCCACCACGTCGACCTGCTAGCGATACCGAGGGCTGTCTGATGAAGAAGTTCTGGCCGTGGCTTCGCCTGGTGCTGGCGTTGGCGATCCTGGTGGCCCTGGGCGTGCGCCTGGGCACCGGGGCGTTCCTCGACGGACTGCGCGCGATCGACGCGTTCTCCGTCGCCGCCGCACTGGCGATCGGGCTCGTGACGACGGTGCTCAGCGCGGGTCGCTGGGTGCTCGTCGCGCGCCGCCTCGGCCTGTCGCTGTCCCTGAAGTCCGCGGTCAGCGACTACTACCGCGCCCAGCTCGTCAACGCCGTGCTGCCCGCGGGCGTGCTCGGTGACGTGCATCGCGCGGTCAACCACGGCCGTGAGTCGGGCGACGTCGGACGGGGTGTGCGCGCCGTGTTCTTCGAGCGCTTCGCCGGTCAGATCGTGCTCATCGGGATCGGGCTCGCGGTGCTGCTCACGCACCCCGCGCCCGGCCTCGACCTCGCTCCGGACGGCACCACCGCCGGGCTCGTTCTCGCCGGTCTGGCCGTTGCCGCGGTCGTCGGCTGGCAGATCGGGCCGGTACGCCGCGTCCTGGTCCACACCCTCGCGGACGGCATCAGGCTCCTGTCGCTGCGGACCTGGCCCGCCGTCATCGGGCTGTCCGCCGCCACGGTCGCCGGTTACGTCGCGATGTTCCTGGTGGCCGCCCGCGCCGCCGGGTCGGACGCCACGATCGCCCAGCTCGCGCCGGTCGTCGTGCTGGCGCTGCTGATCATGGCCATCCCGGTGAACATCGGCGGGTTCGGCCCGCGCGAGGCGTTCCTCGCGGTGGCGTTCGGTGCCGCCGGTCTGGGCGCCGCGCAGGGCTTCACCACCGGCATCGTCTACGGCGTGCTGGCGCTCATCGCCGCGCTGCCCGGCGCGGTCGTGCTGTTCCTCTCACGCCGGAAGACCGAAAAGGTCCAGGTAGTGACGGAACGACTCGGTCAGCCCCGCGAGCAGGAGCTCGCCCTTGCGCGCTGACGCGAGCGAGGGCCGCCCGATGACGCCGGAGGACGTGTACGGCGCCAGACCCAGGGTGAGCATGTGCCGCCGGTCCTCCGCCAGGTGGTCAGAGTCTTCATAACCGGGACGGATCAGATCGGGGTGCGCGTGCAGCAGGATCGAGGTCTCCAGCTCACCGGCGTGCATGTCGCTGTACGCCGAGGTCTCGATGCCGGCCTTCTCCCGCGCGAACGCCCAGTCGTCCCGTCCGGGGAACAACGCCAGACCCTCGCCCTCCTGCACGATGTTGGACAGCACGTAGTTGCCGCCGTGGCCGTTGACGAGGACCACGTTCGTGACACCGTTGCGCCGCAAGGACTCCGCGATGTCCGTGACCACTGAGATCAACGTGCTCGCGGAGATGCTGACGGTCCCGGGCCAGCCGGCGTGCTCCTGCGAGCAGGAGAACTGGATCGGCGGCAGCAGCCGGACCGGATACCTCGCCGCGATCTCCGACGCGATGGTCCAGGCGATCACCGAGTCCGTGGCCAGCGGCAGGTGCGGGCCGTGCTGCTCGGTGCTGCCGACCGGGAGCACGGCGACGCTCCTGCCGCGGACGTCGACCGTGGTGTCACTCGGAAACATGAGCCTGACCGTAGTCAATCCGGTGGCACAGAGCCGGAATCTCGCTATCGGCGAGCCTCGGCATCACGTCCGGGAGCTCCTCGAACGCGCTGTGGCCCGTGATCAGCGCCTCGAACCTGTCGTCGGCCAGCAGATCGAGCGCGACCGCCATGCGTTCGGCGTAGGTGCGGTCCGGGCGGCCGACCGTGCCGACCTGGCTGCTGCGGATCGTGAGCCGGCGCGAGTGGAAGAACTCGCCCAGCGGCACGGAGATCTTCCTGTCGCCGTACCAGCTCAGCTCGATCACGCGGCCTTCCGGCGCGAGCAGGTTCAAAGCGGTGGTGAGGCCGGGTTCGGTCGCACTGGCGTGGAAGACCAGATCACAGCCGTCGAGAGCGTTGCCCGGCAAGGCGAACCCGACACCGAGCTTGCGGGCGATCTCCTCGCGAGCCGGATCGGCGTCCACGAGCTCGACACGGGCACCGGGGAACGTCGCCAGCACGGCCGCGATGCTCGACCCGACCATGCCGCCGCCGACCACCGCGATCCGGTCGCCGATCAGCGGCCGCGCGTCCCACACCGCGTTGACCGCGGTCTCCACGGTGCCCGCCAGCACCGCTCGTTCGGCTGGAACGGCCTCGGGCACGAGCGTGACCGAGGTTTCCGGGACCACGTAACGAGTCTGATGTGGATAGAGGCAGAACACCGTGCGCCCGCGCAGGTTCCCGTGTTCGACGACGCCGACGTTGAGGTACCCGTACTTCACCGGCCACGGGAAGTCGCCCTCCTGGAAGGGGGCCCGCATGACCGCGTACTGGTTCTCCGGCACGCCACCGCGGAACACGAGGGTCTCCGTGCCGCGGCTGACGCCGGAGAACAGCGTGCGCACCTCGACCTCACCGGGACCGGGCTCGGCCAGTGTGACCTGCCGAACTTCCCCTTTTCCCGAATCATTGAGCCAAAAGGCACTCGCCGTACGTGTCACTCACAACACCTCCGCCGCACGAAGTTCGTTAGGGGCACCTGATGATCACACTTCAGCACACCAGGACGGCACCCGTCCTCCGGGAGCCTGCCATCTGGGCGGGACTTCAGGTCCTCGCGCTGGGCGTGGTCGCCGCCACAACCGGTCTCGGGCCGCTCGGCTGGGCGGCCGGTCTGGCCTACGGGTTCGCCACGTGGGCGTTCCTCGGCTACGGCATGCAACGGCACCGCACCTCGGCGTTGGGACCGGCTGACCGCGTCACGCTGGCCCGTGGCCTGATGGTCGGCGCTGTGACCGCTTTGGTCGCGGACCGCGCCGGGCAGGACGTGCCGGTCGCGCTGGTCGTGACGCTGGCGGCCGTCGCGTTGTCACTCGACTGGGTGGACGGTCAGGTCGCTCGCCGCACGGGCACCTCGACCGCTCTGGGAGCCCGGTTCGACATGGAGGTCGACGCGTTCCTGATCCTCGTGCTCAGCGCGTACGTCGCCGTGCACATGGGTCCGTGGGTGCTCGCGATCGGGCTCATGCGGTACGTGTTCGTGGCCGCTTCCTGGCGTTTCCGCTGGATGAACGCACCGCTGCCGGGTAGCTACGCCCGCAAGGTCGTGGCCGCGGTCCAGGGGATCTTCCTCGTCGTCGCGGCTTCCGGCCTGCTGCCGTACGCGGCCGTGCTCGTCGGTCTCGCGCTGGCATCGCTGGTGTGGTCGTTCGGTCGCGATGTGCTCTGGCTGTGGAACAACGCCGCTGTCCCGGTGGGACAATCCCGCCATGCCTGAGCAGACCTCGACCGCGGCGAAGATCGGCAACATCGTCGTCTGGATCCTGCAGATCGCGCTCGCCGTGCAGTTCGTGATGAACGGCTACGCGTTGTTCACCGACTCGTTCGTCGCCAAGTTCGACGACATCGGCTTCGGCCAGTGGTTCCGCTACTTCACCGGTGTTCTGGAGATCGGTACCGCGATCGGCCTGCTCATCCCGCGCATCTGCGGCCTCGCGGCGCTGGGCCTCGCGGGCATCATGGCCGGCGCGGCGCTGACCGAGCTGACCCTGGTCACCAACGGCGGGTTCGACGACGCGCTGATGCCGCTGATCTTCATGGTGTGGGCGCTGGTGATCGCGGTCTACCGCCGCGAGCAGATCTTCGGCGTGTTCAAGCTCGTCAGGAAGTGACTTTCGGGAAGTAGCGGAGCACCGCGACGTCCCCGACTTTCGTGACGTCCTCCAGGTGGAATCGGCGTGCCGGTCCACCGGGGAATTCGGCGGGATTCACGAAACGCGGGGCCGTCGCCTGCCCGATCAGCATCGGTGCCACCGCCACCCGGATCTCGTCGGCCAGTCCGGCTTGCAGGAACGCCGTGTGAATGCTCGTGCCGCCTTCGACCATGAGCTTTCTCACTCCGCGTGCGCCGAGATCGTCCAGAATCTCTGAGAATTCGCTGAAGGTCTTCGTTTCGGCGAGATGCCCGACCGTGGTCTCCGCACACCGCGAGTAGACCAACCGTTCGCCGCCGCAGTGCCAGAACCGCAGGTCAGGATCTAGTTGGCCACTCCGGGTGACGGTGACTCGCAGCGGGAACTCCGGTTTGCCGTCCGCTATTCTCCGCGCGCGTCGTTCGTCGCTGTAGACGAGCAGTCGCGCGTTGTCGCGGCGCAACGTCTCGGCCCCGGCCAGAATCGCGTCCGACTCCGCGCGCATCCGGTCGACGTGATCGAAGTCCTCGTCGTTGGAAAGCGGAAACCTCTCGGTGCCGCGATCGTCGATGTGGCCGTCGAGGCTGACGGCGACGCTCAGCAGAACGTGCGGGCGGGTCACGAGAACCGATGGTAGAGCAGGTGAACCGTTCGCGGGCCGCGCCGCGTTTACCTCATAGGGTCCGGAAAGGGGAATCTCGGTGAGGATGTTGCTGCGGCGGACGGTCACGGTCCTGGCAGGGCTGTTCGTGTTGTTCGTGCTCATCGCACCGAGCGACCTCGAGAAGTTCTCCTTCGAGTCGTTCCTGCGCGTGCCGCTCGAAGGTCTCATCGGCGTGATGGTGCTGGTGCTGCTGCCGGACCGGTTCCGCAAGCCCGCGGCCATCGTCGGTGGCATCGCGCTGGGCCTGTTCACGGTCGTGAAGATCATGGACATCGGCTTCGACATGGTGCTGTACCGGCCGTTCGACCTCGTGCTGGACTGGCCGCTGCTGGTGCCGGCCATCGACTTCGTGGACGTGACGTTCGGCCGCTTCGCCTCGGTCCTGGCCGTCGCGCTCGCGGTCGCACTGGTCGCCGGGATCGTGTTCCTGGCGGCGATCTCGGTGCAGCGCCTCAGTTCGGTGGCCGCCGGACGGCGCCCGATCGCGATCCGCGCCGTGGCTCTGGTCGCCGTCGCCTGTGTTTCGCTTGCGGTGCCTGGGGTTCCGGTCTACTCCGACGCCGCCGCCACCTCGTTGGTGGATCACGCGCGCCGCGTGCAAGCCGGTCTGAACGACCGGGAGGTGTTCGCGGCGGAGGCTTCGGTCGACGCGTTCCGCGGCCACCCCGGGCTGCTGTCCTCGTTGCAGGGCAAGGACGTCGTCTTCACGTTCGTGGAGAGCTACGGCAAGTCGGCCCTCGACATGCCGGACGTCGCGGCCAAGCTCGCTCAGGGAAACGATCGCCTGAAGGCGGCCGGTTACTCGGCCCGCTCCGCGTACCTGACCTCGCCGACCGCGGGCGGTGGCAGCTGGATGGCGCAGGCGACGTTGCTGTCCGGGCTGTGGATCGACAACCAGCAGCGCTACCGCAACCTCGTGGCCTCCGACCGGCTGACGCTGCCGCGGGCGTTCCGCGAGTCGTCGTGGCGCTCGGTCGGTGTCGTCCCCGGCATCACGCAGGCGTGGCCGGAAGGCGACTTCTTCCACTACAACCAGATCTACGCCGCCCAGGACCTCGGCTACAAGGGCCCGCGCTTCGGCTACGCGACGACGCCAGACCAGTTCACCTTGGAGTCGTTCCAACGCAACGAGCGCTCGAAGGCCCACGGCCCGGTGATGGCGGCGATCCCGATGGTGTCCTCGCACGCGCCGTGGTCACCGACGCCGGACTCGGTGGAGTGGGACAAGCTGGGCGACGGCTCGATCTACTCGACCATGCCCGCCTCGAACGACCCGCCGGAGTCGATCTTCGGCCGCGACCCGGCGGCCGTGCGCGCCGACTACGCGCACTCCATCTCGTACTCGCTGGAGTCCGTGCTCTCCTACGTCGAGAAGTACGGCGACGAGAACCTGGTGATGGTGTTCCTCGGCGACCACCAGCCCGCGCAGATGGTGACCGGCGAAGGAGCGTCGCGGGACGTGCCGATCACCATCGTCGCCAAGGACCCGGCCGTGATGGACCAGGTCGCGGGCTGGAAGTGGGACGACGGGATCAAGCCGGGAGGGTCGGCCCCGGTGTCGCGGATGAGCGACTTCCGGGACCAGTTCCTCTCGACCTTCAGCCCGCCGAACGACTAGCCCATGGTCTTCTGACCGTCGATCGTCTCGCGGATGATGTCCGCGTGGCCCGCGTGCTGCGAGGTCTCGGCCACGATGTGCACGAACACGCGCCGCGCCGACCACGTCTTGCCCTCGGGGAACCACGGGGCGGCCGGCAGCGCGTGGGAGAGGTCCATGTCGACCGTCTCGACCAGCTTGTCGGTGTAGGCCGCGACCTCGTTGTAGCGGGCGATGATGCTCTCCAGCGTCTCGCCCGGCTCCATCCGGAAGTTCGCCTCGTGGTTCTCGTAGTCCTTCGACTCGGGGTCGGACTCCATCGCCGAGGTGCCGTGCTCGATGAACTTGACCCAGTTCTCCTCGACCGACGCGACGTGCTTGATCAGACCGCCGATGCTCAGCGCGCTGGCCGTCGGGCTCGACGCCGCCTGCTCGTCGCTCAGGCCCTGCGCGGTGAACGTCAGGAACCAGCGGTGCTGCTTGAGGGTCTCGAGCAGGTCCGCGCGCTCGCCGGTGAGGATCTCGGTGGTGGTCATCGCTTCTGTCCTTCGCTCGTTTGTCCCGACATGAAGGACTCTAGGACCACTTGAGGTCAGCTTGTGTCCTAGACGATGGGCCGCTCCAGCGAAACTTGAGCGCCGCTCAAGCGATCCGCAGCTGACCTGTGGTCACGGTCCGTGAGTCAGTCGAAAGTGACGTGGTCCGCGCCGGAGATCGACCAGACTCGCGCCATGCGTCTGGCCCTGTCCCTGCTGCTGGTGCTGACCGCCTGCTCGACCACGCCCGCGGACCCCGTAGCGCTGCTCCAGGAGTGGCGGCAGACCGCCCAGAGGCAGGGGTCGGTGCGGTTCGACGTCAAGATCGAGGTCGAGGGCAAGGATCCGCGCAGGCAGTCCTACGCGGGCGTGCACCACGTCGGCAGCGGCGGCGCCACGACGCAGGAGGACGTGACCGCGCACGTCGAGAACAGGTACCGCACCACCGACTACCGCTGGGTGACCGTGGGCGACGACGGCTACCTGCAGCACAGCGGGCTCACCATGCCGCCCGGGAAGACGTTCTCCAGCATGGGGCTCAACGACGCGCCCTGGGTGGGGCCGTACTCCAGCGACCTGTCGATGGCCACGCAGGACTACCACCCCGGCAACCTGTTCGGCGACATCGACCGCGACACGGTCCGCCTCACCGAACAGGATGGCGGCCGGTACGTGTTCAGCGCGGGCGGGGTGCCGCACTCGGGCGGCTACGCCAACGGCGACGTCCGGCTCGTCGTCGAGGTGGACGACGAGAACCGCGTGGTCCGGGTCGAGCAGAGCGGGCCGTCACCCGACAAACAGCAAGCGTGTCTCACCGCCGTCTACAGCCAGTGGGGCACCGCGCCGGACGTGCTGCGGCCACCCCAGGAGACCGTGGCGAAACCGAAGGAAGTCCTCGCCGTGCAACGTTAGTGTCGACCGCATGATTGCTGAGAACCTTCAGCACTACCCGCAGAACTCGCGCCACTCCATCCTGTCCTCTTTGGATGGACTCGCCGAACACGACGTGCGCCGCCCGCTCGTGCCCAGCGACACCAACCTGCTCGACCTTGGTAAACACCTGATCGGCATCGAGTTCGGCTACCTCGGCGACAGCGCCATCCGTCCCGCGCCGATCACGCTGCCGTGGACGAGGACGGCTCGTTCTGGGAGAACGGCGACATGTGGGTCAGCCCACCGAGTCCCGCGAGTACCTCGTCGATGTGTACTGCCAGGCCTGGAAGCACTCCGGCGAGTCGATCACGCAGCTGCCTCGCCCAACAACCCACTTCGGGCGCCCCGGCGCTTCCCTCGGGGGAGCACTCTGCCTGTACTGCCTACTCGTTCAAAACACAGTCCGGCGCGGACAACCCAGACGGTTACTACGACCTGGTCCTGAGCATGGCGAGCGCGCCGATCACCGGGCCGGGTACGAGCAGCAGGAACGCGTAACGCCAGGTCACGACCTCGGCGAGCAGCGGAACGAGCTGGATGCTGACCACGGTCAGGCCGAACCCGACGGCGGTCAGCGCGGTGAGGGCCGTCCCGACGTAGCGCGGGTCGGCGACCTCGCTCAGCGACGCCGAGAACACCCCGGAGTCCGCGATCACCGAGGCGCCCCAGACCGCGCAGAACGCGATCAGCAGCGGCGTGCCCCAGACCAGGGGCGAGAGCAGGCAGCAGAGTCCGCTCACCGTCAGGGCTCCGACGGCGGCGGGTGCGCGGCCGAACCTGTCCGCCGCCCAGCCGCCCACGAGACAGCCGACGAACCCCGCCACGCCCATCGTCAGGAACACGGTGAGGCCAACGGGTTCCCGTGAGCTCAGCAGGAACGTCGGCAGCCACGTCCACAGCGCGTACAGCTCCCACATGTGGCCGAAGTAGCCGAGGTTCACCAGCCGAGGCTTGCGCTCGCGGAACATCTGCACGGCATAACGCGGGTTGAGCTGTGCGGTCGTCCCACTCACGTACGGCCCCGGCCGCACGAACAGAAGCGCGACCACGGCACCGAGAAACGCGATCAGGGCGGCAGCGACGAGCACCTCGCGCCACGGCAGCTGCCCGAACACGTGGGGGAGTGCCGACCCCAGAGTCAGCGCTCCGATCAGCACACCCAGGGCACGGCCGCGGGTGCGGGTCTCCGACCAGGACGCCATCAGCTTCATGCCCACCGGGTAGACGCCCGCGAGCGCCACCCCGGTCAGGAACCGCAACGGGATCGCGGCGGCCAGCCCGTCCACGAACAGCCCGAGCACCAGCGTGAACGCCGCGCCGGCCGCCGCGCAGCACGCGATCAGCAGGTGCGGGCGGACGCGGTCGGCCAGGTTGAGCACCGTGGCCCCGACCGCGCCGACCACGAACCCGAGCTGCACGGACGCGGTCAGCCACACCGCCGCGCCCGCGCTGATGCCCCACTCGACCCGCAGAGAAGGAACGACGGCGGACATCGAGAACCACACGGCCAGGCCGAGGACCTGGACGAGTGCGATGGCCGCGCGCCGGATCAGCACACCGAGTCGCTCGGTTGCGGGTTCGCGAGCCCGAACAACGGCCGCAGCCTCAGCCCGATCCACGTGCCGGCCAGCGCGAACACGCCCCACAGCCACCCGTGCAGCGACCCGACGGAGATGCCGCCGAGGTACGCGCCGATGTTGCAGCCACCGGCGAGCCGAGCCCCGATGCCCATCAGCACACCTCCCAGCACGGCCGCGAGCGCCGTCCTCCACGGAACACTGCTGTGAATCTTCCACGCTCCGGCCGCCGCCGCAGCGATGGCGGCGCCGATCATGATGCCGATGTTCGTGAGCGACGTCTTGTCCGTCCAGATCGGAGCGGCGAGCGCCTTGGCGTTGGCCGGCGTCTGCCAGAACTCCCACGCCTCGGGGTGCAGCCCGAGCAGCTGCACGACCTTCGCGCCGTGGCGGACCTTGTCGAAAGTCAGGTCCGATCGGTTCCGAACGGCAGGGGCGCTCACGCCGCGGCCTTCGTAGGTTCGGCTGAGTGACTTGGCTGACTGTGGGTACCGACGCGGTGCTCGGTGTGTTCGCGCTGATGTTCTTGTTGCTGTGGTTCAAACACAGGCTGCGGGCGTTCCTCGCCGGAGCCGGTGTGGTGGTGGCCTACGCGATCAGCGAGGTCATCAAGCTCGTGGTGCAGGAGGAACGGCCCTGTCGTACCGCGCCGTCGATCGCGGAGTGCCCGGAGCCGGGTGACTGGTCGTTTCCCAGCAACCACTCGGTGATCGCCGGTTCGTCCGCGATGGCGATCTGGGCGCTGCACCGGACCTACGGGTGGGTGGCGGCCGTCTGCGCGATCGCGGCGGCGGCTTCGCGGGTCGTCGTGGGTGTCCACTATGTACACGACGTCCTGGCCGGGCTGGCGCTGGGAGCGTTGGTGTCGTGGGGGATCGCGGTGTTGCTGGACAAGCGGCAGCGCAGGGCGGTGACCAACGCCGACGCGCCGACCGTGGTGATGCAGCGACTGCGATGATGGGTGCCGTGTGGGCTCGGCTGATTCTGTGGTTCTGCGCGGCGTCGCTGGTGGTGGCCGCGGCGGCGACCTCGCGACCCGGCCGGCTCGCGGTCTGGGAAGTGGTGCTGTACCTGGCCGTGCTCGCGGTGGCGTTCAAGGTCGTGCCGCGCCGGCCGGCGGTGGCGCTCGGTCTCGCACTGGGCGCGTGGCTGGTCTGCTATCTCGTCCGGGTCGAGTTCGACAGCGCCACCGGCGTGATCGCGCTGGCACCCGCGCTCGCCATCACGAGCTTCCTCGCCGGGCGGCACGCGCAGGACCCCCGCGCGACCGCGATCACCTTGGCCATCGGGGAGATCGCCGGTGTCGTCGTGGCGCTGACCGAGCGCGGCGGATCGGACACCGCGCTCGCCGTCACGTCCGGCATCGGCGTGCTCAGCGTGGTGCCGTGGGCGGTCGGCCGGTTCCGCCGGCGCTACTGGGAACTCCAGGAGGTCGGCTGGGAGCACGCCTCCTTGCTGGAACGGGACGTCGACAACGCGCGCAACGCCGAACGGGCCCGGCTCGCGGGCGAGATGCACGACCTGGTGGGGCACGAACTCGCGCGAGCCGCGTTGCTGACCGGTGCGCTGGAACTCGAACCCACGCTCACCGCACAACAACGCGAGGCCGCCAAGACCGCCCGTGCCAGCGTCACGGCCGCGGCGGAACGGCTGGCCGACGTCATGCAGGTGCTGCGGGCCGACGAGGACGAACCCGTCGCGACGATCGAGGAGGTCGTTGCCAGAAGCGGACTCGACGCCGAGCTCACCAACGGCCGCAAGACCGCGATCGATGGCATCATCGCGCGGACCGTGCACCGGGTGACCGCCGAAGCGCTGACGAACGTGATCAAGCACGCCCCCGGCGCGAAGGTCACCGTCAGCCTGACCGCGAACCTCGAACTGCGGATCACGAACGGCCCGGCGCCGAAGACCCACGCGGTCGGCAGCGGCAAAGGACTGGTGGGCCTGGCCGAACGCGTCGCGCTCGTCGGCGGCTGGTTCGAGGCGGCGCCCTCGGACGACGGCGGCTTCGAGGTCAGGGCCAAGCTTCCGGAACGGCCACGCGCGCGGAACACGCCCACGCACGTGCGTCGCGAACGCACCGAGAAGGAACTCCGCAAGAGCGCTCGCAGGACCGTGCTGATCACATCGGTCGTGTGCGCGGGGATCGCGTTCGGCGTGCCGGGCTACATGGTGTTCGACGCGGTGACGTCCGTTCTCACGCCGCAGCAGTTCGAACGGGCAGAACTCGGGCAGAACGAGGACGACATGGACCTGCCGCTGCGCACCCGCGTCGACAACCCGCTCGGCGTCACCGCGCCGCCCGGCACCGAGTGCCGCTACTACAGCACGCACCCCAACCCGTTCGACGGCGACCGCCACGACCTGCACCAGCTGTGCTTCCGGGATGATCGGCTCGTGTCCAAGCAGTGGCTCGCCAGGAGGAGCGGTTGATCAGGGTCGTGCTCGCCGACGACGAACCGGTGGTCAGGTTCGGCGTGAAGGCCGTGCTCGCGACCGCCGGAGACGTCGAGGTGGTCGCGGAGGCCGAGAACGGCAGCCAGGCGATCGACCTCGTCGCCCGGCACCGGCCCGACGTCGCCGTGCTCGACATCCGCATGCCCGTGTTCGACGGGCTGGACGCGGCCAAGGTGATCCGCGAGTGCCATCCGGGCACGAAGACGCTGGTGCTGACGACGTTCGCGGACGACGCGTACATCAGCCGGGCGCTGGGGGAGGGCGCTGCGGGGTTCGTGCTGAAGACCGGCGACCCGCAGGAGATCATCTCCGGGGTCCGCGCGGTCGCGAGCGGTGGCGCGTTCCTGTCTCCCGTCGTGGCCAAGCGGGTGGTGGACCAGCTCTCCCGCGCACACCCGCGACCGCTTGCGACGCAACGGATCGAGGTGCTCACCGCACGGGAACGCGAGGTGCTCGGCCTGGTCGGCGCCGGCCTGTCCAACGCGGAGATCGCGGCCCGCATCCACGTCGTCGAGGGCACCGTGAAGGTCTACGTCAGCACGATCTTCCGCCAGCTGGGCGTCCGCAACCGCGTGCAGGCCGCGATCATCGCCCACGAGTCCGGGATCATCCCCGCCGGATAAGTCCGAGGTGGGTGAATGTCTTGCAGCACAAGCGAAATCACTCGCTAGGTGCGGGCGCCGATACCGGAGATCGCCCGCACCTCCATCTCGGCGGCCTTGGCTGTCATCTCCGGCTCGCGCTTGGAGAAGATCGTGGCGAGGAACCCGCACAGGAACGAGAACGGGATCGACACGAGACCGGGGTTGCCGAGCGGGAACCACGCGAAGTCGATGTCCGGGAAGATCGACGTCTTCGCGCCCGACATCACCGGCGAGAAGATGATCAGCACCAGGCACGAGCCCAGACCGCCGTAGATGCTCCACAGCGTGCCGATGGTGTTGAAGCGCCGCCAGAAGATCGTGTAGAGGATCGTCGACAGGTTCGCCGAGGCGGCCAGCGCCAGTGCCAGCGACACGAGGAACGCGACGTTCTGCCCGTTCGCCGCGATACCGCCGATGATCGACAGGATGCCGACGACGACGGCCGTCAGCCGGGCGACGCGGATCTCCCTGCGCGGCTCGGCGTTTCCGCGCTTGATCACGTTCGCGTAGACGTCGTGGGCGAACGAGGCGGAGGCCGCCAGGGTCAGGCCCGCGACGACCGCGAGGATCGTGGCGAACGCGACGGCGGACACGATGCCGAGCAGCACCGCGCCACCGATCTCGAACGCGAGCAGCGGCGCGGCGGAGTTCTCGCCACCCGGTGCCGCGGCGATCTTGTCGGTGCCGACCAGTGCCATCGCGCCGAAGCCGATCACCAGCGTGCACAGGTAGAAGATGACCATCGTCCACGTGGCCCAGACGACCGAGCGGCGGGCCTCGGAGGCGTTCGGCACGGTGTAGAAGCGCATCAGCACGTGCGGCAGGGAGGCGATGCCCAGCACCAGTGACAACGCCAGCGAGACGAAGTCCAGTTTGGACATAGCGCTGAAGCCGTACTTCGCGCCGGGGTCCAGCACGGCCTCGCCGAGCTTGTTGTTCTCGGTGGCCTGCTGCATGATCGCCGACAGGCTGAAACCGAACTTGCCCAGCAGGAACACGCTCATCAGCGTCACGCAGAGCAGCAGCAGGACGGCCTTGATGATCTGCACCCAGGTCGTGCCCTTCATGCCGCCGACCAGCACGTAGAGCACCATCACCATGCCCACCAGGGCGATCAGGATCGCCTGGCCCCACTTCGAGGTCACGTTGAGCAGCAACGCGATCAGGCCGCCGGCGCCCGCCATCTGCGCGATCATGTAGAAGAACGAGATCACCAGCGTCGCGTTCGCCGCGGCCGCGCGCACCGGGCGTTGCCTCATCCGGAACGCCAGCACGTCGCCGACGGTGAAGCGGCCGGTGTTGCGCAGGCCCTCCGCGATCAGCAGCAGGCCGACGAGCCACGCGACGACCCAGCCGACGGAGTAGAGGAACCCGTCGTAGCCGTGTGCCGCGATACCGCCGGAGATGCCGAGGAACGACGCGGCGGACAGGAAGTCACCGGACAGCGCCACACCGTTCTGGGCGCCGGTGAACGAGCTGCCGGCGGCGTAGTAGTCCGACGCCGTCACGTTCCGGCTCGAAGCGCGGTAGACGATGTAAAGGGTGATCAGGACGAACACCGCGAAGACGCTGAGGTTCAGCACCGGGTTGCCGGTGGTGGGCATGCCTTACTCCTCGACGCCTGTCATCTCTGCGAGCAATTGGCGCTGCGGGTCCAGCCGTCGCTTTGCGTAACGGGCATAACCGAGCGTGATGATGATCGAAGTCACAAACTGTCCGAGGCCCAGCAGGATCCCGAGGTTGATCACCCCGATCACCTTGGTGCTGACGAAGTCTTTCGCGTACGCGGACAGCAGTACGAACGTCAGGTACGACGAGAGGAAAAGCGCGGTCATCGGGAAGATGAACGTCGTGAGTCGTCGACGCAGGACGCGGAATTCGTCGGTCTGCCGAATGAGCTCGAACTTCGGGTTGCCGTCGGAATCGACGTACGACAAAGTCTCGGGGTCGTCGAACGACGCGAAACCCCGTATTTCCCGGTACTCGTGCTGCGCTTCGCCAGGCGACCTCATCGCCTTGGTCATGTACCCCTGCCCCTCGTGTGCGGCGCCTACTGTAGCGCTCTCACGTGTGCAGTCAACGTCGCAGAGTGCGCGGAAACGGACGAAACCGGACCAATGCCGGGCACTGATCGGACTGAAACCGGACTGAAACCGGGTAACCATTCGTCTCAAATGGTACGTCCCGGGCTTTGTCTCAAGTGGAGAGTCCGAGGTTGCGTCGTGTGCAACACCTGAAGCCTTGGTCAAGCCCGTTGTCGCACGTGTGCACCTGGCCTAGGATCGATCGGTCCGCGTATTTGGTGACGGTTGGGGATAAAGTGGGGTTCTTAGCGCGCGAACGCCAAGTCGCGCCTCCCGGATGGAACCGCTGGCTCGTTCCGCCCGCAGCACTGGCGATTCATCTCTCCATTGGCCAGGCCTACGCCTGGAGCGTCTTCAAGACTCCCCTGGAGAAAACTCTCGGCATCACCGGGACGCAGTCCGCACTGCCGTTCCAGCTCGGCATCGTGATGCTGGGACTCTCCGCCGCGGTGCTCGGCACGACGGTCGAGCGCAGGGGTCCGCGCTGGGCCATGCTGATGTCCCTGATCGCGTTCTGCTCCGGCCTGCTGATCTCGGCGGTCGGCGTGTGGGCCGGTCAGTACTGGGTCGTCGTCCTCGGCTACGGCCTCGTCGGCGGTATCGGTCTCGGCATCGGCTACATCTCGCCGGTGTCCACGCTGATCAAGTGGTTCCCCGACCGGCCGGGCATGGCGACCGGCATCGCGATCATGGGCTTCGGCGGCGGAGCGTTGATCGCGTCACCGTGGTCGACCTCGATGCTGACGGCGTTCGGCGCCACGTCGACGTCGGGCATCGGCAAGGCCTTCCTCGTGCACGGCATCGCCTACGCGGTCTTCATGAGCGTCGGCGTGCTGCTGATCCGCCTGCCCTCCAAGGAGTTCACGGCGGAGAAGGAGGCGCTGCTCAAGGACCGGCCGAAGGCCACCGTGGGCTTCAACGTCTCCGCGAACAACGCGATCAAGACGCCGCAGTTCTGGCTGCTGTGGGTCGTGCTGTGCTTCAACGTCACCGCGGGCATCGGCATCCTGGAGAAGGCCGCGCCGATGCTGGTCGACTTCTTCAAGGAGTCCTCGACGCCCGTGGCCGCGACCGCCGCCACCGGTTTCGTCGCACTGCTCTCCGCCGCGAACATGGCCGGCCGGTTCATCTGGTCGTCCACTTCGGACATCGTGGGCCGCAAGAACATCTACCGCCTCTACCTCGGCGTCGGCGCGCTGCTCTACCTGGTGCTGCTGACCGTCGGCTCGACCAGCACCCCGCTGTTCGTGATCGCGGCGATGGTGATCCTGTCGTTCTACGGCGCGGGCTTCGCGACCGTCCCGGCGTACCTGCGCGACCTGTTCGGCACCTACCAGGTCGGCGCGATCCACGGTCGCCTGCTGACCGCGTGGTCGGTGGCGGGCGTGCTCGGGCCGCTGATCGTCAACGCCATCGCGGACGCGGGCAAGAAGGCCGGGCACGTCGGTCCTGACTTGTACGCGACGTCGTTCTACATCATGATCTCGCTGCTGGTCGTCGGTTTCGTCGCGAACGAGTTGATCCGCCCGGTCGACCCGAAGTTCCACGAGCCGAAGGCGGCCGAGGAGACCGAGAAGCCCTCGCCCAAGGACGACGACGAGGCCACGGTCGCGAAGTGGAACGAAGCCGAGGCCGCCGACGTTGCCGAGACGGCTGCTGACAAGGAAGACGCGGAAGGCGTGGTGAAGAAGTGAGCTCACCCCTGGAGAACCGATCGAGCACGGTGCTGCTGATCGGCGCGTGGCTGTGGGTGGGCCTGCCGCTCGCCTACGGCCTGTACCGGCTCTTCCTGAACGCGGCCAAGCTCTTCGTCTGATGTTCAACGCGCTCGTCAACTGGCGCAACTGGCGCCTGCCGGTGAAGCTCGCCGCGGTGTTGATCGTTCCGGTCACCATCGCGGTGGGCTCCGGCGTACTGCAGATCAATTCACAGATTGATCGTGCCGAGTCCTACGCGGCACTCCAGCGACTGGTGAAGGTCCGCGCCGCTCTGATCCCCGTGATCGAGGGCGTGCAGGCGGAACGGCGGATCGTCGCCGAGGGCGTCGGCCCGCAACTCCTCGCCGAACAGGCCAAGCGCACCGACGACGCCCGCGCGGCGTTGCGCGACGAGATCGCGAAGACCTCGCTCGGCGAGGTCGTGACCGCCCGCATGAGCGACGTGCAGGGCAGGATCGGCGACCTGGCGGCGTTGCGCGAGCGGACCGACGACGTTCCCGCCGTGATCAAGACCTACAGCGAGCTCACCGAGTCGTTGCTCGACGTGGACGAGGTGATCGCCAGCGAGTTCGGCGACGCCGCGCTGCTGCGCACGGCCATGGGTCTGCACCACGTCGTGCACGTGCGGGACCAGGTCCTCTACCAGCAGGCGGTCGTGCTGTCCGGGCTCACCCGCGGCCAGCTGACGACCGCCGAGGTGCGGGCGCTGGTCGAGTCGAACGTCAAGCTCGGCTACATCGCGGGCGAGTTCGCCGCGCTCGCGACCTCGGACCAGCTCAAGACCTACGGCAAGAACTTCAACGGCCCGGACATCGAGGCCCAGCGCACGATGCTGGCCGCCGCGGTGCTGCACCCGACCTCGGACGCGCCGAGCACCGGCAACAACAGGCCGAGGCCGTTGCCGATCGCGGCGGCGGACTGGACCAAGGCGTCGGGCGCCGTCGTGACGTCGATGGACGGCGTGGTGCAGGGTCTGCAGAACGACCTGCGCGACACCGCGAACCGCCTGCGCGACGAGAGCAGCGACGCGGCCGGAACGGCGTCCGCGATCCTGTTCGCCAGCCTGATCCTGGCCGGCACCATCGGGTTCGTCGTCGGCCGCTACCTGCTGCGCTCGCTGAACGCGCTGCGCCGCTCCGCGCTCGACGTGGCGTGGGAGAAGCTTCCCGAGATGGTCGCGACCGGACGCGGCAGCACCGAGATCGAGCGCGTGCCGGTGGACACCACCGAGGAGTTCGGCCAGGTGGCGCGCGCGTTCGACGAGGTGCACCAGCAGGCCGTCAAGTCGGTCATCGAACAGGCCGGCATGCGCGCGAACATGCGCAACATCTTCGTGAACCTCTCGCGGCGCAGCCAGAGCCTCGTCGAACGCCAGCTCAAGCTGATGGAGGAGCTGGAGAAGTACGAGGAGGACCCGGACCAGCTCGCGAACCTCTTCAAGCTCGACCACCTCGCCACCCGCATGCGCCGCAACAACGAGAACCTGATGGTGCTCTCCGGCGGCGACGTGGCCCGGCGGTTCCACAAGCCGATCCCGCTCACCGACGTGCTGCGCGCGGCGGCCGCGGAGATCGAGCAGTACCAGCGGGTCATGGTGCACACGGCGCCCAACGCCGAGGTCGTCGGTTATGTGGCGAGCGACCTCGTTCGACTGCTGGCCGAACTTCTTGACAACGCGACGGCGTTCTCGCCGCCGCACACCCAGGTCTCGATCAGCGCGTCGATCGAGGCGGGCGACATCGTGCAGATCGACGTGGTCGACCACGGCATCGGCATCGACCCCGAGGCACTCGCGGGCGTGAACCAGCGCCTGGAGGCCGCAGGGGAGGGCATGGACGTCCAGGTGTTCCGCGAAATGGGACTTTTCGTCGTCGGCAGGCTCGCCGCACGCCACCAGATCGTGGTACGTCTGGACGCCAAACAGGGCCAAGGGACTCGCGCGATCGTGTTGGTTCCGGCCGAACTGGCACCAAGGCGGGAAGAGTCCTGGGAGTCTTTCCGAGGGGAGACGATCGAACGGCAGCAGGCTTCGTGGTTCCAGCAGACGACGCCGGCCGCCGCACCGCCGCCTCCCCCCGCACCCGCACGTCAGACGCCGGAATCGGCCCGGGGCTTCCTCGACGCCTTCCAGCGTGGTGTGCAGCGCGGCCTTCCCGACCACCAGGAGAGTCGATGAGCACGCAGGTGGACCAGTTCGGCTGGCTGGTCACCAACTTCGCCGAACGCACACCAGGCATCGAGCACGCCGTGGTGATCTCGGCCGACGGCTTGGTGTTGATCTCGTCCTCGAAGCTGCCCGAACACGTCGCACCGCAGTTCGCGGCGATCGTGGCGGGCGTGGTCTCGCTGGCCGACTCCGCGTCGAAGTGCTTCGCCGGTGAGTCGGTCGTGCGCACCGTCGTGCAGATGGACCGGGGCGTGATGCTGTTGTCGGCGATCAGCGACGGCTCGGTCCTCGCGGTGCTGGCGTCGTCCTCGGCGGACGTCGCGCAGATCGCGTACGAGATGACCGTGGTCGTGCGGCAGGTGGGCCAGCTGCTCACGCCGGAACTGCGGGCAGAGCTGGCATGAGCAGAGAGCCTGACGATCAGGTCAACTTCGGTGATCTGATCAGCGGTTTCAGCTTCGACAGCGAACGGATCCGCAAGCGCGGCAAGAAGAAGGGCCAGCGCGCACCGGAACCCCCGCCGGAGCAGCCGGACCCGTACGCCACGGCGCCGTTCGAACCGGTCCCGCCGCTGCCGTCGATCGAGGACGGCATCGACACGTCGTCGTCGATCGTGCGCGCCTACGCGTGGACGGGCGGCCGCACCACGTCCGACGTGCATCTGGAGATCGAGACGCTGGTCTCGGTCAACGAGTTCTCGGCCACCGCCGTGCGCCCGGAGCACCAGGACGTGCTGGCCCTGTGCTCGCAGCCGCGTTCGGTGGCGGAGATCGCCGCCCTGCGCGGGCTGCCGCTGGGCGTCACCAAGGTGCTGCTCGGTGACATGGCCGGGCACGGGCTGATCGACGTGCACCGCACGGCGTCGTCCTACGGCGGCGACCGGCCGGACGGGATGCTGCTCGAACGCGTGCTGGCGGGTCTGCGGAGGCTCTAGCCCTCGGGGACGGCCCGGCCGCTGATACGGTCGTGGCTCGACTATCTGGGGGTAGCGATGGAGTTCCAGGACGTGGTCCGCCGCCGGCGGATGGTGCGCAAGTTCACCGACGAGCCGGTCAGCGAGGAGAGCGTTCAGCGGATCATGCGCAACGCCGTGCGCGGCCCGTCCGCCGGGTTCTCGCAGGGCCAGGGCTTCCTCGTCCTGCAGGGGGAGCCGCTGAAGCGGCTCGCCGAGATGTTCGAGTGGTGGGGCGGGGAAGAGGCGAAGACGGCCCCGGTCGTCGTCATCCCGTTCTCGTCCAAGCAGGTCTACCTCGACCGGTACGCGCAGCCCGACAAGGCCTGGGCCGGTCTCACCGAGGAACGCTGGCCCGTGCCCTACTGGGACATTGACACCGGCATGGCCGCGTTGCTGATCCTGCAGACGGCCGTGGACGAGGGGCTGGGTGCGGTGTTCTTCGGCACGGAGAAGGAGACGTGGCCGGAGTTGCGCGCGGCGTTCGGCGTGCCGGACACGTACGTGCCGATCGGCATGATCGCGATCGGGCACTCGGCGGAGGAGGGCGTCTCCGAGGGTGCCTCGCCGCTGCGGCGCAAGCGCAAGGCGTTCGACGAGGTCGTGCACTGGGGTCAGTGGACGTGAGATCGTTCGGCCTGCTCGGGCCGCTGGACGTGGTGCTCGACGGGCGCCACGTCCACATCCCGCCCGGTAAACGGCGGGTGGTGCTCGCAGCCTTGTTGCTGCGCCCCGGTCAGGTCGTCGGGGTGGACGAGCTCGTCGAGTTGGCCGGTGGCTCGCGCAACGCCCTGCAGACCACCGTCGGCCGGCTGCGCGAGGTGTTGCCGGGGCTGGTGCTGACCAAGCCGGGCGGATACCTGCTGGACGTGCTGCCCGACGAGGTCGACGTGCACCGGTTCGACCGGCTGGAGCCACGCGAGGCGCTGGCGCTCTGGCGCGGGCGCCCGTTCGCGGACATCGGCAGCGACGCACTCGAACGCGACCACGTGCCCGCGTTGACCGAGAAGTACCTCGCGACGTTGGAAGCGCGGATCGAGACCGACCTGCGCGACGGCGAGCACGAGCGGCTGGTGCCCGAACTGCGCTCGCTCACCCGCCAGAACCCGACCAGGGAACGGATGTGGGCCCAGCTGATCGTGGCGCTGCACCGCTGCGACCGGCAGACCGAGGCGTTGCAGGCCTACGACGACATCCGCGGCAGGCTCGCCGGGGAGCTCGGCCTCGATCCCGGCAAGGACCTGCAGAAAGCCCACCAGCAGGTGCTCACGGCCGACAACCGCCCGCGTGCCCGCAACGACCTGCCCGGCGACATCGCCGACTTCGCGGGCCGCGCCTCCGACCTGGACGAGATCCTCGCCGCCGTGCCGTCCGGGTGCGTCGCGATCACCGCGATCGACGGCATGGCGGGCATCGGCAAGACCACGATCGCGGTCCGCGCCGCCCACCGGCTGGCCGCCCGCTTCCCCGACGCGCAACTGTTCGTGGACCTGCACTCCTACACCGCGGGCGTCGAGCCGCGC
Source organism: Lentzea waywayandensis (assembly GCF_900115955.1). GTDB lineage: Bacteria > Actinomycetota > Actinomycetes > Mycobacteriales > Pseudonocardiaceae > Lentzea > Lentzea waywayandensis. The sequence goes on from NZ_FOYL01000006.1 coordinate 179,714, forward strand.
ACCCCGTCCGACGCGCTGCTGGCGTTGCTGACCGCACTCGGCGTGCCCGCGCAGGACATCCCGGACGGCCTGGACGCCCGCGCCGCCCGGTGGCGGGCGGAAATGGCGCACCGCAAGGCACTCGTCGTGCTCGACAACGCGGGCAGCACCTCCCAGGTCCGCCCGTTGCTGCCCGGCACCGGCCTGGTGCTCGTCACCAGCAGACGCCGGCTCGTCGACCTGGACGCCGCGCACACGATCTCACTGGACGTGCTGTCGGAAGCGGACTCCCTGAACCTGCTCGCGAGCATCATCGGCCGCGCGAAGCTCGACCAGGACGTGGACTCCGCGCGCGAGATCGTCCGGCTCTGCGGCTACCTGCCCCTGGCCGTCCGGATCGTCGGTGCCCGCTGGCGCACCAGACCCGCGTGGTCCGCGCAGGACCTGACCCGCCGCCTCACCGGGCAACGGCTGAGCGAGCTGACCGCGGGCGAACGCAGCGTCGCGGACGCGTTCACCCTGTCCTACCAGCAACTCACGCCCGAGCAGCAACGCCTGTTCCGGCGCCTCGGCCTGCACACCGGCGAGGACTTCGACGCCTACCTGGCCGCGGCGGTCGTCGGCACGACGCGGGCCGAGGCCGAACGGCTGCTGGAAGAGCTCCTGGACGCACATCTCGTGCAGCAGAAGGAGAACGGTCGCTACCGGTTCCACGACCTCCTGGCGGACCACGCCAAAGCCAGCGTGGAGGAGGACGAGAGGGTAGAGGCCGTCACCCGCGTCCTAGACCACTACCTGCACAACGCCGCCGCTTCCGCACAGAAGATCGCGCCCGGCCGCCCGCAGATCCATTCGGCCGCCACGTACGTGCCGGTCGACCCACCCTTGTTCGCCACGCCGGTCGAGGCACTGGCGTGGCAGGAGACGGAGCGGTCGAACCTCAGGGCCGCCGTCTACCTGGCCGCGTACGAGGGGTACTACCAGCACGCTTGGCAGCTGCCGCACCACTTCGCGCACTTCCTGCTCCTGCGCGGATCCGGCCGTGAACGAGTCGAGGTGCAGAGCGTCGCGCTGGCGGCCGCACGCCACCTCGGTGACCTCAAGGCACGCGCGGAAGCGTTGCGGGGCTTGGGATCGGCGTACAAGGACGACAACAATCCGAAGGCGGAGGAGCACCTGCGCGAGGCACTCGGCCTGATGCGGCAGATCGGCGACCTGCGCGGTGAGGCGTCGACGCTGGGGTTGCTCGGCATGATCGCGCGAGAACGGCGCGAGTACGACAAGGCGATGCTGTACTTCGAACGCGGTGTCGTGCTGATGCGGCATGTGGGCGCTCAGACCGGGGAAGCGAACGCGCTGCACAACATCGGCATCGTCCACGCCGAGCGCGGAGAGACCGGCCAGGCCCTCGCGCACCTGCAGGAGGCGGTCACCCTGCTGGAAGCGCACGGCGACGTCCGGGCCTCCGCGATGACGTTGCACGACATGGCCCACGTGCACTTCGACGCGTTCAACGACGAAGAGAGCCTGAACTTCTCGGAGCGGTCGCTGGCCGCCTACCGGGAGTCCGGGGACCGGCGTGGTGAAGCGCTCGCTCTGGCCGACTTCGCGTACTGGCGGTACGCGATGGGCGACCTCGCCGCCGCCGGCAGGACGGCGCGTGAGGTGGGCAGGCTGTGCCGGGCGTACATGATCCTGCCGGACGACCACGCAGTGCTGGCCGCGATGGAGGACGTGCGCGACCACTTCGGCCAGGTCGCGCTGCTCGTGTCCCTGTCGCTCGACGCACACGCGGCGGGCCGGTTGTCCGAGGCGCTCGGCCACGTCCGGCGGTGTCTGGCCGTGGTCAGGTCGACCAGCCAGTGGTGGAGCGAGAACCGCCTGCTCGGGCAGCTCTCCACCCTGCACTTGGCGCTCGGCGATCGCGACGCCGCCGTGCGGTACGGCGAGAAGGCGGTCACGGCCGCCGAGCAGCTGGGTCAACCCAGGGCCGTCGCCGTGGCGAAGCAGGCCCTCGCTACAGCGTCAGCCCCAGCGCCACCAGCGTGATCACGGCCGCCGCCAGCACGGCGAAGGCCACCCACTGCCGCACCCTGTCACCTGTCGTGCGCATCCCCGGCTCCCCTCGGTGGTGTTGCCACCGAGGGTCGTGAAGCCCGTCCCCATCTCGTCCCCACCGCGATCACACGGCCGGTGAAGCCGCGGGAATTCTGTGTGAAACTGAATTCCGACTGACGGTCTCCGGCGAAGGGAGCGGTGTGCAGACCGCGCTGTTCCCACGCCCCCACCAGCTCCCCGCGGCTGTCGCCGACTTCGTGGGGCGGGAGGAACTGCTCCAGTCCGTCGTCGACCGGATCATCCCGTTTGCGCAGGTGGTGCTGCTGACCGGACCGGTCGGCACCGGCAAGACGACGCTCGCCGTGCACGCCGCGCACCGGGTCGCGAACGGTCACTTCCCGGACGGTCAGCTGTTCGTGCGGCTGCGCGGCACGACGCCGTACGAGGTGCTAGGCCGGTTCCTCACCGCGTTCGGGCTGCCCGCTCCCGGAGATTTCGCCGCCCGGCTGAGCGCCTATCGAGACGCTGTCGTGCGCCAGTCGCTTCTGCTGGTGCTGGACGACGCGACGTGCGTCGACCAGGTGAAGCCGTTGCTGCCGCACGCACCTGGATGCGCGGTGCTCGTGACTTCCCGGCACACCTTGAAGTTGCCCCACGTCGTCGAGGTCGGTCCGTTGGAGCCCGCGCAGGCGATGATGTTGCTGGGCAACCAGATCGGCCCTGACCGGCTGGCCGCCCAGGACGCCGGGGAACTGGTGGCCGCTTCGGACTGCCTGCCGCTCGCGGTGCGGATCGCCGGCGCGGTGCTCGCGGCCCGTCCGCACTGGCCTCTCGCCCTGCTGACCGACCGGCTGCGCGAATCGCGGCTGGAAGCCTTGTCGTACGGCGGTTTGTCGGTCCGGGCGAGGCTGGAGGAGACGGCGGGGGACCTGAGCCCGCCCGCCCGCCGGCTGCTCGGTCTGCTCGCGGACGTGGGCGCGCGGCGGTTGCCGTCCTGGGCGCCGGTGGCGGCGTTCGGTGACGTGCGCGGACAGTCCGCTGTGGACGAACTGGTGTCGGCGCACCTCGTCTCGGTCAGCGAGGACGGCTACGCGGTGCCGGAGCTGGTGCGGGAGTTCGCGGCGGGCCGGTCCGACGCCGGCGAGGCCCTGCGGCGCGTGCTCGGTGGCTGGCTGTACCTGCTGGACCAGGCCCGCACAGCGTTGTATGGCGGCGACTTCTCCGTCATACGCGGCTGTTCGGCACGCGAGGTGGTGCGGCCGGATCGGGCCCTCCGGGCCGATCCGCTGGCATGGCTGGAGTCCGAACGGGAAAGCCTGTGCGACGCGGTCGACCTGGCCGCCGAGGCCGACCTGGACGAACCGGCCTGGGAACTGGCGCACCGGCTGGTGACGTTCTTCGAGGCGCGCACCGACTTCGAAGGCTGGCAGCACACGCACGACATCGCGCTGGCGGCGTGCGAGAGGGCGGGCAACCGGCGCGGCGCGGCCGTACTGCACTGCTCGCTCGCCTCGTTGCACATCAGCCAGAGCCGCTACGACCTCGCGCACGAGATGACCTTGCGGGCCAAGGACTTCTTCGAGGACCACGACGATCTTGCCGGCCTCGGGCTCGTCTACCGCAACCTCGGCATCGTCGCCCGCTCGTCCGGCGAGCTCGCCGCCGCCCGCCGCTGGTACCAGCGCGCGCTCGCGGTCTACGAGCGGTTCACCGACCCGGTCGGCGAGGCGTCCGTGCTCCAGAACCTCGCCCAGATCGACCTGTACGACGGGGACCCCGCCGGTGCGCGGGAACGCCTGAGCGCCGCGCTGGCCGCGTGCGACGGAGCCGGACCCGCGCGGGTCCTGGCGCAGATCAACTACCGCCTGGGCAAGCTGCTGGCCGTGGACGGACGGCACGACGAGGCGTTCGACGTGCTGACCGTCGCGCTCGACCTGGCCCGCACCGCACGGGACCGGCGCGGTGAGAGCTTCGTGCTGTACGCGTTGGGGCGCAACGAGTTCGCGCGCTGCCGGATGGGACCGGCGCGCACCCTTCTGCGCGAGGCGGCGGCCCTTTGCGAGGCGAACTTCGACGTCGTGGGCGCGGCCAGGGCACGACTGGAGCTGTCCCGCGTGCACCAGGCCTGTGGCGAGGTTCAACTCGCTGCCGAGCTGGAAGCGGCCGCCCGTGCGGTTTACTCGGAATTCGGTCTGAAACCGGTGCTGGGCGATTTGATCTTTCAGCCATAAGGTTGGTGTGAGGTATTGCTCCAACCGAGTGCTTGGCTCGCCCGTAAGATTCCGTTAGGGTCGCATTCGCGGACAATTGGCAGGGCGGGCGACGTTATCAAAAATCGCCCGAAAATTGATCAAAAATTAGTCACTTGTTCGTTTGCAACCATGACGCTGCTCCGTCTGGGTGGTGCCTTCCACGGCAGGACCAGCCGCTGCTCACCCTGCGGGACGGTGTTGACGGAGACGTGTGCGTGCAGTGGTGTGGGGTCGGCCAAAAGGGGCTTGCGAGTCGTGAGAATCGGACCAGTCTTGTCTAATGGCATCGCCGGTATCCGTCCGGCGGACAGTGGCCTCGACACGGGGGTGGAACGCACCATGGGTGGTGTCCCTACGTTTCCCCACGGCAGACCACTGACGTGGGCGGACCTGGAGGCGATGCCTGATGACGGGCACCGTTTCGAACTCGTCGACGGGGTGCTCGTCATGAGCCCCTCACCCCGCCCCGTGCACCAGCGGGTAGTCGCCCGACTGCTGGTGGCGCTGACCGCTGTCTGCCCACCGGAGCTGGAGGTCCTTCCCGCTCCGGTCGACGTCGTGCTCGCCGACGACACGGTCTTCATCCCCGACCTGGTGGTGGGCCGCCGCGAGCAGTTCTCGAAACAGGCGCTCATCGGGCCGCCGGTGCTGGCGGTCGAGGTCCTGTCGCCGCGCACGCGACACGTGGACCTCGAACTCAAGCGCGCGAAGTTCCAGGAAGTCGGCTGCGAGAACTACTGGATGATCGACTACGACAGTCCGTGGCTGCGGTGCCTGCACCTGGAGAACGGCGTCTACGTCGAACAGGCGAGGTCCGACGGCGAAGAGATCATCGAGTTGCAGTTCCCGTTCGCGGTGAAACTGAGCGCCCAGTCACTGGTGCGCTGAGTGTTCGCCGGTCGAAACCGACTGGGCTGAACGGGCGACACCGATCTACGAACGTGTGGATCAACGTTTCACCATCTGGCGTCCCCGCGCGTCGGGCTGGTTGCGTGCATCGCGACACGTCCACCGCGCGGAGGTCCAACGCACATGCAGCCGTTCCAGCTGCCGGAGTTCTACACGCCTCATCCGGCCAGGCTGAACCCGAACCTCGAACGCGCCCGCGTCCACACACGTGCCTGGGCGCACGAGATGGACATGATCGACGTGCCGCAGCACGGAACGGTGATCTGGACCGACGACGACCTCGAGTCCCACGACTACGCGTTGCTCTGCGCGTACACCCACCCCGACTGCGACGGTGAGACGCTCGACCTCGTCACCGACTGGTACGTGTGGGTCTTCTACTTCGACGACCACTTCGTCGAGCTCTACAAGCGCAACCCGGACATCAAGGGCGCGCAGGCCTACCTCGACCGGCTGCCGCTGTTCATGCCGGTCAACGGCGTGATCACCGAGACGCCGACGAACCCGGTCGAGAAGGGCCTCGCGGACCTCTGGCGCCGCACGGTCGCCAAGCACTCGCTCGACTGGCGCGAGCGGTTCGCCTCCAACACCAAGCACCTGCTCGACGAGTCGATGTGGGAGCTGCACAACATCAGTGCCCAGCGGCTCAGCAACCCCATCGAGTACATCGAGATGCGCCGCAAGGTCGGTGGAGCGCCGTGGAGCGCGAACCTGGTCGAGCACGCGGTCGGCCTCGAGGTGCCGGCGCCCATCGCCCTGTCCAGGCCCATCGGGGTCCTCAGGGACACGTTCAGCGACGCCGTGCACCTGCGCAACGACCTGTTCTCCTACGAGCGCGAGGTGCTCGACGAGGGCGAGCTGTCCAACAGCGTGCTGGTGTTCGAGAAGTTCCTCGACATCCCCACCCAGGACGCCGCGGAGGCCGTCAACGACCTGCTGACGTCCCGGCTGCACCAGTTCGAGCACACGGCGCTCACGGAGGTGCCGATCCTGCTGGACGAGCACGCCATCGACCCCATCGGGCGCGCGGCCGTCCTGGGCTACGTGAAGGGCCTGCAGGACTGGCAGGCGGGCGGCCACGAGTGGCACCTGCGGTCGTCGCGGTACATGAACAAGGGGGCCAAGACGGGTCTCTCGGCCACGAACATCCTCGGCTCGTACGCCAAGACCATGCCGCAACGACTCAAGCAGTTCAGCAGCACACCGAAGGTCGTCGAGCCGTACACGCTGCCGGAGTTCAAGACGCCCTTCACGCTGACCCTGTCGCCGCACCTCGACCAGGCGCGCGAGGAGGTCATCACGTGGGGCCGGGAGATGGGCATCCACGACGAGGGCATCTGGGACGAGGCCAAGCACCGGGGATTCGACCTCGCGCTGTGCTCGTCGGGGCTCGATCCGGACGCGACGCCGGAGGAGCTGTTCCTCTCGGCGGCCTGGCTCACCTGGGGCACCTACGCCGACGACGTCTACCCGTGGGTGTTCGGGCGGCTGCGGGACCTGGCCGGGTTGAAGATCCAGACCGCGCGGCTCAAGCAGTGCATGCCGCTGGACATGGTGCTGACCGTGGCGCCGGTCAACGCGATGGAACGCGGCCTGGCCGACCTGTGGCAGAAGACCGCCGGTCCCATGTCCGGCGAGTTCGGCGCGACGTTCCGGCAGACCGTGGACGACATGGTGGACGCGTGGGTGTGGGAGGTGGTCAACATCCAGCAGAACCGCGTGCCAGACCCGGTCGACTACCTGGAGATGCGGCGGTCGACGTTCGGTTCCGAGCTGACGACGTCCTTGTCGCGCTTTTCGCATTCGACGACGGTGCCGCCGGAGATCTGGGGAACCAGGGTCATCCAGACCATGGAGCGGTCGGCCATGGATTACTGCTGCCTGCTCAACGACGTCTTCTCGTACTTGAAGGAGATTCAGTACGAGGGCGAAGTGCACAACATGGTGAAGGTGATCGAGAACTTCCTCGGCGTTTCCCAGTCCCGCGCGTTCGAACTGACCTACGCGTTGATGGACGCCCGCCTCGGGCAGTTCATCGCCTCGGTCGACACGCACCTGCCGAAGATGTTCGACGACCTCTCACTGGACTCGGCCACGCGCGCGTCGCTGACCCGGTACGCCGACGAGCTGAAGGACTGGATCGTCGCGATCATCAACTGGCACAAGGGAACCAGCCGGTACGGCGAGGACGAGATCCGGACCCCGGTGAACTCGGGAGCGTTCAGCCAAGGCCCGTCGGGCATCGGTACGTCGGCCGCCCGGCTCCTCGCCCGGTAGTCGCTGTCAGGCGCTGACCGCCGACGGTCAGTGGACGGTCAGCGCCTGCCCGCACCTTGTGAGCAACACCGACTCACAGGGGGCAACACCATGAAGAACGTCCTGATCTCCGGCGCCAGCATCGGCGGACCCGCGCTCGCCTACTGGCTGCGCCGCAACGGTTTCAGCGTCACCGTGGTGGAGCGGTCGCGCGGCATGCGGCCCGGCGGGCAGGCCATCGACGTGCGCGGCCCGGCGCTGGAGGTCATCGAGCGCATGGGGCTCGGCGACCAGTTGCGGTCGTTCAGCACCAACATGCGCGGCATGAACGTGGTCGACGCAGACGGCAACGAGCTGTTCCGCTCCACCACGCACACCCTGAGCGGCGGCGACCTGTCGAGCCCCGACGTGGAACTCCTGCGCGACGACCTCGCCCGGATGCTCTTCGACGCGGCGGACGGCGTCGAGTACCTGTTCGACGACACGATCACCTCGATCGACGGCACCCGCGTCACGTTCGAGAAGGCGGCACCGCGCGACTTCGACGTCATCGTCGGCGCGGACGGCCTGCACTCCAACGTCCGCAGGCTCGTGTTCGGACCCGAGTCGGAGTTCATCACCCACCTCGGCATGAACCTCGCCGTCTTCACCGCGCCGAACTTCCTCGGGCTCGACCACTGGCAGACGTTCCAGCAGGGCGAGGTCGTCGGCGGCGGCATCATGAGCGCCCGGTCGAACGCGGAATGCCGTGTCTACATGGGTTTCAACGGCGTGACCGACTTCGACCACCGCGACGTCGACGCTCAGCGCACCCTGATCGCGGAGAAGTTCGCCGACGCCGGCTGGGCGTGGCCGACCGCGCTCAAGCACATGTGGGAGGCGCCGGACTTCCACTTCGACTCGATGAGCCAGATCCGGATGGACTCCTGGTCACGCGGCAACGTCGTGCTGCTCGGCGACGCCGGCTACTGCGGTTCGCCGTTGTCCGGGCAGGGCACCAGCATGGCCCTGGTCGGCGCGTACGTGCTCGCCGGTGAGCTCGCCAAGGACCCGTCGACCGCCTTCCAGCGCTACGAGGAGATCCTGCGGCCGTACGTGATCGCCAACCAGGACATGGCGTTGAAGAACCAGGCGAACGGCGGCGCGCCCACCGAGGAGTTCACGGACGTCGTCAACAGCCTCACCCTTCCGGCCTACTGAGCACGTCTCGAGCAAAGAATTGGCTCAGACCATTGACGACAAAAGGGATGTTTGAGCAGGCTGAAGGCAGGGCCGCCGCCCCCGACTCGTGAGGAGGAGCCGTGAGAACTCGCGCTCTCGCCGCGGTCATCGCTGTCACGGCAGCGTTGTCCGTCAGTGCGCAGTCGCAAGCCGCGGAACCACTGCAGAGCCTGGTGCCGGTCCCGGTGTCGGTGCAGGCCAGAAGCGGTGTCACGCACACCCTGACGGCAGCCACGAAGATCTACACAGCCCCTGCCGCGCGCGACGTCGGCACCTTCCTCGCCGGAGTCCTGCGGCCCTCGACCGGCTACGCCCTGCCGGTGTCCGACGCGACAGGAACCCCGGCGGACGGAATCTCGCTGCTGCTCTCGGGCGCGCCGGGCACGGTCGGCGACCAGGGCTACCAGCTCGACGTCGCGGCGAACTCCATCGTCTTGCGCGCCAACACGTCCGAGGGTCTCTTCACGGGCGTGCAGACGCTGCGGCAACTGTTGCCCGCCAAGGTGGAGAGCACGACCGCGCAAACCGGTCCGTGGACCGTGCCGGGCACGGTGATCGTCGACTACCCGCGGTTCTCCTACCGCGGCGCGATGCTCGACGTGGCCCGTCACTTCCACCCGGTCTCGACGGTCAAGCGCTACATCGACCAGCTGGCGCTCTACAAGATCAATTATTTCCACCTGCACCTGAGTGACGACCAGGGCTGGCGGATCGTGGTCGACAGCTGGCCGCGCCTCGCGACGTACGGCGGCAGCACGCAGGTCGGCGGCGGCCCCGGCGGTTACTACACCAAGGCGCAGTACAGCGAGATCGTGCAGTACGCGGCGTCGCGCAAGATCACGGTGATCCCCGAGATCGACATGCCGGGCCACACCAACGCCGCGCAGGCCTCGTACGCGGAGCTCAACTGCAACGGCCAGGCTCCGCCGCTGCGCACGGACATCGAGGTCGGCTATTCCTCGTTGTGCGTCAACAAGGAGATCACCTACCAGTTCGTCGAGGACGTGGTGCGCGAGATCGCGGCGCTCACGCCCGGCCCGTACTTCCACATCGGCGGCGACGAGGCCCACGCGACGTCGGACGCCGACTACCAGACGTTCATGAACCGCGCCCTGCCGATCGTGAAGAAGTACGGCAAGACCGTGCTCGGCTGGCACGAGTTCGTGAAGACCACGACCGACACCACGGCCATCCCGCAGTACTGGGGCACCTCGACGTCCAACGCGACGGTGCAGGCGGCGGTGGCGCGCGGCAACAAGGTCATCATGTCGCCCGCGAACAAGGCGTACCTGGACATGAAGTACAACTCCAGCACGCCTCTGGGCCTGTCGTGGGCCGGTCTGATCGAGGTGCAGACCGCCTACGAGTGGAACCCGGGAACGCACCTGAGCGGTGTCCCGGAGTCCGCGGTCCGCGGCGTCGAGGCTCCACTGTGGACAGAGACGCTGGTGACCGGGCGCGACATCGAGTTCATGGCGTTCCCGAGGCTCGGCGCGATCGCCGAACTGGCCTGGTCGCCGTGGTCGACGCACAACTGGGACCAGTTCAAGGTGCGCCTGGGCAACCAGGGCCCGCGCTGGACGACCATGGGCATCAACTTCTACAGGTCGACCCAGGTGCCGTGGGACACCGGCGGCCCGGGGCCCGGCCCGTGCACGCAGCCGGCGTGGGAGCGCGACAAGGTCTACACCGGCGGCAACGTGGTCTCGCACAACGGCCACAAGTGGACCGCGCAGTGGTGGACGCGGGGTGAGGAACCAGGCACCACCGGGCAGTGGGGAGTCTGGCGCGACGGCGGCGTCTGCTGATTGAGTTGTGAGGGCCGCGGGACTCTTCCCGCGGCCCTCACCACGTTCCACGGGGGTCCTGATGCGCGTGCTGGTCACCAACGACGACGGCATCGACTCGCCGGGGCTCTACGCGCTGGCCCGCGCGGCCTCGTCGCTCGGCTGGGAGGTGCTGGTCGCCGCGCCCTCGACGGAGGCGAGCGGAACCGGTACCAGCCTCGCCTCGGCCTCCGGGCGGAGCAGGATCCCGCTCGAACGACGGCAGGTCGACGGGTTCGAGGCGTTCGCCGTTCCTGGACATCCCGCGCTGATCTCGTTCATCGCCTGCCAGGGCGGCTTCGGCGAGCGGCCGGACCTGGTGCTGTCCGGTGTGAACCTCGGCGCGAACACCAGCACCGGCATCCTGCACTCCGGCACGGTCGGCGCCGCGCTGGCCGCGAGCGCGCGGGGAGTCTCGGCCCTGGCGGTGTCGCTGGACGTGGAATGGGACGGCTCCGCGCCCTTGTGGGACACGGCGACCGACGTCGCGCGGGCGGTGCTGCCGATGCTCGCGGAGATGCCGGCCGCGACCGTGCTCAACCTCAACGTGCCGAACGCCGCCACGGTCCGGGGAATCGAATGGGCGGACATCGCGCCGTCGAGCCCCTACCAGGTGCACTTCGAGTCGAACGGCGACGAGCTGAAGCTGCGGGCCGTCAAAACCGATCTGGAACCCGTGCCGGGCACCGAGATCGCGTTCCTGGCGGACGGTTACGCGGCGTTGACGCCGTTGCGCTCGGTGGCCGCCGCCTCTACGTCCGGTCTGCCTTCGCCGGCCTGGCCAGCGTGATCACCAGCCCGATCAGGGCCGTCCGCACCTCGAGAAAACTTTCGGTCGTCACGTCGTTGAGCGAGAAGGCCAGCGTCCCGAACGACACCAGCAGGAGGATTCCGTACATCCGCGCGAGGTCGTGCCGCCACGCCATCGCGACGCCCAGCGCCCCGACCCCGATCTGGATCACGTGGTAGTTCGGGTCCAATCCGAACACGTCGAACCAACCGAACGCGAGCTGTAACAAGCCTGCCGTGAGAGTGAGCGCCTGCGGCCTCGTGAACTCGAACTGATCGCTCAACAAGGCCATAGGTCTCTACCCTTCGGACCGCCGCCAGACCGCGTCGTACTTCGCTTGTCGTTCGCGGTCCCGCACAGCGTGTCGATCCCGGCGACCCTGAGTCGCCGAACCCCGTGGATACCCGTACTTCGTGAGCCGGTAATCCACGCTTTCGGGTGCATAGGAGAGCGCGAAGTACAGTCCTACAACGAAACCGAGCGCTCCGCACGCAATTGCGAGTGGCCACGCCGAGCCGAGTCCGAAGACCAGCACCAGCGTGATGGCCGTCGTCAGCGGCGTGACCTGCACAAGGCTGCGCACCGTGAAGCGCATCAACCACTTCGGACCGGTCACGTCCTCGAAGACGAACTCCCGGTACCTCTGCGGCAGCCTGCCGCCCGCGTAGTACCAGAGCTTCAGCGCGGGGTTCATCGGACGGCCTTGGCGATCACCTTGTGCAGCACCTGGTTCAGCTGCGCGAGCTCTTCGAACGTCATGTCGAGCTGCTCCACGACCTTGAAGGGGATCTTCAGCGCTTCTTTTCTCAGTTCCTGCCCGGCCTCGGTCAGGGTGAGCGCGAGCGCGCGCTCGTCGGCCTTGTCCCGCTGCCGCTCGACGTACCCGATCGCCTCGAGCCGCTTGAGCAGTGGGCTGAGGGTGCCGGGGTCGAGCTGAAGGACGTTGCTCAGGTCCTTGACGGTGCGCGGCGACCGCTCCCAGAGCGCCAGCATCACCAGGTACTGGGGATGCGTGAGGTTCAGCGGCTCCAGGATCGGGCGGTAGACCGCGATGACCGTCCGGCTGGCCACGGCCAGCGCGAAGCAGACCTGCCGCTCGAGTTCGAGCGGGTTCTCCGGGATACTTGGTGTACTAATCATTGGTGTACACACTAACTCGGAGGCGCGCTGAGATCCAAGAGGTGTGGCGCAGTGCTCAGACGTGGACTACTTCAGGGCTTCGGCGAGGACCTCGGCGGTGACGGCGGCGCCCGCGCGGGTCATCACGGTGCCGCCGTGGTCGACCTCGTTGATCAGCACGGGTTCGCGCAGAACGGGCAGCACGGTGCGGAACTCCTGCGCCTGCTCGACGGTGTAGGCGGGCGGGCTGTCCGGGCCGGTGCTCCACTCGGCGTGCACGAACCAGGTCGGCACGGTCAGTTCCTGCCAGCGCGACGTGCCGAAGACGACGTCGGTCGCGTCGGCGATCAGGGTGTCGGCAGACAGCCTCAGGTGGCCGTCGGCGGTCAGGTCGTGGGCGAAGTACTCGTGGATCAACGGGTCGGTCGCGTCGATCAGCGGGTTCACCACGGCCTGGACGCCGAGGTACTCGTCGACGGTCCAGGTGCGTTCGCGGGCGGCCAGTTGCGGGGCGAACGCGGCTGAGAGCAGTTCCTCGGTCATCTGGGCGTGGGCGGGCATGGGGAAGCCGCCGTCCACGAGCACGAGGGTGCGCACGCGGTCCGGGTGGCGCACGGCCAGGTCGACGGCCACGTACGCGCCCATCGACATGCCGCACACGGTGACGGTTGCGAGGTCCAGGGCGTCGAGCACGCGGACCATGTCGTCGGCGTGCTGCCTGATGGACGCGCCGGGGACCTCGAAGCTGTCGCCGCGGCCGCGCAGGTCCGGTGCGATGAGGGAGAAGTGGTGCGCCGCCACCCAGTTCCACAGCTTGCGGCTGCCGCTGACGCCGTGGATCGCCAGCGCGGGCGGGGTGTCGCCGTCGTGGATCTCGACGGCCAGGTCGCCACCGGCTACCGGAACGAACATGCGGACTCCTTAGGCCTTGCCGGGATTGAAGAGGTTCAGCGGGTCGAGCGTCTGCTTGATCGCCTGCTGCACGGCGTGGGCGCCGGGGCCGAGTTCGCGGATCATGCCGTCGCGCTTGAGCAGGCCGACGCCGTGCTCACCGGTGACGGTGCCGCCGAGGGCCAGTGCCTGGTCGATGATGTCCTCGAACGCCGCCTGCGCCGCGATCCGGGCGTTGTCGTCGCCGGGCGGGGTGATCAGCAACGGGTGCAGGTTGCCGTCGCCGGCGTGCGCGATGGTCGCGATCCGGACCTGGTGGCGCGCGCCGATCTCCTCGATGCGCGCGAGCATCGCGGGGACCGCGGACCGGGGCACGCACACGTCCTCGGTGAGCAGCGGGCCGAGGCGTTCGAGTGCCGGGTAGGTGAGGCGGCGGGCGGCGAAGAGGGCCTCGGCCTCGGTCGAGTCGGTGGACCGCTCCGTCCAGACGGCGCCCGCGTCGGTGAAGGCCGCGACCAGGCCGTCGGCGTCCTCGGGCGTTTCGGCGCGAGCCAGGAGCATGGCCTCGGTGTCCGGCTCGATGCCCAGGTGCTTCCAGTCCTCGACGGCCTGCAGGCACGCGCGGTCGATCAGCTCCAGCGCGGCGGGTTGCAGGCCTCGGCTGGTGCTCAGCGCAACGGCCTGACCTGCGGCGACGAGGCTGTCGAACGCGCCGACGACGGTGCCGGCGGGGCGCGGGGCCGGGCGGAGGCGGACGGTGATCTCGGTGACGACGCCGAGCGTGCCCTCGGAACCGACGAGCAGGCTGGTCAGGTCGTAGCCGGCGACGCCCTTCGTGGTGCGCCTGCCCAGTTGCACCGCGGTGCCGTAGGGGACAGGGCCGCCCAGCACGGCCTCCAGGCCGAGCACGTAGTCGCGCGTCACGCCGTACTTGAGGCAGCACAGGCCGCCCGCGTTCGTGGCGACGTTGCCGCCGATCGTCGACCACGGTGAGCTGGCCGGGTCCGGCGGGTACCAGAGTCCTTGCGCGGCAACGGCTTTCTTGAGGTCGTCGTTGACGACGCCCGGCTGCACCACGGCGAGCAGGTTGTCCCGGTCGATCTCGAGGATCCGGTCCATCCGGCTCAGGTCGAGGACCAGGCAGCCGTCCGTCGCGTTGGCGCCGCCGGACAGGCCCGTGCCCGCACCTCGCGGCACGATCGGGACGTTGTGCTCGGCGCAGGCTTTCACGGCCTGCTGAACGTCCTCAGTGGACTGCGGCCGGAACGCCGCGTACGGCGTGCCCGCCGGAGCCCACTCGGCCTCGTCGTGACTGAGGCCGGCCAGCGTGTTCGGGTCGGTGATGAGTCCGGGCAGCTTCATGACCGCTCCAACGCGCCGTGCGCGGCTTTGTGCGCGACTCGTTCCAGTTCCGCGCCCCATTCGGCGGGCGTGGTGGCGGCGTGGATCGGGACCGCGCCCATGCCCGCCACTGCGAACCGGGCGAAGAGCACCAGGTCGAAGGCCTGTTCGGGGGACGCGAGCGGGGGAGTCAGGATCGTCGCGATCTGCGCGGCACCGGTGTTGAGCTCCTGCGTGCCGGTCGCGATGAGGTCCGGTTCCTTGATGATCACCGCGCGGCGGCCGAGTTCCAGCGCCCACTGCTCGGGGGTGATCGTGTCGATGGCCGTGCGCACGGCTTTGCTCAGTGCCGCGACGGGATCCGGGTCGGGATCGAGGGCGCGGACGACCCGGCTGAGGAACGCGTCGTACCAGAAGATCGCGGCCTTGGTGCCGAACGTGCGGAACAGCGTGCGTTCGGAGACGCCCGCGCGGTCGGCGATCGCCTTGGTCGACGTGGCGGCGAAGCCCTGGTCGAGGCACAGGACGAT
The DNA here is from genome assembly GCF_900115955.1 of Lentzea waywayandensis. GTDB lineage: Bacteria > Actinomycetota > Actinomycetes > Mycobacteriales > Pseudonocardiaceae > Lentzea > Lentzea waywayandensis. The sequence goes on from NZ_FOYL01000006.1 coordinate 194,886, forward strand.
GGCCGCCTCCTGGATCGCGAGGCGGGTGCGCAGGTCCTTCGCGGCGCGCGTGGTCAAGGTGTCCACGGCGCCACGGTAGCGCGAAGTGTCAGTTACTGCCAGAAGTTCTGGCAGTAACTGACACTTTCGAGACGCTCAGAGCGCGCGGACGGCCGCGCCGAGGCGGGTGATGCCCTCGTCGATCTGCTCCGGCGTGACGCCCGAGAACGCGAGGCGGAGGGCGTTGTCGCCGCCCTCCAGCAGGAAGTCCGAGCCCTTCACGAACTCGACGCCGTGCTCCTTCGCGACCGGCACCAGCTTGTCGATCGACACGCCCGGCAGCTCGACCCACATGAAGTAGCCGCCCTGCGGCGCGGTGAAGACGGCTTCCGGCAGCTCGCGCTGAAGCGCCGCTACGAGGGCGTCCCTGCGGGCGCGCAGCGCGGTGCGGACGTTCACGACCGACTCCTCGAGACGGCCGGAGCGGCAGTACGAGTTCACGATCGACTGCGCCACCATGTTCGGCGAGATGTACGTGGTGGTGGCGATGTCCTGGATGCTCTTGATGACGGCCTTCGGGCCCACCAGGTAACCGCAGCGGATGCCGGGCGCCATGGTCTTCGAGAACGACGACGCGTAGACGACCTTCTCGTTCTTGTCCTGCGACAGCATCGTCGGCAGCGGCTCGCCCTCGAACCGCACCTTGACGTACGGGTCGTCCTCGAACAGCACGAAGTCGTACTTGGCCGCGAGGTCGAGCAGACGCGCGCGCTTCGCCTCGGACAGCGTGTAGCCGGCCGGGTTGTGGAAGTTCGGGATGATGTGCGCGAGCTTCGGGCGCACACCGCTCTCCAGCAGCTTCTCGAGCGCGTCGACGTTGATGCCGTCGGTCTCCAGCTCGATCGCGTGGATCTTGGCGCCGCGCTGGCGCAGGTTCAGCAGCGTGCGGTCGTAGGTCGGCGCCTCGACCACCACGTCGTCGCCCTGCTGGACGAGCAGCTCGAACAGGAACGCGTCGGCCTGCATCGAGCCGTTGGTGACGAGCACCTGCTCCGGCGCGACACCGTGCTGCTCCGCGAGCCAGGTGCGCAGCGGTACGTAGCCGACGCTCGTGCCGTACGCGAAGGTGCCGCCGGGGTCGTCCGTGAAGGCTTTCTGCGCTGCTTCGCGCAGACCTTCCTGGTCGATGATGTCGAGAGAGGGCGCTCCGCGCGTGAACAGGATCGAGGCCATGCGCGGAGCGTACAACTCCCACAATCTGGGCTACGGCCTATATACGTATGAGTTGAGCAGGCTCACCGCTGCCTGCGCGCTGCCCAGGTGATAAAGATCGACTGCCAGGAAGTTCGGCTTCTTGCGCGCCGCGGGCTGGCAGAACTGCTGTGCCCGGTTCGCGAGCTTGCCGTTGTCCGTCGTGGCCGTGCTCGTGAACGGAACGTCCCGGAAGTGGTTCATCACGAACAAAGGCTGGAAGCTGCCCGTCGCGGTGAGCGGTTTTTCATCCCATCGGCTGTAACAGGACCAGTCGGAACTGCCCAGGCCCGAACCCATCGACCAGTAGTTCTCGACCGTCCAGTCCTTCTGGTAGAGCACGCCGCTGTCCTCGCGCCCGTCCTTGCCGTGGTCGGTGAAGATGATCAGCCGCTTGTTGCTGCTCCGCAGCTGGCTGCGGGTGGGCCACCCGTTCTGCTGCACGCCTTCCGCCCGGTACAGGACGTCGTTCAGCCCCTGCACCTTGCGGAGTTCGGCGCGCAACGTGTTCGCGTCGACGTAGTCCTCCAGGAAGACCGTGATGATCTCGCCGCGGTTGTTCTTGAGGAAGTCCACGATCCGCTGGATGTCGACGTTGAGCGCGACCGGCTTGCTCACGAGCGTGCAGCTGTTGTGGCAGAGGATCGCGCCGTCCGGCGTCTGGTGAATGTCCAGCATGAAGCCCCGGACGCCATCGCCCAGCTGCTGCACGATGCCGCGCGTCTGGTTCTTCGCGAGGTTGACGAACGGCGGCGCGAACCCGCCGTCCACGCCGTTCGCATAGGCGTTGTGGGCGGTCAGGAACGTCATCTGGTCGAGCCGCGGATCCGCCGGCATCGGCTCGGTCGGACTGCTGACCGGCGTCAGATACCAGCGCGACTCACCGCCGAGACTGAAGAATTCCCATTGATCACCGAACTGACGGGGCTCGTGAACCGTATCCCCTTGTGAACACGAACCCATGGTGAGCTGACGGGTGATGCACTGACCCGGCGAGTCGGTGTTCTCGAACCTCCCGTCGCTCAGCCGCCACTGCTGGCGGTCCTCGTTGCCTTTGGGGCGGTGCAGTGCCAGTCCAGTGCCGCTCTGGGCGACGTTGAGTCTGGTCCTGACACTGGTGACGTAGAACGTGCCCGCGGGAGCCGCGTCGGCGGTGGCGGGCACCAGGGGAAGGAGCAGCAGGGCTGCGATGGCAGGGAGGTATCGCATGGTGACCAGAGTCACCCACCAGGGTGAGACATGAAACGTCTTCAGGCGTTTGGTCGTTTAACACTGTGGGTATCCACAGCATCGTGAATCGCTCTTGACGAGCAGGGGAACCAGCACGTCGCACCACAACTCCACGGCAGCCGTCGCCCAACCGAAGGGTTAGGGCCGGTACTCGGGCGCCGCCTTCACAAGCCGCGCAGGGTTCGACTCCCTCGGTTGCCACTTGCTCCGGGTGCTTCCCGTGAGCGCACGTCGTCGACATCCCGCGGCGGCAAGTACAGGCGTCGTGGCCGACGGACCACGGCGCCTGTGTCGTGTCAGCACCACGAAATCCGTCTGGGTACAAAAGAAGCCCGCCCGGCGCGTCGCCGAGCGGGCCCCCAGAGCTGAATCAGATGGCGCGGACGTCCTGCGCCTGCGGCCCCTTCTGACCCTGGCCGATCTCGAACTCCACGCGCTGCTGCTCTTCCAGCGACTTGAAGCCGGAGCCGGAAATCTGCGAGTAGTGCACGAACACGTCCGGACCGCCGCCGTCCTGCGCGATGAATCCGAAGCCCTTCTCGCCGTTGAACCACTTCACGGTGCCCTGCGCCATACCGAATGCTCCCTAGATGTTGGTCCCTCGCCAAAGCGAGGTGCGCGGGCAGTCTGCCAGTCGACGGTCTCTCTCACATCGTGGTTAGCCCGGTGGTGTGACGAAGTAAGTTGAACCCGGTACCCCGAGAGGAGCAGGGATGACGAACTGGCTGGACGTCGCGCACGAGGTGGCGGCGACGCTCAGGTCCGACGCGGCGGACAGGGACCGGGCCAACCAGCCACCCACCAAAGAGGTGGAACTGCTCCGGCAGAGCGGCTTGCTGAACGTCAGCGACTGGACTGTGCAGCAGCGGATCGGCCGGATCATCGGGGCCGCCGACGCCAACATCGGGCACCTCCTCGGGTACCACTACCTGCAGATCTGGCGCAGCGGGCTGTTCGACGCGCAGTTCAGCGTCCGGCCCGACCAGTTCTGGGCAGGCGTCAGCAACCCGCTCGACGCGGCGCTCGAACTGAGCCCCGCCGGAGATGGTTTCGTCCTCAACGGTCGCAAGACGTTCGCCACCGGAGCCGCCGTCGCCGACCGGCTCGTGGTCAGCGCGACCCGTACGGACAACGGCGAGAAGCTCACGTTCCTGCTCGACGGAAAAGCCGACGGAATCACCTACCTGGACGACTGGGACAACATCGGCCAGCGCCTCACCGCGTCCGGTGGCGTGAGCTTCGAGAACGTCGCGGTCTCCGAGATCCTCGGCGTCCAGCCGGCGAACGAGGACCCGCGGATCAGCCTCGCCGCGATCGGCTTCCAGCTCGTGCTCGCCCAGCTCTACGTCGCGATCGCGGAAGGCGCGCTGGCCGAGGCCGCCGACTACACCCGCACGAAGACCCGCCCGTGGTTCGTCAGCGGCGTCGAAGCGGCCACCGAGGACCCGTACATCGTCGCGGCCTACGGCGAGATGGTGTCGCAGACCAGGGCCGCCGGGCTGCTCGCCGACGAGGCCGCGCGGCAGCTCTGGGAGGCGTCCGAACTCGGCAGGCACCTGACCCCCGCCAAACGCGGCGAGGTCGCGGTCACGATCTCCGAGGCCAAGGTCGTCAGCACCAAGCTCGTCAACGAGGTCACCAGCCGCATCTTCGAGCAGGTCGGTGCACGCGGCACGGCGGCCAAGTACGGCGTGGACCGCTTCTGGCGCAACGCCCGCACGCTCACGCTGCACGACCCCGTCGTCTACAAGGCCCGCGAGGTCGGCGAGCACTTCCTGACCGGTGCGCGGCCCGCGCACACCGGGTACAGCTGATGCAGCCGGTCCTCGCCGACTCGGTGAAGCTCACCGAGAACGGCGTGCTGATCCTCGACCGCCGGCAGTTCCCGTTCGAACGGAACTGGGTGCTCTGCCGCACGGCCGAGGAGGTCGCGCGGGCCATCGAGGACATGGTCACCCAGTCCTCCGGCCCGTACTTCGCGGTGCTGTTCGCCATGGTGCTCAAGGCACGCACCCTCGAAGGCCTGCCGTTCGAGACCGCTCGCGCACAGCTGGCGGAGACCGCCCGAATGCTCGAGAACACCAGGCGCACCAACAACGCCCTGCGCAAGGCCACCAAGGTCGTCCTCGACCACGTGGACGCCGCACAGGACATCACGCACGCGTTGGGCGGTGCCGAGGAAGGCGACCGCAGGTACCGGGCCAAGAGCCAGGCGCTGGGCGAGCACACGGCGAACCTGCTGCCCGCCGACGCCACGGTCATGACCCACTGCTGGGCCGACCTGTACCTCACCGAAACGGTCAAAGCCGCGCAGGCGCAAGGCAAGCGGCTCAAGTTCTTCTGCACGGAGACCAGGCCCTACCTCCAGGGAGCCCGGCTCACCGCGGAGACGTTGATCGAGATGGGCGTCGACACCACGCTCATCACGGACGGCATGGGCGCCGCGGTCCTGCAAAGCGGGCAGGTCGACGCGTTGGTCACGGCGGCCGATCGCGTCACCATGGACGGGCACGTCGTCAACAAGGTCGGCACACTGGGGCTGGCCGTGGCGGCGCACGCGTTCGGAGTACCGTTCCACGCCCAAGTGCAGGCACCCGATCTGCTGGCGCCGACGACGGAGCACGTCGAAATCGAGTACCGCGACGGCTCGGAAGTGTTGCAGGTCCTCGGCAGGCCCAGTGCCACGCCGAGGGTGAAAGGGCACTACCCGGCGTTCGACGTGACACCGCCGCGCTTCGTCACGACCGTGGTGACGGACCGGGGTGTCTTCGACGCCGGCGCGCTCGACAAGTACTACGAGGGAGAACAGCGGTGAGCAAGTGGGTCGTGCTCGACATCGAGGGCACGCTGAGCGCGACGGACCAGGTGCTGGTCGTCCTCTACGACTACGCCCGCCCCCGACTCGGGCCGTGGATCGAGCAGCACGGTGACGACCCGGTGGTCGCCGACGCCGTGCGGCAGATCAAGGAGCTCGCGGGCCACGACGACGTTGTCAAAGCGCTGCACGACTGGATGGACACCGACCAGAAGGTCACGCCGCTCAAGACGTTGCAGGGCCTCATCTGGCAGCAGGGCTACGCGCAGGGCGACCTGGTGGCGGAGTTCTTCCCGGACGTCGTCCCCGCGATCCGCAAGTGGCACGGCGACGGCGTGAAGCTCGCGATCTTCAGCTCCGGCTCGGTCGCGGGCCAGGTCGCGTTCTTCCAGCACACCACGGACGGCGACCTGACCCCGTTGCTGGAGCACCACTTCGACACGGTCAACGCCGGCCCGAAGCGCGAAGCCGCGTCGTACCACAAGATCGCCTCGGTGCTGAAGAGCGACGACATCACCTTCTACAGCGACGTTCCGGCCGAGCTGCACGCCGCGCAGGAGGCGGGCTGGAAGACGGTCGGCGTCGCGCGCGCCGGTGAGCCGTACGGCAACGCCGACTTCACCCCGCACCCCACGGTCTGGGAGCTGTCGTGACGGCGGAGCTCGCCCGCGAGTGCGTCCGTTACGCCCAGATGGGCTGGATGCGCGGCACTTCAGGGAATCTTTCCGTTGTCCTGCAACGTGATCCCCTCCGGCTCGCGGTCACGGTCAGTGGCGTCGACAAGGGCGAGATCACCGCGGACGACAGCGTGGTCATCGACGTCGACGGCAACGCCGTCGACTCGCCGAAGGTCCCGAGCGCCGAAGCGGCCCTGCACGCCAGGATCGCCAACGTCTCGGGCGCCGGAGCCGTCGTGCACGTCCACGCGCTGGCAACCGTTGTCGCGGCGGAACACTGGCCCGACGGCGTGGTGCTCAAGGACCTGGAGATGCTCAAGGGTTTCGGCCGCTACGACCACGAAGAGGTCGTCATCCCGGTCGTGCGCAACTCGCAGGACATGCTCGAACTGGGCGACGCCTTCGAGAAGGGCTTCGACCCGAAGGTCCCGGCACTGCTCGTCGCGCGCCACGGCGTGTACGTGTGGGGCGAGGACCTCATGCAGGCACGGCACCGCCTGGAATGCCTGGAGTGGTTGCTGCGCTTCAAGGTGGAGACGCGAGACATCTTTACGGGGAGGCACTCATGACGCTGTTGACCGTGTGGCCGGAATCCGGCCCCGAGCAGATCGTCCTGCGCACCACCGACGCCGAGGAGATCGCCACCGCGCTCAAGGAGCACGGCGTGCGCTTCAGTCGTTGGTCCGTTGTGGACGGTGTGACCGCCGAGAACGCCCTGGAGATCTTCGAAAAGGACATCGCCCGCGTCAGCGAGACCGAGGGCTACGGCTACGTCGACGCGATGGAGATGACCCCGGCCGACACCGACGAGTACCGCGCGAAGGCCGTCGAGTTCCGCAACAAGTTCCTCGCCGAGCACACGCACGACGACGACGAGGACCGCTACTTCGCCCGTGGCGCAGGGGTTTTCTACCTGCACATCGGCGACAAGGTCTACGCGGTGTTCTGCACGGCGGGCGACCTGCTGAGCGTTCCGGCGAACACGACGCACTGGTTCGACATGGGCACGACGCCCGACTACGTGTCGGTCAGGTTCTTCCACGACGACGACGGCTGGATCGGGAACTTCACCGGCAGCGACATCGCGAAGAAGTTCCCGACCTTCGACGAGATCCGTTCAGGAATGTGAAAAGTTCGCCTATCTGAACATTGTTCCGGAATTTGAACGAGGTATTGATTCCCTCCGCCTTCTGACCTCACAGTGGTACAGACCACTTATCGAAGGTCGGAGGGATTCACCGTGGAAACCCCTGCACTCCACAGTCGCCGCTCCCTGCTAGCCGTGGCGCTGACCGCACCTCTGCTCGTGGCCCCGGCGGCTCAGGCCCTCGCTCAGCCGCCGTCCGCGCAGTGGGTCTCGGCGCCGTACACGTACACCGTCCAGAAGCCCTACAACCTCGCGACCAGCGCGCGGTACAAGTTCGAGGGCGGCGTCCACACGATGTGGGTGTACGACTACGACCAGCCGCACACCCAGGGCAGCCCGACGGATCCGCGCACCGAGCTCCGGTTCAACCAGGAGTACTCCAGCGGTTCGCGCGCCTGGGAGGGCGAGATCTACATCCCCGCCGGCGTCAGCGGCCCGACCGTCGTGCAGATCCTGCGCGGCAGCCGCCCGGACGGCACCCGCGCCACCGACGTGATGCTCAACGTCGCCAACATCAACGGCGGCACCCTGCGCAAGGACAGCAACCAGGTCGTCGCGACCGGCATTTACAACAAATGGTTCAAGATCCGCGTCGAGCACACCGCCGTCGCGGGCGGCCGGGGCACCGTGAAGACCTACTACAACGGCGCTCTCAAACTCACCCACCAGGACGAGGGCCCGGCGACGCGCTACTTCAAGAACGGCGTCTACCACCACGGCAGCGGCCGCGCGGAGGCCCGCTTCCGCAACATCACCTACTGGCGCCAGTGACACCCTGAACTGATCCCGCTTCCGCGCGCCACGGCGGGACGCGCGGAAGCGGGACGGCACTCGACGGCGACCCTAGAGTGAGGCCATGGACTCACGGGTGGCGGTGGCCTCGCTCGGTGGCACGATCACGATGACGGGCTCCGGTGCGGTGTCACCGACCCTCGGGGCGAGAGACCTGGTCGGGGGCCTCGACGTCGGCGAGATCGCCACCCTGGCGACGATTCCCGGCGCCTCGCTCACCTTCACGACGCTGCTGGAGGCCTTCGACTGGGCCGACGAGCAGGTGTCCGCAGGTGCGAGCGGCGTCGTGATCATCCAGGGCACCGACACCCTGGAAGAGACCGCGTACTTCTTCGACTGCCTTTGGCCGCACGAGGAACCGGTCGTGGTCACCGGCGCGATGCGGCACCCGGGACTCCCCGGCGCGGACGGTCCCGCCAACCTCGCCGCGGCTGTTGCCGTTGCCGGAACTTCGAACTCCCGCGGGCGCGGCGCGTTGCTCGTCCTCAACGACGAGATCCACGCCGCCCGCTGGGTCCGCAAGGCGCACAGCAGCCTCATGAACGCCTTCGAGTCGTTCCCCGGCCCGCTCGGACTCCTGATCGAGGGCGCCCCGCAGTACTTCCACCCCGCGCACCGCTCACCGGCGCTGCCGCGACCTCTCGACGCACCAGCGGCTCCGCTGATCGAGGCCACTGTGGACGATGACGGCTCGATCCTGGACTGGCTCAACGTCAAGGGCGTCGTGGTCGCCGCCACCGGCGTCGGCCACGTGTCGGAGGGCATGGCGGAGGCGATCTCGCGGGCCCGGTTCCCGGTGGTGGTGGCGACGCGCACCGGCGCGGGCACCACCTTCCGCAACACCTACGGCTTCACCGGGTCCGAGTCGGACCTGATCAAGCGCGGCGCGGTCATGGCGGGCTGGTTGTGCCCGCGCAAGGCCCGCGTGCTCCTCCGCCTAGCGCTCGGCTCGGAGGGTCCGATCGAGGACGTGTTCGCCACCCGCGGGGGCGTTTTCTGAGTGCTGGTGCGGCAACTCGCCGGGCCGGAGCCGAGGTTCCGGTGTCGGCCGACGCCACGCCGCGCCACGCCGCGCCCCTGTGGGAGGACATGACGGTCGCTTGGTGAGGGCGGGTGAGACGGCCGCCGGGTCCTGTTGAGAGGTCGCAGGGGTGCTTGGTGGGGCCTGCGAGCGCTGCCGGGTTCTGGGCCGTCGGTCTGCAGTCGCTGCAGGGCCGCGCACCGGCTGCCTTGGAAGGTCCGGGGGCGCGCCTTGTGGTGCGGGCGAAGGCTGCCGGTTCCTGGGGAAGGCCCGAGGGTGCCTGCTGGCTTCGGCTGGTGGCTTGGCTGGTGGGCTTGGGCTTGGGCTTGGCTGAGGGGCTGCGGCTGGTGGGCTTGGGCTTGGCTGGTGGGCTTGGCTGAGGGGCTGCGGCTGGTGGGCTTTGGGCTGGTGGACTTTTGGCTGGTGGACTTTTGGCTGAAGGGCCGCGGCTGCGGTGTTCACGCCCCTTGGGGGATGGCGTGGGGCTGAGGCGTGGGGGTTTAGGGCCGCGGCTGCGGCCTCCGCGCCCCTGGCGGGATGGCGGGATGGCGGGATGTCGTGGGGCTGGGGCTGAGGCTGAGGCTGAGGCGTGGGGCTGGGCTGGAGCTGAGGCGTGGGGCTGGGGCATGGGCGTGGGGCGTGGGGCGTGGGGCTCGGGAGCGGCGCCGCGCGGCGTGGCGCGGCTTGGCGTGGCGCCGCGCGGCTCGGTGCGCGTGGCGCCTTAGGCGACGTGGATTGTGTTGGTTCTTGGTCTTCGGGTTGGGTCTATGAACGTTGGCGGGCTGAAGGTCGGGCGGCCGTTGGCCATCTGGATCTGCCAGTCGGAGTGGTGGGCCAGGTCGTGGTGGCGGCGGCAGAGCAGGACCAGGTTGTCGGCGTTGGTCTTGCCGCCCTCGGACCAGAATTTGATGTGGTGGGCTTCGCAGTGTTTTGGTGGGCGGGTGCAGCCCGGGAAGGCGCAGCCCTTGTCGCGGGCGACCAGGACTCGGCGCAGGCCGGCGTTGATCGCTCTGGTCTTGCGGCCCACGTCGTAGATCTGGGAGTTGCTGCCCAGCAGGGTGGGGATGATGCCTGCGTCGCAGGCGATCTTGCGGACCTGGTTCATCGGGAGGTGCTCGCCGTTGTCGAGGAGCGCGGTGCCGATGGCCGTGCGGAGCTTGTCGTAGTCGACCGTGACCGTCAGCTGGACGCGTTCGCCGCCGTGGATCCGGTTTCCGCCGGCGCGCAGGGCGAGGTCGATCACCTCGCACAGCGCGTCGCCTTCTCGCTCCGGGGCGAAGCGCGGGTCGTTGGGCTCGGGCTTGGCCAGTGGGTCGATCAGCGCGTCGAGCTTCGCGCCCGTCTCGGCGTCCAGGTCGGCGGACAGCAGGTAGCGGCCGCCCCTCCATTGCCGTCGCACGACGTTCTTGGAGGGCGCCGGTTCCTGGTCCTTGGGTTCGGGGCCGTCCTGGTCCAGGCGGTAGGCCAGCTCCTTGCAGAACGCCTTGGCAGAGCGGGGTTCGTGCTGCCGTGCGTATTCGACCACGTGGGCCTCCGCCACAGCAGGTAGTGCGGCCATCGCCTCGGCCAGGACCTCCACGTGGTCCTCGGACAGTTCTCCCTCGGCCATCGCGGCTGCCACATCGGGCAGGGCCGGATCGATTCGAGAACCCGTGGGCGTCACCGTGGGGCACAAGGCCTGCGCCTGCTTGATTCTGCGGCGCGACACCTTCGGATCCCAGCGCAGCGTGTGCTTGAAGACCTCGATCAGATCCTTGTACCCCAGCGTTTCCGCCGCGCCCTGCTGATCGAGCGCGCCGATGATCTCCACTACCTGGAACTGAAGCCTTTGCAGCGCACGGACTTTCCGCTTGAGCTCGTCGAGGAGCTCAAGCGGGGAAGCGAGTCCGAGGGCTGTCATGTGTTCATCTTGGCATGAACAGGTGTTCGAATTCTATTCCACGATCTGGTGAACGTGCAGGTCAGACCCTATGGCGCCGTGCGTGCCGCACGCGCCCATAGGGCATCACGTTTTCACCCGAACGAGCCCGTGGCATGGTTCAAATCCAAGCCATACCGTCACTGAGCATGACCGCGATCATTTCCACCCCGTACAGCCGGGATCTCGGCGACGAGCTGCGCCGGCTGAGGGAGACCTGCACTCATTTCCACGGTCGTGCGATGGCCGTCCAGCTCGGCTGGGATCCGAGCAAGGTGTCCGACATCGAACTCGGCAAGGTGCGGGCGAGCGAGATCGACCTCGTCCAGTACCTGACCACGTGTGGCAAGGACATCGACTTCATCGACGCGTTCCGCGGCCGCTACTACAACGCGTTCGACTTGTTCTTCGCGCAGCTGCCGGACGACCTGCGCACACTCGCCATGGCCGAGGCGATGGCCACGAAGATCATCAGCCTCGACATCATGACGGTGCCCGGTCTCGTGCAGGTGGAGGACTACGCGCGGGAGTTGTTCGTCGATTCCCACATCGAGGCACCGGAGGACATCGAGAAGTTCGTCCGGGCACGCATGGAGCGGCAGGCGATCATGAGGCGGCCGAGTCGTCCGGAGTGCTTGTTCTACGTGCACGAGCTGGCACTGCGGATGCAGCTGGGCAGTGCTGCTGTCCGGGAAGATCAGTACCTCCGTCTCCTCTTCAACACCCACATCCTTCGGATCGTGCCGGCACACATCACGGCTTTCCGCTCGCCGTGTGTGCTGTACGAGTTCGAGAAGGCGTTGCCGGTCGTGTACTGCGAAACCGACATGGCAAAGGTGTTCGCGCAGGACAAGACCGCTGTCGCGCGGGCGAGGAGGCTCTTTCAGCGGCTGGATGCCGTTGCCCTGGATGAGGAACAATCGCGGAGCAAGCTGATGGAGTACGTCAGCGGCCTGCGAGAGGACTCAGATGTTCCAGGAACGGACTTGGCGTAAGAGCAGCTACAGCGGTGGCAGCGGCTCGGGCAACTGCGTGGAGGTCTCTCTCGCTCAGGACGCGCTCGTGCGGGACACGAAGAACGCGAGCGGTGCGGTACTCGCGTTCTCCACCCCTGCCTGGCGCGCCCTGATCAACTCGCTCTGACCACCGACGTGTTCGCGGTCGCGACCGTCACCCGGACGGTCTGAGGCGCGAGCGACTGAAGGTACTGCGCGTGGTCCGAGCCGATCGTGTCGCTGAACGCGATGAACGCCAGGTGCGGCAGTTCGAACGCGGTGGTGGCGCAGAAGTCCTCCAGGCGGTCGAACCCGCGGCGGATGCCGGTGGCGTCGAGGCCGAACGCGGCGTGCTGGTCGAGCTTGGCGGCACCGATGTCGAGCAGGTGCAACGCGTGCATGGCGTGCGTGAACGCCATCGCGCACACCTCGATGCGCGAGCACGACATCAGCAGCGTCCGCACCATCGACGGGTGCAGCGACTTGCCGGACGTGCGCAGGACGACGTCGATTCCGGCGGCGCGGAACAGTTCGACGATCTCGAACAGGCCGGGGACTCCCAGCGGTTCCCCGCCTCCCAGCGTGACGGTCTCGGGGCGCATCGAGATGAGCGCCTGTGCGATGTGCAGCATTCGGTCGTGGCTGAGCCGCGCGTGTGCGACGTCCCAGGTGATGTCCATGCGATCGGGCCCCCTTCGGCGGATACGCCGATCCAAACGAGGGCGAAGTCCCGTCGTCAGGTGACCGGTGTCCCTACTTAGGAGGGACTTCCCAGCCCGGCCTCGCGGGCCCGCACGATGGCCTGCGCGCGATCGGCCACCTGGAGCTTGGTGAAGATCGCGGACACCCGGTTGCGCACGGTCTTGCCCGACAGCGAGAGCCGGTGGGCGATCGACGGGTTGTCGAGCCCGGACGCCATCAGCTCCAGCACGTCCCGTTCGCGGTCGGTGAGCTGCGGGAACAGCACCGCCTTGGACGACGAGATCGCGGTGAAGTAGCCCATCATGCGCTGGGCGATGGTGGCGCTGAAGATCGCCTCTCCGGCTCCTATCGCCTGCACCGCGCGCACGATCTCGTCGTCGTCGGTCGTCTTGACCAGGTAGCCCCGGGCTCCGGCCTTCATCGCCGCGAACACGAGTTCGTCGTCCTCGTGCATGGTCAGCACGAGGACACCGATGTCGGGCAGGACCTCCCGGATCTGCTTGGCGGCCTCGACCCCGCCCAGCACGGGCATGTGCAGGTCCATCACGACGACGTCCGGTTCCAGGTCGAGGACGACCTTCACGGCCTCCTGCCCGTCGGCGGCGTCGCCGACGACCTCGAGGCCGTCCTCGCCGTCCAGCAACGCCTTCAGGCCGCGCCGGAACACCGGGTGGTCGTCTGCGATCACAACCCGCGTCACTGCCTCACCCACTACTGGGCCTCCAACGGGATCCGCGCCACCACCCGAGTGCCGTGTGGTTCCGCGGGTCCTACTGTGCACGATCCACCCAGCTCCGCGCACCGTTCGCGCATCGAGTCGAGGCCCACGCCCGGCTTGGAATCAGCCGCGACGCCGCGCCCGTCGTCCACGATCTCGACGATCAGGTCGCCGTCGGCCCGCACTGTGATCGTGCACGTCGACGCGCCCGAGTGGCGCGCGGTGTTGGTCAACGCCTCCGCGACGATCCGGTAGGCCGCGACCTCCACGGCCGCGGACAGCCCGTCGATCTCCTCGGCGTCCACCTGAACTCGCAGGTCACCGTTGAAGCGTGCGGCCTCGTCGCGCACGGCCAGGGCCAGGCCCTGGTCGAGGATCGGCGGCCGCAGGCCGTCCACGAGGCTGCGCACCTCGCCGGCCGTCGAGTCGACGTCGCCCAGCACCGGGTCGAGCACGTCGCCCAGCGAGCGGCGCAACGCCTTGAGCTGCAACCGGATCCCGACCAGCGCCGGTCCGACGCCGTCGTGCAGGTCGCGCCGCAACCGGAGTCGTTCCTCCTCGCGGGCGCGCACCAGCCGTTCGCGGGCGAGCTGGAGATCGGCGGTCAGCTTGATCGACTGCGCGGCCGGGGCGGTGGAACGGGCGAGGTCGACGAGCAGGCTCAGTTCCTGATCGCTCAGCCGTTCGTCGGGCGCCCGCGGTTCCACGACGAGATCGCCGACGGAGGAACCCCGGTACGTCATGGGAAAGCGTAGCTGCGGCCAGCCGCGACTACGTCCGTGCTCGGCCAGCACCGAGCCGCCGCGAATAGCCACGTACGGCAGCTTCAAGGACTCCGCGACGGTCTGCGCGACCGTCGGCAGCACGTCCTGCGACCGTTCGAGCTTCTCGCTCAGCGTGGACAGTGCGGCGTAAGGATCAGAGCGCTGGCCGTACAGCCAGCGGTCGAGCTTGCGCTGCACCCAGCTGCGAATCGGCGCGAACGCGAGTCCCGCCGCGACCACGCCGATCACCTCGGCGTCGTTGGTGAACAGCTGACCCGCGCCGACCATCACGCCGAGGTAGACGAGCAGCAGCACCACGGTCAACGTGCCGTAGAGCAACGACCGGTGGATCAGCAGGCTGATGTCGTACAGGCCGTACCGCACGATCGCGATGACCGCGGCGGCCGGAAACGCCAGCACACCGACGATCCACGCGATGTGCCCGTCCGTCGTCTCCACGACGGTCGCCACACCGGCCAGCGTCAGCAGCGCGAACGCCCACACGAGCAGCCGGCGTTCGTCCCCTTCGGCTCTCCGCCACCGCAGAGCCAAGGACACCACGGCCGCGAGCACGGAGACCCCGGCCGCGAGCACGGCGATCAGCGTGATCGTCTTCGCGAGCCCGCCGCCGCTGCTCTGCCAGAACGAGGCGGGATCGCCCCACGACGCCCAGGCGATCCCGACCGTGCCGGCGACAGCGCTGAACAGCGAAGCGCCGATGGCGATCCACCAGCGGTTGCTCAACGGCTTGCCGCTCGGGAAGACCAGTGCCACAGCGGGCAGCAACGCGTACGTGGGCCACCAGACCCACGCCTCGACCCATCGGGCGGGATGGTCCACGGGCTGACCGGCGACGGCGATGGCGACACCGCCGAACACGCCCATGGCCAGCAGCAACCACCCGACGGACGACCTGCGGACGTGGCCGATCACCCGCACCCCGAGCAGGGTGCAGGCGAACGCGACCAGCCAGTTCCGCGGATGCGAGACCGCGCCGGTGACCGCTGTGTGCACGACGGCGTAGAGCACACAGGCGGCCACCAACGCGCCGATGACCCGAGCGAGGGTGACCTCGCGCCGGGTCAGTCGCTGAGCCAGTGCCACAGGTTGTGGAACGGAGAACCGGCGTCGAGGGTGGAGAGCCCACCCGGCCAGCCCTGGAACGTCATGATCCGCTGGCGAAGCTCTTCGACCGTCACCGGCTTGGCCGGCTGGTGAGCGTGATCGAAGTCGACGTCCCCAGGCGGCGCGTTCATCGCGCGCGCCTGAAGCTCCGCGTACCAGGCGAGGAGCTCTTCGTCGGACATGTGCGAGAAGTACGGCGGTACTTCTACGTTCTGCCGGGATTTCGACATGCCTGGAAGGAGTCATGGGCACTCGTCTGGATACACGAGTGCCCACGAACTTCTGAGAACTTTCTCGGATCAGCTCACGGCAGGACCTGGATCTTGCGGCCCTTACCCGCTTTGAACTGGTCCAACGCCCCCGCGTAGTCGGCCAGCGGCACCCTGTCACTGATGAAGATCTCGGGGTCCAGTACTCCGGTCGCGAACAGATCTGCCGCCCGTTCGAACGAATGCAGCACCGCCATCGAGCCGGTGATGGTGATCTCCTGGTTGTAGATCTTGTACGGCTCGATGGTCACGCGGGCCGAGTAGTCCGAGACGCCGAACTGGAGGAACGTGCCGCCCTTCGCGACCCGCCCGATCCCGTCCTGGATGGCCTTCTCGTTGCCGGTGGCGTCGATGACGACGTCCCAGCCCTGCGGCCGGTCCAGCTCGTCCGCCGAGGACGCGACCGCCGTGACGCCGAGCGTGCGGGCCGTTTCGAGGCGCTCCTGGTTCAGGTCCACGACCTCGATCGACGACGCGCCGGTCAGCTTGCCGAGTTGGAGCATCATCAGGCCCATCGTGCCCGAGCCGTAGATCAGCACCCGCGACGCCATCTGCGACCGCAGCACGTCGTAGCCGCGCACCGCGCACGACAGCGGCTCGATCAGCGCCGCGTCCTCGGTCCGCACGTGGTCCGGCAGCTTGACGCAGTTCGCCACCGGGGCCTTCGCGAACTCCGCCGCGCCACCGGACGTCGTGACGCCGATGGCCGCCCAGCGCTCGCACAGGTTGTTCTTCCCGGAACGGCACATCCGGCACTCGTGGCAGTAGAGCGACGGGTCGACGGCCACGCGGTCGCCGACCTTCAGCTCATTGACCTGCGAACCGATCTCGACGATCGTGCCGGCGAACTCGTGGCCCGGCACGACCGGCAGGGTGGGAGCGAACTCGCCCTGCAGGATGTGCAGGTCCGTGCCGCACAACCCGCAGGCCGCCACGTCGACGACCACTTCGCGGGGACCGCAGGTGGGATCGTCCACAGTGGTCACTTCGACGGACCCGACGCCGGTGATCACTGCTGCTTTCACTTGACTGCTCCCAACGAGAGGCCCTGGACGAGCTTGTCCTGAGCGGCGAACCCGGCGATCAGCACCGGTAGAGAGACCACGACCGCCGCGGCGCAGACCTTGGCCAGGAAGAGGCCCTGCGACGTGACGAACCCGGTCAGGTACACGGGAGCGGTACCGGCGACGACACCGGTGAGCACCCGTGCGAAGAGCAGCTCGTTCCAGCTGAAGATGAAGCAGATCAACGCCGTCGCCGCGATGCCGGGCATCGCGATGGGTGCCACCACCCTGCGCAGGATCGTGATCAGCCCGGCGCCGTCGATCGAAGCCGCCTCGAGGATCTCCTTCGGCACCTCGGACAGGAACGAGCGCATGAGCCACACCGCGATCGGCAGGTTCATCGAGCAGTACAGCAGCGTGAGGAACGAGATGTTGTCGAGCATCCCGGCGAACTGCGCGATCAGGTAGATCGGCAGCAGCGCCGCGACGACCGGCATCATCTTGGTGGACAGGAAGAAGAACAGGACGTCCGTCCACTTCTCCACCGGCTTGATCGACAACGCGTACGCGGCCGGGATCGCCAGCAGCAGCACGATGATCGTCGATCCGATCGAGGCGCTGAACGAGTTGATCAGCGGCGGCCACGCGCCGGAGTCGAAGAACTCCGTGTAGCCGTCGAGCGTCAGCGGCGCCGCGAGCGACGGCGGGTTGGTGGCCGCGTCCGACTCGCTGTGCAGCGAGGTCAGGAACATCCAGGCGACCGGCAGGAAGAACAGGATCCCGCAGAACCAGGCGAGAACGCCCCAACTGTGTTTGATCCATTGGGAGTTCATCGCTTCTCCTCCTTGAACAGCGAGGACACCACGCGCAACGCGAACGTCGCGATGATGATCGAACCCGCCACCACGATGACGCCGGCCGCGGAGGCCTCGCCGTACTCGTGGGCCTGGTAGAAGGTCTGGTAGATCATGTACGGCAGGTTCGCCGTGCCCAGACCGCCGGACGTGATCGTGAAGACCGCGTCGAAGTTCTGCACGATGTAGATCGACCCGAGCAGCCCGCCGAGCTCCAGGTACTGACGCAGGTGCGGGAACGTCAGGTACCGGAAGATCTGGAACGACGACGCGCCGTCGATCGTGGCGGCCTCGACCGGTTCGATGGGCTTCGACTGCAGGCCCGCCAGCAGGATCAGCATCATGAACGGCGTCCACTGCCACACCAGCGACAGCACGACGGCGCTCATCGGCATGGTGGAGATCCAGTCCGGCTGGGCGTCGAAGCCCAGCCAGTTCAGGATTCCGTTGAACAGGCCGTACTCCGGGTTGTAGAGCACGTGCTTCCAGATCAGCGCCGCCGCCACCGGGACCACGAGAAACGGCGCGATGAGCATGGTGCGCACGAACCCGCGGCCCTTGAACTTCTTGTCCAGCAACAGGGCCAGCCCGAGTCCGAGGATCAGGCTGATCAGCACCACCGACGCGGTGAGCACGATCGTGTTGACGACCGACGACCGCAGATCAGGATCCGTGAAGACGTTGACGTAGTTGTCGAACCCCGCGAACCCGCGGTTGGTGGGGTCGAGCGAGTTCCACTTCATGAACGAGATGACCAGCGTCGCCACGAACGGCAGCTGCGTCACGATGATCAGGAAGATGAGCGCGGGCAGCAGAGGTGCCCGCCTCGCCCACTTCGAGTAGTTCCTGCGGGGGACGGGAGGCGGCCGGTCGACGACCGACCGCTCCCGGGTCATGACCGCCATGTCCCAGCTCCCGTCACTGGCCCTTGTACTTCGCGGCGACCTTCTCGGCGAGTCCCTGACCGTTGTTCAGCGCGTCGTCCACGGACGTGGCGCCCGCGATCGCCGAGCTGATCTGCTGCGACACCTGGGTGCCGAGGTCGGTGAACTCGGGGATGCCGACGAACTGGATGCCGGGCGCCGGGCGTTCCTGCACACCGGGGTTGAGCGGCTTCGCGCCCTTGATCGCGGCCTCGGCCATCGCGGAGAAGCTGCCGGAGGACTGCTTGTACTCGGCGCGCTGGTAGGTCGACGAACGCTTGCCGTCGGGGAGCTTCGACCAGCCGAGGTTCTTGCCGACCAGTTCCTCGTAGCCCTTGCCGGACGCCCACGAGATGAACTTCCAGGCGTTGTCCTGCTTCTTCGACGCCTTCTGGATGCCGAACGCCCACGTGTAGAGCCAGCCGGAGCTGTCGGTCTTCACGACCGGCGCCTGGGTGAAGCCGAGCTTGCCCTTGATGGGGGAGTCGGCGGCCTCGAGCAGGCCGGCGGCGACTGTGGCGTCGTACCACATCGCGACCTTGCCCTGCGTCATGTTGTTGAGGCACTCGGCGAAACCGGCCTGCGGAGCGCCCGCCTCACCGTGGTTGCGGACGAGGTCGACGTAGAACTTGGTGGCCTCCTTGAACTCCGGCGCGTTGACCTGCGCCTGCCAGTCCTTGGTGAACCACGTGCCGCCGAAGGTGTTCACGACCGTCGTGAGCGGAGCCATGACCTGACCCCAGCCCGGCTGGCCGCGCAGGCAGATGCCGCGCACCTCGGGCGTCGCGACCTTCGCCGCCGCTTCCGCGACCTGCTGCCAGGTCGGCTTCTCGGGCAGAGTGACGCCCTTGGCCTCGAAGATGTCCTTGCGGTACATGAGGAACGACGACTCGCCGTAGAACGGCTGCGCGTACACCTTGCCGTCCGCCGCGGTGAGCGACTGCTTGATCGGCTCCAGGATGTCGGCCTGGTCGAACCCGCTGTCCTTGGACACGAAGTCGTCCATCGGCGCGAGCCAGCCGTTCTTGGCGTACATCGGCGTCTCGTAGTTGGAGATCGTCGCGACGTCGTACTGGCCGGCCTGGCTGGAGAAGTCCTGGCTGATCTTGTCGCGGACGTCGTTCTCCGGCAGCACGGTGAAGTTCACCTTGATGCCCGTGTCCTTGGTGAAGTTGTCCGCGGTGAGCTTCTGCAGGTCCTGCATCTGCGGGTTGTTCACCATCAGGACGTTCACCGAGTTCTCACCACCACCCCCGCCACCGGCACCCGAACAGGCGGACGCGAGCAGCAGCACGGCGGTAGCGGCCCCGAATGTGCGAAGTGGTGTGCGAATCGACGGCATCGTCGGTTCCTTTCCAGGGTTTTTGGGCGCGCTTAAGAGGGGGAATCGCGCCCAAAGGGTGAGGGCGTTCAGGCTCTGATGACCTTGGGGCCTAGCAACGTGTAGCGGTGGGCCTCGTGGGCGGACAGGCCGCTGTCCGTGACGACCGCCTCCAGATCGGAGACCTCGGCGAACCGGTGGAAGCTGGAGACGCCGAACTTCGTGTGCGTCCCGACGAAGATCTTGCGCCGGGAAGCGTTGAGCGCCTTGGCCTTCACCGCGCCGACCGCCGGGTCCGGGGTGGTCAGGCCGTGCTCGCGGGAGATGCCGTTCGCACCGATGTAGGCGAGGTCGATGACCATCTCGCCGAGCATCCTGGTGGTCCAGTGGTCCACAGTGGCCAGTGTGTGGCCCCTGACGCGGCCGCCCAGCAGCAGGACGGTGCACGACGGGTGCTCGGACATCGCCGCCGCGGTCGGCAGCGATGCGGTGATGATCGTGAGCGGGTTGGTCGTGGGCAACGCCTCCGCGACGAGCTGCGGCGTGTAGCCCTCGTCGATGAAGACGGTCTCGGCGTCGTCGAGCCGTTCGGCGGCGGCCTTCGCGATGCGGCGCTTCTCCGGGACGTGCGACCCGGCGCGGAACCGGAGTCCTGTCTCGAAGCCCGCGCTCTCGACGGGGACACCGCCACCGTGCGTGCGGCGCACGAGGCCGTGTTCGTCCAGTACGCGCAGGTCGCGCCGGACCGTTTCGGGCGCGACGCGCAGTTCCTGCGCCATCTCCACCACGTCGACGCGGCCGTCGGCGCGGGCCCTGGCCAGGATGCGCCGCTTGCGTTCCTCGGCTCGCATGTCACCTGCCCACTCGGCTCTCGGGTTGCCCGTTCGGGCCGTGCATAGATGAAACACCCTCGAAACATTGTGGTGGGCACCACAACTGGGTGAGATCCTGCCCGATTTATGCCCGGTTCGCAGTACGTGACGACTCGTTCACGCAGGTCGACCAGACTGGGCACGCCCGAACTGCCCTCTCCGTGTGCCCGGATGGCCGCCAGAAGGCTGCTGAATTCGGTGGAACCGGGCGGAGCGGGACGAAGTCGAACAGTGGTCTACGAGGGGACGAGACGCATGAAGTGGGTCGCGGGCCTGTTCGCCCTGGTGGTCCTGGCGCTCGGGCTGCTGCTCGGTCTGACCGGCTTCACGAAGTTCGATCCCACCGCGGGGACGAACTCCAGGCCCGTCACGGACCGGGGTGTCGCACGCGTGGCCGACTGCACGAGCGAGGGACCGGTCAGCAGGCGTGGCTTCGGCACCTGGTGGACGTGCCAGGCCGACGTCGTGTGGGAGAGCGGGAGACAGACGCGGGTGACGGCCGAACCGGACCAGCTCACGCCGTCCGACCAGGGCGCCGAGGTGCCGGTGGTGCAGCGGGGCGAGGGCAAGGTCCGCAACGGACCTGACAACCCGCCCGTGTACCGCGCCGATTTCGAGCCGAGCGTGGTGCTGGGTCTCGGCTCGGTGCTCGGGGGTCTGGGAATCGGTGGAATCGGGGCGCTGGCCGTTCTGGGCACGGTCACTTCCCGACGTAAGAAGGCACAGGAGAGGGACTACTAGATGAACCCGGCAGCAGCTGATCCCGACGCGATGATGCGTCAGTGGAACGAGCAGATCCAGGCCAAGCTTCGGCAGGCCGACGAGATGAAACAGGTCGCGAACGCGGTCAAGGTGACACAGCGTTCCTCTGACGGCTCGGTGTCCGTCACGGTCGACCAGAACGGTGTCGTCTCGGCACTGGACCTGACCGACGCGGCGTTGCGCAAGCAGCCCGCGCAGCTGTCGGCCGAGATCCTCGGCGCGATGCGCACGGCTCAGGCGCAGATCGCGGCCAGGATGCAGGAGGTCATGGCGCCCATCATCGGCGACGACTCCGCGACCATGGGTGCGCTGATGGGCGGCTACCACGAGCGCTTCCCGGAACCCCCGCCCGAGGACCCGAGGCCCCCGCGCCCCACCGGCCCCTCAGATGACGACGACTTCGGCGGGCACAACTTCGCCCGTGACAACAAGGGGTGGTGAGCGGCATGACCGGATCGTTCAACGTCCAGACGGAGGCGATGCGCGAGCACGCCAAGCGGCTGGACGGCATCGTGCGGCAGATCGAGACCGCGCAGCAGGCCATCGGGCAGGCGCGGATCAACGGCGCCAACGCGTACGGGATCCTCTGCAGCCCGTTGCTGGAGCCGATCATGGGCACCATCGAGGCCGCCGGCACCGGTGCGGTCAACACCGCGCACGGCGTCGTCGACGCCACTGTGGACGGTGTGAACGGGATGGCCGACGTCTACGACACCGTCGACCAGAAGCTCGGCGGCAACTTCAAGAAGATCGTCGAGAAGCTGGGGGAGCTGACCTCATGACCGCACCGAACCCGTTGGTGGCCAAGGCCCCCGACGCCCCCGGAGCCCTGGCGGGCCTCAACCTGGTCGAGCCGGCGGCGGACGCGGTCTCCGCGATCCAGCGCGGTGACTGGGCCGAGGCCGGCATCAACGTCCTGGGCGCGGGCATCGACGCGCTGGGCTTCATGACCGACCCGTTCGGCACGCTGCTGTCGTCGGCGTTCGCGTGGTTCATCGAGCACGTCGAGCCGTTGAAGTCGATGCTGGACTCGCTGGCCGGCAACCCTGGCGTGATCAACCAGAACGCCGCCACCTGGGGCAACGTCGGTGATCACCTCAAGAAGGCCGGCGAGGAGATGGCGCGCGTCGTCGACGGCGACACCAGTGCGTGGCGGGGTGCCGCGATCGACGCCTACACCGCGGTCGCCAAGGCGGAGGCGCTCGGCGTGAAGGCCGCCGGGCTCGCCGCCGAAGGTGTCGGCGCCGCGCTGACCGGTGCGGGCGTCGCCGTCGCCACGGTGCGGACGATCGTGCGTGACCTGATCTCGATGGCGATGAGCGAGCTCGTGCAGGCGCTGATCCGCTGGGCGGCCGCCGCGCTGCTCACGGTCGGGCTCGCCACGCCGGGCATCATCGCGGACGGCATCCGGCTGATCGTGAAGTGGGCCGACAAGGTATCGAAGTGGCTCGACAAGGTGATCACGACGATCCGGAACCTGTCGAAGGTCGTCAACAAGATCTTCGAGATCCTGGAGAAGTGCAAGGGCGGACTGGAGGCCATCATGCCGAAGGCCGCCGCCGGGGCCATTGTGGACACCACGGCGATCGGCGTGGTGAAGAACCTGCCGACCGAGGCCGCGAAGGCCGACGATTCTCCTTACGCCACGCGGTGAAGCCCGGGGGTGGCTCGCGGCCACCCCCGACCCCCCGTTCTACTTCAGCCAGGCCGCCGCGTCGGGCGGCAACTGGCCGTTCGTAAGCGGGATGCTTGACAACGTTGGCACGCTCGGCAGATCGATCGGTTCGTCCGACAGGTTGACGACGCAGGTGTGGTCGCCGCGCTGGAACGCCAGCACGTTCTCGCCGAGGTCGAGCCACTCCAGGTCGCCGTCGATGCCGCGGCGCTGCGCGAACACCTGCCGGTACAGGGCGAGCATCGACTCAGGGTCGTCCGACTGGACCGCGACCGAGAAGTCCTGCCAGTTCCCGGGCTGCGGCAACCAGCTCGGACCGTCCTCCGAGGACCAGGGGAGTGGCACGCGGCAGCCGTCGCGACCCCGGTCGGTGAAGCCGGAGCGGTGCCACACCGGGTCCTCGCGCAGCTCGTCCGGCAGGTCCTCGACCTCCCAGAGGCCCAGCTCCTCTCCCTGATAGACGTACACGCCACCGGGCAGCGCGGCGGTGAGCATGATCGCCGCACGGGCCCTTCTCGTCCCCAGATCGAAGTCGGTCGGGGCGCCGTGCTGCCTGTCCGCGAAGGAGAATCCCGTCTTCTCGCGGCCGTAGCGGGTCACGTGCCTCGTGACGTCGTGGTTGGAGAGCACCCAGGTCGGTGGCGCGCCAACGGGTGCGTGCGCGGCGAGCGTGCTGTCGACGACCTTGCGCAGCTCGTCGGCGTTCCACGGGCAGCAGAGGAAGTCGAAGTTGAACGCGCTGTGCATCTCGTCCTGCCGGAGATACCGGGCGAACCGGACCGGGTCCGGCAGCCACATCTCGCCGACGAGGATGCGGTCGCCGTCGTACTCGTCGACGATCTGCCGCCACCTGCGGTAGATCTCGTGCACGCCGTCCTGGTCGGAGTAGGGCAGGTCGGCGTCGGGCTTGCTGAAGTCCTTGACCAGGCCGTCCGCCACGTCGATGCGGAAGCCGTCGACACCGCGGTCGAGCCAGAACCGCAGGATGTCCTCGAACTCGTCGTGGACGACCGGGTTCTCCCAGTTGAAGTCCGGCTGCTCCGCGGCGTAGAGGTGCAGGTACCAGCGGCCGTCCTCGAGCTTGCTCCACGCGGGGCCGCCGAAGCGCGACTGCCAGTCGTTCGGGATCTCCTCGGTGTCACGGACGTGGAAGCGGTCCCACAGGCCGTCCTTGAACCACGGGTGCTGGTCGCTGCTGTGGTTCGGGACGAGGTCGATGATGATCCGGATGCCGAGTCCGTGCGCGTCCGCGATGAGCTTCTCGGCGTCGGCGAGCGACCCGAACACCGGCTCGATGTCGCGGTAGTCGGCCACGTCGTAGCCGCCGTCGGCGAGCGGGCTCGGGTACCACGGGTTGAGCCAGATCGCGTCGAAGCCGAGGTTCGCGATGTGCTGGAGCTTGGCGCGGAGGCCGGCCAGGTCGCCGATGCCGTCTCCGTTGCCGTCCGCGAAGCTGCGCAGGTAGACCTGGTAGATGGATGCGTTGCGCCACCAACTCATCTGGTGTCCTTTCAGCCTTTTACGCCGCCCGCGGTGAGCCCCGCGAGGATGTGCCGCTGGAACGCCAGGAACAGCGCCACCATCGGCAGGCTCGCCAGCACGAGGCCCGCGAGCAGGAGGTTGATCGGGGTGTCCGGGGCGAAGCGTTGAAGCGCGACGCTGAGCGTCTGCTTCGCCGGATCGGGGAACACGAGCAGCGGCCAGATGAAGTCCTTCCACGCCGCCACGACCGCGAAGATCGAGACGACGGCGAGGATGGGGCGTGAGATCGGCAGCACGATGCGGACGAGGGTCGTCCACGTTCCGGCGCCGTCGATCCTGGCCGCTTCGAGGAGCTCTTCCGGGATCTGGTCGAAGAAGCGCTTGAGCAGGTACACGTTCAGCGCGTTCGCCGCGGCCGGCAACCAGATGCCCGCCGGGTTGTTCAGCAGGTCGAGGTCGGTGAGCGTGAGGTACACCGGGACCAGCACGGCCGTCGACGGCAGCATCAGCGTCGCCAGCATCAGGCCCATGATCACGTTGCCGAAGATCGGGCGGAGTTTGCTCAGCGCGTAGGCCGCGGGCACGATCACGGCCATCTGCACGGCCCACGCGCCGATCGCGACGACGAACGTGTTGAGGAAGAACCGGCCGAGGTCCATGTAGTTCCAGGCGTCGACGTACGCGCCCGGCTCCCACGTCTCCGGCAGGATCGTCGGCGGTTGCTGCGCCAGTTCCGCCGGTGGCTTGAACGCGCCGAGCAGCACCCAGACCAGCGGGAGCAGGAAAGCCGCGGTGAACAGGATCAGCGTGAGGGTGAGGACGACCCAGTACGCCCTGCCCGTTCCCCTGGTGAGAGTCCTCATGCGTCGGCCTTCCGGGTGATCTTGAGGTACAGGAAGGAGAAGACGCCCAGCACCGCGAAGAGGATGAGGCTCAGCGCGCTCGCGGTGCCGAAGTCGTTGTAGTAGAAGGCGTAGCGGTACAGCAGCAGGAGCACGGTGACCGTGGACTCCTCCGGGCCGCCGCCGGTCATGATGAACGGCTCGGTGAAGATCTGCATGGTCGCCACCACCTGGAGCAGCAACAGCATCAGGATCACGAACTTGGTCTGCGGGATCGTGATGTGCCAGACCTTCTTGACGATCCCCGCGCCGTCCAGGTCGGCGGCCTCGTACAGCTCACCGGGGATGGTCTGCAACGCGGCCAGGTAGATCAGCGTGGCCGAGCCCATGTTCGCCCACGTGATCACCAGGACGAGGCTGATCATGCTGGTGTCGGCGGAGTCGAGCCATTGGCTCGTGGGCAGCCCGAGTCCTCTGAGGATCGAGTTGAACAGGCCCGGTCCCGGGTCGTAGAACCACTTCCACAGCAGGGCCGTGACGACCGGCGGCAACATCACCGGCAGGTAGACCAGCAACCGGAAGTAGCCCTTGGCGTGCCGCAGTTCGTTGAGCACGACGGCCGTCAGGAACGGGACGCCGAAACCCAGGACCAGCGCCAGAAGCGTGAAGTACAGCGTGTTGCGCCACGCCACCCCGAACAGCGGGTCCGCGAAGAGTCGCTCGAAGTTCTCCCAGCCCACCCAGTCGGGACTCGTGACGAAGTTGACCTGCTGGAAGCTCAGGACCACCCCGCGCACGATGGGGAACCAGGAGAACACCGCGAAGACGACCAGCGCGGCACTCAGAAAGCCGTACGCGGTGACGTGGCGCCGCACTTACTTCACCTGCGCCAGAACGGCGTTGACCTTGGTCTCGGCGTCCTTCAGCAGTGCCGCGTGGTCAGCGTCCTTGTTCGTCAGCACGGCCTGCACGACGGAGTCGAGGATCGCGTAGACCTGCTGTGCCTGCGGCGGTTCGAGCGAGCCCTTGGTCTTCTCCGAACCGTCCACATAGGCCTGGAAGTTCTGCACCGGCATGGTGGCGTACTTGGCCTTCAGGTCTTCCTGCTTCTTGCGCGGCTCGCCGGTCCAGATGTCCGCGATCGGCGGGATCGGCAGGCCCACGGGCTGACCGCGGTCCTTGTACTTCTGCAGGTTGCCCTCGAGGCGGTCCGGGTTCAGGTACTTCCACTGGATCCACTTCAGGCCCGCCTTGATCTTCTCCGGCGTCGCCTTCGGGTTGATCATGTAACCCTCGCCGCCGAGCAGGGTGCCCTTCTGCTCCGGGATCGCGGCCAGACCGTAGTCGTCGTACTTGCCCTTGAACTGGTTGACGATCGCGGCGACGTTGTCCGGCGCGGCCAGGTACATGCCGAGCTGCCCGGCGCCCATCATGTTCTGCACGTCGCCGATCTCCAGGAGCTGCTTGTCGCCCATGGAGTTGTCGTCCCAGCGCATCTCCTTGAGCCTGCGCAGGACTTCCTTGCCCTTGTCGTTGTTGAAGTCGGCCTTGTAGGTGTCGCCGTCCTTGCGCGCGATGTCACCGCCGACGGACTTCACCCACGTGGTGAAGTGCCAGCCGCCCTGGTTGCTCTTGCTGTACTCGGCGAACCCGGTGACACCGGCGTCCTTGAGCTTCTTGGCGGCGGCGCGCACCTCGTCCCACGTCTTCGGCGGAGAGTCGGGGTTCAGGCCGGCCTTCGTGAAGTTGGTGCGGCTGTAGAGCAGGCCCATCGTGTAGTTCGCGGTGGGCAGCCCGTAGACCTTGCCGCCGGCCGTGAAGACGTCCTTCAGCTCCTGCTTGAGGTCGCCGTAGTGCGGGACGTCCTTGACGTAGTCGGTGAGATCCGCGGCCTGCTTGCGGGCGATGAGCGCCCCGGGATCGGTGAAGTAGACGTAGAAGACGTCTTCGAGCTGACCGCCGGCGAGCTTGGCGGAGAACGTCTTCGGGTCCATGAACCCCTCGTGCGGCACGAGGTCGATGTCCTGGTTCTGCTTCTCGAACTCCGCGACGTCCTCGTCGAAGACCTTGCGGTCGAACGCCTGGGTCTGCGGCGGCTGACCATTGATGTTGATCGTGACCTTGCCGCCGGGCTCAGTCGTGGAACCGCTCCCACAGGCGGCGGTGCTCAGTACGAGGACACCGCCTAGCAGCACGGCAGCGGACTTCTTCATGGTGGGGCCGCCCTTCTCGCGAGCGCGTCGATGTGACGGCGACCATAAGTCCCCGTTACATCTGAACGCAATATCCAGACGAAAACTCGCAAGAAGACGACTGCGCTTGTTACCTCACCGGCGCACTGGACGCCCGCACCACCAACTCCGGCTCGAACAGCAACTCGTCCGGCGCCACCGCGTTGCCGGAGATCTGGTTGGCCAGCAGCTCGACGGCCGCCCGCCCCATCGCCTCAATGGGTTGCCGCACCGTCGTAAGAGGCGGATCAGTGCAGGTCATGAACGCCGAATCGTCGTACCCGATGATCGACACGTCCTTCGGCACGTCCAATCCCGCGCGCCGCACAGCCCTTATGGCGCCGAGTGCGAGTGGGTCGCTGGCGCAGATGATCGCCGTGACCCCGCGCTGCACGAGCTTCATCGCCGCCGCCTGTCCGCCCTCCAGGCTGAACATGGCGTGCTCGACGTCCGCACCACCGCACTTGTCGATGGCCTGCAACTTCCGCTGACTGGGCACGTGGTCCGGCGGCCCGAGAACCGCCCCGATCCGCTTGTGCCCGAGCGAGGTGAGGTGCCCGTAGGCCTGCTCGACGGCCACCGCGTCATCACACGACACCCGCGGGAACGCCAGGTCGTCTATGGCGGCGTTGACCAGCACCGCAGGCAACTTCCGCGACATCATCTGCTGGTAATGACCGTGACTCGCGTCCTTCTGCGCGTACAGCCCACCGGCGAACACGATCCCGCTGACGTGCTGTTCGAGGAGGAGTTCCAAGTACTCCGCCTCGGTCACCCCGCCGGCCGTCCGCGTGCACAGCACAGGCGTGAAGCCCCTTTGCGCCAGCGCGTTCCCGACCACGTCCGCGAACGCGGGGAAGATCGGGTTCTGCAGTTCGGGCAACACCAGCCCGACCAGCCTCGCCCGCTCACCCCGCAGCTGCGTCGGCCGTTCGTAACCCAGCACGTCAAGTGCCGTGAGCACCGCACTCCGCGTGGCGTCCGAGACCCCCGGCTTGCCGTTCAGCACCCGGCTGACGGTGGCCTCGCTGACCCCGACCTTGGCCGCGACCTCGGCCAGCCTCCGTTGCGTCATGGCGCAAGTGTACGCAATTTCTTGCGCTCGCTTGCAGCACCACGCTCACCCTCCTGGCAGGCGCCCGCCGAGGCACGTCGTGGCTAGGCTCCAATGCCATCCGCAGGTGAGGGAGACCGCGATGGCCACCGACCCGCTCAAGCCCGTACCCACCCCGGTGCCGCAGGTGCCGGAGCGCTCCTGCTGGCCGCTCAAGCCGAAGCCGGTCCGCGGAGTCGACTGGTTCCTGCGCATGCCCAACGGCGGCGGCACGGTCTACCTGCGGTCGGCCGACTGAGCTTCAGCCGCGCGCTTCCCGCCACAGCAACGCCACGCCGTGGCCCGGCAACATCCACGACCGCACGTCCAGGTCCCCGAGCTCGTCCGCGCGCAGCCACTGCGCCGCCTCCGTCCCGGACCGGAACGTGAACGGCATGATCCGGAACTCGTGGCCGGGGGAGTGGTCGACCGCGAGCTCGGTCGCGTCGAAGCTGATCGTGTCCACATAGGACGGATACGGCGACTGCCAGTACGCGAAGCCGTCGTTGGTGCGCTGCAAGGATCGTGACGACACGGTCAGGCCGAGGATCGCGCGCACGACGTGGTCGTCGGCGATGCCGCTGAGGTCGCACTCCAGGATGCGCAGGTCGCTCATGTGGTCCAGCGGGCTGAGCTTGGGGAGCGGGGCCATGGCCTCGCGGAAGAACGTCAGGTAGTTCGCCCACTGGTCGAACCTGACCTCGATCGGCGGGATCTGGCTCGGCTCGGCGGAGCGGCTCTGGCCGTCGTGGTCGAGGTAGTCGATCGTGATCTTGGTCGAGTCGCGGATGTCGTCCACCGAGTCGAGGAACAGCGACGCGTCCGGCATGAAGTAGAGCTCGAACAGGGGATAGCGGCAGGCGGCGCTGATCGTGTCGCGCAGGGTGGCGTTGCTGGTGGCGAAGATGACGAACCTGTCGACGGGGACGCTGTGCCGGAAGTGGTGCGTCTGCGTCGTGGTCAGGTGGTAGGTCTTGGTGTCGACGCCCTGCAACGCGAGCCGGACCGTCGTGCGGGTGCTGATCGTCAGGTCGTCGCCCTTGGGGCGCATGCCGTTGCCGCCGAGCACGCCGGACACCACGTCGTCGTTGCGCTGACTGGTGCCGTAGATCCTGGACAGGAACGCCTTGAGCACCTCGCTCGGCAGCAGGTGCTCGACGATGCCGGGGCCGGAGATGCGGCCGAGCTCGCTCACCAGCCGCTGGTGCAGGAACAGCTCGTAGGTGCCCAGCAGGAAACCGGCCAGCGCCGGCAACGGCCACAGCACGACCAGCACGTCGTGGAGCACGCTGCGCGACGTGGGCTGCCACAGCAGGACGACGGTCAGGTCGACGGCCGCGACGACGACCAGAAGGATCGCGACGGCGAGCGCTTGTCTGTGCCTGCGCGCCATCGCCACCTGGTCGCCGCCCCCTCACTCCACCGGTTGTCCATACATGGTGGGAGTGATGACCGATCGGCGCCAGACCCTTTCGGTCCTTGTCGTATCAGCAACGCCTCAGCGCGACTTGCCCCAGATCGGGTTGTCCGACACCCCGACGTAGGTGCTCAGTGACGCCCGCGGCTGGGTGTCGTCGCCGGCCACGTCGTTGTACAGCCCGAGCAGATGCGTGGTCATCGCGCTCTTCGCGCCCACCTCGTCGTGCCGGCGGAGGAACCAGATCACCTGCTCGTGCTCGTTCGCGGCACGGTTGTGCACCTCGCGCGACGGGTGTGCGTGCCGCTTGCAGTCCTGCAGACCGGGCACGAGCGCTTGGTACATCTGCTCCAGCAGCTCGTTGTGCGACGCGCGGATCAGCGCCGAGTGGAACTCCTCGTCCGACTCGATCACCTCCTGCATGTCGTCGATCGGCGCGCGCTGGTAGCGGCGGTTGAGCTTGGCCAGTTCGTCCAGCTCACCGTCGCCCGCGCGCACCGCGGCGAGCGACGCGGCGGTGGTCTCAAGTGCGATCCGCACTTCCAGCAGGTCGGTGTGGGAGAACTGCCTCGCGGCGAGCCTGCCTTCGAGGTGCTCCTCGACGGCGGCGAGATCGGTGCGGCGGACGTACCAGCCCAGGCCGCGGCGGACCTCGACGATGCCCTGCAGCTGAAGCCGCTGCAGCGCTGTACGCAACGACGACCGGGCGACATCCAGTTTGCGAGCCAGTTCCGGCTCGGTGGGGAGACGATCGCCGGCCTTGAGCGTGCCACCGATGATCTGCTCCCGGAGCTTCTGCTCGATGAGTTCCGGGAGGGGCCGTCGCGAATCTGGCGAGAGCGACCAGCTCTCGCCGAAATGGACGTCATCGGCGGGCATTGGTCCAGCGTAGGCCTGTTGCCTGTCGGTTGCAACTTGTCTGGCAACCTGGCGACCGTTGACAGACAACCTACAACACGGGACCCTGAACACATGGCGAGACGCCCAGGACCGCCCACACCTGGGAGCCCGGACTCGCCTAGTCGGGAGGGAAACGAGATGTCCACAGGGAGTGCACTCGGAATCGCCGCCGCCGTCGCAGTCACCGTCACCGCGATCGGATGGCGGACCGTGCTCACGATGGTCGCCGTCTCGATCGTCGCGCTTGCCGTCGTCGGCTTCGTGAACGTCACCAGCATCATCTTCAGCTGATGAACCAACCAGGTGCCCCGGCCGCGTCTTCGCCAGACGCGACCGGGGCACCTGGTTTTCTGTGGGGGGATCCACTGTGTCGTGCAGGTCACCATGTGCTCTAAAGTTGCGCCGCATCAGGGCCGCATCGATGTGGTGGGGTTCATGACCCATGGCGTCGGGGGACGTGAGTACGGGGTCTTAGGTGACGGGTGCGCCCGCTGTGAGTACGCATGCGCTGCATGCGGCGCTGATTCCTGCGCCCTCCCTGGTGGACGAGAGACGCACCCTGTACCGCCTGGCGGCCGAGATGTTCGCGCCGGGAACCGAGTTGTCCGACAACCTCGCGGATCACCCGATCGTCCGATACGAGATCGGCAGGGCGCTCGCCGGCCACGGTGGTCTGGATCCCGCGCAACTGACTCGGGTCGCCTCGATGAGCGTGCGTGACGTCGGGGTGCGTGTTGCTTCGGACCCGTCCGCGGCCGAGGTGCTCGAAGCGCCGCTGCGCATCGTCGCCCCACCCGGTGTGCGTCCGGAGCCGCTGACCGAAGCCGACGGCGAACGGTTCGAGCGCGCTCTGGAGATCGTGGAAGAGGGCGTCCTGCTGCTGGGCAAGTTCGCGCCGGACATGGCGGAGGACCTCCTCGCGCACGTCTCGATGCTCGCGGTGCTCAAACGAGAGACCTCTGGCGGGCTCGTGTCGGCGTCGTCGCGGTACGTCCCCGGCATCGTGTTGATCGACGAACCCCGGCTTCCGATGGAGGTCGCGGAAGCGCTGGTTCACGAAGGAGCGCACGAAAAGTTCTTCGACCTCGCCATCGCGAAAGAATTTCTTGACGTGAGTGCCGAGGACGCGGATTATTTCGAGACTTCGTGGTCGCACGTACGATGGCCACTGGAACAGACGTTCGCGGCTTGGCATGCTTACAGCTGCCTCGCGCAGTTCAACTTGTCGATTGGCGCCGAACAATGCGGCCCTGATTCATTGCTGGCGAAAGCAAGGAAGCGGGCCGACGAGATCGGCGAGTGGTTGCTCGCGCATGAAACGGACCTCTGTGCGGATGCCCGGTGGCTGCTTCGTGCCCTGGTGAGCGACACGATCGAACTTACAGGTGAGGTCGCCTCGCCGTCGCATGTGGACGGTGCGACACTGTCCCCGCATATTTCAGAGGACTGCCATTTTCACCCGCTACCGGACGTGCGCCACAAGCGCGCGACAACGGGGCGAGTAGTGGCGGGCAGGGTGGCCTCGCCACCTGAGGTCTTCTGGCTCGACGAGGACGCGAGCTGGACTCTGTGCCAGTGGCGTCACGATAGAACCGCGAAAACGTTCGGGTGGATCCTCGCCCGGGCGACCGAGGAATGGCAGGTCGGCTCCGCCGCGGCGGCGGTCCGGCTCGAAAAGGCACTCGGTTCGCTTCTCGCTTCGTCTCTCGTCGAGATGCCCGACAAAGCACATTAGTCGCCTCCCGAGAAGGAACCATGACCTCCCCGAACCAGCCTTCACGCCTGCCGCAGTTCCCGCAGAACGCCGGCATGCCTGTTGCTCACCCCGTGCCAGGGGTGGGCCCGGTGATCGGTCAGCCGGTCACTCCCGTTCAGTGGTTCAGGCGTATGCCGACCGGGGGAACGGTCTACGTGAAGCCCGCCGAGGGCTCGCAGAGCTGATCTTCGCGTTGATCTTCAAACGCCGAACGGGGCCGTCTGTCGGCCCCGTTCGGCGTTTGGTCGTTTGGGGATACGACTTCACAGAGCAATAACAACTCGGCCACAGGGGTGACCGTTGGCCGTCATCTAGACCGTTCGGGCGACGTCGATGGTCTTAGATCGCGGCAACCGCCGATCAACGGAGTGACCCGATGCGTTTGACGCCCCTGAGAAGAGCCGGCCTGCTCGCTTCGGCCGCCATGGCCGCCGTGGCCACGCTCGCCCTGGCGACCACCTCCCTCGCTCAGCCGGAGGTGCCGACCACGGACGACCCGCGTGCGACGCCGTTCCTCAAGAACGTCGACATCAACCACCCCGAGGCCTGCACGGTCGGCGGACTGACCGGCTCGACGGTCCATCCGAACCTGTTCGAGTACACGGGTGGCGACAACGAGCAGTACCTCACCATCACCGGCCTGCCCGAGGGCATCAAGGTGACCGGCATCGTCGTGAAGGGCGGGGACAAGTTCAACGTCTACCTCGCCGACAAGCTCGGTGCGGCGCTGCCGTGGGAGAAGCTGCGGTCGCCGTTCAACAACGGTGGGCAAATCCCGCAGATCAGCCACTGGTACGGCTGTGGTGTCAAGGACACGACGACCACGACGACGACGACCACCACCACGACGACGACCTCGACGGTGACGCACTCGTCCACCCCGAGCTCGACTTCCAGCACCACCACCACGACCACCGGGCCGTCGTCCTCCGAGGTCGCGCCCACCACGACCACCACGGCCGCGGTCGTGCCGGTCGCGCAGGAAGACGACCTGGCGTCCACCGGGTTCGGGTCCGCGTGGCTGCTCGGCCTGGGTGCCGCGCTCGTGGCCGCAGGAGCCGCGGTGCTGCTCGTGATGCGCAGGCGTCGCGCCTAACTGTTCTCCTTCAGCAAGCCCCAGAGCGTGCCGAAGAGGATTCACACCTCTAGTTGGAACTCCACGTCCGAAGAAGCCGCCCCGCCGCCGTAGACGTCCACGGCGCGTTGGGCGGCTTCTTTGCCGCGTGCGCCTGCCAGGCAGGCCAGGTCCCAGCCGATCGGGCCGCGCCAGGTGTCCTCGAAGTCGTTCCAGACCGGGCCGGACGGGGTGATCAGCACGTTGCCGTAGTGCGAGTCGCCGTGGAGTGCCTGGACGTCGTTGTAGTGCGCGTCCCACTCGGACAGCAGTTCGGCGCGGCGGGAGCGGAACTGCTCCAGGTCCGGCACGCCCAGGCCGTCCAGGTGGATCAGGGTGTTGTCGACGTCGTCCATGGGGCCGCGCGTGGGCAAAGCGCCGTCGTAGAACTTCAGCTCGGCGTGCAGTTCGGGCAGCAGCTTGAGCACCTCGGGCCGAGTCAGCTCGGCCGAGGCGTCGTGCGGGACGTACGTGCTGAACGTGAACACGAAGCCGTCACGCGTGTGAGGTCCGGGAGGTAGCTCCGCAGAAGGCGTCACGACCGGCACGCCGCGTGCGGCCAGGAAGGCCGACACCGACAGGTCGCGCGCGAAGTGGTCAGCGACGGTGGGGCGCATCAGGGCCGTGCGTGCGGCGATTCGGGCCACTACCGGGGCCGGGCGCAGGTGCACGATGACGTTGCTGCCGTCCTCCAGCACGACCGGATCGGCACAGACCACGCCGTGCGAGGCCGCCAACGACACTGCGGCGCGCACGCCTCCCAAAGCATTCACGGCTTGAAGGCTGGCATCAGCCCTGAGGGAGAAGCGACTCCATTTCCGCGATCTCCTTCTCCTGGTGGCTGACGACGTCCTGGGCGAGCTTGCGGGTCTCCGGGTCGGTGCCGGCCGAGAGGTGCTTCTGCGCCATGTCCACGGCGCCGCGGTGGTGCTGGATCATCAGCGACAGCCACTGGCGGTCGAAGTCGGTGCCGTCGAGCTCCGCGAGGTTGCCCAGTTCGACCATGCCGTGCTGCTCGGCGTGGCCGTGCGAGCTGTGCGACGACGCCTGCACCGGCGCGTTCCACGACTTGAGCCAGCCGTTCATGCGGTCGATCTCGGGCTTCTGCGCACCCTCGATGCGTTTGGCCAGATCGATCACGTGCGGGTTCTCCGTGCGGCTCGCGACTAGCCCGGACATCTCCAGCGCCTGTTCGTGGTGCGGGACCATTCCCCGCGCGAACTCGACGTCCGCCGAGTTGTGCGTGGCGGGAGAGCCGCAGGCGGCCAGCAACAGGACAGAAGCGACAGCGAGCAATCGGAGCACGGCGGCAGGATACGTGTGACGTGCGCTACGCCGCTGGCCACCGGCCATGGCCCACCCGAATGGAGCTGATCGGCTCCGTCTAATATCCCGGGGAGTTTCCCGAACGAACTGGTCCCACCAAGGCCTGGAGGCACCGTGACGGCCGTAGCCCCGCAGCCGATCGCAACGCGTCCTTATCCGACGCGCACTGCGGTCAAGGGGTCCTTCCTGCTGCGGATGTTCCGCACCACGGACCACAAGCAAATCGGCATCATGTACCTGGTCACCTCGTTCGCCTTCTTCATGGTCGGCGGCGCGATGGCCATGCTGATGCGGACCGAGCTGGCCCGGCCCGGAATGCAGTTCCTCTCGCAGGAACAGTTCAACCAGCTCTTCACGATGCACGGCACCGTGATGCTGCTGCTGTACGCGACGCCGATCGTCTTCGGCTTCGCGAACTTCGTTCTGCCGCTGCAGATCGGCTCGCCCGACGTGGCGTTCCCGCGGCTCAACGCCTTCTCGTACTGGCTCTACCTCTTCGGTGGCCTGATCGTGATGGCGGGCTTCATCACCCCCGGTGGTGCGGCTGACTTCGGCTGGTTCGCGTACACGCCGCTCAGCAACGCCATCCACTCGCCCGGCGTCGGCGCCGACCTGTGGATCTCCGGCCTGGTGGTCGGTGGTCTCGGCACCATCCTCGGCGCGGTGAACATGATCACCACCGTGGTCTGCCTGCGCGCGCCCGGCATGACGATGTTCCGGATGCCGATCTTCACCTGGAACATCCTGGTGACGTCGGTGCTGGTGCTGCTCGCGTTCCCGATCCTGACCGCGGCCCTGCTGGGCCTGCTGGCGGACCGGCATCTCGGCGCCCACGTGTTCGACCCCGCCAACGGCGGCGTGATCCTGTGGCAGCACCTCTTCTGGTTCTTCGGGCATCCGGAGGTCTACATCGTCGCCTTGCCGTTCTTCGGCATCGTGTCGGAGATCTTCCCGGTGTTCAGCCGCAAGCCGATCTTCGGTTACAACGGCCTGGTCTACGCGACGCTCGGCATCGCGGCCCTGTCCGTCGCCGTGTGGGCGCACCACATGTACGCGACCGGCGCCGTGCTGCTGCCGTTCTTCGCCTTCATGACGTTCCTCATCGCGGTCCCGACCGGTGTGAAGTTCTTCAACTGGATCGGCACGATGTGGAAGGGCCAGCTGACGTTCGAGAC
Organism: Lentzea waywayandensis; assembly: GCF_900115955.1. Classification (GTDB taxonomy): domain Bacteria; phylum Actinomycetota; class Actinomycetes; order Mycobacteriales; family Pseudonocardiaceae; genus Lentzea; species Lentzea waywayandensis. Next base: position 231,036 of record NZ_FOYL01000006.1, read on the forward strand.
GCCCATGCTGTTCAGCATCGGCTTCATCGTGACGTTCCTCTTCGGTGGTCTGTCCGGCATCCTGCTGGCCGCGCCCGCGATCGACTTCCACGTGTCGGACACGTACTTCGTCGTCGCGCACTTCCACTACGTGCTCTACGGCACGATCGTGTTCGCGACCTTCGCGGGTATCTACTTCTGGTTCCCGAAGATCACCGGCCGCTTCATGGACGAGCCGCTCGGCAAGCTGCACTTCTGGACGACGTTCCTCGGCTTCCACGCGACGTTCCTCGTCCAGCACTGGCTGGGCAACGAGGGCATGCCGCGCCGGTACGCCGACTACCTCGCGTCCGACGGCTTCACGACGCTGAACATGATCTCGACGATCGGCGCCTACATCCTGGGCGCGTCGACGCTGCCGTTCATCTGGAACGTCTTCCGGAGCTACCGCTTCGGTGAGGTCGTGAAGGTGGACGACCCGTGGGGCTACGGCAACTCGCTCGAGTGGGCCACCTCGTCCCCGCCGCCGCGGCACAACTTCACCGAGCTGCCCCGGATCCGTTCGGAGCGCCCGGCGTTCGAGCTGCACTACCCGCACATGATCGAGCGGATCCGGAACGAGGGCCACGTGACCTTCACCGGCAAGACGATCGCGCACAAGGACGCCAAGCCCGCTCCCTCGGAGCTCGCTGCAGCGGCCATCAAGTCCGGCACGGCCTCCGAGAAGGACGATCCGGACCACGACAAGTAACCTGCCAGTAACAGGTTCAACGCTGAGCCCCGGTCGCCATGTCGCGTCCGGGGCTCTTCGCGTCCTACGAGGAGACGACGACGTGAAAACGCCCGTGCTCATCACCGTGACCGGCCCCGACAAGCCCGGCGTCTCCTCGGTGCTGTTCGCCGTGCTGACACGGCACGGCGTCGAGGTGCTCGACGTGGAGCAGGTCGTGATCCGGGGCCGGCTGGTGCTCGGCGCGCTGGTCTCGACCGACCACGACCCCGAGGGCCTGCAGGAGTCGGTCGAGCAGGCCATGGCCACCGTCTCGATGCACGTGGAGATCGAGATCGGCGCGGACTCGAAGCGCACCGCGCGCCTGGAGTCGTCGCACGTGCTGATCGTGCTCGGCCGCCCGGTGACGGCGAAGGCGTTCACCGAGGTCGCGCGCCGGCTCGCCTCGCTCGGCGTGAACATCGACGCGATCCGCGGCGTCGCCGACTACCCCGTCACGGGCCTTGAGCTGCGCGTTTCGGTCGCGGACGACACCATGGAGAACGACACGCAGCTGCGGTCCGCGCTCGCCGAGGTGTCGGTGCGGGTGGGCCTCGACATCGCGGTCGAGCGGGCCGGCCTGACGCGGCGGGCCAAGCGCCTGGTGGTGTTCGACGTCGACTCCACGCTGATCCAGGGCGAGGTGATCGAGATGCTGGCCGCGCACGTCGGGTGCGAGGAGCAGGTGCGCGAGATCACCGAGGCCGCCATGCGCGGTGAGCTCGACTTCGCCGAGTCGCTGCGGCGCCGGGTGGCGTTGCTGGAGGGCCTCGACGAGAAGGTGCTGGCGGAGGTCGGGGCTTCGTTGGAGCTCACGGCCGGTGCGCGCACGACGATCCGGACGTTGAAGCGCCTCGGCTTCTACTGCGGGGTGGTGTCCGGAGGGTTCACGTCGGTGATCACGGGCCTCGCGGACGAGCTGCAGCTGGACTTCTGCGCGGCGAACACGCTGGAGGTCGTGGACGGCAAGCTGACCGGCCAGGTGATCGGCGAGATCGTCGACCGGCCGGGCAAGGCCGTGGCGCTGCGCCGGTTCGCCGAGGAGGTCGGTGTCTCGCTCGCGCAGTGCGTGGCGGTCGGTGACGGCGCGAACGACATCGACATGCTCGGCGCGGCCGGGCTGGGCATCGCGTTCAACGCCAAGCCCGCTCTGCGTGAAGTCGCGGACACGGCGTTGTCGCACCCGTTCCTGGACGCTGTTCTGTTCATCCTCGGTGTGACGAGGGCCGAGGTGGAGGCCGCGGACGCCGCGGACGGCTTGGAGCTGACCCGGCTGTGATGATTCTCGACCTGATCGCCTCCCGGAACTACGCGGAGGAGTCCGAAGTCCGCGCGATGCCGATGGTGTTGCGCATCGAACGTGTCGATCCGCCGTCCAGGACGGCGTTGCTCGAAGCCGCGGCCGCTTCGGCGGTCGCGGTGTGTCTCGACCCACGCGCCGATGTCGGCGGCGAGTGGCACGAGGCCGTGCGGGCATGGGTGGCCGGGCGGATCCGCAAGGTGTCGCGGCGGGCCCGTGGCGTGCAGTGGGACGCCGTGCAGGAGCTGCCAGGGGTGACGATCACCGTGGACGGTGCGTCGGTCCGGTCGTTGCTGCCGGTGCTGGTGACCGAGACGCCGCGGGAGGTCGCCAAGCTGCAGATCTCCGGGTCTGACCTGCCTCCTGACGAGCCCGGAGCGGTGCCTGAGGGCGCGCGGCTGCTGTACGTGAACCCGCGTGTCGAGATGTCCGCCGGGAAGCTCGCGGCCCAGGTCGGGCACGCGTCGATGCTGCTGGCGCCGCGCCTGTCCGAGACCGAGCTCAAGGCGTGGGCGCTGCTGGACTACCGGTGTGCCGTGCGGACCCCGTCCGTCGCGGAGTGGGACGCGCTGATCGGTCGCGACGACGTCGTCGCGGTGCGGGACGCGGGTTTCACGGAGGTCGAGCCGGGCACCACGACGGTGCTCGCTGTTTAGAAGCGCGCGAACCGGGTAAATCCGCCTCGTGGGCTTACTCGACGTTCTCGACGCCCGGCTCGGTGACGGGCTGGAGAACCTGCTGTGCTCGCACCACGCGCGAAGACTGCGGCGGCTGGGGTGGGGCGAGGTGCTCGACGGCGACGGCGCGGGGTGGTTCACTCCGCGCCGGACCGTGCAGCACGGCAACAAGATCGAGGTCCTGATCGACGGCGCCGCCGCGTTTCCCGCCGTGGCAGAGGCGATCGAGAACGCGCAGAAGTACGTGCACATCGCGAACTGGCACGCGTCGCCGGACTTCCGGCTGACCCGCGAGCCGGGCGCGCCGCAGTTGCGCGAGCTGCTTTCGGCTGCCGCGGAACGGGTTCCGGTGCGCGTGCTGCTCTGGGCCGGTCCGCCCTTCCCCATGTTCGAACCCACGCGCAAGCGCGCTTTGGCCGCACAGAAGGCTTTCCTGGAGTGCGGTGCCGTCCGGTGCGAGCTGGACGCGCGCGAACGGACCCTGCACTGCCACCACGAGAAGATCGTGATCGTCGACGACGTGGCGTTCGTCGGCGGCCTTGACATGACGGCGGTGGAGGGCGACCGGCACGACTCGCCGGAGCACCCGCCGCGTGACCTCGGCTGGCACGACCACGTGGCCAAGCTGGAAGGTCCCGTCGTGGCGGAGGTGGCCTCGCACTTCGCGGCGCGATGGCTGGAGATCGCGGGGGAGACCCTGCCCGCGCCCGTCGTGCCGCCGGAGGCCGGATCGTCGTCCGTGCAGATGGTGCGCACGATTCCGGAGAAGACCTACTCGTTCGCGCCGCACGGCGACTTCAGCCTGCTCGACTCGTACCTGCGGGCGCTGCGGTCGGCGGAGTCGTTGGTGTACATGGAGAACCAGTTCCTGTGGTCGCCGGAGATCACCGAGGTCCTGCTGGACAAGCTGAGCAACCCGCCGTCGCCCGAGTTCCGGATGGTGCTGCTGCTGCCGCAGAAGCCCAGCAACGGCGCCGACACCACCCGCGGTCAGCTGGGCCGGTTGTTCGACGCGGACACCGACGAGCGACTCGTCGCCGCAACCCTTGTCTCCCATGGCGATGCCCCGGTCTACATCCACGCCAAACTGGCCATTGTGGACGATCGGTGGCTCACGGTCGGCTCGGCGAACCTGAACGAGCACTCGCTGTTCAACGACACCGAGGTCAACGTGGTGACCGACGACCCGGAGGTGGCCCGCTCGACCCGCCTGCGGCTGTGGACCGAGCACCTGGGCGCGGACGTCTCAGGGCCCGCGCATCTCGTGGTCGACGAGATCTGGCGACCTGCTCTGGAGCGTCCGGCGCGCGTGACGTCGTTGCCCGGTGTGTCCCGTCGTGCCGGAAGATTGCAAGGACCGTTACGTGGATTGCTGGTCGACGGCTGACCTGCGCCGCTAGCGTGGCGGCGTGGCCAACGAGGTGACGATCCCGCTGCTGCCGTGCGCCTCCATCGACGAGGTGGCCGAGTTCTACGTGATGCTCGGGTTCACGGTCACGTACCGGCAGTACCGGCCGAACGCGTACCTGTCGGTGCGCCGCTCGGAGATCAACCTGCACTTCTTCGGCATTCCGGGCTACGAGCCCGCCGAGTCGTACAGTTCGTGCCTGATCCAGGTCGAGGACCCGCGTGAGCTGTACGAGGCGTTCGCCCACGGCATGCGCGCGGTCTACGGGCAGGTGCTGCTCACCGGCATTCCGCGGATGACGCGGCCGCGGCGGGACGGGTTCCTGATGGTCGACCCCGGCGGCAACTGGATCCGGGTGGTGCCGGCCGTGCGGGAGCGGGAGTCCACGCGCAACGGGCTGACCAGGGCGTTGACCAACGCGGTGACGCTGGCCGGCTCGCACGGGGCGGAGCGGCAGGCGTTGAAGATCCTCGAAGGGGCGCTGGTGCGGGAGGTGCACGCCTCGGAGGAGGAGCGGGCGTCGGCTTTGGAGTTCCGCGAAGAGCTGCTTGAACGGCTCGGCTTGCACGGCTGATGCGGTGAGCCGCTGTGTCCTGGCTCGACGAGGACGCGAGCTGGACTCTGGGAGCGCATCGGCACGATAGGGCGCGACGCTAGAGCCGCACTCGAAGATGATCGCGGCTTTGGGCGTGACGAGCCCTGTTGGAGGTGGCCGCGGTGTTTCTCACGGTACTTGGAATCCTTCTGAGCCTCACCAGCATCCTGGTGACGGTCGCGATCTACCGCCTGCAGAAGCGCGCCGAGCGTGACCGCAAGGAGAAGAAGCGGGAGGCGGAGCTCAAGGCCGCGAGGAAGCGCATCGCCGAGCTGGAAGCTCGCGATGAACCAGGCCGGTCGTCTTGGGCGGGTCGAGGCCGGTCGACTTGGACGGGTCGAGGCCGACGGCCTTGACGGCTTAATCTACATAGGTAGTATTGGTGGCGTGGAGCCACTGCAACGCATCGGCAAGGCCACCGTCGACGTGCTCGAGGTGCTGCTCGGCGCAGACGAGCCGCGCTGGGGCCTGGAGATCATCAAGCTCACCGGCAGGCCGTCCGGGAGCGTCTACCCCCTGCTGGACCGGCTGGAACGGGCCGGGTGGGTCACCTCGACCTGGGATGACGACGCGGAGCGGCGCGGACCGCGCCGGCGGATGTACCGGCTGACCGCCGAAGGGGCCGCGGAAGCCCGTCGGGTGGTGGCTCGGGCGGCTCCGGCGCCGCGGTTCGCGCCTAGGACGGCGCAATGAGAGTCGCGTTGTTGTTGGTGCGGTTCGCTGCGGCCGTTGTGGGCGATGAGCGCTATCGCGAGCAGTGGGAAGCGGATGTCGTTGGCGCGCGCGAACTGGGCATGTCGCCGTTCGGGGTGGCGTTCGGGGCTGTGCGCGCTGCTGTTGCCATACCTTCGAAAGGGGCTGTCGTGGCTGGTATCGGTCCGTTGGGCATCGCCTTGAAGCACGCGGGGACGTCGCGGGGGCGAGTGGTCGTCATTGCCGTCGTGTCCGCGTTGTTGTTGCTGGGTGGAGTCGTGATGCTATTCGCATGAGCAAATAGCTCCGTGTCGTTTTGGCTGATCCGGGCTTAGCTTCGGGCGGTGGCAAACGAACTGACGATTCCACTCCTTCCCTGTCAGGACATCGACGAGATCGCGTCGTTCTACGAGATGCTCGGCTTCTCGATCACCTATCGGCAGACGCGGCCGAACCCGTACGTCTGCGTGCGGCGTGAAGACATCAACCTGCACTTCTACGGGATGGACGGCCACGTTCCGGAGCAGTCGCACAGCACGTGCGTGATCATCGTGGAGGACACCGGTCCGCTTTTCGAGGACTTCGCGGCCCGAATGCGTGCTGTGCACGGGAAGTTGCTCATCTCCGGCATTCCGCGGATGACCCGGCCGCGGCTGCGCAACGACCGGTACACCGGGTTCGCCGTCATCGATCCGGCCGGCAACTGGATCCGGGTCAGCAAGTCCACCCAGGAACCCGCGGCGCGCACCAAGCTCGCGAAAGCCATGGAGGACGCGGCACGGCTGGGGGACGCGAAGGGGGACGAGCGGCAGGCGTTGAAGATCCTCGAAGGCGCGCTTCGGCGGACCGACGGTTCCGAACCGGAACTGGCGGAAGCCCAGGCCTACCGCGACGAACTGATCGAGCGGATCAAGGGGTCTGAGCCTCGTCCAGGCGCTTGAGGGCGCCGCGGACCACCTCCGGGTCGTAGGTGGTCCAGAACGGGGGGAGTGAGGCCCTGATGAATCCGCCGTAGCGAGCGGTGGCGATGCGCGGATCGAGGACGGCGACCACGCCCTTGTCCGACATCGAGCGCAGCAACCTGCCGGCGCCCTGGGCCATCAGCAGGGCGGCGTGCGTGGCGGCGACGGTCAGGAAGCCGTTGCCGCCACGTGAGCTCACCGCCTTCTGACGGGCGGAGGCCAGCGGGTCGTCGGGCCTCGGGAACGGGATCCGGTCCATGATCACGAGCTGGAGGCTCGGCCCCGGGACGTCGACGCCCTGCCACAGCGACAGCGTGCCGAACAGGCAGGAGCGCTCGTCCTCGGAGAACTTCTTGACCAGCAGGCCCGTCGCGTCGTCGCCCTGGCACAGGATCGGGTACTCGAGCTTGTCCCGCAGCGCCTCCGTGGCCGCCTTCGCCGCGCGCATCGAGGAGAACAGGCCGAGCGCGCGGCCGCCCGCCGCGTTCACCAGGCCCTCGATCTCGTCGAGGTACTCCGGCGGCAGGCCGTCGCGCCCCGGCTGCGGCAGATGCCTTGCCACGTAGAGGATGCCGCTCGTCCCGTGCTGGAACGGCGAGCCGACGTCGAGGCCCGACCACTTCGGACCGTCGATGTCCTTGTCGGTCGCGGCGCCCTCGATCTTGCGGACCTTCTCCGACGGCGGCAGGCCCCACTGACGCGCCATCGTGTCGAAGGCGCCGCCGAGCGTCAGCGTCGCGGACGTGAGAACGGTGGTGCGCTTGGCGAACAGCCGCTCCCGGAGGAGCCCGCCCACGCCGAGCGGGGCGACCCTGATGGACGGTGCCTTCTGGTTGAAGTCGCCCGACACCCACACGACGTCGCGTTCCTCGTCGAACGCCTCCAGCACCCGCACCGCGCAGTCGTGGACCTCCTCCAGCAACGCCAGCGCGAGCTTGCGCGCCGTCGCCCCGTCCGGGTCCTCCTTGCGTTCCGACCCCATGGCCGACATGCAGGCGTGCGCCGCGTCGCGCGTGGCCGCCAGCGCGCCCGCGAGCGCCCTGGGCAGCGCGTCCAGCCGGCCGGACGGCATGTCCTCGAGGATCATCGCCAGCCCGTCACTGGCCTCGGCCAGCCGGTCCGCGATGTCCTGGTCGATGAGGCGCCCGCACCTCCGCGCCGCCATCGAGACGCTCGCGCCGCTCAGTTCCTCCGTGGCCACCGACGTGATGCGGTCGACCAGGTCGTGCGCCTCGTCGATCACCACCACGTCGTGGTCCGGCAGAACCTGGTAGCCCTCCAACGCGTCGATGGCGAGCATCGCGTGGTTCGTGACCACCACGTCCGCCTTGCCCGCCTCGGCCCGCGCCCGTTCCGCGAAGCAGTCGGCCCCGATCGGGCACTTCGAGACGCCGAGGCACTCCCGAGCCGTGACGCTGACCTGCCGCCACGCCTGCTCGCTGACGCCGGGCACCAGTTCGTCGCGGTCTCCGGTCTCGGTGTCCGACGACCACTCGTGCAGCCGCTTCACCTCGCGCCCGAGCTTCGACACCGCGAACGGGTCGAACAGCGCGTCCTCCTCCGGCTCGTCCGGAGCCCCGTTGTGCACGCGATGCATGCACAGGTAGTTCCTGCGGCCCTTGAGGATCGCGAACGTGGGCTCCCGCCCCAGGTCCTTCTTGAGCGCCTTGGACAGCCGAGGCAGATCCCGGTCGACCAGCTGCCGCTGCAACGCGATCGTGGCCGTCGAGACCACGACGGTCTCGGCCTCGGCCACCGCGTGCCGGATGGCCGGCACCAGGTACGCCAGCGACTTGCCGGTACCCGTGCCCGCCTGCACCGCGAGATGCTCGCCCGTGCGGATCGAGTGGTCGACGGCCTCGGCCATCTCCACCTGACCAGGACGCTCCGCGCCACCCACGGCGTGGACGGCGGTTTCGAGCAGGCTCAGGGTGGGGGGAACTTCAGGCACGAGACAGACCGTACCCGGCAGGTCCGACAGTCTCGTCAGACCCGCTCAGTCGCCGCCGCCTCCACCGCATCCGCCACCACAGCCACCGCCGCCGCTGTCGCCCGACGAGCAGCCGCTGTCGGACGAGCAACCACCTCCGCAGCTGCTGCTGGTAGTCGTGTCACGACCGGGCAGCGTGGCGATCATGACAGCGCTGAGCCCGAACATCCCGGCGACCGCGATCCCGCCGATCCTTCCGCGCAGCCCCCGCACGGCGACCGCGCCGACCGGGTCCTGCGGGCCCACCCGGCGCTGGGCGCGTTTCAGCAGGACGTAACCGGCCCTGGTGCGCAGGCGGCCGGGGTCGCGGGCGCGCAGCACCGAGGCCCAGACGACCGTCACCGCGGCGGCCGCGAAGAAGTACCAGAACGGGAACTCGGTCAGCGGTGGCGCGAAGTCCAGGAAGTCGACCAGGAGTTGCGGAGCCACGGCGCTCAGCACCCCGGCCGCGATGAGCAGCGGTACCAGCAGGAACAGCCACGGGTAGAGGCGGGGACGCAGGGAGCGGCGGCGCCGGAGCAGCCTGCGGTTGATCAGGTGGCCGCGCAGGCCCTCCGCCTCGAACGAGCTGAACGCGCCGAAGATGACGTCGTTCAGGTGGCGGCCGTGGCGCAGGCCGCTCAGGATCTGCGCCTCCAGCGGGGTCGCCGGGCGTGCGCCGGGCACGTGGACGGCGCTCAGCACGCCCTCGCGCGAGACCCGGACCAGGCCGACCTGGATCAGCCTCGCCAGGGCCACCTCGGCCGCGCGGGCCGGGCCGCCGGCCAGGCAGCCCAGCTCTTCGGGGGTATGCGTGGTCACGCGGATTTCTCGGCCGCGGACCTCACGTCGTTACGTCGGCCAGGATCCGGTCGAACAACTCGAGGGCGGCCTGGGCGTGCGCGACCGTCAGCGGCACGTCCGAACCCTGCCGGGAGGACACCAGGTCGAGGATCGGCAGGTCGGGCCAGCGGGCGGCGGCCAGTTCGCCGGCGCGGGACTTGCTGACGATCTCGCCGGTGCGGATGGTGTGCCACAGTCGCGCTGGGCCGAGGCCCACCCACAGCACCGACTCACGCGGTATCGGCGCCTGGAGATCCAGAGCGGGGAGCACCTCGCGGAAGCGATCGAAGTCGAGCTTCCAGTAGCTCACGAGGTTGTCGCGGCAGTAGGCCTCGACATCAGCTGCGGTGCCAGGGCATGAAGGCCGTGCGCCGCGCACGGTCTGACCGACGGTGCGCAACTGTTGCCACAGCACGGGAGTGATCTCACCGGCCAGCGGCGTCACGTCGAAAACCGGCTTCTCCAGCGAACCTGCCAGCACGATCGCGACGTCGGCGCCCTCGAAAGCGGGCACTTCGGCGGCCGACGCAAGCTCGATCACGATGTCCAGGTCCGAGCCGGAAACGACGTCGTCCAGCACACGCGACCCATAAACATGCGCGCCTGCCACGAGACCCGGCAGGCGCGCATCCAAGAACGTCAAGTACTCCCCAGGTGTCACCACCCGGTCCAAACTACCGCCGGCGAACGAGCGCCCAGGCTCCCGGCAGCACGCCCGCGGCCAGCGCGATCTTCAGCGCGTCACCGATCAGGAACGGCAGCACGCCGACGGCCAGGGCCTTGCCCAGGCCCATCCCGGTCATCGCCATCAGCCACGGCACGCCGACGGAGTAGATCACCAGGTTGCCCAGCGCCATCGTCCCCAGGGTGCGCAACGGCGTGCGGTCGCCACCGCGTCCGGCCAGGTAGCCCACGAGAGCGCCGGCGAACACGAAGCCGACGACGTAGCCGAGCGAGACCGGGACGCCGGACGAACCGCCCTGGAACCACGGCACGCCCGCGACGCCCGCGATCAGGTACAGCAGCATCGAGGTCGCTCCGCGCTGCCAGCCGAGAGAAGCGCCGACGAGCAGAGCGGCGAACGTCTGGCCCGTCAGCGGAACCGGGCTGCCGGGGATCGGCAACGCCACCTGCGCGGCGAGGCCGGTGAGGGCGGCGCCGGCGACGACCAGCATCAGGTCGCGGGCCAGTGCGCCCGGCACGAAGTCGGCGAGCACGGTGCGACGAGGCGCGAGTGCGAGAGTCACGTTCCCTCCCAGACGGAATCGAGTGAACCGAGGTTAACCACGGAAGCTCGGGAACGTCTTTGTTCGATCTCTACAAAGTGACCGGTCACACACGTGCCGGTCAGACGTCGAGGGCGACCTTGCCCGCCACCCGGTCCTCGTTGCGGCGCGTTTTGGTCCAACCGTTGTTGCCGCGCACCAAACGGATCAGCGCGCGCCACGACGTGATGTAGAAGGTGTAGATGTACAGCGCGTAGCCGAACCCGTACGCGATGGACTTCCAGAACCCGACGGGCACGCAGCGTGCGCGATACACCGGTCCCCACAGGACGAACGGCATGAGCCCGAACGCGCCGTAGACCGTGAACAGGATCCACGCGCCGTCGAAGAACCACGACACGACTTCGGTGGGCGACATCGCGAACCGGTAGGCCATCATCGCCAGCGGAATCGGGTAGATGAGCGTGCCGAGCAACTGCATCCACGGTTGCGCGAGGTAGTACATCATCTCCGCCGCGCCCAACGTGGTCAGGTGGTCGGAGTCCCAGATGCGCCGCAGATAACGCATGCACTGCATGGTTCCCTGGCCCCACCGCGTGCGTTGCGCCAAGAAGCGCCGCAACGAGTACAGCGCCTCCTGGTTCACGTGCGTGTCCAACGAGAAACCCGTGTGCCAGCCTGCGGTCAGCAGGTGCACGCCGAGCTCGAAGTCCTCCAGCAACGAGCCGCGCCACGGACTTCCGGTCGGCCCGGCGATCGAGTCCAAAGCGGACAGCCGGGTGAACTGACCGTTGCCGCCCATGGAGATCGTGCCGGTGGCGCCGCGCGACATCTGGATCGCCGCGATGGCCGTGCGGAACTCCAGGTCCTGCATCCGCACGAGCCCGGCCCCGAACGCGCGCCGCCACCACGTCACGCCCGGTTGTCTCAACCCGGCGTTGATCATCCGCACGTCCACCTGCACGGCGCCGATCCGCGGGTTGCCGAAGAGGTGTTGTGCCGCACAGACTTTCAGGCAGTTCGGGGCCGGTCGGCCGTCCGCGTCCACCACCACGATGATCGCGCGGTCGGCGTCCGCGCGCCGGCCCATCCACATCTTCAACGTGCGGTACGCGTCGTTCAACGCGTTGCCCTTGCCGGTGCGGGCATACGGGCGTTGGCGTTGCACGAGGTGGATCTGCGGATCCCGGATACCGCCGTTGCGCTTCAACGTCCGCACGACTCCAGCGGTGCGGTCGTCGGAGTCGTCGTCGATGACCCACACGTGCGCGATGGGGAACGTCGTGCGCAGGTACCGGATCGTGTCGCCGATGACGGCCTCCTCGTCGCGGCACGGCACGAAGAAGTGCCACTCCAGCGACGAAGGCTCGCCGACGGGCGCGGGTTTGCGCCGCAGGTACGGGATCACGATCACGAACACGTACGTCACGAAGGCGACGCTCATGGTCAGAGCGAGCGCCTGCGTGAACCCGAGAACGAGGTCGAGGCTCACTTCCGCGTGGCCAGCCAGACGAACGCGACCAACGCCGCCGCGCCACCGAACACGCTCACCATCGAGCCGAGCAGGGTGTGGCCCCAGTAGTAGCCGGTGTCGACGCCCAGCCACTGCACCAGGCCCACCAGCGTCAGCACCCGGAACTGGTTGACGATCACGACCGCCAGCGCGGCGATCCCCAGCGCGAACAGCACCCGGTTCTGGATGCGGGGACGCAACGCGATCATCACCGCCCCCACCACGATCAACGGCAGCACCAGGAACGCGGACGTGCACTCCGGCGTCATCCGCAGGCCCAGCGGGGTGTCCGAGCCCAGTCCGAAGTAGACGGTCTGGCGTTCCGGGATCACGTCCACGCCGTAGGAGCTGATGACGCTCAGGATCGCGCCGGACAGGGAGATCTCGGCCGTGCGGTACAGACGGTGTGCGAACACGAGTCCCGCGGCTACGGCGAGCAGGACGACCACGGTCACCCGGCTCGGGAATGTGGCGCGGCGCAGGGCAAGCGTCACCCGAGGATCCTTTCCACCGATGAGGGAGCGCCCAGACGGGCTACTTGACGTTCCATCGGTAGACGCAACGTCATACCTCACCCCCGGATCGGGTGACGCCGTAACCGGAAATTGATCAAAAAAGCCACGATGGGTGGCGCCGATTGGGCGAGTCGAGTGGTCGTGTCGCTCGATACGGGGAGTAACCCTCAGTTCCCTCGAAAGAAAGCCGATGCCGGTAATTGCCCCCGGAAAGCGTGAAACCACATTGGTATCAACGCGCCCTGGGGCCGGAGGAATCAAGGGAAGGAGTTTCATGCGTGTCCGAATGACGGGACTGGCTGGAGTCATCGCGATTGCCGCACTCCTGGTCGGTGCCGCACCTGCTTCGGCCGCTCCGGGGGACGCCTCGGCCTACGGTGCGAGGCTCAACGTGACGCTGCTCGGCAGCCCCGCGGTCAACGCGGAGCCTTTCGCCGCAGCCAATGCGAACGGTCCTACCCAGAACACGTTCGCAGGCGTCGACCTCACCGGGATTCTGAAGACCGGTCTCATCAACGCCTCCGCGTCCCGGGACGAGAAGTCCGGCGGCGTGTACTCGCGGGCGAGCACCGCGGACGTCCGGGTCGACCTGCTCTCCAAGGTCACCGGCAAGATCTCCGCCGAACTGGTGGAGGCGGAGTGCACGGCGACCCAGAAGGGTCTGGCCGGCAAGTCCAAGCTCGCGGGCGTGAACCTCGGCAAACTCGGCCAGGTCAACGCCGATCCTGCGGCCAACACCAAACTGGACGTCCAGCTGGCCGGCGTCAAGATCGCTGAAGTGATCTTCAACGAGCAGATCAAGAACGACGACGGCAGCCTCACCGTGAACGCGATTCACATCAAGCTGCTGCAGGGCGTGCTCGGCGGTATCGGCACGGGCGACGTGATCCTCTCGTCCGCCACGTGCGGCCCCGCGGGCCTGCCCATTCCGATGGCGTCGGGGGCGGGCCTGTGGATCGGCCTCGGCCTGCTCGGTGTCGCCGCCGCTCCGGTCGCGTTCGTGGCGCTGCGCCGTCGCGCGTCGCTCAACGCGGCCTGATCGAGGAGAGCGGCGGATGTACAAGGTCCCCGGTACGGGCGTCGGTGTCGGCACGAGCGTGGGCGCCCTCGCGGTCACCGGTGCGGACGTGACGTGGTGGATCGTCGTGGGCATCGTGCTCTTGCTCGCTGGTGCGGTCCTCCTGCACAGCACGCGCAAGAAGCGCCGAGCGGCCCCGATCCAGGTCAGACCGAACCGAGCTGGCTGACATGGTCCGCCTGGGGTTACCCCCGGCCCCAGGCGGACCTCCCGGTCTCCCCGAGAAGAGGACAACGGTGAGGAAAGAAGTTCTGCTCGTGGCCGGCACCCGGCCGGAAGCACTGAAGATCGCCCCGGTCGCCATCGCGTTGAAGGGACACCCCGGCCTCCGTCCCACGGTCGTCCACAGCGGACAGCACTCCGGCATGGTCGAGCAGGCGCTGCGCGCGTTCGACCTGGAGCCGGACGTGCGGCTGGACGTTCCCCGCGTCACCGGGACGCAGGCCGAGCTGGTCTCCCGGTTGTTACCCGAGTTCGACGCCCTGCTGGAGGAGCGCGACCCCGCGGTCACCCTCGTGCAGGGCGACACCACGACGACGCTCGCCGCGGCTCTGGCGTCGTTCTGGCGCGGAATCCCCGTGGCACACCTCGAAGCCGGTCTGCGCACAGGCGACCTGTACGGCCCGTTCCCCGAGGAGGGGAACCGGCAGATGATCTCCCGCATCACGTCGCTGCACCTCGCGCCGACCGACGACGCCGCGAACGCGCTGAACTCCGAGTCCCTGCCGGACAGCCACATCGTCGTCACCGGCAACACCGTCGTGGACGCCGTGCAGCGCGTCGCCTCCGCCGACCTTCCCGCGTCCAGCCCGGATCTCGTCGCCCTGGAACGCTCCCTGGACGCCACCGGCGGCCGCCTCATGCTCGTCACCGTGCACCGCCGTGAGTCGTGGGGACGTCCGCTCATGCGCGTGCTCAACGCAGTGCGCGCCATCGCCGACCGCCACCCCGACCTGCACGTGCTGATCCCCGCGCACCCGAACCCCGGTGTGCGCGAACAGGTCGTGTCACTGCTGGGCGGTCACGAGCGCGTCGTCATCACCGACCCGCTCGACTACCCGGACCTGGTGCGCGCGCTGCGCCGCTCGGCCCTCGTGCTCACCGACTCCGGCGGCATCCAGGAGGAGGCGCCCACGTTCGGCGTGCCGGTGCTGGTGCTGCGCGAGACCACCGAACGCATGCTCGCCGTCGACGCCGGGTGCGCCTGGCTCGTCGGCACCGACACCACCCGCATCCTCGCCGAGGCGGGCTGGGTGCTCGGTTCCCGGCTGCGGCTTCCCCTGGGGCGCAACCCGTTCGGTGACGGGCGTGCCGCCGTGCGGGTGTGCTCCGCGTTGGAGAGGCTGGCCGGCCTCCCCACCGCCCTGCCGCGCCGGGAGCCGTTCGCCACGCTGGCCGGTGTTCGGTAGCACCGGAGTTGTTTCAGGACGACCAGATCGCCTGTCACTCGTCCGGGTATTTGGCCACACGAACGGGTGACATGGGGTGCCGGGCTGGTCTCCACGCCGGGCAACACAACCATTATCGGGCGGTGGTAACCGAGCTGAAGGGGAAGTGGCAACAGTGCGCATGAGGTTGATCGCCGCGACGGCGGTCGCGCTGACGGTGGTGACCGCGGCTCCCGCGTTCGCCGCCAACCCGCCCGGCACCGCGAGCGCCGGATCCGCCGACTTCGCCAAGGCGGACCAGACGTTCAAGGTCGCGCCGCTCGCGGTGTGCGACGTGAACCCGGACGCGGCGGGCACCGTCACCGGTGCCAGCCCTGCCGTGAGCAGGACCGGGCTCAAGATCGGTGAGACCGGCTCGACCTGCACGACCGAGGTCGTGAACCCGGACGAGTTCCTCACGAAGACGAAGTCCGCGGCCAAGGGCGCCGGCTTCGACCTGTCCGCCCTCGCCGGGCTGTCCGGCGGGAACAAGGGACCGCGGCTCAAGATCGCCGAGTGGTCGATCACCTGCGAGGCCAACGAGAAGGGCACGTCGGCGGGCTGGGAGCTCAAGGGCATGTCCGGCTGGACCGGGCTGCCGCAGCAGCTTCCGTCCGGCTACGTGCACGACATCAAGGCGAGCAACGGAACCGTGCTCGCCAAGGCCAAGTTCACCGACACGGTGTTCCCGGTGCCGAACGACGGCAGCATCGCGATGACGCTGTTGAAGATCACCTTCGAACCGTCGTCCGGCTACACCGGAAGCATCACCGTCGGCACGGTGGCCTGCTCGCCGACTCCGTAGCGGACTCAGGCGATACCGACGCCCGCGGCGAGCAGTTCCTCAACTGCGGCGTCGCGGGTCGTCGGCGAGACCGCCGCGGTCAGGCCGACGAGGACCGTCGTGCGGAAGCCGTTGCGCTGCGCGTCCAGGGCCGTGGCGCGGACGCAGTGGTCGGTCGCGATGCCGACGACGTCCACATCGGTCACGCCGTTGTCCGTCAGCCAGCCCGCGAGGTCGTTCTCCGCCTCGAAACCCGAGTAGGCGGCGGCGAACCGGCCCTTCGAGAAGACCTGTTCCACGCGTGCGACGTCGAGCTCCGGGTGGAACGACGCGCCGGGCGTGCCCGCCACGCAGTGCACCGGCCACGAGTCGATGAAGTCCGGGGTCAGAGAGAAGTGCGGGCCCGGATCCACGTGGTAGTCGCGCGTCGCCACGACGTGGTCGTACGCCGAGGTGGCGATGTGCTGCGTGATGGCCGCGGCGACGGCCGCACCACCGTTGACGGCCAGCGAACCGCCCTCGCAGAAGTCGTTCTGGACGTCGACGACGATCAGTGCCTTGGTCATGTCAGCCTTCCAGGTAGATCGTCGGGATCGCGGGCTCACCGCGCGAGAGCTTGAGGCCCTCCCACGGCACGCTCACCAGCGCCGCGCGCAGGCGTTCGCGGTCCTGCTCCAGCGTGGGGACCTCGTCGGTACGCTGCCCGCCACGCATCAGCGGAATCTGCACGAGCCTGTCGTACGGGCCGAGCTCGGGTTGCGCCGAGGCCTGGAACACGACCTCCTCCAGCGCCGTGCCCGTGTCCTTGTGGCGGCGCAACGCCTTCTTCCAGCCGCCGCGCGACTGCTTCGACGTGCTGCGCTTCTCGACGTGCCTGCCGTCGACCTCGACCAGCTTGTAGACCATGCCCGCGGTCGGCGAGCCCGAGCCGACCACCACCGACGTGCCGACGCCGTACGCGTCCACGGGCTCGGCGCGCAGGGCGGCGATCGAGTACTCGTCCAGGTCACCGGACACGACGATGCGGGTGTTGCGGGCGCCCAGCGAGTCGAGCTGGTCGCGGGCCTGCCGGGCCAGCACGCCCAGGTCGCCCGAGTCGATCCGGATCGCGCCCAGGTCGGGGCCGGCGACCGCGACGGCCGTCTTGATGCCCTCGGTGATGTCGTAGGTGTCGACCAGCAACGTCGTCCCGGCGCCCAGTGCCTCGACCTGGCTGCGGAAGGCCGCTTCCTCGGAGTCGTGCAGCAACGTGAACGCGTGCGCGCACGTGCCGGCCGTCGGGATGCCGTGGCGGCGTCCGGCCTCCAGGTTGGACGTCGCGGTGAAGCCCGCCAGGTACGACGCGCGGGCGCACGCCACGGCGGCTTCCTCGTGCGTGCGGCGCGAGCCCATCTCGATCATGCGACGGCCGTTCGCTGCGGTCACCATGCGGGCGGCGGCGGACGCGATCGCGCTGTCGTGGTTGAGGATCGAGAGCGCGAGCGTCTCCAGCACCACGCCCTCGGCGAACGACGCGCGGACCGTCAGCACCGGCGAACCGGGGAAGTACAGCTCGCCCTCGGGGTAGCCGTCGATCTCGCCGGAGAACCGGTAGTTCGCGAGCCATTCCAAGGTGGAATCGTCGACCACGGCGTTGCGGCGCAGCTGGTCGATCTCCTCCTCGCCGAAGCGGAAGGCCTCGATCGCGTCGAGCAGCCTGCCCACGCCCGCGACCACGCCGTAGCGCCGTTCGTTCGGAAGCCTGCGCGCGAACAGCTCGAACACGCACGGACGGTCACCGGTGCCGTCACGCAGCGCGGCCGCGAGCATGGTGAGCTCGTAGTGGTCTGTCAGCAACGCCGTCGAGTTCATGGTCACCAACCCTAAGGTCGCATCCGGTTTACTCGCACGCGGTCTCCGTCACTGCGGCGAACATGACACCATTGGCGGTATGACCACGCCCGTCGAACAGGAACGGACGCAGCCGGAGGCCGTCGGCGAGGAGATCGCCGCCGAGGACCGACCGTGGCAGACCGTGGTCTGGAACGACCCGGTAAATCTGATGTCCTACGTGACGTACGTGTTCCAGAAGCTGTTCGGGTTCAGCAGGGACCATGCGACCAAGCTGATGCTCGACGTGCACCACAAAGGCAAGGCGATCGTGACATCGGGCACCAAGGACAAGGTGGAGGCCGACGTGGCGAAACTCCACGCGGCAGGGCTCTGGGCGACCATGCAGCGGGCCTCGTGAAGAGGTGGATCCGCGACGGTGACGTCGTCGTCGGCAGGCTGGATCGGCAGGAGGCCGCGGTCGTGCGCGGTCTGGTCAGCCAGATCCAGGACATGCTGCTGGCCCGAGCAGAGGACGCGCCGCAGGACGAGCTCGCGGAGCTGACCGGCATCAGGACCGGCCCGTCGGAGGCTCCCGACGATCCGATCCTGGGCAGGCTGTTGCCCGACTTCCACCGTCTCGACGACGACGCGCCGGACCCGGACGAGGTCAACTCGGCGGCGGCGCTGCGCTCGTTGCACGAGCCGGAGCTTCTGGACCACAAGACAGCCGCGGCCGAGACCGTGCTGAAGACGTGCTCACCCGACGGCGGTGAGCTCCGGCTGACCATCGCCGAGGCCGAGGCCTGGATGGCGTCGCTCAACGACGTGCGTCTGGCCCTGGGCACCGCGCTGGACGTCACCGAGGACATGCCGGACGAACTGCCGCCGGAGGATCCGCGCTCGCCGCACCTCGGCGTCTACCACTGGCTGACCTGGGTGCAGGACACGCTCGTCGAAGCGATGATGCCGTGATTCCCGGCGTCCTCGTCGGCCATCACCACCGCGTCGAACCGGGCTGGGCGACGGGCACGACCGTCGTGCTGGTGCCGGCCGGCGCGGTCGGGGCCGTCGACGGACGCGGTGGCGCGCCCGGCACCCGCGAGACCGACCTGCTGGACCCCTCGAACCTGGTCCAGCAGGTGCACGCGGTGTGCCTGTCGGGTGGCTCCGCCTACGGGCTCGCGGCCGCGGACGGCGTCATGCGCTGGCTCTCCGAACGCTCGATCGGCTTCCAGGTGGGCGCCCAGCCGCACCACGTCGTGCCGATCGTGCCGGGAGCGGTGATCTTCGACCTGCCGATGTCGGAGTGGGGCAACCGGCCGGACTCCTCGTTCGGCTACGCGGCCTGCGAGGCGGCCTCCCCGGAGTTCGCACTGGGCTGCGTCGGCGCCGGTGCCGGTGCGCGGGTCGGCTCGCTGAAGGGCGGCGTGGGCGTCGCCTCGGCGACGGTCGGCGCGCACCAGATCGGCGCGCTCGCTGTGGTGAACGCGGCCGGCGAGGTCGTCGACCGGGCGTCGGGCCTGCCGTGGCTGCCCTCGCTCGGGACGTCCGCGGTGGCGTTGCCGCAACGCAAGCCCGACGGCCTGAACACCACGATCGGCGTCGTCGCGGTGGACGCGGACCTGTCCAAGGCGGAGTGCCGGCGGCTCGCGATGGCCGCGCAGGACGGCCTGGCCCGCGCCGTGCGCCCGGCGCACTCGATGTTCGACGGTGACACGGTGTTCGCGCTGGCCACCGGTGCCGTGCCGCTGGCCGAGCCGCGGGTGTTCGCGCTGGACGCGCTGTGTGCTGCCGCCGCCGAGGTGTTCGCGGAGGCCGTGGTGTCCGGTGCGCGCGAGGCGACGTCACTGAACGGCGTGACGGCGTTCCGCGATCTCTGAGCGGTGCCGGTGTACGTCTTGAGGATGAGGATCGTGCCGTGACACAGCAACCCCCAGGTGAACTCGACGGCGCCCGAGTGCTCCAGTTCGCTCTCATCGGCCCCGCGCAGCCGGCCACCGGCAACACGTTCCACTTCGGGGACTTCCCGGACGTCGTCCGCGGCCTCGCGCTGGCCTGCTACGAAGGAGGGAAGAGCGTCTACCTCTTCTACTGCGACGCCGAGTGGAACGTCCTGACCGACACGTGCCATTCGACGTCGCAGGACGCGATCGACCAGGCGCGCTTCGAGTTCGGCGGACTCGAGTTCCAGGACCTCTGACGTGGTTATCTCGCATACCGAGACAACTCCGGCCAGCCCGTAGGATTGAGCGCGTGCTGGTGATTCGCCGTGACCTGGTGGACGCGATGGTGGCCCACGCGCGCCGCGACCATCCCGACGAGGCGTGCGGGGTGATCGCCGGGCCGTTCGGGTCCGATCGCCCTGAGCGCTTCATCGAGATGGAGAACGCGGAGCGGTCGCCCACGTTCTACCGGTTCGACGCGGCCGAGCAGCTCAAGGTGTGGCGCGAGATGGACGCGAACGACGAGGTGCCGGTGGTCATCTACCACTCGCACACCGCCACGGAGGCGTACCCGTCCCGCACCGACATCTCGTTCGCGGGCGAGCCGGAGGCGCACTACGTGCTGGTCTCCACGCGTGACCCGATCGAGCACGAGCTGCGGTCGTACCGCATCGTCGACGGTGTCGTGACCGAGGAACCGGTCAAGATCGTCGAATCCTGAGTTGCACCCGTTTCCCGGAGGTAGAACCACCATGGCAGTCACCGTGTCGATCCCGACCATCCTGCGCACCCACACCGGGGGCGAGAAGTCGGTGTCCGCTGCCGGTACGACGCTCGCCGAGGTCATCGACGACCTGGAGAACAACCACGGCGGCCTCAAGGCCCGCCTGGTCAAGGAGGGGACGCTGCACCGCTTCGTCAACGTCTACGTCAACGACGAGGACGTGCGCTTCTCCGGTGGCCTCGCGGCCGAGGTGAAGGACGGCGACAACGTCACCATCCTCCCGGCCGTCGCGGGCGGCTGATCTTCCCCATGGCCCGCTACGACTCGCTCCTGGACGCGCTCGGCGGAACACCGCTGGTGGGCCTCCCGCGCCTGTCGCCGTCCGAGAACGTGCGCATCTGGGCGAAGCTCGAGGACCGCAACCCGACCGGCTCGATCAAGGACCGGCCCGCGCTGGCCATGATCGAGGCGGCGGAGCGGGACGGCGTGCTGCGTCCCGGCGCGACGATCCTGGAGCCGACGTCCGGCAACACCGGCATCTCGCTCGCCATGGCCGCGAAGCTCAAGGGCTACGGCCTGGTGTGCGTGATGCCGGAGAACACCTCGACCGAGCGCAAGCAGCTGCTGCAGGCGTACGGCGCGCGCATCGTGTTCTCGCCCGCCGCGGGCGGGTCGAACCAGGCCGTCGCCACGGCGAAGGAGATCGCGAAGCAGAACCCGGACTGGGTGATGCTCTACCAGTACGGCAACCCGGCGAACGCGGAGGCGCACTTCCGCGGCACGGGCCCGGAGATCCTCAAGGACCTCCCGGAGATCACGCACTTCGTCGCCGGTCTGGGCACGACGGGCACGCTGGTCGGCGTCGGGCGGTACCTGCGCGAGGCCAAGCCGGACGTGCAGATCATCGCCGCCGAGCCCCGCTACGGCGAGCTGGTCTACGGGCTGCGCAACCTCGACGAGGGCTTCGTGCCGGAGCTGTACGACGAGTCGGTGCTGACCGGGCGGTACTCGGTCGGCTCCTACGACGCGTTGCGCCGCACCAGGCAGCTGCTGGAGACCGAGGGCATCTTCGCCGGCATCTCGACGGGCGCGATCCTGCACGCCGCGCTGGCCGTGGCGCAGAAGGCCGAGGTGGCGGGGAAGGCCGCGGAGATCGTGTTCGTGGTGGCCGACGCGGGGTGGAAGTACCTGTCCACCGGTGCCTACGCAGGCACGCTGGACGAGGCGGCCGCCAAACTCGACGGCCACCTCTGGGCGTGACGAAACAAACCCTCTAAAGGGCGCCCTTCCAGGCCAGATCTTCACTCATGTGCATCCCCCAGATGCTCGTGCGGACCGGTGAACTGCTCTTTTGTAGTTCACCGGTATACGAGTGCACATCCGTACAAACCGCAGTGTCACCTACGTACGGGCACTCATCAGCTGACGTTGATCCGCCGGGCGATCATAACGCGCCTGTTGACGCCCAGAGCAGCGAATATCTGCTGCACTTGGGCCTCGACAGTGCGTTGTGACTTGTGCAGCCGCGTGGCGATCTCGCGGTTGGTCAGGCCGGCCGCGACGAGCCTCGCGACCTCCAGCTGCGCCGGTGTGAGCGGCCCGTCGTTCTCGCCGAACACGGTCGCGAAGATCTCGTCGAACGACTTCAGCGCCGCACCTGCCGCGTACTCCCGGCCGTACTCGGGGCAGCGCGCCTGAGCGACGGCCTTCGCACGCATCTGCCTGAACGTCTCGTGGCCGATGAGATCGCGCCCGGTCAGTCTCTGGAAGGCCTCGGCCGCGCCGAGCAACCGGGCGGCCAGGCGCGCGTTCCCGCCGGCCGCCGTCGCCCACGCGAGCGCCTCGACGGCCCAGACGGGTCCCCACTCGTCGCCGCTCTCGCGCTGCCGTTCCAGCGCGCTCCGCAGCAGGTCGGAGGCCTGTCCGGGAGAGCCGAACCGCAGCTCCAGCACGCCCCGCGCCATCAGCAGCCCCGCCGCGACGACAGGGCCGCCACCCGACGTCGCCGCGAGCTCGGCGATGTCGGCGCGG
This sequence comes from Lentzea waywayandensis, assembly GCF_900115955.1. Taxonomy (GTDB): domain Bacteria; phylum Actinomycetota; class Actinomycetes; order Mycobacteriales; family Pseudonocardiaceae; genus Lentzea; species Lentzea waywayandensis. Next base: position 253,284 of record NZ_FOYL01000006.1, read on the forward strand.
GCCTCCGTCTCCTCGGCGAGCATCGCCGACGCCATCGCGACGTGCACGGAGAAGATCACCCGGCGTTCCGGTTCGAACCGGTCACGTGCCTCGCGCAAGGTGGCCAGCGCGCCGTAGTCGCCGTGCAGCAGCCATTGGCGTTCGCCGCGCAGGTAGAACACGCCCGCGAACGTGCTGTCGAGCCGTTCGGCCTCGGCGAGCAGCTCCGCGGACTCCTCGGCACGTCCCAGCGCCAGCGCGATCGAGCCGGCGAACGTGAGTGCCTCGACGTGCCAGTGGTCCTGTGCACCGGACTCGATCGCGCGGCGCAGCCTGCGGTACTGCTCTGGCCAGCCGCTCGCGAAGAACGCGGCGTGCACGCGGGCGAGCTGGAACTCCAGTTCCAGTGCGCGGCCCGGTTCGCGCAGGCTCGTCTCCAGGGCGGCCACGACGTTCGCCATCTCGGCCTGCAGAACATCGACCAGCTCGTTGTCGGTGATCCAGCCCGCCGAGACGTGCCGGACCAGCTCGGCGTAGTGGTCCAGGTGCAGCTTCAGCACGGCGTCGCGGTCGGCGCCCAGGCGTTCGGCGCCGTACTGCCGCAACGGTTCCAGCAGGTGGTAGCGGTCGTGCTCGAACGTCACGATCGACTTGGCGACGAGCCCGGCCAGGTCGTCGAGCACGTGCTCCGCGTCGCCGATCGCCTCGGCGGCGGCGAGGTCCCAGCCGCCCGCGAACACCGAGACCCGTGCCCACAGCCGTTGCTCGGACGGCGTGCACAGGTCGTGGCTCCAGTCGATGACCGCGCGCAGGGTCCGGTGATGCGGCAACGCCACTCTGTCGTTGCGGGTGAGCAGCTTCATCTCGTCGTCGAGCCGTTTCACGACCTCGTGCAGCGGCATCGCCCGGAGCCGCACGGCCGCGAGCTCGATGGCCAGCGGCAGTCCGGCGACCCGGTGCAGCAACCGCACGACGTCCGGCCAGTTCCGCTCGGTGAGCTGCCACTGCGGGGCCCGGTCGGCGAGCAGCGCGACCGACTCGTAGTCCGTGCTCATCGGCGCGTTCGGCGGCGGCACGTCGAGCGGGGGCACGACGAGGACGCGTTCGCCCGGCACGCCCAGCGTCTCGCGGCTGGTGGCGAGGATCGTCAGGCCCGGCGCGCCGTCGAGCAGGTAGGCGGCCAGCTCCGCGACCGCGTCCCGGAGGTGCTCGCAGTTGTCGAGCACCAGCAGCGTCTTGTGCCCGGCGAGGTGCTCGCGCAGCACCTCGGCGATGTCGCGCGCCGACCTGTCCTCGATCTCCAGCACCTCGGCGATCCGGCGCGCCAGCAGCTCCGGCCGGCCGATCGTCGCCAGTTCCACGAAGACCGTGCCGGCGATCTCGGCGGCGAGCCGGGTCTTGCCCGAGCCGCCCGCGCCGGTCAGCGTCACGAGCCGGTGCTCGGCGATCAGGCCGTGCAGGCCGGCCAGCAGCTTCGTGCGGCCGATGAAGCGGGAGAGCATCTACCCGTTGAACGCGACGCTCGGCACTCCCTGGCCGACGCCCGGCAGCACGAGCACGGAGCCGTTGAGCTGCCGGTCCATCAGCGCCTGGTCGGAGAGACCGGAGCGGGCGGACGTGACGTAGAGGTCGGTGAAGTCCTGGCCGCCGAAGCAGCACGCGGTCGGGTTGTCGACCGGCAGTGCGATCTCCCGGTCGAGCTCACCCCGAGGCGTGTAGCGGCGCACGGCGTGGCCGCCCCACAGCGCGACCCAGACGCACCCGTCGGCGTCCACGGTGAGGCCGTCCGGCCAGCCGTCGGTGTTGCCGACGTGGGTGAGCGGGCGGCGGTTCGCGACGGTGCCGGTGGCGTTGTCGAAGTCGAGGACGTCGATGCGGCGGGTCGGGGTGTCGATGTAGTACATGAGCTTCGCGTCCGGGCTCCAGCCGACGCCGTTGCTCGTGTTCACCTTGTCCACCATGACCTTCGCGGCGCCGTCGCCGGTGATCCTGGCGAGCCAGCCCTCGTCGGCGGCCTGGTCGTAGCGCATCGTGCCGGCCCACAGCCGGCCCGACGGGTCGATGCCGGCGTCGTTGCCGCGCACGCCCTCGCGGGCCCAGTAGACGAGCCAGCTCTTGGCCCCGTCGCGGTCGATCAGCGCGATGCCGTCGCGCAGGTTGCAGACGATCCCGCCCTGCGCGCGCGGCTTGGCGGCACCCACGTGCTGCGGCACCACGAGCACCGCGTCGTCGTCCCGCGCGGGTGCGTACCGGTGCACCTCGGAGGCGAGGATGTCCACCCACAGCAACGTGGAACTGCTGTGGTCCCACGTGGGCCCCTCGCCGAGCTGGGCGGACGCGCGTACGGCTACTTCGATCGACACCCAACCACCCTAATCGGCACGTACCCTGGACGAGTGGACCGCACCGCGCTCGCGAAACGGGTAATACCGCCGCATCCAGTGCTGTCGTTGCTCGTCGTGGCGGGGTTCGTCGGGTTCCTCTACCTCGTCGAGGCCTTCGACGTGGCGACCGGCGGCTCGCTGGAGGACGACGGCGTGCGGCCGCGCGACTTCAGCCAGTGGGACAACCTGCTGTGGATGCCGTTGATCCACGGCGACTGGAGTCACCTCACCGGCAACGCCGTTCCGCTGCTGCTGCTCGGGTTCCTCGCGACCTCGGGCGGCCTGAAGCAGTTCTTCCAGGTCACCGCGGTCATCTGGCTGTCGTCGGCGCTCGGCGTCTGGGTGTTCGGCAGCCCCGGTAGCCACATCGGAGCGTCCGGGCTGGTGTTCGGGTTCCTGGCGTTCCTGCTGGTGCGCGGGATCTTCGCGCGCTCGTGGCTGCAACTGGTGATCGCGGTCGGCGTGTTCGCGCTGTACGGCGCCGCGCTGTGGGGCGTGCTGCCGGGCCAGCCAGGGGTGTCCTGGGAAGGCCACCTGTTCGGCGCAATCGGCGGCGTTTTGGCTGCGTGGGGTGTTTCCCGCGACAACCGCCGCACCAGCACACCGGCTACATTCACGGCGTGACGATCGGGATCATGGACTCGGGCGTCGGCGGCCTGACGGTCGCCCGCGCGATCATGGATCAGTTGCCGGGCGAGTCGATCCACTACATCGGCGACACGGCGAACGGTCCCTACGGGCCGCTACCGATCGCGCAGGCGCGCAAGCACGCGCTGGAGATCTGCGACCGGCTCGTGGACGAAGGCGCGAAGATGCTGGTGATCGCGTGCAACACCGCGTCCGCGGCCTGCTTCCGCGACGCCCGTGAGCGCTACGACGTGCCGGTGGTCGAGGTGATCCTTCCTGCCGTGCGCCGTGCGGTCCGGACGACCCACAGCGGCCGCGTCGGCGTGATCGCGACCGTCGGCACGATCAACTCGCACGCCTACCAGGACGCGTTCCAGGCGGCGCGCGACGTGACGGTGACGGCGGCGGCGTGCCCGCGGTTCGTCGACTTCGTGGAGCGCGGCATCACCTCGGGGCGGCAGGTGCTCGGGCTGGCGCAGGCCTACCTGGAACCGTTGCAGCGCGCCCAGGTCGACACGGTCGTGCTGGGCTGCACGCACTACCCGTTGCTGACCGGCGTGATCCAGATCGTCATGGGCGAGCACGTGACGCTGGTGTCGAGCGCCGAGGAGACGGTGAAGGACGTCGTGCGGCTGCTGACCGAGCGCGACGAGTTCGCCGTGTCCGGCCCGGCCGTGCACCGGGTGACGTGCACCGGACCGCCCGAGCGGTTCGCGAAGCTCGCCGCCCGGTTCCTGCCGACCTTCGAACAGTGGGGCTGATGTGCTGCTGACCGTGCTCGGCTGCTCCGGCAGCATCCCCGGACCCGGCGCGGCGGCGTCGGGCTATCTGCTGGAGGCCGACGGGTTCACGCTGGCGCTGGAGTTCGGCAACGGCGTGCTGTCGCGGTTCCAGGAGGAGCGGCCGCTGTTCTCGATGGACGCGCTGGTGCTCTCGCACCTGCATCCCGATCACTGCGTCGACGTGTCTTCTCTTTACGTGGCACGGAAGTACCATCCTCTGCCGCCCACTGGTCCGTTGCCGGTCCACGCACCGGCTGAGGCGCACTCGCGGTTCATCGCGGCCTATGCGCCCAACGAGGCCGAGCGGTCGTCGCTGGACTTCACCGACGTGTTCTCGTTCCACGGCCTGGGGTCGACGGTCCAGATCGGACCGTTCACTGTGGACTCGGCCGTGGTCGCACATCCTTGCGAGGCCTACGGGTTCCGGATCTCCTGCGGTGGGGTCACGCTGGCCTACACCGGGGACAGCGGGCCGTGTCCCGCGTTGGACTCGCTGGCGTCCGGCGTCGACGTGCTGCTGAGCGAGGCCAGCTGGACGCACGCCCCGGACCGGCAGCCCGACCTGCACCTGTCCGGGCGCGAGGCGGGGGAGCTGGCCGAGCGAGCGGGCGCCGGAAGGCTCCTGATCACGCACGTGCCGCCGTGGACGTCGCGTGAGGACGTGCTGGAGGAGGCGCGGTCCGCGTTCGGCGGGCCGAGTGAGCTGGTCGTGCAGGGCGGCCGGTACGAGGTGGGGGAGCGGACATGATCAACCTGGAGCGCGTCGGCGAGCACGAGTTCGTCGCTTCCAACGGGCGCGGCGCGTCGGTGCGGATCGGCCGCAAGGGCCAGGAGGGCTCGTTCAGTCCGGTGGAGCTGCTCGTCGCGGCCGCCGCGGGCTGCGCGATGGTGACGTCGGAGACGTTGATCCTGCGGCGAACAGGCGGCGATCAGCTGACAGCGGAGGCGGACGCGGTGCAGTCCGAGAGCGGCAACGAGGTGATCTCCATCCCGGTGACGCTCTCGTACGACCTGTCCGCCGTGGACGACCCGGAGGCGCTCGAGACCGTAATCCGGCGCGCCGTGGAGCAGTTCTGCACGGTCACGCGGACGTTGAAGCAGTCGGCGACGGCGCCGCTTCAGCTCCCGGTGCCCCTCCAGACGGCGCCCGACCCGCTGTGACCGGCGCGCACGGTCTGCACCGTCGTCCCGACCGCGAGCAGCACGACCAGCACGGACACCACGACTGAGATCACCCGCCACGTCTTCGTGGTGGGTGCCTCCGCCTGCCGTTCGCGGTCCGCGAGCCGGCCCGCGACCAGCAGCGCGATCACCACGACACCGAACCCGAGCGCGATGGGCAGCAGCATGGTGCCGAGGTCGGCGTGCGTCTGGATGGCCGGGTTCTGCACGCCGTTCTTGGCGAGCGCGGCCTGGAAGTCCTCGCCGGCCTGCTTGGCCATCGGAACCGCCGCGACACCGGCCAGCGTGACCCCGAGAACGGGCCACGCGTACCGGCGCCGCCAGGCCGGGACCAGCGCGATCGCGACCGAACTGAGCGCCGCGAGAGGCAACAGCACGACCACCGCGTGCACCAGCAACGGGTGAAGCGGAATACCGTCGATCGTCAGCATGTCTCTCCCTACGCCATGGCGCTCCGCAGGGTTCATTAGGGTAGGCGCCGTGGTGCGAACCGACGGCCGAAACGACGACGTGTTGCGTGACATCCGGATCACGCGTGGATATCAGACCTGGCCCGCGGGCTCGGTCCTGATCGAGTTCGGGAACACCCGCGTGCTGTGCGCCGCGAGTGTCACCGAAGGTGTCCCCCGGTGGCGCCAGGGCTCCGGCCTCGGCTGGGTGACCGCCGAGTACGCGATGCTCCCCTCGGCCACGCACAGCCGCAGCGACCGCGAGTCCGTGAAGGGCCGCATCGGCGGCCGAACGCACGAGATCTCGCGCCTGATCGGCCGCTCCCTGCGGGCCTGCATCGACCTCGCCGCCCTCGGCGAGAACACCATCGTCATCGACTGCGACGTAATCCAGGCCGACGGCGGCACCCGTACCGCCGCGATCACCGGCGCCTACGTCGCGCTGGCCGACGCGGTGACGTACCTGGGCGCGGCCGGCCGCCTGGCCGACCCGTCACCTCTGTCGTGCGCGGTGTCCGCCATCTCCGTGGGTGTCGTGGACGGCCGGGTCCGCTTGGACCTGCCGTACGAGGAGGACTCGCGCGCGGAGGTCGACATGAACGTCGTCGCCACCGACGCGGGCACCCTGATCGAGGTCCAGGGCACCGGCGAGGGCGCGACGTTCGCCCGCTCCACTTTGGACCGCATGCTCGACATCGCCCTCCAGGGCTGCGCCGAGCTCAACCGCCTCCAGGCCGCCGCCCTGGCCCAGCCCTACCCCGGCATCCTGCCGGAGCCCAAGGCGAGCAAGCGATGAAGCTCTTGCTGGCTTCCCGCAACGCGAAGAAGCTCCGCGAACTCCAGCGCATCGTCGTCTCGGAGTCGCTCGACGGCATCGAGGTGCTGTCGCTGTCGGACGTGCCTTCGTTCCCGGAGGCTCCCGAGACCGCGCCGGACTTCGAGGGCAACGCGCTGGCCAAGGCCCGTGACGCCGCTTTGGCCACCGGTCTTGTGTCCGTGGCGGACGACTCCGGGCTCGCCGTGGATGAGTTGAACGGCATGCCTGGCGTGTTGTCTGCTCGCTGGTCTGGGCGTCATGGGGATGACGCCGCCAACCTGGACCTGCTGCTGGGTCAGCTCGGCGACGTGCCGGACGAGCGCCGTGGTGCGGCGTTCGTGTCGGTGGTGGCTCTTGTTGTGCCTGGCGGTGAAGAGGTTGTCGTTCGTGGGGAGTGGCGTGGCACGTTGCTGCGGGCTCGTCGCGGTACCAACGGGTTCGGGTACGACCCGATCTTCGTGCCTGAGGGGTATGAGGTCACCTCGGCCGAGATGACGGCGGAGGAGAAGGACGCGGAGTCCCACCGGGGCCGCGCCCTCAAGCTCCTGGTCCCGTACCTGCGCAAGCTCGGCTAGTAGGTCCAGCTGATCTTCACGTCGGGGCCGAGTTCCTCGACCCCGACGTAGGACTGCTGGCGTTGCAGCTGCAGCTTCAGCGAAAGATCGCGCAACGGCCGGACGTCGATCTGATCGTCACCGCCGAGTACGAGTCTCTTCAGCTCCGGCAGCTCCGCGAAGATCTCCAGCTCGCGCCAGCTGCGCGTGTGGACCTCCTGCAGTCCCGTCACGTCGGTGAGCGGACTCAGGTCACAACCGGGAGCCACCTCGCTGAGGTGCAGCACCACCACGGACTTGCCTCGCAGGAACTCGATGTCGTGCCAGGGTTCCATCTGGTTCAGCCCGAGGGTGAACAGCTCCTGCGGAAACGCGATGTTCGTGTAGCGCCGAGCACCGGACAGGTAGATCATCCGCGGTGCGGTCGCCGCGAGTTCGCTGAGGTCGATCTCCCCTCTCGTCCACGAGTAGAGGAACCTCAGCGGAGGTAGTTCCGCGATGCCGCGGAGGTCCGGCTGGGCCTCGTCGCGCGACAACCAGACGTCCACGCCCGTCAGGTTCCGGAGCCGGAACAGGTGAGGGAAGAGACGGACCGAGTCGACCTTGGCGATTCCGTCGTCGAGCGGTGCATCAGCGAGGACCTCTTCTGCGTACCGCTGGAGGTCGAAGCTGGGCCAGGCCTCCATCAGCGCTTCCTGCACGAGTTCCCGCGGATCGTGCGCGTATCCGGTGAGCTTGGCCATCGCTTCCGGTGACCCGACCAGCGCGGCACTGCGCACCGTCGCGGCGGCCACCGCCTCGGAGAGTTCGTCGAGCGAGGCCGGAAGGTAGCGGAGCACGCGGTGGCCGATCGTCGCCAGCGACATGGTCTCTCTGGCACTGCGCGGCGGGACCAGTCGATCCCGGATGATCGCGTCGATCCGGTCGCACACGCCGGCATCGACGTCCCGCACGGTTTCCAGGCACGCCGCGGCGAGCAGCCGGAGCCTGCGGGCGTTGCGCGGTTCGCGGTCGGCCCTGGCGAGCACGTCGGTCAGCAGTTCCGTCACCTGGGTGCGCTGACCGTGTCCGCAGGCGAGCACGATGGTCTGCGTCCAGGAGTCCTGATGGGCGTGGGCGACCAGGGTCTCGACCTGGCCGTCCTGCATCGCCTCTTCTCCCGCCAGGTACTCCTGGAAGGTCCGGTGCACGAAGTCGACCCGGCCGGGGACGGGTTCGCGGATGACGCCGCTGCGTTCCAGCAGGTGCGCGACGATCACGCCGGGGTCCTCGTCGACGTTGGGCATCGAGCGGACCTTGCGCGTCACGTGTTCGCGCATCTTGTCCGTCGGCAGTTGTGACAGTCCGCCCAGGGTCAGCCGCCACGCCAGGTCCCGCAGCAGCACGGTCTTGTCCGAGGTGGTCAGGATGCGGGCGATCCCGCGTTCCGCGTCGCGCAGGTCCAGCAGCATCGTGAGAGCTGCTGCGTACAGCTCCATGCGGCTGTGCGGGAGTTCCGAGACCCTGCCGAGGTTCAGCGCGCACAACATCGCGCACAGCAGCGGTGAGGAAGCCAGGCCCTGCAGGTGTTGCCGGCTTTCGAGCTGGACGACGAGCCGCCGGTGCGCCTCCTCAGGTGCCCCGGCTGCCTCGTGCCATCGCTGGAGGAACGCCTTCACATCGCTGGGGCTCATCTGCTCCAGCTCGACGGAGGAGAAGTTCAGCTCCGCCAACCACTTCTCGTCCGTGGCGGCCGGGCGCGCCGTCACCACGACCTGGGCGGAGGGAAAGGCCTGCAGCAGTTCGCGCAACCACTCCCGAACCTTCTGCCGCTTGTCCGGCCGGACCTCGTCGACGCCATCCACGAGCAGAAGTCCTTTGCCTGACTGCAGAACGCGGTGGACCCAGCCGGTCGGCATGATGCCCGTGAGCCATCCCGTGACGAACTCCTCCGGCCTGGTGGGCAGGGGATCGTCGGCGTACGCGCGCAGGCGGATCGGAAACGGCACCAGCCCGTTCCAGTCCTGCAGGTGGCCGGTGAACCCGCTGCGGGCGGCCGTGACTGCGAGCCAGTCCAGCAGCGTCGTCTTGCCGGATCCGGCTTCGCCGCGCACATAGGTCCGGTCGACGAGTGCCGACTCGACGCGCACTCCTGAATGCACGCGCTGGTCGGGTTCGCTGAACCAGGTGCCCTGCTGCCGTTTTCTGCCCGACACGGTGAGGCTCAGGTAGGCGACGCTCAGCGCGAGGCGTGGGCGGTCCTTCATGGACAGGCCGAGGAGTTCCAGATGGTCCAGGTTCGCGCCGATGTAGCGCAGGTACTCGTCTCGGAACTCGTCGTCGTTGTCCGTGCCATGCGGTGCGTAGAGCGAGGTGCGCGGGAGGCGGGCCAGGACCTCGTCCAGCAGCGCCGTCTGGACCGTGGCGCGTGAGAGCACCTCGGCCAGGGCACGCGGTTGGAACGACGGCAGGTGCCTGATGACCTGTACGAGGTAGCGGCAGGACTGGTCAAGGGCGATGTCGTAGAACCGGCCGAGGTCTTGGCGCGGCAGTTCGCGGCGGATGCGCTGGGCCAGGACCTCGGGGTCTGCGTCGTCGGCCAGGAGAGCCTCATCGGAGAGATCGATGGACTGCAGGGCTACCTCGACGGCGGCGAGTGAGGGCTCGATCTCGTCTTCGGGGCAGCGTTGCAGGACCGGTTCGAGTTGCTCTGCGATGGTGTTGCTGATGCTTTGCACCAGGTTGTCGAGCTTGGCTCGTTGGATGGGCTTCGCCAGCTCTGCTGCCGCCAGGTCAGTCAGGGAGGAGGTTCGGGCCTTCTCCTTGTTGCGGCCCGTCAGCCACGACTTGGCGGCCTGGGTCGCGATGGTCTGGCCGAGTCTGGCGGCAGCGATTTCTAAGCCCACCCAAACGAGATTAGACGGCCGCCTGGGCGTGGGAGGCCACCGACACGACGCACACGCCCGCGGCGATCAATGCCATGCCGGCGAGCATGGCCAGGTTCAAAGGGTCCGCGAACAGGACTCGGCTCGTGATGGCTACCAGGGCTATGCCTGCGCCTGCCCAGATGGCATAGGTGATGGCGACGGGCACGCCCATTCTGATCACTAGCGATTCGAGGTAGAGGGCCGTCAGGAAGCCGGTTGCCAGGCCGGCCACCGGCCAGGGTTTTGTGAAGCCGTCGGAGTATTTGAGGCAGAGGGTCGCGAAAACCTCCGCGCCTACGGCGAGGGCCAGCAGGATCCACTTGAGCATTGAATTTTCCCAGCACGAAATGCACGCAGCGCTAGGCGTGCGTGTTGAAGAGAACGGGTGACGGTAGGCGAAAAAGCCTGGTCAGCCGCCGCGCGTGGGGAAGTGGACTCGCAAGATGAAATCAGACGGGATGTCGGGGCCGTTAGGTGCCGTCAAACGACACACGGTGTATCACCCTCACCGGAACAGGGGCGGCTTTGTTGCGCGCCCTCGGGCCCAACATACCTGAAAAAAGGGCCGCCGTCGCAACCAAAGCGACGGCGGCCTCATCGTGGTGAAAGGTCAGGCGGGGAGTTCGCGCAGGAGCTTGGCCACGTGGCCGGTGGCGCGGACGTTGTACATGGCCTTGACGATCTTGCCGTCGGGGCCGACGAGGAACGTCGAGCGGATCACGCCCTGGACGGTTTTGCCGTAGTTCTGCTTTTCGCCGAAGGCGCCCCATTCGGTGAGGACCTTCTTGTCCGGGTCGCCTAGCAGCGGGAAGGTCAGGCCTTCGGCGTCGCGGAACTTCGCGAGCTTCTCCTGCTTGTCCGGCGAGATGCCGACGACCTCGTAGCCGGAGTCGGCGAGGACTCCGAGGTTGTCGCGGAAGTCGCAGGCCTGCTTGGTGCAGCCCGGCGTGCTCGCGGCCGGGTAGAAGTACACGACCACGGACTTGCCGAGGTAGTCGGACAGGGACACCGGCTTGCCCTCGCTGTCGGGCAGCGTGAACGCGGGCGCCGTGTCACCAGGTTCGAGACGACTGGTCATGCCCTGAGCCTATTCGGGGGCCTACGCCTGGCCCTCGAAGACGGTGGGCGCGTCCTGGCCCTGTCCGCCCGGCTGGATCGTCAGCTCCATCCGCACGGCCGACTCCGGTACCGCGAACGCCAGCTGGAGCTGCGTGTCACGGCCTGGCTGGAGCTCGGCGACGGCGGCGGCGAGGCCGTTGAGGCCCTGTACGGAGTCGACGAGCTCGGCGGCGGGCTGGCCGTCAGCCAGTGCGCGTACGGCCAGCTGAGAGGAGCGGTAGGGCGACTTGGAGCCGTTGTAGACGGTGATCGTGAAGACCGCCGTGCGCTTGGCCGGGGGGATCGCCGTCGCGGACGGCGCGAGAGAGCGGGGAGCGGACACGACGACGGACAGACCGGAGGCCCACACGCGTTGTGTGCCGAACGCGGCGGCACCGGACGCGCTGGGCGTCTCGGCTCGCTGCTCGACTGTCAGGTTCTCGTTGGGAGTGACGGCGACACTGGGGCCCGCACATCCCGCCACGGCCAGCAACAGGCACAGGCCCGCGGCCGATTTGGCGAACTTCACGAACTCCCCTTTCCCACCCCGGCGGTGGGTGTGAGCGACTCACGTCAACTGTGACGGTGCCGAAGGGGCAGTGAGAACGAAAGTGGCCTGAAGAAGCGGACCTGGTGCCAGGCCGTGGCCGACTCGTGATGGGCGGCGTGGGCGGCGCCACACAGTGCGCCGGCCCCACGCCGTCCGATGCGACCGAGGTCGCTGGTGATGCTAGGGAGCGCGTCGGGGGGCGTGCGCGCTCATACCGATCATCGCCCACTGTGTGCCCCGCGCTACAAGCGGAGCCGTTTATCACCCGTTCAGACCAGTGCCAGTCGTACGAAACGTGAAGGTCACGCCTGACCGACTCACGTATGTGCGGCTGAACGGCCCAGCGATGGCGTCCGTTCGGCCACCTCGCTGAGGAGTTCGAACGAACGCAGGCGGTCTTCGTGCCCGTGCACGATGGTCGTCACCATGAGCTCGTCGGCCGCCGTCGACTCCATCAACTCGTCGAGCCCCGAACGGACCGTCGAGGGGGACCCGATGATCTGGCTGGACATGCGGTCCTCGATCACCAGCTCGTCGATCTCGGTGTACGGGTAGTCCGCCGCCTCCTGCGGCGTGGCCAGCGGCGCCGGGCTGCCCTGCCGCAGCCGCACGAACGAGAGCGCTCCCGGGCCCGCGATGTACCGGGCGTGCTCGTCGGTGTCGGCGACGATCACCGAGGCGCACACCATCGCGTAGGGCTCCTGGAGGACCTCGGACGGACGGAAGTGCCGCCGGTACAGCTCGAGCGCCGGCAGCGTGTTCTGCGCGCTGAAGTGGTGGGCGAACGCGAACGGCAGACCGAGCAGACCCGCGGCCTGCGCGCTGTAGCCCGACGAGCCGAGCAGCCAGATCGGCGGCTTGTTGCCCGCGGCGGGCACGGCGTTGAGGTCCGCGGTGCCCTCGAAGTACTTGATCAGCTCGGTCAGCTCCTGCGGGAAGTTCTCCGCGGAGAGACCGGCCTCGGTGCGGCGCAGCGCCCGCGCCGTCTTCTGGTCGGTGCCGGGCGCGCGGCCGATGCCGAGGTCGATGCGGCCGGGGTGCAGCGCCTCGAGCATGCCGAACTGCTCGGCGACCACGAGCGGCGCGTGGTTGGGCAGCATGACGCCGCCGGAACCGACGCGGATCGTCGACGTGGCGTCCGCGATGTGCCCGATGAGCACGGCCGGTGCGGACGAGGCGATGCCGGGCATGTTGTGGTGCTCGGCGAACCAGTAACGCCGGTAGCCGAGACGTTCGGCCTGCTGAGCGAGTTCCCGCGAGTTCCGCAGCGCGGTCGTCGCGTCCGACCCCGACGTGATGGGCGCGAGGTCGAGTACGGACAGCGGGATCTCACTCAGACGGCTCATGCATCGATCAACACCGATGCTTGGTCACTTCTTCCGTGAGCTGGGTAACTCGTTTCGCCGCCTTTTCGTAGGTGGTGCCCTCGGGGTGCAGCGTCAGCACCACGACGATGCTGAACAGGCACGTTCCGGACGTGTGCAGGGCCGGCGACTTCGTGTCCAGCTCCCACTGGATGCGCGGGCGCGGCCTGTCGACGCACGGCTTCGCCGGGTCGCCGAACCCCGACCAGCCCTGCTTGAACGCGGGCCTCCACGTGGCGGACGGCAGCCCGAACGACTGGTCGAACCCGTCCGACGCGCACTTCTCGGCTCGCTGCAGGTGCCCCATGATCGTCCGCCGCACCTTCGGCTTCGCGTCTTCCAGCAGGTACCGGTAGATCTTCACGACGTCATAGGCGCTCACGGCCGTGTAACCCCACATGCCGCGCTTCTCCGGCGGCCGCGTGTCCTTGAGCTTCAACCGCTCGGCCGTGCGCACGACCAACTGGTCCCAGCCGTTCTCCACCCACAGTTCGCTCGCCGCGTTGTCGTCGCTGACGCGCAGCATGGGCTCGATGCGCGGGTCGTCGCCGCGCGTCTCCAGCTGTTCGATCGCGATCAGGATCTTCACCAGTGAGGCGGATCTGATCGGCTTGTGCACGTCCCGGCCGGTCAACGTGTGCGTGATCCGGTCGTAGACCGCGTAGGAGGCCGTCGTGGTGGGAACGGGTGCCGCGAGCAACGCCATCGTCAGAAGTAGGTGCACGCTGCCGGAAGCTAGCGGCCGCCCGCACCTTTTGCGCGATGTTTTGTAGCTCACAGGTGAGAAGGACCGGCGACCTCCTTCCGTTGACCGAGATGTGACGGATGTGGTGGTGATCGGCGCGGGACAGGCGGGCCTGTCCGCCTCGTACTTCTTGCAGCGGCGCGGTGTCGAGCACGTGGTGCTGGACGCGAACGACTCGCCCGGCGGTGCCTGGCTGCACCGGTGGCCGAGCCTGCGCATGCGGACCGTGCACGGCATCCACGAACTCCCTGGTATGCCGTTCGAGCAGCCCGCACCCGACGAACGCGCGAACGAGGCCATCCCGTCCTACTTCGCCCGCTACGAACAGCTCTTCGACCTGCCCGTCGTCCGTCCGGTGAACGTCACCCAGGTGGTGAACGACGGCGCGCTGCTCAAGGTCGAGACCTCCGACGGCGTCTGGACCACGCGCGGCCTGATCAACGCGACCGGCACGTGGCGCCGCCCGTTCTGGCCGCACTACCCGGGCCAGGAGACGTTCCAGGGCCGCCAGCTGCACACCGCCGACTACGTGGGCCCCGCCGAGTTCGCCGGTAAGCGCGTCGTGGTCGTGGGTGGTGGCGCCTCGGCCACGCAGTTGCTCATGGAACTCGCTCCCTTCGCGGCGGAGACCCGCTGGGTCACGCGGCACGAACCGGTGTGGCGGGAAGGCCCGTTCACCGAGGACTACGGCCGCTGGGTGGTCGGCATGGTCGAGGAACGCGTGCGGGCCGGCCTGATTCCGCGCAGCGTCGTCAGCGTCACCGGGCTGGCGCTGACCGACCAGACGCGTGCCGCCATCGCGTCCGGGGTGCTGGACCGCAGGCCGATGTTCGAGCGGGTCACGCCCTCCGGCGTCGAGTGGGCTTCCGGGGAGCGCTTCGACGCCGACGTCATCCTGTGGGCCACCGGGTTCCGGCACGATCTGGACCACCTCGCCCCGTTGCGCCTGCGGGCTTCCGGCGGCGGGATCCAGGTGGACGGCACCCGCGTGGTGTCCGATCCGCGGATTCACCTCGTGGGGTACGGGCCGTCGGCCAGCACGATCGGGGCGAACCGGGCCGGCCGCAGTGCTGTTCGTGAGCTGATGGGACACCTGGACGGCCTCACAGCCGCGAAGCAGCCCGCTTCTTCGACAGCCGGGTGACCACGAAGACCACCACGGCCAGCACGGCGAGGCCCAGGACGACCTTCGAGCCGATGCCCACGTACTGCTCGACCAGGTGCCAGTTGTCGCCCAGCAGGTAGCCCGCGAGGATCAGCGCCGTGTTCCACAGCAGGCTGCCCGCGGCGGTGTAGGCGAGGAACGGTGCCAGTCGCATGCGTTCGACGCCGGCCGGGATCGAGATCAGGCTGCGGAAGACCGGGATCATGCGGCCGAAGAAGACCGCGCGGTAGCCGTTGCGCAGGAACCAGGCCTCTGTCCTGTCCACATCGGACACCCGGACCAGCGGCATGCGGGACGCGATGCGGCGCACCCGCTCCCGGCCCAGCGCGGCGCCGATCCAGTACAGCAGGACCGCGCCCGCGACGGACCCGAACGTGGTCCAGAGGATGGCGTCGAGGAGCGACATCTTGCCCTGGGCCGCGGTGAAGCCGGCCAGGGGCAGGAAGACCTCGCTGGGCAGCGGCGGGAACAGGTTCTCCAGCGCGATCGCCAAAGCCGCTCCGGGTGCGCCGGCCGTGTCCATCAGGTCGGTGACCCAGTCGACCAAGTTCATGCAGTCCAAGTTACGGACGCGGCGAGCCGGGGACATTGGGGTGAACCACAAGGTTGGGGTGGGGAAAACCCCACCCCAACCTCAGGGACCAGCCCTTAGACGCAGCGAATCCTTGCGTCCGCCCAGGAAGCGTGGTCGTTCTGCGTGCCGTCACCACCGTCCAGAACCCGCAGGGTGAGAGTCCTCACGCCGGTCACGTCCACGGCCAGGTCGCGGGCCGGGGAACGCACGCCGAGCACGTCCGTGCCGGCCAGCACCACGCCGTCGCCGAGCACCTGGAACGCGACGGTGCCGCCGACGCGCTGGCGGGCCACGTCCAAACCGGCCTCGTCGTCGACGCCGACCGAAGCGGCGAAGGCGGTGCAACGTGCGTCCAGTGCGTAGGTGATCTCGGACGACGCGTGCGTGCCGAGCCCCTTGCCATAGGTCACGCGGCGCAGAGCGATGCCGCGTCCGTCGCCGGCAGCGGCACCACCGTTCGTCAGGTCCTTCTCCACCGGGCCGTCACCGCCGACAGCCGACGTCCACGGCCGGTCCGACACGTACGACCAGCCGTCCGGCAGCGGCCGGACCAGGTGCACCCGCGCGGTCTTCTCCGACTCCACCCCCGAGTTGAACGACGCCACGACCGGGATGTCGAAGTAGCCGTAGGCCGAAGGCGAGGAAGGCGGCACGACGGTCCAGGTGCCGGACAAAGCCTGCCCAGGACGCACAACCCTTGCCGTGACCGGGTTTCCGCTCACCGACCATCCCGCGGGCACGCGCGGCGCCAACGTCACACCGCGCACGTCCGAGCGAGTGGTGAAGAGCCCGGTCACCGTGAACCCACGAGCAGAAGCCGACACCGAGGTCGAAGGCACCGCGGACACCGGCCGTTCACACGTGGAAGACCCGGCCCGGCAGGCAATGGCCGCGAAACCACCGTTGGCAGCCACGTCCAACGTCAGCACTTCCCCGGCGCGCACGGTCCGTGACTCACGCACGAGCCCCGCAGGACCGTCCCGCGTGATCTCCACCAGCCAGCGACCGGCAGGCAACGAGAAAGGTACCGACACCGTTCGCGCCGCACCGGCGTACCCGCCGCCGATGAACCACCGGTCGCCGGACCGCCGCGCGAACACCGAGTGGTCCGCGGGACGCCCGGACAGCAGCCGGGTCTCGTCCCACGCGGTCGGCACCTGGTCGACGAAGCGTTCGGCGACGGGCCGCGCGGCGTAGTCCTCCGGACGCCCGGCGAGGTTCGCGAGACCTGACTCGTAGATCACGGTCAACGCCAGCTCGTGCGCGTCCGACGTGGTGCGGGAAGGACGGTGCCAAGCCAACGGCGTGTAGTCCATGCCTCCGACGACACCGCGCGTGAACGGCAAGGCGGTCAGGTGCTGACCTGTCAGGCCAGAGGACTTCTCGCCGCCGTGCACGGCCTCCATCGTCATTACGTGCGGCCACGTGCGGTGAATGCCGTGCGGGATCGTCGAACCGTGGAAGTTCACGAGTAGACGGTGAGCGGCGGTCTCGGCGAGAATCCGGTCGTACCAGCGGTAGCGGTCCTGGCCGTCGGAGTCCATGAAGTCGATCTTCACGCCCGCGATGCCCCACCGTTCGAACAACGCCAGCCGGGCCGCGCTCTCCGCGGGCGTGTCCAGTTCGTCGTAGTGCACCCAGAGATGGATCTTCACGCCTCGTGCGGCGGCGTAGGAGACCAGCGAGGGGATCCACGAGGTCTGCTCCCACGACGGGTCGTAGTCCCAGTTCGGGTCGAAGTACCAGCCCGCGTCGACCAGTGCGTACGGCCAGCCGTGCGCCGCCGCGTAGTCCACGTACTGCTTCTGCATCGCGAGGCTCTGACCGGCCTCGCGGCCACCGGCGAGCCAGCTCCAGAACACCTTGCCGGGCTTGATCCACGACGTGTCGCGCACCTTCGACCGGGGCGCCAGGTCGTCCACGAGGGTCGACTCCGACACGTCCGCCAGCGAACCGACGACAGCGGTGCGCCACGGCGACTGCCACGGTCCGTCCACCGCGACCTGCTCGTCCCAGTACTTGACCGAGTAGACACCGGAACCGGCCGTGTGCGCGAGACGCGCACCGGAGTGCCTTCCGTCCACAGAGGACTCGGTGAGCAGCGCGTACACACCGTTCGTCTCGAACAGTGCCGGATGCAGGTAGTCGGCGGTCTCCGCGGCCGCCGCGTTCGTCTGCACGAACGGGTTTTCGTAGTCGCGCCGGTACTTCGCGATCCAGGCCGTGGCGGCAGCGGGAATGTGGAACGCCGAAGTCTCGCGCAGCACGTTGCCCAGCCCTGCCGGCAGTTCGTACCGATAGGCCACACCGTCGGCGGCGGTCCGCACGACAAGATCCAAACGGGCCGCTCCGGTGAACGAGTACCGCTCTTCTTTGTGGACCGCTGTGCGCTGTCGTTGCTTCCCGGACGACGCCGTGTAGTGCTCGACCACGCGTCGCTCGGTCCGCCCGGTCAGTCGTAGGCCAGTCGAAAGATCCGCTCTTTCCGTCACCACGCCCAGTGGGCCCGGTTCCAGCACCGTGGTGCCGCCACGGCTCACGGACAGGGTCGGAACGCCGTTCGAGAGCGTCACGACCGCTTTCGGCCACGGATCGGTTTGTGCTGCTGCTGTTGGAGTTGTGACGCTCGCTGTCAGCGCGATGACGAGTGCACCCGCCACATGCCATCGCACGGTGGACAACCGCATGCCAGTCCCCTCAGACGTCGGTCGCGGCGGCGACAGATCCGATGTATACGCGGTCGAGGGCCATTGGTCCACAACTCGCCGGTAAGGCCTTTCCGGCGGTTAATCGTTTGACTACGATGGACTTCGATGGCTGACCAGGTGGGGACGTGTGCGATCTGCGGCACCGCGACCGCCACTTCCCGGCGCAGACACGCGCGGTACTGCTCGAACGCCTGCCGGCAACGGGCCTACCGGCAGCGCGTCAACGAACCCGTGATGGCACTGGACAGTTTCATCGGCCGCGATGCGGAACTGCTCCGTCTCACCGGGTTGACCGACACGCGGATGCTCACGCTCGTCGGAGCGGCCGGGGTCGGGAAGACCAGGCTGATCAAGGAGTTCGTCGGAAGCCGGGCGACGCTGGTCGAGCTGGCCTCGGCGACGGACGTGACACGGGCGTGCGCGGCGGCGCTCGGCGAGCCGATCAGGGAGCCCGTCCTGAGCACGCTGGTGCGCGCGCTCGCCGGCCGCGAGACGTTGCTGGTGCTGGACAACTGCGAGCACGTCGCGGCGGAGTGCGCGGCGCTGCTGGAGCCGTTGCTGCTCGGCTGTCCCGGCCTCACGGTCATCGCGACCAGCCGGGAACCGCTGCGGGTGCCGGGCGAGGTGCTGGTCGCGGTGCCGCCGTTGTCGATCACGAACGCCGTGGAGCTGTTCATCGACCGCGCCAGCGCGAACCAGGTGGGTCTGAGGCTCGGCGACAGGGACGTGCTGGCCGCCCTGTGCGCGCGCCTGGACTGCCTCCCGCTGGCGATCGAGCTCGCGGCACGGCTGGTGACCGTGCTGCCCGTCAAGGAGCTTCTGGCGCGGCTGGACGACCGTCTGGAACTGCTCAACCGCGGCAACCGCACCGCCGCCGAACGCCACCAGAGCCTGCGCGCCGCGATCGGCTGGAGCTACGACCACCTGAGCGCCGACGAGCAGCACGTGTTCCGGTGCATCTCGCAGGGCCCTCGCGGCTTCGGGCTCGACGTCGCGGTCCAGGCCTGCGACCTGCCCTCGGACCGGGTGCTGGTGCTGCTGTCGGCGCTCGTGGCCAAGTCGCTGCTGACGTTCACCGCGGCGGGGCGGTTCGAGCAGCTGGAGTCGGTCCGGCTCTACGGCAGGGAGCGGCTCGCGGAGCAGTTCGCTGGGGATGTACCTGGTGGCGCAGCGGCTAACTTGAAGGTGGTTCGCCGCGGGCCAGCCCCTGCGGCGAACCACTAGAAACGGCTGACCCGGGGTGCGGGGTGTCCCCGCATCAGACCCGATCTGACCTGGGCGAACGTGCTCCGTGAGCACGCTTCGCCCAGGAAGATGGTGAGGTCGGGGGGACTCGAACCCCCACTGGCTGGGACCTAAACCCAGTGCCTCTGCCAATTGGGCTACGACCCCTCGCGTGGAAGCCTATCGGCCTTCCATGGACTCGCTCTCGCGGGTCTGACCAGGGTCACGCGAAGCCACGTCATCGACCGTCCACTACGGTTGCGGGCAGAACCGCTGCTAGGAGGACATGTGGCTCGCGATCCCGAGACCATTCAGCGCGAGATCGAGCAGGCTCGCACCGCGCTGGCCGCCACCCTGGACGAGCTCAGCGAGCGCGCCAACCCGCAGAAGCTCGTCGAGCAGGGCAAGTCGTCCGTGCTCGACGTGCTGAGCCAGCCCAAGGTCAAGTACACGTTGATCGCGGTCGGCGTGGTGGTCGGCTTCGCGCTGGTCCGCAAGCTCTTCCGCTAGAACGCTAGGAAACACGCACCAACGGCAGGAGCACCTGCTCGACGACCTTCTCCACGAACGGCTCGTCGAGCGGGTCCCCGGTCAGCATCAGCCGGTAGATCAGGGCGGCGCCCGCGATCTCGACCGCCATGCCGCGCGGGGCGTCGGCCTTGAGCTCGCCCCGTTCGGCTGCCCGGTCCAGGATGCCGCGCAGCACGTCGCGCTGTGAGATCAGGAAGGTCTCCCGGAACGCCGCTGCCAGCTCCGGCTCGTGCGGGAGTTCGCCCACGAGCGCCTGAGCGGCCTTGCCGATCGGTCCTGAGAGGAACGCGGCGAACGACGAGAGGAACTCGCGCAGGTCTCCGGCCAGCGAGCCGGTGTCCGGTGCCGCGAGGTTCTGCGTGGCGAGCTGGGTGCACGTGTCGATCACCAGATCGAGCTTCGACTCCCACCGCCGGTAGATCGTTGCCTTGCCCGCTCTCGCACGGGCCGCCACCGCGTCCATGGTGAGGGCCCGGTACCCGACCTCGGCCATCACCTCGAGCGCTGCCTGACGTAAAGCGTCGTCCCTGCTGGCGTCGCGAGGACGGCCCCGCTGGGGGACCCTGCCCTCGTTGAACGCCGTGGTCGACACGGCCATGGCCACCTCCTCGTACAGGGCACGGCTCATGCGTGTCCTCCCCGCCCCTTTGGCGGCACATCCTAGGCGTCTTACCCATCTCGCAGGGTGAGCAGCACCCGGTTGTTGCATCGTGTTGCGGTTGGTTGGGTCTTGCGCGATGTGCCCCAGAACTCCTACCTTTCGGGTTGTCTGGACCTGGCTGCCTCGCCGCGCAGCTGAACGTGAGCAGTTGTCATGCGCGGGCGAGGAGCGGGTAATGGTCTTGGGTAGAAGGGGTTTCCTCGGGGGAACCACGGCAGCGGTCCTGCTGTCCGGGTCGGGGGTGGCGACCGGGAAAGGGACCGGGCCATCGGAGGTATTCGAGTGCGACGGCATGTCGGAACGCGACTGGGAAGTTTTCGTCGGCGCGCAGGACCTCCTGTGGAGCAGGCCTCCGACCCAGTACGGGCAGGCGCCGTTCCTCGGTGACGGCCGCCTCGGCAGCGTCGTTTACGCAGAAGGAAACGTCGTCAGGTTCACCGTGCAGCACGCCGACGTGCAGGATCACCGCACAACGGGTGGCAGCCAGTTCGGGGTCTGCCGGCTTCCTGTCGGAAACCTGAAGATGACGGCGGCCGGCACCGTCACGGCCGTCGACTGGCGCCTCGACCTGTGGAACGCGGAGCTGCGTGGAACCGTGACCACGTCGCTCGGCGTGCTCACGTTCGCCGCCTACGTCCACTCCGAACGCTCCGTGCTGTCGCTGAACGTCACCGCGACGGGCGCGGAGAAGCCGGTGCTGGAGTTCGTTCCCGCCCAGGCGATTCCGCCTCGCGCGGACTTCAACCCGCTGCCGGAGGGGTACGTCCTCAACCCGGCCCCGGTGACGGCGGCGGACGGCCGCGAGACGCTGGTGACGCAGGCGCTGAACGCGGGCGGGCAGACGGCAACCGCTTTCCGCTTGATCACCCACGGCCGCACGCAACGGTTGCTGCTGTCGGTCGCGCACACCTACCCCGACGCGGCCGCCGACAAGATCGTGTTGAAGGCCGTGCGGGAGGCCGCGGTGCTCGGCGGGCGGCTGACGATGTCGCACCGCAAGTGGTGGAACGCCTTCTACCGCAAGAGCTTCCTGTCGTTCGGCGAGCAGCGGCTGCAGTCGTTCTACTGGATCCAGCTCTACAAGGTCGCGTCGGGTTCACGCGCCGGTAGCCCGGTGATGGCGACGACCGGTCCGTGGCTCGAGAAGACGCCGTGGGCCGCGGCCTGGTGGAACCTCAACGTGCAGCTGGAGTACTGGCTGATCCACGGCTCGAACCACCTGGAGCTGGACTCGATCGCGAGCACCCTGAAGGACAACCAGGAGCAGCTCGTCCGCAACGTCAAGGAGGCGTATCGGCACGACTCGGCGGGCGTCGGCCGCAGCACCGACCGCACGACGTCGAACGCCGGCACGCTGTACGAACCGGGCACTGGCGGCACCGGCGTGAAGGAGCTCGGCAACCTGACGTGGGCGCTGCACAACGTCTGGCTGTCCTACCGGCACAGCATGGACACCCGGATCCTGTCCGACGTCGTGTTCCCGCTGCTGCGCCGGTCGATCAACTACTACCTGCACTTCCTGAAGAAGGGGAGCGACGGCAAGCTCCACCTCGACGTCACCACCTCGCCCGAGTACGGCGACGCACCCGACTGCAACTACGACCTGCAGCTGATCCGCTGGGGCTGCCAGACGTTGATCGACTCCGCGGCCAAGCTCAAGATCAAGGACCCGCTCGAGCCGAAGTGGCGTGAGGTCCTGCGCGACCTGACGCCGTACCCGGTCGACGCCAACGGGTTCATGATCGGCGCAGGGGTGCCGTTCACCGTGTCGCACCGGCACTTCTCGCACCTGCTCGCCACGTTCCCGCTGATGACGGTGAACTGGGACCAGCAGGAGAACCGCGCGCTGATCGAGAAGTCGTTGCACCACTGGATGTCGCTGGAGCCCGCGCACCGCGGCTACAGCTACTCCGGGTCCGGCTCGATCGCCGCGCGCATGTTCCGCGGCGACGAGGCCTACGCGTACTTCGTGAAGATGTTCGACACCACCAAGCGCTTCCCGGTGCTCGAGAACACCATGTACACCGAGGCCGGCCCGGTCGTGGAGACCCCGCTGTCCGGTGCGCAGACGATCCACGACTTCGTGTGCCAGAGCTGGGGCGGGATCGTCCGGGTGTTCCCCGCCGTGCCGTCCGCGTGGCCCGACGTCATGATCGCCGATCACTCGGCAGAGGGCGGGTTCTCCGTCACCGCGAGGCGTGCGAAGGGCAAGACCGAGTTCGTGCTGGTCCGCAGCCGCGCGGGCGAGCCACTGGTGCTCCGGCACGGCATCGAGGGCCCGGTGTCAGTGGTGGCGCCGGTCCGCTACCACGACCGCGGTGACGGGACGCTGGAGATCCCGTTGCGCCGCGGGCAGGAAGTCCTGGTGCACCCCAGGGGCCGCCGCCCTGACCTGGCCGTCCGGCCGGTCGCCATCACGACCCCCGGCAAGCCCTGGGGTCTTCCCGCGTGATGCTCGGAAAGGAAAGCCCCATGCGCACCATCGCCTTGGCCGTGCTGTCCACAATGGTCAGTGCGGTTCTGGTCGTCCCCGCCGCTCAGGCGTTGCCGGACGGCCTCGCCCTGACCCCGCCGATGGGCTTCAACAACTGGAACACCACCGCCTGCCGCACCGAGTTCAACGAGGCGATGGTCAAGGGCATCGCCGACATCTTCGTCAACAAGGGTCTGAAGGACGCGGGCTACGAGTACGTCAACATCGACGACTGCTGGGCCGAGAAGACCCGCGACTCCGCCGGCAAGCTCGTCCCGAACAAGACGCGTTTCCCCAACGGAATCAAGGCCGTCGCCGACTACGTCCACTCCAAAGGCCTGAAGTTCGGCATCTACACGAGTGCCGGCACCAAGACCTGCAACAAGGACAACGGCTTCCCCGGTGGGCTGAACCACGAGGAGTCCGACGCGCAGCAGTTCGCGAGCTGGGGCGTCGACTACCTGAAGTACGACAACTGCAACAACCAGGGCGTCGACGCGAAGCAGCGCTACCGCAAGATGCGGGACGCGTTGAAGAAGACCGGCCGTCCGATCGTGTTCAGCCTGTGCGAGTGGGGTCAGAACAAGCCGTGGGAGTGGGCGTCTGACACCGGGCACCTCTGGCGCACCACCGGCGACATCAACGACACCTGGCCGCGCACGATGGACATCTACGAGAAGAACGTCGTGCTGGACTCCTACGCCGGACCGGGACACTGGAACGACCCGGACATGCTCGAAGTCGGTAATGGCAAGATGAGCGCCGTGCAGTACCGCAGCCACTTCTCGCTGTGGGCGATCATGGCAGCGCCGCTGCTGATCGGCTCGGACCTGCGCAAGGTCTCCGCCGACACGTTCACGATCCTGGAGAACAAGGACGTCATCGCGGTCGACCAGGACAAGCTCGGCGTGCAGGGCAAGCGGATCCGCACCACCGGCAAGTCCGGCGTCGACGTGATCGTGAAGCCGCTCGCGAACGGCGACAAGGCCGTGGCGCTGTTCAACAAGTCCGGCTCCACGCAGACGATCTCGACCTCGCTGGCGGAGATCGGCATGTCCGGCCCGGCGGTGCTGAAGGACCTCTGGACCAAGTCGTCGCGCACCACGACCGGCACGATCTCGGCCTCGGTGCCCTCGCTCGCCACGGTGATCTACCGCGTCTCGAAGGACGGCCCGCGGCCGACTCCACCGGCCGGCACCACCGACCTGTCCGCGTTCGAGGCGTCGTCCTCGGCCAACGGCTGGGGTCCCGTCGAGATCGACAGGTCCGTCGGCAACCAGGCCGCCGGTGACGGCAAGGCGATCACGATCAACGGTGTCGTGCACCAGAAGGGCTTGGGGGCGCACGCGGCCGGGACGATCGACTTCTACCTGGGCCGCAAGTGTTCCTCGCTGTCGGTGGACGTCGGGGTCGACGACGAAGTGGCCGCGGGCAAGGGATCGGTGATCTTCCAGGTGTTCGCGGACGAGGTGAAGGTCGCCGACTCCGGCAGGCTCACGGGCACCGACGCGGCGAAGAAGCTCACCGCGCCGCTCACCGACGCCGAGAACCTGCGGCTGGTGCTGACCGACGCCGGTGACGGCATCAACTCCGACCACGGCGACTGGGCCTCGCCGCGCATCACCTGCGCGTAGCCACGGCCAGCTGGGTCATGTACCGCTTCACGATCCGGCCGTCGTACCGCGTGTCGATCAGGGACGCGATGTCCGTGATCAGCTGATCGCGGTCCGGCAGCGCGACGGTGCCCGAATACGTGAGGAGCAGGTCCACGTACGCCTCGGTGTCGTAGGCCTGCTCCCACTCGTAGCGGTGGAACTCGGGCTCGTCGAAGAGCGTGCTGTCGTCGAACTCGCAGGGGATGTCCGACGCGGGGGACTGCCGCAGGTTCGGTGGTGTGGAGGGATCCCAGCGCTCGTAGCACTCCTGCACGTCCACGAAGAACTGCCGGGTCCCGCCGGCGATGTGGTGCGTCGAGATCACGGCCAGCACACCACCGGGACGCAACGCGGCGGCGCACCGGGCCATGCGGGTGTGCGGATCGAGCCAGTGGAACGCCGTCGCGCACACCACGAGGTCGAACGGCGTGGCGGGCAACGGCCACTCGTCGAAGTCCGCCACGACCACGTGGGCGCCGGGCGCGTGGGAACGGGCGACGTCGGCCAGGTCAGGGCTCAGCTCGACCGCCGTCACGTCGCCCAACGCGGTCAGCGGCAGCGTGGCCTGGCCCGTGCCTGGGGCGATCTCCAGGATTCGCGGGCCGTTCAGGCGTTCGAACAGCTGCGGGGGATAGGCGGGACGGGCCCGGTGGTAGCGGGCCGCGTCCTTTCCGAACGTGGTGCGCAAGTGCTCGCGGTCGGTCACCCGCCGAATTCAAGCGAGCGGGCCGGCAGCGCGTCCATCCCGTTTCGCGCGAAGCCCGCCCACGTGCTCCGGATGGTCTTCGCCAGTTCGGCGTCCGGCTCCTGCCCGGCCAGCATGCCCGCGCCGGCCCAGCCGTCCGGGTCGAACAGGAACGGCAGCTCCATGCAGTGGCACGAGCCCATGGGGGCGTCGGCGGGCGCCCACCGGAAGTTGTAGGTCGCGGCCTGACCGCCCGCCGCCGTCCAGTCCCGCGCCAGCTCACGGGCCCCGAGGGCGAAGATCAGCTCGGTCACCGCCGCCCAGTGCTCACGGCTCGGCACGTACGGGCTGCCGTCGTCGGCCGTGTGCCCGACGAGCAGCTCGACGCGGGACGCCGCCGCGGCGAGGTCGATCTCGTCCAGCACCGGGGCGAACGGCATGCCGCCGGACGGGGCGAACCGCGGCCCCATCTCGACGATCGCGGCGGCCTGGGCCGCCAGCACGTCGTCCACGGGGGTCGTGGCGTCGACCGAGATCGACGCACGCAGCGCGGCCGTCATCTCCGCACGTTCGGGACTGCGGGTGCCCAGCGGCGCGCTCTGCAGGATCGCCCGGTGGAACAGGTTCTCGGTATCGGTGAGCATCAGCGCGTAGACGGAGTCGGCGCCCGCGGACTGCCCGAACGCCGTCACGTTCGCGGCATCGCCGCCGAACGCGGCGATGTTGTCCCGCACCCAGCGCAACGCCGTGAGCTGGTCGAGCAGGCCCAGGTTGTCGTGCAGATAACCGAAAACGCCGAGGCGATAGCTGACGCTGACCACCACGACGCCTTCGGAGGCCAGCAACGAGGCGTCGTACTTCGTCGACTCGCCGCTGCCGGTCACGTAGGCGCCGCCGTGGAACCAGACCATCACCGGCAGGCCGGACGCGCCGGCGGGGGCGGTGACCGAAAGAACCTGGCAGTGCTCGTCGAACGACAGTCCCTCGACCGAGCTGCCGACCAGTGCGGCCAACGAGGACGGCGGCTGCGGGCAGGCAGGGCCACGTTCTCCGGCGTCGATCACACCGTCCCATTTGTACGGCTCGGGCGCGGCGAACCGGGAAGCTGTCGCATATCGGACACCACGCGCTCGCACGAGACCTTCGGTGATCGGCACGGTCCCGATCCTAGGCGCGTAACCAATTGCACAGCGTCTCGATTCGGCGGGAACGGCCACTTAGGAGGACCATGTAACGGTTGAGCAACGAGACAAGAGGAGGGCTCCAGGTGCGGGCTACGACGATCTACGGCACCCGGGACATTCGCGTTGAGGAGGTGCCGGACGCGGCGATCAAGGAGGCCACCGATGTCGTCGTCCGGGTCGAGCTCGCGTGCATCTGCGGCAGCGACCTGTGGGCGTACCGCGGCGTGGCCAAGCGCGCGGACGGGCAGCGGATCGGGCACGAGTTCCTCGGCATCGTCGAGGAGGTCGGCGGGGACGTGAAGAGCGTCCAGGTCGGCGACCGGGTCATCGCGCCGTTCGTGTGGAGCGACGGCACGTGCGCGTACTGCCAGGCCGGACTGCAGACGTCGTGCCGCGCCGGTGGGTTCTGGGGCAGCAAGGGCAGCGACGGCGGTCAGGGTGAGGCCGTGCGCGTGCCGCAGGCCGACGGCACGCTCGTCAGGGTCCCCGCGGACGCGCCGGCGTCGCTGCTGCCCGCGTTCCTGAGCCTGTCCGACGTCATGGGCACCGGTCATCACGCGGCCATGGGCGCGGGCGTCGGTCCCGGCAGCACGGTCGCGGTCGTCGGTGACGGCGCGGTGGGCCTGTGCGGCGTGCTCGCGGCCAAGCGGCTCGGTGCCGAGCGGATCATCGCGATGGGCCGCCACGAGGACCGGGCGAAGATCGCGTCGCTCTTCGGCGCCACGGACCAGGTCGCCGAACGCGGTGAGGCCGCGATCGAGCGCATCAAGGAGATGACCGGCGGCCTCGGGGCGTCGGCCGTGCTGGAGTGCGTCGGCACCGAGCAGTCGTGGGGGACCGCGATGGGCATCGTGCGCGACGGCGGCCGGATCGGCTACGTCGGTGTGCCGCACGAGATGCCGGGCCTGCCGCTGGGCAAGCTGTTCGGCCGCAACATCGCCATCGGCGGCGGTGTCGCGCCCGTGCGGGCGTACCTGCCGGAGCTGCTGGCCGACGTGCTCGCCGGACGGATCGACCCCGGTCCCGTGTTCGACCGGACGGTCTCGCTCGACGACGTCGCGCTGGGCTACCAGGCGATGGACGAGCGGACCGCCCTCAAGGTCATCGTGCAGCCCCAGATCGCGGGCTAGTCGTCAGGACGTAGTCCTCGGCGCGCACGCGCTTGGTCCGCATCCAGTACCGCCAGGTGAATCCCGGCCACACGGTGCGGTTCACGCCCTGCGCGTCGAGGTACCAGCTCTTGCAGCCACCCTGGGTCCAGACGCCCTTGGTGAGCTTCCGCTGGATCTCCTCGTTGAACTCCTGCTGGGCCTCCAGCCGTACGTCCAGCTCCGCTGCGCGGTGTTTGTCGAGGAGCTGGAGGCACTGCGAGATGTACCGGATCTGCGACTCGATCATGAACACGACCGAGTTGTGGCCGAGCCCGGTGTTGGGGCCCAGCAGGAAGAACAGGTTGGGGAACCCCGAGACCGTGATGCCGTAGTAGGTCTCGATGCCCTCCTGACGCCACTGCTTCGCGAGGTCGACGCCGTCCTTGCCCTGGATGTCCAGGTAGTCGAACGAGTCGACGACGTGGAACCCGGTGCCGTAGATGATGACGTCGACCTCGTGCTCGACGCCCGCACTGTCCACGATGGACTTCTCGCGCACCTCGGAGACCTTGTCCGTCACCAGGTCGACGTTCGGGTAGCCCAGCGCCGGGTAGAAGTCGTTGGAGATCAGCACCCGCTTGCAGCCCATGGTGTAGTCGGGCTTCAGCTGCCTGCGCAGCTTCGGGTCCGGCACCTGCTTCTTCATGTGCCGCAACGCGATTCCCTGCGCGAACTGCATGATCTTCGGGTTGACCGCGAATCCCAGCGCACTCGACTCCCGCGTCCAGTAGACGAAGTCGCGGTAGAGCCGTTGGGTGAAGGGCAAGGCGCGGAACAGCTTCTGCTCCCAGCCGTTGATCTCGCGGTCGGCCTTGGGCATGATCCACGGCGGCGTGCGCTGGAAGATCTTCATCGAACCGACCTGGCCCGCGATCTTCGGCACGAACTGGATCGCGGACGCGCCCGTGCCGATGACGGCGACGCGCTTCCCGGTCAGGTCGTAGTCGTGGTCCCACTGCGCGCTGTGGAACGCCTTGCCGCTGAAGTTCTCGATGCCCGGCAGCTCGGGGACGTTCGGGATGTGCAACGCGCCGACGCCCGCGACCAGCGCCTGGGCCGTGTAGGTGTCGCCCTGCTCGGTCGTGACGTTCCAGCGCTTGGTCTCGTCGTCCCACTGCGCACCGGAGACCTTGGTGTTGAAGCGGATGTGCGGCCGCAGCCGGTACTTGTCGGCGACCCGCTGCAGGTAGTCGAAGATCTCGCCCTGCTGGGCGAACATCCGCGACCACCTGGGGTTCATCTCGAACGAGAACGAGTACATGTGCGACGGCACGTCACACGCGCAGCCGGGGTAGGAGTTGTCGCGCCAGGTGCCACCGAGGTCGGCGGCCTTCTCCAGCACCACGAAGTCGTGCTCACCGCGGCGCTTCAGCTCGATGGCCATGCCCAGGCCGGAGAAGCCGGTGCCGATGACGAGCACTTTCGTCTCTCGGTGCATGGGGAAGTCCCTCCGCTCGCGGTAGCTACTTCTCGGTAGGTTACCCCGAGTAAGTTACGAGCGGTAGACTCCATTCGTGACAGCCCCTCGGCGCCGAATGCCCAAAGCCCAGCGCATGGCTCAGATGCTCACCGTCGCTGAGGAGATCTTCGCCGAGCAGGGCTATCTCGCCACTTCGATGGACGAGATCGCCGAACGCGTGGGCGTCTCGAAGCCGATGCTCTACGAGTACTTCGGCTCGAAGGAAGGCCTGCTCATCGGCTGCATCCACCGGGCGCGCACGGAGCTGCGGGAGAAGACCGCGGCGGCGATCGCGGGTGCCGGGAGCCCCGAGGAGTTCCTCCGGCGGGGGCTGCTCGCGTTCTTCGAGTTCATCGACGAGCACCGCAGGTCGTGGGCGCTGTTGCGGCAGGAGGCGGCCGTGGCGGTGCCGTCGGCGCAGGAGGAAGTGGAAGGCATCCGTCAGCAGCAGACGGACATGATCGGGGCCGTGCTGGCGTCGTTCACGCCGGAGATGGACCCGCTGGAGGCGGAGGCGTTCGCCGAGATCGTCGTCGGCGCGACGGAACGCCTCGCGGTGTGGATGGAGCGCAGGCCCACGGTGGGGCCCGCGCTCGCAACCGACTACGTGATGGCCGTGATCTGGCCGGGTGTCTCAGCCAGACTCATGAAGCAGCCTTTACCCGCTCAGCCCGCATAGCGCTGACGGCCGGGAGGTCCAGCGGAGCGAGCTTGGTGCCCGTGGCCCACTCGATCAGCAGGTCCGCGAGCTGCGGGTTGCGCGGCAGCACCGGGCCGTGCAGGTAGGTGCACAGGATCCGGCCCTGGACGGCGCCCTCGACGCTGCCGTCGTTGCCGGTGCCGACCTTGACGTGTGCGAGCGGCCGGGCGGCCGGGCCGAGCACGGTGCGGCCCTGGTGGTTCTCGAAGCCGGTCAGCACGCCCTCGAACAGGCCGTCCGCCGGCTCGGCGAGGACCTCGCCGATCGCGCGGCTGCCGCCTGCGTGCGAGGTCGAGTCGATCAGGCCCATGCCGGGGTGGGTGATGTTGTCGGCACGGGTGAAGCTCTCGCCGAAGATCTGGATGCCGGCGCAGACGCCCAGCACCACCGCGTTCTTCGTGACGGCGCGCTGGAGGCCGGGGTGCTCGCGCAGGTGCTTCACCGCCAGCGTCTGCGCGGTGTCCTCACCGCCGCCGACGACGTAGATGTCGCACGAGTCCGGCACCGGCTGGCCGTAGTTGATCGGCACGATCTCGGCTTTGATGCCGCGCCACGTCATGCGCTTCTCGAGGACCACGGCGTTGCCGAAGTCGCCGTACGTGCCGAGGAGATCCGGCAGCACGAGCGCGATCTGGATTGTCGACTCACTCATCAGCGGCAGCCCTGGCATTCAAGTCGCGGAACGCGGTGTAGTTGGCGATGACCTCGACTGCTCCCGGCGGCATCTGGTCGATGGCCTTCAGCGGGTCGGGCACGATCGTGTGCTGGACCTCGGCGTAGGTCAGGCGGACGGCGAGATCGGTCGCGCGCTCGCCGGACGCGATGACCGTGCGGCCCTGCAGGCGTTCGAAGGGGACGTCCCACAACCACGAGAGGTCGCGGCCGTCGGCCTCGTTGGCGTTGATCACCAGGACGGCCGGGTGGTTGGCCTCCTTGACGACCGTGAGGGTCTCGCTCCAGCCCGCCGGGTTCTTGCTGAGCAACAGACGCGCGCTGCGGCCGTTGCGCTGGATCGTGCGGTAGCGGCCGCTCACGTTCGAGACGCCGCGCAGACGGCGGACCGCCTCCTCCGCGGGCACACCCATCGCGTGGGCGGCCGCGGACGCCATGACGGCGTTGGCCTGGTTGAACTTGCCCGGCAGCGTGAGGCGCAGCTCGAGCTTCTGGTGCTCCGGGGTGATCATCGACTCGTCGGCGGTGATCCAGTTCGGGTGCGGACGCGCGAGGTCGCAGCCCGTGCAGTGCCAGTGCTCGCCCTGCCAGCTGATCGGGTTGCCGCAGCGGGGGCAGCTCGCCGAGTCGTGGTGCCAGCCGGTGCCGGTGGCGACCCAGACGACCTTGGAGGCGTTCCAAGCCGCGCTCGTCACCATCACGTCGTCGCAGTTCGCGACGATCGTGCAGTTCTGGAGCTTGTTGACGGCGTCACGCAGCGAGCGCTCGATCGTGCGGACCTCGCCGACGCGGTCGAGCTGGTCGCGCGAGAGGTTCAGGATCACCGCGACGGACGGGTTGCTGGCGCCCGCGACGGCGGGGAAGTAGCCCTCGTCGCACTCCAGCACCGCGTACGGGGCGTCCGGCTGCTTCGAGAGCGCCGTGACGTGACCATCGGGCATGTTCGCGCCGCTGTGGTTCGTGGCGACCTCGCCCAGCGCGCCCACGGCCCTCGCCAGCATCATCGTGCTGGTCGTCTTGCCGTTGGTGCCCGTCACGACGGCGACGTTGCGGCCCTGGGTGAGGCGGTTGAGGGCCTGCGGGTCGAGCTTCAGCGCAACCCGGCCGCCGATCATGCCGCCGGCGCCGAGGCCCATCTTCTGCGACAGCGTGGAGCTCAGGTTGCCCAGCTTCACGGCGGCTGCGGTGCGCAGAGGGAGGCGGGCGGGGGAATCGTTCACCCCGGCGATGTTACCGGCGTTGCTCTTTGCCCCTTTTCGGACGGTCGTTGCGTTGGTGTGAACGGGGTTCGGTACAACTGATCGCTCAGCTAACGACTGAGGGCGCGCAAGATCCGGATGAGCTCCACCGTGGGCAGCTGGCACAGCTGCGCCATGTTCTCCAGGGCGGGCAGGTCGAGGTGCACGTCGGGTGAGGCACCTGGCGGCAGCGCGTGCAGCCGTCCGGCCGCCCACCGTTTGAGTGGCAGGATCCGCGGGTTGTCGGTGGCGGCGATCGAGGTGAGGCTCAGCGTCAGGTGGCCGGCGGGGGTGTCGCCGAAGAAGCGTTCGTGCACGCGGGCGAGGACCTCGTGCGCCGGAACGTCGAGGGCGTGACAGATCTCCACGAGACGCACGACGGAACACTGCCGCGTGCCGAGCTCGTAGGTCGCCAGCGTCTGCAGCGAGATCTCCGTCTGCAGCCGCTTGTTGAGCTCCTTGCGGGTCCATCCGCGCTGCTTGCGAAGGCTGCGGATCTCATCACCGAGCACGCGCTGGTACGCCACTGTGTCGATTTGGCCGTTCGCAGTTTGCACCCTGGTCCTCCACCCCGTGAGCGGGTCTCACGGTGATGGAAGGCGCCAGTGCTTCGTCGCTTACGCAACTTACTGGGAGAATCCCCCGAACGGGCTATACATCTCTACTCTGAGTATCAGTTTACGCAGCGCACGCCGTCTGCGGAGATGGGCGGAGGGGCCGCGGGGTCAGCCGGTTGCTGACGCGCACCGTCCAGGGCGAGTACTCCGGATCCGGTGAAACCCTGCGCGCCGGGACCCGAGTAGTCCGCTCCGAGGAAGACGCGGGCGGCCCCGGCGGGCACGTTCACGTCCTCTTCGATCTTCAGGCCGCCGAGCGCCTCCTGGACCGCGTTCGCGCCCGCCTCGCCGCCCTTGCCGTAGCGGACGACGGACTTCGCCAAGGCCTCGGCGTTGCCCGCCTGGCCCTCCTTGAAGCCCTTCGCGACGAGCGACTGGAGCACCTTGCCCGCGAGGCCGGGCTGACCGGAGGCGTTGCGGACGTCGACGGTCACTGCGGACTTGTCGAACTTGGGGTCCGCCGGGTTCGACGTCGCCGGGGCCTTGCCGAGGTTCTTCACGAACGTGCGCACCTCGGACTCGGTCACCTCGACCGCCGAGCCGTCCTCCGGCGTCTGGAGGTCCGGGTTGCCGGTCGGGATCGTCTGGAACGTCATGTTGCCGCCCGTCATGTCCTTCATCTGGAGGGCGAACTTGGTGATGTCCCAGCCGTCGTCGAGCACGATCGCGCCGCTGACGGCCTTGATCATGTCGCTGCGCTTGGTGCTGTCGGTGAGCACGCCCGCGGACAGCATCTTCTTCGCGAGGCCCGCCATGAAGACCTGCTGGCGCACGACGCGGTCGAGGTCGCCCATCGGCAGGCCGTGCCGCTGGCGGACGAACGCGAGCGCGTTCTTGCCCTCGATGGTCTGCTGGCCGGCGGGGAAGTTCGCGCCGGAGAAGCTGTCGCGGACCTTGTTGTTGAGACAGACGTCGATGCCGCCGACGGCCTTGGTGATGTCGTAGAAGCCGACCAGGTTGACCTCGGCGTAGTGGTCGATCGTCGCGCCGGTCAGGGTCTGGATGGTCTCGATGAGGTTCTTCGCGCCGGCCTTGCGCGACTCCATCTCGATCTCGGGTGCGCCCTTGCCGCTGCCCTGGAGCTTCTCGGCGGCTTGACCCTTGGCGTAACCGTAGGCAGAGTTGATCTTGTGTCGCCCGAACCCGCCCGCGATCTTCACGTAGGAGTCGCGCGGGAACGACACGGCGTAGGCCTTGCCGCTGTCGTTCGGGATGTGCAGCAGGATCAGCGTGTCGGTGTTGAACCCGCCGTCGTCGCTGCCGCCCGCCTGGAGCTCGTTGAGGATGTTCTGCGGCAGCGGGTTGCCCTTGGAGTCGGTGCGGCTGTCCATGCCGACCAGCAGGATGTCGATGGCGCCGTCGGCGGGCTTCTCGCCCGCGTCGGCGAGGTTCAGATCCTGTTTGGTCAGACCGTCGGTCAGCGCCGTCAGGTTCTGCCACGCGATGCCGGTGACCAGCAGGATCGTCGCGGACAGCATGCTGAGGAAGATCTTGGCGCCGGTGGACGCGCCGCGCTGGGCCGTGCTCGGCCTGCGGGCGGCGGCGGGCCTGGGCCTCGGCCGGGGCGCCGGAGCGGCGGTCTTGGCCTTCGCGGGGGTGGTGCGGACCGTCGGGCGGTCGGCGACCGGACGCGGGCGCGGGGCCGACGACGAGGCCCGGCCCGGCTCACGGGAGCGCGGGGGCTCGCGGCGCGGGGGTTCGGCGCGACTGGCCGACTCCCGGCGGGGCGGTTCGGCGCGGCTGGCCGGCTCCCGGCGCGGAGGTTCGCGGCGGGGCGGTTCGGTGCGGCTCACCGGCTCGCGGCGCGGCGGCTCGGAGCGTTTCGGGGGCTCGGAGCGCTTCGGGGGTTCGACCCGGCCCGGCTGCCTGCGCGGGGGCTCTGAGCTGCGCGGCGGCACCGGGGGACGGCGGGGCTGACCCGCCTGGGGACGCGGGGTGGCAGAGGGTCGCCTGGGATTCCCGTTCGGGTCTCCCGGCCGCGGCGGCCGGTTGTCCACACCCACTCCTCTCAGCACATTCGGGTACACCAAGTAGACGTGCGGGGCCGCCACTCGGTTGTGCACAGGGTGACACAGTGGCGCAGACCACCCGATCAAGGCCCCCTGACCAGCGGTTTTGCCTGCTTCGTAGACTCGTCGCCGTGTTGACGATGCAGGACGCGCTGCTCGCGCTGACCAAGTACTGGACCGACCGAGGCTGCATCGTGGTGCAGCCGTTCAACACCGAGGTCGGGGCGGGAACGCTGAACCCGGCCACCGTGCTGCGGGTGCTGGGTCCCGAGCCGTGGCGCGTCGCCTACGTGGAGCCGTCCGTGCGGCCCGACGACGCCCGCTACGGCGAGAACCCGAACCGGCTGCAGACCCACACCCAGTTCCAGGTGATCCTCAAGCCCGACCCGGGCGACCCGCAGGAGCTCTACCTCGGTTCGCTGGAGGCGCTGGGCATCGACGTGCGCGGGCACGACGTCCGGTTCGTCGAGGACAACTGGGCATCGCCGGCACTCGGCGCCTGGGGCCTCGGCTGGGAGGTCTGGCTCGACGGCCTGGAGATCACCCAGTTCACCTACTTCCAGCAGGCCGGCGGCATGACGCTCGACCCGGTGTCGGTGGAGATCACCTACGGCATCGAGCGGATCATGATGGCGCTGCAGGGCGTCGACCACTTCAAGAAGATCGCCTACGCGCCCGGCATCTCCTACGGCGAGGCGTTCGGCCAGGCCGAGTACGAGATGTCGCGGTACTACCTCGACGACGCGGACGTGGAGGCGAACAAGCGCCTCTTCGAGGAGTTCGCGGCCGAGGCCCGGCGCATGCTCGACGCCCGCCTGCCCGTTCCGGCGCACAGCTTCGTGCTGAAGTGCTCGCACATCTTCAACGTGCTGGACGCGCGCGGGTCGATCTCCACGACCGAGCGCGCCCGTGCGTTCGGCCGGATGCGCGGCCTGGCGCGGGAAGTCGCTGCCTTGTGGGCCGAGCGTCGTGCCGAGCTCGGGCATCCGCTTGGTGTGGCTGAACTTCCCGGGGTCGTGGCCGCGCCTTCGTCCTTTGAGGACGTTGCGGCGCCGGCGACCCTGCTGTTCGAGATCGGTACCGAGGAACTGCCGCCGGCCGAGGTGCTGCGGACCGTGGACGCGGTGCGTGCGGCTGTTGGTTCCAAGCTGGACGCCACTCGGTTGACGCACGGCGCGGTGACCGTGCACGGCACGCCGCGCCGGATCGTCGTGCTGGTGCCCGCTGTTTCCCCGCGCGAGCCGGATGCCGAACGCACTGTTCGCGGTCCGCGCGTTTCCGCCGCGTTCGATGCGGATGGGAACCCGACCAAGGCCGTGCAGGGCTTCGCTCGTGGCCAGGGCGTTGAGGTTTCATCGCTGGGGCGTGTGGTCGAGAACGACGTCGAGTTCGTGGCGTTGACGAAGACCGATGCCGGTCGTGGCGCTGTCGAGGTGCTGAGCGGCCTCCTGGCGGAGGTCGTCGCGGACCTGCGGTCCGAGAAGAACATGAAGTGGAACGACCCGAAGCTGTCGTTCACCCGGCCGATCCGCTGGCTGCTCGCGTTGCTGGGGGAGACGCCGGTGCCGGTCGCGGTGTCGTCGCTGGCCTCCGGGACGGTGACTCGGGTGCACCGGACTGCCGCGGAGCCGGTGATCTCGGTGTCCCAAGCGGACGGTTACCTGGAGTTCCTCGAGTCGCACGGCATTCAGGTCGATGCCGCTGCTCGTTCTGCCGCGATCGTGTCGGCCGCGCAGGAACTGGCGGCGTCGGTCGGCGGTGTCGTGGAAGTCGACGGGTTGCTGGACGAGGTCACGAACCTGGTCGAGTGGCCTACGCCGATCCTCGGTTCGTTCGAGGAGCGGTACCTGGAGCTGCCTGGTCAGATCCTCACGACCGTGATGCGCAAGCACCAGCGCTACCTGCCGGTGCGGTCGGCTGATGGCACGCTGTTGCCGCACTTCGTGGCTGTGGCCAACGGTTCCGTTGACGCCGACCTGGTGCGCGCGGGCAACGAGGCCGTGCTGCGGGCGCGGTACGAGGACGCGGCGTTCTTCTGGCGCGCGGACCTCAAGACGCCGTTGGAGGAGATGAAGTCCGGACTCGCGAAGCTCACGTTCGCGGACAAGCTCGGTTCGATGGCTGATCGGGCCGGCCGCATCGCTTCGCTCGCCGGTCGGTTCGCTTCGGTGGTCGACGTCGACCGCGAGACGTTGGATCGTGCCGGCGCGCTGGCCAAGTTCGACCTCGGCTCGCAGATGGTGATCGAGCTATCGTCGTTGGCCGGTGTGATGGCTCGGGAGTACGCGGTGCGGGCGGGGGAGACGTCCGAGGTCGCGGTGGCGTTGTGGGAGATGGAACTTCCCCGGTCGGCCGGTGACGCGCTGCCGTCGTCGGTGCCCGGGGCGTTGCTGTCGCTGGCGGACCGCTTCGACCTGCTGGCCGGGTTGTTCGGGATCGGTGCCCAGCCGACCGGTTCGTCCGACCCGTTCGGGCTGCGGCGGGCGGCTCTTGGCGCGGTTACCGTGCTGCGGGCGTTCCCGGACCTGCGCGCGATCACGCTGCCGGTGGCGCTTTCCCTTGCCGCCGAGGGGCTTGAGGTGTCCGCCGAGGCGTTGGAGACCGCGCGCGAGTTCGCGGTCCGGCGTTATGAGCAGGCGCTGCTCGATGCTGGGCATGAGCACCGGTTCGTGCAGGCGGTGCTGCCGTTGGCCGACTCGCCGGTGCTGGCCGACGAGACGCTGGCGCAGCTGGAGTCGTTGGCGGGCAACGAGTCCTTTGACGCGTTGGCTGCGGCGTTGCAGCGGGTGCGGCGGATCGTGCCTGCGGCTGTTGAGGGGTCCTACGACGCCTCGGTGCTGTCGGAGCCTGCGGAAGTGGCGCTGCACAAGGCGTTCGACGGGGTTTCGCGGGATGTTGTCGGGTTGGCGGCGTTCTTTGGCGCTGCCGAAGGGCTTACCGCACCGATCAACACGTTCTTCGACGAGGTGCTCGTGATGGCCGAGGACGAGAAGGTGAAGGCTGCGCGGCTTGGGCTGCTGGCGTCGATCCGTGATTTTGCGGCGCCGGTGCTGGACTGGACCCAGCTGTAGGTCGGGTTGCGTCGCGTTCCTGCGGGGTGGGTCGCGTTTTGTTGGCGGCTCACCCCGCGAGGGTGCTCTCGCGGGTCGTGACGAAGTGCGGGGTTGCGATTGGGGCTCACCGCTACCCGGCGCCCTGGGTTCAGACGGCTCGCTTCGCATCGCCACGCCAGTCCTCGTACGTGGTTGCTTTGCGAGGGCGGGCGCCGGGTGGCACCGCGCCGGGGCGGGTTGCGAGGGCCCGTTCCTGTTCCCGCGGGTGCCCTGCGGCTACTTGATTTCGAAGCTCTGGCCGTAGACCTTCCACTTCAGCGGGGTGTTCAGGTCCAGGTTGCCTGCTTTGAGCCACACGCGTTGTGCCGTGTCGACGCGGCTCGTGTTCTCGTGTGCGGGCTCCTGCTTCATGGTCCACACGCGGGCGTCCATGAAGGCGTTGAGCCACGTGGTCTCGTTGCCGCCTTGCGACGGGGGCTTTGCCTTGGCCAGTGCGCGTTTGCGGATGCCGGAGAAGTCCAGGTTGCCCCAGCCGTCGCCGTGCATGACGATCGCGTCGTAGTACGCGAACTGGCCGAGTGCGCGCACGCCGTCCGCCTTGGCTTGGCGTACTGCCGGGTTGAAGTAGACGCGGTCGCGTTCGGACTCCTGGGCCGCCTTGAAGACGGAGTCCTTGGCCGCGGTCTTCCAGTCCTTGGTGTAGTTGGGATCCAGGCCCGCGTGGGAGTCGGTGCCGTTCACCCTGCGCAGCGCGGGGAGGTACTTCTCCAGCACGTTGCCGGGTTTGCGCTGCTTGTAGAGCTCGACGAGGTCGAGCATGTCGCCGGTGCCGCTGCAGAAGCCGATGATGCCGGCGGTGTAGCCGCGGCCGTCGTCGATGTCCTCGATGTAGCCGAACTGGGCCTTCCAGTTCGTGGACGAGTTCTCTGCGCTGGACACGATCTGCATCGCGATGTCCTTCATGCGCGGGTCGTTCAGGTCTGCCGCTTGGGCTGTGCCCGTGGTCGCGGTGGCGAGCGCGACGCACATCAGAACTGCGGCCAGCGTGCGGCCTGGGATCTTCACGCGTTCCTCCCGGGGTGTCCCGGGCGGCGGTCCGGCAACGGTAAGGGGTTCGGACCTTCGTCGGCAAGAGTGTTCATTCGATTACGAACTTGTTGTCACACATGAGAAAGAGGGGCGTCCCTGCTGGGGCGCCCCTCTTTCTCATGTGTGAAACGGCGGAGCTAGTTGATCGTGAAGCTGTCGCCGTAGACCTTCCACTTCAGTGGCGTCTTCAGGTCGAAGTTGCCGGCCTTCAGCCACACGCGCTGCGCGGTCTCGATGCGGGAGACGTCCTCGTGGGCCGCTTCCTGCTTCATGGCCCACACGCGGGCGTCCATGAAGGCGTTGAGCCACGTGGTCTCGTTGCCACCCTGCGACGGGGGCTTCGCCTTGCCGAGCGCGCGCTTGCGGATGTTGCTGAAGCTGGTCTTGTCGCCGCCGTCGCCGTGCACGACGATCGCGTCGTAGTAGGCGAACTGGCCCAGGGCGCGCACGCCGTCGGCCTTGCCCTGCTTCACCGCCGGGTTGAAGTAGACGCGGTCGCGTTCGGACTCCTGGGCCGCCTTGAAGACGGAGTCCTTGGCCGCGGTCTTCCAGTCCCTGGTGTAGTTGGGGTCCAGGCCAGAGTGGGACTCGGTGCCGTTCACCCTGCGCAGCGCGGGAAGGTACTTCTCCAGCACGTTGCCGGGCTTCTTCGTCTTGTACAGCTCGACGAGGTCGAGCATGTCGCCGGTGCCGCTGCAGAAACCGATGATGCCCGCGGTGTAGCCGCGGCCGTCGTCGATGTCCTCGATGTAGCCGAACTGGGCCTTCCAGTCCGTGGACGAGTTCTCCGCGCTGGACACGATCTGCATCGCGATGTCCTTGAGGCGCGGTTCGTCGAGGTTGGCCGCAGAGGCGGTGCCAACCGTCGTGGTGAAGAGAGCGGCGCACGTCAGCAGCGCAGCCGCGATACGGCCAGTGATTTTCACGAATTTCCCTCCGGGGCAGGGATGTCGGGGTCCCGGGCGGCGTGGGAGCAACGGTAAGGGGTCCATACCTTTATTGGCAAGAGCCTTTACTAATTCGCGAAACGGACATTCGCCGCCAGTCGGCGCATTCCGGCGGAAACGCTTGCCTCGCAAACGTTTCCGCCGGAAGGTCGGGTCACCCGATCTCGTAGGCGTCCCCGTAGACGTGCCACTGGAGGGGGCGTTCGAGGTTGAGCTTGCCCTCGTTGAGGAACCGGCGCTGCGCCGTGTCGACCCTGCTGGTGTCCTCGTGCGCGGGCTCCTGCTTCATCGTCCACACCCGTGCGTCGAGGAACGCGTGCAGCCACTGCACCTCGTCGCCGCCCTGGGCCGGCGGGCGCGCGCCGGTGTTGAGCGCGCGCTGGCGGATGCTGGAGAAGTCCAGGTCACCCCAGCCGTCGCCGTGCATCACGATCGCGTCGTAGTAGGCGAACTGACCGAGCGCCTGCACGCCGTCCTGCTTCGCGCGGTTGACCGCCGGGTCGAAGTAGACGCGGTCGCGTTCGTGCTCCTGTGCGCCCTGGAACGTGCCGTCCTGGGCCGCCGACTGCCAGTCTCCCTGGAAGTTCGGGTCCAGGCCGTCGTGCGACGGCGTGCCGTTCACCCGTTCCAACGCGGGCAGGTACTTCTCCAGGGCGTTGCCCGGCTTCCAGTCGCGGTAGAGGCGGACGAGGTCGAGCATGTCGCCGGTGCCGCTGCAGAAGCCGATGATGCCGGCGGTGTAGCCGCGGCCGTCGTCGATGTCCTGGATGTAGCCGAACTGTGCGCGCCAGTCCAAAGAGGAGTTCTCCGCGCTGGACACCAGCTGCATCGCGATGTCCTTGAGCTGCGGGTCGTTCAGGTCCGCCGCCTGGGCGGTGCCGGGCGTGACGAGGGCCGCCGCGCAGAGAACCGTTGCCGCGAGCCGTGTAAACGTCTTCATGCCGCTCCGTTCCACAGTGGAATCGGCGGCGACGATGGAGCGACCGTAGCGTGGGAGCGCGCGCACGACAAGGGCCGGCTCACCCTGTCGGGCGAGCCGGCCTCCTGGAGTCAGCCAGTTTCAGCTGCGCACTTGACGTCGTTCGGACGTTGTCCGCCGAGCAGGTACTCGGTCACCTTGTCGTTGGCGCACTTGTTCTTGCCGATCAGGTAGGCACCGTGCCCGCCCTGGTCGACGGTGATCATCGCGGCCCTGTCGCCGAACGCGCGGCGCGTCGACTGGGCGCCGACCAGCGGCGTCGCGGGGTCGCGCTCGTTCTGCACCAGCAGCACGTTGCGCGGGCCTCGTTCGGACGGCAGGACCTGCCTCTCCACCGGCTTCGGCCAGAAAGCGCACGGCTGGATGCTCGCGGCGGCCGCGCCGAACATCGGGTGGCGGATGCGGTCGATCTCCACGTTGCGCTCGTACGTGCGTACCGACGACGGCCAGGCCGAGTCGCCGCACATCACGTTCAGGCGGCCCGCCAGCAGGGCCTGGACGCGGGGGGTCTCCGGGAACTCCTGCGGCGGCTGCGGCTGGCCGGTGTCGTAGGCCTTCCAGGAGGCGGCGAGGCCCGAGAAGGCCGCGTCGCCGGTGACGTAGAGGGCGAAGAAGGTTCCGAAGCGGAACAGCCTGCCGTCGGTGCCCTCCACCGACGGCTTCTTGTCGAGCCGTGCGGCCAGGTCGAAGAACTTGGCGCGCACCTGCTGTGGCGTCGTGCCCAGGTTGTACTCGGGGTGCGCCGCCGCCCACTTGGCGAAGTCGGGGAACGTGTCCTCGACGCCGCGGCCCATCAGCCGGCCGCCTTCGACGTCCCAGCCGCCCTTCGGCAGGTTGCTGTCGATCACGACGCGATCGGAGGTCTTCGGGAACAGGGTGGCGTACACCGAACCCAGGTACGAGCCGTAGGAGTACCCGAGGAAGGAGGCCTTCTTCTCGCCCAGCGCCGCACGGACCGAGTCCAGGTCACGCGCGATGTTCGCGGTCGTGTTGTAAGGCAGTTCGCCGGCCGAGGACGACCTGAGGCACTGCTCGGCGATCTTCTTGACCTCGTCGGCGCGCTGGCGCACCTCGGCGGAGTTGTTGGCGTACGGAGGCACGCTGCCGTCCGCCATCTGCTCCTCGGTCATGTCACATGTGGACGGTGAGCTGTAGCCAAGGCCTCGCGGGTCCATGCCGATCACGTCGTACGCGTCCAGCACGCTCTGCGGCATGCCCAGCGCCTTCAGGTAGAACGGGAACGTCAGGCCCTCGGCCGGACCACCAGGGTTGGTCAGCAGGATCCCCTTGCGCTTCTCCGGGCTCTTGCTGGCCAGTCGCGAGATCGTCACCTCGGTCCGGCGACCCTCTGGTTTGCGGTAGTCGAGCGGCAGCTGGAGCTTTCCGCATTCCAGACCGGGAAGCGCCACGTCGGTGGGACAGGCGACCCACTGCACCTCGGGCTTCGGCGCGGCGGCGGCCGACACCCCCGGCGCCGCCACCAGCCCTGCGGCGGCGGTCACGACCGCGGCCAGAGACAACGTTTTTCGCATTAGCAAATACCTCCCCGACGGCGCGCCCGTCCGGCGCGCCAGAACTGATGAGTGTCAGCCCCTCATGCGGACGAGAACGTCCAGCTGGGCTTTGTTGTAGAGCTCGACCAGCACCTTGATGACCGTGCGCTTCGCGTGCTCCACACCGCGCGGCGCGTCGCTGTACAGGCCTGCCGCGTCCGGGAACGCGGCGCGTATCTCGGCCATGTACGGCATGGCGCGCATGCGTTCGGCGAGGCTCTGCCGGGTCTGCTCGTCCGCGTCCTCGGGCAGCGCGTCGAACTCCACCACCGCGGGATCTTTCGAGTAGTCCTTCAGCGTCTCGGCGTACCTGGCCAGCGTTTCCGGCGAGAGCAGCTGTGCCAGCACGACGGTGAACGAGCGGTCCTGCGGTGACAGGTTCGCCTCCGCGATCATCGCCGCCACGTCGGGAGGCAGATCGGTCGGCGCCTCCTGGCGCAGGATCAACGCCAGGTCGGTGCGGATCCGTTGCAGCCGTTCGATCGTCGCGGCCAGTTCCGCGTCGAGCTCGCGCAACGCATCGCCGGGATGTTCG
This sequence comes from Lentzea waywayandensis, assembly GCF_900115955.1. Taxonomy (GTDB): domain Bacteria; phylum Actinomycetota; class Actinomycetes; order Mycobacteriales; family Pseudonocardiaceae; genus Lentzea; species Lentzea waywayandensis. The sequence goes on from NZ_FOYL01000006.1 coordinate 295,583, forward strand.
TCCTCGTCACCGAGGTTCGCGATCTGCGTGAGCGACAGGCCGAGATCGGTGAGCCGCTTGATCCTCATCACCCGCACCAGATGGGGCACGCCGTAGCGCTTGTAGCCGTTGGCACGGCGTTCGGGCTCGGCGAGCAGGCCCACCTCGTGGTAGTGCCGGATCGTGCGCACCGTCGTGCCGGCGAGATCGGCCAGCTGGCTGGTGCTCCACCCCACGACGTCTCCCTCTTCGTCCGGCCCTGACACGACCCAGTTGAAACTATGCCGCTACGGCACGGTCAAGGCAGGGCGGATCTTTCAGACGAAGGTGGCGGGGAGAGTCCACTTTCGTCGCAAGCGAAAGGCCCCCGTCAAGAACCCGGGGGCCTTTCGTTGTCCTACAAGGACTTACAGGAACTGACCACCGCGGGTGACGGCGCCGTAGGCGTCCACGATGCCGTGACCGTAGAAGCCGTTGAACTTCGAGTCACCTTCACAGGTGGCGTCGAACTCCGGCGAGCGGCCCACGTTGACGTACGAGACAGTGCGCGGGTTCGGGCAGGCGCGCTGCGTCGCGGTCTTGTAGAGCACCTTCTCGACCTTGTCGGGGTCGAGGGTCAGACCGGGGTTCTTCTTGTCCTTCTTGCCGTACTGGCTGACGATCAGCGCGGCGACACCAGCGGCGTGCGGGGCGGCCATCGAGGTGCCCTGCAGGAACTGGTAGTAGCCGACCTTGTCGCCCTGCGCGGCCTTCTTCACACCCGCGGCCAGACCGGCCTCGGTGATGTTGCCGGCCTCGTCGATCGCGCCTTCGGCGAGAGCGACGTTGCGCGGGTAGGTCGACAGGATCAGGTTCTCGTTGGTGCGGTACCACGGCGTGCCGAGGCCGTCGCGGAAGTAACCACCGGGAGCCGAGATCGCCGTCTGCTCAACGCCGTAGTTCGAGTAGTCGGCCTTGGAGGTCGACGGGCCGAGAGACGACACCGAGATGACGTGGTTGCCCTCGGTCGGCAGGTTCAGGCAGGTCGCGTTGTCGACCGGACGCGGACGGTTGTGACCCGGCGGGTAGTTCGGGCTCACGGTGTCCTGGCGCGGCTTGCCCAGGTCCTCGTGGTTGTTGCCACCGGCACCGATCAGCGTGACACCCTTGCGGTGCGCGTAGTTCAGCGCGCGCTGCACGGTCGCGATGATCGTGCGCTGCTCCAGCTGCTCCTCGGCCGAGGCCGTGGGGTCGTTGGCGCAGTTCATGTACCAGGGGTCGACGTAGAACGACATGTTGATGACGTCCAGGCCGATGTCGGCGCCGTAGGTCAGGGCGTCGACGACGGGCGTCAGGAAGAACGACCCCGCGTCCTGGCCGCCGCGGATGTTGACCAGCGACACGTTCGGCGCGACACCGGAGATGCCGAAACCGTTGGCAGCGGCGCCGATGGTGCCGGCGACGTGCGTGCCGTGGCCGCCGTCGTCCCAGTTGGCCGGGTCGACGCAACCGCGGAACTCACACGGGCCGTCGAACACGCCACCGTCGGAGTCGTTCGGGATGTCGACGGTGAAGTTGCGCGAGAGCTCGTTGTTGAAGTTCGGCGCGATGTCCGGGTGGGAACCGTCCACACCGGTGTCGAGAATGCCGACGTACACGCGCTTGTCGCCGGCCTGCTTGGCCCGCGCGATGTTGGAGCGAACGAGGTTCAGGCCCCACAGGTCGCCGTCGAGCGGGTCCATGCCCGCCGTCGACTTCGACGGAGCAGGAGCCTTGTTCGCCTGCTCGGTCTTGTTCTCCTTCTCGACGTTCTCCCGCTTGACCTTCTCGGCCTTCGCCGCGGGCGCGTGCCCGATCGGCTTGGTCCGAGCGGCGCCGACGATCGCGCTCGAAGCGGAAACCTTCTCCGCGAAGCCGTTCGCGGGCGCCTTGACCGTCAGCAGGCCGACGGCGTCGTTGCTCCGCACGACCTCGCCGCCCGCCGCTTCCACGGCGTCGATCGCGAAGTCGCGGTTTCCGGGTTCTTCCAGAAGGACGGTGTACTCCGTGGTCGGCCCTGTGGTGGCCGGCGCGGCCCCCGCAGCCGAAGTGCCCGCGGCGATCAGCGACACCGTTGCCGCCACCGCCATCACGGTTCTGCGCGTTCTCACCTAGCTGTCTCCTCACACCCGGTCAGGGCTGGATCCAACAACACGGTGCGGCCCCCGATTGCCGCCCAAGTTGGACACACTGACACGAAAATTCGCCGCGCATCAGCGCCTTTCGTACGGAATCGAACTGTAGCCGATCGGCAGCGGAGCGTGATGTTATGAGAAGAAATCTTGACTTAACAAGATTCAAGGACTGGACTCCGCGTTTATGCGAAGACGGGTAATGGCATCGTCGGCGTGCCTGCTCTTTCTCCTGTCAGCCTGTGGTGAAGCAGGTCAGGGGTCTCCGACGCTGCCTACGCGTGGTCCCAAACCAATCGTCGGGGTAATCCTTCCCGACCGAACGACATCCACGCGTTGGGAAGAGCAGGATCGTCCCCTGCTCACACAGGCGTTCAACTACGCGGACATCGAACCGTTCATGGAGAACGCCGAAGGCGACGAGGCGAAGTTCGCGCAGATCGCCGACGAGATGATCCGCCGCAAGGTGAAGGTCCTGATGATCACGCCGTTGTCGGCGGCGGGCGGCCTCGCGGTGCAGAAGAAGGCGAAAGCCGCGAACATCCCGGTGATCGACTACGACCGGGTCACGCTCGGCGGTCAGGCGGAGTACCACGTCGGTTTCGACAGCGTGAACGTCGGCCAGCTCCAGGCGGACGGCCTGCTGGGCTGCCTCGGCGACAAGCCGGGCGCCAGCATCATCGAGATCGAGGGCGCTCCGACGGACCACAACGCCACGCTCTTCACCCAGGGTCAGAAATCGCGGCTGTCCTCGAAGTACGACAGCGGCGCGCTCAAGCTCGTGAAGTCGCAGCCGGTCGCCGACTGGAACAACGACCTCGGCGGGCAGCTGTTCGAGCAGATCCTGAACGAGAACCAGGGCAAGGTCGACGGCGTGGTCGCGGCCAACGACGGCCTGGCGGGCGCGGTCATCACCGTGCTCAAGAAGAAGAACCTCGCGGGCAAGGTCCCGGTCACCGGCCAGGACGCCACTGTGGACGGCCTGCGGGCCGTGCTGCGCGGCGACCAGTGCATCACCGTCTACAAGCCGGTGCGCGACGAGGCCGAGGCCGCGTCCAGGCTGGCGATCGCCATCGCCCGAGGAGACCTGGAGGGTGCCGATGACCTCGCCACCGGCAACCTGCGGGATCCCGTCGCGCGGCGTGACATCAAGTCGGTGCTGCTCGGCGCGACGCTGATCAAGAAGGAGAACGTCCGGACGCTGGTCACCGAGGGCATCATCAAGCCCGCGGAGTTGTGCGCCGGCGACCTCGCCCAGGCGTGCGCCCAGCAGGACATCGTCGGAAACTAGTCCGGGAAGATCACGGCCTGTCCTGATCAGGCAGGTCGTGACGTCCCGAGATGAACTCCTGCACGGCGATCTTCACGCGGATGATCGGTTGCCGGATCCGCGCCTCCCGGCGGTAGGCGCGGGAGAGCTTGCGCGAGCCCTCCGGGTAACGCCAGCGCGCCCACGGTGAGCCGGGCCTGGCCAGCCGCACGGCGCCCACGGCGGGCACCACCGGCACGAGCAGGCCGAGCAGCCCGGTCCAGATCTTGCCCTTGAGCAGCGCGACGATCGCGAAGCACAGGTTCACCGAGATGGCGATCAGCCGGAGGGTGAACGTGGACGCCGGCGTCGTCTCCGGGTTGAGCTGCAACACCTCGTCGTAGCCGAACGGGCGTGCGCCGAGCAGGAACGTCCCGGTGAGACCGACGGCGAGGAACACGGCGTCCACGGACAGCCGGCCGGCCTTCGTCCAGTACACGTCCCTCAGGTGCAGGATCAGCGCGAACTCGTCCAGCACCAGCGCCGCGCCCACACCGAGAACGGCTGCGGCGGCCAGTCTGGCGCCGTGCATGTCGTCCGGGATGACGAGGCTCGTGACGCTCGACAACAGCAACAGCACGGTGCCGAACACGACGTGATGCACGTGCGTGTCGCCGTGCACGAAGTTGCCCGGCCACCAGCGGACCTTCGCCCTGATCAAACGCACGCTGATTCGGATGAACACGAATGTGGTCACCAAGCCGATGAAGAAGAAGAGCAGTCTGTCGCTGCCGGTCAAGCCGCGGCCCCCTGGGTCAACGACCCTCCAGGTTACCGGTCCCGGTAGTTGACGTTGCCCTCTACGTTCCCGATCTGGAACAGGGTGCCGTGCACGGTGCCGCGGTGCTCGTTGACGACGGACCTACGGCTCTCGTCGCGATCTTTCCGCTTGAGCTCTCGCACGGCGCTGGCCAGGAGATTCTGGACTAGCGCGGACAGCCCGGCCGCGATCTGCGGTGCCACCTCGACCTTGATCGACAGCGTCATCTGCTCGGGCACGAGTACCTCCGCGGAGTCATTTGGGATCTCACGGTATCAGTGAGATCGATGGCTCGACTGAGAGCGGTGGGGCGTGGTTGACTGTCGATGGTCGTACGTTGCGTGTTCGTGGATTACCCCGCTCGCGGAACGAGGTCGCGAGTGTGTGGTTTCTCCAGGTTCCGGAGAAGGCGCCGTTGTGACCTGACCCGGTGGTCGCGAGCGCGATCCGGCACCTGTTAGAGGAGAAGTAGCAAGATGGCAGTACAGGGCACCGTCAAGTGGTTCAACGCGGAGAAGGGCTTCGGCTTCATCTCCCCTGACAACGGTGGCGCCGACGTGTTCGTCCACTACTCCGAGATCCAGATGAACGGCTACAAGGCTCTCGAAGAGAACCAGCGGGTCGAGTTCGAGATCGGTCAGGGCCAGAAGGGCCCGCAGGCCCAGGGCGTTCGCGCCGTCTGAGTCTGACCGGTCAGCACATCTGATCGGAATCTGACAAGCCGCCTGTCCACTATCGGACAAGCGGCTTTGTCGTATCTTGTGCCCGATTGATCGCGCTCAGTAGCGTCGCGGCATGGGGAGACTGTTCGTAGCCGCCGTGTTGCTCTTCGTGGCCGGATGCGCCGGTGGTGAAGGTGCGGTGCCAGGCGGGAGCAAGATCGACGCCCTGCTGGCCAAAGCACCCGTCTACGCAGGTCAGGTGACCCCCGGGTCAGCCGTCGACCGCATCAAGAAACGCGGCGAGCTGATCATCGGCGGCTCCCAGGACGCCCCCTTGCTCTCGCAGCTCGACCCGATCAGCGGCGAGCTCACCGGCTTCGACGCCTACCTGGGCAAGCTGCTCGCGCAGTACATCGTCGGCAAGCCCTCGACGGAGCTGCTCTCCGCGACGTCCGAGACCCGCGAACCGTTGCTGGCCAACGGCACCGTCGACGTGATCATCCAGACCTACACGATCACCCCGCAGCGGGCCGAGCGCGTGGCGTTCGCCGGGCCCTACTACCAGTCGGGGCAGTCCATCGCGGTGCGCAAGGGCACGTCCGGCATCGGCAAGCCCGCCGATCTGGCGGGCAGGACCGTCATCGTCGGCGCGAACACCCCTGGGGTGAAGGCGGTTCAGGACGCGGCGCCCACCGCGAAGATCCTCGAGTTCGGCTCCGACCCCGAGTGCCTGACGGCGCTGAAGCAGGGCCGCGGCGAGGCCTACGTGCAGGACCAGGCGATTCTCGTGGCCGACGCGTCGAAGGACAGCGAGCTCCAGCTCGTCGGCGAGCCTTTCACCGAGGACCCGTACGGCATCGGCATCAAGCATGGCGACGCCGAGTTCACGAAGTTCGTGAACGACTGGCTGCGCGAGATCGGCAAGTCGGGGCTGTGGCAGGAGGTCTGGAAGCAGACGATCGGCACCGTGGTCACCGGCGACGCGCCGGCGCCACCCGCGATCGCCTCATGAGCCTGGTCCTCGAAGGCTTTCTGAACACCGTCGCCCTGACCCTGCTGTCGTTCGCCGGCGCGTTGCTCGTCGGATTGCTGGTGGCTGTCCTGAGGGTCGTGCCGGTGCCGTTGCTGCGAGGCGTCGGCGCGGTCTACGTCGAGGTGTGGCGGAACATCCCGCTGCTCGCGTGGCTGGTGCTGTTCGTGTTCGGGCTGCCCGAGGTGGGCGTGAAGATGCCGTTGTTCTGGACGGCTTTCACGGCGATCGCGCTGTACGAGGCGGCTTTCGTGGCGGAGGCGCTGCGGTCGGGTGTGAACTCGGTGGCGTCCGGGCAGGGCGAGGCCGCACGGGCGCTGGGGCTCTCGTTCCGGCAGTCGTTGCGGCACGTGATCCTGCCGCAGGCCTCGAAACGCGTCGTGCAGCCGTTGGCGAACATCGCGATCGCGTTGACGATGGCCACGGCGCTGGCCGGAGTCGTCGGCGTGGTGGACATGACCCGTGCGGCGCAACGGATCAACCTGGAGCTCGCGCAGCCGTTGCTGGTCTTCACCGGCGTCGGGCTCTGTTATCTGGTGATGGCCGCCGGCATCGGGTTCGGTGCGCGGGTGCTGGAACGGCGGCTGGCCTGATGTTCGACGCTCCCGGACCACGGTCGCGCCGCCGGATCTTCTGGGTCTCCGCGGTGTCCGTTCTGGTGCTGGCCGGACTGGTCGCGCTGGGGTTGCGGCAGTTCGCGGCCGGTGGCCAGCTGGACGCGGACCGGTGGAGGCCGTACCTGACCTGGCCCGTCTGGCGCTATCTGCTCGGCGGCCTGTGGTCGACGGTGGTGGCGGCGTGTGCGACGGGAGTGCTGGCGATGGCGGGCGGGTTGCTGCTCGCGTTGCGGCCCAACCGGTTCACCCGCGCCTACGCCGAGGTCATGCGCACGGTTCCGGTGCTGCTGCTCGTGTACGTGATGCTGTTCGTGCTGCCGTCGTTCGGGGTGAACCTGCCGCTGTTCTGGAAGCTCGTGGTGCCGCTCGCGTTGTCGCACGCGGCCTCCTACGCGGTGATCTTCCGGGCGGGCGTCTCGGCGGTCGATCCCGGCCAGCGCGAGGCGGGGTTGTCGTTGGGCATGCCGGACGGTGTGGTGACGCGGTTCGTGGTGCTGCCACAGGCCGTGCGGCACATGACGCCGTTGCTCGTGACCCAGGCTGCCAGTCTGTTGAAGGACACCTCGCTGGGATATGTCGTGTCCTACACGGAGTTGTTGTTCAACGGGCGGGTGCTTGCGAACTACAACGGTCTGCTGATCCAGACCTTCATCGTCGTCGCGTTCGTCTACCTCGTGGTCAACCTGGCGCTGTCCAGGCTGGCCCATCGGCTGGAGGCTGCCCGTGCCCGCACTGCTCGCTGAGGTCACCCGGTCCGGGTTCGTGGAGAGCCTGCACCACGGCAGCGTCGTCGGCCTGCTGCCGTCCGGTGACGTGGGCGTTTCCGTTGGCGCGGTGGAGGACCCGGTGCTGCCGCGGTCGTGCATGAAGCCGTTCCAGGCGCTGGCGTGCCTGTCCGCCGGAGCACCGCTCGCGGGGCCCGCGCTGGCGATCGCGGCCGGGTCGCACACGGGGGAGGACCGGCACGTCGAGCTGGTGACGCGGCTGCTCGGCGAGTTGCCGGTGGGGTCGTTGCGGTGCCCGCCGTCGTGGCCGGAGGACGAGGAGACCCGCCAACGCGTGCCGGAACCCTCGCGGGTGCGGATGAACTGCTCCGGCAAGCACGCGGCGATGCTGGCGGCGTGCGTGGCGGCGCGGTGGCCGGTCGAGACCTACCTGGGGCCTTCGCATCCGTTGCAGCAACTGGTGATGCGGACAGTCGAGGAGCTTTCGGGCGAGTCGGTCGCGCACACGGCGATCGACGGCTGTGGTGCGCCGGTGTACGGGCTGTCGTTGCACGGCCTGGCGCGCGCGATGCAGGGGTTGGTGCGCACGCCCGTCGCCGATGCCATGCGCGGGTTTCCCGAGTACGTCGGCGGAACCGGGCACGTGAACACCGTGGTCATGCAGCTGCTGCCGGGCGTGGTGGCCAAGGGCGGCGCGGAGGGCGTGCTGGTGCTGGCGACCAGTGCCGGCCACGCGGTCGCGGTGAAGGTGCTCGACGGGAATCCCCGCGCCACGACCGCGATCGGGCTCACGGCGCTGGCGGCTCTGGGGTTTGACGTGTCGCCCGCCAAGGAATACCTGTCCGTGCCGGTGCTCGGTGGCGGACAGGTGGTCGGGGAGGTACGCGTGGTCTTCTAGAACTTCTCGGGGACGTCGAGCATGCCGAGCTGGCTCATGACCGTCGCCGTGTCGCCGTAGACCCGTTCGCAGACAAGAACGTCCTTGTCGAAGAGGAAGAAACCGACCATCCTGACCTTGAACGACCGTCCGGTGACTTCCTCACCGGTGAGGCTGCCGAGATGCGTGCCCTGAAGCTCGAACTCGAGGATCACCGCGTCGTCCGCGTGGTGGACGTCGATGACCTTGTTGCGCTGGTCGGGGAACGCGGCGCGAGTGCGTTGCCAGTAGTCGCGAACCGCGTCCACGCCTTCGAGGACCTGGCCGGACGCCATGATCTCGTAGCGGGGGTGCGGAAACGTGTTCAGGGAGGTGTCGAAGTCGTGTTCGTTCTGCGACTCCATGTGCTCCAAGACGATCGCTTCGCGCAGCGCTCTGAGCGCCTTGGACTCGGTCATGCCGGCTGACCCTCCTACGTACGCCGTACGTCGCAGGGAAGTTACTCCACGTCGTATGGTCTCCGCCAGTGTCCTCATCTCGTGAACCGTTGACCCGTGCGCGCATCGTGGATGCGGCAGTGCGGTTGATCGAACGCGAGGGCGTCGAGGCCGTCTCGATGCGACGCCTCGCCGCCGAGCTGGGCGCGGGCACGATGTCGTTGTACAACCACGTGCCGAACAAGGCGCTGCTGGTGGATCTCGCGGCCGAGCGGATCATGGCCGACGCGCAGCCGTACACGGTGGACAGCGACGACTGGCGTGACCACATCCGGGCGCACGCCCGTGCGGTGCGGGAGCTGGCGCGCCGGCACCCCCGCGCGTTCGTGATGCTGGCGACGCGGCGGCTGAGCACCGAGGCGGGGTTCCGGACGATCGAGTCGGCGCTGATGAACTTCGACCGCGCGGGCTTCCGGGGCGAGATCGCCGTCGGGATGATGCGGGCGATGGTGTCCTACCTGCTGGGCACGTTGATGAGGGAGGTCGCGACCTCGCCGGAGCTCGGCGGGATCGCGCTGTCTCCCTACGTCGACGTCGACATGGCGGCGTTTCCGTTGTCCGCCGGGGTTCTCGACGAGCTGGGGACCTACGACCACGACCACGAGTTCGAGTTCGGGCTCGAACTCATGATCGCGGCTCTGGAGCGGTACCAGTCGGATTAGCAGGTGATCCTGAGATCGGCCCAGTCGGCGTGGTCGTAGGACTTGCCGTTGCCGCCGTCCTTGACGATCAGCCGGGTGACCGTGGCGCCGGAGACGTCGGCCTCCAGCGACTTCGCGGCGTCGGTGCCGGTGACCGGGCCGCTGTCGTGGACCAGCCGGTTGTCGGCCCAGACCTCGTAGCTGACGAGGCTGAGCGGGTTGACCTTCTTGTCGTCGATGCCGATGGTCGCGGTGAGCTTGGTGCAGTTGCCGCCCGTGTAGTACTCGACGTGGGCGGGTGCGTGCGTGCCGAGACCCTTCGCGAACACCTTGCCGCGGATCGTGATCGGGCCGCCGTCGCCCTGCTTGGCCTCGCCGTTGGTGGTGTCTGTTTCGACCGGGCCGTGGCCGTTCGCCGACCGCAGCCACTTCAGGTCGCTCACGAAGAGTTCGCCCTTCGGGGCCGCGCCGGGTACCAGTGCCTCGGTGGAGTACTGCCTGGTCACCGGGTTGTTCTCGTGCGGGCTGTGGAAGGTGAAGCTCGCGTTGACCGGGAACCGGCCGGCCTGGGCGTTCTGCGGCACGGTGACCTGCCAGGTGGTCCGGAAGCTCTTCTCGCCGGGCAGGATCGCCTTGAAGCTGGTCGTCGTGGCTTTCGCGGACCAGCCCTGGGGAACTTGCAGCGTGGCCTGGACCAGGGCGATCGGCAGGCGACCGGCGTTGGTGACGGACGTCGTGTAGGTGACCGTCCTGCCGGGCTGGACGATCGGAAGTGCGCCTGGGTACAGGACTTCGCCGTTCGCGGCCGTGGTGACCGTGGGCGGGTATCGGTACCAGTCGTCGGCTTTGCTGACGCGGAACATCGCCGAGCCGTGTGGCGGGAGTGCGGCGCTGATCGCGTTCGCGGTGTGCGTGGTGGTCTTGGCCCAGAGGTCGCGGACCTTGTAGCCGGATGCCTGGCTCAGGCCGAGCTCTGATGCCGTGGCGGACATGGTGGCCGCGCTGTCGTTCTCGTTGAACAGGAGGACGGCCTTGTCGCCGTTGCTGAGCGGCTTGACGAGGACGTGGTTGCCGCCCTCGTTGCGGATCACCTTGCCCTGCAACCCGAGTTTGTCCTGGTTGACGGCGATGACCTCGCGGTTCTCCAGGATCTCGAACGTCTCCGGGGTGACCTTGCGCAGGTCCGCGCCGATCAGCAGCGGGGCGGCCATGATCGACCAGAGGCTGAAGTGGCTGCGGTACTCGAGGTCCGTCATGCCGCCGTTGCCGACCTCCAGCATGTCCGGGTCGTTCCAGTGGCCGGGGCCCGCGAAGTCGGCGAGTTCCATGTTGCGCTTGGCGATCGACACCATGGAGTTCCAGTTGTCGCTGATGTCCCCGGTGGTGCGCCACAGGTGGCCGACGTCCTTCGCCCACTCCCACGGCTTGTTCTGGCCCCACTCGCAGAGGCTGAACACGATCTTCCGTCCGGTGGCGTTCAGGGCGTCGCGCATCCTGGTGTAGCGGAGTTTCGCGTCTACGCCCTGGTTGTTGCAGTTGTCGTACTTGAGGTAGTCGACGCCCCAGCTCGCGAACAGCTTCGCGTCCTGCACCTCGTGGTCGAGGCCGCCCGGGAAACCGCCTTCCTTGTTGCAGGTCTTGGTTCCCGCGCTCGTGTAGATGCCGAACTTGAGGCCTTTGGAGTGCACGTAGTCGGCGACTGCCTTGATGCCGTTGGGGAAGCGGACCGGGTGGGGGACGAGGTCGCCGTTCGCATCGCGTTCGGGGAGTGCCCAGCAGTCGTCGATGTTGACGTACTCGTAGCCCGCGTCCTTCAGGCCCTTGGTGACGAAGATGTCGGCGATGCCCTTGACCATGTCTTCGTTGAAGTCGTTGCGGCAGTGCGTGCTGTTCCAGTTGTTGAAGCCCATCGGCGGTGTCAGCGCCAGGTCTGGTTTCTGCGCGTGTGCCTGGGGCGTGACGAGGGTGCCTGCGGCGATGAGGGTGGCGACTGCGGCTGTGCGCCATCTGCGGAGATCCACTTGCGCGCGCTCCAATCTGCGGAGTGCGGCGGCAGGGCTTCATGTAAACGTTTGTGTAACGCGCGCGTCAAGGGGGCGGAACCTGTCGGCTCCGCCCCCTTGCGTCTCGTTCGGTGCTTACGGGCGCATCTCGTACCGGCCGGACAGCGCCTCGACCTGCTGCCAGACGGCGTCGAAACGGGCCTGGTCGACGTGCGGCTTGCGGATCTGCGCGACGGCCCACTGCTGCTGGGCCTCGGTGCTGCTGGCCTTGCCGTGCAGGGCGGTCGCGTAGCCGGCGAAGTCGCGGACCAGGACGTCGAAGATCTGGTCGAGGACGTTCTGGTCGGTGCCCGTGATCTTGGCCTGTTCCAGGACCAGCTGGCCGTAGACGACCAGGGTGAACAGGTGGCCGAGGTTGAGCAGGAAGTCGAGGTCCTTCTGCTGGTCCGCGTCCGGCGCGGCGGTGGTGAGCAGCGTCTTGATGGCGTTCGCCTGCTCGTGGAACAGCGCCACGTTGGGCAGGTGGGCGTGCTCGGTGTAGATCGGCTCCCAGTCGTGGAACTGGATCTTGCCGAGGCCGCGCGCGGGGCCCTGGTGCCAGAAGAAGTCGTCGTCGGTCGCGTCGTGCCGCGTCGGGACCTCGTCGTAGGCCTTGGGGTTGAAGAGGTAGTTCGGCATGAACTTGAGCACCAGGGCCAGGTTCACGTGCACGGTGCCTTCGAGCTTGGGCAGCGCGCGGATGTCGGCCGTGGCGCGGGTGAAGTAGGTGTCCTTCTCGAAACCCTTGGCGGCGATGACGTCCCAGAGCAGGTCGATGACGTTCTCGCCCTCGCTTGTCACCTTCATCTTGGTGATGGGGTTGAAGAGGAGGTAGCGGCGGTCGTTCTCGTCGGCGCTGCGGAAGTAGTCGACTGACCTGTCCGCGAAGAGCTTCATCGCGGACAGGCGCGCGTAGGCGTCCACGAAGTTCTGGCGCACGTGCGGGAAGTTCGTGACCGGGTTGCCGTAGAGGATCCGGTTGTGGGCGTGGGTGATCGCCTCGTAGAAGGAGTGCTCGCAGATGCCGATGCTGGCCGTGCAGAGGTTGAACTTGCCGACGTTCACGGTGTTGAGCGCCGCGCTGAACGCGTCGGGGCCGCGGTGCAGGACGTCCGCGTCGGTGATCGGGTAGTCGTCGAGGCGGAACTCGCTGACGAACATCTGGCTGTCCACGACGTTCTTGACCAGCTTGAAGTTCTCGTGCTGGCTGTCGACGGCGAAGAAGACGTACTCGTCGGAGTCCGCGAGCTTGCCGAAGACGCTGACCATGCCGGCGACGTTGCCGTTGCCGATGTAGTACTTGCTGCCGCTGGCCCGGTAGCCGTCATCGGTCTTCGTGACGATCATGTCGGTGCTGTAGACGTCGGCGCCGTGCTCCTTCTCGGAGAGGCCGAACGCGAAGACCGCGCCGCTGTCGAGGAGGGCCGCCGCCTTCTGCTTGGCCTCCTCGTTGCCGCTCATCCAGATGGGGCCGAGGCCGAGAACCGTGACCTGCCAGGCGTACCAGTACTGGAGGCCGTAGAAGCCGAGCACCTCGCTGAACGCGGCGTTGCGGGCGGCGTCCCAGCGCTTCGTGCCGTCGACGCTCGCGGGCGTGCAGAAGGTGGCGAAGAGCTTCTCACGCTTCACGAAGTCGAGGAACTCGGTGTACCAGACCTTGTCCTGCGCGTCCGCGATGAGCTGCCGCTTGCCGCGGGCCTCGAACCAGTCGACGGTCGCCCTGAGCAGGCGCCGCGTCTCGTCGTCGAGGTGGGCGGGGTCGTAGTGGTTCGGGTCGAGCAGCACTGGCGCCTCCTTGCGTCTCTTCTTTTGGACGCTACCAGTGAGTAACTTGTGGGTCTACGTGGGGTTTCCCTCGCGCTCAGAAATTGTCAGACCCCCGGCGTAACGTGCTCCGCATCACATCTTCTGACTGGGAGGCTGCGTTGCGATGACGGTGGTCGTGGCGATCGGTACGCGCAAAGGACTGTGGCTCGCCCGCAGTGAGGATCGGGTCACGTGGCAGGTCGACGGGCCGCACCACGCGATGCAGGAGGTGTACGCGGTCGCGTTCGACTCTCGTGAGGGTCTTCGCCTGATGGCGGGTGTGTCCTCACCGCACTTCGGTCCCGGCGTGTCCATTTCGGACGACCTGGGCGCCACCTGGGAGGAGTCCTCCACGCCGCCGATCGCGTTCCCGGTGGACGACGCGGCTCTGGAACGCGTCTGGCAGCTTCAGCCCGCTCCGGCCTCGCAACCGGGCGTGGTCTACGCGGGCACCCAGCCCTCGGCCCTGTTCAGGTCGTCGGACGGCGGCCGCTCGTTCGAGTTCGTCGAGGGCCTCTGGAACCACCCGCACCGCCCGGAGTGGGAGGCGGGCTTCGGCGGCCAGGCCGTCCACACGATCGTGCCCGACCCGGTCGACCCGGACCGGATGCTGGTGGCGATGTCGACCGGCGGCGTCTACCGCACGGCCGACGGCGGCAAGTCCTGGGAGGCCCGCAACAAGGGCATCAAGGCGTACTTCTTCCCAGACCCGTGGCCGGAGTTCGGCCAATGCGTCCACAAGGTCGCACAACACCCTGCTCTGGCTTCGCGCTTCTACGCCCAGAACCACCACGGCGTCTACCGCAGCGACGACGGCGGCGACACCTGGCAGTCCATCGCCGAGGGCCTCCCGACGGACTTCGGCTTCGCGATGGTCGTCCACCCCCACGACCCGGACACGATCTTCACGTTCCCGATCGAGGCGGACGGTCGCCGCTTTCCACCGGAAGGCAAGTGCCGCGTCTACCGCTCCCGCGACGCCGGCTCGTCCTGGGAGGCTCTGGGCGAAGGCCTCCCTGACGCCTTCTGGACAGCCGTGATGCGCGACGCCATGTGCACCGACGACGCCGCGGTCCCCGGCGTCTACTTCGGCTCCCGCTCAGGCGAGGTCTACGCCAGCCCGGACGAGGGCGACACCTGGCACCAGGTAGCCGCCCACCTCCCGGACGTGATGTCGGTCCGAGCCACGGTGATCCCGACGTGAAGGTCACCGTCCTGATCCCAGGCGTCCTGCGCAACGCCACCGACGGCGCCGCCCACCTGGACGTGGACGTCCCAGACCCAGCCACCCTGGGAGCCGCCCTGGACGTGCTGGCAGACACCTACCCAGCCCTCGACCGCCGCTTGCGAGACGAACAGTCCACCCTCCGCCGCTACGTGAACTTCTACGTCAACGGCGAGGAGTGCCGCCGCCTCTCCGGCCCAGCGACCCCACTGTCGGCAGGCGCCGAGATCCAGATCCTGCCCTCGGTAGCGGGAGGCTGACGCCAGGCCGAGCCGGGGTGCGCCGTACCGGGGATGGCGGCGCACCCCGGCCGGGTGCCTGGCCACGCCTCGTGCGCGGGGCCGGCCGGCGCCGCGGCTGCTGGTGGACGCGGCTGCTGGTGGACGCGGCCGGTGGTGGACGCGGCCGGTGGTGCACGCGGCTGGCGTTATCGGCCACCCGCCAAGCGGCCTCGACTCGGCGGCCTCGACTCGGCGGCCTCGACCCGGCGGCCTCGACCCGGCGGCCTCGACCCGGCGCTCCTGGACCGGCGCCCCGACCCTTCGGCCCTGGATCGGCGGCCCTGGACCGGTGCTCTCCGACCTGGTGCCCTCCGACCTGGCGCCTCCGACCTGGCGCCTCCGACCTGGCGCCTCCGACCTGGCGCCTCCGACCTGGCGCCTCCGACCTGGCGCCCCCGACCTGGCGCCCCCGACCTGGCGCCCCCGAACCGGTGCCCCCCGAACCGGTGCCCCCGAACCGGTGCCCCCCGAACCGGCGCCGCTGGACCGGCCAGCTCTCGATCGGCTCCCCTGAACCAACCAGCCTTCGGTAGGTTCCCCCGAGCGAGCCCGCCCCCGTGAGCCGAAGCGGCTAGATCAGCAGGAGCGACTTGCCCAGCGTGGCGCGTTCCTCCAACGACCGATGAGCCTTCTCGGCCTCCGCCAACGGGTACGTCGCACCGATCACCGGCCGAAGTCGGCCCTGCGCCGTGAGCGCGAGCGCCTCCGTGTGGAGCTCGCGCAAGGTCGCCGGGTCGGGTGCCCCGGCTGCCAGCACGTCGTCCACGTGCACTCGCCGCCGGCTTGCCAGCTCCGGGTCGATGTCGGCGAACCCGCCCGAACTGCCGTAGGTGACGAAGCGGCCGCCGTCGGCGACGGCCTCGAACACGGCCCTGCCGAGCGCTCCTCCCGCGCCGTCGAAGGCGAGGCCGACTCCGTCCGTCGCCTCGCGGACCTGGTCCTGCCAGCCGTCGAGCGAGTAGTCGACGGCGAGTTCCGCGCCCAGTTCGCGGCTCAGTGCCAGCTTGCGTTCGCCGCGGGCCGCGGCGATCACCCGTGCGCCGGCGTCGCGCAGGAGTTGGACGAGCAGCGAGCCCGCGCCGCCCGTCGCGGCCGCCACCAGGACCCACTCGTCCTTCGGGATCTCCACGCGGCGGGCCAGCAGCAGTGCGGTGGCGCCGTCGTGCACCATGGCCGCCGCCTCTGCCGAGCTCAGGCCGTCGGGGACCGCCACGATCTCGTCGGCCGGGAAGAGCGTCTGCTCCGCGTAGCCCCCGGCGCCGCGGCTGAGGACGCGACGACCCAGCCATGCCGGATCCACGCCTTCGCCAACCGAGAGCACGTGCCCGACGCCGCCTCCGCCGGGCACGTAGGGAAGGGTCAGCGGGAAGTACTCGCCGCCCCAGCCGCCGCGCAGCAGCGTGTCGAGGAGGATCACGTCGGCGACCTCCAACGCCACCACGACCTGGCCCGGACCTGCTACCGGCTCGGGAACCTCTTCCACGCGGAGTACCTCGGGTCCGCCGAACTCGTGCACACGGACAGCACGCACCGCAACCACATCCCCCAACTCGATCAACTGGTCGCGTCCCACCGTAGAAGCTCCAGTTTGGTGGAGATCAAGGCTCAATCAGCAGGTGGCGAAGTCGTCCAGGAGTGCCGAGGCCACCTCGACGTCCGGGCTGAGCTGGCGGTCGGACATGTCCGGGTTGAGCTTCGACTCGGCGGTCTCGAAGGCGGACCGCAGTGCCGGGGTTTGAGGGGTGATGCCGCGTAGTCGCAGAGCACGGACGGCGGCGACGACCTCGCAGGCGAGGACGAGGCGGAACGCGGTCAGGGAGCGCAGGGCCTGGGATGCGGACTGGAAGGCGAAGCTCGAGTTCTCCTCCTGGCCGCGCGACACCACGGCGTTGCCGATGCTCGCGGGTTCGGCGAGGGTGCGGACCTCGGCGAGCGCCGAGTTGGCGCTGTATTCGAGGATCATCACGCCCGAGCTGCCGGGGACGCCCTCCGCCAGGAACGGGCGCAGGCCGGTGAAGCTCGGTTCCACCAGCGTCGCCAGGCGGGCGGTCGAGATGTGGCCGGTGTGCAGCATCGACAGCCGGAGCCGGTCCAGCGCCTGGCCCAGGTACGCGCTGTGGAAGGCGCCGTGGTGGTAGGCGGCGTCGTCCTCCGGGCCGAAGTGGTCGGAGACGATCAGCGGGTTCTCGGCGGCGGCGTTGAACTCGACGTCCAGGACGCGGGCGAGGTCGGTGGCGGCGTCGACGGCCGGGCCGTGGATCTGCGGGAAGCAGCGGTAGCCGAACGGGTCCTGGATGCGTGCGGCCGGGCGTGGCGGGTCGCCGATCAGGCGGCGCATCTCCGCGGCCACCGCGACCTGGCCTGGGTGCGGGCGGCCCAGGTGGACGCGTTCGTCGTAGGCCTCGGCGGCTCCGTCCACCGCGAGGAACGACAGCGCGGCTACCACGTGTGTGGCCTTGAGCAGGTGGTGCGCGTCCTGCCAGGCCAGGCCCGCCATGCCGATGGTGAGCGCATTGCTGCTGATCAACGCCAGCGCGTCGCCCGAGTCGAGCTCGATCGGGTCCGGGGTCTGGGTGGAGCCGAGCCAGTAGCGCTCGCCGAGCAGGGTCAGGCCGGTCTCGGCCAGCGCGGTCAGGTCGCCGGTGCCGATGGCGCCGTACTCGTGCACGCCGGGGTAGCAGCTGCTGTTCAGAGCAGCCAGCAGCGCGTCGGCCACGGCTCTGCGCACGCCGGCGCCGCCCGCGAGGAGTTGGTTGAGGCGCACGACCATCATGGCGCGCACCTGTTCCTCGGGGAGCATGCCGCCGAGTCCGCCCGCGTGGCTGCGCAGCAGGCGCAGGCCGTGCTCGGCCCAGCCTTCCGTGCTGACGATCTGGTCGCGGTTGGCGCCAACACCGGTCGTGCGGCCGTACACCTGTCGTCGCACCACGAGCCGCTGGCTCGCTCCCCACGACGCTTCGAGGCGTGCGACGCCATCAGCGTGCAGCGCTACCGGGGAGTGGTACCGCGCGACGCGCACCACGTCGTCGGCGCTGAGGGACTGACCGTCCAGCACGACAGGGGAGTCTTCGACCATGGCACCAATGTGAGCACATAGGGTTCGGAGGTGCTCGTACTGCATGGCCTGTGCACGACCGACGGCGTCCTCGCGCTGTGGGCCGAAGACTCCGGGCTGCCCGCACGCAGCGAGAGCACGCGACGGGACGCACCGCACCCGTTCGCGGCGACGGCCGAGTCGCTGGCCGCCGCGCTCGGGCAGGAACCGCTCAAAACGACCACGCGGGCGTTGCTGTTGCCGTCGTTCTCGTCGGGTCCGATGGCCTCGCCCGAGCTGGTCCGCGACCCGCTGACGGCGGGACGGGCGCCGCGCGGCAAGGTCCAGCTGCGGCAGTGGGGTGTCCCCACGATCCGTCTCGACGGCGCCCCGGAGCTCGGCGGCGAGATGCGGCTGAGCGACTCCGCGCGGTTCGTGTTCGACGTGGCAGGGTTCGCCGCCGACCTGGTCGACCGCGGCCGCGTGCTGCCCTCGGTCGCGCCGGAGCGGGCCGTCGCGCGGTGGGTGCCGGTGTTGTCGGGAACGGACTCGGCGCGGTTCGCGGCACTGCAGGCCGCGATGCCGCCCGCCTGCCGGTGCGAGGAGATCGTCAGCGACCCCGCAGAGCTGGTGCGCGCGGCCCTCACGACCGCGGTCGACGAGCAGGTGCGGAGCCGGTTGAACGGCACGGCGCTCGCTCCGGCACGACGTGG
The DNA here is from genome assembly GCF_900115955.1 of Lentzea waywayandensis. GTDB lineage: Bacteria > Actinomycetota > Actinomycetes > Mycobacteriales > Pseudonocardiaceae > Lentzea > Lentzea waywayandensis. The sequence goes on from NZ_FOYL01000006.1 coordinate 313,931, forward strand.
CCGCGTGACGACGGCGGAGTCGTGGCTCGCCGCGCTCACCAGCGAGCCCGCGTTCGACGCCGACCCGGTCGAGCTCTACGAACTGCGCGAGCACCTGGACCGCTGGCGGGACAGCGCGGGCAACGAGAGCCCGGTGCGAACGTGCTTCCGGCTGCGCTCGCCCGAGCAGCGCGAGGACGACGAGTGGGCCATCGAGTTCCTGCTGCAGGCCGTCGACGAGCCGAGCGTTCTCGTGCCCGCGCACCAGGTGTGGTTCGCGGACGACGGCGTGCTGCGGCGCTGGATCCCGGCACCTCAGGAACACCTGCTGGCCGACCTCGGCCGCGCGAGCAAGCTGCACCCCGAGCTGGACGAGGCGTTGCGCGGCTCGCACCCGGCCGAGATGGAGGTCGACGCGGAGGGTGCGTACCGGTTCTTGACCGCGGCGCCGGTGCTGGCGCAGGCGGGGTTCGGCGTGCTGCTGCCCTCGTGGTGGCAGCAGACGACGAAACTCGGCCTGAAGCTCACCGCGAAGAGCCGCGGCACGGCCGGAACCGTCGCCAAGGAGAGCGAGATCGGCCTTAAGTCCATTGTGGACTACAAGTGGGAGCTCGCCCTCGGCGAGGACACGCTGACCGATGCCGAGCTGGCCGAGCTGGCCAGAGCCAAGGTGCCGCTGGTCAAGGTGCGCGGCCAGTGGGTGCAGGTCGATCAGAAACGGCTCGCCGCGGGACTCGCGTTCCTCAAGCGCGGCGGCGGGCAGATGACCGCCGCCGAGATCATGCTCCACAGTGGACTCACCGAGGAGGACGAGAGCCTGCCGCTCCCGCTGATGTCCGTCGAGGCCGACGGCTGGCTCGGCGACCTGCTGTCCGGCAAGGCCGACGAGCAGATCGAACCCGTTGAGCCGCCGGCGAACTTCCTCGCGCAGCTGCGCCCGTACCAGCAGCGCGGCCTGGCCTGGCTCGCGTTCCTCGACAAGATCGGCCTGGGCGCGTGCCTCGCCGACGACATGGGCCTTGGCAAGACCGTTCAGCTGCTGGCGCTGGAATCGTTGAACCGCAGCCACGGCAAGAGGCCGCCCACGTTGCTGATCTGCCCGATGTCCGTCGTCGGCAACTGGCAACGCGAGGCGGCGCGGTTCACCCCGGAACTCTCGGTGCACGTGCACCACGGCGCGGACCGCCTGGACGGCGACGCGCTGCGCGAAGCCGTGGAGAGCAACGACCTCATCCTCACCACCTACGCGCTGGCCGCCCGCGACGCCGACGCGCTGAGCGACCTCACCTTCGACCGCGTGGTGCTCGACGAGGCGCAGAACATCAAGAACAGCGCGACCCGCCAGTCCCAGGCCGTGCGGCAGATCAAGGCACGCCACCGCGTCGCGCTGACCGGCACACCCGTCGAGAACCGCCTGGCCGAACTCTGGTCGATCATGGACTTCGCCAACCCCGGCGTGCTGGGCACGGTCAACACGTTCCGCGCCCGCTTCGCCGTCCCGGTGGAGCGCCACAACGACCAGGACGCCGCCGCCCGCCTGCGCAAGATCACGAACCCGTTCGTGCTGCGCCGCGTGAAGACCGACCCGCGCATCATCAGCGACCTGCCCGACAAGGTCGAGATGCGCCAGCTGTGCAACCTCACCACCGAGCAGGCCTCGCTCTACCAGGCCGTAGTCAACGACATGCTGGAGAAGATCGAGGAAGCGGAAGGCATCGGCCGCAAGGGACTGGTGCTCGCGACCATGTCGAAGCTCAAGCAGGTCTGCAACCACCCGGCCCACTTCCTCGGCGACGGCTCCCGCGTCGCCGGCCGCTCCGGCAAGCTCGCGCGTCTGGAGGAAGTGCTGGAGGAAGTGCTCGCCGAGGGCGACAAGGCGTTGTGCTTCACCCAGTTCACCGAGTTCGGCAGCATGCTCGTGCCCTACCTGGCCGCGCGCTTCGACACCGAGGTGATGTTCCTGCACGGCGGCACGAACAAGGCCTCCCGCGACCGCATGGTCGAGCGCTTCCAGGACAGGAAGGGCCCGTCGCTGTTCCTGTTGTCCTTGAAAGCGGGCGGCACCGGCCTCAACCTCACCGCCGCCAACCACGTGATCCACCTGGACCGCTGGTGGAACCCGGCGGTCGAGGACCAGGCGACCGACCGCGCGTTCCGGATCGGCCAGCGCCGCAACGTGCAGGTGCGCAAGTTCGTCTGCATCGGCACGCTGGAAGAACGCATCGACGCCATGATCGAGGAGAAGCGCGCCCTGGCCCAGCTGGTGGTCGGCGCCGGCGAGAACTGGCTCACCGACCTGTCCACCGCGCAACTGCGGGACCTGTTGACGCTGTCCGGGGAGGCCATCGGTGAGTGAGCACTGGTCGGGCGATCGCCCCCGCTACGGCAAGACCATCAAGGTGGACAACGGTCTCAAGGCGACGAGCAAGCGCGGTGACATCGGCGCCACCTGGTGGTCGCGACGGTTCATCGAGGTGCTGGAGTCGTTCGGCATGGGCGGCCGGCTGACCCGCGGCCGCAACTACGCGCGGCAGGGCCAGGTTCTGTCGTTGTCGCTGTCCACGAGCATGGTCATCGGCCTGGTGCAGGGCTCGCGTCCCACCCCGTACAAGACGCGGATCGCGATCAAGTCGTTCACCGGCCAGGAATGGCAGCGCATCGAGCACGCCCTGGCCGGGAAAGCCCTGTACGCGGCCAAGTTGCTGGCCGGCGAGATGCCCGCCGACATCGAGACGCTGTTCGCCTCGCTGGGGCTGCGGCTCTTCCCCGCGACGCAGCGCGAGCTGACGATGGACTGCAGCTGCCCGGACTGGGAGGTGCCGTGCAAGCACCTCGCCGCCACCTGCTACCTGCTGGCCGAGTCGTTCGACAAGGACCCGTTCGAGATCCTCGCCTGGCGTGGCCGCGGCCGTGAGGAACTGCTCGACCGCCTCCGCGCGCTGCGTGGAACCGTGCGTTCCGCTGTGGCTCGCGAGGAGGCGCCGCCGCTGACGAGGTGCCTGGACACGTTCTGGCAGAAGCAGACCGCCACGAGCATCAACCTCGGTGACCCGACCGCGGCCGTGCGCGCGGACGCGGTGCTCGATCAGCTCGACGGTGTGCCGATCACGGTGGGCCGGTCGTCGCTGGCCGACCTGTTGCGTCCGGCGTATCTCGCCTTGAAACCCGGCGACTGAACCGGGTCGTGTGATCAGATCCGGCCGAGGCGCAGGAACACCGACTCGCCAGGAGCGTCGTCCAGACCGTCGTTGTCCACGACGCCGACCAGTCGCTGGAACGGCCCGCCGCCGATCACGGCGAGGCCTTCCGGCTTGTCGTGCGTGGCGGCGCCGTCCGCCTTGAGCGCAGGAACGAGGTCCCTGGCCTGCTTCTTGGACACCAGCGGCTTCTCGGTGCCGGCGGGCACCGGCGTCAGAGCGCCGATGTCGACGCGGTAGACCTTCTTGGTCTTGGCCGCGTCACCGCGCTGGTTGTCGCGTTCGAGGATGAGCAGCGTGCGGTCGTTCAGCGCGGTGATCTCGGACAGGCCGATCCACGCACCGGCCTGCGGCGCGTCGAGCGGGTACGCGGCGAACGCCCACTCACCGGTCGCCGGAGTGAACCGCGCCAGCGTGGCCTGGCCGGGCCTGTCGGCCTTCCACTCGCGCTGCACGGCGAGCCACACCTGCTCGGACCTGCCGCCGCCGATCACGGTCACGCCTTCGAACCCGTTGCCGGTGGCGGTCTTCGCGATCGCCTCCGGCAGCGGGATCTCCCTGACGACAGCGCCGTCCGTGCTCACTTCCACGAGCAGGTTCGGCTTCTGCTTGCCGTCACCCTCGACCGCGACCCAGTAGCCGCCGCCCTTGCGCGCGGCGATGCCCTCGCCGTCGTAACCGACCGGCTTGCCGTCCTTCGTGAGCGTCAGCTCCTTGCGGACCTTCGCTGGTGCCGACACGGTGTCGATGGTCAGGATCCGGGTCGGGCTGTAGGCCGCGTCCGTCACGGCGACGACGTCGCGGTGGTTGCCCGGGATGCCGGAAAGTCCCGACAGCGCACCGAATCCGATGCCGTCCGACACGATCGACGGCGTGCCCTGGTTGTGCGCCAACGACAACGCCAGCGGCTTGCGGGTCAGGCGGTACCCGCTGAGCGACGAGCGGATGCCGTCCGCGGCCGAATCCTCCTCCGCCGCGACGACGAGCGTGCCGGTCGCGGGAATCGGCAGCAGGCCCTCCGGTCCGACGCCGGTCGGCAGCGCCTGAAGGAAACGCGGCCTGCGCGGGTTGTTCACGTCGTACACCGCGACGAGGTTCGCGCGTTCCATGCCGACGAACGCGTACCTGTCGCGCCCGAACGTGGCGACGGCCAGGCCTTCCGGCTCGACGCCCTTGTTGTCCGACCGGCCGTCCGGGTACTGCCCCTGCTTGCCGGCGATCTGCTGAAGCTCGTTGCCCGAGGAGAACACGACCTTGCCGGAGTCCGCGTCGAAGATCGTCCACGTGCGCGAGCCGCCGACGTAGTCACCCTCGTCGGCGGTGCCGAGCGTGTGGTCGTCCAGCCAGGCGACGGCGTCGGGCTCACGGGCGGCGGTGATGGTCTCGCTGGGCGAGAACTTTCCGTCGTCCGCGGTGTCGATGCCGCTCACCGTGGCCGTGCCAGCCGAGAAGTGCTTCACGAGCCTGCCGGAACGCAGGTCCACGATCGCGATGTGGTTGTTCTCCTGCAGCGTCACCGCCACCTGGTCGCGCCCGTTGATGCTGACGTACTCCGGCTCCGGATCGGTCGGCGCGACCTGCGCGATCCCGGTCAGCTCGACCTTGCGCAGCTGCCACGACGCCGGCCCGCGCCCGACCAGGTCGACGATGGTCAGGAAACCCGCGGGGGCCTGCGGGATCGCGCCTTCGTCGACGTCCTCGTCGCGCTCGTTCTCGATCGCGATGGCCGCGTACCGGCCGTCCTTGGAGATGTCGATCGAGTCCGGCTGGCCACCGAGGTCGTGCGTGGCCACGACTTCCCGCTTGCCGAGATCCACGACCACCAGCACGCCAGACGGCTCGGCGAACGACTTCGACGTGTTGACCGCGACCAGCGCGAGCCCGCCGATGACGTCGACGGACGTCGGCTCACCGGGCATCGGCAGCACACCGTCCGGCGTGAGCTTCTGACTCGCCTTGGCGAACCCGATCCGGCGACCGGGCGAGTCGGTGTAGACGACCAGCTTGCCGTCCGCGGTGGCGGCGGCGATCTCGGCGGCCGTGTGCTCACCCGGCGAGCTGTTCCGGAACACCGACATCGTGTCGAAACGCTGGAACCGTGCCGGCACGGACGCCTCGGCGGGCGCGGCCGACACGAGCAACACCAAGGCCACCAGGCCTGTGCACAACCGGACCACTGGTCCTCCTCGAACAGCTCGGAGGCGCGCAGTGTGGCTGATCGAGTCGTCCGCGGGGTGAACGTTCGCTGATCTTCTGGGGTGGTTCGGGTTCAGGGCGGACGGCATCGCTTGGGGGAGTGGGCAGATCGGGCTGGAGGGGCCTCCTTTCTGCATCGACTGCCTCAGCGGCCCGAGGGAGATTTGGGGTTGAGGCGGGTGATTCGGGGCGAGGGAGCGGTTTCTGGTTGAGAGGTGGTTGGGGGTGCGTTGAAGCGATGCGTCGGCTGAAGGGCTGTGGGATGCCGTGGCTGCGGGATCCGTTGGGGGCAGGTGTGAGCGCGGCGCGACCTGGATCGTGGCGCGCGTGGGTCAGGCCTTGGCCGCCGGTGGCGAGAGGTGGCCGGGTGCCGATGTCGCGGGATCCGTTGGGGGTGCTGGGGTTCGGGCGCGTTCAGGCGCGGGAGGCAGCGTGGCTCGGATCGTGGGCGGCGGCGGGTGAGGGTTGTGCGCCAGCGGCGCGGGACAGCCTGAAGCCGCGGGTGCTAGCAGGGAAGGGTGGGCCGTGCACCCGTTGGGCGCTGTGCGGTCCGGGCGCGGTGGCGGGTGTGCGCGGAGGGCGAGGCGGCTCGGGTCACTTGGCGGACGGGTTGGTGGTGAGTGGGTGGGCGGCTGCGGGGCCGCCCTTGCCCGGAGGGTCAGCGGTGGAGTTTCGGCCTGGAGCGGTTGGCCAGCAGGGTCACGCCGGCGCCGGCGAGGCCTACCTGCAGGGCCAGTTCGATCCAGTCGATTCCCGGGGTGTTCGCAACGCCCAGGACGGTGGCGGCCGCGGTGCCCAGCAGGGCGGCGACGATGCCTACGAGGATGGTCGCGAGCAGCGAGACGTGTTGCCTGCCTGGGATCACCAGGCGGCCCAGGCCGCCGATGATGGCTCCGAAGAGCAACGCGGTGAACAAGCCGCCGATTTCCACTGTTTACCCCCTGAGACTCTGGTGCTTGCTACTCCAGGGTCCGCTTGGCGCGGGGCCCGCGAATCAGGTCTTTCCCTGAGTGGCCCCTGACTTTCCCCCTAGCAGCACGGCGGCTGTGGCGGAGAGCTCGCGGCCGGGGACGTCCGGATCGCAGCCCACCCTGGCCAGGCGGGCGCGGATGGCGGTGGGGGAGCGCTGCATGTCGTCGGCCAGGGACCTGATCAGCGTGGGAGAGGGGGCGTCGGTCGGGGTGAGCCAGGTGGTGCGCAGTTCGGTGTCGAGGGATTCGGTCCAGGGCTGGTTGGCGTTCGCGTGGCGGGACGCGCGGCTGCGCAGGCGTGTGTGGGCGCCCAGGACGCGGGCGAGGAGCTTGCCGATCGTGGTGCCGCCCTCGACCGGCAGCCGGAGGCGGCCGTCCGCGACCACCTCGCCAGAGTCGAGCGAGCCCAGCAGGTCGAGCACCATCGATTCGTCGGAGTCGGTCGTCGCGCTCAGCCGGTAGTTGACCTCGCCGAGCTTGATCTCGTTGTGGAAGGTGGATGTCATGGGGTCGACGTTAGGGAGGGGGTCTGACGCTTTTTCCGGGTTGGGTCTCTGGGGATGCCGTTGTGCGGCGGGAGTTCACTCGAAGGGGTGGGGGTCAGCCCGAAGTCACGGCACTTCGACCGGTACCGATGTCGGCGCGGTCGGCGGCCGCACGTCCCGCACCCCATCCCGCGGCTGACCGCACCGTCACGCGTGAGGTGCGCGTACGCGTGAACATCTGCTCGAACAACGTGTCCACGGCCTGCTTGCGGTCCGCGAGCACCGGCAGCAACCGCTCGTCCGAGGCGATCGGGTCGTCCGGGGAGACCGGCGCGGCCGCCATGGCCTCCAGCCGCTCCCCGATCCGGGACGCGTACGCCACCAGGAACGCCTTCCGGAACGGCCGCGAGCGCGCCTCGCTGCCCTTCCCCGCCGGTCCACCGATGGCCACCATTGCCCGTGTCGCCTGCACGAGCAGAGACGTCGACAGGAGCTCCACGCTCTCCAGGTCCACCTCGTCACCCACCAGAGCGACGAACCCGAACGCGTCGTAGGCCACCGCCCGCGACCGGAACGCCTCCGAGACCACGTGCACGAGCTGCGATTTCTCCTTGAAGTAGCTCTTGTCCAGCCACATCCGCCGCGACGTCGCCTCCGCCGGCAGGTCCGCGTCGAGCATCGCCCGCTCCAGCGCGTGCCGGTTCATCAGCTCCTGCGCCTTGGCCGACAGCGCCTCCGCCTCCTCGGGGAACGCCGTCGACTCGGCCTTCGCGAGCAGCCCCCGGACCCGGTTGAGCACCTTCGGGTCCAGCCCCGCGCGCACGGCGGACATCAACACGTCGCCCGGCAACGGCAGGATGTGCGGCAACGAAGGCAACCGCCCGAGGAACTTCAACAGGTCAGCGGCCGTGCGGTTCGCATAGGCCCGTGTCTCGATGTGGCGCGTTGCCCACGCCTCCAGCAGTGGCCCCTCCCACCACACGGAGGCGCCGATCTCGTCGAGCTGACGCTGCCACCGCGGATGCACGGTCGCCGCGGCATGCGGCGAACAGGACAAAGCGATCACGTCCACCGCGAGGGACGCGGCCGACTCGTCGAGCGAACGCGACACGATCTCGCGAAGGTCGTACGGCAGCCAGCCGCGCTGCCAGAGCGCGTCGACCGCTTTCACCAGTTCCACGCCACGCAGTATGAGACGTCCGCCATGTGCGAAGGTCGGGGACCACCTGGTAGACACGGGATGTGATCGAGCTCCAGTTCCGCGGCCGGACCGTCGTCCGCGACCACGCGCTGGTGATGGCGATCATCAACCGCACGCCGGACTCGTTCTACGACAAGGGCGCCACCTACGCCGAGGACGTGGCCATGGAGGCCGTGCACCGCGTCGTGGACGAGGGCGCGGACATCGTGGACATCGGCGGTGTGAAGGCAGGCCCCGGCGACCTGGTCGACTCCGGCGAGGAAGTGCGCCGCGTCGTGCCGTTCATCGCCCGCGTGCGCGCCGCCTACCCGGATCTGATCATCAGCAGCGACACCTGGCGCGCCGACGTCGGAAGGCTCGTCTGCGAGGCCGGTGCCGACCTGCTCAACGACACGTGGGCGGGTGCGGACCCACAGTTGGCCGAGGTCGCCGCGGAGTACGGCGCCGGCTACGTGTGCTCGCACACGGGCGGTGCGCGGCCTCGCACGCGTCCGCATAGGGTTAGTTATCCGAACCTCGTCGCGGACGTCATCGCGGAGACGACGACGCGCGCGGAGCGGGTGGTCGCGCTCGGTGTGCCTCGCAAGAGCGTGCTGATCGACCCCACACACGACTTCGGCAAGAACACATGGCACAGCCTCGCGCTGGTGCGGCACACGGACGAGCTGGTGGCGACCGGGTGGCCGGTGCTGATGGCGTTGTCCAACAAGGACTTCGTCGGGGAGACCCTCGGCGTGGAACTGCACGAGCGCGTCGAGGGCACCCTCGTCGCGACCGCGATCGCGGCGTTGGCGGGCGCCGCGGTCTTTCGCGCGCACGAGGTGGCGCGCACCAGACGAGTACTCGAGTCCGTCGCTCGACTCTGAGCTGGAGGTAACAGGTGGACGACGTCTTCGCCCGGTTTTCGGACGACCGGTGGGACGACTTCCTCGACGAACTCGACAAGATCCGCGTGAGCGTGGTGGATCCTGCGGAACGACAGCAGATGAAGGCGACCGCGCGCCGCGACGCACGAGAGGCGGGCACTCAGCCGCTGCTCGTGCGGATGGCCCTCGCGGACCACTACCTCAACCTGCTCGCCATCGGCGTGTGGGCGGGCGACGAGAGCTGGCGTGCCGATCTGCGCGACCTGGTCGTCTCTCTCGTGCCCGAGGACGACGAGTCACGTGACGACGCCCTGCTGAGCTCTGTCATCGCCGTGGTGCTCGCACAGCTGCTGCAGGACGCACGCCTGCGCGGCGGTTCCGAGGCCGATGTCATCGCACGGTCGGCGTGGGAGAAGGCCCAGGAGTGGGCGGCCTACGCGGAGGACCGTCACGTGGAACGGCTCCTGTACGCCTCCACCGAGGCCGGTGCGCGCGTCGTGACTGCGTCGGAGGTGCAGGAGGTCGTCGAGCTGGCCACGGCCGCGGCGGACGACCAGCACGCCGAGACGATCGCCGCACTGGAGACGGAAGGCTTCACCGCGGAGTTCATGAACGGCGTGTGGGTGGTGGAGGGCGAGTTCCGCAACGCCGTGCGTGCCGCTGCGCGCGCGATCACGCTCACGGGCCACGGCTGCGTCCTCGCGCGCAACATTCGGTCGTCGGCCGTGATGTTGTGGCACGAGAACACTCTCGCCATGGCGGACTCGAAGGTGCCGCGCTGGCGCGTCTACCCGATCCTCGCGCCTGTTACGCCGCAATCGAAGTTTTCAGGCGGTGAAGGTCTCCCGTTCACCCGTGAGACACACCCGTTGGCACCCGCTCCAGAAGTCGTGCGCCGGTTGGCCGACGCCGTTGGTGTCAACCTGTCCCATCTGCTGGCTGCATTGCGGTGAAAGGGTGATCTTTGCCTTTCCGCTACCTCGACTCGTTATCTTGGTGTCATGCCCAGATTTGCCGAGTTCGATGTGGAAGGCCTGCGTAAATCCAGCGCCGTCGCCGACTTTCCCTGGTCAGAGACGTGGGTCACGTTGATCCGCGTTGATGCCAAGGGAGTTGTGCGGCAAGCCAAGTCGTTGACCGAGAAAGCTTCTTTGCTGACTGTCGCGTCAGACAAGGACTTGGTCATCGCGTCCTGCCCCGAGATTTACGCGGTCGACGACCTGGTGGCGGCCCGTGCCGCTGTCAGGGCTTCGGTCGCACGCGAAATGATCCCAAGCCTCGGATGAATGACTCCCGCCACTCGGGCTCAGCGGCGAGCACGAGTTCCGGGAATCGCCGAAGGAGCGTTCCGAACGCGATCTCGCCCTCGATACGCGCGAGCCGTGCCCCCACGCAGTAGTGGATCCCGTGACCGAACCCGACGTGTGGGTTTCGACCCAGCTGCAGCACGTCCGGATCTGAGTACCGGGACGGATCCCGGTTCGCCGCCCCAAGTGAGACGGTGACCTGCGAAGATCTCGGAATCGTGACCCCTCCGATCACCACGTCGGCAGTGGCGACACGACCCAGGCCCAACGCGAACGGACCGTCGTGGCGCAGGAACTCCTCGACGGCCTCCGGAATCAGGATCGGATCGTCGACCAGCGACCGCTTCAGGGCGGGATCGCGCAGCAGGGCGAGCACACCGCTGCCGATGAGCTGCGAGGTCGTCTCATGGCCTGCTGTGATGAGCAACACAAGTGTGCTCACGAGGTTCGGCTCGTCGCGGAGCTCGGTGATGACGTCGTCACCGGGCTCCTTGGTGTGCACGAGATCCTGCGCGTACGCCGTGAACCTGCCGTAGGCCTCGGCCATCGTCGCCGGTGCGAGCAGCTCCGCGGTCAGCTTCCGGACCACGTCTCTGTCCTCTTTGGGCACACCTAGGAGTTCACATATGACAGTGATCGGCAGCGGATAGGCGAACGTCTCGATGACGTCCACCTCCTCCGCGCCCTGCCACGCGTCGAGCAGCTCGTTGGCGATCTCCTCGATGCGTGGCCGTAGCGCTTCCATCCGCCGTGTGGAGAACGCGCGCGCGATGGGCTTGCGCAACCGGGTGTGCTCCGGTGGGTCGGTGTGGTTCAGCATGCCGCCGGGCATGATGGTGCTGCTGAGATCAGGGTGGCTGAGGGCTTGCACGACGTCGTCGTAGCGGCTGATCATCCACGACCTCTGGCCGTCCGGGGTCTCGATCAGCGCGGGACCCCGCTCGCGCCACTCGTCGAAGTACGGGGTCGGATCGGTGAAGAAGCTCATGCGGTCATCGTGGTGTTCGCGCTGCTCAGAGGCATGAGTAGGCGATCACCCATCTTGGCGGCGCGGATCACCTAGCCTGACGGGGTGGGGTGGCCGTTCGTGGGGAGGGACGCCGAGCTCACCGCGGTCAGGCGTGCGGTGCGCAGTGCCGGGCTGATCGTGGCGGGTCCTGCCGGAGTGGGCAAGACACGGCTGTTGGACGAGGTCGAGTGCGACGTCCGGCTGCGTGCGACAGCGGCGATGTCGGAGATTCCACTCGGCGTGATGGCGCCCTTCTTGTCATCGGTCGATCCCTCGCCGTTGGCGATGTTGACCGCCGCACGGACCGCGTTGCGCGATCGCATCGTGGTGGTCGATGACGTTCATCTGCTCGATGACGCGTCAGCAGGACTGCTGCACCAACTCGTGCACCACCGGGAAGCCGTCGTGGTGGCGACGCTGCGCTCGGGCGAACGCGCGCCGGAACCGGTCGTGGCGCTGTGGAAGGACGAGCTGCTGCCTCGCATCGAGCTCGAGCCGCTCGGACGTGCCGCGGTCGTCGAGGTGCTGGAGACCGTGCTCGGCGGAGTGCTGGACAGCGCGACGGCCGATCGGTTGTGGACGGCGTCAGCTGGAAACATGTTGCTGCTGCGAGAGATGCATTTCGCTGCGCAGTGGGTGTCGCACGGCGGCGTGTGGTCGTTGGACGGCCCGCTGCCGTTGTCGCCACGGCTGGTGGAACTGATCGAGGTTCACCTCGCAGGGGTGCCCGCCGAGGAACGCCGGGTGCTGGAGCTGCTCGCGTTCGGCGAACCGCTGGACCTGGCCGCGTCGGAGGCGTTGGACGGGCTCGTGACCGTGACCGATGAGGGACTGAGGCTCGCGCATCCGTTGTACGGAGAGGTGTTGCGCGCGCAGTGCCCTCCCCTGCGCAAGCGCAACCATCAGCGGTACCTGGCTTCCGTGCTCGACGATCCGTTGCGAGTAGCCGTGTTGCGTCTGGACAGCGGTACGGCAGACGATCCCGCACAGCTGCTGAGAGCCGCGAATCTCGCCAGCGCGACGGGTGGTGTCGTTCTCGCAGAACGGCTCGCACGTGCCGCATGGTCTGTCGGTGGTGGTGTGGAGGCGGCACGGCAGTTGGCTTACGTGCTGGTGTTCACGGATCGCGCGGAGGAAGCCGAGGAGGTCTTCGCGTCGGTGGCGACCGACGACGACCCGATCGAGGTCCGCACCATGCGCGCGATGAACCTCGGATGGGCGCTCGGGCGCACCGAGGAAGCCGCGGAGATGATCGTGATGCCAGCGGGCAGGGCCGCGCTCCTGTTCTTCGCAGGCAAGTACGACGAGGCTCGTGCGCTGCTCTCGGACGCCGATCCGGGTGAGGCGGCGATCCTCGCGATGATCGACGTGGTGCAGGGCAGGTACACGGGGCCGTTCCCGGTCGTCCCGCCGAATCCCGAGGTCGGTCTGGGCGCCGAGATGAACGCGTTCTCCGAGGTGTTCGTGCACGCCTTGCACGGTGAACTGGCTCGTGCGGAACGTCTTGCCGTGCAAGCGCATCGGGAGAAGGCCGAGTGGGATTCCATGCGGTCGAGCTGGGCCGTTTCGTGTGCCGGCCTGGCACGGGCGGGTGGCCGTTTGCTCGAAGCGCGGCGCTTGCTGCGAGAGGCGCGGCCCGTGCAGCCGTTCGTGCGGCTCTGCGAACTGGCCCACGTGGAATCGTTGCTGGGCAACGACGCGCGTGCACTGCTCGCTGAAGCGGAAGAGCTGGCGCCGCCAGGAATGCGCCCGTACGGCATCGGACTGTGGCAGGCGCGGATCTGGGCGGGTGGAACGTCGCCGTTCGAGGCGGCGCAGGACGCTCGGGCGCATACCGAGTTCGCTGCCGAGGCGGTGTTCCTGCACGAGGCCGTCCGGCTCGGACACGCCTCTGACGCCCTCGAAAGGCTGCGGGAGCTCGCCTCCACGACGACCGGGCTGCTGGTCCCGGTGTACGCCGCACATGCGGAGGCGTTGGTGCGCAACGACTCCGGAGCGTTGGAAGAGGTGGCCGCGCGGTTCGAGAAGGCCGGGTACGTGCTGTTCGCGGCGGAAGCTGCCGCAGCGTCAGGCAATCGCGCGCTGGCCGGGCGGCTGATCGGCCTGTGCGAGTACGCACGGACGCCCGCGTTGGCGAGGATGACGCTGACGTCGCTCACCCGCCGTGAGCGCGAAGTGGCCGTGCTCGCCGCACGGGGTCTGACGAACAAAGAGATCGCCGAGTCGTTGGTGATCTCCGTGCGGACCGTCGACAACCACCTCTCCAACGCCTACGCGAAGCTCGGCATCACGACCCGCGGTGAGCTCGCGTTGGTCCTTACGGATGACCTCGGCGGCCGGGGATAACGCTCGGCACGGGTCCGAACGACATTCCGGCATGAGCAACGGGTACGCGGTAGTCGACGTCGAGACCACCGGACTTTCACCTGGTCAGCACCACCGGGTTAGCGAGGTCGCCGTCGTGCACCTCGACGCGTCCGGCCGCCGGGTGGACGAGTGGTGCACGCTGGTCAACCCGCGCCGCGACCTCGGCGCCCAGCACGTGCACGGCATCAGCGCCGCGGACGCCCGGCGCGCGCCCGAGTTCGCCGGTATCGCCGGTGAGCTCGCCGCGAGGCTGTCGGGACGGGTGCTCGTCGCGCACAACCTGTCGTTCGACCTGCGGTTCCTGCGGGCCGAGTTCGCGAGGCTCGGCCACGAGCTCTTCGCGGAGGGGCTCTGCACGATGAACCTCGCCGGCCGGTATCTCGGTGCCACGTCACGGTCGCTCGCCGCGTGCTGCGAGGTGGCCGGCGTGCCGATGGGCACCGCGCACTCCGCGCTGCACGACGCGCGGGCGTCCGCGGGGCTGCTGGCGCGTTGCCTGGACCGCGTCGGGGACGTGGAGCCGGTGCGCCTGACGGTGCCGCGAACCCTGAACGCGTTCGCCGTGCAGCGCAGTCACCCCCACGGAGCCGAACAGCACTTCCTGTCGAAGCTCGTGCGGCTGCTGCCTCGGGTGGAGACCGCGTCGGGCGACGAGTACCTCGACGTGCTCGACCGGGCGCTGGTCGACCGGCACCTGACGCTGGAGGAACAGGAAGAGCTGCTCGAAGTGGCTCGTGCGCTCGATCTCGGCCTGCCGCAGGTGATGGAGCTGCACCGCGGCTACCTCGCCGCGCTCGCCGACGCCGCCTGGGAGGACGGCCGGGTGACCGCGGACGAGGAGGCGGACCTGCGGCTGGTCGCGTCGTTGCTCGGCGTGGACGTCGCCGGGGTGCTGCGCAGGCCGGTACGGCTCTCGCCGGGTGATCTCGTCGTCTTCACCGGCCAGATGCGCGAGGGCCGTGACGTCTGGGAGAGCCGGGCGCTGTCCGCCGGGCTCACCGTGAAGGCGGGCGTGACGAAGAGGACCGCGGTGGTGATCGCGGCGGACCCGGACTCCATGTCGGGCAAGGCGGACAAGGCGCGCACGTACGGGATTCCGGTCGTGTCCGAGGACCTGTTCGCCGGTCTGCTCGGTCAGCTGAGCGGGTCGGCATGAGCGCGATGGACCGGGTGGCCGCGCTCATCCAGGAACGCAACCGCATCGACGCCGAACTGTCGGCGTGCATCGGGCGGCCCGCGTTGACCGGGCACCTCGGTGCGTGGATCGCGGCGCAGGTATTCGGCGTCAGCGACGGCAGGCTCGGCGACGGCCGGACCGTGGGCGTCCGGTGGTACACGAAGCGGGAAGGCCTGCTGGACATGAAGGAGCAGGGACCGGACTTCTACCTCGTGCTGGCCGGGCCGAAAGCCGAGCCGGTCGGTTCCCGTGGCACGACCAGGCCGTTGGTCGTCGACGCGGTCTACCTGTTCGACGCGGCGACCGTGGTGGCCGACCTCCGGTCACGTGGCGTCAAGATCAGCACTCAGGCCAGCGTGCGCACGGAACTGTGGGACGCCGCGGAGATCTACCCGCGGCGCAACCCGTCGTTCCAGCTAACTTCCGAGCAACGCGAACTGCTGGCGTTGTTCGGAAGTTAGTCATCGGCCGTGAGGCTGTGCCCGTCCCACGTGAAGCGCACGGTCGTCACGGCGTCGTCTCCGTCCGTGCCGGTCGTGAGCTGGTGGATGGCGATGCCGGTCAGCTCCCGGTAGTCGCACCACTCGTGGTCCGACGTGAGCACCAGGTCCAGGTCGAAGTTGACCAGCAGTTCCAGCAGCTGGCCCCGGTTGGTGGCGTCGACGCCGACGAAGACCTCGTCCAGCAGGATCAGGCGGGGTGCGGTCGGGGTGGCGTGGTAATGCGCGGCCGCCGCGGCGAACAGCGGGAGGTGCAGCACGATGGCCTTCTCGCCGCCGGACAGGGCGCCGTGCACCCGTTTGGTGACCGGGACCCAGCCTTCGCCTCTGTCCACCTTCACGACGAACTGGTGCCACGTCGTGTAGTCCAGCACCTGGGCGAGTTGTTGTTCCCAGCCCGTTGCGGAGTCGTGCGCGCGTGCTTCTTCCACGCGCTCGCGGAAGAACTGGTGCAGCAACGCGCGTTCGTCGTCGTTCAGGTCTGATCGCAGCAGGAGATCGCGGGCCTCTCGGGTGCCCGGCGGTAGCTGGGGATCCACCTGCCAGTCGAGCTGCACGCGGATGCCGGACGCGGTTTGGACGCGCTCCAAGCGTTGGTTCATGGTGCCGACCAGCTCGGAGGCGCCCTGGATGCGTTGGGCGATGTGCCTGCGCGTGTCGCCGGTGAGGGTCTGGTCGAAGAGGTCGCGTTCGACGTCCGTGATGTGCGTGCACACGCGGTCGCGTTCGGCCTGCAACCTCTGAAGCAGGGCGTGCGCACCCATGCGCACGCCGTCCAGCGTTGCGGTCAGAACCGTGACGTCGTCGTCGGGGTCGAGCGACAGGTCGATGCGGCCTGCCAGTTGCTGCCGGGCCTGGTGCACGGCGAGACCGAGGCGGGACTCGAAGTCGCGGATCAGGCGCGGATCCACGATGTCGTCGGGCACCTCACCGGCGTCGGCGGGCAGGTGGCCGCTGGTCAGATGCCGGTAGCGGGCATCGGCCGCGTCACGCGCGACAGTGGCTTCCGCGGCACGTGCGGTGTCGGTCTTGCGCTTTTCCTCCAACGTGCCGAGTGTGCGCGCCAGACCGGTTTGCTTGTCCTGGAGCGTTTCGCGTTCCTCGGCCAACGTGAGCGCCTTGGCGCGCAACGTGATGAGCTGCTGGTCGAGGGCGTGGAACTCCGAGCCGGCGGAACGTTCGACGGTCTCCAGCGTGATGGCGAGGTCGGCGGCTTCCTGGTGACGGGCTGCCGACGTCTCCTCGGCCTCGTCGGCCAGCGCGCTGCTCACCGACGCACGGTTGCCGGCGTCGATCGACAGCGCTTCCGCGGCGAAGGCGTCGTGACGGTCGTCGAGCCAGCAGTGGCCCGTGCTGCCGAACGCGGCCAGCACCTCCAGGTCGGGCACCTCGGTGCTCAGGGTGTGCCGGGCGACGGCGGCCTCCGCGTCGGAGACCCGCCTGGTCGCGGCCGCGACGGCGTCCTTCCTCGCCGCGCACCGCAGCTGGGCCTTCGTGCGCTGGTCCTCGGCGATCTCGATCGGGTCCGCCGAGGGTTGCCGGGCCAGTTCGCCGGCCAGGGTCGCCCGGCGCACCGCGATCTGGTTCAGCGCGGCGTCCACACCGGACAGATCGGTGGCGAGCTGTTCGATCAGCCCGGTGAGCTCGGCGATGCGGCCCGCGCGGGCGCGTTTGCGCGCGTCGGCGCCGATGTAGGTGGGGAAGGGCTTGGTCCAGCGGCCGTGCGCGTTGGCCAGGCGCCACGTCCCGTCCGCGCCGATCGCGACGGCGTGACCGGTGGCCGTCTCGCCGAACGCGATGCCTTCCAGGAACCGGTAACAGCGCTCGTCGTCGGTGACGAGCACCTCCAGCAGCGTGTAGCCGGGAGCGGGAGGCGCCAGCGTCGGTTCCACGAAACGGTCCTGGTTGGGGAGACCGAACGAGTTGTCCGCCGCGAGCCACGCGTCGAGCAGGCCCGAGGCCTCCAGCGCCGCCTCGACCGCACCGCACACGGCCGTGGGCGTGCCGGGGCGGAAGTCGACCAGACGCCACAACGGAGCGCCTGCGGCGGAAACGCGGTAATCGTCGGCGCGTGTGTACGGCGCGGGCGGCGGCACGTCGACCTGGTTGGCGAGCTTCTCGCGGATGGAGTTGTACTGCGCGAGCTGGCCGTTCAACGCCGTGCGCGTCTCGTCCAGGCGCGCCTCGATGCGGCTGAACTCCTCGCGGGCGAGAGCGGCGGCCTCGACGATCTCGCTGTGTTCGGACACGTTCAGCTCGGAACAGCCGTGCGCCCACGTCTCGAAGTCCGCGCCGAACTTCGCGAACGCTTGGTCGAACGCCTGCTGCGCCGCGACCTCCGCCTCCGTGGCGAGGTCGAGCTCGTCACGGGTTTCCTCAAGGCGTTGGCGTGCGGCGTCCCGTGCGTCGACGACCCTCTCGTGCGCGGCAACGGCACGCATGATCGAGCTGATCTCGGTGGAACGGGAGTCGACGGCGGCGGTGAGCAGCTGCCGTCCCGCCCGCGCGTCTGCGCCCGACTCGATCTCCTCGAACACCGACCGCATACCGGCGTGCTCGGCGGCTTCCCGTGCGATCACGACGGAACGCCGCAGCTCATCGGCGCGTGCGGCCGCGTCCGCCTTTGCCTGCCCGGCCTGTTCGTCGTCGGCAACGGCCCGTGCGCGCAGTTTCGCGGCGTGCTCGGCGGCCTCCGACGCGCGCAGGGTCGCGGCGGAAAGCTGCTGCCGCAACAGGTCGAGCTGCTTGCCCTCCTGGTAGGCGGGCAGGTCGGAGATGCCGGAGATCTCCGCGTCGACCGCGCTCGCCTCGCGTCCCAGCGCCGCGAGCTGGTCGAACGCCTCGTCGGTCAGCGTGATCTGGCGCTGGTAACGCCGTTCGCTCATCCGCGCGGCCCGCGTCAGGTCCTCGAGCTGTTCGGTCGACGACTCCAACGCCCTTGCGGCCACTCCAAGAACGCGCTGGGCGTAGACGCGCTGCACGTCCGCGAGCCGTTCGGCGGTGGTGATCTCCTCGTCGAGCCGCCGCAGCCCCTCGCGCTGACGGTCGAGCCGTTCGAACCCCTCGGCGATCTCGGTCAGATCGGACTGGTCCAGCGGCGGAAGTGCCTTGGACAGCAACGAGGACAGCACGCTCGGGTCGAGCCGCTCGGACAGCTTCGGCGTGCGCAGCTGAAGCAGCGCGGTGATCAGCGAGTCGTACCGTTGCTCGGTCACGCCGGGGAACAACGTTGTCCGCACCGTGTGGCGGTAATCGGCCGGTGAGGCGTGCACAACGCCGTGTTCACCAATCGCCGCAACGAGATCGGTCTTGGTCAACGGGCGCCCGGCCTCGTTCACCAGCGCCAGATCGCCGACCCGCAGCGACGTCGTGAAGTACGTGGCCGAGACGTTCGACGTGTTCGTGGTGGCCTGAAGCCGCGCACCGCACGTGAACCACTGCTCGCCGTGCTGGAACTCCAGCCACACGTACCCGACGCGCGTGCTGCCCTGGTTGCCCTCGCCCATTAGGTTCCAGTGCATCGTGCGGTCCGCGCTGCCGAACGTCGACAGCCGGTGCGGACGCAGGTTCGCGTCGAACAGATACGGCAGCAGCAGCTCGAGCGCCTTCGACTTGCCCGTGCCGTTGGGACCCCGGAGCAGCAGTCTGCCCTGGTAGAACGAGAAGATCTCGTCGTAGTAGCGCCAGACGTTGATGATGCCGGCGCGGCTGGGTTGCCACCGGTCAGTCATTGAGCTCCTCGACCGCGTACCTGGCTGCGGCGGGCAGCCTGTGAACGGTGCCGTTCTCCGTGCGAGCGAGCCCGAACATGTGCAGCAGTTCGAGCCCGTCCGCCGCGAGTCTGCCCGCGCCACCGTCCGACTGGTAGGCGTTGGCCCACGTGCGGAACTTCGTGAGCAGCTCGCGTGTTTCCTCGACCAGATCCTCGGTGGCCGCCGGACCTTGTGCCAACCGGTCGAGCAACAACAACGCGGCGACCTTCGCGTTGTTGTCGTCGTCCGGGAACCTCGTGTCCGTGGCGATCGCATCGGCGTCCACCACGAGATAACCCTCGGCGCGTTCCTCCAGCGTGCAGCCGGCGAGCCCGATGCCCGTCTGGACGACCTTGCGCCCGGCCGGTGAGGCCAGGAACGCGAGTTGGCTCGCGTTCAGCTCTTCCTTGTAGACCACGGGATCGTCGATGAGCCTGCGCATCACGGAGTGCCGTTGCCACAGGCTGCGATGCGCGTTGTCGTAGCGGGTCTCGCGGGTGAGGTCCGCGATCGTGTCCACTGTGGAGGGCGGGACCGGCGCGGCGAGAAGGCGCGTGATGAGCGTCGGGTCCGCGCGGACGTGCTCGTCGGTCTCGACCGCGCCGTGTTCTTCGAGGAACGTCAGCACGTCGTTGAACGCGTTGCGGTCGCTGCGCCTGGCCGGGTCGAACTGGATGCCGTCAGTGGCCGCGTGCTTCGTGCGCGTGGTCAGCTCGTCGAGCGTCATCGTCGGCGTGGCCAGCAGTTCCGCGCACACGAGACACAGCAGGATGTACCGCCGCCGGTCGAACGCCGGTCGCGTGCGATCAGGCCGTTGCGTGGTCTTGAACAGACGCGCGTATCCGGCGCGTGGCTCGACGTGCACACGCCAGCCGCAGTAGTAGTCGAACCACTTCACGATCGGTTCGCGGCGCCTTCTGATGAGGTCGAACCCGTCGTGGTCCAGCCTCGCGGTCAGCAACGGACGCGCGAGCAGCAGACGAACACCACGCGCCACCTCTTCGCTCTCCAGCCGTGCGAGCTGGTTCCCCGTGCGGCTCATCGGCTCTGCACGTCGATCACGTAGTCGGGCCCGCTCAGCGTGCCCTTCTGGGTGGTCATGGTCGCCCAGCCACGCGCGTTGCGCAGGTTGATCTGCATCCGCCCGTCACTCGTGCCGGCGGTGCGCGTGCCCGTGCTGTCCGGATCGCTGCCGAGCGCCCGCCCGACCAGGTCGATCAGCCGGTGGAACGTGTCGTGGTCGAGGTTGGTGAGCGTGGAGATCCGGACTGCTCCGTCGGTCTGGATCTGCGACCAGGCGTATTCGAGCTCCTCGCGTTCCTTCTGCGCCCGTTCGCGGCGGTTGCGGCGCACCTCGTCGACGTTGCGGACCTTGCCGGTGGCGCCGATGTGCTCCTGCTTGCCGGTAGCGCGCAGCTGCGGCGACACGGGCACCGGCGGCGTGTTGTGCCACGCCTCGCCGCTCGGCATCAGCTCACCGTCGGCGTGCGCGAGGTGCGCGTGCCGAGCGGACCACAGCCCGAACGCGGCGTTGAACAGCTCGTGCGCCTCGTCCTCGGTCTCGGTCCTCGCGAACCACCGCGCCAGCGCCCGGAAGTCCGCCGCTGTGTTCGTCGGCTTGCGCTGCTCGCTGATCCGGTCCAGCACCCGGAGCAACTGCACGATCGCCTTGCGCGACACGTCCTGCAGTTCGTCGACGCGCGGCGGGTTGTCGTGAAACCAGCTCTTGAGGCTGCTCCAACGCTCTTTGCGCTGCTGAAGCCACAGCTCGTCGTGGAGGAGGCCGGCGCCGTTGCGCGCGCGTTCGTGCAGCTCGGTCGCGTCGATGCTCGCGATGGTGTCGCGGATCTTCTGCTTGCGCGCGTCCAGGTCCGCGATGAAGTCGCGCAGGTAGGTGACCGTCGTGCGCTTGACGTCCTGGAACGTGGCGAGGTCGGTCTGCTCGTCCCTCAGGAGTCTTTGCAGGTCGGCGTTGAACCGCGTCGTGCCGGTCTCGAAGGCTTCGAGGTGACCTTCGAGCTGGGTGAGCGTGGTGAAACTGCCGCGGTCGTCCAGCGGCCTGCTCAGGTTGTCGAGGTGGGTCGCGATCGCGTCGAGCACCGCGGTCTGCAGCGAACCGTTGCTGCTGAGGGTGTCGAGCGCCTGTTTGACGCCCGCGAACGCGGCCTCGCCGAGCTTGGTGAGCCCGTAGCGGTTCTGCGTCGCGTCCAGCAGGCCCCACCCACGGAGAGCGTTGAGGGACGCCTGGAGCTCGTCGTCCGTCACCTGCTCGGACCAGCCGACGGAGCGGAGCCGTTGCTGCACGTCATCGGCCGTGAGGACGGTCTGCAGGCGCTCGTTCGCCACCCCGAACACGCGCATCACTGCAGTGTGCAGCTCCGCGTGGGCGGTCGTGGTGAAGCGGAACAGGTCCGCGGGCACCCGTGGAAACGTCGTCACCTGTGCCACCGTAGCTGGCGTTGTAGGGCTTTCGGGTGACAGGGCGGGCGGCTATCAAGACGACAGATCGTTCAGGAGGTCGTCCAGCACGAGTTCCTCCTCGATACGACGGTTCGTGTGGCTCATCGCCGTCGCCAGAGCAGGATCCCAGCGTGCTTCGACCGGTGCGCCGGTCAGCGGACGGCCCTCACCGGCAGCGAGGTAGGACGCGGTGTCGAAGCGCCACGGCGTGAAAGGCACGCGATCGTGCAGCACGTTGGCGATGCGGACGCCGCCCCAGTCGAAGTCGCCGTGGTAACGCAGGGTGCCGTGCGCGGAGACGATCAGGCGGAGCAGATGCATCACCGCGGCGCTGGGCTGACCGCTGGTGCACACCAACGGCGGGCAGGACGGCCCGAGGTGGTCGGCCGCGGTCGCCACGACGACCGGGTTCTCGCAGACGAACACGTCCAGTGCGGCCAGACGTGGAGGATCACGGACGAGCTGGCGCAGGGTGAGGTGCACCGGTTGACCTAGCCACGCTTCCAGGCCTTGATGGCCGCCGAAGCCCAGGGTGATGACCGTGGTGGACAGCTCGTCGCGCATCAGGCCGACCGATGCCCACACCTCTCGACGCCATTCGGCGCCGCTGCCGTCCGGCAGACCGCTCAGGACGCGTGCGGCCCGAAGTGCCAGCGTCGCCAACGGACGATCATCGTCCAATGAGTGGGCATCACCGGTTAGTCGTGCGGCGAATCGTCCGATCGGCTCGCCGGGCGACGGCAGGTTCGTCACGACGACGTTCACCTTGGTCAGCAGGTCGGCCGCGGCCTGTGGAGTGGCAGTGAGGCGTTTGACCAGGCCGCTCAGACGCAGCGAGAGTGCCCACGAAGCGAGACGTGGATCGTCCAGCTGGTCGGTGAGTCGATGGACCTGGAGATCACCGAGCTGCTGGCCACCTCGCTGCTGGTCCAGGCCACCCGTGCGATGGTGGCCGAAGGCAGCCAGGCCACTCGGGCCGGAACGTCTCGCACCCGGTCGTTCCGGCAGTCCTTCCCGGTCTCGTACGCCACGCGCATCGGGGAACGGCTGGGCGAGGCCGGTGTCCTGGCGCACGATCCGGTCGAGGACGAGCGACTGTTGCCAGTGCTGGCCGAGCGGTCACGAGTGGTCGAGGAGACGTTCGACAAGATGTTCAGCGATCTCGTCCACAGGTCGGCGACAGTCACCAACGGTGCCAGGTGGGAAGCGGGCCGGGCGGCCGCCGATCGCGCGGACATCACTGTCGGGCGCCAAGCCGTTGACGCCTGAGCACCACCGGCTCGACTCGCCGGGGCTTGATCACCTGATGTCGAGCAAGCGTGTCGGCCGGGTCAGCAGCGAGGAGTCGCTGGTGAACCTCTGCTGCACGCCGTAGGCGTCAGTGACGATCGCGCTGCAGCTCCAGTGGGTGCCCAGGACGAGCCAGTTGCGCTCGCATTGGATGTTCTCGGTTTGGGCGACCGCGGCGCCGTACGCGCACAGGGCGAACCAGTCAGCGTTGGTGACGTCCTTTCACACCACCGGGTTCTTGTCGCGGAACATGCGGAACGTGATGAAGAGCGCGACTACCGGAATGCCCATGAGGGACAGCATGTACGCGACCTTGTTCGGGTCTCTGCGTTCGGCGAGCGCCCACTCCGCGCTCGCCTGGGAAGACCGCCCGGAACGTACGCGGTTGTTGGTCATCGGCACGCGGTTGCCGATGTCGGCTGGCGTGAGCGAGGAGTTCTTGTTGCTGTACGGGTACTGCCTTCCATCGTCAGCGACGATGGTGGCATTGCAATGCCAGAGGGCGCCAAAGGCCCACCAGTTGCGTGCGCACGAGATTCTCTCCGCGTAGCCCTTCGGATCGCCGCCTGAGCCAGCTTCGCCGTCGAAGAACAACGTGCCTGCGTGGGCGGTGTACAGGGCGACGATCCAGAGAACGGCGGCGATGGCGATCCGCCTCGGTTTGGTCACGAGCCTTCCTTGTGGCCGCCGCCTTCAGCCTTGTTCAGCTCTTTCGACAGTTCCTTCGCCGGATGGACGAGGTCGCCCCAGTTCGGCATCAGGTGGCTGATGTCCCTGCTGGACACCGCGCGCACCCAGTTCTGGCCGTCGAGCAGGCCCTTGCTCATCGGCGCGTCCACCCGGTCGGCTGCTCGGCCGAGGCCGGACTGGGGGTCGCCCATGTTCTCCTTGCGCGTGGTCAGAGGGGGCTGGTTCATCGTCTCGTAGAAGTCCTTGACCGCCTGCTTGCGAGCCGGGCCGTTCTCCTTCACGCGGGCTGCCCAGTCGTCGACCTTCTGGGTGGTGCGCTGGGCGATGTCGTCGACTTTGTTCATCGCGTTGTCGACACCGTCTTGGATGCGCCTGCTCGCGTTGCCGAGGCCGTCACCGATGTTGTCGAGAGAGTCGGCCCTGGACACCCTCGTTGCCGAGTCGGAGGCGAGCTCTGCCGCCCGCTGGTTGCCGTAGCGGCTGTTCGGCATCTGCCTGCTCAGGGCCGCGAGGTCGTCGGCTTGCTTGCGCATCGCGGTTGCGGCTTTCTTCGCCAGCGAGCCGAGCTTGTCCAACGCTTTGAACAACTTGGCGACGAACCGGGCGATCTTGGTGCCGATCTCGACTGCCTTGGTGACGGCTCGGGTGATGAAGGCCGCGATGGAGGCGCCCGCGGTCGGGATCGCCGACGCAGCGGCCGGAATGCCCCACATCAGCAGGGTGCCTGCCAGGTCGGCCAGCAGATCGCGAATCAGCGCCCTGGTCGCGGCGACTACCGCGCCGGCCACCTTGATCTTGTTCGCGGCGGACGAGGCGGCGGCCGCCGACCCGCGGAGTTGCGCCGCGAGATTGGTGCAACGGGTGCCATAGGCATCGGCGGCGTCGCCCGTCCACTCGACGAGCGTCTTGGCATGGGACTCGTAGGCGTTGGCCTCGTCGCTCAGGCGTTTGGAGATGTTCTCCCAGGTGGTGCCGATCGCTTCGATGGCCGGTGGATCACCCATGAGCTTGTCGAACGGTTCCCGGATGAAACCGACGTTCTCGATGATCCAGCCCACGACCGACGAGGCCAGCGTGCCCAGCGGGTCGGTGAGGAAGCCGGCGACGTCCAGTGCCAGCGCGGCCCCGTCGATGCCCAGCGCGACCGGATCGATGGTCTTGCCTTCGGCGAAGGGCATGACCAGGTCCTCGGCGGTGTCGAACATGCCTGCGCCGGCGAGCCGCTTCTTGTCGTCTTCCTTCTGCGCGACCAAGGGATTGCTCATCGGTCCACCCCCTGTATGGCGGCGCGGTTGCCTTCTTCGGCCTGGCGGTAGGTCTCAGCCGTCGAGCACAACTCGTCACCGGTTGCCTCGAAGGCCTTGGGGAGGGCGGCGAGAAGGGCCTTGGCGTCGTCGAGCTCCTCGTTGAAGATCCACGACCACGCTTGGCAGAGTTCACCCATCACGTTCGGACCGAGGCTCGTCTGGGAGGCGGACACTGCCTCCTGCAGGGCGAGACCTGGCCGACGAGCATCTTGCCGTGGGCGGAGACGGTCTCGGCCTGGGTCTGGAAGCCGGTCATCGCAGCACCGAGTTTCCGCCGAAGTCGTCTTCATCGCCCTGTGGCGGTGCGGGACGCCCTGGCGCGGGCTTCGGTTCCTCGACCGTGCCCGCCGGGTCGATGACGGCGATTCCCTGTTCGACCTGTTCGCGCAGGAAGGCCATGCCTTCGCCGTCACCGAGGATAGGACGCATCGTGTCCTCGATCTTGCGGGCGGCCTCGACCTGGGCGCGGCGAATGGTGTCCATGATCGTGCGGCCCAGTGCTGTGTGGCCCAGGTCGTCGGCGCGCGGAGTCAGCTGGAGCGACTCGATGCGGCCGCCTGATCCGACGGTGATGATGACCGAGCCGTCCGGGCTCTGGGCTTCTGTGCGGGACTCGCGGAACGCGGTCTGAATGGCATCGGCCTGTTCCTGGGCTTGCTGGAGGCGCTGTTCGAAGCTCACGAGATACTGGTGCGGATCGGTCACGATCGAATGATCGCATTCGTTCGGACTCTCCGCGCACGGTTCGGCACAATGCGTGCATGGTCAAGCCGCTCGTCACTCGGGAGATGCGGGAACGCGCTCGTCGCATGCCCAACAACTGGTTGCACGTGGTCGATCCCGCCTACGACGGTGGTTCGGGCGAGTCGGTCATCGGGCGATATCTCGTGGACGCACAGGGTGAGATCACTGATCAGTACGTGCCGAATCCCCGTTATCGGGTACGGGAGATCAGCTTCGAGAACGACCTCGAGTCGTTGATGTACCTCGTGCACCGCGGGTACGCGGACAAGGCGGAACTGGTCGACGCGGTGCTGGCGGCCGAACTCGTGCTGCCCGCCGATCCCACTCTCGAACCGAGAAAGCATCTCGTCGTGCGCAAGGACGTTGTGGATGTCTTCGCGTCGGAACGAGCTCGGCCGCGTGACTGGCCGCCGCATTGGCACCGGTTCAGCGGAGTTGAGCTGGCTGTGGTCGTGGACGCGCTGGAGCAGCCGGTCACGGTGCTGGTGACCGCGCAGGGCGGGGTTCAGTTCGAGGTTCCAGGCGAGTTGCTCGTGGACGGGCTGCGTTCGGTGATCACGATGGGGTGATCCACGTGGTGGCGTAGAGCCACGAACGGGTCGCGTTGCGCCGATCGGCCTAGTCTCCCGCCCATGCGGACGAGGCTGACCCCCATGCAGCAGGCGGTGGTGGACGCCGGGCGCCCCTTGCCGCAGCTGACCGATCCGCTGGAGGTCGAGCTCCAGGTCAGCTCGTTTGCGGGGCCGTTCGCCGACAACGAGGAGTTGTGGGAGGTCGTCGTCCGGCATCTCGAGGAGGTGCCGAGCCGGCGTAGTGCGGCGTTGCTGACGGCGTTGGGGCATTTGCTTCCTGGGCGGCCAGGGGTGTGGGCGCAGGAGGCCGCGCGGCGTCAGGACGAGCCTCAGTGGGATCTGGGAGCGCTCACATTTGGCGAGTGCTGGATCGGTGATCGGTCGATCGACGCGGGATATCTGGCACTGCTGTGCAGTTATTCGTACGGGGACTCGCCGCACGCGATGGTTTTCATGATCGATGAAATCAGCGGGAGTCTCACGCGGCACGCGTTTCTCACTCGGCAGGTCGAGGAGGCGCTGGCTCGGCTGCGGGACGAGATGCGGTTGGAGCTGATCACTCCGGTGGCGGCTCACTGGCTGCTCAGCCGCAGCTACGACCGGTTCGAGCGGCGGCCTGGGCTTGGGGTGAGCATGGACGTTCATCAGACTCGGCTGGTTGCGCGCAGGAGAATCGCACTGGCGATGAACTAGGTGGCCTGTGCGAATCGCAACGTGGTGATTCATCCGACTGTGCAGAGTGTCTGTAGCTCGATCGTGGCTCGGCTATTACTGTCCGAGTTGTCGATCACAGGGCGGAGGGATGATCATGACCGCTCTACTCGGGCGCGATGATCAGGCCCTCAGTCGTGTCCCTGACCAGGCGCGGCACCCTTGGTTGTCGGTCGCGACCCAGCGCTTCGGGCAGACGACCGCGCTGAGTCAGTTGTTGCTGGGCGCGACCCTCGGCTTCGGCATGTCGTTCTGGGACGCGTTCATCGCGCTCACGATCGGGGCCGTGCTCCTCAACGCCGTGGCGATCGCCGTGGGGGTCATCGGGCAGCGGGAAGGGCTTTCCACGGCCATCCTCACTCGGTGGACCGGGTTCGGGCACGCCGGGTCGGCGGTGCTCGGGCTGATCATCGCCCTGTCGTGCACCGGGTGGTTCGGGGTGCAGACGGGGCTGGCCGGAGCGACGCTCGCCGGGGTCGCCGGGGTGTTGCCGGCGCCGGTGTGGTCGTTGCTCTTCGGCATCGCGGTCACGGTCATCGCCGCCTGTGGCGTGCGGTGGATGGCGTGGACCTCGTACGTGGCGGTGCCCGCGTTCCTGGCGTTGTTGCTCTGGCTCGTGCTGACGAACGTCAACGATGTCAGCGCTGCCATCGCCGGTCCGGCGCCGGGGCCGCCGATCGGGATGCTGACCGCGATCACGCTGGTCACCGGCAGTTTCATCGTGGGTGCGGCGGTCGCGCCGGACATGACGCGCTTCAACCGCACCGAGTGGGACGTCGTCAAGCAGACCGTTCTGGGGATCACGCTCGGCGAGTGGGTCATCGGCCTGGCCGGGGTGGTGCTCGCTCGCGGGGTCGGTACCACCGACGTCATGGGCGTCATCAGTTCGTCCGGTGGCTGGATCGGCGCGCTGATCGTGGTCACGGCGGTCTTGAAGATCAACGACTGGAACCTCTACTCCGCCTCGCTCGGGATCGTGAACCTCGTCGACGCCGTGTTCGCCATGAGGATCAGCCGGGCGCAGGTCACGGTCATGGTGGGGTGCGCGGGCAGCTTCCTCGCGGCGGCGGGGATCGTGAACCAGTTCAGCCACTTCCTGGTGCTGCTGGGCGTAGTGTTCCCGCCCGTCGCCGGGATCATGGTCGCCGAGTACTACGTCGTGCGGCGGTGGCGCAACGAGATCATCTCGACGCGGCCGCACGTGCCGCGGTCGGCGCCTTCGTGGGTGCCCGTCACGGTGGTCGTCTGGCCCGCCGCGGCCCTCGTCGGCGAACTGTTGCCGTTCGGGCAGTCCAGTGTGAACTCACTCGTGCTCGCGTTCGCGCTGTACGTGTCAGCTGGACGGCTGGACCTCCTGAGGATGCGGACGCGACGCGCCACCAACCGTAAGGTGGTCGGGGAAGCGAAGGCCGCCTGAGGGGTGCACATGCACATCGGTATCGACGTCGGCGGCACGAACACCGATGCGGTTCTCGTCGAGGGCCGGCGCGTCCTGGCCGAGTGCAAGGCGACGACCACGGCCGACGTGACGACGGGCATCATCGAGGCGGTCAGCGGACTCGCGTTCGACCGGACGGCGATCACCGCGGTCATGATCGGCACGACGCACTTCGTCAACGCCGTCGTGGAGGGCCGCGGGCTCGCGCGCACGGCGGCGGTGCGGCTCGGACTTCCCGCCACCACGGCACTTCCGCCGTTCGTCGACTGGCCGGAGCCATTGCGGCAGGCCATCGGCGGGCACGCGTACCTCTGTCACGGCGGCCACGAGTACGACGGCAGGGTCATCTCGCCGCTCGACGAGGACGAGCTGCGCGCGGTGGCCGCCGACATCGCCGCCAACGACGTGCGGTCGGTCGCCATCTCGTCGGTGTTCTCGTTGGTCAGCAACGACTTCGAACGCCGGGCCGCGGAGATCCTCACGGCCGAGGTGCCGGGCCTGCTGGTGAGCTTCTCGCACGAGATCGGGCGGCTCGGCCTGCTGGAGCGGGAGAACGCGACGATCATCAACGCCGCGCTGCGCGTGCTCGCCGAGCAGATCGCCGACGGGCTCACGGAATCCCTGACGGCACAAGGCATCGACGCCCCGCTCTTCCTCAGCCAGAACGACGGCACGCTGATGGACCTGGAGTACGCGCGCAGCCACCCGGTCGCCACGTTCTCCTCCGGGCCGACGAACTCCATGCGCGGCGGGGCGTTCCTGTCCGGAACGGACGACTGCGCGGTGATCGACGTCGGCGGCACGACGACCGACATCGGCATGCTGCACAACGGTTTCCCGCGCGAGGCCTCGTCCGAGGTGCTCATCAGCGGCGTGCGCACCAACTTCCGGATGCCCGACGTCCTGTCCGTCGGCCTCGGTGGCGGCAGTGTCGTGCGGCAGCACCGAGGACAGGTCCAGGTGGGGCCGGACAGCGTCGGGTTCCGCCTGTCCGAGCAGGCCCTGGTGTTCGGCGGCGACACGCTGACGGCGACGGACGTCGCGGTCGCGGCGGGCCTCGCCGACATCGGCGACGCGACGCTGGTGCGCCACCTCGACCGCACGCTCGTGCGGTCGGTGCTCGACCACGTCCGCGGCCGGATCGCCACGCAGGTCGACCGCATGCGCACGAGCCCGGCGCCGTTGCCCGTCGTGCTGGTCGGCGGCGGTAGCATCCTCGTACCGGACGGGATCGAGGGCGTCAGCGAGGTCATCAGGCCCGATCACCACGCGTTCGCCAACGCCATCGGCGCCGCGATCGCGCAGGTCGGCGGCGAGGTCGACCGGGTGTTCACGATGGAACCGAGACGGCGCGACGAGGTGCTCGACGCGGCTCGGCAGGAGGCCGTGGACAAGGCGGTCGCGGCTGGTGCGAGGGCGGACAGCGTGCGGATCGTCGAGGTCGAGGAGATCCCGCTGGCGTACCTGCCGGGAAACGCGAGCCGGGTGCGGGCGCGTGCGGTGGGTGATCTGCTGCTCGGCCACTAGGGTCACGCGCATGCACCTGCTCCAGCCCGACGAGGTGGACCAGCTCGCCCTGGGCGTGGTCGTGCTCGGCAGCGGGGGTGGGGGCGGCGAGCACGAGACCCACGCGTTCGCCGCGATGCTGCGGCACGAGATGCGGCAGAGCGGCCCGGTCACGGTGCTGTCGCCGGAGGAGGCCGATCCGGACGGCTACGGCGCGCGGGTCGGACTGATCGGCGCCCCTACCGTGATGATCGAGAAGCTGCCGTCCGGCCTGGAGGCCGAAGAGGCCCTGAAGGCGTTGCAGGCGCAGGACTCCACGCCCGTGACGGCTGTCATCGGGTGGGAGATCGGCGGGTGCAACGGCCTGTTGCCGCTGATCCTGGCCGCGCGGCTGGGGCTGCCGTACGTCGACGTGGACGGGATGGGGCGGGCGTTCCCGCGGGTCGACCAGACGACCTACGACGCGGCAGGCCTGCCCACGACCCCGTTGGCCATCACCGAACCCAGCGGCAACCGCGCGGTGCTCGACTCGACCGGCATCGAGAAGCTCGCGCGCACCGTGATGGTCGACTTCGGCGGCTGGGCGATGATGGTCGCGAAGCCGTTGAAGCTCGCGGACGCGGTCAAAGCGGGCATAACGGGCTCACTCGCACGTGCCCTCGAACTGGGCGGGATCTGGTCGCAGCACACGGTTCCGGTGCGGGAGCGGGCCGCGGCGTCCGGCGGTTTCCTTGTCACGCGGGGAAAAGTCGTCGAAGTCTGGCGCGAGTCGGTCGGGGACTTTCCACGCGGAACGGTGGCGCTGCGGCGGCTGGACACCGACGATGCGTATGTGCGCCTGGAGATGCAGGGTGAGTACCTCGTCGCGCTCGCGGACGGCGAGCCGCTCGTGACGACGCCTGATCTGCTGTGCTGCCTGGACGCCGAGACGGGCCACCCGCTGTCCACCGAACGGCTCAGGTTCGGCGCGGTCGTGGACGTGGTAGCGCTCCCATCACCGCCGCAATGGGTGCGAAGAGAGATGCTCGGCAGGGTCG
The DNA here is from genome assembly GCF_900115955.1 of Lentzea waywayandensis. Classification (GTDB taxonomy): domain Bacteria; phylum Actinomycetota; class Actinomycetes; order Mycobacteriales; family Pseudonocardiaceae; genus Lentzea; species Lentzea waywayandensis. The sequence continues at coordinate 344,693 of NZ_FOYL01000006.1, forward strand.
ATCCGCGGGCGTTCGGCTACGACCTCGACTACGTGCCTTTCCGGAACGCCGAGTGATCGACGACGCAGACTCCCTGACCGTGCGCGATCTGCTGGAGATCGGCGTGCTCGGCGACGCGACCCTGCTGGCGGGCCAGCGCGGCGTCGGCACCGAGGTCGCGGACGTGCGGCTGGCAGCGGACATGACGGCCGTCGAGGCGTGCTCGGCGGGCGACCTGGTGATCCTGACCGGGCACCAGCCGTACCTCGTCGAGGTGGCGCTGCGCCGGGCCTACAGCGCGGACGTGCGGGCTGTCGTCCTGGTGCGGCCGTCGACCGGCTCCTACCAGGCTCCGTCCACCGCGACGATCTCGTTCGCGAACCGGCTCGGCGTGCCGCTGCTCCAGATCGACGCGGACGACCCGCTGCTGGTCGCGGACGCGTTGCGCACGGCCGTGCGGCGTCCCGAGGTCGCGGCGGCCCGGCTGCTCAACGCCGTCACCGCGCGGCTGGGGCGCAGCAGGCCCGATCCGCGTTCGGTGATCACGATCCTGTCCGGCGAGCTGCACGTGACGTGCGCGGTGATCAGCGCGGACGGCACCGCGATCGAGGGCGTCTCCCCGCCCGGCCTGCCGCCGGACCTGCTGGCCGGTTCCGTCGCCACCACCGTCGAGATGACCGAGGGCTTCGCCGTGGCCGTGCCGGTGGAGACCGACCGGACCGGGCACGTGCACCTGTGGCTCGTCTCGCACGCCCGCGGCAGCAACAAGCGCTGGGCGGAGACCGTCCAGCAGATCAGTCAGGTCGCCTCGTGGGCGCTCGGCAACTGGGTCGCCGCGGAACGCCTCGAAACCGAGCGCCGCGCCCGTTCCCGCGGCTCACTGCTGTCCGAACTGCTCGCCTCGGGTGACGACGTGCCGCCGCAGCTCGTGCAGCAGGCCGTGCTCGCCGGGTGGCGGCTCGACGGCTGGCACACCGGCGTCCACATGGCGCCGAACCCGCCCGCGCCGGACGCGCTCGACACCGCCAACACCGAACGGCTGCGCGTCGAGCTGTCCCGCCGCGGCCTGCACGGCCAGCTGGTCGAGGGCGCGGAGGGCTGGTCGTTCTGGCTCACCAACGACTCCGAGCCGCCGCAGTCGCAGCACCGCGAGCTGACCACGAAGATCGCGCAGGTGCTGGGCGGCTGTCCGCTCGTGGCCGGCATCGGGCGCCCGCACCCCGGCGTCTCCGGCGTGGGCAGGTCGCTGGCCGAAGCGCGCGAGGCCGCGGCGATGACCGGCGTGGTGAAGGTCGTGCACATCGACGAACTGGGCGTGCGGCGGCTGCTGTCGATGGCGGCCGAGACGCCGGCGCTGGTCGAACAGGCCGCGCGCCTGCTGGAACCGCTGGCGGGCGTGGAGGACGGGCAGCTGCTGCGCACCCTCGCCATCTACCTGGACGAGGAGTCGGTGACGTCGTCGGCGGCCGTGCGGTTGAAGGTGCACCGCAACACGGTGGCGCAGCGGATCAACCGGGCCGAACAGTTGCTCGGCGTCAGCCTGCTGAACCCGGACGAGCGGCTCGCCGTCCACCTGGCGTGCAGGGCGGTCCGCGCCTCCGACGAGTGAGGTCAGGTCGGCACGAACGCGGGCAGGACGGCGTCGACCTCGAAGCCGCCGTCGTCGGTCGGGCCAGCCGTGAGGGTGCCGCCGACCATCTCGACGCGGCCACGCAGGCCGAGCAGACCGCTGCCGGAGCCGGGCAGCGCGAGGGCGGGGATGGCGGACGGCCTGGTGTTGCGGATGACCGCGCGGACGCTGCTCGGTCCACAGTGGATGGTGATCTCGGTGTGGGCGCCGGGAGCGTGCTTGTGGACGTTGGTCAGCGACTCCTGGACCACCCGGTACATGGTGCGGCGCACGGCGGGCGAGATGGTGTCCGCGTCACCGTGTTCGGTCAGCGTGATCTCCAGGCCGGTGGCGGCGGAGTCGGCGACGAGGCGGGAGAGCCGGTCGGGCAGCACGTCCGGGATGCGCGCGGCACGGCCGGACCGCAGCACACCGACGAGGTCGCGCAGTTCGGCCAACGAGTGGCAACCCGCGACGCGTAGTTCCTCCGCGGCCTTGCGCACGTCATCGTCCTTGGCGACCATGCGCAACGCACCGGCGTGCAGCACCATCAGGTTCAGCCGGTGCGTGACGACGTCGTGCATCTCGGCCGCGAGCCTGGTGCGTTCGTCCGCGCGGGCGTGCTCGGCCGTCAGTTCGCGTTCCCGGTCGGCGAGCGCCTCCACGAACCGGCGCCGTTCGCCGAGGTGAAGGCCGGTCAGGCCGGCGATCGCGATCAGGCCGGGGCCGATGAGACCGTCCGGCATCGTCCACACCGCGGAGCCGACGGACCACGTGAGGGCGTGGACGACCACGAGCCAGCGGTGCCTCGTCGTGCGGGCGGTGATGGAGTAGGCGGACACGACCGAGGCGAAGGTCGGGGTGAACAGCGCGAGGAAAGCGATTGCCGAGCCGGAGGCGACGGGGTGGGTGCGCTGCCACCACAACGCCGCCGCCGCGAGCAGGTGGATCGTGACGTAGAACGTCGTCGAGGCGGCCACGAGATGCGACGGCGCGGGCAGGGCGAACTCGCGCACGATCCCGAGCGCTGCCACGAGCAGCGCCAGCGCCAGCTCTCCGGCCCGTGTCACGCGGGTGACGATACTGCCGCTTTTGTGCCCTGGATCACCTACTGGAGCAGGGCGTTGACCCTACTTTCGCAGGTGGCGACCTACGGCTTTTCCGCCTGCCGGACGCCCGCGTCCGTTCGCTGCACTTCCTTGCGGAACAGCGCCGTCCACAGGAACGACTTGCCGAACGCGGGGGAGTCCGGCGGCTCCTCCGTCATCCGGCGCAGGTCGACCTCGGTGAGGTCCTGGAAGATCCAACGCAGGTCGTCTGGGGAGTAGCCGACGCCGCCGGACAGCCCGGACTGCCGGTACAGGTCCGCGTCCGGCGTGGCGGTGCCCTCCTCCGCGGTGAAGCAGGTGAGCGCGAAGTGGCCGCCGGGCGCGAGCACGCGGTCGAGCAGCGCGAGATAGCCGATGCGGCGGTGCGGTGGCAGGTGGTGGAAGCAGCCCGAGTCGTAGACCAGGTCGTACGAGCCCTCGGTCGCGAACGCGTCGCCGTGCCGGAACCGGACGTCCAGGCCTTCGGAACGTTCGGTGGCCCACCTGATGGCGGTGGCCGAGATGTCCACGGCGTCGACCTGGAACCCGTTGCGTGCCAGGAAGAGAGCGTTGCGGCCGGGTCCGCAGCCGACGTCGAGCGCCCTGCCCGGCGTGATCAGGCCGCGCTCCAGGTCAGCGGTCGGCTTCCGGCGCGAACAAACCGTCCAGCAACGCCATCACGTCGTCGATCGTCCGCACGTTCCGCTGCACTCAAACCCCCAGGTGGACGCGTTGCCAGTCTACCTGGAAGGGGTAGGCGGTTGCGGCCTCGTACGGTGTATGGCAACATCAGTTAGGTGATCTACTGACCCCGCTTCCAGCGCATCCGTGCCCGATTTCCCTTCGGCGGTGGGGGTCCCTCATGTCAGCTCAGTTGACGATCAAGAAAATCACCAGGAACTACGCGTACAAGCGCGTGCTCGACGACATCTCCCTGACGGTCCGGCCGGGCGAGAAGCTCGGTGTGGTCGGCGAGAACGGCTCGGGCAAGTCGACGCTGCTGCGGCTGATCGCCGGGCAGGACGTGCCGGACGACGGTGAGATCACCGTGGTGGCACAGGGCGTCGGGTATCTCGGGCAGGTGCTCGACCTGCCCGGTGACGCGACCGTCGGCGACGCGATCGACGCCGCTCTCGTCGAGATTCGCCTGCTGGAGCAGCAGATCTCTGTCGCGGCCTCTCAGGAAGAGCTCGACGAACTCGGTGATCTGCTCACGGAGTTCGAGTTGCGGGACGGCTACTCGGCCGACGCGCGGGTCGAGGCCGCGATGTTCGCACTCGGTGTGAGCGTCGGCCGCGAACGAAGGCTCGGCACGTTGTCCGGCGGGGAACGGGCCAGGCTCGCGCTCGCGGGTGTGCTGTCGGCCGAGCCGGAACTGCTGCTGCTCGACGAACCCACCAACCACCTGGACGACGAGGCGTTGTCCTGGCTGGAGAACAGGCTGCGAAGGCATCCCGGCACGCTGGTCGTGGTGACGCACGACCGGCTCCTGCTGGAGCGGGTGACCACGGCGGTCGTCGAGGTCGAGAACCGGACGATCACCCGCTACGGCAACGGTTACGCGGGCTACGTCGCCGAGAAGAGGGCGGCGCGGCAGCGGTGGGAGCAGACCTACGCGGAGTGGGTCGGCGAGATCGGGCACTGGACCGAGTGGCGCGGCACGACGGCGCATCGCGTCGCGCCGGCGCGACCGATCCGGGACCACAACAAGTGCAAGTACAACGGTGACGGCCGCCGCGTGCAGGCGTCGATCAGGACACGGGTGCGCAGCGCGTCCGAACGGCTGGAGCGACTGCGCGCCGAACCGGTGCCGAAGCCACCGGAACCGTTGCGCCTCAACGCCCCGCTCGACGCGGCGGTGCGCGAGGGTGTGGTTCTCGAGTTCGGGGAACTGAAGGTCGAGGCCGGGCAACGGTTGCTGGTGACCGGACCGAACGGCGCCGGCAAGTCGACGTTGCTCGACGTGCTGGCGGGTGTCCGCGAACCGGATCACGGCACGGTCGTCCGCAACGGTGTCATCGGGTATCTGCCGCAGGAAACCGTGGTGCGCGAACCGAAGCAGACTGTCCTGAAAGCGTTCGGCGGAAGCGGGGAGGAGCTCGAAGAGCTGGGTCTGTTGCGCCGAGTGGACTTCGCCACGCCGGTGGGCGCGTTGTCGGTCGGCCAGCGGCGGCGGCTCGCCGTCGCCCGGTTGCTGTGCCGGGAATCCGACGTGTTGTTGCTGGACGAGCCGACGAACCACCTGTCGCTCACGCTGGTGGAAGAGCTGGAAGCCGCCCTGGAGAGCTACCCCGGCGCGGTCGTCGTGGCGTCGCACGACCGGTTGCTGCGCCAGAGGTGGCAGGGGGAGGAGCTCGCAGTGGCTCGTAGCAGTCGAACGTCCTGATGGGCCGGCGGCCGGCCGGGGACAGCCGCCGGCGTCGGGCGATCAGGGCCGGAAGACCGGCTCGATCCCGTAGTTGCTGGCGTACCAGCTGTCCGTCGGGAAGCCGCCGCCGTAGCGGTACACGCCGGCGTTCACCGGGATCTTGAACGGCGTCTGGACGAGGTTGCCGACGAAGTAGTGCTCCGTTGCCCTGTAACCACCTGAAGGTGTGAAGTACGAGACGACGTACTCGGTGCCCGGCACGACGGGAACCGGTGTGCTGAAGGTGATCCGCTGGCCGTAGGCGGCGCCGGGGGCCTCCTGCTCGGCGAGCAGCGTGCCGTTGGACCAGACCCGCGCGGTCACGGGTCCGGTGTAGTTGCCGCGTTTGATGATCACGGCCGTGATCGAGCCCGGACGGTCGACCGCAGTGCGCAGGCCGAGTTCGACCGCCTGCTCGTCGGGGTCGTTGACCGTCGGGCTGTACGTGTCGTGCAGGAACAGCGAGGTCTCGTGGGCGAGCGCGGGGACCGTCGTGCCGCCGACGTGAATGGTGCGCGACGCGGTGACCGGACCGGTCGTGGACGCGGTGTGGGCGCGGGCCAGGATCGTCACCGGGCCGGGGACGGACGGGAAGAGCAGGACCGACCAGCGTTCGTTGCGCGCGTCGACGGGGGTCCAGTTGGTGCCGTTGTCCGTGGAGAAGTCGACCTCGGTGATGCCGCCCGCCTCGCCGTTGACGGCGCCGCCGATCACGAGCAGCGGCTCGTTCAGCGGGACGGAGGCCTCGGCGGTGGGCGAGAAGATCATCGCCATCGGGCTGTCAGCCGCGAGGGCCGGAGTGGGAGAGACCAGGACAAGTGCCAGCAGCAGTACTGCTAATCGTCTCATGTACGGCAGATCGTCCCCGGTGAAGACGCAGTTACGGTGATCCGCCAGCCAGTCCCGCACCCGTTCGGCTGACAGGCGTACCCAGGTCCGGCAGATGTCGTTGACGAGTACATGACCTGTGACAACGAAGTCCCGGTCCCCGAAGCCCGGGTCCCCGTGCGACGGCGGCAGTTCCTCACGTTCCTGGTCGCGGCGCCGGTGCTCACCGTCGCGGTCCCCGGCACGGCCGAGGCCGTCATCCCGACGCTGCCGCAACCGGCCGAGATCCTGGATCTCGGCGACATTCTGATTCTGGCCGGCACTCCGACCGCGGGCGCGCTCGCCGTGCTCAGCGTCGGCGAGGACGGCGTCGTCACACTCGAACTGCCCCGTGCCGAGGTCGGCCAGGGCATCACCACGGCGTGCGCGATGCTCGTCGCGGAAGAGCTCGACCTGCCGTTGGACCAGGTCCGCGTCACGCTCGCCGACGCACGGCCCGAACTGCTGATGAACCAGCTCACGGGCGGTTCGAACACGATGCGGTCGGTGTACGGCCCGGTCCGTCAGGCGGCGGCGGCCGCACGGGCCAGGCTCCTCGCGGCGGCGTCGAAGCAGTACGGCGTCGCGGCCGACCGGCTGTCCACAAAGGATGGAGCGGTGATCCTGCCGGACGGGCGTCCCATCCTGTACGGGCTGCTCACCTCGGCGGCCGCACAGCTGACCGGAGTCTTCGCCGCACAACCGAAACCGGCTTCGGAACACCGGCTCATCGGCACGCCGCAGTCGCGCATCGACGCCCGCGCGATGGTCACCGGGCAGTTCAGGTACACGCTCGACCAGGACGTGCCGGGTGCCATGCCGACGGTCGTGCGGCGGCCTCCGACGATCAACGGCTCGGTGAAGTCGGTCGACTCCACGGCGGCGAAGGCGATGCCCGGAGTGCTCGCGATCGGCGTCGTGCCGACCGGCGTCGCGGTGGTCGCCGAGACGTTCGGTCAGGCCATGGCCGCCAGGGACGCGCTGAAGGTCACCTGGAACGCCGGAACGATCGACGCGTTGTCGGACAAGGAGATCCGGGCGAAGCTGCAGGCGGCCGCGCTGCCGTTCATCGTGCCACCGCTGCTGACCCAGCACGTGGACATGGAGTTCGACTTCGCGTTCGTCAGTCACGCGCCGATGGAGACGAACTCGGCGATCGCGGACGTTCGTGACGACCGCGCCGAGATCTGGGCGGGATTGAAGTCGCCGATCGTGGCGCGGCAGACCATCGCTGCGGCCATCGGACTGCCCGAGTCCGCCGTGACGGTGCACGTGATGCAGGGCGGCGGTTCGTTCGGGCGCAGGCTGTTCTTCGACGCCGCGATCGAGGCCGCGCAGATCTCGAAAGCCCTGCGGCGCCCGGTGAAGCTCATGTGGGACCGCAAGGACGACATGCGGCACGGTCGCGCTCGCGCTGCGAGCCACCACAAGCTGCGGGCGACGTTCGCGCTGGGCAACGTGCTGACGTTCGAGCACCGCGTGGCCTCGGTCGAGACCGACTTCCGGCACGGCCTCGGCGAGGTCCTCACCGCCACCGCCGCGTCGCTGCCGGTCGCGGGCAACCTGTCGTTCGCGCAGACGGTGTTCCTCACGACCTGCAAGGTGCCGTACAACTTCGGCGTGGTGACCTCGCTGCTCAACGAGGTGCCGCTGCGCATGCACACCGGCTCGTGGCGGTCGGTCTACTCGGCGAACACCCGTGGTGCGGAAGAGATCCTGGTCGACCAGCTCGCGAAGAAGATGGGCAAGGACCCCGTAGCGTTCCGCCGCGAGTACCTCAAGACCGCGCGCCAGCGTGCTGTGCTCGACAAGGTCGTCGCGGAAGGCGAATGGGGCCGCACGATGCCCAAGGGTTTCGCACAGGGCGTCGGTTTCCACGACGAGTACAAGTCGTGCACCGCCTGCCTGGTCGAGATCGACGCCCGCGACCCGCAGAACCCGCGTGTGGTCAAGGCGGTGATCGCGGTCGACGTCGGCCGCCCGATCAACCCGCGCGGCCTGGAGGCGCAGATCCTCGGCGGCCTGACCGACGCCATCTCCACCACGTTGCGCGCCGGTCTGCACATCGACAAGGGCCTGCCGCTGGAGGGCTCGTACTCGCAGTTCCACTACGCCCGGCAGAAGGACGCGCCGAAGGACGTGCGGATCTTCGTGATGCCGGCGACCGGGGAACCGGGTGGCGCGGGCGAACTGGGCGTGCCGGCCGCGGTCGGCGCGATCGCCAACGCCTACGCGCGGGCGACCGGTGTGGTGCCGCGCAGCTTCCCGATCATCTTCCCGGTCGACTTCGAGCCGTTCCCGCGCTGAAGGAGCGTTTCCTGTGCCTACCTACACCATGATCGTCAACGGGAAGCCGGTCTCCGTCGAGGCTCCCGCCGACATGGCACTGCTCTGGGTGCTGCGCGACAAGCTCGGCGTGCGCGGCCCGAAGTTCGGCTGCGGCATCGGCGTCTGCCGCGCCTGCACGTCCCACCTCAACGGCGCGGAGATCCAGCCGTGCGTGACGCCGGTGGCCGAGTGCGCCGGGCAGTCGGTGACCACGATCGAGGGACTGGCGTCCGGTGACGACCTGCACCCCGTCCAGGAAGCGTGGCTGGAGCAGGACGTCGCGCAGTGCGGCTACTGCCAGCCAGGCCAGATCATGGCCGCGGCGGCGTTGCTCCGGACGAAGAGGGAGATTTCGGACGAGGACATCGACCGGATCGCGAACGTCTGCCGGTGTGGCACCTACTTCCGCATCCGGCAGGCCATAAAGTCGGCGGCGGCCAAGATGAGTTAGAGCCGGGGCCCGCCGGCGCAGGAGGATCCCGTGCTGGCGCTGTCGGTGTCGCTGCTGGTCGCTGTGCTGGTCTGCGCGGTCGTCCGGCCGTGGGGCTGGCCGGAGGCGGCGGTGGCGGTGCCGGCGGCGGTGCTCGTCGTGCTCGCCGGGGCGTTGCCGTTCGACCACGTGGTGGACGAGGCGGTGCGGCTGGGACCCGTGATCGGGTTCCTGGCCGCGATCCTCGTGCTCGCCCAACTCTGCGACGACGAAGGGCTCTTCCACGCCTGCGGCACCTGGATGGCGCGGGCGTCCGGCGGCAGGCCGAAGACGTTGCTGGGCGGTGTGTTCGTCACGGCCTCGGTGATGACGGCCGTGCTCAGTCTGGACGCGACGGTCGTGCTCCTCACGCCGGTGGTGTTCGCGACGGCCGCACAGCTGGGCGTCCGGCCGAAGCCGCACGTCTACGCGTGCACGCACCTGTCCAACAGCGCGTCGCTGCTGCTGCCGGTGTCGAACCTGACGAACCTGCTGGCGTTCGCGTCGAGCGGGCTGAGCTTCACCCGGTTCGCGGCGCTGATGGCGTTGCCGTGGATCGTGGCGATCGCCGCCGAGTACCTGGTGTTCCGGCGGTTCTTCCGCACCGACCTCGACGCGCCCGCGCACGCGCCGGTGGTGCAGCCGCCGCAGGAACTGCCCGTGTTCGCGCTGGCCACCGTCGGCTTCACGCTGGTGGGGTTCGTGGTCGCGTCGGCCACCGGGATCGACCCGGCCTGGGCGGCCTGCGCCGGCGCACTCGTCATGGCGGCGAGGGCGCTCGCGAAGAAGCACACGACCGTGGTCAAGGTGGTGCGGGCGGCGTCGCTGCCGTTCCTGGCGTTCGTGCTCGGCCTGGGCGTCGTGGTGCGCGCAGTGGTCGACAACGGGCTGGACGACGTTCTGCGCCTCGCGATCCCCAGCGGCACCAGCCTGTGGGCGTTGCTCGGGGTGGCCGCGGTCGCCGCCGTGCTCGCCAACGTGATCAACAATCTGCCGGCGGTGCTCGTGCTGCTGCCGCTGGTGGCGCCGATGGGGCCGGGCGTGGTGCTCGCGGTGCTGCTGGGCGTGAACCTCGGACCGAACCTCACCTACGCCGGGTCGCTCGCCACGCTGCTGTGGCGGCGGATCGTGCACGACCACGACACCGAGGTGAACCTGCCGGAGTTCACGAAGCTCGGCCTGCTCGCCGTACCTGCCACCCTCCTCGGCGCCGTCGTGGCACTGTGGGCGTCCCTGCACGTGATCGGAGGATGACCATGACGGTGGTCGTGTGGATCGCCGGCGACACCTGGCAGGACTGCGTCGACGCGGCCCGCGCGTACTCGGGCGACTTCCTGTTGCTGCACGTCAGCGACCACGACGTGCCGGGTGCGGCGCACGGAGCGTTCGCCGGTCTGTTCGGTCGCGGTCACCCCTCGCGCGACCCCGGCACCCGCCTGGACGACCTCGCCGCAGGCCATGCCGCGCAGATCCTCGACGCGGCCGCGGAACGTCTGGGGCTTCCGTGCGCGAAGGAGGCGCGTGTCGGCCGGGTCGAGCACGAAGTCGTTGCGGCTGCTCAGGAAGCGTCCCTGCTGATCCTCTGCCGCGACGGCGACGTGAGCCACGCCGGACCGCGCAGCCTCGGCCCGGCGACCCGGTTCGTCGTCGACCACGCGCCCTGTCCGGTGCTGCTCGTCTGGCCGTCGTAACTGCGCATCCGCAAACTTGCGCGCACGCACTTTTGTCTTCTAGTCTCGGTGGCATGCGCGCCAAAGGCATCGCGTACGACACCGGTTTCGTGCGCCACGGAGAGATCTCGCTGGAGAAGTTCGACCTGGACGTGGTCAGGCGGGACCTGACCGTCATCAGGGACGACCTGCACTGCAACGCCGTCCATCTGGTCGGTGGTGATCCGGAACGGCTCGAGCGGGCCGCGGAGATCGCTGCCGAACTGGGGCTGGAGATCTGGTTCTCGCCCTATCCGCTGGAACTGACGCCCGCCGAGATCCTGGACCTGTTCACCGACTGCGCCCGGCGGGCCGAGCGGATCCGGCTCGCCGGCGCCGAGGTCGTGTTCGTGACGGGCGTCGAACTCAGCATCATGAACTCCGGCTTCATGCCCGGTGACGACATCATGCAGCGCCTGACCCAGTTGCTGGGGCAGCCGCAACGGATGCAGGAGGCCGGTGCGAGGCTGAACGAGTTCCTCGCTCGAGCCGTGGAGGTGGTGCGGGAACACTTCCGGGGCAGGCTCACCTACGCCTGCATCCCGTTCGAGAACCCCGACTGGGACCTGTTCGACATCAAGTCGTTCGAGCTGATCCGCTCCGCCGAGGTCGCCGACGTGTACGCCGCGAGCATCAGGAACGTGGTGGCGCAGGGGAAACCGGTCGCCATCACGGGCTTCGGCACGGCGGCCTGGCGCGGTTCGGGGGCCGTGGCGCCGCGCAGCATGGAGATCGTCGAGCACGACGAGGCCGGGCTGCCCGTGCGGGTGAAGGACGGTTACGTCCGCGACGAGGCCGAACAGGCCACCTACCTGCGTGAGGTGCTGGAGACCTTCGAGGCCGAGGGGGTCGACGGCGCGTTCGTCTACATGTTCGCGCTCAACAACTACGTGCACCGGCCGGACGACCCGAGCCGCGACCTCGACATGGCAGGTCCCGGCATCGTGAAGGTCCACGAGGACGGCACCTGGGAGCCCAAGGCCGCGTTCGGCGCGGTGGCCGAGGTCTACGCCCGGACATAACCGCTTGGCGTGCCGGGAGAAGGCGGTCAGACTCGTGGGCATCATGAGCAGCAGGTTGCGCGCGATCGCCCACGACACCGTCGAGATCTCGGAACGAGGTTCCTACTCCACCACCGCGGGCGAGGTCTCGATCGCCGTCGCGCCCGCGGTCGCGGGAACCCGTCTCCACCTGCCGGACGAGGTGCTGTCGCTGCCCTCGGAGACTCCAGGCGTCCGGATCGAGGTCACCAACGAGTCCACTTTGGATGCGACCCGGCGCCTCGGTGGTGACGTCGCGGCGCTGAACTTCGCCTCCGCGCGCAATGCCGGAGGCGGGTTCCTCAACGGTGCGCAGGCTCAGGAGGAGAGCATCGCCCGTGCGTCGGCGATCTACCCCTGCCTGCGTGCCGCCGGCGACTTCTACGCCTATCACCGCGCACACGACGACCTGACCTACAGCGACCGCGTGATCTACTCGCCGCGCGTGCCAGTGTTCAAGGACGACAAGGGAACCCTGCTGCCGCAGCCGTACGAGGTCTCGTTCCTCACGGCCGCGGCGCCCAACCGGTCCGCGATCCTGCGCAACCAGCCCGAACGCATCGACGACATCCCGCTCGCGTTGCTGCGCCGGGCCATCCGCGTACTGCACGTCGCCGCGTCGCACGGGCACCGCCGGCTCGTGCTGGGCGCCTGGGGTTGCGGTGTCTTCGGCAACGACCCCGCGGCCGTCGCCCGGATCTTCGCGCTCGCGCTGCGGGACAACCGCTTCTTCGACCACGTCGTCTTCGCGGTGCTGGACCGGCAGAAGGGCGCGCCCACGCTGACCGCGTTCGCCGACGCCCTGCATGGGTAGCATGCCGGTCATGACCACCGAGCCCGTGCGCGCGACCGACCGTCCAGGAGACGCGTCGCCGTTCGCGCTGGGCCTGCTGCTGCGCCGGGCGCACTGGCGGGCGGCGGCGGTCATGGGGGAGTCGCTGCGTCCGCTCGGCATCGAGCTGCGGCACTTCGCCGTGCTGATGGAACTGGTCAACAACGGCCCCGCGATGCAACGGGACCTGGCGCCGGCCACCGGCACGGACAAGGCCGGGATCATGCGCGTCGTGGACGACCTGGAGCGCAAGGGACTGGCCGTGCGCAAGGCCGTGCCGGGTGATCGGCGGGCGCGCGCGGTGGAGATCACCCCGGCCGGGCTCGCGCTCTTCGACGAGATCCACGTGGCGGCGCGACCGCTGTCCGAACGGCTGGGGTCCGTGCTCGAACCCGGCGAGCGTGATCAGCTCGAAGCGCTGCTGACCAAGCTCGCCCACGCTGACGCCTAAAGCTTCTTCGCCAGCACGACGGCCTCCTCCAACGCGCGCTCGCGAGCGGCTTCGTAGCGCGGGATGAGCGCGGCCATGGCGGGGTTGCGGGGCGCCATCGTCAGTTCCGGGACGATGAAGCCGACGTCCAGTCCGAGGCTGCCGGAGAGCACGGCCCGCAGGTAGTTCCGCACGAACTCGAACCCCTCGCGCGGCGTGCCCGGCTCGTAGGAACCGCCCCGGCTGGCGACGACGGTGACCGGCTTGCCCTGGCACGACGGGCTCTCGCCGGACGTGCGCCCGAGCAGGATCACGTTGTCCAGCCACGCTTTCAGCGTCGACGGGATCCCGTAGTTGTACATCGGGGCGCCGATCAGCACGGCGTCCGCGCGCTCCAGTTCCTCGATCAGCACGAGCCTGCCGGTGGACGCGGGGTCCCGGTATCCCTCGGCGGTGATGTGGGGGACGGGCTCGGCGGCGACGTCCCGGTAGATCACCGTGCCGTCCGGGTGCTGTTCCTCCCAGGTCCGGCGGAAGACGGCCGCGACGGAACGCGAGTGGGACGCGTCGCCGGGGAACACGGACGAGTCGATGTGCAGCAGCGTGGCCATGTGTCCTCTCCTACTTCGTATCGCTCGATATCGTATCGAACGATACTATTTCAGGTGTAACCACGTGACCACGTCAAGTGAGGAGGGCTGTGATGGACGTCTACGAGGCCGTCGCGAGCCGGAGGGCGGTGCGCGCGTTCATCGATCGGCCGGTGCCGCGTGAGGCGCTGGCGCGGGTGCTGACGGCGGCGGCCTGGGCGCCGTCGGCGTCGAACATCCAGCCGTGGCACATCTACGTCGTGACCGGGCAACCGTTGGCGGAGCTCAAGAAACGCGCCGGGGAACGCCTCGCCACCGGCGATCCGTGGGACGAGCCGGAGTATCAGCAATATCCACCCGAGCTGAAGTCGCCGTACCGCGAACGGCGTGCGGCCTTCGGGGCACAGCGCTACGGCTCGCTCGGCATAGCTCGCGAGGACCTGGAGGCACGGCAGCGGGCGGCCTCCGCGAACTGGGACTGCTTCGGTGCTCCCGCCGCCCTGTTCTGCTATCTCGACCGCGAGATGGGTTCGCCCCAGTGGTCCGACGCCGGCATGTACCTGCAGACCGTGATGCTGCTGCTCCGCGGGGAAGGGCTGCACAGCTGTCCGCAGATGGCGTGGGCCAAGTTCAGCGGGTCGGTCGCGGAGGTCGTGGCACCTCCGGAGGGGCTCGTCCTCTTCTGCGGCATGTCGATCGGGTACGCGGATGCTGCCGTGGTGGAGCCACGGACAGGCCGGGCGTCGCTCGCGGAGACCGTGACGTTCCTTGATTAGGCCTCTGACCTGCAGTGAGCCACGATGATGCCAAGTTGAGCCAGAAATGCTTGCTGGTGGCGCCACCGTGTGCCATAGTGGTGCCATGGATCTGACCCCGTATGTGGCTTCCCTCGGCCGCGAGCTGCTGACCGCCGTCGAAACAGGCGGCGACGAAGCGAGTGCGCTGGTCGAGCGGTTGACCGTGACGATGGAGTCGGCGATCCGGCTGGCGCTGCTGGAGGCGCTGTCCGCTGCCGCCGACGAGATCACCGCGGACCTGGCACCGGACTCGGTGCAGGTGCTGCTGCGGGGCCGTGACCCGAAGTTCGTCGTGACGCGCCGGGCACCCGAGCAGCCGGTCGACGTCACGACGGAGCCCGCCGCGCCCGCCGAGGACGTGGCGGCCGGTTTCGACGACGGCACCACCGTGCGCATCAACGTCCGGCTGCCGGAACCGCTCAAGGCCGCGATCGACGAGGCCGCTGCCAAGGAGGGCCGCTCGGTCAACGCGTGGCTCGTGCGCGCCGCGTCCGCGCAGCTGAGCCCGAAGCGTGACTCCGTCACCGAAGCGCTGACCGGCGGCATCCCCGCCTCCCAGCGTTTCGTCGGCTGGGTCCGCTAACTCCAGCGCCTACTTCACTTCGCCCCGACCTGCGGGGATGTTCCACCGACACCTTCTGAGGGGACAGCCATGCCTTCTTACGAAACGCCAGAACCGATTTCCGTACTGCTCGACGTCTACGCGGGCTACGTCCAGATCGTCGCGACCGACCGCACCGACACGCTGGTCGAGGTGCGGCCCTCGGACCCGTCCGACTCCTCGGACGTCGAGGCGGCGCAGAAGACCCGGGTCGACTACGCCGACGGCACGTTGGTGGTGCGCGGGCCGAAGCGGACGTTCGACTTCTCCAAGAAGACCAGGTCGGTCGACGTCGTGATCGAGCTGCCGACGGGGTCCAAAGTGGACGCCGACGTGACGGCGGGCAGCGTCCGCACCTCCGGGGTGCTCGGCGCGACCGGGGTCGACATGTCCGCCGGCAACATCCACCTCGACCGGACCGGACCGCTGAAGGCCGACACCGGCGCCGGAGTGGTCAACATCGGCGCGGTCACGGGCAACGCCGACGTCAGGACCGGCAGCGGGCACATCCGCATCGGCACGGTCCAGGGCTCGCTGGTCGCCAAGAACTCCAACGGTCACATCGACGCCGGCACGGTCGAGGGCGAGCTGAAGGCGCGTTCCGCCAACGGCGACATCACCGTCGAACGCGCTGGTGGTCCGGCGGAGGCCAGGACCGCGATGGGATCCATCAACATCGGCGAGGTCGTCCGCGACACCGTCACGCTCAACACCGCGATGGGCGGCATCGAGATCGGGATCGCCCAGGGCACCGCCGCGTGGATCGACGCCAAGACCGCGTTCGGCCGCGTCACCAACACGCTCGACGGCAGCGACGGCCCCGGCAACTCCGTCGAGACCGTCAAGGTCACCGCCCACACGTCCTTCGGCGACATCACCGTCCGCCGTTCCTGAGGGGGAAGTCCATGAACGCGATCAAGGCGACCGGCCTGCGCCGGTCCTACGGCGACAACGAAGTGCTGAAGGGCGTCGACCTGAACGTCCAGCGCGGCACCGTCTTCTCGCTGCTCGGCGCGAACGGCGCCGGCAAGACCACCACCGTCAAGATCCTCTCCACGCTGATCGGCGCCCACGGCGGCAGCGCGTCCGTCGCGGGTCATGACGTGGCGAACGACCCGGACGCCGTGCGTGCCGCGATCGGGGTCACCGGCCAGTTCTCCGCCGTCGACAACCTGATGACGGGCCGGGAGAACCTGAAGCTGATGGCCGACCTGCATCACCTCGGCAAGGCGGACGGCAGGCGCAAGACCGAGCAGTTGCTGGAGCAGTTCGACCTGGTCGACGCGGCCGACAAGTCCGCGGCCACCTACTCCGGCGGCATGCGGCGCCGGCTCGACCTCGCGATGACGCTGGTCGGATCGCCCCAGGTGATCTTCCTGGACGAGCCGACCACCGGCCTCGACCCGCGCAGCCGCCGCACCATGTGGCAGATCGTGCGGGACCTGGTGGCGAGCGGCGTCACGATCTTCCTGACGACCCAGTACCTGGAGGAGGCCGACGAGCTCGCCGACCGGATCGCGGTGCTGGACCACGGCAGGATCGTCGCCGAGGGCACCGCGGACGAGCTCAAGCGCCGCATTCCCGGCGGCCACGTGCTTCTTCAGTTCACCGAGCTCCGCGACCTGGAGTCCGCCACCCGCATCATCGGTCAGGCCTCGCGGGACGGTGACGCGCTCGCGTTGCGCGTGCCCAGCGACGGCAGTGTCCGCTCGCTCAAGGCGTTGCTCGACCGGCTCGACGAGAACGCGGTCGCCGTCGAGTCGCTCAGCACCCACACCCCCGACCTCGACGACGTCTTCCTCGCCCTCACCGGCAGCCCGGAAAAGGTGGCCCAGCAATGAGTTACGCACTGACCGACTCGGCGACGATGGTCCGTCGCAACCTCCGGCGGATGATCCGCTACCCGTCGCTGACGTTCCAGCTCCTGATCATGCCGGTCGTCTTCCTGCTGCTGTTCGTCTACGTCTTCGGCGGCACGCTGGGCGCCGGGCTCGGCGGACCGAGCGGCGGACGAGGCGAGTACCTCAACTACGTCACGCCGACGATCATCCTGATGTCGATCACGGCCGCGGTGCAGGGCACGAGCATCTCGATCGCGATGGACATGACCGAGGGCATCGTGGACCGATTCCGCACGATGAAGATCGCCCGGGTCTCCGTCCTGACCGGACACGTGGTCGGCAGCCTCGTGCAGACGGTTCTCGCCATGACTTTCGTCTTCGGCGTCGCGGTCGCGATCGGGTTCCGCCCGCAGGCGAGCGCTCTCGGCTGGCTCACGCTGGCCGGACTGCTGATCGCCATGTCGTTCGCGATGATCTGGTTGTCCGCCGCGCTCGGTCTCGCCAGCAAGTCCGTCGAGTCGTCGAGCAACGTCGGCCTGCCGCTGATCCTGCTTCCGTTCTTCGGCAACGGTTTCGTGCCCACCGACTCGATGCCGACGGTGCTGCGCTGGTTCGCCGAGTACCAGCCGTTCACCCCGTTCATCGACGCCCTGCGCGGCCTGCTGATGGGCACGCCGATCGGCAACAGCGGCTACATCGCCTTCGCCTGGTGCGCCGTCATCGGGTTCGGCGGCTACCTCTGGTCCAAGAAGCTCTTCAACCGCGAATCCACCCGCTGAAGGAGTCACCGATCATGCTGCACGGCCTTCCCACGGAACGCGACGTCACCCCGTTCGACCCGCCCAGCAAGGTCACCCTGGTCCGCGAGACCCGCCCCGTCAGCCCGATGCTCTTCCCCGACGGTCACGAGGGCTGGCTCATCACCGGTTACGAGGCGGTCCGGCAGGCGTTGTCCGACACCAGGTTCAGCAACCGGCAGGACCTCGGCATCCTCCACGTGCCGTTCCCGACGCCCGGCATGCCCGAGCAGACCGAGCCGTCCCCGCAGACGCCGGGACTGTTCATCAGCATGGACCCGCCGGACCACACCCGGTTGCGCCGCAAGCTCACCGGAGCGTTCACGGTCAAGCGGATGAAGGCCCTGGAAGAGGGCATCATCGAGATCACCGAACGGCAGCTGGACGAGCTGGCCAAGCTCACCCCGCCGGTCGACCTGGTGCGGGAGTTCGCGCTTCCGGTGCCGTCACTGGTGATCTGCGAGATGCTCGGCGTCCCGTACGCGGACCGCGAGGTGTTCCAGTCGAACTCCACGAAGTTCATGGAGCGGGACGTGAACCTCGAAGACAAGATGGCCGCGTACATGGCGATGAGCAGCTACCTGGCCGAACTCGTCGCCGGCAAGCGCGCCGAGCCGGGTGACGACCTGCTGTCCGACCTAGCCAAGGACGAGGACCTCAGCATCGAGGAACTCGTCGGCATGGCCTTCCTGCTGCTGCTCGCGGGCCACGAGACGACCGCGAACATGCTGGCGCTGGGCACCTTCGCGTTGCTGGAACATCCGGACCAGCTCGCCGCGCTGCGGTCGGACCCGGCACTGATTCCCGACGCCGTCGAGGAACTGCTGCGCTACCTGGCCGTCGCCGACATCTTCTTCCGCTACGCCGCCGAGGACATCGAGTTCTTCGGGGAGACGATTCCCCAGGGCTCGTCGGTCATCCTGTCGCTGCTGGCGGGCAACCACGACCCCGAGCGCTACGAGAACGCCGACACGTTCGACGTGCACCGCAACGCCCGCGGTCACCTGTCGTTCGGCCACGGCATCCACCAGTGCCTCGGCCAGCAGCTGGCCCGCATCGAGATGCGCGCCGGGTTCGAGGGGCTGCTGCGCCGCTTCCCGAGCCTTCACCTCGCGGTGCCTGCCCGCGAGGTGAAGCTCAGGACCGACATGAACATCTACGGCGTCCACGCCCTGCCCGTCAGCTGGAAGTGATCGTCCAGTTCAGCCGGCGCTGAGCCGGAACCGCTGCCCCGGTGCACAGGGGACGCGGTCAACGGTGGCCCCGCACGACGCCTGAGTCCAACGCCCGCCGCACGACCCCTCGTGGGTGGTGACGCCGAAGTCGTTGGCAGGCGGGAGTTTTCGCTTCTTCGAGCCCGCCACGTACCAGAAGTTCGCCGATCGCGGCGAGCAACGGGCCGGCTCTCAGTTCTGCTCGGTGGATTGCCGAGTTCACTCCACCTTGGCACCTGCGTCCAACACCCCTGCCGCGGTACGCCGTCACACGGTGAAGCCGCCGTCGACGTTGATGCTCGCGCCGGTCACGTAAGCACCGGCGTCACCCGCCAGTGCCGCCACGACCTCGGCGATCTCCGCGGGCTGTCCGTAGCGTCCCAGCGCGGTCAGCCCGCGGATCGTGTCCGCCATCGGACCGTCCGCCGGGTTCAGGTCGGTGTCCGTGGGGCCGGGGTTGACCACGTTCGCCGTGATGCCCAACGGACCCAGCTCGCGCGCGAGTCCCTTGGTCATCCCGATCAACGCCGTCTTGCTCGCCGAGTACAGCGCGAAGCCGGGAAACGGCGCGTACACCGCGACGTTGCTGCCGATGCTGATGATCCGCCCGCCGTCACGCATGTGCCGTGCCGCCGCGCGCGCCGCGAGGAACGGTGCGCGCACGTTCACGGCCATCGTGTGGTCGAACTCTTCGCGGCCGAGCTCCTCCAGCGGTCCGACCTGGAAGACGGCCGCGTTGTTCACGAGAATGTCGAAACGTCCGAAGTGGACGGAGGTCTGGTCGACCGCCGCCACCACGGCGTCCGGATCGGCGCTGTCCGCCTGGATCGCGAAACCGTTGTCCGGCTTGGTGTTCTGGTACGTGACCGCGACCTGTGCGCCGAGTGCGGTGAGCTTCTCGGCGATCGCGGCCCCGATGCCGCGGCTCCCGCCGGTGACGAGAGCCGCTTTCCCTGCAAGTGATCCCATGCCGATCAGCCTGCTGGAATCACCGCCGGGCGTCTGGCGGGAATCGGACCGTCAGTTGGCGCCTCGGACGTACGCCCACGCGGTGCGGTTGAGGCAGTCCGGGCCCACGCCGAACGTGGCCTTCGGGTTGCCGCCCTGATCCATGATGCCGTTCAGCGAGGTGCGCGACTGGGCGGCGGGTGCGCTGAGGACGTCGAGGAGCACCCGCGCCGGGTCGGGCTGGCTGAGCTGCTGCGCGGGCTCGGCCACCGGCTGTCCGGCAGCGACCAGAGTCGGCGCCACACCTGCTGTGAGCACGCCAAACAGCCTCTTGCGCAGGTGAAGTTCCCCCAGTTCGGTCCTGAATCGAGGAAACCCAGCGCCGTGCGGGGTCAGACCGGCGTTTCGGCCGACCCCTGTCCGCTTTCGGACAATCAGACCGCGGCCTTGGCCCGCAACGGTGCCGCGACCTCGTGCAGGTGCTCCAGCACGTATCCGTACGAGCGGAACAAGCCGCACTGCGCGTAGGAGATGCCGCGCTGCTCGCAGAAGTTGTGGACGATCACCTGCGCGTGCCGCAGCGCCGGCCGGGGCATGCTCGGGAACAGGTGGTGCTCGATCTGGTAGTTCAGGCCGCCGAGCAGGATGTCCGTGAACCAGCCGCCCCGGATGTTGCGCGAGGTCAGCACCTGCTTGCGCAGGAAGTCGAGCGAGTGGCCGGCCGACAGCACCGGCATGCCCTTGTGGTTGGGGGCGAAGGAACAACCCATGTAGAAGCCCCACAACGCCTGGTGCACGAGGATGAACGCGATGGCGTACACGGGCGAGAGCACCCAGAACACGACACCGAGGTACACCACGACGTTCGCGATCATCACGAACCGCTCGCGGCCGGAGTACCGGATCGAGTGCCAGTGCAGCGCGAAGCCTTCGAGCAGCAGCAACGGGAAGAACAACACCGCCTGGTGCGAGGCGATCCACCGCAGCGGACCGCGCTTGTCCGCGCCCTGCCGCTGCGTGAACGCCAGCACCGAGATGTCGACGTCCGGGTCCTCGTCCTCGTGGTTCGGGTTGGCGTGGTGCCGGTTGTGCTTGCCGACCCACCAGTCGTAGCTGACGCCGACCAGTCCGCTGTGGACGTAGCCGGTGATCGCGTTCCACTTCTTCGTGGCGAAGATCTGCTTGTGGCCCGCGTCGTGCCCGATGAACGCGAGCTGCGTGGTCATCGCCGCCAGGACGACCGCCACCGCGAGCTGCCACCAGGAGTCGCCCAGCAGCGCGAACGTCACCCACGCCGCCGCGTAGACGGCGAGGTTCACGCCGATTCGCGCGAAGTAGTAACCACGCCGCCGAGCGAGCAGGCCAGCCTGCTTGATCTCGGCGGCCAAGTGGGCGAAGTCGCTCGCCTGCCGGAGTGCCATTTGCGCAGAATGCCGGATGGCGGCGACGAAGTCATGCACGGCCGATGAAGTCGTTACAAACCGCGTGGGTCGGTCGCGCACCGGACACGATCAGGTGATCATGATCATCATCTCCGGCGAGCCGCTCGCCCCTGCCCCGGCCGCTGAGGTCCAGTGCTGCGCAATCGGGCCCGCCGCGGACGCGGGCCGATCCGGAGAGAGGACCAGTAGGCGTGGTCGACCACACAACCGTGCTCATCGCGGGCGCGGGGCCGGCGGGGCTCGTGTTAGCCAACTTGTTGCGCGCGGAAGGGATCGCCACCCTCATCGTGGAGCGGGCGACCCGGGAGCAGGTGCAGACCCGCGCGAGGGCAGGATTTTTGGGGCCGAACAGTGCTCGCGTCCTCGCTGAGCACGGGCTCGGCGCCGGGATGCTCCACAAAGGACGGTCGCACGGCGTCTGCGCTTTTCGGGGCGAGGACGGGGAGTTCGAGCTGGACTACGCCGCGCTCGGTCGGGGCGAAGTGCACACCGTCTACCCGCAGCAGGACCTCGTTACGGACCTGATCGCCGAATATCTGAGCCGTGGCGGGGAGATCCGCTTCGGTGCCACCGTCACCGGCGTCGATTCCGGTACCGCGACGATCCGTTACCGCGACGAGCAGGGCGCAGGTGTTGCCACCGGACGGTTCCTCGCGGGGTGCGACGGCAGCAACGGGGCCACCCGGCAGGCGATTCCGGCGGGCTTAGGGCAGCGCCACGCCCAGGACCACGGCGTCAGCTGGCTCGCCGTCCTCGCCGAGGCACCGCAGAGCATGGCCGCGGTCACCTACGCGATCCACGACGACGGCTTCGCGGGCCACATGGCCCGCAGCCCCGAGGTGACGCGGTACTACCTCCAGGTTCCTCCCGGCGACGACCCGGAGTCCTGGACCGACGAACGCATCTGGGCCGCTCTGGACACCCGGATGCGCACCGACGAGTTCGGAGCGCTCAAACCGGGCCCGATCACCGAGCGCCGGATCGTCCGGCTGCGCTCCGAGGTCGTCGACCCGATCCAGCACGACAGGCTGTTCCTCGTCGGTGACGCGGCCAGCCTGATCAGCCCGTCCGCCGCCAAGGGCGCCAATCTGGCGATCATGGAGGCCGAGGTGCTGGCCTCCGCCCTGATCTCCGCCCTGCACCGGGACGACGAACGGCCGCTGGCCGCGTACTCGCGCACCTGCCTGCCCCGCGTCTGGCGGGCGCAGGAGTTCTCGCGCTGGATGATCGACCTCCTGCACACCCAGGACGACGACTTCCACCGTGCTCTACGTCGCGCCCGGCTGCACAGCCTGCGCGACTGCCGCGCCCACCAGAACTTCTTCGCCGAGCACTACGTCGGCATCTGAGCCACAGGAACCGTCACCATGATCTCGACCAGCACACCCGTCATCGCCGCGGCCGACCTCGACCGGCTGACCGCCACGATGGCCCTCATCGGCGCGCACGACACGCACTCGGCCCTCGCCGCCGCGGTGCCGTCGCTGCCCGCCGACCAGCGCGCCGCCGTCACGCGGCACGCCACCCTCGACCACGCCGCGTTGCTGATCTTCCCGGAAACCCTTGCGGGACTTGCGGACGAGCTCGCGCGGCACGGCATCGAGGTCGGCACCATGACCCCGAGCGTCGTCGTCCGCGAACGGCTGAGCGCCCGCTACTCGGTGCCCGTCGCGGACCTGAAGGTCGGCATCCTGCGCGCGCCCGTCTCCGACCGCAACGGCTGGCCGTGCGAACTGGAGATCTTCGTGATGGTGACGCCGCCGGAGCTGGCGCACATCGCGGAGGACGAACGCCGCCACGAACACGAGAACCACGTCGCGCTGGCCGTGCGGCGGCCGGATCCGGTGCTGCTGCGCGGACTGCGCACCATGATCGCCGGTGTCATGCGCCCGGACGGCGGCGGCTACAACGGCTACGAGAACCACTCGGTGCTCTACTTCCGTGACGCGCACTGCGCCGACCCCGCGTTCCGCCGCCTGGAACTGATCTCCACCGGCCGGTTTCCCCAGCTCCAGGCCACCCATCAGCGCGAGTCCTGTGCCGGCACCGAGTTGCTGCGCCTGCTGACCGGCGCGTGGGCGACGCAGGCCATCGCGACCGCAGCCGAGCTCCGGCTGCTCGACCACCTCGTGACGATCCCGGACCTGCCCGGTCTGGCGTCGGCCACCGGCACCGAACCCCAAAGCCTGGCAAGGCTTCTGCGCTACCTGACCTCGCTCGGCGTCGTTCACCTGTCCGGTGGGCGGCACAGCCTCACCGACCTCGGCGAGCTGCTGCGGTCCGACCTGACGGGTTCGATGCGGCCGCTCGCGCTGATGTACGGCGGCCCGTTCTACCGGTCGTTCGCCGAGCTCACCGAGGCCGTCCGCAGCGGAGAGGAGTCGTACGCGAAGGCGTTCGGCGCCCACCACTTCGCCCACATGGCAACGGATCCGGACCTGGCCGAGCTGTTCCACGGGTCCATGGCCGCGAGCAACGCGATGTTCACCGGTGTCACCAAGGTCGTCGACTTCTCCTCGGCCGGCACCGTCGTGGACGTGGCGGGCGGCAACGGCGAGCTGTTGTCCCGCGTGCTGCACGCCAACCCGGCGGTGCGGGGCGTTCTGCTCGACCTCCCGAACGCCCTCGCCGCCGCCGAGCCACGCCTCGCCGACCTCGCGGACCGCGTCACCCTCGTCCCCGGTGACTTCACCCGCTCGGTCCCCGGCACCGGCGACATCTACCTGCTGTCCCGCGTGCTGCACGACTGGGACGACGAGCAGTGCCGCACCATCCTGGCCACGTGCGCGCGGAACATGCCCGCACACGCCGAACTCCTGGTGATCGAGCGCCTGCTGCCCGAGGCCGGCGAGGTGGACTCGCTCGCGATCCCGTGGGACATCCACATGCTGTGCAACACCGGTGGCCGCGAGCGCACCGAGTCGCACTACAGCGCGTTGCTCGCCGAGGCCGGTTTCGACCTCGTCGAGACGCACGCCCTGCCGCTGGACGCGCACGTCATGCGCGCCCGGCTGAGCTAACGCACCAGGCAGAAGGGGTGGCCGGCGGGATCCGCGTACACGTGGAACCGCTCGCCACCGCCTTCGAGCCTGCGCGCGCCCAGCGCCAGCACCTTCTCGCCCGCCGCCGCGAGATCGTCCACACGCACGTCGAAGTGCATGTGGGCGGTCTCGTCCGGCCACTTCGGCGGTTGCCAGTCCTCGACCCGCGCGAACGCCACACCGGGCCGGTCGGGGGCGTCACCGATGACGACGAACGCGCCGTCGTCCTGCACCCGGATCATCCCGAGCAGCTTCTCGTAGAACTCCGCGAGGCCCTGCGGATCAGGGCAGTCGATCACCAGTCCGTGCCAACGTCCGATCATGCGCGGGATGCTGGCACGGATCGAGGACAGCGACCGCCCTGGATCACACGAGCGGCATCGCCATCACCGGTGGCGTGGACGGCTTCTCCGAACCTCCCGAGGGCTCCACGGTCAGCGCGACCTCCTTCGCCCCGGTCAGTCCGCTGACCACGACCGGCGTCGACCGGGACTGGAGCAGTCCGGCCGGGTGCGGGTCTTTGTCGGCACCGATCAGCCAGAGCTGGTAGATCCGGCCGTCACCGGGATCGGGCAGGTCCTTGGCGAGGAACAGCGCCTCGTCGCGGCTGGCCGACACGACAGCGGTGCCGGTGGCGCCGTTCGGAGCCTTGCCGTTGATCAGCTTCGCGTCCGGTGTGGACAGGAAGTCGGAGAACCGGCTGTACTCGCTGGAGAGTTGCGCCAGCTGCCTGTCCTGGTCGGACTCCGTGTACTGCACCGTCACGAAGACTGCGGCGACCAGGCAGGCGGCCGCGAGCAGCCCGCCGGCCCAGCGCACCCGGCGCGGGTTCGGCACGCGTGCCGCGTGGGGAGAGACCTGGCGGGTCTCCGCCGCCGCGGCGAGCACTCGGGCACGCAGCTGCGGTGGCGGCGGGGACTCCACCGCGACGCCCAGGCGGGCGGCGGTGGCCGCGAGCTCGGCGACCTCGACCGCGCAGCTCTCGCAGCGGGTCAGGTGCGTCTCGAAGGCGGCCCGTTCGATCTCGGACAGCGCGTTCACGGCGTAGGCGCCGGTGAGCGTGTGCAGATCAGCGGATGTGGTCCTCATCCGGTCACCCCCATGCAGTCCCGCAGTCGGATCAGGCCGTCGCGCATCCTGGTCTTGACCGTGCCGAGCGGGATGCTCAGCAGGCTCGCGACCTCCGGATACGAGTAGCCCTGGTAGTAGGCGAGCAGCACGGACTCGCGCTGCAGCTCGGTCAGGAAGCTCAGGCACCGGCGCACCTGACGTTGTTCGAGCCGGCCGTCGACCTGCTCGCTCACCTCGTCGAAGGGCCTGCCCGGATCGAGCCGGGCCGCGCGGTCCTCGCGGTGGGTGGCGGCCTGGGCGGACCGGACGCGGTCGACGGCACGGCGGTGCGTCAGCGTGAGGATCCAGGTGTTGGCGCTGCCCCGGTCGGGGTCGAACCTGGTCGCGGTCCGCCACACCTCGAGCATCACCTCCTGGAACACCTCCTCCGACTGCGCCTGATCCCGCACCACCCGCCTGATCAGCCCGAACACCGAGCCGGACACGACGTCGTAGAGCCGCTCGAACGCGGCCTCGTCGCCCCGTGCGACCAGGGCGAGCAGCTCGTCGGCGGTCGGCCCCACGTCCCGCGGGGTCCTCGGCAGGCTTTGCAGCGCCCGCTCACGCTCAGGCATCCCAGGTCCTCTCCTCAGCGTTGTCCCTTCTGGTGTTCGCAGCGGAGGCGCTGATGGATCGGTGCCGGATGGGTCACATCCCAGGCCGGGTAACGGATCGATAACCACACCCATCCGCTCCCCGAGGAGCGGCGAATCACGGGCAGCAACTGCTCGATCACCCCTTGGAGATGTCTCGTCATGAACAAGACCGTCCGCAACACCGTCCTGGCCGTCGGCGCCGTCTCCCTCGCCCTGTTCGGCGCGGCGTGCGGCTCGGGTGACATGGCCAGCAGCGGCACCTCGTCCAGTGCCGCCCCCACCTCGACCGCGACGTCGTCCGCCGCGATGGCCGACCCGGCCGCCAACCTCGTCGGCCCGGGTTGTGCCGACTACGCGAAGCAGGTTCCGTCCGGTGCCGGTTCGGTCAGCGGCATGGCCGCCGACCCGGTCGCCGTGGCCGCGAGCAACAACCCGCTGCTCACGACGCTGGTCAGCGCAGTGTCCGGCAAGCTCAACCCGAAGGTGAACCTGGTCTCGACGCTCAACGGTGCCGAGTTCACCGTCTTCGCGCCGGTCGACTCCGCGTTCGCGAAGATCGACGCCGCGACGATCGAGAAGCTCAAGACCGACGACGCGCTGCTGACCAAGATCCTGACCTACCACGTCGTCCCCGGCCAGATCACGCCCGACAAGATCGCCGGTGACCAGAAGACCGTCCAGACCGGCACGGTCAAGGTGGCCGGCTCCGGCAACGCGATCAAGGTCAACGACGCCAACGTCATCTGCGGTGGCGTGAAGACCGCGAACGCCACCGTCTACCTCATCGACTCGGTCCTGCTCCCGGCCTGACCCGTCGGGCAGTACTACTCGCACTCCGGCAATCGCAGGGCGGGGCTGACTTCGGTCGGCCCCGCCTTTCCGTTGCGGCCGTTCAGGACCGCTGAGCCTGGTGGCGTTCCCACAGCCAGCCGAGGCGGTCGATCCGCCACAGTTGCGCGACGACGACCAGCGTCGCACCGAACACCGTCGGCCACACCGAGAGCACGACCAGACCCCACACGATCAGCCCGAACCCCAAGGCGCCCAAGGTGACCAGCAGCCGGAGCACCTGACGATGGTCCGGCGGCACGAGCTCGCGGTCCTCCAGCCAGGCGCGTTCTCCGTAGATGCCGCGGGCGGCCCAGCTCCGCGGTTCACGCACCGGCGGAAACGCCCTCGGGTTGACGAACAGCCAGACGATCACGGCGGCGATCGCCACGAGGCTCCACCACCCGATCCACGTCCGGCTCCAGATCGCCAGCAGCATCAACGGGATCGCGGCGAACCGCGTCCACACGCTCCACGGGTTGGCGTGCCGCTGCCACGCCTCGTCGTTCATGCCGAACGTCTTCGCGATGCGGTCAACCGCGTCCATTGTGGATCCCCTCACGGCCTGGTCGTCCTGTCGATCTCGGTGAACGCGCTCAGCCAGCGGTCGTCGGCGAAGAGTCCGCCGGTCAGCATCTCCAGACCGGCCCGCGCACCGCGCACGGCGGTCGCGGTCTCCGCCGGATCTCCGCCCAGCAGCCGGCCGACGTGATCACCGAGGACGAGCGGTGCCAGCAACCACGACACGTAGGTGACAGCCCGCGCCCGCGAATCGGACGTGGGGCGCACCCAGCCCTCCGCTTCGCCGTCGGCCAGCCACACCTGCGTGCGTTCGACGATCTCGGCGAACAACGCGCCGGCCGCCTCCGTGTCGTCGAGCAGCGCCCGCGCCAGGTACCGCCGCACGGGAGTCGCGGCGCTCAGCACCTCGCCCAGGGCCTCGGTCGCCGCCTCGTCGCCGGACCGGATCGAGTCCAGGACGTAGTCGTCGCAGGCCTGGCGCAGGCCTTCCTTCGAGCCGAAGTGGTGCACGACCAGCGCGGGGGAGACCCCGGCGTCCGCGGCCACCGCCCGCACCGACGTGCCGGAGATGCCCTCGGAGCCGAACCGGGTCAGCGCGGCGTCGCGGATGCGGGCCCGCGCCGTCAGATCAGAGGCTGAACGCATGTGCAGAGTATTGAACATCTGTTCAGCCCTGTCCAGGTTGGCGGCCCCGGCGTCGCTCCCGCCGGTATTGACAGAGCCGCCATCTGCGAACAAACATGGAAGCGCTCTCATAACCGGTCTGGACCAGTTCTCGGACCGGAGGCCTCCGACCGCCCTGCAACCGGTCGGGGGACCTGCTGACAGAGCCCCCCTGCACAAGGAGTCAGATGCGCACTCGAACGAAGTGGTTCAGCGCGCTCGCCGCACTGGCGGCGATCGCATCGGCGGCCATCGCGAGCACACCGGCACAGGCGATCGGCCCCGACCTGCTGCCGCTCAACGTCACCAACAACAGTGGCCGGTCCGAGGCCGTGCACCTGTACGTCCTGGGTACCGACATCCGCAACGGCCGCCTCGGGTACGTCAACCAGGCGGGCGCGTTCACACCGTGGTCGCCGGGCGGCAACCCGCCCACGCCCGCACCGGACGTGTCCATCGCCGGCCCCGGTCCCGGTGGCACCGCCACGCTGCGAGTGCCCCGGTTCATCTCCGGCCGCGTCTACATGTCGTTCGGCGAGAAGCTCAAGTTCTTCCTGACGCCCGACGGCCTGGTGCAGCCGGCGCCGTGGGCGGGCGGCGACCCGAACAGCGGCATCCTGTTCGACTGGAGCGAGTTCACCTACAACGACGCCGGCCTGTGGCTCAACAGCTCCCAGGTGGACATGTTCGCCGTCCCGCACGCGGTCACGGTGACGGGCGCGAGCGGTGCCACGAAGAAGACCGGCGAGCTGAAGTCCGGCGGACGGGACGCCGTCATCAACGGCATCCGCAACCAGGCGGGCTGGGGCGGGTCGGTCATGTCCCGTTCGGACGGCACGGTGCTGCGCGTACTCGCGCCGGGCAAGGCGGCCGACGTCGGCAACTTCGACCGCAACTACCTGGACTCGTACATCACCCAGGCGTGGAACGCGTACATGACCAAGACGCTGACCGTGCAGCCGTTCGGCGACCGGCCGGACGTGAAGTACTTCGGCGGCACGTCCGGCGGCACGATGAACTTCAGGAACACCGCGGGGCAGCAGGTCGCGTCGTTCACGAAGCCGTCCACGGCGAACGTGTGGGGCTGCGACGGTGCGCTGCACGCACCCAACGACCAGGTGGTCGGCCCGATCGCGCGCACCCTGTGCGCCGCCCTGCACCGCTCCACGCTCGGACGCATCGACGTCCAGCCCGGCGGCGGCCCCGCGGACTTCTACCAGGGCGCGATCACCAACCACTACTCGCGGCTGGTGCACCAGAACATGGTGGACGGCAAGGCGTACGGGTTCGCGTTCGACGACGTGCAGGCGCAGGAGTCGCTGGTGCACGACGGCGACCCGCGCTCGGCCGGCATCATCCTCACCCCGTTCAGCGGCGGCTCCACGCCTCCGCCCGCCGCCGTCAGCAGCATCGTCAGCGACTGGCACGGCAAGTGCATCGACGTGCCGAACTGGAACTTCGCCGACGGCCAGCGCCTGATCGTGTGGAACTGCACGGGCGGCACGAACCAGAAGTTCGAGTTCGTGGGCGGCACGCTGCGCACGGAGAACAACAAGTGCGTGGACGTGGCGTGGGGTTCGACGGCCAACGGCGCGGCCGTGCAACTCGCGACCTGTTCTGGCAACCCGGCCCAGCAGTTCGTGCTGTCTGGAGCGGGTGACCTGGTGAACCCGCAGGCGAACAAGTGCGTGGACATCGCGGAGTGGAACCCGAACAACGACGCGGTCCTGCACATGTGGGACTGCGTCGGCGGCGCCAACCAGAAGTGGCACCGCGCCTGACGCACGACATCTGACGCCGGGGCGCCCTGCGCGCCCCGGCGTCTCCCGTCAGCAGGGTGGTGCGTACGGAACGTCCGGGACG
This sequence comes from Lentzea waywayandensis, assembly GCF_900115955.1. GTDB lineage: Bacteria > Actinomycetota > Actinomycetes > Mycobacteriales > Pseudonocardiaceae > Lentzea > Lentzea waywayandensis. The sequence goes on from NZ_FOYL01000006.1 coordinate 374,304, forward strand.
TGCCTGCGCCACTCGTCCTCGGTCAGACGCGGTCCCGCCGAGTCGCACGCTTCGGCGACGGCGGCGCCGAGATCCGCGTTCAGCAGCCGCATGGTCGGGTCGAACATGCTCCACACCAGTGTCCGGCCGTCCGGACTGAACGCGATGTCGGCGACGGCGATGGCGGCGCCGGACAACGTGGCGATCTCGGTGACGTGCCCGGGATCGGTGACGTTCCACAGCCGCACCGTGCGGTCGTCGCTGCCGGACGCGAGCGTACGACCGTCCGGGCTGAACGCGACGCTGCCGACGACGTCCTCATGACCGGTGAGCGAGGGGAGCTCGGAAGGCTTGCGGGGGTCGGAGACGTTCCACAGCCGCACGGGCTTGTCGTTGCCACTGCCGACCGCGAGCGTGCGCCCGTCCGGGCTGAAGGCCAGGTCGTACACGTCGATCCTGTTGCCGGACAACGACATGATCTCGGCACCGTCCTGCCACAGCCGTACGCTGTGGTCGTCGCTCCCGGTCGCCAGCGTCCTGCCGTCGGGGCTGAACGCCACCGCGCGCACCGCGTCCGTGTGGCCGCGCACCGTGGCGGTCAGGACCGGGACGCGCGGGTCGCTGACGTTCCACGTCCGCACCTCTCCCGTGCCGGAGCCGGCCACGACGGTCTGACCGTCCGGGCTGAACGTGACCGCGCGCACGGATCCCAGGCCGGTCAGCGTCGCGATCTCCTTCTGCTCGGTCCACAGCCGCACGGTTCCGTCGTCGCCGCTCGACGCGAGAACCTTCCCGTCCGCGCGGTAGGACAGTGCGCGCACGGCGCCGGTGTGGCCGGTGAAAGTGCTGAGCCGGACTGGTTTGCGCCGGTCGCTGACGTTCCACAGGTGGATCGAGTGGTCACGGCCCGCCGTTGCCAGCGTGCCGTCGCTGCTGAACGTCGCCGTGTAGACCTCCTCCTCGTGGGCCGTCACGACGGTCGCCAGCGTGCTCAGCACCGCGTCGTGCGTCTTGCGCGTCGCGGCGAGGTGGTGTGCGGCCAGACCGAGCTGCAGCCCGAGGGACGGGTTCGCGCGATGCTCCACCACCGCCTCGGACGAGAGGTTCTGGGCGATCGCGCTGTTGCGCTGCGACGTGATGTCGTTGCGCGCCCGTACCGCGTAGAACGTCGTCGCCGCCGAGACGACCAGCAACGCCGCGAGCACTCCGACCAGGTAGCCGAGGCGTTTCGCACGGCGCCTTGCCGCCACGTGTTCCTCGGCTTCGGCATCGGTGCTGGCCTCGACGAACGCCCGTTCGCGAGCCGTGAGGGCCTGAGATCGGGTGGCCCATTCGCGGACGATCGCCAGCCGGGCTCCCCGGTACAGCGCGCTGCGGTCGCGGTCGAGTTGCTCCCACACGTCGGTGGCGTGGGTCAGTTCCCGGTGGACGCGCTGCCCGTCGCGGTCGCTGCTGAGCCATTCCCGGAACCGGGGCCACGTGCGGATCAACGCTTCGTGCGTGATCTCGATGCTGTCCGTGTCGCGCACGACGAGCCGTGCGGCGGTGCACCTGTCCAGCACCACCGCGGTGTCCTGGTCGTCGTCGAGTTCGGCCGGGGAGATGCGGCGTTTGGTGTCCTCGGTGCTCTCACCCAGCACGGCGAGGCGCCGGAAGAGGTCCCGCGCACGGCCCTGCTGGCGCGCGTCGAACGAGCCGTACACCGCCTCGGCTGTCTTCGCGAGCGCGCCGTCGATGCCGCCGACAGCCTGGAACCCGGTGAGCGTGAGCCGGTTTCCGCTGCGCCGGCGCCACGTCTCCAGCAACGCGTGCGACAGCAACGGCAGGACACCCGCCTGGCCGTGGGCGTGCGCGATGAGCGTGGCCGCCAGGTCGCTCTCGACCGTGCAGTTCGCCTTCATCGCGGGCAACGTGATCGCGCGACGCAGCTCCTCGGCCGTCATCGGCCCCACGGTGAACTGGGAGTCCTGCAGCGCGCCCGCCAACTCGGGAACCATGCAGCAGTGCGTGTAGAAGTCCGACCGCACGCCGATCACCGCTCGGCGGCCGAGCAGTTCGGCGATGAACCGCGTCCGTTCGTCCGGGTCCTGACAGAGGGTGAAAACCTCCTCGAACTGGTCGACCACGATCACGGTCTCCGGGGAGGACGGAAAATCGGGCACCATCCGCATCGGATGTTCACCCGGTGTCCGGAGAACGTGCGCCGGCAGCCGTGGAAGAAGTCCCGCGCGAATCAGGGACGACTTTCCCGACCCGGACGGTCCGAACACCGCGACGAACTTCTGCCGTTGCACAAGGGCGAGCAGATCGTCGACAAGGCGTTCTCTGCCGAAGAACCGAGACGCGTCCTCAGCGCGGTAGACGGAAAGTCCGACATAGGGCGCCTGGTCGTAATCCTCCGGTTCGGCGACAACAGTCGCGTTGAGTTCGGTCGCGAGAGAGTGCCACCGCTCCTCCCACAGTTCGACGTCACCGTCGCAGGCGCGGACGTAGGCGAGCGTGACCTCCAGACTGGGGAACTTGCGCCCGCCAGCGGCCTCGGCGAGCGTCGTCGCGGAGTAGCCACCGCGCTTCCCGAGCTCGCGATAGGACGGGCCACCGGCGTCCTGACGCAAACGTCGCAGGTCAACGGCGAACTCGACAAGAGCGGTCCCATCGAGCTCCAGCGGTCGCTCCGGGCGTGGCACCTGATGTCTCTCCTCGGATTCGTGTTGTCCGGTGCGGCGCTCTCCGGCGCCTGACAACGCAACCACGCTATACACATCACGGGTCCGGCCTCGATGGCCATCAATTGGGGGTGTCATCGAGGCTGGACCGGTATCGCGGTTCTGGACGCCGAAAGGCGACCGGGGCCGCATTCGCTGTGCGCACGCATCCGGACAGTCAGACCAGAGACCGCGGCCGGCGTGCGACGTGTTCGAGTCAGGCGGCCCGGACCTGACGTGGGCCCACGTGACCATCGCCGGCGGGGCCCGTCCGCGTGGTGGCTCGGCCCTCCGCCACTTTTCAGGAACGATTGTTCTTGACTGATCGTTCCTGAAAACGCTACGGTCGTCGCATGGGACGACGCAGGTCTTTCGACGTCGACGAGACGGTGGAGGCGGCGGCGGACCTGTTCGCCCGCCGTGCCTACGACGGTGTCTCGATCGACGACCTGGTCACTCGACTCGGAGTGCACCGCAACAGTCTCTACAGCGTGTTCGGCAGCAAACGCGGCCTGTACCTGGCGGCGTTGCGCCGTCACGTCGAGCAGGACGTTCGCCCGCACCTGGCTCGTGCCGCCCAGCCGGAACACGTGCCTGCGTGGGACTTCCTGTTGGTGGCCGCGGTCGATCGGGCGCCCGACGACCCCGAGGTCGCCGGCCTGGTGTCGTCGGTCTTCGCCGAAGTCGACGAGGCGACGGGTGACCCGCGCGCCACCGAGGTGCTGCTGGGTCGATGGCTGCGCGGTCGAGCGGAGGCCGTGCGCCACGGAGCGGCTGACGTCCCCACCATTCGTGATGCGCCGGAAACGGCGCCCGGCAAGGAGATCTGACATGGCGACGATCAGCGTGCAAGGCCAGGACCTGGTTGTGGAGATGAACGGCCTGGACAAGTTGTGGTCGTTGAAGAGCAAGCTGACCATCCCGCTCGCGCACGTGCGTGGTGCCACGGTTGATCCGGGAATCCTGGGGGAGCCGAAGGGAATTCGGGCGCCGGGCACGCATCTGCCCGGGGTGATCACGGCCGGCACGTTCCACCAGGACGGCGAAAAGGTCTTCTGGGCGGTCCGCGACGCGCTCAAGGCGGTGGTCGTGGAGTTGGCCGACGAGCACTACACCCGTCTGGTCGTCGAGGTCGACGACCCTCGCGCGGTGGTGGCCATGGTCGAACAAGCGACGAGCCGATGATCGTCAGAGTCGCTTCGGCACTCGTGGCGGCGATCCTCGCCGCCGGCATCACGCCCAACGCCGCCGCGTCCGCCTTGCTCGCCGCAGGCAGCCACGACTCCACGGCCTGGCTGCCCGCACGCGCCGAGCAGGTGTCCTTCGTGGTCGAGGGCACGACCACCTACGGGACGCTCCACGTGCCGGCGCGGCGGCGCGGTGAACGCCTGCCCGCGGCCCTTCTGCTGCCGGGCAGCGGTCCCACCGACCGCGACGGCAACCAGTCGCCATCGCTCACACCCAACACCATCCGGGATCTCGCCGCGGCGCTGGACCGCGATCGCGTGGTGACCCTCCGGTTCGACAAGTACGGAACGGGCCGCACAGGACTGGGAGCCTTTGCCGGGCGGCCACAGGACATCGACTACCCGGCCTTCGTGCGGCAGGCCGCGGCAGCTCGCGACCACCTGCAACACCGTGCCGAGGTGGCACGGGGCAGGGTGGCTCTGGCCGGTCACAGCGAAGGAGCCATGACCGCACTGGTGCTCGCCGCGCACGCACCTCCCCGCCAGCGTGCCGCCGCTCTGATCATGCTGCAGCCCCAGGCGTTGCGGCTGCTGGACGTGCTCGCCATGCAACTGCACGACCAGATCAGGCAACTCGTCGATGCCGGAGGGATGACCAAGCAGGACGCGGAGATCATCGACCGGGCGATCGACGTGGCCGTCGCGGACCTGCGAGGTGGCCGCCCCGTCGACACGACGACCATGCCGGCACCGCTCGCCGCGCTCTTCCAGTCGCTGGCGGGACCAAACCGCCGGTTCGTGACGACGGACGACGCGGTCTTCCCACCCGACGTCGCACGCGGGCTGCCGCCGATGCCGGTGCTTCTGACCTGCGGCGAGCTGGACCCCCAGGTGCCCTGTCACACGACCGACCAGCTCGCATCCGTCGTGGGCCACCGCGTGGTGCTCCCCGGTGTCGGCCACGCGATGATCACCGCCGACGGGACGTTCTCGCCTGTCCTGACCCGTGAGCTCAGTGCCCTGCGGTGGTGACGGGCTGCTTGGCTTCCGCGAGGCTTGCAAAGGGTGAATGACGACAAGCGGTAAAAAGCAGAGAAGCAGGTAGAGACGAATCTCTACCTGCTTCTCTGGAGTACGCCGCCAGGGACTCGAACCCCGGACCCGCTGATTAAGAGTCAGCTGCTCTAACCAACTGAGCTAGCGGCGCTTGTTTGTGTGCCGGAGTCTTGCTCGTTCCGACGTGAAGAACGTTAGCACAGGGGTTCCAACGGGTTTTCACGCGGGTCACCCGTTCGACGCTTTGAACCCCGTGTGCAGGAGCCACTGGGCCGCCGCGTAGGTCGGCATGACGCCCGACGACGCCACTCGCGTCGCGCGTCCTTTGAGGACGAACCGGCTCGCGCCGAGCAGGGCGTCCGACACCGCGAACAGGGTGGCACCACCGAGAACTCGTCGTGCGCCGGCGCCTCGGGCCGTGGAGGCGGCGGCGACCATCGTGCCGAGGGTCAGGGCGTAGAGGCCTACCGGCTTTCCCAGCGGGCCTGCCGCTCGCGCGAACAGCACGGCTCCTGTGGCCGACGCCACGACGATGGGGACGACGGCCTTGCGCGAGCCGGGTGATGAGCGGCGGGCCAGAGCGGCGGTGTAGCCGAGGTGGGCGACCAGGAAGCTGAAGAGTCCTGTTCGGAATGCCCGGTCGGAGTCGCCCAGCAGTGCCACGTCGCCCAGCCACGAGCCGGCCAGGCCGACCGCCATGCCGGGGTCGCCGGGTGGGCTGGCGAAGGCCAGTGCGGGCATCAGCGCGGTCTTCGTCACAGTGCGCGCGGGCTTGGCGCCGCGCACGGTTGCCGCGATCGAGTCCACGATCGCGGCAACCGCGTACGCCTGCTTCTTCATGAGCACCTCTCCGTTGAGGCGCTCACCCTAGAAGGTTCAGCTCAGGGTCACCGCCGTGTCGTCGATCACGAAGGACGTCTGGAGCGAGGCGTCCTCCACTCCGGTGAACTTGACGGTCACCGTCTGGCCCGCGAACGAGGACACGTCGAACGTCTTGAGGACGTAGCCCGCCGCCGCGTTGGTGTTCGAGAGCGTGGCGAGGGTGGTGGTGCCCGCGGTGACCGTCAGCTTGTCGTAGACGGTGCTGCCGGTCTCCTTGGTGTCGATGTGGACGTAGAACGTCAGCGACGCCTTGCAGCCGGCGGGGATCGTGACCGACTGGGACAGCGAGTCGGTGTGCGAGGAGCCGTAGCCGTTCAGCCAGGACGACCAGGTGCCGGTGCGGGCGGGTTCGCCGTCCGCGCTGTGCTGGCCGATGACGCCGGAGCTCGCGGTCCAGGAGGCGGCGCCGGACTCGAAGCCCGGGTTGGCGAGCTTCTGGCCGGAGCAGGTGCCGCCGCTGGTGCCGACGGTCCAGCTGAACGACGCGGTGCCGCTCTTGCCGGCGCTGTCCTGCGCGGTCACCGTGACGTTCGAGGTGGCGGCGGTGGTCGGGGTGCCGGAGATGGTGCCGTTGCCGGAGTTGAGGGACAGGCCGGCGGGCAGGCCGGTGGCGGACCAGCTGTACGGCGCGGTGCCGCCGCTCGCCGACAGCGGCAGGCTCACCGCGGTGCCGACGGTGCCCGACTGGTTGCCGGGGTTGCCGACCGTCACCGTGCCGGTCGCGCCGCACGTCGGGTCGGCCGACTGCGCGGGCACGCTGATCGCGTCCCAGGCCGCCTTGACCGTGTCGAACTCCGCGCAGCTGCCGGGGTAGAGGTTCTTCGCCGCGGTCAGCGTCCAGGTGCGGTACTTGAGGTACGAGCTGCTGGAGGTCTTGAGCAGCATGGCGTTGTAGAAGATCTTGATGGCCTTCTCGACGCCGAGGCCGGTGATCGACGTGTTGTTGCACGTGGTGCTCGCCGGCTGGCCGTTGGTCGGGTTCGTGCCCTGCGAGAGCAGGTAGAACCAGTGGTTGCCGGGGCCGGCGGCCGCGTGGACCTCGGCGTTCGGGATCGAGCTGGAGTAGCAGTTCGCGTGGTTCAGCGCGGACGGGTTGTACATGTTGCGGATCGGGCCGCGGCCGACGAGGTCGATCGTCTCGCCGACAAGGAAGTCCGGGGTGTCGTAGGGCGACGGTTCGTTCGCGAACCACTCGGTGGTGGCGCCGAAGACGTCCGCGACGAACTCCTGGGTGCCCGCGCCGGAGATGCCGCCCGGCGTGTGGTCGTCGATGCCGTGGCCGAGCTCGTGCGCGACGACGTCGATCGAACCGATCCACTGGCCCGCGGAGTTCTTTCCGATCTGGACCTGGCTGCCGTCGTAGTAGGCGTTCTGGTCGTTCAGGCCGACGCGCATCGGCCAGCCGCCGCCGTTGCCGTCGAAGCCGTTGCGGCCGAGCCACTGCGAGAGCATCTTCGACTCGGTCTGCGCCGCGAACAGCACGTCGACGCAGCCGGTCTCGCGGTTGGTCTGGGTGCCGTTGCCCCACGTGTCGGTGGTCTTGGTGAACGTCGTGTTGTTCGCCGCGTCCTGGCAACTGACGTTGGTCAGCGTCGGGTCCTTGAGCGAGTAGTTCGAACCGGACTGCGTGGTGGCGATGGTGACCGGGTTCGGGCCGTTCCAGCCGCTGGTGCCGGTGCCGTGCATGACGCGTTCCTGCTTGCGCAGCACCTTGCCGGTGGCGGCGTCCACGACCACGTCGAGCTTGCTCGGGCCCTCGGAGTCACGGCCGGTGACCGTGACCTTCCACGCGAGCGTCGGAGCGGAGTCGAGCGCGTAGACGACCTGGTCCGCGGTACCGACTCCATCCACAGTGGACATCGTGGTCCTCGCGGTGGCCTCGGCCTGCGCCTTGGTGACGGAAGGCGTGGTGTTCGCGAGGTCGATTGGCGCGTTCTGGCTGACGGAGGTCTGGAGGACCTGGCCGGTCGAGTTCGTGACGACGACGAAGTCGCCGCCCACGACCGGAATTCCCTTGTACGTCCGGTCGTACGGGACGTACTTGAGGCCGTTCGTCGACGAGATCACGCCGTGGCGGACGAACTCGTCGTTCGATCCGGCGTGCAGCTGGGACGGGCGGCTCGCGACTAGGCTCGCGGCCGCGTCCACGGCCATCGCCTCGGCGGTCTGAACGGGTTGGGCTGCGGCGGTCTGCGCGCCGGTCTGGGTGAGAACGGCTGCGACCAGTGAACCTGCCGCGGCCAGCACGAGTGTGCGTCTGGCTTGCATTTTTCTCCTCGTTGCAGGGCGAACAGACCGGCCCTCGGTTGCAGGGGGAGCCGGTGCGTTCGTCGAGGTGAATGTGGTGGCGGAGCAGGGAAAGGATGAGTTGCGCGGCGATGGTTAACAAGTACTAACTTATTCACACCAACAATTCGTGCGCATTTGTAGGACTTGCGTCCGCGCATTCCTTTGTCTGGCTTGATGTTCGATTTGCCCCGAGAAGTCTGCGCAGTGCGGTTGGCGTCTGTCCGAGGTGTTCGCGCACCGTGCGGCACAGGTGCGCCTGGTCGGCGAACCCGAGGTCGGCGGCGAGCACGGCGAGGCTCGGTTCCCCTTCCTCCAGGCGGTCCAGCGCGCGGGACACGCGCACTCCGTTGCGGTAGCGGGTCAGCGACACCCCGAGCTCACGGGTGAAGGCGCGGCTCAACCGATATGGCGAGACACCGAGAAGGTCAGCCAGCGGAATCAGTCCCGACGCGGCCGGGTGGTCGTCGCCGATCACGCCACGAGCCTTCGCCACCAAAGCCCCGTCACCGGTGCCGGCCGGAGTGGGACCGGTGACGACCTGCTGGACGGCTGCCGCCACCAGCCCCACGAGTTCCTCGGCCCCGTCGTCGCGGGCGGCCAGCAGCAGCCGCCGATGGGCGAGATCGAGCCTGCCGTCCACGTACAGCGACGATCCGGCCGGCACTGGCGCTTCACCGGCCAGTGAACGCCACAGGTCGGGCCGCAGGCTGATCGACGTGCACACGTCTCCGCCGGCGGGGTGGGAGAAGTGCTCCTCCTCGCCGGGTAACCCGAGATAGCCGACCGTGCGGTCCAGATCGGTGCAGACACCCCGGACCCGGCGCCGGAACCCGCCACTGCGCACGAGCACGAGCCGCACGTCCGCGCGCGGCTGCTCGGCCGACCAGCCGCGGTGGTCGTCGCGGCAGTCCACGGCGGACACGGTGAACTCCGGACGGGCCGCGAGAGCGATGAAGGAGAGCACCCCTTCAGGCTAGGGACGAGGTCTGACAATTTTTCGCGCGCAAGGATGTTCAAGACCCGGGAGGCGGTCGCGGAGCAGGCTGGTGCCCGTCGACCCAGAAGGAGAAGAAAATGCCCGCCCAGCTCACCACGATCGTCCTCGACTGCGCCGACCCCGGCCCGCTGGCCGAGTTCTACCGCGCGGTCACCGGGTGGAAGATCACCTCCAGTGACGACGATTCCGCCTACCTGGGCGAGAACGGCGTCCAGCTGGCGTTCGTCCGCGTGCCGGACTACCGGCCTCCGGCGTGGCCCGGCTCGGACAAGCAGGCGCACCTGGACTTCCACGTCGAGGACGTCGAGCTCGCGGTCAAGCGGCTGCTCGAACTCGGTGCCACCAAACCGGAGTTCCAGCCCGGCGAGGGGCAGTGGACCGTGCTCGCCGACCCGCAGGGCCACCTGCTCTGTCTGGCAGCGTGACGCGCCATGGCCTCCATCAGCCTGGAAATCACGGTCGAGTCCAGCGTCGACGACGTGTGGAAGGTGATCGGCGAGTTCGCCACCGGCCCGTCGCGGATGGCGCCGGGGTTCGTGGTGGACACCCAGGCCGAAGCCGACTTCCGGACCGTCACGTTCGCCGACGGCACAGTGGTCACGGAGCGCCGCGTCGGCGTCGACGACCAAGCGCGCCGGATCGCCTACTCGATCGTCGGCGGTTCCGTGGAACCGATCCACGACAACGCGTCCATGCAGGCTTTCCCCTACGGCGAAGGGCGTTGCCGGCTGGTGTGGACCCGCGACGTGCTGCCCGACCGGTTGGCCGCGCCCATGGCCGACTCGATGTCGCGTGGACTCGAAGTCATCAAGCGGACGTTCGAGAAGTCGTAGTGCGACAACGGAAAACTCCTCGCCGCACGGTGTGCGCTCACCGTGGAGGTCGGCCGTAGCAGGGTGGCTTCACCGTGCTGGTTGAAGTAGTAGCTGTGCGCGGTGGAGCACTGGCCGAGGGAGAACACCGAGTTCTGCGTGACCTTGGCGCGCATGCGTTCGAGGAACTCGTCGTTGGCCTGCTGCGTGATCTCGAAGACCGCCGAACCGCGGGAGCGCATCGCCGTGAACAGCCGTCGCATGTGGGTCATCTGGCACTCGATCGTCGTGAAGTACGAGAGTCCGCTGTAGGAGTAGGGACTGTTGAGCGACAGGTAGTTCGGGAATCCCGGCACCGTGATGCCTTCGTAGGCCTGGAACCGGTTCTGCCGCCACCACGCCCCCAGGTCCCTGCCGTCGCGCCCGATCACCTCGAACGCCGGGAAGTTGGTGTCCCACAGGTTGAATCCCGTTGCCAGCACGAGAACGTCGATCTCGGTGCGACCCTGCGCCGTCACGACACCGGTGGCGTCGATCCGTTCGATCGCCGACGTCTCCAACCGCACGTGCGGCCGCGTGAACGTGCGGAAGTAGTCGTTGGAGAACGTGGGCCTCTTGCAGCCGAACGAGTAGTCCGGCGTGAGCTCGCGGCGCAGCTCCGGGTCGCGGACCTGGCGGTGCAGGTGCGCCCGGCACCACCGCTCCGCCAGCCGGTTCACGACCCGCAACTGCTTGTAGCGCACCACTCCCGAGATCATCATCAGCTCGAGGACCGAGCTGCCCACCCACCGCACGGCCCGTTGTGCGAACGGCAGCCGCGCGAACAACTTCCTGACCGGCGACGGGATCGGGTAGTCGGGCTTCGGGCTGACCCAGATCGGCGTGCGCTGGTACACGGTCACGGCGGACGCCTGCCGCGCGATTTCGGGGATCAGTTGCACAGCGGTGGCGCCGGTGCCGATGACCGCCACCCGTTGTCCGGTCAGGTCGGCAGGCTCCCAGGCGGCGGTGTGGATCACTTTGCCCTGGAACGACTCGACGCCCGCGATGTCCGGCGTCTTCGGCATGGACAGGAACCCCGTGGCGGTCACGAGGTACCGCGCGGTGAAGGTCTCCTCGCCGGCGACGACCTCCCAGTGGTCGTCCCGCCAGCGAGCGCCGGTCACCGTCACCCCGAAGCGCATCAACGGCCGCAGCCCGTACTTCGCGGCCACGTGCCCGGCGTAGCGCTTGAGTTCGGAACCCGGCGCGAACAGCCTTGACCAGTGCGGATTCGGCTCGAACGAGTACGAGTAGGTCGAGGACGGGATGTCGACGGCCAGCCCCGGATACCTGTTCACGTGCCAGGTGCCGCCGAGGTCGTCCTCCCGCTCCAGGATCAGCAGGTCGTGCAGGCCGAGCCGCTTGAGCTCGATCGCCGCGCCCATGCCGCCGAACCCGGCACCGACGATGACTGCGTCGTACTGCGGGGCCATTCCGACCTCCTGCATCGAACGGAATCGCGTGTCAGTTTCGGAACCGTATGTCAGTTCCAGGGTGATCGCAAGACTCCGCAGGTCATAGACTTGGGCGCATGACGTCCAGTGCCGAGCCCGTCAGCCGCGCCGAGCGCAAGAAGCAGGAGCTGCGCCGCGAGATCATCGACGCGGCCTTCGACTGCTTCGCCGAACGCGGCTACCACGCCACCGGAATCGCCGACGTGGCCACGCGCCTGGGCATCGGGCACGGCACGTTCTACCGCTACTTCCAGAACAAGCGGGACATCGTCGACCACGTGGTCGACGATCTCGTCGGACGCGTCACCGGCGCGCTGACGGCCGAGAACGCGCCGGACGCGGTGTCGACCCTCGCCGAGTACCGCGAACAGTCCGCGCGCATCGGCGAGTCACTGGCCCGCATCTTCGGCGAGGACCCACGCGTACCGCGCCTGCTGCTGTTCGAGGCGCCCGGAATCGACCGCGCCATGGCCGAACGGATCCTGGACCTGTTCGACCTGGCCGCCGCGCTGACGTCCGCGTACCTCTCGCACGGCGTCGAACTGGGCTATCTGCGCGCCGACCTCGACGTCGACAACACCGCCAGGGCCATCAACGGCATGATCCTCGGCACTGCGATCTCGTCGCTGCGCACGCCGGAAGCGCAGACGGCGCAAAGCGAAGCGCTGCGGCGCGTGATGTACGACGGCATCGCGGCCCGCTGACCAGAACGCGGAAGGCCCCGACCGGCGAACCGGTCGGGGCCTTCCCCTGCGAGAGAACTACCTGCCAGATCAGCCGATCAGGCGAGTGCCCTGCCAATCCCAGCCGCGCATGACGCCCTGGTACGCGCCTTCGGACTCGTTGTACGCGTACTCCACCAGGAGGCCGTTGGTCGTGATGACCGTGAAGTGGTCAGAGTCGCCACCGGCGATCAGGCGGATGTAGGTGTTGCCGTCCGGGTTGCCCGTCTCCGGGAACTCCGTCAGACCGCTCTGCTCGTTGACCCAGAAGGACATGGAGTTGAGCGCGTCACCCTTGATCTCGATGAACAGGAACGGGTCGAGACCCGTGATGCTCTTCGTGGCACCCCAGCCCACGCCCCTGACGATCTTGCTGAGGCCGTTGGAACCGTCGAACGTCCAGTAGGCGAGCTCGCCCTGGTTGTTGATCTCGATGAACTGGTTGCCGGCGACGCCGGTGATCAGGCGGGCGTTGTTCCAGCCCGTGCCGACGGCGGCCTCGCTGTACCAGCTGCCGTTCCACGTCCACTTGGACAGGCGGCCGTCACCCTTGATCTCCACGAACGTCTGGGCGTCCAGGGTGGTGATGGCGCGGGTGCCCTGCCAGCCCCAGCCGCGGAGCTGCCTGGAGTAGCTCTCGCCCGCCCGCTGCCAGTGCACGAGCTCACCGGCGCCGTTGATCTCCAGGAACGACTGGCCATCGGTCGTCTGGATCTTGGAACCACGATCGCGATCGAGGCCCTTGAACGTCTTGCTGTCCCCCTGCGCGATGCTCGGTGCGGCGCCGACGACGGTGACCATCGCCGCGATGCCGACCACAGCTGCAACTACACGCTTCAAACGCATGATTCGACTGCCCCCATTAACAATCAGTCGGTGTCCGACGTTGCCATCTTGGCGGGAGAACGCGCAGGTCACAACCCATTTGTGTGCTATGTGAAACACGCGCGACACATCGGACGATGGAGGAGGTACGCCGGATTTCGTCCAGGATCGTTCAACTGAGCCAGGTTCGTGCGGCGACGACCAGAGCGTCGACTCCGGTGGACAGCGTCGGCTCGATGTCCGGCGCGTACTCGGGGGAGTGGTTCATCGCGACCGGCTGACCGGGTTCGCGGGTGCTGAAGTCCGTGCCGCCGAGGAACCAGAACACCGTCGGAATCCCTGCGGCCGTACCGAAAACGCCGACGTCCTCGCTGGCGTTGACCACCGCGCCGGGAATCAGGTTGTGCTTGCCGAAGTGCTCGGCGAACGCGGCCATGGTCGTCGTGGTCGCGTCAGGATCGGACACGAGCACGGGAGTGCCGTCGTACCAGTCGAACTCGGGCTCGCGCGGTGCCCCGGAGGCGGCGGCCTCGGCGCGGGCGATCCGTTCAACCGCGGCGCGAACGATGCCGCGGACGTGCTCGTTGAACGTCCGGATGTTGACGCCGATCTCGGCGGTCTCCGGGATGACGTTCTCCTTGGTACCGGCCTGCAGCCGCCCGACCGTGACGACGGCACGCTCGGACGGTGCGATCTCGCGCGCGACGATGCCTTGCAACCGCACTACGACGTGCGCGGCCATCAGCACGGGATCGACCGCGGTCTCCGGCGCCGAACCGTGACCGCCCCGGCCGAACAACGTGACCCGCACCGAGTCGGACGCCGCCATCAGCGGCCCGCTGCCGTACGCGATCATCCCGGCCGGCAGCGGGCTGACGTGTTGTGCCAGCACGACTTCCGGCTTGCCGAACCGTTCGAAGAGGCCGTCGGCGACCATGTCCCGTGCGCCGCGGCCCAGTTCCTCGGCGGGCTGGAACACCACGAGCAGCGTCCCCGTCCACTCCTCGCGGGTCTGCGCCAACCGCTCGGCCGCCCCGATCAGGCACGTGGCGTGCATGTCGTGCCCGCACGCGTGCGCCACCGGCACGTCCTCACCGTCCACAGTGGTCGCACGAGCCGTTGACGCGTAGGGCAGTCCTGTCGATTCCCGCACGGGCAACGCGTCGATGTCCGCCCTGAGCATCACGACCGGGCCGTCGCCGTTGGGCAGCACGCCCACCACGCCAGTGCCGCCGACCTCGGTGGTGACCTCGTATCCCAGCGGCCGCAACGCGTCCGCCAGCACGCCGGCCGTGCGGAACTCGCGCAGCGACAGTTCGGGGTGGCTGTGCAGATCGCGATAGAGCGCGTGCAGGTCGGGCACCGTGTCTCCCTCAGTCCTGGCCGAGCTTCGGCAGTGCGTCGACGAGCGCGGCCAGCGAGCGCAGCAACGCCTCCCGGTCCGCGGCGGGCAACTGGGCGAGCAGACGTTCCTCGCCCCGCTGGATCTCGGCCTGGGCCGCGCCGTGCCGGCGACGGCCCTCTTCGGTGATCGTGACGAGCCGCGCGCGCCGGTCCGCCGGGTCGCGGGTGCGTTCCAGCAGGCCGTCGTTCTCCAGTTCGTCCAGCACACCGATGATCCGGCTCTTGTCCGCGCCGATGAACTCCGCGAGCGCGACCTGGGTGCGCACCGGCTGGCCTTCGAGGGTGTCGAGCACGACGTAGCCCCACATGCTCAGCCCGTGCGCGCGCAGCACCGGCTGCTCGGCGGCGACCAGCGCTCGTTGCAACGGCGCGATCATCGCCGCGAGGTCACGTCGCCGGCCATCCACGAACAGGATGATAGCTACCTTGCGTCAATAGTAAGCATATGCCTATCGTGGGCATATGCTTATCAATGATCTGCTGGCTCTCCACCACACCGCGGTGCGGACCAGCGTGGAGATCGTGTCCCAGGTGTCGGCCGACGACTGGGGAAAGCCGACGCCCTGTTCCGAGTGGACAGTCGCCGACCTCCTCGCCCACATGACCGTCCAGCACCACGGTTTCGCCGCCGCGGCCAGGGGTGAGGGCGGGAATCTCGCGGTCTGGGAGGTGCGGCCCCTCGGTGCCCGGCCGGTCGCCGGCTACGCCGAGGCCGCGGAGGACGTTCTCGCGGCCTTCGCGGAACCCGAAGTGCCGCAACGGGAGTTCGACCTGCCGGAGTTCGGGCCCGCCGCGCGGTTTCCGGCGATGCAGGCGGTCAGCTTCCACCTGATCGACTACGTCGTGCACGGCTGGGACGTCGCGCGTTCGCTCGGGCTCGACTACCGCCTGGCCCCGGAACTGGCCGAGCCCGCGCTGCGGATCGCGTTGGCGGTGCCGGACGGTGAGAGCAGGCTGAAGCCTGGCGCGCCTTTCGGGCCCGCGCTCGCCGCAGACGACGAAGATCCGCTGAGCCGCGTCCTGACTGCCTTGGGGCGTTCGCCGAAGCGGTGAGTCCCTTCAGGCACGCGACACGATGAGGCGGAAGCCGGCGTCCCACTCGTCGAGGTCGAGCAGGTCCCGGTGGCGCTCGTGCCAGCGGCCGCTGCCCAGGTCGGCGCGTAGCTGCCGGATGCCGCGCTCGACAGCGCCGGGATCGGTTTGCGCGAGCGCGGAGCAGGCGCGGCGGACGCGGGGATCGAGGTAGGCGGCCGGGCGTCGCCAGTAGGCCGGGAACACGCCGTCGGTGAAGTCCCAGGGTAGCGGCAGCACGGTGACGCTTTGAGCGCCGAGTTCGTGCGCGATGTCGTCCGCCGAAGGTCGCGTGCGTTCCAGGTCGGCGATCTCGGGCACGTACTCGCGGACGAACCAGAAGTCGATGTGCCGCAAGGTGTCGTAGGCGAGGACGACCTGAAGTGGTGCGATGCGGCGGAGTTCGGCGAGACCGGCGCGCCAGTCCGTCCAGTGGTGGACGGTGAGCACGGCCAGCGCTGCATCGACGGCGTGGTCGCGGACCGGCAGGGCTTCGGCGACCGCGCGGACGGCGGGGCTCGCGCCGGGTGGTCGTTGCCGGATCATCTCGACGGACGGTTCGAGGGCGAGCACCGTCCGGTCGTGCGGCTCGTAGGAACCGGTGCCCGCGCCGACGTCGGCGATGGAACGGGCGGTGCCGAGCGCGGCGAGGATCTCGGCCATCCAGCGCGGGTCGGTGCGCCGTCCCCACGAGTAACCCGTGCCGATCTCGTCGTACAGATCCGTTCCGCTCATGCGTCCCCCCGGCTTCCGAGAGTAGCGAAAGTGGCCCGGCGGTGGTCGGGACCGCCGGGCCACTCCTTCACGGCGGTGTCACGGGGTGACCGGTGCGTTGGTCAGGCCCTTCACCGCCCCGGTCACGGTGTTCGACGCGTAGACGACGTTGGGCATCGCCGTGCACTTCGACACCGAGGTGATGTTGATGGCGTACTGGCCGACGCCGCCGAGGTCGGAACGGTTGTTGCGCCAGACGTTGCCGCAGCCGTTGGGCAGGCTGGGGGTGGTGCTGGTGTTGTGCGTCTCGTAGCCGTTGGCGAAGGTGCCGGGGCTGCGGAACGTGCCGGTGTTGTCCTCGACGAGGTATCCGATGCCCTTGACGTCGATCCAGGAGTCGGCCGAGTTCTGGCCGGTGATGCCCTGCCCGTCGAAGGTGTTGCCGCGGATGATCCCCTCGTAGGTGCCTTCCTTGACGTCGATCGGCTCGGCCGCGACGTTCGGGCCGATCTTGTTGTTCAGCACCTGGACGCGGTCGCTGCGGTCGATGCCGCCGTTGTTGCCGTGGCAGGCCCAGTTGGAGTTGGCGGAACCGAGGTACACGCCTTCGCCGTAGCCGGGCTGGACCAGGCCGGTGTCGGTGATGGTGGAGTTGCGGATGATGCCGTCGGCCGAGGAACGGCGGAAGTGGACGGCCTCCTCGTCGACGTGGTGCACCGAGACCGAGTCGATCGTGGTGTGGTGCGAGTTGTCGAGGACGATGCCCTTCTTCGACTCCCGCACGGTGAACCCGGTGAGGTTCCAGTACGGGGAACCGAAGACCCACAGGCCGTAGCCGGAGTCCCAGCCCGCGGTGGGCGCGGGGCAGGACGGGGCCTCGCCGGTGGGGCCGTCGTTGATGAGGACGGCGTCCCGAGGCCCGCTCAGGGTGATCGGCTGGGACGCGGTGCCCGCACGGCCGTTGACGACGAACGAGCCGCGGTAGGTGCCCGCCGCGAGTTTGATCGTCTGGCCCGCGATGGCCGCGGCCAGTGCTGCCTGGAGTTGCGCCGCGGTGGAGACGTCGACGGTGCTGCCGCCGCCGGTGCCCGGACTGGTCGTGGCGCTGACCGCCGCGCTCGCCGCCGACGTGTTGCCCGCCGCGTCCTTGGCGCGCACCGAGAACGAGTACGCGGTGGCGGGGGACAGGCCGGTGACCGTGGCGGACGTGCCGGTGACGGTGGCGTTGACCGCGTTGCCGAGCAGCACCTCGTAACCGGTGACGCCGACGTTGTCAGTGGACGCCGTCCACGCCAGCGACACCGAACCGGACGTCACGCCGGTCGACCGCAGACCCGTCGGTACGGTGGGCGCCTGCGTGTCGGTGGGCGGAGTACCGCCGCCACATGCCACGCCGTTGATCGTGCAGTTCGTCGGAAGGCTGCCACCGGACGCGTTGAAGCCGAACTTGGTGCTGGCGCCGGGTTTGACGGTGCCGTTGAAGCTCGCGTTGGTGAACTTGTGGTGCTGGCCCGTGGAAGTGCGGACGGAGCTCCAGGAGCTGGTGATCGTGGTGCCGGACGGCAGGTCGAACTCGACCGTCCACGACGTGCTCGCGGCGTCACCGGAGTTGGTGATCGTCACGTCCGCGCCGTAGCCGCCGTTCCACACCGACGTCTGGGTGACCGACGCCTTCAGCACGGGTGCCGCGGCCTGCGCGGACCCGCCGCTCAGCAGTGCCGCGACCGTCGCGGTCACCGCGGCGAGCGCGAGTGCTCGTGTGCCCATCAGTTGCCTCCGCAGGACTTGCCGTTGACGGTGCAGCCGGCGGGGAGACCGGCACCCGAGGCGTTGAAGCCGAACTTGGTGCTGGCGCCGGGTTTGACGGTGCCGTTGAAGCTCGCGTTGGTGAACTTGTGGTGCTGGCCCGTGGAAGTCCGCACGGAACTCCAGGAACTGCTGACCGTGGTGCCCGACGGCAGATCGAACTCGACCGTCCACGACGTCGTCGCGGTGGCGCAGCCGTTGGTGATCGTCACGTCGGCGCCGTAGCCGCCGTTCCACACCGAGGTCTGGGTGACCTTGGCGGTGACGCACGCACCCGCAGGCGGCGTGGTCGTCGTGGTGGTTGCCGACGTCGTCGTGGACGTGGTGGTGCTGGTCGGCGGGGTGCCGTTGACCGAGCTCAGGAACAGCGACGCCGCCGAGTCCGTCTTCGTGGCGTCCACGCCGTGGCCGCCGGTGAAGTCGCGCTGCTCGTTGGTGGCCCAGTCGGTGATCGGCGTGCCGCCGATGTCCAGGTGCTGGTAGGCCGTGCCGTTCCAGCCGAACTGGTAGATCCGCGAGTGGTCGGCGTAGTAGTCGTTGAACGTGCCGCCGGTCGCGGTCTGCTTGGTCATCGTGTTGTTGAAGAAGACGTTGCGGGGACCGGACGCGCCGGACCACTTCACCGCCTTCTTGCCGGCACCCCACCAGATCGGGAACCAGTTGGAGTTGTCGGGACCGCCACCGCCCTCCTCGCCGCAGTTGGCGCGGCAGTTGCCGGAGCGGTGCGCGTAGGGCACCCGGACCGTGTTCAGCTCGAACAGGTTGTTGCGCTCCCAGCCGCCGTGCAGGTTCAGGTCGGAGTCGAAGTCGTTGCCGATCACGACGTTGCCCGAGGCGGACCACTGGAACGTGAAGTGGCGCAGGTTGCGCGAGGTGTTGCCGGTGTACAGCGAGTCCCACACGCGCGAGCCGCGGAAGTAGCCGTTGCCGCCCTTGCCCTTGTTCCACGAGCCGTCGAGCTCGTTGTTCACGATCTGGAGGTTCTTGGCCTCCTCGGTGACGATCGGGTGCGAGCCCGTCATCTCCGCTTTGATGCCGCGCACCCAGGAGTTGGCCGCCCACTTGAAGACGATGCCGTGCATCTCGGCGGCGGGCGCCATGTTGCCGTAGTTGTTGATCGAGTCGGCCTGGTTGAGGCCAGGCATCGCCTGCGTGAAGCCGAAGTCCTCGAAGCCGACGCCCTCGACCGGGTCGACCAGCGGGGACACCTTCGAGTCGTACGGCGTCCCGTCGATCGGCGCGGAACCGTCCGAAGTGGAGTTGACCGGGACGTCGTACTCGAGCGGCTTGTCCAGCGTCACGGTGTTGCCCGAGACCGAGGTGACGGTGAAGATCTGCTGCCGCATGTGCATGTTCAGCATCGGGAACCCGGTGCCGGTCGCCTGCTGCTGCTCGTAGAACTTGACCGAGTTCGCGGCACGGACGTTCACGAACATGCCGGCCTTGATCCTGGTGGCCGACTGCACGGTGATCGTGCGGTCACCGGTCCTGGCGGTGGTGGCCACCTTCGCGCCGACCTTCCAGTGCACGTTCACCGTGCCCTCGAAGATGTCCTTGCGGTTGGCGGGAGCCGCGGCGTAGTCGCTCGCGTAGCTCGGGTCGACACCGCGTGACTGGACCCGGAACAGGCCGCGGCCCGGCCACAGCCAGCCGCCCTTGCCCGCACCGGAGGTCATGCCGTCCTCGTCCCAGTCGGAGCCGTCCGGGGTGAGGGCGTCGTAGAGGGTGTTCGCGTCCGGCCGGTAGGTGATCTTCGTGGCGTCCTTGCCGGCCCCGCGCAGAATCAGGTAGTCGGCGTCCACGTGCAGTTCGCGCGACACGGCCAGCTCACCGGCGGGCAACGTGATCAGGCTCAGCTTCGTGTGGCTCGCCGCCGGCGAACAGTTCGTTTTGATCGAATCTATGGCCGACTGCAGACCCGTGGAATCGTCCAGGCCGTCATTCGGCTTCACGTTGAACTGGCTCGCCAATTCGGCCGCGGTGATCTGGCACGCCGCACTGGGGTTGATCTCGTTCGCACCGGGGAGGTTCTGACCACCCCGATAACCGGCTTTGCTCCAGTCGTACAGCCCGCTCACGGGCGCTCGACGATTGCCCGCCGAGGTGTCCAGTCCGGTGAGCGCGCCCGCAGCGGGTGCCGCGCCCGCGGCGTTGACCAGCACGGCGATGCCCACCGCGGCGAGAGTGCCCACGATTCCGAGCGTGGCGGCTCGTCGTAGGCCATGACTTCGGGACACGGATGCCTCCAGGGAACAGTTCGACCACGTATGTGGGGCGGCTCACATCGTGGAGTCGAATTGTGAATAGTTCCTGAGGCGTCGTCAATGATTCGCGGCTAATTCGCGATAATGTTCAAGGGTGTGAAAAGTCAGATATGTGAATTAGGAAAATGGCACCGTTTGCAGAAGTCTGTTGCGCCTGCTCGTGGGCCTGATTGAATCGGGGTCCGGTGTCGGGCTGTGTCGATGCATGCTGGGGTTCTCGGGCTCGCGGTCGGGGGTTTGCAGGATGTTTCGCGGGCGGTCACCGCGATCATCGCGGCGGTCGTGGACTTGTCGATCCTCGGGCTTCTCGTGGCGACGGGGCATCCCGCCTGCCGAGCCTGTCCTGCCTGGTGACCGGTGCCCGCCCTGACGTTGGTGATGACGCGGGCGGAGACCGAGCGCGGCGAGGATTTCCGTCATCCAGCGCGGATCCGTGCGGCGTCCCAACGAATACCCGGTTCCGATCTCGTCGTACAGCTTTGTTTCGGCCACACCTGCCCTCAGGTGATCGGCGTTCTTCCAGAGGAGCGATACCGGTGATGCCAGCGCTGGTGGAATCGAAGTTGTTGGCACCGTGGCACCTGCGGCAACACTTGAGTCCTGTGTGAACTGTTCGGTGTCGATGTAACGAATGTGACGCAAGGCCCCGATCACCGGGGCATGTTGGTCAGTCTCACGCGCATCGGCGCCTCCCGGCAGGGGCTCGACAAGGCGTTCGCTGTCGTCGGAACCACCCACGACGCGGCGGCGCACGCCCTCAGCCGCGCTGATCTCCGGCTCGGCGGCCGGCAGGTGGGCGTGACCGCGGGGACGCAGGGGTTGTTCTCGCTCAGGCTGCCGCTGAGCTGGCTCGGCACCCGCCCTGCTCGCGATGACCTGTTCACCGAACTCGGCACGCTGCTCGACGCGGTGGCGGCGATCGTGGAACGCGCGGGCGGTGCGCTGGTGTCCGCCGGGGTGGCGCCGCAGCGCACGAAGGCGGTGCCCGGCGGTGACGTGCATGTGCTGGAGGTGCTGTCGTCCGTCGAGCAGGAAGTCCTGTGCAACGTGCTGCGCAGTTGGGTGCCCACGCTCATCGCACTGACCGGGACCGGCACCACCACGGGCGCCGCGCCGCCGGATCGGATCGGTTCGCGGTGGCTGGCAGGTTCGAACGCACACCTCTCGACGCGCTTCCTCGCGTCGACCGCGCGCAACCACCTGGACCGCGTGAAGGCGGAACTGCGGCGCAAGGACGGCGTCGCGCAACTGGATCGGATGGACGTGTCACCGGCCGACCTGCCGGACGGCGGACTGGCGGTGGTCGTCAGGTGCACGGACGCCGCGGTGACGCTGGCGGGGGTGCGGGCGCAGGCACTGCTGATGAGCGCGCTCGCGATGCATGCCAGAAGGCTGGTGCGCGACGGCAGGCGCGCGGGTCACCAACCCCAGAGGCTCCTGGAGGAGAACCGGGCCCGCGCGATCACGGACGGCATGCGCGCGAGGTTCGAGGTGGAGGACCGCAAACGCGGATCCGTGCGAGGAAAACGCCCTGCACGGGAGTCCGCGAGGCGGCTGCTGCGCGACCTGTGCGTCGAGTTCCGCAACCTGGACGCGGATCCCGCGGAGCTGGCGCCGTTCCTGCTGGCACTGGACCTGCCGGGGCTGGGCCTGCGTGGCGGGGCCGCGGAACGGGACCTGCTCGCGCGCTGGGCCGGCGCAGGTGACGCCGAACTGCTGTCCCGCTGCCGTTCCGCGCTGACCAACCCCGCGCCTGGGGGCCCGCTGCTCGCGGAACTGACCTCGTCGGCGCCGGGCCGGGTCGCGGTGGTGCTGGGGGAGTGGCGGCGTGGCATCGCCGAAGCGGGAACCGGCCGGGCGGCACGGCGAGGTGACGAGGCATGACAGGGCACGACGTCGAACTGGTGCTCGACCTGCGCGAGTTGACGAACGCGCCGGGCACCAAAGAGGAGTTCGCCGCGCTGTGGGCGGATCTGGAAATCGCGTTGACCGGGCAGGACCTCCAGCGCCGCAGGGTGCATTCGCTGGACGGGGCAGGCGGCACGGTGCGGCTCGAGGTCGTGCGGGCGGGTGCAGGGGTGGTCGGGGCGGACACCCGGTTCGCCGTGGTGGCCGTGCGGGAACGCGCGGAGATCCGCTATCGGTGCAGGCACTGCACCGGGAAGGCCGAGTACGCGCCGTTCCTGTGCTCGGTCTGCCCGTCCGACGGCAACGACAACCGCGTGTGCGACCGGCACGTCGTGATGCTCGACGGTGCTCTCATCGCCACGTGCCAGGACCATCGGCCCACCTGTCAGGCGTGTCCGTCGGCCGCCGTGTTCCGGTGCACGGGGCGGGCCTGCCAGAGGGCAAAGGCCTGGTGCGGAACGCATCGCAGGTCGCACCCGAAAGATCCGGACCTCGCGTTCTGCCCACCGTGCTTCGAGGAGGCGTTTCCCCGCTGCGAGAGTTCGTCGTGCGGTGACCTCGGATCGGTGCGGTGCGAACACCTCACCCGCGACTTCCGCCGGTGCGCCCGCAGGATGTGCACCCAGCACGCACACCGCTGGCAGGTGTTCGGGGGTGAACGCGTCGGGCTCGGCCGTTGCTCCGCCCACCGCGCCGTCAAGTCAGCGGCGCCTGACGAGGTCTTGTTCCAGATCGTCGGCGGCGCGGCGCGGCGCAGGCACAAAGAGCGGCAGCCGAGCCTGAGCGGGTTCGGGTACACGCTGCGCTACTGCGAGCACGCGGCGCTCGCCAAGGACCTGCCCGCTGTGCACCGGATGTTGCGGGCGTTGGAGCGCGAGGTCGTGAGGAACGCCGTGACGACGGCGGCGATGGCCGAGTCCTGGCAGGCCTGGGACCGGCAGCTCAAGGAGGCGCTGGAGGACCGCGCGGAGGGCGAGCGGTTGATCGCCGTGCTGCGGCCGCTGGTGCACTCGCGGCTGACGCAGGAGATCCAGCTCGGGGAGTACAAGCGCGCGAGCGGCGCGCGGAAAGCGTTGCTCTTCGTCGAGGTGCCGGACGACCTCGCCGGTCTCTTCTACGGGAAGAACAGGGGCAACATCGCGAAGTACGAGAAGGCTCTGGGAGTCACGGTGAAGCGGGAACGAGGCGACCGGTGAGGCGATCGACTGTCGCCGCGTCGGGACCGCACCGGCTGGTCGCCGTGCCGGGTGGCGGTGCTGTCACGGGAACCCGCGTCGGTGTGCCGGTGGGCGCGGGCTCAGGCGCCGGGGTGCTGAGCGTTCGTTCCGGGACGGGCTGGCTGCAGGCGGCGGTGCTCGCCACCGAACTGGCCGAGGTGCCGGCGAAGCACGTCGCCATCGACGAAGACCTTGCCGCGCAATGGGATCTGGACGTCGCGGACCGGCAGCGGTGGCAGCTCGACCTGGTGGACGCGGTGCCGGTCGGCAAGCTGGTGCTGGAACTCGCGACCGAACGCGAACCAGGTGAAGCGGCCCGCGAGTTCGCACAGGCCGGACTCGTCGGAGAACTGCTCTGGGTGCCCGCCAAAGGCACGGACTTCTCGGTGTCCGTGAACGGTGTGCCGCACCGCGTGCACGAGGTCGACGCGGGCGGACACCACGAGGTCGTCGCCCGCATTACGAAGAACACCGTCGTCGAGCTGTACGCGCCCGCGTCCCGTGCGGGCGTCGACGTGGTGGTCCTCGCGGACACCAGCTTTTCGATGCAGATGCAGGACCTGCCCGCCGTGCGCGCGTCCGCGTGGGGCACGTTCACCACGGGCGAGCAGTGGATCACCCGCGTCGAGGCGTTGCGGGAGTCGTTGCGGGACCTGCTGGAGATGCGCACGCGTGTCTCCGGGCGCGTGTCACGGCTCGCCCTGCTGGAGTTCAACGGCCAGGTGCGACAGGTCTTTCCGCACCAGCCCGGCATGGTGCAGCTCGACGCGGACTCGCCGGCCCCGCTCGTGGACGACTTCCGGCGCGCGGTCGCGTCGATGAAACCGTCCGGCAGCACGGACATCGGCCAGGCGCTGCACGCCGCGGCCAATCTGCTCCACCGCAACGGCAGACCGGGCAACGAGAAGCTCGTCGTGCTGGTCAGCGACGGCGCGAACTGGGTGCCCAGGGGTGAGTCCGGCACCGGCGAGATCGTGTCCGCCGTCAAGGAACCGGTGAGCCTGATGGAGCACCTGCACCGCGACCTCGGCATCCGGCTGCACGCCGTGGGCATCAGCGACGAGAACCTCTATCGCAGGCGCGGCGGCGACATGCGGAAGGCCGAGTACGTCCCCAACCACACGTTGCTCCGCGAGCTGGTGAAGGTCGGCGGCGGCGATTCCACCACGGTCGGCGGGCTCGACGCGCTCGCCGGCTACTTCGGCGGACTCGGCGGCGGCATCGTCCACCGCGTCCAAGGCCGCCTCACCGCGGCGCCGAAACCCGGCCCGCTTCCCGAACGCACCCGCACCGCGCTCCAGGCGCTGCGGCACACCGGAACCGAGGACTGGGACCGGCACCGGGAGGAGCTGAAGGCCGGCATCACCGAGCTGGCCGGTCGGTGCGACACGGAGTTCCAGCGCAGCCACGGCCAGGACGTGTGGGTGGACCGGTTCGTGCTCCAGCTGTCCGGCCGGGAGTTCGGCTCGCTCGTCGCGGACGTCGCCGGTGCCGCGAACTTCCTCGTCCGCGTGTCCAGAGGACTGCGTCCGCAACCGGACCACGCGGCGTTCGCCCCGCTGGTCGCGCTGCTCGACGAGCTGCGGTCGATCGGGGAGAACGGCGGCGTCGACTACGGCCGGGTGACCGGGTTGTGCGGTAAGCGTGCCGACTCGCCGGGCAGCGTCCAGGTGCTCGTGATGCGCCGCGTCCACGACGTGATGACCGACGTCCACCGGGCGCTGTCCTCCGCACCGGCACCCGTGATCGTGATCGCCGCGCCGGCGAGCACCGCACGACCCGCGTCCTCCTTCGTCTACCGGAACTGAGCTCGATGACCACCGTGGGAATGAGGGTCGGGCCTGCCGGGGCGCCTGACCACTACGAGCTCTGCGAACGGGTCACCGAGGGCGGCGAGGGCGAGATCTGGCTCGCCACGACCGCACGCGTCAACGAGATCGACCGCCGCTGGGCCGTGAAGGTGTTGCACTCGAGGCATCTCGAGCAGAACCAGCACGAGACGCCGGACCAGGCGCTGGCCCGCTGGTACCGGAAGGCCGAGGAGGCACGGGAGGAGACCAGCCAGCTCGCTGTCCCCGGGGTGGCCGGCGCGTCGACGGTGTTCATCGGTGCCGAGCCGCACGAACCGGGCAGAGCGGGTGATCGTCACACGCTTTACGTCGTGTCGCGGTGGATCGATGGTGACGACCTGACGCGATGGGTGCGCAAGGCCAAGCCGTCCTTCGCGGACGTCTGCGTCGTCGCTGGCAAGCTCGCCGGGATCATCGACTCGATCAGCACCGGTCCGCTCGCCGTGCACCACCGGGACATCTCGCCCGCGAACGTCATGGTCGACGAGAAGGGCGAGGTGCACCTGATCGACTTCACCTCGGTCGTGCCGGCCAGGAGCGGTCCGACCACGACCGTGCGCACCTACGGCTACACCGCACCCGAAGGCGGGAACAAAGGCACCGCCGAAGCGGACAGGTACTCGTTCGGCGCGGTGATCCACTTCCTGCTGCTCGGCCTGCCGCCGAGGGAGAGCCACGCGGCGGTGACGTGCCGGTCCGCGTTGCGCAGGGCCAACTTCCCGGCCGAGGTCGCGGACCACGTCGCCGAGTTGCTCGTGGAGGACGCGAAGCGCAGGCCGAAGTCGTTGCGCGACTGGGCCGCCCGGCTGCGGGCGATGATCGACGCGGTCGACGCGATGCCGGCGCGGTCACTGGTGGTCGACCTCGACCTGGCACTGGACGTCACCGGGACACCGACCATCGCGGCGATCGGCGACTCGGTGCTGTCGCGGGCCCGGCTCGCGGTCGGGTCCACCGGAAAGCTCGTGCCGGACGCCGCCGCACCGTCGTTCCCGCAGTACGTGAGAGTCGGCGTCGACGGAGCGGGCGAGGTCGTCCAGTTCGTGATCGACAGCGCCCGTGCGATGTGGATCGGCCGCTCCGGGCAGTGGCGGCAGGCAGGGGAAGCCGTGCCGGCGGGTGGGATCGCGGTGCTCAGGCGGTCCGACGGCTCGGTCACGGCGTTCGTCGTCGATCCGTTCGGCCTGCTGACCGCCGTCACCGCCGAGGTCGGGGGAGGAGTGCACCGCGCAGATCAGCACCTGCACGTGCAACGGGTGCTGGCGTCCACAGTGGACGCTGATGGGCGCCCGGCGACGGCGGTGGTCATGCCGGACGGCGAGTTGGCGGTGGCGTGCGAGGACCGGCGGGACAGGCTCGGCGTGACCGGTGTGGCCGCCGCGGGACTGTGCCTCAACACCTACGGCGAGCTCCAGTGCCGGTGCGTGCTCGGCGGCGGCCGGCAGATCGCCGTTTTCGAGCAGCAGTACGGGGAATGGGCCCGGACGAGTGTCGCGAACGCGCCCGGACGTGCCGCGGACATCGCGTGCGTCGGCCAGCGCGACGGCGTCACCGTGGCCGTCGCGGGTGATGACGGGCTGTGGGTAGGTGAGGACGGCGCATCGTGGCAACGGCTGAGCGACGAACCCGCGCACCGCGTCGCGCTCGGCATCGGTGCCGCGTGGCGACTGCGGCTCGCCGCCGTGGTTGCGGGCCGGGGCGTCGTCGCGAGTGAGGGTTTCGACGGCAAGTGGCCGCCGGGCCTGCGGAAACTGTGATTAGGAGAGACGTTGGTGTTCAACGAGTACGTGTACGCGTCCCAGAACAAGGTGCGGCAGTTCGTGCCGGTCGACGAGTCCTGGTGGTCGCGGCTGCGGGTTCGCAAGATCGCGGGCAAGGTCCGCGTCGCTCCTCTGGAGACCTCGGTGGAATTGGAGCCGGTCGGCGCCACGCTGTCGGACGGTGACCTGGAGCAGTTGGTCGAGCACCTCAGCGCGGAGTCGCGGTGGTACCGGGACGACGACCTGATTCCCGGGACCTGGGTCCACTTCGAGGGCAGGATCGGCTGTCAGGCGTTGCCCGAGGGCGCGGCGATCTTCTGCGAGGCGGGCGGTCTGGAGAAGACGACCACACGCATCATGCTGCACGGCTCCGCGGCCAACCTGCTGGGCACGACTCCCTCCGTCGCACCGGAGGGCAGTCGCTTCTCCCACTTCGGCGCGGCGTCGTCGGTGGTGGAGTCGGCGCTCGCGAACGCCGCGCTGCCCGTGGGGGAACAGAAGTTCTGGGGCCCGTTCGGCCGGAGCAGGGGCCAGGTGCCGGGCTCGGCGCTGGCGGAGCACGTCGGCACGCTGTTCCGCGAGGTCGCCTGTCACGACTGGTACTACGACGAGTCGCCGTACCTCGCGGGATGCGCGCGGGTCAGTGCCGTCGTGCGTCCACAGGAGTTGCCGTTCGCCGTGGTCGTGGCCTCTCCGCTGTTCGTACGGCATTCGCACCCGTGACCAGGTAGGTGCGGCCCGTATTGGCATTGCGATCGGGTTTGTTACAGGTCCGGAGTGGTCAGTTCGTGGACATTTCTCGTTATTCCAGATCGGATGGGATCGTCTGCTCGGACATTTCTCGTGAGCCGGTAACAGCAGAGCGGGTTTCTCGATAGTCCATCCGTGAGTCGGGCGTACCGACACATTTCCTGAGTGGAGGATGGAGAATTCGATGACGTCTGCTGTCGAGTACTCCGACCTCGGGCAGCTGGGTGCTCAGCTCGGGCGTGGTGGGCAGGCTGTCGTGTGGGACGCGCCGAACGCGAAAGTCCCCGGCGTGTCGGCACCGTTGGTGTACAAGGAGTACAAGCAAGCGCCACCGTCCGGTGCGGAGCTTCGCAAGATCGTCGGGCTGCGCGCCAAACTGTCCGGAGCGGACCTCGATCGGCTCAACGAGCTGACCACCTGGCCGTTGCGCGTAGTGGAACGCGCGGGCGTCGCCTGTGGAATCCTGATGCGCCGGATTCCGGCCGAATTCGGTGCCGAAATCCCGGTTCTCAGCACTGGTGGCACGAAGTGGATTCCGCGCGAGGTGCAGTTCCTGTTCATCCCGCCGGATCGGCTCGGCGGGCCGAGGATCGGCTGGCAGGTGCCGACCTGGGAACAGCGGCTCGGAATCTGCCGGGACTTCGCGGAGTTGCTGGACTTCTACCACGAACGTCTCGAAGTCGTGTTCGGGGACATCAATCCGAAGAACGAGCTCTATCGGCTCGACGGCAGGCCTTCGGTGATGTTCATCGACTGCGACGGCGTGCGGTCGATGAGCCAGGTCGCGCGGAACGTCCAGCTCAACGTCGACGACTGGCAGCCGCCGGAACGCGGCCCGCTCACCAGGCTCAGCGACCGGTACAAGTTCGGCCTGTTCGTCCGCCGGACGCTGCTGCCGGACAAGCTCACGTCCACCGCGACCGACCCGGCCGCGATCGCGTCCGTGCTCGACCGGACGGGCACCGACCTGCTCACCAGGGCGATCACCAAGACCGCCGACCCGAAGCAGCGGCCGTCCGCGGGCGAGTGGCTGACGTACTTCCGCCGGCTGCTCGGCGAGGACATCGACCCGCCCGTCCTGATCGAGACGGAACTGGACCGGTCGTTCGTTGCTCTGGGCAACCCGGTGCAACTGCGCTGGAGGGCGACGGACGCGGTCACGCTCGATGTCGTCGTCGACGGCAAGAAGACGTCGGTCGACGCCCGGCCGGGCAGTGGCGTCGTGCAGCTGTGGCCCGACCGCACCACGCACATCGCCGTGACGGCGGCCAATTCCCTCGGGACCGACTCCAGGGTCGTCGGTCCCGTCGCGGTGATCCCACCGCCGGACGTGCTGCGCACCCCGGTCGTCCTGCCGGACCTGCCGCCGGTCACCGAGTTCATGGGCTCGCTCCCGCGGACCTCGTTGCCTGATCTGCCGGACGTGGTGCCGCGGGCCCGCCTCGACCCGTTCGACGTCGCGCCGGCCGGCCGCGGGTTCGGCTGGCCGGCGCTCGACGTCGCCCGATTTCCGTTCGACCTGAACGAACTGCTGCTCGGTGGCCCTCCGCTCGACGGGCTGCTGGCCAACTCTGAGGAAACGACATGAGTCTGCGTCACGCGCTCGCCGTGCTGGCGGGCGCTCGTCCGGAGATCCTGACGAAGGCTCCCGGCGATCTCACCAAACAAGCCGTGATGGGCGGTGTTCTGCTCAGCACCGCCAGTCTTGCCGGTGTGGCCGCGTTCTTCGCCCTGTCCAGCACCCTTGAGCTGGCGTGGTGGATCGCCGTGCCGAGCGCGCTCGTGTGGTTCGTGATCGTGCTCAACCTGGACCGGCTCCTGGTCGTGACGCTCAACACCGTGTCGGGCTGGAAGGTCGTCTGGGTGGCGGTGCCCCGCGTGCTGATGGCCGCGGTGATCGGCACGGTGGTCGCGACCCCGCTGGTGCTGCGGATCTTCCAGCCGGAGATCAACGCCGAGCTGGAGAACATGCGGTTCGAGGCCGCGGCCCAGGTCCAGGTGAAGGTCAAGGACGCGTACCGCCAGGTCGACGAGCTGGAGAAGCAGGACAAGGAACTGCGCGACATCATCGACGGGCGCAACCCGATCTCGGTGTCGTCGGACGCCGACGTGAAGGCCCTGCAGGCCGCCTACGACAAAGCACAGGACACGTACCTCAAGGCCGACGGCGACGCCCAGTGCGAGCTCGACGGCAAGTGTGGCACCGGGGTGCCCGGTGTCGGCGAGTCGTACAACTCGAAGAAGGCCGCCGCCGACCGGGCGCTCAGGGCCCGTGACGACGCGAAGCGCAAGCTCGACGACAAGATCGCGGAAGTCACGAAGCGCGTCCAGGACGGCTCCAGTTCGGCGGCGGAGGACGCGAAGAAGAAGATCGGCCCGGTGCAGTCCGACCTCGCGATCGCCCAGGAGCGCAAGCGGAAGGCCGAGCAGCAGGCGCTCGACGCGCAACAGTTGAACAAGGGCCTGCTCGCCCGGCTGGAAGCGTTGGACCGCCTCACTGACGGTCACGCGTCGGCGACCGCGGCCAAGTGGTCGTTGAGCCTGCTGTTCTTCCTGATCGAGGTCCTGCCGGTGATCACGAAGCTGCTGACCATGTTCGGTAGCAGGACCCTGTACGACCGCGTGCTGGAACGCCACGACGGCGACGACAACCACCTCGACGAGGTGCGGTCCGCCGCGAAGCGGCAGCAGGACGAGGTCGAGGCGGACGCCGTGCTCCAGCTGGCCAAGCAGAAGTCGGATGCCCAGGTGCGCACCGCACAGGCGGCCGTCGACGAACTGGTCGTGCAGCAGTCCCGCATCGCGATGAACGCCATTCACGTGTGGGCGGAGGTGGCGAAGCTGCGGTCCGACGAACAGCTCGACGAGTGGTATCGCGAGCACGTGGGATCGCACGTCCCGTCCCGGCGCGGGCCCTCACCCGCCATGTCCACCACGCTGCCCGCGTTCTCGCCGGTGGAACCCGCCGAGATCACCGCCGAGATGCCGAAGGTGAACGGGTCGAATCCCGCCTCCCAGCATCACCAGCCCTGACACCACAGACCAGAGAGGTAGGCCATGGACGGCGAGAAGGGGAAGCTCCTTCCGTTCTACATCGTGATCGACGTGTCGTTCTCGATGACGCTCAACGACAAGCTGGACACCGCGAACCGGATCATGCCCACGGTGACCGACGCGGTCGCGCAGGCACCGATCCTGTCGGACAAGGTCCGGTTCGCGGTCGTCGACTTCTCGGACGACGCGCAGGTGCGGATGCCGCTGTGCGACATCCTCGAGGAGGGCGTCCAGTTGCCCGCCCTCTCACCGCGTGGCGGGACCTCGTACGTCGCCGCGTTCCGCATGCTGCGCAACCAGATCGCGCAGGACGTCAAGCAGCTCAAGGCCGACGGGTTCGCCGTGCACCGGCCGGTGGTGTTCTTCATCAGCGATGGCGAGCCGACCGACCACAGGGCCGACTGGGAGGCCGCGTTCAAGGACCTCACCACCTACGACAAGGGCACGCTGACCGGGTTCTCCATGTACCCCAACGTGGTGCCGTGCGGTGTGGACGACGCCGATCCGACCGTGCTCCAGACGTTGATCCACCCGGCAGGCGGCCCCAAGCCGATGCGGATGTACATGCAGGACAAGACGAAGATCGACGCCGGCCAGGCGATCGCGGCGATGGCCGAGGTGCTGATCTCCAGCGTGCTGGCCTCCGGCGAGAGCATGGCGCAGGGCAACTCGGGCATCATCCTGCCGCCCGACGAGGACCTGCCACCCGGCCTCGCGTCCTACACCGCCGACGACGACTTCGTCTGATGGGTCTGTTCGGCCCGAGATCGGGCAGCCAGGCAGGGATCGCCTCCGTCGAGGGGGAAGCGGCCGAGATCGAACCCGGCGAGGTCGACCACCCCGACGTCAATCCACTGGCCGCGTCCGGACCGCCGGGGAGGCACAGCGCCGAGCACTTCGACTCGTGGGTGGGCGCGTTCGTGCCCTACGCGGTCGGGGACCCCGGCCGGGCGGCGACCGAGGTCGTCCCGGTGCCGGACCCGCAGGCGTGGCACCGTCGTGACTCGGTGTTCGACGGCTTCGTCGTGGGGAGACCGGACGGCACACCTGTCGCCGAACTCCGCGCGGCCAGCCTGCGCGGGCTCTCGCACCGCTCGTTCGGCCGGACCAGGCAGGACGAGTACGCCTACCAGGTCACCCCGGACGGCCGGTACCTGGTGCTGTGCGTCGCGGACGGCGTCTCCTCCGGCCCGCGGTCGCACCACGCCGCCGAGGTCGCGGCCAGGACCGGGGTGACGCTGCTGGTCAACGCGCTGGAGGACGCCGCGCCGGAAGCGCTCGACTGGGACCGGCTGGTGGGCGCGGTCGCGGGCCACATCGTCACGTTCGCCCGCAAGCGCCTGCCCGGCGGCGAGCAGATGGACGTGTCGGAGATCGTCGGCTGGATGGCCACCACCGCCACCTACGCCGTGGTGGACCTGGCGAACGAGGAGATGGAGGTGTTCTCCGCGTCGGTCGGCGACAGCTCCGCGTGGGTGCTGTCCGAGCGCGGATGGGAACCGGTGGCGCAGGTGAAGAACGACGGTGCCGCGGTCGACAGCTCGTCGGTCGGCGCGCTGCCGATGGTGCCCTCGCGGCCGATGCCGAGCCAGCACACGCGGGTCCGCGCGGGCGAGGCGTTGGTGCTGATGAGCGACGGCGTCGGTGACCCGTTGCGCACCGGGGAGGGGGAGGTGGGCAGGTTCCTCGCCCAGGCGTGGCGGAGGCCGCCGCACGACCTCGACTTCGCCGCCCAGGTCGGCTTCCACCGGCGCAGCTTCGACGACGACCGCACGGTGATCGCGGTCTGGCCGCTGCGGCGATGAACGAGCTGGCGGTGCCCAGGCAGTCGCTGGGCGGCCTGGGACCGCTCGTGGGACAGGGCGGTCAGGCGAAGGTCTACCTGGCGCCGGACGTGCGCTTGCCGGACGTGGCCGGAGCGCTGGTGTTCAAGCACTACCGCCCTGGACAGGCACCGCCGGGCGGGTTGCGCGCGCTGGTCGGCAGACGACTGCGCATGACCGCGACCGCCCGGCGGCGCCTCGACCTCTGCACCGCATGGCCGGTGCGGACCGTGGAGGAGGACGGCGAGGTGTGCGGGGTGCTGATGCCGTTGATCCCCGAGGACTTCTTCCACCCTCGGGTGCTGCCGAGCGGAGTGCGCGATCGCGCGTTGCTGGAGTTCCAGCACCTGTTCATCGACCCGTCCCGAGCCGGACGCTTCGGCATGCCGAAGCCGAACCTGCGCACGAGAGCGTTGTTCTGCAGGGACTTCGCGAGCGCGATGCACTTCCTGCACTCCAACGAGCTGGTGCTGGGCGACATCAACGCGAAGAACGCGGTGTTCCGCCTCACCGCGCGTCCCTCGGTGCGTCTGATCGACTGCGACGCGATCCGCGTCCGGGGCAGCGCCGCCGTGGTGGCCCAGCTCAACGCACCGGACTGGGAGCCGCCGGAACGACGGCTGAGCCAGGCCACCGACCTGTACAAGTTCGGCCTGCTGGTCCTGCGCACGCTGTGCCCCGGCACCGGCGCGAGCCTGCTCCGCGACCCCGCGCACGCCAGGGGAGTGCTGGACGGCGCCGGTCTCCAGCTGTTGAGCAGAACGCTCGGCGACAACCCGGAAGGCCGTCCGTCCGCCAAGGACTGGGGCCGCTACCTCGACGCCGAATTCGACTTCGACAGGCTCTCCAGAGGCACGGCCGACGGCACCCGAACCTACGGCTGGGTCCGGGAACCCGGCACGAAGAAGTGGGTGCCGGCGAGTCCCCATGGCGTCTGAATCCTGCGTGTGGTGCAGCCGCGCACCGAGCGGCCGGTATGAGATCTCCATGCACGGCGAGATCACGTGCTCGTCCCACGGCGTCCCCGCACGCTGCGGCTCGTGCACCAGACCGAGATCTCCCGGCGCGGGCTGGACCGCGACACCCCGTCTGCGTTGCCCGACCTGCGCGGCCGACGCCGTGGACACCCAGGAACAGGCCCGCGCGCGCATCC
This sequence comes from Lentzea waywayandensis, assembly GCF_900115955.1. Taxonomy (GTDB): domain Bacteria; phylum Actinomycetota; class Actinomycetes; order Mycobacteriales; family Pseudonocardiaceae; genus Lentzea; species Lentzea waywayandensis. The sequence continues at coordinate 408,028 of NZ_FOYL01000006.1, forward strand.
AGCACGTTCGCGCCCAGATGGCGGCCCTCGGAATCACTCTGCCCCAACGCGTTCGCGTACGTCTGGTCGACGACCTCCCTCCTGATGGAGACAGCACGGTCGTCGGCATGACCCACTCGTGGCAGCACTCGACGACCGTCGCGGGCATCGACGTGGTGCGGGGCCTCACCCGTGCGCGGTTCGGGGCGACCGTCGCGCACGAGATCGGTCACGCCTGGCTCATCCAGCGCGGAGCACTCGTCACGGACCCGGTGCTCGTCGAAGGCACCTGCGAGGTCTTCGCCTCGGCGTGGCTGAAGCGCCAGCCTGGTTCCTACCCGGGCGCCCTGCGCGAGGCCATGTGGACCAACCCGGACCAGGTGTACGGCGAGGGGTATCGCCGAGTGCGGGAAGCCGTGGTACGCAAGGGAATTCACCCGGTTCTGCACTCGCTGTGCACCTCGGGAACCCTGCCGTGAGACCGCGCGGACGATCGTCGGTGAGCTCGGCGAAGAACCAGCCCGGTCACGATCGCGTCCGGCCGCAGGACCGTGGTCAACGCCCGATACGTCCGCAACACACGGCTGATCGACGCCCACCACGTCGAGCGGCCGCTTGACTTCCAGGGATGTCTCGGGCTCGCAAACCATGATCCACAGCACTGAAGAGGAGCAGGAGAATGAGTACGGAAAAATGCAAAAAAGCAGGCCGAGACGAATCTCGACCTGCATCTCTGGAGTACGCCGCCAGGGACTCGAACCCCGGACCCGCTGATTAAGAGTCAGCTGCTCTAACCAACTGAGCTAGCGGCGCTTGTTTGTGTGCCGGAGTCTTGCTCGTTCCGACGGGAAGAACGTTAGCACAGCGCCTCCACGCGTTCCCAATCGGCTGGTCAGCACTGGTCTGGAGGTGTATCGGCACGTAACGATCCGGCCACTTGCGCAACTTCGGCCCACCCCCTGTCGTCACCTAGTCGGGGGACGCCAAAACGACTTCGTGCAGGCAGTCTCGGGAGTGGCGACAAGCAGATCGGAAGTACGTCGATGGGGATGTGGGGCAGGCGCGGTCGTGGGGTCGTCGCAGCGGGCGTCGCTGTGATGCTGATCGCAGGCTGTTCAGGGGGCGGCGACAGCGGGACCGGAGGCGCCGGCGGGGAGTCGAGCGCTCCTCCTCCGCCGCCGAAGCCGGTCACGCTGACACTGGCGCTGAACGACGGCGCGGCGGACGTGTCGCCCGGTCTGCCGGTCATCGCGACCGCGGCGGACGGGAAGCTGACCGACGTCAAGCTGACGAACCCCGAAGGCAAGGCCGTCGAGGGCAAGATGAACCCCGAGTCGACGCAGTGGACGAACACCGAGCCGCTCGGGTACTCGAAGACGTACAAGCTGTCCGCCACGGCGACCGGCGAGGACGGCAAGCCGCAGACCAAGGAGTCGTCCTTCACCACGGTGAAGCCGCGCACGCTCACGTACGTGTCGACGAACCCGCAGGACGGCACCACGATCGGTGTCGGCCAGCCGCTGGCCTTCTACTTCGACGAGCCGGTGGCCGACAAGGTCGCGGCCGAGAAGATGCTGGAGATCACCACCGAGCCCAAGGTCGAGGGCGCCTTCTACTGGTTCAACAAGAAGGAGGTGCACTGGCGTCCGGAGAAGTTCTGGAAGTCGGGCACCAAGATCACGATGAACATCAAGGTCTACGGCAAGCACATCGGTGACGGCATCTACGGCCAGGAAGACCGCACGATCACCACGACCGTGGGTGACGAGGTCATCTACGAGGCCGACGGTCAGTCGCACCAAGTCAACGTCAAGGTCAACGGCCAGGTCGTCAAGACCATGCCGACCTCGATGGGCAAGCCGGCCGACGCCACGCCCACCGGCACGTACGTGCTGATGGAGAAGCACGACCACATGATCATGGACTCGACCACGTACGGCCTCGCGCTGGAGAACGGCGGCTACAAGACGCCGGTCGACTGGGCGTACCGCATGTCCAACAGCGGCATCTTCTTCCACAGCGCGCCGTGGTCCATCGGCGACCAGGGCAAACGCAACGTCAGTCACGGCTGCCTCAACCTCTCGCCGGAGAACGCCAAGTGGGTGTTCGACAACAGCAAGCAGGGCGACATCGTGACCGTCGCCAACTCCGGTGGCCCGGCGCTGGAGTCGTGGGACGGCTTCGGCGACTGGCAGGTGCCGTGGGCCACGTGGGTCCAGGGCAACCGCTAAGGATCTAGGAGACCGTCACCTGGCCGCCCGACACGGCCAGGTGACGGTTCACCTGCACCGCTTCCAGCATCCGCCGGTCGTGCGTCACCAGCAGCAACGTGCCGGGGTAGTTCTCCAGCGCCGACTCCAGCTGCTCGATCGCGGCCAGGTCGAGGTGGTTCGTCGGCTCGTCCAGCACCAGCAGGTTCACCCCGCGGCCCTGCAGCAACGCCAGCGCCGCCCGCGTCCGCTCACCCGGTGACAGCGACGCCGCCGGACGCTTCACGTGCACCGCCTTCAGCCCGAACTTCGCCAGCAACGTGCGCACGTCGGCCGGGTTCATCTCCGGCACCGCTTCCTCGAACGCGTCCACCAGCGGCAGGTCGCCCAGGAACAGCCCGCGTGCCTGGTCCACCTCGCCGACCACGACGCCGGAGCCCAGGGTCGCGTACCCCGAGGTCAGCTCGACCCGGCCCAGCAACGCGGCCAGCAGCGTCGACTTGCCCGCGCCGTTCGCGCCGGTGATCGCGACCCGGTCCGCCCAGTCGATCTGAAGGTCCACCGGGCCGAGCCGGAAGCCACCCCGTTCGACCACGGCCGCCCGCAACGACGCCACGACGGCGCCGGACCGCGGGGCCGCGGCGATCTCCATCCGCAGCTCCCACTCCTTGCGGGGCTCCTCGACGACGTCCAGGCGTTCGATCATGCGGTCGGTCTGGCGGGCCTTCGATGCCTGCTTCTCGGTGGCGTCGGCACGGAACTTGCGGGCGTTCTTGTCGTTGTCGCCCGCCTTGCGCCGGGCGTTCTTCACGCCTTTCTCCATCCACGACCGCTGCATGCGCGCACGGGCCTCCAACGAGGCCTTGGTGTCCGCGAACTCCTCGTAGTCGTCGCGGGCGTGCTGACGGGCCCGTGCGCGTTCGTCGAGGTACGACTCGTAGCCGCCGCCGTACAGGCGCACGGAGTTCTGGTGCAGGTCGAGCTCCAGCACGCTGGTGACCGTGCGGGCCAGGAACTCGCGGTCGTGCGAGACCACGACGGTTCCGGAGCGCAGGCCCGTGACGAACTTCTCCAGCCGCTCCAGGCCGTCGAGGTCCAGGTCGTTGGTCGGCTCGTCGAGCAGGAAGATGTCGTAGCGGCTCAGCAGCAACGACGCCATGCCCGCGCGTGCGGCCTGGCCGCCGGACAGCGAGGTCATCAACGCGTCGAGGCCCACGGTCAGCCCGAGGTCGGCGATGACCTCCAGGGACCGTTCCTCGAGGTCGGCGCCGCCCAGTGCGAGCCACTGGTCCAGCGCGTCCGAGTAGCCCTCGTCGTTGCCGGCGGTCAACGCCTCGGTCGCCACGTCCAAGGCACTTTGGGCGTCCGCGACACCAGTCCGCCGGGCCAGAAAGTCCCGCACGGTCTCGCCTTCACGGCGCTCGGGTTCCTGCGACAGGTGCCCGACGTTGGCCGACGGCGGGCTCAGCGACACGCGACCCTGCTCGGGCGGGATCAGGCCGGCCAGCGTCCGCAGCAACGTCGACTTGCCGGCGCCGTTCACGCCGACGAGCCCGATGACGTCGCCGGGAGCGACCACCAGGTCCAGCCCGGAGAACAGGACGCGGTCACCGTGACCCGCGGCGAGATCCTTGGCAACCAGGGTGGTCACAGCGCGCTCCGATGGCTGGGGGTCCGGGGGCTTGCCCCCGGCGTGGGGTCTGGAGGCTCGGCCCCCAGGAAACACAACGAAGCCGGACTATGTTCGCGCTTTCCGCGAACATAGTCCGGCTTATCCGGGTGAGTGACGGGACTTGAACCCGCGACACCTGGGATCACAACCCAGTGCTCTACCGGCTGAGCTACACCCACCATTGCCAGTCGTTGACCGGCGAGGAAAGCATAGCAACGATCGCCACCGATATTGAAATCGGGGGTCAGTCGGCGTTCTTGAGCAGGTCAGCGGCCACGGCCTGGGCCTGCTCGGACGACGGACCCGGCTGCGGCACGAACGCCGTTCGCCGGTAGTACGCGAGCTCCCGGATCGACTCGACGATGTCGGCGAGCGCCCGGTGCGCGAGGCCCTTGCCCGGCTGCGCGTAGTAGATGCGCGGGTACCAGCGCCGGCACAGCTCCTTGATCGACGACACGTCGACCATGCGGTAGTGCAGGTGCGCGTCCAGCGCGGGCATGTCGCGGGCGATGAAGCCGCGGTCGGTGGCGATGGAGTTGCCGGCCAGGGGAGCGGTCCGCGGGTCGGGGACCCACTCCTTGATGTAGGCCAGCACGGCGGCCTCGGCCTCCTCCATCGAGACGGCGGACGCGCGCACCTCCTCGGTCAGGCCCGACTTGGCATGCATCTCCATGACGACGTCCGGCATCGAGGCGAGCACGTCGTCATCCGCGTGGATCACAATGTCCACGCCGTCGCCGAGCACGTTGAGCTCGGCGTCCGTGACCAGTGCCGCGATCTCGATCAGAGCGTCCTTGCCCAAGTCGAGTCCGGTCATCTCGCAGTCGATCCACACCAGACGATCCATCACGCCGGAAACATTACTGCGCGAGGGCTCAACTTCGAGTGGCGGCGTGCAGCAACCTGGTTACGCTCCTCGTGCATGACGGCTCAAGCTGAGATCGCTGCCGGGTACGCGTCCGAGAGCGCGGCCATCGAACTCGGCGCCGTGCTGGTCGACGGCACCGTGGAGCCGACCGCACACGTTCGCATCCCGTTGGCCATGGTCAACCGCCACGGACTCGTCGCGGGCGCAACGGGAACCGGCAAGACGAAGACGCTCCAGTTGCTCGCCGAACAGCTGTCCAACAACGGCGTGCCCGTGCTGATGGCGGACGTGAAGGGCGACTTGTCCGGTCTGTCGCAGCAGGGCGGCGTCAGCGACCGGACCACGGCCCGCGCCAAGGACACCGGCGACGACTGGCAGCCTCAGTCGTACCCGACGCAGTTCCTGTCGATCGGCACCGGCGGTCTCGGCGTGCCGCTGCGGGCGACGATCACGAGCTTCGGGCCGATCCTGCTGTCGAAGGTGCTGGGCCTGAACGACACCCAGGAGTCGACGCTCGGCCTGATCTTCCACTGGGCCGACAGCCGCGGCCTGCCGTTGCTCGACACCAAGGATCTGCGCAGTGTCATCCAGCACCTCACCAGCGACGAGGGCAAGGCCGATCTCAAAGGCATCGGCGGCGTCTCCAGTTCCACGGCGGGTGTGATCCTGCGGGCCCTGGTCAACCTGGAGGCGCAGGGCGGCGACAGGTTCTTCGGTGAACCGGAGCTCGATCCGGCCGACCTGATGCGGCAGCGCGACGGCAAGGGTGTCGTGAGCCTGCTGGAACTCGCGGAGCTCCAGGGCAACCCGGCGTTGTTCTCCACGTTCCTGATGTGGTTGCTGGCGGAGCTGTTCGAGACGCTGCCCGAGGAAGGCGACGTCGAGAAGCCCAAGCTCGTCTTCTTCTTCGACGAGGCGCACCTGCTGTTCTCCAACGCCTCCAAGGCGTTCCTCGACCAGATCACCCAGACCGTGAAGCTCATTCGCTCCAAGGGAATCGGCGTCTTCTTCTGCACGCAGCTGCCGACCGACATCCCGAACGACGTGCTGTCGCAGCTCGGCGCGCGCGTCCAGCACGCCCTGCGCGCGTTCACGCCGGATGACCAGAAGGCGTTGGCGCGCACGGTGAAGACGTACCCGACGACGCCGCACTACGACCTGGAGAAGGCCCTCACGTCGCTCGGCATCGGTGAGGCGATCATCACCGTGCTGAGCGAGAAGGGCGCGCCGACTCCGGTCGCGTGGACTCGCCTGCGGGCTCCACGCTCCTTGATGGACACCATCGGCAACGACGCGATCAAGCAGGCTTCCCAGGCGTCAGAGCTACACGGCAAGTATTCGGAGACCATCGACCGCGAGTCGGCCTACGAGCAGCTGATGCGGAAAGTCGCGCCGCCGCAGGAAGAACAGCAGCAGCAAGCCCCGGAACCCCCTCGTCAGGAGAAGGAGGAACCGGGGATGGTCGAGAAGGTGCTGGGCAACAGCGCCGTGAAGTCGTTCCTGCGGTCAGCCGGCAGCGCCCTGGCGCGCGAGATCACGCGAGGTCTGTTCGGGACTTCGCGCAAGCGACGCTGACAGCACGGCCGCGCCGATGCAGAGGGCGCCCGCGACGTACCAGGCCAGGTCGTAGCTGCCCAGGTGGTCGCGGGTGAGCCCGGCCGCCGAGGCCGCGACGGCCGCGCCGAGCTGGTGCGACGCGAACACCCAGCCGAACACCACAGGCCCGGACATGCCGAAGTACTGACGGCACAACGCCACGGTCGGCGGCACAGTCGCGACCCAGTCCAGGCCGTAGAAGATGATGAACACCAGCATCGACGGGTGTGCCGACTCGCCGAACAGCTGGGGCAGCAGCATCAGCGAGAGGCCGCGCAACGCGTAGTAGCCCGCCAGCAGCAGCCGCGAGTCGACGCGGTCGGTCAGCCAGCCGGACGCGATCGTGCCCACGATGTCGAACACGCCCACCAGCGCCAGCAGTCCGGCTGCGGTCGTCGTCGGCATGCCGTGGTCGTGCGCGGCGGGGATGAAGTGCGTGCCCACCAGGCCGTTCGTGGACGCGCCGCAGATCGCGAACCCGCCGGCCAGCAACCAGAACGGCCGGGTCTTCGCGGCCGAGGTCAACGCACTCAGGGCACGCTTGGCCGCACCGCCGGACGGCGGCGGGGGAGTGTCCTCGGTCGCGCCGAGCGGCAGCAGGCCCACGTCACGCGGGTACTCGCGCAGGAAGAAAGCCGCCAGTGGCACGACGGCCAGCGCGGCGATGCAGATCATCAGCGACGCGGCCCGCCAGCCGTAGCTCTCGGACAGCCACGCCACCGTCGGCAGGAACACCAGCTGACCGGCCGCGCCGCCCGCCGTCAGCACACCCGTGACCAGGCCGCGGTGCTTCACGAACCAGCGTCCGGTGATCGTCGCGACGAACGCCAGCGCCATCGAGCCGGTGCCGAGTCCGACCACGACACCCCAGAGCAGGACCAGCTGCCACGACGCGGTCATGAACACCGTCAGCCCGCTGCCGATCGCGACCATCGTCAACGCGCAGGTCACGACGACCCGCACGCCGAACTTGTCCATCAGCGCGGCCGCGAACGGCGCGGTCAACCCGAACAGCAACAGGTTGATCGAGATGGCGAGGGAGATCGTGCCGGTCGTCCAGCCGAACTCCGCCCGCAACGGCTCGATCAACGCGCTGGGCGCCGCGCGGAACGACGCGGCACCCACCAAGGCGATGAAGGACACACCTGCGACAACCCAGGCCCAATGCAGTCTCACGCCGACAAGGTTCGGTGATGGCGGATCCTGCGACCAGTGGCCCGATGGCCAACATGTGAAAGAATCAGGCCATGCACCGGATCGCCGTTCTCGCGCTCGAGCAGTCGGTCGCCTTCGACATCGGCAGCTCCACGCACATGTTCGCCCGGCTCGCGGACCGCTACGAGGTCGTCGTCTGCTCGCCGGACCGCCGCCCGATCCCCACGACCGGCGGCTTCACCATCGCGCCGGAGCACGGCCTGGAGGTGCTCAAGGACGCGGACACGGTGCTCGTGCCGGGCACCCACTACAAGCCCGCACGGGAGGGGTGGCTCGAACCCGCCGTCCTGGAGGCGCTCACGACGACGAACGCGCGGCGGATCATGTCGATCTGCACCGGGGCGTTCGTGCTCGCCGCGGCGGGACTGCTCGACGGCAGGCCCGCGACGACGCACTGGGGCACCACCGACCAGTTCCGCGCGCTCTACCCGAAGGTGCGCCTGAACCCGGACGTGCTGTTCATCGACGACGGCGACGTGTTGACCTCGGCGGGTGTCGCCGCGGGCATCGACCTGTGCCTGCACGTCATCAGGTCCGACCACGGCAGCGAGGTCGCGAACTGGATCGCCCGCTACTGCGTCGTCCCGGCGTGGCGGCAGGGCGGCCAGTCCCAGTACGTCGACCGGCCGGTGCCGAGCTACCCGGACACCTCGACCGCGCTCGCCCGCGAGTGGGCCTTGGAGCGCCTCCAAGAACCGCTCGACCTCGCCGCGATGGCCGCGCAGGTGCGGATGAGCGTGCGGACGTTCACCCGCCGGTTCCGCGCCGAGACCGGCATGTCACCGGGCCAGTGGCTCGCCCAGCAGCGCGTCGACCGCGCCCGGCACCTGCTGGAGTCCACCGACCTGCCGATCGACCAGGTCGCGAACCACGCCGGGTTCGGGACGGGAGCGGCGTTGCGGCAGCAGCTCGCCGCGTCGATCGGGGTGTCGCCGAGCGCGTATCGTCAGACGTTCCGTTCGGCCTGATCCTCCACAGAGGACTCATTGATCAGGAACGGGCGCAACAGATCCGGCACGGCCTCGTCGGCCAGCGCCAGGCCGTCGGCCTCACCGACGTCCGTGACGTGGTAGACGCCCGCGCCCGCCGCGGTGGTCGCGCCGATCGTCACCAACCCGCTGCGGCGCTGGAAGAACGACCGGTGGATGCGCCACCCGATGATGCCGGTGCGCTGCAACGCGACCGTGCTGCGGACGAGAGAGTTGTTGCGCGTCACCAGATAACGCTCGTCCAGGGCGTTGCCGAGCGAGCGGTAGTTGTCCCAGCCGACCAGCGCGGCGAACGGGATGATCGCCACCGGGATCGGCCACGCCCACGACGGCGCGAAGATCGCGAGGCCGACCGCGATCACGGCCCACGGCATCACGTGCCGGAACATGCTGCGGCGCAACGCGGCGAACGGGTGCTTGCGCAGCGTCAAAGTCGTCGGGTCGTTGTCGACCTTCAGCACGTCCCGCGACACCTCGTGCGCCACCGACAGCGGCGCGGGCGGCAGCAGCAGGTTGCTCTCGCCCTTCGAGCCGAGGCCCGTCGTCACGGCGGCGAGCTTCGCGCCCTTGCCGGCGCGCACCAGCAGCGGCTCCTGGATGTCGACGCCGCGAAGGCGTTGCTCCTCCACCGAGACCGAGCGGGTGGTGAGCAGACCCCGTTGCACGCGCAGGGTTCCGTCCGGCTCACGGGTCAGCTTGTAGTTCCAGAACTGAAGGATGTAGAGCGGGATCGACAGGATCAGCCCGACGACGGCCAGCACGATCAGGAACCCGGCGAAGAGCGCGAGACTGGGGTTCTCGAACAGCCACTCCCACAGGTCCTGCACCGGGTGCAGGCCGAGGTCGTCGGCGTAGTTGGACAGCACGCCGAACACCGCGCCGATCGCGACGAGGCCCGACAACGACAGCGGCGCGAACTTCAGCCACTTCAGGTCGAGCTGTGAGATGACCTCGGATTCGGGCGCCGGAACCGGTTCCGCGTCCACGCCCTCCGCGGTCTGCGCCGGGCGGGTCGCGACTCCCTTCCGCAGCAACAACAACCGCAGCCGTTCGGCCTCCTGCTGCGTCACCGCGTCGAGCGTGAGGCCGTCCGTGCCGGGGACGTCCTGCTGCCCGGTACCGATCCGGACCGCGGACAGCCCGAAGATCCGGTGGCCCGGCTTGGAGGTGAGGTCGACCGTCCTGATGCGATCACGCGGCACCGCGAGCTGCTTGCGGGTCAGCAGACCCGTGTGCAGCTCGACCTGGTCGTCGGTGATGCGGTATTTCGTGGTGCGCCAAATGAGATAGCTGAACGCGAGGATCGCCGCGACCGTCGCGCCGCTGGCGATGAGCCGCCACTTCTCGCCGTTGCCGGTGAACAGCAGCACGAGGATCGGCACCAGCATCGCGATGCCCTCGTTGAGCGGCCGCACGACCAGCATCCGCACGTGCAGGCGGTGCCATTCCTGCAGCGGCTCGGTGAACTCCGGCGCGGCGGGCAGTCCCGCGGGAACCTCAGCGTTCACGTGGCATCACCAGGAGTGGCCTGCGTCGTGTTCGTCAGTTCCACCACGAGCCTCTGCGCGACCTCGTGCTCGAGGCCCTCGATCTCCACGGGACCGGCGGCCGACGCCGTCGTCACCGTGACGGTCGACAGGCCGAGCAACTGCTGGAACGGCCCGCGCTTCGTGTCGATCGTCTGGATCCGCGACACCGGCGCGACTCTCCACTCCTGGTTCAGCCAGCCGGAGAGGGTGTAGACGGCGTCCGGCGTGGTCTCCCAGCGGTGCACGCGATAGCGCCAGCTCGGTTCGACCGCGGTGTGCACGATTCCGACGACCAGCGTGGCGATCATGAGCACCAGCTCCCACGTGGGCGGGTTGCTCACCAGCAGGAACACGATCAGCTGGGGCACGAAGAGCACGAGCCAGAAGACGGCGGCCTGCATCGTCCACAGCAGGACCGACTTCGGGCTCACCTGGTGACGAGGCGTGCGCAGTTGCAGAGTCACCCCACAAGGGTGCCTCACCCGTACCTGGTGGTGTGGCCAGGTGCGTCAATTGGTGTGTCGGTGCCGGGGTGGTCCTGCTTGCGAGGGAGGCGGGACCACCCCGGCTCAGACGATCCGATCAGGGCCGGGCGCAGTACGGGGGAGTGAAGATCGCTCCGGGTTCGTCAGCCGAGGCCGCGCCCGACATCGCCAGCAGCGCCCCCAAACTGAGGATCACGGCCGCGGCGGTTCGAGCGATAGTGTTCAACTTCATTAAGGGGCTCCTTCGTTAGGTGGCGGCCGTGGATGAGGGCAGGAAGTCGTTGACGAGGTTCGGTGCGCGGTTGCGGGCGGTCCGGCTGCAACGCGGTTTGTCGCAAAAGGACCTCGCGTGCCCCGGCGTCTCGATGAGCTACGTGTCCCGGCTGGAGTCCGGCGAACGGGTGCCGTCGCCCACCGTCGTCCGCAGACTCGCCGAGGTGCTCGGCGTCGACCCGTCCGAGCTGATGGTCGACGAGGACCGCACCGCGATGCAGGACGAGGCCCTGGCGTGGTGCGAGGCGCTGCTCGCGTACCACGACGGTGACCTCGTGATGGCCGTCGATCTGCTGGAAACGCTGGGAAAGCGGTCCGACGAGGAGATGTTCGGCTGGTGCGTGCGCTGGACGCGCCTGGTGATGCTCGCGCGGCAGCGAGACCACGAGGGTCTGCTGCTGGCGGGGGCGAAGTTGCGCAAGTCGTGGTCTCCCGGTCCGGCGGTGGACGCGCTCGTGGAGATCCTGCGCGCATCCTCGTTGCGGCGCCTCGGCCGGACGGCCGAATCCGTGAAGGCCGCGACCGAGGCCGTCGAGCTGGCGAGCGGTGACGGCGAACGGGTGCGTCGCGTTCACACGCGCGCGCTCATCTCGTTGTGCGCGGAACTCACCGCGGCCGGCCGCCTGGCGGATGCCGAACAGGTCGTGGACCAGCTTTCCGCGCGGCTGCCCGAACTCGGCCGCGACCGGCTCGCGATCTCCACGTGGTGGGTGCGCGCCAAGGTCGCGGATCGCCTGGGGGACCGCATGGAGGCCGCGCACTGCATCCGCGAGGCCGTCGCGATGCTGGACGACTTCGACGGCGATCCCGAGTACCGCTGCCGCGTCCGCCTGGCCGGAGCGTCCATCACGCTGCGCACGCCGGGAGCGAACCTCGACGACGTGGTGGCGTTGCTGGACAAGGTGGAAACGACGGTCGCGGCCATGCGCCGCCAGGAGAACCTGCTCGCGCACGCTCGCGCGTTGCGGGCGGAACTGGCGTTGCGCGACGGCGAGGTCGACCGGGCACGCGAGCTCGCGGAGGTCGCGCTCGCCACCGGACAGCTCGACGCCGAGCAACAGCTGCGGTGCCACCTGCTGCTCGTGCGGGCGGCGGACGAGGTCGACGCGGACGGCGGCGCGGACGCGCGCACGGCACTCGCCGCGCTGCTGGAACACATCAACCCCGAAGGCGTCGACCCGCTGCTGTGGCGAGACGTGGCACGCATCGCTTTGCGCAAGCACTAGTGCCGGGGGCGCTAGGCGGCGTTGCCTGGTCATGACCGCCCCTCGCTCATTAACTGGACACCTTGTTAACGGAGCATGACACAGACCAGTTACCCATCACATCACCCAATTGCACCGCGTGAAGGTGGGTAAAACACCCGGGAAGCGGCAGTTCCCGGTCATCGACAAGCGACCGAACGGGCGATGGCCCGCCTGTCCGGTCGGACCAGTAGTCAACGACTTGACAGAGAATGACTAGCTGGTGGTGAGGTTCATCCACCAGACGATGGCACCGGCGCGGCCGTTGACGTCAAGCGTCGTGTAGATGCGCTGGAGGTGGTTCTGCACGGTCTTGGGGGACAGGCCGAGCGAGTCCGCGATCATCGCCGTGCTCGCCCCGGCGGCCACGAGCCGCAGCACCTCGATGCCGCGTTTGGTGAGTCCCGCTCGCAGAGCGCGGGCGATCCGGGTGTTCGTGTGTTCCGCGGTACCGGTTTCGTGGAGCTCGCCGGTGTGCGGGAGGCGCACCACGGTGTCCTCGCGCTTGGGCTCGAAACGCCTGTGCGCCAACTGTTCCACGAGTCGTGACGACAGGTCGTGCTCGCGCATCCGCAGAAGATCGCGGCCCTCTTGCAGTTCCCACAACCGATATTGCTCCAGTTGCAGCCGCGCGTGCCGCAACGCCCGTTCCAGATCGCCGGCCCGTTCGTGCGCCTCGCTCAGCTGCTGGTGCGCGTGCACCGCTACTTCCCGTGCCAGGCAGCTCATCGCGAGTTCGGCGGCCTGGGTGAGCTGGGCGATCTGCTCGGGGTAGCGCGCCCGCGCTCCACTCAGGCGTGCCCGCGCCATCAACGCCTCCGCCCGCGCCACCGGGCGGTTCCTTCCGGCAAGCAACTGGTCAGCGCGCTGCCAGCTGCGGTGCGCACGGTCAAGTTCACCCAGATCGATGCGCACGTGTGTCAGCAGGACGTTGACCATCGCCATCCGCACCGGGTCGCCGAGCGTCTTCCAGCGGTCGCGGACCTGAGCGCACAACGCTTCCGCACGGCGGATCTTGCGCACGCACGGCTCTCCGTCGAGGCTGCAGCGGTTCTCCTCGGTGCGGATCATGCAGTGCTCGTGGTACTGCATGCGCATCACCCGTGCCTGTTCGAACAGCACTGAGCCGATCAGCTCGTTGTCGCCGGTGAGCTCCGCGAGACCCAGCGCGCGGGCGAAGGAGTTGAAGCTCCGCTCCCGCGAGTCGAGCCGCAGTTCCACCACGGCACGGGAAAAGCTGCACCGCGCCTGGAGTCCGATGTGGCGGTTCGCCGCCGCGATCTCCTGCACCTTGTCGATCGTGTCGAGCGCGCTGGGCCACAGCCCCCGCTTGCCGAGCGCCACCGACTGCGCCAGCACGCCCTCCGCCACGCCCTCGACGTCGTCCAGCCACGCGAACGCGGCCACCGCCTTCTCCGCGTACTCCAACGCCTCGCCCGGCCTGCCCTCGTCCAGGGCGATACGTGCCTCGCGCAGGTTGTGCACGGCGTTGGAACGCGGATCCGCGGTCCTGCCGGGAACCGTCATGGTGAAGCCCCCTCATTCGGAGGCTGACTCTAGTGGTGATCGCGCAATTGACGTTTCAACACTTTTCCGGCTGCGTTGCGCGGCAACTCGTTGACGAAGAAAACATCCCGGGGAACGGAGTATCGCGCCAGATTCGCCTTCACGTGTTCACGTATGTGTTCGGCCGTCAGGGTTTTTGCGCCGACAACGAACGCCGCCAGGCGCTGGCCCCACTCCTCGTCCGGCACGCCTAGCACCGCGACCTCCGTGACGCCGTCCAGGGTCGAAAGCAGCTCCTCGACGTCGTGCGGGTAAACGTTTTCACCACCTGACACGATCATCTCGTCGTCGCGGCCGGCCACGAACAGCAAGCCGTCCTTGAGATAGCCGAGATCGCCGGTCGACATCAGGCCGTCCAGCGACTCCTTGCTGGTGCCGTTGGTGTAGCCGTCGAACAGCATCTCGTTGCCGACGAAGATGCGCCCGGTCTCGCCCGGCGTCACGGGTTTGCCCTGATCGTCCACAATGGCCAGTCTGGTGCCGAGCGGTGGCTTGCCCGCCGTGCCGGGTTCGCGCAGCATCTCCTCCGGCGTCGCGATGCTCGCCCAGCTCACTTCCGTTGAGCCGTAGAGGTTGTAGAGCACCGGGCCGAACTCCTGGAGCGTGCGGGCGGCGACGCGGGGCGGCAGGGCGGAGCCGCTGGAGGCGATGATCCGCAGGTTCGGCCGGTGTGAGTTCTCCAGCATGCGTTGCAGCATCACGGGAACCACGAACATCGCGGTGCACCTGTCGGCGTCCTTCAACGCCTGCGCCGGGTCGAACCTGCGGCGCAGCACCAGGGTGGCGCCGAGCACGAGCCCGAGCTGGAACGCGGCGAGGCCCCACGCGTGGAAGAGCGGGGAGGTGATGGAGATGACGTCGCCGTGCTTGAGGGGGATCCGCGACAGCAGCGCGGCGGCCGGGGCGAGGCTCGCAGGCTCCGGCCTGCGCGCGCCCTTCGGTGTGCCGGTGGTGCCGGAGGTGAGGATGATCAGCCGGCCGCGCGGAGGCCTGCGGGGCAACGAGGTCGTGGGCCCGTTGGTGATCAGCGACTCGAGCTCGTCGGTGAAGAACACCGGGATGTCCGCGGGCAGGGCGTCGGCGAACTCGCGGTCGGCGACGATCCTGCCGATCTTCTGGTCCTGCGCGACCTGGGCCAGTTGTCCTGTGCTCAGGCCGGTGTTGAGCAGCACGGCGTCCGCGCCGATCTTCGTGCACGCGGTCATCGTCTCGATGAAGGCGCGGCCGTTGCGGCACAGCAGGCCGACGCGTTCCTTGGGGCGGAAGGCATGCGCGAGCCGGCTGGTGCGCTCGTTCACTTCCGCGTACGTGAGCTCGCCGTCGTCGTCGATGATCGCCGCACGGTCCGGGTGTCGTCCCGCGCCCGTCTGGAAGCCCCACGCCAGCGTGATGTCCCATTGCAGATACCCGCGCACGGTGCCGGCGAGCCCACGCGGGCCCAACGGCCGGATCACTCCGGCTTTGACCAGGGTCAGCAGCACGCGGGTCACCATGAGACCCACTCTGCCATCTACCTACTAGCGAGTAGATAACGGTGTGACGGCGGTCACATATCAGTGTTGGACGCGCTCACGACCGCGTCGCGCAACGCCGCCCGCAGTCGGCCGACCTCCAGCGGAGTCAGCACGGCGGCCTCGCCCGGCGGCACGGTGATCACGATGTGTCCCTGGCTGACGAACACCGTCATGTCCCGTCGGCGCGAAGCGATGTCGCGGCAGCTCACCTGCCACTCCTCTTGGGCTCCCACGGGTTTCTTCCTCCAGCTCACTCGGCGCACCAGGCCCGGTGATGCCGGTGCTCGCGTCAGTAGAGACGCGCGTCACCGTTGGTCATGACGGAGGTTTCGCGTTCTCCGTTCAGCGACCGTGCCGAGCTGCGGATAGCGTCGCACGTGGGATGAGACTTGGTCACCTGGAGGGGTGAAAATGGCGGAACCGCAACGCATCGTGATCGTAGGGACTGGCCTCGCCGGTGCCTCCGCGGCCGGCGCGCTCCGAGACCGCGGCTACGGCGGCAAGATCACCATGTTCGGCACCGAGCACCACCGCCCGTACGAACTTCCCGCGCTGTCCAAGGACGTGCTGCTCGGAAAGGCGACCGAGCCCGCGTGGGTGCACGAGCCGAGCTTCTACTCCGACAACGAGATCGACCTCCGGCTCGGCGTGTCCGTGCTGGAGCTGCGGCCCAGCGATCACACGATCGTGGACTCGGATGGAGCAGTGCGTCCCTACGACCGGTTGCTGCTCGCGACCGGATCGCGCCCGCGCGTTCTGCCTGGCGCGCAAGGACATGTGCTGCGCACGCTGGACGACTCGCTGGCGCTCAAGTCCGCGTTGCGCGAAGGCAGGCACGTCGTGATCGTCGGTGCGGGCTGGATCGGGTGCGAGGTGGCGTCCGCCGCCCGCACGCACGGCTGCCGCGTCACGGTGGTCGACCCGCTGGCCGAACCGCTGGTGCGCGTGCTGGGTGCCGAGATGGGCGCGATGTTCCGCGGCCTGCACACCGAACACGGCGTGGAGTTCAAACTGGGCACCGGTGTCGCGAGCTTCTCGCCGGCGGGTGTGCGCCTGGACGACGGCACCGAGCTGCACCCGGACGTGACGGTGCTGGCCGTGGGGGCGACACCCCGTCTCGAACTGGCCGAGGCCGCCGGTCTGGAACTGGCCGAGGGCGGCGTCGCGGTGGACGCGCTGCTGCGCACGTCCGCGCCGGACGTCTTCGCGGCCGGCGACATCGCGGCGCAGGACCACCCGCGCTACGGCCACCGGGTCCGCGTCGAGCACTGGGCCAACGCGAAGGACCAGGGCACGCACGTGGCCGGGCCGTTGATCGGGCTGGACGAGCCGTACCTGAAGTCGCCGTACTTCTTCACCGACCAGTACGACCTGGGCATGGAGTACCGCGGCCTCGCCGGACCGGACGACGAGCTGGTCGTGCGCGGCGACGTGGCCTCGCGGGAGTTCATCGCGTTCTGGCTGCGTGACGGACGGCTGCGGGCGGCCATGAACGTCAACGTCTGGGACCACGGCACGGCGCTGAAGGCGTTGGTGGACGCGCAGGCGACCGTGACGCCGGAGCAGCTGCGGGACGCGGACCTGGGCGATCTCGCCTAGTCCGGCTAGATGCAGGAGCCGTGCATCGGGCCCTCGCCGCGCGAGAGGTCCTGCAGGGCCTTGCGAATGACCGCCATCTCCTCGGCGGTGAAGCGGGAGTGGAAGGCGCGTTCGACCTCGGCGAGCGCGTCACCCGCCTCTTTCTGCAGCTCCCGGCCCTTGTCGGTGATCATCGGCGTGCGCACCCGCCGGTCGTTCGGGTCGGGGACGCGCATGACCAGGCCGATCCGCTCCAGCTTGTCGAGCTCGCTGGTGAGCGTGGTCTTGTCGAGCCCGAGCATCGCGCCGAGCTTGAGCTGGGTGCGCTGGGCTTCCTCGTTGGCGAGCGCGCCCAGCACCAGCTGACCGCGCAGCGAGATCCCGAACTTCGCGATCTCCTCGGCGTACGCCGCGCCCACGCGCTGGGTGGCTCGATGCAGCAGCCAGTTCAAATCCCACTTCTCCAAGCAGGCTTCGACGAGTTCCGGCTGCTCCTCCATGTGTCCCATCGTACATCCCAGGAGAGATGTTCTTAGCTCGGAACATCTTGACTCGGAAGTTCTTCGCTCGTATGTTCCGAGTATGACCAATCTGCTTCACCTCGACTCGAGCATCCGTTACGAGGGGTCTGTGACCCGCGAGATCTCCGGTGCGTTCGCCGAGAACTGGCGTGCCGCGAACCCCGGTGGCGGCTACGTCCACCGCGACCTGCACGCGTCGCCGATCCCGCACAAGGACGGCACGGACCAGGGCATCGCCGCAGACCTGATCGCCGAGGTCGACGCCGCCGACGTGCTGCTCATCGGCGCGCCGATGTACAACTTCTCGATCCCCTCGACCCTGAAGGCCTGGATCGACCAGGTCGCGACCTCCGAGCACTTCGCCCGTGAGGACGGCACGTTCGCGTGGGGCGGCAAGCGCGTCGTCGTCGTGACGGCCCGCGGCGGCTCGTACAAGCCGGGCACGCCGCGCGAGGGCTTCGACTTCCAGGAGCCGTACCTGCGCGCCGTGCTGTCGATGGTCGGCCTCGACCAGAACCTGGAGTTCGTGCACGCCGAGCTGACCCTCGCGGACGTGGTGCCGCAGATGCACCAGTTCCGCGAGCTCGCCGTCGAGTCGCTGGCCGACGCGCACCGCGTGGTCAAGGAACTCGCCAGCGCCTAGCCTCGGCCATGTGATCGACAAGGTGGCTTGGATCTATCTGAACGACGGCCGCGTGCTCGGCACCCGGTCGGCAGGCAAGGACACGTACTACCTGCCCGGCGGCAAGCGCGAGCCGGGGGAGTCCGACGTCGAGACGCTCGTGCGCGAGATCCGCGAGGAGCTGTCCGTCGAGATCGACGCGGCGTCGGCGAAGCACCTGGGGACGTTCGAAGCGCAGGCACACGGCCACACGTCGGGGGTGACCGTGCGCATGACCTGCTACACCGCGTCGTTCGACGGGGAACCGGTGGCGTCGGCCGAGATCGAGGAACTCGCCTGGCTCACCACCGCCGACGCGGACCGGATCTCACCGGTCGACCGGATCATCTTCGCCCACCTGAACGAGGCAGGGCTTCTTCGCTGACCCTCTGAAACGCGAGAAGAGGAGAGCGCTGCTCTCCTCCCACTTCAACATATAGCGCACCCGGGGTCTTGCCACAAGACCCCGGGTGTACTTCATCATTTCCCAGCCAACGTCATCTACCTGGGGAAATGGGGAAGACTCCATGATCGACGTCATCATCGCCGGCGGTGGACCGACCGGCATGATGCTGGCCGGCGAACTGCGGCTGCGCGGCGTGAGCGTGGTGGTGCTGGAACGGGATCCGGAGCCGACAAAGGTCGTCCGGGCGCTCGGCCTGCACGCGCGCAGCATCGAGATCCTGGACCAGCGCGGCATCGCCGACCGGTTCCTGACAGCAGGCCAGACGCACCCGCTGGCCGGGTTCTTCGCGGGCATCGACAAGCCCGCGCCGGAACGGCTGAACACGAAGTACCCGGTCGTCCTCGGCCTGCCGCAGCCGAACATCGAGCGCCTGCTCACCGAGCACGCCGTCGAGGCCGGCGCCGAGATCCGGCGCGGCAGCACGGTGACCGCGTTCGCGCAGGACGACGAGGGTGTGACCGTCGACCTGGCGGACGGCACGTCGTTGCGGACGCGGTACCTGGTCGGCTGCGACGGCGGCCGCAGCACCGTGCGGAAGCTGGCCGGCATCGACTTCCCCGGCGAGCCGTCGCGGGTGGAGACGCTGCTGGGGGAGATGGAGATCGGCATCCCCTGGGAGGAGGCGATGCCGCTGATGCTGGAGGTCCGCAAGACCCAGAAGCGGTTCGGCATCGGACCGATCGGCGGCACCGCGACGTACCGCGTCATCGTGCCCGCCGAGGGGGTGAACGAGGACCGTGCGGTCGTGCCGACCCTGGACGACTTCAAGGAGCAGCTCGTCAAGATCGCCGGGACCGACTTCGGCGTGCACGCGCCGCGGTGGATGTCCCGCTTCGGCGACGCCACCCGGCAGGCCGAGCGCTACCGGTCCGGCCGCGTGTTCCTCGCCGGCGACGCGGCGCACGTTCACCCGCCGACCGGCGGCCAGGGGCTCAACCTCGGCGTGCAGGACGCGTTCAACCTGGGCTGGAAGCTCGCCGCGGCCGTGCACGGCTGGGCTCCCGCGGATCTGCTCGACACCTACGAGGCCGAACGGCATCCGGTCGCCGAGGAGGTGCTGAACAACACCCGTGCGCAGATCGAACTGATGAAGGTCGAGCCGGGACCGCAGGCGGTGCGGCGGCTGTTCACCGAGCTCGTGCAGTTCGAGGAGGTCAACCGCCACCTGATCGAAAAGATCATCGCGGTCTCCGTCCGGTACGACCTCGGCTCGGAGAACGACCTGGTGGGCAGGCGGATCGGCGACCTCGCGCTCAAACGCGGCGGGCTCTACGACCAGATGCACGCCGGTCGCGGCATCCTGCTCGACCAGGCAGGGACGTTGTCGGCCGGCGGCTGGGCGGATCGCGTCGACCACGTCGTGGACGTCAGCGAGGACCTCGACGCGCCCGCCGTGCTGCTGCGGCCGGACGGGCACGTGGCGTGGGCCGGCGACGACCAGGCAGCCCTGGAAGGGGAGTTGGCCCGCTGGTTCGGGGCGGCTGCCGGCTGAGCACCCGGCGCGGGCACGGGGAGCCCCGTCCGCTCGTCCGGGACGTTCGCTGAGGTCACCCGTTCGAGGGCCGGAGGCGCTTTGTCACACTGTGCGGCGTGTCCGAGCCGATGACAGCCGTGCTGCTGCGCGCAGCCGAGCTCACCGCCTCAGGGAAGCCGCGGCAGGCGATCGACCTGTTGCGGCCCCTCGTGGCGGCGAATCCTCGGCACGCCGAGGCGTGGTGCCGGCTCGCCGCCGCCCACCTCGACCTCGGCGAGGCGGACCAGGCGCTCGACTCGGCCAAGCGCGCGATGGTGCTCGACGGCGAGCCCGCCTGGCCGCAGCGGCTCGCGGCCCTGGCGCTGAGCGACCTCGGCCGGCACCAGGAGGCGGCGGTCGCGGCGCGGGAGTCCGTGCGGCGCAAGCCCGGCGACTGGCGTTGCTACGTCGTGCTCGCCGAGGTCCTCGCGGACAACCCGGACGGCGCCGTGGAGGCGTTCGACACGGCCCTGCACGCCTCCCAGCTCGCGCCGACCGAGGCACGGGCGTTCCAGGTGCTCGGCGACGCGGCGCTGCGCATGCGCGACTGGGGCACCGCTGAGCACGCCTACCGGACGGCGATCAAGCTCGACCCGTCCGACGCGGACTCCAAGGCGAACCTCGCGACCGTGCAACGGCGGCGTTCGTCCCGGCCCACCCAGCTGCAGCTGAACAAGGTGCAGGTGTGGCGAGCGCTGCGCATGCTCTCGTTGTTGCTGGTCGGCGGCGGTTTACTCGCGTTGATCGCCGGCATGCCCAGGCCGACGCCCTACCTGGGGTTCTTCACCGGCGCGCTGGTGCTGTGCTGCCTGGTCGTGGCGTTGCGGCTGCGTCCGTTCAAGCTGCTCTTCAGCCTGCGCAAGCTCGCCGTGACGGTGTCCCTGCTCGCGGCATCGGCCCTGATCCTGGTCGGCTGGACCGTCGCGTTGTTCTTCGGGGCCACCACGATGCAGCCACTTGTGCTTTCCTGGTTGTGCGCTGTCGTGGGGGGAGCGCTCGTCTACGTCGGTGGAGGCAGGAAGCGGTGATGCGTCGCAACGCGGTCGCGCTCGCGTTTCTGCTGTTCCTCGGACAGCTGTTCATCGTCGCCGCGCCCGCCGAGCCCGTCACCGCCGGTTCCGTCATCCGGCACGGCCACGACTTCGCGAACCTGCCCGTCACCGCGCCCAAACCGCACAACCCCCAGGCAGCCCAGGTCCCGCAGGCCCAGGTGCCGTCCGACGTGCCGCCGGTCGCGAAGCCCACGATGCCGCTGCGGTTCGTCGTCTCCTTCGCCCGGCGCGTGCACCGCACGCCCGAGGGCATCCGCTGGACTCCGCAGCCTGCTCGTTCGCCGCCTTCCGGTCGCTGAATCTCCTTTTCCAGCAACCCTCTTCGGAAGGCTCACTCACCCATGTCGCGCGACAACGCGCGCCGGGGTCTTCTCGCGCGCGGTCTCATAGCGCTCGGGGTCCTCGTCGCATCCGCTTTTCTCCTGCTCACCACAGATCCCCGCCTCGGCCTCGACCTGCGTGGCGGAACCCAGATCGTTCTCGAGGCCAAGGGCGACTCCGACGCCGCCGACCGTTCCCTGGAGGTGTTGCGCCGTCGAGTCGACGCGTTGGGCGTCGCCGAACCGGTGATCGCCCGTTCCGGCGAGAACCGCATCGTCGTCGAACTGCCCGGCGTGCAGGACCCCGCCGAGGCGGTGAAGGTCCTCGGCCAGACCGCGCAGCTCACCGTGCAGCGCAACGGCCAGACCGTCATGACCGGCGAGGGCATCTCGGACGCGCAGTCCGCGCGCAACCCGCAGGGCGCGGGTTTCGTGGTCAACGTCCAGTTCCAGGGCGAGGGCGCGAAGACCTGGCAGAAGGTCACCGGCGAGGCGGCCTGCGAGCCGTCCGGCACTCCCGGCCGGCAGATCGCGTTCGTGCTCGACGGCAAGCCGATCTCGTCACCGGAGGTCAGCCTCGACACCCCGTGCGGCGCCGGCCAGGCAGGTGGCGCGACCACGGTCACCGGCCGTTTCTCCCAGCCGGAAGCCAAGGAACTGGCCCTGGTCATCCGCTCCGGCGCGTTGCCGGTGCCGGTCGAGGTGATCGAACAGCGCACCGTCGGCGCGACCCTGGGCGCGGAGGCCATCGAGGCCAGCGCCAAGGCCGCGATCATCGGCATCGCGCTGACCTCGTTGTTCCTGATGTTCGCCTATCGCCTGGCCGGTTTCCTGGCCTTGGTCGCCCTGGTCGGCTACGCGGGCGTCGCCTATGCCGGGCTGCTGGCGGTGGGGGCGACGTTGACGTTGCCGGGTCTGGCCGGCTTCGTGCTGGCGATCGGAATGGCGGTCGACGCGAACGTCCTGATCTTCGAACGCGCCCGCGAGGAGTACGCCCGGAAACCCAATCTCCGCCGCGCCTCCGAGAGCGGCTTCCGCGGTGCGTTGAGCGCGATCGCCGACTCGAACGTGACGACGCTGCTGGCCGCCGGTCTGCTGTTCTGGCTGGCCACCGGCCCGGTCCGGGGCTTCGGCGTCACGCTGACCATCGGTGTGCTGGCGTCGATGTTCAGTGCTCTGGTCTTGTCGCGCGTGCTCGTGGTGTGGGCGCTCGGCACCCGTTTCGTCGGTCGGTACCCCCAGCTGAGCGGCCTGCACACGTTGGGCTGGGTCCGTCAGCGCCTGTCCGTCGTGCTGTACCGCCGCCCGTCGTTGTGGCTGATCAGCGCCGGTGCCGTGGTGCTCGTGGCGTTCGCGGGTCTCTTCGCGCGGGGCCTGAACCTGGGCGTCGAGTTCACGGGCGGCCGCATGCTCGACTTCACCGCGGGCGGCACCGTGGACGCGGGCCGCGTGCGCACCGCTTTGGGTGATGCGGGCTTCTCCGACGTGGTCGTCTCGTCGTCGGGCAACGAGGTCTCCTTGCGCACCGGCCCGATCGACGAGGCGCAGTCCGCGCGGATCGGCCAGGTGGTGAGCTCGGCCGTCGACGGCGGCGCCCGCCAGGCGAGCAACGAGCTGATCGGCCCGTCGCTCTCGTCCGAACTGCGCCGCAACGCCGTGATCGGCCTCGCCATCGCCGTAGCCGCCCAACTCGGCTACCTGGCCATCCGGTTCGACTGGCGCCTCGGCGTGGCCACGGTCGCCGCACTGCTCAGCGACGTCCTGGTGCTGGTCGGCATCTTCGCGTGGCTGGGCAAGACCGCGGACGGCGTGTTCCTGGCGGCCCTGCTGACCGTGATCGGCTACTCGGTCAACGACTCGGTAGTCGTCTTCGACCGCCTGCGCGAACTGCGCGGCTCCCGACTGAAGGCCTCGTACCCGGACGTGGTCTCCGACGCGGTGGTCCAAACCGTGCCCCGCACCGTGAACACCGGCATAGGCGTGCTCTTCGTCCTGGCGGCGTTGCTGGTGCTGGGTGACGGCTCGCTGGCCAACTTCGCCACCGCACTCCTGATCGGCCTGGTGGCAGGCACGGTGTCCACAGTGGTCACCGCCGCGCCCGTCGCCATCTGGCTGGAATCGCGCTGGCCACGTCGAGCGGTTTCGAAGAAGCGCCCGGAAGGAGCGCGGGCCTGACGTTCCGCCCATGCCGTGGGGTGATCGGGCCACCTGGTTCGGCGATCCTTTCGGCAACGAGTTCTTCCTAGCGCGGCTCGCTTCGTAGCAAAGTAGGCGGCATGACCTCCTTCGCCGCGTACCAGAACGAGATCTACCTGCAGGGGCTCGGTGGCGCCGTACCGCCGTTCACCACCGATCCGGACGCGCTGGAGCAGTCCGCGCGCGACCGGCTCGGACCGGGCCCGTTCTGGTACGTGGCGGGAGGCGCGGGCTCGAGCGCCACCGTGCGGGCGAACCGCGAGGCGTTCGACCGCGTGCGGATCGTGCCGCGGATGCTGACCAACGCGACCGAACGGCACCTCGGCGTCACCGTGCTGGGCACCGAGTTGCCCGCGCCGGTGATGCTCGCACCCGTTGGCGTGCAGTCGATTCTGCATCCGGACGGCGAGCTGGCGACCGCGCGGGCAGCGGCCGAGCTCGGGGTGCCGATGGTGCTGTCGACGGCGTCCTCGCACACCATCGAGGAGGTCGCCGAAGCGTCCGGCGACGGGCCGCGCTGGTACCAGCTCTACTGGCCGAACGACCCCGACGTGTGCGCGTCGCTGCTGGATCGGGCGCGCAAGGCCGGGTACACGGCGCTGGTCGTCACCTTGGACACGTGGACGTTGGCGTGGCGGCCGCACGACCTGGACCAGGCCTACCTGCCGTTCCTGCGCGGGGTGGGCACGGCGATTCCGTTCAGCGACCCGGTTTTCCGCGCCGGCCTGCAGAAGTCGCCCGAGGAGGACCTGCCGATGGCGATCCTGCGGTGGGTGCAGCTGTTCACCGGCACCGACAAGTCGTGGGACCAGCTGGCGTTCCTGCGTGAGCACTGGGACGGGCCGATCGTCCTGAAAGGAATCCAGCACGCGGACGACGCGCGCAAGGCCGTCGAGTACGGAATGGACGGTGTCGTCGTCTCGAACCACGGCGGGCGCCAGGTCGACGGCGCGGTCGGTTCGCTGGACGCGCTGCCGTCGATCGTCGAGGCGGTGGGGGAGCAGGTCGACGTGCTGTTCGACTCCGGGATCCGCACCGGCGCGGACATCGTGAAGGCGCTGGCGCTGGGCGCCAAGGCCGTGATGGTCGGGCGGCCCTTCGCGTACGGGCTGGCGCACGGCGGTCAGGTCGGCGTGAAGCACGTGCTGCGCAGCCTGCTCGCGGACTTCGACCTGACGCTCGGGCTGTCGGGTCACCGCAGCCCGGCCGACCTGGGGCCGGACGCGCTGCGGTTCTCCTGAACGACGTCGGCCGGGCCGCAGCTGCGACCCGGCCGACGTGGCGGTTCTTCTTCGTCCCTTACGGCATGGTGGCGGTCATCCGCGCCAGCGTGCCGAAGTCGGCTGGCTGCACCCGCAGCCAGCCGTCGCTCTTGGCCGCGAGGTACCGCCCGCTCGGCGTGTCGATGTACGTGAGCGGGTTGGCGCAACGCTGCTTGCGACCGAGATGGTCGCGCTTGGCCGAGAAGAGCTGACCACCACCGGTGCGCGGCTGGCTCATGATCTCGTTGAGCTGCGCGACCAACTGGTCGTTCGGCGTGCTCGTCGGTCTGCTCTGCTGCATGAACGAGCCGGTGTCCTCGTAGGACGGCTGCCGCTTCTGCTGCAGAGCCTCCTCGGGCAGCGTGATCGGGTTGCCCCTGCCCGCCGGCGTGGGCGGCAACGCGCCGACCAACGCCTGCGGCGCCTCGTCCGCGCGCACCGGTTCGAGCACGAACTGCTGGTCCTGCGTGAGCACGATCCGCAGCGCGTCCTGGCCGTTCGACACGACCAGCACGCTCTGCTGAGGGCCGTCCTTCAAACTGAAGAACGCCCAGTACTCCACGCCGGCCTCGACCACGAGCCGCAGCGCGTTCGCCAGATCCGGGTGGACCTGACCGCCGTGCGCGAGCCCGTACTGCTCGAGCTGCGCCCACGCCGACCGCTGCAACCGTTCGAGCTCGCTCACGTCACCCGACTCGAGGAGTCCCTCGTCGAAGTCGACCTGAGCGAGCAGCGCACGGTGCATCGTCGGCAGGCCCGCGGCCTGCCACGCCTGGTAGAGCGCCGTGACAGGGATTGCGACCCTGCTCCGCAGCACGATTCCCCCTTATCCGCCGATGACCGGCGGAGCGACC
This sequence comes from Lentzea waywayandensis, assembly GCF_900115955.1. Taxonomy (GTDB): domain Bacteria; phylum Actinomycetota; class Actinomycetes; order Mycobacteriales; family Pseudonocardiaceae; genus Lentzea; species Lentzea waywayandensis. Next base: position 433,591 of record NZ_FOYL01000006.1, read on the forward strand.
ATCGTTCCGTCGCCGAAGATGTCTTCGGTTTCCTGCAGGTAGGACGCGGACTTGTGCTCCTTGTCCTCCTCGCCCTCACCACGACCGCCACCGGCGCCCATACCTCCGGCACCCATGCCCGCCGCGCCACGGCCACCGGCACCGGCCGCACCAGCACCGGACGGCCCGAAGCCACCGGCGCCACCACGACCGTCACCGGCAACACCGGCAGCACCACCGAAGCCGCTGCCCATGCCACCAGGACCACCCATGCCCTTGGCCGCCGCGGCGCCGCCGAGGCCGCCACCACCGGGTCCACCGAGGCCACCGCCACCGCGACCGCCGCCGGCACCACCACCGCCAGGTCCGCCGATGCCACGGCCAGCGCCGGGACCGCCAGGGCCGTTGGGTCCGCCAGGACGGTTGCGCGGGTTGTTGGGGTCGAGCGGCCCGCCAGGACGACGCGGGTCGTTCGGGTTGAACACGCCGTCCGGCGGAACGGTCGGGACGCCGATGTTGGGCGGAGGGCGGCCGCTGTCGGTGGGCGGAGGAGTGAACTTGGGGTCGTTCACGCCGGCCGTGCCGGTGTCGTCGCCGCCGGTGCCCGGCGGCTTCCAGCCGGACAGGTCCGTGCCGTCCTGGCCACCGCCGTTGCGGTCGCCGCCACCACCAGGCGGAGTGCCGATGTTGGGCGGCGGCTGGCTCTGCATCCCGACCCTGTCGACGTTCTTGTCGCCGCCCGGCTCTTCTTGGACGCTGCCGTCGGTGGCGGTCGGCGCGATGAACGTCGGCTGGTTGCTCATGCTCGCGTTGACGGCGCCGGCGTACTGGTTGAACGCCCGGACGTTCTGCTCGCTGACCTGCTGGTTCTTCTCGAGCGCCTTGTCGTAGTCGGTGTCCCACGGGCGCCAGTCGTTCAGGAACGGCTTGTCCGGAACGGCCGGTGGCTTGGACATCGCGTTCTTGGCGTCGGCGTACGCACTTCCGACGGTGTCAGCGGTCGTGCCGGCCTGGGTCGCCGAATCGCCGGTGACGGTCGCCCAGGTCGCGAGGGGCGATGTTCCGCCGCGCGCCGCGTCACCCGCGGAACCTTCCCAGGACGCGCCGGAGTCGCGCACGGCCTTCTCGATCAGTTGGGCCACGTCCACGTGTCCGGCGGAGAGGTTGTGCCACGACTGCGCCGTGGGCGTGGTGCTCTGGGCTGGTCCCTTGCCATTCTCGAACCACTTGTAGATAGTTTCGCCGCCCGCGAAGGGAAGCAAAGCGAAACCGCCGATGTTCGGCTCATCCCCAGCCATCTCGCTACCCCTTCAGGTTGCTGATGATCAACTGGGCCACCCGCTCGCCCTCTGGACATGCTTTCTTCGTCGCTTGCTCATCCGATGCGACGTTGACCTGAATCGTGACCGAGTCGGTCTTGGAGATTTGAAGGGAAACCAGGCAGGTGACCAGCCCGTCAAGGCGATCGGTGGAGATCACCCGCACACCGTCGATCTTCTTGTCGGTGAAGACCGCGTTGTTCTTGACCTCGTTGACCTGGTTCTCGTAGTTCTGACCTTCGGTCACATGCACGGTGTACCGCGAGTTCTTGATGACGTCCTGACCCGACCACACGCAGTTGGGTCCGAGCGTCCCCGTGCCGGGAGCCGGTGCGCGCACAGAACCGAGCGTCGTCAACTGGCTGGCAGTGAGGATGTTGCAGGGAGCGCTCACGTACTTGGTGATGCTGAGGCCTGAGTCAGACCCGTCGCTGGTGGGCTGGCTGCTCGTTTGCTCACTGCCCGTCGCAGAAGCCGTCGTGGGGCTTCCGCCGGTCTGGGAGCTCGTGCAGCCGGCCAGCGCGCCGAAGGCGAGCACGGCGGTCAGCAGGGCGGTCATGCGCTTCAAGATCGTGTCAGCCCTTCATCGCGGACGTCGCCGCTTCGTCGGTCTTCTGGTACTCGGCCAGAGCCTTCTCGATGTTCTTGATGGTCTGCTCGAGCGCTTTCCGCGCTTCCCGGTTCGCCCAGATGTAGCCGCCTGGCTCACCGCCGGCCGTCTTGCGCTGGGCAAGCGTCGCGAAGCCGCTGTAAGGGTCAGGGCCTGGAGCGCCGTGGTACTGAATCTCGGCGCCCTTGTCCTCCAACACCAGCAGTTGCTCGAGGGCCAGCTTCAGGCCGTCGATCATCTTCTGCGCCTGGTCAGGATCGACGCTGAACTTCGCCACTCCGCCACCGCCGGCCCCAGCGGCTGCTCCAGCCGCGGCGCCCACGGCCGCGCCGACACCCTTGCCGACGGCCCCGGCGGTCTTCACGGGTACGAGTGCGTCGAACATCAGCATCCTGGCCAGCTCCCCTCAGAACTCCACACCCCTGTTGGAGGATTTTCGCATAGGACCGGTTCCCGATGGAGGCGATCGGATCAGCTGATCAGGTCACATGGCCGATTCGTTCAAGACCGCGCACCGTGACCGGCATAGGTTCGAGGCATGATCGAACAGGCGAGGAACTTCCTCTGGCTCAACGCCCGCACGCTGGAACAGCGCTGGTTCGAACACGCTTTCGGCGGCGGTAAGGCCGAGCACGTCGTCCAGGCCGTGCTGGCCTACCGCAACGACGACGGCGGTTACGGGTACGGGCTCGAACCCGACCACCGCGGTCCCACCAGCCAGCCGCTGCACGCCTTGCGTGCCCTTCAGCTGTTCGTCGAGGTCAACGCTCCGGAGCAGGCCGAATCGATCCTGAACTGGCTCACCGAGACCTGCCCTGACGGTTCAGTCCCGTTCGGCATGTCCACCTCGAAGGACCACCCCAAGGCACCCTGGGTCGCCGCCGACGACCAGGGCGGACTCCTCCTGACCGCCCAGATCGCCGCCGCCCTGCACGCACTCCACACGTCCCACCCCTGGCTCGACAAGGCCACCGACTACTGCTGGCAGGAGATCGAGAAGCTCGAGAACACCCACCCGTACGAGCTGCGAGCAGCGGCGATGTTCCTGGACGAGGTGCCGGACAGGTCTCGTGCCGAGCTCGCTGCGGAGAAGCTCAAGCACCTCAAGCCGAGCACCGAGGGGTACGCGGACGGCGAAGCGCTCGAGCCCCACACGTACGCGCAGAAACCCACCAGCCTCGCCTGCGGCTGGTTCACCGAGAAGGAACTCACCGAAGACCTCGACGAACTCCAGCGAGGCCAGCAGGAGGACGGCGGCTGGAACTTCGGATTCCCCGCCTTCACTCCGATCGTCGACTTCGAATGGCGTTCCATCGCCACGGTCGACGCGTTGCTGACCCTGCGCCGCTACGGCCGGATCAGCTGACCCAAAGGCACTCCAGCCAACGCACGCACTTCGCGGGCCAGGTGAGCCTGGTCCGCGTAGCCGGCTTCGAAGGCGACGGCGGAGAACGGCAAGCCGCCCCACGCCAGCCGCAGTGCCGTGTCGAACCGCAGCACCCGCTGCAACACCTTGGGCGGATACCCGAACGCGTCCAGGCACCGCCGTCGCAGCTGACGTGAGCTCAGCCCGATCTCCCACGCCGCCGAAGCCACGTCCACAGAACGCAGCAGCGAAGCCGTGGCGGCCACCGCCGGATCCACGACCACCCGAGCAGCGCAGAACTCCACCATCTCGGAGAACGAACCAAGCCGCGCGGACGGCACCAGGTCGGACAACGGCACCCGCAGATCCCGGACGGCATGCGCGGGCACGCCGAACACCGACGGAAACGCCCCCGGCGGCAACCGCACCCCGTACAACGTTCCCGGAGCGACCACGGCGAGCTGAGCCGAAGTGTCCGGACCGGCCACGAACAACGCACCCGAGGCAGGGGTCCACATCAGGTCGGTGCAGCCGTCCGGCACCACCCGCTGCACGGTCGGTGACGACACCGTGCGCGTCCAGAGGCAGGCCAGACCCGCGGGAGCAGGACGTTCGGCGTACACAGGCCCATTGTCCCAGCTCCGCAAGAGGACCGGACCTGTTTCCGACAGCCACGGCGCTGCTCGTGCCGGCCGCGTCAACGCCGGCATTCAACCGCCCGCTCGGCACCGACAACCTGGGCCAGAACAAGAAGAAGGGCCCGTCAGCAGACGGGCCCTTCTCTCAGATGGACGATACTGGGATTGAACCAGTGACCCCTACCGTGTCAAGGTAGTGCTCTCCCGCTGAGCTAATCATCCGTGTCTTGCGGATGACATTCTAGCGGACGAACTCACCCCGATGCCAAAGCAGGGGTCAGAGGCCGAACTTCACCCAGTTCACGCTCACGTAAGCCGCCGGCTGGCCGCTCGTGAACGTCACGTACACGTCGTGAGTGCCGGAGATGTTCGAGATGTTCGCGGGGATCGTTCTCCACGCGTCCCACCCACCGGTGTTGCCGACCGCGAACGAACCCGCCGGAGTCGCCGTGCGCGATCCGAGCCGCACCTCGACCAGGCCGCTCACCCCGCCCCCGGCGCCGGAGGCGACGCGAGCGAGGAACTGGCGGGCAGGTCCGGTACCGAAGTTCACGCCGGAGAACTTCAGGTAGCCGCCGTTCGCGATCTGGTGCACGCCGGAACCACCATCCCCTGGCGCCACCGAGCCACCGGAGCGTTCCGAGGCGTTCTCCGCCTGCAGTTCGCTGTACGCGGAACCCCCACCGCCGGGGTTCGACGTGGTGGTCGTTGTCGTCGGGGGAGTGGTGGTCCCGCCACCAGCCGAGTAGACGGCCACGTAGTCCACGACCATCGAGTGCCCGGATTGCGTGGCCGCGACAGGGGTCGGCTGGTTGTTGTTCAGCGCGTTCGGGAACGCGCCGCCCATGGCCAGGTTGAGCAGGATGAAGTGCCCCGCGTGCGACGTCATCGCGTTCCACACGTTGACACCGACACGCGCCTGCGTCACCTGGTGGAACGACTGGCCGTCGACGAACCACGTGAACGTCTTCGCGGCGTCGTCCCACTCGAAGCGGTAGGTGTGGAAGGCGGACTGGCAGGACGAACCGGGGCACGCCCGCGAGTTGCCGATGCCGGTGAACTCGCCGCAGGCACCGCCGGGAGCGACGTCGCAGTGCAGCACGCCCCACACGGAGTTGATGCCGTTGACGTTCTCCATGATGTCGAACTCGCCGATGCCCGGCCAGTTCCAGTAGTTGCCGCGGTACGGCGCGCCCAGGGTCCAGAACGCGGGCCAGTAGCCCAGAGCGGCCTCGCCGCTCACGTTCGGCATCTGGATGCGGCCCTCGATGGCGAGCTTGCCACCGGGTGCGGGCTTGAAGTTGGAGCGCTGGGTCTCGATGCGCGACGACGTCCAGTTGCCCGCGCCGTCCTTCAAGGCGGTGATGCGCAGGTTGCCGGCGCCGTCGAGCTTGAGGTTGTTCGTGCTGTTCGTGTAGTTCTGGATCTCGCCAGTGCCCCAGTTGGCAGGTCCGCCGGGGTAGCCGTGGCCGGTGTCGATGATCCAGTTGGAGCTCGACGGCAGCGATCCGTTGGAACCGTTGAAGTCGTCACCCCACACCTGCGTCCATCCCGCTGCAGGGGGTGGGATCGAGGCGTTGGCGGACATGGCGGCGATCGCCAGGGGTACCGCGGCAATAAGAGCTGTCGTGGCCGCGAGGATGCGGCGGCGTTGCCTCATGCGCGAGTGACCTCCTTGTCACGGGTGCAGTCCACTTATGAGAGCGCTCTCACGGTGTAAGAACAAGCGCCCGTTCGGACTAACACCCCCGATCGCACCAGGTGGCGCGGCGTCTCGTTTGGACTTACTTCGCGTCGGCGTAGCAGGTCACGGGTATCGCGTTCATCGGAAACCGCACCGCCGTCCCGCCGAACAGAAGCCGCGTCGCCTCGCGTCCGGCCTCGGCGATCGCCTCGATCACGGCGTCGGCGTCGGCGAGCGGGCAGTGCACGAGCACCTCGTCGTGCTGGAAGAACACCAGGTGCGCGTCGGCGGGTAGCCGGCTGCGCAGCACGCCCAGCAACGCCGCCGTCCAGTCCGCCGCACTGCCCTGGACCACGAAGTTGCGGGTGAACCGACCCCAGTTGCGCGCCGCCTGCCGCGACGAGCTCGACGACTCCCCTGAGTCGTCGGCGCCGCCGGTCAGCTCCTGCCACGCCGCCGAGGGCGTCGGCGACGTGCGGCCCAGCCGCGTGCGCACCATCCTGCCCTGCTCGCCGACCCGAGCGGCGTCTTCCACGTAACCGACGGCGATCGGGAACCGCTTGCGCAGCACGGCGAGCAGCGGACCGGCCTCACCGGAGGTGCCGCCGTACATCGCCGATAGCATCGCGATCTTCGCGCGTGGCCGCTCGCCCTTGAACGAGTCCTCCGCCAGCGCCGCGTAGAGGTCGTCGTCCCCGCAGACCTCGATCAACCGCGAATCCCCTGACAGGGCAGCGAGAATCCGCGGTTCGAGCTGCGACGCGTCCGCCGCGACGAGGCACCACCCGTCGTCGGCGATCACCGCCTGCCGCATCAGCCGCGGAATCTGCAACGCGGCTCCGCCTCGCGACGCCCAGCGTCCGGTGACGACGCCACCCACGACGTAGTCCGGCCGGAACCGCCCGTCCTCGACCCACGTGTCGAGCCACGACCAGCCGTGCGCCACCCACAGTCGTGCGCGCTCTTTGTAGTCCAGCAACGGTTTCACCGCGGGGTGGTCGACCTTCTTCAACACCCACCGCCGTGCGGACGGCACCTCGATGCCCGCCCGCGCGAACGCCCGCACGATGCTGGCCGGCGCGTCCGGGTTCATCTCCCGGCCGCCGAACGCCTCCTGGATCTGATCCGCCAGGTCCTGCAACAACTTCGGCCGTTGGCCGTGTGCCGGCCGCGGCCCGAGCACCTCCTCCAGCAACCGGTTGTGCACGTCCTCCCGCCACGGCAACCCGTGGTGCGTCATCTCCGCCGCCACCAGCGCCGACGCCGACTCGGCCGCGATCAGCAGGCCCAGCGCCGGATTTCGTTGCTGCGAACGGAAGACCAGCGACAACGCGGCAAGTTCGTCCGTGTCACCCGGCAGCGTCACCGGCTCGGGACCGAACAACGTCAGCGCGTCGTCCTTCTTGGGCGGCCCGACGTCGGCTGGAGCGGGCAGCCCGAGCACCCGCGCCAACGCGCCGGGCAGTTCCTTCGGCTCGCGATGCCGGCCCTCCACGCCGAGCAGCAACGCCTCGGTCAGGTGCAGGTCCCAGCACCGGTCGACCCGCACGCCGGCGTCGAGCAGCACCGGGTAGATCTCGGACGTGTCCGCCCACACCCAGCGCGGCTTGTGGGCGCGCTCCAGCGACGCGACGGCGGCGGCCGGCGACGAAGCCGTCATAGCGGGACCGGCCGGGGTCCCGTCGTCGTGCAGCTTCTGCCACCGCCCCGCACCGTCCGCGTCCAGAACCAGGGCGACCAGCACACCTCAGATTGTGCAGCGAGGGTCTGACAATTTCAGTCCAGGCTGAAGCACAAGCGCTGGAAACGTTTGCGGCACCTGTCAAGAGCCCACATTTCTACGAATCCCCCCGAAATTCCGGTACGAGCGGGGAATCCCCTAGTGGAAGCGCTGCCACAGTGCCAAACCAAGGAACGCTCACCTTGGGAGAGCTCTCATGACCAACGGCAACGCGGCCACCGGCCTGCGCGACCTCAACGCCGGCATCCCCGACGCGGCCCAGCTCAAAGGCGCTGTCTCGGCGGTCTACGACGACGTGGCGTCGTGGTCGCGGACAGGCGACTTCTGGAACTGGGGCATGCACTGCCCCGAACTGCTGAACGAGCTCAACAGTCTGCGCCCGAACTTCAACGCGGGCGTGAGCGACGGGTTCTCGGAGCAGCTCTACTTCCAGACGCTGCGCGGGCTGCCGTACACGAAGGACGACTTCAGGACCCTCAAGGTCCTCGAGGTCGGCTGCGGCATGGGCGAGGGCCTCAACTTCCTCACCCGCCTGATCGACCCGGCCAAGGCGATCGGCCTGGACATCTCCGGCGCGGCCATCCGCAGGGCCAACGCGATCCTCGCCCGCGGCGACCGGCTCACCTACGTCGAGGGCGACGCGGAGAGCCTGCCGTTCGAGGACGGCGAGTTCGACCTCGTCATCAACGTCGAGAGCTCGCACAACTACCCCGACGTCGAGAAGTTCTTCCGCGAGGTGGCCAGGGTCCTCAGGCCCGGCGGCCACTTCTCGATCATCGACGTCTTCGACCCCCGCTCCAACCAGCGGTTCAGGGGCAGCCTCCAGCAGAACGTCACCGAGTTCGACTGGATCGCCGAGCGCGACGTCACGGAGAACGTGAAGAGCGCGATCCGCCAGCGCATGGCTCCCGGCAGCTTCTTCCGCAAGGAGTACGCCCGCAAGCAGATGCCGTTGCGCGCCCGGATCATCGGTGGCCTCGGCGGCGCGCACTACGCCGGCGCCGACTTCATCGGTCACAAGGACACGCTGTCGAAGGTCCTGGAGCTCGCCCGCATCCGGACCAAGTTCGTCGGCGAGTACGAGAGCTACCGTCACCACCTGGCCCGTCGCGGGTAGCTGTTGGAGCTTCTCCAAGCCAGTAGGCAATGGAGTGAAGGAAAAACGGGAAAAGACCACGATGGTGTGGTCTTGCTATCCCTCGCCTGGTCACCGGCCGACTATGAAGCCGTGGACCGAGCACTCAGCGTCGCCGCATTGCTGGATCCCACCCACCAGGTGGTCCCCTTTCACGGCAGAGAATCCGAACTGCGCACACTCACGCTGTGGCGCGACAGCCCCGCGCCGCAAGCGTCTCTGCTGCTGCACGCCCCGGCGGGCGCGGGCAAGACCAGGCTGCTCCAGCACTTCCGGGAGGAGCTCTGGGACGACGACGCGCACGGCAGGCTGCTGGTGATCGACGACGCCGATCGCCTCCGGTGGCAGGACGTCTTCCTGCGACTGCAGGACACGCTCCGGCACGGGCCGGAGCGCACGCGGGTGCTGCTGGCGGCGAGGACCACGGGCTGGTGGTGGTCCTCCACCCGCCAGCGCATCGCGGACTTCGACCACGAGGTCACCACGCTCGACCTGGCCCCGACGCTGGACGACCGCGCGGAGTCGTTCACGCTGGCCTGCCAGCACTTCGCCAAGCACCTCACCGTCACCGCACCCGACGAGCCGCCACCGAACATCGCCGGGGAGACGGTCCTCGACCTGCACATGGCCGCGCTGACCGTCGTGCACGGCGACCCGTGCGACGTGAACCGCACCCAGCTCGTGCGGCAACTCCTCAAGCGCGACGACGGCCGCAAGACCGGCCGCATCGCCGAGGACTACCTCGCCGTCGCCACCCCCGGCACCCCGGATCCGGACCTGCTGGCCCGCGCCGCCCAGCGGTGGCCGAACCTCAGGCCCGCACTCGACGAGCTCGTCACCGGCAACCCGGAGATCGTGCGCGACATGGCCCGCGACAGCCTCCGCATCGCCGCGGAGATCGGGTCGTTCGCCACCCTCGAGACCATCGCGCGCCAGGTGTTCCGCGACGAGCGCTTCGCCACCGACGCGATCCCGTCGATCCTCACCCACCGGCTGATCGACCGCGCCGACGACGTCCTCGAGCGCGCCGAGATGTACGGGATGCTCAGCGCCCGCACGATGCTGTGCGGCCTGCGCCAGGAGTCCGTCGAGGCCTCCCAGGCCGAGGTCGAGTGCTACCGCGAGCTGGCGGCGCAGGACCGGGAGAACCGGCCGTTGCTCGCGGACGCGTTGGGAGACCTGGGACTCCGGCTCATCAACGCCCAGCGCAATGACGAGGTGCTCGCCGTCTCCGAGGAGGCGATCGACCTCTGGCGCGAGATCGCGGAGGACGACCCGGAGACCATCCCGCAGCTCGCGTCCGCCCTGGAGCAGATCAGCTACCGCTACCAGACGCTCGGCCGCGACGAGGACGCGATGACCGCCATCAGCCGCGCCACCCTGCTCTTCCAGGAACTCGCGAAGAACCACCCGGCGCTGTTCCGCGCGGACTTCGCCAGGGTCGCCGCCGTGATGGCCCGCCGCTTCCACGTCGAGGGCAACAAGCAGCACGCGGCCGACTCGATGCAGCTCTCCATCGCGAACTGGCGGGTGCTCGCCCAGGAGGACCCGCGCTTCGAACCGGAGCTCGCCCGCAACCTCGTCGCGGCGGGCACCATGCTCGTCGACCTGGGCAGGGCCGAGGCCGCCAGCGAGACGTTGAAGGAGGCCATCGAGCTCTTCCGCCGGCTCGCCGTCGCGAACCCCGAGACGTTCGGCACCGACCTCGCCGACGCGTTGACTCGCCGCAGTCAGGCGTTGAGCGAGCTGGCCGACGACATCGACGCCGCGCTCACCGCCCGCGAGGCAGTGATGCTCTGGCGCGAGACAGGTGACCGCAAGGGCCTGGGCGCCGCGCTGCTCAACGTCGCCAAGGTCGTGGGCGACGTCGGCGCGGCCGAGGAAGCCGTTGAGGTGTACCGGGAACTGGCCGCCGAGGACCTCGTCTGGAACCAGGCGGGCCTCGTGATCGCCCTGGCGACCCTGGTCGAGCAGCAGCTCCTGCACGGCCAGGACGGTCAGGCGCTGCACACCGCCGACGAGTGCCTCGACCTCTGCCACCGCCTGCCGTCGCAGCTCGTCGAGTTCTTCGGCGCGAAACTGGCGCCACCGTTGCAGAACACGGCTCGCGCACTGTCCGAAGCGGACCATCACGTCCGCGCGTTGCAGATGTCCGAGTTCGCGGTCGGCGTCTGCCAGGCCCTGAAGGCGAGGACGGCGCCCACCGTCTACCTCTCGGCCCTCCAGCAGCACGTGTGCAGACTCCGTGGCGCGGAACGGAAGGAAGAGGCGCGCAACACTGCGCACACGGCCGTTGTGCTGTGGCACATGGCGGGGCTCGACCTCGACGGCCACGCCGGTTACGGCGACGCGCTGACGATCTACGGTCGGCTGTGCGCGGAGACGAAATACGAGGTGGAGAAAGCACTTCGGCTCACCCACCGCGCGGCAGAGATCTTCCGCGAGGCAGGTGAGCCGGTGAAGTTGCGGTTCGCCCTCGAAACGGCCGCGGAGCTCAGCTCTTCGTGAGCAGCGAGCGCACGAAGAACGCCACGTTGGCCGGACGCTCCGCGAGGCGGCGCATGAAGTAGCCGTACCACTCGTCGCCGTACGGGACGTAGACGCGCATGCGGTTGCCCTCGGCGGCGATGCGGCGCTGCTCCTCGGGCCGGATGCCGTACAGCATCTGGAACTCGTAGGTGTCCTTCGAGCGCGCGGACGCCAGGTCGGCGGCGATCGCGATCAGGCGCGGGTCGTGCGAGGCCACCATCGGGTAGCCCTGCCCCTCCATCAGCACCTTCAGGCACCGCACGTACGACAGGTCGACGTCGTGCTTGTCCTGGTACGCAACGGAAGCAGGCTCCTGGTAGGCGCCCTTGCACAGCCGCACGCGCGAACCGGAGTACGCGAGGTCGCGGCAGTCCTGCTCGGTGCGCTTCAGGTAGGCCTGCAACACCGCGCCGACCCACGGGAAGTCCACCCGCAGCTCGCGCAGGATGCCCAGCGTGGAGTCCGTGGTGGTGTGGTCCTCCATGTCCAGCGTCACGGTCGTGCCGACGACAGCGGCGGCGGCACAGATGCGACGGGCGTTCTCCAGCGCGATCTTCTCGCCGTCGATCGCCAGCGACTGACCGACGGCGGACAGCTTGACCGACACCTCGGCGCCCTCGGTGAGCCCGAAGGCCTCCAACCGGGACAGCAGCGTCAGGTACGCCTCGACGGTGGCGTTGGCCTGCGACTCCTCGAAGGTGTCCTCGCCCAGGTGGTCGAGGGTCACCAGACGCCCGTCACCGAGCACCTCGGCGGTCGCACGGATCGCGGAGGAGACGTCGGCACCGGCGACGAACCGCTCGACGACGGGCCGGGTCAGCGGCGTCGACTCGACGAGCTTGCGGGCGCTCGCGTTGCGGGCCGCGAAGAGAAGGCTGGAGCGCAACATGGTTCACGTCCTCAGGGTGTGAAAGGTGAGGGGAACGTCCAAACACTTGTGGCGCATGGACGTTCCCCTCACTCAGAAGGGCCGGATCTAGCCCTGGTGCGGGTGGAGGTGGGAGGTGGGCGCCGCGAAGGTCTCCTTGATGGAGCGCGGGCTGACCCAGCGGAGCAGGTTGTGGACCGACCCCGCCTTGTCGTTCGTGCCGGACGCGCGGCCGCCGCCGAACGGCTGCTGGCCCACGACGGCACCGGTGGGCTTGTCGTTGACGTAGAAGTTGCCGGCGGCGAACCGCAGCTCCTCCTGCGCGTGCGCCACGGCGGCACGGTCACGCGAGATGATCGAGCCGGTCAGACCGTAGGGCGCCGCGCTCTCCATCTGCTTGAGCACGGTCAGGTAGTCCGCGTCCTCGAACACGTGGATCGCGAGCACCGGGCCGAAGAACTCGGTGGTGAACACGGAGTTCGTGGGGTCCGAACCGACGAGAACGGTCGGTCGGACGAAGAAGCCGTCGCTGTCGTCCGCGGTGCCACCGGCAGCGATCTCCAGCGAGGAGTCCGCGCGAGCGGCCTGAAGCACGCCCGACAGCTTGTCGAACGAGCGGCGGTCGATCACCGCGCCACCGAAGTTCGAGAAGTCGGTGACGTCGCCGTAGGTCAGGGCGTCGACCTCGGACAGGAACTGGTCCTTGATCTTGTTCCACACCGAGCGCGGCACGTAGGCGCGCGACGCGGCGGAGCACTTCTGGCCCTGGTACTCGAAAGCACCGCGGATCAGGGCGACGCGCAGCACGTCCGGGTCGGCCGACGGGTGCGCGAGGATGAAGTCCTTGCCGCCGGTCTCGCCGACGATGCGCGGGTACGAGCGGTAGTTCGCGATGTTCGAACCGACCTGCGCCCACAGCTTCTGGAACGTCGCGGTGGAGCCGGTGAAGTGGATGCCCGCGAGGTCCGGGGACGAGAGAGCCACCTCGGACACCGCGAGGCCGTCACCGGGCAGCAGGTTGATGACGCCGGGCGGCATGCCCGCCTCTTCCAGCAGCCGCATGGTGAGGTGCGCGGCGAACGACTGGGTCGGCGACGGCTTCCACAGCACCACGTTGCCCATCAGCGCGGGCGCGGTCGGCAGGTTGCCGGCGATGGCGGTGAAGTTGAACGGCGTGATCGCGTAGACGAAGCCCTCGAGCGGACGGTGGTCCGTGCGGTTCCACACACCGGGGGAGGAGATCGGCTGCTCGGCCAGCAGGTTGCGGGCGAACTGCACGTTGAAGCGCCAGAAGTCGATCAGCTCGCAGGCCGAGTCGATCTCCGCCTGGATCGCGGTCTTCGACTGGCCGAGCATCGTGGCGGCGTTCAGCGTCTGCCGCCACGGGCCGGCGAGCAGGTCGGCGGCGCGCAGGATGATCGCCGCGCGGTCGTCGAACGACATCGCGCGCCACGCCGGAGCAGCCTCACGGGCGGCCCGCAGCGCGTCGGTCGTGTCCTGCTGCGTCGCGCCGGCGAGCGTGCCGAGGACAGAGCGGTGGTTGTGCGGCTGGACGACGTCGAAACGCTCACCGCCACCCATGCGCTGCTCGCCACCGATGGTCAGCGTCAGATCGAGCGGCTCCTTCTGCAGCTCGACCAGCTTGGCCTGCAGCTCAGCGCGCTCCGGGGTACCGGGGGCGTACTGCAGGACCGGCTCGTTGACCGGGGCGGGAACCTGGGTGACCGCGTCCACTCGCAACTCCTTATGGGCTTGTTCGGTACGCAAACCGTAAGTCCGCGCGACCTGGCCTCAGTTGTGCGAAACGCCAATATTCACCAGGTCAGATGTACGATCGAACAGTGTCGAGCCTCCGCCACGTCCTCATCGCGCTCGGCGATCCGCTCGTCGAACTTCAGGTTGCCCCGGGCGGCCTGGAGGTAGACGTGCGGGATGTGGTGATCATGGATCCGGACGATCCGCCGGACGTCGCGGCCGGGGACATCGCTCTGCTCATCGGGGCACGAGGCAGGGCCGCATTGCCGCTGATCAGGGCCGCCGGACGGGCGAAGGCCGCGGCCGTCGCGGTGAAGGAGTCGTCCCAAGCCCTCGTGCAGGCCGCCACCGACGCAGGCGTGGCGTTGCTCGAGGTCCGTCCCGAGGTGCGCTGGGGTCACCTGGAGTCGCTCGCCAAGGGCGTCCTCACGACCACGACCGACGACGGCGAGGTCCTCGGCGACCTGTTCGCGCTCGCGCAAACGATTGCCACCCTGACCGGCGGCATCGTCAGCATCGAGGACACCGCCAGCCGCGTGCTCGCCTACTCCCGTTCGTCCGACGAGGTCGACGAGCTGCGCAGGCTCTCGATCCTCGGCCGCCAGGGCCCGGAGCCGTACCTGAAGATGCTGCGCGAGTGGGGCGTCTACAACCTGCTCAGGTCATCCGAAGAGGTCGTCCGCATCGACGAACGCCCTGAGCTCGGCATCCGGAGACGCATCGCCGTCGGCATCCACGCCGGCCGTCAGCCGCTCGGCACGATCTGGGTGCAGGAGGGCGACCAGCCGCTGACCGACCAGGCCGAGCGAGCCCTGCTCGGCGCCGCCCGCGTCACCGCCCCGCACCTGATCCAGCAGCGCAACCAGCCCACGTCGAGGTTCCGCGAGAACCTCCTCGCCGCTCTGCTCACCGGCCGGATGGACGCCGCCACCGTCGCCGGTCAGATCGGCGCCGACCCGAAGAAACCGGCCGCCGTCGTGGTCTTCGCGGTGCGCAGCGCCGAAGGCGACCGCAGCGAACACGAGCTGCGCCGCGCCGAGATGACCGGCCTGATCTCCGTGCACGCGGCGGCGTACCGGCGCAGCGCGCTGGTCAGCGAGTCCGGCGGCCGCACCTACGTCCTGCTGCCGGACCTCGCCCCGAACGCCCAACTCCTGAGCCTGACCAAGGAGATCGTCACCACCGCACGCCGGCACCTGCACACGGCCGTCCAAGCCGCGGTCGGCTCGACGGTGTCCACACTGGACGATGCGCAGATTTCCCGCCAGGAGGCCGAACGAGTGCTGGACGCGATGGCCCGCGACCTCGACGCCGAGGTGGCGACGCTCGCCGACGTCCGCTCCCAGGTCCTGGTGAGCGAGATCCTGGCGTTGCTCCAGGACAATCCGCGGATCCGCGATCCGCGGATCGACGCGCTCGACCCGGAGCTCGCGAAGTCGTTGCTGACCTACCTCGACGCGCTGGGTGACGTGCGCGCCGCGGCGGACCGGCTGCACGTCCACCCCAACACGCTCAGGTACCGGCTCAAGCGGATCGACCTGGACCTGGACGACCCGCTCGTCCGGCTCGTCGCCCAGCTTCAGCTGAGGATGCGGTAGAGCAACGCCCGTTCCGCGATCGTCCACGTCGTCGTGGTGAGCAGGTACAGCCCGGCGGCCAGCGGCAGGTACGCGGCCACCAGGATCGTCCCGAACGGCAGCACCTTGAGCAGCCCGGTCATGAACCCCGGCGTGGGCGTGGTGGTCATCCGCGACTGCTGCCACTTCACGGTCACGTAGGCGACCACGGCGAGCAGCCCGAACAGCACGAAGAACACCCACGTGAAGCCGGTCGTGAAGTGCGAGCCGAGTGAAATGCCGAACAACGTGCCTTCCAGCAACGGGTTCGGCGTCGTGACGATCTGGTACATCACCATGAAGAACGGCGCGGTCGCGAGCATCGGCAGCATGCCCGCGAACATCGACACTCCGTTGCGCTTGTAGACCTTCTGCGACTCCTCCGAGAACCGCACGAGGTCCTTGCCGTACTTCTTCTGCAGCTTCTGGATCTCCGGCGCGAGCTTGGCCTTGGACTTCTCGCCGCGCACGGCGGCACGGGCCAGCGGGTGCAGCGCGAGCCGCACGAGAATCGTGAATCCGACGATGGCGAGCGCGGGCATGCCGAAGCTCGCCAGGGCAGCGCCCAGGTCAGCGAACAAGGGTTGTTTCTCCGTATCGAGTTAGGGGCCAGGACGTGTCAGAACGTCCGGCATCCCGGTGCTCGAGGACGGGACTTGCCTGCGGCATCAGGGTTTCGCAGCCGCAGTTGTGCTGAGCGTTGTGCTCGTTCGCGGATCGAGAGCGACCGCGCCGGTGCCACGGACAGCGGCACCAGCGCGACGACCACGATCAACGCGAGGGCGAGCGCGGTCACGGCCGCGACGACCTCGGTCGGAGACGAGAACAACGTGAAGGCGTAGAGGGCAGGCAGGAAGACCGCGAGCATCAGCATCGCTCGCTGCCTTGTCTCCGGCCGCCACATGCCTTGCAGACTACCTGTCCTTGACGGGAATCGGGGCGGTCTCCAGCAGGCTGCCCGCTTCGTCGTAGAGCCGGACCTGCTTCGGCTTGCCCAGGCTCGGCCACCACGTCACGATCCAGCCGTCGCCGAGACTCGCGGTCACCTCCAGCGCGTCCTCGGTGACGATGACCGCCTTGCCGACCTTCGGGCTCACCCGGCCGATCAGAACGGTCGTGCTGGTGCCGCTGCTCACGTCCGTCATGCCGATCTGCGGGGCGAAGTCGGCGAACAGGCGGTCGCCGAGCGGCTCGCGTTCCTCGATGCCGCCGTGGGCGCTCATGCCGACGGCCTTCGGTGTTCCCCAGCACAGCGCCTCGGACTGCGGACTGGTGAACAGCACCATCGTCATGTTGCCGCGGTGGTCGGTGACCGACACCTCACGCGGGGCCGGCCAGACCGGCTGGCCCTCGACCCCGCGCTCCGCGTCGTGCCGGTCGAGCGTCTTCCCGCACTCCGTGATCATGGGTGACGTGTCACCGGGCGCCCTCGGCTCGGCGGTCCACGACGCGGAGGCGTCCTGGTTCGTCGGGGTCCACAGCACGAGCGTCACGGCGACGGCGGCCACGAGAGCCGTCGCGGGCACCGTGAAACGCCACCACCGCCGGGACGGCTTCGAGCTGATCTCGTTGAGCAGCGCGTGCTTGCGGACCTGGAGCCGCATCGGGTCCAGCTGCGGGATGTCGGGCTTGATCACAGTGCCTCCTCAACCAGGGCGCCACGCACGGTGCGTTGCGCGCGAGCGAGTCGGGACTTCACCGTGCCGACCGGGATGCCGAGCACCCTGGCGATCTGCGCCTGACTCAGGTCCGACCACGCGGACATCTCCAGCACCTCCCGTTCCCCGGCGGGCAGCTTCTCCAGTTCCGCGATCACCGTCCTGGTCCGGGCCTCCGCGTCCACGCGCCGTGCCACGTCATCGGCGTGGTCGTCGTCGGCGGGCTGCGGCGCAACCTTGTCCAGCGCGGTCTTGTACCGCTTGCGGGCACGTTGGTGGTTGCGGGTGACTCCCAAAGCGACGGTGTACAGCCACGGCAGGAGCGACTCCTCGACGGTCACGGACGTACGTTTGCGCCAGGTCTCCATGAACACCACGGACACCAGGTCCTCGGCCACCGCCCACGTACCGGTGCGGCGCAGGCAGTAGGCGAACACGGCTTGGGCGTGGCGTTCGAACAGCAGCCCGAACGCCTCGCTCACACCGGCCCGGACCTGCCCCCAGAGTTCTTCGTCGGTCACGGACCCTCCTCTCTGCCCCGCCTATGTCCGCGGCGGGCAGAGCGGTTCACGACTCGACCAGGCCCGGCCGTTCGGGGTGGTCGTAGCGGACGAAGAGGTCGGCCGTCGGCTCGTAGTCGTCGAACGCGGGCAGCGTCCACTCCTCGGCCGTCTTGCGTTTCAAGGCACCGGGGGAGAGCCACAGGTGGACCGTGAGCTCGGCCGGCAGCCACCGGTCGAGCATCAGGGTTCCGTCCACGAGCACGACCCCGTTCTCCGGCACGTCCACGTACTCGGCGCGGCTGGCCCGGTCGGTGGCCGCGTTCCACAACGACGGCAGCACCTTGCCGTCCATCGCCGGATCGAGGACCTCGCGTTGCAGGCCGCCGAAGTCGAACCAGTCGTGCCGGTAGGAGTACGAGTCGGTGCGGCCGTGTTCGAGCCGCACCGAGGCCGGGCGCAGAAAGTCCTCAAGGGACACTCGCTGCACCGCGCGGCCCAAGGCGCGCAACGGTTCCACGGCGGCGTCCGCGAGCCTGCCAGGTTCGGCGGCGGGTGCGCCGTCGATCAGCACGCGCACCCGTCCGTCGATCTCCGACACCTGGCCGACGATCTCGGCGACGAGCGTGTCGAACGTGAGCGGCCGGACCTTCACTGCCAATCCAATGACGGTCGCCAGTCCGCCCAGGCCGTGTCCCACCAGATCTCGCCGGACGCCAGCATCTTCTCGATCTTGAGCCCCTCGGCCCTGATCTCCTCGGCCTCCCGCGCGGAGTACTTGCCGGAGGCGACCTGCTCCTCGAACTCGTCGAGGTCGCGCTGTGCCCAGGTGCCGTCCGGGGCCAGGGTGTAGTCCAGCGCGTGGTCGAGGGTCTCGAACCCGTCCTCGACGCGGCGGTACGGCGCCTGGAGGTTCAGGTAGTAGTTGCCGAACGTCCGGTCGTCGCCCTTCCAGAACAGGTCGACGGAGTAGGCGTCCTGCGGGCGGTGCAGCATGAGCTTGCCGTGACCGCGCCAGAAGCCGCGTTCCGGCTTGTCCCACGGGTGCGGGTGGTGGTGGTCGGGGTAGGTGAGCCGGGTGCCCGGCTCCACGAACACCGCGAGCAGTCCCGGCTCGTCGACGATCACCCTGGTGGGCATCTCCGACCAGACCTTGCCGTGCAGCACCTCACGCCGCACCACGACGTCACCCGGCGTGAACAACCTCATGGTCAGAACTTACGTGATCACGCTCCGCCGCGTCCTCGGCCAGCATCTTCCGCTTGAGCACGGGTACGGCGTTGGTCACGCGCAGGAACGTCCGCTGGAACGCCGCCGCGACCCGTCCGATCACGGGCTTGTGGACCAGGCTGTTGCCGTCCATCATCTCGCGCGACGCCTCCACGGCCTCGAACCCGTACTCGATCATCTCCTGCTCGTACTCGCCGATCACCTGCACGACGTTCTTGCCGTGGTGCGCCTCGACGAGCTTGCGGCACAACAACTCCGCGTCCCGCAGCGCGGTGTTCGCGCCGATGCCGCGCCCAGGGGTCATGAGATGCACCGAGTCGCCGATCATCGTGACGTTGCTCGGCTTCCACGGCCGCAGCCGTTCGGACGTGCGGACCCTGACCTGGAACACGGTCTCCGGTGTGGCCAGCGCGAAGAGCTTGCGCAGGTTCGGGTGGAACTTCGGGGTCATGGTCAGAACGGCCTGCTTGAGCTCGGCCTGGCTCATGTCCTTCAGGTCCGGGAACTTGTGGTGCGAGGCCGCGTAGCCCCACATGATGTAGTCGTCCTCGACGCCGGTGCCGTCGAAGCGCATCACGTGGATGATCACGAACTCGCCGTTGGGCCCGAACAGCAACGTGATGCCGCCGTCGGCCAGCGGGGGCAGCAGCTTCGCGTTCTCCTCGGTCAGCGGCAGCTTGCCCGCGATCGACGTGATTCCGGTGTCGACCACCTTGGCGTCCGGCAGGTGCTGCCTGCGCACCCTGGACTGCGCGCCGTCCGCGCCCACCAATACGTCACCGGTCTCGGACGTGCCGTCGTCGAAGAACGCGGTGACGGTGCCGTCGTCGTTGCGGGTGAAGCGCGTGAACGTCTTGTCGAACCGGACGACGTCGTCCAGGCCGCCGAGCAACGCCGTGCGCATCGCGATCCGGCTGACCGACTTCTCGCTGCGGCTGTCGTCGCGGTCCGTCGCGATGTCACCGACCAGCAGTTCCTTGTACTTCTCGGTCCGCATGACGATGTGCTTCGGCGGCCGGGCGGTGGTGCGGACGAACTCGGCGAACACGTCCGGAGGTAAGCAACTGTGCAGCGCTTTGCTTCCGTCCGGACTGATCCCCACCCGGTAGCCGATCAACATGCTGCGCGGCGTGCGGTCGCGTTCGAACAGCGCCACGTCCACGCCGGCCTTCTTCAGCCCGTGCGCCAGGCACAGGCCACCGGTCCCCGCTCCGATGATGAGTACGCGCATGACAACCCCCTCGCTAAGTCTCTTAGCAAGGAAGATATTCAGTTCATGAGACTCTTGTCAATCGTCCTGACTGAGTCTCCGGAGCCGCGCGGTGGCGATGGCGAGCCTGACGTCGTCCGGCGGAAGCAGCTTGACCAGCTGTTCCAGCGCTTCGACGTCGTGTTCGCCGGAGTCGGTCTGGGTGAAGGTCCACAGCGCGTTCGCGTCGCCGCGCGACAGGACCGCCGTGCGCACGCCGGTCGCGAGGTCGTCCCGCTCGGCCAGCACGACGGGTGCCTCGGAGCGGCGCAGCAGTGAGCCGCGGTACCTGCTCGTGGCCAGCGGTACGTCGGCGGCCTTGAGCGCCGCCCGTACCGCGAGGAAGTCGGTCTCGACGTCGGCGGTGAGCCGGTACGGCCTGGTCGCGAGCACGTCGGGGCCCAGCTGGGCGCGCAGCCGGTGCAGTTCGGCGCGCACGGTCGTGGGGTTGCCGCGTTCGCCGTAGAGGTGCAGTGCGAGCTGGTCGGCGGTCACCCTGCCCTGCAACGCCAGCGCGCACAGGATCTCCGCGTGCCGCAACGAGAGCGGCACCTCGCGGCCGTCCAGCACGACCTTCGGCTCGGGCAGCAGGAACGACAACGACAGCACGCTGCGCCGCACGTGCCGTTGGCGTGGAATGCGCAGCAGATAGCCGTGGGCGAGCGGTTCGAGCACCGCCTCGCGGCCGTCCGGCAGCTTCACCCGGTCCGTGGAGACGTCGACGCGCGAGGGCAACAGTCCGTACGGCTCGACGGCGACGACGCGGCCTGTTGGGCTGAGCAGCGCGCCGGGCTCACCGCGCAACGCGATCAGGTGCCGCATGTTGCGCGCCCGCAGCTCCTCGTCCTGCGCGTGCATCCGCGCGAGCATCTCCGACTCGGCCAGCCGGGCCGAAGCTGAGACCAGCGCCACCATCGAGGGATGGACGGTCTCGATCGGGCCACTGAGATCGACGACCCCGATCGTGGTGCCCGTGTCAGGGTCGCGGATCGGACTCGCCGCGCAGGTCCAGTGGTGATAGGTCCGCACGAGGTGCTCGGCCGAGTGGACCGTGACGGGGGAGTTCACCGCCAGCGCGGTACCCATCCCGTTCGTCCCCGCCGCACCCTCTGACCAGAGCGTTCCCTCCGCCAGGCCGACGTCCTCGGCGCTGCCGCGGGTGTCCTTGGAACCCTCGCACCACAGGATGTGGCCCTGGGCGTCCGCGACGATCATGATGTGCTTGGCCTCTTCCGCGAAGCCCAGCAGCGTCTCGCGCAACAGCGGCAAAGTCGGGTGCAGCGGATGCCGTTTGCGCAGGTCGGACAGCTCGTCGGCGGCGAACACGGTCGGCGCGGTGTGCAGGTCCGGATCGACGTTCGCGGCGAGTGACCGCTGCCACGATGCAGAAATCACTGAGCGTGGCGAATTCACCGTGCGAGTACCACTCAACACGGCTTCTCTGACGCGACTCAGCAACAGTGCGTGTTGCCCGGGTTCGTGGGTCACTGATCCATCCACGGCTTGCAACGAGCATGCAACGTTCTGCTGCCTACTTTCTCATTTCCCCCACTTCAGCCTACGTGTGGGCCCTCTTCTGGCAGGGAGTCGAGAATGACGCAGTACGCGGCACCGGGGCAGCCCGGCAGCGTGGTCGCGTACCGAGCGAGGTACGACCACTTCATCGGCGGCGACTACGTGCCGCCCGTGGCCGGCGAGTACGCCGAGAACGTCACGCCGGTGACCGGTGAGGTGTTCACCGAGGTCGCTCGTGGCACCGACGCCGACCGCGCCCGTGCACTGCACGCGGCCAGCGGCGCCGCACGCGCGTGGGGGAGCACCACGGCCCGAGAGCGCGCCACCGTGCTGTGCGAGATCGCGGACCGCATCGAGGAGCACGCGACGGAGCTCGCCGTCGCCGAGACGTGGGACAACGGCAAGCCGGTCCGCGAGGCCCTGGTCGCCGACATCCCGCTGCTGATCGAGCTGTTCCGCCAGTTCGCCGCCGTCATCCGCACCGAGGTGGGCGAGGTCGAGCAGCTCAGCCGCAACACCTGCGACTACCGCTCGTTCCAGCCGGTCGGCGTCGTGCACGAACGCGTCTCGTGGACGTTCCCGCTGATGAACGCCTGCCGCGTGCTCGCGCCCGCGTTGGCCGCCGGCAACGCCGTGGTGCTGGAGCCCGCCCTGCAGACGCCGGCCTCGATCCACGTGCTGCTCGGCGTCATCGCCGACCTGCTGCCGCCCGGCGTCGTCAACGTCGTGACCGGCTCCGACGACCATCCTGTGGTGGCCGGGCGCTGCCCGAACATCTTCTTCTCCGACGTGGCCGCGCAGCGTGACAGCTTCCTGGACAAGGCTCTGGAGGGGTTCGCGATGTTCGCGGCCAACCAGGGCGAGATCTCCACTGCGCCGTCGCGCGCGTTGATCCAGACCGCTGTCTACGAGGAGTTTCTGCACCTCGCGACGGTCCGCACGCAGGCGTTGCGGCTGGGCGATCCGCTCGACACGGACACCATGGTCGGCGCTGTCGTGAGTCTTGCGCAACGCGATCGAGTTCTTGCGTACGTGGAGCGCGGCAAGGCCGAGGGTGCGCGGTTGGTTGTCGGTGGCGAGGCTTCGGGCCACTACGTCGAGCCGACGATCTTCGAGGGTGACCACCGGTCTGGCGTGTTCTCGGAGGACGTGCTCGGTCCTGTCGTGTCGGTGACCCGGTTCGACGACCGCGACGACGCGCTGAAGATCGCCAACGAGTCCACCGCCCAGCTCGGCGCCGGCATATGGTGCCGCGACGTCGCGCTCGCGCACAACGTCGGCCAGGAGCTGCGCGCCGAGCGGGTGTGGGTCAACAACTACTACGCGTACCCGGCGAACACCGCAGTGCTCGCCGACTACCGCCGCGTGAAGCACCTGCTGGTCAGCTACTCGGACCGCGGGCAGGGGTATTTCTAGGCGCTACTTCTTCCAGGGCACCTGGGTGCTCGCGTAGAAGTTGATGCCCTGGATCTTCCAGCGTGGTCCCTGCGCGCCCAGGCGCGGGGCGAAGCGGTCCCAGTTGTGGACGCTCGCGGGGGACCAGCCGAGTTCCGCGGCTACCGGGAGCCTGGGGAACGCCATGTACTCGATGTCGGCGGACGTCCTGATGGTCTCGGTCCACAGTGGAGCTTCTATGCCGCGGACGCTGGCTTCCGTGACGCCGTTGAGGTACGCGCCGGGGTTCCAGCTGTAGGCGTCCTTCACCTCCACCAGGCCCGCCCAGTCCAGGCCCAGCTTGGTGTTCTTGTTGTACTTCATGTCCAGGTAGATGCGGTTCGCCGGGGACATGACGATCTTGTTGCCTCGCTGGGCCGCCGCGGCCACGTTGGCGTCGGTCGTGGTGGTGCCCCAGAACTGCGGGATCGCGGTCGTGTCCTTGGTGGTCTTGATGAACTCGTGCCAGCCCGTGGTCGTCTTGCCGTACTTCTTGATGAGCGGCAGGACTCGGTTCATGAACGTCACGTAGTCCGCGTCGGGTGTGCTCAGCGCTTCGTCACCGCCGAGGTGGAAGTACGGGCCCGGGGTGATCGCGGAGACCTCCTTGATGACGTCTTCCACGAACTTGTACGTGATGTCCTTGTTGATGCAGAGGGAGCTGAAGCCGACCTCGGTGCCCGTGTAGAGCGGGCGCTTCTTGCCGTCGCAGTTCAGTTCGGCGTAGCTGGCCTGGGCGGCGTTGGTGTGGCCCGGCATGTCGAACTCCGGGATCACCGTGATGCCCCGGTTCTGTGCGTAGGCGACCAGGTCCTTGTACTCGTCCTGGGTGTAGAAGAGTTTGCCGGTGCGGCCGCCTACCTCCGTGCTGCCGCCGATCTTGGTCAGTTCCGGCCAGCTCTTGATCTCCAGGCGCCAGCCCTGGTCATCGCTCAGGTGCAGGTGGAAGTAGTTGATTTTGAACGCCTGGATCTGGTCGATGTAGCGCTTGACCTGGGCCGGCGTGAAGAAGTGCCTGGAGACGTCGAGCATCGCGCCTCGGTGGTGGTACCTGGGGTGGTCCAGGATGCTGACGCCTGGGACCTGCCACGGGCCCTGTTGTTTGGTCTTCGCCTCGGCCTTGGCCGGCAGCAGCTGGCGGAGGGTGGAGATGCCGTTGAAGTGGCCCTGCACGGAGTTGGCGCGGATGACCACCTGTTTTGGGGTCACGTCCAGTTGGTAGCCCTCTGGGCCCGTCTTCGGGTCTGCGCCGTTGGTCAGGACGATGCCGTCGCCTGTCACGCCGTTCTCGATCGGGAGGGCGTAGCCGGTGGAGGGGCGGAGGATGTTCGCCAGCAGTTCTGCGGGTTTGCGGGCGTCTGCCGAACTCAGTTGGATCTTGGCGGATGGGGAGAGGGTGTAGGTGATGTCCGTGTGGGGCTGCACCTGGACCGGTTGGGGGACCAGCTCTTGCAGGGCGGTGGATTTGGCTGCCTCGGCTGTGTCGGTCACCAGCACTCCTGATCCGGCGATCACCAGCGCCGCTAGTGCGGCCTGCAGTTGTTTTGATTTCACGCCAATCCTCCAGGGCACGGGGGGACCTTTGGCGGCGTTCGGTCACGGTTTCAGGGGTGGGTTGGGGATGTCAAGGTTTAGACCAATTTCCTGTGGGGCTGTGGGTGGGTCACTTTGCGGGCCGCGACCTTGCCGGGTGGTCACTTTGCGGGCTGCGGCCTTGCGGGCAGTCACCTTGCGGGCGACGACCTTGCCGGGTGGTCACCTTGCGTGCGGCGACCGGGCGGGTGGTCGCCTTGCGGGCGGCCGGCTTGCGTTGCGTGCTTTCCCTGGGGGCGCTGCCCCCAGACCCCCGGCAATCTGATCGGGGGAGGGCGCCGTGGGCGGGTTGATGGCACGCCTGTTGCTTTGGGCGGCTGCCTGTTGCGTAGTTGGCTTGCGTTGGCGGTGGGGTCCCGTCACGAGCCGCACCAAGAGCGGGCCACACCTGAGGAGGGGTGTCAAACGGACGAAAAGCGTGTCCGTTTGACACCCCTCCTCAGGTGCAGCAAGAGCTGTGGTGCGGCTCGTGACGGGACCCCACCGCCCCGACCGCGCGGTAGGACGGCTCGCCTTCGGCTTCGCGGGTGGGCGGGCTGCTAGAGGTGTTCCTTGCTTAGCTTGTGCCATAGGGCTGGGAGTGCTGCTTCTGTTTTGTGCGCGAGTTCGACTTCCTGGCCGTACAGGATGCCGAAGGTGAAGCCGTTCTCGTCTCCCCTGCCCAGCTCCAGGAGGACTGGGCGTGCCACTACCGAGTCCTGGTGGTCGCCCAGGAGGGTTTGGACGTCCTTCGCGCGTTTGCGCAGGGCCTTGGCGTGCTTGCCCAGTGCAGGTTCGGCCACTTCTGCCGAGTAGCGGAGGCGTTTGGCTGCTTTGCGGGCCTCGTGCAGGGGTTCGTCGCTGTCGTTGACCTTCAGTGCTTCCTCTACGCGGACGTCCAGGCGGTGGCGGGCCTTTTCCACCAGGCGCGGGAGGACTTCCTTTGCCTTGCCTGAAGCCAGAGGGGTCAGCGGGGGTGCGGTCAGCAGCGTGTCGATGGTGTTGAGGAGGGTGAAGTAGCGCTCGCTGTCCAAGGCGGCGACGGAGTCTTTGTGCGCCTTGGCTTCCAGGGGGGCGAAGTAGCGGGTCATGCGGGCGGAGACGTCGCCCAGGGCCAGTTCTGGTGGGAGGGCGTGCAGGCCGTCTTCGAAGCGCATGCGGAGTACTTCCAGGTCCCGTGAGGTTCCCAGGACTGTGGCCAGCCACTTGAGTTCGTCGGTCAGAGCGCGGGTTTGGTCTCGGTCTACGACCTTGCCGAATGCCTGTAGTGCTGAGCGCATGCGGCGGGTGGCTACTCGCAGCTGGTGGACGGCGTCGTCCTCGTTGCGGCGGACTCGGGGGTCCTGGTTCTGGAGAGCGGCGCGTTGTTCGTAGAGGTAGGCGAGGAGGACTTCGCCTGCCGTGGGCTTCTTGCCCAGGGTGGGGCCCGCGTCTCGCTTCACGCCGATCACCTGGGAGAGCTTGGACTTCGACGAGGACGGGACGATGCCCGCGTCGCCCAGGTGGCGTTCTACCGTGTCGAGGAGCTTGCGATCGCCGCTTTCGCCCAGCTCCACCTCGATTTCTCGCCATGAGGTCGTCGTGGTCGAGGAGCCCATGGTTTGGGCGGTGACCACGTCGTCCACCACCTCGGCGAGCATGTCGCCGCTGTTGTTGGACAGTTGCCAGCGGCGGCGGTTGGTGCGGATTTCGGCCACCGGGGTGAGGTTCTGGCCTCGGGTGTGGGCGCGGACCAGGGAAGAGAGGTCCTTCGGGGGCTTCTTCACGGCTTTGCCCAGGGGGACGCGGAGTTCCTGGCGGGAGTCTTCACCTGCCGGGAGTTTGAGGTGCCAGCCCTCGTCGTTGCCGCCCACGCGCCTGCGCAGGGTCACGCCGGCGCGGGCCAGGCGGTAGTCGTCGGTGTCGAAGTACGTCGCTTCGAGGTCGAACTCTTCCGGGCCGGTCGCGACGCCGGTGATCTCTGTGAGGTCCGGCAGACTCGCGTCCGATGGTGCCTCGTACTTGCGTTCGGTCTCAGTAACGGAGGTCGCCATTTTCTATTAATACCTCGTTTTGTCCCAGTTCACCCAGTGTTGTGACGGTGCGTGAGGGGTGGTTGCCACGGCCGGGCGGAACCGCTCCTCTAATGCGTGTATTCGTCGGGTACCCGCTGTTGCGCGTCCTCAGTGTCCGGTTCGCTGGTCGGGTGCCCACGGAGAAGGAACGGCTTGACGTGGTCGAGCCGCAGGTCGCCACGTTGATCAGTCATGTCGGTCAGCTGTCCGCGGAGCTGGAGCGCGTCACGGCTCGGCTGACTGTGCTGGAACGGCGGTTGTCCGGCGCCGGTGACGGGCTGCTCGTTGATCTCGACGCGGTGTCCGGCGAGGTCGAGCCGCTGGTCGAGGCGTTGCGCAAGGGGTGGGACGCCGAGCAGGAGATCCTCGCTGATCCGGCGCGGGTCGACCTCAGGGCCGAGGTGCTGGAGTTCGACGGGCTCAAAGCTCGCCGCGACGAGGCCAGGTCCAAACTGGACGGTGGGCGGGTGCCCCGGTTCGAGCGGGACGCGCTGTCGCACGAGGTCCGCCAGATGGAATGGCTGATCAACGCGAACGAGGCCAGTGCGCAGCGGGCGGCCGAGCGGCTGGAGGCCGACGAGGACGCCGTCGGGGAGGAGTGGCGCACCGAGGCCGTGCTGGCCGGGGACAAGGCTCGCGGTGAGATCAAGGACGCGGCCGAGCGGCGCATCTCCGAGGCGCTCGGGCAGTACGCGCGCATGCCCGTGTGGTTCCGGGTCGGGCTCGGTGAGATTCCCACGCCGGATCCGTCGTTCTGGCTCGAGTCGGCGATCGCTGTCCTCGCGTACCGGCTGGAGTACGGCGTCACGGACGCGGTCTCGCCGCTCGGGGCGCCGCCGTCCGCCTCGTCCGGGAGCGAGAACTGGGTTCGCCGCACGAACGTCTACGCGGACATCATCGACCGCCTCACGACGTTGGCTGCGACCTTCCACCTGCAGTAGCCTGTTCTGCAACCGACGGGTTGCAGAAGGGGTGTGGCGGTGAGTCAGGTCGACGACGTGCTGGCCGCGCTCGCGGATCCGATGCGACGGCGGGTGCTCGACCTCGTGGCGGCCAAGGGACCCGTGTCGGCGTCGACGCTCGCCGGTGAGCTGCCGGTGAGCCGTCAGGCCATCGTCAAGCACCTGGTCGTCCTGGAGAAGGCCGAGCTGGTGGCGTCCGTTCGCGCCGGCCGGGAGAACAACTTCTCCGTCCGGTCCGGCGCGCTCGACGCCACCGCCACGTGGATGTCGTCGCTCGCCTCCCAGTGGGACCAGCGACTGGCCGCGATCAAGAAGCTCGCTGAAAGTTGAACGCGCCGCCGACCATGGTCGCCAGTACCGGGATCTCCGCTATCGCGTCGCTCGTGCGCGGGTCGTCGCCCAGCACCACGAGGTCCGCCAGCTTGCCCGGCGTGAGGCTGCCCAGGACGTGCTCCTTGCGGCACGCGTAGGCGCTGCCGAGCGTGTACGCGTGGAGCGCCTCCTCGACGGTGATCGCCTCGGCCGGTCCTACCGCGCGGCCGCTGGATGACCGTCGGCGCACCATGAACTCGATGGCGCGCAACGGGGCTCCGTCCGCGACGGGGCGGTCCGAGCTGCCTGCGACGGTGATGCCGTGGTCCAGGAACGAGCGGCCCCGGTACATCCACGGTGCCCGCGTTTCGCCCATGATCTCGCTGTAGTCATCGCCATATGCGTAGAGGAACGTCGGCTGGACCACGGGGACCATGCCCAGGGCCGCGATCCGGCTGAGCTGGTCGGAGCGGACGAGGCCGCAGTGTTCGATGCGGTGCCTCGCGTCGGCCCGTGGGCGTTGGCGTTGGGCTTCTTGGACCGCGTCCAAGGTGAAGTCGATCGCGCGGTCGCCGATCGCGTGGATCGCCAGCTGCCAGCCCGCGTGGTGGCCGTCGATGATCGCCGACCGCATGAACTCCTCGGACTCGGCGAGCCGGCCTGTGTTGTCGCTGCCGAGGTACGGCTCGGACAACGCGGCCGTGCGCGCCATCATGCCGCCGTCGGTCCACAGCTTCAGGGCGCCCAACGACAGCATGTCGTCGCCGAAACCGGTGTGCAGGCCGAGGTCGATCGCGCGCGGGATTCCGTCCGACGGGTCGGCGGTGGCGTCGTGCAGGACGTGGGCGGACACCATGAGCTGTACGCGGATCGGTAGCTGAGCGCGTTGGTACGCGGCCGCTTCGACGGGGCTGCTGGCGATCAGGCCCGCGCCGATGCCTGCCTCCGCGCACATCGTGACGCCTTCGGACAGCACCTGCTGTGCGCTCGTGTGCAGTTCGGTGGTGATCTCGTCGAGGGAGTACGGCAGCCGCAACGTGCGTGCGGCCAGCTGTTCGTTCTCGGTCAGCCAGCCGTCGCTGGTGATCTCCGGAAGTTGTTTGAGCACAACGGAGTTCACGACGCACGCGTGGCCGGACAGGTCGGCGACGTACACCGGTCTGCCGTCGCTGATCCGGTCGAGGTCCAGGGCGGTGAGCGGGACGTCCATGATCCGGCGGTCGTAGCCGGACGCCTCGATCCAGCCCGTGCCGGGAGCGTTGGCGAGGCGGTCGAGGATCTGCGTCACCGTGGTCAGGCCGGTGATGTCGACGGTGCGGCGGCCGTTCCACGCGAGGTGCGTGTGGGCGTCGATGAAACCCGGCAGCACCACCGCGTTGCCGAGGTCGACGGTCTCGGTGGCGGGCAGGTCCTCGACCTGCTCGTCCAGTCCGGCGATCCGGCCCTGCCAGATGCCGATCGTGTGCGCGGCGGGGCGTGCCGGGTCCATCGTGATGGCCCGGCAGCCCGTCAGTTTGAGATCGAGTTTCACGCGGTCGCGAGGACCGGCACAGGAGTGTTGGTCAGCACGGACGCCAGGATCTCACCCGAGCGCACCGCGACGTTGGACAGGAGCGACGACGTGATGCCGTGCGAGTGCTCGGTGCCGCCCTGCAGGTAGATGCCGCCCCGCAACGACGTCTGCACGCGGTAGTCGCGGCCGACGACCAGACGGCCGGCCTCGTTCCGTGCGCACGTCTCGTCCAGTGAACCGAGGACCGGCGCGGCCTCGTCGTAGCCGGTCGCGAGCAGCACGAGGTCGGTGTCGACGAACTCCTGCTCGCCGGTGACGAGCGACTGGATCACCGCACGCGCGCCGTCCGCCGACTCCTCGACCGCGACGAGCCGGGTCATCTTCATCATCTTCAGGCGCTCGGTGCCCAGCACCTTCTCCTGGTACTCGGTGCGGTAGAGCTGCGCGATGAGGTCGACGTCGACCACGGAGTAGTTGGTGTTGCGGTGGTAGTCCATCAACCGCTGCTTCACGGCGTCCGGGGCGTCGTAGTAGTGGTCGACGGCCTCGGGGTCGAAGATCCGGTTCGCGAACGAGCTGTCGTCCGCGGGGCTGTAGCCGTAGCGGGAGAACACCGAGCACACCTCGGTGCCGGGGAACTCGCGGTGCAGGTACGCCACGGCCTCCGCGGCGCTCTGCCCTGCGCCCACGACGACGCAGCGCTCGGGGTTCTTCAGCGAGCCGACGCGGTGCAGGAACTCGCTGTTGTGCCACACGCGATCCGACAGCGTGATGCCCTCGGGCACGGTCGGGCGCAGTCCGGTCGCGAAGACGAGGTTGCGGGCGTGGTACACGTCACCCGTGGCCGTTGTCACCTCGAACAGGTCGTCCTGAATCGCTTCCACGCCAACGGCTTCGGTGCCGTAGGCGACCAGGTCGTCGACCTGCGCGGCGGCCCACTCGAAGTAGTCGTGGAACTCGACGCGCAGCGGGAACAGGTTCTTGTGGTTGACGAAGTCGATCAGCCGGCCGCGGTCCTGGAGGTAGCAGAGGAACGAGAAGCGGCTGGTCGGGTTCCGCATGGTGACCAGGTCCTTGAGGAACGACACCTGCATGGTGGCGTCGTCCAGGAGCATGCCCCGATGCCAGCCGAACGCCTGCTGGCGTTCCAGGAACACCGCGGTGACAGGGGTTTCGGCCTGCTCGTTGTGCTCGGTCAGAGCGATGGCGAGCGCCAGGTTCGAGGGACCGAACCCGATACCGACGATGTCGTAGATCGGATGCATGAGCACCGAACTTAGGGCAGCCTAAGCTATCTGCGCAAGCTGTCAGTTAGGTTAGCCTGACCGTATCGCACCTAAGTGAAGGAGGGCACCCCCATGAGGGTCGTCATGTTCGGGTTCCAGACCTGGGGTCATCGCACCCTGCAGGCACTTTTGGCGTCCGAGCACGAGGTCGTCCTGGTGGTGACCCACCCCAAGGGTGAGGGCGCGTACGAGAAGGTCTGGAGCGATTCGGTCGAGGAGCTGGCCCGCGAGAACGGCGTCGAGGTGCTCGTCCGCGAACGCCCGGAGGACCAGGAGCTGCTCGACGCGCTCAAGGCCGCCGAGCCGGACGTGATCGTCGCCTGCAACTGGCGGACCTGGATCCCGCCGCAGGTCTTCGCGCTGCCCAAGCACGGCACGTTGAACGTGCACGACTCGCTGCTGCCGAAGTACGCGGGCTTCTCGCCGTTGATCTGGGCGCTTCTCAACGACGAGAAGGAAGTCGGCGTGACGGCGCACATGATGGACGACACGCTCGACGCCGGTGACATCGTGCTTCAGCGCTCGGTTCCGGTCGGCCCGCGCGACACGACCGCGATCCTCTTCGAGAAGACGCTGGAGCTGTTCGGCCCGATCACGGTCGACGGTCTCGCCGAGATCGCGTCCGGCCGCACCGACTTCCAGAAGCAGGACCGTTCGCAGGCCTCGTTCTTCCACAAGCGCGCCGAGGAAGACCTGCGCATCGACTTCACCTGGACCGCGGAGGAGCTGGATCGCCTGGTGCGTGCGCAGTGCGCGCCGTACCCGAGCGCGTACTGCTTCCACCGCGGCCAGCGCCTGGAGATCATCGAGGCCGACGTGTCCGCGGAGGTCTACGGCGGAACTCCCGGCCGGATCTTCTACCGCGAGGGCGACGGCGTGACGATCGTCGCGGGCGCCGAGGCAAGGCGCGGCAAGAGCAAGGCATTGCTGGTCAAGAAGGTTCGTACCGCCGATGGCACCGAGCTCAAGGCGCACGAGTACTTCAAGCACATGGGCGGCTACCTGACCTCGCGTCCGTAGTCCCGACACGCGGATCACGGGCCGGGTGACCGGTCCGTGATCGGCATGGTCGATCATTGCCGCATGAATCGCGCGGCGGTGACGTCACTGGTGGTCTTCGTGCTGCTCGTGGCAGTGGGCTGGTACCTCACGAATCTCCAGTCGTCCCAGGAGAATCCGCCCAACACCCCCGCGCCCGTTCCGACCGGTTCGCCGGACCTCGCCGCGTTGAAGATCGCGCCCGAGAGCAAGATGGCCGGCTACAGCCGCGACCGCTTCCCGCACTGGGCCTCGCAGGGAAATTCCTGTGACACCAGGGAGATCGTGCTCCAGAAGCAGGGCACCGACGTGAAGACGGACAAGGACTGCAAGGCGGTCTCCGGCACCTGGAACAGCGCCTACGACGGCGTGGTGATCAAGGAGGCCGGCGAGGTCGACATCGACCACACCGTGCCGCTCGCGGAAGCCTGGCGCTCCGGCGCCGACAAGTGGACCGACGACGAGCGCAAGGCGTTCGCCAACGACCTGGGCGGCATCCAGCTGCTGGCGGTGACCGCGAAGTCCAACCGCTCCAAGGGCGACCAGGACCCGGCGAAGTGGAAGCCGCCGGTCACGGCCTACGGGTGCACGTACGCGCAGCACTGGATCTCGGTGAAGATCAGCTACAAGCTGACCGTCGACCAGGCCGAGTACGACGCGTTGGCCGTGCTGCTCAAGACCTGTTAGTTCGGCCAGAAACCGGGGTTCCGGGTCGGCGTGAACCCGATGAGCCTGCTCTGGATCTTCCCGGTGAGCAGGTCGTGGAGGAACGCGGTCGTCGGTCCGTCGTAGCTCTCCCACTCGGAGAACTCGGCGTCGCACCAGGTGATCGTCCACTGGTCCGGGTCGTCCGTGCCGGTGCGCCAGAACAGGGTGCACCGCCCGGCCTTGCCCCACGGGACCAGATCGTCCACTTCCCTGGTCTCGTAGATGTCGCTGAAGAAGACGTCGAGCGACTCCTCGTCGTCAACGGGCGAGGTCACCTCGACGACGTGATCGAAGACGCCACTGCCGAAGGCCGACAGCAGTTCCTTGTAGTCGCCGGGAAACGCGAACCCCACGTGCTCCTCGGCGTCGCCCCAGGACAACTCGGGCTCACGCTTCGGCTCCCACCTGAGCAACCGGACGAGGTCCGCGCTTCTCGACAACTTCTTCCCCCTGGTACGTGCCGACGACACGGCCCGACCCCCCAGACGGGCCGCGTCGTCCGCTGTTCCCCCTACCCGACCTGAACGGACTCGAACAGGCCGGACAGCTTCCAGTGCGTCACGTACCCCATGGCCTCGGCCGCGATCAGCACGTCGAGCTTCCCGAGGTTCGTGCGCGCCGGCATCTGGTACGCCTTGCCGCGCCGCACGTCGAGCACCATCGGGATGGCGCCGGGCAGCGTGTCCGCGACGGTGTGCTGCAGGATCCGCAGCCCGACGTTCGCCGCCTCCCTGGTCAGCGGCAGTTCCTTGGTGTGCACGAGCACCGCGTAGGTCGTGCCGTCCTTCTTGCGCAGCCCCAGGTGCGGCCGCACCTTCAAGGTCAGTTCGCCGGCGCGGTAGGTGGCGCCCTCCACCGGCACCCCCGTCGCCTTGAACGCCGTCAGCCAGGGCAGGAAGCCGTCGGCGATCTCCTCGAACGCCCGCGGCTGGCCCGTGCGGTTGGCGTTCATGACCGCCTTCTTGAGCTCGATCTCCGGCTCCGTCGAGTTGACCGCTCGTCGCATGGCGTCGCGGATCGGGTTGTAGAACCCGCACACCCTGGTATCGGAGGCCAGGTACATCCCCCGCTGTTCCGACACGATGTTGATGCGTCCACGCTGACCGCTCATGACGTACTCGGTGAACGACAGTGCGGTGACGCTGACGTTGTTGTCCGGCAACGTTTTCTCCCCTCGTACCGCGAGCTTCACCTGACGTTATCCGAGGGGTCTGACAAAAACGGCGCTACTCCGAACGGCGTAGTCGTTACTTAGCGTCGAACAATCACTCGAGTAGGTGACACGCAGAGTTGCGACCTAGGTCGCAATCGGTAAACGGACGGTGACGGACCGGCGACCGATCGCGGGGATGACCGTTCGTCTGCCGTTCGCCGACGCTCACCCAACGCTCACCGCACGACAAGCAGAAGTAACACTCTGTAGAAGATCAACTCGGGAGAATGGGTTCATCAGGAGGAATCATGGCGAGGGAGCACGATGGCGGTAAAGGCGGAGCGTTCACCCGATAGAGCGGGTGACGTGGAGGTTCCGCAGCCGCGGCAGCCGGTGAGGTGGCTGACCCACCCCGGCACCTGGCCGCACGCGGTGCAGGTGACGGTCATCCTCGTGCTGATCGCACTGCTGCTGTGGGCCATCGCCGTCACGCTCGGTCCTGACCAGGCCTTCATCGTCGGCTCCGCGGGCGTCGCGGCCAAGCTGATCTGCATGTACCTAGACACCCGCGTGCGCAACTAACGGCCGTAGCGCTCCGCCGACCTGGCCTTCGCCTTGGCCGCCTCGACCTCACGGTCCTTCGGCGGCGCGGTGGTCACCAGTGCGTCGAGCAGTTCCCGCGTCGCCGCCGCCACGGCCGCGACTGCCTGGTCGAACGCGGCCTGGTTCGCCGCCGACGGTTTTGCCGCCCCGCTCACCTTCCGCACGTACTGCACGGCCGCGGCCTGCACCTCGTCGGAGGTCGCCGGCGGTTCGAAGTTGTGGAGCACCCGGATGTTTCGGCACATGACTCCACTATGACCTGTTGGGCGGCGCCGCGCGGGTGTGGATGCGTTCCCCCTGCTTGCCGAACAGGCTGATGAGCTCCGCGGGCCGCCCGTCGGCGCTGCTCAGCGCGTGCGGCTGGCGGCAGTCGAACTCGGCCACCTCGCCCGCCCGCAGCACGACCTCCTTGTCGCCGATCCGCAGCCGGACCTGCCCGCTCAGCACGTAGAACCACTCGTAGCCCTCGTGCACGCGCGGTTCGTGCAGCTCGGCGTCGGAAAGGATCATCTTCCACGCCTGCAGTGGTCCGATCGACCTGGTCAGCGGGATGCCGATGCGGCCGTGGTCGAGTTCGCGCGGCTTCATCTGCACGCGTGGATCACCCACCTCCGGCGCGCCGACCAGGTCGTCCAGGGTCACCTGGTAGGTCCGCGACAACGGCAGCAGCAGCTCCAGCGTCGGTTTGCGCTGATCGGTCTCCAGCCGCGACAGCGTCGACTTCGAGATGCCCGTCATCTCGGACAGCGACGCCAGCGTCAGCTCGTGCTCGGCCCGCAGCGCGGCGAGCCGTTGCCCCACGGTTGTTGCCATAACAGCAACTTACTTTGCCAAAACTGGACTGTCGACCGCACTGTTGGCGCATGACATTCGAAGTGGTGATCATTGGTGGGGGAGCGGCCGGGTTGAGCGCCGCTCTGATGCTGACCAGGGCGCGCCGCAGCGTGCTCGTGGTCGACGGTGCCGAGCCGCGCAACGCGCCGGCCGCGCACATGCACAACTACCTCTCTCGCGACGGCCTCTCGCCGTTGGAGCTGCTCAAGCACGGACGGGCCGAGGTAGAGGGCTACGGCGGAGAGATCGTCAACGACGACGTGCGAGGCGTGACCAGGACCGACGACGGGTTCGCGGTCGAGCTCAACGAGCGCACGGTGCACGCCCAGCGCCTGCTGTTCGCGACCGGCCTGGTCGACGAGGTGCCGGACAACCTGCGCGAACGCTGGGGCCGTGACGTCTTCGGCTGCCCGTACTGCCACGGCTACGAGGTCCGCGACCAGAAGCTCGCGGTGTTCGGCGAGGAGATGAAGGTGAAGCTGGTCCGGCAGTGGTCGGACGACGTCACCCACGTGCCGTCGGTCGACGCCATCGAGGTGGAGGACGACCGGCTGGTCGCGGTGATCTCCGGCTCGGAACGCATCCCGGCCGACGCGCTCGTGTACTCCGCACCGGTCAAACCGCGCGACGAGTTCCTGCTCGCGTTGGGTGCCGAGACCGAGGAGACCATGGCTGGTCCGTTCGTGCGCACGGACTCAAAGGGCCGCACGAGCGTGCCCGGCGCCTACGCGGCGGGCAACGTCACGGACCCGACGGCCATCGTGATCGTCGCCGCCGCGCAGGGAGCCCAGGCGGCCGGAATGATCAACATGGACCTGCTGGGCCTCATGCCGACGGCAGGCTGATCCGGAACGTCGAGCCCTCGCCGAGCGTGCTCGTCACCGACACCGAACCGCCGTGCGCCTCCACCAGGTGTCGTGTGATCGCGAGCCCGAGGCCGCTGCCACCCGTGCGGCGGCTGCGGGACTTGTCCGCGCGCCAGAACCTGTCGAACACGTGCGGCACGTCGTCCGGCGCGATGCCGGTACCGGTGTCCGTGACCTCCAGGATCGCCTGGTCCTGCCACTGGAACAGCTTCACGACGACCTCGCCGCCCGGCGGGGTGTAGCGCACGGCGTTCGCGACGAGGTTGCCGAGCGCCTGCCGCAGCCGCACCGGATCCGCGCTGATGTGCACCGGTGTGGTCTCGGCGCGCAGCAGGATCTCGCGGTTCTGCTGCGCGTTGACGACCTGGTCCACGACGTCGTCGAGCGCGATCGGTTCCGGGTGGAGCCTGAGCGTGCCCGCGTCGGCCTGGGCGAGGTCGTGCAGGTCGTCCACGAGTCGTTGCAGCAGAAGGGACTCCTCCAGCAGCATGTCGATCAGGTGCGGGTCGGGTTCGGCCAGCCCGTCCTGCGTCGCCTCCAGCCAGCCGGTGATGTTGCCCAACGGCGTGCGCAGCTCGTGCGCGACGTCGCTGACCATGGCCTGCCGCTGGCGTTCGGTCTCGGCGAGCTTCTCGGACATGGCGTTGAACGACTTGGCCAGCTCGCCGATCTCGCCCGCGCCACCGTCGACCCGCGCCGTCCGGTCGCCTTCGGCCGTGCGCTTCGTGGCGGCGGTGAGTGCGCGGATCGGCCGCACGAGCTGCGTCGCCGTGACCCACGAGGCGAAGCCGGCGATCGCGAGGATTCCCAGCGCCACCAACATGATCCGGGTGGTACCGGTCGTCGACAGGTCGATCGGCTGCGGCTCGTCACCGGTCGGTGAGGTGAGGAACATCTGCGCCGGAGGGGCGACGTACGACTTCAACATCTCGCGCCGCGCGGTGTCCATGCACTGCACCACGTCGGTCGACGTGCCGGCGATCACCAGGTAGTCCCAGTCGAGCGTGACCCTGCCGGGTGCCTTGGCCGGAATCTGCCCGTTGCCCGGCAACGTCTTCAGGCAGTCCAGGAAGTACGGCTGCAGCTCCTCGTAGGCCTTCTGCTCGGTCGCCGTCATCGTGTAGAGGTAGTCGCCCGCGGGGCAGTCCTCCCACAGCGAGAAGTGGCCGGGTTCCAGGCTCGTGACCCGTGGCCGGCCGTTCGGGTACTCCACGATCTCGACCCGGCCGTTGCACTCGAGCAGCTGATCGGCGTAGGAGCGCAACTTGCGGGTCTCGTCGTCGGAGAGCTTGAAGGGTCCGACCGCGTGCGGGTCGACCTTTCCGTTGAGGTTCAACGGGTCGATCAGCGCCTTGGGCGTGACGGGCAGTGGCGGCGCGTTCTCGGTGCCGGTGTCCAGCAGCTTCCTGCCGTTGCCGTCGGTCAGGGCGATGCGGCGGTTGTACGTCTTCGCCACGCCCTCCACTGTGGACTTCGCAGCACTCCAGTCCTTGTGCGTGGCCGCGTACTTGACCATCTCGTCGTAGATCTGGGCGTCCGTCTCGAGCGCCTCGCCCTGCTCCTGCCGGATCGCGCCGGTCGTCGCCTGCGACGCCAGCCACGCCGTGACGGCGATCGAACAGGCCGCGATCACCAGGGAGAACAGGAAGAACCGGACGAGGAGGCTTTTCATACGAGCTTGTATCCGATGCCGTAGACGGTGAGAAGTCGTTCCGGCCGGCGCGAGTCCTGCTCGATCTTGCGGCGCAGCTTCATCATGTGCACGTCGACCGTGCGTGCGGTGATGAACCCGTCCTCCAGCAACTGCTCGCGCGTGAACACCCGTTGCGGCTGCGCGGCCATCTTCGCCAGCAACCGGAACTCGGCGGGCGTGAGGCTCACCAGCTCGTCCTTGATGCGCACTTCGTGCCGGATCGGATCGACGGTCAGATCGCCGACCTTGAGCACCGTGGCGTTCGTCTCTCGCGTACGGCCGGTGCGCCGCAGGATCGTCCGCACGCGCGCGACCATCTGCCGTGGCCGGAACGGTTTGGTGATGTAGTCGTCCGCGCCCAGGTCGAAGCCGAGCAGCACGTCATCCTCAGTGGACCGCGCCGTGAGCAGCACGATCGGCACGTCCGACTCGGTCCGGATGGCGCGCATCACGTCGATGCCGTCGACCAGCGGCATCATCACGTCCAGCACCAGCAGGTCCGGGTTGCGGCGCCGCGTCTCGTCGATCGCCGCCCGTCCGTCGTGGACGACCACCACGGAATGCCCGTCGTGCTCCAGGTACCGGCGGACGAGTTCAGCCTGGTGAACGTTGTCCTCGGCGACGAGAATGTGGGCACACACAGCGCGAAGTATGCAGCCCTTCACGACAGTCAAGCGGGACGTAAACAGGTTCTTCATCAGTTCCGGCGAGCGTTGCCGTCATGAAGGTGCACCTGGCTCTGGCGGCTGTCGGGTTGACGGCGATCCTCCTGACGACGACGCAGCTGGCAGGAGAGACGTCCCCCGCGGCCGCTCCCACCACGCCGTCGACCGTCACGCCAGTGGAGGCCCCTTCCTCGCAGGCCCCGCCACCGCCACCGCCGCCCCGCGTCTACGCGTCCAGCTCGGACCTGCCCGACGGCCCCGAGTTCCCGGTGTCCGGCGCGGGCACGTTCCACGAGGTCCCGGGCAACGGTCCGGTGGTCGGCACGGGCCCGTTGCGGACCTACGCCGTCGAGATCGAGAACGGCATCACCGTCGACGAGCAGGCCTTCTCGGCGTTCGTGGACGCCACCCTCGGCGACCCGCGTGGCTGGACCGCACGCGGCGCGCGTTCGGTGCGGCGCGTGTCCGGTGCGGCCTCGGTGCGCGTCCGGCTGACGTCCCAGCAGACCGCCCGCGACGTCTGCGGCTACGAGATCCCGGTCGACGTCTCGTGCCGCGACGGCAACCTCGTGTTCCTCAGCGCCGCCCGCTGGATCCGCGGCGCCGTCGCGTTCCTGCCGGACCTGAACACCTACCGGACGTACATGGTCAACCACGAGGTCGGGCACGCGTTCGGGCAGGGCCACCAGCCGTGCGGCGTCGCCGGCGGCCCGGCGCCGGTGATGATGCAGCAGACGTTCAGCGTGTCCAACGACGAGATCGTCCGCATCACCAACGGCGTCTCTCAGGGCGCGTTCATCCCGCAGGACGGGAAGGTGTGCGCGCCGAACGGGTGGCCGTATCCATGACCTTCGTGGCCATCACCGTGGTCTCGCCCTCGACCGAGAACACCGGCTCGACCCGTTCGAAGACCTATCTGAGCTCGGTGACGACGTCGGCGCCGGTGAACCCCGCGATCACCCGGTGGGCCGCGCGCATGAACCTCGTGGTCGCCGCGTTCCTCGCGCAGGCCGTGGTCGAACCGCGCCTGGGGGAGTCGTTGCGGCGGGGCAACACCGAGATGGTCGCCTGGCTGGCGGGGACGATCACCGCGGTGCGCCCCGGCGGTGATCCCGAGCGCGACGCCATGGCGCTGCTGGCGTTCGCTGCCGAGGGCCTGGTGGACCACCAACTCGCGCGTGTGCTCACTCGTGGTTGATGTCCGTCTCCATAACCTGACGGCATGGACGTGGACACGAGGCTGCTGAGATATTTCGCCGCCATCGCCGAGGAGGGCAACCTCACGCGCGCGGCGCACCGGCTCTTCGTGTCACAACCATCGCTGACCAAGCAACTCAAGCACCTGGAGTCGCAACTGGGCGTGCGGCTGTTCACGCGCTCCAGCACCGGGATGAAGCTGACCGAGGCGGGCCATGCCCTCGCCGCGCGCGTACCGCCGGTGCTCGCGGGCTGGGAGGCGGCGGTGAGCGGGACCCGCAGTGCCGGCCGTGTGCTGCGCGTCGGTTTCCTGGCCAGCGCGGCGAACTA
Source organism: Lentzea waywayandensis (assembly GCF_900115955.1). GTDB lineage: Bacteria > Actinomycetota > Actinomycetes > Mycobacteriales > Pseudonocardiaceae > Lentzea > Lentzea waywayandensis. The sequence continues at coordinate 473,203 of NZ_FOYL01000006.1, forward strand.
CGCGATGCAGGACATCGTCGCCGCGTTCGGCAGGCTTCACCCAGGCTGGCGAGTCGACCTGAGGCAGGCGCCGTGGTCGGATCCGACTGCGGGTCTCGCGGCGGCGGAGGTACCGGTTGCCTTGCTGCGACTGCCCCTTCCCGGCGACGAGACGTTCGGCGTGCGGACGTTGTTCAGCGAATCTCGTTGCGTGGCACTACCTTCCGCGCATCCGCTGGCCGGGCGTGCCTCGATCGCGTTCCGCGAACTGTGGGACGACCCGGTCATCGTCGCCCCCTCGTTGAAGGGGAACTGGCGCGAGCACTGGCTGGCGTTGTCCGAAAGGGACGGTCGTGAGGTTCGCGTCGGTGCCGTGGCGGATCACCCCGACGAGTTCCTCGGCGCGATCGCCGGCGGTTACGGCGTCGCGCTGGTTCCCGCGTCCACGGCCCACTTCTACGCACGCCCCGACATCGCCTACGTGCCGGTGACGGGCGTGAGTCCCAGTGAAGTGGCCGTGGCGTGGCTGCCGGACGCCGGTGAGGCCGTCGCGGACTTCGTCCAGTGCTGCCTCGACGTCACGCGCTCTCGGCGCACCGGCTGCGGCACGTGCTCGGGCTGAAACCGTGCACCCGCTTGAACGCGGCGCTGAACCCGAACGCGTCCGCATACCCGACCTTGCGCGCCACCGAGGCCACCGTCGCCGACGACTCGGCCAGCAGATCAGCCGCCAGAGCCATGCGCCACTCCGTCAGGTACGTCAGCGGCGGCACCCCGACGAGCTTCGCGAACCTGCCGGCCAGCGTCGTCCGCGCCACCCCGGCCTCCTTGGCCAGCAGGGCGAGCGTCCACGCCCGTTCGGGCTTCGCGTGCATCGCCTTGAGGACCGGCCCGACCACCGCGTCCGCCTGCGCCCCCAGCCACCCGTCGCCGTGCTCGCGGTCGAACCACTCCTTGAGCGCACACACCATCAGCCAGTCGAGCAACCGATCCGCGACCACACTCGGCCCGTCCATGCCGATGCCGGCGTAGAACTCCGCGCACCCGTCCTCTCCCGGCGCCACCAACGCGTCCGGCAACACCGACGTGAGCCGCCGCGCCACAGCCGTGTTGACCTCGTACGTCCCGCTCACCACCGACGCACGCCCTTGCGCCGCAACGGACTCCTGCACCACAAGGATGTCCCCGGCCTTGGCGGTCTGCCCGTGCACGCTGATCTCACCCGACGCCACCGCGTACAACGTGAGCCCAGGCAACACCCGCGTTCCGTCGATCTCGGTCCGGCGCACCCCAGCACCATCCGCGCGCACCCCGCGCAGCAGTTCGTCGAACGGCTCCATGCCGTCCACGATACGTCCCGAACGATCGAACATCATCGATGAACTCTCGCCCATGTCCTCTGCTCTTGTGACCGGGTTGGCTTCAGGTCATGACAGAGATCCTGGTCCTGGGCGCAACCGGCAAGACGGGCCGCCGCGTGGTCCGCACCCTCGAAGCCGCCGGTCTGACGCCCCGCAAGGCCTCCCGTGCCACCGGCTTCGACTGGAACGACCCGTCGACCTGGAAACCGTTCCTGCACGGCGCCACCGCCACCTACCTGATCGCCCCGGAAGACCCGACCCTCGCCGCCCAGTTCACCGAACTGGCGGCGGCCTCCGGCGTCCGCCGCCTCGTCCTGCTCTCCGGCCGCGGCCTCGACAAGACCCCACCGGATGTCTTCCAGAGCATGCACGCCGCCGAGAAGGCGGTCCGCGCGAGCGACTTCACCTGGACCGTCCTGCGAGCCAACAACTTCAACCAGAACTTCTCCGAGGAGATCTGGCAGCCCGAAATCCAGGCAGGCCGCCTCTCCCTGCCCGTGGACGACACCCCGGAACCGTTCGTGGACGTCCAGGACATCGCCGAGGTAGCCGCCCTGGCCCTGACCACCGACGACCACCAGGGCCAGACCTACGACCTCACCGGCCCGGAAGGAATCACCTTCGCGGCCGCCGTGTCCAAGATCGCCGCAGCCACCGGCCGCCCGATCGAACTGGTGAAACTCACCCCGGCCGAATACCGCGAAGCCCTGCTCTCCCAAGGAGCCCCGGAAGAGGTCGCCACCGAGCTGAACGGCATGTTCGAGAGCATGCGGGCAGGCGTGCTGGCCACCCCGACGGACGACATCTCGCGCCTGCTGGGCCGCCCCGCCACCAGCTTCGACGCCTACGTCTCCGAAACCTGGCGCTGACGAGGCAACAACAGGTGCACGGCAAACCCGGCAGCCGTGGCCATCACCGCCTGGTAGACGACCGACACCTGGTACCCGGCCCCCACCAGGAACGCCGCGTCCAGCCCGGTCGTCCACCAGCCGGCCAGCTCACCGAGCCCCAGCACGTGCCACCCGAAGAACCCGGCACACCACCCGGCAACGACCCAGGCCGCCTGCCCACCCCGCCGCACGAAGAGAACGGTCGACACCGCGGCTACGGCGTTGAAGGCGAGGGCGATGCCGGTCAGCGTCGCGTCGGCGCTCCACACCAGGCTTGCCACCGTTTGCATCACGAGCACGCCGACGACCAGCCCAATGCCCAACCGCGTCTTGTCCACGGCCTGATTATTCAGCCGAGCATCCACGGCCGTGTGTCGGACACGGAGAGACGGACGCTCGTTCCTTTGTTGCTGCATATGGCGGCTGATTGTGCGACGTTTGGTTGAAATCGTCTTTAGGTGGGTCTTGGGGACATCACCGCAGGTGCGGTGCGCATGGCAATGGCAGAGCACGACCAGATGGGGTTCGCGGAGTTCTGCGAGCGATACGGCTTTGGCCTGTCGCGCAACTACGTGATCGCAGATGACGCACGCAGGTACGGCACGCGAGTGATCGCCGCCGCCGCTCACGGCCGGTTGTCCGGCCAGGCTCCGCTGAAGCCGCAGGAGGTCGCGGACGACGATCTCGTCAACCAGACCCTGGAAGGGTTGCAGTTCGAGGTCAAGGAACTGCGCCCACCCAAGTGGTCACGCGAGGAGCTGATTCTTGCCTGTTCGCAGCTGTTCTCGAACAACCAGGTAGCTCAGAGGGTCAACGATCCGGCTGTGCAGGAGCTCGCGGCCTTCCTGCGACAACTGCCGTTTCACGCTCCGCAGGACCGCGGGCTCAACTTCCGGTCGGGCAACAGCGTGCAGCGCAAGCTCTTCGACCTGAAGACCAGGCTGCCGGACGAAACGGGCAAGAAGACCCGCGGCGGAGCCCTGGACCAGGTCATCGTCAACGAGTTCGTCGCCGACGAGGCGGAGATGCACCGTCAGGCTGCCGCGATCCGGGCTGAGTACGAGCCCAAAGCGTGGGCGCTGTCCGCCGGCCGCCAGGACGTGCTGGGTTCGAGTCATGTCTACGACAACGAGACCGCTCGTTCGCAGCAGCTTCGCGAAGGCCACGTGATCGTCGTCTATGACGCCGAGGACGCGCTAGGCATTGCGAGGATCGGCCGCATCGATCCCGACGCCACACGGCACGTCGCGTACTACGGCGGCACCTGGCGTGCGCTCGACGGGGCTATCACTGCTGACGAGGTCAGGGAAGCGTGCAGCGATGACGAGGCGCAGAACGCGATCCGACCCATGGACATCGACAAGCTGGAGGCGATGCTGGCGCGGGTTGCCGTGCGGCTGCCTTCCCCGGCAGCTGAGGCTCGTGTCGTAGCGAAGGTCAAAGCAGCGCGTCGCACTGTCGCCGACGATGGAAAGTCGCCTACTGGCGGAAGGCGTGAAAGCAAGACGAAGGCCCGCAACGGTCAGGGCGGCTTCCGGAAGAAGCTGATCCAACGGTACGGACACGTGTGCGCGATCACTGGCCCTTGTCCGGCAGAGGTGCTGCAGGCAGCGCATCTCCGCAACTTCGCCGAGCACGAAACCCACAACCTCGCCGAGGGTGTGCTGCTGCGCGCTGACGTGCACCTGTTGTTCGACAACGACCTGCTAGCCGTCGATCCCACCACCTGGCGCGTGGTGCTCGCCCCGTCCTTGAGCGACTACCCCGCTTACACCCAGTTCGACGGTGCCAAGTTTGCTGACGGCCCGTGCGAGAAGGCGATCACCGATCACTTCAACGCGGTCACCAAGACGTGGGCCTAGAGCTCCACGGCGTGGGCCCGTGATCGGAAACGAAGACGGCCTCTGACCTGTTCGCACAGGTCAGAGGCCACTTGTTGAGGCGCCCCTGGCAGGATTCGAACCTGCGACCTCGGGATTAGAGATCCACATCTCGCGGTGTTCGTGGTCGTCTGCCGTCATGGCCTGTGAGATGCGCTGATGATGAGCCGGAGTCGCCACTGTGAACGATCGATTGTGGGTGTCTGGTGTCGTTCGGCCTGGATAACCGCTGGATTTGATCATGGTCAGCTTGACCACCGGATCAGCGCCTCGTGCCACCGGACCAACAGGCGGCGAAGTCGAACATGCGTGCGACCTGCCGAGGTTGGCAAGTGTCGGCAACTTCTGGGCTTCTTGTTTCGCTGCATCGTCTTCAGTTGCAGCCGAGACGGACTAATACGACTCGGCTAATCGGGTGACAAGAATAGAAGATATTCAAGTCAATGGCGGTTTCCGGTACGTTGGCGCGCAGGTTCGAGCACACAGGGGTGGGCATGAAATTCTCTGAAAAGTACGGGATAGTCCGCCAGTCTGATGACGATTGGTACGACACGTTCTTGCCTGCCGACACGAAGCTTTTCGTGGACCCATTTTTGATCTGGGAAGAGAAGGACGGATTTTGGGCTGGTGCTCACAGTCATTTGATTGAGTTCTTTGACATGGTATTCGACCTCATTCGGCAGTCGAATGGCGAACCTGAAAGTATATACTGGAAAAAGGCCGCTTCTCTTCTGATTTTTCGCGAGCCTGCTGAATTTTGTCTCGGAGTGGCGGAGGGGACGCCATTCGGATCTGGATCTGGCGCTGGCCTTCAAAAGGACATGCTTGATGGTGTTCGGACTGCAGTGGGTCTGGGTATGTACAAGATTGCTCACATGGAGACCATCTCGCTCTTCCAAGGTGGTATGGGATTCGACCGGATTAGTGATTCCGCCTGCAATATTCTCAAGAGCTTCTTCATCGACTACACGCAGGACGTGTGTCGGCGGCATAATGTCGAAACGGAACGAATTCGCGTCGAGAACGCATCTTGGAGTTCTGAGTTTTTTCGATGGGAATCAAAGATTGTAGAGCTTCCGACGAACACGATCACCTACTTGCGAAAAGGTCAAGCGAGGCAAAAGAAGATCGCGACACTGCTGACTCCTGAGCGATTTCTTCGAGAGCTTCCCGTTGCGGAGCCGAACGGATTCTGGTCCTGGTCTTGGGCGAATCATGGCGGGGAACTTCGCAACGATTTTAATTTTGACGTGGCGAGAAATGTGGCTCGAAATGTAAAGGCGCGGTTGGCGAGGCAGCATCCGGATATTGTCGCACTCTATCTTCAGCATCTGGAAGAAGTGGAAAAGAAGCCGTACCCTATTGGGGAAGATCCCAAAGCGCTCGTCAAGTGGTACGCGCAGGGCGCAAAACTCATCCGCAAAGGTGAGGATGCTGTCCTGCCGGATTCGTCCGATCAATTCAACGACTTCGTGCGCAGCCTGGTCGAAGTGTATCGTCAGGCGATTGAGCACACCGACTCGTGGCTTTTGTTGTGGAATGGGGCGGTTCCGCACGCGGAGCGAGTGGCTCAGGTGCTTTTTCGCTCGATGGTCATCCACTACTGTCGTGCCAATGGCGTCGAGATGTCCAGTGAGGCAAACGCAGGTCGCGGTCCGGTTGATTTCAAGTTCTCGGGCTGGTCTGGTCGGGCTCTCATTGAGATGAAGCTTGTGAAGAGCAGTAAAATTTGGGACGGAATTCTTGCCCAGCTGCCGGAGTATCAAAATGCCGAAGGCGTAGAATTCGGTCTGTATGTTGCGATCGCATTCACCGACGACGACTATTCTGATAGTGTTCGAAATAAGTTGAACGAGGCCGCGCGGCTTGCGTCCGAATATTACAATATGAATATCGAGGCAGTGCTTATTGATGGTCGCCGGAAAGATTCTGCCTCCAAACTCAAGAACCGAGAGCTGTCTGACCAGCTGCATCGTGGTTCTGAGGAAGAGGAATCAGAGGATCAGTGACAAACAGCTTAGCGCCACACCTCCCCGTTCCCTTGTCCCTGCTGCGCTTAGCGCGTGGACGGTGGTGTCAAGAGTGGCCGTAGGCCATCGCGAAGCGACGCGTAGCGCTCTTGGCACCACCGTCCACGCGTTAAACGATGTTGGGACACGGGTGCGGGGACCCAGCCGGAAACGTCACCTTCTTGCGGTGGCTGCGGGGCCGGTCGGGTCGCTTTCCCGTTCGGTCGGGGTAGGCCTGCCTCCGTCGCCGGGCGCGGGTGGGTGGCCGGAGGCCGGGCCCCGCCCGCTTGCCCGAGCGACAAAGAGATGAGGCCGTTAAGCCCCTGCCGAACGGGGATGGAGCGGCGACCCGAGCGGCCCCGCAGGGGCCGCCTTGATGAAGTAAAGAAACTCTGAACACAGAGGCTGTCCGTGCGCCTCAGAGCAGGTTGACCCCGTCGTGAGCACGTACTGACGGCTCCGGCTCGAACGCGTCGAGAACGCGGGCTGCGAAGACGGGGCTCATTTTCTCGCGGACCTCGTCGAGGGTCATCCAGCGAACATCACGCGCTTCGTCGGTTAAGGCAACAGGCTCAGTCGTTGCTGCACAACGGAAAGTCAGAGCTACGACGTCCCGCTTGAGGTTCTTGTAGACACCCGTGAGGCGTTGAACTTCGACCGCGCAGCCTGTCTCCTCGAAGACCTCGCGCCGCACGCCGTCCTCAAAGGTCTCGCCGAGTTCAAGCACTCCGCCTGGCGGCTGCCACTCGCCATTGTCGCGGCGACTGATCACGAGTACGCGGTCGTCCTCGTCCACCACGACACCAACTACCGCCACAGAGTGTTTGGGCAACGCCACTGGGTCAGGCGACATGAGCTGTCGGCCGTCCTTACCTGATCAACCTGCTGGTGTATCCGGCATCAATTAGGTGTTCGTAAGCCGCGGCAACATCGGCCGGCACTTCCTGGCGAATCGCGTACCCCGCGTCGGCGAAGAGCGTCATGCGTTGGGTGTCCCCGACCAACATGCTGATGACGAACGACGTGTCACCGATGCCCTCTACGTACTCGTCGATCGGAGGCCGGTAGGACGTGCACGTGATGTCCAGTTCGGGCCACAGCTTGCGGCACGTCGCGTATGCGCGGCGCTCCTGATACGGACGGGACACAAGAACCGCAGAAGTAGCCTTGACCCCCTCCTCGTCCAGCAGCACCCTGCTGAGCTCAAAGTTCTCGGCGGTGTTGGTCGCCTTCGTCTCGATCAGGATCGCCTCGTCGGGTACGGCGTGCTCCAGCGCGTACTCGCGGTAGTGAACGGCTTCACCGCGTGGGAATCGCTTGATCGTCGTTGGAGCGTTGGCGCCGGTGAAGAGCACGAGCGGAGCTATGCCGGCCTGGTACAGCTCGACCGCGCGGACAGCGACGCCGATGTCGTGACTACCCAGTCCGATGACGATGTCGGCGGGGCGCACTTCGTGCCTCATGTCGTGGTAGTTCCACAACGCCAGGACGTCTGCGCGGTGCTCGCTGGGGATCGGATCGGATGCCATGGGTCGCTCCTCTTCGGTGATCAGTCCGGGAGGGGGAAGGTGTAGGACCACTCGAACCGGCTCGCCGCGTGAACGCCTCTCGCGAACTCGATCGGCACGTCGTCCTTCGTGAACGTCTGGCGCTTGAGGATCATCACGGGCTCACCCGGAGGCAGTCCGAGAGTGTCGATCTCTTCAGGCGTCGGCATTCTGGAGTGGAAGCTCTCAGTGATGTGGTCCGGTTCGAGGCCTTGCATGGTGAGTACCGCGAAACCGCCACCTGGCGTGGCAGGACCGGGCTTGGGGTCCACGAGCGGGGTGCCCTCGACGTGAACGGGGTTGTAGTAGCTCGTGAGGGTGTGCGTTGGTACGTCGTCGTCCTTCACCAGCCGCGCACGCTCGAAGACGGTCGCGCCTTCGTCAAGCTGTAGAGCCTCGGCGGTCTCGGCGTCCGCCTTGACCTTGCGGACTTCATTGGTCTGGTCACCGGGCTTCCACGCGCGCCCTGATGCCTCGCGGTCTGCTGCGAAAGCGACGAGTCCGTACTTCCACTTGCTCTTGGCGTAGCGCTGCACTCCGAGCCGCTTCATCGCTGGCCTGGGGCGAACGACCGTGCCGCGTCGGCGTACGGAGTCGACGAGCCCCTCGGCCTCCAGCATCGCGACGGCCTTGCGGACCGTGTTGATGTTGATGCTGTGCTCGGCCGCGATCTCTTCCTGCTTGGGCAGCGTGGTGCCTTGCGGGTACGTGCCCTGCTGGATGGCATCACGCAGCACGCCGGCCAGTTCTCTGTACCCGATCGTCACGTCGGCTCCCTCGGTCGCTCGCGATAACCCTATCTCTACAGGCCTCTGACCAGCGATTCTACCCAATAGAACTATCTCTATTGACACCTGTCGTTGTGCGGTGTCTAATAGAGATAGCTCTAATCGACCTGCTGGAGGCAGCCATGAGGAACCAGAAGCTCGACATGTCGGAGACGCGCCTGATGCTCACGGAGTTGCCGGAGTTGAAGACGCGTGAGGTCGATGGTCACACCGAGGTCGTGACGGACCAGGACGGCGCGAACCAGTACGTCGTGTCGCTGTTCAAGAAGCAGCCGGGCGCAAAGGGTGAGGAG
>NZ_FOYL01000026.1 GCF_900115955.1 Lentzea waywayandensis
TGATCGCGGGCGGCGTGGGAGTCACCCCCATCCGAGCTCTGCTGCAGGAGCACGTCCCCGGCGACTTCGTCGTGCTCTACCGGGTGCGTGACGAGCGCGAGGCCGTGCTGCTGAACGAGTTGCGCCAACTCGTCGCGGCCCGCCGCGGCCGGCTGCACCTGCTCACCGGCCGGACCGGCCAGGGAGCCCGGCCGTTCGAACCGGGGGCCCTGCACCAGCTGGTGCCTGACATCGTGGCTCGCGACGTGTACGTCTGCGGTCCGCCCGCCATGACGGCGGCCGTGCTGAACGGACTGCGCCGGCTGAACGTGCCGAAGGCCCAGGTGCACGCCGAGAAGTTCGGCCTGGCCTGATGATCTGGTTTCGCGTACGCAATCTGACGTAGGCGAGATCAGAGCGTGAGCGGATGATGCGGCCCCTCGTGGTGACGAGCATGGATCTCGACACCACGAGAGAGGGAGAGCAATGGCTACCACCCGCAAGCTCAGTGGCCGCGCCCGCAAGGCCGTGCTGCTCGTGCACGTCCTGTCGGCGGCGGCGTGGCTCGGCATCGACCTCGCGCTGGGGATCCTCGTCGTGATCGCACTGTCCACTGAGGACGCCGGAACCGCGGGCGTCGCGATCCAGGCGGTCGACCTCTTCGCGATCTGGCCGATGTTCGGCGCCAGCGTCGTCTGCATGATCTCCGGCGTCGTGCTCGGCGTCGGCAGCAAGTACGGCCTGATCAGGTACTGGTGGGTCGCGATCAAGCTGGTGCTGAACGTCGGCATGTCGCTGCTGATCGCGTTCGCGCTGCGCCCCGGCGTCGCGGAGGCCGCGCGGATCGGCGAACGGATGCTGGCGGGCGACCCGTCCGCGGTGATCCCGGCCGACATCCTGCACCCGGTCGTGGTCGCGCCGACGCTGCTGCTGTTCGCCTACGTCCTGTCCGTGTTCAAGCCGTGGGGCCGGATCCGCAAGCCAGTCCAGCCAGTCAAGGGTCAGCGCCGCGACCTCGTCGGGGCAGCCCAGTTGTAGGAAGTGCCCGCCGCCCGCCACGATCTCGACCCGCGAACCGGGCGCGAGACCCGTGGCGGCGCCGGCGTAGTTGTCCGGCGTGACGCACCCGTCGTCGGCGCCCGCGAGCACCGGGACCGCCGCGGGCTCCTCGGAGAGCCTGGCCAGGTCAGCGACCGGTCGAAGTTGGCCCGGTACAGCTTCAACGCGTTGGCCCTGATCGCCGGGTCCGCCTACATCGCCCACACGTAGTCCGGCACCTCGAGCCCAGGCGACCAGGTGCGCCACAGGTAGTCGATCACTCTGTCGTTCAGCAGCGCCTCGCCGACCCCGGCACCTGGAACAGGAACCGTGCTCGCATCAGAAGTCCACCCGCATCACGAACCGCCGCTTCGTCGGGTGCGTCACCTGCGCGAACCCGGCCTCCTCGAACACCTGCCGCGCGCCGACGTGCAGCTCGCCCCACGTGATGTTCTGCCCAGGCGCGGCGATCATCGGATACGCCTCGACGGCACGAGCCCCGTGCTTGCGCGCGTGCTCCACGGTCGCCGCCGCCAGCTCGTAGGTGAGCCCCTGCTTGCGGAATCCCTTGCGCACCACGAAACACGTCACGGCCCACACGCCGTCGTCGTCCTTGTCCTCGGCGCGGCCCTTCCAGGGAATGGGCATGTCGAGCAGCTTCGCGTAGTCACACCGCGGCTCGACCGCCACCCACCCGGCGGGCTGGTCGTCCACATAGGCCACCAGGCCGCTGCCACGCGCGGACTGCGACTCGTGCGCGGCGACGCGGTCGTCGAGCGTCGAGTCGCGCCACATCCAGCCCTTCACCTTGTACCGCTGGCAGTGGCACTTGCCGGGCTCGGAGCTGTCGAAGATCGCCTCGACGTCCTCCCACGGCACCTCGTCCGACGGCACGATCCGGATCATGTCGGCCAGACTAGAGCTCCTGGGTCAGGTTGACCGGGTTCCCGTCCGGATCGAACACGTGCGCGACCCGTTGCCCCCAGGGCATGTCGTTCGAAGGTCCCTGCACCCGCCCGCCTGCCGCCTCGACCAGCGGCAGCAACGCGTCGACGTCGTCCACACCGAAGCTCAGCAGGATGCGCGGCGCCGCTGACACGTCCGCGTCCGCGGCCACGAGTCCCAGTTCCGAGTCGCCGATCTTGAGGGTCTTGTAGAACACCTCTCCCTCCGGCGGCTGCCGGAACACCTCGGTCGCGCCGAGAACCTGCTCGTAGAACGCCTGCACCCGCTCCAGGTGGGGCGTCAGGATGATGGGCTGGATCGCCATGGACTCCTCCTAGTCTCCGGTGGAGATACGGGGCGGCCGTCCAGAACTCATCGGTGCGCCGAACAAAGGCAGCAACTCCTCGACGTTCAAGTACGTCGTGCTGCCGGTCACCAACCCGCCCCGCACGTCGATGAACACCAGCCCGAACGGCCGATCCATCCCCGGCCGCATCTGCCAGTACGCGGGCGACCCGTTGGCCCGCACCGGCACCAGCCACGCGCCGGCACAGGCGGACGCAGGATCGCTCAGAGCCACCGAGATCGGCCCACGCCCGCGCAGCCACCAGCTGAACGGCGGCATCGACATCGTCGCGTCCTCGTGCAGCAGTGCGACCAAAGTCTTCACGTCATGCCGCTCGAACGCCTCGCAGTACCGGCTCAGCAGCGACTTCTGCACCGGATCGGAGGGCGTCAGAGGCTCGCCGACGTCCGCGACCCGCAACGTCGCCCGTGCTCGTTGCAACGCGCTGTTCGCCGACGCCACCGAGATGTCCAGCAGTGTGGCCACCTCGGACGCCTGCCACGCCAGCACGTCGCGCAGGATCAGCACGGCTCGCTGACGTGGCGGCAGGTGTTGCAACGCGGCCACGAACGCCAGCCGGACGGTCTCGCGGCGGATCGCCTGGTCTTCCGGCAGCACCAGGGCGTCCGGCGCGGGCTGCACGAACACCCTCTCGGGCAAAGGTGCGCCGAGGTCCCCGCCGAACGGTCGCAGGTCGACGGCCAGGGCGCGGCGCTGGGCGCTTCGCTGCATGTCGATGCAGATGTTCGTGGCGATGCGGTAGAGCCAGGTCCGCAACGACGCGCGTGTGGAGTCGTAGCTGTCGTGCGCCTTCCATGCGCGCACGAGTGTTTCCTGCGCGGCGTCCTCGGCCTCGAAGCCGGAGCCGAGCATGCGGTAGCAGTAGCCGGTCAGCTCGATCCGGAACGGCTCCAGCGTCTCGATCACGGGAAGAACCCTACGCGGACCGGGGCTGGTCCGCGGGTCAGTCGATGAGGCGGTCCACCAGTTCGAACGTGGGGTAGGGCTGGTTCTCGTCGCCGAAGTGGCCGTCGTCGCGGACGATCTGGGTGCCGCCCGCCCGTTCGAACATCACGCGGCCTTGCCGGTCGTCGCAGCCGTAGGGGTCGTTGCGGGAGTTGATGAAGTAGAGGTCGCGGACGTGTGCGCTGATCGCCGCCCAGTCGTAGTCGTCCTGGAGGACGGGTTCGTCGTCGGTGTTGGGCTTCGTGGAGTAGCCGGCGACGAGGACGGCCTGGCTGACCGGGGTGTCGATGTGCTGGAGGATCGCGAGCAGCAGGGCGGCTCCGCCGGAGTGGCCGATCAGGACGGTGTTCTCGTCGAACGTGTGACCGGCCAGCACCTTCGGCAGGAACGTGGTGATCGGTTCGGCGTTGAGGGTGGGGTAGTGCGGCGCCTCCACGGTGTAGCCGCGCTTGGTCAGCTGTTCGCGGAGCCAGGGAAGCCACACGACGTCAGGATGGGCCCCGGTGCCGTGGAAGATGATGGCCTTGCGGTTCATGTCGTGGTCCTCGAGCCGGATGACCGATGAGTTCTCGTCGGCCGGAACGTATGTACGACCATGACAGCAGACATCCGCGCCGCGGTGGCGGCGGAACGGCGCGATCAGGCGGAAGTCCTGAGCGGCCTCACCGAGGAACAGTGGAACGCGCCGAGCCTGTGCGAGGGCTGGACCGTGAAGCACGTCGTCGCGCACACGACGTTGCCGTTCCGCTCCTCGGGCAAGCGAGTGATCCTGGAAATCCTGAAGTCGGCCGGCCGCTTCAACCACGCCTCCGACCGCATGGCCCGCAAGGACGCCGAAACGTGCACGACCGATGAACTGCTCGCCGCGTTGAAGGACAACATCGACCACCCGTGGACGCCACCCGGCAGCGGGCCCGTAGGCGCGCTCTCGCACGACGTCATCCACGGCCTCGACATCACGACCGCGCTGGGCATCGACCGCAAGGTCCCGCACGAACGGCTGAAGCTCGTGCTCGGCGGCATGAAGCCCAGCAACGTCAAGTACTTCGGCGCGGACCTCGACGGCAAACGCCTGGAGGCCACCGACATGGACTGGACGTTCGGCGAGGGCAGGCCGGTGAGAGCACAGGCCCAGGACCTGTTGCTGCTGGTCTGCGGACGGACGCTGCCGCCGGGAAGACTCAGCTGACCGCCTTGCGCACGCGGGCCGTCGCGTCGGTCGTCGCCATCAGGAACCGCGCGACGACCTGACGCTCCGCGTCGCTCATGTCGTTCCACACCGAGGCGTACTCGCGCGCCAGCGGCTGGAAGAACGTCGCCGCCAGCGCCGTCGCCCGGTCGAGCACCTGGAGTTCGACCCGGCGACGGTCGTCCGGATCGCGCTCTCGTATCACGTGGCCGGCCCTCTCCAGCCGGTCCAGCACGGACGTCGTGGCCGACGCGCTCAGGTTCAGCGCCTTCGCCAGCGTGCCGGGTGTCATGGGAGCCGTCATGATGAGGTTCAGCGCTGTCATGTCGGTCGGGTGCAGGGCGTGCGCGGCGCTGAAGATCTCCAGGAATCGGTTCGACTCCATCACCAAAGCGCGCAGCATCATGCTCAGGTCGTAGTCACTTGCGTCGCTCACGGTCACAGCTTACTGTTTCGGCCATCGAAACGTTCGACGATCGAAGGAATGCGTGATGCGAGTCCTCGCCGGGGTACTGCTCGTCGTCTGGTTGGCCCTGGGCGGCTTCACCGGGCCGTACGCGGGCAAGTTGTCGGAGGTCGCGGAGAACGACAGCAGCGCGTTCCTGCCCAACTCCGCCGAGTCCACCCAGGTCGCCGAGCTGCAGAAGAAGTTCCAGCGCGAGAACGCGATCCCCGCGATCGTCGTGATCGAACGGTCCGGCGGACTGACCGAAGAGGACCGGAAGTACCTCGCCGACCAGGCCAAGGGCTTCCAGGCGTCGCCGGTCATCCCCGCGCCGAACGACAAGGACGCCGCCCAGCTCGTCGTGCTGCTCGACCCGGGCAACGACGTCAAGGACTCGGTCTTCCAGCTCCGCGACGGCACGCGTGGCGCCCCAGAGGGGTTGACGGTGCTGGTCACGGGCCCGGCCGCGCAGGTCGCGGACCTCGTCGAGGCGTTCGGCGGGATCGACGGGCTGCTGCTGATCGTCGCGGGTGCCGTGGTCGCGTTGATCCTGCTGGTCGTCTACCGAAGCCCGCTGCTGCCGGTCGTCGTGCTGGTGTCGGCGGTGTTCGCCCTGGGACTCGCCAGCTTCGTCGTGTACCTGCTCGCGAAGAACGACGTGCTGGCGTTGAACGGCCAAAGCCAGGGCATTCTCTCGATCCTGGTGTTCGGGGCCGCGACGGACTACGCGTTGCTGCTCGTGTCGAGGTTCCGCGAGGAACTGCGCGACACCCAGGACAAGTTCGCGTCCATCCGCACGGCCTGGCGCGGCACGATCGAACCCATCGCGGCCTCGGCCGGCACGGTGATCCTCGGCGTGCTGTGCCTGCTGTTCAGCGACCTCGACTCGAACAAGGGCCTCGGACCGGTCGCGGCCATCGGCATCGGTGCCGCGCTGCTGACCACGATGACGTTCCTGCCCGCGACCTTGGCACTGCTCGGACGTGGCGCTTTCTGGCCGTTCGCACCGAAGTTCGGCTCGCAGCACCCCGAGACCAGCGGGCTCTGGGGCCGCGTCGCGAACCTGGTGCGCCGCAAGCCTCGGGCGATCTGGATCGTCACGTCACTCGTGCTGCTCGCCGGCGCCGCGTTCCTGCCGCAGCTCAAGGCGTCCGGCACCGCGCAGTCCGACGTGTTCCTCACACCGGTCGAGTCCGTTGCGGGACAGGAGGTGCTGTCGCGGCACTTCCCCGGCGGCACCGGCTCGCCGACCGTGATCATCGCCGCCGAGAGCAAGACCGCCGAGGTCGTGCAGAAGTCCAAGGTGGACGGTGTCGCGGACGTGCGGCCCTCCGGAACGGCCGACGGGCTCGTGCGGATCGAGGCCACGCTGAAGGACGCGCCGGACTCCGACGCCGCGGTGGAGACCGTGCAACGGCTTCGCGCGGCCGTGGACGGCATCGACGGCACGAAGGTGGGCGGGCCGACGGCGACGTTGCTCGACACGAGGACGACGTCCGAGCACGACCGGGCGCTGATCATCCCGATCGTGCTGCTCGTGATCTTCCTGATCCTGGCGTTGCTGCTGCGGTCGTTGCTGGCGCCGTTGCTGCTGATCGCGACCGTCGTGCTGTCGTTCGCGGCCACGATGGGCGTGTCGGCGCTGGTGTTCAACCACGTCTTCGACTTCCCCGGCGCCGATCCCGTGGTGCCGCTGTTCGGGTTCGTGTTCCTGGTGGCGCTGGGCATCGACTACAACATCTTCCTGATGACCCGCGTCCGCGAGGAGACCCAGCGGCTCGGGACCGTCGAGGGCACGCTCAAGGGTCTCAGCCTGACCGGTGGTGTGATCACGTCGGCGGGTGTGGTGCTGGCGGCCACGTTCGCGGCGCTCGCCGTGCTGCCGATCCTGTTCCTGACGCAGATCGCGTTCATCGTCGCGTTCGGCGTCCTGCTGGACACGTTGCTGGTGCGGTCGTTGCTCGTGCCGGCGCTGTCGGTGGACATCGGCGGGCGAATCTGGTGGCCGTCGAAGCTGCGGTGAGTCAGGATTCCGGGCATGACCTACACGGCTCGTCAGCTCAACCGCGCCACGCTCGACCGGCAGATGCTGCTGCAGCGTGAACCGGTCGACCTGCTGACGGCCGTGGACCGGGTCGTGGCGATCCAGGCGCAGGAACCCGCGTCGCCGTACATCGCGTTGTGGAACCGGATCGAGGGCTTCGACCCCGCGGATCTGGACGAGGCGTTCACGAGCGGGGTGGTCCGCAAGGCATCGCTGATGCGGATCACCCTGCACGCCGTCACGGCCGCGGATCACGAGGTGTTCCACCACGCGATGCTGCCCGCGCTGAGGGCGTCACGGCTGTACGACAAGCGGTTCAAGTCGATGGACGTCACGATCGAGCAGGTCGACGCCCTGCTGGAGCACCTGCTGGAGTTCGCGGCGACACCCCGGCAGAAGGCGGAGATCGAGGACCTGCTGCACTCGCACGTCGGCGACGTCGGTGAGCCTGGCGTCTGGTGGGCGCTGCGGACCTACGGCGGACTCGTGCACGCGCCGACGGGTGGGCCGTGGTCGTTCGGGCTGCGGCCGTCCTATCTGGCCGTGGCGGCCGAGCCCCGTGAACGGATGGCGGCCGTCGCGGAGATGCTGCGCCGCTACCTCACCGGGTTCGGGCCCGCGACCGTTCTCGACATGAACCAGTTCAGCATGCTGCCGCGCACCACGATCCGGGAAGCGCTGACGCTGCTGGATCTGGTTCAGCACGGCGATCACTTCGACATTCCAAATCGGACAATCCCGGACGAAGACACACCGGCGCCGCCACGCCTGATGGCCATGTGGGACAGCACGTTGCTCGCCTACGCCGACCGCAGCCGGATCATTCCGAACGAATATCGCAAGCTCGTCATCCGCAACAACGGTGACACGCTGCCGACACTTCTCGTCGACGGCCACGTGGCCGGGGTGTGGCGTCCCACCGAGGACGGAGGCGTTGAGGCGACCGCGTTCCACGCCCTTGACGAGGAACAATGGGCCGGGCTGGCGGACGAGGCCGCGGCACTGCGCAAGCTCCTCAGCGACCGCGAACCGCAGGTGTACAAACGTTACGCACGGTGGTGGAGCGGCCTTCCGGCCCACGACGTTCGTACTGTGTGAATACGTCAAGATCCACAAAGGACCGTTCGTGAGTCACTATTCCTCCACCCTGCATGGAGGAAAGTTCAATGTCTCTCACGAGAAAGCGCGTGCTGCCGGCGTTCGCCGCCGGTCTGCTCGCGGCGGGCGCGATCACCCTGCTCGGCGGTAGCCCCGCCGCAACCGCCGTGGGCTCGGCCGACTGCGTCGACACGCACGCCGACGAGCACTCGGCTGCTCGCGGCAGGCCCGGCAGCACCGGCCACGACCGCAACGAGATCTCCGACGCCCAGGCCGCCCAGATGAACGCGGACCTGCGCGCGAAGATCGCCAAGAACAACTCGCTCGGCGAGTTCAGCGCGCTGGCGGGCGGCACGATCAACGTGGTCTTCCACGTCGTGACCAACTCCGCGGGCAAGGGCGCGATCACCGAGGCCACCCTCACCAAGCAGCTCAAGGTCCTCAACGACGGCTTCGCGGGCGTGGAGTCGAGCGCCGCGGCGAAGACGGGCTTCAAGTTCGTGCTTCAGGACACCAAGCGCTACACGAACAACGCCTGGTTCAACGGAGGCGCGGACAGCGCGAACACCGAGCGCCAGATGAAGACCCAGACCCGCGTCGGCACGGCCGCGACGCTCAACATCTGGTTCACCGACATCGACGGCTTCGGCTTCGCGACGTTCCCGTCCTGGTACAAGGGCGACCCGAAGATGGACGGCGTCGTGGTCGACTACGCCACCGTTCCCGGCGGTTCCGAGGTCAACTTCAACCTCGGCAAGACCGTGACGCACGAGGTCGGCCACTGGATGGGGCTCTGGCACACCTTCCAGGGCGGCTGCAAGGCGCCCGGCGACGAGGTCGCGGACACCCCGGCGCAGGCCAGCTCCACCTCGGGCTGCCCGACCGGCCGTGACTCCTGTACGGCGACGGGCCTGGACCCGATCCACAACTACATGGACTACTCCTACGACGACTGCTACAACCAGTTCACCCCTGGTCAGAACACCCGCATGCAGAGCGCCTGGACGGCCTACCGCGCCGGCAAGTGATCTGACGGGAGGGCTTGCGCCGACAGAAGAAGGAAGCGCAAGCCCTCCTCTAGAGCCGGGCGGCGACCGCTTGAGCTCGGTCCAGTTCGCGTTGGTAGCGGCTGGGGTTGTGCGCGGCGAGTTCCTCGTACATCGCAAGGGATTCGCTGATCGCAGCCTCGGCCTCGGCGCGTTCGGAGCGCAGAACGCGGATCAGCGCGTGATCGGAGAGCGCGTCGGCCAGCAGGTAGCTGTACTCGTATGGATCTTCGGCATGCTGTTCGCGGTAGTGCGCGACCGACAGCAGTGACGCCTCCAGCGCGGCGTCCGGCTCGCCCGCGTGCGCCGAGGACAGCGCGAAGGTGTTGCGCGCCATGGCTTTGCCGTCCGCGGTCTGGTACAGCTCGATGCCCTTCGCGGCAGCTTGCGCGGCCTCGGAGTAGGCCTGCCGCGAGATCAGGAGGCTGGCGCGGTTTGTCCACGCCCGCGCGAGCTCCTTGCGGCCCAGCTCGCGTTCCTCGTGCTTGGTGGCGAGCGCGATGGCCTCGTCGCTGGCCGCGAGCGACTCGTCGAGCCTGCCGATGTCGTGCAGCCGGCTGCCGAGACTGACGAGCGCCAGGGCGACGCGCAATTCCATCTTCATGATCATGGCCCGGCCCTCCGCCTTCGCGAGAAGTTCGCGAAAACGATCAGTGGCCTCCTGCGCCGCCTCCACCGCCTGTTCGTCGAGTCCGAGGTCGCGCAGGTGGTTGCCGTGGTTGTGCAGGGCGCCGGCGAGGTTGCTGAGGCAGTCCCGGTCTTCGCTCTCCGCGTGCTCCCGGAGGATGGCCACGGCCTCGATGGCGGACGCGCGGGCTTCCTCGAACCGGCCCAGACGCAGCTGCAGGAGACTGAGTTCGTCGTAAGCGGTGTGACCGTTGATGCCCCGCCACGAACCGTTCTGCCGCCAGAACGCCGCGTTCAGAGCGGTGAAGTCGGCCGCCTGCTCGTACTCGCCGATCGTCGTGAGGCGGTGGGCGTACTCCAACTGGGCGTGCGCGAGGCTGTAGCCGGGTGGTGGTCCGTTCTTGGTCGGGATCTGCTCGCGCAGTTCGGCGATCGCCTCGCGGGCGTTGTCGGCGGCCTCCGTGTGCCTGCCCAGCTTGCCCAGCAGATTGGTGATCCAGTACCTGGCCGTGTTGGCGATCTCGGTGCTGTGCTCGCCCGGCACGGCCAGCCGGCGGGCGAGCGGCAGTTCCTCCCGCACGACCGCCAGCGCTTCCTCGTGCCGTTCCTGCCGCATGAGGTTGTCGCGCATCAAGGTCAGGACGCGCCGCAGCTTCTCGGCGTCACCGGCCTCCCGGCGGAACTCCAGCACCTCCTCGTGCGTGCGCAACGCGAAGTCGTCCCAGCCGCACTCCTCGAACCACTCCGCCAGCTCCACCAGGGCTTCCGTCAACGCGTCCGGACTCGGCCAGTCCTCGCGAGGCTTGCTTCGCAGTTCCTCGACGACCGGCCAGACGTACCGCAGCATCTTCAAGGGGTCCGGATGGCCGCTTCTGGCAGGGCGGTGCCGCGTCTCGTCGCGGCGCACTGGGTTGATCACGCGCGAGTGGATATCACGTCCCGGTGGTCGATCAGCAGCCTTGCCCGCGCCGCCGGTTCGCACTGCGCCAGGTACAGGCGCTGCCCTTCGACGTAACGGCGGTTGCGGGGGTCGTCCGGATCGGGCGGGCTGCCGTCGCGAACGGCCATGCGCGCCATCGACACCGCGAAGCCGACGTCCAGGAACACCGAGAAGTCCCAGTGCCCCACGAGCTCGTCCCGGTGCAGGAAGATGCCGTCCACCAGCAGGAGCGCGGCCGGCGACGCGACCTCGGCCGGCGCGTCCACGTACTCGTCGGTCGCCAGGTCGTGGCTCGCCCGCCGGAACGGTCGCCCGGCCGCGAACGGCGTGAGCAGGAGGCCGGTGAAACGGTCGTAGTCGTAGCTGTCCAGGAAGAAGCCCTCAGGTGAGGTCCGTCCGCGCTGCCAGCGAATCGCGCGCGGGTGGTGGAAGTCGTCCACGGACGCGCGCACCACTTCGCGGCCTCTGGAACGCAGCACCTGAGCCAGGTCGTCGCAGAACGTCGTCTTGCCCGCGCCATCGACCCCGTCGACCCCGACCAGGCCGCGCGAAGGCAGCAGATCGGCGACCTCGTTCAGCATCCCGGCACGCGTCATGGCATCGACGTTCTCACAGATCGTGACCGCCACAGGCCCTATCGGATGAGACCCAGGTCTCCTTGGCCTCAAGAACGCGTAAAAGCCGGACCCGCCTCCGTAAGGACGCTGTCAGGCACCCTCTGATCAGGCATTTCGTGATGCACGCTTCCGTGCGTCATCAAGAATCCTTGTCGTTGAAGGGAGCGGCGTCATGGCCGACCTGGCCTACGCGTTGCTGCTGATCGGGAGTTTCGTCGTGCTGGGCCTGACGGTGCGTGGACTGGAGAAGTTGTGAGCACGGGACTTGTCGCCAACGGCGTCGCCGGCGTGATCGCGCTCGCGCTGATCGTCTACCTGTTCATCGCACTCGTCAGGCCGGAGAAGTTCTGATGTCACCTCTCGTGGCCGGCCTGGTGCAGGTCGGCATCCTGGTCGCGGCCCTGGCGGTCGTGTATCGACCCCTCGGCGACTACATGGCCCGCGTGTTCACCACCAAGGGCCACCTGAAAGCCGAGAAGGCCATTTACCGGTTCGCGCGGATCGACCCGCGCGCCGAGCAGAAGTGGAGCACTTACGCGTACGGCGTGCTGGGCTTCTCGTTCGTCGGGATCGTGTTCCTGTACGTGATTCAGCGGGTCCAGTCGGTGTTGCCGTTCAACTTCGACCGCGGCAACGTGCCGGAGGGCATGTCGTTCAACACGGCGATCAGTTTTGTGACGAACACGAACTGGCAGTCCTATGTGCCGGAAGCGGTCATGGGTCACACGGTCCAGATGATCGGTTTGACGGTGCAGAACTTCGTGTCGGCTGCCGTCGGCCTGGCCGTCGCCATCGCCCTGGTCCGCGGGTTCGTGCGCAGCCAGACTGATCGGCTCGGCAACTTCTGGGTCGACCTGGTGCGCGGCGCGATCCGGATCCTGCTGCCGCTGGCGTTCATCGCGGCGATCGTGCTGATCATCACGGGTGTCACGATGAGTCTCAAGTCCGGTGTGGACGTTGATGGTCAGACGATCGCGAACGCGCCTGTCGCCGGCCAGGAGGCCATCAAGGAGCTTGGCACCAATGGTGGCGGTGTTCTGAACGCGAACTCGGCGCACCCGTTCGAGAATCCGAACGAGTGGTCGAACCTGATCGAGATCTTCCTGCTGCTGGTGATCCCGGTGGCGCTGACCCGCACGTTCGGTCAGTTGGTGGGCAACAAGAAGCAGGGGTACGTCCTGCTGGGTGTGATGGGCGTGATCTGGTCGGCGATGCTCACCGTGATCTGGGTGGCGGAGGCGAACGGCCTGCGTCCGCTGGAGGGCAAGGAGCTGCGGTTCGGGATCTCCGGCAGCGCGTTGTTCGCCAACTCCACGACGGGCACGTCGACGGGCGCGATCAACTCGCTGCACGACAGTTTCACCGGCCTCGGTGGTGGTGGCACGTTGCTGAACATGTTGTTCGGTGAGATGACGCCGGGCGGTGTCGGCACGGGGTTGTACAGCGTTCTGGTGATGGCGATCATCGCGATGTTCCTGGCGGGGTTGATGGTCGGACGTACGCCGGAGTATCTGGGGAAGAAGCTGGGGCGCAAGGAGGTCACGGCGGCCGCGGTGTCGATTCTCGCGATGCCGACGGTGTTGTTGATCGGCGCGGGGATCGCCGCGATCCTGCCGAGTACTCAGGGTGCGCTGAACAATCCCGGTGAGCACGGCTTGTCGGAGATTCTGTACGCCTATGCGTCGGCGTCGAACAACAACGGCAGTGCGTTCGCCGGTATCACGGTGACGAACGACTGGTTCCAGTCGTCGCTGGGTCTGTGCATGCTGTTCGGCCGGTTCATCCCGATCATCGCGGTGCTCGCACTGGCCGGATCGTTGGCAGCGCAGAAGAAGGTGCCGGTCACGGCGGGCACGCTGCCCACCACCGGGCCGTTGTTCGCGACGTTGCTGACCGGCTCGATCGTGCTGGTCGCCGCGCTCACGTTCGTTCCCGCTCTCGCTCTTGGTCCCATCGCGGAGGCTTTGCTGTGACCACCACACTTCAGAAACCGGCTGTGGCACAGGAGAAGACACCTGCCAAGCCCAGCATCGCCGCGGCGATCCCGGAGGCGTTGCGCAAGCTCCACCCGCGTCACCAGCTGCGCAGTCCCGTCATGTTCGTGGTCTGGGTGGGCTCGCTGCTGGTCACCGTGTTCGCGGCGACCGACCCGAGCGTGTTCACCGTCGCGGTGGCGCTGTGGCTGTGGTTCACCGTGCTGTTCGCGAACCTCGCCGAGGCCGTCGCGGAAGGGCGCGGCAAGGCGCAGGCCGACTCGCTGCGCAGGACCAAGAAGGACGCCGTCGCCCGGATGCTCAACGGCGACGTCGTGGCCGGTACCGAGCTCAAGATCGGCGACCTGGTGGTCGTGGAGGCCGGCGAGGTCATCCCCGGCGACGGTGACGTGGTCGAGGGCATCGCGACCGTGGACGAGTCGGCGATCACCGGCGAGTCCGCCCCTGTCATCCGCGAGTCCGGCGGCGACCGGTGCGCGGTCACGGGCGGCACGACGGTGTTGTCGGACCGGATCGTCGTCAGGATCACGACGAAGCCCGGCGAGTCCTTTGTGGACCGGATGATCGCGTTGGTCGAGGGCGCGGAGCGGCAGAAGACGCCGAACGAGATCGCGCTGACGATCCTGCTGTCCACGCTGACGATCATCTTCGTGCTCGCGGTGGTGGCGCTCCAGCCGTTCGCGATCTACTCGGGCGGTGAGCAGTCGGTGGTCGTGCTGACCGCGTTGCTGGTCTGCCTGATCCCGACGACGATCGGTGCGTTGCTGTCCGCGATCGGTATCGCGGGGATGGACCGGCTGGTGCAGCGCAACGTCCTGGCGACGTCGGGCAAGGCGGTCGAGGCCGCCGGTGACATCGACACGTTGCTGCTCGACAAGACCGGCACGATCACCTGGGGAAACCGGCGCGCGACCGAGTTCATCCCGGTCGGCCCGACCTCCCAGGAGACGCTCGTGGCGGCTGCGCGGCTGGCGAGCCTGGCCGACGACACCCCGGAAGGCCGCAGCATCCTCGAACTCGCGGGCGGCCGGTCTGCCAGTGAGCACGAGAAGACCGGGGAGTTCGTGCCGTTCACCGCGCAGACCCGCATGAGCGGCATCGACCTCGGTGACCGCAGCATCCGCAAGGGCGCCGCGTCCGCGTTCGAACTGACCGACACGGCCCGCGAGATCGTGGACGAGATCAGCGGCCAGGGCGGCACCCCGCTCGTGGTGGCGGAGAACGGCCGGGTCCTCGGCGTCATCAAGCTGTCCGACGTCGTGAAGCCCGGTATGAAGGAACGCTTCGCCGAACTGCGCGCGATGGGCATCCGCACGGTCATGGTCACCGGCGACAACCCGTTGACGGCCAAGGCCATCGCGTCGGAAGCCGGTGTGGACGACTTCCTGGCCGAGGCCAAGCCCGAGGACAAGATGGCCCTGATCCGCAAGGAGCAGGAGGGTGGCCGTCTGGTCGCGATGACCGGTGACGGCACGAACGACGCGCCCGCCCTGGCGCAGGCGGACGTGGGCGTCGCGATGAACACCGGTACGTCGGCCGCGAAGGAGGCCGGCAACATGGTCGACCTCGACTCGGACCCGACCAAGCTCATCGAGATCGTGGAGATCGGCAAGCAGCTGCTGATCACCCGCGGTGCGCTGACGACGTTCTCCGTGGCGAACGACCTGGCGAAGTACTTCGCGATCCTGCCCGCCATGTTCGCCGCCATCTACCCGGCGCTGGACAAGCTCAACATCATGCACCTGGCCACGCCGCAGTCCGCGATCCTGTCGGCGGTGATCTTCAACGCGCTGATCATCGTGGCGCTGATCCCGCTGGCGCTCAAGGGCGTCCGGTACCGGCCGTCCAGCGCAAGCGCCCTGCTGCGGCGCAACCTGCTGATCTACGGCCTGGGCGGCATTGTCACGCCTTTTGCTGGGATCTGGCTGATCGACCTGCTCGTACGACTCATCCCCGGGATCGGCTGAACCAATGGACAACTTTCTGAAGCAGTCGTGGGCGGGTCTGCGGATCCTGCTCGCACTCACGGTGCTCCTCGGGGTGCTCTACCCGCTGTCGGTGTGGGGCGTGTCGCGGATCCCCGGCCTGCACGCCAACGCCGAGGCCACCGACACGTCGCTGGTCGCCGTCACGCGCGAGGGGGACAAGTACTTCGTGCCGAGGCCGTCCGCGGCGACGCTGCCCGCGTCCGGTGGCTCGAACAAGGGCGAGCTGAACGAGGACTACACGAAGGTCATCGCTGAGCGCAGGACGGAGATCGCGCAACGCGAAGGCGTGCCCGAGAGCCAGGTTCCGCAGGACGCCGTGACGGCGTCGGCGTCCGGCCTCGACCCGCACATCAGCCCGGAGTACGCGGCGTTGCAGGTGCCCCGCGTGGCACGCGCGTCCGGGCTGCCGGTGGAGAAGGTGCGTGAGCTGGTCGCTGCCAACACTCACGGCACCTTCACCACCACCGTCAACGTGACTGCGCTGAACCGTGCCATCGACAGCGCCGGTTGACGGTCGCCGGGGTGAGCTGAGGATCTACCTCGGCGCCGCTCCCGGCGTCGGCAAGAGCTTCGCCATGCTCGGCGAGGCCCACCGGCGCCGGGAGCGCGGCACGGAGGTGCTGCGCGCAAGGTGATCCGGCACCGCGGCTGCGGATCGTCGACCACGGTCCCGGACTGCCGAAGAAGGCGGGATACAAGGTGTTCGCGCCGAGGACACCCAGGCGGCGGTCTGACCGAGGTCAATTCGCTGCCCGCCTACGAGGAGGCTTCCGGATGACGTCAGTGCTGGTAGTGGACGACGAACCGCAGATCGTGCGCGCGCTGAGGATCAACCTCAGCGCGCGGGGATACGACGTGATGACGGCCTACGACGGCAAATCGGCGCTCGGCGTGGCCGTCGAGGGCAAGCCGGACGTGGTCGTGCTCGACCTCGGCCTGCCCGACATCGACGGCGTGGACGTGATCGCCGGTCTGCGCGGCTGGTCCACGATCCCGATCATCGTGCTGTCCGCGCGGACCGACTCGTCGGCCAAGGTCGAGGCCCTGGACGCGGGCGCCGACGACTACGTGACCAAGCCGTTCGGCATGGACGAGCTGTTGGCCCGGTTGCGTGCGGCCGTGCGCCGCAACCTCGCGCGGGAGGCGGGCGATCCCGTCGTCGAGACGTCGTCGTTCGTCGTGGACCTGGCGGTGAAGAAGGTGCGCCGCGACGGTCGTGAAGTGCACCTGACGCCGACCGAGTGGGGCCTGGTCGAGGTCCTGGCGCGCAACCCCGGCCGGCTCGTGTCGCAGAAGCAGCTGCTTCAGGAGGTGTGGGGGCCGATGCACGTCAACGAGTCCCAGTACCTGCGCGTCTACTTCGCCCAGCTGCGTCGCAAGCTGGAGGACGATCCGGCCCACCCCAGGCACCTCATCACCGAGCCCGGCATGGGGTACCGCTTCGAGGTGTGAGTTGACGCGAGGCTGTGAGAGCGCTTCCATGGAGTTCCGCTGCCGTGCGATCGTGACAGAGAGGTCATCATCGTGGCTCGAAAACTCACGCGCGCCCTGCTGGGACTGATCCTGGTCCTCCCGCTCTCCGGCATCGCGCAGGCAGCGGTCCCACCGACACCGCCAGGCTGGTCGCTGGCCTGGTCGGACGACTTCACCGGCGCGAACAACACAGCGCCGAACTCGAACAACTGGATCGTCGACACCGGTCACGGTTACCCCGGCGGCCCCGGAAACTGGGGCACCGGCGAGATCCAGCGCTACACCAACGACCGAGCCAACCTGCGCCTCGACGGCACCGGCAACCTGCGGATCGTGCCGTTGCGCGCGGCCAACGGCGAGTGGACCTCGGCCCGCATCGAGTCCCGCCGGGCGAACTTCAAGGCACCGGCAGGTGGCGTGCTGCGCATCGAGGGCCGCATCCAGATGCCGAACATCACCGGCTCCGGCGCGCTCGGCTACTGGCCGGCGTTCTGGGCGTTGGGCGCCCCGTACCGCGGCAACTACTGGAACTGGCCGAGCATCGGTGAGTTCGACATCATGGAGAACGTCAACGGCATCAACAGCGTCTGGGGCGTGCTGCACTGCGGCGTGAACCCCGGCGGTCCGTGCAACGAGACGAACGGCCTCGGCGCCTCCCGCGCCTGCCCCGGCAGCCAGTGCCCCGGCAACTTCCACACCTACCGCTTCGAGTGGGACCGCTCGGTCAGCCCGAACCAGTTGCGCTGGTACGTCGACGGCCAGCAGTTCCACACCGTGCGGCAGAACCAGATGGACGCGACCTCCTGGAACAACATGACGTCCCACCAGGGCTACTTCATCCTGCTGAACGTGGCGATGGGCGGCGCGTTCCCGAACGGCGTAGCAGGCCGCGGCACTCCTGTCCCGGAGACGACGCCCGGCCGTTCGATGGCCGTCGACTACGTGGCGGTGTGGACCCGACCCTAGAACCTGTGGCCAGCCCTACTGCTCCACCTCCCCGAGGTCGCTAGCTTGGAAGCAGGGGACTTCGGGGGAAGGTGGAGCGGTGGGGGATCTGGCGCGCCGGGACGTGCTGTCCTGGCTGGGGAAAGGCGCACTCGGAGCGGTCGCGCTGGGCGCCGCGGGGCAACCCGCGATGGCGGCGAGCGGCGTGACCGTGCTGCGCGGGGCGACGCTCATCGACGGCACCGGCCGCGCGCCCGTCCGCGACGCGACCATCGTGCTGGCCGGCGACCGGATCCTGGCCGCCGGCCGCCACCGGGAGATCCCGCGCGGCGTCCGGGTGATCGACGTGACCGGGAAGTACGTGATCCCCGGCCTGTGGGACATGCACACCCACGCGACGTTCTTGGAGAACACCGTCGCACCGCTGCACGTCGTCCACGGCGTTACGGGCATCCGCGAGATGTGGGGTCAGCCCGAAACGCACGACACGCGCCGTCGCATCGAGTCCGGTGAGATCCTCGGCCCACGCATGGTGATCGCCAGCGCGATCGTGGACGGCCCCGGTTCCATCTGGCCGGGTTCGGACATCGTCCGCACGCCGCAGGAGGCCCGCGCCGCCGTGCGCAGGGCCAAGGACGGGGGAGCGGACTTCGTCAAGGTCTACTCGTTCCTGTCCCCGGAGTGCCACGCCGCCATCGCCGCGGAGGCCCGCAGGCTGCGGATCCCGTTCGCCGGCCACGTTCCGGCCCGCGTACCGGTCCAGGACGCCCTGGACCAGCACACCCACGAACACCTCTACAACCTGTTCACGTCCACTTCGGACAACGCCGACGCCCTCTACGCCCAGCTCCGCGCCATGCCCGACGACCCGGCCGACCCGAACTGGTGGGGCCGCCACGGAGGCCGCATCGAACGGGCCGCCGTCGCCACCCACTCGCCGGCCCGCGCCCGCAGGCTGTTCGCGGCCATGGTCGAGCAGGGCACCTGGCAGTCGCCGACGCTCTTCGTCGAACGGAACATGTCCCGCTCACCCGAGACCATCGCGAACGACCCGGTGGCCCTCGAACGGATGCGCTACGTCCCGGTGGCGTTGCGCGCGCAGTGGCAGGCGATCATGTCCGGCCGCCCGACGCGCACGCCCGAGCAAGTGGCGGAACTGCAGAGGTTCGCCGACGCCCGCATGCGCCTGCTGCGAGAGATGCACGAGGCAGGAGTCGGTGTCGTCGCGGGCACGGACGCGGGGTTCGCCTACGTCTTCCCGGGCTTCTCCCTGCACGACGAGCTCGCGCTCCTGGTGCGGGCCGGACTCACACCGGGCCAGGCACTCCGGGCAGCCACCAGCGAGGCCGCGCGCTGCCTCGGCCTGGAGCAGGAGACGGGCACCCTCACGCCCGGCAAGCAGGCGGACCTGGTCGTGCTGGACGCGGACCCGTTGCGGGACATCACGAACGTCAGCCGCGTCCACGCCGTCGTCAGCCGGGGCCGCTACCTCGGCCCGGCCGACCGCACACGAATTCTCCAGGAGATCGAGGCCGCCGCCCAGGAGCCCGTCGAGGTCCCGGCAACGCCGATGGGGTGCTGCCCGCACTGATGTGGCCCGCGCCACCGTGATCGTCAGGATCGCGTCAAGGTCGCCATCGCCGGTGTCAGGGTCTCGTCCGGGATCTGGGCACGGACCGCCGTCAGGCGTGTGCTGGACGCATGACACTCGCCGAGTTGTTGCCCAGCATCGGATGCGCCACCGAACCGGTGCTGGAAGACGGTCTCTGGCCGGACGGCACGCGCCTCGCCGGCCAGGACCTGATCATCGGTGGACTCCCGGCCACGCAGCTGGCGGCCCGGTTCGGCACCCCGTGCCAGGTCCTGGACGAACGGACGGTCCGCGCCAGGGCACAGGCCTTCCGCGACGCCCTGCCGCGGGCGGAGGTCGTGTTCGCGGGCAAGTCGTTGCCCTGCCCCGAGGTCTACCGGTGGATGGCGCAGGAGGGCCTGTCCCTCGACGTGTCGTCGGCAGGGGAACTCGCGCTGGCCAAGGCCGCGGGCTTCCCGGCGGAGCGGATCATCATGCACGGCAACGTGAAGACCGCCGAGGACCTGAAAGCCGCGCTGGAGTACGGGGTCTCCCGCATCGTCGTCGACTCGCTCGACGAGATCGCGCAGCTGGGTGCGTTGGCGACGCACGGCCAGGAGGTCATGATCCGGGTGACGCCCGGTGTCGACGCCCACACGCACGCCAAGATCGCGACCGGCGTCGAGGACCAGAAGTTCGGCTTCTCGCTGGCGTCCGGCGCCGCCCTGGAAGCGATCCTGCGCGTGGTCGAGCAGCCGTCGCTGAAACTGGTGGGCCTGCACTGCCACATCGGCTCGCAGGTCAGGCACGTCGCGAGCTACGAGGAGGCCGTGCGGCGGATGGTCGGCCTCATCGCGTCCTGCGGCACCAGGATCGAGCAGCTCGACCTCGGCGGCGGCTTCTGCGCGCCGTACCTCCAGGGGGACAGGGACTTCGACCTCGCCGGGTTCGCGCACCGGATCACCGGCGCCCTCAACTACGAGTGCGCGCTTCACCGCGTAACGCCGCCGCGCCTCCTCATCGAGCCCGGACGGTCGATCGTCGCGAACGCCGGCGTGACCCTGTACCGGGTGTGCGCGGTCAAGGCCTCAGCGCGCACGTTCGTGGCCGTCGACGGCGGCATGAGCGACAACCCGCGTCCCGCCCTGTACAGCGCCAAGTACGCGGTCCGCCTGGTCGGTCGCGGCGGGCAACCCAAGCCGGTGACGGTCGTCGGCCGGCACTGCGAGGCCGGCGACGTGCTGGCCGAGGACGTGCTGCTCCCGCGGGACGTCCACGCCGGAGACCTGCTCGCCGTGCCCGCGACGGGCGCCTACCACCACGCGCTGGCCTCGAACTACAACCAGGTGTGCCGGCCGCCGATCATCGCCGTCAGGGACGGGGTCGCGAGGCCGATCGTGCGCCGGGAGACCGAGGAGGACCTCCTGCGCCGATACCTTTGATCAAACCGCCGCCGAGTCGAACGTCTGTTCCCTAGAGTGGCGCGATGCACTCGTACGCCTACGTCGCCGACTCCCGGCTGGACGAGACGCGGCGCGCCCTGGGACTGCAGACCTCCGGCGGCAGGGCGCCGAACCCGCGTTTCTTCACCGGTTTCCTGGGCGACTCGCAGCAGGCCGCCACGGCGTTGCTCGCCATCGCCAAGATCGCGGGCACCCGCTACTTCCAGCCCACCACCGAACGCCTGCGGGACCCGGTCGTCACCTGCAACGGCGACCGGCTGCGCTTCGAGTCGTTCTCGGGCTGCTGCGGCGTCTACGCGCGCCTGGACGTGCTGGGCGACGCCCTCGACGGCGAGGTCCACGACCGCGGCACCACGAACGTCGACGTCAACGAGCCGCTGCGCCGCGCCCTCGCCCGCGTGACGAAGGGCGACCCGCTGCACCTCACGGTCGGCCCCGACCAGGTCGAGGTCGGCACGCTCGACGGCGCGGTCGTGGAGAAGAAGGTCCCGCTGCCGCCGCGCTGGCTGCGGGGATTCGCCGAGACCCAGGTCCTCACCTCGAAGTTCGACCTGAAGGCCGAACTCGCTCCGATGGACGCGCAGCGGTTCCTCAAGACCCTTCCCAAGGGACGCGTGGCGGTGTGGGCGGTGCCCTCCGGGAAGTCGTTGCGCCTCAGCGGAACGGCCTCGGCCAACGCCGTGTGCCTGGCGGGCCCGAACCGCCTCGAGACCCTGATCCCGTTGCTGCGCTTCGCGAAGGCCGTCCGTCTCTACGGCCCACCCGCCGATGGCAAGCCGGTCGCGAGTGGCTGGGAGGTCGACCTCGGCTCGCAACGCCTGACGCTGGTCCTCTCACCCGAGGTGACCCGCGGCCTGTCCGGTGAGGGCGCCGTCCTCGACGGTCTCGCCGCAGGAGACGCCGACACCGACGCCGAACTGATCGGCGCCCTCCTCGACTTCGAACCCCGCGTGGACATCGCGGACCTCGCCGACCGCTCCGGACTCACCCCCGCCAGGGTCAAGGACGCGCTGGCGCAGCTGGGCACGTCCGGGCGCGTGGGCTACGACCTCGCCGAAGCGTCGTACTTCCACCGCGAACTCCCGTACGACGGCGTCGACATCCAGGCCATGAACCCCAGGCTGCGCAACGCGAAGGCGCTGGTCGAGCAGAACGCCGTCAGCTGGGACGGCGACACCGCGCTGGTCGGCGACTACCGCGTCAACGGCGAAGCGTGCACCTGCCAGTGGTGGGCCGAGTACCGCGGCGGGCGCGGCAAGTGCAAGCACGTGCTGGCCGCGGACATGGTCAGGGGCAAGGCGTGAGCTTCGACAGAATCCAGGCGCTGATCGAGTCGGACCAGCTGCTCGCGCTGGGGGAGGTGCTCAAGAGCCTCACCCCGGAGGAACGCAAGGAACGGGCTGTCGACCTCGTCGCGTACGAGAAGAAGCGGCGGGCGTCCGGGCGGAACTGGGACCACCACCCGGCGATGCACATCGCGGGCATCGGACTGCTGCCGAACGCGTCCACGCTCACGCCGTGGCTGGTGCGCTACCGGATCTGGTGGCATCGCATGAGCCAGGAGAACGGCACGCTCGAGGCCCTGGACGTGCTGCGGCAGCGCGACCCCGCGTGGCTGCCGGACCTGGTCACGCGGATCGCCACCAGAATGCCGACCCGCGAACCCGGCCGGCACGACCTGCTCAGGATCGTGCTGGAGTTCTGCGGGGAGGATCCACCGAACTCCGACGGATTCCTGTTGGCGTTCATGGACTTCGGCGGCCACACCCGCTGGCGTCAGGCCTTCGACGCGCTGATCCCGCGCATGCTGGAGGTCGTCGGAGCTGGGTCGATCTTCGCGAACACCTGGCAGTGGCCGCAGTTCTTGGAGGAGCGGGCGGATCGGCGGGTGCTCCTCGACGGCTGTCTCGCCAGGCTCCAGCAAGGCGGCAGCGCCAAGGAGATGGAGGGTTTCCTCGCACTGCACAAGATCCTCGACGTGACGCTGGACGAGACCGCCGAGCACGCACGGGATTACGTGGCGATGCTGCCCGACTCGCGGTCGGTGGTGGCCGCCCTCGCGCAGGACCGCCTGAAGGTGCTGGACGAGGCGGGGAGGCTCGACTTCGACCTGCTCGCCGACGCGAGCCGATGGGTGTTCGGCCGCACCGAGAAGAAGCTGATCCGTGCTCAGCTGACGTGGCTCGGCAAGCACGCGAAGTCCACTCCGGACGAGGTGGTTCTGGCCGTCGCGGAACTGTTCGCGCACGAGTCGGACGACGTGCGCGGCCAGGCGGTCAAGCTGATCGCCAAGCACCAAGCGACGATCAGCGACGCTACGAGAACCGAACTGCTGGTGCTGGCCGAGCAGCTGCCGTCCGACCTCGCCGCCCAGCTCGGCGTCGAGACCGTCGCGGAGGAGGCTGCCGAGCTCGCACCGTTCGCGCCGCGCGCCTGGCCGGAACCGATCGCCACGCTCGACGAGCTGACCGGCGAAGTGAGGGCGTTGTTCGGCCGCAACACCGCCTACCTCGACCCGGTCACCGTCGAACGGATCGTCGAAGCGGTGGTCAGGTTCGCCTGGCAGGACCGGGAAGCCGTCGCGATCGCGTTCGGGCCGATCTACGACAAGTACCCGTGGATCCGGCACCGCCTCAACCTGCAGGCCTACCTCGACAGACCGTCGCCGGACTGCCGGTCGATGTTGTTCTCGATCATCGCCGCCGTGCCCGCGCCCGCGGAGCCGCTCGGCCAGATGAACCGGCTGACACCGGCGCTGAAGGTCGCTGAGCCGGGCACACCCAGCCAGTACCTCGCCAAGCGGCTGCGCGAGATCGCCAGAGGGCTGGTCAGGTCACCGCGCCCGTTCCTGGTGTCCACTCCCACCGAGATGTCCGGCCTGCTCGATCCGGGAGCGCTCCTCGAACGGCTCGCGAAAGCCGAGGCGGAGGAGTGGGAACCGTGGCCGCAGGATCTGAAGCAGGCCTGCCGCCGGCTGCCGCGCGGCACCGGGCCCGAGGACTTCGCGTCGCTGCGTGGCACCGCGGGATCGCTGCTGCGCGAGTGGCTCACCGGCGTCGCCGATCCGGTCGTGGAACTGGTGGAACGCACCCGTTCGACGCCCAACGGCTACATCGCGCCGCCGCGGGTGGAGAAGCGGCTGTTGGTGACGGTGGCGCCCGTCCTACCTGCCCCGGAGCGGTACTGGTACGGGTACAGCGACTGGGAGGCCATGCTCCCGTGCTGGCCTGCGCTTCTGCCCGCGCAACGCGAGGTCGTCGCCGCACACCTGGTGCCGCACCTCGCGAGCCGTTGCGAATCGAAGGGCGACGACGGCGCGCTGCTCCCGGCGCTCGCCGAGACACAAGGCCCGATCGGCATCGCCACACATCTGGCCCTCGCGTACGGGCTCGGCGCCGAGGCGACGGTCGCCCGCGCCCACGCCGTTGACGCCCTGCTGATCCTCGCGGCCCGCGACCAGTTCGACGGCAAGGCATTGGGCGAGGTCGTCGGCCTGCTGCTGGAACGCGGTGATCTCGCGCTGAACCGTGTGGTCCCGTGCCTGCGCGACACGGCCAGGTCCGGCGCCGCGGCCCAGGTCTGGGACCTGCTGGTGACCGCGTTGCCGAAGGCCTGGTCGCACAACAGGGTCGCGGAACTGGTCGAGCTGGCGGTCGAACTGGCCCAGCAGCTCAAGCCGGGCGGCACCGTGGACGGCCTCGCGGAGGTGGCGGCCCGCAAGGGTTCCAGCAAGTCCGTCGTCCAGGCGAGGCGGCTGGTGAGCGCGCTAGGCTGAGTCGCATGGACTTGGGCGTCGTCGTCGCGGAACGACAGATCGAGGGCAAGGCACCGGACGGATCATCCTTCGAGGTGGTGATCCGGTTCGGTGCCCCGCGCCCGGACCCGTTGAGCGACAACGGTGACTGGGAGTGTCCACATCAGATCGGTGACGACGAGGTCGCTGCCGCGTACGGCGTGGACTCGTTGCAGGCCTTGCTGCTCAGCGTCTACGCCGTGCGGATCAAACTGGCCGAGTCGGGCGCGACCCTGGACTGGCTGGGCATGCCCGAACTCGGCCTGACCGTCGCGCCCGCGCTCAGCTAGCGAACACGGGGTAGTGGTCGGAGAAGTCGTTGAAGGTGTACTTGCGCCCCCACGACCAGATCGACCACTCAGGACTCTTCACGCGCCGGGTCTCGTTGCGCAGCAACGGTCCCTGGATCGTCAGCACGTAGTCGAGGTGCTCTGAGGCGTACTCCGGCCCGTACTGGTCGCGGCACACGCTGTTGTCCGCGCAGTCCCACGAGAACGGGTGCCCGCCCACCTCAGGCGTCTGCGCGCCCAACTCCGCGACCATCTGCGGGAACTCGGCGCTCGCCTTGACCACGTTCAGGTCGCCCGCCACGTACACCGGCTCGGCCGCGGGGATGTTCCGCGCTGCCAGGAACGCCTTGATCTCGGCCCGCTGCTTCGCCCGGTAGCCGCCCGGCGCGCTGGTGCAGGTCGAGTCCTCGGCCTGCATGTGCGTTCCGATGACGTGCAGCGGCCCGGTCGGCGCCTCGATCCGCACGTAGGCGAACCCCTTGTTGGAGAACCAGTCCGCGCCGCAGCCGTCCCGGTAGACGTGCTGGACCCGCGTGGTGATCGGCCACCGGCTCAGCACCGCGACACCGCCGTCCTCCGGCGTCGAGTCGCTGTACCTGCCGCTCGTCACGTCCCACCCGGCCCGGCTGCGGCCCAGTACCGGCGTCTGGTGCGGGTAGGTGTCGCGCAGGTTCGTCAGCAGCCGGTCCGAGGCGGCGTTGTCGAAGGCCTCGTTGAGCACGACGACGTCCTGGCCGTTCAGCACGCCGGTGCTGTCGATCAGGTCGGCGCGGGCGACCTGTCCCCAGTTCGGGTAGAGGTTCCGCGACAGCATGAAGACGTTGTAGGTGGCGATCTTCGGGGCAGCGGGGGCCGCGACCGCCGGGGTGGCGACCGAGATCGTCAGCGCGACGGCGGCGGCGAGCGTGATCAGGCGCATGAAGCCCGATGGTGACGGACGTGAAAGTCTTTCACAACCGCCTGGGGGTGACCCGAAGGTGTCGTATCGATTAAGAGTCGATGCGGCTCAGCGCAGGC
The DNA here is from genome assembly GCF_900115955.1 of Lentzea waywayandensis. Lineage (GTDB taxonomy): Bacteria > Actinomycetota > Actinomycetes > Mycobacteriales > Pseudonocardiaceae > Lentzea > Lentzea waywayandensis. Next base: position 25,814 of record NZ_FOYL01000026.1, read on the forward strand.
GATCGAGGTCCGCGCCCGACTTGTCGACCAGCGCCTTCATGGCCTCGTAGGCGGCTTCGGGGTCGCGCGCCGCGACCGCGTCCAGCACCGCCCGATGCGACGGAACCGGATCGTCGTCCACGCTCCCGTGCACAAGCTTGTCCCGCTCCGCCAGCCCGATCGCGATGATCCGCTCGACCTGGGTCAGGAACGCGTTGTGCGTGGCCGCCATCAGCAGCCGGTGGAACTCGAGGTCCGCCCGGACGGTCGCGGCGAGGTCGCGCGCGGAGGCCATCCGGTCGACGGCCCCGCCGAGGGCCTCGATGTCGGCGGCCGAGGCGCGTTCGGCGGCCAGGCGGGCGGCGGCGGGTTCGACGATCACGCGCATCTCGGTGAGTTCGTCGAACAGGCTGTGGTCGGTGTTGCCGGCCTGGGTCTGCCAGCGCATCACGTCGGTGTCGAGGAGGTTCCACGACGAGCGCGGTTGCACGAACGTGCCGCGCTTCTGCCTGGCGTCGATCATGCCCTTGGCAGAGAGGACCTTCAGGGCCTCGCGCAGCGCGGTCAGCGACACGTCGAGTTCCTCGCGCAGCGCCGGGAGGTCGAGGGTGTCGCCCTCGCCGATCTCGCCGGCGAGGATCCGGCCCGCCAGCGCCTCGACGGTCTGGCCGTGCACGCCACGAAGCCGCTTCTCGCTCATGAGGTCAGAGCATACGGCACATCATAAATTATGAATTATTCTTGACATGATCATGACCTGAGCGCAATCTGTCCGCCATGGACAGGCGTCACTTCCTCCGCGTCACCGCTGCCGCGGGAGCCGGGTTGCTGGTCAGCGGCACGGCATCCTGCGCCACCTCGGCGTCCTCCGGCCCGGTCACCCAGGCCGCCGGCACGGCCACGATCCAGTCGAACCTCTCGGCGCCTGCTGCCAAAGCGGCGATCGACGCACTGGTGAAGGCGTTCAACGACAAGAAGGGTGCGCAGGCTTCGGTCAACACCGTGGCCTCCGAGACCTTCCGGACCCAGCTGCCGAGCTACCTCACCTCGGCCAACCCGCCCGACCTCTTCACCTGGTACCCCGGCGCACTGCTGAAGGGGTACGAGGAAAAGGGTCTGCTGCTCGACATCAGCGATGTCTGGCAGACCATGGGCGACTACCCCCAGTCGTTCAAGACGTTGAGCGGCAAGGTGTTCGTGCCGACGACGTACTACTGGTGGGGCTTCTTCTACCGCAAGTCCAACTTCGCCAAGTGGGGTGTCACCCCGCCGAAGACCTGGACCGAGTTCGTCGAGCTGTGCAAGACGTTGCAGGGCAAGGGTGTGATCCCGCTCGGCATGGGCGCGGGATCTGACTCGCCGTGGACCGCGTCGAGCTGGTTCGACTACTTCAACATCCGCGTCAACGGAGCCGGGTTCCACCGCGAACTCCTCGCGGGCAAGCAGAAGTTCGACGACCCCAAGGTGAAGGCCATCTTCACGCCGTGGCGCGAGGTTCTGCCCTACACCGACCCCAACGGCACCGCGATCGGGTTCCAGGAGGCCACGACCGCGATGTTGCAGGGCCGCACGGGAATGCTGCTCACCGGCGCGTTCTTCGCCGACGCGGCACCGAAGGACGCGATCGACGACATCGACTTCTTCCGGTTCCCGATCATCGACCCGAACGTGCCGCTGGCGGAGGAGGGTCCGACCGACGGCTTCTTCGCGAGCGCCAAGTCACCGCACGTCAAGGAACTGAAGGAGTTCCTGACCTACGCGGCGACGGCGGAGGGTCAGGAGGCCTACATCAAGGCCTCGTCCGGCACGGTCCTGCCGACGCACCCGAACGCCAAGGACTCCGGCACGCCTCTCGTCACGAAGGGCCGCCAGCACCTCAAGGAGGCCGCGGAGATCACCCAGTTCTTCAACCGCGACTCCAGCGACGCGTTGCAGCCCACCGCGGACGCCGCGCTGGTCAAGTTCCTCCAGCAGCCCGACCAGCTGGACACGATTCTGACGACCTGGCAGAAGGCCGCCGAGCAGGTGTGGTCCTCCTGACATGACCAGCATGACCAGAAGCTTCACCCGAGTCCCTCCGATCCTGCTGTTGTTCGTGCTCATCCCGTTGCTCGTGGAGGGGTTCTGGGTCTTCTGGCCCGCGGTGCAGGGGTTCTGGCTCGCGCTGACGAACTGGGACGGCGTCTCGCCGCCCCGGTTCGTCGGGCTCGACAACTACGCCAGGATGATCGACGACCCGGTCTTCCACACCGCCGTCACCAACACCGCGATCTGGCTCGTGCTCTTCGGCGGGCTGTCCGCGGTCGGCGGCCTCGGAATGGCCGTGCTGCTGCAGAAGGAACGCCGCGGCGTCGGGATCTACCGGGCCGCGCTGTTCGTACCGGTGGTGTTCTCGCTGGTCGCCACCTCGCTGATCTGGCAGGTGCTCTACCAGCCGGGCGGGATCTTCGACAGCAGCCCATTGGCCGACCCGGACACGGCGCTCCACGCGGTGCTGGTGCCGGCGCTGTGGCGGCAGGTCGGGTACGTCATGGTGCTGTACCTGGCGGGCCTCAAGGGCATCGACCCCGGGCTGTACGAAGCGGCCACTTTGGACGGTGCCACGGCCTGGCAGAAGTTCCGGCACATCACGTGGCCGCAGCTCGGCTCGGTCAACTCGGTGGTGCTGTCGGTGATCGTGATCGACTCGCTGCGGTCGTTCGACGTGGTGTGGTCGATGACGCGCGGCGGTCCCTACCACTCGTCCGAGCTGCTCAGCACCTACATGTACTCGACCGCCTTCCAGTCGCTCAAGCTCGGCTACGCATCGGCACTCGCCGTCGTCATCTTCGTGCTGGCGTTCGGCGTGATCGTGACCTACCTCGTCCGCGCGTTCCGGGAGAACTGAGATGTCGGGTAGCACTTCTTCTGGCCGCGTCTTCCACGCCGTGGCGGGCACGATCTCCGTGCTCTGGCTGCTGCCGATCGTCGCCGTGCTCGTCACGGCGGTCCGCAGTTTCGACGACATCGCCGCCAACGGCCTCGCGTCGTTGCCCCAGTCGTTCACCTTCGCCGGGTTCGCCGACGCGTGGACCAACGGCGGCGCGGGCGCCATGTGGAACAGCGTCCTCGTCACGGTGCCGACGGTGTTCCTCTCGCTCGCACTGAGCGCGGCGGCGGCGTACGCGTTGAGCCGCTTCGAGATTCCCGGCCGGCGCTCGATCATCCTGCTGATGCTCGCGGGCAACCTGCTGCCTCCGCAGATCCTGCTCGTGCCGGTGTCGAAGCTGACCGAGCTGCTCGGCATCTACGACACGCTCTTCGCGCTGATCGTGGTGCAGGTCGGCTTCGGACTCGGCTTCTACACGTTCGTGCTGCAGGGCTTCATGCGCGCCATGCCGAACGAGGTGCAGGAGGCCGCCACGATCGACGGTGCCGGTCCCGTGCAGATCTTCTGGCGGATCGTGCTGCCGATGACCAGGCCCGCCCTGGCCGCGTTGGCCGCGCTGGCGTTCACCTGGATCTTCAACGACCTGCTGTGGGCGATCACCGTGCTGCGGTCCTCGGCCGTGATGCCGGTGACCCCAGCGCTGCTCGCGTTGCAGGGCCAGTACGTCTCCAACTGGAACGTGATCGCGGCCGGTTCGGTGATCGCGGCGATCCCGACCGTCGCGGTGTTCCTGCGGTTCCAGCGGCACTTCATCTCCGGACTCGCTGTGGGAGCAGTCAAATGACCTGGACCCTCCGGATGGCCACCACCTCCTACACGGTGGCCGTCGAACCGGGTGGCCGCTGGGCCGAACTCGTGGCCTGGGGCCCGCACGGCGTCGAGACCGGCCCGTCGCCTTTGCGGAACCTCGGCGACATCCACTTCATCACCGAGGCCGACGCGGCGCCGATCGAGTACGCGCCGCGCGGCGAGCGCCCGTTCACCGGCGCCGACCTCGAACTGGACGGCGACTCGTGGTTCACGTTCGAGGGCGCGGACGAGTCGGACGGCGTGCTGCGCCTGGCCTTTGTCGACGAAGTCGCCGGCCTGCGCACCGTGCTCTGCTACCAGCCGGAGACCACGGTCGACGTGCTGTCGCGATGGGTCGAGGTGACCAATCTGCGAGACGAGCCGGTCCGTCTCGGCAGGATCGGTTCGGCGGGCGTGTGCCTGCCCGTCCGGGAGCCTCGACTGTCCTTTCTGCACGGTGAGTGGGCTCGCGAGTTCCAGCTGGACCACGTCTCCCTGCCCGCGGGCGGGTTCCGAATCGGCAGCTCCTACGGCGTTCCCGGGCACAATTACGCGCCCTGGTTGTCCGTGGACGACACGTGGGGCGTGTCGCTGGCGTGGTCCGGTTCCTGGGAGATCACGGCCGAGGTCGAGCCGTCCGGGCTCACTCGTGTGCGTGCCGGAATGCTCGGCCCGGTCGTGGTCGGGCCGGGGGAGACCTTCACGACCCCGGAACTGGCGCTGGCGTACTCGACGGACGGCCTGGCCCGCGTCTGGCACGCCTACGACCGGCTGCGTTCCAGGCCTGCTCGCAAGCCCGTGCTCTACAACTCGTGGGAGGCGACGGGCTTTGAGGTCGACCTGCAGAAGCAGCGCGACCTGGCCCGCATCGCCGCCGACCTGGGCGTCGAGCTGTTCGTGGTGGACGACGGCTGGTTCGTCGGCCGCCACGACGACACCGGCGGCCTCGGCGACTGGTACCCGGAGTCGCCGGACTTCGGCGTGTTCGTCGAGGACGTGCGGGGGATGGGCCTGGAGTTCGGCCTGTGGGTCGAGCCGGAGTGCGTGAGCCCGAAGTCGCGGCTCTACGCCGAACACCCGGACTGGGTGTACCGCGCCGAGGGCCGCGAGCCGACGCTGATCCGCAACCAGATGCTGCTCAACCTGGGCCTGCCCGAAGTCTACGAGTTCGTCGTCTCCACTTTGGACAGACTGCTGACCGACTACCGGATCAGCTACCTGAAGTGGGACATGAACCGCCCCGCCACCGAACGTCCGCTCGACCAGGACGACGCCCACGTCCGCAACTACTGGCGCGTGCTCGACCACCTGCGCGAGAAGCACCCGCACGTGCTGGTAGAGGGCTGCGCGGGCGGCGGCGGCCGGACGGACCTCGCGACCACCGGCAAGGTCGACGTGGTGTGGCCCAGCGACAACACCGCCCCGCTCGACCGCCTGAAGATCCAGCACGGCTTCCTGCACATGCACGCCCCGCACCTGATGTCCTCGTGGGTGACGGACGCGCCCGGCTTCTTCGACGCGCGCCCGCGTTCGCTCAAGTTCCGGTTCGTGCTGGCCATGGCCGGTGTGCTCGGTATCGGCGCCGACGTGCGGCACTGGTCCGCCGAGGAACGCTCCGAGGCCGCTCAGCTGATCTCCCGCTACAAGGACATCCGCGATGTCGTGCACGGCGGCGAAGCGCACCTGCTGAACGACGCGATCCAGTACTCGAGTGACGACCGGATCGTCGTGCTGGCCTGGAACACGGGTTCGCTCACCGGGGTGCCGATGGTGCCCGGCCGGTCGTCACGCGTGAAGTTGCAGGGCTTGACCGGGTCCTATGTGGACGAGAACGGGCAGGTCTACTCGGCGGCGCACCTGACCCATGTCGGGCTGCCGTTCGCCTGGTCGCAGACGAACGACGCCGACCTGGTCGTGCTCAAGCCGCTCTGATCAGGGCTTTGATCTCCTCGATCGGCGTGCGGGCGAGGGCTGACCCGACCCCGCACGCCACCGCCCCGGCCTCCAGCCACGCCGGAACATCGGCCGGCGCAACGCCACCGGTGGGCACGAGCGGCGCGTAGGGCAGCACAGCGAGCACGTCGCGCACCCACTGAGGAGTGGGCGCGGGGAACACCTTCACCGCGTCCGCCCCGGCCTCCAGCGCCTGCACGACCTCGGAGACCGATCCGGCACCAGGCAGAACAGCGGCGCCGTACCGGTGCCCGGCCTGGATCACGGCCACGTTCAGGTTGGGCGCCACCAGGAACTGTGCCCCAGCCCGCACCGCGGCGACAGCGGAAGCCTCGTCCAGCACGGAGCCGGCGCCGATCACGGCAGACGGGTAGTCCGCGCGGAGCTGCCGGATCGCCTCCAGCGCACCGGGGTTCGTCAACGGCAGTTCGAGGGACGTGAGACCCGCGTCCAGCAACGGAACGGCGGCCTCGACAGCGGTAGCGGCGGACGCGGTGCGAACGATCGCGATGATGCCCTGCCGCACGACTGCCTGGGTGATCTCGTAGCGGTAGCTCACGCCCGTCAGCCTACTACACATAAATTACGAATTATTCTTGACACCTGTATCAGGCGCGGGGGAGGCTCACGGGCATGTCGGTTCGCAGAGTCGCGTTGGCCATCGCCTTGATGTCCCTGGTGGCGGCACCCGCTTACGCAGGTGACGACCAGGGAGCGCCCACCTACTACGACAGTGGTGTCGCCAAGACCCCGTACATGGGCTGGAACACGTATTACGGCCTGGGCGCCCCGACCGAGAAGGACGTGCGCGGTGTCGCCGACTTCCTGGTGAGCAGCGGGATGCGCGACGTCGGGTACAAGATCGTGTGGATCGACGGCGGCTGGACCGCCCCGGCCCCGCGCGACGCTGAGGGCAACCTGGTCGAGGACCCGGCGAAGTTCCCCGGCGGCCTCCCGAAACTCGTCAAGGATCTGCACGCCAAGGGCCTCAAGGCGGGCATCTACACCGACGCAGGCCCGTCCGACGGCAAGAACTGCGCGGTCGGCAGCGGCGGTGGCTACTACGAGAAGGACGCGAAGCGGTTCGCTGACTGGAAGTTCGACGCCGTGAAGGTCGACTTCCTGTGCGGCATCTTCGCGAACCTCAAGCCCGCGCAGGCGTTCACGGACTTCAGCAAGGCCCTCGCCAAAGCCGGCCGGCCGATGATCCTCAACATCTGCAACCCGGTCACCGGCGAATGGGGCGTTCCGCACGAGCCGGACCAGACCGCCGACATCTCCTACACCTTCGGCCCGCTGGTCGGCGACTCGTGGCGCACCAGCACCGACATCGCGTTCGGCACGCCGTACGAGGGCATCTGGCGCGACGTGCTGCGCAACATGGACCGCAACGCCGCGCACCCCGAGTCGAACGGCCCCGGCCACTACAACGACCCGGACTACCTGATCCCGATGCGCAAGACGCAGCAGGGCACCTACGAGCTCAACGAGGAGGAGTCGACCTCGCAGTTCGTCATGTGGGCGCAGATGTCCTCACCGTTGATCGTCGGCTCCGACCCGCGCACGCTCCCGCCGTCGATGGTGAACACGCTCAAGAACCCCGAGATCCTCGCGGTCAACCAGGACCCGCTCGCCATCCAGGGCGTCCGGGTCGCCTCGACCGGCGACACCGACGTCTACAGCAAGGTGTTGTCCCGCAAGGGTGAGCGCTCGGTCGTGCTGCTCAACCGTCGCGACGTCCCCGCCGAGATGACGGTGAACTTCGCTCAGGCCGGCCTCAAGGGCAACGTCTCGGTGCGGGATCTGCGCGCTCGCGCGGACCGCGGCACGACGACCGACAAGTACACGGTGACGGTTCCTCCGCACGGCACCGCGATGCTCAAGCTGCGCGGCACGGACCTCGTGCCCGGTGAGGCAGTCGGTTCCGACGCCACCGCCTCGCCCGCGATCGCACGGGTCGGCGACGAGGCACTGGTGTTCTCACGCAGCACCGGCGGCGAGCTGAAGATGCTCCGCAACGGTCAGTGGTCGAGCCTGGGCAAGGCGATCCAGGGCCAGCCCGCCGTACGCACCGTCGGCTCCGACGTAGAGGTCACGGTTCGCGGCAACGACAACCGCGCCTGGCAGCGCACCCTCCACAACGGACGCTGGGGCTCGTGGAAGTCGCTGGGAGGCAAGCTCACCGACGCGCCTTCGGTCTCGGCTGACGGCACGATCGTCGCCCGAGGCGAGGACGGCAAGGTCTGGCTCCACAAGGGCACCTGGACCTCGCTCGGCGCCCCCGGCGACGCCCCGATCTACGGCAGGCCCAGCGTCGCCGGCGGTCAGGTGGCCGTCCGGACCGCCGCCGACGACGTCTGGGTCCGCCCGGTCAGCGGCGGCCAGTGGACGTCACTCGGAGGCGTGATCTCCGGCAGCCCGACCATGGTCGAGTTCCAGGACCGGATCTACCTGTTCGCGCGGGCCGGCGACTACACGCTCTGGCAGATCAACTCCTCCGCCGGCGTCTGGGGCGGCTGGTTCAACCGCCCCGAGTTCCCGAGCAACTCGCTGATCGGCGCCGTCGGTGCTACTGCTGGTGCGGACGGCTCCGCGTGGACGGTCGTGCGCGGGCCGGACAACAGGGTCTACCGGCAGAAGCTCTAGGAGAACGTGCATGAAGTGCGCGGTGGTGTCGGGTGCGGGTGCCGGAATCGGTGCCGCGACGGCGAAGTACCTGACGGACAACGGTTACCGGGTCGTCGGGATCGACCTGCGCGGTGATGTGGCCGTGCGGGGAGATGTCAGCGACCCGGAGACCTGGCAGCGAGCGCTCGAGCTGTGTGACGGCGGCGTGGACGCGTTGGTGAGCAACGCCTACACGGCCGTGGTCAAGCCGTTGGACGCGACGACACCGGCCGAGTGGGAACGCCAGCTCGCCGTCAACCTCGGCGGCACGTTCTACGGCGTCCAGGCTTGCCTGCCGTCGTTGCGTGAACGCAAGGGCTCGGTCGTGCTCGTCTCGTCGGTGCACGCGCACTTCGGCATCCCCGGCCACGGCGCATACGCGGCCTCGAAGGGCGGGCTGGTCGCACTGACCCGCCAGCTCGCCGTCGAGTACGCGCCGGACGTCCGGTTCAACGCGGTGCTGCCCGGTCCCGTGCTGACAGCGGCCTGGGACCGGGTTTCCGCCGAGGATCGGGAACGCAGTGCCCGAGCCACCCCGGCGAGACGCCTCGGCGACCCGGCCGAGGTGGCCTCGGTGATCGGTTTCCTCCTGTCTCCGGCGGCGTCGTTCGTGACGGGCGCGGAGCTTCTGGTCGACGGCGGCTGGTCCGCGGCGAAGGATTCTTCTTGACTTTCTCATCCATGGAGACGAGAGGATTCCCGCGGCTCGCGCCGCGGGGGTTTCTGCTTCGTCGCCGACTGCCCGCCCGGGACGTCCCGTTGAGGTCTTGCGCCGGCTCCACAGACTGTCACCGCCAGTCCGGCGGCCAGGATGTTGCGGGCCGCGTTCACGTCACGGTCGTGGACCGCTCCGCAACCGCAGGTCCAAGTACGTACGTGCAACGGCATGTCGCCCGTCGAAACACCGCAGACCGAGCACAGCTTGGAGGACGGAAACCAGCGATCGACCACGATCACCCTCCGTCCGTACCAAGCCGCTTTGTATTCCAGCATGTGCCGGAACTGACGCCAGCCCGCGTCACTGATGGAGCGAGCGAGGCGACGGTTGCGGACCATGTTCGTCACAGAGAGGTCTTCGACCACAAGCGTTTGATTCTCACGCACGAGTCGAGTGGTGACCTTGTGAAGATGGTCGGCACGCCGGTCGGCGATCCTGGCGTGGACACGGCCGAGCTTGAGACGAGCTTTGGTCCTGTTGGCGCTGCCGATCTGCTTTCGACACAGGATTCTTTGGGCTCGTGCCAGCCTGACCCTCTCGCGGCGCCCGTGCCGGGGATTGGCGATCTTCTCCCCGGTCGAGAGCGTCAGGAGATGCTCAAGGCCGACGTCAACGCCCACGACCGAGTCCGTGGGAGGCAACGGTCGCACGCTGGCGTCGTCACACAGCAGGGAAACGAACCAACGTCCGGCAGCATCTCGCGACACGGTGACTGTCGAGGGCATCGCACCTTCCGGCAACGGTCGGGACCAGCGGATGTCCAACGGTTCGGACATCTTCGCCAGCGTCAGCACACCTCCGCACCAACGGAAACCCGAACGTGTGTACTCGGCGCTCGCTCGCGACCGCTTACGCGACTTGAATCGTGGGTACCTGGCGCGTCTCGCCCAGAAGTGGGTGAACGCAGCCTGCAGATGCCTGAGCGTTTGCTGCAACGGCACCGACGAGACATCGTTGAGAAACGCCAGTTCCTCAGTGCGCTTCCAGGCAGTGAGTATCGCCGATGTGGCTTGGTAGCCGACTCTTTCCTGGCGGTGGGTCCAGGCCTCTGTCCGAGTTTGCAATGCGAGATTGTAAACCTTGCGGACACATCCGAACGTGCGCGACAGCTCTGCGGCCTGAGCCCCGGTCGGGTAGAAGCGGTATTTGAACGCCCGCTTCACCTTGCTGCACACCAGCCAAAGGTAGCAGCTTGCCGTGCCGCCTTCGTACGTCTGACCCTGTTCTGCCGCACAGGGATTCGACTCCACTCCACCCAACTGGCGGGGTTCTTCTCGGAGGATTTCAAATGAAGGTGACGGCGGTCGAGACGTTCCTGGTCGAGCCCCGCTGGCTGTTCCTCAAGGTGAGCACCGACGAGGGGGTGAGCGGCTGGGGCGAGCCGGTCGTGGAGGGCAGGGCGGAGACCGTCCGCGCGGCCGTCCACGAACTGTCCGAGCTGGTCATCGGCCAGGACCCGCTGCGCGTCGAGGACCTGTGGCAGGTCCTGCGCCGAGGTGGCTTCTACCGCGGCGGCCCCGTGCTGTCGTCCGCTCTCTCGGGCTACGACCACGCTTTCTGGGACATCGCCGGCAAAGCACGCGGGTTACCCGTCCACGAACTGCTCGGCGGCCCGGTGCGCGACCGGGTGCGCGCGTACTCGTGGGTGGGCGGCGACCGCCCAGACGACATCTTCGAAGCCGTGTCACGGCAGGTCGCGGCGGGTTTCAGCGCCGTGAAGATGAACGCCACGGCGGAGATGCGCCCGATCGCCTCACCCGCTGAGGCCGACGCGGTGCTGGGTCGTGCCCGCGAGGCGCGCGAAGCCCTTGGCCCGCAAGGAGATCTCGCGATCGACTTCCACGGCCGCGTGTCGCCCGCCATGGCGCGCAGGCTGGTGCGGATGCTCGAAGAGGTGCAGCCGATGTTCGTCGAGGAACCGGTGCTGCCCGAACTGGCCGCCGAGGTGCTGGCGTCGGTGGTGCAGGCGTCGACCGTGCCGATCGCGACAGGGGAGCGGCTGTTCTCGCGCTGGGAGTTCAAGCCCGTCCTCGACGCCGGTGTCGCTGTCGTGCAGCCCGACCCGTCGCACGCGGGCGGCATCTCGGAGCTGCGCCGGATCGGGGCGCTGGCCGAGATCTACGGTGCGTCGATCGCGCCGCACTGTCCACTCGGGCCGATCTCGCTCGCGGCGTCGTTGCAGGTCGCGTTCACCACGCCGAACTTCCTGATCCAGGAACAGAGCGCGGGCATGCACTACAACGGCTCTGACCCGTCGTACCTGGTGGACATGGCGCCGGTGCGGGTCGTGGACGGCTGGATCGCGCGGCCGACCGGGCCCGGTCTGGGGGTCGAGGTCGACGAGGCCGCCGTGCGCCGGGCGGCCGAGGCCGGGCACGCGTGGCGGTCGCCGATCTGGCGGCACGACGACGGCTCGTTCGCGGAGTGGTGACAGGGCCTGCCAGCGGCTGCCAGTGACGTGTGCGTCCGCTGTCAGCGCCCCAGGTGAACCTGGTCGTGCCGTCAGGGAGGCGGCACGATCTCCAGGGGAGCCCATTCATGCACGTCACGATCATCGGTGCCGGTCTCGGCGGTCTCACGCTCGCCCGTGTGCTGCACGTCAACGGCATCCCGTCCACCGTCTACGAGGCGGACGAGTCGCCGACGGCGCGGACGCAGGGCGGCATGCTCGACATCCACGACTACAACGGCCAGATCGCCGTCGAGGCGGCCGGGCTGATGGACGAGTTCCGCGCCCTCGTCCTGCCTGGCCGCCAGGCCATGCGCGTGCTGCAGTCCGACGGCACGCTTCTGCACGAGGAAGGCGACGACGGCACGGGCGGCCGTCCCGAGGTGCAGCGCGCCGACCTGCGGCAGATGCTGCTCGACTCGCTCCCGGAAGGCACGGTCCGGTGGGGCTGCAAGGTCACCGGCGTCCAGGACAGGACGGTGACGTTCGAGGACGGCAGCACCGTCGACGCCGAAGTGCTGGTCGGAGCTGACGGCGCGTGGTCGCAGGTGCGCGCGTTGGTCACCGACGCCAAACCGGAGTACGTGGGGATGGCGTTCGTCGAGACGTACATCTACGACGCCGGCACGCGGTACCCGGAGGTCGCGAAGGCGGTCGGCGGCGGCTCGATGTTCGCCCCCGGCCAGGGCAAGGCGATCTTCGCGCACCGCGAGGCCGGCGACGTCCTGCACGGCTACGTGGAGTTCACCCGTCCGCTGGAGTGGTTCGACGACCTGGGCAAGATCGTCGGCGAGTTCGACGGCTGGGCGCCCGAGCTCACCGCGTTGATCACCGAGTCCGACACCGAGCCGGTGTTCCGACCGCACTACGCCCTGCCGTCCGGGCACCGCTGGGAACGAGTGCCGGGTGTGACCCTGGTCGGCGACGCCGCGCACCTCATGCCGCCCAACGGCGAGGGCGCCAACCTCGCCATGCTGGACGGCGCCGAACTGGGCCAGGCGCTGGCCACCAAGGACGTGGAGACCGCGCTCGCCGAGTACGAGGAGGCGATGTTCGCGCGCGCCGCCCACACCGCGGAGGACTCCGAAGAGATGCTCAAGAGCCTGTTCGGCGACGAGCCCCCGCAGAAGCTGGTCGACCTGCTCCTCGAGGCCTGAGAACGTAGGTGAGCAGGACCGCCATGACGGCCACCCCGGTCCACATGGCGGTCCGCCAGCCCTCCACAAAGGACTCTCCGGTGTCCACGGCGCCGGCGACCATCGCGCCGAGCGAAGCGACACCGAGCGCGGTGCCGAACTCGCGCGTGACGTCGTTGAGCGCCGACGCCACGCCCTGCCGTTCACGAGGCAGCGCACTGGTGATCGCCTCGGTGGCGGGCGGCATCGACAGCCCCATGCCCGCGCCCATCGCGATCATGCCGGGCAGCACGGTGAGGTACCCGGCGTCCACGAACACCGCCATGAACACCAGACCCAGGCCGCCCAACACGATTCCCGTCGCCATCGTCGCGCGGGCACCGATCCGTTCGGCCAGCCGCGGCGCGAGGCCGGACGCGACCATCATCAGCCCGGCCATCGGCAGCAACGCCACCGTCGACACCAGTCCTGACCAGCCGAGAACGGTCTGGAAGAACGGGTACAGCACGATCGACACACCGGCTTGCACCCCGAACACCACCAGCAACACCACCGACCCGGTGGCCAACCGGCGCTCCCGGAACAGCCGGACGTCCAGCAGCGGCGCGGGATGCCGGAGTTCCCACGCCACGAACGCGATCGCCGCGCCGGCCCCGACGAGCAAGCTGGGCACGTCGCGTTCGTGCAGGAAGTGGATCAGCCCGGCCACCGCGACCACGGAGGTGAGTGAGCCGACGACGTCGAACGGCCGCGCCTCCCGTGAGTCCGGCACCGCTGTGAGCGCCATGACCAGCGCGACGACCACGAGCACGACCGGCAGCACGAACAGGAACCGCCAGTCCGCCACGTCGACGAGCAGCGCCGACAGGAACATGCCCAGCAACCCGCCACCGCCCGCGACGCCCGTCCACACGCCGATCGCCCGGCTGCGTTCGGTGGCCGGGAACGACGAGGTGATCACGGCGAGCGTGACGGGCATGATCGTCGCCGCCCCGATCCCGCCGAGCACCCGCGCCGCCAGCAGCACCTCGGCGGACGAGGCCAGCCCCGCGATCACGTTGGACGCGCCGAACACCAAGAGCCCCGCGAGGAGCACGGGCTTGCGCCCCCACCGGTCACCGACCGCGCCGAGCGGCAACAGCAACGCGGACAGCGTCAGCACGTAGACGTTGATGATCCACAACACCGTGCCCTGCGACGCGCCGAACTCGGCGGCGAGGTGGGGCTGGGCGACGTTGAGCCCGGTCACCGACGAGATCACGGCCATCAACGCGACGCACACCGCGACCAGGGTTTTCGTTCGATTCATGGCTCTGACGCTAAGCAGGGTTTGCTGGAGAAGCATACGATCATGCGTATGACGCAAGAAGATGGCGATCTGGACGGCCTCGTGCGCAAGCGGATCCGCGCGTTGCGGGTGGCGCAGGGCTGGTCGCTGGACGAGCTCGCGACCCGCGCCAGGCTCAGCCCGTCGTCCCTGAGCCGCATCGAGAACGGTCAGCGCCGCCTCGCTCTCGACCAGCTCGTCACGCTGGCTCGCGCCCTCGACACGTCGCTGGACCAGCTGGTCGAGACCGACACCGATGACGTGATCGTCAGCCCGATGCTCGACGGCGCGCACGGCAACATGCGCTGGCCGATCAAGGCCGAGCCGGGCATGACCGTGATGCGCCAGCGGATGACCACCCCGCCGCCCGACAACCCCGCCTCGTTGCGCGCGCACTCCGGCCGCGAATGGCTGGTCGTGCTGTCGGGCACGGCCGTGTTGCTGCTCGGCAACCGGAGGTTCCGGGTGGAGACCAATCAGGCCGCCGAGTTCCCGACGATGCTGCCGCACGCGATCGGCACGGCGGGTGGTCCGTGCGAGATCCTCGGCATCTTCGACCGGGAGGCGCGGCGCGGCCACAACGCCGACAAGAAGGCGTGATCTTGCGCGGCCGGCACTGGTTGGGACGACCTTCTTGCGTCTTGCGCAAGCTGCCGTGCATCTAGCGCACGGGCGGCTTAGCTTGGCCGCATGAGCGACGAACGACATGGCCACGGTGGCGGGCACGGGCAGGACCACGGCCGTGGCCACGGGCACGGCTCCGACTACGGCTCCGACTACGGGCATGGCCACGGGCACGGCTCCGGCCACGGCCACGGCTCCGACCACGGCTCCGAGCACGGGCACGGCTCCGAGCACGGGCACGGCTCCGAGCACGGGCACGGCTCCGAGCACGGGCACGGCCACGGCTCCGACCACGGGCATGGCCACGGGCATGGGCACGATGACGACCAGGCCGAGATCCTCGACCTCGACGCCGAACTCCTCGCCACCCACACCGCCGACATCATCGACTGGCTGCCCACCTCGAACCCCCGCCACATCGTCGACCTCGGCAGCGGCACGGGCGCGGGCACGTTCGCCCTGCTAGCCCGCTACCCCGAGGCCCACATCACCGCGGTCGACTCCTCGCTGGACCACCTCCAACGACTCCGCACCAAGGCCGGCGAACGAGGCCTGGCCGACCGAGTCCACACCGTCCTGGCCGACCTCGACGCGGACTGGCCGGACCTGGGCACCCCCGACCTGATCTGGGCATCAGCGTCCCTGCACCACCTGGCCGACCCGGCCCACACCCTCGGCCGGCTCCACAAGACCCTCGCCCCCGCAGGCCTGCTGGCTGTCGTGGAACTCGCCGGCATGCCGCAGTTCTTCCCCGAACAGGCGCCGGACGGCCACGACGAACGCCTGCCCCACCGAGGCGCGGACTGGGGCCCGAAGCTGACCGAAGCCGGGTTCACCGTCGAAGACGAACGCACGATCACCGTCCACATCGAACGGTCCGAGGCCGTGGAACGCTACGCCCGCATCGTTCTGCGTAGGCAACTCGGCCCAGAGGCGGCAGAAGAGGCATTGCTCCGCGACGACCTGTCTCTGCGCACCGAACGCACTGTCTGGGCGGCGAGGAAATGACCTAGCGCGACGCCGTGACGAGAGCGGTCCGCAGCTGGTCGAGGGCGGACGCTCGTGCTCCGGTCAGCGACGGAGACGCCACGGACGCCGCGACCACGTCGACCTGACGCGGCAACCGTGCGCACTCGTCCCTGATCGCGCCGAGCAACGACGGCCCCCACGACCCGCCGATCACGACGACCTCGGGATCCGCCAGCGTCACCAACGCCATGACGACACCCCCGATGGCCCGTGCGAGCACGACGGGATCCGCCGTCCGCAGCCGTGCCACGTCGATCGCGGTCGTCCCCGGCCGGCGCAACCCGAGCTCGCCGAACACCTCGATGAACGGCGTCGCGCCGGACGGCCCGGCCGTGATCAGATGCGAGATCTCGCCCGCCAGGCCCGAGTGCCCGCGCCGCACCTCGCCGTCGGAGACGACGGCACAACCCAGGCCCTCGTCCAAGAACAGGTAGGCGAAGTCCGCGACGCCCAGCGCGGCGTGTTCGGCCTGCGCGGCCCAGTTCACGTCGTTGTCCACCACGACCGGCCCGTGCAGCAACGGCCCCAGCACCGCGACCGGATCCAGTTCTCCCACCAGGAACGGCGAGTCGGGCAGCTGGACGAGCCTGCCGGTGCGCCGGTCCACGGGATCTGCGGCGCTCACCGTGCAGAGCCGGACGTTGTGCGCCGCAACGGTTTCCGCGGCGACAGACGGCAGCACGGCCGCAACCTCGGCCGGGTCGGCGATCGGGTGGTGCGTGCGGCCGACGACGTCCCCGTAGGCGTCGACGCACTCGGCCGTGATGCCGTCCGGCGCGATCGCAATGACGAGCGCGACGCCGATGTCCTCGGCCAGGCTGTAGAACGAGCCGACTCTGCCCTTGCCACGCCCGCCCGGCGTGCGTTCCCCGGTGTCGGCGACCAGTCCGCTCTCGACCAGCCGACGGACGCTCTCGCTCACGGTCGGCTTCGACAGGCCCGTGGTCGTCGCCAGCTCGGCCCGCGTCAGCTTGCGCTCGGACATCAACGACCGCAGCACGTGCTCGTCCGAGATCGAGCGCAGCAACTCCTGGGACGGCCTGGTCACGCGCCGCACTCTAGTTAGGGGGCTTGCCTACAACGGCACGACACGCCTATGGTTCTAAGTTAGGAGTCCTTACTGGAAGGAGTCGCGGTGCTGCCGAACTGGGAGACCACCCCTGCTGACCTGCCGAAAGCCGTCAGGGAGGTGAAGAAGGCGATCCGGGCGAACATCGAGGCGTCGGGACGCTCCGTCGAGGAGGTGTTCGCGGTCGTCGAGCGCCAGATCCAGCGCGAGGTCGACGACGTCAAAGCCGGGCAGGCCTGGCCGGTGATCGACTACGCCGACATCGAGGCCGGCACCGCGTCACCCGACCTCGTGAAACGCCGCGGCTGCCTGGTCGTGCGGAACCACTTCGACCGCGAGCAGGCGCTGGCCTGGGACAAGTCCATTGTGGACTACGTCGAGAGCAACGACTTCTTCGAGAACTACCGCGGCCCCGGCGACGACTTCTTCGGCAGCGTCGGCTCGAAGCCCGAGATCTACCCGATCTACTGGTCCGAAGCGCAAACCCAAGCCAGGCAACACAAACGCATGGCAACGGTCCAACAGTTCCTGAACAGCCTGTGGCACCACGAAGGCTGGTTCGACCCGGCGAAGGACGTTGGCTACCCGGACCGCATCCGCCGCCGCCCACCCGGCGCGAACTCCAACGGCCTCGGCACCCACCTGGACCCCGGCACGCTCGACCTGTGGATGACGCGCGAGTACCAGCAGGCGTTCCGGCACCTGTTCAACGGCACGCCGGAGCAGTACGACCCGTGGGACGCCGCCCACCGCACCACCGGCCCGCAGTACCCCGGAACGACGATGTGCTCGGTGTTCCGCACCTTCCAGGGCTGGACCGCGCTGTCGGACATGGCCCACGACCAGGGCGTCCTGCACACCGTCCCGATCCCCGGCGCCATGGCGTACCTGATGCTGCGCCCGCTGCTCGACGACGTCCCGGACGACGACATGTGCGGCGTCACGGTCAACCAGGTCTTCCCGGTCAACCCGAAGTACCACTCACTCCTGATCGAGGCCCTGAGCGGCATCCCGGACGTCCGCGCGGGCGACTCGGTCTGGTGGCACTGCGACATGATCCACAGCGTCGCGCCGGTCATCGATCAGCAGGGCTGGGGCAACGTCATGTACATCCCGGCCGCGCCGTCATGCCCTCGCAACGACCGCTACGCCAAGGAGATCCAGCACGCCCACGCGACCGGCTCCAGCCCGAGCGACTTCCCGGAAGAGCACTACGAACGAGCCTGGCCGAACCGTTCACGCCCCGAATAGCACCCGGAACACCGCGCCCTCACCGGGCGCGGTGTCCAGCTCGATCCGCCACCCGTGCGCCGCGACCAGCGCTGCCACGATCGCGAGCCCCAGCCCGCTTCCACCGGGCCCACGCGCGGGATCAGCGCGGTAGAACCGTTCGAACACCCGCGAAGCCTGCTCGGCGGTCATCCCAGGCCCGTGATCAGCGACCGAGAACTCGCCCGCCCCCAACCGGACCTCGATCGGCGACCCCGCCGGCGTGTGAATGAGCGCGTTGTCGAGGAGGTTCGTCAGCACCTGCCGCACCCGCGCCTCGTCGGCCTCCACGAGCACCGGCCCCGCGGACAGCACCAACGAGACAGACCGGTCCGCATCGCGCATCCGTGCCTCGACCACGGCATCGCTCACCGGTACCACCAGGTCCACAGTGGACAACGCCAGCGGCTGCTCCGAGTCGAGCCGCGCCAACTGCAGCAGATCCTCGACCAGCAACCCCATCCGCGAGGCCTGGTCCTCGATCCGCTTCAACACCTCGGAGGCATCCGAAGCCGCGCCCTGCCGGTAAAGCTCGGCATAACCCCGAATCGACGTCAACGGCGTCCGCAACTCGTGCGACGCGTCCGCGACGAACTGCCGCATCCGCTTCTCCGAGCTCACCCGCACGGCGAACGCCTGCTCGATCTGCCCCAGCATCGTGTTCAACGCCGAGGCCAGCCGCCCGACCTCCGAACCAGGCCGCCGTACCGGAACCCGCCGCGACAGATCACCGGCCGCGATCTCCCCGGCGACCTGCTCGACCTCCTCCAACGCCCGCGTCGAAGCCCTGACCAGCGCATACCCTGCCATCCCGACGAGGATCAACGCGCCGAGACTGATCAGCAGGAACGCGAGGCGCAGGTCGTCGACCGCCCGATCCACCTCCGACTGGTCGACCGAGGCGATCAACTCGGTCCCGTCCAGGTCCCGCACCACCACCCGCCGCGCGCCGATGGTGACGTGCTCGCCGGACGCCAGGACACCGAACGCAGGCAACCCGTCGAACGCGGTTCCCGACAGCACCCCGCCGGCGTCGCGCACGATCACGTTCTCGCGCAGGGGAAACGTCCGCGGCACCGACACCACCCGGTCCAGCCGCGCGTCGAGCTGGCCGAGCAGATAGCGCTCCATCACCTGAGACCCGATCAGCCACGTGCCGAACAGGCCCGCGGCCACCAGGGCGACGAGCACGACCACCAGCCGCACGCGCAACGTCATCGGCGGATCATGTACCCCAGGCCGCGAACCGTGTGGATCAGCCGAGGTTCGGAGGCGTCCACCTTGCGCCGCAGGTACGAGATGTACGACTCGACCACGCCGACGTCACCGTCGAAGTCGTGCGACCACACCTGATCCAGGATCTGCGCCTTCGACAGCACCCGCCCGCTGTTGCGCATCAGGTAGTGCAGCAGCCGGAACTCCGTCGGCGACAGCTCCACGACCCGCGAACCACGCCTGACCACATGACTCTCCACGTCCAGCGAGAGATCACCGCAGGTGAGCTGCTCGCTCTCGACTCCGGGCCGGGTGCGGCGCAGCACGGCCGTGACCCGCGCGATGACCTCCTCCAGGCTGAACGGCTTGGTGATGTACCCGTCGCCGCCGATCGTCAGGCCGGTGATGCGGTCGTCCGTGCTGTCCCGCGCGGTCAGGTACAGCACCGGCACCCGCACGCCGCTGGAACGCAGTCGCCGCACCACCTCGAACCCGTCCCGGTCGGGCAGCATCACGTCGAGCAGCACGAGGTCAGGCACGTCCGTCCGAGCCGCCGTCAACGCCTCGGAGCCGGTCGCCGCGCTCGACACGGTGAACCCCGCGAACCGCAGGCTGGCGCACAGCAGCTCGCGGATGCTGGGTTCGTCCTCGACGACGAGCAACCGGCCCCGTTCCACGCGTGAATCCTGCATCACCCGGTGGTCGGCCGCTGGGTGATGGTCTGCCCGCTCACGGTGCCGTCGGAACCCGCCTGACCCTGCACGACGACCTGCTGACCGGCCTTCAGATCAGCGAGTTTGCCCTCGGACGTGACCTCCACCTTGGTCGTGTCCGAAGTGGACACCTTCACGATCTGCCCGTTCTGCGTCTTCACGTAGACGGTCGTGCCCTCGACGTGGTCGATCGTGCCGGCGGTGCCGCGCCCTCCGAACTGGCCACCGCCCTGCCGGTTCGTGCCGGATGGGGGAGCGGCACCGTTGCCGCCGGGGAACTGCCGCCCGGCCGCGTTCGTGCGGGTCGGCGTCTCGCTGGCACCGAAGGACTTCTGCACGAACACCCCGCCGACGAACGCCACGATGGCGAGCACCGCGACCCCGAGGATGACCGTCGTCTTGCCGAAGCCCGTCTTGCGCTCCTTCAGCTTGGCCGAGATGTCGTTCTCGAGCGGCTGATCGAGTGGGTTGGTCACGTCGAAAACTCCTTATTCATGCCTGAGGGCTTCGATGGGGCGGAGCTTCGCCGCGCGCGAAGCCGGGTAGCTGCCGAAGAAGAGGCCGATCAACGCCGACACCGCGAAAGCGAGCAGCACCGACGACGGCACGAGCACGGGCTGGATTCCGGCGATGGTGAACTGGCTGCCGATCATCCCCGCCGCCACACCCAGGGCCCCGCCGAACAGGCTCAGCAGCGTCGCCTCGATCAGGAACTGCCCGAGGATCGAGGAACGAGGCGCACCAACGGCCTTGCGGATGCCGATCTCGCGGATCCGCTCGGTGACGGTGACCAGCATGATGTTCGTGATGCCGATTCCGCCCACCAGCAAGGAGATCGCGGCCACCGACGCCAGTAGCACGGTGAACGTCTCCGTCGTCGCGGTCCGCGCGGTCAGCAGCTGGTCCTGGCTCAGGATCCGGTAGTCGGCGGTGTCGGTGATCTTGTGCCGGCCGTTGAGGATCGTCGTCACCTGGGCCTGTGCGTTCGGCAGCGCGTCGGCCGACTGCGCCTGCACCACGATCTGGGTGAGACTGCCGTAGCCGGTCAACGCGTTCTGCGTGGTCGACAACGGCGCCACGGCCATGTCGTCGGCGTCCTGCAACCCGCTGGAACCCTTGGCCGCCAGCACTCCCACGACCGTGAACGGGATGTTGTTGACCAGCATGGACTTCCCGACCGGATCCGTGCCGGGGAACAGCTCCGTTGCCACGGTCGCGCCGATCACGACGACCTTGCGCGCCTGCTGGACGTCGTTGTCGGAGAACAGGTTTCCTTGCGCGACCGAGCTGTTCGTGGTGTCGAAGTAGCGCGGGTCGGAACCGATGAACTGCCCGATGTCGTGCGTGGTGTCCCCGTAGCCCGCGGTCGCCTGCGCTGAAACGACCGGCGACGCGTACTTGACGTCGGGGGAGTCCTGGCTCACCAGCGCAGCCGCGTCCGCCGTGGTCAGCGGCTTCGCCGTGCTGCCGGGCTGGGCGCGCTGCGGACTGATCGTCAGGATGTTCGTGCCGAGCCCGGCGATGCTCTGCTGCACCGCGCTCGACGCGCCGTTGCCGACCGCGATCAGCAGGATCACCGACGCGACACCGATCAGGATGCCCAGCGTGGTGAGCCCCGACCGCATCTTGTTGGCGGTCAGGCCTCTCACCGCGAACGCTGCGATCTCGAAGATCCTCACACCAGCACCCCCGCGACCTTCCCGTCGACCACGCGGACCGTGCGCATGGCGTGCGACGCGACCTCGTCCTCGTGCGTGATCAGCACGACGGTGCGCCCGCTTGCGTTGAGCCGGTCGAGGATGCCCAGCACCTCACGGCTCGACTCGGTGTCCAGGTTGCCGGTCGGCTCGTCGGCCAGCACGATCGCGGGCGACGTCACCAGCGCCCGCGCGATCGCGACACGTTGTTGCTGGCCACCGGAAAGCTCGTTGGGCCGGTGGTGCGTGCGGTCCTGCAAACCAACGAGTTCAAGCGCCGCCAGCGCCCGTTCCCGGCGTTGGGCACGCCGAACTCCCGCGTACACCAGCGGGAGCTCGACGTTCGCGAGTGCCGTGGTTCGCGGCACCAGGTTGAACGACTGGAAGACGAACCCGATCTTCCTGTTGCGCAGCAACGAGAGCTGCTCCTCGTCGAACTCGCCCGTGTCGATGCCGTCCAGCAGGTACTGGCCGGACGTCGCGATGTCGAGGCAGCCGAGGATGTTGAGCAACGTCGACTTGCCGGAGCCCGACGCACCCATGATCGCGATGTACTCGCCCTTCTGGACGATCAGGTCGAGGCCCCGCAACGCATGCACGGCCGTGTCACCGTTGCCGTACGTCTTGCGGAGGTCACGGACCTCGATGACCGGGCTCATCGACCGGTCCCGGTGAGGCCGCCGCCGTTGCGCTGCCCACCACCGGTGCCGGGGAACTGCCCGGTGCCCGGCTGCTGCTGACGGTTGGTGCTGTTGGACGTGCTCACCTGCGGTAGCACGACTTCCTCACCGGCGCTCAGCCCGGACTTGATCTCCACGTACTGGTCACCGCGCACACCGATCTCCACCGTCTTGCGCGACTCCACGCCGTTCTCCATGACCTGCACCGAACTCGCGCCGCTGACGGTCTGCACGGCCGCCGCGGGCACCGCGAGGACACCTTGCGCGGACGCGACGGTGATCTCGACGCTCGCCGACTGACCCGGCTTCAGCTCGGCCGGCGGCTGCGTCAACGCGAGGCTCACGCCGTACTGCACAACGTTGTTCGCGGTCGTGGGGGTGAGGTCGACGGTGGTGACCTTCGCCTGCACCGGAGTTCCGGCCATCGCGTTGACCGTGACGGTCGCCGCCTGGTCGGCCTTGAGCTTGCTGACGTCGGACTCGGAGACGTTCGCCTTCACCACGAGGTTCTTCAGGTCGGTGACGACCACGAACCCGGACGCCGTCGTGGTGGCCGTGGTGCTGGAGGTGGAGGAGCTGCTGCTGGAAGTGCTGCCGCTGCCGACCTTCTGCCCGACGGCCCCGGTCACCGACGTGATCGTGCCGTCGCCGGGAGCCGTCAGCACGGTCGCGGCGAGGTTGTCCTTGGCCTGCTGGAGCGCGAGCTGCGTCTGCCGGTACGCGGTGAGCAGCGCGTTCGTGCCTGTGCCCTTCTCCAGGGCCGCGTTCAGGTTGCCCTGCGCGATGTCGACCTGGAGCTGCGCCTGCGTCGGGTCGAGCTTCGCGAGCTGCTGCCCCTTGGTCACCGCGTCGCCGACCTTGACGTTGATCTCGGTGACCGTGCCGCTCGCCCCGAACGACGCGGCGGCGCTGAACGAGCTCTGCACCGTCCCCGAGGCCGTCACCACCTCGCTGACGTCCCGGTTGGCGGCGGCGGCCGTACGAGCGGTGGTGGTGGACTGGGCATTGCCGGAGGAACCGAAGAACACCAGGTAGCCGGCCACACCGGCCCCGAGGAGCACCACCACCAGCAGTCCGTTGATCAACAAGGATCTGCGACGTCGAGTCATGGCTCGGGATCGTCGTCCGGCAAGCTGTGTCAGGGCTGCGAGTTTCCTGGCAACGAGCTGAAGATCAGCTCGACCGTTTTCACCCGAATGAGCCCCTTGTTGCTTTTCGAGCAAGCCCTACGGTCGAGGTTATGGCCACGAGTACTCCATCTACCGCATACAGCCGGGATCTGGGCGACGAACTGCGCAAAGTTCGCGAGACGTCGTCCGAACTGACGGGCGCCGCCCTGGCCGTCCGCCTCGGCTGGGACCCCAGCAAGGTCTCCACGCTGGAGAACGGCAAGTACCGTCCCAGCGAGATCGACCTCGTGCAGTACCTGTCGATGCTGGGCAAGGACATCGACTTCTTCGAGGACTTCAAGCGCCGCTTCCGCTACGCGTTCGAGGAGTACATCGTCCAGGTCTCGGACAACCTCCGTACCCTCGCGATGGCGGAGGCGACCGCCACGAAGATCATGCGGTACGACCCGCAGTCGGTGTCGGGGCTGATTCAGACGCCGGAGTACGCGCATGGCGTCTACCAGCTGAGCGGGTTCGTGACCGAGGACCGCATCCCGGCACTCGTGCAGTCCCGGATCGATCGTCAGTCGATCCTGAAGCGGCACAACAAGCCGAGCTGCCTGTTCTACATCCACGAGCGCGCGTTGCAGGTGCGGGTCGGCGACGACCAAGTCATGGAGGATCAGTACCTCCAGCTGCTGTTCTACGCGCCCCTCGTGCGGATCATCCCCGCAGACGCGCCTGTGTTCGCCTCCAGTTGCACGTTGTGGGAGTTCGAAAAGGCGATGCCGGTGGCGTTCATCGACACCGACCTGGCGAAGGTGTTCGTGCAGGATCCCGCCGCAATCATCAGGGCTCGTTTGCTGTTCGACCGTTTGGCTGAGGTTGCCTTGGATGAGGAACAATCGCGGAGCAAGCTGGCGGAGTACGTCAGCCGACCGCGAGAGGACCTCTATGGCGCAGGAACGCGTTTGGCGTAAGAGCAGCTACAGCGGGGGCACGGAGGACAGCGACTGCGTCGAGGTGTCGGTCGCCGCTGATGCTCTGGTCCGTGACTCGAAGAATCCGGCTGGGGGCGTTCTGACCTTCGGTGCCATCGCCTGGGCGAACTTCGTCCAGAGGTTGCCAGTTAGTTGACAACTGCTCCGTTCGGCGGCACAGCCTGCTAGGACGATCACATGAACCTCGTGTGGGTCCTGCTTGGCGTGGGCGTGGCGTTGGCCGTCGTGGCAGGCGCATGGCTCCGGCTCCGGCGTCGTTCGTCCAGGACGCGCCGCGTCTCCGCGGGTCGGGACAGGCACTCAAAATTGATCGGTGGTGTCGAAGAGGAGTCGTTGTACCGGCGACAGCCCGCCTACCAGTTCGACGACGACACGGACTACCTCGACGACACCGACTACTACGACGACCAGTGGGACGGCGTGTCCGCAGCACGGTCGGTCGGCGGGGAAGAGTCCTCGAGGTCCGGGTTCACGGTCGCCGCTCAGCTGGGGCGCTGGCTTTCGGAGGACGTCCCGCTCGGCGGCAGGAAGTCTCCACTGCCCCGGGACGGCCTGTTCGTGCGCCGCAACAACGCGTTCGGCACCAGGGCGGTGCTCGGCATCAAGGACCTGATCGACGAGGGGGTCCTGATCGACCAGGCGCAGATCAGGTTCGACGACTTCGTCGCCTCGGACCCGTCCGGCATCCCGTTGCCGCCGCCAGGCCACGCGCTCGCGGTGAGCAGCGGCTCCTGTCCCGCCCAGGCAGGTCTGCGCGCCAACGAGAACACGACCCACTTCGTCGAGATCGCGTTGCGGGCGGGGGAAGCGGGCGGGTCCGCCGCGCAGTCCGTGCCGGTGAACTTCGTGTTCGTCGTGGACACCAGCGGTTCCATGGCCGGCGGGAAGATCGAGACGGTCAGGACCGCGATCCGCGAGCTCTACGCCCAGCTGCGCGACACGGACGTCCTCGGCATCGTCGCGTTCGACACCACGGCCAGGACGTTGCTCAAGGCCACGCCGAAAGCGTCGCTCGGGCAGGAGAAGCTGGACGCCATCGTCGCGGCACTGCGCGCGGACGGCGGCACCGACATCAACCTGGGCGTCCTCTACGGCATCGACGAGATCTCCCGGCACTCCCGGCCGGATGTCGTGAACTGCGTCTACCTGTTCTCGGACGGGGAGCCGAACTCAGGCGAACGCGACTGGATCGCCATCCGCCGCAACATCGCCGCCAAAGCTCGGGGCGAACTGACGCTGTCGTGCTTCGGGTTCGGCCGGGACGCCCGCCTGCGCGAGTTGGAGGCACTGGCGGGCACGACCGGGGGGTTCTGCACGCTCGTCACCGATCCCGAGGACGTGCGGGTCACCCTCGCCGAGGACCTCGCGCGGCGCGAACACCTCGCCGCACTGAACATCCAGCTCCAGATCAGCCTCGACGCGACCGTCACCGCCTGGCACCTGTACGGCCACGACCTCATCACCGACGTCCCGACCCGTGCCCGCGTGGAGCGAGACGTCGCCGCGGCTCGCGAGCGCGCACGGGAGGAGTTCGGCGTCGAGTCGCTGCCGGACCTCGTCACCCAGGACGAGGGCATCCGGATCTTCGCCCCGGACCTCGCCCACGGCGAGACCTACTGGGTGGTCCTGGAGGTGCAGGCCCCGGCCGACGCGGTCTTCGGCACCGCCACCGTGCAGCACGTGGACCTCGTCGCCGGCGGGAACCGTCTGCAGAAGCTGCGACTCGGCGCCGACAGCACGATCGCCCCGGAGACCGCCTTCGCGCACGCCGTGGGCCTGTGGACGAGCGAGATCACCTTCTACGCGCTCGACGACCTCTACCAGAACGACCGGGAGACGGCGAACTCCCGGCTCGCCGAGCACGTCGAGACGTTGCGCCAGGCCCACGCGCACACCCCGGCACCGCAGTTCCGCGACGACCAGGTGACGTTCCGCAAGCTGATGAGCCTGACGGCGAACCTGGGCACGGTCCGGGCGTTCTCCGACACCGGTGACGCCGTCGCCGTGCACGTGCTGAACGCGTTCGGTCAGAGCAGGTCGGGCTTCGCGCGCAACCGGTTCGGCTAGCCGGAAAAATTTCCTCGAAACTCGTTGAACCGCCTCCCGTCTCGCTACGTGTTCCCGCCGTACAACGGGAACGAGGGGGATGGGCCATGGCTGACGAGAAGACGGTGTTGATCGGCCGCTGCGGCCCGACGGTGCTGCTGCCCAAGCAGGGCAGCAAGATCGTTCCGCTGCGCAGGTCCACCCCGCTGCGGGTGGACGTGGCGGGTGGCGGCCCGGTCGGCCTCGCCTTCGCGTGCACCATCAAGTCGTTGCTGGGCGAGCAGGTCTCGGTCCGCGTGCACGACCGCCGCTGGATGCGCCAGGGCAATCGCGTCGTGTGGAAGGGCTTGTCCGAGGGCAACAACCGGCGCGAGCAGGTCGTGACGCTGCAGAGCAACGTCTGGGCCGCCCTGCCGTCCGCCGTGCAGCAGCGCCTCTTCACGCCCGGCAAGTTCTCGGAGATGTGGCCGCTCGGCCCCGATTCACCCGCGTCCAAGGGCCGTCCGCGCAACATCAAGATCCGCTGGATCGAGGACTGCCTGCTGGACATGGCGCAGGACGTCTACGGCATCGAGGTCGTCCCCGCCGCCTACACCCCGCCCGCGAAGTTCGACGGCCTGCACGTGCTCGCCATCGCGGACGGCGCGCGTTCCGCCACCCGCGACGCGTTCTCGGCGCAGTTCGGCACCCCGAGCCGCGAACTGTTCTCCGTGGACGGTTCGCCGCTCGACGAGCGCGTCCTGGGCATCCGCGTCACCGCGAAGTCGCCCGACGAGCACACCGTCCCGCTCACCGTGGCGCAGAACAGGTTCCTCTTCAACTCGCTCGGCGGCGGCTTCATCAACATGCGCCTGACCGCCGAGGAGGCGTCCGAGATCGTCGCGCTCGGTGAGAGCGGCCCGGTCTCGTGCATCGGCAAGTTCGGCTGCACCATGCGTCCTGCTCCGAACGGCCGCTTCGTCTGCGACCGGCACCGCGCCGTGTTCAAGCCGTCCGTCGACAAGCTTTCCTACCTGTGGCCCCGAATCCTCGACGGCCTGCGCTTCTTCGGCGTCGGCGTGGCGGACGTCGTCGGCATCAACTCGTTCACGCTCGGCATGCAGCAGATGTCGAAGTTCACCGCCCAGCTGGCGCCCGACACGTTCGGCTTCCTGCTCGGCGACGCCGCCAACTCGCTGCACTTCTGGCCGGGCCGCGGCCTCAACACGGGCCTGAAGAGCGCGCTGTCGTTGGCCGTGAACCTGCAGAAGCGCTGGCGTGGCAGGTCTTTCCGCGCCGCCGACTTCGCCCAGCACGAGGGCATCATGCAGCAGCTCCAGTACCGCGAGAAGTCCCGCGCCTGGACCACCATGCTCATGCCGGACTCGGAAGGCACCCCGCGCGGCATCGAGGACCGCATCCGCGAGGGCCTCCAGGGCCCCTACGACCGCGCGGCGCTCGTGAAGACGCTGTTCGAGCGAGTTCTCGACATCAAGAAGCGCATGGGCGACCGCATGGGCCCGCTGGCCACCGACGAGTGGTACTACGGCCGCGTCAACGCCCTCGACACCCGCACCCTGAAGGTCATGGTGGAGTCCGGCGCCTGGATCACCCGCGAGATCGGCGGCGAGGAGGTCGAGATCCCCTCGGCAGAGGTCAAGGCTCCCGAAACGCCCTCGCGCCGCAACCTCTCTCTCGTCAGCTAGTTGTGGCGAAACCGGTCTAGGGCGGTGGTCACCGCCCTAGACTGCGTTCCGGGGGGAACGCATGAGAGCGACGGGTTACGTGCTGGGAGCGCTCGCGGTCGTCACCGGGCTGGCTCTCGCCCGTGACATGGCGGGCGCTGCCGCCATTCCCGGGACGCCGACCCCGCTGTCGATCGAGTCGATGCGCGTCCTCGCCGACGACGGCTGCAAGCGGCCACCCGGATTCCGGCTCAACACCCTGCAGCGGTTGCACGGCATCGTCCTGGAGGTGGGCGTCACCGACAGCCAGTTCGTCGTGTGCACCGTCGACCCCCAGTCACAGGGCACCTCGACAGCCGAGGTCGGTCCACCTGGTGCCGAGTACTTCGCCGGCCGCCTGGGCCTGGTCGGCGACGACTGGACCGTCGAGGTGGGGCGGGTCGGCCCCGAGGTCGCCGCCCTCGAGTTCGTACTGCCCAGCGGAGAGATCTTCAAGGCCGAGTTGTACGGCGAGACCTACCTCTGCCGGATTCCGCACCACCACGTCAGGATCGTGCGAGTCCGGGCCTACGACGCGGGCGGCCGTCTGCTGCGCGAAGCGGACATCTAGTGTCCTGAGTCGTTAGTTCGTGTGCAGGCGTAGGGTTCGGCGGCATGCCGAACCCGAAGCTGCCCGAGTTGGCGCTCTCCGACGACGAGGCGAGCGTGTTGCGAGGCTGGACGCGGCGTCGGAAGACGGCGCAGGCGTTGGCGTTGCGGGCGCGGATCGTGTTGCGGTGCGCCGAAGGCGGCTCGAACAGTGAGATCGCGGCGGAGCTGGGGATCCGGCGGGCGACGGTGGCGAAATGGCGTTCGCGGTTTGTGGTCGACCGGCTGGACGGGTTGCTCGACGAGGCGCGTCCTGGGCGTCCGCGCACGATCTCCGATGACCAGGTCGAGGCGGTGATCACCGCGACGCTGGAGTCGACGCCGGCCAACGCGACGCACTGGTCGACCCGGT
>NZ_FOYL01000009.1 GCF_900115955.1 Lentzea waywayandensis
TCCCGCCGGTACGCGGCAAACGCGGCCGACCCCGGTTCCGGCCCGACGCGCTGTACGCCGACCGCGGCTACGACCACGACAAGTACCGCACGCTGGTGCGCGACAAGAGCATCACGCCTGTGATCGCCCGTCGCGGCAGCGAACACGGCTCCGGCCTCGGCGTCCACCGCTGGGTCGTCGAGCAGACCTTCGCCCTGCTGCACTGGTTCCGCCGCCTGCGGATCCGCTGGGAGATCCGCGACGACATCCACGAAGCCTTCCTCAGCCTGGCCTGCGGCATCATCTGCTGGCGCCGCCTCCGCAACCTCTCATTGAGTTAGGAGTTCTAAGTGCCCTTCGCGGTCGGCGTGATGTTCTGCGTGCCGCCGGACGTCGCGAGAGAGCCGGACCAGCCACCACCGCCACTGGCCGGGGAGACCGACGACGCGCTCACCGAGGTGGCGTTGGCCGAGGTCCAGCTCAGCGACGTGGTCTGGCCGAGGGTGATCTTGCGGTCGAGGTCGTTGATCGAGAGGGCCACCGTGGGGTTGCTCGCGTTCACCGCAGGGTTCGTCGGCGTCACCCCGGGAACCGGGTTGGTGCTCGCCGACTTGTTCAGCGAGAACGACCATCCCTCGAAACCACCGGGGACCACGTTGCGGTTCAACGCGCCGTAGCTGCTGTAGGTCCAGGTCGAGCCGGAACCGTCGGCGTGCCAGTAACCCCAGTACGCGGAGGCCGGCGGGGTGTTGAAGCAGCCCTCCTTGTAGGTCGGGTTGCCGGTGACCGGGATGTTCTCGGTCGACGACGGGCGGCCGTTCAGCCGGCACACGAAACCGAGACCCCACTTGACCGTGCCCGCGACCGTGATTCCCGCGTCCTGCAACGCCTTGATGCCGGTGCGGTCGGTACCGGGAGTGGCGTTGGGCGAGCACCGGGTGATCGTGGGCGCGGCCACCCCGCCGTTGCCGTCGAGCTCCTGGAAGTCGACCACGATCGTCGTGCCGCTCAACGCGTCCGCGCCGGTGCAGATGCCGTCGTAGCCCGCTGCACTGGCCGGAGCGGGTGCGACGACCAGTCCGGTGAGGACCAACGCGGTGGCGAGAACTCTCTTCATCACTGAACCCCCTGAGTGAGACGACGGCGAAGCAGCAGAACGAGGCCGGCGAGCACCATGGCTCCGCCGAGCGCGAAGTAGGACCACAGCGGCGGGTGCCACGGAGCGTTCTGGGCGGCTGTTACCGGGACCGGCTTGGTTTCCGTCAGCGGCAGGCGCACCACCGGCGACAGCGGGGAGCCGTCCGCGTTGACCCACGACCGTCCCGCGATGCCTTGTGCCGCAACGAGACTCGTGCCGAAGTCGGTCGCGCTGTCGCCACCCGGCACCCGCGGCAGACCGCCGTCGGCGAGCACCATCCCGCCGATCGTCCTGGAGGTGCCGGTCGCGTCCAGGCCCGCGGCCTGGCGAGCACCGGCGAGCGAGGCGCTCAACGCGATGGAAGGCGCGCCGCCGTCGTCGTCGACCATGCCCTTGCCGTTCGGCTTGGTGCTGAGCAACGAGATCGCCTTCACGAACGCGGCCGCACGCTCCTTCGACCACTCGGCCGGGATCTGGGCGACGGGCGCGTCGTCGGTGAACGGCCTGCTGTTCAGCGCGGTCACCGCGGCGGCCGTGGAGGCCAGATCGCCGCTCTCGCAGTCCTTCTCGTCCATGTGCTCCGGGAACGTGCCGTCCGCGCACTGGCGGGCGGCCAGCGCCTCGATCGCCTGGCCGGGGTCGGCGACGGTGGCGAGCACCGCCCAGGTGTGGCGGCCAACGGAGTCCTCGGAGTCCGCGAACGAGCCGGTGTCGGTGAACAGGCCGTCCGCACCCCGCAGCCCGGCCAGCTCTGCGCGCAACCGGTTCGCGAGGTCGCTGGACTTCTGGAACTCGGCGAGGGTCACGAGTTTCGCGAGCGGTTCGGCGTAGGCGGCCTCACCGGTCTCCTGCCCGGCGCCGTGCGCGTAGGCGTTGATCGCGTCCGGAGTCAGCAGGAACTCCGTGGCCTTCTTCACCGCCTCCGGCTGCTCGCCCAACGCGTGCAGCGCCAGCACCAGGTCCGCGGTCGCGTCGTAGTCGACGTAGGTCCTGTCGTTCTCGGTGACCTCGACGTGGTCGCCGCGCACGAGCTTGTTGGCCAGGTACGCGCCGAGCTTCGCGGCGGAGCTCTTCGAGGCGGCCTGCACGGTCTTCGGTGCCGGTGCGGGCTGGCGCACCGCGGCCTTCGGCTTGGTCGTCGGCGCAGGCGTCTGGACGGTGACCGTCGCGGTCGTAGGTGGTGGTGCAGTCGTCGTGCCCTGAGCCGCCGTGGTGGTTGTCGGGGTCGGCTCGGGCCCCTCGCCCTTGGCGAGCGCGTAGAAACCGATCTGCGACAACCCGAGCGAGGCCTGTGCACTCGCCCTGATCCACGTGTCGATGCCGGCGATGCCACCGGTGCGGGCTGCCTGGTACGCGGCCGGGTTGTACGCGATCGCACCGATGTGCCCGGCCAGCGCGGTGCCCGCGTCGGACTCGACTGCCTGCGCGGATTTCAGAAACTCCGTGCCCCTGCCCACCTCGGGCCCCGCACCGCCCGCGTCCGCGAGAGCCTGCACGATCAGGCCGGTGCTGTTGGTGTTCGGCGCCTCGGTCCCGACACCGCCACCCCAGCCACCGCCATCGGTCTGGTTGTTCTTCAGCCACGTCACGGTTCTGGCGATCGGCTCGTCGAGCCCGGCCGCCCCGGCGCGCTTCGCGGCGAGCATGGCCGACAGCGCGAGGCCCGTCGCGTCGCCGTCCGGGGACGACGAGCCGTCGGCCTTGCCCTCGTCACACGAGGAGACCTTGAGGCCATCAGGAGTCTGGACGTAGCCGAAGAAGATGCGGAAGTAGCCCTCGGAGCACTGCTGCGTCACCATCTTGTCGATGGCGGGCTGGTCGTTCTCCCCCGCCACCGCCAGGCCGATCACCGCGAGGGACTGGCCGAACATGTTGGCGTTGTTGTTCACCATGTCCGACCACTCGGGGTTCTTCGAGTAGTCGCTGACCCGGCCGACGTCGACGCCGGAGCGCCGGATCGTCGCCTTCGTCTCGGCGACCATGTCGTGGCCGTCGAAGTCACGCGGGTCGCGGCCGGAGATCTGGGCGGCGAGCAGGGTCTTGGCCGCCGCGCCGCCGACGATGATCTGGTCGAAGCCCTGGCCGGGAGCCAGTCCGTCCCAGGTGAAGTAGTCGGTGGCGTGCCCCTGGTCGTCCAGGAACTTCATGATCGGCTCGGCGAGCGCGCCGTCACCGGAGGCGTGCAGCGCGAAGACCAGGTCGAGCATCAAACCGTGGTCGGGCAGCTCACCGCCGAGCGGGTTCTCCAGGGTGCCGTCGGGTCGCAGCTGGTGGGAGAGCCACACGGAACTGGAGTGGGCGGCTTCGCGATCGCCCGCGGCAGCCGCGGTTCCGGCGATCGTCATGGCGATCAGGCCCGCGCTGACGACGAACGCCAGTGCGGCCAGGCTCCTGCGCCCGGTCATTTCTCTCCCCCTCCTCGTGCTGCTCGAGGAGAGGAGACGGCGCGCGGCGCCGGCAGCCACCCCTGCGTTTCGCGACAGCGGTCGGTCCGTTCACCCCGCCCGGATGGTGACCCGACTCGCCACTTCAGCAGTGGCCCACGGTTGCGCGACAGTGCCGGATTCCGACCGGCTTCCCCGTCACGGGCGAGGTATGTAGTTGTCGAGCCGAGCGAGGTTAACACCTGGAAACCGCTGTTCGGCACCGCCTTCGGGGTCGGAGGCGAGCGTCACATCCCGGCTCGGCACGAGGCCTTGCGCGGCATGAGAACCTGTTGGACGTTCAGCGCGGCGCGGGGGAAGTCCGGTGAGAATCCGGCGCTGTCCCGCAACGGTGTGCCCTCACGGGCGAGCCCGGTCACCCGCATCGCGCGGTGTTCACCAACTCCTGTCGTGGAAGTGCGGGAAAGGGTTCTCATGAGACGTCTGGTGCTCGCTGCTGTCGCAATGCTGAGCATTGGCACCACTGTCACCCCCGCGGTGGCGGCCACGCACGACAAAGCCGACGCCGCGTCGGGCTGGCTCGCCCGGCAACTGGTCGACGGCGAACGGTTCGAGGCCGACTTCGGCGGCCAGAAGTTCCCCGACCAGGGCCTGACGATCGACGCGATCTTCGCGTTCGCGGCAGCCCGTTCGTCGGACACCAACGCCGAGAAGGCCATCACGTGGCTGGCCAGGCCGGAGATCACCACCGGGTACGTCGGTTCCGGCACCGAGGCCTACGCGGGCGCGCACGCCAAGCTGTTGCTGGCGGCGAAGGTGCGCCACAAGAACGGCAACTCGTTCGGCGGTGTCGACCTGGAAGCCGGTCTGCGCGGCCTGCTCGCTCCGTCGGGCAGGTTCTCCGACCGGTCGGACTTCGGTGACTTCTCCAACGCCTTCACCCAGTCCCTGGCGCTGATCGCCCTCGACCGCACGCCGGGTGGCACGCCCGCGCCGGCCAGGACCTTCCTCGCCGGAACCCAGTGCCCCGATGGAGGTTTCCCGCTGAACTTCGGTCAGACTCCGTGCGTCAGTGACGTGGACTCGACCGCGATGGTCGTGCAGGCGTTGCGCGCCACCGGTGACAGCGTCAACGCCACAGAGGGCACCACGTGGCTGGTCTCGAAGCAGAACGCCGACGGCGGTTTCTCCGTCGGCACCAACGCTTCCAACGCCAACAGCACCGGCCTGGCCGCCGAGGCGCTGGCCGGTCACCGCCCGGCCGCCGCGACGCAGGCGCGTCAGTTCCTGCGTTCGCTCGCGGTCGGCTGCTCGGGTGCCGTGCCGGATCGCGGCGCGATCGCCTACGACGCAACGGGATTCGACCAGACGACCGCGCCCCGTGCCACGGCTCAGGCGGTCCTCGGCCTGACCGGGGTCAAGCTCGCGAACCTCGACGGCGGCGGCAACCCCGCCGCGCCGACGCTCGCCTGCTGACGAAGTGGTGCCCCTGACCGGATTCCCGGCCAGGGGCACCGCGTCCGCACGACTCAGAAGTCCTCGTCGAACGCCACCGTGCCGGTCACACCGACCTGGTAGGCGGACACGCGGCGTTCGAAGAAGTTCGACAGCTCCTGCACGTCCTGCAACTCCATGAACGCGAACGGGTTCTTGGAACCGTAGATCGGCTCGATGCCGAGCACCTGCAACCGCCGGTCGGCGACATGCTCCAAATAGGACCGCATGTCCGCCACCGACATGCCGGCGACACCGCCACCGAGCAGGTCCTCCGCGAACTGCACCTCGGCGTCGACGGCCTCGCGCAGCATCTGCTTGACCTCCTCGTACAAGGAGTCGTCGAACAGGTCGGGCTCCTCGCGGCGCACGGTGTCCACGACGTCGAACGCGAACGCCATGTGCATCGACTCGTCGCGGAACACCCAGTTGGTGCCCGACGCGAGACCGTTCAGCAGCCCGCGCGACCGCAGGAAGTAGACGTAGGCAAAGGCGCCGTAGAAGAACAGGCCCTCGATGCACGCCGCGAAGCAGATCAGGTTGAGCAGGAACGACCGGCGGTCCTCCCGCGACTCCAGCCGCTTGAGGTCCGAGATCGAGTCGATCCACTTGTAGCAGAACTCGGCCTTGGCGCGGATCGACGGAATCGTCTCGACGGCGGCGAACGCCTCGATGCGGTCGTTCTCGTCGGGCAGGTAGGTGTCGAGCAGCGTCAGGTAGAACTGGACGTGCACGGCCTCCTCGAACAGCTGCCGCGACAGGTAGAGCCGGGCCTCCGGCGCGTTCACGTGCTCGTAGAGGTTCAGCACGAGGTTGTTCGCGACGATCGTGTCACCGGTCGCGAAGAACGCCACCAGCCGGTTGACCAGATGCCTTTCGGCCTCCGACAGCTTGTTCAGGTCGGCGAGGTCCGAGTGCAGGTCGACTTCCTCGACCGTCCACGTGTTCTTGATGGCGTCCCGGAAGCGCTCGTAGAACAACGGGTAGCGCATGGGCCGCAGGGTGAGGTCCATGCCGGGGTCGAGCAGGGCGTTCTGACGTGCGGTGCTGGCGAGCGTGGTCACTGGCAGGCCTCACAGGACTCGGGGTTCTCGAGGGAACAGGCGATGGCTTCGTCCGAGGTCACGACGGGCACCGCCGTGGCGGTCGTGGTCGTCGCCTGCTGGATGCGCGTCGCCGGACGGGAGCGCAGGTAGTACGTGGTCTTGAGCCCGGCTTTCCAGGCGTAGAGGTACATCGAGGAGAGCTTGCCGATCGTCGGCGAGGCGACGAACAGGTTCAGCGACTGGCTCTGGTCGACGTACGGGCCACGCGCGGCGGCCAGTTCGATCAGCGCCTTCTGCGGCAGTTCCCAGGCCGTGCGGAACAACGAACGCACGTCCTCCGGCAGTTCGGCGATGCCCTGCGCGGAGCCGTCGTCCTGCTTGAGCCGGTTGCGCACGGCCTCCGTCCACAGGCCGCGGGCCTTGAGCTCGCGCACCAGGTAGGAGTTGATCTGGAGGAACTCACCGGACAGCGTCTCGCGCTTGAACGTGTTCGACACCTGCGGCTCGATGCACTCGAAGCAACCGGCGATCGAGGCGATCGTCGCGGTCGGCGCGATCGCGATCAGCAGCGAGTTGCGCAGGCCGTGCTCGCTGACGCGTTCCCGCAGCGACGCCCAGCGCTCGGTCTGCGTGGGCGTGACGCCCCACAGATCGGGCTGGAGATCTCCCTTGGCGGCACGGGTCTCCGCGAACGCCGGATGCGCGCCCGCGACCGAGGCCAGCTCCGCCGACGACTCCAGCGCCGTCAGGTAGATCTCCTCGGCGATCCGCGTCGACAGCTCACGCGCGGCAGGCGAGTCGAACGGCAGGCGCAGCTTGAAGAACACGTCCTGCAGGCCCATGACACCGAGACCCACCGGGCGCCAGCGCGGGTTGGACCGCGCCGCCTGCTCGGTCGGGTAGTAGTTGATGTCGATCACGCGGTCGAGGAACACGACGGCCGTGCGGACCGTGGAACGCAGCCGCTCCCAATCGATGTCGGAGCCGTCGACATGAGCGCCGAGGTTGACCGACCCGAGGTTGCAGACCGCGGTCTCCTCGTCGCTGGTGACCTCGAGGATCTCCGTGCAGAGGTTGGACAGGTGCACCACGTTCGACGGCGACGCGGTCTGGTTGCAGGTGCGGTTCGCGGTGTCCTTGAACGTCATCCAGCCGTTGCCGGTCTGGGCGAGCGTGCGGATCATCCGTCCATAAAGGTCACGAGCCTTGACCGTGCGGACGGCGCGGCCGGCCTCCTCGGCGCCGCGGTAGGCGCGGTCGAACTCGTCACCCCACAGGTCGACCAGCTCGGGCATCTCGTCCGGGTCGAACAGCGACCAGTCCGCGTCCGCCTCGACGCGGCGCATGAACTCGTCCGGGATCCAGTTCGCCAGGTTGAGGTTGTGCGTGCGGCGCGCGTCCTCACCGGTGTTGTCGCGCAGCTCCAGGAACTCCTCGATGTCCGGGTGCCACGTCTCCAGGTACACGCAGGCGGCGCCCTTGCGCCGACCGCCCTGGTTGACCGCCGAGACCGACGCGTCGAGCGTGCGCAGCCACGGCACGATGCCGTTGGAGTGGCCGTTCGTGCCGCGGATCAACGCACCGCGCGAACGGACCCGTGACCACTGCACGCCGATGCCGCCGGCGAACTTCGACAGCCGGGCGATCTGCTTGTAGCGGTCGTAGATCGACTCGAGCTCGTCGCGCGGCGAGTCCAGCAGGTAGCACGACGACATCTGGGTGTGCTGGGTGCCGGAGTTGAACAACGTCGGCGAGCTGGGCAGGTACGCCAGCGACGACATCAGCCGGTAGAAGTCGATCGCCTCGGTCGCCGTCTGCGAGAGACCGCACGCGACGCGCAGCAGCCAGTACTGCGGCTGCTCGATCACCGAACGCTTCGCGGGGTGGCGCAGCAGGTAGCGGTCGTAGACCGTGCGCAGGCCGAAGTACTCGAACCGCCGGTCGCCGTCGAGGTCGATCGCGTCGTCGAACTTGCGGGCGTTGGCGGCCACGAACTCCGCGGTCGCGTCGCCGATCAGGCCTTCCGCGTGGCCGAGCGCGATGCTCTGGCTGAAGGACATCACGCCCAGGCGGCGCACTTCCTTCTCGATGAACGCGGCGAGCAGCCCGGCGGCGAGCTTGGAGTACTCGGGCTCCTCGGACACGAGCGCGGCGGCCGTCTGGATCGACAGCCGGTCCAGCTCCTCGGTGGTGGCGCCGTCGTAGAGGCCGCTGATCGTCTTGGTGGCGACCCGCAACGGGTCGACGTCGTGCAGACCGACCGTGCAGCGCTCCACCGCGCGCACGATCTTGTTCAAGTCAACCGGTTCCAGTGAACCGTTGCGTTTCTTGACGCGCATAGTGGTGGTGACCGTGTCGACCGCCGTCACTAGCTCTCTCCTCGCGAGCTCGGGTGGCCACGGGGAAGCGAGGAGTGAACGGGCGCGCGCGACCGCCACGTCCTCCCGCCCTCCCTCGGGGCCGCGGACGCCCGCACGCAGGCACGTGCGGGGCGCTGGCAGGTCTTCGGACTCGTGGGCGAGCCTGTCGCCAGGCGCCTACCGGCCGTCGCTTCCCAGACATCGATGTCCAGTGCTTTCTGACGGCTTTCGTTCCCACTCACCGCTGCGGGGCAGTCCCGGACTCACACCGGGTTCCCTCTTGCGACGACCGATCTGGAGGATCGGCCGAACCAGCTTCGGAGCACAATACATGGGCGCGGTCGAGCCACGAGCAACTACATCTAGTGGGCGTGTCGCTCAGTTGGCCCAGAGGACGTCAGTCAGGGCGCGCAGGCTGTTGTGGATGTGGAACGACATGGCCAGCGCGGCCCTGTCCTCCTCCCCGTCCGCGATCGCCTGGCAGATCACGCCGTACTCCCGCACGGTCACCGCCAGCCGCTCCGGCGAGCGACGGGCCGCCTGCCGCAACCGCCGCAGCTGCCCTCGCAACGACCCGAGCGCCTCGCCGAGGTAGGGGTTGCCGGCCGCCTCGTCGATCAACGCGTCCAGCCGCGCGATCAACTCCTCGGGGTCGCCGTCGGCGAAGTCGGAGTGCAGCCGCGCGAACCGGGAGCGGTCGTGGGCACGGGCGCACATCTTGACCGCGTACGTCTCCAGCGCCTCGCGCATCTGGAACAGGTGCCTCACGTCGCTCAGTGCCACCTCGGTGACGAACGCGCCGCGCCCCGGCGTGATCCGCACGAGGTTCTCCCGCGCGAGTCGTTGGATCGCCTCCCTGAGGGGTGTGCGCGAGACGCCGAGCCGTTCGGCGAGACGCACCTCGTTCAGGTGCGCCCCCGGCGCCAGGTCCCACGCCACGATCTCGTCGCGCAGCTGTTCATAGGCCTTGAGACTTTGGCTCACCACCTCTGTATACACCGTGAATACACGATTCACCATATATCGCTTGCGACCAGATCCAGGGACCTCCACACTGGGCCGCCGATGCCGGGGCTGAATGGGTGGTTCATGTTCGACGTGATCATTGCCGGATGCGGTCCGACCGGTGCGATGCTGGCCGCCGAACTGCGGTTGCACGACGTTCGGGTGCTCGTTGCGGAAAAGGAACCCGAGCCCGCGTCGTCGTTCGTGCGGATTGTGAGTCTGCACATTCGCAGTCTGGAAATCCTGGCGATGCGCGGACTCCTGGACCGCTTCCTGGAACACGGACGGCAACGTCCGGTCGGTGGCGCCTTCGCCGCCATCCCCAAACCCACGCCCGGGGGCCTCGATTCCGCGTTCACCTCCCTGCTGGGCATCCGGCAGCCGACCGCCGAGCACCTGCTCGCCGACCACGCGATCACGCTGGGCGCACAGATCCGGCGCGGTGCCGCGGTGGCCGGGTTCGAGCAGGACGACGAGGGCGTGACCGTCGAACTGGCCGACGGCGAGCGGCTGCGGTCGCGGTACCTGGTCGGCTGCGACGGCGCCCGCAGCACGGTGCGCAAACTTCTCGGCGTCGGGTTCCCCGGTGAGCCCTCGCGGAACGACACGCTGATGGGCGAGATGAAAGCGGACGCGCCGGAGTCCGAGATCGCCGCCAAGGTGGAGGAAATCCGCAAGACCACCAATTTGTTCCATCTCGGACATTTCGGCGACGGGGTTTATCGCGTCATCATCCCCTGCCCGGAAGTCAGCGAGGATCGCACGGAACCGCCCACCATCGAGGATTTCCGGCGGGAACTGCGCGCTATCGCCGGAACCGATTTCGGTGTGCACTCCCCTGGCTGGTTGTCCCGTTTCGGCGATTCCACCCGATTGGTCGAGCGCTACCGGACCGGGCGGGTGCTGCTGGCCGGCGACGCGGCGCACGTCCACCCGCCCGCCGGTGGTCAGGGCCTGAACCTGGGCGTGCAGGACGCGGTCAACCTCGGCTGGAAGCTGGCCGCCCAGGTCCGCGGCTGGGCGCCGGAGACGTTGCTGGACAGCTACCACGCCGAACGTCATCCGGTCGCCGCCGACGTCCTGGACAACACCCGTGCCCAGGTGCAGCTCTCGTCCCCCGAACCGGGTGCGCAGGCCGTGCGCAGGCTGCTCACCGAACTGATGGACATCAACGAGGTGAACCGGCGGCTGATCGAGAAGATCACCGCGATCGGCATCCGCTACGACTTCGGCGAGGGCCCCGACCTGCTCGGCCGCCGGTTGCCCGACATCGATCTCGCACAGGGCCGCCTCTACGACCGGATGGACCAGGGGCGCGGTCTCCTGCTCGACCGCACCGGACGTCTGGCTGTGGACGGCTGGTCGGATCGAGTGGATCTCCTCGCGGATCCCCTTGCGGCACTGGACGTTCCGGCCGTCCTGCTGCGGCCCGACGGGCACGTCGCCTGGATCGGCGAGCAGCAGCAGGACCTGAACGACCACCTCGCCCGCTGGTTCGGCAAGCCGTTCGCCTCCTGACGGGCTGTCAGCGCGCGAACTTCGCGATGGCGGCCGGGGTGACCGGCGTGAAGAAGTTGACGAGGTTGCCGTCGGGGTCGCGGAACAGCAGGGCGCGGTTGCCCCAGGGCATCGTGGTGGGCTCGGTGACGACGTCCTCCACGAAGCCGGCCAGGTTCTGACGCACGGCGTCCACGTCGTCGACGAGGAACTCGATGATGACGCTGCGGTTCGTGCCCGGCTCGGCCGAGCCGGGCACGAACAGGCCGACGGTGCGGGTGCTGCCGATCGCGAGGGTGCCGCAATCGGTGGTGAGCTCGGCGAAGTCGTCGTTCGCCCAGTTCGCCCGCAGGCCGGTGGCCCGCTCGTAGAAGCCGACGAGGCGGGCGATGTCGCCGGTGATGACGCGGATCGAGATGAAGTCCATAGCTGCACGCTAGGAGCGATACCGGACAGAACCCGCCCGGTATCTGCGGAATACTTTCGGACATGCCCAGGCCGACCGCGCGCGTCCTCACCCTGCTGGAGCTCCTCCAGTCGGGAGGCGTCCGGACCGTCGCCGAACTCGCCGACCGGCTCGGTGTGGACGAGCGCACGGTGCGCCGGTACGTCGAGCACCTGGTCGATCTCGACGTGCCCGTCGAGTCGGTGCGCGGCCGCTACGGCGGCTACCGGCTCTCGTCCGGCTACCGCATACCTCCGCTCATGCTGAGCGACGACGAGGCGCTCGCCGTGCTGCTCGGGTTGGTCGCCGGACGTCGATCCGGCTTGATGACGGCCACCAGCACGGCCGGGGAGACAGCGGCGGCGAAGATCAGGCGCGTGTTGCCGCAACGACTCGGCGGCAGACTTGACGCCGTTCTCGGCTCCATCGCCTTCACCGCACCGGAAGGCGAGCCGGCCGCCCCTGACGCGACGGTGCTGCTCACGATCGCCGACGCGGTGAGGCACCACCGGCCGATCTCGATCCGGTACACCGCAAGGGATGGCCGACACAGCGAGCGCACGCTGCACCCGTACGGGCTCGTCGCTCACTCTGGCCGGTGGTACGTGACGGGTGCCGACCCCGCGATCGGTGAGGACCGGACGTTCCGGCTGGATCGCATCGGCAGCGCACGCACGTTGCCCGGCTCGTTCGATCCGCCAGAGGGAGTGGACCCGGCGGAACTGGTCCTAAGAGGACTCGCCACCGCCGCCTACCGGCACGAGGTGACGCTGCGGATCCGGGGAACGGCCGAACAGATCCGCACCCGGCTGCCCGCGAGCGTCGCGCTCGTCGAGGAGTCGGACTGGTCCCGGGTCGAACTGCGGGTGGAACGGCTCGACTGGCTGCCCGGCGTCCTCGCGTCGCTGGACCTGCCGTTCGTCATCGAGCGACCGGACGAGCTGCGCGACCTGGTCGTAGCGCTCGCCGACCGGCTCAGGAAATCTGCTTTGTCTTGACCTCTAGGAAGGTAAGCGCTTTCCAGCTAGCCTCTGATCCGCCGGGGGCACGCGGTTGTTCCAGCCGCCCGTGCCCCTGGCCCTACTTCATCAGACGCCGTCGATCAGCCGGATGGCCAGATCGGGGTTGAACGTGCCCGCCGGTGTGGTCGGCGCGATGCCGCACGGACCGTCGGACACACCCGGTGTCTTGACCCACAACAACAAGTCGGCACCACCACCGATCTGCGGTGCCACGCCGAGCCTGCGGCCCGGCGGGTTGCACCAGCCGTCACCGCGCCCGTTGCCGTTGCGGCTCGTGTCCACCACGAAACCGGCCTGATAGCCGAGGAAGCCGTTGACCTGACCGGCATAGCTCGTCGACTGGCTCGTGGTGTAGTAGTTCGACACGTTCACCGAGAACCCGCGCACGTTCCGCACGCCGGCCTCGTTCAGCCGGTACGCGATGGTGGACGGCGACACCCAGCCGGCGTTGCCGCCGTCGAGGTACGCGTACGTGTTGGGGGCCTTGGCTTTGAGTTGTTCGGTGGCGTACTCGAGCAGGCCCGCCATCTCCGTCCGCTGCGCCGCCGTCAGGCAGTCGTAGGCGGCGAGCGCGTCCGGTTCGATGATCACCACCGCGGGCTTGGTCCCGATCCCGGCCGCGAAGCTCGAGATCCAGGTCCGGTAGGCGGAGGCACTGCCGGCGCCACCACCGGAGTGGCCGCCGCAGGCATCCCTGTTGGGGATGTTGTAGGCGACCAGGACGGGGAGTTTGTCCTGGCCGTCGGCCGCGCCCGCGTAGTTGGCCACGGTCGAGCCGATGGCGGCGTCGTTGCCGAACCAGCGCGCGATCGGCCGGGAGCCGATCGAGGACTGGATCCGCGCGGACCTGGAGTCACTCGGGTTGTTCCGGGCCCAGGTGGCGGGCGCGGAGTTGGGGTTGACGTAGAAACCGCTGGTCAGGTCCATCGGGCTGGCTGCTGTGGCAGGGGTGGCCGGAGACAGCAGCAAGACCGCGCAGACCGCGAC
The DNA here is from genome assembly GCF_900115955.1 of Lentzea waywayandensis. Lineage (GTDB taxonomy): Bacteria > Actinomycetota > Actinomycetes > Mycobacteriales > Pseudonocardiaceae > Lentzea > Lentzea waywayandensis. The sequence goes on from NZ_FOYL01000009.1 coordinate 13,358, forward strand.
CGTCGAACGGGCAATCCACCGCACTGTGGATCTCCTCTCGGATGGGACTGTTCCTCTCACCCACCGCCCGCCCGCGCGGCATCGTGCGGACGAGCGGTGGGAGTTCTCGTGACGGGCAGGTCAGCGGGTGTCGGCGAACGCCGCGACCCAGGCCAGGGCCGAGTTCCAGTTGACGGCGACCTCGTTCGTCGACCACGAGCCGAGCTCGTCGAGGTAGCACTTCGCGGGCGCGCAGCCCGGCAGGTTCTGCTGGGCCACCGGGTCCTGCAGGCCCGAGTTGGGGCCACCGGCGAGCGACCCGGCAGGCGGGTTCGGCATCCTGGCGTCGACCTGGTGCGCCCAGTGCCGGTGGTGCTGGTTCTTGCTGGCCTTCTCGCCGTAGCCGCTGACGAACGACTGGTTCAGGCCGTTGCGGCCGAGCAGGTAGTCCATCGACTCCAGCACCGCGTCGCTGTACTTGCGGTCGAGCGTGGTGTCGTAGGCCATCGCCATGATCATCGACGCGGTGAGCGTCGCGCTGGTCGAGCCCCAGGCGTACAGCCCGTCGGCCGGCTTGGACGGGTTGGGGTAGCCCTGTGACCTCAGGTCGCGCAGGTGACCGTCGGCGACGTTGATGACCCGCGCGCGGGCGGTGATCACGCGGTCGAGTGGGAACTTCAGCGGCAGCCGCAGGATCGTGAGGTCGGCCAGGCCACCGGTGTCCTTCCAGGAGAACCCGGCCGAGGTCAGCTTCGTGGTGACCTTGTTCAGGTACTCGCGCTTGCCGGTCGTCCCGTACAGCTCGGCCGCGGCCCACGAGAACTCGTCGGTGACGTTGGTGTCGTCGTAAGCGCCACCACCGACGCTGTCCTCCCTCGGGGCGTACTTGGCCGGGGTGGCCAGGGCGGCCTTCCAGGCGGTCTCGGCCGCGGCGAGGCAGCGGTCGGAGAACGCGCGGTCCCACAGCCTGTAGACACGGGCGCACTGGGCACCGGCGGCGGCGAGGTTCAGCGTGGCGGCCGTCGACGGGGCATGCAGGTATCGCGGCTGGGGGTCGTTGCTCGGCAGCATCGGGTGGCCGGTCCAGGCCAGGTCGTGGATCTTGTGGTGGACCATGCCCGCGAGCGGCTTGCCGGCCGGGACCTGCATCTTCAGCAGGAACTCCATCTCCCAGCGCGCCTCGTCCAGCACGTCGGGACGGTGGTTGTCCTGCTCGGGGATGGACAGCAGGCCGTCCCGGAAGCCCTCGATGTCGAACGTGTGGAGCGACCGCTCGTAGGTGTCCATCAGCTGCCACGCCGCGAGCGCGCCGTTGACGACGTACTTGCCGTGGTCACCCGCGTCGTACCAACCACCGCTCACGTCCAGCGAGTAGTCGCACTCCCCCGGCAGACACGGAACCGACACGTCACCCTTGTTCGGCGCCACGCCAACGTGTCCAGCGGGTCGCGCGTACGCCTCACCGACGTACTTCGCCTCGATCGGGATGCCGCTGCGGTTGTGGTAGAAGTACGCGAGCGAGTCCCGTCGCAGCTGGTCATAGGGCTTGTCGGTGATGTCGAACGGGAAGCTGCTCTGGTCGCCGACAGTCAGACTGTAACCGCTTCCAGCCTTCTTGTAGGCCGAGAAGTCGGCGATGTGCACGTGGTCGCGCGTCATCGCGTCGTTGCCCTTGACCTGCGTTTTCCCCGCCTGGACGACGGCGCCCGCGGCGTCGCGCAGCTGCCAGTCGACCGGCTCGGTGGAGCCGTTCACGATGGAGGCGCGTTTCGTGCCCGCCGTCGGGTAGGCGTACTGGTTCGTGCGCACCGGCGAGCCGTAGTCCCAGCCACCACCGGGCGGGACGATTCCTCCGGTCAGCGACACGTCGTCAATGCACAGCGTGTACGGCTCCGCGGAGACGCCGCCGGCTTGGATCGCGACCTGACCGCCGGTGCGAGTGGCCACTGTGGACGTGCCGGTGAACTCGAACGTCTTGGGAGTGCTGGTGAGTGCGGCGGCCTTGTTCAGCACCGTGGTGTTCGGCGCGACGGAGAGAGCGACCGCCGCCCGCACCGTGACGTTCTTCGTGGCGGTCGCGGTGAAGCGCAGCGTGTAGGGCTGACCGGCCTCCAGCGGGATGTCGTTCTGGCCGATCATCGCCGTCCACGGGTTCGCCGTGCCGCCGGGGATCTGCGCGCACAGTCTGCCGTCGGCCACAGTGGACGGAGCGATTCCGCTGCTCCACCACGGGGTCTTCACACTGTCGAACTTGCCGTTGAGCACCCGCTCATAGGGCTCGGCCGCGGTCGCGGGTGCCGCGATCGTGGCGATCAGGACGAACGGAAGGCCGGTCGCGACCAGCCTGGTCTTCACGGACATACCGGGGGCCTCTCGAGGTCGACTGTCTCCCGGCGCGACCGCAGCGTCGAGGCGAATGTTCACCCACCCGACCCCGCCTGTCAACGATCCCGCGTCATCGAAATGTGACTGGCGCTACCTCTTCACATCCGGATGGCCTCGTGGCTACAGTCCTGTAAGCGCTCACAGTTTCCCCCGATCCCGATGGGCGCACACCGGCCGAAGCCGCAGCGTCGCAGCAGGTGAACGGTGTTCCAGTGGTCTGTCAGACGACCAAATCCAGGTGTTAGCGCTTGCAGACCATCCGCCAACTGGAGGTTCTTCGATGGGTGTTCGACCGAGGCGCGCTCTGCTCGCCACAACTCTGCTCAGCTCGCTGGTGGCCGTGTCCGCGTGTGGCGGTGGAACCGCTGACTCCGCGTCGGGGGACGTCACGCTCGTCGTGAAGACGTTCAGCCAGTTCGGCTACGACGAGCTGTACAAGGAGTACGAGGCAAGCCATCCCGGTATCAAGATCAAGGAAGAGAACATCGGCAAGCTCGGCGACTACACGCCGAAGTTGCAGCAGTGGCTCGCCACCGGGAAGGGCGCGGGCGACGTCGTCGCGATCGAGGAGGGCATCCTCTCGCAGTTCATGGCGAAGCCCGACCAGTTCGTGAACCTGCTCGACCACGGCGCCAAGGAGCTCTCCGGCAACTTCCTGCCGTGGAAGTGGCAGCAGGCGTCCACTTCGGACGGCAGCAAGGTCGTCGGTCTCGGCACGGACGTCGGCGCGCAGGGCATGTGCTACCGCAAGGACCTCTTCGAGGCCGCGGGCCTGCCCACCGACCGGGAGGCGGTCGGCAGGCTCTGGCCCACCTGGGACGCCTACCTCGCCACCGGCAAGCAGTTCAAGGCCAAGACCCCCGGCGCCGGGTTCTACGACTCGACCGGCGGCGTCTACCTGAACATGCTGATGCAGTCGGGTGACCACACCTACTACGACTCCACGAACGAGCTGGTGATCGACTCGAACTCCGCCGTGCGGGCCACCTGGGACAAGTCCATCGAGATGGTGAAGGCCGGGCTGTCGGCCAACATCGAGATGTGGAGTCCACAGTGGAACGCGGGCTTCAAGAACGGCACGTTCGCCACGATCCCGTGCCCGTCCTGGATGCTCGGCACGATCGAGAAGCAGGCGGGTCCGGAGAACAAGGGCAAGTGGGACGTCGCGAAGGTGCCCGGCAACGGCGCGGTGCGCGGCGGTTCGTTCCTCGCGGTGCCGGCGCAGAGCACGCACCAGAAGGAGGCCGCCGAGCTGGCGAAGTTCCTGACCAGCGCCAAGGGACAGACCGCGGCGTTCAAGGCGAAGAACAACTTCCCGTCCTCGCCGCAGGCCATCGACGACCCGGTCGTGCAGGACTTCAAGAACCCGTACTTCAACGACGCGCCCGTCGGCAAGATCTTCGGCGAGAGCGTCAAGGCGCTCAAGCCGGTCTACCTCGGGCCGGACAACAACGCCATCGGTGACCGCGTCGGCAACGCATTGCTCGCGGTGGAGCAGGGCAAGCTCCAGCCCGACGAGGCCTGGGCCAAGGCCGTCGACGACGCCAAGCGCCTGGCCAAGTAGCGGAGGTCCGGGGGCGGCGCGGAAGTCCCCGCGCCGCAGGGCCCCGACCACACACCTGACGGCTGGGGCGCTGCGGAGACCCACCCCACGGCCGGCCGAGTAGCGACCTGGCGGCCGGGGCGACGAGGAAACCCCCGCCCCGGCCGTCATCCCCACAGCACCCGAGGACACACGATGGTGACCGATCTGCGGCCGAGGACGGCCCCCAGCACCCCGGCGGCCGGGAGCAGGCCTCCCGAGCAGCCACGCCCCCGGCTGCGCGACCGGATCTCACGCGTCGAGGTGAAGTGGTCGCCCTACCTGTTCATCGCGCCGTTCTTCGTGATCTTCGCGGTCTTCGGGTTGTTCCCGCTGATCTACACGGCCTGGGTGTCGTTGCACGACTGGGACATCACCGGCGCGGGCGCGTTCGTCGGGCTCGACAACTACGTCGCGCTGTTCGCCGACCCGGACTTCTGGAACTCGGTCGTCAACACCCTCGGCATGCTCGTGCTCTCCACGGTGCCGCAACTGCTCGGCGCTCTGGTGCTCGCGAGCCTGCTCAACCAGAAGCTGCGCGCCGTCACGTTCCTGCGGATGGGCGTGCTGCTGCCGATCGTCACGTCCGTCGCCGCCGTCGGCATCGTGTTCAGCCAGATCTTCGACCGCGACGCCGGCATGGTGAACGGCCTGCTGGGCCTCGTGAACATCGACGCGATCGACTGGCGCGCCGACAAGTGGTCGTCGTGGACCGCGATCGCCACCATGGTCAACTGGCGGTGGACCGGCTACAACGCCCTGATCTACCTCGCGGCGATGCAGGCGATTCCGAAGGACCTGTACGAAGCGGCCACTGTGGACGGTGCGGGCAAGGTCCGGCAGTTCTGGAGCATCACGGTCCCGAACATCCGGCCCGCCATCGTCTTCACCGTCATCATGTCCACCATCGCGGGCATGCAGCTCTTCACCGAGCCGCTGATCTTCGGCCAGGGCAGCTTCGCCATCTCCGGCGGCAGCCTGCGGCAGTTCCAGACGGTGTCGATGTACATGTTCGAGAAGGCGTTCCGGGACTTCGACTACGGCTACGGCTCCGCCGTAGCGTGGATGATCTTCCTGCTGATCACCCTGCTCGGCGTCGTCAACTTCCTGATCACGCGGAGGTCGAGGTAGCCATGCGCAAAACCCATCCCCTGGTCTACTTCACGCTCCTCGCGGGCATCGTGCTGTCGGCGTTCCCGCTCTACTGGCTCTTCGTCGTCGCGACCCGCGCCAACGACGTCGTCGGCGACTGGCCACCGCCGTTGGCACCCGGCCCGAACTTCGGGGAGAACGTCGGCAGGCTGTTCGCCGCCGACGACGCGAACTTCCTGCTGGGCCTGTGGAACTCGCTGCTCAGCTCGGCGATCATCACCGTGTCGGTCGTGTTCTTCTCGTCGCTCGCGGGTTTCGCGTTCGCCAAGCTGAAGTTCCGCGGCCGCAACGGGCTGCTGCTCGTCATCCTCGCGACCATGATGATCCCGGTGCAGATGGGCATCATCCCGCTGTACATGATCATGGTCGAGCTGGGCTGGCAGAACCGGATGGAAGCGATCGTCGTGCCGGCGCTGGTGTCCGCGTTCGGCGTCTTCCTGATGCGCCAGTACGCCGAGCAGGCCGTGCCCGACGAGCTCATCGAGGCCGCCCGCATCGACGGGTGCAGCACGTTCCGCACGTTCTGGAGCATCGTGCTGCCGGCGTTGCGTCCCGGCGCGGCGGTGCTCGGCCTGTTCACCTTCATGGGCGCCTGGAACGAGTTCCTGTGGCCGCTCGCGGTCCTGGAAGCGGACAACCCGACCGTCCAGTTCTCGCTGTCGCAGCTCTCCACCACCTACTACACCGACTACACGCTCATGTTCACCGGAGCGCTGATCGCCACTGTGCCGTTGCTGCTCGTGTTCGTCGCGTTCGGTCGCCAGATCATCGGCGGCATCATGGAAGGGGCGGTCAAGGCATGACGACGTTCGAACCCGGTTTCCTCTGGGGCGCGGCCACGTCCAGCTACCAGATCGAGGGCGCGGTGACCGAGGACGGACGCGGACCGTCCATCTGGGACACCTTCTGCGCGACCCCGGGCAAGGTCGATGGCGGCGACACCGGCGCGGTCGCCGCCGACCACTACCACCGCTACCCCGAGGACGTCGCGATCATGCGCGAACTCGGGCTCGGCGCCTACCGGTTCTCCGTCGCGTGGCCGCGGATCCAGCCGCTCGGCTCAGGTGCCGTCGACCAGCGCGGGCTCGACTTCTACTCGAGGCTCGTCGACACGTTGCTGGACAACGGCATCCAGCCCTGGCCGACGCTCTACCACTGGGACCTGCCGCAACCGCTGGAGGACGCGGGCGGCTGGCCGGAGCGCGACACCGCCCTGCGGTTCGCCGAGTACGCGCAGATCGTGCACGAGGCGCTGGCGGACCGCGTCACGCACTGGACGACGTTGAACGAGCCGTGGTGTTCGGCGTTCCTCGGCTACGCGACCGGCAGGCACGCACCCGGCCGCCAGGACCCGGACGCGTCCATCCGCGCCGCCCACCACCTGCTGCTGGGCCACGGGCTCGCGGCACGGGCGATGTCCGACGCACGGGTCGGCGTCACGCTGAACCTCACCCACGTCACGGCGGGCTCCAACACCGCGGACGACCTCGACGCGGCCCGCCGGATCGACGGCATGCAGAACCGGCTCTTCCTCGACCCCGTGCTGCTGGCCGAGTACCCGGACGACGTGCGGCGGGACCTGGAGCACGTCACCGGCTTCGACCACGTCCAGGACGACGACCTCAAGACCATCGCGGCGCCGATCGACTTCCTCGGCGTGAACTACTACTCCCCCATGCTCGTCGGCCACGGCACCACCCCGTCGCCTTCGGCCTACGTCGGCTCCGAGCACGTCCGGCACCTCGACGGCGGGCGGCGGCGCACGTCCATCGGCTGGGAGATCGACGCCAGCGGACTGCTCGACCTGCTGCTGCGGCTGGACCGCGACTACCCGGCGATCCCGTTGTACATCACCGAGAACGGCGCCGCGTTCGACGACGAGGTGCACGACGCCGACCGCGTCGCCTACCTGGACGGGCACGTGCGGGCCTGCGCGGAGGCCGTGTCGAGAGGTGTGGCGCTGAAGGGCTACTTCGCCTGGTCGTTGCTCGACAACTTCGAGTGGTCCTTCGGCTACGCCCAGCGGTTCGGCCTCGTGCACGTCGACTACGACACCCAGCGCCGCACCCCGAAGGACAGTGCCCGGTGGTACGCGGACGTCATCGCGCGAGGTGGACTGTGAGCGCTTACAACATTGATAGGGTGCGGCCATGAACACCCGGCCTCCCACCCTGGAGGAAGTGGCGCAACGCGCGGGCGTCTCGACCGGCACCGTGTCCCGCGTAATCAACAACGCGCGCCACGTCAGCGAGAAGTCGAAACGCGCGGTCCAGAGCGCCATCGCGGATCTGGGCTACGTCCCGAACACCGCCGCCCGCTCACTGGCGAGCCAGCGGCGCGGCGCCGTCGTCCTGGTGATCTCCAGCGACGACCCGGCGATCTTCGCCAACCTCTTCTTCGCCGAGGTGATCAGCGGCGTCAACGCGGCGCTGGAGGAGACCGACCTGCACCTGATGCTGCTGCTCGCCGCCTCCCAGCGCGGCAGGGACAGGTTCGCGCAGGTGCTCCAGTCGCGCGGCGCGGACGGCGTGATGCTACTGGCGCTCAAGGAGAACGACCCGCTGTCGAAGATGGCGGAGGACAGCGGCCTGCCGGCCGTCCACGGTGGACGCTCGCTCGACCGCGCACCCCAGTGGTACGTCGACGCCGACAACCGGGGCGGCGCCCGCACGGCCGTCGAACACCTGATCTCCTCCGGCCGCACCAGGATCGGCACGATCACCGGTGAGCTCGACACGCACGCCGGCATGTCGCGCTACATGGGCTTCCGCGAGGCCGTCGTGCTGGCGGGCCTGGGCGACGAACGCGTGGCGCACGGCGACTTCAGCGAGTCCAGCGGTGCCGCGGGCATGAAGCTCCTGCTCGAGGACCACCCCGACCTGGACGGCGTCTTCGTCGCCTCCGACGCCATGGCCACCGGAGCGCTCGCCGTTCTGCGGGAACACGGCAAGCGGGTGCCCGAGGACGTCGCGGTCGTCGGCTTCAACGACATCGTGACGGCGCGGCACACCCAGCCCGCGCTGACCACGGTCCGGCAGCCCATCGAGGCACTCGGCCGGGAGATGACCAGGATGCTGATCCGGCTGCTGAACGGCGAACAGCCGACGTCGCTGATCCTGCCCACCGAACTGATCGTGCGCGACTCGGCCTGAGCAAGGGTGGCGGGTGCCCGAAACCAGGCACCCGCCGTAACCTCAGTGCCTGCCCCAGCCCGGAACGGTGCCGTCGATCGCGACCTCGAACTGGTCGTACTTCGCCATCAGGGTCAGCAACTCGTCCTCGGTGGGCTTGTTGCCGTCCGCGTACATCTCGGCGAGGCCCCGGAAGTACTCCTCGCGGTTGAGCGCGGGCGTGAAGATGATGAGCATCGTGGCCTGGTCCTGGTACGGGTTGTGGAACCCGTGCGACACGCCCATCGGGACGTTGACGTACGTGCCGGGAGGCGCGGCGAACGACTTGCCGTCGAGGTGGAGCTCCACCATGCCGCTCAGGACGTAGAACGCTTCCAGCTGCTCGTTGTGCACGTGCGGCGAGGCACCGGGAGCGCCCGCGGCCATCCGGTGCTCGTACAGGCCGAGGCGCCCGTCCGTCTCACTGCCCCTGGCCTTGAAGGTGGTGTGGGTGGTCGTGCCGATCTGCACCGACTCGCCTTCGCCGGGAAGCAGGATGTTGGACACTTGCGTCATGTCTGTTCACTCCTCGTTGATGGCTGCGGGCGTCTCGCCGCTGTCAGTCGTGTCTTCCTGGTTGAACCAGGAGAGGTACCGCTCGCCCGTGTCCGGGAACACGGTGACCAGGTTCTTGCCCGCGTACTCCGGCCGCGCGGAGAGCACGCGGCACGCGTGCGCCGCCGCCCCGGAGGAGACCCCGACCAGCAGCCCCGCGGTCCGCGCGAGTTCCCTTGCCGTCCGGTAAGCGTCCTCATTGGACACGGTGAGGACCTCGTCGATCAGGGCCACGTCCGTCGTCGGCGCGACGAAGCCGCCGTTGAGTCCGGGGATGCGGTGCAGGCCGCCCCATCCCTGGCTGAGCACCGGTGACCCTTCCGGCTCCACCGCGACCACGCGGATGCCGGGATTGCGTTCCTTCAGGTACTTCGCGGTGCCGCTGAGCGTTCCGCCGGTGCCGACACCGCAGACGAAGACGTCCACCTCGCCGTCGGTGTCGTTCCAGATCTCCGGCCCGGTGGTGGCGTAGTGCGCCGCCACGTTGTCGGAGTTCTCGTGCTGGCAGGCGAACCACGACCCAGGCCGTTCGCGGTAGATCTCCTCGGCCTTGGCGATCGCCGCCACGTACCCCTCCTGGTACGGGGTCAGCACGATCTCCGCGCCGAACGCGCGCAGCAGCTGGATGCGTTCGCTGGTCGCGCTGTCCGGCAGGACGATCACGCACTTGTACCCGCGGGCGGCCGCGATGGCCGCCATGGAGATGCCCGTGTTGCCCGACGTCGCCTCGACGATCGTGCCCGTGCCCCTGGTCAGGTCCCCGCGCTCTTCCGCGCCGTTGATCATGTAGAGCGCGGCGCGGTCCTTCACGCTGGACAGGGGGTTGGCCATCTCCAGCTTGGCGTAGAGGTTCGCGGTGGTCACACCGAGGTCGAGCCGGACGGTGGGTGTCCCGCCGATCAGGTCCACGAGCGAGTGGGCGGGCGGTCGTCTGGTGAGGGGCTGACTGACTCGGGTGTTCACGCGAACTCCGATCGGTTAGTTGTCACCAAGTGGGGAACACGGCCTGGGCGCCCTTGTGCCGCAGTCCCGTGATCTGGACGGGATGACGGGCCCTGGCTGCCTTCACCACGCCACGGGTCGACCTCAGGGCCGGCACGGAGAACGGCGCCAGGACGCGCGAATCCGCTGGTACGTCACGGATGACGAGTGCCTGAGCGCCGACCACCGAGTCGTGGCCGACCGTGATCGGACCGAGCAGCGTCGCGTTGGCCCCGACGACGACCCGGTCGCCGAGCTTCGGATGCCGCCGGGATCCTTGCGGCCGTTGGTTGTCGTGCCACCACCCGACCGCGCCGAGCGTCACCTGGTGGAAGATCGTGACGTCCTCGCCGATGATCACCGTCTCGCCGATCACCACGCCCGCGCCGTGGTCGATGAAGAATCCACGGCCGATCTCCGCCCCGGGGTGGATCTCGATGCCACCGGTCAGCAGCCTGGCGATGACCATGATCAGCCGGGCGCTGCGCCGGTGACCCCGCAGGTGCAACCAGTGCGACACGCGATAGCCCCAGATCGCGATCACCGTCGGGTGCAGCAACGCCTCGCTGCGCGACGTGATCGACGGATCGCGGTCGAGGACCATGTCCAGGTCCGCGGTGATCGCGCCGAGCAGCGCCCGCGGGTTCACCGGACCGCCCCCACCTTCTCGGGGGTCTTGCGGAGCTGTCCGAGCCTGTTCTCCGCGTAGGCCACGCCGACGAGGACCACGAGACCGCCCGCGATGAGGTTCCACGTGACGTGCTCACCGAGGAACAACACGCTGACGAGCACCGCGAACACCGGCACGACGTAGTTGACCGCCGACGCTGTGGTGGCGCCGACGTCGCCGATGAGACGGAAGTACAGCACGTAGGCCAGACCGGTGCTGAACAGCCCGAGCAGCACGATGCTCATCGTCACCGGGCCGGTGAAGTCGGGCGTGCGCCAGCCGAGGAACGGCGTCACGATCGCCTGGAGCACGGCCGCCGCGACGAGCTGCGAGGCGGCCAGCGACAGCGGCGCCAGGCCGAGCGGCGACAGGTACTTGCGGACGTACACGAAGCCGATCGCGTAGCTGACGGCCGCGCCGAAGCAGGCCAGCCGCCCGCTGAGCGAACCGAGCGACTCGTGCCACGGCCCGATCAGCAGCACCACGCCGATGAAGCCGAGCACCAGGCCGACCGCCTTGCGGGAGGTCGCCCGCTCGGTCGGCAGGGCGGCGGTGGCGAGCGCCAGCGTCAGCAGCGGGCTGGCGCCGATCAGGACGCCCGCGATGCCGGCGCCGGTGGTCTTCTCGCCGTAGGACAGCAGGAGGAACGGGATCACGTTGCCGAACAGACCGGCGGCGGCGATGTGCCCCCAGATCTGGGCGGAACGCGGCAGGGCGACCTTGCGGACGGCCGCGATGGAGAGCAGGACGGCCGCGCCCAGGATGAGTCTGCTGAGCACGAGCTGCCCCGGTGTCAAACCTTCCAGGGACACCTTGATCAACGTGAAGCTGCTTCCCCACAGCAGCGCCAGCAGCAGGAAGCGCGCGACGGATGCCTTGTCCATTGCTTCTCGATTCGGATCATCTGTCAGTAGTCGTTTGGACACTTCAACAGATGCTCCTAGGGGCTCGCTCGAGCGAGCCCCGTCAGCACGAACTCCTCAGCCGGCGACCACCGCGACGCCGGTCCGCCCGCCGTCGACGTCGATCACGGTCCCGTGCACGAACGCGGCGTCGTCCGAGGCCAGGTAGACCGCGGCCCCGGCGATGGCGTCGGGATGCCCGGACCGGCCGGCCGGCGTGCCGTGCATCATCACCTCGCCGGGGTGGACGGTGGCGGGGTCCCAGTCCGGCGAGACGACCACGCCGGGCGAGATCGCGTTCACCCGCACGCCCTGCGGGCCGAACTCCGCCGCCCACGCGCGGGTAAGCGTTTCCATGGCGCCCTTGGTGGAGCTGTAGAGCGAGCCGCGCGGCACGGCCAGGCGGGCGATCCACGAGCCCAGGTTGATGACCACGCCGGAACCCGAGCTGATCATCGCGGGAACCAGGGCCTGCGTCAGGAAGAACGGTGCCTTCACGTTGACGCCGTAGACGCGGTCGAAGGTCTCGTCGTCGGTGTCGAGGGTGCCCGGCGACGGGTAGATGCCCGCGTTGTTGACGAGGATGTCGACGTGGCCGTCCAGGAGCGCCAGGACTTCCGCGGCCAGTGTGCGACTCGCGGCGGACGAGCCGTCGAGGTCGGCGCGGACGAAGTCGGCGTGGCCGCCGGACGAGCGGATCTGGTCGACGACCTCCGCTCCCCTGGCCTCGTCGCGTCCGGAGACGACGACGTGCGCTCCCTCGTGGGCGAAGGCGACCGCGATCGAGCGGCCGATGTTGCTGGTGGAACCGGTGATGAGGGCCGTCCTGCCCTGCAGTCGTTGTGCCATGCACTCGAAGCTAGGTCCGCATTTTTGGACCCGCAAGTCCAGGACTTTCAACCGCGGAGGTAGTCGATGACGAGGTCGAGAGCCGCCTCCAGGTGCGTGACGCTGCCGGTCGACCGGAGCACCTGCACGCCGCCCTGGATGCCCGCGATCAACGCGGCGGAGGCCCTGTCTGCGTCCACTGTGGAGCGCACCAGGCCGGCCTCCTGCATCTCGGCGACACCTTCGCGCAACTCGGACTGCCACCGGTCCAGGAGCGTGCCGATGACCTCGTGCGCGCCCGGCGTGGTGTTGAGCTGACCCATCAGCACGCCGAGCGGGCAGTTCCGGCCCTGCGCCCGGTAGCGGGCGACAACCGAGTCGCGCCAGCGTTCCCAGGCGGCCCACGACGTCAGGGCGCTCAGATGTGGCTGCTGGTCGGAGAGAACGCGGCCGGCCTCGAACCGCGCCACGGCGAGGAAGAGCTCCTCCTTGCCGTCCGGGAAGTAGTGGAAGATCTGGCCTTTGCTGGTGCCGGTGATCGCCCGGATGTCGTCCAGGGTGACGCTCGCCGCGCCGTCACCGCGCAGGTAGGAGGCCGCCCCCTCGATGATGCGCTGCCGGGTCGCCTGCCCCTTCGCCGTGAGCTTCATGCCCCCAGACTACGTTTTCTGGACCGGCGGGTCCACTGTGGTTGACTGGGATCATGCTGCCTTGGGAGGGATCGCTCGCCGGCCGGCTCGACCGGCACACCGTCGAGTCCGCACTGCTGCGCGACAACCCGCTCGGAGATCCGCACGAGCGGCCGCTGTGGGTGTACGTGCCGCCGGGTTACGACTCCGGGACCGAGCACTACCCCACCGTCTACCTGATCCAGGGCTACACCGGGCACGTGGCGATGTGGGCGAACCGCACGCCGTTCCGCCAGCCGTTCATCGAGACGGCCGACGCGGTGTTCGCCCAGGGAGCCCCTGGCTGCATCGTCGTCTACGTCGACGCGTGGACGTCGTACGGCGGCTCGCAGTTCGTCGACTCCCCCGGCACCGGCCGGTACCACTCGTACCTGTGCGACGAGATCGTGCCGTGGGTGGACGCGCACTACCGCACGATCCCGGGCCGCGAGTCGCGGGCGATCGCGGGCAAGTCGTCGGGCGGGTTCGGCGCGATGATCACGCCGATGCTGCGGCCGGACCTGTTCGGCGCGTTGGCCACGCACGCGGGTGACGCGCTCTACGAGCTTTGCTACCTCGCGGACTTCGGCAAGGCCGTGCGGGCGTTGCGCGGGTACGACAACGACGTCCAGAAGTGGTGGACGGACTTCCAGAGCCGGACGGCGTTCACCAAGCCCGAGGACATGGACCTGCTCGGGATTCTCGGTGTGGCGGCGTGTTTCTCGGCCACCGAGGACGGCACGCCCGAGCTGCCGTTCGACTCCGTCACCGGAGCGCTCAGGCCCGAGGTGTGGCAGCGCTGGCTCGACTGGGACCCGGTGCGGATGGTGCCCGGTCACGCTGAGGCGATCCGTTCGCTGCGGGCCGTGTGGATCGACGCGGGCACCAGGGACGAGTACTTCCTCGACCTGGGCGCGGAGGCGTTCCGCAGGGAGATCGCGCTGGCCGGGATTCCCGACGACCGCGTGCACTTCGAGCTCTTCGACGCGGGTCACGGCGCGATCGACTACCGATATCCCCTCTCGCTGGCGTGGCTCGCGACTAGGTTGGCTCGATGATCGGAGAAGTCACGTTGAGAGGCGTCGAGGACGCGGACCTGGACGTGTTGTTCGAGTTCATGCGCGATCCCGAGGCCGTGTGGATGGCGGCCTTCACGGCGAAGGACCCCGACGACCGCGAGGCGTTCGACGCGCACATGCGCAAGATCCGGGCCAATCCCGAGACCTTCAACCAGGTGATCCTCGGTGACGGGGTGGTCGTCGGCAGCATCGCCAGCTTCGTGCTGGAGGGCGACACCGAGATCACCTACTGGATCGACCGCGCGGTGTGGGGTCAGGGCGTCGCCGGGCGGGCGGTGGCGTTGCTGCTCGAACGCGTGACAGTCCGGCCGCTGCACGCCCGCGCCGCCAGTGACAACGCGGCCTCGCTGCGCGTGCTGACCAGGGCGGGGTTCAAGCCTGTCGGCACCGATACCGGCTATGCGGCAGCACGGAAGGCCGAGATCGAGGAGACGATCCTCGTCCTCAGCTGACGAACTTCTCCGTGCCCAGCACACCGAGCAGCTGAAGCTTGTCGAACGCCTCGGTGCGCGGCGGTGCGGTCAGCACCAGCAACGCCTGCGACTGGTCCTCGGTGAACAACGCCTGGCAGTCCACCTCGATCTCGCCGAGCTGCGGGTGGATCAGCACCTTGTGGTCCTCGAACCGCTTCGAGACCTCGTGCCGTTCCCACAGCTCCGCGAACTCCGCGCTTTCCTTCTGCAGCGCACGAACGAGCTCACCGGCCCGGGAGCGCGGGCCCATCGAGGCGTAGGCGGCACGCAGGTTCGCCACCTGGGTGCGGCTCTGCCGGTCACGGTCGTGCTCGGGGTAGATCAGGCGTTCGTCCGGGTCGGTGAACCAGCGGTAGATCCCGCTGCGGGCGTGACCGGTGAAGTGTGAGGAGTCGCCGTACAACGCCTCGGCGAACCGGTTCTGCACGAGGACCTCGCTGAGGTTCGACAGGATCAGCGCGGGCGTGTCGTCGAGCCGGTCCAGCACCCGTTGCAACGCGGGCGCGACGTGCGTGGCAGTCGACCGCGGCGACGGCGCGTTGCGACCGGCGACGCGGAACAGGTAGTCGCGTTCGTCGTCGCTCAGCCGGAGAGCACGGGCCAGCGAGGCCAGCATCTGCTCGCTCGGCTGCGGGCCGCGTTGCTGTTCCAGGCGCGTGTAGTAGTCCGTGGACATGGCGGCCAGCGCCGCGACCTCCTCGCGCCGCAGCCCCGGTGCCCGCCTGCGCGCGCCCGCCGGCAGGCCGACGTCCTCCGGCCTCAGTTCCTCCCGGCGGCGACGCAGGAAGCCGGCCAGTTCCACCCGATCCATGTGTTCGAGTATCCGGCTTGTGCGGCTGCGAACCAGGGATTGCCGATCCCCCGATAAGGGCTCTCTGCCGCGGCACCGGAGAACGGCAGAAGCTCAGCGCCATGGACATCACCGGAAACACCGTCTTCATCCCCGGCGCCACCAGCGGCATCGGCCTGGCGCTCGCCCTCGCCCTGCGCGAGCGCGGCAACACCGTGATCGTGGGCGGCCGGCGCACCGAACTGCTCGACCGGATCGCCGCCGAACACCCCGGCGTCGAGACCGTCCGCATCGACACCGCCGACGCGGCCAGCGTGCAGACCGCGGCCAAGGACGTCATCGCACGCTTCCCGTCGGTCAACGTGCTGATCACCATGGCCGGCGTCATGCGCGTCGAGGACTGGCACCGCCCCGAGTCGTTCCTGGAGTCCGCCGAGGGCATCGTCACGACCAACGTGCTCGGCCCGATCCGCCTGATCGCCGCGTTCGTCGAGCACTTCCAGTCACTGCCGGACGCCACGATCATGACCGTCTCCTCCGGCCTCGCCTTCGCGCCGTTGAAGGTCACGCCGAGCTACAACGCGTCCAAGGCCGCCATCCACATGCTCAGCGAGTCACTGCGACTCCAGCTCGCCGACACGTCGGTGCGGGTCGTGGAACTGGAGCCGCCGGCGGTGCAGACCGACCTGTTGCCCGGCCAGGCCGAAAGCGAGCACGCGATGCCGCTCGACGAGTACGTCGCCGAGGTCATGAGCATCATCGAGACCCAGCCCGACGCCCGCGAGATCCAGGTCGAGCGCGTGAAGTTCCTGCGCTACGGCGAGGCGCGCGGCGACTACGACCAGGTCGTCGCCGCGCTCAACGTCGGGGACCCGCACGGTAAGTGACGCTCTGGGGCAGGCGTCCTCCGAGGCCTGCCCCGCGCGCCGGTCACAGGCTCCTGGCGGACTCCCGGAACGTCACCGGTTCGCGGCCGATCTGGTGCGCCGGCGTCGGCCTGCGCTCCGCCGCCGAGGTGATGTGGCCTGCCATGTCGGCGTTCACGACGTCGTCCACTGCGGACGGTGCTGCGCACGTGCGTCGGCGAGGGCCACGCGGCAGCCGTTCGGCTTGGTGCTTATGACGTTCCGGAGATGCAGGCGTTCGCGGAGCTCACGCGGCTGGGCCCGTTCCTGCGGCGCACCGTCGAGATGGGTGCGTACTTGGGTGTCCGGCGTGACGGTCGGCTGGTGGCGATGGCCGCGAATGGCTGCGAATGGCTGACTACACCGAGATCAGCGCCGTCTGCACGCATCCCGACGCACGGGCAGGCGTTGGGACGCGGCTGCTGTTGGCTGTGCGCACGGCATCCTGAAGCGGTCCCGGCCTTGCGGCCGTTGCTCGCCACGGACGTGCGTCCCACCAGGGGAATCCCAGATGATGATCTGCTGTGCGAGACGGTCCGCCAGGTCCTGGCCGCCGCCGGTAGCGTGAGCACATGCCACAGATCACCGTCGAGTACTCCGCCGAACTGACCGAGGCGTTCGACCGCCGCGCCTTCGCCCTCGCGCTGCACCAGGCCGTCGGGCCGCTGGTCAGCGCGGAGGTGGCGGCGTTCAAGACGCGGTTCCGGCAGATCGAGGAGTCCGTGATCGGGGACGGCTCGCCCGCGGCGATGATCCACGTCCGGGTCGGGTTGCTGACCGGGCGTCCGGTCGAGCTCAAGCAGGAGGTCGGGCGGGTGAGTCTCGGGATCGCGCGGGATCACCTCAAGCCGGTGGAGGGGCTGCCGACGCAGGTGACCCTGGAGGTGTACGACATGGACCGCGAGCAGTACCAGAAGCTGGTCCTCTAGGGCAGAAGGCCGACCGCGCTGGTGCTGTACTGCCAGAACGCGTTCACGTCGTCCGGCTTGTCGCCGGTGGTCGGCAGCAGGTGCGTCGGACGCTCGCGGCGGTCGTGCCAGAACTGGCCGGAGCGGGGTGCGGGGCTGGTCGCGGCAAGCCAGACGACGGTGTCCGCGCCTTCCTCGGCGGTGCGCAGGAACGTCCTGGTCAGCCGGTGGAAGCCGGGCAGTGAACCGGCTACGCCCGGCGTGTCGGCCCAGCCGGGGTGCATGGCGTGCACGCCGATGCCGTCCTGGGCGTAGCGCTCGGTGAGCAGTGGGGCGAGCGTGACCTGCATGCGTTTCGTGCGCGCGTAGGCGGTCGCGCCACGGTAGTCGCCCTCGCGGTACTCGGGGTCGTCCGCGCGGAGGCGTTGGGTGTACATGCCTCCCGACGAGACGAGCACGACTCTCGGGTCCGATGAGGCGGCCAGTGCCGGGCGCAGCAGATCAGTCATCAGCAGCGGGCCGAGGACGTGCGTGGCGAACGTCAGCTCGTGTCCGTCTTCGGTCTCCGTGCGCTTGTTCGGCAGAACACCGGCGTTGTGCACCAGGACGTCGAGGCGGCTGTACGGCAGGTCGGCGGCAAACCGGCGCACGGAGCTCTGGCTCGACAGGTCGCAGTGCCGGATCAGGACCTTCGCGGTGGGCACCTCGGCGAGGATCTCGGCGCGCGCGGCCTCGCCCTTGCGTTCGTCGCGCACCACCAGCAGCACGTCGGCGCCGAGGCGGGCGAGGCCGAGCGCCGTCGCCTTGCCGATGCCCGAACCGGCGCCGGTCACGACGGCGTTGGCGCCCTGGAGCGCACCGGGTTGCGGATCACCGGCCCAGCCCCTGCGGCGGAGCTGATGGCCCAGCCTCGAGTAGCCGGGGACCACGAGCCGGTCCGCGACGGTGTCCAGCACGCGCAACAGTCCGCTCACCCGCTTCACTCCCTGCATTCGTCAGCCGTACCGAAGGGGTTTCCTCGCGGGCTCCTCCAGCACACGTGACGCTAGCCACGCGAGGCCGTCGGCGGTGCCGGCCGGGGTACCCGTCGGCTGGATGACGTGACTGAGCACCGTGCGGGTCATGAGGTCGATCAGCACCTCGATCTGCTCGGCCGTGAGGCCCGGCCGGTAGGACTCGACCCGTGCCGCGAGCATTGCTTTGACCTCGATCAGCAGGGTTTCGGCCTGGGTGGTCAGCAGCGGCACCAGCTCGGTGTCCGCGCCGTGCGTCGCCGAGGCGATGGCGCGAACCAGCAGGTTGTCGCGGGCGAGGTCGAGGACGTCGCGGACGGCGTCGTAGATCGCCTCGACCAGGTCGTCGGGGTGGCGGTCGAACGCGTCGCCGATCGTGGCGAGGAACCGGCCCAGCTCATGGGCGAGCATCGCGTCGGCCAGGGAGTTCTTCGAGCCGATCTCGTTGTAGACGGTCTGCCGGCTGACGCCGACCTGCTCGGCGAGCCGCGTCATGGTGACCGCGGCCCAGCCGTCGCGGGCGGTCATCTCGACGGCCGCCTCGATGATCGGCTGCCGCCGGCCGGAAGCCGCCGCTGGAGTCGCGCCCATGCCGGCGATCCTAGGCCGTGCCGACGCGTCCCGGTGCCACGAAGTCGATCTTCTCCCGCACCCCGCAGTCCGGGCAGCACCAGGAGTCCGGGATGTCCGCCCACGGCGTTCCGGCCGGGAAGCCCTCGCGCAGGTCGCCCGTCTTCTCGTCGTAGACGTAGCCGCAGCCTGGGCACATGCCGCCCGCGGTCGCGTCGCCACGAGTGTCGGTGACGACCTCCTCGCCGATGTCCACGCCGCCGTAGCGGGCGAGGACCTTCGCTCGCCTGCCGGGCTGGATGTTGGCGCGGCCGATGTCACCGCCGAAGTGGCCCCGCACCCGCGGGTCCATCACGCGCCGCCACAGCGGCGGTACCAGGGCCAACAGGATCATGCCCGCGTAGCCGGTCGGCAGCACCGGGGACTCGGCGAAGTCACGCAGCGTCTGGTAACGCCGGGTCGGGTTGGCGTGGTGGTCGCTGTGCCGCTGAAGGTGGTAGAGCAGGACGTTGGTCGCGATGTTGTTGGAGTTCCAGCTGTGGCTGGGGTCGACCCGCTCGTACCGCCTGCGGTCCGGCGCCCCGACCTTCTGCCGCAGCATCCCGTAGTGCTCCATGTAGTTCACGACCTCCAGCAACGAGAAGCCGATCACCGCCTGGATCAGCAGGTACGGCACGATGCCGACACCCAGCCAGATGATCATCGCCGCCCACAGCACGGCGGACATCAGCCACGCGTTGAGCACGTCGTTGCCCAGGCGGTACGGGTGCCGGTCACGACGTCCGTAGCGCTTGCGTTCGAGGCGCCACGCCGACTTGACCGAACCGAACACGGTGCGCGGCCAGAACCGGTAGAAGCTCTCGCCCACCCTGCTGCTCGCCGGGTCCTCCGGGGTCGCGACCCGCACGTGGTGGCCGCGGTTGTGCTCGATGTAGAAGTGGCCGTAGAAGCTCTGCGCCAGTGCGATCTTGGACAACCAGCGCTCGTGGCTCTCCTTCTTGTGCCCCAGTTCGTGCGCCGTGTTGATGCCGATCCCGCCGATGCACCCGATCGACACCGCGAGACCGATCTTGTCCACAACGGACAGATCTCCGCGCGCGATCAGCCAGAACGCCACCACGAACCCGACGTACTGGATCGGCAGGAACAGATAGGTGATCCAGCGGTAGTAGCGGTCGTTCTCCAGCCGCTCGATCACGTCGTCGGGAGGGTTGCTGCGGTCGAGGCCCGCGAAGAGGTCGATCGCCGGGACGATCACCAGCACCACGATCGGGCCGATCCAGAACCACACGCCCCAGCCCGTCGCCGCGTGCATCCCGATCGCCAGGAACGCCAGGGACGGCACGACCAGCCCCAGCAACCACAGGTACCGCTTGCCGTCCGTCCACTGCTCGGTTGAGCCGACGGGCACCGTTGCCTTCTTGTCGCTCATGCCACGCTCCTCAGGAGGTTGACAGAACGGTAGGACATGTAAAGTCAGTTTGACAAGAGGGTGCTATTTGTAAACCACGAGCAGGGTCGTGGCGCGCCTCTTGTAGGCGACGGCCGACACCGTCAGACGCACGGGCACGCCCGGAAGCACCGCATCGAGTGCCGTGGCGATGTCGTGCACGGTCCGCAGCGGCGAACTTCCGCGCCACACCACGACCTCGACGTCGATCTCGTCCTCAAAGGACAGTTCGACGCTGTGCACGGCCGGGTGGCACAGAGCGGTCTGTTCGACGAGCGACAGCCGCTCGGCCGCGGGCAACGGGCGCAGGGACACGAAGTCAGGAGCACCCAGGATCCCGGTACGTCACGCTCGTTCACCGAATCGAGGTACGACGCCGTTCAGCCGCAGATGGGCGAGCAACGGCTGGGAGTGGCTGTGCAGGTTCGCGACGGGGTACGCCTGCATCGCGGTGCCGAAGTCGGGCAGGGCCCACGTCTCGCCGGGACGGTCGCTCTCGGGCGCGAGGTAGCAGTCGGGGCCGGACAGGGTTCCGGTCCACACCTCCGGGTAGGCGGCGGTGTGCGCGTGCAGGGTCATGCGTCGCCACTCGTCCCACGCCATTTCCGGATCGTAGGCAGCGGCTGCCCAGATCAGCGTCATGTTGACCGACGACCACACTTGGCCGTGCGTGCCGTCGGGAACGGGCCAGCGATGGCGAGCGCCCAGCGGCGAACCGGCCCGGCACGTCTCGTCGATCGTGGCGAGCAGTGCGCGCGCTTGGTCCGCAGTGGCGGCGCCACACAGGATCGCCCACGGCTGCACCTCCAGCCACAGGTCGTGATCGCCGACGACCTTGCCGTCAGGGCCGTGTGCGCGCCGGAACCAACGGCCGTTCCACTCCCCCGCGACCAGCGAACGGAGGGCGGCGGCGCGTTCGCGTGCCTCGGAAGCTGTCGCGTCATCGCCCAGACGTGCGGCGAGGTCCGCGTACACCGGCAGCACCCAGGCGGCCATCGCCGAGTTCAGGACCGACTCGCCCCGTTCGATCATCACCTCACGGTCCACACCGGACTCTTTGATCGCCAGATCGTTCCAGTCGGCGTTCAGGATCCGGACGTGGCCGTGCTCCCCCACACCGACCTCGTCCGCGAAGAACCGGAACTGGCGCCGCAGGTTCTCGGCGAGTGGAACGGGATCGGCGCCGTGACAGGGGTGGTACGGCACGGGTTCGCTGAACGCGGCGAGATCGCCCGTCGCGGCCGCGTACTCGGAGGCGAGCCAGAGAGCCCACAGGTTCTGGTCGGACGGCCGGAACAGCTGCGTCCACGGCTGTTTGCGCCCGTCGAGGGCGTACGGGAGGTCGCCGTCCGGGCTACCCCAGGCACAGGTGTTGCGCAGCACCGACAGCGCGAGATCTGGTTCGAGGTGCACCAACGGCAGGGCGTGCTGCAACGGATCCCTTGCGGCGCCGTTGAAACCGTGCCGGAACGAGTAGGCCGACCCCTGGTTCAAGGTGTGGCCGCCGAGCACGCCGTCGACGCAGGCGCCGCCCGTCAGCAGCGCGGCGTGCCACTGGATCTCGGCGGGCGCCGACGGGAGACGGTTCCTCAGACCGGCAAGACTGGCCGCGTACAGGACTTCCGGGTCTGCGGGCCCGTCGACCAGGCCGAACCGGAACCACACCGTCGTCCGCTCCCCCGGCGCGAGGTCCAGCGCGGCTTCGACGGTCAACGTCCCGGCGGTGGTCTCCGCCCGTTCGCCGCCGAAGTGCTCCAGCGCCACCACGGGCGCGTCCGGTGGAGCGTCACCGCGAACAGGCCCGAACTCCAGGTCCACCAGGCGCGGCCGCACGACCCACTCCTCGCTCAACGCCCCGCGCAGCACCACATCGCCCCGGTTGAGCACGTCGACCCTGATCAACACCCACGGCACCTCGCCCTCCGGGCACAGCACCGTGCGCTCGATCTCTACGGGGTCCGAAGCCACCCCGACCCGGCAGAAGGTCGGCCCGAACAGCTTGGCAGGAGGGGAATCCGTGGACAGATCGCCGAACCGCGCGATGCCGGTGCGCTCGGTGATCCAGCGGCACCCGAGGTGCTCGTCCCAGACGCCGAAACGCCCGTCGCTGTCCGCCACCAGGGTGATCCGGCGGTTGCCCAGATGCACCCAGTTCCGTGACGTCGGCGGGTCGATGATCGGGTCCCACGGCCGAGGGCCCGCCCGGTACTCGAACGCGGGCAGGCCCTCGACTGTCGTCCACTCACCGAACGCGCTCACGCAGATGAGCGTTCCGGCACAACCACCTGGCGGGCAATCGTCCGATCAGCGCCAGAACCTGCGGCGGCGCTCCGGCTCGGCGGTCTTTCCCGCCACGAACTCCCGCAGTACCTCCAGTGCCCGCGCCCAGAGCCTGTCCACGTCTCCCCCGGCCGTGATCTCCGCGACCAGGCCGTGCAACGGCGCGTGGGTCTCGCCCTGCCGACCGGCGATCAGGGTGCCGAGCCGGCTGGCCAGGTCAGCGAGCAGGTCGCGACGCTCCCACGGGGGCAATGCCACGTCCTTCTCCAGGCGCTGGACCTCCCGGGCGACGATCTCCCGCAGATCGGCGGGTTCCGCCGGCACGGGCATGGGCATCGGTGGCGGCACAGGCATCGACGCGGACTCGCGCATCCGCTTCGGCGCCGCGGCCCTGACCATCGGCGCGGCGGCCGCGACAGGCGGTGGCCCGCCGTAGCCGCCGCCCGGTGCGCCACCGGCGAAGCTCGGCGCCGCCATCGGCATCGCGAACCCCGGAGCCGGAAGCTCCCACCCCGCGGGCTGCTCGACCGGCTGCACCACCCGGTGCACCGTCCCGTCGGACACCACCCGCTCGTCCACCGCCACGAACGCGGTGAAGCGGCACAACACACCGAACTTCAACGAAGTCTGGACGATCGACGACTCGAGCGCCCGGTCACCGACCGCGTACCGGTCCTCCAGGTCACGCAGTGCGGCACGGGCCCACTGCGCCCGGACGGCCGGCGACGTGTGCCGCTGAACGGCGACCGTCTCCTGCCAGTCCGCGCCGTCCCTGGTCCGGCCGCGCACGCTGAACGACTCCGGCGCCGCACCCCGGTACCGGCCGAAGGCGACCAGCGGCACGCCCGGATAGATGGCCGTGGGCTGCCGGGGCAGGTCGGACGAAGGCGACACCACGACGTCGGTGATGACGGGCGCGCCGATGCGCCGCTGGATGTGCGTCATCGCCTCGTCCAGCCGGTCCTCGCTCTCGACCAGTTCGCAGCGGCCCGCGCCGGCGGCAGCGAGCCTGCCGAGGAAGCCCGCGTTGACGGCCGTGTCGATGCCGACAGCGTGGATCCGCGTCCGGTTGATCATCGGCGCGATGTCGCGCAGCATCTGGTCCTCGTTGCCGACCTGGCCGTCCGTGACCAGCACGAGGACGGGGTCGCGCTCCGAGGTCGCGCCGGCGAGCAGGCTCAGGCCCTGCCGCAGCGGCTCGAACATCTCGGTGCCGCCGCGGGCCTGGACGGCCGCCAGGTGCTCGACGGCGCGGAAGCGGTGCCGGTCGGTCGCCGTGACCAGCGCCGAGCCGAGAGTGTCCGGCCGTTCGAGGCGGTCGTCGAAGGTGATCACGGAGAACGTGTCGTCCGCGGTCAGCGTGTCCACGATGCGAGCCGCCGCGCGCCTGGCCGCGACCATCTTCCAGCCCGACATGCTGCCGGAGCGGTCGAGCAGCAGCACGACGTCCCGTGCCCGGACCGGGACCTCGGGCTCGGGCGGCAGGACCGTCAGCTGGTAGGTGCCCTCGCCGCTGTCGTCCAGGTCGGGCACGCACACGACGGCGGAGCTGTTCCCCTGGTATGCCAGGCGAAGCACGAAGTCGCGGTCGACCCGCTCGCCCGGAGTGACCGTCACGGTGTTGCCCTTGGTGACCACCGTGTGCAGGCTCGACCGCACCTCACCGAGCTCCAGGCCGGCCGGGTCGATCTCGACGCCGACGCCCAGCCGCACGGGGTTCGGGAAGCCCGGCAGCAACACGGGCGGCGTGATGCGGGAGGCGTCCGGCACGACGTCCGTGTCCTGGGCGTACCCGTCACCGACGGACGGACCCGGCAGGGGCGTGCCCGGCACGTACCTCGGCGCCACCACCAGCGGGAACCGGAACGTGGCCGCGCCGTCCTCGAAGACCAGCGGCCCCACCAGGGTCAGCTCGACGGTGACCCGTTCACCGGCCGGGATGTTGCCCACGCGCATGGTGAAGACGTCGGGCCGTTCTTCCTCCACTATGGACGCTCTCTTGCCTGCCGCGATCGCGTCGTCGTAGGTCTGGCGGGCCTGTGCGCGTTCCTGGAGGTCGGCTTCCACGGTGCGGTCGCCGGCGGTCATCTTCATGCCGGTGACGGCGGCGCGATCCGGCAACGGGAACACGTAGGTCGCTTCGAGAGCGGTGTCGTAGGTGTTCACGAACCCGGTCGACAGCACGACGCGGCCGACGAGGCCGGTGATCGTCGCTCGCACGTCGAGCCGCTCCAGCGGCAGGTTGCCGCGCTCGGTGCGCAGCGCGCCGATACCCGCGTCCTCGGTCGTCCGGCCGATGCGGTCGGCTTCGGCGGCCTTCATCGGGGCGACGGAGATGGTCATGGCGAGTCCCTTTCGTTGAGCAGGCCACGGGCGGCGAGCAGGTCGAGCAGTGGCCGGGCGGCGGCGGCGATGTCGGCGCGGTCGGCGGCGGTCGGCGTCCCCGGCACGAGGACGACGGCACCTCCGCCGAGGGCGACGCCGTTGAGCGCGAACGCCTCCGGAGGTGCGGGTGGAGCGGGCGGCGCGGCAGCGGGTTCGGCCCAGAACCTCGGGCGAACGGCTTCCGGCGGCGATGCCTCGCCAGAGGCGAGCAGGTGCTCCGGGACGCGGGCGACGGCCGCCAGCGTCGTGTCGGTGGCGCCCGCGAGCTCGGCTTGGATGTCGGCCAGCGTCCTCCCCTGCGACTGAAGTCTCTTCACCGCCACGAGCTGGAGCAGGTGGCGCTTCTCGTACAACGCGGTGCGGCCGCGCATCGCCGATGGCCGGTCGACCAGCCCCGTCGTCGCGTACCAGCGGACGGCCCGCTTGTCGGGCACGTCCCGGACGCGGCCGTTGGGCGCGCCCGAGTACTCCGCCGTCAGCGCGGCGGAGACACGGTCCAGCAACTCGTCGAGCGTCCACACCCCTCAATAGTGACACTGCAACAATGACAGTGTCAACGTCGGAAACCTGATGATGTTCACGCCCGGTAGCCGGGTAGGGTCCAGCGCGTCCGCGTGCCCCTGTAAGCCCCCAACATGAGGACGGAGAGCACGAGTGACCACGGACGAGGTCGGCACCCTGACCGACCACAGCGCCGAGTTAGGCCGCTTGAACACCAAGAAGGCCCAGATCGTCTACGCGCTGGAGCACATGCCGCGCGGCGGCACGGTCGAGGACGTTCGGCGTTGGCTGCACAAGCAGGGCCAGGTGGTACCGACCGCTTCCCACGCCAGGACGATCGTGAACGAGTGGCGTGCCCGCAACGGCATGACCGACACGAGCGGTCACGTACTGCTGACACCGGAACTGATCGCCGAGCTCGACAAGGCTGAGGCCCCCTCCCCCGAATCCCCCGTGGAGCCCGCGGAGCCCTCCAAGCCCGCCGGCGCCAAGGGTTTCTACGCCGTCGCGCTGATGAGCATCGGCGTCAGCGTCGACACCTCGTGGCGGTTCTTCGAGCAGCGGCTGGGCATCACCGACGTCGTCGAGCGGGTCGTGCTGTTCTCCGTGATGGAGGCGGCGCTCGTCGCGTGCGGGTGGGCGATGCGCGGTGGCGTGCGCCGGGACGGCCGTCCCGGACCCGCCCGCCTCGTGGCGTGGGCGCTGACCGCGTTCGCCGCCTTCGCGGCCTTCAGCCTGTCCGGCCCGGTCGCCGGTACCGCCCGTGTCCTGCTCGGACCGGTGCTCGGCCTGGTGATGCTGCACCTCGCGCTCGGCATCGAGATCCGCGCCTCGCGTCAGCGCACGACGACGTGGGCACGCGTGGGCCGTGAGCTTCGGGAACGGCTGTTGTCGTTGCTGGGTCTGGGCGACGACCACCGGGACGCCGCGGCGCGTACCCGTGACAAGGCCGCGTTGCGTGCCGCGAAGCTGGCCATCGCCAGCCGGTGGACGCCGCGCCGGAAGGCCCGTCTGCGCAAGGCGCTGCACGCGTCGCACGTCGCGCACGACCCCGTGCAACGCGACCGGATGCTGCGCGAACTCGGCGTGCTCCAGCACGCGGACGAGCTCGCCAAGATCTCGCAGCCGTCGCCGTGGTGACTCCCGTCCTGATCTCCGACACCGGACTGGCCTCGGAGATCGCCGGCCTGATCAACCGCGTGTACGCCGAGGCGGAGGCGGGGATCTGGCAGGAAGGCAGCGCCCGGACCACCCCGGCGGAGGTGGCGGAGCTCATCGCCACCGGGCAGATCGCGGTGCTCAGGTCGGATGAGCGCGTCGTGGGTTCGGTGCGCGTGCACGAGATCGAGGACGGCGTCGGCGAGTTCGGAATGCTGGTCGCCGCGCCGGAGGAGCGCGGCACCGGCATCGGCCGCGACCTCGTGTCGTTCGCCGAGAACTGGGGCCGCGAGCGCGGGTTCGCGGAGATGCAGCTGGAACTCCTGGTACCGCAAGGATGGGCGCACCCGGTCAAGGAGTTCCTGCGCGGCTGGTACACGCGGATCGGCTATCAGGTCGTGCGCAAGGACAGCCTGGAAGACGCGTATCCGTTCCTGGTGCCGCGCCTGGCGTGTCCGTGCGACTTCCTCGTCTTCCGTAAAGATCTCGATCCCAGTAAGTGAACTCTCAACCGGTTTGATCGAGGTGCGAGGTACCGTCCGCCTCCTAAAGCCGAGTTAGAGGAGACGAACCGTGCGTCGTCGTATGCGTGGCACCGCCGTGGCCGCGATCGCGCTGACCAGCCTCATGGTGGTGAGCGCCTGCGCGAAGGACTCCGGTGGTGGCACCACGCCCACCGGTTCCGGCAGCGCCTGCGAGTTCTCGACGCCGCCCACCGCGCCCGCCACGTCGAGCACCAGCGCCGCGAGCGGTGACAAGGTCGACGGCAGCGCGTTGAAGATCGGCCTGGCCTACGACATCGGCGGCCGTGGCGACGCGTCGTTCAACGACCTCGCCGCCGCCGGTTTCGACCAGGCGATCAAGGACATGGGCGTCAAGAAGGAGAACACCCGCGAGCTCTCCGCCGCGCCGAACGAGGACGAGGCCGCGAAGCAGACCCGCCTGCGCCAGCTCGCGTCCGAGGGCTTCAACCCGATCGTCGGCGTCGGCTTCGCGTACACCGAGTCGCTCAAGGTCGTCGCGCCGGAGTTCCCGAACGTCAAGTTCGGCCTGGTCGACTCCGCCGTCGAAGGCGCCGCGAACGTCACGCCCCTGGTCTTCGCCGAGCAGGAGGGCGCGTTCCTCGCGGGCGTCGTCGCCGCGTACCAGAGCAAGAACTGCCACGTGGGCTTCGTCGGCGGCGTGGACATCCCGCTGATCCAGAAGTTCGAGGCGGGCTACAACCAGGGCGCGCGCACCGCGGCACCCAAGGTGAAGATCGACAAGAAGTACATCACCCCGGCCGGCGACTTCACCGGCTTCCAGGACCCGCCGAAGGGCCAGGAGGCCGCGAAGGGCCTGATCGACAAGGGCGCCGACGTCGTCTACCCGGCAGCGGGGGCCTCCGGCATCGGCGTGTTCGCCGCGGTCAAGCAGGCGGGCGTGCTCGCGATCGGCTGCGACGCCGACCAGTACAACCAGCCGGCGCTCGCCGCCAACAGGGACGTCATCGTGGCGTCGAGCCTCAAGCGCGTGGACGTCGCCGTCTACGACTTCTTCCACGCGGCCGCCGCTGACAAACTCGCGTCGCTGCCCAAGGTCTTCGACCTGAAGGTCGACGGCATGGGGTACGCCACGTCGGGCGGGAAGATCGACGCGAAGCTGCAGGGCATTCTCGAGGGTTACAAGAAGGACATCGTCGACGGCAAGATCAAGGTCGCGGACACGCCGTAGTGCTCACGCCGGTGGGGTTCGCCGAACCCCACCGGCCGCCGTGTGGATACGCGGGCGATATGAGCCATCGCTTAGCCTCGCAGCGACGGGCTGGGGAGGCTTGCGTGGACAGGGCACCAGGTTTGAGCGTCCGCCTCAAACTCACCATCAGCTACGCCGGCTTCCTCGTGGTCACCGGCATCCTGCTGATGGCCGCGGTGCTCGCCTACTACACGTACTTCCTGCCCAGCGGCTGGATCCTCACCCCCACCGGCGACTTCATGATCGACCGTGGGCGGCTCCTCGGTTCCTTCGCCCCGTTCATCATCGGCGTGCTGTGCTTCCTGCTGGTGTTCGGGCTCCTGGGCGGCTGGTTCCTGGCCGGGCGCATGCTCGCGCCGCTCGACCGCATCACCAACGCGACTCGGGTCGCCGCTGCCGGCTCGCTCTCGCATCGCATCGCACTGCCGGGACGCTCGGACGAGTTCCACGAACTCGCCGACGCCTTCGACGCCATGCTGGCGCGGTTGGAGACGCACGTCGCCGAGCAGCAGCGGTTCGCGGCCAACGCCTCTCACGAGTTGCGCACCCCGCTGGCCGTCACTCGGACGTTGCTCGACGTCGCCCGCAAGGACCGCGACTCCGATGAGCTCGTCGACCGGTTGCACTTCGTCAACGCGCGGGCGATCGACCTGACCGAGGCGCTGCTGTTGCTCAGCCGGGCCGATCAGCGGTCGTTCACCAAGGACCGGGTCGACCTGTCGCTGGTCGCCGAGGAGGCCACCGAGACGTTGCTTCCCTTGGCGGAGAAGCACGGTGTCACCATAGAGACGGCCGGCGACCTCGCGTTCGCCGTCGGGTCACCCGCGCTGTTGTTGCAGGTCACGACGAACCTCGTGCACAACGCGATCGTCCACAACCTCGCCGAGCGCGGCACCGTCCGGATCATTGCCGCGGCCGGGCCCGCGTTCGTCACGCTCACCGTGGAGAACACCGGTGAGCAGCTCACGCAGCATCTCGTGTCGACGCTGACCGAGCCGTTCCAGCGCGGTGCCGAACGCGTCCGCCGCCATCACGCGGGGGTCGGGCTCGGGCTGGCGATCGTCAAGAGCATCACCCGCGCGCACGACGGCACGCTCACCCTCACGCCTCGGGCAGGTGGCGGGCTTCGCGTCACGGTGCGACTGCCTGCCGCACCGTGACTTGCCGGGTCAGCCGATCGGGAAGTCGAAGTAGGTGTCCGGATAGGGCTCGTCGATCAGCGTGTAGTGCCACCATTCGCTGTCGTAGCGGTGGAACCCGCAGGCTTCCATGATGGAGCAGAGGTGCTGCCGGTTCGCCGTTTCGGCCTCCGTGATCCCGAACGCGCCGTGGTGCGAGATCGGGTCCATCAGGTCGTGGTCGCCGCCCATCGGCACGAGTTCGCCGGTGATGAGGTGGTAGAGCGTCAGGTCGACGGTGCTGCCCCGGCTGTGACCTGATCTCCTTGCCACGTAACCCTGTTCGAACATCTCGGCCCTGGTGATGTTCGGGTGGAACCGCGCCTTCGTCCGCCCGTCCTCGGGTTGGTCCGCCCAGCGCAGGAAGCAGTCCACGGCCCGTTGCGGGCGGTAGCCGTCCCACAGCAGCAGGCCGAAGCCGAGCGACTCGGCCTTCTCGTGCGCCTTCTCCAGGGCCACGGTCAAGGCGCGAGTGCCGACGACGCGGTTGACGAGATAGCCGTCTACGGGTTTGCCGGTGAAGTTGTCCCATGTGGCGTACTTGGCGTCCCAGCGGATTCCCGGCGCGCACTCGTCCACGAAGACGAAGTCCGGGTTCACTGGAACCTTCCCGTCAGCGCCAGCGACACCAGCCGGTCGATCACGTCACCGAGCGACAGGCCCGCGGCCGCCATCATCCTCGGGTAACGGCTGTAGGACGTGAGGCCGGGCATGGTGTTGACCTCGTTGAGGACGACTTTTCCCTCCGACGTCAGGAACATGTCCACCCGGGCCAGGCCCGAGCAGCCCAACGCGCGGTAGATGACCTTCGCCGTCTCCTGGACGAGTGCGCGCGACTCCGCAGGGATGTCCGCGGGCACGATGAACGTCGAGTTCTCCGAACCGGCCTCGGGCGTGCTTTCCTGGTGGATGCGGAAGAAGCCGTGGGTCAGCGCGACGCGGTCCAGTTCGCCGGCGATCAGGTCGAGGTCGTCGCCCAGGATCGAACAGCCGATCTCGCTGCCGGCCACGGCCTCCTCGATCAGCACCTTCGAGTCGTACTGCCGGGCGACCTCCACCGCGACCGCCAGTTCGTCCTCTGTGGACACCTTGGTGACGCCGAAGGACGATCCGGAGCGGGCAGGTTTGACGAACACCGGGTAGGTGAGCTCGCCGGGTTCGATCTTCTCGTTCGGCGTCACCGTCCAGAAGTTCGGTGTCGCGACGCCGGCGCTCCTGGCGACGACGTACGTGAGCGACTTGTCCATGCACAGCGCGGAACTCTGGACGTCGCACCCGATGTACGGGACACCCGACAACTCCAGCAGGCCCTGCGTCGCGCCGTCCTCCCCCAGCCTGCCGTGCAGCACCGGGAACACGACGTCCAGGCCGATCGGCTCGAACCGGTCCTCGTCCAGGACGAGCAGGCCGCCGCGCGAGAGCACGACCGGGCGGCCGTCTCCCGCGTCCGGGCCGTCGCACAGCGTCCAGTCGCCGCCGCGCGTGATCTTGATCCAGAACGGGTCGTACTTCGCGGTGTCTAGGCTTCGCGCGACCTCCTGCGCGGACTTCACCGAGACGGGATGTTCCTCGAACGATCCGCCGAAGATGATCCCGATCTTCACCTTGGTCATGCGTTTCCCCCGTTCTCGAAGTTCAGGCAGTTGATGAGACTGTTCTCCACGGTGTCGCTCAGGGCGTGGTCCGTGTAATAGGCCGTGTGCGGACTGACGAGCACGTTCGGCATTCTTTGCAGCCGCGTCAGCGGTTCGCTGTCGATCTCGCGGGCACGGCAGTCGGTGTAGAAGATTCCTTCTTCGCCTTCGACGACGTCCACTGCCGCTCCGCCCAGGCTGCCGCTTTCCAACGCCTCGACCAACGCTTTGGTGTCGATGAGCGGGCCGCGTCCGGTGTTGATGACGACCGCGCCCTGTTTCATCAGCCCGATGCGGTCGCGGTCGAGGAGGTGATGTGTTCCCGCGTTCAACGGCGTGTGCAGCGTGACGATGTCGCACAGCCGCAGCAGTTCGTCCAGCGGCACGTAGTCGGCCGAGTTGCGCGGCCTGCTGTCGTGGGCCAGCACGCCACAGCCGAAGCCGCGCAGCCGGTCCAAGACCGCCACGCCGATGCGCCCGGTGCCGATCACCCCGACGGTCAGGTCGCGCAGTTCCCTGCCACGCACGGCCTGAAGCCGGTAGTCGTGCAGGTCAGCGCGCCTGAGGACGGACTTCATGTCGCGGATGACCATCAGCATCAACATCACCGTGTAGTCGGCGACGCTGTCAGGTGAGTAGGCGATGTTCCCGACGGTGATGCCGACGCTCTCGGCGTGCTCGACGTCGATGTGGTCGAACCCGACGCTTCTGGTGGAGACGTACCGCACGCCGGCACGGCTGAGCGCGGAAAGCGTGGAGCGGGTGACTCGGGTTTTGTGGCCGATGCTGACGCACTGGTTTCCGAGTGCCAGTTCAGCGTTGGCCTCGGATACCGCTTCTTCCGTGATGGTCGGTGTCACGCCGCAGCGGGGTGCCATTTTCCGGAACAGGACGGCCTCGTCCTGCCCGCACCCGTAAATCGTGATGCCCGTTGCCATGTGCCTCAGTCAAGACAGCACGGCGTTGCCGGTCCGTATGCGATTTTCGATATACCGGCGATATAGCCGCTATTCGGCCGTGGACACCATCAGACCGATGGCGGCGGGCAGCTCGACGCGCAACTGGGCGACGCTGTCCGCGTTGCCCGCCAGGTGGTTCAGCAGCGCCCGCTGGAAGATGCCGTCGAGCGTCACGTAGATCATGCCGGGCGAGACGGCGACCGTGCCGCCGACCAGTTCGGCGTAGCGGCTGACCACGCGCCACACCATGTCCTCGCGGTGGCCGTCGATCTCCAGCACGTCGGCGCGGAACGACTCGTCGAACAGGCTCTGGTTGCGCAGGTCGTACCAGAGGCGGTGCAGCGTCGCGTCCTGGCCGAGGGTGTCGAAGAACATCGCCACGAACTCGTCGCGCAGCTGATCCGCGGTCGCGGAAGTGGCCACGACCTCGTCGTAGCGCGTCACGCAGACGACCTCGTACTGGCGGACGGCCTCGGTGATCAGGTCGCGCTTGTCCGCGAAGTAGTAGTGCAGGACGCCGTGGGAGAACTCGGAGTTCTGCGCTATCTCCCGCAGGCTCGTGCGGGCGTACCCCAGTTCGGCCAGCGTGTGCAGGGTCGCCACGGCAAGCTCGGTCCGCCGGGCGTCGAACTTGTCGACCTGCCGGCGGGTGATGCGGTCCTGCTTGCGCGAAGCGACATCCGTCACGCCTCGGATCCTAACGCTCACTGGGACAAACCTTGACCATTCGTCCAAAAAATCTTGGACAGTCGTCAAAGAAAAACTTGACGACTGTCAAGGAAAAGCTAGGGTGTGAGCCATCTCACCGAGGAGGCGACTCAATGACGAGTTATCAGCTGAGCGGGCGAAAAGCGCTGGTCACCGGGGGTGCGCGAGGTCTGGGCGCGGGCATGGCCCAGGCTTTGGCGCAGGCCGGCGCGGCGGTTCTGATCGGCGACGTCCTGGAGGAAGAGGGCAAGCAGACCGCCCAGGCGTTGCGTGACTCGGGCGCCACGGCGGAGTTCGTTCCGCTGGACGTCACCGACGACGCGAGCTGGGCCTCAGCGGTGAGCACGGCGGTCGACGCGATCGGCGGCCTCGACATCCTCGTGAACAACGCGGGCATCGAGATCACCAGCCTGATCACCGAGCTCGACCCCGCCGACATCCGCAAGATGCTCGACGTGAACGTCCTGGGCACCGCCCTGGGCATGAAGCACGGCCTGCGCGCGATGCGTCCCGGTGGCGCGGCGGGCAACGGCGGCTCGATCATCAGCGTCGCGTCCGTCGCGGCGACCATCGCGTTCCCCGGCATCAGCGTCTACTCGGCGACCAAGTCCGCCATCGACCGGCTGACCAGGGTCGCGGCCGCGGAGTCCGGCAAACTCGGCTACGGCGTGCGCGTCAACTGCATCTACCCCGGCCTCACGCCCACCGCCATGGGCAACCAGCTGGCCGTCGACTGCGCCCGGCTGGGCCTGTTCCCGTCGGTCGAGGCCGCCGTCGGCGCGGTCGTGGAGCTCACGCCGCTCGGCCGCCTCGGGCAGGTCGACGACATGGCCGACGCGGTGGTGTTCCTCGCGTCCGACGCCTCGAAGTTCATCACCGGAGCGGGTCTTCCGGTCGACGGCGGAATGGGGATGTGACCGTGCCCACCGACAAGCCTGTCGTCGTCTACGGAGCCTCCGGCTACACCGGACGCCTGATCTGCGAGTACCTGCGCGAGTACGGCATCGGGTTCCTCGCCGCCGGCCGCGATGGCAAGAGGGTCAAGGAGACCGTGGACGCCGTGCCCGGCATCGACACGGTCTCCTACGAGATCGCGGAGGTCGAGCACACCGAGGCGGCGCTGACCGAGGCGTTCACCGGAGCCAAGGTCGTGCTCAACACCGTCGGCCCGTTCTCCCGCTACGGCCACGAAGCGGTGCGGGCGAGCCTGAACGTCGGCGCGCACTACACCGACACCAACGGCGAGCAGGACTGGATGATCGACGCCGACGCTCAGTACGGCGCCGAGTTCGCCAAGCAGGGCCTGCTCCTCTCCCCCGGCATCGCGCAGATGTACACGGTCGGCGAGATCGCCGCACAGATCTGCCTGGAGCAGCCCGGACTGGACACTTTGGACATCGGGGTGTTCTGGAAGGGTTATCCCACCGTCGCTTCCACCAACACCATCCTCACGAACGCCGCGTTCTCGAAGGCCTTCTACCTGGAGCAGAACGAGTACGTCGAGTGGCCCGCCGACGCCGGTCTCTACGAGCTCGTCGTGCCCGGCCAGCACGAGCTGGGCCTGGCGCTGCCGTGGGGCGGAACGGCCCATCCGGTGTGGTTCAAGAGGGATCCGCGCGTCGCGTCGGTGCGGGCGCTCGGCGGCGTGTTCAACCGGCCGTTGATGCAGGGTGTGCCGCAGATCGTCGCGGCGGCGCTGGAGCAGATGGAAGGCAAGTCGGACAAGGAGAAGTACGAGATCGTCGACGCGTTCTCCGCCCAGGTGCGCAGTGAGATGCCGCCGCGCGAGAACCCGCGGATCAACATCTCGCTGGACTCCGTGCACGCCTCGGGTCCGCTGGGCCGCGCGCATTGCGTGATCCACGGCAACTGCAACTACAAGCAGACGGCGTTGCTGAACGTGCACGCCGCCGTGCACCTGTTGCAGGACGCGCCTCGCCGCGTCGGGTTCGCGTCCGGCTGCCAGGCGTTCGGGCACCGGGAGCTGCTCGGCGCGCTGCGGTCGTTCGGCCTGGTGCTCGACCCGATCGTCGAAGTGCACCGCTGATGCGCCTCTGCGACTACCTGGACAAGGGCGCGTCGCTCGGGGGCGACGCGCCCTGCCTGACCATCGGCGGGGTCTCGCAGAGCTACGCCGAGGTGCAGCAACGCTCCCGTGCGATCGCGGGAGCGTTGCAGGGCAGCGGAATCGGCCCCGGCGACCGGGTCGCGGTGCTGTCGGCGAACGACCCGCTCGCGCTCACCTGCGTCTTCGGCATCTCGCGGGCCGGTGCGGTGTGGTGCCCGGTCAACCCGCGCAACGAGGCGGCGGAGAACCGCGAGCTGCTCGACCTGTTCGGGTGCCGGTGCCTGTTCTTCCAGGCGAAGTTCACGCCGCTAGTCGACCGGATCAAGGGTGACCTGCCCGCGCTGACCACGCTGGTGTGCCTGGACGGCGAGGTGGAGGGCGCGGTCACGTTCTCCGACTGGCTTTCCGAGCACGGACGTGAGCCGGAACCGGTCTCCGTGGCCGACGACGACCTCTGCGTGCTGGCGGGCACCGGTGGCACGACCGGACGCCCCAAGGGCGTGCGCCTGACCGGGCACAACCTGGAGACCGCGACCGCGCTGACGCTGATGAGCTACCCGTTCAGCGCCCGGCCGCGCTACCTCGCGCTCGCCCCGCTCACGCACTCGGCGGGCGTGCTCACGTTCCCGATCATGTCGCTGGGCGGCGAGACGGTGATCATGCCCGCGCCGGACCTCGGCGAGTTCCTGCGGCTGATCGAGCACCACCGCATCACGCACGCGTTCCTGCCGCCGACCGTGATCTACGGCCTGCTCGACCACCCCGCCCTGGACTCGACGCAACTCGGTTCGCTGCAATGCCTCTGGTACGGCGCCGCACCGATGTCCCCGGTGCGGCTCACCGAGGCGTTGCACCGAATCGGGCCCGTGATGGGGCAGCTGTTCGGGCAGACCGAGGCGCCGAACATGATCGCCACCCTCGCCCCTGCCGACCACTTCCTGCCCGACGGGTCGATCGCGGTCGACCGGCTGTCGTCCGCGGGCAGGCCCACGCCGCTGACCCAGGTCGCGATCATGGCCGCGGACGGCACGCTGCTGCCGCCGGGTGAACGCGGCGAGATCGTCGTGCGCGGGCCGTTGGTGATGGCCGGATATCACGAGAATCCGGCCGCCACGGCCGAGGTGAGTGCTTTCGGCTGGCACCACACCGGTGACATCGGGTACCTCGACGCGGACAACTACCTGTTCATCGTCGACCGCGCCAAGGACATGATCATCACGGGCGGCTTCAACGTGTACTCGGCCGAGGTCGAGCAGGCGTTGCGGGCGCATCCGGCGGTCCAGGACAGCGCAGTCGTCGGACTGCCCGACGCCAAGTGGGGCGAGCGGGTGACCGCCGTGGTGCAGCTGCGGGTCTCCGGCCACGCCGACGCCGACGCGTTGATCGCGTTCGTGAAGGAGCAGCTGGGCAGTGTGAAGGCGCCGAAGCAGGTGGAGATCTGGCCGGACCTGCCGCGGTCCAAGGTGGGCAAGGTGCTCAAGGCCGAGATCAGGCAACAGCTGACCTCCGGGCCCTGAGCTCGGCGAGGTGCTCCTCGAACGTGCCCGAGGCCTCGGTGAACGGCCCCTGCGGCAGCAACGCGCCACCGGTCATGGCCTTGCCGACCCGGCCGGGCAGCCGCACCGGGATGAGGATCTTGCGGTCACCTCGCGCCTCGGCGATCTGCTTCGCCATGTCCTGCATCCACAGCTCCCGAGGCCCGGCGATCGGCGGCACGTACCGCCCGCCGGGCCGTCCCACCAGCTCCACCAGCCTCCTGGCCACGTCGGCCGTCGCGACCGGGCGGCACAGCATCTTCGGCACCACGACGAACGGGCCGCGTGCGTCGAGCAGCGGTTCGGCGAACTCGTGGAACTGGGTGGCGCGCAGGATCGTCCACGGCAGCGGACCACCGCTGACCAACTCCTCCTGCCGGCGTTTGCCCATGTAATAGCCCGCGTCCACCTTGTCGACGCCCACAATGGACAGCGCCAGGAAATGGCCGGCCCCTGCCCGCACGCCCGCGTCGAGCAGGTTGGTGGTCACGGTGCCGAAGAACCTGACGGCCGCCTTCTTGCTCAGCAGCATCTGGTTGCTGACGTCGATGATCGCCTCGCAGCCCTTCAGCCGCTCCACGAGCCCGTCCCCGGTCATCAGGTCCACACCGGCCCCTCGGGACAGCACCACGGCGTCGTGCCCAGACCGTTCCAGCTCACGCACCACGTGCCGGCCGACCGCACCCGTTCCCCCAGCCACTGCCACTCGCATCGCCGTTCTCCTCTCCTGACCTGGTCATCAGTGGGACGAGGTGGCGCGCCGATTCGTGACAGACGGCCGGTCACGAGCTGACAATTTCCTCACAGGTGGTTGGCACCACGACCACCACCGCGACGAAGGCCCCGCACCCGCCCGCGGTCGAGTACGCCCCGCAGGTGCCCGAACGCTCGACAGGAACGTCTTCACACTGACCACTTCGGACGGTGTGCGTCTGTCCGCAATGGAACTCGGGAGCGGCGATCGCGGTGTCCTGCTGTCCCACGAGCAGGGCTACTACATGTGCTCGTGGCTGGGCGAGGAACTGGCCGCGGCCGGGTATCACGTCGTGCTGTTCGAGTACCGCAACCACGGCGCGTCGGAGATGTCCGAGGACTACAGCGGCAACATGATCAAGGAGACGCGGAGCGTCAGAGGCGGCGGGACTTCATCGACTCCGCCTTCCGAGGCTGAGCGGAGATCGACGGGTAGCGTTCAGGCCGTGGAACCTGTTGCGCTGCCGTTGGGACGTCCTCGAGAAGAGCGGGCCGATGCCGCGCGCAACCGTGCCCATCTGATCGCGGTGGCCCGGGAGATGGTCGCGGAGCTGGGCGTCGACAAGGTCACGATGGACGGGCTCGCCGAACGCGCCGGCCTCGGCAAGGGCACCGTGTTCCGGCGCTTCCGCACCCGTGCGGGCATCTTCCACACCCTGCTGGACGAGGAGGAGACGCTCTTCCAGCAACGAGTGATGGCCGGGCCGCCGCCGCTGGGACCCGGTGCACCGGCGGCCGAGAGGCTCACAGCCTTCGGGCGGGCACGGCTCGAGTTCCTGGTCGAGCACATCGCCCTGGCGCGCGCCTCGCTGGACCCCGGCCAGCCCGTCCCCGCCGGGGACAGCCCCTCGCTGTTCCACGTCCACATGCTCCTCACCGAGGCATGTCCGGACGAGGCCGCCAGCGGCACGCTCGCACTTCAGCTCGTCGCCGCGCTGGAGGGGCCGATCCTGCTCTACCTCCAGACGCAGGACGGCGACGCGCCCGACCCGGGAGCCGTGGTGCACAACCTGATCACCAGCTGGCAGGTCCTGGTCGAGCGCGTCTGCCGCTAGCGGGCCCTCACGGTGAAACGGTCGATCGTCAGCGCGCCCGCGTCCAGCCGCAGGCCGAGAGCCGGTGCCCACCCCGCGACGACCGACGGATCCACGGCGGACCCGATCGGCGCGGAACGCAGCAACGTCCACCGGTTCGCGTGCTGCTGCCAGCTGGTCAGCTGACCGTTCTCGACCACCACGGCCAGCCGGTCGCCCGGCGCCCAGGTCAGGCTCGCGCAGCAGCCGCCGGTGGCCTCGTCGCCCCTGCGCAGGCCGTCCACGGTCACGTCGACGCCCGAAGCCTTGCCCGCGTTGTTGAACCACGCCAGGGCGAAGTCGCGGTTCCCGGCGGTCTGGCCGAGGAACAGGCTGTCCTCGGGAGCCGAGCCCGCGAACGACCGAGGTTCGACCACGACAGCGGTCCCGCGTGCGTCACCGGTCACCGGCGCGGCCAGCACCGCACCGGCGCGACTGCCGGCCGAGGCGGTCAGCACGCCGTCCGCGACCTGCAACGTCGGCGGCGGTTCGCCGAACGGGCCGTCCACGCGGTAGGAGGCCAGGCCGGAGTCGAACGTGTCGTCCCACACGACGGTGCCGTAGTCAGCGGGATCGAACACGGTCTGCGCCGAGCTCAACGAAGACGTCACGCCGCTGTCGCCGGAAACCGTTGCCAGCAAACGAATCGGTGCGCGCTCACCCAACCGCAGGCCCGCAGGTGCCGTGACGCGCCACCGGGTGACGAGACTTCGGCCCGGCGCGAGCTGCGAGGCGTACGCCGAACTGAGCGGCACCGCGTTCCATCCAGCAGGCACCGCGAGCGTTGCCCGGACACCGCGCAACGGTTGCTGCGCCTGCAAAGTCGTGGTCGTCTCGACCCCACCGGCACGAACGGCGAGATCATCCGGCAGCGACGCGTGCAGGCCACGGACAGCCGAGCGCCAGGACGAGAACGACGTGATGCCCACAGCTCCGCCATCAGCGCGCCGCGGCAGGATCCGCACCCGGCTGGCGGTCAGCGCCGGTTGCACCAGGACGCGGTTCACCTGACGAGCCACAGGTTGCGCGGGAATTCTTCGCTGGCCCGGTACGTCCCGCCATTGGCCGTCCCAGTACTGGAGATCGAACGCCGTCGGCACCCGCACTCCCCCGCCGTCGTCGTAGAACACGACGCGCAGGTCGGAGATCTGGGTCGGCGCACCGAGGTCGACCTCCAGCCAGTCCGCGGAGTTCGGGCTGCCGTACGACGTCCAGCGCGTGCCGGGCACGTCGAGGTGGAAGTCCTGGCCGTCGATCGCCTTCGTCGGCGGGTCCGCGCTGTAGCTGTGGGACGCACGGGCGGTGGGCAGTCCGGTCTGGCTGACGTTCGCGAAGTCATCGACCAGTTCCGGCACGTCCGCCGAACTGCGCGCCGGGATGGTCAGGCGCACCGCGGCCAGACCTGCCTGGGTGTGGGTGAGCCTGCCGTCGACCCATACGCGCAGACCGGCGCCCTTGCCATAGCGGCTGCCGTCCCTGTCCCACACCACCGTGAGGTTGTGGCCGTGGTACGGCACGTTCTCGACGGCGAAGTGGTTCCACGAGTCCGGGACGAGCGGCGCGATCGACACCGTGGCGCCGAGCTGCGGCCGGATGCCGAGCAGGCCGGACAGCACGTTGTCGTTGAACGTCGAGTGGTTGTAGTCCTCGCTGTGCCCCTTGCCGTCGTACAGCCAGCGGTTCTCGTCGGGGTGGTGCGCCTCCGCGACGTACGGTTCGCCGTTCTTGCGCTGGGTCAGGGCGTAGCCGCGCAGCACCGCGAGGTAGTCGTCGCGGTCGACGTAGGGCTGGCTCGGATAGTCGATCAGCAGGTTCGCCAGCGCGGTCAGGGTCTGGCTGGTGGCGAACGGCCAGCTGGGGCCGTTCCAGCGGCAGCACCCGTTGAGCGCGTCGCGCATGAACCACGGGCTGCGGCGTTCGGCGGTGGTCGGGCCGTAGGGCGACGCGAACCCCTGCGGATCGGTCAGCTGTGCCCAGGCCGCGCTGTTCGCCGCCGGTGGCATGTGGAAATACCACGGCACGAAGCCGATCTCCTCGCGGTCGGCGAGCTTCGTGCGGCCGGGATTGTCGTCGCGCATGACGTGCTTGTAGAACTTGCCCGCGTCGTCCCAAAGCCACCGCTCCTGGTTGGCGCGCAGCGCGTCGGCGGCCTGGTCGAACGGACGCGCGCCCGCGACGTCACCCCGTGCCCTGAACAGCTGCGCGATCGCCCGCGCGTCGCCGTACTGGTAGGCGTTCAGGGTCGGCCGGAAGCCGTCGCCGCCGTGGTAGGGATCGGGGCTCTGGTAAGAGCTGGCCGTGTACTCCATCGCGTCCCACACCGGCGTCTGCCAGTAGAGCCCGAGGTCCTGGTTCAGCTGCGGCGACCAGCGCTGCCACTGCCGGACCAGCTCGGGCAGCCGGTCGGTCGCGAACTGCGAGCGGCCGTCGACCGCGGCACGGGCGGCCACGGCGTCGGCGGCCCAGAACGAGTACTGGTGGGCCCAGTCGGTGGTGTTCTTGTTCAGGAAGTCGGTCGCGGGCTTCGGACCGGCGCCCGACCCACGCAGCCAGTAGTCGACGTAGTCGTCGAGATAGCGGTGATCACGCAGCCAGCGACCCTCGTAGACGTGATGTCCCGCCGCGGCGACGATTCCGCCGTTCGGCGCCGAGTAGCCGACCGGGCCGAGGAACTCCGAGACGATCCAGCCGTCTTTCGGACCGGTGTACTTGAGCGCCTCGCGGTAGGTGCGCCAGCGGTAGTAGTAGGTGTCGCGGATCTCCCGGTCGGGGAGGTCCACGAACGGGATGTTCGCCTCGTACCAGGCCGGCTCCGGGACGTTCCCCAGCAGCTCGGCGTGGTCGAGGAAGTTCGTCCCGGCACCGACAGCCGGGTACAGGTCGGGCGCCACAGCGCGGTCCTGCCGCGCCACCGCCGGCAGGGTCGAGATCGATAACGCCGCCACCACGAGCATCGTCATTGACACGCGCATGAGCCCATTGAAGTGGGAGCGCTCTCAACGCGCAAGACTCAACGCAGTCCGACATACCTCCACAGGATCTCGAACATCGGCGATCGTCGCCGCCGCGAGAGCCGCCGCCGCGGCGAAACCGGGGTCGCCCAGCACGCGCGTCACGGCGTCCCTCAGTCCGTCCACGGAGGACGGCCGGACGATCACACCGCTGCCCTGCCGCGCGACCCGGCTGGCCATCTCCCACTGGTCGCCACCGCCGGGCACGACCACGACGGGAACCCCGGCCCGCAACGCCTTGACCAGCATCCCGTGCCCGCCGCCGCACACCAGCACCGAGGCCTGGCGCAGCAGTTCGTCCTGCTTGCCCGGCCCCGACCGCACCCACTGCGGCAGAGCGGCCGGAGCCGGGGCGAACGTGGACACCACCGCCCGCACGTCCATGTCCCGCAACGCTTCCAGGGTCATCTCGGCCATGCTCCCGACCCCGGTCCAGGCCGTCGAGGGAGCCACCATCACCAGCGGGGCATCACCCGGTGGCGGGCTCAGCGTCTTCCGGCTCGCCTCCCACAGCAGCGGCCCGACGACGTGGGCGTCGCGCGGCCAGTCCGGGCGCGGCACCTCCAGCGCGGGCAGCGTCGCGATCAACCGGGCGGCCGGGCCGGGCTCCTTCGCGCTGAGGCCGATCCGTTGCCGCACAACGGCACGCTGCCGTTCCCCCTGACGCAACGACCTGGCCGTCATCGCGCGGAGCACCGCGTCCCGGAGCCTGCCGCGCACACCGGTTCCGGCAGCCAGTCCGCTGCCCATCGGCGGCAGCCACTTCGACGGCTCGTACAGCGGATGCGGCGACAACTGGACCCACGGCACGCCGAGCAGTTCCGCGGCCATGCTCGCGCCGAGGGCGAGAACGTCGCACACCACCAGATCCGGTTCCAGCGCGGCGAGTTGGGGAGCGAGCGCGGACGCCAGCACCGCGGCCTGATCGTGCAGCGCGCGGCCGAGATCCGGCACGTCGCGCAGGTCGTCCAGCGACAGGCCGGGCACCCGCGAGGCCGTGATCCCCTCGGCGGTGGCGGGCTCGACCCAGCGGTCGCCGGTCAGCAGGATCGGGGTGTCCCCGGCCTCCGTGAACCGCAGGCACAACGCGATGGCCGGAACCACATGACCGGGATCGCCCCCGGAGACAACCACGACTCGCACGGGCAGATCCTGCCCTGTTCTTCCAGCCTGTCCAGCGTTGGTGTTGGCTGGACCTCATGGACCAGGCTCGCTGGCAGACGTACTGGGACCGCAAGTCGGCGACCTACGACGCCGAGATCGGCGTCCTGGACCGCCGGGTCTTCGGCGACTCGCGCCAGTGGGCCTGTTCCCAGGCATCCGGGGAGGTGCTGGAGGTCGCCGTCGGCACCGGCCTCAACCTGCCGCACTACCCCTCCGGCGCCACGGTGACCGGCCTCGACCTGAGCGAGCAGATGCTCGGCCTCGCCCGCACCCGTGCCGCGGATCTGGGCCGGGAGGTGACGTTGCGGCAGGGCACCGCGCACGCCCTGCCGTTCGACGACGGCTCGTTCGACACGGTCGTGTGCACGCTCGGCCTGTGCGCGATCCCCGACCACGAGACCGCGGTCGCCGAGATGGTCCGGGTGCTGCGGCCGGGCGGACGGCTGATCCTCCTCGACCACGTCGCCAGCACGTCCCGTCTCGCGCGCGGCGTGCAATGGCTGGTGGAACGGATCACGGTTCCGATGGCCGGCGAGCACTTCCTGCGCCGTCCACTGCACCTGGTCGAGGCCCGCGGCCTGGTCGTCGAGCAACAGCAGCGCTTCAAGCTCGGCGTGGTCGAACGACTCGTCGCCCGCAAACCGGTCAGCAGCAGTGGTGACCCCGCCACGCCTCCCGGCCTTCCCTGACCGCCACGACGGCGATCACCAGCGCCGCCAGCGGGTCGGCCCACCACCAGCCGAACAGGCTGTTGACCACGAGCCCGACCAGCAGCACCGCCGACAGGTAGGTGCACAACAGCGTCTGCTTCGAGTCCGCCACCGCGCTCGCCGACCCGAGCTCGCGCCCGGCCTTGCGCTGGGCGTAGGACAGGCCGGGCATGACCAGCAGTGACACCGCGGCCAGCACGATGCCGACCGTCGAGTGCTCCGCCCGTTCGCCCTGCACCAACGACAGCACGGACTCGACCGTCACGTACGCCGCCAGCGCGAAGAACGACACCGCGATCACCTTGAGCGCCGTCCGTTCGCGCTTCTCGGGATCGCGTCCGGCGAACTGCCACGCCACGGCGGTCGCCGACGCCACTTCGATCACCGAGTCCAGCCCGAACCCGATCAACGCCGTGGAGCCCGCCACCGTGCCCGCCGCGAGCGCGATGACCGCCTCGACGACGTTGTAGGTGATCGTGGCGGCGACGAACATCCGGACCCGGCGCTGAAGCACGAGCTTGCGCTCGTCCACGGCGGGTGCGCAGCAGGCGTCATTCATCGACGCAGTCCGGTCCGGGCTCGACGGCCAGCACGACGTCCACGAGTTCGCTGATCGCGCGCTTCAGGTGCTGGTCCGCGAGCTCGTAGCGCACCTGCCGGCCCTGGTAGGTCGCGACGACCAGTCCGCAGCCGCGCAGGCAGGAGAGGTGGTTGGAGACGTTCGACCTGGTCAGCTCCAGCGTCTCGGCGAGCTGCGCGGGATAGCCGGGGCCGTCGAGCAGGGCGATCAGGATGCGGCACCGCGTCGGGTCCGCCAGTGCGCGGCCCAGCCGGGCGAGGGCCGCCTCCCGCGTCTCACAGGTCAGCATGGGCGGAACAGTACAGCCCTGGCTGTAATACAGCCAAGACTGAATAGTTGTTCAGGGACGGACGCGGTCGGTCGCGCAGCCGACGAGGAGCATCGCCAGGACGGCTGCGAGCGCGTGGTCGCCACTGAGCGCGCAGATGCACGCGAGTGTGATCCAGAGCACAAGCCTCATGAACCGAGGTTAGGGACCGTACGACGGAGATCGCATCTCATTTGGGAAAGGCTTGATGGTCTCTTAGGTGAAACTGATTCCGTGACGACGCGAGAGTTCTGGGATCGGCACGCCGCGACGTTCGACGACGAGCCGGACCACGGGCTTCGCGACCCACGGGTGCGCGACGCCTGGGCCCGCCTTCTGCTGCCGCTCGTCCCCGCGGCGTCCTCCGTGGTGGATCTAGGTTGCGGCACCGGCAGCCTGTCGGTCCTGCTCGCCGAAGCGGGTCACGACGTGCACGGCCTGGACCTGTCCGAACAGATGATGAAAGCCGCGCGAGCCAAAGCGTCAGACGTGTCCGCCAGCTTCACCACCGGCGACGCGGCTCATCCGCCGTACCCCAAGGCGTCGTTCGACGTCGTACTGGCACGGCACGTGCTGTGGGCGTTGCCGGATCCGGCGGCGGCGCTTCAGGAGTGGGCCTCGTTGCTCAAGCCGGACGGCGTTCTCCTGCTGGTGGAGGGCCGGTGGTCGACCGGGGCGGGACTGACCGCCGCGCAGACCAGTGAGCTGGTGCTCGGGGTGCGCGCGGAGGCCGTGGTCACGCCGCTGACGAGCGAGGACCTGTGGGGA
This sequence comes from Lentzea waywayandensis, assembly GCF_900115955.1. Classification (GTDB taxonomy): domain Bacteria; phylum Actinomycetota; class Actinomycetes; order Mycobacteriales; family Pseudonocardiaceae; genus Lentzea; species Lentzea waywayandensis. The sequence continues at coordinate 57,924 of NZ_FOYL01000009.1, forward strand.
CGGCGGATCGAGGACGAGCGCTACCTGCTGGTCAGCCGACGGTGACCAGGCCGTCGAGCAGCAGCCGCAGCGCGAACTCGAACCGCTCGTGCCCCTCGCCGGCGTTCAGCGTGTCCGCGTGCTCCACGATGTGTGGGAAGCGACTGACCGGAAGCATCCGCAGCCGCGCGAGCATCTCGGCCCGGTCCGGCTGCCCGCCACGCAGCGACGTTTCGAACGTGTAGGCGCTGACGTAGAGGAGCACGGCGTCGATCGCCCACGCCGCCGACCGCGGTGACACGCCGCCGGCCAGGAAGATCGCGAGCAGGCCCTCGGTGATCCGGAGCGTGTCGAGGTTGGCGGGCGGAGCGGACAACGCGGCCCGCGCGATCCCCGGATAGCGCAGGAACTGGTCGCGCAGCTGACCGCAGACGTCGAGGACCTGCTCGCGCCACCGTTCCGCGTCGGGCGCGGGCGCCGACACGTTCCTGCTGAGCGTCCCGATGAGCAGGTCGTCGAGGTCGGCCTTGTTGCGCACGTGCGCGTAGAGCGAGGCGGGCCCGGTCTGGAGCGCGGCGGCGACGCGGCGCATGGTCAGCGCGTCGAAGCCCTCGGCCTCGACCAGCGCCAACGCCGTCGTGACGATGCGGCCGACCGTGATCGGCTCCTTGCGCGCCGGGGCGGGCTCCTGCTCCAGCTCGGCGATCTGGGTCGCCCACTCCTCGCGGGACTTGCGGTTCATGTGACCAGCCTACCAGTTGACTCGAACAGTGTTCGTATGTAGAACAGTGTTCGTGCCTACCTACGATCTCGCGCAGCCTGGACTGCGCTCACCGCGGTCGCTGCGAGAGGCGTGGATCGCCCTCGCCGGGCTCTCCGCGGTGTTCCTGTTCGAGATGCTCGACAACTCGATCCTCACCGTCGCCCTGCCCACGATCGGCCGCGACCTGCACGCCTCGACGACCGCGCTGCAGTGGGTGTCGAACTCCTACGCGGTCGTGTTCGGCGGCCTGATGCTGGTGTTCGGCGCCGTGGCGGACCGCGTCGGCCGCCGCCGCGTGATGCTCGCCGGACTCGTACTCCTCGGCCTCGCGAGCCTCGCGACCCTGTTCGTCACGTCCGTGAGCGGGCTCATCGCCGTGCGCTCGGTGATGGGCATCGCCGCCGCCATGACCACGCCGGGCTCGATCGCGCTGGCCTTCCGCCTGTTCCAGGCCGACGACCTCCGCGTCCGCGCGATGACACTCATCTCGACCGTGGGCCTGGCCGGCCTGGCGATCGGCCCGCCCCTCGGCGGCTTCCTGCTCGCCGTCGCCCCCTGGCAGGCGTTGCTGCTGATCAACGTGCCGATCGCGGTGCTCGCGTTCGTCGGCATCGGCCGCGGCATCCAGGCAGACACGGACCTGCACCGCAGTCCCGCCGACTACCTCGGCGGCCTGCTCGGCACCGCGACCATCGCACTCGCGCTGGTGGTTCCGACGCTCTTCGTAGAAGGCTCCTGGACCGCGTGGGCCGCCGCCGCACTGACCGTCGTCACCGCGGTCCTGTTCGTCGTTCGCGCGCGCACGGCCAGCCATCCGTTGCTCGATCTCAAGCTCGTCGCGCACCCGTTGGTCGCCAGCGGCCTCGCGTACAAGGCCGCGACCGGCTTGGCGGCGGCCGGCCTCACCTACCTCGTGACGCTCCAGCTTCAGCTCGACTGGGGCTGGTCCCCCGCACTCGCCGCCGCCGGCATGCTGCCGCAGGTCGCCGTCCTCATCGCCGCGGGCCCGCTGGTCAACCGCTTCGTGCGCTGGGCGGGCCTGGACCGGGCCGTGTGGCTCGGCGCGCTCTGCGTCGTCGCCGGACTGGCCGTCCACGCGCTGCTCGGCCGCCTCGGCTACGCACCGGTCGCCGTCGCGTTGGTGCTGGTCGCCATCGGTATCCGCGTGGTCGGCGCCGTCGCGGGCGTCAACGTCCTCAAGGGCCTGCCCGAGAACCGGACCTCCATCGGCGCCGCACTGGTCGACACCGCGTCGCAGGTTACGTCGGCCGCGGGTGTCGCCGTCAGTGGCACGGTGCTTGCGGTGCTGTTCACCGGCGGCATCGCGCAGCCGGGCTGGACCGGCGTGCAGACAGCGCAGTTCGAGCGGGCCGTCATGATCGGCGGCCTCGCACTCACCGCGATGGCCGCCGCGCTCGTCGGCTGGGCGTACTTCCGCGCCCGCCGCTAGTCCGTACGGCCCCACGGCCGAATTACTCCGGAAAGTTCTTGCAACGCTATGCCCGGTGTGCCTGCGGGTGCTACGACCTTCAGTGAACCCCTGCAGCAAGGAGACAACGTGGTTTCCTCGGCTTCGCGCACCCTTCTAGCGGTGCTGCTGATCGTCGGACTGTCCACACCGGTGCAAAGTCTTGCGGCGCCACCGGGCGCCAAGGACGTCACCGTCACCCTGTTCCAATGGCCGTTCGCCCGTGTGGCAACGGAATGCACGAACGTTCTCGGGCCCAAGGGCTACGGCTACGTCGAGGTCTCCCCCGCGACCGAGCACGTCCAGGGTCCGCAGTGGTGGACCAGCTACCAGCCCGTCAGCTACCGGATCGCCGGTCGGCTCGGCGACGAGAACGCCTTTCGCAACATGGTCACCACCTGCCACAACGCGGGTGTGAAGGTCATCGCGGACGCGGTGATCAACCACATGAGCGCCGGATCCGGCACGGGCACCGGCGGTTCCGGTTATTCGAAGTACAACTACCCCGGCTTCTACAGCGACTGGGACTTCCACCCGTGCCGCTCGGCGATCAACAACTACCAGGACCGCTACAACGTCCAGAACTGCGAGCTCGTCAACCTGTCCGATCTGGACACCGGCAGCGACTACGTGCGCGGGACGATCGCCGCGTACCTGAACCGGTTGATCGGCATGGGCGTGGACGGGTTCCGCGTCGACGCGGCCAAGCACATGGCGGCCGCGGACCTCGCCGCGATCAAGGGGAAGCTGAGCAACCCCAACGTGTTCTGGGTGCACGAGGTGATCTACGGCGCGGGCGAGGCGGTGCAGCCCGGCGAGTACACGGGGTCCGGTGACGTGGACGAGTTCCGGTACGCCTACGACGTCAAGCGGATCTTCCAGAACGAGAACCTGGCCTATCTGAAGACCTTCGGGCAGTCGTGGGGCTTCCTGCCGAGTGGCCAGGCCCGGCCGTTCGTCGACAACTGGGACACCGAACGCAACGGGTCCACGTTGACGTACAAGGACGGCTCGACCTACACGCTCGCGAACGTCTTCATGCTGGCGTGGAACTACGGTGCGCCACAGGTGTATTCGGGCTACGAGTTCACCGACAAGGACGCGGGTCCGCCCGGCAACTCGGTCTGCTACAGCGGCTGGAAGTGCCAGCACGCGTGGACGCAGGTCGCGAACATGGTGGCGTTCCGCAACACCGTGGCGGGCACCGACGTGAACAACTGGCAGGACAACGGGTTCGACATGATCGCGTTCGGCCGCGGCAACAAGGGATTCGTCGCGATCAACCGCGAAACGTTCCCGGTGAGCCGCACGTTCCAGACGGCGCTGCCGCCCGGAAGCTACTGCAACGTCCAGGAAAACGGCTGCGTCCGCGTGACCGTCGACTCCTCGGGCAGGTTCACGACGACGCTTGGCGCGGGAACCGCCCTGGCGTTGCACATCAACGCACGGTGAGACAACACCGGCTGTCCACCACTTCGCGTGGTGGACAGCCGGGGAGTCTTATCAGGCGGTGTGCAACCTCAAGCCGTAGACGTTGAGGATCTCGTTGATCGGCTGGAACCACGTGCGACCGCCGCTGGTGCAGTTGCCGTAGCCGCCGGACGTGACGCCCTGGGCCTGGTCACCGGTGATGAACGAACCACCGGAGTCGCCACCCTGGGCGCAGACGCTCGTGCCCGCCATCTGGTGCACGTCGCCCTGCGCGTAGCGGATCGTCTCGTTGCGGCTCTGGATCACGCCGCAGTGCCACTGGGTCGTCGAACCGGAGCGGCAGACCGAGGTGCCGACCGGCGCCTCCCACGAACCGCGCACCAGAGCGTCGGGCACGCGACCCCAGCCGAGCACGACCGGCACGGTCCACCAGCCGCCACCGGTGCGCACCCACGCGTAGTCGTTGCCGGGGAAGGACGAACCGGCGAAGTTGCCCTGGTAGGAGCGGTCCCAGCCGTACACGGCCGCGCCGTTGCCGCCGCAGTGGCCCGCCGTGACGTAGCCGCCGTGCACCGAGAAGCCGATGGAGCAGCGGACGTTGCCGGTGTAGTACGGGTCGCCGCCGACCGTGCCCGCCGCGAACGGCTGCGGCTGCTGGACGCCGTCGGTGCGCACGGTGATGGAGCCGAGCTGACGTGCCTTGTCCAGGAACGAGGCCACTTCAGCGGTCTGCTTGCCCGCCTCGACGTTCACCACGACCGTTCCGGTGCGGGGGTCGGGGTGCCAGCTCGCTACGGCGGACGGCACGGAGCCGGTCGCGGACAGCGCGTCGAGGCGGTTCTTCTGCGCCGCCATCGACCCCGCCGAGCGGCCGACGACGACGGTCTCCGCGCCGGTGGCCTCGACCTTGTGGGCGGCCTTGGCGTCGGTCACGGCCACGACCAGGCGGTTCTTGGCCTCGTCGAACCAGCTTCCGGCGTACGAGGCGCCGGCTTCGGTCTCGGCGCGCGGCGCGATGGCCGACGCGCGTTGTTCCTTCTCCAGACGCAGGCGCGCCTGGCTTTCAGTCAGCCCGAACGCCGAGCTCATCGCGGTGAGCAGGCCGGGTGACATCTCCTTCTCCGCGGCCTGGGCCGGAACGGTGAAGGTGGACCCGACCAGCACGAGTGCCAGCGCGGGCACGATTCTGGGCATGGTGAAGCGCATGCTCTTCTCCTTGTCCGTGCAGGGATCGCCACCCGCCCCGTTGCGAATGGCGACGAACATGAGAGCGCTCCCACCGTGCAGCAGGCAGACCTGGGTGGTCAACAGCTGACACCGGAACTGTCCTGCCCGATTCATGCCCGGATGGGCTGAATCGGGCGTCACTCCATGACGACGACCTGCCGGACGGCCTCGCCGGAGGCGAGCTTGGCGAACCCGTCGTTGATCTCGTCGAGCCCCAGCCGCCCGGACAGCAGGCCGTCGACCGGCAGCCGTCCCGCGCGGTAGAGGTCCACGAACCGCGGCACGTCCCGACGCGGCACGCACGAGCCGAGGTAGCTGCCTTTGAGCGTGCGTTCCTCGGCGACCAGGTTCAACGCGGGCAGCGACACGGTGCGATCGGGGTGCGGCAGGCCGACGGTGACCGTGGTGCCGCCCACGGCCGTCGCGGCATAGGCCTGTTCGAGCACCGCCGCGACGCCGGTCGTGTCGATGACCTTGTCCGCGCCACCGCCGGTCAGGTCGCGCACGTGAGCGACGACGTCCGGACCACCTGCGGCTTCGTGCGTCGCGCCGAGCCTGAGGGCGAGCTTGCGCTTGTGCTCGACCACGTCCACCGCGACGACTTGGGTAGCACCCGCCGTCACGGCCGCGAGCACCGCCGCCAGGCCGACGCCGCCGAGCCCGAACACCGCGACCCTGTCCCCCGGTTTCACCTCGGCGCTGTAGAACGCCGCTCCCGCGCCGGTCAGCACCGCGCAACCGAACAGCGCGGCGATGTCGAGCGGCAGGTCCTTCGGAACGAGGGTGGCCGACCGGTCGGAGATCACCGTGTACTCGGCGAATCCGGACACGCCCAGGTGGTGGTGCGGGCGCGTGCCGTCCGGGAGGGTCCAGCGCCGCTGCCCGCTGAGCAGCGTGCCGTCGCGGTTCGCCGCGGCTCCCGGTTCGCACAACGCCTGGCGGCCCGACGCGCAACGGCGGCAGGCACCGCACGCGGGCACGAACGACAGCACGACGTGGTCGCCCGGCGCGAACTCGGCGTTCGGGCCCGCCTCCACGACCTCGCCCGCCGCCTCGTGGCCGAGCACCATCGGCAACGGACGGATGCGCGAGCCGTCGATCACGGACAGGTCGGAGTGGCACAGGCCGGTGGCGTGCACGCGCACCAGCAGTTCGCCGGGACCGGGCGGGTCGAGTTCGAGCTCCACGATCTCGAGCGGCCCGCCGACTGCGGTCAGCACCGCGCCTCGCGTCTTCACGCCACCACCAGACCTTCCATCGCCGTGTGCAGACTCGTGGGGATCTCCACCGGTTTGCGCGTCGTCCGGTCCACGAAGACGTGCACGAAGTGGCCCTCCGCCACGACGTCCTCGCGTCCCTCGAAGAAGAACCCGACCTCGTAGCGCACGCTCGACCGGCCGAGGTGCCCGACGCGCAGCCCGGCGTCCAGCGCCTCCGGGAACGACACCGAGGCGCGGTAGTTGCAGTGGGACTCCACGCAGAGCCCGATCTGCGGCCCGGCCTGGATGTCCAGCCCGGCCTCGATCAGCCACGTGTTGATCACCGTGTCCATGAACGCGTAGTGGACGACGTTGTTCACGTGGCCGTAGACGTCGTTGTCCGCCCACCGGGTCGGAATCCGCTGCCAGTGCCGGTACTGCTCGCGCACCTAACCTCCGCTGTTTGATCGAACACCGTCAATCGAGTCTCCTGGTGAGCTCGACCCTCGACCGCACGCCGAGCCGCGCGAAGATGTTGCGCAGGTGGTGCTCGACGGTGCGGTGGCTCAGGAACAACCGCGCGGCGACCTCGCGGTTCGTGGCGCCCTCGGCGACCAGCCTGGCGATCTGCGCCTGCTGCGGCGTCAGGCCGGGGTGGTCCCTGGGCTCGCTCGTGGAGTCGCCGGCCGCGCGCAGTTCGGCGCGGGCCCGTTCGACCCAGTGGTCAGCCTGGTACGACTGGAAGATGCGCACGGCGTCACGCAGGTGTTCGCGCGCTGCCTTGGGTTTGCGCCCGCGCCGCAGCCGGTTCCCGTACAGCAGCTCGGTCTTGGCGAGCTCCAGGGCGGTACCGCTGGCGCGGTGCAGCCGGATCGCTTCCTCGAAGTGCTCGTCGGCGGTGCCGCTCTCCAGCAGGCCGTGGCAGCGGTGCGAGAGCGCCATGCGAGCCGTGCTTCCCGTTGTGCCGGCCCACTTCTCGAACGGCTGGAGCGCTCTGTCCGCTGTAGACGGTCTGCCGCACGCCACGGCCGCTTCCACCACGTGCGGTGCGGCCATCACCTTGATTCCGGCGTGACCGGGTTGCAGGCGAAGCCGGTCCAGCGCGTCGGCGGGCCGGTCGCGGGCCAGGTCGACGCACGCGAACGCCCAGGCGCCGAACGTGCCGGGCCGGGTCAGTCCGCGCTGGGTGATGTGCTCGGTGGCGGTGTCGATGCGGTGCAGCGCGGTGTCCGCGTCCCCGCGCAACGCCGCCAGCAGCGCGAGGATCGTCAGGTGGTCGACCACGGCGTTGTGCTGGCCGATCGCCGTCGCCGCGTGCACGCCCTCGGTCGCCGCCGTCAGTGCCGCCGCGTGCTGGTCCAGCAACAACGCCGACAACGCCCGGTACACCAACGCCCACGGCACCAGCGCGACGAATCCGCTCTCCCGCGCCGCCGTCACCGCGCTGGTCGCCATCTCGTGCGACCGCGTGGCGTCCCCGAGCACGTAGGCGGCCTGGCTCGCCCAGATCCGCGCCTGCGGTCCGGGGACCTGCTCGGCGAGGTCGACGACGGTGCGCAGCGCGGGCAACGCCTCGTCGTGCCGGCCGTCGAACGTCGCCAGCATGCCGGTGAGGTGGTCGAGCGTGAGCCGGGTGGCTGGCGGCTCGTCGTCGCGGCGGATCTCCTTCGCGAACTCGGCGACCGCGGTGTAGCGGCGGTGGTCCCCGGCGATGCTCGCCGCCTCGCCGGCGAACCCCAGCGCCGCGACTGCGAGCGCGCGACGTGTGCCGACCAGGCCTTTCGCGGCACGCACCAGCCGGTCCGCCGCCACGTCCGGGAGGCTCTCGCCGAGGTCGATGCCGCCGACGACCAGGTCCATGAGCGCTCTGAGTTCCGGGGTGTGGGTCATGCGGACCGCGGTGCGCAGGACGGCCCGCGACCGGTGCGGCGCTCCGTGCGCCCAGTGGTCGGCGGCGGCCTTGAGCAGGCGGTGCGCCTTCGCCTCGGGATCGGTCGTGAGCCGGGCCGCGCGGTCGTGGTCGCGGGCGGCGGTGGCGAAGTCGCCACACAGGCGGGCACGTTCGGCATGGGTGGTGAGGACGTCGGCGAGCCCGGCGTCCTGGGTCGTGACCGCCTGGTGCCACGTGCGCCGGGCACCTGGCGGCAACGTCTCCGCGAGTTCGGCGTGTGCCCTGCGCCGCAGCGGCAGCGGCACGTCCGCCTGCAGCGCGGACCGGACCAGCCTGCGCGGGTCGACCAACGGGCCCGCCTCGATCACCGCGTCCAGGTCGAGGGCCTCGGCGTCGATCTCCTCGTCGACCGCGGCCAGCGCGACGACGTGCTGTGCCCGGGACGAGAGAGTGTCGAACCGCGCTCGCCATCGCAGCCGCAGCGAACTGTTCTCCGGCAGCACCTCCGGCGCCGCCGCGACGCCTCCGAGCTGCGCGGACGTGAGCGATCCCGCCAGCTCGACCAGCGCCAGCGGGTTCCCGCAGGCGAGGTCGGCGAGGTCCGCGGCGAGCGTGGCGGGCAGGCCGGGCACCAGGTCGTGCAGCACCCGCAGGCTCGTCGCGGGGTCCAACGGGTCGAGCGTGACGCTGGGCAACCCGCACGCCTCGCCCTCGGTCGCGATGAGCAGCGCGGCCCTCGTACCGACGACGTCCCGTGCGAGTTGCAGGAGGTCATCGTCAAGTTCGCGGACGTCCACGCACAACAACGCGTCGTAGGTCTGCCGTACGGCGTCGAGCAGCGCCGTCTTGCCTGAACCCGCTTCTCCACGCAGCACGAGCACCCCGCCGCGCCCAACGCGCGCACGGTCCACCAACGCGTCCACGGCGACGCGCTGCCGCTCTCGGCCACGCAGCATCGGCCCAGTCTTACGGCGGTAGCGGCTCCTCCGGAAGGGGTACGACCCAAATTCACCTACCACCGTTAGTTTTGCCACCGAAGTTGTTCACCGAGACCGGTGGTTGCACCGATGCGGACCCGGCGGCCGGGGCAGCAGGGTCGAGGTCGTTCCTCCCCTGTTCCCTGCCGAATGAGGTGTACAGCGCTGTGCAACTCCGCACCCTGATCCCCATCGCACTCTCCCTGGTGCTCGTCACGGGCACTGAAGCCCGAGCGGCCGACAACCCGTACGAACGCGGCCCCGCGCCGACCAACTCGAGCATCGAGGCGACCCGCGGCTCGTTCGCCGTGTCGGAGACCTCGGTGTCGTCCCTGGTGGGCGGCTTCGGCGGCGGCACGATCTACTACCCGACCAGCACCTCCGCCGGCACGTTCGGCGCCTTGGTCATCTCCCCCGGCTACACCGGCACGCAGTCGAGCATCTCGTGGCTCGGCCCGCGCCTGGCCTCGCAGGGCTTCGTGATCTTCACCATCGACACGAACACGATCTACGACCAGCCCGACAGCCGCGCCTCCCAGCTCCTCGCGGCACTCGACTACCTGACGCAGCAGAGCACCGTCCGCACCCGAGTCGACTCCTCGCGCCTCGGCGTCATGGGCCACTCGATGGGCGGCGGCGGAACCCTGCGCGCCGCCAGCCAGCGCCCGGCACTGCAGGCGGCGATCCCGCTCACCGGCTGGCACACCACGAAGAACTGGTCGTCCGTCCGCGTCCCGACCCTGGTCGTCGGCGCCGAGAGCGACTCGGTCGCCCCGGTGTCGTCGCACTCCGAACCGTTCTACACGTCACTGCCGTCCACTTTGGACAAGGCGTACCTGGAACTCAACAACGCCTCGCACTTCGCACCCAACTCGTCGAACACGACGATCGCGAAGTACAGCATCTCGTGGCTCAAGCGGTTCATCGACAACGACACCCGCTACGAGCAGTTCCTCTGCCCGGCGCCGGGACGCAGCACGCTGATCGAGGAGTACCGGGACACGTGCCCGCACTCCTGATCCTCTGAACACGGGTCGCCGGGGTCGCAGCAGTTGGCGGTGACCCCGGGGGTGCCCCGCCCCGAGCGGGGCACCCCTCAGGCCCCCTACTTCACCGCGTAGGCCCTGGTGATCGTCTCCGTCACCGAGTTGCCCAGGACGTCGGTGGCCGTCGCGCGCAACGACGCGAAGCCCGTCGTCCCCGCCGGAAGCTCCAGCTTCCCGCCGGCGACCTTGACGCGCTGCCACGTGACACCGTCGTCGAAGGACACCTCCACCCCGATCGACCGCACGTTCGCCGACGGGGCACCAGGCTGATGCGCGACCGACACCGTGCCGCGCACCGGACCGTGCGCGGTGTTGTGGTCGTCGAGGTCCAGCGCGTACCGGATGTCGAGCAACGGCAACGCCGCACGCTCGTCCGTGCCGGAACGCGAGTGGAACCTCCACTCCGAACGCACCTTTGTGGACAGTGCGGGAGTGAGGTTGCCGGTCGGCCGAACGGCTTCGGCGGCGAGGGTGAACCAGCCCGCGCCCGACGGCACGTCGAACGTTCCCAGCGCCGCACGGTCGTTGCCGCGGCCGACCTCCTTGCCGTTCCGCGACAGCACGGTGGTGCCGGTGTGCGACGGGTCGAAGTAGCTGACCGTGCCGGGATCGCTGTCGGAGAACATCGGGATCATCAGGCTGATCCGATCACGCGACCGGTACGCCCACGGCAGCGGCTTGTCGTCCCCTCTCGCGATCGGCGGCGTGGTCAGCTCCGGGCCGAACGGCGCGGCGAAGACGCGGGAGGTCCGCTTCTCCCCCGCCTGGAGCCGCACGGGGAGCGTGATCTCCGAGTACGGCTGGCGACCGTCCGGCAGGAAGGCGCCCGCGTCGAACAACTGCACCGCGGCGGCGGGTGAGATGTAGTCGGTGCGGCGCTGCGGCCACTTCGACTCGACGTCCGCACCCGCCCGCATCGGCCCGACGGTCCACGAGGCGGCACCGAACCGGTACGTGTTCGCCGGCATGGTGTCGATCAGCCTGCGCTCGATCCGGCCGAGACCGGCCTTCGTGAACTTGAAGTCGTACCCGCCGGGCAGGCCCTTGACCTCCTGGCCGAGGAAGTACGCCACAGGGCTGTTGGGGCGCACTGACATCGTGGCTTCCACGGTTCGCTGTGCCATCAGGTTCTGCACGCGACGCAGCTCCGCGGAGTCGAAGATCAGGCCGGTGGGCAGCGCGGGCTCGGCGGCCGAACCCGAGTCGATGGTCGGGTTGAAGTAGGAGAGCACGGCCCGCGCGCCCTTCTGCTTCAACAACTCCACACCGCTCATCAGCTGCTCACCCGGCGGATAGACCGGGTCGTCCCAGTTCTTCGGCGTGATCACCGCGATCGCACCGGAGACGTCGGCCGCCTCGATCGACGCGCGGTCCGCCTCGCCGACGCCGACCAGCCGGCCCGTGTACCCGCCGGTGAAGTCGGTGGTCCACGGGAAGTACGTCTCGCCGAGTTCGAACCTTCCGGCCCCGCTCACCGTCGTCAGCGCCCACGGGTGGTTGAAGTAGCTGAGGTTCGTCAGCGACAGGCCGCGCACGTCCGGACCGGCGACGCTGTACAGCCTGGCGCCGTTCCTCGGCACGCCGCCACCGCGCAGGATGCCCGCGGACTCGAGTGGGCCGGACTCGTCGGGGTCGGACAGGAGCCCGAACCCGCCACCGAGCTGGGACCGCGCGTCCGGGTCGTCCACGCCGACCGTGATCGGCCTGCCCGCCATGGTGTTCGCGTCGACCGTCGTGTCCCCGGCGACCTCCACGCGCTGGGCGAAGAACGTGTTGTCGCCGGTCAGCTCCGCGATGAGACCCAGCACGCGGTAGGGACCGCTCGGCACGGTGAGGCTCAGCGAGTCGGTGGACGTGAAGTCCCCGAACGCCTGGCCGGTGCGCTCGTTCTGCACGATCACCAGCGACTGGAACGACTCGCCGGACCTCGGCGGGACCTTCACGGTCAGCGTCCGCTTCTCGCCGTTGAACTGACCGGTCACCGGGGTCGTCAGCACGACGTCACCGGCACGTGCCCGCAGCACCCCGGTGAGCTCGCCCGCCGTTTGCACCGTCGGACGCGCGGTCACCGTGACCGCCGCCGAACCGCCGGCCGGCACGGTCACCGACTTCTGCACCGAGAGCACGTTCTTGCGGTCGACCTCCAGGTCCAGCGCCAGAGTGACCGGCTTGTCGCCGGAGTTGACGTACGTGATCTCGCGGCGGGACTCGGTGGTGCCCCACACCGTGCCGAACCCGGCCACGCCCTCGGCGCGGACCTGTTGCGCGACACCGCGGGCGATGTCGAGCCTGCCCGCGCCCTGGGCCAGCGTGGAGATGCCCGGCAGTCGCCTGGACGAGCCGATCAACGCGTTCTTGATCTGCTCACCGGTCCAGTCCGGGTGCTGCTGCGCGAGGATCGCGGCGGCACCGGCGACGTGCGGCGACGCCATCGACGTGCCGGAGAGCCGCGCGTAGCTGTCGCCCACCGCGTATTCGGGCAGCAACCCGGCCGCACGCGCGGCGACGATGTCCGTGCCCGGTCCGGCGATCTCCGGCTTCAGCCCGAAGTCGCCCAGTCGCGGACCCTGGCTGGAGGTCAGGTTGAGCTTGTCCTGCTTCGTCACGTTCGCCACGGTGAGCGCGCGATCGGCGGCACCGGGGCTGCCCACGCTCTCGCGCAGCCCGTAGTTGCCCGCCGCGATGACGAACAGCGTGCCACTGGCCGCCGAGAGCTCGTTGACCGTCTGGGACATCAGGTCCGTGCCGTCGGTGACACCGCCGCCGAGGCTCATGTTGACGACGTCGGCGCCCTGCGCGACGGCCCACCGCATGCCGTTGAGGACCCAGTCCTCCCGGCCGCCGAACTCGCCGAGCACCTTGCCGACCAGCAGCCGTGCGCCGGGTGCGACGCCCTGGTAGCGGCCCTGCGACGCCGCGCCGCTGCCCGCGATCGTGCTCGCCACGTGGGTGCCGTGCCCGTCGAGGTCCCGCACACCCTCGCCGGTGAAGTCCGCCGAAGTGTCCACAACGGACTTGAGGTCCGGATGCGCGGTGTCGTAACCGGTGTCGAGGACGGCAACCTTCACGCCGTCGCCCCGGAAACCCGCCTGCCAGGCCTTCGGCGCACCGATCTGCTTCACGCTCTCGTCGAGCGTCGGCCGCACACGGCCGTTGAGCCAGGTCTTCTCCGCGCCGAGCCGAGCCGAGCCCCGCTCACGCCACCGTCCGGCCGCCTCGGCCTTCGGGATGTAGACCGCGTTGACGCCCGCCGTCAGGACGTTGGCGCCGGTCACGATCGTCGGCACGGTGGGCTCGTTGCGGTCGTCGTAGCCCTGCTGCACGAGCCCGGTGACGTCGAACAGCCGCTTGTCCAGCTTGCCGGCCTTCAGGTCCGCGACCGCGTCCTGCGGCACGACGTGATCGTGGCCGTCGAGCCGGTAGCGCCAGGCGCGCAACTGCTCGCGGCCCTTCGCCATCCGCACGGACGAGACGCGGTCGCCGTCCACGACGACCTGGTCGCCGGTGATCAGGGTGACGACACCGGGCGTGCCCACGGCCTGCGGCTCCGTTCCGCTCGCCGCCGCGGGTTTCGCCACCGCGACGGAGAGCAGGAGCGCGGCCGCGAGAGCCGCGCTTCGTTTTCTGTACATGCGATTCCTTCGAGCGGGGGTGGCCAGTTCCCCGAACGTAGGGCGTGCGAATCGTCCCGTCTGCGATCTTCATGACCTCTTCACAACAACCGGGATCTGTCGTCGAAGTTGACCAGCAGGTCGCACTTCCTGACACGCCTGCGAGGCTGACGTCAGGGCGCGCACCGGTAAATCCCGTGGCAACACCCGGCTTCTAGGCCGTCTGTCGCAGCGCGGGCGACACCCACGCCATCACGACGCCCACCAGCAACACCGCGAGGCCGGACGCGATCCCGGCCCGCGGATCACCGGCCGCGACCGACGCGGCACCGGCCACGGCCGCACCGAGAGGCCGGCCGAGGCCCCAGGCGATCATCCGCGCCGAGGTGTTGACCCGGGACTGCAGTTCCTCCGGGCACACCTGCTGCCGGTAGGTGATCCCGTTGATCACCACGATCGCGCCGACGACGCCCCAGAACGTCGCCGCCGCACAGGTCAGCAGCCAATGCCCGCTGACGAGCACGAGCACCCCTGCGAACAGGGAGAGCGGCAGGGCCGCGAGCGCCACCCTGGCGTTGCCCCAGCGCGCGGTCACCCGCGGCAGCAGGCGGGAGCCGATGATCGCGCCCAGGCCCCAGCAGCTGAACAGGGCCGCGAGCCTGACGTCGCCGTCCGGCGCGACACCGAGCACCTTGTCGGCGAACGGCACGAGCAGGGCCACCCACGCGCCACCGGACACCGAATGCGTCGCGCCGACGAGGGTGAGAATCCGGATGATCGGCTCGTGCCAGAGGAACCGCAGCCCTTCGCGCACGTCCTTGGCGAGTTCGCCGGCACCGCGCACCGGTCGTGGCGTGCCCAAGCTGCTGGTGATCGCGCGCAACAACAACGCCGAACCCACCGCCGTCAGCGCGTTCACGGCCAACAAAGCCGCTGGGGCAACGATCGCCACGAGCAGGCCCGTCACGCCGGGCACCACGAGTTCCACGATGGTGGTGCGCCCGAACAACGTCGAATAGGCCGTCGTCAGCTTTTCCTTGCCCACCAAGGCAGGCAGCGCCCCGAAGTTGGCCGCGTCGAAGAACACGAACGCCGTCTGCGTCGCGAACGCCACCACCACGACGTGCGGCGCGGTCAGGCCACCCGCCAGCCACGCCAGCGGCACGCTCAGCAGCACGGCGGCGACCGTGAAGTCCATCGCCACCATCATCACGCGGCGGTCGAGCCGATCCGCGAGCGCACCGGCCAGCAGCCCGAACACCAGGTACGGCAACGCCTCCGCCGCCGTGACGGCCGACGTCCAGCCCGCCGACCCGGTCAGCTGGTAGACGAGCACGGGCAGCGCCACCGCCGACACCACGGCGCCGACGACCGACAGCACCCGTGCGTTGAGGTAGCGGGCGAAGTCGCGCTCAGCACCCACCGCAACCACTACTCCCCCACCCCATCGCCGTACCGGGTGGCGATCGCCATCGCCCGTTCCCTCAGCGCTGCACGCAACCACGGCGGCTCAACGACTTCCGCCCCCGCTGACAGCCGCCACACCGCCCACTCCGCATGCCGGGAGTCCTGAAAGGTGACCTCCATCCGCTGCCAGCCGTCCTCGGTCTCCTCGGCGAGAACGGCCAGCGCGGTCCCCACCAGTTCCTCGCGCCGCGCCGGATGCACCCGCAGCAGCACGGCGACCTGGTCGCCGCCGGTCCGGAACCGCGTGCTGCGCTCCTGCCAGGCCCGGTCCAGGTCGACCCGATCGGCACGCTGCGCTGGTTCGTCCAGCTCCTCGGCGGCCAGGATCCGGGACAGCCGGTAGGTGCGGTCCTCCCCTGACCGCTGGGCCAGAAGATAACCCTGCTCGCGCACGGTGACCAGGCCGATCGGATCGACCGTGCGCCACTCGGGTGCCTTCTCGTGCGCCTCGTAGTGGATTCGCAGCCGGTGGCCCGCGAACACCGCGCGCCGGACCTCCGCCACCACCGCGTCCGGCAGCTCCTCCTCGGCCGCGCGACGGGACAGCAGATCGGTTTCCGGGTCGATGAGCAGTCGTTCCGCCGCACCGGCCGCCGTCAGCCGATAGCTCTCGGGCAGCGCGTCGACCACCTTGAGCATGGCCGAGGCGAGGGCCGAGCCGAGTCCGAACACCTGGGCGCCGCGCCGTGAACCGGCTACCAGCAGGGCCAACGCCTCGTCGTGGTTCAGCCCGGTGAGCTCGGTCTGGAAACCGGGCAGCAGCGCGAAACCGCCGTGCCGGCCGCGTTCGGCGTAGACCGGGACACCCGCTGCGGACAGCGCCTCGATGTCCCGCAGCACCGTCCGGGTGGAGACCTCCAGCTCGCGAGCCAACGCCGTCGCGGACAGCCGACCGTGCCGGCGCAGCAGCAGGACCAGGGAGACCAGCCGGTCGGCGCGCATGCGAAAACCCTACGGGAATACACGACACAGGATGTCGTGTATTGGTTGCGAGGCTGCGCAGCGAACATCCGAGATCCAGAATGGAGCTGTTGTGGCAGTGGAACGAACGCCGATCGACCCGTGGCCGTGGTCGGCGGAGCTGGGGTACCACCAGGGCGAGGTCGTCACCGGGCAGACGCGGACGCTCTTCTGCGCCGGGCAGACCTCGATGAACGGTGACGGCAAGCCCGAGCACGCCGGAGACATGGCCGCGCAGCTGGCACTGAGCCTCGACAACCTGGAAGCGGTGCTGGCCGAGGCGGGGATGTCGCTCGCGAACCTGGTGCGGCTCAACGTCTACACCACCGACGTCGACCTGCTGTTCCAGCACTACGGCGTGCTGGCGGCGCGGCTCGGCCAGGCGCGGGTGGCGCCGCCCACGACGATGCTCGGCGTGACGCGGCTGGCGATCCCGGACCTGATGGTCGAACTGGAGGGAACGGCGGTCGCGTGACGCTCAGGGTGGTGACGATCGGCGTCTACGGCTTCGACGAGGAGTCGTTCCTCCGGACGTTGCGAGAAGCGGACGTCGAGTTGCTGCTCGACGTCCGGCAGCGACGCGGTGTCCGCGGGCCCGAGTACGCCTGGGCGAACTCACGCCGGTTGCAGGCCGCGCTCGCGGAGGCCGGGATCGCCTACGAACACCACCCCGAACTCTCGCCGACGACCGAGTTGCGGCGGTTGCAGTACGCGGAGGACGACCGCCAGGGCGTGGGCAAGCGCAACCGCCGCGTGCTCGCCGGCGAGTACGCCCGCCGGTACACGGCGGAGATCCTCGGCAGTGCCGACCTGGCTCCCATCAGGTCGGCACTGCCGAGAGGCGCGGCGTTGTTCTGCGTCGAGCGCGACCCGGAGGCGTGCCACCGATCGTTGATCGCGGAGCGACTGCACGTCCAGGTCGAGCACCTCAGACCGTGATCAGCCAAGGCCGATCTGCTGGTAGAACGTCTGGTTGTCCCAGAAGAGGAACTCCTCGTCCATCGTGCCTCGCCGGTTCCACAACCCGACGGTGGCCATGTTGATGGCGTACTTCTTGCCCGTCGGCTGGATGAGACCGCCCTTGCCGTCCGGCATCGGCCGCGTGAAGGTGCCCTTCATGACGCCGGCGACCGCGCTCAGGCCGCCGTTCGCGACGCGCAGGTAGTGCGACTCGATGCGGGTGTCCGGCGCCCAGACGAACAGGGCCTTGAGGTCCTCGACGTGCCTGTCGATGCCGTCGGTGTAGTGGCCGTCTGGCCAGTGCACGCGGATGTTGCGGGCGTGACTCTCCCCCAGCCGCGCCCACTTCTGGTGACTGAAGACGTCGAAGTCGAGCTCGTCGAACGTCCTGAGGTTCTCCCGCTCCTCCCTGGTCAGGTCCTTGGCGAACGGCGGGTTCGGCACCGGCGTGGTGGCCGGGTCGGGCAGCGGCGTCCACGGCGAGTACCCGGCCGGAGCGGCGGCCTCGGCGACGCCACCGGTCACGGCGGTCAGCGCCATCGCGCCGAACGCGGCGGTGCTTCCCTGGGTGATGAGCGAACGACGGTTCAGCATCTCGTGCACCTTCCAACTCGGTGTGTGCACGAGAGCCTGGCACTAACTTTTCGTTAGCGCTATAGATTCAGCAGCGCTGTGATCTAGCTAGCATCAACCTCGATCGAGTCGATCGCGGCGGCCGCGAGCGGGGTCGCCGTCTCGGCGTAGCGGGTGGCCAGGGACTGGAACAACTGCTCCGCCTCGATCGCCGGCCAGTCGCCCGCGAGCAGCTCGGCCGGCAGATGGGGGTCCTGTCGCACGAGGTCGAGCCAGTCGGCGTGCAGCAGCAACTGGCGGGCCAGGTCGTCCGGCAACGAGCTGTCCGGCTCACGCCACTTCGTCAGGAAGTCCTGGTAGCGGGCGGCGATGGCGGCCGTGTCGAACGCACGGCGCGCCAGGTCCCCAGCCTCGGTCGGCTTGGCGTGCTGAGCGGTGAAGACGGTGACGTTCTCCGCGAGACCCTCGACCAGTTCGGTCACGTCGCGTGCGCCGGGGGCGATCCACAGGCCGTTCTGCACCGGGCCGAAGCCCGCCCACTGGAGCTGCGAGCGCAGGTCGTGCCGTTCGCCGCGGCGGCCCTCCGGCAGCGAGAAGCCGACCAGGGTCCAGGTGCCGTCCCAGTCGCGGTTGACCGCGCCGCGCTGCCAGATCCGGCGCTCGCCGTCCCGCAGGACGTCCGTCGCGCGCGGCGTGAGTCCGAAGTAGACCTTGCGGCCGCTGCGGTGCTTGGTGAGCAGCCCTCGTGAGGCCATGCGCGTCAGCGTCGAGCGCACCGCCTCCTCCGAGACGTCCACGCGCCCGAACACGTCGATCACGCTGCCCGAGTAGACCGCGATGCCGCGGTCGAACACGTACAGGCCGAGGAAGTTGAGCATCAAGGACTGGGGCGTCACGCAGCTCACGATACATGTTGGGCAACATCTTGACGAGCGTCATGAATATGCCTACCTTGAGTCGCGACCCCAACGGAGAGGACTCGCCTGATGGAGCTGTCGGGAAAGGTCGCGATCGTCACCGGCGCCGGCCGCGGGCTGGGCCGGGCGTACGCGGAAGCGTTGGCGCGCAACGGGGCCAAGGTCGTGGTCAACGACGTGGACGACGTCGCCGAGGAGGTCGCCGCGAGCATCGGGGGCCGCGCGGTGGTCGCGCCGGTCGGGTCCGCCGAGACCGCCGAGTTGCTCGTCGCGGCCGCCGTCGAGGAGTTCGGACGGCTCGACGTGCTGGTCACCAACGCGGGCATCCTGCGTGATCGCGTGCTGTGGAAGATGACCGACGACGACTTCGACGCGGTCATCAACGTGCACCTGCGCGGCACCTTCACGTGCGCCCGCGCGGCGGCCGTGCGGATGCGCGAGCAGGGCACGGGCGGCAGCCTCGTGCTGGTCGCGTCGCCCGCCGGCCAGCGCGGCAACTTCGGGCAGACCAACTACTCCGCCGCCAAGGCCGGGATCGCCGCCATGGCACGGACCTGGGCGTTGGAGCTCGCCCGCTCGGACATCGCCGTCAACGCGGTCGTCCCCGTCGCCGCCACCGAGATGACGCGGACGATTCCGGCGTTCGCGCCGTTGATCGAGGAGTCGGAACGAACCGGGGCGCCGCTGCCGGAGTGGGTGCGGCGCGACGAGGGCCTGGGCACCGTCGAGGACGTCGCCGACCTGATCGTCTACCTCGCCTCGGACGCGGCCAAAGGTGTTACGGGACAGGCGATCGGCATCGGCGGAGACCGGCTCGCACTGTGGTCGCACCCGGCCGAGAAGCAGGTCCTGTTCGCGGACGGCGGCTGGAACGCGGCCGCGATCGCCGAGCGGTTCAGCGAGTTCGAGGCCGAGACCTACGGGATCCCGATGCCGGTGGCCCGATGAATGTTCCCAAAATGGATGTGGACAGCCTCGTTGCCATCGACGTCCACACGCACGCGGAGATCTCCAGCGACGGCCACAGTTCGCTGAGCCCGACGCTGATCGAGGCGTCCGCCAAGTACTTCAAGTCCGCCCACCGCCAGCCGACGATCGCCGAGACCGCGGCCATCTACCGCGAGCGCAAGATGGCCGCGGTGATCTTCACGGTCGACGCGGAGCACGCCACCGGGCACCCGCGCATCTCCAACGAGGAGATCGCCGCGTCCTGCGCCGAGCACGCCGACGTGCTGATCCCGTTCGCGAGCGTCGACCCGTGGAAGGGTCGCACCGCCGTCCGGGAGGCGCGGAGGCTGGTCGAGGAGCACGGCGTGCGGGGCTTCAAGTTCCACCCCAGCCTCCAGGACTTCTCCCCGGACGACCGGATGGCGTACCCGCTCTACGAGGTGATCGAGGAGCTGGGCGTGCCCGCGCTGTTCCACAGTGGACAGACCGGGATCGGCGCCGGCGTGCCCGGCGGCGGTGGCATCAGGCTCAAGCACTCCAACCCGATGCTCGTGGACGACGTCGCGGTGGACTTCCCGCACCTGCGGATCGTGCTCGCGCACCCGTCGTTCCCGTGGCAGGACGAGGCGCTCGCGGTGGCCACGCACAAGCCGTTCGTGTACATCGACCTGTCCGGCTGGTCGCCGAAGTACTTCCCACCACAGCTCGTCCGCTACGCCAACACCCTGTTGCAGGACAAGGTCCTGTTCGGCTCGGACCATCCCGTGATCACCCCGGACCGCTGGCTGGCCGACTTCGCCAAGCTCGACATCTCCGACGAGGTCCGGCCCAAGATCCTCAAGCACAACGCCGCCCGTCTGCTCGGACTCGTCAAGGAGGACGCGTGACCATCTCCGTCCAAGGAATCGCCGAACTCAAGGCCCTGGCAGGAAGCAGCCTCGGCCACACCGACTGGCTCCAGATCGACCAGGCTCGCGTCGACACGTTCGCCGCCGCCACCGACGACCACCAGTGGATCCACGTCGACCCGGAACGCGCCGCCACCGGACCGTTCGGCGGCACGATCGCGCACGGCTACCTGACGCTGGCGCTGCTCATCCCGTTGATGACCGAACTGCTCGACGTCTCGGGCGTGCGGATGAGCCTCAACTACGGGCTGGAGAAGGTGCGGTTCCCCGCGCCGGTGCCGGTCGGGGCCAAGATCCGGCTGCTGGGCCAGGTCGAGTCGGTCGAGGACGTGCCGGGCGACGGCGTTCAGCTCACCGTCGACTTCACCGTCGAGATCGAGGGCTCCGCGAAGCCCGCTTGCGTCGCACGTGCCGTCTACCGCCACTACGCATGAGGTGAAGTCATGGCGACAACAACGCAGTTACGCCGTGCGGTCGCGTCGAGCTTTCTCGGCAGCGTGATCGAGTACTACGACTTCCTGCTCTACGCCACGGCCTCCGCGGTCGTGTTCAACAAGGTCTTCTTCTCCTCGCTGGACCCGTTGGTCGGCACGATCGCGAGCTTCGGCACGTTCGCCACCGGCTACCTCGCCCGGCCGCTCGGCGGAGTCCTCTTCGGACACTACGGAGACTTGCTGGGGCGCAAGAAGATGCTCGTGCTCACCATGAGCCTGATGGGTGTGGCGAGCTTCCTGATCGGTCTGCTGCCCACCTACGCCCAGGTCGGCTGGCTCGCTCCGGCCGGACTGATCCTGCTGCGTATCGTGCAGGGCATCTCCGTGGGCGGAGAGTGGGGCGGCGCCGTGCTCATGTCGGCCGAGCACGCCACCTCCCGGCGCGGGCTGTGGGCGAGCTTCACCAACGCGGGCGCGCCGTGCGGCATGGTGCTGTCGACGCTCGCTTTGAGCGGTACCGCGGCGCTGGTCGGTGAGAAGGCCTTCCTCGAGTGGGGCTGGCGGGTGCCGTTCCTGCTGAGCCTGGCGCTGCTCGGCGTCGGCCTGTTCGTGCGGATGAAGGTCGAGGAGACGCCGGTCTTCAAGGCGGAGCGGAAGCCCGGCTCGATGCCGTTGCTCGACGTGCTGCGCAACCATCCGCGCACGCTGCTGCTGGGGATCGGCGTCGGCCTCTCGGCGTTCGTCGCGCAGTCGACGTTGACGACTTTCATACTCGCGTACGGCGTTCAGGCGGGCAACAGCAGGCAGACGATCCTCAACGCGCTGACGCTGTCCTCGGCGCTCGCGGTGATCGGCATCCTCGGCTGGTCGTCGGCGTCGGACCGGTTCGGGCGCAGGCCGGTCGTGCTCGTCGGCGCCGTGCTCATGGCCGCGTTCGGGTTCTTCCTGTTCCCGTTGGTGGACAACGGGTACGTGGTCATCGCGCTCGTGCTCGGCCAGGCCGTGATCCATCCGATGATGTACGGGCCGCTCGCCGCGCTCTACAGCGAGCTGTTCAACACCGGCAGCCGCTACACCGGTGCCTCGCTCGGCTACCAGCTCGCGGGCCTGGGCGCAGGACTCGCGCCGTTGCTCTTCGCCCAGGTGCAGAGATCGGCCGGCACGGGTGCGATTCCGTTCATCCTCGCGGCCTTCTGCCTGCTCACCGTGGTGTGCACGGTGATCCTGCGGGAGACCAGCCGGACCAGCCTGACAGGAGACAGGAATGCGGAACTCGGGGCTGGGCAGCTGGCCACACCGCCGCGCACGCATGGCGCCGAAGCGTGAAGCACTGACCTACGACGGAGTCTCCACCTCCTACGAGGAAGTCGCCGTCCGCACGACTCGGCTGGCGTGGCGGTTGCGGGAGCTCGGGGTCCGGCACGGTGACCGGGTCGCGTACCTCGGGCCGAACCACCCGTCGTTCGCCGAGACCCTGTTCGCCACGCACCAGCTGGGCGCGATCTTCGTGCCGTTGAACTTCCGCCTCACCCCGGCGGAGATCAACTACCAGCTCGCCGACTGCGGAGCGCACGTGCTGGTGCACGCGCCTTCCCACGTCGTGGAGCACCCACGGGCGGTGTCGCTCGCCACGTACGAGGACTGGCTTCTCGGCGGTTCGGACGAACCGCTGGACGAGCCGGTCGGCATCGACGACGCCGCTCTGATCCTCTACACCTCCGGCACGACGGGCAGGCCCAAAGGCGCGATTCTGAGCCACGCCAACCTGTTGTGGAACACCTTCAACCTGATGATCGGCGTCGACATCGCCTCCGACGAGGTCGCGCTGATCACCGCGCCGCTCTTCCACGTCGCCGCACTGACCCAGACGTTGCTGCCCACCTTCATCAAGGGTGGGCACAGCGTGATCGCCTCGCACTGGGACGTCACCGAGTGCGTCTCGCTGATCGAGAACCACGGCGTGACGTGGATGTTCGGCGTGTCCACGATGTACGCGGACCTGGCGTCCTCGTCGCTGTGGCAGACGGCGGACCTGTCGTCGTTGCGCGTGCTGCTGTGCGGCGGGGCGGCGGTGCCGGACGCGGTGATCCACACCTATCAGGACCGGGGCCTGGTGTTCTGCCAGGGCTACGGCCTCACCGAGACCGCGCCGGGTGCCACCTTCCTGGAGGCTTCCGACAGCGTTCGCCGGGCGGGTTCGGCGGGACCGTGCGTGTTCTTCGGCGACCTGCGGCTGGCCGACACCGGCGAGATCGAGGTGCAGGGCCCCAACGTCACCCCCGGCTACTGGAACGACCCGGTCGCCACCAGGGCCGCGTTCACCGAGGACGGCTGGTTCCGCACCGGCGATCTCGGGCGGCTCGACGACGGTCACCTGTACGTCCTCGACCGGCTCAAGGACATGTACATCTCCGGCGGCGAGAACGTCTATCCGGCCGAGGTGGAGAACGCGATCACCTCGCACCCGGACGTGGCGGAGGTCGCCGTCGTCGGGGTGCCGGACCAGCGGTGGGGCGAGGTCGGACGCGCGTTCGTCCGGCCCCGCGACGGCGCCGTGGTCGACGCGGCCGGGTTGCGGGAGTTCCTGCTGCCGCGCCTGGCGAAGTACAAGATCCCGGTGCACGTCGAGGTGGTGTCCGAACTGCCGCGAACGGGCTCCGGGAAGGTCCTCAAGCCCGCGCTGCGCCGGTTGCCGCTGTGACCTCGTGCCGGGCCAGGATCGTCTGGACCGCCTCGTCCACCGAGTGGGCCATGGCCTTCTCGGTGGGCGCCCAGTTCATCAGCAGCATCCGGGGCCAGAACGCGAAGTTCGAGATCATGCCGAGGAACTGGGTGGCGGCCAGGATCGGGTCCCCGACTTCCAGGGTGCCGGCCTCGTGCTCGGCGGCGAGGTAGTCGCGGACCGCGTCGAAGAACGGCTGTTTGCCCAGCTTGAACTGGGTCTGGCCGAGCTCGGGGAAGCGGGGCGCCTCCGCGATGACGATGCGGAACAACGCGACCATGCCCGGCCGCGTCAGCAGCGCCACGTACCGGTTGCCGAGCACGGTCAGGCCCTTCCCGGGGTCGCCCGGCGGCGGGGTGAGCGCGCCCTCCTCCGTGCGCCAGTAGTCCGTGACGATCGCGTCGAACAGTTCGGCCTTCGTCGGGAACTGCTTGAACAGCGTCGCCTTCGACACCCCGGCCGCGTCGGCGATGCGCGCGAGCGAGGTCTTGTCGTAGCCGGATTCCAGGAACAGCCCTGTCGCCGCGTCGACGATCGCCGTCCGCTTCTGCTCCGCCATGCGTTCGTGGTAGGTCGGCACGCCCTCCAGTATGCCATGAGGTGAGTCACTTGACTCGCCATGCCGATCGCGTCTACCGTTCCGAGGTGAGTCACTCAACTCACCACTGGAGGACATGATGGGACGCTTCGACGGCAGGACGGTGTTCGTCACCGGCGCGACCAGCGGGATGGGGGCGAGCCACGTGCGGGGCTTCCACGCCGAAGGCGCGCAGGTCGTGATCGCCGCACGGGACCTGGACGCAGGCTCGAAGGTCGCGGAGGAACTCGGCGAGCGCGCGTTCGCCGCGCAGCTCGACGTAACGGACGAGGACGCGTGGATCTCGGCGGTCCAGGCCGCGGAGGAGCGGTTCGGACCGGTGTCGGTGCTGGTGAACAACGCGGGCGCGCAGCACGCCGCCGCGTTGATCGAGGACACCTCGCGCGAGGTCTGGGACCGGACCATGGCGGTCAACCTGACCGGGCAGTTCCTCGGCATCAAGCACGTCGCACCGTCGTTGCGCAGGGCAGGCGGCGGGTCGATCGTGAACATCGCCTCGACCATGGGCAACGTGGGTTCGCCGTTCTACGCGCCGTACGTCGCGAGCAAGTGGGCGCTGCGCGGACTGACCAAGACCGCCGCGCTGGAGCTCGGCAGGGACGGGATCCGGGTGAACTCGATCCACCCCGGCGTGGTGTCGACGCCGCTGATCAACGAACCGGTCGCGGCCGGCCAGCCCGCGATCGGCGACCTCTACTCCCCCGCACCGTTCGCCGTGCCGCGGCTGGGCGAGCCCGGCGAGTTCACCGCGCTGGTGCTCTACCTGGCGTCGGCCGAGGCGGCGTTCGCGACCGGGTCGGAGTTCGTGCTGGACGGCGGCCTGCTGCTCGGCCCCGCGCTAGCCGCGTAGGTAGTCCCTCACCGGGCCGAACGTGAACAGCCCGGTGCCCGCCACGAGCTCGTCCCTGGCGGGCAGGAGCAGCGCATGTGCGCGCTCCGCGAGTTCGTCGTCCCGCAGCCGGGTGGCCGCCATCGCCAGCAGGCAGGCGCGGACCTCCGTGAGCAGGTCCGCCGGTCCATCGCGAAGAGCACGCGCGGCCTTCAAAGCCTCGTCGTGCGGCAACGCCAGCGGGCGCACCCAGTCCAGGTGCGGGCCCCAGTCATCGGCGAGGTCCACTGTGGACGGGCCGTGCAGGCTGAGCAGAGCCAGCGGCAGGAGTCCGCGTTCCATGCCCCACATGCCGGTGCCCTTGACGCGCTCGGCCGCGGCCCGATACGCGCTGTCGGCTTCGGCTGTTCTCCCGGCCGCCGCGAGTTTCAGTGCCGCGTACCAGTCGGTGAAGAGGCCGACCAGCGGCAGGTCGTGGCGTTGTGCCAGTTCGTCGGCCGCGGTCGCGTGCTGGTCGGCGGTGCCGAAATCGGCCAGCGCGGAGCAGGCCTGGACGAGGATCAGGTGGCCCAGCACCTCGTGGGTCACCAGGCGGCCGGACGCGACCTCGAGGAGTTCGCGGCCGATCGCGGCACGTTCCGGAGCCAGGCCGGTGCGGTGGAAGGTGTGCATGAAGCGGGCGTTCAGCGCGAACGCCCGAAGAGCGGGATCGCCGAGGTCACCGGCTATGGCCTCGGCTTCCCGGGCCTCACCGAGGCGGGCGCCGGTGCCTCGGTCCTCCATGGCGATGGTGGCGAGCAGGCGGGCACGGGTGGCGGTGGGGCCGGGGAACGCGGGCAGGGTGCGTTCGGCGGCGGCGACGAGTTCGGCGGAGTGGGCCGGGTCGTCGTTGGTGGTCCAGATGCCGGGGACGTCGAACGATCCGATCACCTCGGCCGCCGCGTCCGGGTCCGGGACGGTGGGGTCCGCGACGGTGGGGTCCGCGACGGCGGGAAACGCGACGGCGGGAAACGCGACGGCCGGAGACGCGACGGCGGGAGACGCAACGGCGGGAGACGCAACGGTGCCCCGGCCTCCAGGCTCGCGCCCTTCGGCCAGCCGCAACGCGGCCGACCTCCGCTCCCGCGCCCCTTCCAGGTCTCCGCTCACCGCCAACGCCCTGACCAGCCCGGTCAGCAGGTCGAGCCGCTCCGAACCGGCGGCCACGAGCGCCGCCCGCCACAGCCGCACCGCCTCACGCGGTGATCGATTCTCCGCCGCAGCCCTGGCCAGCGCCGTCACCGCCGCGGCACCCCGCGTACCCGCGAGGGCGTAGTGATGGGCGAGCGTCTGGACGTCACCGGGTGGCAGCACCTCCGTCAGAGCGGCGTGCCAGCGTGCGCGCCTGGTCAGCGACACGTCTTCGTACAGGGTGTCGCGCACCAACGCGTGCGTGAACCGGATGTGACCGGGTGCGACCTCGACGACGAACCCGGCCTCGATCGCCAGGTCCAGCGCGTCGAGCACGTCGTGGCCCGCCAGTGCGGCCAGCAGGTCCACCTCGACGTCCCTGCCCAGCACGGAGGCCTGGTGCAGCACGGTCCGCGCCTGCGCCGGCAGTCCGGCCAGGCGGTGG
This sequence comes from Lentzea waywayandensis, assembly GCF_900115955.1. GTDB lineage: Bacteria > Actinomycetota > Actinomycetes > Mycobacteriales > Pseudonocardiaceae > Lentzea > Lentzea waywayandensis. The sequence goes on from NZ_FOYL01000009.1 coordinate 84,447, forward strand.
CGGAGCACGTCCCGCACACCGGCGGGCACCGAGCCGAGGTCGCCGCCCGACGCGACCAGCCGGCCGAGTTCCTTGACGTAGAAGGGGTTGCCGCCGGTGCGCTGGTGGATCACGCGGGCGTCCCGTCGTCCCACCAGCGCGGCGACGGCCTCTTCGTCCAGGCCGTCGAGCTCCGCTCGGACCGGTTCGGCGCGCGCCAGTGCCTCCGACGGCACCGCGGAACGCGAGGTCGCGACGATCAGCACTCGGCCGGAGAGCACGCGACCGGTGAACGCGGTCAGCACCGCGAGGGTCTCCTCGTCGGCCTGGTGCAGGTCGTCCAGCACGACCAGCACCGGCGCGGCCGATTCCACAGTGGACACAATCGAGAGGCGGAGCCGGAACCGGTCCGCAGCCCCGAGTTCCTCCCCCAGCGCTTCGACCACCTGCTGCCACGGCCACGCCACGGGCGCGTCCTCCTGGCAGCGCGCCCAGACCGTTCTCCAGCCCCGGCCCGCCAGCAGCTCGGTGAACGCCGTGGCGAGCGCGGTCTTGCCCACGCCGGCCTCGCCGGTCACCAGCGCGATGCCCAGACCGGCGACCGGGACCGCGGTCTCCAGCAACGCCAGTTCGGCCGCGCGTCCCACCAGTGACGACTCGGGTGAGGGCCGCAGTCTCGGTGCCTGGGCGAGGATGTCCGATTCCAGCGCGCGGAGTTCCGGGCCCGGATCGACGCCGAGGTTCTCGACGAGCGCGTGCCGGGCATCCCGCACGGCCTGCAGCGCGTCACCCTGACGGCCCTCCCGGTACAGCGCCAGCGCGAGCAGGCTCCAGGCCTTCTCGCGCCACGGGTGGTCGGCCAGGTGTGCGCGCAGGTCAGCGACGACACCCGCGGCTCGCCCCAGCGCCAGTGCGGCCTCAGCGCGGCGTTCGACCGCCACCAGCCGCAGTTCTTCCAGCCTGTCGATCTCGGCCCGTGCCCAGTGCTCGTCGGCGAACTCGCCGTAGGCAGGGCCACGCCACAGCGCCAGCGCACTGTCCAGGACAGACAGATCGCCGCCGAGCATCTCCTCGAACCGCCACGCGTCCACGTCCGAGGCGAGCAACGCGTAGCCCGCTCCCTCAGTGACCAGCAGAGCAGAAGGAGTCCGGGGTGGACGATCAGGTTCGAGAGCCTTGCGCAGTGCGCCCACGAAAGTCTGCACCGTGCCGACCGCTCCGTCCGGCGGTTCCTCCCACAGGTCGGCGACGAGCGTGCGCACCGGGACGACTCGGCGCCGGGCGACCAGCAGGCGGGCCAGCACGGCACGTTGTTTCGGGCCGCCGAGGCGGGCGGATCCCGCGGTCAGCGGGCCCAGCACCCCGAACGTCACCACGCGCTGACCCTAACGCTGATTCGTTGCTGATCGGGCACCAGCACAGTGAGGGCGTGAACCACACCGCATTCGACTACCAGCGCGTTCAGGTCTCCGACGGCGTCGAGCTGAACGTGGCCACCACCGGCGAGGGCAGCCCGGTCGTGCTGCTGCACGGCTTCCCGCAGACCCACCTCATGTGGCGGCACGTCGCCGCCGACCTGGCCGCCGACCACACCGTGATCATGCCCGACCTGCGCGGGTACGGCGACAGCGACAAGCCCGCCGACACCGGCCTCACCTACGCCAAGCGCACGATGGGCGCCGACGTCGTCAAGGTCGCGCAGGCGCTCGGTCACGACCGGTTCGCCCTGGTCGGACACGACCGGGGTGCGCTCGTGGCGTTCCGCACCGGCCTCGACCACCCGCACCACGTCACGCACCTCGCGTCGCTCGACGTGCTGCCGACGCTGGACATGTGGGACGTCATGCGTGGAACCTCTGCCGCCGTCGGGTTCCACCTCTTCCTGATGGCCCAGCCGCCGGGGCTGGCCGAGCAGATGATCAACGCGGTCCCGGACGCGTTCTTCGGCCACTTCCTCGACATCTGGGGCGGAAAGCCGTTCCCGGAGGACGTGCGCGCCGAGTACCTGCGGGCGAGCCGCGAGGCCGTCACGTCGATCGTCGCGGACTACCGGGCGTCGGCGACGATCGACGTCGAGCACGACACCGTTGATCGCGAGGCGGGAAACCAGCTGAAGATGCCGGTCACCGTGCTGCAGCAGGACTGGGGCGCGGCGCTCGGCTTCGACGCCCGCGGCCTGTGGCGTGCCTGGGCACCCGACCTCGACCACCGCACGGTCTCCTGTGGACACTTCATGGCCGAGGAGGCGCCGGACGTGGTGACGAGCGCGATTCGCGACCTGCTCACCCGATAATTCCTGCGCCTGCAAGGAAATTCATTCCATTGACCACGGCGTGAAGCCGTGCCGATACTGGATTCGGTGAATGGTTCATACCATTCACCGAATCCCTGTGAGGAGAGTCGATGAGGCGAATTTCCGTGTTGTCACTCGCCGTCTGCGCCGTCCTGGGCACGCAGACGGCACCCGCCGCGCACGCGGCGACGCTCACCAACACGTTCGAACGCCCCGCTGGTGGGAGCGCTTACACCAGGGCCGAGTGGGCGAAGGACGGATTCAGCTCCACCTTCGACGTCGGCATGGGCAACCGGACGATGATCGACACCTCGGTCAGGCGGTCCGGCGGGAAGTCACTGCGGCTGTTCTACCCGGCGGGCAGGATCAGCCCGGAGAACTCCGGCGCGTCGGCGGACCTGGCCGTCCCCAAGGCGCGGGAGTACTGGCTGCGCCAGTGGGTGCGCTTCTCCCCGGACTTCAGCTGGGGCGGCACCGAGTTCGGCGGCAAGATCGGCCTGGGCCTCGCGGGCGGCAAGCGCTGCTCCGGCGGCATCGCCTGCGACGGCTACAACGGCTTCACGGTGCGGTTCGCGTGGGGCCGCGACGGCAAGGCGATCCTGTACTTCTACCACATGGGCAAGACCGGCCAGTACGGCGATTCCTTCCAGCTCAGCCCTGGTGGCAGCGGTTACTCCTACCCGCGCGGCCAGTGGATCGAGCTGAAGATGCGGGTGCGGGTCAACACCGTCAGCGGCTCGACCGCGAACGCCAACGGCGAGGTGCAGGCGTGGGTGAACGGCAGTCCCGCCGGCACCCGCACCGGGCTGCAGTTCGTCCGCAACGCCGACCAGATCAACTTCGCGTACTTCTCGTCGTTCTTCGGCGGGGCCACGCAGAGCTTCGCTCCCACGCGGAACTCGTACATCTGGTACGACGACGTGCGTGTGCAGACAAGCCCGATCTAGGAAGAACAAAGGGCCCGGGGCGAGTTGCCCCGGGCCCTTTGCCGTGCACCACCTATCCGACCGTGAACGTCACCTTCAGCAGATCGCCGTGCCGGGTGACCGAGCTGACCGGCTGGTTGTTCAGCTCGACGGTGCGGACACCGGGGGCGTGCACGGTGATCGTCACCTGGCCCCGGTCCGCCGTGCGCCCGACCGCGAGCCGCAACGTGCTCCCGTCGAACACCGCGGAGGCGTTCTCCAGCTTCTTCGACGCCGTGAGCCACGTGCGCCCGTCGACCTCGACCGACTGCCGGTTGAGCAGGTCGATGCTCAGCGGCTTCTCGCCCGCCCTGCGCACCAACGCGTACCCGCCGTCGTACAGCACGTCGTCACGCCGATCGCCGGCCAACTGGACGCGAACGTGCCCGTCCCGCACCTGCTGTGCCGACACGATCGCGCTCGGCGCGGCCGCCGACCTGGTCTCCAGCAACGTCGTGAACCTGGTGGCCGTGCCGTTACGCCGGGCCAGGACGAACGGGATCTGCTTGCCGTCCGTCGCGAGCCCCGGCCCGGTCGTCCGCAGCACCTGCGTGGACGACGGTTCGAGCGCCCGCATCGACAACACCGACTGCGGCGTCTTCCACTCGGCCTGCCAGGCACCGTCCGCCGCGGTTCCCTCGGCCACGAACCGCAATTCGTCGTAGCCGAAGTCCTTGTCGTTCGGGTCGAGCACGCACGTCCCGCAGGCCGGCGGGGCCATCGCCGGGCCGGACACCGTCAGGTCGCCGACGCCGTGCCACGACTGGTCGAACCGGTGCGCCGACGAACCGCGGGCGTCGAAGACGTCCACTGTGTACTCGTCGGTCATCAGCTCGGACCGCCGCAGCGACACGTCCGGCATCGCCGCGTACGGCTTGTCCGCCCTGGCGTCGACCACCTTGAACCGGGGCGTGGTGCCGAAGTACTCCAGCGCGCCGCGGATGTTGCGGTCCTGGCTCTTGCCGTCGACCACGACGGTGTTGTGCGACACCGACTCGCGGTACCAGTTGTTGGTCAGGTCCGCGTTGTCGACGCCGTAGATCTGGCCGAGGTCGGTGGACTGCAACGCTCCCCCGCCGACGACGTCGAGGTGCAGCTTGTCCGCGTGCCCGTGGGTACCGCCGGCGACACCGTGGTCGAGCCGCACCGCGTTGGCCTGGAAGGGATCGACCGCGCCGGAGAAGCCCAGCCGCACGTCGTCGAACAACGCCACGCCCGCCGCGCTCTCCACCACCAGCGAGATCCTGGCGGCGATGGCGTCCTTGGGCACGTCGGCGCTCACCGTCCGGGAACGCCAGCCGAGCAGGTCGTGGAACCTGGTCACGACCGGCGCCGACACACCCGCGGGCGTCACGAACGACAGCTCCAGCGACGCGCCACCGTTCTCCTTCAACGGCAGCAGCGGGGAGAAGGTCCGCGCGTCGAGCTTCACCGACGTCACGTTCCCGCCGGTCACCGGGACGTCGGTCGTCCACGCGCTGCGGTTCAGACCGCCGGTGACCTTCGCCGACGACGAACCGCGGTACGGCAACGGAGACAGTTCGGCCGCGCCTTCGGCCTTCCAGCCCCGCGCCGAGTCCTCGAACCCTCCGGAACCCAGCAGGTCGTCGGCGAACAGGTCGACGTCGTCCACCGTCACGTCTCCCCGCACGGACAGCCGCACTGACCGGGCCAGCGGCGGCACGTCCAGGCCGGTCTCACGGGCCGACCAGGAGTCACCGGAGATGGCCAGCGATCCCCGGCCGACCTCCCATCGGTCGAGCAGGAAGACCGCGTCGATGCTGCCCTTGCCCTTCGCCATCGCCTGCAGCGTCAGGTGACTGAGCCGGGTGCCGTCGAGCGGGAACGTCTGCGAGGCCGCGCCGGTCAGCCTGCGGTCCCTCCACGTGCCGCCGTCGAGCTGCCAGAACGCGGGTGTGGTCGCGTTGCCGAGCGATGCCTGTTCGAAACCGGGGTTCGGCACGAGGTTCGGCGCGTCCGAGGACCGCAGCACCGTCTCGCCGAGCCCGCCGAACGTGGCGCTGGGCTGGCGTGGCCCGCTCAGGCTCGGCAGCGTGTCGACGCCGAAGCGCAACGCCCACCGGTCCGAACGCGGGCGCCCGAGGTTGGTGTAGGCGTAGTTCAGGCCCGTCGCGAAGTCGCGTTCGCCGTACTCCGCGTAGGCCCACTCGGCGATCGCCGCGAAGCTCGGTCCGAAGCGCCGGCCCCACGTGCCACCGTCACCGGCCGCCGGGATCGTCAGGTCCGGGTGCAGGTACGGCAGCAGGGTCGTGTGCATCGAGCGGAAGCGTTCGTCCACTGTGTAGTCACGTTCGCCCAGGTTGCGCGCGGAGACCGCGAGCGAGGTGAGCGCCTGCAACGCGTACACGTGGTAGCTGGCCGCACCCTCCCACCACCAGCCGTCGGACAGCCGGGCCTTGTTCAGCAGGAACTCGGTGCCCATCTCGGGATCGTCCAGAGCCCACTTCCGCAGGCCCTCGTCGCCGATCGCGGAGCCGACGCCGTGCACCGCCGCGACCGTCCAGGCCTGGAAGTTCGACGTCACCGTCGGATACGACTGCACGAGTCCGGCCAGTGGCTTCAGCAGGTTCAGCGAGATGTCGACCCGGTCGGACTCGGGCAGCGTGTCGCGGATCAGGTCGTAGCCGTCGATCAGGCCGATCGCGGCGACCGCCTCGTCCAGCGACTGGTAGTGCACCCGGCCGTAGATCACGTTCAGCGGCACGGACAGGAACCGCTCGGCGTAGTACGCCAGGATGTCCCGCGCCTTGGCCGCGTAACGCTGGTCGCCCGTCACGCGGAAGGCGAGCCCGAGGTCGGCCACGGCCTGAGCGGCGTTGTTGTGCCAGATCTCGATCCACGCGGCGTCCAGCAGGTCACCGGTGTAGGACTTGCCGTCGATCGGGCAGCGGTGCAGCTTCGGGGAGCTGTAGTTGAACTCCAGCGAGGTGTTCGTGCCGGGGCACTTGAAGTTGCCGCTCCAGCCGCCGTGGTTCACCGGCTGGTCGAGCGGCCGCGCGAGCCACACGTCCGCCTCCGTCCTCACGACCGAGTCGAACGCCTTGCGCGCCCAGTCCTGCCCGGCGATCCGCTGTTTCAGCGCGTCGAGCTGCGCGGGAGTGCTGTAGACCCGTGGCGCGCCACCGGGAGAGGTCGCCTGTTCGGCCTTGAAACTCGCCTGCTGCACCAGGGACACGTCACCGGCGGGCGTCGCGGTCAGCACACCGGACGAGCCCGCGGGCAGCGACACGGAGACGATCGCGGACTCCCCCGGCTGCAACACCGGGGTCGCGGCGGGCGTGACCGAGCCAGGTCCGTCGACGGCCAGCTGAAGCGAGTCGGCGACGGCACGGCGGTTCGTGACCGTGGTCAGGAACTTCGCCTGGTTGCCCTCGGCCGCGCTCTTGGTCTGCGTGTCCGGCGAGATCCACGGCGACTCCGGCGTGACGCGGACGTCGTCGACCCACGCGGTGCCGGTGGCGTTCTGGATCGCCGGGATGATCTGGAGCTTCGTCATCAGCGGCGGCACGCGGAACGTGCCGGAGATCGTCGTCCAGTCGCGCGAGCCGGTCAGCACGCCGTTGAGCAGGCCGGACGGCGAGTAGACGCTCTGGCCGTTCGCGTCGGTGTAGAGGAACCCGACGGTGACCCGCAGGCCGCCGGGGAAGTCGGTGTAGTCGGCGGTCTCGACCTTGTCGAGCTTGACCTTCGCGGAGACCTGCACGACGGGCCAGGTCTTCTGGTCGAGCGGCACGGTGACGAAGCCGCCGATCTTCTGCGTCGGCGAGGCGTCGATGCGCAGCGACCGGGTGCCGTGGAAGGCCGTCGTGGCGTCGACCTTGTAGGTGGCGCTGAGGTACGGCGTGCACCAGGCCGGTGCCGGACAGGCCTCAGTGGACGGTGAGGTGAGCTCGAAGCTGGGGTTGTTGACCAGGTTCACCCACGACTCGGCCCGGACCTTCAGGTCGTCGAAGCGGACGGTCCCCTTGGCCCGGTCCAGCGCGACCGACAGGAACGCCGACACGGTGCCGGGTGGAACCGTGTGCACGTCGGCGCGCTCGGTCCAGTCCTGCGTACCGGTGAGGTTGACGCCCTTCCACGTGCGCTTGCCGGTGGCGTCGACGAACGCGATGCTGATCTTCGCCGCGTTGTCGGCGGTCGCGCCCTGCGCCACGTTGTCCAGCTGCACGCGACCGGACACCTTGACCGAACTGATCCGCCGCGCGTCGATCCCGAACGACGCCGACGTGGCGCCTTCCCAGGCCGTGCCCGTGGCGGACGTGACCGCGAGGGCGCTGTTCTCACGCTTGGCGCCGGCGGAGAGCGTCCACGACGTGGTGGCGTTCTCGAAGCCGCCGTTGCGCAGCAGCTCGTGTGCCACCGGTGTGTCCGGGGCCGGTGGTCCTGGTGCGGCGGAGGCGGTCGCACTCGTGGCGACGGCCATGGCCGCCACGACGACGAACGCCTGCGACACCGCGACAGTTCTTCTCATCGGGTTCCTCCAGATAAGAATTCATTCCGCCTGAGGGAAGGAATGCAACGGCCCCCGCACGTTGCCGGAATCCTGCGACATCACGGAAGTCCAGTCAATGCCCGGTTTTCGCCCGACCGTCCACACCGGAATCTTTGTGGAATGACTTCATCCTCCGTTGACCCACCGCCCGCCACGTGGCAATACTGCGTCAGGTAAGTGGTGCAGACCATCTCGTCCTCCCGCCCGCCCGCGGGTCACACCCTGTGGAGGAAGTGCATGCGAACAAAGGCGTTGCTCGCGCTTTCCAGCTGCGTGGCGATAGTCGCCACGACCATTGCCGCACCCTCGGCGATGGCCGCCGCGCTGAACAACTACTTCGAAACCCCTGCCGCCGGCTCGCCCTACACGCTCGCGAAATGGGCCGCCGACGGCTGGAACGCGCCCTGGCACCAGGGACTCGACACCCGCACGTACATCGACTCCAGCGTGAAGCGCAGCGGCAGCAAGTCGCTGCGGGTCACCTACCCGGCCGGGCAGTACGGGCCGGGCCCGTCCGGCGCGCAGGCACCGTTCGCGATCCCACGCGCCCAGCAGTACTACGTGGCGCAGTGGGTGCGCTTCAGCTCGGACTTCAGCTGGGGCAACACGAACTTCGCCGGCAAGGTCGGCGTCGGGCTCGGCGCGGGCGCGTCCTGCTCCGGCGGTCAGGCCTGCGACGGGTACAACGGCTTCACGTCGCGGTTCATCTGGCGCAGCGGCGGCAAGGCCGCGATCTACTACTACAGCATGGATCACGCCAGCCAGTACGGCGACTACCGCGATCTCTCGCTCGACGGGCAGCCGGTCTACTACCCGCCGGGCCAGTGGGTCGAGATCGTGCAGCGGGTCAAGGTGAACACCGTGACGAACGGCAACGCCAACCCGGACGGCGAGATCCAGGTGTGGTTCAACGGCAGGTCGGCCGCGTTGATCACCGGGCTGAAGTTCGTCCGCAACGGCGACCTGATCGACCGGGCGTACCTGTCGTCGTTCGCCGGTGGCGGCGATGCCAGCTTCGCACCGACCAGGACCGGATACATCTGGTACGACGACCTGCGCGTGAACACCAGCCCCATCTAGGTCAGCCATGGGTCACCAGCGGCTTCTCCGGCAGCAGCGCCAGGGTCTCCGGTAGCAAGTCGAACGTCAGGTGATCGCTGAACACCGGCAGGGGATCCACCTCGCCCCCGGCCACGAGAGCGAGCACGGCGGGCAGGTGCGGCGTGATGTCGGGCCTGCCCGTCGTGAACGTGACGGCGTTCATGTACATCGGCCCGGTGGGCACCGTGACGCCGGCGAAGTAGATGCCGGCGCTGTGGCAGTGCCCACCGGGTTCGGTCGCCTTCAACGCCGCCGTGAGCCCGTCCGGATGCCCGGAGGCGTCGTAGGTCAGCGGGAACTCCCGCTGGTCCAGGTCCGCTGCCGATGCGACCGCCTGCGCGCCATACCCCTCAGCAATGGCGCGACGACGTTCGCTGGCATCGACGTAGACGACCCGGGACGCGTTCAGCGCACGAGCGAACGCGCAGGCGTACAACCCGATGCTGGTCCCTCCGAACACGAGCAGCGGCGCACCGGGAGCGTGCGTCTGTCCCTTGAGGACGCTGCCGTACGCGTCCGTCAGGTTGTCCGAGGCCGACGCGAACGCCGCAGGTCCGACCCCGTCCGGCAGCTTGACCAGGTTCGCCGCCGCCCACGGCACCCGCACCAGCTCGGAGAACAGGCCGCCCCACGCACCGCCGAGCGGCAGCCCGAACATCGCGTATCGGGGCACCGAGAGACAACGCGACGGCGCTCCCGCCGAACACGTGGCACAGGTCCCGCACGAGATGTGCCACGGAACGACGACGAGATCACCGGCGACCAGCCCGGAGACCTCGTCGCCCACCTCCACGACCTCGGCCACGCACTCGTGCCCGAGCTGCAACGGCGCCGGGAACGGTGTGCGTCCCGCGATCACCGCCCGGTCGAGGTCGCACGTGGTGGCGGCGACCGGCCGCACCACCGCGTCGCCGGGATCGACGACGCGCGCGTCCGGAACCTCACGCCAGCGCAGCTCACGAGTCCCGATGTACTCCAGCACCCTCATTTCACACTCCCTGCGGTGAGTCCTGACCGCCAGTACCGTTGCAACAAAAGGAAAGCGAGTACCAGCGGCAACAACGCGAACAGCGAGCCGACGACCATCAGCGGGTAGTAGTCGGGGTCGATGTTCGCGAGCGAGTTCCAGCTGTAGAGGCCGAGGCTGACCGGGTAGAGGTTCTGGTCGGACAACATCACCAGCGGCAGGAAGAAGTTGTTCCAGATCGACGTGAGCTGGAACAGGAAGATCGTCACATAGCCCGGTGCCAGCATCCGCAGTCCGACGAACGCGAAGCTGCGGATCTCCGTCGCGCCGTCGACCCGTGCCGCTTCCAGCACCTCGTTCGGCACGTAGGCCGCGGAGAACACCCGCGCCAGGTACACGCCGAACGGGTTGAACAGGACCGGGATGATCACCGACCAGATCGTGTTCGCCGCACCGGCCGCCGACGCCATCAGGTACAGCGGCAGCGCCAGCACCGCGGCCGGCACCATCACCGACACCAGCACCAGCGCGAACAGCTGGTTCTTGCCGGTGAACGAGAACTTGTCGAACACGTACCCGGCGGCCGTGCTGATCAACGCGCCGACCGCCGCGCCGCCGGCCGCGTACAGGATGCTGTTGAGGTACCAGCGCCCGTAGATGCCCTTCTCCTGCGTGAACAAACCCTTGACGTTGTCCACCAGGGCGAAGTTCTCGAGTGAGAAGAAGTCGGACGCGAACAGCGCCTCGGTGTCCACAGTGGAGGCGAGCAGCAGCCAGACCAGCGGCAGCAACGCGTACAGCGCGCCGACGCCGATCACGACGTTCGCGGTGAGCCGTCCGGTCATGCCTTACCTCCCCGCGCGGCGCCGCGGGTGACGGCGAACGAGAGCAGACAGCACACGATCAGCAGCAACACCGAGGCCGCCGAGGCGAGGCTGTGGTTGTTGCGGGCGAACGCGGCGTCGTAGATGTACATGTTCGGGGTGAAGCGCGGGCCGATCAGCGGCGTGACCTTGCTGAGCAGCATGGGTTCGGTGAACAGCTGCAACGCGCCGATCACGGTGAAGATCAGCACGGTGACGATCGTGCCCCTGATCAGCGGCACCTTGATCGTCACGGCCGACCGCACGGGCCCGGCGCCGTCGATCGCGGCCGCCTCGATCACCTCCTGCGGCACGGCCCGCAGCGCGGCGAAGAAGATGACCGTGGTGTAGCCGAGACCACTCCACAACGCGATGTTCACCAGCGACGGCACGACCATCTCGAGCCCGAGGAAGTCGACCTCCAGATCGAGGCCCTTCATCAGGTCGATCACCGGCGAGATGCCGGGCGTGTAGAGGTAGAGCCAGATGACGGTGGCGATGATGCCCGGCACGGCGTGTGGCACGAACAGGATGGTCTGGCTGATCTGCCGCAACCGCACGACGCCCGAGTCGAACAGCAGCGCCAGCGACAACGCGCCGACGATCACCAAGGGAATGAACACGGCCGAGTACAGCAACGTGACGCCGACGCCCTGCAGGAAGCTGGGGTCGGTGAGCACGACGCCGTAGTTGCGCAGCCCGACGAACGCCGTCTGGCCGTTGCCGAAGCCGAGCCCGGTGTGCGTGCGGGCGAAGAAGCTCAGGTAGATCGCGTACAGCGTGGGCGCGAGGAACACGACGGCCAGCAGCGCGACGAACGGGCCGAGCAGCAGGCCGATGGCGGAGCGTTGCCTGATCATGAGCGCCTCACCGACAGACCGAGGCTGCGCATGTCCGGCAACGTCTCCGCCTCGGCATCACGAAGAGCCTGCGCGATCGTGGTGCCGTAAGGGATTCGAGCGAGGCCGTGGTGGATGGACGTGGCGGTGGACTGCATGCGCGGCCCCCACATCCAGCCGCCGTGCTGGAGCTCGTACTGCTTCGCGGCGAGGCCGTAGAGGTCCTGGCCGCCGTAGAACGTGGTCTTGAACTGCTTCGCGGCCGCGTCCCACAGCTTCGGCGCGGCGGGCAGCAGGCTGGACCGCCCGCTCGACAGGCGCGCGGTGATCGCCTCGGGCGAGGTCGACATCCATTCGATGAACCGCATCGCCCGTTCCTTCTTGACGCTCTCCGCGGTGATCACGTGCAGCGAGGCGCCGTCCCGTCCGATCGACGGCTTCGCGAGATCCCACTGGGGTGCCGCCGCGATGCGCCACTTCCCCGCGCCCCCGGGCACCGAGGACGCCAGCGCGGCGACACCCCACGTGCTGACCAGGTGGCTGGCGACCCGTCCCTCGGCGAGCGCGGCGAGCCACTCCTGACTGCTGCCGGGCGCGAGGAACAACAACTGCTCGTCGAGCAGGCCCTGCCAGTACTCGGCCGCCTTCAGCGACCCCGCGTCGGTGAAGTTGACGACCCACGAGTCGCCGTCGACACCGAACCAGCGACCGCCGGTCTGCATGACATGAGCGGCGAACAGGTTGTAGCCGTTGGGGTGGAAGGCGGTCAGGTAGATGTTCCTGGCCTTCAGGGCGCGGGCCGCCTCGCGGAACTCGTCCCACGTCGTCGGCACGTCGACACCGTGCTCGCGGAGGATGTCCTCGCGGTACAGCATCAGCAACGGCGGCAGGTCGAGCGGAACGCCGTAGACGCGGCCGCCGAACGTCGCGCCGGACCACGCCACCTCGCCGAGCTCGGCACGCAGCTGCGCGCTGACCAAGTCGGTCATGTCGGTGGCGACGCCGTCCAGCGCGAACATCGGCAGGTCGGCGTCGGCCATCGACACCACGTCCGGCGCGTTGCCCGCGCGGGCGGCGTTGGACAGCTTCGCGTTGCCGCCGGCGAAACCCGAGGTCACCGTCTCCAGCACCACGGGTTCGCGAGGGTTCTTGGCGTTCCAGGCGTCCACGACGGTGTTCGTGCCGCGCAACGACGACCAGAACTTCAGCGGCCCGTTCGGATCCTTTGTGGACGACGAGCACCCCGTCAGCAGGGTCAGACCGGCCGCAGCGAGCAGGCTGCGACGGGTGATCATGGGCGAACCGCCGGAAGTGGCACGTCCACGGGGTTGCCGCGGTCAGCCGCCTGGTAGACGGCGAGCGCCGCCGACACCACGGACCGCCCGTAGGCCCCGTCGATGTACTCACCGCCATCTCCACGCGCGGCGGACGCGAACCCGTCGAGCTGTGCCCGGAACGCCGTGCGCAGATGGCCGGGACTCGCCTCGACCAGCGTCGTGATGTTGCCGTCGCGCAGCAACAAGAGGCCGTCGGTGGCGGAGACTCGGAGCGTCACCTCGGGCATGACGACATCGGTCTCGTCGTAGTAGGGCGTTCCTCTGCTGGTCAGCACGACGCTGGCGGTGACACCGTTGGCGAGCTCGATCAACGCGAGCGAGTCGGTCTCGACGTCGATCCCCTCACGGCCGCGCACCACGCTGCTGACCCGGCGCACGGTGCCGCCGCCGAACCACTGGATGCGGTCCAGGCCGTGCGTGCCGACGTTCAGCACGATGCCGCCACCGGCGAGCACGGGGTCGAAGAACCAGGCGGGCCGCGAGTTCCGCTCGTAGTGCGCGGAACGGCGGTGCGCGATCAGCAGCGGGTCACCGAACTCACCGGACGCGATCAGCGCGCGGGTCTCGCGTGCCACCGGGTCGAAGTGGATGACGTGGGCGACCGCGAGCAGCACGCCCGCGTCCCGGCAGACCTCGATCATCCGCGAGCAGTCCTCGACGGTGGTCGCCATCGGCTTCTCCACCAGCACGTGCAGCCCGGCCTCCGCGGCCTCCACGACCTGCTGGGCGTGCAACGAGTGAGGTGTCGTGATGATGACGGCGTCGAGGTTCGCCTCGGTGATCATCGTCCGGTGGTCCTCGTACACCTCGACGCCCGGTGCCGCGAGCGCCTCGGCGGCCTCGCGCCGCACGTCGCAGATCGCCGCGATCGCGTAGCCGTCGGCTCCGGCCGCCGCACGGACGTGGTGCGCGCCGACCGCGCCGGCACCCAGGAGTCCGATCCGGAATGAGGTCATGTCCCTGCTTTCTCGTGAAGCTTCAGCTCTGCGGAGCCGCACGACGCCCTGACGACGAGCCGCGGCTGGATGAGCACCTGCTGGGAGGGAACGTTGCGGCCACCGTCGATGCGGTGCAGGAGCAGCTGGGCGGCCAGCGCGCCCACCTCGGTCTTGGGAGGCGACACGGCGGTCAGCGGGATGTCGCCGACCTCCGCCACCTCGTCGTCGTAGGCGACCACGGCGAGATCACGCGGCACGGACAGGCCGAGCCTGCGCGCGGCCACGATCAACGCGGCGGCGTCGCGGTCACCGTGGCAGAACACCGCGGTGACACCGGATTCGGCACAACGCCGGGCGTACGCGGAGATGTCCTGCGCCTGCCACAGCAGCCTGCGCACGGTGGCGGCGGCATCGACGTCGAGCAGCTCGACCGCCTCGTCGAACCCGTTCGCGACCTGCTCGGACGTACCGGTGCTGACGCGGCCCAGGAACCCGATCTTCTCGTGCCCCAGCGACTTCAGGTGCCGGACGGCCTTGCAGACACCGCCGGCGTGGTCGGTGCCGACGAACGTGGTCGGGTCGTCCGGCTCCGGCGACGGCGGGCGCCGCTCGGCGAGCACGTACGGGACCGGGAGATCGCGCAGGCTGTCCACGTAGGACTGCGGGTCGGTCATCAGGTGCAGGCTCGGCACCAGGAGCAGGCCCTGCACACCGGTCTCGAGCATGGTGCGCAGCTCGTCGCGTTCGACGTCGAGGTCGTACTTCGAACACACCAGCACGACTCCGACGCCCGCGCCGCGCAGTACGCGCTGCAGTCCGTCGATCACGCGCGGGTAGTAGTAGGTCGTCGACGGGACGAGCACGCCGACGAGCGGCCGTCCCGACCCGATCGGCGCGGTCTCGGAGCGGACGAACGTGCCCGCGCCCTGCCTGCGCAGCACGATCTGCTCGTGCACGAGCTGGCCGACGGCACGGCGGATCGTGTTGATGCTGACCGACAGCGTGGTGGCGAGCTCGCGTTCGACGGGCAGCTGGTCGCCCGGCCCGTACACCCCGTCGGCGATGTCCTTGCGCAGACGGTCAGCGGCCCACTGCCATTTCGGGCCAGCGGAGGAATGAAGGAATGAATCCTCCGATTCAGCTGATGTCATGCCGGGAAGAATGACTCATGCTGCCGCTTGCCGCAAGAGGTGACCTGTGATTTTGTGAACCGAGACCACATCAGGCCAAAAATTCATTCCTTTCAAAGAATGAATTCGTCGCACGCTGGGAGTGTGCCCTCATGAATGAGGCAGACCTCGAAGAAGAACTCGGCAGGCCCTCTCCCGCGCTGGTCGCGGAGGCCGCCGGCTGGGGTGACGTCGTCGTGCTCGGGGCGGGCGGCAAGACCGGGTCGGGCATCGCCGGTATGGCCCAGCGCGCCCTCGCTCACGCCGGTGGCGGCGCACGGGTGCGGGCGGTGTCGCGGTGGTCCGACGAGGACGGTCGCGCGCGGGTCGAGGCCCAGGGCGTCGAGATCGTGACGGCGGATCTCGGGGACCCGGCTGCGGTCGCCGGTCTGCCGGACGCCGACACGGTGATCTTCCTGGTGGGAGCCAAGTTCGGCACCGCGGGAGCGCCGGAGCAGGCGTGGATGACCAACACTGTGCTGCCCGCGTACGTCGCCGAGCGCTACCCGAAGGCGCGGATCGTCGCGCTGTCCACGGGCAACGTCTACGGGATGACCACGCCGGTCACCGGTGGCAGCGTGGAGACCGACGAGCCTCGGCCAGACGGCGACTACGCGATCACGTGCCGCGGCCGGGAGCAGGTGTTCACGCACGCGGCACGCACCAGGGGCACGCCCGTGGCGTTGATCAGGCTCAACTACGCCTGCGAACCCCGCTACGGCGTGATCGCCGATCTCGCGCGGAAGCTCGTCAAGGGCACGCCGATCGACCTCACCACCGGAGCGGTGAACGTGGTGTGGCAGCGCTACGCCAACGAGGTCGTGCTGCGCAGCGTCGGGCACGCCTCGAGCGAGCCGTTCGTGCTGAACCTGACCGGACCGGAGACCGCGTCCGTCCGCTCGATCGCCACGCGCCTGGCTGCCCGGCTCGGCTTGGAGGCCTCGTTCACCGGCTACCTGCCGGAGACCTCGCTGCTCAGCGACGCGACGACGTGCCATGAGCTGTTCGGCTACCCGGACCGCACGCTCGGCCAGTTGATCGACCTCCAGGCCGCGTGGCTGCGCGACGGCGGTCCGCTCTGGTCGAAGCCGACGAAGTTCGAACGACGGGACGGACGGTTCTGATGGACTTCGCGACAGCCGCTCTGCTGCACCGCGGCACGGTGATCCCCGCGCACCCGTTGGCGCTGGACGAGTCCCGCACGCTCGACGAGGAACGGCAACGGGCGCTCACCCGCTACTACCTGGAGGCGGGCGCGGGCGGGCTCGCGGTCGGGGTGCACACCACCCAGTTCGAGATCCGGGAGCACGGGCTGTACCGGCCGGTGCTGGAACTGGCGGCCGAGGAGATCGCCGGACGCGCACGGCTGGCTTCGGCGGGAACGGGCGCTGCGGCGCCGTGCTCGCCCACCGCCGCAGCGCCCGTCCCTCCCACCGCTGACCCCTCAGACGCGGCACCCGGCCCGTTCCTGCGCATCGCCGGCGTGGCAGGTCCCACCAGCCAGGCGGTGGCCGAGGCCGAGATCGCCCGCGGACTCGGCTACGACGCCGTGCTGGTCTCCCCCGGCGGACTCGCGGACCTCACCCCCGGCGACCTGCTCGACCGCAGCGCCGCGATCGGCGAGGTCCTGCCGACCATCGGCTTCTACCTCCAGGAAGCCGTCGGCGGCCGCTACCTGCCCCGCGCGTACTGGCTGCGCCTTGCCGACCAGCCGTCGACCGTCGCGGTGAAGGCCGCGCCGTTCGACCGCTACCGGACGTTGGAACTCGTCCAGGGCGTCGCGGACTCCGACCGAGGCGCCGACGTCGCGCTGTACACCGGCAACGACGACAACATCGTCAGCGACCTGCTCACGCCGTTCCACGTGCGGGGCGGCGTGAGGCGGTTCGTCGGCGGGTTGCTCGGGCACTGGGCGGTGTGGACGCGGTCCGCCGTGCGGATCCTCCAGGACGCCCACGCGGCCGTTGACGGCGATGTGGAGGCGCGAGCCCGTGTCGAGGCGCTGAGCGCGATGTGCGTGGACGCCAACGCGGCGGTGTTCGACGTGAGGAACGGGTTCGCGGGCGTGATCGCCGGCGTGCACGAGGTGTTGCGGCGCCAGGGAGTCCTGCGCGGCATCTGGTGCCTCGACCCGGACGAGACGCTCTCCCCCGGCCAGGCCGACGAACTGACCCGCGTGCAGAACACCTACGCGGACTGGCTGAACTGACGCAGGTGCGGGCATCGCGTCCGCCCACGGATGCCCGCACCTCACCCTCGCCCGCAATCCCTTACCTGTCAACGGAATGTATTCCACCGTCCAAGAAGGAGCATCATGGCCGTTCGCAGGCACGACAAAGAGCCCCGGCGCCGCACAGGTCAGTTCCTGCTGTGCAAGGGCATGGACATCAGAACGATCGGGAACGCGGGCGAGGCGGCGAAGCTGTTGCGCCGCCACGTCCACGAGGAGACGGGAATCGTCCTCGGCAACTCGCCGGACGGCGTCGTGATGGTGACGCACGAGCCTGCGATGCGCGGACTCGGTGAAGACGGCTACGCCCTGCTGGTGAGCCCGAACGCGATCATGCTGCGCGCGGCCACACCGGCAGGGCTGCTGCACGGTGTCGAGCAACTCCGCCGGCTGTTGTCACCCGGCGGAAGGGTGCCCGCGGTGGACCTGACTCACTTGACCGCACCGGCCGTGGCCCCGGCCTGGATGTAGCGCTGGAAGCACACGTACGCGAGCAACACCGGCAGCATCGCGATGGTGAGGCCGGCGAACAGGCCGCTCCAGTCGCTCTGATAGCCCTGCGACGTCGACAACGCGGCAAGACCCTGTGCCAGCACGTAGTTCTCCGGATCCGGATTGAGCACCAGCGGCAGCAGGTACTGGTTCCACAGGCCGAGGAAGTTGAAGATCGCGACCGACACCAGGCCCGGCCGCGCCATCGGCAGCATCACCCGGAAGAACACGCCCCAGTGCGTGCAGCCGTCGATGAACGCCGCCTCGGCGATCGCGGACGGCAGCGTGCGGAAGAACGCGTGCAGGAAGAAGATGGTGAACGGCGTCGCGAACGTCGCGTACACCAGGATCAGCCCGAGTTTGGTGCCCAGCAGTCCCATCTGCTCGACCGTGAAGAACAGCGGGACCAGAGCGAGAAATGTCGGGAAGAACTGGGACGTCACGAACAGGTAGTAGACGAACCTGTTGCCCGGGAAGCGGTAGCGGGCCAGCGTGTAGGCCGCGATGCCCCCGAGGAGCATGGTCAGGAACAACGCGCCGCCGACGACGATCACCGAGTTCAGGAAGTACTGCCCGATCGACGCCTCGTTCCAGGCGCGGCCGAAGTTCTCCCAGCGCGGCCGCTCCGGCACCGTCCACGGGCTGGAGAGGATCTCGGTGTCGGACTTGACCGAGCTCGTCACCGCCCACAGCAGCGGGAACGCCGTGACGATCGCCCAGAAGCCCAGCGCGATGTGCAGCGGGAACCGTTTCATGCCAGCTCCGTCCGGTTCTTGTTGCCGCGCAACGCCACCAGCGCGAACACGAGCGTGCCGAAGAACAACGCGACGCCCATCGCGCTCGCGTAGCCGAACTTGCCGTACTCGAACGCCGTCCGGTACAGCGACAGACCCATGACCTCGGTGGAGCCGTCCGGGCCGCCCGGTCCGACCGTCATGATCTGGACCAGCGCGAACGCGTCCAGCGCGACCATGCCGAGGTACACGAACGCCACCTGGACGTTGTCGCGCAGCAACGGCAGCGTGATGCGCCGGAACGTGGTCCAGCCCGTCGAGCCGTCGATCAGCGCGGCCTCGAAGATCTCCTTGGGGATGGCGTCGATCGCGGCGCTGAACAGCACCATGTAGAAGCCGACACCCGACCAGATCATCACCGCCATCACCGCGAACAACGCGAGGCCGGGTTCGGCGAGCCAGCTGCGGGCGAGACCGTCCAGGCCGATCGCGCGCAGCACGCCGTTGATCAGGCCGTTGTTCGGGTTGTAGGCGAAACCCCACAGCACGGCCACGATCGCGACCGACAGCATCTGCGGGAAGAAGAACACGATCTCGTAGAACCGCGCTCCCTTCACCCCGCTGCGGCCGTTGGCCCCGCCGCGCTGGATCATCGTCGCGAGGAACAGGCCGATGCCGATCGTCGCCGCGGGCATGAGCAGCAACAGCAGCAGGTTGTTCTTGATCGCGTCGAGGAACAGCGAGTCGCCGGCCAGGCGGGCGAAGTTGTCGAACCCGACGAAGTTCGCCTTGCCCGCGACGCCGTTCCAGTCTGTCAGCGACAGATAGAACGCCTGAGCGTAAGGCGACACGATGAAGATCAGGTGCAGCACGAGCGCGGGTGCGAGGGCGCCGATGACGAACCCGTACCCGCGGTTGAGCCTGCGGCGCTGGGACGGCGCGGGTGGAGCGGGCGCCGCAGCCCGCTCCACCGGCCTGGTCAATACGCTCACTTCCGCTCGTACTTCTTGATGCTGGTGTCCTTCGCGAGGTCGTCGGCCGCCTTCTGCACGCGGTCGACCCACTCGGCCGGGGTGATCCGGCGCGTCACCAGTTCGGCGACGGCGTCGTCGACGGCCTTGGTCAGCGTCGGGTACCAGATGCGGTGCCGGTAGTTGATCGTGTCGTCACCGGCCTTCTTCACCGCCTCCGCGACGGAGCTCAACGCCGGCGACATCGTGATGCCCTCGGTGGCGCCCTTGACCGACGGCAGGGTTCCGACGGCCTTGGCGAAGTCCTTCATGGCGTTGCGGGAGAACAGCATCCGCAGGAACTCCAGTCCACCCTGGACGTTCTTGCCCTGGCTCGGCACGAGGTACGCCTCGCTGCTGGCCGCGTGGATCGCGTTGGTCTTGAGCTTGCTGCTGGAGCTCAACGACGGAACGGCTCCCATCACCATGTCGAACCCGGCGGGCGTGACGGACTTCTGCTCCGCCTCCAGCCACGAGCCGCTCGGGATGATCGCGGCCTTGCCCTGACACCAGGCCGCCTGCGCCTCGGTGTGCGACAACGCTTCCGAGCCCGGCATGAGGTAGCCCTTGCCGGACAGCTCCGCGATCGCCTCGGCCGCCGCCTTCACCGACTCGTGCCGCCACGCGTTGGGCTGGAGGTTGTCGATGGCCTTCAGCAGGTCCATGCCGCCCCCGTGCACCGCCATCACGAGCAGCGGGTCGGTCATGTACTCGGGGAACTTGCCCTGGTAGGTCCACGGCGCGACGCCGGTCTTCTTGATGTCCTCGCAGAGTTCGAGCATCTCCGGCCAGGTCTGCGGCCACATCCAGCCGTTCTTCTCGAACAACGGCTTCGAGTACCAGAGACCCCAGGCGGTGTAGGCGTAGTTGAACCGCACGAACGAACCGTCGTACGTGCCGTCCTCGATCACACCGGGCAGCAACGTGTCGCGCACCTTGACGTTCGGGTCGTCCCACGAGGGCGAGTCGAGCAGCTTGTCCAGGTTCTCGAGCTGCTGGGACTGGGTGAGCGCGGCGATGTCGAGCCGACCGGCGCCGGTGTTGTTGACGACGTCCGGCGGGTTGCCCGCGACGAACCTCGGCCGCAGCGTGTCGCCGACCTTCTGGATGCCCTTGTGGTCGATGACCGAGCCGCCGAACTGCTTCTTGTAGACGGCTTCGGCGGCGATCACGTAGTCGTCACCGTAGGCGCCCTTGAAGACGACGACCTCCAGCGGGGCGTCGGCCTTGACGCCGAACGGGTTCGTGGAGCTCTTGTCTCCGCCCTGCGACTGCTGCCCGGCGTTGCCGCCGGCGGTGACGCACGCGGCCAGGGTGGGCACTGACAGGCCCAGCACGGCGGCGGCTCTGAGCATGCTGCGCCGCGAGATCTCGTGGGAGGACATGGCGGGGGTCCGTTCTTGGTGGAGGGATCAGGGAAGGGCGAGCCAGCCGCAGCCCTGGCGCCAGTGGCCGCCGGACTGGAGGTGGCTGACGATCGCGCGCTGAAGGGTGGTGTCCTGCGGCAAGGTGGCGATGTCGCCGGTACCGGGAGGGAGGTGGTGGACGAACTCGAGGACGTCGCTGTCACAGTCCGGCGTCGGTCCGAACGGGGACCAGCGGCGTTGGAACCGGACGATGTTCGAGCTCTCCGGCAGGAACCGCGCGAGCTGCGGGTCGAGCAGCCACGAGCGGCAGGTGCCGTACTCGTAGCCCTCGTCCGGGAAATGCGCTGTGAAGAACGGCCTCGCGCGGCGGAACGACTCGTCGCACGCCTCGGGTGTCATCGGGCCGTCGCCCGGGATGTGCACTTCCAGGACGGGTGTGCCGTCCTTCGGGCCGTCGTCCGACTCCGCCTGGTACTCGTCGATCGTGAGCACCGCGCGGTCGAACTGGAGCCTGCCGAGCCGGAAGAGCGTGCCGCGGAAGTGCCGCACGAGCCAGCCCTGCCGGTCGAAACCGCCTGTGTCGTAGTACTTGCGGTAGCTGACGACCTTGGCGCCGAGGTCCTGCACGGTCGCAGCGGTGACGTCGAACGGGATGTTCAGCCTGCTGTGCAACGCCAGCAGCGACGGCAGCGCGAGCAGGAAGAGGTGGACGTAGAAGTAGCGTCCGGCCTCGCCCAGTTCGGCGGGGGCGTTCGGCCAGTCCACCTTCCGGCTGGGGATCGGGTCCGCCGCGTAGAGGACCTGGTGGCAGCGCAGGAGCGCCTCCCACAGGTCCGGTGTCCTGTTCGGACTGGGCAGCGTCGCCAGCACGCCGGTGTGGTCGGCGTCCGGAACGCCGAGCAGCGCGAGCCGTCGTGTGGCCTCCGCTGTCGTCACCGGTTCCAGGTCCGCGACGTCGGCTCCGGGCTGTTTCAGCAGCGCGGCGAGCCAGTCGTCGGTCTCGCTCATGGCGGCACCTGCTTTCCGGCGATTCCTTCCCCGAAACGGGAATGAATATGGCGTGTCTTGCCCTGGTTCGGCACATCATTATGTGTGACCTCCTGCACGTCAATGATTCTTCGCAGGTCACACGAACAGCTGAAGAATGACTACGGTGCGCTCATTCCCCCAGGCCAGAGCCTTGCGGTGCGTGAGGATTCATTCCTTCGAGACCGGATTCATACCGTTGACTCGGCAATCAGCGGCGCATTTGAATGGCACGCATGTCCCATCCCGGTCTCCGGCTCGCTGTCGCCGGAGCAGCACATCCGCACGTCGCCTACGTTCTCGACGAACTGCCCCTTCGCACCGATGTCGAACTGGTCGGCATCAGCGATCCGGACCCCGCGCTCGCCCGCCGCTACCGGGTGCTGTCGTACGCCGACCACCGCTCGTTGCTCGACGCCCAGCGGCCTGATGTCGTTGTGGTCGCGGGCATCTACTCCGAACGTGGTCCCGTCGTGGTGGACGCGCTGCGGGCAGGCGCACACGTCATCGCCGACAAACCTTTGTGCACCAGCCTGTCCGATGTGGACGCGATCGCGGCGGCCGCCTCCGGGACTGGGCGGTCCGTCTCGTTGCTGCTGGAGAAGCGCGGCCACCCGGAGACGCTCGCGGCCCGCGCGCTCCTCGACTCCGGAGCACTCGGGTCGTTGGCGCTGATCGCCGCGTCCGGGCCGCACAAGCTCAACCGCGGCTCCCGGCCGTCCTGGTTCCTCGACCGTTCGACCTACGGCGGCGTGGTGGCCGATCTGGCCGTGCACGACATCGACCTCGTGCTGTGGCTGACCGGCGCTCGCGAGGGCACGGTGAGCGCGGTCGGTGACGCGCTGCACGGCGCGGTCCTGCTGCGAGCGGGTGAGGTGGCGGCGACGATCGAGGTCAGCTGGCTGACACCGGACGCGGCGCCGTGGCACGGCGACTACCGCATGCGCCTCACGGGCACCGGCGGAACGGCAGAACTGATGTGGGCTCGGGGAGAACTGACCGCTGTCACGCAGGACCGTCCACCATGGACTGTCGCGCTGCCACCGAGCCGGCGTCCGGCCGCTGCCGCACTGGACGCGCTCGCGGCCGGTCAGGAACCAGAAGTCGGCACCTCCGCGAGCCTCCTCGCGACCCGAATCGCGTTGCTGGCTCAGGACAGCGCGGACGGCGGAGGGGTGGTGCACAGGTGGGCGGCCTGAGGTTCGCGCTGGTCGGAGCAGGCGCGATCGGCGAGACGCACGCGCGGTCGATCACGTCCTCGGCGGAGCTGGCCGTGGTCGTGGACAACAGCTTGGACCGGGCTCGGCGGCTGACGGCCGATTTCGGTGGCACGCCGATGACGTCGTTGGCCGACGCGTTCGAGCACGTAGACGCGGTGAGCGTGTGTCTGCCCAGCGGTGCGCACGCGGACGCGGCCGTACTCGCGTTGCAGGCGGGCAAGCACGTGGTCGTGGAGAAGCCGATCGACGTCACGCTCTCCGCGGCGGACCGGATCATCGCCGCCGAACGGGAGTCCGGGCGCACGGTGGCGGTGATCAGCCAGCGGCGGTTCCAGGCCGAGCCCGCGGCTGCGCGTCGGGCGGTCAGCGACCTCGGGCGGATCACGTCGGGCATCGCCGAGTCGACGTTCTGGCGCCCGCAGGAGTACTACGACTCCAAGCCGTGGCGCGGCACGTGGGCGCTCGACGGCGGCGGTGCGTTGATGAACCAGGGCATTCACGCCGTCGACCTGCTGTTGTGGCTGATGGGTGAGCCGGTGGAGGTGTTCGCCCGCAGCGCTTGTCTGGCCCACGACCGGATCGAGGTCGAGGACACGGTCGCGGCGGTGGTGACGTTCGCGAGCGGCGCGCTGGGCACGATCACCGCGACCACGGCCGCCCATCCCGGCCTGCCGGTGCGGGTCGCGGTGCACGGCGACCGCGGCAGCGTCGTGATCGGCGAGAGCGGCTCCCTCGACGACGCGCACCTCGCCCAGTACACCGACTTCCTCGACGCCGTCCGCGACTCCCGGCCACCACTCGTCGGCACAGCGGACGCACGCCTCGCTCTCGCCGTCGTGCTCGCCATCTACGAGTCCGCCCGCACCGGGAAACCCGTCGAGCTGAATGGAGAACGGTAGTGCGCATCGGCATCATCGGCACCGAGAACAGCCACGTCGACCACATCATCGACCACCTCAACACCAGACAGGGCCCCCGCGTGGTGGCCGTCAGCGGTGGCCGCTCGGAGCGCAACGAGTCGTTGCAGGACAAGGGTTCACTCGAACGGATCGTGGACGCGCCGGAGGACCTGCTCGGCCTGGTCGACGCGGTGGTCGTCGCCGACCGGCACGGCGATCTGCACCGCGCCCACGCCGTGCCGTTCCTGCGGGAAGGCCTGCCGGTGTTCGTCGACAAACCGCTGGCCTGCACCGTCGAGGACGCCTCCGCGATCGTCGCGGAGTCCTTGGCCCACAACGCGCCGCTCACGTCGTTCTCCGCGCTGCGCTGGATCCCCGACACCGAAGCCCTTGCCGCACAAGGTCCCGCACGCCGAGTCGTGACGTCCGGGCCAGTGGATCCGGCCAGCCCTCATGGCGGGATCTTCTTCTACGGCATCCACCCGGTCGACGTGGCGTTGCGCCTCGCACCAGGCACCATCCGGTCGGTCGCCGTCACCCGGCTCTCCGACCGGATCGCCGTCCAAGCCGCGGTGGGCGACACCGAGGTCGAGATCAACCTGATGCTGGGCGAGGCGCCGTTCACCGGCTCCCTCGGCGCGGCGGAACGCACGCTCGAGCTCGACGAGCACTACTTCGTCCCCGGCCTGGAGGCGTTCCTGGCCATGGCCACCACCGGCAGGCAGCCCATCAGCCACGACGACCTGCTCCGCCCCATCCACCTGCTCAACGCCGTCGCGAAGGCCATCGCATGATCATCCCCAAGCCGGTCCACCTGGTCCGCTCCCCCGGCGTGTTCACGCTGTCGCCCACGTCCGCGATCGCCGCCTCCGGTGACGCGCTGCCCGTCGCCCGGTTGTTGCAGTCCTATGTGGATCTGCCGCTGCGCGAGGACGGCGACGTCGTGCTGGAGGTCGAAGGTGCCGGCGAGGGCTACACGTTGTCCGTGACGCCGTCGTCGGTTCGGCTGCGCGGGTCGGTCGCGGGTCTGCGGCACGCCGTGCAGTCGTTGCGGCAACTGATCTCCGGCTCCGAGATCCCGGCGGTCGAGGTGCGCGACGAACCCCGGTTCGCCTGGCGCGGCGCCATGATCGACGTGGCGCGGCACTTCCTGCCCCTGCCGTACCTGCGGCGTCTCGTCGACCAGATCGCGCTGTACAAGCTCAACGTCCTGCACCTGCACCTCACCGACGACCAGGGCTGGCGGATGCCGATCGACCGCTACCCGGCGCTGACGTCCGTCGGCGGGTGGCGCACCGAGAGCATGATCGGCCCGGCCGGCGGTTCCGCCTACGACGGAATCCCCCACGGCGGCGCCTACACCAAGGTGGAGCTGCGGTCGCTCGTCGCCTATGCGGCGGCTCGCGGCGTGACCGTCGTTCCCGAGATCGAGATGCCCGGCCACGCCCGCGCCGCCCTCGCCGCGTACCCGGAACTGGGCAACTTCCCCGGCCGCACGCTGCCCGTGTGGACCGGCTGGGGCGTGTCCGACGCGCTGTTCGGCGTGCAGGAGAAGACCTTCGCCTTCCTGCGCGACGTCCTGAGCGAGGTGCTGGAGGTGTTCCCGTCCCCGCACATCCACATCGGCGGCGACGAGTGCCCGGCCGTCGAATGGGAGACGAGCCCGCTCGCCGCCACCCGCGTCGCCGCCGAGGGCCTGCCGGGAGCGTCCGCGCTGCACGGCTGGTTCCTGGGCCGGATCAGCGAGTTCCTGGTCTCCCAGGGCCGGCACCCGATCTGCTGGGACGACGGCGAGAACCCGCACGGCCTCCCGCGCCAGGCCGCGGTGATGATCTGGCGCGACCCCCGGCACGGCCTGGAAGCCGTCCGTCGTGGCCATCACCTGGTCATGGCGCCGTTCCGCAGCACCTACCTCGACTACCCGCAGAGCGCCGAGGGCGAGCCACCCGGCCAGCCCGCCGCCGTGGTGTCGCTGGAGGACGTCTACCGCAACGACCCGCTGCCGGCCTCGTGGGACGCCGAGTGCGCGGCGCGGGTGCTCGGGACGCAGGGCCAGCTGTGGACGGAGTTCGTGCGGACGCCCGAGCACGCCGAGTACCTGGCGTTCCCCCGGCTCTGCGCGCTGGCCGAGTCGGCGTGGTCGGTGGAGCGGGACTGGACGGACTTCAGTTCACGCCTCGCCGCGCACGCACCGATGCTCGCCGAGGTCGCGCCGCATCACCGGCCTCTCGACGGGAACCTCACACCTTGACGCGGCCCTTGGTGGTCCACATCCGGTAGCCCGCCGACACGGCCTCCGCCTCCGACCCGAACGTCATGTCGCCCTTGGTCCGCCGGTAGTACGGCGAGTCGGGCGTGTGGTAGACCATCGTCTTCGAGTTGCCCTTGACCGGCAACGACTCCTGCTTCGCGGGCTTCGGCGCGACCGGCTGTTCGGCGATCACCACCTGCTCCGCCGCCGGCCGGGGTGCGGGAAGAGCGAGGCGGGTCTTCGGGCGTTCGGGCTGAAGGCGGCCGCGCACGGACAACCACGTCACCAGCGAGCCGACCGCGAACGACACCAGGCACAGCAGGAACATCTGCGAGAACAACCAGAGCACAGCGAACTCCTAACGGACTACGACGTCGACCTGGCGTGTGGCCGGGTCGTACTCGCCGCCGGGGGCGGGACGGGTCTCGATGGCGATCAACGCGGGCGACACGCCCTGGCCCACGAGGACGTCGCGCACCATCTGGCCGCGCGTCGTGGCCACCGCCGGGTCGGTGCCGTGTGCCACCAACGTGATCGAGGCGCGGGGAGCGACCAGAAGCATGCGGCCCACGCGTTGGATGAGCACCGTGCCGTGGCCTTCGTAGGCGGTGGTGCCCTGCACGAACCGGATCGCGCCGTTGCCGTTGACCAGGCGGGAGATCGAGTCGTGCAGCGCCTCGACGTTCAGGTCGCCGACCGCCGCGGACGGGCCGACCTCGATGCGGTCGGTGACCTGAAGGCCGTTCGCGGCCTGGGTGACGGCCTCGCGGACGGCGGTGGCACGAGCCTCGTCGGGGACGCGGGCGGCGATCGCGATCTGACCGTTGTGGACGGTCGCGGTCACGTCGGAGACCTTGGCGGACAGGGCGGCGGAGACGACGCGCCCGACGACGGCCGGTGGAATCGGCAGCAGGCCGCCGAGCCGGAGCGCCGCTGTGACGCGGTGGTCGGCAGCCTGCACGGCCTCGATGAGCGCGCCGCGTTCCGCGTCGTCGGCGACCGCGCCGGAGACCAGGATCTCGGCACCGCGCACCGCGACGAACAGCTGCGCCGGTTCGGCCTGCCGCACCTCGGCCCCGCCGACACCGGACACGTCGGAGACCACGGCGCGCACCGCGTCCACCGAGCGCGGCGCGACCTCGCTGACCACGACGGACCGGCCCTCCACGGCGACAACACCGTGGTAGCCGGCCTTTTCCAGCGCTGAACGCACGTCGGCGTGCAGCGTCCGCTCGATGCCACCGCTGTAGACGACCACGCCGGTGGCGGCGAGCAACGCGGGCAGCAACAGCCCGCCAATCCAAACCGCGTGAGGCAAACGCACGGCGCAGGGGTACCGGACCTCGCGACCGAAAAGCCAGCCGCTCAAGCCTTTCGAACCGAACTTCACCCGGTCAGGTGGCAGGAACCGGGCCTGCCACCCGGCACAGGCCCCAGGGCCTGTGTCGCGCTTGAGGTGGTTCCTGGTGGTGCGGCCGGGCGGCCCGCGTACCGGTGTTGTACGTGGGTCGTCCGGCCGTGCCGCCGGGGGCCGCGTCGGGCCAGACTCCGGCACAGGCCCTAGTCGACGGCGGTCCGCGTCCGTCGCCAGGCGATCACGATCAACGCGATCAGGCCGAACAGCGGAATGGTGCTGACGGCCCAGGACAGGCCCATCGGCGGGCCCGGCTGCTCCATCACCTGGAGGTTCGTCAACTCACCGGTTCCCGCCCCTGCCGGTCCCTCGACGTCGAACCGCATCGTCCACGTCCCGGGCTCGGGCAGGGCGTAGATGTCCAGGCCCCACACCTCCCGCTTGCGGGGGTGCCGTGCCAGCGGGTCGTCCTCGGCCTCCACACCGTTGTGGAGCACGGTCAGCGTGCCCTTCTTGCCCGTGATGCCGTCCTCGGGCGCGAACGTGAAGTCCAGCGACTGCATGGCCTTCACCGGCCACGTGCTGAAGCCGACGGTCAGGTCGTACGGCCCCACCTGCACCTTCTCGGTGTGCACGACGTTCACCGGTTCGAAGGCGAGCGCCGGAGCGGTCAGGCCGAGCAGCAGCGCGACCGTCCCCGCGAGTCCCAGCAACGTCTTACGCATGGCGTTCTTCCTTTGCTGGTGCGAGGTGGCGGAGCATGTGACCGAAGCGCCGGCCGAGCATCCCGGCGAGGGCGCCGAGCAGCGCGCCCGCAACGACGGTGGCCACGTAACGTTCGATGGCGGGGAAGTTGCTGCCGTACACGAAAATGCGCTGCACGGGCGCGAGGCCGGTGATGATCACGCCGCCGACCGCGCCGGGAACCCAGGCGGGCAGGCCGCGCAGCAGTTCCACGGCGACCGCGACGAGGATCAGGCTCATCGGGATCATGTTGGGCAGGCCGGGGATGCCGTCGGCGTAGTCGCGCAACGGCAGTCCGGTGGCATCCGCGTAGACCTCGGTGGCCCACGGCGAGAACCACCAGAACACGGCCTGAAGTGCCGCGACGGTCACTCCGACGGCGAGCGCGCCGCCTCGCCGCTTCAGGACGTACGCGCCCATGAAGAGGATCATCACCGAGAAGAACGCACTGCCCGCGTTGACCGTGTTGACGGGTCCGCCGGGCAACGCGCGCAGGCCGAGCACGGTCACCATGCTGAACGCGAGCAACGTGGCCGCGGCGCCCGCGACGCCGTAGGTGCCCCAGCGTTCGTCGCGGGCGACCGCGAAGATCATGACCGCGCCGACCATGGTGATCGAGATCGACAGCAACAGGCCGATGTGCGGCGGCGAGTCGATCACGGCGTCGAAACCGTACAGGCCGTGCCACCACTGGTCCCACAGTCCGTAGACCAGGAACAGCGCCGCGCCGATGCCGGAGATCAGGTACCCGACGGGAGCCTCGAACGTGCGGCCGAAGACGCCGACCGCGCGGCCGCCGACCATCGGGTCGATCGTCCTGTCGCGCTTGGCCGCGGCCGTCGTCATCAGCACCACGGCGAGGCTCGCCAGGCCCGAGATCGCACTGCCCGCGTAGAGGAACAGGTGCGGCAGGGTGAAGAACGTGTCCGGCCCGACGTCGGAGTGCCACTGGATGTCCCAGGTCAGGCCGATCAGCGAGAGCAGGGTGCCGCCGAGCACGACGCTCGCCGGGACCAGCCCCCTCGGGACCGTCCTCGCCGACGACGCTGCCGTCGCCGCGATGTTCACAGTCATTTCTCCCCCTTCTAGGTGAGCAGCAGCGGGATCACGACCCGCTCGCCGCGCAGTGACACGGTGATTTCCCATTGACCGGCCATGAACAGGTCGACGCCCGCGACCTTGTACTGACCGGGAGCCTGCGGCGCCGCGGTGATCGGGGCGAGCGCGTGGCCCATCTGCGGCATCGCCGGTTCGACCGTCACGTCGCCGTCTGCGGCGTTGCCGGAGCGGTCGGTGATCCGCAGGTCGAACGAGTTGCTGCCGGATCTCGTGCTGGTGGGCGTGAGCTCGAACCGGAGCCCGGTGCTTTCGGCGAGGTGTGGCTGGGCCTCGACGCCGCGCGGCCACAGCACGACCAGCGCGGCCACGATCGCGATCACCCCGGCCACGACGGCTGTCGCTGAGCGCTTCACTTCGACGCCACCTTCCCCGCGGGAACGTCGACGATCTTGGGCACGGTGACGATCGAGTAGTCCCGTTCGACCTGGATCCACACGAGGTACCTGCCCGGCAACGGGAACGAGTAGGTGAACGGCACGTCCGGCCCGTAGGCGGCGACGCTCTCGTCCGGCTTGTCGGGCATGCCCGGCGTCGGCGGGATCATCGAGTGCACGTGCGCCCAGATCGGCGCGTTCACGGCGGTGCCGGTGATCGGGCCGACGACGATCATGTGCCCGAGCATGCCCAGCCACGGTTGCAGGTCGCGTTCGCCGAACTTCGCGGTGATCGTGCTCGGCCTGCCCGCCTCCCGGATCTCCATCGCCGTCTCGGTCTTCCCGTCGTTCGGCGACGCGGTGGCGGATCCGGCAACGTCCACACTGGACCGCAGCAGCTGCACTCCCCCGCCACGCCGGGCGATCTCGGCGGCGATCGCGTGCGTGCCCTGTTCGGGGTCGCGCAGCCGGGCGCGGTACTCGCCGGGCGCCGTGCGGACCGGGTGCAGGTGGCGCAGTTGTCCGGACGGCGACACCACGACGAGGTGGATGAACGCGCTGTCGTGCACCAGCAGGTCGTCCACTGGCCGGCCGGACGACCCGTCCGTCAGGCTGAGCACGAGGTCTTTGCCGTCCATGCCGGGCACCAGGTTCACCGGCGGCCGCGAGAAGTCCACTATGGACGTTCGCTCGTAGGGGTTCATGACGTTGTCGTACGTCGGGTCCAGCTGGGTGCCGGGCGCCGCGACCGGCGGGATGCTCGGCGCCAGCAACGCCGCCGTCACCCCAGCCGCCACCGCGGCGACCATGCCCGCCGTGGGCACGAGCGCGAGACCGGGCCGGCCGGACACGGCGAGCAGCAGCGCCGCCAGCAACAGCACTCCGGCCGCGATGAATCCGCCGTAGGTCGCGTTCTCCCACGGCGACGGCACGATCGCGGGCACGACGAACGGAATCGTCGCCTCGTCGACCGCGAGCTCCCACGGTCCGGACCGGTCCGCGCGCAGGACACCGGAGTAGAACCCAGGCGTGGCACCAAGTTCCACCTTGGCGGTGCTGCTCGGTGCGCCCGCCGCACGCAAGGTCAGTGCGACGTCACCGGCCGGCGTGCCCGCGTGCGTCACGACGTCGACGTGCACCGGCCCCGGGACCTCCGCGACGCGCCGGATGATCACCGTGAGGTCGCGGTCGCCGAGGCTCTGCGCGACGTGGATGTCGGCACCGGACTGGGCACCGTCGGCCAGTGCGGGGGCCGCGATCCCCAGGATCGCCCCCAGCACGAGCAGCAAGGTCACAACACGTCGTTTCATCGCGACCGAACGTATCGATCATGCCCGGCCCACCGCGTCACTGCCGAGACGGAAACCGGGTCCCCCGCACGGGGGACCTCCGACCCCTGCGAAGCGGGAGGTTCTCAGGGACGTCATCGGGCAGGATTGCGCTCGATGGATCTGATCAAGCTGCCCCTCAAGCACCAGTCGTGGCTGGTCGCGACCGTGTGCATGGTCGTGGACGGCGGGTTCGTGCTGCTCGACCGCGAACCGTTGCCGCAGACGGTGATCGTGCTCGCGCTGACGTTGGCCGTGAACGCGATGCTCGCCGGTCCCGCCCGGCTGTCCCTCTGGGTCGCGGCGGCGCAGGCGGCCGTCCCGGTGATCATCCTCGTCTCGATGAGCAACGGGATCGACGCCAACGACGCCGGTCTGCTGATCGCCGGGTACCGGGCGGGAGCGTGGCTGCGCGGCGCACCGGCGTACGCGTCGCTCGGCCTGCTCTCGGCCAGTCTGATGGCGTGCATGTTCCTCAACGGCTACGGCCTGCTGTACGCGGTGCTCGTGGCGTGCAAGGGCGCGCTGCTGCCGTGGCTCGTCGGCCGCTACACGACGGCGCGGCGCGCGTACCTGGCCGAACTGGAGAAGCAGTCGGCGATGGCGGAGAAGGACGCGAAAGCAGCGGTCACCAAGGCGGTCACCGAGGAACGCGGCGCGATCGCCCGCGACCTGCACGACGTGATCATCCACCACGTCAGCGCGATCAACCTGCACGCGGGCGCCGCCCGGCTCGGCCTGCCGGACGGCAATCCCAGGCTCACGAGCTCGTTGCGCGCGGTCGAGACGTCCAGCCGCGCGGCCATGGTCGACCTGCGGCACCTGCTCGACCTGCTGCACGGCGACAAGTCCGAGGGCGCGCGGCAACCGGGCCTCGACAACCTCGACGAGCTCCTCGACGGCGTGCGCGCGGCGGGCAGGCCGGCACGGCTGGAGATGTGCGGGCCGCAGCGGGACGTGCCGGAGTCGTTGGACATCACGGTCTACCGGATCATCCAGGAGATGCTGACCAACGCCCTGCGGCACGGCGACGCGTCCGGCGTGACGGTGACCTTGGAGTACGCGCCGGACTCGCTGACCGTCGCCGCGCGCAACGTCATGGGTACCGGTGACGACTCCGGCTCGGTGCGCCGGGGCCTGGTCGGCATCCGCAACCGCGCGGGCATGTTCGCCGGCACCACCCGGTCCGGGCTCGAACCGGACGGCCGCACCTGGCGCACCGTCGTCACGTTCCCCCTGGAGGCGTCATGACCCTGTCGGTGCTGCTCGCCGACGATCACGCGATGCTGCGCTCAGGCATGCGCGCGATCTTCGACACGCAGGACGACCTCCAGTGCGTCGCCGAGGTCGCGGACGGGCGGGCCGCGGTCGCCGAGGTCGCGCGGCTGCGTCCGGACGTGGCGGTGCTCGACATCCGCATGCCCAAGCTGGACGGCCTCGGTGCGACGGAGATGATCCTGGCCGACCCCGCGAACCGCACGAAGGTCCTGCTGCTCACGACCTACGACACGGACGAGTACGTCTATCGCGCTTTGAAGGCCGGTGCCAGCGGGTTCCTGCTGAAGTCACTGCCGCCGGAGGAGCTGATCTCCGCCGTCCGGGTGGCGGCGCGCGGTGACGCGTTGATCGACCCGTCCGTGACGCAACGCCTGATCGCGCGGTTCGCCGTCAGTCTCGCCCCTCCCCCGACGCCGCCGGAGCTCGCGCTGCTGACCGTGCGCGAACGCGAGGTGCTGCAACTGGTCGCGGCGGCCTACAGCAACGCCGAGATCGCCGCGCGGCTGCACGTCGGGGACGAGACGGTGAAGACGCACGTCTCGCGGGTGTTGTCGAAGCTGGGGCTGCGGGACCGGGTGCACGCCGTGGCGTTCGCCCACGTCAACGGGCTGGTGCAGAACCGCCGCTGAGCCGCGGGGACCCCTCTCGTCCACCCCCGCGGACCAGCGGCTCAGCTCTGCCAGACGACCGGCGACTTGACGTAGTCGTCGCCGCGGTTGTACTCGGCCGCCGCGACCTTCAAGCCGTCCTGAGCCGCGCTCAGCACGCACGTCTCGTACGTCTCACCGGACGCCTTGAACGTCTTCGGCGCGCTGGTGGAGTCGCACTTCGGGGTGTCACCGCTGATGATCACGCCGGTGCCCTTGCCGTCCTCGCCGAGGCCGCGCAACGAGATCGAGGTGAAGCTCAGGTCGGTACCGCTGAGGTTCTCGATCTTGGCCCGCAGGTAGAACGGCGTGATGTTCTTGGCCTTGTCGCCGAACTTCGCCAGGTCCTCCTTCGCACCCGCCTCGATGGCCGTGACGGTGATCGCGACGGTGCCGGTCTTGTCTCCAGTGGCGACGGGGATCACCGCGCGGGCGCCGACCTTGAGCTTCGAACCGGGAGCGGTGACGTCGCCACCGGCGGGAACGGCAGGCACCTCCTTCGAGGCGCTGGTCTCCTTGGTGCTCGTGGCGGTGCTCGTCGTCGTGTCGGTGGCGGGCGTCGCCGTACCGGTGGTCTCGGAGCCGCAGGCCGACAGGAGCAGGCCCGCCGTCGCTGCGGCGGCGATGAACAGGGGGCCACGGGCGTGCGTCACTGCGGGACTCCTCGGACTGCGGAACCTGGGTTGGCCAGGACGCTAGGCCGGATGCAGGAGCGGCGGTATCGGTCGTTCACACCACACGGCTGCTCAGAGGTCGTCGAGGCCGATCAGACCGTCCTGGATCGCCCTCGCCACCAGCGCCGCCTTCGTGGGGGCCTGCCTGCCGATCGCGGCGTACTTGACCCTGATCCGCTCCAGGTGGGAGTTCACCGTGCTGAGCGTGATGTTCAGTCGTTGCGCCACGAACTCCTTCGACTCGGACTGGAACCACTCGACCAGGACCTCGGTCTCCCGTGGCGACAGCGCCGGCCTCGTGTCCGACCTGTCGCCCGCCAGCGCTCCCGCGAGAGCCGGTGGCGTGTACGACTGGCCAACGGCTGCCGCTTTCACGGCCTGCACGAGGTGGTCGGCGCCTTCGGCCTTCGTCAGGTAGCTCAGTGCGCCGATCTCCAGGCACTGCAGGGCGATCTCGTCGTCGTCCCGCATCGAGTAGACGATCACCCTGCGGCCGTCCTCGACGAGCTTGCGCAGTTCGGACGTGGCGGGTGCGCCTCCGGTGAGGTGCAGGTCGAGCACGACGACGTCCGCCGCGGCACCGGGTCCGGTCCAGGCCACCCCGGGGTCCTCGCCGCTGGCGACGAGCTCGATGTCCGCTGTGGACAGCCAGTGCGCTACTCCCGCGCGCACCACGGGATGGTCGTCGACCAGGACCGCCGTCACGCCGTCCGCCATCTCGCCTCGCTCCTCACCAGTCCGCTGTGGACACTCGTCTCGACGGTGACCGCTTCCGCTGTACCGGCCTCCGGCAGCGTCTCCGGCGCGTCCGCCACGACGGCCACACGCACCTCGGTGGCGGTGCGCAGCAGACTCACCTTCGCACGTCCGTTCGCGGCGGCGAGTGCCTGGGCCATCGGGGCGACCAGTTCGCGCCGTACCTCCGTTGGCACTGGTGTGGCCGTGCCGCTCACCGCGAGCGAGACGACGACGCCGCGTCGTTCGGCCACGTCCACACACGCGGTCAGCTCGTGCAGCAGCGGGTCGGGCACGTCGTCGTTCTCCGCGAACAGCCTGCGCAGCTGCACGGCCGCCACCGAGCACCGCAACCTGGTCGTCTGGTCGGCCACGCTCACCTGCTCGTCGGCCAGGTCGGCGAGCAACGGCAGCAACGCGCCCAGCTGGCCTTCGAACCCCGCTTTCAGGTCCTGTTCCCGCTGGCGGGCCAGCTCTTCGCGGGTGCGGGCGGCGTCGTGCTCGGCGGCGGCCTCGGCGGCGAGGCGGGCGTCCCGGTGCAGCACACGCGTGATCACCAGGACGCCGAGCTGGAAACTCGTGCCGCTCAG
This sequence comes from Lentzea waywayandensis, assembly GCF_900115955.1. Lineage (GTDB taxonomy): Bacteria > Actinomycetota > Actinomycetes > Mycobacteriales > Pseudonocardiaceae > Lentzea > Lentzea waywayandensis. Next base: position 119,483 of record NZ_FOYL01000009.1, read on the forward strand.
GATCACGACGCCCGCGGTGCCGATGTCGCCGTTTCCGGCGTGCGCGAACCACACGATGCTGAAGCAGATGTGCGCGCTCAGTGCCGCGAGCAGCGCCGTCGGCCGTTCGACCAGCACCAGCAGCAGGTACCAGCCTACGAGCCCGAACCCCCAGTCCGCCGGGCCGAACGACGCTCCGGCGGGCAGGGCGGTCGTCGCCAGCACGGACGCGGCGAGGGGCGCGACGGCCAGCCACGCGGGCAGTTCCGGGCGGGCCGCCGCGACGTTCCCGGCGACGATCCCCAGGACCGAGGTCAGCAGCCCGTACGCGACCCACGCGGACGGGCCGTGCGGGGACCCGACCAGCTGAGGCAGCGTGAGGACGAGCTGAATGGCCAGGACCACGACGAGCAGCACCCGCCGCGTGATGGTGAGAACCGCGTGGTCAGTCATCGGCGGGCCACCTCAGCCACACGGTGGTGCCGCGGCCCTCGGCCGACTCGATCACCGCGGTCCCGCCGGCCGCCTCGAGCCGATCGACCACCGATCCGCGCAGGCCACGCCGGTGTCCGGGCACGTCCGCGGGCTCGAACCCCCTGCCGTCGTCCCTGACGACGACCATCGCGCCCCGCCCCACCGTCAGTTCGGCGCCGGTCGTGCCCGCGTGACGTTCGACGTTGGTCAGCAACTCACGCACTGCCCGCACGAACGCGAGCGCGACTCCGGCCGGCACCGGCACGACCTCGGCCTCCACCCGCACGTGCACGGAACTGTCCCGTGCCACCGCCGCAAGCGCGGCCCCGAGGTCCACGGTCCCCTGCCCGTGCCCCCGTTCGGCCAGCACCACCAGATCCCGGCGAGCCTGAGCGGCCACCGCCACCGGGTCACCGCCGTGCGCGGCCATCAGGAACGTCGCGGCAGCCGTGTCGTGCAACAGCGCCAGGTACTCCCGCTCCCGCCGCCCCTGGTCAAGGGCGACCGCCGCCGCCCGCCGCTGCTCCGCAGCCCGTTCCCGCAGGAGATCCACTCTCCGGCTCGACCTGCGCAACAACTCGTACGCCAACCGCGCGAGCACCGACTCCAACACCGCACGCACGAGCACACCGGGCCCGGTCGTCACCACCTGCACCGCGAGCAACGCCGCCGTCGCGGGCACTGTGACCTTGAGCGGCCACTGCCACTGCCACGTGATCAGCGTCGTCGTGAGCACCGTCAACACCCACTGATCGGCGTCGGCCCCCAGCAACACCGACAACACGACGACGCGGAGGAACGCCACCGGCAACGCCACGCGCGGCAACCGGAAGTCGGCGACCGTGCTCACCGCCACCAGCGCGAACAGGGTCCAGCCGAGCGGCGAGTTCAGCGAGAACGCGCCGAAGAGGCTGATCAGGACGACGCCGGCGCCGCGGATGGGACCAGCGAGACGGGACACCGTCGCAAGCAGTCTCGCCTCCAGCACGTCAGGCATTCTGCGTGAGGCGCTCATGAACCGCCTGGCCGGGCTCCACAACCTGCCTGACCCGCACGTTCGATCTGGAGTCGTCCACATATCGTCCGCATATCGAAAAACGCGTACGCCCTGGCAACAGCCGGTCGGCTTGAGTTGAGGCGTGCTCAACACCTGGCAGGAGTGGGTCGGTACGGAGACCGGGGTCGTGTTCGGCTCGGTGCTGGGGTTACCGGTGGCCGTGCTCGTGATGCTGCTCCTGGCGCTGTACCGGAGGTTCCGGGGAGCCGCGCGGCCGTGGCGGAACTCGCTCGCCGAGGTCGGCCTCGTCTACGGGACGCTGCCGTGGGTGTGGATCATCATGCTGCCGGGGGCGGAGCCAGGCGTGACGGGCAAGCTGAGCCTGGTGCCGTTCGCGGACATCATCGACCTGCTCTCCCACCGCGACACGGGCCAGATCGTCGGCAACATGCTGGTGTTCGCGGCGCTCGGGTTCTTCGCCCCGCTGAGGTTCGCGGGCCTGCGGTCGGTGTGGCGGGTGCTGGCGTTCGCGGCCGGATGTTCCGCGTTCCTGGAGATCCTCCAGTTCGTGCTGCGGCTGGACCGGGTGTCCTCTGTGGACGACGTTTTGCTCAACGCCGTGGGCGCGGCGCTGGCCTCACTGTTGTCATGGTGGTGGTGGCGTCCCAAGCCGGCGGTGGTGCCGACCCTTCACCTCGTGGGCGTGTGAATATGCGCGCGATACACCCGGCTGCCTAGGCTGGCGCCATGCGCGTGCTGATCGTGGAGGACGAGCCCTACCTGGCCGAAGCCGTCCGGGACGGGCTGCGGCTGGAGGCGATCGCCGCGGACATCGCCGGGGACGGCGACACGGCGCTGGAACTGCTCAGCGTCAACTCCTACGACCTGGCGGTGCTCGACCGCGACATTCCGGGTCCGTCCGGGGACGAGGTCGCGCGGCGGATCGTCGCGTCCGGCAGCGGCATGCCGATCCTCATGCTCACCGCGGCGGACCGGATCGACGACAAGGCGTCCGGGTTCGGGCTCGGCGCCGACGACTACCTCACGAAGCCGTTCGAGCTGCGCGAACTGGTGCTGCGCCTGCGGGCACTGGCACGCAGGCGCGCGTACGCACGGCCGCCGGTCAGCGAGATCGGTGGCCTGCGGCTCGACCCGTTCCGGCGCGAGGTCTTCCGCGACGGGCAGTACGTCGCGCTGACCCGCAAGCAGTTCGCGGTGCTCGAGGTGCTGGTCGGCGCGCAGGGAGGCGTGGTCAGCGCCGAGGAACTGCTGGAGCAGGCCTGGGACGAGAACGCCGACCCGTTCACCAACGCCGTCCGCATCACGGTCTCGGCGCTGCGCAAACGGCTCGGCGAACCGTGGCTCATCGCGACCGTGCCGGGCGTCGGCTACCGGATCGACGCGAATGGCTAGGACCCCCGGCCTGAGCGCCCGCTGGAAGTTCACCCTCAGCTACGCGGGCATCGTCGTCGTGGCCGGCGCCGTCCTGATCGGGTTGGCCTGGTGGGACCTGCTGCGCTACGTCCCCGACAACGACCAGGGCCTGCTCTTCACCAGCCCCAACCGCTACCTGCTCTCCCGCATCTTCGGCCGCGCCGCCGCGATCGCCATGGTGTTCCTGGTGGCGTTCGGCCTGCTCGGCGGATGGCTGCTGGCCGGCCGCATGCTCTCCCCGCTGGACAAGATCGCGGACGCCGCCCGGCTGGCCGCGAAGGGGTCGCTGTCGCACCGGATCCGGCTGCCCGGCAAGGCGGACGAGTTCCGCGAACTCTCCGACGTCTTCGACGACATGCTCGGAAAGCTCGAGTCGCACGTCGCCGAGCAACGCAGGTTCGCCGCCAACGCCTCGCACGAACTGCGCACCCCGCTGGCGATCTCGCAGTCCCTGCTCGACCTCGCCCGTCAGGACCCGACGCTGGTCGACGGCGAGTTCCTCGACCGCCTGCACACCTCGAGCCGCCGCGCGATCGACCTCACCGAGGCCCTGCTGCTGCTCAGCCGCGGCGACCGGGGCCTGTTCGGCCGCGAGCCCGTCGACCTCTCCCTGATCGCCGAGGAAGCCGCCGAAACCCTTCTCCCTCTGGCGGAACGGCGCCGGATCACGCTCGACGTCACCGGCGAGACGGCGACCACGACCGGTTCCGCGGAACTGCTCCTGCGAGTGATCACGAACCTCGTCCAGAACGCCATCGTCCACAACCTCCCGACCGGCGGCACCGTCACCGTCCACACCGAACCGCAACACCAGGCGTGCGTCGTGCGGGTCGAGAACACGGGCCGGGTGCTCCCGGCGGACCTGGTGCCGACGCTCACCGAACCGTTCCAGCGCGGCGGTGAACGCGTTCGCGACGACGATCACGCGGGCATCGGCCTGGGACTCGCCATCGTGCACAGCATCGTTCGTGCGCACCAGGGCGCACTCGACATCGCGCCACGACCGGAAGGCGGTCTGCGCGTCACGATCCGGCTGCCCAGTCACGCAGTCGCGGCCCGATCTCGGTGAAGAACGCCGTCTTGGCGCGCGTATAGTCGTCGTAGTCCGGACCGCCCGCGTGCTCGTCGGCGAGCCTGCGCTTGACCTGCTCGTAGCGCCGGGCCTGCTCGGGGTGGCACCGCAGCCAGTCGCGGAAGTCCACGACGAACCGCGCGAACGGCGAGTCGGCCCGCCGGACGTGCAGGATGGCACCCTCCGCCGGGGAGTGGAAAAGACGCTTCTCGTAGACGGCGTCGTCCGCTTGATCGCCGGGCCTCCTGCCGTCCCGGTGCACGCCAGGGGAATCCGGCCGCGAGCCGTGAGCCGGGACGAACGGCGTGGGCGCGAGCAACTCGGCCAGGTCGGCGAGTGGCGGCAGATCGGGCATGCGCACCTGCAGGTCCACGATCGGCTTGGCACCGAGGCCCGGCACGGCGGTCGAGCCGATGTGCTCGTAGCCGAAGCCGTCCGAGCCGGGCAGTGACGCGAACGCCGAACGCACCTCGGCGAGGAGTTCTCGCGCACGAACGGGCCAGGCGGCGTCGTATTCGACGATGACAGCGGAAGGCATGTCGCCACCTTAGGCCCGACATGGTGGTCGCCCTTCACCGCTTTGCCGTTACACCACCACTTTGCGCTCTCCATCAATTCCGCGAATACGACGGAGACCTTCGACCCTAGGAGATCCGGCCATTCGGAGTCAGGCTTGTTGGTCTTCTGCGTGGACGGGAGCGAACACGATGACCGAATCGAGCGGCAGCGGCCAGTTCCGCGTCGGCCCCGAACTCAGAACCGGCATGATCCTGACGCAGAACCAGGGTGCGAAAGCCGTTCTGTACACCGAGGTCGACGGCGAGCCGATGGTCGAGGGCGACATCGTGCTCACCCTCGTGCAGGAAGGCGAACTGCGCCCGAAGGGCGTGGTCATCCCAGGTCAGCAGTTCCGCTGGCCGGGCGGGCGGGTGCCGTTCGAGATCGACCCGGCACTGCCGGACCAGGCTCGCGTGCACAACGCCATCGCGCACTGGGAGCGCAACACGCGCATTCGTCTGGTACCGAGAAACGCGACAGACACGAATTTCATTCGTTTCCAGCCCGGTGGTGGGTGCAGTTCTCCCGTGGGCATGCGCGGAAACCGGCAGAACATCACGCTGGCATCGGCCTGCGCGACCGGCGCGACCATTCACGAAATCGGGCACAGCGTCGGCCTGTGGCACGAGCAGAGCCGTGAGGACCGCAACAACTTCGTGACGATCGACTTCACGAACGTCCAGCAGCAGAACGCCCACAACTTCAACCAGCACATCACCGACGGAGACGACGTCGGGCCGTACGACTACCACTCGATCATGCATTACCCGCCGCGGGCGTTCGCGATCGACACGAGCCGCAACACGATCACGCCGACCCAGAACGTCGCGATCGGCCAGCGCGAGGGCCTCAGTCCCGGCGACTGCGCGGCCGTGCGGGCGATGTACAGCGGCCTCGAACCGGCGGCGGTGTTCCGGGGCGTGCAGTTCACCGGCTCCGTCCCGGCCGGCACGACCCGGACCTGGTTCACCCACAGCTGGCCCGCCCACTGGTACGTGCTGTGGACGGTCGTGCCGACCGCGCCCGCCGTCGACGGCCCGGCGCAGATCGAGTGGACCACCCAGGTCACCCGGCAGTCCGGTGGGCTGCTCAAGTACTTCCTCGCCATCAGGAACCTGACCGGTGGCCAGGTCGAGATCGAAGCCCGCTACGACGTGCTCGGCTGGTCGCCGAACGCACTGTGAGAGGAGCTGCCATGAGCGCCGACCTCGACGGCGGGGCCGCCCCCGCGTCGCTCGACGACCTGATCGTGGCCGAACCCGCCGAAGCCGCGGGCAACGGTGGTGCGGCACCGGATGCCGCCGCCGACACCGAGATCTCCGCCGACGTCGAGGCCCAGCCTGAGGCCGAGGACGCCGGTCCCGCGCCAGAGCCCGAGCCAGAAGACTGAAGGGGGAATCCCGATGCGACTTGGTGTGCAGTTCCGAGGACAGGTGCCCGGCGGGTCGTCGCGGCGCTGGTTCACCCACAGCTGGCCGGAGGCCTGGCGGGTGGTGTGGATGGTCGTACCGACGTGGCCGATGGTCGACGGCGCCCAGCAGATCGAGTGGAAGGTGCAGGTCGACCGGCAGGCAGCCGGGCTGATCAAGTACTTCATCGAGATCCGCAACCTCACCGGCGGCCCCGTCGACATCGAGGCCCGCTTCGCCGTGCTGAACTGACCAGGTGCACGGCACCGTCGTGATCCCGGCAGGCACGCCCGCGTTCGGCCGGGCGGTGCTGCGGGTGCGGCTGCTCGACGTGACCCTCGCCGACGCGCCCGCGATCACCAAGGCCGAGCACGTCAGCGAGTTCTCCCGCGACGACACCGCCGAGCAGCGCCTGCCGTTCCACCTCGACTGGGACGGGCAGGCGCTGAACGTCGCCGCCCACGTGGACGTGAGCGGCGACGGACACGTTCGTCACGGCGATCTGCTCAGCACCCACGCCATCAGCCCGGCAGACGGCGTGGTCGTGCGCGTGGAGCTGGTGTAGATCAACGCCGGTAGATCCCGAACTCGTACAGCGAGTAACCCCACCCGGTCCCCCGCTGGGTGGCGTGCAGCCGGACGTAGCGGCCGGTCGCCGTCACGTCGATCGAGTCCACTCCGCCGTTTCCGGCCGTCGTGCCGTAGACGGAACGCCAGTTGCCGCCGTCATCGGACACCTGGATCTCGTACGCACGCCCGAAAGCGCCCTCCCACACCAGCTGCACGTGCTGGAACGTGGTCACCGCGCCGAGGTCGGCCCTGATCCACTGCGGATCGGCCCAGTCGGTGGCCCAGCGCGAGGTTCCGTTGCCGTCCACCGCGTTCGACGGCGGGAACGGCGCGCCGTCGCCGACCTGCTGGTACGAGGACGCGGTCACCGGCTTGCCCTGAGCCACGTTCACGCCGGACGGTTGCGGCGCCACGACCCGCACCGAACGGGTCTCGATGCCGATGTTGCCGCGCCCGTCCTCGGCCATGACGTAGACCTTCCACACGCCCAGGCGGTCCGGGGCGGTGGCGGTGAGCCGGTTTCCGTTCACCTGGACGGGAGCACCCGCCAGTCCTCCGCTGTTGTCGATGTACTTGCTGTTGAACGCGGCCGACCACTGGATCGCGTCACCGTTGGGATCGGACGCGGCGACGTCGATGGTCAGCGGTGCGCCCGCCGCGACGGTCTGCGGCACGGTCATCGCCGAGATCACCGGCGGGGTGTTGGCGGGAGTGGCGCCGCCGAACGCTCGCTGGACCGAGTAGAACGAGAGCCGTTTCTTGCCCGCGGGCGTGAGGTTGAACCAGACCGCGCCGAAGTCGTACTCCGTGCCGTAGTGGAAGAGCGTGCCGCCGAAGGACACACCGGTGTGGCCGACGATGCAGTTCCAGGCCTGGGTGTAGCCGTCGCGCTTCTGCACGTCGGTCGGTTCCGCCGGAACGCCGTTGGCGTCGTTCGGCACCTCCCACTCACCCGCCGGGCCGGCCTCGGTGAGGATGTACGGCTTGGTGTAGCCGCCGGAGGTCCAGTCCTGGCGCACCTTGCAGACGTTGCCGTAGGAGTTGACCGAGTACAGGTCGAGGTCGGGCGTGTACGCCTTGAGGTACACCCACGCGCCGGTCCACGCGTCCGTGTTCGTCACCGGGTGGTTCGTGTCGATGGCGTGGATCGCCCGCGCCGCCTCGTTCAGGTAGCGGGCGTAGGCGACGCGCTGGTTCTCCAGTTCGGTGCCGGAGTAGCAGTTCTGCAGGCCGAGGATGGACTCGTTGCCGACGTTCCACATCAGGACGCCGGGGTGGTCCTTGTAGGTGGTGACCCACTGGCGGATCTGCCCCAGCACGTCCGCCTTGTACTGGGCGTCGGTCACGTAGTTCACGCAGCCACCGGATCCGGGACCGCCACCGGGCTGCAACCAGAAGCCGTTGATCACGCGGAGTCCCTGCGCCGCGGCCGCGTCGAGCAGTGGGCGGGTCGAGGCGTCCGTGCCCCAGGTGCGCAAGGTGTTGACGCCCATGGACTTCAGCTCCGGCATGTACCGCGCGGCGTCCGCGGCGGGCGGCCCCCAGGTCAGGCCCTTCACGACCCACGGCTGACCGTCGACCGTGAGCTGCCAGTTGCCCTGCGACCCGGTCACGCGCACGCCGGTTCCCGGTACGACACCGCCTTGTGTGCCGTAGACCCGGAACTCCCACAGCGAGACGCCGTAACCGTTGGCGCGCTGGGTGGCGTTCATCCGGACGTAGCGACCGGTGCCGGTCACGTCGTACCCCTGTCTGCCTCCGGTGGCACCGGTCACCGAACGGATCGGCTGCCACGCGTCGCCGTCGGCGGAGACCTGGATCTCGAACGCCGTCGCGTAGGCGGACTCCCAGTCGAGCTCGACCCGGCTCACCGCCGACGAGGCGCCCAGGTCGACGCGCAGCCACTGCGGGGCGCTCCACTCGCTGGACCAGCGGGTGTCGCCGTTGCCGTCGACCGCGGCCGACGCGGGCGTGCCGCCGTTCTCGGCCGACGAGGCGAGCGCGGGTTTGCCCTGGGAGAGCAGGGTGGGAGCGGCGTGAGCCGGTAGGACTGCCAGGCCGAGGAGCACGGCGATCACCGTGCAGATGGAGCGGACGCGAGCCATCGCGCCTCCTGCCACAGGTAGGGATGTAGGAGGAGAGCGCTCTCACAACCCTGCCGCCGAACGTTACGACCAGACGTCGGCAGTGTCAAAAGAACCGGTCTTGACACCTCGCGAGGGCTAGCGGGACGCTGTTTGGGAGAGCGCTCTCCAAGCCGGTTCCCCACGTCGGCAGGAGGACATTGGTGTCCCGAAAACTCAGCGCGTTGACGATGACGGCTGCCCTGGTGGCGGCCGTGGTCGTGGTCGCGACCAACTCGGCCCAGGCCGATGACCTGGTCACGCACCACGAGTTCCAGGCGAACTGCTCGGTCACGACCCATCTCCCGGACGACCCGATCGTCTTCCCGGGACTGCCGGGCGCCTCGCACATGCACACGTTCCTCGGTAATCAGTCCACCAGGGCGAGCAGCACCAACGACTCGCTCAAGGCAGGTCAGACCAACTGCAGGACCCCCGACGACAAGTCCGCGTACTGGTTCCCGTCGGTCATCAACGGCGACCAGATCGTCCCGCCGGACTTCCCGCAGGTGATCTACTACAAGTCCGGCATCCTGAGGTACCAGGACGTCGTGCCGTTCCCGCCGGGCATCCGGTTCGTGGTCGGCAGTCCCACGGCGACGCAGGAGCAGTTCCGCACCGCGCCGGGCGCGGTCGAGGGCTGGGAGTGCGGCGACAGCTTCCACAACTGGGACATCCCGGCGTACTGCACGCCCGGTAGCCAGCTCAACGTCCGTTACCAGGCCCCGAGTTGCTGGAACGGCCGCGATCTCGACTCCGCGGACCACAAGTCGCACATGGCCTACCCGGACCGGGCGACGCTGGTGTGCCCGCCGAGTCACCCGGTCGCGGTGCCGATGCTCGAGTTCAAGATGGCGTTCCCGGTGTCCGGTGACATGTCCCGCGTACGACTCTCCAGTGGCCGCGGGTACTCCTGGCACTACGACTTCATGAACGCCTGGGACGCGCCCACGCAGGCCGCGCTCGTCCGCCACTGCGTCAACGGCGGCTTGCAGTGCGACCCGCGCGGATTCGACCTGTACAAGCCGAATCGAGGCGCCGCACTGGGACCGGACTACCGGTTGCCACGGTGAGGTTCCTCGCCTCATGCACCCCAGGGCGGCGCGTGCCCTGGGGTGTTTCCGCGTTGCTGCTGGCGGGGTGTGCCGCGCCCGCTCCCCCGCCCGCACCGCCGGTGTCCCCGTTCAACGCCACGGACATCGCGTGGGTACAGCTGATGATCCCGATGAACGAACAGCTCCTGCCTGCACTCGACGTCGCCCCGCCCGCGCTCGCGCGGTTCGCCGCGGAGCTCAGGGCCTCGCACTCGGACGAGTTGGTCCACCTGCGACAGTTGCGCGACCGGGCAGGGCTGCCGGACACCAATCTGCACGCGGGTCACCAGATGCCGGGCCTGGTCTCCGAGGCCGATCTGCTGGCCATCAGAACGGATCCCACGGCGCTCACGAAGAAACTGCACGAGCACCTCGACCAGACGGCCGGACTCGCTCGCAGTGAACAGGAGAACGGAACGGACGCCGCGACCAAGGAGTTCGCGGCGTCCGTCGAGTCGTCACGCAGGGATCAGCTCACCAGGCTCGGTCAGGGATAGTTCACGACGTACCGGACCTGGTTCGCCAGGTCCGCCTGACCGCCGGTGCCGTTGATGACGTTGGCGATCGTGCCCACCCCACCGAGCGAGACCGCGACGAGGTGCGTGAACCGGACTCCCGACCGGTTCGGCGCCTCGAAGCCGTTGTCCGTCACGATACTTGGATCGGCCTGGTTGAAGGCGTACACACCCACACCGAACGCGTCGTGCGTGGTCACCGAGTCAGCCACCTTGTAGCCGGCCCAGCCCCGCTTGGACCCGTTCATCCACGCGGCCTGGTTCGGTGGGTCGTACGGCAGCTCGTTCTGGTAGAGGTAGACGCGGCCGCCGTTGCCGTTCCACACCAGGTTGTGCTGCTGGTAGTGCTCCACGAACAAGCCGTACGCGATCACGTTGTCGCCGTTGACGACCACGCCGTTCTGGCCGGGGTTGGCGGTCCAGCTGACGCCCGCGCCGTGGTCGGCCCGCCACACCCAGGTGTGGTCGATGATCGTGTTGCGGCTGTTGACGCGCATGCTGACCGTCGCCTTGCCGGCCTGCGACCCGCCGACGCGCAGGTACACGTCGTGCAGCGAGGTCGGGTTGGCCGCGTGCGAGGTGGCGCTGGAGTCACCGATCTCCAGCAGCACCGGGGAGTTCTGCACCCCGGCGTCGACCAGGAACCCGGCCAGCCTGACACCGTCCACATCGGACGTGGTCAGCGCGGCCCTGCCGGTGGTCGGCGTCAGGGTCGCGAGGCCGAGGCCCAGCACGACGGTGTTCGGGCGGGTCACCCGGATCGTGTCGTCGAGCTGGTGGATGCCGGGCGTGAGCAGCAGGTGCTTGCCCTGTGTCAGCGCGGCGTTGATCGTGGCGGCCGGCGTGCCGGGCTTGACGATGAAGAAGTCCGCGAGCGACACCGACGTGCCGGGGTTGCCGTTCTCCCAGCTCGTGCCGCGCGAGTTCTGGCGCAGCGCGGGCAGGAAGACGCGGTACTCACCGGAGTTGTCGAAGTACAGGTACGGCTTCTCGCGCGTCACCGGCGAGTTGTCCACGGTCGTGTGCGACGGGTTCGGGAAGTTGTCGGGCGGCGCGCCCTGGGTGCCGGCGAACACCATGTTCCACACCGATCCCGACCAGCCGCCGACGAGGTTGCTGTTGCGGGTCAGGAACTGCTGCTGCGAACCGGAGACGGTCACGCCGTCGATCTTGCTGTCCACGATCAGACCGCCGCTGGCCCAGCCGTCGTAGCCGTTCCACAGGTGCGCCTGGCCGCGCAGGTGCATCCGCCGGTACGCGGTGGCCTGCGAGACCGCCCAGCGCTCGATCTGGTTGGGAGGCAGCGTGACCGAGAGGTTCTCGGTGCCGCGCCAGAAGTTCTGCGTGGCGTTGCCGAGGTTGTTCGGATCGTTGCCCTGCTGGAGCCAGTCGGCCTCGACGCGGATGTGGCCGTTGATGTTCACGTCGTCCGGCATCAGCCCGAGCCCGGCGATCTGCGTGTAGAAGCGCAGGTTCACGTCGGCGTTGTAGCTGCCGGGCTTGAACAGCACGGCGTAGCGCTGCGGCCCGAACTGGTTGGTCTTCATCTGCGTGGCGATGGAGTCGAGCCGCGACTGCATCTCCGACTGCGACGAGCCCGGTCCGTAGACGAACACGTTCGGGCCGAAGTCGGGGTTGCGCGGGTCGGTCGGGGGCACGCCGGGCGTGTCCGTGGTGGTGTAGACGCCCAGCTCCCACAGGGAATAGCCGTAGCCGGTGCCGCGCTGGGTGCCCAGCACCCGCAGGTAGCGGCCGGTTCCGGTGACGTCGGCCGACTGCGTGCCACCGGTGCCGGTCGTGGTCGAGTAGACGTCGCGCCACGAGCCGGCGTCGGCGGCGTTGTCGGTCACCTGGACCTGGAACGCCTTGCCGTACGCGGCTTCCCAGGTCAGGGAGACGCGGCAGACCTGCTGGCTGGAGCCCAGATCGACCTGGATCCACTGCGGGTCGGAGAACTGCGAGGACCACCGCGTGCCCGCGTTGCCGTCGACGGCGGCGGAGGCCGGGGTGCCGCCGTTCTCCGCGGAGGAGGCGGTGGCGGTGCGGTTGAGAGCGACGTTGGAGGTGCCGCACGCGGCGGCACCCGCTTGGGAGGTAACGCTGATCGTTGTCACGAGACACAGAGCGGCAGCGGCGAACGCGGCGGCCCTGGACAGGGTTGAGCCCATGATCCTGCCTGACGGGGGAAGGGCTGAAAGCCTTGGACAGGGGCGTGAGAGCGCTCTCCCAAGGGACGTTAACGCCGGGTGTCGAACAGGTCAATCAGGCAGAGGCCCGCAGGACGAGTTCCGGTTCGAAGATGACGGATTTCGGCCGTTGTCCCGGTTTTTCCAGGTCCGCGAGCAACAGGTCGGCCATCTGCGCGGCCATCCGCTCCACCGGCTGGCGGATGGTGGTGAGCTGCGGGCGGCAGGCGAGGGCGGGCGCGCTGTCGTCGAACCCGACCACGGCCACGTCCTCGGGAACGCGAAGGCCGTGCTCGTGCAACACGTCCACGGCCGCCTGCGCCATCAGGTCGTTCGCGGCGAACACGGCGTCGAGGTCGGGACACTCGACGAGGAGCCGGTGCATCGCGGCCGCGCCGCTCTCGGCCGTGAAGCCGCCCTCGGCGGTCGGGACGTACGGGAAACCGTGGCGGGCCATGGCGTCGCGGAAGCCGGCGTGCCTGTCCTGGCTCGCCAGCACGTCCATCGGGCCGGAGATCGCGGTGATGTTGTACCGCCCCGCCGCCACCAGGTGGTCGGCGGCGAGCCTGCCGCCCGCGCGGTGGTCCATGTCGACGTAGCTGACCGGCATCGGCCTGCCGGGCCGCGCGTAGAGCACCGAGGGGACACCGGCCTCCAGCAGCCGGGCGGGCAACGGGTCGGCGGGGTGCGTGGACACGAGCAGCGCGCCGTCGGCGCTGCCCTGTCTGAGGAACTCGACGACCTCGGTCCGCGCGTGGTCCGAGTCGGCGAGCATCAGCACCGGATGCACGCTGTGCGAGCGCAGGAAGTCGACCACGCCGGCCGTCACGCGGCCGAAGAACGGGTCGGTGAACACGTCCGATCCCCCGCCCGCACCGGAGATCACCAGCGCGACCGTGCCGGTGCGCCGGGTGACGAGAGACCGGGCCACGCGGTTGGGCGTGTACCCGGTCTGCTCGATCGCGTTGCGCACCGTCTCCTGGAGCTCAGGATCGACGTTGCGCGTGCCGTTGACGACCCGTGACACCGTCGCGCGGGACACGCCCGCGACTCTGGCAACGTCCTCCAACGTGGGTGCGACCTTGCTCATGCACCGGTTGTACCACGTTCGGAGAGCGTTCTCCCAACATCAAGAGGTGACGACCACGTCCTTGATCGCACCTCGCCAGAAGTCGACGTTCTGGCCGTTGTACTTGGCGCGTCCCACCGCGAACGCGCCGGTGCTCTCGATGGCCGGTCCCGCCGGTGCCGTGGCGACCAGCGCGCCGTCCACGTAGAGCCGGATCTCGGTGCCCTTCCGCTCGCCCTTGATCTCGTACCAGCGACCGATCTCCGGCGTGATCTCGTAGCGCGCCCGGTTGCCGCCCGGCGTGCTGAACGCGAACGCGCCCTGGCCGTACTGGAGGTAGAAGGGGTTCTCGGACTGGCGTCCGTCCTGGCTCACCGCGGAGGCGTAGTTGCCGGGCAGTTCGTCCAGCCGCACCTTCGCGGACACCGTGTAGTCCTTGGTCGTGTCGACGACCGGGCCGTAGGTCTCCGCCGAGCCGTTGCGGAACTCCAGTGCGCCGTCCTTCCAGGTGGCACCGGTCGGGCTGAGGGTCAGCGAGTTCTTGCCGGTGGAGTCCTTGGCCGTGGTGCCCTTGGTCTCGTTCAGCTTCCACTCGCCGCTGCCCGCGTAGGAGTACGGCTTGCCCGCGTTCGCCCCGGCCTCGATCACCCGCCGGTTGATCTCGCGGACCGGACCGGGATCGACCTTGATGCGCTTGCGGTCGTAGGTCCAGAGCCCGTTGAGCTCGCCTTCCAGGTCGGTGACCTGCGTGTAGACCGACGCGGACATCTCCTGACGGGCCTGGCCGAGGTAGAACGTGCGGGTGTTGTCGACGTACTTCGCCGTCAGCGCCGCCTTGTCCGGCACACCGCTGTAGATCGCGATCGGCGCACCCGGCCACTGGTGTCCCGGCGTGCGCAGCGTGAAGCCGCCGTGCTCGCCGTCCATCACGACGCGCTTGCCGTCCGGACGGGCCGGGTCGGTGTTGTTGTAGTCGTGGTGGTCGATGACGTCGCCCTTGCCGCTGTCGCCCTTGGAGGCACAGCAGTTCACGCCGCTGTGCGCGTTGACGATCCGGCTCGGGTCAGCGGCCTTGACCTGGTCGGTGATCTGCCCGGTGACGGTGCGGTCCCACTCGCCCCAGCCCTCGTTGAACACGATCCACGCGTAGATCGACGGGTAGTTGTGCAGTTGCTCCATCAGTTCGCGGCCCTGGCTGAGCCACGCCTGCTGCGCCTGCGGGTTGTTGCCGTCCTCGACGGACACGAAGTCCTGCCACACCAGCAGTCCTAGCCGGTCCGCGTGGTAGTACCAGCGGGCGGGTTCGGCCTTGATGTGCTTGCGGACCGCGTTGAAGCCGAGGTCCTTCTGCGCCTTCAGGTCGAAGATCAGCGCCTCGTCGCTCGGCGCGGTGTTCAGACCGTCCGGGTAGAAGCCCTGGTCCAGCTGCATCAGGTTGAAGATCGGCTGGCCGTTGAGGGTCAGCTTCGGCGTGCCGCCGACGTTCGCGATCCCCGTGGACCGCATGCCGAAGTAGCTCTTGACCTTGTCCTTGCCGAGCGTGACATCGAGCTTGTAGAGGTACGGGTCGTCCGGCGTCCACAGGTGCGGGTTCGGCACCGGCAGTGTGAGGGCGGAGTTCGCCGGTCCGGTGACCGTGCCGACCTGCTTGCCCTTGGCGTCCCTGGCGACCGCCGTGACGGTGGCGTTGCCG
The DNA here is from genome assembly GCF_900115955.1 of Lentzea waywayandensis. Lineage (GTDB taxonomy): Bacteria > Actinomycetota > Actinomycetes > Mycobacteriales > Pseudonocardiaceae > Lentzea > Lentzea waywayandensis. Next base: position 134,656 of record NZ_FOYL01000009.1, read on the forward strand.
GCGGACTTGACGTTGACCGTGAGCGAGCTGGAGGCGAGGTCCGGGGTCGTCTTGATCTCGTCGATCCCCTTGTCCGCCACCGGTTCCATCCACACGGTCTGCCAGATGCCCGACGACGGCGTGTAGAAGATGCCGCTGGGGTTGGGCGACTGCTTGCCCTTGGGCTGGTGCGGGCCGGTGGTGTCGGTGACCGCGACGACGATCTCCTGCTCACCGCGCTTGAGGGCGTCGGTGATGTCCGCGCTGAACGCCGTGTAGCCGCCGGTGTGCTCCGCGACCAGCTTGCCGTTCACCCAGACCTTGGCCTCGTAGTCGACCGCGCCGAAGTTGAGCTTCAGCCGTTGCCCGGAACCGATCTTCCAGTCGTGCGGCACGGACACCGTCCTGCGGTAGAACATGTGGTCCTCGTGCCGTTCGAGCCCGGAGAGCTGCGACTCGATCGGGTACGGCACGACGACCTTCTCGCGCAGCTTCTTCCCGAACACCGGCTGCTCGCCCGCCTTGGCGCCCGCGAACTCCCACGGCCCGTTGAGGTTGACCCACTTGTCGCGTTCCAGCTGCGGCCTCGGGTACTCCGGCAACGGGTTGCGCGTGTCGACCTTCTCGCCCCACGGCGTCCTGAGCCGTTCGGTGGAGACGTTGCCGGTCGTGCGGGCGGTCTTCCCGACCTTGTTGCCGTCGACCGCGAGCGCTCCGGCGCCGTCGTAGTAGATGCGGACCCGCTGGCCCTTCAGCACTTCCTCGGCCAGCCGGACCGTGACGCGGTTGCGGCTGCTGGTGATCACCGAGACCGGCATCGGGGTGGCGTCGACGTCGATGCGCAGGTGGTCCTTGAGGTCGTTCACGCCCGTGACGCGGCCACCGAAGTCCGCGGTGAGGGTGCGGCCGTCCTTGGAGACCTCGGCTGTGCGCGGCACGACCTGGAAGTCGGCGGGCGGCGTGAACGCGGACTCCGGCACCAGCTGCTTGGCGATGCCCGGGCTCGACCAGCGCAGGAACATGTTGGCGCCGCCGACGTCCTGGAACATCTCCAGCTTGAACGCGTACTGGCGCCCGGCGGTGAGCGTCACCGGCGCGCTGGTCTGCTCGCGGTCCCAGTCCCCGACCCAGTGGTCGATCACCGGTTTGTCGTCGATCAGCAGCCGGAACCCGTTGTCGCCGATTGCGTGGAACGTGTAGTCGCCGGACTGCGGCACCGCGATCTGCCCGGTCCACCGGGCCGTCGTGTGCTCGGTGCGGCCGTTGAGGAACCCGAAGACGCCGGTCAGGTCACCCTGGTTGATGTCGGCGTCCAGCACGGTGCCACCCAGGGTCGCGAAGTCCCGCGCACCCGGTGCCGACATGCTGAAGTACTCGCCCTTCAGGCCGTGCACGGGCTCGGCGGCACTCGCGGACGGCAGTCCGGGCGCTATGCCCAACGCCAGCAGCAGAGCGACGAGTACGGGGGCGGCTTTCTTCATCAGCGAAGATCCCCTTCGTTTTTACAACGTTGTAAGAGCGCTCCCATACATCCACGCACACGGTTCTGGCGCGGGGCTACGGCCGAACGGAGGTATCGGGCATGTCAAACCGGACAAGTTTCCGGGAAGTTACGGCCTGGCCCCAGGTCGTTCGGCCTGGCGCCTGAGCTCCCCGGACACCTCGACCCCACGGCCGGACCACCGCACGGACCGCAGGTCAGGCACGACGACGGGTGCGGGCGTGTGCAGGGCGGCAACCCCGACGCCCACAACGGCGGCAGGCTCGGCAGCGAGACCCGCGGCGACCCCGTTGACGCTGTCCTCGAAGACCACGCACTCCCCGATCGGCACGCCGAGCTGGGCCGCCGCGCGGAGATATCCCTCGGGGCTGGGCTTGCCCTGCGTCACGTCGTCGCTGCTGATGATCACCGACGGCTCCGGCATCCCGGCCGCTCCCAGGCGGGCCGTGAGCAGGGCCCGCGAGGCGGAGGTGACCACGGCCCACTTGCCCGGCAACGACTCGAGCAGCTCACGGGCTCCGGGAATCGGTTCGGTCGAGCCGGCATCGGCGATCTCGATGGCGTCGATGCGCCGCACCGCGTGGGCGTGCACGACGGCGGGCACATGCAGCCGGACGGTGTCCGCCGAACGCCGGCCGTGCAGGCCGCGCAGGACCTGGCCGGGATCGACGCCGAACTCGTGCGCCCACTGCGTCCACGCGCGTTCGGCGGCGACCGTCGAGTCGACCAGCACCCCGTCCATGTCGAACAGCACACCCCGGCAGGCCAGGTTCATCGCTCTCCTCACCACGCCGGCAACGTCGCCCTGATCGAATCACGGCCGTCGCGCAACCGCCGCCCGGACCGCGCGTTGCCCACCGCCACCACCTCCGCGAGGATCGACAGCGCGGTCTCCGCGAGCGACGCGCCTCCTAGATCGAGCCCTGCCGGACCGCACAACCGTTCCAGGCCAGGCACTCCCTCCAGCCGCCGCAGTCGCTGGGCGTGCGTGGCTCTGCTGCCCAGCGCGGCGACGTGCCCGGCCCCGCTGCTCAGCGCGGCCCGGATCGCCAGGTCGTCGATGCGCGGATCGTGCGTGAGCGTGACCACGGCGTCTCCCGGCCCGAGCGAGGTGATCCACTCGTCCGGCCACGCGCGGATCACCTCGCAGGACACCGGAAACGCCCCCGAGCCGACGTGGCCGGGCCGGGGATCGACGATGACCACCTTGTGGTGCAACGACTCCGCCATCGCGGCCACACTCGCGGCGAGGTCGGTGGCGCCGACCAGGACGAGCGTGCTCCGGCCCGGCAACTCCTCGACGAACGCCGGACCCTCGCCGAGAGCTGACCCCACCGACCACGCGTACGGCGGGGTCAGCTCGATCCGCACCGACAGCGGTCTGTCGTTCGTGACCGCCGAGGTGATCGCGGCACGCACCGGATCGTCCGGCACGTGCGTGAGCAGCACCCGCAGTTCTCCAGCGCACGCAGGGGTTTCCTCCCACGGCATGAGGTGCGCGCCGGGCGTGACGACAGCGACTCGGGGTGCCTCACCGTCGAGAACGGCACGGGCCGCGTCGAGCACCATTCCCTCGACACAGCCGCCGGACACCGACCCGCGCCACGTTCCGTCCGCCGCGATCGCCATGGTGGCGCCGAGCGGGCGCGCACCCGGTCCGTCACGATCGACGAGCCGGGCGAGCACCATCGGCGAGTCCCGTTTCTCCAGCACGAACGGCCACACCTCGCGCAGCACGGTCAGCCCTCGATCACGCGGTCGAGAGTGATCGGCAGCCGGCGCTGACGCTTGCCCGTCGCGTGCCACACGGCGTTCGCGACGGCCGCGGCGACCGCCACCGTGCCGATCTCGCCGGGTCCCTTGAGCCCCAGCGGGTTGTCCGGCTCGTAGTCGGCCACGACATCGGCGTCGATGAACGGCACGTCCGCGTTCGCCGCGAAGTGGTAGCCCGCGAAGTCCGCGTTGACCTGCCTGCCCGTCACCTCGTCGCGCACGACCTGCTCGTGCAACGCCATGGACAGGCCCATGATCATGCCGCCGACCAGCTGGCTGCGCACCATCAGCGGGTTCACCACCCGGCCGACCGCGAACCGCCCGACCAGCCTGCGTACCCGCACCTCGCCGGTGGCGGGATCGACCGCGACCTCGGCGAAGATCGCGCTGTACGCGTGCCGTTCGCGTGGCGGCAGGCTGAAGATCTCGTTGGTCGTGTCGGACGTGACCGACACCGGCAACGAGGGCTTGGACTCCAGCTTCGTCAGCAGTTCCTCGGCCGCCGACGAGATCGCCCAGGACCACGACGTCGTGCCGAGCGAACCGCCCGCGCCCCAGGCCGGCCCCAGAGCGCTGTCGCCGATCCTGAGCCGGATCCTGGAACGGTCGACCCGCAGCACGTCGGCGGAGATCGCGGTCAACGCCGTGCGGGCGCCGGTGCCGATGTCCATTGCCGCGATCGCGACGGTGAACGTGCCGTCGGGCTCCGCGGTGATCGTCGCCGACGACGGGAACGCGGTGGTGAGGAACGAGGTTCCGGCCATCCCAGTACCGATCAGCAGGTGGCCTTCGCGGCGCTGCCGAGGCCGGTGGTCGCGACCGGCCCAGCCGAACCGGCGCGCACCTTCTTCCACGCACCGCAGGAAGTTGCGGCTGGTGAACGGATGCCCACTCACCGGGCCGACCTCGGGCTCGTTGCGGCGGCGCAGGTCGAGGGGGTCGATCCGGAGGCGTTCGGCGAGTTCGTCCATCGCGGACTCCAGCGCGAACGAGCCGGGCGCGGTACCGGGTGCGCGCAGCGAGTTCGGCGGCAGGATGTGCAGCGGCACCACGTTGATCCGGGTGCGGATGGCGTCAGCGGCGTAGAGGACCTTGGCGACCTCCACGCAGTTCTCGATGTACTCGGCCTTCACCGAGAGCTCGAACGCGGCCTCGTGCCCGATCGCGCGCAACCGGCCGTCCCGGTCGACGCCGAGCCGCACCCGTTGCTCGGTCGCGGCCCGCGCGGACGTCGTCAGGAACACCTCTTCCCTGGTCAGAGCCACTCGAACCGGCCGACTGAAGATCATCGCGGCCATGGTCGCCAGGATCAGCTGGGGCCCGACGCCCGTCTTGCCGCCGAACCCGCCACCGAGTTGCTCGGCCTCGACGCGCACGTCGGTCAGCGGCTTGTCGAACAGCACCGACAGCACCTGCGCGACGCCGAACGGCGCCTGGTTGGTGTCGTATGCGCGGATCTTGCCGTTCTCCAGCCACACCGTCGCCGCGTGCGGTTCCATCGCGCAGGCGGACTCCGGCGGCGTGAAGTACCGCTCGTCCACCGTGACGGCGGACTGGGCCAGCTCGGCGTCGAGATCACCCTTGTTCGCGTCCGGACCGAACGAGGGCAGGGCGGGCCGCAGCAACGGGTGACCGGCCGAGAAACCGATGTCGTGCGGTTGCTCCACATAGGACACCCGAAGCCGTTCGGCCCCCGCCCGCGCCTGCTCCGGCGTCTCCGCCACGACGAGCGCGACCGGCCAGCCGCCGTGCTCGATCACGTCGTTCTGCAGCAGCAGGAACTGCCCGTCGGGGCCGAAGAACGGCGAGCCGGCCTGCGGGTTGAGGCGCGGCGCGTTGCGGTGGTCGAGGACGCCGATCACGCCGGGCGACGCGAGGGTCGCGCTCGCGTCGATCCCGCTGATCAGGCCGCGGGTGATCGTGGACGTCACCAGGGCGCCGTGGGCCATGCCCTCGACCGGGATGTCGGCGGTGTAGCGGGCACGGCCGCGGAGCTTGTCCTTGCCCTCGATCCTGGTCCACGACGAGCCGATCGCCTCCGACGGCGCGGCTTCCGCGGTCCCGGCGATCGGAGCGGACACCGCGGCGGCGCCGAGGCCCATGCCCTTGAGCACCTGTCGGCGCGTTGTCATCGTGTCACTCCTGTCGGGTCAGGTCGGTCAGCACGGCCTGGACGAGGTTGCGCGCGAGCGGCACCTTGTAGCCGTTGTGCGGCAACGGGGTCGCGGCGGCCAGCTCGGCTTCGGCGGCGGCGCGGAACCTCTCGGGCGTGGCCGGGCCGCCGAGCAGCCGTTCCTCGGCGATCCTCGCCCGCCACGGGTGCGAGGCGACGCCGCCGAGCGCGATGCGGACCTCGCGCACCTTGCCCAGCCGGACGGTCAGATCGGCCGCCACCGACACGTTCGCGAAGGCGTAGGACGCGCGCTCACGGACCTTGCGATACCGCGACCGGCGACCTTCCGCCCTGCGCGGCAACGTGACCGAGGTGATCAACGCTCCGGTGGGCAACGTGGTCTCGACGTTCGGGGTGTCCCCCACCGGCCGGAAGAAGCGTGCGATCGGAATCTCGCCTTTGCCGGTCAGCGTCTCGTACCGCACGACCGCGTCGAACAGCATCATCGCGACGGCCATGTCCGACGGGTTCGTCGCGACGCAACTCGGTGACGTGCCGAGAATCGCGTGGTTGTGGTGCTCGCCCTCGACAGCAGCGCATCCGCTGCCCGGCACGCGCTTGTTGCACGCGGAGGCCAGGTCGGCGAAGTAGGCACATCTCGTGCGCTGCAGAAGGTTTCCCGCCGTCGTCGCCATGTTGCGCAGCTGCCCGGACGCACCGGCCAGCACCGCCTGGGACAGCGCCGGATAGCGGCGGCGGATCTCCGGATGCGCGGCCGTCTCGCTGTTGGTCGTCGTCGCGCCGATGACCAGGTCACCGTTGCGGGCCTCGCTGATGCCGTTGAGCGGCAACGCACGCACGTCGATCAGCCGGGCAGGTGTCTCGACACCGCGCTTCATCAGGTCGACGAGATTCGTGCCGCCGGCGAGGAACTTCGTGTTGTTCTCCGCGACCGACTCCAGCGCGTCGTGGACGGCGGTCGCGCGCTGGTAGGCGAACTCCTTCATCGCTTCACCTCTTCCCGTTCGGCGGCGTCGAGCACGGCCCGCACGATCGACGGGTAGGCGCCGCATCGGCAGAGGTTGCCGCTCATCCGCTCGCGCACCTCCTCGGCGTCGAGCCGGCACCGGTGGTCCGGCGACACGTCGGACGTGACCGCGCTCGGCCAGCCCGCCCGGTGTTCGGCCAGCACCCCGACCGCCGAGCAGAGCTGCCCCGGCGTGCAGAACCCGCACTGGAACCCGTCCAGCCGCAGGAACGCCTCCTGCACCGGCCGCAGGTCGTCGTCCGCCGCGAGTCCCTCGACCGTGGTGACCTGGGAGCCGTCCGCGGCGACCGCGAGCGTCAGGCACGACACCACGCGCTTGCCGTCCAAAAGCACCGTGCACGCGCCGCACTGGCCGAAGTCACAGCCCTTCTTCGGGCCGGCGTGCTTCGTGTCCTCGCGCAACGCGTCGAGCAACGACCTGCGGTTGTCGACGTTGAGCCGGTGGGTCTTTCCGTTGACCTTCAACGAGATCTCGCTGCGAGTGGCGTCAGTCATCGCCCTCCCCTTCGACAGGTTCGATCGAAGCAGCGAGCGGGAGTCAGGAGGTGATCGATGCTCTCGCGCTCTTGCCTGATCGTGCCGAGTTCTTCACGGGCAAGGCGATGGCCGAGGTTGTTCGGCAGACGTTTCGGGTGCGCGGCTCAGCGGGCCGGGCCGGTCGATCCCCGCTCCACGAGGTGGACGTCCAGGGTCGCGGGCGCCGGTGGTTCCTCGTCGCGTTCGATCTCGCCGATCAGCATCGCCACGGCCGTCGCGGCCTTCGCCGGGAGGTCCTGCGCGATCGTGGTCAGCGTCGGCCGGACGTACCGGCACAGGTCCAGGTCGTCGAAGCCCATCACCGAGACGTCGTCCGGCACGCGCGCCCCGGTCTCCTGCAACCCGGCCACGACGCCGATGGCGAGGATGTCGGCGGTGGCGAACACGGCCGTGGCCGACGGGTGGTCCGCACGCAGGCGACGGCCCAGCGCGACGCCGTCGTCGTAGGTGGTGTTGGCCGCCTCCACCGCGCAGTCGCCGCCGAGCGCCTCCTTGAAGCCCTGGAAGCGTTGCCAGACAACGCCTTGACCGGCGAAGCGCGGACCGGCGAAGACGACGTCGACGTGGCCGAGGGCTCGCAGGTGCTCGGCGGCCAGCCTGCCTCCGGTGACGTCGTCGGTGCGCACGCCCCTGGTCACCGGGTTGTCCGCGTAGCTGTCCACCGCGACGATCCGGGTGCGGCCGGCCGAGCTCGCCGTGAACGTGGCGATCTCCTCGTCGAGGAAGCCGAGCAGCAGCGCCCCGTCGAGGTTCCACGCCCGCAACGCCTCCGCGACCTCACCGGGACGGGCGATGCCGCGCAGCAGCACGTCGTAGGCGCGTTTGCGCAGTTCCCGTTCCAGCTGGCCGATGATCGCGACGTTGTGCGGGCTGATCGTCAGGCTCTCCTCGTCGGCCGCCGGCACCAGCACGCCGACCATCCGCGACGACTTCGCGGCGAGGCTGCGCGCGGAGTGGCTGGGCACGTACCCGAGCTCCACGACGATCCGCTGGATGCGTTCGATCGTCGCGGGAGAGACCCTCGCGCTGTTGCCGTTGATGACGTTCGAGACCGTCATCATGCTTACGCCCGCCCTCTGGGCGATGTCCTTCAACGTGACCCGCACGCTCGCGTTCCCGCCTTCCCCGCTCGGCTGCCGCTCGGTTGACAGCATGGCACGGGTCACATTACCGTCATTTCAGGTTGAGCGCTAAACCTACTGTCAACCTTCCCAGCGAGAACGGGGTCGACGTGAGCAGTGGCATTTCCGTCGCACCATCCGTGACCAGGCCCGTGAGCGGCGCGGACTGGTGGCGGGACGCGGTGATCTACCAGATTTACCCGCGCAGTTTCGCGGACGGCGACGGCGATGGCGTCGGTGATCTCGCGGGCGTGCGATCGCGCTTGCCGTATCTCGCCTCGCTCGGGGTGGACGCGCTCTGGTTCACGCCCTGGTACGCCTCCCCGCTCGCGGACGGCGGCTACGACGTCGCGGACTACCGGGCGATCGACCCGGCGTTCGGCGACCTCGCCGCGGCCGAAGAACTCATCACCGAGGCCGCGGCGCTCGGCATCCGCACGATCGTCGACGTGGTGCCGAACCACGTGTCCGACCAGCACGCGTGGTTCCAGGCGGCGCTGGCGGCGGGGCCGGGCTCACCCGAGCGGGAGCGCTTCTGGTTCCGGGCCGGCCGCGGCGAGCACGGTGAACTCCCGCCCACCGACTGGGTGTCGAGCTTCTCCGGCGGCACGTGGACCCGCACGGTGAACCCGGACGGCACGCCCGGCGAGTGGTACCTGCACCTGTTCGCTCCGCAGCAGCCCGATCTCAACTGGACCCACCCGGACGTGTGGCGTGAGCACGAGGCCGTGCTGCGCTTCTGGTTCGACCGCGGGGTGGCGGGCATCCGGATCGACTCGGCGACCATGCCGGTCAAGGATCCCGGGTTCCCCGAGGTGGACGAGGCGGCCGGCCATCCGTTCGTCGACCGCGACGAGGTGCACGAGATCTACCGGCGGTGGCGCGCGGTGGCCGACTCCTACGCCGAGCCGAGGGTGCTGATCGGCGAGGTCTGGCTCGCGGACCAGCAGCGGTTCGCGCGCTACCTGCGTCCCGACGAGATGCACACGGCGTTCAACTTCGACTTCATGACGCGCCCCTGGAACGCCGCCGAGCTGCGTGCCTCGATCGAGTCCACACTGGACGCTCATCGGCCGGTCGGCGCGCCCGCCACGTGGGTGCTGGCGAACCACGACGTCACCCGGCCCGCCACCCGGTACGGCCGTCAGGACAGCTCGTTCGGGTTCGAGGCGCGGAGGTTCGGCATCGCGACGGATCTCTCCCGGGGCACGCGCAGGGCACGCGCCGCGGCGCTGCTGACGGGCGCGTTGCCCGGCTCGCTGTACGTCTACCAGGGCGACGAGCTCGGTCTGCCCGAGGTGGAGGACCTGCCGCTGGACGTGCTGCAGGATCCGATGTTCTTCCGTTCCGACGGGGTCGACCCCGGCCGGGACGGATGCCGTGTCCCGCTGCCGTGGACCGCGGGTGGCAGCGCGTTCGGGTTCAGTCCACAGGGGACGGACCCGGCGCCGTGGCTCCCGCAGCCCGCCGGCTGGGGCTCCTACTCGGTGCAGCGGCAGGAGGCCGATCCCGGCTCGATGCTGAGCCTGTACCGCGCCCTGCTGTCACTGCGACCGCGCGGTGCGGAGTTCTCCTGGCTCGATCTGGACGCGGACGTGCTCGCGTTCCGCCGCGGCGCCGGCTTCCTCTGTGTGGTCAACCTCGGCTCCTCTCCTGTTCCCCTTCCGCCGCACACCGACGTGCTGCTCGCCAGCTCCGAAGTACGCGACGGCCACCTCTCCCCCGACGCCGCCGCCTGGCTGCGCGGGTAAGCCGCCCGCAAGGAGTGACGATGAAGTCCTCGAGAATCAGCGCCGTCGTACTGACCACGGCGCTCGCCGTCACCGGGTGCGCCGGTGGCGAGCCGGAGGGGTCGGGCGGCCGGCTCGCCCTGACCGTGGCGATCGACCCCGGTCTGGAGAAGGGCGCGGTCGACGCGTTCAACGCCCGTGTCGCCGAGTTCGAGAAGGCGCATCCGGACGTGGACGTGCAGCCCCAGGAGTACAAGTGGGACGCGACGACGTTCACCGCCCAGCTCGCGGGCGGCACGCTGCCCGCCGTGTTCACCGCGCCGTTCACCGACGGCCGCGGGCTCATCGAACGCAGGCAGATCGCGGACATCAGCGGCGAGGTCGCGAAGCTGCCGTACGCCAAGGGCTTCAACGCGTCGGTGGCGAAGGCCGGTCAGGCGGCGGACGGCGCCATGCAGGCCGTGCCGATCGCCGCCTACGGCCAGGCGCTGCACTACAACCGCACGCTGTTCACGCAGGCGGGCCTCGACCCGGACAAGCCGCCGGCCACGTGGGCCGAGGTGCGCTCCGCCGCGAAGCAGATTGCCGAGCGCACCGGCCAGGCGGGCTACGCCCAGATGACGGCGGGCAACACCGGTGGCTGGATCCTCGCCACGCTCGACTACGCGTTCGGCGGCCGCGTCGAGCAGCTCTCCGGTGACAGCGCGAAGTCCACGCTGAACACGGACGAGATGCGGGCCGTGCTGAAGTCGCTGCAGGACATGCGGTGGGCGGACAACAGCATGGGCGCGAACTTCCTCTACGACTGGGCCACGATCAACCAGGACTTCGCCGCGGGCCGCATCGGCATGTACGTCTCGGGCGGCGGCAACTACGGCTCGCTCAAGGCGCAGAACGCGCTGAAAGCCGAGGACTACGGCATCACGACGGTCCCGTTGGCGGACAAGGGCACCGCCGGTGTGCTCGGCGGCGGCTCGCTCGCCGTGGTGCGCGCGAAGTCGTCCGCCGCGGTGGTGTCCGCGGGCGTGAAGTGGATCGACTTCTACTACCTCTCGAAGCTCACCGCGCAGGACCAGGCAGTGGCCGACGCGAAGACCACGGCCGAGTCGTCGCAGGCGGTCGGCTCGCCCGAGCTGCCGGTGTTCGACCGCGCCCTGCACGACCAGCGCAGGCAGTGGATCGCGCAGTACGTCAACGTGCCGGTGCAGCAGATGAAGCCGTACACGGACCGGATGTTCGCGCAGCCTCTCGTGCCCGAGCCCACGAGGTCGACCCAGCAGGTCTACGCGCTGCTCGACCCGGTGGTGCAGGCCGTGCTGACCGACCGGAACGCAGACGCAACTGCACTGCTCGCTCAGGCCGAGTCGCAGGCGCAGGCGCTGCTGGACCGCAAGTGACCACGACCGCCCCGCCCCGGCAGGTCGCGCCTCCCCGTCCGGCGCGACCTGCCTCCCACCCCCGTTCACGGCGCCGCGGCAGCGGGCTGGCGGCCCTGCTGTTCCTGCTGCCGATGTTCGCGGTGTTCGGCGTGTTCTCGTGGCTCCCGATCCTGCAGACCGCCGTGATGTCGTTGCAGCAGACCAACCTGGTCGACACCCCTGAGTTCGTCGGCCTGGACAACTTCGTGACGGTCCTGAACGACCCGCTGCTGTGGACGGCGACCCGCAACACCCTGTGGTTCGCGTTCCTCGCGCTGCTCATCGGCTACCCGGCGCCGTTGGTGCTGGCCGTGCTGATGAACGAGGTGCGCCGCCTGCGCGGCCTCTACAGCGCGCTCGCCTACCTGCCCGTGGTGGTCCCACCGGTGGTGGCGGTGCTGCTGTGGAAGTTCTTCTACGACGCGGGCCCGCACGGCCTGTTCAACACGGTGCTCGGCTGGTTCGGCGTCGCGCCGGTCGCGTGGCTCCAGGACGGCGGCACCGCGATGGTGTCGCTCGTCGTGGAGTCCACCTGGGCGGCGATGGGCGGCACGGTCATCATCTACCTGGCCGCCCTCACCCGCGTGCCGCCAGAGCTCTACGAGGCAGCCGAGATCGACGGCGCCTCCGTGTGGCACAAGGTCTGGCACGTGACGCTCCCGCAACTGCGCGGCGTCCTGCTGATCACGTTCATCCTCCAGATCGTCGGCACGGCCCAGGTGTTCCTGGAACCGTTCCTGTTCACCGGCGGCGGCCCGGCGAACAAGACCACCACGATCCTCCTGCTGATCTACAACTACGCCTTCGCCTCCAGCCTGGGCGGCGACTACGGCGCCGCCACCGCACTGAGCCTGATGCTCGCCGTCGTACTGGCCCTGCTGTCCGCGCTGTACTTCCGCCTCACGCGTTCGTGGAGCACGTCATGACGACCCGCACCGGAAAGAACCCTGCCGCGCGACCGCTTCTCCGGGCAGCGCGGGAGCCGCTACCGCGCCACGCAACCCCACCAAGCCCGACGCTCGCCACGGCAGACCACATCGCTCCCGACCGCGGCCGCCACAGCCCAGCCACCACCCTCGACCTGACGCCTCGCCTCACCTCCCAACCACCTCGAACACGCCACACAGCCAGCCGCAACGGCCTCCCACCCCACAACCGCCCGCCCGCCACCACTACCAGGCCGGACTCACCGACCAGCCCCCACCACACCACCAACCGCCACAGCCACAACCCGACAACCGCCACCAACCACACGCCCACCGCCACTACCAGGCCGGACTCACCAACCAACCCTCACCACACCACCAACCGCCGCAGCCCGGCAACCGCCACCAACCACACACTCGCCACCACTACCAGGCCGGACTCACCAACCAGCCCCCACCACACCACCGACCGCCACACCCCGGCAGCCGCCACCAATCACACGCCCGCCACCGCGATCACCCCACCGTCCAGCCCCCACCCAAGCCCCACCGACCCGCGGAGCACACCATGACCGACCGCGGAGTCCTCTCCAACCACGACCGCAAGATCCCCGCCGTCCGGCGCACCATCCGGACCGTGCAGACCCTGCTGCTGGGCGGCCTGCTGCTCGTCGGCCTGGGCCCGGTGCTGTGGCTGGCGAAGGCGGCGATCACCCCGACCCAGGACACCCTGCGCTCACCGCTCGCGTTGTGGCCCAACGGGTTCGACTTCGCGAACCTCGTCACGGCGTGGACGCGGGTGGAGATCGACAAGTACTTCCTGAACACGGTGCTGCTCGCGTTCGGCGCGTGGGCGGTGCAGTTGCTGGTCGCGATGACGGCCGGGTTCGCCCTGTCGGTGTTGCGGCCGCGCTATCGCAAGGTCGTCACGGGTGTGGTGCTGGCGACGTTGTTCGTGCCGTCGGTGGTGCTGCTCGTGCCGCTCTACCTCACGATCACCGACCTGTCGCTGATCAACAGCTTCTGGGCGGTGTGGCTGCCGGCGGGCGCGAACGCGTTCAACGTCCTGCTGGTGCAACGGTTCCTCGACGGTCTGCCCCGCGAGGTGTTCGAGGCCGCGACCGTGGACGGGGCCGGTCCGTTGCGGCTGTTCGTCTCGATCGTGCTGCCGATGTCCCGTCCGATTCTCGGGGTGGTGTCGGTGTTCGCCGTCATCGCGTCGTGGAAGGACTTCCTCTGGCCGATGCTGGTGCTGCCCGATCCGGCAGTGCAGCCGCTGTCCGTGCGTCTGCCCGCACTCCAGCGGTTCGTCGAGCTCGACGTGTTCCTCGCCGCGCTCGCCATCTCGACCCTCATCCCTGTCGCGCTCTTCCTCGTCTTCCAGCGCCTGTTCCTCAACGGCAGCGCGCTCAGCGGAGCGGTGAAGGGCTGAACGAACGGAAACCCCACATGGCAACGTCGCCATGGTTGCGCGCGCTCGCAGCCGCCCTGATCACCCTGTCTGCCACAGTTCTCCCCCATACCGCCAACGCGGCCACCACCCGTCTTGAGGCCGAGAACGCCGCGCTGTCCGGCGGTGCGGTCGTCCAGACCGATCACACCGGCTACACCGGCACCGGATTCGTCGGTGGCTTCACCGACGCCAACCGAGGTGGCGCCACCACGTCCTTCGCGTGGTCCGCACCGGCCGCCGGCACCTACGCGCTCGCGTTGAAGTACGCCAACGGCACCGGCTCGCCGCGCACGCTGACACTCCGGGTCGACGGCACCGGGCCACGCCAGATCACCCTGCCCGCCACGGCGAACTGGGACACCTGGAGTTCGGCACCGCTCTCCGTCCAGCTACCGGCAGGCGCGCACACCTTCGCGTACAGCTTCGGCTCTGCCGACAACGGCAACGTGAACCTCGACCACCTCGAAGTCACGAACACCGTGACCGAGTCCGGTCCCGCGTACGAGGCGGAGAACGCGACGCTCAGCGGTGGCGCGGTTGCCCAGTCCGACCATCCCGGCTACACGGGCAGCGGCTTCGTCGGCGGGTACACCGACGCGAACCGGGGCACGGCGCGCACCACCTTCCGGGTCACGGCCGCGACCGCAGGTCAGCACGACCTCGCGATCCGGCTGGCGAACGGCACCGGCTCCGCCCGCACCCTGTCGCTGTACGTCGACGGCGCGAAACAGCGGCAGATCAGCCTGCCCACGACGGCGAACTGGGACACCTGGGCGACCACGACCGAACAGGTCACGCTGACGGCCGGGCAGCACGACGTCGCGCTGGCGTTCGACTCGGCCGACTCCGGCAACCTGAACCTCGACAGCCTCACCGTCAGCGCGGCGGTCCAGGCCGGGCCGGGCGAGGCCGAGTCGGCCTTCCGCTCCGGCGGCGCGTCCGTCCAAACGGGACTCGGCGGCTACGCGGGTTCCGGCTACGTCGCCGGGTTCGGCACGGTCGGTGCGCGCATCGTCCGGACCGTGAAGGCGGACAATGCCGGGAACGCGACCATCGCCGTGCGGTTCCAGAACACGTCGAACGCCACGCTGGCGTTGACGGCGAACGGCCGGGACGCGGGCACCGTCTCGTTCGCGGCGGGCAGCGGCTGGCGCACCACGACGGCGACTGTGCCGTTGCGCGCGGGAGTCAACACCGTCGGCCTGACCAGCACGACCTCAGCAGACGTCGCGATCGACAGCATCTCGGCGACCGGCGAAGGCGCTCTTGCCCAGCGCGGCGCCACGGTGCCGTACGCGACCTACGAGGCAGAAGCCGCCACCACGAACGGCACGGTGCTGGCGGCGAGCCGCACGTACCGGCAGATCCAGTCCGAGGCCAGCGGCCGCAGGGCGGTGGTTCTCGACGCTGTGGGCGAGCACGTCACCGTCAAGCTCACCGCACCGGCGAACGGCCTCGTGCTGCGCTACTCGATCCCGGACAACGCGGCCGGCACCGGCCAGCGCGCACCGATCTCGTTGTACGCCAACGGAACCAAGCAGCGCGACGTCACGCTGACGTCCGAGTACAGCTGGGTGTACGGCGACTACCCGTACTTCAACGACCCGGCACTGGGCGGCGGCCACCGGTTCTTCGACGAGACCAGGATCCTGGGCGACTGGGCGGCCGGCACCGAGCTGAAGTTCCAGGTGGACACCGCGAACGCGCTCGCCTACGTGCTCGACTTCGTGGAGGCCGAAGCGGTGCCCGCAGCGGCGGCCGCGCCGGCGAACGCCGTGTCGATCACCTCGCACGGCGCCGTCCCGGACAACGGGTCGGACGCCACCGCCGCCATCACCGCGGCCATCGCGGAGGGCGCCGCCCAGAACCGGCCGGTGTGGGTGCCGGCGGGCACGTTCCGCATCTCCTCGCGCATCAACGCGGGCAACGTCCGGATCATCGGCGCCGGGCCGTGGCACTCGGTCATCCAGGGCACCGGTGCCAGGGGCGGGTTCTTCGCCACTGGCAAGGTGACGATCGCCGACCTGGCGATCTTCGGCGACGTCCGGGTGCGCGAGGACAACGGCTCCGATCCCGCGCTGGAAGGCAACTTCGGCTCAGGTTCGCTGCTGCAGAACGTGTGGATCGAGCACACCAAGGTCGGTCTCTGGGCGGACAACGGCACCAACGGCCTGTACGCGGTCGGCCTGCGCGTCCGCAACACGTTCGCGGACGGCGTGAACCTGAACGGCGACATCGTCGACACCAGGGTCGACCAGTCCACGACGCGCAACAACGGTGACGACGGCCTCGCGATGTGGTCCGAGGGCGCACCGGTGACCCGGACCGCGTTCACCTACAACACGGTGCAGTTACCGGCGGGCGCGAACGGCATCGCGGTGTACGGCGGCGCGGACAACCGCATCGAGGACAACCACGTCTCGGACGTCGTCACCTCGGGATCCGGCATCGTCGTGAGCACCTGGCACCAACCGGTCCCGTTCAGCGGCACGACGACCGTGCGCCGCAACACCCTGCTGCGCGCGGGCAGCTTCGAACCGAACTGGAACTCGGCGATCGGCGCGCTGTGGATCTACACCGCGGACCACGAGATCCGCACGCCGGTGGTGATCAGCGACCTGACCATCACCGACAGCAGCTACCAGGGCGTGT
The DNA here is from genome assembly GCF_900115955.1 of Lentzea waywayandensis. Classification (GTDB taxonomy): domain Bacteria; phylum Actinomycetota; class Actinomycetes; order Mycobacteriales; family Pseudonocardiaceae; genus Lentzea; species Lentzea waywayandensis. Next base: position 150,907 of record NZ_FOYL01000009.1, read on the forward strand.
TGATGAGCTGGCAGAAGACGATGACGCCGATCACCTTCGACAGGCTCACCATCGACGGCGCCACGTGGGGCTTCGAGATCCAGGCCGCCGGTAGCGGCACGATCTCCAACACCAAGGTCACCCGTGCGTCCTCCGGCGGGCTGCTCAACGCCCAGGGCTTCGCGCTGACGCTGGGAGGAGGCAACTCCGGTATCTGACGCGATCCCGCTGCCGTCTCCCACACCGCTTCACGGGGACGGCAGCGGGATCTCCAGGCTCACCGTGCCGCGCAGGTCGAGCCACGCGCGGTCGCGGCCGCGCACCAGCCGCAGCACGACCTCCTCGCAGTGCGGGCAACGCGCGACGATCCCCGGCGCGTTCTGGTAGACGCGCAGGGTCGCCACCGAGCCCCGGTAACCGCAGCCGGAGCACTGGCCGGTCGCCACGGTCAGGTCCACCGCGAAGATCTCTCGCAGGTCGCCCGCCAGCGCGTTGCCGTCGACGTGGTCGTCGCTCATCGGTGCTCTCCTGTCAGCCGAAGCGTTCCGTGCGGACGCGGCGAGGGTCGTGGCCCAGTGCCACGAAGATGTCGGACACCGTCTCGACGAACCCGGTCGGCCCGCACACGAAGACGTTCGGGGCGAAGTCGGCCGGCCAGCCGTGGGTGTTCAAGGTGGCCAGCCCCAGGCGTTTCGGCGGCTCGGGCGAGCCTTCCGGGGCCTGGCGGGTGTACACGAGGTGCACGTCGAGGCCGGCGTCCTCACGGGCACGCCGCCGCAGCTCGTCGGCGTAGTAGACGTCCTCGGGCGTGCGCACCGAGTAGATCAGCCGGAACGGGACGCGGCTGCCTTCCGCGGCCCGTGTGCGGATCATCGCCATCAACGGCGCGATGCCTGATCCGCCCGCCACGAGCGTCACCGGTGCCTGGTCGGCCGAGCGCCACACGAACCAGCCGCCGACCGGGCCGCGCAGTTCGATCCGGTCACCGGGCGAGAGCACGTCGCACAGGTACGGCGACACCTCGCCGTCCGCGACCCGTTGGACGCTCAGCTCGAACCGCTCCCCGTCCGGCGCGGAGGAGATCGAGTAGCTGCGCTGCACCGAGTAGCCGTCCTCGGCGGTCAGCCGGACGTCGACGTGCTGCCCCGGCAGGTGACCGGGCCAGCCGGGCACGTCGAACACCAGACCCCGCGCGCTCTTCGTGATGTCGGTGGCCTCGGCGAGTTCGGCCACCCGCCAGGTCAGTCGCCCTGATACCGCTGCTCGCGCCATGGGTCTCCGTAGTCGTGGTAGCCCGCGCTTTCCCAGAAGCCGGGTTCGTCCTCGAGCAGCAACTGGATCCCGCGGACCCACTTCGCCGACTTCCAGAAGTACAGGTGCGGCACCAGCAACCGCGCCGGGCCACCGTGCTCGGGCGTGAGCTCGTCGCCGTCGTAGCGGTACGCGATCCACGCCTGGCCGTCGATCAGGTCTTCCAGCGGCAGGTTCGTGGTGTAGCCGCCGTAGGACTGGACGAGCGCGAAGTCCGCCGCCGTCTCGACGTCCTCCAGCAGGACGTCCAGCGAGACGCCCTTCCAGCGGGTGCCGAGTTTCGACCACTTGGTGACGCAGTGGATGTCCGTGGTGATCTTCTCCGCGGGCAGTTCGATCAGCTGCTGCCACGACCAGTCGTAGCGCTGACCGGCCTCGGTGTTGATCGTGAACTGCCAGCGGTCGGTCGTCACTCGCGGCGTCGGCCCCGCCGTGAGGACCGGGAAGTCCTCTGCCAGGTACTGACCGGGCGGCAGCTGCACGTCCGGTGACTGGCGTCGCCCGGTGAAACCGGGAGAGACGATTGGCATCGTGTCAGTAGACGACAGCGGCGCGCCGAACGCCACTGCTGATCACGGAGGTCACATGAACGTCAGGGTCGAGATCACCGGCACCACGACGCTGATCTGGATGAACCGCCCGGACCGGCGCAACGCGGTCGACGGCCCGATGGCCGCTGAGCTGCGGGATGCCTTTCTGGCGTTCGAGGCGGACCCCACGCAACGGGTGGCGGTGCTCGCGGGCGAGGGCGGGACGTTCTGCGCGGGAGCGGACCTGAGCGTCGTCGGGGATCCGGCGCGGCGCAACGAGCTCGATCCCTCCGGCGGCGGCGCCGGTCCGATGGGACCGACCCGGTTGGAGCTGAGCAAGCCGGTGATCGCGGCGGTCAGCGGGTACGCGGTCGCGGGCGGGCTGGAACTGGCGCTGCTGGCCGACCTGCGGGTGGTCGAGAGCGACGCGGTGTTCGGGGTGTTCTGCCGGCGGTGGGGCGTGCCGTTGATCGACGGTGGCACCGTGCGGCTGCGTCGGATCGTGGGGCTGGGGCGGGCGTTGGACCTGATCCTCACCGGACGTCCGGTGCACGCCGAGGAGGCGTTGGCGATCGGGCTGGCCAACCGGGTCGTCGAGCCTGGTCAGGCGGTGGTGGCCGCGCTGGAGCTGGCCGAGCAGATCGCCGGGTTCCCGTTCGAGTGCGTGCTGGCGGACCGGGCGTCGACCTACGGCGGGCTCGACCTGCCGCTGGCCGAGGCGTTGCGGGCGGAGGGGGTGGCCGGGGTGCCGATCGTGGCTCGGGAAGGGGTGGCCGGCGCCGCCCGGTTCGCGGGCGGCGCCGGAAGGCACGGGAGGTTCGCAGACGACGGTGGCGAACGGTGAGGTCCCGCGCGGGGCGACACCTCCGGTCCGGCGCCGGCGGCACCGAACCGGAGGCGCGAGCGATCAGCCTCAGCGAAGGTGCCGGACCGTCAGCTCAGGGTTGCGGGCGATCTCCCGTTCGGTGAACTCGCCCTTCACCCACTGCTTCCGCGCGTAGAGCCGTGCCTGGTCGGTGTGGTGCGGGGAGGCCGGATCAGCGGACTGGCCGTAGATCAGCATCGAGCTCATCCGCGGACCGTTCTTCGTCAGCTCGACCGCCATGACGAAGCTGGTGCCGTGCGGGATCTCCGGCGCGACTCCCGGCCGGGGCGGGCCGGGCACCGAGATCACGTTGAAGCAGCCTTCCGGGCCGCGGCAGCCGTGGATCGGGATGCCCTCGTACTGCTGGACGGCGTCGAGCGGTACGTCCACCGCGACTCCGGCGACGCCGAACGCCCGGACCGTGTCGGCGAAGGCCCGCTGGACGCCGGGATCGGCCGCGTTGATGCCGCGCGGGGTGTGGACGGGGTCGGCCGGGTCGAACGGCACCTGCCACAGGTTCGTCCCCGGCCTGCCGCTCAACGCGATGAACGAACGCCAGAAGTAGGCGCCTCGGCTTTCTGGGCCGGTGTCGCCGGTTCCTGGCCAGCTCGCCAAGGTCGAACAGGCCGCGCGGACGTCCACGAGGCTGCCGTCGTTCGCGGGCAGGGTCGGGTTGGCCTGGCACATCGCGACGACCGCGGCTCGGCCCTGTTCGGCGGTGAGGTTGCGGTTGCCGAACATCGCCTGTTCCAGAGTGGACGGTGTGAAGGTGTTGGTGCCGATCATGTCCAGGCCCACGCGGGTGCGCGCGGACCGTTCTGTGCCGACGTCGCCGACGAGGGACGGGTAGCCGGTCAGCGGTGCGGCGGGGTTCGCGAGCCACGGGCTGTCGTTCATGTTGCTGACGTGGTCGCGCCGGATCAGGCTGGGCAGCCGGTGAGGGCCGAACCTGCCCGGCGTCACGGCGTCGGGGTCGGTGCCCCAGCCGCAGTCCGACCGGCTGCCGTCGAGGACCACCAAGCCGATGGGCGCGTTGACGCCGCAACGGGCGCGCTGCTCGTCGGTGACGTGCGGGACGACCTGGATGTCGCCGTAGTAGGCGGTTCCGGTGGCGTCCGAGGCGATCGTGTTGACCCACGGGAGGGCCTGGTGGCGAGTCAGCGCCTTCTGCAGATCGGGCACGCTGCGGGCTCGGGCGATGGCCAGCCACTGGTCGATGACCTGAAGGTTGCCCTGGTTGGCGTCGCGCAGCACGAAGGCGGTGGTGTCCGTCCACCGCAACGCGCGGTCGTCCTCCACCACCGGGCCGTCCGGGGTGCGGTAGAGGGTTCTCGTGGTGTCGCCGACGGTGACCTGTTCGGCGATCATGCGCTGCGGCTTGCCGTCGACGAGGTAGCTGGTCGGGTCGCCGGGGACGAGCGTGAGTTGCGAGAGCGTGATCGTCTGCGCCTCGGACGCCGTGTGGGTCCAGCCGAGCCTGTCGTTGTGGCCGATGTTGACCACCGGCACGCCGTACAGGCCCGCGCCGCTGACGTTCAGCTCGCCGGGGATCGTGAGGTGGTGCTGGTAGAAGCGCCAGGTGTCAGCCCAGTCGAAGTGCGGGTTGCCCAGCACCATGCCGGTACCGGCCGCGGTCGCCTGCCTGCCGAGCGCGATTCCGTTGCTGCCTGGGCGTTCGGTCGAGACGCGCGCGGGTGCCGCGAGCGCCGTTCCGGGCGGCTGGGCTGACACGAGTTGCTCCTGGAAGCCCTCGCTGCCGGTCAGTCCGGCGACCTGGTGGACGCGCCGCCACACGTCGATCTCGGTGATCGGCCGCGCCCAGTTCCTGCAGGCTTCGGGCAGACCGTTCTGGGCGAGGTAGCGGTTGAACCCGGCCACGTAGCCGCGCACGAGATCCCGCGCCTGCTTCGACGGGCCGTGCGCGAGTTGCCGTTCGACCACCGCGGACTGGTTGAGGCGCTGGTAGTAGAGGTCACTGGCGAGGTTGTCCGGCCCGAACCAGCGGGAGCGCTCGGCGGACAGCGTCACGACGATCTCCGCCATGACGCAGGCGTTGTCCTCGGCGAACGCGTAGCCGAGTCCCTGGCCGACCCCGCGATAGTCATGAGCGAGCACGTGCGGAATGCCGTAGGAAGTTCGTCTGATCACCGTGCCGCTGTCGGCTACGGCGGCCGGGCTCGTGGCCAGAACCCCTGCTGCCACAAGCGATAACGCGATGAACCTGCGCATCTGTGATCCCCCTATTCGTTGTGCAGGACGGTGGCGATCGAGAGGCGCGCCGCTCCCCTGGCCGGCACGACCGCGCCCACCACGGCGATGACGACGCCGGTGAGGGCCAGCAGCGCGAGCAACGGCGCGTGGTAGACGTTCATGAGGATGTCGACGGCGTCGGCCTGGCCCGCGTGCGCCATGGCGGGCACGACCAGCTGGTGCACGACGATGCCGACGGGCACGCCGATCAGTCCGCCGAGCACGCCCAGGGCGCCCATGGACGTCACCAGCAGCACGGTGACCTGGCGCGGAGTCATGCCGATCGACTTGAGCATGCCGAGGTCGCGACGGCGTTCGCGGGCGTTGAGGACGACGGTGTTGAACACGCCGAGGGCGGCGACGGCGCCCAGTACCAGGGTCAGCACGACGGCGGCGCCGATGATGATCACGGCGGTCGACGACGAACCGTCGCGCGGCGGCAGGACCTGCAGTCCGGGATCCGCCGCCTTCGCCGCCGCGGTGTAAGCGTCGCGGTCGGTGCCGGAAGCCATTTGCGTCAGGTAGAAGCTGGCACGGGCGCCCGGCGCGAGAACGTCCACAGTGGACCAATCGGCGAAGATCTCGTCGGCGTTGTTGGTCAGCACGACGCCGACGATCTTCACCTGTGTCCGGTTTCCCCGCGCCTGCACGGTGACCGTGTCGCCGACGGCGAGCCCGCGCTGGTTGAGGAACCTCGACGGCACCACGACCTGGCCCGGCCCGTCCGGCCAGTGCCCGGTGAGCACGCGCGGGCCCAGGATGGCGGTGTCCCCGCGGTAGAACAGGATCGTGGCCTCCTGGGTACCGCCCGCGACCTCGGCGTCGAGCTGGGTGCCGGCGAGAACCGCTGTCGTGCCGGGCAACGAGCGCAGCATCGACTCGTCCTCGGCATCGCTCAGCTTCGCGGCCGGTGCCTCCACACCCTGTGGACGGACTGCGGGTCCACCCTGCGGCGGTCCGGCCATCAACTCGACGCGGTCGGTGAAGTGGGGCCTGACGGCGTCGTTGTAGGCCGTCATCGACATCGTCACGCCGGCGGCAAGGGTCACGGTCATGACGCCGAGCACGACCGAGGCCAGCGTCAACGCGCTGCGGCCCGCGCGGGCGAACGGCATGCCGAGGCCGAGACTGACCGAACGCGGCAGCCTCGTGCCGCTGAGCCAGCGCTGGACGCGCAACGCTCTTCCGGTGTGCGCCGTGGTGCCCGCGCTGATCGCCCGTGCCGCCGGGAGACGGCGTGCGCGCAGAGCCGGGACGAGCGCGGCCGACGCCACCAGGACGGGCATGCCCAGCGCCGCGACGACGTTCACCCAGGGCGCGAAGCTCAGGTCGTCGACGCCGAAGCCCTCGACGGCGTCCTGCACGATCGGTTTGGCGAAGAGGTTGCCCACGAGCGTGCCGAGGACGCAGCCCGCGAACGCAGGGATCGAGACCATCACCAGGTACACGGCCATGACCTGGTCCGGGGTGAAGCCGATGGCCTTGAGCATGCCGATGTGCCGCAGTCCCGCGACGACCGCGCCGCTCACGACGTTGGCGACGATCAGGACCGCGACAGCCAGGCCGAGGATCCCGAAGATCATCAGGAACGGGATGAACACGCCCAGTTCGGAGGTCGCCTTGTCCTTCACGGTGAGGTGCGACAGCGTGCCGAGCAGCGCGTCCTGCGGCACCCCCGCCGTGACGGCCGCCTGCCCTGCTTCGACCTGTGCGGCGGTGTCGGCCTGGGTGAACCGGTAGAGCATTTGCAGCGCGTTCGGTTGCAGCGCACCGATCTGAGCGGGACTCACCCATGCGTCGGCCGATCCCGTCACCGAGTGCGCGAACCCGACGACCTTCAGCACCGGACGTCCCGGCAGCCGCAGCTCGAAGCCGACGCCCATCCGGCCGACGGATCCCGGCGTGCGGCTGAGGACGATCTCACCGGCGTTGGTGGCCCATCTGCCCTGCCACACCGAGACGCGGTCGACCTGGCCGCCGGGATCGGCCCGGCCCACCACGGTGAGCGTGCCGAGGAAGACCTCGCCGGTCGACGTGTCCACAGTGGCCTGCTGGAACGGGCCCGCCGACACGGTCTGTCCCGCCGCCTGCTTCAGCTGGGCCTCGGACACCTTGGCCGGGTCGAACGCCGCGGCCAGGTGCGCGCCCTGCTGGGTGGCGAAGGCCCGGTCGAATGGCGCGGCGGACGCGTCCAGCAGGCCGAGCGCCATCACGAGTGTCGCGCTGGCCGCGCACACCACGACACCGATCACGATCGTCTGGAGCTTGCGCCGGCGGACCGCCGCCCAGGCCGCCGACCACACCGCGCTCATGCTCGTTCCATGCTGTGCTCGCGGGCGATCCGGCCGTCGACGACCTCGATCACCCTGGTGGCGCAGCGGGTGGCGAGGCGTTCGTCGTGGGTGACGAGCAGCAGGGTCTGGCCGATCTGGTTGAGGTCGAGCAGCAGGTCCATGACCTGCTCGCCGGACCTGCTGTCGAGCGCGCCGGTCGGTTCGTCGGCGAGCAGCAGGGCGGGGCGGTTCATCAACGCCCGCGCCACCGCGACGCGCTGCCGTTCGCCGCCGCTGAGCTGTGCCGGGTAGATGTTCCTGCGGCTGGAGATGCCGAGCTCGCCGAACAACTCCAGGGCGCGTGCGCGGGCCTGGCTCGCCTTCATGCCGGTCAGCTGGGCGGCGAGGGCGACGTTGTCGAGCGCCGAGAGGTCGTCCAGCAGGTTGAAGAACTGGAAGATCATGCCGATGCCGCGCCGGCGGAACAGCGCGAGGCCGGTCTCGCCGAGCACGCCGAGGTCGGAACCGTGCACGATCACCTGACCCGACGTCGGGCGGTCGAGGCCCGCGATCATGTTGAGCAGCGTGGACTTGCCGCTGCCGGACGGTCCCATCACCGCGACGGCCTCCCCGGCGCGGACGACGAGTGACACCCCGTCCAGCGCGGTCGAGTCGCTGTACTCCTTGCGCACGTTCGTCAGCTCGACGACGGCGTCTGCGTTCTGCATGGCGGCCATCTTGCTGAGCTGTGCGTTCGGAGGCGTCAGTCTGCGGAGGTAAGTCGGCGGGCGGGGTCATCCTGGGGATGTAGTGACTGCATCCGGGGTTTGATGCGCGGGCGAACGGCGCTCTGGGACAGTGACGGGGTGTGGGAGCTGGTGGTGGCCGTCGTCGCCTGCCTGGCCGCCGGATACTTCGCGGTGCGGCTGGTGGCGGCCCGGCGCGCGTACACCCGTGCGATGGAGGAACGCGGCTGGTTGCTGGAGCGGGAACGGGAGACCGCCGCCCGCACCGCCGTCGACGCCGAACGTGCCCGGATCGCCCGGGAGCTGCATGACATCGTGAGCCACAACGTGAGCGTGATGGTGGTGCAGGCCGGGGCGGCACGGCGGGTGCTCTCCGCCGGGACGTCCGAGGCGACGGACGCGTTGCTGGCCGTGGAGAACGCGGGCCGCGACACGATGACCGAGCTGCGGCACATGCTCGGGCTGCTCGCTCCGTCCGCCGACAGCGATGATCTGCTGGCGCCGCAACCCGGTCTGAGCCGGTTGAGCTCCCTGGTCGACCGGATGTGCTTCGCCGGGCTGCCGGTGGAGGTGCGCGTCTCCGGCGAGCCGCGGCCCTTGCCGTCCGGTGTCGACCTGACGGCGTACCGGATCGTGCAGGAGGCGCTGACCAACGCGTTGAAGCACGGCGACGGACGCAAAGCGGAGGTGACCGTGCGGTACGCGGAGCACCACCTGCGGGTCGAGGTGCTCAACTCCGGGCCCAGCACGCTGTCCGGCGACTCGTTGTCCTTTGAGGACGGTCAGGGGCGGGGGCTGCTCGGGTTGCGGGAGCGCGTGGCGGTGCTGGGCGGCGACCTGGACGCGCGCAGGCGGCTCGGCGGCGGGTTCCGCGTCCGGGCCAAGATCCCGGTCGAGCGACCGTGACCGGGCCACGCGTGGTGATCGCGGACGATCAGGCGTTCGTGCGCATCGGGTTCCGGATGATCCTGAACTCCGGTGGCGTCGAGGTCGTCGGCGAGGCGGCGGACGGGGCCGAGGCGGTGTCGGTCGTGCGCGACCTGCGGCCGGACGTCGTGCTGATGGACATCCGCATGCCGGGGATGGACGGGCTGGAGGCGTGCCGGCGGATCGTGCGGGAACCGGGCGACAGCCGGGTGCTGATGCTGACGACGTTCGACCTCGACCGGTACGTGTACGAGGCGCTCGCGGCGGGTGCGAGCGGCTTTCTGCTCAAGGACGTCACGCCAGAGCACCTCGTCGCGGCCGTGCGGCTGATCGAGACCGGCGACGCCCTGCTCGCGCCGTCGATCACCCGGCGGCTGGTGGAACGGTTCGCCTCCGGTGCCCCGGTGACTCCTGCGGTGCACCGGGATCTGGCCGTGCTGACGCCACGGGAACGTGAGGTGCTCACGCTGGTCGGGGGTGGGCGGTCGAACTCCGAGATCGCCGACGACCTCACGCTGAGCGAGGCCACGGTGAAGACGCACGTGGCCCGCATCTTCGCGAAGCTGGAACTGCGGGACCGCGCGCAGGCCGTCGTCCTCGCCTACGAGACGGGCCTGGTCACGCCCGGCGGGTGAGCTCCCAGGCGGTGATCTCGGTCCTGGTGCGCAACCCGAGTTTGGCCAGAACGCTGCGCACGTGCGTCTCGACGGTGCGTTCGCTCAGGTGCAGGTGGGTCGCGATCTGGCGGTTCGTGAGTGCCTGCGCGACCAGGCCCACGACCTCGGACTCGCGTGGTGACAACGGATCCCGCGCCTGTTCGTCGGCACCGATCCGCTTCAGCAGCCGATCGGCCTCGGCCAGCCGGATCGGCATGTCCAGCGCGCGGAACTCGGCGGCTGCTTCGGCCGCGAGTGTCCTGGCCGCCGCCAGGTCGGTCAGGACACTCGCGAGCCCGAGCCTGCTCATCGCGGCGAACGGCCTTGCGCCGATGCGGGCGTTCATCTCCAGGGCCAGCCGGTAGTGCCCGGCCGCGACCTCCGTCCGGCCGCACGTCATCGCGAGGTCTCCGAGCAACTGCGGCGTGGCGGCGGTGGAGAACACCGCGCCGGACCCGTCCGCGGCGAAGTGCGGCTTCAACGCGGACAGCACCTCGTAGACGTTCGCCGCCACCTCGGCGTCGCCCAGCAGGCAGGCGACCGCGCCGATCTGGCTGACCAGGGGCGCCCACGTGGGCCCGACCTCCAGCGTCGCCGGCATCGCCCGGAACTCCTCGAACGTGGCGCGCGCCTGCTCGGTCTCTCCCAGCAGCGCGTGCAGCAACGGCACGTACACGCGCGCCAGCGGGATGTCGCCGACCCGCTCGAGCACGCCGAACGCCTCTCGCGCCGAAACCTCGTCGATGCCGCCGACCAGCTGCGCCAACCCCTGCTGGAACGCGTAGTACATGCCCTTGGCCGCCGTGGCCCCGATCCGTTCGGCCACGGCACGAGCCGTCTCGTTGCACTCCCGCGCTCTCTGCAACTGCCCCACCAGCGCCGCCCGCGTGGCCCGCAACCGATGCAGGTGCCACCACGCCACCCCGTGCTGCCGCGCCGCCGCGAACTGCTCGATGAGGTCCAGCTGCCGGTCGACCTCGGCCAGGTCTCCTGCCTGGAAAGCCGCGTCGACCAGCCAGACGTGCCCCCACAGTTCGGCGTGTGGCTGCCGTGCGGTCTCGGCCAGCTCGACGGCCCGGTTCGCGAGCCCGACTCGTTCCGCCCTGAACTGCGGCGCGCACAAGGTCAGGTGGCGTGCGTGAATGCCGTCCAGTTCCGCGTCGGGGTCGCCGCTGCGCACGGCGAGTTCGAGCGCCACCGCGGACAACGCACGCGCCCGCTCGCCCTCGCCGGTCGTGGTGGCGGCCATCGCCCTGCGGGCCAGCAGCCGGGAACGGGTCGAGGTCGCCTCTTCCGGGAGGTGGCGCAGGGCCGTCGTGCAGAGCTGGTCGACGGCGGTCAGCAGCGCTCGGTCGCCCAGGCCGGTGATGACGAGGGCCGCCTCCGCCATCAGGTCCGGGGTGCCTGACTGCTCGGCGAGGCGGGCGGCGGTGCGGCAGTGGTCGAGGCTGGCCGCGGTGTCGCCGGCGAGGAACTCGGCTCGCGCGAGGCCGAGGGTGAGCTCCGCTGTCTTCTCCTCGGACGACGCGAGTGCAAGTGCGGCGAACCCGACCGCCTCGTCGTAGGCCAGCTCCGCCGTGGCGGCCCGCGCCGCCTCGGTCGCCCAGCGAGTGCACTCCGCGGGCGCGTCCACTCCACTCGCACGCCGCCACTGAGCCGCGATCCTCCCCGGCACCCCGCCCCCGGCGGCCAGTGCCAGCGCACACCGCCGATGCAGGTCAGCCCGCACCGAAGGCGCCAGGTCCTCGTACACCGCGTCCCTGACCAGGGCATGTGCGAAGGCCAGCGTCCCGTCGTGGACGTGCAGCACCCCCGCCGCGACAGCCTCGTCCAGCAACGCCGAAGGCTCGTCCCCGGTGACGGCCGCGAGCAGCGCGGGTTCGATCCGCTCCCCCAGCACACTCGCCACCCCGAGCACGTCCCGAGCCCGTGCACTGAGCCGGTCCAGCCGCGACAACACCAGCCGGTGGAGCTCCCCGGCCTCCTCACCGCTGTCGAGCAGCATCCGCACGTACAGCGGGTTGCCGCCCGTGCTGTCCACAAGTCGCGCGGCCAGTGCCTCCGGGTCCGCCGCGCCCGCCGAACGCACCCAGCCGGCCACGTCACCCCTGGTCAGCCCACCCAGGTGCACCGTTCGGGTGGCGGGGGCGCGCACCAGCTCGGACAACTCGGCATCGCGGTAGGTCGCGACCACCAGGATCCGCGCGGCGGGCAACTCGGTCGCCAGGTGACCGAGCAGGCGCAACGACGTGCGGTCCGCCCAGTGCAGGTCCTCCAGCACGATCAGCAGTCCGGCCGCGGAAGCCTCGGCCACCAGCACGTCCGCGGCGTCGGCGAGCATGGCGAAGCGCGCGGAGTCGTCCAGATGCGCCTCGGAGAGCACGCGCTGCAACGCGGGCAGCGAACGAGCGAGCCGGCGCCAGGGCCACAGCGGCGGCATGCCGGCGTCGTCGACGGCGTGACCACGCGCGACCGGGATTCCGTACGACGCGGCCATCGAGGCAACGGCGGAAACCAGCCGGGTCTTGCCGATGCCCGCCTCGCCTCGAACCAGCACGAGACGGCCGGCGCCGCCCGCCGCCGCGACGAGGCTCGCGCGCAGCGAGGCCAGTTCGCGGTCGCGTCCGAAGATCGGGGCTTCCTCCACGCCGGGAGTATCGCCGACCGGTGGCGGTTCAGTACCGGACTCCGTACTGGCACGGATCCGCGTCGCGCCGGACGAGCCGAGACTCGGTGCACCACCAAAGGAGGCGACCATGTACGCGCAACTCACCTACTTCGACGGCCCCCGAGGCCCGGAACAGCTGGCCGCCGCGGACTTCGCGGCCAGGGAACGCATCGCCCCCGCGGCCGAGTCGGTGCCGGGCAACATCAGGACCTACGTGCTGCGCCGCGACGACGGCGCGGAGATCGTCGTGTCGATCGCCGAGAGCGAGCAGGCTCTGATCGACACCCAGAAGGCGATCATGAGCACCCGGCTGCTGCCGGGTGAGGACGCGGCGTTGCTGCCCGGCGCCGACCGGGTCGAGATCTACCCGGTCCACCAGGTCGTCGAGCACACCGGAGCGCGGTCATGACCACCACGCGCACCCTCGCCGCCGGTGTGTGGCGAGCCGACCTCGCCCGCAGCACCGCGTCGTTCCAGGTCGGCAACCTCGGCCGCAAGGCGCACGGCACCGTGCCCGTCACCGCGGGCACCGTCGAGATCGGCACGGACGGCGCACTGCTGGCCGTGCACGGCACCCTCGACCTGGGCGCCATCGACACCGGGATCACCAAACGCGACCTGGACCTGCGCAAACCGAGTCTGCTCGACCTCGACCGGCACCCCACGATGAGGTTCACCGCGACGTCCGCGCGGGTGGCCGGCACCGGCTGGCAGGTCACCGGCACGCTCACCGCCAGGGGTGCGCACACCACGATCGAAGGCACGGTCGAACTGTCCTCTGCGGACGAACGGGAGGCGGTGCTGACCGCGACCGCCCGGCTGGACCGCCGCACGCTGGGCATCCGCGCGCCGGGGTTCCTGATCGGCCGGTACGTCGACATCACCGTGACCGCGGTGATCAGGCCGGTGTGACCCGCGTCAGCCGCCGAGGGCTTTGCGGACCTCGGCGGCCTTCGCGGCGTCGTGGAGGCTCACTCCGCCTGAAGAACGAAGAACAGGAAGCTCGGCGCGGTCGCGAGCAGGTGGTAGTCCGACGGGAACAGCTCGCGGGCTTCCGGTACCGGTGGCGGTTCGGCGATCCGGGAGATGCGGAACCCGGCCGCGGTGAACGCGTCGGTCATCGCGTGCAGCGGCCGGTTCCAGAAGGTCACCTTGACCAGCTGGTCGCCCACCGACCACTCCGCCGCCTGTGCGCGGGTCTCGAAGTAGTCGGGTCGGCGCCCCTGCACGCGCTCGATCGAGTACTCGGCGGTGGGGTGGTTGACCGACGCGATGAGCCGGCCGCCGGGGCGCAGCACCCGCCGCATCTCGGCCAGCGCCGGCCCCCAGTCCTCCAGGTAGTGCAGCACCAGCGAGGCGATGACGTCGTCGAACTCGCCGTCCGCGAAGGGCAGCGGCTCGGCGATGTCCGCGACGCGCAGGTCGGCGTCCATCCCCAGACGGAGCCGGGCTCGCTCGATCATGCCCGCGCTCACGTCGATGCCGCTGACGACCGCGCCCCGCTCACGCAGCGCCGCGAACAACGGGCCCGCACCGCACCCCGCGTCGAGGATCCGGCGTCCGGCCACGTCTCCGGCGAGGGCGAGGGTGGCGGGCCGCTCGTAGTAGGCGTTCGGCAGACTCTTCTAGTTGTCGATGTCGTACGCCTCGGCCACGTTGTCGTAGTCGCTCATGCACTCGATCTTGCCCTGGCGGTCACCAAAACGATTCCAAGGCACCAATGGAGACCAGACCGCTCGTCGTACCGGTCTTTTACACGGGCGGGAACCGGGACGAGCCGAGCGAGGCAGCGTTCTGGCTGGCCAGTGGGCATGACTCGATCCCGAAGCCATGACATCGATGTCGCCGCCGCGGATTCCTGTCTCGTTTGTCTTGTTGACCAGTCACGTAACGAGACCGAAGCTTCCTGGCAACGTTGTCAGGACAGGGATCGGAGCTCGCAATGGCGGAGGACAGCGGCGTCTCGCGCAGACAGGCACTGACCATGAGCGGTGGACTGCTCGCCGGTTTCGGCCTGAGCACTGTGCTGTCGGGTGCCTCCTCGGCCGCACCGGAGCAGGCGGATGCCCAGCAGAAGGCCGTCGACCTCGCGTTGTTCCGCCCGGTCTCGGTGTCCTCGACGGACTACGCGGCCACCCCGGCGGAGTTCGCCGTGGACGGTCTCGCGCAGGTCGGCGTGCAGGGCTCCGGCTGGCGGGCCGGTCAGGGCGACGGCCAGTGGATGATCGTCGACCTGCAGGGTCGCTGCGAGATCAGCTCGATCGTGCTGACGTTCGAGGCCAAGCCGGGTGACGGCGCGTTCGACGCGAACGGCTCGCGCGCCGACACCCTCGGCACGGAGATCCTGTCCAGCTACGCGACGATCTTCGACCTCGACATCTCCGACGACGGCAAGGTCTGGCGGACGGTCCACGCCACCGAGTCCGGCGCCGGCGGCGTGATCACCGTTCCGTTCACCCCCGCCGTCAAGGCGCGCTGGGTGCGGTTCTCCGCCTCGCGCAGGTCGACCACGAACCCGTTGGGGCTCAACGGCCTTCAGGTCTACGGCACCAGCAGGGACAACCGGCCGGCGGTGAAGGGCTGGACCAACTGGCCGGTGCAGAACCGCGAGAACCCCGCGCTGACCGTGGCCGCGGACGGGTCCGTGCCGCTCGAGTCGGGCTGGGTGCTGACCATGCAGGACTTCGCGCCCGCCAAGGACGGCGCCGCGCTGTCCGGCCAGAACGTCGACACCCGCGGCTGGGTCCCGGCCACCGTGCCCGGCACGGTGCTCGCGTCGCTGGTCGAGCAGGGCCACCTGCCGGACCCGGTGTACGGCATGAACAACCTGAAGATCCCGGAGGCCCTGTCCCGGCACACGTGGTGGTACCGGCGCACGTTCAGCGTTCCGCGCGGCCTGGACACGGGCGCGGGCAGGCACGTGTGGCTCGAGTTCGACGGCATCAACCACGAGGCCGAGTTCTGGCTCAACGGAGCCAAGATCGGTGCGATCAGCAACCCGTTCGGCCGGGCCGCGCTGGACGTCACGGCCACGCTGCGCAAGAGCGGCGACCAGAACCTCGCGGTCAGGATCGCGCCGATGCCGTTCCCCGGCAGCCCCGGCGACAAGGGACCGCGCGGTGAGGCGTGGGTCGGCGCGAACAGCACGATGTTCAAGAACTCCCCCACCTACCTCGCGGTGTCGGGCTGGGACTGGATGCCCGCCGTCCGCGACCGCGCCTCCGGCATCTGGAACCACGTCCGGCTGCGCTCGACCGGTGCCGTGGTGGTCGGCGACCCGCGCGTCGACACCGTGCTGCCGGACAAGTCGACCGCCGAGGTCACGTTCACCGTGCCGGTGCGCAACGTCGAGTCGTCCGCGAAGAGCGTCACCGTGACGGCCGAGTTCGACGGGATCAAGGTCACCAGCACGGTCACCGTGCCCGCGAACTCCGAGGCCGCCGCCGTGTTCGCGCCGGCCACGCACCCGCAGATGCGGATCAAGAACCCGAAGCTGTGGTGGCCCAACGGCTACGGCGACCCGACGCTGCACGACCTGACGCTGACGGCCACCGTCGGCACCGCGGTCAGCGACCGCAAGAAGCTCAAGTTCGGCATCCGGCAGGTCACCTACCAGTACGACCTGCCGATCACGATCGTCGACGGCGCCGCCGACCAGACCGTCGACTTCCCGGTCCAGCAGGCCCGCTACGTGCGGATGCAGGGCGGAAGGCGCGCCACCAGCTGGGGATTCTCGGTCTTCACGATGTCCGTTGTGGACAGCAGGACTCCCGATGCGGACCTGGCGCGCGGCAAGACCGCCACCGCGTCGTCGGCCGCCGACTGGACCTCGCCCGGCGCCGTCACCGACGGGGACCCGAAGTCCCGCTGGACCTCGAACTACAACGACAACGAGTGGGTGCAGGTCGACCTGGGCGCCGCGACCTCGTTCGACCGCGTGGCGCTGCGCTGGGAGACGGCCTACGCGGCCACGTTCAAGATCCAGGTCTCGCAGGACGGCGACAGCTGGACCGACGTCGTGTCGCAGGACAACTCCCCCAAGCCGCTGATCATCATCGTCAACGGCGTGAAGATCTTCGCCCGTGGCGGCAGCTGGGGCTGGGACGAACTGCTGCGCCGCATGCCCGGCTCGCGTGCGGACGCCGCTGTGGCGCTGCACAAGGACATGAACTTCACCGTGATCCGCAACTGGGTCGGCTCGTCGTACCGCGAAGAGCTGTTCGAGGCGTGCGACAAGTACGGCATCCTGCTGTGGAACGAGTTCTGGCTCGGCTGGTCCGCCGATCCCGCGAACCACGAGCAGTTCTTCGCGCAGGCCGAGGACACCGTGCTGCGCTACCGCTCGCACGCCTGCTGCGTGGTGTGGTTCGGCTGCAACGAGGGCAGCCCGCCCTACGCCGTCGACAAGGTGCTGCGCGAGATCGTGCACACCAACACGGACCTGATGTACCAGCCGAACTCGGCAGGCGGCGTGATCAGCGGCGACGGCACGTACCGGTGGGTGGACCCGCGCAGTTACGCCACCGGCGAGAACACGGGCGGGAAGTTCGGTTTCTGGAGCGAGATCGGCCTGCCGACGGTGTCGGTGGTCGAGAGCATGCGCAACCTCGTCGGCCAGGGCAACTCCGGCTGGCCGATCGGGGACGCCTGGTACATGCACGACTGGTCGGAGAACAGCAACCAGCAGCCCAAGGGCTACCAGGCCGCGATCGACGCCCGCCTCGCGCCGTCGAGCAGCATGGAGGAGTTCTGCCGCAAGGCGCAGTTCGTCAACTACGAGAACATGCGCGCGATCTTCGAGGCCTGGAACGCCAAGCTGTGGAACGACGCTTCCGGCGTGCTGCTGTGGATGTCGCACCCGGCGTGGCACAGCACGGTGTGGCAGACCTACGACTACGACATGGACGTCAACGGCAGCTACTACGGCTCCCGCAAGGGCTGCGAGCAACGGCACGTGCAGGCGAACCTGACGACCTGGCAGGTCACGGCGGTCAACCACACCGCCTCACATCTGATGGGCGTCACCGTCAAGGCACAGCTGTTCGCCTTGGACGGCAAGACGATCGGGCAGGCGCAGGAGCAGAAGCTCGACGTCGCGGCGACCTCGGCCAGCAACCTGTTCACCGTGCCGTTCGACGCCGCGCTGCCCGCGTTCCACCTGCTGCGCCTCACGCTCACCGACGCCCAGGGCAAGCAGATCTCCGAGAACACCTACTGGCGGTACCGGACCGAGGCGTCGATGCACGCCCTCAACCAGTTGGCCTACACCCAGCTCACGACCACGTTGACCGCCAACAAGAGTGGCTACACCGCGATCGTCCGCAACGCCGGCAAGACGGTGGCCGCGATGGTCCGGCTGTCCCTGCGGGAGCGCAACGGGACCGACCGCGTGCTGCCGACCCTCTACAGCGACAACTACTTCTGGCTGCTGCCCGGTGAGGTCCGCACGGTCACGATCAACCCGCAGAAGTCCGTTCGGAACCCGCGTCTGCTGGCGGAGGCGTACAACTCGGCGCCGAAGCTGAGCTGAGGTCCTCACGACCTGGGTGCCGCCGTGCCGACCACACCGTCAGCGCGGCGGCTCCCAGCCCCACGATCAACGAGGTCCAGATGTTCAGGCGCAGCCCCAGGATCGTGTTCGCCTCGTCGATCCGCAGCGCCTCGATCCACAACCGGCCCAGCGTGTAGAGCACCACGTACAGCCCGAACGCCCGGCCGTGCCCGAGCCGGAACCGCCGGTCCGCCCAGATCACCACGGCCGCCGCGGCGAAGGTCCACAGCAGCTCGTACAGGAACGCCGGGTGGAACGTCCCCAGCACCACGGGCTGTCCGTCCGGACCGATCACCGCACGGCCGGCGTCCTGGTCCCACTCGTGGATCGTGAGCGCCCACGGCAGGTCGGTCGGACCGCCGTACACCTCGTTGTTGAACCAGTTGCCGAGACGGCCGATCCCTTGCGCCAGCAGGATTCCCGGCGCCGCCGCGTCGGCCAGCGGAGGCAACGCGACACCCGCGCGCCTGGCACCGATCCAGGCTCCGAGCGCGCCGAACGCGATCGCGCCCCAGACGCCCATCCCGCCTTCCCAGATGTAGAGGGCGCGAATGGGATCGCCGTCCGGGCCGAAGTACGGCTGCCAGGACGTGGCCACGTGGTAGAGCCGGGCGCCGACGACACCGAACGGAACACCCCAGGTGGCGATCTGGTTGATGACGCCGGGCCTGCCACCGCGCTGCACGTAGCGGCGTTCGGTCAGCCAGGCCGCGACGAGGACGCCGGCGATGATGCAGAACGCGTAGGCGCGGATCGGCATCGGGCCGAGGTGCCAGACGCCCTGGGTCGGACTGGGGATGGCGGCCAGAAACATCGCGCCACCCTAACGACGCCGGGGCCTGCGCACTGTAAAGTCCGCAGGCCCCGGCTCGTCGTCACTTGTTCAGCGCACCGCCGACGATCGGCAGCACCACCTTGCTGACGCCCAGCGACACGTTCAGCGAGACACCGCTCGCAGCCGTGTCCGCGGCGAGGTAGGCGTTGTGGTTCGTGACGAGCACGATCCCGATCCGGTGCCCGGCAGGGACCAGCGCGTCACGGGCGTGCAGCTTCCAGGTGACGTCCGCGGTGGACCCGTTGGTGGGCAACGGGGTCGCGGTCTCCAGCGACAACCGGTTCTTGGCGTCGATGGCACCCTTGGTCAGCATCGTCGCCGAGACCGCCTGGATCGACACGTCCGGTGGACGCGCGCAGCCGGTCTTGTCCCGCAGGTCGTTGCGGCCGCACACCTCCGTGGACAGTTGCAGCGGGCTGCGTTCGGACAGCACCGCCTGCGTGCTCGGGCCGTAGTCCACCAGCAATGCCGTGAGCGGCGTCGACGCCCGGTTCGACGCGACGCGCACCGTCAGGCTGACCTCGCCGGACAACCGCGCGTCCTTCGTCAGCGGTGCCGTCACGTAGGCGAGCCGGCTGGTGTTCGCGGTCTCCGGGTTGGCCATCATGGTCGTCTCGCTGATGTTCGCGTTCGCGCCCAGGGTCTGCGTGCCACTGGAAACCGGTGCGGTGGTCAGCGAACCGGACATTCCACCGGCCGCAGGGCCGAAGTACAGCGTCGTGGCCTGGGTGTCCGGTCGCGGCCACGAGGCGGCCTGTTCCCAGCTGCCGTCCGGCTTCTGCACGTCGGCCATGGGCTCGTCCATGATTCCGTTGTCCGCGCCCTTGAGCCAGTGGTCCATCCACAGCCCCATGACGCGCTGCCACTCGGCCTGACGGAACGAGATCGGGTCGAGGTGCCCGCCGCGGTGCAGCCAGATCTTGCGCGGCACGTTCCGGTCCGCGAGTTCCTTCCACCAGCGGCCGAACTGCGACGGCTTGACGTTCCAGTCCGCCTGGCCGTGCACGACGAACACCGACGCGGACGTGTTCTGCGCGCCCGGCCGGTAGTCGCGGGCCTTCCAGAACGACGTGTAGTCGAAGGACTGGTCGCCGTCGTCCGCGGAGAGCTTGTCGAAGACCGGCTTGCACTTCGCCTTCTGCGCCGAGCTGACGACGTAGTTGGCGAGGAACGTGGGGTAGTTGGATTCCCAGCCCTTGTAACCGATGCCCTGGTCACGGGCGTACTCGTACCAGCTGGAGATCGCGGCGATCGGCACGATCGTCTTCACGCCGGGGATGTTCGCCGCGGCCGCCGCGTTGGGCAGCGTTCCGTTGTAGGACACGCCGAGCATGCCGACGTTGCCCGTGCTCCAACTCGCGACCGCCGGCCGTCCGTCGGCGTAGAACGCCTTCGCACGGCCGTTGAGCCAGTCCACGACCGCACGGACGCTTGCCGTGTCCTCGGGACCACCGGTGGTCGGGCAGCCGGTCGAGCGGGAGGTGCCTTGCATCTCCATCTCGACCACGGCGTACCCGCGCGGCACGAAGTACTCGTCGTACCAACGGCCGAAGCCGCGGGGCACGTTCGTCGCGGACGCGGCAGCGGCACCCAGCCCGTAGTAGGGACTGGCCTCCATCACGACCGGCACTCGTCCGGCCGTGTCGGGCCGCATGACGTCGGCGGCGATCCGGTCGGGCGCGCCGTCCGAGTCACTGTCGATGGTGGACTCGACGTAGACGGTTTCGGTGATCGCCGCGGCGGCTGGGGCCGCGGCCGAGACAGGCGTGTAGATCGTCGCGGCCGTGAGCAGGGTGGCCGCGACGAGATAGACCCTTCGCATGTGTTCCTCCGTCGGAGGGCCCGATGAAGCAGCAGGGATGGAACTCGGGCCCTACGAAGGAATCTCACCGAATCCGGCGGTGTCGCCGGTACGGCCGAAAGATCTAAACCATTACCGGTCTCAGGCGGCGACCAGTTCCTTGTCGCGGTCCGGGGTCTTGACCTTCGGCTTCTTGTTCGGCAGCGACAGGCGGAACACCTTGTGCCACGCCGAGAAGACCTGCTTGGGCAGCGGGCCGGTCACGTAGTCCAGCTCGTACTTCTCGAACAGCGCGCGCACCTTCACCGCGACCTCGGCGTATCGGTTGCTCGGCAGGTCCGGGAACAGGTGGTGCTCGATCTGGTGCGACAGGTTGCCGGTCATGAAGTGCATGGCCTTGCTGCCGCTGATGTTCGCCGAGCCCATCATCTGACGCAGGTACCACTGGCCGCGCGTCTCGCCCCTGATCGACCGGCGCTCGAAGGTCTGCACACCCTCCGGGAAGTGACCACACATGATCACCGAGTGCGACCAGAGGTTGCGGATCAGGTTCGCGGTGAACGTCGCGGCGAGCGTGGTGAGGAACGACGGGCCCGACAGCAGCGGGTGGATCACGTAGTCCTTGAGCACCTGCTTGCGGATCTTGCGGCCCACGGCCTTGGCCCGCGCGACGAACTCGGGGTTCTTGCGGCGGCGCTTGTGCAGGTTCTTGCCGAGCTCCAGGTCGTACGCGGCGATGCCGTACTCGAAGAAGCAGGCGTTGATGAAGTTCCAGAGCGGCTGGGCGAGGTACATCGGGTGCCACTTCTGGTCCTCGTCCACGCGCATGATGCCGTAGCCGAGGTCGTTGTCCTTGCCGATCACGTTGGTGTACGTGTGGTGCAGCTCGTTGTGCGAGTGCTTCCACTGGTCGGCCGGCGAGACGTGGTCCCACTCCCAGGTCGTGGAGTGGATCTTCGGGTCGCGCATCCAGTCCCACTGGCCGTGCAGGATGTTGTGGCCGATCTCCATGTTGTCCATGATCTTCGCCACGGACAGACCGGCGGTGCCGATGATCCACGCCGGCGGGAAGAGCGAGAACAGCAGGATGCCGCGGCTCGTCAGCTCCAGCTTGCGCTGCACCGAGATGACCTTGCGGATGTACGCGGCGTCCTTCTCACCACGGCTCGCGATGACCTCGTCGCGGATCGCGTCGAGTTCGCGGCCGAGCTCCTCGATCTGCTCGTCGGTGAGGTGGGCGGTGGGATCGATGGCGGTCATGAAGCTCGCTTTCCGGGGAACCAGTGGCTGGGGGGTGGAGCCACTTCACGGGGGAGGAATGTCTGTGGTGGGCCTGGCTAGCGTTCGAGTTCGCAAGGGCCCGCCGCGGCGGACACGCAGGTCTGGACGAGCACGTGGGCGGTGGGGCTGTCCGAGGCCTCGGTGATCTCGCCAGTGCGCAGGTCCCTCACGGCGCCGGACTTCAGCGGCGTCACGCAGCCGAAACAGATGCCCATGCGGCACCCGGACGGCATCAGCACACCGGCCTCCTCGCCGATGTTCAGCAACGGAGTCGCGCCATCGGCCTCGACGGTCTTGCCCGTCTTGCCGAACGTGACCTCGCCACCCTCGCCGGCGACGACGACGGTGGGCCGGAAGCGCTCCATGTGCAGGCGCTCGGCGACACCGTGCTTCGCCCAGTGCTCCTCGGCGGCGTCGAGCAGGCCGGTCGGGCCGCAGGCCCAGGTCTCGCGCTCGGCCCAGTCGGGCACGAGCTTCTCCAGCTCGGCGATGTCGAGCATGCCGTCGGTGTCGGTGTGCAGCTCGACCAGCGTCAGCGCTTTGTCGGCCACCAGGTCGTGCAGGTCGTTGCGGAAGATCACGTCTTCCTTGCGCGGCGCGGAGTGCACCATCACGACGTCGGCGAACTTCGTGTCGCGCAACATGCCCATGACGGGCGTGATGCCGCTGCCGGCCGTCAGGTAGAGCACCTTCGCGGGCTTGGCGGCGGGCAGCACGAACTCGCCGGTGGCCTGGTCGAGCTGGATGACCGTGCCGGGCTTGGCCTTGCGGACCAGGTGGTTGCTGACCTTGCCGTCGGGGATGGCCTTCACGGTGATCGTGATGCGACCGTCGGCGCGGCTCGTCGGCGATGTCACCGAGTACGCACGCCACAGGCGCACGCCGTCGACGTCGATCCCGATCCGGATGTACTGACCGGCGACGTGACCGCGCCAGCCCTTCCCGGGCCTGATCACGATGGTCGCGGCATCGTCGGTCTCGCGGTGCACGGCCTCGATGCGGCCGCGCAGGTCAGCACCCGCTCGAAGTGGGCTGACCAGGTCGAGGTAGTCGGACGGCAGCAGCGGCGTCGTGACCAACTCAAGCAGTTTCCACGCCCTGCTGCGGAGGGCGGCACTAGTCATGACTCCAGCTTGATAGCCCCAGGGCGTAAAGTCCTGTCCGTAGGACGTGAATCTGCCGGGCTGGATTGTTCGCAGGGAACAAATCGTGAGTCACGCAATGAGGAGGGCCACCGAACTGGCCCTCGATGAGAAGACCGTCACCGCACTGAGGGCAGTCCTGAGGACGACGGCCGACGAGGTGGTCCGGGCGATCATCGACGAGGTGCCGAGCTACGCGAACGCACTTTCCGGACGCATGGGCGGCACCATCCGCCGCGCCGTCCGCACGGCGCTGGGAGCCTACCTGGACCTCGCCAGCGGCGCGGGCGGAGGCGGCGGCGCCGGCGACGCGGCCTATGAGCTCGGCCGCGGTGAGGTGCGCGATGGTCGTTCGATGGACGCCCTGCTGAGCGCCTACCGAGTCGGCGCCCGCGTCGCCTGGCGCGGCCTGGCCGCAGGCGCCGTACCAGCGGGTCTGCCCGCCGCGGAGGTGGCGAAGTTCGCCGAACTGACCTTCGCCTACATCGACGAACTCTCCGCCGCCAGCGCCGCGGGCCACGCCGACGAACTGGCCGCGCGAGGCCTGGCCCACGAGCGTCACCTCGAACAACTCGCCCGCGACCTGATGGCCGGCGCGAGCACCGAGGTACTGCTCGCGGCCGCACAACGAGCCGGATGGCAGCCGCCGACGACGTTGACCGTGGTCCTGCTGCCCGCCTTCCAGGCCCGCCCCGCCTACCGCCTGCTCGACCCCGGCACGTTGGTCCTGGACGACCTGCCGGACTCCACCGGCGTGCTGCTCGTCCCCGACGCCGACCGCTCCCACCTGCTACGACAGCTCATCGGCCGCACCGCCGTCGTCGGCCCGGCACGCCCCTGGATGCGCGCTACCGCTTCCTACGCACGGGCGGTACGCGCGCGCTCGCTCTCCCTCGACATCCGTGACACCGAGGAGCACCTCGCCGCGCTCGTGCTGAGCGCCGACCCCGACGCCTACGCCGACCTGCGAGCGCGCGCGCTCGCTCCGTTGCTGGCACTGCCCGCCACCTCCGCGCAGAAGCTGGAGGAGACGTTGCGTGCCTGGCTGCTGCACCAGGGCCGCCGCGAGGACGTGGCGGCCGCGCTGTTCGTGCACCCGCAGACCGTCCGGTACCGGATGGGCCAGCTTCGTGACCTGTTCCCGGATCTCGGGTCTCCGCAGCGGGTACTGGAACTGACGCTTGCGGTCGGTCTGCCCCCGTCAGCGGATTAGTTTCGGTCTACACTGAAGCTATTGAGCAGACCGCACTCGATCAGCTGCGGTCTCCGGCGCGATGTAGTGGCCCGGTCGCTCCACAGCTCGCCTCCGGCAGGGATCGTGACCGCGCGCCGAGGTCAGGTCACCAGGCCGCGCCGGTAGGCGTACACGACGGCCTGCACGCGATCGCGCAGGTCGAGCTTGGTGAGGATGCGCGACACGTACGTCTTCACCGTCTCCTGGCTGATCACCAGCGCCGCGGCGATCTCGCTGTTGGACAGGCCCTCCGCGATCAGCCGGAGCACCTCGAGCTCACGCGGGGCGAGCTGGGTCTCCGCGACCTCCTCGGCGGGCCGGATGCGCGCCGCGAACCTGCCGACGAGCTGGCGGGTGACCTCCGGGGCGAGCAGGGCGGCGCCGCTCGCGACGGTCCGGATGCCCTGGAGCAGCTGGGCCGGGGGCGCGTCCTTGAGCAGGAACCCGCTCGCGCCGGCCCGCAGCGCCTCGTAGACGTACTCGTCCAGGTTGAACGTCGTCACCACGAGGACCTTCACGGGGTCGGGAACCCCGGCGCCCGCCAGCAGCCGGGTCGCCCCGATGCCGTCGAGCACCGGCATGCGCACGTCCATCACGACGACGTCCGGCTTGAGCCTCCCGGCCAAGTCGACCGCCGCGCGCCCGTCCCCGCACTCCCCCACGACCTCCAGGTCGGGCTGGGCGTCGATGATCGTGGCGAACCCGGTGCGGATGAGCGCCTGGTCGTCGCACACCAGCACGCGCACGGGTGCGGTCACGCCGGGTTCCCCGCGGGGATGCGCGCGTGGACGACGAAACCGCTGTCCCGTTGGCCCGCCGAGAACTCGCCGCCCAGCACGCCGACGCGTTCGCGCAGCCCGGCCAGGCCGCGACCGCTGCCCCCGACCGCCGTGAACGACCTGGCGCCCTCGGTGCCGACCTCCACGGTGATCTCCCTTTCGCCGTAACGCACGTACACGTTCGTCGGGTTGCCGTGCGCGTACTTCAGCGCGTTCGTCAACGCCTCCTGCACGACCCGGTACGCGACGGCTTCGGCGCTCCCCGCGTCCCGCACCGCCTCGCCTTCCTCGGCGAACTCGATCGGCTGCCCGGCCAACCGGGTCTGCTCGACCAACGTGCGCAGGTCCCCGACCGACTCCGGGCTGTGGTCCGGGTTCAGCAGGTCGAGCAGGTGCCGCAGGTCGGTCAGCGACCGCCGGCCGGTGTCGGTGATCGCCTGCAACGTCTGGTCCAGCCGCTCGGGCGCCGCGGTCAGGTACCGCGCGGCCTCCGCCTGCACCACCATCGCCGTCACGTGATGCGTCACCACGTCGTGCAGTTCGCGGGCGATCGAGGTCCGTTCGGCGACACGGGTGGCCGCGGCGACGTGCCGGCGGCGTTCCTCCTCGGCACTGCGCGAGAGCCGCAGCCACGCGCCGATGCCCCACGCTGCTGCCAGCGCCAGGTAGAACGTCACGAACCCGGCCACGCCCTCAGTCGACCCGCGCAGCTCCAGCCCGATGGCCAGTCCCACGTATCCGGCCGAAGCCGCGATCACGGTGGTGCGCCGGTGATGCGCCAGGTGCAGTCCGGCGCTGATGAGCGCGATGGGCAGCGCCGTTCCGCCGACGGTGTGGTAGCCCTGCAACTGGTCCACGACGAACGCGATCGACACCAGCGCGAGGCAGACCAGCGGCCACTTGCGGCGCACGATCAGGGGCAGGCATTCGAGGGCGATCACCGCGATCGCGAGAGCGTCGAACGGCCGGTTCGGCAGCCCGCCGAGCTGGGTGCCCTTGTCGTGCAACGCGGGCACCACCGATGCCAGCACGAGCAGCAGCGCGAGTGGCGCGTCCTGGACGCGGACGTCCCAGCCGCGCCACCGCTGGAGGCTGATCACGCGCCGAGCGTAGCGGCCGACGCGGCACGGCCCCGGCGAGGCACCAGGTTGCCCCGGCGCTTGGCCAGCCACAGGAACACGACCGTCACCACCACACCGGTGAGCACCGAGTACACGCTGGCCTCCGGCCCGAACTCGCCGCCGCTGACGATCGCGGACCCGGACGTGACGCCGTCGAGCAGCCCCTGCGGAGCGTCCTGTCCGGACACGCTGGTGCTGAAGATGCCGCCCTGGGCGAAGTTCCACGCGAAGTGCACCCCGATCGGCACCCACAGGTTGCGCGTGGCGGCGTACACGGCGGCGAGCATGAATCCGGCCTCGACCGCGATGGCGAGCGAGCTCCACAGCGTCGCGTTCGGGTTGAAGTAGTGCGCCAGCCCGAACAACACTCCGCTGAGCCCCAGCGAGATCCACGTGCCGAGGCGCTCTTCGACGATCCGGAACAGCACACCCCGGAACATCAGTTCCTCCGTCACCGCGGCGGCGGCCATGAACCCGAAGATCGCGATCGCGCCGGACAGCGACCCCCAGCCGCGGATCTCGTAGCCGCCGAGGAAGGCGATGTTCACGATCACCGCCAAGAACATCCCGAGTCCGATCAGGACGCCCCTGCCGAGCGCCGCAGGAGCCGTCTTCCGCGCGACCTCCAGGGGTTCACGGCGTTCGGTCTTGCGCACCACCCAGGAGTAGGCGGCCAGTGCCAGCACCGCCGCGGCCACGCCGACGATCAACGTGAGCGGCGCGTTCCAGGTCACCGCCTGCACCGCCGCGCCACCGGCGAAGGAGACCAGCACCACCACGGCCAACTGCTTCAGAAATCGCATGACCGGAACGCTAGGGATTTCATGCGTCAGGAACGTCCCCGCGCGGTGGACATCCGCGTGTAGCTCGCTAGGGGGACACGGAAGGTGTCAACTCGACATGCTCTTCGTCGAGTTGACACCTTCCCACTCACGAGTCTTTCAGAGATGCAACAGCCTTGAGTGCGGAGGACAGCCAGGCGAACGGCATGAACTCGGCGGCCTCCCGCGCCGTCCCGTCGATGATCGCCACCAGCGATTGGTACCGGGTGTACGGATCGGTGGACGTGGCGGCCTCCTCGAGCGACTCCAGGTACATCTGTTCGATGCCGAGCACGTCGGCCGCCAGCTTCGCGCGGTACTCGGGACTGTCCGGAATCTCGGTGATCTCCCCCATGTGAGCGGAGTAGAGACCGGCGATCTCGCGCCCCAGCGGTGAGTCGGCGGGCGCACCGGATCGCTGCGCCTCCTGCGCCCGCACCAAGATCGCGCCTCCCCGTTCGAACACGCCCACCATCTCCGTCGACGTCATGATCGCGGCGCCGGGCGAGGAGAAGGTCTCGTGCAGCGCCTCCTTCACCTCGCGGCGGAAGCCCGCGTCCTGCAGGAGGTTCGCCAGCTCGATCCACGCCTCCAGCTGCTCGGTGGCCGGCTCGTCCGGCAGGACCAGGCGACCGTTGCGCATGAGACCGAGGAACTCGGGGCTGACTTCGAGGCCTTCGCTGATCTCGTTCCAGAAGTCGTCGAACAGCCGGTCGCGTTCGTCGTCGGACATCCCTGCCAGCTTGTGCATGAGGATCACCTGCTCGGCCTCGGTGTGCTGCCGGGCGATCGTCCGCAGCACCGCCCGCCTCGACCGGATCCGCCGGGCCTGGTCGTCCAGTCGGGACAGATGCGCGGTGGCGAGGTCGGACAGCGTCACCCGTCCCTCGAGCAGCCGCCGGATGTCGTCGAGGCCCGCATCCAGTTCGCGCAACGTGCCGACGAACTCCAGCCGGGCGATGGCGTGCACGTCGTAGAGCCGATGCCCGGCCGCCGTGACGTCGGCGGGCGCCACGATGCCCTCGTCGGAGTAGAACCGGATGGCGCTGACGCTCAGCCCGGTGCGCCGCGCCACCTCTCCGATCGCGTACAGCCTGATGTCGTTCATGAGGTCAGTGTCGAACCTCAAGCCGCTTGAGACGCAAGCCACATGGTCGACTTACTTGAGCATTACCATCTCTTTACCTAAGCTGTCCCGCGAGGGGAGTACTTCCCAAGCGCCTGCCCGGTCAGTACGGACATCCGATGGTGTCCTCGGGAGGCCGCCCGCACCGGGCGAAGGAGACCTCGAACGATCATGTTCGAGGAGGACCTGTGCCCGTGGAATCCGTGGCGTCGCCCGGTTTGTGGTTCGTGAGCATCGCGGCGCTGCTCGCCCTGCTGGTGGTCGACTTCCTGGTCACCCGCCGCCCGCACGAGGTGTCCATGCGGGAAGCCGCGGGCTGGTCGGTCTTCTACCTGGCGCTGCCGCTGGTGTTCGGGCTCTGGCTGTGGTTCGGCTTCGGCAGCGGCCCGTCGGTCGAGTTCATCACCGGGTTCGTGGTGGAGAAGTCCCTCTCGGTGGACAACCTGTTCGTCTTCATGTTGCTGCTGGCCGCGTTCAGCGTGCCGGCGGAGATCCAGCAACGCGTCCTGCTCTACGGCATCGTCGGCGCGTTGGTGCTGCGCGGTGTGTTCATCGCGGCCGGCGCCGCGATGTTGTCGGCCGGCACCTGGGCGTTCCTCGTGTTCGGGTTCGTCCTGCTCGTCTCGGCGGTGAAGATCCTGCAGACGGCGCTCGCCGGTCACCCCGAGGCCAAGGACACCTCGAAGATGCGGTCGGTGCGGCTGATGCGCAGGCTGATGCCGGTCACCGACGACTACCGCGGCACGAAGATGATCGTCCGCGAGAACGGGAAGCGGGCACTCACGCCGCTCGCGATCGTGGTGGTGGCGATCTTCGCGACCGACGTCGTGTTCGCGATCGACTCCGTGCCCGCGGTCTACGGCATCACCGAGGACCCGTACCTCGTGTTCACCACCAACGCGTTCGCGCTGCTCGGCCTGCGCGCGTTGTACTTCGTCCTGCACTCGGCGCTGGCCAAGCTCGTGCACCTCAACCACGGTCTCGCGCTCATCCTGGCGTTCATCGGGGTGAAGCTGGTGCTGCACTGGGCGCACGGCGTCTGGCCGGCCGTGCCGACGATCCCGACGCCGGTCTCGCTGGCCGTCATCGTGGTCACGCTGGGCGTCGTCACCCTGACCAGCCTGCGGTCCCGTCGCCAGGAGGAAACGGTCGCCAGGCCGTAGGTTCGACGGATGCGGGAACAACCTCTGGCCATCGAGGTGCGCGGCGCGCGGGTCCACAACCTGCGCGCCGTCGACGTCACGGTGCCGCTGCGCAAGCTCGTCGCCATCGCGGGCGTGTCCGGTTCGGGGAAGTCGTCGCTCGCGATGGGCGTGCTGTACGCGGAGGGGTCGCGGCGCTACATCGAGGCGTTGTCGACGTACACCCGGCGCCGGATGTCCCAGGCACCGCGCGCGGCCGTCGACAGCGTGCGGCACGTCCCGGCAGCGCTCGCCCTGCGGCAACGACCGGGCGTGCCGGGGGTGCGCAGCACGTTCGGCACCTCGACCGAGTTGCTCAACGTGCTGCGCCTGCTGTACTCCCGGCTCGCCGCGCACCGCTGCCCGAACGGCCACCAGCAGGCGCCGACGATCGACGTGGCCCTGGAAGTGCCTCTGACCTGCCCGGTCTGCGGTGTCACGTTCTCCGCGCCGGGTGCGGAGGCGCTGGCGTTCAACTCCGACGGCGCGTGCCCGCACTGCACCGGCACCGGAGTGGTCCGGGAGGTCGACGAGGACCGGCTGGTCCCCGATCCGTCGCTCACGATCGCGGGCGGGGCCGTCGCACCGTGGTCGATGTTCGGGCTGGCCGTGATGCCCGAGGTCGTCGCGGAGTTCGGCGTGCGCACCGACGTGCCGTTCGCGGACCTGACCGACCAGGAACGCGAGATCGTCCTGAACGGCCCGGCGGAGAAGAGGAAGATCCGCGTGCCGTCCAAGAACGGCAGGCTGTTCGACCTGAACTTCACCTACCGCAACGCCCGGCTGGCGGTCCGGGAGGCGCTGGACAACGCCACCACCGAACGCGGCCTCAACCGCGTCAACAGGTTCATCACCACCCAGACCTGCCCGACCTGCCAGGGCACCCGGCTCAGCGAACGGGCGCTGGCCCCGCGGGTCGACGGGATCAACCTCGCCGAGGCCTCAGCCATGACCCTGGACGACCTGGTCACCTGGGCGCCGCTGGTCGAGAAGTCCCTGCCGCCGGACATGATCGCGATGGCCCGGAGCATCGTGAGCCAGCTGCTGGACACCGCGCGGCGGCTGGTCGAACTGGGGCTCGGGTACCTCAGTCCCGATCGGGCGTCCTCGACCCTGTCCACCGGCGAACGGCAGCGCGTCCAGCTCGCGCGGGCGGTGCGCAACCAGACGACGGGCGTGCTCTACGTCCTGGACGAGCCGTCCATCGGCCTGCATCCGTCCAACGTGGACGGGCTGCTCGGCGTCGTGCGGGACCTGTTGCGGGACGGCAACTCCGTCGTGCTGGTGGACCACGACGTCCAGGTGCTGCGCGAGGCCGACTGGCTGATCGAGATCGGCCCCGGTTCCGGCGCGGAGGGCGGACGGGTCCTGACGAACGGCGATGTCCGGGCACTCGCGGATGACCCGAACTCGTTGCTGGGCGGCTTCCTCGTGGGCCGCGAACCGGTCGTCGTGCGGTCACAGGCCAGTGAGGAGGAGATGTTCGAGCACGGGCGCATCCACCTCGCCACGCGCCCGCTGCACACCGTCCACGCGCTCGAGCTCGACCTGCCACAAGGCCGTCTGACCGCGGTCACCGGCGTCTCAGGTTCGGGGAAGACCACGCTGGTCCTCGAAAGCCTCGTGCCGGCGTTGCAGGCCAAGAACTCCGGCGACCCGCTGCCCTCGTGGGTCGCGGAGATCGACGCCGGGGCGATCACGCGGGTGAACGTGGTCGACGCGACCCCGATCGGCGTCAACGTCCGCTCCACCGTCGCCACCTACAGCGGTGTGCTGGACGATCTCCGCCGGGCCTACGCGGCCAACGCGGACGGGCTCACCGCCGGCGACTTCTCCTACAACACCGGCTCGTTGCGGTGCCCGCGCTGCGAGGGCACCGGCGAGGTCTCGCTCGACGTGCAGTTCCTGCCCGACGTCGACATCGCCTGCCCGGACTGCGCGGGCACCCGCTACTCCCCCGCCGCGAGCGAGTTCCGCCGCGCCGACGACGGACTCACGCTGCCCGAACTGCTGGCGCTGACCGTCCGGCAGGCCGTCGAGCACGTCGGGGACATGCGCCGGGTCCGCACCCGGCTGCGGGCGTTGATCGACCTGGGCCTGGGCTACCTCACGCTCGGCGAGGCCACGACCGCGTTGTCCGGCGGCGAGGCCCAGCGGCTCAAGCTCGCGTCCGAGCTCGACCGCGACCAGGCGGACGCGCTGTTCGTGCTGGACGAGCCCAGCGTCGGCCTGCACCCGCTCGACATCCGCACGCTGCTGTCGGTGATCGGGCGTCTCACGGAGAAAGGCGCGACCGTCGTCGTCATCGAGCACGACCTCGACATGATCGCCAACGCCGACTACGTCGTGGACATGGGTCCCGGCGGCGGCGCGGCGGGCGGCACGATCGTCGCCGCCGGAACGCCGCGGCACCTCGTTCTGACTCCGGAGAGCCTCACCGGTCAGTACCTCGGCAAACACCTCACGCATTAACGGACAAGTGTCCGATATCGTGGGCGCATGCCTGCTCGCCCTGACACTGGCCCCGACTTCATCGAGGCGCTCGCCCGCGGCCTGGACGTGATCCGCGCGTTCCGGCCGCTGCGCCCGGTGATGACGCTCAGCGAGGTCGCCACGGCCACCGGGCTCGCGCGGCCGACCACGCGCCGCATCCTGCTCACGCTGGTCGAGCTCGGGTACGTGCGGCAGAGCGAGAGCGGCTTCGCGCTCACGCCGAGGGTGCTCGAACTCGGTGTCGCGTACGTGCGGTCGATGGGCCTGTGGGACGTGGCCCGCCCGCACATGGAACGCCTGTGCGCCCGGACCAACGAGTCCGTGTCGATCGCGCAGCTCGACGGGTCGGACATCATCTACGTCGCCCGCGTGGCCGTGCCGAAGATCGTGACGCTGTCCGTGCAGATCGGCACGCGGTTCCCGGCGTTGCCGACGTCGCTGGGAAAGGTGCAGCTCGCCGCGTTGGCGCCGGCCGAGCTGGAGGCCGTGCTCGCGCAGCCGACCCGGTCGGGGCTGACGCCGAAGTGGCGGCCGGACGCGGCCGAGCGCGACGCCGAGCTGCGGGACGTGCGGGCGCGCGGGTGGGCGTTGACCGACGAGCAGCTCGCGCTGGGCATCCGGTCGGTCGCGGCGCCGTTGCGCGACGGGAACGGCGCGGTCGTCGCCGGGATCAACGTCAACTGCCACGCGTCCGAGACGTCGGTCGAGCACATGGTCGAGCACCACCTGCCGCTTCTGCTGCAGGTCGCGGGCGAGATCAGCGCCGACTTCGCCCGGCTCGGCACGGTGCCGCACGAGGTCGTCGCGTCCTGAGGGTTGACCTGACGCCGTTGAAGGTTGACGATTCAACGGACACCTGTCCGCCAGACGGTCAAGGGAGTTCCCGATGAGTTCCGTCGTCCTGAGAAACGGCACTGTCCTGACCATGGACGGCCGCGCGCCCCTCGTCGATCACGACGTCCTCGTCGTGGACGACCGGATCGCCGCCATCGGGCCGCGGCTGGAGGTGCCGGAGGGGACCGACGAGGTCGACGCCACCAACGGCATCGTCATGCCGGGCATGATCGACACGCACCGGCACATGTGGCAGACGGCGATGCGCGGCTACGGCGCCGACTGGACGCTCACGCAGTACTTCGTCTGGTACTACCTGGAGTGGGGCAAGGTCTTCCGGCCGGAGGACATCCACGCCGGCAACCTCCTGGGCGCGGCCGAGGCGCTCGACGCCGGTGTCACCACGACCGTCGACTGGTCGCACGGCCTGCAGACCACCGCGCACGCCGACGCCGCGGTCGACGCGTTGCAGGCGGTGCCCGGCCGGTTCGTGCTGGCGTACGGGAACATCCAGGACAGCCCCGCCACCTGGACCGCCACGCCCGAGTTCCGGGACTTCGTCTCCCGCCGCATCGCCGGCGACGACATGCTGGGCTTCCAGCTCGCGTTCGACGTGACCGGCGACCCGTCGTTCCCCGAGAAGCCCGCCTTCGAGGTCGCGCGTGAGCTCGGCGTCCCCGTCACGACACATGCGGGCGTGTGGGGCGCGACGAACGACGACGGCATCAGGTTGATGTACGACAACGGGTTCATGACGCCGCAGTCGATCTACGTGCACGCGGCGACGTTGTCCGCCGACTCCTACCATCGCATCGCGGCGACCGGCGGTTCGATCTCCGTGTCGACCGAGAGCGAGCAGAGCGCGGGCCAGGGTTACCCGCCCACCTGGGCGATCCGTGAGCACGGCATCCCGGTGTCGCTGTCGATGGACACGTCGGTGTGGTGGAGCGGTGACCTGTTCTCCGCGATGCGCACGACGCTGGGCGCCGACCGATCGCGCGAGCACATGGCAGCGCACAGCAGGAACGACACCGTCACGCACTCGTCGCTGCGGGCCCAGCAGGTCGTGGAGTGGGCGACGATGGGCGGCGCGCGGGCGTTGGGACGCGCGGACGACCTCGGCAGCCTGGAGGTCGGCAAGAAGGCCGACATCGTGTTGCTGCGCAACGAGAACTCCCCCGCGATGTTCCCGATCCTCAACCCGTACGGGCACGTGGCCTTCCAGGCGCAACGGTCCGATGTGGACACGGTGATCGTCGACGGGCGGATCGTGAAGCGCGACCACAGGCTCGTCGGCGTCGACCTCGACTCCATTCGCACCCAGGTCTCCGGCACCGTCGACCACCTGCGGGCGCAGCTCGGCGAGGAGGCGTGGGCGAAGGGCATGAACCCGGACGTCCCGGAGTCCAAGGTGCTGGACAACCCCTACACCTACACCGAGTACCGCGGCGACACCCGGACGTCCGTCTGATGGGTGGTCCACTCGAAGGCCTGCTCATCGCGGACTTCTCGCGCGTGCTGGCGGGCCCGTACGCGACCATGCTGCTGGCCGACATGGGTGCCTCGGTCGTCAAGGTCGAAGGTCCGGCCGGCGACGAGACGCGCACCTGGATGCCGCCCGTGCGCGACGACGTCTCGACCTACTACCTGGGCATCAACCGGGGCAAGCGATCGATCGCACTCGACCTGCGCGCCCCGGACGATGCCGCGCTGGGCCGCGAGCTCGCCCGGCGCGCCGACGTGGTGATCGAGAACTTCAAACCCGGCGGCCTGGCCAAGTACGGGCTTGATCATGCCTCCGTCAGCGCCGGCAATCCGCGCGTGATCTACGCGTCGATCACGGGTTTCGGCTCCGGGGACGGAAAGCACGTTCCCGGCTACGACCTGATGGTGCAGGCGATCTCCGGACTGATGAGCCTGACCGGCGATCCGGACGGGCCGCCGTACCGCGCGGGCATCTCGGTGTTCGACGTCATGGCGGGCAACCACGCCGTGATCGGCATCCTCGCGGCGCTACGCCACCGGGATCAGACCGGACAGGGCCAGCTCGTCGAGGTGAACCTGCTGTCGTCCGCGCTGACGGGCCTGGTGAACCACAGCTCGGCGTTCGTCGCGGGTGGGGTCGTGCCGTTCCGGATGGGCAACGCGCATCCCAGCGTGTTCCCCTACGAACCGCTGCCGACCGCCGACAACGACCTGATCATCGCGGCCGCCAACGACGGCCAGTTCCGCAAGTTGTGCGAGGTCCTGGGGTTGTCCGAGGTGCCGGACGACCCGCGGTTCGCCCGCAACGCCGACCGGACCCGCAACCGTGAGGAACTGCGGCCCGTTCTGGTGGAACGGCTGCGGACCCGAGGCGCGGTCGAGTGGTTCGACCTGCTCGTGGCGGCCGGGGTGCCGTGCGGGCCGATCAACACCATCGACGGCGGGTTCGCGATGGCCGAACGGTTCGGGCTCGACCCGATCGTGGTGGTCGGGGACGTGCCGACGACCCGGCACCCGATCCGCTTCTCGGAGACCCCGGCTGTGTACGAGCTGCCGCCCCCTGGGCTGGACGAGCACGGCGAAGAGCTGCGCAGGTGGTTGAAGGAGGAGCAGTGACGGTCCACGAGCTGCGGCTGAAGGAGAATCTTGACCGTCTATGAAACGGCGCTCGGTGCGTCCACGCCCGACACGATCACGTTGCTGGGTCACGACCTCGCGCGGGACGTGATGGGCACCGTCGGGTTCGGTGAGCTGGCGTTCTGGCTCGCCACCCAGCGCAGGCCGAGCGCCGGCGAGACGCGGCTGTTCGAGGCGGTGCTGGCCGCGCTCGCCGACCACGGGTTCACGCCGACGGCGATCGTCAGCCGCCTCACCTTTCTGTCCGCTCCAGACTCCGTGCAGGGCGCACTCGCCGCCGGGCTGCTCGGCGGCGGTTCGCGGTTCCTCGGCGTCACCGAGGACGCCGGCCGGTTCCTCAACGCCGTGGTCACTGCTCACGCGCCCCGGGAGGACTGGGACGCCCTCGCGTTGGAAACCGTGCAAGCGCAAGGGAAAGCGCGTATCCCAGGGCTCGGCCACCACGTGCACAAGAACGGTGATCCCCGCACACCGCGCCTGTTCGAGATCGCCGAGGAGGAAGGCCTGGTCGGGCCGCACCTCTCGCTGTTCGCCGCGATCGGGCGCGTGCATCCGCAGGTGCTCGGCAAGACGTTGCCGCTCAACGGCGCCGGCACGTGCGGCGCGGTGCTGGCCGACCTCGGTCTGCCGCTGGAGTTGTTGCGGGGCTTCGCGTTGCTGGCCCGCACCGCCGGACTGATCGGGCAGCTCGCCGAGGAGCTGCGCAATCCCGTCGCGAACCAGATCTTCCTTTCTGTCGACACGAACACCAGGTCCGTAGCACCTGTCGAGGAGTGAGCAATGCAGCTCGTCACCGAGGACAACATCACCGCGCTCGCCGAGCAGCGCTGGGCCACCGCGAAGGACCCGCGGACCGCGCAGCTCCTGACCGCGCTCGTCCGGCACCTGCACGACTTCGCGCGCGAGGTGCGGCTGACCGAGGCCGAGTGGATGGCCGCGATTCAGTGGCTCACGGCCACCGGGCAGATCAGTGACGAGAAGCGCGAGGAGTTCATCCTGGCGTCGGACGTGCTCGGGCTGAGCATGCTCGTCGTGCAGATGAACCACCAGTTCTCACCGGAGGCGACGCCGGCGACCGTGCTCGGGCCGTTCCACATCGACGGCTCCCCCGAGCTCGGCTTCGGCGGTGACATGTCCGACGACGTGACCGGAACTCCGCTCTACCTCACCGGAACCGTGCGTTCGCTCGACGGTTCGCCGGTGTCCGGAGCCGTGCTGGACGTCTGGCAGGCCGACGCCGACGGCGCCTACGAGGCCCAGCTCGACGTGGACGAGGCGCGGTTGCGGGCGAAGTACCGGGCCGAACAGGACGGCACCTACTGCGTGCGGACGATCACGCCGAAGGGCTACGCGATCCCGATGGACGGACCCGTCGGCGCGTTGATCGAGCAGACCGAGATCAGCTACTTCCGGCCGGCGCACGTGCACTTCCTGCTCACCGCCGACGGTTTCGAACCGCTGATCACGCACCTGTTCGAGGAAGGCGCCGAGTACCTCGACAGCGACGTCGTGTTCGGCACCAAGCAGGAGCTCGTGGTCAGGTTCGAGCCGCGCGAACCCGGCGTCACACCGGACGGCGGACTGTCCGAGGTGCCTTGGGTCCTCGCCGAGTACGACTTCGTGTTGCAACCGTGCGCGCCGCAGTAGTCGTTCGTCCCGGTCAGCCGCCGTCGCTCGCTGACCGGGACGAGCCTTCCGGCGAGGTCGTCGTGGACGTGCTCGCCGCACCCATCACGCCACTGGATCTGTTGTGCGCCGGCGGCACCTCCTACTTCGGGGTGCCCGCGACGCCTTACGTTCCTGGGGTGCAGGGGATCGGGACGGTCAACGGGCGGACCGTCTGGTTTCCCACCAGCGCCGGGATGGCTCCCGGAGACGGCAGCATGGCTGCGAAGGCGCCGGCACGGCAGGAAGATCTGGTGTTCCTGCCGGACGTCGACCCGGTCCTGATGGCCGCGCTCGGGTTGTCCGCCGTCGCCGCGTACATGGCGTTGACGTGGCGAGGTGAGCTGGCCGCCGGCGAGACCGTGATCGTGCTCGGGTGCGGCGCGGTCGGGCAGTCCGCGATCCAGCTCGCTCACCTCGCCGGTGCCGGACGAGTGATCGCCGCCGCGCGTTCCGTGGAGGGCCGTGAACGCGCGGCGCGGGCGGGAGCCGATGTCGTGGTCTCGTTGGAGGACGTGGGTGCTCAGAGCGCTGACCTGCTGATCGACCCGTTGTTCGGAACGCCCGCCGCTGCGGCCGCCCAGGCACTGCGTCCGGGGGGCCGGTGGGTGAACCTCGGCGGTTCTGCGGGTGAGACGTCCCCGATCACCTCGTCGACGTTGCGCAGCAGGTCGTTGCGGTTGTCCGGCTACACGAACAACGAGCTGACCGTGCGGCAACGGGCCGACGCCATCTCGGTGATCGCCCGGTACGCCGCGGAGGGTGCGCTCACCGTCGACCACGAGGTGGTGCCGCTCGCCGACGTCACGGATGCCTGGCACCGCAAGGATCACGGCCGGGTCGTGCTGGCCATGTAGTCCTGGACCTTCTTCAGCGTCACCGGGTCGAGCAAGTTGCCCGGGAGGAACGGCGGCCCGCCCGGTTCGAGGGCCGTGGCCTCGGCCTCCGGCGCCCCGGCGGCCGCGAGGTACTGCGAGACCGTCATCAGGGCGGATTGCGCGACGCTCGTCGTGACGCTCGATCGGCCGTCGAACAGGGCCGCGAGCAGGCCCGTTCCGCCGATGACACCGGCCGCGGTCGCGCAGTGGTCCAGGCCGAGGCCTCGTGGTGAGCCCTGGCTGCGGCCGTGGACGTGCATCGGCCCGCACACGGCCTCGGCGCTCGCCTCGTCGGTGACCTCTCCGCCGCGCAACGGTCCGGCCCAGCTGATGGCGAGTTCGGCGGCGCGCGTGTTCTCGCACTCACTGCTGCTCGTCGGGCTGGTGCTGCTGGCGTTCGTGCACTTCAGCGAACGCGGGCCGAGCGACCGCACTCCCTTGGCGCACAACGAGGGCGACACCGCGC
This sequence comes from Lentzea waywayandensis, assembly GCF_900115955.1. Classification (GTDB taxonomy): domain Bacteria; phylum Actinomycetota; class Actinomycetes; order Mycobacteriales; family Pseudonocardiaceae; genus Lentzea; species Lentzea waywayandensis. The sequence goes on from NZ_FOYL01000009.1 coordinate 188,942, forward strand.
ACGACGCGTCCAGCACGGCGGACCGTGCTGGACGCCAGCGCGTGCGGCGCCGGATCAGGCTGCGTCCCGTGAGCAGACGGGACGCCGCCTGACAGCGGCGTGGCTCGGAAGGTCGGCTGGGTGACTCACGCTGGCGCCTCGCGGCGTCTGACCGCGAACTCGCCCGGCACCATTCCAAGCCACAGCACTAGGGAATGCGCGCGCCCACCGCGGCGAGCGCCTTGGTGACGGGCTGGAAGAACGTCACGCCGCCGCTGCGGCAGTCGCCACTTCCGCCTGACGTCAGGCCGATCGCGTTGCCGTTGGCGGTGAAGAGCGATCCGCCGCTGTCTCCGCCCTCCGCGCACACGGTCGTCTGGATCAGGCCGGTGACGCGGCCTTCGGGGTAGTTCACCGTGGCGTTCAACCCCGTGACGCGACCGGCGCGCAGTCCGGTCGTGCTGCCCATCCGCTGGACCTGCGTGCCGACCCGCGCCTCGGCGGCGCGCTGGATCCGCACCTTGCGGCCGTTGCCGGTGTCGACCTCGCTGGGCGCGTTGGCGTTGCGGTCGTTGTAGGTGAGCAGCGCGAAGTCGCCGTTGCCGGGGAACGTCGACTGAACGACGGTGGCGGCGGCTCTTCCGCCCGGTGTCAGGGAGAACTGCCTGCCCGCGGCCGTGCAGTGGCCGGCGGTGAGGATGGCGGGGCGGCCGTCGCCGGTGACGACGTTGAAGCCGAGCGAACAGCGGCTGTTGCCGGCGAAGATCGCGTCACCGCCCTCGGCGAACAACTTGAACGTGCCGGCGGTGCGTTGCAGCTTCACGCCGGCGCCCATGGCGTTGACGGTGGACACCAGGTTGTCCCACTTGGCGCCGGTCACCGTGCTGTCGGCGGTGACGAGGACCTCGTTCGTCGCCGGGTTGACGGCCCACGCGGTTCCCGGCACGGACGCCTTCTCCCGCAACGTCTCGGTGGCCTGGTCCGGTGCTGTGCGCTGCTGCGGCGCGGCCTGGCTCGCGGTGAACGTCGCGGCGGTGATGGCCACGGCGACGAGGCCGATGGCGCCCGCGATCACCTTCCCACGGCGGTGGTCATCGTGGTGTTTACCCATGTGGCGCCCTCTCGTTACCGGACTGAGATCCGCTCATGTCTGGGAGTACGTACAGCGCGGCGTCCCGGTTTAGGTGAATGGTCAGCGCGCGAGAGGTAGTCGCAGCTGGAGCCGGAACCCTCCGTCCGGGGTCGGGCCGGACGTGATCACCCCGCCGAGCAGGGCCGCCCGCTCCCGCAGGCCGACCAGTCCGTGCCGGGCGCTGGGCAGTGCGAGCGTCGGGCGGGTCGGCGCGGTGTTGGTGACGGTCACGGTCAGGTGGGTGCCGTGTGCGATCTCTACGTGGGCCGTGCTGCCGGGAGCGTGCTTGCGGACGTTGGTGAGGGCTTCCTGGATGGTCCGGTAGATCGTGCGCTGGAACGCCGAGTCGATGCCGGCGGGAGCGGACCCGGTCAGCGTGGCCTCGATACCGCTGTTCGCGACCAGTCCGTCCACATCGGACAACGTCGGCTGCGGTACCAGCTCGGTGGCCGCGCTTCCGGAGGCGCGCAGCAGGTTCACCATGTGCCGCAACTCGTCCAGAGTGTCGACGGACAGCTTGCGGACGTTCTCGGCGGCGGCCCGGGCGTCGGGATCCGCGGTGGAGACGCTCAGCGCTCCCGCCTGGACCGCGATCAGGCTGACCTTGTGCGAGACCACGTCGTGCATCTCGCGGGCGAGCTGGTTGCGTTCCCTGGCCAGCACGGCTTGCGCGTCCAGTTCCCGTTCGTGCTCACGCGCCCAGACGAGCCTTCCGAAGAAGATGGGCGCCACCGCCGTCATCACCGCGTAGATCACGACGAGCAGCACGTCGGCCCGCGGCAGTTCGAGATCCATGCCGGGAAAGAGGTACCCGGCCGTCCCGAGCACCGCGCACCCCGTGAGCAGCATCCGATCCGAGTGCCGCACTGCCACCGAGTAGAGCGCGAACACGGTCGCGAGCAGTCCGCCGGCGATCGCCAGCGCCGGCAGCGTCGCCAGGAACACGGCCACGGGCCACCGCTGCCGGAACACCAGTGCGACCACGGCCAGCACCGCGGCACCGACGGTCAGCGGGTCGCGCGGCTCGTTGAGTCCCGACTCGACGGCCGCGACCACGATCAACGCGGCGTTGGTGAGCAGCGCCCGGTTCACAGCAGCCCCGCGCGCTGAGCCAGCAGCGCCGCCTGCACTCGGGTGCCGACGCCCAGCTTGGCCAGGACCGCGGACACGTGGTCCTTCACCGTGCCGACGCTGATGTGGATGCGCACGGCGATGTCCGCATTGGACAGTCCCTCGGCCACCAGCACCAGCACGGCCCGTTCGCGCTCGGTCAGCCGCTCGACCCTGGCCGCCTCCGGGGAACCGGCACCCGACCCCAGATACCCGTCCACCACCGTACGCGTGACCTTCGGCGACAGCACGACGCCGCCCGCCGCGAGCGTGCGGACGAACTGCGCGAGCTGATCGGGAGCGGTGTCCTTCAGCAAGAACCCGGCCGCGCCCGACCGCAGCGCCGTCGCGATGTACTCGTCCGAGTCGAACGTCGTGAGCATCGCCACCACGGGCGGGTTCGGAAAGCCGCGCAACTGCCGCAGGATCGTGAGCCCGTCCACGTCGGGCATCCGGATGTCGAGCAGCACGACGTCCGGACGGTGCAGGCTCACCTCCTTGACCGCCTGCGCGCCCGTCACCGTCGCGACGACCTCGATGTCGCCCGCCGCCCGCAGGATCAGGCGGAACCCCGAGCGCACCAGTTCCTCGTCGTCGACGACGATCACGCGAACCATGCGGCCCAGTCTCGGCCCGCGCGGCACGGGCGCGCATCCGGGGTTGGTCGGTCCGGCCTCCCCCGACCGGCTGGACCACACCCGACGATCGGCGGGGTCCGGCCGGGTCGGACGTCCTCTTAGGACTCGGTCGGCCAGGATGGGCGGATGAACTCGCTGTTGCTCGCCGCCGCGTTCGCCATGGTCGTCAGATCACTGGCGGCGAACCGGCTGGACCGCTGGAACCTCGGCGCGCCGCTGGTGATGGTGCTGACCGGGGTCGTGGTCGGGCTGTTCGAGCCGAGCGCCATCGCGGAGGGCCTCAACACCGAGTCGGTGCAGCACGCGGCCGAGATCATCCTCGCGGTGCTGCTGTTCGTCGACGCCACCGAGGTGCGCGCGGGCCGGCTCTGGGGTGCCTACCCCGGGCTCGTGGCGCGGGTGCTGCTGGTGGCCATGCCGGTGAGCATCGCCGTGGCCGCGCTGCTGGGCTGGCTGCTGTTCCCGACCCTGCCGTGGGCGGTGCTGCTGCTGGTCGCGTGCGTGACGGTGCCGACCGACTTCGCCCCGGCGGAACGGGTCGTGCGCGACCGCGGGCTGTCGGTGCGGGTGCGCGGCACGTTGAACGTCGAGAGCGGCTACAACGACGGCATCGTGTCGCCGCTGTTCCTGTTCGCGCTGATCCTGGCCGGTGACGACTCGCAGGACCGCACGCCGTTGGAGGCGCTGGGCACGGTGCTGCCGTTCGCGCTGAAGGCCGTCGTGGCCGGTGTCGTGATCGGCGCGCTGCTCGGCTGGCTGATGGACCTCGCGCACCAGGCCGGCTGGGTGAGCGACCAGTCCGCACGCGTCGCGGTGCTGCTGGCTCCGCTGCTGACCTACACCGCGACGGTCGCGATCGACGGCAACGGCTTCGTCGCCTCGTTCGTGTGCGGCATCGCGTTCCGGTACGTGCACCGGCTGCTCAAGGCCCGCCGCGTCCGCACCGGACGGGCCGAGGCGCGCACGGACGCGTTGAACACCGACCTGCACCTGCTGGAGGACGTCACCGGGCTGCTGACGATGACCATGTGGTTCGTGGTCGGCATCGCCGCCGTGCTCATCTTCTACCTGGGCGTCTCGTGGCAGGTCCTGCTCTTCTGCGCGGCCGTGCTGACCGTGGTCCGGCTCGTGCCCGTGTTCCTCGCCCTCACCGGGTCGCGGATGCCCCGCCGCGAACGCCTGCTCGTCGGCGCGCTGGGGCCGCGCGGCACGACGACGATCGTGTTCGGGCTGCTGGCCTTCAACCGGCTGCCGGTGGGGAACGCCGCCGACACGATCCTGACCATCACGGTGGTCTGCGTGCTCGGCAGCGTCGCCCTGCACGGCGTGGGAGCGACGCCCTTTCAGAGGCTCTTGGCGAAGTGGAACGCCGGGATGACGAAGCCCGACGCGAGGTAGAGGCGGTGCGCGTTGTGCCTCGGTGTCCCTGAGTCGAGGTGCACGCCCGCGCACCCGAGGCGGCGGGCCTCGTCGTCGACCCACCGCAGCAGGGCGCTCGCGTGGCCCTGGCCGCGGGCGGACGGGAGCGTGCTCAGGTCGTCGATGTAGAGGTGCGACCCCGCGTAGAGGTTGGTCATGTGCCGGAACCCGGCCACCGCGACGACCTGGCCGTTCGCGTCGGAGGAGGCGGCGATCCGGTAGCCCTCACGGCGCTGGCCGCGCACGAGCTCCACGAACTCGTCGACGTCGGTGAGGTGCGGACGAAGCTCTCGCATCGCGTCGAACGCCAGGGCGGTCTCCGCGCCGTCGAGCTCGGCGATGGTGTGGGTGAAGGTGGTCACGGTGCTGATGTTCGTCCCGTAAGTGGCATCCCAGAAGACCCAGTCCGGACGTAAACCAAGAGGCCACTCAGGCACCAGAGCGTGACCTGGGTCTCATTCGTTCGGATCAACGGGACGCGGGCGGGCGGTCGCGACAACTCCTATCGTGACCCGCATCGCCGAGCAGGGGCACCGGCCCGACCTTGCCACGCAGGACCCGAAGGAGGTCTTCGCGTGGCTTTTCGACGCCTACGCCGGGCAGATCCGCGCCTATCTCGCGGGACGGGTCGGACCTGACGTCGCCGACGACCTCGTGGCCGAGACGTTCCTCGTCGCGCTGCGAAGACGCCGGACGTACGACCCCACCCAGGCCACCGCGCGCAGCTGGCTGTACGGCATCGCGACGAACCTGCTGCGCAACCACGTGCGGCAGGAGGTGCGCGGCCTGCGGCTGACGTCACGGGCGGCCGGCGGCGAGACCGAGGTGGAGAACCACGACACGGTGGTCGCCGACCGCGTGGACGCCGCCGCCAGGATGCGCGCGCTCGCCGGGGCGCTCGCCCAGCTCGGCGAACAGGACCGCGACGTTCTCCTGCTGACCTCGTGGGCCGGGCTGGAACCGGCCGAGGTCGCCGACGCGCTCGGCGTGCCGTCCAGCACGGTCCGGTCGCGCCTGCACCGGCTGCGCCATCGCCTGCAGTCCCTGCTCACGAAGTCCACGGAGGAAGCACCCCGTTGACGTCCTCCCCGGCGTGAACGCCGGGGATTCCAACCCGTATCAGTCCCGCTACGCGGCGGAAGGAGGTTCGAGTTGAGGTTCACGGTTCGCCGGCCCGGCCAACGCCCGGCCTCCCCGTGCAGTCACGGCACGCCCTGCCGCGATGTTCCTGGCCGCGTTCACATCGGCGTTGGCCTGGTGCCCGCAGGCAACGCATCGGAAGACCGCTTGGCTCTCGCGGTTCTCCGGCACGCAATGCCCGCAGGCCGAGCAGGTCTGCGACGTGAACGCGGGATTGATCTTTTCGACCCTGCCCGGCGCCTTGTGCTCCAGGCGGGCCACGAGCCGGCCCCACCCGGCGGCGAGGATGCCCCGGTTCAACCCGGCCTTCTGACGCACGTTCCGGCCGGGCCGCTGGACGGTGCCCCTGGCCGAGCGAGTCATGCCCCGGATGTTGAGATCCTCGACCCGGATCAGGTCGAACCGGCGGGCCAGGTCGGTGCTGGTTTTCTCGACCCAGTCCCTGCGCCGGTCCGCCTCCCGGGCCGCGAGCTTCGCGATGGCGGTCTTGACACGCCTGCGCCGGTGGGAGCCACGCTTGGCGCGGGCAAGCGCGCGCCGCAACCGCGTCAGTCGGCGCTGCTCGCCGGGGGACAGCGCGGGGCAGGTCAACAGGTCCCCGGTCGACAGCGCCGCGGCCACGGTCACGCCTCGGTCCACACCGACAACCTCGCCGGTGCCCGGTGCGGGGATCGAGTCCGGGATGGTGGCGAAGGCGAGGTGCCAGCGGCCGGCGTGGTCGCGGGTGACCCGGAAGGACTTCACCCCGGTCGCGACGTTCCTGCTCCAGCGGAACCGCACCCAACCGACCTTGGGCACCCACACACGGCCCGTCTTCCGGTTCAGGCGCTGGACATGCTCAGGCCTGACGGCGACCTGCCGGAACCCCTCATGCTGTCCGGCCTTGCGCCACGTCGGCTTCCGGTGGGTGCCGCCGAAGAAATTCCCCACGGCTTGGGCGAAGTCCCGCAAAGCCTGCTGCTGCACCGTCTGGCTGCCTGCCCGCAACCAGTCGAACCCGGCACGCGCTTCGGTCAACTGCCGGGCCTGCTCAACGTAGTTCGGGGCCCAGGCACGTCCGGGTTGCCAGTGGGAGTGCTGTTCAACGGCGAGATTCCACACATACCGGGCATGCGCGCAATGGTGCAACAGTCCAGTCTCCTGCACGGCCGTGGGCAGCAGGCGCTAGCGGGACACGACGATCACTGTAACCGGGGCCACCGACAATCCCGGCCGCCGACGCGGCCGGGGACGGCCGGAACGGCTCCTCCCCGGCCTGAAGTCCGGGGTCTCCGCCGATTGGAGACTTGATGAAAGAGCTCGACGAGGCATTCGAGCTGCTGCATCGCGACGCCCGCGAGACGCCTGGCGACCTGGCCGGGGCGCGCGCCAGGCTGATGGACGAGCTCGACGGCGTGACGCCGTTGCGGCGGCGACGGAGGTGGGTGCTGCCGGCGGCCGCGGCGGCGGTCGTCCTGCTGGCCGCGGGCACGGTCGGGGTCGTGGTCACCCGCCAGCGGACGCTGACCGTCGCGACGGCGTCCGAGGTGCTGCTGCGGGCGGCGGACAGCATCGACGTCGGCGCGGTGGAGCCGAAGGCCGGGCCTGGCCAGTACCTGCTTCGCGTCGAACACGTGCGGTCCAGCCGTTCGAACGCCGAGAACCCGGACGGCAGCGTCGGCTACACCTATCTGCTGGAGCAGGAGATCTCGCGCTGGATCCCGGCGAACGACCGCGACGTCTGGCAGGAGACGCGCAAGGTGCTGGGATCGCCGCGGCTGATCGGCCAGAACCTGCCGGACGGACGGATCCCGCCGATGGGGTTTCAGCCCACCGACGACGGCCAGTGGGCCGGTGCGTGTGGTGACTTCTTCCCGCAGGCCCAGCCGAAGAAGGTGTGCGGCGATCCGACCGACTGGGACAGCCCGGAGTTCTACGCGCGACTGCCTCGCGATCCGGACGAGCTGTACGGCCGGCTGAAGGAGCTGACGGCGAACCGCGGCAGCGCACCGGACACGGTGTTCCACCACGCCGTCCAGATCCTGGCCACGGGCATGATGCCCGCGGACCTCAGAGCCCAGTGGTACCGCGCGATCGCCAAGATCCCCGGCATCCAGATCGCGGCCCAGGCGACCACTGTGGACGGACGCGATGGCGTCGCGCTGGGTCTCACGACCGAGCACGAACAACGGCAGCTGATCATCGATCCCGCGACCGGCGAGTTCATCGGCGAACGCACGGTAGCCGGCGTGCGGCCGTACCAGGCCTGGATCAGGCCCGGTGTCGAGACCTATTCCAGTTCCATCACCACGTCCGTGGTCAACGGGCGCGGCCAGACGAGGTGACGGGTGAGGCCTCCCCCGACGGAAGCCCCACCCGTTCTCACCCAGCGGGCTTCGTCAGCACCGGCTTGGTCAGCAGCTGCGACGGTGCCCGCCTCGGCCGCGGGTCGATGCTCCCGGTCACGAAGATCTCGTACCAGAGGCAGAAGACCAGAACGGTCCAGATCTTCCGGCTGTGGTCCGCGACGTTCTCCTTGTGCTCCTTGAGCAACCGCCGCACCAGATCGAGGTCGACGAGCCAGTCGGCGCGCGAGGTGTCGAGCACGTGCGACGCCCACTGGTACATCTCGGCTCTCAGCCACACCCGGATCGGCGTGGGGAACCCGAGCTTCACCCGGTTCACGATGTGCGGCGGCACCACGCCTTCGAGGGCGCGACGCAGCGCGTACTTCGTGTCGGCCGATCGCGGCGGCAGCTTGAGCTCTCGCGGGATCGTCGCCGCCACGTCGAACACCGCGTGGTCGAGGAACGGCACCCGCACCTCCAGCGAGTTCGCCATCGACATCCGGTCGGCCTTGACCAGGATGTCGCCGCGCAGCCACGTGTAGAGGTCGACGTACTGCATCTTCTCGACGTCGCCCAGGTGCTGCGCCTCGGCGTAGACCGGCCCGGTGACGTCGGTGTAGCTCACGCTGGGGTCGTACTGCTTGAGCAGCACGGACTTCTCCGCCTCGGTGAACATCCGCGCATTGCCGTAGTAGCGTTCCTCGATCGGCGTCGTGCCGCGTTCGAGGAAGCTCCTGCCCTTCACGCCCTGCGGGATGGCCTTCGACACGGCCCTGAGTCCGCGCCGCACGCCGTCGGGCAGGCCGGTGACCGCCTTGAGCGACAACGGTTCCCGGTAGATCGTGTAGCCGGCGAAGAACTCGTCGGAGCCCTCGCCGGACAACGCGACCGTGACGTGCTCGCTCGCCTTCTTCGCCACGTGGTACAGGGGGACGAGCGCGGGATCGGCGACCGGTTCGTCGAGGTGCCAGATGATCTCGGGCAGCGCGTCCATCATCATCTGCGCGTCGACCACCACCGGGTGCATCGTCACGCCGAGGTGCCGTGCGGTCTCCTCGGCGACCGGCAGTTCGGAGTACCCCTCGACCTCCAGCGCCGCGGTGAACGTCAGGATGTCCGGGTTGACCTCCCGTGCCAGCGCGACGACCGCGGTGGAGTCGATGCCGCTCGACAGGAACGCGCCGACCGGCACGTCGGACCGCATGTGGATGCGGACGCTTTCCCTCAGCGCGTCCCGAATTCGGGCGTAGAGCTGCTTCGGGTCGTTCTGCGGCACCGGCCGGAACTCCGGCCGGTAGTACCGGCGCACGGCCAGGCCGTCCTCCGGCCGGTAGGTGAAGCACTCCCCCGAACCGATCCGTTTGATCTGCCGGTGCAGCGTCGCCGGCTCCGGCACGTACTGAAGCGTCAGGTAGTAGGACAGGCTCGCGTGGTCGAGGGTCTGGTCGCCCCAGGCGGCGAACGGCAGCAGTGCCTTCTTCTCGCTCGCGAAGAACACGCCGTCGTCGGTGACGAGGTGGAACAGCGGCTTGATGCCGAACGGGTCACGCGCGCCGAACGCGAGCCGTTCCTGACGGTCCCAGATGACGAACGCGAACATCCCGCGCAGCCGCCGTACCGCCGCCTGCCCCCAGTGGTGATAGGCGGCGGCGATGACCTCCGTATCGCCTTTCGTCGCGAACGTGAGCCCGGCGGCGATCAGTTCATCTCTGAGTTCCAGGTAGTTGTAGATCTCGCCGTTGAACGTGATGACATAACGTCCGTCCTCGTATTCGAGCGGCTGCTCGCTGTGCTCGACGTCGATGATGGACAGCCGCTTGAAGCCCATCACCACTTCGTCGCCGACGGTCACGCACCCGGTGTCGTCCGGGCCGCGGTGGTGCAGGGTTTCGAGCGCTCTCTCGATCCCGGCGGTCTTGTCCTTCGCCGAACCGGAGGCGCAGATGTAGGTCAGCAGTCCACACATGAGATTGAGAACGTCCTCGGTCAGGGAATCAGGGCGGGAATGCTGGAGTCGAGCAGACCGCGCGCGGCCAGTTCGCCGTACAGCGGGGTGGTCTCCGGGAAATGACCCCAGGCGTGGTCACCACTGCCGTCGCCGACATTTCCGAGCAGCTGACGCTGAACCGGGGAAATGTTCTCCCACCACGACTGCGCGGGCAGGTCCTCGATCTCGTCACGAATGCGGATCCACCGCGAGGTGTAGCCGAAGAACGCGACCTTGCGCGTCACGTCGGAATGGTTGTCGGAGCGCGCGTGCCAGATCCTGCGGTCGAAGAAGAGCACGTCTCCGGGCTCGACCAGCACCTGCTGGGCACCGTCCGGCGTGGGCCACTCGACGCCCCGGCGGGGCGGCCCGGGAAGCCAGTTGGTCTTGTGGCTACCAGGCACGATGGTCAGGTTGCCGCGTCCGGGCCGCGACACGTCCGAGAACCAGTAGGCGAGCTTCACCGACAGTCGCGGCCGCGGGTCGGTCTCGATCTCGCGGTTCTGCCGGCCGCCGTCCTGGTGCCAGTGCCACCAGAACGGCTTCTCCTCCTTCACACGCGGGTGCACGTCGATGTGCGAGTGGTAGACGTGGGTGTTCCATCCCATCATCGACCAGACGTAACCGAAAACGGCCGGGTGGTCGAGCAGCCCGGCCAGATCCGGACAATGCCGCACCGCGCTGAGCAAATGCAACGACTCACCCGGAGTGTGCCGCGCGTGAACCCGGTCGATCGCGTTTCGGTAGAACTCGACCTCGTCCGGGGAAAGCGCGCCGCGAATGACCAGATAGCCGTCCTCGTCGAACTGTTCGCGTTCCGCCCTGGTCATCGTCGTCCAGGCAGCATTCATCACGGGTGCGTTCAAGGCGACAGCCTTTCAGGTCCGAGGAATCGATGACGAGCTCGGCGGCTCGGCACATTTCGATTTCAAACCCGTCCACCCCGAAAAAGCGAGCCTTTGTGGGATGGGTCTCAAGGGGCCGCAATCGCGGGACGCACCCGGTCGCCGCGGACAAGCGTTCTTCAGCGTTGTGTAACAGTCCAGGAAGGTCTCGGCGGCAGCCAACCTCCGCCGGATTCGGCGCGTCGACAAGGGCATGACCGGAGAAATGGGCGAGGGCCCTGGTTGCCCAGGACCCTCGCGGAACTGCTCGGGGAGACCCGCCTACGGGGCCAGGTTGATGCCCCACGTGTCGATCGTGCCGACGTCCGACGCCGCCAGGTCACGGACGCGGAGCTTCCACGTGCCGTTGGCGGTCTCGCTCGACACGTTGGCCGTGAACGTGCGGTCGATGTTGTCGGCGGAGCCACCGGTGCGGTTGTGGAGCGTGTAAGACGTGCCGTCAGGCGCGATCAGCGCCACCGTCAGGTCACCGACGTACGGGTGGACGATCCGCACCGTCACCACGGAACTGGCGGACGGCGTGGCGGAACATCCGGAGATCACGACGTCGCTGTCGACCGCGGCACCCGCGTCCGGGATGGCGACGTCGTTGGGGTTCGTGCCGGTGCAGCTGCCACCGCCGCCGCCCGTGACGGTCAGCGAGTAGGTGGCCGTGCGGGAGGCCGAACCGGCGGCGGTGATCGTCACCGGGTAGGTGCCCGCGGCGACCGACGCCGTGGTGCTGATCGTCAGCGTCGAGCCCGACCCGGTGGTCACCGAGGCCGGGCTGAACGAAGCCGTTGCGCCGGAAGGAAGTCCGGACGCGGACAGCTGGACGGTCTGCGCGTCACCGCTCACCGTGGCGGTGCCGACGGTGGCCGAGAGGGACGAGCCCGCCGCCACCGAACCGGACGTCGGTGACACCGAGACCGAGAAGTCGGCGCCCGGCGTGCCGGTGCCGACCGCCGACTTCCACAGGGTGTAGGCGATGCCGTCCACCGCGCGGTTGAGGTGCGTGTCGCTGATGTTCGCGGTGGTGTCGCAGGACGCGTGGTAGCAGGGGTCGAACGCGGCACCCGAGGTACCGCCCCACTTCGTCGCCTGGGCCGCCGTCTTGCGGGCGCTGGCGCCCATCGCGTAACCGGACGCGGGGATGCCCGCGTTGGTGAAGGACGCGTCGTCGGAACGGTTGCGGCCCTCGGTGTTCTCCTCCGGCGACAGGCCCAGGGAGTCCCAGTACGCCTTCATGTGCGTGGACTGGGTGCTGGTGATGTTGTTGATGAAGTAGCCGCCGTTGGTCGACCCGACCATGTCGAAGTTGTGGTAGGTCTTGATCTTCGTGCGCTCCGCCGTGGGCAGCTGCGAGACGTAGAAGCGCGAGCCGTTGAGGCCCTGCTCCTCGTCGGTCCACCAGCCGAAGCGGACCTTGTTCAGCATCGACGGGTTGCGCTGGGCGAGCACGAGCGCGGTCTCCAGCAGCGCCGCCGAGCCCGAGCCGTTGTCGTTGATGCCGGGACCCGCGGACACGCCGTCGAGGTGGGCGCCGAACATGTAGACGTTGTTCGCGTTGCCGCCGGGCCACTCCGCGATGACGTTCGGACCGGCGCCGGTGGTGCAACCCGAGGTGCAGGGCTGCTCGGTCACGGTGAAGCCCGCCGCGGTGAGCTTGTCCTTCACATAGGTCACCGACGCGCGGTAGCCGGCCGAGGTGGAACGCCGGTTGCCGCCGTTCTGCGACGCGATCGTGCCGAACTGCGCGAGGTGCGCCTTGACCGCGTTGATGTCGATGTCCGGGATCTGCGGACCGGTGCCACCGGTGACCGTCAGCGTGTAGGTCGCGGTCTTGGTCGTGGTGCCCGCGGCCCGGACGGTGATCGGGTAGGTGCCCGACGAGATCGACGCCGTGGTGCTGATCGACAGCGTGGAGTTCGAGCCCGTCGTGACGGACGAGGGGCTGAACGACGCCGTTGCCCCCGAGGGCAGTCCGGTGGCGGTCAGCGCGACGGTCTGCGCCTGGCCCGCCGTGGTCTGGGTCTGGACGGTGGTCGAGGCCGTCGATCCCGCCGCCACCGAACCGGAGGCGGGTGACACGGCGACGGAGAAGTCGTTCGCCGGGGTCGAGCCGCCGAGGTTCAGCGACCAGGTGTCGATCCGGCCGACGTCGTTGGCCGCGTTGTCGTTGACCCGCAGCTTCCACGTGCCGTTCGAGGTCTCGCCCGACAGGTCGACGGTGTAGGTCTGGTCGATGTTGTCCGCGGAACCGCCGGAGCGGTTGTGCAGGACGTAGGCGGAGCCGTCCGGCGCGACCAGGCTGACCTGGAGGTCGCCGATGTAGGTGTGGACGATCTTCACCGGCACGGTGGCGGTGGCCGACGGAGCCGACGCGCAGTCGCTGATGGCGATCGACGACTCGACCGTCGTGTTGTCACCGATCGCCACGTCTGCGTCGTTGGTGCCGGAACACCCGGCGGCCAGGGCGGGCGCGGAGGCCGCAGGGAGGGCCAGCGCCGCCACGGTGACAGACACCAGGGCTGTGGCGAGCAGAGATCTTCTTCTTCGCACAGTCGGGCTCCTTCGCAGGAATGCAGGGTCACGCGACCGTAGCTGTCGGAGTCGCGCCGGACATCCGGTCTTTCGGAGGGTTGTCGTCACGATTGACGTGCGGCGATCCGCCGATGCCCGTTTTCACTTTTAAGTCCCGGCTTCCGTTGCGCCATCAGAGGGATAGCGTCGAGCTCCCGGCCGGAAGGAGACATCGATGTCGCTCGCGATGCCCGACTTCGCGTCCACGTTGCGGGACGCCGTCGTGGCGCGCGGTCTGTCACTCGAACGGATCCGCGACCACCTCGCCCGCCGCGGCGTGTCGGTCAGCCTCGCGACGCTGAGCTACTGGCAGACGGGCCGCAGCCGGCCGGAACGCCGTGCCTCGCTCGCCGCCGTCACGCACCTGGAGGAAGTGCTGGCTCTGGAGCCCGGCGCGTTGTCCGCCCTGCTCGCTCCGGCGTTGCGCGGGAGCCGCCTGCAGAGTTCCATCAGCGCGTTCTGGCCGACGCCTTCGGTGATCGAGGACGTGGTCGGCGGGGTCGACACGCGCTGGGACTCGCGGCTGACGCGGATCAGTCAGCACGACCGCGTGACGGTCGGGCCTGATCGGGGTGAGCGGTCGTTCGTGTCGCGGCAGGTGCTGCGGGCCGAGGAGGACGGGCCGGACCGGTGGGTGGTGATCCTGCACCTCGACGAGCACGACCGGGCGTTGCCGGTGATCAGGCCGCTGCACAACTGCCGGCTCGGGCGGGTCGTCACGCGTCCTTCCGACGGGCTGCTGGTGGCGGAGCTGATGTTCCGGGCGCCGTTGCGGCGGGGGCAGACGGTGATCACCGAGCACGAGCTGGTGAACCAGGCGCCGTATCCGTTGGCCACCAACTACTCCCGGAAGTTCCGGCGGCCGGTGCACGAGTACGTCCTGGAGGTCACGTTCGACGCGGTTCCGCGCACCTGCCGCCGGGTGGTGCAGGACGCGGACGGGGCGCGGCAGTCGTTCGGGGTGCGGCTGGACGAGGGCGGGTCGGTGCTGGGAGTCGCGTTGAAGTTCGGGCCGGGCTGCTACGGGTTCGAGTGGACCTGGTGAACGACCGTTCACCAGGTCCACTCTCCTCCTAGACCGTGAGCGACCAGCTGCTCAGGACGCCCGTGTCACCGGGACCGTTGTCCCCGATGCGCAGCGTCCAGGTGCCGCTCGCGGTCTCCCCTGCACCGGGGACCACGGTGAACGTCCTGCCCGCCGGGAACGGATGGCAGCTGTAGCCGCCACCGGGCGTGCGCATCAGCGGATACGCGCGGCCGCTCGGCGCGACGAGCGTGACGTTCAGGTCTTCCAGGCAGGTGTGGGTGGCGTCCACCTTGACCGTGATCGGGTTCTGGGCGGAGCCGGTGGCGGTGGATCGCACCACGCTGATCGCCACCTGGAAGTCACGGATCGGGTAGTCCGTGTCGTTCGTGAACGTGCGCCCGCCGGTGTTGCCGGACGACGTGCGCGCGTTGACCGCTGCCGACAGCTTCGACTGGTTTCCGGCTGCGTCCAGCGCACGGACGGTGAACGCGTAGGCGGTGTCGGCGGTCAGTCCGCTCACGGTCGCGGTAGTACCCGTGACCGTGGTGGCGACCGTGTTGCCGTTGAGCACCTCGTAGCCCGCGACGCCGACGTTGTCCGTGGAAGCGTCCCAGGCCAGCGAGACGCTCGACGCCGTGACGCCCGTGGAGCGGAGGTTGTTCGGCGCGGTCGGCGGTTCCGCGTCGGCGCTGCCCGGCTGGGTGCGGGCGGTGACGGCCGCGCTGGCGGCGGACGCGTTGCCGGCGGCGTCCTTGGCCTTGATGGTGAACGTGTAGTCGGTGTCCGCCTTCAGGCCGGTGACGGTCGCCGTGGTGCCCGTGACGGTCGTGGCGAGTGTGCCGCCGTTGTAGACGTCGTAGCCCGTCACCGCGACGTTGTCCGTGGAGGCGTCCCAGGCCAGTGACACGCTGGACGCGGTGGTGCCGGTCGAGCGCGGGTTGCCGGGAGCGCTGGGCGCAGCGGTGTCGCCGCCACCGGTCACCAGGGTGAGGTTCCACTTGCGCAGTGCCTCGTTGACCGGCTGGAAGATCGACAGGTCGTCGTCGTTGGTCGGGTTCTGCACGCACTGCGACGGGCCGCCGTCGTGCAGGCCGACCGCCTTGTCGCCGAGCAGCCACCCGCCGCCGGAGTCGCCGCCCTTCGAGCACGCGGTCGTCCAGGTGAGGTCCTCGATGATCAGCCCGCCGCCGTAGTCGACGGACTTGTGCGTGTACTTGACCTCGCCGCACTGCCACTTCGAGGTGTTGCCGGAGTGGCAGACGCGATCGCCCACCATCGCCTCGGCCGACCCGGTCACGGTGATCGCGGGCGAGCCCCAGGTGTTGACGACCGGAGACAGGGTCCAGCTCGCCTCGGTCACCGCGACGACGCCCATGTCGCCCTCGCGGGCGTTGACGCTGCGGGTACCGCCGACGTTCGAGGTGCCGATCCGGTTCTGCTGCCCGGACTGTCCGAAGGCGGCCTGGTTGGCATCGTTCGTGCAGTGCCCGGCGGTCAGGAAGTGCTTGCCTCCGTTGACATCGGTCGCGGCGAACCCGACCGAGCAGTTCGACTCCGAACCGGGCCACCACGGGCTGCCGGTCTGCACGGTGCCGGCCTGCTGCCGTTGCTGGGACTTGGTCTCCACGACGTGCACGCCGAGCCCGCGCGCCTTCTCCAGGAACCGTTCAGTCGCCTCGGTCTTGCGCGAGGTGTTGACCGTGACGTCGACCTGGTTGTCGCGCACGTCGACACCCCAGCTGTACACGCCGGGCACGCCGCCGCCGATCAGCTTCTTGACCTCGCCGAGCGTCCGGTCGAGTTCCGCGGCACTGCGTTGCACCACAACGGCGTTGACGCCCTCGGCGCGTGCTTGCCGTGCCGCGTTCTCGGTCGGGACCGCGACGGTGAGCTTGCCCGCCGACGCGTCGAACCAGTGCCCGGCGAGCTGGCCGCGCAGGTCCTGCGACAGGCCCTTGAACCGCTGGTGGGCCTCGTTCTGCTGGGCCTGAGGGTCCGGCTGAGCGGCGGACGCGCTCTGCACGGCACTGAGCGCGCTGATCGTCAGGACCGATCCGCACGCGGCAGCGATGATTTTGCTGCGCAATCGCATGAGTGGAACTCCTTCGCAGGCAGGGTGCCGAAACGGTATTCCGGGAAACCCGCGACCTGCGAATTTAACTTTTCGGTCCTACCTCTTCAATTCAGGCCACCGCGCGTGGTCTTCGTTGATGCGGAACTCGTGCGAATGCGTCCACACACCGCCGGTGGGGTCGCGGTGCTCGTGCTCGACGACTTCCGGGTCGTGCGTGGGCCAGAGCCTGAGTGCTCCCACCGCGCCAACGGCGGTGATCGCGCCGAGCACCACGAACGCGGTGGTGATGTTCGCGGACGTGGCCAGCCACCCGGCCAGCGGATAGCAGAGCAGCCAGCAGGCGTGGGACAGCGCGAAGTCCGCGGCGAACAACGCGGGCCGGTCGAGCGGGTCGGCGGAGCGGCGCAGCAGCCGGGCGCCCGGCGTGAGCGCGAGCGAGCACCCGGCGCCGATCAACGCCCACAACACCAGCAACGTCGGCCAATGCCCCGCGAACACCGTGCCGGCGAACAGCACGGCCACGAGCACGGCTGCCGCACGCAACACCACAACGCGATCCGTGAATCGATCGAGCAGCCTGGGCAACATCAACGCCGCTGTCAGTGACCCCAGACCGTTGGCGGCCAAGGCGATGGCGACATCCGACGCATCACGGCCCAGCCCGTCCCGCACGTGCGCCACGGTGTTCACGAACACCATCGAGCCCGCGGCCGCCGCTGCGAGATGCACGGCGAGAAGGCCGCGCAACCGCGGCGTGGCCAGGTAGATGCGGATGCCGCGCGTGGTGTTGTCGTACCAGCCTCCCTTGCGCGGCAACGGTTTCGGGCGCGGCAGCACCACTGACGTGACGAGCAGGGCGGACGCAGCGAAGCCGAGCGCGGTGCCCAAGAAGAGCTGGTGGAAGCTGAAGACCGCCAGTGCCGCGGCGGCGAGAGCGGGACTGAGCAGGCTTTCC
Organism: Lentzea waywayandensis; assembly: GCF_900115955.1. Taxonomy (GTDB): domain Bacteria; phylum Actinomycetota; class Actinomycetes; order Mycobacteriales; family Pseudonocardiaceae; genus Lentzea; species Lentzea waywayandensis. The sequence continues at coordinate 206,197 of NZ_FOYL01000009.1, forward strand.
AGGTCGTAGGCCGTGCGGGACAACGTGATCGCGCGGGTGTACTCGCGTTCGTCGGGCAGCACGTCCGGAATGGTCGCCTGGAACAACGGCGTGAACGCGGCGGATCCGGCCTGCAACAGGAAGATCAGCACGTAGACCTGCCACACCTCGTCGACCCACGGCAGCGTCGCGGCGACCGCGACCCGCGCGAGGTCCAGCGCGACCAGCACCGCGCGGCGAGGCAGCGCACCGAGCAGGGCCGTGGCGATCGGCGCGACCGTGACGTAGGCGATCATCTTGATCGCCAGCGCGGTGCCGAGCACCGCGCCCGCCTCACCTCCGGCGAGGTCGTAGGCCAGCAGGCCGAGCGCGACGGTGGCCAGTCCCGTTCCGGTCAGCGCGACGACCTGGGCGCCGAACAGATTCCGGTACCTCGGATCGCGCAGAACGGAAATCACGGGCGCACTATATGCACGGAAATAGGTTTGCGTCGACGGTGCAATAGCCGCTCCATGGCAACAGCAACTCACTCACAACAAATTCGCGTTAGGGTTTCGCCGTGACCCCGTACGACGAAGTGGCGTCCCTCTACGCCGAACTCTTCAGCGACATGCTCGACACCAGGCCACTCGAGCGCGCGATGCTGGCCGCGTTCGCCGAACTCACCACCGGACCGGTCGCCGACCTCGGTTGCGGTCCCGGCCACCTGACCGCGCACCTGCGCTCGCTCGGGCTGGACGTCTTCGGCCTCGACCTCTCCCCCGCGATGATCGCCCTCGCCCGCGAGGCCCATCCGGACCTGAGGTTCGAGGAGGGTTCGATGACCGCGCTGGACCTCGAAGACGAAGCTCTCGGCGGCATTCTGGCGTTCTACTCAGTCATCCACATGCCGCCGCACGAACTCCCGGCCGTGTTCGCCGAGTTCTTCCGCGTGCTGGCGCCCGGCGGCCACCTGATGCTCGGGTTCTTCGCGGGCGACGATCCCGAGCCACAGGAGTTCGACCACAAGGTCACGCTCGCCTACCGCTGGTCGCCCTCCGGCCTGATGGATCTCTTGAAACAGGCCGGATTCGCCGAGGTCGGCAGGCTGGTGCGGGAACCGGTCGACGGTGAGCGGTTCCTGCAGGCCCAGGTGCTGGTCCGCAAGAGCTAGTGGCGCGTCTCGGCACGTTGGCGAGGTAATCCACGCTCAGCAGGGCACCTCGTGGTGTCGTCCCCACGCCCCCGTACAGCCAGTACGAAGACGTGGGGACGACACCACGAGGCACCCGTCTGACCGCGAATTCCCCTGGCAACGTGCCAAGCCACACCACTAGCGGAAGACGACGGTTCCGTTGCCGTTGAGCAGAACCCGGTGCTCGCAGTGCCAGCGGACGGCCCGCGACAGCGCGAGAGCCTCGGCATCGCGACCGGCGGCGGTGAGCGCGCGGGGGTCGAAGGAGTGGTCCACGCGCAGCACCTCCTGTTCGATGATCGGACCCTCGTCGAGGTCGGGGGTGACGTAGTGGGCCGTCGCGCCCACGTACTTCACGCCGCGGTCGTAGGCCTGGTGGTAGGGCTTGGCGCCCTTGAAGCCCGGCAGGAACGAGTGGTGGATGTTGATCACGCGGCCGGCCAGCTTGGCGCACAGGTCGTTGGACAGCACCTGCATGTACCGCGCCAGCACCACCAGATCGGCCTGGTACTCGTCGACCAGTTCGACCAGGCGCTGCTCGGCGAGGTGCTTGGTGTCGGCGGTGTTCGGCACGTGCACGAAGTCGAGCCCCGCCGCCTCCGCCATCGGGCGCAGGTCCTCGTGGTTGGACACGACGGCGGCGATCTCACCGCCGAGACCGCCCGCACGCCAGCGGAAGAGCAGGTCGTTCAGGCAGTGGCCGGCCTTCGACACCATCACGAGCACGCGCGGCGGCCGGTCGTCCCACAGGTCGAAGTCCATCTCGAACTGGGTCGCGACCTTCGCGAACTCACCGGCGAGCTCGTCGGCTTCGACGCCGTCGCAGGAGAACGCGGTGCGCAGGAACAACGTCCCGCGCACGTCGTCGTCGAACTGCTGGTGCTGCACGATGTCACAGCCGTGATCGACCAGGAACGACGTCACGGCGTGCACGATGCCCGCGCGTTCCGGGCAGTGCAGGGTGAGGGTGAACTGGGGCATCACGCCACCGCCAGGTATTCGGAACACGCGTCGCAGAGCCACGCCGCGAGGTACTCGGCGAACGACGAGCGCACCAGGACCGTGACCCGGTCGTCGCCGTTCACCTGCAGGATGATTCCCGTCCTGGCGAGCAGCGTCTGCACGCAAGTGCCGCCGGGAGCCGAAGCCGGGTGCAGGTCCACGGAACATCCGTGAGCCAGCACGTCTCGGACTTTCGGCCCTTCCAGGACCACGGTCGTGCGCTGAGCCGAAGTGTCCACAACGGACCCTCTGACAGTCCCGAGCGCGCCACGCAACACCTCCTCGATCGTGATCTGCAGGTCGGGCGCGGCCACGACCAGGAACTCGTCGGGGCCCAGCCACAGCACCTCGACGTCCCCGAACCGTCCGGAGCCCGAGGTGAAAGTGCAAGCGGCAGAAGGGAACTGGACTCCGAGCGCCGAACCCATCGCGGCGATGGCGTCCGGATCCGACACGCGGACCGTGAGCTGCGAGCGGAACGGCTGCTCCGCGGCGTCCAGCACGGGGGCCAATGCCGCCAGCCGGTCGCGCCAGGCAGCGAGAGGACTAGCCGTCACGACGGGCTCCTTCCTTGTCGTACAGCACGGATTCGGTGACGGTGACCGGCACGAGCGCGTCCTCGACGGGCACGAACAGGGTCTCGCCGATGCGTTCGTGTCCCGAGCGCACCAGCGCCAGGGCGAACGTCCGGCCCAGCGCGGCACTCGGGTAGCTGGATGTGACGTGGCCGAGCATCCGGACCGGTGGTTCGGGCAGCCGGTCGGTCTCCACGATCTGCGACCCCTCCGGCAACAGCACCGAGGGATCGACGGGCAGGAGCCCGACCAGCTGCTTGCGGTCCGTGCGGTTGTTCTCGGCACGGGCGAACGAGCGTTTGCCGATGAAGTCGGGCTTCTTCTTCGACACCGCCCACGACATGCCCAGGTCCTGCGGCGTGACCGTCGCGTCGGTCTCCTGGCCGATGATCGGGTAGCCCTTCTCGGCGCGGAGCACGTGCATGGTCTCGGTGCCGTACGGCGTGATCCCGTACTGCTCCCCCGCCGCCATCAACGCCTCCCAGACGGCGATGCCGTGCCAGGCGGTCACGTTGATCTCGTAGGCCAGCTCGCCGGAGAAGCTGATCCGGCAGACCCTCGCCGGCACACCCGCGACGACGGTGTCGTGCCAGGTCATGAACTCGAACGCCTCGTTCGACACGTCCAGCGAGGGAGCCACGGCGGCGAGCACGTCCCGGGAACGCGGGCCCACCAACGGGATCGTGGCCCAGTGCTCGGTGACCGAGGTGCAGTGCACGTCGAGGTGCGGCCACTCCGTCTGGAGCCACTCCTCCATCCAGTCGAGGATCTTCGCGGCGTTGCCGGTGGTCGTGGTGATGAGGTACCGCTCGTCGCCGACGCGGATCACCGTGCCGTCGTCGATCACCATGCCGTCGACGCCGCACATCACGCCGTAGCGGATCTTGCCGACCTTCAGCGTGCTCATCATGTTCGTGTAGAGCATGTCCAGGAACTTGCCGGCGTCACGGCCCTGCACGTCGATCTTGCCGAGCGTCGAGCCGTCCATCATGCCGACGCTTTCCCGCGTGGCACGGCATTCGCGCAGCACGGCCGTGTGCAGGTCCTCGCCCGGCTTCGGGTAGTACCAGGGCCGCTTCCACTGCCCGACGTCCTCGAACAACGCGCCGTGAGCCACGTGCCACGGGTGGATCGCCGTGACGCGCACCGGATCGTGCAGTTCGCCGCGGTCACGTCCCGCCAGCGCGGCGAAGGAGACCGAGGTGTAGGGCGGGCGGAACGTCGTGGGCCGTTGGTCCTCCAGTTCGACGCCCAGCGCTTCGGCCACGATGCCCGCCGCGATCATGCCGGACGTCTTGCCCTGGTCGTGCGCGGTGCCGATGGTCGTGTAGCGCTTGATGTGCTCCAACGACCGCAGGCCCGCACCGGTCGCCCGCAGCACGTCCGCGACCGTCGAATCCCGTTGCAGGTCGACGAAGCTCGCGTCGTCGTCGCCCGGCACCCGCCACAGCACGAGGCCGGAGCGTGCCGTGCACCGCGAGTCCGACACGGGCAGCGGAACCTGACCGCCGGGCGCGAACCCGGCAGCGGCGGCAGCCTCCGAACCGACGTCCCGTCCCTGCCGCGCACACGCGTTCAGGTCCAGCTCGCCGGTCGCGGATCCCGCCACCCGGACCGTCGAAAGCTCCTCGCCCGGCACGAAAGCACCGAGTTCCGCGTCGTAGCGCAGCTTCCCGCGCGCCTGGCTGAACAGGCTCACCACGGGATTCCAACCGCCTGACACGAGGACGGTGTCGCACGCGACGGTGATGTCCGGCGACGCGGGGGCCAGCGGGCCGATCCGCACTCCGGTCACCCGGCCGGCGCCCTCGGTCCCCACCACCACGTGCCCGGCGCGGACCTCGATGCCCCGCGCCGCGCACTCGGTCGCGAGCCGGGCAGGAGCCTCGTGGCGAGCGTCGACGATCAGCGCGATGTCCACACCGGACTCCGCGAGGTCGATGGCCGCGCAGTACGCACTGTCGTTGGTGGTGAACACGACGGCCCGCGAGCCGGGCAGCACGCCGTAGCGGTGCAGGAACGTGCGGGCGGACGAGGCCAGCATGATGCCGGGCCGGTCGTTGTCCGCGAACACCACAGGGCGTTCGTGAGCACCGGTGGCGAGCACGGTCTGCCTGGTCCTGATCCGCCAGACCCGTTGCCGGGCAACACCTTCCGGTGCCGCGAACCCGAGGTGGTCGGTGCGCTTCTCCAGGGCGAGCACGAACCCGTCCTGATACATGCCGAACGCCGTCGTGCGCTCCAGCACCAGCACACCTGGGGTGCTCTTCAGCTCCGCGACGACGTCCGCGACCCACTCCGCGGACGGCCGCTCGTCCACGTACTCGTCCACGCCGAGCAACGCACCGCCGGCCTGGTTCTGCTCGTCCACCAGAACCACCCGCGCGCCACTGCGGGCAGCGGTCAACGCGGCGACCAGCCCGGCGGGCCCGGCACCGACCACCAGCACGTCGCAGTGCTCGTGCTTCGCGTCGTACCGCGCCGGATCCGGTTCGGCCGCGAGCTTTCCCTGACCTGCGAGGCCACGCGCCACCAGGCCGTCGTACAGCTCGACGGTCGTCGCGAGCAGCATCGGCTCGGAGAACGGAGCCTCGATCTGGACCAGCGACGTTGGATCCTCGGAGCCCGCGGCGACAATTCCGCGCGGCCGGCCGAGCTTCACGCTGCCGCCGACCTCGTGCACGCCGTGGGCGAGCAGGGCCGACGCGAGCGTGTCACCGGGGTGCCCGGTGTAGGACTGGCCGTTGAAGGTGAAGTGCAGCAGGGTGTCCCGGTCGATCGCGCCACCGGTGGGCGTGCGGAACGTCATGCGATCACCTCGGGCATGGGCTCGCCCACGCGGTAGACGGCCAACAGATCGTGGGTGCGGGTGTCGCGCACGGCGTTGAACCACCGGCGGCATCCGGCGTTGTGGCTCCAGCGTTCGGCGAACGGGCCGCTCGGGTTCTCCCGGAAGAACACGTACTGGGCCCACTCCTCGTCGGTCAGCGCCGACGGGTCCTCGGGGTACGCGACGTGGGCCTGGCCGCCGTAGTGGAACTCCGCTTCCTCGCGCGGCCCGCACCACGGACACGGGATGAGTTGCATCGTCAGCTCCTACTAGTGGGCGACGGCGGCGGCGCCGTGCTCGTCGACGAGAGCGCCCGTGGTGAAGCGCTCGAGGGTGAACGGCTCGTTGAACGGGTGCGGCTTGTCGTGCGCGATGGTGTGCGCGAAGCAGTCACCGACACCGGGTGTGGCCTTGAAGCCGCCGGTTCCCCAGCCGCAGTTCAGGTACAGCCCGCCCACCGGCGTGAGGCCGACGATCGGCGACGCGTCCGGGCTGACGTCGACGATGCCCGCCCACGTCCGCAGCAGATGTGCCCGCGCGAAGACCGGGAACAGCTCCAGCGCCGCCGACATCTGCTGCTCGATGATGTGGAACGAACCCCGCTGGCCGTACCCGTTGTAGCTGTCGATCCCGGCGCCCATCACCAGTTCTCCCTTGTGCGCCTGGGAGACGTAGACGTGCACGGCGTTCGACATCACGACGGTCGGATGCACGGGTTCGAGCAGTTCGGAGACCAAGGCCTGCAACGGATGCGAGGCGAGCGGCAGCCGCAGGCCGACCATCTTCGCGAGCACCGAGCTGTGCCCGGCCGCGCACAACGCGACCTTGCCGGCGGCGATGCGCCCGCGACTGGTTTCCACTGCGGTGATCCGGCCCTGGGACGTCTCCAGCCCGGTGACCTCGCAGTTCTGGATGAGGTCGACGCCCATCGCGTGCGCGGCCCGCGCGTAGCCCCAGGCCACGTAGTCGTGCTTCGCGATGCCCGCGCGCGGCTGGTAGGTCGCGCCCAGCACCGGGTAGCGGACGTCCGGCGAGGTGTTGACGATCGGGCAGATCTCCTTGACCCCGGCGGGATCCACCCATTCCGCGTCGATGCCGTTGAGCCGGTTGGCGTTGACTCGCCGGACGCTGTCGCGCACGTCCTGCAGGCTGTGCGCCAGGTTCAGCACACCGCGCTGGTCGAACAGGATCGGGTAGCCGAGGTCCTCCTCCAGGCCCTCCCACAGCTTCAGCGAGTGCTCGTAGATGCCGGAGCTCTCGTCCCACAGGTAGTTCGAGCGGATGATCGTCGTGTTGCGGGCCATGTTGCCGCCCGCGAGCCAGCCCTTCTCGAGCACCGCGACGTTCGTGATGCCGTGGACCTTCGCGAGGTAGTAGGCCGTCGCGAGACCGTGCCCACCCCCGCCGACGATCACGACGTCGTAGGAGGCCTTCGGTTCCGGGTTGTCCCAGAGGAAGTCCGGGTGCTCGGGCAGATGTGCTCCGGGCGGGCTGGTCATTGCGACGCCTCCAGCGAAATCATCTGGTCGACTACTGGTATATCAGTCTGTGCAGTACGGTAGGTCACATGAACGCACGGGTCAACGACGAGCCCGCCTCCGTCTCACTCACCGAGCAGGCGTACGTCGTGCTGCGCGATCGCCTGGTCATGCTGGAGATCAAGCCGGGCGAGCCCATCAACGAGGACAGGCTGCGCACCGAGCTCGGCGTGGGCCGCACCCCGATCCGCGAAGCGTTGAAACGACTGGAGCAGGAACGGCTCGTCGTCGCCTTCCCGCGCCGCGGCACGTTCGCCACCGACGTGAACATCTCCGACCTCTCGCACATCTCCGAGGTGCGCAGGACCCTGGAGCCCCTCGCCGCCGCCGCGTCCGCCGAGCGGGCCACCGCAGAAGACCGCACCGCGCTCACGGAACTGCGCTCGCGGCTCGACACAGCGCCTTCCGGTGACAACACCGAGCTGCTCCGCACCGACGTCGGCGTGCACCGCGCGATCTACGGATGCGTGCACAACCCGTTCCTGGAAGACACCCTGATCTCGTACGACAACCTGGCGACCCGCATCTGGTGCGTCTTCCTGCCGCGGCTGTCCGGAATGGCCGGTCACGTCGACGAGCACGTGCCCCTCCTCACCGCGATCATCGAGGGCGACGCGAAGAAGGCGAGCGAACTCGCCTCCCAGCACGTCATCGGGTTCGAACAGGCGATCAGGGCGTTGATCTGAGCTCTTCCGCGGTCGTCTCGCGGTAACCGGAGCGCAGCCATTCGGTGCGGCTCGGCCCTGAGCCCTCCGCACCGATCAGCTCGCCGGTGTCCGGGGAGAACGCGAGCAGGTGACCGGCGTGGGACACCACGACACCGGACCTGCCGGCGAACTCCCGGGACTCGTCCTCCACCGTCAGATCCACGCATTTCGCCAAGTGCAGCAAGAGAAGACGCTGCAGCGGCGGTGTCACGACCTGAAGATGCCACACCTGACGGAACGCCTTCATCACCGCCGCGGTCGTCGTCTTCGACGTCAACCTGCCGAGCTGGACGGCGAGGGAGGCCTCGTCGGTGGCCGTGATGAAGAGGTCCGACAACTGCCCCGCGGCGTAGTCCCCGCTGGGCGGGACCATCACCTCTTCTCCCTGGGTCACCAGCAGCCGTCCCGACCCGTCCGGCGCGATCCACTGCTTGCGTTCCAGGTGTTCGACGACGCTGGTCACCGTGCTTTCCCCGGTCCGGCTCAAGAAGCGGTTGGTGCGGCGATACGCACCAACCGTGTGCACGTAGTGATAGCGGCCGGTTCCTGACGGTTCTGGCGCGTGAGCGGTCTTCCTCGCGAGAACGCGCAGCAGTTCGTTCGCCCCCATGGGTCCCTTCTACCACCGTTTCGGCGAGGTGACCTCCTGCACCCAGCGGTGGAACTCCCCGATGTGGTGCTCGGACGGAACCAGCACCCCGCCGTCCCGGTAGGCCCGCGACGACATCGCGGGCTGACACCGTTCGCAGGCCTCGAAGTCCTGCTCGTTGACGCGGTGGAACAGCTCGACGGACCGCGACACGTCCTTTCCGGTGGCGACGACGTCCTTGGCGTAGAGCCAGTCGCACTCGACGATCGTGCGGTCGGCGGCCATCGGGAACATGCGGTGGATGATCACGTGGTCCGGCACGAGGTTGATGAACACCTGCGGCCGCACGGTGATCGCGTAGTACCGGCGGTCCTGCTCGGCGTCCACTCCGGACAGGTTCTCGAAGCCTTCGCTGCCGTCGATCGTGAAGCCCTTGATCTCCTCGCCGAACACCGCGCCGTGCCCGACGTAGTACTGCGCCGCGTAGCCGTCCGCGAACTCCGGCAGGACCTCCGTGAGCTCGGGGTGGATGGTGGCGCAGTGGTAGCACTCCATGAAGTTCTCGATGATGAGCTTCCAGTTCGCCTTGACGTCGTAGGTGATCCGGCGACCCAGGTCCAGTTCGCTGACCTGGTAGTTGCCGATCGCGTCGAGGTTGCCCAGGCGCTCGCGGACGTCCTGCTGCACGGTCTGTTCGAACGACGCCGGCTCGTCGGCCAGCGACAGCCACGCGTAGCCGAGCCATTCGCGGAGATGGACGGGCTTCAGGCCGTACTCGACGCGGTCGACGTCCGGCATCGACGTGAGGTTCGGCGCGGCGACCAGCTTGCCGTCCAGGCCGTAGGTCCAGGCGTGGTACGGGCACTGGAAGTTCCGCTTGACCGTGCCGGTCTCCTCGACGCACAGCTTGGCGCCGCGGTGCCGGCAGATGTTGAGGAACGCACGCAACGAACCGTCGCGCGAGCGGGTCACGAGCACGCTCTCGCGTCCGATTTGGACGGTGCGGAAGTTGCCGGCGTCCGGGAGGTCGGCGCTGCGGACCGCGCAGAACCACATCCGCTCGAAGATGTTCTCCTGCTCCAGCTCGAAGATCGCCGGATCGGTGTAGGTGCTGCCGGGCAGGGTGGGGATGAGGCTGGACGGCAGTTCGGTCTGGGTCATGAGCGGATCCGCTTCATCTCGGGGTCGAACAGCGGTTCGGACGACACGACGGCCTGGACTCGTTCGCCGAAGTACTCGATCTCGACCGGGGTTCCCTCCACCGCGACCTCGGCGGGAAGCCAGGCGTAGGCGATGTTCTTGCCGATCGAGTAGCCGCGGGCCGCGCTGGTCACGTACCCGACCGCCACCCCGCCCGCGAACACCGGCTCGGAGCCCATCACGACCTGGTAGTCGTCGTCGATGATCAAGCAGGTGAGCTTGCGGGCCGCGGTCTCCTCGGAACGGCCCTCCAACGCCCTGCGGCCGTGGAAGTAGCCCTTGTTCATGCGGACGGCGAAACCCAGCCCCGCCTCGTACGGGTCGTGCTCGGTGGTCACGTCGGCGCCCCACGAGCGGTAGCCCTTCTCCAGCCTCATGCTGGTGAACGCGCTGCGGCCGGCGGCGATGACACCGTGCTGCTGACCGGCCTCCCAGAGCGTGTCCCACAACCGGCGTCCCATGTCGGCCGTGGTGTAGAGCTCCCAGCCCAGTTCACCGACGTACGACAGGCGCATCGCGGTGACCGGCACCTCGCCGATGAAAGCCTCCTGCGCCTTGAAGTACCCCATGGCCTCGTGTGAGAAGTCCGTGCGGGTCAACGGTTGCAAGAGCTTGCGTGCAAGAGGTCCCCACAGCCCGATGCAGCAGGTACCCGGCGTGATGTCCGAGATGTGCACACCGCCGTTGGGCGGCAGGCGCCGGCGCAGCCAGTCGAGGTCGAGCGGGCCGTTCGCGCCGACCTGGAACCGGTTCTGGCCGAGCCGGGCGATCGTCAGGTCGCTGCGCACTCCCCCGTCCTCGTTGAGCAGCAACGTGTACACCACCGCGCCCGGCTTGCGGTCGAGCTGGTTGGTGGTCATGGTCTGCAGGAACGTCAACGCCTCCGGGCCGCTGACCTCCAGTCGTTTCAACGCGGTCATGTCGAACATCGCGACCCGCTTGCGGGCGACGAGGGCCTCGGCGCCGGCGATCGGCGACCAGAACCGGGACGCCCACTCGTTGCGTTCCGGGATCTCCGCGACCTCGGGCAGCCCAGCGTTGGCCTCGTACCAGTGCGGCCGCTCCCAGCCCGACGCCTCCAGGAACACCGCGCCGAGCTCCTTCTGCCGTTCGTAGAACGGGCTGGTGCGCAACGGTCGCGGGCGTTCGGCGGGCTGCAACGGGTGCAGGATGTCGTAGACCTCGACGAACGCCCGGCAGCTGCGTTCGTGCACGTAGCCGGGCGAGCGCTGGACGTCCTCGAACCGGTTGAGGTCGCAGCCGTGCAGGTCGATGTTCGGCTGACCGTCCACCAGCCACTCGGCCATCGCCTTCGCGACACCGGCGGAGTGCGTGATCCACACGGCCTCGGCGACCCAGAAGCCCTGCAGTCCGGGGTGTTCGCCGAGCAGCGGGTTGCCGTCCGGTGTGAAGGAGAACAGTCCGTTGACGCCCTCCTCGACCTTCGAGTCGCCGAGGGCCGGCAGCAGGTCGACGGCGGCGGCCCAGGAGGTCTCGAAGTCCTCCGGGGTGAACGCGATCTCGGACGGCATGGTCGGCGCCACGTCGTAGTCGAGGATGTCGTCGGCCGAGATCGGCATCGGCCGGTGCCCGTACGCGCCGATGCCGATGCGGTCGACGTGCTCGCGGAAGTACAGGTCGGCGTCCTGGTGACGCAGCAACGGCTTCGACATCTCGGACAGCTCGGTGTTGACGCCCTTCAACACCGCCAACGGAGCTGTCTTCGCGTACTGGTGGGCCATCGGGACCAGCGGGATGTCGAGGTCGACCATCCGCCCGATCCGCGGGCCCCACATACCGACGCAGGACACGACGATGTCCGCGGCGAACGTGTCGTGCTCGGTGACGACGGCCTTCACCCGGCGGCCGTTGCGTTCGACGCCGGTGACCTTGTGGTGCGCCAGGAACTTCGCGCCCCGCTCCATCGCCCTGCGCGCCTGCGCCTCGGCGGCCCTGAGCGGCTTCGCGATGCCGTCGCTCGGGATGTGGAAGCCACCGAGGATCCGGGCCGGGTCGAGCAACGGGTGCAGCCGCGCGCACTCCTCCGGATCACGCAGGTAGCTCTCGACGCCCCACGACGTCGCCCAGCCGTGGCGGCGCTTGATGTCCGTCCAGCGTTCCGGGGTGGTGGCGACCTCCAGCCCGCCGAGCTGCTGGAAGCACCACTTGTCGTCCATCGTCAGCGCCGTGTACTTCTCGACGGTGTACTGGGCGAACGAGGTCATGGTCTTGCAGCCGGTCGTCTGGAAGACCAGGCCCGGCGCGTGCGAGCTCGACCCGCCCGTGGCGAACAGCGGTCCCTGTTCGAGCACGGTGATGTCGGTCCACCCGCGCGCGGTCAGTTCGTCGGCGAGCGCGCATCCGACGATGCCCGCGCCGATCAGCACGACTCTCGGCTGGCTCACAGGACCACCACCGAACGAAGCACGCGGCCGTGGTGCATGTCCTCGAACGCCTTCTCGACGTCGCCCAGCCCGATCGTCTCCGAGACGAACGCGCCGAGGTCGAGCCTGCCTTGGAGGTACAGGTCGATCAGCATCGGGAAGTCGCGGCTGGGCAGGCAGTCGCCGTACCAGGACGACTTCACCGCGCCGCCGCGCGAGAACACGTCGATCAACGGCAGTTCGAGCTTCATGTCCGGGGTCGGCACACCGACGAGCACGGCGAGGCCGGCGTGGTCACGGGCGTAGAACGCCTGCTGGAAGGTCTCGGGCCGGCCGACCGCGTCGATCACGACGTCGGCGCCGTTGCCCTCGGTGAGCTCGCGGATCGCCTCCACGACGTCCTGCTCGCGGGCGTTGATCGTGTGCGTGGCACCGAACCGCTCGGCCCACCGCAGTTTCGTGTCGTCGAGGTCGACGGCGATGATCGTGCGCGCCCCCGCCAGCCGCGCTCCCGCGATCGCCGCGTCACCGACGCCGCCGCACCCGAGCACGGCCACGCTGTCGCCGCGCGTGACGCCACCGGTGTTGATCGCGGCGCCGATGCCCGCCATCACGCCGCAGCCGAGCAGGCCCGCGACCTCCGCCGGTGCCTTGGGGTTCACCTTCGTGCATTGTCCACTGTGGACGAGTGTCTTCTCGGCGAACGCGCCGATGCCCAGCGCGGGCGACAGCGGCGTTCCGTCGGCCAGCGTCATGGGCTGGGTGGCGTTGTGGGTGTTGAAGCAGTACTGGGGCCGGCCGCGCAGGCACGAGCGGCACGAACCGCACACCGCGCGCCAGTTCAGGATCACGAAGTCGCCCGGCGCCAGATCGGTCACGCCCTCGCCGACCGCTTCCACGATCCCCGCGGCCTCGTGCCCGAGCAGGAACGGGAACTCGTCGTTGATCCCGCCCTCCCGGTAGTGCAGGTCGGTGTGACACACCCCGCACGCCTGCACCTTCACCAGCGCCTCACCCGGACCGGGATCGGGCACGAGGATCGTCTCGACCGAGACCTTCGCTCCGCGCCCCGCCGCCACGACACCCTTCACCGCATGTGCCACTTCGTTCGCTCCCGTCGGCGAGTTCCGTAATACGCAACGCAGTCCGCATTATGCAACTAGCGGCATCACGGTGCGGTCCGCCGGAGCCGTTGTCAAGACCCTGTCGCACGGACGGAGGCATCCCGAACGGCAGCGAGCCCCCGGCCGTGACCGAGGGCTCGCTGTCCGTGAACGCCTTTCACAGCACGGAATGCCCCATTCGGACAGAAAGGTCGCGCGACGCCACGCGCAGCTCCTCGACGATCTCCGGCATGCGTTTCTGCGAGAGCCGGTAGGCCGGACCGGCGGCGCTGATCGCCGCCACGACGTCGCCGTGCGAGCCGAACACCGGCACCGCCACCGCGTGCAGACCGGCCTCCAGCTCCTCCATGCAGGTCGCGAACCCGTCCTCGGCCGTGCGTTGCAGCACGCACCGCAGCTTCACGGGATCGGTGATCGTGCGCGGGGCGCAGGGCTCCAGGTCGCCCGACAGCAGGCGGTCCTGATCGTCGGCCGACGCGGCGGCGAGCAGGACCTTGCCGCTCGACGTGGCGTGCAACGGCGTCCGCTGACCGACCCAGTTCTGCGCAGCCACCGCGGAACTCCCCCGCGCCTGGCTCACGTTCAGCGCGACGCCGCTGTCCAGGATCGCGATGTTGACGGTCTCGCCCAGCCGGTCCGCGAGCGCCGTGCAGACCGGGCCGCCCACCCGGACGTAGTCGAGCTGCCCGGTCACCGCGCCGGCGAACCGGAGCATGCCGAGGCCGATCCGGAACGGACCGCGTTCGCCGTCCTGCTCCACGAGGTCACGGGCCTGAAGCGTGTAAACGAGTCTGGACGCGGAGGACTTGTGCACGCCGAGCTCGGCGGCGATCTCGGTGATCCCCGCTTCCCCGTTGCGGGCCAGCAGCTCCAGCACCGCCACCGCCCGATCGACCGATTGCACCAGCGCCGTGTCGCGCGCCTCCCCGTTGTTGCTCATTACGCAACCGTAACTGTGTTGTGAACGAGTAACCAGCACAGGCAGGGCGTTGCCCCCGGAGGAGGCGCCGGGGCGCCTGCGTTGGCGTTCGAGCCAGGACGCGTCCCCCAAACACACCTTGACGCGTCCCGTGTTCTGCCTCATTCTGCTGTTGCGTATCGCACATCGCGTTCCGTAATACGCAACGGAGGGGTTCGAGATGATCACCGCTTGCGCCGTGGCCGATCTTCCGATCGGCGAATCCGTGCGGATCGACGGCGACCCGGCGATCGCCGTCTTCAACGCGGACGGCGAGTTCTACGCGATCGACGACACCTGCAGCCACCAGGACGCGTCGCTGTCGGAGGGCTGGCTGGAGGGCTGCTTCGTCGAGTGCCCGCTGCACGCCGCGAGCTTCGACCTGCGCACCGGTGTCCCGACGTGCCTGCCGGCCAAGAGGGCGGTGCGCACGTACCCGGTTGTCGTGCAGGACGGCGTGATCTACGTGGACACGGGCAGCCGCGAGGCCGTGGCGTGAGAACGGTCGCGGTGGCCGGTGCGTCGCTGGCCGGGCTGCGCTCCGTTGAGGAACTGCGCAAGCAGGGCTTCGACGGACGGATCGTGGTCATCGGCGAGGAACCGCACGCGCCCTACGACCGTCCACCGCTCTCCAAGGCGTTCCTTCGAGGCACGATGCCGGCCGAGGAACTCGCGCTCTCCGACGACGACTTCGGCGCCGAATGGCGGCTCGGCGTCCGCGCTGACCAGATCGATCCCTCGACCGGTTCGCTGTACCTGTCCACCGGCGAGATCCTGCGCGCGGACGGCGTGGTGATCGCGACCGGCGGCCGTCCCCGCACGCTTCCCGGCACCTCGGACCTGGCCGGCGTCCACACCCTGCGCACTCTCGACGATGCCGTTGCCCTGCAAGCCGATCTGCTGCCGGGTGCCCGCGTCGTGGTCGTCGGCGCGGGATGGATCGGCGCCGAGGTCGCGTCCACGTGCCGCGCGCTCGGCCACGAGGTGACCGTCGTCGAGGCCGCGCCGGTGCCGATGGAACGCGCGCTCGGGCCCGTGCTCGGCTCGCTCTGCGCCGACCTGCACGCCGACCACGGCGTCGACCTGCGCCTGGGCGTCGGCGTGGCTTCGTTCGCGCACAACGGTTCCAGGGTGACCGGTGTCGTGCTGCGCGACGGCACGCACCTGCCCACCGACGTCGTGGTGGCCGGGATCGGCATGGAGCCCGCGACCGGCTGGCTCGCTGGCTCCGGCCTCGCCGTGGACAACGGCGTGCTGTGCGACACCGGCTGCGTCACGTCCATCGCGTCCGTGGTTGCCGTAGGCGATGTGGCCCGTTATCGCACCGCTGCGGGAAGTCACGTCCGGCACGAGCACTGGACTAACGCGTCGGAACAGCCGGTCGTGGCCGTTCGCAACCTTCTCGCGGGCGCGACCGTGGAGACGTTCCGGCCGTCCGGTTACGTCTGGTCCGACCAGTACGGTGTCCGCCTTCAGCTCGCGGGCGAGACCGGCGGCGCGGACGAGGTGGCCGTGATCGACGGGTCGCCGGACGACCGCAGGTTCGTCGCCGAGTTCCGCCGCGCCGGCCGGCCCGTCGGACTGCTCGCCATGAACAACGCCAAGCTGTTCGGCCGTCTGCGCCGTCAGCTCACCGCGCCGGTGTCATAGGCAGTCCAGGATGGCGGCCGTCCGCTTCTCCAGGTGCGGCCGCACGTCGTAGCCGGTGAAGATCCACGGCGAACGCTTCTCCATGCCCGCCAGCACCATCTCGCCCACGGCGTCGATGCTCGGCCCGCTCCGGAGGAACGCCTCGACGCCGGGCACGAGGTCGTCCCGCACCGCGACGCCCGCGCTCGCCGTCCTCGTGTTCGCGATGATGCCCGTGTCGACCGGTCCCGGGCACAGCACGCTCACGTCGATGCCGTGCTCGGCCACGTCGTGGCGCAGCGACTCCGACAGACCGACGACCGCGAACTTGGCCGTCGCGTACAGCACGTTCCCGTCGGACACGAGCCCGGCGCCCGACGCGGTGTTCACGACGTAGCCCGCCCGGCGCTCGATCATGCGCGGCAGGAACGTCTGGATCCCGTTGACCACGCCGGTCAGGTTCACGCCGAGGGCCAGGTCCCACTTCTCGTAGGTCAGCTCGGCGGCGGGGGCGTACGGCGCGATGCCGGCGTTGTTGAACAGCAGGTCCACGGGCCCGAGCGCTCGTTCGGCCTGGCCGGCGGCCTTCTCGAACACCTGGCGGTCGCGTACGTCCAGCCGATACGTCCGCACGGCCGTCACCTGGGACAGCCCTTCCTCGGCGCTGGCCAACGACTCCTCGTCGACGTCGGCCAGCGCGAGGCTCACACCCCGGTGCGCGAGCGCCCTCGCGATGCCCAGGCCGATCCCCCTGCCGCCGCCGGTCACGAAGGCGACCGAGCCCTTCCAGTCCCGCATGGGAACACCCCTCTATGTTGACCTGATGACACTATGTCGACCAACACAGTAGCCTGCTCAGCATGCCTCTCAGTCAGCAATCGGCGCCGACATCGCTCCGAAAGGTCCTCGCCGCGGGCGGCCGCGCCACCATCGGCGTGCTGGTCGGCCTCCAGGTGCTGGACAGCGTCGACAACGTGATGTTCGTGGTCTTCGCGCCCGAGATCCGCGAGTCGCTCGGCATCAGCACGGCGGCCGTCGGCGTCCTCGGGGCACTGGCCGGCGTGATGGTCGCTCTCGCCGCGCTCCCGCTCGGCCTGCTGGGCGACCGGCACCGCCGCACCACGATCGCGGGCGTAGCCACCCTCGTCTGGGCCACGGCCGCCGGAGTACTGGGGACGGTCCAGAACCTGTGGCAGGCCGTCGCGGTCCGCGTGGTCGCGGGCGTCGGCAAGGCCAACGAGGGCCCGATCCAGTCGTCGCTGCTGGTCGACGCCTACCCGCCGGCCGGGCGAGGGCGGGTGCTCGGGCTGCACCGCGGCGGGCAACCCCTCGGCATCGTCACCGGTCCCCTGCTGGCGGCGGCTTTCGCGGCGTTCATCCCCGAGGAGCACGAGCCGTGGCGCTGGGCGTTCGGCTTCCTCGCCGTGCCCGCGCTGCTGCTCGGCCTGGTCGCGCTGCGCCTGCCCGAGCCGGTCCGCGAGCACTCCACCGCCACGCCGCGCGGGGCGGTGAAGGACCTCAGAAAAATCCCCACGTTCGTAGGGGTGATGGTCGCGCTCGGCGCGTTCGGCATCTCCGTGACGACGGTTCCGATCTACCTCAACGTGATTCTCGAAGAGCAACTCGGGCAGGGCGCCGCGGCTCGCGGCGTGATCACGGCGGTCTGTGCGGTGGGCGGACTGCTCGGCGCGGCACTCGGCGGGATCTCGAGCGACCGGCTGTTCCGGCGCAGTCCCCCGGCGTGCCTTCACCTCGCGGCCGGCGCGCTTTCCGTGCTGGGCATCGGGTTCGCGGCGCAGGCGTACGCGCCGGACGTGACGACCTACGTGGTGATCGGAGTCGTCACCCAGGCGATGACGTTCGCCGGCATCGTGCCGCTGAGCCTGGTCGTGGCCTCGGTGACGCCGAAGGAGTTCCGGGCGACGGCGTTCGCGCTGGTCGGCGTCTTCACGGCGGTGGTCGGAGGCCTCGGCGGCGCGGCACTCACCGGGGTGGCGGAGAGGTTGTGGGGCGTGCAGACCGCGGTCGCCGTGGTGGCGCCGGCGGCCTCGATCATCGCGGGCCTGGTGCTGATCGGGACCGCTCGGCACGTGCCGCACGACCTCGCCCGGGTCGTACGATGATCGCCGTGAACTCCCCTGGGCAGCGCCGGATCGACGAGATCGGCGACGAGAGCCGTCGCCGCATCCTGGACGCCGCCGAGGAGCTCTTCGCCGAGCGCGGGTTCGACCGCACGTCCTTTGTGGACATCGCGAAGCGCTCGGGCATCAGCCGCGGCTCGATCCCGTGGCACTTCAAGAACAAGGACGGCCTCGTGATGGCCGTGGTGGAGCGGGTGGTCGGGCGGATCTGGCCGGCCGAGCGCTACGAGTCCGTGCCGTCGCTGACCGAGGTGTTCGCCGAGACGGCCGAACTGCTCAGGAGCGGCAACTCCGCGCTGGTGTTCATGATCCTGGTCGAGGCCCTGAGCGACCGCGGTGTCGTGCACGAGCAGTACCGGGAGTTCTTCGCCCGGCGACGCGAGGGCATCGAGGTCCTGCTGCGCCTCCGGCGCCCGGCCACGGCCGATCCGGAGAAGGCCGCCGAGCAGGAACGCACCGCCGCCGTGACGCTGAACGGCGCGCTCCTGGGCATCCACCTCCAGGCACTCGTCGATCCGGAGAACGTCGACCTCGACGCGGCACTGGTGTCGATCGCGACGATGTTCGACCGGAACCTCGCCGACGTCTGGCGTTAGCGCCGCAGCCGGTCCAGGGTCAGGTTAAAACTAGAACGGTTTCAGTTTCGGAACCGTTCTGGCTATCCTGGCGCCATGACGGGCAGACGCGACCGCAAGAAGGCGGCGACCCGCAAGGCCCTGGCCGACGCGGCACTCGAACTCTTCCTCGAACGCGGCTACGACAACGTGACCGTGAAGGAGATCGCCGAAGCGGCGGACACCGCGATCGCGACGCTGTTCGCACACTTCCCGGCGGGCAAGGAAGCCCTGATCCTGGACGACAGCGGCGAGCGGGAGGCCTCCCTGACAACCGCGATCCGCGAACGCCCGCAAGGCACCTCCCCGCTCGACGCCCTGCACGCCTTCTTCGCCGGCCGGGCGCCGTTCCGCGAGGACCTGCCCGCGGAGTACCGGCGGCGCATGGACCTGATCCTGGCCACACCGGCGCTGTGGGCCTACGCCCGCACAGTCTGGATCGCCTGTCAGGACACGCTCGCCGCGCTGCTCGCCGAGGCCGCCGGTGTCGACGAACCCGACGACTCGCTGCACGTGCTGGCCCGCTACGTCCTGGAGACCCCCGACCTGGCCTCGGCCCGGCCCGATCGCGCCGCCGCGCTCGCCGAGGCCTTCGCCCATCTCAAGCGAGGATGGCCCGCCCTGTGAACGTCCTGGTCACCGGCGGCAACGCCGGCATCGGCTACTTCACCGCCGAACAACTCGCCGAGGCGGGCGCGTCCGTCGTGCTCGGCAGCCGTTCCCAGACCAAGGCCGACGCAGCCGCCGACGCCATCCGCGCCCGCGTCCCCGGCGCCGTCGTCCGCCACCTGCCGCTGGACCTGGCCGACCTGCCGTCGTTGAAGTCCTCGGCAGACGGACTCGATCCTCTCGACGCGGTCGTGTTCAACGCGGGCATCGCCGATGCCGAGCCCGAGATCCTGTTCGCCACCAACCATCTCGGCCACTTCGCGCTCGCCTACTGGCTGGCGCCCCTGCTCACGTCCGCCCGGATCATCACGGTCGGCAGCTTCGCCGCCCGCTCCGAACGCCTCGACCTCGACGACCTCCAGTCCCTAGAGGAGCGCGACACGAAACGCGCCTACGGGCGCTCCGAGCTGGCCCAGATGAGCTTCGGCTTCGAACTCGACCGCCGTCTGCGCGCGGCCCACAGCAAGGCGATGAGCGTCGTCGTCCACCCCGGCGGAGCCCTGGACTCCCTGACCCCCTCACGCCCGGGCGTCCACACCCGTCCCGCGTCCACCCGGATCGCCGGACTCCTGTTGCACGGCAAGGACTCCGGCGCACGGCCGGCGGTGCACGCCGTGCTGGACCCAGCGGTCGAAGGCGGGCAGCTCTGGGGTCCGCGTCAGTTCGGCCTGCGCGGCAAGCCCCACCTGGAACAACCGCACGCGCACATGACCGACGAGCAGACCGCGAAGAAGCTCTGGGACAAGAGCTGTGAGCTGACCGGCCTCGACCTAGGCGAGGTCCTCGGCCTGTAGCTCGGCCCGCGACGACACCCCGAGCTTGCGCAGCACCCGTGCCGCGTGCTGCTCGACGGTCCGCGGCGACAGGAACAGCACGTCGGCGATCTTCCGGTTGGTGTGCCCGGCGACCAGCAGCCGCGCGACCTCCTGCTCGCGCGGCGACAGCTCGTCGCCGTACCCACGCCTGCCCCGCCGCGACGGCTTGCCGCCACCGATGCCGCGCAACTGGTGCCGGCACCGGGCCGCGTCACGGGTGGCGCCCAGGCCGTCGAACGTGTCGACGAGCGCCGACAGGATCTCCGCCGCCTTCTCCTGGTCACCGGGCAGAAGACACGCAGCCTCGCGTTCGGCGACCAGCGCGGTGAGGTACGGCGCGGGCAACGCCGAGTACCTGTCGGCGGCCTCCCGGTAGAGCGACACGGCGGGGTCGAGCCGGCCGCGCGCCTCGGCGAGCAGGCCGCGGCACCAGGCCAGCGCGGCGAACGCCATCGGGGCGTCCCGGCCCTCGATGCCGGCGGCGATCTCCTCGATCAGCGTCTCGGCGTCGGTCTCGCGCCCGGCGGCGAGGAACGTGGCCACGGCGACCGGACCGAGTTCGGTCGCCCACACCCACACGCCCTTGGTGCGCACGATCGTCAGGCCGCGGTCGACATCGACGCAGGCACGGGTGATCTCGTCCTGGGCCAGCATCGTGCGAGCGAGCGCCGCGCAGCCCGCGATGGCGACCGGTGTGATCGACTCCTCGGGGGCGAACGCGCCGGTCTCGGTGAGGTAGCTGGTCGCCTCCGCCCACTCGCCCCGCGCCGTCGCCAGCGAACCCAGGATCAGGCACAGCTCGCTGGCCAGCGGAAACAGGTCGCGGTACTCGTCGAGCAGGGTCTGCGCCCGGTCCGCGAGGCCCTCCCAGTCGCCGGTCAGCCAGTCGAGCCGGGCCCTGGTCGCGTGCGCGGTGCTCGCGACGAACGGGGCACCGCACTCCGCCGCGTACCGCAGGCCGTTGCGCAGCAGGTCGGCGCACAGCTCGAAGTGACCGGTCGTGGTCAGCGCGTCGGCGAGGTTGCAGTGGGCGCGGGCGAGCTGGCGCAGCTCACCCGGGGTGGAGGCGGGCAGGAACTCCAGGCGCTCCAGCACGGCCGGGTCACCGGTGTGCATCCGCGACCCGATCTCGTTGGCGTACAACGACATCTTCAGCTCGGGATCGTCGGACTCCGCACGGGCGCGGGCCGCCCGGCCGAGCCACGGCAGCACCTCGCTCATCGGGGTGCCGCCCAGGTAGGACAGTCCCAGCACGGCGGCCCCGCGGGCGGCCAGGTCCGGGCGCTCGGTGAGGTCGGCGACCGCCCGTTCGAGCTCGGAACGGGCCTCCTCGACACCGCCCGCCTGCCGGATCAGCAGCACGCCCCGGTACAGGCGCACCTGGCCGCGCGCGGCGGTCGACAGGCGGCGGTCGGACAGCAGGCGTTCCAGCGCCTCGGCCGGATCGAGCTGGTCCAGGCCCTGGTGGGCGATCTGGCCGAGCTTGATCGCGAGCCGGTCGACGTCGGCCGCGGGCACGGCGGGATCGAGCAGCAGCCGTTGCAGCAGGGCGGTGGCGGTGGCCGCGTCGCCGTTCTCGACGGCCCTGTCCGCGGCGGCCTCGCCGTAGTGCAGCCACTCGGACGTGCGTCCGGCGCGTTCGCTGTGTTCGGCGAGCTGGACCAGCGGACGCGGTTCGACCTGGTCGAGCACCTCGACGGCACGGCGGTGCAACTCCTGCCGGTCCGGTCCGCCCAACGTGTCGTACACGGCCTGCTGAGCCAGCGCGTGCCGGAAGCCGTACCGCCGTGCGTCGACCTCGTGCAGAACATGGCCCGTCAGCGCGTGTGTCAGGGCGGCACGACTCTCACTGATCTCGGCCACCTCGCCGAGCAGTTCAACGGACGCGGGCGCGCCCAGCACGGCGGCGGCCTGGACCAACCGCGTGGCAGCGGCGGGCAACGCGGCCAGGCGCTCCGCGATGGCGTCACGCAGCAGCACGGGCACCTCCACGTTGTCGAGCAACCGTCGAGCCGTGGCACCGTCCGCGTGCACGGCTCCGGCGGGATTCCGCAACGCCCGCAACGTTTCCTCGACCACGAACGGGATGCCCGCCGTGCGCTCGTGCAGCTTGGCCGCGAACTCCAGCGACACGGGCTCGCCGTCGAGAATCGCGGACGTCAGCGCCCGCACCTCCGCGACGTCGAGCGGTCCGAGTTCGAGCAACGCGCTGGTGATCCCGGTGGGCGGCCGGTACGCCGATCCCAGGGGGACACCGCCCGGCACGTCCTCGCGCCGGTAGGTGACCACGATGGACAGATTCGCCGGCGGGTCGCCCATCAGGAACCGCAGCAGCTGCCGGGATCCGTCGTCGGCCCAGTGCAGGTCCTCGACGACCAGCAGCACCGGCCCGAGCACGCCGATCAGCTCGCGCATCCCGCGGAACAACCGATGCCGGTCGGCCCGTGGATCACCGGTCGGCGGCGGTGGCGCGGGCAGGTACTCGGCGAGTTCCGGTAACAGTGAACCGAGCACACCCGACACCGGGCTCAGCCGTGAATGGTTGCGCGCCAAGCGTTCCGTGCAGTCGCGCAACGCCTCCAGCACCGCGCCGTACGGGAACGGCTCTCCCACCGGCTGGCAGTGGCCCATGAGGACGACGATCGGGCCGAGATCCGCGTCGAGGAGCTCACGCACCAGGCGTGACTTACCGACGCCCGCCTCACCCTCGATCATGATCACCGCGGGGTGGCTCGGCACGGCGGCGCGCAGCGCGCCGAGCTGGTCACCTCGCCCCACCAGCACCGGCGAGCTGGTGCGCATCAGTCCGCCGGGGTCGCAGCGCCGCGCCCTGGACTTCGGTGTCCGGCTCATCCGCACCGATGGTAGGTGAAAGACGGGTATCCCTACGTAGAGATATCCGGATTGTTCGCCGTTCCCGCTCGCCCGATGGTGATCCGCACGTGGTCGCCCACCCCTGCCGAGGCGGCCGGAGAACGGAGAACCAGAGATGCGACTTGATCGCACAACACGCGTGCTCGCGGCGACGGGCATCGGCCTGGCCGTCGTCGCCGCGGTGAGCAGCCCTGTTTCCGCTCAGACGGCTTCGATCCAGAAGACCGCCGACCCTGTCGCGGGCAGCTACATCGTGGTGTTCAAGGACGGTGCCAGTGACGTTCCCACCACCAACGCCAAGGCGCTCGACCTCGCCCGCAAGCACGGCGGCAAGGTCAGCAACACCTACGTCGCGTCGGTGCGCGGCTTCGCGGTGAAGCTGGACGAGGCGGCGGCGCGCAGGCTCGCGGCCGACCCGGCGGTGGCCTACGTGCAGCAGGACGGCTGGGCGCGGATGTCCGACACCCAGACGAACCCGACGTGGGGCCTGGACCGGATCGACCAGGCGAACCTGCCCGTCGACGCGAAGTACACCTACCCGAACACCGCGCCGAACGTGACCGCGTACATCCTGGACACCGGGATCTACAAGGCGCACACCGAGTTCGAGGGCCGTGCCAAGGACGGTTACGACTTCATCGACAACGACGCGGACGCCTCGGACTGCCAGGGCCACGGCACGCACGTCGCCGGCACGGTCGGGTCGAAGACGTACGGCGTGGCCAAGAAGGTCGGCCTGGTCGCGGTCCGCGTGCTCGACTGCTCCGGCAACGGCCAGTACTCGCAGATCATCAAGGGCATCGACTGGGTGGCCCAGAACGCGACGAAGCCCGCGGTGGCGAACATGAGCCTCGGCGGCGGCGCGGACTCCACTGTGGACAACGCGGTGAAGCGCGCCATCGCGGCGGGCGTGACGTTCGGTCTGGCTGCGGGCAACAACAACGGCGACGCCTGCCAGACCTCCCCCGCCCGCGTGCCGGAGGCCATCACGGTGGCCGCCAGCGACTCGGCCGACAAGCGCTCGATCTACACCGGCGGGCAGGCGTCGAACTGGGGCTCCTGCGTCGACCTCTTCGGGCCCGGCTCGAACATCACGTCGACCAAGAACGGCGGCGGCACCACGTCGATGGGCGGCACCTCGATGGCCACCCCGCACGTCGTCGGCGCCGCCGCTCTGTACGCGTCCGCGAACCCGTCCGCAACCCCTGCCCAGGTTCGCGACGCACTGGTGAACAACGCCACCACCGGCAAGATCACCGACCTCCAGGGCTCGCCGAACAAGCTGCTCAACATCAGCTTCATCGGCGGCGGTGGCCCGGACCCCGAGCCGTGTGCCGCGGCCACCAACGGCGACGACGTGTCCATTCCGGACAACAACACGGCGGTGACGTCGTCGGTGAACGTGACCGGCTGCACCGGCAAGGCCTCGACCGCCACCAAGGTCAAGGTCGACATCAACCACCCCTACACCGCTGACCTGGCCATCGACCTGGTCGGTCCGTCGGGTGCGACCTACAGCCTCAAGAAGGCTCGCGGCGCGACCTCGTCCGCCGGTGTGCACGAGACCTTCACGGTCGACGCGTCCGCCGAGAACCGCAACGGCACGTGGAAGTTGCAGGTGACCGACGTCTGGACCTACGACGCCGGGAACATCGACACCTGGACCCTGACGTTCTGACGAGCACCGGAAGGACTTCCCATGCACCGCACCACCTGCGGGCTCGCCGTTCTCATCGTCGCCTCCGCCCTGCTGGCCACCCCGGCTCAGGCGGCTGAAGCGGACTTCGTCAAGGCCCGCAACCCCGCGGCCGGCGGCAGCTTCATCGTCTCGCTCAAGCCCGGCGCCGCCATCCAGTCGACGTCGAGCGCGCTCACCCAGAAGTACGGCGGCGACCTCGACGCCGTGTTCTCCCACGCCATGCGCGGCTTCCAGGTCAAGAACCTGACCGAGGCCGCCGCGCGGAAGCTGGCGGCCGACCCCGCCGTCAAGGCCGTCTACCAGGACGGCACCGCGAAGGCGTTGGACGTGCAGGACAACCCGACGTGGGGTCTGGACCGCGTGGACCAGGCCTCACTGCCGCTGGACAAGAAGTTCAACTACCCCAGCGGCGGCGCGTCGAACGTGACGGTCTACATCACCGACACCGGTGTGAAGACGTCGATCGCCGACTTCGAGGGCCGTGCGTCCGTGGGCGCCGACTTCATCGAGGACGGCCAGAACGGCCAGGACTGCTCCGGCCACGGCACGCACGTGGCCGGCACGGTCGGCTCGAAGACCTACGGCGTGGCGAAGAAGGCCAAGCTGGTCTCGGTCCGCATGCTCGGCACGAGCTGCACCGGCAACGGCCCCGACTCGGCCGGCGTCAAGGCCATCGAGTGGATCACGGCGAACGCCAAGAAACCCGCCGTGGTCAACGCTTCCTGGACCTTCGACACCGCCGACATCGGCAACGACGCCATCGCCGGTATGGTCGCCTCCGGCGTGCAGATGGCCGTCGCGTCGGGCAACAGCTCGACCGACGCCTGCTCCACCGGCCCCGCCAAGATCGCGTCGCTGATCACGGTGAACGCGACCTCGTCCAACGACGCGCGTGCCTCGTTCTCGAACTACGGCACCTGCACGGACATCTTCGCGCCGGGTGACAACATCACCTCGCTGGGACTGAACGGCGGCAGCACGAACATGTCCGGCACGTCCATGGCCACCCCGCACGTCGCGGGGGTCGCGGCCCTGTACCTGTCGGCCAACCCGTCCGCGAGCCCACAGGCCCTGCGCGACGCCCTGGTGAACAACGCCACCTCCGGCAAGGTCACCAACCCGGGTTCCGGTTCGCCGAACAAGCTGCTGTACAGCGGTTTCATCGGCGGCGGACCCGACCCGCAGTGCGGCCCCGGCACGAACGGCGACGACGTGTCCATTCCGGACACCGGCACCGCCGTCTCGTCGTCGGTCACGATCTCGGGCTGCACCGGCAACTCCACGGCCTCGGCAACCGTCAAGGTCGACATCAACCACACCTACACCGGCGACCTGGCCGTCGACCTGGTCAGCCCGTCCGGCAGGACCTACGTCCTCAAGAAGGCCGGCGGGGCTTCGTCGTCCGGCGGCATCCACGAGACCTACACCGTTGACCTGTCCTCCGAGGCGCGCAACGGCACGTGGAAGCTTCAGGTGAAGGACATCTACACCTACGACGTCGGCAACATCGACACCTGGACCCTAACGGTCTGACTCTCCCGCAACGGAAACGAGCCCCGGAGCCGATGTGGCTCCGGGGCTCTTCCCTGTTCCCCCAACGGGGTCTAGCGGGTGACGGTCAGCGTGAACGTCGTCGTGCCGGTCTTCCCGTCGGCCGAGGTGGCCTTGACGGTGATCGGGTAGGTGCCGGGCGGGGTGGAGAAGTTGGTGAAGATCCAGACGTTGCTGCTGCCGTTCTGACCGACCGTGGCCGGGTTGAACGACATCTGGGCGCCGGTGGGCACACCGGACGCGGTCAGCGTCAGGTTTCCGGTGCCACCACTGGCCTTCACCACGGTCTGGGCCAGCAGGCCCTGCTTGACGACGGCCGACGACGGCGACGCGGTCACCGTGACCTCACCGGTGGGCGGCTCGGTGCCCTCGACCGTCAGCGACACCGTTGTGGTGGCGGTCTTTCCGCCCGCGTCGGTGCCGGTCACCGTGATGCTGGAGGTACCGGCGGTCGCGGTGCCGGAGACGTCCAGCGTCAGCTTGGACGAGCTGCCCGCGCCGACCGAGGCCGGCTGGAACGTGGCCTTCACCCCGCTGGGCACACCGCTCGCCGACAGGGTGATCGTCTGACCGTCGCCGTTCGACGAGATCGTGGTGGAGACGTACTTCCCCTTGGCCGCCTTCACACTGCTCGGCGAGGCTCCCAGCGTGAAGTCACCCGGCTGCGGGTCGCCGCCACCGGTGACGGTCAGCGAGTACCTGCCGGACGCCGTCTTGCCGCTCGACGTCGTACCCGTGATCGAGACCTCGTAGGTGCCGTTCGGTGCCGAGGTGGCGGCGTCGAACGTGACCTTGGCCGAGTTGCCGGTGGTCACCGACGTCGGCTGGAAGACCGCCTTGACGCCGCTGGGCAGGCCGGACGCGGACAACGTGGCGTTCTCCGCACCGCCCGAACCGGCAGTGGTGGTGATGCCGGCCGAGATCGTCTTGCCGGCCGCGACCGAACCGCTGCCCGGCGCGACGGTCAGCCCGAAGTCACCGACCGGGGGCTGCTCGCCGACCTCGGTCTTCACCCAGTCGCCCATCTCGTTGTCGAGGCGGCCGTAGACCGAGTACCACTTGAAGTCCGACCGGCTCCACGACGCGACGCCGTAGATCTTGTCGTCGAAGATCAGCGGGCCGCCGCTGTCACCGGGCAGGATCGAGATCCGGCCGTCGGAGTACCCGGCACAGATCATGGTCGCCGACTTGAAGCCCGCGCCGACGCCCTGGCACACGCTGTCGCCGTTGACGACCGGCAGGCTCGCCTTGTCGAGCGTGACGTCCTGCGAGTTGTCGTTGAAGTCCTTCTTGCCGTAGCCGAAACCGAGGCCCGTCTTGCCCGGCGCGGCACCGCCGGAGTCGGCGGAGGTGGCGAACTTCGGGTACGCGGCGCCGCCCTTCAGGGCGATGTCGCGGTCCACGGTCACGACGGCGACGTCGTAGCCCTGGTCGAAGTTGACGTACTTCGGGTGCTTCTTGTAGCTGACGACGTTCACGGCGAAACCGGTGCCGGCGCCGCCCTTGTAGTCCTTGAGGTCGTCGAGCCCGTAGACGAACTTCTTCTCCCCCTGGGCATCCGCGCAGTGCGCCGCGATCAGGATCTTGCGCGGCGCCACGACCGTGCCGGAGCAGGTCTGTCCCTCCGGCCGGGTGCCACCGGCGCGGATGCCCGCGACGATGCCGGGGAACTCGCTCACGGTGGCGTTCTGCCCGCCGACGAACATGGGCGAGGCGTCACCGAGGTTCGCGGGGACGGTGTCCCCCAGGTAGTTGGCCGCAGGGGCGTTCGGTGGCGCGGCGTTCGCGATGCTGACGGGTGCCAGCACCGTGGCCGCGACCAGGGCCAGCAGGCCCCAGGACCGTGGTGTTCTCGTCACGTTGGTTCCTCTCGGATCAGGAACGCCCACCTCAGGGCAGGGGCGGCGGTCGTTCGCTGCGATCACTGTCGGAGGCGCGCACGTGCGGAACAATCAGGGTCCGCATCCGTAGGGGTACGGAACTTTCTCCCTATGCCCTGCGGAAGATCGTGATGGAGTGGCCCACGACGTCGATGGGCGCGCTCGTGTCGATCAACGCCCGGAGAAGGTCGTCGGCCTTCGCGATGGCCGTGTTGGACACGACCAGCAGCCCGTGCACCTGGTCCTCCGGCACCTTGCGCGGGTCGTCCGCGCGGATCCCGTAGTACTCGGGCACTCCCGCACCCTTGTAGACGAGCCACAGGCGTTCGCCGGGATAGCGCTTCAGGCGCTCGGCCAGCCGCCCCAGGTCCTGGCCCCAGTCGACGTTCGAGTCGTGCAGGTGCAGGTGGGTCTTCGACGGGCCGCCGAACACCTCGTTGGAGTACGGCAGGTAGTACGGGAACGTCCACAGTGAACTCGCGGCGACCAGTGCGACCGCGATCCTGGCCCAGCGCCGGTGTGCGACCACCGCGGCGGCGACCGCGAGGAACATCGGCACGAAGATCGCGTACCGGACGCCGAGGTCACGGCTGCCGGTCATGGCCACGGCCAGCAGCACGGCCGCGGGTGCCAGAACGTACGCCGCCGCAGGCCGTTTGATCAGGGCGACGACCGCGGCGGCCCAGAGGAGCAGTGCGCCCAGCGGTGTCTTCACCAGCAACGCGGCCGGCAGGTAGTACCAGTGCGAACCCTCGTAGTGCGTGCCGAAGAGATAGCCGCCCCACACCCGGTTCTCGAAGCCGGCCTGGACGCGCATCCCGTCGAGGTAGGGCTCGGGGAACGGCAGCCAGCCGACCGGCGCGGACGGCAGGTCCGGCGGGGACTCCCAGTGCAGCAACGGATCCACGGCGAGGTAGGACACCCACACGACCGCGAGCGCGAGCAGCGCTACGGCGAGCGCGGCTTTGGCGCGGGCCTGCCAGAACACCAGGAACAGCACCACCGGGACGGCGGCCAGGGTGTTCATCTTCGTCGCCAGTGCCGCGCCGAGGGCCAGTCCGGCGAGCGGCAGGTAGAGCGCGGGGTTGGCGCGCGCCCGCCACACCAGCCAGACCGACGTGAGCACGAACCCGGCGGCCGGAACGTCCAGCGTGGCCAGCGATCCGTGCGCGATGAGGTCGGGCGAGAACGCGTAGAGGGCCAGTGCGACGAGCCCGCCTGATCTGTTCGTGATGTCCGTGGCGAACAGGAACACGACCACGCCGAACAGCAGCGTGAGCACGATCATCGGCAGTCTGGCCGACAGCACCAGCTTCGCCGGGTCGTTGCCCGACTCGTAGAGCAGGTGCCGGCCGAGCTCCGTCTGATCGCCCTGGAAGTCCGGGTCCAGACGCACGTCGGCGAACGCCAGCCCGGTCGCCATGATCAGCTTGCCCAGCGGCGGGTGCTCCGGGTTGTACCGAAGGCTGTGCTGTTCCAGGTAGACGACCGCCGTGCCGATGTAGACCGGCTCGTCGATGGTCGGTGTCTGCCGGACCGCCGTGGTGATCATCGCGATGGCCATCTGGGCCAGGAGCACGGCCGCGGCGAGCCCGAACAGCCACCGCCGAGGTGCTCTCACCCGTGCGGGCGGCAGGGACACCTCGGTGGGGCGCTGGATCGTGGCGAGCGACAAGGCCGCGCGGTCCTTTCAGATGGGTGAACAACCCGACACTCTCCGAAACGGGATGCCCGCCGTTTAGGTTGCTCCACACTTACGCAACAGATTGTTGCGAAAGACCCTGTCGCATTTCAGCTACACCTTGTAGCTTTACTGGCCCCCGGACGAGGGAGACCAGCCGTGACCACGCTCAGATCGACCCGACCCGCGATGGCCGTCCTGGCGGCGTTGGCCGTCACGATCGGCGCCCTGGAAAGCATCCCGTTCCCCGCGCTCCCGCTGCTGCAACGCGAGCTCGGCCTCGACCCCGCCCAGGCCGGCCTGCTGTCCACGACGTTGATCATCACGTCGGCGATCACCATGCCGATCGTCGCGAAGATCGCGGACGACCGCGGCGGGCGCCGGACCCTGCTCGTGCTCACCTGGTGCATCGTGGCCGGGGCCGTGCTGTCGGCGTTCGCGACGACGTTCCCGGTGATCCTGCTCGGGCAGTTCCTGCAGGGCCTGGGCGGCGGAGTGCTGCCGGTGTCGTTCGTGCTGGCACGGCAGCTCTTCAAGGACACGCCAGTCGCGATCGGCGTGCTCACGGGCCTGTTCACGGTCGGCAGCGGACTGGGCGTGCTCGCCGCCGGGCCGCTCGCCGACGCGTTCTCGCGGCAGTGGATGTTCCTGCTGCCGGCTCTCGTCGTGGCCGCCGTGGCGATCGTCGCGCCGGTCGCGTTGCCGGGGCCCTGGCAGGTGAGACGAACCCGGCTGGACTGGCCGGGCGGAGTGTTGCTGGCACTCGCCCTCGCCACGCTCATGCTGGCGCTTTTCCTGGCCCCGCAAGAACCTCTCACCGCTCTGATGCTGCTCGCGCTGACCGTCGCGTTCGGACTCGGCTGGGTCGCGGTCGAGCGCCGCGCCGAACATCCGCTGGTCGATCTCGGTGTCCTGCGGTCGGTGTGGAGGGCGAGTCTCACGGCCGGGGCGCTCGGGGCGAGTTACTCGGCGACGTACTTCCTGGTGCCGCAACTGCTTTCCGGGTTCGGCGCGACGGCCAGCGAGATCAGCCTGTACCTCTTCCCCACCGTGCTGGTCGCCGTCGTGGTCGGGCCGTTGTCCGGGGTGTTCGCGCGGCGGGCGGGAACCAGGACCGCCATGGCCGCCGGTTTGACGCTCACCGCCGCGGGCACGTTGTTCGTCGCCGGATGGCACGAGGTGCCGTGGCAGATCGCGGTGGGAATGCTGGTGACGCTCGGGCTCGGCGTCGGGACCGCGTCCACGGCCACCTACACCGCCGCGATCTCCTCGGCCGGTGAGCGGGACACCGGCGTCGCGGCGGCCACGTGCGGGATCGCACGGGCGATCGGTGCGGCGCTGGGCGTCCAGGTCGCGGCGGCGTTGCTCACGGGAGGAGCGTCCTTCCGGCTCGGCTTCGTGCTGGCCGCGGTCGTGGCGGTGGCACCGCTGGCGTTGCTACGCGGGATCCGGTCACCGGAAAACCGTTTCGGCGCGACCTTGACGCAGGGCTAGCCTGCGCGAATGCCGTTGGGAGACATCGACAAGATCGCCGCGGACACCGGTTTCTCCGGCGTGGTGCAGATCGACCACGCCGGAGAGATCGAGTTCGCGAAGGCCTACGGGCTCGCCAACCGCGCGTACGGCGTGCCCAACACCGTGGACACCAGGTTCGGCATCGCCAGCGGCGGCAAGGGGTTCACCGCGCTGACCGTGCTCTCCCTGATCCGTGAAGGCGCGCTCACGCTCGACACCACCGCCCGCTCGTTGCTGGACGACGACCTTCCGCTGATCGCCGACGACGTGACGGTCGAACACCTGCTCACGCACACGTCCGGCATCGGCGACTACCTCGACGAGGAAGGCGACTGGGAGGCCAACGACTACGTGATCGGCGCCGTGCACCTGCTGACCTCGACCGAGGCGTTCCTGCCGTTGCTCGACGGGCATCCCACGAAGTTCAAGGCCGGTGAGCGGTTCGGTTACTGCAACGGCGGCTATGTCGTGCTCGCGCTGCTGGCCGAACGGGCCGGCGGGCAGGGTTACCACGACCTCGTCCGCGAACGCGTGCTCCGGCCCGCGGACATGACCAGGACGGGCTTCCTGCGTTCCGACGAACTGCCCGCCGACGCGGCCGTGGGCTATCTGGAGGGACTCGACCGCTCCAACGTCTTCCACCTGCCCGTGCTGGCGACCGGCGACGGCGGCATCCACACCACAGCAGGCGACATGTCGAAGTTCTGGAGGGCGTTGTTCGCCGGCGACCTCGCCGAGGAGGTGACGCGGCCCCGCCACGACGTTCCGGAGGAGTCCCTGCGCTACGGCCTCGGCTTCTGGCTGCACGAGACCAGCGACACCGTGATCCTCGCCGGGTACGACGCCGGCGAGTCCTTCAAGTCCACTCACGACCCGCACACCGGCACGACCATCACGGTGCTGTCGAACACCTCGCCCGGTGCCTGGCCGATCGCCCGTGCGCTCATGTCCTGACGACACTGTTCTGAACGGGTGACGGATGCGAACATGTGTTCGTGAGCACCCCGATCCTGCACGCCGACCTGGACGCCTTCTACGCGTCCGTCGAGCAACGGGACGATCCGAGCCTGCGCGGCCGCCCGGTGATCGTGGGCGGCGGGGTGGTGCTGGCCGCGAGTTACGAGGCCAGGGCGTTCGGCGTGCGCACGGCGATGGGCGGGGCAGCGGCGCGGAGACTGTGCCCGCACGCGATCGTCGTACCGCCGCGGATGTCGGCCTACTCCACCGCGAGCAAGGCGGTGTTCGAGGTGTTCCGCGACACGACACCGCTGGTCGAGGGCCTGTCGATCGACGAGGCGTTCCTCGACGTCGGTGGCCTGCACCGGATCGCCGGACCGCCCGAGGTGATCGCCGCACGACTGCGGGCGGTCGTGCTGGAGCAGGTCGGCCTGCCGATCACGGTCGGGGTGGCGCGCACGAAGTTCCTCGCCAAGGTCGCCAGCGGGGTCGCCAAGCCGGACGGGCTGCTGGTCGTACCCGCCGACCACGAACTGGAGTTCCTGCACCCGCTGCCGGTCGAACGACTCTGGGGCGTCGGCGAGGTGACGGCGGCCAAGTTGCACGGCCTGGGCCTGCGCACGGTCGGCGAGGTCGCCGCTCTGGGCGAGGTGGCACTGGTCTCGATGATCGGCCGGGCGGCGGGCAGGCACCTGTTCGCGCTGGCGCACAACCATGATCCCCGTCCGGTCCACACAGGACGACGCCGTCAGTCGATCGGCTCGCAGCGCGCGCTGGGCCGCCGCGAACGCACGCGTGACGACCTCGACGCCATCCTCGCCTCGCTGATCGACGGCATCTCGCGGCGGCTGCGCACGGCCCACCGCGCGTGCCGGACCGTGGTGCTGCGCCTGCGGTTCGCCGACTTCACCCGCGCGACCCGTTCCCACACGCTGAGGCATCCGACGACGGAGACCGAGGTGCTGCTGGCGTCGGCGAGGGAGTTGCTCGGCACCGCCATGCCGTTGATCGAAGGGCGTGGCATCACGTTGCTGGGCGTGTCCCTCACGAATCTCCAGAACGACGCGCCGATGCAGATGACGCTGCCGTTCGAGGAGCAGAAGCCAGCCGCCCTGGACGCCGCCCTGGACGACGTGCGCGACCGCTTCGGGTCCAGGTCGGTGACGCGGGCGGCGCTGCTGGGACGGGATCCGGGCATCTCCGTGCCGTTGCTGCCGGACTGATTACGCTCTGATCATGCGACTGCACGTTCACCGCTGGGGCCAGGGTCCGCGCGTGGTGCTGGTGCACGGCGGCGTGCTCGGCGGCCGGGAGTCCTGGCGGGCTCAGCGGCCGTTGACCGAACGATGGACGCTGCTCGCGCCGGACCGTCCTGGCCACGGCCAGTCACCGCCCGCGCGACAGGACTTCGAACCGGAGGCCGCGCTCGTCGCCGAGCAGCTGCTGGACGAGCCGAGCCACCTCGTCGGCCTCTCCTACGGCGGCATCGTCTCGATGTACGCGGCGGCGTCGCGACCGGAGAACGTGCGCTCGCTGACGGTCATCGAGCCACCGTGCAGCGGCGTGGCGCGCGGAGTTCCCGCCGTGGACGAGTACGCGGCCGCACTGCGCGACCTGATCGGCTCCCAGGTCGATCCGGCGACGGGGCTGCGGAGGTTCTTCCAGGTCACGGGCGTGCCGGTGGAGGTTCCCGACGAGCCGCACGAGACGTTGGTCAAGGGCATGCGGCAGTTGCTGGGCGCACGGCTGCCGGACGAGGCCGAGCCGCCGCTGAAAGCCCTGCGCGACGCCGGGTTCCCGATCCTGGTGGTCTCCGGCGGCCACAGCGAGGCGTACGAGGCCATCTGCGACACGATCGCGCAGGAGACCGGCGCCGAGCGGGCCGTGTGCGAGGGCCGAGGCCATCTCGTGCCGGAGGCGCCCGAGTTCAACGGGGTGCTGGAACGGTTCCTGAACAACACTGTGGAGTGAACGGCGACCGATCACTCCACAGTGGACTTGCCGAGCCCGGTCAGACGAGGCGCACGGAGCGGGCCTGCGGGCCCTTCTGGCCTTCGCCGACCTCGAACTCCACGGCCTGGTTGTCGGGAATGCCGTGGTGGTCGTAGCCCTGCACCTCGGACTGGTGCACGAACAGGTCCGGCCCGCCGCCCTCAGGCGCGATGAAGCCGAAACCCTTGCTGCCGTTGAACCACTTGACGGTTCCTCGAGTCACTTGCGTACCCCTTATGCGTGAAGTGCGGTGGAGGCCGGCAGGTTCGCCAGGCCGAGCATGGACAGCAGTTCACGGCAGTCGACCGCGTCGTGGGAACGTTCCGCCACTCGTTTGGCGGCCTGACGCTGGTGCAGGAGTTCGGTCGTCTCGGCGTGCAGACGCGCCTGCGCGAAGTCTTGAGCCGCGTGGCGGGTCGTGCCGATTCGAGGAGAAGAAGGGGAATGGCGTTCCGGCTGCAAGCCGGTGCTCCTGTCTCCGGCCGGAGAACGCCGGACCGGACGGGGATCGGGGACCGCAGTGGCTGGTTGCCGTCGGCTGGTACCCCAACGGGTCCCACACTAGCCCAATGACCTGGGGCGAGCACCACGCGCACCGCGTAGGGTCGCGCCATGCCCGAAGACGAAGGTGGCCCGGCACTGGCCCCCACGCTGGCCGAATGGCTCAAAGCCCGCGAGGAGACAGCCCGCCACCTGGCCGCCGGGGCCAAGCGAACGGTCGACGAGGCATGGGTGCAGCGGCTCGCCGACCTGCTCGCCACCGAGCGGTCGTGGCAGGACCAGTACACCGAACTGGTGGCGCTCGGGAGCCTCGACGGCCGGTTCCCGCCCTCGAACCGCTGACCTCGGATCAGGCGGATCGGCACGACGCCGCCTCCCGACACGACGCCGTCGTCGATGTCGCAGCACAGGAACGGTGAGGCGGAACCCGTTGTGGTGCGGCCGGTTCCGCCTCCCACGATGACCGAAAGACCGGTTCGTCAAATTCTTGCGTGATCCTGTCCACATCTTGCACTCTGGAGTCGAATCGCCGACAAAGGAGTTCGCGATGTCCCTGTCACGCCGAACACTGCTCAGCACTGCGCTCGCCACTCCGGCGCTGGGGCTCCTGCCCGCCCCCGCGCACGCGGCCAGCCCTCCCGGCGACGTCGTCGGGAAGATCACCGTCGGGTACCAGGGCTGGTTCGCCTGCCGGGGAGACGGCTCCCCCATCGACGGCTGGTGGCACTGGAACGACGACTGGAGCCAGCCGCCCGCGCCGCCCACCAGCTCGATCGTCGCGTGGCCGGACGTCCGCGACTACACGCGCACGTACCAGACCGCGTTCGCGAACCTCGGCGACGGACGGCCCGCCACGCTCTTCTCCCACTACGACCGGCAGACCGTCGACGTCCACTTCCAGTGGATGCGCGACAACAACATCGACACGGCGGCGTTGCAACGCTTCAACCCGACCGGCGGCGAGGGCCCGATCCGGGACGCCGTGACCGCGCACGTCCGGCCGGCGGCCGAGGCGACCGGGCGGAAGTTCTACATCATGTACGACGTCACGAACTGGACGAACATGCAGTCGGAGATCAAGACCGACTGGCTGGACAAGATGTCCGCGTACACCTCCTCCCCCGCCTACGCGCGGCAGAACGGCAAGCCCGTCGTCTGCGTCTGGGGTTTCGGTTTCAACGACCCCGGCCGTCCATTCGGGCCGGAGCCCTGCCAGGACGTGATCAACTGGTTCAAGGCCCGCGGCTGCTACGTGATCGGCGGCGTCCCGACCCACTGGCGGCTGGAGATCGAGGACTCGCGGCAGGGCTTCGCAGGCGTGTACCGGTCGTTCGACATGATCTCGCCGTGGATGGTCGGCCGGATCGGCACACCGGCGGACACGGATCGCTTCCACACCAACGTGAACAGCCCCGACCAGGCCGAGTGCGACGCGCGCGGGATCGACTACCAGCCGTGTGTGCTGCCGGGCGACGTGGGGTCGCGGCAACGGCTGCACGGCGACTTCATGTGGCGGCAGTTCTACAACATGGTCCGCCTTGGGGCACAGGGCATCTACATCTCGATGTTCGACGAGTTCAACGAGGGCAACCAGATCTGCAAGACCGCCGAGACGCTGGCCGACGTACCGGTCGACTCCGGCTACCTCGCACTGGACGAGGACGGCACCCGCTGCTCCGCCGACTACTACCTGAGGCTGACCGGCGACGGCGGCCGGATGCTCAAGGGCCAGATCGCGCTGACGGCCACCCGGCCCACCCAGCCGTGGATCGGCGGACCGCCCACCCCGGGCGTCGACCTGGCCGTCGGCCGCCCGACGGCCCAGAGCTCGCAGACCCAGCACTACGGCAGCGGGTTCGCGGTGGACAACGATCCGCACTCCTACTGGGAGAGCGCGAACAACGCCTTCCCGCAGTGGATCCAGGTCGACCTCGGCACGGCGGCGGCGCTGAGGCGCGCTGTGCTCGCGCTCCCACCGAACCCCGCCTGGGGAAGGCGAACCCAGACCGTGACGATCGAAGGCAGCACCAACGGCCAGACGTTCAGCCCGCTCGCCCAGTCGACCGGGTACGTGTTCGATCCCGCGACCGGGAACTCGGCCGCCGTGCCCTTGCCCGGCAACCAGGTCCGGCACGTCCGGCTCACGTTCACCGGAAACACGGGCTGGCCTGCGGGTCAGCTGTCCGGCCTGAAGCTCTACACCTGATCAAGGCGCACGTTTGTCGCCGGATGGGCACTGTACAACTAGAACGTGTTCTAGGTAATCTGCACCACATGATCGCCACAGTGGTGTGGGGTACGGGAAACGTCGGCCGTGCCGCCATTCGCGCCGTCGATGCCCATCCGGCGCTGAAACTGACGGCCGTGGTCGTCCACAACCCCGAGAAGGTCGGCCGCGACGCGGGCGATCTCGCCGGGCTGGACACCGAACTCGGGATCACGGCGACGAACGACATCGACGCGGTGCTCGCCGCGAGCCCGCGCGCCGTGGTGTACGCGGCGTCCGGTGACGTCCGCCCCGACGACGCGCTCGCCGACATCACCAAGGCGATCAGGGCGGGCGCCGTGGTCGTCACGCCGTCCCTCTACGCGCTCTACGACCCGCGCAGCGCACCTCCGGAGCTTCGAGAACCTGTTCTCAAAGCGATCGAGGAGGGCGGCGGTTCGCTGTTCGTCTCGGGCGTGGACCCTGGCTGGGGCAACGACGTGCTGCCGTTGATGATCAGCGGCCTGGGCAGCACCATCGACGCGGTCCGCTGCCAGGAGATCTTCGACTACTCCACCTACGACCAGCCCGACGCGGTGCGGTGGCTGATCGGGTTCGGGCAGCCGCTCGACTACCAGGCGCCGATGCTGATGCCGACGGTGCCGACCATGGTGTGGGGCGGGCAGATCCGGTTGCTGGCGCGGGCACTGGGCGTCGAGCTCGACGAGATCCGCGAGACCGTCGACCGGCGCGCGCTCGACGAGACCGTGACGACGCGGACCATGGGCGAGTTCGAGGCGGGCACGCAGGGCGCGATCCGGTTCGAGGTGCAGGGCATCGTCGGTGGTGAACCGTTGATCGTCATCGAGCACGTCACGCGCATCCACAACTCGTGCGCCACGGACTGGCCGATGCCGCCGTCCGGCGACGGCGCGCACAAGATGATCATCGAGGGCCGGCCGCGCATCGAGGTGTCGGTCGAGGCCGTCGACGAGGGCGAGAACCGGTCCGCGGGCGGCAACGCCACGGCGGTCGGCCGCATCGTCAACGCGATCGACTGGCTGGCCGGCGCGGATCCCGGTCTCTACGACGCGCTCGACGTCCCGCTGCGTCCCGTCGCCGGCAAGCTCGGAAGGAGCAGGCCATGAACATCGACATCCCGGAGGGCAAGGACCCCATCGGGTACGTGTGGGGCGAGCTGGTGCCCGGCATCGGCATCTCCGCCGCGAACCTCTCGCTCGCCGTGTACCAGCACACCACGCTGGGGCTGCGCGAGTTCGAGGCCGCGCGGCTGCGGATCGCCCAGATCAACGGCTGCATGTTCTGCCTCGACTGGCGGACCGAACGCGACGGCGTGAAGGTCGAGGACGACTTCATCGACGCGGTGACCCAGTGGCGCACCACCGACGCCTTCGACGACCGGGCGAGGCTGGCCGCGGAGTACGCCGAGCGGTACGCACTGGATCACCACGGTCTCGACGACGAGTTCTGGTCTCGCATGACCGCGCACTACAGCCAGGTCGAGATCGTGGAACTCACGATGAGCATCGGGGCCTGGCTCGTGTTCGGCAGGTTGAACCGGGTGTTCGGCCTCGACGCCCTGTGCGTGCTGCCGAAGTTCTGAGAAGTCCGAACAGGACTCCTCAGAGGTCGGTGGCGATGATCTTCTCGATGTTCCTCTCGGCCAGCGCCGTGATCGTGACGAACGGGTTCACCACGGTGCTGCCGGGAATCAACGACCCGTCGATGACGTACAGGCCCGGATAACCTTGCAGGCGACCGTAGTTGTCGGTGGCCTTGTTCAGGATCGCGCCGCCGAGCGGGTGGTACGTCAGGTGGTCGCCCCAGATCTTGTACACGCCGAAGAGGTCGGTCCGGTAGATCGTCCCCTCCTTTGAGTTGATCTTGTCGAAGATGGTCTTCGCGGCGTTGATCGAGACGCTCTTCCACGCGGTCTGCCAGTTCAGGTCGACCTTGCCCGCGGCGGCGTTCCAGGTGAACTGGGCGCGGTTGGGGGTCTTCGTGATCGACAGGTAGAACGACGCGTAGGTCTCGATGCCGGTCGGCAGTGGCGCCACCTCGGCGAACGCGCCGCCGGCCGCCCAGTTGTCGATGCCCAGGGTCGGGATGGACGACTGCAACGCGCCGGTCGGGTCCCACATGTGGTTGGCCCGGCCGCACATGACGTTGCCGTTGTCGCCCCAGCCCTTGCCGACCTCACCGTTCAGGTTCGGCAGCGCACCCGTGGCCTTGAGCTTGACCAGGAGCTTGCTCGTTCCGACGCTGCCCGCCGCGAAGAACACCTTCGCCGCGGTCACCTCCTTGACCGCGATCGGGTCGCCGTTGGTGTTGAGCTGCTCGATGGTGACCTTGTAGCCGCCCGTCGCGGGCACGACGTTGACGACCCGGTGCAGCGGCGAGATGGTGACGCGCCCGGTCGCCCTGACCTTGCTGAGATAGGTCTTCTGCAACGACTTCTTGCCGTAGTTGTTGCCGTAGAGGATCTCCCCCACCAACGCCGACTTCGGGACCGTCCCGGCAGCCTCCTGCTCCATGTAGTTCCAGTCGTACACGGTGGGCACGAACACGTACGGGAAGTTCGACCGCTGGGCGTGCTTCCGGCCGACCCGTGCGTACTGGTAGGCCTCGGTCGTGTCGAACCACGCCGGCCTGATCAGGTTGACCCCGAGCTCGGCGTTGGCGCGGGGGTAGTAGGTGTTGTACATCTCGTCGGGATTCACCATCGGCAGGACGTCACCGAAGTTCTCCCGTTTCGGCGTCACGGCCATGCCGCCGTTGACGAGCGAGCCACCACCGACGCCGCGTCCCTGGTAGACGGTGATGCCGGCGAACTCCTCGGCGTCGAGGACGCCGGTGTAGCGCGGGATCGCCTTGTCGATCGGGAAGCCCAGGAAGTTGCTCAGCGGTTGTTTCGTCCTGGTGCGCAACCAGAAGGACCGCTGATCCGGGGTCGTCGTGTTGGCGAAGATCTTCCCGTCCGCGCCGGGGGTGTCCCACGCCATGCCCATCTCGACCATGTGGACGTCGACACCGGCCTGGGCGAGACGCAGGGCCGCCACGCTTCCGCCGTAGCCGGTACCGATCACCAGGGCGGGTATGACGGCCGCGTCGGCGATCGACGCCGCCGCTCGTGCCACCGGAGTGACGCCCCCGAGAGCGACAGCTCCAAGAATAGAACCTGTTCCAGCTATGAACGAACGTCGTGAAGGACCCTCGAAACCGTTGTCACACGTCATTGTGTGGGTCATGTGATCTTCCTCACTGTGGGCGCATGAGAACAAGTTATACCGGCGGTTGTAGATCAAGTCACTACCTGGTAGTCCCGGTTCGCCCAGGTGCGCGCCGCAGGTGAGCGTCTTGACGACGAGATTCGAGGGCCACTCCCACAACCCGTACGGCCCAGTACGACCACACGATCCGGGAATGTTCGGCCACGCATGGCCGCCCGACAATCGAGCGATGCCCTCGGTATCTGAAGGTGGTGAGGACGCGAGAGCGAGCGTCCTGGTGGTGGGTGCGGGAGTGTCCGGTCTGGCCGCGGCGCGCGCGTTGCGCGACCTGGGCCATCCGGTCACCGTGCTGGAGGCGCGGGACCGGGTCGGCGGCCGGATCTGGACCGACGAGCACGGGGTCGACCTGGGCGCGCACTGGATCCACGGCACGGACGGCAACCCGATCACCGAACTGGTCGAGGACC
Source organism: Lentzea waywayandensis (assembly GCF_900115955.1). Lineage (GTDB taxonomy): Bacteria > Actinomycetota > Actinomycetes > Mycobacteriales > Pseudonocardiaceae > Lentzea > Lentzea waywayandensis. The sequence continues at coordinate 246,699 of NZ_FOYL01000009.1, forward strand.
TGGGGATCCCGTACAGCTACGTGGGCGGGGACAGCGCCTACACCGGCGGGTTCGACAGCCTCGACCTGTTCGGAGCGGACCGGCGGGCGGTGAACCACCGCTACAAGGTCCGCACCCTCGAACTCGCCGACGAGGTGCTGCACGAGCTGGAACACCGTGCCGCGGTGGCGCGCAAGGGAGATCATCCGGACGTCCCGCTGGGCGAGGCGATGCGGCAGATCCTCGCCGAACGCGGGCTGTCCCCTGAGGACGAGCAGGCTGTGCGGTACCACCTGAACGTGATCCTGCGCGAGGACGCGGCGGAGGATCCCGACAAGCTCTCGTTGAAGCACTGGGAAGACGGCTATCTCGTCTACGGCTACGGCGACAGCACGTTGCACCAGGGCTACCAGTCCGTTGTGGACGCTCTGGCCGACGGTCTCGACGTCCGACTGGGACACGTGGTCACGCGCGTCGAGGAAGGACGCGTGCTCACGACCCAGGGCGTGTTCGAGGCGGACAAGGTGCTCGTGACGTTGCCGCTGGGCGTGCTGAAGGCCGGCGCCGTGGAGTTCTGTCCGCCGTTGCCCGAGGCCAAGCGGTCCGCGATCGCCCGGCTCGGCTTCGGCACGCTGAACAAGATCGCGCTGCACTACTCCGAACCGTTCTGGCCCAGGGACCAGTACGTCTTCGGCTACCTGTGCCGGGACACCGATCGCTACCCCACGGTCGTCATCAGCATGTGGAAGTCCCACGGCAAAGCGATCCTGGTGATGCTGCTCGGTGCCTCGCTCGGCCGTGAGATGGAGACCTGGTCCTCGGAGGAGGTCTCGGCGTACGCGACCGAGGTCGTCCAGGACCTCTTCGGCACCGACGCGCCCGCTCCCGACCAGGTCTCGCGCACCACGTGGTCGTCAGATCCGTTCGCCCTCGGGTCCTACACCTGCATCGGTGTCGGATCGTCGTCCAAGGACATCGCGACGCTCGCCGAACCGGTCGGCGACAGGCTGTTCTTCGCCGGTGAGGGCACGAATCCCTACCACTGGGGCTGTGTGCACAGCGCCTACGAGTCCGGCCGCCGCGAGGCCGCGCGGATCAGCGGCAACTCGGACCTCTACACCCCGCCCAGCGCCGGGAAGTCCCGGGCCCAGTCGCGCAACACCGACCGGATGCTGCGGTTCGTGCGGATGCGGATGAACCACATCACCGCGTCCGAACTCACCGAGCGGGTGGCGTGCCTGCGCGACAGCGTCGACCCTCACGGCGTGCGGTTGTTCGCCGCGCTCGCGGACTCCGAACTGGAGACGCTCGGGTCGATGTTCGACGAGATCCCTTATACCGCAGGCGATGTGCTCTTCCACGAGGATGACGAGGCGCACGGCGTGTTCCTGGTCGCGGCCGGGCAGATCGAGATCGACTTCGGTGGCATCTACGAACGCGCGGTGCTCGGCTGTGGCGCGTTGCTCGGTCACTACGACATGTTCTTCAACGCCCGCACCACGTCGGTGACGGCGCTGACCGACGACGTCGTGGTGTTCTACCTCGATCACTACCGCTATCAGAGCTTCCTGTACGCCTTCCCCGACGTGATGATGCTGATGCTCTCGGACCTCGTGACGAGGTGGGAGCAGTTGGAGAGCGTGCTCGGCGCCGCGACCCTGCCGAAAATGAGTGGAGCGGTGCCGCTTCGGGTCGCTACCTTCCTGCCTGACTGAATCGTCGAGGCTGGGACGTGCCGTTGTACACCGTGTGAGACCTCCCCAAGCACTTGGTTTTCGTTGCGCGACGCGTTCTTGAGCGCCGCGCTCCTCTTGCTGCGGTCTTCTCACCGATCGGTGTACTGCTGTGCTCATCACCTGGGCTGTCGTGCCCACCTGTCTTCCCCTGGTCCGCCGTCGTTGTCACGTGTGCGCCGCCGATCGCTTCCGGGCGAGCGGCAAGTTCCGCGTCAACGCCAACCACAAGGTCCTCGACGCCTGGCTCCTCGTCCTCTGCACGGGGTGCGGGGACACGGCCAAGCTCACGATCTTCGAGCGGGCGCACGTCCGTTCCGTCCGGCCCGCGTTGCTGGATCGGCTGCACTCCAACGACCTGACTCTCGTGCCCGAACTGTTGCAGGATCCCGTTCTGCAGCACCGCAACCGCGTCTCCCTCGACTGGGAGGGGGCGTGGCGGCTCGACACCGGCGGGTCCGATCACCTCGAACAGGAGGTGATCGACGTGTCGGTGCGGTTCGCGGCACGGATTCCGCTGCGGCCGGTGCGGCTGATCGCGGACGCGTGCGGGCTGTCGCGGGCCGAGGTCGAGCGGCTGATCGTCGAGGGGAAGGTCGTGTCGGCGATCCGGTTGACCGGCAAGGTCTCCGGCGACTTCACCTTCACGCTCAAACGCTGAACGTCCGCGTCAGTGCGGCCAGTACGGCGGCCACGCCCGGAGGATCGGGCGGGTCGCCGTACGTCGCGGCGTGGATCTGGCGGTGGAAGCCTTTCAGCTCGGTGGCGTGCACGTCCGGCCGTCGATGAGCCTGCAAACCCAGTCCTGGCAGGATCGCGACGCCCGCTCCCGCTGCGACGAGGGCCTGGACGACCACCATGTCGTCGCTGTGCGACGAGACGCGGGGCGTGAAGCCCTCGCTGCGGCACACCGTTTCCAGCTCCTCCTGGCACGCGTCGCACCCACCGATCCACGCGGAGTGCCGGTGGTCCGCGAGGCTGTCGTCCGGCTGCCGGCTGATCAGGTGGATCGGGTCGTCACCGAGGTGCACGAACCGGAAGCCTTCCTCGACCGGGGTGTCCGCGTGCCGGAAGACGAGGGCGATCTCGATCTCGCCGTGCCGCAGCATCTGCAACGCCTCGACCGGATGCCGTTCGACCAGGCTGAGCTCGAGTCCGGGATGCTTCTCGGCCAGGGCGGCGGCGGCCTTCGGGACGATCGTCGCGGCGGCGGAGGCGTTGGCGGCCAGCCTGACCCGTCCCGACTGAAGGCCTACCTGCGCGGCCAGTTCGGTGGTGGCGGCATCGACGCGGCCCATGATCTCGGCCGCGCGGGCCGCCAGCAGTCGTCCTTCCGGCGTCAGGCGAATCCCGCGGCCGATCCGCTGCACGAGCTTCACGCCCGTCTCCGCCTCCAGCCTCGCCAGGTGATGGCTCACCGACGGCTGGGAGTAGTGCAGTTGCTTGGCCGCTTCGGTCACCGAGCCGTGCCGGGCCACCGCCGCCAGCACCTTGAGGTGCACCAGGCTGAGCATTCATCAAGGCTATCAATGAGAACGCCGGGCTTTTGGCATTGGACGTCATGGATAGGCCGGGCCACGCTGGGTTCATGACCAAGGTGACGTGTGATCTCTCGATCTCCCTCGACGGCTACGCGGCGGGACACGGCCAGACCGAGGACCGGCCGTTCGGCGAGGACGGCGGCGACGGCTGGGGCAGCGAGCTGCACGCGTGGATGGAGGATCCCGACGAGCGGACGTGGCAGATGGACCGTCTCGCCGAGACGAAGGCGTTCATCATGGGGCGCAACATGTTCGGCCCGGTCCGCGGTTCGTGGGACCGTGCGTGGAACGGCTGGTGGGGCGACAACCCGCCGTACCACGCGCCGGTCTTCGTGCTCACCCACCACGCGCGCGAGCCGCAGCCGATGGAGGGCGGCACGACGTTCCACTTCGTGACCGAGGGCATCGCGGCGGCGTTCAAGCTCGCCCGCGAGGTGGCGGGGAACGGCAACATCTCCATCCACGGCGGCGCCTCCACGATCAACCAGTACCTGACGGCGGGCCTGATCGACGAGCTGCGGCTGCGGATCGTGCCGATCACGCTCGGCGCCGGCACGCGGCTGTTCGACGGCGTTCCCGGGCTGAACCTGGAGCAGGTCGACTCCCGGGCGGGTGCCGCGTTCACGCATGTGACGTATCGGGTCGTGCGCTGATTGGCGTCTTGATCGCTCCACATCGCCAGGCCAAGGTGAGGAAGGTTCAGGTACCTGAACACCTCGGAAGCCGACGGCGTCAGACGAGGAGCACGAATGCGGAAACGCACGACGATCGTCCCTCTGCTTGCCCTGCTGAGCCTGGCCCTCCCCACTCCCGCGACCGCCCAGCCGAACGGCACGGTCACCTCGGGGCAGGCCAGGTTCCAGATCCTCTCCCCCACCCTGATCCGGTCCGAGTTCGCCGGGGACCGCCGCTTCGAAGACCAGGGCACTTACAACGTTGTAAATCGCACCTTCCCCCGCACGGCCTACTCCTCACGGGTCGCCGACGGCTGGCTCACCATCACCACCTCGGCCCTGACCGTGCGCTACCGCGTGGGCTCCGGGCCGTTCCGCGCGGACAACCTCGAGATCAAGACGGCCGGCACGACCGCGTCCCCGTGGCGGCGGGTGGTCTGTGCGACCGGGCAGCTGTGCGAGGCTGAGGACCAGCATCGCGAGGGCGTGCTGGTCGCGGCCGACCATCCCGGGTCCACCGGCGCCGGGTTCGCCGCCGGGTTCTCCTACACCAACAACGGGATCACGGCGACCGTCCGCGCTTCGAGTGCGGGCAGGCACCGGGTGGTCGTGAAGTACGCGAACGGGCGGGGTGGCGACGGCAAGCACGAGAACCGCACGCTCGGGCTCGGTGTCGACGGGCAGGCTCCCCGCCAGATCACGCTTCCGGCGACCGCGGACTGGAACGCCTGGCAGCAGGTCTCCACGGACGTCGACCTCTCGGCGGGCGAACACCGCATCTCGTTGACGCGAGGCGCCGCCGACTCGGGCAACGTCAACGTCGACAGCCTCGCGCTGCTCACCGCGGACCAGGCCTATCCCAGTGTGAGGGCCATCGACGACTGCCGGTTCGGCACGAGCTGCGAGGCCGAGAACGGCGTGGTGACCGGCGCGGCCAAGATCGCCGTCGAGCACGCCGGGTTCGCGGGTACCGGGTTCGTCGCCGAACTCGTCGGGGGCACGCGGCTGAGCCAGCGCGTCACCAGCGTGCCGGCGGCGGGCACGTATCCGGTGGTGCTGCGCTACGCCAACGGTGTCGGCGGCGACGGCAGGCACGAGCCGCGGACAGTGCTGCTCAACGGGCAGGCGATCACGTTGCCCGTCACGGCGAACTGGGCGACGTGGGCCACGGCGACGGCGCAGATCCCGTTGCCCGCGGGCACTTCCGACCTCACCGTCACGTGTCCCGACTCCGGCTGTCACGTCAACCTGGACACCATCGGGATCAACGCGTCGGCGCAGCACCTGGCGCTCGGCGGCTACCGGCGCTCGCTCGACGGGTACACCGGCACCAACGGCGATCCCCAGCTGACCCCGGGCCTGTTGTACCGCGACGGCTGGTACCTGCTGGACGACACGACCTCCGCCCTGCGCAACGGGACCCCGCGAGCGGATCGGGGTGCGCAGCCGTACCAGGACGGGTACGTGTTCGGTTACGGCCAGAACTACAAGACCGCGCTCGGTGATCTCACGGCGCTGACCGGTGGGCCGAAGTTGTTGCCGCGCTGGGCTTACGGCGTCTGGTACTCGGAGTACATCGACCGGACCGCCGCCGACTACCGCGACCGCATCCTGCCCGCGTTCCGGCAGCACGGGGTGCCGCTGGACGTCCTGGTGGTCGACACCGACTTCAAGGCCGGCAACACCTGGAACGGCTGGCAGATGGACCGGTCGAAGTTCCCCGACCCACAAGGGTTCCTGGACTGGGCACACGGCGAAGGCCTGCACAGCACGTTGAACATCCACCCGAGCATCCAGGGCAGCGATCCGGACTTCGCCCGCGCGCAGGCGACCGCGAAGGGCAAGCTGGCCAAGGGTTCCTGCACGGACTGCTACGTGTTCGACTGGGCCGACCCCGACCAGCTGCGTGCCTATCTCGAACTGCACCGGAGCATGCCGACCGACTTCTGGTGGCTCGACTGGTGCTGTGACGGATCGGGATCGTCGTTGCGCGGCGTCGCGCCGGACTCGTGGATCAACGAGCAGTACACGAAGATCGGCTCGTTCGCGTTCTCGCGCGGGTTCGGGTCGCTGCAGGCGGGCGGGTACAGCGGGTCCGGTCCGTTGCCGACCGGGCCGTGGGCGGAGAAGCGCACGACCCTGCACTTCACCGGCGACACCTCGTCGACGTGGGGCACGTTGAAGGGGACGATCGGCTACACGTCGGCCGAGGGTGTGTCGACCGGGATGTCGAACATCAGCCACGACATCGGCGGCCACAACGACACCACCGGCCTGCGCGGGTCGGAGACGTACCTGGACAACGGCCAGGTCCGTTACACCACCAAGATGCCGGACGACATGTATGCGCGGTGGGTGCAGCTGGGCGCGTTCCAGCCGATCACGCGACTGCACAGCAACCACGGCGACCGGTTGCCGTGGCAGTACGGTCCTGCCGCGCAGGCGTCGGCGACGAAGTTCCTGAACCTGCGCGAACGGCTCGTGCCGTACATCTACTCGGTGGCCGAGCAGGCTCAGCGAACGGGTGTTCCTCTGGTGCGTCCGGCCTACCTGGAGTATCCGGGCAGTCCGGAGGCGTACTCCACAGTGGACAGCCAGTTCCTGCTCGGGCCGGACGTGCTGGTCGCGCCGATCACCACGCCCGGTGACGTCGGCGAGACGCGGGTCTGGTTCCCGCCCGGCCAGTGGACCGACTACTTCACCGGAAAGGTCTATCAGGGCAACACCTGGGCCACTGTCAGCGCGGGCTGGGACATCATGCCGGTGTTCCTGCGCGCGGGCGGCATGCTGGTCGAACGCAGTGCTGACGTGGCGAACGACGTCCAGAACCCGTCCGGCCCGCTGACCGTGCACGTGACGGCCGGTGCGAAGGGCGAGTTCACGCTCTACGAAGACGGCGGACGCACGCGGATCATCCAGCACGGCGACACGATCGTCCTGCTGTCCGGCAAGGTGACCAAGCGGGACTGGAAGTTCGTCGTGCACAAGGCGGACGGGTCCAGCCACGTCGTGCAGGCGCGCAACTCGCCGGCCGTGGTCAGTCTTCGGGCACCCAGGTGAGCAGCCGGACCTTCGCGACGGTGCGCACGTGCTTGCGCATCGCCGCCGCGGCCTTCTTCGCGTCCCCCGCGGCGATGGCCTCGTAGATCGCCGTGTGCTGCGCCAGCGACCGGGACGGGCGCCCCGGCTGGCGCAGCGACTCGGTGCGGCTCTCGGTGATCTGCTCGGCGATGGTCTTCATGAACTCGGCGAGCAGCGAGCTGTGCGCGGCGGCGGTGACGGCGGCGTGGAAGCGGCGATCCCCTTCCACGCCGTTGTCGCCGTCAGCGATCTCGTCGCGCATGAAGTCCAGCGCCGCGCGGATGGTCTCCAGCTCGGCGTCGGTGCGGCGTTCGGCGGCGAGCTCTGCCAGCTTGGTCTCCAGCGCCTCGCGGGCCTCCAGCACCTCGGGGAGGCGCTTGCGGCGTTCGACGAGCTGCTCGACCGGCTCGACGTCGAGGGTGTCGCGCACCAGGTACGTGCCGCCGCCGTGCCGGGCCTCGACCAGGCCCTGGACCTCCAGGACCACGATCGCCTGCTTGACCGACGCGCGGCTCACGCCGAGGCTCGCGGCGAGGTCGCGTTCGGCGGGCAGCCTGTCCCCCGCGCTCAGCCCGGCCTCGATCACGTGCGCGCGCAGGCGTTCGAGCACCTGCTCGTACAGGCGGGACTTGACCATGGGCCGCAGTGCCTCGGACATCGGCCCAGGATAACCGGTCAAGTGGCTCATCCACTAGGCCACCTCTTGACAGCTGCTGGACAGTGGGCGGAAAGTGGCTGAACCACTCGGCCACTGAGCCAGCTCTGGCCGGCCACTCGGACAATCCCAACGACGGGAGCCCTGCATGTCCGCCGAACTGATCTCGATACTCGTGCTGGTCGTGGTGTTCGTCATCGCCACGACCAGGTCGATCAACATGGGTGCGCTCGCCTTCGCCGCGGCCTTCGGGGTCGGCACGCTGGTGGCGGACATGAAGACCGACGACATCTTCAAAGGCTTCCCCGGCTCGTTGTTCGTCGTGCTGGTCGGGGTGACGTTCCTGTTCGCCATCGCCCGCGCCAACGGCACCACGGACTGGCTGGTGCACATGGCGATCCGGCTGGTCGGCGGGCGGATCGCGTTGATGCCGTGGGTGATGTTCGCGATCACCGGCGTGCTGACGGCGATCGGCGCGGTGAGCCCGGCGGCGGTCGCGATCGTGGCGCCGATCGCGATGGGGTTCGCGGCCAAGTACCGGATCAGCCCACTCCTGATGGGCGTGATGGTGGTGCACGGCGCGCAGGCCGGCGGCTTCTCCCCCATCAGCATCTACGGCACGATCGTCAACGGCATCGTGGCCAAGGAAGGCCTGCCGGGCAACGAGATCGTGCTGTTCCTGGCCAGCCTCGTGGTGAACCTGCTGATCGCCGTCGTGGTGTTCGTGGTGCTGGGCGGCATGAAGCTGGCGCGGCACCCACTCGACGCGCCCGCGCTGGCCCGCGCCGGTGGTGGCGACGACAGTCTCGGCGGCGGAGTCGGCGACGACGGCGGCAGCGACGTGACCAGCGACGTGACCGATGAGGCCGCCGAGCGCGTCGCCCTGACCGCGCCCCGCATCGCCACCCTCGTCGGACTGGCCGCACTCGTCGTGGCGGCGCTGGTGTTCGACCTCGACGTCGGCCTCGCCGCGATCACGGTCGCCGTGCTGCTCAGCGTGGTGTGGCCGGAGACCTCGAAGCAGGCGATCACCCAGATCACGTGGCCGACCGTGCTGCTGATCTGCGGCATCCTCACCTACGTCGCCGTCCTGCAGACGATGGGCACGATCAAGTGGGCGGGCGACTCCGTCGCGAGCGTCGGCGCTCCCCTGCTCGCGGCCCTGCTGATCTGCTACATCGGCGCGATCGTGTCCGCGTTCGCGTCGTCGGTCGGCATCATGGGCGCGCTGATCCCGCTGGCCGTGCCGTTCCTGTTGCAGGGCGAGGTCAGCGCCATCGGCCTGATCGCGGCGCTGGCGGTGTCGGCGACCGTGGTCGACGTGAGTCCGTTCTCCACCAACGGTGCCCTGGTCCTCGCCGGCGCGCAGGACGTCGACCGCGACAAGTTCTTCAAGCAGCTGATGGTCTACGGCGGGATCATGGTCGCGGCAGCGCCGCCGCTGGTCTGGCTCGCCCTCGTCGTCCCGGGAATCTGGTGAGTCGATGTTCGCCTTGCAGTCAGACCGCGTCGCCCTCCGCTTCGGCGACCGCACCCTCACCCACACCGAACTGGCCGCCTGCGCCGGAGCGTTGGCGCGGCAACTGTCCGGCCTGCCTCGGGTGGCCGTGTGGGCGACGTCCTCGATGGAGACGTGCGTCGCGGTGGTCGCGGCTCTCCTCGCCGGGGTACCCGCCGTGCCGCTCAACCCGAAGGTCGGCGAACGCGAACTCGCCCACATCGTGGCGGACAGCGCGCCCGCTCAGGTGCTGGCGGCTCCCGGCACGCGGCTTCCCGCCGGACTGGACTCGGTGCCACGCCTCGACGTCACACTCGACGGCGGCTCCTCCGAGCCGTTCGCCGATCCCGGCGACGAGGCTCCGGCGCTGATCGTCTACACCTCGGGCACCACCGGCTCCCCCAAGGGCGTCGTGCTGCCGCGCCGGGCCATCGTGTCCACATTGGACGCGGTGGCGGAGGCCTGGGGGTGGTCGTCGGACGACGTGCTGGTGCACGCGCTGCCGTTGTTCCACGTGCACGGGCTGATCCTCGGCGTGCTGGGCCCGTTGCGGCGCGGCGGCACCCTGCACCACCTGGGCAAGTTCTCCACCGATGCCGTGGTGCGGGCGCTGGACGGCGACGGAACGATGATGTTCGGCGTTCCGACGATGTACCACCGCATCGCGGAGGAGGTCGGCGACGACCAGAAGCTCGCCGACGCGCTGGGCGGCGCCCGGCTGCTGGTGTCGGGCTCGGCGGCGTTGCCGGTGCGCGACCACGAGCGGATCGCCACCGCGACCGGGCAGCGGGTCGTCGAGCGGTACGGCATGACCGAGACGCTGATGAACACCAGCGTCCGCGCGGACGGCGACCGCAGGCCGGGCGCGGTCGGCGTGCCGTTGCCGGGCGTCGAGGTGCGGCTCGTGGACGACGCCGGACTGACGCTGGACGACGTCGGTGCGATCGGCGAGATCCAGGTGCGCGGCCCGAACCTGTTCGCCGAGTACCTGAACCGGCCCGACGCCACCGCCGAGGCGTTCGCGGACGGCTGGTTCCGCACCGGCGACGTGGGCACGCGCGACGAGGACGGCTACTTCCGCATCGTGGGCCGCAAGGCCACGGACATCATCAAGAGCGGCGGCTACAAGATCGGCGCGGGCGAGATCGAGAACGCCCTGCTGGAGCATCCCGGGGTGAAGGAGGTCGCGGTGACCGGCGAGCCCGACGACGACCTGGGCGAGCGGATCGTGGCCTGGGTCGTGTCCGCCGGGGCCGGTGCCTCGCCGGACGAGCTCGCCGACCACGTGGCGCGCCTGCTCACGCCGCACAAGCGGCCTCGGGTGGTGCGGTTCGTGGAGTCGTTGCCGCGCAACGACATGGGCAAGGTGATGAAACGTGCCCTGCGGACGTGAGTCTGCCCGTGCGGTGATCGGCCGGGTGGCGTCGTCGTTCGCCGAGCTGCCGGACGATCTCGGACTGTCCGGAGTGGACGATCCACGCTGGTGGCCCGGTGACGGCGATCAGGCGGACGGGCCGCTCCGGTGGCCCGGCTACGGCGACCAGCTCTCGCGGGCGGAAGCCTCCACCGGTGAGCGCGAGTCCGTCGTCTGCGGAGTCGCCGAGATCGGTGGCGTCACGACCGTGGTGGTGGCGTTCGAGTTCGGGTTCCTCGGCGGCTCGCTGGGCACGCGCACCGGCGCCCGCATCGAGCAGGCCTTCACGCACGCCCGCGAGCTCCGCCTTCCGGTGGTCTCGCTGGTCGCGACCGGGGGCAGCCGCATGCAGGAGGGCACGCTCGCGTTGACGCAGCTGCCCCGGATCGCCCGCCAGATCACGCTGACCCGCGAAGCAGGGCTGCCGCACGTCGCCGTCCTGCGCGATCCCACGACCGGTGGCGGCTGGGCCACGCTCGGGGCGGGCGCGGACGTCGTGCTGGGGCTGCGCGGGGCACAGGTCGGGTTCGCCGGGTCGCGGGTGCGTCCGCCGGGATACTCGGTGACGCAACAGTTCGCGGCCGGACTGGTCGACCAGCTCATACTGGCCGAGGAGTTGCGCGGGCGGCTGGAACGCTGGCTGCGGCTGCTCACCACGTCGGCGGACGGCCCCGCCCCTGTGCCGTCCGCGCTGGGCCAGGGGACGTTGCCGAAGACCGGTTGGGACGCGGTGGTGCGCGCTCGCACTCTGGGACGTCCACGTGCCAAGGCCTACCTCGCCGCGTACTTCGACTGGCACGAGCCGATCAACGGCGATCGCAGCGGCGGCGTCGATCCCGGTGTGCTGTGCGGGTTCGGGCACCGCGACGGCGAGACGATCGCGTACGCGGCGCAGTGCGGCACGGCGACACGGCCTGCCGGGTTTCGCACGGCGGCGCGTCTGGTGCGGCTGGCGGACCGGCTCGGCATCCCGGTGCTGACGCTCGTGGACACACCGGGTGCGGCCAACGACGCCGGCGCCGAGAAGGCCGGGGTGGGAGCGGCGATCGCCGACCTGTTCACCGCGATCGCGGCGGCGCGGGTGCCGGTGACGACACTGGTGATCGGCGAGGGCGGGTCCGGTGGCGCGCTGGCGTTCGCCGCACCGGACCGGATGTGGGTGACACCGGACAGCTACTTCGCGGTGATCTCACCCGAGCTGGCGACCGCGATCCTGAAGCGGGACCCAGGCCAGGCCCGGCAGACGGCGGACCAGCTGCGGTTGCGGCCACAGGACCTGGTCGAGCTGGGCGTGGCGCAGGGGATCGCCCAGCTCGACCAGACCACCGATCAGGCCACAGCCAGGTAGAGGAACGCCAGAAGCGAACTCGGGACGCAGATCGTCACGAGTCCGACCACGCCGTAGAACGGCTCTTTCTTCTGCACCATGGCGCCCAGCGCACCGACACCGATGAGCACGGACGCGACCAGCAACACCAACACGACATAAGACATGCGAGATCCTCAGGAGTCAGAGGTACGGAGAGTCGGGAGCCGCCGTACATGGCGGCGCCCGGCTCGACCACTGACCTGAGGTCGTTGCCTCAGCACTGGAAGCGCACCCGACAACCACTTGTGCTCTGACCGGCGGCGGGCACGGACCGGTCACCGCCCCGAGCAGTGCCCAGCAGGCGTCGGGGGACGCCGTCGTCTGCACCTGGACAGCCGAGACCGGAGCGTTCAGCCCCGATCCCGGCTGGTCGGAAGAGACCTCACGCGTGCTCGAGCCGACGAACGCCAGCAGCAGGGCCAGCAGGAGTGCCGGCCACCTCACTGAGCCGCTGCCCGCCTGCGGAGGAAGAACTCGCCGACCGGTTCCACGTACCGCGCCGCGATCGGGCCGATGATCGCCATCAGCAGCACGTACGCGGTGGCGAGCGCGGCGAGCTGGTCGCTCACGTGACCAGAGGCGACCGCCAGACCGGCGATGACGATGGAGAACTCGCCGCGCGCCACCAGAGCGGCGCCGGTTCGGGCGCGGCCCATCGGTCCGATGCCCTGGCGGCGAGCCGCCCACCAGCCCGTCGCGACCTTGGTCAGCGTGGTGATCACCGCCAGCAGCACCGCCATGCCCAGCACCGGCGGGATCGTGCGCGGGTCGGTGTTGAGGCCGAACACGACGAAGAACATCGCGGCGAACAGGTCCCGCAGGGGTTCCAGCAGACGGGTGGCGTTCTCGGCGGTGGAGCCGGAGATCGCGATGCCCAGCAGGAACGCGCCGACCGCGGCGGACACCTGGAGCTCCGAGGCGATGCCGGCGACGAGCAGCGCGGAGCCGAGGAGCTTGAGCAGGAACACCTCGTGGTCGGGACTGTCCACAACGGCCGAGATGACGCGGCCGTACTTCAACGCCACCACCAGGACCACGGTGATCGCGAGCAGCGAGATGCCGACCGACGTCAGTCCGCCGAGGAAGCTGACACCCGCGAGCACGGCGGTGAGCACCGGCAGGTAGACGGCCATCGCCAGGTCCTCGAACACCAGCACCGACAGGATCACCGGTGTCTCGCGGTTGCCGAGCCGGCCGAGGTCGCCGAGGACCTTGGCGATGATGCCGGACGACGAGATGTAGGTGACGCCCGCCATCGCCAGCGCGCCGACCGCGCCCCAGCCGAGCATCAGCGCGACGATCGCGCCGGGTGCGGCGTTGAGCACGATGTCGAGGACGCCGGCCATCCACGACTTCTTCAGGCCGGTGGTCAGCTCGGAGGCCGAGTACTCCAAGCCCAGTAACAACAACAGCAGCACCACGCCGATCTCGCTGGCGAGGTGCGTGAACTCCTCGATGCCGTGCAACGGGATCAGCCCGCCGGACCCGAACGCGAGACCGCCGACGAGGTAGAGCGGGATCGGCGAGATGCCGAATCTCCAGGCGAGGCGGCCGAGCAGGCCCAGTCCGAAGAAGACCGCACCCAGTTGGATCAGGGCGATCGTGGTGTCGTGCACTGGTTCAGCCGCCCGTCAGGATGTCCGCGGCGGTGCCGAGACCGTCCGCGGTGCCGACGACGACCGCGAGATCGCCGTTCTCGAACAGGAAGTCGGGTCCGGGCGACGGATGCGCGTTGCCCGCCCGCACCACGGCCACGATCGACGCGCCGGTGCGGGTGCGCAGCGCGGTGTCGCCGAGGGTGCGGGCGGCGAACGCGGTGACCGGCAGCTGACGGGTCGTGATCCCGGTGATGTCGGCGTGCTGCCTGGCCAGTTTCGAGACGAGCTGCGGCGCCCCGAGCAGCCCGGCGAGCGTGCCCGCCTCCTCCGGCGTGAGCGGGATCGAGGCGGCGGTCGTGTCTGGATCATCCTGTTTGGACATGATGAGCTCGAACTTGCCGTCGCGGTAGGAGATCACGCCGATCCGGCGGCCGGAGCGGATGGAGAAGTCCTGCCTGACCCCTATGCCGGGCAGGGGCGTCACTTCGACGTTCACTCGAGTTCCTAGGGTTCGATGAGCCCGGCGCGGATCGCGTACCGGGTGAGTTCGAGGCGGTCCCTGAGCCCGAGTTTCTGCAGGAGGTTGGCCCGGTGCCGCTCGACGGTCTTGACGCTGATCACGAGCATGTCCGCGATCTCCTTGGAGGAGTGGCCCTCCGCGACCAGCTTGAGGATCTCCTCCTCGCGGTCGGTGATCGCCTTGGCCGGGAAGCCGCCACCCTCCCTGGCGCGGTCCAGGTAGTTGCGGATCAGCGAGTTCACCGCGCCGGGATAGAGGAACGGCTCGCCGCGCATCGCGGAACGGCACGCCTCGACCAGGTCGCGGTCGGCGACGGACTTGAGCACGTACCCCGACGCGCCCGCCTTGAGCGCCTCGAAGAAGTACTGCTCGTTGTCGTACATCGTGAGGATCAGGATCCGCAGGTCCGGGAGGATTCTCGACAGCTCGCGCGCGGCTTGCAGCCCGGTGAGCCGCGGCATGGCGATGTCGAGGATCGCGAGATCCGGCTGGTCCTTGCGGGCCATGGCGATCGCCTCGGCACCATCACCCGCCTCGCCGACGACCTCAAGGTCCGGTTCGTTGTCCAGGATCAGCCGGACGCCGCGGCGGACGAGCGCGTGGTCGTCCGCGAGCAGGATGCGCACGGTCATTCGCTCTCCCCCTTCGCCTTGACGACCAGCCTGACCTCGGTGCCCTGGGATGTCGGTCCGACCGTGAGATCGGCGCCGACCAGCAGTGCGCGTTCCCGCATGCCCCGGATTCCGGCTCCTTCCTGACTGCTGCCGATCCCCCGGCCGTCGTCGCGCAGCCGTAGCTCCACTTCGGACGGACGGGCGGTCAGGCTGAGCTCGATCTCCTGGGCGTTCGCGTGGCGCACGGTGTTGGTGAGGCCTTCCTGCGCGACGCGGTAGACGACCAGCTCGGTCTCGGCGTCCAGCGCGGGCAGGTTCTTGTCGAACGACCGCCTGATCGTGAGCCCCGCCGGTTCGCCGATCTCCCGTGTGAGTGCTTTGAGCGCGCTGACCAGCCCCAGCTCCTCCAACACGCCCGGCCGCAACCGGCGGGCGATGCGGCGGATCTCGTCGAGCGTGCTGCGCGTGGTCTCCTGCACCTGAAGCAACTCCTCGCGGGTCTCCCGCGGCGACTGGTCCGCCACCCGCTTGAGGCCGAGCAGCACCGCCGTCAGCGACTGCCCGACCTCGTCGTGCAACTCCTGCGCCACCCGGCGGCGTTCCGACTCCTGCGCGGAGAGGGCGATCGCCGAGCTGTACCCGCGCTCGGCCTCCAGCCGGTCGATCATGCTGTTGAAGGTGGTGATCAGCTCGGCGATCTCGCCGTGCCCCCTCGCGTGCAGCCGCGGCCCAGGCTTGAGCAGGTCGATCGTGGTCATCGCGCGCGTGAGCCTGCCCAACGGCGCGAGCCCCACCCGGATGAGCACGGCGTTCGCGATCAGCATCACGACCAGCCCCGCCGCCAGCACCACCACCTCACGCAACGGCGCGGGCGTCGACACCGTCGCGGGCCCGAACACCAGCAAGGCCGCCGCCAGCACCAGAACCAGGGCGTTGAGCAGGAAGATCCGCCCGAACAACGACACGCGCGCCGCCTCTCCGTGATCACTTCCCGCCACGCCTGCGAGGCTGACGGGCGAGGGCGCCACGTGTCCATCCGTGGCAACACCCATGTTCACGGGGCGAGGGCAGGTGTGCCGGTCGGAGGGGTGGGGGCTGGGCGGAGGTGGGGATGGTCACGCCGGGTGGAGTGACGCGGGCCGCGCTCGGCGGGCGTGGGTCGCGCCGGGCGAAGTGACACGAGCCGCACCCGGCAGGCACGGGCAAGAGCCGTACTGAGCGAAGTGGCACGGGCCGCACTCGGCGGGCGAGGGTCGCACCGGACGAAGTCGCGCGAGCCGCACTCGGCGGGCATGGGCGAGGGCCGCGCCGAGCGAAGCCACACGAGCCGCACCCGGCAGGCACGGGCAAGAGCCGCGCGGGCCGCACCCGGCAGGCACGGGCGAAGGCCGCACCGAACCCGTGGCCGGGGCGGCGAAGATCGCGCCTGACGTGCAGACACCGCAGGCCAAGGGTCCGCACCGAACCCACCGCCAAAGGCGACCAAGGGTGGCGACACCCACGCCCGACGCCGATCCTCCGCCCAGCCCACAGCCAGCTTGAGTGCCGTGACGGATCGCCAGAACCCGCCTCACCAACGGATCGTGGGAACCCGACGCCCTCAACCCCCAGCTGGGAGGCGCCCGATGACCACTCGCCAGAAGACCTGGCCGGCGCACCTGATCGCGCTCGCGCTGGTCGCGGCAGGCCTGCTCGTGCCGCACGCGCTGCTCGTCGCAGCCGGACTCCTCCTGGCGGGCTCGGTCGCGCTCAGGCCAGGCGCGGAACGGTGAACACCCGCAGGAACGTGTCGAGCAGCTTGCGGCTGCCCTCCAGCTCCACCACGCCGTCGCGCAGCGCCGTGATGATCGCCCGGTAGGACGCCAGCTCGTCGTCGGCGAGCTTGGGCGTGATGATCAGGTCGGGCTTGACCGGCGACGGGCCGAGGCCGGCGGTGAGAACACCGTCGGTGATCACCGCGTGCGCCACTACGTCGCGGACGTGGATCTCCCAGGCCGCGGTCAGCCCTGCCGCTTGCGAGGGCTGGAACACGGCGCGGAGGTTCAGCACCACGCCCTCCGGTGAGACGACGTCTCCCGGCTGCGGATCGCCGAGCTGGGTCGCGCCCCAGCGGGCCAGCGACAGCAGGGCCGGCTCGAGCGACCTGCCGACCTCGGTGAGCGCGTAGACGACGCCTCGCGCGGGCGCGGGGGCGACCTGGCGTTCCACGATGCCGGTCTGTTCCAGCTCCTTGAGGCGGCTGGCCAGCACGTTCGTCGGGATTCCCGCCAGGCCCGTCTGCAGCTCCGAGTAGCGACGCGGCCGGACGATCAGGTTGCGCACGATCAGCAGCGCCCACCGCTCGCCCACCAACTCCAGCGCGCGGGCGAGGCCGCAGTACTGGCCGAAATCACGTCGCTTCACGCACTCACCGTAGCAAGCTTGCATCAGAGTAGCCAACTTCGTGATGCAAAGCGCACTTGCAAAAAGCAAGCGATCGGCCTTACTGTCGTCGGCACTACTCCCCGAACCTGAAGGAAGCGCGATGACCGCACTGCTCGATCGCACGGAAACGGCCTCGCGCCGGCCGTACCTGTCACGCGGCGTGGGCTTCGCGGGCATCTCGGCCGCGATGGTCGTGATCCTGGTGGCGGCCGGAGCGCCGACCCCGTTGCTGCCGGTCTACCAGCACCAATGGGGGTTCGCGCCGTGGGTGCTGACCCTCGCGTTCGGCGTCTACGCGTTCTCGCTGCTCGTCGCGATCCTGGTGATCGGGTCGCTGTCGGACCACATCGGACGGCGGCCGCTCATGATCGCCGCGCTGGGCATCGACCTCGTCGCGATGCTGATGTTCCTGGTCGCGCCGAGCATCGGCTGGGTCATCGCCGCACGGGTCGTGCAGGGTGTCGCGACCGGCGCGGCGTCGAGCGCGCTCAGCGCTGCCGTCGTCGAGCTCGCGCCTGAGCGGTTCAAGAAGCTGGGCGCCCAGATGACCAGCATGGCGCCGCTCGGCGGGCTCGCCATCGGCGCGCTCTTCGCGGGCGTGCTGGCCGAGTTCTCCTCGAACGCGGCCTTCGACGTGTGGTTCGTGCTCGCCGTGGTGATGGCGGCCGGGACGATCTTCGCGGTGTTCACGCCCGAGACCGCGACGCGCAAGCCGGGCGCCATCGCGTCGCTCAACCCCCGCATCTCACTGCCCGTCCAGGTGCGCAGGCTCTACTGGACGTCGATCCCCGGCATCGTCGGCGGGTTCATGACGATGACGGCGTTCATGGGACTCGTGCCCGCGCTGCTGGTCGCGGTGTTCGCGGTGAAGAGCCCCCTCATCGGTTCGCTGCTGGCCTTCGTGGCGCTCGGAGCGTCCACTGTGGCCTCGGCGTTCAGCAGTGGCATCCGGGCACCGAGGCTGCGGCTCGCCGGCATCAACGCGATGATCCTCGGCGCCGTCCTGTTCATCGCCAGCATCGGCACGACCTCGCTGCCCCTGCTCTGGGCGGCCGCGGTGGTGGGCGGCGCCGGGATCGGCGCCTCGTTCGCCGGTACGACCCGCGGGCTCGTGCCCGAGGTCGCGCCGCACGAGCGAGCCGGTCTGTTCACCGCGATCTTCTTCGTCGGCTACCTCGCGATGGGCAGTTCGGCGATCATCGCGGGCCTGTTCGTCGGCGTCGTCGGCGCGGCTTCCATGGCAATCGGATTCGGTGTGGTCGTCGCGATCGTGACGGTGATCGGCGCGGTCGCGACCGTCCGGCTCAACCGGAAGTGATCTTGTCGGCGTGCACGTGCGTGCGCACCCCCTGGGGGTCGAACAGGATCAGCAGTTCGACCGCGCCGCCGTCCGCGCTGCCCAGCCAGTGCGGCTTCGAGGTGTCGAACTCGGCGGCCTCACCGGGCGGCAGCGTCAGGTCGAGGTCGTCGAGCACCAGCCGCAACCGTCCATTCAGGACGTAGAGCCACTCGAACCCGTCGTGCGTCTGCAACGTGGGTTCGAGTGGTTCCGCAACGGCCGGGATGAGCATCTTGAACGACTGCACCCCACCGGGCCGTCGCGACAACGGCACGAACGTCATGCCGTACTTGTGGATCGGCTTGAGGTGGATGCGCGGGTCACCGGTGCGCGGGGCGCCGACGAGGTCGTCCAGCGGAACGTCGTAGGTGCGCGACAGCGGTAGCAGCAGTTCGAGGGTCGCCCGGCGCTGCCCGCTCTCCAGCCGCGACAGAGTGCTCTCCGAGATGCCGGTGGTCGTCGCGAGGTCGGCGAGGGTGATGCCGCGGTGCCGGCGCAGCGTCCGCAGTCGTGCGCCCACCCCGTCCAGAACGTCTTCGGTTTCGCGGTTCACGGGCGCCATCTTGCCATCATGGCAAGTTTTCGTGCCAGTTCCAGCAAAACCAGCCGAGGCTGGGCCCATGAAACGGCTCCTGCTCGCACTTCTGCTCACGATCACCGCCTGTTCCGCGCCGCCAGAAACACAGCCGCACGCTCAGGTCACCCAGAACGACCCGGCCTTCCAGAAGACCTTCCGGCACGAGTTCGCCGACGTCGACGGCCTCAAGATCCACTACGTGACGGGCGGCAGCGGCACCCCGGTCGTGCTGATCCACGGCTGGCCCCAGACCTGGTACGGCTGGTGGCCGATCATGCCCGCGCTCGCCGAACGCCACACCGTCTACGCGCTCGACCTGCCCGGCCTCGGCGACAGCACCGGCACGCCGAAGGGCTACGACAAGGCCACGCTCGCGCGGTACGTCCACGCGCTGACCAGCAAGCTCGGCCTCCGGAACGCCTCGATCGTCGGCCACGACCTCGGCGCCGCGGTCGCGTTCCAGTACGCCAGCCAGTTCCCCGACGACACCGCCCGCCTGGGCTACCTCGACCTGCCGCTACCGGGCCCGGCGATCGACGCGCGCACCTACCGGAGCTTGAGCTGGCACATCGCGTTCCACTCGCAGCGCGAGGTTCCCGAGGCCATCGTCCGGAACGACGTCCGCGACTACCTCAAGCTCTTCTACCCGCAGGTCGCCTACCAGGGCAGCGCTTTCGGTGGCACGTCGACGAAGTCCCCGTTCGCGGACGACGAGATCGACGAGTACGCGCGCACCTACGACAAGAGCCTGTCGAACGGCTTCGAGCTGTACCGCGCGCTGGACCAGGACGTCCGCGACACCGAAGCCGCCAAGCCGGCCCAGGCCCCGACCCTGGTCATGGCCGCCGAGGGCCAGGCCAAGGCGATCGCGGGCACGGCGGCCCCGCGGATGACGAACATCGTGCAGGCGCTCGAAGTCCCGCACGCGGGCCATTGGTTGGTCGAGGAGAACCCGGAGTTCGTCACCGCGGAACTGCTGCGGTTCCTCAGTTCATGACTGGAAAGCGATCGGCCCACGGCAACGCCTCTTCCAGCTGCGCCGCGAGCTTGATCAGCACCGACTCCCCCGCGAGCGGCGCGACGAACTGGACGCCGAGCGGCAGCCCGTCCGCCGTCCAGTGCAGCGGCAACGACAGCGCGGGCCTGCCGGTGATGTTCGCGAGCTGCGTGTAGGGCACCCACCCGAGGTTGTCCTTGATCATGTCGTCCACGATCGGCGTGTGCCGCAGGAACCGGGCGGTGCGGGTCTTGAGCAGCACGTCGGTGGCCCGTTGCAACGACACCGGCAGGTCGAACTGGCCGACCTTCGGCGGCGGGGTCGCCAGGGTCGGCGTCAGCAGGAGGTCGTAGGACTCGAAGTACGTGCTCAGGCGGCGGGTGTGCTCGTGCCGACGCTGCACGGCGTCCACGTAGTCGACGCTGCTCGTGGCCCGTCCCAGCGCGGCCATGAGCAGCGTGTCGCGTTCGAACGCGCTGTCCGGCGCCCCGGTCAGGCGCTTCGCGTCCGCGACCTTCCAGGCGAGGTTCACGAACCACGTCAGCAGGAAGTCCTTCGCGAGCGCGGCGTCGTCGAACGGCGCCTGCGGCAGTTCCTCGACGTGGTGGCCCAGCTCGGTGAGCACCCCGACGGCGGCCGCGACCGCCGCGACGGCCTCGGGGTGCGGATCCGGGTTGATCGCCGACGGCACGCGGACACCGATCCGCAACCTGCCAGGCGCCTGGCCGACGAACGAGGCGAACGACTCCGCGGGCAGCGCGGGCGAGTACGGGCCGGCGAGCTCGCCGCCGCAGATGACGTCGAGCATCGCGGCCGTGTCGCGGACCGTCCTCGACACCACGCCCTGCACCGCCGCGCCGTGCATCATCTCGGCGGTCTCCGGGCCGAACGGCGTGAGTCCGCGGCCCGGCTTCAGCCCGACCAGTCCGCAGCACGCCGCCGGGATCCGGGTCGAGCCGCCACCGTCGTTCGCGCCCGCGCACGGCACGATCCCGGCGGCGACCGCGGCTGCCGAACCGCCCGACGACCCGCCGGGAGTCCTTTCCAGATCCCACGGATTGCGCGCGGGACCCCAGACGGTCGACTCGCTGATCGCCTTCGCGCCGAACTCGGGCAGGTTGGTCTTGCCGAAGATCACCAGGCCGGCGTCGATCCAGCGCTGGACGACCGTCGAGTGCTCGGCGACCTTGTGCGCCGTCAGCGAGCGCGACCCGTTCGACGTGGGCAGGCCCGCGTAGTCCTGGCCGAGGTCCTTGATCAGGAACGGCACCCCGGCGAACGGACCGGTGAGGTCGTCCGAGGGTTCGGCGGGGACGTCCCGGACGATCGCGTTGAGCCGCGGGTTCACCTCGGCGGCGCGCTCCCGTGCCACCGCGAGGAGTTCTGCCGCGGAGACCTGCCTGTCCGCGACGAGCCGGGCCAGGCCGGTCGCGTCGTACTTCCGGTACTCGTCGAAGTCCACGCGCTCAAGGTAGCTGCTCGGCCACGCCGAAGATGGTTTCTCGCACGACCGCGGGAGATTCCTGCGGGATGAGGTGCCCCGCCTCCTCGACGACGATCATCTTGCCGCGCGGCGCGGCGTCCATCAGGCCGGCCGCGTGCTGGTTGAGCACCGGGCGCCACGTCGCCATCCCCCGCTCGACCAGTCCCGCCTGCAGGCAGACCGTCGGAACGTCCGGTGTGCCCGTTGCCTGCACCCGGCGCATGATCGGCAGGGCGGACCCGATCTGGGCCGCCTCCCGGCTGCCCGCCTTCATCGCCCGAGCGGTCGCGTAGTCGCGCGTCATGATCTCCACGTCGGCCGCGGAGATCTCCGGCGAGACGCCGTTGCGGAAGGTCTGCCGCTTGATCAGCCCCTTGCCGCCCAGGCGTGCCACGACCGCCATCATGCTGAAGAACCTCGCCGCGACCCTGGCGTTCCTCGTGGACATGATCTCGGCGAGCGTCGCGTCCACGAACACCATCCCGGCCACGCGTTCCGGATACCGGTCGGCGAACACCCGGATGATCGGACCGCCCCAGCTGTGCCCGACGAGCAGCACCGGCTCGGTCTCGGCGAGCGCGTCGAGCAGCGCGGTCAGGTCGTCCACGATCCGGTCGAGCGTGCGGTCGCGCGGGTCGACGTCGCTGCCGCCGTAGCCCGCGCGGTCGTAGGAAAGCGTGCGGTAGCGGGCGGTCACCTCGCGCTGGGTGTGGATCCACGACGAGCCGGGCGCGCTCATCCCGGCCTCGAAGACGATCAACGGTCCGGGGCCCGCGCCCGCCGTGACCGCGCGGAGCGCACGGCCGTCCGGCAGGGTGACGATCTTCTCCAGCATCGCGGGGCCTTTCACTCGTGCCAGCTCGGCGGGTGGAGTTCGTCCCACAGCGCCGCGCCTTCCAGCTGTGCGGCGAGGGCGAGCAGTTCGGAGTCACGGCGGTGGCGGCCCACGAGGTGCACGCCGTGCGGCAGTCCGTCATCGTCCACATGCGACGGAAGCGAGATCGCGGGAACTCCGGCGAGGTTGGCCCACGGCGTGTGGCAGGACCACTTCAGCATCAGGTCGGCCTCGTCGCCGGTGTAGTAGCCGATCGGGACCGGCGGGCCGTTCGTCGTGGGCGTCAGCACGACGTCGTGGTCGTCGACCGCGGCCAGGAACGTGCCGGCATAGCGGGCGAGCAGTGCCTGTGCCGTGACGATGTCGTTGGCGGACAACGTGTCGTTGATGGCGAGCAGGTGCCGGGTGTACGGCCGCAGCAGCGGGATTCGGTCCGGCGGCACCATCAGCTGGGTCACGGCCCCCACCTGATAGGCGAACCAGGCCAGGATCGCGCGGCCCACGCGCTCGTCCCAGCGGGCGGGCAGCGGGATCTCCTGGACGTCGTGACCGAGCTCCTTCAGCACGTCAGCGGTGCGCCGCACGGCCAGTTCCGCCTGCGGGTGGCCGTCCTCGCCCGTGCCGGTGTCCGTCCACAGGGCGATTTTGAGGCGATGCCGGAGCTTCAGGGCCGAGGCGAAGCTGCCCTCGTTGCGCCATCCGTACAGGTCGCCGGGTGCCGGTGACGCCATCACGTCCAGCAGCAGCGCGGCGTCCTCGACGGTGCGCGCCATCGGTCCCTCGGTGCTCGCGACGAGGAACGAGGCGGCCGGCGCCGGGCTCACCAGGCCTCGGCTCGGCTTCATCCCGACGAGGTGGCAGGTCGCCGCGGGCGTACGGATCGAACCGGCGCCGTCGCTGGCGTGCGCCACCGGCAGCAGTCCCGCCGCTACGGCCGTGGCCGCACCACCGCTGGAGCCGCTCGAGTAACGCGTTGGCGCGTAAGGGGTCACGGCCGGATTCGGCGTGATGTCGTTCTCCGTGTAGCAGGTCGCGCCGAACTCCGACGTGTTCGTCTTACCCAGCACGACCGCGCCTGCCTGGCGCAGCAGCCCGACCGTCCAGGAGTCCTCCGGCGGCACGAACTCGGCCAGCGCCGCCGATCCGAACGTCGTGCGGATACCGGCCGTCGCCGCGAGGTCCTTGATGCCGAGCGGCAGTCCGAGCAGTGGCGGGTGATCTCCCCTCGCCAGGCGCTCGTCCGCACGTGCGGCCTCGTCGAGCGCGCTCTCGTTGACCGTCACGAACGCGCCGAGTGCGGCACGCCGTTCGATGCGTCCCAGGTAGTGCTCGGTCAGCTCGCGGGAGCTGATCTCCTTCGCGCGCAAGGCCTTCAGCTGTTGCGCCGCCGTGAGTTCGTGCAGGCTCATGGCTTTACCGACGCTCCGGTGAGCAGGCGGTGCACCGACGACGTCACCACGTCGAGTTCCTCGGACGTCATCGGGTCTCCACCGAACATCCGCCGGTGCATCAGCGGGCCTTCGAGCAGGTTGCCGACGAACGGCAGCTCTGGCACCTCGGCGATCTCACCGCGCCGCACCGCCCGTGCGATCGCGTCGACGAGCGGCTGCGACCGGCGCACGACCAGCGCGCGGAACGTCCGCTCGGCCTCGGCGTCCCCGCGCAGGTCCGCCAGGAAGCCGACCAGGCCGTCGTTCCACGGCTCGTTCCAGGCCCCGGCCAGGTCCTCGGCGAACGCCCTGAGGTCGCCGTGCAACGTGCCGGTGTCGGGATCCGGCACCGGCGGCAGATAGGTGTCGAGCACGTCCGCCACCAGCCTCACCTTGCTGCGCCAGCGCCGGTAGACGTCGGTCCTGTGCGCCCCGGACTGGGCCGCGACCTGCGTCAACGTCAGCGCGTCGTAGCCGTTCGAGGTCAGCAGCGACCACGCCGTCGCCAGCAACCGCTGTTCGAGATCGGGATCCCGCGGACGCCCAGCCACCGGCAGCCCTCCAATTCGCAACAAGTTGTAGCGATACCGTAGGGCTCCCGGCTCCGAGTCACAAGTGGCCGTTGCCCAGGTGGCTCATCGCGGCCGCAACTCCGACGTCGAGGGCGTCCTGCATGACGCGCGGGCGTCGCTCGGTGCGGCCGATTGCCGCGCTGCCCACCGGCGGACGGATCTGGAGACAGTCCGGATGGGACGCGAGCAGGTCCTCGTCCTGCGCCCTGATCTCCTCGCGGCGCAACCAGCCCGCGACAACTCCCGGCGCGTGCCGGGCGAACCAGCGCGACAGCACGAGGCGTTCGCCACGCGACGGCGGTGTCCCCGCGAACTCGTCCTCGCGGCGGGTGCGCAGGGCGACGACGTGCGTGGCGCCCTGCGAGATCGCCGTCCTGACGGGGATCGTCTCGCTCAGTCCCGCGTCGACGTACGGGCGGCCGTCGATCATCACCGGATCCCCGGCGAGGAACGGCATGGCGGCCGACGCCCGCAGCGCGGTCTGCAGGCTCAGCGTGTCCCGTACGTACCCGTGCAGGTCGGCCGCCTCGCCGGTGAGCCCGTCCGTGGTCATCGGGTGGAACTCCACGGGGTTGTCGAGGATCTCCGCGAAACCCATCGGCACGACCTGCGTGTAGATCGTGTGGACGAGGTGATGGGTGTCCACGACCGGCCGCCGGGTGAACGCCCGCCTCGGGTTGATCGTCGTGCGCATGACGGCCGGATCCCACCACGCGTGCTTGCTCTGGTCCGCCCGGCCGCAGAGCAACCAGGCCGCGTTCAGCGACCCCGCCGAACTGCCGTAGACGGCGTCGAACAGCGGCAGCAGCCCGAGCCGTTCGATCGCGACGGTCATCCCGCTCGAGTAGACGCCGCGTGAGCTTCCGCCTTCGACCAGCAACACCAGCCGCGCGTCGTCCTTTCGTTGTCCTGGAAGGCTTTGCTGCCGCCTGCGCTCGTGCAGCAACTCGAGAACCGTCATGCCCGAAACCCTATCTGCGGGCCTTCCGCCACGCTGCTAATGTGGAAGTGAGATCAACCGCCCTCGATGAGGAGCTCGACGTGCTGGTGGGTGAAGACGACATCTCAGGGTGAGCCCTGGATGTGACAGGCCATCGACGACCGATGGCCGTTCAGTCGTCCCCTTTCCACACGCGCGGCCGTTCCGCGCGCAGCACAGTCCTGAGGTCTCACACCCATGTCCGACGCATTCATCGTCGTGTCGTCCCTGTCCTTCTCCTGGCCGGACGACACCCCCGTGTTCGACGGTCTGTCCGTCTCGGTGCCCGGCGGGCGCACCGGTCTCGTCGCCCCCAACGGCGCCGGGAAGTCGACGTTGCTCAAGCTCGTCGTGGGCGCGCTGACGCCGTCCGAGGGCAGCGTGTCCGTCGAGGGCGTGCTCGGCTACCTGCCGCAGGACCTGCCGCTCACCGCCGGGCTGACCGTGGCCGAGGTGCTCGGTGTCGCGGACGTGTTGCGCGCGATCGCGGCCGTCGAGTCCGGTGACGTCGGCGAGGAGCACTTCACCACCATCGGCACCGACTGGGACGTTGAGGAACGCACGCGCGCGCAGCTCGACCGGCTCGGGCTCGGTGACCTGGCGCTCGACCGGGTGCTCGGCACGCTGAGCGGCGGGCAGGTCATCTCGCTCGGGCTCGCGGCGCAGTTGCTGAAGCAGCCGGACGTGCTGCTGCTCGACGAACCCACCAACAACCTCGACCTGGACGCCCGGCACCGGCTCTACGACGTGCTGGACGACTGGCGCGGGTGTCTGCTCGTGGTGAGCCACGACCGGGCGTTGCTCGACCGGATGGACCGGATCGCGGAGCTCGACGGCGGCGAGGTCCGGTTCTACGGCGGGAACTTCAGCGCCTACGAGGAGGCGGTCACCGCCGAGCGCGAGGTGGCCGAGAAGAACATCCGCAGTGCCGAGCAGGAGGTCAAGCGCGAGAAGCGGGAGATGCAGCAGGCCCGCGAACGTGCCGCGCGTCGTGCGTCCAACGCGCAGCGCAACCTCGGCAACGCGGGGCTGCCGAGGATCTTCGCGGGCAACATGAAGCGCAACGCGGAGGTGTCGGCGGCCGAGGCGGACGGCACGCACGCCGCCCGCCTCGGTGCCGCCCGTTCCAAGCTCGACCAGGCCGAGCGAGCGGTGAAGGACGAGCAGAAGATCAGCCTGGAGCTGCCGCAGACCGCGGTTCCCGCCGGGCGCACGCTCTTCCTCGGCTCGGACATCCGGGTGCGGAACCTGTTCTCCGGCCTGGACTTCGCCATCCGGGGGCCAGAACGGATCGCGCTCGCCGCACCGAACGGGGCCGGCAAGTCGACGTTGCTGCGGGTGGTCCATGGTTCGCTCACGCCGGACAGCGGTGAGGTGAAGCGGGCCGACGGCCGGGTCGCGTACCTGTCGCAGCGGCTGGACCTGCTCGACGACTCCCGCACGGTGGCGGAGAACCTGGCCGCGTTCGCCCCGGCCATGCCGCCGGCGGAGCGGATGAACCTGTTGGCGCGCTTCCTGTTCCGCGGCACCCGTGCGCACCTCCCGGTCGGCGTGCTGTCCGGCGGCGAACGGCTGCGCGCCACGCTGGCGTGCGTCCTGTTCGCCGAGCCGGCGCCGCAGCTGCTGTTGCTCGACGAACCGACGAACAACCTCGATCTGGTCAGCGCCGGGCAGCTGGAGAGCGCGCTGAACGCGTACCGGGGCGCGTTCGTCGTCGTCAGCCACGACGAGCGGTTCCTGAGCGAGGTGAAGATCGACCGCCGGCTGCGCCTGGACGGCGGCAGGCTGCTGGAGGCCGCTCATGGCTGAGGCACTGGTCGCCACCGAACTGGTGCGCGGGTTCGGTGGCAGGCGGGTGCTCGACGGGGTGTCGCTGACCGCGGCACCCGGCCGGCGCATCGGGCTGATCGGCGAGAACGGCGCGGGCAAGTCGACGTTGCTGCGGTTGCTCGCGGGCGTCGACCAGCCCGACGGCGGTGTCGTGCGACGGCCGCCGGACCTGGGTCTCCTGCACCAGGAGATGTCGTTCCCGGACTCCGCCACCCTCGCCCAGGTCCTGGACGACGCGCTGGCCGCGGCTCGGGAGGACCTGGCCGAACTGGAGCGGCTGGGTGCGCTGCTCGCCACCTCGGACGTCGAGGCGGAGTACGCGGAACGGCTGGAACTGGCGCAGCGGCACGAAGCCTGGGACGCGGACCGTCGCGCCGGCATCGTCCTCAACGGACTCGGGCTCGGTGACGTGGGGCGTGACCGCACGCTCGGATCGTTGTCCGGCGGGCAGCGCCGCCGGCTGGATCTGGCCGCGCTGGTGATCCGGCGGCCGACCGCGTTGCTGCTGGACGAGCCGACGAACCACCTCGACGACGACGCGGCGGCGTTCCTGGAGGAGCAACTGCGAGCGCTCCCCGGCGTCGTCGTGCTGGCGAGCCACGACAGGGCGTTCCTCGACGCGGTGTGCACGGACCTGGTCGACCTCGACCCTGCGGTGGACGGGCCCGTCCGGTTCGGCGGCACCTACACCGAGTACCTGCACCAGAAACGCGCCGAACGCGAACGCTGGGAACGCCGTCATGCCGAGGAACAAGAGGAACTGGCAGCGGTGCGCGACTCGCTCGGCCTGATCGCCGGACGCGTTGCGTCGAACCGGGCCATGCGCGACAGCGACAAGATGGGCTACGGCGTGCGGGCGAACCGCGTGCAGAGCCAGATCTCCCGCCGCGTCCGCAACGCCACCCGGCGCCTCGAAGAACTCGAACGCGCTGCCGTGCCCGCTCCCCCGCGCCCACTGCGGTTCGAGCCCGACGCGGTGGCGTCGCAGGCCGAGGATCTGGTGTCGCTGCGGGAGATCCGGGTTCCCGGGCGACTCACGCTCGACTTCCTCGACGTGCGCGACGGCGAACGGCTGCTCGTGACCGGCCCGAACGGCGCGGGCAAGTCGACGCTGCTGCTCGTGCTGGCCGGGAAGCTCGACGTCCAGGGTGTCCGACGGCATCCCGATGTCCGCGTCGGGCTGCTCGACCAGGACACGTCGTTCGCCAACCCGCGCCTCACCGCACGGGGCACCTACGGCCGCGCGCTCGGTGCCGAACGGGTCGCGCAGACGCCACTGGAGTCGTTGGGACTGCTGCACAAGTGGGACCTCGGCAAGCCCGTCGGCACGTTGTCGGTGGGCCAGCAACGCCGCCTCGCGCTCGCACTGCTCGTCGCGCATCCGCCGCACCTGCTGCTGCTCGACGAGCCGACCAACCACCTGTCGCCGACGTTGTGCGACGAGTTGGAGGACGCGCTGGGTCCCGGTCCGGGTGCGATCGTGCTCGCGAGCCACGACCGCTGGTTGCGCAACCGTTGGCAGGGAGCCGAAATCGGGCTGTGAGAATTCGGTGGACGACCCCCGGATGATGGTTCGGGGGTGTTCCGATGGTGGTGTTCGAGTGCGTAGCGTGCGGTGCGGCGCTGACCGTTCCGCTCAGACAGGTCGACCGGCCCGACCACGGGGACCGTCAGGTCGGCAACGGCATCAGGAACATGCCGGCCCTGATGGAGCCAGGCACCTACGCCGCCGGCTCCGGACAGATCCTCCTCGCGCCCGGCGACGTCCGCGGCATGGTGTGGATCCCCGAGCAGTTCGACGGCTACTGCTGCGGGCTCGACGCCCACGCGGTTCCCAACCTGGCGTGCGAGTGCGGGCAGCAGGTCGCGACGCGCGTCGACGACTGCTCGCTGTGGCAGGTGGTGATGCTGCGGGCCGGAGCAGTACGACCGGCTGGCGATCCAGAGCCGGTGGCCGATTGGGAGGCGTTCGACTGGAGCCAGGCTCTGCGGGACGACACGGACCTGTGGTGGCACCATCGTCTGGCGGCCTCGGCCGAGGTGGCGCTCGCCCAGGTCGTCGCCGCGGCGGGCATGCCGCTCACAATGCCGGACGGACCCCTCGCGGACGTGTTCCGGCAGCCGCTCGGCGAACTGCTGCCTGATGGTCCGCGGGCCATGACCCTCGCGCTCGCGGGTCCCGGTCTCGCGGCCGGCGCGGACGTCCTGCTGGTGCCGAGACATCCCCAGACCGGTGAGGCGTGGGAGGTGGAGGGGACGGTCGTGCCGATCTCGGCCGAGCTGTGGCGCTGGCTGGCCTGTACGGACGAGCAGCCTGTCATCCCCGCGACGGGTGGCAGGTGGCCTTACCTCGATGAGGACCCACTACCGAGACGCCCGGAACGCCTCCTGCTCAACTCGTGGCTCCAGTGATGTCGAGACGGCGGGATCAGCTTCGACGTGGTTGTGCAAGGACACCCGCACAACCCACGGAGGACTGATCATGACCGGACTCCCGCCCGTCACCGACCTCGCCACCTGGCAGCAGGCCCGCGACGAGCTCCTGGTCCGCGAGAAGGCCCACACCCGCGAGGGCGACGCGATCGCGGCCGAACGCCGGAAGCTGCCGATGGTGGAGTTCGACGGCAAGGTCGAGGTCGTCGGTGCCGACGGACCCGTGCCGTTCGTGGAGCTGTTCCAAGGCCGCGACGAGCTCGTGGTCTACAAGCACATGTGGTGGGACGGCGCGCCGCACCAGGGGCAGTGCGAGGGCTGCACGCACATTCCGTGGCACTTCGGCGACGCCGCCTACCTCAACGCTCGCGGGGTCTCGTTCGCGATGCTGACCACGGGTGCGTGGGACGAGGTGGCCGCGTTCGTGCAGTTCATGGGCTACTCGCAGCCGTGGTACTCGGTGCGCGGTGTGGACGAACCCGTCGGCGGTGAGATGGGCTACCTGACCAGCTACTTGCGCGATGCCGACCGCACGTTCCTCACGTACTCCACGACAGGGCGCGGCACCGAGCGGGTCAACGGGTCGCTGGGGCTGCTCGACATGACCGTGCACGGCCGCGGCGAGTCGTGGGAGCGGCACCCGGACGGCTGGCCCGAGACCCAGCAGGCGGGCTGGTTCTGGCGCACGAACGCGGACGGAGACTCCAGCCGGGGCGAGGACAGCAGGCCTGTGCCGCAGTGGACCCGGCCGGGCGCGACGCCGGTGACGACCCTGGGGCGGCAGAGCCACTGCCACTGATCAGCGCGGTTTCGCCGCGGTGGCGAGGACGCGGCGCTTCCGGTCGAAGCCCGACAGGACGTGCCGCGCCTCCTGCTGCATCGAGACCATCGCGGCGTCGGGCTCCTCGACGTCGAGTGACTCCTCCCACATCCGCCTTTCGGCCGTCCTCCACTCCGGCCTGTCGACGACCTCGACGTCGGTGAACCCGGCCTCGGGCAGCTGGGTGGCCAGGTCGAGCTCGCGGATCCGCCGCCAGACGCGGTCGTCCCCGGGATCGACGGCCTGCCAGCAGGTGACGGCCAGCCGTCCGCCGGGGCGGAGCACGCGCAGGCACTCCCGCAGCGCGTCCGGCTTGGACTCCGCGAACTGCAGGGCGTCGATGACGATCACCGCGTCGACCGACGCCGTCCACAGTCCGGTGGCGGTCAGCGTTCCGACCCGGAAGTCACCGCCGCTGCGCTCCCTGGCCTGCTCGATCGCGACGGCCGAGAAGTCCACGCCGACCAGGCGACACCCGGTGCGGCGCGCGATCTCCAGGCCGTAGCCGCCACGACCGCACGCCAGGTCCAGCAGCACCCGGCCGGTCCCCAGCCCGAGGGCGGACGCGACCTCGTCGAGGCCCGCCCCGCCCAGCATGCTCGTCGACTCCAGGCCCGGTGGGAGGGCGAGCGTGCGCCGCACCAGCTCGTCGGCCAGCGGGGACGCGGCCCGGTCGGCGTACCAGCGGTCGAAGTCCTCAGCGCTCGTCACTCGCCCGACACTGCCAGAAACGCGGTGGTGCCCGGTGACCTGCACGCGCCGTGTGATCGGTCACGAAAGCTGACGCTCTGTTCCACTCCGAACGCCCTCCGCACTCGTCCGCACCGGTTGTGATCAATGTCTGGACCAAAGTATGACGGCGAGTTAGGCCCAGGTATGACGCACGCGAGCGGCTGCGTCGATATTGTCCGTTCCGACGGACATCATCAGCTCGTAACCCCCTTTCCGCCGAAGGGACAGCCGCGTCATGTGGGAAGTTCTTCAGTCAGCGACCGACGTCCGGTCGCGCGTGACCGAGTGGATGGGGAAGCGGTTCCTCGCGCACCTCAGCAAGACCGGGTTCGACCTCGAGTCGTCCTGGTTCGTGCCCTCGCGCGTGCTCGCACCGCTGCGGCGCAACGGGTTGGACCCGGTGCCGGAGCTGGCGCGGATGCAGGCCCACGGACCGATCACGCGACTGCCCCTCCCGGTGACGGTGTGGCTGGTGACGGGCTACGAGGCGTCCAAGCAGGTGCTCGTGGACTCCGAGGCGTTCAGCAACGACTTCGGCCACCTGCGGGAGCTCGGGCTCTTCTCGGACGAGGCGCCGGGCGGGCTCGGGTTCAGCGACCCGCCTGAGCACACGCGGCTGCGCAAGGCGCTGACGCCGGAGTTCACCATGCGGCGGCTCTCCCGGCTCGTGCCGCGGATCGAGCAGATCGTCGCGGACCAGCTCGACCTGATGTCCATGAAGGACGGTCCCGTCGACCTCGTCGAGCACTTCGCGATGACGGTGCCCGCGCTCACGATCTGCGAGCTGCTGGGCGTGCCCGCGAGTGAGCGCGAGGAGTTCCAGCGGCGCAGCGTCTCGCGGTTCGACCTCGGCGGCGCGGCCACGACGTCGTTGTCGGCCGTGTCCGAGTCGATCGTCTACTTCCGGGAACTGGTGCGCGCCCAGCGGCTGGCACCGACCGACGGGCTGCTCGGCGAGCTCGTCCGCAAGCACGGCGACGAACTGGAGGACGACGAGCTGGCCGGCCTCGCGGACGGGCTGCTCACCGGCGGGTTCGAGACGACGGCGAGCATGATCTCGCTCGGCACGCTCGCGATGCTGCGCGACCCCGCCCTGTGCGAGCAGGCGCTCGGCGACGACAAGGCGGTGAACGGGCTGGTCGACGAGCTGCTGCGGCACCTCAGCGTCGTCTCGGTGGCGTTCCTGCGGATCGCCCGCCACGACATCGAGATCGCCGGCACGAAGATCAAGGCGGGCGACATCGTGGCGTGCTCGCTGTCCCAGGCGAACCGCGACCCGAGCGTGTACGCCGGGCCGGACGAGATCTGCCCGGAACGTCCCGCGAGCCAGCACCTCGCGTTCGGCTACGGCGCGCACCGCTGCATCGGCGCCGAGCTCGCGAAGATGGAACTGCGGATCGCCTACCCGGCGCTCGTCCGGCGGTTCCCGGAGATGCGCCTCGCGATCGAGCCGAGCGAGCTGTCGTTCCGCAAGCTCTCGATCGTCTACGGGCTGCACTCGCTGCCGATCCACCTCGGCGCGCAGCCCAGCCCGATCCAGCAGGTCCTTTGACGGAGGGGAAGGCCACCTGAGTGGCCTTCCCCCGTTTCACTCGCGAGTGCCGATGGCGTCGATGGGTTTCGCACGCAACGACAACCGCGTGGACACCGCGATCGACACCACTCCGAGCAGCGCGGCCCCGGCGAGCGCGCCCAGGTAGACCCCGATCGGACCGGCGGGCAGCGGGCTGCCGATCAGGCCGATCGCGAGCACGCCCAACGGCACCGCCGCCACCAGCGACCCCAGCACCGCGGCCAGTCCGACCGTCAGCAACGCCTCGGTCCGCATCATCCGCACGATCTGGCGGCGTCCGGTGCCGACCAGGCGCAGCAGGGCGAACTCGCGGCGCCGTGCGGCCGTGGACATCACGAGCGTGTTCGACACGGAGATCGCGACGTAGCCGAGGATGACGCCGACCGCGACCAGGTTGAGCAGGAACTGGGTCCGCTCCTGGCTGCGGTCCTGCGCCGCCACCCGTTCGGTCACCCGCAGGCCTGGATAGCGCCCGGCCAGGGCGTCGAGGGCGGTGGTGTCCGCGGCCTTCACGAGCACAGCGCTGTCCATGCCGGCATTGGTGTGGGCGCGGGCGTCGGCGGCGGACAGCACGTAGTCGCCGAACGCGAGGTCGTGCCGGTAGGTCGCGACCACCTTCAGCTTCGCCCGCTGACCGTCCGCGTACCAGAACTCGACCTCGTCCCCGACCTTCTTGTCCTCCCAGGACGCGTGCGCGTCGCCCAGCGCCACCGTGCCCGGCTGGAGGTCCCCGATGCTGCCGGAGACGACGTCGAGGTCGACCATGCCGCCCGCGGTGGAGTCGAGGCCGTTCGCCGGACGGCTCTGCACCTCGACGGTGTCGCCGGTCTTGCTGGCGGTGATCACCTGAGTGCGCACCAGCGACGTGGCCGTGACGCCGGCGATCCCCTTCGCCGTGGTGGAAACCTCGGCGGGCACGCCGGCGATGCCGGTGATCACGTGGTCGGCGGTGATCGATTGCTCGGTCTGCTGCTGCACGGCGGCGGTGAGCGTCGTCTGGCTGTAGAAGTTCACCACCGCGAACCCGATGGCCAGCATCAACGGCGTCACCGCGGCCGCGAGCCGCCGCGAGTTCTTCAGCACGTTCGCCGCAGCCAGATACCCGCTCACCCCGGACGACCTGGCCAGCACGGGCGCGATGACCCGGACCGCCGCCCCGATCACCTTCGGTCCGGTGAGCGTGAGACCGATGATCAGCACGAGGGCCGCCATCACGGACATCGCCGCGCCGAGCTGTCCGCCGAGGAACAACGGCACCGCCGTCGCGCCCAGCCCGATCGCGATCAGCGCCCAGCCGATCGCCAGCCGGACCTTGCCGACGTCCCGCTTCTGCACCGCGGCCTCGCCCAGCGCCTCGACGGGGTTGATCGACGACGGCCTGCGCGACGCGCTCCAGGCCGCGACCCGGGCCGCCGCCACGCCGATCACCAGGGCCGCGACCAGCGGAATCGGGCTGATCGAGAGGGCGAAGTCGTCGGGCACGACACCGATCCGCGCGAACGCGTCGCGCAGGCCGTGGCCGACCAGGATGCCGAGCAGGCTGCCGATCACGCCCGCGACCACCGAGACGACCGTCGTCTCGACGCCGATCAGCTTGCGGATCTGCCGCGGCGTCGCGCCCACGGCCCGCAGGAGGGCGAACTCGCGGCGGCGTTGCTCGACGGTCAGGGCGAGGGTGCTGGCCACGACGAAGATGGCGACCAGGACCGCGTACCCGCCGAACGACCCGGCCAGGATCGCGAGGAGCGACTTGGTCTGGCTGACGTCGTCGAACTCGGCCGCGCTGCGGTCGGCGCCCGAGGACACCGTGACGTGGTCGCCGGCGAGCACGTTCTCGACCTTCCGGGCATCGGCACCCAGCACGCCGATGGCACTCACGCGGTCAGGACGTCCGGCGAGCTCGGCCGCCTTGGTCTCGTTGAAGAACAACGACGCCTGGCGCGCCCGGCCGGCGGCTTCGGCGATTCCCGCCACCCGATAGGTCTCGGGGACCGAGCGGGTCATGATCTTCACCTGCGCGCCCACGCCGGCCCCCGCTTCGGCAGCCAGGCCCGAGTCCAGGACCACCTCGTTCGCCTGCGGCGCGGTGCCCTCCTTCAGCGTGAACGGCGCCAGCACCGCGGACTCCCAGTTGTGCCCGAAGGACGGCTTGCTCGCGAGCGGCTGCCCGTCCTGCCCCACCACGACAGCGGGGAAGGTCTGCTCGGGAACAGCCCTCGCGCCCGGTACCGCCGCGATCTTGGCGGCCAGCGCGGCGGGGATGGACGGCTGCTCGGCGGCGTGCTCGAACGCCAGCACGTCACCACCGTCCGGCCGGACGATCCGATCACCGGTCACGACCACGTCGGCGGCCGCGTAACGCTGGGTCGGCACGCCGCCGCGGAAGCCGGACTCCATCAGGATCCCGCAGGCCGCGACGAGCGCGGTGCCGCACAGGATCGCGACGAACGCCCCGATGAACCCGCTGGTACGGGCCTTGACGGTCTGCCAGGCGAGACTCAGCACGCTCACCACTCCCCGAGGTGCGTCATGCGCTCGGCGACCCGCTCGGGCGTCGGCCCGGCCAGTTCGCCGGCCAGCCGTCCGTCCGCCAGGAACAGCACGCTGTGCGCGGCCGAGGCGGCCACCGGGTCGTGCGTGACCATCAGCACCGTCTGCCCCATCTCGTCCACAACGGACCGGAGCAGGGTCAGCACCTGGTGCGCGGTCCGGGAGTCCAGGGCGCCGGTCGGTTCGTCGGCCAGCACGACCTCGGGCCTGGCCACCAGCGCGCGGGCGATCGCCACGCGTTGCTGCTGACCACCGGACAGCTCGGACGGGAGCCGGTCCAGCCGCCCGTCCAGGCCGACCCTGCCGACGACCTCGCGCAGCCATCCCCGGTCCGCCGCGCGCCCGGCGAGGCGCAGCGGCAGCGTGATGTTCTGCTCGACGGTCAGCGACGGCAGCAGGTTGTAGGCCTGGAAGACGAACCCGATCCGGTCGCGCCGCACCTGGGTCAGCGCGGCCTCCTTCAGGCCACCGAGATCGGTGTCGCCGAGCAGCACGCGGCCGGACGTCGGCCGGTCCATGCCCGACGCGCAGTGCAGGAAGGTGCTCTTGCCCGAGCCGGACGGTCCCATCACGGCGGTGAACGTGCCCCGCCGGATGCCGACGGTCACCTCGTCCAGCGCGGTGACGGCACCACCTCCGGAGCCGTACACCTTCCGCACCGCCTGCAGCGACAGCGCGTCTGCCCTCATCACGTTTTCTCCTTGGCTCGCAACAGCTTCTGGCCAAGAACCTAATTTCGCGGGGTGCCGCGGGGCGATCACGCAGGCTGCCCGGCCCGAGGTGGAGCAGGCTCTACCCCGCAGCGGGTTCGTCCGCGCGGACAGATCGGGAAGGTCAGATTCGTCGGCTGCGACGAGGTGACCGCGAGGGCCCGAAACCTAGCGTTGCCGGTGACCGGAGTCACGTCGACGTGGGATGGGGCGCGGATGTCCAAGCTCAACGAGATCAACGAGTGGCTGCAGGAGAACCTGCCGCGACTGGCCGCCGAGCACGACGTGCCGGGGGCCGCGGTGGCCGTCACCGTCGGCGACGACGTGGCCGAGGCCGCGGCGGGCGTGCTCAACAAGAACACCGGCGTCGAGACGACGACGGACTCGCTGTTCCAGATCGGGTCGATCACCAAGGTCTGGACGACGACGCTCGCGATGCAGCTCGTCGACGAGGACCTGCTGGACCTCGACGCGCCCGTGCGCGACTACCTGCCCGAGTTCCACATCGCCGACGAGGACGCCGCCGCGCGGATCACGGTGCGGCAGTTGATGAACCACACCTCGGGCTTCGAGGGCGACCTCTTCACCGACACCGGCCGCGGTGACGACTGCGTGGAGAAGTACGTCGCCACGTTGCACGACACGCCCCAGCTCTTCGCGCCCGGCGAGATGTTCAGCTACAACAACGCCGGCTACTGCGTGCTCGGCCGGATCGTGGAGGTCATGCGCGGCAAGTCGTACGACGACTGCCTGCGCGAGCACCTGTTCGCCCCGCTCGGCCTGACCCACGCCGCCGCGGACGCCTACGAGGCGATCATGCACCGCGCCGCCGTCGGACACCTCACGCCCGACGAGGAGGCCGGGCCGCAGGTGGCGCCGGTCTGGGCTCTCGTGCGGTCGAACGCCCCGGCCGGCTCAATGCTCGCCATGAGCGCCCGCGACCTGCTGAAGTTCGCGCGGATGCACATGAACGAAGGTGCTTCCGTGCTGTCGCCCGCCGGTGTCGCGGCCATGCAACAGGTTCAGGTGCAGGTGCCGGACCTGGCGTTGATGGGCGACGCCTGGGGGCTGGGCTGGGAGCTGTTCCACTATCCACAAGCGACGGTCATCGGGCACGACGGCGGCACGATCGGGCAGAACGCGTTCCTGCGCCTGGTTCCCGAGCACGGCGTCGCCGTCGCGTTGCTGACCAACGGTGGCAAGACCATCGACCTGTACCAGGCGATCTTCCGGCACGTGCTGCGCGAGCTCACCGGCGTCGAGCTGCCGGAGATGCCCGAGCCCGCCGCGGAGCCCCCGCGCGTCGACGGCGAGCGGTTCACCGGCGTGTACGTGTCGGCGGTCGGCGAGCGCGTGGTCACCCAGGACGCGGACGGCCGGATCTGGATGGAGGTCATCCCGAAGGGGATCATGGCCGAGCTGAGCCCGGAGTCCGCGGGCAAGACCGAGCTGGTGCCGTGGCGGGACGACACACTCGTTGCGGCGGAACCAGTGCACGGCATCCACATGCCGCACGCGTTCGTCGGCGACGACGGCAACGGCCGGGCGCTGTTCCTGCACACCGGCCGCGCGGACCGCCGGGTGGCGCCGTGATCGCGGAGGTCTTCGCCGAAGCCGGTGTGGAGGGGTTCGTCCACGCCCGCGAGATCGGGGTGGACGGCCCGGAGTTCTGTCACGGCGCCGACGACCAGGTGGTGCTGGCGTCGGTGTTCAAGATCCCCGTCGCCGTCGCCTACGCGGCCGAGGTGGCGGCGGGACGGCTCGACGAGACCGAACGGACCCGCGTCACGTCCCGCTACCGCATCGGCGGGATCGGCACCGCGGGGTGTGCCGACGACGTCGAGATGAGCTGGCGCGACCTGGCGTTGTTCATGATGACGATGAGCGACAACGCCGCGACGGACGTCGTCTTCCACCGCGTCGGCCAGGCCACGGTCGACGCGGTGCTCGACAGGGCCGGCCTGGAGCGCACCCGGATCCTGGGGTGCTGCGAGGACCTGTTCACCTCGGTGGGCGCGGACCTGGGCACCGACGACGTCGAGAAGGCGCTCGCGAACCCGACGTGGGAGCTCGTCCGGAAGCTGTCCATTGTGGATCCAGAACGCACCACTTCCTCAACACCGAGGGAGATCACGACGCTGCTCGACGCCATCTGGACCGACCGGGTGGCGCGACCCGAGGCGTGCGAACGGGTCCGGGCGATCATGGCGCAGCAGATCTGGCCGCACCGGCTCTCCTCGGGCTTCCCCGCCGACGTCCAGGTCGCCGCCAAGACCGGCACGCTGCCCAGCGTCCGCAACGAGGCGGGCGTCGTCACCTACCCGGACGGCCACAGCTACGCCGTCGCGGTGTTCACCCGCTCCCAGTCTCTCGACCTGCGCGACCCCGCCGCCGACGCGGTGATCGGCCGCGCCGGACGCCTCGCCGTCGACCAGCTCCGGAGGACGTCATGAAGCGCGCGGTAGCCCTGCTCGGAGTCGTCGTCCTCGCCGGGTGCGGGACCGCGGCCACGTCCGGCAGCCAGGAACTGGCCGAGGGCAGGACCTTCACGATGTCGGTCGGCGCGGATCCGGGTTCGCTCGATCCCGCCCTGACGGTGCTGTCGGTGGCGCGGCAGGTCGGCCGGTTCCTCTACGGCAGGCTGATCGAGCGCACCTCGAACGGTGAGATCGTCGCGGGACTCGCCGAGAAGTGGGACGCCACCACCACGACCGCGACTTTCACACTGCGCCAAGGCATCACGTGCGCCGACGGAGCGCCGCTGACCGCCGCCGACGTCGCCGCGAACATCACGTTCGTCGGCGATCCGAAGAACAAGTCCGCGCTCGCGGGGCTTCAGGTCGCTCCCGGCACCACGGCCACGGCGGACGAGGCGACCCGCACCGTCACCGTCACCAGCGGCGCACCGGACGCGTTCCTGCTGACCAACGTGGGCACGTTGCCGATCGTGTGCGCCAAGGGAATGGCCGACCGCGCGTTGCTGGCCAAGGGCGAGCAGGGCACCGGCATGTTCACGATCTCCGAGATCGTGCCGAACGACCACTACACGCTGGTGCGGCGCAAGGACTTCGCGTGGGGACCCGGTGACTGGCAGAAGGACCAGCAGGGCCTGCCGGACAAGGTCGTGATCCGGGTGATCGCGAACGAGACGACCGCCGTGAACCTGCTGCTGTCCGGTCAGCTCAGCGCCGCGACCGTGGCGGGCCCCGACCAGGAGCGCCTGCTGGCCCAGAAGCTCGACCACGTCGACACCGCCACCCCGCTGGGCACGCTGTCGTTCAACCAGGCCGACGGGCGTCCCGGCCAGGATCCCGCCGTGCGCCGGGCACTCCTGCAGGCACTCGACCTCGCCCAGGTCGGCAAGGTGCTGACCACCGGCAAGGGCAGGCCGTCGAAGGGCTTCGTGACCGTCGAGCCCCGTCCCTGCACCGGTGACAACGTGACGCCCAACCTGCCCGCGTTCGACAAGGCGGCTGCCTCGAGCGCGCTCGACACCGCGGGATGGCGGGCGGGGCCGGACGGCACGCGGTCCAAGGACGGCAAGCCGTTGTCGCTCAAGCTGATCCAGCCGACCGTCCTCGGCCCGACGCTGACCGCGACCGCCGAGCTGATCCAGCAGGCGTGGCAGGCCATCGGCGTGAAGGTGGAGATCCAGCCCGCGGACGCCGCCGGCATCAACCAGGCGCTGTTCGGCACCGGCGCGTGGGACGCGGCGATGGTGCCGCTGACGTTGTCGCTGCCGAGCCAGCTGGTGTCGTTCGCGGCCGGCCCGGTGCCACCACAGGGGGTGAACTTCGCCCACGTCGCCAACGCCGAGTTCGCCGCGGAGTCGCAGAAGGCCGCGAACCTCGCCGGCACCGCGGGCTGCGAGCACTGGGACAAGGCCGAGGCCGCCCTGGTCCGCGACGCCGGCCTGGTGCCGTACTTCGACGCCGTCGTACCGACCTTCGTCAAGGGCGCGCGGTTCACGATCAGCGACAGCGTCGACCCGGCCTCGATCCGGATGCTGGCATCGTGACCGCTGCCGGCTGGGCACCGTTCGCGCGACGGCGGGCCCTGCGCTTCCTGACCTCGCTGTGGGTGCTGGTGACCGCGGCCTTCCTGATGATCCACCTGATCCCCGGCGACCCGGTCCGCGAGTCCCTGGGCCTGTCCGCACCACCGGACCTGGTCGCCGCCCGCCGCGCCGCACTGGGCCTCGACGACCCGTTGCCCGTGCAGTACTGGCACTACCTGGGCGGGCTGTTCCGCGGCGAGTTCGGCACCTCGCTGATCAGCGGCACACCGGTCGCGTCACTGATCGGCGACCGCCTGCCCGCGACCGTGCAGCTGGCGGTGCTCGCGTTCCTGGTCGTGGTCGTCGTGGCGGTGCCGGTGGGCGTCGTCATGGCGATCCTGACCAGGGGCGGCCGAAGGCGTGGTGGCGAGCTGGCGTTCACCTCGACCAGCGTGGTCCTCGCGGCGATCCCGGAGTTCCTGCTCGCGGTGGCGCTCGTGAGCCTCTTCGCCGTGCAGCTGGGCCTCTTCCCCGTGGCGGGCAACGACGCCGCCGGTTCGTGGGTGCTGCCGGTGCTCGCCCTGGCCATCGGCCCGGCCGCGGTGCTCGCCCGGATCGTGCGGGTGGAGCTGCTCTCCGTGCTGGGCAACGACTTCGTGCGAACAGCGCGGGCCAAACGGCTGCCGTCACGCCTGGTGTACGTGCGGCACGCACTGCCCAACGCCGTCACCGCGACCCTGACCCTGGGCGGCATGATGCTCGCCGCCCTGGTCGCGGGAACCGTGCTGGTGGAGAACGTGTTCGCGTGGCCGGGACTGGGGTCGACCATCGTCGGCTCGATCCAGCAGAAGGACTACCCGGCGGTGCAGGGAATCGTGCTGGTGTACGGGGCCGGGGTGCTGCTGGTGAACCTGGTCGTCGACGTGGCGCTGGCGTTGCTCGATCCGCGTTCGACGATCAGGGAGGCGTGATGCGCCCGCTCGCCCCGCCGCAGCCGTCCACCGGGACGCGGCACGCACTCGACGCGCCACGACCACGCAGCCGGGCCACCGCGCACGGCAGAGGCGACGCCGCACCCCGCCCGACACCAGCACCACCGACCT
This sequence comes from Lentzea waywayandensis, assembly GCF_900115955.1. Classification (GTDB taxonomy): domain Bacteria; phylum Actinomycetota; class Actinomycetes; order Mycobacteriales; family Pseudonocardiaceae; genus Lentzea; species Lentzea waywayandensis. Next base: position 287,759 of record NZ_FOYL01000009.1, read on the forward strand.
CCGGGGAGGCGTGATGCAACCGGTCCTCCACTCCCCCGCCCAGTCACAGCCGTCCACCGGGACGCGGCACGCACTCGCCGCGCCACGACCACGCAGCCGGGCCACCGCGCACGGCAGAAGCGACGCCGCACCCCGTCCGGCACCAGCACCACCGACCTCCGGGGAGGCAGCATGCGCCGCCTAGCCGTCCTCCGCTCCCCCGTCGGCGCCGCCTCCGCCGTCCTCCTCGTGTTCCTCCTGGCCCTGGCGATCTTCGCCCCGCTCCTGTGGGGCGACCGCGCCGGAGCCATCGACACCGACGCCATCCAGCAGGGCCCGTCCGCCGAGCACCTGCTCGGCACCGACCAGCTCGGCCGCGACATCTTCTTCCGAGTGCTGGTGGCGACCAGGCTCACCATCGGGCTGGCGCTGCTCGCGACGCTGATCGGCGTGGTCACCGGCCTGATCCTCGGCTCCGCGCCCTCGGTGCTCCCGCGGTGGGCGGCCAGGGTCGTCACGTCGGCGGTCAACATCGCCGTGGCGTTCCCCGGGCTGCTGCTGGCGCTGTTCTTCGCCGTCATCTTCGGCACCGGGACGATCGGCGCGGTGCTCGCCATCGCGTTCGCGATCACGCCGTCGTTCGCCCGGCTCACCCAGACGCTGACGGCCTCGGTGAGCGGACGCGACTTCATCAAGGCGGCGCGGGTGTGCGGGGTGGGCAGGTTCCGGCTGCTGACCCGGCACGTCCTTCCCAACATCGCCGAGCCCCTCGTCATCAACGCCACGCTCGCGGCGGGGTCGGCGCTGACCGCGTTCGCCGGGCTGTCGTTCCTCGGGATCGGCGTGCAGGCACCCTCCTACGACTGGGGCCGGCTGCTCGGCGAAGGCCTCAGCCGCATCTACATCTCCCCCGCGCCCGCGCTCGGGCCCGCGATCGCCGTGGTGCTCGCGGGTCTGGCGTTCAACCTGTTCGGCGAGGCCGCCGCGGCACGCCACCGGGACCAGCAGCCACGCGGCACCGCGGTCCGCGCGCCGCGGTCCACCGGCGGCACCGACGAAAGCGGGCTGCTGACCGTCCGGAACCTGCACGTCACGTTCCCCGGCGGGATCACGCCGGTGCGCGGTGTGTCGTTCACCGTCCACAACGGAGAGATGATCGGTGTGGTCGGCGAGTCCGGCTCCGGCAAGAGCCTCACCGCGCTGGCCGTGTCACGGCTCGTCGAACATCCCGGCGTGGTCACGGCCGACACGTTGCGGTTCAACGGAAAGCCCCTCGACCAGACTCCGGACCGCGAGCTGGGCACGCGGCTGGCGATGGTGTTCCAGGACCCGATGACGTCGTTCAACCCCACGCGACGCATCGGCGGGCAGGTCGCCGAGGTGTCCGAGGTGCACCAGGGGCTCGGCCGCAAAGCCGCGCTGCGCAAGGCGATCGGCCGCCTGGAGGCGGTGCGGATTCCGGAGGCCGAACGCCGGGCGAAGCAGTACCCGCACGAGTTCTCCGGCGGCATGCGGCAGCGGGCGATGATCGCGATGGGACTGATGGGCGAACCCCAGCTGGTGATCGCCGACGAACCCACCACCGCGCTCGACGTCACGGTGCAGCGCGAGGTCCTCAAACTCCTCGCCAGGATCAGACAGGAGCGCGGCGCCGCGGTCTTGCTGATCAGCCACGACATCACCGTCGTGGCGCAGACCTGCGATCGCGTGCTCGTGATGTACGCGGGCCGGATCGTCGAGGAGCTGCCGACGACCGAGCTGTTCACGGCCGCGCGGCACCCGTACACGACGGCGCTGCTCAAAGCGGTGCCCGACCTCGACACGGACCGGGACGCGCCGCTCGCGGTCATTCCCGGCCGGCCACCGGAGCCCGGCGAGATCGGCCGCGGGTGCCCGTTCGCACCGCGCTGCCCGCTCGCCGACGACCAGTGCCGGACCGAGGAACCCGAGCTCGAAGCCTTCGGCGACGGGCACCGGGTCGCGTGCTGGAAGTCCGAGAGCGAACTGGCAGGTGTGCGATGACCGACCTCGTCTTCAGCAACGTCACCGTCCGCTTCGGCCACCACACGGCGGTCGACGACGTCAGCCTCACCGTGCCGTCGGGCCAGGTCGTGGGCCTCGTCGGCGAGTCGGGCTCCGGCAAGTCCACCCTCGCCGCCACCGCGGTCCGCCTGGTCAGGCCCACCGAGGGCCGGGTGCACGCGGACGGCAAGGTCCAGATGGTCTTCCAGGACCCGTACTCGTCGCTCGACCCGAGGATGAGCATCGGCAACACGATCGCCGAGGCCATGCCGCGGGGCACGGACCGCAAGGCCGAGGTCGCGAGGCTGCTCGAACTGGTGAACCTCGACCCCGGCCGGGCCACCGCGCTGCCGGCGAGGCTCTCCGGCGGGCAACGGCAGCGGGTCGCGCTCGCCAGGGCGTTGGCGGGGCGGCCGAAGGTGATCATCGCGGACGAGATCACGTCCGCGCTCGACGTGTCCGTGCAGGGCGCGGTGCTGAACCTGGTCCGCGACCTGCAACGACAGTTCGGCCTGACCATGTTGTTCATCTCCCACAACCTCGCCGTCGTGCGGTACGTGAGCGACCGCGTCGCGGTGATGAAAGCGGGCAAGATCGTGGAGGAGGGACCGGCCGCTCAAGTGCTCGCCGATCCCCGCCACGAGTACACGCGCGAGCTGCTCGCGGCCGCGCCCAGGCGTGACACGAGGCTGGAGGCTTCATGATCGACGATCTGCACGGGCGCAGCGTCGTCGCGGACACCCACAACGACCTCCTGGACGCGCTCGTCCACCGCCCGGTCGAGCGGTGGGTACCGCACTTCCGCGACCGGTGGCTGCCGCAGTTGCAGGCGGGCGGGGTGAACCTGCAGGTCCTGCCGGTTTTCATCGACGACGTGTTCCGGCCGGAAGGCGCGCTGCGGCAGACGCTGCGGATGATCGAGGTCGCGCACCGCGTGGCCGCGGCGAGTCCGGAGACCAGGCTCTGCGTCACCGGCACCGAGATCGACGAGGCCCTCGACGACGACCGCATCGCGCTCGTGCTCGCGCTGGAGAGCGCGCCGGGCGTGGGCGAGGACGTCGAGCTGCTGGAGACGCTCTACCGGCTGGGCGTGCGGATCGCGTCCCTCGCGCACTTCGGCCGCACCGCGCTGGCCGACGGCAGCGGCGAGGACGCCACCGGCAGCAGGCTGACCAGGGCGGGCGTCGCCGCGCACGCCGAGATGGAACGTCTCGGCATGATCTTCGACGTCAGCCACCTGAGCGCGGCGGGCGTCGACCACGTGCTGGAGCTCTCGACCCGGCCGGTGATGGCGACGCACTCGTCGGCACGGGCGTTGCGCGACCACCACCGCAACCTGACCGACGCCCAGCTCAAGGGCATCGCGGACAACGGCGGCGTGGTGTGCGTGAACTTCTTCGCGCCGTTCCTGCACGAGTCCGACTTCACGATCGACCGCCTGGTCGACCACATCGAGCACATCGCGGGCGTCATGGGCGTCCGGCACGTCGGCCTCGGCCCGGACTTCGTCAAGGAGGTCCTGGAGGACGTCACGCCGCCGTGCTGCGAGGCCCAGTTCATCGAGGGCGTCCCGACCGACCGGTTCCTGCCGGGCCTGGAGGGACCGGCCGGGCTGCCGTTGGTGACCGAGGCACTGCAGAAGAGGGGATGGCCCGAGGACGACATCGTCCGCGTCCTGGGCCAGAACGTGCTCGACCTGTTCCGTTCCGAACTGAGGGGATCCGCATCGTGACCACCATCGAGGACCTGTACGGCTACGCGCTGCCGGAACAGCCCGCGATCTCGCCCGACGGAACCGAGATCGTCTACGTCCTGCGCACCACCGACCGCGAGAACGACCGCGACGAACGCGCGCTCTGGCGGGTGTCGGGCGGCAAGACGAAGCAGCTCACCAGGGGCAAGGCGGACACCTCACCGGCGTGGTCGCCGGACGGCAGGATCGCGTTCCTGCGCGCCCAGGACGGTCCGGCCCAGATCTGGCTGCTGGACGGCGAGCCCGAGCAGCTGACGACCCTGCCGCTCGGCGCCGGTGCCCCGGTGTGGAGCGAGGACGGCACGAAGCTCGCGTTCACGGCGCCCGTCGACATCGCGGACGCCTCCGCGCCGATCGTCACGAGCCGCCTCTTCCACAAGGCCGACGGGTCCGGCTACCTGCGCAGCATCCGCGCCCACGTGCACGTCCTCGACCTGGAGACCCGCGAGGTCCGGCAGCTGACCAGCGGCGACTGGCACGCGAGCGCACCCGCCTGGTCCCCGGACGGCGCGAAGCTCGCGTTCACGGCATCGCGCGACGAGGACTCCGACCTGACGTTCCGCTCGGCGGTGCACGTGGTCGAGGTCGACGGCCAGACGGAACCGCAGGTCGTCGGACTGGCCGACGGGCAGGCCGCGACGGTCACCTGGACCGGGGCCGGCCTGCTCGTCATCGGACGCACCACCACGAACACCGGTCACCTCGACCTCCTGCACCTGCCGCTGAACGGCGAGGTGCGCAACCTTTCCGCGTCCCTGGACCGCAACCTCATGCCCGGCATGTCGGGCTATCCCGGTGGTCTGCCGGCGCAGCACGGGAACACGGTGCTGTTCTGCGCCCGCGACCGGGGCTGCACCCAGCTCTACGCCGTCGACCTGGAGGACGGGGACGCGCCGCGCCTGGTCCTGGGCGGGGACTCCCGAGTCGTGGCAGGGCTCTCCGTCGCCGGCGACGTCGCCGCCGTCGTCCTGGGCACACCGTCCTCGTTCGGCGAGATCGCCACCGTCGACCTGACGACGGGCGAGACCACCGTCCACACCGGACACAACGAGGTCACGCCGTTCGTCCGCGAGGAACGCGAGTTCACGATCTCGGACGGCACGGTCGTGCACGGCTGGCTGGTCCGCGACCCCGAAACCACCGGCCCGGCGCCGCTGCTGCTCGACATCCACGGCGGCCCGCACAACGCGTGGAACGGCACCGCCGACCCGGTCCACCTCTACCACCAGGTGTTGGCACAGCAGGGCTGGGTGGTGCTCCTGCTCAACCCGCGCGGTAGCGACGGCTACGGCGAGGCCTTCTACCGGGCCGCGCTGGGCGCGTGGGGCAAGGCCGACGCGAAGGACTTCCTGGAACCGCTCGACGAGCTCGTCGCGGAGGGACTCGCTGATCCGGCCAGGCTCGCCGTCACCGGCTACAGCTACGGCGGCTACATGACCTGCTTCCTGACCAGCCGCGACACCAGGTTCGCCGCGGCCGTGGCGGGCGGCGTGGTCAGCGACCTGACCAGCATGGGCGGCACGTCCGACGGCGGGCACTACGTGACCGAGCTCGAACTGGGCGGCCAGGGCGGGCACCTCGCGGAACTCTCCCCGCTGACCCACGTCGGCGACGTCCGCACGCCCACCCTGATCTACCACGGCGCCGCCGACGACAGGTGCCCCGTGGGCCAGGCCGAGCAGTGGTTCACCGCGCTGCGCCAGAACGGTGTGCCCACCGAGCTGGTGCTCTACCCGGACGAGTCGCACCTGTTCATCCTGAACGGCAAGCCGTCGCACCGCGCGGACTTCAACCGACGCGTGGTCGACTGGGTGCGCGAGCACGCGGAGAACCGCAAGCCGCTCGACGCGAAGCACTGGCAGCGCAGGCTTTCCGCCCTCGCGAAGAAGCACGACCTGCCCGGCGCGGCGCTCGGCATCCTCTACAAGGGCGAGACTCTCCAGGCGCACCACGGCGTGCTGAACCTGACGACCGGCGTCGAGGTCACCGACGACACGATCTTCCAGATCGGTTCGATGGGCAAGGTGTGGACGACGACGGTCGTCATGCAGCTCGTCGACGAGGGCCTGCTCGACCTCGACGCGCCGATCGTCGACGTGCTGCCGGAGCTGAAGCTGTCCGACCCGGTGGTCGAGCAGAAGGTGACCATGCGGCACCTCCTCACGCACACCAGCGGCATCGACGGCGACAACTTCACCGACACCGGCCGCGGTGACAACTGTCTGGAGCTCTACACCGAACTGCTCGCCGACGCCGCCCAGAACCACCCGCTCGGCGCGACCTTCTCCTACAGCAACGCCGGTTTCGTCCTCGCCGGCCGGGTGATCGAGAAGCTCACCGGCAAGACGTGGGACGTGGCGATGCGCGAACGGCTCTACGTCCCGCTCGGCCTCACCCGCGCCGGCACGTTGCCCGAGGAGGCGCTGCTGCACCGCGCCGCCGTCGGTCACGTCACCAAGGACGAGAAGCTCCAAACGGTGCCGGTGTGGATGCTCCCGCGCTCGCTCGGCCCGGCCGGAACGATCTTCGCGAGCGCGGAGGACGTGCTGAAGTTCGCGCGAATGCACCTCAACGGCGGCGTTGCCGAGGACGGCACGCGAGTGCTGTCCGAGGCGTCCGCGGCCGCGATGACCGAGAAGCAGACCGACGTGCCCGACCCGGAGGCGCTGGGCGACTCGTGGGGCGTCGGCTGGATCCGGTTCGGCTGGGACGGGCAACGGCTGATCGGCCACGACGGCAACACCATCGGGCAGTCCGCGTTCCTGCGCATCCTGCCGGAGCACGACCTCGCGGTCACGTTGCTGACCAACGGCGACACGGCCCGTGAGGTGTATCTGGAGCTGTACAAGGAGATCTTCGCCGAACTGGCGGGCATCGCCATGCCGATGCCCCGGCAGCCGGCCGCCGAACCGCCCACTGTGGACAACGCGCTGTACCTCGGCACGTACGAGCGGGCCTCGATGAGGCTCGACATCGTCGAGGGCGAGCACGGGCTGCAACTGGACGTGACGCCCACCGGTCCGATGGCCGGCATGTTCCCCAAGCCACCGGCGGTCGATCTCGTCCCGGCCGGCGACGGGCGTTTCCTCTACCTGTGGCCGGACTCCAAGAGCTGGTCCTCTCTAGTCTTCTACGCGCTGCCGACCGGGGAGCAGTACGTGCACATGGGTGTCCGCGCCACGCCGAAGGTGTCCTGATGAACCTGATCGACGACATCGAGCGGCTCGTGTCCTGCGAGTCGCCGTCCACCGACCTGGAAGCGGTCGCCCGCAGCGCCGAGGTCACCGCCGCGGTGGGTGCCGCGCTGCTCGGCACGCAGCCGGAACGGATCGTGGTCGACGGCCGCACCCACCTGCGCTGGCGGCTGGGGTCGGGGCCGCGCAAGGTGTTGCTGCTCGGCCACCACGACACGGTGTGGCCGATCGGCACGCTGGAGCGGATTCCGTTCAGCGTGCTGGGCGGTGTGCTGCGCGGGCCCGGCTGCTTCGACATGAAGACCGGCGTCGCGATGATCTTCCACGCCGTCGCGGCGCTCGGTTCTCCCGACGGCGTCACGGTTCTCATCACCGGCGACGAGGAGATCGGCTCGCCGTCGTCGCGCGGCTTGATCGAGACCGAGGCCGTCGAGCACGCGGCCGTCCTGGTCTGCGAAGGCTCGGCGGACGGCGGCGCGCTGAAGACCGAGCGCAAGGGCACGTCCATGTACGAGGTGACGTTGCACGGCCGCGCCTCGCACGCCGGGCTCGAACCCGAACGCGGCGTGAACGCCACGATCGAGGCGGCACATCAGATCCTGGCGGTCTCACTGCTGGCGGACTCCGCCGCCGGGACCACCGTCGTGCCGACCGTGCTCTCGTCCGGTACGACGACGAACACCGTTCCCGCACAGGGGAAGTTCATGGTGGACGTCCGGGTGAGGAACCTCGAGGAGCAGCAACGGGTCGACGAGGACATGAAGGCGCTGCGGCCAGTGCTGGACGGCGCGAAGGTCGAGGTGGACGGAGGCCCGAACCGCCCGCCGCTGGAGCTGTCCGCGTCCGCCGCGTTGTTCGAGATGGCCTCCGGGCTCCTCCCCGGGATCGCCCAGGCGGCGGTCGGTGGTGCGTCGGACGGCAACTTCACCGCGGGCGTGGGAGTTCCGACGCTCGACGGACTCGGCGCCGTCGGCGGTGGCGCGCACGCCGAGAGCGAGCACGTGCTGGTGTCGGAGCTCGTTCCGCGCACCCAGCTGCTCGCGGCGCTCGTGAAGGAGCTGACATGACACTGGTGAAGCAGAACGTGGTGGTCCGTCAGCTCACGGACTACGAAGAACTCCTTGCCACGCAAAGGTTGTACGAGTCGATCTGGCGGCCGACCGTCAACGGCGGTACTCCCCCGGTCACCGCCGAGCTGCTGCGGGCGATGACGAAGGCGGGCAGCTACGTCGCGGGCGCGTTCGACGGCGACGTCCTGGTGGGTGCCTGCATCGGGTTCTGCTCGCCGCCCGCCGCGGGTGCGCTGCACAGCCACATCGCCGGCGTGGCGGCGGGGATGCGCGGGCGCAACGTCGGTTACGCGCTCAAGCTCGACCAACGGGCGTGGGCGCTCGAACGCGGGCTCACCGAGGTCACCTGGACGTTCGACCCGCTGGTGCGCCGCAACGCCTACTTCAACCTGGGCAAGCTCGGCGCCGACGCGACCGAGTACCTGCCCGACTTCTACGGCCACATGCACGACGACATCAACGGCGGCGGCGAGACCGACCGGCTGCTGGTCAGCTGGCGCATCGCCTCGCCCGCGGCCGTGGCGGCGTGCGAGGGCCGGCCGCGGACCGTCAGCGCGACAGGTGTGGTCGGGCTCGGGATCTCCGAGGACGGCCTGCCGGTGCCGGGAGTGTGTTCCGGCAGCACGGTTCTGGTCGCGGTGCCGCCGGACGTCGAGTCGCTGCGGGCCACGAACCCGGCTGCGGCCGACGAGTGGCGCCACGCCGTGCGGGAGGTGCTCGGCGGGCTGCTCGCGAGCGGTGCGCGCATAACCGGGTTCGACAGGTCCGGCTGGTACGTCGTCGAGAGGAGCACCGAGTCGTGAAGCTGACCGGGGTGGAGATCCGCTGGGTCGAGATGCCGCTGAAGTCGCCGTTCCGCACCTCGTTCGGCACGCAGACCGTGCGGCAGTTGCTGCTGCTGCGCGCGGTCACGGACGAGGGCGAGGGCTGGGGCGAGTGCGGTGCCCTGGTCGATCCGGTGTACTCGCCGGAGTACGTGGAGGGCTGCGCGGACGTGCTGCGGCGGTTCTTCGTCCCGGCGCTGACCGGACCGGTCGACGGCATCTCCGTCGCGCCTCGGCTGGCGAAGTTCCACGGTCATCGGATGGCCAAGGCGGCGTTGGAGATGGCCGTTCTGGACGCCGAACTGCGCGCTCGTGGGGTGTCGTTCGGCCGTGAGCTGGGCGCGGTTCGCGATCGCGTGCCGTGCGGGGTGTCGGTCGGGATCATGAACTCGATCCCCGAGCTGCTCGACGCCGTCGGCGGCTACCTCGACGAGGGCTACGAGCGGATCAAGCTGAAGATCGAGCCCGGCTGGGACGTCGAACCCGTGCGGGCCGTGCGCGAGCGGTTCGGCGACGACATGTTGTTGCAGGTCGACGCGAACACCGCGTACACGCTGGGCGACGCCCGGCACCTCGCGAAGCTCGACCCGTTCGACCTGCTGCTGATCGAGCAGCCGCTGGCCGAGGAGGAGCTGCTGGCCCACGCCAAGCTCGCCAAGGTCGTGCGGACGCCGATCTGCCTGGACGAGTCGATCACCTCCGCGTCGTCGGCGGCCGACGCGATCAGGCTCGGCGCCTGCCAGATCGTCAACATCAAGCCCGGCAGGGTCGGCGGCTATCTGGAGGCGCGGCGCATCCACGACGTCTGCGCGGCGAACAACATCGCGGTGTGGGTCGGCGGGATGCTCGAGACCGGCATCGGCAGGGCCGCGAACGTGGCGCTGGCGGCGTTGCCCGGCTGCACGCTGCCGGGCGACACTTCGGCGTCCGGCCGCTACTACCAGCTGGACGTCACCGAGCCGTTCGTGCTGGAGGACGGCCACCTGCCCGTTCCGACCGGGCCGGGGCTGGGTGTGACGCCGTTGCCCGACGTGCTGGAGTCGGTGACGGTGAAGACGGAGTGGATTCCTCTGTAGACGGTTGGCAGGGTGGTGGACATGAGTCCGCGAACAGGCCTCGCCCGCGTGCTGGACGACCTCGGCACCACGCTGATCGACCTCGTGCGTGGTGATCCGAGCCGTGCCAAGGACATCGGCGGGGTGGTGATCCACGACCCCGACGACGACCAGGCGCTGCCGCCGTCCGCGCTGGTGCTGGGCGTCGGCGTGCGGGACCCGGCGGAGATCCTCGGTCTGCTGGACGGGGCCGCGGCGCTGGTCGTGCGCGGCCCCGTCGTGGTCACCGACTCGCTGGCCGCGGCCGTGGACCGCTCGGGCGTGGTGCTGCTCGGCCTGGCGCCCGGCGCGTCGTGGACGCAGCTCGCGGCGATGCTGCGGTCGCTGCTGGCCGAGGGCGAGGTCGACCCGTCCGAAACGCTCGGCGGCGTGCCGGCCGGGGACCTGTTCGCCCTGGCCAACGCGGTGGCGTCGCTGATCAGCGCCCCGGTGACGATCGAGGACCGCAGCTCGCGCGTGCTCGCGTTCTCGGGGCGCCAGGACGAGGCCGACTCGTCACGCGTCGAGACGATCCTGGGCAGGAAGGTCCCGGCGCGCTACACGCGGATGCTGGAGGCGCGCGGGGTGTTCCAGCGGCTCTACCGCAGCGACCAGGCCGTCTACATCGAGGGCCTGCCCGCCGACGACGGCTCGCTGTGCCTGCCGCGCCTCGCCGTGGCGGTGCGCGCGGGCGACGAGTTCCTCGGCTCGATCTGGGCCGCCGTCCGCGGGCCGCTGTCCCCGGACAGTTCCGCCGCGTTCGGCGACGCGGCCAAGCTCGTGGCGTTGCACATGATGCGCCAGCGCGCGGGCGCCGATGTCGAACGCCGGTTGCGCGCTGACCTGGTCTCGACCGCCGTCGAGGGAGGTCAGGGCGCGGCGGAGGCGGTGCGCCGGCTCGGGCTGGCCGACCAGGCGTGCGTGGTGCTGGCGTTGGCGCTGGCCCACACGCACGGCGACGACCCGGCCGCGCACGCCCGGCTGCTGGCCGAACGCCAGCAGGTGGCCGACGCGCTCGCGATGCACCTGACGGCCGTGCACCCGCGCGCCGCGGCCGCGTTGATCGGCGACGTCGCCTACGCGATCCTGCCCGCCGAGTCGGAGGACCGGGCGCTGCGGATCGCCACGGACTTCCGCAACCGCATCGGGCACCAGGTGCTGGTGGGCGTCGGCGAGGTGTCCGACGGCCTCACGCTGTCCCGTTCCCGGGCCGGTGCCGACCTCGTGCTGCGGGTGCTGCGGGCCGGGCGCGCCTCGCTCGCGGTGGCGCGAGTGTCCGATGTGCACAGTGAGGGGTTGCTGCTGGAGCTGTCGGACCTGATCGCCGAACGCGGGGACACGCTGACCGGGCCGGTCGCGCGGTTGATCGCGTACGACCGCAAGCACAGCGGCAACCTCGTGGAGACGCTCGGCGCGTGGCTCGACGCCTTCGGTGACGTCGCCACCGCCTCGGCCGCTGTTTTCGTGCACCCCAACACGTTCCGGTATCGGCTGCGGCGGTTGTCGGAGGTCGGGGAGATCGACCTCAGCGATCCGGACGCGCGGTTCGCGGCGATGCTTCAGCTTCGGCTGTGGCGGCCAGATGGCGCCGCGCCAGTGCGATGAACTCCTCGGTCGACGGGTGCGCCGCCGGTGACGGCCACGCCAGGCGCACGGTGATCGGTTCGGCGTCGGCCAGCGGCAGGTAGGTGACGCCGGGATGCGGGTTGTGGTGGCTGCTGCCGGCCGCCGTGACCCCGACCGTCGCGCCGGTCGCGATCGACGTGAGCCACTCGACCACACCGGGCACGTCCACCGTGCGCGGGCGCGCTCCGGACGGCCAGAGATCGGCGCCGGTCGTCGCCGCCGTCTCGCACACCGCGACGCATTCGCCGGTCAGGTCGGCGAGCAGCAGGGCGTCCCGGGTGGCGAGCGGGTGGTCGTCCGCGACGGCCGCGACGCGGGGTTCCTCCAGCAACGCCACGTGGTCGATGTCCGCGTCGGCCGGTTCGGTGCGCAGGACGGCCACGTCCGCCTCGCCTCGCCGCAGCGCCGCCTCCGGGTCGTCGGAGCGGCGGATGTGCACGAGCACGTCCGGGTGCTCGGCGCGCCACTCCCGCAGGAACGGGATGGTGTACTCGCCGAGCGCGGCCCAGGCGAAGGTGAGCCTGAGCGGCTGGGGTCGCACGGCCTCGGCCAGCGCCGAGTCCAGCGAGGTGAGGATGCGGTGGCTGTGCTCCCACAGCCGTTGGCCGGGCTCGGTCAGTGCGACGTGACGGGTCGTGCGTTCCACCAGGCGCACGCCCAGACGCCGTTCGAACTGGTCGAGCGTGCGCGAGAGAGCGGGCTGCGTGACGTGCAACGCCTGCGCGGCGGCGGTGATCGAACGGTGGTCGCCGATCGCGGCGAGCGCTCGCAGGTGACGCAGCTCGACATTCATAACCACCGATCATAAGTGCTGCACGAACGGCATTTCACTCGCGCTCGGAGCGGCCCTAGCGTCGAGGGCATGAGGATTCTGCTCGTTGGAGCGACCGGCACCCTGGGTAGCGCGGTGCACCAGGTGCTCGTCGAACGCAAGCACGACGTCGTGACCGTCTCCCGCACCGGGGGCGACCTTCAGTACGACGTGACCGACCCGGCCCAGGTGGCCGATCTCTACCAGACCGTGGGGCAGGTGGACGCCGTCGCGTCGGCCGCCGGGCACGTGCCGTTCAAGCCGTTCGGCGAGCTGACGATCGAGGACTACCAGGCCGGGCTGACCGGCAAGGTGCTGTCCCAGGTCGCGCTGGTCCGCGAGGGGCTCGCGCACGTCACCGAGTCGTTCACGCTGATCACCGGCGTGCTGGCGCGCGAACCGATCGTCACGGGCGCGGCGGCCTCGCTGGTCAACGGCGCGGTGGAAGCGTTCGTGCGGGCCGCCGCCATCGAGATCGCGCCGCAGCGCATCAACGCCGTCAGCCCGACCGTCTTCACCGAGGCTCTCGACGCCTACGGCGACTACTTCCCCGGCATGAAGCCCGTGTCGGTGGCTGACGTGGCGCAGGCGTACGTCCGTTCGATCGAGGGACGGCAGACCGGGCAGGTCTACGTGCTCTGAACCGCAACGCGACCGAGCAGCCGGTCCACGAGTTCGGGCAGCCGCTGTTCGCCCGCGCCCTCCAGCCACAGCGCGATGCCGGTGCGGATCGTGGCGAGGAACGTCGCCGCCATCAGCCGGGCGATCTCCTCGTCCGGCTCACGAAGGACCAGAACGGCGGTCAGGTCGCGTTCGAGCGCGACCTGGTCGCCTGCTTGGCGTGCGATCAGTGACGGATGCCGGCGCAGCAGCCGCAGCTGGGCCATCCACTCGACGTCCGGGAGGGGCCGGTCGCGGTAGAGCTCCGCGGTCGACGCGCGCAGGGCCTGCCAGGCCCCCTCGTGCTCCGGCCTCGCCTCGACCAGCGAGACCAGCGCCCTGAACCGCTCGCGGTCAGAGTCGAGAACAGCCTCTTCCTTGCTGGCGAAGTAGTTGGAGAACGTCCTGCGCGAGACCCCCGCCGCGTCCGCGATGTCCTCGACCGTCACCCCGTCGAGGCCGTGCTCCATCGCCAGCCGCAACGCCGCCCCGGCCAGCGACCGTCTGGTCTCGGCCTTCTTGTGCTCGCGCCGCGTGGTGAGGGTCTCCATGGCGTTCAGCGTAGCGGGTGCAAGTTGCTCGTTGCGCAAATTTGCACAACGCGCAAGAATTACGGGGACGAAGGGGCGGGATGTGAAGATCGAGACTCAGGCGATGGGGCACCGGCAGGTGCTGGAGTCGCTGTCCGGACTGCTGCTCGCGCTGTTCGTGGCCATGGTCAGCTCCACGGTGGTGTCCACCGCGCTGCCGCGGATCATCGGCTCACTGAACGGCACGCAGACGCAGTACACCTGGGTGGTCACGGCCACCCTGCTCACGGCGACGGCCACCACCCCGCTCTGGGGCAGGCTCGCCGACCTGTTCAACAAGAAGACGCTGGTCCAGGCCGCGATCGTGATCTTCGTGGTCGGCTCGCTGCTCGCGGGCTTCGCCCAGGACACCGGCCAGCTCATCGCCGCCCGCGCGTTCCAGGGCCTCGGCGTCGGCGGCCTGCAGGCGCTGGTGCAGGTCGTGATCGCCGCGATCATCCCGCCACGCGAACGCGGCCGCTACAACGGCTACCTCGGCGCGGTCATGGCCGTTGCCACCGTCGGCGGCCCGCTGCTCGGCGGCCTGATCGTCGACGTGTCGTGGCTCGGCTGGCGCTGGTGCTTCTGGGTCGCCGTGCCGATCGCCGCGCTGGCGTTCGTCGTGCTCCAGGCGACGCTGAAGCTGGAGACCGTGCGCCGCGAGAACGTGAAGATCGACTACCTCGGCGCGACGCTGATCGCGGCGGGCGTGAGCGTGCTGCTGATCTGGGTCTCATTCGTCGGCAACTCGTTCGACTGGCTGTCGTGGCAGACCGGAGCCATGGTCGCCGCCGGCCTCGTGCTGCTCGGCGCGGCGGTCGCGGTCGAACTGCGCGTCGAGGAACCCGTTGTGCCACTGCACATCGTGGTCCAGCGCACCCCGGCCCTGGCGATCATCGCGAGCCTCTCGGTGGGCATGGCGATGTTCGGCGGCGCCGTGTTCCTCGGCCAGTACTTCCAGATCGGCCGCGGCTACTCGCCGACGGAGGCGGGCCTGCTGACCATCCCGCTGATGGCGGGCGTGCTGGTGTCGTCCACGATCTCCGGCCGCATGATCAGCCGCACCGGCAGGATCAAGCCCTACATCGTCTCGGGCACGATCATCCTGGTGCTGGGCTTCCTCGGCCTGGGCTTCGTCGACCACGCCACCGCACTGTGGATCGTCGGCATCGCGATGGCCGTCGTGGGCATCGGCGTCGGCATGACGATGCAGAACCTCGTGCTGGCAGTGCAGAACAGCGTCCCGCTGAGCGAACTGGGCGCCGCCAGCGCGTCCGTGACGTTCTTCCGCTCGCTGGGCGGCACCATCGGCGTCTCGGTGCTCGGCGCGGTCCTCGCCAACCGCGTGACCGCCGACCTCTCCGCCGCACTGCACGTGCCACCGGGCCAGTCGACCCGCAGCACCAGCGCGTTGAACCTCTCCGCGCTGCCGCCCGAGGTCCAGACGATCGTGCACACCGTCTACGGCGACGCGACGGCACACATCTTCCTGATCTCCGCCGCGGTAGGCGTCGTCGGCATCATCGCGGCACTGCTGCTCAAGCCGATCACGTTGCGCACGACGATCGATCTCGAGAAGAAGGAAGCAGACTCAGCGGTCGCGCGATAAGCCGAGGGGGAACCATGAGCGCCGGCCGGAACAACGCCTTCGAGTCCACAGTGGACTCCTTCGGACCCGCTCCCCTGCCGTCGTCCCGGACCATCCTGGTCGGCACAGACGGCTCCGACACCGCGATGCGCGCGACAGCGTCCGCGTTCGGCCTGGCCCGCCGCCAGGGAGCACGACTGGTCGTCACCTTTGTGGCGTGCCACTCCTCCCTGGCGGCACTGAGCCCCGCCGTCGCCTCGGTCTTCGAACACGAGGCGACGGCCCGGCTGCACGCCGAACTGAGCGACCAGGTCCGGTCGTCCGCCGAGGAGCTCGACGTGCCGGTGACGTTCGTCAAGGCGTTCGGCGACCCGTGCACGGTGCTGCGCGACTCGGCGGACCAGTGCCAGGCCGACATGGTGATCGTCGGGGCGTCGCGGCAGGCGGGGCACCGGTTCGCGGGGTCGGTGGCGACGCGGCTGATCAAGCTGGGGCACTGGCCGGTCCTCGTGGTGCCCTGATCAGGGCAGATCTCCCGGACAGCCGGCCGAGGAGTCACTGAAGCCGCCGGAACAGCTCCCGTACCGGGCCTCCGCCTTCAGGCTCAAGGCAGCGCCGAGCCCGTGACCGACGCGAGGAGCAGCCCTCCGCCAGTGCCACGACCTCGCCCGGCGGCCTCCGCCCAGCACCTTCACCCGATCTATCGGCAACACCGCGGCAACGTTGCGATGCACCGCGTGGGAGCGCATACCTCCGAGGACCTCGGCCACTTCGGACAGGTCCGCCACCAGATCGGCCACAGAAGGTTGCCATAGGTCGGAGCACTGCTACCGTACGTCCGGGCGCAGGGATTTCTAAACTTAATTTAGTATTTATTCTTGACGCGATCGGGTGACCGAAGCATGCTTTGGCCACTCGACGACGAGAGGTACGGGTATGCCGAGAACCCTGCTGTCCGTGGCCACCATCGCCCTGGCGCTGCTGGCACCCACAGCGGTTGCCGCCGCCGCACCGTCCACCCCGGTAGAACACGCGGGTGTCGACCAAGGCGCGCCCACCTACTACGACTCGGGCATCGCACGCACTCCGTACATGGGGTGGAACTCCTACTTCGCCGTTGGCGCGGCGTCGGAGGAGAAGGTGCTCGGGGTGGCTGACCACCTCGTCAGCAGCGGCCTCGCGAAGGCCGGCTACACCATCGTCTGGATCGACGGCGGGTGGAACGCGAGCCCGCCGCGGGACGGCAAGGGTGCGCTCGTGCCCGATCCCGCGCGGTTCCCGTCCGGGTTCACCAAGTTGGTGGACACGTTGCACGCCAAGGGTTTGAAGGCGGGCATCTACACCGACGCCGGGGCGTGGGACGGCAAGAACTGCGCCGCCGGCAGCGGTGGCGGGTACTACGAGGCGGACGCGAAACAGTTCGCCGGGTGGAAGTTCGACGCCGTCAAGATCGACTTCCTGTGCGGCATCGCGCAGAACATGGACCCGGCCGTCGCCTTCACGCAGTTCTCCGCGGCGGTGCAGAAGGCCGGGCGCAAGATGATCCTCAACCTCTGCAACCCCGTCACCGACGAGTGGGGCGTGCCGCACCGCTGGGACCAGACCGCGTACGTGGCCTACACGTACGGGCCGCGCGTCGGCGACTCGTGGCGCACCAGCACGGACGTCGCGTTCGGCACGCCGTACGAGGGCATCTGGCGGGACGTGCTGCGCAACATGGACCGCAACCTCTACCGGCCCGGCGCGCAGGGTCCCGGTCACTACAACGACCCGGACTACCTGATCCCGATGCGCAAGACGGAGCAGGGCACGTACGAGCTCAACGAGGAGGAGTCGACCTCGCAGCTCGTCATGTGGTCGGTGATGGCCTCGCCGCTGATCATCGGGTCGGACCCGCGCACGCTGCCGCCGTCGATGATCGAGACGCTGAAGAACCCCGAGATCATCGCGGTCGACCAGGACCCGCTGGCCATCCAGGGCGTCAGGATCGCTGGCTCGAACAACGTCGACGTCTACAGCAAGGTGTTGTCCGGCAAGGGTGAGCGGGCCGTCGCGGTGCTCAACCGCAACGACCAGGCCGCCGAGTTCACGGTCAACCTCGCCGACACCGGCCTCAAGGGCACCGTCGCCATCCGCGACCTGCGTGCCCGCTCCGACCGCGGCACGGCGACCGGCACCTACACCGTCACGGTTCCCGCGCACGGCACGGCGTTCCTGAAGCTGCGCGGCGAAACGGCCGTTCCCGGCACCGACGTTGGCGGGGAGACCTCGGCCAGCCCGGCGCTGATCCGCTGGGACGACAAGAACATGGCGACGTTCGCACGCGACAAGGCCGGCCGCCTCACGCAGCGCTCGATGGTCGATGGCGAGTGGCGCAACTGGGTCGTGATCGGTGGGCCGAAGAACGGCCAGGTCCTCGGCCAGCCGTCGGCGTTCGCGAGCCCGGACGGTCGCATCGACCTCTTCGTCCGCGGCACCGACAACGTCGCCTACCAACGGACTTTCGCGAACGGCAAGTGGGGCAACTGGACCTCGCTCGGCGGCACGCTGACCGACTCCGTGTCGGTGGCGTTCACCGGGCCGGACAGCTGGAGCCTGTTCGGTCGCGGCGCCGACGGTCGCGTGTGGACGCGCGACAGGAACAACAGCACCTGGAACTCGGTCGGTTCTCCTGGCAACCAGCAGATCTACGGCAGGCCTTCTGCCGCAACGGTCGCGGCCGGCACGTTCGTCACGGTCCGGCTGCAGGACGACTCCGCCTGGTACCGCAGGCGCACCGCGAACGGCTGGTCCGCGTGGACCTCGCTGGGTGGCGTGATCAGCGGCAGCCCGACGGCGGTCGCCAACGGTGATCGCGTCAACGTCTTCGTCCGCGGCAGCGACTACACGCTGTGGCAGCAGGACCTCGTCGGCGGCGCGGGCACCTGGTGGTTCAAGCGCGACCAGTTCGTCAGCAACGCGCTCACCGGCGCGGTCGGTGGAGCGCCCGGTGCGAACGGATCGACCTGGGTCGCCGTGCGCGGTCCGGACAACGCCGTGCACGTGTCCAGCCTGACGGCCCCCTGACCAGCCCCTCCCAGGAGCACACGATGAAGATTCGTCGCGCCTTCTCCAAGGCCACCGCGCACTTCCACGGAGCCCACCGATGACCTCACGCCGCAACTTCCTGAAGGCCACCGGCGCGTTGGGACTGGGCGCCATGATCCTGCCCACCTTCACCTCCCACGCCGCCCCCGAACGGCCGGCGGGCAACCCGCTCGCCGCCAACCCGACGACCCTCTGGTACCCCGCTCCCGCCGACGAGGCGAAGATCATCGAGCAGGGTCTGCCGATCGGCAACGGCCGCCTCGGCGCGCTCGTCGGCGGTGGCGTCGAGAAGGACTTCCTGTACCTGACCGACGTCACGCTGTGGACCGGCGAGCTCAACGACGCCCTCGAAGGCGACGGCCAACTTCCTTACGACTACACGCACTTCGGCACGTTCTCGATGCTGGCCAAGCTCTACGTCGAGATGCCGGGTCACGCGGGCGCCACCGGCTACCGCCGCGAGCTCGACCTGAGCAACGGCCTGGTCACCACGAAGTACACGCACGGCGGCAAGCAGTACCGGCGCGAGATCTTCTCCAGCCATCCGGACGACGTGGTGATCGTCCGGCTCGTCGGCCCGAACCAGTCCGGCACCGTCACGCTCACCGGCGCCCACGGCGAACCGACCGTCGGCGACGCGCCGCACACCGCGGCCGTCTTCACCGGCTCGTTGCCGAACAAGCTGGCGTACAGCGGTGTCGTGACGGCGTTCAGTCCTGATGGAACGGTCGAAGTGGACGGCGCGAACCTGTCGTTCACCGGCTGCTCGGACCTGGTGATCGTGTTCTCCGGTGGCACGAACTACGTCCCGGACGCGTCGCCCGGCTTCATGGACCCGCTGGTCGAACCCGCCAGGCTCGCGCTGGAGAAGGCGGCGGTACGCGCCAAGGCCGACGCCCTGCTGCGCACGCACGTCGCGGACTACCGCAGGAAGTACGACCGGCAGAAGGTCGACCTCGGCCGTTCCACCGACGCCCAGCGCGCGATGGACACGTGGACCCGTTTGCAGGCAAGGGCTTCGAGCGCCATGCCCGACCCGGAGCTGGAGGCGAGCTACCTCCAGTTCGGCCGCTACCTCGCCATCACGGGGTCACGCGACAACCTGCCGATCAACCTTCAGGGCCTGTGGCTGTCGAACAACAACCCCGACTGGTACAGCGACTACCACACCGACATCAACATCCAGATGAACTACTGGCTCGCGGACCGGGCCGCGTTGTCGGACACGTTCGACGCGCTCGCGAACTACTGCGTGGCACAGCTGCCGGCGTGGACGAACACCACGCAGTCGGTGTACCAGGACGAGCGCAACCGGTTCCGCAACACCAACAACCGCGTGGCCGGGTGGGCGGTCGCCTTCTCCACCAACATCTACGGCGGCAGCGGCTGGTGGTGGCACCCCGGTGGCAACGCGTGGCTGTGCATGTCGTTGTTCGAGCACTACGAGTACACGCTCGACCGCGACTACCTGGCCAAGATCTACCCGTTGCTCAAGGGCGCCTGCGAGTTCTGGGAAGCACGCCTGGTCGAGACGCCGCAGGGTCTGGTCGACGACCACGACTGGTCGCCCGAGCACGGTCCGCAGGACACCCGCGGCAACACCTACAACCAGGAACTGGTGCACCACCTGTTCGGCAAGTACCGCATCGCAACGGATGTGCTGCGCCGCGACCAGGCGTACGGCCGCAGGATGTCGGGGCTGCGGGACCGGCTGTACCTGCCGGTCGTCAGTCCGAAGACCGGCATGCTCCAGGAGTGGATGTCGCCGGACGACCTCGGCGAGACCACGCACCGGCACCTGTCGCCGCTCGTCGGTTTCTTCCCCGGTGACCGCATCAACCGCGACGACTCCCCCGCCGCGCTGATCGAGGGTGTGAAGCAGCACCTGATCACCCGCGGCATGGAGAGCTTCGGCTGGGGCCTCGCGTGGCGGGCGGCGTGCTGGGCGCGGCTCAAGGACGCGAACAGGGCGTACGAGCTGGTGCAGAAGGTGATCCGCCCGTCGATCGACTACGCGAACGGCACGGCGCCGAACTTCTTCGACATGTACAGCTTCGGCGATCGTTCGATCTTCCAGATCGACGCGAACCTCGGCGCCCCGGCGGCCATGCTGGAGATGCTGCTGTACGCGCGGCCGGGCGTGATCGAACTGCTCCCCGCGCTGCCGTCGGCGTGGAAGACCGGCTCGGTGACCGGAATCGGTGCCCGCGGCGGCTTCTCCGTCGACCTGGCGTGGAAGGACGGCAAGGTCACCAGCGTGACTGTCCGCAGCGTCGGCGGCACCGAGACCGAGGTGCGCTTCGGCACGTGGAAGAAGAGGATCAGCCTGCGCAAGGGGCAGTCGGTGACGCTTCGCCCTTGATACCGCAGGTTCGTGGTCACCAGCTGCCTGAGAGCGGCTGGTGACCACGAACCCCGGCGGTCGAGTCCCGCACCACCAGCGTGGTCGCCAGCTCTATGTGCAACGCCTCGGGTTCGTGCCCGTCCAGCATCCGCATCAGCTGCGTGACGGCGATGCTTCCCATCTCCTGCAACGGTTGCCGCACGGTCGTCAGCCGCGGGTCGGTCGCCTCGGCCAGGTCGATGTCGTCGAACCCGGCCACCGACAGGTCTTCCGGCACGCGCAGGCCCCGTTCCCGCGCGGCCTGCAACGTGCCGACGGCGACCTTGTCGTTGAAGCAGACGATCGCGGTGGGACGGGGCTCGAGCGAAAGCAACTCCGCCGCCGCGTGTTTGCCGTGCGCGGTGGTGGGTTCCACGTGCCGCAAGCGGTCCGGCGTGAGCAGCACGCCCGCCTTGGCGAGGGACGCGCGGTGGCCGGCCAGGCGCGCGTCGCCCGCGAGCCACTCCTCCGGCCCGGCGATCACGGCGATGTCGCGGTGCCCGAGCCCGATGAGGTGGTCCGCCACGGCCCGCGCGCCCGAGAAGTGGGCGGCCGACACGGAGGCGATGTCGGGCAGCGGCAGGACGCGCGGGTCGACCACGACGAACGGGTATCCGGCCTGGGACAACGCGACCAGTTCCTCGCCCTCCTCCGGGGGCAGGATGAGGATCGCGGCGTCGACGTCCGCCTGAGCGGTCAGACGGCGCAACGCGTCGGAACCCTGACCTGACTCCCCCGCGTCCAGCAGCATGCGCAGGCCGTGCAGCTTCAACGCATCCGCGATCGAGGAGACGATCAGGCCGAAGTAGTCGGTGAGCACGTACGGGCAGCGGACGTAGACCGTGCGAGTGCGGTGCGGGGTGACGTCCTGCTTGCGCCGTTCGACCGCCTGGAGGACCAGGTCACGGGTCCGCTGGGCCACGTTGACGTGGTCGTTGAGCACGCGGGAGACGGTCGCGATCGAGACGCCGGTCTCCGCCGCGATGTCCCGCAGGCTCGCGCGTTGTTTCACGTTCTCGATCTTGCGTTCCACCAGGTCACTGTACCGGAACTCGTCCAGACCATTGACGATGGCAACACCCCGGTGTTTCATCCTGGAAAGCCGGTGTTTCACAGTGATGAAGTCTTGTTACACGTCGTTAGGACGGCAATGAGAACAACTGCGATCGTGGCCCTGGTGGTCGGACTCACCGCCGTGCCGACCGCCGAAGCTTCCAGCGCACCACAGGTCCGGGTGTGGGTGACCACCCCCGACCGCGCGGAACTGATGCACGAACGGCCGCGCGTCACGTTCGGCACCAGCGAGTCGGCGCACCCGACGATCGTGGTCGACCCCGACCGCCGCTACCAGGAGATCGACGGCTTCGGGGCCTCGATCACCGACTCCTCCGCCGAGGTGCTCGCGGGCCTGACCCCTGCCGCCCGCGCCGACACCATGCGCAAGCTCTTCGACCCCACGAGCGGTATCGGCGTCAGCTTCCTGCGCCAGCCGGTCGGCTCGTCCGACTTCACGGCGGCGCGGGAGCACTACACCTACGACGACGTGCCAGCCGGACAGACCGACTTCCCGCTCAGGAACTTCAGCGTCCGGCACGACGAGGCGAAGATCCTTCCGTTGCTGCGCGAGGCGAAGCGACTCAACCCGCGCCTGAAGATCATGGCCACGCCGTGGAGCCCGCCGGCGTGGATGAAGGACAACGACTCGCTCGTCGGCGGCAAGCTCAAGGACGACCCGGAGGTCTACGACGCCTACGCGCGTTACCTCGTGAAGTTCGTGCAGGCGTACGCGAAGGCAGGTGTGCCGGTCGACTTCCTGTCCGTGCAGAACGAGCCGCAGAACCGCAAGCCGGACGCCTACCCCGGCACGGACATGCCGGTCGCGGCGCAGATCAAGGTGATCGAGGCGCTCGGCCCGAAGCTCAGGACGACCAGCCCGCGCACCAAGATCCTGGGCTACGACCACAACTGGGCCACGCACCCCAACGACGGCACGGCGGAGGCCGACTACCCGTACCAGATCCTGAACAGCAAGGCCGCGAAGTGGCTCGCGGGCACGGCGTACCACTGCTACTACGGTGACCCGAGCGCGCAGACGGCGTTGCGCAACGCCTTCCCGGACAAGGGGATCTGGTTCACCGAGTGCTCGGGTTCCAAGGGGGCCACCGATCCGCCCGCCAAGGTCTTCAGCGACACCCTGCGCTGGCACGCCCGCAACGTCGTCCTCGGCACCACCCGCAACTGGGCGCGCAGCGCCGTCAACTGGAACATCGCGCTGGACAGCACCGGCGGCCCGCACAACGGCGGCTGCGGCACCTGCACCGGTCTCGTCACCGTGCAGCCGGACGGTTCGGTGGTCACCGACGCCGAGTACTACACGATCGGCCACCTCTCGAAGTTCGTGAAACCCGGCGCGCGCAGGATCGCCAGCACGTCGTTCGGCACGACCGGCTGGAACGGCCAGATCATGGACGCCGCGTTCCGCAACCCGGACGGTTCCACGGCTCTGGTGGTGCACAACGAGAACGACGACCCGCGCTCGTTCGCGGTCAACGTCGGCGACCGGACCTTCGAGTACACCCTGCCCGGCGGCGCGCTGGCGACGTTCACCTGGACCAGCCGGCACCGCGGCAAGCTCGATCTCGTGCCGCTGACCGGCGCCACCGCGTCTCCTGACGGCGCGCTCGCGATCGACGACGACGCGTCGACCCGCTGGTCCAACGGCGGCGCCCAGGCTCCCGGCCACTTCCTCCAGGTCGATCTGGGACGCCGCAAGGACTTCCGCCGCGTCGCGGTCGACTCCGGCGGCAACCTCGGTGACTACGCCCGGAACTGGGAGCTCTCGGTCAGCAACGACGGCACGTCCTGGCGCAGGATCGCGTCCGGCGAGGGCGTCGGTCAGCTGACCAACATCGACGTCCGCCGCACGAGCGCGCGCTACCTCCGCATCACGTCCACCGGTGCCGCGGGCAACTGGTGGAGCATCGCCGATTTCCGTTTGTACAACTGAACAACTGCTGTCGGGCGCCCAAACCCTGCAAGGAGCGCTGAATGTCAAAGACGACAAAACGGTGGCGCGGCATGACGATCGCGGCCGCCGTGGTCACGGCGGGAAGCACGCTGGTCTCCCCCTCCGCCAGCGCGGCGACCAACGCGAGCGTGTGGCTGACCACCGGCGACAAGGCGAACGCACTGACCAAACAGGCGGACGTGACGTTCGGCTCGGGTGGCACCGGGTCGACGATCACCGTGAACCCGAACTCCACCTACCAGTCGATGGTGGGCTTCGGCGCGTCGTTCACGGACGCGGCGGCGTGGAACATCTTCAACTCGCCGCGCCGCAACGAGATCATGAACAACCTGTTCGACAAGAGCACCGGCATCGGCATGAGCTTCATCCGCCAGCCGATCGGCGCGTCCGACTTCTCGCGGAACTTCTACACCTACAACGACGGCGCGGCGGACCCGACGCTGTCGCGGTTCTCCACCGCACACGACAACGCCTACATCCTGCCGCTGCTGCAACAGGCCAAGCAGCTCAACCCGCAGGTCGCCGTGATGGCGACGCCGTGGAGCGCGCCGGCGTGGATGAAGAACAACAACAGCCTCATCCAGGGCCAGCTCAACGACAGCCGGATCGGTGTCTACGCCGACTACCTGGTCAAGTTCGCGCAGGCGTACAAGGCAGCGGGCATCCCGATCGACTACCTGAGCGTGCAGAACGAGCCGAACTTCGAACCGCCGGGCTACCCCGGCATGAGGATGTCGGCGCAGCAGCAGGTCAACGTCATCAACACCCTGGTGCCGAAGCTGCGCGCGGCCGGCGAACAGGCGCGTCTGCTCGGCTACGACCACAACTGGGACGACACGACCTACCCGCAGACCGTGAACAACGGCGCGGGCAACAACGTGATCGGCTCCGCGTGGCACTGCTACGGCGGCAGCCCGAGCGGCCAGTCCGTCGTGAAGAACAACCAGCCCGGCAAGGACATCTTCTTCACCGAGTGCTCCGGCACGAAGTCGGCGAACGACGCGGCGACGTTCCGCGACACGTTGCGCTGGCAGGGCATCAACCTGGCGATCGGCGCCACGCGCAACCACGCGCGCAGCGTCGCGATCTGGAACATGGCTCTGGACCAGAACAACGGCCCGGTGATCGGCAGCTGCACCAACTGCACCGGCGTCGTCACGACCAGCGGCGGCAACGTCACGTACAACGCCGAGTACTACGTTCTCGGTCACCTCTCGAAGTTCGTGCAGCCCGGCGCCGTCCGCATCGACTCGACCGGCTTCGGCGAAGGCGGCGTCCAGAACGTCGCGTTCCGCAACCCGAACGGCCAGATCGTACTCGTCGCGCTGAACTCGGGCGGCCAGCAGAACTTCCGCGTCTCCTACGCCGGCCAGACGTTCGGCTACACCCTCCCGGCCGGCGCGATGGCGACGTTCACCTGGCCCGGCACGCTCGACCCTGGCCAGCCCGGCGGCCGCACCGGCGCCATCACGGGCCTGGGCGGCAAGTGCCTCGACGTCACGAACGGCTCGACCACGAACGGCACCCTGCCGCAGCTGTGGTCCTGCTTCGGCGGCCCGAACCAGACGTGGACCCTGGGCACCGACGGCACGGTGCGCGGCCTGGGCAAGTGCCTGGACGTGACCGGCAACGGCACGGCGGACGGTGCCACAGTCCAGTTGTGGGACTGCTTCGCCGGACCGAACCAACGGTGGACCGCCTCCAACGGAACGCTGGTGAACGTCGGCAGCGGCAAGTGCCTCGACGTCATAGGCAACAACACGGCCGACGGCGCGAAGCTGCAGATCTGGTCCTGCACGGGTGGGGCGAACCAGCGGTGGACCGTGCCCGCGTAGGTGATCGAAAGGCCGGTGCCCGAAGACTGCGGACACCGGCCTTTCCTCGCCGCGGAACGCTTGAGGTCAGGACAGCAGGCAGCCGCGCTGCACCGGCACGAAGGCGGTGAAGTCGCGGTTGCCCCGCGTCTGTTCCCTGTGCGTCTGTTCCCTGTGCAGCAGGCCCTCCACCCAGCGGATCACCTCGGTGGGAGCGGGCCGCGGGCCGCCACCCAGCCGCGCGACCTCCACGAGTTCCCCCAGACGGTCCTCGGCCGCGACCGACCAGCCGCTCAGCTCGTTCCACACCAGGGCTACGTAGTGGCCGGGGAAGTCGGGCAGACGCCCGTCCAGCGCGACATAGGCACCGGTCAGCGGCTCCGCGTCGATGCACGAGCTGTCGCCGCGCAGTCCGAGGCCGGTGACGATCTCGCCGACGTAGCTCCGCACCTCGCGGGCCACCGCGTCATCGAAGTCGATGTCGAAGTCGATCTCGGACTCCATGGTCATGTCGCGCGGATACCCCGGCGGGGTGTCGGCGAAACCGGTCAGATCACGCCCGCCCGCATGGCGTACACCACAGCCTGCAGGCGGTTGCGGAGGTTGAGCCGGCTCATCACGCCCTGAATCACGTACTTCACCGTGCGTTCGGAGTAGCACAGCTCCGTCGTCCCAGGCCGTCGGCCTTCAACCGCAACACGTCCACCTCGCGTTGCGTCAGCCCCGCCCAGTTCGCCCCGAGCGGAGCGACCGCCTCGCGTTGCAACCGCTGCACGCGCTTGAGCAGGTCGCCGACCTGCACGTGTTCCCAAATCCATGGAACCACGGACCACGGTGGAGATACCGGAACGCGGGAAACCTGTTTCCAGGGTCTCGACCGGCGTTGCCGCAGAGACCCCGGAAACGGTCGGACAATCAGCTGCCGTATGGGTTTGCGGCCTTCTTGGTCGCGTAGGTCAGCATCGGCTTGACCTTCGCCCAGTGCCCGTCCTGACAGGAGTACTCGGGCAGGAACCCGGTGCACGAGCCCTCCCAGTTGCCGATCTCCCACGTGTAGTGGGGGACGCCGAGCTCGCCGTACACCCAGTCGTCGATCGACCCGCCCGCGGTGTAGAGCAGCTCACCGGGCTGGCCGTACTGCCAGTCGGGACCCGCGAGCTGGGCCATGTCCTTGGCCATCGCCCGCAGCGGACCGTCGTTCGGCGACGGCGTGGTGGTGTAGCCCCACGGCAGCAGCACGACGTTGAGGGCGGCGTGCATGGTGATCACCATGCCGCGCGTCTTCGGGTCCGCCGGGTCGTTGAGCCCGGGACCGCGCGTGTCCGGGAAGAGCGCGCGGAAGAGCTTCTCCAGCGCCTTCGTCTCGACCTCGGAGTCAGGAGCCGGGCCGCGGTAGACCTGGTGGCACGGGTCGGCCGACGTGCCGTTGTCGCCCCACTGCGCGTCGAAGTTCCGGTTGATGTCGACGCCGATCTGGGCGTACGGGTCCTCGGTCGTCGGGCATTCCCGGGGACCGTTGGTGTAGTTGCCGTTCTTGCGCTGCAACTTCGGCGAGTCGCCGCCGGACTGGACGATCTGCACGCCGTCCGGGTTCGCGATCGGCACGACCCAGACCTCTGTCGTGTCGAGCAGCGACGTGACCTCGGCGTCCTTGCCGTAGCCCTGCGTCAGGTGGTCGATCCAGCGCCACGCCATGTCACCGGTCGTGATCTCGCGGGCGTGGATCTGCGCCGAGACGAACATCCGCGGCTTGCGGGTGTTCGGCGTCAGCTTGCAGTCGCCGAGGTTCTTCCTGGTGATGCAGATGGCCTTGAGGTCGTACCCGCCGGCGCCCTGGGTCTTGCGCCACGAGTCGCCGTAGTCGACCACGGTCGCGAGGCCCGCGTACCTGAGCGCCACCCGGTCGAGGTGGGCGTGGTGCGCCTTGACCGTGCGATAGCCGCCGTAGTAGGTCTCGTTGACGCCGTGGCCCTGGGTCTTCTGCGTGGCGGACGGCGGGGCCATCACGGACTCGACCTCGCCGGTGAACCCGGCAGCGGTCAGCCTGGTGTGCGTGTCCTTCGACCCGAGCACGAACAGGTCGTCGCCGTCACGCTGTTCCAGCACGTCGAAACCCCGTGCGAGCAGGTCCTGCGCCTTCTGCCCGAGCGGGGCCGGAACGCGGTAGACGTACGTCGGGCCCTCCTGCACCGCGACCGGTGCCGGTGGTGCCGCCACCGAGGTGCCGACGAGGAAAGCCACGCTGGCGGCACCCGCCAGCGCGAGACTCAGCCTTCGCTGCTTCATTGTGTGAAAACCCCCTGTGAAGCCATAAGTAGTGCTGATCGCGAACATGGCGATCTACGCATCCACCGGAGAACGCTTCCACAGGCACGCTTGTTTGCCCACCATTTCAGCGTCTCAACAGCAATCATGGCCGGATGCGATTCGAGACCGTGGAACGGCGTCGCGTGCGGTTCGGCATGGCCGACGTCGAACAGGACCGCGACCGGCGCGAAGCATGGCTGATCAGCGTGGACGGCACCCCGCAGTCCTATGTGGACCTGCTGGACCCCGCCAGCCTGCCGTTCGACGTGATGCGCAGGGTCGCGGACGTGATCGACGCGCTGCCGCCGGGCCCGGTGAACGCGCTGCACATCGGCGGTGCCGCGTGCAGCCTGCCGCGCTACGTCCAGCACGTCCGCCGGGGCTCCGACCAGCTCGTCGTGGACTTCGACGGGGATCTGGTCGACCTGGTCAACGCCCACCTGCCACTCCCTGCCGGAATCTCCGTGCGGGTCGAGAACGGACTGGACACCATTCGTTCCGCGCGGGACCTCGACCTGATCGTCGTGGACGCGTTCGAAGGCGGTTCCATGCCGGAGGAGTTCGCGAGCACCGAGTTCCACCGGCACGTTTCCGAGGCGTTGACCGGCGACCGCACGTACATCGTGAACGTGCTCGACCAGCCCGGCCTGCGCACCACCACCAGGCTGATCGACGCCATCAGCGCCCAGTTCGGCGTCCCGCTGGTGATCGCCGACCTGGGCGTGCTGGCGGGAACGGGCACCGGCAACGTCGTCCTCGTGTCGACGAAGGCGACGCTGCCGGTCGCGGAGCTCGAAGCCAGGGCCCGCGAAGCCCGGTTCCCGGCTTCCGTCTCAGTTGGACTGTGAGAGACCGGTCAGCGCCACCAGGCCACCTTGGTCGGCTCACGGAACGCGTTGGTCCCGCAATGCACCTCGCCGCCTCCCCAGTGCAGGAAGTCCCAGTCCTCGAGCCACTTCACCTCGACGGGCGTGCTCGCGAGCGCCTGTTCGGTCCTTTGCTTGAACAGGTCGACGCCGTCGGCCCTCGGCCCGTGCGGATCCGGTGCGCCGAAGACGCCGCCGCCCAGTGAGATGCCGTTGGGGATGCCTGCGGTGTGAGCGACGAACACCGTGCTCGGCGCCTGACCGGACCGCATCCGGTCGCGCAGGTCGTTCACCTGTGCCCGAGTGACCCGCCCGGACGCGCCGAGCTCGTCGACCTCCTGCCAGCTGAACTCCTGGAACAGCACCGGAACCCGGACGAGGTCGCGCGCGGCCAGCCCGGTCTCCCTGGTCAGCACGGCGAGCTGGGTGTCGACGTGCCGGGCCGCGGCCTCGTTCCGCTCCACGAACTTCGGGTCGGCGAGCGCCTGGTCGACGGTCGGCTTCTCCTTCTCGCTGGTGCCCTCGAACAGCACCGCCGCGCCGTGACCGTCCTTTGTGGCCTTGCGCAGCACGTCGAGCGCGAGCCTCGGGTCGGCGACCATCAACGTCCAGCCGCGCGGGTTGCGGGCCGGGATCACGTGCACCGTCTCGTCGGAGTGACCGACCGCGAGCCATCCCGTGTCGATGATGACCGGTTCCGTGTACTGCGAGCCGATCAGCGTGGTGAACGACGGGTCGGGCATGCGCTCGGCCGTGCTGCCGTAGAGCGGCCGGCCGAGCTCGTGACCGCGATAGGGCGGCAGGCTCTCGAAGTTGCCGGTGGAGTTCAGGCTGTCGTCGACGGCCGGGCCGCGCTTGTCGGTGAACTGCTGCACAACACCGACGTCCGGGCCGCGCAACGCGCTGAACACCACTCGCCCGCCGGGCCGCAGAGCGGGCGGGTACGGCCTGCCCTCCGGCTCCGTGGCCGGCTGATAGTTGGCACTGCGCAGAAGCACGCGCATGACCTGCGGTTTTCCGCCCCGTCCCGGCATGCTGGCCGTGGTGGGTTCGAAGATGTCCTGGAACCACCGGTCGTCGTTGGGGATCGCGGCCAGCGCGTCCTCCGGCAGGTTCGCCGCCTTCATCGCGGCGCGCAGGCCGGCGGCGAACTCGTCGTAGCCCGCGCTCCACTCGGGACTCACCGGCTTCGAGGTGACGACCTTGCCGGGTGCCTTCAGGTCGTTCTGCAGGATCAACGGCGCCACGCGGAGCTGCACCGAGTCCGTGCCGCCGGCCTTCAGCGTGACGGTGACCGTGCCGTTCCAGACGGTCCTGTCCCTGATGACGTCCCGGCCCTCCAGGCCCAGCCTGGCGCCCTTGCGCAGCTCGGCGGCGGTCAGCGTGCCGCTCTCGCCCAGGGACGTCCAGGCGCCGTCGCGTTCGACCCAGAGGCGGGCGTACCTGCCCTCCCCCGCGCCGAGCGACACCGTGCCGTCCTTGCCGACTTTGCGCGGCATCGTCCGCAGTGGTGCGAAGTCCTGGGCGTCCTGCGGGCCGTTCACCACCTCGTCCTGGGCGTCGTTGCAGGCCGCGAGCCGTTCGTCGACCGCGACGGCGTGGTCCTTGAGGTCCTCCTCGGTGACCTTGCACCGCTGGGCGTCGTCGTCCAGGTTCGGCAGGAAGATCGCGCCCCTGGTCGAGGCCCACCTCCCCTTGCCCGCCTGGTCGGACCGGTCGACGGTGCCGTTTCTGTTGGTGTCGGCCAGGATCGTCGCTCCGGGTGCCGCCGTGGCCGGCACCCCCGTGAAGATCACACTCGCCAGCGCGACCACACCGGTGGTCGCCACAACGCGTTTCATCACAAGTTCCCCCTCGTGATCATGTGTTCTCCACGCTAGGGAACTTCCCAATACGGACGCATCCGACTACCGGCGACTACGCCTCCGTCTCAGGTTGTGGGCCGAACGGGTGACGCGTGCCCTCGGCTCTCGCATACGGTTCGTTTCATGGACGCGCTCACATCGACCTCGCTCCTGGGACGTGACGACGAGATCCGTTGCCTGTCCGGGATGCTCACCGCCGCTGCGGAAGGGCGCGGTGGCGCGCTGGTCCTGCGTGGTGAGGCGGGGCTCGGGAAGAGCGCGTTGCTCGGCCACCTGCGGGAGTCGGCTGCCGGTTTCCGGGTGCTGGAGGCGTCCGGGTCGGAGTTCGAGACCGAGCTGCCGTTCGCGGCGCTGCACCAGCTGTGCGCGCCGTTGATGGACTCGCTGTCCGGGCAGCACCGGGAGGCACTCGAGGTCGCGTTCGGACTGGCGAGCGGAAAACCGGACGTGCTGCGGATCGGCATGGCCACGCTCGACCTGCTCGCGGGCGGGGAGCCGGTGCTGTGCCTGCTCGACGACGCCCACTGGCTGGACGAGGCGTCCGCGCAGGTCTTCGCGTTCCTCGGACGGCGGCTGGCCTCCGAACCCGTGGTGCTCGTGCTCGCCGCGCGACGACCGTGGGCGCGGTCGCGGCTGGACGAGCTGCCCGGCCTGGAGCTGCGCGGACTGGCCGACGCCGAGGCCCGCGCGTTGCTGACGTCCGGGCCGGTCGCGGTCGTGGACGACAAGGTGCGCGAACGCCTGCTCGCCGAGGCGCGCGGCAACCCGTTGGCCCTGCTGGAGCTGCCCAAGGCAGGCGGGTTCGCGCTACCGGACGTGGCGTCGGTGCCGAGCCGGATCGAGCGCAGCTTCCAGGAACGAGCCGCGGGTCTGCCCGCCGACGCTCAACTGCTGCTGACCGTGGCGAGCGCTGATCCGACCGGTGAGCCCGGGCTGCTGTGGGCCGCGGCCGCCGAACTGGGCATCGACGTGGCTTCCGCGGGAGTGGAGGCCGAGGCGTCCGGGCTGGTCAGCATCTCCACGCGGGTGCGGTTCTGCCACCCGCTCGCCCGGTCGGCCGTCTACCTCGCCGCCGCGCCTTCCCAGCGCCAGGCGGTTCATCTGGCACTGGCGTCCGTCACCGATCCGCTGAGCGATCCGGATCGACGGGTGTGGCATCGCGCGCAGGCCGGCACCGGGCCCGACGACTCCCTGGCGGCCGAGCTGGAACGCTCCGCCGACCGTGCTCGCGCTCGTGGCGGAGTTGCCGCCGCGGCGGCGTTTCTCGAGCGTGCGGCGGCGTTGTCCGTGGAGCCGGGGTTGCGGGCCGAACGCACGCTGGCCGCGGCGCAGGCCAAGCTCGACGCGGGCGCGGTCGACGTCGCGGCCGAACTGCTCACGACGTTCTCCGCCGATGACGCGCGGGCCGATCTGCTGCGCGGCCGGATCGCGTTCGTGCGCGACAAGGAGAACGACGGGCCGGCGTACGTGCTGAGCGCCGCTCGCCGGATGACCGGCGCCGATGCCCGCGACGGTGTGCTGGACGCGTTGGAGATCGCGCTCGCCTTCGGCCGTCCCACCGGCGTGATGGACGCCGTGGTGCGCGAGGCTCGCGGGCTCGAGCGCGGCTCGGATGTGTTGGAGGCGTTGGTACTTCTCGCGGACGAGGGACACCGGACCGCCATTCCCCTGCTGCGGCAGGTGTTCTCCGGCGACGACCTGGCGTGGACGCGGCATCCCGCGCTGGCGACGATGCTCGCGGGTGAGTTGTGGGACACCGACGTGCATTCGGCGGTGACCGGGTGGCTGCTGAAGACCGGGCAGCAGGCCGGGTCACCGTTCGTGCTGCGGCTCGGGCTCGCCCAGCAGGCCGTCTCGGCGGTGATCACCGGTGAGTTCGGCAGAGCGATGTCCGCTATCGCGGAGGAGGAGGCCGTCGCCGATGCCGTCGGCATGCCTCCGCTCCGCTATCCGCGGTTGCACCTGGCCGCGTACCGCGGGCAGAAGCCGGAGGTGCTGGCCGAGATCGAGCACTCGCTGCGGGAGGCCGCTCGGCGGGCGGGGTGCCTGATCGCGAACACGCACTGGGCGTCCGCCTTGCTGCACAACGGTCTGGGCGACTACCCGGTGGCGCTGGCCGCCGCTCGTGAGGCGGTCGCGCCGGGCGATCTCTACCTCGCCGGGATGGCGCTGCCCGAGCTGATCGAGGCGGCGGTGCGCTGCGGTGAGTCCTCGCTCGCATCGGAAGCGTTGGAGAACCTCGTTTCCCGGACCTCGCCGTGCGAAACCGCCTGGGCGCACGGCATCGCGGCCTACTCTCGGGCCCTCGTCACGGGTGAGGAAGAGTCGTACGTCGCGGCGGTGCAGCAGCTGGAGTCCAGCGCGGCCCGGCCACATCTCGCGCGGGCCCACCTGGTGTATGGCGAGTGGTTGCGCCGCGCCGGCCGCCGTGTCGACGCCCGCGCGCAACTGCGCGCCGCGCACGATCTGTTGTCCTCCATGGGAATGGAGGCCTTCGCCGCCCGCGCCGCGCTGGAGCTGAAGGCCACCGGGGAGGTCGCCCGCAGCCGTTCCGCGCAGGCCACCGACGAGCTGACCATGCAGGAGACGCACATCGCCCGGCTGGTGGCGACCGGGGCGACGTCCAAGGAGGTCGCCGCCCGGCTGTTCCTGAGCCCTCGCACGGTCGATGCCCACCTGCGGAACATCTTCCGCAAGGTGGGCATCAACTCACGCCGTCAGCTGGGGGACGTGTTCAGCTCGGCCTCGGCATGATCCCGAGCTGCTGAGCGGCCCAGAGGCCGTCCGCGTTGAGCCAGTACTCGGCGATCCTGCCGTCCTCGACGCGGAGGATGTCCGTGCCGTGGAACGACACCGCACCGGCCTCGGCGAGCCAGCGGACCACGTGGAACGGCTCCTGCGAGATCGGCCCCACCTCGACCGTGAACTTGAGGCCGGGCATGTTCTGGTGGGAGCCGCGCACCCACTCGACGAGCCCTTCGCGTCCGGTGTGGTCCTGTGACGGTCCACCGGTCAGCGGGGCGACGTGCCAGCCGAAGTCCTCGTGGACGATCTTCTCGGCGAGGTCGAACTCGCCGTTCCAGAAGTCGAGCCAGCCCTGAACCAGGTCGTTCATCACTTGTCTCCGTGCTGGCCGGGGGCAGCGCTGCCCGTGTACTCGCCGAGGTCGGACACGAGCTGCGTGAGCTCGGGGTCGCTGTCGTACCGCTTCTGGTGCAGGGCCGCGATCTTCGCGCCCATCTCGGGGTCCTCGTCGTCGGTGATGTCGAACGAGGCGAACTTGTCCACGAGCGGCAGCCCGACCCGGTCGGTGTTGCGGTGCGCCGGGTGGATCAGGTACTCCCAGTAGCCGTCGAGGTCCTCGATGACGAAGGTGGCGCCCCACTCGTACTCGCCGCCGAAGTCGCGACCGACCACGAACGACTTGACGGACGGGATCACGCGGCCCTGGTTGCGCAGGCTCTCCAGCGCCTCCTCGATCTGCTCGGGCGAGGCGTCCTTGCGCAGGGTGAAGCGGTTGCCGTGGTAGATCATCAGTTCTTCTCCTTGTGTCCCAGGGCGAGGACCGCCCCTGCGATGGTGGTGACGACCCCGGTCCAGGTGAACGCGGACGCGATGCTCGTGGCGCCGACCAGGGGTGCGATGACGAGCGGTGACAGGAACTGCCCCAGGAAGATCCCCGCGACGAGCCCGCTCAGCACCCGGCCGCGTTGTTCGGGCCGGGCGAGGTTCGCGAGGCCGGTGTTGAGGTTCGGCACGACCAGGCCGACCCCGAACCCGCCGATCAGCAGGCCGGCGGTGACCAGCGCGACCCCGTTCGCGTAACCGATGACCAGCCAGCCGACGCCGAGCAGCACGACGCTGATCGCGGTGATGCGCGCCGTCTTGAGCTTCGGGAACACCAGGGCTCCCACGACGCTGGTGAGCGTGCTGCCCGCGATCACGAACCCGATGACCGCGGGGCTCGCGTTCAGGTCTCGCAGCAGGAACGGCAGCTGCGTCGGGGCCATGTAGAACACGAGGGTCGCGATGAGCGCCATCAGGTAGATCCCGATGGCCTTCCGGGGAAACGCCTGGCCACCGGCTGCTTGGGGTGGTGCCGGCCGTTCGCCGGTGAGGCCTGTCGCCGCGGCCAGGGCGATCACCGCCGCGACGCTGTAGAGCCAGAACGGCAGCCGCCAGTCGATGCCCGCCAGCACGCCCGCCAGCGGCAGGAAGACGACCCCGCCCAGGCTGGCCGCGGCCTGCTGGAAGCCCAGGAACCGGCCGCGCTCAGGGCCTTCGAACCAGTCGGTGATCAGGGCGCTGACCGCGGTCATGACGCCGCCGACCGCCAGGCCCAGCAGAGTTCTGGTGCCCAGGAGGACGGGCAGGCTGGTCACGAAGTACCCCGCCGTGCCGGCCACGGCGTAGAGGGCGAGGCTGGCCGTGAGCAGCGGTTTGCGGCCCGTTCGGTCGGCGACCAGGCCCGCCAGCGGCGCGCTCACCGCGATGGCCAGGGAGGTGATGGTGAGGGCGAGCCTGACCAGGACGCCCTCGCCGTACACCTCGCCCATCGCGGGCAGGCTCGGAGCGATGATCGCCGCGGCCATGATCGTGAGTGTGGCGGAGGCCAGGACCACCGCCCGGGCCGTTCGCGTTGGCGCAGTTCGTGTTGTCACGCCATAAGACTCGCGCCGGGGCGGGGTCGTTCGCGTCGGTAGGCGTTACGTAGATCGCGGGCTTACGTAGGTAGGTCCTACATCCGGTCGAGCAGGCGGGCCCGCGCGACCTCCAGGTGCGCGGTCATCGCCGCGCTGGCCCTCACCTCGTCCTGAGCGACCAGCGCGTCCACGATCGCACGGTGCTCGGTGATCGTCTGCACCCCGAACGGCTGCTGGAAGTTCAGCCGGAACAGGTGCAGGTGGCAGTGGGTCTTGGCGAAGGACTGCAGGACGGCCTCGTTGCCCGCGATCCGCAGGATCAGCTCGTGCAGCCGCTGGTCGTGCGCGGTGAGGTTCTTGTAGTCGTCGTAGGCGTCATCGGCGGGAGCCGACGGACAGGTCGCCAGCTCCTCCTCGATGAGGGCGACGAACTCGGCCGTCATGCGCCCTGCCGCCAGAGCCGCGGAAGGCGGCTCCAGCAGCAGGCGCAGGGCGTAGAGGTCGTCCACCTGCTTGCGGTTCAGCAGGTCCGTCACGCTGTAGCCGCGCAACGGGAGCCTGCTGACCAGTTCTTCGGATTCGAGTCGTGCCAGGGCTTCCCGGACGGGCGTTGGGGACACGTCGAGCTGACGCGCGAGCTCGTCTATGTTCACGCGGGCGCCGGGCGCGATGCCGTCGCTCATGATCAGCGCGCGGATCTGCTCGTAGACGTCATCCGCGAGCACGCGCCTGGCCGGTATCCGCAACACCACTCCTGAGACTCCCGTCAGTTCTTGGCCAGTATCTCCCGCGAGACGCGTTCCATCTCGGCGAACACGTCGTCGGAGCGCTGGCCTGCGAAGTACGCCTCGAAGAGGGGCTGTTCGGCGGACTGGACCGCCGAGCCGTTCGCGTAGGCGCTCGACGGGTAGAGGACGCCGTCCTTCACGTACTGGTTGAACACGGTGAGGTCGACGCCCTGCGACTTCATGGAGGTCACCGTGTTGTCCATGGCGGCGGGAATCGACGGGAAGAACGTACCGGTGGCACCCGCCCTGGTCTGGCACTCCTCGCTGCCCATGTAGCTGACCCACTTCCAGGTCAGGTCCGGGTTCTTGGTGCCGGCCCAGATGTTGTTGCCGTTCGAGTTGGACAGCACGGAACGCTTGCCGTCCGGGCCCAGCACGGTCGGGGCGATGCCGACCTTCACGCCCGGGATCTTGCCGAACGACGGCGCGGACCACGAGCCGCCCATGGTCATCGCGACCTTGCCGGAGCCGATCAGGTCGACGTCGGAGATCGTCGACTGGTTGCCGGTGGTGAAGGTGCCGAGCTTCGGGGAGAAACCGCGGTCGGTCAGCGACAGGACCCACTTCATCGTCTTGGTGAAGCGCGGGTCGGTGTAGTTGAACTTGGTGGGCCACTGGTCCTTGTCGCCCAGGCGCCAGCCGAGGGTGTTGACGAACGGCGCCCAGCTCGTCTCGCCGATGAAGCTGCGGCCCGCCATCGCACCGATGCCGTAGGTGGCGATCTGGGTCTTGTCGAAGCCCGCCTCGTCGCCGTGCTTGCCGTTCTTGTCGATGGTCAGCCGGGCGACGACCTTGTCGAACGTACCGCCGTCGTCCGGGTTCCAGGACAGCTTCTGCACGTCAGCCTCCGCCACACCGGCCTTGGCCAGCATGTCGGCGTTGTAGTAGAGGCCGGAGGCGGCCCAGTCCAGCGGCAGCGCGTACTGCTTGCCGTCGGTGAACTTCCAGGTGTCGACGCCGACCGAGAACTTCTTCAGGTCCACAGAGGACTTCGCGATCAGGTCGTCCAGCGGCATCAGCTGGTGCTGCGAGGCGTAGGCCTGCAGGAACTGCACGGAGTTCTGGAACGCGTCCGGAGCGGTGCCCGCGACGAAACCGGCGGTGAGCTTGGTGAAGTAGTCGTCCACGTTGTACCGGGTGATCTTCACGTCGGTGCCGGGGTTCGCGGCCTCGAACGCCTTCTCGCACTCGCCGTAGGCGACTGCCTGCTTGTCGTCCCAGGTCCACCAGTTCACGGTGTTGCCGGAGCCCGTGCCGGAACTCCCGCAACCCGCGACCACCAGGGCTGTTGCTGCGACCAGGGCAGCGGCGGCGATTTTCATGACAACTCCAAGAGACGGGTTCGGAAGGCGTCGAGTGCGATGTCGAGGTCGTCGGAGCCGCCCGCCTCGTGGGCGCTGTGCTCCCAGACGGCCATCTCCCTGGGGCCGGCGTAGGCGTGGTAGGCGCCGAACACGGTGGATGGCGGCACGATGTCGTCCATCAGGCCGACCGAGAACCACGCGGGGGCCGTCGCTCGGGCGGCGAACCCGACACCGTCGAAATAGGACAGTGTCGGGAAGACGTCGGAACGCCGGTTGTCGGCGATGTACTTGGTGAGCTCGGTGTAGGGCGGGTTGCCGCAGACGTTCAGCGCCCTGCGGAAGTCGCAGAGGAACGGCGCCTGCGAGTGGACGGCGGCCAGATCGGACACGAGACCGGCGACGGCCAACGCGATGCCGCCGCCCTGACTGTTGCCGATCACGGCGACGTCCGCGGAACCCAACGCGCGCACGGCATCGACCGCGCGCACCGCGTCCGTGAAGACGCGCCGGTAGAAGTAGGTGGAGCGATCGGCGATGCCTCGGGTCAGGAAGCCGCCACCACCGCGCTGCTCCCGCACCTCGACCTGGAGGTGCGCGAACCCGGCGCTGGCCCAGGTCAGGTTCT
Source organism: Lentzea waywayandensis (assembly GCF_900115955.1). GTDB lineage: Bacteria > Actinomycetota > Actinomycetes > Mycobacteriales > Pseudonocardiaceae > Lentzea > Lentzea waywayandensis. The sequence goes on from NZ_FOYL01000009.1 coordinate 325,659, forward strand.
CGACCGCGCTGCCCCGGTTGCCGCCGTAGCCGTGGTACTGCACGACAGCGGGAAGCCCGGACTGTCCCTGGGGAGTCCGCAGCCAAGCGTGGATCCGGTCGCCGCCGAACCCCGCGAACGACACGTCGTAGACGTCGAGCGTCTTGAGCGGCGTGTCCACCGGCACGGCCTCGACGTCCAGATCGATCGCCCGCGCCTCGGCCAGCGTCGAGTCCCAGAACGAGTCGAAGTCGTCCGGCCGCGCATAGGAGCTGCGGTACTCCCACAGCTCGTCCAACCCGAGATCGGTCAGCAAGAAATCCTCCCGCGCACTTCGACGACGTCGCTCACGACGACCTCGGTGACCTCGCCACCGATGCTCACCGGCACGAACTCCGAGGCGTCACCGGACACCCGCCGCACCCGCACCGTCACATCGCCGTCGTGCCACGTGACGTCGACGGAAAGCCCGCCACGGCAACGAAGTCCGCGCGCCGAGCCGCGAGACCAACCGGAAGGCAGCGCGGACAGGACGTCGATCACGCCGGTGTGGCTCTGCACCACGACTTCCGCCAGTCCCGCGGTGAAGCCGTAGTTGCCGTCGATCTGGAACGGCGGGTGCGTGCTGAACAGGTTCGGCAGCAGGCCGCCCCACTCCGACCCGTCGACCGGCGCGTCGCGGTGCCGGTCGCCGGTGAAGGGCTGCGAGGCCTCGGACAGCAGTGACCGCACGGTCTCGCCGTCGCCCAGCCGGGCCCGCAGCGCCATCTTCCAGGCCCACGACCAGCCCATCGCGCCGTTGCCGCGCTGGTCCAGCACCTCGACGGCGGCGTCGCCCAGCTCCGTGCCGGCGACGATCCGGCCGAGCGGGTAGACCGACACCATGTGCGACATGTGCCGGTGCGTGGGGTCCTCCTCGGGCAGGTCGTAGGCCCACTCCCCCAGCCGGCCGTCGTCCAGCACCGGGACGGGCCGCAGCCGGGGCAGCGCCGCCGAGATCTCCGCGACCAACGGGTCGGCGCGGCCCGAAGCCAGCGCCAGCGCCAGAGTGCGTTCGAACACGGCGCGGACCAGCACCACGTCCATCGTCACGGACCAGGTCAACGCCTCTGGCTTGCCGTCGACGAGGAACCAGTTCTCCGGCGAAGTCGAAGGGCAGGTGTCGAGGTAGCCATCCGGGCCTTCGACCAGCCAGTCGAGGAGGAACTCGGCGCAGCCGCGCAGCAACGGCCATGCACGCTCCAAAGTGGACCAGGTGCGGGCGAAGTCGTAGTGGTCCCACGCGTGCTGGACCAGCCAGGCCCCACCCATCTGCCAGATCGCCCACGACACCGCGCCGTGGCCCATGCCGACCGGCAACGCCCAGCCCCACGCGTCGGTGTTGTGGTGCGCGACCCAGCCGCGCGCTCCGTACAGTTCCCGAGCCACCTCGCCGCCGGTCACCGCGAGTTTCTCGAGCAGTTCCAGCAACGGGTCGTGGCACTCGGCGAGCCCGGTGACCTCGGCGGCCCAGTAGTTCATCTGGGTGTTGATGTTGATCGTGTAGTTCGAGGACCAGGCCGGGCGCAGGTCGCCGTTCCAGATGCCCTGGAGGTTCGCGGGCGGCGCGCCGGGCCGTGACGACGAGACCAGCAGGTAGCGGCCGTACGCGAACAGCACGGACGCGATGAGCTGCTCGTCCTTGCCGGTCAACAGGTCCGGCACGTCGACGACCTCGGGCACGTCGCCGAACCGCACCTCGCACGCGTCCATCAGCGTCCTGTGGTTGCTGTGGCGCTTGCCGGTCCACCGCGACTCGGCAGTGGTGGAACTGGTGAGCGTGAGCAGCCAGCGTTCGCCCTCGGTCACCTCGACCGTCACCGTGCCACGTTCCCCTGAGCCGTAGACCGGCGCCTCGACCTGCGGTTCGTGGCGGGGCGCGGAGTCGACGGGGATCTCGATGACGATGTCGAGCCCGTCCCGCGAGACCTCGCGCAACGGCGTCGAGATCTCGACGCCGGTGGGCACCGCGCCGGCGATCTCCACGCACAGCGCGGTTTCCGAGGCCCACACGCGTCGCACGACGTCCAAGCCCCCGATGGTCAACCGTTCGGTGACCACACCCGTGCTCAGGTCGAGCGTCCGGCCGTGCGACTCGCCCTCGGGCAGCGTGATCCACAGGTCCACGTACGGCAGGAACGTCTGGCTGTACGGGCCTTCGAACGACATCAGCAGCTCGGTGGCCCGCTCCAGGTCACCACTGAAGATCGCCTCACGCACCTTCGCGAGCCGTTCCGGACCGGCTCCGGACGCCAGCACGTCCGCCAACGCCGCGGAGGGCCCGTCAGCGGTGCCCGACCACACGGTCGCGTCGTTGACCTGCACGCGGGACCGTCCCGCCCCGCCGAACACCATCGCGCCAAGGCGTCCGTTGCCCACGGGCAGCGCCTCGGTCCATTCCGCCGCAGCCGACGGCCAGTGCAGTCTCACTTGATCCCCGTGAAGCCGATGGAGTTGACCAGCCGCCGCCCGAAGACCACGAACAGCAGCAACATCGGCAGCGCCGCGACCAGCGTCGCCGCCATCAGGCCTGCCCAGTCCAGCGACGCCTGCGGTGAGGACTGCTTGAACACCGCGAGCGCGAGGGTGAGCGGGCGGACCGACTCGTCGTTCGTGACGAGCAACGGCCAGAAGTAGTCGTTCCAGGTGGTGATGAACGTCAGCAGCGTCAGGGTCGCCATCGGCGCGACGCTCATCGGCAGCACTATTCGGAAGCACACGCGCAACGGCCCGGCGCCGTCGATGATCGCGGCCTCCTCGACCTCGTTGGAGAGCCCGAGCATGAACTGCCGCAGGAAGAAGATGTTGAACGCGGAGAAGAACGCGCCCGGCAGGATCATGCCGCCGAAGCTGTTGAGCAGCCCCAGATCCTTCATCAGCACGAAGTTCGGCAGCAACGTGAACACCGACGGCACCATCAGCGCGGTCAGCAGCACACCGAAGACGACATCCCGGCCCTTCCAGTGCAGCCGGGCGAACGCGTACGCGGCCAGCGCCGAGAACACGACCGTGAAGAGCGTCAGAAGTCCCGCGTACACAATGGAGTTCCACAACGCGAGGGCCAGGTCGATGCTGGCACCCGAACCACCCTCGGCCGCCGCTTCGGCGGGAGTCGCGAGACCGAGAGCGCGCTTGAACGGACCCCACGTGAAGTCCACCGGCAGCAACGACGACGGGTCGGTCGACATCGCGAAGTTGTTGGACAGCGCGGTTCGCACGATCCAGTAGAACGGGAAGATCGTGACCAGCAGCACGACGACCAGGTAGCCCCAGGCGACGCCCCTGCCGAGCTTCATCGAGAGGTTCACCGGGCCTCCTCAGCTGGTGTCGGACTCGCCGGCACGGGCCATCCGCATCTGCGTGAAGGTCACCGTGACGAGCATCAGGAACAGGGAGAGCGACATGGTCGCGGCGTAACCGAAGTCGAACTGGCCGAAAGCCTTGTCGTAGATGTACATCTGGAGCACCAGCGACGCGTCCGCCGGACCGCCCTTGGTGCTGACCTGGACGATGTCGAAGACCTGGGTCGAGCCGATCACGTTGAGGATCACGACCATCACCAGGATCGGCCGCAGCAGCGGCAACGTCAGCGAGCGGAACATCTGCCACTCCGAGGCGCCGTCGATCCGGCCGGCCTCGTAGATCGTCGCGGGGATCGTCTGCAGGCCCGCGAAGATGAGAACGGCGTTGTAGCCCATGGACTTCCACACGTTCAGCGCGGCCAGCGACGGCACCGCCCAGCTGTCCGACCCGAAGAACATGATCGGCTCGCCGGTGACCCAGGTGATGAGCTGGTTCACGATGCCGAGCTGCGGGTCGAGCATCCACGTCCACACCAGCGCCGTGACGACGCCGGAGATGAGGAACGGCAGGATCATCAGCCCGCGGACCGTCGTGTTGACCCCCAGCCGGTGCAACACGACGGCGGTGACCAACGAGACGCCGACGCCCAGCACCACCGACAGCACGACGAAGTACGCCGTGACGCCGAGCGAGTGCCAGAACCGGCCGTCGTCGATCAGTTCCTGGATGTTCTCCAGGCCCGTCCACACCGGCGGGCTGAGGATGTGGAACTCGGTGAAGCTCAGGTAGACGCCGCGCAGCATCGGGTAGGCGAAGAACACGCCGAACCCGAGCAGGGCGGGCGCGACGAGCAGCCACGCGACCCACGTGTCGTTGCGGCGCGAGGCGGGGCCTTTGCGCCTGCGTTTGGGCGGAGGCGCCGTGGTGGCAGGTCCACGCACGACCTGGGCGCTTGAGTCCTGCAAGGTTGTCACCACGGCACCTCCTGGTCTTGGTGGTGTGGGCCGGAACGTTGCCGGGGGAACTCGCGGTCAGACGGGTGCGTCGTGGTGCCGTCCCCACGTCCTCGTACTGGTCGTACGGGGGCGGCGCCGCGAGGTGCCCTGCTGAGCGTGGATTACCTCGCCAAAGTTCCGGGTCGCGCTAAACGCGGATGCTGTCGACGTCGAACACGGAGTCGTCCGGGTTGCCGATCCGGATGGTGTTGTTGCCCTTCAACAGGTAGACGGGCACGGTGACCTTCTGCGGCGTGTTCCAGTCGTCGTCGTTCGACCCGGCGACGGGCAGCTTGAAGCTGGTGCCGTTCACCGTGACGATGCCGGTCCTGCTGGCGTCAGCGGAGATGTAGGCCAGTTCGACGAGGTAGGTGCCCTCGCGCGGTGCGACGACCGTCGGCATGGTGATGTTGCCGCTGCCGCCGATGTAACCGACCTTGCTGCCACCCGAGCACGCGCAGCCGTAGACGGTCGCGCCGCCGCCGGGGCTGCCCTTCTCCGCCTCGTACGTCACGCTCTCCTGCGGCGTCACGTAGCTGACAGGCTCCGACCGGGCGCCGTTCTGCACGACGGTGAACTCGTAGGAGGTCGCCGGGGTGAGGCCGGTGACGGTCGCCTTGGTGTCGGTGGTGGTGGCGACCTTCTTGTTGCCCGCGTAGACGTCGTAACGGACGCCGGACTTTCCGTACCACTTCAGCGAGACGCTGTTCGGCGTGGCCGCGGTGCCCTGCACGACACCGGGCGCGACCGAACCGCGCGGCGTGATCGTGAAGAGCTTCGAGCCGTGCACCGGCAGGTCTTCGGTGATGGAGCCGGACTTCTGGCCGACGTCCTTCCTGGCCCACACGTCGCGGACCTTCGCGTTGCCCTGGATGCCGAGCCGGCCGAAGTCGGCCGTCACCTTCGCGGGCGTGGAGCCGAGGTTGAACAGCGCCACCGTGTAGCTGCCGTCGCGGTTGCGCGCGTACCAGACCTGCTGGTCCGACGACTGGTCCACGGGCCGGGCGGGGACGCCGGCCTGGTTGATCGCGATGACCTCGTTGTTGGTCAACAGCCTGTAACCGTAGTCGTCGATCTTGGTGAGGTCGTCGCCGATGTAGAGCGGCGAGGACGAGATCGACCACAGCGTCATGTAGCTCTGCCGCTCGGCCTCGGTGAGGCCGTCCATCTGGCCGTTGCCGACGGCGAGGCTGTCGAGGTTGTTCCAGTGGCCGGGGCCGGCGTCGTCGATCCACTGCACGACGTCGTTCCACCGCTGCTTCACCGAGTTGTTCCAGGTGACGAGGGTGTCGCAGTAGCACTCGACGTCCGTGTCGACGCGCCAGCCGTTGGTGTTGGCCTTCCACACTTCGGCGTGGCGGTGGCTCAGCGCCCACGAGATGAGGAACTCGATCGGGCGGCCGGTGCTCTTGAGCGCGGAGTTCCACGCCTTCACGTCGGTCGTGTTGTCGTAGCGCTCACCGCCGCGGAAGCTGCCGGGGCCGACGCCGTCGAGCTTGAGGAAGTCGACGCCCCACCCGGCGAGCACCTGCGCGATCGAGTCGATGTACTTCTGCGAGCACGGGTTCGCGAAGTCCATCTTGTAGGCCATGTCCCACCCGTTGGTCTTGCGCAGGTCCGGGTAGACGATGTCCTTGGTGGTACAGCCGGGGGCGTTGAAGATCGGCGTCTTGCCGTCGTTGTACGCCTTGAGGTCCAGGCCGACCGCGAGGTACGAGCCGAACTTCAGGCCCTTGCCGTGCACGTAGTCGCCGAGCCATTTGAAGCCGCGCGGGAACTTCTTCGCGTCCAGCACCGGCCGCCCGTACTCGTCGAACGAGCCGAGCCAGCCCGCGTCGACGTTCACGTGGTCGTAGCCGGCCTTCTTGAACTTCGCCGCGAGCACGTCCGCCTGCGCCAACACGTTCTTCTCGTTGAGCCAGCTGGCGGGACCGTCCGGGTTCACGCCGGGGTAGTTGGTCGCCTGCAACGTCCAGCTGCTCCAGCCCATGTAGGGCTTCGCGGCCGGGGCTGCGGTCTGCTGTTGCACCTGGGGTGCTTGGGCTTGGGCTGCTGGGACCGCGATCAACGACGCGAGCAGGCCGGCAACGACACCTAACGCTCTCAAGACCACTCCTTTGTGATTTCCGGCGGTGACTTCAGGCGACCCGGAGGTCTTCCATTGCGTCGCGGTCCCAGTCGATCCCGAGACCTGGCGTGTCGGGGGCGAGCGCGTGTCCATTGCGGACGGTCATCTCGCTCTTGGTGATCCCGCGCAGCTGCGGGATGTGCTCGACGAACTTCCCGTTGGGCAACGCGGCCGCGAGGCTGACGTGCAGCTCCATCAGGAAGTGCGGGCAGACGTCGGCGTTGAAGGCTTCCGCGAGGTGCGCGACCTTCAGGAACGGCGTGATGCCACCGATCCGTGCGGCATCCACCTGGATGATCGAGGCGGCACCGCGTTCGAGGTATTCGCGGAACTGCGCCACGGAGTACATCGACTCCCCGACCGCGATCGGGATGCTCGTGCTCCGGGCGAGCCTCTCGTGCCCGCTCACGTCGTCCGCCGGCAGCGGTTCTTCGAGCCAGGTGAGGTTGACGTTCCGGAACGCGTCGGCCCGGCGGATGGCTTCGGCACTGGTCATCGACTGGTTGGCGTCGACCATGATCGCGAACCGTTCCCCGACCGCCGCCCGCACGGCCTCGAGTCGTTCGACGTCCTCGGTGAGATCGGGCTTGCCGACCTTCATCTTGATGCCCTGCCAGCCCTGCGCGGCCGTCTCCTTGGCGCCCGCGACGAGTTCCTCAGTGCTCAGATGCAGCCAGCCGCCCTCGGTGTCGTACAGGGGCACGGTGTGGCGGAACCCGCCTGCCATGCGCCACAAGGGTTCTTGAGCTCGCAGGCAACGCAGGTCCCACAGCGCGGTGTCCACGGCGGCCAACGCCAGCGAGGTGATCGCACCGACCGTGGTGGACCGGGTGCAGGCGAACAGGTCATGCCAGACGTGCTCGATCCGACGAGCGTCGACGCCTTCGAGGCGGGGCAGCAGGTGGTCCTTCAGGAGAGCGAGGACCGAGCTGCCACCCGTGCCGATCGTGTAGGCGTAGCCGAGGCCGGTGAGCCCGTCGTCGGTCTCGATCTCGACGAAAACGGTCTCCTGCTTGATGAACTGCTGGACCGCGTCGGTGCGCAGAGTCTCCACCGCAACGTCGACCTGGAACGCCTCGGCTCGTCGGACCTTTGCCACGCCAACTCCTCGGATCTCTGATCCTATAGGATATTTGACGGGGATTGAACGCTGGCGTTACGACGGTGTCAACGGTCGTTCGGCCACGTTCCCATGCTGATGAGAGCGTTTTCAACGGTCAGGCGCGACCGGATCTCGTTACGGTCCTCCGATGTCTGCAGCTCAACGCACTGATCAGTGCTGTTGAGGCATGTTGGAGTGTGAGTGAAGATGTGAGCGTTTCTGTCCGGTTGCAACCAAGAGGACAGGAACGATCAAGCAGACTCGGCGGTGCTCTTCAGGCGCAGCAACGTCGCCTCGATGTTGCGCTGGTTGGTCACAGCGCGGTCCTTCACCCCGGTCGCGAGCCGCGTGATCGGCACGTACCAGCCGGGCCTGCGGTCCCACGTCGACTCGGTGACCCGGCAGCCGTCGCCGGTCTCCTCGATGTCGTACTGCCAGCGCGACACCGCCATCCCCAGCGACTTCACCTCGAACGCGAACCTGGTCGCGGAGCAGTCGGTCACCGTGGAGGTCGTCGGCCACATCCGCCAGCCGCGCTTGTTGATGCCGCGGAACCGGGCACCGACGCGCGGACCAGCGGCGTTCAGCCACCTGCCGCCGGAGTACTCCTCGGCGCACGCACTGAGTCGGCGGAGGTCGCTGACCAGGTCGAACACTCGCTGCGGCGAGGCAGCGACGTCGATGTGCGCGGAGGCGTCCGGCGTCATGAGCCGAACTTACTACCAGTAGGTAACCTGCCGCTAGAGCTCCCGGATCGGTTCACCCGCGCGGAACGCGTGGATGTTCTCGACGGCCTCGGTGAAGTACGTGCGGTAGTTCGCCTCGGTGACGTAGCCGAGGTGCGGGGTCGCGAGAACGTTCGGCAACGTGCGCAGCTCGTCGGTCAACGGCAGCGGCTCGACCTCGAACACGTCGAGGCCCGCGCCGGCGATCCTCTTCTCCCGCAACACCTCCAGCAACGCCACGGGGTCCACGATGGCGGCGCGGGAGGTGTTGACCAGGAACGCCGAGGGCTTCAGGCACGCCAGCGCCGCCGCGTCGACCAGGCTGCGGGTGCGGTCGCTCAGCACCAGGTGGATGGACGCGAAGTCGCTCTGTGCCAGCAGATCGTGCAGTCCGGATGCGAGCCGGACTCCCTCGGGCTCGACGCGGTCGGCGGTCAGGTTCTGACTCCACGCCACGACGTCCATGCCGAACGCCCTGCCGACGCGCGCGACGGCCCTGCCCAGGTGGCCGAAGCCGAGCAGGCCGAGCGTGCGGCCGGCGAGGTCGGCGCCGACGGTGCTCTGCCACCGGCCGCCCTCGTGGAAGGCCGCGTTCTCGACGACCAGGTTGCGGGCGAGGCCGAGGATCAACGCCCAGGTCAGCTCGGTCGGCGGGGTCTTGGCGCTGCCGGTGCCGCAGACCGTCACACCGCGCGAACGGGCGGCGTCCAGGTCGATCGCGGCGTTGCGCATGCCGCTGGTGATCAGCAGCTTCAAGCGAGGCAGCCGGGCGAACAGGGCCGCGTCGAACGGGGTCCGCTCGCGCATGATCACGACGCACTCGGCCTCGGCCAGTTCCGCTGCCGGGTCGGACAGGTGGTCGCGCTGCACCGTCACGTCGAGGCCTGACCAGTCCGCGTTCGCGAGGGCCACGCCCTGGTAGTCGTCGAGCACCACACACCTCATGAGCCGATCATGTCAGAGTAGGCGCATGGGAGCCTTCCACCTGGCGCAGGCCAACATCACGACCGGGCGGTGGGCCTTCGACCACTGGAGGATGCGCGGGTTCGCGAGCCGGATCGACGCGATCAACGACCTGGCGCAGCAGGCTCCCGGCTTCGTGTGGCGGCCGACGTCCGAGCGGATGACGGACGACCTGAGCCGGTTGGGACGCGATCCGATGCTGGAGGCCTACAACCTCAGCGTGTGGGAGTCGATCGAGTCGTTGTGGGCCTTCGCGTTCAGCGGCGTGCACCTCGAAGCGGTCAAGCGCAGCAAGCAGTGGTTCGAACCGGAGAGCGCGCTCGACGTGATGTGGTGGATCCCCGCCGGGCATCGCCCCACGACCGAGGAGGGCCTCGCGAAGCTCGACCTCGTCCGGCAGAACGGGCCGACACCTGAGGGCTTCACGTTCCGGAAGCGGTTCCTGCCAGAGCACCTCGGACGATGATCTCGACCAGTGGCCGGGGATCGATCGCCTCGCCCCGCGCGAACTGCTGCAGGAACAGGCCCTGCACACAGGCCCCGAGCGTGTCCGAGGCCGCCACCGGGTCGCGCGCGCCGAGACCGGCGAGGGCCGGGACCAGCATCGACGCCATCGTGGCTCGGCCTCGCAACAACGCCTGCCGCACCTGGGGATTGGTCGCGGCCTCCACCCACAGCACCAGGCGGGCGGTGACCGTGACGGCGTTCGGGCCCGTCATGAACTCGTAGAGCCGGCACAACTCGTCGACCAGGTCCTCCGGTGACGCCGGCTTGAGCGTCGTCTCGATCTGCGGGACCTCCTTGCGCACCATCCAGTCCACGACGCCGTCGAGCAGCGCGGCCCGGCTGCGGAAGTAGTTCGACGTGGAGCCCTTCGGCAGGTCGGCGCGGTCGTCCACCCTGGCGTGGGTGAGGCCTCGCAGTCCTTCGGTGCCCAAGAGCTCGACGGCGGCGGCGAGAGCGCGGTCCCGGTTCGGCATCACAGCGACACTATAAACGTAGTGACTGGGCACTACGAACGTAGTACCGTCGATCCATGACCGCGACCATCGCCCTGATCGCCTGGATCGTCAACACCGCGATCGGCCTCGTACTGCTGCTGCGCCTGCTCCGAGCACGAAGACGGATACCGGCCCTCGCCTACTGGCACCTCGTCACCTCACTGGTCGGCCTCGGCGTCTGGATCGCCTTCGTGGCCACGGGTTCGGCGCTGCTGGCGTGGACCGGGTTCGCCGTGCTGACGCTGCACCTCACCCTCGGCGACACCCTGATGGTGAAGGGCTGGCGCAGGAGCAACCCCGACGCGCGGGGCATCGTCTACTTCCGGGCGACGATGTCCCTGCTGAAGAGGCCGCTCCCGCTGGTGCACTCGTGCCTCTCGCCACTGGCCTGGTTCCCGGCCTTCGCCGCCGCCGTGATCAGCAGTTAGGACGCGTCGACTTCCCGGCGAAGCGGTCACCGAGCCACAGCAACGCGTTCGAGCCCCACGCGCTGACGGCGGTGACGTGCCCGAGCAACGGCAGCGGCGTCCACTGCACGTCGGCGCCCATCGAGCACCACTGCGAACGAAGCTTCTGCCCGACGGCGAACGGGATCAGCTCGTCCAGCGTGCCGTGGTAGAGGTACACGGGCGCGGCGGGCTTGACCGAGCCGAGCGTGTTCTCCTTCAAGCGCTTCTGCCACAACGGGTTCTGGATGACGTCCGGCGTCGTCGTCAGCGAGTTGAGGCGCGTGAACGGTGCCACCAAAGCGATCTCGGCGACGCACGACTCACGGATCTTGTCGATGACCTGCGTGCCACGGGCGTTGAGCACCGACGACAACGGCAGTTCGGGATAGGCCGCGGCGTACCCCGCAGCCGCCGCGAACACCAGTCCCGAACCGGCGTTGCCGTCGTTGAACTTCGCTACCGCGTTGAGGTCGGCCGGCACACCGCCGGCGGCGACACCCACGACGTTCAGCGAAGGCGCATAGGACTTCCACTGCTCAGCGGCGGCCGACGCGGCCTGACCACCCTGGGAGTAACCGAAAACGCCGACCGGCGCGTCAGCGGAGAGCCCTGGGATCCCGCTCGCGGCACGGGCCACGTCGAGCAGCGCCCGCCCCTCCGAACGCGCCACCGCGTAGGTGTGATCCCCTGGCGTGCCAAGGCCTTCGTAGTCGGTCACCGCGACCGCCCAGCCGTTGAACATCGCCTGCGCGAGGAACGCGATCTCGACCTCGGTGCCGTTCTGCAACTGCCGCGACGGCGCGCACTGGTCCCCCATGCCCTGCGTGCCCATCGCGTACGCCACGATCGGCCGCGGACCGTTGTTCCACGGCAGCGGCGACACGAGCACCATGCCGGACACGACGGTGCCCTCGCCCGTCGCGGACGTGGAGCGGTACCGGATGTCGTAGGCCTTCACCGGCGCGGGCAGGAGCCTGAGCGGCTCCGGGTGCCACGCCACCTCCCGGCTGCTGACCAGTTCACCCGGTGCGGCCGCCGTCGCAGGCGTGACCAGGGCGAATAACAGGAGAACGGCGGCGAGCACGGCTCGGAGCTGCATCGTTGGACCCCTTTGTGGTAACCGGCGTTACCGCAATGTAGGGCCGAACGCCGCAACAGGACAATAGTCCGTTCGGCTTTATGGATTCACACGATCCCCTGGGCGAAGGAGAACACCCGGTCGGGGTCGTACCTCCGCGCCACCTCGCGAAGCCTCGTCAGCGACGCGCCGTAGTACGCGTTCGCCCAGTCCGGCATCTGCGGGTCGAGGTAGTTGACGTACCCGGTGGCACCGAACATCTTGCCGAGCTCGTCCCGCGCGACGCCCATCGCGCGCCGCGCGTTCGCCTCGCCGGCGGCCAGGGTCAGCTCGACCTGGATGCTCGCGAGCGCGGTCCGGTGCGGGAACGCCGTCGCCGGGCCACGACCGACAGCGCCGCCGAGAGCGTCGATCATGTTGTACGAGTTCGGGGTGTTCTTGAAGATGTCGGCGAGCTTCTGCGGGTCGGTGATCGGCTTCGCCAGCATCCGCGACGTCGCGACGTAGCTGCCGCGCGACTGCGAGCCGCCACCTCCGTTCCAGCTCGGGCGGCACGAGCCGTCGTTGACCCGGCACCACGCGAACCGTTCCATCGCGGCGAGGAAGCTCTGCTCCTGCTCACGTCGTGAGGTCGGCTGCGTCCCGACGCGGCGCACGAGGTCGTCCAGCAGCGGCTTCAAGTTCACCGGCGCACCGACGAAACAACCGCCGACCTCGACGTACGGGTTCGAGCCGCTGCCCACGCCCACCGTCGAGGTCAAGGCATCCGGCGCCTTTCCCTGCCAGTCCGGCCAGACACTGAGCAGCGTGGCCAACGACGCCGAGGGGAACGCGAGGGTGAACGTCGTCAGGTTGCGCGCGGGTTCGGTGCGGAACACGAACGACGTGACGATGCCGAAGTTGCCGCCACCACCGCCGCGCAACGCCCAGAACAGGTCGGAGTGTTCGGTGGCCGAGACCGTGCGGTGCACGCCGTCGGGCGTCACGATCCGCGCGCTGACCAGGCGGTCGCAGGTGAGACCGAACTGCCGGGCGGTCACGCCGATCCCGCCGCCGAGCGTCAGCCCGGAGATGCCGACGGTCGCACACGTACCGGCCGGCATCATCCGTCCGGCGTTCGCCAGCGCGATGTACAGGTCCATCAGCAACACGCCCGCGCCGACCTCGACCGTGCCATCGGGCCGGACGTCGATCCGACCGAGGCCACGCACGTCGACGATCAACGCACCGTCCGCCGTGGAGTAACCCGGATAGCTGTGGCCACCGCAGCGTGCGGTGATCCGGGTGCGCTCAGCGCGTGCGATCTCAATGCAGCGCTGGACATCCGCCGGTGACACGACACGTGCGATCGCGCTGGGACGTTGAGCGTCGTACTGCGTGAAGTAGCCGAGCTTCGCGTCTCTGTAGGCGGCGTCGCCGGGCCTGATCAGCTGGACGTCCATTGTGGACTTGCCGGCCAATGCCGACACAGCTCCGAGCGCGGCCGATTGCAGAAGTGCCCTGCGACGCAACATTCCACGAAAGTAGGAGTCGGGCAAACCAGGGCACAACGGATCAACGGACCGGGACTGATCCCGGCGCTACGGGTTCACAGCCAGGAACAGGAACGCCGCCAGGAGAACCAGGTGCACGCCACCCTGAAGTCGGGTCGCGCGGCCTGGCACGACGGTCAGGACGCTGACCAGAACCGTGAGCAGCAGCAGGATCATCTGCGTCGAGCCGAGGCCCAGCATCAACGGCCCGTCCAGCCAGATGGTCGCGAGCGCGATGGTCGGGATCGTCAGGCCGATGCTCGCGATCGCCGAGCCGTAGCCGAGGTTGATGCTGGTCTGGATCCTGTCGCGCAACGCGGCGCGCGCGGCGGCGATCGTCTCGGGCAGCAGCACCAGCAGGGCGATGACGACACCGACGAACGTCTGCGGGAACCCGGCGGCCCGCACGCCCGCCTCGATCGCGGGCGACTCGATCTTCGCGAGGCCGACCACGGCGACCAGCGCGACGAGCAGGAAGCCGAGCGAGATCAGCGCGGCCTTGCCGGACGGGGCCTCGGCGTGTTCGTCGGCCTCGATGACGCCGTCCTCGTCGACGGGGAGGAAGAAGTCGCGGTGCCGGACGGTCTGGGTGAAGACGAACATCGCGTAGAGGCCGAGGGAGGCGAACGCGGCGAACGCGAGCTGCGGGCCGGAGAACTCGGGGCCGGGCGTCGTCGTGGTGAACGTCGGCAGCACCAGCGTGAGCGTGGCGAGCGTCATCACCGTGGCGAGCGCGCCACCGCTGCCTTCGGCGTTGAACAGGATCGTGTGGTGCTTCATCGCCCCGAGCAGCAACGCGATGCCGATGATGCCGTTCGTGGTGATCATGACCGCGGCGAACACCGTGTCGCGCGCCAGCGACGACGCCTCGGGCCCGCCGGACACCATCAGCGTGACGATCAGGGCCACCTCGATGATCGTCACCGCCACCGCGAGGACCAGCGAACCGAACGGCTCCCCCACCCGCAGAGCGACGACCTCGGCGTGGTGCACGGCGGCGAGCACGGTCGCGGCGAGGACCAGGGCGACGAGCGCCACGAGCACGCCCCCGAGGTCACGGCCCCAGGTCACGGCGAGCAGGAGCAAGCCGAGCAGGGGGGTGATGGTCGTCCAGTGCAGCAACGGGAAGCGCGGAGCGGCGGCCATGATCCAACCCTCGCATACCGGCAGGGCCGTCCGCCATTCGGCGCAGCACCCATTTCAGCCACGACAAATGTGGAGCGGAGCGCCCCTGCCGCGCCCCGCTCCACATTTGTTCTGGTGCCGTGTTCGATCCCTAGAAATCGAAGAGGGCACCCGTGTGCGCCAGCATGACGCACGAGTTCGGGTAGGTGTGAACCTCGTTCACCGGCTCACCGCGCCAGAAACCGAACATCGAGACCTCGACAGGCGCGTAGTGGAACGTGCACGCCCTGTCGTCCGCCCGCATGGTTCCCAGGTTCGTACCGGCGGAGGCGAGCGTCGCGCAGGCGAGGGCCCTGCGCGGGTGCTGGTCACCTCGTTCGCAGGTCAGGACAGTCGCCTTGAAGGCGTTGCCGTCGAACTCCGAGTACTGGACGGACAGGATCAACGCCGTCGCCCTGTGCGGGGCGGGTGCGGCCTGCGCGGTGCCGGTAAAGGCGAAAAGTGACGCGAACAGAGCAACGATCGCAAAAATGCGGCCGGACATGAAAGCGGTCCTCCTGAGACCTCATTAAAACGGGCCGGTTCTCGGCCGACGCAGATGTTGCCATCATGTTTCGTCGCCGCGAAAGGGGCCAGCGACTGTTCACCGATCACATTTGCGCGCTCCGCCAAAAGCGTGGTTGGGCCGAACGGATGTGGCGCTCGCCACGCTCACCGGCACACAGCTGCCGACGGACTGTTACGGGTTGCTGACAGACGCGGTTGCGCTCGGACGTATTATTCGAATCATGTCCAAGACCTCCAGACGCGTCGTGTTCGGCGTGCTCCTGATCGTCACACTCGTGGTTTCCACCGGCGGCGCGCTGGGTTACCTGGGCAGATTGACGCTCGTGTTCGACCGTCACCCTGGAAAGCCGCTCGCGATTGTCGAGGAAGTGCCGGGACCACCGGACGGGCCGAAGTGCTCGATCGACGCCCGCTACTTCGACGAGGAGCCGGAAGGCCTGCGTCCCGAGGTGTTGAAGGCGTGGCTGGCACTGCGCGCCAAGGCCTCTGAGCAGGGCATCAAGCTCTGCCTGAACGACGGCAAGCGCAGCCGCGGGCAACAGCAGGCGGAGTTCGACGAGGCCGTCGAGAAGTTCGGGAACGCGGAACTCGCGTCGAAGTACGTGCTGAACCCGCCGGACCGTTCGATGCACGTGATCGGATTCGCCGTCGACATTCAGCCGATCGAATCCGCGAAATGGGTCGAGAAAAACGGCAGCGCCCTTGGCTGGTGCCGCCGTTACGAAAACGAGCAGTGGCATTTCGAGTACAACGCCGGCTACCCCACCGGGGGTTGCCCCGCCCTGATCCCCAGCGCGACGGGCAGCTGACCCCCGCGCAAAGGTCTAGACGCCTGGGGTGCGCGGAAGGTTGCGCCGACGTAATCTGACAAGCCCAGTTACCAGATTGGAGCACCTCCGGTGGCCCGTGCCTACGGCGGCATTTCACCCGAGCAGCGCAAGGCGGAGCGCCGGGCGAAGCTGCTGCAGGCAGGTCTCCAGCTGTTCACCAGCACGGGCTTCGCGGGAACCAAGATCTCCGAGCTGTGCACCGAGGCCGGTGTCTCCACGCGCAACTTCTACGAGGAGTTCGCCTCGAAGGAGGACCTGCTGCGCGACCTGCACGACCTGATCAACGCCACGGCGTTCGCCCAGGTCCGCACGACGCTGAGCGAACTGGAGACCGACGACGTGGCCGTCCGGATCACGACGCTGCTGGACGTGTTCGTGCGCAGCGTCACGGCCGATCCCCGTGCGCCGCGCCTCAACTACGTCGAGGCCGTGGGCGTGAACGCGGAGATCGAGCGGCAGCACGTGCGCTGGGTGAGCACGTGGGCGGAGTTCATCGAGTCCGAGGCACTGCGGGCGGCGGCCACGGGGGTGGCGCCGCAACGGTCGTACCGGCTCACCGCGATCGCGCTGGTGGGGGCGATCACGGGGTTGCTGCGGGAGTGGCAGGCGCACCAGCCGCCGCTCGCGGTCGACGAGATCGCCGTGGAGATCCGTGAGCTGATGCTGGCGGCCATCACCCGCCCGTAAGTGTGTTCCACCACGAAACCGCCCGCACGCTCGGCGCCGTGCTCGTACGGTGCCCGCATGGTCGAGCTTCCGGCACCGCTGGCACAACTCGCGGCCGAACGCGGCCTCGGGCCGTGCGACCACCGGTTCCGCCGGCGGGTCACGCTCTTCACCGTGCTGGGCCTGGTCGCGGCGGCCGCGGTCGTCTTCCTGCTGCTGACGCTCACCGCGGCACCGCTGATCATCCTCTCGTTGCCGGTCCTGATCGCCCTGCTGTTGCTGCACCGGCGGCGCGGCGCCGGCCTGTACCTGTTCGACGGCGGGCTCGTCGTGGTGAGCGGCTGGACGGCACCGCGGGTCGTGACGTGGGAAGAGGCCCAGGACTCCGCGGTCAGGCTGAACGGCACCTACGAGGACTTCCAGCGGGCGGCGACCATCATCCGGTCGCGCGCGAGTTCCCGAGACTGACCAGCAGCTCCCGCAGGATCGCCAGCTCACCGGGCGTGAGCTGCGCTTCGGCCGTGCGGGCCAGCAGCACCAGCAGGTGGTTCGCGGCGGCCGCCAGGTCCGACTCGGCCTTCGACGTCACCAGGATCGAGCTGAGCACCGCCTCCCGCGTCCGTTCGGACAGCCGGTCCATGCCCGGCCCGGTGGGGTTCGCGATCAGCAGGATCGTGGTGCCGACGGTGGCCGCGTGGACGGTCTGCACGGCGTCGTCCACCGGCATGGTCAGCAGCCCGGCCTCGTCGATCCGCGTCATCCTTTGCTGCAGGATGCGCTGCCCCTGTGCCATGGACGGGTGGGGTTTGGTGCGGCCGCCGTACATCAGGCCGTAGATCGCGGGGTTGCGCAGGCCGAACTCCACGTGGCCGTCCCAGCCGCGGCGCAGGTCCTCGACCGGATCGGAGGACGGGGCCAGGTCGCGCTTCTCGGCTAGGTACCGCTCGAACCCGGCGGCGGCGACGGCGTCGAGCAGCCCGTTCTTGTCGCCGAAGTAGTGGTACACGGTCGGCGGCGTTACTCCCGCCGCCGCGCACACGTCACGAATCGACGCGCCCACGCCCAGCTCGGTGGCCGCGGCGAGGATGCGGTCCCGGACCTGGGATTGCTCGCTCATGTGGCCGAACTATCGCGTTGTAACTGCGATACACAGCAGCTTGCCACTGTTACAGAGCAAGCCGCGGTGAACCGGTGGGGCACCTCTGTCCGTAACCACCCGTGTGAGCCGATTCGCCGTTCTCGCGCTACTGGTGTGCCTTGGTGCCTGTTCCGCGCCGTCGGAGCAGGAGACCGCCTCGCTGGACGAACTGGAGGCCGCTGCCGGTCCGGTCGCGGGGCCCACCCAGGTGTTGCCGGGAGACATCGCGAGACTGCAGGTCGAGGAGTCGCCCGCGGTCGGCGCCATCGTCGCCGACCGCGAGCACAACACCCTCTACTTCAACGTCCAGGACGGCCCGTCGAAGTCGACCTGCCTCGAACCCGAGTGCACGCTCGTGTGGCCGCCGCTGCTGGCCGCGGGCGGCAGGATCGAGGCGCCCGGCCTCGACCAGGCGTTGCTCGGCACCACGAAGCGCCCGGACGGCCTGGAGCAGGTCACGTTCGCCGGCAAGCCGGTGTACCGCTACGTCGACGACGAAGGCGCCGGCGACGCGACCGGACACGGCGTGGACGACCGCTGGTTCGCGATCTCCCCGAGCGGGGCCAAGGCCTCTCGCTGACGAGGGCGAAAATTCGGCGTGGCAGCGCGACAGCGCGGCGTGACGCCTAGGCCACACACTGGAACCGGCTGCTCTGCCGAGTAGCCGGTTTGTCGCGTTCGTGTTACTCAAACGATTCGTTTGTACCGGAAATCCCGAAACCGGTTTCGCGCGGAACCGGTTTCAGGTATCAACTGTGAGAGCGCTCCCATAGACGCTGCCGCCGCACGAGCCCTCTCGGAGACCACATGGATCGCGACGACGTGCCCTACCTCGACGCCACGCTGCCCACCGCAGAGCGGGTGGCCGACCTCCTGGGCCGCATGACGCTGGCCGAGAAGGTCGGCCAGATGATGCAGCTGGACTCGAGGGAGGACCTGGACGACCACGTGCTGCGCAAGCACGTCGGTTCGATCCTGCACACCTCGCCCGAACGAGTGCTGCGCGCGCATGACCTCACCACGCAGACACGGCTGCGTGTCCCGTTGCTCATCGCCGAGGACTGCATCCACGGCCACTCGTTCTACGAGGGCGCCACGATCTTCCCCACCCAGCTCGGCATGGCCGCGAGCTGGGACCCCGACCTGGTCGAGCAGGTCGCCCGCGTCACCGCCGTCGAGGCCGCCGCGACCGGCGTGCACTGGACGTTCTCGCCGGTCCTGTGCATCTCGCGGGACCTGCGCTGGGGCCGGGTCGACGAGACGTTCGGCGAGGACCCGGTGCTGATCGGCGAGCTCGCGGCCGCCATGGTCCGCGGCTACCAGGGCGACGGGCTCGCCGACGAGACGGCGATCCTCGCGACGGCCAAGCACTTCGCGGGCTACTCGGAGACCCAGGGCGGCCGGGACGCGAGCGAGGCGGACCTGTCGCGGCGCAAGCTGCGGTCGTGGTTCCTGCCGCCGTTCGAGCGGGTGGCCCGTGCGGGCTGCGCGACGTTCATGCTCGGCTACCAGTCCACCGACGGCGTGCCGATCACGGTCAACTCGTGGCTGCTGGACGAGGTGCTGCGCGGCGAGTGGGGCTACAAGGGCACCCTGATCACCGACTGGGACAACGTCGGCCGCATGGTCTGGGAGCAGAAGCTCCAGCCCGACTACGCGCACGCCGCCGCGGCCGCCGTGAAGGCCGGCAACGACATGATCATGACGACCCCGCAGTTCTTCGACGGCGCGTTGCAGGGCGTCGAGGAGGGGTTGCTGGCCGAGTCCGACCTCGACCGCGCGGTCACCCGGATCCTGACGCTGAAGTTCGACCTCGGCCTGTTCGAGAACCCGCGCAGGCCCGACGCCGAACGTCAGCGCGTGATGATCAACCACGACGACCACGTGGCGCTGAACCTGCAGGTCGCGCGCCGTTCGCTGGTGCTGCTGCGCAACGACGGCGTGCTGCCGTTCGCCCAGGGCAAGGGCAAGATCGCCGTCGTCGGTCCCCTCGCCGACGACGCCCAGACCCAGCTCGGCGACTGGGCCGGTTCGTCCGGTCAGGCCGACTGGCTGCCCAACGGCCACCCGCGCGAGATGATCACGACGGTCCTCGACGGGCTGCGCGAGCTCTCGTCGCAGGAGGTCACGTACGCCCGCGGCGCCGACATCCTCACGCTGGAGCCGGACCCCGAGGGCGACACGTTCCCGGACGGCCAGCCGCGCCCGCCGGTCGTGAAGGCCTGCGCGCCGGACGCGAACCTGATCGCCGAGGCCGTCGCGGCGGCGCAGGACGCCGACTACGTGGTCGCCGTCGTCGGTGACGTGATCGAACTGGTCGGCGAGGGCCGTTCCACCGCCACGCTCGACCTGATCGGCGGCCAGATCGCCCTGCTGGACGCGCTGGCCGAAACCGGCAAGCCGCTGGTCGTGGTGCTGCTCGCGTCGAAGCCGCTGGTGCTGCCCGCGTCGGCGCGCAACGCCGCCGCGCTGCTCTGGGTGGCCAACCCCGGCATGCAGGGTGGCCGGGCGATCGCCGAGGTGCTGCACGGGCTGGTCGAGCCGAGCGGCCGGTTGCCGATCTCGTTCGCGGAGCACGCCGGTCAGCAACCGACCTACTACAACCAGATCCGCGGCCAGCACGGCACGCGCTACGCCGACCTGACGCAGGAGCCGGCGTTCGCGTTCGGCGAGGGCCTGTCGTACACGACGGTCGAGTACGGCGACCTGCACGTGGAGACGGCGGTGCTACGTCCGGACGAGACGGTCAAGGCGTCGATCACGTTGTCCAACACCGGCTCGCGGCCCTCCCGCGAGACCGTGCAGGTCTACGTGAGCGACGCCGTCACGTCGGTCAGCTGGGCGGACAAGGAACTGAAGACGTTCCAGCAGGTCGACCTGGAGCCCGGCGAGACCGTGAAGGTCGAGCTGGAGCTCCCGGTCTCCGCCTGCACGATCGTCGACGCGGCCGGGCTGCGCGTGGTGGAGCCGGGTGAGTTCGTCCTCCTGGTGGGGCCGAACTCCAAGGACCTCCGCCGCGCCGAGTTCACCGTAAAGCCACAGTATTGAAGAGAGCGGGAACGATCGTGAGGTAGCGGGGAGGGATCTCCACCGCCTTCGTGATCGCCTTCTTCACCGCCGGGACCAGGTCCGCGTCGACCAGTGCGACAGCGGGCCTGCCCGGCGGGTCGATCAGCATGCTGGCGCCCCTCGCGCCGGCGGCCAGAGCGGCTTCGACCACCGCGTCCTGCTCGGGATCCGGGTCCTGAGCTTGGTGGTACGCCGTCAAAGCCACGCCGAGATCTTCTGCCTGCCGCGTGTACGGTCGTTCCACCTGCGGTTCCTGGCGCCGGACCCTCGTGTCGACGACGAGCAGCCGTTGGCCGGGCAGGTCGAGGGCTTTCGCCTGCGGCTCTTCGAACCGCTCGCCGGCGAGGTCGCGAAGTGCCAGCCCCACCGCGGCTTTCAGGGCCTCGCCCGCGGACAGACCACTCCCCTGCGGCAGGTCGACGCTGCACATCAACGCGGCGCCGCCCGTCGCCTCCAGCCCCGCCGCCCACGCCGGGACGTCGTCGGACGGCAGCAGCGCGCGTTCGGTCGGCCGGTTCACCGAGACGAGTTCGAGCAGGCCGTCGTCGCGCCGATCCCCTGCCACGATGGCACCCCATTTGGCGTGCACCTTGACGGCGCCGCCGAGCAGGTTCAGCACGCCTGGCGCGTACCAGACACCTTCGGCGGGCCGTCCGAACGTGCGCCGGAACGCGTGCGGCACCAGCCTGAGCTCCGGCGCGAGCTCAGGCCGATCCGCGATGTCCATCACGCCTGCTCTGCCGATGCCTTCTGGGCCAGCAATCGGTAGGCGTTGCCGTTGCCGGTGCGCGCGGCGAGGAAGCGGTTGACCGTCTGGTCCAGCGCCAGCGCGACGAAGAACGCCGGGATTCCCAGCGACCACACCAGGAAGCTGCGGGTCCGGCGGAGCCTGACCTTCTCCGGACGCCACGGAGCCGGCGTGCGCGGTGCCTTGTCGCCCAGCCACAGCAGCAACGCGAGTGTGAAGTCGTTGCAGAGGTGGGCTTTCGCGCGTTCGGTGGCCACTGTGGTCAGTCCGCGGTCGGCCAGGGCGTGCTCCAGGTTGCCGATCGGCATCATGTGCTGGTGCTGCGGCTGGAACCACGGCATCCAGTACTGGCCGAACAACCGGCCGAGCCGCCATTCCGGGTCCGGCAGCTCGATCAGCAGGTAGCCGCCCTCGGGCAGCACGTCCGCCGCGATGTCGAGCTCCTCCCACGGATCGCGCACGTGTTCCAGGTAGTGGTGCATGCTGATCACGTCGTAGCGGCCCTTGAGCTCGCCCGCGAAGTCCTTGAAGCTGCCCCGGTAGGAGTTCTCGATCCGGCCGAGCCTGGCCGCGTCCTCGATGGCCGCGCCCTGGTCAAGTCCGTCGAACGTCGTCTGCGGCAGGACCTCCTTGGCCCCCAGGCAGAAGTGGGCGTGCCCGGAGCCGACGTCCAGCCAGCGTTCGGGTTTCGTGAACGGCTCGACCATCCGCGCCCGGCCGTAGTACGGGTCGGTCTTGCCGGAGAACACCGCTTCCGCCGACGTCTCACCGAGGCCGTCGTAGAAGTCGCGGTAGTAGAAGCCCAGGCCTTCCTCGGTCAGCCGCGGGTTCTGCCAGACGTGTCCACATCGGACACACCGGTCCATCGTGAACGTGCCGGGCTTGCGCTGCACCAGGTCCGTCGCGGTGACCCAGCGGCGCAGGTCCGTGCTCCCGCACGACGGGCAGTTGTCGCGTGGGGCCTCGTGGAAGTTCCGGTCGCGGTTCTGCTCGTACCAGGGCGTGGCCTCCTTGAGATGCTCGGCCTGACGGCGTTCGGCCGTGGACTTCTTGCCCCCGGAGGTCTTGAACCACAGGTAGGGCGTGCGCAGGATTCGCGGCACCCACAGGTCACGCGGCTGCAGCGGCGTTCCGGCGAACACCAGGATCGGGTGCGCCCAGTACGCGGCCAGTGCGACGAGTCCCCACTGCCAGTTCGTGAGCAGGGCGCCGATCACGGTCGCGTAGCCGATGACCGAGCCCGCGATCCACAGCGACGGCCGCTTCCCGAGCCGCCGCAACGTCGCCGCGCGGTACCCGAGGTCGTACGGACCGGCCTTGAGCCCCGGCGCGACCGCGATGTCGACCTGTGCGTGCACGTGGTCCTTGACCCGCCGCACGTAGGCCACGAACTCGGTCGGGTCGTCGGGGTTGACCTCCTCGACGTACTTGTCCCGCACCAGGACGGCCTGCGACGCGCTGATGCCGCGCGCCCACTGGTCGTCGCGGTACTTGCCGGGATCGAACGCGCCGAGCAGGTCCAGCGCGGCCACCGTGGGCAGGTCGCGCGGCACGAGGTCGACGAGGTCCGCGTCGGTCTCCCACGAGCCCTCCGGATGGACCCCGGTGGCGGTGAGAAGCGAGTGCTCGCTCACGCCCGGAGCGAGCACTCGCAGCTTGGACGCGCGGGAACGCAGGCGCAGCACGTCCAGCAGGACGACGAGCACCACCAGCACGGTGAGGATCACCCGGCCACCACCTTTTCCAGTCGGTCGGCTGCGGCCGCTGCGCCGCCTGCCGCCAAGAACGATTCGCGCACCAGCCCGGCGGCGGCCGCGTACTCCGGCTCGTCCAGCACGGACTCCAGTGCGCTGCGGATGTCTGCCGCTCGCGCCCGCGAGTAGGTCAGCCGCACTCCGGCGCCGGCCTGCACGACCTGGGCGGCGACGGTCGGCTGGTCGTCCCGGATCGGAGCCACCACCAGCGGCAGCCCGTGTGCCAGCGCCTCACAGACCGTGTTGTGGCCGCCGTGCGTGACGACCGCGTCCAGGTGCGGCATCAACGCGAGTTGTGGCACGGACGGCAGCATCAGGACGTTCGGCGGCGCGGGTCGCGGTTCGGCGACCATCACGACCCGGACGTCGAGTCCGGCCAAGGCTTCCAGGGCCTGGCCCAGGAAACGCTCGCCGGCGGGACCGTTGAGGGTGCCGAGGGACACGAGAACGCACCGCGCCCCCTGCCCGCCCAACGTCTCTTCCCCCCGCACCAGCCACTCCCACGGGAAGTCCACCCGTTCCACCCGGTGCGCGAGCGCGGGGCCCACGAAGGCCACCTCGTCTCCGAACTCCTGCCCCACCAGCGCCGCCGAGCTGTAGACCAGCACGAGCAGCTCGGAGAACCTGATGTCCCCGTCGGCGAAGTCGTGCAGCAGGTCGCGCACCCAGGCGTCGACCTTGGGCATCGTCCTCAGTGGATTGACGAGCTCGGCGGAGGTGCTGGCCGAGGTCACCCAGGGCACGCCGGCGTTGCGCGCTACCAAGGGGCCTGCCAGCGCCTGCTGATCGGCGACGATCACGTCCGGCTGGAAGGCTCGGACCGCCGCGTCGACCCCCGGCACCATGGAGTGCCCGAGCGGGATCAGGAACTCCTCCCAGAAGAACTTCAGCACCGCCATCCCGCGCAACGCGAGCCAGCGCTCCCGTTTCGCGCGGATGTCGGCTTCCAGGAGGTCGTCGATCGCGGGGAAGATCCGCGCGTTGTCCGGCAGGAGTGGTTTCAGGGTGCCGGGGTGTCCGACCCACGCCACCTCGTGCCCGCGCGCCAGCAGCTCGCCGCCCACGGAGGCGGTCGGGTTGACGTGGCCGGTCAGCGGCGGCACCACGAACAGGAACCGGCTCATGACGGCAACCAGTCCAGCAGCACGTCGAGCAGCTCGGCCGTGGCTTCGCGGAGCACCGTGTGCCCCAGGCCGGTCACGACGTGCAGGCGGCAGGCCGGAATCCGTTCCTGGAGCTCCGCGGCGGCCCCGATCAGCTCGGACTCGGCGCCGTACACCCCGAGCACCGGGCACTGAACCTGGGTGAGGTCGAGCTTCGCGCCGGAGCCGAGGTCGTCGATCAGCGTCGTGCCGTTGAGCAACGCGTTGGCGTTCACGGCGAGCTTCGCGATCTTGCGCTGGCCGAGGGCCATCAGCTGGTCCTGCGTCCGGTCGAACTCCAGGCCCAGCGCGGCGACCGTCAGCGTGTTCGTGATGTCCTCGAACCACGCGTCGCCGACCACTCCCCCGACCGCCGACTCGACCAGCACGACGCCGCCGACGCGTTCGGGCGCCTGGACGGCCGCGTGCATGGCGACGACACCGCCGTAGCTGTTGCCCAGCAGGAACACCGGCTCGGTCACGCCGATCTCGTCCAGCACGGCGATCAGGTCCAGCGCGCTCTCCTCCGGCGTGTAACCGGACGGCGGCCGCTCGGACAGGCCGTGCCCGCGCAGGTCGAACAGCACGGTGCCGAACCCGGCCTGGGCCAGTGGCGCGGCGAGCGTGTAGTAGAAGCTGGACAGGTTGTCCATCACCAGGCCGTGCACGAACACCACGGTCGGCGCGTCAGTGGGCCCGAGCCGCTGCACGTGGAAGCGCAGCCCTCGGGCGTGAACGTCAGACACGAGCCGTGATGTGGTCGACGAGGCGGCCGACGGACATCGCCATGATCTCGTCGATGTCCATGTCCGCCAGGAAGGCCACGAGATCCACGCCGTAGTGCGCGTTCAGCTTGTCCGCGAGGGCGACGAACTCGATCGACTCCAGGCCCAGGTCGTCGCTGAACGTGGTGTCGCGAGTGATCTCCACGCCCAGCAGGAAGTCCGGCCCGACCACCTCGGTGATCAGCTTGGCGACCTGCTGCAGCACCTCGTCCATCACATCTCCGTTCGCACGCGGGCCGCGGCTCGCCCTTGTTCTGAAATGACTTCGATTCGTGGCACCGCGAATGCGCCGCGGATACGGCCGTCAGCGGTCACGGTCAGCTCCGCCGGATAGACCGGTCCGGCCCCGCGATCCCACAGCCACGCGCGCACGGCGTCCTTCGCCGCGATCACGCGCAGCAGCCAGTCGCGCTGGGCGGGCACATCCAGGTCGCCGTAGTGCCGTCGTTCGGCGGAGTTCAGGTAGCGGCGCATGATCAGGTCGCGTGTCGCGCTGTCGGACCAGTTCTCCGCGACCCGCAGCCACTCGCCGTCCTGTGTGGACAGCATTTCGGTTCCCGGCTTGAGCTTGACCTGCCAGATGCGGTCGTCCGTGGTGAAGCGACGGGTGGTCCAGCCGGTGATCCGGCACCACAGCGCGCCGTTCACGGTCAGCTCGGCGTCGGCGATCATCACCTGCTCGGTGACCTCGCGGATCCACGCGGTGCACTGGACGTCGGCGGTCGGTGCCGGTCCGTGGAACGTCACCCTCTCGATGCCGGTGGGCAGCACGGTCTGGTCCTCGGTGCGGCAGACCTGCATCCAGTGGCCGATCAGCTGCCCTGCGCTGTCCAGCAACGCTCCCGGCGCGGGCAACGGTGTCAGCACGCCCGCGATCCCGTCGTTCGCCAGGCAGTCGATCTTCGTGACACCCGCGAACGCCGGTCCGTGGAACATCCAGTTGTCCTTGTACAGCTCATCCGCGGACACCGGCGCCTCACGAACGCCTTGCAGCTCCTTGCTTTCGGACTGGACCGCCTGCGGCGCCATCAGCACGATGCCCTCGGCGTAGTCGCCGACCTTCACGATCACACGGTCCTGGCCTTCCGCGCGGGCGGAGATCTTCACGGTCGTCGCGGGCAGGGCGGTGAGCCAGCGCTTGGCCTTGACCTGCGCGAACCCGTGCACGGTACCGCCGGTGAGTCTGCGCGCGGCGTCCGCGAACACCTCCAGCAGGCCGGTCGCGGGCACGATCGGGAACCCGTCGGAGAGATCAGGCCAGCCGGGTGCCTGCGGGAACACCGAGTGGTCGACGAGCTCCGGCATCGTCCGCAGCGAGAACTCGCGGGTGAACCCGGCCTCGTTCGGCCTGAGCGCGCCGACGACCTCGCGTGCGACGGCGTTGGTGTGGGCCAGGAGCTTGTTGACGGCAGCCGACATCGGGCTGTCGTCGGCCACCAGCACCGGTTCGATGCCGAGCGCGTCGAGCCTGATCTTCGGTGTACCGAGCTTGAGCTTGACTTTGTGGGCCGTGCCGCGCTTGAGCCCGAACGCCCACAGCGCTTCCGGCGCGATGTCGGCGTTCACGGCGATGTGCGGCCGGTCGTTCAGCGTGTCCCCGATGAAACCGGGCAGACTGCCCTGTCCGATTTGGACGAACGCGCGGAATCCCGCGCCGTGCAGGCGTTCCAGCAGCGGCCGGAACCGGACGGGCTCGACCAGGTGACGCAGGACCAGTTCGCGGACCTCGTCGGCCCCCATCGGTTCGAGGGAGTTCGCCGACCACACCGGGATGTCCGAGGCGCGGACCGGCAGTGCGTCGAGCATCTCCTTGGCCCGGCCCAGGTACGGGGCGAGTGCCGGGGTGTGGAAGCCGGTGCGGAACGGCATCAGCTGCGCCATCACGCCGTTGGCCTTGAGGGTGACCAGGACCTGTTCGAGGCTGTCGATCGGGCCGCAGATCACCGACTGGTGCGGGCAGTTGTCGTGGCTGACCGTCACCCCGTCGATCAGGTACTGCTCGGCGGTGTCGGCCGAGCATCCCAGTGCGGCGTAGGCGATGTCGACGACGGCGACCGCGCCGGGTCCGAGCGCGCCGACGAACTCGTCGATCGTCGGGTAGATGCCGCCGACGACCATCGCCGTCCACTCGCCCATGCTGTGCCCGGCGAGCGCTCCCGGCGTGATGCCGAGTGCCATGAGCTCGCGGGCTTCGCGGCGGCCGTCCTGGAGCAGTCCGACGGCGTGGTCGACGACCTCGCCGCTGAACTCGCGCTCGAAGCCGGGGAACACGAACGCGACCTGGTCGGTGCCGGTCAGCAGCGGTTGCGGGGAGAACCAGATGTCGTGCCGGCCGGGCCACGCCTTGCCCTGGGCGAGCACGCGTTCGGCGAGCTTGAGCTTGCGGTCGTCCGGGTTGCCGATGGCGAGCCGGAACGCCCTGTCGGCGCTGGACGTGCGGCGTTCTGCCAGCGCTTTGGCGAGCTCCTCCGCGGTGTCTGCGGCGAAGGTCATCACCGGCTTGCGCGGCTTGGCGATGGTGTGGCCGTCGAGCACCGCGTGAGCGTTGATCCCGCCGAACCCGAACGCGTTGACGACCGCGCGGTGCCGTCCGGTCCACTCGCGAGCGGTCGTCACGGGCGTGAACCTGGTGCCGGTCAAGCTGCTGTGCGGGTTCTCGACGTGCAGGGTCGGCGGAAGCGTGTTGTGGTGCAGGGCGAGCGCGGCCTTGATCAGCCCGGCCATGCCGGCGGCGGGCATCGCGTGGCCGATCATCGACTTCACCGTGCCGATGCCGATCTCGTCGCCCTGCCCGCCGAACGCGTTGATCATCGTCTGGAGCTCGGCGGCGTCCCCGGCGGGCGTGGCGGTGCCGTGCGCCTCGATCAGTCCCGGTGGGTTCTTCTGGGGATCGAGGTCCGCGTTGGCCCAGGCCCGTTGCACGGCAAGGAGCTGACCGTCGGGGTTGGGCGTCATCATGCTGGTCGCGCGGCCGTCGCTCGCCGTGCCGATGCCGCGGATCACCGCGTAGACGCGTTCGTCGCCGACGTCCTCCAGGCGCTTCAGCACGACCATGCCGACGCCCTCGGACAGCAGCGTGCCGTCCGCTCCCGCGTCGAACGGCCGGATGCGTTCGGTCGGGCTCAACGCCCTGAGCTGCGTGAAGACGCTCCACAGCGTGGGGTGGTGGCAGACGTGGACGGCGCCGGCGAGCATGGCGTCCGCGCGGCCCTCCTGGAGCTCGCGGACGGCATGCTCGACGGCGACCAGCCCGGACGCGCAGGCCGCGTCCACCGTGTAGGCGGTGCCCCTGAGGTCGAACCGGTTGGCGATGCGCGACGCCGCCAGGTTCGGCACGAGGCCGATCGAGGCTTCCGGCTGTTCCGGTCCGAGGCGATCGCGGATGGCCTGGCGGACCGTGTTCAGCTCAGTGCCGGCGATGTTCGGGAAGAGGTCCCGCACCACCGACATGACCTCGTCGGCGAGCCGGACCCGTTGATCCAGCCGCGCGCAACCGGGCGTGAGGTACCCGCCGCGTCCCACGACCACGCCGACGCGGTCCCGTGCCGGCAGGATCGACTCGCCGCCCGCGTCCGCGATGGCCTCGGCGGCGGTGGCGAGGGCGAGCAGCTGGTCGGGCTCCGCGCCGTCCACTGTGGACGGCATGATGCCGAACCTGGTCGGGTCGAACTCGGCGAGGTCGTCGACGAACCCGCCCTTGCGGCAGTAGAACCGGTCGCCGGTCCTGCTGTCCTGGTCGTAGTAGGTGGCCGGATCCCAGCGTCCGGGCGGGATCTGACCGATGGCGTCGACGCCGCTGACGATGTTGCGCCAGAACGTCGCCGCATCGGGGGCACCGGGGAAGACGGCGCCGATCCCGACGATCGCTATGCCTCCCATCGGTAGACCACCTGCACGTCCTGACCGTTCGCGATCTCGTTCAGCAGCGCGTCCACGCCCTGCTTCGGCTCGATCAGCGGGATGCCGCGCCGCCCGTACTCGTCGGCGAGCCCGACCGCCATGCCGGCACCGGCCCAGGGACCCCAGTCGACGGCGACGACCCTGCGCTGAGCACCCCAGAACCTCGCCATGCGGTCCAGCGCGTCGTTCGCCGCCGAGTAGTCGGCCTGACCGCGGTTGCCGAAGACACCGCTGACGCTGCCGAACAACACGAGGAACCCGTCGCCGAACGCCTTGGCGCCGTTGACCTTCGTGGCCCAGACGCGGTCGAACGACTCCTGCGTCTTGGCTTCGATCAGCTTGTCGTCCAGCACTCCGGCGCCGTGGATGACGCCGTCGATCCGGCCGAACCGGGCCTTGACGTCGTCGATCACCTGGCCCACGGCCTCGGCGTCGGTGACGTCGCACTCGTGGTAGCGGACACTCGATGCCTTGGCGCGCAACCGTTCCATGGTCTGACGGACTTCGCGTTCGGCGAGCACCCTGCGCGCCTTGGCGGGCACGTTGTCCTTCTCCCCCAGTTCGAACAGCGCCTTCACGAGCTCGGGCTCGGTCGTGGCGTGGCTCAGCCGGTGGTCTTCAGCGGCGATCGGAGTGCGGCCGATCAGCTCGATGTGGCAACCGGTGCGCTCGGCGAGTTCGATCGCGGCGAGCGCGGTGATGCCGCGGGCGCCGCCGGTCAGCAGCACCACGCTGTCGGCGTCCAGGTCGAGGGTTCCTGCTTCGAGGTCACCCGGAATCGCCTCGATGACCTGTCGCCTACCAGCCTGGTAGCCGACGACCGCCGGACCGGGCCCGATCTCGGCGAGCAGCGCGGTGGCGATGTCGCGGTGGCTTTCCTTGGGGTTGACGTCGACCGAGCGCACGACGAGGTCCGGGTACTCGAGCGCGGCCGTGCGGATCAGCCCGTGCAGGCCGATGTCCGCGGGCAGTTCGTCGGGCGTGTGGTCGAAGCCGAACGTGCCGCCGCCCGTGGTCACCACGACGAGCGCGACCCCGTTCGTCACGCACTGCTTGACCTCGCTGAAGGCCTCGGGCAACCGTGCCTGGAGCCGGATCACGACGTCGATACCGGTCAGGTCGTCCGGGAACACCGGTTCGATGCGCGGGCGGGCGGTGTGACGTTCGAGCAGGTCGGCGAGTTCGAGGCCGATCCCGTTGTCGTCGATGATCAGCACGGTCCTGCCGGTGAGGTCGGCGGGTTCGGCCGGCTCGGCGGCCACGACCTGCGGCACGAGCCGGACGAGCTTCCCTCCTGACACCGGCAGCGCGAGCACGGGCGCCGGGGCGGGCAGTGCCGGGGCCTCGCCGAACCACGCGACGATCCCGTCGATCGTCTTCAGCTGGGCCAGTTCGTCGACTTCGCCGGTGGCGCCCAGTTCCTGGGCCAGCTCGCCGACGATCTCGGCGCGCTTGATCGAGTCGATCGACAGGTCCGCTTCCAGGTCCAGGCCTGGCTGCAGCATCTCGACCGGATAGCCCGTGCGCGTGCTGATCGTCTGGAGCACGACCGCCCTGACGTCCTTCGTCGCAGCGGTGACCGGGGCAGCGGAGCCGAACCAGCCGACGATGCCGTCGATGGTCTTGAGCTGCGCGAGCTCGTCCACCGAGCCCGACGCGCCCAGTTCCGACACCAGTTCGCCGACGATCTCCGTCCGCTTGATGGAGTCGATCGACAGGTCGGCTTCCAGGTCCAGACCCGGCTGCAACATCTCGACCGGGTAGCCGGTGCGGGCGCTGATCGTCCGCAGCACCACCGTCGCGACATCTTCCTGCGGCTTGGCCTGCGGTTGCGGCACGGCGACCACCGGCTGGTCGATCACCTGCCTCGGCGCGGGCACCGCGGCGGGTTCGGTGCCGAGGTAGCTCAGCAGCACGTCCCGCTGCGCGCTCACCGCGTCCCGCATCCCGTCGAGGAACTTCTCGATGATCTCGTCGCGCCCCAGCCCGGAACCGACTCGGAGAGTCGGGAACTCGGTCGCGGGCCGAAGCCCACCGGGCAGTGCGTCGCCGTTCGCGTCCCGCACGAGTCCTCCATCCACGTACCAGCCCGGCCGTGGCGGCACGACCGTGGCGGGTTCGGCCCTGTCCTCGAACAGCGGTGCGGTGTCCACCTCGACACCGGCGACCGCGAGAGCTGCCACTGTGCGCAGGAACGTCACGTGGTCGTCGCAGCGCAGCGCCTGGTGCGGCCGGTCGCCGAGGGTCTTGCCGACCAGTGACGTCAGCACGCCGCCGGGGCCCGCCTCGACGAAGATCCGGGCGCCCGCCGCGTACATCGACTCGATCTGGTCCACGAACCGCACCCGGCCCGCGAGCTGCTCGGACAGTCCGTCGCGCACATCGGTGTGAGGAGCGGCGGAGACGTTCGACCACACCGGGAACCGCGTCTCGCCCAGGGAGATCGCCGCGAGCCGGGCCGCGAACCGGTCGCGGGCACCGGCCATCAGCGGGCTGTGGAACGCGGCGGCGACCGGGATGTTCTTCACGGTCAGACCAGCGCTCTTCAGCACTTCGACGGCGTTGTGCACGGCCTCGGCCGGGCCGGAGATCACGACCTGGTCGGGCGCGTTGTGGTTCGCCACCACGACGTCGGACGGCAGCAGGGCCTCGACCTCGGCCACCGCGGCCGTCACGGCGGCCATCGTGCCGGGGTCCTCGCCGACCGCGTCCAGCATCGCCTCGGCACGCGCCGCGCTGAGCTCCAGCAGTTCGGCGGCCCCGAACGCACCGGCCGCCGACAGCGCGACCAGTTCGCCGTAGCTGTGGCCGCCGGCCAGATCCGGCCGCACACCGACGGAGTCCAGCAGCGACGTGACCATGAGACCGGCGATGCCGAGCGTGGGCTGGGCGTTGCGGGTGTCGGTGATCTCCGCGCGCTGCCGGGACACGTCCTCGGCGGTCAGCGCGGCCGGCGGGTACATGACCCGCTCGTAGCGCGCGTCGAGGAAGTCCTGCAGCCGCGGGAAGGCCGTGACCAGGTCGAGCAGCATGCCCGGACGCTGGCTGCCCTGGCCGGGGTACAGGAACGCGACCTGTGGCCGCTCCCCCGACCTCAGCGACACCACGCCGGACTCGCGCCAGGCCTCGACGTCCGCCAAGGCCTTCCGCAGGCCCTCGTGATCGCTGACCACGAACGCCGCCTGAACGGTGCCTTCACCGCAAGCCGCGGCCAGCGAGCGCAACGGGGTGCGCACGTCGACCAGCGCGGCGAGGCGGGCGGCTTCCCGTTGCGCGGCAGCCTGGTCGTCGCCCCGGATCAGGAACAGCTCCGCCGGCCACGCCTTCAGGCCGTGGCGGGGTTCGTCGGCGCCGGTGTAGCCCGCGATCACGGTGTGGAAGTTCGTGCCGCCGAACCCGAACGCGCTCACGCCCGCGACCCGGTTCTTGCTCGCCCACGTGCGGTGACCGAACGCGAACGGCGAGGTCTGGGCGTCCCAGAAGGCGTTGGGCTGCTTGACGTGCAACGTGCCGGGCCGCAGTCCGGTGTGGACGGACAGCGCCGCCTTGATAACGCCCGCGAGTCCGGCCGCGCACTTGGTGTGGCCGATCTGCGACTTGACCGAGCCGATCGTGCAGGTGCCGGGTTCGACGCCGGAGAACATCTCGGTCAGCGACGCCAGTTCGGTGCGGTCGCCGACCACGGTTCCCGTGCCGTGCGCCTCGACCAGCCCGACGTCGGTGACCGGCAGCCCGGCCGACGCGTACGCGCGGCGCAGGGCGCGTTGCTGGCCTTCCGGACGTGGCGCGGTCAGGCCCAGAGATCGGCCGTCGCTCGACGCGCCGATGCCCTTGATCACCGCGTAGACCCGGTCGCCGTCCCGTTCGGCGTCGGCGAGCCGCTTCAGGACGACGGCGGCCACACCTTCGCCGAGCGCGATGCCGTCCGCCGCCGAGTCGAACGTGGCGCACCGGCCCTTGGCGGACAGGGCTTTCACCGAGGCGAACATCTGGTAGTCGTGCGCGCTGTTGTGCAGGTCGACCGCGCCGCACAGGACCATGTCGCTGGTGCCGCCGATGAGTTCCTTGCAGGCCACGTCGAGCGCGGCGAGGCTGGACGCACAGGCGGCGTCGACCGTGTAGTTCGCGCCGCCGAGGTCGAGCCGGTTCGCGACGCGGCCCGCGATCACGTTGCCGAGCACGCCGGGGAACGAGTCCTCGGTCAGCTTCGGCAGGTGGTCGTCCAGGCCGTTGATTCCCAAGGCGGGCAACGCGGTGCGGACCGTGTAGGCGTTCGCGAGGTCGGCACCCGCTTCGGCGCCGAAGATCACCGACGTGCGTTCGCGGTCGAACACCCTCGTCTGGTAACCGGCGTCGGCCAGCGCTTTCGCCGCCACTTCGAGCGCCAGCAGCTGGGCGGGTTCGATGGAGGTCAGCGACGCGGGCGGGATCCCGTATGCGAGCGGGTCGAAGGCCGTGCGCGGGAGGAAACCGCCCCAGCGGAACGGGCTGCCGTAGCGTTCGGGCGACCAGCGGTCCGGCGGGATCTCGGTGATGGAGTCGGTGCCCGCCAGGACGTTCGCCCAGAACTCGGTGACGTCGCGGGCGCCCGGCATGATCGCGGCCATGCCGACGATGGCGACGTCCAGCGGTGCGGACTCCACGCTCTCCGAACCGGTCTCGGGGACGATGCCGGAGACGATGTCCTCGTGCAGCTGGGCGATCGTGGTGCGTTCGGACCGCAGCGTCGCGACCTGGCCGATCATGAACATGCCCTCGCGGCGCTGTTCGTCGTCGCCGACCTCTTTGAGGACACCGTCATCGCGGACGAGACCACGGCTGGCGAGCCGGAGCCGTCCCAGGTTGAGCTGTTCGAGCTTCTCCCAGCTCTCCTGCTTCGACAGTCCGGTGAGCTCGGCCCGTGCCTGCTCGAAGGTGTCCACATAGGACGTCTGGGCGCACCGGACGGCGTGACCGGGCGAGGTCTCCAGCAGCGCGGTGTCCTCGCACTCCAGCGCGACCTGCTGGAACACCGGCCGGATCGCGCCGTGCGACACGGCTTCCTCGGTGAACAGGTAGGCGGTGCCGACGAGAACGCCGATCGCCGCGCCCCGTGCCGCGATCGGCGCGGTCATGGCCGAGATCATCGCGGCCGAGCGGGCGTCGTGGATGCCGCCCGCGAACAGTGCGACAACGTCCTTCTCACGTCCCCGCAGCACGTCGATCTGCTGCTGCCACAGGGTGAAGCTGGTGCGAGGACCGGTGTGCCCACCGCACTCCGAGCCCTCGAAGACGAACTTGCGCGCGCCCTCGTCGAGGAACCGGCGCAGCAGCGCGGGCGACGGCACGTGCAGGAACGCCTCGATGCCGGCGTCCTCCAGCTCACGTGCCTGCGTGGGCGTGCCGCCGGCGACGATCGCGTACTTCGGCCGGACGGCCAGCACGGCCTCCATCTGCCGCGCCCGCAACTCGGGCGGCGCGAAGCCGAGCAGTCCGACGCCCCACGGCCGGTCGCCGAGCTTCTCCGCGGTGTGTTCGAGCAGCGTCCGGACCGCCGGACCCTCCATCAGCGCGAGCGCGAGGAACGGCAGCGCGCCACCCTCGGCGACGGCCGCGGCGAACGCGGGCTGGTCGCTGACGCGGGTCATCGGACCCTGCGCGATGGGGTAGCGCAGGCCTGGCACGCGGTCGCAGAACGGTCCGCCCGACCGGATCGAGCGGTACTCACCCGCCAGGGTGAGATTGTCCCGAATGCCCCGTGCAATCGCGCCTACGACGCCTCCGACGGTCCCAAACGAGGTACGGTAGAAATCAGCCAAGGAACCTTCTTGACCAATTTCGAGCGTGTTTTGACGAACATGAACGCGTAACCCGCGGTTCACGACGGTGTCGGCGCCATCCATCATCCGGACGGCGTTGACAATTTCGCCGGAAATATGTTTTCGAGCCTCCGCGACGAGGGTGAGCTGGCCTTCCAGCACCACTCCGCGCGCACCGCCCGCGACCGCCGCGGCAGCCGTGTCGGGGCCGATCGAGCCGGCCACCCAGACCGGTAGATCGGTCAAGGCGAGCACCTGCTGGAGCAACACGAACGCGGGCGAACCACCCACTCGGCCGCCTGCTTCAGCACCCTTGGCGATCAAGCCCGTAGCTCCGAACTCGATCGCCGCAGCGGCTTCCGCCACCGAGGTGACCACCGCGAGAAGACGGCGTTCACCCAGCTCAGCAAGGTTCGGCGAATAGCGGACAAGATCGACTACGACGGTGTCCACGGCTTCTGGCAGCGGCACCGTCAGCGGTCCGTGCAGTCTCACCCCGAACGCGCGCGGGTGACGCGCGGCCACGCGGGCGAGGTCGGCGGCGGCGTCCGGCCCGAGGTCGAGCACGCCGAGGCCACCCGCTCGTTCGGCCGCGACCACGAGGGCCGGGTTGGGGGTGCTGAACGGACTCAGACACAGCACCCGTTCTCGATCCGACAGCATGTTCACTGTGCTCACTTCCTCACCCTGCAGGGGTGGGGAGAAAGGAATTCAGCTAGGGTTACTACCGACCGGTACGGTTACAGCGCGCTCACCGTACGCACAAACCCGAGGCGCCGTCGAGAGGGTGGTGAAACTTTCTCACATACGTAACCTGACGAATGGCCCCGGATGGCGGGGCGTCTTACTCCAGTTCGCGGATGGCGCGATGTGCTATGGCAGGCCGAGCACCTCCGTGATGTCCGCCCGCACAGACACCGCCCGTTCACCAAGATCAGCAGGCACCTCGTCGTGGTCGGTGTTGATCCGTACCAACCGAGCGCTTGGCAGGCCGCGGACCAGCGATTCCACCGGCCGGCGAATGACCGTGGGCGTGCTGAACCCGGCGCCGATCTCGATCACGAGCACACTGTGTTTTGAACGAGCAACCAGTACAGGAAGGGTGTCCCCCAGAGGGAGGCGCCAGGGCGCCGCGTCCCCGCAGGCGCGTAGTGGTCGGGCACGTACTCCGGCCCCTTGTGCACGTTCAGGAACACCTCTCCCCGCAACGCGGACATGACGGCACCGTGCCGGACTCCCCCGTCAAGACGTCGTAGGTGGCCAGTGCGGCCTCCACGATCGGCCTGCTGGGCCATGTTTCCCGCGTGCACGGCGTCTCGCACTGGTAGCGGCCGTAGTCGCCCTGCGGCGTCCACACCCGGTCCTCCGCGAAACCGTTGCGGGCGAACAGCCCGTCCACATTGGACGTCAGTACGAAGTGGTCACGGGTACCGACCAGTTCCCGCAGCCGCGTGTAACAGGGTTCGGTCCTTCACCGAACCGGATGTCGTTGACGTGCACAGACCAGTAACCCCACAGCAATCTGGGCGGCAGCGGCAGCCCGATCAGCTGGTACCTCGCCGACAGACCTTTCTCGTGCAGCACCGGGAACAGCTCGGCGAACCGTTCGGTGTCCGAGTAGTCGTAGCCCGCCGCCAGTCCCGCCCCTGCCGCGACGAGTACACGATCGGCCTCGTCCAGCCACCGTTCCAGCGTCACGACAACTCCCGGTAGACAGCCTCGTCCTCACCTCTGAACACCACGCGGACGCAGGCGTGCATCGGCTGGAAGCAGCCGAGCAGGGCATCGTTGGCGGCGTTGACGATCGCGTCGGCCCTGAGCCGGGTGATGTCGCCCCGCCACACCGCGATCGGCGCCGGCAGTGTCAGGGCGTTCGCGAGCGGCCGCTGCTGACGTTCGCCGCCGAGCAGCGCGTCGAGCACGGCGACGAGCTCGGGGTCCAGCGGCGCGGGTTCGCGGACGGTCAGCACCGCGCGCAGCATGCGGCGCCGGTCCCCCGCCTCGCGCGGCAGCCGGAACCGGCCGACCCACGGGTCGTCGCCGAGCATCCGCAGGGCGAGACTCGTCAGCAGTTCGAGTTCGCCGGCGGGCGCGGGCGCACTGAGCGGGCGGAAGGGCTCGTCCAGTGCGACCGCGTGCCGGTAGTCGGGCAGGGTCGTGAGCACGTCAGAACAACCCGTTGGTGTGCGGCAGGGCGGCCGGGATCGGCGCGATGACATCCCAGTGCTCGACGATCCTGCCGTCCTGCACGCGGAACAGGTCCCAGTACGCGACCGGCTCGCCGAACTCGCCTTCCGACTGGAGCAGAACGAGATCGCCCTCCGCCACGACCTGGTGCACCGTCTTGTAGACGAGGTTGCGGCCCTCCCCCGCCCACTTCGCCGCGGCCGCCCCGAACCCGTCGAGCCCGTCCGCGGCCTCCGGGTTGTGCTGGAGGTAGGTCTCGGTGGAGATGTAGTCGGTCAGCACCGAGTAGTCGGCGTCCTGCAGGATCCGCTGGGCGAACTCCTGGACCAGCTCGCGACTGCGTTCGGTGCCTTCGGCGGCGGGCAGGGCGGCACCGTCCGTCTGGGACCGTCCACTCGCGGTGTTCCCGACCACGGGCGTGAGCGCGTCCCAGTGTTCGGCCAGCTTGCCGTCCCGCACGCGGAACAGGTCGAACGCGACCAGCGGCTCCGGCCCGAAACCGTGGTAGACGCCGTGCAGGGCAACGAGATCGCCGTCCGCGATCACGCGCGCCAGTTCGTAGCGGAAGCCTTCCGGCAGGTTCGCGACGAGCCCGCGCAACGCCTCGGGTCCGTCCGCGATGAGCGAGCTGTGCTGGCGGTAGTCCGCGGCCACCCACCGGTCCACAGCGGACGGGTCCTTGTCGCCGAACAGTTCGCCTGCGGCCTTGAGCACGAGTTCCTTGTTGTCCATGGCTCACACAGTGCTCCAACGGCCGCGTCCGAACGAGGTAGGATCACGCCTCACCATGGTCAGAAGTGGACAGGTCGCGCAGTTCGGCTTCAGCAACCCCGACCGCGGGCAGCTGGGCCTGGAAGCGCTCGACCTCGGCGTGCTCCGCCGCAGGCTCACCGAGGACACGCTGACGAAGGTGCACCGCACCGACTTCCACCAGCTGTTCCTGTTCACCGCGGGCACCGGCACCACCATGGTCGATTTCGTGGACCACCCGTGCTCGCCCGGCACGCTCCTGCACGTCAGCCCCGGCCGCGTGCTCCGCCTGCCGACGGGCGCGGCGGAAGCGTTCATGGTGCTTTTCACCCCGGCGTTCCCACCTCTGGCGCTCAGCCCGTTCGGACCGGTGCGGCACCTGGTCCCCAAGGCGGAACTGGCGGTCTTCAGCCGCGCCGTGCAGGAACTCAGGCAGGAGTACCGCCGCAACCTGCTCACCAACGAACCGGTCGACCTGCTCCGCCAGTTGCTCGGCGCGTTGCTGCTGCGCGTGGCCCGCCTGCCCGGTTCCGTTGCGGGGCAGGGCGACGCTCGGTTCGAACGCTTCCAGCAGGAGTTGGAACGCTCGTTCGCGTCCACGCGCAACGCCGCCGAGTACGCGGCCCGCATCGGCTACTCGACGCGCAGCCTCAACCGCATCTGCCTGGCCGCGACGGGCCGGTCCGCGAAGGCGTTGATCGACGCCCGCGTGACACTGGAGGCCAAACGGCTGCTGGTGCACACCGATCTGTCGTCGGCGGCGATCGGGCACCGGCTCGGGTTCAGCGAGGCCACGAACTTCACGAAGTTCTTCGCCCGCGAGACGGGTGTGTCACCCGGCGCGTTCCGCGAGTAGCTGACCGAGGGCGGGG
The DNA here is from genome assembly GCF_900115955.1 of Lentzea waywayandensis. GTDB lineage: Bacteria > Actinomycetota > Actinomycetes > Mycobacteriales > Pseudonocardiaceae > Lentzea > Lentzea waywayandensis. The sequence goes on from NZ_FOYL01000009.1 coordinate 364,284, forward strand.
CGGGCGATACCGGCGACGAACGGGTTGCTGTCGCCTCGGCGGGCGAGGGCGAGCACCGAGAGTTCCATCGCCCAGCCTCGCGCGCACACCCAGGTGGCGTCGTCGAACTCGGTGAGCTCGCGCCGGAACTGCCTGCTGCCTCGTTCGTCGAGGAACAGCCACGCGGTCATGAGGTCGCCCGCCGGATCACCGGCGGCAGCGCAGCCCCAGTCGATCACGCCGGTCAGCTCGCCATCGACGAACAGCAGGTTTCCCCGGTGGAGGTCGGCGTGCACCCAGCGGAGCGGCCGGTGCCGGCGCGGGGCGCTGACCGCGTCCTCCCAGATGGCGGTGAGCCGCGGGTCGCCGCCGAGCTTCGCGATCGCCCAGCGCACACCCGTGTCGCTGACGGAGATGTCGTGGCGGCCGCGGTAGGTGGTCCACGGTTCGCCCGTGGTGTCGACCTTCTGCAACGCCAGGAGCACCTCGGCCAGACGTGCCCCGGTGTGCGCTGTGGCTCAACTCGGTGAGTTCGAGGCCGTGCCAGCGCGGGAACTGACTGCGGATCAGCCCGTCCACAAGGGACACGTCGATCCGCGTCAGTCGTCCCACCCCGGGCAGAGCTGGTCGAGGGTGCGGCTCGCGATACCGGCGAGGAACTTGTTGGTGTCGCGGTAGTACGGGAGCGCGAGGACGGCGAGGTGCAACGCCCAGCCCTTCGCACGCGTCCAGATGGCGTCGTCGAACTCGGCGAGTTCGCGCCGGAACTGCTTGCGACCACGTTCGTCCAGGTAGAGCCAGGCCGTCATGAGGTCCGCCGCCGGATCACCGACGCCCGCGCTGCCCCAGTCGATCACGCCGGTCAGCTCGCCGTCGCGGAAGAGCAGGTTGCCGACGTGCAGGTCGGCGTGCAGCCAGCGGCCGGGCCGGTCCCAGCTCGGGGCGTTCAGCGCGTCCTCCCAGATGGTGACGAGCCTTGGATCGCCGCCGACCTGCGCGATGCAGGTGCGGACGGGGTCGTCGTGGTCGGAACCGTCCACCAGGCCGCGACCGGTGGTCCACGGTCGTCCGGTCGCGTCGATCTCGTGCAGTGCGCGAATGAAGGCCGCGAGCCGTGACGGGGTGTCCTCGCCGACGTCCTCGATCGAGGCGGTCTCGCCGTCGAGCCAGCGCACCACCGACCACTGGTACGGGTAGCTCTCCGCCGGTTCGCCCAGCGCGACCGGTTCCGGCACCGCGACCGGCACGTGCGGCGCGACCAGCGGAACGATGTCGGCTTCCTTGCCCGCCGCGTCCTTGGCCCACTCGCGGCGCGGCAACCGCACCGCCAGGTCGTCGCCCAGCCGGTACAGGGCGTTGCTGGTGCCGCCGTGGGCGACCTCGCGGATCGGCAACCCGTGCCAGCGCGGGAACTGCGTGCGGACCAGTTCATCCACAAGGGACACGTCCGTGGCGGTCTCGCCGTCGAGCATCGATCAACTCCCCCAGTGGCCCGGCGCCCCATGCAACACCGAGCCACTGGCAGGAGCAACTCGTTTTAGTGCCGGAAGCAGAGGGTTCCCCACTGGAACCCGGCACCGATCGCGGACATCACGAACACGTCGCCCTTGCGGAGCTCCCCGAACCGGGAGTGCAGCGCGGTGAACACCCCCGCCGACCCGGTGTTGCCGAGCCGGTCGAGCGTCACCGGTGCCTTGGCGGCCGGGACGCCGAGCTTCTCGAGCGCGGCGTTGATGATGTTCGCGTTGGCCTGGTGCAGGAAGAAGTGGTCGATCCGCTCGATCGGCACCCCCGCCTTCCCCGCCGCGGTGAGGATGCTGTCGGGCAGCCACCTCGTCGCGGTGTCCCAGACCGCCCTGCCGTTCATGGCGAGGAAGTGTTCCCGTCGCGCGACGGTCGTCTCGGTCGTGGGCAGCCGGGAGCCGCCGGCCTTGATCTGCACGTCGTAGGACAGTTCGGAGCCGAAGTCCCACGACAGCAGGCCGCTGTCGCCGTCGCCGCGGTGCAGCACCGCCGCCGCGGCCGCGTCACCGAAGAAGATGCGGCTGGTGCGTTCGCGCGGGTCCGTCACGCGGCTGGCGCAGTCAGCCGCGATCACGAGCACCGTGCGGGCGGCCGAGGACTGGAGCAGGTGTGCCGCGAGCAGCAACGCCTGCACGCCGTTCGCGCACGCGGCCTGCGTGATGTCGAGCGTCAACGCCCGGTGCGCCCCCAGTGCCTCCTTGACGATCAGCGCCGTGGACGGCAGCGGCTGGTCCCAGGTGTAGGTGGCGACGATGATCACGTCCAGGTCCCGGACGGTCGTCTCGGAACTCGCGAGCGCGTCCTTCGCCGCGGCGACGCACATGTCCGAGACGGCGCGGTCCGGTGCGAGCCAGCGCCGTTCGCGGATCCCCGTCCGGCTGGTGATCCACTCGTCGGAGGTGTCGACCATGCGCGCCAGGTCGTCGTTGGTGACGATCCGTTCGGGCAGGTGGACACCGGTCCCCTTCAACGCCACCGGAATCACACGGAGCTCCTGGCGGTGTTGGTGGCGGGCGTGATCAGGTCGGCGAAGTCGACGTAGAACCGGCCGGACACGCACTCGGCGCCGAGCAGGATCCGCCGGGCGGCCTCGGCGGTGAGCGCGCCGCCGAGCGCCACGCCGGACGCGAGCTGGGGCCAGCTGCTGAGCGTCCTGCCGAGTTCGCCGAACGACGCGCGCAGCTCGGGGCTGATGCGTTCGGCGTCGACCATGGCGAGGATCAGGTCGACCTTCTGCTGTTTCGACAGGGTTTCGAGCTCGTCGGCGGTGACGTCGCCGATCAGGCCGTGCAGCAGCGGCCGGTGCGGTTCCTGGTCGAACCGCTCGACGTCGAGCATGCCGCGGTCGTTGCAGTCCATGACGACGGGGATGCCGCGCCGGCGCGCCGCCTCCCTGGCGGCGATCTTCGCGTACGGGGTGTCGCACTCCTCGACGATCAGGTCCAGACCGTCGGTGAACTCGTCGAGGTTCTGCCGGGTGAGACCGTCGGTGAAGATCTCGATGTCGAGGTAGGGGTCGATCTCGAACATCTGCCGCGCGGAGATCACGGCCTTGTTGACGCCGAGGTGGTGCACGCCCGCGCGCAGCCGGTTCAGGTTGGACAGCCCGAACTCGTCGAAGTCCGCGAGCTTGAACCTGCCGCCGATGCCCTCGAGGGCGAACGTGACGGCGGCGCTGTTGCCGACCGACAGGCCGATCACGCCGATCCTGCGGCCCAGCAACGACCTCTGCTGCGGGCGTTCGATCTTGCCGCGGTTGCGGTCGGTGCGGACCAGCCGGAACTCCTCGCGCGGCAACACGTGCACGAGCCGCTGGGACCACGGGTAGAAGACCCAGGTGCCGTACTCCCAGTCGGTGAGGCCGCCGAGCTGCTCGTGCCTGCGTCGGGTGAGGTCCTCGTGCGGCGGCAGCCACGGTTCGCGGCTGCGGATGAGCTCGTCGATCTGCGCGTCGATCGAGTCGTGGATCTCGCGGACCTGACCGGAGTCCAGAAGTCGTTGCAGCGCTTCCCGATCGGCCGCGACCGTTGGGGTGAGGAGGACCGGTTGCCAGGCCGTGGTGTCCGCGCCGCCGCGGAGGTTGTGCGGCCGGCGGTGACTGAGCGCGACGGCGGGAGTGTGCTCGACCGCCGCCAGTTCCGGGAACTCTCCACGCATCCTCGTGACGAGTTCGTGGTATTCACCGGCGCCCGCCGCGACGTCGTGGAACATGATCACGACGTCCTCGGTGTAGTGCTCGACGTGTCGGCGCGTCCCCTCGACACACCGGAAGCCGAATCGCTCGTGGAACAGGTGCTGGCCGTCCTTGGTGCCGGACGTGCCGATCATCGCTTTCGCACCCAACGCATGTGCCGCACCGATTGCGACGGCGTTCAAATAGGCTCCGAGCCCCAGTTTTCTGGCCCGATGTTCGACCACGAGTCGACTGTGCTCAAACGTTTCTCCGGGCGTGACACCGGCCTCGCGGAGAATTCGTTCAAACCCGGCATCGCCGAGAAATGCTCTGGACTGGAAGAGCTCACCGGTCGCCGGTGTCGACAGCCTGATGTAGCCGAGAGGCGGCCCACCAGGCTCTTTACGTGCGACGAAGTGCCAGGCGCCGTAGTCGAGATCCTGATCGTCGACGTGCCGGCCGTCCTCGCTGCGGAACGCCGGTCGACGTCCACGATCAAAGAGCACCCGCGCCCGCAACTCGCGGACGGTTTCCACTATCTCATTGCTGACAACCGTGTCGACGGAAGCTAAGAACGCACTCACGTGCCACTGCTGGTTCATCTGACGCGCCACCTCGAACAATGAGAAGAACGTTGATCGCGCGCACCTTAACTACAGTTGATCTTGATTGAGAAATCAAGATCACTAACGGGTGAACTCCGCTTTCTCATCATGCGACCGGCACCGGCGTCCCGAACGGCCTCACGCGGATCACGCTGCGTGGTCACGTTCCCAGGCCGCGCCGTGGAAACGTTCTCATCGGGCAGAAGCTGTGGAATCCACTACTGGTTCGGCTGTTCGAATGTGCCAACGGGGATCGCCTCGGGGAGCACCGCGGGATTCGGACTGACGGAGCGCAGAGCATGAGCAACTCCAGTGAGAAGGTTGTCGAGGCGCTGCGTGCGGCCATGAAGGAGGCCGACCGCCTACGCCGTGCCAACCGGCAACTGGTGGCCGCGGCCAGTGAGCCGGTGGCGATCATCGGCATGGCCTGCCGCTTCCCCGCCGGAATCACGTCCCCGGAACAGCTCTGGGACCTGGTGTCCACCGGCAGGGACGCGATCACCGGCTTCCCCGCGGACCGCGGCTGGGACGTGGACTCGTTGCTCGGCAGCGGAGTCGACGCCCGCGGCAACAGCGTGTCGGTGCAGGGCGGCTTCCTGCACGGCCTGGCCGACTTCGACCCGGCGTTCTTCGGCATCTCACCGCGCGAGGCGGTGACCATGGACCCGCAGCAACGCCTGCTGCTCGAAGTGTCCTGGGAGGCCCTGGAACGAGCCGGCCTCGACCCGTCCACTCTGCGCGGCTCCCGCACGGGCGTGTTCGTCGGCACCAACGGCCAGGACTACGAACACCTCCTGATCCGCGGCCTGGACAACGCGACCGGCGACGTCGGCACCGGCATCGCCGCCTCCGCCGAGTCCGGCCGGATCTCCTACGCGTTCGGCTTCGAGGGCCCGACCCTGACCGTCGACACCGCATGCTCCTCCTCGCTGGTCTCCCTGCACCTGGCCGTGAACGCCCTGCGCGGCGGCGAGTGCACGCTGGCCCTGGCCGGCGGCGTGAACGTCATGTGCACTCCCGGCTCGCTCGTCGAGTTCTCCCGCCAGGGCGGCCTGGCCCGCGACGGCCGCTGCAAGGCGTTCTCCGACGACGCGGACGGCACCGGCTGGTCCGAGGGCGTCGGCGTGCTGGCGCTCGCCCGCCTGTCGGATGCCGAGGCTTCGGGTTATCCGGTTCTCGCCGTGGTGCGTGGCTCGGCTGTGAACTCCGACGGCGCCTCCAACGGCTTCACCGCCCCGAACGGCCGCGCCCAGCAACGGGTCATCCGCGCCGCCCTGGACCGCGCCGGTCTTGGTCCGTCCGATGTGGACGTCGTGGAGGCCCACGGCACCGGCACCGCGCTGGGCGACCCGATCGAGGCCCGCAGCCTGCTGGCCGTGTACGGAGCGGACCGGCCTTCGCCGCTGCTACTGGGTTCGGTGAAGTCGAACATCGGCCACACCCAGGCCGCCGCCGGTGTCGCGGGCATCATCAAGATGGTCCAGGCGATGCAGCACGGCGTCGTGCCCGCGACTCTGCACGTGTCCCGGCCTTCCACGCACGTCGACTGGTCCGCCGGTGACGTCTCCCTGGTGACCACGGCACGCTCCTGGCCGGAGTCTGATCGCGCGCGGCGTGCCGCCGTGTCGTCGTTCGGCGTGTCGGGCACCAACGCGCACGTGATCATCGAGGCCGCTCCGAGCGTTCCGGAATTGTCAGACCAGCCTGAGATGATTGGGATGGGGGGCGTTTCCCCCCAGGGGGCCAGCCAATCCGAATCGATTCCGGTCCGCGTGCCGCTCGTCGTCTCAGCCAAGTCCGAAGCCTCCCTGCGAGCCCAGATCGACCGCATCCGCACCCACCCCGGCGACCCGCGCGACATCGGCCACTCCCTCGTCACCACCCGCACACTCTTCGAACACCGCGCCGTCCTCCTAGCCGACACCGAGATCACCGGCCAGGCCAAGCGCACCGAGCTCGCGATGCTGTTCACCGGCCAAGGCGCCCAACGCCTCGGCATGGGCAGGCAACTGCACGCCCGCTACCCCGTGTTCGCAGAGGCCTTCGACGCCTGCACCACCCCCGAACTCAGACAGATCATCTGGGGCGACGACGAGGACCTGCTCAACCAGACCGGCAACGCCCAACCGGCGCTGTTCGCGTTCGAAGTGGCCCTCTACCGCCTCCTTCAGCACTTCGGCGTCGAACCGGCCCACCTCGCCGGCCACTCCATCGGCGAGATCGCCGCCGCGCACGTCGCCGGCGTCCTCAGCCTCGAGGACGCCAGGACCCTCGTCACCGAACGCGCCCGCCTCATGCAGGCCCTCCCGCGCACCGGCGCGATGGTCGCCGTCCAAGCCTCCGAAGCCGACGTCACGCCCCACCTCACCGGCAACGTCAGCATCGCCGCCGTCAACGGCCCCACCTCCGTCGTCATCGCCGGTGAGGAAGGCCCGACCCTCGAACTCGCCCAGCGCTGGAAGCACAAGCGACTCCGCGTCTCGCACGCGTTCCACAGCCCGCTGATGGAACCGATGCTCGCCGACTTCCGCGAAGCCATCAGCACGCTCACCTTCCACCAGCCGCAGATCCCCGTCCACGGTGCCGACGTCACCGACCCCGAGTACTGGGTGCGGCACGTCCGCGACACGGTCCGCTTCCACGACAACGTCCAAGCCCTGCAAGGCAGGACGTTCCTCGAGGTCGGTCCGGACGGCGTCCTCGCCGCACTGGTCGAGGACGCCATCCCGACGATCCGCAGGGACCGCGACGAGGTCGAGGCGTTCCAGACAGCGCTGGCCCGCCTGCACGTCGGCGGCACGCGAGTCGACTGGCTGCCCTGCTACCCCGGCGGCCGGCGCGTCGACCTGCCCACCTACGCGTTCGAGCACGCGCCGTACTGGCCGTCGGTCTCGGTCAGCGCGGGCGACGCCACCGGGCTCGGCCTCTCCCCCGCCGGGCACCCGCTGCTCGGCGCGGCCATGACCGTCGCCGGGTCGGGCGAACTGATCCTCACCGGCACGCTGTCCGGCGCGCAGTGGCCCGTCTTCCCCACCGCCGGGTTCGTCGAGCTGGCACTGAAAGCGGCCGATCTCACCGACCACAGCGCCGTCGAGGAGCTCACCACGATCGAGCCGTTGCTCCTACCGGGCAACGGTTCCGTGCAGGTCCAGCTCCACGTCGGCACCGACGGCCGTTTCACTCTGCATTCCCGGGCCGACCAGCAGGAGTGGGTCAGGCACGCCGAAGGCAGGCTCGGCACCGGCACGCAGCCCGAGAACATCGCCGTGTGGCCGCCGAAGGGCGCGCAGGTCGTCGACAGCGCCCACGACGAGAGCCTCCGCGCGGTCTGGCAGCGGAACGACGAGATCTTCGCCGAGGTCGCGCTGTCCGGCGACGCCACCGGTTTCGGCCTCCACCCGGCTCTGCTGGACGCCGCGCTGAACGCCGCGTCCTTCCTCGGCGTCGAAGGCGAACCCGCGGACTGGCGTTCGGTCACCCTGCACGCCACGGGCGCCAAGCTCCTCCGCGTCTGTCTGTCCGAAAAGGACGGAGAGGTTCGGCTCACCGCCGCCGACGCCAACGGGGACGCGGTCCTGGACGCCGCCATCTCGTTCCGCGAGCTGGCGGCGACACAACGAACCGAGCTGTACCGGCTCGACTGGGTCCCGATCGAGGTCCACGGCGCGAACGACTGGGCCGTGCTCGGCGAGGACCTCCTCCAGCTCGGTGTTCCGGTCGTGGACTCGTTGGCGGGCGAGTCCACACCGGACACCGTCCTCGTGCCGGTCACCGACTCCTGGCAGGCGCTGCTGCTGATCCAGGAGTCGCTCCTGACCAACTCGCGGCTGGTGTTCGTCACGCGAGGCGCCCTGTCCGGAGACGATCTGCCGGGCGCGGCCGTGTGGGGTCTGGTGCGGTCGGCGCAGGTCGAGCACCCCGGCCGGTTCCTGCTGCTGGACGTCGAGGACTCCCTCCCGGACGGCCTGGCATCGCTCTTCGAGCTCGGTGAGACCCAGGCCGTCGTCCGCGACGGAGAGGTCCGCGTCGGCCGGTTCAGCCGCGCCACCGCCCCCTCCACCGAACACTCGTGGAACGGCACCGTCGTCGTCACGGGCGACGTTCCCGAGATCGCGCAGCACCTCAGTGCGCTACCGGGTGTGCGCGAGATCGTCACGGTCACCGACTGGGACTCGCTGCCCGAGATCATGTCCACTGTGGATGACCTGGCGGCGGTCGTGCACGCGGCCGACCTCCAGGACGACGGCGTCGTCGGTGCCCTGACACCGGACCGGCTCGACACCGTTTTCCAGGCCAAGGCCGACACGGCGTGGCTGCTGCACACGCTGTGCGGCGACGTCCCGTTCGTCGTGCTCACCTCGATCGCCGAGGTCGTCGGCGCGGTCGGCAAGGGCGCTCATGCCTCCGCGAACAGCTACCTCGAAGCCCTCGCCGCCCACCGCCGCGGTCTCGGCCTGCCGGGCCTGGCGCTCGCGATGGACACGTGGGACCCCACGCTGTTCGACGCCGCCATCAGGACCGACGAGGCGTTCCTCGCGCCGTTCGTCCCCGAGCGCGCCCGCCCCGGCCGACGCACCGCCTCGAACGCCCGCAGCGGCGGCCTGGCGTTGAAGCTCACCGGTCTTCCCTCCGCCGACCGGCTGCCGTTCGTCGTCGAGGTGGTCCGCGAGGAGGCCGCGAAGGTCATCCACGCCGGCGCGATCGCGGAGGACAGGGAGTTCCGCGCGCTCGGTTTCGACTCGCTCACCGCCATCGAACTGCGCAACGCCCTCGCGCTGGCCACCGGCCTCTCGCTGCCCGCGACGCTGATCTTCGACTACCCGACCCCGCAGGCCGTGGCCGAACACCTCCTGGCCGAACTGACCGGCGAGGGTCTGTCCGACGACGTCGTCGCCCAGGGCCAGGCCGATCTCGACGACCCGATCGTCATCGTCGGCATGGCCTGCCGCCTGCCCGGCGACGTGAACTCGCCGGAGGACCTCTGGCAGCTGCTCGTCACCGGCGGCGACGGCGTCACGACGTTCCCCCACGACCGCGGCTGGGAGGCCGAGGCGATGGGCGGCACCGTCGAGGGCGGCTTCCTGCACGGCGCGACGCAGTTCGACGCGGGCTTCTTCGGCATCTCCCCGCGCGAAGCCCTCGCCATGGACCCTCAGCAACGCCAACTGCTCGAAGTCGCCTGGGAGGCCGTCGAACGAGCCGGCATCGACGCGACGTCGTTGCGCGGCACCAGAACCGGCGTCTACATCGGCACGAACGGCCAGGACTACACGAACCTGATCCTGCGCTCCCGCAACGAGGTCGAGGGCCACGCGTCAACGGGCCTGTCGTCCGCGGTGATCTCCGGCCGCCTCTCGTACACGTTCGGCCTCGAAGGCCCCGCCCTCACCGTCGACACCGCCTGCTCGGCCTCGCTGGTCGCCCTGCACCTGGCCGTGAACTCGATCCGCTCCGGCGAGTCGACGATGGCCCTGGTCGGCGGTGTGACGGTGATGTCGACCCCGATGAGCTTCGCCGGCTTCAACGCCCAGGGCGGCCTGGCCGGCGACGCGCGCTGCCGTTCGTTCTCCGAGGACGCCAACGGCACGGGCTGGGCGGAAGGCGTCGGCGTGCTGGTGATCGAACGCCAGTCCGACGCCCTGCGCGCAGGCCACCAGGTCCTCGCCGTCGTGCGCGGCTCGGCCATCAACCAGGACGGCGCCTCGAACGGCCTGACCGCCCCGAACGGCCCCGCGCAGCAACGCGTGATCCGCCAGGCCCTGGCCAACTCCGGTCTGTCCACTTCGGACGTCGACGCCGTGGAAGCGCACGGTACCGGCACCGTCCTGGGCGACCCGATCGAGGCCCAGGCGCTGCTGGCGACGTACGGCCAGAACCGCACGTCACCGCTCCTGCTGGGCTCCATCAAGTCGAACATCGCCCACGCCCAGGCCGCCGCCGGTGTCGCGGGCGTGATCAAGCTCGTCCTGTCGCTGCGCAACGGCCTGCTCCCGCGGACCCTGCACGTGACGTCGCCGACCTCGCACGTGGACTGGTCGGCGGGCAACGTGTCGCTGCTGACCGAGAACACCCCGTGGCCCGCGGTGGACCGCCCTCATCGCGCCGGCATCTCCTCTTTCGGTCTGTCCGGCACCAACGCGCACGTGATCATCGAGGCCGCCCCCGCAGACCTGGCAGGCACGGCAAGCACACCGGACTCGGCGAGCACACCACCGTTGCTCGTGTCGGCGAAGTCGCCGGAAGCCCTCCAGGCCCAGATCGACCAGATCAACGCCCTCGTGGCAAACGGCGCGAACGCACAAGACGTCGCCTACTCACTGCTGCACCACCGCGTGACGTTCGACCATCGAGCCGTACTGCACAACGGCACCACGCTGGCAGAAGGCGTCGCCTCCCCCAAGACGCTCGCGTTCCTGTTCAGCGGCCAAGGCGCCCAACGCCTCGGCATGGGCAAGGAGCTGTACGAAACCCAGCCGGTCTTCAAAGCCGCGCTCGACGAAGTCGCCCAGCACCTCGACGTCACACCGGTCATGTGGGGCGGGGACGCCGACGCGCTCAACCAGACCGGCAACACCCAGCCGGCACTGTTCGCCTTCGAGGTCGCCCTCTACCGCCTCGCCGAAAGCACCGGCCTCACCCCGAAGTACCTGGCAGGCCACTCAATCGGCGAGATCGCCGCCGCACACGTCGCCGGCGTCCTCACCCTCGAAGACGCCGCCAAGCTGGTGGAAGCACGCGCCCGCCTCATGCAGGCGCTCCCGCAGACCGGCGCGATGATCGCGATCCAGGCCACCGAAGCCGAAGTCACCCCGCACCTCACCGAGAACGTCTCCATCGCCGCCGTCAACGCGGAGAACTCCGTCGTCATCGCGGGCGACGAAGAACAAGCGCAGCGGATCGCCGCGAAGTTCAAGGGCCGCAAGACCACTCGCCTCAAGGTCAGCCACGCGTTCCACAGCCCCCTGATGGAACCGATGCTCGCCGACTTCCGCGAAGCCATCGCCGGGCTCACCTTCCACCAGCCGCAGATCCCCGTCCACGGTGCCAACGTCACCGACCCCGAGTACTGGGTGCAGCACGTCCGCAACACGGTCCGCTTCCACGACAACGTCGAAGCCCTGAAAGCCAAGGGCGTCACCGCCTTCCTGGAGATCGGCCCCGACGGCGTCCTGAGCGGCCTCACCGACGCCGTGCCCGCCCAGCGCCGCGACCGGACCGAGTCCGACGCGTGGCTGACCGCGCTGGCCCGCCTGCACGTCATCGGCGTCAAGGTCGGCTGGCAGCTCGACGGCGGCACGATCGACCTGCCCACCTACCCGTTCCAGCACGAGCGCTACTGGCCGGAGATCGCCCAGGCCCCGGCGGCCGGCCGCGACCCGATCGACGCCGAGTTCTGGGCCGCCGTCGAGCAGCAGGACGCCACCCAGCTCGCCGCCACCCTCGACATGGACCCGCAGACCTGGGCCGGTGTGCTGCCGGGCCTGTCCGCGTGGCGGCGGAAGAGGTCCGCCAAGTCCACTGTGGACTCGTGGTTGCACGAAGAGTCCTGGACGCCCCTCACGGGCCTCAAGCCCGCGCAAGGCTCGTGGTTCGTCGCGGTGCCGATGTCGCTGTCCGAAGACGCCTGGGTGCGCACGTTGCTCGCCTCCCTCGGCGACGACGTCACGGTGCTCGAAGTGGCGTGGGCCGACCGCGAGTACCTGACCGGGCAGCTGATCGAGTTCAACCAGAAGCGCTACACGGGCGTGATCTCGTTGCTGGCGCTGGACGATCTCGACGAACTGGCGCCGGTCGTCGGCACGACCGCGCTCATCCAGGCGTTGGGCGACGTGGACATCAACGCGCCGTTGTGGGTCATCACGCGCAGCGCGGTGTCGACCGGACGCCACGACCTGCTCACCCAGCCCTGGCAGTCCGGCGTGTGGGGCCTGGGACGCGTCGCGTCACTGGAGTACCCGCAGCGCTGGGGCGGTCTGATCGACCTGCCGGACGACATCGACGATCGCATCGCGCACCGGTTCACGTGCGTGTTGTCCAGCGACGAGGACCAAACAGCGGTCCGGTCCGCCGGAGTGTTCGGCAGGCGTGTCGTCGTGGGCGCGGAAGCGGACGGCGCCGAGTGGACGCCGTCCGGAACCGTGCTGATCACCGGTGGTACCGGTGCTCTCGGCGCACACCTCGCCCGTGACTTCGCCCGGCGCGGAGCCGCGAAGATCGTCCTGGTCAGCAGGCGCGGCCCCGGCTCCCCCGGCGCCGCGGATCTCCAGGCTGAGATCACCGCGCTCGGAGCGGAAACCGTTGTCGTGGCGTGTGATGTCGCCGATCGGGACGCCGTCGCCGAGCTGCTGACGCCGGACGTCAAGGCCGTCGTGCACGCGGCCGGTGTGCTTGACGACATGATGTTCGACAGCCTCACGCCCGACGCGTTCACCAAGGTGTTCGAGTCGAAGGTGAACTCGGCGTTCGTGCTCGACGACCTGACGCGCGGCCTGGACCTCGACGCGTTCGTGCTGTTCTCGTCGGTCGCGGGTTCGGTCGGCAACATGGGCCAGGGCAACTACGCCGCCGCGAACTCCGTGCTCGACGCGATCGCCCAGCAACGCCGCCAAGCGGGCCGCGCCGCCACGTCGATCGCCTGGGGTGCCTGGGCGGGCGACGGCATGGCGGGCGACGACCGCGTCGCCGAGCACATCAAGCAGGTCGGCGCGGCGTCGCTGGACCCGGAGCTCGCGATCACCGCTCTGCGCCACCTCGTCGCGCACGGCACGGCCACGGCGGTCGTCGCGGACCTGCGCGCGCCGCAGCTGCTGATGGCGTTGCTGAGTCTGCGCCCGACACCGGTGATGTCCGAGCTGCCCGGTGCCCGCGAGGCGCTGGACGAACTCGCCGCCGCCCGCGCCGAGAGCGACTCGGCCGCGGCGGAGTTCCGGCGTTCACTGCGATCCCTGCCCGCCGACGAACGCGTCACGCCGGTGCTCGACCTCGTCCGCACGCGTGCGGCGGTGGTGCTCGGGCACGCGGGCAAGGAGGCGGTCGCGTCCGACAAGGCGTTCCGCGACATCGGTTTCGACTCGCTGACCGCCGTCGACCTGCGCAACCACCTCTCCTCGATCACAGGACTCGCGCTGCCCGCCAGCCTGGTGTTCGACTACCCGACACCGCTGGCGCTCGCGGAGTTCCTGCTGGACGAGCTCCTCGGCGACACCTCCGTCGTCGCCGAGGAGCACGTCCGCGTCGCCGGCACCGACGACATCGCGATCGTTGGCATGGCCTGCCACTTCCCCGGCGGCATCGACTCGCCGGACGACCTGTGGCGCGTGCTGATGGCGGGCGAGGACGTGATCACGTCCTTCCCGGCGGACCGGGGCTGGGACACGACCGAACCGATCCGCGGCGGTTTCCTCGATGGTGTAGCGGACTTCGACGCGTCGTTCTTCGGCATCTCCCCGCGCGAAGCCCTCGCGATGGACCCACAGCAACGCCTCCTGCTCGAAACCTCGTGGGAGGCCTTCGAACGCGCGGGCATCGACCCCGCCCATCTGCGTGCCTCACGAACCGGCGTCTTCGTCGGCACCAACGGCCAGGATTACCAGCACGTCGTGATGGCCTCCAACGAAGACCTCGAAGGCCACGCGGGCACCGGCCTGGCCGCGTCGGTGATCTCCGGCCGCATCTCCTACGCGCTGGGTCTCGAAGGACCCGCCGTCACCGTCGACACCGCCTGCTCCTCAGCCCTGGTCGCCCTGCACCTGGCCGCCCAGTCACTGCGCGGCGGCGAATGCTCCCTGGCGCTGGCCGGCGGCGTCACGGTGATGGCGACCCCCACCTCGTTCTCCGGTTTCTCCCGCCAGGGCGGACTCGCGCAGGACGGCCTGTGCAAGGCGTTCTCCGACTCCGCGGACGGCACGGTCTGGTCCGAAGGCGTAGCCGTCCTGGTGGTGGAGCGCCACTCCGACGCTGTCGCCGCCGGACACCCGGTGCTGGCCCTGGTCCGCGGTTCCGCGTTCAACTCCGACGGCGCCTCCAACGGCCTCACCGCCCCGAACGGCCCCTCCCAGCAACGCGTGATCCGCGCGGCCCTCGCCTCGGGCGGCCTGTCGGTGTCCGATGTGGACGCCGTCGAGGCCCACGGCACCGGCACCGTGCTGGGCGACCCGATCGAGGCGCACGCGCTGCTGGCCACCTACGGCCAGAACCGCGCCGAACCTCTGCTCCTCGGCTCGGTGAAGTCCAACCTGGGCCACACGCAGGCGGCAGCAGGCGCGGCGGGCGTGATCAAGATGGTGCTGGCGATGCACCACGGCCAACTCCCCCGCACCCTGCACGTCACCGCGCCGTCCTCCCACATCAACTGGTCCACGGGCGCTGTCGAACTCCTGACCTCCACGACCGCCTGGCCAACGGTGGATCGCCCGCGCCGCGCGGGCGTCTCGTCGTTCGGCATCTCGGGCACGAACGCGCACGTGATCTTGGAAGCGCCGAGCGCGCCAGAACTGTCAGACCTGCCTGAGATGATTGGGATGGGGGGTGGTTCCCCCCAGGGGGCCGGCCAGTCCGAATCGATCCCGAACGGCCGGGCGACGCCGGCGAGCCTCGCAGGCACGCCAAGCACGCCAGGCGCGACCGATGCGGTGCCGCTGCTCGTGTCGGCGAAGTCGGCGGGCTCGCTGCGTGCCCAGGTCGAGCGGGTCAAGGCCGTCCTCACCGCCGGAGCGAACCCGCTCGACGTCGCCCACACCCTGGCGAAGCGGTCGCGGTTCGCCCACCGCGCGGTCCTGATCGACGGCGAGGAGGTCGCGAACGGGGTCGCCGGCGAGCACACCCTCGCGGTGATCTTCTCCGGGCAGGGCTCGCAGCGCCTCGGCATGGGCAAGGAGCTCTACGAGCGGTTCAGCACCTTCGCGGACACGTTCGACGCCGTCCTCGCCCGCTTCGAACCGGGCCTGCGCGACCTCGTCTGGGGCACCGACGCCGACGCGCTCGACCAGACCGGCAACGCACAGCCCGCGCTGTTCGCGATCGAGGTGGCACTGTTCCGGCTGCTCGAGGAATTCCGGATCAAGCCCGCCCACGTCGCGGGCCACTCCATCGGTGAGATCGCGGCCGCGCACGTCGCCGGCGTCCTCAGCCTCGAAGACGCCGCCAAGCTGGTGGAAGCACGCGCCCGCCTCATGCAGGCCCTCCCGCGGACCGGCGCGATGATCGCCGTCCAAGCCACCGAAGCCGAAGTCACTCCGCACCTGACGGAGAACGTGTCGATCGCCGCGGTCAACGCGCTCAACTCCGTCGTCATCGCCGGCGACGAGCACGAAGCCGAAGCCATCGCGGCCCACTGGAAGCACAAGCGACTCCGCGTCAGCCACGCGTTCCACTCGCCGTTGATGGAGCCGATGCTCGATGACTTCCGCGAGGCGATCAACGGGCTCACGTTCCACGAACCGCGCATCCCCATCACAGCATCAGGTGACGTCACAAGCGTCGACCACTGGGTGAACCACGTCCGCGACACCGTCCGGTTCCACGACAACGTCCAGGCGCTCAGGAACAAGGGCGTCACGAGGTTCATCGAGGTCGGGCCGGACAGCGTCCTGTCCACGCTGGTCGACGGCGTGCCGACGTTGAGGCGCGACAGGACTGAACTGCACAGCTTGATGACAGCACTCAGTCATGTACACGTTGACGGAATCAATGTTGACTTGACTCAGATGTTGATTCGAGGTGTACAAATCAACATCCCCACCTACGCCTTCGAGCGCGAGCGGTTCTGGCCGAAGGCGTCCGTCGGTGGCCGTACAGGCGACCTCACGGCCTATGGGCTCGCATCGGGCGGACACCCGCTTCTCGGTGCGGCGGTCACCGTCGCGGGCACCGACGAGCTGGTGCTCAGCGGACGGCTCGCGAAGGCGACGCATCCGTGGCTCGGCGAGACGTTCCCGGCGACCGGGTTCCTGGACTTCGCGATCCGCGCGGGCGACCTCGTCGGCTGTGATCGCGTCGAACACCTGACCACGGCCGTGCCGTTGCATCTGCCGGAACGTGACGCCGTCCCCGTGCAGGTACGTGTCGGACCACCGCAGGACGGCAAGCGCACGGTGAGCGTGCACGCCCAGCACGGCGACACCTGGGTGGAGCACGCCACCGGCACGCTCACCACCGAGCCCTACCACGCGACGTTCACCGGTGACGGCGTCGAAGTCGAGCTGCCCGAAGGTGTGGACGACGCCGCAACGTTCGGTGTGCACCCGTTGTTGTTGGCGCAGGCTCTCGAAGGAACGAGCGAACTGCTCGGTGAGGGCGTGCCGTTCGAGTGGCGGGACGTGTCGCTGCACGCCATCGGCCCGGAACGGCTGAAGGTCCAGCTCACGCGCAACGGCGACTCCGTCGAGGTGGCGGCCGCCGACGCCGAGGGCAACCCTGTGTTGTCCGTGCGCGCGTTGACCGTGCACGTGCCTGAGGTTCCGCAGGACCAGCGGGTGCGTGAGGCGTTGTTCCAGGTGAACTGGGTGCCGGCGCAGCTCGGCGAGGCGTCCGAGATCAGCGCCCGGATCGTCGAGGTCCAGGGCGGCGTCGACGCCGAGGCCGCACACCGCGCGACGATCGAGGCGTTGGAGGTTCTGCAGAACGCCGACGAGCGCACGGTGTTCGTCACGCGGGGCGCGCAGGAGCCGGTCCAGGACCTTGGTGCGGCGGCGGTCTGGGGCCTGGTGCGGGCCGCGCAGGCGGAGGATCCCGGACGTTTCCTGCTGATCGATCTCGACGAGTCGAGCACCGTCGAACCCGGCATGCTCCTGAGCGAGGAGCAGCAGCTCGTCGTGCGCGACGGCGTCGCCTACGCCGGGCGCCTGGCGCGCCTCGGCGAGCACGAGACGCGGCCCGTCGACTGGTCCGGCACCGTACTGATCACCGGCGGTACCGGTGGCTTGGGCGCGGAGCTGGCGCGGCACCTCGTCGCGTCCGGAGCACGAAGCCTGCTGCTCCTGAGCCGGCGCGGACCCGACTCGCCCGGTGCGTCGGAGCTGCGGGCGGAGCTGATCGCGCACGGTGCCATCGTCACGATCGCCGCCTGCGACGTGGCCGACCACGACGCGCTGGCCGCCGTCCTCAATGGACACGACGTGACCACCGTCGTGCACACGGCGGGCGTGCTGGACGATGGCGTGATCGCGTCGATGACGCCCGAGCGGCTGACGAAGGTGTTGCGGCCCAAGGTGGACGCCGCGTGGAACCTGCACTCGCTCGTCCCGGAGGCGCAGTTCGTCCTGTACTCGTCGGTGTCCGGCGTCCTCGGCACCGCGGGTCAGGGCAACTACGCGGCGGGCAACGCGTTCCTCGACGCATTGGCCCAGTACCGGCGTTCGCTGGGGCTGCACGCGATCTCGCTGGCGTGGGGCGCGTGGACGTCCGAGGTCGGCATGACCGGGCAGATGGACGCGGCGGCGTTCGAACGGCTGGAGAAGTCCTCGATGCCGCCGATCTCGCTGGAGCTCGGCTTAGCGCTGTTCGACGCGGCGGTCACGGTCGACGCACCGCAGGTTGTGCCCGCACGGGTCATCACCGGCACCACGAACGGCATGGTGCCACCGCTGCTGCGCGACCTCGTGCGCGGCGGACGCCGCACCGCGACAAACCGCTCCGACGCGCAGATCAGCCCGGAACGCCTTGTGGAACTGGTGCTGGGCGAGGCCGCCGCCGTTCTCGGACACGGATCCGCGGCGACGATCGACGCCGGTGTGGAGTTCAGCCAACTCGGGTTCGACTCGTTGACGTCCGTGGAGCTGCGCAACCGCCTCGACACGGCCACCGGCCTCACACTGCCCGCGACGCTCGTCTTCGACTACCCGACCCCGCAGTCTCTCGCCGATCACCTGGCCACCGAACTGTTCGGCGGCACAACGGAGACCGAGTCGTTCACGGGCGCTGTCAGCGACGAGCCGATCGCGATCGTGGGCATCGGCTGCCGGTTCCCCGGCGACGTCACGAGCCCCGACCAGCTCTGGGACCTGGTGGCGGCCGGACGGGACGCGATCAGCGGCTTCCCGGCGGACCGCGGCTGGGACGCGGGCGTGGTCGGCGACGGCGCCGGGCAGTCCGTGACGGGCCACGGCGGTTTCCTGAACGGCATCGCGGACTTCGACCCGGCGTTCTTCGGCATCTCCCCGCGCGAGGCCGTCGCGATGGACCCGAACCAGCGCCTCGTCCTCGAAACCGCCTGGGAGGCCCTCGAACACGGCGGCCTCGACCCGCTGGCCCTGCGCGGCTCGCGCACCGGCGTCTTCCTCGGCGCCGGCGGCCTCGAATACGGCCAGCTGGTGATCAACTCCGAACAGGCCCGCGAGGGCTTCTCCAGCACCGGAACGTCGCCGAGCGTCGTGTCCGGCCGTCTCTCTTACGTACTCGGTCTGGAAGGACCGTCGATCACCGTCGACACGGCATGCTCGTCGTCGTTGGTAGCGCTGCACATGGCCGTGTCCGCGCTACGGAACGGTGAATGCACTCTGGCACTCGCCGGCGGTGTGCAGACGTTGGTGTCGCCGGGCACCTTCATGGAGTTCAGCCAGCAGGGCGGCCTCGCGCGTGACGGCCGATGCAAGGCGTTCTCCGATTCCGCAGATGGCACCGCATGGGCCGAGGGCGTCGGTGTGCTCGTGGTCGAGCGTCTGTCCGACGCTCTCGCACAGGGCCACGACGTGCTTGCGGTCGTGCGCGGCTCCGCAGTGAACTCGGACGGCGCCTCCAACGGCCTGACCGCACCCAACGGCCCGTCGCAGCAACGTGTGATCCGTGCGGCGCTCGCTGCTGCTGGACTGTCGACGTCCGATGTGGACGCCGTGGAAGCACACGGCACCGGAACGGCCTTGGGCGACCCGATCGAGGCACAGGCGCTGCTCGCGACCTACGGCCAGGACCGCACGGAACCGCTGCTGCTGGGTTCGCTGAAGTCGAACATCGGCCACTCGCAGGCCGCGTCGGGCGTCGCGTCCGTGATCAAGATGGTGATGGCGATGCGGCACGGCGTCCTGCCGCGCACGCTGCACGTCACCTCACCGTCATCGCACGTGGACTGGTCGGCGGGGGCGGTGTCGCTGCTGACGTCGGCGACCGCGTGGCCCGCGGTGGACCGGCCTTGGCGCGCGGGAGTCTCGTCGTTCGGCATCAGCGGCACGAACGCGCACGTGATCTTGGAAGCGCCGAGCGCACCAGAACTGTCAGACCTGCCTGAGATGATTGGGATGGGGGGTGGATCCCCCCAGGGGGCCAGCCAATCCGTATCGATCCCGAAGAGCACGGCGGGCACGGCGGGCACGGCGGGCACGGCAGGCACGGCAGGCACGGCAGGCACGGCAGGCACGGCAGGCACGGCAGGCACGGTGCCGCTGGTCCTGTCCGCGAAGTCGGCTGACGCGGTGCGCGCTCAGATCGAGCGGGTCACGGCCTTCGTCGAACGGACCGGGGCGAGCGCGCAGGACGTCGGGTTCTCGTTGCTCAGCCGGTCGCGCTTCGACCACCGGGCGGTCCTGCTCAACGGCACAGAGATCGCCACCGGACAGGCAAGCAGGAAGAAACTCGCCGTGTTGTTCTCCGGGCAGGGGTCGCAGAGGCTCGGGATGGGCCGGGAGCTGTACGAACGCTTCGGAGCATTCAAAACGGCGTTCGACGAGGTCGACCGTCACCTCCACATTCGCGACACAGTCTGGGGCGCGGACGAAGCCGAGCTGAACAGCACGGCCAGGACACAGCCCGCGTTGTTCGCGATCGAGGTCGCCCTCTACCGGCTCGCGGAGAGCTTCGGTGTCAGGGCCGAAGTGGTCACCGGGCATTCGGTCGGCGAGATCGCAGCCGCCCACGTCGCCGGAGTGTTCAGTCTCGAAGACGCGGCGACGCTCGTCCGAGCACGCGCGAACCTGATGCAGGCGTTGCCGGCCAACGGCGCGATGTTCGCGGTCAGGGCGAGCGAGAGCGACGTCGTCAAGCACCTCGACGACGACGTGTCCATCGCGGCGGTCAACGGCGAGAACGCCGTGGTCATCGCGGGCGACGAGGCGCGGGCGCGGAAGATCGCCGAGAACTGGGAGCACAAGCAGCTCAAAGTCAGCCACGCGTTCCACTCCCCTCTCATGGACCCGATGCTCGACGACTTCCGCGACGCCATCCAGCACATCCGTTTCCAGGAGCCGACGACCTCAATCCAGGCAACCGGCGATGTCACGGCGGTCGAGCACTGGGTGCGGCACGTGCGGGACGCGGTGAGGTTCGCGGACAACGTCGCGCACATCGGCGACGCCACGTTCCTGGAGATCGGGCCGGATGGGGTGCTGAGCGCGCTGGTCGACGGCGCGATTCCGGCACTGCGCAAGGACAAGGACGAGGTCACGGCGTGGACGACGGCTCTCGCGCGGTTGTTCGTGCAGGGAGTGGACGTCGACTGGGCACCATTCTTCGGCAACCAGAACAAGATCAAGCTGCCGACGTATCCGTTCCAGCACGACCGGTACTGGCCCACGCCGCGCAAGAACGCCGGTGACGTCGCCGCGGTCGGGCTCGGGCCGGTGGACCACCCGGTGCTCGGCGCCGCGATGACGCTCGCCGGGTCCGATGCCGTGGTGTTCACCAACAGGCTCGCGGAAGACCATCCGGAGGCGGCGTTCGCGGAGATCGCGTTCCGGGCGGCCGACCAGGTCGGGTGCGGGCTCGTCGAGGAGCTGGTCGTCAGCGGGCCGTTGACGGCGGGCGTGTTGCAGGTGTCGGTTTCCTCCCGGCAAGAGGGAAAGCGTCAGCTCACCGTCCACACGCGACAGAACGACGAGTGGATGCTGCTGGCGAGCGGCGTGCTCAAAGAAGGTGAGCACGCGAGCGACTTCCGGGTCAGTGAGTGGCCGCCGAAGGGTGCTGTCGAGATCGGGGCGAACACCTGGCAGCTCGGGGACGCCACGTTCGCCGAGGTGTCGCTGGACTCCGGCGAGACCAACCAGTACGGCGTGCATCCCGAGCTCATCCAGAAGGCGATGCTCGGCGACGACGTTCCGCTCGAGTGGCGGAGTCTGTCGCTGCACGCGATCGGCGCGTCGACACTGAGGGTCCGGCATCTGGGTGGCGCGATCGATGCAGTCGACGGGCAAGGGTCGCCGGTCTTCTCGGCGCAGTCGGTGACCCTCGGCTCGCCGCTCACAAGGCAACAGCAGCAGGATTCGCTGTTCCGGCTGGAGTGGGTGCAGGCGCCGCGGTTCACCGAGGCGGAAGCCTCGATCGTCGAGATCAGCGGCGGCGAGGACTACGTCAAGAAGGCTCATTCTCTAGCCGTACAGGCACTTCACACGGTCCAGCAGGACGAGCGGGTCGTGTTCGTGAAGCGCGGCGACGACCTGGCTGCATCGACGGTGTGGGGACTGGTCAGGTCGGCGCAGTCGGAGAACCCCGGACGGTTCCTGCTGGTCGACACCGACGACTCCGCGCCGCTGCCGATCGGGCTGCTGGACGCGGGCGAGACGCAGGCGCGTGTGAGGGACGGGCAGGTCCAGGTCGCTCGGCTCGCTCGCGTCACCGACACCGTCGAGACGGCGCGGTGGGATCCGGAAGGCACGGTGCTGATCACCGGCGGTACGGGTGGGCTGGGTGCGGAGCTGGCACGCCACCTCGTCGCGGAACGGCGCACCAAGAAGCTGCTGCTCGTGTCGCGGCGGGGGCCGGATGCGCCGGAAGCCGTTGCGTTGCAGGCGGAACTGACGGCGCACGGCGCGGACGTCACGATCGCCGCCTGCGACACCGCGGACCTCAAGGCGGTCAGGAAGGTGGTGAAGGGCGTCGTGCTGACGGCCGTCATCCACACGGCGGGTGTGCTCGATGACGGCATCATCGGGTCGCTGACGCCGGAACGGCTCGCCACGGTCCTCACGCCCAAGGTCAACGGCGCGTGGAACCTCCACGAGGCCACGAAGAAGCAGAAGCTCAAGGCGTTCGTGCTGTATTCGTCGGTCTCGGGCATCGTCGGCGCGCCGGGGCAGGGCAACTACGCGGCCGCGAACGCGTTCCTGGACGCACTGGCCATCCATCGACGTGAGCAGGGACTACCGGCGACGTCGCTGGCGTGGGGTCCGTGGGCGCAGTCGAGTGGCATGACGGCGCATCTGCAGGACGGCGCCATAGATCGCATGGGACGGGGCGGGATGCCGCCGTTGAGCGTCGAGGAGGGCATGCGGCTGTTCGACGACGCCACGTCGCGTGACGAGGCGTTCCTGGTGCCGGCGCGGATCAGCACTGGACGTTCGGACGGGCCGGTCGCGGCGGTGTTGCGCGGGCTGGTGCGCGGCGGCAAGCGAACGGCGGGCGGCTCGTCCACTGTGGACTACGGCGCGACCCTGGCGGCACTGCCCGCCGAGGACCAGCTTCAGCACGTCCTCGACCTGGTGCGCGGGCACGCGGCCGGGGTGCTCGGGCACGGTTCACCGGCCGAAGTGCAGGCGGACAAGCAGTTCCGCGATCTCGGCTTCGACTCGCTGACCGCAGTGGAGCTGCGCAACAGCATCGCGGCCGCCACCGGGCTCAAGCTCGCGGCGACGCTCGTCTTCGACTACCCGACGCCTGCCGAACTGGCCGCGCACCTGCACGGCCTGCTGGTCGGCGCGCAGGACGAACGGCCCGCGCTCACCACCGAGCTCGACCAGGTGGAGATCGCGCTCGCCGCCGGAACGCCGGGTGTCGCCGCGCGGCTGCGCAAGCTGCTCGCCCAGTACGGCGGCACGGCCAAGAAAGAAGCCGCGCGCGAACGCCTCACCGAGGCCTCCGCGGACGACGTGTTCGCGTTCATCGACAACGAGCTCGGCCGACGCACCGAGCGCTGACCCACTTCACGACGGAAGGTTTCCGGCGATGCCGAACGAAGAGAAGCTCGTTGAGTACCTGAAGTGGGTCACGGCTGACCTGCACGAGACGCGTCAACGCCTGGAGGAGGTCGAGTCCGGGCGCCACGAGCCGATCGCGATCGTCGGCATCGCGTGCCGCTTCCCCGGCGACGTGCGCTCCGCCGAGGACCTGTGGGACCTGGTGTCGGAGGGCCGCGACGCGATCACCGGTTTCCCGACCGACCGCGGCTGGGACCTGGGAACGCTGGCGGGCGGGGACTCCGCGACGTTGCAGGGCGGGTTCCTGTACGACGCGGCGGAGTTCGACCCCGGCTTCTTCGGCATCTCGCCGCGCGAGGCTCTCGCGATGGACCCTCAGCAACGGCTGCTGCTGCAGACGACGTGGGAGGCCATCGAACGTGCGGGCATCGACCCGGCGTCGTTGCGTGGCAGCGAAACGGGCGTGTTCGTCGGCACGAACGGCCAGGACTACGGACACGTCCTGATTGCGTCGGAGGAGGACGTCGAGGGCCACGCCGGAATGGGCACGGCCGCAAGCGTCATCTCGGGCCGCATCTCGTACACGTTCGGTTTCGAGGGACCTGCCGTCACGATCGACACGGCGTGTTCTTCTTCTCTCGTCGGGTTGCACCTCGCTGCTGCCGCGCTGCGCAACGGCGAGTGCTCGCTCGCGGTCGCGGGCGGCGTCACGGTCATGGCGACGGCTTCGAACTTCGCCGGCTTCACGCGCCAGGGCGGGCTCGCGGTTTCCGGGCGTTGCAAGGCCTTCTCCGATGACGCCGACGGGACCGGTTGGTCCGAGGGCGTTGGCGTGTTGTTGGTGGAGAAGCTCTCGGACGCACAGCGCGACGGACATCCCGTGCTCGCCGTGGTGGTGGGCAGCGCCGTCAACCAGGACGGCGCGTCGAACGGCCTCTCCGCGCCGAACGGTCCTTCGCAACGGCGGGTGATCCAGGCGGCGCTGGCTTCGGCCGGGCTGGCGGCCGACGAGGTGGGCGCGGTCGAGGCGCACGGCACCGGGACTGTGCTGGGAGACCCGATCGAGGCACAGGCGCTGCTCGCGACCTACGGCACCGAACGCGCCGAGCCGCTGCGGCTGGGCGCGGTGAAGTCGAACATCGGGCACACGCAGGCGGCCGCGGGTGTGGCGGGCGTGATCAAGATGGTGATGGCGTTGCAGCGGGAGACGCTCCCCCGGACGCTGCACGTGAGCGCGCCGTCGTCGCACGTGGACTGGACGGCGGGCAACATCGAGCTGCTGACGGAGGCCGAGCCGTGGCCGCGCGGGGAGCAGCCGCGCCGGGCGGGGATCTCGTCGTTCGGCGTGTCGGGGACGAACGCGCACGTGATCATCGAGGAAGCTCCGGAGCCGACCGAAGACAGCGACGAGCCCACGCGGTGCCCGTTCGGCTTCGGCACGGAGGCGGACGAGTTGCCGCTGGTCGTGTCGGCGAAGTCGGCGAACGCCCTGCAGACCCGCGTCGATCAGGTCCGTGCTCTCACCGACTCCCCTGCGGCTGTCGGCTACTCGCTCCTCACCACCCGCAGCACCGGCTTCGAGCACCGCGCCGTCCTCCTCAACGGCGTCACTCTCGCGAGCGGCCAGACCCAGCGCAAACCGGTGGCCGCCCTCTTCAGCGGCCAGGGCGCTCAGCGCCTGGGCATGGGCAAGGACCTCTACGAAACCTCCGACACCTTCCGCGCCGCGTTCGACAACGTCGCCCAGCACCTCGACGTGGACCTCGACGACGCCATGTGGGGCACGGACGAGGAAGCGCTCAACCAGACCGGCACCACCCAGCCGGCCCTGTTCGCCCTCCAGGTCGCCCTCTACCGCCTTCTGGAGAGCTACGGCTTCAAGCCCGACCACGTCGCCGGCCACTCCATCGGCGAGATCGCGGCGGCACACGTCGCCGGCGTGCTCACCCTCGAAGACGCCGCCACCCTGGTCCAAGAGCGCGCACGCCTCATGCAGGCCCTGCCGCAGAGCGGCGCGATGTTCGCCGTCAAGGCGACGGAAGCGGAAGTCAGGAAGCACCTCACCGCGCAGGTCGACATCGCCGCCATCAACGGCCCCAACGACATCGTCATCGCCGGCGACGAAGCGACAGCAAGGGCGATCGCGCAGAACTGGGAGCACAAGCAGCTCCGGGTCAGCCACGCCTTCCACTCCCCGCTGATGGAGCCGATGCTCGACGACTTCCGCAACGCCATCAAGCACATCGACTTCCACAAGCCGCGCATCCCCATCCACACCAGCGGCGATGTCACGACCGTCGGCTACTGGGTCGACCACGTCCGAAACACGGTCCGCTTCACCGAGAACGTCGAGAAGATCGGCGAGGCCACGTTCATCGAGATCGGCCCGACCGGAGTGCTCAGCGCACTCGTCGACGGCTGCATCCCGACGCTGCGCAAGGACAAGCCCGAACCGGCTGCTGTCCTCACCGCGCTCGCCAAGCTCTACGTCAGCGGCGTGAACGTCGACTGGCGGAAGTTCTTCCCACGTGGCAACAAGATCGCGCTGCCCACCTACCCGTTCGACACGCAGCGGTTCTGGCCCAAGGGCGGCACCGCGCCGAGCGGGCCGGCCAAATCCCAACCCGCCCTGCACGAACTGCAGTGGGTCGACGCCACCGTGACCGCGAGTCCCATCGCGGCGGCCAGGTGGGCGATCATCGGCGGGGACGAGTTCGACCTCGCGCACGTCCTCTACAGCGCCGGGCAGACCGTCACCGGGTACGGCGAAACGCTCGCCGAAGCCGCGAAGACCACCAAGCCTGACGTGTTCATCGTGGCGGTCAGCGGCGATGGCACACCGGAGAGCACGCACGCGCAGACGCAGCGCGTCCTCGCGATCCTGCAAGAGGCCAACGACTACAGCGCGCACATCGTGTTCGTCAGCGGGGAGAACGATCTCACGGCGGCTGCCACGGCAGGTCTCGTGCGCAGTGCGCAGATGGAGAACCCCGGCAGGTTCCTGCTGTTCGACACCGACGGGCTGGACGTGTCCGGCGCGTTGCTGCCCAAACTGGTGGCGTGGGACGAGCCGCACGTGAAGGTCCGCAATGGACAGACGACGGTGCCACGGCTTCAGGAAACCCAGAAGACCGAAGGCAAGTACGAGTGGGACCCGAACAAGACGGTCCTGATCACGGGTGGCACCGGCGGGCTCGGCGCCGAACTGGCGAAACACCTCGTCACCAGGCACAACGTCAAACACCTGCTGCTCGCCAGCCGTCGCGGCGAGGAGTCACCCAAGGCCACCGAACTGCGTCAGGAGCTCGAAGCACAGGGCGCGACGGTCACGATCGCGGCGGCCGATGTCTCGAAGGCCGACGACGTCACCACGCTGCTGAGTGCCGCGCACAAGCCGTTGCAGGCCATCATTCACACGGCAGGCGTGCTGGACGACGCGCTGATCGACGCGCTGACCCCGGACAGCGTCACGAAGGTCCTCACGCCCAAGGTCGACGCGGCCTGGCACCTGCGCAACGCCACGGACGTCCCGCTCGTCCTCTACAGCTCCGTCTCGGGCGTGATGGGTGCGGCGGGACAGGGCAACTACGCGGCCGCCAACTCCTACCTCGACGCCCTCGCCCAGAGCACCGAGAACACCATCAGCCTCGCCTGGGGACCGTGGGCGCAGGACTCCGGCATGACGGCCGGGCTCAGCCAGGCCGCGATGGACAGGATGCAACGGTCGGGCATGCCGCCGCTGGCCGTCGAGCAGGGCCTCGCGCTGTTCGACGCGGCACTCGCACACCGGAAGGCCCTGCTGGTCCCGATCCACGTCGCCGCCCAGCGAGGCCCCGTCTCCAAGCTCCTGGGAGGCACCAGCGAACAGCCGCAGGAGAAGGCCGCCGTCACGGTGCTGGACCGGCTGCGCAACGCCACACCACAGGACCGCGAGGGCATGGTCCGCGACCTCGTCACCGGCACGAGCGCCGCATTGCTCGGCCACCCGGACCCGAGCGCGGTCGACCCCCAGAAGGACTTCCTCGAACTCGGCTTCGACAGCCTCATCGCCGTCGAACTGCGCAACCAGCTCAACGAACTCCTCAGCCTGAAGCTCGCGGGATCGGTCGTCTTCGACCACAAGACCCCGGCGAACCTCGCCCAGCACCTCGTCACCGAGCTCGGCACCCTCCACAGTGGAGGAAGCACGGGCAACGGCGTCGAGGTGGCGGCGGAGGACACCGTGTTCGGGCTCTTCATGGACGCCGTCACGAAGAACAACGTCGCCGCCGGCCTGCAGATGCTCAAGGGCGTCGCGAACCTGCGCCCGATGTTCTCCTCCCCCGCCGAACTGGACGACCTGCCCGAGGCCGTCACGCTCGCGGACGGCCCGAAGCTGCCCAAGCTCATCTGCATCAGCGCTCCCGGCGCGACGGCAGGCGTGCACATGTACGCCAGGCTCGCGGCTCACCTGCGAGGCAAACGGCAGGTCAGCGCGCTCCCGCTGGTCGGGTTCGGCGCCGGGGAACCGTTGCCGAAGGACGCCGCCGCAGTCAACCGGTGGGTCGCGGAGGCGGTGCTGCACGCGAGCGACGGCGACCCGTTCGTGCTCGTCGGCCACTCCTCCGGCGGCACCCTCGCCTACCTCGCGGCGGGCGTCATCGAGGAGACGTGGGGCATCAAACCGGACGGCGTGATCATGCTCGACACGCTGAGCCTCAACTACGACAACCGCGAGGGCATGGACTTCGAGTCCGTCACCAGCAACTACTTCAACACGATGGACTCCCCCGCGGTCAACATGAACAGCGCACGCCTGTCCGCCATGGCGCACTGGTTCCCGCGCATCATCGACACCGGCATCCACACGACGGTGCCGAAACTGCTGGTCCGATGCGCGAACGAGGTCCGGGGCACGGATCTGGTGACCACGAACCAGGACGTCTCGGTGCCCGCGGACGACATCAGGCTCGTGGCCACCGACCACATGGCGATGGTGAAGGAGGACGCCCACCTCACCGCCGAGGTGATGGAGGACTGGCTCAAGGCCTTCCACCCCGTCACGTCCTGACGAGCAGGGCCTTCTCGAACGGCAGCGGCCCGGCCGGCGGGACCGTCACGTCGAACAACGGCGTGTAGCCCGCCGCCAGGTACAGCCCGCGTGCCTCCGGCTGGCGCGGGCCCGTGGTCAGGTAAAGGCGCCGGTAGCCGAGCCGGACGGTCTCGGCTTCGAGCACCGAAAGCACCTGCCGTGCCAGGCCCTGGCGGCGGTACGACGAGTGGGTCCAGATCCGCTTCAACTCCGCGGTCTCCGAGTCGTACCGCCGGAACGCGCCGCCTGCCACGGCGGTTCCGCCCCGCAGCAACACCATCAGCCGTCCATCAGGCGGTGTCAGCGACTCGTCAGGGAACCGTTCCATCCGTTCCCTGGCCGCCGACCCGTACCTGCTCACGTACTCGTGCAACAACTCCGCCATCATCCCGGCGACCTCGGGAGCGTCCGGCCGAGTCCAGTGGACCTCGTCGGTCATCCGGCGCGCCGGTCCGCCAGCTGCACCACGTTCGGCGAGCGCTCCACCCGGACCCGGCTGCTCGACGCGACCAGGTACCCGACGCCGCGGACGGTCTGGATCACGTCCGAGGCGTCCGCGAGCTTCTGCCGGATCCGCCGCACGTGCACGTCGACCGTGCGGGCGCCGCTGTAGTCGTCGTTGACGCCCCAGACCGCCGCCAGCAGCTCACGGCGGCGATGCACCCGGTCGGTGTGCTCGCACAGGTGCAGCAGCAGTTCGAACTCCAGCCGCGTCGTCTCGACGAGTGCGTCGTGCACGAGCACCTGCCGCGTGTCGCGCAGGATTCGGACGTCCACGGCTTCGACCGCCGCCTGGGCCGCGGGCATCAGGCCCACGTCGTTCAACGCGCCGAGCAGCCGCAGCGCGGTGTCCTCGTCGTCGGTGTCGATGGTGATGCTGAACTTCATGACGCACCTCCCCGATCAGCTCTTCGGCAGACCCTGCGGGTTGATCTCGGACGTCGGCACGGCCTCGTCGGACAGACCCCACCGCTTGAGCACCTCGGCGTACTTGCCGTTGGCGATCAACTGGTTCAGCGCCTCCTGGACCGGGGTCACGAGCCCGCTGTCCTTCTTCGTGGTCGCGGCGATCTTGCCCTGCACCGCGGCGCCGCCGGAGAAGTTGCCGATCACCTCGGTCTGCCCGGACGTCACCGCGTGGTAGGCGGAGGAGGGGTTCGGGCCGAGGTAGGCGTCGATGCGGCCGGACTGGAGCGCGAGGTAGTAGTCCGACGAGTTCTGGAAGTACTTGATGTCGGTGGCCTGAAGACCGGCGGCGACGTTCTTGGTGCTCCAGTCGACCAGGATCCTCTCCTGGTTGGTGCCCGACGTCACGGCGATCACTTTGCCCGCCACGTCCTTGGGCTCCTTGACCTTCCAGGTGCCGCCCTTCTTCGCCTCGAACGCGAGCGTGTCGAGGCGGTAGGTGGCGAAGTCGTACTTCTCCTTGCGCGCCTCGGTCACGGTGATGTTCGACAGGCCGAGGTCGTAGGCGCCGCTGTCCAGTCCGACGAAGAGGTTCTCCCACGACGAGACCTCGAGCTTGGCCTTGAGCCCCAGCACGTCGGCGACCAGGGTGGCGATGTCGGTCTCGACACCGATCACGGTCTTGTCGTCGGTGGCGTAGAACCGCAGAGGTGGTGCTGTGCCTGCGGATCCGCCGATCGTCAGCTCGCCCTTGGCTCTGAACTTCTCCGGCACCTTCGCGGCGATCTTGTCGTCCTTGGTGGCAGTGATCCGCTTCTGGTCCGGGCCGAGGTTGATGCCCGAGCCCGCGACCTCGGCGGGCTCCTCACCGCCGGCGGTGCCACAAGCCGCCAGACCGAACACCAGCGCGGCGATAAGTAGTGTGCGCACAACGAACTCCTTCTACAGAACCTTGGACAGGAAAGCGCGGGTGCGCTCGTGGACCGGGTGGTCGAGCACCTCGTCCGGTGTTCCCTCTTCGACGATCACGCCGTCGTCCATGAACACGATGCGGTCGGCCACCTCGCGGGCGAAGCCGATCTCGTGCGTGACCACGACCATCGTGGTGCCGGAACGGGCGAGGTCGCGCAGCACGTCGAGCACCTCGCCGACGAGCTCCGGGTCCAGGGCCGAGGTCGGTTCGTCGAACAGCACGACCTTCGGCTGGGTAGCAAGGGCCCGCGCGATCGCGACGCGTTGCTGCTGGCCGCCGGAGAGTTGCCGGGGATACGCGTCCGCCTTGTCCACCAACCCGACCCGTTCCAGGAAGTGCCGCGCCTGCACCGGATCGGCCACCTCCGCGATGTTCTCCAGCGCGGTCAGGTGCGGGAACAGGTTGAAGTTCTGGAAGACGAACCCGATGTCCTTGCGCTGCTTGAGGATCTCGCGTTCCTTGAGCTCGTGGAGCTTGCCTCCGCGGCGCTGGTAGCCGATCAGCGCGCCGTCGATCGTGATGAACCCGCGATCGACCTTCTCCAGGTGGTTGATCGTGCGCAGCAACGTCGACTTGCCGGAGCCGGACGGCCCGAGCACCACGACGACCTCACCGGCCGCGACGTTCAACGACACCCCGCGCAGCACCTCGAGCGAGCCGAAGCTCTTGTGCACGCCCAGAACCTCGATCACCGGCGGTCTCCTCGCGCGAAGTAGCGCTCGACGTAGTGCTGGCCGATCGAGAGCAGGGTGGTCAGGATGATGTACCAGACGGTCGCGACCATCAGCAGTGCAACGACTCGCGCGTTGCGGCCGTAGATGACCTGCACCTGGTAGAAGAGCTCGCCGATCGCCATCACCGAGACGACCGACGTGCCTTTGAAGAGGCTGATCACCTCGTTGGCGGCGTTGGGCAGGATCGACCGCATCGCCTGGGGCAGCACGATTCTGCGGAACTGCCGGAACCTCGGAATGCCGAGCGCGGCCGCCGCCTCCAGCTGACCGCGGTCGACGGAGATCACGCCGGACCGGACGATCTCCGCCGCGTAGGCCGCCTGGTGCAACGCGAGGCCGAGCACGGCCGCGCCCATCGGGCTGATCAACGCGATGGTCTCGAAGCTCACGAACTCCGGCCCGAACGGAATGCCGAGCGAAAGCCGTTGGTACAGATAGGAGATGTTGAACCAGAACAACAGCTGCACGATCAGCGGGATCGACCGGAACGCCCAGATGTAGGTCCAGCCCACCGCCGAGAGGAACGGGCTCTTCGACATCCGCAGCACCGCGACCACGATGCCGAGCGCGAACCCCAGCACGGTGCCGAGCACGGTCAGCACGATGGTGGTGCCGACGGCGGTCAGGATCGACTGGGCGGTGAAGTACCGGGCGAACGTCGGCCAGTCCCAGGCGGGGTTCGTGACCAGGCCGTGCACGAACTGCGCGGCGAGCACCAGCACGAAGGCCACACCGACCCAGCGCCACGGGTGGCGGGCCGGCACGACCGGTAACGAAGAGAGATCATCGTCCTTTGTGGACACAAGCGTCAGCGTGCCGGAAGAGGTCATGGCGAGTCCTTGCTGCGGCGGGGAACGTGAGACGAGCGAGCAGAGTCAGCTCGTACAGTCGATGCGACAGCGGGAGGACAGGACCAACGCGGCGGCGCCGTTCATCCTGTCCTCCCTTCCCTGCGCTCTTGAGGAGAGCACTCACTCAACGACGCTCACGTTAGGTACCGATGAACCGGCTGGGCAAGGACGTCCACGTGCTGAACAACTATCGGATACCGAGATGATCCCTCAGCGTCGGACCTGTGTAGTCGGCCCGGAAGACGCCGCGCTCCTGGAGCAGCGGCACGACGGTGTCCGCGAACTCGTCGAGCCCGCCCGGCGTCACGTGCGGCACGAGGATGAAGCCGTCCGCGGCGTCCTGCTGCACGAGGTCGTTGATCTGCGTGGCGACGCTGTCCGCCGAGCCGATGAACGTCTGCCGGGCGCTCACGTCGATCACGAGGTCGCGGATGGACAGGTTCTTGGCCGCGGCCTTGTCCCGCCACTCCCGCACCGTGGCGGCCGGGTCCTTGAACATCCGCACGCTCGCCCGGCCCTTGGCGATGGTGTTCTCGCCGGTCAACGGCTCGACGTCAGGCAGAGGGCCGTCCGGGTCGTAGCCGCTCAGGTCCCGGTTCCACACCTGTTCCAGGAACCGGATCGCGGTCGCGCCGCTGACCTGCCGGCGCCGCACGACCGCGGCCTTCTCCTGCGCGTCCGCATCGGTGTCGCCGAGGATGAACGTGGCCGCGGGCAACACCACCAACTGGTCGTGCGTGCGCCCGTACTTGGCCAGCCTGCCTTTCACGTCGCTGTAGAACTTCTGACCGGCCTCCAGCGTCCCGTGCCGCGAGAAGATCGCGTCGGCGGTGGCGGCGGCGAACTCGCGGCCCTCCTCGGAGTCACCGGCCTGGAGGATCACCGGACGGCCCTGCGGCGAGCGCGGGACGCCGAACGCGCCGCTGATGTCGAAGTGCTGGTCCTTGTGCTCGAAAGCGCCCACGCCGGTGTCGAACAGCTTCCACGCCGTGCGCAGGAACGACTCCGCGCGGGTGTAGCGGTCCTCCTGCTTCAGAAAGCCACCGCGCCGGAAGTTCTCACCGGTGAACGCGTCCCACGAGGTCACGACGTTCCAGGCGGCGCGGCCGTCCGACAGGTGGTCGAGCGAGGCGAACTGCCGGGCCACCTCGTACGGTTCGTTGAACGTCGAGTTGATCGTGCCGGCGAGCCCGAGCTTCTCGGTGACAGCCGCCAGCGCGGCGAGCACGGTGAAGGTGTCCGGCCGGCCGACGACGTCCAGGTCGTAGATCTCGCCGCCCTGCTCGCGCAGCCGCAGTCCCTCGGCGAGGAAGAAGAAGTCGAACTTCGCGCGTTCGGCCGTCTGTGCCAAGTGGACGAACGACTCGAACTCGATGTGGCTGCCCGCCTGCGGATCGCTCCAGACGGTCGTGTTGTTCACGCCGGGGAAGTGCGCGGCGAGGTGGATCTGCTTGGTCATCTCGCGCTCCTTCTAGGCGAACTGGTTGGCGGGCCGGGCGAGACCGAGATGGCCGCGCAACGTCCTGTGCTCGTACTCGGTGCGGAACAGCCCACGGCGGCGCAGTTCGGGCACGAGCTCACGGGTGATCTGCTCGAGATCACCGTGCAGGCGGAAGCCGGCGAATCCCTCGGACTGCCAGGCGATCAGCTGCTCGATCGGGGTGGACACGTCGGCATCTCGGAACACGAGCCTGTCCGTGTCCGAGACTTCGTCGGCGAACACGATGTCCCCCAACGGATGCGAGGCCGCGATCAGCGGGTGGCCCTGCGGCGGGCGCGGCGTGATCGACGGCCCGCGCACCTTGAACCACCGGCCCTCGAAGTCGATGTAGTGCAGCTTCTCGCGGTCGATGAACCGCCCGGTGGCCTCGTCGCGGATCTCCGCGTCGTCCTCCCAGCTGTCCCACAACCGGCGCAGGACCTCCGCGTAGTCCGCGGCCTCCTCCCACAGTTCGGGCTCATCTCCGACCGAACGACGCCCGAAGTGCTTGGCGTCAGCGGGATCTGGCGCCACGGTCAACTGAACGCCCGCCCGTCCCCCGCTCACGTAGTCGAGCGTCGCGATCGCCTTCGACAGGTGGAACGGTTCGGTGTGCGTGACCACCGCCGTCGGCACCAGGCCGACGTACGTGGTCAGCGGCGCGATGCGCGCGGCGGTGAGCACCGCGTCCAGTCCCGGCTGCCCGCCGAGCGAGTCGCCGAACGTGACGAAGTCGAGCGTGCCGTGCTCGGCCTCGCGCACGAGCCCGGCCCAATGCCTTGCGGTGAAAGCCTCTTCGCCGGTCGCGTGGAGCGCGGCGGCCAGGTGCAGTCGTGAGCCCACCGGTCCCCCTCTCGTCGTTTACCCGCATTCTGTGCGCGCGGAAGGGGCTCGCGCCGGGGCGGCCACTGGGTGGGAATCTCGGCCATCGAGGGAATATTTTTCGGGCTTGCGGTTCGCGACGGGTTGATGTCACGATCTTCCGCATGACGACTCGAAAGGGCGTGCGCGCCCTCGCGCTGTGAGCGCACCGAGCGGGCTCGAGGCCCGCTCCACCGATCATTCCCCGCTCCGCGAAGACTGGCTCGCCCACGCGCTGAGCACCGCACCCGCAGATCGTCCGGCGGCCGAAGAGGCCGTGGCCCAGTTGTACGCGGCCACCGGCAGGCCACCACCGGACTTCGTCTGGGTGCGTTCTCCTGCCGAAGCGGCAACTGTGTTGCCCGCCAAGGAGATCTTCCGCTACCGCGACAACTGGCAGACCGTCGAGGCGCAGATCGCCGCGCTGGTCTCGGACCTGCGTCAACGGCGGCGGCAACGCGGTGACTGGCAGGGCGCCCCGAGCCGTCAGGGCACGGACCTGCGCCGAATCGTCCGCGAAGGCCTGATTCCCGCGATCAACTCCACGATGCCGGGCTCGCTCGGCATCGGCTGGGCAGGCCAGCACGAGGCTGACTGGCAGGCTGACCTCAACGCGCCTGACCTGGAGCTGCTCGACGTCTGGGTGACCCTCACCCGGTCGACCGGGTGGTGGTGGCCGCGCGAGGACGTCTGCGTGATGTCCGATCGGCCCACCGCGGTGCACGTGGACGCGAACTCGTTGCCGCACAACGACAAAGCCCCTGCCATCACGTTCGCCGACGGCAGCCGCGCCTACGCCTGGCACGGCACGACCGTGCCGAGGTGGGTGATCGAGGAGCCGGACGTCGTCCGGATCCTGACCGAACGCCGCCTGGAGCTGCGTTTCGCCGCGGCGGAACGCATCGGCTGGGAGACCTACATCGCCCAGGCCGCGCCGCCGTTGATCGCCACCGCTCCCGACCCCGGCAACCCGGGCTTCGACCTGCGCCTCTACGACCTGTGGGACCAGATCACCCTGCTGCTCGTCGTCAACGGCTCGGTCGAGCGCGACGGCACCCGGCGCCGCTACGGCCTGCGGATGCACCGCTGGCAACGCGACCCGCTCGACGCCGCGGCCTCGACCTACGGGTTGCGGGCCGACCAGTACTCCCAACTCCTACGACGCACCTGAAACACACCATGAACCTCGCAGAACTCGTCGACCGCACCAGCGTCGACACGCTCGACCACCTCGAGCGACAGTCCACCGTCCCCGTCGTCGACGGCCTCCAGGCCCAGGGCGACCTGATCGTCATCCCGTTCGCGATGCTCGACCCGCTGCCGGACGACACCCCGGACCGCGAGGTGCCTCCCGAGGGCGTCCACCTCATCGCCGGACTGAACGGCGGCAACCCGCACGTCCTCGTCGCGGACCCCGGCACCTGCCGCTGGGCCACCGGCCAGGACCTGGCCGTCGTCGAGAACACCGCTCCCGTCTACCTCCTGCACCCCGAGCACGGCGGAACCGGCATCGCCGCGGGCCGGTGGCTGATCCGCCGGCAGTGGTCGGCGACCGGCCTGGTCGCGGACTGAGAAAGGGTTGCCTTGACGTGCGCGTCAAGGTTTAGCGTTCGGTCATGAGGAT
Organism: Lentzea waywayandensis; assembly: GCF_900115955.1. Classification (GTDB taxonomy): domain Bacteria; phylum Actinomycetota; class Actinomycetes; order Mycobacteriales; family Pseudonocardiaceae; genus Lentzea; species Lentzea waywayandensis. The sequence continues at coordinate 399,901 of NZ_FOYL01000009.1, forward strand.
CGGCGAACTGGCCAAGCGAGCCGGCACCACCACCCGTGCGCTGCGCTTCTACGAGTCCGAGGGGCTCCTCGAAGCGCAGCGCACGCCCAACGGTTACCGCGAGTACGGCGAGCACGACCTGCGACTGGTTCGCGAGATCCAGTCGCTGCAGGCGGTCGGACTGTCCCTGGAGGACACCCGGCCGTTCGTGGCCTGCCTGCGCGCGGGCCACGAGTCCGGTGACTCGTGCCCGGACTCGCGGGAGGTCTACCGGCGCAAGCTCGCCGAGGTGGACGCCTGCCTCGACCGGCTGGGCACCGTCCGGGAGTTCCTGCTGGCCAGACTCGCCTTCCAAGACCCGTGTCTCGTACCCGAGGAGATCCAGTGCAGCTGACCGACGCCACGTTCGCGGACCAGACCCGGACCGGCACCGTCCTCGTGGAGTTCTGGGCGCAGTGGTGCGGACCGTGCCACATGCTCTCCCCCGTGCTGGACGAGATCGACCGCGAGCGCGACGACCTGACCGTGCTCAAGATCAACGCCGACGAGAACACCGCCACCGCCCGCGACTACCAGGTCATGTCGCTGCCCACGATGCTGCTGTTCCGCGACGGAGTGCCGATCCGGCAGATCGTGGGAGCCCGCCCCAAGGGCCGCCTGCTGGCTGAACTGGATGACGCGCTCAGCGCCTGAGCCGCCTATCTTTTAGCGCATGCTCGGTCTCGAACTCGTAGTGGTGCTGGGCGTGTGCATCCTGGCGAGCAGTGTCGTGTCCGGACGGTTGCGCGTCGCAGCCCCGGTCCTGCTGGTCGTCTGCGGCGCCGTGCTCGGCTTCGTGCCCGCCCTGGAAGAGGTCAGCCTGCCGCCCGAGGCGATGCTGCTGATCTTCCTGCCGGCGTTGCTGTACTGGGAGAGCCTCAACACGTCGTTGCGGGAGATCCGCAGCAACCTGCGCCCGATCGTGCTGCTCAGCACGCTGCTCGTCCTCGCGACCGCCGCGGCGGTCGCCGCCGTCGCCCACGCGCTCGGCCTCGACTGGGGTCCCGCGTGGGTGCTCGGCGCGGCCCTGGCGCCCACCGACGCGACCGCCGTCTCGGCGATCGCGCGGGGCATGCCACGCCGGACCACGACGATCCTGCGCGCGGAGTCGTTGATCAACGACGGCACGGCGCTGGTGATCTACGCGATCGCCATCTCCATCACCATCGGTGAGCAGGAGTTCAGCACCGGCATGGTCGGCCTGCGGCTGCTGCTGTCGTACGCGGGCGGCGCGGTCGCGGGGTTGTTGGTGGCGTGGCTCGCGGTGCAGGTGCGCAAGCGGCTCGACAACCCGCTGCTCGAGACGGTGGTCAGCGTCCTCACCCCGTTCGCCGCGTTCCTGCTGGCCGAGACCGTCCACGGCTCCGGCGTGATCGCCGTGGTGACGTGCGGACTGACCCTGGCACGCGTCGGGCCGCGCGTCGTGCCCGCCGACACCCGCCAGATGAGCTACGCGTTCTGGGGCATAGCCACGTTCCTGCTCAACGGCGCCCTGTTCGTCCTGATCGGACTCCAGGCCCACAGCGCGATCCGGGCCCTGGACGGGTCCGAGATCCTCGCCGCGTTCGGCGGAATCGGTCTGGTCGCGGTGACCGTGGCGGGCACGCGGATGCTGTGGAGCTACACGACTCCCTATGTGATCCGCGCTTTGGATCGTCGTCCTCAGCAACGGCTACGCCGCGTGGGTGCCCGGCAACGGCTGGTGTCGTCGGCCGCCGGGTTCCGCGGGGCGGTGTCGCTGGCGGCGGCGCTGGCGGTGCCGGAGACCGTGGTCGGCGGCGCGCCGTTCCCGTTCCGCGACGAGATCGTCCTCATCACGTCCGGTGTCGTGGTGCTGACGCTGATCGTGCAGTCGATCATGCTGCCCTCGATCATCCGGTTCTCCCAGCTGCCCGAGGACACGGCGCTGGACGAGGAACTGCGGCTGGCGCAGTCGACGGCGTCCGAGGCGGCCTACGAAGCGCTGCCTTCGCTGGCGGACAAGGTCGGCGTGTCCGACGTCGTCTACAAGCGGGTGCGGGCCGAGTACGAGCACCACCTGGAAGTCGTGCGCGCCAAGGAGGCGGGCGACGAGGAGGTCGCCCAGTCGGAGGTCGAGTACACGGCGCTGCGGCTGGAGCTGATCGCGCACAAGCGGGCGACCGTGGTGCGGCTGCGCGACGAGGCGGCGATCGACGACATCGTGTTGCGGACGATTCAGCGACGGCTCGACGTCGAGGAAGTGCGGCTGTCTCGGCGTGAGACCGAGGAAGACTAGTTCCGTAGGGTTGGGGCCATGATCACTCCACGGGAGCGCGTGCTGGCCCGGATCGCTGACCATCTGTGCGGTGTGCGACCTGGACATCCGGTGCGGGTGGCGGTGGACGGGATCACGGCCTCCGGCAAGACGACGCTCGCCCGTGAACTGACGGATGCCGTTGCCGCTCGCGGGCGTTCGGCGGCGCACCTGTCGATGGACGGGTTCCACAACCCGCGTGCCGTTCGCCATCGGATGGGGCGGGACTCGGCCGACGGGTACTACCTGGACGCCTACGACTTCGCCGCCTTCTCACGGCTGGTGCTGGAGCCGCTCGGGCCTGGCGGGGATCTGCGGTATCGATCGCGGATCATCGACCTGCGCTCGGACACTGCGCTGGACGAGCCACCGGTGACCGCGCCTGAAGACCTCGTTCTGGTGGTGGACGGGAGCTTCCTTCAGCGGGAGCTGGAGTGGGACGAGGTCGTCTTCGTGGACACGCCGTTCGCCGTCGCCCGGGAACGCGGGACTCGTCGTGACACGGAACTGCTGGGCGCGCTGGAGCAGGCAGAGCGCGCGTTCGACCAGCGGTATCACGCTGCGAGCCGCCGGTACCTGGACGAGGTCGGCCCGGCGGACCGTGCCTCGGTCGTGGTCGGGAACGAGGACGTGGCCAACCCCGTGTTGCTCAGGATCGGCTAGTGTCCTGAGTTCTTAATTCGTGTGCAGTAGCGTGCGATGGAGTCGAGGATCTGGGCGGCGGTCTTGGTCCAGACGTAGGGCCGTGGGTCGTCGTTCCAGGTCTCGATCCATGCGCGGATGTCGCGGTTGAGCGCGCGGACGCTGGTGTGGCTTCCGCGTTGGAGTTTCTTGGTCGTCAGCTCGGAGAACCAGCGTTCGACGAGGTTGAGCCAGGAGCTCG
>NZ_FOYL01000017.1 GCF_900115955.1 Lentzea waywayandensis
AGAAAGCGGACGCGGACTTCAGGATCCCGTTGGCACGGCGCAGTTCCCGATTCTCCCGCTCCAGCTGCGCGATCCGCTCCGCATCGCTGGTCGTGGTACCAGGCCGGTCACCGGCGTCGATCTCCGCGCGCTTGACCCAGGTCCGCAGCGCCTCAGGGTGGATCCCGAGCTGCTCGGCGATCCGCTTGATCGCCCCGACCGCGGACGCCGGATCCCGACGGGCCTCCACGACCATCCGGGTCGCCCGCTCACGCAGCTCGTCTGGGTACTTCTTCGGTGGGGCCATTGCTCCTCATCATCCAGGCTTGATGGTCTCCATCAAACCCGGCACGGAACAGCGTCAGGCCGGTTTGCTGTGAACCACTGGACTCAACTCACCCTGACACGCAGGGGCATCGATAGCCCGCTCGCCCGTGAACCCAGTGCCCGTCCATCCGCCGGCCACACAGCCCGCACACGACGAGCCCAGCCAGCCGATAGCGCCGGATCTCGCCGTCCTTGGCAGGCTTCGCCACCCGCAGGCCCTGCACCGCGACGAACGTCTCGTCATCCACGAGCGGTTCGTGGGCAATCCTCTCAGATACCTCCCACTCGCTGACCGGGTTGTACCGCAACGCGCCCGAGCCGCGGCCACCTGAGCGTCCACCCGATCCATGGCCGGTCGTGCTGCTTCGATTCCACACCTGCCGACCGGTGTACCGCGGGTTCTCCAGAATCATCGCCACCGTCCGCACGATCCATCGCTCCCCCGACCTATGCGCGTTCCGCTCGGGGTCGGCACCTGACGGACACACCACGCCACGCTCGTTGAGCTCGCGCGCCAACGACGCCACCGTGCGGCCGCGAGCACGTTCGGAGAACATCCACTTCACCCACGGCGCCGTCACCGGGTCCGGCGCCAACACCTGCACCCGCCGACCCCACCGCCCATGCACCGGATTCGGATGCCGACCGCCATCAACCAACCGATACCCATACGGCGGACGACCACCCAGAAACCGGCCCTGCAACCGCGTCTGAGACCGCATCGCCGCCAACACCCGCTGACGCGCCCGCGCCACCTCACGCTGCGCCTGCGCACCTAACAACACCATCAACGCCTCATGCACCGGGCTGCCGAGTTCGACTGGGCCACCTGCTTCCGGCAGCCACACCTCGACGCCCAGTGCGTTCAGCCGAGCCACGACCTGCCGGAACTGATCACCGTGAAACGCACGCTCGTACTCCCCCACGACCACCGCGTCGAAGTCACGATCAGGGCCCGCGGCAGCGGCCAGCAACGCCGCAGCCTCCGGACGGTCCAGCCACGACCACCGCCGCGACACACCCACATCGAAAAACTCCACAACGACCGAGCCGACGCCATCGATCAACTCATCCGACACGGCGCGCTGCCACGCACGCGACGTCTGCACATCCTGAAACGTGCTCGTCGACATCCGGCCGTAGAACGCAAAGCGCAGACCATGTTCCTCAGTTGGTGCCGCTGGACGGCGACACCCGGTCAACGCGGCAACCAGTTCGGCGTTCGTCAGCGTGGCCACAGTCAGCTCCCTCGGTCAGAACCGAGACCGAGACACCAAACGTCTCATGACGACGCCGTACCCATCTCCACCCAAACAGCCCAAGAGCGAACTACACCAGACACCGGACCGGCAGCGGCGCGATCTGCAGACATGGTCGCGCCAGTGAAATGCCACCGGGGCGATCACCGACTCGGTGTGAAGGCCACGGCACAACCGATCACTCAGAAGCGAGCCGGTACACGGACTGGTTGCGGCCGTCCTCTCGGATGAGGTCACCCCAGGCGCTGACGAGCACCATCGAACTGCATCGATATTGCTGTCCATATTGGACGATCAGCCGGCGCGGCCTCAGATGTTTCCAGAAGCCGCTCCGCTCACGCAGTCGGCGTAAGGCGAGCAACGAGCTGCCGAAGCTCGCGATCAACATCAACATCAAGAAGGCGAAGTTTGCGTTCCGCCTGTTCCCTGATCGACTGATCGAACAGCGGTTCGTACCACGGCAGGAGAACCCACATCTCCACACTGGCGTCGAGTCGATCGAGTTCTTGCAGTCTCCACAAGCCATAGGTCGGCTTGGGGTCCAGCACAAGCCGACGTGCGGCCTCCACCGCGCCGTGGTCGGTCAACATGCGTCGGAAAATTGTCGCCGGGTAGCCAAGTCGAGCGAGCTCGTTCACTCCCCGGTGCATGTCACCGCTGAACCGCTGTACGAGCTCCGCATGCTCTGCCGACGCACTCACATTCTGTCCATCGCTCGGCTGCGTCGCGGCGTTAGTACACCCACTACGCCAGTCCGGTGTGATGATTCAGCGCGAGCAGCAGTTGCACTTCGTGGCAGTGCCGCGAAACCACAGGACGACCGGCACAACGGCACATCCGATCTGCCAGGCGAAGGGGTTGTCAGATGACCTTGACCGCCGCGTTCGCCTGGAAAGACACGTGCACGTGGTCCAGATGGCTGACCAGGAGACCACCAAGGTCCTTCATCGCGGACCAGGCCGCCGCCGTCGTTATAGCAATGTCCTTCTCCGGCAACTGCCAACTCAGTCCGAGGCCTGTTTCGCCGCCACGAGTCGACGTGCGAGTCAGCTCTTGAACGGCGTCCCTGAAACCGGCCCTTCAGGTGGACAAGACATTCATGCGGAGAAGGTCACCACAACCCGCCGGGAACTGATCGGACCCATGCGGCGTGCACGTCGACGCGGGAGTAGATCCCGCCGTCACCGCACGGGCGTACCGAACTGGCAGTGGCCCGGGACGTGACCCCAGCCAGCAACCACTCCTGGCCCGACCACACGTAAGCGGGCCCGCCACTGTCGCCGGTGCAGCTGTCCCGGTCGAGCATCGGTGATCCGGCGACGAACTCCAGCGCCGGATCGGCTCCGAACCTCGGGTCCTGGCTCGCCATCGGCACGTCGACCCGCCTGCGCTGCCCGTAGCCGCGCCTGCCCGCGGTGTCGGTGTTGCCGTAGCCCGCGAGCCGGACCGACGGCACGGCCGGTGGGGCCTGGGCCATCTTCCTGGGCTCAACGTCGGTCACCGGTTCCGACAGGATCAGCACGGCGATGTCGTTGACCCTCTTGTCGTAGCCGGGGTGCTTGACGCTCTGGGAGACGTTCACGATCCGCCCGTCCTTCGGGAACCTCACGTCGGTGCCGAAGAAGACGCGCGATGAGCACGCGCCGATGCAATGCGCCGCCGTGACGACGACGTTCGGTGCCACCAAGATTCCCGAGCAGCACCAGCGGTTCGTGGCTCCGACGGCGACGCACTCGGGGAAGTCCGCGGTCGGCTCGCCGCCGACGATGAACGCCTTCGACTCGCCCGCCGCGGAGAGGTTCTCCAGGTAGACACGGTCGAAGAGAACGCTCGCCTCGGCATCGTCGTCGTCCCCCACCGCTGCACGCCTGTTGTCCTGGCGTGCTGCCACGAGCTGGTCGCGTACCTGCGCAACGTTCCGGCCGAGGTCACCCTCCGAGAGACTCGCCACCTGGTTCGCCAGCGAGTGGTAGACGACGGCGAACTTGGCGTCGTCGGCTCCAGCGATGGACCGGGCCAGCTCGGCGGTCGCGGCCAGGTGGTCGCTCAGTGCGGTCATGAGTTCTTCTCCGTCATCTCGAAAAGTGCGTGCAGCGCCGCTCCTGCTGCCCTGTCGTTGGACGAGGGCACGGATGTCCGGCGGGCCTCGTTGCGCCGCCGGTTGTCCAGAACGCTCTGAATCTTCACGACGATCGCCCGCTGCGGTTCAGCGTCGCCTGGTACGCGGTCGAATGCGAGGCGCGCCGCTGCGACGAGCGCCCGCACGTCCTCGGTGTGCGTGAGCGACTGACCGACCGCGGCGGCGTGGGCCGTGAGAGCGGCCTGGCGTTCCTGCTCCTGGGAAAACCGCACCCGCTCCAGCATGGTCGCGCCCTGGAATCCCTCGTACGCACCGTCGAGCAGGGCCGGAACGACGAGGTCGACGTCGTCCAGGTAAGGGTCCGAGGACGGGTAGTTCTCCTGCCAGGCCGCAGCCCTGGTGTCCGCCGCCTCGACGAAGCCGTTGTGTCGCAGAGCCTTCGTGACGAGCGCGATCCGCAGCGAGGCCGGCGGGTGGTCGTTCGCCGCGGACTCGGGCGGGAACTCCGCCCGCACCTTGTCCGGGTCCGCGGCAAGCAGATCGGCCAGCGCCGACGCGTAGGCAGGGCCTGCCGCGAGCACCCCGTAGAGGTCCGCGAAAACCTCGGGACCCCAGTACAGCCAGGCGTCCCGCCGGTCGCCTGGCAGGTCCGCGACCGCGCCAAGCAGGTGCGTCTCCGCCTCGGAGCCGAGTTTCAGATCGGTCCACACCACGTGCCCGACCTCGTGGGCGACGAGGACCATGTCCGCGAGGTGGGCGAGCTGGTACCACGGCAGCCCGATCACAGGAACCGGCAACTCGGTCACGAACCGCAGGTACTCGATGCTCTGCTGACCGCCGGCCCGCTCCGGGGTGAACTGCCTGCCCCGGTCCAGCGTGAACGGGCTGAAGTCCCCGTTCAGGAACACCAGCGCGGTGTCCTTGCCGAGGTGTTCCGCGCCGAGCCGGTAGCACTCCCAGGTGAACTCGTCCGCAGCGGCGAGGTACTGCTGGTACCAGGAGACGTACCGCTGACCGAGTTTGGACCGGTAGTAGTCCCAGATCCGGTGCACCTCCAGGACACGCCGCTGTACCTTGCGGCACTGTCGCAACACCTCGTCCCCGTCCGCGGGAATGGCGTCCATCTCAGCGGAGATCACGTCCACCAGTCCGCGCAGCTGCTCGGTGAGCCGCCGCACCTGGGAGTTGTGCTTGCGCAACGGCTTTCCGTCGGCCGTCTCCTCCAGCCAGCACTCGAAGTCCGCGTCCACCCCGCGCACCTGATCCGCGAGCTCGGCGAGCTTGCGTTCCCGCAACGACATCCTCATCCACCTCCGGTGAACCTGAGCCACGGCAGGTGGGTGTGCAGCGTCGTGCCCGCGAACGCCAGCACCCGATCGATCCCGGTGTCGTCGCGGACGAGCGACCGCAACCGCCGGACCGTCTCGCCGAGGGAGTCCCCCGTGGCGAAGGACTCGATCATCTCGTTGACGAGCAGGTGCCGTTCCTCGTCGGCCAGTCCTGTGCCCAGCACACCCGAGCACCGTCCCAGCGCGAACAGCTCGCCGGCGTAGGCGTTGCGCAGCAACAGGTACCGCGCTGTGTCGACGAGGCTCGACGGACGGTCGACGTCGAGCACGACCAACGGCCGCACGTCGTCAGCTGGCAGCTGCGCGAGCAGCCGGTCGACGCCGGTCGCCGACAGCTGGGACTTAAAGGACCCGAAGGTCATCGCGACGCCGTCGGGTGAAGGCTTGATCCCACCCGCGAGGTGCACGATCCCAAGCCGCTCCCCATTGCTGACCAGCTGTTCCACCATGTACGACAGCTGCGGCATCGTCGGCCGTTCGACCACCGAGATGTTGATGAAGCCGAACCGCAGGTAGATCCGCGCGATGTCCTCCGCCGTGCTCAACCTGCGGCGAGATGTGTGCATACCGTGCTCGTTGCCGGACAGGATCAGCACTCTCGACCGGGAAAACTCGACAAGGCCGCGTTGCAAACGGTCCAGCACCTCCGCGTTGATGACGTCGCTCGGTTCCAGGTGCTGCCTCTCACGCCATTTCCGCAGCGCGGAGACCGTCTGCGGCCCGATCTCGCCGTCCAGCACCAGTTTCGCGCCGATCAGCCGGTTGAGCGCGAACTGGACGTGGCGGGCCTCCTCGAACCGCGCTGTGGTGTGCCCACTCGTCCGGTAGAGCGCGGCGACCGACGGGCTGAGGGTCACGAACTGGGAACCGCCGCGCAGGCGGCTGAGCTCCCACGGCACGGCGTCGAGCCTGCGGTCCTCGATGTCGCACCGGAAGCCCAACGGCGTCTTGCCGGCGGAGAGCGCGGCCGGTGCGGCGGACGGCAGCAGCGCCGAACCCAACTCCGCTCCGACCTTCTGCCAGTCGCGCACGAGCCGTTCATCGAGGTCGTCCGCCAGCACGGTCCGCCCGACGTCGTGGTTCGGCGAGAACTGATGGCGTACCTCGGTGGACGGCGGCACGAACGTCTCCACCTCCACCTGTCCTTTGGCCGACACCCCTATCCGGGCGGTGCAGCGCGGCACGACGATCTGGGAGGTCTCGGTGGCATCCGTCCTGCGCAGTCCTCTCACCGCCAGGCCGAGAGCGGCCAACGCGGCGGCCGCGGTGACCGCGTAGGGGCGCCAGTCCTCGGTGTTCTGCTTGTCCAGCTGGATGGTCCTGCTCACCGCGTCCGCGTGGCGTGCCTGCCACTGCGTGCCCTCCGCCCGGTCGAGGCATGCCTCGGCCCGGTCCAGCAGCCGACGGGCCTGCTTCGGCCTTTCCTGGACGAGTTCTGCCTCCGCGCGTTCCACCAGGAACTCGAAGCACAGCATGCGGTGCTCCCGGAACTCCTCGACGAACGCGTCCACGGTCGTGTTGTTCGGGAGTGCCTGGCTGCGGTGCCTGCGCAGCCGGTCGGTCGCCAACGCCCATTCGCGCACGAAGTAATGCGAGCCGCCCTTGCGGTACTCGTGGCGGATCCAGGAGAGCCTGCCCGCCGCGTCGGTCGTGTGGGCGGTGAGCCGGTCGAGTTCGACGCTGACGAAGTCGAGCTCGGCCTGGTCTGCATCGGTGAGGTCCTCGTCCCCGCTCAGCCGCAGCAACGGGCGCAGCGCCACGAGCCGGTCCTGGAGCTCCTCGGAGGGAAGATCCTCGATTCTGCCCAGCTCCCGCAAAGCCCGCAGCCGTGCGGAGACCGGCGTGATCAACGGCAGGTTCTTCTCCAGCAGTTCCAGGAACGGGACCGACCAGTCCGGGTGGCCGAGCGCCAGTCCTTCCACGGCGGCGAGCACAAACATCTCGGGAGGGTTCCACCTGCCGTCCAGCCAGCGGAGAGCACTGCGCAACAACGACATCGCGGCTTCAGGTTCGCGGCGACGGCCGAGCAGTTCCACGCGCGCCAGGTAGTAGGAGAGCCGCACCGGATCGTCGGACTCGCCGAGAAGCTTCATCGCCTTGGCAAAGTGAGTGTCGGCGGCGGCCAGGTCACCGAGATCCCGCATGTTCACCAGTGCCGAACTGACATGGCAACGGGCCGCACCAGCGCTGTCACCTCGGGTGAGCCAGATGTTGCGGGCAAGTTCCAGCTCCAGCAAGGCCTGGGGGTACTCAGCGACCGCGGCAGAGGAGCGCGCCGCGACTTCGAGCCCGGTCGCTGAAGTGTGATGAGTGAGGGACTCCCCGATGTGGCGCACACGCGAGTACGCGGAGAGCGGGTCCCGGCGGGCCAACGCGACCTGAGCCGCCTCGACGTTGATCGAGTGGCGGTCAGGCTTGTGAGCGTGCTCGGCCGCCCAGGTCAACCTGCCGCTGGCGAGTCCCAGTTCGACGGCGACCAGGTCCAGCTCAGCGCGCTGATCGGCCGGCAGGTCCACGTCGGCCAGGATCAGTTCCAGCTCGCGCATCGCTTCCCACAGTTGTCCGAGCCGCTGGTGCGCCCGGACCACCCGGCACCGCAGCGCGGGCGCCCACTTCCACGCGGACAACCGTTCGGCGGCGTGCACGGCCCTGAGGTAGAGGGACGGCGCGTCCGCGAAACCCTGTTGCAGCCTGATGTCCGCCAGCAGCACGTACAACCGCACCTCGTCCTGGGTGTGGCGGGCGTGGGGCAGCGCCTCACGCACGAGCGCTTCGGCGGCGGCCGAGTCGCCGGTCTGGAATTTCAGCGCCGCACGCACGTAAGCGAGCCGGTGCTCGGGGATCACGTGCTCCAGCCCGGACCTTTCGATCAGCGTCAACTGCTCGACGACCTGGCTCCACCGCTGGTCGTCGTCCACGACGCCGAGCACGCGGGCTTCCTGGGTGGACGCCGCGGCCAGCTCGTACCTCGCCTCGACGACGGTCTCCGGTGAGATCACCGGCTCCGAGCCGTCCCACAGCAGCGGCTGCCCGTCGTCATCGAGGTAGTCGCGGCACAGCACCTCGTCGGCGAGGTGCGCGCGGACGTCCGCGTCGCCCAACTCGACGCGGTCCAGGGCCGATCGCCAGTACGCCGCCGCGCCCGCCCCCTCCAGCTGGAACTGGTGGAAAATGGCCTCAGTGGTCCATCGTTTCCACTGCTCCGGGTCCTCCCCCGCACGCAGCTCGAAGTAGGCGACCGCGTCTTCATGCAGCCGGCGGTGGATCTCCCTCGGCCGGATGAGCCGACGCATCGGCACCAGGACGTCGGGGTGGAAGCGCAGCTCGTCCTGCTGCTCGGTCACCCACGAGCTCGTGCTCGCGTACCGGCGCAGCTCCTTCCAGACGAGGTCGAGCGGCAGCGACGACCCGGCCGAGTCCAGGACGTTGGTGTGGAACGGGGTGCTGGTGACGTCGAGCGGCGCGGGCAGCTCGTCGGTCTCCGGGTCGTCCACCTCGGTGTCCCCGGACATCCCCATCCGCAGGTACGGCTCCATCACGTCGACGACGAACTCGAACGTCAGCCTGCGGGGAACGACGCCGTACCGCAGCAACCACCGTACCCGGGGGTCCTGGATGCGGCTGATCACCCGCAGCACCAGGTAGATCAGGTCCGCCTCGAACTTCGTGACGTCGTGGGCCGTGAGGTTCAGCCGTTGCTGTGCCAGGTCGGCAAGCAGCGCGAGGGTGAACGGCCGGCCCGCCGCTTTGGCGGTGATCGCGGCCTGGAGGTCGGAGCCTTCGATACCGCGCAACGTGAGGTATCGACCGGAGTCCTCGTCAGTGAACAGCCCTGGGGTGCGGTCGGCGATGCTTGGGAGCCCGGACATCCGCTCGCTGACCGCGTACCGGCCCGCGAGCACGAAATGCGCTGTTCTGCACCGGTCGTGCACCGCGCGGACCACGTCCATCAGGCCTTCGAGCCCGTTGCCCGTGCGCAGGTGCAGCTCTTCCAGCGTGTCGAAGACGATCACCACGGAGCGGTCGGCAAGCGCGCTGTTGAACGTGCGGACGAAGGTGTTCACCACCAGGTCCCGGAGACCGTCGTCCTGCGACTTGACCCACTTGCTGGCGGCGGACCTCTCCTCTTCGGACGCACGACGGCGCAGCAGGGCGATCGCATACCCGTGCACGGCGAGGAAGTCCGCGAACGGCGCACGGGTCAGCTGCTGGTCGAGCTGGAAGGCGATGTCGATGAGCACCAGCCACGGGTACTTCGCCGCGTTGGCGAGGTCGACGAAGTCGAAGTCCGTGGCCGCACAGGGAACGCGGTCCGGCACGAGCACACGGGACAACAGCCAGCGCAGCTCCATCGTCTTGCCCTGGCCACCGCGCGCGTGCACCTGCATGAGCCGCGGGCCGCCCCGCCTCAGCAGGTTCAGGTAGTCCGCTCTCGTCCCGGACATTTCGAGGAACGTGCCGGTCTGCAGGTACTCCGCCGACCACATGCTCCTGGCCTGCAAGTGCGCGGCCCGGTGCTGCCCGAGCGCGAACAGCTCGGTGCCGAGCAACTGCGCGCGCCCCTCGTCGGCGAGCACGTCGACCAGGTCCTGGCACCGCGCGAGCTGGAAAGCCCGGTCCGCGACGTCGAACCGGTCCGCGAACCACTTTCCTGCCCGCCGCTGATCCACGAGCACCAGCGCGGCCAGCAGATCCACCTCGGCGGAGGCGATGCCCTCGTAGTGCACCGCCAGCCGCTCACCCAGCTCGCGCAACGGTTCCGGCACCTCGTGCGCGTCGGATCCATCGCTCCACCACGAGAACCAGGCGGTGCGGCGGGCGGACTCCCGCAGCCGGAACAGCTCGACCGGCCCAGGCAACTGCTCCACTTCCGCGCAGCACCGCACATCGTCGAACGGAGCCACCTCTGCGTCAGCGCTGGCGGTCAGCACGGAGTCGTAGAGGTACTGGTCGAAGGCACGCACCACGGAACAGCGCTTCAAAGCCTCGGTCAGCGTCGCCGGGCGCAGGGCGGCCGCGATCTCGTCGACAGAGCTGCCCTTGCTCAGCAGCTCCAGCACCTGGGCGAAGTCCGGTTCCACGTCAGCTCACCTTCATCTGCGCGAGCCGCGCGACGATGTTGAGTTGCACCGGCTTCACCGGACCTACGGGGAGCAGTTTGTCGAAGAACTTGTCGAAGCCCTCGGGGATCTCCTGTCCGAGGGCGATGAAGATGTCCTCGGCGAGCGAACCGACCATGGAGCGGTCGAAGTCGTCGAGGTCGACGCGGAGGCCGCCGCGATCGTGCGGCCAGTACTCGTCGAGCTTGTCCGCGCGCAGCACCACGACCAGCCGGACACCGGGAACGTCCCCGTTGAGCGCGGCGAGCAGCAGGTTCGGCAGCAACTGACTGCGGAAGTCGGAGCTGAACACTTGCTCGACATGGTCGAGGATCAGCACGACCGGGTCCTCGGCACCGTCCACGTTGAGCGCGTTACGAAAGGACTGGAAGAGGTTCTCGACCAGGCCGACCGCGGCCCTGTCCGAGAGTTGTGGCGTCGGCGCCGGCGTGATCGTAACGAGCGTGCCCTCCTGCTCCACCGGCAGTCGGCCGTCCTTGAAGGACTCCAGGTCGTGGTTGAAACGGTCGAACGGCGCCTGGCCGTCAGGGTGCTCGCGCGGCCTCTCCTCCGCAGTGTCGCGGATGTTGTACAGCGCCGAGAGGAAGTCGACGTTGTCCGTGCCGTTGAAGTCGACGTACTTCACCCGGCGTCCGCGGATCAGGCAACGGCGTCGCAGCCAGGTGACGAGACTGGTCTTGCCCGCCTCCCGGTCTCCGGTGATCAGGAGAAGTTGCTCTGCTTGCGTCTCCCGCTCGGGATCCACGCCGTTGACGAGCTTGTGGCGCTCTTCGACCCGGTCGACGAAAGCCTTGATCAACTCGGCCTTCTGCTGGCACTCCTTCACCCGGATCTCGGGCAGCACGTCGCACGGTGCCGAGTGCAGGGTGAGGCTCGGCAGGAACCAGTCGCGCGAACCGGTTACGCCGCTGTGGGTGTAGAGCCGCATCCTCGCCCCGGCGACGGCGGCGTCGATGCCGGCGCCCTCGATCAGCCCTCGATACAGCTCGCAGCCGAACAGCGCTGCCTCCGGGCCGAGAATGTCGCCCTGCATGCCGACGACCGCGACTGATCCACTGTGGACGAACGCCTCGGTCAGCGCGTCGACGTCCTCGACGGCCTTGGAGGTGCGGCAGGCGTTCAGTACGGCGAGCCGGGGTGCGGGTACCAGCAGGTCCGCGATGGCGGAGGCGCGGATCTCCCACGGCTGCGCGGATCTGCGCACCTTGAGCGCGGACTCCTCGCTGCCCACAACCTTCTCGCAGTGGCCGATGAAGTGAAAGATGTGCGGTGCGAACCGCTGGTAGGCCACCCGCAGTTCCTCCGCCGTCGGCACGCTGAGGAACTCGGCCTCAACCCATCCGCCTGCGGCCGCCAGAGCGCTCTTGATGCCCCTGATCTCCGCTGTCGTCTTGATGCCCTCGTCCGGCTCTCCTTCGACGACGAGCAGCCGGACGGGCAACGACCAGTCCGACGGGCCGGCCGAGTACTCGCTGGTGCGCACACCTGTGTGCTGACCTGTCAGGAACAATGCGGGGCCGGGTCCGAACCTGGTCATCTCCCATGGAATTCTGCGCAGTTCGGGAGCGGCGATCTCCAGCCTGGTCCTCGTCGCGCCGAGCTTCTGCCATTCCTCACGCGGGGCGCCCTCTGGCAGCAGCAACCGGCCCAGGTACTTGCCGATGTTCACGAACTCCGCGGAGCTGGGATGCGTCGCGACGAAGTCCTGAATCGCCTTGGTGACCGCCCCGCCGGCGATGACGGCGGGAACGTCCTGGCCTGCCAGATCAGCAGGCAGACTCCACTCCGCCAACAACCCGCGGACGCCGTTGTCCTCGGCGAAGAGCTCTGCCTGGTATGGACCGGTGCCCGTCACGACGATCACCGCGTCGGCCTTCGACCCACCCGTCATGCATCATGTCTCGCAGCCTGAACACGGATGGTTACAAGCCTCACTCGAACGTAGCAGTCCGTCCTCGCCGAGCCGCGCCTGGAATCCGCGCGTGGCTCGATATTTCCATTTCGAAAGGAATTTCAGCTGCGATCTGAGACGGAAACGAAGTGGCAATCGAGACTGGATGAGCGAATCGAGCGAGGTGCGGTAACCCAGCGTCGCCACGAGGCGATTGATGGGCATAAAGACGCGGAGATGAACGGTCTGGGCATCGCCGCCACCCGGCGCGACATCGCTGAGGCGATCTTGTCGAACGCCGTTGCCGCTGTTGCGGCCTGCGGCAGGACCGCCCCGAACCTGCGCCACGCGCGTACGCGGAGAGGCAGAAGTCGGGGCAGGGGTGGAACTGGTCTGAGCCGCAACGAGCGTCCGCGAGGTCTGATGGACGAGGTGGTCTTAGCTGGAAACAGTCGTCTCGGTTCGGTCGCACCTACACATCGGCCATAGCGCGTCGGCTGCTAGCGCGTAGCCATACGCGACATCTCGTGCTTGCTCTCGCGTACCCAGCCATGGGTGTGCGCGCCGAGCAGCGGGCCGCTGAACGTCGCGACACGGCTGCCGGTGTCGGGTGCCCAGCCGCAGATGATCGCCGTCTGGGGAAAGCGACTCGACGTCCTTGACCGCCGAAGGCCGGCCGAGCAGAACCAGCCGCCCACCCAGCTTGAGGAGGATGAGGTACAGCAGACGCAGCGCCAAGCCCACGATCATGCCGTCAGACCGACAGAGCCGTCCATGGCAGCTCAGCGCATATGTGCGGAGTTCTGGCACCCCACAGGGAACGTCAGCTCCCTCGACTTCCGCCAGGTCCAGACGTTGCAGCGGCTCAGCGTCGGGCGTGCCGAAGTCGGTCATCACGGCACGCACGTCGGTCAGCAGGAGCAGGCGGTCGGCCTTAAACGCGATCGCGAGCTCAGCCGACGTGAGGTCCTTGTCCACGACCGCCTCGACGCCGTGCAGTTGCCCGCTGTCGACAACGGGTGCTCCTTCCCCACCGGCACAGACCACGGCCGTCCCGCCACTCACCAGCTGCTCGATGGACTCCTGTTCGACGAGTCGGACATGCTCGGGTGCTGGCACGACGCGGCGCCAGTGCGGGCCGTCCGCGGCCATGGTCCAGCCGTTCTGATCTGTGAGCTGGTCGGCTTGGGTGCCTTCGGCCTGTGTGCCGCCACGACCAGGCCGCCGGCGCACAGGTCGTTCGTCGCTGAGAAGTCGCACCACAGGCCGTCGACGGCCAAGCCGGGGACAGAGCCGCCGGACAGCTCGGCGCGGCCTTCGGCGACTGCCTTCAACATGGCCCTGTGCCTTGCGGTGTAACCGTTGTGCTCATCTGACTTCCCCTTCCCTCAGCCGTTTGCGTGGTGAGGCAAGGCTGCTCTTCCCGCCTGGGTGTGACGCAGATCCCAACGCGGTGACTAGGTCGGCACCAACGTCGCACCTCGGGAAGGGGCCTATTCCGACTCGGTGTCGGAGCTATCGAGAAGCCGGTTGAAGACCCACGCCGCAAGTGCCCACGGACCTCGCTCGATGTCGTGCTCGGTCTCGACCCTCAGGAAGTAGGGAGACTCGCCGTACATGCCCTCCTTGCCCCCGATCCAGGCGTTGGCGTCGTACTCACAGGTCACGTGCGCCTCGTCGGTGCCGACCGAAATCCACAGCTCGCCCTCGTTGTGGTGTGACCACGAGAGGCGGACCTGCTGGGTGGTTCCCTTTACCAAAACCTCCTCCTCGGCCACGTTCCAGCCACCCAGGTGGCCCGACGGCAACTCGAGGCCAGTCACACCCTCCAACGCGTCTGCGAGTTCGTTCCCTGCCTCCCAGTTGTGGTCTGAGCGCGGAGACGAGTTCGACACCACGGTCTCGGAGTCCGGCTCGACCTTGACGATCTTCCCGTTCTCGACCGTCACCATGAGCCGCGTGCGCGCGATGAGCTGATCCGAATTCAGGGTGCGCTCCCCCGCCGTATCACCGCCCGTCAGCGAGTAGATGTCGGTGATCTCCGCTTCTGCGAGGAAGAGTGCGATCGCTCGGAACACCATGCGCTTTGGCGCGCGCCCCGGCTCGTGCCGTTCCGGCGCTTCACGCTCCACCCACCAGAGGCCGGCGAGCTTGGTCAGCTTCGTCAGGCTCGCACTGATCAGACCGTGGTGTTCCCAGTCGAGGTCCACAGCCTCGAGTACGTCGACGGTCGTTCCGACCAGCTGAACAGCGTCGGATTTCGTGGCATCGTCGAGGTTCAGCGGCAACTGGTCGGCGAGGTACCTCGCGATCATCCATTCCTCGTCGATGCTGGCGAACACGTACTCGAAGAGGCTCGCACGCACCGTGTTCGCCTCGCGCACCAGCGGTTGACCGTAGCCCCATGCTGCATAGGCGCTCTTGATGTCGGCGTCCTTGCTCAGGAACATCACTCTGTCCGGCTCGCCGGCCTTCGCCACGACGTCGCGAAGCCAGGCCGAGTCACTGCCTCCGGTCTTCACCAGGTCCGCGCTCTTGGTCTTGGCCGGCTTCCTTTGCAGAACCTGGTCCTTGAGCCCCTCGATCGCGCTCGCTCCGGTCAACTCGACGACCTTCACGTGAGGCGTATCAGTCAGGACCGACAGAAACTTGCTGATGAGGTCCTCACGACTGAGGTAAGACGGGTTGATCGACGAGGCGGGCAGACCCGCCCTGGACAGGTGACTGAGCTGGTCGTTGACCACGTTCCGAGCCGCGACCCACTGGGCGGCCAGGTGCTCCGCCCACTCCCAAGCAACCGGTTCCGGCACCCACACCTGAACGTCGATCTTGGCCAGGTCGGCCGCGAGCGACGCGAGTCTCGGCAGGTCAGGCCCGACCTTGCCGTAGGAGTTCGCGTCCACCACAACAGCGAGAAGCTTCGTGCGCGTCTCCACATCCAGCCGAAGGTCCTCGTCGGTCGCCTGTGTGGAAGGGCGATTGCTCATCGCGGAAGTATCCAACGCAGACTTCGTGCCCACCCGTGTTGGTCCCTAGGTCCCTGGGGATGGTGCAACACGCTGGTGACGCTCGAAGCATGGCGACCACGACCACGACTGCGACCGAGCCCGACAGCATCGACGCGGAGATCGAAAGGATGCGAGGGGCGGCGCGTCGAAGAGGTCAGCCGTTGGCTCCAGGCCCGGACCTCACGGTGAGCCGCCCGCAGTTGAGCACGGAGCACTGATATCCGGCGCGTGCGGCGAGCAACTTCTTCGTCGCTGCGGAAAAGTTGGCCCGCTGATCCACTGCACCCTCGTTCCCAATCAGGCGGAAACTCCACCCGGTTCAATTGGCAATACAACAGTCCACATCGCACGAAGACGACGACCCAGTCAGATCTCGGCGTCGCGGAGCCCTGGTCGGAGTCGGCGCAGCCGTGGTCGTCGAGGCAGCTCTTCTGCTGTCGACGACCACGACGAGGTTGGCCAGCGGCACGGGACATCGCACGTTGATCAGCTCACAATACTGAGCGGGCCATATCGATCGGCAACCCAGCAGCCGGTCCTCCGCTATCCGTGCCGACCCACCAGAACAGCTCGAGAAGCTCCGTCCATCCGGACAAGCCTCTCGACCGCCGCGGCGTAGCGGCTAGCCAGTTCCGGATATCCCGCGGCGGTGAGCGTGTCCGAGCTCATCCCATTGCGGGTCAGTGCTTCCGACAGGATCTGTGCCCGGCTTTCCTCCAACACTTGCACCGCGGCGATCTCCCTGCTGATCTTGAGGTACGTCACGACCACCTCATCGGCGAAGCCGGTCGCCTGTCTCAACCAGCCCTCCTTGTGCCGGCGGACCGTCTGCAGGGCGAACAGCCGGCGAGCCGCGTCCAGCCCCCACTCGTGTGCTTCCGCCGCTTCGTGCCACGCTCCTCGCACGGCGGCGGCACGCCCCCACTTCCGCGCGGCTTGCAGGCACCAGCCGAGATCCGATGCCATGCCCGCCTCGCAGGCGGCACGGTGCAGGGCGACGGTCTCGGCGACGTCGGCCTCCCCGGCGACACCGCGTTGCGCCTCCAGCGCAACAGCCAGGTTGCTGGCGGCTCTCGCCCTGCTGGTGCTCCCGGCGGGCAGCGCGGCGAGCGCCCTCCTCAACGCGCTGACGATTGATTCCAGACCTTCGGTGCTGTCCGAAAGCCACCACCGTTCCCACAATGCACTGGTCAGGTTCACCTCGATCCGCATGCGGTCGGGAGCCGACTCTGGCAGAAGCGACATCGCCTGCTGGAACAGGTCGATAGCCGCGTCGAGGTGTCGCGGATCGCGTTGTTCGTCGTAGCGGTCGGAATGGCAGAGCGCGAGATTGTCCAGGTAGATCGCACGTTCCGGTGCTGTCGACGCCACGGCCCGCGCTGCTTCGCGGAACGCGCGTTCGGCGTTCTCGCGATCGTTGTGGTCGCCACCGTGCTGAAAACGGGCCTGCAGGCAAGTGGCTCGGTCGTTGAGGAGACCCGCTCTGGCGGTCGCACCGACAGGAGTCTTCTCGACAGCCTCGTCGTAGGCGGCGATGGCGGCGTCCAGGTCGGCGCTGCTGCCTGTTCGTTCGAATCGGAGATGGAGCAAACCCGCCCTGTCACCGCGGCACTCCATGCGTACCGGGTGGTGATCGGCGACCAGGTAATCAAGACGGTCGAGCGCCGCCAGCGCCTCGACGAGGTCCTCCAGCGCACCAAACCGCTGGTACCGCACCGAAAGCGTGCGCGCAAGGCTGCCGAGACCTCTCGGGAGCAACCGCGCGTCGTCGGCGAGGTGCTCGATACTCGCACGCAGCGACGTGACGGCCCGGTCGATGTCATGCTGATCGCCCGAGTGCTTGAACCTGTCTCGCAACATGACCCCGAGGTCGTGCAGGGCCGCCCTGCCCTCAGGCCCCTGTGGCAGACCGTCTCCCGCGATCGCTGCCGCCGCCTGCTCGAACAACTCCAACGCCCTGTCCTGATCGCGGCTGTCACCGGTCGCCGTGAACCGGTGCGCGTACGCGGCGGCGACTGTGCGCAGACGCTTGAGCTTCGTTCTGCCCTCGAACGAACCACCCGTCGCACTCTGCTCGGCGACGGCGATTGCACGGTCCAGGTCCTCGACCGCACCGAGCCGTTCGTAGCGCGAGGTGAGGAACGTCGCGTGGGTGTCGGCGCACAGAGCCTTCAGCGGTGGGAAGTTCTCCGCGTCCTCAGTCGCCTCCTCCAGCACCTCCAAGGCGGTGTCGAGCCCTTCGACGACACCGAACCGCTGGTACATCAACTCGTGGACGAGCGCCAGGTTGTGTCCGGTGGCGGCCCGCGACGACGATCCCGGCCGATCACGAAAGCGTGCTTCCTCATACACCTCAACGGCGCGATCACCGTCCGCGCGGCCGCCCTCGCGCTCGCACCTCAGGCGTAGCACGTCGCCTAGCACCCGCAGTCTGCGCGGCCTGTCCACGTCCGAGATGGCTGTACAGCGCACCGCCTCCTCCGCGACCGCGATGGCTTCGTCGAACTCGACGCCCTCGTCCTCGTGGTCGAGCAGGTCGTGGTAACCGCTCGCCAGGTTGGCCAGCCAAAGCCCGTGCTCACGTGTACCAGCGTCGCCGTGCCGCACAGCAGCGCGGAACCCATCCACGGCGGCCCGAAGGTGCTCTGGATCCTTCGTCTCCGCGTACATCTCCTGCGCGCAAGTGGCCAGGTTGTTCCAGAACAACGGCATGTTCGGGTTCTCCGGCGCTGCGGTCTCCACGACGTCCAGGTGCAGGACCATCGCCCGCTCGAGATAGTCCGGATCTCCGCTCAACCTGAACGCATCACCCAGCACGTTCGCGAGATTGTCCAAGCACAACAGGCGGTCCTCATCCGCAGTCGACATCCGTTCGACGGCCTCTTCGAGGACCAGCCGTGCTGCCTCCAGCACGGAGGCATCACCGAGTTCGCGAAAACACACGCGCAGGCAATTGCCAAGGTTGTTGAGCAGCGCTGGATCGCGATCGAGAGCAACCGCTCGCTCATACGCTTCACGGGCTTCCTGGAGCCCACCGCGCCCGCCGTCTGCCTCGTACCGATCCAGGAGGATGGAGCCCAGCTCGTCGAAGTAGTCGGCGTTGCCCGTCACAGCAGCCAGTTCCGACCATAACCGCACCGCTTCGTCGGCCTGGTCGAGCGACCCCGTCCGCAGGAACTCGGTTCGCGCCAGGTCGGCGCGCGCGACCAGATCCTCCTCGTCGAACTGCGTCATGGCGGAGTCCATATCACAGTCCCGGCGTCACCAGGCTCTCAACGCGGCGGTGAGGCGTGAGGTCAACTCGTTCGCCACACTTCGCGGGTCCGCAAGCACCCAGTGGGAGTCGATCACCTCGTCGGCGCGCGGCCGCACCCGTTCCGGCAGGTCGAACCGCCAAGGTGCGGTGCGTCCCAGGCGCAGTACGCCGATGGATTCGAGGCCTACCACCGGAACCACCTCGTCCGGCAGGGCGGCATCGACGCCGTTCAGGCTGCCGAGCAGGCGCATCACCTGATCGCACACAGACTCCGCGTCGAAGACCGCGCCCACGTCGGCGAACGGCAGCAGCTCCCACGCGGACCGGGCGCCGTCGCGGCGCATCGCCAGTCCAGCACACGGAGTCCACACCAGCGCTGCGGTGGCAGAACCGTGTGTGCGCACCGAGGTACCGGTGCTGAACAACCCCGAGCGCATGCCGTGATCCGTCAGCGCATCGGCCGCGCCGGCCAGGTGCAGGGCCGAGATCCGCGCGGCCCCGTCGAGGGGCACCAGGTGCACCTCCAGCGCGGCATGCTCGGGTCCTCCGACATGTAGATCCCCGAACCACGGCACCTCAGGCGGAAACGGCAACAGACTCCACGTCAGCGCAACAGGTTCATCCGGCGGCAGCGCGGGTACAGCACCGATCGGCGGTCGCACGTGCCGGGGCTGCCCGGTAATCACCCGGAGCAACTCCTCGAACCCCGCGTCAGTCATCTCCCGGACAATGAAGTGCGACGCGGAATGCGCCTGCACGAACGTGGGCAGTTCGCCGAGAGCCCTGCCGGGCAGCACGACCGGCAGGATCCTGGGCAGCCAGCGAGCCCGATCGGCGTAGAGCATCTCGCGCAGCACGGCCGCTTCCGCTTGCACTCCCCTGTTCTTCGCGCTGGGCGCTGTACCGTCCCCCACCGCGCGGTAACGCGGTGACGCCACCACGATCACGAAGTCGGCAGTGGTGACGCGGTCCAGAACCCAGGCGTACCAGTCCTGGCGCTCACCGGTGAGCCACATGTCCAAGTCGACGTCCACGCCACTCCGGGTGAGAAACGCCGCCAATGCCAGCACGAGGTTCCGATGCCGGTCGTCGTCGTGCGCGTAGCTCAGGAAGACCCTGGGCCCCGCAGAGGAAGGCTGGGAGGCCCCCACCATCGCCACCCCCTGTCGCACCGGTCGCCCCAGCCTACGGCGAGCCCTCCGGCTCAAACGACGTCCGGTTGAGTGGGAAAGACCGTGCGACGATCTCCAGCTCCCGCAGCCGTTCGGCGGCTTTTCGATAGCGATCGGCCAGATGCGGGACTCTTGCGTCCGCCGCGGCGAGCGCTCGGTCCGCGGCAGCCAGCTCCGTGGTGAGCAGACGCCCGCGCGCCCGTTCGAGCCGTTCGACCGCACCGATCGCGTCGCCGCGCTCGACCAACGACCTGGCAGCGAGCGCACCGGCCTCGGTCTCGAGTACGAGCCAGACAGCCCTGTCCTCACGGGAGGCTTGACGACGCAGGAGAACCTCGCTGGACGCCAGCACGTGCTGGTCCGCCTCACTGATCTCCTGCCACGCAAGCCGATCCTCGGCCCACCTCATCCAGGCGACTCCTGCTCGGAGCTCGATCTCCGGCGCCGATTCCCGTCCGTGTCGGCACGCGTCCCGATGCGCCTCGACGGTGTCGTCCACCGACGCTCCTCCGATGGCCCAGGCCCGGCGCATCGCACCGGCGAGATGGTGGAGCCTGAGTGCGCCGAACGGCGAAGACACCGACGTGAGGCCGACTGCCGCCCGGTGCAGAGCCAGCACCTCTTCCAACAACCGTTCGTCGGGCTCGTGGTCGTACTGGTCCTGCAACCCCAGCGCGAGGTTCCCGAGCAGGGCCGCCCGGACAGCTCCCTGTTCCGGAGCTGCCGCGAGTGCGGCCTGATAGGCCCGCACCGCCGCGGCGCGATGCCGATCCATCCCGGTCAGGGCGGCAAGGGCGCGCATAGTGCCGCCGAGGTTGCCAAGTACCGAGACCAGGCGGCCGGCCGACAGTCCTGGGGTGTCCGCGGCCTCCTGGTGCAATGCCGCCGCCCGGTACAGCTCCGCCTCGTCGCGGCGCCGGACCGCGCGCTCGCGCAGCATCGTGGCGAGCTGTTCGCACCTGCTCGCCTTCACCACCGGCGTAGCGGCACGGCTCGTCGCCGACTCCATCAGGACGATCGCCTCGTTCAGCAGATCGAGCTCTCCCACCCGTTCGAACGCGATCTGTCGCAGCAGCGCGGCATTCGCCTGCCAGTCCGGGTACTGGTCGTACGCAGGGTCGACCTGTTCCAGCAGTTCCGCCATCACCACGTCGGCCTCATCGAAATCCTTCTTGCGGCCCGTCACCTCGTGCCGCTCGATCAACGTGGAGGCCAGGGTCGCGCGTGCCGTGAACGTCTGGGCCGAATCCGGCCGCCCGCACGCGATCGCCTCCCGGAGCGCCGTCTCGGCCCGGTCCAGGTCCTCGACGGAGCCACGATCGACGACGAACCGCTCCGTCAGCGCGACGCTCAGGTTGTTCAGCTGCTGCACGCGGAGGTCCTGATCGTCCTCGCTGTGCGCGAGGGCCTGTTCGAACGCCGACACCGCATTGTCGGCGTGCTCACGACGGGTGCCGTCGAGCTCGGTCGCACGGAAGCACCGTTCCAGGGCGACCTGGCCTAGACCGCTCCACACCTTGGCCAGCTCCGGTCCACTCGCGAGCGGCAACGCCTCGGCGAGCAGGCCTGCCGCCCTGTCGAGCTCGGCACCATCGCCGACCGCGGACGCGGCCAGCAACGTGGTGGCGTAGTTCATCAGAACAGGGAACCTGACGACAGGGTGCACGCCCATCAGGTCGTAGGCTTCTTCGAGGACAACAGCGGACGCGGTCAGATGCTTGTCGTCGCCGCGCAGCTCGTGCAGTTGCCACAACGCGTGACCCAGCGTCGCGAGCACCAGCGGCCGGTACGGGTGCGGTGCCACAGCAATCCGCTCGGCCTCTTCCAACAGGGGCATCGCCTGGTGCACGAGGTCTTCCGCCTTGTCCCCCTCGATCTCGGAGAGCAGTTCCTCCGCGGTGCCCAGCAGGTCCGGTACGCGCTCATCCACGAGCTTCGCCTCCGCGATCGCCATGGAGGCGCCGATTACGCGGCTGCGTGCGAGCACGGCCCTCGTCTGCTCCACCAGGCGAACGTTGTCCCACTGCTCTTCGGCTTCGCAGTGCCGAAGAAGTTCACGCAGCGCCACGTCGGCTTCGTCACCGTTCAACGAAGGGAAGCACCGCAACAGCAGCAGACGCAGCCACCGAAATCGTGTCCGGACGAACCGGTTGAGCGCCCACTCGTGCAGCCGCCGCATTCAGCGCCCTCCAGATTCCCGTGCCCAACTGCCGGTCCTGTGCCCGAAGATGATCCTCGCGTGCTTCGAGGAGGCCTCACCGTGCCGCATGACGGGACATTGTTCATTCACCTGGCGGTCCTGGTGTCGCTGTTCACCATCACCGCGATGCTTGTTTTCCGCTTCAGGTTGAATTCCGGGAGGGAGCCCTCCGTCTCTGAGTTGTGCGACGAACTCGCCGTCGTGCTGCGGGCACAGTGGCGTGCTGAGGAATCGGTCCGCCGGGTACACGATCCCGTGCCCATGCCAGTGATCTGGCGAACCGAGTCGCTCGAGTCCCCGTTGCAAGACCACTGGGTGAACGTCGTCGGGCGGGATCGACCGGTCGTTCCATCAGAACTCGACGGCGGCATCGACCGCGTGCACGAGGTCTTCGCACGGATCCCGACCGGACGGCTGGTCGTGCTCGGCAGGTCGGGCGCGGGCAAGTCGGTGCTCGCGACACGGCTGACCGTCGCTCTGCTGGATGCCCGGAAGCCCGGCGAGCGGGTGCCGGTGCTGCTGCCCGCCTCCACGTGGAATCCCCAGGCACAGCGGTTCCACGAGTGGATGGCGGTCCGGCTCGCGATCGAGCATCCCGCCCTGCGCGCCCGGCGAGGCAGCGCCGGGACCGTCGCGGACCAGCTGGTCGGGAACGGTCACGTCCTGCCCGTCCTCGACGGACTCGACGAGATCGCGCCCGAACTGCGGGATCTCGCGATCCGCCGGTGCAATGCGGACCTGCACGCCGGCGACCCGATCGTGGTGACCTGCAGGTCCCACGAGTACCAGGCGCTGGTCGACGCCGGCGATGTGCTCACTGGCGCGGCGGTGGTGGAGTTGCGGCCTCTCAGCGTGGACGCGCTGGCCCAGTATCTGCCGCGAACGACTCGCCGGGTGCGTGCGGCGACGGACCGGACCTCGTTGTGGGAGCCGGTGATCACCGCGCTGGCCGGGCTCGACGGCGGGCCGCTGCGCGAGGTCCTCGCCACGCCGTTGATGGCGTCGCTGGCTCGTGTGGCCTACAGCGAAACGCAGGCGGATCCGGTCGAACTGCTCGATCGGGCCCGATTCCCGACGGCCGAACGGCTGTCCGAACACCTGCTCGACGCACTCGTCCCGGCCACCCGACCTGAGTCGCCCGGAGATAGCGACCAGGAAACGCGCCGGTGGATCACGACCTTGGCGTCAATGCTGTCGCGCCGGGGCTCCCGCGAGTTCGCCTGGTGGGAGTTGCACCACGAAGCACCTCGTGCGGTGCGCGGCCTCGTCGCGGTGGCACTCGGCCTGTGCACCGGCTGGACGGTCGCGCTGATCGCCGGGATCGGCGTCGCGGTTGCCGCCGCGGTCCTGGTAGCGCCCCTCGCCTTCCTCGTCACGCTGCCCCAGCGGACCGAACCCGCCGAGGTGCGCCTTCGACTGCGCGGCACCCTGCTCGCTCTGCGGCTTCGTTTCACGCCGGCGCCGCGTCCGTCACGGGTCCTGCGTTCGGCGGGTCCGGTGGGCTGGACCGTCGCGGGCGGAGCGGTGATCGTCGCCCTGGGTGTGTCGGCCGGACCGCTCGGCCTGTTCTGGGCGATTGGCGGCGTCGTCCTCGCGGTTGTGCTCGACGCCTGGCTGGACGTGCCCAGCGACATCCGCAGGGCGCACGACCCGTGGACGCTGCTGCGAGCTGACCGGACCGCGGCGCTCATCCGCGGCACGTCCCGCGGCGTGGTGATCGGACTCGCGTCGAGTCCGGTGGTAGGACCTGGTGCCGCAGCCGCGCTGTTCAGCACCGTGGCGGCCGGGAGCATCCTGCACACCGCCTGGGGGAAGTTCGCCGTCGCCAGGGCCTATTTCGCGATGGCTGGTCGTTTCCCGCTCCGACTCAGAAAATTTCTCATCGAATCGCACAAACGGGGGATACTGCGCCGCGTCGGTCCCATGTACGAATTTCGCCATGCCAGCCTCCAGAACCGCTTGTCCGCCACCGCGGAATAGCAGCCGCGAAGGGCAACACGGGTGACCCAGGAACCGCTCGACGAGCTCGCGGCAGCCCGCGAGGAGTTCGACGAGGTCGTCCGGGAGATACAGCGGACACCCGAATTCCGAGACTTCTCCGTGCCGTCAGGATTCGACGTCATCGCCCCGGCCGGCGCCATCGACCCGCTCGTCTACCTGTCCACAACCGAGACCACCGGAGTGGCCCTGGTCGTTTTCGACGGCAAGGTGACGCCTGTCGACCTCCCGGTCAACTCCGCAGACCTGCGGTCGAAGGTGCACCACTACTTTCACGCCTACCAGGAAGCCCGTGCCGAACCACGAGCATCTCGCTGGGAGCAGGCGCTCGACGACGTGACGCGATGGCTCTGGGACAGCACGATGGGACCCGTGCTCGACGCCGTCGAAGGAGCGAGCAGCACCACCATCGTCACAGGCGGTCAGTTCGGACTGCTTCCCCTGCACGCCGCCTGGACACCGGACGACTCGACGCCGACCGGCCGGCTGCACGCGGTCGACCGAACCGCGATCTCCTATGCTGCGAAGGCACAGGCACACCGGGAGTGCATGCGGCGGGCGGCAACGATCACCGGCACGAGGCTGCTCGGCGTCGTGAACCCGAACCCGCACGAGCACAATGCGCTACCGGACACCGAGTGGGAGGCCGCAGCAGCGTCGGCCCGATTTCCGGGCGGAACGGTGCTGCGGCACGGCGACGCGAACCTGGAGCAGGTCGTCCGGCTGCTGAGCGACGCGCAGGTCCTTCACTTCGGTTGCCACGGCGTCGCCGAACTCGCCACACCTCTGCACAGCCACCTCCAGCTCAGCGGCCAGGACGTGCTGGCCCTGGCGCGCGTGTTGGACCTGAAGCTCTCGGCGAGGCTCGCAGTGCTGTCGGCGTGCGAGACCGCGTTGATCGGTCTCGACCTCCCGGACGAGGTCATCTCCCTGCCGACAGGACTGGTCCAGGCGGGCGTCGCGGGAGTGCTCGCCACGCTGTGGTCGGTGCGGCAACGGAGCTCGGCCGTTCACATGGTCGAGTTCTACCGCCGATGGACCGATGGGACACCACCCGCCGTCGCCTTGGCAGAGACCCAACGTTGGCTGCGGGACGTCACAGTCGGGGAGTTCAGCGGCAGCTGGGAGTCTGCGCTCGACGACGAAGCGGAGTGGCTGCCGGCGGAGTTCGGCGACCTCGTGCTCGGTGATCTTGTCGGTCGGCACGCGACTGCCGACGACCGGCCGTGGTCGGCGATCAGCGACTGGGCGGCGTTCACCATGACAGGGGCGTGAGCACGTCCGTGGATCCCGAACAGATGCACGGCCTCGTGGTGCTGCTCGAACGTGAACTCGACACCCTCGTTACGCCGCACGACGCCGCAGACTTTCGCGAACTGATCGCCGAGGCGTCGAAGCAGACCGGTACCGCCCGCATGCGCGCGTTGCGGCGCATCTTGTCCGACGGACGAGTCCAGCGGTGGGTACACGAGCACGCCCACCGGCCACCGTCCCGTGACATCTACAAGGCACGAGAAGGCGACCGGCCCGCACGGTTTCTGATGGCGGAGTGCCCAGCGGCCGTGCCTGTGGGCGAGACCTTCTCGCTCGATGTCAGCATCGGACCCCATTCCGGCACCGCGGAGCAGGTGCGCCCGTTCGCAGTGCCTCCCGGAGGCGCGGAGGTCGAGCTCACCGTGCAGACCAGCCCTCGCCGTGGGGTGCAACCGAGTCGAAGCAACGTGGCCAGCATGTTCGTCCCTGACGAGCAGGTGGCCGTGACGACGAAAATCGAGCTGCTGGCCACTGCGGAGGGCAACTGCGACCTGATCATCCGGGCGTATGTCGGAGGAACGCTGGTCCAAAGCCTGTCCATCGACGTCTATGTGCGCGCTGACGGACCGGTGACCGGAACCGCCCGGCAGCAGGCCGCGATCGCCGCCTTCGTCCACGATGCGCAGGGCCTCGCGCTCGAAATCGCCACCGACGACACCGGGTACTTCCTCCGCGTGTTCTCCGGACACGCGGAGAAACGGGAGGGCCGATGCCGTCTTGACCAGAACCTGCGCCGGCTCGTGCTCGGTGAGCTGGGAAAGCTCGCCCAGGCGAACAACGTCCGAGCCAACGCGTCCGCGCAGTTCAGGCAGACAGCGAATCTCGGCAGGAGGCTGTGGGACCACCTGGTGCCCGACGAGCTGCGCCGCGATCTTCTCGACGCACTCGGACGAACCGACACCCTCACCGTGCTGGGCGACAGCCAGGAATTCCCGTGGGAGCTCCTGTGCCCCGATGTAAACGACGACTCACCGTTCATCGTCCAGCGCATTCCGTTGATGCGGGTCGCGAGCGCCGTGTTGCCGGCAGGGCGGCTGAGTGTAGGGCGAGCGGCGTATGTCCTGCCGTCGAACCCACCCACGAACGCGGAGGCGGAACTCGCCGCCGTCCGGAACCTGCTCAAGCACCGTTCGCAGAACTTGGGCACGTACCGGACCTACGAGCCGTTGCACAGCCTGGTGAACGACAAACGGACCTACGACCTGCTGCACATCGCCGCGCACAACGCGAAGTCAACGGACGCGTGGGACCGCATCCATCTCGCTGACCTTGGCTTCACACCCTACGACGTGAACGAGAACAAGAACCTGGCGAACACCGACCGCCCTCTGGTGTTCTTCAACGCCTGCAACACTTCCGGCAGCCCGATCGACACCCTGAAGGGTTCCTGGGCCGGCGCGTTCCTGCAGGCCGGCGCCGGAGCGTTCGTCGGCACGAACTGGGCGGTGCGCTCCAGCACAGCCAGCCGGTTCGCCGAAGCGTTCTACGAGGCCCTCATCGCCCCTGACGCCACCCTCGGCACGGCGTCTCTGGCCGCACGATCCGCAACCAGGGACGGCCACGACCCGACGTGGCTCGCCTACGCCGTCTACGGCTCGGCACAGTCGAAACTCACCGAAAGCAGCTGAGAATGGCCACCCCCGTCTTCGTCCTACACGGCACATCGAACCGCACGGCGGACATCATCGAGGAGCGCGTGGCGAAGCTGTCCATCACGTGCGGAGGCAAATGGGAGCTGATCCCGGTCTACTGGGGCGACTTCGGCGCGCACGAGGAGTGGATCGAGCGCATCCTCCCGCAGCCCACTCAGCGCCGGTCCGAAGAGGTCCGCGGCGGTTACATCCCGGAAACCGACGACGATGACGTCGAGCAGTTCGCGCTCACGATCGCGCACGCGCTTGAGCCGGCGGACGACCAGCTGGACGAGCAGGAGCAGTTGCTCGCGATCGAGGCCGGCATCAGGGCGGCGCTAGGTGGCGACGCCGCCGACGCGGTCGCGGAGGCCACGGCAGACACCTGGACCGCGGATCGGTTCTGGTTGAACCAGGTCAGCGACCCGGCGCTGCTGCGCGCGATCGGGCGGTTGCTGGCCGAGGACACCGCCGAAGCGCTCGACGAGGTGGAACTGCGAGACAGGACGCGCGTGCGCGAGATCGTGCGCCAGCGCATGCAGTCCCTTGACGAGCTGGTCGGGGACGCGCTGAAGAGCTTCGCAAGCAACGTCAACCACATGATCCGCACAAAGCTCGCTCCCGCGGTGGTACGCAACTTCGGCGACGTCATCGTTTACCAGCGGAGGTGGCGTGAGATCCACGACCGGGTGCGGGAGGTCATCGCAGCGGTCGATCCCCTCCTCGGCACGGACTCGACCCACCGAGTACACCTCATCGGCCACAGTCTCGGCGCCACCATCGCACTCGACCTCGCCACCGGCGCCATGGCCCCGGAATCGCCCCCGTTGTGGACGGCCTCCGTCATCACGTTCGGCTCGCCGTGGCCGCTCTTCCAACTCTGTGACCCGCGGCGTCCGGCACTCGCGGCGATCGGCGGCGACGAAGTCGTGCGTCTTCCTGAAACCCTGAACCGCTGGACGAACCTCTGGGAGCCTTCCGATCCGCTGTCGTTCCTCGCCGCGAACGTCTTCCGGATGCACGACGGCACCCCACCGATGGACGTCGAGGTACCGCACAGGTACACAAAAGGAGCCAACACCCACTCGATCTACTGGGATGCGGCCGAACTGGTCACGGCAATGGACCGCTTGTTCACCACCTGACTGCCTGTGGGGGTGCCAAACACGGCTTGATAGGCGTGACCTGCTCATCAAGCCGCCGCGCACTCTGTGCGTGCTGAAAATTACGTCCGCACAAGTCAAGCGGCATGCCGATTACTCGTGACGGACTCCACCGAGACGGTCCCGTCGAAGTATCGCGAGGCGTTCGATCCGGTCAAGTCCAAGGGGCTGGTGCCTGGCACGCAAGGGTGCTGCGGCAGCGAGCAATCGGTGGTGCGGTGCTCGTTGTAGTGCCGCTCGTACTCACGCAACGCCTGGCGCAGATGGGCCCGGTTCCAGATCAGCGCGCGGTCGAACACGTCGCCGCGAAAGTTCTTGCTCCAGTCCATACAGATCAGCCCGAAAGATTGATTAGTGTCGACTGGCCCTCTATACTAAGTTCGAGCTATCCAATAGCGCATGAACACACGAACTGCGCACGCTTGCTACACGTGGGGGGTCAAGTCCCCCCACGGACATTCTCTTACCCCACGGGATTCACCAGAATCCCGTGGGGTAATTCATATTTCGACCACTTTCACGTCAGCGCGCCAATCCAACGCGAGCGCCGGCTGAACTGGACGACGAGCAGGTTCCATGGTTTTCAGCATTAGCGGTGCGGGTCGAATTTCAAGACGGTGGTCGTCATAGTGAATCTGCAGGCGTTGCTCGCGGACTTGATCGACTAACTCCTCGCCCACACCTTCCTCTACGGGCCCAGCGGTCCGCGCCAGTAGATGTGACAGCGCCTCGAGCAGATGGTCTTCTCGGACGTAGAGGTTCCGTGGTTCGCCGTCGGAACGTCGCTTGGCGCTGGTGAATCCATGCCTGCATCGATAGCCCGCTCGCCCGTGAACCCAGTGCCCGTCCATCCGACGGCTACACAGCCCGCACACGACGAGCCCCGCCAGCAGGTAGCGCCGTACCTCGCCGTCCTTTGCAGGCTGCGCCACCCTTAAGCCCTGAACGGCGACGAACGTCTCGTCATCCACGAGTGGTTCGTGCACGATCCGTTCGGAGACCTCCCACTCACTGACCGGATTCCACCGCAGCACACCTGAACCGCGGCCGCCGGGACGGCCTCCAGGCCCGTGACCCGTTGTGCTGCTCCGGTTCCACACCTGCCGGCCGGTGTAGCGCGGATTCTCCAGAATCATCGCCACCGTCCGCACGATCCACCGCTCCCCCGACCTATGCGCATTCCGCCCAGGATCCGCACCCGACGGACACACCACCCCACGCTCATTCAGTTCACGCGCCAACGACGCCACTGTCCGCCCGCGCGCACGCTCGGCGAACACCCACCGCACCCACGGCGCCGTCACCGGATCCGGCGCCAACACCTGCACCCGCCGACCCCACCGCCCATGCACCGGATTCGGATGCCGACCACCATCAACAAGCGGATACCCATACGGCGGACGACCACCCAGAAACCGACCCTGCAACCGCGTCTGAGACCGCATCGCCGCCAACACCCGCTGCCGAGCCCGCGCCACCTCACGCTGCGCCTGCGCACCCAGCAACACCATCAGAGCCTCGTGCACAGGGCTGCCGAGTTCCACTGGGCCGCCGGCTTCCGGCAGCCATACCTCGACGCCCAGTAAGTTCAGCCGAGCCACGACCTGCCGAAACTGATCACCGTGAAACGCACGCTCGTACTCACCGACTACCACTGCGTCAAAGTCGCGATCAGGGCCCGCGGCAGCCGCCAGCAACGCCGCCGCCTCCGGACGATCCAGCCACGACCACCGCCGCGACACACCCACATCAAAGAACTCCGCGACAACCGAGCCGACACCCTCGATCAACTCATCCGACACGGCGCGCTGCCACGCCCGCGACGTCTGCACATCCTGAAACGTGCTCGTCGACACCCGCCCGTAAAACGCAAAGCGCAGACCAGGCACCTCAGACGGCGCCACTGGACGACGACGTCCCGTCAACGCGGCAACCAGTTCGGCGTTCGTCAACGTGGCCACAGTCAGCTCCCTCGGTCAAAACCGAGACCCAGCTGCCAAAGGCATCGTGACGACGTCCTGTCCATCTCCACCCGAACAGACCAAGAGCGAGCCGTACCAACCTCGGGCCAGCTCCCCATTACGGCAGCCAACTCTGATGTCATCTAACGGTGCAGCAGACCCAAAAGCCGTCACACTGACGGCGTTGGCACACCTTCGCCTCGCCACCGGTGACCCGCTACGCGCCATCGACTCCGCGAACTCCGCGTTGATGATCCACCAGCCCGCGAACAACGTGCTCTACACCGTCAAAACCCAGCTAACCCTCGCGAAGGCCTACCTGGCGATCACTCGCTTCACCGAATGAAACCACTACGCAACCAGCGCGCTCGATCTCGCACGCAGGGCCAACAACACGGCAACAGCCTTGGCTCGCCGCACGCTTCGACAGTCGCACGACTGCTGGACGCGGACTAGTGGCGGCGTCGCGGTTCAAACCCCGCGCACGCCCGGTCCCATGCAGCCAGGTCACTGGCAGTCGACCGGGACAAGACCGGCTGGCGCCCGGTGTGCGCCGGCAGCCTCGCCGCGTTCGTCAAGTCCCGCAGCGACAGTTTCTTCTCGCTGCGGAGCTGGCCGAGCGCGCCAGCCAGCTGGTCCAGGGTGTTGACGTCCGCCGGATCCATGCTCGTCCTCTCTGCCCTGCCAAGCTGTCCGGCGAAGCTCACCGAACAGCTTCCGGACGCCGTACTAACGGCCCTCTCCAGCGCTTCGCTTCCAGGTGACAAGCCGTTGCACCGATCTGCCGAGCGGTAGCTGTCCGGACGCGTACGGAGCCCATGCCGGACAGCGCCTAGGGCTGATCAGCTACATGCGGCGAGCACGGATCGGCCTGGCTCGCGTCCCACTTTGGAGAACAGGAACACGATCATGTGGACGCCGTTGATCACGCTGATTTCGCTGGTGTTGATAAGCACGGCCGCCGTTGCGGCGGCGGTAGCGCTCGCGACTACCGATCGCGAGCGCTCCGAACGTGCAGTGGCACTACTCAAGATCGTTCTGGGCGCGATCCTCGGTGGCGGCGGGGTGCTCGCCGCAGCGACCCGCCTGCACCAGGCCGGGCTGTTGTGACCCCGACGACGTGGATACGCACCTCCGCCTTTGTGGCCAGCGATGTCAACAAAGGCGCCTTATAGAACATTCGACTCTCTACTTTCCGAATCCAGAACGAGCCCTTGCAGGCTAGGAGTTGCGGATGGCCGCCAGTGCATTTTGTCTAGTCGGCCAGGTCGGAGCGTCGGCGTAGCGTGGTGGCTTCCAGTTCCAGCCAATTGAGTCGAACTTGCACTGGTCGTCGTGCGGCGCTGCGTGACAAGCGTGCCTGCGCGAGACGCAGAGCCTGTACCGCTCCTTTGGTTCCGGCCGTCACCTCCCGTCCCAACTCCGCATGCAGTCCTTGACTGGCTAGCAAATTTGACAGTTGGCTGGCGGCGTATATATCGCCCCGATCAGCGCGGCTGCGTAGCCATTGGATTGCGTCCTCAACCTGCCCCTTGTCGGTCATTAGGTCCACCATTTTGCTGGCGGCGTATATATCGCCTTTGTCAGCGCGGGTGCGCAGCTCTTGCACCTGCTCTTGCTTCGCCAGCACGTACGCCAAGTGGAAGGCCGCGACCTTGCCGTCGTTGTCGGCGCGGGTGCGCAGGAACTGAGCTGCGTCATCGAACTGGCCCAGGTTAATGAGCAGCGTCGCCAAGCAGTTGGCGGCGTCTTCGTCCCCGCTGTCGGCGCGGATACGTAGCTCCTGCACCTGGCCCTGCTCCCGCAGCAGGTCCGCCAGCCGAGCGGCGGCCTGCTTGTCGCCGTTGTCGGCGCGGGTGCGTAGTTCCTGCACCTGGCCCTGCTCCTGCAGCAGGTAAGCCACCTTGTGCGCGATATTGTTGCCTGTATGGGTGCGCAGGATCTGGAGTGCGTCGTCGACCTGCTCCTGCTCGAACAGCGAGCTCGCCAGGCGGTAGGCGGCGTGCTCGTCGCCGCTGTCGGCGCGGATACGTAGATCCTGCACTTGGCCCTGCTCCCGCAGCAGGTCCGCCAGCCGAGCGGCGGCGTGCTCGTCGCCGTTGTCGGCACGGGTGCGTAGCTCCTGCGCGTTCTCGTGCTCAAACAGCAGGTTGGCCAGTCGGAATGCGGCGTTTTCGTCGCCGTTGTCAGCGCGAGTGCGCAGAATCTGCAATGCGTCGCCGACCTGCCCCGCCCCTGTCAGCAGCTCGACCAATCGCTCGGCGGTGTATCCGTCACTGTCGGCGTGAACGCGCAGCACTTGAACTGCGTCGTCAATCTCCTCGCGATCGGCCAACAGGTCCGCCAGCACCCAGGTGACGTAAGTGTCCCTGTCAGCGTGAGGGCGTAGCACTCGAACTGCGCCGTCCACGTCTCCGATGTCGGTCTTTAGCTGTGCCAACTCGACTGCGGCGTTCCGGTCGCCTCTGCCGATGAGGTTCTCAAGCAGGGCGACGGATTCGTGCTCTCGGCCGCGGCGTTGGGCGTTATCTGCTAGCCGTTTGGTGTCGTCGGGATGGTGGTGGTGAACCAGGGCGTGCCAAGCGGCGTCAGGTAGGGGTTCGACGCGTCGGACGCGTAGGGCGTGCTGATGCAGGTAGTCGGCTACTCGGAATCCAGCGGTACATCCCATGCCAGCAGACACTGGCGCCAGGGCGGCGGTGGCGCCGCGCAGAAGCGTTGTGGCGTCCTCCAGAGCGGCGTCGAGCCAGTCAGAGGGTGCTGTGGCGATCTGCCGGTCGTTGAGGTAGCCGGGTACGGCAACGGCGAGGTAATCGCGGGTCAGGGGTGCGTGGGCACCGACGCGGCGGGCGTCAAGTGCGGCGGTGATGACGGCGTGGGAGTAGGCGGGAGCATGTTCCCAATGGCGGATCAGCTCAGGGCCGGCTGCCATCACCTGCGTGAAACCGGCGTCCGGCGTGTCGAGCGCGACTCGAATCCTACGGTCGGTATCGGCGAGTTCCTCCGCTCGGCGGAGCTCGTCGGCGCTGAACACATCAGAGACGTGCAGCATGTCGGCGAGGTCAAGCAGTCGCCGGTCATTGGCGTAGGGGTCCGGCTGACCTAGTGCTGGCAGTGCCGTGCGCTTGCGGTACTCGTCGGGCCAGCATGTCGCCACCAGAACCGTGCCTGCTTCCAGCAGTCCGCGGATCTGCCCCGCAGGCACGCCGACAGGGTGGTCGAGGTAGTCCTGCAGCTCGTCTAGCCAGACGACGATCCGATCCGTTGACTGGGAGGAAAGTTCCCGCAGTTCAGCGGCATTCGCTGGATGCAGTAGCCATCTGTCCGGTAGCACCGTCCGTACTGCCTCGAACAGCGCACGGGACTTTCCGGCAGAGGACTCCCCGACGAGCAACAAGAAGCCGCCCAGCCGGGAGGCAGCCATAAGCCTGGCGCGCACATCGGTGTCGAGATCGCGCTGCACATACAGGGGCAGCTCGTCCCCGCGATCGCGCTCCGTCCGGTCCCGTCCTTTGGTTTGCTCGACCTGGATCGCTGCATGCACTCCGAGCAGCCGCGGCCGCGCATCCCGAACCCGCACCGCACCCGGCAAGCACCGCTGGTGCTGGTGGACGACCCGCTCGAGCGCCAGGAGCCACGGGCGCTGCGCGTCCCCGTGAACTCCACACGCACCCAGAAACGACGTCATCGTCTCCACCTCGGGCACCGACTTGCCTTTCAGTAGGTCCCCGGCCGTCGAGTGCGGCAGGGCTGGCCGCCGTCCTTGGTTCTCCGGCAGCTTCGCCGCAGCGCTCGATAGCCCCCTCAGAGACAGCGCTAGGTCGCGGCGAAGCTGATCAAGCGCGCAGGCCAGCTGTTCCAGCGTGCTGATGTCCGACGGATCCATGCCGCTCCTCGTTGTCCTGCCGAGCGGTCCTACGAAGTTCACCCGACACTGCCTGACACCGTATCGACGAACCAGTCTTGTACGTAGTTCCGAGCGCCATCAGTTACCGCGATTCCAACTAGACCAAGGTGACCAATGCGGTGTCCCTTCAGAGCGCGGTTCGAAACCGAAGAAATCGAGTCGCATGGTGGTGATGGGCTAACTCTTGCCCTTCGCATCCTCGGGGGTCACAAGCGCCAGCTCACGTTTTACCTCAGATATGAATTGCGCTCGAACAGCTTTCAGTCTCTTGAGCGCAGGCAAGAACCGTGCAGCCATCCGGCCCCAGTCAACCTTTTCCTCACCTTCGTCGCTATCTTTGCGAGGCGGAGGACGGGGAGGGATGTACAGGCTGTACCGCACAGCTCCACACTCGGATACGAGGTTATCTGCCGTGCTCACCAATCGCCCACCGGCAAGCAGCTCGATCGCAACCGCTGCTTCGCGTACTGCCGACAGCCTCACAGACAGCTCCGAGCTGAAGTTGGGATCCTTAAAGCAAGTCATAATGTCGTAGGGAAGATCTTGATCACCCTCAGGCGGCAACAGATACACGAGTTCATCGACGGAAGTGACAAAATTCCTATAGACCTCGAACCGCTGACTCCGCCACTCAATTCGAGCATCGTGCGCTTGCCGCAGCTCCTCACGAGCTCGCTCAATTTCGTTTCGCTCTTGTTCACGCTCACGTTCACGCCGCCACCTCAAATCTTCCCGCTCTAGTTCACGCTTCCATCGGCGGTCCTCTCGCCAGGCGTTGATCAACTGTCCGCTGATAATTCCGACAATGCCCAGTACGGCAACGACTACGGGCACCCAGACCGAAACTTGTCCTGGCGGCACGGCAAGACCGTACCCGCTACATGGTGGTGATCGTCCTGACTACCACCAAATTCACGCTGTCGCCTGAACAATGGGTGACCCGCCTCGCCCGGCGGCACAACAAGCAACTCCCCGAACTCGAACTGCCGGACGCCTACTACGAAGGCGAACAGTCGCTGTCGTACATGCACCCCGAGCTGTTGCGGCGCTTGGACTCCCGCCTGCGGTCGGTGGTCATCAACTGGCCCCCAACTCATTGTGGACTCGTTGGACGAACGCTCGGACGTCACCAGCTTCCGGCTGGGCGGTGAGGCGGCGACCGATCGGGAGCTGTGGCACATCTGGCAGGCCAACCACCTGGACCTGTACTCCGAGCAAGCGCACGTGAACGCCCTCGCCCTTGGCCGCTCCTACACCTGTACGTGCCGAAAACTACGTCCATGCAGGTCAAGGCACATGGCGATACTCGTGGATGACGCAGTCGAGAAGATCACGTCGGTCTATCATGCGGCGTTCGATCTGAGCAGGTTCGCCAGGCTGAGGTCGGCCCCGCGAGGGTGCCGCCTCGGCGAGCGATCGGCGGGCTCGGTGCTCGCCGTAGTACCGCTCGTACTCACGCAGCGCCTAGCGCAGATGGGCCTGATTCCAGATAAGCGGGCGGCCGGAGAGGTCACCGCGAAAGTTCTTACTCCAGTCGATACAGATCAGCCCGAAAGATTGATTAGTGTCGACTGGCCCTCTATACTAGGTTCGAGCTATTCAATAGCGCATGAACACACGAACTGCGCAAGCTTGCTACATATGGGGACTCAAGTCTCCCTCGGACATTCTCTTACCCCACGGGATTCCTCGGGATCCCGTGGGGTAATTCATATTTCGACCGCTTTCGTGACATCACACCATTCCAACGCGAGAATCGACTGGACTGAGCGATGGGCAGGTTCCATGGTTTTCACAACCTGTGAGGCGGGTCGAAGTTTCACTCGCTGACCGTCGTATTCGATTTGCAAACGTTGCTCGTAGAGTTGATCAACCAGCCCCGCGAGCACGTCCTCCTCCACAGGTCCAGCTGGCCGCTCGAGTAGGCCTGGGAGCGCTTCAAACAGGTGATCTTCACGGATGACCGTCCTGAACTCGAAGCGGATCGTGAACGTCGAGGCGCTGCTGGACTGCCCGGAACTGGCGAGCATCAGGTTCCTCAACTGCGGCAACCCGTTCAGGACTAACGGCAAGGCGCTGTTCGGGTCCAGGGGCTTCGCCGAGCTGGACATCGACTACTCGTAGAGGTCCTTCTCGCTCAGGACCGGGGTGTTGTCGTAGGTGCGTCCCAGGCGTTCCGCCGACCCGAACATGGGGCCTCTGGCGCGCTGGATCCCGGCGAAGCGGGCGAACCCGATCGGCTTGGGCACGTCGTCGTAGACGGCCTCCATGCCGCCCTTGGCCGAGTACGTCTCGTGCCAGAAGCCGGTGCCGCCCGAGTCCTTGAGGAAGTCCAGCCACCACTGCCGGTGCGGCTGCGAACGGGCGAAGTCGAGCAGCGAGGGCAGGTCGCGCCAGTACTGACGCATGCCCATGTTCATCGGGAAGACCGAGTAGTACACGGGTTCGTGCAGCAGCAGGCCGTCCGGCGCGTCCGCGACCGACTGGCTGATCTTGCGGCCGAAGCTGAAGAAGGTGCGGATGCCGTACAGCTGGTTCACCCGCATGCCGAGGTACAGGACGACCAGGTCTGGATACGCGGACAGGTCGACGGTCTGCCGGGTCACTCTGGTTGGCATCCGGGGCTCCTTGGGTCGAGTCGCGTGTGGACTTGTTCGACGGTACGAATGTGCTCTTGACGGGCAGTGAACGGCAACCCGCGCTTAGTGAATTACGACTTCCACGACGGTGCGACGGTGTCTTGACCGGCCACGGCGGGACGGAGAAAATTCGCCATGGACTCCCCCTGGCTCCTGGCCAGCCTGCCTTTCGCGCTCGGTGTCGTCATGTTCGGTCTGGGACTGGCGCTCACCGTGGACGACTTCCGGCTGGTCGGCCGGCACCCGAAGGCGGTTGTGGTCGCGCTGGCGTGCCAGGTCCTGCTGCTGCCCGCCGTCTGCTTCGGACTGGTGCTCGCGTTCCGGCTGCCGGCGGAGCTCGCGGTCGGGATGATGCTGCTCTCGGCGTCGCCGGGTGGTCCCACGGCCAACCTCTACAGCCACCTGTTCGGCGGGCACGTCGCCCTCAACGTCACGCTCACGGCCGTCAACTCGGTGCTGGTGGTGGTCACCATGCCGATCGTGGTGAACCTGTCGGCCGGGTACTTCCTGGCCGGTGACGCCGACGTCGGGCTGCCGTTCGGCAAGGTGGTGCAGGTCTTCGCGATCGTGCTCGTGCCGGTCGCGGTCGGGATGCTCGTGCGCGCGCGAGCACCGCATTTGGCGCAGTGGCTCAACAAGCCGGTGCGGGTGCTGTCGGTCGTGGTGCTGGTTGTGGTCATCGCCGCGGTGGTCTACGGGGTGCGCAACGACCTCGCGGGTTACTTCGTCGCGGTCGGCCTGGCCGTGCTGGTCTTCAACGTCGTGAGCATGCTGATCGGCTACGGCGTGCCGCGCCTCACCGGCGTCGAGCACCGTGCGGCCGTCGCGGCCGGGTTCGAGATCGGCATCCACAACACCGCGTTCGCCATCACCGTCGCGCTGAGCCCAGGGCTGTTGAACAGCGCCGAGATGGCCATCCCCGGCACGGCGTACGGCATCGTCATGTTCTTCACGGCGGCCGCGTTCGGCTGGGTGATCACCCGCCGCCGCGCTCAGGTTCGCGGTGCGCGCACGCCGGTCGAACCCGCATGAGCCCGCGCCTGCACATCCTCGGCCCGCTGCGGGTGTGGCGCGACGGTGCCGAGGTCGACGCCGGGCCACGGCAGCAGGCCTATCTGCTCGCCCTGCTGCTGGTCCGCGCGGGCAGGCCGGTCACGACGAGCGAGCTGATCGGCCTGGTCTGGGGCGACGATGCCCCGACGAGCGCGCTCAACGTCATCCACAAGTACGTCGGCGCGTTGCGGCGGCTGCTCGAACCCGCGAACCCCGCCAGGAGTCCCGGTTCGTACCTGCACCGCCGTGGCAACGCGTACCTCTTCACCGCCGGCCCTGACACGCTGGACCTCGTCGCCTTCCGGGAACTCGTCGACACCGCCAAGGCGGCCCAGGCGCGGAGTCAGCACGAAGCGGCGCTGGAGCACTACGTGGAGGCGCTCGGCCTGTGGCAGGGCCCTGCGGGGGACGGACTCGCCCACGGACCGACGGCGATGGCGATCTTCGCCGCCCTGGACGACGAGTTCCGCGCTGCCTGCGAGGCCGCGGCCGACCTGGCCGTGTCATTGCGCCGGCCGGAACGGGTGCTCCCGGCGTTGCAGCTGGCCGCGAAGACGGCACCGTTCCACGAACCCGTGCAGGCCGGTCTCATCTCCCTGCTCGGTTCCGCCGGACGGCAGGCGGAGGCGCTGTCGGCGTTCCGCGAACTCCGCGCCCGCCTGGCCGACGAGCTCGGCATCGACCCCGGCCCCGCATTGCAGGACGCCTACCTGCGGGTGCTGACGCAGTCCCCCGCGCCAGAGCCGGACCCGGACAGCGCACCCGTGCGCGGCGCCGATCTCGTTGGCAGGACCGAGGAACTCGCTGCGCTGCGGCAGGCCGTGGAGGCGGCGTTCACCGGACGCACCGGGCTAGCCGTCGTGGAGGGCGAACCAGGCGTGGGCAAGACCCGCCTTCTGGAGGAGGCCGCCGCAGACGCGAACCGGCGTGGCGCGCTCGTCGTCTGGGCGTCCTGCCTGGAAGGCGACGGGGCTCCCTCGATGTGGCCGTGGGAACAGGCCCTCACCACGGTCCTCGACAGCCTGCCCGCACCCGCGCGGGAGAAGTGGCTAGGCGGTGAGCTCGGTGGCCTCCTCGAGGAGCGGGACGACCACGCGGCACCGGCGGCGTCCGGGAGCCGTGCCCAGTTCCGCCTGTTCGAGCAGGTCGTCACCGTCGTCGGGCAGGCTGTGGGCCAACGGCCCGTGGTGCTCATCATCGACGACCTGCAGTGGGCCGACACCGCCTCACTGCACCTGTTCGGCCATCTGGCGACCCGGTTGCCCGCCGGTGCCGCGATCATCGGCGCACTTCGCGACCGCGCACCGTCCCCCGGTTCCGACCTGTCCCGGGTGCTGGCCGCCGCCAGCCGGCTGCCCGGCCACCGGAGGTTCCGGCTCGGCCCTCTCGACCTGACCGCCGTGACCGAGCTCGTGCGGCGCGAGACCGGCCGTGAGCCCGGTGCGGACATCGCCCGCACCATCCACTCCCGCACCGCAGGCAACCCGTTCTTCGTCCGTGAGCTGTCAAGGCTCCTCAGCGACAGCGGCGCGCTGGGGGACGCCTCGGCCGGGGTGCCGTCCACCGTGCGGGACGTGGTCCGCGACCGCATGGCAGGCCTTGATGACCACACCCGCGACCTACTGCGGATCGCCGCACTCATCGGCCGTGACGTCGAGCTGGACCTGCTCGCCCGTGCCGCCGCCCTCGACCTGACGGAGTGCCTCGAACTCCTCGAACCGTTGCGCGCACTCGGTCTGCTCGAACCGACGGCGGACCCGTTCTCGTTGCGCTTCGCCCACGACCTGGTCCGCGAGTCGATCACGGAGACAACGGCGCGGCAGCAGGCGATGCGGCTGCACCTGCGTATCGCGGACGCCCTGGAGGACCAGCACGCCGACGAGTCCATCACCGAACGCCTCGCGTACCACCTGCAGGCCGCTGGCCCCCTCGCCGACCCGGTGCGCACCGCCGAGGCGTTGAAACGCGCCGGTCGTCGCGCAACGGCCAAACTCGCGTTCGCGGCCGCCGACCGGCACCTGCAGTCGGCCGCCCAGATCGCCCGAACGGCCGGGCTCCCGGAACTGGAGCTCTCCGCCCTGTCGCTGCTCGCCATCGCACCACGCCGGCAGGCCGGATACGGCGGCACCACGTTCGACCTGCTCGAACGGGCGGAACTCCTGGCGCGCCAACTGAGCCGGGACGTGGAGGCCGCCGGACTGCTGTTCGCCCGCCTGTTCGGGGCCTACACCTTCCTGGAGTGGGACCGCGAACGCCTCGTCCGCCGGTTGCGCGAGCAGGGTGAGGCGTCCTCCGACCCGGTCGTGCGGGTGTACGGCAGGCAGGCGTGGGGCCTGCACCAGTGGGACGTCGGGAACATCGGCGAGGCACACCGGTGCTTCGAGGCGAACAACCCGGCCGTGCTCGACGGCGTCGTCTCCGCGCACAGCGACACGCCGATCCGGCGGGACGTCTCGGGTGAGTGGCCCGGCTGGCGTGCCGTCGTGACCGCTTTGCACGGTGACGTGGAGAAGGCCCGGACCATGATCGACCAGTGGAACGGGCCCGACGACCCGTACGCGGTCGCGACCTGGGCCTACTACCTCACGATCATCGGTGCCACGGCCGGTGACGCGGACCTGGTGATCCGCACGGTCGAACGCTGGATCGCCGTGGGCACCGGCCGCGCCGCCGTGCAGCAGGAGCACTACGTCCGGCTGAACTGGTGCTGGGCCCGCGCCCTCACCGGCGACGACCCGGCCGGGGTCGCGGCGGAGGCCGAGGAGCTCCTCGCCGCGTCGCTGGCCGACCCGCCTCGGTGGGGTGTCGCGTTCCACAATGGACTGGTCGCCGAGATGTGGCTGACCGCCGGGAAGTTGGACTACGCGGACATCGCGCTCGACCGGGCGGACAAGGCGTTGGAGGCCAACGGCCAGCGCTACGCCGAGGGACTGGTGCGGCTGCTGCGGGCGCGCCTGCTGCACGCCCGTGGTGAGCCCGTCGACGTCGTACGGGCCGCGGCCGAGGAGGCCCGCGCGTTCTCCGCCGGTCGTGAGGCCCACCTGTTCGCCCGCCGTGCGCAGGAGTTCCTGGCCGGGCTCGACCGTGCGGCGATCTCCTAACGCGATGGCCTTGTTCGGCCGATGGTCACCGCGTACAGGGCCAGGCCGGCGGCGGTGAAGACGAAGCCGGCCCAGACGGTCGACAGGGTGCCCCAGCCGGCGCCGAGGGTGATCGCGCCGCCGATCGCGCCCAGCGAGTTGGCCAGGTTGAGCGCGGCCAGGTTCAGGGCGCCCATCAGGGTCGGGGCGTCCGGGGCGAGGCTGGTCAGCCGAACCTGGATGGTGGGGATCGCGAACATCATGGTCGCGCCGACGCCGAACAGGCAGGGCAACAGGATCACCAGGTCGTCGCCGGCCACGCCGATGATCACCAACAGCACCAGGACGCTGCCGTAGCCGTACGTCAGCCCGCGGTGCGCGTACCGGTCGGCGACCCGTCCGCCGAGGTGGTTGCCCACCGCCATGCCGATGCCGAACACGGCGAGCGCGACCGGGATGAGCGCGGCATCGCTGCGGGCGGCGTCGGTGACGAACGGGCCGATGAACGTGTAGACGGCGAAGATGCTGGAGATGCCAAGCGCCGCGACGACGACCATCACCCAGACGTCCTTGCTGCGCAGGGCGCCCAGCTCGTTCGTGACGGACCCGCCGCGCAGGTCGCCGGTGCGTGGCAGCCAGGCGACGAGTGCGGCGCCGGCGAGCAGACCGATGGCGGCCACGGTCCAGTACATGACCCGCCATCCGGCGTTCTGGCCGATGAACGTGCCCAGCGGCGATCCGAGGATCGTGGCGACCGTGAGCCCGCCCATCACGGTGGCGAAGGCCTTGCCGCCCTTGCCCGGCCCGTACACGTACGCGGCGACAACGGCCCCTGCGCCGAAGAACGCACCCTGCACACTGCCGCTGACGAACCGGCAGACGACGAGCAGCGCGATGTTCGGTGCCAGCGCGGAAGACCGTTGCCGATCAGGAACAGCACGACCAGACCGAGCAGCAGCGCACGCCGGTTGACCCCGGCGGCGAGCAGGGTGATCGCCGGGGAGCCGATCACCACGCCGAACGCGTAGGCGGTGATCGCGTACGTCGCGACCGG
Source organism: Lentzea waywayandensis (assembly GCF_900115955.1). Lineage (GTDB taxonomy): Bacteria > Actinomycetota > Actinomycetes > Mycobacteriales > Pseudonocardiaceae > Lentzea > Lentzea waywayandensis. The sequence goes on from NZ_FOYL01000017.1 coordinate 41,442, forward strand.
GATCGACACGTCCAGATCGGACGCCAGGAGCTGGATGACGCCGTTGCTGCCGAACTCGCCGGTGCCGATCGCGAAAGTGCCCAGTGCCAACGCGAACAGCGCCAGCTTCGGGTTGCGGATGGGTGACCTCGCGACGGTGTGCCGCTTCTCTTCGACAGCGCACTGGCCCACGTAGGCGTGCTGATGCATCGTCCCGTCCTTCAGCGCGCGGCGCGTTCGATGAGCTCGGCCGTCGCGGCGGGTTGCGAAATCATCGCGACGTGCGAGGCGTTGACCTCCACGGTGCGTGCGCTGGCCCGTTGCGCCACAAACCGTTGCGCCGCAGCGGGAAAGACGTTGTCCTTGCGGGCGACGAGGTACCAGGAGGGAATGGTCTTCCAGGCCGGCACACCGGACGGCTCCCCCAGCGCGCGCACGTCGACCGGCCGCTGGCCCGCCTGCATCACGTCGGTGGTCGCCTTGGGCAGGTCGCCGGCGAACACGTCGCGGAACACCTCTCTCTTGATGTACGCGTCGGCGCTCACACCGTTGGGACGGAAGTCCAAAGCAGTCTCGTCGACCTTGCTCCCCGGGTATCTCGTCTGCAGGTCCTGCAACGACTCGCGCTGGTCGGGTGCGAAGGCGGCCACGTACACGAGGGCCTTGACGTTCGTGTTGCCGGTGGCGGCGTTCGTGATCACGTTGCCGCCGTAGGAATGCGCGGCGAGGACGAGCGGACCGCCGAGGGTGGCGAGGACGGTCGCCAGGTAGGCGGCGTCGGAGGCCACGCCGCGCAACGGGATCGCCGGGGCGATGACCGGATAACCGTCCCGGATCAGGCGCGCGGCGACGGCGTTCCAGCCGGAGGCGTCGGCGAACGCGCCGTGCACGAGCACCACCGTGGGCTTGCGCGTGCCGCCGGGCGTGGGATGTGCCTGTGCCGCCGACGTTCCGACAGCTGCTGCGGCGGCGACCGCGGCGGATCCGGCCAGCAGGCTTCGGCGAGATGTGGTCATTGGAGTGCTCCGTCCAGTGTGCTCGGCAGTGATCGCGGCTCAGTGTGGAACCGCGTACTGGACGAACAGTGAACGAAACCGGCGGCCCAGTTCCTTCGATGTCAAGTGCACTGACCTGCCACGGCCCTCAGTTCGCTGGCCACCCGGCGATCGCGGTGAACATCCGGCGGCAGCGGGCGAGCATGTCCGCCACGGTGTGGTCGGGGTGCGCGAGCCACCAGCGCACCAGCGCGGACAGGACGCTCAGCCAGACCTCCGTGGCCGCGGTGATGTCGTCGGCGTCGGTGAGGCCGTGGGCCAGCGCGCCTTCACGCACGCCGGTGATCGCCGGCGCGGCGACCAGACGTCGTTGTGCGCGAAGGGCGACGGCCGCAGCGGTGCCGGGCGGGACCGTGGTGTCGTAGAGCAGCGACCAGTCGTGCGGGCGCGGGGCCAGCGCGGTGAACACGGCCTCCAGCACGGTGAAGGCCGCGTCGAGACCTGGTGTGACGTCGACGAGCGCCTCTTCGACGTGGGTCACGATGTTGCTGCGCGCACGGGTCAGGCAGGCAGCGAACAGGTCGTCCTTGGAGCCGAAGTAGCTGTGGACGAGCGGCTTGGTGATGCCGGCCGCGGCGGCGACGTCCGACAGCGTGTGGGGTGCCAAAACCAGGCTTGGCGGTCTGACCTGTGCCTCAGGCCGCCGCAGGTTCGTACTCGTTGATCAAGCCGCCGAGTACTCGCCGACGACGAACGGCCCTACAGCCTGATTCTGTGAGCGGGTAATCGGGTCGTGGTGGGGCGTGGTGCCACGCTCTGTGTGGCCGTCGGTGGTTGTAATGGGCACCGACTTCAGGTGATGCTCGTTGATGATGAGCAGTCGGTCGGTGAGCTCTCGCCTTACGGTGCCAACGAACCGCTCGGCGTAGCAGTTGGCCCGTGGACATCGCGGCGGAATCTTCACGACGTCGATGCCGGCGTCAGCGAGAACAGAATCGAACGACGCCGCGAACTGGCCCGCCCTGTCACGAACCAGGAAGCGAAAGTCGGTCGCCCGATCGTCAAGCGCCATAAGGAGGTTGCGAGCCTGCTGAGTGGTCCACAGCCCGTCAGGGTTAGAGGTGGTCCCGAGGATGTGGACGTAGCGGGTGCCGACCTCCATCACGAAGAACACGTACACCCGCTTCAACGTGACGACGCAGTCGACGTGGAAGAAGTCGCACGCCAGCATGCTCGCCGCCTGAGCACGCAGAAACCGCCGCCACGACGTGTCGGAGTCCCGAGTCGGCGAAGGCGGTATCCGAAGCCGCTTGAGCACACGGCGAACAGTCGACGCCGCCGTCCGGTGGCCGAGCTTGAGCAGCTCACCTTGGATGCGGCGGTAACCCCAGCCTGTGTTCTCCCGCGCCATACGCTCGATCAACGCCACGACGGTCTCATCGACCCGCGGTCGCCCAGCCCGGTTCGGGTAGGTCCACTTCTTCGCGACCAACCGCCGATGCCACCGCAACACAGTGCCCGGAGACACCAACCGGTGCTCCCGCAGCCAGCGAGGTAGTCGCCGCACCAACGCGGCCAGCACAGCGCGGTCAGCCCGGTCCAACCGCGGACGACCATGAGTACGGCGCAACACCGCGACCTCATGCCGCAACACCAACAACTCGACGTCCTTGGCCGCCGAGGACCGGCCGAGCAGAACCAGCCAGCCACCTAGCTTGGCGAAGATGAGGTACAGCAGTCGCAGTGCCACGTCCACGATCATGCCGACCGGACAACAGGGGCCCGACCGCCGCAGCTCAACGCATGTGTGCAGAGTTCTGGCACCCCACAGGCCGGACGCGAAGGTGGTCGGAGTCGACCCGGTCAACGGGATGCTCACCATGGCGAAGGCACTGGTTCCCACCGCGGTCCTGCACCGGTCCACCGCCGAGCGGCTGCCGGTCGACACCGGCGCGATCGATCTCGTGCTCAGCACGACGTCCTTCGGGCACTGGTCCGACCAGGCCGCGGGCCTGGCTGAAGTGGCCCGTGTCCTCGGCGACGGCGGCCGGTGTCACATCGCCGAGCTGAAGCCGGCCCGGCTGTTCCGACGCATGTTCTTCCGGCTGCCGGAGTTCCGCACGCCGGAGCAGATGCGCCTGCTCGTCGAGGGTGCGGGCCTCGTGTGCGACGAGGCCACGACGTTCGGGAACAACATCGTGCTGACCGTGGCGACGACGAGGACCGTCAGGCGGATCTGAGCCGCTCCTCGGCGATCACGCCGGCCAGTTCCGCCACCGTCTCGGTGGCCAGGAAGCGCCGCAGGTCGAGCCGCACGCCCCAGTGCGGCTCGACCCTGGCCAGCAACCGCAACGCGGCCATGCTCCCCCACTCGGCCAGCTGCTCGAACCGGGACGAGCCGGTCACCTCGTGCGGCCGGGTGCCCGACACCTCCGCGACCAGCGGGACGAGGTCCGTCAGCACGTCAGACATCGGCGTTCTCCCCCTCTGTCACAGTCGCCCAGGCAGGCCGCAGGGCGGGCGGCGGACGCAACGGCAAGGTGTGGCCGGACGGCACACGAGGGGTGAACCCCGCCGACGGGTAGAACGCCCCGGCGGGCTGGTTGCGTTCTGTGGCAACAAAAGCGGCGTCCAGCCGTTCGGCACCGGCGGCGATCGCACGGTCCACGACGGCCTGCAGTGCGGTGTGCTCGACGCCGCGGGAGAACACCCGGCAGCTGAGCACGAAGTTGTCCACCGTCCACGCCTCTTCTCCGCAGCTGACCCAGATCCCGCCGACCACACCTTCGTCGCCGAACCGATCGGACACGGAGATGGTGAGCAACAACCGATCAGAAGACGCCGAGTACGCACGGGTCTCCGCCTCGGCGTGCGCACCGCGCACCATCACGAACTGGTTCGTGCGCAACGACAACTGCACCAGCCTGGGCAGGTCGTACACGGTGGCCTCGCGCACGGACACCACGAGCCGCAAGCCGTTCAGGTACTCCTCGGGCGAGCTGAACGCGGCTGAGTCGTGCCGCTCACGCCGTGCCCGGTACAGGTCGGTGCGCGATCGGTCCGTCTCGGTCGTCTCCAGCACGGCGAAGTGGTCGTCGGCGAACAGCAGGCCGCTGAAGCCGGCCGGGTCTCCGTCCAGCGGCACGACCCGCACCGCGGGCAGGGCCTCGCGCACCAGCTCACGTTCGAACCTGCTGTCGTCGGCGAAGACGAGCGAATCCAGCCCGACGTTCAGCTCGGCCGCCAGCTCACGCAGATTGGCGTCCTTGGGGCGCCAGTTCACCGCCCGCACCACGAGGTCCGGCGCCCGCAGCACCATGCCGGGGTGCTCCGCCAGCACCTGGTCCACGACCGCCGCGGAGTTCTTGCTGGCCAACGCGAGCAGGACCCCTTGGCGTCGCAGAGCCAACGCCCGTCGCTGCAGATCCACGTGCGCGTTGCCGGGGTACGACGAACCCAGCTCGATCCCGGCAACGCCGTCGTCACCCACGACGCCGCCCCACAGCGTGTTGTCACCGTCCAGCACGAGCACCTTCGCCGACAACCCCGCCACCGCACGGCAGAACACCGCCGCTTCTCTCGCGTAAGCCTGTTCCGCCACCGCACTCCACGCCATGCTCGCGTACCGGTACAACCGTTCGTCACGAACCGGCCCGGCCTCATCAGCCAGCAACGCCTCGAAGTCGAGCACGTGCACCGACGGATGTCGTTCCGCGAGCTCCAGCAGCTCCGAGTTCAGCCGTCGCCACAACCGGCCCAGCGTCGCCCGCCCCCGGTACGACACGACGGTGCGCTGCTCCACTCTCGACAGCGGCACGGTGTGCAGCAGTACCGTTCCCCGCCCGGCGACCGCGGACTCCAGCGATGCCAGCCGCGCGCGCACCGCATCGTCCAGCTCGTCCAGCCGCGTCGGATCCCAGGAAGCCGGGAGGAACGCGCCGTCGTGCACCAGCACGAGGGTCGCGTCGGGGGCGAACCCGGAGAGCCCGGAGTCCGGCGCGGTCAGCTCCGTCTCGACCTGGCCGAAGGGGCACAGGTGCAGTTCCGACGTGATGCCCGCGCGTTCCAGAGCGGACCGCAGCAGCGGCACCACACCGTCGGCGGTGAACGTCGCCGCCACCGCGACTCGCAACGGCCGTCTCATCCTCACACCTCGATCAACGTGCAGGTCCAGTGCATTCCGCTGCCCGTGCTGGTCAGTGCCACGACCTCGCCAGGAGCGACGAGGTCGCGTTCCACCAGCCACGACAGTCCCAGGATCTGGTCCGCGCACCCCAGGTGCCCGTGCGCGGCGGCCACGTCCGCGTTCACCGCCGACAGCGGCAGGTCCAGCGCCTTCGCCAGGTCACCCAACGCGATCACGTTGTCGTTGAGGTGCACGACCCGTGCCACGGCGGACACTTCTGCCCGTTTGCACGCCCGCTCGACGACCTCGCGGAGGCGGTCCACGGTCATCCGCCCGAACTCGACCATCGCGCGGACGTCGTTGTCGAAGAACTCCGCGAGCCGGGTGAAGGGGTCGCGGATCCGCGGCGGCTCACCACCGCCGAACGGCTGGGCCGTCCCGCCTTCGAGCCTGAAGTAGTCCGCGTAGGTGCCGTCGGTCACCGTCTCGGTCACGAGCCAGCGGAGACCGGGCGAGCTCCTTCGCACCACCACGGCGGCCGCACCGTCGCCGTTGACGCAGGTGTTGACCGCCATCCGGTTCACATAGGTCTCGCACACCCGGTTCGCGCCGATGATCAACGCGACCTCGTGGTCCGGATGGGTCGCGAACCTTCCCGCCACGGTGTCGAACGCGGTCACCGCGCCGCCGCACGCCTGGTTGACCAGGATCGCCTCCGCCCGGCTCGCGCCGATCCGGTGCTGGCACGCGGCCGCCGGATCCCAGTACAGGTGCTCGGCGACGTCGGAGATCGCCAGCACCACCACGTCCACCTCGGCCGCGGTCACACCCGCCGCGTCCAGTGCCCGTCGTCCCGCCTCCACGGCCAGATCGGTGATCCCGACGGACGGGCCGGCCCGGTGGAACGTCCCATATCCCCAGCGGGACAGCTGCCGCTGGTCGGTGAGGTACTCGTCGGCGGCGGCCGCCACCGGGACCGGGTCGCCGAGCGCGACGCCCATCCCCGCCACACCGAAACTCATGAGCCCGCCACCACGGGCTCCCGCGCCACCGAACCATCCACAATGGACCGCGCGATCTCGCCCGCCCGCACGGCCACGGTGGACAGCAGTCCGGAGCTGATGCCGTGCGAGTGCTCGGTGGGCCCCTGCAGGTAGATCCGGCACGACACACCCGGCACGGTCCGGACGCGGTAGTCACGGTCCACCACCGGCCGCCCCCGGTCGTCACGCACGCAGTACTCCCCCAGCTCACCCAGCAATCCGAACACGTCCGCCTCGCGGTAACCCGTGGCACAGACGAGGAAGTCCGCCTCCAGCTCCGACCGTTCCCCGGTCGCCAGCGACACCACGTCGACGACCACGCCGTCAGGCAGGGCGCGCACCTTGTCCGCTGTGGACAGGTTGAGCACCTTCAGCCGTCGCTCACCGGTCACGAGCTCCTGATAGCCGCGCCGGTACAGCTCCTGGATCAGCTCCAGGTCCACGACCGAGTAGTTGGTGTTGCGGTGGTAGCCGAGCACCCTGTCCTTCACCTCGTCCGGCGCACCGTAGAACGTGTCCACCGCGGCGGGGTCGAACACCCGGTTCGCGAACGGGCTGTCGTCGGCCGGCGAGTAGCCGTACCGCCCGAACACCGCGCACACCTCGGCGTGCGGATAGCGGCGGTGCACGTACTCGACCACCTCGGCCGCGCTCTGCCCGGCGCCGAGCACGACGACCCGGCGCGGCTCCACATCCACTTTCTCCAGCCGCGACAACAGTTCGTCGCTGTGCCACACCCGGTCCGACGGCTCCACCCAGGCGGGCAACACCGGCCGCAGCCCGGTCGCGATCACCAGATCCCGGCAGCGCAGCCGCCTGCCGAGCCGGGTGACGACCTCGACCTCGTCGATGCCCGACGTCCCCGCCACCGGCCGCACGCTGACCACTTCCGCGCCGTAGTCGACCCTCGCGGCGAAGCGGCTCGCCACCCAGCACATGTAGTCGTTGAACTCGACCCGTGACGGGAACAACGTCTTGTGGTTGATGAACTCCGCCAGCCTGTCCTTGGCGGCCAGATAGGACAGGAACCCGAACTCGCTGGTCGGGTTCCGCATCGTCACCAGGTCCTTGAGGAACGACACCTGCACCGTCGCGCCGTCCAGCAGCATGTCGCGGTGCCAGGCGAAGCCGTCCTGGCGTTCCAGGAAGCGAGCGGTCACGCCGGTCTGTTCGGCGAGCGCGACCGCCAGTGCCAGGTTCGCAGGCCCGAAGCCGATGCCGACCACGTCGGCGGCCTCGTCCACCCGCGACCTGATGAGCAGCGCCGCCTTCTTGTGCGGGAACACCACCTCGCCCGCGGGCCGGAAGCCGGCGTTGCGGAACGCCCGCTGCGACGCGAGGTTCACCACGTTCGGTTCGGCCACCACCTGCTCGCACTCCGGCTCGGCGGCCAGCAGCCCGTCCGCGACCGCCCGCAGCAGCGCGCTTCCCAGTCCACGCCCGACGTCGGCCGGGTCACCGATCGCCACGTGCACACCCAGGTCGTGCGAGCCCGCCAGGTAGTGCGCGGCAAGCCGGTCGCGGACCACCCGGTAGATCTCCAGGTACGCCAGCGGACGCCCGTCGTAGCAGGCCACGCACGGCAGCGAGTGATCACCCGCGACCTGCCGCGCCAGCTCGTCCGCCCACCGCTGCCGTGGCCACGCCTGATCCCAGGCGGAGGCCACGTGCGGCGTGCTCATCCAGTCCGCCACCATCCCGGCGTCCTCCGGGCTCAGGGGCCGGACGCTCCACGGCGGTGGCAGCACGGGCAACGGCGGTGCGCCGGCCTCGGGATACGTCATCACCACTCCTCAGGCTTGTCGCAACGCACGTTGGCCGAACCCGATCGCCGCCGTCACCAGCACACCCACTCCGCTCACAAGGAACGCCACCGGCGCGCCCGCGCCGACCACCACCGTGCCGACGAGCACCGCCGACAGCGGGTAGGCCCCCAGCGTCACCGCGGAGAACACCGCCATCACGCGGCCTCGCACCTCCGGTGGCGAGATCTGCTGCAGGATCGTCACGGCCAGGATGCTCAGGACTCCGGCGACCACGCCCAGCACGAACATCGCGGCCATCGGCGCGACCGGACCGGGCAGTTGCGGGAACACGATCAGCACAGCGCCGTGCACGACCAGCAACGCGACCGCGGCCAGGCCACGCCGGGCGAAACCCCACAGCAGGCCCGCGATCAGGGTGCCCACGAGCAGGCCCGCGCCCTGCGTTCCGAGCAGCACGCCGAACACCTGCTGGCCGTCGGCAGACCGTTCGTCCGCGAGCACCGGCAGCGCGACGTTCATCGTGCCCGCGGACGCCAGGTGCAGCACGCCCGCGATCAACGTGATGGACAGGAAGAGCTTTGACCCCTTGACGAAGGCCCAGAGACCACCGGTGCCCTCGTCCGTCCGGACTCCCGGTCGTGACCGGAGGAACAGCAGCATGCCTGCCGAGACGGCGAACGTGGCCGCGTCCACCGCGAGCACGACGGTAGGACTGAGCACCGCGCTGGCCAGCCCGCCCACGAACGTGCCGGCCATGACGGTGAAGACCAGCAGCCCTTCACCGATTGCGTTGCCCGCGGCGAGCTCGTCCTCCGCGACCAGCGCGGGCAGCACCGCCCAGTAGGCGGGCAGGAACACCCCGTCCAGCGTGCCGAGCAGCACCACGCCGATGCCGAAGTGCAGCAGGTCGAACCCGTCCCCGGAGACCATCACCACCAACCCGGCGAGCACCACGGCCCTCGCACCGTCGGCGAAGAGCATCACCGTGCGCGGCTGCCAGCGGTCAGCCAGCCAGCCACCGAGCGGGGAGCCGGCCATGCGGGCGATCCCCAGGGCGGTGAGCATCGCGGTGAGGTCGGCCGCGTCACCGTGCCGCAGCACCACGAACGGCAGTGCCACGACGAGCAGCATGTCGCCGAACGTGGACAGCATCTGACCGCCGACCAGCCACCGGAACTCGGCGTGCCGCAGCGGCCGGAAGACGCCGCGCACGGACACCTCGGGGTTCGCCCGCGTCATCTCACAGCCCCGCTTCCGCCATGTGCCTGCGCAAGCTGAGCGGACGCATGTCGGTCCAGACCTCGTCGATGTGCGCGAGGCAGGTCTGCTTGTCCCCGCTCACGCCGACCTCGCGCCATCCCTCCGGCACTTCGCGGCCGACGGGCCAGATCGAGTACTGCTCCTCGTCGTTGATCACGACTGTGTAGTGGTCGTCCTGCTCAGACATGCTGTGCCTCCACGGCTTCCACGGATTCGTCCTGCTCTGCGATAGCTTCTGGTTCGGAGCGGCGAAGTCGCCGCACCACGCCGCCGACCCAGCTCCCCGCCAACGCCAGCAACAGCGCGTACACCAGGGACACCCCAACCACGGCCCAGCCGAGGCCACGGGTGTTGAGCGCCATGGCGGCCACGAGATCGCCGACCGCGCTCATCCGCGTTCCCGCCTGTGCCACCATCGACGCGCCCCAGGCGACCGCTGTGCCCGCGAGCACCGCAAGGAGCACCCGCTTGCCCGCGAACCGGTACACCACCAGTGCGGCCACCAGAGCCGTCACCCACCACCAGCCCACCAGCAGGGCCGCCGCGTCCAGCGCCGCCACCGCGACGGCAACGATCACCACCCTCATGGCTGCAACCTCCATTCCGCGGTCGCCCGGACCGCGTTCTTCTCCAGCAGCGGCCAGAACTGGCCCTTCATCCACACCGGAACCCCGTTGGCGTACCAGGGGGACATCGGGTTCTCGCTCTGCCCGGCGGGAAAGATCGCGTTGGCCTCGCCGGTGCCCCAGTCCACGTTCAGCCGCCAGGTCGGCCCGGCGGTGGCCAGGTTGGACAGGGGGTTGCCGTTCTCGTCGTCCCTGGTGCCGACCGCGGTGTTGATCGTGCGCGGGTTGCCGCCCCACGGCATCGGACCCACGTCCAGCGCCGAGATGCCCAGCAGCGACGGGAACAGCACCTTCTGGTACTTGTCGTACCGCCAGCCCTTCAGGTCCGCGCCGAACTTGTCCACCGTCCGCTTCGCCGACTGGTGGAAGGCCTCGCGCAGCACCTGTGTGGTGGTGCGCTTGGTGCCGTCGGGCAGGCTGAAGTACTTGTTCTCCGGGTCGTGCTGGATCCAGCCGAGCACGGTGCCGCGCAACGTCTCCTGCGCCCACGCGCCGGCGTCCGGCCCCTTCGGCAGCAGGTACTGGCCCGGGTTCTGCTTGACGCCGTAGTGCTTCCACCACGGCTCGAACGTCACCCACGACACCCGGTTCTTGAAGGAGTCGAAGAAGGCGGGCGCGAGCGACTCCGGGGTCGCGTTGAAGTCCCAGCCGCGCAACAGGTCCACGACCTGCTGCTCCGAGCCCGACAGCTGCTCGCCGCGCAGTGCGTCCAGCAGCAACGGGACGAGCTGGCGGGCGTTGTTGTCGTGCCAATCGCTCTGCATCTCGGCGGTCTCGGCGAAGCTGAGCTTGCCCGCGGAGGTGATCCGGTCGATGATCTCGCCGTCGCGCCAGCCGTGCAGCACCCAGTTGTACGAGGTCGAGTACTGGTACGGGTAGTCGCCGGTGACCTCGCGCTGGTTGGCCGACACGATGTACCCCTCCGGCGGGTTGACCGACGACGGCAGCGCGTCGAACGGGATGGAGCCGGTGATCTCCGCGGTTCCGTCGCCGGGCAGCGGCAGTGTCGGTTCGTGCCCGTCGACCTGCGGCGCGACACCGGCGTTGAACATCGCGATGTCGCCGTGCCGGTCGGCGTAGGAGAAGTTCAGTGCGGGCGTGACCCAGTTGCGCAGACTGTCGCGGAACTCGCCGACGTTCTTGGCCCGCAACATGGTCAGGATGCTGCGCAGGTTGTCGTTGGGCAGGGTGCCCGCCCACCAGACGGCCGCCGTGACGCCCTCCATCTCCATCACCGGGCCGTGCGAGGTGAGCTTGACCGTGTGGTCCACATCGGACTGACCGCGCACGGCGATCTTCTCCCGCAGCAGCGTCATCGGTTGCCACGCGCCCTTGGAGAAGTACTCATCCGGCCGTCTCTGGTCGGTCTTCTCCAGGTAGTACAAGGTGGTCGGCCGTTGCGAGGCGGTGAGACCCCAGCTGAACTCGTCGGTCTTACCCAGCAGCGGCACCGGCAGGCCAGGCGTGGTGACCCCGCTGAAGTGGTAGCCGGGGCTGCTGCCCTCGACCTGGTACCAGATCGACGGCAGGCTGTGCGGCAGGTGCGGGTCGGCCGAGAGGATCGGTTTGCCGGACTCGGTGCGGCTGCCGGAGACGACCCAGCTGTTGCTGTGGCCCATGGCGCCCATGCCGCTGTCCGGCAACTGACCCAGCTTCGCCAGCAGGGGTGCGAGCTCAGCGCCCGCACCGAGTGCGACGGGATTCGCGGGCCTGGTCTGGCCGGCCGCAGTGGCCTTGGCCGCGCCGGCGGACGGGTCCGGGAACGACCGCTGCGGCAGCGGGGTCAGCGGCAGCTTCTGGAACGGCCCCTTGGCGTACGGGTGCTGCTCGTTCTCCGGCACGTCGGGGAACCACTCCTTGAAGGCGTCCCGCCCCATCGCCTTCTCCGCGTAGGAGAACAGCGGCGCCTGCGAGTCGAAGCTGATCTTCTGCCCGACGAGTCGCTGCACGGCCAGGGTGTCCACCGGTGTCCACTCAGCCGGCTCGTACCCGAGCACGGCGAACTGCGTGGGCAGCCGGTTGCCGCTGCGCAGTTCGCGCATCGCCGCGTTGACGCCGTCGCTGTAGGACTGCACGGTCGCCCGCGCCGGGTTGTCCCCGGTGAGCGAGGCCCAGTCGCGTTCGGCGGTCCTGCGCAGGCCGAGGTCGCGCTGGAACCGGTCGCTCTCCAGGGTCGCGGCGCCGATCACCTCCGACAGCGTGCCGCTGGCCTGTCTGCGGGTCAGGTCCATCTGCACCAGCCGGAAGCGGGCGTGCAGGTAGCCGATGACGCGGAACAGGTCCTGGTCGTCGCCGGTCTTGACGTGGGCGAGTCCGTTGTCCTCGAAGGACACCGTCGCCGGCTGCTTCAGGCCCGGCAACGTCAGGTCGCCCGACCGCGCGGTGCCGGCGTCGGCCGCCAGGCGCCACACGCCGGTGCCGGGGTTGAGCGCGCCGCCGAGGGCGGGCAGCGCGCCGAGGCCGGTGATCGACGGCACGAGCACGAGCAGCGCGAACACCAGTCCGCCCAGCACGTCCAGCACCCGCCGGATGGGAACACGTTTCATCGGTTCTGCTCGCTTTCGTGGTCAATGTCGTCATGGCCGTCCCTCAGCCGCTCCGCGAACCTCGCCGCGGTCGCCTCGCCGAACAGATCGGCCGGGCCGAGCCGCTGCCCGGTGTCCTCCTGGATCCGCACGAGCGCGGTCATCGCGGCCAGCGATGAGCCGCCGTGTTCGAAGAAGTCGTCCGTCACGCCGAGTCGCTCGTCCCCCAGCGCGTCGCGAAGATGGCCCAGCACCAACGCTTCGAGCGCGTCCCGCGGTTCGACGGCCGCGGCCGCCGGCGGACGTGGTCCCGGAGCGGTGATCCGATCGACCTCGGGAGCGGGCCGCGGTGGTCCGTCGAACAGCGGCCGGGTGTCGTCGGTGAGCCAGTCGAGCACCACGACGATCCGGTCCAGCAGGCCGGCCATCCCCGGCTCGTCGAAGACGTCCCGGTCGTACTCGAGATCGAGCAGCACCCCTCCTGGCCGTGAATGCACGTCGAGCGTGAGGTCGTACTTGGACACTCCCGGCTCTGGCTGCTCGCCGCTCACCTCGACCCCGGGCCACGTCACGTCGTGCCGGGGCGTGTCCTGGCCGTTGCACATCACCTGGAACAGCGGTGGGCGGACCGGGTCGCGTGCCGGGCGGAGGTGGTCGACCACGCGCTCGAACGGCACGTCCTGATGGGCGTAGGCGGCCAGGCAGACTCGGCGCGTCTCCGCGAGCAACTCCTCGGCCGACGACTTCACCGTGGACAGCCGCAGCGGGACCACGTCGATGAAGCAGCCGACGAGATCGGCCACCTCAGGGCGTTCCCGCCCGGAGATCGCCGTGCCGACGACCACCTCGTCCTGACCGGACAACCGCGTCAGGACGGTCGCATACGCGGCGAGCACGACCATGAACACGCTCACCCCGTGCCGCTGGGCCAGCTGTTCCACCCGTTCGGCCAACGCGTCCGGCACGGCCAGCCGCACCCGGTCGCCGTTCAGGGCCGGCTCGGCGGGACGCGGCCGCGCCGTCGGCAGTTCCAGCGTGGCGGGCGCGCCGACCAGCACGGCGGCCCAGTGGGCCAGGCCGGCGGCCAGGACGTCGCCGGACATCCGGTCCCGTTGCCACAGCGCGTAGTCCCCGTACTGGACGGGCAACTCCGGCAGGTCCGGCTCGCGTCCGTCGTGCAACGCCGTGTACGCCTCCGACAGCTCGCGGCCCAGCACGCCCAGCGACCACCCGTCGCACGCGATGTGGTGGATCACCATCAGCAGGATGTGCTCGTCCGGTGCAGACCGGACGAGGACCACCCGCAGCGGTGGCGCGGACCACAGGTCGAACGGTTCGCACAGCGCTTCGGCCCTGATCCGTTCCAGGTCGCCCTCGACCACACTCAGCGGCACCGTCCACTGCTCGGCAACCACCTGCACCTGGGCGTCCGGCTGGTAGCGCGTGCGCAACACCTCGTGCCGGTCGACCACCCGTTGCAGTGCCTCGCGCAGCAGGTCCACCCGCAGCTCGCCGGCCAGTCGCAGCACGATCGGGAGGTGGTACGCCCCGCCGGGGTTGAGCTGTTCCAAGTACCAGAACCGGTGCTGCTGGAAGGACAGCGGGAAGGTGTACTCGGTCATGGCGCCACCCGCCTGCGGGCCGCGCGGTCGACCGCGGTGATCGCGGCGGTCGGCGTGCCCTGTCCCAGAGCGGCCACCACACCCGCGACCGTCGGCGCGAGGAACACGTCCTTCACCGAGATGTCCTGTCCGGTGCGTTCCCGCACGCCCACCGCGATCCGCGGTATCTGCAGGGAGTGGCCGCCGAGCTCGAACAGGTCGTCGTGCAGGCCGATGTCGTCGACGCCGAGGATCTCGCACATCACCGCGGCGACCGCCTTCTCCAGTTCCGTGGCCGGTGGTTCCTGCACCCGGACAGCCGTGACTCCGGGCCGCGGCAGGTTCGATCGATCGAGCTTTCCGTTGGTGGCGCGGGGAATCCGGTCCATCGGTACGAACACCGAGGGCACCATGTGCGCGGGCAGGAGTTCACGCAGGTGGTCACGCAGCCGCTCCACCGCGTCCGTGACGACGTAGGCCACCAGCCTGGTCTGTCCAGGGCCGGGTGTGTCCGCGACGACCACGGCCTCGCGCACCGACGGATGCCGGCGCAACGCCGCCTCCACCTCGCCCGGCTCCACCCGGAACCCACGCACCTGCACCTGGAGATCCGCGCGTCCGATGAACTCCAGCTGGCCGTCGGCCGTCCACCGGGCGAGGTCACCGGTCCGGTACATCCGGCCGCCGGGCCGTCCGAACGGATCGGGCACGAACGCCGCCGCCGTGGCACCCGGCCGATTCAGGTAGCCGCGGGCGAGACCGCGGCCCGCGATGCACAGCTCACCGGCCACACCTGGGGGCACGAGCCGCAGGCCGTCCAGCACGTACACCGTCGTGTCCGGATCCGGCACACCGATCGGCACCGCCTCGACGGGATCTCCGGTAGCGCGCCACAACGTGGAGTTGACCGTGGCTTCCGTTGGCCCGTAGGCGTTGAACAGCGTCCTGCCAGGGCCGTGGCGTCCGACCACCTCGGCGGGCACCGTTTCCGAGCCGGTCAGCACCGTCACGCCGGCGGGGAGCTCGCAGCCCTCCGGCAACACCGCGAGCAACGAGGGCGGCAACGCCACGTGCGTGATCTCGTTGTGGGCCAGGAAGTCCGTCAGGGTCCGGTCCGGCAGGCGGACCTCGCTCGGCGCGATCACCAGCGTGCCTCCAACCAGCAGCGACATGCACAGCTCCCAGAACGCCACGTCGAAGCTGATCGAGGCGAACTGGACCACGCGGCTGTCCGCGGAGACGCCACAGCGTCCGGTCGCGGTGGCGACGAGTCCCTGCACGCCGGTGTGGGTCACCGCGACGCCCTTCGGTACGCCGGTAGAACCGGACGTGTAGATCACGTACGCCAGCGAGGTAGCGGAGGATCGGCGGTCCGGCGGGTGGTCCGGGTAGCCGGTGGTGCCGAGGTCGTCCGGCCGGAGGACGAACACCGGTGCCGCGTCGGTGATCATGAGATCCAGGCGGTGCGCCGGATGGGCCGGGTCCAGCGGCAGGTAGCCCGCGCCGGACTTGAGCACGGCCACCATCGCGACGACCATCTCCAGCGACCGCGGCAGCGCGATCCCGACGAGCCTGTCCGGGCCCGCGCCGTAGCCGATCAGCTTGTGCGCCAACCTGTTCGCCGCCGAGTCCAGCTGGGCGTAGGTCAGCGTCGTGTCACCGAACACGACCGCCGGGTGGTCCGGCCGCACGGTGGCCCGCGCCTCGAAGAGATCCGCGAAGCAGGCGTCCGGCAACTCGCACGCGGTGTCGTTCCATCCGCCCAGCATCCGGTCGCGTTCGTCGTGAGCCAGCACCTCGACGCGGCTGATCGGGAGGTCAGGATCGGCGGCGACCTGACGCAGGACCTCGTGCAGTCGTGCGCCGAGACCGACGACGGTCGCCCGGTCGAACCGCTCGGTCGCGTAGACGATCGCGGCCTGCCCGGTGTGGTCGAGCGCGAACGCGAGGTCGGCCTTCGCAGACGACTCCGGCACGGGGTGCGACCGTGCGGACAGCCCCGGCAGAGCGGGTGAGGCCGCGGCCTCACCGCGGTAGGCGACGTACACGCCGAACAGCGGATGCGCACCCGGCGAACGGACCGGGTTCAGTGCTTCGACGAGCCGGTCGAACGGCAGGTCGGCGTGTTCGAACGCGGCGAGGTCCGCGTCGCGGACGCTCGCCAGCAGCGTCGCGAAACCGGGGTCGCCGGAGACGTCGGTGCGCAGCACGATCGCGTTGAGGAAGAGCCCCACCAGATCGTCCAGCCCGGCGTGGCCGCGTGTGTCCGCCGGCGTGCCGAGCGGGATGTCCGCGCCCGCGCCCATCCGGTGCAGCAGCACCGCCACCGCCGCCTGCCACACCATGAACGGTGTCGCGCTGTGTCTTGCCGCGAGGTCCAGCAGCGCGGTGTGCAGATCGGCACCGAGTCCGAAGTGGACGGTGTTGCCCCGGTGTGCCGGCCTGGCCGGACCGGGCCGTTCACCGGGCAGCCGCAACCGCGCGGGCAGGTCCGCGAGCCGTTCGCGCCAGAACGGCAGTGAGTCCTCGTGCTGCCGCCGCTGCCAGGCCGCGTAGTCGGCGTACTGGACGGGCAGTGGTGCCCAGCCGGGCGCCTCTCCCCGGCTGCGGGCCGCGTACGCGGTGGTGAGGTCGGTGAGGAACGGCCGCATCGACGACTCGTCGCCGGCGATGTGGTGCAGCACGATCAGCAGCACGTGGTCCTGCTCGTGCAGCCGGAACAGCCAGGCACGCAAGGGGCTGCCGGTGGTGAGGTCGAACGCGTGCGCGGCGGCGGTGGCGACCCGTGCGTCCAGCTCGGCCTCGGTCACTTCCGCCACCGTGAGCACGTCCGCCGGCTCGTGCACGACCGGCCGTGGCACACCGCCTTGCTCGGGGAAGACCGTGCGCAGCACCTCGTGCCGTGTCTGGAGGTCGGTGAACGCGGCGGCCAACGCCGTCACGTCGAGCACTCCGCTCAGACGCAACGCAAACGGCATGTTGTAGACGGGGTTCGGGCCGTCGAGACGATGCAGGAACCACAACCGCTCCTGCGCGGAGGAGAGCTCGGCGCGAGTGGACGGTTCGATCGGCGACGCGACCGCCTCCGGTGCGAGCCTGGTCGCCAGCTCGGCGATGGTCGGGTGCTCGAACACCTCGCGCAACGCGACCCGGTGGCCCAGGCGGGTCACCATCCGGATGGCCAGCATCGAGTGACCACCCAGGTCGAAGAACGAGTCGAAGATCGAGACGTCCTCCGGGCGCAGGTCCAGCACGTCCGCCCAGATCCGCTGGAGGGTCTGCTCGGCGGGCGACCGCGGGGCCGCCCTGGGAGCGCTCATTACGGTCCCGGCCGGATCGGGCAGCCGGGCACGGTCGACCTTGCCGTTGGGGGTGTGCGGAACACGTGCCAGTTCGACGAACACCGACGGAACCATGTACTCGGGCAGAGAATCCCGCAGGTGTGCTCGCAGCTCCTCGGCCGCGGCCGCGCCGACGACGTAGGCGACCAGCCGGTCGTCCCGCGCCACCACCACAGCCTCGGTCACCTCCGGGTGATCGGTCAGCCGGGCCTCGACCTCACCGGGTTCGATCCGGTGACCGCGGATCTTCACCTGGGCGTCGCGCCTTCCCTCGAACCGCAGCACACCGTCCTGGGTGAACCGGGCGAGGTCGCCGGTGCGGTACATCCGTTGCCCGGCCGCGAAGGGCGAGGGCACGAACCGTTCCGCCGTCAGCCCAGGCCGGCGGTGATAGCCGTGCGCGACACCGGTGCCGCCCAGGCACACCTCGCCGAGCGCACCGACCGGAACCGGCCGCAACGCGTCGTCGAGGATCGCCAGGTCGGTGTTGGCGATCGGCCTGCCGAGGCCGATCGCGTCCGGGTCGGTGACGGTGTCCACCGTGGACCAGATCGTCGTCTCGGTCGGCCCGTACTGGTTGCCCACCGCGAGTCCGGCGGCGAGCAACGCCCTGGCCACGTCCGCGGGCAGTGCCTCACCACCGCACCACGCGCGCAGGCCGGCGGGCAGCCGGGCGCCGGAGTCGAGCAGCATCCGCCACGTCGACGGGGTGGCCTGCACGACGGTCGCCCGCCGGCGCGTGATGAGACCGGCCAGCGCGACCGGGTCCGCCGCCTGGTCCGCCGACGCCACCACCAGCCGGGCGCCGGCCAGCAGTGGCCCGAACAGCTCCAGCACCGAGATGTCGAACGACAGCGTGGTCACCGCGACCACGGTGTCGCCGGGGGTGAGCCGCCATGTCCCGGTCATGGAGTCGAGCAGGTTGAGCACCGCGTCGTGCGGCACGAGAACGCCCTTGGGCCGACCGGTCGAACCGGACGTGTACATCACGTACGCGCGGTCGTTCCCGGTCACCTCCGGCAACGCGCACGCCGCGCCGGTCAGATCATCGGTCCGGTGCAGGACGAGCTTGGCGCCGGAGTCGGCCACCATGGCGCGCAACCGTGCGTCGGGGAACGCGGGATCGAGCGGCAGGTAGGCCGCGCCGGCCAGCCACACGCCCAGCAGCGCCTCCACGGCGTGTGCGGAGCGGGGCAGCAGCACGCCGACGACGTCGCCCCTGCGCACGCCTTTCGCCACGAGCGAGGTCGCGATCTCGTCGGCACGCCGCAGGATCTGGCTCGCGGACAGGTCGGCGTCGTCATCCGAGACGACCGCGCGCAGGTCGACGGCTCCGGCCACCGAACCGCGCCGCACCGGCGCGGTCACGCCACGGCCGAGGTGCCGCAGCCAGCGCCGCTCGCCGTCCGACATGACCTCCACCTCGGACACCGGGGTGTCCCCGGCGAGGCCGGCGAGCCGCTCGAGAACGGTGCCGAGCCGTTCCACGAGACGTTCCACCCCGAGTTCGGAGAACACGTCGAGGTTGAACTCGACGTGGCCGCCGATCTCTTCCGGCTGGTCGCGCAACCAGAACGTGAGGTCGTGCTGGGCGGTGCCGTTGTCGACACGGATCGGCGTCGCCGCCACCCCTGGGAACTCGGGAGCCGGCACCGGACCGCTCTCCAGCGCCAGCATCACCTGGAACACCGGTGTCCTGGACAGGTCGCGCTCCGGCCTGAGGCGCTCGACCAGCCGCTCGAACGGAAGACCCTGGTGCGCGTAGGCGTCGAGGCACGTGTCCCGGACCCGTCGCAGCACCTCGCTCACCGACGGGTCGCCGCTCAGGTCCAGCCGCAGCGGTGCCACGTCGATGAAGCAGCCGATGAGGTGCTCGACCTCGGGACGCTCCCTGCCCGCGATCGGCGTGCCGATCACCAGGTCGTCCTGGCCGGAGCAGCGACGCAGCACGATCGCCAGGCCCGTGAGCAGCACCATGAACGACGTGACGTCGTGCGCGGCGGCGACTCGGCGCACGGCGGCGGTGGCGTCGGACTCGAGGCCGATCGGCAGCGTGCCACCACGTCCCCGGAACACGGCCGGCCGCGGTTTGTCGGCGGGCAGGTCGAGGACGAGTGAAGCGCCGTCCAGACGACGTTCCCAGTGGCGAGCCAGATCGTCGTGCGGCAGCTCGCGCTGCCAACGGGCGAAGTCGCCGTATCCGATGGGGAGTTCGGGCAGTTCGACCGGGCGGTTCTCCCGGATCGCGCCGTAGGCCGCGGACAGCTCGCCTGCCAGGACGCCGACCGACCAGCCGTCGCACGCGATGTGGTGAACGGTGAGCAGGAGAACGTGGTCGGTGTTCGTCAGCCGCACGACGAGTGCGCGCAACGGGTGCTCGGTCGTGAGGTCGAACGGCGTGCGGGCGGCCTCTTCGAGCAGTCCCAGCGCGTCCTCCTCGAACTGGGCGTCCACCACGGACAGCACCGGGTCGGCCTTCGCGGACACCCGCAGGACTCCGTCGTCCACCAGCGAACGGAGTGGCTCGTGCCGGTCCACCACGACGACGAGCGCCCGGCGCAAAGCCGTGAGGTCGAGGTCGCCCTCCAGCCGGACGGCCAGTGGCACGGTGAACCGCGCCGACCCGGGGTCGTACCGCTGGGTGAACCACAGGCGCTGCTGTGCGAACGACAGGGGTGACTCCGCACTCTCACCGCGCCGCAACGGGATCCGTTCCTGGGTCTCCTCGACCGCCCGCGCGGTACCCGCCACGGTCGGGTGCCCGAACACGGCCGCCACTCCCACGTCGCGGTGCAGCTCACGGGACAGTCGCGCGGCAAGCCGGATGGCCAGCAGCGAGTGGCCGCCCAGCGCGAAGAAGTCATCGGTCCTGGCGATTACCGCGGGATCGACTCCCAGCACCTCCGCCCAGCACCGGGCGACCAGTTCCTCCAGTGCGCCAGCGGGCGGTTGACGGTCAGGTGGCGGGACGAGCCGGCTGGTGTCCGGCTGTCCGTCATGGGTGCGTGGGATGGCATCGACGGTGACGAACGCGTCCGGTGCGTGGCCGCCGAGGCGGGCACGCAGGTCGTCGTGGTCCGCGGTGGTGACCAGGTAGGCGACGGTGGCACCGTCAAGGTGCACGACGGCCGCGTCGGTGATCCCGTCCTGCTCGCGCAACCACCGCTCCAGCGAGACGAGCTCGATCGCACCGTTCGCGTGGGCGACGGCCTGCAGACCCGTGCGCAACAAGCGGGTGCGGGTACCGGGTACGAGCCGTTCCGCGGTGAGACGTGGCAGGTCTGCGAAACCGACTCCGTCCAGCGCGACGCACAGCTCCCCCGGCCAACCGGTGGGCAGCTGCCGGAGCCGGGCGTCGAGCACTCGGGTGTCGCCGTCGTGCCACCACGGCCGGTCACCCGGCTCAACCTCCTGGTGGGACGACAGGGTGCGCCACAACTCGACCACGGCGTCCGCGGAACCCACGGGCGCGACGCGTCCGGACGGCGCACCGGCGGCCAGCCGAGCCAGGTCGCCTTGGCTCACCACAACGCCTGGCGGAACCACCGCGGCGGGCAGCCGCGGGTGAGGTGCCGGCAGCACGCCGCCGGGATCGGCCGAGCTGTCGGCGCTGATCCGCGGCACACCGGAGAACCCGGCCATCGACGTGGAACCCGCCGTGACGACCAGGCACGGGTCGTGCTCGGCCACCGCGGTCCAGACGCGGTCGGCGGGGTCGTCCGGGTTCAGCACGAGGTGATGTCCACCCGCGCGCACGACAGCCAGGCAAGCCACGGCGAGGTCCGTCCCGGCGGGGGCGAACACCGCGACCGGGCGGCTCGCCAGCGTGACGTCGTCGCAATGGCTGCGGATCGTGCGCGCCAGCCGGTCCGCGCGGTGGGTCAGGTCGCCGCGCGGAACCAGCGACCGGATGCCGACCTTCCGTGGGAACCTGGCCAGTTCGACGTCTTCGATCGGCCTCAACGGATCGGCGATCATCGCGCGCATCGCGGTGACGACCCCGGTGACGACGTCGGCGTCGAGCATCGCCGTGTCGTGGACACAGGTCAGCCCGCGCGCGTTGACGTCCAGGGTGAGCGCGAACTTGGCCGCCCTCGCCTCGACCGGCAGCACCTCGGCGTCGGCGCCGGAGAGCCGTCCCACCGGGAGGTCCGGTGTGATCGTCAGCAGGAGATCGAACAGCCGCGGCCGCTGCACCACCGCGGCGTGCGTGATCGCCGAGCGGACCGCGTCGCCCGCGACGCCCACGAGATCGTGGAATGTCGTCGTGCGGTCCCACCGCAGACGCACGGGAAGCGTCGTCACCAGGAATCCGACCGTGTTCTGGGTTTCGGGTGTCCCGCGGCCGGCGAACGGCGTCCCGATCACCACGTCGGTCCGGCCGGTCAGGCGTCCCCACGCGGCGGCCGCGGCAGCGAGCCACGCCGCGTACTCGGTGGCGTCCTTCACGATCCCCCGCACGTCCGGCGCGCGGTGGTGCGACGTCCGGCAGCCGGGCTCACCCGAGATCAACGGCAACGGCGGCCGTGTCCATCCGGCCAGCAGATCCGCCCAGTACGCGTCGTCCTGGCCACCGGCCGCGACCTCGCGCAGAGCCAGGTCCACCGGATGCGCCGCCGGCATGGCCGGTGCTCCCGCCAACTCGGCGAACAACACCGACACCGCAACGCCGTCGGCCACGATGTGATGGACCACGAGCAGCAGCAGGTGGTCCCGCGGTCCCAGCCGCCACAACACGGACCTGAACAACGGGCCGGAACGCAACAAGAACGGCTCGAGTGCGGCCGCGCGTGCCTCGGCGATCACCTCGTCGGGCGGACGGCCTGCCGAGTCCACAACGGACAGGTGGTGCTCCTGCGCCGCGGCCACCCGTTGCAGCGGCCGGCCGTCGACGGCGACGAACGTGGTCCGCAACGACTCGTGCCGATCCACCAGATCCTGCAACGTCTGCGAGAGCCGGGCCACGTCGAGCTCGCCGCGCAACCGCAGCAGCGCGGGCATGTGGTAGGCGCTGTCGCCGGGACGGACCTGGTCGTGCAGCCACAGGCCACGCTGCGCCGCCGTGGCCGGGAAGAGCCCCTCCCGTTCGCCGGGAGGCGCGCTCATCCTGGCCAGCAGCGCACGCTGGGCCTCGGTCAGCGTCGTGGTCACGGCCGATCCCCCTCAAGCTGCT
Source organism: Lentzea waywayandensis (assembly GCF_900115955.1). Classification (GTDB taxonomy): domain Bacteria; phylum Actinomycetota; class Actinomycetes; order Mycobacteriales; family Pseudonocardiaceae; genus Lentzea; species Lentzea waywayandensis. The sequence continues at coordinate 63,877 of NZ_FOYL01000017.1, forward strand.
CGAGCACGTCCACCGGCAACGCCGCGACATGGCTGAGCAGGACCTCACTCAGGTCGATGCCCGCGGGTGCGGGGGCGGCCTGGTTCGCCAGCACAGCACCGAGTTCGGCCACTGTGGGGTGTTCGAGGACGTGCCTCAGCTCGACCGCCAGGTCCAGCCGCGCCGCCACCTCGGCCGACACCCGTGCCGCGAGCAGCGAGTGGCCGCCCAGGTGGAAGAAGTTGTCCGTGCGGCCGACCAGCGGCAGGCCGAGCAGTTCCGCGTAGATCTCGGCGATGGCGGACTCGAGCTCACCGACCGGCGGAACGTGTTCGGCGGCCACCGGCCGGGGCAACCCGCCCCGGTCGATCTTGCCGTTCACGGTCATCGGCCACTCGGTCACCAGCACGAGCTGTGCGGGCACCATCGGTCCTGGCAGCAGGGAACGCAGGTGGCGCTGGAGATCTTCCGTCGTGAGCTCCGCGCCGGGGCCAACCTGGGCGTAGCCGACGAGCGTGGTCGCGGGTGCGGCACCCTCGGCGAGGACCAGCGCCGTGTGCACGTCCGGGTGAGTCGCCAGCGCGGCCTCCACCTCCCGTGGTTCGACGCGCATGCCGCGCACCTTGACCTGGGAGTCGGCGCGGCCGAGGAAAACCAGCTGCCCGTCCGGCCGGTAGTAGGCGCGGTCACCGGTGCGGTAGAGCCGTTGTCCCGGCGCGAACGGCGACGGGACGAACCGTTCGGCCGTCGGTCCCGGCCGGCTGTGGTAGCCGCGGGCCACCCCGTGGCCGCCGATGTGGATCTCACCCACCGCGCCGGTGGGCACGAGGTTCCCCGAGGCGTCCAGCAGGTGGATCGGGCCGTTGGTCACGGAGAACCCGAGCGGCGTGATGCCCTCCTCGGCATCCGAGGGGTCGAGGTGGTGGAACGTGGCCCACACGGTGGTCTCGGTCGGCCCGTATCCGTTGATCACCAACGGCACGTGCTCGGCGATCCTCCGCAGCAACGGCCGCGGGATCGGTTCGACCCCGACCAGCAACGCGCGCAGCGCGGTCTCGCCGGGGTGTGCGGCCAGCCAGTCGGCCGCGGCGGGCAGCAGGTGCGGTGGCAGGTAGGCGCTGACGATCTGGTGGTCGGCGAGCCAGCTCATCACCGCGCCGGCGTCGTTGCGTGTCTCCGCCGGGCAGACGTGCACGGTCGCACCAGAGGTCAGCGCGGTGAAGATCTCGTGCACGGACACGTCGAACCCTGGGCTGGTCCACCAGCCGCACGCGTCACCAGGTCCCACGGGCACGCGGGCGCGGTAGTCGGCGACCAGGTTGAGCACACCCCGATGTCCACATGCGACACCTTTGGGAGTGCCGGTCGAGCCGGACGTGTAGATGAGGTGTGCCAGCCGATCCGGGTGCGTGGGGCCGGCCGGTGCCTCGGCGTCCGCCGAGACTTCTTCGACGAGCACCACCCTGCCGCGCACCAGTTCCCGGCGATCACGGGCCAGCGCGGCGTTCGTCACCAGCACGGGTGGCGCGGCGTCGGCCAGGATCGCGGCCAGCCGAGGTGCCGGCTGGTCGACGTCGAGCGGCAGGTACGGCGAGCCGATCCGGTGGGCTGCCAGCATCGCCACGACCAGGTCGCGTCCTCGCGGCAGCAGCACGGCGACCGGTGCTTCGCCGGGCACCTCGCCCAGTGCCGCGGCAATCCCCGCGGAGCGATCGGCCAGCTCGGCGTAGGTCAGCGAGCCTTCCTCGTCGACGACGGCGACCGCGTCCGGGTGTGCGGTACACATCGCCAGCACGGCTTCCGGTACCGATCGCGCGCCTTCGACCGGTGCGGTGGTGTTCCAGCCCAGCAAGGTCCGTCGCTCGGCCGCGGACAGCATCACGACCTCGTGCGGGCGCACCGATGGCGCGGTCACGACCGTGTCGAGCAGGTTCGCCCAGTGCGTCGCGAACGCCGTCACGTCGGACTCGGTCAGCGCCTCGCTGTCGTAGGTCAGCGAGCACATCAGCCCGGTCTCGGTCGCGACGATCTCCACGGTCAGCTCGAAGGGCGCGGTGCGCTGGGTGACGAACCGGGTCCTCGCCGTCAACCCACCGAGCTCGCCTTCGTCCGCCAGCAACGACAGCGCGTGCCCACCGGGAACCTGCTGTTGCAGCAACAGCACGCGGATCAGGTCCGCCCCCCGCTCGGCGGGCACGAGATTCTCCACGATCCGCTGGTACGGATACTCCTGGTGGGCCTGCACCGCGGCGACGCGGGTGCTCATCGCCGCCAGGTGCGCGGTGAAGTCCGCGCCGGGGTCGATCTCGCACACCAGAGGCAGCGGGTTGACGAAGTAGCCGACCGCGGTCGCGGACTCGGGGTCGAGCCTGCCGGGTGCGGGAACCCCCAGCACGAACCGGTGTTCGGAGCTGTAGCGGTACAACGTCCACGCGAAGCTCGTCGCCAGCACCGAGTACGGCGTCACGCCGGTCTTCGCGGCGAGCTGACGCACCGACGTCAGGACCTCCGGCGACAGCCGCATCCGGTGCCGTGCGGTCGGGGCGGCGGCACGGCGGTGCGGGCGAGCCTGCGGCAGTGCCGCGGAGGGTGGTAGCGCGGCCAGCTCGGTGCGCCAGAACTCCGTGAGCTCACGGCCGCGGTCCCCGGCGAGCAGCGCCTCCTGCCGGGCCGCACAGCGCGCGGGATCCCCCGGATCTGTCCACTGTGGAGTTCTGCCGGCCGAGAGCTCGCGGTAGGCCTCGCCGAACTCGCGCGCCAGCACGTCCAGCGACCACACGTCGCACGCCATGTGATGCGTGCAGAGCACGATCACGTCGTCGAGCCCGTCGGCGCGGATCAACGTCGCACGCCACAGAGAGCCGCCGGCGGGGTCGATGCCCTCGGCCGCGTGCTCGGCGACAACAGCCTCGAAGTCCTCCGGTGAGCTGTCCACCACCCGCAGCGCCAGCGGTTTCGGGCACGGTTCGCGCCGGGGGACGCCTGCCACGTCCGGGAAGTAGGTGCGCAGGGCGGAATGCCGTTCGGCGAGGAAGTCGATCGTGCGGGTGGCGATGTCCTGGTCGATCCCGCCGACGATCTCCAGCCCGATCGCCAGCACGTAGTGGTCCGGATCGCCGGACATCCTGCTGGCCAGCCACAGGCCGCGTTCGCCGTCGCTGAGCAGTGTGCAGTCGCCGGACGCGGCCTCGGCGGTCCGGGCGGGCCTGGCCTCCGTCGCGAGGCGGCGCGGGCTCGCTCCGGCGAGCAGGCCGGCGAGGGGCAGCTCGAGACCGAGTTCACGCAGGACGGCCTGGCGCAGCTCGACGGCGCGCAGGGAGTCGAGTCCCGCCGCGGTCAACGAGGCGTCCGCGTCCACCGACGGTGTCTCCAGCACCACCGCCGCCAGCTCGGAGATCCGCACCGCACGCGGGTCCGCAAGCTTGTCCACGGTGGACTTGACGAGGCCGATGGGCGACAACTCGCCGTCCCGGTGCAGGCGGGCGCACTCCGCGCGGCGGATCTTGCCGCTCGGCGTCTTGGGAATCGTGCCGCGTGCCACGAGCAGGACGTGCTCGGCGCGCACGCCGAAGGTGGCGATCAGCGTCGACTGGACCGCCGCCGTCACACCATCGGCCGTGCCGGTCAGCTCCGCGAGAACCGCCAGTTCCCCGTCCACCTCGAACGCGGCGACCGCGCCGGGTCGGATCGCGGCGTGACAGCCGGTGAGCGCGTGCTCGACGTCCTCGGCGAGCAGGTTGCGGCCGCGCACGATCACAACGTCCTTGAGCCGGCCGGAGACGAACAGCTCGCCGTCGGCCAGGTAGCCGAGGTCGCCGGTGCGCAGGCCGTCGGGCGTGAACGTCTCGGCGGACAACGCTTCGTCGCCCCAGTACCCGCGGGCCACGCTCGGGCCGCGCACCCAGATCTCGCCGACCTCGCCGTCCGGCAGCGTCGTCCCCTCCGCGGAACGGATCTCCAGTTCGTGACCGGCGATCGCGGTGCCGCAGGAGACCATGCCGTCCCGCGTCCGGTACCCGGTCAGCCGCACACCGCCCGCGGCGATCAAGGTGCTCTCGGCGAGGCCGTAACACGGGTAGAACGCCTCGCGCCGGAACCCGTGCGGCCCGAAAGCCTCGGCGAACCGCTCCAGTGTCGCCGGCCGGATGGGCTCGGCACCGCAGAACGCGACCTCCCAGCTCGACAGGTCCAGTCCTGCGCGCTGCCCGGGTGCGATCTTGCGCACGCACAGGTCGAACGCGAAGTTCGGGCCGCCGCTGGCGGTGCCGCGATGTTCGCTGATCGCCGCCAGCCACGCGCGCGGATCGGCCAGGAAGTCCAACGGGGACATCAGGTGCACCGGGAACCCGCTCCGCACGGGCTGCAGGATGCCGCCGATCAGGCCCATGTCGTGATACGGCGGCAGCCAGATGACGCCGACGCTGTCGGTCGTCGTGCCGAACAGGGTCTGGATCGCCTCGGAGTTGTGCAGCAGGTTGGCGTGCGTGACCACGGTGCCCTTGGGCGTGCTGGTCGATCCTGAGGTGTACTGCAGGAACGCGATCTCGCCGGGCGTGGGCGTGGTGATGCCCTCCTCGCCCGGTCCGGCCTCGGCCGACAGCCACGCGACCGGCTCGGCGAACCCGTGCCGGGCCAGGCTTTCCCGTGCCGCCCCTGCCAGTGCCGGCAGGGTGAGCACCGCGGCCGGACGGGCATCGCGCAGCACCGACACGAGGCGGGGAATCTGCCGTTCGTCGAGCGGCGGGTAGGTCGGGACGGCGATCACTCCGGCGTACAGGCAGCCGAAGAACGCCGCCACGTACTCCAGACCGGGTGGCAGCAACAGCACGGCACGATCACCGGGCCGGGTGACCTCGGCCAGCCGGGCGGCCACCACCGCCGCCCGCTCGTGCAGGCCGCCGTAGTCGAGTGCCTCGTCGTTGAACGTCATGGCCGGCCGGGAGGGTGTGTCGTGCGCTCGCTCCCACAGCACGTGCGCGAAGTTCATGGTCGCCCCACGATCTTGGTTCGGGCCAGCTTGAGCGCATGCAGGACCTCCACGGCGGGTAGTGCGCTGGTGCGCAGGCTCACGCCGGTGTCACCGCCGAAGCGCGCGCAGACGTACTTGTGCGACTCGTAGACCGCACCCAGTGCACGGACGAACGCGGCATGGTCGGCGACCAGGTCGGCGGGCAGCTGCCGCAGCATCGGCCGCACCTCCGCGAACAGCCGCACCAGGTAGTGGTGGTCCGGCGAGAGCAGACCGCTGAACCCCGCCGAGACGAACGGCGGTTCCATGGTCGGCCGGACCGCCTGGTGATACTGGTTAGCGCCGAACTCGGCGGTGAACACGAAAGCGGCGCTCGAGGCGTCCAGCAGCCTGGTGGCCAGTCTCAGCGCCCGCCTGGCGGCCGGGAGGTCGTCCTCGCCCAGCGCGGTGGCGAACGACTGGAGTGCCACGATCAGGCACTGGGTCACGACGAAGAACACGTGGTGACCGACCCGCCAGCGCCGTTCCGGGTCGAGGTGCCAGCGCAGCAGCGGCGGGCGGACCGCCACCGGGAGGTCCGCCTCCTCACCCGCGCAGCGCACGATCATGTTCTGCAGCACCGACACCAGTACGGACCACCGGGCCCAGCTCATCCTGGTGCCGCTGGCCAGTCCCTCCTCCAGCAGGGACCGGTAGGCCACCAGCAGGGAGCGGGCGAACACACCGTCGGTGTCGACGTCCACCCGCTCCACGCCGAAGTGGTCGTCGAACTCGCGCAGGCGGTGGTCGTAGGTGTAGGGCACACCGGAGTCCACGCGTTCGGCCAGCGCGACCGCACCACTGCGGGCGGGCAGCGTGCGCAGCCGGTCCAGCAGGTCCGCACCGGACACACCGGCGGCCAGCCGCCGAGCCAGCCGCAACGGCGCCGGCGCGTCGCCCGCCAGGCTCAGCTGGTCCTCTCGGCGCGGCAGGCTGGTCGGATGCAACAGGATGAGCGTCATCGAGCGACCTCTGACGTCCCGGGCATCTCGGTCTTGTCCCGCAGCCGGGCGCGCTGCACGTCAGGCGTCGGCAGGAACCCGATGTCAACCATGTAGGAGAAGCACTTGTGCGCCAGCTCGGCCGTCATCAGCGGACACTCCACCCCGATGTCCCGCAACGCTTCCAAGGTGTTGGCGCACTCCGCGTACAGGTCCGTCTCCGCGAGCACCTCACGGGTGAAGGCGGGCAGCACCGACGTGGACCGCTCCTCGAACAGCAAGGGCAGCAACGGGAACAGCGGGTTGTCCGGACCCAGCGTGACCAGGTGCTGCACCGCGGTCTCCAGCGGAACGATCTCGAAGTCGTAGCCGAACGACCGCACCCAGCCGTAGACCTCCACCAGCGGTACGGGGTTCTGGTTCCACAGGTGGAAGTTCCGACCGAAGGACTTGTCCTGCAACGAGATGTGCGCGATCGCCTCGGCCGCGTAGTCGATCGGGATGGCGTCGAACAGGTAGTCCATCGACGGCACCACGCCGAACTCCAGCAGGCCCTTGATCTGCAGCAGCAGGTAGTCGCTCGTCTGGGTCGCGCCGGTCTCGGTGTGGCTGATCATCATGCCTGGCCGGTACAGCACGACCGGAATGCCGCGGTCGCGGCCGATGCGCACGAGGTGATCGCCTGCCCACTTGCTCCGCGAATAGGCCTCGGGCACCTCCGCCGGCACCAGTTCCTCGTCCTCCATGTACGGCCGGTTCAGTCCGGTGTGAAGGAACGTGTCGATGCTGGAGATGTAGTGCACCGCCTTGCGCCGCCCGGTGACCGCCAGCCGCAGCACGTCGACGACCGAGTCCACGTTCGCCGGCTTCAGCGCGCTGTACGGGTACACGAAGTTGACCAGCGCGCCGACGTGGTAGATCGAGTCGATCATCTCGCCGAGCTTCGCGAAACCGTCCTCCCCCAAGCCGAGCAGGGGTTCGGCGAGATCGCCGACGACGGCCACGATCCGGTCCTCGTACGCGTCGTCCCAGATGAGGTACTGGCTCATCACGTCGCGAATGCGCTCCTTGCCCGCGGCCACCGACTCGGCACGCACCAGGCACCACACCGTGGCGTCGGTGCGGTCCACGAGCTCCTTGACCAGGAACGCACCGAGGTAGCCGGTCGCGCCGGTCAGCAGCACGTGCGACGGAGCGGTCCAGGACCCGTCGGGCAGGCCGGCGGCGGGCCGGATCGACTCGTCGAGCACGGTCTCGACCAGGACCTCTGCCAGGTCACCGGTCTGCTGGGCGGCCGCGCTGCGCTTGGCGGCCTCCACCATCCTGGTCACCCCGGCCACGTGCGGCACCTCGAACAGCTGGTGCATCGGGACGCTGACGCCGAACCGGCTCCACAGCGCGAGCGCCAGCCGGGCCAGGTGCAGCGAGTTGGCGCCCAGTTCGAAGAACGGTTCCAGCACACCGGCCGACTCGACGCCCAGCATCTCGCTCACGAGCTCGGCGACCTCGGTCTCCAGCGCGGTCATCTCCCGGCCGGTGCCACCCGAGCGCGGTGGTTCGGGCAGCTGGGCCCGGTCGATCTTGCCCGCGACGTTGCGGGGCAACACGTCCAGCACGACCAGGGCGCTCGGCACCATGTGCGCCGGGACGATCTCGGCCAGGTGAGCGCGCAGTTCGCCCGCGTCCACCTCGCCCGCGACCCACGCCACCAGGTTGCGGCTCTCGCCCACCTCGCGCACGTCCGCGACGGCCTCGGCCACAGCGGGGTGCGTGGTGAGCGCGTGCTCGACCTCGGCCAGCTCGATGCGGTAGCCGCGCACCTTGACCTGGTGGTCGACCCGCCCGCAGTACTCGAGCTGGCCGTCGGGCAGCAGCCGGGCGCGGTCGCCGGTGCGGTACATGCGTCCGCCCACCGCCCAGGGATCCGGCAGGAACCGCTCGCCGGTCAGCCCAGGGCGGTTGTGGTAACCGCGCGCCACGTTCACGCCACCGATGGACAGCTCGCCGACCTCCCCGGCGGAGACCGGCTGCCCGGCCTCGTCGAGCAGATGCACACCGGAGCCGGGGATCGGCAGACCGATCGGCACGGCGTCCGCCGCCGGATCCAGCAGGGCCGTGGTCGCCCACACGGTGAGCTCGGTCGGGCCGTAGTTGTTGATCAGCTGACAGTCGGGCAGCATCCCGTAGTGCCGGTCCACCAACGACTTCGGGCACGCCTCACCGCCGACGATCACGCAGCGCAGGCTGCCGAGCGGACCGGCGTCGTCGGCGTGGATCAGCGAGTACAGCGACGGCGTGCAGTCGAGATGGGTGACCTGGTGCTTCGCGATCAGGTCGCGCAGCTTGCGCGGGTCGCGGTGTTCCTCCGGCGAGGGCAGGACGACCTGTCCTCCCGTCGCCAGCGTCCAGTACAGCCCGACCGCGCTGGCGTCGAAGGAGAACGAGATCGGCATCAGGAAGCAGGCCGGCGGCTGACGGCCGAAGTCGTGGTGCGCCAAGGTAGTGTGCGCGATCTGGTGGTGGGCCACCGTGACGCCCTTGGGTTCGCCGGTCGAGCCGGACGTGTAGATCACGTACGCCGCGTTGTCCGGCCGCACGCCCGAGTCGCGGCGTCCGGCCGGCCGGCCCACCAGGTGCTCGGCGTCGGACAGGACGGTCGTCCACTCGCCCTCCGGTGCCGCACCGCGCAGGACCTCCGGCGTGATCAGCACGGACGCACCGGAGTCGGTCATCAGGTAGTGGAACCGGCGCGGCGGATTCGCCGGGTCGATCGGCACGTACACGCCCCCCGCCTTGAGCACCGCGAGCAGGGCCACGACGGTCTCCGCGCAGCGTTCGGCGATGACCGCGACCTTGGTCTCGACCCCGACGCCGGCCTCGCGCAGCCGGTCCGCCAGCCGGTTCGCCCACGCGTCCAGCTCCGCGTAGGTCAGATCCGCACCGAGATGGGTGACGGCACACGCCTGCGGGGTGCGATCGGCCTGCTGCTCGACCAAGCGGTGCAGCAGCCGGGCATCGGTGTCGCTCATAGCGGGATCACTCCAGTCGAATCCGTTCGCCGGGCCGTGTCGCCGAATGCTGGTGCAGCGGCGCACATTCCCCGCACAACAGGCGGGAGGAAGCCGGTGCGCACGAGGTGGTCCAGCACGCGCGAGCCGTGTGCGGCGTCCATCGGCGGGCAACTGAGACCGGCGCCGGCCAGCGCGGCCTCGGTGTTGGTGCGATCCACCCGGTAGGCGCCTCCCGCACGGGGATCGACGAAGTCCTCACGCAGCAGCAGGGGAATCACCGGGAACAGCGCGTTGTCCGGACCGACGCCGGCGAGCGCGGCACGCCAGCGGGCGTCGTCCACCACTTCGAACGGGTAGCCCGCTTCCTCGATCCACCGCCAGACTTCCCTCAACGGCACTGATTCCGGGTTGTTCAGGTGGAACACCCGGCCGAACGAGCCGGTCTGCCGCGACAGGTGCGCGACCGCCCGGCTGACGTGGTCCACCGGCATGAAGTTGAGTGTCAGGTCGTGGTCCGGCCCGATTCCGAGCTGCACACAGCCCTTCACCAGCACACACGAGTAGTCGGCCGGGTTCGCCACACCGGTACTGCTGTGCCCGAGCATGGCGCCCGGCCGGTAGCGGACGACCGGCAGGCCGCGCGCACCGGCCGCGGCGACGAGTTGTTCCGCCACCCACTTGCTCTGGTCGTAGCCGCCGACGACCTCCGACGGCGCGATCACGGTGTCCTCGCGCACGTCGCGCTCCGTGCCGTGCAGCAACACGTCCAATGTGGACATGTGGTGCACCGCCTTCGACCTGGTCCGGCAGGCCAGGCGCAGGATCTCCTTGGTGCCCAGCACGTTCACCCGTCGCAGCGCCGAGTACGGGAAGACGAAGTTGACCTGCGCGCCGCAGTGGTAGATCACGTCGACCTGGCGGGCGAGGCGCTCGTAGCTCTCCGGTGAGATCCCGAGTCCCGGCTGGTCCAGACTCCCCGGCACGACCACGATCCGGTCGCGGAACGACTCCTCCCAGATCTGGTAGTCCCGCAGGCAGTCCTCCAGCCGCTTCCGGGCGGCGGTCTCGTCCTCGGCCCGGACGAGGCAGTGCACGGTGGCGTCGCCGGCAACCAGGAGTTCGGCGAGCAGGAAGGCGCCGAGGTAGCCGGTCGCGCCGGTGAACAGGATGTGACGCGGGTGCAGGACGTCCGCCGGCGGAATCCCGGCCGGGGTGATGTCCTCGTCGAGCACGGCGTCCCGTTCCAGCTCGGTCTTCGCGCCAGGCGGGGGCAACGCGGCCCGGTCGACCTTTCCGTTGCGGGTCAACGGGAGTCTCGGCATCTCGACGTAGTGCGCCGGCACCATGTACGAGGGCAGCGTGCGTCCCAGGAACTCCGCGACGTCCCGCGGAGGCGGTCCGTCCGGCACGAAGTAGGCCACCAGTCGGCGATCGCCCGGCACGTCCTCGCGGGCCAGCACCGCCGCCGCGCTGATTCCGGGGTGCCGCACCAGGGTCATCTCGATCTCGCCCGGTTCGATCCGGTGGCCGCGCACCTTGACCTGATCGTCGCCGCGTCCCAGGTACTCCAGGACACCGTCGGGGCGGTATCGGACGAGGTCGCCCGTGCGGTAGAGGCGCTCGCCGGGCGCACCGGGGTCCGGGACGAACCGCTCGCCGGTCAGCCCAGGCCGACCCAGATAGCCGCGGGCCACCCCGGCTCCGCCGACGAACAGCTCACCGGCCACGCCGATCGGCACCGGCCGCATCCCGTCGTCCAGGACGTGCAGCCTGGTGTTGTCGATCGGCCTGCCGATGGGGATCGGGCCGGGCGGCGCGTCACCGGCGGTCACCTCGTGCACACAGCAGCCGACAACCGTCTCCGTCGGCCCGTACTCGTTGACCACCACCGTGCCCGGCGCGTGCTCGGTCCACGCCCTCAGCGCCTGACCGGACAGCGCCTCACCGCCGACCACGAGCCGCCTGGTCGCCTCCGCCATCTCCGCGGGTGTCAGCAGCGCCCCGAGCAGGTCCAGGTGTGCCGGCGTGAGCTTGACCAGACTCTGCCCGCCGGTGCGGAGCACCTGCGCCAGACCGGTCACGTCCGCGTCGGTCAGCACGACGGTGCGGCCGGCGACCAGGGCGGGGAACAACGAGGTGACGGTGAGGTCGAAACCGATCGACGAGTGCAATGGCGACCCGGTGCCTTGGTCGAGCCCGTAGGCCGCACGCGCCCAGGCGACATAGCCGGCGAAGCCGCCGTGGGTCACCCCGACGCCCTTCGGCAGGCCGGTGGACCCGGACGTGTGCAGGACGTAGGCCAGGTTGTCCAGGTGGACCCGCACCTCCGGCCGGGTCGCGGGAAAGCGGTCGAGGTCCATGGTCAGCAGGGTCTTCCTCGGCAGCACCGGGACCCGGCCCGCGAGATCGGGCGACGTGACGAGCTGACGGGCCCCGCCGTCGGCGACCAGGAACGCGAGCCGCCCCTGCGGATGGCCTGGATCGAGCGGCAGGTAGGCGGCGCCCGCCTTGAGCACGCCGAGCAGCGCGACCGGCAGGTCGAGGCCACGCTCCAGGCACACCGCCACCCTGTCCTCGACGCGCACTCCCCTGGCCCGCAACGCGTTCGCCAGCCGGTTGGCGCGCTCGTCCAGTTCGCGGAAGCTCAGCTCGTCGTCGTGGAACCGGACGGCGACCGCGTCCGGGTGCTCCCGCGCCGCTGTTTCCACCAGTTCGTGCACGGGTGGCGAGGCGGGCGCGACCGGACCGGCCGACCAGGCGCGGAGCTGGTCGATCTCCCCGGATGGCAGCAGTTCGCCGGTGGTGACGAACGAACGCAGGCGGGCCAGCCACCGTTCCGCGTCGGCATGCTCGACCCTGACCTGCCCGCCACGCAGGCGGACGACAGGATCGTCAGCCGAGACGACCGGGACGACGCGCGTCAGCACGTGTCCTGCGAAGTCCACTGTGGATGGCGAGTGGTCTTCGACGAGCAGGCCGCCGAACGCCGCCACGGCCTCTTCCGTGACACCGTCCAGTTCGACCCACTCGGTGGCTTCGCCGCTGCCGGTCGGCGCCGGCCCGGTCGCGGGCAACTCCGCACCGGGCAATGGATGGCACTCGAGCAGTGGATGGATCACCACCCGCAGCACGCCGTCTGCGAGCGAGACGCGGAACAGCGGCGGGTTCGCGGGATCGAGCGGCGACTCGTCGTTGATCGTCACCGAGACGCGGCGAGCGACCAGCCGCACCGCGGCACCGTCCAGTTCTCGGAAGTACGCGCGCAACTCCACGCGCCGTGCAGTCTCGGCGGTGAGCGCCTGTTCGAGCACGGCCACGTCCGGGTTCCCGCTCACCAGGAACTCGTCGACGATCAGGTTGGGGGACATCTGGGACGACCTCCGGTCAGAGCGAAACGGACTCGGCGGACAGTTCGCGAGCGCAGAGCCGGACCAGCGGGTCGAGCCGGCCGGCGGGATCGACCAGGTTGGCCACCACCAGTTCCTCGACGGCGAGGTCCACGGCGGATTCCGTGCGCCCCGGCTCGCGCGCGGAGCCGGTGATGGCGAGCGCCCGCAACGCCCGCCGCGCCGCAGAGGTGAGCGCGTCGAAACTGGCGGCGAACTCCGCACGCACGCTGGTCGTGCCGATGGCCAGTTCGTCCAGCACCCCGCCGTCGTCGGACATCCGATCGGCCAGCCGCCGCAGGGTCAGCCCCGGCCGCAACGCCAGCCGTTCGGCGATGATCCGCAATGCGCGGGGATTGCCGGCGGACGCACGCACAACGGCCCGCGCCGCGGCAGGTTCGGCCGCTGTCCTCGCCACCCCGAGCAGGCGAACGGCCTCCCGGTCGGCGAGCGGCCCCAGTCGCACGACGCCGAATCCGCCGGGAGTCCGGCGCGTCGACACGAGCACGCGGCTCGGTCCGGCACCGAGGGCGAACGGGGCGACCTCCAGCGCGCCGTCGAGCACGATCAGCACGCGCCGGTCCGCGAGCAGCGACCGGTACGCCGTGGCCCGATCCGCGATCTCGCCGGGCACGTCGTCACGACGGACACCCAGCGCGCACAGCAACTCGGTGAGGGCTTCGCCCGTGCCGCGGGTGACGGCGTGGTAGAGCTGACCGTCCGGAAAGGACGGTGCGAGTGCCTCGGCGGCCCGCAGGACCAGAGCCGACGTGCCGATCCCCGGCGGACCGCAGACCACGGTGACCCGGCTGGTCGCCGTCACGATCGCACCGAGTTCCCGCCGCCGGCCCACGAAGTCGGCGGGACCGGGTGGCAGGCCGCGTGGAACGGTGGCGAACACCCTGCGCTGTGCGTCCCGCAGCTGTGGTCCCGGATCCAGGCCGAGTTCCGCGCGCAGCACCTCCCGCGCCCTTCCGAAGACGGTCAGGGCATCGGCTGTGCGTCCGGCTCGGTGCAGAGCCCCGACCAGCAGTGCCCACGTCCCCTCGGCGAGCGGGCGTTCGGCGACCATCTCGCGCAGAATGCCGATCGCGTCGTCAGCACGACCGGTCGCGGTGAGCGCCTCCACCAGTGCCGACAGCACCGCCCAGCGCCGGTCGTCCAGCGCGGTCGCGGCCGCGTCCACCCAGGGGGCCAGCTCGACCCCACCGAACGCCCGCCCTCGCCACAGTCCCAGTGCGCGTGTCAGCACGGCCACCGCGTGCCCGTGCTCCCCCGCCCGGACAGCGGCCTCGCCCTCGTCCGCGAGCCGGTGGAACACGTGCAGGTCGACCTCGCCGGGATCCACCTCGATGCGGTAGCCGACGCCCACGCTGCTCAGCTCCGCGGTACCCGCGAGCACGCGACGAAGGCCCGACACGTACGTGCGCACGTTCGACGGTGCCGAACGCGGCGGCGACTCACCCCACAGCGTCTCCACCAGCCTGTCGGTGGAGACCATCTCGCCGGCGCGCAACAGCAGCGCGACCAGCACCCCCTGCCGCTTCACCCCGCCGATGGCGAGCCGTCCCGCGGCCCCGTGCACCTCCAGCGGTCCCAGCACGTGCAGACGCATCCGACCCCCCGGTCTCTCGCAGGTGTCACCACCGGGACGGGAGTCAAACAACGGTCGGCATCGGCTCGGCCTTCGCTCGACATCGGCGCGAAGCCCGCAGTGTCAGATGCAGCGTCAGATGCCGGAACGCGCCTTGCGCTGCGGAGCGCGGACCTCGGCCAGGCCCGCCACCGGACTTGAGTCACCCGGACCCGTCCGGCACCGGCCACAGCGCACAGAGGCGTCGCCTGGCGCGGTCAGATGCGCACGGATCTGTGCGGCCTCGAGCGAATCGTCCTGATAGAGCGGCAGCGCCTTTCCCCACAGGTTGCGCGCCCTGTCGTGTTCCTGGAGCAACGCGGCGACGTGCGCCAGGCCCTCCCTCGCCCGCGCGAGCACCAGCGGCAGGTCCACCTCCGACGAGATGCGCTCGACCTCGCGGAACCGCGCCTGCGCCTCGGTGAGCCGGCCGGCCGCCAGTTCCGCCTCGGCCAGGGCTGTGATCGCGTCGCACTCCGGTTCGTGCAGATCCGTCGACCGAGCCGCTTCGCGCGCCACCACGCCCACGGCGAGCGCCTCGTCGATGTGTCCCAACGCCCTCCAGGAAACCGACAACCAGGACAGTCCGATCACCTCGCCGCGCACGAACCCGATCGACCGGCTCAGCCCGACCGCCCGGTCCAGTGGTTCGATCGCCAGCTCGTCGCGCTCGCGGCTGTACTCGAGCCAGCCGATGTTGATCAGCGTGATCGCCTCGCCCTCGATCGAACGCACCCTTTGGTGGTGCGCGAGCGCCTGCTCGAACAACGACCGGGCCCGCTCGTACATCCCGAGCTGACAGGCGACGATCCCCAGGTTGATGCCGGAGTTGATCGCGTTGTCGAGGTCTCCGAGCGTCTGCGCGGTCTCGTGCGCCTCCTCGAACCGTTCCGCGGCCCCGGTCAGCGAACCCGCCTGCAGCAGCGAGACGCCGAGATCACGCAGCCCCGCCGCGAGTGCGGGCAGGTCGCCCAGCTCGCGGCAGATCGCGACGGACCGCTCCAGCGCGTCGCGCACCTCGAGGTTGCGGCCGTGCTCGCGCAACGCGAACGCCACGACCTGCCACGCCAGTGCCGATCCGCGCTGGTCGCCGAGCTCGCCGGCCGCTCGCACCGCGTGTTCGGCCAAGTCGAGCACGCCGGCGCGCTGACCGATCCGCACGAAGTACGGCAACAGCGCACACGGGAGTTGCCACGCGTGCGCGAACCAGCCGTGCGTCGCGGCGTGTTCGACCACCATCACCAGGTTCCTGTGCTCGGCCCGCAACGCCCGCAACGCCATTCCGGCGGCGTCCGGCGCGGGTGCCTGCGTGGCGTGCGCTATCTCCGCGCGGAACCGCGGGGCTCCCATGATCAGCGTGGCGCAGCACTTCTCGACGAAACCGAGGTAGTGGTCGAACAACCGGCTTCTGGCCAGGCTCGCCTCGTCGGGATGAATCTCCTCCGCCACACCACGCGCGCAGTCCCGCACCAGGTCGTGAAAGCGGTAGCGGCCGGGATCGCGTTGCATCACCAGGTTGCGCTCCAGCAGCGCCTCCAGCGCGTCCTCGGCTTCGGCGGGAGGCAACCCGCTCAGCGCGGCCGCGGCGTACGCGTCGAAGTCGTGCACGGGCGCGAGTCCGAGCAGCCGGAACAGCCGCTGCCGCACCGGCGTCAGGTGGCGGTAGGACAACGCGATCACGCCGGACACGCTGTGGTCGTCCACCGTGAAGGTACGGTCGCGCCGGTGCCGGTCGCGCAACTGTTCGGCCAGGTCCGCCATTGTCCACAGAGGACGGCGCCGGAAACGCGACGCGGCGATGCGCAGGGCCAGCGGCAGACCTCCGCACAACTCGACCACCGCCTCGGTGGCCTCGCGCTCGACGGTGACGCGGTCCGTCGACGCGACCCGCCCGAACAGCTCCGCCGCACCGTCCGGATCGAGCACGTCCAGCGGCAGCGGTACGGCGCCCGGCAGGTCGACCAGTTGCCGCCTGCTGGTCACCAGCACGAGCGACCCCGGGCCACCGGGCAGGAGCGGCAGCACCTGCGAGGAGTCGGAAGCGTTGTCGAGCAGCACCAGCACCCGTTTGCCCGCCGTGCGTTCGCGCCAGCGGTCCCGGCGCGAGGCCGCGTCGGCCGGCATCTGGCGTGCGGGCACGCCGCTCTGCCACAGCAGTGCGTCCACGGCCTCGTCGACGGCCATCGGCCGCTTGTCGTCGGTGTACCCCTGCAGGTCCACGAAGTACTGACCGTCCGGGTAGCGGTCGAGCAACAGGTGCGCGACGTGCACCGCCAGCGCGGTCTTGCCGACGCCGCCCATGCCCTCTACCACCAGGATCACCACCGCACCGGAGGGAACACCGCCGGCAAGCGTGAGCACCTGCGTGACGTCGGCGGACCGTCCGGTGAAGTCCGGTGTGTCATAAGGCAGGAACGACCCGGAGGACTCGGCGGTCAGCGGTTCGGCCAGTTCCCCAGCAGGTTGGGAACGCAGCATCCGCTCGTGCAGGGCCCGCAGTTCGGGGCCGGGATCCGCACCCAGCTCGTCCGCGAGAAGCCTGCGGCCCTCCTCGAACACGGCCAGTGCGTCCCCTTGCCGCCCCACCCGGTACAACGCCCGCATCAGCGTGGCGCGCAACGACTCCCGCAAGGGGTTCTCGGCGACGTGACCGACGAGCTCGGCGACGAGAGTGGAGTCGTCGAGCTCGAGGCGCAGGCGCGCCAGGCGTTCCACCGCGATCAGCCGTTGCTCGGCCATCGTGTCGCGGGCGGCGGAGATCGACGACGACATGAGCCCGTCCAGCAACGGTCCGCGCCACAACGCCAGCGCGTCGGTCAGCGAAGCGACCGCGTCCCGCGAGCGTCCGCCTTCGGCCGCGGTGTCCGCGTCACGCACAAGGGCGCGGAAGACGTCGGAGTCGACGGTCTCCCCAGCGGTCTCCACCCGGTAGCCGTGGGTCGTGGTGACCAGCCGGCCACCGGCCGCGTCGATCGCGCGGCGCACACCCGCCACGGCGTTGGACACCTGACGCCGCGCCGTCTGCGGCGGGTCGTCCCACAGCTCGTCCACGAGCCGGTCGAACGACACGACCGAACCGTTGTTCAGCAGCAGCACGGCGAGCAGTTTCTGCTGCCGTTCACCGCCGAGCGCGACAAGGCCACCCGCACGGCGAAGTTCCAGCGGGCCCAGTATTCGATATTCAAGCGCCACGGACTCCCCCGAATCAATGTGGGGCTCATTGAGTACCACAGCCGCGATGCCGGTCGGCATGTTTTTGAAAAATCATTCCAGCTACGCTTCGAACCCCTTCGAACACGAGGAGTGAGTGTTGACAGCGCGCACCGAACCCGCTCTCATGCGTAACCGCCGTCACAGTTGCCCGCGAAGAACCAACTAAGGGGGACCTTAGAAATGCGTTGGTATGCGTTGCTGGGAGCACTGTCCGCCGTCCTGGCGCTGGCCGCAGCGCTGCTCTTGCCGAGTTCCGACAGCCAGGATCCAGCCACGGTCGAGACCGTGCAGGCCGGCTTCGCACCATGCGTGACCGGGTGCTGAGCCGTTTCGGTGCTCACCGAACCTGAGGAGCGAACGGGTGCCGCGCGAGGTTTCGCGTTCACGTGCGCGGCGTTTCTGACACTCGCCGCCCTCATAGGAATCACGTATCTGCCGAAGGGCTTCGTCGGCGATTCGATCACTGCCCGCCAGGACACCGCCAAATTGATCTGGCCGATGGCATGGCGTTTCTACATCAATTCCGCCGACCGCGAGTACGTCGTCGCCTATCAACAGACCGGCGGCTCGTTCGTGTCGCTGACCCACCCCGCCGCCGCCCCTGAATACCTCCGAGGATTGAGCAGGAAATCCTATGGCGACCTGGTGCGGCTGACGTCGGCGGCGCAGGCCATTCCGCCCGATCTGTGGCGCGAATGCGACACTCCGGACATCACCGAGTGCGCGAACGTGATCGCCGAGGCCCCCCGCGCGCCGATCCCGGACAGGCTCGCGTCGCACGTGTGCGGCCCGGCCGTCTTCGCCGTCGAACGACCTTCCGCCGACCGCACGGCCAGATGCGTCACCCGCGTCGCCGCGGTGGAGCTGACGTGCTGAACCGGCTGCTGACCGCCGACCCGAGATCACCCCTGCTCGGCGTGGCCCGATCCCTCGTCGCCCTGGCCCAGCTGCTGTCGCTGGCCTTCACCTCCGACACCGACCTCTTCCCCGCGATCGGTGGGCCACCCGACGGCCCGCGCTGCGACGGCCTGCGCGGAATCTCGTTGTGGTGCCTGGGTTTCGACCCGGCGATCGCCCGGTGGACGGCCGTCGCGGTGCTCGTGTCGGTAGCGGTCGGCTACCGACCACGATGGACGGTCGTCCCGCACTGGTACGTGGCGTTCAGCTTCAGCGCAGCCCTGATCGCGTCCCACGGCGGCGAGCACATCAGCAAGATCCTCACCCTGCTCCTGATCCCGGTACTGCTGGGCGACGACCGCGGCTGGCACTGGACCCGTCCACGAACCCCGATGGCCCCGAGATGGCACGGTGCGGCAGCGGCCGGCCACCTGGCGATCCGGGCGCAGATCGCCTTCGTCTACGGACAGGCGGTGTGGTTCAAACTCCGTGAACCTGAGTGGCGTTCCGGCGAAGCCATGCACTACACGATGCAGGACGCCTACTTCGGCGCAACGCCCGCGCTGGCCGAACTGCTCGACTCGGTAGGCCCGCTAATGACGTGGGGCACGCTCGCCGCCGAGACGTTCCTGGCGCTCTCGGCGTTCTGCGGCGTCCGCATCCGGAAATGGGCCGTGGTGGTGGGTGTGGTGCTCCACCTCGGAATCATGGTCGTGCTCGGGCTGATCGGCTTCGGCCTGGTGATGATCGCCCTGCTGCTCGCCTCCTCAAGTCGAACCGATCTCACCGGCGCGGTCGGAGACTGCGCTCCGCGGCTCCGTCGGACTCTCCACACGCCGAAGCTCGCTTGACGCTTCCGATCGACGACGCCGGTTCGCAGGGCAGCCCCCTCAGTGTCCGCTGGCACGAGAAAGCGTTGCCGCTGACCTGCGGGGTTGTGCGTGCCGAAAACTACATCCATGCAGGTTAAGCCGCATGCGATCCTAGAGGAGGACTCCGCCGAGAAGGCCCTGTGGTCTAGGGTGAAGTGCTCGATCCGCCTTGGCTCGACAGGCTGAAGCCGGACCCCGCAGGAGTACATCGCCACCGAGCGATCGGTAGGTTCTGTACTCGTCGTGCTGCTCGTACTCGCGCAGCGCGTGCCACATACGGGCCTGATTCCAGATCAGCGTACGGTCCAATAGTTCGCCGCGAAAGTTCTTGGCACCAGTCTGCAGGTGCCCGACCGTCCACACCGGACCGGTGCCGCATTCGCCGTCGAGGCCGTCGACGATCCTGAGTACCCCGTAGGTGAGGACGAGCAGCGGTGCGGCGATGTAGGAACTCATGCCTCAAGCCTGCGGAACCGGCGACCCGAGCCGATCGCCGGTCAGCAGGATCTTCGGCATCCCTCTCAGGAGGGAGATGGCCTTCTCAGGCCGTTTCCAGGCTCACGCCCCACGTGTCGAGCACGACGCTGATCGGCGCGTAAACCATGTAGTTGTAGCAACGCGGGCTCACATCGGGGTTGAGGCCGGTGCAGCCCACCACCGTCGAGCCCTGTGCGTGCCGAAAACTGCATCCACGCAGGTTAAGCGGCATGTTGATACTCGTGGATGACTCCGCCGAGACGGTCCTGTCGATCTACGGTGAGGCGTTCGATCTGGGCGGGTTCGAGAGGCTGGGGCCGGGCTCTCATGGGTGCTGCGGCGGCGAGTGATCGGTGGGTTCGGTGCTCGCTGTAGTGCCGCTCGTACTCGCGTAACGCGTGCGTTAGGTGGGTCTGGTTCCAGATCAGCGTGCGGTCGAGCAGTTCGGTGCGAAGTGTCTTGACCCAGCGTTCGGTGATGGAGTTCATGCGGGGCATCCGGACACCGGTCAGCACCGTCGCGATTCCCGCGGTGCCGAGGATCTTGTCGATCAACGCGGGGTATTTGGCGTCGCGGTCACGAATGAGGAACTTGATCTGCGCGAGGTGTCCTGTGTCCTCGAGGTCCATGAGCAGGTTGCGGATGGCCTGGGTGACCCAGGCATGGGTGAGGTGTGTGGTGGTGCCGAGTATCCATACGCGCCGGCTGGCGTGGTGGATGGCGGCGAGAATGTACTGGCGCTGGCCGGTCAGCGTGACCGTTTCAATGAAGTCCATCGCCAGGATCGCCTCGGCCTGCGAGCGCAGGAAGTCGGCCCAGGTAACGGTTGTCCGGCGCGGGGCCGGATCGATGCCGGCAGTCTTGAGGATCTCCCACACCGTCGATGCGGCGATCGCGACACCGAGCAGGGCGAGTTCGCCGTGGATGCGTCGATATCCCCACGAGGGGTTCTCGGTCGCCAGGCGCAGGACGAGACGGCGGATCGAGGCGACAGCGCGCGGACGTCCGGGCCGGCGGTTCACGCTCGTTCGGGCATGGCGG
Organism: Lentzea waywayandensis; assembly: GCF_900115955.1. Taxonomy (GTDB): domain Bacteria; phylum Actinomycetota; class Actinomycetes; order Mycobacteriales; family Pseudonocardiaceae; genus Lentzea; species Lentzea waywayandensis. The sequence goes on from NZ_FOYL01000017.1 coordinate 84,335, forward strand.
CGCTTGATCAGGTCGCGATGCCACCTCAGCACCGTGTCAGGGCTGACCAAGAGCTGGAGTCGGCGCAGCGTCGCGCAGGCCAGGGGCACGAGTAAGGCTGCAAACAACGCCCTGTCTTCAGGCCGCAATCGTGGACGCTGATCACCGAGTTGCCGGTGCAGGACCGCGAGTTGGTGGCGTAACGCGAGGATCTCGACGTCCTTCTCCCGATCGGTCGTACGCAGAAGCCACAGCGCGGCGAAGGCGTGATAGACAGCGAGGTAGGCGAAGCGGACCAGCACGACCGCGATCATGCCGGATAGTGAGTGATACCCACCGATGCCCGCTGACCTGCACGGACGTAGTTCTCGGCACGCACAGGGCCGTGGACGCGGGGGTGCCGTTCTCGTGGTTCACCGCGGACGAGGCCTACGGTCAGAACCCCGGTCTGCGGTCCTGGCTGGAAAAACGGGGTATCGCCTTCGCCATGGCGATCCCGTGCAAGCAGGAACTCCCGACGGCCGCGGGAAAGCGACGGGCCGAGGTGCTGGCTCGGCTGGTGCCGAAGACGGCCTGGCAACGCCGCTCCTGCGGCGACGGCGCCAAGGGGCCACGGCTGTATGACTGGGCCCTGGTCGACGCCGGCGAACACCACAGTCTGCTGATCCGCCGCTCGCTCACCCCCAACGCCAAGGGCGTCCGTGAGATCGCCTACTTCCTCTGCCACACACCGGATCCGGTCCCGTTGGACGTGCTGGTCCGGGTGGCCGGGAGCCGGTGGGCGGTCGAGGAATGCTTCCAGGCGGCAAAGAACGAGGTCGGCCTGGACCACTACCAGGTCCGCAAGTACGACGCCTGGTACCGGCATATCACCCTCGCGATGCTCGCCCAGGCCTTCCTCGCGGTCACCGCGAAGACGGAAAAGGGGCTCTGCAGACCGCGATGACGGCCTGATCCCGTTGAGTGTCAACGAGATCAGGCACCTGCACGCCGCCCTGACCTGCACCCCGCACCCGCGCTCCCACATCGAAGCCTGGTCACATTGGCGACGACGCCACCAACACCGAGCCCAGCAATGCCACTACCAGCGACGACTCAAAGATCACGGCCTGCGGCTGTAGTACTAACGGAGGAATTCCGGAGGATCCTCGGGAGGGAACTCCCCGGCAACGACCGCCGAGGAACGCTTCCAGGGAATTTCCGGAAAGCTGTCGATCACCTCGTCAATCGACGCCGCCACCACCGCGGACACCGAGACGTCGAACAACTCCCCCGGCGGCAGAGTCCGATCGCTCACGCTCTCCGAAATCTGGAGAAGCGCATCCGCTCCGACGAGAATCCGGGAATCCATCGACGGGCACGGCAGCTCCTGCAGCGGAAGTGGGCGGTAGCCGGAAACAATCCGGGACAACCTCCCCGCCGGGACGCCGGGCGCGTAGCACTGGTTCGAGGCCCCGATCGAGGTCTCCAGCACGGTCACGTGGAGGAGGAACTCGGACAGGGACTCTCCAATCGGCACCCAGTCCGAGCCCACCTCCCGGCCGAACACCGCGGGATCACCGTCGGACAAAGACGCCGCGAACTCCCAGGAACCCGCCCCGTCCGCCCAGAAGCTCAGCATTCCGGCCTCGAGCTCCGGAGGGTCCAGCGGCCCGCTGACCGCACAGATGTCAGCGGACCACCGGGAGGTGAGCTCGAACCAGGCCCTCAGCCGTGGCGGAAGCTCCGGCCGGGGGCGAGCCGGGAGATCCGGCTCGCCGTACCAACGCCTCAGGAACTTTTCGACACTTCCCTCGGATATCGAAAGCAGTTCTTCCACGCGATCATTATGCACCCGGCTAGTTCGCGTTACCGACGAAAGGCCGCGTACCGACGGGCTTTCCGTTCACGTACACCCACATCTTCACGCCTTCCGGAAGCATGTCCTCGATGTTCTCGAAGCACCCTCGGCGTCCTTTGCACATCTCGCCCTTGGCGTTCTGCACGTAGAGCACCGCTTTCCTGATCCCCGGATTGCTCCTCAGGAACGCCGCGGCGTGCGTCTCGACGTGGTCCTGGTTCTGCTTGGTCCGCCCGGGAAGGTTCTTGACCAGCTCAGAGTGACCGCCAGGACCGCTGGAGATCGGGAACTGCTCCGTGCCGACGTCGAGAATGCCGGTCGACCTGCGGTCCCAGTCCTTCGGCAGGTCGGCCGCCTCGTCCGCGAGGTTGGTGCCGCAGTTGTGCACCAGCAACGGCGTCGCACCGGCGAGCGCGTAGTACGTGCTCGTGCCGTTGATCGTCAGGTCGTACGTGCGCTGCGAGCCCGGGTAGGCACGCACCGCCGCGATCTGCACGAACGTCCCGGCAGCGGTCTTCAGCAGATCACCGGGCCGAAGATCGCCCGCGTCCACCCAGCGGCCGGCGGTCACCGACCAGAACGGGTGGTTGTCCGTCGCCGTGATCGTGGACTTGGACCCGTCCTCGGAGACCACGGTGATGTCCACATAGGACTTGTCGTGGTCGGTGCGGATCGTGAAGTACACCTGCTGCGGTGCAGCGGACTTACCGGACTTCTCGTCGGCCGACTGGACCGTGTCGCCGGGCTGGACCTCCTCGATCGGCTTCGTCGTGCCGTCCTCGAGCAGCACCCGCGTACCGGCCGGGAAGCTGTGCTTGCGACCCGGACACGTCTCGGGTTTCTTCTTGGTCGCGGCCTTCGCCTTGGCCGCCGCGGCCTTCGCACGTTCAGCGGCCTGGGCAGCGGCCTTGCGCGCCGCTTCCTCCGCCGCCGCACGCAGCTTCGCGGCCTTCTCCGCCGCGGCCTTCGCTGCTGCCGCGGCCGCCGCGGCAGCAGCCTCCGCGGCCTTCTCCGCGCCCTGGATGATGGCGCGCGCCCACTTCAGCTCCTGGAAGAAGGTGACGACGGCCTTGCCCGCCTTGAAGATCGCGCCGATGATCTTGGGAGCCTTGAAGATCTTGCCCCACGGCAACGCCCCCACGACGAGCGAGACACATGCACCCAGGTCGCCCTTGAGGCAGTTCATGAGGTCGTTGATCCCCAGGAACTCCATCAGGATCTGACCGCCGGCCTCCAGGATCACGTCGAGCACGCTCTTGCTCTGGATCTGCTGGGCCTTCGCCACGTCCTCCGGGCTCGGCCCGGTCGGTTCGGTGGCGCCGTTCTCCAGCGTCGTGCCACCGCCGCCGCCCGCGTCGGCCACCGCGCCCGTCGGGTCGGTGAACGCCATCGGGTTGTTCTCCGCGTAGGCGTAGGCGGAGATCGCGGGTCCCGCCTGCGGCATCGGGTCGATCGAGGTGAACCGGCCGGTGTCCGGGTTGTAGTTGCGGGCCCGCAGGTAGTAGTTGCCCTCGCCGGAGCTGGAGTCCTGGTACTGGCCGGTGAACTTCAGCGGGTTCGGCGGTCCTGCGGGCTCACCCGGCGTCAGGGTCGGTCCCTGGCGCGGGTTGCCGTACGGGTCGTAGTCGTAGCCCGCCAGCGGTTTCCCGTCCGGCGACAGCATGTTCGCGACGCCGCCGAGCCAGTCGTGCGTGTAGGAGTGCACTCCTGCGGCGGGGTCGATCAATGCCAGCGGCTCGTCGTCCGGGCCGTAGGCGAAGGTGCGCTTCTCAAGCACCCCACCGGAAGCATTGGTGGTGGTGTCCACCGCGATCTGCGGCAGCGTGCCGTTGACGTCCCACGACCAGCGCTTGGTGTTCTCACCGCTCGCCCCCGCGACCCGCAGACCCGCCGCGTCGTAGGAGAACGTCGTCTGCTGACCGCCGGCGTTCGTGGCCGTGGCGAGCGAGTTGTCCAGGTTGTAGGTGAACTTCTCGCGTCCCGCCTTGGTCTGGTTGCCGTTGAGGTCGTAGTCGTAGTCCGTGACCGTCGGGCTGCCACCGCGCGGATCGAAGATCTTCTTGGTGAGCTGGTCCGCCGAGTCGTAGTGGTACCGGGTGACGTCGTCGCCCGCGGTGCCCGATCGCTTCTGCCACAAGCGGTTGCCGACCAGGTCGTACTCGTAGTCGATCCGGCCCGCCGACGGCGTGTGCTTGCCGCAGTCCGCCGCCGCGTAGCACGCCGACGTCACGCGGTCCGCCTCGTCGTAGGCGTACGCCACCGACTCGGTCACGCCACCCCGAGTGGTGTCGACCTTCGTCGGGTTGCCGACCGGGTCGAGCGTGAGCTGGTACGAGGACACCGGGTCCTGCACGTCCGGTCGCGCCGGCCCGACCCGCTCGGTGCCGATGGCCGTCAACCGGCCCGCGTCGTCGTACGTCCGGTTCTCCGCCAGCCCGGTGGCGCCCGGCAGCGTCGTGCGCGTCCGCCGTCCTGCCACGTCGTAGCCGAAGCTCCACGTGGCACCGGCCGCCGTCACCTGTGTGACCCGGCCGTCCTTGTCGTAGTCCGACGTGACACGGGTGCCGTCCGGGTACTCGCGCGCGGTGATGTCTCCACGCACGTCGTACTCGTAGTTGAAGGTCTCCGTCCGGCCCGCCTCGCGACGGACGACCTTCTTGATCTGGTCCTCGTCGTCGTAGGTGACCTCACGCACGCCCAACGGGTCGCCGTAGGACGTGACACGGCTCTTGGCGTCGTAGCCCCACGTGTAGACAGGGCCGCCAGTTCCCAGCGCACGGCGTTCGCGCCGGTTCACGATGTCGTAGGCGGTGACGACCGTGCGCTGGGCCCGTTCCTCGTCGGAGAGGTGTTCGCCCTGCCGCCTGGTGATCATCGTGACGACGTTCGACTCGGCGTCGTAGCCCGCTTCGGCCTTGCGTCCCAACGCGTCCACCGAGCCCACCGGGCGCCCCGCCCGGTCGTACTCGATGCGGGTGCTGTGGAAGTGAGGGTCCCGCACCGACTTCAGCAGACCGTCTTCGTAGTAGTCGTAGACGGTGGCGTTGACGTCCGGCGCGTGCGGGTGGTACTTCGCATCCGCCTGGTGGATGCTGTGGACCTGGTCGTCCTCCCGGTAGCGGTAGCGCGTGACGTGGTTGTTGGCGTCGGTGACCGAGGTCATCCGGTTGTTCGCGTCCCAGGCCGTCGTCGTCGCGTGGTCGAGCGCGTTGATCAGCTTCGTGCGGTTGCCGGCGAGGTCGTACTCGAGGTGGCTGGTGAACTTCTCCTTGTCCGCACCGAGCACGTTGCCGCGCGGCTCGGTGGTCGCGGCGAGCAGACCGTCGTCGGTGTACTCCCACGTCGTCTTGCCACCGGAGGCGTCGGTCCGGCTGATCTTGTTGCCGGCCTCGTCGTAGGTGAACTTCGAGGAGTTGCCGCCCGCGTCGGTCTGCGAGGTCTGCCGGCCGTTGCGGTCGTAGCCCATCGTGATCTCACGGCCGAGCGCGTCCGTCGCCGAGGTGACCTGCCCCGTGTTGTCCCGCCGGTTGGACGAGGTCTTGTTGAACTCGTCCACAGTGGACGTCGTGCGGTCGAGCTCGTCGACCTTGATGTCCTTGTGCACGACCTGCCCGCCCGGATACGGCCGGGACATGCGGACCAGGTTGTCGTTCGCGTCGTAGCGGTACGTGGTGGTGAAGTCCGCCGGGTTCGCGCCGGGCACGTTCCCGCGCGGCGACGTGGTCGACTGCAGCAGCCCCTTGGCGTTGTACGCGTACGACGTGACGAGGTCGGGACCGTCGCCGCGCATCTCGATCCGCGACGCCGCGCGCCTGCCCGCGTTGGTGTAGGCGATGGACATCGTCTTGCGGGGGTCGGTCACCGCGTCGAGGCGGCCGTTGTCGAGGTAGCGGTTGCGCACCTCGACGCCCTCGGGGTTGATCGTCGCCCTGGGCCTGCCCACCTCGTCGTAGAAGGTGCGGTACGAGTGGTGCTTGCCCGGTTCCCGCACCTCGACGATCTGGTCCTGCTCGTCGTAGGCCGTCTTGGTGGTGTAGTCCCAGCGGTTCGCACTGGGGACCGTGCCGCGCGGATCAGTCTCCGCAACGCGACGCCCGGTCTTGTCGTACCCGAGCTCGGAACGCCTGCCCTCCGGCGAGACGACGGCGGCGAGCAGACCCGAGTTCTGCTGCCCGGCGGCGAAGTACTCGTACTTCGTCACCTTGCCGCGCTGGTCGGTCGTGCTGATGCGCAGGCCGCGGTCGTCGTAGGCGTGGGTGATCGAGTGGTTCTCCGCGTCCGTGCTGCGGATCAGCTCGTCGAACTCGTTGTACGTGTTCTTCCAGACGTTGCCGTTCGCGTCGGTGAACTCGATGGGGTTGTTGCGCGCGTCGTACTTCGTCTTCTCGTCAAACTTCATCGGCTGCGGTGCGCGACGCGTGACCGGGTTGCCGTTGAGGTCGTACAACGACTCGTGCTGGTTGTGGCTGCCGTTGACGACCAACGCGCGGTTCAGCGACTTGTCGTAGCGGTGGTTGTCCGTGTCACCGGCTCCACGGCGCGTGTACAGCAGCACGTTGCCGCGATAGCCGTCGCGCACGATCACGCCGTCCGCGTCCGTGGTGGTGGACTCCTGCGTCTCGCCGTTCCACGCGAACGAGGTGGCGTTGCCCAGCGCGTCGAGCTGCTTCACGACACGGCCGTCGGCGCCGTACTCGTTGCGGATCAGGATGATCCGCTTGTGGTCCTGCGGGCTGTGCACCTCGGTCAACCGGCCGTCGGCGCCGTAGCCGTACTTCCACTTGAACCCGCGGGCGTCCTTGAACGCCTTCAGGCGCCCGGAATCGTCGTAGTCGTAGAACGTCTTGCGGTGGTCGGGCAGCTGGATCCAGCGGATGCGCTCGTTCTCGACCCGCACCTTCACGACGCGGCCGGACGGGTCGGTGATCTCGACGCCCTCACCGGTGTACGCGAGCCTCGTCGCGACGCCCCGCGGCGTGCGCACCGCGATCAGCCTGCCCTGGCCGTCGAACTCGTACGTGATCTGGTTGAGGGTGACCAGCTCCCAGCCGGTCGCGGTCTTGCGCAACGCCGACCGAACGCCCGGCGGACGCTGGAAACCACCGCCGTCGGCGTTCTTGTAGAGCACCTGCGCGCCGTCGTCCGCGAGCACCATCGCGCCCTGCTCGGTCGGCGTCACGCGCATGTTGTACGACCAGGCCCAGCCCGGCCCGAACGGCCCGGGAACCGTGAGGCTGGACGAGTACACGCGGTTCGAGACGAACGGGATGCCGAACGACGCCATGGAGAGGTCCGGCTCGACCCGGCTGTAGGACCCGGTCGCGGTGTTGACGCCGTCACCGCGGAACGCCGGCCGCGCGCCGGTGCTGCTCAACGCCACACCGCAGCCGCACCCGGACACCTGCTCGACCGGCAGCGGATCCGGCAGCTCGGTGGTGCGCGGCCTGCTCACCGCACTCGGCTTGGACACGAGTTCGCCGCCCTCGTCCAGCACGGCGGCGATCGTGACGAAGTAGTCCTTCTCGCGGTCGAGCACCCAGCCGTCAGCGGCACCGAACGACCGGCAGAACTGCCGAACAGCTCCACATCGGACGCTCAGGTCGGACCGCGGCAGCGTCGTCGAGGCCTGCTCGGTGCCGCCCGCCTCGAACAGCCTGACGCGCCACGACTGCCACGGCCGAGGATCGTCCTTGACGTCGAAGTACGCCACCAGCGAGGTGTCGCCGAGCACGAAACCCGACCGCAGCTCCACGTTGGCGAAGACCTCGTCCTCCGCGGCCCTGACCTGGGCGAGCCTCGCACCGTCCACTTTGGCCGGTGCACCGCCGGCTTTCACGCCGTGCGGCACCACCGGAGGCCACTTGTCCGGCGGCACCGCCTCGTCCGGCCTTGCCGAAGCAGGCGCCGGCCGATCCACCGGCCCGGCACCCGCGGTCACTCCGGGCACGGCTCCAGCCGCCGTCCCGTACGTCACTGCCTGAAGCATGCTCGCGCCCACCACCAGGACACAGCTCAGCGCAATCAGGCGCGCCCGGCGCGCCGCTCGAACCCCCACAGTTCCCCCTGCCCCAAGGTGTCGCCCGTTCGCGTCAACGCCGGTCACGACTTCCCCGAGGTGACCCAGAACAATGCGCGATACGAATCGGACGCGTGTTTTCCCATCCTTCCTAGCGGTATCGGAAGAACGGCAAAACACCCATTCGGGGGAGTTCGGATATTCCGGGCCGCACAGAAACCCGGATATTCCCGAAAAGGATCAGTGATTCAGATCGGTGCGCAAAGCGGCCGCCCCGCGCAGGTATACGTGCTTCACCGACGAGCGCGGCAGATCGGTTTCCACGTGCGCCAGCAGCCTGATCACGCGCGGCATCGCACCGGGCACCGCGATTTCGGTGGCCGAGAGCAGCGGCACGTCGGAAAGCCCCGCCTGGCGTGCCACGTAGGCCGGGAACTCGGATGTGAGGTCGGGTGTGGCGGTGAGGACGACGCTGATCAGGTCGTCGGATGTCAGGCTGTTGCTGGAGAGCACGCCTCGACGACCGGGAGCCCGTAACGCGCATACGGGCCGACGGTGGTGGCGAGCACTCGCGTCGACGCGGCCAGCGCCGCCAGCGCGACCGGGTCCCCCGAGTCGGCGACGACCAGCGGCCACTCCCGCGCCGCCGCAGGCAGCGTGGCCCTGGTGGCGGCGAGCTTGTCCGCGGACCGCCCGGCCAGCGCGAACCGTACGCCCTCGGGGGCGTGCCGGGCCAGGTATGCGGCGGTCAGCGCCCCAACGAACCCGGTGGCGCCGTAGACGACGACGTCGTGCTCACGATTTATGGCCGTCAGCATGCCCCCCGGCTCCGGCCACCGCGCCGGTCGGGTGGCCTGGGCGAGGTATGGGAGAAACACGATCTTGTTCTCTTATGGGGTGCCAAAAACATGGCTCAACGTGCCTGACCTGCGGATCACGCTTATGCAGGTTCGTCCTCGTTGATCAAGCCGCCAAGCACTCGCCGACGACGTACGGATCTACAGCCTGGGTCTCCGGTCGGGTGATCGGGTTGTAGTGGGATACGTAGCGGAACAGCACTGACGTCAGGTGCCGCTGGTTGACGAACAGCAGCCGGTCGGTGAGCTCTCGTCTGACAGTGCCGACAAACCGTTCCGCGTGGCAGTTAGCCCGCAAACACCTCGGCGGGATCTTCACAACGTCAATGCCGGCGTCCGCGAGAACCGAGTCGAACAAAGACGAGATACAGCAGTCGCAGCGCCACGCCCACGATCATGCCTGCATGATGACAGAACCTGATCACCGCAGGTCAGCGTGTGGCTGCAGAGTTCTGGCACCCCACACCATGGACGCGAACAAGCACTCGCCGCACGTCAGGACGTCCTCGAGCACGAGGACATGATCAGCCGAAAACAAGCGCTCGCCGACGCTCGACCCGGCGGATTCGAAAAATACCGAATTCGCACGTGGCTCGTAGGCGCCCTGAATGACGACGAAGATGAGTAAGAAACGAACTAGTTGAGCTTTCCTGCGCAACTCAGCTTGAATGTTCCGATTGCCGTCGTGTACGGACGTGCACAACACAACTGATCACGGTTCCGGCGGTCAGCGCGGCACCGGCAACCAAGGTGATCGCCACATGATTCCAAAAGAACGCGTCCGCGTCATACGGCAACGGCGTCAGCACTCCAGTGCGTCCGCTGTCTCCGCGGACCGCCATCGCAACCAAGAGCACCGTGACCACCACCGCCACCACGGCGACAAGCTCTAGCCGCCGGCGCCACCAGGCCCACAACACCACAACGATCACAGCCACCAACCCGACAACAAGCGACCGGATGGGATCGCCCGGATACACAGCGAGCCAGCCCCACCAAGCGGCGTCACCCGACCGGCCAGACCCAGCCATGTGCTCGGCAATCCCCAACGGCCGAAGCCCGTCATAGACGCCGGCAAGATCCCAGCACCCCACCGCGTACGTGATCAGCCCTGCGCCAACCGGCACGCTCCACTCACCAACGGACAACAAGCGGTACGACGGCGAATGCCACATCAGGTCGACGAGCAGAGGCACAACAGCGGCGAACACGACAACGCACAGACTCCACGACGCCGCTTCCCAAGCGGGAGGCATCACCAACAACCCGTTGAGCCACACAGACGTGGAGGACACGAACAGCCCGGTCCCCCACAGCCACAACGCCACAACCACCGCTCCGGACGCGATACCAACGAGAGCACGTCCCAGAACCGTCGACACATCAAGCACCGTACAGGTCTGGGGCCACGCCTGAGCGTGAGCCACATTCCGCTGGAACGGCTGCTACGCGATGCGGACCACTCCAACCACTACGCCTACACTCTCGCCACCCGCCCCCAGGACGACTACCCGGTGCTGCACGCACAGGCCACGCTGCTGCTGGGCGGAGTGCCGGTGGCGCTGGTGCGCGAAACGGTGCTCTGGAGAGTGCTCACGCAGCGCAACACGAGTGGACGGAGGCGGCCGCGGGCTGACCGCGGCTCGCGGAGACGTGCGGGGCTGCGACGGAAAGCTGCCACGCACGTCGACGAGATGTTCCAGCGCGGCATCGACCTGTTGCCCGCGGGTATCGCAGCGCACGCCCTTGGCTGACTACGCCTTCGTGGAGAAGATCAACCCATCCCACCTGCGGGCCAAATACTTCTGGAACGGAGTGCGCTGGTCCGGATCGCCCAGCACCGACCCAAAATCGGTTTTCTCGAAGATCTGCCGGACATCCCGGGCCGCGTTGTGGTGGCACTGGTATTCGTTGGCCAGGAACTTCGTGGTGGTCAGGTCGGCCTTTGGCAGCAGCATCCAGGTCATCCTGGCCGTCTTCTGGTTGCTGATGATCGCCTCGAAGGAAACCCTGAGCGCGTCGGTCCGCCGGTCAAGGCTGACGCTGTGTTGCCCGCCCTCGGTGCCGTCGTGGGAGAGGTCGACCCAGCTCTGTTTGAACGTCACCAGCGACTCGGCGAAGATCTCCCCCGCCCCGGTCGCCACCCCCGGCGGCAGATTGAGCCAGTCGGCCAGGGCGGCGACGAGGCCGGGGTAACCGGTGAACGTCGCTCCTTCTTTCGGCGCCTGCTCCCACGAGTGGGCCCACCGCTGGGCCTCGGCCACGATCCGGTCGGCCGATCCGGCGAAGACGCCGCCCAGGGCTGCGGCCCGGATCGCGGCTTCGTGTTCGGAGAAGTTGTCTTCGTTGAGTTCGGTCGGCACAAGGTTGAGGACGACGACGATCACGCTCGCGGCTCCTGGTCTCGACGGTCGGGCACGGCCCTGAGAAAGGGAGCAGCGAGGTCCGGGATTAGATACACCGGGACAGGTTCTTCACCGAATTGGACGTCCGCGAACTTGGCCTGCGGGGTGCCGAAACCTGGCTCAACGTGCCTGACCTGCGGATCAAGCTGCTGCAGGTTCCTACTCGTTGATCAACTCACCGAGGACTGGACCGGCGGCGCATCGATCCGCAGCCTGAGACGGGTCGACTTGCTCTGGTGCTGGCACGCTGAACCGTTCGGAGCGGGCACGCCTTTTCGTCGACTCGAAAGGACCGCTGATCACTCCGCAGGTGTGACTGCAGGGCCGTTGTCCTCTGCGAGCCTGCGGCCGAAGTCGCCGCGGTAGCCGATCGGACGACCGATCTCGGCGTACTTCGCCTTGATCCGCCGGATGTGCTCCTTGACCGTCGACTCGGACATTCCCAGGCGGCGCGCGGTTGCCTTCAGGGTGACGCCGCTGCCGTAGGTCTCCAGTACCTGCCGCTGGCGTAACGACAGCTCTGGGCAGTTCTTGTTGCGGCTCAACGCGAACGCGTGGTCCACGGTCATCGGTGATTCGCCAGCGGCGACCTCCCGCACCACCGAGGCCAGCGTGGCAGTGTCGGTGGTGCGCTTGTGCAGGTACGTCTCCGCGCCGGCCTTGGTGGCCGCTTCCACGTCACTGTGCTCTGCCCATGCCGAGAAGACGACGACCTGGTGTCCGGCAGCTATCAGGGACCTGATGTTGGTGGTGAACATGCTGCCGTCGGCGAGGTTCAGGTCGAGGATCACGATAGGCGCGCGGCGCGGTAGAGCCAGGTATTCGGCGACCGTCGCGGTGGCAGCGACCAATTCGATCTTCTCATCGCCGTCGTCCAGCCAGCGGCCCATGACGTCGCGGTAGAAGCCCTCGTCGTCGATGACCCCGATCTCGATCATGCCGGCCACGTCAGCTCGACCGAGGTGCCTTCGCCCAGCTCGCTGTCGATCGCAGCGCTGCCACCGACTTCTTCCATGCGATGGCGAATCGAGCGCATCATCCCTCTTTCCGTTGTCGTCACGGGGTCGAACCCGGCTCCGCGGTCCACCACGGCGACTCGTACGCCACCGTTCTCCATACCGATCGCGGTGACCCACGCTTGTGTGACACCGGCGTGCTTGGACACGTTGTTCAACGCCTCGCGGGTCGCGAGCGAGATTGCTTCGACCACGTCAGGTGGTGTGGAGCCGGGCACCTCGTCGAACAACGGATGTACGCGTAGCCCCAGCGCCGACCTGTCGTGCAACACCTGCGCCAGCACCGCGGTGAGGTCCGTGGGTGCGTCAACCCGCGATCCCATCAGCAGGCTTCGCAGAAAGTCCGCGTCCCGCGCGCAGCGGGACCGGATCTCCGCGGAGTCCACTGCCAGCGCGCCGCCAGCGATCAGTTCCAGGGTCGTCAGCGCCGTGTCGTGCAACCCGCGCAGCTGTCGCTTGCGTTCCTCGAATCCCGCCTGGGCGGCCGCTTCCCTCGCCACGGCTGCGGATTCCGCCGCACGCGCCTCATCGACCTCGCGGGCCAGTGCCCGCAACACGTGCACGACATAGCTTGCCAGTGTTATGAACGCGATCATGCCGCCCACCCCGGACAGCAGTCCCGCGATGTCCAGCCCGTCCGCCACAACGAGCGGCACGACGCCGTAAAGGACCACCGGCGCTGCGGCGATGACCCATCTCGCAGCACCGTGGAGGTACAGCACCGCGGCCATCCCAGCACCCACTGCGGGCCCGTAGGTCCAGTTCTGCCAGGTGGTCCAGCCTGGTCCGAGTACCACGGCCGTGATGACCTGTACCAGGCAGATCACGGCGACGTCGACAGCTGCGGCCGGTTCCGAACGGTGAGCCGACCAGAAAAAGAACGCCGACCAGCCCGCAGCCATCAGGAAGCCGCCGAGCAGCGCGACCGCACGCAGAACCGACTCCGTGCTGATCATTGACACCAGGGTCGGCACCGGCGCGGCGTACTGCGCCACCCGCAGCACTGCCAGCGACGTCAGAATCCAGCTCTCCAAGCGTTCTCGCGCGTCACGTGCCTCCGCTGCCACGACGGAAAACAGTACGGGGCCATGAGCGCTGTCGGCCAAAGTGCCGACTGTCGGCCGACGCTCACCACGCTCATCCTCGACTGCATGGATCTACCGAATCTCATCTGGACCGCCGTGACCACGCTGTCCGGCCTGTTCACCGGGACGGCGCAGAACGTGGTGCAGCGGATCGCCGGTGACCGGCTGCACCAGCTGATCAGTAACGCGCTGGCGCCGACCGGCTCGACGGCACTGACAGAGCTGGCTCGCAACCCGCGCGGTCAAACTGAACAGACCAGACTCGCGGGTCAGCTGCAGACGCTGGCCCTGCAGGACCCAGGTTTCGCGGCGTCGCTGGCACAGGTGGTGCACCACGTGCACCTCGGCACCGGCGCGCAGCAGTCGGTCATGGCACCAAGCACCGGATCAGTGAAGATCCGCCAGGGCGGCTTCGTCATCGGCGACCAGCACAACACCAACAGCCGCCACACGAAAATCAGCGCCGGCGGGCTCGCGGCGATCATCGTCGTCGGGCTCCTCACCCTCGTGCTGGCGGGAGTCACCTTCGTGTCGCTCGCGACTGGCTCGCACTATCGCGTCGGCGAGTGCCTCTACCTGAGCAATGGAGCGGCCGCGAAGATCGACTGTGCCGATCCCCGGGCTGTGACGATCACCAGGGTGGTCGACGGCGGGCAGAACCCGTTCGTCTATTGCAACGGAAGGGAAGGCTGGTACGTCGACGATAAGGCGAAGGTTCTTTACTGCGTGTATTCTCGTTGATACGCGTCGACCGAGAATGTACTGGCGCTGGCCTGTGACCGTGACAGTCTCGATGAAGTCCATCGCCAGGATCGCCTCTGCCTGCGAGCGCAGGAAGTCAGCCAGGTAATGGTTGTCCGGTGTGTGGCCGGATCGACGCCGGCAGACTTGAGGATCCCCCACACCGTGAAGGCGGCGATCGCGACGCCCAGGAGAGCGAGTTCACCGTGAATGCGTCGATATCCCCACGACGGGTTCTCGGCTGCGAGACGCAGGACGAGCCGGCGGATCGAAGCGACCGTGCGCGGACCTCCGGGCGCCCGGTTCACGCTCGCGCGGGCGTGGTGACGCCTCACCACCGTGTCCGGGCTGACGAGCAGCCGGAATCGGCGCAACGCCGCGCGAGCCAGGGCATGAGTAAGGCGGCGAGCAACGCCCTGTCCTCTGGCCGCAGTCGTGGGCGCTGATCGCCGAGCTGTCTGCGCAAGACCACGAGCTGATGGCGTAGAGCGAGAATGTCGACGTACTTCTCACGATTGCTCATGCGCAACAGCCATAGCGCAACGAAGGCGTGGGAGACGGCGAGGTAGGCGAAGCGGACCAGCACGGCCGCGATCATGCCGGATGATGATCGGCAACTTGCCGACGCCGCTCACCTGTGGGATGCCAAAACTAGGCCTGGTGGCCTGACCTGGGCCTCAGGCCGCCACGGGTTCGTACTCGTTGATCAAGCCGCCGAGTGCTCGCCGACGACGAACGGCCCATAGCCTGATTCTGCATACCGCGCTGAGTCGCGACTGTGACCCTGTTAGCGACGCCGCGAGGAATATCCGAGCAGAAGGTAACAATCCTCGACTTGGTCGCGACGACATCACGTCTTGACCCGTGAGCAGAGGAGCTGATTTTGAAGCTGGCACTCGTCTTGGTGGGCGTGCTCGCGCTCAGCTCATGCGCCGCGAAGTTGAACGGAGACCCTTCGCCCGCACCAAAAACGGCATCACCGTCGAGCGCCGCGCGCCTCCTGGAACCGAAGCAGGTGTGCTCGGCTTTGTCCGCGGCCGAGATCAAAGCGGCTGGCCTGCCAGGAAAAGGCGTGCGTGACGATTACGCGGGCAATGCCCGATGCCGCTGGGTGGTCGAGAAGTACGACCTCGACATCGTGATCGCGCCGAACACGCCACTTGACCTCCGGTACGGAGGAGGTGCCGACTTCGAGATGAAGACATTGGACGGCAGAGAAGCTCGCCTCTACAACAGCATCCCAGGCGTCAGGTGCGACCATGTCTTCGCGTACGGCCCCGGTGGCAACGCGGCCGTGGGAGTAGACCGCCGGTCGACCGAGAACGCGCAGCGCGGCGGTGCCGAGGACCCCTGCGCGGTCAGCGAGTCGATCGCCCGCTACGTCCTGCCCAAGGTACCGTCAGCGACCGCCACGCCGTCCAGCGTGGCGCCATCTGATCTCGTGCACAGGACCGCACTCGTCACGGGGACCCGGTTCGATCTGGACAAGGTAGGGGACGTTCCGGACTTCGTCTACACCATGGGGTTCGGCATCCAGACGCTCAACGGCACCGTCATCATGCCCACCGACGCCCAGAGCCTGTCCGGCTGTTCCTCCACCCAGGGCGAGCTCTGGCGTACAAGCGTCGACACCGCGGACATTCGCACAGGCGCTACCTACTGCCTGCGGTTCCCCTCCAAGGTCTTCGGCCTGCTAACCATGGACAGCTACGGGGATCCGGGTGCTCAGCCGACAGGGATAGAAATCTCCTGGCGGTTGCAGAAGTAGGTAAAGACGGTGCTCGTTGCCGGTCCTGAGGGCTGCCGCGTCGCGACAAGTTCGGCGCGAGGTGCACATTACGTTTGCCGAGACAGCCGCAATACTTCCCTGCCAGCAAAACTAGCGTGACAGAAGATTGAATCGCGTCGATTGGCCCTTTACCCTGGATCCGAGCTATCCAATAGCGCATGAACACACAACCCGCGCAAGCTTGCCACCTACGAGTGCTCAAGTCCTCTCGGACATTCTCTTACCCCACGGGATTCGCCAGAATCCCGTGGGGTAATTCATATTCAGCCACTTTCTCGTCGGCGCACCACTCCAACTCGAGCGTTGGCTGAACTGAGCGACGAGCAGGTTCCACAGTTTTCAGTGTTAGTGGTGCGGATCGAACTTCAAGACGCTGGTCGTCATAGTGAATCTGCAGGCGTTGCTCGCGGACTTGATCGACCAACTCCTCGCCCACACCTTCTTGTACGGGTTCAGCGGTCCGCACGAGCAGATGCGGCAGTGCCTTGAGCAGGTGGTCTTCTCGGACATAGGAGTTCCGCGGTTCACCGTCGGAACGCCGCTTGGCGCTGGTGAAGCCATGCCGGCATCAATAGCCAGCTCGCCCATGAACCCAGTGCCCGTCCATTCGCCGACCACAAAGTCCACATACGACGAGGCCAGCCAGCAGATAGCGCCGAGCCTCGCCGTCCTTGGCAGGCCTCGCCACCCGCATCCCCTGAACGGCGACGAAGGTCTCGTCATCGACGAGTGGCTCGTGGGCGATTCGCTCGGACACCTCCCACTCGCTGACCGGGTTGTACCGCAGCACTCCTGAACCGCGGCCGCCAGCACGTCCGCCTGAACCGTGGCCGGTCGTGCTGGATCGGTTCCACACCTGTCGGCCGGTGTAGCGCGGGTTCTCCAAGATCATCGCCACGGTCCGGACGATCCACCGCTCCCCCGATCTGTGCGCATTTCGCTCGGGGTCGGCACCCAAGGGGCACACCACGCCACGCTCGTTGAGCTCTCGTGCCAACGACGCCACCGTCCGCCCGCGAGCACGCTCGGTAAACATCCACCGCACCCACGGCGCCCTCACCGGATCTGGCGCCAACATCTGCACCCGGCAACCCACCGCCCATGCACCGGATTCGGATGCCGACCACCATCAACAAGCCGATACCCATACGGCGGACGGCCACCCAGAAACCGGCCCTGTACACGCGTCTGCGCCCGCATCGCCGCCAGCACCCGCTGCCGCGCCCTCGCCACCTCACGCTGCGCCTGCGCACCCAACAACACCATCAACGCCTCATGCACCGGGCTCCCGAGTTCCACTGGGCCGCCGGCTTCCGGCAACCACACCGCAACACCCAGCGCGTTCAGCCCCGACACAACCTCGCGGAACTGACCGCCGTAAAACGCCCGCTCGTACCCCCCACGACCACCGCGTCGAAGGAACGACCTGGGGCCGCTGCTGCGGCCAGCAACGCCGCCGCTTCGGGACGGTCCTCCCACGGCCAGCGTCGCGACACACCCACGTCGAAAAATTCCGCAACGACCGAACCAACGCCGTCGATCAGCTCCTCCGACACGGCGCACTGCCACGCACGAGACGTCTGCACATCCTGAAACACGCTCGTCGACATCCGCCCGTAGAACGCAAAGCGAAGACCAGGCTCCTCAGGCGGTGCCGCTGGACGGCGACGCCGGGTAAACGCGGCAACCAGTTCGGCGTTCGTCAGCGTGGCCACAGTCAGCTCCCTCGGTCAAAACCGAGACCCTCCGACCGACGTCGCCGTGACGGCAACTCGAACCACCTTCAGCCGAACAGCCCAACAGAACCTTGGCGAGCGGCCACCTCTGGGACACGCTCCAATCACGAACGCCGCGAAATAGACCCACTCCGGCAAACCGACCGACGTGCGGGGCGCGGCTACCCAAGCACTGTGCGTTGGTCCCGACAATTCTGGAAGTGTCGCAACGTCAGCCGAGTCTTACACGAGCCTCATAGTGGGTCGGACGACACGAGCTTCACCGTGCCTCGGATCTTCGCGCCATCCTGCGGGCGGTCCTTCCTTGACCATCACGTCGCCAGTTCGCGCTCCAGCGGAGTGCGCATCCGCGGTATCACGCGGGTCCCGCCCAACCATGTCGTGCAGTGGCCGACTGCCTCATCCACCAGCTTCTGTTCCTGCGACGACACGTTCTCCAGCAGCCGGTGCACGACCTCGCTGGTCGCGCGCTGGGCCCAGCCGCCCACGATGCGGCCGTTCACCCAGACCGTCGGGCCGATGTTGCCCGCGCGGTCGAACAGCGCCTCCTGGTGCTCGCCCAGGAACCAGCCGCGGTCCTGCCAGCCCATCGACGTCGGGTCCAGGCTCGGCAGCAACGCCGCCCACGGCTCCGGCGAGTCCACCGGTTCCAGGTCGTCGGCCAACACCAGCCCTGTCACACCGTCCAGATCGACCTCCACCGTCGCCACCCCGGCCAGGGCTTTTCTGGTCTGGCCGATCGTCCAGCCCATCCACCACCGCAGGTCCGACACCGGTGCCGGGCCGTACGCGCGCAACCACAACCGCGCCAGCTCTGTCCTCGCCGCGTCGGGCTCCCACGACTTCAGACCGTCCGGGATCCACTCCCGCAAGGGGTGCCAGACGTACTGCGTGCTCAGCCATGTGCCGCGTGGGCGGCCGCGGACGATCCGGCCGTCTGCGGCCAGTTGGAACAACACCCGGCTGGTGACGTTGCTGATCACCTCGTACGGCTTGCCCTTGTACATCTGCAGTCGCTGGCGCAGCCGTGGCTCCGCGCCAGCCAGTTGCGTCGCCGTCGCCGATCCGAGGCTGTGCAGCGCGGCCTCGACCGCGGTTTCGACCTCGGCCAGCCACGTCGCCGGTTCCGGCACGTTCTCCGGGTATCCCTGCTGTCCGAGTTCCTTCTCCAGCAGCCGCCGATGCCTCGCCGCGACGTCCGCGGAGCAGCCGTGCTGCACCAGAGCCGCGGTCTCGAGGTCTGTCACGAACACCGTGCGGCGCATACCGAGCAGCCGCAAGCCGGTGCGCTCCTGGTACAGCGCGCGTTCGACGTCCGGACCCCCCGGCCGTCCGAGCCGTGCGGCCGCCGAGAGGTAGACCGTCGCGGGATCGGTGGCGTGCAGCGCGACAACGCCCGCGATTGCTTCGCTGGCCGTGGTCGCGGCCACGGCCAGGTGGTGGCGGACACCGAGGCGAGCCCGGCGCTGTTCGACATCGATCTTCAGAGGCATCAGTTGTTCCTGTCATCCGTCCCGCGACGATGCGCGTGGTCGTGGCGGCCCTCGGAACCGGTTCTTCGTGTCCATGATCGCCGGAGCTGAGGACGCCCACCGGTCCGTCCTGTGTGGACGGCGTGGGGCCGACCTGCTCACGGTGTCAGATCAAGACCAGGGCGAGGCTGGTGACAATGCTGCCGACAATGAAGTAAGGAGCGTTGAGCAGGCCGTAGCGCAGCGGGTGCGGAAAGTTCGGGTTGATCGCGATGTTGAAGGTCATCGCAACGAGATAGCCGGCACCGACGATCACACCGAACACGAGCGCGTCACCCACGGAGGTGATGCCCAGCGCGGCGAACAGCAGCGCGCTGGTGAGCACGTTGACCACGGTGCACACCAGCGGGCCAACCCCGTCGATGGTGCGCCTCTCGGGGGCCGGGGCGTTCTCGCGACCGAGAGCGCTGGCGTACTGCCGAGGAATGGCGAACATAAAGTAACCGGCGCCCAGGCCGGCGAGCGCGACCGTGGACACGACGACGGCGATCCAGTTGATCTCGGAGAGAACGGCGAACATGGGTCTTCACCTTTGCGTTTGTGTCCGCGCTGCTGTCCGCAGCGGTGCTGTGGGGAGGTTGTCGGCGGGCATCCTGCGTGGGTGGTCCGCTTCCCGACATCGGTCGAGAGCCGAACCGCCCGCGCAGGAGCACGACTGGGCGTTGGCCAGGATCTGGATGTCATCACGTGTGCGGGTGCGCGGGCACCAGCAACGCCATGTCCGTCACTGCTGAGACCGTTGCCGTGCGGCGCGGGTGTCGACGGTGCGGCGGCGGAGATCCGGTCGGGCGACCGACGGGGTTACGTAGACCACGTCCATCGGTCCGACGTCGCTACCCGGCGGCACGATCTCGTCGATGCGGTCGAGCACGTCGTCGCTGAGCAGGGTGTCGGCTCCCGCGATCAGGTCGTCGAGCTGTTCCAGGGTGCGGGGACCGATGATCGCGGAAGTGACCGCGGGATGGGCGGTCACGAAGGCGAGGGCCAGATGGGGCAACGACACTCCAGCCTCCTCCGCGACCTGTGCAAGTGCTTCTACGGCATCGAGTTTGCGTTCATCGGTCAAGTGCTTCCCTGCCCAGTGCAGGCGGCCGGCCGAGGCGGTCTCGGCGTTGCCCTTGCGCAGGCGGCCTCCGAGCAGGCCCATCGCCAGCGGGCTCCACACCATGACGCCCAGTCCGTAGCGCTCGCACACCGGAAGGACCTCGCGTTCGATCCCTCGGTTGAGAATCGAGTAGTGCGGCTGCTCCGAGCGGAAGCGGGCCAGCCCGCGCCGCTCGGCCGCCCACTGGGCCTCGACGATCTCCGTAGCGGGCAGGTTGGAGTGTCCGATGGCACGGATCTTGCCCGCGCGCAACAGATCGGTCAACGCGGCGAGTGTTTCTTCGACGTCGGTGCCGGGTTCGGGGTGGTGGACCTGGTAGAGGTCGATGTGGTCGACCCCGAGACGACGCAGCGATCCCTCGACGGCGGAGACGATCCAGCGGCGGGAGTTGCCGCGCTGATTGGGGTCTGCGCCCATGGGGCCGTTGAACTTGGTAGCCAGTACGACCTCGTCGCGGCGGCCACGCAGGGCCTTGCCGAGGATCGCCTCCGATTCTCCGTTGGGACCGTAAACGTCGGCGGTGTCGACGAAGTTGATGCCGGCGTCAAGGGCACGGTGCACGATGCGGATGCACTCGTCCTGGTCGGGATTGCCGTACGAGTTGAGCAGCATCGTGCCCAGTGCGTAGGGGCTGACCTGGATGCCGGTGCGGCCGAGCGGGCGAGTTCGCATGACTTTTCTCCTGCGTTGACACGGCTGACGTACGGCCGGTGGCCCGGCCGCACGCTGACGAAAGGAATCAGGCCCAGGTCTGCTGGGCGGCGACATCGACGATCCAGGTGACCCCGAAGCGGTCGGCCGACATGCCGAAGTCGCCGTAGGAGGCGATGGCGAGTTCCCCGCCGAACACCGACAGGCAGGACTGAAGTACCGCACGAGCCTCGCCGTAGAAGTTCAGGTGAGCGACAGCGGTGAGCGACACGATGTCCCGATCCTTCACGAGTAGTTCTTGTCCCCGACGACTTCCGGCGACAAGAACACTGTTTCGCAAGTACCGGTCAGGGTTTGTCCTCTACTCGTGGCGATCTGATCACCTCGCCGCGCACGGCACTGGGACACTGGCTCGTGGACGGCCAACCACCGGAGTCGTCGTTCTGACCTCACCAAAACGCGGCTCGATAGGCCTGAACTGCGCATCAAGCCGCTACAGGCTCGCACTCGTTGATCAAGCCGCCGAGCGCTCGCCGACGACGTACGGATCTACAGGCCGACTCTGCGACCGGATGATCAGGTCGCGGTGGAGCGTGGTGCCGCGCTCGGCGTGGTCGCCGATGGTTGTAATGGGACATATAGCGGTTCAACACCGACTTCAGGTGATGCTCGCCGATGATGAGCAGCCGGTCGGTGAGCTCGTCCGATAGTGCCGACAAACCGTTCGGCTTAGCAGTTCGCCCGCGGACACTGCGGCGCGATTTTCACCACGTCCATCCCGGCATCGGCGAGGACCGAATCGAACGACGCCGTGAACTGGCCCGCCCTGTCACGGACCAGGAATCGAAAGTCGTTCGCCCGATCGTCAAGCGTCATAAGGAGGTTGCGAGCCTGCTGAGTGGTCCACGGCCCGTCAGGGTTAGAGGTGGTCCCGAGAACATGGACGTAGCGGGTGCCGACCTCCACCACGAAGAACACGTACACCCGCTTCAACGTCACCGCGCAGTCGACATGGAAGAAGTCGCACGCCAGCACGGTCTCCGCTTGAGCACGCAGCAAGCGCCGCCACGACGTGTCGGAGTCGAGTCGGCGACGGCGGAATCCGAAGCCGCTTCAGCACACGACGAACCGTCGACTCGGCCGTCCGGTGGCCGAGCTTGAGCAGCTCACCTTGGATACGCCGGTAACCCCAGCCCGTGTTCTACCGCGCCATACGCTCGACCAACGCCACTACGGTCTCATCGACCCGCGGGCGACCACTCCGGTTCGGGTAGGTCCACTTCTTGGCGACCAGGCGCCGGCGCCACCGCAGCACGGTGCCCGGAGACACCAACCGGTGACCCCGCAACCAGGCAGGTAGTCACCGCACCAACGCGGTCAGCACCGCACGATCAGCCCAATCCCACCGCGGACGGCGCTGACCCCGACGCAACACCGCGACCTCATGCCGCAACACCAGCAACTCAACGTCCTTGGCCGCCGACGACCGGCCGAGCACAACCAGCCAGCCACCTAGCTGGACGAAGATGAGGTACGGCAGTCGCAGTGCCACGCCCACGATCATGCCGACCGAACAACAGAGCCTATCCACCGCAGCTCAACGCATGTGTGCGGAGTTCTGGCACCCCACAGGATCTACTGGCTGGTCCGGCGGTCGCTCGCTCTAACCCGATTGGGTGTCCCGGCACTACATCTGTTGGCGGTAGAGGCCCTGTTCGCGACACTGGTGTCCCCCTACTTGAGGAGTAGCGATGACGGAGCAGGAACCCGCCTCAGAGGACACAGGACTGGTCAGCCAGGCGGACGGTTCTGATGTGGCCGAGGAGCGCCGCGCGGAGCAGGCTGCGACAGACTCGCCGGCTCAGCCTGCCGAGGGGATCCGTGTCCGGAGTTTCCTGCCCGGCGTCGTAGACGAAACCTGGATCGTCAGATAGAGGCAGCAAGTAGTCACTCGGTCATGCGGCGGCATTGCGTCAGGTAACCGAGTCGCAAAGCGACGCATCCTTGCGGGCAGGAACCAACGGAACGAATCAGACGCGATCAGGGCCACCACACTGTCAGAGCGCTGCAACGCCGGCTTGGCCTCAGGTTCGTCCAGCATCCGGAAGGCCAGCGCGACCTGCCCGCCACTACGGTCTCATCGATCCGCGGTCGCCCAGCCCGGTTCGGGTAGGTCCATTTCTTGGCGACTAGGCGTCGATGCCACCGCAGCACGGTGTCTGGGGACACCAACCGGTGCTATCGCAGCCACACTGGTAACTGCCTCACCAACGCGGCCAGCACCGCACGATCAGCCCAATCCAATCGAGGATGCCGCTGACCTCGACGCAACACCGCAACCTCATGCCGCAACACCAACAACTCGACGCCCTTGGCCGTCGAGGACCGGCCGAGCAGAACAAGGACGAGGTACAGCAGTCGCGGCGCCACGCCCGCGATCATGCCTGCAGGACGACAGAACCTGATCACCGCAGCTCAGCGTGTGACTGCGGAGTTCTGGCACCCCACAGGCCGGATCAGAAGCGCCAGCCGACCTGCACGCAGCGGTCGCACTCCCGCTCCAGATCCTGGTGATCTGCGAACTTCTCGGTGTGCCCTACGACGACCGCGGCCAGTTCCGCGCGTGGACCGAGGCCGCCGCGAACATCACCGACAGGACCATCTCGGAGCAGGGCCTCGGCAACCTCTTCGGCTACGGCATGCGCCTCGTTGAAGCGAAACGACGTGAGCCCGCTGACGACGTGATCTCCCGGTTGTGCGCGACCTTGGGCGTTTCCACCCGAGGAGGCCGCCATGGTGTCCATGGCCCTGCTGTTCGCCGGTCACGAGACGACGGTCGTTCAGATCGGCTTGGGCGCGTTGCTCCTGCTGGCCCACCCCCGACCAGTGGAACGCCCTGCGCGACAACCCCGGCCTCATCCCGAACGCCGTCGAGGAAGTCCTTCGCGCACCTGGCAAGGGCGGTGGCGGAATCCCCCGTTACGCCCGCACCGACATCGAGATCGACGGCGTCAAGATCCGCCTCGGCGACCTCGTCCTGCTCGACAACGGCGCCGCCAACCACGACCCGACTGTATTCACCGAGCCGGACCGAGTCGACATCACCCGCAAAGCCGCCGCCCACCTCACTTTCGGGCACGGCCTCCACTACTGCATCGGCGCTCCGCTGGCCCGCATGGAACTGCAAGCCGTATTCTCCCAGCTGATCCAGCGCTTCCCGACCATGCGCCTGGCAGTGCCCGTGAAGAATCTGACGATCCGCCGCGACGTACTGACGGGTGGACTCATGGCCCTTCCGGTGACGTGGAACCGCTGATCTGCCGCTGAGTGCGGTCGTGTTCGACCGGATCGAGGATCTCCCAGGTCGATTGACCGATGGCGAGGACTCCACGGGCGGGCAGGGCGACGCCGCCGATCGTCGGGTTGTCCTTCAATCGAACCGGAGTTCCGAGGTCGATGCCGTCGAGCGTCGCGCGGGATTCATCGACGAGGTACATCCGCTCAGGCATGAGTTTGCCGTTGTGACCACTGGGCATGACGCCCGCCATCTTGAGCTTCCCCATGCCCAGCGCCTGAGCCATGCGCTCGCGGGCATGCACCAACAGCGGTGGCCGCCAGGTAGCGAGCGGCATCGCTCCACTGAGGACGTTCAGAACGTCCAGGATTGGCGTCGAGCGGGCAGTGAGCGTCCAGTCCAACGCCGGGGTGTTCATGGTGACCCGGAGGGAAGCCTTGCCGGTCCAGGTGACCTCGATACGGGCATGTGCGGTTCGACTGCAGGCGGGACCGTAGTAGCGAGGGCACGCCGCGTCGAGTCGCGGGCCGTCGACGTAGATCGACCAGTCGCCACCGGGGTCGCGGTGCCAGATCGAGCGATACGGGCCGAAGTCGCTTTCCGCGAACGCCCGCAGAGCAAGCACGTGACCGGAGTCGAACGGCAGACCGAACACGCCCCACCCCTTCGCGTACTCGTGTCCGGGCCACGGCGCCGCTCCCGTGGTCGTGGGGAGGTTAGACAGCGAAGACAGGTCGAGCATGGTCATCACCTCATGTCGGGGTGTTCAGGCGGCGGCACGACATCCCGCCAGCGAACACGATCCTTTCGTTGCTGCACGGCCCGATGGCTTATGCGCAGTCCAAACATCGGAGAGGTCAACTTCCCGGATCGCCGACCGCATCAAGGTGAAGGCTTTGTCCGAGTAGCACCGATGCCGCTGAGACCTGAACACGAAGTCATGCCTGCAGGTCGGATCATCGTCGATCCCCAAGTGATCGCGAAGCGCCTTGCACATCGGCACCGTGAGATCGAGCGCCTCGGCGAGTTCGGTGGCGGACCGGTGGAAGGTGCGCTGCAGATCAATCTGCCTGACCGCTGCAGCCGGAGTGTCCTCATCGGACACGTAGCGAACGCCCGGGCCTTCGTTCGTGGTGAAGTGAACCTTGAGCGTAACGCCAGAGCCGTCGACCGCAGTCGCGATCTCGTCCAGCCTGGGAAACACACGATCTCGCGTCTCGCCGTCCCTCATGCCACGTGCGACTCGCTCGACGTCTTTCCTGGACACACGAACGTCGGCCTGGACGTGGGCCTCCATCGCCAGGAGCGTCCTGATGCGAGCGCGTGCGTCATGGCCAGCCCGTCGACCTGGCTGCAGCAGCGCAGCGATCTGGTTGTACTCCTCGTCCAGCAGAACGTTCAGTTCGCGAGGCGGATCGACGGACAGCGGTAAGACCCGGTTCGGAAGGTGGCTGCTCAAGGGCTCCTTGAAGACCCGCTGAAGCAGGTCGTCGAACAAAGTGATGGCCGCTCGGCAGTGCAGGTACAACAGCTGCTCGGGAACGATGTTCCACCAATGCTGTTCGTCGTCACGCATCGCATCTATCGCGCGCAACGTGCCAGCGTCCGCATCGGACAGCTTGACCATCGTGCTGGCCATGGACAGGCCGAGGCACCGCTCAAAGCCGATCGACCTGCCCGTCACCGGGTCGAAGATCTTCTTTTCACCGCTCTGCACCAATGCCGACTTGAGCAACATCTCGAAGGCATGCTGCATGAGCAGCAGCACCTTGGACGCACGCCCCAGTTCAGCAGGTGAGTTGAAGGCTTCCACCGCGGACACCAGCGATGCGACTGCCTTGGCCTTCAACATGCGACTTTCCTGCTTCAACTTCATGGGGCACTCCCGGACCGCCCCCGATCTCTTGCTCAGACCATCGCTGATGCCATCAACAGCGTTTCAATGCCCCACGTGACCGCCCGCTCGACATCCCGCAGCAGGCCGGAGACCGCGCCTGGCGAGCTAGAGCCGCGCAGCGTGCTCCGGAGAAGCAGGTGGAGATTCGCCTCTACCTGCTTCTCTGCATCTTCGGGGAAAGGGCTTCGAAGCGGTGCGGACTATTTCGTGCCCACGCCGATGTTCAGGGGCGCGGAGAGCACGGCAGGGCCGCTGGTGGACCGTTCGCGGATCATGCCGTCGAGGACCTGGACGATGTCCGCACGCTGTTGGTCCGTGAGGTCGGCGACGAGGGCACCGGGGACAGGGTTGCCGCCGAGGCACCAGTCCCACAGCTGCTGCCCGGTCCGCACGTGGATCCGTTCCTGGTGGCTGGTGTCCACGGTGACGTTCTTGAGACCGGCGTCGGTGAGTCGCCGGTGCAAGACGTCCGGGTCCGCGACCTGGAACTCGAGCAGCGGCTCGTCCTCAGAAGGGCCTTCGAAGGCAGGCACGACCGCCTGCACCGCCGCGACGAAGAAGTGCAGTGCCTCGAACTCGCCGGGGTTGCCGTAGGCGATGAGGAGCACCCGCCCGCCCGGCTTGGTCACCCGGACCATCTCCCGCAGCGCGGTCGCCTGGCCGGGGACGAGCATGACGCCGAACTGCGAGCCGGTGACGTCGTAGGTGTCGTCGGGGAGGTCGAGGTGGTGACAGTCCATCACCCGGCCGTCGACGTCCAGCCCCTCGGCGGTGGCCCTCGCGGTGCAGTGTTCGATCATCCTGGGTGACCAGTCGGTCGCCACCACGGTGGCGCCGAGCCGTGCCGCAGGCAGGCTCAGTCCGCCGGTTCCGGCGGCGACGTCGAGGAACGTGTCGCCTTCCCGGAGGCCGGCGAGCCGCAGCCCGGCCTGGGCCAGGTCGGCTTCACCGGGTGCGACGTGCTCGTCGTACTGCGCCGCGATCGCGTCCCACGCTTCGACGGGGGCGACGTGCTCAGCGTGCTGCGTGGTCTCATGCAAGTCGGTCATCACCGGCTCCTTATCCCTTTGTCCCCTCGACCTGGGACGTTAGGGACGGAAACGGCCGGTCCGCTTCGAACGGACTACCCACTCGGCTCCTGAGGGCGTGGGTATTTCAGACCAGGGCGTGTTCGTAGGCGTAGGCAGTAGCGGCCGCGCGGGACGCCACACCGATCTTGCTGAAGCAGTTGCTCACATGGCGGGCGACGGTCTTCTCCGAGAGCCCGAGAGTGCTCGCGATCGCGCGGTTCGTTCTGCCGGTCGCGATCAGCCGCAGCACTTCCACCTCCCGCCCGGTCAGGCCGTCGGGGGCTGGCTCGTGTGGCTGCCTGGTCAGCGCGTCGAGCCGCTCGATGTCCGGTGTGGCCCCGAGTCGTTCGAAAACGGTCCGCGCACCGCGGAGTTCCATGGTGGACGTCTCGGTGTCGTCGAGCGCGCGGCAGGCCAGCCCGAGGAGCACCCGGACGCGTGCGGTCTCCCGGGGAGCGTCCAGCTCACGCCACACCGAGGCAGCGCGGCGGAGCTTCCGCAACGCCGCCCCTGGGTCACCCTCGGCGAGCAAGACCGCGCCGACCGCCGAGGCCGCCACCGCGTCCAGGTACGCAGCGTCGAACGCCGCAGCGAGCCGGGTGAGCTCATCGGCAGCCGCACGCGCCGATGGCAGATCGCCAGCGGCGATCATGATCTCCACGTACGCGGGCAGCACGCGCGACCGCAACGGCGGATCCTCGCTTTCCGCTGCCACCCGACGGATCACCGTGGACGCCACGTCGAGCCGCCCCTGCGCCAGTCTGAGCAGAGCAAGCCCCGGCTCGGGCGGGCGGCCGGCCTCGTCGGCCTTCCGGTAGCTCTCCTCAGCCGCCGTGAACTCCCCGCGCAGCCGCTGCAGCTCACCGAGCTGGTAGTACGCCGAGCCGAGCGTGTCCCAGCTGACCGGGCCGGACAGCAGGTCGCAGGCCTGCTCGGCAGCCTCCTGCGCGTCGCGCCACGCGCCCTGCAGCTGCATCAGCTCGCACCGGTGAACCAAACAGTTGCCCCGGAACGGGACAAGTTCGGGCTGGGCGTCACACCAGCGCGTGAGTGCTGCGGTCCACTCCCGCGCGCGACGCAGGTCGAACAGGTCGGCGCAGGCCGCGATCACCGTGCAGTACACCATCCCGGCATACATCGGCGACACCTCACCGGCGATCACCCCGGCCATGACCTCGTCCAGCACAACAACACCCGCCGGCCCCTGCCCCCGCAGGACCCGGCACATGCCCTCACCAAGACGCGACATCGTCACCAGATCGAGATCACCAAAGCCCTCACCGGCCCCGACACTGTCGGCGAAAACCGACTCCGCCCCCGCAGGGTCTCCACCCCACATCTGCGCGAACGCCTGCCACGTGCGCAACCACGCTCCTTCCGCGCACTCGCCACAGCCTTCGAGCACCCGCGCGCAGCGGGCGAACCACCCCATCGCCGGCGCGCCCTCACCCCGGAACATCAGACCCGCACCGATCAGCACGGCATGACGCGCGGCACGCCGCCGATCGCCCCGCACGAGAGCCCCACGGTGAGCACGCGTCCACACCCGCGTGCAGACCTCGTCCTGACCCGACAAGTACGCGGCGAGCGCGAACAACTCCAGATCGTCCAGATCCAGCGGCGTGGCGGCGTCCACAGCCGCCAACTCGGTACACGCGACACCCCACCAGCGCTCCGCGAAGGCCGCGCGCCCCCGCTCAAGCGGACCGGTCATCGCCATCGGTCCATTGTGACCCGACGCCGCCACGCCGCCACCGCACAGCGCGGCCCGGTCACAGACGGATCGAACAGGAACGAGTCCGGCTAGTGGTCGCGGCCATCCCCCTCTGAACTAGCTAACCGCGACCCAGGCGCCGAAAGGCGCCTTGCTCGTACAAGACGTAAACCTGTGCGTGCCGAAAACTACGTCCATACAGGTCAAGGCACATGGCGATACTCGTGGATGACTCGTCCGGGAAGATCATGTCGGTCTATGATGAGGCGTTCGATCTGGGCGGGTTCGCCAGGCTGAGGCCGACCCTGCAGGGGGTGGCGCGCCAGCGGGCGATCGGCGGGCTCGTTGCTCGCTGCACTGCCGCTATTACTCACGCAGCGCCTGGCGCAGATGGGCCTGATTCCAGATCAGCGCGGTCGAACAGGCCGCCGCGAAATTCTTACTCCAGTCGATACAGATCAGTCCGAAAGATTCACCAGTGTCGACTAGCCCTCTATACTAGGTACGAGCTATCCAATAGTGCATGAACACAAACCTGCGCACGCGCGCTACACGTTGGGGGTCAAGCCCCACGGACATTCTCTTGCCCCACGGGATTCACTAGATCCCGTGGGGCAATTCATATTTCAGCGACTTTCATGTCGTCACACCAGTCCAACGCAAGCGTCGGCTGAACTGGGCGACGGGCAGTCTCCACAGTTTTCAACGTTAGTGGTGCGGGTCGAATTTCAAGACGCTGGCCGTCGTAGTAAATCTGCAGGTGTTGCTCCCGGACTTGATCGACCAGGTCTTCGCCCACACCTACTTCCACAGGTCCCGAGGTCCGCCCCAGTAGGGGTGGCAGCGCCTCAAGCAGGCGGTCTTCTCGGACGTAGAGGTTCCGCGGCTGGCCATCGCAACGTCGCTTGGCGCTGGTGAAGCCATGCCGGCATCGATAGCCAGCTCGCCCATGAACCCAGTGCCCGTCCATCCGACGGCCACACAACCCACACACGATCAGCCCAGCCAGTAGGTAATGTCGGACCTCGCCGTCCTTGGCAGGCATCGCCACCCGCAAGCCCCGAACGGCGACGAACGTCTCGTCATCCACGAGTGGCTCGTGCGCGATCCGCTCGGACACCTCCCACTCGCTGACCGGGTTCAACCCCAGCGCTCCCGAGCCACGGCCGCCGGCACGTCCGCCAAGCCCGTGACCGGTTGTGCTGCTTCGGTTCCATACCTGTCGGCCGGTGTAGCGCGGGTTCTCCAGAGTCATCGCCACAGTCCGCACGATCCACCGCGGGCACGTTCGACGAATATCCACCGCACCCACGGCGCCGTCACCGGATCCGGCGCCAACATCTGCAACCGACGGCCCCACCGCCCATGCGCCGGATTCGGATGCCGACCTTAACTGGTTGCAGCATCGAACCATCTGGTTGTACTGTCGAACCATGCAGGGTGAGGACGTAGACGCGGCGCAGGAGGCCTTGATGCGGTTCGTCCGCAACTTCGGCCTTCATCAGCCTGACCGGACTCCGTGCGGGCAGTCGCTGCCGGTATCGGAAGCGCACGCCATGGTGGAAGTCGCCCGGGAAGGGCAGATCCGTCAGGTGGAGCTCGCTCGCCGGTTGCGGTTGGAGAAGAGCACCGTCAGCCGCCTGGTCACCAACCTGGTCGGTCGGGGTTGGGTGCACCGGGAAGCGGCCGACGACGACGGCCGCGGCGTTCTGTTGGTGCTCACCGATACAGGTGCCACCGCAGCCGCCGGACAGGCAGACGCCCGCCGGAATCGGTTGACCGCCCTGCTCGATCGCGTACCCGACGACCAACGCGGCGCCGTAGTGCGCGCGCTGCAGATACTTGCGGAGGCCACCGTTGAACCGTCCTGAACACCGTCGAGTGCGTCGTGCCCTGCTTCTGGTGGCCGCAGCCGCCATCGGTGTGCTGAGCAGCGGCTGCGGTGGCAACCCGTCGGCGCCGGCACCAAAGACCTCAGACCGGCAGGCCGAGGTCGCCGAGCGGGGCGCGTCCGTCATGCCGTTCGACCTGGAACGCACCACCCACCGGTTCGCCAAGACCGACACCGGCGGGGTGCAGACCGTGGTCGCCGACGACCCGCAGGACACCACCCAGGTCACCCTCATCCAGGAGCACCTGACCGCGGAGGTGGACCGCTTCCGGCGCGGCGACTTCACCGATCCCGGCCGCATTCACGGCAACGACATGCCCGGCCTGGAGGAGCTTCGCGCCCACGGCGGGGAAATCACCATCGCCTACGAAGCCACCCCTGACGGAGCACGCGCCACCTACACCACCGGCGACGCCGGACTCCGCACCGCCCTGCACACCTGGTTCGACGCCCAAGTCAGCGACCACGGCCAGCACGCCACCCGCTGATACGGCGGCGTGGGTTCAGCGCGCGACGCAAAGGCGTCCTGCCGTGGACCCCGACGAGCAAACCCCTCAATCGTCACGTGGATCAGCACGGCCGCGTCCAGCCCAAGGGTGTGCAGCCGTCACATCAAGTACTCCCACAGAGCGAAGTTGTCGCCCGCCTGGATCCAGGCGGGCGACAACCGGTGGACGTGCCAGACGTGGCCGGCTCACGTTCAGCGGCTTGGACCACCGAACGACGGCCGCATAGCGTTGCGCCCGCGATGAGCGCTCCCGCTACGGCGATGCCGGCGGCACCGATGAACGCGGCGGACACGCCGCTGGTCAGGGCGTTGGCGTCACCGAGCTGGCCAGCGCCGTAGGAGGCGGCCAGTGCGGTCATCGCGGCCAGGCCGAGCGCGGACCCGATCTGGTAGCTGGTGTTGACGATGCCCGACGCGAGGCCGCCTTCCTCCGGGCGAGCGCTGGAGATGGCGGTGCCCAGCGAGGGAATGAACGCCAGGGCCATGCCGGTGGCAGCCACGAGCGACGCGGGCAGTACGTCCACCCGGTAGTTGCCGTCCGGGCGCACCAGTGCCAGCCATCTCAGGCCGGCGGCGAGCACGACGAGCCCGGTGACCGCCATCGACTTGACGCCGAACCGCGCGGTGAGCCGCGGCGCCACGACCACCTCAGCACCATGATCGCGGTCGTCATCGGCAGCAGCGCCGAACCGCTGGCGAAGGCGCCCAGACCGAGCACCTGCTGCAGGTAGAGGTTGAGGAAGAACCACATCGGGATCCACGCACCGCCGAGCAGCAGTTGGGCGATGTTCGCGGTCCCGAGTTGCGGCGTGCGGAACACGCCGAGCCGCACCAGCGGAGACTTCCGCTTGGCCTGGACGACCAGGAACGTTCCCAGAAGCTCGGCGCTCTGCATCAGGTCACGCAGGAACCTCTGCTTCAAGGTCAGCCTTGCCGGCACTCCCTTGTCCGGCTCCTTGCCCCACGGATGCTCTGGCGCGATCTCCTGGAACTCGCTCAGCGGTCCGCCGCTCATCCCCCCGACGAACGCGTCCTCCAGCAGCAGCTCACAACGCTGATCCCAGTCCTCCAGGCCACGCTTGTTGAGGTGTTCACCTCTCGATTGTCACTCACAGCGGAAGTGAGATTCGTTTGCCACCAACCGTGTCGCCAGGCAAGCCGGCAATTCTGTGGTGTCAGCTGGCGGCGGAGACGATGTGGTGTGCAGCTTGGTCGATCTGCTCCGCTGTGCTCCACCTGCCGAGCGACAACCGCAGTGCGCTCAGGCCGCGGCTGGCGGTCATGCCCATGGCGGTGAGCACGGGCGAGGGCTGGTGGTCTCCGCTGTGACAGGCCGAGCCGGTGGAAGCGGCGATTGCGGTTGTGACGCCGAGCAGCTCGTGCCCGGCGATGCCGTCGATGCTGATGTTGAGGGTGTTGGGCAACCGCGCCGTCTCGGGACCGTTGAGGTGGACTCGGCCCGGCAGGGCGGTGGCGAGGAGGTCGTGCAGGTGGTCCCGCAGTGCACGGACGCGGTCGTGACCAGCCGAGGCGAGGTCTTTCGCGGCGAGCTCGGCGGCGGTGCCGAGTGCGACGGCGAGTGCTACGTTCTCGGTGCCGGCCCGCAGGCCGTGTTCCTGGCCTCCGCCGTACACCAGCGGTTCCAGCGGTACACCGGGCCAGATGCACAGGGCGCCGATTCCCTTGGGGGCGTACATCTTGTGCCCCACCACAGTCACGAGATCGACCTCGGTCGCGTCGAACGGGATCTTGCCGATCGCCTGCGCGGAATCGGTGTGGAACACCACGCCGTACTCGCGGGAGACGCGGGCCAGTTCGTCGATCGGTTGCAGGGCACCGGTTTCGTTGTTCGCCGCCATGACGGATACGAGAACAGTGCGTGGGTTGATCGCCGCGGCGAGATCGGCTGGGTCGACCAGACCGCAGCCGTCGACGGGCAGCAACGTGACCTCCGCGTTGTGCCAGCGGCGCAACGCCTCGCAGGCCTGCAGCACCGCGGGATGCTCGGTGGGTTGGGTGATCACATGCGGCCGGCCCACGCCGGAGGCGAGCACGGTGCCGCGGATGGCGAGGTTGTCGGCCTCGGAGCCGGACCCGGTGAACACGATCCGCTCAGCTGAGGTGCCGAGGAGCGCGGCGACCTGATCGCGGGCGCGGTCTAGCGCGATGCGGGACTCTCGGCCGTAGTGGTGCGTGCTGGACGGGTTGCCGAACTCAGCGGTCAGGTACGGCAGCATCGACTCGGTCACCGCCGGGTCGATCGGTGTGGTGGCGTTGTAGTCGAGGTAGATCGGTCCGTCGAGAAGTCCACGGGGGACGGTCACGCGCTGACCTTCCTGTTGGAGTGGGTTTCATACATGCGTACGGCGACCACGATTCCGGACAGTGCGGTGAGTGCGGCGACCACCCACACCGCGGCGCGCAGGCCCCATAGGTCGGCGACGATGCCGCCGAGCAGGGCGCCCACGGCGAAGCCGCCGTCGCGCCAGAGCCGGTAGACGCCGACGGCTCGCGCGCGCCAGGCCGGGTGTGCGACGTCGCCGATCGTCGCCAACAGGGTCGGGTAGACCATCGCGGTGCCCGCGCCCAGCAGCACGGCCGCGACCAGCCACATCGTGAAGGTGTCGGCGAGCGCGACGAGTGCGAGCGCGGCGGCCTGGATGAGCATGCCCGCGGTGATCAGGTGTTTGCGGCCCCAGCGGTCCGACAGCGGGCCGGTGACCAACTGCCCCAGACCCCACACGGCCGGGTAGACAGCGGCCAGGACACCGATCTTGGCGACCGACAGGCCGGCGGTGGCGAACAGGATCGGGAACAGGCCCCACGCCAGACCGTCGTTGAGGTTGTTCACCATCCCTGCCTGGCTCGCCGCCGACAGCGCGGGCTCCCGCAGGCTCGTGCGGGTGAAGATCTCCCGATCGCTCGGTATCTCTTCGGCGGCAACAGGATGGTGCGTCGCTTCGAACCGGGCATGTTCTCGGGTCTCCCGCACGGCGAAGACGGTCAATCCGATACCGATGACCACATAGGACAGTCCGAGCAGGAACGGTGCCGGGCGCAGCCCGTACCGTGCGGCGAGGTAGCCGGTGGCGAGCGCGGTGACCGCGACGGCGATGTAGCCGGCGGCTTCGTTGAGGCCCATCGCGAGGCCACGGCGGGACGGTCCGGCCAGGTCGATCTTCATGATCACGGTGGTGGACCAGGTCAGGCCCTGGTTGACGCCGAGCAGCACGTTGGCCGCGACGACCCAGCCCCACGACGGTGCCCAGATCAGCATCAGCGGCACGGGGATCGCGGCCAGCCACCCGGCCAGCAGCACCGGGCGGCGGCCGAAGCGGTCGGACCAGGTGCCCGCGAAGTAGTTGGTGGTGGCCTTGGTCAGACCGAACGCGACCACGTAGGTGAGCACGAACGTGTAGCCGGTCAGGCCGAACTCGTCCTTGGCCAGCAGCGGCAGCACCGCGCGTTCCTGTCCAAGCACACCGCCGACCAGTGCGTTGACCGCGACGAGCAGGCTGAATTGGGCGAGGTTGGCGCGCAGGCCGAGTTGGAGGCTCACCGGCCGCTGTCCAGGCGTCCGCCGGTCGCGTCGGCCCAGTCCTGAGGCCCGCCGGCGAGGACGGAGACGTCCCGGTGTCCCGCCTGTTCGAGGAGGCTGGCGGCACCCATCGCACGCTCCCCGTGGCCGCACATCACGACCAGCGACTCCTGTGGGACTTCGTCGACGCGGCTGGGTAGGTCGCCGAGTTCGATGTGCTGTGCTCCTGGCAGGTGGCCGGAGGCGAACTCGGGTTTCTGCCGGATGTCCAGGACCGGTCCGCTGACTTGGTCCGGGCCCACCAACCTGGTTGTGGCCGTTTGAAGTTCGGCGGCCGTCCACGCATCCATCCCTCCGGCGAGTTCGCCCGCGAGGTCGAGGTAGCCGATCTTGGCCGCCTGCCAGGCGATCTCCGCGGGATCCTGGTCGGCGCCACGCACCACGACCAGCGGTCGGTCGTGCGGCGCCAGCCAGCCGAGCCAGGACGCGAATGCTGGCCGCAGCGGAATCGAGAGCGCACCGGGCACGTGCCCGGCCGCGAACTCGCCGAGCGGCCGCACGTCGACCAATCGAGCGCCGCCGGCCAGAAGCCGCCGAACTGCCGCAGCATCCAGCGGCGGCAAGCCGGGTGTCCCTGAGAGAACGCCCCGGCGGTTGAGCTCGCCCAGCCGCCGGAAGTAGGGCGGATAGCTGCCGAGCGAAGCGAGCAGCTCCTTGACGAAGCTGTCCTCATCGGCCGCGCGCAGCAACGGGTTCGTGGTCTTCTCCTTGCCGATCGTGCTGGTGCGGTCGGAGCCGGGTGGGGCGGAGCAGAACGATCCGGCGCCGTGCGTGGGCCAGACCGCCACGTCGTCGGGCAGTTCGGCGAGCCGTCGCAGCGACGCGTACTGGGCGCGAGCGAGTTCCTCCGTCCGGTCGGGTGAGACGAGATCCGTGCGGGCAGCGGCACCGACGATCAGCGAGCCGCCGGTGAACGCTCCGAGCGGCCGATCGCCGTCGAGCAGCAGGAACGACAGGTGCTCGTCGGTGTGGCCAGGGGTGCCCAACGCACGAAGGCGTAAGCCACCGAGGTCGACGTCGTCGCCGTCACGCAGCCCGCTGTGCGCGAACTCGCGGTGTCCGGCCGCGGAGGCGAGCACGCGGGTGCCCTCGGTCGCCGACAGTTGGCGGGCGCCGGACAGGAAGTCGGCGTGCAGGTGGGTATCGGCGGCGAACGCCACGGTTAGACCGCGTCGCTGTGCGACTCGGTCGATCTCCCTCAGGTCGAGGCTCACGTCGACCACCAACGCCCGGCCATCCCCCAGGTCGACCAGATACGCGGAGTTCCCCAGTCCTTCGTCGACGAGCGGCACCACGTCGGGCATGGTCATCGCCTCCTCTCGGTGTTCTACACTATTCCAAAGATGATTGGAGAACCATGCCTGACCGGGACGCGAAGACGGCGTTGTTCGACCAGTTCGCGCGCGTCGGCAAGGCCCTCGCGAGCGGCAAGCGGCTGGAGCTGCTCGACCTGCTCTCCCAGAGCGAGCGGACGGTGGACGCACTCGCCAAGTCGGCGGGACTCGGCCTGACCACCGCGTCGGCGCACCTGCAGACCCTCAAGCAGGCCAACCTCGTGGCCACCCGGCGCGAGGGCACGAAGATCTTCTACCGGCTGGCCGGAGACGACGTCGCCGAGTTGTTCGCGCTCCTGCGCACCGTGGCAGACGACCGGTTGCCGGACGTTCGCAGCGCGCGCGAGGCCTATCTCGGCGACGACACGGACGCGGTCAGCCGCGAGGACCTCCTCGATCGCGTCCGATCAGGCCGCGCGACTGTGATCGACGTACGTCCCACCGAGGAGTTCGCCGCCGGCCACATCCCCGGTGCCGTGTCGATCCCGTTGAACGAACTCGCGGACCGGCTCGCCGAACTCCCCGCCGACCAGGAGATCGTGGCGTACTGCCGCGGTGCCTTCTGCGTGCTCTCCCACGACGCCGTCCGCCTGCTCACCGCCCGCGGACGAACAGCCCGGCGACTCGCCGACGGCATGCTCGAATGGCGCCTCGCCGAGCTTCCCGTCGCGGTCTGAAGCCCAGCGAAATGGACACTGTGGACACTCTGATCACCCGTCACCCCGCCCAGCGACGCATCCTGACGGTGCTCGTCGCCGCCCAGGTCCTCAGCGGCGCCGGACTGGCCGCGGGCATCACGGTCGGCGCGCTGCTCGCCCAGGACATGCTCGGCGCCACCAGCGCGGCCGGATTACCCGCGGCGCTGTTCACCATCGGCTCGGCACTGGCGGCCCTGCTGTTCGCCCGCGTTTCCGGTCTGCGTGGCAGACGCGTCGGGCTGGCGGGCGGCTACCTCACCGGCGCGGTGGGCGCGCTCGGCGTGGTCATCGCCGCCGCCACCGACAACGCCGTTCTGCTGTTCGTCGCGTTGTTCGTCTACGGCGCGGGCAGCTCCACCAACCTCCAGGCGCGCTACGCCGGCGCCGACCTGGCCGCGCCGCAACGCCGAGGCAGCGCGGTGAGCACGGTCCTCGTCGCCACCACCCTCGGCGCGGTGCTCGGCCCCAACCTCGTCACCCCGACCGGAGAACTGGCCGCGCGCTGGGGCGTTCCCGCACTCGCCGGGCCGTTCATCCTCGCGGTCTTCGCCTACACCGCGGCCGCCATCGTGCTGTGGGTGCTGTTGCGCCCCGATCCCCTGCTCACCGCCCGCGCGCTGCCCGCGGATCCCGTGGCAAGCGGCAACTCCAGCCACAACACACGACTGCTGCTGATCGGCACGACCACCATGGTCGTCATCCAGCTGGTCATGATCGCGATCATGACCATGACTCCGGTGCACATGCGCCACCACGGTCACGACCTCGCGGCCACCGGCTTCGTCATCGCCGTCCACGTCGCCGGGATGTACCTGCCCTCACCGATCAGCGGCTGGCTCGTGGACCGCATCGGCAGGCTGCCCGTCGTCGCCGCCTCCGGCGTCACGCTGCTCGCGGCCGGACTGGTCGCCGGGTTCGCACCCGCCGAGTCGACGCCGCTGCTCACCCTCGCGCTGGGGCTGCTCGGGCTGGGATGGAACCTCGGACTGGTCAGCGGCACCGCGCTGATCACCGACGCCGTCCCGGTCGAAACGCGCGCCACCGTGCAGGGCCGCATCGACATGGTCATCGCCGTCGCCGGAGCCACCGGTGGCATGGCATCGGGCTTCGTCGTCGCGAGCAGCAGCTACCCGGCCCTGTCGTTCGCAGGCGGCATCATCGCTTTCCTCCTCGTGCCACTGGTCGCGACCCGGCCACGTGTCAGGGCTTGACCGCGGCCACTCGCTCGACCATGCCGAGCTTGAGCCGTTCCTGCCGCTGCACCACGAACCCCGCCTGCTCAACCAGCGGCAACGGGCGGCGGGTCTGGTAGTCGCCGCACATCCGCACACTCAGCTTCTCCAGCAACGATTGTCCGAAGTGGACGATGCGGTGGTGGCTGCCGACGTGGTCGAGCAACAGCAGCTTCCCGCCGGTACGCAGCACGCGATGCATCTCGGCGATCGCTTCACGCTCGTCCGGGACTCCGCACAAGCCGAGCGTGCAGACCACGGTGTCGAAGGACTCGTCCGGGAACGGCAACGCCTGCGCGTCTCCCTCGTGCAACTCGACTTCACGCCCGAGTTCGCCCGCGCGAGTGCGAGCGATGTCGAGCATGGCCGGGCTGAGGTCCAGGCCGGTCAATCTGACATCCGCCGGGTAGTGCGGGAGGTTGAGGCCGGTGCCAATGGCGACCTCGAGCACGTCACCGGTCGCCTGCGGGCACACCCATTCGCGGCCGCCGCTGAACTGGATGCGTTCGAAGAAGCCGATGTCGCGGTCGTAACGCGGCGCGTAGCGATCCCACACCTCGCGGAGACCTTCGTTGCTGAGCTTCTTGCTCATGTCGATTCCCCTTCAGGCAGCAGTCCACGCGTGAGCAGGCCTGCCAGCGTGGATGGAACGGCAGCGGTGTCCAGAGGCCCTTGCCTGGCGGGATCCCAGTGCAGGTGCACCGCCCACAACACGCAGGTCTCCAGGATCGTGCGGGCGACCAGCGGCGCCGGTCCGGGCAGCCGCAACGCCTTGCGCCGCTGGAGATACTCGGTCAGCACCAGGACGAGACCCGACCGGCCCTGGCCGAACCAGACCTCGGCCAGCTCCGGCAACTCGGAAGCGCAGCGGTCGACCAGCTTGATGCTCACCCGGTGCCGGGACAGCGTGTCGTACAGGTTCGTGATGATCCCGCCCAGTTCCACGGCGAGCGGGCCACGTCGCCGCTTCGACAGCGCTTCGACCAGCCACAGCTGCTCGATCTCGCCCCGGAGCCGGTCGGCCACCATCGCGGCCAACTCGCCTTCCTCCGGCGCACGGACCGGCAGCTCGGCCACATCGGGCAGCGGCTCCACGCCGTCGGCGAACCGCAGTGCGGCCCCGAGCAACGCTGTGCGTGCCGAAAACTGCATCCGTGCAGATTAAGCGGCATGGCGATACTCGTGGATGACTCCGCCGAGACGATCCCGTCGGCATATCGTGAGGCGCTCGACATGATCGAGTTCAAGAGGCTGAGGCCGCGCCCGTAAGGGCGCTGCGGCGGCAAGTGATCGGTGGGTTCGGTGCTCGCTGTAGTGCCGCTCGTGCTCGCGCAGCGCTTGCCGTAGGCGGGTCTGATTCCAGATCAGCGTGCGGTCCAGCAGTTCGGCGCGAAGGATCTTGACCCAGCGTTCGATGATGGAGTTCATGCGGGGCGTCCGGACACCGGTTAGCACCGTAGCAATCCCCGCGGAACCGAGGATGTCGTCGATCAACGCGGGATATTTGGCGTCGCGGTCACGAATGAAGAACCTGATCCGCGCGACGTATCCGGTGTCCTCGAGGTCCATGAACAGGTTGCGGATGGCCTGGGTGACCCAGGCGTGGGTGGGGTGTGCGGTGGTGCCGACTATCCATACACGCCGGCTGGCGTGGTGGATGGCGACGAGAATGTACTGGCGCTGCCCGGTCAGCGTGACCGTTTCAATGAAGTCCATCGCCAGGATCGCCTCCGCCTGCGAACGCAGGAAGTCAGCCCAGGTAACGGTTGTCCGGCGCGGGGCCGGATCGACGCCGGCAGTCTTGAGGATCTCCCACACCGTCGACGCGGCGATCGCGACACCGAGAAGCGCAAGTTCGCCGTGGATGCGTCGATACCCCCACGAGGAGTTCTCGGTTGCCAGGCGCAGGACGAGCCGGCGGATCGAAGCGACAGTGCGCGGACGCCCAGGCCTACGGTTCACGCACATGCGGGCATGGCGGCGCTTCATCAAGTCGCGATGCCACCTCAGCACCGTATCCGGGCTGACCAAGAGCCGGAGCCGGCGCAGCGTCGCGCGGGCCAGGGGCACGAGTAAAGCGGCGAACAACGCCCTGTCCTCTGGCCGCAGTCGTGGGCGCTGACAGCCGAGTTGCCGCTGCAGGACCGCGAGTTGATGGCGTAACGCGAGGATCTCGACGTCCTTCTCCCGATCAGTCATACGCAGAAGCCACAGCGCGGCGAAGGCGTGTTAGACAGCGAGGTAGGCGAAGCGGACCAACACGGCCGCGATCATGCCGGATGATGATCGGTAGCATGCCGATGCCTGCTGACCTGCACGGACGTATTTCTCGGCACGCAGACGGTGTGCAGCCCGTTGACCGTCAGGTTATAGACCTTGCGGTATTCCATGCGCGTGGTCGTGCTGACTACCGCGAACTTGGAGCCGTTTGCAGCGACAAGGGAGTCACCAGGCTTCAGATCGACGGCTTTGCGCCAAGTAGCGACCTGCTCGCCATGGTCGGCGCGGGCCAGTCGAACGCCGAGATCGGCCGGAGGCTGCATCTGGTCGAGGGCACCGTGAAGACCTGCATGACGACGATCATGCAACGGCTCGGCGCGCGCAACCGCGTGCAGGCGGCGATCACCGCCTACGAGGCGGGATTGGTCAACCCATAGCCGCGCGAAGTGCGGCGAGGAACGCTTCGGGCTGTTCCAACGCCGGATCGTCACGAGCGTCGTCGATCACGTGCAACGGCCACCCGAACCGGGCGCTCGCCGCCTCGGCGACGGGCAACGGCATCCCCACGTCCTGGCGTCCCCAGATCAACGTCGTCGGCGCGGTGATGCGGTCGAGGTCCTCCGGCGGGATCGGCGCGGACATCCAGGCCATGCGCCGCATGGCGGTCCGCACGCTGGGCGTCCGGAAGAACTCCAGCGCGTAGGCGGCGACCCGGTCGTAGGACTCGCCCATGTCGGCCCGCACCCGGTCGAGATCGG
The DNA here is from genome assembly GCF_900115955.1 of Lentzea waywayandensis. Taxonomy (GTDB): domain Bacteria; phylum Actinomycetota; class Actinomycetes; order Mycobacteriales; family Pseudonocardiaceae; genus Lentzea; species Lentzea waywayandensis. The sequence continues at coordinate 125,302 of NZ_FOYL01000017.1, forward strand.
CGTAGCAGTAGTTCCGGAAGCTCTTGTCCAGCCGGCTTTCGGTCGGCCGCAGCATGACCCCGGCAAAGCTGATCATCATCCTCAGCGGTGGCCGGAACTTGCCGAGCCCATGGGCGTCCACCAGCACGAGCCGGTCGACGCGGTCGCCGTGCTCGGCGGCGAACCGGGCCACCAGGCCACCGGCCGGCCCCTTGCCGACGAGGATCGGGGTGCTGTCGCAGGTCTGCTCGATCAGCTCACCGAGCCACGTGAGCACCCGGCCTGCATCGACGCGACCGTCCGGGACCTCGGAAGCGCCGAGTCCGGGCAGGTCGGCCGTGACCACGCGGTGGGTCGCCACCAGATCCGGGATCAACCTCATCCAGATCGCGCCGAACTCGGTTTGCAGAAACAGGATCGGCCGCCCGGTGCCGCCCTCGATGACCGCGGTGGACACCCCGTGCACGGTGATCTTTCGCTCGGTGACGGGCAACCCGGCGACGAGCGACGCGCGGACGGAAGTACTCGACATGATCGCCTCCAACGTCGGACCGTTCAGCTGACTCCGACGCTAGGAGCGATCGCGGTCGAGTCCCATCGGGAGTTCTCCCCACTCCACGAGTCCGTGCTGCATGGCGAAAAGCGCGGCGCCCGCCCTCGTCCGGACACCGATCTTCCGGTAGGCGTTCTGGATGTGACGGTCGGCGGTCTTGACCGAGATCCGCAGGGCTCGGGCGACGTGCTTGGTCTGCATGCCACGGGCGAGCAGGCCGACGACCTCGGTCTCGCGGGCCGTCAGGCCACACGGCCGCTCGATGCGCGGCGCCCGCCGACCGGCCGCCGCGAGCACGGCGTTGACCGCATCGGGATCCAACCGGCCCGCGCGGGCCTGCTCCCCCACCGTCTCGGCCGCCTGGTCCGGCGACATCGCGACGCGATGCGGCCGTGGTTCGGTCATGGCGTGGAAGGCATCGGCGGCCGCGAGCAGTCGTCCGGGCATGCCGAGCGCCGAGGCCGAGGTACCGCGGTGGTAACCGGAACCGTCGAGGCGTTCATGGTGGAAGGCCGCGATCGGGACGAGCGAGGCGAGGAACGGTGACCGGCTCAGGACGCGCTCGGTGTGATAGGCGTGCAACCTGACCCGCTCCCAATCGTCGGGCGAGAGCGGCCCAGCGTGCTGCCACACGCGAACCGGCACGGCAACCCGTCCGACGTCGTGCACGAGCGCCGCGCGCCGCAGCGCCAGTGTCTCCGCGGCGCCGAGCCCGCACCGCGCACCAGCGCCCTCGGCCAGTGCGGCGACACCCGCCGAATGCCCGACCAGACAAGGCGAAATCAGGTCGGCGAAGTCACCGATGGCACTCAGCGCGAGGTCGATCGCCTCCCCATCGAGAACGAGGTGCGGCCCCGGCTCGCTCGCGAGCGTCTGCGCCCACACCGAGGCGTCCGGATCCATCGCCAACACCTTCCCCGCGTGATCCGCGAGCGGTAGGGCGACATCCGGGTCGAACGCGCCGCCCGCGCGTTCTCGCATCACCTCGGCCGCGACGTCGTCGCCGGCGAGCATCTGTTGAAAGGCGGCGTCGCGAACCACCTGCACGATCCGCATCGGCAACGGAATCGCGTCGCCCTTGCGGTCCCAGCGGTCGTCGGAATGGGCGAACAGCTCGGTCACCGCGGCCGGGAGTCCAAGACGGCGGGTCAGCATCTGCGCCGCATCACAGTCGGCGGCCACGACCCCCGGCAGCGCCCGCACCGCCCGGTACAGCCCGCGACTGGCCCGCACGACCCGGAAGCCGCCCGGTGGCGCCGCCACGGCTCGCAGCATCCCCATGAGCGCGCGCGGCCGGCTGGCGAACCTGACCGGAGTGGCGTACGTCGTCAACGCGTCGTCGTCGGTGAAGAGCTCCAGGCCCGTCATCGAGTTCGCGGTGCACCCGACGTGGTACAGCAGCGACGCGTAGAAGGCCTGCGCCGCCGTCTCCCGGCCGACCCCGAGGACGTCGCACAGTCTCACCGACATGAGTGCGCCGCGCAGCCCGTGCTCGAGCGGCACCCCGATGCCCAGATCCGTCGCGAGAGACAACGCCGCGACGACGTCAGCCGTGCGGACCCCGTCCACCGGTGGCGGGTCGAGCATCCACCCACGGTACCGCAGGGAACCGCAGGTAGCGGGGCACGGCGGCCCGGTACGCGGCGAACTCCGCACCGAACGCCGCCTCGAGCGACCGTTCCTCCCGCGTGATCTCCCAGTGCACCCTGCCCGCCGCGGCGGGCAGGGTCAGCAACATCCACGCGGACCGCAGGCCGACACCGACCCCGAGGTGCAACAGGGCCCACGCCACGTACATGGGATTGCGGCTCACCGCATACGGACCCGCGGTCAGCAACCGGCCGGGCCGTTCCAGATCGACCTGCCCGGCGGCCGCCACGGACCGTCCGATGAGGACCGCCGCGGCCGCGATCATCGCCGCGCCCGCCACCCGGCTCCCGGGAATGCTCCGGGGCCGCAGGCGGTGCAGTCCCACCAGGGCGGTGATCCCCAGCAGGTGGGCTTCGGGCAGCGGAACGTTGCCCGCTCGCCAGGCCACGGTCATCACCAAACGATAGCCACCGCGACACTCCCCGCAACCGCACCGCGATCGCGATCGTCCACGCGGCCGTGAGCAGATACCCGAGCGTCTCCCCCACGATGACGCCGAGCACGACGTTGAGCGTGTGGAACGTCGACGGGCCGGTCAGGTGCGGAACCACGAGCGCGCCACCGGAGCAATCCGACGACCTGCACGAATGCGGCCACCACCCCAAGCCACGCCGTGCTCCGGTCCAGCCGCCACGCAATCGGCGCCAGGAGGGCGGCGCCGAACGCCAGCAGCAGAAACTCTTGGCGCATGAGTGAGTTGACCAGCCTGGTGTTGCGTACATACCGGCAGCTCACAGTGGTCTTGCGACCTGAGGCGATGGTGACCGGGCTGGTGCCGGCGTGGTTTTGCGGGCCTTCGGCCCGGCATAGCGGGTCCGGTCGTCACCGAACTCGTTCTTGAAAGTTGATCCCGGCGCGGAGGTGAACGGCACAATCCCGCTGTGGAAGTGGATCGGCGACGAGCCCGCGACCACGTTCAGCTACTGACGATGCTGCCGGTGACCAGCACGTCGGCAGGCCACGGCCGGGACGAACGCTCGGCCCTGTCGGGTTTGTGGTGCTGACCATCCTCGTGGGTGTTCCCTGCGAGGGAACACCCACGAGGAGTTCGCGTCAGGACTCGCCGAACGCCCTGCCGGAACAGATCGGGGTCTCGCCCGACTTCACCAGGCAGACCCGGATGGCCACCGGGGTGTTCTCCCCGATGTTGCCGCTCGCCCAGCCACTGCAGTAGGGCGACGCGTGGCCGCGAGTGTTGACGACGCGGTCGGTGTCCCAGGTCGCACCGGGGTTGACGTCCAGCTGGGTCTCGACGCCCCAGCCGTCCGCCAGCGTGTCGCAGGCCCGGATCGCGTCGCCGGGCACGCTGCCGTCCGGGTCGGCGTTGAAGTCGCCGTAACCCGCGAGGTCCGATCCTCGGTAGACGTTGATGCCGGCGTCGGCCGACTGGATGCCGAGCTCGAATCTCGCCTGCGACTCCGGGGCCGCGCTGGCTTGGCCGCCCACCAGCACCAGACCCATCGTGCTGGCCAGGACCGCGAGTGCCGTGAAGGTGCGCTTCATCCGTTTTCCTTCCGTAGAACGGGTTTGTGCACCGCCATTCGTAGGGGTCGCGGAGTTGTCCAGCAGCAGGTCACCGCCCTGGCCAATCAACAGCGGCCAACGCGGGCGCCGCAGATGCGGGCGATCACGGCCTCCGGGTCGAGGTCCCACCTGATCACGCGGGGGTCGGAGCCGGTGGACGCCAGGGTGTCGCCGTTGAACGCGACGGAGTTGACCGGACCGGTGTGGCCGGTCAACGTGGCCACCTGCTCGCGGGTTGCGGTGTCCCACAACGTGATCACCGTGTCGCTGCCGGCGACCGCGAGGAGCGTTCCGGTGCCGTTGAGCGCTAGTTCCCGCACCGCACCGCGTTGACCTGGCAGCGTCGCGCTCTGCTGGCGGGCCGCGACGTCCCAGAAGATCACCGCGCCACTGGCGTCCCCGGTGACCAGCGTCCGGCCGTCGGGCGTGAACGCGATGTCCCGCAACGCGTTCCCGAGCTCACCTAGAACCGCGAGCTCACGGGAGTGCTCGACGTCCCAGAGCACGATCCGCCCGTCGTTGCCCCCGGAGGCCAGCACCGTGCCGTCGGGGCTGAAGGCCAACGCCTCCACCTCGGCCGTGTGCGCGACCGGGAAGTTGCGCGGCGGCGCGTCGGAAGCCGGGTCCACCAGCCTGATCGTGCGATCGGCGCCGCCGGAGGCGACCACGTTCCCCGCCAGCACCAGGCTGGTCACCGGACCGTCGTGCTCAGCGATGGTGCGCACCGGCTTTCGCGACTCCAGGTCCCACGCGGTGACCGCGCCGTCCTCCCCCGCCGACACCAGGGTTCCGTCGGGGTGGAACGCGACCGACTTCACCCTCGCGGGCGCGTCGAGTTCGGTGATCTGCGTCCCGGACGGGTCCCAGACCCTGATGGACCTGTCCGCGCCACCGGTCGCGATCCGCCCGTCGGCCGCCGTGGCGACACCGAACGGTGGAGCCGCATGTCCGGTGAACGCGGGCAAAGCGACCTGCCAGACGCTCACGCTGTCGTCGCCACCCGCCGCCAGCTTCGTCCCGTCAGGACTCAGCCCCGCCGCGAAGAAAGCCCCGGTGCGCGAGATCAGCCCGGTCAGCCAGCCGCCGCCGGGCACCGACCACCACCGCACGCTGCCGTCGTCGGCCGCGGACATCAGCATCCGGCCGTCCGGTCCGAACCCGACGGACCTGATCCCCGCGGTGTGCCGCCGCAGGAAACTCGGCTCTCCCCCGGCCCGCAACACGACCTGGCTGTCCGCACCACCGCTGGCCAGCGCACCGCCATCCCTGCTCAGCGCCACCGCGAGCACCGGTCCGCGATGGTCCTGGTAGACCTGTTGCGCGCCCGTGGTCCGGTTGTGCACGAGCACGCCGTTCTGCCCCGCCACCGCGACCAGGTCACCGCCCAGCGCCACGTCGTGGACCTCGCCGAGGGAATGCGGGATCCGCAGCACCTCCCGAGCGCCTTCCCACAGGATGACCGTGCCGTCCTGCGACGCGGACGCCATCAGCCGGCCGTCGTCGCTGTAGGAGATGCTGTTGATCCTGCCGTGCGCCACGGGAAGGACGTGCGCGGCGGCGTTCGTGTTCAGGTCCCACAACACGATCTGCTCGTCTTCACCACCAGAGGCGAGCCCCGGAGCGGAAGGGTGGAACGCCAGCGCTCGCACCGGCTTCGAGTGCTGGGTCAACGCGATCGGCGCAGCGGTCCCGGAAGGCGAGCGGACCAGCACGGATCGGTCGTCCCCTGCGGACGCCAGCAGCGTGCCGTCCTGGTTGAACGCCACCGCCCGCACCGCACCGCGGTGATCCTTCAGTGTCACCCGCGGCGGTTTGTAGGCGGCGGTGCTCAGCAACGCACCGCGCGCCTCGATCGTCGGTGACGTGCGGAAAGCCTGCACGGCAAGGGCTTCCGCGGCGTCCGGCCACGACCCGCTGAGGTCCTGGGCCTGCAACGCGAGCTGCCGGGACAACGCGACCTTCTCCCCGGCAACGGCGGCACGGCGCTGGACGACCGCCACACCCGTGATCACCAGGCACGCCACCAGCAACGCGGCCAGGGCTTTGACGAGGGTGCGCAACCGCCGGGACTGCCGCCGGACGCCGGCACGTTCGGCGGTCTCGTGCGCCTCGCTCGCCGCGACGAACTCCCGTTCCAGCTGCGACAACGCGACCGGCGAGTCGGCGGCCAGCGACCGCGCGACCTCCAGCCGCACACCTCGGTACACGGCACCGGAATCGCGGTCGACGGCGTCCCAGGCGTGCGCGGCCGTCGTGAGGTCCTGGTGCTGCTGAAGGCGTTCGCGGTCCTCCTCGAGCCACGTCCGCAGCCGCGGCCAGGCCCTGGTCAACGCCTCGTGCGCCAGCTCCACACTGCCGTCCGCAACGACCACGAGCCGCGCTGTGACCAGGGCGTTCAACGCCGGCCCCATCACCTCGTCCAGCGCGACCCGCCGCCGCAGGTCGTAGGCGCCCTGACCGGGCTGCACCAGCCGGAGCAGCAACGAACGAGCCGCGGCCTGATCAGCGGAACCCAGCTCCGTGAACGCCTGCTCGGCGGTGGCCGCGATCGCACCGGACACCCCGCCGCTCGCCTGGTACCCGGCCAGGGTGAGCCTGTTGTTCTCCCGTCTTCGCCACGTCTCCAGCAAGGCGTGGGACAGCAACGGCAAGGCGCCTGGCTGACCGTGCGCGTCGATCACCGCCGCCGACACCATGTCCGGTTCGACCTTCAGCCCGGCGCAAGTGGCAGGCTCGACGACAACCCGCCGCAACTCCTCCGGCGTCATCGGCCCGACCAGCACCTGCGCGTCCCGCAGCGCGGTGACCAGCGCGGGGATCACCGCACACCGGTCCAGGAAGTCGATCCGGCAGCCGATGACCACCTTGGCGTCACACGCCAACAACGCCGCGACGAACGCGTCGCGCTCGTTCGGGTCGGCGCACAGCGTGAACGTCTCCTCGAACTGGTCCACGACGACCAGTTCCGGCCGGTCCGCGGTCTTGGCCGTCAGCTCCCGCACCGGGTGGGCGGTCGGCGTCAGCACGACCGACGACAACGACAGCGAGGGCACCAGACCGGCCCCCAGCAACGACGACTTCCCCGATCCGGACGCCCCGAAAACCCCCAGGAACGACCGCTTCCCCACCTCCCCCACCAGATGCTCGACGAGTTCCTCGCGCCCGCGGAACAGCGACGCGTCCTCGGGCTGGAACGCCGCGAGCCCGAGATAGGGAGCGCTCTCGTCACCGGGCGCGAGGATCTCGGCGGCCACCTCCCGCCACTGCCGTTCCCAGTGCTCCGCATCCCCTTCGCAGGCTTCGACGTACCCGAGCGTCACGGCCAGCGTCGGCAGTTGCGTGCCGCCCGCCGCCTCGGACAACGCCGTGGACGAGAAATGAGCCCTTCTGGACAACTCCCGGTAGCTCGGAGATCCGGCCTTCTCGCGCAGCAGGCGCAACTCCCACGCGAAGCGCTGGACCGGGCCTTCGTTCGGGTCGAGCGGACGTTCTGGCCGTCCCACCCGCACCTCCTCTGTTCGACTGCGAATGATTGTCCTGACCGATCAACCGTTGCTGGACAACTCCCTCCGGATGAACGTGGACGCCGTGAAACGACTCGGGTTCATCGTCGCGATGTTGTTGCTGGCAGCGGGCACACCGGCCGCAGCAGCGCCCAACCAGATCACGGAACGGGACGGTTCCGCGTTCTCGCTCACGCCGGACTGGTCACTGGACACGCAGGCCGCCGGGCTCGCGTCCACGCTCGGTTCGCGCCTGCCGGTGTCGGACGTGCTGGCGGCGGCCAACCGGTCCACGAACGACTGCTCCACCAGTCGCAAGCAGGCTCAGCCGGAGTTCTACGACCGCACGGACATCCCGTTGCAAGCAAACCAGATCCTGCACAGCAGCGACCGGTTCTGCTGGGACGACAGCGACAGCAAGGTGTCCTACTGGGTGCCTCAGGGCGTGACCGGATCGTCCGACGCGGACGATGACGGCCAGTGGGGACCGAACAAGGTCATGGCCGTGAGTTGGCACTACGACACCGGGAAGGCAGGGACGCAGACGGACCACGGGGCGCGGCTGTCGCTGGTGGACCGGGTGAGCGGCAAGTACCGGCACGTGCTGCTGGTGGAGCCGACCAGCTCGTCGAACTTCCGGGCGGTGCCGATCCACGCGGGCGGCCTGGCGTGGTTGGGGCGCTACCTTTACGTCGCGGACACCTCGCGCGGACTGCGGGTGTTCGACATGGAACGCGTGCTGGAGGTGGCCACCGACCAGGACGACGTGATCGGCAAGAGCGGCAGCAAGTACTACGCCTACGGCTACCGTTACGTCGTACCGCAGGTGGCAACGTACCGGCAGGCGATCACGCCGCCGTCCCCGTGCGTGCCCCAGCCCAACGCGCTGTGCTACTCCTCGCTGGCGCTGGACCGCAGCACGACGCCGGACACGCTGGTCGTCGGTGAGTACCGGGACGGCCGCAGCACCGACCTGTCCATCGACGGCGGCCGCGTCGTGCACTACGACGTCGACGCGTCCACCCGCAAACTCGCGGTGTCCTCGGGCAAGGCCGTGCCGAGCAGGGCGGTGACCACGCCGAAGAGCAACGTCCAGGGCGCGCAGACGTGGCAGGGCGAGTACTACCTGGGCCGCAGCTCGGCCGACAAGCACAGTTTCATGTTCGCCGGATCTGCGGACATGAACACCTACAGCTGGGCGGTCGGCGGTGAGGACCTCTACTACGAGCATGGCAGCGGGCTGCTGTGGACGGCCACCGAGCACGCCTTCAACGCAGCGGACACGTTGATCGACAAGCGGATCGTGTTCGCCGTCCCGCTCGCCGGGATCGCTCCGCGCTGATGCCGGGACTGGCCGTGCTGGCCGTCGGCACGTTCGTACGGTGATGACGGCCGGGGCCGCCTTCACGAGGAAGCGGCCCCGGCTCTGTCGTCATGACGCCAGGGGCTTGTCCCCCTGCACGCCTCACACGGCGAACTGGTTGCGCACGAACCACTGCCCCGTCGACGGACGCCACACTGTCAGGTCAAGGTGTCTGACACCGCGCAAGGGAATGCGACGAGCGCGTCAGCCCGTGTTGTTGGACGGCCCTGCGCGTGCCGAAAACCGCATCCACGCAGGTCAAGCGGGACGATGGCCCTCGTGGATGACTCCGCCTCGACGGACCTGGCGATCTATGACGAGGCATTCAATCCGGCCAGGTTCAAGAGACTGAGGCCGTGCCCGCAGGGGTGCTTCGGCGGCCAGTGATCTACGTGCGGTGCTCGTTGTAGCGCCGCTCGCACTCACCGCGTTCCACAGGGCAATCTGATTCCAGATCGGCCTGCGGTCCTATAGTTCATTGCGAAAAATCTTGGCCTCAGTCGTCAGAAATTGGCGACGAAAGATTGAATCGCGTCGACTGGCCCTCCATACTAGGTTCGAGCTATCCAATCGCGCATGAACACACGAACTGCGCAAGCTTGCTACATATTGGGGCCCAAGTCCCCCTCGGACACAATCACTAAGTACACGCGGAGAGGTCGTCGCATAGACGGCCTCTTTTGCTTTGTCGTACTTCAGCTCGATCCCGAGCTCTCCGTAGAGCCTCGCCAGCTTCTCCGGCTCACCTTCCTTGATGATCGCCGTCACATCCGCCAGCGAGTCCACCGCCGCCTGAAGCTCAGCCGCAGACGCCAGGTTCGGCGCCGGCAGACCGTTCAGCTCAGCACTGGCCGCAGCCCGCTGCTCCTCCGTCTCGTTGATCGCGTCCACCAGCGCGACCGGATCGACGCCAGCCGCGATCGCCGCTTGGAAACGCCGCAACTTCGCCTCCGCGTCCACCAGACGCTTCTTCACAACCTCTCTGCTCGACCTTCCGCTCGGATCATCCTGGGACGCGACCATCCCCGCGACAGTCCGATCAATGCTCTTCCGGTCGAAAATCTGGCACAGCCACTTGTTGAGCGGTCCGAGAAGAACCTCCTCAGCAAGGTTCACCGTGGGCCGATGCTCAGACAACGCATGCGAGCCCGGCGCCAAGGTGCGAGCGTGGCACCGGTAGTAGGTGTGACTCTTCCGAATCGTCGCCGCCTGCATCCTTCGGGAACAGATCCCGCACCTCACCAGCCCTCGAAAGATGTACGGCCGCGTACCCCTCACACGGGTCCGTTCCAACTTCGCCCGCCCCCTCATTCCTCCAGCTCCCCGCGAACGGCGCAAAAGCTGCGACTGAGTGAAGTCCTCGACCGTCACCAAATCCGGATGCGCAGGCACTCTCCACCGGACAACCTGATCAGGGGTCGATCGCCGGAACTTGACGACGTGGCCGGCGGCAACGTCGTCGAAGTCCTGCGGGGTGCCAAAACACGGTGCAACGGGCCTGACCTGCGGATCAAGCTGCTGCAGGTTCGTACTCGTTGATCAAGCCGCCAAGCACTCGCCGACGGCGTACGGATCTACAGCCTGGGTCTCCGGTCGGATGATCGGGTCGTGGTGGAGAGTCGTGTAGCGCTTGATGTGGCCGCCGATGGTTGTAGTGGGACACGTAGCGGTTCAGCACTGACTTGAGGTGATGCTCGTTGATGATGAGCAGCCTGTCGGTGAGCTCGCGTCTCACCGTGCCGACGAAACGTTCGGCGTAGCAGTTCGCCCGCGGACACCGCGGCGGGATCTTCACGACATCGATCCCAGCGTCCGCGAGAACGGAATCGAACGAAGCGGTGAACTGGCCGGCCCTGTCACGAACCAGAAATCGAAACTCGTTGGCCCGGTCGTCCAGCTCCATGAGGAAGTTGCGAGCTTGCTGTGTGGTCCACGGGCCGTCAGGGTTGGTGGTGGTGCCGAGGATGTGGACGTAGCGGGTGCCGACCTCCATCACGAAGAACACGTACACCCGCTTCAACGTGACGGCGCAGTCGACATGGAAGAAGTCGCACGGCAGCACGGTCTCCGCCTGAGCACGCAGAAACCGCCGCCACGACGCGTCGGAGTCCCGAATTCGGTCGCCGGGACGGGAAACTGCCACCACCAGCGCATTCCGGGCCGGTCGCTCATCTCGGGGTCGCGGAACCGCCCGGCCACCCGACGCGCGGCGCGTCGGGTGGCCGGGCGTACCGGGTGTTTCGGGTCGCGTGATGCTCAGGCGTTGATCAGGCCGCCACCGTCGGCGTGGATGTTCTGCCCGGTGATCCAGCGGCTGTCGTCCGACGCGAGGAACACGGTCACCGGCGCGACGTCCTCGTAGGGGTTGCCCACGCGCTTGAACGGGTTGTTCACGAACATCTTCTCGATGTGTTCGCGCGTCTCGGATTCCATCCACTCCAGTCCGCCGGAGATGTTGTCGGTCATGCCGTTCGGGCACAGCGTGTTGACGCGGATGTTGTGCTTTCCCCATTCCCTCGCCACGACGCGCGACAACCCGCGAACGGCCTCCTTCGATGCCGCGTACGGGGCGTACAGCGCGTCGCCCATCACGCCGGCTTCCGAGGCGAAGTTGATGATGGACGTGCCGGCGCCGGGCCGGTCGCGCAGGAACGGGAAGCACAGCTTCATGAGGTGCCAGTACGCGTACACGGAGCTGCGCATCTCGAGGTCGAGGTCGTCGATGGTCTTCTCGAGGAACGGGGCCGGGACGGTGATCGTGTGCGCGTTGTTGACGAGCACGTCGATCGTGCCGAACCGGTCAGCGGCCGCGGCCACGAACGCGGAGAGCGCGTCGTAGTTCATGATGTCGACCGCCATGGCCAGTACCTCGGCGCCGTGCTCTTCACAGATCTTCGCGGTCTCCGAAAGCTTGCTCTCGGTCCTCGCGCAGATCGCGAGCTTGGCGCCCTCGGCGGCGATCCTGATCGCCTGCTGCTTGCCCAGGCCCGAGGAGGCGCCGGTGAGCAGCACGACTTTTCCGTCCAGCTTTCCCATGATCTTCTTTCTCTCGTTGTCGGAAGTCTTCGGCGACGGGCGCCGCCGGATGCGGTTCAGGCGCGCATCGTGGTGCCGCCGTCGACGCTGAGGATCTGCCCGGTCGTCCACTCGGCGAGGTCGGAGAGCAGGAAGGCCACGGTGGCGCCGATGTCCTCCGGCCGGCCGTGGCGCGGCGCCGGTGTGGCCGCGAGGATCGCCTCACGGAACTCGTGTGGCAGGTTGAGTTCGGTCTGCCGGGTCATGACCAGGCCGGGGGCGACGCCGTTGCACCGGACGCCGTCCTTGCCGTAGCGGCGGGCGACGTGGCGGGTGAGCGCCCCGATGCCGGCCTTGGTCACCGAGTAGGCGACCTTGTCGGGCATGCCTGCGTAGGCGGCGCCGGACAGGGTGTTGACCACGGATCCGCCGCCGGCGGCGATCAGGTGGGGCAGCACGTGTTTGAGCGTGAGCAGGTAGCCGGTGAGGTTGACGTCGATGCTGCGCTGCCAGGCGGCCAGATCGATGTCGACGGCGTCTGTGTCTTCGGCGACCGCGTCGGCGCGGATGTTGGCGGCGACGTTGAACAGGCCGTCGATGCGGCCGTACGTGCTGATCGCCAGGTCGATCTGCTGCTTGACCTGGTTCTCGTCGGCGATGTCGGTCACGGTGGCGATGCCGTCGCCGCCGGCCTCCTTGGCGGCCTGGACGGCGGCTTCGGCCGACGTGTCGACGACGTCGCCGACGACGATCCGGGCACCGCCGGCACCGAGGAACCTGGCAGTGGCGGTGGCGATCCCGCCGGCGCCGGCAAGGACGATGACCTTGTCGTGCAGGCCTTCCATGAACAGATTTCCTTTCGTGGCAGGTGGGGCCAACGCGGATCAGGTGATCTTCGTGGTAGGCCCAGCGGTGATGCCGTTCTCGTTGAACGAGTCGACGGCGACCCAGTAGTCGGAGCCGGCGTTCAGGGTCCGGAGGTCGAGGTCGTTCTGCTCGTAGACCAGCCAGCTGTGGTAGAGCTTCTCGGGCGCGATGCCGTAGCGGACGTTGTAGCCGTGGGCTGTCGCGCAGGCGTCCCACTCGATCCGTGCCGTGAGGTCGTCCACGCGCCTGGCTCGCGCGGTGGCGGGTGTGGGTGCTGGGCCGTCGCCGTTGCCGAAGACGCGAAGACCACTGACCGCGAAGGGGCCGTCGAAGGGCAACCGGCCGGCTGTGACTCGGACGTACCGGGCGCGGCGTGCGGTTTGGAGCACCACGAACGCGTGTGGTGTGTCCTCGCCCGACTCCTGGTTGTCCGAGACCGTGTGCCACCGCTCGCCGTCCGAGGAGACCTCGATGAACGCCTCGGTCGGGTGATGATCGGGGTAGATCGCTCGCCAGGCCCCGGCGGCTTCCGCGCCGTCGGCCAGCTCGGGTGCGTGCGTGGCCAGGTCGTGGTCGGCGAGGTTGAGCTGGATCGCCGTGATGGTGCGCTCCTGGCCGAGGTCGGCTTGGAGCCATTCCCCCGGCTGGGCCGTTGCAGCGGTCCACCAGGTGCGGATGTCCTCGTTGACCGCGAGTTCGGGCCCGTGTCCTTCGGCGGAGGAGGAGGCGGTCGTCTTCGCACGGAAGGACTGCAGCATCCACCCTGCGAAGGTTCCGGTCCACGGATCGACCCTGCGGTCCGGCACGATCGTCGGGTAGTCCCCGAAGTTCTGGTTGCAGAACAGGACTCCGTCGGCATCGAACCCGGCGGGGAACAACCCGACACGCCGCTCGAACTCGTGGTGCACCGAGATGCGCATGGTTGAGGCGTGCCACCAGTTTCCGTGCTCGTCCTGGAAGGTGCTGCCGTGGCCGGCGCCGGTGATGAATCCGCCGGGTTTGGCGGAGAACGGGCTGTTCGGCGCGTACTCGAACGGCCCAAGTGGCGAGGACGCGGTGTAGTAGCCGTCCGCGTAGGTGTTCCATTCCGTGCCTGGGGCGGCGTACTGCAGGTAGTAGGTGCCCTCGTGCCGGGTCATCCAGGCACCTTCGACGAAGGGGGCGTCGCCGAGGTACTCGGCGATGATCTTCGCCAGCTCCGTGGTGGGTTCGGTCTTGACGTGGTTCTCGCCAACCTGTTCCCAGCCGTGCCGTCCGGGGTCGCCGCCGAAGAGCGGGACCGCTTCGCCGATCCGGTCCATGGTCGCGGGGTCGACCCGGACACCGGTGACGGGTTCGGAGTTCGAGCAGCCCCAGTAGAAGTACACGGCACCGTCGGCGTCCTGGAACAGGTGCGGGTCCCAGAAGGGAAAGCCTGGGTTCACCAGGGTGAAATCGTCGGCCAGGGGGTCCTCGCTGCGGAAGAACGGGCTGTCGGTCTGCCGCGATGCCGAGATGCAGAGGGCGCCGTTGATCTCGCGGACGTCGGGCGCGTAGTCGAGCGCTGGGAGTTTCCTGCTGGCTCGGTACTCCCAGGCGAGCAGGTCGGCCGAGTGCCAGAAGCCGGCCGACATCGACGCGAAGAGATAGAACCTGTCCCGGTACCGGACCACCGACGGGTCGGCTGCCTCGCGGTGCACGGTCCTGCCCCCACTCATGGGCCGCAGGTCCTGGAATCGGTAGGAGAGGTTCAGCGGGTTGCAGAGGACTCGGTCCGACGTCATAAGTTGGTGCTTTCTTCTTCGTGGGACGTGGTCAGCAGCGACAGGAGCCAGTCGCCATCAATGGCGCCGCCGGTCAGACTGAGGATCTGGATCATCGGCATCGACGTCACCATGTGCGTCTCGTCGCTGTCGTCATCGAGGCCGCCTCCGCCCATGAGCGAACCCATGCGTGCTCGGAGCGGCGGGCCCGCCGCGGGATGCGCGAGCCACTCGCCGACGTTCGCCTGCAGCGACAGCGGCGGTGCGACACCGTCACCGTCGAGGTCGATGGACTGCTCACGGAGCACGGTGGTGGCGTTCTCGCCGACCTGGACGACGTAGGTCCCGTCCGGAACGACCCACCGGGCAAGGAGAACGTCCCAGTAGGCGAACGCCCGCCGGTCCAGCTGGAGCCGGACGATCTTGGTCTCTCCGGGTTCGAGGTGCACCTTCGCGAACGCGGCGAGAGTCCGATGTGGACGCCGGACGGGGCCGGCCTTCGTGGAGATGTACACCTGCACCACGTACTTGCCGGCACGGGCGCCGGTGTTCGTCACCATGACGGCCGCCGAGGCTTCGGACGGTCCGTCGACCCGCACCCGCAGATCGGACACGTCGTAGTCGGTGTAGCTCAGGCCGTGTCCGAAGGGGTAGCGGACCGGAGCGCCGACCGTCTCGTAGTAGCGGTAACCGACCATGACGCCTTCGGAGTAGCGGACGTGGCCCTGCTCTCCGGGGAACGACAGCCAGGTCGGGGTGTCCTGCAGGCGGTAGGGGATGGTCTCCGCGAGTCTCCCCGAGGGATTGGCCTGCCCGAAGAGGAGGTCTGCGATCGCCGCACCGCCGCCTTGGCCGAGCAGGAAGCCTTCCAGGATCGCCTCGACGTCGTCGTGCCAGTCCTCGAGCGACACCACGCCGCCGTTGGCCAGCACGACCACCGTCCTGGCGGCGACCGCCGCGACCTCCTTGATCAGCCGTACCTGGGACGGCGGCAACTCGAGACGGTCCCGGTCGTAGCCCTCGGACTCCTCGGTCTCCGGGTTGCCCGCGAAGACGACAACCACCTGGGCCTCGCCGGCGGCACGCACCGCGGCTTCGCGCAGTGCCGTGCCGTCCTCGGCCTGGGTGTCGAATCCGCGCGAGTAGATGACGTGGGTTCCGAGCGTGGCGGCGTGGGCTTCGATGCACTCCAGCGGGACGTCCACGCGCGTCGCGTTCACATGGGAGCTGCCTCCGCCCTGGTAGCGCGGGGTGGTCGCGAACTCCCCGACCACCAGCACGGACGAGGGCCGGTCGAGCGGCAGGGTGCCACGCTCGTTCTTGAGCAGGACCGCGCACTCGGCCGCGAGCTCGCGGGCCAGTACGTGGTGTGCGTCCAGGTCCGGAGCGGCGTCATCGTGTCCAGCTGCGTCGACGAGTGCGAGCACTCGCTCCACCGCCTGATCCACCGCCGATTCCTGGACATGACCGGCCAGCACGGCGTCGACGAGGGCCTGCGTCGCGTACTGACCGGGGCCTGGCATCGACAGGTCCAGGCCGGCGTTCAGGGAGGCGGGACGGGTGCGCACGGCACCCCAGTCGGAGATCACCGCGCCGGTGTATCCCCATTCGCCGCGCAGCACCTCCGTGAGCAGCCACCGGTTCTCCGACGCGGGAGTCCCGTTGATCCTGTTGTAGGAGCACATGATCGTGGCCGGCCGGGCCTCGATGACGACATGTTCGAAGGCCGACAGGTGAATCTCGCGTAGCGTCCGTTCGTCGACGTCGGCACTGATGACCATGCGGTCGGTCTCCTGGTCGTTGGCCGCGAAGTGCTTCACCGAGGCCCCGACTCCACCGGCCTGCAGCGCCTTCACGTACGCCGTGGCCAGCACGCCGGACAGCAGCGGGTCTTCCGAGTAGTACTCGAAGTTGCGTCCGCCCAGCGGTGAGCGCTTGATGTTCACACCGGGACCGAGCAGGACGTCCACACCGAGCGCCAGGGCTTCTTTCGCAAGGGCGGCGCCGATCTTCGCGGCCACGTCCTCGTTCCAGCTCGACCCGACCGCGACTGCGGGAGGGAAGCACGTCGCCGGTTCGCTGTGGTGCAGGCCGAGGTGGTCGGTGCCGTCCTTCTGCCGCCGGACGCCGTGCGGACCGTCGGCGAGCACGATCGCGGCGATGCCAACCTCGGGGATGGCCGTGGTGGACCAGAAACCACCGCCGGTCAGCAACGACGCTTTTTGTTCGAGGGACAAGGTGTTCAGGTCGGCTTGCGACATGAGGTTCCTTCTGTGCACGCGGATCAACGGACGGACCTGACCCGCAGGACGACAACGCCGGCCAGCAGGGTGAAGCAGGCGGCTGCGATGTAGAGCAGTTGGTAGTTCTTGTCGCCTCCCGCGATGACGCCGATCGCGAGGAAGACGGGTGCCACGACGGGGGCGAGCGACTGCGCGAGGGAGTTCGCGAGTCCGGTTATGGCGACAAAACGGCCGGCGTCGGTGTCCTTCTCCGGCATGACGTCCAGCATCAGCGCCTGGTCGACGGCCGAGAAGACTCCGAGGCCGAGGTTCGTGATGACCAACCCGATGAGCAGGACCGGAAGACCCGTGGAGAAGGCCATGACGAGCGCCCCGGCCGCGAACAGCAGCCCGGCACCGAGGACGAACGGCTTGCGCCGGCGCAGCCTGTCGGAGACGAACCCGCTGCCGAGGGCGCCGAACACGACCGCGATGACGCCCAGCAGACCCGCGAGCGCGACGGTCGCCCCTATCTCGGTGACGTCCATACGAAGGCGCTGCGCCAGAAGGAAAGCGGTGAAGGTGGAGCTGAGGGTCAGTCCGAAGTAGAACAGGAAGCGGGTGAGCCAGTTCCAGGAGAAGTCCCGGTACCGGCGGGGGTTGAACAGGAACTTCGACAGCAGGAGCCGGAAGTCCAGTGCCTGTTCGAATGTGCGTTCTCTGCTGTCCTCCTCGGACACGGTGACGCAGAACAACAGCACCAGAAGCACGCCGATGGTCGCCGGGACCATGAGCAGCAGAACCGAGTTCGTCGCGAGAGCTCCGCCCAGTACCGAGCCGCAGACCGGAGCCGCCATGGTGACGAAGCCGACGAGACCGCCGACCTTGCCTCGCTGCGACTCCGGCAGGCGGTCGGCCTGCGAGTTCGTGATGTTGCCGATAACGGTGTTCCAGCCCAGAGCCGCGATCACCCAGCCCACTCCGACGACGAGGACGTCGGGCGCGATGGCGATGACGAACAACCCCGCCGAGCCGAGGACGGAGCCGGCGACGAGCCACGGGCGCCGCCGGCCGAAGCGGCTGCGGGTGCGGTCGCTGAGGATCCCGGCAACCGGGCCCGAGACGAGGGAGACCGCGGCCGCGACCCCGATCACGTAGCCGAGGTACTCCTCGTTGGCCGGTGCCAGTTCCTTGACGCGGATGGCCAGCGAGAGCGCGATGGGCGTGACGAACGCGACGTAGGTGCCGAACAGTGCGAGCAGAAGGAACCAGATGTAGCGAGCGCTCACCTCGGGCAGGTCGTCGCCGGGTGTGCCGGTCTCCGGCAACGGCAGGTTTTCCGTTGTGCTCATGAGGACTCCTTTGTCCAGAGGAAACTGGGAGGTCGTTCCGTCTGGCCGGGGTCAGGGAACGAGCGCGTCGTGCTTGACGACGCCCGCGCGCAGTGCGAGCTGGGCCGGCTCGCAGCCCTCGGCGTGGACGGTGACCGTGATGTCGCCGGCACCGGTGGGGCGAATCACGGCCAGGGCGCGACCGTCGAAGGTTCGCCTGCTGGGCTCGGAGAAGGTCTCGTCCGTCGCCGGATCGGCGCTGCCAAGTGCCTGCAGGACCGCGTGACCGTCCACGGTGACGGTCACGAGCCGGTCCCGGCCCGGATGCACGGTGCCCGCGCCGTCGGTGAGGGCGATGTCGACGAACGCGAGGTCGCTGCTGTCGGCGCGCAGGCGGAAACGATCAGCCCGGACGTCGAGCGCGAGGGCGTCCCCCGCGGTGACCAGCCTGCTGCGTCCCCGTTCTTGTCCGTCCGAGTACGCCACCGCGACCAGTTCTCCCGGCGCGTAGACCAGCTCGAAGTCGGCGCGGAACTCGTGGTCCGGCCCGGCCGGCCTGCGGCCTGCCGTCGCCCCGTTGAGGAACAGCTCGACCTCGTCGGCATCGCTGTACACCTCGACGTGGACCGGCTTCCCCTCGAAGCCCTCCCACGTCCAGCTGCCGATGGCGTCACTCCAGGACCACGGGGTGGACAGCGCGGTCTTGCCGTGGTGCTGGGGCCGTCGCACGGCGATGTAAGGCGTCGGCCGGAGACCGAACACGATCTCCCGGTAGTACGACGCGGGACGCCGCTGACCGGTGATGTCGAGGTCACCACACCACGCCGCGAGCCACGGATAGGGCTGAGCGACCGTGGCGGTGCGCAGGCCGGAGCCGGCGTACCCGACGGAGCCGAGACCGGCCTCGCCGAGGTAGTCCCAACCCGTCCAGGCGAAGTCGCCGATCACGTGGTCGTTCGACGTGACCAGTGCCCAGTTCCGGGCGATGCGGGAAGGGAAGGTCTCCGTGCCGACGATCACCCGGTTGGGGAACAACTCGCGGTCGATCTCGTAGCGGCCGTCGCCGTAGTTCAGGCCCGCGACATCGAGGACCGAGAAGGACTCCTCGGTTCGCCGGGTGACCTCCGCCGAGGACGAGACCTGGTTCATCATCACCCCGGCCTGGGTCATCATGCCGTTGACCCCACCGCTCGGCGCGGCTGAGGCAGCCATCTGCCGTGCGCCGGCGACGACCGTGTCGAGCACCGACACGAATCCGTTGATGCCATTGGTGATGAGGCGGGTGTCGTCGAGTGATCGGATCTTCTCGGCGAGCCTGCGACTCCACACACCACCGAACGGGGTGCCCGTCTCCGGGATCTCGTTGCCGATCGAGTAGAGGATCACGCTCGGGTGGTTGAAGTCCTTCGCGACCAGGGCCGCCACGTCCCGTTCCCACCACTCGTGAAAGTCGCCGGCGTAGTCGAAGTCGGTCTTGCCCGAGGTCCAGACGTCGAAGGTTTCGTCCATGACCAGCATGCCGAGCCGGTCGCACGCCTCGAGCAGCGCGGAACTGGCGGGGTTGTGTGAACTCCTGATCGCGTTGAAACCCGCGGCCTTCAACAACTCGACCCGGCGCTCCTCGGCTCGCTGGATGGCCGCAGCGCCGAGGGGACCGTTGTCGTGGTGCAGGCACGCACCACGGAGCTTGACCGTGCGGCCGTTGATCCGCAGCCCTTTGCGGGGATCGACCTGCACGCGCCGGATACCGAACTCGACGGTGTGCTCGTCGAGCACGCGGTCACCGTCCCGGAGCTGGAGCCGTGCCGTGTACAGGGACGGAGCCTCCACGCTCCACAGCGCCGGATCCGCGACGTAGAGTCTGTGTCGGACGATCACTCGCTCGCCGGGCAGCACGGTGGCCGGGCAGCGGTCGCGTGCCACGTCCACCACTCCCCCTTCGTCCACTGCGGACGCCAGCACGAGGGTCGTGGTCACCGCTGCGGTGTTCACCACCTCGGTCTCGATCTCCACGACCGCCTGGTCGGTCTCGATGTCGGGGGTGCTGACCCGCACACCGTCGACAGCGATGTGGACCGGTTCCTTCACGATCAAGCGAACGTCGCGGTAGATGCCCGCACCCGTGTACCAGCGGCTGTCCAGATGCGCCCGGCACTCGACACGGATCTCGTTGACCGCGCCGAAGCGGAGGTAGGGATCGATTCGCACCGTGAAGCGGGAGTACCCGAAGGCGTGCTGGCCCGCCAGGGCGCCGTTGACGTAGACCATCGCGCCCCGGTAGACCCCGTCGAACTCGAGGAAGAAACACCGACCTCGATCGGACTCCTCGGCCCGGAGATCCTTGCGGTACTCGAACGTCCCGCCCGGGAAGTACCCGGCGGCGGCGCCACCGGGAGCGTCCGCGCGCCTCGGCATGCTGATCAACGCGTCGTGCGGGAGCGTCACCGTCGTCCAGTCACCGCTCGCGCCGCCGAGCTCCGCGAAGGCGCTGACCTTCGTGCGGTAGGCCCAGCCGTCGTTGAAGGCGGTGATCGTCATAAGAGCTCCTGGTACGTCGCTGTAGCGGAGTTAACGCGCGTCAATAACTAAACATTCGTAGGTGACGCGCGTCAATAGACGGCCGCCTGTGAGTTGACGCGCGACAATCGCTACAGTGACGCGGACGACGGACAACGGAGGCAACGGTGATCGCGACCAGTCAGGATGTCGCCGACAGGGCAGGCGTCTCGCGATCCACCGTCAGCCAGATCCTCAACGGCCGAGGAGAACACTTCGCGGCCGAGACCAGAGCACGGGTACACCAGGCGGTCGCCGAACTCGGCTACGAGCCGTCCGCCGCCGGACGCACCCTGGCCAAGGGATCCAGCGACATCGTCATCGCCCTCATCCCCGACACCACCTTCGGCGGAAACCTCCAGGACATCTACGGCGCTCTCACCGGAGAACTGTCCCGACGCGGGCTCACCCTGCTGCTGCGCCTTGCGACGCACACCGCGACATCACTGGACCGTCTCCTCATCGGCATGAAACCCCGGGCGGTCCTGTCCCTCACCCCGTTCTCCGACGAGGACAGACGACTGCTCGAGCGTCGAGGCGTCGAAGCGATCGACCCCGGCAGCTCATCCCGCCGGGACGCCAACGCCGAGATCGGCGCTCTCCAGGCTCGCCACCTGATCGACCGCGGCTACCGCCGACTCGCCTACGCCCACTTGCACGATGCGCGCACCGACCCCTTCGGCGGCCCCCGCGAACGCGCGTTCGCCGCCGAATGCCACACCAACGGCGTCGACGCACCCCGGATCCTCGAGCTCGGGATCAACGCCGAGGACGCGACGGCCGCCTTGGACCAACTCGGCGAACCGGGTTTCGCCGTCGGCTGCTACAACGACGACGTGGCGACCGCCCTGCTTCACGCGGCGTCGCTGCGGCAATGGCGGGTGCCCCACGACCTGGCACTGATCGGCATGGACCACACCCCCTTGTCGCGCCTCACCACCCCACCGCTCACGACGATGGGGTACGACACCTCCCTGGTCGCCGAGGAGAACGTCCAGGCGATCCTCCGCCACCTGGATAAATCGGACGTCCAGGAGAACAGCACCGAGGTGCACTTCCAGCTGGTCGAGGGCGGGACCACCTGAACACGCCTTCTCCAGCCGGTGAATCGCATCGGCTGCGGCGTGCCGTAGTGGCCAAGCGCCTGTGGGGTGCCAAAACTAGGCCTGGTGGTCTGACCTACGCCTCAGGCCGCCGCGGGTTCGTACTCGTTGATCAAGCCGCCGAGTACTCGCCGAGCGCTGACGCCTCGCGAATTGGCGGCGATCGGCCTCGTGCGCGGTCTGTGGCTCGCCCGTTCGGCGGCGGGCTACCGAATTCGTCCGGTGAGTTCTTCCGGATCACACCCGGCCAGGTGCTCCTGGACCAGCGCGTGTACGAACCGGAACTCGCCCGCAGCCTCGACCAGCAGGCTCCTGTCGGCGGCGAACCGCAAGAACCGCTGAGCGCGAAGGGGAGCGTGTCCGCAGACTGTGATCGCCACGGCCAGGACGGGTAGTCGGTGCAGCCACCTGGACAGCCAGAACCACCGCGCGATGTGCCCGTAGAGCAGGCCGATCCCGAACCCGATCACCGCCGGCCACTGCGGTGTCCACGAGGATTCCTCCGCCATTAGGTCCCACGCCGTCGCGCTGCCCGCTCCGATGATGAGCGCCACCACGTTCGCCCGGAACGGGGAACGCTGATCCGCTGGACCGATCTGATCACCTCCCACGGGGTCACTGCGGACGTCGAGGCAATGGACGAGGCTCAGTGCCGTACCCTGCGGGGTGCCAAAACTAGGGCTGGCGGTCTAACCTGCACCTCAGGCCGCCACGGGTTCGTACTCGTTGATCAAGCCGCTGAGTACTCGCCGACGACGAACGGCCCCACAGCCTGATTCTGTGAGCGGGTAATCGGGTCGTGGTGGAGTGTGGAGCCGCGCCCTGTGTGGCCGACGGTGGTTGTAGTGGGACACGTAGCGGTTCAGCACTGACGTCAGGTGACGCTCGTTGATGATCAGCAGCCGGTCTGTGAGCTCTCGCCTGACGGTGCCGACGAACCGCTCGGCATAACAGTTGGCCCGCGGACAGCGCGGTGGGATCTTCACAACGTCGATGCCGGCGTCCGTGAGAACGGAATCGAACGACGTCGTGAACTGGCCGGCCCGGTCACGAACCAGGAAACGAAACTCGCTGACCCGGCCGTCCAGCTCCATGAGCAAGTTGCGAGCCTGCTGTGTAGTCCAAGGGCCGTCAGGGTTAGTGGTAGTGCCGAGGATGTGGACGCTCGATCAACGCCACCACGGTCTCATCGCCCCAAAGCCGACCAGCCCGGTTCGGATAGGTCCACTTCTTGGCGGCCAACTGTCGATGCCACCGCAACACCGTGGCCGGCGACACCAACCGATGCTGTCGCAACCACACCGGTAACCGCCGCACCAACGTCATTGCGGCTACGAGCTCCGCGTTCGTCAGCGCAATCATGGTTGGCTTCTTCGTTCAGAGCCGAGACCGCGGTGAACCGCTCGCCATGACGGCGGCAGGACTTCGTCCACCCGAACAACCCAGCGCACCGCGCCTCTTCGCGACCCACCAGCTCGACACCGGCGAACTCTTGACATCCCGGATACCGCCGTGGGGTGCCGTTTGGCTGTCCGTCGGCGGCTCGGTCGCGCGCTCCAGCAGAAAGCCCTCCAGAGCGAAGGTCCGCTGCCGGTTTGGTTGCAGGGTGGACGCTGTGGACGGTCTCTTCCAGTTCACTGAGTGGGCCACCCTGGGTTTGGCAGAACGAGTGGACCACGTCGCGGCGAGGCTCCGCGACGATCTTGCTGGTGCCAAACACGTCGCAGGAGTCGTTGTCTCCTCAGGTCTCGCCGTTGCATTGGGCGCGACCGAACCAGCAGCCGAGAACGAGACAGCACATTGTCCGACAGAAGCGGGCTGCGGCGGCTCGTCAGTGGCAGCGCCGCTACGTCGCCCGCTTCGAGGCGTCGTAGGACCGTCCCGGACGGTCAGGCGTGCTCGACGGCATCGGCCTGCGGGCCCCGGTCGCTCTGCCGGATGCGGAAGCGCACCCGCTCGCCGGCCACCAGGGGCTCGCCGGAGACCACCGAGACGTGCACGAAGAGGTCGGGCCCGCCCGCGTCGGGGGTGATGAAGCCGAAGCCGCGGTCGGCGTCGTAGCGGGCCACCGAGCCGTCGCCGGCGCGGGCTGCGGGCCGGGTGACCGAACGGGCCTGGCTGGGGGCCGCGGTGGCCTCCGCCGGCTCGCCGGTGGCCACGAACCGCACCTCGCGCGCCTGACGACCCTGGTCCGTGGTGACCGTGGTGAACGTGACCCGGTCGCCCTCGGCCGGCAGATACAGGTCGTCGACCAGGGCGCGCACGTGCAGGAAGACGTCGCCCGCCCCGTCGTCGGCGGCCACGAAGCCGAACGACTTCTCCTCGTCGAACCACAGGACGGAGCCGTCGGCGCCGTCACCGGGCGCGACAAGGGGGGCTCTACGGACCCCGGCGTCGAAGCTCAGCGGCACCAGGTGCTGGGCCTGCGGCCCCTTCTCCCCGGCGATGACGACGAAGGCCACCCGCTGCCCGGCCGCGAGGACGCCCCCGGTGACGATGGCGGAGGAGTGCACGAACACCTCCGCACCCCCGCCGTCCGGCGCGGCGAACCCGTAGCCCTTGGCCGGCTCGTACCAGGAGACGGTGGCGAGCACGCCCAGGGTCGCGTCAGGCGCGACGTCCCCGGTGACGGCGACGTGCAGCGCCTGCGGACCGCGGGGTCCCTCACCGGTCTCGAACTCCACCGTCTGGCCCTCGCGCAGCGCCCGGGCCGCGCCCTCACCCTGCACCTGCGAGACGTGCACGAAGATGTCGGCGCTGCCGTCGTCTGGGGCGAGGAAGCCGAAGCCGCGCTCGAGGTCGTACCAGCGGACGGTTCCCTGCTGCACGGTGCACTCCTGGTCTAGCGGGTGGTCGGGGGTCCAGTGTCCCAGGCGCCGTATGTACATCCTGATCCCGACCCGCGGCAGCTCCACCGTGAGTACATCGCCGAAGTCACCGAGTTCGCGCGCCGTCACCAGCCGTTGCCCGAGTATGCGGACGTCCTCATTACGTTTTTCGCCGATCTGGTGCTCGAACGCGCGCTGTTGGCCGACGATCTTGTACCGCTCGAAAGTCATCGCTGCAGCTCAAGCCGCATATCGGTACTCGTTGATCACCCGCCTACCTGGTGGCTGCGTTCCTGGAGCCCCGCCGCCTCGCTTCCGTTGACCGGTAGGCCAACGTTTCAGTTGGCGGTGGAGCAGGTCACGGCCGGGCGAGCGGGTTCAGGACCGGCGGCGACGAACCCGAACGAGGTGGTTCCCCCGGCAGCGAGCACGGCGTTGTGGCCGGCGTTGGTAACGGTCACCGCGGTCGCGTTCTGGGTCAGGGTGCCGTTCCACAGGTTGCCGATGGTGTGGCCCGCAGCCGGCTGCCACGTGATGGTCCAGCCGGTTAGGCCGCCTCGGCTGGTGTTGCCCACGGTCACCTCGACCTGGTAGCCGCCCGGCCACGAGTTGGTCACCTCGTAACGGGCAACGCAGGCGGTCGCGGTCGTGACCGTGGTCGTCGCCGTGGTGGAGTTGGTCTGGGCGCTGCTGCTGGGCCGGTCGCCCTGCACGACGGTGCCGATCACAACACCGGCGGCGACCAGGACGGCCGCACCGGCGACCATCGCGATCACCCGGCGTGGCAGGTGGCGGCGGACGAGCAGCATCCGCGTCCCGCTCTTCGGGGGCGCAGCGGGCAGCGGCAGTCCCTCCGCGACCGCCGCGAGCAGCTTGTGGGCCTCGGCCATCGTCGGGCGTTGTGCCGCGTCACGATGCAGGAGGCGCAGGAGCACCTCGCCGAGCGGGCCACCCAACCGTGGCGGCTCGAACTCCCCCCGGACCACGCGCTGCAGGAGCGCGTAGGGGTTGTCGTCCACACCGAACGGCGGCGTGCCCTCCAGTGCCGCGTAGAGGGTCGCGCCGAGGGAGAACACGTCCGAGGCGAACGTCGCCGCCTCGCCCGCCGCCACCTCCGGCGCGAGGAAGGCCGGCGTGCCGACGATCAAGCGGGCGTCGGTCACCGTGCCCTCGCCGACCGCGCGGGCGATGCCGAAGTCGGTGATCTTCGCGATGCCGTCCTCGGCCAGCAGGACGTTGAACGTCGAGACGTCCCGGTGCACGATGCCCTCTTCGTGCGCCGCCGCCAGCGCGGCGGCGACCTGCCTGCCCACGGCCGCGACCACGCCCGGCGGTAGCGCGCCCCGTTCGGCGATCAGCTCCGCGAGGCTGCGGGAGGGCAGGTACTCCAGCACCAGACAGGGCTTGCCGTCGTGCTCGACGACCTCGTACACGCTGATCGCGTGCGGGTGCCGCAGCCGACCGGCGACCCGGCCCTCGCGCAGCATCTGCGCCACCGCGTCCGGGGACCGCCGGTCCGTGTTGAGCAGCTTGACCGCGATCACGCGGTCGAGCTGCTCGTCGCGCGCCTGCCAGACCACCCCCATGGATCCTTGCCCGATCGACGACACCAGCCGGTACCGCCCGGCGATGACCTCACCCTCTTCTGGCACGTGCCGACGCTACTTGGCTGAGCCGACCATCGGCCACCTTCGACTTCGCGCGAGCTGGGTTCTAGATCTCGAGCCGCACTCGCACCGTGACGCGACCTTTGTCGTCACGGTGGTGGGAGCGTCGACGTCGGCCGGTGGTGAGCCGCGAACGACGCAGCGACCACGTCGTTTCAGCCGTGTGGGATGCCAAACACGGCCCAGCGACCTGACCTGCGCATCAGGCTGCGACGGGTTCGTGACCGTTGATCAAGCTGCTGACGGGCCCGGTCAAGACTCACAAGCCAAGATCACCCCAGTGCTGCTGCCGACGTGCCCGAGTACGCAGACCAAGCGATCACGCAGATGGTGAAGCACTTCTCGTCCTCTATCGCCAACCGTCGTTCCCCGGTGCACACCCGGTGTGGCGAACACAGGCCGGATGATGCCCACGGTTCGCCGCTGGTGCGACGCAGCCTCACCGCGTGCAGGTCAACGCGTACGACGAAACACAAGACCCCGAGCGGCTCTCATTCGCAGGCCGCTAACACCAGGCAGAGCAGGTTGCTCTGGTCGTCGACGATCTCCCAGCCCGTGACGTAATCCGCGTCGTGCACGGGGAGGACGAAGGCGTTCGCACCGGTTTCCTGCTCCAGCACCACGTTCGTCCAGTTGTCCTGCCGCTGACGCGGCCCTCTGGCTCGGATCTCGCCTCGCGCGTCACGGACGAAGGCGGGCGTGCCGTCCGCATCATGCGGAAGCGATGCGCGCATGGCTTCTTCACCCCACAGAACGGCGTAGTCCTCGATGAAGTGGGAGTCGTCGTAGCCCGGGACGTTCCAGTCCGCCGCAGCGATCCGGGAGGGCTCGGCAAGCGGGATCACGACCATGGCGACGGTGTGCCAGGACGCGTCGGGGTCCTCACCGTCCGGGGTAAAGGGGTTGGAGCCCACGTGTACGGGGTGGCTGCCCACAGGCAGCCGGTGGGTGAACCCGCCCTCGGTGCGCCAAGGGGTCTCCCAGGTGATCGGACTGTTCAGCACGACGAGATCACCAGCGTGGTCGAACCACGTCGGCCTGGTAGCGACGGAGTACGCCGGCCGGGCGGGCGCGTAGTTGTCGGTCAAGCGCCACAGCAGTTCTTCCATTTCCATGGTGTCGTGTTCCCTTTCGATGTCGAGAGTCGGCCCGATGGACTGGACGTGCCCGTCGGCCAACCGGAGGCCGGCCAGCCGGGGTCGCCGGTCTCAGCGAACATGATCCACGTCCGGTGCATCCGGAAGGCACGTTCGTCGGGCGCCTCGCCGGCATCCCCGCAGGGGACACCAACCGGTTCTCCCGCAACCACACAGGTAACCACCGCACCAACGCGGCCAGCACCGCACGATCAGCCCAAACCAACCGAGGACGACGACCTCGACGCAACACCGACACCTCGTGCCGAAACACCAGCAACCCGACGTCCTTGGCCACCGAGGACCGGCCGAGCAGAACCAGCCAGCCACCCGCCCACGATCATGCCCGCAGGACGACAGAACCTGATCACCGCAGCTCAGCGTATGAGTGCGGAGTTCTGGCACCCACAAGCTCGCGCGGGCGCTGGGCGACCTCGCCAGGCATCATGCACGAGAAGGCGCCGTGCCCGAGGCGATCTCGACGGCGAGGGAGGCTCGCGAGCTCTTCGTCTTCGCGCACCTACGAGGCCCGCGAAGAAGGAAACGCTCTGCTGCGTGAGTGCCTCTCGGTATTGCGCGACGACAGGGAGGACTCGGTCCGGTTCGCCACGCCGGCGAGTCCGTCGTTGCCGGTGGTCGCCGAGTTCGACCCGTTCGTGCGCACGGTCGGCGTCGGCCCGGTACCCAGGTTCGTGCCGGACCTCTTCCTCACCAGGCGCGAGGTGACGAGCATCGGCCTGCGTCCGGAGAACGGCGGTGACCAGCGAGCGAGCATCACGGTCAACACATCCGGCAGGCTGAGTCCGCCACGCGGCGAGAAGTTGCCGGACATCAACGGCAAGCGCGCGTGGCGGGGGGACTCGAGAGTCACCTTCGAGTGGGCTCACGATGCGTGGGCGTACATCTCGGTGGAGGGCTTCTCGAACGACAGGGAACGGTCGATCCAGCTGGCGCAGGCCGTGAGGTTCGACGACCGGATCGAGATCAAGATCCCGTTCACCTCGCAGACCACATGGACGCTGGCCGGTGTCCGCGACGTCGACGGCGACATGGAACTGGAGTTCGACAACGGAGTGCGCGTCCGGCAGTGGGGCGGCACCGGCCTGGCGACGGGCGAGGCGCCGCAGAAGGAGATGGAGGCGCTGGGGAAGTCCCTGCGCCCGTCCGAGCCCGCGCTGCCCGTGGCTTCGGCGCCGACCCCGCTCCCGGCCTGGCCTGACACACCCGCATCACCCGAACCGACCACATGTTTGTCGAAGGAGCAAGTTCGTGCCCCTCTCCGACCCAGCGCCCCATCGTCTCGAGCACGCCTACCGGAGGCTGCTGCGCTGGTACCCCGCCGCCTATCGCGCCGACCGTGAGCAGAGATGCTCGGCGAGGTAGGCGAAGCGGACCAGCACGACCGCGATCATGCCGGATGATGATCGGCAACCTGCCGATGCCGCTGACCTGCACGGACGTCTTCTCGGCACCCACAGCGCCCGCACCCCTGATGCGCCCGATCAGGCAACCGCATGGCCGTTCACGCAGCCCTTGCCCACAGCCGCCCACCGCCAAGCACGCCGGTACCGGTTCAGCGTGATGAGACACGAAAATCCACAGAGGACGGGTGTGTGCAACTGCGGGACTCTGACGCCATCCAAAGCCCCGATTGGCGGTATTACCTGATTCTATGGCCTGGAAGCCTCGGATCTGCGCTGGCCACGCGCGACCGCTTGGGGGTGCGGACTTCAGGTCCGCCGGTCATTGGGGGTTTGTTTCGTCATGCGCTCATCAGTCGTTGCAGCGGTTCTTGTCGCCACGTTGGTACCTGGTGCCATCGCTCAGGCCGCGGAAGGGCAGGTGCTCAGACCCGAGGGCGCCGAGGTGATACCCGGCAAGTACATCGTCACGTTGAAGCCGCACAGGCTGGAAAGCACCTCCCAGCTCGCGGCCAGGTTCGGCGCCCAGGTCGACCGCGTCTACTCCTCCGCGCTGCAGGGCTTCGCGATGACCGCGACCGAGCAACAAGCCCGGCGCCTCGCGGCCGACCCGAGGGTCGAACGGGTGGAGGCGGACACGATCGTCCGCGGCTCGACGGTGCGGACGGACCCGCTGTGGAGCCTCGACCGGATCGACCAGCGCGGCACCGTGCTGGACGGCCGCTACGAGTACCCGGACCAGGCCGGTCAGGGTGTCACGGTGTACGTCATGGACACCGGTGTCCGCACCTCGCACGTCGAGTTCGAGGGCAGAGCGACCGTCGCCTTCGACGCGATCAACGACGGCTGGAACGGCCAGGACTGCAGCACGTCCGGCCACGGCACACACGTCGCGGGCACCGTCGCGGGCAAGACCTACGGCGTCGCGAACAAGGCCAAGATCGCGTCGGTTCGGGTGCTGAGCTGTGAGAACTCCGGCACCAGCAGCCAGATCATCGCGGGCATCGACTGGGTCACCGCGAACGCGGTCAAGCCCGCCGTGGTGAACATGAGCCTCGGCGGCGGCAAGAACACGACCCAGGAGGACGCGGTCAAGCGGTCGATCACCTCGGGCGTCACGTATGTCGTCGCGGCGGGCAACAAGGAGCAGAACGCCTGCAACGCGAGCCCCGCGGCCGTGCCCACTGCCATCACCGTCGGCGCGGCCAACCCGGTCAACGAGCGCGCCCGTCTCTGGGACGACGACAACGACCCCACCAACACACCGCCGATCGAGTCTGGTTCGAACTGGGGGCCGTGCCTCGACCTGTTCGCCCCCGGTGAGTCGGTCAAGTCCGCGCACAACGCCACGGACCGGGCCACCGTCACGCTCCGGGGAACGTCGATGGCGTCGCCGCACGTCGCGGGTACCGCGGCGCTGCTGTTGTCGCAGTCGCCGAACCTGACGCCCGCCCAGGTGCACACCGAGATCGTGAGCCGGGCCGTGAACGATGTGCTGAGCCCCTCCACGCTCGAACCGCCGATGAACCCACCCACGACTCAGAAGTCGCCCAACAAGTTCCTCTACACCGGGCCGGTGCCGCAGCCGATCTGCTCGGTCGCCGGCACCACGCGGCAGGCGATTCCCGACCAGGGCAGCGTCACCAGTGGCCTCGACGTGACCGCGTGCGGGCGCAAGGTCGCCGGCAGTGCGTCGGTGCGCGTGCAGGCCGAGCACCCGTTCCGCGGTGACCTGTCGGTGAAGCTGGTGCGCCCGGACGGCACCGAGATCTCGTTGCGCGAGGCGGACGCCAACGACGGCGTGACCAACCTCGACCAGACCTTCCCGCTGCCCGGTCTGTCCGCAGTGGACGCCAACGGCACGTGGAAGCTGCTGGTGCGCGACAACTTCAGTCTCGACGAGGGGGCACTGGTCGGATGGACGCTCACCCTCTGACCCGGCGGGCGTTCATCACGGCAGTAGCGGCGGCGGGTCTGGTGGGCTGCGGCACCACCAGACCCGCCGCGCACCACCAGCCGGGCGTGCTGGCGCACAGCACGCCCGTCGGCGCGGTGGCCGCGTTCGACGTCACCGCACGCGATCCCGCTGAGCTCGCGGCCGTCCTGCGTGCCGTGAGCTCGCGCGGCGCCACCGTCGCGGTCGGCGCCTCACTGTTCGACGACCGGTTCGGCCTGCACAGGCCACGGCGGCTCACCGTGATGCCGCGCTTCTCCGGTGACGTGCTGGAACCGGCGCGCTGCCACGGAGATCTGCTGCTCCAGGCGCTGGGTGACACGCAGGGGGAGCTCGACGCGATGCTCGCTCCCCTGCCCGGCCTCACGGAACGCTGGCGCGTCGACGGCAGGCAGTTGCCCGAAGAGCGCAACGCGTTCGGGTTCGAGGAAGGCCAGGGCAACCCTGCGACGCCGCAGGTGTGGGTGACGCCGGAGGACGACGAGCCCGCGTGGTGCGTCGGCGGCACCTACCTGGTGGTCCGGCTGATCCGGCTGGCGATGCCGACGTGGGACCACAAGTCCACAGAGGACCAGGAGCGCGTCTTCGGCAGGCGTAAGGACAACGGCGCCGAGCTGGCCGGGATGATCGGCTCGCACGTGCGGCGGGCCCGACCGGAGAACGAGGCGCACAAGATCCTTCGCCGCGGCTACCCGTTCACCGCGGAGCCGGGTCAGCTTTTCATCTGCTACCAACGCGATCCGGAGCTGGGTTTCGCCGCCACTCAGCGCAGGCTCGCCGGCGAGGAGCTGGAGAAGTACGTGCTGCCGTTCGGCGGCGGCTACTTCTTCGCGCTGCCGGGCGTTGACGGCACCAAAGAGGACTACCTCGGGCGCGCCATGGTCGAGGGGTCCTGACACATCTGTTGGGGGAAGAAGTGTTGGAGTTCGGGGTACTGGGCCAGGTCGAGGTGCGCGCGAGCGGCAAACCCGTCACGATCGGCGCCGCGAAACTGCGGGCGCTGCTCGCTTCCCTGCTGCTCAGACCGAACCGCACCGTGACGACGCCGATGCTGATCGAACGCCTCTGGGGCGACCGGCCACCGCAGCGCGGTGTCGCCGCGCTGCAGAACTACGTGCTGCGGCTGCGCCAGACGCTCGGCGCGGCCAGTCCCGCCCTGCGCACCACTCCCGGTGGTTACTCCATCGAATTGCGGCCCGAGCAGCTGGACCTGTGGCGCTTCGAGCAGCTGATCACCGCGGCGGACAGCCTGACCGGCCCGGCCGAGATCTCCGCAACGCTCACTGAAGCACTCGCATTGTGGCGTGGCCCTGCTCTGGAAGGCGTCGCGTCGGAACTCCTGCAACGCCAGGAGGTTCCTCGACTGGAAGAACTGCGACTGAGCGCGGTCGAACGCCGCGTCGAAGCG
The DNA here is from genome assembly GCF_900115955.1 of Lentzea waywayandensis. Lineage (GTDB taxonomy): Bacteria > Actinomycetota > Actinomycetes > Mycobacteriales > Pseudonocardiaceae > Lentzea > Lentzea waywayandensis. Next base: position 157,124 of record NZ_FOYL01000017.1, read on the forward strand.
GATCTCCTGCTGGGCAGGCACTCGATGCTTGTGGCCGAACTCCGCGCGCTGACCGGGGAACACCCGCTGCGCGAACAGTTCTGGCGTCAGCTGATGATCGCGCTGGGCGGTTCGGGCAGGCGCGCCGAGGCACTCGCGACCTACCGCAGCGTGAGCAGGCTGCTGTCCGAGGAGCTCGGCCTCGATCCCGGACCCGAACTGCGCGAACAGCATGCCGCGATCCTCGCGGCGTACTGACCGGGCTTCACTGCTTCACCCACCAGTTCAGCGGGGTTTCGTCGTCGGCTGGGTCGTACACGTTGCCGAAGTACCAGTCTGTGCCCGGCCACGCCGTCACGAAGTCCCTGAACAGCTTCTCCACCACGGGGAACGTGGCAGTCACCGGGATCGAATAGACCGAATTCAGCTCGGTGGCGCCGTCGAACGTGCCACCGAGCCGGTTCACCTCGGCCACGAGCTCCTTGGTCACCTGGTGCGGCCCGTAGAGCTGGACGCAGAGGTTGCCACCTCTCTCGACCACCTCGAAGGTCCGCTTCCCCTCGTCGTAGGCGATCACATCACCCGCGGCGATGCCGCCGGCGAGGCCGGGGGCCGCCACCACGTGGTAGCGGCCTCCGGTCAGATCGTCGACGAGCAGCTCCTCGAACGAGGGTTCGCCGTTCCTCTTGTGACCTGCCACGATCAGGATGACCGTGCGTGCGCTGGACATGTTCCCAATCATGGCATGCACCTAGTCAGTTCGTCCGTACGGTGCACCGCACGAGCCGCGCTCCGCGCACGACGAGCCCTTCTTCACCTTGCCTCGGTTGCCCGCGCTCAGGTTGCACGCCGCACCTTCCAGACAGACGTTCTCCGGTTCCAGGTTGCCCTTCTTCGACGTGGGCACGTTCTTGTGCCCGAGGTGCATGTTGGCCGGATTGCTGGACTGCTGGCCGCAACGCCAGCAGGTGTAGGGCGGGTCCTGCGCGTCGAGCAGGTCCTGCCGGACCTTGTTCTGCCCCTTGCGGATGCCACCGGTCGGGCCGCCCGAGCTCGCCGCGATCTCCGCCGCCGTCGATCCTTCGCCGTCCCGCTTGACGTGCGGTGTCCTGGTCGCCGCCTCGCCACTGGGGTCGGAGAACACGGTCGGCCGGTTGCCGACGTACGCGTGCAGGTTGATGCCACCGGCGAAACCGATCGCGTCCTCGCTGAGGAACCGCTGCAGGACCGGGCTGTAGTAGCGGGACCGGAAGAAGTACAGCCCGGTGCCATCGTCCTCGCGACGCGTGAACTGGAACGCGTTGCCGTCATCGTTTCCGGTCGTGTACGTGCGCCCAAAGGGCTCGTAGCTGTAGGCCGCGCCCGCACCCGCCGTGTCGACCAGCGCAACAGCGTCACCTGTGGCGTCGGTGAGGAACCGGCGCGAGTTGCGCAGGTGGAATCCGTCCACACCGGACGCCGTGAGGTTCGCGGCGACCTGACCGTTCACCTTCTCCTGCGTGGGGTTCACCCCGTCGTACAGGTAGTTGGTGGTGATCCCTGCGACCGTGCGACCCACCCGACGACCGTCCGCGAGGTAGTCGAACCGCGCACTGCCCGCCGGACCCGAGATCGACGCCAGCTGGCCGCGGGCGTTCCAGGAGTAGCGGGTCGTGCCGTCGAAGACCAGGTTGCCGTCCTGGTCGTACTCGACCGCCGTCGCACCGATGGTGATCAGCCGGTTCGCCCGGTCGTAGTGGGCCGGCCCGAACGGCTCCGGCAGCATCGTCCTCGACGCCGCCCCCGAGACGCGGATCGGCTGACCGGCAGCGTCGTAGTCGTAGTTCAGCTCACCGAGACCCGCCGGGTAAGTGATCGTCTTGACGTTTCCGGCATCGTCGTAGGTGTAGGTCTGCCCGATCCCGGTACCGGGAGCACCGATCCGCTTGGTGCGGCCGACCGCGTCTCTGCTGACGGAGCTGACCGCGGTTCCTGCCTGCTGGATGTCCTGCAGGTCCCCCTTGGCGTCGTAGAGGGTCCGCGTGGCACCACGACCGGCGATGGTCATCACCTGGTCCCGGACAGTGGCGTTGTAGCTGAACGACACCGTGCCGTGCGGGGTGGTCTCCTCCTTGATCCGGTCGAGCAGGTCGTAGTCGAACGTCGACGTGCCCGCAGCTGAGTCCACCGTGGACTTCGTCCGGTCACCGGCGTCGAAGGTGTGCGTGAACTTGCTCTCGGCGCCGAAGACCGACTCGTACAGCCTGTTGAGCGGGTCGTACTTGTGCTCGGTGACGATGCCGCGGCGGCTGGTGTACTTCTCCAGGTTGCCGTTCTTGTCGTAGACCGCGTCCGCGCCCCACGAGACACCGTTCGCGTCCGTCACCGAGCGGAGCTTGTTGATCGCGTTGTAATGCATGATGGTCTCACCGCGCCGCGGGTCGACCACCTTCGTCTTGTTGCCGTTGCGGTCGTACTCGTAGGACGTGGTCCGGCCGAGTCCGTCGGTCTCCGACGCCGTGAGACCAGTCAACGTGTACGCGGTCTCGGCGACGACACCGAGCGGGTTGGTCTCGACCACCTTGCGACCGATGGCGTCGAACCCGGCCATGCTCACCCTGCCGAGCGGATCGGTGCTGCGGATGCGGTCGAAGCCCGCGTAGTCGGTGGTGCTGAACTTGGCCGCGGGATCGGTGACCTTGGTGACCAGCCCTTTCTCGTTGCTCTCGAACAGGGTCTTGCGGTTGGCACGGTCGGTGACGGACTTGACCGTGCCGCGCGCGTCGAGCTCGTAGACCGTGTCCTTAAGGAACTCGTCGGTGTACTTGGTCAGCTCACCGTTGGGCCCATTGCGCTCCCACTTCTCGGTGCGAGCATCGGCGGTGCCGGCAAGCTCGGTGATCTCCTTGATGTAGTTCCTGGCGTCGTAGGCGAAGGTGGTGCGCCGCTTCAGCGGGTCTATCACCGCCTTGCGCCGAACGCCGTCAGCCTCGTACTCGGTGATGGTCTCCTGGGCGAACTCGGTGCCGAACGCCTTGGTGTCACTGGTGACCATGCCCTTGTCGTTGAAAACGAACCGCTGCACCGCACCACGCGGATCCGTCATCTTCGTCTCGGTGATCTTGCCGTTGACGTCGGTGTACTCGAACTTCGTGACCCCGTTGTCGGCCGCCGTCTGCAGCTTCACGCGGTTCTTGTCGTCGTACTCGTTCGTCAGGTGCACGTTCTGCCGTGCGTCGGTGATCGTCTTGAGCAGGCCCTTGGCGTCCCAGGTGTACTTGGTGGTGCCGCCTTCGACCCCGGTCACCGTGTCGAGGTGGCCCGTTGGGTAGTAGGTGTAGCTGACCCTGCGGCCGATGTTGTCCTCAATGGACTTCACTCGTGGTGGGTTCGCCTCGTCGTAGGTGAACTTCACCCAGCGGCCGCTCGGCGTGGTGATCTGCGTGATCGGGCCGTCGGTGCGGACCTTGCCGTCGGTGCCTGGCGGTGCCGGTGCTCGGGTGATGGTCGTCGTGTTGCCGTACTTGTCGCGGATCTCGTGCAGCGGCGCCTCTTCGCCGATCACGATGATGCTGCCGTCGCGCAACGTCACGTCCCAGCCCGCGTCGTTCCACACCGCGACCGCGCCCTCGAACTTCGACGGCGTCGGGTCGGCCTTGAACACGGCGCCCGCGTAGTCCCCGCCGGGGGTCGTCCTGGTGAAGTGGATCTTGGCGCCGTCACCCTGGACGAGATCGAACTCCTTGAACGTCGGGAAGCCGTTGACTGTCGGTGCCCACGGGAACGCGCTGTGGTCGAAGGCCATGCCGACGCCGAACGCGCGGATGAACTGGTCACCCTGCTGGTAGGTGCGCTTGATCTCCAGCGGGGCGATGTCGTCGACGACCAGGTCGGTCTGCTCGTCGACCAGCAGGCCGGTCGCGACGTCGACGGGGTCACCGGCCCGCTGGCCGCCCGTGGTCGGCGCGTTGGCAGGCGGGTTCTGGCCCCGCACCACGGTCATCGCGCCGGTCAGGCGGTAGAACTTCACGTCGGCGTCCGGCACGATCTGGCTGCCGTCCGCGGACACGGTGCCGTGGCCGTAGACGTGCCAGCCCTTGCCGTCCGGGTCGTAGTTGTAGAACTGGGTCCGCGTGCCCGGTGCTTCCTTGGTGTAGTTGGGGTAGACGATCGTGGCGCCCTGCGGGAACAGGTAGCCGCCACCGGGTTGCACGGTGAAGTACACCGGCACCTTCGACGGAGGCAACGGGAACGGCGCGCGGTCGATCGGGATCGGCGTGAGGCTGAGCTCGGTCACCACGTTGCCGTCGGCGTCGCGGATGACCGTGCCCGCGGGGATGCGGACCTCGAGGCCGGGAATCGCCTTCGTGGTCAGGACCGTCTCTTCGACCGTCGGGCTCGGCACCTGCACGACCGTCGACTTGTCGATCTCGGGCAGGAAGACCGTGTAGGGCAGGACGAGCACCTTGCCGGCCGCGATGTCCACGCCGATGTCGAAGGTGCCGAACGAACGGCCGGTGGTGCGGCCGTCCACGCGCAGCGAGACGTGGCCTTCCTGGAGCCCGGCCAGGGTGAACCGGCCCTGATCGTCAGTCGTGGTCTTCTTGTCCCGAGCGCTGACCGTGACGCCGGACAGCGGCTTGCCGTCCGTTGACTGGACGGTGCCGACCACGCCGGTGAAGCCGAAGGCGAACTGGAGCGGGCGTTCCCGCACCGGCTTCGGGTCGTAGCGGGTGGTCCAGTCGACGCCGTTGAGGTTCGCCGCGTCCGGACGCCACGGCAGGCCGTCGCAGGACGGTTCGGTGACCGGCTCCGCCTGCCGGTCCTCGGGCTGTGGCATGCCTTCCGGCGCGCGGCCCGGCAGGCCCTTGGGTGCCGCGGGATCAGCAGGGCGGCACCTCGGTTGGTCGAACGCCGGCTGCTTGATCTCGGTGGCCGGCGCCTGCGCGGTGGCCCGCTTGGTGATCGACACGTCCATCGAGCCGGTGACGCTGTTCGCCGGGTCGAAGACCAGGGTGTAGGTGCCGGTCGCTTTTAGCCTGGCGAAGAACTCGTAGGAGTCCGAGCTGAGGAAACGGCGCGTGGTCTCGACGGTGCCGTTCGGCGCGTACAGCGTGTAGTACGCCCCCATGTTGTCGGGGAAGTTCCGCTTGAGCGCCAGCTTGGGCAGGTCGTTCATGGTGCCGTCGAAGGTGAGCTTGCCGTTCTGCGAAGGCCTGCTGAAGGTCACCGTCTTGGCTGCACCGCTGTACTCGACCTTGCCGCCGTCCGCCTCCGACGACAGCATCAGCGTGAGCGGACCGCCGGTCGGCTCGGCGTCGGAGTTGACCGGTTCGATCGAGAACTGGTAGTTGCCCGTCGTCGGGAACTGGGTGATGTCGTGTCCGAGGAACGTGGACTGGTAAGCAGTGGTGTCCAACGCCAGGCCGTCCGGCTTGAGCACCCTCCACTTGACGAACGGGATCACGTCGGACTTCGCGCCGAACGACAGCCGCTGGCCCTGCTGGCCCGCGATCCGGCCGACGATCTTCTGACCCGGCACCGCGATCGTCACGTTCGCGGGCGGCGCATCGGGTGCGATCACGCCGACGTCCTGCGGCTCGGACATGTTGAACGTGAAGTCACCGGTGACCGCGAAGTCGGGATCGACGAAGATCCGGTACTTGCCGGTCTCCGGCAGCGACGCGACCTCGAGCTTGCCGTCGATGACACTGCCGACCGAAGTGGTGCCGTTGGGCCGGTACAGCCTGATGGTGACCTTGCCGGGAACGCTCTTGCGCACCACCATCGTGAGCGACTTGCCCTGCACACCGTCGTAGTCGAGCCACATCTCGCGGCCGGGGCGGTCGAGCACCACCCTGGTGGCGGCGTTCACCGGCAGCTTGCCGCCCTCGGCCAGGGTCGAGAGCCACGCCTTGGCGGTACCGACGGCCTCCCACCCGCTGATGAACAGGTTGTGCACGCCGTTCTTCTTGATCCGCAGGTTGCGGGTCTCCGCGGTGCCTTCCTTCAGCTCGACCTGCTGGCCGTCCGGCTCGCTCATGATGCTGACCGGGTAGCCGGGACGGCCGTTCTCGCGCATGGTGTTGTCGGTGTGGCCCAGCACCAGCGGCTGATTCGCGGTGCCGGTGAACTGCATCCGCACCGACTGACCCGGCCGGACCACCTGGTAGGAGGTCGGGTTGCCGTTGACCGCGAGCGAGCCCGCGTCGATCACGCTCGACAGCCACACCTTGCCGGAGCCGAGCTGGCCGGTGCCGAAGTTCGGGATGACCTTGTAGTTACCTGTCGTCTTGGCCTGGAACACCATCGTCGGCGTGTACTTGCCGAGCTGGGCCTCCCAGGTGCTCCGGCTGCCGTCCGGGTGCACGACGGTGACGCTGAAGACGTTGCCCGGCTCGCTGATGTCGGTGATGCCGAAGCTCATCCACTCACCGGCGGTCGCGGTGAACGGCATCTCCGGCGCCGGTACGTTCTGCTTGATCGTGAACGGCACACCGGAGCCGTCCCTGGTCAGCTTGTCGCCGGTGAGCTCGCGCGACATCGTCACGCTCACCTTGCCCGCCGCGCCGTCGTCCGGTGCGACGACGATCGTGTACGTGCCGTTGTGCTTGAACTTCGGCAGGTCCTGGTGCAGTTTGCTGCCTGCCCACAGGTCGAGCGGGTCACCCAGCGCGCGGCGCGCGTAGTCGCCGCCGTACGGGGTGAACATCCACATCGCCGAGCGGACCGGGATGGTGTTGTTCTCCAGCTTGAGGTTCAGCGCGTCGCCGATCTTGCCGTCCACCAGCACCACAGCGGCCTTGCCGGCCGGGATGTCGAGGTTCAGCGGTGTGCCGATCGTGAGCCTGTCGCCGTGGACGAGGTTGGCGCTGACGAAACCCTTGGGTGCGACGAGGAAATCGCCCACGCTCGTCGCCTCGCCGCCCGGCGTGCGAACGGTGACCTTGCCCGAGGACGCGGCGACGGGCACTTCGACCACGAGCCTGGTCGGGGACGCCTCGCGCACCCGTGCCACGGTCTGGTGGAAGCGCACGACGTTGCGCACGACGTCCGGGTCGAACCCGGTGCCGGTGATCGTGATCGCCTGGCCGGCGTCACCCTTGTCAGTGGAGAGAGCAGTGATCGCCGGTGCGGTGACGTTGCGCGTCACCTGGAACGGACGCTGGCTCGAGACGGTCTTGCCGTTGGCGGTGACCCGAACCACGCCCGCGCCCACGCCCGGCGGCACGGTGACGGTGAGTCGGCTCGTGGTCGCCGCGGTCACCGGCGCGTTGATCCCGTCGAACGTGACCGTCGTGCCCTGGGTCGTGAACCCGGCACCGCTGATCTCGACGCTGCTGCCGATCGGTGCCCGCTGCGGAACGATCGCGAACAGCGCCGCGTCGCCCGTGCCGAACCGGTCGATGCTCGTGAGGTTGCCCGCGTCGTCGTAGCGGTAGGCCGCGGACTCACCGGAGTTGTTCGCGACACCGGCGAGTTGCCCTGCGGCGTCGTAGAAGTAGTCCCTCGGACCGGCGGGCGCGCCGACGACGAACTCGTGCTTGACCGGGGCCGACAGCGCGCCGGTACCGGACACCTTCGACCAGACGGTCAGCGTGCGCCTGCCCGACCGGACCGGCGTGACCGCGAACTGGGCCGCGCCGTTCGCGATCGTCTGTTCCTTGGGCGCCGCGTCGGAGTCGAGCTGATAGACAATGCTGTCGGCTTCGACCGTCCCTTGTGGACGAGCGGTCACGTTGCCGGCCTGGCCGATGGTGCCGTGCGGCTGACCATCCGCCGGGAAGTCGGTGGACGAGACCACCGGCGCGTCCGGTGCGGGCACCGGGAGACCGCCGACCACGAAGATGTAGGTGGTCTGGGCGGACGTCTGTCCGTTGAGCGCCCACGCGGTCAGGGTGTGCGTGCCGCTCGTCGACGGGGTGAGCTGGACCTGCGTCTCCCCCGCTGCCGCGACCGTGCTGACCGGGCCGTCGTCGAGGCGGTACCGGAAACCGTTGGCGTCCAGGCTCTTCAGCGTGAACGTGCCCGCCTGGCCGGGTGCGCCGTGCGGCTGACCGTCGGCCGGGTAGTCGGTGGAGGTGACCTCCGGCGCGCGCGGCGGTGCGGGTGCGGCGGGCGCTACCTTGAACCGGTGCTGCGCGGCCGCTGACTCCTCACCGTTGGCGCCCAAAGCCTTGACCGTCAGCACGTGCTCGCCTGCGGTCGGCGGCGTGATCTTCGCTTGGGCCTTGGCCTTGCCGGCGACGTCGTTCGTCGCGCCGCCGTCGAGCTGGTAACGGAAGCCGGTGATCGGGTCGGTTCCGGTGGCCTTGAAGGTGAACGTGCCTTCGCGGCCAGGTGCGCCGTGCTCGGCGTTGTCGGACGGGTAGTCGGCCGAGGTGACGAGCGGTGTGCCCACTGCGGCCGCGCCGATCGTGGCCGGCTCGGACTCGACGGACGGGTCGGCACCGATCGCGACGACCTCGACCGCGGTCGCGTTGGCGGGGACCAGGCTCAGCTTCGTCCTGCCGTCGAGCTTCTGGAAGATCCACTCACCGTTCCAGCGGTACTTGACCGCGGTGGCGCCTTCTGCTGTGAAGACACCGTTCTCGTGCTGCACGACCGGCTTGCCGAGCGAGGCGACGCGGGTGGCGTGCAGCGAGAACTCGGACTGCTCGCCGGTGCCGTCGACGCTCGCGACCTCCAGCACCTGCGTGCCCTTCGCGGGCGGCGCGATGGCGACCTCGGCGGTGCCGGTGGGCGCGGGCAGGCGCGTGAACGCGTGCTGACCCTGCCAGCGGTAGCGGAACTCCGAGGCGCCCGGCGAACTGAAGTTGAACTTGCCCGGCTGCTTCGGTGCGCCGTGCGTCTTGTCGTCCGCCGGGTAGTCCGTGGACGTCACGCTCGGCCGCACGGTCGTGTTCGGCGTGAAGGTGGTGACGAGAACCTGGTCGCGCATGGCGAGCGGAAGACCCGTGCGCTGCTGGGCCACCGCGGTCTTCACAGCGGTGGAGACGTTCTCGTCGCCAAGGCGCGCGTTCTCGATGTTCTGGCCGGACAGCAGCGAGTTGTCCCACGTGTCCGCGCCGGTGCGGACGAGTTGGGTGAGCTCCCATGCGCCGTCCGGCACTGAGAAGACGACCGAACCGTTCTCGATCCTGGTGAGCACCGGACCGGCTTTGGTGGTGGCGCGCTCGGCCACGAACACGGTGCGCTGCTTCGCATCCACCGCGCGGATCACGCCGTCGTGTTCCAGCAGCGCGAGGCCGCGGGTGCTGATCGGGAACCGGACGTCCTGCTTGCCCTGCCCGGTAACGGTGATCCGGAACCCGTCCGGCAGCGCCTGGACCTTGACGTCCGGGTAGGTCGCGGTGTCACCGCCGACCTGCGGCGCCTCCTGCGGAGACGGTCCCCAGCCGAGGACCGTGCCGTCGTCCTCGATCGTGACCAGTGGCTCGTCGGGCTCGTCGGCCACGCGCAGGTCGAGCGCCGACGCCTTGGGCTTCAGGGTGGCCGGGTCGATGGTGGTGTCGACCGGCATCCAGCCGTTGTCGGTGCGCACCCGCTGCGGCACGGCGTGCTGTGTGACGGTCATCGTGCCGTCGGCGTTGGCAGCGACCAACCTCGTGGAGGTGGTCAGCAGTGCGACGTCGACGGGCCCGTCACATGCCGCTGCAGCGGCACGAGCAGACGGCCCGTCGGGTCTGCTCCCCGGACATTCCTCGCTCGACATCCAGTTGACCACCACGGCCAGTGAGATGACGAGCAACGCGACTACCGAGAACGTGACAAGGCGTCTTGCCCCCACGACTACCTCCAGCGCGACAGGCAGACCTTCCCCCGAGGCCTCGTCTCACCCTTGCGCCGTGGTCTATCTGGTCGCTCTCTTCTCCCTCTCGTCTCGCTCTCGCGCCCTTACGGGGCAGCGTTCTTCACGCAGTCGAGCACCGCCTGGTCCGGCTCCCGGTCCGTCGACTGGCCCTGCACGAACGCGGTGCGTTCCTCCTCGGGCCTGGTCATGTACCAGTCGGCGATGCACTCGACGGCAATGTCCGGCGTGTCCTTGGTGTTCGGATCAGCCTTGATCTTGGCGACGACGTCCTGCTTGGTCGGCCCGGACTCCGCGCACGCGCCCGCGCTCAGAAGGAGCACGAGCAACACGACAACTACCCCCAGCTTGCTCATGACTCCCGAGCATAGAAGCCCCGTCCATTCGGCAACGCCGTCGAGGACGGGCTCCGCCACCACGTGCTCGTCCGCCGTACGGGCTCGGCCGACGAGACCATCGACGACCTCGGCCGGCAGCCCACCGACGTCCTCGCGCGGGCTGGAGCCCAGCTGGTGGGTGCTGGAGCTCGGCGAGCGCGGCTTCCGCAGTTCCCGCATCCCTCAACGGCGATCTTGGAAGTCTGTTGGACAGCAGATCAGCGGTGACGCGCGATTGGTACTGGATTTGGTCGACACTGAAATAACTATGAACACAGGATTAGGGCGCAGGCTGCTGCGTGACGATGAAGTAGCTCGTCAGTTGGTGAACGAGGTGGCAGGCCTGCAACTCGCTCACCAACCTCCCCGATTGGGGCATGCCCCGTTCAGCTCCTCGCTTGGAGTGTTTCCAAGCGGTACCAAGGAACTCGCACAGTGTGCTCGGTGAGCACCAGGCGAGGGGATCCCGTGTCTGAACAGCTTGACCACCCACCCGTGCTCGACAGCGACGGCCGAACGTTGAGCGTCGACCTGAGCGAAGCCGACGCGCAGTTTCGGCAGTGGATGCACGAAAATCTCAGCCACGCCGCCGACTACTTCGGTCTCACCGTTGCCGGGCAAGTCCGGCTCGGTTGGCTGGACCGGTCGATCAGCGCACCTGTCCGAGCATCCGGCCGGCAGCTCTGGCTTCGGGTGGTGTCCGAGGACAAGCAGTGGATCGGCGGCGACTTCTGGACCGGCAACCTCGACGCCAACGTGTTCAACACACTGTCCAAGCCGCAGGTTCTCGATGTCTACGAGTGGGAAGAGTGGCGGCAGCAACGTGCCGAGCTGATGACCTTGGCGCCAGGTTCACCCTGCTCACCCACCGACTCCGTGCGCCACGCGATCGACCTTCCCGATGAATGGTGGGCGGAACTCCGCAGCGCGATCAAGGTAATCGCGGCGACGCCGACCGACCGGGTCAACGCCGATCAGGCTTTGATCACAGGAAGGATCCAGCAGCACTTCGGAAACTCCGTGAACCCCGTGGTCCGCCAATGGGAAACCGTGCACGGCGACCTGCATTGGGCCAACCTGATGGGACCGGACTTCAAGCTGCTGGACTGGGAGTCGTGGGGCCGCAGTCCAGCAGGGACAGACGCAGCCACGCTGCTCTGCTACAGCCTTCTCGTGCCGGAAACCGCCGAACGAGTGCGCGACACCTTCGCCCACGTGCTCGACACCGACCCCGGCCAACTCGCTCAGCTCTACGTCGCATCCCGCCTGCTGCACCGAGTCGACAAGGGCGACCACCCCGACCTCGCCGCACCGCTCAAGAAACTCGTCGAGACCTTGTAAGCCGACTGGATCGGCGTACCGCGGCACACGTTCTCGACCGTTCTGGGGCGCGGTGACCGTCTCTGGAAGAGACAACGCGGAGACCCTCCAGTACTTTCGCCCAGGCTTCAATGTCGCGCACGAGCGGCTGTTGCGCGAGGACGCCGGGCTAGGTGAACGGATTGAGGAACAGGACCTCTACCCCGACGTCCGGTCAAGCCTCACGGCGCTGCAGGGCCTTGGACTCCGGGTCCTCTCGGAAGAGGTCACCCCAGGTGCTGACGAGCACCATCGAACTGCATCGATGAGCTGTCCATATTGGACGATCAGCCGGTGCGGCCCCAGATGCTTCCAGAAGCCGCTCCGCTCACGCAGTCGGCGTAAGGCGAACAACGAGCTGCCGAAGCTCACGATCAACATCAACGTCAAGAAGGCGAAGTTTGCGTTCCGCCTGGTCCCTAATCGACTGATCGAACAGCGGTTCGTACCACGGCAGGAGAACCCACATCTCCACACTGGCGTCAAGTCGATTGAGTTCTTGCAGTCTCCACAAGCCATAGGTCGGCTTGGGGTCCAGCACAAGCCAACGTGCGGCTTCCACCGCGCCGTGGTCGGTCAACATGCGTCGGAAAATTGTCGCCGGGTAGCCAAGTCGAGCGAGCTCGTTCACTCCCCGCTGCATGTCACCGCTGAACCGCTGTACGAGCTCCGCATGCTCTGCCGACGCACTCACAACCTGCCCATCGCTCGGCAGCGTCGCGGCGTTAGTACACCCATTACGCCAGTCCGGTGTGATGATTCAGCGCCGGCAGCAGTTGCACTTCGTTGCAGCGCGACCGGTGCAACGGCACATCCGATCTGCCAGGCGAAGGGTTTGTCAGATGACCTTGACTGCCGCGTTCGCCTGGAAAGACACGTGCACGTGGTCCAGTGGTTGGCCATGAGACCGCCAGGGTCCTTCATCGCGGACCAGCCGCTGCCGTCGTTGTAGCAATGTCCTTCGCCAGCAACTGCCAACTCACTCCGAGGGCCTGCTGGTCGTGTGCGAAACGAGCTGAACGGCCGCGACCGGGCGCGCCTCGTACCCGGCGGCCGTTCTGGGTCTCGGAACTCCGACGCAACGCTGTAGGAGCCTGCGGGGACTTCCAGGTGTGAGGACCACTGCGGAGCGAGAGCGGGAGCGGCACATGCGGGCAGAGCCCGAAAACGTCGGCGAGGAGGACGATCAGGCGCTGTGGGAACGAGCAGCAGGCGGCGACGTCGACGCCTTTGGGGAACTGTTCCGCAGGCACTCCGGCGCAGTGTGGAACCACGCCTACCGGTTGACCGGCTCGTGGTCGGCGGCGGAGGACCTGACCTCGGCGGCGTTCCTCACCGCGTGCCGTCGGATTGGCGGGCTGACGCTGGTCAACCGCAGCGCGCGGCCCTGGCTGTTCGCCGTGATCGGCAACCTGGCCCGCAGGGAACGCCGCGGGCGAGGGCGGTTCGCGGCGGCACTGGCCCGCCTCCCGCAGAGCGGGATCGTACGAGACCACGCCGATGACGTGGCGGGCAAGATCGATGCGGACCACCGGCTCCGCGAGGTGCTCGACGCCGTCGCCGGGCTGCCCAGGGCCGAACGCGAGGCCGTCGAACTCTGCCTGGTGGGCAACCTGTCCACCGCGGAGGCCGCGGCTGTGCTCGGCGTCACCGAAGCGAGTGTCCGCTCGCGGATATCCCGCGCCCGCTGCCGGCTCCGCGCCACGACCCTGACCGCCATGACCACCGAGGAGCGATGATGGACACCGACATCGATCTGCCCGCGGACCGTCCGATGCCCGTCGAACTCCAGGAACACCTGTGGAACCGGCTCAGGCCACAGGTGGCGGCCACCCTCACCGGCAGGCGTCGCCGCTCGGCCGTCCTGCCGCTGTCGGCAGCAGCCGCCGTAGGGTTGCTCGTCGTCGGCGGCGTGCTGGTGTTGGGCCAGGACGACGCGCCTCGCCGGACGATCCCCGCCTCCGACCCGGCCGACGTGCAGCTCGCGCACGACTGCGTCACCGCCACCGTGGCTTCCGGGGTCGAGGTGCCTGATCCGGGGAGTTGGACGCCCGGCGTCAAGATCGACGCGGACACCGGCTCTGGAAACGGCGCCGCCTGGCCGGAGTTCCTGATGATCCGCAACGACAGGGCTGCGGCGCTGTGCCTGGTCGCCGGCAGCTCGACCGGCGGCATCACCGGCGCCGACGTCGCCGCGATGGAAGGTCGCGGAAGGCACAGCTATGCCACGCTCACCGCCGCGCGCCCGTTCGACTACCTCGACGCCTGGAATTTTCTCGATGGCACGAGCATCCAGTTCGGGATCACCACCGAGGACGTAGTCGCGGTGTCGGTGGTGTGGCAGGACGGCAACGTGACGCCCGCGTTGCTGCACGACGGCACGTTCGCGGTGAAGATCGACCGCGGCGAGATGTGCGGCAGGCCCGGCCACATCAGCGCGACGCCCGTGGCGAGCAACGTGGTGCGGGTGACGCTCGGCGACGGCCAGGTCGTCGAAGGTCCGCTGTGCAAGCCCACCGGGTAGGCGCCACCCGCCAGGGCTAGTGCCGCAACAACACTTATGTGATCGGTAGCGGACGCATGTCAGGCGTGATGACTGATCTTGTTGTCGGTCTGGATCACCAGCAGGTGCGTGGCCGGCCTGGTATGCCCACATCGCCCTGTCCATGCTCGCGCAAGCGTGGCTAGATGTCGCCAGATCCGTTGCCCGAAAAGGGAATCGGCGTCAGCGAACCGTGCATGATCGACGCCGATCTGATGAGGTGTTCCGTGCCGGGTTTGATGGAGACCATCAAGCCTGGATGATGAGGAGCAATGGCCCCACCGAAGAAGTACCCAGACGAGCTGCGTGAGCGGGCGACCCGGATGGTCGTGGAGGCCCGTCGGGATCCGGCGTCCGCGGTCGGGGCGATCAAGCGGATCGCCGAGCAGCTCGGGATCCACCCTGAGGCGCTGCGGACCTGGGTCAAGCGCGCGGAGATCGACGCCGGTGACCGGCCTGGTACCACGACCAGCGATGCGGAGCGGATCGCGCAGCTGGAGCGGGAGAATCGGGAACTGCGCCGTGCCAACGGGATCCTGAAGTC
>NZ_FOYL01000004.1 GCF_900115955.1 Lentzea waywayandensis
CTGCGGGTCGCGAAGACCGGTCGCGCGTCGCAGACGGTGACCCGGTAGCCGAGGAACGCGCCGAGCCGGGCCATCGCGGCGGCGAAGTCGATCGCGCCGAACACGAGCATGCGCGGCGGCGGTTCGAACGAGTTCACGAACACGCTCATGCCCTCGCCGCGCCGCTGGCCGTCCGGTCCGTACTGGAGCACGCCGGTCCGGCCCGAGGCCAGCATGCCGCGCGCGTCGTCCGTGACGGCGTCGTCGATCCGTGCGCTTCCCAGGCTGCCGTCACGGCGGTCCGGCCAGATGACCATGCGCCGGCCGATGCCGTCCGGGTGCTCGATGACCGTCGCGACCGCCACCGGTTCCTCGGCACGCACCGTCTCCACGACCTCGGCGAGCTGCGGAAACGTGTCGGCGCTGATCTTCTCGACGTAGATGTCGATGATCCCGCCGCAGGTCAGCCCCACTGCGAACGCGTCGTCGTCGCTCACGCCGTAGCGCTGCAGGACCGGGTCGCCCGTCTCCTGCGCCAGGTCGTAAACGGCACCCTCGACGCACCCGCCGGACACGCTGCCGACCGCCTCGCCGTCCTGCGTCACGAGCATCGCCGCGCCCGCCGGCCGGGGCGCCGAACTGAAGGTCGCGACCACCGTGCCGACGCCGACCGTCTCGCCGTTCGCCACCCGTTCGGCGAGGTCGTAGAGGACATCACGCACGGCGCACCTCCTTCAGCAGTTCTTCCAAAGCGTGCACGCTGTGGCCCGCGACCATCGTGTCGACGTGCGGCAGTGCCGCCACCACACCGCTCTGCAACGGCCGGTAGCCCGGTTTGCCCGCGTGCGGGTTGGCCCAGATGACCTTGTGGCTCACGCGTCGCAGCCTCGCCATCTCCGTCGCCAGCAGGCTCGGGTCGCCGCGTTCCCAGCCGTCGCTGAACAGCACGACCACCGCGCCTCGTTGCCGCCACTGCTGGTTGAACCGGCGCAGCGCGTCGCCGAGCCGGGTGCCGCCCTCGTAGTCCGGGATCGCCCGTCCAGCGGCCTTCAACGCACGTTCGGGATCGCGTTCGCGCAGCTGACGGGTCAGGCGGGTGAGCCTGGTGCCGATCGTGCGGACCTCGACGGGCATGGCGTGGGCGATGACGTGCGCGAACCGCAGCAGCGCGTCCGAGTAGGCGGCCATCGAGCCGGAGACGTCGATCAACAGCACGAGCCGGCGCGCCTTCACGCCGCGGCGGCGGTGGCGCGGCAGGGCGATCTCACCGCCGGTCTCGATCATCGCGCGCACCGTCCGGGCCAGGTCCATCCGGCCGCGCCGGGCCTTGCGGAGCCGGCGCGACCGTCTGCGCGGCGGGAGCGGAGTCAGCCTGGCGATCAGCGGTGCCGCGTCGAACTCGGAGATGTCCTTGTGCTTCAGCACTTCCACCTCGGACGCGGCCACGCCGACGGTGACCGAGTCGAGTTCGATCGTCGTACGTGGACGGGGCGGGGTGCCGCCGAAGTACGCCCGGTACGCGGCGTCGTAGCGCGGCAGGTCGTCCGGGTCGGCGCACAGCGTGAGGCGCCCGGCCCAGTAGAGGTCGACGTGTTCGGTGGCCCGCAGGAACGCCTGGACGCGGTCCGGCCCGCACGGGAGTCCGGCGCCCCGCAGGACGCGCGTGAACCCGACGCAGGCTTCCGTCACCCCACGATTGTGCTCCCGATCACGCGCTCCGCGTCCTCCCGGTACTTCAGGACCGCCCCGAGCGTCGTCGCGTCCGGTTCGGTGCGGCCCAGCGCCTGGAGCGCCCGCGCCCAGTCCAGCGACTCCGCGACGCCCGGCGGCTTCAGCAGATCGAGGCCGCGCATCTTCTGGACGGCCTCCGCGACCTTCCGCGCGAGCCGTTCGTCCAGGCCAGGAAGGGTGCGCCGCAGGATCGCGACCTCGCGGTCGAGCGTGGGGTGCTCCAGCCAGTGGTAGAGGCAGCGGCGCTTCAGCGCGTCGTGCACCTCGCGGGTCCGGTTCGAGGTCAGCACGGTCAGCGGCGGCGTCGTGGCCCTGATCTCGCCGAACTCGGGGATGCTGACCGCGTTCTCGGACAGCACCTCGAGCAGGAACGCCTCGAACTCGTCGTCCGCCCGGTCGATCTCGTCCACGAGCAGCACGCACGGCGCGCTCTCCAGTGCCTGCAGCAGTGGCCGGGCCAGCAGGAACCGTCGCGTGTAGAGGGACGCCTCGTCCACCTCGCCGCGGGTCTCCAGGACGCGCAGGTGCATGAGCTGACGCGGGTAGTCCCAGTCGTACAGGGCCTGCGTGGCGTCGATGCCCTCGTGGCACTGCAACCTGATCAGCGGGACGTCCATCGACTTGGCCAGCGCCAGCGCGAGCGAGGTCTTGCCGGTGCCGGGCTCGCCTTCGAGGAACAGCGGCCGTCCCATCGCGACCGCGAGGAACGCCGCCGTGGCGATCCCGCCGTCCGGCAGGTACCCCGCGCGGTCGAGCCCTGACGCGAGCTCCTCAGGGGACTCCATGAGCCTCAGAGTACGACTACGGTGGGGAAATGGGTTCGATCAAGCAGATCCAGGTCACGTTCGACTGCGCGGAACCACAGCGCGTCGCCCAGTTCTGGAGCGAGGTGCTGGGCTACGAGACACAGCCGGAGACCGACGGTTCGTGGTCCGCCTGCAACGACCCGTCCGGCGTGGGCCCGCGACTGTTCTTCCAGCGCGTTCCCGAGAGCAAGACCGTGAAGAACCGGGTCCACCTCGACGTGCGGGCCGGCACCGGAATGGTGGGCCGCGACCGCCTCGCCGCGCTTCAGGCCGAGCGTGCACGGCTGGAGGCGATCGGCGCGGTGTGCGTGCGCGTCATGGTGGCCGACGAGGAGAACGAGTCGTGCATCGTGATGCAGGACGTCGAGGGCAACGAGTTCTGCCTCGACTGAACCCTGGGGTCCGGCCCCGGGATCAGGGTCGGGTTCGGGGTGGTCACCGATGTGCCGAGGCTCGGAAACGACGAATCTTGAGCCATGACGAACAACGTGCTCAACGAAGCCACTGACCAGGTCAAGAAGCTCCGCAGGAGCCGCAGCGACAAGATGATCGCCGGCGTCTGCGGCGGTCTCGCCAAGATGATCGGTGTGGACGCCGCGATCCTGCGGATCATCCTCGTGGCGGCGACGCTGCTCGGGTTCGGCACCGGAGCGATCCTCTACGTCGCCGCCTGGATCCTCATGCCCGAGGAAGACGCGGCCGTGTAAGCGTGATCAGCGTGGAAACCCGGGAATGCCAGGTAGTCGTTGCCAGGGGTGGGGACCGGTGAGGGGCCGGTACTCCACCCCGAGGGCATCGAGCCTCGGGAGATGGTGTTCCTGGAGCCGTCGCACGAACTCAGGATCTTTCTCCGCCGGGGACCACACGACCTCGGCGAACGCGGCCAGCCTCGGGAACGCCGCGTAGTCCACCCGCCGGGCCGAGTCGAGGTGCTCGGTCCAGATGTTCGCCTGCGCGCCCAGCAACCGCCCCGGCTCCTCGCCGGTGAGCCCGGCAGGCACCGGATCCCACGCGTAGACGTCCTCCAGCGTGGTCACCGTCCCCACCGGGATCGGTTCGTCCGGCGACGCCGACTGCCGGTAGTCCAGATAAACGTGCTGCTCAGGGCACATCACCACGTCGTGGCCCTCGCCCAGTGCCGTGATGCCGCCCTCGACCCCGCGCCAGGACGCGACGACCGTGCCCGCCGGCAACGGTCCCGACTCGAGGATCTCGTCCCACCCGTACGGCCGCCGTCCGGCCCGCACGATGTGCTTCGCGATCGCCCTGACCAGTTCGCCGTCGTGGCCGGGAGCCTCGTCGCCGCCGAGTCCGATGATCTCCGCCGGGAAGACGTCCATCAGCTCGTCGAACACGTTCCGATAGAAGTCCACTGTGGACTCCTCGGTGTTGAGCACGCGTTCGTTGACGCCCCAGTCGGTCCAGACGCCACCGCCGTGCACGCCGAGTTCCGGATAGGCCGCGATCGCCGCCTGCGAGTGGCCGGGGATGTCGATCTCCGGGATCACCGTGATGTACCGCTGGCGGGCGTACTCGACGATCTCCCGCAGGTCTTCCTGCGTGTAGAAACCGCCGTGCGGCCTGCCTTTCATGCCCGCGGAGCGCCGGTCGCCGAACCGCGAGTCCTCCCGCCACGACCCGACCTCGGTGAGCTTCGGGTAGCGCTTGCACTCGAAGCGCCAGCCCTGGTCGTCGGTGAGGTGCAGGTGCAGGACGTTGAGCTTGTGCACGGACAGCAGCTCGACGTACCGCAGCACCTCCCGCTTGGGCAGGAAGTGCCGCGACACGTCGAGCATCACGCCACGCCACGGGAACCGCGGGTGGTCCACGATCTCGCACGCGGGGATGACCAGCGGTTTCTCCCCCGCCGCCCGGAACGCCTGAGCGCCCAGCAGCTGCCGCAGGGTCTGCAGCGCGTTCATCTCGCCGGCCGCGTCGTTCGCCTCGATCAGCACGCCGGCGTCGGACGAGAGCAACCGGTAGCCGCCGGGCGGGCCGTCGACGAGGACCGTCTGCCAGCCCTGGTACTCACAGAGCCTCCCGCCGTCCACATAGGACACCGGGCGCGGGAGGAGGTTCATCCCTTCACCGCCCCCGCGAGGCCGGACACCAGCCGGCGCTGCACGAGCACGAAGAAGATGAGCACGGGAATGGTCATCAGGGTGGAGCCCGCCATGATCGCGCCCCAATCGTTCTGGTCGGGTTTGACGAACACCTGAAGAGCCAGAGGCAGGGTCTGGTTCTCCACGGCCGAGATGATGAACGTCTTGGCGAACAGGAAGTCGTTCCAGGCGTGGATGAACGACAGCACCGACGTCGCCACCAGGCCGGGCGCGACGAGCGGGAACAGCACCTGCCACAGGAACCGGAACCGCGAGGCGCCGTCCAGGGTGGCGGCCTCCTCCAGTTCCACCGGCACCGCGGCGACGAAGCCCCGCAGCATCCAGATCGCGAACGGCAGGCTGAAGGCCAGGTGCACCAGCACGAGCGAGCCCAGGTGGTTCAGGCCGAACACCGGGACGCTGTCGCCGACCGACCGCATCAGGAAGAACAGCGGCACGGTCAACGCCTCGACCGGGACCATCTGCACGACCAGCAGCATGATCAGCAACGTCGTGCGGCTGCGGAAGCGGAACCGGGTCAGCGCGGTCGCCGCCAGGAACGAGATCAGGATGCTCAGGAACACCACGATCACCGCGACGATGATGCTGTTCAGGAAGTAGCGCCCGAAGTTCGCGACCGTCAGCGCCCGCGTGAAGCTGTCGAGCGTCGGCCGCGTCGTCCACGGCACCGGGTCGGCCGAGATGATCTCGTCCTCCGGCTTGAACGCGGACAGCACCATCCAGAACAGCGGGAACGCCACCACCGCGGCGATGATGAGGACGAAGCCCTCGGTCAGCCAGCGCCTCACAGGACCTCCCCCGACCGCCGCAGCGCGCGGAGGTAGAACATCGTGATTCCCAGCAGCAGCACGGTCATCACGACACCGATGGCCGCGCCCAGTCCGTACTCCGACGCCGCGAACGCCTGCTGGTAGGCGTAGACGTTGAGCACGAGGTTGCGCCCGGCGATGCCGCCGCCGTTGGTCATCACGTAGATCTGCGTGAAGACCTTGAAGTCCCAGATGATCGACTGGATCGTCACCACGAGGATGATCGGCTTCAGCAACGGGAGCGTGACGCTCCACGCCGTGCGGAACGCCGACGCGCCGTCGAGTGCCGCGGCCTCCAGCACCTCGCCCGGAATCGCCTTGATGCCCGCGAAGAGCGTCACCATGACGAACGGGAACGAGCACCAGATCACCTGCGCGGCAACGAGTCCGAACGCCGTCCACTTGTCGAACGTCCAGGAGAAGCCCTGGATGCCCAGGACCTCGTTCACGAACCCGAAGTTCGCGTCGAACAGGAAGAGCCAGATCGTCGAGCCGGCGACGGCGGGCGTGGACCACGCGCCGAGCGCCGCCAGGAACAACGTCATCCGTACCCAGGTGCGGACCCTCGTGGCGAGGATCGCGAGAAACGCGCCCACAAGCAACGTGCCGACCACGCAGACCGCCGCGAAGGCGACGGTCTGCCCGAAGACACCCCAGAACTGCTGGTCTCCCAGCAGCTTCTGGTAGTTCCCGAGACCGAGGAACTCGAGCGGCGCGCCGCCGCTGACCTGTTCCTGGCCGTAGTCGTAGAGCGAGATGAGCACCAGCTGGTAGATCGGGTAGGCCAGCAGGCCCCCGAGTACCAGCAGCGCTGGAGCCAGGTAGGCGAACGCGGTCCGCCCCTGGCCTTTGGCGGTCATGCTCACGACGTGAAGGCCGCGTTCATCGTCTTGGCGGCGTCCGCGGTGGCCGTGTCGACGTTCTTCGCGCCGGTGACGATCTCCTGGAGCATCGTCGGCACCACGGTCTGCGCCTCGATCTTCGCCCACGCCGGCGTGACGGGGACGAACTTCGTGCCGGACTGCAGGGTCTTCGTGAACGGCTCCAGGAACTTGTCGGAGTCGCTGACCTGCTTCTGCACGTCGCTGAACGTCGGCAGGTTGCCCATCGCCGTGTACATCTTCTGCTGGTACTTCTTCGACGCGAGCAGCTGCGTGAACTCGTTCGCGAGCGTCTTGCGCTGCGTGCCCTTCAGGACGCCGAGCAGGTTGCCACCGGCGAACGCGGGCGCGACCGAGCCCTTCGTCTTGCCCGGCAGCGGCACGACGCCGTACTTGCCCGCGGCGGAAGACGCGTCGACGGACTTGCGGTTGAAGTCGCCACCGATGGTCATCGCGGCCTTGCCCGCGCGGAACGCCTCGACGCTCGCGTCGCCGCCGTTGCCCGCGCAGGTGGCGGGCGGGCAGATGTCGTCCTTGATCAGCTCGGTGTACTTGGCGACCCCGGCCTTGGCCTCGGCGCTGTCGATCGTGGCGGTGAACTTCCCGCCGTCGGACTTGGCGATGTCCCCGCCCTGCGCCCAGATGAACGGCAGCGCGGCGAACAGGTACTTGCCGCCGGCCGAGATGCCGATCAGCTCGGGCTTCTTCTGACGGATCTCACGAGCCGTGGTCGCGATCTCGTCCAACGTCGTCGGCGGCTTCAGGCCGAGCTCGGTGAACACGTCCGTGCGGTAGTACAACGCGCGCACGCCGACGAACCACGGCACGCCGTACGTCTTGCCGTCGACCTTGGCCGTGTCGAGGATCGACGGGACCAGGTCCTTCGACTCGTCCCACTTGCCCAGGTCGAGCTCCGAGAAGCCGCCGGCGGAGACGTAGCCCGCGAGGTCGGTGTTGCCGAACTCGGCGACGTCGGGAGCGCTCTTCGGGTCGCTGAACGCGGCCTTGAAGCGCTCCGCCCGGCTGGACACCTGGATGTACTGGACATCGACGGTGACCCCGCTGTGCTTGCCCTGGAACTCGGAGATCGCCTCCTTCACCACGGCTTCCTTCGGACCTCGGTTGACCTCGTCGAACAACCAGACCCGCAACTGCCCGGTCTGCTCGTCGGTGCCAGAGTTGGTCGGTCCTGACTGCACCGGTGCGCACGCGACCACCGCGCCCACGCCCAGCACGGCCACAAGTGCCTTCAGCCTCATCGCGCCCTCCGCATTGCATATAGTGCAACAGCCATTCCACAGGAAGCAACGTGACTGTAGAACGGACTAGGGCAAGGGTCTAGACCAGACGATTCACCCATTCCCTGACCGATGCGGAATCGACCGGTCCGTCCCAGCCGGACGGACGGACCGCGCTGCCGACGTGAAACCCGTTCACGCCCGCTACCAGCAGTTCCGGGACGTGACGAACCTGGAGACCGCCACCGACGAGCAGAGCGGGCGGAGCCTGGGTGACCAGTTTCTTCAGGTTCTCGATTCCGTCCTCGACGCCCTTGGCGCTGCCGGCGGCGAGCACCGTGTCGCAGCCGAGGGTCTGCACGATCCCCCAGGACCGGAAGACGTCGTTCGAGTTGTCCAGCGCGCGGTGGAAGGTCCACGCGCAACCCTCCAGCTCGGCGATGAGGTTGAGCGTGACGCCCTCGTCGATCTCACCCTCCGCGTCGAGGAAGCCGAGGACGAACTCGGTGGCGCCGGCCTCCCTGAGTTCCCACGCCTGCCGGCGCAGCTGCTTGAGGTTGCCCGGCGCGAACCCCTTGGCGTCCCTGAGCATCACGCGGACGGGGATGTCCACGGCGCTTTGGACCTCTTTGAAGGTGGCGACCGACGGCGTGAGCCCGTCCGAGGCCATGTCGGCGACCAGTTCGAGCCGGTCAGCGCCTCCCGCCTGCGCGGCGACGGCATCCTTCACGTCCAGTGCGATCACTTCGAGAATCGGCATGGTCTAGACCATAACGTTCTTTGTCGTGTGCTTTCGGGAATCACGGAGCCTCTCCGCCGGTTCGTGCGTCGGAGGCTGTATCTGCTCGCCTGAGATCCGCTCTTTTCCCATGAGCGCTTTGTTCAGGCGTGGAGCACGCGTCAGCCGGTTCGAGGGGTGCCGGCCGGCGCGGGCTCCCACCACTGGCGGCCCGTGACTCGGAGGGGGAATCACGGGCCGCTGGCATACCCGGAGGAAGATGAGGGTCATCTTGGCGGTGATACTGCTCCAATCGAGTGAATTTTGTATCTACCGCCCAGTTAGCCCTTCATGAGTTGGCGGACGGCGCTGACAGGGCGGCCGATCGGAGGTGCTGCATGGATGAGCTGCACACGGCGGATGACCGTCCGCCGTGGGACGGGCTTGAAGGCACCGAACGGCACGCGATGTGCGTGGCGGCGGCACGCGAGGGCAACCGCAACGCACTGGACGTCCTGGTGACCGAGCTGACCCCGCTGCTGTGGCACGTCGCCCGCGGCCAGGGCCTCGACAGGGCCGCCGCCGAAGACGTGGTGCAGACCGTGTGGCTCGCGTTCTTGAAGAACATCGAGAACATCAACGAGCCAAAAGCACTGGTCGGCTACCTGGTGGTCACAACCAGGCGTGAAGCACGCCGAACTTGGACACCCAACAAGCGTGAGACGCACCTGTCCGACGAGTACGCCGAACAGCTCGAGTCGGACACCGGCCTACCGGAGGACGTGACGCTGTTGGACGACCGCGACCGCAGGCTCTGGCTCGCGTTCGGCCGCCTGACCACGAGGTGCCAGGAACTGCTCCGACTCACCGTGCTCGCGGGCCGCGCGGAGTACCGAGCAGTCGCCGAGGCACTGGCCATGCCCCACGGCAGCATCGGTCCGACCAGGGGACGGTGTCTGACACTGCTGCGCAACTACCTGGAGACGGAAGGAGGATCGCGGTGAACGAGATCGACCCGCGCGACGACCGCAGGGGCCCTGAGGACACCGCAGTCCTCTCCGAGCTGAACAGGCTCGTCGACGAACTGGACCCGCCACCCGCCGACCTGGTGGACCGAGTGAAGTTCGCGATCGCCCTGGAATCCCTGGACGTGGAGGTCGCGCGCTGGGAGCGGGCCGGGTCGTTCGCCGGGGTCCGGGGCGGACAGACCGGCACGATCACGTTCACGGTCGACAACCTGACGTTGATGGTGAACTTCACCTCGACCGGGTCACGGCACCGGATCGACGGATGGCTGGTGCCGGCCGGGGAGCACGAGGTCGAGGTGCGGGTGGCCGATCATCAGTCGTCCTGCACGCGAGCTGATGACGGAGGACGGTTCGTGTTGCCGGACGTGCCGGCCGGGACCACTCAGATTCTGGTGCATTTGGTGAATTCTCGCGGGGAGCCTGGGCGGACTGTTGTGACGCCCACGATCATGCTTTGAGTTTTGGGGTTTGTTCGGCGGCTTTTACTGGGGTTTCTGGGGTTCACCGGCAGTGCGTTCAGGTCACCTTGCGCAGGTGGCTGGGCGGATCGCGCCGAGCCAGGGCAATTCATCGCCGCTTCGCGACGATTGCGATTGGGGCTTGACTTTGAGCCTCTAGCGAGATGCTTTATCAGCCTTGAAAAGGCCGGGCACAAGTGCCCGGCCGATTTCTTCAACGGTAGCATCTCGCACTCAAAGTCAAGCCCCGATCGCGCGGTGGTCACCTCATGACCGCTTGCCCGGCAGGACTTGGTTCACACGCCTCGGCTTCGCCATTGCCGTTGGTGGAAGGGTGGCTCGCCTTCTGCTTCGCCCGTCGCGTGCGGGGGCGCCATGCCACCCGTCACCGGTCACCCGCGCTCCCGACCGCCGCGCCACCGCCACCGCGCCACGCGCCACCCGTCACGCGCCACCCACCACCGCGCCACCCCACCGGCACCGCGCCACCGTCACCGCGCCCCGCGCGCGTGCCCTCCGCACACCTCGACGCGATCGTCGCGCCCTACGGGTGCCATCGCCGGGCTGTTGCCGCGCCCTCCAGGTGCGTGCCGGGCTGTTGCCCGCAGTCCCGGCCCCCGGAATGCCGAAAGGCCCGGCTCGCCGAAGCGAACCGGGCCTTTCAGAGGTGATGCGAAGCGGACGGACTCAGAAGTCCATGCCGCCGGCGTCCGGCGCGGAGGGCGCGGCGTTCTTCTCCGGCTTGTCCGCGACGACGGCTTCCGTCGTCAGGAACAGGGCGGCGATGGACGCGGCGTTCTGCAGCGCGGAACGGGTGACCTTGGCCGGGTCGATGATGCCGGCCTTGATCAGGTCCTTGTACTCGCCGGTCGCGGCGTCCAGGCCCTCGCCCGCGGGGAGGGACTTGACGCGCTCGACCACGACGCCGCCTTCGAGGCCGGCGTTGATGGCGATCTGCTTCAGCGGAGCCTCGACGGCGACCTTGACGATGTTGGCGCCAGTGGCCTCGTCGCCCGTGAGACGCAGACCCGCGAAGGCGGCCTCGGCGGCCTGGAGCAGCGCGACGCCACCACCGGCGACGATGCCCTCCTCGACGGCGGCCTTGGCGTTGCGGACCGCGTCTTCGATGCGGTGCTTGCGCTCCTTGAGCTCGACCTCGGTGGCCGCGCCCGCCTTGATGACGGCGACGCCGCCGGCGAGCTTGGCGAGGCGCTCCTGGAGCTTCTCGCGGTCGTAGTCGGAGTCCGACTTCTCGATCTCGGCGCGGATCTGGTTGACGCGGCCCTGGATCTGCTCCGCGTCACCGGCACCCTCGACGATGGTCGTCTCGTCCTTGGTGACGACGACCTTGCGGGCCTTGCCCAGCAGCGAGATGTCGGCGTTCTCCAGCTTCAGGCCGACGTCCTCGGTGATGACCTGGCCACCGGTGAGGGTGGCGATGTCCTGGAGGATGGCCTTGCGGCGGTCACCGAAGCCAGGCGCCTTGACGGCGACGGACTTGAAGGTGCCACGGATCTTGTTCACGACCAGGGTCGCCAGGGCCTCGCCCTCGACGTCCTCGGAGATGATCAGCAGCGGCTTGCCGCCCTGCATGACCTTCTCCAGGAGCGGGAGCAGGTCCTTGACCGTGGAGATCTTGGAGCCGAACAGCAGGATGTACGGGTCCTCGAGGGTCGCTTCCTGGCGCTCGGGGTCGGTCACGAAGTAACCGGAGATGTAGCCCTTGTCGAAGCGCATGCCTTCGGTGAGCTCAAGCTCGAGGCCGAGGGTGTTGCTCTCCTCGACCGTGATGACGCCTTCCTTGCCGACCTTGTCCATCGCCTCGGCGATGAGCTCGCCGATCGTGGGGTCAGCGGCGGAGATGGACGCGGTAGCAGCGATCTGCTCCTTCGTCTCGATCTCCTTGGCGGCCTTCAGGAGCTGCTCGGCAATCGCCTCGACGGCCTGCTCGATGCCGCGCTTGAGGCCGAGCGGGTTCGCACCCGCGGCCACGTTGCGCAGGCCCTCGCGGACCAGAGCCTGTGCCAGCACCGTCGCGGTGGTGGTGCCGTCACCAGCGACGTCGTCGGTCTTCTTCGCGACCTCCTTGACGAGCTCGGCCCCGATCTTCTCCCACGGGTCCTCGAGCTCGATCTCCTTCGCGATGGAGACACCATCGTTGGTGATGGTCGGCGCGCCCCACTTCTTCTCGAGCACGACGTTGCGGCCCTTGGGGCCGAGCGTCACCTTGACGGCGTCAGCGAGGATGTTCATCCCGCGCTCGAGACCGCGACGGGCTTCCTCGTCGAACGCAATCATCTTGGCCATTGCGGTGTGTTCCTCCGCCTATGTGGATTCTGGGCCACTGCGAGCGCATGCCCGCAGCGGAACACGATGCGCGTGGCCAGGCTCGGTGCCCGCGACGGACGACCCCGGAGGGCCTCACCGTCCCAGCCTCACTTCTTTTTGGCACTCGATGGAGCCGAGTGCTAGTTCGTGTTTAGCACTCGGGCACGGCGAGTGCAAGCGAACCCAGGCGACTCTCAGCGTGAAGTGCGCACCGGCACAGAGGTCGGCAGCGGCTTGTTCGAGGTCGTCTCGTCGCCGATGTTCAGCGACGGCGCGGAGCTCGTCTTGGGCTGACGTGCGGGCTCGTCACCCGGCGACAGGATCACCACCACGATGATGATCACCACGATCGCCGCCACGGCCGCGATGACCGGCGCGAACCACGTGGGACGTTCCTTCTTGCCGGCCGTGAACGCGCTCACGCCCACCTGGTTCGGCGGGCGCAGCCGGACGGGGTCCGACAGGGGCTGCTGGTAGCCGCCGCCCTGGTACTGACCCTGCTGGACCGGCATCGGCCCGGACATCGGCGACTGAGCCGGGAACGAGCCGGACTGCGGCCCGAGTTGAGCGGGAGCCGAGCCCTGCGCGACTCCGGCGAGAGCGACGCGGGCGGCGTTGATGAGCTCGGCGCAACTCGCGTACCGCTGCGCCGGGTCCTTCGAGGTGCCCTTGCGGATCACGTCGTCGATGGCCGGCGGCAACGCCACGAGCTGCGACAACGCGGGAACGACGTTGCCGAGGTGGCCCTGGATGACCTCCTGCACGCCGCCCTGGAACGGCGGACGGCCGGACAGGCAGGCGAAGAGCATGCAGGCGAGCGCGTACTGGTCGGTGCGGCCGTCGACGGGCTCCCCGCGCAGGTGTTCCGGCGCCGCGTAGGTCGGCGAGCCGAGGAAATCACCCGTTCGGGTGCGGTGGCCGGTGGCGCCGCGGCGGGTGAGGCCGAAGTCGGCGACGTAGACGTGCTCGCGCACGCCTTCCTTCTGGGTCACCAGCACGTTGGCGGGCTTCACGTCGAGGTGCACGAGGCCCTTGCCGTGCAGCATGTCGAGCGCCTCGGCCACCTGGGCGAGCAGCGTCAACGTGCGCGCCGGGGTGAGCGGTCCCTCCTTGACGTGCCCGGCCAGGTCCTGGCCGTCCACGAGCCGCATGGCGATGTAGAGCAGGCCGTCGACCTCGTCGAAGTCGTACAGCGGCACGATGTTCGCGTGGTCGATCGCCGAGGTGTTGCGCGCCTCGTCGACGAACCGCTCGCGGAACTCCGCGTCGGGCGCGAGGTGCTCACCGATGACCTTGAGCGCGACTTTCCGGCCAAGCCTCACGTCCGTGGCCCGATACGTCACGCTCATGCCACCGCGGCCCAGCACACCGTCGATCCGGTAATGCGCGATTCGCCGTCCGCTCAGGTCCTCCGACACGCAAGGCAGCCTAACGTCCGGTCAGATCGGCGTGCCGGGGGTTGGTCAAAGCCGTGATCAGAGTGATCTCGAACCGGGCTAGCCGGCGCGGCGCACGTCCGACGCCTGGCTGCGTCCGTCGCGGCCCGCCTGCACCTCGAACTCCACCCGGTCGCCTTCTGAGAGGGTCCGGAAGCCTTCCATCTGGATCGCCGAGTAGTGCACGAACACGTCGGGCCCGCCATCGGTTGCGATGAAGCCGTATCCCTTTTCGGAGTTGAACCACTTGACGGTACCGAGAGCCAAGACGTCCTCCTTCAGATCACGCATCTCACGCAAAGCGCAGAGAGCAACGCTAAAAGAAGAAATCTCACTCGGATACCTCCTTACGGAGTCATGAACGGGAGCTGACTCCGTTGGCGCGCAACCAGGTGGTGAGCCGGCGAGGTCCGCGCGTCTGCGTCAGCACGGCACCGGGACCGGCGAAGTCGAACACCAGGCCCTCACCGGTCTGAATGGATTGCACGCCATCGGGCACCGAGGGCCGGAGACGGCATTGCACGGTGTCCGCGAACGCCACGACGTGATCGCTGCTGATGGTCACCGCTTCTCCGGCTTCCAGCGTCACGAGGTCGAGCGCGCCGTAACAGGCGAGCACCACCGCGCCCTTGCCGTGCGCGTAGTTCATGAAGCCCTCGGCGCCTCCGAAGATCGCCTGCATCGGCGGGGCCTCGGGGTTCATCGCCACCGTGCTGCTCGACGCGATCCAGCTGTGCCGGGCGAGGCACCAGCCGTACGCCCCGTCGAGCTCGATCTGGTGCAGGTCACCGGGCAGCACGGGGGTCGCGTCGATCCAGCCGCCCTCGGCGCCCGACGTGCACAGCGCGACCGCCTTCGTGCCCGCGCCCTTCACCTCGACCGTGAGGCCGTAGCTCGTGGCCGCGATGGTCAGCGGGTCGGCCAGCACCGCCTCGCCGGGCGCGAGGACGAGTCTCGCCACGCCGAACGTCGGTGTGTGCCTGGTCCGGACCTGCACGAACAACACCTCCGGGGATGAATCGGGGCAAAGCGGCCGTCACGATCACCGCGACGTTGGCAGTATGCAGTCGTGTCCCCCACCACTGTCGCCGAACACCGCAAGCGCGTCGCGGAGCTCGTCGGGTCGATGCCCGTGCTGCAGCTCCCGCTCGACGAGTGCCTCGGGCTCGTGCTCGCCGCCGACGTCATCGCGCCGCTCGACCTGCCGCCGTTCGACAACTCCGCGATGGACGGGTACGCGGTGCGGGCCGCCGACCTGGCCGGGGAGATCCCTGCCCGGTTCACGGTCGCCGACGACATCCCCGCGGGTCGCACGCAACTGAACCCGCTGGTGCCGGGCACCGTGCAGCGGATCATGACCGGCGCCCCGCTGCCGCCCGGCGCGGACGCGGTGGTCCAGGTCGAGTGGACCGACGGCGGCACGGAGACCGTGACGATCGACAAGGCCGTCGCACCCGGCCAGAACATCCGCACCGGCGGCGACGACGTGCGCAAGGGCGACGCGGTGCTGGCCGCGGGCACGGTGCTGCGCCCGTCCACGCTCGGTCTCGCCTCCGCCCTCGGGCTCCCCGAACTACCGGTGCGCCGCCGTCCGCGCGTGCTGGTCCTGTCGACGGGCTCCGAGCTGGTCGAACCGGGCAAGCCGCTCCAGCCGGGTCAGATCTACGAGTCGAACGGCATGATGCTCGCCTCGTCCGTGCGGGACGCGGGCTGCGTCGCCGTGCAGCTGCGGTTCGTGCCGGACGACGTCGAGGAGTTCCACCGCGCGCTGGCGCCGTACCTCGGTTCCGTGGACGTGATCGTGACGTCCGGCGGGGTCAGCGCGGGCGCGTACGAGGTGGTCAAGGACGCTTTCGCGAGCCACGACGTGCAGTTCACCAAGGTCGCGATGCAGCCGGGCGGGCCGCAGGGCTCCGGCCGGTACGAGGGCGTGCCGGTGCTGTCGCTGCCGGGCAACCCGGTGAGCGCGCAGGTGTCGTTCGAGGTGTTCGTGCGTCCGGCGCTGCTCGCGTCCATGGGACACACGCAGCTGGAACGCCGTACCGCACGGGCAACCATCACGACGGGGCTGACGTCTCCGGCTGGGAAGACGCAGTTCCGGCGAGGCCTGCACGACCCGGCGTCCGGCGAGGTCGTGACGCCCGTCGGCGGTCCGGGGTCGCACCTGCTGTCGGCGCTCGCGCTGTCGAACTGCCTGATCGAGGTGCCAGAGGACGTGACCGAACTGGCCGCGGGGGCCGAGGTCACCGTGAGATACCTGCAGTAGTTCTGAGCGATCTGGGGGACGCAACACATGAGAGCGGCGCTGGCCTTGGTGATGCTCGCCGGGTTCTTCGTGCTCGCGGTGGGCCTCACCGTGCTGCTGGGCGTCCTCGCGTACGTCCTGTTCGACAGGGGTGACGTCGAGGGCGGGGCCTTCCTCACCGCGCTGACGCTCATCGTCGGCGGGCCGTCGTTGTACGCGATGGCGAGGGCGTTCTGGGCCCGGCCGCGGCCGACCGGCGTCCCGCTGACCCGCGCGACGCATCCGGAGCTCTGGCGGCACGTCGACGAGCTGGCGGTGCTGGCGGGCACCCGCAGCCCTGACGACATCCGGCTCGTCAACGAGGCGAACGCGGGCGTGTGGGAGCGCCACGGCACGCGCTACCTGGAGCTCGGCCTGCCGTTCGTGGCCGGCATGACGATCGGTGAGCTGCGGTCCGTGGTCGCCCACGAGCTCGGCCACTACGGCGGCGGTCACACCCAGGTGTCGGCGGTGACGTTCCGCGCGAAGCTCGCCCTGGGGATGGTGATCGGGCAGGGCAGCTACCTGTCCGCCGTCCTCTACGCGTGGGCACGGCTGTACGCGCTGGTCGCCGCCTCGGAGAGCCGCAAGCACGAGCGGTTCGCCGACGAGGTGTCCGTGGCGGCGGCCGGGGCGGAGGCGACGGCGCGGTCGTTGCTGCGCGGCGGCCCGCTCGGCGAGGGCTGGAACGACTACCTGCGCTGGTACGTGACGCTGGCCGTGCTGGCCGGGCGCACACCGCCGTTACTGGAGGGCTTCCGCGCCTACCTGGACCACCCGCGGCGGGTGCACCAGCTGCGCGAGATCGAACCGCTGATGGCCGCACAGGAGCCGTCGTCGATCTTCGACAGCCATCCGCCAATCCGCGAGCGGGTGGCGACGATCAGGCAGCTCTCGCCGTTCTCCGGCGGCGTGGTGGAGGCGGTCGACGAACGGCGCGCGTGGTCGTTGCTCGACGGCACCCCGCCCGAGGCCGTGGCGGCGCTGGTCGGGGTGAAGGGGCCGCCGATCACCTGGCAGGAGCTCGCGACGCTGACCGGCCCGGTGCTCGTGCGCCGCTATGGCGACGCACTGCGGCACGCGGGCCGGGTGAGCAAGGTCGGCGAGACGCTGGCCGACGTGCTGGCGGCGTTGTCGCGCGCCGAGCTGCACAAGCTGACGGGGGCTCCTGTGGACGCGTCCCTGACCCCGGAGCAGGTGCACGACGCCGCCGTCGAGGCCGTGACGGAACTCCTCGGTTGCATGGTGTCTGACCTGCTTGTGACGGCTAACCGAGCGACGCTGGAACTCAACTGGGGCGGACTCTTCGTACTGCGAATGCCCGACGGAGCTGCGGTCTATCCGGAAGACCTGGTCGCACCTGCCGTCCGTGACGCTAACCAGGTCGCTGACGTGCGCTTCAGACTGCAAGCCCTGGGCGTCGACGGACTGTGACGGAACGCTCACCCAGCGACGTTGTTCACGCCATGTGACGGGGATTACACTGACCGCAGGTGCCGGTCGGCCCGTGCATTCGTCGGGGGATGCACGGGGCGACCGGCCGCTTGTCTTTCCGGCAGTCCCGATGGGCGGTTTGGCGTGTTGCCGTAGCGTGTTGGCGCCCGACAACTCACGGAAGCTACGGACCCCCAGACACGATGAGCAGCGAGAAGCCCGTCTCCCACTTCCTCG
Organism: Lentzea waywayandensis; assembly: GCF_900115955.1. Classification (GTDB taxonomy): domain Bacteria; phylum Actinomycetota; class Actinomycetes; order Mycobacteriales; family Pseudonocardiaceae; genus Lentzea; species Lentzea waywayandensis. The sequence goes on from NZ_FOYL01000004.1 coordinate 17,491, forward strand.
AACTCGCGCGCGGCATGGTGCCGCCGATGCACCCGGCGGGACGCCCGTTCGTCGCCGCCGCGGCGATCGCGACCCTCCTCGTCCGGCTGCGCTTCAAGCGCCTGGGCGTAGTCCTCGCCCTGGTCACGGCGTGGGTGGCGTGGTTCTTCCGCGAGCCGAAGCGCGTGACGCCGACCCGTCCGAACCTCGCCGTGGCCCCGGCCGACGGCACCGTCTCGCACGTGGTCGACGCCGTCCCGCCCGCCGAGCTCGGCCTCGGCACCCAGCCGATGACGCGCGTGAGCGTGTTCCTCTCGGTGTTCGACGTGCACGTGCAGCGCGTGCCCGCGGACGGCGAGATCGTCCAGGTCTCGTACCACCCCGGCAAGTTCCTCTCGGCCGACCTCGACAAGGCCTCCGAGGAGAACGAGCGCAACACCGTGTGGCTGCGGACCAACAGCGGCCACGACCTCGTCGTCGTGCAGATCGCCGGCCTCGTCGCCCGCCGCATCGTGTGCGAGGTCGCCGAGGGCGAGAAGGTCGCCGCCGGCCAGACCTACGGCCTGATCCGCTTCGGTTCGCGCGTGGACCTCTACGTGCCGCGCGGCAGCCGCGTCCTGGTCGAGGCCGGCCAGCGCACCATCGGCGGCGAGACCGTCCTCGCCGAGCTCCCGGAAGCCTGATGGCTCCCAGCGGGCCCGGCGTCCGCCTGCTGCCGAACGCGATCACAGTCCTGGCCATGTGCTCGGGCCTGTCCGCCGTGCACTTCGCGAACGTCGGCATGTGGGGCGCGGCCATCGCCTCGATCGCGGCAGCCGCCGTCTTCGACGGCCTGGACGGCCGCATCGCCCGCCTGCTGGACGCGACGTCGAAGATGGGCGCGGAGCTCGACTCGCTGGCCGACGCCATCTCGTTCGGCGTCGCGCCGGCCCTCGCGATCTACCTGTGGAAGTTCGAGGGCAACCGCGCCGGCTGGGTCATCGCGCTGATCTTCGCGGTCTGCATGGTGGTCCGCCTGGCCCGCTTCAACACGTTGCTGGAGAAGGAACAACCGCCGTTCGCGAAGGAGTTCTTCGTCGGCGTCCCCGCTCCCGCAGGCGGTCTGCTGCTCCTGCTCCCCCTGATCATCGAGGAGCAGGTCCGCACCGACGGCTGGTGGAACAACTCCTACGTCGTGGGCGCGTGGACCGTCCTGGTGGCGATGCTCCTGGTGTCGCGGATTCCCACCCTGTCGGTGAAGACGGTGAAGGTGCCGCCGCGCGCGGTGGCCCCGCTGCTGGTCGCCGTAGGCCTGCTGGCGGCCGCGATCATCACGTACCCGTTGGTGGCGCTGATCATCGCGATGGTCGTGTACCTGGCACACCTGCCTTACTCGGTGCGCCGGTACATGTGGCTTTCCAAGCATCCTGAGGCGTGGACCGTCACGGGCGCCGACCGCCGTGCGATCAAACGCGCGCACGGTGTCGCCGCACGCCGTCTCGGCCTGCGTCAGCCGTTGCACGGCCGCGTCGCTGGTGCGGCCATGCGCGCGGTGCGTCGGCCACGGCGTGACGGTTCTGTCGCTGCCGCAGCGGAAAGCACGGTTCCCGGCACCAACGGACGCCGTCGCTCGTGGCGTCAGCTGGGACTGAGGCGACAGCCGAAGCGCTGACCGCTCGCTCAACTCACTCGGGCCGGACACGTTCGTCGTGTCCGGCCCGAGGTCGTCGTGAGGAACTAGAGTCGGCGTCGTGATCACGCTGACGGCTCGCCTGTCCCCGTCCGCTCTGGACACCCGGCGCGGCGTAGTCCGCCTCCACCCCGAGGTGCTGGACGCCCTGGGCCTGCGCGCCTGGGACGCCGTGAGGCTGACCGGCGCCCGCGTGAGCGCCGCCCTCGCCGCGGCAGGTGAACAACCGCCGGGCGTGGTCCTGGTCGACGACGTCACCCTCACCAACCTCGGCGTGGTCGAGGGCTCCGAGATCGTCGTGGCTCCCGTCCAGGTGACCGCAGCGCGTTCGATCACCGTCGCGGGCTCCCGCCTGGCCACCACCGCCCTGACGCCGGACCACGTGCGCATGGCGTTGACGGGCAAGGTCCTCACCGTCGGCGACAACGTCTCGCTGCTCCCCCAGGACCTGGCGCCGCCGCCCGGCGCCAACGTCTCCGAGACGCGCCGCAAGCTGTCCAACGCCATCGGCATGACGTGGACGAACGAGCTCATCACCATCACCTCGACCGACCCGGCGGGCCCGGTGGCCGTACAGCCGTCGAGCGTCGTGGGCTGGCGTTCGGCCTCGGCCCCGGCCGCCGAGGTGACCCCGGTGGTGGTGCAGGAGAAGCACGAGGCGTTGCCTCTCGCAGACCTGGTGGGCCAGCGCGACCAGGCCCGCCGCCTGACCGAATGGCTGGAACTGATGTTCCGCCAGCCCGACCTGCTCGCCAAGCTGGGCGCCTCCGCCCGCCTGGCCGCGATGGTCAGCGGCCCGGAAGGCGTAGGCAAGGCAACACTCGTCCGCGCGGTGGCAAGGTCGGTCGAGGCGACAGTCGTAGAACTGGCCGCCCCGAGCATCGCCGTCCTGGAGCCGGGCGCGATGGCCAAACAACTGGGCGACGCGATCGCGGGCGTCCCCGAACAGCCCACGGTCCTGCTCCTGACCGACATCGACGCCCTACTACCCACCGCACCCCCACCGGTGGCAACGGTCGTCCTGGACATCCTCCGCACAGCCATCTCCCGCCCGAACCTCGCGCTGGTGGTCACCTCGGCCAGGGCCGAGTCGGTGGACGCCCGCCTGCGCGCCCCCGACCTGGTGGACCGCGAGCTGACCCTCCCCCTCCCCGACACAGCAGGCAGGACCGAACTCCTCCGCGTACTCCTGCGCGACGTCCCAGTGCAGTCCGATGTGGACTTCGGCGAAGTAGCCGCCCGCACACCGGGTTTCGTAGCGGCGGACCTCTGCGCCCTGCGCCGAGAAGCAGCAGTCCGAGCCGCACTCCGCCAACGCGAGGCAGCGGAACCCCGTGTGGGACAAGAGGACCTGATCGGCGCCCTGAACACGGTCCGCCCGATCTCCATGTCCGCCTCCGACACCGTGCAGACCGGCGGCCTCACGCTGGACGACGTGGGCGACATGAAGGAGGTCAAGCAGGCCCTCACAGAAGCGGCCCTCTGGCCCCTCCGCTACCCCGACTCGTTCGCCCGCCTGGGCGTGGCCCCTCCCCGTGGCCTACTGCTCTACGGCCCGCCGGGATGCGGCAAGACCTTCCTGGTCCGCGCACTGGCAGGCACCGGCCAGCTGAACGTCCTGACCGTCAAGGGCGCCGAACTGATGGACAAGTTCGTAGGCGAGTCAGAACGAGCAGTCCGAGAACTCTTCCGCCGAGCAGCAGACGCGGCCCCAGCACTCGTCTTCCTGGACGAGGTGGACGCCCTGGCCCCACGCCGAGGCCAATCCTCGGACTCAGGCGTAGCCGACCGGGTAGTAGCCGCCCTCCTGACCGAACTGGACGGCGTAGAGCCTCTGCGCGACGTGGTGGTGATCGCCGCGACCAACCGCCCAGAACTGATCGACCCAGCGCTCCTCCGCCCAGGCAGGCTGGAACGCATCATCTACGTGCCACCACCAGACGCCGAGGCCCGCACGGAAATCCTCAAGGCCTCGTCCCGCAACACACCACTGTCGGACGACGTGGACCTAGCCGAACTGGCAGCCGACCTGGACATGTACTCGGCGGCAGACTGCGCGGCCCTGATCCGCGAGGCGGCCCTGACCGCAATGCGGGAGTCCCTGGACGCGGCAGAGGTGACACAGGCCCACCTGGCCAAGGCGAGGCAGGTAGTGCGCCCGTCGCTGGACCCGGCACAACTGGCACAGCTGGCGGCCTACGCGGCCGCACGCTGACGCAGGCAATGCCGAAGGCGAGCCGTCCTTACCGTGCGCTAAGGGTGGGGTGGTTTCGTCACGAGTCGTGCCACAGCTCTTGCTGCAGCCAGGAAGGGATGTCAAACGGACACGCTTTTCGTCCGTTTGACATCCCTTCCTGGCTGTGGCCCGCTCTTGGCTCGACTCGTGACGAAACCACCCCACCAACGCGCCCCACTACGCAACGCGCCTCCGCCCAAAGCACCAGGCGTGCCATCAACCCGCAGACGGCGTAGGCCCCGGTTTTGGATCAGATTGGCGGGGTCTGGGGCGGAGCCCCAGGAATCAGCCGCAAGGCGACTCTCGCAAGGTGACCACCTACGGACAACAAACCGCCGCCCGCCAACGAACCAGGGGAACGACCTACGCAACGACCGCGCCCCTACTTGTTCTTAGAAGGCCCCTGAAAATCATTCGTGACAATCAAAATGATCCCGGCAGCAGCAGACTCGATCCCCTCGAACCGAGGCTCGACCCGTGCCCGCAACACCGCAGCCAACTCCTTGGCCGAGGCTTCTTCATCAGTCCCAGGCCGGAAGTAAACGGTAGTGGTGGGGATGTTCCCAGACGAGTAGTTACCAGTCCCGGCAACAGTCCACCCGTTGGCCCGAACCTCATCGGAAGCCTTGGCAGCCAACCCGGTGATGGTCGAGTTGTTGTAAATCCGAACAGGCGCCTTGGCGGCACCGGGCTGTGGAACAGGCGGAGGCGGCACGACAGAACTGGAAGGCGTAGAAGCCGGCGGTGTAGTCGTAGACGCAGCCGGCGCCGAAGACGGAGTCGAGGCCGGAGGCTGCTCGGAAGTACCGGATGCGGGCGGCGCGGTCGACGACCCTTCGGCAACCGGAGGTGTCTCGGACCCCCCGCCACCGAACAGACTCACGACACCGATCACCAACGCGACGGCGGCGACACCGAGCAGGGCGAAGCCGGCGGCCTTGGCCGGACGGGACGGGCTTGCGGACTCGGGGGAGGTCATCAGTCCTCGGTGCTCCTGGCGCGTGCGCGAACCCTTTGGCGGCCTGTCCGCACGCCGCGCAACCGCTTGACCAGCATCGGATCGGCAGCCAGTGCGGCTTCGGATTCAACGAGCGCGTTGAGCAACTGGTAGTAGCGGGTAGCTGACATGTCGAACAGTTCCCTGATGGCCTGTTCCTTGGATCCCGAGTACTTCCACCACTGACGCTCGAACGCGAGCATCGTGCGTTCGCGGCTGGTCAGCCCGTCAGCGGAGGTGAGCGTCTCGGCGTGATCCATCTGGCTCCCCACGGTCGCCACACCATCTCAGGTGCGGGCAATTCAATCACGTGATCGTTCCAACCTACCGCGCGACACCGACAGTTTTGGACCGCATAAAGTTCAGCCATGGCCGTCCATCGCATCCGCATCGCCGGCGACCCCGTGCTCCACAACCCGACGCGCGAGGTCACCGAGTTCGACACCGAGCTGAAGACGCTCGTCGACGACATGTTCGAGACGATGGCAGCTGCTCGTGGTGTCGGGCTCGCGGCCAACCAGATCGGCTTCGACCTGCGGGTCTTCGTCTACGACTGCCCGGATGACGAGGGTGTCCAGCACCGCGGCGTGGTCGTGAACCCCACCCTGGAGACCTCCGAGATCCCGGAGACCATGCCGGATCCGGACGACGACTTCGAGGGCTGTCTGAGCGTTCCCGGCGAGGCGTACCCGACCGGACGCGCCCGATGGGCGAAGGTGACCGGCCAGGGCGTTGACGGGGAGCCGTTCGAGGTCGAGGGCACCGGCTTCTTCGCGCGCTGCCTCCAGCACGAGACCGACCACCTCAACGGCTACCTCTACACCGACCGCCTGATCGGCCGGTACAAGAAGGAGGCCAAGCGGATGCTGCGCGACAACGAGTGGAACGTGCCGGGCCTCTCGTGGGACCCGGCAGATCCCGCGAACTTCGACGAGGACGACGAGGACTAGTGGCGTGACCCGGCACCGTTCCGGACCACACCGCTAGGGCCGGAGCACCGACTCCACCTGGGCCAGTTCGTCCGCCGTCAGAGCACCGAACTCCAGCGCGCCCGCGTTCTCCTCGGCCTGAGCCACCGTCCGGATCCCCGGAATCGGAACCAGCCGGGGAGAACGCGCCCAGAACCAGGCCAGCGCACCCTGCACCAACGTCCTCCCGCCGGACGTCAGCACGTCCCGCACGGCCTCCCGCGCCTGGAAGTACTCCGGCGACGGCCGCCCGTCGACGAAGAACCGCAGCCAGGACGGGTTCGTGACGCGCACGTCGTCGGCGGGCAACTCGGTGAACGTCTCCCGCGCCAGCAGCCCCATGGCCAAAGGCCTCCTGCACAGCACCGCGAAGTCGCCCGCGTACATCTCGGGGTTGTCGAACAGCAGGTTGATGTCGGCCTGAGCAGCGATCCCGTGCTCGCCTTCGCAGAAGAACCGCGCCCGCTCGACGTCGTCCGTGCTCCACCCGTAGGACCGGATCTTGCCTGCGGCCACCAGGGCCTCGCACTCGTCCCGCAGCAGCGCGGCCTCGTCGAGCCCCAGGTCGCCGACGTGCAGCTGGTACAGGTCGATCCGATCGGTCCCCAGCCTCCGCAACGACCCCTCGACGGCGCGGCGCAGGTACTCGACCGACCCCTCGTTGCCGGTCATCCGACGAGACCCGGCGTCGAACCCGCACCCCCACTTCGTGGCGATCAACACCTGGTCACGCACGTCCGCAAGCGCTTGCCCCACCACCGTCTCCGCGTGCCCGCAGCCGTAGACGTCCGCCGTGTCGAACAGCGTCACGCCCAGCTCCACGGCCCGCCGCAGCGCCTTGACCGACTCGCCGTCGTCAGCCGGTCCCCAGCCGACCGGCAACCCGTCCGGGCCCGAGAACGGTCCACCCATGGCCCACGTGCCGAAGCCCAACTTCCCCAGTTCCAAGGTCATGGCTCCACCGAACATCCTGGAGCGCGCTCCAGGTCAAGAAACAAGTTGCGACGATCAGCGACCATCGACGCATGCCCATCGAAAACATCGTCGCCTTCCTCGCGGCCTCGTTCCTCATCGCACTGTCGCCCGGACCTGGCACGGCCATGGTCCTGCGACAGTCGGTGCACGGGCGAAAAGCCGCGCTGGCGACGGTGTTCGGCATGGAGGTCGGTGTGGCCTGCTGGGCGATCGCCGCGGCTCTGGGCCTGAGCGTCCTGCTCACGGCGTCCGAGATCGCCTACCACGCGCTGAGGATCATCGGCGCGGTCTTCCTGATCTATCTGGGCGTCAAGGCCCTGATCAGCAAGAGTCTGCCCGCGGACGAACCGCCACCGGCCAGCCACGCGTTCCGCAGCGGCCTGGTCGTGAACCTGGCCAACCCGAAGCTCGGCGTGTTCGCGATCTCGTTCCTACCGCAGTTCGTGCCTGCCGGGGAGGCCGGCAAGGGGGTTCTGCTCTTCCTCGCCATCGGGTGGGTCCTGATCGACACCGTCTGGTACCTGATCATCGTGTCGATCCTGCACACGATCCGCGGCTGGCTGAGCAGGCCGCGCGTCCGTCCCGCGCTCGAGAAGCTGTCGGGCGGCGTGCTGCTGGCGCTCGGAGTCCGGCTGGTACTCGACCCGCGTTGAGATCGGGTTGCCCCGGCGCCAGAACAGCTCGGGCAACCCGGCCAGCTCGGCGAAGGTGTGGCAGGCGGCCATCGACGCGTAGCCGCCGGCCAGCACGTGCGCGCGGATCCGGTCCAGGCGGCCGAACTCGATCACCTCACCGGCGATCAGGAACGGCAGCACCAGCTGCCAGGCCTGCACGACGGCCGGACGACGCCGGTGAGGTGCGCGCAGGGCGGCTCGGGCGACGCGGAGCAGGTGCTCGTTCGCGCTCATCGTGTACGGGTGTGCCGAGTGGTCCCAGCTCCACCGGCGCTCCTCGGTCACCGCGCACCGCACGCACTCGACCGGTCCGGTACCCAGTTCGGCACCGCAGCGGGAGCACGCCAGCAGCGTCATCGCCCAGTCCACGCACGTCCACGGGTACTGGCCGACGTCCGCGGAGGTGACCAGTTCGGCCAGTTCCCGGTCCGCCAGCTGGGACGACGTTCTCAACGCCTCCCAGTCCGCGAGCCAGAACTGGTCGAGCAGTTCCGCGCAGAAGCCGCAGTCGGGGTAGCCACGACCTGCGAGTTCACCGCAGGAAGGGCATGCCGAGACCACGGCGGGACGCTGGCCGCGTCGCGCGCCGGGCGGGAACGGCTGGTGATCAGCCACGGGGAAGAGATTAGGGGCAAACGACGCCCTTGGCAGCTACGGCGCGCTCTGACTATGGTCGGTTCTCGACAACTCAACACAACGCGGGAGCTCGCGCCTGAGCGGGCTGAGAGGGTGACTGGCTGTAGTGCCGGTGTCACCGACCGCCTGAACCTGACCGGGTAATGCCGGCGTAGGGAGGAATGTCGTGACGGCACTTGACGACCGTTCGGTCAAGCCCAGTGTGACCACCGGCCCGATCTCGGGCTCGCGCAAGGTGTATCGGGAAGTCTCCTCTGACATCCGGGTGCCCTACCGCAGGGTCGAGCTGACCAACGGTGAACATGTCGATCTCTACGACACTTCCGGTCCGTATACCGACGACAACGCGACCATCGACGTCCACAGTGGACTCCCTGACCTGAGGTCGGGGTGGATCGCCGCACGGGAACCGATCAACGGAGCTGTCAGCCAGCTCGCGTACGCGAAGGCCGGGATCATCACCCCGGAGATGCGCTACGTCGCGACGCGGGAGAACCTCGACGCGGAGTTCGTCCGCAGCGAGGTGGCCATCGGGCGTGCGGTGATTCCGTTGAACCGCAAGCACCCCGAGGCCGAGCCGATGATCATCGGCAAGAAGTTCCTCGTCAAGATCAACGCCAACATCGGCAACTCCGCGGTGTCGTCGTCGATCGAGGACGAGGTCGAGAAGATGGTGTGGGCGTCCCGCTGGGGTGCCGACACGATCATGGACCTGTCCACCGGCAAGCGGATTCACGAGACGCGCGAGTGGATCCTGCGCAACTCGCCCGTTCCCATCGGCACCGTGCCGATCTACCAGGCGCTGGAGAAGGTCAACGGCGATCCGGCATCGCTGTCGTGGGAGGTCTACCGCGACACCGTGATCGAGCAGTGCGAGCAGGGCGTCGACTACATGACCGTGCACGCGGGCGTGCTGCTGCGGTACGTGCCGCTGACGGCCAAGCGCGTCACGGGCATCGTCTCGCGCGGCGGTTCGATCATGGCCGCGTGGTGCCTCGCGCACCACAAGGAGAGCTTCCTCTACACGCACTTCGAGGAGCTCTGCGACATCCTGCGCGCCTACGACGTGACGTTCTCGCTGGGTGACGGGCTGCGGCCGGGTTCCATCGCGGACGCCAACGACGCGGCGCAGTTCGCCGAGCTCAAGACGCTGGGCGAGCTCACGCACATCGCGCGCGCCAAGGACGTCCAGGTGATGATCGAGGGCCCCGGCCACGTGCCGATGCACAAGATCGCCGAGAACGTCCGGCTCGAAGAGGAGTGGTGCGGCGAGGCGCCGTTCTACACCCTCGGGCCGCTGGCCACGGACATCGCGCCGGCGTACGACCACATCACGTCCGCGATCGGCGCGGCGCAGATCGGCTGGCTGGGCACCGCGATGCTCTGCTACGTCACGCCGAAGGAGCACCTCGGCCTGCCGAACCGGGACGACGTGAAGACCGGCGTGATCACGTACAAGATCGCGGCGCACTCGGCGGACCTCGCCAAGGGCCATCCGGGCGTCCAGGACTGGGACGACGCGCTGTCCAAGGCGCGCTTCGAGTTCCGCTGGGAGGACCAGTTCAACCTGTCGCTCGACCCGGACACCGCGCGCTCGTTCCACGACGAGACGCTCCCCGCGGAGCCGGCGAAGACGGCGCACTTCTGCTCGATGTGCGGACCGAAGTTCTGCTCCATGAAGATCACGCAGGACGTGCGGCGCTACGCCGAGGAACGCGGACTGTCCACAGTGGAGGCGATCGAGGCGGGCATGGCGGAGAAGTCCGACGAGTTCGCCGACACGGGCAACAAGGTCTACCTCCCGGTCGTGGAGACTTCGTGACCGAGACACCACCCAGGGTCCTCACCATCGCCGGAAGCGATTCCGGCGGTGGTGCGGGTATCCAGGCCGACCTCCGCACGCTCTTCGCGTGCGGAGTGCACGGCTGCGTCGCACTGACGGCCGTGACGGTCCAGAACTCGCTGGGCGTCACGGGAGTCTCCGAGATCCCGGCGGACGTCGTCGCGGCGCAGATCATCTCGGTCGCCGAGGACATCGGCGTGCAGGCCGCGAAGACCGGCATGCTCGCGTCGGCGCGGATCATCGAGGCCATCACCCCGGCCCTGGACCGCGTCGGCATCGGCTCGGGGAAGACCCCGTTCGTCGTCGACCCGGTCTCGGCGTCCATGCACGGCGACCAACTGCTGGCCGACAACGCCCTGGACGCGTTGCGCGGCCTGCTGTTCCCGCGCGCGACGCTGGTGACGCCGAACCTGGACGAGGTGCGGCTGATCACCGGCATCGCGGTGAAGGACCGCGCGGACCAGCGCGTGGCGGCGGAGGCGTTGCACGCCATGGGGCCGGAGTGGGTGCTCGTGAAGGGCGGCCACATGTGGGACGACCCGGAGTGCCTCGACCTGCTCTACAACGGCAGCGAGTTCATCGAACTGCCTGGACCTCGCTATGACACCAAGCACACGCACGGCAGCGGCGACACACTCGCGTCGTCGATCAGTTCTGCTTTGTCGAAGGGTGCATCGGTGCCGGAGGCCGTGCGGTTCGGCAAGGACTTCATCGTGAAGTCGGTGGCCGCGGCCTACCCGCTGGGCGGTGGCGTCGGCCCGGTCTCGCCGTTCTGGAGCCTGGAGAGGTAGCGGGCGTACATCGCCCTCAGGTCTGTCGTCTCGGGGTCGAGCAGCCAGACCGTCAGCGCGCCCTCGAGGAACGCGATCAGCTCTGTCGCGGCCGCTTCGCCCAGTTTCGCGGCGAAGTGGCCGCGCAGCATCCTGTTCCGCGCCCGGAACCGGTGCGTGATCTCGTCGTCGCGCGCCAGGTGCTCGGCCTGCAGCACCGTGTGCAGCGTGGCCAACCCCTTGTGCGCCATCGTGTGTTCGGCGTCGTCGAGCAACGCCTGGACCAGGTCGCTACCGGTGACCCTCGCAGCCGCTCGCGCGTCGAACTCGTCCAGCACCGCCTTGAGCAGATTCTCCTTCGACCCGAAGTGGTGGATCACCGCGGCCGGCGTCACGCCGGCCTTCTTCGCGATGGCCGCGACCCCGGTGCCCGCGTACCCGTTGGCACCGAACAGTTCTATTGCGGCATCAACGATCTCGCGACGTCGCTCGACGCCGCGCTGCTGCACCTGACCCTTGATCCCGACGATGGGAAAAAGACTAGCGGGCGTCATTATGCTGAACAACCATGCAGGAAAATGAGGTCAGGACCGAGCTGGTCATCCCCGCCCCGATCGACGCCGTGTGGCGCGTGCTGGTGGACTTCGCGGGCTACGCGAAGTGGAACCCCGTCATGGAGTACACGCAGGTGGATGGCGTGCACACCAAGGTGAAGGCAGCGAAGGGCACGCCGTTCGAGCGCGACTTCGACGGCGAGATCACGTCAGCCGACAAGTACGTGCTGGCGTCCCAGGGCGGCGATCCGGAGACCTTCTTCGGCCGCCACCGCTGGGAGCTCAGCGAGGTGGCGGGCGGCACGCGGCTGGTGAACGTGGAGACCTTCACCGGCGCGATGGCCGCCGACGTGCTGGCGCAGACCCGCGAGGTGCTGGTCGCGGAGTTCGACGCCTTCAACCAGGCGCTACTCGGCCTCTTCGCCGAGCGCTGACGACGCACCCCAGGGGCTCGCCGGGCTCAACGCGGCAGCCCGGCAGTTCCCACTCCGCGCCCGCTCACGAAAGGCGCTACTTCGACTCTTCGCCGACCAGCGTCTCCAACGCGTCCAGAGCGCCCACCAGCGCCGAGATGTGCTCCGGTGTCAGCTGTTCGATCCGCCGTTGCAGCTCACGCACCCGCGCGGACCGCACGCCGGACACCATCGTCTCGCCCTCGGGCGTGGGTGTGGCGAGCCAGGCGCGGCCGTCCTGCGGGTCGGGTTCGCGCTTCACGTAACCGGCTTCGACCAGCGCGGCGACGATGCGGGACAACGTCGGGGGCGCCACGCCCTCCTTGTTCGCCAGGTCGCCGAGGCGCATGGGGCCGCAGCGGGCGAGGGTGGCCAGGGCGGAGACCGCGCCGGGGCCGAGTCCGGGGGAACCGGTGCGTCGCAGCAACCGGGCCAGCCGGCCGATCGCCAGGTACAGGCGCGCGGTCGCGTCCTCGACCTCGGCGTCAATGGGGGCCGTCACGGCTTGTCGTCCTCCTCGGCGGGATTCAGGTAGTTGTCAATCATCCCCCAACACGTGAGTACCCACGGTAGCGACCTCAGAGTCCCGGCGAAGACGCTTGGGCCCAAAAGCGCTGCGGAATTCGGCCGGCCAGGCGCGCCAGCCGTCCGCCCTCGACCGCACAACGCATGGCGGCGCCCATCCGTTCCGGGTCCTGCGCTCGGGTGACGGCTGTCGCCAGAAGCACCGCTGAACAGCCGAGTTCCATCGCCAGGGCCGCGTCCGAGGCCGTGCCGATGCCCGCGTCGAGCACTACTGGAACAGATGCCCTGGAAGTGATCAGCTCGATGTTGTGCGGGTTGCGGATGCCGAGACCCGTACCGATGGGAGAGCCCAACGGCATGACCGTCGCGCAGCCGATGTCCTGGAGCTTCAGCGCGAGGACCGGGTCGTCGTTGGTGTAGGGCAGGACCACGAAGCCGTCCCGGACCAGGCGCTCGGCCGCGTCGAGCAGCTCGATCGGGTCCGGCAGCAGGGTCTCCTCGTCGTGGACGACCTCGAGCTTGACCCAGTTCGTCTCCAGCGCCTCCCGGGCGAGTTGCGCGGTCAGCACGGCCTCGGCGGACGTGCGGCAGCCCGCGGTGTTCGGCAGGACCTCGATTCCCAGTCGCCGCAACAACTCCAGCACGCCGGTCTGTCCCTGGGCATCCACCCGGCGCATCGCCACGGTGGTCAGCTCGGTGCCGGACGCGACCAACGCCCGTTCCAGCACCGAGAGGTTCGCGGCACCGCCGGTGCCGGTGATGAGCCTGGACCGGAACTCCCGGCCCGCGATGATCAGCGGATCGTCCACGTCACCCTCCCTGGACCGCGGTCAGCACCTCGACCACGCCGCCGTCCGGCACGATCGTCTTGTCCCACAACGCCCTCGGCACCACGGCACCGTCCAGCGCCACCGCCACGCCCTTCTCGGGTGCTCCCACCAGCGTCACGACCGCGGCCACCGACGTGCCCTCGGCCAAGTCACGGGAAGCCCCGTTCACCTGTGCCTTCACGAACTTCCTCCCTGGAGCAGCTCGACCACGAGCCGAGCGGTGTGCGGGGCGAGCAAGAGCCCGTTGCGGTGGTGGCCGGTCGCGGCGATGACGTCGGGCTCCAGCCACCGCACGATCGGGACGTTGTCCGGACTGCCCGCGCGGAACCCGACGGCGGCCTCGGTCAGCGCGTACTCGGCGATGCCCGGCAGCACGGTTTCCGCGTCCCGCAACAGGTCCCGCACGCCCGCGACGGACACGTCGGTGTCGAACCCCGCCTCGTACTGGGTCGCGCCGACGACCAGACCGTCGTCTCGTGGCACCAGGTACACCGGACGACCCGAGACCAGCGCACGGATCGTGTGCCGGGGAGGCGGCAACGCACCGGGACGGTGGGTCAGCCGCAGAATCTCGCCCTTGACCGGCCGGATCGAGCGCAACGCGGGATGCAACGCGCCGCTCCACGCTCCGGCGGCGATCACCGTGACCCGGCCGTCCACTGAGGACACCACTCCGGCGTCCAGACAAGCCTTCCACAGTGCGGAAAGCAGCACGCGGTTGTCGACGGCGAGGTCACCCGGCGCGTACACGCCACCGCGAACCGCCGGGCCGAGAGAAGGTTCGAGAGCGCGGATCTCCCGCGAGGTCAGCAACTCCCCCGCAGGACGCAGATCGGCGAGGTCACCGGGTTGCGTGCCGACCGCCAGGGTCCCCGCCGTGAACAGCGGAACACCGATCGAGTCAGCGAACGACGGCCACAGCGCGAGGGCCTCGACACCCTGCGCCACCACGGCTTCCTCACCCGGCCAGGCCTCCGTCAACGGCGCGAGCATCCCGCCCGCGACCCGCGAACCCGCATGCGGCGAGCCCAGATCGAACACGGAGACCGAGAACCCGGCCCGTGCCGCGGCAAGAGCCACGGACAGCCCGATGACACCGCCACCCCGGACGGCCACTTCCACACTGCTCAAGGCATTCACGCTCCCTGCGCCGGCATGACCCGGATCAGGTTCGACGGTCGGAGCGAACCACGCTCCCTCTCAGCCCGGTGTTCTCCAGGCTCCCGTGCGGACCGACTTCAACATAACGGTTAACGTGCGTACGTGCCAGGACTCGACGGAAACCTGATCAGGCAACGACTCGCCGACGCGACGCTCTACCTCTGCACGCCGAACCGGTCTGATCTGGCCGAGTTCGCGGACGCGGTGCTCGCGGGCGGCGTCGACATCATCCAGTTGCGGGACAAGTCACTGGAGGCGAAGCAGGAGATCGAGGCGATCGAGATCCTCGCCGAGGCCACCGAACGCCACCGCAGGCTGCTCGCCGTCAACGACCGCGCGGACATCGCCCACGCCGTGCGGGCCGACGTCCTGCACCTCGGCCAGGACGACCTGCCCGTGCCGCTCGCCCGCCGGATCATCGGCGACGAGGTGGTGATCGGCCGCTCCACCCACGACGTCGACCAGATGCGCGCAGCCGCCGAAGAACCCGGCGTGGACTACTTCTGCACCGGCCCGTGCTGGCCGACTCCGACCAAGCCGGGCCGTCCGGCACCAGGCCTCGACCTCGTCCGCGCCACCAGGACCGAGCGCGCGTGGTTCGCGATCGGCGGCATCGACCTCACCAACCTCCACGAGGTCAAGGAAGCCGGAGCCACCCGAGTGGTCGTCGTCCGGGCCATCACCGACGCCGAGGACCCGCGCAAGGCCGCCGAGTCGTTCAAATCTGAACTTACTAGTTGAAATTTGAACAAACAGGCGTACTCTCGATGACGTGAGCGCACCTGTGCTGTACCTGAGCCACGGGGCTCCCCCGCTGGCTGACGACGAGACGTGGACCAGAGAGCTCAGGGACTGGTCCGCCACCCTCCCGCGCCCGGAGGCCGTGCTCATGGTCTCCGCGCACTGGGAGGAGGCGCCGACGACCATCGGCGCGACGACGACCGTGCCGCTGGTCTACGACTTCTGGGGCTTCCCGCAGCGGTACTACCAGGTCGAGTACGAGGCGCCGGGTGCACCGGAACTCGCCGACGACGTCCGCAAGCTCCTCGGCGGCCACGTCGAGCAGGACGAGGAACGCGGCCTCGACCACGGCGCCTACGTGCCGCTCAAAGAGATGTTCCCGGACGCCGACGTGCCGGTGCTGCAGATGTCGATGCCCACGCTCGACCCGCGTGAGCTGCACGAGATCGGCCGCAAGCTCGCGCCGTTGCGGGACAAGAACGTCCTGATCGTCGGCAGCGGGTTCATGACCCACAACCTGAGCTGCGTGAACTTCCCCGCCGGGCCGGACTACGAGCCGCCGTCGTGGTCGAAGGAGTTCGACGACTGGGCGCACCAGCAACTCGCGAACGGCGACGTCGACGCGTTGCTCGACTTCCAGCAGAAGGCTCCAGCAGCGGGGATCGCACATCCGAGGACTGAGCACTTCGCGCCGTTGTTCGTGGCGCTCGGCGCGGCCAGCGACGAGAAGGCCCGCACCAGCGTCGACGGCTTCTGGTACGGACTCTCGAAGCGATCCGTGCAGTTCAGCTAGCCGCCCCTTCGAGGAACAGCGTGGCCAGCCGCCGCGCGATCGCGGGCGTCCCGGAGCGGACGCCCCCGCTCGCCATCAGGAGCAGCACCACGTCGTCGACCGAGAAGTCGGCCCGCAGCCGCCCGGTCGCCTTCG
Source organism: Lentzea waywayandensis (assembly GCF_900115955.1). Taxonomy (GTDB): domain Bacteria; phylum Actinomycetota; class Actinomycetes; order Mycobacteriales; family Pseudonocardiaceae; genus Lentzea; species Lentzea waywayandensis. The sequence continues at coordinate 33,429 of NZ_FOYL01000004.1, forward strand.
CCCGCCCGATGAGTTCAGCGAGCGAGCGGAACGACGTCTCGCGCACCGAAGCGAAGTCGATCGCCCTGGGATAGGCGCTCGTGAACGCCGCCGAGAACCCGCGGTCGAGCACGTGCAGCAGGCACACCTGCTCCACGGTCCGGCAGAACCCCTGCCAGGGATCCGGGTTCGCCAGCCCCTCCTCCACGGCGGCCGTGCAGGCCGCCAGCCGTTCCGAGAACGCCTCCACCAGGAGCGCCTCCTTGGTGGGGAAGCGGCGGTAGAGGGTCGCCGGACCGACGCCGGCACGCCGGGCGATCTCGCGCATCGGCACGTCCAGGCCTTCCGAGGCGAACGCCTCCCGCGCGACCACCAGGATCCGGTCGCGGTTGTCCCGAGCGTCCGAACGCAGGTTGTGAGTCAGATCTACCGTCACCGTCTCAGTTTCAGCTAAGTGGACGCCCTGTTCCACTAATTTCGCCGCCATGCGAGCACTTCAGTTCTCCGAGTACGGCCCGGCCGACGTGCTGCACGTGGCCGAGGTCGCCGAACCGCACGCGGGTCCCGGCCAGATCCGCATCGCCGTGCGCGCCTCCGGAGTCACTCCCGGGGACACGTACCTCCGCTCCGGGATGTTCGGCGAGCGGTTGCCGTTGCCGCACGTGCCCGGTGTGGACGCGGCAGGCGTCGTCGACGAGGTCGGCGAGGGGGTGACCGGTGTGAACCAGGGCGACGAGGTGTTCGGCCTGGTCGACCTGGGCCTGCTCGGCGGAGCCAACGCCGAGTTCGCGGTGCTGGCCGCGTGGGCACCGAAGCCGGCGGCTCTGAGCTGGGAGCAGGCGGGCGGCGCGGCGGCCAACGTGGAGACCGCCACCAGGGCGCTGGACCTGCTCGGGGTGCGCGACGGCACGACGTTGCTGATCGCGGGCGCGGCGGGCGGCGTCGGCACGGTGGCGATCCAGCTGGCGGTCGCGCGGGGCGTGAAGGTGGTCGGCACCGCGGGGCCGGCGACGCAGCACTTCGTCGCCTCGCTAGGCGCGACTCCTGTCGTCTACGGCGAAGGCCTGGCGGACCGGGCGGGCGCGGTCGACGCCGTCCTGCACTGCGCGGGCACGGTGCCCGACCTCATCTCGATCGCGGGCTCACCGGATCGCGTGGTGACGATCGCCGACCTGTCCGGCGACCACGGGATCCGGCTGACCCACACGGCGGGCGGCCCCGGTGCCGATCCCCAGGCGCTGCACGGCCTCGCCATCGCGGCGGCACTCGCCGAGCAGGGCGCGTTCACCGTTCCGCTGGCCGAGGTCTTCCCGCTCACTCGAGGCGCCGACGCCCACAGACTGAGCGAGACCGGGCACGCCCACGGCAAGATCGTGCTCGTCCACTGAAAAAGCGCTGCGGCACCGAGGTGCCACAGCGCTCTTTCAGCAGTAGATCAGGGCTAGCCGCGCGTGAGGGTCAAGCCGTAGCGCGACAGGATCGGGTTCACCGGCTGGAAGTACGTGGTGCCGCCCGACGAGCAGTTGCCAGAACCGCCGGACGTCACGCCCTGGGCCTGGCCGAAGCCGGAGCCCGCCACCCACGAACCACCCGAGTCGCCGCCCTCGGCGCAGGCGTTGGTGCGGGTGAGACCCCGGACCTGGCCCTGCGGGTAGTTCACGGTCTGGTTGAACGCCTGGACGGTGCCGCAGCGCCATCCGGTCGTGGAACCGGAACGGCAGATCTGCGAGCCGACGGCCGCCTGGGTGGAGCCGCGGACGATCACGTTGGAGCCGCTGCGGTTCACCCACGGACGCGGGGTCCAGTTCGCGTTGGTGCGCACCCAGGCGTAGTCGTTGCCGGGGAACACTGAGCCGGCGAACGTGCCCTGTGCGACGCGGTTGGAGCCGGACACGGCAGTGCCCGTCCTGCCGCAGTGGCCGGCGGTGACGTAGCCACCGGTCACGGAGAAGCCGAGCGAGCAACGGCCGCCGCCCATGTAGATGGCCTCACCACCGCGCAGGTCGTACAGCGGGGTCGGGCTCTCGGTCACCTCGGCGACCTGAACCGCACCGCTGACGGACTTCGCGGTCGCGATCCACTTGTCCGCGGCCGCGTCGCGCACGTTCTTGTTGACCTCGACGACGACGCTGTTCGACTTCTCGTCGACGCGCCAGCTCGTGATCGCCGCGGGGGCGCTCATGAGGTCGAGAACCGACTTGGTCCCGTTGAGCTGGGTGAGCGAGTTCTTGACGACCTGGGTCTCCGCGCCGGTCACGGAGAGTCCCGACTTGGTCACCCCGACCGTCAGTCTGCCGCTCGCCTGGTCGATCCAGGCTCCGCCGAACGCGTCTCCCAGAGACGCCTTCGACTGCTCCGCGATTTCGCTCGACCTCTGGTCAGAAGCCAATCGGACGCGTACCTGGTCAGCGTTCAGGCCCAAATCACGCTGGACCGCTTGGAGCAACTCTGCCGAGTAGCTCTCCGTATCGGAACCGGTTGGGGCGACCGGTGCGGCAGGGGCGCCAAACGCCGGTACGCTGAGAGCAGTCACGACTCCGGTGGCGAGAACAACGGCACCGGTTACACGGGCCGCACTCGTGCGGTTCATCAGACGTCTCCCTCACTTTCGGGTGCAGGGGAACCCGAGAGATCGGTTGCAGGGACCTCTCTCGGGGGCTCTAGGGGGACGGGTGGTGGGGCGGCGGCAGGGGTCGCCCCACCCCTCCCATCCCAACTTGCCTCTCGAATCCGGTGCAGGCGCTGCGTCCTCCACCGAAGGCGCCGGGCTCAAGCGGACGTGCCACGAGCCTCATTGCGCCTCCTCCCGGTCTCTTTCGGACCGAATTCCTTCGCCCGTTCGAGTGAAGTTGCGGGCCACTTGGCTATGACGCCCCGCCTCGAACGTGAACGAAGTGTGTCACAGCTCACGACAGATCAACTGCGGCGCGTAGCCTTTGACAGTTAACTGTCGCTCAAAGTAGTGACGTGATCACCGAATGGGGTCAGCGGTGGAGGAGGGCGCCGAGCTGTCCGTCGGCTGTCGGGAATCTGTCGACGTGGTCGTGGGCGCGGTGGTCGTGGTGCTCTCGGACGACGACTGACCGGACGTGCTCGGAGGAGCCGTGACGGTCATCGTTTCGGTCTTCGTCGTCTCGGTGTGGGTCTCGGTGTGGGTGCTTGTGGACGGTTTGACCGGATCGGCCGTGACCGGCTTGCCGGTGACCAGCTGGATGCTGGTCGCAGTGAGCACGGTCACAGCGAAAACAAGCAGGCCGCCGACCGCGATCACCTGCCAGCGCTTCTCGCGTTCCATCGACCGCTGGTAGAACACAGCGCCCAAAGTGGTCACGAGGCTCGCCAGAATCGCACCGACGATGGTGCCGACGAGGTTGAGGCGAAGGCTCAGCACGGCCGCTGTGGCGGCGGCGAGCACACTCGCGATGAGCTTGACGGGGGTGATCTTCTCCTTTTCAGACATGACACTTGTAGGACGTTGGGCACAGTTCACCGGTTGTGCCCCGGTGACGTGCATCATCAACGCATGCGCCTGGTGACCCTCGAGGACGTCCACGCGGCCGCCGCCGCGATCGCCCCGCATGTCGTCCACACCCCGTTGCTGTCCTTCGACTCCGGCCTGTGGATCAAGCCGGAGTCGCTCCAGCCGATCGGCGCCTTCAAACAGCGCGGCGCGGTGAACGCGTTGTCCCGCATACCTTCCGAGGACCGGGCGCGCGGTGTCGTGGCGTACTCGAGTGGTAACCACGCGCAGGCGGTCGCCTACGCCGCCAAGATCCTGGGCATGCCGGCCGCGATCGTCGTGCCGAACAACACGCCCCAGCTGAAGATCGACGCGACGCGTGCGCACGGCGCCGAGGTGTTCGTCGTCGGCATCACCGAACGCGAGTCGCGCGCCTACGAGCTCGTGGAGGAGCGGAAGGCGACGCTGATCCCGCCGTTCGACCACCCCGACGTGATCGCCGGCCAGGGCACCATCGGCCTGGAGATCTGCGCGGATCTTCCCGACGTGGCAACGGTCCTGGTGCCGGTGAGCGGCGGCGGGCTGATCTCCGGCGTCGCGGCGGCGGTGAAGTCGTTGCGCCCCAACGTCCGCGTGATCGGTGTCGAGCCCGAGCTGGCCGGTGACACCGCCGCGTCGTTCGCCGCCGGTGAGCTGGTCCGCTGGGACGCGCACGACCGCGCCCGCACCGTCGCGGACGGTCTGCGCGCCGAGGCCTCCGAGCTGACGTGGGCGCACATCCGCGAGTACGTGGACGACGTCGTGACCGTCTCCGAGGACGAGATCCGGGACGCGGTGAAGCAGATCGCCCGCCGCACGCGGGTCGTGTCCGAGACGAGCGGTGCCGTGGCCGTCGCCGCGTACCTGAACCGCGGTCTGCCGGCCGGTCCGGCCGTCGCGATCGTCTCCGGCGGCAACATCGAGCCCGCGCTGCTCGCGTCGATCCTCGGATGATCGCGCTCCCAGAGATCCGTTCGGCCGCGACGGTCATCGCCCCGCACGTGGTGCGCACGCCGTTGCTGCCGTTCGGTCCTGGCTGGCTCAAGCCGGAGAACCTCCAGCCGATCGGCGCGTTCAAACTCCGGGGCGCGCTGAACGCGTTGGCACGCCTGGAGAACCGCGCCAACGGCGTAGTGGCCTACTCCAGTGGCAACCACGCGCAGGCCGTGGCGTTCGCGGCACGCCTGCACGGCGTTCCGGCCGCGATCGTGATGCCGGACAACACCCCGGCGGTCAAGATCGAGGCCACGAAGGCGTTGGGGGCCGAGGTCTTCATCGTCGGCATCACCGAACGCGTCGAGCGCGCGGAGGCCCTGGTCGCCGAACGCGGCGCGGCGCTGATCCCGCCGTTCGACCACCCCGACGTGATCGCCGGCCAGGGCACGATCGGCCTGGAGATCCTCGACGACCTGCCGGGCGTCGAGGCCGTCGTGGTGCCCATGTCCGGCGGCGGGCTGATCTCCGGCGTGGCCACGGCGGTCAAGTCGCTGCGCCCGGACGTCCGCGTGATCGGCGCGGAACCCGAGCTGGCCGCCGACATCGCGGAATCGCTCAGAACGGGCGAACTGGTGCGCTGGGACCCGCTGAAACGGGCTCAGACGGCCGCTGACGCGTTGAGGGACGAGCCCTCGGAACTCACCTGGGCCCACATCCGCGAGTACGTGGACGACGTGATCACGGTGTCGGAAGACGAGATCCTCGCCGCGGTGGCCGGCCTGGCCCGCCGGGCGCGACTGATCGCGGAGCCGAGCGGTGCCGTCGCGGTGGCGGCCCAGGAGAAGATCGGTGGGACGGGCGTCGCGGTGGTCTCCGGCGGCAACGTGGACCCGGCGCTGCTGGCGAGCCTGCTGGCGCGCTGAGCGCTACCGGTGCGCCTTCTCTCCACCGGACCGGATGTGCGTCGGCGGCCCCTCCACCCCGCAGTGCAGGCAGTCCCCCGGATGCGGGGCCTCCTGCTGCTCCGGAGCCGCGGCCAGCACCCCGTTGTCCACACCGATCGCCAGGACGCCGCCGATGATCGCCGCCGCCGCGCACAGGACCAGCGCCATCTGGAACCCGTCGGTCATGACCACCGGGTTCGTGTAGTCCTCGCCCATCAGGCCGACCGCCGCGGGCAGCACGGCCATCGCGAGCAGGCTGCCGGTGCGGGCCACGGCGTTGTTCACGCCGGACGCGACACCCGCGTGGTGATCGGGCGCCGAGGCCAGCACGGTCGCCGTCACCGGGGCGACCACGATCGCGAGGCCGACGCCGAACAGCACCACCCCGGGCAGCACACCGGTGACGTACGAAGCTCCGGGAACGGCGTTGCGCAGCAGCAACATGCCCAGGCCGACCAGGATCGGGCCGACGATCAACTGCAACCGGGGCCCGTAGCGCTGGGCGATCCGGCCGGACGTCGAGGACGCCAGCAGCATGATGATCGTGAGCGGCACGCTGGCCAGGCCGGACGCCGTCGGCGAATATCCGAGCGAGATCTGCAGTTGCAGCACGAGCAGCACCATCACGCCGCCGAGTGCCGCGTAGACCAGGAACGTCAGCACGTTGGAGACCAGGAACGTCCGGTTGCGGAACAGCTCCGGCGGCACCAACGGGTCCGCGGACCGCTTCTGCACCACACCGAACGCGATCATCGCGGCCACACCCGCGGCCGCCAGCACGTACGACTGCTCGACGAGCCCGCCCGTCAGCAACGCCAGCCCGACGGCGCCGACCAGCGCGGACAGGTAGTTCGGGTGCCCGGCCGACTCGTCGCGCGACTCCGGCACGAACCGCAGCGCGAGGAACACGCAGAGCGCGGCCACCGGCAGGTTCACCAGGAACGCGAGCCGCCACGACCAGGCCTGCACCAGCAACCCGCCGACGAGCGGCCCGACGGCGGTCGCCACACCGGACAGCCCGGACCACGCGCCGATCGCGCGGGAGCGGTCCTCCCGGTTGAACGACGACTGGAGGATCGCCAGCGCGCCCGGCGTCAGCAACGCCGCGCCCACGCCCTGCAACACCCGTGCCGCGACCAGCACCGGAACGCTCCACGCGGCACCGCACAGCAGCGAAGCGATGCCGAACCAGATCACGCCGATCACGTAGACCCGGCGCCGCCCGAACCTGTCGCCCAGGGACCCGGCGATCAGGATCAGCGAGGCCAGCGCGAGCAGGTACCCGTTCAGGATCCACTGGAGATCCGTGACCGACGCGCTGAACTCCGCGCCGATCCGGGGCAACGCCACGTTGACGATGGTCCCGTCGAGCATGGCCATGCCCGAGCCGAGGATCGTCGTCGTCAGCACCCAACGTGCCCGTGGCGTGCCCCAGGCGATCAAGACGGCCTGTTCAGCGTGGCGACGAACTTGTAGCGGTCACCGCGGTAGACCGATCGGACCCACTCGATCGGATTGCCCTCGGTGTCGAACGAGTGCCGCGACAGCAGCAGCATCGGCAGGCCGATGTCGGCGCCGAGCAGCTCTGCCTCTTCAGGCGACGCGAGTGCGGTCTCGATCGTCTCCTCGGCGTGTCCCATCTCGACACCGAACCGCTCGGACAGCACCTGGTACAGCGAGGCGCCGGGCGCCAGGTACCGGCGCAGCCCGCGGAAGCGGCCCAGCGCGAGGTGCGTCGTCTCGATCGCCATCGGCTCGTTGTCGGCGAGCCGCAGGCGGTGCAGACGCAGGACCTTCGCTCCCGGACGCACGCCCAGATACCGGGCGAGCTCCGCCTCGGCCGGCATCTCCGAAGCCTCGATCAGCTTCGACGACGGCACGCGTCCCTGGGCCCGCATGTCCTCTGTGTACGAAGACAGCTGCAACCTCTGGGCGACTTTGGGTTCCGCCGCAAAGGTGCCCTTGCCCTGCACACGGAGCAAGCGGCCTTCCACCGTCAGCTCGGCAAGCGCCTGGCGAACGGTCGTCCTGGAGACGTCGAACTCCGCGGCCAGCGACCGTTCCGTGGGGATCGGCGAACCGGGCGGCAACGCCCTCAACAGGTCGAGCAGGTGCCGCTTGAGACCCCAGTACTTGGGTTCGCGTTGCGCCCGCGTCCTGGCGTCCACGCCTGATGCAGGCGTCGTCTCCAGCATGGCCTCCTCCTCGCACTCCATGTCAAGCATCACAAGGATGCCTTGTCCGTGTCGATTCGTGCGTCCGAACCCCCGACATCCGCCCCGAAATTCGTCCGATGACTTCGCAACGTCTTGGCAACGCGCTTGACAGACGCGGTGACGCAGCACACGCTGTTCCGCATTGGTCTACACCACTTGGACGTTCCGGCCGAGTGCCGGGCTTGGTGAAAGGGCGCGAACTGTGAAGGGCTGGAGAGGACTCGCTGTCGGTGCCGCCGCACTGGCAGTGGCCGTGTCAGGCTGTGGCACGAGCACGAACAGCGGTAGCACCACGGAGACCAAAGAGATCACCGTGTGGCTCATGGACGGCTCCGCGCCGACGACCCTGACCGACGCCTTGAACAAGGAGTTCGAGCAGGCGAACGGGATCAAGGTCAAGTACGAGGTCCAGAAGTGGACCGGCATTCAGGAGAAGCTGACCACGGCGCTGGCCAGCAGCACCCCGCCGGACGTCATCGAGCTCGGCAACACCCAGACGGCGAGCTTCGCCGACCAGGGCACGCTGGCCGACCTGACCGCGGACGCCGGTCAGTTCAACGGCGGTGAGTGGCTGGGCGGTCTCAAGGACTCGCTGACGCTCAACGGCAAGCAGTACGGCGTTCCGTTCTACGCCGCGAACCGCACCGTGATCTACCGCACCGACCTGCTTCAGGCCGCAGGCGTGGCGAAGCCGCCGACGTCGCGTGCCGAGTGGATCGACGCGATCAACAAGCTCAAGGCCGCGAACGCGTCCAACCCGGACTTCCAGGCGCTGTACCTGCCGGGTCAGTCCTGGTACTTCCTCCTGTCGCTGATCTGGGACGAGGGCGGCGACATCGCCAAGCTCGACAACGGCAAGTGGACGGGCACGCTGGACACGCCGCAGGCCAAGGCCGGCTTCGAGGCGTACAAGGCCCTCTACGACGCGTCGGCCGCCAAGAAGGTCCCGGCTGACATCGACGAGGCGAAGCCCCAGCAGATGGAGGTCTTCGGCACGGGCAACGTGGGCATGATGGTCGGCCTCCCGTGGGAGCTCGGCGGCGCCGTGAAGGCGAAGCCGGACCTGGCGGACAAGACCTCGGCGTTCCCGATCCCGTCCAAGAAGGCCGGTTCGGCCGCGCCGGTGTTCCTCGGTGGCTCGAACCTCGCGATCCCGGCGTCCAGCAAGAACGCCGCGGCCGCGAAGAAGTACCTGGCTCTGCTGTCCTCCAAGAACTACCAGGACCAGCTCGCCGCGGGCGGCGCTGTCCCCGGTACCTCGAAGGACACCTCGAAGCTCGCCAGCAACGCGATCGGCAAGGCCATGGCGGACTCGTCCCCCAACGGCAAGGTCACCCCGGTGACGCCGAAGTGGGCGGCCGTCGAGGCGGGCCAGAACCCGCTGAAGGACGCGCTGACCGCGTACCTCACCGGTGCCAAGTCGCTGGACCAGGCAACGAAGGACGCGAGCGACGCCATCACCAAGGCCATGGCCTAGCCAAGCTGAGATGACGGCCGTCAAAACGACCGAAACGGCAGCGCCGGCAGGGGACCTCCCTCCGGCGCTGCCGCCTGCCGCGACGGGTGGGGCGCCCAGGCGCCGCCGCCGGGGCAGTGCCTTCGACCGGGCGCTGCCCTACCTGCTGCTCGCTCCCGCTCTCATCGCGATCCTCTGGCTGATCGGCTGGCCGGTCGTCTCCGTCTTCGTGACGAGCTTCCGCCAGCTGAACCTCGGCGAGCTGGTCCGCGGTGAGATCGTGTGGACGGGCATCGACAACTACGTGACTGTCCTTCAGGACGAACGGTTCTGGGACGTCTCGCTGCGCACCGTCGTGTTCACCATCGCCGTCGTCGGCGCCTCGGTGGGCATGGGCCTCGGGATCGCGCTGCTGATGCGCGTGCTGACGCCGTGGGTGCGGATCGCCCTGCAGATCGCGATGCTCTGCGCCTGGGCGATGCCGATCCTCGCGTCCACCACGGTCTACCAGTGGATGTTCGACCAGAACTACGGCATCTTGAACAAAACGCTGGTGCAGCTGGGTTTCGACTCGTTCGCCGGCTACTCCTGGTTCTCCTCCGGAACGTCGACGCTGTCCGTCGTCGGCCTGCTGATCATCTGGCAGGCGATCCCCTTCCTCGCCTTCTCGCTCTACGCAGGGCTCGTCGGCATCCCCCGTGACCTCTACGAGGCGGCGGGCATCGACGGCGCGACGGGCTGGCAGACGTTCCGCGCGGTGACGTGGCCGGAGATCAAGTCACTGCTGATGATGGTGACGTTCCTGTCGACGTTGTGGGACTTCAAGGTCTTCGCCCAGATCTGGGTGTTCCGCGAGGGCGGTCCCAGCGGTGAGAGCACGACGCTGCCGGTGCTGCAGTACCTGGAAGGCATCGCGAAGAGCCACTTCGGCGTCGCGGCCGCGATCTCCGTGCTGATGATGGTCATCCTCGGCCTGATCACGTTCCAGTACCTGCGCAAGCTGCTGCAGACGGAGGAGGGCAAGATCTGATGCTCAAGAAGTCTGCGGCGAACGTCGCGGGCCTCGTGCTCGCGTTGTTCTTCATCTTCCCGACGTACTGGATGGTCACGTCGGCGATGAAGCCCAAGGGAACGACGATCACGTCGGACTACGACCTGATCCCGTTCTCGGTGACACTCACGAACTTCATCACGGCGTGGACCAAGCCCGGATTCCTGTCCTCGCTCGGCAACAGCCTCCTGGTGACGCTGACGGCGGTCGTCGCCGCGATCGTCATCGGCATCACCGCCGCGGTCGCCATGTCGCGCTTCGCGTTCCGCGGCCGCAAGAGCTTCGTGCTGCTGATGCTGGTCGCGCAGATGGCGCCGTTCGAGGCGTTGCTGATCCCGATGTTCCTGATGATGCGGGACCTCGGGCTCTACGAGCACCTCTCGTCGCTGATCCTCGTGTACTTCGCGGTGACGCTGCCGTTCTGCGCGTGGACGTTGCGCGGGTTCGTCAACGGCATCCCCGCGGAGCTCGAAGAGGCCGCGATGGTCGACGGCTGCGGCCGTTGGGGTGCGTTCCAGAAGGTCACTTTGCCTTTGCTGGGACCGGGTCTCGTCGCGACGTCGGTGTTCGCGTTCATCACCGCGTGGAACGAGTTCCTGTTCGCCAAGGTGCTGATCCGCAGCCAGGACAGCGAGACGCTGCCCGTGTGGCTGTCCGGTTTCCAGACCGCGTTCGGCACCGACTGGGGTGGCGCGATGGCCGCGTCCGTCCTGTTCACCGTGCCCGCGCTGGTGTTCTTCCTGATCGTGCAACGCAAGATGGTCGCCGGCGTCACCGCCGGTGCTGTGAAGGGATGACGCGTGGATCAGTTGGCCGCTGCCGTTCTGCTTCCCGGTTTCCACGGAACGACCGCCCCCGACTGGTTGCTGCGGCGGGTCGCTGACGGTCTCGGCGGCGTTGTGCTCTTCGGGCGCAACGTCGTCGACGACGCCCAGGTGACCGAGCTCTGCGGCGAACTGCGTTCGGTGCGCCCGGACGTGGTGATCGGCATCGACGAGGAGGGCGGCGACGTCACGCGTCTCGACGCGGGCCGCGGCTCCGAGGTGCCGGGCAACCACGCGCTGGGTGCGGCGGACGATCTCGACCTCACGCGCTCGGTGGCCGCGTCCATCGGCGCGCGGCTGGCGAAGTGCGGGATCTCGCTGAACCTCGCGCCGTCCGCGGATCTGGTGCTGACGCTGGACGACCCGATCATCGGCGTCCGCGCGTTCGGCTCGGACCCGGTGCTCGCCGCACGGCACGTCGCCGCGTGGGTCGAGGGTCTTCAGACCATGGGCGTTGCAGCCTGCGCCAAGCACTTCCCCGGCCACGGAGCGTCCACTGAGGACTCTCACGAGCAGCTTCCCGTGCTGCCCCGAACCGAGGAACAGCTGCGCGCCGTCGAGCTCGTGCCGTTCCAGGCGGCCGTGCACGCGGGCGTCCGCTCGATCATGACCGGCCACCTGGTGATCCCCGAGTGGGGCCCGGCGCCGGTGACGCTGAACAAGCACGCCATCGACCTGCTGCGCACCGAGCTCGGGTTCACCGGCGCGGTGATCACCGACGGCCTGGACATGAAGGCGGTCGGCGGCGACCTCGCCGTGGGTGCCGTCCGAGCCCTGGCCGCTGGCGTGGACTCGTTGTGCCTGGGCGGCGTGGCCCTGGACGACGACGACCTCCAGTGGCTGATCGACTCGATCGTCGCGGCGGTCAAGAGCGGTGAGCTGACGGAAGAACGCCTCACCCAGGCCGCGGCGCGGTCGTTGGCCCTGGGCCAGCCCCCGACGACCATCGACGCCCACGACGCCGAGATCGGTCTCATCGCCGCTCGGCGCGCTGTCGAGGTGCGTGGCCGGGTCGAGGTCGGGTCGAACCCGGTCGTCGTGGACCTGGTCGTGGACTCGTCGATCGCGGTCGGCGACGTCCCGTGGGGCCTCGGTCCCTACCTGCGCGAGGTGCTGCCGGGCGCGGAAGTGATCGCCGCCCGCGACATCTCCGCCGACGAAGTTGCGAAAACCGCAGGTGACCGCACGATTGTGGTCGTGACCCGCGACGCTCATCGGCACACCGGCGCTCGACAACTGGTAACAAACTTAACTAATCTGGGCAAGGACGTGGTGCACGTGGAAACCGGCGTGCCTGGTCCAGACCTGGGCAGCGTCGCCCGCATCGACACCCACGGCGGTTCTCGGGTGAGCCTCCGAGCCGCGGCCGAGCTGATCCTGAAAGGCACGACATGACCACGCCCCAGCCAGGCCAGCACATGGCAGCGGAGATCGCCGAGCAACCGTCGATCTTCTCGTCCCTCTACGCGGCCCGGTCGACGATCGCCGAGGTCGCCGCCGTCATCCGCGAACGCGCACCGCGCTTCGTCCTCTTCGCCGCTCGCGGTTCCAGCGACCACGCCGCGATCTACGCGAAGTACCTGACCGAGATCCTGCTGGAACTCCCCGCGGGCCTGGTCTCGGCGTCGACCACGACGTTGTACGGCGCCGAGCCGGACCTCCGCGACGTCCTGCTGGTGACGGTCTCGCAGTCCGGTGGCTCCCCCGACCTGCTGGAGGTCACCGCCTCCTACCGCAGGCGCGGCGCCCTGACTGTGGCCGTGACCAACACCGCGTCCTCACCCCTGAACGCGGCCGCCGAGCTCTCGGTGGACGTCTCCGCAGGCGTGGAGCACGCGGTGGCCGCCACCAAGACCTACTCGGCCACGTTGCTCGCCCTCTACCTGCTGATCGACGCCATCCGGGGCGGCAACGGCGAGGCCGCGGCCAACCTGGGCGAGCTGGCCCAGGTGACGCTGGACCAGTCGGCGCCGACCGTGGACGAGGCCGTCCGCCGCTACCGGTTCGTGGAGCGGGTCCTCACCACCGGCCGCGGCTACTCCTACGCGACGGCGTTGGAAGCCTCGTTGAAGCTGGCGGAGACGTCGTACCTGGCGGCCCGCGCCTACAGCGGCGCCGACCTCCTGCACGGCCCCGTCGCGGCCGTGGACGGCGAAACCGCGGTCCTGGCCATCACCTCGCTGGGCAAGGGCGGCGACTCGCTGCGCGACGCCCTCGACGTGGTGCACCAGCGCGGCGCGGACGTCGTGGCCGTCGGCTCCGCGTCGGAGAAGGTCGGGGCGACCCTGTCCATCGCCATCCCCGAGACGCCGGAGGAAGTGGCGCCGGTGCTGGAGATCCTCCCCGTGCAGCGTCTGGCCTACGGTCTCGCGCTCGCCCGCGGCGGCGACCCGGACAGCCCGCGAGGCCTGAACAAGGTGACCCGCACCCTTTAGTCCCAACGAAAACGGGCCCCTGCTCACGGTGAGCGGGGGCCCGTTTTCGTTGGTGTTACTGCCCTGCGGTGGCGTACCCGGCCACGACCGGCGCGACGGGCACCGCGGCGTCGAACACGACCTGACCGTCGACCCAGACCTTCTTCGGCCGAAGGTCGTCGTCCCACCACACCAGGTCCGCGACGGCACCCGGTGCGAGACGGCCGAGACCGGACTCGCCGATCACCTCGGCCGGCACGATCGTCGCCGAGGCGAGAGCGTCGGCGACCGGCACTCCCACGGAGACGATGTTGCGCACGGCGCGGTCCAGCGTGAGCGCCGAGCCCGCGATCGTGCCTTCCGGCGAACGCGGCACGCCGTCCTCGGTGAGCAGCACGTCCGCGCCACCGAGGTGGTAGCGGCCCGGCGGCATCCCCGCGGCGGCGACGGCATCCGTGACCAGCGCGACTCGCGCCCCGGCGGCGTTGAACACGAGCCGGCACACGTCCGGACCCACGTGGGCGAGGTCCGCGATGAGCCCGAGGGTGAAGCGTTCGTCGACCAGGGCCACACCGGGCACACCGGGTTCGCGGTGGCCGAGCGGACGCTGGGCGTTGAACAGGTGCGTCACCATGCGGGCACCCGCGTCGGCGGCGGCCCTGGTCTGCTCACCCGTGGCGTCGGAGTGCCCGACGGCGACGAGCACTCCTGCCTCGACGAGCCGGCGAACAGCCTCAAGACCTCCAGGCTGTTCCGGCGCCATGGTCACCATGCGCAACGCACGGCGAATCAGTTCGTCGTCCAGAAGCGCCGAGATCTGGGCCGGCCCAGGCTCGACCATGAACGACGGATCGTGCACCCCTGCCCGTTTCGGCGACAGAAACGGCCCTTCCAGGTGCACGCCGAGCGGCCTGGCCCCGACTCCGTCCGGCAACGCTGCCGAAGCGGCCAGAACGGCACGAGCCTGCCTCAGGACCACGTCGACCGGTGCGGTGATCAACGTGGGCAAGAACCGGGTCACACCGGTGGACGGCAGAGCTTCGGCCACGGAACGCATTCCGGCGGCGTCCACCTCGGCGAAGTCGACGCCGACGGCGCCGTTCACCTGCACGTCGACCAGGCCCGGTGTCAGCAGGCCGTCGGACAGGACCTCCGCGCCGGGTGGTGCTTCACCGGTGGTCACCTCGACGATGCGGCCGTCCCTGATCCGCACCGAGGCAGGACCGACGATCGTGCGACCGAGCAATGCGCGCGGTGCTGCGACAACGGCGTCCAAGATCCCTCCTTGAATGGTCCAGACCATTATGGCGACAACAGGGGTTCCCGTCACGTGTCGTTAAGAGATAACCATCTTACATAGAAGCTGGTTAATGAGCGCCGGAAATGCCGGGATGCGCCGAAGATGACCATCTGTGGCGCATACTGGTCCCCAGACATCCGAGGTCTACGACGAGTTGAGGGTGCCGTGGCAGTCACTGACGATGCGATCCTGCGCGTCAAGGAGATGATCGTTTCGGGCGAGCTGAAGCCCGGCGATCGACTCCCGCGTGAGGCTGACCTGGCAGAACGTCTCGGTTTGTCCCGCAACTCGCTGCGCGAGGCCGTGAAGGCACTGTCACTCGTCCGGGTGTTGGACGTCCGTCAGGGCGACGGCACGTACGTCTCATCACTGCGGGCAGACGACCTGCTCGGCGCGCTGTCGTTCGTGCTCGATCTGCACCGGGGCGAAGATTCGGTCCTGGAAGTTCTTCAGGTTCGGCGCATTCTCGAACCCGCGGCCGCCGCCATGGCCGCCCAGCGCATCGACCCGGAAGAGGTCATCAAGCTCCGCGCCCTCTGTGACGCCGCCGAGAGCGCCAAGTCCGTGGAGGAACTGGTCGAGCACGACCTCGACTTCCACCGCGCCATCGCCCACTGCTCCGGTAACGCCTACCTGGCCCAGCTCCTCGACACGCTGGCCGGCCCCACGGTCCGCGTCCGCATCTGGCGCGGCATCACCCAGTCGAACGCCGTCGACCGCACGGTCGCCGAGCACCGCGCCATCGTCGACGCGCTGGCCGCCCACCAGCCGGAACTCGCGCGCAGCTGGTCCACGGTGCACGTGGCCGGCGTCGAGCAGTGGCTGTCAGACCTGGCGTAGCTGCTCCAGCACCGCACGCACCGCGGGCTGCCCATCGGCCCGATTCCGCACCACGGCGGACACGGTCCGAAACACCTCCTGCTTCAACGGCCGCAACGCCACCCCGGGCCGCCGAGCCACAGAGGGCACCAAAGCAACCCCGAGCCCGGCCTCGACCAGCCCGCACATGACCCCGAAGTCGTCGCAGTAGGCCTGCGCCCGCGGCACGAACCCGGCAGCACCACAGGCGCGCTGGGTCAGCTCGTGGCAGGAGGCGTCGGTGCGCGGCATGATCCACGGCCGGTCGGCCAGCACGGCGAGATCCACAGAGTCCTGCTGCACCAACGGATCGCTCAACGGCAGCGCCACGTTCACGGGCTCCACGAACAGCTCGTGCGACTCGCAGGACGTGGGCAAGGACCGCGGCATGATGTTGTAAGAGTGGATCACCGCGATGTCGATGTCCCCTCGCCGCAACGCGGGCAGTGACGCCTCGGGCTCCATCTCGTGCACGAACAAGTCCACATCGGACCCGTGCGCCGACCGCAGCACCTGGATCACGCGCGGCAGCAAGGCGGCGACGGACACGAACGCCCCGACGCGCACCACGCCGGACACGGACGTGCGCAGCGAAGCCAAGTCCGCCTCGGCAGCGGCGAGCTGATCCAGAACGAGCTGCGTGTGGGCCGCCAGCACGTGTCCGGCACGGGTCAGCGCCAGCCGCCGCCCCTCCCGTTCGACCAGCGCCACCCCGGCCTCGCGTTCCAGCGCGGCGAGTTGCTGGGACACGGCGGGAGAGGTCACGTGGAGGGCCTCCGCGGCGGCCGTGACCGTGCCGTGGACCGACAGAGCGTGGAGCAATCGGAGCCTTCGCACATCCAACACAAAGCACAGCTTAACGTTCCGAGCAGAACTTCTAACTGGAACTTTGCGAAGACTAGAGCCACGCTGGAGTCATGTTCGGACGAGTGCTCGTAGCGATGGTCACCCCGTTCACCCCCGACGGTGACCTGGACCTCAAGGGTGCGCAGGAGCTGGCGGCGCACCTCGTCGACAAGGGCGGGGCGGACGGGCTGGTCGTCAACGGCACGACCGGCGAGGCCCCCACCACCACCGATGCCGAGAAGGCGCAGATCATCAGGGCCGTGAAGGAGGCCGTCGGCGACCGGACCCAGATCCTCGCGGGCGTCGGCACCAACTCCACCCGCCACACCATCGAACTCTCCCGCAGCGCCGAGGAGAACGGCGCGGACGGCCTGCTCGTCGTGACGCCGTACTACAGCAAGCCCACGCAGGAAGGCGTCGAGAACCACTTCCGCGCGGTCGCCGACGCGTCCGGGATCCCGGCGCTGCTCTACGACATCCCCGGCCGCACCGGCACCGCGATCGAGACCGAGACGCTGCTGCGGCTCTCCGAGCACCCGCGGATCGTCGGCGTGAAGGACTGCAAGGTCGACCTGCTCGCGACGGCCCGCGTGATCGCCGAGACCGGCCTCGACTTCTACTCCGGCAACGACGAGCTGATCCTGCCGCTGTACTCGATCGGCGGCGTCGGCACGGTCAGCACCGTCGGCCACGTCGTCGGCAACGAGATCAAGGCGATGCTCGACGCCTACGACGAGGGCGACAACAAGGAAGCCCTGCGCCGCCACCAGGCGTTGCTGCCGGTGATCACCGCGATCATGACCCGCGAGCCCGGTGCCGTCGCCGTCAAGGCCGCGCTCAACCTGCTCGGACTCCCGGCCGGCCCGGTCCGCGAACCGCTCGCCGGAGCCACGCCGAAGCTGATCAACGAGCTGAAGGCGCTGTTCTAAAGCCCGTAGACCCGGCGAGCAGTGCCCGAGAAGATCTCGGCCTGCTCGCCGGCCGACAGCTCCGAAACCAGCTCCCGCGCAGCACCAAGCCACTCGTCGTAAGAGGCGGCCAGCAGACACACGGGCCAGTCCGAGCCGAACATCAACCGCTCAGGCCCGAACGCGTCCAGCACGACCTCGAAGTACGGCCGGAGCTGCCCAACGTCCCACGACTTCCAGTCGGCCTCGGTGACCAGCCCGGACAGCTTGCACGTCACGTTCTCGTGCGCCGCCAAAGAGCGCACCAGCTCGGCCCACTCCCCCGGATCCGAGCCGATCGCGGGCTTCGAGCAGTGGTCCACCACGAACTGGACCTGGGGCAACGCCGCCACGGTCCGGCGCGCGGCAGGCATCTGGTGCGGCAACGTCAGCAGTTCGTAGATCAGCCCGGCAGCGCCGACCTGGGCAAGCCCGTGCCACACGTCCTTGCGGCACAACCACTCCGGGTCCGGCTCGCCCTGCACCTGGTGCCGGATCCCGCGCAGCCACGAACCATCGGGCCCGTCCACCAACGCCGCCAGCGCATCGCCGACGGCCGCCGAGGTCAGATCGGTCCATCCGACCACCGCACCGACCACGTCCGAAGACGCCGCGACAGCCAGGAACTCCGGTGTCTCCTCCGGCACGCACACCGTCTGCACCAGCACGGACGTCGACACGTCCGGTGCGGCGGCGACGAAGTCGGGTTCCAGGAACGACCGCCGGATCGCGCCCATCGGCGGATCGGTGATCCAGTCCTGGTCCCGGACCGAGAGATCCCACAGGTGGTGGTGAGCGTCGACGATCACGGCGTCGGAACCTCCGCACCCAGCAGCCCCGACGACTTCAGCTCCTCCCACAGCCCGGCGGGAATCGAGGCCGAGAAGTAAGCCGCGTTCGACGTCATCTGCGAGGCGTTGCGAGAGCCGATCACGACCGACACCACAGCGGGATGACCGAGAGCGAACTGGATCGCCACCTCGGGCAACGTCACCCCGTGCCGTCCACAGACCTCGGCGATCGCCCGAGCCCGCGCCACCAACGAAGCGGGCGCGTCCTCGTAGTTGTACTTCGCGTCGGCGGCCACGACGGGCTTCGACAGCAGCCCGGAGTTGAACACCCCGCACGCCACCACCGAAACACCACGCTCGACACAGGCAGGCAGGAACGACGGCAGCGCAGGCTGTTCCAGCAGCGTGTACCGCCCGGCCAGCATCACCACGTCGATGTCGGTCTCGCGGACGAACCGCTCCGGCATCTCCCACTGGTTCATGCCGACGCCGATAGCACCGACGACACCCTGCGACCGCAGCTCTTCCAACGCCGGATAGGCCTCGCCAAAAGCCACGTCCCAGTAGTCATCGGGATCGTGGATGTAGACGATCTCCACCCGGTCCGTGCCGAGACGCTCCAAAGAGGACTCAAGAGACCGCTTGACCCCGTCGGCCGAGTAGTCCCGAATCCGCCGGAACGTCCGCGGCACCGCGAAACCCTCGTCATCGAGCCCCGAACCGTCGAACGGCTCCAGCACCCGCCCGACCTTCGTGGAGATCACGTACTCGTCGCGCGGACGCCCGGCCAGCCCGAGGCCGAGCCGCCGTTCCGACAGCCCGAGCCCGTAGTGCGGCGCGGTGTCGAAGTACCGGACACCGGTCTGCCAGGCCGCCTCCACCGCACCGAGAGCCTCCTCGTCAGAGATCTCCCGGTACAGGTTGCCGATCGGCGCGGCACCAAAGCCCAGACGAGAAACAGCAACCTTCACGGCAGCTCCCACACGAGTCGCACATCGGGTTCGGCGCCGGAGTAGTCGTCCTCGACCTCCAGCAGTTCGGCCATCTGAGCCTGCCACGGAACGTTGGCCGGGTGCTCAGCGAGAAACGCCCTCATCGCGCGGTAGTCATCGACCTCGACGAGGTGGAACAGCTCGCGCCCAGAACGCCAGATCCGCCACGAACGCACCCCGGCCTCGCGCAACGCCCCATCCAGCTCCAGGGGAATGGACGCGTGGATGCGGTCGTAGTCGGCCTCGCGCCCCTCGCGAAGCCGAGTGTGCAACGCAACGGTCTCCAACGCTCACTCCTGCTTCTGGCCGGTGGCGAACCGCGTCACGATCAACGCGAGGATGATCACCGCACCGTACGAGGCCTTGATGTAGAAGCCGGACACACCCTGCAACCGCAGGATCTGCTCCACAAGCCCCAGCATCAGCACGCCCGACAACGCACCGAACAGCGTGCCCTTGCCGCCCTGCAACGAGATTCCGCCGATCACCGCGGCCGCGAAGACCTGGAAGATCATGCCCTCGCCCTGGGTGGCGGCGACGGATCCCAGCCGCCCGGTCATCAGGATGCCCGCGATCACGGCCAGCACCGAACCGATGATCAGCACGATCCACACCACCCGGTCGACCCGGATGCCCGCGGCCCGCGCGGCCTCCGAGTTGCCGCCGATCGCGTACAGCGAACGGCCGGCGCGCAGGTACTTCAACACGAAGATGCCTGCCGCGTAACAGACGATGCAGATCCACACCGCCGCCGGCAGCCCGAGCCAGGTAGTGGAACCCAGGTACAGGAACGACTCCGGCACGTCGATCAGCGACTTGCCCTCGGTGATCGCGAGCTGAAGGCCGCGCAGCATCGTCAGCATGCCCAGGGTCACCATGAACCCGGACAGCCCGACCTTCAGGATCAGGAACCCGTTCAGGCCACCGATCGCCACACCGATCAGGATGCACAACGGCAACGCCAGCCACGCGGCCAGACCGACGTCCAGCCCACCGGCCGACGACGGAATGATCAACGCGACCGCCAGCGCGGGCGCGAGACCGACCGTCGACTCCAGCGAGAGGTCCATCTTGCCGACGATCAGGATCATCGCCTGGCCCAGCACCAGCAACGACAGCTCGCTCTGCTGGGTCAGCACGGCGATCAGGTTGTTGGGCGTGAGGAAGATCGGCGAGAGAATCGCCCCGATGATCAGCAGGAGGATGATCACCGGGACCAGTGCGAGGTCCTGGTACCGCGCGAGCCGGAACTTCTGCTTCTCCGGAGGTGCAGACGCCGAGACCGGCGGAGTCATGGCCTTGGTCATTCTGAGCTCATTCCTTCAATGGCAGCGATGAGTTCCTGATCGCGCCAGCCGCGTGCGAACTCCCGCACGACCTGGCCGTGGAACAGCACCAGAACACGGTCGCAGACCCGCAGGTCGTCCAGCTCGTCGGAGACGACGATCGCGGCCTTGCCCCGGCGCGCCTGCGCGTCGACGACCCCGAGCAGCGACTCCTTGGACTTCACGTCGACACCCGCGGTCGGGTTGATCAGCACCAGCACGGACGGGTCGCCTGCCAAGGCACGCGCCATCACGACCTTCTGCTGGTTGCCGCCGGACAGGTCCGAGACCGGCTGGTCCGGGCCCGCCGCCTTGACGTCGTACGACGCGATCGCCGTGCTGCCCGCCGACCGTTGAGCCGACGGCCACACGAACGCACCCGCCGTGCTCATCGTCGCGTTCTCCGCGATCGACAGGTCCAGCACGAGCCCCTGGTGATGCCGATCCCGTGGCACACAGCCGATTCCGGCCTTCAAAGCAGCCGGAACGTCGCCGCCGCGCACCGAGGCACCGTCCACCGAGATCGAGCCGGACACAGGCTTGCGCAGCCCGTAGACGGTCTCCGCGAACTCGTGCTTGCCCGACGACGCACTGCCAGCGAGCCCGATGACCTCGCCACGGGTAGCCGCGAGCGAGATGTCCGAGAAGTGGTCCCCGCTCAACGAGGACACGGACAGCACGAGATCGTCAGAAGAAGGCCGGTCGTCGCCGCTGGGCACGTTCAGCCCACCGGCCTCACCGGTCATCGCCTCGATCAGGTCGGGCTTCGACATCTCGGCCACCGGCGCGGTGACGATGTGCCGCGCGTCGCGGTAGACCGTCACCGTCTGGCAGACCTCGTAGACCTCCTGCAGGTGGTGGGAGATGAACAGGAACGTCACTCCCTTGTCCTGCAACGACCTCATCCGGTCGAACAGCCGCTCGATCGCCGGGCCGTCGAGCTGCGCGGTCGGTTCGTCGAGGATCACGAACCGCGAGCCGATCGACAACGCCCGCGCGATCTCGACCAGCTGTCGCTGTTCGACGGTCAGCGTGGACACCAACGAGTCCGGGTCCACCGCCACGTCGTAGGTCTCCAGCAGCGACGAAGCCTCCCGTCGCAGCCTCTTCCAGCTGATCAGCCCGCCGCCGAGGTCCTGCCGGTTGATGAACAGGTTCTCGGCGACCGACAGCTCCGGCACGACCGTCGACTTCTGGTACACGCACGCGACATGCCGGCGCCAGGCCGAACTGTCGGCGACGGGCGGCGCGGGTTCGCCGAAGAAGCTGACCTCGCCCGCGTCCGGCGTCTGCATGCCGGTGAGGATCGAGACCAACGTCGACTTGCCCGCGCCGTTGCGACCGACGAGCGCGTGCGACTCACCGGCCCGGATCTCGATGCCCACGTCGTCCAACGCGAGCGTGCGTCCGAACCGCTTCGTGACGCCACGCGCGACAGCAGCAAAGTCACTCATCAGATCTGGTTGCCCCAGAACGCCTTGTCGTCCACGTTCTCCTTGGTGATCAGCGGCGCGGGCAGCTGGTCCTCGAGACGGCCACCGCCGACGTCGACGATCGTGGAGTCGTGGTCGGTCTTGCCGGGCTGGAACGTCTTGCCCTCAACAGCGGCCTTCGCGTAGAAGAGCGCCCACTGCGCGTAGAGGTCGGCCGGCTGCGACACGGTCGCGTCGATCTCGCCCTTGCGGATGGCTTCGAGCTCCGACGGGATGCCGTCGTTGGAGACGATGAAGACGTGCTTGGGGTCGGTCGGCGGGACCAGCAGGTTCTTCTGCTTGAGCACCTGGAGCGTCGGCGCGAGGAACACGCCACCGGCCTGCATGTAGATGCCGTTGATGTCCGGGTGCTGGTTGAGCCTGGTCTGCAGGGCCGCGGACGCCTTCGCGCCCTCCCAGTCGGTCGGCTCCTCGAACACCGTGATGCCGGGGTAGTTCTGCTTCATGCAGGCGGCGAACGCCTCGGAGCGGTCGCGGCCGTTGACCGACGACAGCGCGCCCTGGAACTCGACGACCTTGCCCTTGCCGCCCAGCTTGTCCCCGAGGAACTTGCAGGCCTTCTCGCCGTACGCCTTGTTGTCCGCGCGCACGACCATGTAGGTCTTGCCCTTGTCCGGACGGGTGTCGACGGTGACGACGGGGATGTTCGCCTTCTCCAACCGGTCCAAAGTGGACGCGATGGCGCCGGTGTCCTGCGGGGCCATCACGATCGCCTTGGCACCCTGCGACTGCAGCGACTGCGCGTTGGCGACCAGGTTCTCGACCTTGTTCTGCGAGTTGGTCGGGTTCAGCAGGTTGATCCCGAGTTCCTTGGCCTTGTCCGGGAAGTACTTGATGTAGGAGTTCCAGAAGTCGGAGTCGGCCCGCGGGTGGTCGGCGCCGATCGGGCCGACGCCGCCGGCACCGGTGCCGGCGGCCCCGCCGCCACACGCGGACAGTGTGAGTGCACCGGCGAGCGCGAGGCACACCGCGACGGTGAGGTTGCGACGCTTCATCGTTGAATTGCCTTTCATGACTGCTGGGGACGCAAACGCAGGCCATACATGCCACCGTCGACGGCGAGGATCGTGCCGGCGGTGGACCCCGACAGCGGGCTCGCCAGGTAGGCGATGGCTCCCGCGACCTCATCAGCGGAGACGAGCCGGCCGTGTGGCTGGCGTGCCTCCAACGCGGCTCGTTCGGCGGCCGGGTCCGGCGCCGAGTCGAGCAGACGGCCCACCCACGGGGTGTCCGCCGTGCCGGGGGCGACCGCGTTGACGCGAATGCCTTCGCGGACGTGGTCGGCGGCCATCGCGAGCGTCAGCGAGTACACCGCGCCCTTGCTGGCCGAGTAGAGAGCACGCTGCGGGAGCCCGGCCCAGGCAGCGATGGAACAGGTGTTGACGATCGCCGCGGACGGCGAGTTCTTCAGGTGCGGCAACGCGGCCCGCGAGACGCGGACCATGCCGAGCACGTTGACGTTCAGGACCTTCGACCACTCCTCGTCGGAGTTGGCCGTGACGTCGCCCTGCGCGCCGATGCCCGCGTTGTTCACCACGACGTCGAGCCGCCCGAACCGCTCGACGACCTCGTCGATGGCGGCCTTCACGCTCTCGTCGTCCGACACGTCCGCGCGGATCCCGACCAGCGGGTCCTTGACGTCCGGGTTGAGGTCCAGCGCGACCGCGGTCGCACCGCGCGAGGCCAGCAGTTCCGCCGTAGCGAGGCCGATTCCGGACGCGCCACCCGTGACGACGGCGACGAGTCCTTCGAAGTCAGTCATTCTCACCCTCCAGCGCCGTCCACACAGGACCCTCGGGGTAGACGTAGTCGGCCAGCGTCTCGTCCTTGAGCTGTGCGGAGAATCCCGGCGCGGCGGGTGCCAGGTAGCGGCCGTTCTCGACGACGGCCGGGTCCAGGAAGTGTTCGTGCAGGTGGTCGACCCACTCGATCACGCGCTCGCCGACCTCGCCGGAGACCGCGACGTAGTCGAAGAACGACAGGTGCCTGACCAGCTCGCACAGGCCGACACCACCGGCGTGCGGGCACACCGGGATGTCGAACTTCCTGGCCAGCAACAGGATCGCGATGTTCTCGTTGACGCCCGCGACCCGGCAGGCGTCGAGCTGAAGCACGTCGATCGCACCGGCCTGCAGCAGTTGCTTGAAGATCACCCGGTTCTGCACGTGCTCGCCGGTGGCGACCCTGATCGGGGCCAGCGCGTCGGCGATCGCGCGGTGCGCCAGCACGTCGTCCGGGGAGGTGGGCTCCTCGATCCAGTACGGGTTGAACGGCGCGAGCTCACGCATCCAGCGGACCGCCGTGTCGACGTCCCAGCGCTGGTTCGCGTCCACTGCCACCCGGACTTCGTCGCCGACGACCTCGCGGGCGAGCTTCATCCTGCGGACGTCGTCGTCGAGGCTGCCGCCGACCTTGAGCTTGATCATGTCGAAGCCGTCGGCGAGGGCCTGGCGGGCGAGACCGGCGAGCTTCTCGTCGGAGTAGCCGAGCCAGCCCGGTGACGTCGTGTAGGCCGGATATCCTTCGCGGGCAATGGTTTCCGCACGCTCGGCCTTGCCGTGCTCGATCTTGCGCAGGATCTGCAACGCCTCGTCGGGCGTCAGCGCGTCGGAGAGGTACCGGAAGTCGACGAGGCTGACGATGTCCTCGGGCGTCATCCGCGCGAGGAACCGCCAGACCGGCAGCCCGGCGCGACGGGCGGCGAGGTCCCAGGCCGCGTTGACGACGGCGCCGATCGCCATGTGCGCGACGCCCTTCTCGGGGCCGAGCCAGCGGATCTGCGAGTCGCCGATGAGCTCGAAGTACAGCTCTGCCAGCGCTTTCGCGTCCTCCGGCACGTCCTTGCCGACGACGTGCGGAGCCAGCGCCCTGATCCCGGCTGCCTGCACGTCGTTGCCGCGGCCGATGGTGAACGCGAGCCCGTGGCCCTCAGGTCCGTCGTCGGTCCGCAGCACCACGTACGCGGCGCTGTAGTCCGGGTCCGGGTTCATCGCGTCGGAGCCGTCGAGCTCGCGCGACGTCGGGAACCGGATGTCGAGGACGTCCAGTGCGATGATCTTCGGCATCACGCCTGCCCGAGGGTCTGCCGCTGCTTGCCGAGGCCTTCGATCTCCAGCTCGACCACGTCACCGGCGCGCAGGTACGGCTTCGGCTCCGGCTGGCCGAGCGCGACACCAGCGGGTGTACCCGTGTTGATGACGTCACCCGGACGAAGGACAAGGAACTGGCTGAGGTAGCGGACGATCTCCGCCACCGGGAAGATCATGTTCTTGGTGGACGAGTTCTGCTTGATCTCGCCGTTCACCCAGAGCCGCATCTCCAGGCTCTGCGGGTCGGCGATCTCGTCGGCGGGCACGAGGAAGGGGCCGAGCGGGTTGAACGTCTCGCAGTTCTTGCCCTTGTCCCACGTCCCGCCGCGCTCGATCTGGAACTCGCGCTCGGAGACGTCGTGCGAGAGCACGTACGCGCCGACGCACGCCAGAGCGTCCTCTTCGGACTCGAGGTAGCGAGCGGTGCGGCCGATGACGACGCCGAGCTCGACCTCCCAGTCGGTCTTCACGGACCGGCGCGGGACGAGCACCTCGTCGTACGGGCCCACGATCGTGTCGGGCGTCTTGAGGAACATCACCGGCTCGCCGGGGATGTCCGCGCCGGTCTCCTCCGCGTGGTCGCGGTAGTTGAGGCCGATGCAGATGACCTTGCCCGGATGCGCGAGCGGCGACCCGATCCGGACGCCCTCGGTGCTCAGGGCCCCCAGTTCGCCGGCTTCGAGGGCGGCCCGAACGCGCGCCACGCCGTCGTTCGCGAGGAACGCCCCGTCGATGTCCGGGGTGATCGGCAGGAGGTCGTATGTGGTCCCGTCGTCGGTCCTGACTGCAGGACGTTCATCGCCGACCGGCCCCAGGCGCAAGAACTGCACGGCCGTTCCTCCTCTGCTCACACCCCTACGAAATACATCGGATGTATAGCCCCGCGAGGCCGCCTTCGTCTAGGGCTCAGGGTGAAGTCGTCCGATGAATAAGAGGAGTTGATCATGAATCTGGTGGCCACGTCACTCCTGGTGGGCGCACTGCTCGCGCCATCCGGCCCAGTCGAGCCTGTAACCGTTTTCGTGGAGCTGACCTCGACCGCAGCCGCCGACACGGGCAACGTCGCACAGGCGCGTTCAGCCCGGAATCGGACATCGGAGCACGTCTCCCGAGTGGTCTCCCGGTCCGGGGGCCGAGAAGTCGCCCGAACGACCAACGCGGTGCCCGGCGTGATGCTGTCGGCGGACAAGTCACGCTTGTCCGCTTTGTCGCGCATGCCCGAGGTGCGCGCGGTGCACCGGATGGTCCCCAAGAAGCTCACGAACGCCCACGCCGTCCGCCTCACCCGGACGTCCGACGTGTGGAAGTCGCTCGGGCGCTTCGGCGACGGCGTGCGCATCGGCGTGATCGACACCGGCATCGACTACCGGCACGCGGACTTCGGCGGCGGCACATTTCCCACTGGCAAGGTCGTCGGCGGCCACGACTTCGCGGGCGACGCCTACACCGGCAAGTCCGGGTCGATCCCGGAGCCGGACGCCGACCCGCTGGACTGCGAGGGCCACGGCACGCACGTCGCCGGGACCGCGGCCGGGTACGGGGTCAACGCCGACGGCACGACCTATCGCGGTTCCTACTCGTCGGTCGATCTCGACTCGTTGAAGATCGGCCCGGGAACGGCACCCAAGGCGTCGCTCTACGCGCTGAAGGTGTTCGGCTGCGAGGGCGGCACGAACCTGACCGCGCAGGCCCTGGACTGGGCGCTCGACCCCAACGGCGACGGCGACTTCTCCGACAAGCTCGACGTGGTGAACCTGTCGCTGGGCAGCGACTTCGGCGCGCCGGACGACCCCGACTCGCTGTTCGTGCGCAAACTCGTCGAACACGGCGTGGTCGTGGTCGCGGCGGCCGGCAACGGTGGCGACTTCTACGACGTCTCCGGGTCTCCCGGCAACTCGCCGGAGGCGATCTCCGTGGCGAACAGCCGTGACTCGTTCTCGATGCTGGACGGGCTGGAGGTCGCGGGCAGGCAGTGGCCGGGCCAGTACAGCCAGAACTTCAAGGACTCCTTCGACCTGACCCTGCCCGTCGTGCGGCTTTCGTCCAATGTGGATGGCTGCAAACCGATCTCCGAACCACTGGCCGGGAAGATCGTCTGGCTGGAGTGGGACGACAGCGACGCCACCCGCGCCTGCGGTTCGGGTGCCCGCACCGACAACGCCTGGAAGGCCGGGGCGGCCGGGGTGCTGCTGCCGACGACGTTGCCGGTGTTCGCGGCCGGAATCGCCGGAAACGCGCACATTCCCGCGTTCCAGCTGACGGCGGCGGCCTCCACCGCGTTGCGTCCGGCCTTGGAGGCCGGAACCCTGACCGTGCACCTGACCTCGGCGTTGAAGGTCGCGGTGCCTTCCGTGGAGCCGGCGATCGCGGACACGATCACGCCGTCGTCGTCGCGCTCTCGTTCGTCGATCGCCGTGGCAGCGCCGGGTGACACGATCTTCTCCGCCGCCTCCGGAACGGCCTCGGACGGCGTGTCGATGGGTGGCACGTCGATGGCGTCGCCGCACGTCGCCGGGATCGCCGCGCTGCTGCGCGAGGTCCATCCGAAGTGGACGGTCGCGGAGATCAAGGCGGCACTGACCAACACCGCCTCCGGCGTGGTCCGGGACGCGGACGGCGTGCGGGAGGCGCCGATGCGGGTCGGCGCGGGCCGGGTGGACGGGCTCGCCGCGCTGTCGTCCGACGTGCTGGCGCTGGGCGACGCGTCGTTCGGCACGGTCGAGGCCGCCGGTCCGGTGCTGACCAGCCGGACGATCCGGTTGGTGAACAAGGGTTCGCAGGCCGTTCGCCTGAACGCGCGCTACGAACCGATCACCGCCGTGCCTGGCGTGTCCTTCCAGGTCATCGTGCCTTACGTCGCGCTGCCGCCGGGCGGTTCGGCGTCGGTGCCCGTGCAGCTGCGGATCTCGAACCCCGCCGCGTTGCGCAAGACCCCCGACCCCACGGTCTCGCTGGACGAGGGCCGTCAGTTCCTGGCGGAGGCGTCCGGCCAGGTGACGTTCACCGGCGACCGGACTCTCCACGTGCCGGTCTACGCGGCGCCGAAGCCGGTGGCGCGCCTGACCGCGTCCGGTGACCGGGTCGCGGGCCGTGGCCTCGACCAGCCCGGCTACCAGTCCCGGATGACCGCGCTGACACTCGGCGCGCGCTCCGACCGCCTCGCCGACTGCGGCCCTGACGTGCAGGACAACTGCGCGATCAACCGCACCGCGCGCGGCGGCGACCTGCGGTACGTGGGCGCGACGGCGACCTCGGACCTGCTGGCGTTCGGCGTCGCGACCTGGAGCACCTGGGCGAACATCGGCAGCAACATCCAGCCGGAGGTGAAGTTCTCGGTGGGCGGCAAGGACTTCGTGACCACCGCCGTGAAGCCGACCAACCCCGACGGCGACATCACCGCCGACATCTGGCTCGCCAGGACCAAGGTCGCGGGTTCGGACGAGGTCGTGGACGAGCAGCCGCTGAACGGACTGGACGGCGCGACCGACACGAACCTGTTCGACAGCGACGTCGTGGTGCTGCCGGTGTCACGGGCGGCTCTGCCATCCGGCCCGGTGACCTACACCGTTGGCGTGCGAAGCCCTTACACCGCGCCCGCCGACTCGGACGACCTGGTCGACGTCACCCCCGCCGCCACGTTCGACTACAGCTTGATCGTTCCCGGACTGTCCACAGTGGTCCGTTCGGGTGATCCAGTTCCGGCCGGCTCGTTGGTGTTCTTCCACCACAACGCAAGCGGTAACCGCGCTTTCGTGAGGTGACACCCGGTTGGGCGTGCCTAAGGTGAGCGGGTCTCGGCATACTCGGTCGGTATGGACCTGGTTGTGGGACTCGACGCCGGCGGCACCTCGACCAGGGCCTTGGTGCTCGATCTGGACGGCGCCCGCTTGGGCCAGGGCCTGGCGGGCGGCGCGAACCCGAACTCGCACCCGCCCACGGTCGCCGCCGCCCACATCGGCGAAGCGCTGGCAGAGGCCCTGGACGGCCTCGACTCGCGCAAGGTCCGCTCCGGCGTGCTCGGCATGGCAGGGGCCTCGAAGCTGGCCGACCCCGCGATCTCCTCGCTGTTCCGCGAGGCCTGGGAACGTGCGGGCCTGCACTGCCCGATGCGCGTGATCACCGACTGCGAGGCCGCCTTCGCCACCGGCACGTCCTCACCCGACGGCACGGTCCTGGTGGCGGGCACGGGTTCCATCGCGGGCCGCATCGCGGGCCACCGCATGATCGCCCAGTCCGGCGGCTACGGCTGGCTGATCGGCGACGACGGCTCGGCGTTCTGGCTGGGCCGCGAGGCCGTCCGGGCCGCCCTGCGGCTGCTGGACGTGGACGCACCACTGGAAGGCCTGGCCACCGCCGTTCTCACCGCCGCCGGCGCGAAGAACCGCGGCCAGCTGATCAACGCCGTCAACGACCAGCCCCCGATCGCGCTGGCGCGGTTCGCCCCGCTGGTCAGCTCGGCCTACCACCACGGTGACCCGGAAGCGCTGACGATCGTCGGCTCCGCCGCCCGGTTGCTCGCCGACACGGCCTCAGCCGTGCGCGAACCGTCCGACACGTCCCCGATCGTGCTGGTCGGCAGCCTGATCAAGACGCCGGTCGGGACTCACCTGAAGCAGGAACTGCTCACGCGCTGCAACGCCCAGGTGATCATGGCGACGGAGGGCGCGGCCGGCGCCGCCTGGCTGGCGGCCGTGGACGTGCTCGGACCCAAAGCCCCGCGCCCGGCCTGAACATGTGCGAAAGTGCAACCATGCTCCACGTTCTTGCTGCTGAACCCAGTGGCGCCAGGATCCTCGGCCGGCTGGTCGGGTACGCCATCATCCCGGTCATCGTCATCGTCGTGATCGTCGCGACCCGCAACAGCAGGAAGAACCGCGAACGGCAGCGCCAGCAGCACCAGCAGTACTGGGCCCAGCAGCAGTACTACGCGCAGCAGCAACAGCAGTACCCGTACCCGCCGCAGCAGCAGCCGTATCCGCAGCAGCAACAGCCGTATCCGCCTCAGCAGTACCCGCCTCAGCAGTACCCGCAGCAGCCACCACAGCCACCGCAGTCATGACGCCAGCAGCCGGCCCGAGTGCGGGGTCCGGTCGCGGTAGGCGCGCAGCAGTCCGGCGTGCACGTCGTCCACGTGTTCGGCGGCGTCGACGTCGGTGTTCCACACCAGCGTGATCCGCCGGTGCAGCGGGTTGCCGATGATCGGTTTGAGCAGCACGCCCGGCACGTCGGGGCCTGGGAAGAAGCCCGCCACGGCGCCGGTGGAGCGCACCAGGTCCGCCGCCGCCACCGGGTCCACGCCGAAGTGGGCGCAGCGCGGGGTGAAACCCGCGGCTTCGCAGGCCAGGTCGAGGTTGAGGCGGCCGCCGTGGTTCTCGTCCGGCGCCACCCACTCCTCGCCGGCCAGTTCGGACAGCAACACCTCGCTGCGGCCGGACAGGCGGTGGCCGACCGGCACGCCGATCAGCATGCGTTCCGTGACCACGCCGCGCAGGCCTACCGCCTTGGGGAAGCGCAACGGGCTGCGCGGGAACTCCACCACCAGCGCGAGGTCCAGGTCGCCGGTGCGGACGAGTTCCAGCACCGCGTCGCCGCCGCGTTCGATGTGAGTGGTCTGCGGCAGGCCGGGGAGCATCTCGCGGACGACGCCGACGAGCAACGCGGTCGGGGAGCCCGCCACCCCGCCCAGGCGGATGCCCGAGTCACCGCGTTCGGCCAGTTTGCGCGAGGAGACCAGCAGGTCGTCGAAGCGTTCGACCAGGTCCTGGGCTCGCAGGACTACGTGGCGACCTAGTTCGGTCAGCTCGACGCCGTCGGTGCGACGCAGGAACAACGGGCCGCCGAGACTCGCCTCGATGCGCCTCACCTGCGCGGTGAGCCCGGCCTGGGCGATCTTCAGCTGGGAGGCGGCCCTGCTGATGCTGCCTGCTCGTGCCACGGTCAGCACCACGTGCAGATGTCTGAGCTCCATTCGCACCGACGAAGCCTAGGGCAGTTACCGATCCACAAACACGGCCACGTGGGTGTCACCAGATGACGCTCCGTCGCCGTTGTAAGCGCGGTTGCGCTATCAGGCCGATAACTCGGGAATTATCGGCACCTCACACCTGCCGCTGCGTACGCGGACTACTACACCCTGTTGACACCAAACGATCGAAGGGTGTGAACGCCATGAGGAAAGCGTTGCGGCTGCGACGCCTTTCCCGTCCGCAGGACGACAGGTATCTCTTCGTGCCGTTGGACCACAGCGTTTCGGACGGTCCGGTGGTACCGCGGGACAGGTGGCAGGAGCTCATCCGTGCCGTCGTGCAGGGCGGCGCCGACGCCGTCATCGTCCACAAAGGACGAGTGCGCACCATCGAACCCGCTGTGCTGGGCGGATGTGCGCTGATCGTCCATCTGAGCGCGGGCACCGTGCACATGGCCGATGCCAACGCCAAGGTGCTCGTCGGCGAGGTCGACGAGGCGCTGCGGCTCGGCGCCGACGCGGTGAGCGTGCACGTCAACATCGGTTCCGACACTGAGTCGCGCCAGCTCACGGACCTCGGCACGGTCGCGGCCGCGTGCGACTCGTGGAACGTCCCGCTGGTCGTGATGGCCTACGCCCGCGGGCCCCGCGTCGCTGATCCGAAAGATCCAGCCCTGCTGGCGCACGTCGTCAACATCGCGGCGGACCTCGGCGCGGACATCGTCAAGACCAACCTCGCCGACGACATGACCGAAGTCGTGGCCAACTGCCCGATT
This sequence comes from Lentzea waywayandensis, assembly GCF_900115955.1. Taxonomy (GTDB): domain Bacteria; phylum Actinomycetota; class Actinomycetes; order Mycobacteriales; family Pseudonocardiaceae; genus Lentzea; species Lentzea waywayandensis. The sequence goes on from NZ_FOYL01000004.1 coordinate 65,130, forward strand.
CCGGTGATCGTCGCGGGAGGTCCGGCCTCCACCACCAGTCTCGCCGGCCACGCCCGCGTCGCGATGGCGGCAGGCTGCTCCGGCCTCGCCGTCGGACGGCGGGTCTTCACCTCGCCCGCGCCGATGCAACTGGTCGCGGAACTGGCGTCGATCGTCCACGCGCCCACCGACGCAAGCCTCATGCACGCACTGACCGCAACCTTGGAGAACCGGTGAAGTTCGCCTGGATCGACCTCAGAACCGTCCCGGAACAGCACCGGACCGCCGTGATCGACGCGGCGGTGCACAGCCGGATCGGCGGAGTCGTCTCGGACGACCCCGCACTGCTCGACGACCTGCCGCCGACGATCACCCGCGTGCTGCTGACCGAGAACCACGTCGAGAGCCCCCACCTCGTCACCGTGGTGGTGCACGAGCAGGACCAGCTCGACCGGTTGCCCACGAGTTCCGCTTTCGTGACGGTCAGCGACGACCGCACGCTCAAACTCGCTTGTGCCGCAGCGGAACGGCTCGACCACACCGTCGTCGCGTTCACCGACCCGACGAAGATCCCCCTCGAGATCGTGATCGCCGCCGCGGACGGCGCACCCGGCAAGCTCGTCACCGTCGTGACCGACCTCGTCGAGGCCGCGATCGTCCTCGAATGCCTGGAACACGGCTCGGACGGCGTGCTGATGGCGCCGCAGGACGCGACCGACGTGTTCAAACTGGCCCGGTTGCTGGAAGTCACGTCCCCGCCGCTGACCCTGACCACGCTCACCGTGGAAGCGTTGACCCACAACGGCCTCGGTGACCGCGTCTGCGTCGACACCGCCTCACACTTCCAGGAGGACGAGGGCATCCTCGTCGGCTCGTTCTCGTCGGGCTTCATCCTCTGTTGCAGCGAAACGCATCCGTTGCCGTACATGCCGACGCGGCCGTTCCGGGTCAACGCGGGCGCGCTGCACTCCTACGTGCTGGGCCCGGCGAACCGCACCAACTACCTGTCCGAACTGCGGTCCGGCAGCAAGGTTCTCGCCGTCAACGCCGAGGGCCGCACCCGCGAGATCACCGTCGGCCGGGCCAAGCTCGAGTCACGCCCGATGCTCACCATCTCCGCGCGCTCGCCGGAGGGCGTCGAGGTCCACCTGATGGTGCAGGACGACTGGCACGTCCGCGTGCTCGGCCCCGGCGGCAAGGTCCGCAACGTCACCGAACTCCAGCGCGGCGACGAGCTGCTCGGCCACATCGCGACCGAGCAACGGCACGTGGGCCTCCCGATCGGCGAGTTCTGCAAGGAGTCATGAAAGACATGCGTGAGTTCATCACCGACCTGTTGCACCGGCACGGCGACGAAGTGCCGATCTTCAGTCACCGCAACACAGTCACGCACGGCTTGCTGCGCGCCGACGTCTCCGCCGAAGCCACCCGGTTCGAGGCGGCGGGCATCCGCGACGGCAGCACGGTCGCGGTCCAGGTGCCGCCGAGCTTCAGCCAGCTCGAAGCGGTGCTGGCGTTGTGGAGCATCGGGGCCAGGGTGGTCTCGATCGACCACCGGCTGCGCCCGGCGGAGGTCGCCGTCCTGCACGACCTGACGCGGCCCGAGTTCCTCGTGCACCCCAGCGGCAGTCCGGCGCAGGGTTTCCAGGAGCGGTACGGCCTGGTCGTCGAACGCGCACCCGGCGTCCCCGCCACGACTCCGCACCGGCTGGTCCAGTTCAGCTCCGGCTCGACCGGACGGCAGAAGGTGATCGGCCGCAGCACCGAATCCCTCGCCGACGAGGTGGCCCGGTTCGCCGCGTCCGACGGCGTGGTGCGCGGCGGCGAACGCTTCCTGCTGCTGAACTCCCCCGCCCACAGCTTCGGCCTGATCGGCGGCCTGCTGCACTCACTCGCGGTGGGCGCACACCTCGTGTTCGCCGAAAAGCCTTCTGCAGAAGCAATCCTCCGGCAGGCACGAACGCACGAGGTCGACTTCGTCACCGGCCTGCCGTTCCACTTCGACCTGCTGGCCTCCTCACCCGACCGCGACGCGTTGCGCACGGTCCGCGGCGCGTTCGCCGGCGGCGAGATGATGCCGCAGGACGTGGCCGACAGGTTCGCCGCCGCCTACGGCTTCCCGGTCGGCGAATGCTTCGGCACCACCGAGACCGGCGCGCTGACCATGGCGGTCGACGGCACGGTCCGCCCCTCGGTCGGCAAGCTGATGCCGGGCGTCACGGCACGCGTGCGCAACGGCCTCGTCGAGGTGGCACTGGAAGAAACGCCGTACCTGTCCGAGAACGACCCGGCGCGCTACTCCGGCGGCTGGTTCCGCACCGGCGACCGCGGCGAGTTCTCCAGCAACGGCGAACTCCGGCTGCTCGGTCGTGCGGACTCACTGGTCGTGGTGCGCGGCAACAAGGTCGACCTGACCGAGGTCGAACACGTCCTGCGTGGACACCCGCAGGTGACCGAGGCCGTTGCGGTGGGAAAGCCGGAAATCCGCGCATACGTGGGCACCGCCAGTGACACGCTCACGGCACAAGCGTTGTCGGAGTGGTGCACGGAAAGGCTCGCGGAATTCAAGTTACCCGCCCAAATCCTCGTCATGGACACCCTGCCGAGAACGTCGAGCGGCAAGATCATCCGAAATATGGAGCCGCTCCATGCGTCCTACCTTCAGGCACATTTGACCGGAAACAATGGAGAAGGATGACCCGCCGGGCCTAGCTTTCCCGCATGCCCAAAAGATCCTCCAGCGTGGCGGGACGTGAGTTCGGTGCCGGCGTGCGCGCGGTCATCGCCCGCACCGGGCTCACCCACCGCCAACTGGCCGAACGAATCGGCTGGCAGGAAGCCAAACTCTCGGACATGACCCTGGGCAAGGGCGGCGTGACCGAGATCGAGGTCCAGATCCTGCTCGCCTACTGCCAGGCCGCCGTCGAGGAACGCGAGTACCTCCTCGCCCTGTTCCGCGAATCGGGCAAGGCCTGGCTGCAAATGCCGGAAGACGGCCTCCCGGACCAGGTCCGCACGCTCATCGACCAGGAAAAGGCCGCAGACGAGATCATCTGCTGGTCGATGATCGTCGTTCCCGGCCTGCTGCAAACATACGAATACGCTTACGTCGTCGCCGAACACTCGACGGTGATCAAGGCGGAGGACGTGCACAAGGTCGCCGCCGCAAGGGCGGCACGATCGGACATCCTGGCGCCGGGCAAGAAGTTCACGTTCTTCGTGCACGAGCAGGCCTTGTTGCTACCGGCCGGCGACACCGAGGTGTGGCGCGAGCAGCTGGCCCACCTCCTCAGGATGTCCGTGCGGAAGTACATCAGCCTGCGGATCATTCCTCGCTCCGTCGGAATGCACGCGGGCATCTGCGGCGACTTCAGGGTGATGAAGTTCCCGAAGTACCCGCCGGTCGTCTACATCGACAGCATCAATTCCTGCCTGTTCTTCGACGACACGGACACCGTCGAGGTGTACGAGGACATCCTGACGGCCCTCGCAGCCGTCGCCCTGACTGAGGAAGAATCAAGGGCGGTGATCGACAACATCTTGGAGGGGCTCTGATGACCACTTGGCGGAAGAGCAGTTATAGCGCCAGCAGCGACAACTGCGTCGAGATCGGCCGCGGCGTCGGCATCCGGGACAGCAAGGCGCCGAGCGCTCACATCCCCGTCTCGCCGGCCGCCTGGTCGGCCTTCCTCAAGTCTGTGGCCTGAGGGTGCCGGAATCCGGGGTGGCCGGCTGGTAGCGCCCGCTTCAGCAGCCACCCCGAGACCAGGATGCAGGCGATCTGCAGCGGCCACGACATCGCCACCCGCAACGTCGCCAACCAGAACACCTGCGCATCGAGCCACAACGGCGTGAACACGGCGACCCGCAGCACGTACTGACCGACCCATGCCCACGACGCGACCGAGTAGGCGCGCAAAAGGGCAGGATCTCGGCGCCACCGGGTCTTCTGCCCGAGCAGCGTCCCCACCACCACGCCGAGCAACGGCCAGCGCACCGCGATCGAGCCCGCCCAGGCCAGGGACGAGGCCACGTTGGACAGCAGCTGGATGAGGAAGAAGTCCTCGACGCGTCCGGTGTAGAGCGCCACCAAAGCGGCCGCCACCACCAGCAACACGGACAGGATCACCGCGCGGGGTTTCTCGCCTCGTACGAGGCGCACGACGCCGATCACCACCCCGCACAGCACGGCGGCGATCGCACCTGCGCCGATGGAGTGCCCGAACAGCAGCCAGCCTGCGACGAACGCGAGCGGAGGCAGGGAGGCGTCGAGGGCGCCGCCTCGGCCTCCGAGCAGTGATGCGAGCGACTCCTGGCGCACGTCGGTCATGGTTCCAGGGTGCCTTAGGCGAACCTAACTCAGGTAACGGACCCATATCGGGGATTGACCCCGGTGAACCAGGTCACTACCGTCTGGCGAAATCGTCTGGAAAGTTAACAGACAGGAGCGGACCTAATGCGTGCCGGAAGCCCACGACTGTTGCGGGAGATCAACGACCGCGCAGCCATCGAGGCTTTGCTGCGCAACGGGCCGCTGACCAGGTCGGAGTTGGAAGGTCTGATCGGCCTCTCCAAGCCGGCGACCGCACAGCTGCTCACCCGGCTCGAAGACGCCGACACCGTGGTCCGCAACGGACTGCGTGGCGGCGGACGCGGGCCACGAGCACAGCTGTGGTCGGTCAACGGGGCGCTTGCGCACATCGCCGCTGTCGATCTCACCCCTGAGACGGTCGACATCGCGATCGCGGACATCTCCGGTGCCGTGCTCACCGAGCACAAGGCACCGATGCCCGTGAAGCACGGCGTGCTGGAGGCGTTCGTGAGCGCGGTCGGCAAGGCCTGCGGGCAAGCGGGTCTGAGTGCCGATCAGTTGCTGCACGTCGTGGTGGGCTGTCCGGGAGCGGTGAACCCCGCGAACGGCGAGCTCGCCTACGCACCACATCTGCCCGGCTGGAGCAATTTCGACATGCCCGGCCAGTTGCGGGAGCAGCTCGCGACCTCGGTGAGCGTCGAGAACGACGTCAACCTCGTCGCGCTGGAGGAGATGGTCGCCGGACGGGCCACCAAGGTGCGCGACTTCGTCGTCATCTGGCCCGCGGACCTCGTCGGTGCCGCCGTCGTCGTCAACGGATCGCTGCTGCGCGGCGCTTCCGGTGGCGCGGGCGAGATCGACGGGTTGATGATCCCCGACCGCGCGGCGGCCGACACCGACACGGACCGCTCCGGCGGCACGTTCGGTGAACTGCTCAGCAACACGTCGATCTGCAAGCTCGCACGCGCCCACGGGCTCGCCGCGCGCAACGGCCACGGTGCCGTGCGCAAGGCGTTGGCCGCGGGTCCGGCGGGCCGTGAGTTCATGGCCGATCTCGCCAAGCGCATAGCCACGGGCGTGGCTAGCGTCGTCGCGGTGCTCGACCCGGAACTCATCCTCCTGTCCGGCGACATCGCGCAGGCAGGCGGAACCACGCTGAACGACCTCGTTGCCGCGGAACTGCGGCAACTGGTGGTGCCGAGAACACCTATTCAGCTGGCTTTGGTGACCGGGAAACCAGTGCGCAGCGGCGCACTGCACTCGGCGCTCGCCTTCGCCCGCGAAGAGGTGTTCGGCCTCCCGGCAGCCACCACGGCTCCATTCCGCGGCCCAGTGGTCGCCGGGTCCCCACGTTGATCGAGAAGGAGTGCACATGCGCAAGCACACCCGTGCTGCCTTGCTCTGTGTCGCCGCAGCGCTGACCCTCACCGCATGTGCGGCGGGCAAGGGTGGCGGCGCGAGTTCCGATGCCGCCGCTGCTCCTGGCAAGGACGACAAGCTCACGCTCACGGTCTGGAGCAACTACTCCGACCGCGAGTACGAAGAGGTCACGAAGGCTCTCAAGACCTTCAACAAGAAGTTCCCGAACATCGAGATCAAGCACGAGGGTTCGCAGGACGACGACAAGATCACCGCGGGCATCCGTTCGGGCAACACGCCGGACGTCGCGCTGTCGTTCACCACGGACAACATCGGCCAGTTCTGCTCCTCGGGCGCGTTCCAGCCGCTGAAGTCCTACATCGACCGCGACAAGGTCGACCTGAGCCAGCTCTCCCCGGCTGTTCAGCAGTACACCGAGTACAAGGGCAACCGCTGTGCGATGCCCATGCTCACCGACGTGTACGCCATGTACTACAACAAGGACCTGCTCTCGACGGCCGGCATCACGGCCCCGCCGAAGACGCTGGACGAGCTGTACGACGCGGCCGTGAAGGCGACCAAGAAGGCGCCCAACGGTGACATCGAGGTCGCGGGCTACCTGCCCACGATGGGCTTCTACGCCAACCGCCCGACCATCCTCGCGCCGACGTTCGGCGCGGAGTGGGAGAAGGACGGCAAGTCCGGCCTCGCCAGCTCCCCCGGCTTCACCGAGATGATGACGTTCCAGAAGAAGCTCGTCGACTTCTACGGTTACGACGCGCTGGAGCGGTTCCGCGCCGGTCTCGGCCAGGAGTACTCGGCCGACCACGCGTTCCACCAGGGCAAGATCGCGATCATGATCGACGGCGAGTACCGGACCGCCTTCCTCAAGGCGCAGGCGCCGCAGATCAAGTTCGGCACGGCTCCGTTCCCGACCTGGAAGCCCGCCGACTACGGCACCGCGTTCACCACCGGCACGATCATGGGCATTCCCAAGGGCGCCAAGAACGCCGGCGCCGCGTGGGAGCTGATCAAGCACCTGACGTTCGACACCGACACGATCGTCGACCTGTCCAACGCCATCAAGAACGTCCCGAGCACCAAGGCCGCCATGGAGAGCTCCAAGCTCGAGGTGGACGAGCAGTTCAAGACGTTCATCGACCTGGCCAAGAGCGACAAGCTCAAGGGCAACCCGGTCACCCCCATCGGTGACGCGCACATCAAGGCCGTCACCGACTTCTCGGTCTCCTACCAGTCCGGCAAGGTCCCGGACCTGGCGGCAGGCCTCAAGGAAGTCGACAAGAACATCGACGACCAGATCGCCAAGAGCGGCAAGTAGGGGATTCGCAAGATGACCGCCACGCTCGGCGCGCGGCCCGCCCCCGGCAAGGGGCGGGCGCGTTCCCGCCACCGTCTAGCCGTGCTCGGGTTCATGGCCCCGGCAATCATCGGCTTCGTCCTGTTCTTCGTGTACCCGTTGGTCGCCACGGTCATCTTCAGCTTCACGAAGTACGACCTGATCAACCCACCGGAGTTCAACGGCCTCGCCAACTACGAGTTCATGTTCAAGGATCCCTTGCTGATCAAGGCGATCACGAACACGCTCTGGTTCGTCGTGGTGCTCACGATCGCGCGGACGGTGTTCGCGCTGGGCGTGGCGTCGGTCATCGCTCGTCTGAAGTCGGGCGTCGGTCTGATCCGCACGCTCTGTTACCTGCCTTCACTGGCACCGCCGGTGGCCGCGACACTCGTGTTCTTCATGGTGATGCGGCCCAACGGCGGCCCGCTCGACAAGATCCTCGGCGTCTTCGGGCTCGAGTCCCCGCTGTGGTTCTCGGACCCGGCGTGGGCCAAGCCCGGCATCACCGCGATCATGCTCTGGATCTCCGGCGACCTGATGATCATCATCCTCGCCGCGATCCTGGACGTGCCGCAGGAGCAGTACGAGGCCGCGGAGCTCGACGGCGCCGGCCCGATCCGGCGCTGGTGGCACGTCACGCTTCCGTCGATCTCACCGGTGCTGCTCTTCGGCATCGTGAACTCCGTGATCCTCGCGTTGCAGCTGTTCACACAGGCGGTCGTCGCGGGGTCGGCCGGCTCTGGAGCAGCGGACGCGACGGGATCGACCAAATATCTCGGTTTCCCGGACAACTCGACGCTGACGTTCCCGGTTTACCTGTACACGCAGGGCTTCCGCTACTTCGACATGGGCTACGCGGCCGCCATGGCCACGGTCCTGTTCATCATCTCGTTCGCCGTGACCATCGTGCTGGTCCAGCGGATGCGCAAGAACTCCACCGCTGAGGAAGGGGGTCCGGGAGCATGACCGCCACGCTGACCAAACCACCGGTCGACGTCCCAGCGGAACCGGAGCAGCCGCGCCGCAAGCGCGACGTCGGCGGCATCCTGAACTGGGTCGCGACGCACGCGATCGGGCTCGCGCTCGGCCTGATGTTCGCCACGCCGGTCGTGTTCGTCTTCCTCACCGCGGTGATGTCGGACGACCAGGCGTTCACCTCGAACCTGTGGCCGACCGAATGGCACTGGGAGAACTTCGTCGAGGTCTTCGACAAGGCCCCGCTGTTCCAGTACCTGATCAACAGCCTCACGTACTCGCTGCTCGCGACGCTGGGCATGCTGATCTCGTCGATCCCGGCGGCCTACGCGCTCGCGAAGCTCAAGTGGCGCGGCCGGAACGTGGCGTTCATCCTCGTCATCGGCGCGATGATGCTGCCGCCGCAGGTCGTGGCCGTGCCGCTGTACGACACCTGGTCCTCGCTGAACCTGACGGGCACACTGGTCCCGTTGATCGCGCCGTACTTCCTGTTCGACGCGTTCAGCATCTTCCTGCTGCGCCAGTTCATGCTCACCATCCCGCAGTCCTATGTGGACGCGGCACGGGTGGACGGGTGCTCGGAGTTCCAGACGCTGGTCCGGATCATCATTCCGATGGCGAAGCCCGGCATCGCGGCCACCGCGCTGTTCTGCTTCCTCTTCACCTGGAACGACTACTTCGGCCCGTTGCTCTACACCGGCGAGGTCAAGGACCAGTGGACGTTGTCGCTGGCACTGGCGACGTTCAAGGGCATGCACATCGTCCAGTGGAACTCCTCGATGGCCGTCACGTTCCTGACGATGATCCCGGCCGTCGTCCTCTTCGTCTTCGCCCAGAAGTCGTTCGTCAAGGGAATCACGTTCACGGGAGTCAAGGGATGAAACTCACCGTCGTCGGTGGCGGGTCCACCTACACACCGGAGCTGATCGACGGCATCGCCGGCCGTCGCACCAGCCTGGCGGTGGACGAGATCGTCCTCGTCGACCCGGACGAGCACCGCCTCTCACTGATCGGCCCGTTCAGCCAGCGGCTGCTGGAGCACGCGGGTCACCCGGCGAAGGTGCGCACCACCACGTCGCTCGAAGAAGGCATCGAGGGCGCGTCCGCGGTTCTGCTCCAGCTGCGCGTCGGCGGGCAGAAGGCGCGCGCTTCGGACGAGACGTTCCCGCTCACCTGCGGGTGCGTCGGCCAGGAGACCACCGGCGCGGGAGGCCTCGCCAAGGCCCTGCGGACCGTGCCGGTGGTCCTGGACATCGCGGAGAAGGTGCGCAGGATCGCGGGCCCCGACACGTGGATCGTGAACTTCACGAACCCGGTCGGCATCGTGACGCGCGCACTGCTGCAGGAGGGTCACAAGGCGATCGGCCTGTGCAACGTGGCGATCACGTTCCAGCGCTGGACGTCCGCACTGCTCGGCGTGGATCCGTCCACTGTGGAGCTGGAGCACGTCGGCCTGAACCACCTGACGTGGGAACGCGGCGTGTACGTGGACGGCGTCGACCGGCTGCCTGAGCTGCTCGCCGACCACGTCGAGGGCCTGGCCGAGCACATCGGCATCGACGGCGAGCTGATGCGGCGCCTGAACATGGTGCCGTCGTACTACCTGAACTACTTCTACAACCACGACGCCGTCGTGAAGAAGCAGCTCACCTCACCGCCGCGCGCCGAAGTCGTTGCGGCCGTCGAGAAGGAACTGCTCGACATCTACGGCGACCCGTCGGTCGTGACGAAGCCGGAGCAGCTGTCGCAACGCGGCGGCGCGTACTACTCCGAGGCGGCCGTGCAGCTCGTGCACGCGCTGACCGGTGGCGCAGGCGCTGAGAAGCACGTGGTGAACGTGCAGAACAACGGCTCGCTGCCCTTCCTGCCCGACGACGCCGTGATCGAAGTGTCCTCCACTGTGGACTCGAACGGCGGCAGGGCGCTGCCGGTCCGTCCGGTGGAACCGTCCATCTCCGGCCTGATCTCGCACGTCACCGCGTACGAGTACCTGGCGCTGGAAGCGGCCAAACACGGTGGCCGCGACCGAGTGGCGAACGCGCTGCTCGCCCACCCGCTGATCGGCCAGCACGCCATCGCGGACCAGCTGGCCGACGAGCTGATCGCGCAGAACCGCGACCTGCTGCCGTGGGTGAAGGGAAACTGACAACGATGACCGACCGTGTGCTCGCCATCGACGGCGGGAACAGCAAGACCGCGGTGCTCCTGGTCGACGCGGACGGCAAGGTGCTCGCGCAGGTGCGCGGGCCCGGTGCCCCGCCGCAGACCGTGGGCATGAAGCGCGGACTCGACGTGTTCGAGGGACTGGCACGCGAGGCCGCAGCTCAGGCGGGACTGTCCCCCGACGAGCCGATCGCCGCGCACACGTCCGCTTATCTCGCGGGAGCAGACCTGCCCCGTGAGGAGGAGGACCTGACGCGGGCGATCACCGAGCGAGGCTGGTCGAAGACGACGTTCGTCGGCAACGACACCTTCGCGTTGCTCCGCGCTGGTACCGCGGCGGCCGGTGGTATCGCGGTCGTCTGCGGCGCGGGCATCAACGCCGTGGGTGTGGCGCGCGACGGCCGGACCCACCGCTTCCCCGCTCTGGGCGCGATCTCGGGCGACTGGGGTGGCGGCGGCCAGATCGGCAACGACGCTCTCTGGCACGCCGTGCGCGCCGAGGACGGCCGGGGCAAGCCGACGTTGCTGCGCGACGCCCTGCTGGAGCACTACGGCGAGACGTCGATCTTCAACGTGGTGGAGAAGATCCACTTCGAGGAGATCGAGCTGGACCCGCACGTCCTGTGCCCGTTGGTCTTCGACGTGGCCGCGCAGGGTGACGCCGTGGCACTGGCCCAGGTCGACCGCCTGATCGAGGAGATCGTCCTGCTCGCCACCGTCTCCATGCGCAAGCTCGACCTGATGGACGAGCCCGTGGACGTGGTGCTGGGCGGCGGAGTCCTGACCCACACCGGCGACGTGGTGGTCGGCCCCGTCCGTCAGCAGATCCTGGAAGCCGCCCCACTCGCCCAGGTCCGCCTGGTCGACGTGCCACCCGTGGTGGGCGCGGCTCTCCTCGGCCTCGACCACATCGGGGCCTCGCCGAGCGCAGAGCTGAGGCTGCGCTCGGCCTACAGCGAACACGTTCCGGCCGCCGCGCTGGACGTGGCGGCCAGCGGCTAGACCCACAGACCCCGTCTCAGGGGGTAGATCGGCGGCGGCGCCCCCTGAGACGGTCCCAACCCCACTGCTCGGGGCAGATCGGCGGCGGTGTCCCGAGCAGTGGCCCCAACCCTTTCCGAGGGGGCAGGACCGGCGGCGGCGCCTCCTCGGAAAGGCCCTACGGCCCCCGCAGCGACCTCACGCGCCGAGGTCGCTGCGGGGGTTTTCCGCGTTCGGGGCATCAGACGAAACATCCGTGGGCAACACTGCGGGCGAAACCGAGGACACTGCTCCGGAAGGCACCACGGTCGTCGCGGCGACGCTCTGCCGCGGAGTGACCACCGGATTGGAATGGGGAGGCGGCGTGACCAGCACAGGCCCTCCGGCTCCGGGCGAAGCCGGGCCGGTCAGCGCGACACCGACCAGCACTCCTGCTGTGACAAGCGCTACACCGAACGAAAGGAACGGAAGCGGCAAACCAGAACGCACCCGGCAGAAGGTAGCCATCGAATGAGACGAATCCCCCGGAAAACCCTCAAGTATCGCTCGATCGAGTGGTAAAAGAATCGTCACCCACTGCGACGAAACCTACGATGCCGTAACCGACGGTGGCGTAACCACGGGTTCGTTGTGCATGCTAACTAGTCGCCTGCGGACGGGAGCCCGCGGGCAGGTAAGTCGCACGAGAAAGGGGGATGTTGTGCTGCTGCGTTGGAACAGTCTCGTGTCCCTGGGGGACAGCTTCACCGAGGGCATGGACGACCCGGGCCCCGGAGACAGCTACATGGGCTGGGCAGACCGGCTCGCCGGCATGATCGCCCAGCAGGCGCCTGAGTTCAGGTACGCCAACTTCGCGATCCGCGGCAAGATGCTGCAGGAGATCATCGACGATCAGGTGCCGCTCGCCATCTCGCTCAAGCCGGACCTGGTGACGTTCTGCGGCGGCGGCAACGACATCATGCTGCCGAACAGCGATCCGGACGCGCTGGCCGAGGTCTACGAGGTTGCGGTGGCCGACCTCAGGGCCGCCGGGTGCGACGTCGTGATCTTCACGGGCTTCGACACCAGGGCCACCCCGCTGCTCAGGAGCCTCCGGGGCAAGATCGCCATCTACAACACCCACCTGTGGTCGATCGCCGAGCGCTACCACTGCCGGATGGTCGACCTGTGGTCGATGCACGCGCTGCACGACCGTCGCGCGTGGAGTGCGGACAGGTTGCACCTCTCGCCGGAAGGGCACCAGCGGGTCGCGCTCAAGGCAGCCGAGGTGCTCGGGCTGACGGACGACCACTCCTGGAACGCGCCGTGGCCCGCGCTGGAACAGATCGACTGGGTCACCCAGCGCAAAGCCGACCTGAAGTGGGCGCGAGAGCACGTGGTGCCGTGGATCGGCCGCACGCTCAGGGGTGAGTCGATGGGTGACGGCATGGCGCCGAAGAGGCCGGAACTGCTGCCACTCGCGCGCTGCACCGAAGAGAACTTCCAGTAACAGCGAAAGGCCCGACCGGCATTCTCCCCCGAGTGCCGGTCGGGCCTTCCAGAAGCAGGCGCCTTACCCCCTCGGTAATCCCCCACTCGGCGGCCTGCTAGTCCAACATCCCATGCTTTGGGACCAGACGACTAAACGTCCGCTAAACCTCGGACGACAGTGAGTCCAAAGCGGTCCGCACCTCGACCGCGCGAGCCGAGTTGACCTGCGCGTACAGGCGCAGCGCCTCCGTCAATTCCGCTGCCGCAGCAACCCATTCCGCCCGCCGGAGCAACACTCCGCCGAGCACGTGCCGCCCGAAGCCCTCGAGGTACGTGACCTCGGCCACGGCGGCCTGGTCGACGACCTGGCGGGCCAGCGTCTCGGCCTGGTCCAGGGCTCCGGCCTGGAGGTGGAGCTCGGCGAGGTTCGCGATGCCGCGGATCAGTGCGACGTTGTCGCCTGAGCGCCGGTACACCTCGACGGCGTGAGCCTGGTGCTGCAGCGCGACTTCCACGTGGCCGCGGGCCTGTTCGACCTGCGCCACGTTGTTGAGACCGTGCGCCTCGCCGACGATGTCGCCGGACTGCTGGGCGAGCTGCACGGACTCCCAGAAGTGCAGCAGGGCCTCGTCGTGCTGCTGGAGGCGGAACAGGACGTCGGCGAGTTGGGCGAGCGTCAGCACGAGGTACTGACGCTCGCCCAGCTCGGTCGCGAGCCGGTGCGCGCGGCGAGCGTCCGGCAGCAGGACAGGGCGTCCCAGCCGGGCGTTCGTCGTGTAGGTCGTGTCCAGCATGAGCACCTGGCCGAGGCGGCTTCCCGTCACCTCGGCCGCGGCCAGACCGAACCCGACCAGCGCCACCCACTCGCCGGTGAGTGCGCGCACGGTCGCATAGGGGTGCAGCAGTCTCACGAGCTGCCACACCTGGTCGTGCAGGCCCCTTTCGGCGGACGTGTGCACGAGCGCGACGATGTTGGGCCATTCCTGGTCGAACCAGTCGACGGGGTCGCCGAACGCCGGTAACGCCGTGGAACCGTTGTCCCTGAAGGCGAAGTCCAGACCGTCACGTGCCGGGCGGATGGCACGGCGGACGTGGTCGCACGCGACGAGGTAGTAGTTCACCAAGCGCCGCAACGAGTCCAGGTCCGTCCGGCCCACTCCCCGCACGTACAGGCGCACCAGTTCGTGCATCGTGAAGCCGTCCGGCCACGGTTCGACCAGCAGGTTCACCCCGACGAGCTGGGCCAGCCGGGAGCGGGCCGACTCGACCTGGATGCGGGTCAGCGCGGCGACCGCGTGAGGCGACATCCAGCGGCCGGGCGCGAGGCCGACGGACTGGAAGACCTCACCCAGTTCGGACGGCAGGTCGCGGGTCGACAGGTCCAGCGCCCGCGACACCCCGACGCCCGCCTCGGGCAGGTCGAGGCCGCGCATCCGCTGCCCGTCGTCCGCGAGCTCGCCCACGAGCTCCTCGACCGTCCACTCCGGACTGATCACGAGCTTCGCGGCGGCCACCCGCAGCGCCAGGGGCAGCCCTCCGCACAGTTCGGCGAGCTTGCGGGCCGCCACCGGGTCTTCCGACGACAGCTGCCTGCCCAGCACGTCGTCCACCAGCGCACGCGCCGCCTCGTCGTCCAGCGGGCCGAGCTTGCGCACACGGGCGCTGTTGGTGACGACGAGCCGTTCCATGTGGGACCGCGACGTCACCAGCACCACCGAGCCCGAACCGGGCGGCAGCAGCGGCTGGACCTGGTCGAAGGCCGTCGCGTCGTCCAGCACCACCAGCACGCGGCGGCGGTTGAGCAGCGAGCGGTACAGCCCGACGCGGTCCTCCACGCCGACCGGCACGCCGTCCGCCGGCACGCCCATCGCCACCAGGAACCGGGTCAGCACCTCGCCCGGCTCGGTGTCGCCCAAGGAGGCGAACAGCACGCCGTGCGGGAACATCTCGGAGTTCTCGTGCCCCCACGTGATCGCGAGGGCGCTCTTGCCGACGCCGGGCGCGCCGGTCAGCACGGCCACCGAAGTGGCGAGGAGATTGCGGGTCGCGCACACGTTGTCGAGCCACGACCTGTCTTCGTCGCGGCCGAACAGCCTGGATGCCGACGCGGGCAGCAACGCGGGCGCCACGATCCCGGCGCGCGGGGCGACGGGACGCGACTCGACCGGGCCGACCACGCTCAACGACGGGTCGTCGCGCAGCACCTGCTCGTGCAGCGACCGCAACTGCGGGCCGGGGTCGATGCCCAGCTCGTCGACGGCACGGCGCTGGAACCGTTGGTAGGCCTCGAGAGCGTCGGCGCGCTGACCGGATCGGTAGAGCGCCCGCATGCTGTGGGCGACCAGGCGTTCCCGGAACGGGTACTCGGTGCACAGCCCCCGCAGCTCGCCGACCAGCTCCAGGTGGCGGCCCAGTTCGAGCTCGGCGTCGATGCGTTCTTCCAACGCCGAGAGCCGCAGCTCTTCCAAGTCGGACGTCATCGGGTCACCCGGCACGTCCGCGAGCACCGGCCCGCGCCACAACCCCAGGGCCTCGCGCAACAAGCCCGCCCTGATGGCGGCGGGCTTGCCGCGGGACGACGCCACGAGCTGCCGGGCGCGGTGCAGATCGAGACGCCACGGGTCGACGGCCAGCTGGTACCCCGTCGGCGTGGTGCGGATCGTCGCGGAGCCCGCGGGATCGGACTCCTCCAGCACCTTGCGCAGCCGCGAGACGTAGCCGTGCACGATCGTCCGCGCGGTGGCCGGAGGCGTGTCCGTCCACAGCGCGTCGACGATCTGGTCGATCGAGACGGGTCGGTTCGCCTCGACGACCAGCATGGCCAGCAGTCCCCGCATGCCACGACGGCCCAGCTGGACGAGCCGTCCGTCCGCGAGCACCTGGAGTGGACCGAGCACGCCGAACTCGAGTCCGGTTTTGCTCCGCATGCCCCTCCTCCGGTGCGCTGACCTCGTCACTTCAGAAGGTGCGCAAGCCCGAGTCTCAGATACAAGTACGGCCCAAGTTCGCGGGACGCTACTGTTCACACGTGCCGCGAGATCGAAATACCGTGGTTGACCGCGGCGCCGGGTGTCTCCTCGGCGGCGCCCTCGGCGATGCGCTCGGTGCCCCCGTGCAGTACCTCGGCTGGGCTGACATCCAGCGCGAACACGGCCCCGAGGGCGTGCTGGGGCCGCCGAAGCCCGCGTTGTTCACGGACGACACCCAGCTGACCCTCTTCACCGCCGACGGCTATCTGCGCGCCTGGGTGCGCGGAAAACGGACCGGCGACTGGGAACCGTCGCAGATGGTCTGGCACAGCTATCGGCGCTGGCTCATCACCCAGCAGCAACCGGCCCCCGAACGGGGTGCGGTCGGGCTGCTCGCCGACGAACGGCTGTACGAGAGCCGCTCGCCGGGCCTGACCTGCCTGCGCGCGCTGGCCGCCGAGACACCGTCCACTCCGGAGAACCCGCACAACGAGTCGTCCGGCTGCAACGGCGTCACGCGCACCGCGCCCGCGGGCTTTGCACCGTCCGCCGCGATCGCCTACGACCTCGGCTGCCGGTTCGCCGCTCTCACGCACGGCGGCACGGGCGGCTGGGTGTCCGGCGGCGCGCTGGCGTTGCTGGTCCACCTGCTCGCCGTGAAGGCCAGGCCGTTGCGCGAGGCGATCGACCAGGTCATCGGCCGGGTGCTGCGCGACGACACGTACACGGCCACGGTCCTGACACGCGCCGTGGTGCTGGCCGACGACCACGACGGTTCCTCACCCGTGCGCGTCGACCGGCTAGGCAGCGGCTGGACCGGCCCGGAAGCGCTGGCGATCGCGGTCTACACCGTGCTGACGCACCCGAAGCCGTCGCAGTTCGTGGACGCGATGCGCGCCGCCGCCAACCACTCCGGCGGCAGCGACGCCACGGCGGCGTTGACCGGCAACGTGCTCGGCGCGTTGCACGGCACCGACGCGCTGCCCCGCGACTGGCTGATGGGGCTGGAGATGGTGGACGTGCTGGACGCGATGGGTCGCGACCTGGGCATGTCCGCGGTGAACCTGGACTTCAACGAGGACCGCTACGCGTAGTCGCGAGTTCGTGCCGGTCGTCCGGTCAACCGCTCGTGCCGAAATCGGCGAAGCCCATTTCGGTGCGAGCGATTCGGCCGGACGACCGGCTTCTCGACGAACTCGCCGCCGTCTGCGGAGCAGCGGCCGACAAGCACAGGATGTTTCGTCCAGTTTCACAGGCGAGGTTGGACGAAACATCCAGTATTCGCAGGTCATCGGGGCTTTGTAGCGTCGGCGCACCATCCCGCCGCGTCAGGAGCCCCTCATGGCCGAGCCACCGTCGCTGACCCAGGTAGAGACCAACGGCATCGAGCGGATCCCCGACGCGGAACGCACCGCGACCCCGTTCGACCTGTTCCGGCTCGCGTTCGGCGGCGCCAACACGTTCTCGACCTGCGTGCTGGGCGCGTTCCCGATCCTCTTCGGACTGTCGTTCTGGCAGGGCCTGGCCGCGACGCTGCTCGGCGTGCTCGCCGGGGCGTTGATCCTGTGTCCGATGGCGATCTTCGGGCCGGTCAACGGGACGAACAACGCGGTCTCGTCATCGGCCCACCTGGGCGTGCACGGGCGGATCGTCGGCTCGTTCCTGTCGCTGCTGACGGCGGTGGCGTTCTTCTCGCTCGCCGTCTGGAGCTCCGGTGACGCGCTGGTGGGCGGCGCGAACCGGCTGTTCGGGATGCCGCGCGGCACTCTCTCCTACGCGGTGGCGTACGCGGTGTTCGCCGGGCTCGTGCTCGTCGTGTGCACGTACGGGTTCCGGTTCATGCTCTTCGTCAACAAGATCGCGGTCGTCTCGGCGACGCTGCTGTTCCTGCTGGGTGCGGTGGCCTTCGCGGGCGACTTCGACCCGTCGTACGCGGGCATGGGGATGACGGAGGACATGTTCTGGCCGGCGTTCATCGGCTCGGCGCTGATCGTGCTGTCGAACCCGGTCTCGTTCGGCGCGTTCCTCGGTGACTGGTCGCGCTACATCCCGGCGAGCACCCCGCATCGGCGCGTGGTCGCCGCCGCGTTCCTGTCGCAGGTCGCGACGCTGGTGCCGTTCGTGTTCGGCCTCGCGACGGCCAGCATCATCGCCACCAAGGCACCGTCCTATGTGGATCCGGCGGCCCAGGACTTCGTCGGCGGGCTGCTCGCGATCGCGCCGCAGTGGTTCTTCCTGCCGGTCTGCCTGCTCGCCCTGATCGGCGGGATGTCCACCGGCACGACCGCGCTCTACGGCACAGGGCTGGACTTCTCGAGCGTGTTCCCGCGGCTGTCGCGCGTGCAGGCGACGGTGCTGGTCGGCACGCTCGCGATCGTCTTCATCTTCCTCGGCCGGTTCGGGTTCGACCTGGTGCGCAGCATCTCCACGTTCGCGACGCTGATCATCACCTGCACCGTCCCGTGGATGGTCGTGATGATGCTGGGCCTGTTCACCCGGCGCGCCTGGTACGACCCGGAGGCGTTGCAGGTCTTCAACCGGCGGCAGCGCGGCGGCCGGTACTGGTTCGCGCACGGCTGGAACTGGCGCGGCATGACGGCGTGGTGGGTCGCGGCGGTCGTGGGCGTGCTGTTCACGAACATCCCCGGCCAGTTCGTCGGGCCGCTGGGTGATCTCGCGGGTGGCGTGGACGTCAGTCTGCCGTTGTCGATCGGCGTCGCCGCGGTGCTGTTCCTGGTGCTGCTCTTCGCTTTTCCCGAACCTCGCGCGGTCTACGGTCCCGCCGGCGCGCGGCTCGTTCCCACAGCGGACGTCGAAGTCCCGGAGATCACCGGAAAACAGGAACAGCCCGTGGGGAGCGCTCCCGAATTCGCTCGTCCACAGGCTGGTCCGCACGAGTAGTTGATCAACAGCAGGCCGGGTCTTGCCCCGAGCGCGAGCTCCGATCCAGCTCTTGATCAGCGAAGTCATGCCCCGGAGTCAAGGCTCCGTTGGGCGAGCATGTTAACAGATGTGTACCGGAAGTCCAGGGCTCGAGAAGACGCGACGGTCTTCGTCGACGATGAAGACCTCGCACTCCTCCTGCGCCGCGGCCCACTCGATTCCGTCTCTACCCAGCGCAAACGCCGCTGTGGCAGTGGTATCGGCGATCGCGAGGTCGTCGGAGAAGACCGTGACCGACAGAATTCCCGAGACCGGCTGACCGGTCCGGCCGTCCAGGATGTGCTGGCCGCGTTCGTACAACGCTGACGTGGCAACGGCTCCGTCCCGCACGCCGAGCACGACGCTGAGCTGGTCGGCGAGGTCGGGATGCCGAACGCCCACGCGCCAAGGCTTTCCGGGCTCGGGTTCGCCGGCCGTCACCACGTCGCCGCCCGCGTTCACGCAGAACGTCGTGGCGCCGCCCTCGCGCAGCATGTCCGCCGCCCGTTGCACGGCCCAGCCCTTCACCACCGCGCACGGGTCGAGCCCGCGTCCCGGCACCCGTGCCGTGAACGCGCCACCCGTCGACTCCTCGTACCAGTCGCACAGCGAGAGAACCTCGACCAGGTCCGGGGTGAGCTCTTCCCTGGTGAGCTCACCCCGGTCCAGCCGGGACACCTCGCTGTCGGGCTTGAACGGCGAGAACTGGGCGTCCGCCTCGCGCAGCCAGGCGAACGCCCGTTCGGCCAGCTCGGCGTCGCCGTCACGCAGGTCCACCGAGATCGGCAGCCCCATGATGTGCTCGACGCGCCGCACGGACACGGTTACTGCGCCCCGTCGAGTGCGGCCTGGAGCGACTTCTTGTAGCCATCGGAGGTCGCGGTCGCGCCGGAGACCGTGTCGATGTCCGCGCTCTGCGCCTTGAGCGCCGACTGCTTCAGCAGCGGCAACGCCATCCTGGTCGGCTCGCTGTTGGGCGCCCGCAACGCCTTCACGTCGACGATCTTGGTGCCCTGGAGGGTCACCTGCACCTGCACGGTGCCTTCGGACGTGTTCACCGCGGGCCCGGACACGGTGCGGTTCTGGGCCTGCTGCTGGGTGGTCTGCTGCTGTTGCTGCTGGGTCGTCTTGGGCGCCGCCGACCCCGTCGTCTTCGGTGCGGAGCCGGTGGTCTGCGGGACGGTCTGCTGCTGGGTCTGCTGCTGTTCCTGGGTCGGCGCCGCCGCGACCTCGTTGATCTCGCCCTCGTGCGCGGCACCCGGCGAGTAGATCCAGACCGGAACGAGGCCGGCCACGCTCAGTGCCAGAACGGGAATTGCCCTCTTCACGTCGTCGGACCCTCTCAGTTGGCCAGCGCGAAGCGCTCGGCGTGGATCTGGTTGCTGGGCACTCCCAGTTCGTCGAGGCTCTGGATCACCGCGCCGGTCATGCCGCCGGGGCCGCAGATGAAGATGTCGCGGTCCTGGACGTCCGGCACGAGCGCGGCGATGTTCTCGGGGCCGAGCAACGGACCGTTCGCGGTGATGGTCTTCGAGGAACCGGTGACCAGGCGCAGCACCGCGCCCTTGGCCCTGGCGAGGCCTTCGAGTTCGCGCAGCAGCACTGCTTCGCGAGGGTCGCTGACCCGGTAGAGCACCACGACGTGGCCCTTGATCTCCTCCAGCAGCGCGCGGACCGGCGTGACGCCGACACCACCCGCGACGAGAAGCGCGTTGGGCTTGGTCTGGTGCATCGTCGTGAAGGCGCCGTACGGGCCCTCGGCGAACACGCGGGTGCCGACCTTGATGTTGCGGATGTCCGCGCTGCCGGTGCCCAGGGCCTTCGCGGTGAGCCGCAGGTACTTGCCGTTCGGCGCCGCGGACAGCGAGAACGGGTTGGCCTGCCACCAGCGGTCCTTGGTCAGGAAGCGCCACAGGAAGAACTGGCCGGCCTTGGCGCCGAGCTTGTCGAGGTCCTTGCCCTCGATGTAGACCGAGACGACGTTGTGCGCCTCGGGCACCACGGCGGCGACGTGGAACTGGTGCCGCCAGTTGCGGTAGAAGGGGAGCACCACGCGTCCGATCAGGACGGAGCCGAGCGCGAACGCCCACAGGCCCCACCAGTAGCCGGTCGCGAGCGCGGACTTGCGGAACGTGCTGCCGACCGCGACCTGGTGCGAGAACGCCAGGAAGATCGCGACGTAGGTGTACAGGTGGATGAAGTGCCAGGTCTCGTAGGCCATCCGGCGCCGCGCGAAGCGGGCCGAGACGATGCCGACGACCATGATGATCGCCCACGCCACCAGCGCGCGGAGGATGCCCTCCAGCTCGGTCGCCTGCCGGATGATCTCGGCGATCGGGCCCTTGTCGCCGGCGTTGCCGAGCGCGATGAAGACCAGGTGCCCGATCAGCGTGAAGAAGATCGTGAAGCCGACCCAGCGGTGCCACGAGGTGAGCTTGTCCATGCCCAGCCTGCGGTCGAGCCACGGCAGCCGCGCCACCAGGAGCAGCTGGAACGCCATCGCGAGCGCGCCGTACAGGCCCGCCAGCCGGCCGAAGTTGACCAGCTTGTTCGAGCCGACACCCGCCGCGTTGAACAGGTACGTCACGAACGCCGCGTTGGCCAGGAGGAACACGTACAGGCCGGCTTTGGCCAGCACCTTGTGCGGCGTCGCCCGGCCGGCCGGAGCCGATCGCACAGGAGGCTGCAGGGTGGTCGTCACGGCGGGCTCCTC
Organism: Lentzea waywayandensis; assembly: GCF_900115955.1. Taxonomy (GTDB): domain Bacteria; phylum Actinomycetota; class Actinomycetes; order Mycobacteriales; family Pseudonocardiaceae; genus Lentzea; species Lentzea waywayandensis. The sequence continues at coordinate 86,333 of NZ_FOYL01000004.1, forward strand.
GGTCAGGGCGGTCTCTGGCTGTCTACTTCGGTCGATCTCGATCCTTGGCGTTCGAGCTGTGGCTCCGCTTTGCACGCGCTGTCGACTTCCTGTCGATCGAGCGAGCAGGCCACAAGGTGACGCACCATGAGCACGTGGACAAGGGGAACTCGGTTCGATTGCTCGTCGTAGATGACGAGCCGCACATCGCTGACCTGGTCGCGACGGTCGCCCGGTACGAGGGCTGGCAGGCCGCGACAGCGCTCAACGGTGAGGAGGCGCTGAGAGAGGCCGCCGAGTTCCAGCCGGACATCGTCGTGCTCGACCTCATGCTGCCTGACCTGGACGGATTCACCGTTCTTGATCGGATGCGGGCGGCCGGCGCGATGGTGCCGGTGGTCTTTCTGACGGCCCGTGACGGCACCGCGGACCGGGTCGCTGGACTCACCCGGGGTGGCGACGACTACCTCGTGAAACCTTTTTCGGTCGAGGAGCTGATGGCCCGGCTCAGGGCCGTGCTGCGCCGCTCGACGGGTCCGTCGTGGAAGCGTTCGGTCCTGAAAGTGTCCGATCTGGTGATGGACGAGGACACGCGCGAGGTCCGTCGCGGCGGCAAGCTCGTCACCCTGACCCCGACCGAGTACGAGCTGCTGCGGTACCTGATGCGGCGCTCGCCGGCCGTGCTGACCAAGGCGCAGATCCTCGACCACGTGTGGGAGTACGACTTCGGCGGCCGCTCGAACGTGGTCGAGCTCGTCATCTCCCACCTGCGCCGCAAGCTCGACGACGGCCGCGAGCCGTTGATCCACACCGTGCGCGGTGTGGGGTACGTGCTCCGCCGAGCAGCGGAGTGAGCCCCGCCATGAAGCTCAAGCCCGTCCGCGACTGGCGGCTCGGCACCCGCCTGGCGCTGGGCCTCGGCGCGCTCGCGCTGACGGTGTTCGTGATCGTCGGCTGGGTCATGGTCACGTCCATGAAGGACTTCCTCGACCGCCGCCTCGACGACCAGATGGTGATCAGCCAGCAGGGCGCGGCCAAGGAGGTCGAGTACTACGGCAAGATCACCAAGATCCCGCCGGACTGGTTCGCCGTCGTCTACAAGATCGAGGACGGTGGCGTCACGCCCCTGCCGGGCGACCAGCAGCCGCAGGACCGCGAGGAGTTCGACGCGCTCGCCAAGCAGGCGCTGACCGCGGACAAGTTCGAGACCGAGTACCTGCGCGACGAGGGCAAGTTCCGGCTGCGCGCCTGCCAGGTCATCAAGGACGAGTACATCGTGGTCAGCGCGGCCCCGATGCAGGACAGGGACGGCACGATCTCCCAGCTCGTCACGGTCGGCGTGATCGCGTTCCTGGCCGCGCTGGTCGCGTTGGTGGTGGGCGGCCAGGCGTTGATCCGCAAGGGCATGCAGCCGCTGTCGGACATGGCCGACACCGCGCACGACATCTCGTCGCACGACCTGACCGACTCGGGTGATCTCACCGTGCGCGTGGACAGTCGTGGCGGCGGCGTCGAGGTCGAGGAGCTGCGTGAGGCGTTCAACAAGATGCTCGCGCACATCGACACGTCGTTGGTCGCGCGCACGGCCGCCGAGCAACGCTTGCGCCGGTTCATCGCCGACGCCTCGCACGAGCTACGCACGCCTCTCACGTCGTTGCGCGGCTACGCGGACCTCTTCCGGTACGCGGCGGCCAACGAACCGGGCGAGCGCGAGAAGCACCTGGAGAAGCTGCGTTCGGAGGCGTCCCGCATGAGCGTGCTGCTCGACGACCTGTTGTTGTTGGCACGCCTGGATTCCGCGGCGACCGAACCACCGTTGCGGCCCGAGGAGCTGGACCTGTCGGTGATCGCGGAGGCGGCGGCGGACGCGTTCCGCGCGGGCAGGCCGTCGCACGCGCTGGACGTCGACGCCGACACGGTCACCATGACCGCCGACCCGACGCGACTGCGTCAGGTGCTCGACAACCTGCTGACCAACGCGGCCGTGCACACGCCCGCCGGCACCGCGGTGTCGTTGAAGGTGACGGCCGAGAACGGCTGGGCGGTGATCCGGGTGAGCGACACCGGTCCCGGAATTCCGGAGGCCGACCAGGCGCGGATCTTCGACAGGTTCTACCGCGTGGACGACTCGCGGACCCGTCAGCGCGGCGGCAGCGGTCTCGGACTCGCCGTGGTGCAGTCGCTGGTGCAGGCGCACGGCGGCACGATCGAGCTGGCCAGCCGGCCGGGGTCGACGGTCTTCACGATCCGTCTCCCCCGGCGGCCGTGACCTAGTCGGCCTGCGAGCTGGTGGCCCACAGGTCGATGCCCGACTCGACGGCGTACTTGTCGATCTCGGCGAGCTCGTCGTCGGTCAGCGGCGGCGCCTGCAGGGCCGCGAGGTTCTGCTCCAGCTGCCCGACCGAGGAAGCGCCGATCAACGCCGACGTGACGCGCGGGTCGCGGATCGTCCAGGTCAGCGCGAGCTGGGCCAGCGACTGGCCGCGCGACTTGGCGATCTCGTTGAGCGACCGGATGCGGCCGAGGTTCTGCTCGGTGAGCAGGTCCGTCGACAGCGACTTGCCCTGCGAGGCGCGCGAGCCCTCGGGGACGCCGTTGAGGTAGCGGTCGGTCAGCATGCCCTGCGCGAGCGGCGAGAAAGCGATGCAGCCGGCGCCGACCTCCTCCAGCGCGTCCAGCAGCTCCGGCTCGATCCAGCGGTTGAGCATCGAGTACGACGGCTGGTGGATCAGCAGCGGCACGCCGGCGGACCGAAGCAGCTCGGCGGCCTCGCGGGTCTTCGCGGGCGAGTACGACGAGATGCCGACGTAGAGCGCCTTGCCCTGCTGGACCGCGGACACGAGCGCGCCCATCGTCTCTTCCAGCGGCGTCTCCGGGTCGAACCGGTGCGAGTAGAAGATGTCGACGTAGTCGAGGCCCATCCGCGTCAGCGACTGGTCGAGCGAGCTGAGCAGGTACTTGCGGCTGCCCCACTCCCCGTACGGCCCGGCCCACATGTCGTAGCCCGCCTTCGTCGAGATGACGAGCTCGTCGCGGTACGGGCGGAGATCGTCCTTCAGGATCTGCCCGAACGTGGTCTCCGCCGAGCCGTAGGGCGGACCGTAGTTGTTGGCGAGGTCGAAGTGCGTGACACCGAGGTCGAACGCCCTCCGCGCGATCCCGCGACCCGACTCGTAGGGCCGGTCGCCGCCGAAGTTGTGCCAAAGGCCGAGCGAGATGGCGGGCAGCTTGAGGCCGCTGCGTCCCGTCCGCCGGTAGGTCATCTGGTCGTAGCGCGCGCTATCCGCGAGGTAGGACATGGCGCCAGAATGTCACGTCCTAACGAGACAGTGCAGGACATGATCCGGGCCACCCGGGAACGGCACGAGGCCGCAGATGATGATCTACGGCCTCGTACGTCGTTCTGCTCAATTGTTCTGATGCGCGGCAATCACGCGTTGCGGATCTTCCACTGCTGATCGCTGTAGGAAGTGACGCAGTCGTGCTGGAACGCCGGCGCCCCGTTGACGTTGTTCGCGGACCTCACCGCGAGGCAACGACCGGTGTAGTTGTTGATCGCGAAGCTGTAGAGGTGGTGACCGACCGAGTCGTAGGCGTCGGTGATGAACCAGCGCTGGTCCGCGTAGCCCAGGCAGTCGAACTGGAACGCGGGCGACCCGTCGCAGCTGCTCGCCCCTCTGACCGCGAGGCACCGGCCGGTGTTGATGTTCGTCCAGGTGCTGAGGTACTGGGCGGTCACCTCGCCGGTGCGCTTGACGCAGGTGATTTTCTCCGCGGCCTGCGCGGGAGTGTTCAGAGTCGCGGCCATGACAACAGCGGCCACCAATACGAATACACGACGAAGAAACGACATTCGCAATCCCCAATTGCTGCGTGGCCGAGGGGCGAACGCAACCACGAACCAGCACCGGTGAGGGCACCTCGATCACCCGTCACTCGACCAGCCCAGTCCGGACGACCGAAGCCGATCGCCGCGACCGGCCCTCGGCGCGACCTCTGGAACCACGACGCCAGATCCGCGCACGACCACGGTTCACATATGAGGTCCGCTCATTCCTGGTCGGCGTGCCGCAAAGCGCGAACGAAGTCGTCTCTCCGTTTCCCAAGTCGCAACGCAACCAAACGACTACACAGCGCACAGGCGACGGTGCGGATAGTGCCGGAAACCTCGCGGCTAACCGATCCGCCGGGCAACCGCCCCCCGTCGACCAGCGCGAAGGGCGCCCACTTCGCCCACGCGAAACAAGACGGCGTTTGACCTGGGAAGCAAGAAGACTCCCCGACCAGCCGTCATGGCTGGTCAGGGAGCCGAATTGAGCCGGCGAGGGGAATCGAACCCCTAACCTTTCGCTTACAAGGCGAGTGCTCTGCCAATTGAGCTACGCCGGCGGGCGCGTGTTCGCGAACATCGTAAGCGCCCGTTGCGGGTGCTACCTGCGGCGAACGGTCTGCTCTCAGTGTGATCGGATTGCTCCGACCGGAGTCAGACCAACCAACTGAGTGGATCAATGCGTCGGGGTGACCGCCTTGACCAGGTCAGGAGGGTAACCAACGGACAGTGATCATGTCCTCCTTTTCGGGTCGCCCGATCGGAGGTGGCAGACGACACAGCAACAGTCGAAGGGCCTGTCACGATCACACGACGGAGGTGCCCAAGATTTCCACGAACAGCCTGCACGGCCCCGCTCTGCCCGATGACACCACGGTTCACCTGGTACTCGATCTCGCCCTGAAGATCGGTGAGGTCCAAATGTCCAGCGGGGCCGGCGCGGCCGATGTGACAGCCACGATTCTCTCAGTCACCGAGAGCTATGGACTGCCGCACACCGAAGTCGACGTGATCTACACCTCTATCAGCGTGTCGTGTCACCGCGGCACGGAGGCGCTGCCGATCACCTCGATCCGGGTCGTCCGGCAGCGCGGTCTCGACTACACGCGACTCGCGGACGTCGAGCACCTCGTGCGCAATCTCGGTCCGATCGAAGAAGCGCACGCACGGCTCGAAGACATCACGAACGCCAAGCACCCGTACCCGCGCTGGGTCGCCACCGCCGCGTGGGGCGGGATGGCCGCCGCGGTGGCGTTCCTCGTGGGCGGCGGGCTGGTGCTCGCGCTCACCGCCGCGGCCATCACCGCCGTGGTCGACCGGGTCGGCCGGTTGCTCAACCGCCGCAACCTGCCCTTCTTCTTCCAGCAACTCGTCGGCGGTGCGCTCGGCACGGGCGCGGCGCTGGCCATCTACTCGACCGGATTGCTGCCCGTGCGGCCGAGTCTGCTCGTCGCCGTCGGGATCGTCGTGCTGCTGTCCGGACTCGCGCTCGTCAGCACCGTGCAGGACGCGATCTCCGGCTACAACGTCACCGCCGCGGGCCGCACGGTCGAGACCGTGCTGCTCAGCGCCGGCCTGATCGCGGGTGTGGCGCTGGCGATCCGCGCGGCCGTCCACTTCGGACTGGACATCCGGCTGAGCGATCCGTTGCCCGCGTTGATCTCCGCGGTGCCGATGCAGTTCGCGGCCGGCGCGGCGACGAGCGCGTTCTTCGCGCTCGCCTGTTACGCCCGGCCCCGCGCGCTCGTCGCCGCCGCCATCTCCGGCGCGATCGGCACGGCCGCCTACGGTCTCGTGACGAGCTTCGGCCTGGACGCGCTGCTCGGCTCCGCCGTGGCCGCCGCGATCACCGGGTTCGGCGGCGCGACGATGACCCGCCGGCTGCGCATCCCGACGCTCGTCGTCGTCCAGGCCGGCGTCGTCCCGCTGCTGCCCGGCTGGACCACCTACCGGGGCCTGTTCCAGCTCACCGCCGAGGGCGATCCGGCCGGTTTGAGCACGCTCGTGTTCGCGAGTGGCATTGCTCTCGCTCTGGCCGGAGGGGTCGTGTTCGGCGAGTACCTGGCCCAGCCCGTGCGTACCGGACTGGGCCGCTTGGAGCGCAAGTTCGCTGGTCCACGCATGTCCGGGCCGCTCAAACCCACCAAGCGTCGTTTGGAGTGAAACTCGCTGTGACGGGGGTTACACGGCACGCCGACAGCACGCGTCCGCACTAGCCTCAGTTTCGTGAGCATGGACATTGGCGAGAACGGGGCGGAATTCGTAGTCGTGGCCAACCGGCTGCCGGTTGACCTGGAGCGCTTGCCTGACGGCACGGAGCGGTGGAAGCACAGCCCTGGCGGGCTCGTGAGCGCGCTCGAACCGTTCCTCCGCTCACACAGCGGCGCCTGGGTCGGCTGGCCCGGCGTCGCGGACACCGAGGTACCGCCGTTCGAGGACGACGGCCTCCTGCTGCACCCGGTCGAGCTGTCCGCGAAAGAGGTCGAGGACTACTACGAGGGCTTCTCCAACGGCACGCTCTGGCCGCTCTACCACGACGTCGTGGCGCAGCCGGCCTTCCACCGGCACTGGTGGAACGCCTACGTGAAGGTCAACCAGCGCTTCGCCGACGCAACGGCGAAGGTCGCCGCCCAGGGCGCGACGGTGTGGGTGCAGGACTACCAGCTGCAACTCGTCCCGGCGATGCTGCGCGAGCAGCGGCCCGACCTCAAGATCGGCTTCTTCCTGCACATCCCGTTCCCGCCGGTCGAGCTGTTCATGCAGCTCCCGTGGCGCACGGAGATCATCCGCGGCCTGCTCGGCGCCGACCTGGTCGGCTTCCACCGGCCCGGCGGCGCGCAGAACTTCCTCTGGCTGGCCCGCCGGCTCGTGGGCCTGGAACCGAGCCGCGGCACCGTGGGTGTCAGGACCCGGCCAGGTGTCGTGCAGGTCGGCGACCGCACCGTGCGCGTCGGCGCGTTCCCCATCTCGATCGACAGCGCGGGGCTCGACGCGGTCGCCCGGCGCAAGGAGACGCAGGCCCGCGCGAAGCAGATTCGAGCGGACCTGGGCAACCCCAAGCGCATCCTTCTGGGTGTGGACCGTCTCGACTACACGAAGGGCATCGACGTCAGGATCCGCGCTCTGTACGAGCTGATCGCGGACGGACGTCTGGACCCAGAGGACGTCGCGATGGTGCAGCTAGCCACGCCGAGCAGGGAGCGCGTCGACCACTACGTGACGATGCGCAAGGACATCGAGCAGTCGGTCGGCCGGATCAACGGCGAGTTCGGACGGGTCGGCAGGCCCGTCGTGCACTACCTGCACCAGTCGGTGAACCGCGAGGAGCTCGTCGCGTTCATGAGCGCGGCGGACGTCATGGTCGTCACGCCCGTTCGGGACGGAATGAACCTCGTGTGCAAGGAGTACGTGGCCTGCCGATATGATCTTGGTGGAGCTCTGGTGCTCAGCGAGTTCGCCGGCGCTGCCGCAGAACTGACCAGTGCGTTCCTGGTGAACCCCCATGATCTGGACGGTGTCAAGAACGCTCTGCAGGCCGCCCTCGACATCGATCCTGCTGAAGGCCGCCGTAGGATGCGCGCGCTGCGCCGCCAAGTCCTCACCCATGACGTTGACCGTTGGGCGAGGTCGTTCCTGGAGGCGTTGGGCACGCAGACCTCGGTCTGAATCCTTTCAGATCCCCGTATTGACCCATCGAGTGCTCCAGGAGGGGCGTTGACCGCCGAGGCCCTCCCCGCCGAACTGCGCCGCGCCATCGTGCAGCTGGCCAGGACCCCACGACTGCTGGTCGCCAGCGACTACGACGGAACACTCGCGCCGATCGTGGCCGACCCGGAGCAGGCTCGCCCGCTTCCGGAGTCGGTGAACGCGCTGCGTTCGCTCGCGAGCCTGCACGAGACCACCTCAGCCGTGATCTCCGGTCGCGCGCTGCGCGACCTGGCCACGCTGTCCCGTCTGCCTGGCGAGGTCCACCTAGTGGGCTCGCACGGCTCCGAGTTCGACGTCGGCTTCGTCCACGCGCTGGACGCGAGCGCCAAGGCGTTGCTGCGGCGCATCGAAGCCGAGCTCGAAGAGATCGCCGACGGCCAAGAAGGCGTCCAGCTCGAGGTCAAGCCCGCCTCCGTCGCGGTGCACGTGCGCCGCGCCGCGAGCGAGGCCATCGGGGAGGCCGTGCTCACCGCCGTCCGCTCCGGCCCGTGCACCTGGGAAGGTGTGCAGGTCACCGAGGGCAAGGCCGTCATCGAGCTCGCCGTCGTCGAGACCAACAAGGGCCAGGCGCTGGACATCCTGCGCCACCAGGTCGGCGCCACCGCGGCGATCTTCCTGGGCGACGACGTGACGGACGAGAAGGCGTTCGCGCGCCTGTCCGGCCCGGACGTCGGCATCCGCGTGGGTGCCGGCGAGTCGCTGGCCGAGCACTACATCGGCGACCCCGCCGACGTGGCGACGGTGCTGGCGTTCCTGCTCGAGGAGCGCCGCGCGTGGCTGCACGGTGACCAGGCCGTGCCGATCGAGCGTCTGACGATGCTCGCGAACGAGCGTTCGGTGGCGTTGGTGACGCCGGACGCCAAGGTCAACTGGCTGTGTCACCCCGAACCGGACTCCGCGGCGATCTTCGCGGATCTTTTGGGTGGCCCTGCCGCGGGCCACTTCTCGATCAAGCCGGAGCACGGGTCGCTGCCGCTGGGCCAGCGCTACCTGCCGGGCACGATGATCGTGGAGACCCGCTGGTCGCGGCTCCTGGTGACGGACTACCTGGAGCACGACCTCGCCTCGCACCGCACGGACCTGGTGCGCCGGATCTCCGGTTCGACCAACGCGGTGATCACGTTCGCGCCGCGCCCGGAGTTCGGGCAGGTGCCGGTGCGGCTGCTGCGCGAGCGCGACGGCCTGCGCGTCGTCGGCACGTCGGATCCGATGGTGCTGCGTTCTCCCGGTGTCGACTGGGAGATCACCTCGGACGGCGTGCAGGAGACCGCACGCGCCGTGGTCCGCCCACGCGAGGGCGCGCCGGTGTTGCTGGAGCTGCGCTGCGGCACCGACGACATCTCCGAGCACGCTCAGGCCGAGTCGGTGCGCCGTGACCGCGCCGCCGGCTACTGGTCGGACTGGGCGGCGGGCCTGCGCCTGCCGACCGTGCAGACCGACCTGGTGCTGCGTTCGGCGTTGACGCTGCGCGGCCTGGTGCACAAAGACTCCGGCTCGATCATGGCCGCGGCCACCACGTCACTGCCCGAAGAGCTCGGCGGCGTCCGCAACTGGGACTACCGCTACTGCTGGCTGCGTGACGGCGCGATGACCGCCGCCGCGCTCGTGTCGGTGGGCTCGTACGCGGAGGCCGACGGCTTCCTGGCGTGGCTGCACGGCGTCCTGGAAACCATCCCAGGCCCCGAGCGGCTGCACCCGCTCTACACGCTGCACGGCACCCAGCTCGGCGCCGAGGCCGTCATCGAGTCGCTGCCCGGCTACGCCGGCTCCCGCCCGGTCCGCGTGGGCAACCTCGCGAACCAGCAGGTACAACTCGACGTGTTCGGCCCGGTCGTGGATTTGGTGGTCCAGCTGGCCACCGCGCGCGGCGCGTTGTCGGACGCCGACTGGTCGATGGCCGAGGCGATGGCCGAAGCCGTCTCACGACGCTGGCACGAACCCGACCACGGCATCTGGGAGGAACGGCACGCACCGCGCCACCACGTGTACTCGAAGGTCATGTGCTGGCTGACCATCGACCGCGCCATCAAGCTCGGCGAACAGTTCGGCCGCGAGCTCGACCCGTCCTGGGTGCCGCTGCGCGACACGATCTCCAACGATGTTCTGAAGAACGGCTGGAACGACGAGGTCCAGTCGTTCACCACGGCCTACGACGGCGACGACCTGGACGCCGCCTCGCTGTTCGTGGGCCTGTCGGGGTTGATCGACCCGGCCGACGAACGCTTCCAGTCGACGGTGACCGCGATCGAGGCGGAGCTGCGGTCCGGCTCCACCGTGTACCGCTACCGCCGCGACGACGGCCTGCCGGGCGACGAAGGCGGCTTCCACCTCTGCGCCGCCTGGATGATCGAGTCGTACCTGCTCACCGGCCGACGCACCGAGGCCGAGGAACTGTTCGGCCAGATCGTCGCGGCCGCGGGCCCCACCGGCCTGCTGCCCGAGGAGTACGACCCGATCGCGGAACGCTCGCTGGGCAACCACCCGCAGGCGTACTCGCACCTGGGCCTGATCCGCTGCGCCCAGCTGCTCTCGCAGTGATCTCGTAGTTCTGCTACCGCCGCGGTCCTTCTGGGGCCGCGGCGGTGTCATTTCCAGGATCTGCGCCGTGGCCCTTCTGTGGCTGCGGCGGTGCCGTTTCCAGGATCTTCGCGGCGGTGCCATTTCCGGGACCTCCGCCGTGGTCCTTCTGTCGCTGCGGCGGTGTCAATTCCAGGACCTCCGCTGTGCCTGGCCGGCGCCACGTGTGCAGCTGACTGCGGCTGTGCCCACCGCTCCCCCGCGCGATTCCTCCTGACGCAACGCGCGAACCCCGGATTTGGTTCCTGCTCTGTCCACAGGCTACCTGGATCCGGATAATGCCAGGTCAGCGCTTCGTCAACCTGTGGATAACTCGGTTCCCCGAAGCCCCGAGGATGAGTTCAGGGGCGTGGCGGCACTCTCTCGATGATTTTCGCGGTCCCCGGCGAGCTGCCGTGCAACGTGATCACGTCGCCCCGGATCAGATGTGCCCAGGCAGGCGGCACGAACGGCCTCAGTCGTGCGGTCGCGCGTTCACCAGGCCCCAGCACCGGCTTGGACTCGATCCACAGGGCGGCCACCCGCTGGTGTTTGCCCGTGACGTCCCACATCGGGCGTTCTCCCCTGGCCTGCAACGGTTCCGCGTCGACCGACAGCACCAGTTCCACGCGCAGCAGGCCTTGGATCGACTCCACGCAGCGCCACTGGAACCAGGCCTCGTCCTGGTCCATCTGGGTTGCCGCCTCGGCGAGCAGGGCCCAGTAGCGCGGGGTCTGCCAGGTGTGGCCGTCGAAGTCGCCCAGCAGGGTGAGGACCAGCTCCCACTCTTCGAGGTCGAGGTAGTCGAGCAGGTCTGAGCTCTGCACCTCCGCGGGCACCAAAGACGCCGCGAACCGCAGTAACTCACCTATCTCGCTGTCGTGTCTCCCCCACACGCACTAATTCGATCACAGTCGCCACGCCCACCATGGGCTGGCTTTCGTGAAGCGCGATCACGGCGCCCACGGAGAGGTGCTGCCACGGTTCCGCAGGCCTGAGCCGGACGACGGCCGTCCGGCCCGGCTCGAGCACCGGCATCGACTCGATTCGCATCGCCGCGAGCCTGAGCACGCCGTCGCCGAGGTCCCAGCGCGTTCCGCGCCTCACTCCGGCAGGGATCGGGTCGGCCTCAGCCGCCAGGTCGAGTTCGGCTCGGAGCAGCCCGTGCCGCGTTTCCTCCTTGCGCCAGGCGATCCACTCCGTGCTCAGCCTCATCTGCTGCGCCGATTCGACCAGCAGGTCCCAGAACTCGTCGGTCTGCCAGGCGATGCCGTCGAAGTCCTCCAGGACGCCGTGCGCGACCTCCGGCTCGTTGTGGTCGAGGTAGTCCAGCACGTCCGCGGATGTGCATCCTGCGTCGCTGCGCGCGTCGCCGGGGATCAGCGCCGCCGCACGACGCAGCAACTCACTCATCTTCTGGCTTGTCCTCGCTCTTGGTGCTGCGCTTGCGGTTCAGGCCGAGCAGCTCCAGCGCGGACACCAGGTCGTTCGCCACCAGCGCCCGCACGCCGTCCGGCAGCGGGCCGTGGTCCGGGGGCACCAGGGCCTTCTTGAACCCGAGCCGCGCGGCCTCGCTCAGGCGCTTGCCGACGCCGTTGACGCGCCTGATCTCGCCGGCCAGGCCTACCTCGCCGAGCACCACCAGGTCGGCGGGCAGGGCGATCTCGCGTTCCGCGGAGGCCACCGCCAGCACCACGGCGAGGTCCGCGGCCGGCTCGACCAGCCGCATGCCGCCGACGGTGGCGGTGAAGACGTCCTTCTGGAACAGGTTGACCTTGCCGCGCTTCTCCAGCACCGCCAGCGCCATCGAGATGCGCGCCGAGTCGAGTCCGCTCACCGCGCGCCGGGGCGCGGGCAGGTTCGTCTTGGCCACCAACGCCTGCACCTCGCCGAGCATCGGCCGCTTGCCCTCGACGATCACCGTGACGCAGGTGCCCTCGACTGCCTTCTCGCGGCGGGTGAGGAACAAGCCGGACGGGTCCGGCACGCACGCGATGCCGTCGTCGCGCAGCTCGAAGCAGCCCACCTCGTCCGCCGCGCCGTAGCGGTTCTTGATGCCGCGCAGCAGCCGCAGACTGGAGTGACGATCGCCCTCGAACTGGAGCACCACGTCGACCAGGTGCTCCAGAACCCTGGGCCCCGCAACGGATCCGTCCTTCGTGACGTGTCCAACCAGGACAACGGGAAGGCCGCGTTCCTTGGCCATCGCGATCAGTCCTGATGCGACAGTCCGCACCTGCGTGACGCCGCCGGGCACGCCCTCGACGCTCACCGTCGACATGGTCTGGATGGAGTCGACGATCAGCATCGACGGCTTCACCTGGTCGACCTGCCCGAGCAACGCGCTGAGCTCGCTCTCGGCCGCCAGGTACATCTCGCCGTGCAGGTTGCCGGTGCGTTCCGCGCGCAGCCGCACCTGCCCCGCGGACTCCTCACCGGTGACGTAGAGGCAACGGCCGTGCGACTCGGCCCAGCGGTGCGCCGTCTCCAGCAGCAACGTCGACTTGCCCACGCCGGGCTCACCGGCCAGCAGCACGACGGCGCCGGGCACCAGGCCGCCGCCCAGCACCCGGTCGAACTCGCTGACGCCAGTGGAAAGCGCCCGCGCCGACTCGATGTCGACCTCGCCGATGGGCCGGGCAGCGGACGTCGGCGCGCCCGCCACCACGCGCGTCACCGACGCGGTGCCTCGTTCCTCGATGCTGCCCCAGGCCTGGCACTCGGGGCAGCGGCCGAACCACTTCGCCACCTCGTGCCCGCACTCGGCACAACGGAAGATCGGCCGCGCTGTCTTCGCCACGAACCGAACGTTAGAGCACAGGTCTGACAGAAACGCGCGCCCCAGGTCAGAGGGCCTTCGACAGAAACTTCAAGATTTTTCGGCGGGTTTGTCGATCCGGCCGCAGGCCCGTTCGACGCATCAGTGGAAGGACACGACGAACCTGGAGGACACAGTGAGCACCGCAACCGTTTCCGCGACGCAGACCCGCAAGTTCGCCCTCGGCCGCTACGCCACCGTCGTCACCCGCGTGCTGACCGGTCTGCTGTTCGCCACGACCGGCCTGAACGGCTTCATCATGTTCATGCCCGCCCCTGACCCCGCCACGATGGCGCCGGAGGGCGTGGCCTTCAGCGCCGCGCTCTACGCGACCGGGTACATGTTGCAGCTGACGTCCGGCGTGCAACTGCTCGCCGGGTTGCTGCTGATCGTCGGCCGGTTCGTGCCGCTGGCGCTGGCCCTGCTCGCCCCGGTGATCGTGAACATCTTCCTGTTCCACGTCTTCCTGGAGCCGAGCGGCATGGTCATGGCGCTGCTCGTGGTCGCCGCCGAGATCGGCCTGGCGTGGGCCTACCGCGACAGGTTCCTGCCGATGCTCAAGGCGTCCTGAACCAACGAGAAACGCCGCCCCCTGAAGCCAGGGGGCGGCGTTTCGACGTCTCAGAGGCTCAGTGGCCCGCGTCGTGGCCCTCGCTCGTGCGCTTGTGCTCGGACGGCGCCACGGGCACCTCCAGCGTCAGCGAGCCGGCCTTCTCGAACAGGAACGTGATCTTGACGGTCTGGGCCGCCACCACGTCGCGGTTCAGCTTCTTGAGGGTGCAGCGGATCTCCAGCACCTCGAGGCTCGGGTCGACCGCGGCCGACGACGAGGTCGGCGCGACGGAGGAACCCGACGGGCGACCGCTCGACGACGCGCCCGAGGACGGCGTCACGTTCGAGGACGACACGCCCGAGGACGGGGCACCGGACGACGGCGTCACCGACGAGGACGGGTTCGACGACGGGGCACCCGAGGTCGGCACGACCGACGAGGACGAGGCAGCGGACGACGAAGGCGCGGACGACTTCACCGGCGCCTTCGAGGCGTCGTACTCGGCCCGCAGCGCGTACTGCGCCGGGATGTCCTTCGAGCCGACGACCTCGGCCTCGGCTTCCGAGGCCTCCGACTTGATCGACAGCAGCTTGTCCGGCGCGGAGCCCGAGTTCGCGATGACGAACGTCAGCGGCGCGTCGTCGCCGTCGTGGTACCGGTTGCCGTCCGGCGGGAAAGCGAGCATGACGTTGCGCACCGCGATCGGGCCCGCGTTGCCGCTCGCACCGTCGACGGCGGCGACCTGGGTGTCGGTCTGGGTGACCTGACCGGCGCTGCAGCCGACCGCCACCAGGCCGAGGCCTGCGGCCAGCGCTGCCGTCACGATCATCCGGCGAGACACTCCTGAGTTCACGGCTCCAGCGTCCTTCCTAGGGAACAACCACCAGGCAAGGAGCCTAACCGGGACCCGAATCGAGGACGCGACGGGATGCCAGTCGATCTTCGATGAGACGTACCTTGCACGCGAACAGGTGGTTTGTCAACCCCCCGCATGGCCCTGACCAGCACTAACGGATCATCGAGCAGCGATCGAAGGGTTGCCGGACGTGTTAGGATGGAGGCATCGAAAGGGGCAGAGGACACATGGTTTTCAAGGTCGGAGAGACCGTCGTCTACCCGCACCACGGTGCCGCTCTCATCGAAGCAATCGAGACCCGCGTGATCAAGGGCGAGGAGAAGAAGTACCTCGTTCTCAAGGTAGCGCAGGGCGACCTCACCGTTCGGGTTCCCGCTGACAACGCCGAAATCGTAGGCGTGCGTGACGTTGTCGGCCAGGAAGGGCTCGACAAGGTTTTCGAGGTCTTGCGTGCTCCCCACACCGAGGAGCCGACCAACTGGTCTCGGCGGTACAAGGCCAATCTTGAGAAGCTCGCCTCCGGCGATGTGAACAAGGTTGCGGAAGTGGTGCGCGACCTCTGGCGGCGCGAGAAGGATCGCGGGCTTTCCGCCGGCGAGAAGCGGATGCTGGCGAAGGCGCGGCAGATACTGGTCAGCGAGCTGGCGCTGGCCGAGGGCACCGACGAGGACAAGGCCGAGGTTCTCCTCGACGAAGTTCTCGCCACCGCCTCGTAGTTTTTCTCAAACAAACAAATCAGAGCATCGGACTTAGTCGCGAACATGAGTGTTGTCGCGCTCGTGCCCGCGGCAGGGCGGGGTGAGCGTCTGGGCTACGGGATGCCCAAGGCGCTCGTGCCGGTCAACGGTGTCCCGCTGTTGACTCGTGCCGTACGAGGTCTGTTCGAGTCAGGCCAGGTTCAGCACGTCGTCATCGCAGCTCCACCGTCCGATGTGGACTTGGTGCACATCGCAACCGCCTCGCTGGCCCCGGCCGGCGGGGCGGTGCACGTGCTTTCAGGGGGTGCCGAACGCACCGACTCGGTGCGGCTCGCCCTCGAACACGCGCTCCGCGTGATTCCGGACACCTCGATCGTGCTGGTCCACGACGCCGCTCGTGCCTTCACCCCTCCCGAGGTCATCGCCGCCGTCGTGGCCGCTGTGCGCGGCGGATTCGACGCCGTCATCCCGGTGCTTCCGGTCGCCGACACGATCAAGCAGGTGGACGAGGTCGGAGTGGTCGTCTCCACACCTGATCGAGCCGGTCTGCGGGTCGTGCAGACCCCGCAGGGTTTCCGCGCCGAGACTCTCAAAGCCGCCTATTGCTCCGGTATTGCCGCGACTGACGACGCTGGTCTCGTAGAGAAAAACGGTGTCGCCGTCCACACGGTTCCCGGACACGCGCACGCCATGAAGATCACCACCCCGTTCGACCTCGCGGTCGCGGAAGCACTGTTCAGCGGAGGCCAGAAGTGAGGATCGGCCAGGGCGTCGACGTCCACCCGATCGAGTCAGGTCGGGAGTGCTGGATCGCCGGTCTGCTGTGGGAGGGCGTCGACGGTTGCGCCGGCCACTCCGACGGCGACGTGGCCTCGCACGCCCTGTGCGACGCGCTGCTGTCCGCGGCGGGCCTGGGTGACCTGGGTGCCGTCTTCGGCACGTCGGATCCGCGCTGGTCGGGCGCGCACGGCGTGGTCCTGCTCACGGAGGTGCGCCGCCTCGTCGAGGAGGCCGGCTTCCGTGTGGGGAACGCCACAGTGCAGGTCATCGGCAACGAGCCGCGCATCGGCAAGCGTCGCGAAGAAGCCCAGAAAACGCTTTCCGACGCAGTGGGCGGCCCCGTCTCGGTCGCCGGCACCACCACGGACGGCCTGGGTCTCACAGGGCGAAACGAGGGCATCGCGGCGATCGCGACAGCCCTGCTGTTCCCCGTAGCCTGACGAACATGGCCACGCTTTCAGAAACGCAGCGCGAACTCCTCGACAGCCCGAACTACGCCACGGTCGCGACGCTGACCAAGGACGGCAGCCCGCAGACCTCGGTCGTCTGGATCAAGCGCGACGGCGACGACGTGCTGTTCTCCACCGTCGTCGGCCGGGCGAAGGAGCGCCACCTGCAGAACGACCCGCGGGTGAGCATCACCGTCATCAACAAGGACAACCCGTACCAGTACAGCGAGTTCCGCGGTGACGCGTCGCTGACCACCGAAGGCGGCGCCGAGCTCATCAACGAGCTGTCGCACAAGTACCTCGGCAAGGACTACCCCGGTGACGCCGGCATGGACAACGTCCGCGTGATCGTCCGTGTGAAGGTCGCCAAGACCACCGGCAACGCCTAGCTCGGCTGCCTCTGCGCCGGCACGTTGAGCACGGCACGGCCGCCGTCGAGGTCCACCCGGCTTCGCGGCGGCGCGCCGTCCCCCTCGTCGTCGCGCAGCAGGCGTTCCTCCTTGCGGAACTCGATCTCCTCGCGCTTGCCGGCCTCGAACGTCGCGCCGAGCTCACCGATCCCGGCCGCGGACATCGGCGTGCCCTTCTTCTTCCCCCGCACGAAGCGCTCGACCACTGCGAGCACGAACAACGCCGCCACCAACGCGGGTAACGACATCGCGAACAGGTACCCCAGGCTCATACCTGGACAACTCCCCGCACAGCGGTGTGGTTCCCGCCACTACGATCCACCGCGTGCCCAAGTACGACGTTTGTCTCTCCTTCGCCGGCGAAGACCGCCCCTACGTCGACGAGGTGGCCCGCCACCTCACCGAACTGGGCGTCTCCCGCTTCTACGACACCGACGAGCAAGCCGATCTCTGGGGCAAGAACCTCGTCGAGCACCTCGACCAGATCTACCGCCACGACTCGCGCTTCTGCGTGATGTTCATTTCGGAGGCCTACGCCAGGAAGATGTGGACCAAGCACGAGCGGCAGTCCGCGTTCGACCGCGCCCTGGTCTCCGACACCGAGTACGTGCTGCCCGTCCGGTTCGACGACACCGAGATCCCCGCGTTGCGCGTGGGCACCGGTTACCTGGACATCCGCAACCGCACGCCGCGCGAGCTGGCCGAGATGATCGCGAAGAAGGTCGGTGCCGCGGTCAGCAGCACACCGAAGGCCGGCTGGGAGTACCAGCTGTTCGCCGACACCGTGGGGCTGCACATGCGCAACCTCAAGGACAAGCGGATCAGCCACGAGATGGGCAGCGTCAAGCCGAAGCGCATGATCACGGCGGACGTGGACGCGCTGGACACCTTCATGGCGCGCAGCCGCACGTTCGACGGCATCATCAACGGCATCGCGGACCTGCTCTCGCCCGGCCGGCTCCAGATGGCGTTCGGCCCGGCCGGACGGCCCGGCGACAGCGACAAGATCAAGTACCTGGCCAACAGCTTCGTGGAGCAGTACGAGAACCTGCTCGACTGGTCGGCTGACCTGCGCGGCACAGCGACGCCGGACCGCTTCACCGCGCTCTACAAGGCCGCCGCACAGCTCGCCGACCAGCCGCTCAAGCAGATCGAGCAGTTCGCCGACGAGTTCGCGGCCGCCAGCGACCGCGGTGCGGGTGACCTTCAGCTGACCCTGTCCTACGACGCCTCGCTGGTCGAGGCCGAGCTCAAAAAGGTCCAGACCACCTAGCCGTTCGGCACGTAGAGTCGGGGGCGTGACGATCCGCGCCGCGCTCTTCGACTTCTCCGGCACGCTGTTCCGGCTCGAACACCCCGAGCTGGAGTCCAACGGTGACCTGATGCGTGCACTCACCGCCCCGGTCGGCATCGCCGACGGCATGGACCCCGAACTGGCCGACGGCTGGCACCGGCGCGACCTCGACCCCGACGTGCACCGCTGGGTGCACGTGAAGGTGCTCGAGGACGCGCTGGTGCCCGACGCCGAGGCCCTCTACGACCAGCTGCTGCACCCGGAGTCCTGGAAGCCCTACCCGGACACCAGGGCGACGCTGGAGCACCTCAAGGACGTCCCCGTCGCGGTCGTCAGCAACATCGGCTGGGACATCCGCAGCGTCTTCGAGCTGCACGGCCTCACGCACCTCGTGGACGAGTTCGTGCTCTCCTACGAAGAAGGCGTCATCAAGCCGGACCCGAAGATCTTCACCACCGCCTGCGAACGGCTGGGCGTCGATCCCCGCAATGCCGTAATGGTCGGCGACAGCGAGGAGGCGGACGGCGGAGCGGAGTCGATCGGTTGCTCCTTCCGGCTCGTCAACCCGGTTCCGACGAGTGACCGCCCGACTGCTCTTTTGGATGTGGCCCGTACCATTCCCGTGTGAGCCTCCACATCTACGACACGGCGAGCCGGTCCATGCGGGAGTTCCACCCGCAGGTCAACGGAACGGCGTCGATCTACGTGTGTGGGGCGACCGTGCAGGGCGTGCCGCACATCGGGCACGTCCGCAGCGGCCTGAACTTCGACGTCCTGCGCCGCTGGCTCGCCCGCGACGGCGCTGACATCACGCTGGTCCGCAACGTCACCGACATCGACGACAAGATCCTCGCCAAGGCCGCCGACCACGGCAGGCCCTGGTGGGAGTGGGCGTACACGCACGAGCGCGCCTTCGAGGACGCCTACGACGCGCTGGGCTGCCTGCCGCCGTCGTACGCGCCGCGCGCCACCGGCCACGTCACGCAGATGGTCGAGCTGATGCAGCGGCTGATCGACAAGGGCCACGCCTACGACGTCGACGGCGACGTCTACTTCGACGTGCGCTCGTTCCCCGAGTACGGCGCGCTGTCAGGGCAACGGCTCGACAGCGTGGAGCAGGGTGAGACGGCGGTACGCGGCAAGCGCGACCCGCGCGACTTCACGCTGTGGAAGGCCGCCAAGCCCGGTGAGCCGTCCTGGCCGACCCCGTGGGGCGACGGCAGGCCCGGCTGGCACCTCGAGTGCTCGGCGATGGCCACGACGTACCTCGGCAGCACGTTCGACATCCACGGCGGCGGGCTCGACCTGATCTTCCCGCACCACGAGAACGAGCAGGCCCAGTCCCGCGCGGCCGGCGACGGCTTCGCGAACTACTGGATGCACAACTACTGGGTGACGCTGTCGGGCGAGAAGATGGCCAAGTCGCTCGGCAACACGGTGTCCATCCCCGCGATGCTGGAACTGGTCCGCGCGCAGGAGCTGCGGTACTACCTGGTCTCGCCGCACTACCGGTCGCACATCGAGTACTCCGAAGAGGCGTTGCAGGAGGCGGTGACGTCCTACGGGCGCATCGAGTCGTTCCTGCGCCGTGTCGCGGACCGCGTCGGCCCGATCGAGCTGCGCGGCGACATGTGCCCGGACTTCGTCGTCGCGATGGACAACGACCTGAACACGCCCCAAGCCGTGGCTGCGCTGCACAACAAGGTGCGCCAGGGCAACACGGCACTCGCCGACGGCGACCACGAGACGGCCAGGGCGGCCGCCGAGTGCGTGCGCCGGATGGCTGACATCCTCGGCGTCGACCCGTTGTCGCCGAAGTGGAACGACGCCTCGTCTGCCGATCTCGGCATGCGACAGGCGTTGACCACCCTGGTGGATCGACTTCTCGTCGAACGCCAAGAAGCCCGCAAGAGCAGGGATTTCGCGCGCTCTGACGCATTGCGCGACCAGCTGCACGACGCGGGCATCGCCGTCGAGGACACCCCCGACGGTCCGCAGTGGACTTTGAAGGACGACTGACTTCCGTGGCTGGCAATTCCAAGCGCAAGGGCGCGATGCGCAATCCGGGCTCGAAGAAGGGCGCGGTCGTCGGCTCCGGCGGGCAGAAGTCCAAGGGGCTGACCGGCAAGGGTCCGACGCCGAAGGCGACCGAGCGCCCGAACCACCCCGCCTACAAGCGGGCCAAGGTGGCGGCGAAGACCGACGCGGCCAAGACCCAGCGCCGGCACACCAAGGAGAAGGCCTCCGCGGAGACCGTGGCGGGCCGCAACCCCGTCGTGGAGTGTCTGCGCGCGGGCACGCCCGCGACGGCGCTGTACGTGGCTCTGGGCATCGACGCGGACGACCGCGTGGCCGAGGCCGTGCGCCTGGCCGCCGACCGCGGCATCACCGTGCTCGAGGTCGCCCGCGGCGAGCTCGACCGGATCACCGCCGGCGCGATGCACCAGGGCCTCGGCCTGCAGGTGCCGCCGTTCGAGTACGCGACCCCGAACGAGCTGCTCGAGCTCGCTCAGCGCGCCACCACGCCGCCGTTGCTGGTGGCACTGGACGGCGTGACGGACCCGCGCAACCTGGGTGCCGTCGTGCGGTCCGCGGCGGCGTTCGGCGCGCAGGGCGTCGTGGTGCCGCAGCGGCGCAGCGCGTCGATGACGGCGGTTGCCTGGCGCACCAGCGCGGGCACGGCCGCCAAGATCCCGATCGCGATGGCCACGAACCTCACCCGGACGCTGCGCGACTGGGCGGAGGCGGGTCTGATGATCGTCGGCCTCGACGCCGACGGTGACGTCGACGTCGACGGTCTGGACCTCGCGACGGGCCCGCTCGTCGTCGTGGTCGGATCGGAAGGCCGCGGCCTCGGCCGTCTGGTCAAGGAGACGTGCGACCAGACCGTGTCGATCCCGATGGCGAAGGGCGTCGAGTCGCTCAACGCGTCCGTCGCGTCCGGTGTCGTGCTGGCCGAGATCGCCCGTCGCCGCCGCCTCGACGCCAAGGGCTGACCTCTCAGCCGGCCTTGTGTGACAGTTGCCTGACGTTATCGGCTAGTTCGCGACACTAAGCGCCTTCATTCGCCGACGTTAGTGATCGTTTTCCTCGCCTGCGAAACCGGTTTCGTTACGCGGGCGAGGAAACGAGATCTCCACACTTGCCAGAACTCCACGACTGATCGGGATGACAAACGGCGTGGCCTATTCCGCGCCACTCCCGAGCGCGGGTACCTTCGTCTCGATCGCAATTCGCCTGTTTCGCCTGGCAGGAGTCGGAGCAGGTTACGCCGCTTGGCGGAGCGCGAGACACCCGTTTGGCACCGGCTGACACACACCGTGACCATTTGGGGTCCAATCAGGCGAGGCCGAGGTCAACTGTGAAGAAGATCAGCTCTACGTTTCGCTATTGTAACTACTTTAGGTAACTGCCCTGCTCCGTTTAGGTACACACTGTGGTAGGACAGACGTTGAACGGTCAGGCAGCTTCTACCGTGATTGTCGATAGGAATTGATTACCACCGGCGGGGGCGACGTGACTCGGCGTAGAGCGAATCGGGACGTGCCGATTCACCGCGCGCGGGGAGCGGCTGCCCGGGACACCGCATGACGACCCGCGGCGCGCTCCGCGAGCTCGTGGGTTTGCGCGAGTTCCGCGCCATGTGGATCGGCTCGACCGCCTCGACCGCCGGTGACCAGCTCGCAGCGGTCGCATTGTCACTGATCGTATTCGAGCGAACACAATCCGCTGCCTGGACCGCGCTCACGTGGTCGCTGACACTGTTCCCGCCGCTGATTTCGGGCCCGTTGCTCGGCTGGGTCGCCGACCGGTTCCCGCGACGCACGGTAATGGTGACTACCGCCTGGATGCAGGCCGTGCTCATGGGCGCGATGGCCATTCCCGGCATGCCGCTGTGGGCCATGATCGTGCTGCTCGTGGTGGTTCTGGCGATCTCCTCGCCGTATCTCGCGGCCCAGGAGGCGAGCCTCCCTCACGTACTCCCGCCGAAACGCTACGACGACGGTGTGGCGCTCTTCGGCACGTCCGTCGACATTGCCCAGATGGCGGGTCTCGCCGCCGCGGGCTTCCTGGTCGCCCACGCCGGCGCCGGCGTCGCGCTCGGGATCAACGCGGCCACGTTCGCCGCGCTGGCGATCCTGGTGCAGACGTCCGTGAAGCACCGCCCGGCAGCCGATCCGCTGGGCCGCAAGAAGAAGGACGACGAAGAACCACGCGGCGTGCTCACGCTGATGGTGTCCGAGCCGCGATTGAGGACCCTGCTGGGCGTCCGTCTGCTCGCGGGCCTCGCGATGGTCCCGGAAGGACTCGCGGTCCCGCTGGCGGCGAGCCTGAACGCGGTGTGGGCGGTCGGTCTGATCCTCGCCATCGAACCCGCCGCGAACGTGCTGGGTGTGGCGCTGCTCTTCCGTCTCGTGCGGGATCCGGCGAAGCGAGAACGGCTGATCGGCCCGCTGGCGATCCTGTCGCTGGCCCCGTTGATCATGTTCGCTTTCCACCCGAACCTGACCTGGACGATCGTTTTGCTCGTGATTGCCGGTATAGGCGGGGCTTATCACACACCCGCTCGTTCGGCGTGGATGCGGCTGCTACCCGACCAGTACCGCGGAAGGGCTTATGGCATTGGGCGTGCGGCGCTGCGCTCGAGCCAGGGCGGCGGAATGGCGCTGGCCGGTGTCGTCGCTCATTCGATCGGATCTGTGACGGCCACGATCGCCGGCGCGGGCGGCATCGGACTGCTGCTGGCGACGCAGGCTACCTTCGCCTGGCGACGTGCTCGGGGTCGCAACGACACGAAGGCGGTGGCAATCTGAAACAGAACGGTCACCAATAGCGATATCCGTCGTAGAGGCACCATGATGATCTGGGTGCGAGATTGAAGCCGGGTAGAGGAAGGTGGCGTTCAGAAGTCTCGGTTGCACATGGAAGGACACCTCCTCGTTGCGACAAGCGGCAGCGTGGTGGTCTACGACCTGGTCAGCGGCGGCTTAGCTCATGACTTGCCATGAGCGTAGGGGGTCGTGGTGAAGAACAGTTTGACTGATCGCAGGCGATCGCGGGCACTCGGCTTGACTCCGATTCGCAACTGGGACCTTTGGACAGTTGCGCCTAGTGCGATCGCATACTTTTTCGTGCTCGAAGCGGCCGTCGCCGTGGCCGCCATCTGGCTGCTGACGAAGCTCACCGCTGTCTCGACCACGGACTGGCTCCGCTTCGCCGCGCTCATCGCCGCGATCACCATCCACCTGACCGTCGTCCGCAGAGCGGAAGAAGCCCGCCGCAACGAGGCCTCAGGCCCCCACATCGACCTGACCTCGGTCTGGACCTTCGCCGCGGCCGTGGCCCTCCCAGGCGGCCTGGCCGTGATCGCCACGATCTGGATGCGCATCCTGATCCAGCCGATTGCCCGCCGCCAGCCCTACCGCTTCGTCTTCGGCACCGCCTCCATGCTCGCGTCCACCCTCCTGTCCTGGGCACTGGTGCACCTGTCGGGCGTCTCGCTGGCCGCAACCGGAAACATCCCGACGGACCTGAGCCTCGTCCTCATCCTCGCGATAGCCGCCGTCGTCTACTGGCTGGTCCAGGTGATGACAGTCGCGGCCGCCTTCAAGATCGTGACCCCGAACTCGAAGGTCCTCGACTTCCTCGGCTCCAAAGTCGACAACATGCTCGAAATGAGCACTCTCGGCGCCGGCGCCATGCTCGGCATGCTCATGACAAGCCACTGGGTGGGCCCCCTGCTGCTGACAGTCCCAGTCATCCTGGTCAACGCCCTGCTGTCACGCGCAGGAGAACGCCGGACCCACCTGGAACGCCTGCTGCGCGAACAGGAACAGCTCCACCAACGCCTCGCCGCGGACGCCCACACCGACTACCGGACGGGCCTGCTCAACACCAACGGCCTCACCGAGTACGCGGGCCGCCTGGCCGAACGCTGCCGCCTGGACGGCGAACCGATGACAGTCCTGGTCATCGACCTCGACCACTTCAAGCGCATCAACGACACCTGGGGCCACCCGGCGGGCAACGCCGTCCTGGCCGAGGTGGGCAGAATCCTCCGCGAAAAGCTCCGCCCGGGCGACGTAGCGGGCCGAGACGGCGGCGAGGAGTTCGTGGTAGCGCTGAAGGACACCCCGGTGGCCCAGGGCGTGACGATCGCCGAACGCATCCGCGAGGCAATCGGCTCGCTGGCCGTCCCGACCACCGACAAGCACCGCAACGTGGTCACGCTCTACGGCCGCGAGATCCAGCCCCCAGAACCGGAAGGCGAGTCGCTGCAGGCGATCTCGGCCTCCATCGGCGTGGCGGTGATCCCCGACAACGGCCCGGACATGGCCACCGCGCAACACTCAGCGGACGCCGCGCTCTACAAGGCCAAGGAGAACGGCCGCAACCAGGTCCGCGTGGCAGGCCTGGACATCCCGCCGCGCCTGATGCCGGCCCCCCGCCAGGACGACGTGACCAAGCCGATCTCGTCCCGCACGGCCTAAGAACACAGGCTCACGCAGCAGCGCAGGCTCGCGCAGGGGTCCCCTTCGAGTCAGGCTCCCCCGCGACCCAACGTACTCAGCGGGTCTGACAGTCCCGCGAAGCCAAAGCCGAGCAGACAGAGCACGCGGTCACGGCAAGCCACAAATCGCAAGCGACGCCGAAGGCAAGCAGTCTGAGCGCGCGGTCATGGCAAGCCCCTGATAGCCCGCGATGCCGCAGGCGAGCCGTCCTTACCGTGCGGTCTGGGTGGGGTGGTTTCGTCACGAGTCGTGCCATAGCTCTTGCTGCATCAGGGAGGGGGTGTCAAACGGACACGCTTTTCGTCCGTTTGACACCCCCTCCCTGATGTGGCCCGCTCTTGGTACGGCTCGTGACGAAACCACCCCACCAACGCGCCCCACTAAGCAACGCGCCTCCGCCCAACGCAACAGGCGTGCCATCTGCCTACGCACGGCGTAGGCCCCGGTTTTGGATCAGATTGGCGGGGTCTGGGGCGGAGCCCCAGGAAGCAGCGCAACCTGAACGCCCACAACGCAACCACTCAAACAGCCCGCCCCCGAACAGCCCCAACCCCACGACAAACCAGATAGATCACAAAGCTGACAGCCGTAACCAGAGCAGAAACCGGCAACCCAGGCTGCAACGACAACAAAATCCCACCAACAGCCGCAACCTCGGCAAAAACCACAGACAGAACCGTGGCCCGCAACGGCGAAGCAGTAACCCGCATGGCAGCAGCAGCCGGCGTGATCATCAACGCCAGCACCAGCAACGCCCCGACAACCTGCACCGACAGCGCCGTAGCAACACCAACCAGCACAGCGAACACAACAGACAACGCCCGCACCGGAACCCCACGCGACACAGCCACATCCGGGTCCACAGAAGCGAAGAACAACGGCCGGTAGATCACCGCAAGCACAGCCAGCACAGCAACAGACGACACCACAAGAAGGTTCAGATCCGTGGAGTCGACCCCGACGATCTGCCCGGTCAACAGCCCGAACTTGTTGGAAGCCCGCCCCTTGTAGAGGGCGAGCATCAAAATCCCCATGCCAAGCCCGAACGCCAGGATCGCCCCGATGACCGAGTCCCGGTCACTCTCCCGCCGCGACAACACCCCCAGCAACACCGCGGCAAGAATCGACCCGGCCAGCGCCCCGTACCCAACGCTGACGCCGAGCAGCAACGCCGCCGCACCACCGGTGAAAGCAAGCTCACTGGTCCCGTGCACGGCGAACGCCATCTTGCGCGTGACAACGAGCGGCCCAAGCACCCCGGCCACCAGCCCCAGCACCGCGGCCGCGATCAACGCGGTCTGCACGAAGTCCAGTTCGAGCAGGTCGAAGAACGTCACGAAACGGCCTCCGCCGACAGGTGGTGCGTCTGCTCCTCGCAAGCGCCGGCACCGACGACCAGGATCTGGTCGCGCACCCGCACGACCTCGACCGGCGTCCGGTACAGCTCGGACAACGTGCGGGAGTTCATGACCTCTTCCGGCGTACCGACGCGGAACCGCCCGCCCACCAGGTACAGCACCCGGTCGACGAGCGGCAGGACGGGATTCAGCTCGTGCGTGACGAACAAGACCGCCGTGTCGGCCTCGCGGCGCCGCTTGTCGATCAGCTCAGACACCACCCGCTGGTTCGCGAGGTCCAGCGACAGCAACGGCTCGTCGCAGAGCATCACGCCAGGATCGCCGACCAGCGCCTGTGCGACGCGCAACCGCTGCTGCTCCCCACCGGACAACAGCCCGACAGGCGAGTCCGCGTACGCCGACCCACCCACCGACTCGATGGCCGCGTCTACGCGCACACGGCGTTCACGACGCCCCCGCAGCCCAAGACCCCACCGATGGCCGTCCAGGCCCAGAGAAACGAGATCGCGGCCCCGCAACGTCATGGACTGGTCGAGCGCTCGCTGCTGCGGGATGTACCCGATGGCGTGGTTGCCGCCGGCGATCGAGACCGTGCCGGACGACAGCGGCTGCAGTCCTAGCAGCACGCGCATCAGGCTGGTCTTGCCGGAGCCGTTCGGCCCCAGGACCGCGAGGAACTCACCGGGCTCGACGTCGAGGTCGAGCCCGTCCCACAGCACTCTGTCCCCGTAGGACAGCCGGGCCCCGCGCAGCGAGATAGCGCTCATGCCTTGAGCGCCTGCGTGAGCGCGTCAACCTGCTTGCTCATCCAGTCAAGGTAGCCGGTCACGCCCTCCGGCAACGTCTCGGTGACCGCGACGACCGGAACACCGGCCGTGCGCGCCTTCTCGACGAGGCCCTTGGTGACCTGGTTCTCGGTCTGGGTGTTGTTGATCAGGGCGTTGACCTGCTTGGACTCGACGAGCTGGTTCATCGACGCGAGGGCGGCGGCCGGCACGTCCGACTCCTCCTCGATCGCCTTGCTGAACGCCTCGGGCGTCACGTCCTCGGCGCCGCTCTCGTCGATCAGGTAGTGCGCGATGGGCTCGGTGGCGACGACCTTGCGGCCCTTGCCGATGCCGGCGACCTTCTTCTCCAGCTCTTCGAGCTTGGCGGTGAAGTCCGCCGTGTTCTTCTCGAACGTCGTCTTCTTCTCCGGCGCGAGGGCACCCAGTTCGTTCGCCGCGGCCTCGGCCACCGCCTGAACGGTGTGCAGGTCGTACCAGACGTGCTCGTTCACGCTGTGGTCGTGACCGTCGGCGTCGGGCGCGCCGGTCTGCGGCTCCGCGTGGTTGTCGCGCATCGGGAACGCCTCGATCTTCCTGGTCGCGTCGCTGGTGATCAGCTTGGCGAAGAAGTCGTCGTAGCCGCCGCCGTTGAACACGACCAGCTTGGCGTCCTTGATCAGCGCCGCGTCCGCGGGCTTGCTCTCGTACGAGTGCGGGTCGGCCGACGGGTCGTCCAGCAGGGCCTTGACCTCGACCTCGTCGCCGCCGACCGCCTTGATGACGCTGCCCCACACGTTGGTGGAGGCGACGACCTGGATCTTGCCGCTGTCGGAAGACGGCGTGGTCGTGCCGCAGGCGGCCAGGCTCACGACGGCGAGAGCGCCGACCAGAGCGTTGCGGAGAGTCATCACGCCGTCCCTCGATCAGGTAATGGAAACCGTTGTCGAGTTCATCTTACGACACGAAAAAACCCCCGGCGTGACTGCCGGGGGCTTGTCGGAGTGTGACTCACGCCTCCAGGCGCTCGCCCGACTCGGGGTGGAACAGGTGGATCTCGGTAGTGTCGCGGACGGCCACCTTGACGTGCTGGCCCAGGGTCGGCGGCGTGCGACCGTCGACGCGGACGACGAAGCGCTGCGACGCGTCGCCGATCTTCACCGCACCGTGCACGAGCGCGTCGGCGCCGAGCTCCTCGACCAGCTCGACCGTCATGTCCATGCCCTCTTCGCTCGACGGCACGATGCCGAGCGCCTCGGGCCGGATGCCGAAGGTGACCTCGTCCAGACCGCCGGCGGCGTCGAGCGCGGAACGGGTCAGCGGCACGATGATGCCGTCGAGCTTGGCGCCCTCCGCCGAGATCGGCACGGTCTTGAGGTTCATGGCCGGCGAGCCGATGAAGCCCGCGACGAACGCGTTGGCCGGGCGGTCGTACAGCGCGCGAGGCGTGTCGCACTGCTGGAGCAGGCCGTCCTTGAGCACCGCGACGCGGTGGCCCATGGTCATGGCCTCGACCTGGTCGTGCGTGACGTAGATCGTGGTGGTGCCGAGGCGCTGCTGGAGAGCGGCGATGTTCGCACGCGTCTCGACGCGCAGCTTGGCGTCCAGGTTGGACAGCGGCTCGTCCATGAGGAACACGGAGGGCTCACGCACGATGGCGCGACCCATGGCGACACGCTGACGCTGACCACCGGAGAGCGCCTTCGGCTTGCGCTCCAGGTACTTCTGCAGGTCGAGCATCTTGGCGGCCTCTTCGACCTTCGCCTTGATCTCGGTCTTCGGCACACCGCGCAGCTTGAGCGCGAAGCCCATGTTCTCCGCGACGGTCATGTGCGGGTACAGCGCGTACGACTGGAACACCATCGCGATGTCCCGGCCCTTCGGCGGCACGTTCGTGACGTCCTTGCCACCGATGTGGATGGCGCCCTCGTCGATGTCCTCCAGGCCCGCGAGCATGCGCAGCGCCGTCGACTTGCCCGAACCGGACGGGCCGACCAGCACCAGGAACTCGCCGTCGCTCACCTCGAGGGAGAGCTCGTCGACCGCCCGCACCGGCGGGTTGCCGGAGAAGATCCGCGAAGCCTTGACGTAGGACACCTCTGCCATGTGACGCACCTTTCACCGCTTGTCTGGGCGCGACGTTAGGCATTGCAAGCGCTTACGGGAACAGACGTAAGCGCTTACGTTTCGTGGCACGGCAACGTAAGCGCTTACGTTCAGAGGCATGAACGAACAGCCGTTGTCAGGTGGTTTCGTCAGCCACGTCGTCCGGATCGGAGACACGGTGCGGCGAGGGACGACAGACCGTTCCGAGTTCGTCCACCGGCTGCTGCACCACTTCGAACAGCACGCGTGGCCAGGCGCTCCGAGGTTCCTCGGCGTGGACGAACAGGGCCGGGAGGTGCTGACGTTCCTGGACGGCCACGTCCCCGCGAAGTCCCAGGACGGCCTGGCCCAGGTCGCCCGGCTCGTGCGGCAGTTCCACGACCTGACCGCGGGAACCCCGCTGGCCGGCGACCAGGAAGTCGTGTGCCACAACGACCTGTCCCCGAAGAACACCGTGTACCGCGACCGGTCACCGGTCGCCTTCGTGGACTGGGACCTCGCCGCACCGGGCGCTCGCGTCCACGACGTGGCGCACATGTGCTGGCAGTACCTGGGCCTCGGCCCGGCGGTCGACGATCTCGCCACGACGTCCGAACGGCTGCGGATGATGTGCGACGCCTACGGTCTGACCGACCGGAGCCAGGTCGTCGAGACGATCCTGTGGTGGCAGGACCGGTGCCGGCGCGGGATCGAGACCGGCACGGACGCGGCGATGACGCGGCTGCGCGACTCAGGCGCCGCCCGGTCCGTGCGTGCCGCCCATGAGTGGGTCACGGCGAACCGAGCCGCGCTGGAGGTGGCGCTGAAGTAGCGCCACCTCCGACGACGATCAGCCCTTCACAGCACCGGACGACAGCCCGGTCACCAGGAACCGCTGCACCAGGTAGAACACGATCACGGCGGGAATCGCGACCAGAATGGACGCGGCCGCGAGATGCCCCCACTCGGTCCTGTTCTGCTGCACGAACACCTGCAACCCCACGGCCAGCGTCTTCGACTCGTCCGCGGCGGACAGGAAGGCGGACGCGAACGCCACCTCGCCCCAGGCCGTCAGGAACGCGTAGAACGACGTCACCGCGAGCCCCGGCTTGGCCAACGGCATGATCAGCCGCCAGAACACGCCGAACGGGGAGAGCCCGTCCACGCGGCCTGCTTCGTCGATGTCCGTGGGGATCGTGTCGAAGTAGCCCTTGAGCATGTACGTGCAGAACGGCACCGCGGTCGTGCAGTACACGAGCACGAGGCCGATCGAACTTCCCTGCAGCCCCAACGCGATGAGGATGTTGTACAGCGGCACGATCAGCACCGCGAACGGGAACATCTGCACCACGAGGAACGACATCATCAGCGATCGCTTGCCGGGGAACCGGAAGCGTGACGCCGCGTAGCCCGTCGTCGCAGACAGGAACACCGCGATGATCGTCGTCAGCAACGCGATCAGCACCGAGTTGCCGAACCAGGTGAGGAACGCGCCCTTCTCGCCGCCCAGGATCCGCGTGTAGTTGTCCAAAGAGGACTCGTTGAACAACTGCGGCGAGGTCTCGACCGCGCGGGCGTCCGGCTTGAAAGACGTGACGAGCACCCAGAAAACGGGGAACACCGCGACCAGCGAGGCGACGATCAGCCCGGCGTGCAGGCCGGCGGACGCCAGCGGGGAGCGGTCGGTGCGCTTGAGCCGGCGCTCCGGTTTCACCATCTGCAAAGAAGAAGCGTCGAGCGTCATCACCACACCTCGCCTTGCTTGCGCAGCGCACGGCGGTAGACCGTGGCGAAGACCAACAGCACGGAGAGGATGAGCACGCCGTAGGTCGACGCGATCGCGTAGTCACGTGAGGCGCCGGAGAAGAAGCGCTCGAACGCGTACGTGACGAGGATGCGCGTGTTCGGGTTCGGCCCGGCGATCAGGTAGATCACCGGGAACATGTTGAACGTCCAGATGATGCCCAGCAGGATCACCGTCGACGACACCGAGCGCAGGCCGGGCAGCGTCACGTTCCGGAAGCGTTGCCACGGCGTCGCGCCGTCCATCTCCGCGGCCTCGTACAGGTCGCCGGGGATCGACTGCAGGCCGCCGAGCAGCGCCACCATCATGAACGGCACGCCGAGCCAGACGTTGACGACGATCACGGCGAACAGCGCCCAGTCGGACTGGCCGAGCCACACCGGGTCGGGCAGGCCGACCGCGCGCAGCAGCTGGTTGATGATCCCGTACTGCGCGTTGAACATGTACTTCCACGCGAACGCACTGATGAACGCGGGCACGGCCCACGGCAGGATCAGCATCACGCGGTAGAGCGTGCGGCCCTTCACCTCGCGGTTGAGCAGCAGCGCGAGGCCCAGGCCGATCGTGTAGTGGAAGAACACGCAGCCGAAGGTCCAGATGAGCGTGCGGACCAGCGTGCTCCAGAACGCCCCGTACGACGAGTCGCCGGACAGGACGTTCAGGTAGTTCTTGAAGCCAACGCCGTCGTACGTCGCCGGCCGGTCGAGCACCGGGTTCGCGATGTTGGCCTCGTTGATGTTGGTGAAGGTGAAGAACACGCCCTGGGCGAGCGGGTAGAGCACCAACACCGCGATGACCACCACGACCGGCAGAACCATCGCGTACGCGTACCAGTGCCGTTCCAAGAACCGGCGCACCGAATCTCTCCCCTCCGACTAAAAGGGTGGCCGGGAGACCCCGGCCACCCGGTCACGAATCAGCCGATGGAGTACTCGGGAACGACGGTGTCCTTGTAGGCCTTGGCGACCTCGTCGAGCGCCGCCTTGGCCTCCTTCTTGCCGGCGAGGACGTCGGCGTAGGCGATCTTCAGCGGGTCGAACAGCTGGCCGCCCTCGGGGATCCACGGACGGGCGTGCGCGGCCTTGGCGACCGGCTCGAACGCGGACACGACGGCGTTGGCCTTCACGTCGGCGTTGCTGTACGCGGACTTGCGGGTCGGCAGCAGGCCGAGCTCCTTCGCGACCTGGGCCTGCGAGTCGGCCGAGCTCATGCACTGGATGAACTTGATCGAGGAGGTCTTGGCCTTGGTGCCCTGACGGATCACGTAGTCGTGGCCACCGACCGGAGCGCTGCCCTTGCCGGCGGAGTCACCGGGGACCGGCGCGATGCCGAGGTTCGCGGCGTCGGTGAACGCGGCACCCTTGAGGTAGTCGGCGACGGCCCACGGACCGTTGACGACCATGGCGGCCTCACCGGACGAGAACGCGGCCTGCATGTTCGCGTACGAGTTCGTCGGGTCGAGGGCGGTGGTCGCGGCCTTGGCGTCGAGCAGGCCCTTCGCGGTCTGCAGCGCCTTCACGTTGTCCGCGGAGTTGACCACGATCTTCTTGGCGGAGGCGTCGACCAGGTCGCCGCCCGCGCCGTAGATGAACGGCAGCGCGTAGTACGCGTCGTTGTTGAGGAAGAACGACTTCTCACCGCCCAGCTTGGCGGCCGCGGCCTTGAGCTCGTCCCACGTCTTCGGCGGCTCGACACCGGCGTCCGCGAGCTTCTTCTTGTTGTACAGCAACGCGAGCGAGTCGGTGACCTGCGGAACGCCGTACGACTTGCCCTCGTACTTCGTGGAGCCCAGCGGGACCTCGAGGAAGTCGCTGGTGTCCTTCGCCAGGTCGGTGTCGCTCAGGTCGGCGACGAGGCCGTTCTTGGCGAGCTGCGGCACCCAGGCGACCTCGGAGCGGAACACGTCGGGACCCTGACCGCCCTGCGCCGCGGTCTTGTAGTTGTTCAGGGCCTGGTCGAACGCGACGGTCTCGGTCTTGACCTTGTAACCGTCCTTGGTGGCGCAGGCCTCCGCGATCTTCTTGAAGACCGGGCTCTCGTTGGGACCACTGGTGTCCCAGAAAGTCACTTCGCCCGAGTCGGTTCCGCTGTTGCTGCTCGATCCACCGCTTCCGCAGGCGGTGAGCACGAGGGCGACACCCGTCGCCATGGCGGTCACGAGGGTTGTCCGTCGCATCGTTGCTGCCGTTCCCTCCAGCTGGGGCCTCGTCTCCGAGTGAGACAAGGGTCTTGCAAGGTTTTGCGAGAATGTTGCGGGCGATTTCACTACCAGAACCATGGTCAGGTCAAGACGTCGACCGTAACCAAGCCGTAACGGCCCTGTCTTGCAAACGCTCGTTGCAAAATTTTTCCGAACACGGCAGGCTTGCGCCAAACCTGATCTGAGCTGGGAGGCAACGTGTCCGGACTGTCCGAGATCGCCAGGGCAGCCGGGGTGTCCATCTCCACCGTCAGTCGAGTCCTTAACAGGCGCGCAGGCGTCAACGAGGAGACCCGGCAGCGGGTGCTGTCGGTGCTCGCGGAGATGCCGTACACCCCGCGCGGACTCGGTGCGTTGCAGCGCACCGGCGTGATCGGCCTGCTGGTGCCCGAGCTCTCGAACCCGGTCTTCCCCGCGTTCGCCGAGGCACTGGAGACGCGGGCCGCGCGCCTGGGCTACTCGTCGCTGCTGTGCAACACCCGCAGCGGCGCCCCGATGGGCGAGGAGGAGTACGTCCGGATGCTCCTGGCCCGCGGGGTCGAGGGCATGGTGTTCGTGTCACCGGAGATCACCAACGTCGAGGTGCCGCTCGGGCAGGCGCCCCGCCCGAGCTACTACGCGAAGCTCCTGGCGGACGGCGTCCACATGGTCTTCCTGAACGGTGCCACGCCCGCGCTGGACGTGCCCGACGTGACCGTGGACGAGCAACTCGCGGGCTACATGGCCACCAAGCACCTGATCGAACTGGGCCACGAACGGATCGGGTTCGTCTCGGGCCCGGCGCGCTCGCTGCCGTCGCGGCTGAAGCGGGCCGGCTGGGCCGCCGCGCTGGAGGAGAACCACCTGCCGGCGGGCTCGGAGTACGTCGCGCACGCGCCGTTCAGCGCGGAGGGCGGCGGTCAGGCCGTGGCGCAGCTGCTGGACACGGTGACGCCCACGGCGGTGATCTGCTCGTCCGACCACATGGCGCTCGGCGTCATGCGCGAGGCACACCAACGAGGGATCTCGGTACCCGGAGAGCTGTCCGTCGTCGGGTTCGACGACATCCCATTGGCTGCCTATTCGTCGCCCGCTTTGACCACGCTCGCCCAGCCGATCGAGGAGATGGCCGCGGCCGCGATCGACGAGCTCGTGCTGCGCCTGGATCCGGATCGTCGCAGGCAGGGGACCGACAACTACACCCGTGTGTTCCGGCCGCGGCTCGTCGCGAGGGAATCGTCTGCGCCCCCGAAGTGAGATGACCGATTGACCTAATTGGTCTGGACCAACTTCTGAACAAGGCAGATGGGTCAACCAGCGCGGATGCGTCATTTGAGGGACGCAGGTCACCCTGACTTCACGAATTGGTTCTGAACCGTTACGGTCCTTTCATGGCGCGGTCGATGCATGTGCGACGTCCGGCAACGTTGGCCTCTCTGGCCGCTGAGCTGGGCGTTTCCCGGACAACGGTGTCCAACGCGTACAACCGGCCCGACCAGCTCTCGCCCGAGCTGCGTCGGCGGGTGTTGGACACGGCCCGAAGGCTGGGTTATCCCGGCCCGGATCCTGTGGCGCGCTCGTTGCGCACGCGCAAAGCCGGGGCGGTGGGCCTGCTGCTCACCGAGAACCTCTCGTATGCGTTCCGCGACCCCGCGGCGATCGGGTTCCTGGAGGGCCTCGCGCTCGCGTGCGAGGACGCCGGAACCGGTCTGCTGCTGGTGCCCGCCAATCCCGAACGCGAGGACGTCGCGTCCGTGCACCGTGCCGGTGTCGACGGCTTCGTCGTCTACTCGGTGCCGGACGACGACCCACACCTCGCCGCCGTGCTGGAGCGCCCGGTGCCCACCGTCGTCTGCGACCAGCCGGACCTCGGCACCGTGGACCGCGTCGGCATCGACGACCGCGGCGCGATGTACGAGCTCGCGAAGCACCTGATCGGGCTGGGCCACCGTCGCATCGGCGTCGTGTGCATGCGTCTCGCGCGTGACCGCAACGACGGCTTCGTGACGCCGGACCGCCAGCACGCCGCGCACTTCCACGTGCAGCGCAACCGGCTGTCGGGCCTGGCCGAGGCGTTCAGCGAGGCCGGCGTCGACTGGTCACAGGTGCCCGTGGTCGAGCGCTTCGACCACAACATGGCCTCCGGCGCGTCCGGCGCGGCCCAGGTCCTCGACCGCGACCCGCAGATCACCGCCCTGATCTGCACCTCGGACGTGCTGGCGCTGGGCGCGATGACCGAGGCCGCCCGCCGTGGCCTGCGCGTGCCCCACGACATCACCGTGACCGGGTTCGACGGCATCCGCGCCGGCGAGGAGGCCGGGCTCACGACGGTCCGTCAGCCGGTGCTGGAGAAGGGCCGGGCGGCGGGCAAGCTGCTGCTCGACACGAACGAGCGCACGCGGCCGCGGTCGGTGAACCTCGCGACCGAGCTGATCATCGGCAACACGTCGGCGGCGCCGCGCGGTGGTGCCGAGGAGCGCTGGTTCGGGCCGTGAGGTCTAGTGCTCCAGCCTGAACACCACGGGTGAGCTGGCCTTTCCGGCCAGCTTCGCCACCAGCAGGTAGTCGCCGGGCCCGACCCGCGTGTGCGCGCCGCAGCCGGGCTGCGAGGTCGAGCCCGCCCACTTCGTGCCGTAGTTGAAGGCTTCCTTCGGCTGCATCACGCGCACTTCGTTGCCCACGGCGGACAAGCAGTGGTTGCTCGACCACAGCACCGTCGCGCCGTCGGCGGTCAGCACGTTCAGTTCGCGGTGCTGGCGTCCGATGTCCCTGATGCACGGCACCGGTCCGGTGTTGACGACGTCCATGGACAGTTCCGGCTGGTCACCGATGGTGTAGAAGGGCTTGTTGGCCTTCGCCACGACCCCGATCACGTCGTCCGGGCAGGGCTGCGGCGGCCCGGGAGGCGGAGGCGGCGGCGTGGTCTGGGTCGGCGAGGGCGGCGGGGTCGTGGAGGAGGACGACGCGGCCGCCGGGCTCTCGGACATGCTCGGCGGCGGGTTCGAGGACGACGCCGCGGCCGCGTTCGTGGGCTGGGCCGTCTCGGCGTCCGAGCCGAACATCCCGACGATCCAGATGACGAGCAGGAGTGTGACCAGCGCTGCCCCGATCGCGGCGAGACGGCGGCGCCAGTACACCGTGGACGGCAGCGGACCTGTGGGCTCGATCACGGCCCGAACGTAGCCCGACCAGGTCTGATCCAGCGGGAGGCGAGCATCGCTCGATCCGGTGAACGTGATATTGAGCGGAAACCCCTTGTGAACGTGCGCTAACTCCGGTTCCAATCGACGTGGGGTCCGCCGGTAGGCCATGGAGGTGTGTCACATGACCGCGATCGACGAACTGCTCAAGCGGAACTACGAGCTCGGGAACGTGGTTCCAGGAGACCGCTCGTCCGCGAAGCCGTCCCTGCAGGTGGCGATTCTGACCTGCATGGACTCGCGCATCAGGGTGTTCGAGATCTTCGGGTTGAAGCAGGGCGAGGCGCACGTGCTGCGCAACGCGGGAGGGGTCGTCACCGACGACGCCATCCGGTCTCTCGCGCTGAGCCAGCGCAAGCTCGGCACGCGCGAGGTGCTGCTCGTGCACCACACGAACTGCGGCCTCGAGATGGTCACCGAGGACGACTTCAAGGACGAGCTGGAGTCCGAGACCGGTCTGCGCCCGACCTGGGCCGTCGAGGCGTTCAAGGTCGTCGAGCAGAGCGTGCGCGGGTCGATGGCCCGGCTTCGCCACAGCGCGTTCATCCCGCACACGGACAAGATCCGCGGGTTCGTCTACGACGTGCACACCGGTGAGCTGCGCGAGGTCGACGCGGCTGCCACCCAGGCCGCCTGAGGTTCGTTGTGAAGGGCCCCCTTCGGGGGGCCTTTTCGTTGCGCGACAATGGCGGGCGATGAATCACGAGTTGCTGTTGGGCTGGTGGGACACCACCGCCCGCGACCTGCCGTGGCGCCGTCCTTCGTGCACCGCCTGGGGCGTGCTGGTCAGCGAGATCATGTTGCAGCAGACGCCGGTCTCCCGCGTCGAGCCGATCTGGCACGAGTGGCTGGCGCGCTGGCCCGTGCCGTCGGCGATGGCCGCGTCCTCGCAGGGCGAGGTGCTGCGGATGTGGGGCAAGCTC
This sequence comes from Lentzea waywayandensis, assembly GCF_900115955.1. GTDB lineage: Bacteria > Actinomycetota > Actinomycetes > Mycobacteriales > Pseudonocardiaceae > Lentzea > Lentzea waywayandensis. Next base: position 123,088 of record NZ_FOYL01000004.1, read on the forward strand.
GGCTACCCCCGTCGTGCCATGCGGCTGCACGAGGCCGCCACCGCCATCGCGCGCGACCACGGCGACGTGGTGCCGTCGGACATCGAGACGCTGGAGTCGTTGCCCGGCATCGGCAGCTACACGGCTCGTGCGGTGGCCACGTTCGCGTACGGGCAGAAGTGCGCCGTCGTCGACACGAACGTCCGGCGCGTGGTCGCTCGGGCCGTGCACGGTGCCGGTGACGCCGGTCCGCCGTCGACCAAGCGCGATCTCCGCGACGTCGAGGCGATCCTGCCCGAGGCCCAGGACGACGCCGCGGTGTTCTCGGCGGCGTTGATGGAGCTCGGCGCGTTGATCTGCACGGCGAAGAACCAGAAGTGCGCGGACTGCCCGTTGTTCGCCGAGTGCGCGTGGCAGCTGAACGGCCGGCCTGCCTACGCGGGGCCGGAGAAGAAGGTGCAGAAGTTCGCCGGCACCGACCGGCAGGTGCGCGGCAAGCTGCTGGACGTGCTGCGGGGTGCGCCCGGCCCGGTGCCCAAGATCCAGCTCGACATCGTCTGGAACGACGTGACGCAGCGCGAGAAGTGCCTTGTGTCCTTGTTGAGTGATGGACTTGTTGAACAATCCCACGACGGCCTCTTCCACCTGCCGGGTGAGGGGATTGTTGAACAATCCCACGACCGGATTGTTCAACAATCCGACAAGGGGACAAGCTGATGCACGCCCTGGTCGCCTTCTTCGACGCCGAAGCGGACAAGAAGGTCCGTGAGCTGCAACAACGCGTCGGCGCGAAGCACGGGTACCCGCCGCACCTGACCTACGCCGTCGCGAGCACGATCGGCCCCAAGGTCCGCAAGGAGCTGCGCGAGGACCTGGAACGGCTGTGGCTGCCGGACCTGTACCTGCACACGCTCAGCACCTTCTCAACCTCCGAGAACGTGCTGATGCTGGGCGCCGTGGTCGACACCGAGCTGCTCGCGGTCCACTCGGCGATCCACGACGTGCTGGCGAGCAAGGTCAAGAACCCGAGCGCCTACTACCTGCCGGGCAACTGGGTGCCGCACTGCACGCTCGTCCACGACGTCGACGACGAGGCGATGAAGGCCGCGTTCGCCAAGGTGTTCCCGGTCGAGCCGATCCGCGCGAAGGTCCGCGAGGTGTCGATCGTCGACACTCAGACCGGCGAGATCGACGTGCTCAAGAAGGCCTCCACGGCGCCCCGGTAGACCCACGGCGCGGTGGCGTGCACGAGGTGGCCGGCCTCCTCGACGTAGAGGTACCGGCCCCCGGAACGCCGTGCTGCCTCTTCCATCTGGTTCGGCAGCTGACCACCCTTGCCCGCCTCGATGACGAGCGACGGGCACCGCACGGCGTCGATGAGGTCCCAGTACGCGCGCGTGCCCCAGTGGCCCGCGATCTCGTAGAGGTCGTCCATCTCGGCGATCAGGTGCCAGCCGTCCTCGCGTTCCTCGAAGTACTCGGCGAACACGGGCGAGCCGAAGTACGACGTCACGTGCCCGAGCGACTGGAAAGGCACCGGCCAGGCGTCGAAGAGCCACTTCCACTCGTCGATCGTCCTGCCCCTGTTGTCCGGGGCGAAGTCCTCGACCACAATCGCGCGCACCAGGTCCGGACGGGCCGCCGCGAGACACCACGCGTGCAGCCCGCCCATGGAGTGCCCTATCACCACGGCGGGCCCGAGGCCTAGTTCTTCGATGGCGGCAGCGGCGTCGGAGACGAAGTCCTCGGTGCGGAACGGTCCCCGCCGCGGGTTTCGGCCGTGCCCGCGCTGGTCGATCCCGACCACGCGACCGAACGGCTTGAGCCACTGCGCGACCGGCCACCAGGCGGTGGCCCTGCTCATCAGACCGTGCAGGAGCAGTACGCCTTGACCCGTTCCGCCGAACTCCACCACCGACACAGGGATGATTAAACGCATGAAGGCCCGCCCGTACCTGATCGCCCTGGTGTTGATCGTGCTCGTCGCTGGTCTGCTCGTCGTGTTCAGAACGCCGAGCAACGACCCGGCGAAGCAGCAGGAGACGTCACCGGAGGCGGCTGTGGAGGCCGGTGCGGGCGCGGGCGACACGTACTACCCGACGGACGGCAACAGCGGCTACGACGTCACGCTCTACGACCTCGCGATCACCTACGAGCCGGGGTCCAGGCAGCTCGACGGCGTCGCTTCCGTCACCGCGACCGCCACCTCCGACCTGTCGCGCTTCAACCTCGACCTCGAAGGCCTGAAGGTCAGCGAGGTGAAGGTCGGCGGCCAGCCGGCGAAGTTCGCGCAGGAGGGCGACCACGAGCTCGTGATCACGCCTGCCACCCCGCTCGCGAAGGGCAGGCCGTTCACCACCGTCGTCACCTACGGCGGCAAGCCCACGACGATCGACGACGCCTCGCTGGGCCGCAGCGGCTGGCAGGTCTCGTCCACGGGCGGCGCGTTCGCCGCGGGTCAGCCGCACTCGGCGACGACGTGGTTCCCGGCCAACGACACCCCGCGCGACAAGGCGGCGCTGAAGGTCGCGGCCCGCGTTCCGGACGGCTGGACGGCGATCTCGAACGGCCTCGAAGGCCCTGTGACGCGCGAAGGCGGCTGGACGACGTTCACCTGGTCGGAGGAGACGCCGCTCGCGACGTACCTGGCCACGGTGGCCATCGACAAGTTCGAGGTGGTGCGCTCCCAGCTGCCGAACGGCACGCCGGTGCTCGACGCGTACGCCCCCGGCACGTCCGCCGCCAAGAAGCCGATCCAGGCCCAGGGCCCGGCGATCCTCGCGTACCTGGAGACGAAGTTCGGCCCGTACCCGCAGCGCGCGGCGGGCAGCATCTGGGTGGCCGACCAGATCGGGTTCTCGCTGGAGACCCAGACCCGGCCGATCTACGCCGCGTGGGCAGACCTGGAGACGGTCGTGCACGAGAACGCCCACCAGTGGTTCGGCGACTCGGTGTCGATCAAGAACTGGGCGGACATCTGCCTGAACGAGTGCCTCGCCTCCTACGCGCAGTGGCTGTGGCTGGAGAAGGAGGGCACGGACCTCGACCAGCGCTACCGCGAGGGCGTCGAGCAGCGGCGCGAACGGTCGTCGTTCTGGGCGCCGAAGCTCTACGACATGGGCAAGGGCAACGAGTTCCGCGGCGTCTACGACAAGGGCCTCATGGGCATGCACGCGCTGCGCAAGACGGTCGGCGACGACGTGTTCTTCAAGGCCCTGCAGTCGTGGACGGCCAAGCACCGCGACGGCAACGCCACCTGGCCGGAGTTCGAGGAGCACTTCAAGCAGGCCTCCGGGAAACCGCTGGACGGGTTCTTCAAGGCCTGGTTCCGTGACTCGGGCATTCCCGACGATCAGTACCTGCTGCCTGTCGGAGTCCGGCGCTAGAGTCGGTGTCATGGCAGTCGTGAAGATCAACGCGATCAAGGTTCCCGAGGGCAACGGCCCCGAGCTGGAGAAGCGGTTCGCCGCCCGTCTGGGCGCGGTCGACAACCAGCCCGGCTTCCTCGGCTTCGAGCTCCTGCGCCCGGTCGCGGGCGAGGACCGCTACTTCGTCGTCACGCACTGGGAGACCGACGAGGCCTTCACCGCGTGGCGCGACGGCGAGGCCGGTGCGGCCGCACACTCCGGTGAGCGCGCACGGCCCGTGTCGAGCGGTGCCGACCTGCTGGAGTTCGAGGTCGTGCTCGGGAGCAAGCCCAAGCAGTGATCGACCAGTCCTACGATCAAGCCGCCGAGCTGATCGCCGGCGCGGACGCCGTGCTCGTCTGCGCCGGTGCCGGCATGGGGGTCGACTCGGGTCTTCCGGACTTCCGCGGCACCGAGGGCTTCTGGCGGGCGTATCCGCCCTACGAGCGCCTCGGGCTGAAGTTCGAGGAGATCGCCGACCCCGTGCACTTCGCCGACGATCCCGCGCTGGCGTGGGGTTTCTACGGCCACCGGCTCAGCCTGTACCGCGAAACGGTGCCACACGAGGGTTTCGCCGTTCTGCGGTCGTGGGGTGCGCGCGCCTTCACGTCCAATGTGGACGGCCAGTTCCAGAAGGCGGGCTTCACCGACGTCGCCGAGGTCCACGGTTCGATCCACCACGCCCAGTGCGTGGAACCGTGCACCGACGAGATCTGGGAGTGCTCGTCCGACGTCACCGTCGATCCGTCGACGATGCGCGCGGTGGGCTCGTTGCCTTCGTGCCCGAACTGCGGCGGGCTGGCGCGGCCCAACATCCTGATGTTCGGTGACTGGGGCTGGGTGCCGCATCGCAGCCAGCAGCAGCTGGACGCGCTGACGGAGTGGCGTCGTGCGCAGCGCAAGCTGGTCGTGATCGAGATCGGCGCCGGTACCGCCGTGCCGACCGTGCGGCGTCAGGCCGAGCTGGCGAGCGCGGCGTCCGGTTCGCTGATCAGGATCAACACCCGCGAGCCCGCGGTGCGGCACGGCCGAGGCGTGTCGCTGCAGGTGGGCGCCTTGGAGGCCCTCACAGCCTTGGCACGACGAACTGCGTGACGACGGCCCGGTGATCGCTGCCGGGCACGTCGAACACGTCCACCGTGTCCACCAGGACCTTCGAGTCCACCAGCACGTGGTCGATGGTGACCGGCGGCGGCCAGAACCCGCTGTCGGAGGGCCAGGTGTGGATCAGTCCCTTGCCGACCTGGTCGGCGGCGTCGACGTAGCCCTTGTTCAGCAGCCGGGTGAGGCCGACGTGGTCGAGCGTGGCGTTGAAGTCGCCCGCCAGCACCCGGATCGCACCGGTCGAGTCGGGCGACGGCAGCCCGGCGAGCTCACGTTGCCACGCCTCCGGCCCGGCGGTGACGACCGGCGGCAACGGGTGCACCGAGACGACCTCGATGTCCTTGCCCGGCAGGTCCACCAGCGCCCCGGCCTGCTGCAACGTGCCCGGCGGCGTCAGATTCCGCCGCGTGAGCGGGAACTTCGAGGCGAGCCCGCTGCCGGAGCCACCCGGTTCGGCCAGGAAGACCCGGTTGGGCAGCACCTGGTTCAGCCCGGCCCGTTCGAGGTCGCGCACCATCTCCGGCGTCAGCTCCTGCATCGCGAGGATGTCGATGCCGCGCTTCCTGACCTCCTGGACGATGAACGGCGCGTCCGCGATGCCGGTGAGCAGGTTTGCGGTCATCAGCCTGACCTGCTGCCCCACCCCGTTGGCCCGCGCGTCGGGGAACGCCCGCGGCGCCACGTTCGCGACCAGCACGATCCCCACGAGCGTCATCGTCAGCCCGACGACCCACCTCTTGCGGAACAACGCCAGCAACCCGACGAGCAGGCCGACGACGGCGATGTACGGGGTCAGCGACGTCGCGGCGATCATGTACCGCGACCCGTCGATGCCGAGCAGCCTGACCAGCGCCGCCGCGACGAACGCGATCGCGCTCAGGACCAGCAAGAACGTGGCGATCCCGCTCCTGGCCGGCTTCACCTCGGTGGTGGCCACGCCGTGCAGTGTGCCCGAACGCGCGTCGGTCTCCGGTGTGGTGCTCACACCCGAATGGACGGCCGGCGCCCCACTCCCGTTGCCCGCGAAAAATTGTCAGACCCCTCCGCCATGCTGATTCCAACCGACTCAGAGGGGGCCCGATGGGAGCCAAGGACTGGATGCTCTTCTACGCATCCGACGACGTCAGCAAGGTGCTGCGGGCAGCGCCGAAGATCGACCGCGAGGCCACCACGGCCTTCGTGCAACGCCTCTACCCGTCCCACGACATTCGCCCGATCGAGGACGGCAACCTCCACTACGGCAACCCGCCCGAAGGCAAGATCTACGCCGGCGTCTTCGAGGGCCTGTCGATCATCTGCACGTGGGACGCGGCCGGCGACTCCTACACAGACCTGCCAGAACAGTTCGTCAGCGAGGCCGCGGGCCGCACCCTCTACCTGCACGCGATGCACAGCGTCGTCGACTTCTTCTCCTACGCCATCTGGGAACCGGACGGCACAGTGCGCCGCGCGTACAGCCTCTCCCCCGACAGCGGCGTGATCGCCGACGTGGGCACGCCCCTGCCGTTCGAGGAGAAGTACCTGGCAGGCGACCCGGAGTTCCTCGAGTCCCTGGACTCCGACGACGAGTACCCGTTCCGCTTCCACCCGCTCGACCTGGCAGAAGCCGCCCTGCGCGCACTGTTCGGCTTCAACTACGAGGGCGTCTACGAGGACGACGACCCGGAGCTGGAGGACGTCGTGCTGACGGGCTACGCCGTGACGCCGCGCTGACTGCCGGGAACGAGCCTGAGGAGACCTAGGATCGCGTCAACGACGTCGACGGTGAACGCCACGTACGCGTGGTTCACGGACGCCGGCAGCCGCAGTGGCATCCACGGCAGCCGGTCCTCGCCCTCGACGGTGTGCGGCATCTCGCCTTCCGCGAGAAGTCCAGCGTGCAGTCGAACCTCGACCCCGACGCCTGTCCGAGCCACTTGAGCCCGTCCCCTACCGGCACGTCTGTCCGCGACCGCGCCGCCGAGGCTCTCGAGGCCGAAGGAGTCCATCGTCAGACGGTCGCGGCCGGGTGCCGCGGCCGCGCGCCGGGCATGCGGTCGAGCAGACCGACGATGACGTCGACCACGCCCATCAGCTCATCGGGCTGGACTGGGCGGAACACCAACAGGTAGACGAAGCCGGACTCGAAGGTCAGCGACATCCCCTTCGCCCAGAGGGGAAGGCTCTCCTCGTGGTCGAGGAGCCAGTGCAACGCGTCGAAGTTCAACTCCCTGGCCGCCGCCGCGGGGTCGCTGCCGTACGCGGAGAACTCCTGGTCCATCGGCGGCTGCAACGGCACCGGCCGCCACTCGGCGCCGTCGCGTTTCGCGGTCTCCGGCTCGTAGCCGACGATCTGCTTCCACACCGCCTCGAGTTGGCCGGGCGACAACGGCTGTCCGGTGTTGACGCTGTACTTGTTCGGCCGCGTGACCTTCAGCGGAGCCAGGCGAGCGGTGGCGATCTCGATGCGGTGCTCGTGCATCCAGCGCACCCCCAAGCCGCGGTTGTCGTAGCGAACAGACGCCTCGGTCACCCGCACGTGCCACTGGCCGCGCTGGAAGTCCAGCGACAGGTCGAACTGCCGCTTGGATCGGAGTGCGATCGAGAACTCGTTCTCGAACGGCTTCCGCAACTCGGCCGTCCACATGCCTGCCTCGTCAGGACCGAGCACGTTGCCGCCGAGTCGCTGTGCCAGCGGGGTCAGCGCGGCGATCTGCGCGTCGCGGGCCTTCGCGTGGTTGCGGAACTGGAGCCAGCGCCGCACGACCATGAACACGATCATGACGGCGAAGGCGGTCAAGACCAGAGGACTGAGCAGGTAGTCGGTCACCCACAGCTTCAGAAGATCCATGATCAGAGGTCCAGATACCCTTCAATGCGCTGCTTCGAATGATCGGTTCCGGTCTCGCGGGACTCGGCGGCCTGCTCTCGCAGGGACTCGTTTCGCGCGCCCTTCTCGTGGGCGGGGTTCACCTGAGCCAGGACCTCGTTGCCGACGGCGTCGAGCATCGACTTCCCGAATCCCTGTTTCATGCGCTCGCCGACGATGCCCTCGTGGCTGTTCATCCTGGTGAGCGGGTTGCTCCTGAACGTCTCCCACTTCGTCTTGCCGAAGAGCGCGTCGGTCGCTTCCTGGCTCCGGACCTTCTTGTCCGCCATGGCCTTCTTGAAGCCGGTACCGAGGTTCTTCGCCTTGGTCGCCAGGGTGCGCAGGAAGTCCATGATTTTGGTCAGCAGCTGACGCAGCTTCGCGACGATGCGCGACACCCTGCTCGCGGTGGAGGCCACGCGAACGCCGGTCGCGGCACCCGCGGCGGCCGTTGAAGCACCACAACTCGGCACGGCAGCGGCGAGCGCCGGGATCCAGATCATGATCAACCACGTGATCAGCTCGGAGAGGATCGCCTTGATGACGTCCTCGATCACCTGCATGACCATGGACGACATCATCAGCAGCTCGGCGAGCTCACCCGCCTGGCCCGCGACTCCGTCGATGCCGTGAGCGAACTCGCCCAGCTTCGTCGCGGCAGACTCCGAGGCACTGCCACCCCAGGACGTCACGGTGGTCTGCAGATCCTCGGTGAACCTCGTGCTGAGGTCGGAGATGCCCTGGGCGATCGCCCCGAAGTTCTCGCCCGCCTGCTGCAACGCCGGACCGTCACCACTGACGAAGTGGATCGCGTCTTCGAGCGGCTGCACCACGCTGATCAGGAAGTTGAGGCCCTGCCCGACCAGCCAGCCGATCGGGTCCATCACCATGCCCTGGCCGAACTCGACGACCGACGTGACCAGCGCGCTGCCTTCGGAGGTCAGCCCTGCGATGCCTCCGGTGTCGCCCGCTTTGCCCGCGGCCTCCTTGGCCTTGACGAAGTTGCCCCAGATCGGGGCGTTCTCCTCCGCCTTCTGCCCGAGGGTCTTCTCCCCGACGGTGACCTTGACCTGCGTGTCGCCACTTCCGGCCGTGTAGTCCTGTTCCGCCATGCCGGCCCTATCCCCTCTCGACCTGGATGCCGTCGAGGATCTTCTTCAGGGCCTCTTCCTGGTCCGCGTAGCCCTTCGCGGTGTCGCGGAACTTCTCCACACCGGAGTCCAGCCCGTCCGTCATGGCGGTGAGCGTGTCCTGCAGGTCGCTGAGCATCTGCGTGTACTGCTGCTTCACGAAGATGCCGACCACGCCCCACGACTTGTCGCCGACGTCGGACTTGTCGACCAGACCGGTGACCTCACCGGCGAAACCGCGATGGCCCTGGAGCTTGTCGGCGTACTGCCGCAGCTCTTCGGGGTTGACGCTGAACCCGCTCACCGGCCGTCCTCGTCGTCGTAGAGGTTCAGGAACTTGCCGTCCTGTTTGGGCGGAGTGGCGGGCGGCTGCGGTGACCTGTCGTTCCAGGCGTTGCCGCGCATGATGTTCTGGTCGGAGAAGTCGTCCTGCGGCTCCGGTGCGGGCGGGCGCGGCGGAGCGGGCGGCTGCCGGACCGGGCCCGCGTTCTGGGGCGGCGGAGGCATCGGCCGGGCGGGAGGCATCGGCGGGCGAGGCGGTGCCGCGGGGGCGGTCTCCTCGGTCCTCACGGCGCGGAGTTCCTCTTTGGACATTCCGAAGAGCTGCGCCTGGGTTTCGAGAACCTGGTCGGACAGCTTCATGTCGTCGCCGATCGCGCCCTCCACGATGCCGGCCTGGCGGCGAGCAGCCTCGGCGACGGCCTTCTGCAGCGTCGACATCAGTTCGGCGGCGAGGGCGTGCGGTGGCCGGCGCATCGCCTGGTCGGTCAACCGGATGTCCTTGATGCTGCCGGACGGACCCGCCACCACCGTCACGGCGCGGTCGGCCGAGGTGGCGACCGCTTCGAGTTCGGTGAGTTGTTGCCGCATCTCGCCGACCTTCGCGAACTGCTGGTCAACGTGCTGCATCTGAGACTGGAACCGCTCGAACTGAGCGACCAACTGCTCGAACGCCGCCGACGGCACAAGGACCTCCTCCTGGACACTCGCCCGCGCAAGATCACGCGGGCGGAGGACATGGTGGCAGGAGGAGTTTCCGGTTCGCGGCGAAACGGACGAATCGATGTGGGTGGGTGATCCACGCGACAAGATGGTCAGACGACTGCGGAGGGGTCCCTCGGCTCCACGTCACGAATGGCGTCGAGCCTCTCCAGAATCATGTCGACGAGGAAGACGATGTCGTCGGACTGAATGCGGCCCTGGCACTCCACCTGCACGAAACCGTCCTCAAAGGACAGCGTGAAGAACTCCAGCGGAATCTTCCGCGCCGGCACGGGAGTGGTGGCGACCTCGATCCAGTGCTCGTACTCCAGGACGGCCTCGCTGCGCGGTCTCGGGTTGCAGGCTTCCGTCAGGCGGACGTGCCACGGCCCGCGCTGGAAGTCGAGCGTCAGCTCTGCCTCGGACCTCGACCGCTGGAGCCGGGGAGTCCACGCGGAGGCCTGACCAGGGCCGGACACGGAGCCGCCGAGGCTCTTCGCCAGTTCGGTCAGAACCGGGTCCTGCTCGGCGCGTGCCTTCGCGCGGCCGCGGGTGCGCCAGCGGGGCACCACGACGGTGTGCATGACGATGACGATCGCGATCAGCACCACCACGTGCGGCTGCAGCAGGATCAGCAGAAAGTCCATGGCCCCCTCCGGCGACTTGTGCCTTCCTTCTCCACAAGTCGCCCTGAGCGAGGATTGTTGAACAGCCGCAGACGAGAACGGCCCCCAGACCGAAGCCTGGGGGCCGTTCTCACGTACTGCCTAGATCACTCGGTGTCGTTCGCCGGAGCGTCCTGCGGCTCGGCGGCTGCCGCCGGGGCCGCGAGGTCGACGGGCGGGGCGTCCGGCACGCGGTTCGGCTTGGCCTCGCCGCGGAACACGAACTTCGCCTTGTCGTGCTGGTCCGACTCGCCGTCCCAGCCCTCGACGTCGGTGATGATGATCTGGCCCGGCTGGATCTCGCCGAACAGGATCTTCTCCGACAGGGTGTCCTCGATCTCGCGCTGGATCGTCCGGCGCAGCGGACGGGCGCCCAGCACCGGGTCGAAGCCGCGCTTCGCGAGGAGCATCTTGGCGCGATCGGTCAGCTCGATCGCCATGTCCTTGTTCTTCAACTGCGCCTCGACGCGGGCGATCATCAGGTCCACCATCTTGATGATCTCGTCCTGAGTCAGCTGGTGGAAGACGATGATGTCGTCGATGCGGTTGAGGAACTCGGGCCGGAAGTGCTTCTTCAGCTCGTCGTTGACCTTGTTCTTCATGCGCTCGTAGTTGGACGCGGTGTCCTGACCCGAGGTGAAGCCGAGGCCGACGGCCTTGCTGATGTCCGACGTGCCCAGGTTCGACGTGAAGATGATGACGGTGTTCTTGAAGTCCACCGTCCGGCCCTGACCATCGGTCAGGCGGCCGTCCTCCAGCACCTGGAGCAGCGTGTTGTAGACCTCCTGGTGGGCCTTCTCGATCTCGTCGAACAGCACGACGGAGAACGGCTTGCGGCGCACCTTCTCGGTGAGCTGGCCGCCCTCTTCGTAGCCGACGTAACCGGGAGGGGCACCGAAGAGCCGCGACGCGGTGTACCGGTCGTGGAACTCGCCCATGTCGATCTGGATGAGCGCGTCGTCCTCGCCGAACAGGAAGTTCGCGAGCGCCTTCGAGAGCTCGGTCTTACCGACACCGGACGGGCCGGCGAAGATGAACGAGCCGGAGGGGCGCTTCGGGTCCTTCAGACCGGCGCGGGTGCGGCGGATCGCCTGCGACACGGCCTTGACCGCGTCGACCTGGCCGATGATCCGCTTGTGCAGCTCGTCCTCCATGCGGAGCAGACGCGTGGTCTCCTCCTCGGTGAGCTTGAACACCGGGATGCCGGTCCAGTTGGCGAGGACCTCGGCGATCTGCTCGTCGTCGACCTCCGCGACGACGTCCAGGTCACCGTCCTTCCACTGCTTCTCCCGCTCGGCCTTCTGGCCCAGGAGCGTCTTCTCCGCGTCACGCAGCTTCGCCGCGCGCTCGAAGTCCTGCGCGTCGATCGCGGATTCCTTGTCGCGACGGACGTCCGCGATCTTCTCGTCGAACTCGCGCAGGTCTGGCGGCGCGGTCATCCGGCGGATGCGCATGCGCGCACCGGCCTCGTCGATGAGGTCGATCGCCTTGTCGGGCAGGAACCGGTCGTTGATGTACCGGTCGGCCAGCGTGGCGGCGGCGACCAGCGCGGAGTCGGTGATCGAGACGCGGTGGTGCGCCTCGTACCTGTCGCGCAGGCCCTTGAGGATCTCGATGGTGTGCTCGAGCGACGGCTCGCCCACCTGGATCGGCTGGAAGCGGCGCTCCAGCGCGGGGTCCTTCTCGACGTGCTTGCGGTACTCGTCGAGGGTGGTGGCACCGATCGTCTGCAGCTCACCGCGCGCGAGCATCGGCTTCAGGATCGAAGCCGCGTCGATCGCGCCCTCGGCGGCACCCGCACCGACGAGGGTGTGGATCTCGTCGATGAACAGGATGATGTCGCCGCGCGTGCGGATCTCCTTGAGGACCTTCTTCAGGCGCTCTTCGAAGTCACCGCGGTAGCGCGAGCCCGCGACCAGCGAACCGAGGTCGAGGGTGTAGAGCTGCTTGTCCTTGAGCGTCTCGGGCACCTCGCCCTTGACGACCATCTGCGCCAGCCCCTCGACGACGGCGGTCTTGCCGACGCCGGGCTCGCCGATGAGGACGGGGTTGTTCTTGGTGCGGCGGGACAGCACCTGCATGACCCGCTCGATCTCCTTGGCGCGCCCGATGACCGGGTCGAGCTTGCCTTCACGGGCCGAGGCCGTGAGGTTGCGCCCGAACTGGTCGAGGACCAAGGAGGAGGACGGCGTGCCCTCGCCACGACCGGTCGACTCCGACGCGCCCTTCTCCGTCGAGTAACCGGACAGCAGCTGCAGCACCTGCTGACGCACCCTGTTGAGGTCGGCCCCGAGCTTCACGAGGACCTGGGCTGCGACGCCCTCGCCCTCGCGGATCAGGCCGAGCAGGATGTGCTCGGTGCCGATGTAGTTGTGGCCGAGCTGAAGCGCCTCGCGCAGCGAGAGCTCCAGGACCTTCTTCGCACGGGGGGTGAAGGGGATGTGTCCACTCGGAGCCTGTTGGCCCTGGCCGATGATCTCTTCGACCTGCTGGCGGACGCCCTCCAGCGCAATCCCCAACGACTCGAGCGCCTTGGCGGCGACACCTTCACCCTCGTGGATCAGACCCAGGAGGATGTGCTCGGTGCCGATGTAGTTGTGGTTGAGCATCCGTGCCTCTTCTTGGGCAAGGACAACCACCCGCCTCGCGCGGTCGGTGAACCTTTCGAACATTCGCACTCCCTGACTGCTGCGTCGGCGGTCCTCGGCTCCACCGATCTACCCTGGTGAGCGCGGCACCGTGGCTCCACTGTAGTGGGCGGTTCCGAGGCCTGTGGCTCCCATCAGCGGCAAGCCGCGTCCGGAGAACATTGACATCTGCATCAACGCAGGTCGGGAGCAACGGATTCCACAGATCGGGCGATGTCCGCTGAACGCGAACAACCGACCGTTGAGCGATACTCCTGTGACCGGGCCCACGTGAAGAGGCGACCGAAGGAGATCTTGGGTAAGGTTAGGCAAGCCTCATACTTATGAGATTGGACTTGCGCGTTGACCGTACCTGCGAGGGTCTCACAGCAGAACCCGCGTGCGCTCACGCCACTGGCCGAATCAGTCGCCCGCCTGCAGGCCGGCACCGAGATCACCTTCGGCATGCCGTCCCCCGCGCAGGAGTGGACGATCTGCTCGGACCTGCTGGCGGAGCCCACGCGCTTCGACCTGTGGCGCAAGGACCTCGCGGAGTGGATGGTCGAGCAGTACGGCGAGTCCGACGACCGCGCGACGGCCGGCTACGTAATGGGCTGGTACCTGCACCTCCCGGGCTACCTCGCGGGCCTGCTGTTCCACACCGCAAGGCGCGTCCCCACGCTCAAGCCCTCCGACATGGCCTTCCGCCTGAGCACCTCAGGCCGCCCCCACCCGGATGGCACGGCAATCCTGTGCGACGAGTTCGCCTGCCTGCCGGACGACCCGGCCTCGAACCACCCGGCCGCGACAGTCGTGGCCGACGAAGCGGCCCTGGCCGCAATCCTGCGAGCCCGCTACGCCGCCCACGCCGCCCAGTTCGTGGCTTCGTTCGGCCAGGTGGTCCGCTTCGGCCGCCGCCAACTCTGGGCAGCAGCGACCGACATGCTGGAGTACGGCCCGTGGGCAGCAGGCCGCCTGTTCGGCGACGAGAACGCGGGCGTGACAGACGCAGCGATGATCCTGCCGGAAAAGCTGGAGCCGTTCGTCTCCGCCTCCACCCTGCACTTCACCGACGAGGGCTGGAAGCGCAAGCGAAACAGCTGCTGCTTCCACTACGTACTGCCAAACGCAGAACCGTGCACGGCCTGCCCACGCACCTGCAACAACACCTGATCACCCGCGAAGCCGAAGGCGAGCCGTCCTTAGCAAGCGGGCTGGGCGGTGGGGTCCCGTCACGAGTCGCGCCATAGCTCTTGCTGCATGTGAGAGGGGAGGTCAAGTCGACACGCTTTTCGTCGACTTGACCTCCCCTCTCACATGTGGCCCGCTCTTGGTGCGGCTCGTGACGGGACCCCACCGCCAACGCAACCCTCTAAGCAACGCGCAGCCGCCCAAAGCAACAGGCGTGCCATCAACCCGCAGGCGGCGCCACCCCCCGATCAGATTGCCGGGGGTCTGGGGGCAGAGCCCCCAGGGGAAGCACGCAAGGTGACAGGCCGCCCGCAAGCCGGGGAACGCACAGAAACCGGCGCGCCCCCTACGGCAACCGATGCCGAGACCCGACCGGCACCACCAACGGCGTCCCGGAAACCGGATCCTCGACAACCCGAGCATCCAGCCCGAAAACCTCCAGCAACATCTCCTCGGTCAACACCTCACCAGGCGTCCCCTGAGCCACAATCCGCCCACCCCGCATGGCAACGATGTTGTCCGCATACCGAGCGGCAAGGTTCAGATCGTGCAACACCATCACAATCGTCCGCCCCATCGACGCATGCAGCTCCTGCACCAAATCCAGCACGTCGATCTGATGGGCAAGGTCCAAATAGGTGGTCGGCTCGTCCAACAGCAACAGATCCGTCCCCTGGGCCAGAGCCATGGAGATCCAGGCCCGCTGCCGCTGCCCACCGGACAGCTCATCCACAGTCCGCTCGGCCAGATCCAGAATCCCGGTCATCGCCAACGCGGCATCAACAGCCGCGGCATCATCGGACGACCACTGCCGATACCAGGACTGATGCGGATGCCGCCCCCGAGCGACCAGATCCGCCACGGTCAGCCCCTCAGGAGCAGACGGAGCCTGAGGCAACATCCCCAGAACCCGGGCGACGTCCCGAGTGGACATGGAGTCGATCTGCTTCCCGTCCAGCAACACCGCCCCGGACCGGGCAGGCAGCAACCGCCCCAGAGCCTTCAACAGAGTGGACTTGCCACACCCGTTGGGCCCGATCACCGCGGTGACGGTGCCACCGATGATCGACAAATCCAGAGAGTCGACGACCAGCCGCTCCCCGTACCCGACCGACAGCGACGAAGCCTCAAGACGCACACTCATACCCGCGCCTCCCGGCGACTCCGGATCAGCAGGAACATCAAATAGGGCGCACCCAGAACCGCGGTCACAACTCCAACCGGCAGCTCAGTGCGATACACAGTCCGCGCCACCAGGTCGGACAACATCACCAAAGCACCGCCGACAACCACAGAGCCGAACAACGGCGGCTGCGCGGTCCCGGACAGCCGCAAGGCGATCTGCGGCGATGCCAACGCCACGAACGTGATCGGCCCGGCAGCGGCGGTCGCCACGGAGGCCAGCACGATCGCCACGATGATCAGGAACGACCGCGCGACGTTGACCCGCACACCGAGTCCGCGCGAGGTCTGGTCGTCGAACTGCAAGGCCCCAAGCACATGGCCGCCGATCAGAGCCACGGGAACCAGCACGACCAGCGCCAACGCGACCGGCACGACGTGCTCCCAGCCACGACCGTTCAACGACCCGGTGATCCACACCATCGCGCGCCCGGCGTCCTGCACGTCACCAACGGTCAGCAGGTAGTGCGTGAAGTTGCCGGCGACAGCGGTGATACCGATGCCGACGAGCACCATCCGGAAGCCCTCGATCCCCTGCCGCCACGCCAGCGCGTAGACCAGCAGCCCGGCGAGCAGGCCGCCGAAAAGGCCCGCCAGCGGCACACCGATCGAGGCGGCGCTTCCGGTCACCACCCCCAGTGAACCGGCGAAGGTGATCACCGAGACCGCGCCGGCACCGGCTCCCCAGGTCACGCCCAGGATGTCGGGCGAGGCCAGCGGATTGCGCACGATGGCCTGGAAGATCGCCCCGGAGAGCCCCAATGCGCCACCGACCAGCAGCCCAGTCAGAGCTCGGGGCATCCGAAGTTCCATCACCACGAACTGGTCGCGGCGCGTGCCACCGCCCAGCAGCGTGTCGACGACCTGGGTCACGGTCAGCGGGAAGTCGCCGATCATGATGTCGGCGATCAGCGCCGCCGCCAGCACCACCAGCGACGCCGCGACGACCAGCAACGGCCGGCGTCGCAACCGAAACGAGGTGGCACCCAGCCGCAGGGCGGGCGCCTTGGCTGCGGGGGTCTTCACCGCGGTCGGCGTCAAATCTTCACCAGCTTCTTGCGCCGCACCAGGAAGATGAAGAACGGAGCGCCGATCAGGGCCAGCATCACACCGACCTCCACTTCGGACGGACGGGCGACCACCCTGCCGACGATGTCGGCGAACAGGATGAGGATCGCTCCGAGCAGTGCCGAGTACGGCAGGATCCAGCGGTAGTCCGGCCCGGTGAACGCGCGGGCGACGTGCGGCACCACCAGGCCCAGGAACCCGATCGGCCCGCACGCGGCGACGGCCCCGCCCACCAGCAGCGTGATGGCGAAGATGCCCAGCGACCGCGTCCTGCTGGTGTTGACGCCCAGCGACTTCGCCACGTCCTCGCCCAGCGACATGGCGTTGAGGCCGGGCGCGTTGAGCGCCGCGATCACCAGGCCGGCGAACAGGAACGGCGCGACCTGCGTCAGCACCGTCAGATCGCGGCCCGCGATCGCGCCGACCTGCCAGAACCGGAACGCGTCGAGCGACTGCTGGTCGAGCAGCACGATCGCCGACACGAGGCCGTTCATCAGCGCGGAGACCGCGGCCCCGGCCAGCGCCAGCGTCACCGGCGACGGGCCGCCTCGCCCGGCCGAGCCGAGCAGGAACACCAGGACGCTCGCGATCATCGCCCCGGCGAACGCGAACCAGATGTAGCCGACCAGCGAGCTGACGCCGAGCAGGAAGATCGAGAGCACGACCGCCAGCGCCGCGCCGTGCGTGACGCCGAGGATGCCGGGGTCGGCCAGCGGGTTGCGCGTGTGGCCCTGCATGAGAGCGCCACCCACACCCAGAGCGATGCCGACCACGACGCCGAGCAACGTCCGCGGGATCCGCAGCTCGCGGATCACCACGTCGTCCTCGACGCCGGTCGGCGTGAAGAGACCGTGCCAGACCCCGGAGAGCGGGATCTCCTTCGAGCCGATCGCGATGCTCGCCAGGCACACGGCGACCAGCACGACCAGCAGGAAGAGCAGGCCGAACGACCTACGACCCAAGGCCCACCCTCCTCAACCGCGACAGGAGAGGTAAGCCTAACCGAACCACCTGGTCGGCCCGAGGTCCAGGGCACCGGTTCTGGTCACATCATCGGTCCAGGCCAGAAGAAGAACGACCGCGGGAGATCGTGAAAAAACATTCAGCAAACCCGTTGTCGGATCAACTAAAAAGTCGACGGCAAGTGTGTTCACGATCTCGTTTGGATCGCACCGTTCCGCCTTCTGGACGCCTACCGGTAGCTGACCGGTCACTCAAATAGCACGAAGGGGTTCCGAGGAATCTTCCCCGGAACCCCTTCGTGTTTTACCGAATTTCAGCCCTGCTGGTGGTAGGCGTCGAGCACCTCGGCCGGGATGCGACCCCGGTCCGACACCTTCATGCCCTGCTTGCGGGCCCACTCGCGAATGGCCTGGTTCTGCTCACGATCCGCCGAAGCGGGGCGCGCCTTCACGCTGCCGGCCGGACGACCGGGCCCAAGGCGCTTGCGACCACCCGCACGACGTGCACTTCCCACGAAGTCGGCAAGAGCGTCACGCAGTTTGCCCGCATTGCCCGAGGAAAGGTCGATGGTGTAGCTGACACCATCCAGTCCGAACTCGACGGTCTCCTCAGCGGTGGAACCGTCCAGATCGTCGACGAGGGTCACCGTGACCTTCTGCGCCATGCGTATCCTCCTGGACCCCGAATGCGCGGTCACCCGCGTCGCCAACTAAAGCCTTCTGCGACGCAGGTTAGCGCACAGGTGCCGCATTGCACCTATCGACATCCGGAAAGTTACTCATTCAGGGCGAACGAGCGGGAACAAGATGGTCTCCCGGATACCCAGACCCGTGAGGGCCATCAGGAGCCGATCGATACCCATTCCGACGCCACCACTCGGTGGCATTCCGTACTCCAGTGATCGCAGAAAGTCTTCGTCGATCGGCATCGCCTCGTGGTCACCGGCCGCGCCAAGACGTGCCTGCGCTTCCAGGCGTTCCCGCTCGATGACCGGGTCCACCAGTTCGGAGTAACCGGTTCCGAGTTCGAATCCGCGCACGTACAGATCCCACTTTTCGGCGACACCCGGCTTGCTGCGGTGCTGCCTGGTCAGCGGAGACGTCTCCACCGGGTAGTCGCGCACGAACGTCGGCGCGTAGAGCGAGTCGCACACCAGGTGCTCCCACAGCTCCTCGACCAGCTTGCCGTGCCCGAACTTCGGGTTCACCTCGAGTTCGTGGCGGTCACAAAGCTTCCGCAGCGTCTCGGCGGGCGTCTCGGGGGTGATTTCCTCACCGACAGCTCCGGACAACGACTCGTAGATGCTCAGAGTCGTCCATTCACCCGAGAGGTCGTACTCGCTGCCGTCCGCCAGCGTCACGATCTGAGAACCGGTCACGGCTTCCGCCGCTTCCTGGATCAGCTCACGGGTCAGCACGGCGTTCGAGTCGTACGTGGCGTACGCCTCGTAGTACTCCAGCATCGAAAACTCGGGCGAATGCGACGAGTCCACGCCCTCGTTGCGGAAGTTGCGGTTGATCTCGAAGACCTTCTCGATGCCACCGACGACGCAGCGCTTCAAGTACAGCTCCGGCGCGATGCGCAGGAACAGGTCGATGTCGAGCGCGTTCGAGTGCGTGATGAACGGACGCGCGCTGGCACCACCCTGCAGCGACTGCAACATCGGCGTCTCGACTTCGAGGAATCCGCGCCGGTGGAACGAGTCGCGCAGAGAACGAACGACGTTCGCACGGGTCCGAACAGTGTCGCGCGCCATCGGCCTGAGGATCAGGTCGACGTATCGCTGGCGAATACGGGTTTCCTCGCCGAGTTCCTTGTGCGCGACCGGCAACGGACGCAGCGACTTCGACGTCAGCTGCCACCCGTCGGCCATCACGGAAAGCTCGCCACGACGCGAGCTGATGACCTCACCGCTCACGAAAACGTGGTCGCCGAGGTCGACGTCGGTCTTCCACTCGGAAAGCGCTTCTTCACCGACACCGGCGAGGCTCAGCATCGCCTGAAGTTCGGTGCCGTCGCCTTCGCGCAACGTCGCGAAGCACAGCTTTCCGGTGTTGCGCATGAACATCACGCGCCCGGTGACGCCGACGACCTGGCCGGTCTGGGTGTCGGGTTCGAGTTCGGGATGCGCATCGCGAATCTCGCGCAACGTGTGCGTGCGCGCGACTTCGACGGGATACGGCTCCTTGCCGGAAGCGAGCAGCCGCGCACGCTTTTCCCGGCGCACGCGCATCTGCTCTGGCAGGTCTTCTTCGCTGGTCACGAGGTTTTGCTTCGGCTGCTCACTCACGCCGAGAAGGGTACGGAAGAGCTCACGGGCAAAGCGAACCGGATACCCCGCCGGATACCGGACGCCCTAAGTTGGGGTGATGGATCTACACGCGAGGCGAGCGGACTCGTTCGGCGCGCAGGCCGAGGCCTACGCCGAACACCGGCCTGACTATCCCGTGGCGGCGATCCGGTGGGCACTGGAGCCACTGGGCAAGACCGAGCAACTGGACGTGCTCGACCTGGCCGCCGGCACCGGCAAGCTGACCGCGGGCCTGGTCGCGGAAGGCCACCGCGTGACGGCCGTGGAGCCCAACGAGCAGATGCTGTCCGAGCTGGTGCGCCGCGTGCACGGCGTGCGCGCGTTACCTGGTCACGCCGAGCACATCCCCGTCCCGGACCAGACCCTCGACGCCGTGTTCGTCGGCACCGCGTTCCACTGGTTCGACCAGGAGAAGGCACTGCCGGAGATCGCCCGCGTGCTGCGGCCCGGCGGTGTGCTGGCGGCCCTGTGGATCGACACCGTCCCGGACGTCGAGTGGATGGCCGAGCTCGAGAACGTGTCGCGCAGCAGCGTCGAGGACAGGCGCGAGGACCCGACGGGAATCATCACGCACCCGTCGTTCGGGCCGCCCGAGCACGCCACGTTCCCGCACGTGCACCGCAGGGAGTCGCCGGAAGCGCTCGTCGCCACGACCAACACGTACTCGCGCATGATCGTCATCGACGACGAGGAACGAGCTGCGATCAACGAGAAGATGCTCGCGTTCCTGCGCGAACGTCCGGAGACGTCGAACGGTCCGTTCGACGTCCCCTTGCGCTCGGAGGTCTATCGAATGGTGCGCGTCAGCGAGTAGCGGACATGTTGCGCTCGAACACCATGCGCAACCCCAGCAGCGTCAGGTCGGGCACGTGGTGCGCGATCGTCGAGGACTCCGACACGACCAGCGGCGCGAGGCCACCGGTGGCGATCACCGTGACTGGTCCCGGATCGGTCAGCTGGAGCTCGTCGGTGATCTTGCGCACCAGCCCGTCCACCTGGCCGACGAACCCGTAGACGATGCCGGACTGCAGGCACTCGACGGTGTTCTTGCCGATCACGTTGCGAGGCCTGACCAGCTCGACCTTGCGCAGCTGGGCGGCGCGGGAGGCGAGGGCGTCGACCGAGATCTCGATGCCCGGTGCCAGTGCGCCGCCGAGGAACTCGCCACGCGACGAGATCACGTCGAGGTTCGTGGACGTGCCGAAGTCGACGACGATGCACGAGGTCGCGTAGAGGTGGTGCGCGGCCAGCGTGTTGATCACGCGGTCCGAGCCCACCTCCTTCGGGTTGTCGACGAGCAGCGGAACGCCGGTCTTCACGCCCGGCTCGACCAGGATCTTCGGCACCGCGTCGTAGTAGCGGCCGAGCATGACCCGCATTTCGCGCAGCACGGCGGGCACGGTGGACAGCGCGGAGATGCCGGTGATCTTGTCGGCGTACTCGCCGAGCAGGCCGCGCATGGTCAGCGCGAGCTCGTCGGCGGTCATCCTGGCGTCGGTGCGCATCCGCCAGTCGCGCACGAGCGGGGCCGAGTCGCCGACCCCGTCGTACAGACCGAGCACGATGTTGGTGTTGCCGACGTCGATGGCGAGCAGCACGTGGTGTTCCTTCGTCAGTTCTCGGCCTGGATCAACGCGTCCAGCGCGGTCGCTTCAACGGTCTCAGACGACGGCGCGCTCGTGGAGCCGTTCACCAGACCGGACCCCTCGGGGGCGTGCGCGGGGTCCGCGCCGAGGTCGACGACCTTGTTGTCGGCGTCCACGAACACGACGCGCGGCTTGTAGGCACGCGACTCGGCGTCGTCCATCTGCCCGTACGCGATCAGGATCACGATGTCGCCGGGGTGCACGAGGTGCGCCGCGGCGCCGTTGATGCCCAGCACGCCGGTGCCGCGCTCGCCGGGGATGACGTAGGTTTCCAGCCGGGAGCCGTTGGTGACGTCGACGATGGCGACCTGTTCGCCCGCCAGCAGGTCGGCGGCCTCCATCAGGTCCTCGTCCACCGTCACCGAGCCGACGTAGTGCAGGTCGGCCTGCGTCACGGTGGCGCGGTGGATCTTGGACTTCAGCATCGTGCGGAACATGTCATTCCCCCTGCTCGTCGCCGTCGCCGAGCAACACCGCGATGTTGTCGATCAGGCGGGTGGTACCGACGCGGGCCGCGACCAGCAGCCGCGCGTCGCCGCTCTCCGGCGCGGCACCGAGGTCGGTCCCGCGCAGCTCCAGGTAGTCCACTTCGATCTCGGGCGTTTGCGCCAGGACATCGTGCGCGGCCTTGAGCACCGCGTCCGCGCCCTGCGACGACACGTGCGCGCCGGCGGTGAGCGCGGCCGACAGCGTCACGGCGTGATGGCGCTGCTCCGGCGTCAGGTAGGCGTTGCGCGACGACAGCGCGAGGCCGTCGTACTCGCGGACGGTCGGCACGCCGACGACGTCGAGCGGGAAGTTGAGGTCGCGCGCCATCTTGTGGATGAGCTGGAGCTGTTGGTAGTCCTTCTGCCCGAACACCGCGTACGTGGGCTGCACGATGTTGAACAGCTTCGAGACGACCGTCAGCACGCCCTCGAAGTGGCCGGGCCGGACCGCGCCCTCGAGCTCGTCGCCCAGCGGTCCGGGGTGCACGGTCACCTGCGCGCCCGCCGGGTACATGTCCTCGACGGACGGCGCGAAGACGATGCCCACGCGCTCCTGGCGACAGATGTCCACATCGGACTCGAACTGGCGCGGGTACTTCGCGAGGTCCTCGTTCGGCCCGAACTGCAACGGGTTCACGAAGATCGACACGACGATCACCGTGTTCTGCATGACCTGCGCCTCGCGGATCAGCTGCCGGTGGCCCGCGTGCAGGGCGCCCATGGTGGGCACCAGGGCGACGTTGCGCCCGGCGCTGCGCAGCGCCCTGATGACCCGGTTGAGCCGGGCCGGGTCGCGGTGCACCGTGACGTCGTCCGGGCGGTAGTCGTCCTTGGTCAGTGGCTTCGTCACGTCAGTCCTCAAGAGTGGTGCGAACGTCGTTGGCCGCGTCGGGCTTGAGCAGCCCGGAGCGTTCGGCCCGCTCGGCGGTGCGGCGGGCGAGCACGCGGTAGCTGGGCAGGATTTCGGGTGCCTGCTCGGCCAGCACGTCGAGGTGCTTGCGCAAGGTACCCGTGTCGCCGCGGGCGACCGGACCGGTGAGGGCACGGTCACCGTGGCGCAGCGCGTTGTCGAGCGCGGCGGACAGCAGGGGGCCGAGCAGGCGCTCGGCGTTGGCGACGCCGGCGTTCGTGAGCAGGTCTGCGGCGTCGCGGACCAGCGTGATCAGGTGGTTCGCGCCGTGGGCCAGTGCCGCGTGGTAGAGCGGGCGGACGGCCTCGGGGACCCGGACCGGGTCCGCGTCCATCTCGACGACCAGCGCCTCACCGACGCTCCAGGCCACCTCGTCGCCGTCCGCCGCCGTCACGCCGACGCACGCGGCGGTCATCCGCAGCAGGTCCTCCTGGCGGCCGGTGAAGGTCATGACGGGGTGCAGCGCGAGCGTGAGCGCACCGAGTTCGGCAGCGGGTTCGAGGACCTTCACGCCCTGTGCGCCGCTGGTGTGCACGACGATCTGGCCCGCGCGCAGCGACTCGGTGGCGATGAGGCCCTTGACCAGGCCTTCCAGCTCGTCGTCCGGCACGGCCAGCAGCACCAGGTCGGCGCGCTGGGCGACCTCGGTGGGGTCGGCGATCGGGACACCGGGCAGGAGTTCCTCCGCGCGGTTGCGGGAGGCCTGGGAGACGGCGGAAACGCCGGTCACCACGTGGCCCGTCCTGGCCAGCGCGGCGCCCAGCACGGAGCCGACGCGGCCTGCCGAGATGACACCGACGGCGAGCCTCGCCGGACGTGGGGTCGCGTCCATGCGACTAACTCCTTCTGACGTTCCAGTCCCTAGTGCGGGTACCAGACGACGTCGCCGAGGGTAATCCCGCGCTTGTTGGCATGTACCCGGTCGGTGACCGGACTCACCGGCGAGCGGCGGCCCTGGCGGCGTGCAGGCTGTCGAGCAGCACCCCGTGGCGTTGCTCGGCGCTCAGACCGGCCGTTCCCTGCTCGATGCGGTGCCGCAGGAAGGCCAGTTCGGTGACCGCGATCTGGTAGCTCTTCACGGCCTTGACGGACGCGTCACCCGACTTGCGCTTGACCGCCCGCAGCCAGTTCCTGCGGCCGTTGAGGCTGGCCAGCAGGGCCACCTCACTGTTGGCGATCCACCGGTTCTGCGCCATCGCGGCGAGCTGGCCTGCGACGATCCGCTGTTCACGACGACGCTGCCACACCACGATCGAGACGGCACCGGCGAACACCGGCACCATGATCAGGAAGTACAGGTTGATGAACTCCGCGCCGGTGCCGACGGTGGTCGAGAAGTTCCACAGCGAGTGCAGCCCGACGGCCGTGAGGTAGCCGCCGATCGGCGCGAGGATGCGCACCGTGGCGTTGCTGGTGGTGGCCGCGATGCCGACGCCGATGCCCGTCATGGCCGTGAACAGCGGATGCGCGAACGGCGACAGCACCCCGCGCAGGATGAACAGCGCGATCACGCCGCCGCCCATGTTGCCGAGCCCGTCCTCGAGGAAGACCCGGCCGAAGTACCAGATGTTCTCGGTGAACGCGAAGCCCGCGGCCGTGATGCCCGCGTAGACCATGCCGTCCACGACGCCGTCGAACTCGTGCCGGCGCCGCACGAACACGGCGATGAGGAACGCGGCCTTGGTCGCCTCCTCGACGATCGGCGCCCCGACCACGGCGGTGAACGTCGTGCCGTCGTTGGTCAGCAGATCGCCGAGCACGCGGCTCGTCTGGTTGAACGCGAGCGAACTGATCGTCGCGCCGCACGCACCCCAGACGAACGCGAAGAGCAGCATCTTCGCCGGTTCCGGTTCCCACCGGTCGATCCACAGGAACGCGGTCACCACGAAGGCGACGGGGATCAGTGCCGCGGCGGCACCGACCAGCAGCGGTTCGATGCCGATGCTCGACGTGCCCAGAGCGAACAGCACGAGGCCTGCCGCGGCGAGCGCGATCAGCGCCACGACGGGGAACAGGACGGTCCAGCGGCGCTGCTCGATGCGCTTCTTCGTCGGCGTCGGCGTGAGGTCGGCGTCGGTCACGGGAAATGACCTTAGATGCACACTTGTCCGATGTTCGACTGGGAAGCCGCTTGGCACGCCGCGTTGTACGGCCCCGGTGGTTTCTTCGCCCGCGGCGAGAAGCCCTCGTCGCACTTCCGGACGTCTCCGCTGGTCGGTCCGGAACTGGCCGTGGGTCTCCTTGAGCTGCTGTCGCGCGTGGACGCCGCGCTCGGATCTCCCCCGGTCGTGGACTTCGTGGACGTCGGCGCGGGCGGGGGTGAGCTGGCCTTCGCGGTGCGGTCGCTGGCGTCCGGGTCGCTGGGTGAGCGGCTTCGGGTGACCGCGGTCGAGGTCGGTCCGTTCGTGGAGCTGCCCGGGGTTCGGTGGACCACGTCCGTGCCGTCGTGCGTCGGGCTGCTGGTCGGGCACGAGTGGCTCGACGCGATCCCCTGTCCGGTGGTTCGCGGGCCTTCCGCCGATCCGTGGATCACCCGGTGGTGGCCGTCTCTGGAGGACGGGTCGATGGCCGAGGTCGGCGCACCTCGGGATGCGGCGTGGGCCGCGGCGGTGTCTTCGGTGCGCGGGGCGGCGTTGGCGATCGACTACGGGCATCTCGTGTCGTCGCGGCACTTCTCGCTGACCGGGTATCGGGACGGCCGTCAGGTTCCTGTCGTTTTCGACGGGTCGTGTGACATCACCGCGCACGTCGCTCTGGACGCCTGTGCCGCGGCTGCGGGCGGGGACTTCGTGCTCGTGTCGCAGCGGGATGCGTTGGCGGCCTTGGGTTTG
The DNA here is from genome assembly GCF_900115955.1 of Lentzea waywayandensis. Classification (GTDB taxonomy): domain Bacteria; phylum Actinomycetota; class Actinomycetes; order Mycobacteriales; family Pseudonocardiaceae; genus Lentzea; species Lentzea waywayandensis. The sequence goes on from NZ_FOYL01000004.1 coordinate 148,419, forward strand.
ACCGGGGACGTTGCCGGGTCCGGGTGGGACTGGTTGGAGTCGGCTGCGCGGGCCGGGCGGATCGCCGAGCTGCGTTCGACTGCCGGGCTGGGGGCGTTCGGGTGGCTGCTGCACGGGCGTGGGGTGGCCGTGTCGGACCTGCTGCCGGCGCTGCCGCCCTGGCGTCCGAATCCCGCCAGCTTTTGCGGTGACTGACGACGATCGTTGGGGGCATGCGAATCCACACCGTGTCGCCGTCCGCCTCGTTCTCCGACCCCGGCCGCGAGTACCGCGCCTCCGAGCCGGGTGTGCCGTTGCGCTGCTGCCTGCGGAAGTCGCTGCCCGACGAGCCGGTCTGGCTGTTCCGCTACTCGCCCTCGTCCGGGAAGGGCCCTTACGAAGAGGTCGGGCCGATCTTCACGCACGTGGAGTGTCCGGACGACGTTTTGCTGGATCGTCTCCCTGTTGAATTGTTGAACAATCCCCGGATCCTACGTTCCTACAACGCCGCAGGTCAGATCCACGACGGCGAGGTCGTCGAGCCTGGCTCGTTCGATCGTGTGATCGAAGGATTGTTGAACAATCCCTCGATCGAGTCGCTCCAGGTCCGCAGCCTGTCGCACGGCTGCTTCTTCTTCGCGATCACGAGGTCGTAAGCCGCGTCCCGGCGGGTTCCCGGCCCCGTGAAACCATGCTCGGGTGAGCGAGCAGATCACCGTCGGCGTGGGCGCGGGCGCCCGGTACCTGGGCGTGGACCGCGTGATCGACCTGGGCCCACTGCACCCGTCGGCCCACGGCGCCTACCGCCTGCGCCTGACCGTCACGCCGGACCTGCTGATCACCGCCGCCGAACCGCTCGTCGGGCATCTCCACCGCGGCGCCGAGAAGCTGTTCGAGGTGCGCGACTACCGCCAGGTCCTGACGCTCGCCAACCGCCACGACTGGCTCTCGGCCTTCTGCAACGAGCTCGCCGTGGCGTTGGCCGTGGAACGCATGACGGGCATGGACGTCCCGGCCCGCGCCCAATGGCTGCGCGCACTCCTGTGCGAACTGAACCGCCTGATGGCACACATGGTCTTCCTGACCCCGTTGTCCCCCAACGCCGCCACGTACCGCGAGGGCGTGCAGGCGTTGATGGAGGAGGCGTCCGGCGGCCGCATCCACTTCATGTTCAACCGGATCGGCGGCCTGCGCGAGGACGTCCCGGCGGGCTGGACGTCGCGGGTCGCCGACTTCCTGTCCACTGTGGACGTCACGCGGCTGCCGATCGACTTCGAGAAGCTGCAAGGCCTCGGCGTCCTGCCACACGAGGACGCGCTGGCGTACGGCGTCACCGGCCCGATCGGCCGGGCCAGCGGAGTGGACTTCGACCTGCGCCGAGACGACCCGCTGCCCGCCTACCGGACGCTCGGCTTCACACCCGTGGTCCGGACCGAGGGCGACGCAGCGGCGCGGGTGCGGTGCCTGCTGGACGAGGTCCAGAAGTCGGTCGAACTGGCCTCGGCGTGCCTCGATCAGTTGCCGCAGGGCGCGGTGAACGTCCGGCTGCCCAAGGCGATCAAGGCTCCCGAGGGCTCGGTCTACACACGGGTCGAGGCGCCGCTCGGCACGTCGGGCGTGCACCTGTCGTCACGCGGCGAGAAGACGCCGTGGCGCCTCAAGCTCCGCACGCCGTCGTTCAACAACGTTCAGGCGCTGTCCGCGCTTCTGCCCGGCACGCATGTGGACGACCTGCCGGCCGTGCTGAGCTCGTTCGCCGTGATCGTCGGAGACATCGACAAGTAGCCCTGCGGCTAGTCCGTGTCCGGTAAGCCCGTTCGATGAGAGTCACGGGCGAGAGACCCGGCGGCGGTGCCGCCGGAACGCCCTCATACCGGGCGGCGGCGCCGCCTCCGGGGCCTCGGCCGCGACTGTCGCGGACGAGAACGGCCTAGTCGTCGCGACGACGCCGGCGACGAGGTGCGTCGCCTCCGCCGAGCGAGGCCAGCAGTTCGCTCACCGACTTGCCGTCCGCGTGCGCGCCCGAAGGGTCTTCCGGTGCGGCGCGGCGGCCGGTCGAGACGGCGGGCAGGCGCGTGGACGAGTCCTCGGCCACGCGACGTCCGGAGACCGGGGGCTCGTCGGCTGCGGAGCGTCGGCCGGGAGAGACCGCCGGGAGCCTGGCGGAGGACTGCTCGGCCGCGGAACGGCGGCCCACCGGCGGGAGTGACACCAGCGAGTCCTCGGAGACGGTGCGGCGGGACGGCGGGTCGTCGGCCCGGCGGCGGCCGGCGGGAGTGGCGCTGGGAGTGTCCGGCTTCAGGGTTTCCCACGAGCCGCTGTCCTGCACGGGGGCCGGGCGGTCGTCGGCTCGGCGGCGGCCGTTGCCGCCGGTGGCCTGCAACGCCTTCGGGTCGATCATCTCGGTGCGCTCGGCCACGCGAGAGCGTGGTTGTTCCGGCTTGCGGGTCTCCACCGACTTCATGACGGCCGCGGGGGCCTTCGGGGGCTGCTCGGGGCGCGACAACGCCTCGGTGCGGGCCGGGGGCTGCGGCGGGCGGGGCACTCGCTCGGTCCGGTGGACCTGTGCCTGCACCGGCTGGGCCTGTACGGGCTGGGCCTTCACGGTCGGCGGCGGCGGGGCCTTCTGCGGCGCAGGCGCGGGCGCGGGGGCGGCGCCGCCCAGCCTGGCCGAGACGGCGGCTGCCGCGGAGGGACGGGGCTGCGGCCGGACCGGTTCCTGTTTCGCGGCCTTCACGGGCTCGCGGCGGACCACGGCGGGCTGCGGACGCGGCGAGTTCCTGGCCGGATCCGGGCGGACGGGCTCGGGGCGCAGGGGCTCGCGGCGAGGGGCCTGCACCTTGGCGTCGTGGACGACGCGCTCGATCAGTTCGGTGCGCTCGGACGGCTTCTCCGCCGAGGACGCGGTGATCGCGGGCTTGGCGTTGATGATGCGGTTCTCGGGAATCCCGGCCAGCCGGGACGCCTCCGAGCCCAGCGAACGCAGGCGGGTCGACTCGGCGCGCAGGGCCACGCGTTCGACGAGGACGTCACCGCCCAGCAACGCCTGGAGGTTGTCGCGCAGCGAGTGGAGATCGGCGCGCAGGGCCTCGATGTCCGCGCGCGACTCCTCCTCGATGCGCTTGCGGGTCTCCGACTCGATCTCGAGCTCGTACTCGCGGCGCGCAGCCACTTCGCGCTCGAGTTCCAGCTCGTAGACGGACTGGAGGTCGGCCACCTCGTCGTCACGTTCCGTGACCTGTTTGCGGTATCTGGCGGCGAGGAACGCACCCACCAGAGCCGCCCACAACGCGGCCACCACGGCCAGACGCAGCATTCGGGCGCTGTCACTCAGCACGAGCACCGCCGCGGCCACCAGGGCGAGCGCCAATGCCGCTACTAACAGCAATCGCCCTGAGCCACGACCGTGATCTTCCTGCTCGTCGTCGATCGACGCGCCTCGCCCGGTCATGGGCACTACGGTACCGCGTAGTTATGCGACTGAGACCTACGGCCAGGTATCTATTCGTTCCCGGAACTCTCGGTCGGGGTCTTGCAGCAGTGCTCCAGCCACAGCGCCGCCGCCGTCAGCGCGACCGCCGCGATCATCCCGACAACCGCCGCGACCAGGTCGTTCGAGGCCGCGGCGAACGAGTCGCGGACGGGGATCACGAAGATCAGCACACCCGCCCAGACGCCGAACATCAAAGCGCCCAAAACGGACGAAGCCTTTGCCAACGCGACGGCGCGGGCGGCGGTCAGCGGCTGCACCGGACGCGCTCCCGCGCGGCGCTGGATCCTGGCCCGCAACGAGAACGCGAACGCGACCTCCACGACCGCGATGACGAACAGCGTCGACCCGGCCAGAACGGGCAACGGCGGCAACGCGTCGTAGGCGAGCCGCAGCAGCAGATGGGCCAGCAACGCGCCGATGAGCGCGACGGCCGTCAGATCTCGGGGACGGGTGAACCTCACGCGTCCATCCAACCCGAAAGCACGAGATCGCCACGCCGCCGCACGCCCTCGGCCGAGAACTCCAGGCCCGCAACGGGTCCGTGGCCCGCCAGCACCGCGTCCGGCTCGACGTCGAGCCACGGAATGAGGACTGTCGCGCGCTCAAACGCCCCAGGATGCGGCAGAAGCAGCTCGGGGTGGTCCGAGGTCACCCCGTCCACCGAAACGACGTCCACGTCCAACGTGCGCGGTCCCCAGCGCGTCTCCCGCACTCGTCCGGCGGCGTTCTCCAACGCCTGACCGCGGCGCAGCCAGCCCCACTCGTCCACGTCGTCCGAAGAGACGATCACGATGGCGTTCAGGAAGTCCGGCTGGTCCTCGACGCCCCACGCCGCCGTCTCGTACACCGGCGACACAGCGACGACGAAGGGCCGCAACCCGTCCACCACGGACTGGAGGAACCGCAACCGGTCGCCGAGGTTCGAGCCGATCGAGAGAACCGCGCGGGTCACCGGGATTCCTTGGGAGGCAACGGCGCGGCCAGCCGGCGCGAGCGGCGGATGGTCACCGACACGTCGTCGAAGGTCAGCGGGATCGGCGCGGACGGCTTGTGCACCGTCACCTCGACCGCGTGCAGCCGTGAGTCCGTCATCGCGGCGTCGGCGATCTTGCCCGCCACCGTCTCGATGAGGTCGTACGGTTCGCCGCCGACGATCGCCGCGGCCATCTCGGCGAGTTCGCCGTAGTGGTACGTCTCCTTGAGGTCGTCCGTGCGGGACGCGGAGCTCAGGTCCAGCCACAGCGTGATGTCCACGACGAACTCCTGCCCGTCGCGCTTCTCGTGCTCGAACACGCCGTGGTTCCCGCGCACCCGCAGGCCCGTCAACGCGATCCGGTCAGCCATGTCCCCGCCTCCACGCACCGGCGACGGCGACCGCGTCCAGCGTCCGGTCGACGTCGTGCACCCGCACACCCCACGCTCCGTTGAACGCGGCCAAAGCGGACACCGCCGCGGTCGCGTCCTCCCTGCCGTCCGGTGGACGGTTGCCGAGCAACGTGCCGAGGAAGCGTTTGCGCGACGCCCCGACCAGCACCGGGAAGCCCAGCTCGACCAGTTCGTCCAGGCGCTGCAACAACTCCCAGTTGTGGTCGCCGAGCTTCGCGAAGCCCAGTCCGGGATCGAGCACGATCGACGACTCCGCGACACCGGCGGCCAGTGCGGCCTCGACGCGCTCCAGCAACTCCGAACGAACGTCCGTCACGACGTCGTCGTACGTCGCCAACGCGTCCATCTCCGTGCTGTGCCCACGCCAGTGCATCAGCACGTACGGCACACCGGCAGCGGCGACGACGGCGGCCATCTCGGGATCGGCCAGGCCACCGGACACGTCGTTCACGATCGACGCGCCCGCCTCCAACGCCGCCGCCGCAACGGAAGCACGCATGGTGTCCACGCTGACCGGCACGCTTTCGGCGACCAGGGCCCGGATCACCGGCACGATCCGGGCGATCTCCTCGGCCGGCTCGACGCGCTCGGCGCCGGGCCGGGTCGACTCGCCGCCCACGTCGATCATGTCCGCACCGCGCTTGAACATGTCGACGCCGTGCGACACCGCGTCCCGCCGGTCCATGTAGCGGCCGCCGTCGGAGAACGAATCGGGCGTCACGTTCAGCACGCCCATCACGACGCACCGGCCGGGACGAGGCAGACCACTCACCGGAGACGGCCCCTGATCAGCTCGATGGCCTCCGCCCTCGAGGAGGCGGACGTGCGCAGCAGCCCGCGCACCGCGGACGTCGTCGTGCGGGAACCGGGCTTGCGCACACCGCGCATGCCCATGCACAGGTGCTCGGCCTCGATCACGACGATCACGCCGCGCGGTTCCAGCCTGCGCACCAACGCGTCCGCGACCTGCGACGTCAGCCGCTCCTGGACCTGTGGCCGCTTGGCGTACAGGTCGACGAGCCTGGCCAGCTTCGACAGCCCCGTCACGCGGCCCTGCTCGTTCGGGATGTACCCGACGTGCGCGACGCCGTGGAACGGCAGCAGGTGGTGCTCGCAGAAGCTGAACATCGGGATGTCGGTGACGAGGACGAGCTCCTCGTGGCTCTCGTCGAACGTCTTCGCGAGGACGCTGTCCGGGTCCGTGTAGAGGCCGGCGAACAACTCCCGGTAGGCACGCGCCACCCGTGCGGGTGTCTCGAGCAGGCCCTCGCGGTCCGGATCCTCACCGCACGCGATCAGCAGCTCGCGCACGGCAGCCTCCGCCCGCGCGTGGTCGAAGACCCGCTGCGCCGAGACGCCGGCCTCCCCGTTGTGGGTGAGACCGGCGTCTGCGTCGAGCTGGTGGTTCTCGGTCACTGCCGCTCGTCCTGGTCTGACTGCGGCTTCTTCGGCTCCCAGACGTTGTGCGGCTTGCCGCCGGGCACGGTCGCCGGGGTCCATCCGGGCGGGGCGCCGTAGTTCGGCGGACCCGACTGGTTCGAAGGCTGACCGGGCTGGTGCGCACCGTTCGACCCGTTGGGCGACGGCAGCGCCTCCGTGACCGGTTCCGCCGCGGCGGGCTCAGCCTGCTGCGTCTCCGGCTCGTCGTCGAGGGTGTCCTCGACGACCGGCGGCCACGGCTCGCCGCGTTCCTTGGCGAGCTCACCGGGGGTCTTGATCGGCGGGATGTCGGACGGCGTGCGGTCACCGAACTCGTTGAACTGGGTGATGCGCGGCCGCTTCTCGACCCTCGCGAAGATCCGCTCCAGTTCCTTCTGGTGCAGGGTCTCCTTCTCGATCAGCTCGAGCGTGAGGTCGTCGAGGACGTCGCGGTAGGTGACGAGCACCTCGTACGCCTCGGTGTGCGCGGCCTCGATGAGCTTGCGCACCTCCTCGTCGATCTCGTGCGCGACCTCCAGCGAGTAGTCCGCCTGGCGACCGGCCGAGCGGCCGAGGAACGGCTCGCCCTGCTCCTGCCCGTACTTGACCGCACCGAGCTTCGCGCTCATGCCGTACTCGGTGACCATCGCGCGGGCGATCTTGGTCGCCTGCTCGATGTCGTTGGACGCGCCCGTCGTGGGCTCGTGGAAGACGAGCTCCTCGGCGGAACGGCCACCCAGTGCGAACACCAGTCGCGCGATCATCTCGGACCTGGTCATCAGGTCCTTGTCCTCTTCCGGCACCGAGAGGGTGTGACCACCCGTGCGGCCGCGGGCGAGGATCGTGACCTTGTAGACCGGGTCGATGTCCGGCATGGCCCACGCGGCCAGGGCGTGCCCGGCCTCGTGGTACGCGGTGATCTTCTTCTCCTTCTCGGAGATGATCCGGCTCTTGCGGGCCGGACCGCCGATCACGCGGTCCACCGACTCCTCGAGCGCGGCACCGTCGATGACGTGGCCGTTGTGGCGCGCGGTGAGCAGCGCGGCCTCGTTGATGACGTTCGCGAGGTCGGCGCCGGAGAACCCGACGGTGCGCTTCGCGAGGCCGTCGAGGTCCGCGTCCGCGGCCAGCGGCTTGCCCTTCGAGTGCACCCGGAGGATCTGCTTGCGGCCCTTCAGGTCCGGTGCGGACACCGGGATCTGACGGTCGAAGCGGCCGGGACGCAGCAGGGCCGGGTCGAGGATGTCGGGACGGTTCGTCGCCGCGATCAGGATGATCCCGCCGCGCGAGTCGAAGCCGTCCATCTCGACGAGCAGCTGGTTGAGGGTCTGCTCGCGCTCGTCGTGCCCGCCGCCGAGACCCGCGCCGCGGTGGCGGCCCACCGCGTCGATCTCGTCGACGAAGATGATGCACGGCGCGTTCTGCTTGGCCTGCTCGAACAGGTCGCGCACACGGGACGCGCCGACACCGACGAACATCTCGACGAAGTCCGAACCGGAGATCGAGTAGAACGGCACGCCCGCCTCGCCGGCGACGGCTCGGGCGAGCAGCGTCTTACCGGTTCCCGGCGGGCCGTACAGCAGCACGCCCTTCGGGATCTTCGCGCCGAGTGCCTGGTAGCGGCCGGGGTTCTGGAGGAAGTCCTTGATCTCTTCCAGTTCCTCGACGGCCTCTTCGGCACCAGCGACGTCGGCGAACGTCGTCTTGGGCATGTCCTTGGACAGCTGTTTGGCCTTGGACTTGCCGAAGTTCAGGACGCGGTTACCGCCGCCCTGAGCGTTGTTCATCATCCACATGAGCAGCAGCAACAGCAGGCCGAGCGGGACGAGGTAGATCAAGATCTGCATCAGGATGGACTCCTGGCTGACCTTGGTCTCCACCGTCGGCTTGTTGCCGGCCTGGTCGAGGACGGTGAAGATCTCGTCCGTCGAGCTGGCCGGGAACTGCGTGATCAGGCGGTTGCTGCCTTCGAACGTCTTGCCGTCGACGAGGGTGAGACGGAGCCGCTGCTCCTTGTCCTCGATCGTGGCTTCCTTGACGTTGCCCTCACGCACTTGCTGGAGTGCTTGGGACGTCTTGACCGGGTGGTACCCCCGTGAGTCGTCGAAGAGCACGGTGAAGACGAAGTAGAGCAGCAACACCGCAGCGATCCACAGCAGCGGGTTGCGAAGCAGGCGCTTGCGGTCCATGCACTTACGGCCGGGGGCGGCCTCGACCCTCCCTGACTTGCGCGTCGGGCAGTGGAAGACCCACATACCGCGTCCGACCAGCCTACCGCTCGCTGGCCGGGTACTGAGCAACCAACGGGCGGGGGCGATCCGTGGTTCCCGCGGGTGACCCCCACCACGCATGTTCACGCAGTTTGGTTCATCCGGAACAAATACCGCCGTCCAGACGAGTGACGCAGGTCACGCTGTCTCATTACGTTTGGGGGTCACATGTCATCCTCATTCATCCCCCGAGCGTTCCCCCGCCACTCGAAAGAGTGAATACGTGACCGAAGGTAAGTAACTGTATGTCAGCACGTCATACGTCCCCCGGATTGTTCCGGCGGGTGGCCATCCCCGTGGGCGCCCTGCTCGGAGTGGTCGCGGCGGCAGGCGTCACGGTCGTGGCACTGCGTGTCACCAGCGGCGCCGACTGCTCCGGCGCGCTGCCGCTGAAGGTCGCCGTCACCCCCGCAGCTTTGGATGTGGTGAACGCGGCAGCGCAGGACTACCAGCGGTCACAGCCGGTCGTGAACGGCCGGTGCGTCCAGGTTCAGGTCGAGTCGCGCAACGCGGCCGACGTGGCGAACGAGCTCCCAACAGCGCAGATCAACCCCCACTCCCTCTGGATCCCCGACTCCTCGATGTGGGCCGCCGAGGCCCAGCGCCAGGCCGCGGAGACGGGCCCGGAGGCTCCCAAGCTGGACATCAAGCCCTCGCTGGCGTCCAGCCCGCTGGTGATGGCGGGCTCCGAACAGGCGATGTCGAAGATCGGCTTCCCGGTCTCGCCCGTCTCCTGGTCCAAGGTCGTCGACCCCAAGGTCCAGATCTCGATGAGCGACCCGACGATGACCTCCGAGGGTCTCGCCGCGTTGTTCGTGATTCGTACTCTGCTGGGCAACCCGGACGGAACGCCCAAGCCCGAGCTCGTCGGCACCCTGCTGCGCGTGGGCCGCAGCGCAGTGCCGTCGGTCCGCGACGCGTTCGGCAAGGTCACCACGGACGCCGACAAGGCACCCCTGTTCGCCGCCACGGAGCAGTCGGTCGTGGCGAACAACCGCTCGGTGAAGGACAACGCCGTCCTGGGCGCCCCGCCCAAGGAGGGCACTCTTTCCTTCGACTACCCGCTGGTCAGGGTCTCCCGCCCGAACGAGCCGGAGGGCATCGGCGAGGCGGCGGCGGAGTTCGAGAAGACGCTCCGCTCCGCTGAGACCTCGAAGCGCTTCGGCGAGGCGGGCTTCCGCACCGTCCAGGGCGCCGCGCCCGCGAAGTGGACGACCGACGTGGAGGGCGTCCAGGCAGGCGACGTCAAGCTGATCGAGACCCCCGGCGCGGACCAGGTGTCCGAACTCCTCCGCACCTGGGGTGCCATCAGCCTGGACATGCGGATGCTCACGGTCATCGACGTCTCCGGCTCGATGATCGAGAAGAGCGGCAACGGCAAGCCCCGGGTGGAGGCAGCCACCGAGGCGTCCATGACGGCGCTCTCCATGCTCCCGGACACCACGGCGATCGGCCTCTGGGCCTTCTCCACCGACAAGAAGCCGCCGAACGACTGGATCGAACTGGTCCCGATCGGCCCGCTGGGCGAACCGCTGGCAGGCGTGACCCGCCGCAAGCGCCTGGAGGCAGGCGCCTCCCAGCTCCCAGGCCTGGTGGGCGGCGGCACGGCCCTGAACGACACGACCCTGGCCGCCTACCGTCACGTCCTTCAGGGCTACGACGCGTCGAAGGTCAACTCGGTCGTCCTCATGACCGACGGCCGCAACGACGACATCTCGTCGATCGACACCGCCGCACTGATCGAGACCCTGAAGCGGGAGTCCGACCCCGCGAAGCCGGTCCCGATCATCATGGTCGGATTGGGCGACGAGGTGGACATGGACGCTCTCCGCGCGATCTCCGCGGCGACCGGAGGCAAGGCGTACCAGGCACCGAACCCGGAGGACATCCGCGGCGTACTGCTGGACGCCGTTTCACAACGACGCTGCCGCCCGAACTGCTGATTTTCCTTCACGACGACAAAGCCGGGTCTCCTACGGGAGGCCCGGCTTTGTCGTTTCTTTCGTCTTTGTCTTTGGACGCGACCAGGCACGGCAACTCGACCCACGCGGTGCCACCAGACGCCAGCCAACGCAAAAGCAACCACGTACGAAGCCTGGCGTGGCGATGCGAAGCGAGCCGTGTGAACCGATGCCGCCTGGGATGCGGTGCACCCCGCTCACGGCGATTGGGGCTTGACCTTGAGTGGCTGGGTGCCACCCCGGCTTGTGAGGCCGTCTACGCGCCCAGCTAGAGGCTCGAGGTCAAGCCCCAATCGCAACCCCGCACTTCGTCACGACCCGCAAGACCACCCTCGCAAGGCGACTGAACGTCCGGAACGCGACCAACCCCGCTGGAACGCGACAATCGCCCGCAACTAGACCCGCACGGCCCCGCCCACCAAATGCAGAAACGGGGGCGCCGCCGCAACCGGCAACGCCCCCGTCCCACCTCAGCCAAACCCTCAGCTGGAGTAGACCTTGGGATCCAACGTCCCGATGTAGGGCAGATCGCGGTACCTCTCCGCATAATCCAGCCCATACCCGACGACGAACTCGTTGGGAATGTCGAAACCGACGTACTTCACCGGCACCTCGACCTTCACCGCATCGGGCTTCCGCAACAACGTACAAACCTGCAAAGACCGGGGCCTCCGCGACTGCAGATTCTTGAGCAGCCACGACAACGTGAGTCCGGAGTCGATGATGTCCTCGACGATCACCACGTTGCGGTCGGCGATGTCGCGATCCAGGTCCTTCAGGATCCGCACCACGCCCGAGGACGAGGTCGAGGATCCGTAGGACGAAACGGCCATGAATTCGAGCTGCACCGGAACGGGCAGCGCGCGTGCGAGGTCGGCCATGAACATCACAGCGCCCTTGAGCACAGTGATCAGCACGAGGTCGGAGTCACCTTCTGGGTGATCAGCCGCGACCTGCTTGGCGAGTTCGGTGACCTTGTCGCTGATCTCCTGCTCTGTGATGAGCACGGATGCGATGTCGCCGTCGTACACGGACAGGTCCCCTCTGCTTAAGACTGTGGTTCCACAACGAGCCTGCCATGCGCGCGCCGCACGACAAAGCCGCCAGGTAGCCAGACACCGCCCTGACCGCGCCATTCACTCACCAGTGCGTCAACACGTCGCAGGTGCGAATCGGACAGTTCGGGCACGCCTTCGTCGATCAGCCACGCCCTGAGCACTCTGCGCCTCAACGCGACCGGCAGCTCGGAGATGTCGTCAACAGCACAGCAGTCGCCGGCGAACGCCTCCGCGAGAGCGTCGAGTGCGTCACAGTCCTCACGCAGCTGGGCCGCCGTGCGCGCCAACGACGACGCGACTCCGCCCTGCAGCACGGACTCCAGCAACGGCAGCACCTCGGAGCGCAACCGGACACGGGTGAACGACGGATCGACGTTGTGCGGGTCCTCCCACACCTCGATCCCCTGCTCCGCACAGGCAGCACGGGTGGCCGCCCGCGACACGCCGAGCAGCGGACGCCCCCACGGCGCGTCGAAGGCCCGCATCCCGGCGATCGAGCGTGGCCCGGACCCGCGCCCCAACCCCAGCAGCACCGTCTCGGCCTGGTCGTCGAGGGTGTGGCCGAGCAGCACGACGCCGACAGAAGGCCTCAGAGCCGCGTAGCGGGCGTTGCGGGCCGCGGCCTCGGGACCACCGGGACCCTCCACCCGAACTGCCTCCACGCGAGCCACAAGCCCGAACGAGGTGCACTGCCGAGCCGCCCGCAGCGCCACGTCGCCCGACCCCGGCTGGAGCTGGTGATCGACGACCACGGCGAACGCGCCGGGCACCAGCCGTCCCACACAGGCGGCCAACGCCAGTGAGTCCGCACCGCCGGACACGGCGACGGTCACCGCCTCCGGGCGCACCTCGTCCAGGAACCGACGGACCGCGACCCGGATCTCGGCGACCGGTCCGTTCACGGCGACACGCGACGCAGCCAGCTCATGGGCTCGGCGATCTCGGCTCGGGTCGGCAGGGTGTCGGCGGAGGTCCAGATCGAGTTGAAGCCGTCCATCCCGACCCGCTCCACCACGTACGAGGTGAACTCCGCGCCCTCCTCGTACTGGCGCACCTTCGCCTCGACGCCGAGCAGCGTGCGCAGGATCCGGTCGAGCAGACCGCCGCCCTTGCGCCGCGCGCTGAAGCGGTGGCGGATCGTCGAGACGGACGGCACCACCGAGGGACCGACCGCGTCCATCACGTGGTCGGCGTGGCCTTCGAGCAAAGTGGACAGTGCGATCAGCCGGTCCAGCACGGCCTTCTGCTGCGGCGACTGGATGAGCTCGATCAGTCCCATCGGGCCGTCGCCCGCGCGCAGCTTGTGGCGGAAGTCGCGGATCACGTCGGACAGCGGCGCGCGCTCTTCGTCCATTGAGGACAGCAACGCGGTGACCTGGTCGGAGAAGTAACTGCGCAGCCACGGCACGCCGGTGAACTGGAGGCGGTGCGTGCACTCGTGCAGGCACACCCACATGCGGAAGTCGTCGTCCGGCACGTCCAGAGCCTGTTGCGCGCCAACGATGTTCGGCGCGACCAGCAGGAGACGTCCGGCAAGCTGGTCGTTCGGGCTGAACGGGTCGTACTGGCCGAGCACCCGTGAGGACAGGAACGCCAGCACGACGCCTGCCTGCACACCGGCCGTGCCCGCGAGGATGCCCGCCATCGGACCTGTCTGACGTGGCATCGCGGGCCCTGTCAGCGCGGCGAGTCCCTGCGCGGCGGCCGCGACCCACGCCGGTCTGTCGACGACCTCGCCCGGCAGCAGCGGCAGTCCCTGACCGAGCCCGGTCAGCTCGCGGACGTGCACCTCCGCCTGCGGCGCGAGCTCGCGAAGCCTGCCGACGACGTGGTCGGCCTCGTCCTTGCCGATCACCGGTCCCGGCCGGACGAGTCGCGTGGCGGTCGAAACCGCCAGCTCCCAGTCCACCGGGCCGAGCTCTGCCTCCGTCGCGCCGTTCACGCTTCCGACGCTACCTGCGCACGGCCCGCTACGAACAGCCACAACCCCGCAACGCAGCGGCCATCACGTCCAGCGCGGGCCGGACCTCCTTCTCCGGGTCGCGGCTGCTCGCGGACATGAACGAGAACACGAGCACCCGTCCGTCCACGTCGACGACCATGCCGGCGAGCGCGTTGACCCCGGTGAGGGTGCCGGTCTTGGCCCGCACCCAGCCCTTGCCCGGTGCCGCGGTCCCGCCGTAGCGACCCGCGAGGGTGCCACTGCCGCCCGCGACCGGCAGCGCCGTCAGCAACGGCCGCAGCTTCGCGGTGCGCGCGTCGTCCAGCGTGGGCTTGGCCGCCGCGGTGAGCACGTCGGTGAGCAGCTTGGCGGGGATCTTGTTCGTCGCGGACAGCCCGCTGCCGTCCACGAAGTTCGCGGTGGCGAGGTCGAACCCGTTCTTGGTCAGCACGTCCCGCACGGCCTTGACGCCGCCCGCGAACGACGCCTCGTTGCCCGTCTTGATCGCGATCTCGCGCGCGATCGCCTCGGTCAGGACGTTGTCCGAGATCTGCATCATGTTGTCGACGAGCTGCTCGATCGGCGCCGACTTGATCTCGCCGAGCACCTGCGCGCCCGCCGGAGCCGCGCCCGCCGTGGCACCGGGAGCCCCGATGCGCTGCGCGAACGCGTCCGCCGCCGCCTGGCCGGGGCTGCCCGTGCGCGCGCCGTTGACGTTGGACTGGTCGACCCGGCCGCCGTCGAGCATGAACGGCACGATCGGCGCGACCGAGCCGCCCGCGATGTCCGCCGTCTCCCACTGCGGCCCGAGCGCCTCGCCCGTGTACCGGCTCAGGTCGAACAGGACCTTGGTGACCGGGCCCTTGGCCTTGACCTGGCCGACCAGGTCGTCGAGCGTCGCGGCGCCGGGGTAGACCGACCTGCCGGGCGCGCCGGAGATCGTCGGGTCGCCGCCGCCGACGATCACCACGGTGCCGGGCTCGGCGCCCTGGACGACCTTGGTGGACAGCTGGTCGGTCTTCTCGAGGCTGAGCAGCGCCGCGGCGGCCGTGAGGATCTTGAGGCTCGACGCCGGGGTCGCGGGCGTGGTGTCGCCCTGCTGCCACAGTGCCGTGCCGCTGGCGGGGTCGATGACGCTGCCGGTGAGCGTGCCCAGAACGCTGTTGCCCGCCGGTCCGGTGAGGGCCTGCTTCACGCCCGCCGGGGTCGGTGCCGGGGCGCCCGCCGTGACGGCCTTGACCAGCGGCTGGACGTTCGCGGGCGCGGCCGGGGGCCTGGTCTCGATCGCCTTGGTGCCGCCGAACTCCTTGACCGCGTAGATGGTGGCGCCGGCCAGCGCCGCGACGACCAGCAGGCTCAGGACCACGACGAGGGACTTGCGGCCCTTCCTGGGCTCGTCGTCGGTGGCGAGGCGGTCCTCCGGTTCCTCCTCGTAGCCGGTGACGGGGAGCTCTTGGCGGACGGGCTGCGGCTCCTGCCGGGCAGGCGGAGGCGAGGGAGGCGGTGCTACCGGACGCTGCTGCTCCTGGCGCGGCTGCTCCCGGCGCTGGAGCTGGTCGACGCGCTTGGTCTGCTCAGGACGCGGCTGTTCGGGACGCGGCCGGCGCTGTTCGGGCGGCTGATCGGGTCTGCCCGTCTGGTCGAACCACGACGGCTCGGAGTTCGGCAGCTGGTCGACGCGCGCCGTCTTGGCGTTCGGCACCGACAGCTCCGTGGTCCTCTGCTCCGGCCTCGGCACGACGCGGGTCTGGTCGTTCTTCGGCTCGATCCGCACCGGCGTGGCCCGAGGTTGGCCGACTTCTGGACCAATCGCCCCGTGAGACTTCCCACCGGCGGATCCACCGGAAGGCCCGCCGGAGCCGGTCGTTGGCACACCTGAAGCGGAATGACCGGCACCCACACCGTTCGGGGTGGAACGGACCGGCGACGAACGCAGAGGCTCCTGAGTGGACGGTGCCGACAGGACCGCGGCGAGCGGGAAGCGCATCGTCGGCTGATCGACGGACGGGCGGTTGACCTGCACCGTCGGCTGTGAGGCGGCAGCAGCCGACCCGGCGTCGTCGTCCTCGGTCGGCCACTGGGGCTCGTCCGGCAAGTGGACCTCCGTCAGCTCGGTACGGGCAATCTCACACCCACCAACCGCCGCTCCGATGAGGGTTGACAAGGCGTCGTGGTCCACACTAGTGGGCGTCACGAATGGGCTACATGAGCGAGGACCAGTGGAGTTCGACGTCCTGATCGAGATCCCCAAGGGCGTGCGCAACAAGTACGAGGTGGACCACAAGAGTGGCCGCATCCGCCTCGACCGCACGTTGTTCACGTCGACGCAGTACCCCGCCGACTACGGGTTCATCGAGAACACCCTGGGTGAGGACGGCGACCCGCTGGACGCCCTCGTCCTCGTCCAGGAACCGACGTTCCCCGGCTGCCTGATCGCGGCCCGCGCGATCGGCATGTTCCGCATGACCGACGAGAAGGGCGGCGACGACAAGGTTCTGTGCGTCCCGGCCTTCGACCCGCGGCACGAGCACCTGCGCGACATCCACCACCTGGCGGAGTTCGACCGCCTGGAGATCCAGCACTTCTTCGAGGTCTACAAGGACCTGGAGCCCGGCAAGAGCGTCGAGGGCGCGAGCTGGGTGGGCCGCACCGAGGCCGAGGCCGAGGTCAAGCGCTCCTACCAGCGTCTCAAGGACGCCGAGGCGCGCGGCGAAACGCTGCACTGATGCTGCACTGAGAACGACGAAAAGAGGGGCCGCTCGGAGCGGCCCCTCTTTTTTGTTGCCCGTGGAAACTCAGACCGCGACGGACTCCGCGTCCGCCACGCGCTCCAGGCCGGACCTGGTCGACAGCGGCTTCTCCCGCAGGAACCACACGAGGACGAACGCCGCGATCATCACGATGCCGCCGGTCAGGAAGACCGTGTCGATCGCGCTGGAGAACCCGTCGAGGAACGGCTTGGCCAGCACCGGGTCGAGGCCGTTGAGGAACTCGGTGTTGTTGATGTCCACACCGGACCCGCCACCGCCCTGGAGCATCTTCGCGAACTCCGGGTTCTGCCCCAGAGCGATCTTGAACGCGTCGGTCTGCGCCGCGGCCTTGAGGCCTTCCGCGATCTTGTCGCCGACCGTGGTGAACAGGATCGACAGGAACACCGCGGTACCGACGGTGCCACCGATCTGGCGGAAGAACGTCGCCGAAGCGGTCGCCACGCCCATGTCCCGCGGCTCGGCGTCGTTCTGGATCGCCAGCAGCAGCGTCTGCATGCACTGGCCCAGACCGGCGCCCATGACGAACATGTAGACCATGACAAGCCAGCTCGGCGTGTCCGTGCCGATGGTGCTGAGCAGGAACAGCGCGACCGCCATCAGACCGGCGCCGATGATCGGGAACACCTTGTAGCGCCCGGTCTTCGACGTCACCTTGCCCGCGATCGCGGTGGCCGACATGATGCCGAACGTCATCGGCAGCAGCATCAGGCCCGACACGGTCGGCGTGACGCCCTTGACGATCTGCAGGTACAGCGGGATGGAGACCATGCCGCCGAACATGCCGATGCCGAGCACGAAGTTGATCGCGTTGCCCAGCGAGAACGTCTGGTTGCGGAACATGCGGATCGGCAGCAGTGCCTCGTCGCCCATGCGGTTCTCGACCCACACGAACGCCAGCAGGCCGATCACGCCGATCACGTACATGGCGATCGAGGTCGCCGACGCCCAGCCCCACTCACGGCCCTGTTCGGCCACGATCAGCAACGGCACCAGGCCGACGGTCAGCGCGATGGCGCCACCGAAGTCGATGCGGTGGTTGACCCGCTGGTGCGGGATGTTCAGCACGCGGGCGACGACGAACAGCGCGAGCAGCGCGATCGGCACGTTCACGAGGAACACCCAGCGCCAGCCCGTGACACCGAGGAACGAGCTCAGACCGGCGAACACACCGCCGATGACCGGCCCGAGCACGCTGGCCGAACCGAACACGGCCATGAAGTAGGCGGAGTACTTGCTGCGCTCACGCGGCGAGATGATGTCCGCCATGATCGCGAACGCGAGCGACATCAGACCGCCGGCGCCCAGGCCCTGCACCGCGCGGAACGCGGCCAGCTCGTACATCGACGTCGCGATGCCCGAGAGCAGCGAGCCGACGAGGAACAGCGAGATCGCCGCGAGGTACATCGGCTTGCGCCCGTAGATGTCCGACAGCTTGCCGTACAACGGGGTCGTGATGGTCGCGGTGATCAGGTAGGCGGTGGTCGCCCACGCCTGCAGCGTCTGTCCGTGCAGCTGGTCCGCGATGGTCTTCATGGCGCTGGCGACGATCATCTGGTCCAGCGCCGCGAGGAACATGCCCAGCAGCAGGCCGGACAGGATCGTCATGATCTGGCGATGCGTCAGGGAGACCCCTGGCGTGGGTGTCGCATCGGTTGTCGTTGACATTTCTAGACTTCCCCTCCTGCGCGGGTCCCCGTCCCGCGTTCGGTCAAAAGCGCCGGAATCGTGCGCTCGTAGTCCTGCACGAAGCGTTCGAACAGGTCCGCGAAGCCCTTGAGGTCCTCATCGGCCCAGTCCGCGAACACCTGCTGAATCGCCTCGTTGCGCTGCCGGCGTCGTTTCAAGATCAGCTCACGGCCCGCTTCGGTGACCGCGAGAACGCTGGCCCGGCCGTCCGCCGGATCAGCACGCCTCTCGACGAGCCCGTCCTTCACCAGCCCGGCGACCTGCCGGCTGACCGTGGACGGGTCGGAGAGCACCGCCTCCGCGAGCGCACTCGAGCGGCACTCTCCGAGACCGGAGAGCGTCGCGAGGAGCACGAAGGCGGACTTGTCCATGCCCTGCTTGGCCATCTGGTGGGCGACCTGGGCGTGCATCTTGTTCATGCGCACCATCGCCATGCCGACTCGGTCCGCGAGCTCGTGCTCGGGATCTATGCCGGCGCCGAGGCACCTGCCCGGATCGACCATCTGACACCTCGTTGCTTGTATCACCCAACTAGTTGCTCGGTACAAGCATCCATCTCGGTCCACCGAAATGCAAGTGAGTTCCGAGTCTCACTCCACAGTGGAGTGGTACGGACGCGGCGAGTAGTGGTTACCGACGGGTAGCCGCCTGGGTTACTCGCCGGTAGCATGCCTCTCATGAGCCAAGACGTGTCGTTCGTCGCCGACGCCCTGAAGCAGGCCGTGCCGTACGTGAAGACCACGGGCATCGAGTTCGAGGAGGTCTCCGCCGACCGCATCGTCGCGTCGCTGCCGGACGATCCGGCGCTGCGCAACCACATCGGCGGCCCGCACGCCGCGATGATGTTCGGCCTCGGCGAGTCCGCGTCCGGCGCCGTCGTGATGGCCGCGTTCGCCGCGCACCTCGGCAAGGCCACGCCGCTCGCCGTCCGTGCCGACATCTCCTACAAGAAGATCGCGATGGGCGTTCTGCGCGCCGAGGCCGTTCTCGGGCGTTCCGCGGACGAGGTTCTGGCCGAGCTGGAGTCCGGTACGCGGCCCGAGTTCCCGGTCACCATCACGATCACCAACGCCGAGGGCGTGATCACCGGCGAGATGACCGTCGTCTGGACGCTGAAGCCCGCACGCTGAACTGGGCATCTCCGTATTTCAGTTCGAAACTGCGGTGAACCGTTCCGGTCGAAATACGTAACCTTGGCCACTCTCCGTTCCGAGGGCACTATCTGGGGTTATGTCGGGGTGGAGAACTGTGGGCGGGGTCTTGCTGGTCGCGCTCACCGCGGGATGCGCCGCGCAGGTGCAGCAGTCGAGGCCTGTCGCCGTGGAGAAACCGGCCGAGGACGTGCCGGTGACCGCGTCGTCGGCCTCGGCCACGGTGCCGCCGGCCCAGCTGGGCATCAGCGTGGTGTCGATCGTGGACGGCCGATCCGTGATGCTCTCCGACGGATCGAAGGCCGAGGTCACGGGCCTCGCCCAGCCGGGACCGTGCTGGGCTGAGGCCGCCGGCAACTTCGCCAAGGCGATGCTCCTCAACCAGCAGGTGCGCTTCGACCGGACCACCGGCGCGCTGACCCTCGCCGACGGCACGGACTACGCGTTGCTCGCGCTGGGCAACGGCGCCGGTCGCAGCGCGGGAACCCCGACGCCCGGGCAGAAGGAAGCCGAGGGCGCCGCGCAGCGCGTTCCGATGGGGCTGTGGGGAACGCCGTGCGGCGGCAAGGACGCCCTGGAGACCTCGTCGGCTCCGCCTCCTCCCCCGCCGCCACCCCCGACGACCACCAAGCCGAAGGTCACGACCACGACGCCCAAGCCGCCGGCCACCGTCTTCTACGCGAGCTGCGACGACGTGCGCAGGGCCGGCAAGGCCCCGCTCTACTGGGGTCAGCCGGGCTACCGCGTCGAGCTCGACGAGAACCGCAACGGCGTCGCCTGCGAGTCCCGGTACGGATACCGGTGACCCAATAGCCTCAGCTCCATGAAGCTGGACAGCAGTGCCGTCGACTACACCCCAGGCGAGGCCGGGGCGATCGCGAAGCGGGCGGAGGACCGGGGCTACGACGGGTTCTGGCTCGCCGAGACCAAGCACGACCCGTTCCTCGCGCTGGCCGGGGCCGCCGCGGCGACCGAGCGGATCGAGCTCGGCACGGCGATCGCGGTGGCGTTCGCGCGCAACCCGATGACCGTCGCGACCACCGCGAACGACCTGCGGCTGCTGTCGGCGGGCCGGTTCAACCTCGGGCTGGGCTCGCAGGTCGAGGCGCACATCACCAAGCGCTTCGCGATGCCGTGGAGCAAGCCGGCCGCGCGCATGCGCGAGTTCGTCCTGGCCATCCGCGCGATCTGGCACGCCTGGGAGACCGGCGAACGGCTGGCGTTCCGCGGCGAGTTCTACAAGCACACGCTGATGACGCCGTTCTTCGATCCCGGCCCGAACCCGCACGGCACCGCGCCGATCTACCTCGCGGGCGTCGGCGGGCTGATGACCGAGGTGGCGGGCGAGGTCGCGGACGGCTTCCTGTGCCACAACTTCACGACCGAGCGGTACCTGCGCGAGGTGACCCTGCCCGCGTTGGAACGCGGCCGGGCGAAGGCGGGAAAGACGCTGGAGGGCTTCGAGATCAGCGGCCCGGTGTTCGCCGCGACGAACGACGAGGAGATCGCGGACGTCAAGCGGCAGATCGCGTTCTACGGGTCGACGCCCGCGTACAAGCCGGTGCTGGACCTGCACGGCTGGGGCGCGCTGCACGAGGAGCTGCACCGCATGTCCCGGCGGCAGCAGTGGGCGGAGATGAGCGAGCTGATCACGGACGAGGTGCTGGCCGAGTTCTGCGTCCTGGGCTCTCCCGAGACCGTCACGGACGCGCTTCTGGCGCGCTACGGCGACGTCGTCACCAGGATCTCGCCGTCGGGAGACGTGCTCCGGAAGGAGCCGGCTCAGCGTCCGGAGAAATGACTGAGCCCCTGTCGTGCCAGCTCGGCGTGGAAACCGTCGAGCTCGGCGCGCACTCTCGCGACGCCCCTCTTCCGCACCCACCTGCGTCTTCCGACGTTGGCGGCGGTCAGGGCGAACGGGAGTGCCAGCAGGGTCAGGGCCAGCATCATCATCATGTCGTCTCCTCAGGGGTTGCGAACAAGCAACGACCAATCGAGACATCGCTTACGGTACCGGCTCGAACGCCACCCAGGTGGAGCAAAGTTACCGACAGCAACTCAGTTCTTGACTAATTTTGTTTTCGGTGTGACGCTTGCGCCATGTTCGAAGTGGCGGTGATCGAGGACCCTTCCGCGGCCGAGGTGTCGCTGGACCCGGTGCGGGCGCGACTGCTCGCGGAGCTGGTGGAGCCCGGATCGGCGACGATGCTCGCCGCGAAGGTCGGGCTGCCCAGGCAGAAGGTGAACTACCACCTGCGCACGCTGGAGCAGCACGGCCTGGTGGAGCTCGTCGAGGAACGGCGCAAGGGCAACGTGAACGAGCGCCTCATGCAGGCCACCGCCGCGTCCTACGTCATCTCCCCGACGGCGCTCGCGGCCGTGCAGCCCGACCCGGCGCGGTCGCCCGACCGGTTGTCCGCGCGGTGGCTGCTGGCGGTCTCGGCCAGGCTGGTGCGCGACGTCGGCACGTTGCTCACGGGCGCGACCAGGGCGAAGAAGCGGCTCGCGACCTTCGCGCTGGACGGTGAGGTCCGGTTCGCCACGGCGGCGGACCGCGCGGCGTTCGCCGAGGAGCTCGCCGGCTTCATGACGCAACTGGTCGCCAAGTACCACGACGAACAGGCAGAAGGAGGGCGGCCGCACCGAGTCGTCGTCGCCCTGCACCCGAGCGTGATCGCCAATGCGTCCAAGGAGGACGAGTCGTGACCCACGAGTTCGAGATCAGCAAGGAGATCGAGGTCGACGGAACCCCGGAGCAGGTCTGGGACGCCATCGCCACCGGGCCGGGCATCGACTCGTGGTTCATGGGCCCGCACACCGTCGACGGACGCGTGGGCGGCCGCATGACGCTCGACCTGGGGTTCTTCCAGGAGTCCTCGACGATCACGTCGTGGGAGCCGGGCAAGCGCCTCGCCTACGAGAGCGACAAGGGCGAGGACGGCACGTTCCACGCGATGGAGTACCTGATCGAGGGCCGTGACCAGGGCACGACGGTGCTGCGGTTCGTGCACACCGGCATCCTCGCCGACGGCTGGGGCGACGAGTTCGTCGACCAGCAGTCGAAGGGCTGGGACATGTACCTGCTCACGCTGGCCGAGTACGTCAAGCACTTCGCGGGCAGGCCGGGCACCTACGTGTTCGCCCAGTGGCCCGAGCAGCCGGAGGGCGCCGACAACTGGCCGGTGCTGCTCGAGGCCCTCGGCGTTCCCGAGGACGCGCAGGTCGGTGACGAGGTCACGCTGAAGCCGTTCGGCATCAACGGGGTCGTGGACTACGTCGTGCGCCACGACCTGCACAACTTCCTCGGTGTGCGCGGCCAGGAGGGCATCTACCGGTTCCACGGCACCAGCGCCTTCGGTCACCACCTCTTCGGCGACGCGACCGGACAGGCCGAGAAGTGGCAGGCCTTCCTGACTCAGACGGTCGGCGGGCAGACCTCGTAGACGTAGTCCTCGTGCCCGTACGGCACCACGTTCCGATCGCGGCGGATCACCGAGACCCGTCCGCCGCGATCGGCGCAGGACTTCTTGAACCCCTCGTCGGTGTACTCGATCTGGAAGAAGTCGTTGCCGAACGCCTCGGCGTAGGTGCCGCACTCGTCGCGCGCCTGGCAGTCCTCGGTGATGGCGAAGTCGAAGCCGATCTCCTTCTTGCCCGCGCTGCCCAGTTCGGCGGTGTTCTTCTGCGCGACGGCAAGGCCCTGCTCATGCGCGTACTTGACGAACGCCTTCATGAACTCCTTGGTGGCGTTGAGATCGAACGCCCCCTCGGCGCGCGTGTACGAGTCGAGGTTGTCCGGCTCGACGCCCTTGAACATGGACGTCTTGCAGTCCTTGATCCACTTCTTCTGGATCTCGAGGATCCTGTTCCGCTTGTCACCGGTGGAGATGTCGAGGATGCCCTCCTGCCACTCCGGGTCGATCGCGACCTCACCGCCCGGCTTCTTCACCAGCAGGTCGTCGTGGTTCTTGCGCCACCAGTCCAGCCCGCCGTCCGCCGAGACCGGCTGCGTCTGCAAGGCGTTGAGGTAGCAGATGTTGTAGCGCCGGCCGTCAATGATCTTGCTGCGGTCCCGTACGACGATCTTGACCGGCACGTCCGGCTGGTAGGCGCCGCCGAGCTGGTAGTCGAGCTGCCCGCCGGCGGGCGGCATCTCCCGCGGCGGCAGATCCGGCTCGTCCGAGCAGGAGGTGACCAGCAGAAGCAGGGCGGCCACCGCCGCCGCGGTTTTCATGCGCGGCAGTCTGTCACTCGCGGGGTAGCGAAGGCGTAACAGCAAAGCACTCCATTGCTCACAAATGAGATTTAGCTTCCGTCAGGTGAAAAGTCGGTCGCTCTTCCTTCAGCTCCTCGTGGCCGTGGTCGCCGGCGTGCTGGTCGGTCACTTCTTCCGGTCGTTCGGCGCCGACCTGAAGCCGATCGGTGACGGCTTCATCAAGCTGATCAAGATGGTGATCGCGCCACTGATCTTCTGCGTGGTGGCGACGGGCATCGCGAAGGTCGGAGACCTGCGCGCGGTCGGCCGGATCGGCCTGAAAGCGCTGATCTACTTCGAGGTCGTGTCGACCGCCGCACTCGCGTTCGGCCTGCTGGTCGGCAACGTCGTGCGACCGGGCGACGGCATGAACGTCGATCCGTCCACATTGGACGCCTCCGCCGTCGAGGCGAAGACGCAGGGCGGCCACCTCCCCGGCGTCGTCCAGTTCCTGCTCGACCTCATCCCTTCCAGTGTGGTGGACGCGCTGGCGCGCAACGCGTTGCTTCAGGTGCTGCTGTTCGCGGTGCTGTTCGGCTGCGCGCTGGCCCAGCTCGGCGAGCGCGGCAAACCCGTGGTGGACCTGCTGGAGCGCGTCAACCTGGCGTTCTTCGCGGTGCTGGGCTACATCATGAAACTGGCGCCGCTCGGAGCGTTCGGCGCGATGGCGTTCCTGGTCGGCCAGTACGGGCTGGGGTCGCTGCGCACGTACCTGTGGCTGATCCTGGCGTCCTACGGCGCGGCCCTGCTGTTCTGCGCGCTGCTCGGCGTGATCGCGTGGGTGTTCGCGCGGGTCAACCTCCTCCACTTCCTGCGCTACACCAAGGAGGAGTTCCTGCTGGCGCTCGGCACAGCGTCGTCGGAAGCCGTGCTGCCGCGGATGATGGCGAAGCTGCAACGCGCGGGCTGCGCCCCCACGTCCGTCGGCCTGGTGCTGCCGACCGGGTACTCGTTCAACCTCGACGGCGCCTCGATCTACCTGTCGCTGGCGACGCTGTTCCTGGCGCAGGCGCTGAACATCCCGCTCGACCTGGGCGACCAGCTGACGATCGTGCTGGTGCTCGTGCTGACGTCCAAGGGCATGGCGGGCGTGCCGGGATCGGCGTTCCTGGCCCTGTCCGCCACCGTCGCCGCGGTCGGCTCGATCCCCGCCGCGGCAGTGGCGTTGCTGCTCGGCGCTGACCGGATCATGGACTCCATGCGGGTCTTCACGAACCTGCTGGGCAACTGCGTGGCGACGTTCGTGGTGTCCCGCTGGGAGGGCATGCTCGACGTCGAACAGATGCGGTCGACGCTCGGTTCGCGCGAGCCTGAACTCGTGGAGGCCGAACACCGCCCGTGATTACGCCGTTGGGCGGCCATCAAGCCCGTCAAGGCGGGTATGCCGTACCCATGCGGTGGCTATTGCTGATCATCCTGCTGACCGGCTGTTCCGCGCTCCCCTTGTCGTCCCCCGGTCCGCAGGTGGACCGGGTACCGACCGGCACCCTCGACGCCGCCACCGCGCGCACGTCACTCGCCGCCCTGCCCGTCGCCGTACCGGGCCGGATGGACGGCTACGTGCGCGACTGCTCGGACGGCAAGGCGTGCGTGTTCGGCCAGCCCTGGTTCGACACCGACGGCGACGGCTGCGACCAGCGCAGCCAGGTCCTGGCCCGCGACCTGACCGAGGTCGAACGCAAACCGGGCCGTTGCGGCGTCCAGTCGGGCAACCTCGACGACCCGTACACGGGCACGCGGATCAGCGGTACCTCGAAGATCCAGATCGACCACGTGGTGCCGCTGGCGGAGATGTGGCGCAGCGGCGCTTCGGCGTGGACTCCGGAGCAACGGCTGGCCGCGGCCAACGACCTGCGCAACCTCGTGGCGGTCTCGGGGAAGGTCAACCAGTCGAAGAGCGACAAGACGCCGGACGAATGGATGCCGCCCAACACCGGGTACACGTGTTCGTACGGGCGGATCTATGTGACGGTGAAGGCCGCCTACGGGCTGAGCGTGGCGGCGGCGGAACGTTCGGCACTGGAGAGCGCACTCACCACCTGCGGTTGAGCCGAGCTGTGAGGACGCCAGATGAGCCAGCCCGAACACCCGGTCTCGATCAAGGGAGTGGTGGTCCGCGACGGCAGGGTGCTGTTGCTGAAGAACGAGCGCGACGAGTGGGAACTGCCCGGTGGTCGCATCGAGGCCGGCGAGACGCCCGAGCAGTGCCTCACCCGTGAGATCACCGAGGAGACCCGGTGGAAGGTGAGCACCGGGCCGATCCTCGACTCGTGGATGTACATGCCTGACGGCTACAAGCGCTCGGTCGCGAACTGGTTCGCCTACCTGCGCGGGACACAAGCCTCGACATAAAGAAAGACCCAGGTCAGAAAGCCTGACCTGGGTCTTATCTCACCGAGCCGCCTATCGGAATCGAACCGATGACCTGCTCATTACGAGCCAGCCGGAAGACGGGGTGGACGGTGATGAGCCGTGCTAGTCCTGACTATTCTCGCAGCTCAGCAAGGACCTGCCGTGTCAGGCGGTGCCGATGTCTGACGCAGCTGCTCCGCACGTCCGTGACAACGCAGTGACAGCAACTGCGCGCTTGAAGGTCCAGTCGGAGCCCGGCCGGTCACCAGCCGCGACAGACGCCGACCGGCTGGAAGCCATGGAACGCCGGGCGCTGCGCGCCATCCAGTGGATCGTCTGTAGCGGCGTGCTGCTGCTGACGATCGGTGCAGGCACCTTGTCCTGGGCACACCTGACGAAGTGATCCTGCAGGTGCTCCGCGAGACGGACTGGCACGTACCAATGGCACTGACAGAGCTCGAAGCCCGCGGCGTGCAGGCTGATCGGTCGTACGTGTACGAGATTAAGAGAGACCAACGTCCGTAGGAAAGCTGGGCCAGTACCTTCCGAGGCGAGGTGGCGTTCGAACCATGGAGTCGCCACCTCGCCCCGTCAGCTATGCACCAAAACCTAGCCGACAGGCATGGCTTCAGCGAGCGCTACTCCACGTTTCTCTGCATCCCGAACGAGCGCCGCCAGCCCTTCGCTGACAGAGGCGTCTGTGCCCACCACTGTGTCCACATTCAAGACGTTGGCGAAGACCGCCGCAGTCAGCATGGCTTTGTCTGCGCCATACATGAATCCAGGGTTTTGCGGAAATACTTCATCAAAGTCATCCGACGGCAGCGACGAGCAGTAACGCCACGCCCGTGACAGCGATTCACTGTCCCACTTCGCCGACACATCTAGCAGGCTCGCAAGCCTCCGCATGAAGGTTCCCATGATGTTCGAACCGACAATCAAGCTCGACACATTCGGCAGGTGTGACTCACGCAGCGTCTTGTCCAATGATGCGGCTGCAACCTCGTATTTCGCCTCATCCGATCCTTGCTTCAGATCAAATTTCTCTTCAATCGCGTACGTCCCAAAGGGCCAAGATTCGATCTTGCAATCCTTCGCCGACGGACCGTGCACCAACTGGACCGAGCCACCCCCGATGTCCAAGAGCGCTGCATCCGCAGCCGCCTGAGGCTCAGCCCATCGCAAGAGCAGTCCCTCTTGAACAGCACTCAGCCACACGTGATCGTCGGCCAACCGCTCGATAAACGGGATCAGCTCCCCCACCCACTCGTGATCACGCAGCAGACTCCCTGCGGTTACGACCACGACATCCGCGTGCTGACGTGCGTCATCAATGAGCTTGGCTAGCGCGGATTGCAAGCCCGCGAAGTCACCTGCCTTCACCAAAGGGCCAGTCTCTTCCGACGACCGCCACAGATGTTCATGAGCCGCCGAGTGCTCACTCCAAGCACTAGCCTTAAACCTTGCTCGACCCAGGTCAATTACACTCACACGATCCGTGACCACTAACGTCGCCCTTCCCGTTCTGTCAGGGGCCATTTGTCTTCATGAACGACCTTGGGGATGCCGAAGTCGCTCCATTCGCGTTTGATCAGGCCGTCGGCGCTTCGCCCCTGCGACTGCCATACAAGCTTGACGATCTCGCAGGTGTACGAATCCGGACGATCGACGCTGACCGATGGCAACAGCCACAGCTCGTCAGCCAAACGCGTGAGAAGTGCCCAACTCGTAATTGGACATGCCAGGGGTCCATCCACTCGGCGATCGACTACAGCTGAACGGATGTCGCCATACTCCACGGCGAGCTGAGGCACGAGCGGAACCCTATGCCCCTTATACGCTGTTGGTCTTAGCCAGTCCATGTACTTTGCATCGAGCGGATCATGTAGTATGTAGGCGATTTTGGGCAGAGCAAGCAACCCGCATCGCAGGTCCTCCAGGATCTCCAAGATCCGCTGCTGATCAGACGTGAGATTGCCTATTAGTTCCGCGAAGGTGCCACGAAACACATGGCTCGCCGCAGACGCGACTCCCTGAAGGGAAGCAATCGACACAAATCGCACTGGCGCGGTGCTGCGATTCTCCGCTTCACAGATATACAGAAAATAGGCCAGTTCAAGCAGAGCGCCTTCAGCCAAGTTCGCGGCTGCGTCTCTAGCGGTCGGCGCAACATCAGTGAAAATCCACAGCTCGTCACAGCGCCCCAGGACTGCTAGATCATCGAGCAGGACGTCGAGTTTCGAGCCATGAGCGTCGACGGAGTCTTTATATCCTATGATACTCTCGGGGTTCGCGGGGACGCGGTGACCTTTCAACACATACTGCCGCATCAGCGACGTAAGACCGAAGTGATCACCGTCAAAGCCGGTGTACACGATACCCGTGTGAAGACTGTTAATATGCGACGCGACGTCAGGCATTCGAACAAAGGCATCTGCGTCAACCGGAGGACGCGAGACTAGGTAGTCACGCACCAACGCGGCATTCAGCAAATCAAGCCAGCGCTCACGCCGACGTATGGATCTCATTGATTTTGTCGCGTTGATCATCTCCGCCTCCGACCTTCCCTTTCGCCCTGCTCCTTCCTGACCTGATCTTTTAGTGCATCGAGAACCTGGTTGAGTGCTGCTTCAGTGAGCGCCTCGGATCCGTGCGACGACTCGATGTTGACACATGTCTTTACTAGCTCCTTCAGATATCCGCGAGTAAAGTCGAGTGCCGACGCTGCAACACCAACGCGGTTAAACAGGTCTCTAACCTCGTCGGATGCTTTGTAGCTATCAAACAAGGATTCAAGCACACCAACACGCTCTTCGCGCGTAGGTACTTTCACGGTGAAGATTTTGTCAATTCGCCCCGGACGACTTGCGGCGGGATCGATCCGATCGGGGTGGTTTGTAGCGAAAACAAATACGACGCGCGCAAGATCCCTGAGTTTGTGGATCCGAGGCAACATCGAAGTGGTTAGGAACCTACCCGATTTCTCGCCGGTATCTCTATCTTCGAACATTTCCTCGATCTCGTCAAACAACACAACGGTGTCGGATAACTCGAACAGCAGACCAAACAACCGTTCTGCTTCTGACTCAATCTGCGCCGTTCCTTGACGAAGGAACGAGGCCTGGTCAATCACGAGCAAGGGCCACCCAAGGTCGTGCGCAACCTTCTTAACGATCGTGGTCTTGCCCGTTCCTGGTGGCCCTCCAAGAATGAACGACATTACCGCAAGGTCTCGCCGCTTCTTCTCACTGATTGGAATAATCACATGATCAGTCAGCTCATCTCGGACCGACTCGGGCAGCACGACTAGCTCGAGTCCTGGATCATGAGTAAAGGGCTCTACACCCAACTGTCGCGCACAGTGCGTGGCAGCTAGATTGTCCACAATATCGTGGTACAAGCGCAGGAAAGTCAGTCCACCGCACGCCGCGAAAGCCTGCCTCCTAAAGGGCGAGGTTGCGGCTTGATGCCCCCATCCCCGCGCGCCGCCGCGTCGCCGGGCGATGTTATTTATAACTGGATCCAACGCCGCGACCTGAAGCGCGTTAAGCTCGCCAACCAAAGCGTGCAGCAGAACTGCCCCGATCTCGGCAGACGATAGAACCAGACTGTATCCACTTTTTGTCGTCAGGGCGGCAGACTTAGGAGCGAAGGAGCCATCTGGCAACACAAAGTGCTCAATAAGAAGATCGAACGAGTGCTCAATCAACGCCCTCGTCAGATCGTCTTTTCTGCCATACTGATTACTTACAAGCGACACAACTGCTAACGTGCACGCCAAGTCGGTCGCGTCATAGAGACTACTGACACCAGAGTGAAGCGCGGCCACGATCCTTGAAAGGTGATCAATGTTGGCATCGACACCGAACTCAATCGCCTCACGAAGCTCGCTCTTGAAGTGATCAATCAGCTTCTCGTCCTGAGCTCCGGACGGCAGAGCCTTCACGAGCTCTTGCCAATCCAGAATACTCCGGAAACACCAGTAAGTCAGGTACGCGTTTGGTGACCTCCATAACGCGCGGGTATTTCGAGAAGGATCGATATCAAAGATCGCACCACGGCCGTCGATGAGCCAACGGGCGATTCTCGTTGCCACAACACAACCCAGTGTGACGTCCGAGTCGTCAACAAGCGTGTTCAGACGAGACCGTCTCGCCGCCGCGAATCCGCTGAGATGGATCGGGGTGTTGTAAGCGTTCGGCAGCTTAGCCGCATCCTTTGACTCAGGGCGCGTAGCCGCTACTTCGTCCCCGTCAGCAGTTGAGTGTTCGTACTGAAATCGGAAGTCCTCGATTATTGTCTGAAGCACATCACGGGTTTTAGTCCCGGCAAAGCGGCGAAATTCAGGCTCTGGCCCGGGCCGCCGATCGGCCGAGTATCGGATGCGACCTATCGGCGCAAGGTGCGCCGCTACGAATGCTGAGCAGGTAAACTGGTCAGTGGGGTCTGCCGGGTCAAAGTCGACTTCGGACGCGATGCTGGCGATAACGGTCCGCTGCCTGTGATCGTTTCCGATATCGCGCACGTAGCCAGCGATACACGCGGCCGCTTCGTCGAAATACACGTCGCGCGCCATTGCTCGCCGTTCTCGAAAGAACGGCAGTTCCGCAGAGGCAAGCTGCGACTCATAGCCTCGGTCTGTCATAGCCACACCTCACGAGTCGCTTCAGACTTTTTCATGAACCCGTCTCCGCAGAGACCGTGCAACCAGGCCGACAGTTGGGACAACAGTCAGCCGACCGGGCTGAGCTGCGGGGCATGGCAGCGACACGAAACTCGGAGCGCGTGACGCGGCGTGGGTGCAGCGCGACGTAACGCGGCACGCACCGGGTGTAAGGAGCGTCACCTTGCTCGCCATGACGGGATGATGACGGCTGAAGCTCCCAGGCACAACTACCGCAGGCGTCGACGTGCCGATGCGAGTTTGTCCACCGGGCTAGCACGCTGATGCGGACGTCTGGCCGGGCTTTGACGCTCGGCTCTCGCCGAGCGGGCGTAGGGCTGAGACGCGAACCTCTCCCCTGTCGGCCCAGCAGCGACGGAGGTCCGTCAGCCGACCATCCGCCTATGTGCGGCGCTGTTATGCCCTGTTGCAAGACGCGACGTCTAGGCGGCTGAGCCCTCTCAAAGGGTGCCAGCGCCACTCGCAAAGAAATAGATCGCGGCCGTCGTGAAGTGGCGATGTCCGTTGCTCTCCGCGATCACGCCTTACAGCTCCAGCGCACCTTCCACGCCGCGGAGCAGCTCATCTCCGAGTGGGATGCGGAAGGTTGGCAGCTTCTTGACGAGCCACTCCTGCTCGAACGCGACCCCACTGCGGAGCTCGATCAGTGCGAGGCAGGCCGCCAGGATCGCCCGCGTCGACGCGCATGGGGTCGAATAAGGCCGTGACCTCGCCGTCGACCACCTCCAGTGGATGGAGGTGAAGTGAGCGTGGTTGGGTCTGCTGCACCGTTAGGTGACATCTGAGTTGGCTTGCTGTGATGGTGAGCTGGGAGGATGCCACTGTGCCCAAGCCGTACCCCAGGAGTTCCGCGACGATGTCGTGCGAGTCGCCCGTGACCGCGAGCCCGGTGTGACGGTCGAGCAGATCGCCAAGGACTTCGGGGGCCACCCGATGACCTTGTTCAAGTGGCTGCGCCATGCCGACGCCAACGAGGGCGGCAAACCCGGTGTGAGCCGTGGTGACTCGGCTGAGCTGCACGAGGCGCGTAAGCGGATCAAGTTGCTGGAGCAGGAGAACGAGGTCCTGCGCCGTGCGACGGCGTATCTGTCGCAGGCGAACCTGCCGGGAAGAGGCTCTACCCGCTCGTGAACGAGCTCGCCGCCGGCGGGATTCCGGTGGCGGTGACGTGCCGGGTACTTGGCATCGCTCGACAGCCGTACTACCGGGGGCGTGCCCGGCCGGTCACCAACGCAGAGTTCGATCAGACATATCGGGCGAACGCGTTGTTCGACGCACACCGTGACGATCCGGAGTTCGGCTACCGGTTCCTGGCCGATGAGGCCCGCGACGCCGGCGTGTCGATGGCGGATCGGACCGCGTGGCGGATCTGCTCGTCCATGGGCTGGTGGAGCGCGTTCGGCAGGAAACGCGGCCGCAACGGGAAGAAGGCCGGTCCGCCGATCCATGACGACCTGGTCCGCCGTGGCTTCTCCGCCACGGCGCCGAACCTGCTGTGGCTGGCCGATATCACCGAACATCGCACCACAGAAGGAAAGTTGTATCTGCGCGGTCAAGGACGCCTGCTCCAACCGGATCGTCGGCTACTCCATCGACTCCCGGATGAAGTCCCGCCTCGCCGTCACCGCGCTCACCAGCGCCATCGCCCGCCGCAATAACGTCGCCGGCTGCGTGGTGCACACCGACCGCGGATCGCAATTTCGATCAAGGAACTTCGGCCGCACGCTCGCGCGCAACGGCCTGACCGGCTCGATGGGCAGGGTGGGCGCGGCGGGTGACAACGCCTCGATGGAAAGCTTCTTCGCGTTGCTGCAGAACAATGTTCTCGACCGGCGTTCCTGGTCTACCCGTGCCGAGCTGCGCATCGCGATCGTCACCTGGATCGAACGCACCTACCACCGCCGCAGACGCCAAACCGCCCTCGGCCGATTGACCCCCATCGAATACGAAGCAATCATGACCACGCCAGCCAGTCAGGCTGCGTGACTACAACTGTCACCTACTCGTGCAGCAGACCCCTAGCGCCGCGCGTCCGCCATGGCCGCGGCGACGTGCTGGCGGGCATCGGGATCAAGGGGCTGGCAGCGCTGACGAGAGAATGCTGAACTTCAGCAGCGAACGTCGGCTGAACGGGCTCATCGCATCCTCTCCAGCAGCCGCTGCAAGCACGTCAGGAAGGACAGGACTTCCTTTCCCTGCATAGGCTCTTGGATCGACAGGCTGCAGTACCTGCCTCCCGTCCAACAGTACGGGAATCATCACCGCACCCTGAGTGGCCTGGGAGACCTCTGGCGACACGACTTCGCCCTCGACCACCACTGCGTCGGCGTCGGCTCGGCGCACAAGCAACGCATCGAGCTGCTCGAGCGACACCTGCAGACAGCGCGCGAGGCTTGGGCCGAATCCACGCTTGAGGGCCTTAACGAAGTCGCCGGTGTCCCACCGGCGCACGGTGCGCACATCGATGTTGAGCAGCTCGGCCAGGGCCTCCTGGGAGAAGCCCATTGTTTGCCGCCGTTTGGCGAACGGACTGAGCTCCTCGTCCATCATCGCCCCTTCTCCTCACGCCGCGCTGCCATTTGCCCAGGTCATCACCCCGGCGCCCGGTCCATGTCCGGAAACCGCCGATCCACACTCCCTGTGTTTGGCCCGTTACGACCGGTTGGTGAGACTACGACCACACCCGGTCGAACGGCAACGGCGGCAGGAGGGCACGTGATCAGGCAAAAGACGGGGGCCAAAAAAACCTGCGGGCCTCCCAAGAGGGGAGGCCCGCAGGTATCTCACCGAGCCGCCTATCGGAATCGAACCGATGACCTGCTCATTACGAGTGAGCTGCTCTGGCCGACTGAGCTAAGGCGGCGAGACGCGATAACTATAACCGACCCGCAAGCGCGTTACTCACGGGGGTCGGCTTCGTTGTACGGACCGTGACTGACGTCACCACCTCCCCACCGTCGAGGAGTGAGTGGTTCATGCGCCGTTCGTTGTCCGTGCCGCTGGCCGGGTTGCTGCTCGCGCTGGTCGCGGCTCCCGCGCTCGCGCAGCCTCCGACCACTCCGGTGCCGGGGCCGCGCGATCCGAACCAGCCGCCGGCGTCGGCGCCCAACGGCCCGCAGCCGCTCGCGCATGCCGTGGGGGATGCCGGGACCGGGCTGAGCGTAGTCCGGCTCGGGCCGCAGGGGGTGCCGACGAACACCATCCTGCCCGGGCTGGGTGAGCAGTTGCCGAAGCAGTCGGTGACCGAGTTCGGGCTGGGGCTCGCGAGCGCGCAGGTCAACACCGAGGCGTTCCTGAGCACCGAGCGGGTGGTGACGCAGGCCAATCCGTTCGGGTTCGCGGTGGCGGGGCGGTCGCCGCAGTCGCCGGGGACGCTGGTGCAGACGGCGATTCCGGACAACCCGCAGCCGACGAACGGTGGGCTGCCGATTCCGGAGACGCCGCTCGCGAAGCTCAAGCTGCTCAACGGCAGCGTGCACGCGCGGTGGGACGAGAAGGTCGGGCCGTGCGTCAGTCCGCTGGCCACCGCCAAGACGTCGCTGGCGGGGCTCGAAGTCCTGAGCGCGTTGCCGGCCGAGGTGCCGTTGCCGGTGAAGACCAGCCTGATCAGCATCCCGGACGCGTTCGAGGCGAGTTCGGTGGTCAAGCTCGTCGACCTGCCGGGCAGCAAGAACAAGGCCGTCGAGTCGACGTCGACGATGCGCGCGGTCAGCGTGGAGCTCGCGGGTGGCATCAAGATCGACGTCGCGACCCCGCCGACGCTCACGGCCACGGCGACCGGGGACGAGAAGACCTCGACGATCACGTACACCGCGCCGGTGCTGAAGGTCAGCCAGAACGGCAAGGAGCTCGGCACGCTGGACGCCGCGCACCCCACCCTCGACATCCCGTTGCTGCTGGACCTGGTCGTGATCAAGCTCCAGATCGCCGGGCTCAACGAGAAGAAGGCGAGCTTCACCGGCAACGGGTTCAGCGGGTTCCAGCTCGGGGCCACCGCGCGGATGCTCGACGTGCAGGTGCTGCCGACGGACAAGCTGAAGCTGCCGAACCTGCCGACGGCGCTCGCGCAGATCTCGCTGGGCGAGCAGATCGTGCGGGCCGCGGCGCCGCAGGGTGGCGTGATCTGCGGGACCTCGCAGCCGCCGCAGACGAACGTGCCGCAGCAGCCCGGCGCGCCGGCGGCGCCGCCCAAGGGGGCACCGCCGCTGGCCTACACCAACGCCGCGTACAACTCGATCCCGCTGTTCTGGACCGGCACGGCACTGCTGCTCGCCGGAGTGGTGATCTTCGCCGCGCTGCCCGCCCGGCGCAGGTCGAGCTAGGGCACCATCCAGCCGAGCTGCTGCTGGCGATGACGCACATCGCCGGCAGCAGCACCAGACTTCAGCCGAAGACCTTGCGGGTCTGGTCTCCCTCACGGCCGACCAGACCTGCGGCGGCCATGCCGATGGCGAGGTTCTGCTGGTACACCAGGGCCGCCTTTCCCATGCCTGAACGCGTCTCCGGCGACATGGAGGCGGTGGGCTTGTTCCGTCCCACGGAACGTAGTTCTATGTCGGGCGGACACCGTGTCACTCCGCCGCCCTCACCGGAAGGCACCTACCGATGCAGATCAGGCGCTCGACCATTCGGCGCAGTGCACCTGTGCGGTGAACCGCAGAACACGCGGAACATCGTGGTGCGCAACGAAGAAGCCGTCATCTCTCCGTCGTGGTCCGTCCACAGTGGAGCGGGAACGCACTCGTACACGTTCGTCTGGGCCATGGACCCGGTCGCCGTGACGGAGCTGCGGTGAACTTCTCCCTCGAAGGCAGGACGGCGCTGGTCACCGGCGCCCGCACGGGCATCGGCCAGGCCATCGCACGCGGCCTGCACGACGCGGGCGCCCAGCTGATCCTCGTCGGTCGCGGCGACCTCTCCGGCGTGGCTCCGTCGCTGGCCACGGTCTCCGTCGACCTGGCCGAACCGGAGTCCGTCGAACCCGCGCTGGCACCGGTCCTGGCCGAGCACCGCGTCGACGTCCTCGTGAACAACGCCGGCACCATCCACCGCGGCGCCGCCGTGGACGTCTCGCTGCCGGACTGGCAGCGGATCATGGCGGTCAACCTCGACTCCGCGTTCGAGATCTCGAAGCTCTGCGGCCGTCAGATGATCGCCAACGGCGGCGGCAAGGTCGTGAACATCGCGTCCCTGCTGTCCTTTCAGGGCGGAATCCTCGTCTCCGCCTACACCGCCTCCAAGCACGCCCTGGTCGGCATGACCAAGCTGCTCGCGAACGAGTGGGCGGCGTCGAACGTGCAGGTCAACGCCATCGCCCCGGGCTACATCGAGACGAACAACACGGCACCCCTGCGCGCGGATCCCAGCCGCGAGCCCGCGATCCGTGACCGGATCCCGGCAGGCCGCTGGGGCACACCGGAAGATCTGGTGGGCCCGGCGGTGTTCCTGTCGTCCAGCGCGTCCGATTATGTGACCGGACACGTACTGGTCGTGGATGGAGGCTGGCTGGCGAGATGACCGATACCGCCGTCGAAAAAACGCTCGCCGTGCTGGAGGCCCTGGCCGACCACTCGCGCATCACGGACATCGCGCGGGTGACCGGCCTGCCGAAGTCGACGGTCCACCGCCTCCTTCAGGCGATGGTGGACCGCGGCTTCGCGACCATCAGTTCGGACGGCTACCTGGCCGGGCCGCGAATCCTCGCCCTGGCGGGCAAGGTCCTCCGCCCGATCGACACGGTGGAGCGGGCACGGCCGTCGTTGCGCGCGTTGCAGGAGTCGACGGGCTGCACCGTGCACCTGGCCGTGCTGTTCGGCGACGAGCTGGTCTACGTGGACAAGATCGAGGCCGACAAGCCGTACCGCATGGCGTCCCGCCTGGGCATGTCGCTCCCGGCCCACGGCACGGCCATCGGCAAGGCGGTGCTGGCCTCGCTCTCCACGTCCGAACTGGACGCCTACCTCTCCCGCACCGGCCTGCCGGGCCGCACACCGCGCACGATCACCTCGTCTCCCCGCCTGAAGTCGCAGCTGACGCGGGTGCGCCGCTCGCGGTTCGCGTTGGACGACGAGGAGAACGAGGTGGGCGTCCGCTGTGTGGGCGCCGCGATCCGGGACCACGCGGGCACGGTGATCGGCGGGCTTTCGGCTTCCACGCTGGCGATGGAGCACTCGTTGCCGGAGCTGATCGCGCTCGGGCCGCGGGTGCTGCGGGCGGCGGACGAGGTGTCAGCCGCGCTGGGGTGGCTCTGAGACCAGGTCAGGTACGAGGTCGAGCAACCGGGCGATGTCGTGGAACCCACGCGGGCACGCCGTCACCACGGCCTCGTGCCCACCGGCGGTCCGCGCGTACTCCAGCAGGAAGGCCGGGTCGATCTGGTCCGGGTAGTAGATCTGCGCCTCCACGACCACGCCGGTGTCGCTCTCGCAGCGGTAGTGCGGGTCGTGCCAGTGGATCCACCACGTCCGGCCACCGACCTCGACCTCCTCCAGGAGGTCGTCGTCCAGGTCGGGGTTCGGCAGCGCGCCGACGAGCATCCGTGCCATCGCGCGGAACTCGGCGATCAGCCGGGTGAGCTCCGGCCGGAGCCTGGCGGCCGTCTCCTCGGTGACCGTCACTCGGAAAGCCAAGACCTCACCCCCGGTGCAGCGTCGTCACCATCGCCTCGATGGCGATCCGCGGCTTCACGTTGACCTCGATGGCCTCCCGGCACGCCAGCACGGCCTCCAGCCGCCGCAGGATCGACTCGCTCGACCACTGGGCGGCGGCGGTCCGCGAGTCTCCCGACCGGTCCGGGTGCATCAGCGCGGCCTCGGACCCGGTCTTGACGACCAGCGCGTCCCGGTAGAACCCGGCCAGGTCGACCAGGGCCATGTCCAGGGAGTCGCGCTGCGTCCGGGTGGCTCGGGACTTCTGCCGCTTCTCCAGGTCCTTCAACGCACCCTTGGCCCCACGGGAAGCAGCAGCGGTGCCCTTGCCGGTGCCGCCGGCGCCCATGGCGGTCTCCAACGCCTCCCGCTCGGTCTCGTTGCGAGACTCGTTGGCGGTGGACGCGTCGTCCTCGGCGGCCTTGATCAGCTCGTCGGCACAGGTGAAGACGTCGGCAGGTTTCCGCAACGCCAACGGGATCCGCAGCACGGCCTCACGCCGGGAACGCGACTGCTCGTCAGCGGCCAGCCGCCGGGCCCTGGCCACGTTCCCGCCGCAGATCGAGGCCGCCCACTGCGCCATCTCCAGCGAGATCCCGTCCACGGCCTCCAAGGCCGAGGCGATGGCGGCGGGCCGAGGCGACCCCAGGGACACCAGCCGGCACCGGGAGCGAATGGTCACCGACACGTCGTCCGGGTGATCGGAAGGCGCGCACAGCAAGAACACCGTCCGCTCCGGCGGTTCTTCGACAGCCTTCAGCAGAGCGTTGGCCGCACCCTCGGTGAGCCGGTCAGCGTCCTCGATGATCACCACCTGCCACCGCCCGGAAGTGGGCCGGCGAGCGGAGATCTGCACCAGCGACCGCATCTCGGCGACGGAGATCGACAGTCCCTCTGGCGCCACGACACGAACGTCGGCGTGCGTGCCGTGCAACGTGGTGCGGCAACCGGAACACTCACCGCATCCAGGCCGGTCGTCCGTCACCAGGCACTGCAGCGCGCCGGCGAAGGCACGCGCGGCGGAGGTGGGGCCGGACCCCGGAGGGCCGGTGAAGAGCCAGGCGTGGGTCATCACGCCGGGCGCGGGGGTGCCGCCCGCGACGATCGTGGCCGCGGCCTCCGCGGACGCCGCCAGGGTCGCCACCGCGTCAGGCTGACCGACCACCTCGTCCCACACGCTCATGGGTGCAGTCTTCCAGCGGGCGGTCAGACCGCGGCTTCGGGGACCACGCGCCTGCGACCGGCCATCAGCGGCACGACGGCGGAACGGACTCGGTCGGCCACCTCGTCGACGTCGCCCTCGGCCTCGACCACCACGTAGCGGTCCGGGTCGGCGGCGGCCATCTCGCTGAGCAGCCTCTGCACGCGCCAGTGGTGTTCCGGGCCGATGCCCTTGCCGTCGGTGACCGGGCGGTCGAGCAGGATGGTCAGGTCCGGGCGCAACCGGCCGGTGGCCCAGTCGACCAGGCCCTCGAGCTCCTGGTGTTCCAGCGAGCTCGTGGCGCTGAAGTGTGCGAGCGGCGAGTCGACGTAGCGTTCCATCACCACCACGGAGCCGCTGTCCAGCGCGGGGCGCACCTGCCGTTCGACGACGTCCGCACGGACGGCGGCGGCTACGAGGGCTTGGGCGCGCACGCCGGCCAGTTCGGCGGACGACAGCATCGTGCGCAGGCGGCGTTCGTCATGTTCGGGGTCCGCGGCCAGGAGCACTTCGAGGCCTTCCGCGCGCAACGCGGCGGCCAGGCGGCGGGCCTGCACCGACGTGTCCTCGCGGGTGTCGCCCTCGACGGCGATCAGCATGCCCTTGGTGGGACGGCGGCCGCGGATCGCCGCGAACAGCGACGACAGCACCGGTTCCTCACGACGGTCGTCCATCTGCCGGTACGCGACGAGGCCCAGGACGATCGCGATCGCGGCGCCGCCGAGCATCACCGGGCGGGTCGCGTCGACCTCCATCGGGTGCCCGAACACGCTGACCTGACGCTTCTGGAGCAACGCGACCAGCAGCGGCGCACCGGCCGACGCACCGAACAGCACGACCTTCAGCAACGACTGGATCAGCGCGACCGTGCGGCCGCGCATGTCGTCGGCGACCTGCGAGCCGACGATCGTGAGGCCCGTCAGGAACGCCACGCCCGCGCACGCGCCGACCAGCGCCACCGTGAGCAGTGCGATCCACAGGTGCGGAGCCAGCGCGACCAGCACCAGCGAGATGCCGGCGAGGACGATCGTGACGCCGAACAGGCGGTTGTAGGTGAGGCGCTGGGCCAGCCTGGGCGCGGTCGCCATGCCCGCCGCGAGCCCGATGAACACGGCCACGAACAGCAGGCCGAACGTCGAGGCGCCGCCCAGCAGCGACTGCGCGTAGAGCTTCGCCGTCGCGATCACGACACCGGCCGCGGCGAACGCGCCGATCATGCCGATGACCAGACCGCGGACCAGCGGCGTCGCGGCGGCGAACTTCAGGCCCTCGCGGAACATCGCGACGAAGCCGGGCTTGTCCTCGTCGTCCTTCTTGCGGGTCGAGGAGACGCGGCCGGAGAGCTCCGGCAGGCGGGTCGCGACCAGGATCGCCGAGGTGAAGTAGAGCAGGCCGTTGATCACCACCGCGATCGTCGCGATGTTGAACTCGAGGTTCCCGCCCTGCAGGTTCAGGTACGCGGGAATGCCCGCGATCAGCGAGTACAGGCCGAAACCGCTGATCGTGGAGATGCCGTAGGTCATCACCAGGCCGAGCTGGTTCGCCGACTCCACCTGGTCGGGGCGGCGCAGCAGGTTCGGGACCGCCGACTCCTTGGCGGGGATCCACAGCATCGCGCAGCAGCCGACCAGGAAGTTCGCCACGAAGAGCCAGATCGGGGAACCGATCAGCGCGATCGAGATGAACAGCGACCCGCGCAGGATGTCGCAGACCACCATCACCTTGCGGCGGTCGAACTTGTCCGCGAGCACGCCACCGATGGGCGCGAACAGGATGCCCGGCAGCAGCTGGGTCAGCACGACCAGCGACAGCGCGAACGACTGCCACTGGTAGCTCTTCATCATCTCGGAGACCAGACCGGTCAACGCGAGCAGTGACAGCCAGTCACCAACGCTGCACAGGTAGGTGACGAGCCACAGCCGCCGGAACGGCCTGATGGCGAGAACTGACCGAAGCCGGTGGACCGTGGACACGCTGGACTGGGCCTGCCCTGCCTGGCCTGCCTCGGTCACCGGTGTGTCCGCGTCCTGAATTTCAGTCACCCCTAAATCGCCACTCCCGTGCGGTCAGCGTAACCGGATGTGGTGAGTCAGCATGCCGGACTCACAACACGGCTAGCTGAAGATCGCTCCGAGAATGCTGACCAGGACCAGGACGAAGAACCCGATGACGACCAGGCAGCCGATGAACGCGGCAACGCCGCTCGTCTGCTTCGCGGGTTGCTGTTGCTGCTGTTGTTGTTGCGGGGCAGACATTTGGTACGTCGGCGCGAACTGCTGGACCGCGTACTGATGCGCCTGGTGCTGCACGGGCGCTCGCTGTGCCCGGCCGCGCGGCCGCCGTTGTTCCTGCTGCATCTGCGACCAGACGGCCTGCCGCGCTTCCTCGGTCGGCTCAGGAGGTGTCGGCACCACCACACGTGAGCTGAACGACGTCCATTGAGGAGCGACAAAACTGTCAGCTGTCACCAGGCCCGCGAGCGGGTCGGGGTACAGCCGGGGAGGCGGCGGGGCCTGAGTCCCGTCCGGACCGAACTCGTTGATCGGCACCGCCACCCCCTGCTCAGCTCTTGGTCTTGGCCGGAGCCTTCTTGGCCGCGGGCTTCTTCGCCGCCGCCGGCTTCTTGGCCGGAGCCTTCTTCTTGACCGGCCCCTTCGCGCGCTTCTCGGCCAGCAACTCGGCCGCGCGCTCGTCGGTGATCGACTCGACGCTGTCGGTCTTGCGCAGCGACGCGTTCGCCTCACCGTCGGTGACGTACGGGCCGAACCGGCCCTCCTTGATCACCATCGGCTTGCCGGACACCGGGTCGTTGCCCATCTCGCGCAACGGCGGAGCGGCGGCGGCGCGGCCGCGCTTCTTCGGCTCGGAGTAGATCTTCAGCGCCTCTTCGAGCGTGACGGTGAAGATCTGGGCCTCGTCGACCAGCGACCGCGAGTCCGTGCCCTTCTTCAGGTACGGGCCGTAGCGACCGTTCTGCGCGGTGATCTCGGCGCCCGTCTCCGGGTCCTTGCCGACCACGCGCGGCAGCGAGAGCAGCTTGAGCGCGTCCTCGATCGTGACGGTGTCCAGCGACATCGACTTGAACAGCGAGCCGGTGCGCGGCTTCGGCGCCTTCTTCGGGGCCGTGCCGTTCTCGGACGGCTCGGGCAGGACCTCGGTCACGTACGGGCCGAAGCGGCCTTCCTTGGCCACGATCTCGTTGCCCGAGACCGGGTCGGTGCCAAGCGAACGGCCCTCCTGCGGCGTCGAGAACAGCTTCTCGGCGATCTCGTTGCTCAGCTCGTCCGGCGCCAGGTCGTCCGGCAGGTTCGCGCGCTGCGCGGTGCCGTCGACGTCGCGTTCCAGGTACGGCCCGAAGCGGCCGACGCGCACGACGACCGTGCGGCCCTCAGCGTCGCTGAACAGCGGGATCGAGTTGACCTCGCGCGGGTCGATGTCCTCGACACCCGTGCCGACCAGCTTCTTCAGGCCGCCGGAACGGCCGATCGAGCCGTCCGGTCCGACGCTGCCGCCGAAGTAGAACCCGGACAGCCACGTCGTGCGCTGCTGCCGGCCGGCGGCGATGCCGTCCAGCTCGTCCTCGAGCGCGGCGGTGAAGTCGTAGTCGACGAGCCGGCCGAAGTGGCCCTCCAGCAACCCGACCACGGCGAACGCCACCCAGGACGGGACCAGCGCGGCACCCTTCTTCCACACGTAGCCGCGGTCCTGGATGGTGCTGATGATCGACGAGTAGGTGGAGGGACGGCCGATGCCGAGCTCCTCCATCGTCTTGATCAGCGACGGCTCGGTGTAGCGCGAGGGCGGCGAGGTGGTGTGACCGTCCGCGGACAGCTCCGCGATCGTCAGGTCCTGGTCCTTCACCAGCAGCGGCAGGCGCGACTCCGCGTCGTCCGACTCGCCACCGGCCTCGGCGTCGACGGTCTCGACGTAGGCCTTGAGGAAGCCGGCGAACGTGATCGTGCGGCCGGACGCGGCGAACGTGACCTCCTGGCCCGTGCCCGCACGGCCCTGGATGCGGATGCTGGTCGTGTTGCCCCGCGCGTCGGCCATCTGGGAGGCGATCGTGCGCTGCCAGATCATCTCGTAGAGCTTGAACTCGTCCGAGTCGAGCTCGGCGGCGACCTGACCGGGCGTGCGGAAGACCTCTCCGGCCGGCCTGATCGCCTCGTGGGCCTCCTGCGCGTTCTTGACCTTGCGCGTGTACTGGCGAGGCTGCGGAGAGACGTACTGCGCGCCGTAGAGGTCCGTGGCCTGCGTGCGGGCCGCGTTGATCGCGGTCTCCGACAGCGTCGTGCTGTCGGTACGCATGTAGGTGATGTAGCCGTTCTCGTACAGCTTCTGCGCCGTGCGCATCGTGCGGTCGGCGGAGAACCGCAGCTTGCGGCCCGCCTCCTGCTGCAACGTCGAGGTCATGAACGGCGCGTACGGCTTGCGCGTGTACGGCTTCTCCTCGACGGAGGCGACCTTGACCGGCGCGTTCTGCAGCCCGGCCGCGATGGCACGGGCCTGAGCCTCGTCCAGCACGACGACGTCGGCCTTGCCGGTGAGCTTGCCGTCCGAACCGAAGTCACGGCCCGTGGCGAGACGAGTGCCGTCGACGGCGACGAGACGCGCGCCGAACTGACGCGGCGTGGCGTCGGCACCGGCGTCCATCTGCGCGGAGATGTCCCAGTAGCTCGCTGAGACGAACTTCATCCGCTCGCGTTCGCGTTCCACGACCAAACGCGTCGCCACGGACTGCACGCGGCCTGCCGAGAGCTTCGGCATGACCTTCTTCCACAGCACCGGGCTGACCTCGTAGCCGTAGAGACGGTCGAGGATGCGGCGGGTCTCCTGCGCGTCGACCAGGTCCTGGTCGAGGTCACGAGGGTTCGCCGCGGCGGCCTGGATCGCGGACTCGGTGATCTCGTGGAACACCATCCGGCGGACCGGCACCTTGGGCTTGAGCGTCTCCAGCAGGTGCCACGCGATGGCTTCACCCTCGCGGTCACCGTCTGTCGCGAGGTAGAGCTCGTCGACGTCCTTCAACGCTTCCTTGAGCTCGGTGACCAGCGACTTCTTGTCCGCGGAGACCACGTAGAGGGGCTCGAAGTCGTGGTCGACGTCCACGCCGAGCCTGGCCCACGCCTGGCCCTTGAACTTCACGGGAACGTCGGCGGCACCGCGCGGCAGGTCCCGGATGTGTCCCCTGGAGGACTCCACGACGAAGTTGCTGCCGAGGTAGGACGCGATCTTGCGCGCCTTGGTGGGCGACTCGACGATCACAAGCCGTCGGATGTTGCCGCCCTCTCCTCCGCTGCTCTTTTTCGTCCGTGTCGATCCAGCCACTCGCCGTCCCGCTCTCTTCCAAACCCGGTTCCCAGGCCCGCCAGTGTTGCCCAGCGTCGGCCGAAAAGCACACCATCCGTCATGTCTCCGCGACGCCCGTACGACGAGACAGAGTGACACAACCATGCCGGACCGCCCGCTCAGGCCGCCGGCCAGGTGCTCATCGCCACTCCCTGAGGAGGGCTTCCGACCAGCTCAGCGAGCCGCGCCAGCCTTCGTCGGCCGGTCACCCGCAACGCCGGTGCCCCTACCAGGGTGCACGGAAGTCCGGATGCGAGCAGCGCATTTTGCAACGGTGCGTGTGTCTGCGGTGCGTTGGGGTCCAAACCGAGCAGGTACGCGGACTCCATCCAGCTGCCGGCGGCCAGCGCCCAGACGCGCAGCACTGCTCCGTTCAGCTCAAAGTCCGGTGGCACGGTTTTGACGGATCCGTCCAGCCAGCGGGCGGCCAGAGGAGTGAGATCGGTGCGGAACGGCGTGCGGACGAAGTGCGTGCCCGCCTCGTTCACGCACAGCTCGGTGGTGACTCCACGCTCGGCGCAGGCCTGCTTGAGAGGGCGCAGTCGCCACTCGTCGCGCAGCTCGGTGTACACGCGGGCGGCTGTACCGCGCGCGAAGCTGACGGCCTGACCCGGCCCGCAGAGGAAGCCGGCGAGGTCCGCCTTGGCCGGGGTTCGTGCCTCGGCCGAGAAGAAGGACAGCTGCCCAACCACGGCCCACAGGGTAGAACAGACGTTCGAGTGTGACCAGTGGGACAGTTGTTACTGTCCGAGTTCCTGGCCCTTCGACCTGATCTCCGAACAGGTCTGCGACTTGCCTATCGCCGCTGCGTACTTCGGCCGTTTCTGGAGTTCCTGGAAGGTCGCGCGAAGGTCTTCCGGACTGGTCACGACGTTGGTGTCGGCCAGCACCTTCTCGGCGCCTTCCAGGAACTGGGCGTTCGGTTCCAGTGCCTGGACCGGCGCCTGCGCGTCGCCGTACGACTTCGCGGACTCCGTGACGAACTTGACCA
Source organism: Lentzea waywayandensis (assembly GCF_900115955.1). Lineage (GTDB taxonomy): Bacteria > Actinomycetota > Actinomycetes > Mycobacteriales > Pseudonocardiaceae > Lentzea > Lentzea waywayandensis. The sequence continues at coordinate 193,014 of NZ_FOYL01000004.1, forward strand.
GCCGGTCGTGCACGCCCTTGAGGTCGTCTTCGGGCGCGCCGAGCTCTTTCAGCGTTTTCTCCGCGCTCGTGAACGCGGTGGCGTTGGACGTGACGAGCCTGACGTACGCGTCCTTGACCGCAGCGACGTTCGCCGGGTCCTGTTTGCGCAGCTCAAGGCCTGCTTCCATCCCCGGCAGGACACCGCCGCAGAACGCGTCCACCCACTGCCGCTGCGCGTCGGTGATCGGCTTGTCCGCCTCCGAACCGCAGGCGGTCAGCACGACGGCACCGGTCAGCAGGGCAGCGAGCAGACGTGTCCTCACCCGGCCTAGTTTCCCCCGGACTGTTTCGCCAGCCCCTGCCAGGCCTTGCAGACCTCGTTCGCACGAAACGCCTCGGTGTACTTCGGGGTCGTGTCCAAGATCTGCTTGAACAACGTCCCCACGCTGTCACCGCTGCTGCCGACCATGATCTGCTTGTACCGCTCGGGGAACTTGTCGTCCGCCGCCTGCGCCCGCAGCCGCGCCGAACTGTCGTCGAAGGTCTTGGCCTCGTTCCGCAGTGCGCTGACCAGCCGTTCGTGCAGGCTGCGCACGTCCGAACCCAACGGGCCGAGTTTCTCGAGTTCATCCGCCATGTGCCGGTTCGACACCGCTGCTCCTGCCGTCCAGGCGACCACGGCCGCCTTGACTGCCTCCATACCCTCCTGAGCCTTGCCTTGGAGCTGGAGTCGCGCGGTCTGCGTAACGCCCATCGGACCGCAGTAGGCGTCGAACCAGGCCGCCGGATCCGCGCCGGGCACGTCCGCCGTCGTGGTGGTCGTCGGTGCGGCCTGCTGGACCGGAGCGGGCGGCGGCGTGCTGCACGCGGCGAGCGCGGCCGCGCCCAGCACGGCCGCGACCAGGCGAAACGTCGTCACTTGCCGAGCATCTTCCCGAGCTTGGTGCGCATCTCGGTGCACTCCGGCGCCTTCGCGATGGCGTCCTTGAACTTCGGGTCCGCGTCGAGCTTCTTGATCTGGTCCGAGAGCTTCGACGGGTCCGCGGCGTCGCCGCCGACCTTCTCGACCTGCGCCATGAAGTCGGGCGCGCTCGCGTCGATCTTGCTGATCTGCTCGCGGACCGACACGTACTCCTTGGCGCCGTCACCGAACATCTTGACCAGGTCGTCGTGCATGGCCTGGTGCTCGGGGCCGGGCGTACCGACCTCCTTGAGCTTCTTCTCGGTGTCGGCCATCGCCTTGGCGCCGGTGTCGAGCAGCTTGAGCATGCCCTCCTTGATCGCGGCCGGGTTCTCGGCGTTGGTCGCGACGACGGTGATGAGCTCGACCGCGCCCGTGAGCACCGGCGTGGTGCCGGCGCAGAACGCGCCCACCCACTTCACCGGGTCGGCGGCGGCCGTGGTGGTCGTGGTCGTGGGCGCGGTGCTCTGCGCGGACGGCGCGGCGCTGGTGCCGCAGCCCGTCACGGCGAGAGTGAGGCCTGCGCAGGCAGCAGCGATCGACAAACGTGCGTTCACGGTGAAATCCCCCAGGAAATGACTGACCGGATCGCCGAACAGTACACGTTCGGGCGATCCGGTCAGCCGGGCTTTCCGCTCGTCAGGAGGTGGGAGGAGACGTCTGGAGACCCTTGCAGTTGCCGGCTTTCTGCGCGGCCGTGGCCAGGCCCGTCTCGTCGAACTTCTTCTGCACGTCGGCGCCCGCCTTCTCCAGTTCGCTCGCCCTGGAGACCATCTCGGTGAAGGCGGTGATGGCCCCGGTGGCGTCGGTCGAGGCGTCGAGCTTCGACCTGGTGTCCGCGAGCAGGGTCCTGATCTGGCCCATGCCGTCCTGCGCGGCGACGGCCAGCTCCTTCGACTTCGGGTGCGGGCCGTTCTCCAGCGCCTTCAGGTCAGAGATCGACTTGTCGACCGCGCCGACCTTCGTGCCGAGCCACTCGGAGAGGCCCGTCTTGAGCTTCGCCGGGTCGCTCATGTCGATCGGCGGCTCGTCGGACATGGCCTTCACGGTGCCGTCGACGGCACCGCAGACCTTGTCCATCCACGCCACGACGTCGGCCTCACTGGCGGTGGGCGTGGTCGACGTGGAGGAACCTCCGCTGCTGCACGCGGTGACCGCGAGCAGACAGCACGTCACAACTGAGAGGACTGTGCGGCGCATGGGCCGGAAGTTACTCCGGACGGCCTCACTCAGCTCGTCGGCGTGACGTTGAGGCGCTGCATCGCCTGGCACTGCGGCGCGGTCTGCGTGGCCTTCTGCAGCTCGGGAACGTCCTTGAGGTCGCGCAGCGGGTCGGCGAGCTCGGAGAGCTTGGCGATGGCCTCTCCGGCGGCCTGGAGGCCTCCGGTGGCGTTGTTGGCGTCCGCCTGCTCGACCTTGGCCTTGGCGTCGGTGAACACGACACCGAGCGAGGTGAACGTCTCGGCCATCTTGTTGACGGCCTCCTCACCGCCCGCGACGGGCGACGGGCCGACGTTCTTCAGGCCCTCGGCCGACTTGGTGAAGGCGTCGGCGAGCTGGCCCATGTACGCGGCCATGTCGGCCTTGAGCTTGGCGGAGTCGCCGGCGTCGAACTTGGGGGCCGTCTTCTCGATCTTGGCGAACTCGGACGCGGCGCCGCACACCTTGTCCATGTAGGCGACGGCCTGGGCGCTGGCCTCGCCGTTGGTGGGCGTCGATGAAGTGCCGGAGTTGCCGCCGTTGGTGCACCCGGCCAGCGCAAGGGCGGCAACAGCGGCAGTGGCGACGAGGCTGCGCCTCATGTCGTAACTCCTCGGTCGGGGTACGTCGGGGGAGCCCCGAACGTACCCCGGCCAGAGGTGGATCTACGCGGCGCCGTTGCTGACGGACTCCGCGGGGGTGTCCGCGATCGCGGTGCCGCGCCGCTTGGACACGACCACCGCGGCCACGATGATCAGGGTCGCGACCACTGCGATCGAGATCCGGATCGGGTCGGACGCGCTGTCACCGATGGTGAAGGTGACGATGGCGGGCGCGATCAGCACGGAGACCAGGTTCATGACCTTGATCAACGGGTTGATGGCCGGACCCGCGGTGTCCTTGAACGGGTCGCCGACGGTGTCGCCGATGACCGTGGCGGCGTGGGCGTCGGAGCCCTTGCCGCCGTGGTTGCCGTCCTCGACCAGCTTCTTGGCGTTGTCCCAGGCACCACCGGAGTTGGCCAGGAAGACCGCCATGAGCGTGCCGGTCGCGATCGCACCGGCGAGGTACCCCGCCAGCGGACCGACGCCGAGGCCGAAGCCGACGGCGACCGGGGCCAGCACCGCCATCAGGCCAGGAGTCGCCAGCTCACGCAGCGAGTCCCTGGTGCAGATGTCGACGACGCGGCCGTACTCCGGCTTCACCGAGTAGTCCATGATGCCCGGGTTCTCGCGGAACTGACGGCGCACCTCGAACACGATGGCACCGGCGGCGCGCGTCACGGCGTTGACCGCGAGGCCCGAGAACATGAAGACGACGGCCGCACCGATGGTGACGCCGACGAGCACGTTCGGGCTGAACACGACGTTGGTGAACGAGATCGGCAGATCACCCGCGAGGTTGCCGACCTTGGCCACGGCCTGGTCGATCGCGTCCTTGTAGGAACCGAACAGCGCCGTCGCGGCGAGCACTGCCGTCGCGATCGCGATGCCCTTGGTGATGGCCTTGGTGGTGTTGCCGACCGCGTCGAGCTCGGTGAGGATCTGCGCGCCCTCGCCGTGCACGTCGCCGGACATCTCGGCGATGCCCTGCGCGTTGTCGGAGACCGGGCCGAAGGTGTCCATCGCGACGATGACGCCGACGGTCGTGAGCAGACCACAACCGGCGAGCGCGATCGCGAACAGCGAGACGACGACCGAACCGGACAGCAGGAACGCGCCGTACACGGCGGCACCGATGACCAGCGCGGTGTACACGGCGGACTCGAAACCGACCGAGATACCGGACAGGATCACCGTGGCCGCACCGGTCAGCGAGGTCTTGCCGACCTCCTGCACCGGCTTGTGCTCGGTGCCGGTGTAGTAGCCGGTCAGCCAGAGGATGACGCCGGCCAGCACGATGCCGATGATCACCGCGACGGACGCGATCAGCGCCGGGTTGCCGCTGGTGGCCTTGACCGTGTCGCTGATGCCGTCGAGGTCCGCGAAGGAGCTCGGCAGGAACGCGAACGCCGCGATCGTGCACAGCACCGCGGAGATGACCGCGGAGATGTAGAAGGCGCGGTTGATGGCCGTGAGGCCGTTCTCGCCCGCCTTCGCCTTGGTCGTGTAGACGCCGATGACCGCGGTCAGCACGCCGATCGCGGGAACGATCAGCGGGAAGAGCAGGCCCTGCGCACCGAACGCGGCGGTGCCGAGGATCAGCGAGGCGACCAGCGTGACGGCGTAGGACTCGAAGAGGTCCGCGGCCATGCCGGCGCAGTCACCGACGTTGTCACCCACGTTGTCCGCGATGGTGGCGGCGTTGCGGGGGTCGTCCTCGGGGATGCCCTGCTCGACCTTGCCGACGAGGTCGGCACCGACGTCGGCGGCCTTGGTGAAGATGCCGCCACCGACACGCATGAACATCGCGAGCAGCGCGGCACCGAAACCGAAGCCCTCCAGGACCTTCGGGGCCTGACCCGCGTACACGAGCACGACCAGAGCGGCACCGAAGAGACCGAGACCGACCGTGGTCATGCCGACCACACCACCGGTGCGGAACGCGATGCGCGTCGCCTTTTCGCGACCGCCTTCTTCGTTCGCGGCGGCGGCGACACGCACGTTGGCGCGCGTGGACAACCACATGCCCAGGTAGCCGATAGTCGCCGAGAACGCGGCACCGACGAGGAAGAACAAAGATCGGCCGATTCGCTCGGCCAAATCATCCGCCGGTAGCGCGAACAGCAGTACGAACACGATCACGACAAAGATGCCGAGCGTGCGGAACTGCCGGTTGAGGTAGGCCGCTGCGCCCTCCTGAACCGCCTTGGCGATGTCCTGCATCTTGGGGGTGCCCTGGCCGGCGGCCAGCACCTCCTTGAGCAGGACGTACCCGACGGCGAGAGCAGCCAGGGCGACCACGGCGACCACGGCTACGACGCCGCGATCACCCCCGGAGAGCTCGAGGCTCTCCGCGAGGAATTGCCGGGACATCCGTCCTCCTGGTGAGTTGCCATGTGCAGCGCCAAGGCAGACCAGCCGCCCAGCGCGACGTGACGCATCCCTCATTGGATGCGATGAGCGGGGAGTCTAGGGGTTGGTTGCAACGAGGCAACGAAACGTCCCGATCCGTGCACACACCGTTATCTGCGCAGGAAGTCGAGTACGGCCCGGCCGGGACTGTCGGTGGTGTATGCGAAGCTCGATCTCGTGGTGGATCAGGGACGCCGGTTGCTGGACCGCGTGCTGGCGGGTGTGCCCGCCGGGGAGTCACCCCTCACGCACGCGCGTGATCTGCCGTTGCGGCAGGCAGATCACGTGCAGTGGCCTGCGTGGACGGCTCCCCCGGTCGTCGAGGCGTTCGTCGAGACCGGTGTGCGCGAGCCGTGGCGGCACCAGGCCGAGGCCGCTTCACTGGCGTGGTCCGGGCAGCACGTGGTCCTCGCGACGGGCACGGCGTCGGGCAAGTCACTTGCCTACCAGTTGCCCGTGCTTTCCACTCTTTTGGCGGACACGAAGGCCACCGCGCTGTACCTGTCACCGACCAAAGCCCTTGGTGCGGACCAGCTCCGGTCGCTCGAGGAGCTGGGGATCAAGGGTGTGCGCGCGTCGGCCTACGACGGTGACACCCCGATGGCCGAACGCGACTGGGTCAAGGCGCACGCGAACTGGGTCTTCACCAACCCGGACATGCTGCACCGCGGAATCCTTCCGCAGCACCCGAAATGGCTGCGGTTCTTCCGCAGGCTGAAGTACGTGGTGATCGACGAGTGCCATTCCTATCGCGGTGTTTTCGGTTCGCACGTGGCGTTGTTGATGCGGCGGCTGCGGAGGGTCGCGCGGAAATACGGCGCGGATCCGATCTTCGTTCTGGCATCGGCCACAGTGGCTGATCCTTCCGGGTCGGCGCAGCGATTGCTCGGCGTTCCCGTTTCCGCTGTCGTGGACGACTTTTCGCCGCGTGCGTCGCGCACGGTCGCGTTGTGGGAACCCCCGCTGACCTCTCTGGAGGGTGAGAACGGCGCTCCCGTCCGGCGTTCGGCGGGCGCGGAGACGTCGCGGATCCTGGCCGATCTCGTGGTCGAGGGCGCACGATCGCTCGCCTTCGTGCGCTCGCGTCGTGGCGCGGAGCTGACGGCGATGGGCACCCAGCGGATCCTGTCCGAAGTGGACGGTGAGCTGCCCGGCCGGGTGGCCGCGTACCGGGGCGGGTTCCTGCCGGAGGAGCGGCGGGCGCTGGAGAAGGCGCTGTCCACGGGCGACCTGCTCGGCGTCGCGACCACGAACGCGCTGGAGCTCGGCGTCGACATCGCCGGGCTGGACGCGGTGGTGGTGGCCGGTTTTCCGGGCACGCTGGCGTCGTTCTGGCAGCAGGCGGGCCGTGCGGGCCGGTCGGGAGACAGTGCTCTGGTCGTGTTCGTGGCACGCGACGACCCGTTGGACACGTACCTTGTGCACAACCCGGCCGCGGTGCTGGACAGGCCGGTCGAGGCCACGGTGCTGGATCCGTTGAACCCGTACGTGCTGGGGCCGCAACTGGCCTGCGCGGCGTCCGAGATGCCGTTGACGCCGGCCTGCCTGGACGACTTCGGCGGACCGCTCGCGGAGGCCGTGCTCGCCGAACTGGTGGCGGACAAGCTGCTGCGCAAGCGGCCTGCCGGGTGGTACTGGGCGTCGCACGACCGGCCGCACGCCGGAGTGGACATCCGCGGTTCCGGCGGTGATCAGGTGGCCGTCGTGGAGTCTGACTCCGGCCGGATGCTCGGCACGGTCGACCCGGGATCCGCCTGCTGGCAGGTCCATCCCGGTGCCGTGTACCTGCATCAGGGGCGGGCGTACGTGGTCGACGAGCTCGATCTGGAGAGCGGGCTCGCGATGGTCCACCGCGAGGACCCGGAGTGGACGACGCAGCCGCGTGACTGCGTGGACATCACCGTGGTGCGCGAGATCGAACGCACCGACTTCGGCGGGGTGTCGGTGTGCCTGGGCGAGGTGGAGGTGACGACGCAGGTCGTCGGCTACCTGCGGCGGCTGCCGTCCGGCGTGGTGCTCGACCAGATCCCGCTGGACCTGCCCGAGCAGACGCTGCAGACCCGCGCGGTCTGGTACACGGTCGACGAGTCGCTGCTGTTCGACGCGGGCGTGGAGGCGAAACGGATCCCCGGCGCCCTGCACGCCGCCGAGCACGCGGCGATCGGTCTGTTACCGCTGTTCGCGACGTGCGACCGGTGGGACATCGGCGGCGTGTCGACGGCCGCACACCCGGACACGGGGATGCCGACCGTGTTCGTGCACGACGGCCATCCCGGCGGCGCGGGCTTCGCTGACCGAGGCCATTCGGCGTTGCGGGCGTGGCTCTCGGCGACGCGGGCGGCGATCAACGCCTGCGCGTGCCCGATGGGCTGCCCGTCGTGCGTGCAGTCGCCCAAGTGCGGCAACGGCAACGATCCGCTGGACAAGGCCGGTGCCGTGCTCGTGCTGGACGTGGTGCTGGGCAAAATCGCCTGACCGAGTGAGTTCCGCCCGGATACCTTGACGGTGTGACCGCAAGCAGCTGCAACGCCACCGACCGGACCCGTCGCGCCCAGCGCGGCTGAGCCCGGACACCTGCCGTGCCCTCGCACGGCCTGATCGCCCCGACGCGCCACGTCGCAGGGGCGTCCAGTGCTCCGCCGCGCCCGTCCCCTACTGGCCGCGGGTTCATTGGAGTCTGCTTTGTTCACGCCCTTTGCTGATCTGAACGCACTTCTCGCCGACCTCGTCTCGTCCGTGCGCGAGATCCTCGGCCCCACCTACGTCGGCGCGTACCTCCAGGGCTCGTTCGCCCTGGGCGCCGGCGACATCCACAGCGACTGCGACTTCATCGTCGCCTGCACCGAGCTGCCGTCCGGCTCCGCACTCGACGGGCTGCGGCGGCTGCACGACGAGATCCCGACCCGCCCCGGCCACTGGTCAACGGAGATCGAAGGCTCGTACGCCGACGTGGAGTCACTGCGCTCGGTGGCGGGCCTCGGGGTTCCGTGGCTGTTCAACGACCACGGCACGCGGACTCTGGTGTGGGACCTGCACTGCAACAGCCCGCACGCCCGCTGGATCCTGCGCCACCACGGCATCGTGCTGGACGGTCCGCCGATCACCACACTGGTGGACGAGGTGCCGGCTTCCGCGCTGCGCTCGTCGATGCGGGCCGAACTTCCGCACGTGCTGGAAGGCATCCGGGAGTGGGCGCCGATGGGCAACGCCTGGTCACAGCGCTACATCGTCTCGGCGTACTGCCGCACGCTCTACACCATCCACACGGGAGAGGTGGAGTCCAAGCGCGGCGCCCTGCTGTGGGCGAAGAAAATGCTCGATCAGCGGTGGCACCCGCTGATCGAGCAGGTCTTGCAGGACCGGGACCTCGGCTGGGACGCCGATGCGGTTCCGCGGCCCGGATCCATGGAGGAGACCTTCGCCTTCGCTTCCTACGCGGAGCAACTGGGTTGACCCGGCTGTCGTGAGGGCGCCCGCGCCCGAACTCGCGGGGGTCTGGGGGTCGCCCCCCAGAAAGAACAACAGCCGACGCAGCGAGCGCTCTGCGCGAGCAGGGTCGGTCAGAGGACGCTGGGCGCGGCGGGGGCTCACGGGTACCCCCGCCGCGCTCTCCACGTGCCGAACACTGTGTTCCCGCCTGCTACCGCTTCGTGACCGGATCCCTTGGAACATCGGTGGAATCTGGTTCGTTCGTCTCGACAGGACACGCGGGAGGCGACGGTGTCGACTGTCTTCTGACGAACTCCGGGGAGGAGCCGGCTTCACCGACCGCGGCAGAGCTGGCGCCCTGCCACTAACGTCCTCGGTCCGGTCACTGTTGCGGGAGGCTGTCCTTCGGGGTGCGTGTTCGGCTTTTCGCCCGGTCCTCTGACCACCCCCGACGTGCGGGGTGCGGAGGCCGATCATCGGATCGGGCTTTGGTGGAACGGCCGTGCAGGGCATCGCCTTCGGGGTTGTCGGGGAGAGTCCACGACGACACCCAACACGGCCGGGCTTGGATTTAGTTGTAGGTCAGACGGTTTCGAGCTGGAAGCGCGCCGGGGCGTGCACGGCCTCGACGAGTGCGTCCTGCACGACGTGCGCGTCCGGCAGGTTCCAGCCGCAGACCTGCGGCTTGACCCGCCAGTGCACGACACCGTGCGCCATGGTGGTGGGGGGCAGCGGGATGTACTCGCCCTTGCCGTAGAGGTGCACGTCCGCGTTGTTGGCCAGCTCGGCGTTGAGCTTCGAGCCGGACTTCACGAGGAACATCCACCGGCCGGACGGGGTCGCGGCGATCGGCACGGGAACACCGATCTGCCGCAGTGCGACGGCCGCGCGGTGACCGAGGCCGGCGCCGACCTCGATCGCGTCCACCACGTGACCGGTGGCGACGAGAAGGCTGTAGGAGCGACCCGCCCACCACGTGGCGACCTGGTCGGGACGGGTCCCGATGCGGTCCACCCAGTCGCGGTGCACGGGGATCGGGCCGTGCAGCTCGAGGCCGCTGCGACCCGCCCACTGCGTGACGCCGTTCTCCGAACCGGCCGGATAGGTGCCGGGCAGTACGGGCCAACCGCGGTACGCGAGGCTCACGGCCTCGGCACGCAGTTCGATGCGGAAGGCCCCGCGCCAGCTATCCGACCAATCCATCTTCCGTCGCCTTCTTTCCAGGCTATGACTCGACATCGACAAGGTGTCGGTTTTCGTAGGACACCGCGTCGGTGCCGCCACTACAACTAACGACACCGGCACCGGCCTCCGTAACCCCCGCTCGACAACTGGTAGCTACGGGACGGCGAACGTCCTTTGCTTGACCGGGCAACTGAACTGTTCGCGTTTGGTTCGATCACCGTTCAGCATGTCCCGGCACCGATGTGAGTCCGCTCACCGCTGTGAGCCGACCGCTCGTCGTGCTCCAAACGCTTCGATCTTCAGCCGGACCTGCCCTGGCGCGTGCGTTCACCGGGCCGAACGGCGTAATCGCCGAGACCTCCACAACCACCTCCCATCCGCTCACCGCGCAGCCCGTCAGCTCGGCCCGATTCTCCGAAGCCACGCGTTTTGCCTGCTCACAAGCACTTTCATCGCTTTCGGCGAGACGGGCGGCAGCCGCGAGCGCCGCCAAATCGGCCGCACCGGTCACCCGATGCCGCGCGACGACCGCCGACCCGACCTGCGCACCGGCCACCGCGACGATGATCAGCAACAACATCGCCACAACACCGCTCACCGCAGCCGAACCTCGATCACAACCGGACCGTTCGCCGTTCATCGCGGCTCCGGCACGGCGAACGCCCGGGCGCTCAGCGGCAAGCCCAGCGGTCCGCGTTTGCTGACGACGACCTTGATCGCGTCGGCTTGGGTGTCGACCACGACGTTGGCGCCAGACACGATCCGCGTGGCCGCCTCAGCACCGCGCTGCTGTTCACCGCGCGCCGTGAGCCGTGCCGCTTCCCTCGCCGCGTCGGCACACCGCATCTGCTCGGTGACCGCCGCCAGCCCGTTCGCCCCCAGCCACATAGCCATCAGCAGCGCGCTGACCGCGATCGCCGCCTCGACCGTGGCCATGCCCCGATCATCAGACCGAAGACAGCGCACGCTGTATCAGCCCTTGCACCTGGTTCTGGATGAAGTCGCTGGTGAGGAGCGCGTACAGGAGTCCGGCGAACGCGGCCGCGGCCAACGTCCCGATCGCGTACTCCACCGTGCTCATGCCGCTGTCGTCGTCGAGCAGTTCCATCTGCTTCTCCTAGTTGAGGAATTGACCAGCCAGGCCCAGCACCACCGGCGCGACGCCGAGGCACAGGAATGCCGGCAGGAAACACAGTGCGAGCGGCGCCGCCACCGCGACCGCGGCCTTCTGCGCCTTCGCCTCCGCTTCGTCGCACGCTTCCGACCTGGTCCGCTCGGCGAGTTCGGCGGTCTGCCGGGCCAGCGCCGCCCCGGACCGCGCGGTCCGTCTGGCGGCCCTGGCGAGCAGCGCGGTGGCGGGCTGGTCGAGCGCGGACGCCCACGCCGTGACCGGATCGGCGCCCAGCTTCAGCAGTTCGGCGACCTGGCTCAGCTCTTTCATCTCGACCGCCTGGATCGCGGTGGGCACCGGCAACCCGGCTTTCAGGCACGCGGCCAGCAGGTCCCAGGCCGCGGCCAGTTCGAACGGACCATCTGGTTTCTTCCTGTCGCGCGGTGGGTCGTGGACCTGGGGCCTCAACCGATCAATCGATCGTCGCGGCGTGGGTGCGAGGAGGACCGCCAGCGCGAGGAGCAGGAACGTCACGGCTCCACCTCCGTGATCCGCTGCGTCCACCACACCCCTGCCGCCACGAACAACGCTCCCAGCGCCAGGAGGAACTGCCCCGCCACCGTGCTCGTGAGCACGTGGAACGGCTTCGCACCACTGAACTCGCCCAGCAGCACGCCGACCACCGGCAACACCGCCAGCACCGCCGCACTCGCCCGCGGCCCCGCCATCCGCGCGTGCACCTGCCGCGCGAACGCCGCCCGCTGATCGAGATCACGCCTCGTGGCGTCCAGAACCTCCGCCAGCGCCACACCGTGCTTCGCCGACACGTGCCACGCCTTGGCCAACTGGTCCACCGCCTTGCCGAGCAACGGCTGCCGCAACTCGCGCAACGTCCGTTCCACGTCACCACCGAGCCTCGACGTGGCCGCCGCCGCTCTCAGCACCTCTTTCGCCGGCGCCGGGGTGTCCTCCGCCGCGCCTTCGGCCGCCTGGGCCGGGTGCGCACCCGCTCGCAGCTCGTCGATCACGCCGCCCAGTCCGCTGCTCAGCGCTTCGGTCGCTCGCCGGAGTGCGGTGTTTCGCTTGTGCTGCTTGAAGATTCTCCGGCCCGTCGCTCCCAGCACGACACCGGCGACCAGTCCGCCGATGCCCGCCACGAGATAGGTGACCGTCGCCGCGGCCGCCACCCAGATGTACGGCGGCACAACGATCTCCCTGTTGCACTGCGGTCTGAGCCTTCGGATCGGTCTGAGTTGCGGCCACACGATCAGCGCCGTCGCCAGCAGCAGAAGGCTCACCACGGCAACTCCTTCTCGTACCACCCGTGCTCACGCGTCCAAACAGGACGGACTGCGAGCCCGTCGTTCCGCTCGAACACACCGATCTCGTTGAGGTACCGGGAGTTGTTGTCCCGCTTCATGTGCAACACGATCCGCACCGCCGCCGCCACCTGACTGTGCAGCGCCTGCGGCGAGAGCCCACCCAAGGCACCGAGAGCTTCCAACCGCGCGGGCACCTCGGCCGGCGAGTTGGCGTGCAACGTCCCAGCGCCACCTTCGTGCCCGGTGTTCAACGAGGTGAGCAACTCCCGCACCTCGGCCCCGCGCACCTCCCCGACCACGATCCGGTCGGGCCGCATCCGCAGCGCCTCCCGCACCAACTCCCGCGTGGTGACCTCGCCCGCACCCTCAACGTTCGCCGGCCGCGCGGTGAGCCGCACGAACTGCGGATGGTCGGGATTCAGCTCGCCGGCGTCCTCCACGCACACGATGCGTTCGGTCGGCGAGACGCAGCCCAGCAACGCCGACAACAACGACGTCTTGCCCGACCCGGTACCACCGATCACGAGAAACGCCATGCGCCTGCGGACGATCGTCCGCAACGTCTCCGCGATCTCGGCGTCGAACGTGCCGAGCTCTTGCAGCGCTTGCAGGTCGTGCGTCGCCGGTCTGAGGATCCGCAAGGAAAGACAGGTGCTGTCCGCGATGGGCGGCAACACGGCGTGCAGCCTGACCCCGCTACCCGGCAACCACCCGTCGACGCACGGCGAGGCATCGTCGAGCCGCCTGCCCGCGGCGACCGCAAGGCGTTGCGCGAGACGCCGGACCGCGTCCTCGTCGGGGAACGTGATCGTGGTGCGGTGCAGGCCCGTAGTGCCGTCGACCCAGACCTGATCGGGCGCGGTGACCAGGACGTCGGTGGTGCCGGGGTCGGCGAGCAGCGGGTCGAGCGGTCCGGCGCCGCTGAACTCCTGGCGGAGAACCTGGAGGGCTTCGAGGACGTCGGAGTCGGCCAGGACGCCACCCGCTTCGGAGCGGACCGCGTGGGCCACGACGGCCGCGGTCATCTCCATGTCGGCGCCGGCCAGGCGATGGCGGACCCGGTCGATCAAGGCGGAGGTCATGTCACGCACCTCGCGGGCTCGGCACGCCGTGTCCCGTGCGAGGGCTGGGCGGCGGTCGGGTCGCAGTTTCGGGAACTGGGCACGACGGTCACGGCTCGCTCCTCGACTGCTCGGGCTGGACAGCTGCCACCTCGGGAGGGCGCGGCGGCGGGCGGGTCGCAGCTTCGGGAACTGGGCACGACGATCACGGCTCGCTCCTCACGCACTCGGAACGCTGCGCCGCGCAGGCTCTGGACATCGGTCACGGCTCGCTCCTCGCCTGCTCGGGCTGGACGGCTGTCACGTCGGGAGCGGGCGCGGCGGCGGTCGAGTCGCAGCTTCGGGAACTGGGCGCGGTGGCGGTCATGTCGCGGCCTCCGGGCGGCGGGCGTGGCGGCCGTAGGTGATCTCGCGGCCGGTCAGGCGGAGCCACGTTTCCTGGCACCAGATGAGGAAGCGGTTCACTTCGGCTGCTCCTTGTCGTCCTTGAAGATGAAGCGGGGTGGGTAGAGGCGGCCGTAGACGACGAGGTTGCGCAGCATCCGGCACAGGATGCGGAGGCGGATCACGGCTGGAGTTCCTTTCGTGCGAAGGGATCTCGTGGCGGAGGAGAGGGGACGTGCCGGGCAGACGCTCCTGCCTGCCGCGGAACTCCTTCCGCGGCAGGGAAGTGACCAGGACGCCGCAGTGGTGAGGCCTCGCCTTGTCCGCCGCGGAAGACCGGAACGCAACCGCAGCCGAGTCGGTCGGTCGACGCGGCTTCCACGTCGCCCGACGAAAGCGCGGCGTACTCGGCCTCGTCTGCCATCGCAGCCTCGGCCGCTCCGGGCTCGGCCACCTCCGCGGCTGGCAGGCCGGTCATGGGCGCAGCTCCTTCAGCACCACGCGGGCCGCCGTGGCGAGCGGGCCCTTGGGGTTGTGGGGGAAGCGGCCCCGTTCCAGCACCTCGGCCAGGCCCGGCTCGGCTCGCATCGAGGTCAGCAGCGGGATGCCGATCACCTCGGCCATCTCGGCGGGCTGGAGGTTGCCGGGGGACGGGCCGCGGACCACCAGGCGGAGGTTGCGGCCGTGCGTCAGCAGGCGGGAGGCGACTCGGCCGGCGGCCGCGGTGGCGCGGACTTCGGCTGGTACCACCAGGATCGTCAGGTCCGTGCGGTCCAGGGCCGCGGAGGCGGAGGCCGTGGGGAAGCGCGGCAGGTCGCAGATGACGGTGCAGCCCGCTCGGCGGCCCGCGTCGAGGACTGCCGCCACGGCTGCCGGTTCCGGATCTGGGGCCGCTCGGTCGCAGGCCAGGACGCTCAGGTTGCCCGAGGTGGGCAGGGCCGCTCGCAGGGCCGACATCGGCACTCTGCCGCCGGTGGCGTGCACGCCCGGCCAGCGGGCGCCCTTGTCGGACTCGGTGCCCAGGGCCAGGTCTATGCCGCCGCCCAGTGGGTCGCAGTCGACGAGCATCGCCTCGCCGCCGGACTCCACCGCCTCGCGGCCGCAGGCTATGGCCAGGGTGGAGGCTCCGGCGCCTCCTCTGCCGCCGATGAACGACACCACCCGGCCGCGGTCCGAGGGCGGGCCCTCGCCCAGGTCGGTCAGGGCCGTCACCAGGGAGCGGCCTTCCACCGGGAGTTCGAGGACGCCGTCCACGCCCAGGGCGACCGCGGGGGCCCAGGGCGGGTCGCCGCCGTGGACGACCAGGACGCCGGTGCGGCGGGGGAAGCCCGCGTCCAGGCAGGCCGAGACCGCGGCGGGATCCAGCAGGACCAGAGGCGCGCTGTGCCATTGCGAGCGCAGCGACGTGACGTCGGGGGCGCAGGAGAGCGGGCAGTCGGCCGCGGCGGCCACCCGGAGGACCTCGTCGAGGAGGTCCTGGTCCGTGAGCAGGGCGATGGGGTGGGTCATGGGATCAACGGTGGTCAGTCGTGAGGAACGACACAACGGGCGTAGATCCACATGTGGACAGATCAGCGGCTGTGGACAAGTCGCGATCTTGGAAGCCCTGCAGGGCTGGAACTGTCGGACCCGTGTGCGACGCTGGAGGGTTGGGCGCACGAGCCTCGGGCAAGGGCCGCAGAGGTCCAGTCACACCCGCACGGAATCGGGGTCCGGATATGGGACGACCCCCGCCAGGGGGGAGGGACGGGGGTCGTCAATGGTTCAGTCCCGGGGGGTCGGACTGAACCCGTCCGTCGAACCGGACTCACCTACTGTATCCCCATGCGCCAGTGCCGCGCGCAACTTCCGCAACAGCTGCGGGCCAAGTTTCGGTAACCGTGCAGCACAACGGTTTCGTACACGAACGAAATGCCGCCCGAACGGCCTACTGACGAGTACACCTAAGCTGAGGTACATGAGCCGGATCGCCGCCTTCTTCGACCTCGACAAGACCGTGATCGCGAAGTCGAGCACGCTGGCGTTCAGCCGCCCCTTCTTCCA
Organism: Lentzea waywayandensis; assembly: GCF_900115955.1. Classification (GTDB taxonomy): domain Bacteria; phylum Actinomycetota; class Actinomycetes; order Mycobacteriales; family Pseudonocardiaceae; genus Lentzea; species Lentzea waywayandensis. The sequence continues at coordinate 208,705 of NZ_FOYL01000004.1, forward strand.
GGAGGGGCTGATCAACCGCCGCGCGGTGCTGAAGAGCGCATATGCGCAGTTCGTGTTCATGCTCGCCGGCGCGGACGCGGATCAGATGGACCGCATGCGGGCGCACATCACGGCGCTCGCCGCCGGTTGGGACGTCGAGCAGATCCGCAGCATCGTCAGCGAGACGCTGCACGACATCGTCGATCCACTTGTCTACAAAGAAGCGACGCAGTTGATCGCCGACCACAAGGCGGAGGGTCACGACGTCGTCATCGTCAGCGCCTCCGGGGAGGAACTGGTCGCCCCCATCGCCCAGATGATCGGGGCGGACTACAGCGTCGGCACGAAGATGGTGATCCTCGACGGCCGCTACACCGGCGACGTCGACTTCTACTGCGCCGCCGACAACAAGGCGGTCGCGATCAAGCAGCTGGCCGCCGAGCACGGCTACGACCTCTCGAAGAGCTACGCCTACTCGGACAGCGTCACGGACCTGCCGATGCTGGAGGTCGTCGGCCACCCGACGGTCGTGAACCCGGACCGGGGCCTGCGCCGCATCGCCGTCGAGAAGGACTGGCCGGTGCAGCAGTTCGTCGACCCGGTGAGCCTGCGCTCCCGCATCCCCACCCCGTCGGGCAAGGCGGTCGCGGTCACGGCCATCAGTCTCGGCGCCGTCGCGGCGGCCGGCGCGGCCTGGTACGGCCTGCGCCGCAAGCGGAACCGCGACTGAAGTCAAGCCCGCGCGGAACAAAGTCACCGAAGGTGGCGGGTACTGGCGAGTAGCGGCAACGCCCCGCGCACGTGGTGCCCGCGTGAGTGCACGACAACGCCCTGGCAGCGGTACCCGAATGCGAACAGAACCTCACAAATCCAAGAACGCCAGTACTTTCACTACTGAACGTGGCTTGAACGGTGCACCCGTCCGAGCCCTTGCTGTGACCGGGCCCACGCACTTAAATGGGTGGTGCGGACCTCGGGTCGGCCAGGGACCAGACGAAGAGAAGTCAGGATCCACCCCGGCCAAGCTCCGTGCGCGGACTTCGAGTACCCACGCGCAGCACGCCGCGGGAGGCTTGTCGTCTAGGGCCTGCGTACCGGGACGCCGGACGCCGAGGCCAGGGTTGTACGACTGGAGTTGCACGCTTGGTAACTCGCAAGCCCGCGCTGAAGACGGGGCACCCTTTCGAGGGTGCCCCGTCTGCTTGTTAGGCCAAATTTTGCCGTCGAACGGCAGAATGTCCGCCCGTTGACCCACCACGCAGCCGTGAGTAACTTGCGAAATACGTCAGTTACCTGTGGGAACATCACCGGGAGGCACGGACAAGTGCGGAAGTTCGCCGCGTTGACGCTGGTCACAGCCATGGTCGCCCTCACGCCGGTGGCGAGAGCGGACGCCTCCGTGACCACGCTGCGCGGGATGTCGCTGGAACAGAAGGTCGGCCAGCTCTTCGTCACGTACGTCAACGGCCAGGCCGCCGACGTCCCGCACCCCAAGAACCAGACCGACTTCGGAGTGGCGACGGCCGCGGAGATGGTGCGCAAGTACCAGCCGGGCGGCGTCATCTACTTCAACAACTCGAGCCGCGACAACATCGACACCCCCAAGCAGATCGCGCAGCTCTCCAACGGCCTGCAGAAGGCCAGCCGGATCCCCCTGCTCATCTCGACCGACCAGGAGATGGGTCTCGTCACGCGCATCGGCCCGCCGGCCACCCAGTTGCCGGGCAACATGGCCCTCGGCGCCGGCCGCAGCACGAAGGACGCCGAAGAGGCCGCGCGCATCACCGGCCAAGAGCTCCGCGCGATGGGCATCAACCAGAACTTCGCCCCGGACGCCGACGTCAACTCCAACCCGGCGAACCCGATCATCGGCGTGCGGAGCTTCAGCAGCGACCCGAAGCTCGCAGCTGACATGGTCGGGGCGCAGGTCCAGGGCTACGAGGGGCGCCGCTGGTTCGACCTGAGCTCGGTCACCTCGACCGCCAAGCACTTCCCCGGCCACGGCGACACGTCCGAGGACAGCCACACCGCCCTGCCGGTCTCGAACCGCAGCCTCGACCAGTGGCGCCAGATCGACGCGCCGCCGTTCAAGGCCGCCATCGCCGCCAAGATCGACTCGATCATGACCGCGCACATCCAGGTGCCGCAGATCGACCCGTCCGGCAACCCGGCCACGCTCAGCCCGAAGATCATCACCGGCCTGTTGCGCGACGAGCTGAAGTACGACGGCGTCGTCATCACCGACTCGCTGGAGATGGCGGGCGTCCGCAAGCTCCACTCCGACGCCGAGATCCCGGTGCTGGCCATCAAGGCGGGCGTCGACCAGCTGCTGATGCCGCCGAACCTCGGTCTCGCGATCGACAGCGTCATCAAGGCCGTCCGCAGCGGTGAGATCACCGAGCAGCGCATCGACCAGAGCGTCCTGCGCATCCTGAAGATGAAGCTCCTGCGCGGCGTCATGCTCACCGCCGAGGTCGACGAGAACAAGGTCGACCAGGTCGTCGGCTCCAACACCCAGAGCGCCCAGGCCATCGCCGACCGCACCATCACGGTCGTCCGCAACGACGCTCAGGCGATCCCCCTGAACGCCACCGCTCCCCTGGTCGTCGGCACCAGCGACGGCCCGGCCTCGGCCCTGGCAACGCGACTCAAGGGCACCAAGGTCGTCACCGCGACGAGCCCCACCCCGGCACAGATCCAGCAGGCACTCACAGCAGCGGCGAACGCCGACAAGATCGTCGTGCTGACCAACAACGCGAGCACCAGGCCGGCTCAGGTCGACCTGATCAACCAGCTCGTCGCCACCGGCAAACCGGTCATCGCGGCCGCCACCGGCAACCCGTACGACGTCGCCCACAGCAACGCCAAGACGTGGCTCGCCACCTACTCGACCACGACGGTCTCGATGGAGGCGCTGGCCAGGATCCTGCTCGGCGAGGCCAAGCCGCAGGGCAAGCTCCCGGTCGACGTGCCCGGCCCGACCCCCTACCCGTTCGGACACGGAGTGACCTGGTGAGAAGGCGGAGCTTCCTCGCGGCAAGCGCCCTGTCCGTCCCCCTCGTCAGCACAGCCACCGCCAACGCGACCCCGAAGCTCGCCACCGCCTCCGAACAACTCGCGCAGGACGGCTGGCGCAAGCTCAAGGGCCGCAAGGTCGGCGTGCTCACGAACCCGACAGGCGTCCTCAAGGACCAGACCCACGTCGTCGACTCGATGGTCGCCCACGACGCCAAGCCGACCGCCGTCTTCGGGCCAGAACACGGCTTCCGCGGCACGGCACAGGCGGGTGGCTCCGAAGGCGACTACGCGGACCCGCGCACCGGCATCCCGGTGTACGACACGTACCAAGCCAACCCCGCGAAGATCCAGGCGATGTTCACGAAGGCGGGCATCGACACGGTCGTGTTCGACATCGCGGACGTGGGCGCGCGCTTCTACACCTACATCTGGTCGCTGTACCAGGCGATGGAAGCGGCCAAGGACCTGGACTTCATCGTCCTCGACCGCCCGAACCCCATCGGTGGCGGCGCGAACGGCCCGCAGCTCGACCCGGCTTACGCGACCTTCGTGGGCCTGAAGCCGATCGTCCAGCAACACGGCATGACGGTCGGCGAACTGGCCCGCCTCTTCAAGGGCGAGTTCGACCTCAAGACCAAGCTCGAAGTGGTCAACGTCAGGAACTGGCGCCGCAACCAGCTCGACACCGGTCTGCCGTGGGTCCCGCCGAGCCCGAACATGCCCACCCAGGACACCGCGCTGGTCTACCCCGGCACGTGCCTGTTCGAGGGCACGGTGCTGTCCGAGGGCCGCGGCACCACCCGCCCGTTCGAAACGGTCGGCGCGCCCGGCATCGACTGGCGCTGGGCCGAAGCACTGAACGCCCTGAACCTCAAGGGGATCAGGTTCCGCGAGACCTACTTCTCGCCGACGTTCAACAAGTTCCAGGGCAAGACCTGCGGCGGTGTCACCCTGCACGTCACCGACGCGGCCGAGTTCGACGCCATCAAGGCTGCCGTCGCCATGCTGATCACCGCGAAGTCGTTGTACCCCGCCGTGTTCGCGTGGCGTCCCGACAACTGGATCGACAAGCTCAGCGGCTCCGACCGGCTGCGCAGGATGATCGACGCCCAGGCTCCCCTGGACGAGATCACCGGTGCGTGGCAACAGGAGCTCCAGCAGTTCCGCCGCACCCGCCTGCCCTACCTGCGCTACCGGTGAGGACGCCATGCTCATCCCTGCCTTGGCCGTCGCACTCGTGACGACGGCAGTACCCGGCCACTTCGACCAGCCCCAGGACGGCTTCGCGAACCGCTGGACGACGCTGCGCGAGTCGAACCCGTTCTGGGCGAACCTCGACCCGGAGCCGATCAACGCGGCCCTGCGCCGGCTCCGCGAGTTCCAGAAGCCCCAGGCCAACGGCAAACCGCTGTTCGCCGGTGCCGTCACGATGTACGTGCACGGCGGCAAGATCGTCACGCACGACCGCACCGGCTACGCGGTTCTCTACTCCGACCAGCAAACCCAGCTGCCGGAAGAAGAACGCGTCCCGATGCGCAAGGACACGATCTTCGACTTCGCCTCCATCTCCAAGCTCTTCACCTCGATAGCGGTGATCCAGCAGGTCGAGCAGGGCAGGGTGAGCATCGACGAGAAGGTCGCCACCTATCTGCCCGAGTTCGGCGTGAACGGCAAAGAGAACATCACCGTCAAGCAGCTCCTCACACACACGAGCGGCCTTGAGCCGTTCATCCCGCTGTGGCAGAGGTACCCGGACGTCCCGTCACGCATCAAGGCCGTGATGGACGTGAAGCCGAAGTCCACGCCCGGCACCACGTACGTCTACTCGGACCTGAACCTGATCACGCTCGGCGAGCTGGTCTTCAAGGTCAGCGGCAAGAAGCTCGATCAGGCGGTCAAGGACGGCATCACCAGGCCGCTCGACATGAAGGACACCGGCTACAACCCGAAGGCCAAGGACCGCACGGCCGCAACGGAGTTCCAGTCGGCACCGCCACGCGGCATCGTCCGCGGCGAGGTGCACGACGAGAACGCGTGGTCCCTCGGAGGAGTAGCGGGCCACGCCGGTGTCTTCGGCACGGCAAAGGACCTCGCCGTCCTCGGCCAGACGATCCTCAACGGCGGCACGTACAACGGCCGCCGGATCCTGACCGAGCACTCCGTCGAGCTGATGCTGACGAACTTCAACCAGCAGTTCCCCGACAACGCCCACGGCCTCGGCTTCGAGCTCGACCAACGCTGGTACATGGGCGGGCTGAGCGGTCCGGGAACAGCAGGTCACACCGGCTACACCGGTACGTCGTTCGTGATCGACAAGGCCTCGCGGTCGATCGCGATCCTGCTGTCCAACCGCGTGCACCCGAGCCGTGACTGGGGCAGCGTGAACCCCGCCCGCCGGGTCGTCGCCGACGGTCTGGCCAACGCGCTCGCGGTCCAGTCGCACGGAAAGCAATGGCGTGCGACGACTTCCGGCGGCACGCTCACCACGGACCGTCCGGTCGAGGTCTTCGTGGATGTCGACAAGGGCGACAAGCTGACGATCCAGCACTGGAACGGCACGGACTGGCAGGACGCGCGCACCATCACGACGACCGGACGCCGTTGGGTGCCAACGGAATCCGTGAAGACCAGGTTCGTCTACACCAAGGCGGGCCTGTACAACGGCCGAGGCGTCTACGTGCACGCCCGTGGCGACGTCACGGCCGAGGGTTGGTCAGTGGCACGCCGCTAGCACCTCGGTGAACAGCGGGAGCGCCCGTGGAAACGCGGGCGCTCCGAAGCTCACCACGATCCCCGTCCGGTCGTCGTCGCTCAGCTCGTGCCGGAACCACGAGAGAGGGCTGACCTCGATCCCACGTTCGCGCGCGGTCTGCACGATCGCCGTCTCATGCGGTGTGTCGAGCACGGCGTGCATTCCCGCCGCGATACCGGACACCGACGCGTACGGCGAGACAGCCTCCACCAGCCGATCGCGCCGCCGTTGGTATTTGAGCCGCATCCGCCGCACATGGCTGTCGTAGGCGCCGCTTTCCAGGAAATCGGCCAGGATCAGCTGGTCGAGCATGCTGATGTGCTGCTCACGGTCGGTCTTCAGGGCCAGGATCGGGTCCACGAACCGGTCCGGCAACACCATCCAGGCGATCCGCAACGCCGGTGACAACGCCTTGCTGGACGTGCCCAGATAGACGACGTGCTCCGGATCCAGTCCCTGCACGGCTCCGACCGGCTGCCGGTCATAGCGGAACTCGCCGTCGTAGTCGTCTTCCAGCACAAGGCCGTCCACGCGCCGTGCCCACTCCACGGCCGATGCGCGCCGCCGTGGGTGCAAGGGACCGCCCAACGGGAACTGGTGCGCCGGCGTCAACACACACGCACGCCGGTCATCGGGCAACTGCTCGGTGTTCGCACCGTGGTCGTCCACCGCCAACGGCACTGTCGACTTCCACAGCGAGCGGTGGAAACCCAGCCCGTACTCCTCGACGACGACCGGCGGCTTCAGCAGCCGGTCGAACATCCCCACCGCGCCCCCGAACCCCGAACACACCACGATCCGTTCGGGATCGGCCCGCACCCCGCGCGCCCGCGCCAGGTACTCGGCCAGCGCCGTCCGCAGCTCGATGCGCCCCCGCGGGTCCCCCGGCCCGAACGCCTCCGAGGGCGCCGCCGTCAACGCCCGGCGGGTGGACCGGATCCACTCGGCGCGCGGGAACTCGGTGACGTCGGGCGTGGACACCGTCAGGTCGAACCGCACCTCCGCGCCTGGCTCCGGCCGCTTCACCGGTGGCGGTGGCTCGACCCGTTGCGCGACAACGGTTCCCGATCCCTGACGCGCGGTCAGCCACCCCTCGGCGACGAGCTCCGCGTAGGCCTCGGCGACGGTGTTCCGCGCGATTCCGAGATCAAGAGCGAGTGACCGCGAGGCGGGCAGCCTCGTACCGGGAGGCAACCGCGCCGACCGAACCGCTTCGCGCAGCGACGCCGTCAACCGGTGCCGCAGACCACCCGGACCGGACAGGTCCAGGTGGAAGTCCAGATTGGCCCACGATTCCACGACCAGATTGCACCATGCCCAGGGCCAATCAGCGTCATAAGTTTCTACTCATGACGAACCGAATCGACCTCGCCAAGAAGGCACCGAAGGTCTACCGCGCCATGATCGCCCTCGACGCCGCGGCCCGCGAGGGTCTCGACGAGCAGCTCGCCGAGCTCGTCCGCATCCGGGCCTCCCAGCTCAACCACTGCGCCTACTGCCTCAACATGCACACGGTCGACGCCCGGAAGGGCGGTGAGACCGAGGCCCGCATCTACCTGCTCAACGCGTGGCAGGAAGCCGGTGACCTCTACACCGAGAAGGAGCAGGCCGCGCTGCGGCTGACCGAGGCCATCACGGTCCTGAGCAGCCACGAGTACGTCAGCGACGAGGTCTACGAGCGGGCCGCGAAGCACTTCGGAGAGGAGGAACTGGCCCAGCTCATCGCGCTGATCTTCACCATCAACTCGTGGAACCGGATCGCGGTCTCCACCAGGAAGGTGCCCGACGTCCACTAGGAACCTGCCGAGAGAGTGACTTTCGGACACACTCCGTTGACCCTCGGAGTGGCGGTTAGTAAGTTTCCCACGTGTCCACTGAAAGCAGTGCCGAGTCCAGTCCACTGGTGAAGATCCGGTCGTTGCTGCCGGGTCTCGCGCGCGCCGAGCAGCGCGTCGCGAAGGTGGTTCTGGAGAACCCCGGAACTGTCGCGCACCGCAGCATCACCGAGGTCGCCGAGCAGGCGGGCACCAGTGAGACGACGGTGACGCGGTTCTGCAAGGCCATCGGCGTGGGTGGATATCCGGAGCTGCGCATCGCGCTCGCCGCCGACACCGCCCGCAGCCAGGCCAGGGCCAACCACGACATGGGTGGCGACATCGGACCGGGCGACGACCTCAAGCAGGTCGTCGGCAAGGTCGCGTTCGCCGACGCCCGCGCCGTCGAGGAGACCGCGGAGCAGCTCGACATCGAGTCGCTCGACAAGGTCGTCCAAGCGGTCGCGGGCGCCCGTCGTGTCGACGTCTACGGCTTCGGCGCGTCCGCGTTCGTCGCGTTCGACCTTCAGCAGAAGCTGCACCGCATAGGGCTCACCTGCTTCGCGTGGAACGACACGCACATCGCGCTGACGTCGGCCGCCGTCCTGACCCCCGCGGACGTTGCCGTCGGCATCTCGCACACGGGCTCGACCTCGGAGACCGTCGAGGCTCTCCGCGTCGCCCGCGAGACCGGCGCCACCACCGTCGCCCTGACGAACTTCCCGCGCTCGCCCATCACCGAGGTCGCCGACCACGTGCTGACCACGGCCGCGCGCGAGACCACGTTCCGCTCCGGCGCGATGGCGAGCCGCATCGCCCAGCTCACGGTGATCGACTGCCTGTTCATCGGCGTCGCCCAGCACCACGTGGACTCGGCGAAGACGGCGCTGGAGGCGACCTACGAAGCCGTGTCCGGCCATCGGCTCGGTGCCAGACCAGACGGCCGGCGACGGCCGCGGGAGACGACTAAATGATCTCCCCCCGGAACGGTGTGGTGGTGCGCGTGGAATCTCCGACCGAGCAACGGAACCCGCGGACCACGGACATCGACCGGGTACCCACGATCGACGTGCTGCGCATGATCAACGACGAGGACCGCACGGTCCCGGCCGCGGTCGCGCAGGCTTTGCCGGACCTGGCCCGCGCGGTCGACCTCGGCGTCGCGGCGATCATGTCCGGCGGCCGCGTGCACTACGTCGGCGCGGGCACGTCCGGCCGGTTGGCCACGCTGGACGCCGCTGAACTCGTCCCCACCTTCAACGTTCCCGGCGACTGGTTCATCGCCCACCACGCCGGCGGTCCGGAAGCCCTCGTCCGCGCCGTCGAAGAGGTGGAGGACCACTCCGGCGCCGCCCAGATCCGCCGCCATGCCACCGGAAAAGACCTGGTGGTGGGCGTGACGGCGTCCGGGCGCACACCGTTCGTGATCGGCGCCCTGCAAGAGGCGCAAACGCTTGGCGCCCACACGGTGCTGGTGTCGAACAACGCGTCGGTGCCGTTCACCCCGGACGTCCTCGTCACGCTGAACACCGGTCCCGAGGCCATCGCCGGCTCCACCCGGATGAAGGCGGGATCGGCCCAGAAGCTGGTCCTGACCTCGTTCTCCACCGCGGTGATGATCAAGCTCGGGCGCACCTACTCGAACCTGATGGTCAGCATGCGCGCCACCAACGCGAAGCTGCGCGGCCGGACGATCCGGATCCTGCACGAGGCCACCGGCCAGCCCGAGAACGCGTGCGAGCAGGCGCTGGCGGACGCGTCCGGCGACCTCAAGGTAGCGCTCGTGCACCTGCTTTCCGGCGCACCGACCGAACGTGCGGCCGCCGCGTTGGAGGACACGAAGGGCCACGTCCGCAACGCCCTGGACCGGCTAGCCGGCTGACACGACGTCCGGCCCGAACACCTCGTAGTGGATGTCGGTGACCTTCGCCGCGAGCAACTGGGCCCGAATCTCGCGCAGGAACGGCACCGGCCCGCACAGGTAGGCGGTCGCGTTCTTCGGGATCTCGACGCCGCCGAGGTGGACCAACCCGGTCCGCTCGGCCGGCCACTCCCCGATCGGACGCTCGTAGAAGACGTGCGCCTGCGCGTCTTTCAGCTTGGCCACGAGCTGGGCGAGCTCGGCGCGGAACGGGTGCGAGAGCTGGTCGCGGTCACCGTGCAGCGCGACCACCCGCCGCGGCGAGCCGGTGGCGGCCAGCTCGGCGAGCATCGCGATCATCGGCGTGCAGCCGATCCCCGCGGACGCGAGCAGCACCGGGCCGTCACCGGGTTCGAGCGTCACGTCCCCGCACGGCCGGCTGAGCTTGAGCGTGCTGCCCACCGGCGCGAAGTCGTGCAGGTGGTTCGACACCTCGCCGTCCCGCTTCACCGAGAACTGGAGCGCGTCGTCGGCCCGTCCGGAGAGGCTGTACTGGCGGATCTGCCGGGAGCCGTCGGGAAGCGGGACGTGCACCGACACGTACTGACCGGGCCTGTTCGCGGGCACCGGACCGGTGACCGGCCTGACCACGAACGTCGCCACCTCGTCGGTCTCCTGGAACCGGGCGACCACCCGGTACTCCTGCTGTCCGCGCGGCACGTCGCGCTCCAGTGCCATCAGCGCGTCGGCCATCAGCCAGTAGACCTCGCTCCAGGCCGCCGCGATCTCCGGCGTGACGTTCAGGACCTCGGCGACCGCCGCGAGCAGGTGGTCGTGCACGACCGCGTACTGGCCGGAGGTGACGCCGACCGAGACGTGCTTGTGCGCGACGCGGCGCAGCATCGCGTCCGGCTGCTTCCCGGCGAGCAGTCCGGACGCGAAGGCCGCGATCGACCCCGCCAGAGCCTGGGCCTGGGTGCCGTTGGCCTGGTTGCCGCGGTTGAACATGAACCGCAGCAGGAGCGGGTGCTCGGCGAACATGCGGGCGTAGAACAGCCGGCTGATCTCGCCGATGGTGGCGCCGACCGCGGGCAGGGTGGCCTCGAGAAGTTCGGCGGACTTCGGGGACAGCATCGGGGAACTCCGGTGGGTTGAACGACGAGGTCCCCGACGGACAGCGGATCGAGTGAGGTGCGGAAGCCCCGCAGTCTACGGCGACGGTGAGGCCGGCCTGTTACGCGGCTCACATGCTCGTCATCCCGGCAAAACCGGGCGCCACGGGATCGGCGTCGACAGCACCATCGCGCTCGACGTCTCCCCGTGGCTCGCGAGCCGCACGAGCAGCCGTTCCAGCTCCAGGATCGACGTCGTCACGACCTTCACGACCGAGCAGATGTCGCCGGTGAGCCGCACGACCTCGACCACCTCCGGGCAGTCGTCGAGCAGTTGGGGGTGCACCGTGATGCACCGCGGGCCGTAGCACTTCATGCGCACCAACGCGACGACCGGACGTCCGACCACGGTGGGATCGACCACGGCGCGATAGCCGGTGATCGCGCCCATGTTCTCCAGCCGGCGGACCCGTTGCGCGACCGTCGGCGGCGAGACGTGGACCCGGCGCGCGAGCTCGTTGTACGACAGGCGCGCATCCTCTTGGAGTGCCTCCAACAGGGCCTTGTCGACCTCGTCCAACATGAACACAAAGCTACCCGGTGATCTGTTTTGCGTTTGGAAGAAGTTCGGCGCGAACGCCTTTCATCGCCCATTCAGGTGACAGGCCGTTCCGGCAACGATTGACCCCATGAGCTGCCCCGTGTCCCCCAAGCTGGATTTCGGCGGCACCACGCCGTACGAGGACTACGTGCACGCGTCGGTGTTGCACACCCTTCAACAGCAGTGGTCCAAAGATCCCCGCGAGATGTCGTTCCTGGTCATCACGCAGGTGATGGAGCTGTACTTCGGCCTGCTCTGCTTCGAGTGGCGACAGGCCCAGACCGAACTGCGCGCCGACGACGTGCGGGCTGCCGTGCGCACGCTCCGACGTTCCGACCTGCACCTCCAGGCGCTCTCCGCGGCCTGGCGGCCGATCGCGCGCATGACTCCGACCGAGTTCAACTCGTTCCGCGACGCGCTCGGCGAGGGGTCCGGCTTCCAGTCGGGCATGTACCGCGAGATGGAGTTCCTGCTCGGCGAGAAGTCCGCGTCGATGCTCGTGCCGCACCGGGCCGTTCCCGCGATGCACGAACAGCTGGAGAAGTCGCTGGCCCTGCCGTCGCTCTACGACGACGTGCTGGCCGCGTTGAAGCGCAAGGGTTTCGACGTCCCGCAGAGCGTGCTGGACCGCGACCTGACCAAGGCCTACGAGCCGTCGGCCGAGGTCGAGCAGGTGTGGGCGGCGATCTACCGCGGCAACGACCGCGACCTGCTGGAGCTGGGCGAGGCGCTGACCGACATCGCCGAGGAGTTCGCGCGCTGGCGCTACGACCACCTGCTCGCGACCCGGCGGTCGATGGGCTCCAAGGTCGGCACGGGCGGCTCCGCCGGTGTTGCATGGCTGGAGAAGCGCACCCAACGAGCGGTGTTCCCCGAGCTGTGGACCGCGAGGAGCTACGTCTGATGCGCGAGCAGTTCGACATCCCCGAAGGTGTCATCTACCTCGACGGCAACTCCCTCGGCGCACCACCGAAGCACGTCGCCGAGCGCGTGCAGGAGGTCGTGAAGCACCAGTGGGGCAACCGGTTGATCCGGTCGTGGTCCGAGGGCTGGTGGGAGGCTCCGCAACGGATCGGTGACCGCATCGGCCGGCTGATCGGAGCCGCGCCCGGACAGGTCGTGGTCGGCGACTCGACGTCGGTCAACGTCTACAAGGCGTTGATGGGCGCGGTGAAGGGCACCGAGCGCACCGAGATCGTGTGCGACGAGTCGACGTTCCCGACCGACGGCTACATCGCTCAGTCGGTGGGCGAGCTGACCGGGCTGAAGGTCCGCGCAGCTCGACCGTCCTCTTTGGACTTGACTGAGGACACCGCCGTGGTGCTGCTCAACCACGTCGACTACCGGACCGGCGCGCTGCACGACATGAAGGCGCTCACCGAGCAGGCGCATGATGTTGGGACACAAGTGGTCTGGGACCTCTGCCACAGCGCGGGCGTCTATCCGACCCAGCTCGACGAGATCGGTGTCGACTACGCGGTCGGCTGCACCTACAAGTTCCTGAACGGCGGACCGGGCTCACCCGCGTTCATCTACGTGCCGAAGCACAAGCAGGCGACGTTCGAGAACCCGCTGTCGGGCTGGAACGGCCACCGCGCGCCGTTCGCGATGGAAGCGAGCTACGAACCCGACCCCGGCATCGCGCGCGCACGCGTCGGCACGCCGGACATCCTGTCGATGCTCGCGCTCGACGCGGCCCTGGACGTCTGGGACGGCGTCGACATGAAGGCCCACTGGGCTCGCGGGATGACGCTGACCAGCCTGTTCCGCTCCTACATCGAGCAGATGACGTCGCTCGAGGTCATCACGCCGAACACGTTGCCGCGCGGCCACCAGATCTCGGTGCGGTGCGAGAACCCCGCCGGCGTGATGGCCGAACTGATCGCACGTGGCGTGATCGGCGACCACCGGCCGCCGGACATCCTCAGGTTCGGCATCGCGCCGCTCTACATCGGCGAGCAAGAGGTGAAGCGCGCGGCCGAGATCCTGGCCGAGATCGTCAACTAGCGAGTGCGGCGTCCGCGATGCTCTTGGCCTCGCGGGCGCCCGCCTCCAGCGACGAGCACACGAACAGGATCCACTGGGTCAGGCCTTCCAGAGACCCCGACGCGAACGCCACCGAGGCGGCCTCGTACTCGGCCGAACGGCGCAGGCACGCCACCTCGGGCACACCGAGGCCCTTGGGGTCGAGGCCGGTGGAGATCGACGTCATCCGGGCCGCGGCACGGGCGATCACGCCGTTGGCGACGTCGAACGGCGCCAGCCCGAGCAGTTCGCCGTGCACGACGGCGACGACGATCGGCGCCGGCACGGACGTTCCGCCGGTGACCAGCGTCCCGAGCATGTCGAGCCGCTGCGAGACGACCGCGGAGACGCGCGGCCGTCCGACTTCGGCGGAGAGGTCGGCGGCGGCGAGGACGTGCAGCTTCGCGAGAGCCTGCAACGGCGCGCGCTGCCACGTTCCCACCAGTCCGCCCAGTGCCTCGGCGATCCGCAAGGCCCCTGCCAGCACCGGATCCGAGACCTCGCCGGACTCCGGGATCTCCGTCGGCCCGCCCTCCAGAGCGGCCGACGCACGCGCCGCGCGGACGGACGCCTCCGCCGCCGTCGTGGCCCAGCCACGCAGGTTCACCCGATGGCGGTGCACCTGGAAGACGGCGTCCTTGGCGGCGTTCGCGGCGTCTGCCACGCCGGGCAAGGAAAGCAGCGGAGCGAGAGGATCGGTCACGGTGGCGCAGAGTACCTGACCAGGTGAAACGCGTGACCCAGCTCACTGACCGGACCGCTGAGCGCGCAACTGCGCCCGTTCAACGCGCCACACGTGCCTGGACCAGACAAAACGGGTTACACAATGACAGCCGTGTTACCCACCTCCCCAGATTGGTCTGAACCTTTTGAGGGAGGAGCCTGTTGGAAGTGAGCTGGCTCGCACTACGGTCAGTACCCGCATCCCCAACCGGTCTGGACATTCCAGGAGGTCTCGCACCATGACGCAGTCGCCAGGCCAGGGCAACGCTCTGGACAACCTGCTCACGGAGAGCAGGACGTTCCCGCCTTCCGACGAGTTCGCGGCACAGGCGAACGCACAGCCAGAGCTGTACGAGGAGGCGAAGGCCGACCGCGAGGCGTTCTGGGCGAAGCAGGCGGAACGGCTGCACTGGGACACCAAGTGGGACCAGGTGCTCGACTGGTCGGACGCGCCGTTCGCCAAGTGGTTCGTGGGCGGCAAGCTCAACGTGGCCTACAACTGCGTCGACCGCCACGTCGAGTCCGGCCACGGTGACCAGGTCGCCATCCACTGGGAGGGCGAGCCCGGCGACTCCCGCGCCATCACCTACGCCGAGCTCCAGCGCGAGGTCTCCAAGGCCGCGAACGCGTTGACGTCGCTGGGAATCGGCGCCGAGGACCGCGTCGCGATCTACATGCCGATGGTCCCCGAGGCGATCTTCGCGATGCTCGCGTGCGCCCGCGTCGGCGCGATGCACAGCGTCGTGTTCGGCGGCTTCTCCGCCGAGGCGCTGCGCACCCGCATCGAGGACTCCTCGTGCCGGCTCGTGATCACGACCGACGGCCAGTTCCGCCGCGGCAACCCCTTCCCGCTCAAGCCCGCCGTCGACGAGGCCGTCGCCGCCGCGCCGTCCGTGGAGAAGGTCATCGTCGTCAAGCGCACCGACACCGAGGTCGCGTGGACCGACAAGGACGTGTGGTGGCACGAGCTGGTGGACTCGCAGTCCGACCAGCACACCCCCGAGGCGTTCGACTCGGAGCACCCGCTCTTCATCCTCTACACCTCGGGCACGACGGGTAAGCCGAAGGGCATCCTGCACACGTCCGGCGGCTACCTCACGCAGGCGTCGTACACGCACCACAACGTGTTCGACCTCAAGCCGGACACCGACGTGTACTGGTGCACCGCGGACATCGGCTGGGTCACCGGCCACAGCTACATCGTCTACGGCCCGCTGTCGAACCGCGTGACGCAGGTCGTCTACGAAGGCACGCCGAACACCCCGCACGAGGGCCGCCACTGGGAGATCGTGCAGAAGTACGGCGTCTCGATCTACTACACGGCGCCGACGCTGATCCGCACCTTCATGAAGTGGGGCGCGGACATCCCGGCCAAGTACGACCTCAGCTCGTTGCGCGTGCTGGGTTCGGTCGGCGAGCCGATCAACCCCGAGGCGTGGATCTGGTACCGCGAGAACGTCGGCGGCGGCAAGGCTCCCATCGTGGACACGTGGTGGCAGACCGAGACCGGCGCGATCATGATCTCGCCGCTGCCCGGCGTCATCTCGACCAAGCCCGGTTCGGCGCAGCGCCCGCTGCCCGGCATCGGCGCGAAGGTCGTCAACGACGAGGGCGTCGAGGTCCCGGCCGGTGGCGGTGGCTACCTGGTGCTGGACGAGCCGTGGCCGTCGATGCTGCGCGGCATCTGGGGCGACGAGGAGCGCTACCGCGACACGTACTGGTCGCGCTTCAAGGAGCAGGGCTTCTACTTCGCCGGTGACGGCGCGAAGTACGACGCCGACGGCGACATCTGGCTGCTCGGCCGTGTCGACGACGTGATGAACGTGTCCGGTCACCGCATCTCGACCACCGAGGTCGAGTCGGCGCTCGTGTCGCACCCGACCGTGGCCGAGGCGGCCGTCGTCGGCGCGTCCGACGACACGACCGGCCAGGGCATCGTGGCGTTCGTGATCCTGCGCGGTGGCGCGGGTGCGGACGCCGGCGGCGCGGACGCGATCAAGGCGCTGCGCGACCACGTGGCCAAGGAGATCGGCCCGATCGCGAAGCCGCGTCAGATCATGGTCGTGCCGGAGCTGCCGAAGACGCGCTCGGGCAAGATCATGCGCCGCCTGCTGCGCGACGTGGCCGAGAACCGCGCGGTCGGCGACGTGACGACGCTGGCCGACTCGTCGGTCATGGACCTGATCTCGGCGGGTCTGCAGTCGGGCAAGTCCGAGGACTGATCTGCGTAAACGTGACGGGCGTCCTCACTCGAGGGCGCCCGTTCGCGTTAAGATCGCATCTAGGTGAGCCGGGAAGTCTGGTCGGCACGAGTATTCGTGTACCTGTCGACCGCCCTGGGAGCCCTGTGTCTCGCAAGATCGCTGATTTCGCTCGTTACCTGCGCACGGAGACCGTGGGCGGAACCGTGTTGCTCGGAGCCACGGCCGTCGCCTTGCTGTGGGCCAACTCCCCGCTCGCGCCGAGCTACTTCGCGTTGCGGGACCTCCATCTTGGACCGTTGTCGGTCGGCGACTGGGCCAAGGACGGTCTGCTGGCCATCTTCTTCTTCGTCGCCGGGCTGGAGCTGAAGCGCGAGCTCGTCGTCGGCGAGCTGTCCAACGTGAAGGCCGCCGCCCTGCCGATCATCGCGGCCGTCGGCGGGATGATCGTGCCCGCGCTGATCGCGTTGTCGATCGGCTGGGGGCAACCGGGAATCGAGAAGGCCTGGGCGATTCCGGTCGCGACGGACATCGCGTTCGCGCTGGGTGTGCTGGCGCTGACGGCGTCCGGGCTGCCGTCGAGTCTGCGGGTGTTCCTGCTGTCGCTGGCCGTCGTGGACGACCTGGGGGCGATCATCGTGATCGCGATCCTGTTCACGGCGCAGTTCAACCTGCTCGCGGCCGGGGCGGTCGTGCTGCTGCTGGCGCTGTACTGGTTCCTCCAGCACAAGAGGATCACCAGCGCCTGGATCTACGTGCCGATCGCGCTCGCCACCTGGTGGTTCATGCACGAGTCGGGCGTCCACGCCACGATCGCGGGCGTCGCGCTGGCGTTGCTGACGCGGGTGAAGCGCGACCCGTACGAGCAGGAGGCACCCGCGGTCCGGCTGGAGCACCGGCTTCAGCCGTTCTCGGCCGGGGTGGCGGTGCCGGTGTTCGCGCTGTTCGCGGCGGGTGTGCCGGTGGGCGCCGAGGCGTTCGGGAAGCTCTTCTCGGACAAGATCGCGATCGGTGTGATGGTCGGGCTGGTCGTCGGCAAGGTGATCGGGATCGTCGGGGCCTCCGCGCTCGCGGTGTGGTTCAAGGCGGCGGTGTGGCCGTCCGGCGCGGGGCCGCGGGACATCGTGGCGGTGGCGGTGCTGGGCGGGGTCGGGTTCACCGTCAGCCTGCTGATCGCGGAACTCTCACTCGATGAGGCGGAGACCGCGAAGGCCGCTGTGCTGCTCGCCTCGATGATCGCGTCGCTGCTCGCCGCGGTGTTGCTCATTCGCCGGAGCCGGGCGCATGGCACCATGTCCGAGTGACCACCAGGGAACACATCGCGTCGATTCCGCTGACCGCAGACGACCCGACGGCCGAGGCGTCGCTCGGCGGTCTCGTCCGTGATGCGACCGCCCACGTGTCGACCTTGGTCAGAGCAGAGGTCGAGCTCGCGAAGGGCGAGATCACGGCCGAGATCAAGAAGGGCGTGAAGGGCAGCGTCTTCTTCATCGTCGCGCTGACGATCCTGTGCTTCAGCCTGTTCTTCCTGTTCATGGCTCTCGGATTCGGCTTCGCCGAGTGGTTCGGCTGGGGCTACTGGGCGGGCTTCGGGCTCGTGTTCGGCGTGATGCTGCTCAGCGCCGTCGCCTTCGCCTTCCTCGGCTACCGCAAGGTCAAGAAGATCAGGGCGCCGGAGAAGTCGATCGCGGCCGCGAAGGACACGGTCGCGGCCCTGACTCGCAGGGGCGACGACAACTGAGCCGCAAACCCGACCCGTCCGTCGTGCGGGTCGCGGGTCCGTGGACGCACCGCGACGTCTCGGCCAACGGCATCCGCCTGCACGTCGCCGAACTCGGCGAGGGACCTCTCGTGCTGCTGCTGCACGGGTTCCCCGAGTTCTGGTGGTCGTGGCGGCACCAGCTGACCGCACTGGCCGAGGCCGGTTATCGCGCCGTGGCAGTCGACCTGCGCGGCTACGGCGACTCGGACAAACCCCCGCGCGGCTACGACGGATTCACACTCGCAGGTGACATCGCGGGCCTGGTCAAGGCGCTCGGTGCCCAACGCGCACACCTGGTGGGTCATGCGTGGGGCGGCGCCACGGCGTGGACCGTCGGCGCGATGCATCCACGCGTGGTCTCGTCGATCTCCGTGCTGTCCGCACCACACCCGCTGGTGACGCGCCGGGCGTTCCGCAGGCATCCCCGGACGAACTCCCACGTGCTGCGCTTCCAGCTACCGATCTACCCGGAACGCTGGCTGACCGGCGAGAACGGCCTTCAGGTCGCCAAGCTGCTGTCCGCGTGGACCGGGCCGAAGTGGCGGACGGCGCCCGAGTTCGACGAGGTCATCCGCCGCTGCCGGCAGGCGATGACGATTCCGGGCGTCGCCCACAGCGCGCTGGAGTACTACCGCTGGGCGGTGCGCTCGCAGCTCCGCAGCGACGGCCGCCGGTTCGCCGAGGCCGTCGACAAGCCGATCCAGGTGCCGGTGCTCCAGATCCACGGCGCGCTGGACCCGATCGCACCGGAGGCCTCGGCGCTCGACTCGCGGCCGTGGCTCGGCGCGGGGTCGGAGTTCCGGAGCCTGCCCGAGGTGGGGCACTTCCCGAACCAGGAGGCGTCCCACACCACGAGCAGGTTGATCACCGAGTTCCTGCGGAAGACGAGCTGAACGCGTTCTTCAGAGTGCCGGTCGGGTCGTCCGGCAGATCCGTCGAGCGCCAGGCGACGTAGCCGTCCGGCCGGACCAGCGAAGCGCCCTTCGCGGACAATCCGAACACGTCCAGCTGCTCGACCCGTTCGTACTGGACGCCTGCTTGCCCGGCAGCCTCCTCCCACTGCGGGTGGTCGGCGACGAGCACCCAGCCGCGTTGGAACAAGTCCACAGTGGACTTGCCCGGCTCGATCCACACGTGCGGGGCGCGCGTACCCGGCTGGCCGTTCCACTGCTCGGGGAGCTGCGCCGGCGGGAGCTCCGGGCCCGCGCCGAGCACCGCGTCCGAGCGGTAGAGGACGCCGAAGTGCATCGCGTTGTTGTCGATCAACGGCGCGTCCTCCGGCTCACCGTCGCGGTTGTGGCCGTCGTTGCGCGCGAAGATCTGCTGGTGGCACAGGGTGGCGACCGGGCGTCGTTCCGCGTCGTAGGTGTCCAAGAGGGACGGTCGTGACTCGCCGCCGATGACCGCCGCGAGCTTCCAGGCGAGGTTGTGCGCGTCCTCGATGCCGACGTTCGCCCCGAACCCGCCGCGGCTCGGCGGCAACGTGTGCGCGGCGTCGCCGGCCAGGAAGATCCGTCCAGCCGAGAACTGGTCCGCGACCGCCGCGCTGATCGTCCAGCGGCCCGTCGTGATGATCTCGATCTCCAGGTCGTCGCGGCCGATGGCCTGGACGATCTTCTGCCGCAGCTCGGGCTCGGTGTACTCGCGGTCGTCGAGCATCAGCACCCAGCGGCCGTCGCCGTAGGTGGTCAGGAAGCCGACGCCGTCGATCACGAACTGACCGATGCCGTCCTTCAGGTACTCCTGCAGCGGCGCGCGGAACAGCACGCTGCGGGAGGTGTGCATGAAGCCGCGGCCGGTGCGCGTGATCCCGAGCTGTTCGCGGACCGGGCTGCGGTGGCCGTCGGCCGCGATCAGGTAGCCGGCCCGGATCTCGTACGGCTCGCCGTCGCCCTGCACGATCGCCGTGACACCCTCGTCGTCCTGCGCGAACTCCAGCATCCGGGTGCTCATCCGGATGTCCGCGCCCAGCTCACGGGCCTTGTCCCGCAGAAGCGGCTCCATCTTGTCCTGGGCCACCCCGACGCCCTTGGACGGCGAGTACTCGATGTCGGACAGCTGCGCCGGTGGCGTCCAGAAGGTCTCGTCGAACTTCTTCCCGACCAGGCTCTCCGCCCGGACCCGCCGGACGCCGAAGCCCTTGGTCATCCTGCTCACCGGCAGTTCGCCCTCCAGGCCCACCGCACGCAGCAACTCGCCCACCCGAGCGTTGAAGCCGACCGCCCGCGGATGCGGTGAGCTGCCCGGATGCTTCTCCACCAGCGTCACGTCGACCCCGCGCCACGCCAGGAACAGCGCGGCCGACGTCCCCGCCAGTCCCCCACCCACTACCAGCACCGAAGTCTTCATCGCATCCTCCCGATACGCCGTATCACTCAATACACTGTATCGCGATGAGACGCTGTATTGTCCAGTCCGATGTCGAACGAAGCCGTGTGGGACCGCCCAGAGCCGCCCAGCAAGCCGTCACCGACCCCGTTGAGCAGGGACCTGATCGTGAACGCCGCGATCAGGCTCGCCGACGGGGGCGGGCTCGACGAGGTGTCGTTCCGCAAGGTCGCGGCCGCGCTGAACGCCGGCCCGATGCGCCTCTACGGCTACGTCGAGACCAAGGCCGAACTGCTGGACCTGATGGTCGACGAGGTCTACGGCGAGATCACGCCGCCGTCGCCGTCAGCGGACTGGCGAACGGGCCTGCGGCACGTCGCGCACGGCGTCCGGGACGCGGCGAAGCGGCACGAGTGGTTCATCGACCTGCTCAGCAACCGCCCGCACCAGGGCCCGAACGCGCTCACGCACATGGAGACCACGCTCGCCACGGTCCGGTTCGAGAACATCGACGACGTGCTCGGCGCGGTCGGCGCGGTGATGGCGTACGTGTTCGGGGCCGTCCGCGGCGAGATCACCGAACTGCGCGCGGAACGGTCGACGGGCATGACCGAGGAGCAGTGGCAGCGAGCGTCCGGTCCGTACATGCAGCGGATGCTCGCCACCGGCCGGTTCCCGACGCTGGCCAGGGTCATGCACGAGTCCAGCGACAGCGACCCCGCGCACAGGTTCGAGGTCGGCCTCGACTACGTGCTCGACGGCATCGCTACGAGGCACAACCCTGCGTAGACGCCCGCTTCGTCAGGGTCGGCGCCTTCTGCACCATCGCCTGCACCTGCTGGGCCGTGAGCACGAAGCCCGTCTCCGGGTCGTCGACCGCCGCACCGAACACCACGCCCATCACCCGGCCGTTCGGGTCGACCAGCGGGCCACCCGAGTTGCCGGACCGGACCTCGGCCCGAACGGTGTAGACGTCGCGCGTGACCGTCTGGGCGTCGTAGATGTCCGGGCCGCGCAGCAGCGGAATCCGCTCGCGCACCCGTGCCGGTGAGGACTTGTACGGGCCGTCGAGCGGGTAGCCGAGCACGATGCCGTCCTCGCCCGGCTGCACCTCGTCCGAACGGAACTGCAGCGGCGTGGCCTCCAGGTCCGGCACCGCGAGCACGGCGATGTCCGTGCGCGGGTCGTAGGAGACGACCGTCGCGTCGAACTGGCCGCGGCCGACCTCGACCGTCACCTCGTTCGTACCTGCGACGACGTGCGCGTTCGTCATGACCCGCTCGGGCGCGATGACGAATCCGGTGCCTTCCAGCGCACGTGAGCACGACGGCGCACGACCGCGGACCTTGAGCACGCTCGCCTGGAGCCGTTTCGCGACCGGGGAGTCCGCGAGCTGGGTGTTCGGCGGCTCGACCTCCTTGAGCGGCGTGCGGTTGAACGGGTCCATCGCCGCCGGGAAGCCCGAGACGTCGAAGAGCTTCTGCAGGTCGCCGGACAGCACGCGGGCGGCCTGCGGCATGGTCTGGTCGACCTTGCCGAGGATCACCGACTGCTTGAGCGACGACGTCAGGTCCGGCAGGCCGACGACCGAGGTCAGCGGCAGCGCGATCATCCACGCCACGATGAAGACGACGAAGCCCTGCACGATCGCGCCCAGGGCGTTGTCCGCGCCCCTCAACGGCGACGCGTTGACCCTGGCCTTGATCGTCCGGCCGATGTAGACACCGATCGTCTCGCCGAGCGCGACGAGCAGCACGACGACACCGACCGCGAACACGACCTTGGTGACGACGTTCTCGAACTGGGACACCAGCAGCGGAGCGATCTGTGTGCCGAGGATCAGGCCGACGAGCACACCGACGAACGCAGGCAGCGCGACGACCATGCCTTGCCTGGCCCCGGACACCGCGGCGATCGCGGCGAGGCCCAGCACGAGCAGGTCAACCCAGTTCAACCTGAAACCTCCGCCTCACTGTGTAGCGCGCAACGCTAGTTCAAGGTCACGCACATCGGTCGCATCCCACGGCTGTTCCCAGCCGCCGAGTGCGATCAGGCCGTTGATCAACCCCGCGGTGAATCCCCACACCAGCATGCCCGGCGCGGAGAAGGCCGCTCCGACGTAACCCGCGGGGTGACGCACCCGGAACCTGTTGGCAGGATCGGCGAGGTGCGCGACCGGCACCCGAGCGACCGCGGCGGTCTCCGCCGGATCGACTGGTGCGACGGGACTCGGCTGTTCCCAGTAGGCGAGCACAGGCGTGACCACGAACCCGGACACCGGCACGTACAGCTCCGGCAGCAAAGCAAGTGGTCTCACTCCTGACTCAAGTACACCGGTCTCCTCGTAAGCCTCGCGTAATGCCGTGCCCACCGGCCCGTCGTCGGTGTCGTCGCACGCGCCGCCGGGGAACGCGACCTGACCCGGATGCGAGCCCAGCGTGTCCGAACGGCGTAGCAGCAGGATGTCGGGCCCGTGCTCCTCGGACTCCCCGAACAGCATGAGCACCGACGCCTTGCGATAGGCACGCGCCGGCGGGCGGGGGTCGCGCATGAACGTTCGTGCGTCGATCTCCCCGGTCGCCTTGGTCAGGCCCTGCATCCAGTCGGGTGGCTCTGTCGCCTCCGTCATCGAACCGCCTTCTCCACCTGTTCCGGCGCGGTGAAGTACGGCGGATCGGTGATCTGCCGGACCTGACCGTCCGCTGATACGTAATACGTAGCGGGAAGCGTTATCGGCGCCTTGACTCGCTTGCGCAGTTCATCGGCCTCGTCGTGCACGGACGGCAACCGCACGCCGAGGCGGGCGAGCAGTTCCAGGCCGTCCGCGTCCCTGCTCTGCACAAGAACTGGGACGACCGGCACGGCACCTGGTTGCTTCGCATAGGTTTCCAGCACGGGCAGCTCCTCCTGGCACGGCTGGCACCAGGTCGCCCAGAAGTTGATCAGGAGCGGGCCCTTCAGCGCGAGGTCCGTCCGGGTGCCGTCGCCGAGGCACGTCACGCCCACGCCGCCCTCAGCCCCCGGCACGCACGGCCGGAGCTGGGCCTGCGCGCGCAACGCGGCGATGTCCTGCGTCGGGCGGGCGGACGTGGGCGGTGGCGGCGGTGATTCGTCACGAGGCCACAGCGCCACGACGCCCGCCACGCCGAGGACGAGCACGACGGCGAGCCAGCGCGTGCGGTTGTTCACCCTCCTAGCTTCTCACCGGCCCGTACTCGCTCGGCGAGCTCGATCAGGTGGGGCTTCTCGTCGCCCTTCACGAGCTTGGCCGCTTTGTCCGGGTCTTCCGGTCCGAGGCCGTACGACGGGCAGTCCTTCATCAGCAGACAGGCCCCACACGCAGGGGTTTTGGCGTGGCAGACGCGGCGGCCGTGGAAGACGATCCAGTGCGAGGCCATGGTCCAGTCGCGCTTCTCGATGAGCTCACCGATGGCGTGCTCGACCTTGACGGCGTCCTCGAGATCGGTCCAGCCCCAGCGGCGCACGAGGCGGCCGAAGTGGGTGTCGACTGTGAGCCCGGGCACATCGAACGCGTTGCCGAGAACCACGTTGGCCGTCTTGCGTCCTACACCAGGGAGCTTGACCAGCTCCTCCATGTTGCCGGGAACCACACCGTCGTGCTGCTCCACAAGGGCAGCACCGAGACCCATAAGAGACGTTGCCTTGTTCCGGAAGAAACCGGTGGGGCGGAGCATCTCTTCGAGTTCCGTCCGGTCGGCGCCGGCGTAGTCGGCGGCCGTCGGATACTTCGCGAAGAGCGCGGGAGTGACCTCGTTGACCTTCTTGTCGGTGCACTGCGCGGACAGAATGACCGCCACGACGAGCTCGAGCGGCGTGGTGAAGTCCAGTTCGCAGTGCGCGTCGGGGTATCCCTCGGCCAGCACGCGCACCATCCGGCGGGCCCTGCGGGTCAGGCCGAGTTTGGTTTCCGGTTTCTTGGTTGCGGGCACTGATCCAGAGTAGTCAACACGCCGGACCCACCCCCTAGATCCGCACTCGAATCCCTCATGCGCCAGACTTCGGAGCATCATGACTGCCTGGTTTGTGATCGTCGTTCCGATCGTGATCATGTTCTTCGCGCTCTTCATGGAGCGCGTCGAAGCGAAGCTCCGGCACGTCGCCGTGCAGGAGAACGAGGTCGAGGAGTTCCTGGAGTCCGCCAGGCCTGAAGAGGTCAAGGCGCTCTACGGACACGGCATCGGTCGCGCCCTTGACATGTTCCGCCTCCGTCGCCGCGGCCGCGGTGGCACGCGCAAGCGCGTCCGCTAGATGGCGTAAGCTGGCTCGTTGGGCTTCTGGATCGAGCCAGTCGGGTTGTTCCTAGTAAGACGGCGAGCCGAGCGGCGATCCACAAGAGAGCCCTTAGACTGCAACGCAGTGATCGGCGGCACGGCGCTGACTCCACCAAAGATGGTGGTAGGCGTGCCGTCGCGTCGATTAGGAGGGACGAGGTGGACGAGACCCTGGCGCGAGCGGGCATCTTCCAGGGGGTGGACCCGGCGGCTGCAGAGGCGCTGGCGACGACCCTGGAGACGGTGGAGTTCCCGCGTGGCCACGTGATCTTCGCGGAGGGTGAGCCGGGCGATCGCCTGTACATCATCCAGTCCGGCAAGGTGAAGATCGGCCGCAAGTCGCCGGACGGCCGCGAGAATCTGTTGGGGATCTTCGGGCCCTCCGACATGTTCGGCGAACTGTCCATTTTCGATCCTGGCCCCCGCACGTCGACTGCGACGACGGTGACCGAGGTGCGCGCGGTGTCCATGGACCGCCCCGCGCTCCGACAGTGGATCACCAACCGGCCGGAGATCGCCGAGCAGTTGCTGAGGGCCCTGGCCCGCAGGCTGCGCCGGACGAACTCCATGCTGGCCGACCTGATCTTCACGGACGTGCCCGGCCGCGTCGCCAAGGCGTTGTTGCAGCTCGCGCAGCGCTTCGGCTCGCAGGAGGCCGGTCTGCTCCGCGTCACGCACGACCTGACGCAGGAGGAGATCGCCCAGTTCGTCGGCGCGTCCCGCGAGACCGTGAACAAGGCTCTGGCCGACTTCGCGCACCGCGGCTGGCTGCGCCTGGAGGGCAAGAGCGTGCTGATCCTGGACCCGGAGCGCCTCGCGCGCCGCGCCCGCTAGTCAGAACGCAGAGCACGAAACGCAACGGAGCCCCGGGCAGTCAACGGGGCTCCGTGCGCGTGCAGGCCACAAGCACGCGACGGAGCGCCGATCGGCGCGCCAGGCACCGCGAGCACACCACGGATCGCCGCCTAGCGCGCCAGGCATCGCGAGCGCGCCACGGCTCTCCGCCTAGCGCGCCAGGCATCGCGAGCACGCCAAGGATCTCCGCTTAGCGCGCCACGGATCGCCGCCTAGCGCGCCAGGCACCGCGAGCACGCCACGGCTCTCCGCCAAGCGCGCCAGGCACCGCGAGCACGCCACAGATCGCCGCCAAGCACACCAGGTATCCGCGAGTTCGCCACGGATCGCCGCCAAGCGCGCCAGGCACCGCGAGCACACCAAGGATGGCCGCTTAGCGCGCCAGGCATCCGCGAGTTCGCGCTGGTCATCCGTTCGCCTCTTCGTCGTGATTCGGCGAAGCCCAATCAGGGCGAAGCGGCGGACGGATGACCAGCTACTCGGCGAACGAGCCGGAGTCTGCGGAGCAGCGACCAAAAACACAGAGGACCGGGCGCCACCCCCGACGTGGCGCACCGGTCCTCTGTGTGCACAGCTCATCCCCCGACGAACCGTGCCTTCCCTCCCTCTGGCGCGCAGGCCCCGACCCTCAAGCCAGAGGTTGGTCTCGGTTGGTGAGTCAACTTTCGCATGTCGGCACCCCGACTGCTCAAGCCCTTTCACCCTCAAGGACCTCGTGTGTGGCCGATTCGTTGCATGTTTCACCCGGTCATCCCATTCCCGTGACCCAATCGCAACCATCGTGACCCTGCGCACCCGATCTGGTACATCCGTACCAACTTTGGCATACTGGTACACATGTCCCACTCCGCCCGTCTCTCCGACTACCGCGCTGCCCTGACGACCCCCGGCATGCGCGGACCTGTGGTCGCGTCGCTGCTCGCCCGCCTGCCCATCGCGATGGTCGGGCTCTCGCTGCTGCTCTACGTCGAGCGCGCGACGGGATCGTTCGCGGTCGCCGGCATGGTCTCGGCGGCGGCGCTGACGGGTGTGGCTCTCGGTTCCGTCGTGCAGGGCCGGCTGATGGACCGCTTCGGTCCCACCCGCCCGCTGCTCGCGGTGACCGGACTCTTCGCCTTCTTCGTCACCGTCTCCGTGCTCGCCGTCGAGGCGGGCGCGTCGGTGTTCGCGCTGGTCCCACTGGCCCTCGGCGTCGGCGCCACCGAGCCGATGGTGGGCTCGGCTTCGCGTGCGCTGTGGGAGCGGATGGTCCCCGCGGGCCCGACGCGGATGGCGGGCTACGCCTATGAGGCGATCAGCATGGAGGTCTTCTTCATCCTCGGACCGGGTCTCGCCGGTCTGCTGCTGGCCGCGCCGTGGGCGGGCACCGGTGTTCTCGTCGGTTCTGCGCTGATGGTCGTGGGCGCGTTGTGGTTCGCGTTCAACCCGGTCGTGCGCGCCTGGGGCCCGGTCGTCCAGGCTCCGCGCCCGTTGCTCGGTGCGTTCGCCTACCCCGGCATGCGCACGGTGGCGCTGGCCGCGCTCGGCTTCGGTGTGACCATCGGCTTCGTCGAGGTGGCCGTGCCGGCGTTCGCGAAGGCAGCGGGCCACGCCTCGATGGGCGGCCTGATGCTGTCGCTGTGGTCGATCAGCTCGGTGATCTTCGGCGTGCTGTACGGCATGCGCCCGTGGCCGCGTCCGATGCACCTGCGTCTGCCGGTGCTGCTGGGCGGCTTCGCGCTGCTGGCGTTCCTGCTGGCGATCCCGGCCACGCTGATCGGTCTGGGCGTCGCGCTGTTCCTGGTCGGCACGCTGATCACGCCGCAGTCGACCGCCCACTCGGCGGCGATCGAGCAGGTCACGCCGAACGGCATGGCCGCGGAGGCGTTCGGCTGGGTGATCACCTCGGTGACCGTCGGCCTCGCCATCGGCCAGGGCCTGTCCGGTCAGCTGATCGAGCACTTCGGCACGCGGCCGGCGTTCATCGCTTCGGGCATCGCCGGGCTGCTGATCGCGCTGGCGGTCTGGCTGCTGCGCGGCACTGTGCAGCGCGGCGTGCCCGCCGAGGTACCGGTGCGGTCCGAGATGGAGCTTGCGGCTCGCTGAGCCGGCTCGTTCTCGGAAGGGCTCGGAGGCTTTCGCTTCCGGGCCCTTCGTCGGCTCTAAGCCACCGAACGCATCGGCACGACGAGGTAGGTGAGCTCGACGCCGTCCTCGCCCGGCGTCGACGTGAGCACCGTCGAACGCAGGCCGTCCTGGATCTTCAGCTCGATCCGGCGGCCTGCGAACGCCTTCAGCGCGTCCGCGAGGTAGCGGGCCTGGAACGTCTTGGTCAGCCGGTCGCCCTCGACCGTGGCCTTGACGAACTCCTCCGACTCGCCCTGCTGCGGGTCGCTGCCCTTGACCCGGATCTCGGAGTCCTCGACCTGGATGGTCACGGCCTGGTGCGGGCCGCCGTAGGGCGTGGCTCTGCGGACGGCGCGAGCTAACGCGTCCGCGTCCACGAGCACCGTGCTGTCGATGACTGCCTCCAGAAGTCGGCGCGCGCGGTCGTCCGGGAACGGAGCGGCCAGGAGCGCGGTGGAGATCGAGTTGTGGCCCCAGGCGAGGCCGATGCGGTCCTCGTTCGCGTGCAGGGCTACCTGGTTCGTCGCTTGCCGGGCCGCCTCGACGATGGCCTTCGCAGGTACCAACAGGTCGAGTTGACCATGTTGTTCCCACGGCAGTGTGGCGTAGGCCATGCGGTAGCGGTCGGTGGCCATGAAGTGCAGCTTGTGGGCGTCCGACTGGATCCGGATGCCGGTGAAAATCGGCAACGCGTCGTCCTTGCTCGCCGCCCCCGCGACCGCCGCGATGGTCCTGAGCCTGGCGGCGTCCACGTGCCCCTGGAGCGCCGGCAGCGCCGGGACACCGGGGTGGTGGGCGAGGTCGAGGAGCGGGATCGCGAACCTCGACGTGGGCGTGCGGATGGCCAGCCGCTGCCCCTCGACCTTGAGCCGCACTTGCGGATCGTCGAGCGCCTGAAGGGTCGCGGCCAGCGGTTTCGCCGGCACGAGCACCTCGCCCTCGGTGTGCACCGTCGCGTTGACGCTCAGGCGCACACCGTGTTCCTGGTCGCTGCCCGCGACCTCCACGTCCATCCCGGCCTTCAGGCGAAGGCCGGCCAGCACCGGGTCGAGCACGCGGGTCGGCAGCAGCCGCGCCACCTCGGCGGCGGCACCGGCGAGCTCGGCTGTCGTGGCGGTGAGGTCCATGTTCTGGACGCTAGCGGGCACCCCTGACAATTTTGGACGCCCTGGTTCTGGCTGGAGGGAGCGAAGTCGTGGACGAGTGCCTGATCTGCGCGAAGCATCTCGGTTCGGGACCGCTGGCCGGTCCGGTGGTGTTCGCCGACGACCTGGTGGTCGTGTCGCACCGGCCCGGTGAGGTGCTGGGGTACCTGTTCGTGGAGACGCGCCGGCACGTGGCCGCCCTGGACTTGCTCACCGTGGCCGAGGCGGAGGCCGTCGCGCGGGCGGTGCGGCTGGCGGCGGTCGGGCTGCGGGCCGAGCTGGATCCGGAGTTCGTGTTCTCGGCTGTGGCCGGGCGGTCCGTGGCGCACTTTCACCAGCACGTGTTCGTCCGGCATCGAGGGACGCCGGACGAACTGGCGTGGACCGAGGTGGAGTGGGCCGGGGCGCCTCGGGGTGATGCGGCGGAGCTGTGCGCCAAGCTCCGCCCGCACTTCCAGTGAGGCCTCAGGCGCCTGCCTTGCGGCGCGCCAGGTCGATGATCCGCTGCAGGTGCAGCCCCCGCCGCACGTCGCACTCGTGCGTGGTCGTGCCGCTGTCCGCCATCGCCACGAAGTCGTCGAGCAGGTTCGTGAAGCACTCCAGCGCGGGCGTGTCCCGGTTCGTCAGGGTGCGGTGGCCGTTCACCCCGAAGACGGTGAAGTCCGCGAACGGTGGCTGCATCGGCAGGGAGAGACACAGGGAGACGGTGCTGGTGGCGCCGCCGGCGTGTTGCAGGATCAGCTGCCACAGGCCCGTGTCCGTGACGTTCGCCGCCAGCACGTCGGTGATCTCGCCCAGAGCCGCGTCCAGCAGGTCGAACGCGTGCGGGCCCACGTCGTCCAAAGCGCCCTTGTCGTGCCGCCACGGGGAGTTCGAGAACGGGCCGTCCAGCAGCGCGCCGGAGATCCAGCGGCTGTCGGCGCCGGTCCAGCCGCCGGTGCGGTGCAGCTGGGCCAGCATCTCCTTCGTCTCCGGGGCGTAGCGGCGGGTCAGGACGACCAGGGACGCCACGCCGGCTTCGGCGACCGCGGCAGCCAGCTCCTCGGCCACCTCGACGGATTCCGCGATCGGCTTCTCCAGCACGACGTGCTTGCCCGCACGCGCGGCCTCGATCGCCATCGGGCCCTGCACGCCCGGTGGCACGCAGAACGCGACGGCGTCCACAGTGGACAGCATCGCGGTGTAGTCCTCGAACGGTTCCGCGCCGAAGGTGGCGGCCAGCGAGGCCGCCGCTTCCGGGCGTCGCGCCCACACGCCGGTCAGCGTCGTTCCCGGATGGTTCGCGATGCCGGGTGCGTGGATCATCTCGGCCCACGGGCCCGCACCGACAAGTCCTACGCGCAGCTGTTCGTCCACTCGCACATCCTGCCTCAGGAGTAACTGGCCTTGGGGACGAAGATCTCGCCCCCGTTGTCGAACTTCAGGCGCATGCCGGTGTCGCTCGACTCCCGCCGCGGGTCGTGATCCCAGCCACCCGGCACGGTCACCACGTGGCCGCGGTCCGGCGTCGGACCCAGCCAGATCTCGTAGTGGGTGCCGCCCACGAGCTGTTCGACCTTCTTCACGTACACGCCCGGCGAGCTGGAAGTCGGATCCACGCTGATCACGGTCGTGCGGTCCGGCACGAACATCACCACGCCCGCCACCGCGGTCAGGCCTGTGCCCAGCACGGCGCCGAGCAGGAACAGCAGGGTCTGCACCAGACAACCGGAGACCTTCGTCGCCATCACACCATCCTCGGGTTAGCGCGGTCGTACGCTCGGAGGATGCCCGACGACATGACCTTGCCGGGAAACCTGGTACCCGCATCGCGCGTCTCCCAACCCGATCAGCCCGCCGTGGCACGGGACGCCGTCACCGTGGTCCTGCTCCGCGACGGCGCCGAGGGCCTCGAAGCCTTCCTGTTGCGCCGCGTGAAGGGCATGGCGTTCGCGGGCGGCATGACGGTCTTCCCCGGAGGTGGCGTCGACCAGCGCGACGCCGACACGTCCGTCGCGTGGACGGGTCCGCCGCCGCGGTGGTGGGCCGAGATCTTCGACGTCGACGAGGGGACGGCCCGCGCGTTCGTGTGCGCGGCCGTGCGCGAAATGTTCGAGGAGTCCGGCGTCCTGCTCGCAGGGCCCGACGCCACCTCCGTCGTCGCGGACACGTCGGCGTTCGCGAAGGCTCGTCAGCAGCTGGTGGACCGCGAGATCTCCCTGGCCCAGTTCCTCGCCGCCGAGAGCCTCGTCCTGCGCACGGATCTCCTGCGGCCGTGGGCGAACTGGGTCACCCCGTACGAGGAGCCCCGCCGCTACGACACCCGTTTCTTCGTCGCCGCCCTGCCGTCCGGCCAGAAGGCCGACGGCGAGACGACCGAGGCCTCCGACGCGGCCTGGCAAACACCCGCAGAGGCCATCGAAGACGCCCAGGAGGGCCGTCGGATGCTCATGCCGCCGACCTGGCGCACCCTCGACGAGGTGGGCGCTCTCGGCAGCGTGGAGAAGGTCATGGCCGAGGAACGCAGCGTCGAGAAGATCATTCCCAAGCTGATCCGCGACGGCGACGTGATCCGAGTGGTGTTCCAGTGAGCGGCTCCCCGCTGATCGGCGCCCGCGCCGAGCACCCCCTCTACGGCGAGCTCCGCCAGGTCACGGACCACGCCGCGGTGCTGCTGGCCGACAACCCGTCGCCGATGACGCTCGACGGCACCAACACGTGGCTGCTCAAGGCACCGGACGCGACGTCGTACGTCGTCGTCGACCCCGGCCCGCTCGACGACGCGCACCTCAAGCGCATCGCGGCAGTCGGCCCGATCGCCGAGATCCTGCTGACCCACGGCCACCCGGACCACTCCGAGGGCGCCCGCCAGTTCGGTGAGCTGGTCAAGGCTCCGGTGCGCGCGCTCGACCCGACGTTCACCTACGGCTCAGAGGGCCTCGGCAACGGCGACGTGATCACCAGCGCGGGCCTGGAGCTCCGCGTCCTGGGCACGCCCGGCCACACCAGCGACTCGCTGTGCTTCGTGATCGACGGCGAGGCCGTGCTGACCGGCGACACGGTCCTGGGCCGCGGCACGACGATCGTGGCCCACCCGGACGGCAAGCTCGGCGACTACTTCGACTCTCTCAAGCTGCTCGCCGAACTGCCGGAGCACACCGCGGTGCTGCCCGGCCACGGCCCTGAGCTCACGGACGCCGGAGAAGCCGCACGGATGTACCTCGCTCACCGCACGCAACGCCTGGAACAGATCCGCAAAGCGGTGGAGGCGCTGGGCGGCGCACCGACCCCACGACAGGTCGTCGAGGTCGTCTACGCGGACGTGGACAGGGTGCTGTGGCCCGCCGCCGAGTGGTCGGTGCGGGCCCAGCTGGAGTACCTGCGGACCGGCTACTGAGGCAGGTGGCCGTTGTTCGTCGCCCCGAACGCCGACTGACGCGACGAGGACCTGTCGATCTGCCAGCGACCGCTGTCAGGTCCCTTCGCACCCGTCTGCTCCCGCTGCGCCAGCTCCTCGTGCAGCTGCTGCAACAGAGCCCGCTCGCGCTCGCTGAGGTTCGCGTCCACGGAGGACGGCTCGGCGGGCTCCGCGAGAGCGGCCTGCAGGGCCGCTAACTCGTC
The DNA here is from genome assembly GCF_900115955.1 of Lentzea waywayandensis. Classification (GTDB taxonomy): domain Bacteria; phylum Actinomycetota; class Actinomycetes; order Mycobacteriales; family Pseudonocardiaceae; genus Lentzea; species Lentzea waywayandensis. The sequence continues at coordinate 240,879 of NZ_FOYL01000004.1, forward strand.
GGCCTTGAGCTCGGTGGTGATCTCGGCCCGGTTGATCGGGACGGGTTCGGGAAGCGTCTCGATCTCGGGCTCCGCGGAGGCCATCGGGATGCGCTTCACGGGCTTGGGCGGGAAGGGCTGCGAGCCCTCCAGCGCCGTCGGTGCGGAACGTGTGCGTCGTGAGCCGGTCTCTTCCAGTTGCTCCGGCGCCGGTGTCGGCTCGGCCACCGGCGCCGGAGCGGGAAGCTCCTCGGCCGGCTGGTCGAACCAGGCTTGCTGCTGCTGGGAGACGTGGTCGGCCATCATCGGGGCGGGAGCGCCGGAGATCGGCACCGCCATCGACGACGTCACGGCGGACGCGTGGTAGTCGCTGAGCTGCACACCGGTGGTCAGCACCTCGACCGCGGCGCGGACGCCGGCCTTGCGCAGCACCGAGTCGACCCGGTAGGCGGTCGCGGGCGCGAAGCCCTGCGGACCGATGTCCACCAGCACGACCCGCTGTGGCAACGGGCCGGGCGTGGAGCCCGTGGGCGACGAACGCCAGACGCACCGCACCGAGCGGATGTCCGGGAGCACCGACACCGCGCGGGCCAGATCGCCCGCGATGTCCGAGGCCGGGTCGGTCTCGGAGGTGAAGCGGTGCCTGATGAACGGCAGCATCTCGACCACCGGCAGGCGGTCGGTCAGCGCCGCGTCCGAGCGGACCTCGTGGAGGATCCACGTGATGGCCGCGCGCTCGTCCGGCAGCACCGGGATGTTGCCCGCGAGGAGCGTGCCCAGGAGCAGCTCGATCGAGCGGTCCAGTTCTCCGACCGCGAGGAACTCGCGGGCCTGCGACAGGGCGGCGTCGTCGATCCGCCCAGCCATCGACAGCAGGAGATCGTGGAGACGGACCGGCAGGCCGACACCGTCGTTCGTCACGTCAACTCTCCTTAGCTGAGCACCAGGTGCTCCTCGGACTCGGCGCCGGCACACACCAGCTCCGATGCCGCCAACGCCGCCCGGTGGTAGGGCGGAAGGTCCATGCCGGACGGGACGACCTCGACACACGGGTCGTGCTCGCCCAACGCCCGCAGAACACGCTGCAACTCACCGGTCAGCCGGGCGTGGCCGGTGGTGGCCGCCACCAGCAGGACGCGGTTGATCCCGGAGGGACCGATGCGCCAGCAGGAGCGAACTTCCCCGACCCCGTGCCGGCCTCGCAGCGTGGCACCGAGAACGACGGTCGCGGAATCTCCCATCGGCACCCGATCGGGTGATTCCGGAGAAAAGGTGTAGTCGGTGGGTGGCAGTTCGTCCAGCCCTTTGACCGAACTGACAGCACCGGGTTCCGCCCCGTAGGGCACCAGCGCGTCCTGCAAAAGGCGCAGTTCGTGATCAGTCAGAGGGACGCGTCCGTGCAGCAGCGTGCGCGGCAGCGACCGCGCGAGCACCGCGTACGCGTCCGAAGCCGCCCAGTCCCGGTACCGCCACAGCAGGTCGTCCGGAAGGCGTCCGGCGAGCCTGAGCAGCAGTTCGTGGCACGTGTCCGACATGTCACACCTCGACGATCAGTTCGATCTCCACTGGAGCGCCGATCGGCAGCTCTGCGACCCCCACGGCCGACCGGGCGTGCTTGCCCTCGTCGCCGAAGATCTCGCCGAGCAGCTCGGAGGCGCCGTTGATGACACCAGGCTGTCCCGTGAAGCCCTCGGCGGAGGCCACGAACCCGACAACTTTCACGACTCGCTTGATCGAGTCAATCCCCACGAGCGCGTGGACGGCCGCGAGAGCGTTGAGGATGCACGTCGCGGAGTACTGCTTGGCCTCCTCCGGGGAGACCTCGGCGCCGACCTTGCCGGTGGCGGGGAGCTTGCCCTCGACGAACGGCAGCTGGCCGGAGGTGAACACCCACGGGCCGCTCTGCGTGGCGGGCACGTAGGCGGCGAGCGGGGCCGCGACGCCGGGAAGCTCGATGCCGAGCTCCTTCAGGCGGTTGCTCCAGGTGCTCATGCCTTCGCCCTCTTCAGGTACGCGACGTGCTGCTCACCCGTCGGGTTCGTCAGCACGGTGACCAGCTCCCAGCCGTCGTCGCCCCACTGGTCGAGGATCTGCTTCGTGGCGTGGATCAACAACGGCACGGTCGCGTACTCCCACTTCGTCATGCGCGGAGCCTAACTTGCCACCCGATCGACCTCTGCGCGGTTCTCGCACTTCGGGCTACCTTGATCACATGGAGACCTGGCGGATCATCGCCACCAGCCTGTTCGCCGCGGGTGGGCTGGTGCTGGTGCTCGTCGCCATGGCCCAGGTACGTGATCGCAAGCACAGCCGGCGCACGGAGGTCCTCCAGGCCGGGCTGATCGGCCTCGTGGTCGTCGCCGTGGTCACGGCCAGCATCGCGCTGTGGCTTCCTTCGGTCGTCGCGTGGGCGTTGGTCGCCGCGACGGCCATCGCCGTTCTCTTCCTCACCATGGTCGATTGACCGACCAGTCCACGTTCGACCGATTTCACACATAGTCTGGACATGTGACGTCGTGGACCGAGGAGCTGACCCGAGCCCGTCTGCACGTGGTCTCCGGCAAGGGCGGCACGGGCAAGACGACGGTCTCGGCCGCGCTGGCGCTCGCGCTCGCCACCGGTGGCCGCCGGGTGCTGCTGATCGAGGTCGAGGGCCGGCAGGGCATCGCCCAGCTCTTCGACCGGGCCCCGCTGCCCTACTCCGAGGAACGGATCGCGTCCGCGCCGGGCGGCGGTGAGGTGCACGCGCTCGCGATCGACGCGGAAGCCGCGCTCCTCGAGTACCTGGCGATGTTCTACAACCTCGGCTTCGCGGGACGGACGCTGCGCAAGATGGGCGCGATCGAGTTCGCGACCACGCTCGCGCCCGGCCTGCGCGACGTCCTGCTGACCGGCAAGGTCAAGGAGTGCGTGAACCGCACCGGGCCGGACGGCCGCCACCTCTACGACGCCGTCGTGCTGGACGCGCCGCCGACCGGCCGCGTGGTCAAGTTCCTCGACGTCACCAAGGCCATGGCCGACCTCGCCAAGGTCGGGCCGATCAAGGGGCAGAGCGAGGGCGTCGTGCGGCTGCTGCACTCCGGCGACACGGCGGTGCACCTGGTGGCGCTGCTGGAGGAGATGCCGGTGCGCGAGACCCTGGACGCCGTCGCCGAACTGGACGGCGCCGACCTGCGACCCGGCGCGGTGCTGGTGAACCGGGTCCAGCCGGTCCGGCTGCCCGCCCGTTCGCTGCCGGTCGCGGCCGAGGGCAGGCTCGACGAGTCACGGGTGCGCGCGGGGCTGAAGGCGGCCGGGCTCGACCTCGACGAGTTCACGCTCGAAGGTTTGGTCGACGAGACGGTGGAGCATGCCATCAGGGTGCAGTCGCAGCAGGAGGCCAACGAGTTGCTCTCCGAGGCGGACCTGCCGACGCTGGAGCTGCCGGACCTGACGGACGGGGTGGACGTGGCCGCGCTGTACGAACTGGCCGAGGCGCTGGTCGCGGCGGGTGTCCGATGACCAAGCTCGAGTTCGACCCGTTGCTCGACGACCTGGCGACGCGCGTACTGGTCTGTTGCGGCTCCGGCGGCGTGGGCAAGACGACGACCGCGGCGGCGCTGGGGTTGCGCGCGGCCGAACGCGGCAGACGCGTGGTCGTGCTGACGATCGACCCGGCACGGCGGCTCGCGCAGTCGCTGGGCCTGCGGGAACTGGACAACCAACCGCGCGAGGTCGTCGTCGACGGCTTCGAGCCCAAGGGCGAGCTGTTCGCGATGATGCTCGACATGCGTCGCACGTTCGACGACATGGTGCTGACCCACGCGGGCCGCGACCGGGCCGACCAGATCCTGTCGAACCCCTTCTACCAGACCATTTCCTCGTCGTTCTCCGGCACGCAGGAGTACATGGCGATGGAGAAGCTGGGCCAGCTGGTGGCGCAGGACGAGTGGGACCTGATCATCGTCGACACCCCGCCGAGCCGGTCCGCGCTCGACTTCCTGGACGCGCCGCAGCGGCTGTCGACGGTGCTCGACGGCAGGTTCATCAGGATGTTGTCGGCTCCGGCACGGGCGAGCGGCCGCGGGCTGCTCAAGATCGTCGGAACCGGTTTCAGCCTTTTCACCCGCGCCGTGTCGACGATCGTCGGTGGCCAGCTGTTGCAGGACGCGTCAACTTTTGTTCAGGCGTTCGACAGCATGTTCGGCGGATTCCGCGAACGCGCACAGCGCACGTACGAACTGCTCCGCTCGCCCGGAACCGGTTTCGTGGTGGTAGCGGCGGCGGAACCAGACGCATTGCGCGAAGCGAGCTATTTCGTGGAACGGCTCAGCGCCGAGAACATGCCGTTGTGCGGGCTCGTCGCGAACAGGACCCATCCCGTGCTCGCGGGGGATCTGCCCGCGGCGAAGGCGGTCGCCGCAGCGGATGACCTGGACCGCTCCGGTGACGCGCCGCTCGCCGCGGCAGTGCTCCGGCTGCACGCGGACCGGGTGGCAGTGGCCGATCGTGAGAAGCGGCTGCTGGCCCGGTTCACGCGTGCTCACCCCGGCGTGGCGCTGGTCGGCGTGCCCGCATTGCCTGCTGACGTGCACGACCTCGACGGCCTTCGGGAGATAGGTCGTCGACTCGCCGGCGAATAGGCGCGCAGCGCCTAGCTGACCCTCGTGTCTTCGACGTGCTCTTGACGTGCGTTGTCGAGCAGCTCGAACCACGAGTCCACGTCCGGACGGCGGCGCAGCAGAGCACGGCGTTCGCGCTCGGTCATGCCTCCCCAGACCCCGAACTCGATCTTGTTGTCCAGCGCTTCGGCCAGGCATTCCATGCGCACCGGGCATCCCAGGCACACGAGCTTCGCCTTGCGCTGCTCCGCACCTCGAACGAAGAGCTGGTCCGGCTCTTCGTCACGGCACGAAGCGTTGATACGCCAATCCCCCTGGTTCATATCCCCCACTCCTCAGTGCTGTCCAAATGTGGAAATCCGCCACACCCCTGCCACGGATGCCGTAGCGTTCGAGCCACGGCTGCATTCCTTGGACGTTGACGGACTGTAGTGCTGTTCGGTTCCCTGTCCAAGCCTGGGTCACCCGACTGTTACCTGTCTTGCGTATGTCTACTCATGCTGAGTAACGGCACTTACTGATCACCTTCACCCGTTCGTGTACGGCGTACGCTGACCCGCGTGCGAGTCAGGAATGGCGTGCTCAAGATGCTCGGCCTGTGCCTGCTGGCTGGGGTTCTCCTCGCCGGCATGCTGTTCCCAGTCGTGGGTGCGACAGGCCTCGTCTCGAACAGAGCCAGCGACACTGTGGACAGCATCTCGGCCGACCTGGTGACGACGGATCCCCCGTTGATCACCACGGTCACGGACAAGGACGGCGCCCCGATCGCCTACCTGTTCGACCAGTACAGAGTCCTGACACCTCCCGAGAAGATCTCGCCGACCATGAAGGCGGCGCTGATCTCGGTCGAGGACCGCCGGTTCTACGAGCACCAGGGCGTGGACTGGAAGGGCACGATCCGAGCGGGGCTGACGAACCAGGTCAGCGGCTCGGTGTCGCAGGGCGCCTCCACGCTGACCCAGCAGTACGTCAAGAACTACCTGGTCCACGTGGTCGCGCGGAACAACAAGCTGGAGCAGGCCAAGGCCCAGGAGCAGACCATCGCGCGCAAGATGCGCGAGGCCCGGATCTCGTTGCAGCTGGAGCGAAAGCTCGGCAAGGAGGAGATCCTCGCCCGGTACCTCAACGTCGTTCCATTCGGTTCGACCATTTACGGCATCGCGGCGGCCGCGCAGGCTTACTTCAGCACGACTCCGGACAAGTTGACGGTTCCGCAGGCAGCGATGCTCGCGGGAATGGTGAACAGTCCGTCAGCACTCGACCCCGAAGCGTATCCGGACAAAGCTTTGGAGCGGCGCAACAAAGTGATCGACCGGATGGTCGAGAACGACAAGCTGTCGCGCGACGCGGGTGAGGCGGCGAAGAAGGAAGGCCTGGGTCTCGCGACTCCGGTCCGCACCCCGCCGAACGGTTGTGTCGGCGCCGGTCCGGAAAACGGCTTCTTCTGCTCGTACGTCGTGAACTACTTGCAGCGCGCGGGTTTCAGCGAGGAACAGCTGCGCACCGGCGGTTACACCATTCAGACCACTTTGGACAGAGCAGCCACGTCGCAGGCGAAGGCCGCGGCGGAGGCCGGCGTCGGCAAGGGCACCGACGGCATCGCGAACACGATGGCGATCGTGAAGCCCGGCAAGGAACGCCACGAGGTGCTCGCGCTGGTCGCGAACCGCGACTACGGCCTGAAGTCCGACCTGCGCCAGACCACGTACGACCTGCCCAGCGGCGTGGAGAACAAGTTCGGCGCCGGCTCGATCTACAAGGTCTTCACGGCCGCGGCCGCGCTGGAGAAGGGTCTCGGCATCGAGAACGTCATCCCGACGCCGACGTCGCACACCTCCAGGGTCTTCAAAGGTGGCGCCCAGCGCTGCCCGAGCACCGGTGAGCCCGGCACGCGCTGGTACTGCCTGTCGAACTTCGACTCGAGCTACCCGTCCTCGATGACGCTGCAGCAGGCCCTCGCGACCTCGCCGAACACCGGCTTCGTGATCCTGGAGGAGCAGACCGGCATGGACGCGGTCGTGGACATGGCCTCACGCCTGGGAATGCGCGAGACGATGGCGACGAACCTGCAGGGCACGCGGCCGGACCCGAAGGCCAAGGACAAGCAGAACCGCATCTCGCAGACCGAGTTCTACAAGCAGAACGGCGGCAACGCGTCCTTCACGCTCTCACCGGCGCCGGTGTCCACTCTGGAGCTCGCGAACGTCGTCGCGACCATCGTGAGCGGCGGCAAGTGGTGCCCGCCCACGCCGATCGCGAAGGTGCTGGACCGCAACGGCAAGGCCGTACCGCTGAACGAGGCGCCGTGTGAGCAGGTCGTCGCCGAAGGTCTCGCGAACGGCCTCGCCGTCGGCATGAGCAAGGACGACGTCGGCAACGGCACCGCCGCGGCCGCCGCCCGTGCCGCCAAGTGGACCCGCCCGATGATCGCCAAGACGGGCACCACCGAGGAGTACAAGTCGGCGGCGTTCATCGGCGCGACCCCGGACTTCGCGGGCGCCGTTCAGACGTTCAACGACGGCACCAACCCGCGCCCGATCTGCATCGGCGGCGCACCCCGGTTGTGTGGCAACGGCAACATCTTCGGCGGCACGATCCCGGCCAAGACGTGGTTCGAGACGATGACGAAGATGCACGCGAACATGCCGGTGGCCCAGCTTCCGCAGGTGGAGCAGCGCTATCTCAAGGGCGGCCGCGAGATCCAGGTGCCCGACGTCGTGGGCAAGCAGTCCAACGACGCCGTGCGGATCCTGGAGCAGGCCGGCTACAAGGTGAGCCAGCAGTCGGTGAACTCGGAGAGGGCGAAGGGCACGGTCGTCAGCCAGTCGCCGCGCGGCAACGCGTTGCGCGGCACGGTGATCAACCTGTCGGTGAGCTCGGGTTATGTGCCGCCGCCGGTGGCAACGGAGCCGCCGCCGACGCAGCCCCCGCCCAACCCCGGCAACCCGAACGAGCCGCCACCGATAACGCTGCCGACCGAACCCGAACCCCGGTAGCGCTCAGGCGAGCATCGCTTTGAGGCGCTGGACGCTCACATCGACGTGAGCACGGATCTCGGCGACCGCCCTGTCGCGGTCGCCGAGACGGATGGCTTCGACGATGGCCTCGTGCTCCGCCACGACCTCCTCCGGCGTCTCGGACTTGCTCAGGACCGTGAGGTAGAAGCGCAGTTCCTTGGTCAGCGAGGCGAAGAACTCGTCCAGCCTCGTGCTGTCGAGCAGCGCGACGATCTGCTGGTGGAACGCGAGGTCGCGGTCGACGATCCCGTGGCCGGTCCGGGCGGCTTCGCGCAGGTCGTCGAACGCTGTGGTGATCGCTTTCAGCTGCTCCGGACGCGGGGTGCGCGCGATCGCGGCGGTCTCCAGGCGTTCGCGGGCGGTGTAGAGCGCCTCGATCTTCTCCGGTGTGGGCGCGATGACGACGGCGCCGCGGTTGACCTCGTAGCGGACCAGGCCGGTCAGCTCCAGGATCCGGACGGCCTCGCGGATGGTGTTGCGCGCGACGCCGAGCTCGGCCGCGATCGCGCTCTCCCTGAGCCTGTCACCAGGGCCGAAAGCGCCGGCCATGATCCGTTCGGAGAGGCCGTCGGCCAGCTGCTGGGCCGTGGTGGTGCGGCGCACTTCGAGGCCGTCGAGGGCTGACATGTGGCCAGTTTAACGGGTTGCCCTACAGTTGAACTGTACTACAGTTCGACCCATGGACCTGACAGCGTTCAAGGCGCTCAGCTTCGACTGCTACGGCACGCTCATCGACTGGGAGACCGGCATCGCCGCGGTGCTGTCACCGTGGGCGCGCGAACAGGGGCTCTCACTGTCCGACGAGGAACTGCTGCTCGCGTACGGGACTCAGGAGGCGGCCGTGCAGGCGGCGACACCGTCCGCGCTCTATCCGGAGGTGCTGGCGTCCGCTTTTCGGCTCATGGGCTCCGCCCTGGGGCGCGAGGTGAGCGACGAGTGGGCACGCCGGCTGGGTGACTCGGTGCCGGACTGGCCTGCGTTCCCCGACTCCGCGGATGCGTTGGCACGCCTGGCTTCCCACTACCAGCTGATCATTCTGTCGAACGTGCACCGCGCCGGGTTCGCGGGCAGCAACCGGCAGCTGCGCGGGGATTTCGCGGCGATCATCACCGCGGAGGACGTCGGCGCGTACAAGCCCGCCGAGAACCACTTCCGGGCGCTGGATCGCGAGTTGGGCTCGCTGGGCGTGGAGCGCTCGGAGCTGCTGCACGTGGCGCAGAGCCTGTTCCACGACCACGTTCCGGCCAAGCGGGAGGGGCTGCCGTCCGTGTGGATCAACCGGCGGCGCGACCGGCCGGGCTGGGGCGCGACGCCGGAGCCGTCCGGTGACTTCAGCTACGACCTGGAGTTCGGGTCGATGGGCGAGTTCGCGGACGCGGTCGACAAGACGTTCTGAGTTGGGGTGCCGCAGCGGTCGTCCACCGCTGCGGCACTGCGTTCTAGCCGGCGAGCTTGGCCTTCACCGCGGCGGCCACCCGGCCACCCTCGGCGCGCCCGGCGACCTCGGCGTTGACGGCCTTCATGACCTGGCCCATCTGCTTCTGCCCCGGCGCCTCACCGAGCTGCACGGCGACAGCGTCGAACGCCTTGTCCACAATGGACGCCAGCTCGGCGTCGTCGAGCTGCTTGGGGAGGTAGATCTCCAGCACGGCGAGCTCCTGACGCTCCAGGTCGGCCTTCTCGGCCCGCCCGGCACCGTCGAAGGCCTCAGCCGCCTCCTTGCGCTTCTTCGCCTCGCGCGCGAGGACCTTCACGACCTCGTCGTCGGAGAGCTCACGGGCCTGCTTGCCCGAGACCTCCTCGTTCGTGACGGCCGTGAGCGCCATTCGCAACGCACCGGCCGTGACGGTCTCCCGTGCCTTCATCGCGACAGTCAGGTCGTTCTTCAGTCGCGTCTTCAAGTCCGCCATGGCGCAGAACGGTACCGCCCTCCGGATGCCGCGCCGATCGAGTTAACGGCCTTCCGTACCCTTGACGCGTGAACAAGCTGGGCCGCGCCCTCCTCGCCACGACCGCTCTCGGCGCCGCGACCGTCGCGTACGCGGCGGGAATCGAGAGAAGGCACTGGACCCTGCGCACCGCCACGGTGCCGGTCCTGTCCCCCGGAGCCAAGCCGATCCGCGTGCTGCACATCTCGGACCTGCACATGACGCCGAACCAGGTGTCGAAGCAGCGCTGGGTGGCCGCCCTGGCCGACCTGAACCCGGACTTCGTGGTCAACACAGGCGACAACCTCGCGCACAAGGACGCCGTCCCCGGCACGTTGCGCGCGCTCGGCCCGTTGCTCGACAAGCCGGGCGTGTTCGTCTTCGGCAGCAACGACTACTACGCGCCGAGGCTCAAGAACCCGGTCCGCTACCTGCTGCCGTCCGCCAAGACCAAGCGAATCCACGGCGTGACGCTCCCGTGGCGCGACCTGCGCGCCGGCATGATCGAGCGAGGCTGGGAAGACCTCACCCACCTGCGCAAGACCATCATGGTGAACGGCCAGGCCATCTTCTGCGCGGGCCTCGACGACCCGCACCTGAAGCGCGACCGCTACGCCGACATCGCAGGCGCCCCGGATCCCAGTGCCGCTTTGAGGCTGGGCGTCACGCACTCCCCGGAGCCGCGCGTGCTGGACCCGTTCGCAGCCGACGGCTACGACTTCGTGATGGCCGGCCACACCCACGGCGGCCAACTGCGCATCCCGTTCTACGGCGCAGTCGTGACGAACTGCGAACTGGACCGCGGCCGCGCCCGCGGAGTTTCGCGCTGGGGTTCGCACATGTGGATGAACGTGTCCGCCGGCATGGGCACTTCGCCGTACGCGCCGGTGCGGTTCTGCTGCCCACCGGAGGCTTCCCTGCTGACCTTGGTTCCGCGACCCGTTACGCCTGGTCAGGGGCGAAATGAGGGGGTCCGATTCGGAGCTGGCGCGGACATGATGTAGAGTTCTACATGTTCCCAGCCGGGGTGTGGCGCAGCTTGGTAGCGCGCTTCGTTCGGGACGAAGAGGTCGCAGGTTCAAATCCTGTCACCCCGATTGAATAACACAAATCAGCTCCTGTTCGCAGAAATGCGAATGGGAGCTGATTTGTTTTTGCGGTTGTTCCGGGAGAACAACTCCTGAACCTCATGGCCGCCACTCGGCGAGGAAGTCGCCCTCAAGCCACTCGGCCACCCCGGCGAGCATCGCGGCGACGTTCTCCCAGAGCGGTTCCTCGTCCGCGCCCTCGACGTTGTCGAACGGCATCACGCACCCGTGAAGCGGCCCCTCGCGGAGATCGACGAACAGATAGCTGCCGGACGCGCTGACCGCGATCGGGACGAAGAGCGGCAGCCACAGGTCCCCGATGAGCGACCCGGCGGGTTCACCCAGCTTGCGCGCCTCGTAGCTGTCGACGTCCCCGACCCGCGGGTCGACCGCGACCTCGCGCCGGATCCGCATCGTCATCTCGCGGACCTCCAGCGCCCGGCCGACGCCGAACGGACTGTAGAACTCCGGAACGAGCGGGGCGTAGTCCGCCTCCTCCAGCCCGCCGCACGCCGTCCACCACGCCGCCAGGTCGGCCGGCAGAGGCGCACCGATCGCCTCCTCGGCGGCCGCCACGTCTGCTGCGGTGGCCGGAGGCAGGAACTTGGCGTGCAACTCGGGCGCGTGAGAGCGGAGCCAGGCGTCGGCTCGGGTCCAGTTCACGCGCCAGATCATCCCGAGTGACGCGCGACACAGCTCCCTCGGCCCCTCAGCACAATTCCTTTCGGCCTTGAATTTGTCTCGCCTTTTGTTTGTCGACAAGTCGACCAGAAGGTCCCTTCGCACACAGGGTCGAAGGTCCTTCGCGATCACCGCGAAAAGTCATCAACGTTCCCGATAAGCCACCCGATCGTGTGACGCACCTCGACACGAGCAGCCGTAGACGCCACCGTCGTTGCATGACACTGCGCCATCGTTCTGGATCAAATTATACGGAACGACCACGTAGCGTTAACCCTTACGAGTGAAGGTTGACGGTTCAACTGACGTTGCGTAACGGGAGACTTGATCCAAACGACGAAGGCTGTGGTTCAGCCGCCGTTGAATAAGTCGGGAGATGTCAGTGATGGACTCCGCCTCCGCCGCCAATGCTTCTCATCGGTCGTGGATCGTCGTAGTGGCCAAAGCAATTGTGGTGTTGCAGTCCCTGGGGATTGTTTACATGCTCACTTCTGCCTGGGTGACGGCCGTGGTCGCCGTCGGTTTCATCGTGGTCTTCATCGCGGTCAGGGCATTGTCGCGGGCTTCGCGGCAGGTCGACCGGATCTTCGAGGAGGAGCTCGGCCGGCAATAGGCTCGGCACCATGCTTACGCGGGTGTCGGAGGCTCTGGTGAAGCCAGGCCGGGAGCAGGAGTTCGTCGCACGGGTGCGGGATCTCGTCGGGTCGTTTCCCGAGATCTACGACGGGCTTGTGGGGCACGAGGTGCTCGTCGAGCTCGACGACCCGCGGCGCGTGCAGTACGTGAGCCGGTGGCGGGACGAGCAGGCCCTGGAGAACTACGCGGGGCCCGGATGGCGCACCGATCCGGTGACGTTCCCGGACGAGGACGAGTACCTGCAGCGGCCGTTGACGCTGCGGCACTTCCAGGACGTCAGTTGATGAAGCCCCGTGCGGGCAGGCCTTCCGGGAAGCGTTCCAGCGCCTCGCCGGCGGCGTGGGCCAGTGACTCCAGCGTTTCGGTCTCGGCCGGGGTCGCGGTGTGCGGGACGGCCCAGTAGCAGCCGATGGCGCCGAGTGGTTCCGGGCGCAGGATCGGGGCCATCAGCAGGCTTCGCACAAAGGTCGGCCGATACGCTTCCTGAGGAATCCTCGAATCGAAGCGAATGTCCCTGATCGCCACGGTTCGACGATTCAACATCGCCCACCCGCTGATGCAGTTCACGGCGGGGAAGCGCTGGCCCTTCCACAGCGGGCTCATCGAGTCCTCGTCGGCGTAGTAGCAGAGGTCGCCGTCGAGCAGCACCAGCGTCGCACCGTGCGCTACCAGCGAAGACCTGGCCGTGGTGCGGACGATGCGTTGCACTTCCTCCAACGTGGCGGCCCCGGCGAGGCGATCCATTGTTTCGGACATGCATCAACGTTAACTCTCGCGGGACCCCCGCACCTAGAATCTCTGACTCGATTCAACTGGTCAGCGGCGGTTCCTCGGTCGGTGACCTTGTGACAAAGATTGCTGGTGCTTTGCGACAATCCACCGCTTCACGGCCGGACGGGTCGCCAGTACGAGGCTCAGCACGCACAGCGCCAGCAGGACGGCCGACCCCATCGTGGGCACCAGTTCGGCGACGCCGCGGCGCACCGAGCGGATCAGCGCCACCAGCAGCACCAGCCCCGTGAACCCGCCTGCCATCTGCGAGGCGACCGTGTTCGGGAAGTGCGGGTGGTTGACCGACAGCGCGCCGAGCGCGTTCAGCAGGCCGAAGCCCGCGATCACGGCGGCGAGCAGGATGCCGACCAGCAGCGTGCCGCCGGACATCAGGAAGCTCATGATCACGAAGGCCGCGATCACCAGCATGCCGACGGCCAGGATCCAGTTCAGGATCGCGAGCAGGGTGAGTTGCGACGGCTTCGGCGGCAGCCAGCCGGGCGGCGGGCCGGGCTGGAACGGAGGGCCCTGCCGCGGCCACTGCTGGGGTGGCGGGCCTGGCTGGGGCCACTGCTGGGGTGGCGGGGGCCGGTGCTGCTGCGGTGGCTGGTGGTGCCCGTGACCAGGTGGTGGCGGCGGGCGGTGCGGTGGCCCACCCCACTGTGGTGGTTGTGTCATGTGGAATCCCCCTAGAACCGACCACTGACTCTAGTGTTGAACCGTGACCACGCACCCTTCTCCCGACATTCCGGAACAGCTCTTCGAGGACCCGGCCGCCGAGACCCGGTGGCGTGAGCGGTTCACCGCTCCCCGCATGAGCCTGCCCGGATGGGCCGACGACGCACCGGACCGCACCCTGTACGTCTCCAACGCGAGCGGCGTGTGGGAGATCTACTCCTGGGACCGCGCGACGGACGAGCACCGCAAGGTCACCGACCGCCCGAACGGCACGTCGCACGCCACGCTGAACCCGGACGGCACCGAGATCTGGTGGTTCGACGACCACGACGGCGACGAGTTCGGCGTCTGGGTGTGCGAGCCGTTCAAGGCCGACGGCAGCAAGGCGGAGCCCGCGGTCGCCGACGTGACGCCCGGCTACCCGGCGGGTCTGGAGATCGGCCGCACCGTCACGGCGGTGGCGGCGTCGACCGACGACGGCACCACGGTGTGGTTGGCGCGCAACGGCAAGAGCGAGGTGCTCTACCAGCACGTCAACGACGCCGGCGTCACCGCGCTGTCCAAGGACGAGTCGATCGTCGTGATCGCGCACTCCGAGCACGGCGACAACCGGCACATGGCCCTGCGCGCGCTCAAGGCGGAGAACGGCGAGACGATCGCCGAGAAGTGGGACGGCAAGGGCAAGGGCCTCGACGCCATCTCGTTCAGCCCGGTGCACGGCGACCAGCGGCTGCTGGTGCTGCACGAGCGCCGTGGCCGCGAGGAGCTGCTGATCTGGGACGTCGCCGCCGGCACCGAGCAGGAGATCGTCCTCGACCTGCCGGGTGAGGTCTCCGCCGACTGGTACCCGGACGCGTCCGCGTTGCTGATCGTGCACACCCACCACGCCCGCAACACCGCGCACCGCTACGACCTCGCGACCGGCGAGCTGTCCACTCTGGACACCGCGCCCGGTGTGATCGGCTCGGCGGGCGTGCGGCCGGACGGCACGATCGAGTACTCGTGGTCGTCCGCCGAGAGGTCCACGGTCATCCGCGCGCTGGCCACCGACGGCACCGAGCGCGTGCTGGTCGAGCCCGCCGGCGCCAAGCCCGCGACGTCCGCGCCGTTGGAGGACGTGTTCGTCGGCGACGTGCACGCGCTGGTCTCGAAGCCGGAAGGCGAGGGCCCGTTCCCGACGGTCTTCCTGATCCACGGCGGCCCGCACTCCTCCGACGAGGACCGCTTCTCCGCCTACCGCGCGGTCTGGCTGGACGCCGGGTTCGCCACTGTGCACGTGAACTACCGCGGCTCCAGCGGCTACGGCTCGAAGTGGCGTGACGCCATCGAGGGCCGGCCGGGCATCACCGAACTCGAGGACATCGCCGCCGTGCACGACTGGGCGGTCGAGTCCGGGCTCACCGACCCCTCGAAGTCGGTCCTCAACGGCGCATCGTGGGGCGGCTACCTGACCCTGCTCGGCATCGGCACCCAGCCGGAACGCTGGACCGTCGGCGTCGCGGGCGTCCCGGTGGCGGACTACTTCGCCGCCTACGAGGACGAGATGGAACCGCTGCGGGCGTTCGACCGCGCGCTGTTCGGCGGCTCCCCGGAGGAACTGCCCGAGCTGTACAAGGAGTGCTCGCCGCTCACGTACGTCGACCAGGTCACCGCTCCGGTGCTGATCCTCGCCGGCGAGAACGACCCGCGCTGCCCGATCAGGCAGATCGACAACTACCTCGACGCGCTCGCGGCCCGCGACCACGCCTACGAGATGTACCGCTACGACGCGGGCCACGGCTCGCTGGTCGTCGCCGAGACGATCCGTCAGACGGCGGCCGAGGTGGACTTCGCAAGGCGGCACATCACGAAGTAACCTGGTGACGGCGCTGCCGAGCGCCTCACCTCCTGATCGGTCACCCACGCTGACCGGCGTCGCGGAGGCAAAGGGGACTCCTGTCCTCCCGGCGCCGGTCAGTCGTGTCTGTCGTGTGCACGAACGCAGCCCGGACGAGCAGAGCGAGGCGTGGGGAACGGCTCCAGCGCGTCCGCGAAAGGCACGCCATGACCGAGCAGAAGTCGTTCAAGCGCCTGGTTCGCGCCCGGATGGAGCGCACCGGCGAGTCCTACACCACCGCCCGCAGGCACGTGCTGAAAGACGCGCGGCCCACCGGGCAGATGCACGACTCCTGGCTGCTGCGGGAGGTGCTCGACGACGAGTGGTCCGAGGCGATGCTCGCTGGGCTCGCCGGGGGCATCGGGTTCATGTACTTCGTGTTCGAGTACAAGGGCCACACGCCGACCATGACGATCGTCGCGCGGCACCACCCCGCGCCGTTCATCCCGACTGCGCTGATGCACGCGAACATCGCGCACGACGTCACCAGCACCACCTCGGCACGCAAGGCCGAAAAGCAGCTCCGCGATGCCGACGGGCCGGTGATCTGCTTGCTGGGCAAGGAGAAGCATCCGGTCGGGGTGCTGGGAACGGACGGTGACACGGTCACCGTGCACAACCACGGGACGAACGTGCAGCCGCTCGCCGAGTTCATGACGAGCTGGGGTCAGGGCAAGCACGAGATGATCAGCATCGGTGAACGGACAGGCGAGCCGGACGTCGCCGCGGCCGTGCGGATGACGTGCGAGCACCTCACCGGGCCGGTGCTGGGCAACAACTTCGACGTGAACTTCGGCTTCTCCGGCATGAGTAAGCTCGCGGAGCAGTTGCGCGACAAGGGGAAGAAGGGCTGGGCCCGGCGCTGGGCCGACGACCCCGGGTTCGTGAAGCAACGGCTGCACGACGGCCTGGAGGTCGAGTACACCGCGCCCGGAGCCACGCGGCCGCTCTACGCCGAGTTCCTCACCGAAGCGGGGCTTCCCGGGGCGCAGGAGTTCAGGGCGTCGGGCGCGCTCTGGTCGGAGATCGCGAACGGCGGCGACTACGACGAACTGGCGGACAAAGTGGACGAGGCCCGTTCCATCGAGGAACGGGCCATCCGCCGGCTGATGCTCTGAGCCGTCAGGCCGACTGGGCCTGCCACATCCAGTGCGCCTGCTCCAGTTCCTGCGTGATGCCGATCAGCAGGTCCTGGGTGACGAGGTCGGGCTTGTCCGTCTCGTCGATGCGGGTGCGCATGCGGGAGATCAGCGACGCCAGTGAAGTCGTGATCGACTCGACGACCTGGTCCTCCTTCAGCCAGCCGGACGCGATCTCGGGTACGCCGGACGACGCGGCGATGGTCTTCGCCGTGCCGTTCGGCGTGACGCCGAGAGCGGCCGCTCGCTCGGCTACCTGGTCGGCGGCGTTGCGTGCCAGGACGACCAGTTCGTCGAGCTGAAGGTGGACGCTGCGGAAGTTCTTGCCGATCACGTTCCAGTGCGCCTGTTTCCCGATCAGGGACAGGTCGACGAGGTCTACGAGCGTCGCCTGCAGGATCTTGCCCACCGCGTCGCGGTCGGCGTCAGCCAGTGGGCTGGTGATCGGGTTCTTGGCCATGGTGAAACGCGCCTCCTCAGACGGTGACGGTGAGCGCCACCTCGATGTTGCCGCGCGTCGCGTTGGAGTACGGGCAGACCTGGTGGGCCTGCTCGACGAGCTTCTCCGCGACCGCCTGGTCGAGTCCGGGGATCTTCACCGCGAGCTCGACGGCGAGCTGGAAGCCGCCGGTGCCGTTGGAGCCGATCCCCACCTTGGCGGTTACCTCAGAAGAAGCGACCTGAATCTTCCCGGCGCGCGCGACGGCTGCGATGGCGGAGTTGAAGCAAGCCGAGTAACCGGCCGCGAACAGCTGCTCCGGGTTGGTCGCGTCGCCGCCGGGGCCGCCCATCTCCTTGGGGATCGACAGGACCTCGTCGATCACACCGTCGGACGAGCGAACCTCGCCGTTGCGGCCTTCGCCGTAAGCAGTCGCCTCAGCCGTGTACAGCGCTTCCATTCCGCTCTCCCTTGAGTCAGTGGGCTTTGAAGCCTTTCACTGAGGGAGAACGCATCGCGCACGACTCAAATGCCCCGTCGTGACTCAGTTCACGTCCAACTGAGACGTCTGACGCAGCGCGAACTCGGCGACCTGACGGCCGATCACCCGGAGGTTCCGGTCGACGTCGGCGTCCGAGCAGGCACCGTCGCCGTCGAACTTGACCTGCGCGGAGTTGATCGCGGAACCCAGCGGCGTCGGCCAGCCGCGCAGCGCGTGCACGATCGAGCGCACCGCCGCGAGCGTGTTCACCGCAGCCTGCCAGCCGTACGCGGCGGTGATGGTGCCGACCGCCCGGCCGTCGAGGTACGGGCGTTCGTCGTCGCGCAGGTCCTCGATGTAGTCGAGGGCGTTCTTGACCAGGCCGGACACGGTGCCGTGGTAGCCGGGCGACACGACGATCACGCCGTCGCACCTGCGCAGGTCCTCGACCATCCTCATGGCGACGTCCGTGCGGTCCGGCACCGACGGGTCGTAGAACGGAAGCACCAGGTCAGGGCCGCTGTACTGGATCGTCTGCGCACCAAGCTCGCGAGCGCCCTCCAGAGCCACCCGCAGCGCCCGCTCGGACTGCGAGTCGGACCTGATCGAGCCCCCGATGCCCACCACCGTCACCGTCATGACAACGATCCTTCCACCTCCAGATACCTGGAGATCCAGCACTACTCGCGAGTAACCTGCAACACATGTCGAACTTCCAGGCGGCCGTGATGGCCGGTGCTCTGCGCTTCGCGTTCGGTCTCCCCGGCCCTGTGCGCCGCCTCATCGCCGGCAGTCCGATCCGTCTGGACGGCCAGGACCTGCATCCCGAGGCGCAGTTGCTGCTCAGGCTCCAGCAACTGTCCGGGACGGAGTGGCGCACGAAGACAGCATCCGAGAGCCGACTGGATCTGGAGTTGAGTTCGAAG
Source organism: Lentzea waywayandensis (assembly GCF_900115955.1). Taxonomy (GTDB): domain Bacteria; phylum Actinomycetota; class Actinomycetes; order Mycobacteriales; family Pseudonocardiaceae; genus Lentzea; species Lentzea waywayandensis. The sequence continues at coordinate 259,119 of NZ_FOYL01000004.1, forward strand.
CTCGTGGCCGGCCCGAAGATCACCGGGGTGGGTGCGAGGGAGCTCACGATCGGGGAGTTCGCCGGGCGTCTCTACACGCCGGACGGTCTTGCCGAGGGCTCACCGTTGTTGATCTTCTATCACGGTGGCGGCTGGGTGACCGGAAGCCTCGACAGCCACGACAACCTGTGCCGGTTCCTCGCGAGGGAAGCGGGTGTCCGCCTGCTCGCGGCCGACTACCGGCTCGCCCCGGAGGCCCCGTTCCCGACCGCGGCCGACGACGCCGCCGAGGTGCTGCGCTACGCCATCGCCAAGGCCGAGGACCTGGGCATCGACCCGAAGCGGATCGCGCTCGGCGGTGACAGCGCGGGCGGCAACCTCGCCGCGGTGACCGCGCACGCCGCCGAGATCGACCTGGCGTTCCTGCTGCTCTTCTACCCCGGCGTGGACGCGTCGGTGCGCCGCCGGTCGCGCGAGATCTTCGGCAACGGGTTCTTCCTGACCGACGAGAAGATGGACTGGTTCCTCGACCAGTACACGGCCGGGGGCAAGGACCGTCACGACCCGCGCCTGTCGATCATGCTGGCCGAGGACCTGTCGGGCCTGCCCCCGACCTACATCGCGACCGCGGGCTACGACCCGTTGCGCGACGAGGGCGAGGCCTTCGCGGAACGGCTGGCCGCCGAGGGTGTGCCGGTGGTGCTGCGCAGGCACGAGGGCCTGTTCCACGGCTTCGCGAACGTGCTCGGCGTCGGCGGGATCTTCCGCGAGGCCGTGTCCGAGGCCGTGGGCGCGCTGCGGACCGGCCTCGCGCTGGCCAACTCCGCTCAGGACGTGGCCGAGACCGCCTGACGCTGCCGCGCCAACACCCAGCCGACGCCGGCCACCACCAGGCCGGCGAGCCCGGCGACGACGAAGCCGAGCGGGGGCCCGCTGTGGTCCACGGCGAGCCCCGCCAACGGCTGACCAGCGGCAACGCCGAACGTGAACGCGGAGCCCTGCAGTCCCAGCGCCAGCCCGCGCGCGGACGGCGGCGCGCTCTTGGCGATCAGTTCGGACGAGGCCGTGATGGTCGGCGCGCACGCCAGGTTCATCGGGATCAACGCGAGCGCCAGCAGCAACACGCTGCCGTCGCCGAGGCCGACCGGTATCTCCAGCAACGCCATGCACGCCAGCAGGAACACGCCGCCGGGCACTCGTTTGAGGCTGCCGTAGAAGAGCCCGCCGAGGGCCGACGCGGCGCACATCACGAAGAAGATCAGCCCGAGCCAGCTCTGCTGGCCCGTGCGCTCCAGTGAGGCGATCGCCGAGATCTCCATGCCGGACAACACCATCGTGGCGCCGAACGGGATGATCAACGCGGCGATCATCGGTCCGCGCAGCCACTCCCGCAACCGAGGAGGCGACCCCTCGACGACGTCGTCCTCGTGCAGCAGCACCGGGTTCACGACGAACAGCACCGCGCTCGCGGTCAGGATCGCCAGACCGATCACGACGAGCGCCGTGCCGGTGGAGAACTTCGTCGCGATCAGCACGCCCGCCGCGGGCCCGACCATGAACGACAGCTCGACCGAGATCGAGTCCAGCGAGAACGCGGGCCTGCGCTGGGGTTCGGGCACGATCGCGGTGAGCGCCTGCCGTCCGATCGACATCACCGGTACCGCCACGAGCCCGTTGGCGAACGCCAGCACGAGCAGGACGTAGTAGTCCATCAGCGGCGCCGTCAGCCAGAACGCGCCTTCGAGCAGGCTGAGCATCAGCACGAACCGAAGGCCTCTGCTGTCGACCAGCTTGCCCATCAACGGCGACCCGAGACCGAGGCCGATCATGGTCGCGAAACCCACCGTGCCGGCCGCCGCGTAGCCCTTGTCGAGCGTGGTGACGACGTGCAGCGTCACCGTGACGCCCGCCGCCGTCGGGGGAATCCTGGCGAACAGCATCAGCAGCATCAGGGGACGAACCCCCGGCAGCGCCAGGACCGACTTGAACGGGGCGAGGTTCACGAGGACATCGTCACCCCGGTGGCAACCGGTTTGCTCTGCCGGGCAAGCAGCCAGGCGACGCCCGCGACCAGCAGCCCGGCCACGCCGACGATCGCGAACCCCGCCGGAGCACCACCCCGGTCGACCGCGACGCCGGCGAGCGGCTGGCCGATCGCGTTGCCCACGGTGAACGCCGACCCCTGCAAGCCCAGCGCCAGCCCACGTGCGGTGGGCGGCGCGAGCTTGCTGATGTGCTCACCTGACGCCGCGATCAACGGAGCGCACATGAGGTTCATCGGCACGAGGAGCAGGCACAGCAGCAGCACGTTGCCGTCGCCCAGGCCCACCGGAATCTCCAGAGCGGCCATGAGCACCAGCAACACGAGCACACTGGGCACCCTCTTCACGCCGCCGTAGACCAACCCGCCCACGATCGACGCCGCGCACATCGCGAAGAACACCACGCCGAGCCAGCTCTGCTGGCCGATGTGCTCCATCGACGCGATCGCCGAGACCTCCATGCCCCCGAGGCACACGGTCGCACCGACACACACGGCGAGCACGCCGACGATCCGTCCGCGCATCCACTCGAAGATCCTCGGCTGCGGCCCGTCGACGATCTCGTCCTCGTGCACCATCGGCGGGTTCGCCCAGTACAGGAGCGCGCCGGCGACCAGGATCGAGACGCCGATGAACAGCAGTGCGGCGTTCGTGGAGAACTTCGTCGCGACGACCACCCCGAGCGCGGGCCCGCCCATGAACGACAGCTCGACCGAGATCGAGTCCACCGACAACGCGACCCGGCGCCGGCTCTCCGGCACGAGCGCGGTGATGACCTGCCGTCCGATCGACATCATCGGCACGCCGAGCAGCCCGACGCAGAACGACGTCACCAGCAACGTCCAGTAGCCCATCAGCGGCGCCGTCAGCCAGAACGCCGCCGAGGCCGTGACGCTCAGCGCGAGCATCGACCGCAGGCCGCGCGCGTCGATCAGCCTGCCCATCAGCGGAGCGCCCAGCCCCATGCCGATCGTGCCCGCCGCCCCGACCAGGCCCGCCGCGCCGTAGCCCCTGTCCAGCGTGACCGCGACGTGCAGCGTCAGGATCACGCCGGTCGCCGCCGGAGGCATCCTCGCGAAGAACATCAGCAGTGCGAACGGACGGACTCTGGGCAGCATCAGCACGTGCTTGAAGGGGGCGAGGTCCACACAGCCATCCTCACGTGGATGGCAAAAGGTTTTCTTTGCTAACGATGTGAGTCCGCGTACAGCTCTTCCAGGGCTCGGTACGCCTTCACCACGAACGGCCGTGCGTTCGCGTACCTCTCGATGGCGTCCTCGTCCGGTGTGATCGTCTGCGTCGGCTGCACGAGGTCGACGGTCAGCGACTCGATCTCGCCCAGCGCCCGCCACGCCAGCAGCGCCGCGCCGACGGCCGAACCGCCGCTGTCCTCGGTGAGGTGCAATGGCATGCCGAGCGTGTTCGCCAGCGTCTGGGCCCAGATCGGAGCGCGGAACGCACCGCCGGTGATCCGCAACGAGTCGACCTGCGGCACGGCGTCGAGCACGAGCGCCAACTGCTGACACACACCCTCGACCAGTGCCTTGGTGATCTGCGCAGGCGTGTGTTCGCGCCGGAGGCCGAGCAACGCGGCGTGCGCGGTCGGGTCCCACCACGGCGCTCGCTCGCCCAGCAGGTACGGCAGCGCGACGAGCCCGTCCGAGTCGACGTCGGCTGCCTGGGAGAGCAGCTCACCGACCGGGACGTTGAACGTCTCCGCGGCCCACTGGGCGACCACGCCGCCGTTGCTGATCGCTCCACCACGAACCCAAAGGCCCTCGCCGATGGCGTAACTGAAGGTGCGGCCTTCCTCGTCGACACCGGGTCCCTGCTGCGCCACGCGGAGCGCGCCCGACGTGCCGAGCGAGACCGCACCGGCTCCCGGAGTCGCCGCGCCGACGCCGAGGTTGCCCAACGGCCCGTCGCCACCGCCGACGATCACGGGAATGCCGGGCCGCAGTCCTGGGATCTCGGCGGTCAACGGCGTCGAGTGGGTCGGCTCGACCAACGGCGGCAGCTGATCCGCGGTGACGCCCGCGAACTCCAGCGACGGCTCGTGCCACTGCAGGGTGTGGATGTTCATCAGGCCCGTGCCGGAGCCGGACGAGTGCTCGTTGATCAGCTCACCGGTCAGGTGCAGGTGCACGAAGTCCTTGATCTCGCACCACTTCGCGGCGCGGACGCCGTTCTCGTGGAACCAGGCGAGCTTCATCAGCGGCGTGAACGAGTGGATCGGCGCGCCGGTCGCCTGGTGCAGCGCACGACCCTCCTCCGTGCCGCGCAACCGTTCGGTCTGCTCGACCGCGCGGTTGTCGGCCCAGCTCAGGGCGTCCGTGACCGGCGTCAGGCCGGCGTCCAGGCCCATGATCGAGTGCATCGCACCGGTCAACGCGATCGCACGAACGTCCTCAGAAGCCAGCTCACGCAGTGCGTCGAGCGCGGCGTCGAGCACCTGCTTCGGGTCGTGCGTGGCTTCGAGACCGCTGGTGCGCATGGGATAGGCGCGTTCGGTCGAGGCGACGACGCGAGCCTGCGCGTCGACCGCGACGACCTTGGTAGCCGTGGTGCCGAGGTCCACCGCGAGAACGATCATGCTGCGGCTCGCACGGCCGTGAAGACACCGAAGCTCGGGGACTTCCGCGACGGGCCCCAGAACTCCTCGCCGCGTTCGTCGTCCGGCGTGACCGCGGGCTGCCGCGTCACCTCGGCCAGGCCCGCTCGGGTCAGCGCGCCGTCCGCGTAGCCGATCATCTCGCCGGCCGAGCCGACGCCGACGACCTTCGCGGCACCGAGGTCGTGGAAGTGCCTGACGTAGAACCCGGTGCCGCGGGCCACATCCAGCACCGACTTCCCGCGCAGGTCACCGAAAGCGGTGAGCAACGTCGAGCGCTCGGCCAGTCCGGTCGGGATGTGCTTGGCGCGCTCGTAGATCGCACCCAGCGCATCGTACTGCTCGTCGCTCTCCGCCATACGACTCACCCTAGGACGGCGGATACCGGACGAACCACTCCTGTCCCACCGGCGCGGCGGGGCTCGTCTCCAGTTCCCAGTCCGCCACCATCCGGTCGACGACCTCCCGGAACTGCACGCGCTCGACCCAGTCCGGGCGGATCTTCTCGACGCCGTGCAACGCGCCGGCGAGGTTGCCGCACATCGACGCCGTCGAGTCGTTGTCGCCGCCGTGGTTGACCGAGAGCAGCAACGCGTCGTTCGGATCGTCGGTGACCAGCACCGAGTACAACGCGATTGCGAGCGCCGTGTCGCCGACGCCGCCACGGCCCAGTTCCTCGACCCGCGCCACGCTCGGTGAGCCGAGATCCGCCAGTTCGAGGGCGTGCTCGATGCCCGCGACTACCTCCTCGTGGCCTTCGCGCCGGACGAGTGAGTCGACGGCGACTTCCAGCGCGTCCGTCACGTCCTTGCCGCGCAACAGTTGGTGCACCAGAACGGCGAACACACCCGCCGACAGGTAACCGCTCGGGTGGCCGTGCGTCAGCGCCGCGTTGGCCGCCGCCAGCGCGAACACGACGGCCGGATCGTCGTCGGCGAGCGCGACCGGCGCGACCCGCATGACGCCGCCGCAGCCCTTGGAGTTGTTGACCGGCTTGGTGATCGTGGCCTGCTCGCCGGTGCGGGCGTACTCCTGCAACGCGCTCGTGCACGTGAGTCCGGGCGCCCGCATCCGGAAGAGCTCCTGGTGCGAGATGAGCCAGCCGTCCGGCTCATCCACAGTGGAATGAACGCCACGGGCCTTGTCCCACGGCGTTTTCTGCGTGTGCAGCCAACGCTGGTACGCGTTCTGGGTGATGCCGGTGATCTCGCGCTCGCCGGTGATCCGCTGCCGCACGTGCGACCTGATCATCGCCTCGAACGTGAACAGCGTCATCTGCGTGTCGTCGGTGATGTCCGGCTTCTCGGGCAGATCGGTGATGCCGTCCGGCCCGTGGCGTTCGTAGACGACCTCCATCGGCAGGTTCTCGGTGTTCGCACCGAGCGCGTCACCGATCGCGCCCCCGATCAGGCACCCGCGCAACCGCGAGCTGTCCCTGTGCGGCACCACGAAGAACCTGCGGCCCTCGCCGTCGACCCAGCGGCTCGCCTCCCTCGTGGCGGTCGGCCGTTCCGCGCACCCGCAGATCCGCATGTGCTGTGCGGCGGCGTCGGCCAGCTCCACGAAGTCGAACTCGGCCTCGAACGGCAGGCCCGGGTTGAAGTGCAGCTTCGGCTTGCTCGCGACGAGCCTGCTCAGGACCGTGTGCAACGGCAGGCGGATCCACTGCTCGACGCCCGCGGGCAGCCGTGACTCGTCCGTGTAGACCTCGAGGACCTCGCGGTCGCTCATCAGGACTTCGCCGGGAATGAGCAGCTCACCGTGCGCGGCGTGGTGCCCGAAGCCGTTCACGTCGTCTTCGTGCTCGTGCAGGAGCTGCTCCATCGGAGCCAACGCCCTCACCACGACCTCCGGTACAGCTCTTCGGCGACGAGCCGGACGTCGTGCTCGGGCCCGCCCTCCAGCGCACCCGCGATGGCCTGCGCCACCCCGCGGCCCTCACCACGAACGGCCTGCGCCAACGCGCCGGCGGCGGTGAAGGGATCGGCGTCCGGCGGGTCGAGCTTCGACGACGTGAAGAGGTGCGAGGCCAGCATGATCACGGCGTCGGCGGCCGCGGAGTCCGGGCCGTGGGTGAGCGCCACCAGCTCGCGGATCCGGTCCGCGTCGAGCCGTTGCGCGGCGGCGGGCAGCGCCCAGATCAACGCGCCGGGCCCCTGCGACCTGATCGTGCCGCGATAACTGTTCTTGACCAGGTCCCGGGCGCTCTGCCGGGACACCAGGTCGGGCTGGACGGCGGGCTCCGCCGCCCACTGCGCCAGCGCGGCGGCCGGGTCCTCCGCCGAACACGCGGCCAGCTGGCCGACGAGTCCTGTTCGGACACCCGCGCCGAAAGCGAAACCCTGATAGGCGGCCACGACCTCTGCGAGGCGGGGCGGCCTGATCCACTCGATCTCCCCCATCGCCGTCAGACCCTACCGGGCCCGACGGCGACAGGAGCGATGATCAAAGGCGCTTCGCGAGCTCTTCCGCGACCTCGTAGGTGTTCAGTGCCGCACCCTTGCGCAGGTTGTCACCGCACACGAAGAAGTCCAGCGTGTTCGGGAAGTCCAGCGCCTGACGCACGCGGCCCACGTACGTCGGGTCCTCGCCCACGGTGTCCGCGGGCGTCGGGAACTTCTGCGCGGCCGGGTCGTCGACCAGCACGATCGTCGGCTGCGACTCGAAGATCTTGTGCGCGGCCTCGACCGTGATCTCGCGGGCGAACGTCGCGTGGACGGACAGCGAGTGGGTCGTGACGACCGGGACGCGGACGCAGGTCGCGGAGACCTTCAGGTCCGGGATGCCGAGGATCTTGCGGGCCTCGTTGCGGACCTTCAGCTCCTCGGACGACCAGCCGCCGTCCTTGAGCGAACCGGCCCACGGCACCACGTTCAGCACCAGCGGAGCCGGGAACGGCGAGTCCTCAGCGGACAGACCGGCGGCGGACAGCGCCTGCGCCACGTCGCCCGCCGAGACACCGGCCTCCTTGCCCGCCAGCGCCGAGATCTCGGCGTACAGGCGGTCGATGCCGGACTGGCCGGCACCGGAAGCGGCCTGGTAGGAGGCCACGACGAGTTCCTTGAGCTCGAACTCGCGGTGCAGGGCACCCAGCGACGCCATCATCGACAGCGTCGTGCAGTTCGGGTTCGCGATGATGCCGCGCGGACGGTCGTTGATCTTGTCCGCGTTCACCTCGGGCACGACCAGCGGCACGTCGGCGTCCATCCGGAACGCGCCGGAGTTGTCGATCGCGACGGCACCGCGCTCGGCGGCGATCGGGGCCCACTCGGCGGAGACCTCGTCCGGCACGTCGAACATCGCGATGTCGACGCCGTCGAACGCCTCGGGCGAGAGCGCGATGACCGTGACGTCCTGGCCACGCACGTTGATCTTCTTGCCCGCCGAGCGCGGGGACGCGATCAGCCTGATCTCGCCCCACGGCACGGACGAACGGGTGTTGATGATGTCGATCATCACGGTGCCGACGGCACCGGTCGCGCCAACCAGCGCGAGAACGGGCGCACTCATCGTCCAGTCCCTGCGTAAACGACGGCCTCTTCGTCGGTGCCCAGGTCGAACGCGTCGTGCAGGGCACGGACGGCGTCGTCGAGCTGGGTGTCGCGGCAGATGACCGAGATGCGGATCTCCGAGGTGGAGATGATGTCGATGTTGACGCCGGCCGTGGCCAGCGCCTCGCAGAACGTCGCCGTGACGCCGGGGTGCGAGCGCATGCCCGCGCCGATCAGCGACACCTTGCCGACGTGCTCGTCGTAGAGGACCTGGTCGAACCCGATCTCGCCGCGGGACTTCTCCAGTGCCGCCACGGCGCGCGGGCCGTCGACCTTGGCCAGCGTGAACGTGATGTCGGTGCGGCCGGACGCGGCCTGCGACACGTTCTGCACGACCATGTCGATGTCGAGCTCCGCCTGCGCCACGACGCGGAAGATCTTGGCCGCGATGCCGGGGTGGTCGGGAACTGCCGTCACGGTGATTTTGGCCTCGGACCGGTCGTGCGCGACGCCGGTGATCATCGCCTGTTCCACGGGAAGGTCCTCCACTGAACCGGACACGATGGTTCCGGTCTTGTTGCTGAACGAAGAGCGGACGTGCACGGGGACGTTGTAGCGCCGGGCGTACTCCACGCAGCGGAGCATCAGCACCTTGGCGCCACAGGCGGCCATCTCGAGCATTTCCTCGTACGTGATCGTGTCGAGTTTCTTCGCGTTCGGCACGATGCGCGGGTCGGCGGTGTAGACGCCGTCCACGTCGGTGTAGATCTCGCACACGTCGGCCTTGGTCGCGGCCGCGAGCGCCACCGCTGTGGTGTCGCTGCCGCCACGGCCGAGCGTCGTGATCTCCTTCGAGTCCTGGGAGACGCCCTGGAAGCCCGCGACGATCGCGATGGCCCCCTCGGACGTCGCGTCCTGGATCCGGCTCGGCGTCACGTCGATGATCCGCGCTTTGCCGTGCACCGAAGTCGTGATCACGCCGGCCTGCGAGCCCGTGTAGGAGCGCGCCTCGGCACCGAGCGAGTTGATCGCCATCGCGAGCAGTGACATCGAGATGCGCTCACCCGAGGTGAGAAGCATGTCGAGCTCACGCGCGGGCGGCACCGGCGAGACCTGGCGGGCGAGATCGAGCAGTTCATCAGTCGTGTCACCCATGGCGGACACGACGACAACGACGTCGTTCCCCGCCTTCTTGGTCGCGACGATGCGCTCGGCCACGCGTTTGATCCGCTCGGCGCTTCCAACCGATGAACCGCCGTACTTCTGGACGACGAGCGCCACCGACCTGACCTCCTTCGCGCGACTAAAACCCCACGTCGAAGGCAGCCTACCCGGACCACCTGGTGAGACTCTGGAGCCGTGATGCGCGTGACTACTCTGTCCGGGTGTCGTCGAGTGCCGATGTCGTGGAGGCCCCAGCAGCCGTGCAGGAGAGCAGTGCGCGCTCACGGACGGCCGAAGCGCTCAGACATCCGGCCGTGCTCTGGACGGCTCCCGCGCTCATCTACCTGATCATTCGCCAGGTCGGTCTGTTCGTGCTGCAACTGGTCGTCGAGTACCAGAACAAGCTCACCGGCAAGGCCGACACCTCCGTCGACAACCTGAAGTCGTGGGACGGCGACTGGTTCCTCGGCATCGCGTCAGGCGGCTACAACGGCGTCCCGTCACCCCCGTACGACGCGTTCGGCCACCGCACCGCCGAGACCCCGCTCGCGTTCTTCCCCGGCTACCCGGCGTTGATCAGGTGGGTCGACGGCCTGCCGGGCGTGGACGTGGTCGGCGCGGCCTTCGCGGTCAGCCTGATCAGCGGCGTCTTCTGCGCCTACGGCCTGTTCGTCCTCGGCCGCGTGGTCCGCGACGGCTCGAACCGCACGGGCCTGATCTTCGTGACGCTCTTCGCCGCGTCCCCGATGTCCGTCGTGCTCTCGATGACCTACTCCGAGGCGACGTTCTGCGCGTTCGCCGTCTGGGCCCTCGTGGGCGTGGTCAAGAAGCGCTGGATCCTCGCCGGCGTCTGCTGCGCGGCGGCAGGCCTGGTCCGCCCGACCGCGGCGGCGCTGATCGCGGCGGTCGGCCTGGCCGCATTGGTCGCGGTGATCGCCGACCGGAAGGACTGGCGGGCCTGGGTCGGCGGTCTGGTCGCTCCCCTCGGCCTGCTCGGCTATCTCGGCTGGGTGGCCGTCCGCACCGGCGACCTCATGGGCTGGTTCGGCGTGCAGCAACGCGGCTGGGGCTCGAAGTTCGACGGCGGCGCGGCCACCTGGGACTTCGCCTGGGGGCACCTCGGCAACCCGCGCTCGATCCTCGAGACCGGCACGGTCTGGCTGCTGGCGTTGGCGATCGTCCTGGTCTTCTACGCCTTCCAGCGCCGCCTGGAGTGGCCGCTGATCGTCTACGGCCTGGGTGTCCTGGCCATGGACCTCGGCTCGAACGGCCTGATGAACTCGAAGGCCCGTCTCCTGCTCCCCGCCTTCACCCTGCTGCTCCCCCTGGCCCTGGTCCTCGCGCGCCGCCGTCCGTCCACGGTCCTCACCGTCCTGGGCATGGCGACGCTGTTCAGCGCCTGGTTCGGCGCCTACTCCCTGGCCGTTTGGCAGTATGCGATCTGATGAACGAGCTGATCTCGAAGCGCTGGAGCCCTCGCGCCTTCTCCGCCGACGCAACGGTTTCCGACTCTGAACTCCGCACCGTGCTGGAGGCGGGCCGCTGGGCGCCGTCGCACGGCAACAGCCAACCGGCCCGCTTCGTGGCGGGCCGACGGGGCACGCCGACGTTCGACGCGATCGTCGAGACCCTGACGCGCGGCAACAAGACCTGGGCGCCCCGCGCCTCGGTCCTGCTGATCGGCTGCGTGATCACCGCCGACGACCGCGGCGACATCCCGAACATCGAGTTCGGACTGGGCCTGGCCATGGAGAACATGGCGCTTCAGGCCGTCGACCTGGGCCTGATCGCGCACATGATGGGCGGCTTCGACAAGGCAGCCGCGCACGCCGCCTTCGGCATGCCCGGCGACGTCCGTCCGCTGGTCGCCATGGCACTCGGACGGCAGGGCGACCTGTCCGCCCTGCCGGAGGACCTTCAGGCCCGCGAACAGCGGGAACGCCGACGCCTGCCGCTGTCCGAAACGGTCTTCACCGGCACCTGGGGCCAGTCAGAGTTCAGTTGAGAAGTACTTGGTCGCGACGTCGTTGTGCAGCGGAAACGCCAACGGCACGCACTCGAAGATGATCGCCCGCTCGGAAGCCTCGTCGTTGGGCACGAACGGCGGCATGTCCTCGGCGTTGATCGCGGGCGCGGTGGCGAACATCAGCACCGTCCCCCCGTCCGGCGTGGACACGAAGTGCAACGGCCGCAGGTCGTCCGGCGGAATGCGCACGCCCGCTTCTTCCTCGAGCTCACGCACAGCACTCTGCTGCCAGGACTCACCGCGATCCATGAACCCGCTGACGAACGCCAGCTCCCCGACCGGAGGAATCGCCCGCCGCACGGTGAGCAGCCCGGTCCGCGGCCCGTCCTTCACCGGGACGAGCAACACCACGACCGGCGATGGGTTCGCCCACACCATGTGCCCACAACTGGCGCACCTACGCGGGTACGCGGCCGTGTCGGCGTACTGAGAGCCACAGCTGTTGCAGAAGTCGTCGCGCGCCATGCTTCGAACCTAGTTCAGGCGCCTCACGAGTTTAATGACGATCGCTCGAACGGCCAGCCAGAACAGGGCGGCCAGCCCGAAGTTGACGATCACTCGCAACTTGGCGTCCGCGGGCGAGAAGAGGTCCCTGAACGCGAGCGCCAACGGCTCCGCCAGGGACTTGACCGTGCTGGTGATGGGGTTGTCCGGGTTGGCCCCGCCGACGGTGAGCACGACGTGAACGACGAGCACGACCGCCAGCGCGAGGCCGACCCAACTGACAACTCCGGCGGCGATACCGACCACACGCGTCCGCATACCGCCGGAATCTACTACTCAGTAGCGTGACACCGCACGCGCGAGCAATCCGGTCACGACCAGCCAGAACACGGCGGCAAGACCGTAGTTGAGGAAGACGTCGAGGTTGTAGTTGCCAGTGTTGAAGAGCCCAGGGAAGAACAGGGCGAGAGGCTCGGCCAAGGACTGGATGAACTTGAAGAACGCGTTCGTGGGGTTCGCGCCCAACACGATCATCAGGATGTACAGCACTTCGATGAAGGCGAAGAGCGCGCCGATGCCGCTGATCACGCGGGAAGCCGTGCCGCGGCCACTGGTGGTACGTAATCTGGACATACATGAACTTTTCCCGGGTACGCGCGCGTCAAAACTTGCTAACTGACCTTCTTCAGCAATCGTGACCTGCCCGTATCAACCGCTCCCAGCCCACCGCGATGCCGAAGGCGAGCCGTCCTTACCGAGCGGTCCGGGTGGGGTGGCTTCGTCACGAGTCGTGCCACAGCTCTTGCTGCATCAGGGAAGGGGTGTCAAACGGACACGCTCTTCGTCCGTTTGACACCCCTTCCCTGATGTGGCCCGCTCTTGGCTCGACTCGTGACGAAGCCACCCCACCAACGCGCCCCACTACGCAACGCAACTCCGCCCAACGCACCAGGCGTGCCATCAACCCACGCACGGCGTAGACCCCGGCTTTGGATCAGATTGGCGGGGTCTGGGGCGGAGCCCCAGGAATCAGCCGCCACAGACGCACGCAAGGCGACCACCTACGGACGACGCAACAGGCAGCCGCCAACGCAACAGGGGGACGCCCCACCCAACCCACGCGCCCACCCAACCCACGCGCCCACCCAACCGACACGCCCACCCCAACCAACACGCCCGGCTATCCCACGATCCGGTCCCTGAGTTCCATCCCACCCCGATCTGTGGCTACTCTGTCCGACGTGTGGCGTTCCCTCCTGCTTCGCTGCCGTGACGGGGTCTGATCAGACCGGCCCCCCGTCGCGGGCCTCAGCGTTGCCGCCGGTCGTTCCCGTAAACGACCCGCAGGAGCACAGAGATCATGACCTCGAACGAGGCCTTCACCACCACCGCGTACGAGTCGGCTGACGCCTACACCTCGGGCACCAGCCGAATCCGCAAGCCCTCCCGCCCGGCCCCGGACACGCAGCAGTCCTGGAACCGCCAACTGGGCAGCAGCATGCCTTTCCACCGCTACCGCCCGTTCAACGAGCTGGTGGAGGTCATCGACGTCCCCGACCGCACCTGGCCGGCGAAGAAGATCGAGACGGCTCCGCTGTGGTGCGCGGTGGACCTGCGGGACGGCAACCAGGCCCTGATCGACCCGATGTCCCCCGCCCGCAAGCGCAAGATGTTCGACCTGCTGGTCCGCATGGGCTTCAAGGAGATCGAGGTCGGCTTCCCGGCGGCGTCCCAGACGGACTTCGACTTCGTCAGGGAGATCATCGAGGACGGCGCGGTTCCGGACGACGTGACGATCCAGGTCCTGACCCAGTGCCGCGAGGAGCTGATCGCCCGCACCTTCGAGTCGCTCAGGGGCGCGAACAAGGCGATCGTCCACTTCTACAACTCGACGTCGATCCTGCAGCGCCGGGTGGTCTTCCGCTCGGACCGCGACGGCATCAAGAAGATCGCGACCGAGGCCGCGAAGTTCGCCAAGCAGCAGGAGCAGGACTACCCGGAGACCGACTTCCGCTACGAGTACAGCCCTGAGTCCTACACGGGCACCGAGCTGTCCTACGCCCTGGAAGTCTGCAACGCCGTCCAGGCGGTCATCCAGCCCACGCCCGAGAAGCCGCTGATCATCAACCTGCCGGCCACCGTCGAGATGGCCACGCCGAACGTCTACGCCGACTCGATCGAGTGGATGTCGCGGAACCTCGACAACCGCGAGTCGATCATCCTGAGCCTGCACCCGCACAACGACCGCGGCACGGGTGTCGCTGCCGCCGAGCTGGGTTACCTGGCCGGGGCGGACCGCATCGAGGGCTGTCTGTTCGGCAACGGTGAGCGCACCGGCAACGTCTGCCTGGTCACGCTGGCCATGAACATGTTCAGCCAGGGCATCGACCCGCAGATCGACTTCTCCGACATCGACGAGGTCCGGCGCACCGTCGAGTACTGCAACCAGCTGCCCGTCCCCGAGCGCCACCCGTACGGCGGCGACCTGGTCTTCACCGCGTTCTCCGGTTCCCACCAGGACGCGATCAAGAAGGGCTTCGAGGCCCTGGAGGCCGATGCCAAGGAGGCCGGTCAGCACGTCGACGACTTCCTGTGGGAGGTCCCGTACCTGCCGATCGACCCGAAGGACGTCGGCCGCAACTACGAGGCCGTCATCCGGGTCAACTCGCAGTCCGGCAAGGGCGGCGTGGCGTACCTGATGAAGCAGGAGCACCACCTCGACCTGCCGCGGCGCCTGCAGATCGAGTTCTCGAAGGTGATCCAGGAGGTCACCGACACGCAGGGCGGCGAGATCAACCCGAAGGAGATGTGGGACGCCTTCGCCGACGAGTACCTGCACGGCCGGGCGCCGCTGTACCTGCTCAAGCACAGGGCGTCGTCGGACGGCAGCGGCCGCGAGGAGATCACCGCGACGCTGCTGATCGACGGCGACGAGCAGGAGATCACCGGGTCGGGCAACGGTCCGATCGCGGCCTTCGTCGACGGGCTCGCCTCGGTGGGCTACGACGTGCGGGTGCTGGACTACGCCGAGCACGCGCTGTCCGCCGGTGACGACGCCCGCGCCGCCGCCTACGTCGAGTGCGCGGTGGGCGACCGCGTCCTGTGGGGCGTCGGCATCGACAGCTCGACGGTCGCCGCGTCGTTCCGCGCGATCGTGTCGGCGATCAACCGAGCACAGCGTTAGATCATTCTGGGATAACCAGCGACGGGGAGGACGCGTGCGGCACCAGTTGCCGCGGCGCGCCCTCCCCGTTCGCCTGCACGGCCCAGATGCCCTCACCCGGCAGGCCGTAGGCGATGGTGTCGTTGTCGAGCCACACGACCTGGTCGTCGATCCCGCGGGTCTCGGCCAGCGGTGTCTCCACCATCGTGGTCAGGTCCAGCACGTGCTGGCGCCACGGCCGCGCGCCGTCGCCGGACACGCGCTTCTTGAACGCCACGCGCCTGCCGTCCGGCGAGAGCGACGGGCATTCGGCGTTCTCCCGCACCGTCTTCGCTGAGATGTCGACCGCGTCGCCGTTGATCAGATAGGTCTTGCCCCCGGTGGACAGCGTCGCGTAGAAGGAGCGATCGTCGCCGGTGAACGTCACGCCCCAGAAGTTCATGTCCTCCGCCCGCTTCATGCCGGCGATCCGCGTGCCCTCCATGTTGCTCTGGTACAGCAGCGTCTCCCGGTCGTAGATGCCCGTGCGGGTGGAGAAAGCACCGGTCTGCGCGTACGAGTCGCCGGTGACGAAGGTCGTCCAGGACGCCATGCGCCCGTCCGGCGACAGCTTCGCGCGGTTCGGCACGCCTGCGACGTCGATGCGGTGCGTCTCCGTCAGCGACTGGTCGACGAAGATCGCGACGGACCCCGGGAACGGGCCGGAGCGGTCCGCGAGACACAGCCCCTGCCGTGCCGCGGTGTAGAACCGCTTGCAGGACAACGAACTGACCCGGCGCGGACCGGCCGGGTCGGTCAGCGGCACCGACGCCACCCTGCCGCTCACCTCGTCCACGAACATCAGCCGCCCGGCCGAGAGTTCGACCGGGCCCTGTTCCACGGCAACGGAAACCTCCTCCGGAGCGCGCAGGGCGTAGGCGGTGGCGCCCGCGCCCAGCGCGATCACGGCGGCGATGACGATCAGGATCCTCACCAAGCGAACCACGTCCAAAGAGCACCGAAGAGAACGGACGAGGTGGCGCGGGCGAGCACCTGTCCGGTCTGCAGCAGGGCCAGACCGGACGTGCGCAGCTCGTCGGGGATCATCGGCCCGGCAACGGCCATCAGCACGCCGTCGGTACAGGCGTAGAACAGCCCGTGCAGCACCAGAACACCGATGAGCAGGGAAATCCCGCCGACACCGGCGAGCAGCACGTACGCGCCGAGCAGCGCGAGGTGACCGACCAGGAAGATCTTCCACCGGCCCAGGCGGTCGGCGAGCGACCCCAGCGGCACGGCGGCGAGCAGGTACACGCCGGCCGTGCCGAGGGGCAGCAACGCGATGTAAGCGACGTCGACGTCGAGTTTCTTCTGCAGCAACAGGTAGATGAACCCGTCGCCCAGCGTCAGGAACCCGAGTCCACAGGCGACCAGGCAGACCCGCCGGAACGGCCTGGATCGCAGCAAACCGAACGCGCTCTTCAGCGACACCGCGACGCGTGGCAGCACGTCCCGGTGATCACGAACGAACAGCACCAGAACCAGAAGACCCACCGCGGCGAAGCAGAAGCTCACCACGAACACGACGTCGTAGCGCGCCGGGAGCGTCCACAAGAGACAGAACGCCACCAGTGGACCGAGGAACGCGCCCACGGTGTCCATGGCGCGATGGACACCGAAGGCCCGTCCGAGCGCCGAGGGCTCGCTGCTCAACGTGATCAGCGCGTCCCTCGGCGCGGTGCGCAAGCCCTTGCCGGTCCGGTCCCCGGCCAGCACGAGCCCCATCGCGGTGGCCGAGGTCCCGGCGGCGAGCAGGCCGAGCTTGCCCAGCGCCGAGATCCCGTACCCGAGTCCGGCCACGAACTTGCGCCGTTGCCAGCGGTCCGCCGCGTGACCGCCCACAACGCGAACCAGTGCCGTCACACCGGTGTAGATGCCGTCGAGCACACCGAACTGCAGTGGGGAGAACCCCAGCCCCAGCACCAGGTACAGCGGCAGGATGGCGGTGACCATCTCGGACGAGACGTCCGTGAGCAGGGACACCGCGCCCAACGCGAGTACGTTCCCCGCGATCCTGCCGGTCCCACCCGCCGCCGGAGCTTGTCTAGCTGTTGCGATGTACACGACGGCCTCCGATCAACAGCCGAACACGGCTAACGACAGTTGTAAGGACCGGCCTTGTCGCGCACCGTTCCGGCCGTGTCGATGACCTCCCACGAGTAGGAGCGGCCGGAGATGGTGAGCTTCATGACGCCGTGACTGTCCGAGAAGTACTTCTCGACACCCGTACGCGGAGTGCGCTCGTTGTAGAGGTAGTCACCGCCGATGCCGACGACCGCCGACCGCACGCCGTTGGTCTGGTCGACCACACCGCTCTTGTTCAACGGGGCCAGCCGCTCGTAGTGGTGGTTGTGGCCACCGAGCATCAGGTCCGCCTTGACGTCCGCGAACGCGTTCCAGTACGGCGCGATCTTCGCGTTGTCGCCGTACTTGCCGGAGGTGAACCGCGGGTGGTGCATGTAGCCGACGACGCAGGCCTTGGTGTTGGCGGCCAGGTCTGCCTTGAGCCAGTTCAGCTGCGTCGAGTCCGAGCCGTCGTTGTCCATCGGGTCGGAGTCGACCGAGACGAAGTGGAACTCGCCTGCTTCCCAGCTGTAGTACGGCTTGCCGGCGGGATAGGCCTGGGCCCCGAAGTACGCCTTGTACCCGTTGAGGTTGTCGTACCACTCGTGGTTGCCGGGCGAGGGGTGGGTGATGCTCTTGTACTTGCCCCACGACTTGTCGTAGTGGTTGCGGAACTCCGTCAGCGTTCCGTTGTCGTACTGGTTGTCGCCGACCGTCAGGATGTGGTTCGGCTTGATCTGGTCGATCAGCCTCGCGGTCTCGTAGTGCTCGGAGTTCGTCAGCGACGCGATGTCGCCGGCGACGACGATCGTGATGTTGTCGCCCGGCCCGGCCGGCAGGGTCGTCGCCTGCACCGCGTTGCTCACCGCGGAGAGGTTGCCCGCCGCGTCACGGGCTCGGACGGTGTAGGTGAACGCCGTCCCGGACGCGAGGCCCGTGTCGGTGAACGTGGTGCCGGTCGGCGTGCCGACCACGCTGCCGTTGCGCAGGACCTCGTAGCCGGTCACGCCGACGTTGTCGGTCGCGGCCGTCCACTGCAGCCCCACCGTGCTCGACGTGGTGCCCGTGCTCGCGAGCCCGGACGGCGCGGTCGGAGCGGTGACGTCGCCGTTGGCGATGCTGCCCCAGACCTCGAGGTCCCACAGCGAGTAGCCGTAGGACGTGCCGCGCTTGGTGCCGTAGATCCGCACGTAGCGGCCACTCGTCGAGACGGCGATGTCGTCGATGCCACCGTTCTGACCGGTGAGGGTCTTCTTGGTGCTCCACGACGAGCCGTCGCTCGACGTCTGGATCTTGTACTCGGAGGCGTACGCGACCTCCCAGTTGAGCTTGACCCTCGAGATGGTGGCGGCGCCACCGAGGTCGACGGCGATCCACTGGGGATCGACGCCCTCGAGGCTCGCCCACCGGGTGGCCGAGTTCCCGTCGACGGCGTTGGCGCCGCCGAACGTCTGGGCCTCCACGGACGAGACGGTGGTGGGTTTGTTGGCGGAAAGCAGGGAATCAGCCGCGTTAGCCGTGCCTGAGGCTGCGATCTGGGGGACCACGAGCGCGAACAGGGCTATGGCGACACCAGCTCTGGTGTGCTTTTTGATCACTTCGTTCCTCCTGGGCAAAGGCGGCGGCTCGAAGGATTGGTAAACAAGCTTTCCAATTGAGTTCGGACGTTAACGGCGGTCGAACCAGCAGGTCAACGGCAGAACTGCCGGATGAACGCATGACAGATCGGAGGTCTACCGGAGGAACCGAGCGGTCATCGTCAGTCACGACGTGACTGGTTGAAGCGCCACAGAACGGCGTGGGCGACCGCCGCCACGCATATGCCCTGGATCACACCCAGCAGAAGGCGCCGAACCCAGTCGTAGAGGCTGACCTGACTGACAGGATCGGACAACGACCAGATGGCACCCATGGCCGCCACAGCTCCGATGAGGACCCAGATCCTGTACCGGGAATTCCCGGTACGTGACGGCCAGTCATGCCCTTTCGAACAGCCGGCGAGACCGTTCGGACCAGACGTGCGTAGGCCACGGGTAGCCATCCAGGCCAGCACGGCCATGCCGCCGAACGACGACATGTACCCGATCACGTTGTAGAGCCGATGAGGTCCGACGACGGAGACGTCCAACCAGGCCCACCGCTGCACGAACCACCCGTCGGTCTGCGTGAAGGCGTCCCAGAGCAGGTGCGTGAGCACTCCCACCACAATGGACAGCGCGCGCACGAACGGCTGACGGAGGTCTCCCGGACGCGACACCCGTTCCCGCACGAAGGCCGGCGCCAACGCCATCAGTGAGGGCAGCATCAGGCGTCCGGCCAGCAGCAACGCCACCGCGGCAAGGGATCCGCCGAGCACACCGTGGGTCGGCACGATCGGCAGGTAGTAGCCCAGGTCGGGTGCGACGGCGCCCGCCACCAGTCCCGGAAACCAGAGGTGCCGGCGCAACGGAAGCACCGCGGCCGGGTGCGCGAGCGTGAACGGCACGGATTCAGCCTAGATCGGGGCTCGATACCTGTGGGCACGCTGAAGAAACACCCAGGTCGGGATTGTTCACCTGGGTCACGTACGTTCACCGATCATGAGCACCGCAGCCAGCCTCGTAGTGCTGTTCCTGGTCGCCGTCGTGCCGCTGGCACCGACGGAGGCCGTGCTCATCGGCGCCGGTGTGCTGGCCGCGTCCGGTGAGGTGCCGTTGTACCTGGTGGTTCTCGTCGCTGCGGCCGGATGCCTGGTCAGCGACTTGATCAACTTTAGCGCAGGGCGGCGGATGGGGATGCGGGCCCTCGACAAGGTCAACAAGAACGCCAAGGCGCGGTCCATGGTCGTGTGGACGGCCGACCAGCTCGCGACCAAGGGCGAGACGATCCTCATCGCGGCGCGGTTCCTGCCGGCGGGCGGCATCGTCGGGGCGCTGCTCACCGGCGCGCTGAGGTGGCCGTTGCGCCGGTTCGTGCCGGTCGCGGCGCTCGGGTCGGCGCTGTGGAGCCTCTACCCCGCCACCGTCGGGTACATCGGCGGTCAGCTCGTCGACGAGGCGTGGCTCGCGATGCTGTTGTCGTTCGGTGTGGCCACGCTCATCTCCATCCCGGTCGGCATGGCGATCCGTGCGCGCAACGCCAACCGCACTCTCTCGTACGCCGAGGCGTCGTCGTAGAGCACCGCGAACCGGTCGGCCGCCGCCAGCAGGGCGTCCACCTCGAACGCCATCTGGGCGTCGCCGCACAGCCTTTCCAGCAGTGAGACCCAGCGCAGGTTGAAGAGCATCAACGCGTCACGCACGCGGCCGGGGCGGGCGGCGAACTCCGAGCGGGTCACGACGAAGAAGCAGCCTCCGGGGAACACGCGGCGCTTCGAGTAGTCGAGCCAGCGGTCGGCGAGGTCCAGCAGCGAACCGCCCGGCATCACGACCTCGTGCGCGAAGATCTCCGCCGCCGTGTGCACTGTGCAGATCTGCAGCTCTTCCTTGGCGCCGAAGTGCGAGAACACCCCGCTCTTGCTCATGCCGAGCTCGACCGCGAGCCGCCCGATCGTGACGCCCTCAAGGCCGTCGACCGACGCGATCTCCGCCGCGCGAAGAAGGATCGAGCTCCGACTGTCCATCCACCGAGGACAGCGGACGACCCTGGAGAAACGAACGGGGCCACCTCGAAGTGAGGTGGCCCCGGACGGAGAACAGGAACTACGGGTTCAGCGCCTCGGTCACCGAGGCCGGTCCCACCAGCGGGACGTCGGGCGACAGGCCGTCGCTCTCCTCCACCAGGATCGGCTTCACCTCGTGCGGCTGGATCTCGCCGGACCGGATCTGCTCGGCGTAGTGGCACGCCACCTTGTGACCCGGCTTGAGCTCACGCAGCACGGGACGTTCGGTGTCGCACTTCGTCGCCTGCCGCCACGGGCACCGGGTGTGGAACCGGCAGCCACTGGGCGGGTTCGCCGGCGACGGGAGGTCGCCCGCGAGCAGGATCCGTTCGCGCCGGTCCTCGACCACGGGGTCGGGCACCGGGATCGCCGACAGCAGCGCCCGCGTGTACGGGTGCAGCGGCTCCGCGTAGAGGTCCTCGGAGCTGGCCTCCTCGACCAGGCCGCCGAGGTACATCACGCCCACGCGGTCGGAGATGTGCTTCACGACGGCGAGGTCGTGCGCGATCACCAGGTAGGTCAGGCCGAACTGCTCCTGGAGCTCCTCCATGAGGTTCACGACCTGCGCCTGCACCGACACGTCCAGCGCGGACACCGGCTCGTCGGCGACGATCAGGTCCGGCTCCAGTGCCAGCGCCCGCGCGATGCCGATGCGCTGCCGCTGACCACCGGAGAACTCGTGCGGGTACTTGCGCAGCGCCGTGGTCGGCAAACCGACGGCCGTGAGCAGGTCGCGAAGCCGCTTGTTGGTCGACTCCTTGCCCTTGTCCAGGCCGTGCGCCCGCAGGCCCTCGATGAGGATCGACTCCACGGACTGACGCGGGTCCAAAGAGGACAGCGGGTCCTGGAACACCATCTGGATCCGGCGCCGCATCTTGCGCAGGTCCTCGCCCTTGAGAGCGGAGAAGTCCTGCCCGTCGAAGACCATCTTGCCCGCGGTCGGCTCGTTGAGCCGCAGCATCGCCCGCCCGAGGGTGGACTTGCCGCAACCGGACTCGCCGACGAGGCCGTACGTCTCGCCGCGCTTGATCTCGAGGTCGACGCCGTCGACCGCGTAGACGTAGCCGACGGTGCGGTCCATGAACACGCCCCGCTTGATCGGGAAGTGCACCTTCATGTCCTGGACGGAAACCAGGGTCTCGCTCATACCGGCACCTCCTCGGCGGCGGGAGTTCCCGGCACCACCGGGTTGTGGCAGCGGAGCAGGCGGCCCAGCTGGTCCTCCTCCGGCGGAGTGACCTGCGTGCAGATGTCGAGCGCGTTCGGGCACCTCGGCGCGAACGCACACCCCTGCGACCACGGGATGTTGTCGGCGACGGAGCCCTTGATCGGCGTCAGCTTCGAGTGACGAGCGGCGTCGAGTCGCGGGATCGAGGCCAGCAGGCCGTGCGTGTACGGGTGGCGCGGCTCGGCGAAGAGCTTGTGCCGCATGGCCTTCTCGACCACCTTGCCGCCGTACAGCACGTTGACCTCGTCGCACAGGCCGGCGACGACACCCAGGTCGTGGGTGATCATCACGAGCGCGGTGCCGAGGTCCTGCACCAGTTCCTTCATCAGCGACAGGATCTGGGCCTGGATGGTCACGTCCAGCGCCGTCGTCGGCTCGTCCGCGATCAGCAGCTTCGGCCGGCACGCGAGCGCGATCGCGATGAGAGCGCGCTGCCGCATACCGCCGGAGAGCTGGTGCGGGTATTCCTTGAGCCGCCGGTTCGGGTCCGGGATGCCGACCTTGTCGAGCAGGTTCTTCGCCTCGATCATGGCTTCCTTGCGAGGCATGCCGCGGTGCCGTTCGAGCACCTCGGTGACCTGGATGCCGATCGGGACGACGGGGTTGAGCGAGGACAGCGGGTCCTGGAAGACCATGCCGAGCTCACTGCCGCGCTTGTCGCGCATCTGCCTGTCGGACAGCTTCAGCAGGTCCGTGCCGTCGTAGGTCACGCTGCCGGAGACCTGGGCGCCGCGCTTGGGCAGCAGACCCATGATCGCCAACGATGTCACCGACTTGCCGCAGCCCGACTCACCGACGAGCCCGACCGTCTGGCCGGGCTCCACGTTGAAGCTGACGCCGTCGACAGCGCGGAACGGCTCCTCGCCCTTGCGCTGGAACACGACGGAGAGGTCACGTACTTCGAGCAGTGCCACGACGACTCACCGCCTGTTCTTCGGGTCGAGGGCTTCACGCAGGGTCTCGCCCATGAGCGTGAACCCGAGCGCGACGATGATGATGCAGATCGCGGGCCACGCGGCGAGGTGCGGATGGGTGTCGAACACCTTCTGCACGTCACCGAGCATCTGACCCCACTCCGGCGTCCGGTCGTCCGGGTTGCCGAGGCCGAGGAACGACAGCGCGGCCGCCTCGATGATCGCCGTGGCGAGCACCAGGGTGGACTGGACGATCACCGGGCCGAGCGAGTTCGGCAGCATGTGCCGGAACACGATCGCGCCCTTCTTCACGCCCAGAGCGGTCGCCGCCAGCACGTGGTCGCTGTGCCGTTGCGCCAGCATCGAGCCTCTGAGCAACCGGGCGAACACGGGGATCTGCACGATCGCCACCGCGAGGATCACGGTGAACTGGCTCGGCCGCGCGAACATCGCCGCGATCGAGAACGCCAGCAGCAGCGACGGCAGCGAGAGCATGACGTCGACGACGCGCATGACGAGCGAGTCGACCCAGCCACCGATCGCGCCCGCGAGCGTGCCCAGGATCAGGCCGCCGGTCAGGCCGATGATCGTCGCGCCGATGCCGACGATCAACGTCTGCTGCGAGCCGATCAGCAGGCGCGACAGGAAGTCGCGGCCCTGCAGGTCGCCACCGAGCGGGTGGCCCGGCTGCGCGGGCGGGATCTCGTTGCGCGCCTTGATGACCTGGTCGATCAGCATGGGGCTGGCCGGGTCGTGCGGCGCGAGCCACGGCGACAGGATCGAGATCGCGACGAAGATGCCGATGATCGTCGCGCCGATCAGGAACACCGGACTGCGCTTGAGCCGCTTCCACGCGCTGGCCGCGAGCGAGACACCCGCGGTCTCGGCGAGGCCGTCGATCTTGTCCTTCTTGGTCACTCCAAGTGCCACTGGTCTCACCTCGTCCTGATGCGCGGGTCGATGAGCGCGTACGAGAGGTCGACCAGCAGGTTGACCACGACGTAGACGCTCGTGGCCATGATGATCAACAACAGCAGCACCGGATAGTCACGCCGCTCGAACCCGATGGCGAGCGCCTCGCCGACACCGGGGAACGAGAACACCTTCTCGGTGAGCACCGCGCCGGAGAGCAGCGCGCCGGTCTGCAGGCCGATCGTCGTGACGACCGGGAGCATCGCGTTGCGCAGCACGTGCCGGCGGCGGATCACCGAGGCGGTGAGGCCCTTGGACTCGGCGGTGCGGACGAAGTCCTCGTCGAGCACGTCGAGGACGGCCGCGCGGGTGATCCGGAAGATCACCGCGAACGGGATCGTCGCCAGCGCGATGGCCGGCAGGATCAGGTGTTCCAGCGCGTTGAACGTCGCGTCCCACTCGCCGGTGATGATGCCGTCGAGGGTGAAGAACCCGGTGACGCGAGTGGCGTCGATGGCGTCCTGACGACCGCTGGACGGCAGCCCGAGCGAGGACGAGGCGACGCCCTTGAGCACGTAGGCCAGGAAGAACACCGGCACGGCGACACCGATGAGCGAACCGATGACGCTGAGGTTGTCGAACCAGCCGCCGCGGCGCTTCGCGGCCACGTAGCCGAGCGGAACGCCGACCAGGATGGCGATGACGATCGCGAAGAAGCTCAGTTCGAGCGTCGCGGGGAATCTCTGGATGAAGATGTCGAGCGCCGAGTCACCGGGCTGAACACCGGTGGAGACGCCGAAGTCACCGGACGCGGCGCGACCGAGGAACTTGAAGTACTGCAAGACGATGGGCTGATCGAGGCCGAGCTGCTTGGTGAGCTCCGCCGCCTTCTCCGGCGTAGAACGGTCTCCCAGGAGGGCCGAGACCGGCCCTCCTGGGAGTACGCGCAACCACGCGAAGAGCAGCAGCGAGAGCACCAGCACCACGCCGACCAGCTGAATCAGCCGTCGAATGGTGTAGCGGAGCACTTGAGCTACCCCGTTGTTCTCTTGTGGTGGGAGCTAGTCAGCTCAGCCCTTGGAGGCCGGGCCGAACTTCTCGTCGGTCAACGGGCTCGGGACGACACCCTTGATGTCCGACTTGAACACCAGAGCGGGCGGGGAGTGCGAGATCGGGATCGCGGGCAGGTACTCGTCCATGATCTTCTTGTTGATCTCTTCGTACAGCTTCGTGCGGTTGGCCTCGTTCGGCTCGGAGTTGGCCTTGGCCAGGTCCGCCGCGAGAGTGGCGCCCCACGGGGACACACCGGTGTTGAAGCGGTTGTCGGTGCGGCCGAAGAACGTGCCGACCCAGTTGTGCGCCGTGCCGTTGTCGCCGGTCCAGCCCAGGAGGAACAGGTCCGGGATGCTGCTGTCGACGTCGGTGAGGTAGCCACCGTTCCACGGCTTGGTGACGACCTCGATCTTGATGCCGGCGGCCTGCAGGTCACCGGAGATCGCGCCGAACAGGTCCTTCGGGGACGGCATGTACGGACGCGTGACCTCGGACGGCCAGTAGAACTTCAGCGTCAGGTCGGAGGCACCGGCCTCGGCCAGCAGCGACTTGGCCTTGGCGGCGTCGTAACCGACGGCCTTGAGGTCCTTGTTGTAGCCGTTGACGGTGTCCGGCATGAACTGCGTCGCGACCTTGGCGCCCTCGGGCAGCTGCGACTTGACCAGCTGCTCGCGGTTGATCGCGTACATCAGGGCCTGACGGACCTTGAGGTCGGCGAGCTTCGGGTTGTTCTTCTGGTTGATGCCCAGGTAGAACACGTTGAACGCCGGACGGATCGCGACGTTGAAGCCGTCGGTCTTCAGACCGGCCCAGTCAGCCGCGTTCGGCAGGTCGTAACCGTCGATGTCGCCGGCCTTGAGCGCCTGCTTGCGGGCGGTCTCGTCCGGGATGATCTTGAAGACGATCTTGTCCAGCTTGGCCTTGGTGCCGTGGTAGGTGTCGTTCTTCACCAGTTCCACGGTGTTGTTGGCCTTGTCGTACTTGCCGAACTTGAACGGGCCCGTGCCAGTCGGGTGCTCGTTCGCGTAGGCCGGGAAGGTGAACGCGTCACCGGCGGCCTGGACGTTGTCCGCGTCGTACTTCTTCAGCGCGTCGGGGCTGGAGATCGAGAACGACGTGAAGCCCAGGACCGACGGGAACTGCGAGGTGACCTCGTTCAGCTCGACCACTGCGGTCTTGGCGTCCTTGGCCGTGCAGGCCTTGAACAGCGAGGGCTTGTCCGGCGTGCTCGCGAAGCCACCGAAGTTGTCCAGCCAGTACTGGGAGACGGCGTCACTCGTGCCGGCGCCCTTCTGGTTGTACCAGCGGTTGAAGTTGAAGCACACGGCCTCGGCGTTGAAGTCCGTACCGTCGTGGAACTTCACGCCCTCCTTGAGGGAGAAGGTCCACGTCTTGCCATCTGCGCTCGGCTCGTACTTCTCTGCCAGCGCGGGCTCGACCTCGGCGGTACCCGGCTTGAAGCCGACCAGACCCTCGAACATCTGGCGGGAGACCCGGAAGGTCTCACCGTCGGTCGCGTAGAACGGGTCGAAGAGCTTCGGCGCACCGGCGGCGCCGAAAGTCAGCGTCCCGCCTTCCTTGCCGCCGCCGCCTGAGTCGCGCTGGGATTGCGCGCAACCGGACAGGGCCAGCGCACTGACGCTGAGGAAGCCGATCGCGGCAACCCAACGGCGGCGAGCCGTTACTGAGTGGACCATCAAACACCCCTTGGACAATCCGCACATCTCACGGTGTGGTCGCCGACCATAACCGTTGTACATACCCCCTCCGGGGTTACTCAGGTCACGATCCGGCCACTAGACCAGGCATTCTGATACGTCCGGCGCACGGCCGCTGACCCAACGTGAGCACGCTAGATGCGTCGAACGCTCTCCTAGGCTGTAGAAACAACAACGACACGCGGAGGAGGCCACATGAGCAGACTGGTCGAGTTCCGCGTGCTCGGCCCCCTCCAGGTCCTCCTCGACACCGAACCGCTGCTGGTCAGGGCGGGTCGGCAGCGTGCGTTGCTGGTGTCGTTGCTGCTGCGCGCGGGCACCTCGGTGTCCGTGGACGAACTCGCTGGAAACGTCTGGGGCGAGAATCCACCCGCACGTGCACGCGCGACTCTTCAGACCTATGTGATGCGTCTCAGACAGCTGCTCGGACCGTCCGTGCCGATCAAGACCGTGCCCGACGGATACCTGATCGACGTCGACGAGAAGACCATCGACCTGATGCGCTTCGAACCCCTGATCGAACAGGGCGAGCAGGAGCGCGCCGCCGGGAACCTCCAGGCCGCCTCGGCCGCGTTCGCCGCCGCGCTGGGGCTCTGGCGAGGTCCGGCCCTGGTCGACGTGCCGTCGGAGATCCTGCATCGCGACGAGGTGCCGCGGCTCGACGAACGCCGCCTGCACGTGCTGGAACGCCGTGTCGAGGTCGATCTCGAACTGGGCCGGCACGGCGAGCTGGTCGCGGAGTTGTCCCGGCTGACCAGCGAACATCCGCTGCGCGAGCGGTTCTGGGCACAGCTGATGGTGGCGCTGTACCGCTCCGGCCGGCAGAGCGAGGCCCTGGCCGCCTACCAGCGCGTGTCGCGGTTGCTGGGCGACGAGCTGGGCATCGATCCCGGCGACGAACTGCGACGCGTGCACAGCCAGGTGCTGTCCGGGTCGATCGACGCCGTGGCGAGGGTTCCCTCGGGCACGCCGGTCGCCACGAAGCCGGAACGGGTCGTTCCGTCGCAGCTCCCGGCGGACATCCCCGACTTCGTCGGCCGGGACGAGGCCGTGTCGCTGATCGTGGCGTTGCTGCGGACGGCGCAGGGTGTGCCGGTCGTCACGCTGGCCGGGCCGCCGGGTGTCGGCAAGACGGCCCTCGCCGTGCACGCGGCGCACCGGATGCGCGCCGATTTTCCGGACGGCCAGCTGTACGTCAACCTGCGCGGATACGCCCCCGGACCGCCGTTGAGCGCCGTGGACGTGCTGCCCCGGTTCCTTCGTGCGCTCGGGACCGAGCCTGACCAGGTGCCGCTGGACCAGGACGAGCAGGAGGCGATGTTCCGGTCCACGTTGACCGGCCAGCGCGTTCTGCTGCTGCTGGACAACGCTTCCTCGGCCGAGCAGATCCGTCCGCTGCTGCCGGGTTCTCCCGGGTGTGCGGTGCTCGTGACCTCGCGCGACACGTTGCGCGGTCTGGCCGTCTCGCACGCGGCGTCGAACGTGCGGCTCGACGTGCTCGACTGGCACGAGACGAAGTCGCTCCTCGCGGGCATTCTGGGTGCGGACGAGGTGGCGTCCCAAGAGGACGCCGCGTTGGAGCTGGCGGCCCTGTGCGCGCATCTGCCATTGGCTTTGCGTATCGCGGCCGCGAACCTCGTGTCGCGCCCGGAGCTGTCCATCGCGGACTACGTGGAGGAACTGCGGGCGGGCAACCGGCTCGCCGCGCTGGCCGTCGAGGGCGACGAACGGGTCGCGGTGCACGCGGCGTTCGACCTCTCCTACACGGCGTTGAAGCCCGAGCTCGCGCAGATGTTCCGCTTGCTGTCACTGGTGCCCGGTACGGACTTCACGCCGGAGATGGCGGCCGCGCTTTCGGGACTGACCACTCAGGACGCTCGCCGCCGGCTCGATCGCCTGGCGACCGCGAACCTGATCTCGAACCACGCGCCGTCCCGCTACCAGTTCCACGACCTGCTGCGCGACTACGCGGCCGAGCGCCTGGCGTTCGAGGAGGGTCGCGCGGACTCCCGTCTCTCGTTGCGGCGGCTGCTGGACTGGGCGGTGCGCTCGGTCGACAACGCCACCTCCGCGATGAAGTCGACGCTGTTCCGCTTCCCCCGTCCCGCCGCGGTGGACAGCGTGGTGCCGCGGACGTTCAGCACTTCTACCGAAGCCCTGACCTGGCTGGACGTCGAAAGGGCGAATCTGGTCGCCCTGGTGGCGCACGCCGTGGAGCGCGACCCGGAGAACTCACCGTGGCAGCTGGCGGACGCGCTGCGCGGCTACTTCTACACGCAGGGCCTCACCGCGGAATGGCGGGAGACCGCGAGGGCGGGGCTCCTGGGCGCTCGTGCGCCGCGTGACCAACTCGGCCAGCTCGCGATGCTGTCGTCGCTGGGCACGCTGTACTGGGTGACCGGGCAACACCGCAACGCCCTCGGCCACTACCTGCAGGCCATCGCCCTGCAGGAGCACATCGACCTGCCGGAGGCCGAGGCCGCCGTGCTGTCCAACGCCGGCAGCGTCTACATCGACCTCGGCGAACTCGAGCACGCCGCCGACCACCTCGAACGCGCGCTGGTGATCACCCGCCGGATCGGCGCGTTCCAGGTGCAGGCCAACGCGCTGTTCAACCTCGGCGGCGTCTACATGCAGCTCGGCCTCCTCGACCGGGCGGCGTCGACGTTCGAGGAGGCGCTGGAAGGCGGCACGCGCATCGACTCGTGGATCACCCAGGCGAACTCGATGCGCGCGCTGGGCGAGGTCTACGCGTCACGCGGTCAGCCCGAACTCGGCGCGTCGTACTTCATGCGCGCGAGCGAACTCTACGAACGTGCGGCGGCCCGCAACTTCGGCCACACCATGCACGAGGGCATGGCCATCACGCTGATCATGCGCGGCCGTTTCGAGGAGGCGGCGGTGGAGGCGTCCGCCGCCATGCAGATCGCGCGGGACCTGGAGAACGTCAAGAGCGTCTGCGACGCGCAGAACCTGCTCGGCCGCGCCCTGGAGGGTGCAGGCCGTTATGCCGAGGCGTTGGAGCAGTTCTCGGCGGCGCTGGCGATCGCGGTCGACACCGGTTACTCGTGGGGCATCTGCTCGGCGCGCCGTGGCCTGGCGTCCTCGTACCGCGCGGCCGGCCGGTACGAGGAGGCGCTGGCGATGGCCACCTCGGCACTGGTCGAGGCGGGCCGATCGCAGTTCCGCCTGGCGGAGATGGAGGTGCTGCTCGTGCTCGGGCGCACGCACCTCGACATGTCGGCTGCCTCCGAAGCCCTGGACTGCGCTCTGCGGGCCTCGACCGTCGGCGCGGCCCTGGGTCACCGCTGGGTGTTCGGGCGGGCGCTGCAACTGGCCGGCGACGCGGCCGTCGTTCTGGGTGACGCGACCGCCGCCCGTGCGCACTGGTCCACGGCGCTGGAGGTCTTCAGCGCGATCGGAACACCCGAGGCGTCCGTCGTCCAGGCTCAGTTGCTTGACGTGACAACGTAGTCAGCTCTGGCCTTGGTCTCGTCGACCGCGAACCAGCCTCTTTCGTACTGCTGCCAACGGATGAAGTGTTGTCTTTGGTGCTCGCCGTCGCGCTTCACCGCACGTTCCAGCCGTTCTTGTTCGCTTTCGTGGTCCACGAAGATGGCGAGGCTCAGGCGGGTGTTCGCCTTCCTGGCGCTGGAGAAGCCTTCCAGGATGATCGTCCCTTGTGGAGCGATGACGACCTCGTCGCCTTCTCCGATGCACGGAAACCCTTGGGACCAGTCGGTTTTCCGGTAGCGGCCTTCGCGGCCGTGCTGTACTTCTGTCAGTGCCTGCTGTAGCCGTGGCCACCACTTCGTCGTGGGGTCGTCCCACGTGGCGAAGTGGTCGGTGCTGATGAGCTGGGCGTTGAGTTCTTGGGCGAGCTGTTTCGCGAACGTGGACTTGCCCGCACCGGACGGACCGTCCACCGCGACCAGACGAGTGCCGCCCAGCCGCGGTGGAGCCGTTGCTACATGCTCCGGCGACCAGATAGCGCACGCCCCAGCGTCAGCTCGTCCGCGAACTCCAGGTCGCCGCCCATCGGCAGCCCGCTCGCGAGCCGCGTGACGGACAGCCCCGGGAAGTCCCTGAGCATCCGCACCAGGTACGTGGCCGTGGCCTCGCCCTCGGTGTTCGGGTCCGTGGCGATGATGACCTCGGAGATGTCGACACCGTCGGTCGCCGTGCCGATCCGGTTGAGCAGCTGGCGGATCCGGAGCTGGTCCGGCCCCACGCCGCTGAGCGGATCGAGCGCGCCACCCAGGACGTGGTAGCGGCCCTTGAACTCCCTGGTGCGCTCGATCGCCTGGACGTCCTTGGGCTCCTCGACCACGCAGACCAGCGCCAGGTCCCGCTTCGGGTCGCGGCAGATCCGGCAGCGGGTCTCAGCCGACACGTTGCCGCAGACGTCGCAGAAGACGACACCCTCCTTGACCTTCTGCAACGCCTGCTGAAGCCGCTCGATGTCAGCGGGCTCCGTGGCGAGAAGGTGGAAGGCGATGCGCTGCGCGCTCTTCGGGCCGACGCCCGGGAGCCTGCCCAGTTCGTCGATCAGGTCCTGTACCGGGCCCTCGTACATCTCTTAGCCGAGCAATCCGCCGAGGCCGCCCTGAGCGAGCGGGCCGAGCTTCTGCTCCACGAGCTCCTGCGCCCTGGCGTTGGCGTCCTTGATCGCGGCGATCACCAGGTCCTGAAGGGTGTCCACGTCCTCCGGGTCCACGATCTTGGGGTCGATGACGAGGTTGACCAGCTCGCCGCCGCCGGTGACGGTGGCGGTGACGAGGCCGTTGCCCGCGTTGCCGGTGACCTGCGTTTCGGCCAGCTGCTGCTGGGCTTCTGCCATCTGCTGCTGCATGTTCTGGGCCTGCTGGAGCAGGGCCTGCATGTCGAACTGACCGGGTTGCACCGCTGGTCCTCTCGGTGGGTCTTCTGGGTGTTGTCCAGCGTACGGGGGCGCGTTGGTTGGGTGATTCGTCCCCCTGTCGCGTTGGCGGGTGGCGGTTTGCGAGTTCGTAGGTGGTCACCTTGCGAGAGTCGCCTTGCGGCTGATTCCTGGGGCTCCGCCCCAGACCCCGCCAATCTGATCCAAAACCGGGGCCTACGCCGTCTGCGGGTTGATGGCACGCCTGGTGCTTTGGGCGGAGGCGCGTTGCGTAGAGGGGCGCGTTGGTGGGGTGGTTTCGTCACGAGTCGAGCCAAGAGCGGGCCACACATGAGTAGGGGTGTCAACTCGACGAAAAGCGTGTCGAGTTGACACCCCTACTCATGCGCAGCAAGAGCTGTGGCACGACTCGTGACGAAACCACCCCACCCTTAGCGCACGGTAAAGACGGCTCGCCTTCGGCGTCGCGGACGGTCAGGCTCTCGGCTTCGGCCTCGCGGGAGTGTCAGGCCCCGTCGCTAGTTGCGCCAGCGTGGGCTGTTAGGCCTTCTTCAGTGGGCGGGCGCCCAGTTCGTCGGCCAGGAGTTGGAGCATTACCGACTCCGGGTCCTTGGCCTGGACCTCGTTCACCGCGCCTGGGTCTGCCGGGCGGGCGGCCTCGGCCAGCATTGCTTCTTCGTCGTCCGGTTCCGGCGGGAGGGGGTCGTCGGGCTCCGGGGGCTCCGGCGGGGGTGGGACGTCGTCCATCGGCGGGCGCGGGGCGTGGGTTTGCTGTGGTTCTGGTTGGGGGCGCGCCTGTTGGTTCTGTGCCTGGCTTGGGCGGGTGGGGGCCGGGCGGGCCGCCTTGGCCGGGGTTGATTGCTGTGCGGCGGCGCCTGGGGTGCCGTGGGTGCAGCGGACCTGCCAGGTGCCGCCCAGTACTGAGGACAGGGCCGTGGCGATGGCCTCGGTGTTGCGGGACTCGGCCAGGCGGCGGGCCAGCGGGGCCGAGGTGTGGGTGATCGTGACCACGTTGCCGTCCACCTCGCTGACCATGGCGTTCGTCAGCATTGCCTCGGTGCTTCGGCTCGTCGCGCGGACTGCGGCCAGCAGTTCGGACCAGATTCGGCGGACCGCCGTCGCGTCCATGGCGCCGCCGGCGGACGTCGTCGCGGGCTGCGGGGGTGCGACAGGTGCCGCTGCCGGGGCTGCGGAGGCGGCGGGCGCGGGGGGCTGCACCGGAGCCGGGGTCGGAGTGGGCGCCGGGGTGGGCGCGGCGGCCGCGGCCGGTGCCGGAGTGGGGGCGGCTGCTGCGGGCTGAGTCGGGGCCGCTCGGGGCGGTTCCTGTTGCCTTGGCTGTTCGGGTGCGGCGGGCTCGGCCGGTTGCTGGGACCTGCGGGTGAAGACCGGGCCGCCCGCGGGACCGGCTGGCTCGCCGGAGGCCGCTGCGATTGCTGCCGGGGGGCGGCGTTCGAGCTGTTCCAGGCGTTGGAGAAGCGCGGCTTCCGACTGGCTCACCGACGGTAGGAGCATGCGGGAGACGAGTAGTTCCAGCAGCAGGCGGGGGGCGGTGGCGCCGCGCATGTCCACCAGGCCCGCGTGGACGATCTCGGCGTAGCGGGTCAGGGCGGCCGGGCCGATTCGTTCTGCCTGGGCCGACATGATGGCCACTTCGTCGTCCGGGGCGCTGACCAGGTTGCGTTCGGCGGCGTCCGGAACGGCGCAGAGCAGGACGAGGTCGCGGAGGCGGTCGAGGAGGTCCGAGGCGAAGCGGCGGGGGTCGTGGCCGGCGTCCACCAGGCGGTCGATGGTGCCGTAGACGGCGGCGCCGTCGCCTGCGGAGAGGCCGTCGACCACGTCGTTGATCAGGGCCGAGTCGGTGACGCCCAGGAGTGAGATGGCGCGTTCGTATTTGACGCCGTCCGCGCCTGCTCCGGAGAGGAGCTGGTCCATGACGGACTGGGTGTCGCGGGCCGAGCCGCCGCCCGCGCGGATCACCAGCGGGAAGACGGAGGGTTCTACGGCCACGCCTTCCGCGGCGCAGTTGCGTTCCAGCAGTGAGCGCATGACGCCGGGCGGGATCAGGCGGAACGGGTAGTGGTGCGTGCGCGAGCGGATGGTCGGGAGGACCTTGTCCGGCTCGGTCGTGGCGAAGATGAAGATCAGGTGCTCCGGCGGCTCCTCCACGATCTTCAGCAGGGCGTTGAAGCCCTGCGTGGTGACCATGTGCGCCTCGTCGATGATGAAGACGCGGTACTTGGACTCGGCCGGGGCGTAGAAGGCCTTGTCGCGGAGGTCGCGGGCGTCTTCGACGCCGCCGTGGGAGGCCGCGTCGAGTTCCACGACGTCGACGCTGCCGGTGCCGTTCGGCGCGAGGCCGATGCAGCTGTTGCACTCGCCGCACGGGTCGGGGGTCGGGCCCTTCACGCAGTTCAGCGAGCGGGCGAGGATGCGGGCCGACGACGTCTTGCCGCAGCCGCGCGGGCCGCTGAACAGGTACGCGTGGTTCACCCGGCCTGCCGACAAAGCGACGCGCAGCGGATCGGTCACGTGCTCCTGGCCAACGACCTCGGAGAACGTGGCCGGACGGTACTTGCGATACAGAGCGAGCGCCACGCCCGGAACAGTACCGGTGGCCACCGACACAAAAAGGGGACCCCGTGCACCCACCAGAGCCCGCTTATCCTTGCTGCCTTCCGGCCCTGGGGAGGTTCGCGAGATGTGTGCCGCACGAGGTCCTCGATCAGTGTAGCGAAGGGTCCTGATCGAACACACGTTCGAGTTGCCCACAGTGTTGTCCCCAGGTGTGGACAACCGGCCACACCCTGACCGGACACCCTCCCGCACACTGATCAACATGCGCAGAACGGGCCTCGCGCCGACCGTGATCGCGGTGGCTGCGACGGACGCGCTCGCGCAGGCATCCAGGCCCTAGATCGAACGTGTGTTCGAGTTGTCCACCGGATTGTCCCCACCTGTGGACAACTTCCGCCCCGTGGCCAGCATCAGCAGGTCAGGGGCGGGCAGGTCCGGCACTCCGGACTCGCGAAAACGCTTGCGCGCACCCCAGAACGGGCTTTTCAACACATGCTCCAACGCGGCCTGGGCCGGTTCGAGCGGCATCTCCCGGACGCGTCCCAACGGCCGTGCGATGTCCTGGCCGTGCACGAGGAAGTCGACCAACGGATCGATCGGCGCGGCCATGGGCGCACGCTTCGGCGAGCCGGCCGTCTCGCGGATCTGCGCGATCAACTCCGATCGAGTGAACTTCGCCGCGATCGCACGGGCCTTGTCGTCCTCCATGCGCTCCCAGTCGAAGCGCGCCTTCACCACGCCGGTGAGCACGTCCCGCCAGCCGGTGCGGGTCGACGTGGTCAGGTGCGCGGCCATCTCCTGCATGGTCCAGCCGGTGCACAGGGTCTCGCGCCGCCACTCGTCGTCGGTCAGGTCTTCGAGGAGGTCGGCGACGCCCAGTCGTTCCGCCTCCAGCCACTTCATGATCATGATTGCCCCTCGATGGCGGCCAGCCTGCGGCGCAGGAAGTCCTGTTCGGATTCGGTGCCCGCGAGCGCGATGGCCTCGCGGTAGGCCTGGGCGGCCTCGTCGTCACGGCCCAGGCGGTGCAGCAGGTCCGCGCGGGCCGCCCGGTACGGGTGGTAGTCGCGCAGCTTGGGAACGCCGGCGAGCTCGTCGAGCAACGCGAGCCCAGCCGCCGCCCCGTCGCACATGGCGATCGCGGCGGCCCTGTTCAGCGCGACCACCGGGGACGGGCTGAGCGTGGTCAGCACGTCGTAGAGCGCGACGATCTGCGGCCAGTCGGTGCCGGCGAAGTCCGGCGCCTCGTCGTGCAGCGCGTTGATCGCCGCCTGGACCCCGTACGGGCCGTGCCCGCCGGTCAGCGCCCGTTCCGCGAGCGCGCTGCCCTCGTCGATCAGGTCGCGGTCCCAGAGCGCGCGGTCCTGGTCCTCCAGCAGCTCGGCGCGGGTGTCGCGGCGGGCGTGGATCAGCAGCATCAACGCCAGCAGCCCCGTGACCTCGCGTTCGGGCAGCAGCCCGTGCAGGATCCTGGCCAGCCTGATGGCCTCCTCCGCGAGATCGGCGCGCTGGGCCGCGTACCCCTCGGTGAAGATCGAGTAGATGGCCTGGAGCACGCCCGGCAGGCGTTCCGGCAGCTCGTGCGGGTCCGGCACGCGGAACGGGATGCGCGCCTCCCTGATCTTCTTCTTCGCGCGCACGATCCGTTGCTGCATGGTCGTGACCGGCACCAGGTAGGCCCGCGCGACCTCCGGCGTCGTGAAGCCGGCCAGGCAGCGCAACGTCAGCGCTCCCCTGTCCTCCTCGGGCAACGCGGGGTGCGCGCACGTGAAGAACAGCTCCAGCCGCTCGTCCGGCATCGGATCGGTCGCGGGCGGATCCGCCCGGTCGACCTCCACCTGCAGCAACGCCAGCCGCGCCGCGTAGACCTGATCGCGGCGCAGGCGGTCGACGGCCTTGCGGCGCGCGGTCGTGAGCAACCACGCGCCGGGCCGGTCCGGCACCCCGTCCACCGGCCAGTGCTTCAGCGCCGCCTCGATCGCGTCGGAGGTGACCTCCTCGGCCAGGTCGAGGTCACCGAACCGCTTGACCAGCGTCGCGAGCAGCCTGCCGCGTTCCTCCCGGAACACCTGCTCGACGTTCATCGGAGCTCAGAAGTCGAACTCGGCGATCGGCCTGACCACGACGGCCCCGCCGTCGCGCGAGCCGGGGCACTTCGCGGCCCACTCCAGCGCGGCGTCGAGGTCCGGCACGTCGATGATGTCGTAGCCGCCCAGCACCTCGCGGGTCTCGGCGAACGGCCCGTCCGTGACGGTGCGCCTCCCGTCCTGTCCGACCTGGACGGTGGTCGCGGTGACCAGGTCGGCCAGCGAGTGGCCGGAGACCAGGACGCCCGCGTCCTTCATCTCCTTCTCGTAGGCGATCCAGTCCTCGACCGTGCAGCTCGCCTGCTGGTCAGAGGCCGCGTAGATCAACAGCATGTACTTCACGATTGCCCTCCTCGGTCCGGTCTTACGGGATCACGACGAGCGGGCCACCGCCAGATCGACACAGGCCTCGAACTTTTTCCGGCGACCCCCGTTTTGGGCCCCGGAACACCCGTCCGGTAAGGTTCTCGACGGAGGATTCGCATAGCGGCCTAGTGCGCACGACTGGAAATCGTGTTGGGTTCACCCCCTCACGGGTTCAAATCCCGTATCCTCCGCTCTCATCCAAAGGGCGCCGAACGCAACGTTCGGCGCCCTTCTGGCGTTGTGGGGGCATGCTGCCCGAAGACCTGATGCTGCTGTTCCTCGACGAGGAGACCGGCCGCGTGCTGATGGACACCGCGTCCATCCACACCGCCCTGGCCGGCGCCGTGCTGCTGGAGCTGGTCAGCTCCGGGCGGGTGGCGTTCGACGCCGACGGCGTGAAGCTCGCCGTCGTGGACCCGGCGCCGCTGCAGAACGAGCTCCTGCAGGAGTCACTGATCCGGTTCTACGAGCCGATGGAACCGACGCGGGCGGTGAAGAGGCTGCTCCCTCACGTGCGGGACAACGTGATGGCGCAGCTCGTGGACCAGGGTGTGCTGACACTCGAGAACACCAGGATGTTCGGGATCTTTCCCACCAAGCGCTACGTGATTCAGGACCCGCAGGCGATCAGCGACCTCCGGGACGCCATTTGCAAGGCCGCGTTGAGACGCCGGGCGCCGGACGAGCACATCGGCGCGTTGATGTCGTTGCTGTACGCGGTCAACGCCGTGTACGAGGTGTTCCACGGCGACATCGACAGGGGTGAGATCAACGCGCGGGCCGGAGAGATCGCCGACGGCGACTGGGCCGCTGAGGCCGTGGCGCTGATAATGGACACGGCATCCAGAGCGACGTCGTGGAGGATAGTGGCCTCATCGATGGCGGCCGCTTCGTTTGGAGGTTCGCGCTGATGCTGCACGAGGATCTGATGCTGCTGTTCATCAACGAGCAGAACGGAAAGCTGCGCGCCGACTCGTCGTCGGTGGAGAACGCGCTCGCCGGTGCCGTGCTCATCGAACTGGTGAACTCTGGGCGCATCGCGTTCGAGCCCAACGGCAAGAAGCTCCAGGTCGTCGATCCGACGCCGCTGAAGGACCCGGTGCTGCAGGAGTCGGTGACGCGGTTCGACAAGCCGATGAAGCCGCAGCGCGCGGTCGAGCGCATCCGGAAGCGGTTGCGGGACAACGTGGGCGCGCATTTGGAAGGCCGTGGCGTCGTGCGGGTGGAGTCGCGGAAGGTGATGGGGATCTTCCCGGCGAAGAGTTATGTGATCACCAAGGAGTCCGCGCAGAACGACGTGCGGAAGGCGGTCGGCGAAGTCGCGCACGGCTACCGGGGAGCGGATGCGCGGACCGGGTCGTTGATCACGCTGCTGTACGCGGTGAGGTCCGTGCACAAGGTGGTCGAGGGCGACAAGCGCGACATGAACAAGCGTGCCAAGGACATCGCGGCCGGCAACTGGGCGGGCGACGCCGTGCGCCGGGCGATCGAGGCGATCCAGGCCGGTGTGGGTGCCGCAACGGCAGCTGCCGCCGCCGCGTCATCGGGTGGATGACACAGCGACGGCAGCGGTGAAAGCCGTTACTTCTTGAGGCAGTCGAGAATGTCTTCCAGCGCGAACACGATCCTGTCGACGTTCGCGTCACCCGTGGACGGGCGGGCGCGGACGATCTGCGGGTCGTGGTCGCTCGCCTGGTCGGCGAACTCGGCGTTGATGTGGACCACGTCGTAGCTGAAGCGCGTGATGTTCTTGCTCATCACGAGGTGGTCGAGCGTCTGCGAGTTGCCCTCGAAGACGTAGCTGTACCGCTCGTTCGCGGGCAGCGTGTCGATCAGCGCCTTGAGGTTGCCGTCGCCGGTGAGGGCCTTGACGGCGGGCGAGAACTGGTAGTCGTTCAGGTCGCCCGCGAGCACCACGTTGGCACCCTTGTCGATCGCGCGGATCTGCTCCGTGAACGTCTTCAGCGCCGCGGCCTGCTTGGCGCGCTGCACCTCGGACGTGCGGTTCGGCGGCTGGTTGCGGCCGTGGATGGCCTCGTCGCCGCCCTTGGAGTTGAAGTGGTTCGCGACGACGAAGACCGTGCGGCCGCGGAACTTGAACTCACCGGCGAGCGGCTTGCGGCTGTTCGCCCACGCGTCGTTGAGCGGGTCGATCCGGCCCGGTGACACGGAAAGCGACGCGCGGCCGTTCTTCTTCACGACCTGGACGGGCGTCTTGAAGTCGCCGCCCGGACGGTCCACGAAGGACACTCGCTGCGGGTTGAAGAAGAAGCCGACGCGGATGTTGCCGCCGGGCTCGCCGCCGTCCTTGAGGTTCTCCGGGTCGATCTGCCGCCACTGGTAGCGCGGGCCGCCCTTGGCGAAGATCGCGTCGGAGAACTTCTGCAGCGTCTGGTCCGCCGCCACGACACCGTCGTTGGTCGCGCCGTTGTTGTCCTGGATCTCTTCCAGCACGACGACGTCCGGGCTGCGCAGGTTCGTCGTGACGCCCTCGGCGAGCCGGTCGAACTTCGTCTGCGGGTCGGACGGGTCGAGGTTCTCGACGTTGTAGGTCGCGACCGAGAGCTCGGACTCCTTCTGCTGCGCGGTGATCTCGCGCTCCAGGTTGGACGACGCGTGCTGGCCGAGGTTCAGCGCGGCAAGCGTGTAGCCGCCGAAGTTCGTGTACTCGATGGCACCGATGGTCGCGCCGGCGAACACGTCGCCGACGTTCGCGGCGGGCAGCGTGCCCACGGTCTTGATCTTCAGGCGGCCGCTGTTGGCCTGGTCGTACGCGGTGTAGGTGGTGCCGCCGCGCAGGTTCTTGTTCTGGTCGGGGTTGACCGTCACCCAGACCTCGCCGAACGTGTTGCTCGGGCCCACGACGCGGGCGTCGTCGACCTGGACGAGCGTGCCCTCGAGCGACTCGAAGTAGTCGAGGCCGTACTTCGCGGGCTCCAGCGGGAGCTGCTCGATGCTGCCGCCCGGAGCGGGCAGGTACCCCGCCGGGATGTTCTTCACGACGACCGGCGCCGGGACGGGGTTGCCCTTGGAGACCGTGATCGTGGTGGGCGCGGTGATCTCGGTGAGGGTCTGGTTGGAGCCCGTCTCACCGCCCGGCCGGTACTCCGCGATCGTGCCGCTGACCACCACGCTGTCGCCGACGGCCACGGTCGGCGCGCTGCCCGCCGTGTAGACGAAGACGCCCTCGCTGGTGCGCGGGTCGGCGTCCGGGGCCGTGTCCTGGATCCAGAAGCCGCGGTCACCCGTGGCGCGCGTGCCGGTGACGACGCCGGGGACGTTGGTGACCTTCTGGCCGACCAACGGCGAGATGCGCGAGACGCCCTGGATGTCGTGGATGCGCTTGTCGCCGGGGGTGGGGTCCTCCGGGTCGGGATCCGGGTCGCCGCCGCCCGGGGTCTCGCCCTTGGAGTTGGTCGGGGTCGGGTCGCCGACGGTGAAGTCCGCGGAGTTGTCGTCCGTGTCGGGAAGACCGGTCTTGCGCGACGCTGAGCTGGTGTTGCTCAGGGCGCCCGTCGCGGTGGCTTCGCGCACCACTGCCGTGCCGAAGCCGACGAGGTCCTTGATCCGCGTGTCGGCCGCGCAGTCGGCCGCCGTCTTGCACGTCAGCGCCGCGGTGCCGTTGACCAGCGCGATGGTGCCGCCGGTGGCGCTCATGGCGATCGTGCCGGTGGCGTCCGGGGCGGGCAGGTCGACGGTGCCGCCGGTGCCCTTGGCCTGCGCGACGAGGAACGTCTTGCCGGGCGCGATCGAGCCGGCCAGCGGGGTGACACCCCACTGCGTGCTCGCGCCGGGGGTGGCCGAGATGTACTGGACGCTGAAGCCGTCGAGCGCGACCGGGGTGGTGCCCTTGTTCGCGAGCTCGACGAAGTCCTGCTTGAGGGT
The DNA here is from genome assembly GCF_900115955.1 of Lentzea waywayandensis. Lineage (GTDB taxonomy): Bacteria > Actinomycetota > Actinomycetes > Mycobacteriales > Pseudonocardiaceae > Lentzea > Lentzea waywayandensis. Next base: position 299,398 of record NZ_FOYL01000004.1, read on the forward strand.
GGCGCCGGAGTTGCCGCCGCCTCCGTAGACCTCGGAGATCAGCGCGTCTGTGCTGGGTGCGGCGACGGCGGGGACGGCGGCGAGCACGAGTGCCGCCACCGCTGTCCCGACGACGGGCAGGGTGGGTCTCAAAACTTCCTCCAGGGGATGCGGCGGACCGACGCATCTTTCCCCGATCGGGTGAGCTTTGGTAGCCGTTGTTACTAACGGTTAACCGGTTGGCCCATCAATGATCACTCGAACAAGTGTTCGATCATGGTGTAGGCTCCATTTCGGAACGTCGGCCGGTGGGCCCCTCCCAGGCACCGGCCGACGTCCCTACGTTCAGAGGCATGAAGATGCTGAGCTACGAGCGCCGCTGCGCCGAGATCGTCAATCAGACTTCGCTGCTGACTTCCTCCCTGGACGGCGCCGACCTGGGCATTCGGGTGCCGTCGACCCCGGACTGGACGCTGAACCAGCTGCTCCGCCACGTCGGCCACGCGCACCGCTGGGCCGACGAGATGCTCCGCGAGAGACTTCCGGAGATCGACTACTCCCGCAACGGGGCGCAGCTGCTCTCGTCGTATGTGGGTGAGCCGGCGTCCGTGCTGGTCCCCTGGTTGAACGAGGGCGCGGCCTCCCTGTCGGAGGTGCTCAGCGAGGTGGCCCCGGACGAGATGATCGCGCCGCTGGCCGGCCACCCGGGCCCGCGCGTGTGGTCACGCCGGATGACGCACGAGACGGTGCTGCACCGCTGGGACGTGGCGAACGCGCTGGGCGTGCCGTTCGAACTGGACCAGGAGGTCGCCCACGACACGCTCTCGGAGTGGACCGCGCTGGCACTGCCGTACGCGTTCATGCGCTGGCCCGCCGAGACCGCGCCGCTGGTCGGCCCCGGCCACACGGTGCACCTGCACGCGACCGACGCCGAGGCGGAGTTCGTGATCGATCTCACGGGCCCCACGCCGACGGTGCGGGAGGGCCACGAGAAGGCCGCGGTGGCGTTGCGCGGCCCGCTCGTCGAGCTGGTGCTGGCCGTGTACCGGCGCAGGCCGGTGGAAGGGCTGGAGGTGTTCGGGGACGCGGAGCTGCTCGCCCTGTTCCTGGACCGCGTACGTTTTTGACCATGGGGTCACTGAGCTACCAGGAACGCGGCTGATCGAGGGCGCGTCGCTGATCTCGGATGCGATGTCGACCGTCAATGCCCACGACATGATCGCGGTGATGCTCCCCGGCAAACCGCGACCGCGGTTTCTCCCTTGCGTCAGGGTCGGCGCAAGGGAGAAACAGCGAAGGCTATTTCCCTTGCTGGACGCTCCGCTTGCTCACTCGCCAAGCGTCCAGCGCGGACAACCCGACAGAGACGACGATCACGATCGTCAACTCCGTCCCCCCAATGTTGCCAAGCGTCGCCAAGACGAGCGAAAGAGCGACGAAGGCCAGCAAGAAAACCACAATCGCACGGAGTGCGAGCTTGACCGTGGGCACAATTCCTCCTTAGCGAAGAGGATCACTGCGGATTGTACCAGTCAGCCGATTCCGGTGCCCACTTCGATGAATCCGGGCGCCATGTCAGCCCGGAAGGTCAGCTTCACCCACGGGTATTCAGTGCTGATGCAGCCCCACTCGACAACACAGTTCTCGACCTTACCCTGATAGTAAGATTCGACCCGCCACGCAGGAGTTGCGCCCACGACGTTGGCCATCTCACCACGATAGTAGGCCGTTCCGGCCGAATCACTGATGTACGGGTACCGGTTGTGCACCGAGGTGATGGATTTGTTGAAATCCACACAGTGGTCGGCGCGCTGGTGGTACTTGTAGTAGACATTCCCGACGACGGTGTAGCTCGTCACCTGGTGGTCGTTGATCCAGCAGCTGATCGCGGCAGCACCCACCTCACCGGCAGCAGATGCCGGCGCAGGTGACGTACTCACCTCAACCGTGCGGCGTTCCGGATCAGCCACCTGCGCGGCGATTTCCGGGTACTTGAGCAACGTCTGACGCCCTTCAGGCGACAACTTTCCAGTCGCCTTGATCTCTTCCAGCACCGCAATCGCGTCCTTCGGAAGACCCTTTGCTTCCGCGGCTGCGACTCCGACGCCCCCGAGCAAAGCCAACGCCGATAACGAAGCAGCGACAGCCGATCCAACAAAGTGCTTTCGCACGAAATTCCCCCTCGGTGTTCTTCACAGCATCCGCCAGACTCGCGCTAGCGATCACGCTTTGCTGACTGCATCAGCGTGCGCGATGACGCTCACACTTTGATCACACCGTCGGTGACCGGAGTGCAACTGCTTGTCACAGCGACCACTCAGAGCTGGCGGCAGCCCATCCAGGTTTGGCCGCCTGCGGGTTTGACCCGCACACCACCACCGCGTCGACTTCGCCCGAAGTGGAAACCCAGGTGCATCAAACCGTGCGGAAAGAAGCACGGCGGCTACTGCCCGAACCGCGTCCCGTTGCGCCCTGAACGGCCGACACGAAGTCAGCAGCCGGTAAGCGGGAACAGCAGCGCGAGCGGGAGCAGGCCGCGGAGTTGTGGACGGAGACTTTGGGAGACACCGGAAGACGGCGACGGGAGGCAGCCGGGGGCTGGCGCCCGCGGCCTGGCCAGGGCAACTGCCACCAAACGTCAGAGCCCCGGTTGCCATGATCGGCAACCGGGGCTCTGAGCAGCGGTGGCGGTGGGATTTGAACCCACGGAGGCTTTCACCTCACACGCTTTCGAGGCGTGCTCCTTCGGCCGCTCGGACACGCCACCGATAAGAACAATACACAGCCCGCGCGACTGGCTTAACGCTGGGTCCGGAAGAAGCGTTCGAGCAGGTCAGCGCACTCGTGCTCCAGCACACCGCCCTGCACCTCTGGTCGATGGTTGAGCCGGCGGTCGCGCACGACGTCCCACAACGACGCCACAGCGCCGGTTTTGGGCTCCCAGGCGCCGAAGACGAGACGTGAAACACGCGCGAGCACCAGGGCGCCCGCGCACATCGTGCAGGGCTCCAACGTCACCGCGAGCGTGCAGCCGTCGAGGCGCCAGCCGTCGCCGTGCTTCGCGGCGGCTGCTCGCAGCGCCAGGATCTCGGCGTGTGCGGTCGGGTCGCCGAGTGCTTCGCGGGCGTTGCAGGCTTCGGCCAGGATCGAACCGTCCGGTGCGAAGACGACGGCGCCGATCGGGACGTCCGTGCCGGCGTTCGCGGCCGCTCGAAGGGCGGCTCGGACCATGTCCTCTGCGGAGATCACGCTTGGATCGTGTCGAGCAGCTTCGTGAGCTCGTCGATGAAGCCGATGCGTTGGGCGATCATCTGGAGCTGCTCGTCCGGGTAGAGGTCGACCTCGTCGACGATGATCTGGAGTTCGTGCGAGGGCATGCCGAGGTCGGTCAGGACGCCCAGGTCGCCTTCCGGCCAGAGTTCGTTGTCCTCCTCGTCCGGTGGTTCGACGCGGAGGAGATCGAGGACGTCGGCCGCGATGTCGTAGTCGAGGGCGGCGGCCGCGTCGGACAGCAGCAGCGCGACGCCACCCGGCACGGGACGCAGGATGATGAAGAACTCGTCGTCGACGGCGAGGAGACCGAACACAGCTCCTGTCGACCTCAGTTGGCGCAGCTCCGTGATAGCCGCGTCCAGCTCCGACAGCGCGGAGCTGTCCATCCTGCTGCACCGCCAGCGACCGTCCTCTCGGACGACCGCGACCGCGAAGCCGTTGACCGGCTCCTGCTGTGTCATGTGCACACCGTAGGGCCCAGACGACCTTCCCGGTAGCCGAGGTGGTGGCACCATCGGTAGATGAGCACAACTACGCCGGACCCCCGTCTCGCCGGATTGCTCGAAGGGGCGCGTTCGCTCCAGCCCCGCACGGTGGCGCTGCGCCGTCAGATCCACCGGCACCCTGAGCAGGGACTTCACCTCCCCAAGACGCAGGCCGCCGTCCTGCACGCGCTGGAGGGGTTGCCTGTCAAGGTCACGAAGGGCGAGTCGTCGACCTCGGTCGTGGCGGTGCTCGAGGGCGAGCGGCCGGGGCCGACGGTGCTGCTGCGCGGCGACATGGACGGCCTGCCGCTCCAGGAGGAGACGGGCCTGCCGTTCGCGTCCGAAGTGGACGGCAACATGCACGCCTGCGGCCACGACACGCACGTGGCGATGCTGGCCGCGTCCGCCCGGCTGCTGGCGGACCGGCGCGACGCTTTGAAAGGCCGCGTGCTCTTCATGTTCCAGCCGGGCGAGGAGGGCCACCACGGCGCCCGGCACATGATCGAGGAGGGCCTGCTCGACGACGGCGTGGAGAAGGCGTTCGCGCTGCACATCACGTCCACGATGAAGTCGGGCGTGGTGACGTGCCGGCCGGGGCCGATGATGGCGTCCGCGGACACGTTCCACGTGCACGTGAAGGGTCGTGGCGGTCACGGCGCGATGCCGCACAACGCGCTGGACCCGGTGCCCGCGGCAGCCGCGATGGTCGGGGCGATCCAGACGATGCTCGGTCGGCGGGTGAGCGTTCATCAGCCCGCGGTGGTGACCGTCGCGCAGATCAACGCCGGTACGACGACGAACATCATCCCCGAGGTCGCGACCCTCGACGGGACGATCAGGACGTTGTCGGAGGAGACGCGCGCGCTCGTGCACAAGGAGCTCAAGCAGGCCATCAAGCACACGGCCGCTGCTTACGGGTGCCATGCCGAGGTCAGCATCGTGCCGGGGTATCCGGTGACGGTGAACGACGACGTCGTCGGGCAGCACGTCGTGGATCTGGCGGCCACCGCGATGGGTGCCTCGTGGAGTGAGCCGATGCAGGATCCGCTGATGGGAGCCGAGGACTTCTCCTACGTGTTGCAGCGGGTTCCCGGGGCGTTGGCGTTCCTCGGGGCCTGCCCGCGAGGCATCGACCTGGAGGAGGCCGCGCCGAACCACTCGAACCGGGTGCTGTTCGACGAGGCCGCCATGGAGCACGGGGTGGCGATGTACGCGGCGTTCGCGCTGGACGCCCTCCGCTAGTTGCATGGACGCGTCGCACGGAATGATGGGCGCCGTGCGAGACGTGTGCGTGATCGGACTGGGACTGATCGGCGGCTCCGTGCTGCGGGCCGCCAAGGCTGCCGGACGCACGGTGTGGGGTGCGACGGCGAGCAAAGAGGACGCGGACAACGCGCGCGCTGAGGGCTTCGACATCGTGAGTGTGGACGAGGCCCTCAGCCGGAACCCCGAGGCGCTCGTCGTGCTCGCCGTGCCGATGCCCGCGCTGCCGGACCTGCTCCGCAAGATCCCCGCCGGCACCAGGCTCACGGACGTGACCAGCGTCAAGGGACCCGTGCACGACGCCGTGCACCGGTACGCGAAGGACGTCCGCTTCGTCGGCGGGCACCCGATGGCCGGCACCAGTCAGAGCGGGTGGGGCGCGGGATCCGAGACCCTCTTCCAGGGCGCCGCCTGGGTCGTCACGCCCGAGGAAGCCGACGACCACCTCAACGACGTCATCCAGCTCGCGCTCGACCTCGGCGCGCACGTGGTGCCGACGACGCCGGAAGAACACGACGAGGCGGTCGCGCGGATCAGCCACCTGCCGCACATCATGGCGGCGATCCTGGCGGCGGTCGGGGCGGACGGCGGACCGCTGGCCATGGCGCTCGCGGCGGGCAGTTTCGGGGACGGCACGCGGGTCGCCGGCAGCAGGCCGGAGCTCGTCAGGGCGATGTGCGAGGGGAACCGGGACGCGCTGCTGATGGCCGTGGACGACGCTCTGGGACGACTCGGTGCGGCACGGGGCTCACTCGCGTCCACCGGAGGTCTCGCGAAGACCATCGAGGCCGGGCACGAAGGCCGGAACGTGCTGGTCAACCAGCCACAGCGCACGAAAGTCACCATCGACCTGACCAAGCCGGGAGCACTCGCGGCGCTGCGGAACCTTGGGTCTCGCGGCGGACGCGTGGTTGGGCTGAACGGCAGCACCGCGCAAGCGGAAACATCGTAGGGTCGCCGAGTGGATCGACGGACGCTCGCCGGCGGACTCGGTGGACTCGCGCTCGTCGTGGCCGCCGTCGTGGTGCTCCGGGCCGGTGACGCACCGGACACCCTCAAGAAGGAAACGGCTGACGGTGTCGAGGTCGTCGCGCTCCAGGAGCCGATGAAACCCTCCAACGCCAGGGCTCAGGCGCTGGACGTGGACGCGCTGCAGATCGCGTGGAACGGCTCGGCGCCGGCCTACGAGGTGCGCTGGAACGGCAACGAGCAGCTCGTGCCCGGTCCCGAGGTCGAGCTGCCGGGGCTGAGCCCCGACACCCAGACCGAGGTCGAGATCCGGGCGGTCAGCGCGACCGGCAAGCGCAGCGAGCCGCTCAAGATCGCCGCTACGCCCAAGGACGTCTACAACGGCAAGTGGGAGGACCAGCTCGTCGGCCAGGCGGACAGGTTCGACGGCCCGGAGGCGCTCGATCCGCGGAAGTGGCGGGTCGAGGCGGAACCGGAGTGCCTGGGGCTCAAGCCGTTCGGGCAGAGCAAGCGCATCGACGTCGACTGCCCGATGGCGGCCTTCCAGAGCAACACCCCGATCCGGTTCGGAGTGCCGGCGAGTGACGGCGCGACCGGCCGGGCGATCATCAGCGTCGCGGGCGCGGTCGAGTCGAGTCACGTGCGGCTGACGTTGCTGCCGGACCCGTGGCAGTACCTGAAGGAGACCGACGCACAGCCGAAGGGCGCGGTCAGCCTCGACATCACGACGCAGGGCACGCGGATCATCGCCGACCCCGAACTTCCCCGCACCGGCAAGCAGATCGACCTCGGCGACGCGCCGATGACCGGACTGGTCGCGGGCGTGCGGCACCGCTGGGAGATGCGGGTGCTGCCGGAGGCCGTGGTCGCTCTGAGAGATGGCGTCGTCGTCGCCTACGATCCCGTCGCGATCAGGGAACGGCTGGTGCACCCGCGGATCCGCATCGACGGCGGCGGCTTCCTGGACGCGTTCGGCGTCGGGGGCGTGCCGGAACGCGTCGTGCCCACCGAGGTCATCCCGCTGGACAAGGACGTCGAACTACCGCAGGACGTCGTGGCCGCGAAGCTCGTCAAGCCGGACGCCGGCCAGGTCACGGTCTCCGACGTGCCGATCAGCCCCGGGAAGATCGCCGCCCAGGAAGCCCAGCTCGTGGTCATCCGCAAGCCCGAGAGCCGTCCCGGCACGCTCCCCCGGCTCGCGGACCGGCCCGGCGGCATCAAGACCGGCGCGCCGCGGCTGCACGTCATGCACGAGGACGGCACCAAGCCTCCGCAACCGTTGCCCGGCAACGGACGCGTCCTCATCACGGCCGAGGTCAACGCCATCGGGCACCGCGGCATCGAGCTCGAACTCGACGGCAGGCGGATCGTCGCGCTGCCCACCAACGAGCAGGGCCCCGGCGTTCCCGGCAGGCACGAGTTCTGGCTCGACACCAGGACGCTGACCCCTGCTGCGCACGCTCGGCTCAAGCTCAGCGTCCTTCCGGCGGACGGTGGCGAACCCGTTATCGCGGAAACCGTGTTCGAGCTGGGGTGAACGCCTTAGCGTGACCGCTATGAAGCGGGTCGCCTTCGTCGTCGTGGGCCTCGCGCTGGTGGCGGGCGTGATCGTCCTGCGCGACACCGGCGGGAGCGACTCGGGCCTGCCCGTCGCTCCCCCTGCGCCGACGAAGCTCAAGCCGTACGTGGCGGAGCAGGTTCTGGTGCCGAGCCCGCAGGGCCGCCCGGCCACACCGGCCAACGTCGTCGCGCGTGCGGGCCACCACAAGATCCAGCTCACCTGGACCGGCGACGCGTCCGCGTACGAGGTGCGGTGGGGCGACAAGGTCAAGCTCGTCACCCGGCCCGGCACCCAGCTCAACGGTCTGGAGAACGGCCGCCCGCAGAAGATCGACATCCGCGCGGTCGACCCGTTCGGCCAGCGTTCGCAGCCCGCCCGGACCGAGGCGACGCCGAACGCCGACAACGCCCCGTACACGTTCGTCGACCGCTTCGACTCCTCCGACGAACCCGACCTCCAGCGTTGGAGGCTCTCCAAGCGGACCGACTGCGCCCGCGCCACCAGCGGCGACGAGGACGACCACGACCGGCTCGTGATCAGCAGCAGCTGCGGCACCCGCGCGGTGACGCTGAGGTCGCGCACGCCGTTCGTCCGCGGCGACGACGAGAGCCGGCTCGTGATCGAGACCGACGCTCCTGGCACCGGCGGCAAGCTGCTGCTCGACCTCGTGCCAGGCCCGGTGAGCGTGCAGGGCGAGCCGGTGCCACCGAACACCATCCGCGCCACGATCTCCACCGACAACTCCGGCAACTCGATCGTCGAACTCGTCCCGAACGGCACGGCGCTCAAGCCCGTCCCTGCAGCGCTGCCAGGCGTGACCGTGCGCTGGGAACTCGTGCTGACCCCGGCCGGCGTCCAGGTGGTGCGCGACGGAGACGTGCTCGCCACCTCGCCGTTCGTGCCGCAGTGGCGTGAGGCGACGGCGTTGGTCGGCGTCGCGGCACTCGCGGGCGACCGGATCCGCGCCGGTGTCGACCTGATCGGCTACCGCACCGCCAAGGCCGACGCCCCGCTCGCGGGCCCGACACCGCAGGTGCGGGTGGACGGCCCGGCGAGCGCCAGCGCCACTCCCATCGCGGACGTCACCGCAGGTCAGTTGCGCATCGCCCTGATCCCGTCGCGCGAGAGCGAGCCGGTCACCGCCGTCAAGGTCAACGGCATCCAGGTACCGCTCAGGCCGGCGATCGAGGGCACGCCGTGGAAGCCCGGCGCCGAGTACCCGGCCGTCGCCGACCTGCCCAAAGAGGCCTTCACCGACAACCTGAACGTGCAGCTCGTCACGCAGGAACGCATCCAGGTCACCCACACCGACGTCGAACTGACCGGCCCGAAGAAGGAACCGCTGCGCCGGCCCGGCACACCCCTGGTGGAGGCCAAGCCGACGCTCGCCGACCCGATCCCCGAGGTCCTGGACGCGGGCGGCCAGCCGATCGAGAACGGCGCCGCCTTCAGCCGCGGCCGGGTGGTCCTGGAGGTCCGCGTCGATGCCCTCGACGTGGCGGTGGCAGGCCTCGCCGGGTTCGAGATCAGGCTCGACGGCAACCACATCGCCACGGTGCCGACGACCGCCGACGGGCCCGCCGCCGCAGGCCGGTGGCGGATTTCACTCAACACGGGGGCGATGACCGCGGGAGCGCACGCCATCGAGGTGAAGGCCTTCAGCACCGATTCAGAGGTGAGCCCCGAGACGGGCTACGTTCCTTTTTTGCTCAAGCCGTGAATGCCTCAAGATGGACGTATGGCACGCGCACTGATCATCGACGCCGCCCGCACGCCGTTCGGCAAGTACCGGGGAGGTCTCTCGGGCATCCGGGTGGACGACCTCGCGGCGCTGCCCATCGTCGACCTGCTGCGCCGCTATCCGTCGCTCGACTTGGCGCGCATCGACGACGTGCTGCTGGGTGACGCGAACGGCGCCGGCGAGGACAACCGCAACGTCGCCCGCATGGCCTCGCTGCTGGCGGGCCTGCCGGTCTCCGTGCCGGGCGTGACGCTGAACCGGCTGTGCGCCTCGGGCGGCGAGTCGATCATCCAGGGCGCGCGGGCGTTGATCACCGGCGATGCCGACCTGATCGTCGCCGGTGGCGTCGAGGGGATGTCGCGGGCGCCGTTCGTGACGGCTCGCCCGGACAAGGCCCTCCCGGATCGGTTGGAGACCGTGTCGACGGCACTCGGCTGGCGACTGGTCAACCCGCGCATGCCCAAGCACTACACCGTGCCGCTGGGCCTGGCCGCCGAGAACGTCGCCCACGAACTCGGGATCACCCGCGACCAGATGGACAGTTTCGCCCTCCGCTCGCACCGTCGCGCCGCCGCGGCGTGGGATGCCGGTGTGCACGAGGGTTTCGCGTTCCCCGTGCAGTTGCCGGACGGAACGGCGATCCGGCGCGACGAGAACGTCCGTGCCGACACCAGCCTCGAGAAGCTGGCGAAGCTGAAGCCCGCGTTCTCGGAACAGGGAACGGTGACGGCGGGCAACGCATCGCCTTTGAACGACGGCGCTCTGGCCGCTTTGCTTGGTACAGAAGCGATCGCGTCGGAGCTGGGCGTCGAACCGCTGGGTGAGGTGCTCGGGTCGGCGACCACCGGCGAGGAACCGCACCGGTTCACGATCGCGCCCGTGTCGGCGATCCGGAAACTGTTGAAGCGCCTGCACATCGAGGCCGAGCAGGTCGACCTGTGGGAGATCAACGAGGCGTTCGCCGCGATGGCCCTGTCGGTGGTGCACCACCTTCCCGAGATCGACAAGGAGAAGGTCAACGTCCACGGCGGCGCGATCGCCTACGGCCACCCGCTCGGCGCCTCGATGCCGCGCGTGATCGTCGACGTGTGCCGCCACCTGCGGCAGCGTGGCGGCGGCATCGGCATCGCGGCGGCGTGCGTGGGCGTCGGTCAGGGTGTGGCCGTGGCGGTCCGCGTCTAGCCCTTCGGGTGCAGGATGTCGCGGGCCTGCTCGGCCGCGCGGACGATGCTCTCGCTGACGAAGTCCAGGAACCGCGCGATGTTCTCCAGCCGGGTGGAGGCCGGGGTGCCGGAGCCGAGGACGCCGGACCCCTGCCGCGCGGCCTCGGCGAGCTTCGTCGTGCCGGCGGCACTCGCGATCATCGACTGGTACCAGATGTCGCCTTCGTCGACGACGTACCGCTCGCGGCGGCGTTCGTCCCGCTCGCGCCCGATCAGGCCCTGACTTTCCAGGAAGGACATGGCCTTCGAGACCGACGCCGGACTGACCTGAAGGTGTCCCACCAGTTCTGACGCGGTCAGGCTGCCGGAGTCGGTCGCGTAGAGGCTCGCCAGCGCCCTCGCCGGCATCTTCGACAGGCCCTGTCCCATGAAGATGCCCGCGAACAACTCCTCGAACTCCCGCACCGCCTCCAGGTCACGTCCGTCCGCGCGCTCGACGACCTGCCTGCGCGGCGCGGCCTGCTTGCGCCGTTGCGCACGGCGTTCCGTTGCGAGGTGGGCGATGTCCGCCTTGTACCCGGCCGGACCTCCGTTGCGCATCACCTCGCGCGTGATCGTCGAGGTGGGCCGGTCGAGATTCCTCGCGATCTCCGCGTAGGCGAGGCCGTCGGACAGGCCGATGGCGATCTGACGGCGTTCCTGCTGGGTGAGTCGACCTCCTGGCATGCCCAGACCATAGCTTTCACCTTCACCTCATTGCAACAGTCGTTGCATTAGATCTACATCCCGTTGCAACGATCTTGTGGCTTTGAGCTGCGTAAACGCACTTCCATCGCAACGAACTTGTTGCCCATATCTGGAAACGCAACGTAGCTTTTCGCTCATCAGAAACAACGAGCCACAGGAGCCCGAGATGCAGACCTTCACCACCCCCGCCCCCATCGCCGCCATCCTCGACATCCCCGCCGGGCGCGTTCAGTTCATCGCCGCCGACCGCGCCGACACCGCCGTCGAGGTCCTCCCGGCCGACGCCGCGCAGAGCCGTGACGTGAAGGCCGCCGAGAAGATCAAGGTCGACTTCGCCGACGGCGTCCTGCGCATCACCGCCGAGGCGGGCAACAAGATCCTCGGCTCGTCCGGAGCCGTCGAGGTCACCGTCCAGCTGCCCGCCGGTTCGCGGGTCGAGGCCAAGGCGGCCAGCGCCGAGTTCCGCGGCGTCGGCCGGCTCGGTGACATCGCCTTCGAGGCGGCGCAGAGCGACATCAAGATCGACGAGGCCGCGCACGTCCGCCTCGTGACGCAGGCCGGTGACGTCACGGTCGGCCGCCTCAACGGTTCCGCCGAGATCACCACCCAGAAGGGTGACATCAACGTCAGCGTCGCCGCCGGACTCTCGGCTTCCCTCGACGCCGGTACCTCGTACGGCCGCATCAACAACGCGCTGCGCAACGCCGACGCGCCGGACCTCACGATCCGCGCCACCACGTCGTACGGCGACATCACCGCCCGCAGCCTCTGACCACACGCCACTGATCCACTGGGGAGAGAGACCATGAGCACCACCGCCAACTACCAAGCCGCAGAACAACTCCTCCGCCGCCCGGCCGCCCCCGGCGAACTGGTCGTCGGCGACAAGGTCCGTCCACAGTGGATCGAAGACGGCCGCCGCTTCTGGTACCAGCTCCGCGACGGCGCCGACCGCCAGTTCGTCGTGGTCGACCCGGAGGCGGGCACCCGCACCCCGGGCTTCGACCCGATGCCGTTCGTCGCGGCACCCGGCAACCCGCTGGAGGTCTCCTCCCCCGACGGCAAGGTCGCGGTCTCGCGGCGCGGCCACGACCTGTGGGCCCGCTCGGGTGAGCGCGAGTGGGCGCTGACTTCGGACGGCGTTCCGGGCCATGGCTACGGCTACGGCCCGGACTCCATGAGCTACGGCACGCTGATGCGCAAGTTCGGCCTCCCGCACATGCCACCGGCCCTGACCTGGGCGCCTGACTCGTCCAAGGTGCTCGCCCACCGCACCGACCAGCGCAACGTCCGCCAGACCCACCTGATCGAATCGCGCCCGGCCGGCGGCGGCGCACCCGTGACCCACACCCAGCACTACGCCTACCCCGGCGACGCGGACATGCCCCTCGCCGAACTGGTCGTGTTCGACGTGGACGCGGGCACGACGGTCTTCGCCCAGTGCGAACCGCTGCTCATGCCGGAGTTCTCCCCGATCATGGCCGGCTGGGCGTGGTGGTCCGAGGACAGCACGACGGTCTACTTCCTCTCCCGTCCCCGCGACCAGCACACCCTGACCCTGAACCGGATGGACGCCTCGTCGGGCGAGGTCACCGTCGTGGTCAGCGAGACGGGCTCCAACCGAGTCGGCCCCAACCAGCTGATCTACGGCACGCCCATCGTCCGCGTGCTGGCCGACGAGGTGCTGTGGTTCTCGCAGCGCGACGGCTGGGGCCACCTCTACCGCTACGACCTGCACACCGGCGAGCTGCTCAACCAGGTCACCACGGGCCAATGGCTGGTCCGCGAGATCCTGCACGTCTCCGAAGGCGTCGTGTACTTCACCGCGTCGGGACTCGTGCCCGAGGACCCGTACCGGCGCACGGTGTGCCGCGTCGCCTTGGACGGCACCGAATTCGCCGTCGTCACCGACGACTCGCTGGACCACGTCGTCACCGTGTCGCCGAACGGCAGGTACTTCGTCGACTCAGCATCCACTGTGGACACGCCGCCGGTGACCGTGGTGCGTTCGTGGAGCGGCGAGGTGCTGGTCTCGTTGGAACAGGCCGACATCAGCCGCTTGCTCGCCACGGGCTGGACGGCCCCGGAACGCTTCCGCGTCAAGGCAGCCGACGGCACCACCGACATCTACGGCGTGCTCTACAAGCCGCGCGACTTCGACCCGTCCGCCAGCTACGCCGTGGTGGACAACGTCTACCCCGGCCCGCAGGTCAACCGCGTCGAACCGTGCTTCGACCCCGGCGGCATGGGCATGGACGCGGAACCGTTGGCAGCACTCGGTTTCGTGGCGATCGCTCTGGACGGACGCGGCACGCCGGGCCGTTCGAAGGCCTTCCACGACGTCTCGTACGGCAACCTGGCCGCCGCGGGCAGCCTGGAGGACCACGTCGCGGCACTGCACCAGCTCGCCGAGTCGAGGCCGTGGATGGATCTGGGGCGAGTCGGCGTGATGGGCCACTCCGGCGGCGGATTCGCTGCGGGACGGGCGATGCTCGCCTTCCCGGAGACCTACCGCGCCGGTGTCGCGTTGTCGGGTTCGCACGACGCCCGGTACATCGGGCTGGGCTGGGCCGAGACCGTGGACGGCCCGGACAACCCCGAGGCTTGGCTTCGCGCCTCGAACGTCGAGATCGCGGACCGGTTGGAAGGCAAGCTGCTGCTGGTCCACGGCGAGTTGGACGACACCGTGCACCCGGACCACTCGCTTCGGATGGCGGATGCGTTGATCGCCGCGGGCAAGGAGTTCGAGCTGGTGATCGTGCCGGGATCCGAGCACCTGTTCATCGACCGGATGGCTTACGTGCGCACGAAGTCCTGGGACTTCCTGGTGCGTTCGCTGATGGGGGTCGAGCCGCCGGCCTACCGTCCGGCGCCGATCGTCATCGACCCGGAGGTGCTGGGAGAAATGGTCTAGCGACCGGCTTTGACCTCGGTGAGGAACGCCGACCACGCCTTGTCCGACACGGGCAGGTGCTTGGTCGGCGCCTTGCTGTCCCGGATGCCAGCGCCACGGCCGACCTCAACGCAGTCGCTCGACGTGCCGCTGTAGCTGCTCTTCCGCCAGGCCGTCATGTACCCGTCCCCTCACATCAGCAAGCCGGTGATCAACTCCCTCGATTGTTCCCCATCCAAGGACTGGGCGACGAGTGCCTTCATCACTTCGTCGTAGGAGGTGAGGGAACTCTTGTCTTCCAGGAAGAGGTGAGAGTTGTGGCTCTCGAGGTAGACCACCGGCTCGAACTTGGGGTAGGCCAGCTTGGTGAACGAACCAGCAAGTCCGGCGTGTGTGCCGATCGAGAGCGGTACGACCCTCACAGTGATGTAGGGCCGGATCGACATGCGCAGAAGCTCGTTCAGCTGCTCGGCCATCAGTTCCGCACTACCGACCTGCAGCCGAAGTGCCTGCTCGTGGATGCAGAAGACGAACTCACGGCTACTGTGGAAGATCCCCTTTCGCCCCAGCTTGGCTGCGACGATCTCGGCCACCTGCTCGGGCTTGATCTTCGGAACCGCCCTCACGACCTCGGCGGAGTACTGCGGAAGTTGGAGCAGGCCGGGGACGAGGTCCATCGCCCACACGAAGATCTTGTCAGCCAGGCGCTCCTGGTCGATCAGCGTGCGCAACTGATTGGGCACGCCGTCTTCGTTGAACTCCAGGTAGCCCTTCTCCCGCGACTCGCGGTAGAGCGTGAGCAGGCGGCGGGCTTCATCCGGCGGGGTCTGGCAGAGGCCGAGGAGCATCGCGAGCTCGACCTCGGTGACCCCGCCCTTGCCGTTGACCAGGTCGGAGACCTTGGCCTGCTCGAAGTCGAGCAACTCGGCGATCCTGCACTGCGGCATCCCGGTTGCCTCGATGACGGCGCGGACGCCATCACCGAACGAGCGACCGACCACGCTCGAAAATCGTTTCGGCATGGTCGGAAGCTAGAACCCCAAAGCCTGCGCTTCCATCGTTTGGACACGACTCGCCACGAAGGAAGTACTTCTTGGAGCGGTTCTAAATCCGCTTCGAAATCAGCGGGTACTCGAGCACCAGGCCGTTCGGGTCGACCTTGACGTTCTGCTCGAACCCGCCGCTCTTGAACCGCACGACCGAGACGTCGTCCCCCACGGACACCGTCTTGTAGGTCTGGGTCACGGCCTTCACCGACAGGTCGGGCAGCGACACCCGAACGACGGGCAGCGCGTGCTCGCCCGGCTCGCGGTGCAGACCGAGGCGCCGGATCGGGATGGCGTTGAACAGCACGGCGAACTGGACGTCGACGTCGAGCGCGCCGTTGAACGTCTCGCGCTTGCTGCCCTGGCCGTGGTCGACCAGCCAGGCGCCGTCCTCAGTGCGCGAAAGGGAGCACTGGCGCTCCTCGAGGACCGTGGCTGTGCGCAACAACAGGCGGTTGACCTGGCCGCTCTCGCCCACGGACACCTCGAAGGAGGCGTTGAAGTGCTCGTCGGGGCCGGCGGCGACCAGGCGACCCGTCGCGCGCAGGCGCTGGTCGTTCGAGAGGAGCAGGCGTACCTGCTCCAGCCGCGGCTCGTGGATGCCCTGCCAGGTGATCATCTCGGGCCGGCGGGCAGAAGGAGAGCGGGTCTCTCCGGTGGAGGTGACCCGCCCCGCGTCAGTGGCGTTGAAGGAGTTCACTCATCCACCTGGAAGGATGTCCTTGATCTTCTCGGCTACCGAGTCGACCTGCTCTTCGTGACCGAACTTGCCTGCGACGAAGTCCGCCGCGGCGTCCACGCCCTTGTCGACCTGCTCGTGGTGCTCCTGAGCAAGGTCCATGGCCTTGTTCTTGATCTCGTCGAAGTTCATGTGGTGCTCCTTCGTCCCTGACGCAGGGTACCCGAGTAGGCCCCGCGTGTTGATAGCCAGCGATCACGCTAACTGCGCCTGGACAAGTCGGCTGGGTGACAACGAAGATGTCGCTACCGCCGCCTGGTCGGCCGCCTTCGCGGTCAGAACCAGGAGGAAGTTGCATGACACGGCTCCTGCGTGGAGTTATGTCCGCAGTGCTGCTGTTGCCGCTCGTCGCGGTTCCCTCGGCCAACGCCACGGCCGATGTTCAGGGGAAAGCGAAGTTCACGGTGACGACCACGGCCACGAGCGTCGCGGCCCGCAGTGACCGGCGTCCGGTCGCCGGTGGGGTCTACGACAAGAAGGCCGGCAAGACGTTCATCTCGTGGGCGGGTCAGTACGAGGACAGCTACGTCCAGACGTACGACCACCGCAAGTCCACCTGGTCCACGCCCAACCGGGTCGCGGACGGTGACTCCGACTCGCACAACTACCCGACCATGGTCCAGGCCAGGGACGGGCACCTGCTGGTCTTCCGCGGGATGCACAACATCGAGCTGCGCATGTCCCGTTCGCCGCAGCCCAACTCGGCTGACGGCGTCTGGGAAGAGACGCTGATCTCGAAGAACGCGGCCACCTACCCGATGCCGTTCGTCACACGCGACGGCACGATCTACGTCTTCTACCGCGAGACGACCCGCGACCTCGACAAGGTCACCCCCACGGACACCCGGCCGATGCTCTACGTGATGTCCAAGGACAACGGCAAGACGTGGAAGACCTCCACGGACCTGACCGGGGACCGGTTCGCGATCGGCTCGACCTCCCGCGCGGACAACATGAACGAGATCTACATCGGTCAGCTGCGTCTGGAGGACAACGGCCGCGTGCGGATCGTGTACACGCTCGCGGGTGGTGGCACGGAAGGACATCTGCACGACCGGTACCACCGCAACATGTACTACACGTGGTTCGACCCGAAGAACCGGCACTTCTACTCGGCGTCCGGCCAGGATCTGGGCACCCAGATCGACGACGCCGACCAGGAGACGCACCTCAAGGTCGCGGAGACCCCGCTGACCCTGCCGAACGGCGTGAAGTCCCCCGACTACATCCAGCAGGTGGGCACGACGCTCGGCAAGCCGTTCCTGTTGTGGTTCATGGGAGACCCGGACAAGGGCCCGCTGCGCAACTACCTGTCCACTTGGAACGGTCGCGGCTGGGAGACCAAGGAGGTCGCACGGGGACTGCGCACCCGTGAGATCGAGAAGGTCGACCTGTTCACATGGCGGGTGTACGCGACCGAGGACGGCAAGCCGAACGTGAACACCTACCTGGTGCGGTTCGGTCGTTTCTGGACGCCGGAGACCGTCATCCCGACGGCCAAGCCGGTGCAGCGCGTCGAGATCGTGGAGAACTTCCGCGACCCGGCCCGCGCGATCTTCTCGGGGGCTTCTTCCGCCCGGGACGTCGCGATCGCTGACGGCGACATCTACGTGGCGGGCGTCAGCCGCCGGTAACACCTTCTGAGAACAGGCAAACGCCCCCTGCTCCGGCGCGGAACCAGGGGGCGTTCGTCTTGGGGGCGGGCTACCTCAGATCAGGCGCCGGCCTTCTTGCGACGGACCACGAACAGCGCACCGACACCGGCGCCGACGAGGACCAGACCGCCGAGCAGCGGCCACAGGATCGAGGCACCGGTCGAGGCCAGGTCGTCCTCGCCGCCACCCGGAGCCGGGTTGGCCGGGGTGGTGGAGGTGGTCGGAGTGGTGGTCTCCGGCGTCGTGGTGGTCGTGGTGGCGGTCGTCGTGGTCGTGGTGGGCACGGCCCCGACCTTCCAGTCGGCCTTGGCCTCCTTCTCGACCTTGGCCTTCTGCGGCTGCGCGACGACGAGCGACTGCGCCTTGTCGTCCTGCTTCTTGTTGTGCGCCACGAAGAGGCGACCGATCGCGATCTCGGCCTGCGCCGAGAGCTTGAACGTGGCGCTGCCGTCCGGCGCGTTCGCCGGGACGTTCACGAAGAACTCGGAGACCTTCTCACCGGTGCCCTGAACGGCGAGCTCGTCGCCCTTCTTCTGCACGGCGAGCGGGTTGCCGGCGGCGTCGGTGACGGTGACGCCCTCGGGGAGGTTCGCGGTGAGCTTGACCTCGGAGGCCGTGGTCGTGACCTTGAACGGGCCGATCTTCTCGCCGGACTTGCCGGACTTGGACGCCGGGTCGATCTCCAGCGTCGGCTTCGGCTGGTCCTTGATCTCGTTCGCCGCGGCGTCCTTGATCAGGCGCTCGTAGAGCTTCACGACGTCGGCGTCGGTCTTGTCCGAGTTGAGCTGCGCGTCATCGGAGAAGTGCCAGATCGCGGCCTGCGTGGCGGCGATCGTCTCCTCCTTGTTGAACTGGTCGCCGAACGCCTTCTTGACGTCGGCCATGCTCTTGCCGGGGTAGGAGTTCTGGAGGATCCAGAGGACCTTGCCGGCGTTCTGCGGGAACTTCGACTTGGGGTTCGGGTGCGTGCCCCACGTCGCCTCCTTGAGGACGTCGCCGTCCTCGAGCGGGGTCGGCAGCTCGACGCAGTACGTGAGGACGGTGGAGCGGTCCTTGTCGTCCTCGATGCGGAGCTTGATGATCGAAGTGTCCTGCTTGAGCTCGTTCGGGTCGTTGATGTTGCCGACCGGCAGCAGGACGACGTCGAGACCCTTCTCCTGACCACCGCGGTCCGGCGTGATCGTGACATCGGCGTGGGCCGGGAGGGCAGAGAAGGCGAGGGCGGCGGTGGCGCCGAGCAGCGCGGTGCCGATCCTGAACCGGGAAGCCATGGGTCTCCTTGCTCGCTGAAATTAGCCCGAACGCGGCGGGAAGTCAGTCATCCGTCGGGACGGTCGGCACGTCGTCATCGACACTGAACCGACAGGAAGCGAGCGGGACGTTATCCGATGGGGTGACACACGTATGGGTGAGGTATGGCGAGCACCCAACACCGGGCGTGAGCAGCGAAAACATACTCACGGTGTCCACAGTGGATAGGCCCGCGATGCATTCATTCCGTCAGGTGACGTTAAATTCGTTGCCGAACAGTTATCAATAGCGGCGTCCCGCTACGGATGATCACCCCGGTCGGTTCAGCGACCTACGCCACCATTTCGGTAACTTCTGCCGGACGAATGTCGCCGGGGCGCAGCGAAGTGCCGCGCAGGCACATCTCCTTGGGCTCCGGGCGGCGGCCGGTGAGAATCCAGCGGGTCAGTCCGGCCAGCTGGTACGCGATCAGCGGCGGAACAGCGTCTCCGACGTGCCGATACGCGTTCCCGAGAATCGAGACGTCGAAGCGGAACTGGCGCGGGAACCCTTGCAGGAGTGCCATCTCGCGGACCGTGCAGAGGCGGTGCTGGACGGGGTGGGCATAACGCCCGTTGCCGACGTGGCCGCATTCCCGCTTGATGGTGCGGGCCGGTTCGTCCCACCACAACCGGCCGTAGACATCGGGGTGCGAACCCCAGTTCTGCTGTTCGACGATCTTGCGTTGTGCAGGATTCAACAACTCCGCGGTCTCCGGTGAACGGAGCAGATCCGCCCACGATCCACCGTTCGCGGGAATTGCACGCATTCTTTCGAGACTGCGGTCCTGGGAAAAGGTCGGCGACACGTGAATGGGGTCTTCCAGGTCCGCCACCCCGGCCGCGACGACCGGGAGCTTGCTGATCGCGCGCCGGACCGTGATGGCGGACGGGCGGATGACCCGGCCCGCCCAGAGGTCGTCCAGCGTCAGCAACGGCAGGCCGCCGTCCACGGCGACCATCAGCGTCCGCTCGCGCAGCTGCGGCAGGCCGAACCTCGACAGCATGTGCGTGCCGCCCCAGACCGAGTACCCGAGCCGGGTGAGCTCCTCGGCGAGGCTGTCGAAGTGGTGGCGCTGCTTGCCTTTGACGAGCTCGCGGGCGTTCTCCATCAGCACGACCTTCGGGCGCAGCTCCTCCGCGTACACCGCGATGCGGCCGACGAGGGAGTTGCGCGGGTCGTCGCGCAGGTGGTTCTGCGAGGTGATGCGGCTGAAGCCCGAACACGGCGGGCACGCCAGCAGGACGTCCAGTTCGCCGCGCTTGAGGCCCCAGACCTCGCGCAACGCCGCCGGCGAGACCCTCGCGAGGTCGACCTCCAACGGGTCGACGCCGATGTTCGCGCGGTAGGTGTCGTTGCAGCGCAACGAACCCAACTTCGAACTCGGCTTGCCGATCTGCGCGTCGGCGGCACCGACGACCCGGAAGTCGCGGTGGGCGTGGAAGCCGAAGCTCATGCCGCCCGCACCCGAGAAGATGTCGGCCACCGAGAAGGACACGGCGAGATCGTACGGGCGAGGCGCCGAGGACCTTTCCGTGACATCCCGTACCTTTCCGGCCTATGGAGCTGCCGCGCGCCTGGCAACGGCCTGACCCGTTGCGCGGACTCGACAGGATTTCCTGGACCGAGGTCTACGACGGCCGGGGTGGCGCCGGTCGCGTGCCCCGTCTGCTGCGCTCCCTGATGGACCCCAGTGCGGACGTGCGCCTGGATGCGCTCTCATCGCTCGCTGACCGGCTGCTGACCGACGACACGGTGTCCGAGGCCTCGTTCTGCACCGTGCCGTTCCTGGTGGAGCTGGGGGCGTCCTACAAGGTCGCCGGCGACGTGCGGGACCGGGTGATCTTCCTGCTGGCCGCCATGGCGTTGGCGGGCAAGGGCTTCACCGAGGACGGACGCCGCACGCACCGCAGGTGGAACGCTCTCGGCCGCGAACTGCCTCGCACGGCCCCGGACTGGCTGACGCAGACCCGGCACGCCGTCGCCCAGGGCGCGCCGAAGATCTTCGAGGCGCTCGCGTCCGAACGGGTCGCGTGCCTGGTGGCGCTGGCCTGCGCGGTGCCGGAGAAGCTGCCCGCGTTCGTGCACGGGCTGATCACGGACATGATCGACCTGCCGGGCGAGGAGATGCTCGCGGACGCGGCCGAGATCGGGGTGGCGCTGCTGAAGGGCTCGCCCGAGTTACTGGGTGTGGACCTGCCGCAGCCGAAGGTGCTGGGCGAGGGGCTGGTGCGTCCGGTGCACCAGCCACCCGAGGTCGCCGCCGCTCTGATGGGCTACCAGTTCGCCCTCGTCTCCGCGTACGGGGACGAGGGCGCCTGGTGAACGTGCTTACGCGGTGACGGCCTCTTCGATGGCCTGCTCGACCTGAGCCTCGTCCTCGACCGCGATGGCGGGTTCCAGGGCACCGAGGCCCGTCCCCCACTCCTGGTCAGCAAGCGCGAACGCCGCGACCGTCAGCGCCGCCACGGGGGCGCCCACGGGCATGTTCTCGCGGTGCAGATCAAGGTCGAGGCGTCCGCCGATCGGCGACGGGCTCAGCCGCAACGTCGCGTGCGCGGCCTCCTCGGAGTGCGCGAGCCGGCACGCCCAGCCGGTGAAGATCACGCGGCGTTCGTCGACCTCGGTCGGCTGCACGGCGCGCACGTTGGCGCCCACGGCACCGGCCCGGTGGTTGTCCGCGGCCTGGAGCACGAGTTCCTCGAACTCCATCGAGGAGATGCCCAGGTCCCAACCGGCGACCAGGGCGACCTGCACGAGTGCGAGCGGCAGCGTCGGGACGGCGTCCTCGAAGCACACCATCGCGCCGCCGTAGCGGGTGTTGATCTCGGTCGGCAGGAAGCCGTCCTCGGTCGCGATGCCGTCCAGCGTGAACGTGCCGCGGTAGCCGACGGTCTCGCGCAGGTGCTCGCCGACGCGGCGGGCCAGGTTGCGCATCTCGTCGCGGATCCACACGGGCGGGTCGTAGTACGACGCGCAGCCCGCGTAGAGGAACTTGGCCTGGCACTGGCGGCGCGGCACGACCATCTCGATCGGGCGCAGCACCGCGGTGCCGTCCGGGAAGACGATGCCGTGCACGCTGACCGGAATGCCTTCCAGGAACGGCATCACGCGCACCTGGTCGCACTTGGGCGCGAGCACGTCGAAGGCTTCCTTGGCCTCCTCGTACGACCGCACGCGGCGCACGAAGTTGGCGCCGCCGTTGATCGCGGGGCCGTCACCGGACCAGACGACGCCCGCGCCGCGGTCCAGGATCTCCGAGGCGCCCCAGAGACGTTCGAAGTCGAGGTCGAACACCATCGCGGGCGCGCGGCGAGCGGACAGCTCGTCCCACAGCGCGTCGATGGTGGTCTTGTTCTCCAGCGCGACCCACTCGGGCTCACGCGCGTTGAGCACCGGACGGCCCTGGAACGAGCTGATCTCGTTGTAGGGCGTGCTGATCACGACCGCTTCGCTGCCGGGGTCGAAGTCGCGCAGGATCGCCTTGACCTCGTTGCCCGGCTTCGTCAGCAGCTTGCCCAGACGGCGCTGCTCGACGGCGACCAGGCTGCCCTTGATGCCCAGCGACACCCAGCGGGCGATCACGGAATCATGAAGCGGGGCATGATCGTCGGTATCCAGCACGAGCGTATGGCGAGCGCCGAGCGTATGCAGCTCATGCGCGCGCTTTGCCAGACGCGTGCCACCGGCCAGAACTACCAGCCGGTCACCGAACAACCTGCCGAGGCGCTCGTTGAGCGCTGAGAGGACATGATTCATCGCCGAAAACTCGCTTAAGAGAAGCGGAGGACGTGACCGGCGATCGCCGGGTGACGCGTAGCGTAGAGCCACCCGGTATGTGTGTCGAAGCACGGTCCGGCAACGGCCGGATGAATCTTGCGACGGGCCCGTCGGCGCGGGCCCGGCAAGGTGTGGATCAGCTGCTGGGCAGGGTGCTCACAGAGAGCGGGCCGCGTCCCGAAGGACCTGGTCAACGCGGTTGAGGAAGCTGCGCCTGGGGTTGATCGACGGCAGCGGTGCAGTGAGCTCTGCGGGACCGGGCGCGGGTGCGGCTCCCACGATCTCGGCCACGTTGCGCAGGAACTCCTGCCGCTTGAACTCGTGCACGGCGTGATCGTGCAGAAGTCCGGCGATGCTTGTGTGCACAGCGCGATGGGGGTAACTCACTCGTGTGTTATCGGCGCAGTACCCGTCGACCTTTAGGGTCAACTTGTGCGAGTTCTAGTGACCGGTGCCACTGGGTACGTCGGCAGGGCTGTGGTGCGTGAGCTGCGAGTTCATGGTCATGAACCCGTTTCGTCCCGTCAGCGCCTGTCAGAGCCGTTCGAGTTGGCCGATGTGGACGCCGTCATCCACCTGGCCGCCGTCGCTCGCGTCCGGGAATCTTTTCTTGATCCACTCCCGTACTACGAGACGAACGTGGGCGGGACGCTGAATCTGCTCAAAGCCCTGAAGGGGCAACGATTCCTGCTCGCGTCGACTGGCACGGTGTACCGGCCTTCGGATGCCGTCCTGACCGAGGAATCGGTCAGGGAACCTTCCTCTCCGTACGCCGCCTCCAAGGCCGCCGCGGAGGACCTCGTGGCGTGGGCAGCGCAGTCCGGGCAGATCGGTGCGACCACTCTCCGTTTGTTCAACGTCGCTGGAGGTGGTGACACGGACACCAGTCGGGTGATCACCCGGGCTGTGGCGTGCGCCGCCGGAACAGTGCCTGGGATGGAGGTCTACGGCGACGGCGGGGCCGTGCGCGACTTCGTGCACGTACGCGACGTTGCTGCTGCCTTCGTCGTGGCTTTGGAGGCTTGCTCCGTCGGCACGTCGGCGGTCTACAACGTCGGGGCGACCGCCGCTTCCGTACGGGACGTGCTGGACACCGTTGCCGACGTGACCGGACGGGCTGTGGACGTGACCTGGAAGCCCGCGAACGCCGGGGAGATTCGATCACTGCGGGCCGACTCGTCACGGCTGCGTGCGTTGGGCTGGGAGCCGCGTTCGTCGGCGTTGGCGGAGATCGTCAGGGACCAGTGGCTCGCTTCGGCACCGGCACCCGGTCCAGGTCCTTCGCGATGACGATCTCGCCGTCGAACTCGGCGGCCGCCTCGGCGTGGAACTCGGCGGGATCCTCGTAGCGCTGGGAGAAGTGCGTGAGGACGAGCTTGCGGACCCGGCAGTCCTGGGCGACGCGGGCGGCCTGCTGGGCGGTGAGGTGGCCGTGGTCGCCGGCCAGCTTGGTGTCGCGGGCGAGGTAGGTCGACTCGATCACCAGCATGTCGGCGTTGTCGGCGAGCTCGAAGACGTTGTCGCAGAGCCTCGTGTCCATGACGAACGCGAACCGCTGGCCTTTGCGGGGTTCGCTGACGTCCTCGAGCCTGATGCCGTCGAGCTCGCCCTGGGCCTGGAGCGTGCGCACCTGCGGGCCCTGGATGCCGTGCTCCCTGAGCTTCTCGGGGAGCATGCGGTGGCCGTCCGGTTCGATCAGCCGGTAGCCGACGCTGTCGATGCCGTGGTCGAGGCGGTAGGCCTCCAGCGTGCCGAACTTCCCGTTGGCGATCTCGCCGTCTTCTTCGACGGGTACTTCCTTGATGTCCGCGGCGTCGTAGAAGGCGCTGGCGTAGCGGAGGCGTTCGAAGAAGTGGGCGCCCGACTTCGGGTAGTGCGCGTGGACGGTGTGCGGGACGCGGTCCAGGGACAGTCGCTGGACGATGCCGGGGACGCCCAGGCAGTGGTCGCCGTGGAAGTGCGTGATGCAGATCCGGGTGATGTCGCTCGCAGCGGCGCCGGAGCGCAGGAGCTGCCGTTGGCTGCCGTCGCCCGGGTCGAAGAGGAAGCCTTCGCCGTCCCACCTGAGCAGATAGCCGTTGTGGTTGCGCTGGCGTGTGGGAACCTGGCTGGCCGTTCCCAGGACGATCAGTTCCCGGACTGTCACACCCTGACGTTAACGTCTGTCCCATGCGGAGCGTGGAAGTGGCGGCGTCGTGGCCTGTCGAGAACGTGGCGGTGGCCGTGGTGGCCCCTGACGGCGTGGTCGGCTCGTTGGGCGATCAACAGCGCGTGTTCCCGCTCGCGTCGGTGACGAAGCTGCTGACCTCGTACGCCGTGCTGGTGGCCGTCGAGGAGGGCGCGGTCGAGTGGGACCAGCCGGCCGGCCCCGAGGGCTCGACCGTGCGGCATCTGATCGCGCACACCGCGGGTTACGCGTTCGACAAGGCCGAGGTGCAGGCCGCCCCCGGCACCCGCCGGATCTATTCGAACGCCGGGTTCGACGTGCTGGCTTCTTTTGTGGGTTCGGCGTGCGAGATGCCGTTCGCGACCTATTTGCACGAGGCTGTTTTCGCGCCGCTGGGGATGAATTCTTCCGCTCTGGTCGGCTCGGCCGGGGCCGGTGCCGAGTCCAGCGCCGCTGACCTGGCGTTGTTCGCCTCGGAGCTGTTGTCGCCGCGGCTGGTCTCCGCTGAGCTGGTGCGCGAGGCGACTTCGGTCGTGTTTCCCGGCCTGAACGGCGTGCTGCCCGGTTATGGCATGCAGAAGCCGAACGACTGGGGGCTCGGCTTCGAAATCCGCGACTCGAAGTCGCCGCACTGGACCGGGACTTCTTTTTCCGCGCGCACTTTCGGCCATTTCGGGCAGTCCGGCACGTTCCTGTGGGTCGACCCGGAGATCTCGTCGGCCTGCGTCGCGTTGACGGACCTGCGTTTCGGGCCGTGGGCGGTCGAGGCGTGGACGCCGTTCTCCGACGGCGTCCGCGCGGAACTGGTCAGTCGGCGAGCCTGAGCGCGAGCTGCCGGAGGATCTCCTGCACGTCGGCTTCCTCGTAGTCGTTCTCGTAGGCCTGCGCGACGCCGTGGAAGGCGTAGAGCAGCCCTGCGGTGAACCAGCCGAACTGCGACAGCACCTGGTCCATCGCCTGCTTGAGGGCCTGCTGACCGGCCTCGTTCAGCTCGCCGTCGACCTTGACCTCGTAGCTGAACACGCCCTCCTGCAACGACTTGAGCGCCATGCGCAGGTAGTCGTTGGATCCGGCGCCGTCGTAGGTGAGCGTCAGGACGCCGAGCGCCCGCTGCATGATCTCCCGCTGCTCCACGCCGCCACTCTGCCTGTTGATCAGGCGTGCGTCACCTTCCGACACCCCAACGGACCCAGGCGGGGTCCTCGGGTTCGAGCTGCTGCTCGAAGGCCTCGGCGATCGTGTCGACGTCCCACCGGGTGTTCTCGAGGACGGGTTCCTTCGGCGACGTCTGCCCCATGACGTGCAGCCGCCCGTTGGCGAACCGGATGAGCTGCCCGGTGACCTTCGCCGCGAGGTCGCTCAGCAGGTACGTGACCAGCGGCGCGATCGTCTCCGGCGGCCCGCTCGGCTTGGCCGGGGTGTCGGCCGCGGCCATGCGCGTCCAGGCGACCGGGCACACGGCGTTGACCCTGATGCCGCGCTCGTGAAGTTCCGCCGCCGCCCCGGCCGTGATGCTCGCCACCGCCCCTTTGGAGGCGCTGTAGGTGAGAGCCGTCGGCTGACCGACCATCGCGACCGAGCCGAGGTTGACGATCGACCCGCCGCGCATGCTCCGGACCGCGGCGTTGGTGCAGTAGAGGGTGCCGAGCACGTTGATCTCGATGAGCTCGCGCATGCTCCGCGGGTCGTCCTGGCCGATCTCGGCCTGGTAGCGGATGCCGGCGTTGTTGACGAGCCCGTCGATCCGGCCGAACGCCGCCGTACAGGTGTCGACCATGGCCTCGGCCTGATCGGAATCGGAGACGCTTCCGGCGCTGACGACGGCCTTGCCGCCCTGGAGCGTGATGAGGTCGGCGACCTGCCTGGCGAGCGGCTCGTTCACGTCGTTGATCACCACCGCGGCCCCCTCGGCCGCCGCGTGGGTGGCGAACGCCCGCCCCAAGCCCTGCCCGGCACCGGTGATGACCACGGCCTTGCCCGCCAGTATCGCCATGCTTCGAGTGTGGCCATGCGGGGCGCGGGCCGCCCGCCACGTCGGCGAATGGCCACTGCCCGCGCCGAACGGCGTACGTGAAGCGGCGACCGGTCGTCGTAGTCGCGGGCCCGGCACACCTGAGCGTGCCGGGCCTGTCAGTCGTCAGCCAGGTTTGCGCGCGACCCACCGCGCGACCGAGAACACCCCGGCGGCACGAGCGGCGTCGAGCACGCGCTTCCCGTCGTGGATCACGGAGTCGTTCTCACCGGCCGTGTACTCACCCCAGCCCTGACCGTCGTCCGGCGGCGTGCTGCCCCAGCACTCGACGTCCGGGTAGAGATCCTCCGCGGCCTCGATGATGAACCCGGACGCCGACATCATCTCGCGGTACTCGTCCAGCGTCCCGAGCTCCGGGATGGAGATGACCTCCTGCACCGGCCCGATGAACGGCGCGATCTGCTCCTCGGTCTGATACTCCCCGAACGGCCGCCGAATCCAGTCGACCCCGACCAGACAAGCGCCGGGCTTGAGCACCCGGAACGCGGCGGCGAAGAACGCGGCCTTCTCCGGCAGGTGACACACCGACTCGTAGAAGCTGACCATGTCCAGCGACCCGTCGGGCCACGCGATCAGCGACTTGTAGTCCTCGTCCCCCACGGTCAGAAACGCGGCCCGCCCACTCATCCCTTGCTCGGCCGCGTACTTGCGCGCCTGCGCGGAGAGCCACTCGTTGTTGGAGATGCCGACGACGTTCGCACCGGAGACCGAGGCCGTGTAGACCGCAGTGCCCCCGACGCCGCTGCCGAAGTCCAGCCCGGTCCCGCCAGGACGCAGGCCCGCGGCGTCGATCTGCTTGCGTGCCAACGCCTTCGCCGCGTCCTCGGGCGACAGACCGGCCCGTTCGGCCTCCAGGTCCCCGTGGTGCCAGAACTGCCCCATGAGCGCGTGGTAGGCGGGTCCTGCGTGGTCGTAGTACTCGCGGACCTGTTGCTCGACAGTGGTGTTCACCAAACCCGGCCTTTCGTGATCAGAGCTAGTCCGGCCACAGAATCGCCGGTGCAGGGAGGCCCGCACCGGCGAATCCCAACGTAGTGTCCGCTCGTCGGCGTTGTCCACGATCCCGGTCCACAGCCAGGAATGCGTCAGGGCCCCTGTGGAAACTTCTCCACAGGGGCCCTGAGTCAGTGCGCTCGGCAGGATTCGAACCTGCAACCTTCTGATCCGTAGTCAGATGCTCTATCCGTTGAGCTACGAGCGCGTGTATTCAATTATAACCGATCCCCTAGAGGCTCGGCCTTGCGGAGGCTCCGGGATTTGAACCCGGGATGGGGGGTTACCCCAAACCGCATTAGCAGTGCGGCGCCATAGACCAGACTAGGCGAAGCCTCCCGGGACCATCCTCGGCCACGGGACATAGGTTACACAGGTCGTCATCCGAGTTGCAAAACGCCCCCCTCCTAGCCTGGAACCTGCTGGTCAGAGCATGTTCAGAGGGTCGGAGAGGGGCGTTAAACGCCTGGTCACCGCGAACGGAGTGACCTAGATCATTCCGCGGCCAGTTCCAGGAACGGTTGGAGGGACTCGGGATTGCGGAGCGCGCCTCGGCTGACGGCTCGATCCGGGTCCATGCCGGCGAGGATCTTCTTGACCGGGACCTCGCACTTCTTGCCGTTCAGGGTCCTCGGGATCTCGGCCACCGCCACGAAACGGTTCGGGACGTGGCGGGGTGAGAGGGACGCACGCAATTCTCGGCGTAGCAACGGTTCCACGTCGGCCAGCGGCACGCCGTCCAACACCACGAAGCAGAGCAGTTCGCCCTCGGTGACGCCGGAGGTGTCGATCACCAGGGAGTCGACGATGCCGTCGATCGACTCGACCACGCGGTAGAACTCCGAGGTGCCCATGCGGACGCCGCCTCGGTTCAGGGTCGAGTCGGAGCGGCCGTAGATCACGGCCGAACCCCGTGGGGTGATGCGGATCCAGTCGCCGTGGCGCCAGATTCCCGGATATGTGTCGAAGTACGCGTCGCGCAGCTTCGAGCCGTCCTCGTCGCCCCAGAAGAAGATCGGCATGGACGGCATCGGCTTGGTGATCACGAGTTCGCCGACCTCGTTGTCCAACGCGACGCCGGCCTCGTCGTAGGCGAAGACCGCGGCGCCCAGGGAGCGGCAGGAGAGTTCGCCGAGCCAGACCGGGCGGTCCGGGGACGCTGCCACGAACGCGGTGCAGACGTCGGTGCCGCCGGAGACCGAGGCGATCTGGACGTCCTTGCCGACTGCGGAGGCGATCCAGCGGAAGCCCTCCGGGGTGAGGGGCGCGCCGGTCGAGCCGACGACGCGCAGGCCCGTCAGGTCGTAGCGGGACGACGGGTCGAGGCCCTCCTTCAGGCACGACTGGACGTACGGGGCCGAGGTGCCGAAGTAGGTGACCCGGTGTTGTTCGGCCAAGTGCCACAACGTGTTCAGCGACGGGTACGCCGGGCTGCCGTCGTACAGGACGATGGTGGTGCCGACCATGAGGGCGCCCACCAGGTAGTTCCACATCATCCAGCCGGTGGTGGTGAACCAGAAGAAGCGGTCGCCGGGGCCGAGGTCGCTGTGCAGGCCGAGCATCTTCAGGTGTTCCAGCACGATGCCGCCGTGGCCCTGGACGATGCCCTTGGGCAGGCCTGTGGTGCCGGACGAGTAGAGCACCCAGAGCGGGTGGTCGAACGGCACCGGCGTGAACTCCAGCGCCGCGCCCTCGTGCTCGGAGAGCAGTTCGGAGAACGACAGCGTGTCCGGCAGAGAGGCGCCGTTGTCCAGGTAGTCGATCAGGACCGTGGCGCGCAGGCCGGGCAGTTGCGCGCGGATCTCCTCGACCACCGGGCGGCAGTCGAACGACCGTCCGTTGTAGACGTAGCCGGAGACCGCGACGAACACCGCGGGCTCGATCTGGGTGAAGCGGTCGGCGACGGCCCTGGCGCCGAAGTCCGGGGAGCAGGACGACCACGTGGCGCCGAGCGAGGCGGCCGCCAGGAAGGCGATGAGAGCTTCGGGGGCGTTCGGGACGAGCGCCACCACCCGGTCGCCCTCGGAGACGCCCAGAGAGGCCAACGCGGCCCGGAAAGCGGCCACGCGCGTGCGCAGGGCACGGAACGTCAAAGAAGAGGCGACGCCGTCTTCGCGATGGAAGATCACGGCGAGGTCGTCGTCGGCACCGCGACGCAGCGCGTGCTCGGCGTAGTTCAGCGTCGCGCCGGGGAACCACTCGGCGCCGGGCATCTCCGTGGACCCCAGCACGCGTTCAGGAGCTGAGTGGAACCGGACGTCGAAGTACGAAGCTATGGCGCCCCAGAACCCCTCGAGGTCCGAGACTGACCACTCCCACAGCGACTCGTAGTCGGGGAAGTCGTGTCCCTCGCTTGTAGGAGTAGGCGCAGTCTTGAGCCACGTCCGGAAAGCGGACATCCCGTTGTCCCTTGTGGGGTCCGGGCGCCACAGCAGTTCGACGTCGGTGTCGGTCATGCCCCATGTCTAACTGAGGCACAACCGAACGTCCATGTGTGATTGGCGGACTTGCGGTAGCCCACCGGTGTGGAACTATCCCGCCGCGATCAGTTCGTCGACGGCGCTGGTCAGGCGGGAGGCGTCGGCGGGGGCCAGCACCAGCCAGCCGTCCTGCTTGCGCAGGAGGTAGCGGCCCTCGCGCGTGTCGAGCCACGAGACCGAACGGCCGGTCGGGCGGGGCACGCCGTCGCGGTTGCGGGCGGTCAGGCCCAGTTCGCCGCCGCCGATGCGGGACGTGACGATGCGCATCAGGTTGCGCGCCTCGGGCTCGCGGATGCCGACGCCGCGCAGGACGTCCAGGAAGGCTTCCTTGCCTTCCTGCTCGCCCGCCTGACCTGCACGGACGTAGTCGTCCCAGCGCACGTTCACGGAACGGCCGGTACCCGGCGCGAGGCCTGGCAACGATGACACCGTGGCCGAGGCCAGCGACGTCGGGTGGAACGGGTACAGGTGCACCTCGCCGTTCACGCGGGCGGCGAAGGAGCCTCCCCAGCCCGCGCACGCGATGCCGCGCGCCAGTTCGGTGCCCTTGAAGTACGCGATCTCCAACGCACGGTCGAACTCGCCGAGGCCGCTGACCAACGCGCGGAGGTCGGGATCCGGGCGCTGCACAGTGCCCAACCGGCGAGCCTGCAACGTCTGCGAGCTTGCTTCGACGAGACGCTGCCGCGCCGCTCGGGTGGCCCCGAAGTGGGGCGTGCCGAGCGGCACGACGCGGTCCTCGCCGTGCACGGCTTGCCACAGCAGGAAGAACTCCTGCGAGCTCACCGTGAACTGGCGTTCTCTCACTGACCGATCACCGGCGGGGCCGCCTTGCGGTCCAGGCCGAAGACGTTGTCGTCCTCTTCCAGGTAGCTCGCCGTCTTGTGTTCCTTCGAGTCGTTCTGGCCGCCGCCCGCCGCGGGGGCACCGGCCATCGGCGCGCCGCCCATCGCGAGCGGGTTCTGGAACGCCTTGGTCGTGTTGCCCGGCGTCGCCGAGGCAGCAGCCGCGGCACCGCCGGCGCCACCACCACGCGAGCCCTCGCTCACGCCGGCCGAACCACCCGCGGACGCGGCTGCGCCACCAGCGCCACCGCCACCGGAGCCCTGGTTGCCGGTGTTGGAACCGAACGGGCGAGCCATGCCGCCGCCGAAGCCACCGAACCCTCCGGCGCCACCACGGCCGCCCGCACCGCCACCGCTTCCGCCGCGCGAGGACGCGTTCGTGGTGCCGCGGTTCTGGTTCTGCGTACCGGCCGCGACAGGACCACCGGCGCCACCGGCCGTGGTGCCGTCCGCCCCCGTGTGCGAGCGGTTGGTGAGATCCGGGCCGGTCGGCGTCGGGTTGATCGGGTTCACCGGAGGCGTGAACTGCGAGGGCACGGTCTGGTCGACCGCGGCCGAGTTGCGCTGGAACGCCGCCATCACGTCCGCCGCGAGGCGGTGCGAGGCGTCGTTGGCCGCGAGGGTGTCGACGGGGCTGCTGCCGACGGTCTCGAAGCCCGCGAACGCGCTGGGGTTCTTGGCGACCAGGCCCACGTCCCGCAGGCTCGACGCACTGAACCCGTCGATCTGGTCGACCATCACGAGCCGGTCCTGAGGGCTCAGGATCGGCGTGGGCAGCTTCGTCTCCGCGGGCACCGGCGCCGCGGGCGCCTGGGGAGGCGGCGGCATCGCGGCACGCGCGGCCTCGACGTTGCTGGTCTCGGTCGTGATCGCGGCCGACACCTTCGTCGCGTAGTTCGCGGTGTCGTCGACCCAGTTGGTGACCTCGGTCAGGCCGTCGCGCGCGAGCCGGGCGGAGTCGCTGTCCCAGCCGACGGCCGAGTCCTCGACCGCCTTGAGCAGGCTCGTCCGCACACCGGCGATGTCCTCGCCGATCTTCTGCCAGTTCGTGGCCGCCGCCTGGGCACCGGCGAGGTTCACGCCCGTGTGCACCATGTTGTAGAGCTGCTCGTGCGTGTACGTCATCCAGTCGACCGGCTCGTGCAGGTCGCTGCGGTCGTACTTGTCATCGTCATCGTGGTGGTTCGACGACTTGTTGTCCTTGTCGCCGTTGCCCTTGTTGTCGTGCGATCCGTGACTCACCAGGACCCCCCGGCGTTCTTCATCGACTTCTCGGCTTCTTCGTCGGCCTCGCGGATGGTGTCGCGGTTGCGGCTCAGGGCGTTGCTGATGTCGTCGAGGACCTTGAACAGGTCCAGCAACGCCTTGGCGGCGCCTGAGTCCTCACCGACGGCCAGGTCGGAGAACCGCGCGCTGATCGCCTTGGCGACCGGGTTCTCCCCCAGCTGCAACGGTGTGGCCAGTTGGTCGGTCGCGCGCTTCCACAGGTCCATCACCTGGTCCCGGGCCGCGTCGACGGCCTTGATCAACGCGTCCGCGGCGTCGACGTCGAGCGTCAGCTTCCCGCTGTCCGCCGCCGCGTCGAGTTTGGCCGCGGCGTTGCTCGCCTCCGCCTTGTCCGCCAGCAAGCCCTGTTGGAGAACAGGTTTCGCCGCCGCCAGCTGTTCAGCCGTGATCGGCGCGGTGACCGACGTCGTGACGTCGGGTGTCACCGGCGGGGTGCCCGCGCCAGTCGTTCCGGTGGTCCCTGTCCCAGTTCCTTCAGCCATCCGTCATAACCCCCTGCACTGCATATAACTCGTCACCGCAGCACTGGGCGTTACTCACTGCTACACCCAGTCAGCCGTCCGAAGCACTCCTTAGATGTACCCGGACGACGGTTCGGTTCCAATCCGCCGTAAAGACCCTTACCTCATGTGAGCGTCGAACCAGTTCAACGCACGAACCCACGCTTCGTCACTCGAAACGTTGAAACGGACCAGATCGGACGCGGTTTCGGAGCTGATCACAGCATCGCGAAGCTTGCTCACTTCTTCCGAGTCCTCGTCGCTGAAGATTCCAAGCCACGGGCACGTGAGGTCGCCGGCCACGTCCACCAGCGCGGGAAGGCCGTCCGAGAGCGGCTCGAGGATGCCGGGCGCCTGCACGGTGACGGCCGCGCCGATCGTGCGGCTCGCGGCGACCACCATGGCGACGGTGCCACCGATGTCGAACCCGACGACGCCCATCCGGTCAGCGCTCACACCCTGCTGGCCCAGCCAGACGAACGCGACGTCGGTGTCCGCGAGCAGCCGGTCCCCGGAGAGCTTGCTGACCTGTTCCCGGATGTCGTCGCCGTGCACGCGGTCCTCGTTGTAGAGGTGCGGCGCGATCGCGAGCCAGCCCTCGTCGGCAAGGCTGCTGACGAGCGTGCGCACGCCCGCGGTGATACCGCGGGCCTCGTGCAGCACCACGAGTCCGCCCCGCACGGCGGAGTCGGGTTCGGCGATCGTCACCCGCAGCTCACGGCCGTCGGTGAGGGAAAGCGTCTCGATGCGGGTACTGGTCATCGTCCTACCCTTCCACGACGGGGTGAACTCCAGTCAACGTGACCAATCGGACGGAGCAATGCGAGGATCGGGGACATGACCGTGCGAACTCGTGCTGACCTGGCGTCCCTGCCGTCCTACGTGCCCGGCAGGACCATCCCCGGCGCCATCAAGCTCGCGAGCAACGAGGTGTCCGCCGGACCGTTGCCGAGCGTCGTCAAAGCGATCTCCGAAGCGGCCGCCGGCATCAACAGGTACCCCGACTCGGGCTCCGTCGAACTCACCGGGCGGCTGGCCGACAAACTCGGCGTCCCCGCCGACCACCTGGCGATCGGCTGCGGCTCGGTGACCCTGTGCCAGCAGCTCGTCCAGGCCACCTGCGCCGACGGCGACGAGGTGCTGTTCGCGTGGAGGTCGTTCGAGGCCTACCCGATCGTCTCGCACGTGGCGGGCGCGAAGCAGATCCGCGTGCCGTTGAACTCGGAGCACACGCACGACCTGGACGCGATGCTCGCGGCGATCACGCCGAACACGCGGATGCTCTTCGTCTGCAACCCGAACAACCCGACCGGCACCGCGCTGCGCACCGAGGAGATCGAGGCGTTCATCGCGAAGGTGCCGCGCGACGTGCTCGTGGTGCTCGACGAGGCCTACAAGGAGTTCGTCGACGACGCGCACGTCCCGGACGGCGTCGAGCTCGCGAAGCAGCAGTGGGCCGCGGGCCACAACAACGTCGCCGTGCTGCGGACGTTCTCCAAGGCGTACGGCCTCGCCGGCCTGCGGATCGGCTACGCGGTCGCACCGCCGGTCGTCGCCGACGTGCTGCGCAAGGTCTACGTGCCGTTCTCCGTGAACGCCCTGGCGCAGGTGGCCGCGATGGCCTCGCTGGACGCCGAGGACGAGCTGATGGTCCGCTGCCGCGCGATCGTGGCCGAACGGGGCCGCGTGCGCGGCGAACTGCTCGCGATGGGCTTCGAGGTGCCGGAGACGCAGGCGAACTTCGTGTGGCTGCCACTGGGCGAGCGCACGGCCGCGTTCAACGAGCACTGCCTGGCGCACAAGGTCGTCGTGCGCGCCTTCGTCGGTGAGGGTGCCCGCGTGACGATCGGCGAGCCGGACGAGAACGACGCCTTCCTGGCCGCAGCTCGCACGTTCACTTCATGAGCAACTGAACGATCGCCGCGACTCCCACCACCACGATGACGCCGCGCAACACGGCGGGTGGGAGTTTGCGGCCGACCTTGGCGCCGATCTGGCCACCGACGACGGACCCGACGGCCAGCAGCAGCACGGCCAGCCACGCCACGTCGGCGATGAAGATGAACATGACGCCCGCGACGAGGTTCACGAACGCGGTCAGCACGTTCTTCAGCGCGTTCATCCGCTGCAGGTGCTCGCTCACGAGCACGCCCATGATCCCCATGACCAGCACGCCCTGCGCGGCACCGAAGTAGCCGCCGTAGATGCCCGCGGCGAACACGCCGAACCACAGCAACACGCCGCCATCGTTCTCGCTGCGCCGATGCGCGAGTTTGCGGTTGAGCCACGGCTGGATCACCACGAGGACCAGCGCGATCACGATCAGCACCGGCACGATCGCGGTGAACGCCTCGGCAGGCAACGTGACCAGCAGGATCGCGCCGAGGATGCCGCCGAGGATCGACGCGGGCAACAGCCGCTTGATGCGGTCCGACTGCCCCTTGAGCTCCTCGCGGTAACCCCACGCGCCGGACAGCGAGCCCGGCACGAGACCGAGGCTGTTGGACACGTTCGCCACCACCGGCGGGTAGCCGACAGCGAGCAGCACCGGGAACGTCACCAGCGTGCCACTGCCCACGACGGTGTTGATGCCGCCTGCGAACACACCCGCGATCACCACCGCGATTGCTTCCCAGACCGTCATGTCCACCCCCGTACCCACTGGTTAGCGACGCTAACACTCCACTCGGGACGGCGAAGTGTGGCGCTGATGACAACAGGCCCGGCACTCAGAGTGAGTGCCGGGCCTGCTGGGGTGTTCGGTCAGACGACCTGGCGGCGTCGACCGATCAGGCTGGCGCCGAAGCCGAAGGCCACGAGCAGCGCGCCGAGCAGGCCGAGGCCCAGCACGGACGCACCGGTCTTGGCCAGTACCTCAGCCGTACCTGCACCGGCACCACCGGACGCACCTGGCGTGACCGGCGTGACCGTGCCGGGCGTCTGGTCCTCGGGCAGCGGGTAGCCGGGGTCCTCGACCTCGGGTCCGGGCACCAGGTGGAAGAGCTGCACCCAGGACTGGCCGCCGGCCCGCACGAGGAACCACGGGTTCATCCGGCGGATCTCGACCTTCCACGGACCGGGAACGATCAGGTCGTAGCGGCCGACCGGCAGCTGCGAGACGCCGAAGTTGCCGTCGGCGTCGGTGATCGTGCGCGCGGCGACCTTCTTCGTGCCGGCCTCGACCACGACGACAGTCGTCGCGGGCTTCGGGACGTCACCGTTCGCGCCGTCCGTCACCAGCTTGCCGAAGGCGTCGGCACGCAGGCCGGGCACCTTGAGGTCGTCGTGGGCTCGGGCGGCACCGGGGTCCGACGAGTCGGGGGCGAAGTGGCAGCCGAGGGTGGCGTACCCGATGGACGCCGCCTCCGTCGGCAGCGGACCGGTGACCCGGAACGTGCGCTTCTCACCGTTCGGGACCGACACACCGCCGCCGTCCCACGCGAGGCCACCCCAGCCGGAGCCGGTGTTGTAGATCTCGCCGGGCTCGCCGGCGCCGCTGCACAGCGCGTTCACGACCGGCATGTCCGCGCCGGTCTGGTTCTCCAGCGTGATCACGGCCTCGTAGTTCTCGTCGGCCCGGTACTCGTCCTTCGTGAAGTTCAGCGTCGCGAAGAACTTGTCGGACAGCGGACGCTCCGCCCCGATCTCCAGCACCGCCTCCGCGTTGGCACTCACGGTCAGCCTGTCGGACCCCGGCCGGACCCAGCCGTCGGGGTACGAGGCGTACACGCTGTACAGGCCGACCGGGAAGTCCTTGAACGCCACGCGGCCGGACTCGTCGGTCGTGGCCTCCGCCCACTTGCTCGGCCGGTTGCCACCGCTGATGTAGACCTTGACGTTCGGGAGCGCCTGCTCGTCCGCGTCCTTGCGACCGTTCTTGTTGGCGTCGCCGTACAGCACGACCGCGGCGTCACCGTTCAGGTATGTGACCGTGGTGGTCGCCAGCGCGGAGTTGTTGGCAGGGCCGTGGTCCACCGGCGTGGAGACCTCGAGCGGGAGCGACACCTTGTTGTCGTTGCCGGACAGGTACGGCGCCGTGCCGACGACGGTGATCTCCCGGCTCTCCCCCGGCCAGAGGAACACCTTCTTGGTCTCGTCGGCGATGTCGCCGAGCTGCGACCGGTCGAAATCGAGCACGTTCCTGACGTCGGGGGTCTGCCTGACGCGCAGGCTGACCTGGGCCTCGTGCCCGGTGCCGATGTTCTTCACCGTGATGTTGGCGCGCATCGGCTCGGCGATGTCGTAGGAGTCCTTGTCGAACTTCACGCTGACGGTGAGGTCCGGGCGGTGGCTGACGTCGGGCACGTCGACGTCGCTCGGCACGACCTTGAGATCACGCGTGGTCGTCTTGTCGGCGACGATGTCGACGAGGAACTCGTTGCCGTCCTGCGGCTTCCACTTGCCGGCGACCTGAATGAGGACCTTGCCGGGGTTGAGGCTGTAGATCCTCAGGTTGCCGTCCTGGTCGGCCGCGATGACGTCCTTGAGCGATCGGCGCGTGACCGGGTCGAGCACGTTGATGGCGGCGCCGCGGAGCGGCTCACCGGTCTCGGCGTTGACGACCTTGCCGGAGTAGTCGCCGTGCAGGCCGGTCACCGTCGCGCGAACGTTGCCCACCCAAACGGAACCGCTGGTGCTGCGGCCGGTGTTGCCGAAGAAGCAGTTGGCGTAGATCCACGGGTAGTCCAGCTTCGGCATGTCCGTGGTGACGGACACCGTCGTCTCACCGCCGGCCGGCACGGTGACGCCGGGGCCGTCCGGGCGCAACGCCGAGAAGTTGTCGCTGTTGAGGTACTCCGGGCCGTAGCCGCTGCAGACCGCGACGACCCGCTCGATCGGCTGGGCGCCGGAGTTCTTCAGCGTGATGGTCAGCTCGGGCTTCTCACTGACGTGGTACGACGACTTGCCGAACGACATGGTCGCCGTCAGCGAGTCACGGACCGGGGCGACCACGGGCAGCGCGAACTGCGTGGTCTTGTCGGCCTCCACCACGAAGTCGGTGAAACCGGGCTTCGCCGCACGCCTGTCGTTGTCGACGCTCACGACGCTGTACTTGCCGGCGACGACGCTCCACATGGTGTACGCGCCGTTGGCGTCGGTGAAGCCCCAGTTGCTCCCGGCCGGCGAACCGCCCTGGACCCGGAAGCTGATGTTCGGCAGGCCCTCGCCCTGGTCGTAGGCACCGTTGTTGTTCGTGTCGGTGTAGACCACACCGGACACGGAGCCCTTGTACTGGCGCACCGGGATGTGCAGGTCCTTGCCGTTGTCACCCGGCGTCGGGTCGGCGCTGCCGTCGATGGTCGCGCGGAACTGGAACGACACCGAGTCGGAGGTCGGCGACGTCGGCCTGAGCACGACCCGGAAGACCTTCTCCGCGCCCGGCGCGAGCGTCGGACGGCTGCTCAGCTCGTTCGCACCGCTGAACAACCACGCCTGCGAGGTCTCGTAGCCGAACCGGATGTTCACCGCGGGCACGTCACCCTTGTTCTTCACGGTGAGGGTGAGTCCGATGTCCTCGGCGGCCGCGAACTCGGCCTTGTCGGGGGTCACGGTCACGGCCAGGTCGGGACGCTGCTCGTCAGCGCGGGCGATGACCGGCGGGGCGTCCTTCTTCTCGTCCTCCGGCTTGGTGTCCGGAGTGGACGGAGGAGTGCCCGGCTCGCTCGGCGGCGTGCTGGGCGGAGTGGAGGGTTCGCTCGGCGGCGTGCTCGGCGGCGTGCTCGGCTCGCTCGGCGGCGTGCTCGGCTCGCTGGGCGGAGTGGACGGCTCGCTCGGCGGCGTGCTCGGTTCGGTCGTCTGCGTCGGTTCGACGGTCGACGTCGGTGTTTCCGGCTCCTGCGCCTGCGCACCGCTGGTAGCGGTGCCGAACGCGAGGATTGCGGCGGTGGTCAAGGCCCCGATTCTGAGCAGGGCGCGGCTGACCGATCTCTCGGACACTAGGAATCCCCCAAAGACCCCGTAGGAATGGCCTGTCTGAGCATCAAGCCCCCGCACGTGCCCACCAGACTCGGGCAAACTACCGGATCGAGGGCATTTCAGGGAACCGGTTCCGCGTCTCAAGATGTCCTGCGGCGGCCGGCGGCACGAGCGCCGAAGCCGAACGCCACCAGGAGCACGGCGATCACGCCGAGTCCGAGCACACTGGCCCCGGTCCTGGCGAGCGCCTTGCTCCCGCCGGAGTGCTGCTCGGCGGGTGGCGTGGCGCGCGGGGCTGGCACGACGAAGAAGTCGCGTTGCACGACCTCGTCGAGCCTGACGTCCACGTGGCCGGCTTCGCCCTCGAACGTCCACGGCCCGTCGATCCCCGCCCAGAACTCACCGGTCGGCACCCGGTCGAACCGCACGGTCCCGTCGGCGTCGGAGAGCGTGTCGGCGACCTGCAGGCCGTACTCCTTGTCGGTGAGCAGCAGGACCCGGACGCCTGCGAGAGCCTCGCCGGGATCGACGACCCCGTTGTGGTTGAGGTCGTGCGCG
Source organism: Lentzea waywayandensis (assembly GCF_900115955.1). Taxonomy (GTDB): domain Bacteria; phylum Actinomycetota; class Actinomycetes; order Mycobacteriales; family Pseudonocardiaceae; genus Lentzea; species Lentzea waywayandensis. Next base: position 338,760 of record NZ_FOYL01000004.1, read on the forward strand.
ACCCTGCCCTGCACGGCACCGAGCCCGACGAGAACGTCTGCGACGTCAAGTGCCCACGGCCCGTCGTGGTTGAACGTGGCGTTCGGCGCGAACGAGCAGCCCACGGCCACCTGCTGCCTGAAACGCGCGTAGTCGGGCACCGGCTCGGTGACGGTGATGGTCTTCGACTCCCCAGGAACGAGCGTCACCCCGGCGGCCTCCTTGCGGAGCTCGCCCCAGCCCTCGGGCATGGGCCCGCGGACACCACCGAGCTGGTCCTGGTGGCGAAGCGGGTTGCAGCCTGCCTGGACCCCACGGATCTCGCGGTGGGTGATGTTCTTCAGCGTGATCGTGATCTTGGCGATCTCCCCGACCATGTAGGTGTCCTTGTCCAGCACCATCGTGGCTTCGATCAACTCGCTGTACGGGCGATCGGCGCGCACGGTCACATGGGCGGGTGCCGATGGTTCCACCCAGGTGATTGGACCGGGGTTGACCTCGTCGTGCACCAGCCATCCGCCGGGCACCGTGTAGCTGATCCAGTACCGGCCGGACGAGACGTCCTTGAAGGTGAAACCGCCGTTGGCGTCCGTGGTGGCCGTCAAATAGCCGTGCGTCGCACCGCCGGAGGCCTCCACCAGGACCTCGGGTGCGGCCTCGCCCGGATCTTGCTGGCCGTTGCCGTTCTTGTCGGCGTAGACCACACCGGTGATGTCGCCCCGCGTCTCCACGACGTCGGCCACGGCGCGGTAGCCGCTGGTGATCTCCTCCTGACCGAGGTAGTGCAGCTCACCGTTGACCACCAGCTCGCCGTCCCACGTGTCGACGATCCTTCCCGAGACGCTGAACGTGCGGGACTCCCCTGCGGCGAGCCGGATACCAGGACGGTTCGTCAGGAAGTCGCCCCACTGCTCCGGGGCGACGTCCAGCACGGTGACATCGCCCCACAACTTGACCTGCTCGGCCGTCTTGCCGCCGACGTTCGTGATCGTCAGGTCCAGGGTGACCGTCTCGTGCGACTCGTAGCTCTGCTTCCCGAACTTGGCGGACGCGCGCACGTCCGCGGGGTTCGCGTGTTTCAGCAACCCGTAGGCGAAGCCGCCCTGCTCGGTGACCTCCACCTGCTCCTGGCCGGCATCGCTGAACCCCCATGATCCGAGGACCGCGGCCCGGTAGACGCCGGCCTTGACGCCGAAGAACTCGATCCTTCCGTCGGCGTCGCTCGTGCCCTCCGAGACCTGGCCCCTTGCCTTCGGATCCAGCAGGACGACCTTCACGCCGCTGACGGCCTCGTCACCGTCGATGCGGTCGTCGGCGTTCTTGTCCTCGCCCACGACCATGGAGTAGTTGGTGCTGCTGCTGACCTTCGCCCTGGCCCGCGCCCACACTCCGTCGCTGTTCCAGTCGGGGTTCGGCGCGAACTCGCAGTCGAGCATGACGTTGCCCGCCCTGCCGGCACCTTCCGGAATCACCTCGGTGACAGGGATCGACCGCCGCTCACCGGGTGCGAGCGAAACACCGTTCGTCACCAACGCGTTCCAGGCCTTGCCGCGGCCGAGCGCGTTCGGGAAGCCCTCGTGGTCGCACCTGGCCCGGATGTTGCTGATCTTGTTGTTGGTGGCGTTGGCGAACGTCAGCGTGACGGTCGCGGTCGCCGGCATGCGATAGCTGTCGCGGTCGAGCGACGCGCTCACTGAGAACTGCTCCGCGTAGGGCCGCTCCGCGCGTGCCACGACCTGAGCCGTCTTGTCCGGCTCGACGGTGATCAGGTCACCGTCGCTCCCGACGCGGTGCACGATCCACGGGTCTTCCAGCCAGTAGGTCGCGTCGTACCTGCCGGGCGCGAGGTCGTGGAAGCTGAACTTGCCTTCGGCGCCGGTGGTCGTCCGGTGCTCAGCGCCCTTGGCGGAGACCATGAGTTCGACGTCGGGTGCCGCCTCCCCCGCGTCCTGCTGCTTGTTGCCGTTCTTGTCCGTGTAGAGGACACCGTCGATGTCGCCGGTGGCCGCGGCGGTCACGACCGGGGGCGGTGCCGGTTCGCTGCTCGGGGTCGGCGCGGGCTCCGAGGACTGCGGCGCCGACGTCTCGGTGGGCGTCGGCGGCGTGCTGCTCGGGTCGTCCTGCGCGAAGGCGGCAGTGCTGAACGCCAGCACCGCGACAGTGGCCAAAGCACCGATTCCGAGCACGGCACGACTGACAGATCTATCGGACAACGGATCCCCCCGAGTCCCCAGTGATCTGCGGAAAGTACCGCAGGCCCATGCCGTCCGAAAAGGGTCGATGAGATGGGAAAACGCATTCAAGATTTTCTTCTGGCGAGGGCAACCGATGGTGTTCGGAAAGCGTGAGCGTCGCGGGGACTCGTCTGCTCTCGTTTCGGTGGCATGCTGTTGTTCGTGACGCCGGAGGATCTCGCGCACCTGCGCCGGGCACGTGACCTGATGGACCGCGAGTACGCGCGGCCGTTGGACGTGCCGGCGATGGCCCGTGCCGCGCTGATGTCGCCGTCGCACTTCGCCCGCCAGTTCCGCGTGGCGTACGGCGAGACGCCGTACGGGTACCTGATGACGCGGCGGATCGAGCGGGCCAAGGCGTTGCTGCGGCTCGGAACGCTCTCGGTGACCGAGGTCTGCGTCGAGGTCGGCTGTACATCGCTCGGCTCGTTCTCGGCCCGGTTCACCGAACTGGTCGGGGAGACGCCGTCGGCCTACCGGGCGCGTGCTCACGATTCGCTGGCCGCGGTTCCCGGATGTCATTTGATGGGGCTGACGAGACCGAGCAGATTTCGAGAAGCGACGCGTTCGCGGCGTGCCTAGGGTTTCGCCCATGAAGCTCTCGCACACGTTCCTCTTCGTCCACGACCAGGACGCCGCGCTGAAGTTCTACCGCGACGTCATCGGGCTCGAGGTGCGCACCGACGAGTCCGTCGAGGACTACCGCTGGCTCACCGTCGGGCCCGCCGACCAGCCCGACGTCGAGATCGGCCTGTCGCGCATCGGGCCGCCGGTCCCGCCGACCGACTACGAGGCGCTGCACTCGTTGCTGGCCAAGGGATCGCTGCAGGGTGTCATCTTCGAGCTCGACGACGTGGACGCGAAGTTCGAGCAGGTGCGCGCGGCCGGTGGCGAGGTGTTGCAGGAGCCGGTCGACCAGTTCTACGGCGTTCGCGACTGCGCGTTCCGCGACCCGTCCGGCAACATGATCCGCTTTTCGACGCCGCGTTCCGTCCGACCGTAAATCGCTTTCGCTCTCGTGAGCGGGCGTGCTTCAGTGGCACCTTCAGGCGTTCTCAGAGACAAGGTCGATGCCATGGGCAGCCCCGGACACACCGGGTGCCTTCGCAGTACCCGGTGACTCTCGCGTTCTGTTTCTCGCGATCACCAGGAGCACCACCTTGACTTGGTACACCTCTTTCTTCACCGATCTCGCCAACGGCTTCTGGCGCGGTGCGGTCCAGCCTTCGCAGACCTCGGCCGAGGTCGACTTCCTCGTCGGCCTCGGCGCAGGTCCGCGCGTGCTGGACGCGCCGTGCGGCAGTGGCAGGCACAGCATCGAACTGGCCCGCCGCGGCTACACGGTCACCGGCATCGACATCTCGGACGAGGCCATCGCACACGCACGTGTGCTGGCTCCCTCGCTCGACTGGCGGCAGGGCGACCTGGCGTCACTGGGCTCGTTCGGCGTGACGGCCGATCTGGCCGTGTGCATGGGCAACAGCTTCGGCTACCTCGACCACGCCGGTTCGCAGCGGTTCCTGCGTGATCTGGGCGCCGCCGCACCGGTGCTGGTCATCGACTACGGCTGCGCGGCCGAGGCTTTGCTGCCCTCGTTGCCGGGCGAGATCCGGATGTCCGCGGGCGGCGTCGACATGGTCGCCGTCAACACCTACGACGTGGCGACGGCGCGTTTGCTGATCGACTTCACGTTCACCGATGGCGAGCGGACGCAACAGTCGGCCTGCGTGCAGCACGTCTACACGGCCGGTGAGCTGACCCGGATGCTGAACGACGCCGGGTTCTCGTCGGTCGAGTTGTTCGGCGACACCGACGGTGGTGCGTTCGAGGTCGGCAGCCACCGGTTGCTGGCTGTGGCGCGCCGCTGATCTCACTTGGCCCAGGTGGTAGCGCTCTCATGGCCACCTGGGCCAAGGTCGAACTCATGCGTGCCAACATCGCGGTAGCAGCCCTCGCCTCGTCCATGGTGCTGCTCGGCTCCACAGCGAGCGCCGCCACCGATCCCGCCCGCGACCTGTCCACCCGAGTCAGCGCGGAGGGTGCACACCGCCACCTGATCGCGTTCCAGCGCATCGCCGACACCCACGGCGGCAACCGCGCCGCGACGACCAGCGGTTACGCGGCCAGCGTCGACTACGTGGCCGGGCGGCTGCGCGACGCCGGGTTCGACGTGACGACACCGGAGTTCGAGGTCAGGCGGAAGGTCGACGACGCGGGCCGGGCGACCGTGGGAACGGTGTCGCACGAACTCGTGCCGTTCGGCGACACCCCGAACACCCCGGACGGCGGCCTCACCGCGCCGCTGCGGGTCGTGCCCGAGGACGGCACACCGGGCTGCGAGGCCACTGACTTCGCAGGTCAGGACTTCAAGGGGGCCGTCGCACTGATCCGGCGCGGCACCTGCACGTTCGTCAGCAAGTACGCCAACGCCGTCAACGCGGGCGCCGCCGCCGTGATCATCTCCAACAACGTCGACGGCCACCTCGACCTGCGCGTCCCCGGCACGATCCCGGGTGGCAGCGCCTCGAAGACCGATGGCACGGCGCTGGCCGCTCTGGCAGGACAGGCCGTCACCCTCGACCTGCGCCACCACGACGAGGTCCACCTCGACCGCAACGTCATCGCGCAGACGCGCACGGGTCGCACCGACAACGTCGTCGTGGCCGGCGCGCACCTCGACAGCGTCGACACCGGTCCCGGCATGAACGACAACGGTTCGGGATCCGCCGCACTGCTCGAGGTCGCGCTGAAGATGGGCGCCCGGCCCAAGCTGCCCAACGCCGTCCGCTTCACCTGGTGGGGCGCGGAGGAGGCCGGTCTGATCGGTTCGCGTGCCTACGCGTCGGCGCTGTCGTTCGAGCAGCAGCTCGACATCGCGCTGTACCTGAACTTCGACATGGTCGGCTCACCCAACCCCGGCTACTTCGTCTACAACGACCCCGGCCTGCCGTACGGGTCCAAGCACGTCGAGAAGGCGTTCAGCGACTTCTACACGGCCCGCGACCTCGGTCCCGAGGGCCTGAACGTGCGCGGTGCCAGCGACTACGGCTCGTTCACGGCGCTCGGCATCCCGGCCGGCGGCATCATCTCCGGCGGCGGCGAGGTCAAGACCGAGGCGCAGGCCGCCAAGTGGGGCGGCACGGCGGGGATGGAGATGGATCCCTGCTACCACCGCGCGTGCGACAACCTCGGCAACATCAACCGTGAGGCGATGGGCCGCAACGTCTCCGCCGCGGCCCACGTCATCGCCTCCTACGCCGTCACCACCGAGGGCGTGAACGGCGTCCCGTCCCGCAAGGAACGGGCCTCTCTGCGTTAGCCCAGGTTGTTCGTGTCGAACGTGTTGCAGCGGGCGGGGTCGCCCGTCTGCAACCCGGTCGTGAACCACTTCTGCCGCTGCTGCGAGCTGCCGTGGCTGAACTTGGTCGTGTCGACCCGGCCGCCACCGAGGTTGCTCTGGATGAAGTCGTCACCGATGCGCGCCGCCGCGTCGAGGGCGGCGTCGATGTCCGCCTGGGTGATGTTCGAGATGAGGGGCTGGCCGTTGGCCGACGGGATCGTCGTCGCGGCCTTGCCCCAGGCACCCGCGTAGCAGTCGGCCTGGAGTTCGAGGCGCACCGAGCCCGAGGTGGGGCCGGTCTCGCGGCCGACCCGGTCCGAGGTGCCGAGGAGGTTCTGCACGTGGTGGCCGTACTCGTGGGCGAGCACGTAGGCCTCGACGAACGGGCCGCCGGTCGCGCCGAACTTGGTCCGCAGCTCGTTGAAGAAGTCCAGGTCGATGTACACCTGGGAGTCCGCGGGGCAGTAGAACGGGCCGACCGCGGAGGTGGCGTTGCCGCAGCGGGTGTTCACGCTGTTGCGGAAGAAGTTGGTCTTGGTGACCTGGTAGGTGTTGCCCGAGCGGGCGAACTGGTCGGTCCAGAAGCCCTGGATCGAGTTGATCGTGGCCACGACCCGGCAGTCGCTGTCGCGGTTCGCGTCAGCGCCGGTCTTGCACTTCTCGAGCAGCTGACCGGACTCGACCTGGGTGTTGTTGCCCAGGCCCTCGAGCCCGCCCGCCGGCAGCTGGATGCCGGTGAACTGCTGGATCAGGAAGTAGATGATGAGGCCGACCACGCCGAGACCACCGCCGACACCGGCGACTCGGCCGCCGACGCCTCGTTGGTCCGACACCTGCGAGAGGTCGAGTTCCGCGCCTTCGTTGAACTGCACCGCGTGCCTCCATGCCAAGGACCCGTAGGCGGCACACGATAAAGCACAAAAGACGCCCAGGTGCGGGACCCGACGTCGGGGCACCGCACCTGGGCTTTCCCATTTGGAAGTGACGACTACGGCCCACGAAGGTTGGCGTGGCGCTCAGCCGGTGACGCCATGAGACGACACCGAAGCCGAGCTCAACAGCGTCGAAGTGCGCCGAGCGACGCCTGATGGCGCCTGGGCACCCGAAACCTCGTGTCCATCGCTACACAGTCGCGACCGGACCGGTCACGTCCAGTCCACTCGCGGGGATGCGACAGACCGCGTTTCGCCACAGCGAGGAGATACCTGCACAGCACCACCTACCCCTTCTGGGCGTGGCCTCCGGGTGGTCTTGTTCATTCACCTACCGGTTGCCAGCTCGTTATCGACTATGCGCTTGATCGCCACATTTCTCAACACCTCACGCGAAACCTGAATTGGTGAAGTCGGACGGGTGACCTGCGGAGATCGACACTGCAGACAGCAATCGCCCGGCGAGAGAATCTCTCGCCGGGCGATTGGGGAAAACGATCAGATATTGATCAGGATCAGGCCTTGGTGATTCGGCGCGCGCCGCGGCGGGCCATCACGCCGGCCGTCATCAGGCCGAGGCCCACCAGCAGGAACTCGAGCGGGTCCGCGCCGGTCCTCGACAGGTTCGGGATGAGCGCCGAGGCGCGCTGCGAGGCCTTGTCGCCGGTCTGCGGGGTGCCGGCGCCGGAGTCGTCGCCCGTGTTGCCGCTGCCGGAGTTGTCGCCGTTGTTGTTGTTGCCGCCGTTGTTGTTGCCGCCACCGGGGTTGCCGTTGCCGGGGTTCTCGTTGCCCGGGTTCTCGGGGTTCTCGCCCGGCTGCTCGGGCTGCTCCGGCTGTTCGGGCTGCTCCGGCTGCTCGGGCGTCTCGGTCTTGCCGCAGTCGCCGCTCGCGGTGCCGAGCACCGCGGCGCTGGTGCCGCAGACCGTGATCGGGGCCTCGACGGTGCCGTTGGGCTCCTCCGGCTTGGTCTCGCCGCAGCTGCCGGTGCCACCGCCGGCGACGCCGGCCGAGTTGCCGCACACCGTGACGGGCGCGGAGACGAGGGCCTTGTCGGCCTGGGTGCGCGCGGCGGGCTTCTCCTCGCAGGTGGCGTCGCTGTTGCCCAGGACGTTGATCGCGTTGCCGCAGACCTTGACGGGAACGCTCACGAGGTTGCCGACGCGGACCTCCTCGTCGATGTCGAGCGGCACCGGGATGGCCTGGGCCCAACCGGCGGACGCGACCATCAGGCCGCCGGTCAGCAGGGCCGCGGACATGGTGCGGTTGAGGTTCTTGCGCATGACTGTTCTCCCTGAAGTGTGGTGACGGATCCCTCTGCTGGTGCGGCAGGCGGGATCAGTCCGGGGAGAACGTCGGTTCCTCCGCGCGCACGACGTGCGGCACGTCCTGCTGTTCGGTGTTGACAAGAGACGCCGTGGTGGCGGGCGGCCGCATCGCGTGCGGCAGCGTGCCCGCCGGAATCTGGTTGCTCGTGCTCGAACCCGCGCCGCTCTGCGGGAGCGTGCCGGGGATCGGCTGCTCGGCCTGCGGTTGCGGCTGGTGCGGGACGGGCACGGGGTTCGTGGGGCGCGTCGTCAGCGTCGTCGGCGGCTGCGGTGTCGTCTGCTGCTGGAGCACCTCGGTCTGAACAGGCGCTTCGACTGGACGCGCCGGCGCCGGTGCCGCAGGTGGTTCTGGTGCCTCGACGCGCGGGTCCGGCTTCGGCGGAACGGGCGCTTCGGGTTGCTGCTGCGGCCTGGTCTCGACCTTGAGTCCGATGTCGACGACGGGGAGCTTGACCTCGACCTTGAGCTGGTCGATCTCGACCCGGACGTCGGCGTTCGCCTCGCCTGCGGCGCCCAGCAGCCAGGCGCCGGTCACCAGACCGGCGAGCAGCAGGAGCCGACGCAACCACGACATCGGCCCTCACCCTAGATCAAATGGAGCAATCAGGCACACGAAAAGGGCCATCCCGGCGCCTTGCGTCGCCGGGATGGCCCTTGGCCGCGTTCCGCGGTTACGGCAGCTGCGTGATCCGGCCGGTAGCCGGGGGCAGCTGGCCGGGGTGCGTCGCGAGGTACGCGGCGAACCCGTCGAGGTCGATGCCACCACCGGTGATCTCGGTGCCCTTGGTGAACTCGGCGAAACCGTCACCGCCGCCCTGCAGGAAGCTGTTGATCGTCACCCGGTAGTTCGCGTTCGGATCGACAGGGGTTCCGTTGAGCGTGATGCCGGAGATCTTCGAGCCGATCGGCGCGGACAGCGACCAGCTGTAGGTGAAGCCGGACGAGGGCTGCAGGATCGTGGTCTTGCCCACGACGAACTGCTGCTCCAGCGCGTTCTTGATCTGCGCGCCGGTCAGCGTGACCGTCTGCAGGATGTTGCTGAACGGCTGAACGCTGAACGCCTCGTCGTACGTCACCACACCAGGGCCCTCGGTGCCCTTCGGCGCGTAGGTGAGGTCGGCGCGCACACCACCGGGGTTCATCAGCGCGACCACGGCACCGTTGGCCTTGGTGGCCTCGAGCTGGGAGTCGGCGATCAGGTTGCCCAGCGGCGAGTCACCGGAGGCGGCCGCGGCCCGGACGATGTCCGCGCCGATCGAGCCGATCGGCCGGTTCGCGATCGGGCCGGACTTCGTCTTGGCCAGGTCGATCACGGACTGGATCACCGGGTCCGGCGCGACCGTGCGCGTGACGATCTTGTTGTCGGCCTTCGTCTCGCCGCGGACGACGTCGCGCGTCCGGCGGTCGATCTTGAGGTCGACGACGCTCAGCTCACGCCCGAAGGCCAGGCCCTCGATGAACGGCCGCGGGTTGCCGGCCGGGTCCTTGACCACGCAGTTGTAGTGCTGGTGGCTGTGGCCGGAGAAGACCGCGTCGATCTTCGGGCTGACGTTCGTCGCGATGTAGCTGCCGGGGTTCTCCGGAGCCACGTTGCACGCGTTGGGGCCGCCACCCGTGGACGTGACCTGGTCGCCCTGGTGCACGAGCAGCACGATCGACTTCACGCCGATGGCGTCGAGGAGGTTGGCGTACTTGTTGGCCGCCTTCACCTCGTCGCCGAACTTGAGCTCCTTGATGCCGTTCGGGTCGACCAGGATCGGCACGTCCTTGAGCGGCATGCCGATGAAGCCGATCGGAATCCCGTCCCGGATCTCCACCCAGAACGGCGGCAGAGCCGGCAGCCCGGACTTGGCGTGCGTGACGTTCGCACCGAGGATCGGGAACTTCGCACCCTCGTACGTGTCGCGGAACTGGCAGCCGTCCACGGGGTGGCAGCCCCCGCGCTGCATGCGCAGAAGCTCCTTGTAGCCCTCGTCGAACTCGTGGTTGCCCGCCGCGGTCGCGTCCATGCCGACCTTGTTGAGCACCTCGATCGTCGGCTCGTCGTGGAACAACGCCGACACCAGCGGCGATCCACCGATCAGGTCGCCCTGCCCGACGATGACGGAGTTCTTGACCTCCTTCTGGAGGTTCTTGATGTGCGTCGCGTTGAAGGCGGCGCCACCGGCGTCGACGGTCGTGCCGTCCGGCAGGATGACGCGCCCGGACGACCCGGTGGGCGGCTCGAGGTTGCCGTGCAGGTCGTTGATGCCGATCAGGCGCACGTCAACCGTGCCCCGACCGCGCAGTGACTGGGCATCGGCCTGGGCTGCCCCGGTAGAGCTGATGACAGTGGCCGCGGCGGCGGTGATCGCCAGAACGGAAAGCCGTCTGAACGAACTCATGCGTGGAGCCTTTCGATGGCGTGGTTAACGCGCGTGTACGGCGCAGGAGTCTGCCTTCCGAACGCCACGTTTTCCAGAGCAATGACTGGATCGTCATGCTCAGGACTAACCTTGTTCGCGTGACACCAAGTGAGCAGGAGCCGCACTGGCTCGACGAGGGCGAGATGCGCGCGTGGCGCACCTACGTGAACGGTTCCTCCATGCTCATGGACCGCCTGCACCGAGAGCTTCAGGACACCCACGGAGTGTCACTGGCGGACTACGAAATCCTCGTGCGTCTGTCGGAACAGCCTCATCACCGCATGCGAATGACCCAACTCGCCGAGGATGTCGCCTCCTCGAAGTCACGCGTCTCGCATCAGGTCGCACGCATGGAGAAGGCGGGACTCGTCTCCCGTCGTGAGTGCACAGAGGACGGTCGAGGCGTGCTGGCCGAACTGACCGCCGCCGGGATGGCGCAGCTGGTCGCGGCCGCCCCCACGCACCTGCGCGGGGTCCGGGAGCACATCGTCGACCTGATCACCCCCGAGGAGGGTGAGGTGCTGGCCAAGGTGTTCGACCGGGTCATGACACACCTGCGGGAGTCGAACGGCTAGGCTTTGACGCTGACACCGGTGGTGTCTGGGAAGCGTGGCAGAGCGGCCGAATGCACCCGCCTTGAAAGCGGGAGACGGGCAACCGTCCGGGGGTTCAAATCCCTCCGCTTCCGCGAGTGGGTGAGGTGTGTCGACGGAAAGCGTCGACCGGAACTCGCTCCAGGTGTTTTTTGGGGGCTGGTGCCCCATTGCTGCCCGGCTCGGCAATAGCTAAGCGGGCCGAACGTGCGCAAGGCGCGTTCCTGGCTGCGGCACGGGGCGAGTTGAGGTGCTGAACGAAACGGCGGCGGTGCCCGAAGGCGCCGCCGCCGTTTTCGATCAAAGAGCTGCTACGAGGCGGCCAGGTGCGTGTGGTCGTCGTGCACTGCGGTCTTCTGCAGTGCCGCCGACTTGCGGGCCTCGGCACGCTTCGCGCGTGGCGGCACGCCGTTGACGTCCTCGGTCGAGACGCCGTAGGCCGCGGTCACGAACGCGATGGCGCCCGCGTTGCGGCCGAGGGCCACTCGGTCGATGTTGCCGAGGTTGTCGCACTTCGAGTGGTAGCACGGGTCGTAGGCGATGCCTGCCGTGCCGCCCCACTTGGCTGCCTGTGCCGCGGTCTTGACGCCTTCGGCGCCGGTGAAGAGGCCGCCGGCCGGGATGCCCTGCGCGATGAACTCGCCGTAGTCGGAGCGGCCCGAGAAGTCGGTGCCTTCGGTGGGGACGCCCTTGGCGGCGAAGTAGTCGGCGAAGGCCTTTTCGATCTGGGCCGAGCCGTACGGGCCCGGGCCCGCGCCCGTTGCGTCGGAGTCGTCGCCGTCGTAGATGAAGTACGCGGCGTTCGGGGAGCCGACCATGTCGAAGTTCAGGTACAGCGCGATGTCCAGCTGCTGTTCGAACGTCTGCTGGCGGACCCATTCCTCGGAGCCGATCAGGCCGCGCTCTTCGGCACCCCACCAGGCGAACCGGATGGCGTTGTCGACCTTCGGGCGGGAGCCGAGCTGCAGCGCGGTCTCCAGAAGCGCTGCGGAGCCGGAGCCGTTGTCGTTGATGCCGGCGCCGAGTTCGACGCTGTCGAGGTGCGAGCCAGCCATGACGACGTTGTTCTTGCGGCCGGTACGGGTCTCGGCGATGACGTTGCGCTCGGTGCGGGACTCGGTGTGCGAGCGCATGTCGACGGTGACGGACGCGCCTGCCTTGCCGGCGAGCGTGGTGCCGTCGGCCTGGGAGATGCCGCCGGTCGGGATCTTGCCGGGGTTGGTCAGCGTCACGTTCGACAGCGGGCCCGCGGTGTTGTTCGCGACCAGCACGGCGATGGCGCCGGCGGCGAACGCGTTGAGGTGCTTCTGCTCGAACGTGCACGCGCCTCGGCGGATCAGGGCCACCGAGCCGGTGAAGTCCTGGCCGGCGAAGTCGCTGGCCTCACAGCCGGGGGTGGCGTCCTCCGGGACCACGCGCAGCGGGCCGGTCACGCCGCCGACTGGGGTCTGCGGCGACTGGACCAGGATCAGCGACTGGTAGTTCACGCCGTCCACGCGGGCCGTCTCGGCGTCGTTGACGTTGATGTCGTACGTGAACGTCGGTGTCGTGACGATGAAGCCCTCGTCGCGGAGCTTGCCCGCCACGTAGTCGACGCTGGCGTTGTAGCCGGGCGTCAGGGCAGCGCGGTTGCCGCCGTTGCGGTCGGCGAGGCGCTGGAACGCGATCAGGTGCCGGTTGACACCCTCGACGGTCACCTTCTTCGCGAGCTTCTTGGCGAGTGCGGGGCCTGCCGGTTCGGCGGCGGACGCCGTGGCGGTAGGGGCTGCGACTAGTGCCGAGATGGCAAGCACAGTCGCCAGCTTGGTTCTGCCGGACATGAACGTTCCCCTTCGTTCGAGATGGCTGAACCCTCACAAAAGGGAGACCCAGGACACAATCCGTCGGTCGGCGGGAGTTCACCTGGTGATCAGCTGAACACACTCCGCTAGCCCGTCGACAGCGACCTTCCACTCCGGTCGCACGAAGTTCGCCTCATCCAGACGCAATCGCACGTGCTCAAGGCGTTCGCCGCGCGGTGCTGCGCCGATCGTGCCGTCGTGCACGTATCCGAGCTTGGCGCTGACACGGTTGGACGCGTGGTTTCCCTGCCAAGCCGCCGAACGAGCGATGTGCGCGCCCAGGTGGTCGAACGCGAACTGGAGCACGGCGACACGCATCTCGGTACCGAAACCGTTGCCCTGGAACTCCTTGCCTAGCCACGAGCCGGTGTTCACCTCGCGCAGCACGCCGAAGTCGCGCGCGCCGACGTCCTGCACGCCGATCGCCCTGCCCTCGTGCCGGACGATGAAGCTGATCACCCAGTCGTTCGCGGCGAACTTCGCGCGCTGACCCCAGAAGTGCTGGAGCAGGCCGAGCCCGCGGTCGTCGGGAAGCGTGTCGGTCCACGGCACGTAGAACGGCATCTCCGCCGGGTCGTGCACGCCCGCGAGTGCCACGTCGATGAGCTCGACCAGCCCGGAGTCGTCGTCCGGGCGCAGCTCCAGGCGCGGGGTGCGGAGGACCAGATGTCGTAGCGGCCAGGCGTCCATGATCCGATGGTGCCGGACCTGTCGAACGGTATTACGGTCGACTGTATGCGTGCCATCACTGTTCGCGAACCCGGCGGCCCGGACGTGCTCGAGTGGACCGAGGTCGCAGACCCGGTGCCCGGCCAGGGCGAGGTGCTGATCGACGTCGCCGCGAGCGCGGTCAACCGTGCGGACCTGTTGCAGCGGCAGGGTTTCTACCCGCCGCCGCCCGGTGCGCCGGACATCATCGGACTGGAGTGCTCCGGCACGATCTCCCAGCTCGGCGAGGGCGTGACCGGCTGGAACGTCGGCGACGAGGTGTGCGCGCTGCTGGCCGGCGGCGGCTACGCGGAGAAGGTCGTCGTGCCCGCGGCCCAGCTGCTGCCCGTCCCCCAGGGCGTCGACGTCGTCACGGCGGCCGCGCTGCCCGAGGTCGCGTGCACGGTGTGGTCGAACGTCGTGATGGACGGCCGGCTCAAGCTCGGCGAGACGTTCCTGGTGCACGGCGGTGCGGGCGGCATCGGCACGCACGCCATCCAGGTCGCCAAGGCGCTCGGCGCGACCGTCGCCGTGACTGCGGGATCGGACGAGCGGCTCGCGAAGTGCGCCGAGCTCGGCGCGGACATCACGGTCAACTACAAGACCCAGGACTTCGTGGCCGAGGTCAAGCAGGCAGACGTCGTCCTCGACAACATGGGCGCCTCCTACCTGCCCCGCAACATCGACGTCCTCGCCCCCGACGGCCGGTTGATGATCATCGGCATGCAGGGCGGCGTGAAGGGCGAACTGCCGATCGGCAAGCTGCTCGCGAAGCGGGCGTCCGTGATGGCGACCGGGTTGCGCGGCCGCAGCGTCGACAGCAAGGGCGCGATCGTGGCGCAGGTCCGCGAGCACCTGTGGCCGTTGATCGAGAGCGGCGCGGTGAAGCCGATCGTCGGCCAGGTCGTGCCGATGTCGGACGCCGCGCAGGCGCACCGGCTGCTGGAGACCGGCGACGTCTTCGGGAAGGTCCTGCTCAGGCGAGAGCCGTAGCCGCGGCCAGCGAGGTCCGGGGAGCCGTGCGGAACTCCAGCCCGAACTCCTCGGACCACCGCGCCAGCACCGCCTGTTCGTCCGGCCGGTCGACGTCGTCGGCCAGCACCGTCGCCCCCGGCGCCAGCACCGCACGCAGCACGGGCAACGCCGGATAGCGCGAGTCACCGAACCCGGGCCCGTCGACCAGGAGCAGGTCCACCAGCCCGAACCGCTCGACGTACCCGAGCACCTCGTCGTGCACCAGCTTCGGCGCGTACCACTGACCGTGCCGCGGCAACGCCGCCGGATGCCTCGACAACGGCGCGTGCACGACGCGGGCGACCGAGCCCAGACCTTCGCGTCGTAGTTGTGAGGCAACGAAAGCAGCGATGCGTTCGTCGTGCTCGATCGACAACAGGTGCCCGAAACCGCGCTGCTGCAACAAACGCGCCAGCAGAACCGAAGAAGAGCCGCAGCCCAGTTCGACCAGGACGGTCCGGGCACCGAGCACGATCTCGTCCATCACCGCGACGAGCGCGGCCGGGCGCAGGTCACCGGACAGCGACGGCAGGTACTCGGTGTTCAGCGAACCGATGCGTTGCAGGGCCGAGAGATCAGCGAGCTCGCGAGCAAGCGAGTCGTCCAAGAATGATCTCCAAGCTCTCAGCCCAGTTCGGCCACCGCCCGCACCAGGTCGTCCATCTCGACGGCGTTCGTGTAGTGCGCGAGCCCGATGCGGATGGCGCCGCCGATCTCGCCGACACCCAGCACCGAGAACACTCCGTGCTGACCGGGATCGGCGAACGCGCAGACGCCCCGCGAAGCGAGGTGTTCGACGCCGTCCTCCGCCTTGACCCCGGCGATCGAGAACGCCAGCGCGGGCACCCGCCGCATGGCGTCGCCGATCACCATCACGTGCCGCAGCGAACGCAGTTCGTTGATGAGATTAGCGAGCAGCCCGGCCTGGTAGGCCTTCACCGATCCCAACGACGTGAGCAGCCGCTCACGGCGCGTGCCGGACGCCGCGTCGTCGAGGTCCGCGAGGTACTCGACGGATGCAACGAGACCGGCGAGCATCGGGTACGCGTGCGGGCCGAGCTCCAGCCGTTCCGGGCCGCGGGCCATCGGGTCGACCGAGACCGACGGCAGCCGTTCCAGCACCGACGGGTCGCGGAACACCAGCGCGCCGACCGGCGGACCACCCCACTGACCGGCGGAGAGAGCCACCACGTCAGCACCCATGCCAACGATGTCCAACGGCACGAAAGGCGCCGCGGCGGAGGCGTCGACCACCATCAACGACCCGTGCGCGCGGGCCACCGCGGAGATCTTGGCGAGGTCCGGGCGGGTGCCGACCACGCCGGACGCCGCCGTGATGGCGATCAGCTTGGTGCGGTCGGTGACCAGTTCGTCGAACTGCCAGCTCGGCAGCTCGCAGGTCTCGATGTCGATCTCTGCCCATTTGACCGCGCTGCCGGTGCGCTGGGTGGCCCGCAGCCACGGCGCGATGTTCGCCGGATGGTCCAAGCGGGAAACCAGGACCTCGTCGCCCATGAACCAGTCGTCGGTCATCGCGTCCGCGAGGCGTTGCAGCAGCACAGCGGAAGACGGGCCGAGCACGACACCAGCGGGATCAGCCCCGACGAGGTCCGCGACGGACCTGCGGGCGGCGTCCACGATGCCCTGGGCCCGCTGGGACGCCGGGAAGATGCCACCGGGTCCGGAGACCGGGGCGCGCAGCGCGGTGGAGACGGCGGTGGCGACCTGTTCGGGCACCTGCATGCCGGCCGGTGCGTCGAGATGGACCCAGCCGTCGCCGAGCGCGGGGAAGAGCCCCCGTACCCGTGCGACGTCGAACGCCATGACACACACCGTACGTATGCGAGCAAACACAGCAACGACCAGCCCCACCCGGATTACGGTCAAAACGTGAATCACGCGAGGATGGAGACCATGAACCAGGAGCAGCCCGTCGTAATCGTCGGCGGCCAGGACGGCGACATCGCCGACCTCGTCGAACAGCCGGCCAAGGTCATGCGGATCGGCACGATGATCAAGCAGCTGCTGGAGGAGGTCAGGGCGGCACCTCTGGACGAGGCCAGCCGCAACCGTCTCAAGGAGATCCACAAGCGGTCCATCGAGGAACTCGAGGACGGCCTGGCACCGGAGCTGCGCGAGGAGCTGGAGCGCCTGTCGCTGCCGTTCACCGAGGAGGGCACCCCGTCCGACGCCGAGCTGCGGATCGCGCAGGCTCAGCTCGTCGGCTGGCTGGAGGGCCTGTTCCACGGCATCCAGACGGCTCTGTTCGCCCAGCAGATGGCGGCCCGTGCCCAGCTGGAGCAGATGCGTGGCCGCGCCCTGCCCGCCGGCAGCGGTGGCGACGGCGCCGAGGGTGGCATCACCGGGAAAGGCACCGGCCAGTACCTCTAGCCGGGACACCCGGTGGTGGTTCTACGATGCGCTGAACTTCCTGGAGAGGAGCCATCGTGCTCGAGCAGGTGCGCCGTGCCCTGTCGGCGAAGCAACTGCGCCACAAGCTGCGTGTGAAGGCGATCGAGATCGTGACGGACGCCGTGGCCCCCATCCGCGCGCAGGTCGACGAACTGCAACGCCAGGTGGACGACCTGGGCAGGCAGGTGCGCGACGAGATCCGGCACCAGGGCGACCGGGCCGTCGACCAGGCCCGTCAGCTGGAGATCCGCACTCGCCGCGACCTGGTGTTCGCGGGTGAACAGGAGGCGGCGCTGCAAAGCGCCAGGTTCGTGCGCGACCACATGCCGCACGCCCCTCAGTTCGGCCACCCGCACGAGACGCTGGAACACGCGCTGACGCTTGCCCCCGAGGGCGGGCTCGCGCTGGAGTTCGGCGTCTACCAGGGCACCACGTTGAAGATCATCGCTACCGCGCGCGGCGGCGAGGGCGTCTTCGGGTTCGACTCGTTCGAGGGCCTGCCGGAGAACTGGCGCAACGGCTTCCCCGCCGGCGCGTTCAACGTCGACGGCCTGCCCGAGGTTCCGGGTGCCGAGCTCGTCGTCGGCTGGTTCGACGAGGTGCTGCCGGAGTTCCTCGAGAAGAACGAGGGTCCGGTCACGTTCCTGCACGTCGACTGCGACCTCTACTCCTCCACGAAGACCGTGCTGGAGCTGGTCGGCCCGCGCCTGGTCGAGGGCAGCGTCATCCACTTCGACGAGTACTTCAACTTCCCCGGCTGGATGGACCACGAGCACAAGGCGTGGACCGAGTACGTCGAGCAGACCGGGATCGAGTTCAGCTACGAAGCGTTCACCTTCGACAACGAGCAGGTGACCATGCGGGTGACCAAGATCCCCGCCCGTTGACCACTCCGTGACGTACCGGCGTCCAGGTCCGATCTGAGACGCCGGTACGCTCAGTCCTCGTGCAAGCCACCAGTACCCTCGACCACCCCGAGGCGCCGCCTGCCATCAAGTCGCGCAGCTTCAAGCGCGCGTTCGCCGATGTGCGTGAGGCGTGGGACCACCGCGAGCTGTGGGGTCACCTCGGTTGGCAGGACATCAAGCAGCGCTATCGCCGGTCGGTCATAGGTCCGTTGTGGATCACGATCTCGATGGGCACGACCGCCCTCGCGCTCGGCTTGCTGTACTCCGTGCTGTTCGACACGAACGTCCCGACGTTCCTCCCGTACGTCACGGTCGGCTTCATCGTCTGGAACTTCATCCTCGGCTGCATCACCGAGGGCACCGACGTGTTCATCGCGAACGAGGGGCTCATCAAGCACCTCCCCGCGCCGATCACCGTCCACGTGATGCGCATGGTGTGGCGCCAGGTGCTCTTCCTGCTGCACAACCTCGCGGTCTACGCGGTCGTGCTGGCGATCTTCTTCACCTCGCTCAACCACCCGTACACGATCAGTGAGGGCGGTCCCGTCCATCCTGGTCTGAGCTGGACCATCGTGCTCGCGATCCCCGGTTTCGCACTGCTCGCGATCAACGCGGTGTGGGTCGCGCTGGCCTTCGGCGTCATCAGCACCCGCTTCCGCGACATCCCGCCGGTCGTGACCAGCTTCATCAACCTGGTCTTCTTCATGACGCCGATCGTCTGGGACGCGGGCGTGCTGCAGAAGGTCACCGGCGGTGGCAGCAACGACTGGCGCGTCCTGATCGCCGAGCTCAACCCCGTGTACCACTTCGTCGAGGTCGTCCGCGCCCCGCTGCTCGGCCACGAGGTCGACTGGCACCACTGGGCGATCGTCGGCGCCTTCACCGTGCTCGGGTGGACGCTCGCGATGGTCATCCTGCGCAACTACCGCGCCCGCGTTTCCTACTGGGTCTAAAGGAGGTCGGCTAAACCATGGTCAGCATCGACGTCTGGAACGCTTCGGTCGACTTCCCGATCTTCGACGCCAAGTCGAGGTCACTGAAGAAGCTCGCGTTCGGCAAGGTCGGCGGCAAGATCGGCTCCGAGGGTCGCGTGCCGATCATCGAGGCGCTGCACGACATCTCGCTGTCGCTCAAGGACGGCGCGCGCGTCGGCCTGGTCGGGCACAACGGCGCAGGCAAGTCCACGCTGCTGCGCCTGCTGGCGGGCATCTACGAGCCGACCCGCGGCCAGTCGCGCATCGTCGGCAAGGTGGCGCCGGTCTTCGACCTCGGCGTCGGCATGGACCCGGAGATCTCCGGGTACGAGAACATCATGATCCGGGGCCTGTTCCTCGGCATGACCCGCAAGCAGATGGAAAAGCGCGTCGACGACATCTCGGAGTTCACCGAGCTCGGCGACTACCTCCAGATGCCGCTGCGCACCTACTCGACCGGCATGCGCGTGCGGCTCGCGCTCGGCGTGGTCACCTCGATCGACCCCGAGATCCTGCTGCTCGACGAGGGCATCGGCGCGGTCGACGCGGCGTTCATGGCGAAGGCCCGCGACCGCCTCAAGGACCTCGTGGCCCGCTCCGGCCTGCTGGTGTTCGCGAACCACTCCGACGAGACGCTGCTGGACTTCTGCGACAGCGCGATCTGGATGGACGAAGGCCGTGTCAAAATGCACGGCGGACTTCGCGAGGTGCTCACCGAGTACAAGGGCTTCGACCCGTTCGAGCGGATGAGCACCGACCAGCTGGCCAGGCTCGGCTACTCCACTCCCGTCCTCAGCGGAAACGGCGGCGAATAGACAGTGAACCTCGAGGCACTGCCCAAGGGCTCCGTCGTCGCGGTGGTGGTCACCCGCCACCGCAGGGAGCTGCTGGCCGAGTCGCTGAAGGCGCTGGCCACCCAGACTCGCGTCCCCGACCACCTCGTCGTGGTCGACAACGGCCCTGACCAGCCGGTCAACGACCTGGTCGAGCAGTGCCCGCTGCCCACCACGTACCTCGCGTCGCACCGCAACCTCGGTGGCGCGGGCGGTTTCGCGCTCGGCATCCTGCACGCGCTCTCACTGGGCGCGGACTGGGTGTGGCTGGCCGACGACGACGGCCGCCCGGCCGACGAGAACGTGCTGGCCGTCCTGCTGGAAGAAGCAGAGCGCCGCAACCTCGCCGAGATCTCGCCGGTCGTCACGAACATCGACTCGCCGGACAAGCTCGCGTTCCCGCTGCGCAGGGGCCTGACCTGGAAGCGCTCGGCCGCCGACCTCGGCACCGACTTCCTGCCGGGCATCGCCTCGCTGTTCAACGGCGCCCTGTTCCGCGCCTCGACGCTCGACGTCGTCGGCGTGCCGGACTACCGCCTGTTCTTCCGCGGTGACGAGGTCGAGGTCCACCGCCGCCTGGTGCGCAGCGGGCTGCCGTTCGGCACCTCGCTGAAGGTCGCCTACGTCCACCCGGACGGCTCGGACGAGTTCAAGCCGATGCTGGGTGGCCGGTTCCACGCGCAGGACCCGGAGAACCAGATCAAGCGGTACTACACCTACCGCAACCGCGGGTACCTGCTGTCGCAGCCGGGCATGCGCAAGCTGGGCGCCCTCGAGGTGTTCCGCTTCGGCCTGTACTTCCTCGCGGTGAAGAAGGACCCGAAGGCGTTCGTCGAGTGGCTGAAGCTCGTGCGCCTCGGTCAGCGGGAGCGCTTCTTCCGCAAGTGACGTGATCTGCCGAGGGCGGAATCGCTGCGAGCGGAACCGCCCTCGGCACGGCACCGGAACGCGGTTTGCTGAACGCATGAGCCGACTCGTGCTGTTCCTCGCCGCCAATCCGAACCCCATCACCCTCACGGTCACCGACGAGACGCGCGACGACCTCGCGTCCCGGCTGACGCAGATCGTCCGCAACGGCCACACGCAGCCGATCGCGGCCCCGGACGGCCGTGAGTACGTCGTGAACTTCTCCAACGTCGTGGTCGCACACTTCGAGTAACCGCTCGCGCACCCGACGTGATCGGAGTAAGACGGGATGAGTGATCTCCCGACGCAGACTTCTGTCTCTGGCCGGCGCGAGCGCACTGCTCGCGGCGTGCGGTTCGAACACCGGCAGGGACGGCAACGGCCAGGCCCTCAAGCAGTGGTACCACGCGTACGGCGAGCCCGGCGTCCAGCAGGCGGTGGAGCGCTACGCCAAGGCGTTCACCAAGACCCCGGTCGACGTGCAGTGGAACCCCGGCGACTACGACTCCAAGCTCGCGACGAGCCTGCTGTCCGGCGGCGGACCGGACGTCTTCGAGTCCACCCCGCAGATCAGCTCGGTCCGGGCGGGCCAGCTCGTGCCGCTCGACGACGTCTTCGGCGACGCCAGGAACGACTTCACCGACTCGATTCTCGCGACGCACACCGTCGACGGGAAGCTCTACGGCGTTCCGCAGGCCGTGGACATGCAGATGCTGTTCTACCGCAAGAGCTTCCTCCAGCAGGCGGGAGTTCAGCCACCGTCCACTGTGGATGAACTGGTCGACGCGTCCCGACGCCTCACGAAGGACGGGGTCAAGGGGCTCTTCGCCGGCAACGACGGTGGCGGCGGCGTGCTCGGCGGGCCCGCGCTGTGGTCGGCCGGGCTGGACTACGTGCGCGACCACCAGGTCGGGTTCGACGATCCCGTTGCGGCGCAGGCGATCGGCAAGCTGCGTGAGCTCTACTCCAGCGGCAGCCTGCTGCTCGGCGCGGTGAAGGACTGGGCGGAGCCGGACGCGTTCACGCAGGGCCTGGTCGCCATGCAGTGGACCGGGTTGTGGACGGTGCCGGCGATCCAGAAGGCGCTGGGCGACGACTTCGGCGTGCTGCCGTTCCCGAAGTTCTCCTCGTCCGGCAAGGCCAGCGTGCCGGTCGGGGCGTTCGGCGCGATGATCAACGCAAAGTCGAAGCGGATCGACGAGGCCAAGGAGTTCGTGAAGTGGCTGTGGATCGAGCGGACCGACTACCAGGAGGACTTCAACCTGAGCTACGGCTTCCACATCCCGCCGCGCAGGAGCATCTCGGAGAAGGCCTCGAAGCTGACCACGGGTGCGGCGGCTGACGCGGTGAAGTTCGTGCGGGACAACGCGAAGGCGTCCAACCCGCCGGACTGGACCTCGGTGATGCGGACCGCGTTCAACGACGCCGTGTCGCGGGTCGTGCGGGACGGCGCTCCGGCCGACGCCGAGATCAAGGCCGCCGCGGACAAGGCACGGGACGAGCTGAAGCGCCTGTACGGATGAGGCACGGACGCGCGTTCTGGTTGTTCGTCGGGCCGTTCGCGGTGGGGCTGCTCGTGTTCGTGTACGTGCCGATCGGGTGGAGCCTGCTGCTGTCGTTCTTCGACGCCCGCAACACGGTGACGCCCACATCGTTCGTCGGGCTTCGCAACTACGCGGACATGCTGACCGATGCGCCGTTTCTCAGGAGCCTCGGCACGTTCAGTGTGTTCGCGGTGTTCATCGTGCCGCTGACGTTCGTGCTCGCGCTAGCGCTGGCGTTGCTGGTGAACCAGATCAGCTTCATGAAGGCGTTCTTCCGGTCGGTGTTCTTCCTGCCGACGGCGTGTTCGTACGTCGTGGCGTCGCTGGTGTGGAAGCTGTCGATCTTCAACGGCGTGCGCTTCGGCCTCGCGAACACGGTGCTGGGGTGGTTCGGCGCGGAGCCGATCGCGTGGACGGTGTCGACGTCACCGCCCTGGTACTGGCTGGTGCTCGTGACGTTGCGGCTGTGGTTGCAGCTGGGGTTCTACCTGATCCTGTTCATCGCCGGGCTGCAACGAATTCCGCAGCACCTCTACGAGGCAGCGTGGATCGACGGGGCGTCGCGCGGCTGGCAGACGCTGCGGTACATCACGCTGCCGCAGCTGCGCACGACGTCGATCGCCGTGCTGTTGCTGCTGCTCATCGCGGCGTACCAGGCGTTCGACGAGTTCTACAACGTGCTGGGCACCGACCGCGGCTACCCGCCGTTCGCGCGGCCACCGTTGATCTACCTCTACTACACGGCGCTGGGGTCCGGCGGGCAGGACTTCGGGCACGGCAGCGCGGGCGCGGTGATCCTGACCTTGCTGATCGCGGGCGTGACCTTGTTGCAGGGCAAGGTGATCACGCGATGAAGGCCGTCCGGTACCTGGCGCTGTCGCTGGCGGCGGTGCTGTTCCTGATCCCGTTCTACCTGGTGCTGCGCAACGGTCTGGCGACCGAGCAGGAGATCACCGCACCGACGTGGACGTTCTGGCCCCAGCAGATCCGCTGGGAGAACCTCGCCGAGCTGTTCTCCAACCCGGCCGTGCCGATGGTGCACAGCATGGTCAACTCGCTGGTCGTGGCGGTGTTGCAGACGGCAGGACAGCTGCTGCTGTGCGGGCTGGCGGGATACGGGCTCGCGCGGATCCCATACCGGTACTCGAACTTCGTGCTGTACCTGGTGATCGCGACGCTGATGATCCCGGCGGCGGTCACGTTCGTACCGACGTTCGTGGTCGTCTCGACGCTGGGCTGGGTGTCCGACCTGCGCGGGCTGGTGATCCCGGGGCTGTTCAGCGGGTTCACCACGTTCCTGTTCCGGCAGTACTTCCTGAACTTCCCGCGCGAACTCGAAGAGGCCGCACGGATCGACGGCCTCGGCCACTGGGGCACCTACTGGCGGGTCGTCGTGCCGAACTCGAAGGGGTTCTTCGCGGCGCTCGGCGTGATCGCGTTCGTGACCAGCTGGAACCAGTTCCTCTGGCCGTTGGTGATCGCGCAGGACCAGGACTCGTGGACCGTGCAGGTGGCGCTGTCCACGTTCCTGACCTCGCAGTCGATCGACGTGACGCAGCTGTTCCTCGCGGCCGCCGTCTCCATCACGCCGTTGGTGGTGGTCTTCGTGGCGCTGCAACGGTTCCTGGTGCGCGGCGTGACGGAGACGGGGATCAAGGACTGATCAGCGGGCGACCAGCAGGAAGATGCTCGGCCCGAACCTCATCCTGGCCAGCGCGGGCTGGGCCGCCTTCTCCAGGCCGAGCAGCACACGATGCGGCACGACCCTCTTCAGCGCGCCCGACCGCAGGTTCGACACCGAGAGCGAACGCACGACCCGCAGTCCGGCGTCGGAGAGTTGCCTGGTCACGGTGTCGAGGTTGTGGTTGACGAACGGGATCTCGTCGTCGTGCCGGTTCTCCGGTGACCGGATGTCCACGGGCTCGGCGGGAACTCCCCTGCCGAGCCGGCGCAGGCGGTTGCGGGCGTGCCCGAGGTTGGCGACTTCGATGACTGCGATGCCCTCCGGGGCGAGGACCCTGGCGATCTCGGCCAGTTCCGCGGCCGGGTCCGGCAGGTGGTGCATGACCCGGATCATCGTCACCAGGTCGATCGAGCCCGTCGCGAACGGCAACCGCGCGGCCTGCGCCTGCACCTGCTTGATCTCCTTGCCGAGGAACTTCGCCGCGACGTCGAGCTGGCGGCTGCTCGGCTCGGCCAGCGTCACGTGGTCCGCGTACTTCGGCAGCAACGCGGTGATGCGGCCGTAGCCCCCGCCCACGTCCACCGCGCGTGCGAAGTGCCGGCCAGTCAGCAGCCGGTCGATCGCGATGCGCTCGGCGTCGTGCTCGTAGTCGCGGCCCTTCCAGTAGCCCAGGTAGTCGTGGGCCGGTCCGTCGTAGAAATCTGCTCTCTTGATATCCCCCATGCATCCCGGACGTCCGACCACGAGGTGAGGTTGCGCAGCAAAAAAGGCCCCCGAAAGTTCGGGGGCCCTCTTCACGGACGTGATCAGCCGTTGTTCTCGAACACCTTGCGCCACGACTCGACCGAGGTCAGCTCGGGCAGCGCGTCGCGGTACACCTTCTGCATGCGCGGCCACTCGGCCGACAGGCGGCGGTAGTTGCGGACCGCGCGCTTCATCAGCTGGCGGAACTCCTTCGGGTCGCGCTTGCGGAACGCGACGCCGCTGCCGTCGGCGTTGGACACGGTGGCGCTGTCCAGGTTGCCGAGCAGGAACCACCGGGCGTTGGACGCCGGCACGTTGATCTGCGGACGCTCTGCGGTGGCCGCCTGCGGTTCGCGCAGGTTGTGCATGAGCGCCTTGGCCGCCTCGGACGCGATCGTGACCGGGTTCGTGGGCGGCGTCAGCATCTGCTCGGCGCGGACCATGTCGAACGTCGGCGTCGGGAACTCGCGGGCCGACGGGAGGACCTGGGCGTCCGAGTAGTTCTTGCGGAGCTCGCGGATCTCCGGCAGGGCCGTGCGCAGCGAGTCGAACAGCTTCGACGGGCCGGCCAGGAAGTCCTCGATCGCCTTCTGCTGCACGGCGACCGTCGAGTACTCCATGGACAGCAGGTGCCGCAGCGACAGCTTCAGGCCCTGCTTGAGCAGCGTGGACCGCACGTCGTACGGGCTGTGCAGCGCGGCGAGGACGAGCCGGTTGCGGGTGTGGAAGTACGCCTGCCAGTCGGTGGCGTCGTTCTTGTCCGTCCACGGCATGTGCCACACGGCCGAGCCGGGCAGCGAGACCGTCGGGTAGCCGCGCTCCAGGGCGCGCAGCGAGTACTCCGCGTCGTCCCACTTGATGAACAGCGGCAGCGGGTAGCCGGTGCGCTGCACGACCTCACGCGGGAACAGGCACATCCACCAGCCGTTGTAGGTGGCGTCGATGCGGGCGTGCAGTTCCTCGGTCTCGCGCAGCGACTCCGTGCCGAAGTCGTGGTCGGTGACCGCGCCGGGTGCTGCCCGCCAGTAGCAGGTGCCCAGGTCGACGACCTCGCCCATGCTGTGCAGGCGGGAGCGGGCCTGGAGGTTCAGCATGTGCGAACCGACGATGACCGGCTGGGCTGCGGCGCGCGCGAACGCGTTCGAGCGCAGGACGGCGTCCGGCTCCAGACGGATGTCGTCGTCCATCAGCATGATCTGGTCGGCGTCGGTGTGCTCGATCGCCTCGTACAGACCGCGGGTGAAGCCACCGGAGCCACCGAGGTTGTCCTGCTCGATGATCTCCAGCTTGTCGCCGAGGGCCTTGACGGCCTCGTCGTAGCCGGGGGTGTTGCGCACCTTGACGGCACCCTGGTCGGCGACGAAGACCTTCTTCAGCACCGACAGGACGGCCGGGTCCTCACCGAGGGCGCGCAGCGCGATGACCGCGTCGACCGGGCGCATCGTCGTCATGCCGATGGCGACGGTCTGGGCCGGCAGCGGCTGCTCGGTGGTCCACGCGGCGTCGTCGATCTCCATCGTGGTGTCGTCGGTGAAGACGTCGAACCAGATCCAGCCGCCGTCCTCGAACGGCTTGAGCGACACCGTCAGCGCGACGTCGAACCACGCCTTCGGGCTGCGGATGACCTGGCCGTCGAGGTGGATCGTGTCGCCGTTGGGCTTCGACCGGTAGACGTCGATGCGACCGGCGCCACGCACGCGCATGCGCAGCACGACGTCGTCGACGACCGTCCAGCGCTTCCAGTAGCTGGCGGGGAACGCGTTGAAGTACGAAGCGAACGACACCTTGGCCGAGGTCGGCACCGTCACCGCGCGGCGGCCCGAGACGTGGCTGTGCACGTTGGTCGGCTCGTCGAGGTAGAGCGGACGCACGTCCAACGGGTCCTCGTCCCGCGGCATGATCACCCGCTGCAGAACCTGGGTCGGGTTGATCTTGGTGGCGCTTGCGGCTTTGGCCTGCTCGGTCACGTGCTTCCTCCGGCGAACCGAATTCGGGCGGTTCGGGTCAGCTTCATGGATGGCTACCGCCACGGAAGAGTTGTCGTGGCGCGGCGCGTCAAGCGCCCATAGTACTCAATGTTCAATGACGAACGCCCGGCCGTACAGGTTGTACGGCCGGGCGAAATGCGTCTAAACCGACATCAGTCGAGATCGCCGTTGATGGCGGACCCATCGGTCAGATGCGGCGCGATCTTGTTGTCGAACGCGCTGAGAGCAGCGCCGATCGCCATGTGCATGTCGAGGTACTTGTAGGTGCCCAGACGGCCGCCGAACAGCACGTTCTTCTCGGCGGCCTCCTTCTTCGCCAGCACGCGGTATCGCTCGAGCTTCTCGCGGTCCTCCGCGGTGTTGATCGGGTAGTACGGCTCGTCGTCCTTCTCCGCGGCACGGGAGAACTCGCGGACGATGACCGTCTTGTCCTTCGGGTAGTCCCGCTCCGGGTGGAAGTGGCGGAACTCGTGGATGCGGGTGAAGGGGACGTCCGCGTCGTTGTAGTTCATGACCGGCGTGCCCTGGTAGTCGCCCGTCTGGACGACCTCCTGCTCGAAGTCGAGCGTGCGCCAGCCGAGCCAGCCCTCGGAGTAGTCGAAGTAGCGGTCGACCGGACCGGTGTAGACGATCGGCGTGCCCGCCGGGATCTCGTCCTTCACGTCGAAGAAGTCCGTGTCGAGGCGGACCTCGATGTTCTCGTGCTCCGCCATCTTCTCGAGCCACGCGGTGTAGCCGTCGACCGGCAGGCCCTCGTAGGTGTCGTTGAAGTAGCGGTTGTCGAAGTTGTAGCGGACCGGGAGGCGGCTGATGACCGCGGCCGGCAGCTCCTTCGGGTCGGTCTGCCACTGCTTCGCGGTGTAGTCGCGGATGAACGCCTCGTAGAGGGGACGGCCGACCAGCGAGATCGCCTTCTCCTCGAGGTTCGTCGCGTCCTTGCTGTCGATCTCGGACGCCTGCTCCGCGACCCACGCGCGAGCCTCGTCCGGGGACAGGTAGCGGCCGACGAACTGGGTGATCAGCCCGAGGCCCATGGGGAACTGGTAGGCGGTCCCGTCGTGCATCGCGAACACGCGGTGCTGGTAGCCGGTGAACTCGGTGAACTGGTTGCAGTACTCCCAGACCCGTTTGTTCGAGGTGTGGAAGAGGTGTGCGCCGTAGCGGTGCACCTCGATCCCTGTCTCGGGCTCAGCCTCCGAGTAGGCGTTGCCGCCGATGTGGGCACGACGCTCGAGCACCAGCACCCGCTTGTTCAGCTGGGACGCGGCGCGCTCGGCGACCGTGAGACCGAAGAATCCAGATCCGACGACGATCAGGTCATAGCCAGCGAAGCTCACGAATGGGGAGGGTACCGGTGCCGCACGACGCGACCCCAACACCCCCTCCCCCAATCGCACTGCCTTGATCAGGTAAAACGCATGCGGGAGCCCATTCGGCCGAACGAGACGGCCGTGCCGGGTCACACGGGCCCGAGGCCGCGGAAGTCAGCCCCTGGCCTCGAACTCCGCGAGGCCGGGCAGGACTTCCCCTGCCACCTGCTCCAGCACGGTCTCGTGGCCGAAGTAGACGCCCTCGCTGCGCGGCCAGTGCACGATCAGGTCGGTGAACCCGAGCTCACGGGCCCGGCCGGCCGCGTCCTGGAACGCCTCGACGCTCGTCAGCGAGTAGACCGGCGCCGAGTCGAGGTTGAGGTACCGGTCGATGGTGCCGCTCGCGCGGTTGATCGACGCGAGCTCGTCGTTGAACCGCCTGGTCACCTGCGCGACCCCGCGCCACCAGTCCTCGTAGCCGGGGTTCTCGATCCGCCGCGAGCCGGTGGTGATCCAGCCGGTGCCGTACCGGGCGGCGATGTTCATGGCCTTCGGCCCGTCCGCGGCCACGACGAACGGCACCCGCGGCCGCTGCACGCAGCCGGGATGGCCGCGGGCCTCCTCAACGGTGAAGTGCTCGCCCTTCCAGGTGGTCCTGTCCCTGGTCAGCAGCAGGTCGAGCAGCTCGACGAACTCGGCGAACCGCTGGGTGCGCTGCCCGGCCGTCAGCTCCTGCCCGCCGATCGCGGTCGTGTCGTACGAGCCGGTGCCGCCCGAGCCGAGGCCCAGGTTGAGCCGGCCGTCGGACAGGTCGTCGAGCGTGAGGACCTCGCGGGCGAACGGCACCGGATGCCGGAAGACGGGGGACGCGACGAGCGTGCCGAGCCGGATCCGGGAGGTCACCGCGGCGGCCGCCGTGAGGGTCGGCACGGCCGAGAACCACGGGCCGTCGACGAGCGTGCGCCAGCCGAGGTGGTCGTACGTCCACGCGTGGGAGAAGCCGAGCTCCTCGGCCGCTCTCCACTTGGGTTCCGCCACCCACCACCGGTACTCGGGCAGGATCACCACGCCAACTCGCACCGGCCGACCCTAGCGACGTGATCCGCAACTCGACGAATCCGCTTCCGGCATCAGCGAGGATGGACTCGTGGAGAAACCAGCGCTGGTGGCATCGGACGTGGACGGCACGATCCTTGGCACGAACGAACAGGTGAGCGAGTACACGACGCGGGCCGTGGGCAGGGTGCTGGCGGACGGAACCCCGTTCGTACTGGTCAGCGGCCGTCCGCCGCGCTGGATCCCGCGTATCGCGAACGCCGTCGGTGCCACCGGGTACGCGGTCTGCGCCAACGGCGCGGTGCTCTACGACGTCGGCGCGGACCGCGTGATCTGGCAACGTGGCATCAGCCCGGTCCGGCTGAACGACCTGGGCAAGGCTCTGACCACGGCGCTCCCGGGCAGCGCGGTGGCCGCGGAACGGGTGGGCGCACGGGCGTCCGACATCGAGTCGTTCGTCGCGGAGGAGGCGTACCGGCACGCGTGGCCGGACGGGCACGACGTGGCCCCGAGGGCGGAGGTGCTGGGGCACACGGCGGTGAAGCTGTTGGTCAGGCACGTGGGCATGACCAGTGCCGAGATGGAGGCGGCCGCGACGGCGGTGCTGGGCGACGAGTTCGCCGTCACCTACTCGACCAACGCCGGGCTGATCGAGGTGTCCGAACGGAACGTGACCAAGGCCACGGGCTTGGCCGACGTGGCGGAGCGGCTGGGGGTGGCCGCCGAGAACGTGATCGCCTTCGGGGACATGCCGAACGACATCCCGCTGCTGCGGTGGGTCGGTCATGGCGTCGCCATGGCCAACGCGCACCACGAACTGCTCGCGGTGGCCGACGAGGTCACCGGCACGAACGACCAGGACGGCGTCGCACAAGTCCTGGAGCGCTGGTTCTAGCCCTCGGGGCTCAGTCCTCGGCCGGGATCGGAACCGGGACGCCGCGGCGCTTCTGCACGTACGCGACGAGCGCCGCCGCACCGGCTGCGGCCAGGTCGGCGATGGTGAACATCAGGCGCGAGACCAGCGCCAGCGCGATGGCCTGGCCCGCCGGCAGCACGGTCGCGACCGTGGCGGTGATGACCAGCTCGCGGGCGCCGAGGCCGGACGGCAGGAAGAAGGCCAGCAGACCCGCGGTCATCGACAGCGCCATCGCACCAGCGGACAGGACGAGCGTGTCCAGGCGCGGGGAGCCGAGCGAGTCGACCAGCAGCCACAGGTGCACGCCGTAACAGAGGTAGATCGCGACGGCCGCGCCCAGCGCCTTGAGGATCTTGGAGGCGGTGAAGTGCTGCTCGAGCGGCCGCTTGCGCAGCACCTTCAGCACGAGGTTGACCGACCACGTCAGCAGGCGCGGGTGCAGGAACGGCAGGCCGACCGCCAGCAGGAGGAACAGCCACAGCAGCTGGTTCGATTCGGGGCGCCCGGACAGCATGACGGGCAGCGCGGCGAGGCCCGCGATCAGCGAGGCGAGGACGCCCATGCCTGTCGCGACCAGGCCCGCGGTGAAGCTGCGCGCGCGGTTGACGCCCGCCTCGCGGGCGAGCTCCATGGAGAGCAGGACGGCCCAGACGGCGCCGGGGATGTACTTGCCCAGCTGACCGACCAGGTAGAACTTCGACGCGTCCAGGAATCGGACGGGGGCGCCCAGATCGGACAGCACGATCTTCCAGACCAGCGGACCGAGGAAGATGCCGGCGAAGACAGCGGCGAGCGACAGCGCGAGCGACTGCCACGGCAACCCGATCAGCGTCGGGTATACCTCGTCCCACTGGGAGTAGACCGAGTAGACGGCGGCGGCCAGCACCGCGACGATCAGCACTCGCTTCGCCCAGGCGATGACGACCGCCTTGCGCGTCTTGGCCGGAGCCGGAGGGGCGACCTGCTGGGCGTCGGTGGCAGCCACGTCGGGCTCGACGGTCATCGGTTCTCCGCTTCCTGCTTCGCTTCCCAGCGACGGGCCGGGCACGGCGGACTGGGCGTCCATGAGGGGGTCGTACTTCCTACGCGGCGGATCCACAACGGACCCTGAAAAGGATCACTCCATCAGGCAGGTAGCCTGTGGTCCGCGCCTGGTCTGCACCTGGCAGTAACACCGGGGTAACTGTACCGGACGCATCCAACCGTCTCCGGAAGTGGAAAGTCTGCTGCATGATTCCGATTACCGTCGTCGACGTCCAGGACGCCGAGCCGCTCGTGCTGGAAGTGCTCCGCTCCGGTGTCATCGCACAGGGACCGATGGTCAAGCGGTTCGAGGATGCTTTCGCCTCCGTTGCGGGTGTGCCTCACGCGGTCGCCGTGAACAACGGCACGACCGCGCTGGTCGCGTCCATCCAGGCGCTCGACCTGAAGCCCGGTGATGAGGTCATCACCACGCCGTTCACCTTCGTGGCCACGCTGAACGCGATCCTCGAAGCAGGCGCCACCGCTCGGTTCGCCGACATCAGCGCGGTCGACTTCAACCTCGACCCGGAGAAGGTCAGCGGCGCGGTCACCGACCGCACCAAGGTCCTCATGCCGGTCCACCTGTACGGCCAGATGGCCGACATGGGCCGTCTCGTGCCGCTGGCGCAGCAGCACGGCCTGACGATCGTCGAGGACTCGGCGCAGGCGGTCGGCGCGACCTTCGAGGGCAAGCCCGCCGGCTCGTTCGGCATCGGCTGCTTCTCGCTGTACGCCACCAAGAACATCACCACCGCCGAGGGCGGCGTCATCACGACGTCGGACGACGCGCTGGCGGACAAGCTGCGCGTCATGCGCAACCAGGGCATGCGCGCCCGCTACCAGTACGAGATGGCGGGTCACAACTACCGCCTCACGGACCTGCACGCGGCGCTGGGCATCCCGCAGCTGGAGAAGCTGCAGCAGCTCACCGACGCGCGCCGGCGCAACGCCGAGGCGCTGTCCAAGGGCCTCGACGGCGTGACGGGTCTCACCGTCCCCGCCGTGCTGCCGGGCCGTGAGCACGTGTGGCACCAGTACACGATCCTGGTCGGCGACGACGCCCCGGTGACCCGCGACGAGCTCGCGGCGAAGCTCACCGAGAAGGGCATCGGCAACGGCATCTACTACCCGAAGCTCGTGTTCGACTACGACTGCTACCGGGACAACCCTCAGGTCATCGCCTCCGACGTGCCGGTCGCGCAGAAGGTCGCCGAGCAGGCGCTTTCGCTGCCGGTGCACCCGAAGCTGACCGACGCAGAGCTCGAGACCATCGTCTCGTCCGTCCGGGAGGTGTTCGGCGCGTGACCGCCCGTCCCAAGATCGCCCTGGTCGGCGCCGGCACGATGGGCTCGCTGCACGCCCGCGTGCTGTCGCAGTCCGATCGCGTCGACTTCAAGTTCGTCGTGGAGCAGAACGCCGAGACCGGTCAGGCCATCGCCGACCGCTTCGGCATCGAGCACACCAGCTCGCTGGACGGGCTGAAGGACGTCGACGCCGTCGTCATCGCGGCCGCCACCGAGGCGCACTACGCCATCGCCAAGCAGGCGCTGGAGCTCGGCAAGCCGCTGCTCATCGAGAAGCCGCTAGCCGCGACGTACGCGCAGTCCGAAGAGCTCGTCGCAGAGTCGGAGAAGCGCGGCCTGCCGCTCGTCTGCGGCTTCCTCGAGCGCTTCAACCCGGCGATCCTCACCGCGAAGCAGTTCGTCGGCGAGGTCGTGCAGATCAACGCGATGCGGCACTCGCCGTTCGTGCCGCGGATCAAGACCGGTGTCGCGGGCGACCTGCTCATCCACGACGTCGACCTCGCGATCCGCTTCGTCGGCAACGCCCCCGCCGCGGTGAAGGGCTCGTTCGGCTTCTTCCACAAGCAGTCGCAGGACAACGGTTCCGAGGACTCCGCGGACGCGACCATGTCGTTCGAGAGCGGTGCCCTCGCCACGATCTCGGCGTCGCGGATCAGCCAGCGCAAGGTGCGGCAGATCTCGGTGCTGGAGATCGACCGCCTGATCGAGATCGACCTGCTGCGCCGGGACATCACGATCTACAAGCACGTGGCGGACTCGCCCGCGGCGGACGGCGTCGGCTACCAGTCGCAGACCGTCATCGAGCTGCCGACGATCCTGCAGAGCGCCGAGCCGCTGGCCGCGCAGCTGAACCACTTCCTGAACCTGCTCGAGCTGGGAGCCGGTTCGGACGAGGTTACGGCTGAGCGCAACGCGATCCTCCCGGCGCACAAGGTCGTGCACCACGCCACGGAGTCGGCTCTGGCCTGACGCCGTCGCAGTCGGAAGGGGTCACCGGCCTTTGTGGTCGGTGACCCTTTTCGCGTTCCGGGGATCCCGGCAGGAGCAGCGAAGTCAGCCCGTCGGCGGGAGCGGTTGCCGTGCAGGGAACGTTCCCGCGGCACGTACAACTCCGTCTCGAACGGGCCAGGCAGCAACACCGCGGTCGACGCCGTCCACAACGGACACCTCGCAGTGGACGGAGTGCTGCTAGAGACCGAGCTCCTCAGCAATGCGCGCCGCCACCTCGTAGGTAGAGCCGAGGGGTGCGGTGGCGTACTCGTTCGTCTGCGCCGTGAACTCCCGCCCGTACGCACACCAGTCGATGGTGGGCGGCTTCCCGGCATCCACGCTGCCGGCGAGCTCGGCGAAGTAACGCTGCCACCGGGGCTGGTAGTAGCCACCCATGAGGCCCTCCCAGTCGCGGTTGGCGTAGTCGCGCAGCACACCGCACGCCTGCTCGGACCAGATGGTGATGATGCCGCGCGCGTCGCGTTCCAGCGCGGCCTTCTCGGCGTCGGTGCTCCCCCATGAACGCGCCGAGCTCAGCCACGTGCCGAGCAGCCAGTCGCGCTGGGTGCCGAGCAGTTCGTCGGTGCGCGTCATGTACGCCAGGAACTCGTCGGTCGAGGTGTCCAGCACGGCGATGTCCTTGGCGGCGTACGCCTCGGTGATCTCGACGAGCTTGGCGCGCCCGCGGTCGGCGAGCACCTGCCGTGCCACGTCGACCAGGTCGTACTTGTAGGTCTCCAGCTGCCGCACCGACGAGGGTGCCTTCAGGAGCTGGCGCAGAGCGGGCTCGAACGTCTCGGCCGCGTAGCGAGGCTCCTTGGGACCCCAGTTCGACGCGGACGTCATCTTCAACGACGGCAGCGCGACGAACGGGCTCTCGTGAGGGCCCTCGCCGCTCTCGTGGCCGGTGGCGCGGAACGAGTACGCGGTCTTCAGCAGCGTCTTCCACGCCTCGCGCAGGTTGGGGTCGTCGACGCCGTAGCGGCGCTTCGCGTAGTCGGTGATCCACGAGTCCAGGTCGACGGGGTCATCGCGCCACACCATCTCGCCGAACAGGTCCTGCACCACCGGGTTCAGGTGCGTGCCCTCCATGACCATCGCGGTGCCGACGAGGTCTCCGCGCACGCCGGGTCCCGCCTTGCGGACCTCCGGCAACGTCCGGCCGGGCTCGTGCAGGTTGCCGAACGTGCCGAGCCTCCCGCCGAAGTTCTGGATCGTCCCCCACGCCCACGGCGCGCCCCAGAACTCGTCCTTGCGCTTCCACCCCGGGCCGTCGTCGGCGTCGAGGTCGAGCACCAGCACCCGTCTGCGGTCGATCGCCTCGATCAGCTCGCGCATCGGGTTGTCCTGCCACGCCTGAAGCACCCAGATCGCGTCGTGGTGCGCGGCCGTCAGGGCGTCCTGCACCGCGCGGCCCGCGTCGCCGAGGTCGACGCCGCCCAACACGCCGCCCTCGTGCAGGAGGTCGTTCGAGTAGTGCGTGGTGTCGCCGAACCGGGCGCTCTGCGCCTCGTAGAACCGGGCCGCGACCTTGCCGTACAGGGCGTCGGTGGGGTCGAGCCAGTACGGCCGGGGGTGGCCGGAGTAGCCGCCCTGCGGGATCACGTGCGCGTCCGGGTTGCGCTCGGCGAACACCTTGTCCGGCACGTGGCCGGAGAACGCCGGGAACACCGGCGAGATGCCGAGGTCGCGCATGCGGTCCACGATCCGCCTGCCCAGCTCGGCGCGTCGTTCGATCAGGTCCTGGCTCACCGGGCCCGCGTGCACACCGCCGTTGGGGTCGTAGCCGGACGTCGAGCCGTACCACTGCCACGGCTGCAGCGACGGCTGCGCGATCCACGCCCGCACCTCGGACTCGGACAGCCCGAACGACTGGAACGTGTCGTACCAGACGGCTTCCTGGCCGACGAGCACGAGCGCGCGGTTCACGCCGCTCGCCGCGAGGTAGTCGATCTCGCGCTCCCACTCGGCCCACGTCCAGTACGGCATGGTGTAGCCGAAGACCGTGAAGTTGTAGGCGTACCGGTCGGTGAGAGTGGTGCGCCTGTTGATGGGCCTGTCAGGCGCGGGCAACGTCTCCGGCAACGCGATCCGGTCGCCGTTGGTCGACAGGTGCCCGCCCGCCACGTACTTCAGCCACCACCCGAACCCGGAGACGAGTGCGACGTCGCTCGAACCGGACAACACCACGCGTCCGTCCTCACCGCCGATGCCGAACGAGTCCGCGAGGCCCGGTCGTGCCGGGAGACGTTGGAGTTCGAACTGCGCGGCACGCTGTTCGTCACCGCCGAGCAGCCGGGTGATCGCGGCGCGGGCGGACGGCGAGTCGGTCGGCTGGTGGTCGTCCACCCTGCCCGACGACGTGACCACGACCAGGGCCGCAAGCAGCACAACGACCATGACCACGACGATGGTTCTGCGCGGCACGCCCCGACCGATCTCCACGCTCTCCACATCGCGCGCGCCTGGTGCCGCATTACGCAGATCAGCGAATTTCCAGGGTTTCACACTTGCGCCGCATTCGTCTGCAAATGCGCTGCAGACAACCTTGCAGAGGTTCTGCAGGCGTGGGCACAACACTTCGCATCATTGGTTCTTCCGGCAACGGAATTCTTGGGGGACAAGGACGATGAGCAAGAAATTCGCCGCGCACGTCACAGCGGCGCTGGCCGCACTGCTGGTCGGCACGGGAACGGCATCCGCGGCGCCGAGCGACCTCTCACCGCAGCAGGTCATGGCCGAGTTCCCGGCGATGCCCTGCGTCGCGGGCGGCCCGACCGCGGAGGACTCCGCACAGGCCGCCGCGCTCAACGCCCTGCTGACCGCCAAGATGCGCGGCAGCATGACGGCGTACAACACCTCGTGCGCCCGCGCCGTCGTGCAGGCGACCATGGCGCGGGGACTGCCGCTCCGAGCCGCCACGATCGCGCTCGCCACCACGATCGTCGAGACCGGCAACGCCAACCTCGACGGCGGTGACCGGGATTCGATCGGCCTGTTCCAGCAGCGCCCCAGCATGGGCTGGGGCACCAGGGAACAATGCCTCGACCCCGTGTACGCGACCAACAAGTTCCTCGACTACATGGTCACGAACGTGCCGAACTGGCAGACCAGGCCGGTCGGCGACGTGGCCCAGGCGGTACAGCGGTCCGGGTACCCCGAGCGCTACCAGCCCCAGGCCAACGATGCCGCGATCATCGCCGAAGCGCTGGTGCGCACGAACGAGTCAGCCTCGGTGGTGGTCGAAGCCAACGGTGCGATGCAGGTCTTCAACCGCGACCGCAACACCGGTCTGCTCGCCACGAACTGGCAGAACGGACCCGGCCAGAACTGGGCCGGCTGGCACACCCCGCTGAACGTCCCCATGGCCGGCACGCCGTCGGCGTTGCTCGACCACCAGGGTCAGATGATCACGTTCTCCCGCCGCGGCGACGGACACCTCGTCCAGATGGCGCAGGACGGCCCCGACGGCGAGATCAAGACCTGGTGGGACCTCGGCGGCGACTTCGCCGGTGACCCCGTCGCGATCAAGCAGCCCAACGGAAACAAGGTCGTTTTCCTCCGCGGCACGGATGGCCAGCTCTGGCACAAGTGGCAGAACACCCCGGACGGCGAGTTCCAGCCGTCCGCGCTCGTGCACCCCGACCTGGGCGTCGTCACCGGCAGGCCGTCCGTTCTCGTCGACGAGAACAACCTGCTCACCGTGTTCACCGTGCGCTCGGACGGTCACCTGATCATGGCCGCCCAGCCCAGCAAGACCGCGGCCTGGGTGCAGTGGGACCTCGGCGGTGACTTCGCGGGCGACCCCGCTGTGGTCCGCACCGCCGACGGCAAGTTCGTCGTCTTCGTCCGCGGCACCGACGGCAAGCTCTGGGTCAAGTGGCAGAACGAGAAGGGCGGGATCTTCCCCGCCTCCGCACTCGTCAACCCCGGCTTCGGCCAGATCACCGGCGCACCCGCGGCCGTGATCAACCCCGACGGCCTCGTCCAGGTCTTCGCACGCCGCGCCGACGGACACCTCGCCAGCGCCTGGCAGAGCAGCACGAGCGGCGGCGTCTACCAGGGCTTCGACGACATCGGCGGCAACCTCGCCAGCGACCCCGCCGTCGGCATGATGTCCAGCGGAGCCAAGGCGGTCTTCGCACGCTCCGCCGACGGCTCGATCATCACCACCTGGCAGCCCAAGCCGGGCGATCCCTTCAACCGCGCCTGGTCCTACCTGATCAGCAACTGATCCGAACGAGAGAACACCGCGGGCCGGTCTGACCGGCCCGCGGTGTCTTCTCGGCAATCAGTCCGAAGCGGACACCTGGGACCGTCGCCGACCGGCAACTGCCAGGTACAGGGCGTGCATCAACCCCAACGCCAGGGCACCGACCAGCAACTTCCAGCCGAACCCGAGCCCCGGCGGCGAGAAGGTGAGGTCCACGGTGGACTCACCCGACGAGGCGGGGAGGTCGAGCTGGATCAACCCGGCGGGGCCCTGCTCCACCTTCACGTCCTTGCCGTCCACAGTGGCCGTCCACCCCGGCCACGCGAGCGCGGCGAACAGCGCCTTTCCGGACCCGCGGTAGGTGACCCGCTCGCCCTCGAACCCGGTGGAGGCGGCGGAGACCACCTGCACGCCCGGTGACGCGTACGACAACCGCGATCCCGCGAACGGCAGGGGCGCGTCGCGCTTCAACACCGTGACCACGGAGTTGCGCTCCTGCACCGACCACCCGGCGGGGAGGCGCTCAGGCCCGTTCTCCTTGACGTACCCGTTCGCGACCACGACGGTCTGCAGCCGGACGGCGTCGGCCAGCGGCGTGGAGAACGATCCGGCGTTCTTCCACAGCGCGTTGTAGGCGGCGGGGCAGGTGCCGCCGAAGTAGTTCATGCAGAACGTCTCGGAGAACGCGGAGTACCCGAGCCCGGTGTAGGAGTTGAGCGCGTCCACGCCCGCGATCTCCCACTGCGAGCCGAACAGCGCGTGCTGCCACGAGGTCTCGGGCGAGACGCCGCCGGAGTTCTTCTCGAGCACCCCGAGGTCCGCCACCAGCAGGGTGTTGCCCTGGTACCGGTCGTCGAAGTTCTTCTTCATCTCCGCCACGTTGTGCGGGAAGTTCCACGGGTTGACGTTGAGGTTGCCCCGGTAGTGCGCGACCTGCAGCCCCAGCGTGGCGGCCGTGCCGAAGACGAGCACCAGCGCGACCAGCCTGGGCTTGGAGCGGGCCGCGTAGAGCACGGCGCCCAGCAGCACCAGCACCACGACCGCCGCCAGCCCGTGCCAGCGCCACGCCGTCGGCGTCGAGGCCACGGACAAGTAGAAGCCGAGGCCGACGAGGACGCCGGTCAGCACCGCGCGGACCCGCCACGCCGACGTCTGGAAGCCCCTGGTCAGCAGCAGCGCGACGACCACCGACAGCGGCAGGTAGACGTACTCGAGCAGGCGCGCGGGCCAGCGGAACAGCCACAGGTTCGACGGGCCGATGAGCAGCAGCAGGTAGATGCCCGCGAACACGTAGAGGCCGAGGTAGTCGCGCCAGCGGTCGCGCAGCACCGACCAGGCGAGCCACGGCACCAGCGGCACCACGAACCACGCCAGGTAGGTGATCGGGAAGCTGATCCAGCTGCCGGTCCAGGTGTTGAACTGCGCCTGGAACGTGGGGGCGCTCATGCCGAGCAGGTCGGCGAGGTTCGGCACCAGGAAGCCGTCGTTGCGGATCGAGTTGTCGGTGCGCCAGGTGACGGCGGCGCTGCCGAGCAGCGGGAAGAACACGACCAGCGACGAGGCGCCGACGAGGCCGCCGGTGACGACCAGGTGGCCGAGCTTGCGCCAGTTCTTGCGCACGGCGAGTTCGAGCGCGACGCCGAGCAGGATGAAGACGACACCGAGCGCGCCGTAGGGGTTGCCGACGGTCATCGCCAGGTAGCCGAAGACGAGCAGCCAGATCGGGTTCGACTTGCCGGTCGCGAAGCGGCGGGCGGCCCACCAGACCCAGGGCAGCCAGGCGAACGCCATCAGGCCGGCGACCCAGGCCGAAGCGTCGAAGAAGAGCGTGTAGCCGGAGAACGGCAGGGCGGTCGCGACGACGGCTGCGGCACCGCGGTTGGCGCCGTACTCCCTGGCCAGCAGGTACACGCCGACGGCGAGCAGGACGAGGAACTCGGTCTTCACGAACGTCGCGGCCACGGCGACGTCCGGCAGCAGCGAGACGATCACGTAGTTGCCCAGCGACACCGGGTTCCACAGGCCGAGCATGGCCTCGCTGGCGTAGTTGCCGCCCATCCAGCTCTCGGGCATCAGCGTGGGCCAGTCGCCCTGCCGCAGCAGCTCACCGATGCGGTACCAGTGCGGGAGGAACGCGGCGGCCGAGTCGTCCCAGTAGTAGAAGATCCGGTTGCGGATCAGCGGCAGTTGGGCGACGATCGCCACGAACGCGACGATCCCCGTGACGGTGAGAACACCTGACCAGCGACTCCGTGACCCCGGCCGCACGCCCTCTCCCGGGTCGGCCGACCCGGGACGATCAGCGGCTCTGGGTTCCGTGAGAGTCACAATCAAGATCCTTTCAGGTGCGGCACCGCTCCGGGCATGCCCGAGCCAATCGGCATTCTGGGGTCACGTTAAAGTTGCTCGCCGTTACGGTCGTGTAAGACCGCCCGGACACAGTCTGCCAGGGAGAAAACGTGGGAACACCAGAGCCCACCGATCGGCTCGAGCTCAGCTACGTCATCCCCGCGTACAACAGCTCAGACGCGATCGAGGCCACGCTCAAGGAGCTGGGTGACCGGCTCCAGGGAACCCATTCCGAGATCCTCGTGGTGGAGAACGGGTCGACCGACGGCTCGCCGGAACTGCTCGCCAAGCTGGAGCACGACTGGCAGTTCGATGGGGTCGAGCTGCGCGTGCTGACCTCGGAGAAGGGTCTCGGCCACGCGCTGAAGAAGGGCATCGGCTCCTCGCGGGGCTCGTCGGTCGTGCTGAGCGCGGACGACCTGCCGTTCGGGTTCGACGACCTGGACGAGGCGCAGAAGATCGGTCTGAACAAGCACAAGGTCATCATCGGTTCGAAGGCCCACCCGAAGTCGGACATGGACCGCACGCTGCTGCGCGCGGTGCTGAGCACCGGCTTCCTGGTCCTTCGCTGGCTGATCCTCGGCATGAAGACCCGCGACCCGCAGGGCACCTTCGTGCTCGACGGCACGTGGGCGCGCGGTGTGGTCGGCAAGCTCACGGCGCCCGGCTTCCTGCTCACGACGGAGCTGGTCTACCTCGCCGAACTCGAGGGCAACCACCCCGTCGAGGTCCCGGTGAAGCTGCGCCGCATCCACTCCGGCGCGGGCAGCACCATCCGCGTGTTCCACGACGCGTACACGATGGGCATCGGCCTGTTCAAGATCCGCAAGCTCCACCGCAGGACACACGGTCGCTGACGCGCCATCTGAGCTGGTCATGCACCACAACGCGCACGTGCCGATTCACCGGCGCGTGCGCGTTGTCGTTGTCGACGCGTAGCTCGGAACACCGCCGGCCTGCGCCGCCGGGCTGGCTATCCTCAGGCGACTGCCGAAGACCAGGAGGTGGCGAGTGCGTCAGATGATCGTCGTCGGGGGCGGGATCGTAGGGCTCTCGGTCGCCCGTGAACTGGCGCTGCGCGGCAACGCGGTCACCGTCCTCGAGAAGGAGGCCGGCTGGGCCGAGCACCAGACCGGTCACAACAGCGGCGTCCTGCATGCCGGTCTGTACTACAAGCCGGGTTCGCTGAAGGCCCGCATGTCGGTGGCGGGCAACGC
Organism: Lentzea waywayandensis; assembly: GCF_900115955.1. GTDB lineage: Bacteria > Actinomycetota > Actinomycetes > Mycobacteriales > Pseudonocardiaceae > Lentzea > Lentzea waywayandensis. Next base: position 379,502 of record NZ_FOYL01000004.1, read on the forward strand.
GTCCATGGCCAGGTACGCCGAGGACAACGGCATCCCGATCGACATCTGCGGCAAGCTCGTCGTGGCCACCAGCGCCGAGGAGATCCCCCGCCTGCACGCACTCGCCTCCCGCGCGGAGGCGAACGGCGTACCGGCCAAGCTGATCACCGCGGCCGAGGCGCGCGACTACGAGCCCGAAGTCTCGTGCGTCGCCGCGCTGCGCGTCGAGAGCACGGGCATCATCGACTTCCCCGCCGTCTGCGCGTCGCTCGTCCGCGGCCTCGGCGACCACGACCTGCGCCTGCGGTCACCGGCCCTGGCCATCCGCACCCGCGGCGACCGGGTCGAGGTGGCGACCCCTCAGGGCGTGGTCAGCGGCGACGCCCTGGTCAACTGCGCGGGCCTGCACAGCGATCGCGTCGCCCGGCTGGCCGGACTCCGGCCGGCCGCGACGATCGTCCCGTTCCGCGGCGAGTACTACGAACTGCGCCCCGAACGCAGGAACCTGGTGCGCGGCCTGATCTACCCGGTCCCCGACCCCGCGCTGCCGTTCCTCGGCGTCCACCTGACCCGCATGATCGACGGCAGCGTGCACGCCGGCCCCAACGCCGTGCTGGCGCTGCGCCGCGAGGGCTACCGGTGGCGTGACTTCTCCCTCGGCGACGTGGCCGACATCGCCCGCTTCTCCGGCACGTGGAAGCTGGCCCGCCGGTTCGCGAGGACCGGTGTCGACGAGGTGCTGAGGTCGTTGTCCCGCAAGCGTTTCGCGGCCAGCCTCGCCCGGCTCGTGCCCGCCGTCGGTGAGGCCGACCTGGTGCGCGCCAAGGCGGGCGTGCGGGCGCAGGCCATGCTGCCGGACGGCTCACTGGTCGACGACTTCCTCATCGAGTCCGCACCGCGCCAGATCCACGTCCTGAACGCGCCGTCCCCCGCCGCCACGGGTGCGCTGGAGATCGCGAAGCACGTCGCCGACCTGATTCGGAAGTGACGTGTAGAGCCTGTGGGAGTCGTCTCCAGACGGCTTGCAGATGGCTTGCAGAAGGCTTGCAGCCGTAGCCCGGATCGTTTGTCCTGCCGGACGGAGAGTCCAGCGGAACGAACTCGATGGGGGCTACGAGATGAACGTCCGAACCACCGTGGTGGCGACCACAGCGATCTTCGCGGCGATGCTGGGGGCGCAGGCACCAGCCGCCACCGCGGCGGAGCAGGGCAACGACCTGCAGATCCTTCTGGCCTGCAGCTCGTACGCGACGAACAAACCGGTGACACGCAGCGAGGTGATCAACAGAGCCCAGTCGTGGATCGACGCGGGGGTCACCTACAACCAGGGCGGCTGCTACGGCAACCAGTACGGCGAGTACCGCATGGACTGCTCGGGGATGACGTCCATGGCGTGGGGGCTCAGCTTCTCGCACACCACCTACACGCTCGACCAGGTCTCGCACGTCATCCCGCGCTCCGAGCTCAAGCCCGGTGACGCGCTGAACAAGTACGACGAGCACGTCGCGATCTTCGCGGGGTGGGCGGACGCGGCGCGAACGCAGCCGATCATGCTGAACCACGGCGGCGATCCGGTCTACGCGCACCGCACCGTCTGGTCGGCCGAGTTCGCGGCCCGCTTCACGCCGATCCGCTACGACAACATCGTCGACGACGTCGTGACGGGGAACGAAGCTCCGTCCGTGGTGGTGGAGGGCAACGGGGCGATGCAGGCCTTCGCCCGCGACACCAACACCGGCAAGCTCGTCACCTCGTGGCAGTCGGCCGCCGGCTCCAACTGGAGCGGCTGGACGAACCTGCCCACCAACGCGGTCGGCACGCCGTCCGCGCACCTGGACCACCTCGGCCAGATGAACGTCTTCACCCGCCGCGACGACGGCCACCTGATCCACCTGTGGCAGGACGGCCCGGATGGTGCCATCGACCGCGGTGCCGACCTCGGCGGTGACTTCTCCGGCGATCCGGTCGTGATCACCAAGTCGGACAACACGAAGGTCGTGTTCATCCGCGGCACGGACGGCCGGCTGTGGCACAAGTGGCAGACCACGCCCAGTAGCGCGTTCAGCGCCTCCGCCCTGGTCCGCAGCGACTTCGGCACGATCATCGGCAAGCCATCCGCCCAGGTCGACGCCCAGGGAAGGCTGACCGTCTTCGCCGTCCGCTCCGACAACCACCTGATCAACGCGTGGCAGACCGAGCCCGGCGGCGAGTTCACCATCGCCGACCTCGGCGGGGCGTTCGCCGGTGACCCCGTCGCGATCACCAAGTCGGACAACACGAAGGTCGTGTTCATCCGCGGCACGGACGGCCGGCTGTGGCACAAGTGGCAGACCACCCCCGGTAGCGCGTTCAGCGCCTCCGCCCTGGTCCGCGACGACTTCGGGCAGGTCCTCGGCGCACCCGCCGTCCAGGTCTCCAACGACGCCATCCAGGTGTTCGCCCGCCGCGCCGACGGCCACCTGATCACCGCCTGGCAGTACTCCTCGGGCGGCGCCTTCACCGGCGTCGACGACATCGGCGGCAACCTCAGCACCGACCCCGTCATCAGCAGGCAGGCCAACGGCACCAAGGCCGCCTACGCCCGCTTCACCGACGGCTCGATCATGACCACCTGGCAGAACACCGCCAATGACGCGTTCCGCAAGACCTGGTCCTACCTCAGCAAGTGAGAACGACGACAAGCGGCCGGCGCTGGGGGTGCCGGCCGCTTGTCGTGTGTGGACTGTCAGCTTTGGACGGTCACCAGGCGGGTGAACTCCGCGGGCAGGTTGAAGCCGTCCCAGTGGTCGGAGAACGTCAGCGCGTTGCCGAACGGCACGATGCGGTCGATGCCGCGCCCGGCCAGTTCGTGCGCCAGCGTCTCCAGCTCCTCCTGCGAGAAGCCGAACACCGACAGCGTCTGGTCCTTGCGCTGCACCATGGGCACCAGCGCGGACAGCGTCGGCAGCGTGGCGAACGGGAAGGTGCCCGCGCCCAGCCACTCGCGCGGCACGTCCGCCGCCGCCGTCAGCTCCAAGGTGGCCACCGCGTTGCCGTCGAACGAGATGGACTTCGCGTGGCCGTCCGCCGCGACACCGTAGGCGGAGACGCGCTTCTGCACGGCCATCGCGGGTTCGACGACGTGGTTCTTGGCTTCGAGCACGGCGGTCAGCTCGGCCCGGAACTCGGTCCGCGCCTGCTGGCCCGCGACCTCGTCACCGACCCAGAACAGGGCGCGCGGCGACGAGCAGGCGGCCTGGTCGAACCAGTACGAGTCGTTGTAGAAACCGACGGCCACTTCGCGCTTCTTCTCCGGCGTCGCGGAAACCCAGCCGTCGACGGAGATCAGGGCGAACGAGGCGCGGTCGGGGAACGTGACGTCGCGCGCGTGCGGCGCGAGCGGCATCTTGCGCACCTCGTTGACGGCGCGGTCACCGCCCCAGATGACGCGCAGGTCGCACGCCGCGGACAGGGCGGCGGTGACCTTGTCGTCGCGGTCGTAGGTGACCATGACCTGGGTCTGCGCGACGGCCGGGTGGGCGTCCTTCAGCGCGTCGTTCAGCGCCTCGACGACGGCCTCCGCCGCACCCGCCGAACGCGGCGAGATGCGCACGACGTTGCTGTTGCCCGCCAACGCGGACAGCGCCCACGAGTACACGAAGATCGTGTCGACGTTGGCCGGCGGGATGTGGAAGACGAGACCGCGGCCGAAGCGCAGCACGCCCTGCGGGGTCTCCAGCTGGCGCAGCACCTTGTTGATCTCGCCGCGGCGCAGGAAGAAGCCGAGCGACGCGAGCTCCGGGTAGCGGCGGGCCATCTGCGGGGCGAGCAGCTTGCGCGCGAACTTCACCAGGAAGTCGACGATCCGCTCGTCGCCGACCTTCAGCCGGCCGTCGGTGGGCTCGCCGGAGATGCTCGCGAGGAGCTCGTCGACCGAGGAGACGTCAGATCCTGCCGGGAAACGGCGCTTCATGAGGCCACAGCTCCAGAGAAGGTGTCCGAACAGCCGCGCGCCTCGGCCCGCGGAAGCCTGCCGAGCACGGAGAACCGCTTGCCCGGCCAGTCGCCGTCGTCGATGCCGTGCACCACACCGAGGTCCTCGGTCAGCAGCACGTGGCCCGGGTAGCTGCGGGGCAGCGTCGAGACGACCTCGATGACACCGGGAACGCCGACGGGCTGTTCCTCCCAGGTCTCCGGGTTGCGGATGATCACGTCCGCGAAGTCCGGGCAGTACAACGAGTTCCCGGAGCGGCCTTCGAGGAAGACCGTGCCGATCTGCTCGATCATCCCGTAGTAGTTGTAGATCTGGGTCAGACCCGTGTCCTGCGCGAAGCGCTTGCGGAACTCCGCGTTGTCGACCGCGATGTCGATCAGCTTCTTCCAGCCACCGGAGTGGATCAGGATGCCGTTCGACAGGTCGAGCTTGTGCTCACGCGCGACCTCGTAGAGGTACTGCCACACCATGAAGGTGAAGCCGAAGATCAGGAACGGCTCCGAGCCGTGCTTGGCGAGGAACTCCTTGACCGCCTCGACGTCCGGCTGGTCGTTCTCGTCCAGCGCGTAGACGTGACTGCGGCCGAACGTCGCCATGCCCAGCACGCCGGCGCCACGAGCGGAGAACGAGCGGCGGTTCTTGATGATGCTGATGGTGTCGACCATCAGCATCGGCAGCCGCTTGCCGCCGAGCACCTCCTGCAGCGTCGCGCCGAGCTGGCGGGTCTGCACCGCGGCGGCGTCCTTGTCCAGGTAGATCCGCGAGGCGCCACCGCCGGTCGTGCCGGACGACGTGAGCACCTTGAAGACCTCGGAGTCCGGAATGGACTTGAGCTCGTGCGTCTTGAACATGCGCACCGGCAGCCACGGCAGGTCGTTCAGCGACCCGAACTGCTCGCCGGACTTGATGCCGAGCGACGACAGGATCCGGTCGTACTGCTCGGAGTTCGCGCGGTGGTGCTCGGTCAGCTCGGTCAGTTCGGCCAGCAGCGCGGTCTCGCGCTCGGCCTGATTGCGCCCGAAGACGCTCATACCTGTGCCTCCAGTGACCGGTAGTCGATCTTGCCGCTGGGCAGTTGCGGGAAACCCTCGGCCGGACGCACGTCGAAGCCCGTGACGTGCAGGTGCAGCGTCTCGGACAGCAACTTCGCGGCCTGCTTGCAGGTGTCCTTCTCGGCCCCGTCGAGGAAGACGACGACCTTGTCGCCCGCGGGCACGGCGGCGGCCGCGCCGAAGCCCTTCACGATCTGCTCCAGGTCGTCCAGGTTGACCCGGTTGCCGAACACCTTGCCGATTCGCTTGAGCCGGCCGGTGATGTAGAGGAACCCGTCGGCGTCGAGGTAACCGAGGTCGCCGGTGACGAGCACGCCGCCGGTCTCGTCGCCGAGAGCGAGCTCGGCTTCGGACTCGGCGTAGCCCATCATCACGTTCGGCCCGCGGTACACCACCTCACCGGCAACACCGGCCTCGGCGATTTCGTTCCCGGCCTCGTCGCGGATCGCGAACGTGCCGCCGGGAAGCGCGGGACCTGCGGAACCGACCTTCTCGGCGAGCCGCTCGGACGGCACGGTGGCCATCCGCGGCGCGGCCTCGGTCTGGCCGTACATCACGAACATCTGCCCGCCGGCGGCGCGCATCTTGTCGTTGAACTCGCTGATCAGGTCGCTGCGGAGCTTGCCGCCGGCCTGCGTCAGCGTGCGCAGCGTCGGGTACTTGGCCGGGTCGAACCGCAGCCTGCGCAGCATCTCGTAGTGGTACGGGACACCTGCGAGCGACGTCACGCCGTACCGCGTGACCGCGTCCCAGAACGGCCGCGCCACCACGCCGGAGCCCTCCAGCAGCACCGTCGCGCCCTGGCGCAGGTGGCTGTTGAGCACGGACATGCCGTAGCTGTAGTGCAGCGGCAGGCTGGTCGGCGCGACCTCGTTCTCGTCGATGCCCAGCACCTCGGCGATCGCGTCGGCGTTCGCGAGGATCGCCGAGCGGGACAGCCGCACGAACTTGGGGTTACCGGTCGAGCCGCTGGTCGGCAGCATCACCGCCAGGTCGGGGTGCGGGGCGACGCCGTCCGCGTCCTCGCGCACCCAGTCCGGCGAGTACCCCGGCGCGGGTTCGTCGTCGATGCCCAGCACGGCCGCGGGGCGGAAGCGGGCGACGAGCCCGTCCAGCACCTCGCGGTCCTGCGCCGGGTCGAGCAGCGCGACCGCGCGGCCCGCCTCGAACGCACCCAGGTACCGCAGCACGCTCGTCAGGTCCAGGCCGACCCGGAGGAACAGCACCCCGGACGGCAGATCGGCGAGTTCCTTCGCCGCCTCGGACACGCGACCGGCGAGCTCGGCACCGCCGAGCAGCTCACCGGTCGCGGCGTCACGCAGGCGGGCCTGAGCGTGCAGCAGCGTCACAGCACCAAACCTCCGTCGATCCCGAGCACCTGACCGGTGACGAACGAGGCGTCGTCACTGCTCAGGAATCGGATCACCTTGGCCACTTCTTCCGGCGTGCCGAGCCGGCCGAGGGCGGTGTCGCCCTTCACCCGCTCCAGCACCTCGTCGGACTGCTCGGAGATCAGGTCGGTCTGGATCACGCCGGGCGCGACCGCGTTGACCCTGATCCCGTACCGGCCGAGCTCCTTCGCCGCGGACTTCGCCGCCGCGACCAGCGCCGCCTTGGACGCCGCGTAGACCATCTGACCCGCGTTGCCGCGTTCGCCGACGATCGAGCCGATCAGCACGATCGAGCCGGTGCGCTTGCGCATCATGGCCCGCGCCGCCGCCTGCACGGAGTTGATCGTGCCGGCGACGTTCGTGGTCAGCGTCTTGTTCACGTGCTCGTCGGTGAGCATGCCGATGAGGCCGCCCTCCAGCACGCCCGCGCTGGCCACGAGCACGTCGATGCGCCCGTGCTCCTTCGCGATCGCCTTGAAGACGTCCTTGATCGCGGCGGAGTCGGCGACGTCGAGCGCCACGCCGTGGACGCGTTCGCCCAGCTCGGCAGCACGCTTCTCGGTGGTCTCGCGGTCGCGGCCGGTGATGACGACGGTGGCGCCCGCCTCGGCCAGCGCCGCGGCGGTGGCGAAGCCGATGCCGCGCGTGCCGCCGGTGACGACCGCTACCTTGCCGGCGAAATCACTCACCCGCGCCGAAGCCCTTCAGCATGTCGACGGCGACCTTGAAGCTGCTCATGTCGATGACCTGCTCGGTCTCGAACTGGACGTCGAACTCGTCCTCGATGGCGGCGACGAGCGCCATGTGGCCGACCGAGTCCCACTCATCGATGTCGCGGTACTTCAGGTTCTCGACGTCAACCGAGTCGTCGAGCTGGAGGGCGTCCACGAAGACACCACGAAGACGGTCGTTCAGGGACATCGTTCTCTCGTTCTCTCGGACGGTCTGGGTCTCAGTGCTCGTTCGAACGCTCGGTCCACGCCTTGAGCAGCGCGGCGAGCTCCTCCGGCAGGCCGGCGGGAACCTCCGCCTCCTTGCCGGTCAGGAAACCGGTGAGAGCGGCGATCGCGTCCTCGTCGCAGCCGCGCCGCGACAGGCCGATGACGTTGACGCCGGTCGTGCGGGCCGGGTTGCCCAGCGTGATGGTGAACGCACCGACCTCCTTGCGGATGGCCGAGCCGAGCCCGATCATCGCGCCGGGGCCGATCTGGACGCCCTGGTGCACGACGGTGCCGAGGCCGATGTTGGAGCCGCTCCACACGTGGCAGTGGCCGGCGATCTGCACGGCGCTCGTGATCACGACGCTGTTGTCGATCGTGCAGTCGTGCGCGACGTGCGCGCGGCCCATCACGTAGTTGTCGCTGCCCAGCGTCGTGGCGTGGCTGACGCCCTGGTTGATCGTGACGAACTCGCGGATGCGGTTGCGGTCGCCGATCACCACGCCGGGGCCGTCGTTCTCGCCGTCCCAGCCGGCCAGGTGCGGCGCGCTCAGGTACTCGGCGGGGCCGCCGATGCTGACGTGCGGGCCGATGAAGTTGCCGTCACCGATCCGGGCGGGCCCGGCGATGATCGTGTACGGCCCGATCACGTTGTCGTCGCCGATCTCGACGTCCTTGCCGATGATCGCGGTCTCGTGAATGCGGTTCGCCACTGATCCCTGTCCTGCCCGTGAGTTGATGTGTAACCCACGTCACCAGGGCACTTCCACCCGACGGGGCCGGTAGGCCACTCTACTTCACGGGCAGAACAGGGCCTGAGCGGCTAGGAGTTGAGCAGGCTGAGACTCGCGTCCATCACGATTCGTTCAGTGGTACCGGCGGCGGGCACCGCGGTGTCCGAGAACTTCAGCGGGCCCGGCCACGCGTAGGAGACGCAGTAGCTGCCGAGCCCCGCGATGACGTTGTCGCCCTGGTTCCACCCCGCCTCGTAGCCGCCGTGCAGGTTGCCGCCGGAGCGCAGCGTGTCGTTGTCCGCGACGTAGCCCTCGCACTCGTTGGCGTATCCCATGACCCAGAGGTTTCCGGGGAACGCCGCGTGGAGGTTCACGTCGTAGGCCGACACCGGCTCGTGGGCGAGAGCGAGGATGCTCAGGCCGCCGAACCGCCAGCGCTGGATCGGCATCGGCATCGAGGTGGGCAGTTCGCCCGCGTCGATCAGCTTCACCATCATCGCGGCGTGCCGCCGGTTCGGGTCCGTCTGCGGCATCACCTTGAGCCGGAGCTTGTACTTCGCGCGGACCGCGGCCCGCACGTCCGGATCGGCGGTGTCGGTGTGGAACGGCAGGTCGACCTCGGTCATCGCCGTGCTGATGGGTCCCGTGACGGCGTCGAAGTCGTCGCCGAGGACGTCGAGGACCGCCTGGCCGAGGACCGTGCCCAGTTCCTCGGTGGTGGCCGGGACGTGCGGGTCGTTCGCCTCCTGGTCGCCGCACGCGCCCTGGACGAACAGCGCGGGCACGCCCAGCTCGTTCTCGACGAGCTCGGAGGCGACGGCCGGGAACTCGCTGTCGAACACCTCGTCGTTGCCGCGCGAGACCGGGTGGCACGCCGCTCCGAAGACCACGGCGAACAGGTCACCGCCGGTCGTGTCGAGGCGTAGCACCGGCACGGTGTCGAGCACGGCGAAGTCGTCCGCCACCCGGTTGTGGCCGATCTTGGCCTCGCCCTCGGCGTAGGACAGCGTGACGTCGGTGCGCTCCAGGTCCAGCGTGTCGCGGACCAGCTGCACCAGCGCGTCGGTGATCAGCCACGTCGTGCCGTTGACCGCGTCGATGTCGGCCTGGGTCAGGCCCATCATCACCTGCGGGCTCGGCTTGGTGTCCCCGTACAACGGGCCCGAGTGCGTGTGGCTCGCCAGCAGCATCAGGTCGTCCGCGGCGACCAGTCCCTCGCTGACGAGGGTCCCCCTGATCGCCTGGTTGACGTCCCTCGGGATGCTGATGAGATCCGCGCGCAGCAGGACCTTCGGCGCACCACCGTCCCAGAGCACGAGGCACTGGGCACGTAACCGGCGGGCGATCGCGCCGTGGTTGCCGCGCGGGCTCCACCCGTACCCGCCCATCCACAGACTCGGATAGGGCGGGTGCACCGGCGTGATGTCGACTTCGCCGACCGCTGCTTCAAAAGACATGACAACTACCCCCTGCTTGCCGACACCACACCCCCATGTGGGTTCTGCAATGAGGACGCCGTCAGGCCCGGCGAAATACAGGTTTTGGGAAAGTTCTACCTGAGAACTTCCAGACCGCCCATGAACGGACGCATCGCTTCGGGGACGACGACGGAGCCGTCGGCCTGCTGGTGGTTCTCCAGGATCGCCACGATCCACCGGGTGGTGGCCAGCGTGCCGTTGAGCGTGGCCGCGATCTGCGACTTGCCGTTCTCGTCGCGGTAGCGGACGTTGAGGCGGCGCGCCTGGAACGTGGTGCAGTTCGACGTCGAGGTCAGCTCGCGGTACTTCTGCTGCGTCGGCACCCACGCCTCGCAGTCGAACTTGCGGTGCGCCGACGTGCCGAGGTCACCCGTCGCCGTGTCGATGACGCGGTAGGGCACCTCGATCTTGGCGAGCATCTCCTCTTCCCACCCGAGCAGCCTGGCGTGCTCCGCCTCGGCGTCCTCGGGCTTCACGTAGGAGAACATCTCGACCTTGTTGAACTGGTGCACGCGGATGATGCCGCGGGTGTCCTTGCCGTACGACCCGGCCTCGCGGCGGTAGCACGACGACCAGCCCGCGTACCGGCGTTCCCCGTCGAGGATCTCGTCGGCGTGGTAGCCGGCGAGCGGCACCTCCGACGTGCCGACGAGGTACAGGTCGTCCGCGGGCAGGTGGTAGATCTCGCTCGAGTGCGCGCCGAGGAACCCGGTGCCCGCCATGATCTCCGGCCGCACCAGCGTGGGCGTGATCATGAGCTCGAACCCGTTGGCCGTGGCCTGCGCCGCCGCCATGTTGAGCAGCGCGATCTCCAGCTGGGCGCCGACGCCCTTGAGGAAGTAGAACCGCGAGCCGCCGACCTTCGCGCCGCGCTCCATGTCGATCGCGCCGAGCTTGGTGCCCAGATCGAGGTGGTCCTGCGGCTCGAAGTCGAACACGCGCGGCTCACCGACGGTCTTGACGACCACGAAGTCGTCCTCGCCGCCGACCGGCGCGTCCGGGTGCACCAGGTTCGGGATCCTGGCCAGGAGCTCCTGGACCTCGTCGTTGGTGGCGTGCTGCTCGGCCTCGGCGGCCTTGACCTCGGCGGCCAGGTCCTTCGCCTTGGTGAGCAGGGCGGCGCGCTCGTCGCCCTTGGCCTTGCCGACCTCCTTGCCGAGCACCTTCTGCTCGGCGCGCAGGGTGTCCGCGCGGGAGATGGCGGTCCGCCGGCGCTCGTCAGCGGACAGCAGGCTGTCGACGACGCCCTCGTCCTCGCCACGAGCACGCTGCGACGCGCGCACTGTCTCCGGGTTCTCGCGCAACACCTTGAGGTCAATCACCCTGAAAAGGGTAGACCCCACCTGATCCGCACTTCATCCGGATATCGAGGTCAGGAGGCAACGCGCGGGTGTGCGGCGGCGTCCAGACCTATGTGATGCGCGAGCGCAAGGGAAACGGATCGGCCTTCACACTGTTCGCGGGACTCGCTCTGATCGCCGCGGGTGCGCTTTCGTTCCCGGAGGCGTACCAGAACGCCGTCGACGGCTTGCCCGGCAACTACAGCGTGCGGGACAGCGCGTTGGCCACTGACGTCGCCGTGGCCACGCGATCCGACCTGGACCCGGCCCCGAGTGAGGCCGAGTTCGGCGACACCGTCGAGGTGGTCAATGCCGACGACCGGGTGTTCGAGTCCGAAGGCCGGGGCCCGCTGGTGCTCGTGCCGCCGATCCTGCTCGGGGTGGCGGGTCTGGTCACCTCCGCAGTGGGGCTCCGGCGACTCCGCGAACGAAAAGGACCCGGCGCCACGTGAGCACCGGGTCCCTCGGCAAAGCGGGTACTGGTGGCGCGACCCAGAAAGTTGGCTGGGTAATTCACGCTCAGCAGGGCACCTCGCGGCGCCGCCCCCACGCCCCCGTACGTCCGTACGAGGACGTGGGGGCGGCGCCGCGATGCACCCGTCTGACCGCGAATTCGCCCGGCAACTTTCTGGGCCACACCACTAGATGATCGCGACAGCCACCACGAGGCCGAGCGCGACGTGCGCCGAGGCCACGACGACGGAGGCCGGGGCGAAGCGGTCCGACTCGATCAGCGAGCCGATGTCCAGACGGGTCACCCACTCCAGCAACCGGACGGCCGCCACCTGCACGACGATGCCGAGAAGGCCGTAGATCAGGGAGGAGAGCAGGCCCTCGTCGAGCTTGCCTGCCGAGCTGTAGATGGCGACGACGACGATCAGCGCCATCGACACGAGGCCGGAGGCGGTCACGATGACTGCGTTCGGGGCTCCGTTGCGGACGAGGGCGGACAGCTTGCCCGGCGTCGTCCAGTCGATCGCGTAGAAGCCGAACACCATGAGGATCAGACCGACGACGGCGTACAGCGCGATCGCGCCGATGCCCCGGCCGATCGCCGAGCCGAAGCCGGGGTCCAACGCGAGCTCGTACATGTGCTGTTCCCTTTCGGAGTCTTACTCAACAATTCGATGCGGCACGAACGCCGCGCCATCGTCGGTCACCAGACCGACCGTTTCCCGGATGCCGAGGCCTGCCGACGTGTCGCCCACGACCCAGGCGCCCAACGCGGGGCGGTAGCCGTCGAACTCCGGAAGCGGATCGAACAGCTGGTAGACGAAGCCTTCTTTGCCGTACACGCCGCCGGTCTGCGTCTCGTAGCCAGGAGCGACGATCTGGATGTTCGACCCCTCGCGGCCGAGCAGCGGCTTGCGCACGTACTCGGTGAGCATGCCGGGGTCGTTCAGGAAGGCGGGGAGCAGGTTGGGGTGGCCGGGGTACATCTCCCACAGGACCGCGAGCAGCGCCTTGTTGGAGAGCAGCATCTTCCACAACGGCTCGACCCACAGCGTGCCGGGCAGCGACTCGACGGCGTGGCGGCCGAACTGCTCCTCGACCACCCACTCCCACGGGTAGAGCTTGAAGACCGTGCCCATCGGGGCCTCTTCGAGGTCGACGAACCGGTTGAGCAGCGTGTCCCAGCCGACCTCCTCGATCGCGAGGCCCACGGTGTTCAGACCGGCCTCTGCGGCGGTCTCCTGCAGGCAGGCGATCGTGAGGTGGTCCTCACCGGACGGGTCGGCGCCCGACCAGGTGAAGTGCAGTTCACCGGAGGGCAGCTTGGCGCCGATCTCCGTCCACCGCTCGACCAGGCGCTCGTGCAGCGAGTTCCACTGGTCGTCGTCCGGGAAGACGTCTTCCTTCCAGTGCCACTGGATGTATCCGGCTTCCAGCAGTGACGTGGGGGTGTCCGCGTTGTACTCGAGCAGCTTCGCGGGACCCGAGCCGTCGTAGCGCAGGTCGAAGCGGCCGTAGACGTGCGGGTCGCGGCGGCGCCACGACTCGGCGATGTGCGGCCACACCCACTCGGGGATGCCGAAGTCGCGGTACCGCTCGGTGAGCACCACGTTGTCCACCGCGTCGAGGCACATGGAGTGGAGCAGCTCGACGTCGGCTTCGAGCGAGAGGATGTCGCTCATCTCGAACACGTAGTGCACCGACTCGTCCCAGTACGGACGGTCGGTGCCGTTCGCGTACTTCGCGGGCAGGCCGAACACCAACCCCTGGTCCGAGACCGTCCGCTGCCAGTTCGGCCGCGGCTGCGAGGTTTCACGACGCAACTGTGCTCAGCCTCCGCTGCTGGAGGAGCCGCTGCTGACGCCGAAGCCACCGCGCTGCACCGACGTGCCCGACTTGGTGCTGACGTTCGCACCCTTCGGGATCGTGTAGCTGCCGCCGGTCACCTTCTGGCCGACCGCGCCCGAGCCGCCGTAGTTGTAGCGGTACGAACTGCCGCCGATGTAGATGAAGCCGCCGCTCGAGTACCCGCCGTGGCTGCTGTAGTACGACTGGTCGCAGTAGTCGTCGTCGACGATCACGTTGTTCGAGTCGGTGCACTGCGCCGTGACGTTCTTGGGGCTGGCGGCCGCGTACCAGATCGCGACCAGCGCGATCACGCCCACGGTCACGCCACCGCCGATGAGCAGGCGCTTGCGCGTCTTGCGCTTCTTCTCGAAGGCGGCGGACTCGGCGGCGAACCGCTCCTGCTGCGCCTTCAACGCGGCGGCGCGAGCGCGTTGCTCGGCGACCGTCGCCTGGCGCGGCTTCGTCATGCCGGCCTGCTGCTGGCGCACCTTGCCCTTGGCAGGCGGCTGCTGCGCCGGCTGGTTCGAGCCGGGCTGCGGTGCCGCCGGCTGGTACGGCGGCGGCTGTTGCGGCTGGCCGGGCTGTCCCGACTGCGGCCCAGGCTGGGGCGTCGGCTGGCCAGGTCCTGGCAGGTTGTTGTCAGTCATCACCACTCCCGCGGGCAAGGTACCTAGCGAGACAGCTGAAACATGGCCAATTCAGTGACGAGTGTCCTAATAGCAACACTCGACCCAACCCGGCGCACAGCCGTCTCACACGGCACGGGCATCATGGTTGAGATGTCTCCGAGCGCCGGTTGGTTGAGTCGATCTGGTCACATCCGCGACACGCGGCTTGTGATGGTCGGCGCTTTCGTGGGCGCGTTCGGCTTGTTGATGTTGTCCGCGTTCACGTCCGTGCTGGCAGGAGGCCCGCTCGGTACCAAACGCGAGCTCGTCAACGCCGCGTACCAGGCCGTCGCGGGCGAATGCCTCAACTGGGAGAAACCGGACCTGTCGGACGCGCAGAAGGTCGACTGCGCAGCCGCGCACAAGTTCGAGGTCAGCGGAACGGCCGACATCACCGCCGCGTACCCGAAGGAAGCGCCGTTCCCGAGCGGCGAGGCCTGGGAGAAGATCGCGCAGGACAACTGCGCGCAGGCGTCGACCACCTACATGGCCGGCAAGCTCGACCCGAAGGGCAAGTACGGCGTCAGCACGCTGAACCCGGACGAGAGCCGCTGGTCGAGCGGCTACCGCCAGCTCAGGTGCGGCCTTCAGGTCACCGCTCCCTCCGGCGCCGCCCTGCCGTCGTTCGGCAGCGCGAAGACCCAGGACCAGTCGAACGTCTACGACCCCGGCGTCTGCGTCGCGCTCGCCGAGAACAACACGGTCGGTGACCCGATCGAGTGCGCCAAGCCGCACGCGTTCGAGATCGTCGGCGTCGTGCAACACCCCGAGGGCGCGTTCGTGGCACCCGAGCAGCAGGACACCGTGATGTCCGAGAAGTGCGCCGCGATAGCCGCCGAGTACACCGGCGGCGCCGACCTGAAGGCCAAGAACCTGCTCATCACCTGGGACACGCGTGCAGAGGAGAGCTGGGCCGTCGGCTCGCGCAAGGCCAACTGCAAGATCGGCGCCGTCCCCCAGGGCGAGAAGCTCGTGGCGTGGGAGGGCACCGTCCGCAACCCCAACGGCGCGCCGCTGACCACCGCGAACCCGCCGCAGACCACCTCGGTCAAGGCCCAGGACGAGCCCACCGGCGCCCCGCTGCACTCCGAGTCCGGCCAGCCGCCCTCGGGCGAGTCCGGCAAGCCCACGGACTCCGGCAAGCCCGACAAGCCGTCCTCCACCGCACCGCCTTCGAGCACTGAGAACCGATGACCGTCGAGATGACCCGCGCTCGTTTCGACGAGCTGGTCGAAGAGGCCCTGGACCTGGTCCCGCCCGACTTCATGCACGCGATGAACAACGTCGTGGTGCTGGTCGAGGACCGAAACCCCGAGGAGCCGTCACTGCTCGGGCTCTACCAGGGCATCGCCCTGACCGAGCGCAACTCCGACTACGGCGGCGCGCTGCCCGACCACATCTTCATCTACCGCGAGGCGATCCTCGACATCTGCGACACCGAGGACGACGTGATCGAAGAAGTGATCATCACCGTCGTGCACGAGATCGCGCACCACTTCGGGGTGGACGACGCGAAGCTGCACGAGCTGGGCTGGGGCTGACGGCTCGGGACACGAGCGTCTGAGTCACGACTGGTGGAGTGCCCGCTCGATCGCCCGGCGTGCCCGCCCGACCGCCGCCTGGTCGTGCTGCAACTGCATGGCCGCGTTCAACGCGAGCCCCGCGGCCAGGATCTCGAACAACGCCTGGTCGACGTCGAACCCGCCGGCCAGCTCGCCGCCCTCCACGGCCGCGACCAGGTCCGCCTTCAGCTGTCCCTGCCAGCGCGACCACACCTGCGCCACCGCGTCCCGCACCGCGCCGGGCCTGCCGTCGTACTCGCTCAGCGCCGCGGTCATCAGGCAGCCGCCGGGCAGCAACGGTTCCGCCAGGTAGTCCACGGAGTTCGCGCACACCACGCGCAGCCGCCGCAGGCCGGGCGGTTCGGTCAGCGCCGGTTCGACCACGCGGTGCCAGAAGTCGACGAACGCCTTGTCGAGCGTGTCGATCTGCAGGGTCTCCTTGGTGCCGAAGTGCTTGTGCACCCCGGACTTGCTCATCTCCAACTCCTCGGCGAGGCGGCCGATGGTGATGCCGTCGAGCCCTTCCTCGGAGGCGATCTCGGCGGCGCGGCTCAGGATCCGGCCTCGGGTGAGGAGCGCGTCGGCTGCGGAGCGTCGCGGGGACATGTGACGAGAATAGCGTACGCACGTTCGCTATTGATTTGGCGAACGCTCGTACTCTAAGTTCGGCTCACCGACGCGAGGAGTGCGAGATGCGAGTGCGACGACTGGGCTGGGCCGGCGTTGAGATCGAGGCCGGCGGGGCGCGGCTGGTGATCGACTACGTGCAGGACCTGTCACCGCTGTTCACCGGCTGGCGGCCAGGCATCGGACTGACCCAGGCGAGCGGGAAGGTCACCGCCGCGCTGGTCACCCACCTGCACCGCGACCACACCGACGCGACGGCGCTCGCCGAGGTGCTGACGCCGGGAGCGCCGGTTCTTCGCCCGGCACCCGGCCACGGCGACGACGTGGACAACGTGACGACGTTGCTGAGCGAGCACGAACTGGCCGAGCACCGGCTGGCCGCCGAGGTGGTGGACACCTGGTCCGCACGCGAGATCGGACCGTTCCGCGTCACCGCCGTCCCGTCCGTCGACGGGCTGGGCGATCCCCAGCTGAACTGGGTGGTGGAGACGGACGGGCAGCGCGTCTTCCACGGCGGCGACACGATGTTCCACGGCTGGTGGTGGCTGGTGGCGCGCCGGTTCAGCCCGTTCGACGCGGCGTTCCTGCCGGCCAACGGCGCGGTCGTGAACGCACCGCACCTCCAGCCGCCGAGCCCGGTGCTCGCCGCGATGGACCCGTTCCAGGCCGCCGCCGCGGCGACGATCCTCGGCGCCCGGCACGCCGTGCCGATGCATTACGAGCAGGAGCAGCCCGTGAAGCTGCCTGGTTACGTCGAGGTCGCCGACCCGGAGGGTGAGTTCCGCGAGCACGCGGGGCAACGCGCGCACGTGCTCGCAGTCGGGGAGTGGCTCGACCTGAGCTACTGAACCTCGACGCCCGCCCACGACCGGCACGCCCAGCCGTCACCGTCGGACTCCAGCACCACGACGCCGGTGTTCGGCAGCAGGTTCTCGGCCAGCTCCACCGGCACGTTCGACGCCAGTGCCAGCGCGCCCATCCGCCCGGCGCCGCCGTGCGTCACGACCATGACGGTGCCGTCGGTCCGGATCGACTCGACCGCGCCCAGGAACCGGTCCAGCACCTGCTGCCCGGTCTCGCCGCCGCCGGGAAACGCCACGTCGAGCGTGCCTTCGGCCCACTTGATGACGGTTTCCAGGTAGGTCCGGTAGGCCTCGGTGTCGTTGCGGCCCTCCAGCGAGCCGACCTGGATCTCCTCGACGCCCTGGAGGATCTGGACAGGCAGGCCGAAGCGTTCGGCGGTGGGTGCGGCGGTCTGCTGGGCGCGCAGGCCGATGCTCGCGTAGACCGCGACGATCTCTTCGGCGGCGAGGCCGTCGGCCAGTTCGCGGGCCTGCTTGCGGCCCAGTTCGGTGAGCGGGGGTCCCGGCATGGCCGTGTCCAGCCTGCGTTCGATGTTCGACGCCGTCTCACCGTGCCTGACCAGCAGCAACCTCACCCGCGCTCGCCCTTTCTGACAGCATCGACCCAGGAGGCGGCTGCGGCGAACTCGGCGTTGTGAGCCTCGACGGGCCCCTGGTCGGCCTTCGGGAAGGACCCGAGGAACCGGATCTCGCGCGAGTGTCGGTGCAGCGCGGCCAGCGCGTCACCGATCCTCGGCTCTGCGATGTGCCCCTCGACGTCGATGTAGAAGCGGTACGTCCCCAGTTTGCCCTTTTGAGGGCGTGATTCGAGGCCGGTGAGATTGATGCCACGCAACGCCAGCTCGGTGAGCAGCTCGGACAGCACGCCCACGCGGTTCGGGGTGGTCACGACGACGCTCGTGCGGTCTGCGCCGGTCGGCTCAGGCAGCTGACCTGGACGGTGGAGCAGCAGGAACCTCGTCCGTGCGTCGGGCACGTCCAGGATGTCCGTGGCGTACTCGTCCAGCTTGTAGTGGTTCACGGCGACAGGAGCAGACACGGCGGCGTCGAACTCACCGCGCTCCACGGCGGCAGCGGCGGCTGCGGTCGACGAGGTGGCGATCGAGGTGACGCCGGGCAGCGAGGCGGCGATCCACTCGCGGACCTGGGCCAGCGCGTGCGGGTGCGACGCGATGGTGCGGATCTCGGCGGTGCCCGGACGCACCAGGACGCTGAACCGGACGTCCAGCACCGTCTCGGCCACCGCGACGACCGGTTCGTCGCGCACGAGAGCGTCCAGCGTCGCCGGCACGGCGCCCTCGACGGAGTTCTCGATCGGCACGCACGCGAAGTCGGTCGCCCCCTCGCGCAACGCGGCGAAGGCGAGGGGGATGGTCTCGACGGGGACGAGCTCACCCTCGAACCGCATCGCGGCCTGCTCGGTGAAGGTCCCCTGTGGTCCGAAGTACGCAATGCGAGGCACCCGCACACAGTAGAGGCGCGAATCACGCCTGTGTCGGGGGCCAATCCTGGGTTCCGCCGGGACCGTTCGAACTGGAATGCTTGGGGCGTGCCCGCTCTAGCGCCAGAACTCGTGTTGTGCGCGGTCGACGAACCGATGGCGAACGCCTGGCTCGCCGTCGCGGACGGCCGCGCCGGGGTGCGAGTGCATCGCGGGTCCGTTCTGGACATCCACGCGCAGGCCATCGTCAGCCCGGCGAACTCGCAGGGCTGGATGCGCGGTGGCATCGACGCCGTCTACGCCACGGCGTTCCCGCAGGTCGAGAACAACGTCCGCAGCGCGGTCCTCGCGCTGCACGGCGGCGAGCTCCCCGTGGGCGAGGCGCAGATCGTGGCGACCGGCGAGACCGAACCGGCCTGGCTCATCAGCGCCCCGACGATGCGCCGGCCCGGCGAGCGGCTGCCGGTCGACACCGTCCACCCGTACCTGGCCGCACGCGCGGTGCTGATGCTCTGGCTGGCAGGACGCCTGGAGGACGGCACGCCGGTGCGCGACGCCGTCCACACCATCGCGATGCCGGGACTCGGCACCGGGGTGGGAGGCGTCGCGCCGTCCACGTGCGCCCATCAGGTCGCCGCCGCGTGGGACGAGGCGTTCAACCCGCTGCACGTCTGAGCACCTAGCTTGTGCACAACCCTGTGGACAGAGCTGTGGACACCTGTGGACTACTGCCGTGGCGCGACCCATCGCTCCAGGTCGATCTCGTCTGTGATGGGGATGCCGAACTCCCCAACCGCCGGGATCTCCGGCTTCAGCTTGCGCGCCTCGCGGACCGCGTCCGGTCTCAAGGCCGCCAGCTTGAACCCGCGGCGCTGGTAGAAGCGGACCGCGTCGAGGTTGTCGTT
This sequence comes from Lentzea waywayandensis, assembly GCF_900115955.1. GTDB lineage: Bacteria > Actinomycetota > Actinomycetes > Mycobacteriales > Pseudonocardiaceae > Lentzea > Lentzea waywayandensis. The sequence goes on from NZ_FOYL01000004.1 coordinate 398,754, forward strand.
GGTGGTCGTGAGGCGCACCCGGTTGCAGCCGAGCGTGCGTGCCTGGCGAACCGCGGCGTCGACCAGCGCGGTGCCGACGCCGCGGCCTCGCCGCAGCGCGTCGATCGTGACGATCTCCAGCTGGTGGTTCGTCACCGCATAGGTCAGCAGACCCAGCACCTGACCCTGCTTCTCCACGAGGAAGCCCGGCAGACTCGCCGGGAAGAACACCTCGCCGTGCGCGACGGCGGTGTGTGCTCCCCATAGCTCGAGAACCAGTCGGGCGACAACTATGCGATCTGCTTCCTCGACCGGTCGTACCGAGCCTTCTGCCATGACAAGAACTGTGCCAATTTGAGTCACACTCAGGAACAGCCATTCGACGTACGGTGGATTCGTGCCAGTGCGAGTTTTGTTGGTTGACGATCACGAAGTAGTGCGCAGAGGACTGCGCGAGATGCTGGACGACGAGGCGGACATCTCGGTCATCGCCGAGGCAGGTTCTGTCACCGAGGCCGTGACTCGAGCAGGAGCGAACCCGCCCGATGTGGCAGTCGTGGACGTTCAACTGCCCGACGGCAGCGGCGTCGACCTCTGCCGGACGCTTCGGGACCTTGGCATTCGTTGCCTGGTGCTGACCGCATTCGACGACGAAGAAGCGCTCGTCGGCGCGATCATGGCCGGGGCGTCGGGCTACCTGCTCAAGCAGGTTCGCGGCCAGGACGTCGTCACGGCCGTGCGCGAGGTCGCGGCTGGACGGTCCCTTCTGGACCCCGCGACCACCAGCCGGGTACTCGAACGGATGCGCAATCCGGCCCCGGTCGGCCTCACCGACCAGGAACAGCGCGTGCTCGAACTCATCGGTGAGGGCCTCACCAACCGCCAAATCGGTGAACGGCTCTTCCTCGCGGAGAAGACCGTCAAGAACTACGTGACGTCCGTGCTCTCCAAACTCGGCATGGAACGCCGGACGCAAGCCGCCGCATGGGTGGCTAAACGGGGACGGACCAGGTGAGCGTCGTCCCGTTCGGCGAACTCACCACGCGGAAATCACCACTCGCGGCCTTCGCCCGTTCGGCGAGGTGCCGCAGCCCGCGCTGAGTCACGCCGGACGGGATGCCGCACCCGTTGTCAGCGACGCGCAGCAGCAGGTGCTTCTCATCGCGCCGTACGTCGATCTGGACGTGCGTCGCGCCTGAGTGCCGCACGACGTTCGACAACGCCTCACGCAACGCCGCCCGCGCGTCGTCGGCGTGCTTGCGCGGCACGTTCGCCAGGTCGCCGGCCACGTGCAGGCGCGGCGGGAAGCCGAGCAGCTCGCCGGCCGTGCGGACCTCGGCCTTGATCGAGTCGTGCAGGTCGGCGGAGTCGGCGGGGTCGGTGTTGCGCAGCTTGCGGACGGTCGCGCGGACCTCGGCGATCGTCTCGTCGACCAGGTCGACCGCCTCCTCGATGCGGGCGCGCTGCGAAGCGTCGAGCTTCTTGCCCAGGCGCCGTTGCAGGAGGCTGATCTGCACGCCGGCGCCGTAGAGCCGTTGGATGATCACATCGTGCAGGTCGCGGGCGATCCGTTCGCGTTCCTCGTAGACCGCGACGCGCTGCCGTGCCGTGAAGCCCTCGGACAGCACGACGGCGAGGCCTGCCTGCGCCGCGAACGCCGTCAGCACGTCCACCGTCTCCTGTGTGAACGGCGGTTTGTCCCTACGGCGATACACGGCCAGAGCACCGATCTTGCGGTCCGAGGTGCCGAACGGCGCCACGGCGAACGGCCCGTAGTTCCGCAACGCCTGCGGCACGTACGGGGCCGTGCGCGGGTCGTTCGCGACGTCGTCGGCCATCAGCGGAACACCGGTGCGCGCGGCCTTCGCGGCGGCACTGCGCGGGCTCAGGGTCGCGACGATCGGCTCACCGCTGGACGCCTCGACGGTCAGCGTGCCGTCGTCGTCCTCCGTGGCGAGCATGGCCAGGCCGAGGTCGGCGTCCGCGATCTCCGCGGCCGCCTTCACCACGAGCCCCAGCACGTTCTCCGGGTCTTCCAGCGCCGCCGACGTGATCTCGGTGGACGCGACGAGCACGCGCCGCGCCAGAGAGGGGTCCATGGTCCTCAACGGTATGCGGGCGTGCCGAGGTCCAGCACCAGGTCCGCCCTCGCCGCCTCGTCCGGGCGGTGCGTGATGTGCAGGACCGTCCTGCCGTCCTGCCTGAGCTGCCGCAACAGCCTGCGCGCGGTCGGTTCGTCCAGGTGTGCCGTGGGCTCGTCGAGCAACACCACGTCGGCGTCGTGCAGCAGCGCTCGTGCCAACGCCAGCCGTTGCGCCTCGCCGCCCGACACCTGGTCCGGCCTGATCACCATGTCGAGCCGGTCCACCCACTCCGGCAGGCACGCCGTGCGCAGCGCCTCGCGGAGAGCCTCGTCGTCGTGTTGTCCCGACATGCGCAGGTTCTCCCTCACGGTCGTACTGACCAGCATCGGCTCCTGCGGGCACCAGGTCGCCCTGGGCAGCTCGACGATGCCGCGTTCGGGCGGCAGGAAGCCCAGGAGCAGCGCGAACAGCGTCGACTTGCCGCTGCCCGACGGTCCGACGATCGCCACGTGGGTGCCGGGCTCGATGTTGAGGTGCAGATCTTTCAGCGTCGGCTCGGTCGCGCCGGGCCAGCGGACGTCGACGTTCTCCAGCCGGATCCGCTTGCCCCGCGGCTGCTCGGGGCGTTCCGGCGCGTCGAACTGAAGCCGAGCGCTCGCTTCTCGCAACGCCCTGCGCTGCTGCGCCGCCAACGGCAGCGCGGCCAGCGGTTCGGCGAGGGCGAGCGGCACCAGACCGAGCACCGGGTTGCCCGTGGTGGCGCACACGAGGGCCGCCACGCCGGTCGCGAGCAGGACGATCGCCGTGGCCGCGCCCGTGCCGAACGCTTGCCGGCGGGTCTGTCCCGCGAGCTCGACGTCCTCGGCGTGCAGCTGGGCCAGCAGGCGGTGGTGGGCGTCGTGCGCGATGAGGTCCGGTGCGGCGACGAGAGCGTTGATGGTCTCGCGGGCGACTTTGCGGCGCCCCCTGGCGAGCTTCGTGCTGGCCCGCCGCTCGGTCCAGACGGCGACGGCGGGCGCCGTGAGTCCGGCCACGAGCAGCAGACCGCCCAGCGTCAGCGCGGCCACCGGGTCGATGAACGCGAACAGGACCGTGGTCGCGATGCCCGCGCCGATCGCCACGATCGGCGGCACCAGCACGCGCGGCACCAGGTCGCGAACGGTGTCGACGTCCTCGACGAGCCGTTGCAACCCGTCGCGGCGCTGTGTCCGCACGAGCCGCAACCACAGCTCAGCACGGAGCTTGTTCGCGAGACGGAACGTCTCGTCGTGGGTGACCAGACGCTCGAGGTACCGCAGTACGCCCTTGCTCAGTGCGAACGTCCGCACGCCCACGACCAGCACCGTCAGTGTCAGGATCGGTGGCATCTCGGCGGCGCGGGCGATCAGGTGGGCCGCCAGCGCGGTCAGCGCGATGCCCGCGACGGCCGCGAGGATGCCCAGCCCGGCGCCCTTCCACGGAATCGGCAGGCGCTTCGGCCGTTCCTGCTGTGTCTCCTCGGTGACGACCTTGGCGAACGTCTCGTCGTCGGTCGCCTCCTTCTCGCGGTGCGAGGCGAGGACGACGGCGGCCGTGTCGCTGGCTCTCTTGATCGCTTTGTCGACTTTGCGACTTGTCACCGGGTCGAGGTGCGCGGTCGGTTCGTCGAGCAGCAGCACCGTCGCGCCGTGGCGAACCCTCAGCAGGGCGCGCGCGACTGCGACGCGTTGGCGTTCACCCGTCGAGAGGTCGGTGATCTGACGGTCGAGCAGATGCACGGCCGCGACCTCGTCCGCGACCTGCTCGATGTCCTCGGCGCCGGGAACGGTGAGCTCCAGCTCGGCGCGCGGGGTGGCGGCGGCGAACGCGGGCTTCTGCGGCACGTAGGCGATGTCGCCGGCGACGAACGCGGTGCCGTCCGTCGGCTCCAGAAAGCCCAGCAACACCTGGAACGTCGTCGACTTGCCCTCCCCGCTCGCGCCTTCAAGTCGATAAATCTCCCCCGGCCGCACATCGAAGCTGATGCCGTCCGGAGCGAAACCGCCTCGGCGCAGCACGCGCAGGTTGTCGACGTGGACCGAACCGCCGGGCAGCCGCGGCCTGGCCTTGTCCTCGTGGTCCACGACCTCGGCGACTCGCCGGACCGCTTCCAGACCGTCCTCGCTGGCGTGGTGGGCGGCACCGGCGGCGCGCAACGGCAGGTAGCACTCGGGCGCCAGGATCAGCACGACCAGCGCGGTCATCAACGTCATGTCGCCGTGCACGAGCCGGACGCCGACGCCGACCGCGATCAGCGCCACCGACAACGACGCGGCGATCTCCAGCACCAGCGCCGACAGGAACGCGATCCGGAGCGTGCCCATCGTGGCCTTGCGGTGCTGCTCACCGATCTGCCGGACCGCGCCCGCCTGCTGCTTGGCCCGGCCGAAGACGGTCAGCACCGGGAGGGCGCGGAGCAGTTCGAGGAGTTGGGCGCTCAGCAGCTCGGTGACGTCGGCGGCCTTGCGGACGCGCTTCTCGGTGTACCAGCCGATCAACGCGGCGAAGACCGGGATCAACGGCACGGTCACCGCGATCAGCACCGCCGACGGCCAGTCGGTGAAGAGGATCCACGCACCGGCCAGCGGCGGCACGATCACGGCCGTGACCAGCGCGGGGAGGTAGCGGGTGAAGTAGGCGTCGAGCGCGTCGAGACCCTTGGTCGCGAGGACCGACAGCTCGGCCGTGCCGCGGTCGGCGATCCAGCCGGGACCGCGTTCGAACGACTTGGCCAGCAGCTGGGTCCGCAACTCTTCCTTGGCACCGGCGGCGGCGCGGGCGGCGGCGGACTCCGTCGCCCACGACAGACCCGCACGCGCCAGGATCGCCACGGCCAGCAGCGGAAGACCTTCGCGGGTCGTGATCACCGACGCCAGCGCGACGGCCTGGGCGACGAGCGCCAGGGCGTTGAGGAACGCCAGCGCGCCCACCCCGACGAGGGCGCGTCTGGCGTTCCTGGAGAGCTGGGGCAGAGCTCCCAGCGGGCCTCGCTTCATCAGTGCGCTGCCGGGATGTGCTGAACGCCGATACGCTTGCGGAACACCCAGTAGGTCCAGCCCTGGTAGATCAGCACGGCCGGCGTGCCGAACGCCGCCACCCACGTCATCACGGTGAGCGTGTACGGGCTCGACGCCGCACCTGCGACGGTGAGCGTGTACGCCGGATCCAAAGTGGACGGCAGGACGTTGGGGTAGAGCGACGCGAACAACACGGTGACGGTCGCGGCGACGGCGAGGCCCATGAACGCGAACGACTGTCCTTCGCGTCCCACCCAGAGCCGCCACAACGCGAGCCCGGCGAACAGGAGCACCGGAAGCGCCCACACCCCCGCGACGTAGAGCAGAAGCGCGACCAGCGGCAGCAAAGCGACCGGTGCCATCCGCAACGCCATGAGTCGCGCACGTTCGCGGATCTCACCCTCGGTCTTGAGCGCCAAGAAGATCGCACCGTGCACGAGCGCGTAACCCGCGATCGCGAGCGCGCCGAGGATCGTCTCCCACTTGATCGCCGCGAACGGCGAGCCGACCCGGTCACCGGCGGCGTCGATCGGCAGGCCCGTGACGGTCGTGGCGATGATGAGGCCGACGCCGAGCGCGGCCACCCACGACCCGACGAAGATCACCGTGTCCCAGACCTTCCGCCAGCGCGCCGAATCCACCTTGCCGCGGTACTCGAACGCGACGCCCCGGCCGATCAGGGCCAGCAGGAAGAGGGTGAGTGGCAGGTACGCGGCGCTGAAGAGCGCCGCATACCAGCCGGGAAATGCCGCGAACGTGGCACCGCCCGCGACGAGGAGCCACACCTCGTTGCCGTCCCACACCGGCCCGATGGTGTTGATCATGACCCGGCGTTCGGTGTTGTCGCGCCCGAGGAAGGGAAGCAGCATGCCGACACCGAAGTCGAAGCCTTCGAGGAACAGGTAGCCCAGCCAGAGCAGGGCGATCACGCAGAACCAGAGCGTCTCCACAGCTTCTCCCCTAGTACGCGAACGCCAGCGCGCCGTCGTCGGTTTTCCCGGGCATGACCCCGGCGACGCCACCGCGGACGTACTTGCGGATGAGGTAGACCTCGACACAGGCCAGCGCGCCGTACACCGCCGTGAGCGCGATCAGCGAGGTGAGGATCTCGCCGGGCGTCGACGCCGAGACCGCCTGGGCGGTGAACATCCAGACACCGTCCACACCGGACGGGTTGGGCACCACCACGAACGGCTGCCGCCCCATCTCGGTGAAGATCCAGCCGAAGCTGTTGGCGAGGAACGGCGTCGCGATGCCGGCGAGTGCGGTGATCGGGAACCACCTCCCCCGCGGAACGCGACCGCCCCGCGTGAGCCACAGCATCACGAGGCCCAGTCCGGCCGAGATCGCGCCGAACCCGATCATCAGACGGAAACCCCAGTAGGTCACGGGAAGCGCGGGCACGTAGTCGATCGGCTTACCGCTGAGCTCGCCGAGTCGCTCGTCGACCGGGTAGTTGGTGCCGTACTTCTCCTGGTACATCGGGACGAGGTCCTGGATGCCCTTGACCTCGCTGCTGAAGTCGTTGTGCGCCAAGAAGCTCAGCAGTGCGGGCACCGTGATGCTCTTGACGTTCTCGCAGTCGGGCCTGGTGACGTCGCCGATCGCGAAGATCGAGAACGCGGCGGGTTCCTCGGTGTGGCACAGGGCTTCCGCGGCAGCCATCTTCATCGGCTGCTGCTGGAACATCAGCTTGCCCTGGACGTCGCCGCTGATCGCGAGGACCGCGAACGCCACGACACCCACCCAGGTGCCGAGCTTGAGCGAGCTGCGCCAGACGCCGGTCTCGTCCGACTTCTTCCACAGGTGCCAGGCGCCGATGCCGACGAGGAACGTCGCGGCGACCGCGAACGCGCCGGCGATGGTGTGCGGGAAGGCGGCCAGCGTCGTGTTGTTCGTCAGCACGGCCCAGATCGAGGTGAGGCGCGGACGCCCCTCGTCCAGCACGATGCCGACGGGGTGCTGCATCCACGAGTTGGCGGCGAGGATGAAGTACGCGCTGGCCATCGTCGCGAGGCTGAACGCCCAGGCGCAGGCGAGGTGGACCTTCTTCGGCAGCTTGTCCCAGCCGAAGATCCACAGACCGAGGAACGTCGACTCGACGAAGAAGGCGACGAGGCCCTCCATCGCGAGCGGAGCACCGAACACGTCACCGACGAACCGCGAGTAGGCGCTCCAGGCCATGCCGAACTGGAACTCCTGCACGATGCCCGTCACGACACCCATGGCGAAGTTGATCAGGAGGAGCTTCCCCCAGAACTTCGTCATCTTGTAGTAGCGCTCGTTGCCCGTGCGCACCCACGCGGTCTGCATCGCTGCCACCAGCAGCGACAGGCCGATCGTCAGCGGCACCATCAGGAAGTGATAGACGGTGGTGATGCCGAACTGCCACCGCGCGAGTTCGAGTACGTCCACGTCGACGAGCGTATGTGCCGATCATGGCGGCTATCAGGTACGACGGTCCCGTCCATGCTCGGGACCAAGGTCCCGTGCGGGAAGTCACGCCTTTCGGGTGACATGCGTCGGTTACGATGATTTCGCCAGAGGGGAGTAGTTCCCGCCGGAGTACGTTGCCGGTGGCGTGGTGATCGACATACTGATCCGCCTTCGAGTGGATCCGGTCCCACACCCGATGCCTTTGTCGGGCGAACGAGACCTCCGGCCGGGTTGCAGCACACCCGGTCGGGGTCTGTTGCGCCTCCGTCCGGGTTCGTATTCGGACGTGGAGGAACCTCGTGGCCACATCACTGCTCGCGTTCATCACCGCCTTCGCGGTGGTGTTCCTCGTCGAGCTCCCGGACAAGACCATGGTCGCGACCCTGGTGCTGACCACGCGCTACCGCGCCTGGCCGGTCTTCGTCGGCGTCGTCGCGGCCTTCGCCGTGCAGAGCGTGGTGGCCGCCGCGTTCGGTTCGGTCATCACCCTGCTCCCCGATCGGCTGGTGGCCGGAGTCGTGGCCCTGCTGTTCGGCATCGGCGCGTTCATGCTCCTCAAGGAGGGCTTCTCGCGGGACTCCGAGTCCGCCGACGAGGCCGGGACGCAGACCGTCGTGCCGTTCTGGCGCGCGGCCCTGACGTCGTTCGGCGTGCTGTTCGCGGCCGAGTGGGGCGACGCCTCCCAGCTCGCGACCGCCGGCATCACCGCCCGCTACGGCGCACCGCTGGCCGTCGGCCTGGGCGCCTGGCTGGCGTTGGTCACCGTGGCCGGACTGGCCGTGCTGGTGGGACGCAAGCTCGCCGGGCGGTTGCCGACCCACTGGATCCAGCGGGTGGCTGGGGTGATCTTCGCGGTGTTCGGCGTGATCGCGTTGACGCAGGTGTTCTAGGCGCTACCAGACCGGTCGCAGGCCTGGCTGGTCCTCGCCGTGGACGTGCCGCAGATACGCGGTGAGGCCCTGCTTGATGGTGGCGACGGTGTCTTCACCGATCGCCTCGGCCATCTCGCCTTCGAGGTCCGACCACAGGTTGTCCGCGAACTTCAGGTAGTCGCGGCCCTTCGTGGTCAGCGTGACGTACTGGGCGCGCTTGTCCGTCGGGTGCGGCTCCCTCAGGACGTAACCCCACTCGTCGAGCTCGTTGACGATCTTCGCGGCCGCCTGCTTCGTAACGCCGAGGTGCTGTCCGATGTCGACGGTCGTCGCGCGCCTCTCCTTGAGGAACCGGAAGACGTAACCGTGGGCGGGCCTGAGCGGTTCGAGGCCGATCTGCCTCAGGCGGTCGTGGAACTGGTCGCCCATGGCGCGGTACGTCATCGCCAGCAGCATCGGCACCGGTTCCATCTTGCTTCCCCGTTTTAGGTAGACAACCTGGTTGACCTTATTCTAAGGTTAGACAACTTGGTTGACTACTTTGGAGGTTGTCTTGCTGGTCACGGGGGATTCCGCGGAGCTGCACGAGTTCGGCGGGTTCGAGTTCAGGTCGCTGGCCGTGCCGTCGCGCGGCAGTTCGGAGATCGCGCTGTGGACCGTCGACGTGCCGGAAGGCGGCGACGGGACGCCTCACCGGGCGTCGAAGGAGGAGGTGTTCTACGTGCTGTCCGGGACGGTGACGATCCAGGGGCAGACCGCCGGCGTCGGCGACGCGATCGTGGTGCCGCCGAACACCGAGCTGGCGCTGACCGGCGGGCCGGCGCGGGTGCTGGTGGCCACGTCGGTGGGCATCCAGGGCACGCTGGCGAACGGGCAGACGATCACGCCGCCCTGGTCGGTCTAGCCGGCTGGGGAGCTTTCCTCACGAGGAGGCTCCGGAGTCGTGTCCGGGACCTCTTCGCGCAGCTCGCGGGCGATCTTCTTGGCGTCGTCGATGAGTTCCTGGGACTCGTCGAGGCGGCTCTCGTCAGGCGGGGTGAGGCCGTCTTCGTCCGGCTTCGTGAGGCGGTCTTCGTCCGGTGTGGTCACGGCTCTGGGATCGGCGGATCCGATGATCGTGAAACTCCGGCCATGAGGCCGCGGACGTGCGCGGCCAGGCGTTCGGCTATCTCCAGGTCCCACTCGTCGTCGGAGGCCGGTTGAGGTGTCTCGCCCGCGACGACGCGTTCGCCGAGCAGGCGGCGCTCGGCGGGCGTGAAGTCGGTGATGGCCCGGCGGAGCAGCGGGAGGGCGTCGTCGAACGCCTCCCCGCGCAGGCCGCTGAGCCATTCGTCGATGAGGCCGAAGAGGCGCGGGTCGGCGGCCAGTAGCGTGGCCGAGCCGCGGAGGAAGCCGGCCACGAAGGCGCTGGCGACGTTCCGGTGCAGGCGGGCTGCCACGTCGTCGCTCGTCAGTTCTCCCGCTTCCCAGAGCAGGCGGGTGGCTCTGCCCGTCGGGAGGCCGTGGGCCTCTGCTTTGACCAGGGCGTGCAGGGCTCGCCACCAGGTCTTCTGGTGTTCGTCGTCGGCGGCCAGGCGGGTGGCCTCGTGGGCGCCGTCCACCACCTGGAGGGCGTGTTCCGCTGTTTCGTCGTCGACGTTGCGGCAGGCGAGCGGGAGGCCGACGGCTCCTCGGGTGAGGAGGCCGTGCAGGGCCACGCGCAGGAGTTCCGGATCGGTGCCCCGGACCGATCCGTAGCGGACCGTCCTGGCCAGGTCCGGGAGGGCGGCGAGCAGTTCGAGGGCGTCGGTGGCCATGGCGGCGCAGCGGTCCAGGGCGTTGCGCGCCTCGGCCACGGCCGCCGGGAGCTCGCAGCCCACGGACCTGGTGAGGGTCGCGGCGGCGTCGGCCACCCGTTTGGCGTCCTTGGCGGCCTGGGTGAGGACGTTCTCCGCTGCCGTGTGGACGGTGGTGCCGTGGCGGGCGGCAACGGCCACGGACACCGCGAAGATCGGGTCCCAGCGCAGTTGCCACACCTCGGCGAAGGTGCCGAGCGAGTTGGAGCGGTCCGGCTTGCCCCACGGGACGCCGAGGACTTCCAGACGTTGCAGGAGTTTCGAGCGCTCGCGGTCGGTGTCCTTGCGGAGGTCCAGCTTGAGCTGCTTGGGCTGGACGTCCGCGGGGAGGCGGAGTTTGCGTTGCAGGCGCTGGAGATCCGCGGCCAGAGGTGAGCGCGGAACGGCTTCGCCCACCTCGCCGAGGCGTTCGCCGACGACGAGCTTGCGGTGGACCAGCTGGAGCGGGACCTCGTCGCCGCCGCAGAGGACCGCCAGCGCCGCCTCGTTCACCTCGCTCAGACCGGCCGAAGGGCGATCACGCAGTGCGGCAAGGGTTTCCGCCAGCCGGACGGCTTCCACCGCGCTCGCGGTCGAGGCCGGGAGGTCTTCCGCGCGGAGCACGGCCGCGGCCTTGGCGAACCAGCGCGGGACCACGTCGGCCTGATGCTGCCAGAGGTGCGCGTACCAGCCCGGGGAGTCGACTCCAGCGCCGTAGCCCGACTCGGCGGCCAGCTGGCCGTGGCTCCACGGGACCCAGGTGCCGGAGATCTTGCGGCGGCGCAGGCCTTTGAGCAGTGCGGTGTCGGCGGCGACGGTCGGCTTGGTGAGCAGCGCCGGGACGTGCCACGCGCCGCAGACGACGACTATCGAGCCGTCTGTGTCCTTGCGCGCCTTGCGGATCGTCTGACGCATGAACGCTTCTCGGCGCAGAGTGCGTTCGCCTACTTCGTCTTCGAACTCCTTGCGCACGGCGACCATGGCCTCGGCGATGGCGTCCGCGAGGTCGAGCGGGTCCGACGCGCTGTGCTCAACCACGTCCTCCCACCAGCGTTCCGGGTCGTCGAAGCCCGCTGCCTGCGCGAGCAGGCCGATGGGGTCGACGTTGCCGCTCGGACCGTCGTCGCCGATCGACGCCGCCGCGGGCAGGTCGAAGAAGCGTGCGGTGGTGTTGTTCTCGGCCGCGTAGAGGAGGGCCTGCCACTCCGGGGAGAACTCCGCGAACGGCCAGAAGGCGGCGTTCTCGGGTTCCGTCTCGTCGTGCAGCAGAATCGCGACCGGCGGGGTGAGGGCGTGAACGTGTTCGAGGAGCGCGTCCGCCTCGGGTGGCCCTTCGATCAGGATGAGCGCCGGGCGCGTCTGTTCCAGCGCTCGCTTGACCATCCTGGCCGAGCCGGGACCGTGGTGCCGGATGCCCAGCAGGACTGGGTCAGTCACCGCTGACGTCCAGGCAGGCCCGGTAGAGGTCGCGCCACTCGGCGCGTTCCTTCAGCACCGTCTCCAGGTACTCCTGCCAGACCGTCGCGTCCGACACGCGGTCCTTGATCACGGACCCGATCAGGCCGCTGGCGAGCTCGTCCGCGCCCAGCGTGCCGTCGCCGAAGTGGCCGGCGAGCGCCATGCCGTTCGCGATGACCGAGATCGCCTCCGCCGTGGACAGGCTGCCGCTCGGCTTCTTCAGCTGCGTGCGACCGTCCACAGTGGATCCGTTGCGCAGCTCGCGGAAGATCCGCACGACGCGGCGCACCTCGTCCAGCGCGGGCGGTTCGGCGGGCAGCTGGAGCGCCTTGCCGAGCTGCTGGGACCTGGTGAGGACGATCTCGACCTCGGCGTCCTCGGTCGCGGGCGGCGGCAGCACGACGGTGTTGAAGCGCCGCGCGAGCGCCGACGACATCTGGTTGACGCCCCGGTCGCGGTCGTTGGCCGTCGCGATGACCGTGAAGCCCGGCACGGCCTGGATCTGCGTGTTGAGCTCCGGCACCGGCAGCGACTTCTCGCTCAGCACCGTGATGAACGAGTCCTGCACCTCGGACGGCATGCGGGTCAGCTCTTCGACCCGGACGACCGTGCCCAGCTGCATGCCGCGCATGACCGGGCTCGGCACGATGGCGTTCTCGCTCGGGCCCTCGGCGATCAGGCGGGCGTAGTTCCAGCCGTAGCGGACCTGGTCCTCGCTCGTGCCGGCCGTTCCCTGGACCACCAGCGTCGAGTCGCCGCTGATCGCCGCCGCGAGGTGCTCGGACAGCCACGACTTCGCCGTGCCCGGCACACCGACGAGCAGCAACGCCCGGTCCGTGACCAGCGTGCCCACCGCGACCTCGACCAACCTGCGCGCACCCACGTACTTCGGCGAGATCACGGTGCCGTCGGGCAGCGTGCCGCCCAGGACGTAGGTGACCACGGCCTGCGGGGACAGCCGCCAGTTGGGCGGCCGCTGCCGGTCGTCCTGGGCCGCGACGGCTTCCAGCTCGGCGGCGTACTGCTGTTCGGCCGTCGGCCTGAGCACGGCGGTCACTGGGCCTCCTGAGGCGGTGCGGGTGCGAACGATTCACGCAGTCGGATGCGGAGGCGGAGAACCTCCAGTTCCAGGGAGTTCTCCGGCCAGCGACGAGTCAGAGCCTCCCAGCTGGCGCCGAGCAGGTCCGCGTTGCCCCGCGCCAGCAGCACGGCCGGCGGCCGTCCCGCCCGCCAGCGCGGGTCGGGCAGAGCGGCATAGCGGTGCAGGAGCGCGCGGGTGGTCTCGGGCGACCACGGCGCCGGGAGCTGGGCGCACGCGTGGTCGAGGAGGTCGTAGTGCCAGTTCTTCGACACGGCGACGACCGCCTGCTCGGCGACCTCGGCGGGCAACGCCGCGAGCATCTCGAGCTGCTCCATGCCGGTCAGCGTCTCGGCGGCGGCAACGGCCCAGGGACGCGGATCCCGTGCCGCGGCGAGCTGGTCGGCGACACCTCTGAGCAGCGCGGCGGCCCACGGACCCCGTCTGAGCATGCCGGCGGCCTTGGCGTCGTCGGCCTTGAGAGTCGTGGTCCAGTACGACGGCGGAACACTCGCGGCCGCGGCCCGGATCCGCCCCGCCACCCCCTTCTCGGAACCGTCACGCATGAGGTCGCGCTGTTCTTCGGCGTCGGGCTGCCCGGTCCAGAGCTCGTCCGGCCGGACGTCGAGCCCATCCGGGGTCAGCCGGAGGCCGCGGCGCAGGCGACGTGCCGCGCGGGCGGCGAGTCGCGAGGCCGGCAGCTTGCGAAGCAGGTGGAGGGCCTCGTCGTGGACGGCGGCCGCCTTGTCGTCGAGGGCGGCTTCCAGCAGCTCTTCGTCCTGCGGGCCCAGGCCGGTCTCGAGGGCGCTGATGAGCACCTGGCGGTCGGCCGAGCGGCGGGAGGCCTCGAACTCCTCCGCGATGAACGCGCCGACCGCTCGCGGGTCGGCCTTGCGCTTGCGGCGCAGGGCACGGACCCGTTGGGCGCTGGGAAGGTCGAGGATCTCCTGGAGCGGGACCTCGTCCACGAGCGGTGCGGCGCCACTCGCCCAGGACCAGCCGGGGCGGGTGCCGGCGAGCCAGCGGCCGCGCGTGCCCAGGACCTCGACCACCGCCGCTCTGAGCCCGGGGCGGGCGGTGCCGAGGGCGAGCAGGGCGGGAAGCATGCGGTGCTCGGCCACGACGTTGTTGGCCTTGGCCAGGGCACACCACTCGGTGAGCAGGACCTCGTCGTCGACGCTCATGATCGCGTCCAGGACCGCTCGGACGGCCGGTCTGGGGAGGGCGGCGGACTCGGGCGGGGCCAGCGGCAACGGGTCGGCGGTGGCCTCCTGCGGGAGGGTGGCGCCGAACGCGGCCACGCCCAGGGCGGCGCAGTCGGACAGCAGGGCTGCCGGGTCGCCGCCGCCTCTCGTGGTGCCGATGAGGAGGTCTTGGACGGTCTGGGACCACTCGGCCTTCACGCCGCCGCCTTCGTGGTGCTGTGGGGGTGTGCGGGTGGGGCGTGGTGCGGACGCGCGGAGGGCAGGGCTGAAGCCTGCTGTGGAGGCGCGGGCAGCACGACCGAAGCCTGCCGTGAACACAGGGGCGGCACGACCCAAGCCTGCCGTGAACGCACGGGCAGCACGACCCAAGCCTGCCGTGAACGCACGGGCAGCACGACCCAAGCCTCCCGTGAACGCACGGGCGGCACGACCGAAGCCCGGCGGGAACGAACGAGCGGCACGACCAGAGCCTCGCGAGAACGAACAGCCTGCCGGGGTGCGATGGTCACGCGACCACCTCCAGGGCGCCGTCCACCGCGATCGCTCCCAGGCGGAGCGCGTGGCCGTCCCAGAGGCCCCAGGCGTCGAACGGCGTGCCGCCGGTCAGTGCCAGAGCCATGTCCAGGCCCGTGTCGTCGCGGACCGGCAACGCCTGGCCGGAGGCGTCGACCAAAGAGGCGCCGTGCAGGCGGACGGTGGCGCAGCCGAGCGGGAACAGGCGTTGCCACGGGTCGGCCATCAGCATCGGTTCCAGCGACGCCAAGGACGCGCGCCACGACACGGGCGCCGGGACCGGGTCGGGGGCTCGGGAACCTTCCAACTCGCCCAGGGCCACTCGGTCCGAGGCGGGGTACGGGTGGACCAGGGCCGTGGACTCCAGGCCGTGGGGCAGCAGCGGTACGGGGGCTCCGACGGCGGAGTGGCGGATTGCCACCGCCCAGCGGCCCGTCTGGCGGCCCCAGCACCACTGGCGGATGGTGCGGACCCGGCCGTCGTCTGTTTCCAGGCGCAGCAGGGCTACCCAGCGGTCGGAGATTCCCGGAGAGGCCTTCACCGTCTCCTCGGGCACGGTGACGCCCAGACGGGTGCGTGGCTGCACGAAGCACAGCAGGTGCAGGCCGCCCAGACGGTCGGCCACGTCGGCGGTCCAGCGGGGGCCCGAGCGCGCGACGATCTCCTGGATCTCGGCCACCGCGGCCGCTACGCCGGGGACCTGGGCGTCGATCATGCGGGCGGTGAACGCCTGCCACCACGAGGCCGGGCGGCCAGGCAGGGAGGCGATGCCGGCCGAGGCGACGTCGAGGAGCCAGTCGCGCAGGCCGTCGATGCCCGAGGACATCGCGGACGCGCGGTTCGCCGCCGTCTTCTCGCGGGCACGCGAACGGCGGGCCACGGCCTCGGGTGAGGAGTCGAGCTCACGGGCCGCACGCCGCTGGGTCCACTCCTCCACCCAGTCGGGCGGCAACGCGTCCGGGATGTCGAGTTCCTGCAGGCTCACGGCGTGCTTGCAGGGGAACTTGCGGGACGGGCAGGTGCACTTGGCCGAGCCCGCTGCCAGGTCGACGCACACGCGGTACGGCAGGGAGCCGGAGCCCGTGTAGAGGCCCCACAGCACCGGCAGGGCCTTGCCCAGGCCCTGCCAGCGCATCGGAACGGCTCGTGTCCTCACAGGAACCAAAGTAGCGAGGACCCCCGACAGAAAATCAGGCCGGACCGCGACGGGCCCACGTCCACGCGTAGGCCGGGTCCTCACAGGCCTCCGCGGCCTCGCCCAACTCCAAGGGGCGGAACGTGTCCACCATGACCGCGGTCTCGTCGAAGTAGTCCAGTCCCAGCGAGGCCTCGACGGCGCCGGGCTGCGGGCCGTGCGTGCATCCGGACGGGTGCAGCGACATCGAACCGATGCCGATGCCCGAGCCCTTGCGCGCCTCGTAGTTGCCGCCGACGTAGAACATCAGCTCGTCCGAGTCGACGTTCGCGTGGTTGTACGGCACCGGCACGGCCAGCGGGTGGTAGTCGACCTTGCGCGGGCAGAACGAGCACACGACGAAGTTCGGGCCCTCGAACGTCTGGTGCACGGGCGGCGGCTGGTGCACGCGGCCGGTGATCGGCTCGAAGTCGCGGATGTTGAACGCCCACGGGTACAGGTGGCCGTCCCAGCCGACGACGTCGAACGGGTGGTTCGCGTAGGTGAACTTCGTGAGTCCCGCACGGTGCCGCACGAGCACGTCGACATCGGTGCCCTCGACGAGCAACGGCTCGGAGGGCCCGCGGATGTCCCGCTCGCAGTACGGCGAGTGCTCCAGGAACTGGCCGGCCTTCGACAGGTACCGCTTGGGCGGTCCGATGTGCCCGGTCGCCTCCAGCACGAGCAACGACATCGGCGACGAGGGCACGACCCGGTAGGTGCACGAAGTCGGGATCACGACGTAGTCGCCGTCGCCGACCTCGATAGCTCCGTAGATCGTCTCGATGACGCCAGAACCGCCCTGCACGTACAGCAGCTCGTCACCGAAAGCGTTGCGGTACAACGGAGAAGGCGCGGAAGCGACCACGAAACCAATGGTCACGTCCGGGTTCCCGAACAGCTTCCGGCGCCCGGTGACGGCGTCCACGTCATCAGAAGCCCAGGTCAGGTCCGTGGTCTTGAAGTGGCGGGGCTTCAGTGGCAGGTTCGGCGCGGCACCCCCGCGCTCGTCCTTCACCGTCTCCGCGTTCACGATCGCCGTGGGCAGGTACCGGTGGTAGAGCAGCGCCGAATCGGCCGAGAACCCCTCGACCCCCATGAGCTCTTCCGCGTAGAGCCCACCGTCCGGTTTGCGGAACTGGGTGTGGCGCTTTCGGGGGATCTCTCCCACCTGGCGGTAGTAGGCCATGAGTGCTCTCCGGGTCCTTCCAAGGCGTTCGACTATCGGACATCTTTGTTCAGTTGGCGGTACACGGCTAGCGTGTCAGCCGTGTCAAGCGCTGTCGAACTCCGTGCGCCCGGTCCGCGCGGTACTCCGCCCCTGCTCGCGAGGCTTGTGGACGATGCCGCGTTGTTCCCTCCGGGGAACGCGTCGATGCCCGACGCGGTGCGCGGTCACCTCGACGGACGCGTCGGCGAGTGGGCTGGCGTCATGGGCCTCTTCCTCTGTCCTGCCTCCCGTCTCGCCGAGCTGATCACCGAACTGATCAAGGTCAAGCCGGCCAAACCGATAGCACTGAGCCTCGTGATCGACACCGGCCTCGGCGGCGTGCCGAAGGCCGTCTCGATCGTCGAGAGCCGAAGCGAGCTCCTGGCACTGCGCATGGTCGAGATGCCCGCACCGTCCGATGTGGACGAGGTGTGGCTCGAGCGCGTGTCCGAGTTCGTGCCCGAGGACGTCATCCGCGTGGTGGAACCCCGCCGCGGCGGTGCCGAATGGCTCGACGGCGTCCGCCGGGTCATCGAGCACGGCAGCTGGCCCAAGCTGCGTTGTGGCGGCCTGAGCCAGGAGAACTTCCCGAAGGTCGAGGAGGTCGCGGACTTCCTGAGCGTCGTGAGCGGCGGTGGCGTCGCGTTCAAGGCGACGGCGGGCCTGCACAAGGCCGTCCGCTACACCGACGAGCAGGGCTTCACCCACCACGGCTTCCTGAACCTCCTCGTGGCCACCGCGCGCTCCCTGAGCGGCCGCGACGTCCGCGAGGCGCTCGCGAGCACCGACGCCGAGGCGCTCACCGCCGAGGCCAAGGCGCTCAGCGACCAGGCGGCGCACGCCGTCCGCGGCGTGTTCGCGAGCTACGGCTCGTGCTCGCTGGCCGAACCCGTCGCCGACCTTGAGGGGCTTGGACTTCTGTGAGCTGGATCAGCGACCCGAACTTCACCGAGGACCAGCCGTTCGGACCGCAGACCCTGCCCTATGGCGTCGTCGACGGGGGCGTGGCCGTCCGCGTCGGCGACCGCGCGTTGCTCCTGAAGAGCCTCGCGCTGGGCAAGTGCAGCGAGTTCGTCCAGGGCGACTCGCTGGACCCGCTGCTCAGGGCCGGACGCCCGGTCTGGAGCGTGCTGCGCGCCAAGCTGCGGGAGATCGTCACGGCCAGCTCCGCCCCCAAGGGCGCGGAGCTCGTCGGGATCGAGACCGCGAAGCTGCCGTTCACCGTCGGCGACTACGTGGACTTCTACTCGAGCAGGCACCACGCCGAGAACGTCGGCAAGATGTTCCGGCCCGACGGTGACGCGCTCACGCCGAACTGGACGCACCTACCGATCGGCTACCACGGCCGCGCCGGCACGGTGTACGTCTCCGGCACCGAGATCGTCCGCCCGAACGGCCAGAAGCGCGGCAGCGAGGGCCCGAAGTTCGGTCCCTCCGAGCGTCTCGACATCGAGGCCGAGATCGGCTTCGTCTGCGGCGGGCCGCAGGCGGCCACCGTGTCCACCAGCAGGGCCGCCGAGCACGTCTTCGGCGTCGCGCTGGTCAACGACTGGTCGGCGCGCGACATCCAGGCCTGGGAGTACCAGCCGCTCGGCCCGTTCCTCGCCAAGTCGTTCGCCACGTCGATCGGCGCGTGGATCACGCCGCTGGAAGCGTTCTCAGTTGCACGCGTCCCGACGCCGCCGCTGCCGAACAAGCTGCACGACTACCTGACGTGCGACCAGCCGTGGGGCCTGGACATCACCATCACGGTGGAGCTGAACGACACCATCGTCGCGCGGCCTCCGTTCCGGGAGATGTCGTGGTCATTTGTGCAACAGCTGGCGCACATGACGGTCAACGGGGCTACGGTGCGCCCAGGTGATCTGTTCGCCTCCGGCACGGTCTCGGGACCGGAGAAGAACGAGCGCGGTTCTTTCCTCGAACTGAGCTGGGGCGGCAAGGAACCGTTCAAGCTCGACGACGGCTCCACGAGGTCCTTCCTGGAGGACGGCGACACGGTCAGGCTGACCGCCACCGCTCCCGGTGAGGGCGGCTCCGTGGTCGGTCTCGCCGAGGTGGTGGGAACAGTTCGGAGTGCGTGATGGTCGGAGCGACGAAGGAGAGCTCGCTGACCCTGGAAAGGGGTCTGGCGCTGCTCCAGGCGGTCGCTGAGGCGGAGTCCGAGGCACCGTCGATCTCGGAGCTCGCCACGGCCATCGGCGCGTCCAGAGCGGCCGTGTACCGGCTTCTCGTGCCACTCCAGGCGCGCGGTCTCGTGCGCCGGGAGGGCTCGAAGGTCCGGCTCGGCCTCGGCGTGCTGCGCCTCGCCTCCAACGTCCTCCCCCAGCTGCGCATGGCGGCCAACCCGGCGCTGCGCGAACTTGCCGAGAAGGTCGGCGCCACCGCGCACCTCACCGTCGCGGACGGCACCGAGGCCCAGGCCGTCGCAGTCGTGGAACCGTCGTGGACCGCTTTCCACGTGGCGTACCGGGTGGGTTCCCGCCACCCGGTGCACCGCGGGGCGGCCGGCCGGGCGATCTCCACGCCCAGCGAGATCTGGGTCGTCTCCGCGGGCGAGCTCCAGCCGAACGCTTTCGGCGTCGCGGCCCCGGTGCGCGGAGTGCCCGGCCTCAGGGCGTCGGTCGGCGTGGTGGCACTGGAAAAGCTCGACGCGGACGTCGTCGGACCGCACGTCGTGCGCGCGGCCGAAGAAGTGGCGGCAGCACTCAAATGACCGAAGAGCGGCTACGGCGCTGGCGGTTGCTCCTGGGCCCGAGCGCGGAGGACGTGTCCGAGCTGGGCGAGGACGACCAACGGCGTGATGGCGCGCTCACAGGTCTCTACGGCGGTGGCGGCGACAGGGGCGCGGGCCTCGGCGCCAGCTCCCCGCAGCTGCACCGCTGGCTCGGCGACGTCCGCAAGTACTTCCCCACCTCCGTCGTGCAGGTGATGCAACGGGACGCGGTCGAGAAGCTGGGTCTCAAACAGCTGCTGCTCGAACCCGAACTGCTTCAGTCGGTCGAGCCGGACGTGAACCTCGTCAGCACCCTGCTGCAACTCTCCCGCGCCATCCCCGCCCGCACCCGCGACACCGCGAAAGCCGTGGTGCGCAAGGTGGTCGAGGACATCGAGAAGCGTCTGCAGGATCGGCTCGTCGAGGCCGTCCGGGGCGCGGTCGACAGGTCGCGGCGCACCAGAAGGCCGCAGCTGCAGGACGTCGACTGGGCGACGACGATCAAGGCGAACCTCAAGAACTACCAGCCGCGGCACAAGACCGTGATCGTCGAGGAACTGATCGGCCACCGCCGGCGCAGCCGGACCGCGGCGATGCGGGACGTGATCCTGCTCGTCGACCAGTCCGGTTCGATGGCGGAATCCCTGGTGCACGCGGCGGTTCTGGGTTCGGCGCTCGCGAGCATCCGGTCGATCTCGACGAAGCTCGTCGTCTTCGACACCGAGGTCGCCGACCTGACCGAGCAGCTCAGCGACCCGGTCGACCTGCTGTTCAGCGCCCAGCTCGGCGGCGGCACGGACATCAACCGCGCGGTCGCCTACGCGCAGACCCAGGTCCGCAGGCCCACCGACACGGTGATCGTGATCATCAGCGACCTCTACGAGGGCGGGTCGGAGACCGAGTTGCAGCGCCGGGTCCGCGAACTGGTCGCGAGCGGCGTCACGGTCGTGAACCTGCTGGCGCTCAGCGATTCCGGCACGCCCGCCTACGACCACGAGCTGGCCGCGAAGCTGCACGCCCTGGGCGCGCCCGCGTTCGCCTGCACGCCGGACAAGTTCCCCGAGCTGATGGCGGCCGCGCTGCGCAAGGACGACCTCACCCAGTGGGCCGAGGCCGAGGGCATCGCGACGGGCCGTTAGCGGTCGATGACCCGGCCACGTGTGACGAACGCAAGGCCGCGTGTCATCACGACGACGCGTCCGCGTTCGTCCGGACCGGCGATCCACACCCGTCCGGTGTGCCGCACCAGCACCCGCGCCCGTTCGGGAAGCTCCGGCAGCCGCAGGTTCTTCTCCGAGTCCTCGACCCGCAGGTAGGCGGAGCGTCCGATGCGCCGCCCCGCCACGAAGTTCACCGACACCGGACGCCACGGGAACTTCTCGATCAGGGCGAGGGTTCCGCGCCGTGTCAGGAAGTGCCGCAGGCCGGGCGCGGCCAGTTCGAGCACCACCGGCACGGACAGCACGGTGAGCCAGATCCAGCCGATCACGAGCACGACGCCGAGCACCGCGAGGGCGAAGAAGATGTGACCGACCGCGCGCCGGTCTGCCCGCGCGAGGCAGGTGTCGCTCCACGCCGTGGTCACGTGCACGCCCATAGACATAGCCATCTAGATGATCATCGAAACACGCGGGCGGTGATGAGCCGCGGAACTCCCCTGAATGTCACAACGGTGTTCCCCGCGGCGTCCGGCGGCACGAACCACACGCGGCGGTGCCGGGCGATCCGTCCGCGCAGCAACGGACCCACTCTCACGGTCAGCAACAGCGGTGGTGACCCCAGCACCACCAACCGGCCGCCCTCCCACTGGGCCTGCGCGAAGATCCACGGCTCCCCTTCCGGCAAACGCACCGGGCGTCGTCGCGTGACCGTCCAGAGAACGGCCGCGGCGAAGAACAACAACACCAGCGCCACCGGTGAGGACCAGGACCACACGAGCACCAGGACGAACTGGAGCGCGAAGGCCGCACCGGCAACCACAGTCCACATCAGTGCACGGCGGCTCGCCCGGTCGACACAGTGCCGGGTCCACCGATCGTCGAGTGCCGTCACCTCGGTGGACGGCTTGTTGGGCACGACCACCCGTCCACCGTACAGGTGACGCTTCCCATGACGAGCCGAGCTAAGTTAGGCTTGCCTAACCTTCGAGGAGGTGCAGCGGTGACCGACACCCAGACCAAGCGCCCGCCGGCGCCGCACGCCGCAGAGCGCGCCCGCACGATCGCGGCCCGGCACGGCTCCGCCGCACTGCTTCCTCAGTCCGGTTCCCGCACCAGCCCGTTGTTCCACCACGTGCACCCGTGCGGCTCCACGATCCTGTTGCTGCCCGACGAACACCCGCTGGTCGGGCAGTTGTGGCAGACCCCGCGGGCCGAGGTGACGGCGATGCTGGAGATCGCCGACCATGCGCCGGTGCCGTTGCGCGAACCCGTCCGCGGCCTGCTGTGGCTCACGGGGTGGGTCACCGCGCTGGACGGCAAGGAGGCGCGCGACGAGATCCTCGCGGTCGCCGACGTGCGCCCGGACCACCGGTTGCTCGACGCGGGTCACGGCGCCTCGGTGCTGCGGCTCACACCCGCGTCGATGGTGATCGCGGACGCCGAGGGCACGTCGTCGATCAGGCCGGAGCAGTTCACGAGCGCGGCGCCGGATCCGTTCTGCGGCAACGAGGACAACTGGCTGCGGCACCTGGAGGCCGCGCACAGCGACGTCGTCGACCAGCTCGCCCGCCATCTGCCGGAGGAGCTGCGCGCCGGCAACGTCCGGCCGCTCGGGCTCGACCGGTTCGGGCTGCGGCTGCGGGTCGAGGCGGAGTGCGACGACCACGACGTGCGGATCGCGTTCTCCAAGCCGGTCAGCACTCCACAGGAACTCGCCGCCGAACTGAGGCGGTTGATGGGCTGCCCGTTCCTGTCCCAGAGGTAGCGTCTCGCTGGTGACCTTGATTCCCGCCGAAGAGAAGCGCGGTTACCAGCTCGAACTGCTGATCGTCTTCAGCATGACGCTCGGGCTGTCCGGGCTGCGCAGCCTCGTGCGGCTGATCGACAGCCTGCTCCAGCCGACGCCGCTCAACCAGCAGTCCGTCGCGATCAACGTCCCGCAGGCGCGCGCGGACCTGCTGGACCTCGTGGCGCAGCTGCTCGGCGTGCTCCAGCTCGCCGCGTGGGGCGGCATCGGGCTGTACCTGTTGTGGCGCACGGGAATCAAGCTGCGCGTCATCGGTCTCGACGGCACCCGCAAGCTCGCAGACTCGCTCGGCGCGCTGGGACTCGCCGCGATCATCGGCATTCCCGGTTTGGGGCTCTACTTCGCCGCCTGGGCGCTCGGGCTGAACCTCGCCGTCCAGCCGTCCACTTTGGACAACCAGTGGTGGATGAGCGTGGCGCTGATCCTCGCGGCCGCCGGCAACGCGTGGGCGGAGGAGGTGCTCGTCGTCGGGTACCTGATCACGCGGCTGCAGCAGCTCGGCTGGCGGCAGTACACGGCGCTGTTCGCGGCGGCCGTGCTGCGCGGTTCCTACCACCTCTACCAGGGCTTCGGCGGGTTCGTCGGCAACGTGGTCATGGGCCTGGTGTTCGGCTTCTACTGGCAGCGGACCAAACGGTTGTGGCCGTTGGTCATCGCCCACACCATCCTCGACGTCGTCGCGTTCATCGGCTACACAATGTTGCGCGGCAAAGTGAGCTGGTTGCCGTAACGATTCCACGGTAGATTCCATAATTTACCGCCATTCGTTGCGATTTTCAGCTCTCCGGCGGCGATTTGTGCTGTTCAGGGTTACGCTCGTCCGGTGACTGCGCACACGATCGCTGAGACCGAAGCACTTCCGGACGCCGCGCCCCGCGTGGACAGCGAGGTCGGCCCGTTGCGCACGGTGCTGCTGCACCGGCCGGGCAACGAGCTCAAGAGGCTCACCCCGCGCAACAACGACCAGCTGCTGTTCGACGGCGTGCCGTGGGTCGGCAGGGCCCAGGAGGAGCACGACGCGTTCGCCGCGACGCTGACCTCGAAGGGCGTCGAGGTCCTGCTGCTGGCCGACGTGCTGGTGCAGGCCCTGGAGGACAACCGGGCGCGCATCGCGGGCATCCACAGCGCCGTCAACGAGCGCCGCCTGGGCATCGACCTGGCCGACGCGCTGCGCAGCCACCTCACGTCGCTCGACGCGCCGCAGCTCGCGCAGGTGCTGATGACCGGCATGACGTTCGAGGAGATGCCGGCCGCCGAGGGCGCGTCGCTGGTGCGCAAGATGCACCTGCCGATCGACTTCGCCGTCGACCCGCTGCCGAACCTGCTCTTCACCCGCGACTCGTCGGTCTGGGTCGGCGACCGCGTGGCCATCACGTCGCTCGCGCTGCCCGCCCGCGACCGCGAGACGACGCTGACCGACCTGATCTACGCCTACCACCCGCGGTTCCGCCGCACGGGCCGCGCGTACGGCGCGCACTCGGCGCCGCTGGAAGGTGGCGACGTGCTGCTGCTCGCGCCGGGCGTGATCGCCATCGGCGTCGGCGAGCGCACCACCCCGGCGGGCGCGGAGTCGTTCGCCCGCTCCGCTCTCGCGGACGGCCTCGCGCACACGGTGCTGGCGGTGCCGATCGAGCAGGAACGCGCCACCATGCACCTCGACACCGTCTGCACGATGGTCGACCGCGACGCCGTGGTGATGTACCCGGCGATCCGCCACACGCTGACGGCCTACCCGTTGCGCGCCGACGGCGACGGTGGCGTGCGCGTGGACGGTCCCGTGCCGTTCCTGGAGGCGGCGGCCGAGGCGATGGGCATCGAACGACTGCGCGTGATCGACACGGGCCTCGACATCGTCACCGCCGAGCGCGAGCAGTGGGACGACGGCAACAACACCCTCGCGGTGGCTCCCGGCCTCGTCGTGGCGTACGAGCGCAACGTCGAGACGAACGAGCGCCTCGAAGAGGCGGGCGTCGAGGTGCTGCGGATCGCCGGTTCGGAGCTGGGCTCCGGCCGCGGCGGCCCCCGCTGCATGTCGTGCCCGATCGACCGCGCGCCATTGGTGTGATCATTAGGAATGCCTAACCTTTGTTTGGATCACCTTTCCAAACAAAGGTTAGCTTTTCCTGGAATGCGGCCGTCCCCGTTTTGGGTTAACGTACTCCGCATGGCCTCGAACGTGAAGAAGATTGCCCCGAAGAAGTCGAAGTTCCACGAGCTCCTGCAGGCCCAGGTCGGCAACGAGTTCTCCGCTTCGCAGCAGTACATCGCGCTCGCCGTGTGGTTCGACAACGAGGACCTCCCGCGCCTCGGGTCGCACTTCTACAAGCAGGCTCTCGAAGAGCGCAACCACGCGATGATGATCGTGCAGTTCCTCATGGACAACGACATCGCGGTCGCCATTCCTGGCGTCGACACGCCGTTCAACGAGTTCAAGTCGCCGCGTGACCTCGTCGACCTGGCCCTGCGCCAGGAGCAGCAGGTCACCGACCAGATCGTGGGCCTGGCCAAGGCCGCCCGCGAGGAGGGCGACTACATCGGCGAGCAGTTCATGCAGTGGTTCCTGAAGGAGCAGGTCGAGGAGGTCTCCTCGATGAAGACGCTGCTCACGATCATGGACCGCGCGGACGGCAACATGTTCTACGTGGAGACGTTCCTGACCCGCGAAAGCGTCGGCGACGAGGGTGGCGACTCGGGCGCCCCGACCGCGGCCGGCGGCAAGCTCTGACTTTTTCTTCGCACGCTTGAGTGCCTGATCCAAAGGACCGCCTCACCTAATCGGGTGAGGCGGTCCTTTCAGTTGTTGAGACGGGCCGCCTGCCGCGTCAGGTATTCCCGCTCGGCGAGGTTCGACGCTTTCTCCGCCGCTTCGACGTAGAGCTTCGCGGCCGTTCGCAGACTGCCGTCGCGCTCGTGGAGGTATGCGGCCACGGCCGAGTAGCGGGGCAGTGAGTCGTCCAGTTCCGCCAACGCTTTCAGCCCTGCGCGCGGTCCGTCGGCCTCGCCCACGGCCACCGCGCGGTTGAGCCGGACGACGGGACTGTCGGTGAGCTGGAGGAGTTCGTCGTACCACTCGACGATCTGGACCCAGTCGGTCTCCTCGGCCACCGGCGCGTCCGCGTGCAGCGCCGCGATGGCCGCCTGCGCCTGGAACTCCCCCAGCCGGTCCTGCGCGAGCGCTGCCTGCAGGATCTCGACGCCCTCGGCGATCAACCTCGTGTCCCACCTGCTCCGGTCCTGCTCGGCGAGCGGCACCAGGCTGCCGTTGCTCGCCGTCCGAGACGCGCGACGGGCGTGGTGCAGGAGCATGAGCGCGAGCAGCCCCGCGACCTCGGGGTGGTCGATCACCGCCGAGAGCTGACGCGTGAGCCGGATCGCCTCGGCGGCCAGGTCGATGTCGCCGGAGTAGCCCTCGTTGAAGACCAGGTAGAGCACGCGCAGCACGGTGGCGACGTCGCCGGGCTGGTCGAACCGCACGTCGCCGACCGTCTTCTTGGCCCGGCTGATGCGCTGGGCCATCGTGGCCTCCGGCACCAGGTAGGCCTGGGCGATCTGGCGGGTGGTCAGGCCGCCGACGGCCCTGAGCGTGAGCGCGACGGCCGACGACGGCGTGAGCGACGGGTGCGCGCACAGGAAGTAGAGCTGCAACGTGTCGTCGGTGTCCGACGCCGGGCCCTGCTCAGGTTCCGCGTCGATCACGTCCTCACGCCTGCGCCGAGCCGTTGCCGCCCTCGTCGCGTCGAGGAACTTGCGCCAGGCCGCCGTGACGAGCCAGCCCTTCGGATCTCGCGGCGGATCGTCCGGCCACACGCGGACGGCCTCCACCAGCGCGTCCTGCACGGCGTCCTCGGCCGCCGCGAAGTCGGCTCCGCGGCGGACGAGGATACCGAGCACGGCCGGCAGGAGGCTCCTGAGCAGCGCCTCGTCCACTTCTCACTCCGTGATCGTCGGCGCGTGACCGTAGAACGGGCGGATCTCCAGCCACTCGTGGATCGGCTTGCCGTCCTTGCCCGGCGCCGCCGACAGCTCCGCCGCGAGCTCGAGCGCCCGCTCGTAGCTGTCGGTGTCGATGATCATCCAGCCGGCGATGAGGTCCTTCGTCTCCGCGAACGGACCGTCGGTGACCGGAGGCCGGCCCTCGCCGTCGTACCGGACCCAGGTGCCCTCCTGCGCGAGTGCCCGCTCGTCGACGAACTCACCGGTGGTCCTGAGCCGGTCCGCGAAGTCGTTCATGTACTTCACGTGCGCGGTGATCTCGTCCTGCGTCCACTGGTCCATCGGCACGTCGTTCACCGCCGCAGGGGCGCCGCGGTAGTGCTTGAGCAGCAGGTACTTCGCCATCTCGGGTGTCTCCCTCGGTGCTGGTGCGACCCATCCTGGTCACTTCCACCGCGGGGACGGAGCCGAAACGCGGATCTCGACATCGCCGGCTGAAGATCTTCTCGGCCAGTGGCGTGGCCCAGAACGTTGCCGGGCGAATTCGCGGTCAGACGGGTGCATCGTGCCCTGCTGAGCGTGAATCACCCAGTCGGCGTTCTGGGTCGCGCCACTAGGGCCTGTATCGAGGTCTGGTTCGATGAGAGTCGCGCTTGAGGTGGTTCCTGGTGGTGCGGCCGAATGGCCCGCATACCGGTGTTGTATGTGGGTCGTTCGGCCGTGCCGCCAGGGGCCGCCTCGGGCCCGGCTGTCGCGGACCAGACTTCGATACAGGCCCTAGTTGTGGCACTCCTGGTCCTTGAGCGCGAGGTACGCCGCCCAGAGAGTCTTCTTCTCCTTGTCCACTCCGAAGACGAACGTCGCTGCCGGGTTGTTGTCGGCATCGGCGGCCCAGGTGTAGTTCGGGCCGACCGGCCTGAGGTTGGTGTACTCGGCCTTCAGCTTCTCCTCGGTCGCCCCGATGCCGACGCCGTCCGACGTCATCTCCGGGGTGAACGTGATGGAGGCGACGCCGAGCTTCTTGGAGATCGCCACGCCCTGATCGGTGCCGAGGATCTTGTGGCTCGTGCACGCGGAGTCCGGATGACTCCCCAGGTCAGGAGTGATCAGTTTGGTGTCGAGGGCCTGCTGGAGCGTCATGCCGAGCTTGAGCGGGCCGTAGCCGAACGAACCGATCACCGGCTTGGCCGGTGGTGGCGGCTGGTTGGTCACGGTCTGCGTCACGACTGTGGTGACCACCGCGGCCGGCGGCGTCGCCGTGCTGGACGACGTGGACGTGGCGGTGGCGTCTGGCGCGGGCGTCGGCGTGGACGTGCACGCGGACAGACCGAGAGCGGTGGCGATGACCACCAGAACAATGGAACGCTTCATTTTCTTTTCCCCCAGGAAAATTGTTCTTGCGCAGGTGCCGTGCCCGCCCCACCCCCAGCGGGGCGGGCACGGCGGTTCGGTGAGACTCAGAGAACTGCCATGGCGCAATCGACGTTGCCAGAGTTTTTCATTTCGATTCCCCCAGGTTTTTCTTGAGACACGACATAAGACGCCGGAATCACCTGATGGTTGCGAAGTAGTTCGTCACGGAAAAGTCACGGCACCGCCATCCGGAAATGGTTGCGCCGAAGTCCCGCCGCACCCCCAATGAGCGGCGGGACTTCAACAAGCTCGAATTGTCAGACGCCCGCGCAGTCGTTCGCATTCAGCCGCATGAACACGGTGGTCACCGTGCTGCCGTCGCTCTCGAAGATGTACGACCAGGCCGGTGTCGCGTTCATTTCCACGACCACGTTGGAACCGCTCTGCGTGGCATTCGCATAGGCGGTCTTGACGTCGGTGACCTTCGAGCCGACGCCGACGTTCTTGGGCGTCTTGGCGAAGCTCGCCAGCGTGATCCGCACGATTCCCCGCGCCGGCGAGATGATCACGGCGTTGCTGTCGGGCACCGACTTCGTCGCGTACGCCTTGCACCTGTTCTCGGGGTCGGCCGGGGTGCTCGGCTCGACCAGCGAGCCGGTCGCGAGCGCGTCGCCCTCGGACATCCCCAGCGAGAGCGATCCGTACCGGCCGGGCTGCGCCTCCGGTGTGGGCGGCGCCGGTGGAGGATCCGACTTCGGGTCGCTCCTGGTCCCGGTGCCGGGGGTGTCGGGATTGCCGCCGTTGGAGCTCGGCGGCGGGTTCGTCGTCACGATCACCGTCGAGGTGAACGTGCTGACCGACGTCTGGGGCGTAGTCGTCGAAGTGGTCGGGGTGGCCGTCGTCAGGTACGCGCTGACCGTGTCGTCCGACCTGGCCTTGCCCAGCTGGGCCAGCCCGATCCCGGCACCGACCAGGACGGCCACGGCGAACGCCCCGGTGATGGCGGCACGGCGGCGGCGAAGGCGGGCGGCACCGCGCACCACGGTCTCGGCGGCGACGGGTGGGGAGTGCACGTCGAGCCGATCATCGCTGAAGAGCTTGCGCAGCTGATCATCCAGTTCGTCCACCGGTCACTCCTTCCTTCGCCAAGCGTGTTCGCAGGCTCGCCATGGCCTTGCTGCTCTGACTCTTCACCGTGCCGCACGAGATTCCGAGCGCGTCCGCGATCTCGGCCTCGGAGAGGTTCTCGTAGTACCGCAGCACGACCACCGCGCGCTGCCGTGGCGGCAGGTCGCGCAGTGCCTGCCAGAGCGGTTCGTTCTCGAGCCGGCTCAGCTCGGGAGCCACGGCTCCGCTGTCGGGGAAGTCCGCCACGAGGCTCTCCCGGCGACGTCTGCGCCAGATGCTGATGTGCGTGTTCGCCATCGCCCTGCGGACGTACGCGAGCGGGTCGTCACCCTTGCGCTGCACGGCGGCCCAGCGCGAACCGACCTTCTCCAGCACGGCCTGCACCAGGTCGGCCGAGTCGTGCGGGTTTCCGGTCAGTGCGTGCCCGTAGCGCAGAAGTCCGGGCATGGACATGCGGACGAACTCAGCGAAGTCCCCCACGGCTTCCGCTCTTCCCCCGCCGCGCTCGGCGGCTGTCCCCAGTTGCAGCACCGCCGTCACGGCACACCCCCTCCCCCGAAGCAGCACACTGGCTTCGAGGGATGCACGCCTGGGCGGGCCGGACGGTTGCCACACTAAATCACAGAACGGCAACGGCTTCCGGCAGAACGAACGAACCGTCCCGTTCGCTGGGGAACTCGTGCACCTCGGTCACCGCGGCGACCGGAATCGGCCCGTAGACGTGCGGGAACCACAGCGGCGAATCCGCCACCGCCTCCCACCGGACGGGGACGCCCAGCAGCTTCGGGTCGACCACGAGCAGGAGCAGCCCGCTCTGCCCGGGGAAGAACTTGCCGGCCGTCACGTGCACGACGCCCCGGTCGGAGCAGTGCACGAACTCCTCACCCTCGGCGGGCGGGATCGACCCGGCCGACTGAGCAGCAGCCCAGTCGGCCGTCGTGATGATGTGCAGCAGCACTTATCCACAGCTCCCTGTGCACAACTATGTGGACAACCCTGTGGACTACCGCAGGGTGATCTGGCGGCCACGCAGGCCGTCACGGGCACGGCGCTCGGCGTCGCTCAGCGGCTCGTCGATGGCCAGGGCCTCCAGCAAGCGCTTGCCCAACGCCTCGGCCGGGTCGGCCCACTCGCGGGCGTGCATCTCGCGGTCGAGGTCCCAGACCGGCACGAGCAGGCCGTGCGCGCGGAACGAACCGGCGTAGCGGGAGCCCTCGCCGAGGTCGAGCTCGCCGCGGGCGACCAGGCGGGCCATCGCGGGCAGCAACTTCTCCTCGGGCTCCGGGCGGACCCAGCGCAGGTGCGCCTTGTCGCCCGCGTCGACCCAGTAGGCGGCCTTCACACCGGGAGCGTCGAGGCGCTCGGTCGGCAGGATCGCCGCGTTCGCCCGCTCCAGGGACAGCGCGACGTCGCCGGTCGGCTCGGTGCCCTCGGGCATCCACCACACGAAGTCGGTGTGCAGCACCGGCGTGATGTCGGCGTCCGTGTCGAGCAGGTCCTGCAGACGGCCGGGGTTGTCGCCGTTGTCCGGACCGACGACCGGCAGCACGTCACCGGTCTTCGCCTGCTGCGCCCACTGCAGCGCCCGCGCCAGGTCGCGGCTGATGTCGCCGGAGCGCGTCTGCACCTGAAGGCCGACGAACGGCACGTCGTCGCCGCGGATCAGGCCGGCGGCGGCCATCGGCAGCACGGTGGCGAGCGTGACCTCGCGGCCGTCCTTGACGGGCAGCTTCACGATCGCCGACGGCACGAACTCGCGCAGCGCGATCAGCTCGCACTCGGCGGCGAGGCCCTCGAACGGCCGGGACACGATGACGTCCGTCGCGCCGCCGGGTGCGCCGTGGCAGGCCTTGTAGCGCTTGCCGGACCCGCACGGGCAGGGCTGCTTCGGGTTGATCCCGTCCTTCGGTGCGTCCTTGACCGCGGTCCGCTTGGCCACCTTGGCCCTCCTCGTGCTCAGGCTTGTCTAGGTCGCCAAATTAGCCGTCAGCAGGCGGCGGGTGTTCGCCGGGGCATTGGTCGCGAGGTAACGGACCCCCAGGTCACGGCACAGCGCGACGTCCTCGGCGTTGTCCACCGTCCACACGTACGTCTCGTGACCGGCGCGCCTCGCCCGATCGACGTAGCCGGGGTCGTTGCGCAGCAGATGCAGGCCAGGCCCGGTGTAGTCGGCGAACGACGGCAACGCGCCGCTGCGGTACCGGCCGAGGCGGTCGAGCAGCAGCACCGTGCGGATGTCCGGCGCCTGCTCGCGGAACGCCCTCACCGCGGTCGGCGAGAACGACATCATGACGATCTGGTCGCCGAGCCCGTGCTTCTTCAACGCCTCGGCGAGCTTGCGTTCGACCTCGTTGCGATACCGGACCGGGTGCTTGGTCTCGACGAAGAGCTGCACGTTCTTGCCCTTGACCAGCTCCAGCAGCTCGTCCAGCACCAGCAGCCCGGCCGGCTGCCCGTGGCGGTGCCAGCTGCCGTAGTCGAACTTCCGCAGCTCTTCGAGCGAGAGCGCGCTGACCGTGCCACGGCCGTTCGACGTACGGGCGAGCGTGCGGTCGTGCACACACACGATCTCGCCGTCCTTCGACAGGCGGATGTCGCACTCGAGCCCGTCCGCACCCTCTTTGAGCGCGAGCTCGTAGGCCCCGATCGTGTGCTCGGGACGGTCGGTGGACGCGCCGCGGTGCGCGACGATCGCAGGCTGCTGCACAAGACCAAACGATAGTTCCTGCGCAACAATTTGAGTCATCAATCAAATGGACGTGGACGAAACGCCGATCGCGACTTACCGTCCCGCCTTGTGACGTTCGACCAGCGTGATCCCGCGTTCATCGCCGACCCGTACCCGGCCTTCGCCGCCCTCCGCGAAGCCGGTGAGGTGCATCACCACGAGCAGATGGGCGTCGCCGTCGCGGTCTCGCACGCGGCCTGTTCCGCAGTCCTGCGGCACCGCTCGCTGGGCCGGATCTGGTCGGACGTGAAGCCGGTCGAGCAGTTCATGGCCTTCAACCTCCTGCACCGCAACTCGCTGCTGGAGAACGAGCCGCCCACGCACACCCGCCTGCGCCGCCTGGTCGCCGCCGCGTTCGGCCGCGGACACGTCGAGCGGCTGCGCCCGTGGGTCGCCGACCTGGCCGACCGGCTCACCGACGAACTGGTCGCCAAGATCAAGGACCAGGGTCAGGCCGACCTGCTCGCGCACGTCGCCGCGCCCCTGCCGGTCGAGGTGATCGCCGAGCTGCTCGGCGTCCCGCAGCAGGACCGCTACCTGCTCCAGCCGTGGTCGAACGCCATCGTGAAGATGTACGAGTACGGCCTGCCCGCCGACCAGCAGGCCCTGGCCGAACGCGCCGCCACCGAGTTCGTCGCCTACCTGCGCGAGCTGATCGCGTTGCGCCGCAAGACCCCTGGCGCCGACCTCGTCTCCGACCTGGTCGCCGTCACCGACACGGACGGCGCCAGACTCACCGAGGACGAACTCGTCGCCACCGCCGTGCTCCTGCTGATGGCGGGCCACGAGGCCACGGTCAACGTGATCGGCAACGGCGTCTACGCCCTGATGCAGCACCGCTCGCAGTGGGAACGCCTCAGCCCCGAACTGATGCCCACGGCCGTAGAGGAGCTCATCCGCTACGACTCGCCGTTGCAGCTCTTCGAACGCACCGCCACCGAACGCGTGGAGATCGCCGGCCACGTCATCCAGCCCGGCGAGAAGATCGCCGCCCTGCTCGGCGCGGCCGCCCGCGACCCGCTGGTCTTCGAGAACCCGGACGTACTCGACATCGGCCGTGAGAAGAACCAGCACCTCGGCTTCGGCATGGGCATCCACTACTGCCTGGGCGCTCCGCTGGCCCGCATCGAGGTGGAGGCGGCGCTGTCCGCGTTGCACCGCAAGCTTCCCGGCGCGGTGCTGGCCGAGGAACCCAACCGCCGCGCCGAGTTCGTGATCCGCGGCCTGCACTCACTGCCACTCGGCAACGGAGCGTGACCGTCCGACCCGAGCACTTCGGCAGGTACATCGGCCTTGAATGAGTCAGTGGGCGGGCCGTTCTCGGTTCGCGTGCCTACTCTGACGATTCGGCCCCGCTCGACCGTTGATCGTCGCACCAACTCTCCCGCCCGGCCGCCACCCGTCCATTCGGACGCCGGCGCACGGTGCGGGGGCCGCAGCAGGCGTCCCCGCGCACTGGAGAGACCATGCGCAGACGTTTGATGATCGCGAGCGCCGCAGTCTCCGCCTTCGTTCTCGGCCTGCTCGGTCCCGCCGGCGTCGCCGTCGCGGGACCGGTCGGCACCGCCGCGGGCTTCGAGGACGACGACGCCAACCTCGCTCCACAGGCACCGATCAACTTCGACTGGAACAGCTTCTCGCCCGCCACCTGGACCGGCGCCGCGGGCGTCAGAACCGCGAGCAAGGTGACCTCCGGCTGGACCTTCACCGGTCTGGAGGACCGGCAGGCGACCACCACCGACTCCGGTTTCGCCGGTGGTACCAAGCAGGACAACGTCTGCCCGACCGTGGGCACGCAGAAGGCGTCCAACAAGGACGATCTCAAGCGGATCTACGTCGCGAGCAAGACCGTTGGCAGCAACGTGTTCCTGACGCTCGCGTGGGTGCGCATCCCGCAGAACACCACGTCCTCGTCGGCGCACGTCGCGTTCGAGTTCAACAAGGGCACCACGTCCTGTGGCGCGTCCGGGCTCGTGCAGCGCACCGCGGGCGACATGCTGATCGTCTACGACTTCGAGGGCGGCGGCACACCGGTGCTGAAGCTGTCCCGCTGGATCTCCTCGGGTGCGTGCGAGGTCGGCAGCAACTCGGCGCCCTGCTGGGGCGTCGCCACCACGCTGTCCAGTGGCGTGGCCGAGGCCCAGGTCAACTCGGCGTCGACCGCCCAGGACACCGTCGCACCGGCGACCGAGACGCTCGGGCTGCAGGAGTTCGGCGAGGCCGGCATCAACCTGACCGCCGCCGGCGTCTTCGCACCCGGTGTCTGCGAGGGCTTCGGCAAGGCCTACGCCGTCAGCCGCAGCTCCGGCCAGTCGTCGACCGCGCAGATGAAGGACCTGGTCGGGCCGGGCAACGTCAACATCCGCAACTGCGGTTCCGTCGCCGTCACCAAGCTCGGCAGCGACGGCGGCAGCCAGGCCGGCGCCGTCTTCACGCTGTACTCCGGCACCGGAACCGGCGGCACGGTGATCGGCACCTGCACCGTGCAGGCGAGCGGCGCGTGCACCCCGCTGTTCGCCGACCTTCCCGTCGGCACCTACACCCTGGACGAGACGACGGTTCCGGCCGGATACGACAAGGATCCGACCCTGCCGTTCACGTTCAGCGTCGCGGCCGGGGAGAGCAAGTCGCTGACGTTCACCGACCCGGCACGACCGGCGACCGTGAACGTGCAGAAGAAGGACGACGCCAACGCACCCGTGCCCGGCGCGGTCTTCACGCTCTCCCAGGGCGCCACCGTGATCGGCACGTGCACGACCGACGCGGCCGGCGTGTGCCAGCCGCCGTTCACGAACCTGCCGGCCGGCACGTACACGATCGACGAGACGACCACCCCGACCGGCTACGCGAAGGACGCGTCACTGCCGCTGACCTTCAGCGTCGCCCGCGGCGAGACGAAGAACCTCAGCTTCACGAACCCGAGGACCTTCAAGGTGATCGTGCTCGTCTGCCGCGAGGCCGACAGCAAGCTGTACCCGAGCCCGGTCACGATCGACGGTCAGGCCGCGGGCAGCACCCTGTCCTCGGCGCAGGCGTCGGCAGCCGGGTTGGGCGAAGCGGCACTGTGCGGCATCGCGACCGGTCAGCGCGGCGGTCTGCTCACCGGCGACCACTCCGCCGATCCGATCGGGATCGGCTAACGCCGCGGATAACGCTTGGGCAGCTTGAACCCGCGCTCCTTCAGCACCTTCCGCAGGCGATCCGGGTAGTCGGTGATCAGGCCGTCGACCCCGGTGTCGATCACCTCGTGCATCCGTGACTCCTCATCCACGGTCCACGGGATGACGGCGAGGCCCTGTCCGTGGGCTTCGGTGACCAGTGCCTTCGTGGTCATCGTGTGCACCGGGGACAGGGCCTTCGCGCCGAAGCTCTTCACCGCTTTCGCCACGCTGCCGCCGAAGTCGGCGAGTTCGAGGCCGCCCGTCCACGGCGAGCCCGGCCGCAGGAACTCCGGCTGCGTCAGCGCCACCAGCGGGATGCGCGGCTCGACCTCGCGCAGCCGCATCAACGTGCCCCAGTCGAAGGACTGGACGGTCACGTTCGACAGGAAGCCCGAGCGGCGGATCTCCCGGACGGCGCGCTGCACGAACTGCTCGCGCGGCGCGGTCTCGTGCGGGGCGGCGGCCTCGACCTTGGTCTCGATGTTGAAGCGGATGCCCCACGCGCGGTGCTTGCGCGCCAGGTCGAACAACTCGTCCAGCGTGGGCATGCGAGCGCCCGGCGAGAGTTCCTGATCGGGGTACTGCGACCACCTCGTGCTGCCGCAGTCCAGCGTCCTCACCTGGGCGAACGTCAGGTCCTTCACGTACTTGCCGGCGTAGGGGAACTCGGGATCGCCGGGGAACGCGGGCTTCGTGTCCAGGCACTTCGCCGGGTTCGTCTTGCGGTCGTGGGTGATGACCTCACGACCGTCCCTGGTGATCTGGAGGTCGAGCTCCAGGGTCGTCACGCCGAGTTCGAGCGCCTTGCCGAACGCCTTGAGCGTGCTCTCCACGGTCAGGCCGATGCCGCCGCGGTGTGCCTGGAGGTCGAACTCCCTGTGGTGCGCCTGGGCGACGCCAGGGGTGGCCATTGCGATCACCAGAGCCCCGATGAGTGTCCGCATTCACCCAACCTGGCACGCCGGGAAGCACCCCGGCAGGTCCAGCAGGGCGAACGTCGGTTGAACAGAGTCAGCGGGGCGAGCCGGACGCGCGGACCGACCGCAGCGGCGGTTCAGGGGCGTCCTTGACCTCGACGACGCGCATCAGCCGGACGGACGCGGCGTCCACCGGCAGCAGCAGCGTGGTGATCCGCCGGACGACCAGCGCCGTCGTCACCGCGACACCGGCGAGCACGAAGTCGGCGAGCGCGTGCAGCAGCACGCCGTCCGCGAGCGCCTGGGTGCTGTCCCGGAACGACCACAGGACCGCGATCACGAACATCAGCCCCGAGCCGACCCACAGCCCCCACCACCAGCGCAGGAGCTTCGACGGACGGGGACGTTCGCCGGCGGGCCTGCGGGCCACGGCGTGTTCGAGCTCGGCCAGCACGGAGCCGGGCACCACGAGGTTCATGCCGGGCACGACCAGCCCGATCAACGCGGCCCGATCGGAACGCGACGGCCCGTAGCCCACGAGCGTCGCGGCCACGTTCCGCGCGCGCCGCACCCACAGCAGCGTGAGGATCAACGCCAACGCGCAGCCGGTGATCGCGATCGCCGACGAGGACACCACCAGGGCGTCCGACGCGCTGACCACGCCCGGCGACAGCGCGCCGTACCGGCTCATCGCGACCAGCACGTAGCGCCAGATCTCGGAGAACGCTCCCCACAGGGCGACGAAGCCGAGCAGCCAGAGCGAGTTCTGCGCGGTGCGGCCCAGCCGGCGCACGCCGTCGACCGAGTCGGCCTGCTCGACCGTGCCGGGCACGGCCGTGGGCCAGCGCCACGCCAGCAGCGGGAAACCCCAGCGCGGCGGGACCGGGTAGTTCGGCGGACCGCCGTAGGACAGCCGCTGCGACCGGTTCTGCGGTTGCGGGTAGGCGCCGGGTGGCGGAGTCGCCACCCAGTCCACGCGCATCGGCTGCAGCGGCTGCACGATCAGATGACCTCGGGCGCCATGCCGTCGGCGCCGCCCTCGAGAGGACGACCGGCGGCCTCCCAGTGCTGCATGCCACCCTCGACGTTGACGGCCTCCCAGCCGTTGTCGTTGAGGTACTGGGTCACCCGGGCCGAACGGCCACCGGCGCGGCACACGACGTAGAGCTGCACGTCGTTCGGCACCTCTTCGAGACGGGCACCGATCTCGCTCATCGGGACGTGCAGCGCGCCGGGCGCGTGGCCGGCGTCCCACTCGTCCTGCTCGCGCACGTCCAGCAGTACGGCGCCCTCGGGCAGCTGTGCCGGAACGTCGGCGATCTCCACGCTTGGAACAGTCACGTCGTAGATGTTGCCATGCCGGAGGTTGCACGGACGTGAACCTCCGGCATGGCACACCTCAGACCCCCTCCGCGATGATGGGCCCGAGCCTGGAGAACTGCTCGTCGGTCAGCGGCAGCGTCGGACGCCTCGTGACGTCAGGGTTCGCCGGGTTGTGGGCGGCGACGTCCCCGCTTCTGTGGTTGCGCTGTTCGATCTGGATCAGCAGGCCGTCCTTGCGGTACACGGCGAGCGCCTGGCGGATCGCCTGCAACGGCTCGACAGGCCTCACCGCGTGCAGTTGCACGACCGAGCCGTCCGGCTGAACGAGCCGTCGGGCGGGCTCGCAGTCTCCGGTCTCCCACAGCCCGTCGTCCGCGCTCGCCTGCGGTGTACCGGCGAACCTGGCGGCCCAGACCATTACGCTGCCGGTTCCGCTGGAGTCGGACACGTCGAACTCGAAGAAGACGTTGGACGGGAAGCCCGTCACAGTGCCGATGGTCATCTCCGGCACGAGCTTCTGCACCTGGTCGCGCCACTTCGCGACGAGCTCGGGGGCCAGCGGCTGCGCCCCGAGGCCCCGCTCCCGCGGCACGGACGGCGCCTTGACGGTGCACAGGGGGATGTTGATCGCGGCCCCGCCCGCGCTCGCCGTGGGTGTCCACGTCCCGTACGGGGTCCGGGCCGGCGTGTTGACCCGCGGCCACCCCACCGAGTGCTCCACGGTGGCAGGACCGTGGTTCGGCTGGTCCGCCGGCTCCGGCGGTGCGGCCTGGTTCAGCGTGGTGGCACCGATGCCGATGCCGGCGACCACCGCGAACACCCCCAGCACGGCGCCCGCGCGCTGGGCGAACACCCGGCGGCGGCCGCGCTTGAGCACGTGGTCCAGCGTTGTCGTAGGGGGCGGAGCGGAGACGTCGAGAGCTCCGCGCAGCTCGTCTTCGATGTTCATCAACCACACTCCGAGTTGACCGGTTCGCCGTACGCCTCGCGGAGCGTCGCCAAACCCCTGGCTGTC
Source organism: Lentzea waywayandensis (assembly GCF_900115955.1). GTDB lineage: Bacteria > Actinomycetota > Actinomycetes > Mycobacteriales > Pseudonocardiaceae > Lentzea > Lentzea waywayandensis. Next base: position 436,853 of record NZ_FOYL01000004.1, read on the forward strand.
TGACTTTTGACGTTGCCCACCGAGCAGCCCAGCTCAGCGGCCGTCTGCTCGATCGACAGGTCGTGCACGAAACGCAGCACGAGCGCGGCCCGCTGTTTCGGCGCCACCTGTTGCAGCGCCGCGTTCAGCCGGGCATCGGGATCGGTGAAACCGCCGCTGACGCCGTGTTCGGGCAGGTCGGCGACGGGGCGTTCGCGCTCGCGGCCACGACGCCTGCTGTCGAGGAACAGGCGCGTCACGATGGTGCGGACGTAGCCCTCCGCCGTTTCGCGCCTGATGCTCGGCCATTTCGCGTACGCCTTCACGAAAGCGTTCTGCGCGAGCTCTTCCGCCTCCGACCAGTCGGCGCACAACGCGTACGCCGTGCGCCGGGCCCAGTCGAATCTGCTCGTGAAGAACTCCGAGAACTCCTCGTCTCGTCGCACTCCGGTCCCCCAAGCTTGTGCCGCGTTCGCAGTCAATACGCGGACGGCCCTGCCAGGGTTGCACACACGAAAAACGGGCCGCCCCCGTGAAGGACGGCCCGTTCTCTTCGAACAGTGACTAGTGCGCGATGGCCTTCTCGGCGCCCGCACCGGTGAGGGAGCGGACCTCCATCTCGGCCTGCTTGACGGGGTCGGCCTTGTCCTTCGACAGGATCGTGCCGATGTAGCCGAGCAGGAACGCGACGGGGATCGAGACGATGCCGGGGTTCGACAGCGGGAACAGGTGGAAGTCGGAGTTCTTGAACATCGAGGTCGGCGTACCGGAGACGGCGGGCGACAGGACGATCAGGGTGATCGTCACGATCAGACCGCCGTAGATGCTCCACAGCGCGCCCGAGGTGTTGAACCTCTTCCAGAACAGCGAGTAGAGGATCGTCGGCAGGTTCGCCGAGGCGGCGACCGCGAAGGCCAGCGCCACGAGGAACGCGATGTTCTGGCCGTTGGCGACGATGCCACCACCGATGGACACCAGACCGATGACGATCGCGGTGATGCGGGCGATCTTCACCTCGTCGGTCTTGTCCTCGGCGTCACCGTTGCCGTTGTCCTTGCCCTTCTTGATGATGTTGGCGTAGATGTCGTGTGCGAACGACGCCGACGCCGTGATCGTCAAGCCCGCCACGACCGCGAGGATCGTCGCGAAGGCGACCGCCGCGATCAGGCCCAGCAGGATCGGGCCACCCAGTTCCAGCGCGAGCAGCGGGGCGGCCGAGTTGGCCTTGCCGGGAGCCGCGTTGATCTTGTCCGGACCGACGAGCGCGCCGGCGCCGTAGCCCAGGACCAGGGTGAACAGGTAGAAGATGCCGATCAGCCAGATGGCCCACACGACCGAGCGACGGGCTTCCTTCGCCGTCGGCACGGTGTAGAAGCGCATCAGGATGTGCGGCAGACCCGCGGTGCCGAGCACCAGGGCCAGGGCCAGCGAGAGGAAGTCCAGCTTGCTGGTGCCGGTCTTGCCGTACTGCAGGCCGGGGCCGAGCAGCTTCTCGCCGGCCTTGGGCGCGGCGTCGACAGCGGCGCCGAGCAGCGAGGACAGGTTGAAGCCGTACTTGCCGAGCACCCAGACGGTCATGATGCCCGCACCGGCGATCAGCAGGACCGCCTTGATGATCTGCACCCAGGTGGTGCCCTTCATGCCGCCGATGAGGACGTAGGCGATCATGAGGGCGCCGACCACGGCGATGACGATCGCCTGGCCACCGCTGCCCGTGATGCCGAGCAGCAGGGCGACGAGACCACCGGCACCGGCCATCTGGGCCAGCAGGTAGAAGAACGAGACGGCCATGGTCGACGTGGCCGCCGCCGCGCGGACCGGACGCTGGCGCATCCGGAAGCTCAGCACGTCGCCCATCGTGTACTTGCCGGTGTTGCGCAGCAGTTCGGCGACCAGCAGCAGCGCGACGAGCCACGCCACCAGGAAGCCGATCGAGTACAGGAAGCCGTCGTAGCCGTTGAGCGCGATGGCACCCGCGATGCCGAGGAACGACGCGGCGGACAGGTAGTCACCCGCGATCGCGATGCCGTTCTGCGGACCCGTGAACGCACGACCGGCGGCCAGGTAGTCGGCGGCGGTCTTGTTGTTCCGGCTCGCCCGGATGACCACGAACAGCGTGATCAGGACGAAGACGCCGAAGATGCTGATGTTGAGGATCGGGCTGGACTCGTTCACTTGCCGTCTCCCTCGATCTCGTTGCGGAGCTTCTCCGCCAGCGGGTCGAGGTTCTTGTTCGCGTGCCGCACGTACAGCGTCGTGATGACGAACGTCGACACGAACTGCAGCAGGCCGAAGATGAGCCCGACGTTGATGTTGCCGAACACCTTGGTGGACATGAAGCCGTGCGCGTAGTCCGCGAGCAGCACGTACAGCAGGTACCACGCGAGGAACAGGCCGGAGACGGGGAATACGAACTTGCGCAGTCGATGCTTCAGCTCGGCGAAGTCATCACTCGCTTGGACGTCGACCCACTTTTGTGCTTCTGGGGACGACTCAGACGGGGTGTGTTCAACGCTGCTCACAGTCCCCTCCTCGCGGTACTCGTCGTAGGTGTCAGCAACGTGACGTGCACGTAATGCCTCCAGGTGCGGTCTGTTCTTGGTCAGGAACCGTATGGAGACTTGAGTCACTCAGGTAAGACCCCGTTCGTGCCGTTGCGCCCAGCAGTCGGGTGATGCGACGAACGGTCAGTATGCGTAGACGAACAGCACTCTGCGTGACGGCAATCACCGTTCACCGATTCGAGTGACCAATTTTCACCCATTTGAAACGATGGCTACTCACCGTGTCCGGCCAGCTCCCCTGCGCTTGTCCTCGGCCTGCCGGGCCTTCTCCTCGGCGGTCCCGAAGCGGGCGATGTCGCGGTCGCGGATGAAGCCCAGCGGGTCGGGAGCGTGCAGCCGCAGCAGGATCTGGCTGACGTCCGCAGGCACTCGTCTGCGGGTCGCCTTGCTGACCATGATCATGATGATGAACGCCACCGGCACCGTGATCAGCGCAGGTTGGGTGATGAACGCGGGCGCCCAGCGGCCGGTGTAGGAGCTCACGACGCTCACGACCTGAGCGGTGATGACCATGCCGCCGCCGACCACGAGCCCGCAGACCGCGCCCACCCAGGTGAGTCCCCTCCACCAGATGCCGAGGACCAGAAGCGGGCAGAACGTCGACGCCGCCAGGGCGAAGGACATGGCCACGGTCAGTGACGCATCGGAGCGTGGAAGCAGCAGAGCAAGACCGATTGCGACGAGTCCGGTGAACACAGTTGCCCACCGGAAGTCACGAACCTTGCCCGGCATGATGTCCGTCGAAACCACTCCGGCGACCGACACGACGAGGCCGGACGAGGTCGACAGGAACGCCGCGAACGCGCCCGCCGCGACGATCGCGCCGACGATCTGACCGCCCAGGTTCGGCAGCATCGTCTCCGGCAGCATCAGCACCGCCGCGTCGGTCTTCCCGTTCACCAGCAGCTGCGGCAGGTAGAGCCGCGACAGCACGCCCAGCACCGTCGGGAAGATGTAGAACAGGCCCAGCAGGTAGAGCACGTGCAACGCCGTGCGCCGGGCCGCCTTGCCGTCCGGGTTGGTGTAGAAGCGGACCAGGACGTGCGGCAGGCCCATCGTGCCGAGGAACGTCGCGAAGATCAGCGAGTACGTCCTGATCAGCTCGGAGATGCCGCCGGTCTGCGGCCGTGTCCAGTCGTAGTTGGTCGTCGGCGAGCCCTCGACCACCGGCACCGGGCTGCCCGCGGCGAACTCCATCGTCGTACCGGGGCTCAGCTCGTAGACGCCGCGGCCCCAGAAGACCGCCCCGTCCGCGTTCCTGCCGTCGATCTGGCCATTCACCTTCAACGTCAGCGGCTCGTCGACGCGAACCTTCACGACCTGCTCCGCCACGGTGATCGACTCGGCCTTCGGGAACCGGACCACGCCGTCGTCGCTGATCGGCTGCGTGCCGCGGTCGGGAGAGGCCAGGAACACCACGAAGAGCACGAACGTGGGCGCGGCGATCGCGAAGAGCTTGCCCCAGTACTGGAACGCCTGCACGAGCGTGATCGCGCGCATGCCGCCACCCAGCACGTTGATCACCACGATGACCGTGACGATCAGGCCGCCGAACCACGCGGGCAGGCCGGTGATCGTGGTCAGCGTCAGACCGGCGGACTGCAACTGCGGCACCAGGTACAGCACACCGATGCACACCACGAAGAACGTGCTGAAGTGCCGCACGTTCGACGATCCCAGCCGGGCCTCGGCGAAGTCGGGCAACGTGTAGGCACCGGAACGTCGCAGGGGTGCGGCGACGAACAGCAGCAGCGCGAGGTAACCGGCGGTGAAGCCGACCGGGTACCAGAGGGCGTCGACGCCGTCCTTGAGCACGAGCCCCGCGACGCCGAGGAACGACGCCGCGGACAGGTACTCGCCGGAGATCGCGGCGGCGTTGCGGGTGGCCGGGATCGCGCGGCGCGCCACCAGGAAGTCCGGGGTGGTGTTCGCCTTGCGCGACCCGACATAGCCGAGCAGGAACGTCACGGCCGCAACGGCGACGATGGCGCTGAGGCTCCAGATGGTGGCGTTCACGTCAGCGGTCGACCATGTTCACGAAGTCGCGCTCGTGCCGTTCGGCCTGCCTGCGGAAGACCCACCCGACGCCGTAGAGGATCGGGAAGGGCGCGAGTCCGAGCACGAGCCAGGGGATGGGGATGCCGAGGATCTTGAGATCCCCGATCGACGGGACCAGGTAGAACGTGACCGGCAGCAGGCACATGCCGATCAGGACCGCGAAGGCGAGCCCGAACGCGGACTTCAGCTGCTGCCGGATGAGGTCGCGGACCAGCTTCTCACCGACGCTGGTCTGCTCTTCGAGCTCGATGATCGTGCGCAACGCCTTGCCGCGCGACTTCGTGGAGTCCGCGAGCACGACCCTGCGGCGGCGTGGCCTGCTGCCCTGCTCGCCGAGCCAGGCCTCACGGGCGGGCTGCTCCGGCTTCCCCGCGTCGTGCCTGCTCACCAGCCGCTCTTCGGCGGTCGCACGATCCGCTCCTTGAGCTCCTTGGTGCGCCGGCGGCTGACCGGGAGCTCCTTGGCACCCTCACCGGTGCCGATGACGACCGCGTAGCCGTTCGCCGTCATCCGCAGCTCGCTCACCAGTGGCAACGCCACCAGGTACGAGCGGTGGATGCGCACGAAACCCGCGTTGGCCCAGCGTTCTTCGAGCTGCGCGAGCGGGATGCGGACGAGGTGGCTGCCGTCCTGGGTGTGCAGGCGGGCGTAGTCGCCCTGGGCCTCGACGTACCGCACGGACGCGCGCGGCACGAGCTTGATGGTGCCGCCGAGCTCGACGGGGATGACCTCGTCGTCGGTCGGTTCGGCGGGGTTCTGGGCCGTGGGACTCGACGAGGCCGTCGGTGCCGCTGTGCGTCCCACCCGGTCCGCGACCCGCGAGATCGCCTTGAGGACGCGCTCCTCGTTGATCGGCTTGTTGATGAAGTCGAGCGCGCCGACGTCGAACGCCGTGACGAGCGCGTCGCGTTCCTCGACGCCTGTCACGAAAACGAGCGCGGGCGGGTACCTGAACGCGCTGAGCACCCGCGCGAGATCCATTCCGGACAGTCCGGGCATGTTGATGTCCGCGAACACCGCGTCGACCGGCGGCAGGCCGGCCTTGGTCCTCGCCATGACCTCCTGCTCGTAGTCACCCCTCAGGATGCGCAGGGCCTCGGCGGCGTCGAACGCCGTGAGGACGCGCCGGATGTGAGGGCTGCTCTCGAGCAGGAACTTGATCTCGCTCAGGCCAGGAGCCTCGTCATCGACTGCGAGGACGAGGAGACCGGCGTTGTCTTGGGTACTCACTGTGTCGGGCATCTTGCCCATCAATGTGCGGTCATGTCTACGCCGGGGTAGGCCTCGACACGCCCTGTGAAACCGAACTGATGCTCACAGCCCGAATCGGGACCAGCGAGCACGTTCCTCGACGCTCGCGAGCACCTGTGCCACGAGATCCCCCGATCGGGTGGACGCGCCGGTCAGTCCGAGCTTGGCCAGCAACGGCCTGCGCGGCTCCGCGATCGTGAGCTCGGCGTCCGGAAAGCGCTTCGCGATGACGGTGCGGATGGTGCCGATGCCGTCGACCAGCCCGAGTTCCACGGCCTTGCTGCCGGTCCACACCTCACCGCTGAAGAGGTCGGCCTCGGTGCTGAGCTTGGCACCGCGGCGTTCGGTGACCCACGTCCTGAACTGGTCGTGCAGATCGGAGTGCAGCGTCTTGAGCCACTCGACGTCCTCGGGCTTCTCGGCCTGGAACGGGTCGAGCCGGACCTTGTTCTCCCCGGCCGTGTAGACGCGGCGTTCGACGCCGGCCTTCTCCAGCAGACCGTTGAGGCCGAATCCCGCACTCACGACACCGATGGAGCCCACGAGAGAGGTGCCGTGCGCGTAGATCTCGTCACCCGCGCACGCCAGCCAGTAGCCGCCGGACGCCGCCACGTCCTCGCAGAACGCGAGCACCGGCACGTGCTTCTTGGTGGCGAGCTCACGGATGCGTTCGGCGATCAGGGCGGACTGCGTCGGCGCGCCGCCGGGAGAGTTGATGAGCAGTGCCACGGCGATGAGCCGCTCGTTGTCGAACGCGCGGTTGATGGCCGACTCGACGTTCTGGAGGCTGATCGTGTTGCGCGCGACAGGCGAGGACTGCGGGGTGATGACCCCGTGCAACCGCACCGCGGCGACCACGGGCGGCCGCTCACCCCGGTCCATGACCCTCGGGAGACGGGCCGCGATCTTCTCCGTGACGCTCATGTACTCGACAGTACGTGCGTTTCGCGGACACGCGGGAGCCCAACAGCGCTGTCGGTTGCTCCCGCGTGACCTGGAACACAAGGTGCTAGGTTCGGGCTGTGACGTTCAACCCGATCCGCTGGCTCGAACGGTATGTCGAGTGGTGGGACGACCGGGGCAGACAGAACGCCGCCGGACCGACGCCCATGCACATCTACTGGATGTGGGTGAGCTGGAGCGTGTGCGCCGTCGTGCTGATCACGACTTTGGCTGTGGCAGCACGCTGACCTGGGTGCCTGTCAGCACTTGCAGCTGCTGAACCCCTTGGCGGTGCACTTGATGCAGACGCGGACGCGTTCGGGTGCTTGTTGTTCGTGCACTGGGTGATGGCCTTTGCTCGCGGGCGGCGTCTGTTCTTTCAAACGGCCGGCTGTTCATTGGTCAACACCACAATCGGCAGGATCCACGCCCGGGTTGAGCATGATTGACCCTGCAAGTTCAGGCGCGGACGACTGGTTGCTCCGCCGTCATCGGCTCGTCGGTCATCTGCGACCCGATGTTCAGGTTCGGCAGCACGTTGCGGGCGAACTTCGGCACCTTGAGGATCACCTTCGTGCCCGCGTTCGGGGCTGTCTCCACGACCAACGCGTACTCGGCGCCGAACACCGTCCGCATGCGGTCGTTGATGTTGCCGATGCCGACGTGCGCGCCGGTCTGGTGGGCGTCCTTGATGTCGTCTAGGCGGTCGGGGTCCATCCCGACGCCGTCGTCCTCGACGCTGATCAGGGCCTCGTTGCCGTTGTCCTCGGCGGTGATGGTGAGCATGCCGCCGCCGGGCTTCTTGGCCAGGCCGTGCCGGACCGCGTTCTCGACCAACGGCTGGAGGACCAGGAACGGCAGGACGACCTGGAGGACCTCGGGGGCGATGCGCAGCCGGACGTTCAGGCGCGAGCCGTAGCGGGCCTGTTCGATGGTCAGGTAGCGATGGATGTTGGTCAACTCATCGGCGAGGGTCGTGAACAAGCCGTCGGTGCGGAACGAGTAGCGCGTGAACTCCGCGAACTCCTGCAGCAGCTCACGGGCGTGCGACGGGTCCGTGCGGATCAGCGACGAGATCGTGTTCAGCGCGTTGTAGACGAAGTGCGGCGAGATCTGGGCTCGCAGGGCCTTCACCTCGGCCTGGGCGAGGGCCTGGCGCTGCTTCTGGACGACCTCGAGTTCGAGCTGGGTCGAGACGAAGCGGGCGGTCTCCTCGGCCATGCGGATCTGGCGCTTCGACGCGACGCCGGAGACCACGATCAACGTGCCGGCGACGTCTCCCTCGACAACCAGCGGCACCACGACAACGCTGTGCAGGGAGCACGGGCCCTGCAGCTCGCAGCCGAGCTTGCGGTGGTCGACGTGTTCCTTGTGGCAGTTGTTGATGGCACGGGCGACCGTGTCGCGGAGGTACTCGTAGTGGTCGTTCGCACCGCCGTCCCACGAGAGGACGGTGCCCTCTTCGTCGGTGATGGCGACCGCGACGCACCGCAGCATCTCGCGCAGGTGGGGCGTGGCCTTGTCCGCGGCCTCCTGGGTCAAGCCCGCGCGGAGGTCGCTCGACGCCTTGGACATCCGGTCGAGCATGTCCATCACAGCATCCTCGACGGAGGTGCTGACACGTCGAGCGCGGCACAGCATCACGAAGAGGCCCAGAACGGCCAGGGTCGCGATGACGCCGAGCACAGCGCGCTCGGTCAACAGGTCGCCCACGGTGCACATGCTGTGCTGTGGGGCACCCCTATAGCAAGAGGCGCGCCCGGCGTACCCCCGTACGGTCCACCGATCCGGGTAGACATCCGATGAATTTGGGGAGAGGGTGTGCGCGTGAAAGTGGCTCTGTTCGCGACCTGCCTGACCGACACGTTCTTCCCGGAGACGGCCCGGGCTGTCGTGCGTCTGCTGGAGCGGCTCGACTGCACGGTCGAGTTCCCGCTCGACCAGACGTGCTGCGGCCAGATGCACTTCAACACCGGCTACCGGGAACTGTCGAAGCCGTTGGCACGCAAGTACACCGACGTCTTCGGAAGCTACGACTACGTGGTTGCGCCATCCGGGTCATGCGCGGGCATGGTCCGCGAGATCCATCCCACGCTGGGTGAGTCTCCGCCGCGCACGTTCGAGCTCGCGGAGTTCCTCGTCGACGTGCTCGGCGTGACCGACGTCGGCGCCTGGTTCCCCCACCGGGTCACCTACCACCCCACGTGTCACTCGCTGCGCATGCTGGGGGTCGGCGACAAGCCGTTGGCCCTGCTCAGGGCCGTGAAGGCACTCGATCTGGTGGAACTGCCCGACTCGACGCAGTGCTGCGGCTTCGGCGGCACGTTCGCGGTGAAGAACGCCGAGACGTCCACGGCGATGCTCGCGGACAAGATGCGGTGCGTGCTCGACACCGGCGCCGAGGTGCTGTGCGCGGGCGACAACTCCTGCCTCATGCACATCGGAGGTGGGCTCTCGCGACTGCGCACGGGCGTCCGGCCGGTGCACCTGGCGGAGATCCTGGCTTCGACGGAGGAGGACCCGTGGCGCGCAACCCCGTGACGTGGCTGGGCAGCCCGACGTTCCCCAAGGCCGCCAAAGAGGCGCTGAACGACACCCAGTTGCGGCAGAACCTGCGCAAGGCCACCGGGACCATCCGGGGGCGCAGGGCGGCCGCGGTCGCCGAGATGACCGACTGGGAGATGCTCAGGGTCGCCGGCGAGCAGATCAAGGACGACGTCCTGGCGCGCCTCGACACGTTGCTCGTGCAGCTCGAGGAGTCGGTCACGGCGCGCGGAGGCGTCGTCCACTGGGCCCGGGACGCCGAGGAGGCCAACCGGATCGTGCTCGACCTCTGCCGGGCCGAGCAGGCGACGGAGGTCGTCAAGGTCAAGTCCATGGCCACGGCCGAGATCGGGCTCAACGAGGCCCTCGAAGCCGGTGGCGTGCAGGCGATCGAGACCGACCTCGCCGAGCTGATCGTGCAGCTCGGCGAGGACCGGCCGTCGCACATCCTGGTGCCCGCGATCCACCGAAACCGCTCGGAGATCCGCGAGATCTTCCAGCGCCGCATGGGGGTCGAGGTCTCCGACGAACCGGCGGACCTCGCCGAGGCGGCGCGTGTGTACCTGCGGCAGAAGTTCCTCACCACCAAGGTCGCCATCTCGGGCGCGAACTTCGCCGTCGCCGACACCGGGTCGATCGTGGTGCTGGAGTCCGAGGGCAACGGCCGGATGTGCCTGACGCTGCCGGACACCCTGATCACCGTGATGGGCATCGAGAAGCTCGTGCCGTCGTGGCAGGACCTCGAGGTCTTCCTGCAGCTGCTGCCCCGTTCGTCCACGGCGGAACGGATGAACCCGTACACGTCGGTCTGGACCGGCGTGACCCCTGGCGACGGCCCGCAGAACTTCCACCTCGTGCTGATCGACAACGGCCGCACCGCGACGTTGACGGATTCCGTCGGTCGCCAAGCACTTCGGTGCATTCGCTGCTCGGCGTGCCTCAACGTCTGCCCGGTCTACGAACGCACCGGCGGCCAGTCGTACGGCTCGGTCTACCCCGGCCCGATCGGCGCGATCCTGACGCCGCAGCTGATGGGCGACCTGCACGACCCGCTGGCGGCCTCACTTCCTTACGCCTCTTCACTTTGCGGCGCCTGCTTCGAGGTCTGCCCGGTGCGGATCGACATCCCGTCCGTTCTCACTCACCTGCGCGCCGAGGTCGTGGAGGCCAAGGGACGCACGGCGGAGTCGGTCGCGATGTCCGCCGCGGCGTGGATCTTCAGGGAGGCCTCGCGCTACGAGAAGGCGCAGAAAGCCGGTTCCCTGGCCCGATTCCTGGCGAAGGACGGCAAGATCACGTCGCTGCCGTGGCCGGGGTCGAAGTGGACGTCCTCCCGCGACGTGCCCGCACCGCCGTCCGAGTCGTTCCGCGCCTGGTGGAGGAAGAACCGTTGCCAAGAATGACCAATACAGCCGCACGAGAAGAGATCCTTCAGCGCATCCGCAGCGCACAGGTGCCGGCGGCGGTACCCGTTGTCCGCGGCTACAACCAGAAGGGCCCCGGCGGCGTCGAGCTGTTCGCCGAACGGGTCGCCGACTACCGCGCGATCGTGCACACCGTCACGAACGTCCCCGAGGCACTGGAAGCCTTGAAGGGCAAGCGAATCGTCGCGCCGGAAGGCGTTCCGGACGAATGGCTGATCGACGGCGTCACGTGGCTGCGCGAGCCGTTGTCGATCGACGAGCTCGACCAGGCGGACGGCGTGCTGACCGGATGCGCGGTGGCCATCGCGGACACCGGCACGATCGTCCTCGACGGCAGCGAGGCCCAGGGACGCCGCGCGCTCACGCTGCTCCCGGACTACCACCTCTGCGTGGTCCGCCAGGACCAGATCGCGGCCTCGGTGCCGGAAGCGCTTCAGCTGCTGGAACCCACCCGGCCGCTGACGTTCATCAGCGGGCCGTCCGCGACCAGCGACATCGAGCTCAACCGGGTGGAGGGCGTCCACGGCCCCCGCACCCTGGAGGTTCTGATCGTCATTTGAGCAGGCGGGACAACCGGCGGTCGGCCAGCGGCTTGCCGCCGGTCTGGCACGTCGGGCAGTACTGGAAAGCCTTGTCCGCGAACGACACCTCACGAACCGTGTCGCCGCACACGGGACACGGCAGGCCGGTGCGTGCGTGCACCCGCAACCCCGACCGCTTCTCGCCCTTGAGCCGCGCCGCGTCCTGACCGACGGACCGTGCGACCGCGTCGGTCAGGGTCGTCAGCATCGCCTCGTGCAGGTGGTCGAGCTGTTCGGCGTTCAGCTTGCCCGTCGTCGCGTAGGGCGAGAGCCGGGCCATGTGCATGATCTCGTCGGAGTAGGCGTTGCCGATGCCCGCGATCAGGGTCTGGTCGGTCAGGGACGTCTTCAGCCGCTCGGTCCGCTTGTCGAACAGGTCTTCCAGCTGCGTGCGGGTGATCCCCAACGCGTCGGGGCCCAGCCTGGCGACGCTCGGGATGGTCTTCGGATCCCGCACGATCCACGCGGCGAGACCCTTCTTCGTGCCCGCTTCCGTCAGGTCGAACCCAGGCCCCTGGCCGGGCGGGCCGAGGTGCACGCGCAACGCCAGCGGTCCGCGGCCCTGCTTGGGCGGCGGCGCGGACATGTTGTCCGCCCAGCGCAGCCAGCCGGCGCGGGCGAGGTGCACGACCAGGTGCAGGCCGTCGGCGACTTCCAGGTCGAGGTGCTTGCCGTGCCGGTGCGCGGCCACGACCTCCTGGCCGTGCAGCGCGGTCCACGGCGGGTCGAACGTCTTGAGGACCTGCAGGGACGCCACGTCGACGCGGTGCACCACACGGCCCACCGCGTTCTCACGCAGGTGGTGGACCAGTGCTTCTACCTCAGGTAGCTCGGGCACCGGACCAGTGTCGCATCAGTCGACGGGTTGCAACGGACCTTCGACGTCCGGCAGCGAGTGCATCTCGATCGTGCGGGCGACCCTGGAGGCCTCCTGGCGCACCGCCATCGGACCGCGGACCGACCCGATCCACCGCTCGGGTGGCAGCTCGTCGGCCGTGGCCTTGCTCTCCGCGACCAGCGTGTGCGGGCGGCGCAGCGCCCAGCGGACCGGGAAGAAGGCGAACAGGAAGATCAGCGCGAGGATCAGCCAGGCGGGGACCACGACCTGCTCCGGCGTCCAGGCGATCAGCACGACCACCATGACGGCGAGCATGCCGCCCATCATGATGCCGGGCAGGACACCGCCGCTGACGTCGTGTTCGAAGTCGTCGGACTCCACCGGGTTGCGCCACTCGATGCGGCTGTGGACCGTCCACATCCGCCCGTCAGCACCGCGCACCAGCCGCGTCATGTACCCGTCTCCCACGCTCGGTCGGTCTTGGACAAACCGTACCTGGCGGAGGCAGAGCCTTGTGGGTGAACTCGGCTGAGCTTGATCGTCACCGTCAGTTTTCGATGGCCGGTTTCGGGTAAAGCGTGATCGTCGTGGCCGTGGTCTGCGGCGACGACCACGGCTCGGAAGGCGGCGTCGGCGGTTCGGAGGACGACGACGGCGTGTCGAGCGACGTGATGTCACGCGTCGTGGTCACGGCTGAGCTGACCACCTCGGACTTCTCCGACGACGCCACGACCTGCTCCGCCCGTTCCACCGGCGGGTCCTGGCGCTGGTCGCTGGTCGGCACCGGCACGGACGTCGTCCTGCGCACCGTCTCCTGCCGCTGCCCGCCGCCGGGGTTGATCACGTTCTCCTGCGGCTTCTGCTGGTGCCCCTCGGGCGGCGGCTGGGCCACCACGAGTCCCTGGCTGTGCTCGGAGCTCGCCGAACCGGACGTGTTCATGGCGACGACCGGGTTCTGGTCGGGCTGGAGCACGGCGACACCGGGGCCGCCGTTGAACACCGCGGCCATCGTCCCGAACAGGCCGATGGTCGCCACGCTCGCCGCCGCGAAGGCCAGTTTCGCCTTCGTGAGGAACATCTTCCCGGCGAACGCGAGCCCGAGCGTGGTCGGCACGATCAGGAACGCCGAGTTGGCGCGCAGCGTCGCGCAGACCTCGTTCAGCTCGGTGTAGAGCTGCGTGCAGGCGGAACAGGTGTCGAGGTGGGCGCGGATCCGGCGTTCCTCGACGCCCTGGACCCCGCCCGCGGTGTAGGTGCCGAGCTTCGAACGGATCGCCGCGCACGACGAACGCCCGTCGTCAGCCGCGAGGTGGGCCTGCAGGTACGCCGCACGCAACCCCTCGCGCGCACGGCGGGCCAACGCCGACATGGCGTTCGGCGAGAGTCCGAAGTGCGGTGCCACGGTGGCGGGGCGTTCGCCCTCCACCTCGACGCGCCACAGCACGACCCGCCAGCGTTCCGGCAGGCTGGAGAAAGCCCTGGTGATGAGGTTGTGCTCGGCCCGGCTGTTCGCGTTGTCGCTCACCGGCTCGACGCGCCGGCCCAGCTCCTCGTCCTCGACGGGCACGTCCCGGCGCCGTCCGCTCCACTCCCACGCGACGCGGCGGGCGACGGTCAGCAGGTACGTGCGGACGTGGTCCGTGGGACCGCTGCCGCGGCGAATCGCCTGCAGCATGCGGAAGAACGCCTCAGCGGTGAGGTCGTCGGCCTCAGCCGCCTCACGGACGTGCCTGAGAGAGAAACGGCGGATCGCGTCCGCATGCCGGGAGAACAGTTCGCCGTAGGCCGAGTCATCTCCCTCGCGCACTCTGGCGAGCAGGTCCCGGTCGACCTCGTTCTCGTCGACCATCACAGGCTTCAACATGCCACAAGGGGCCAGACCTGCTCCTCGATGAGAACAGGTCGATATACAAGACCATCCGTTCGGCGTGGGCTGATCAGCGCAACGCATTCGGTGACAGGACGGTCACAGGTGGGCGTCGGCCCGTCGGCGCGACAAGATCCAGCGACTATCGTCACGACCGTGGTGGACTGGCGAGAACGCGCCTCGGCCCTCGTGCCGGAACTTCGGGCTGTCGCCGAGACCGAGGAGTGGTCCTGCCACGTCTTCTTCTCCGAGCTGTACCAACTGGCCCAGGAAGCGCACCGCGAGCAGGCCGACGACGTGCTCCGGCGCGCGTACGGCTTCGCGCACTGGTGCTTCCACCAGCCAGAGCAGTTCCTGGAGAACGCGGCGTTGATCAGCTTCTACGAGCACGTGTTCGACGACTGGGACCTCCGCGAGGAGGTGGCCGCGTGGCTGCCGGTCGACGTGCTGCCCAAGGTGCGGGCGCTGTGGGAGTGGCGCTGGCCGAAGGAGCAGTTGGACGAGGTAGATCAACTGCTGGCCGGTTTGGAACCCCCCTCGCAAGATGCCGTTTAGGGCCTGTTGTATAGTTCTCTCCCGTAAGGCAGTGCGGATGTAGCGCAGTTGGTAGCGCATCACCTTGCCAAGGTGAGGGTCGCGAGTTCGAGTCTCGTCATCCGCTCCACGCATAGGCGGCTCATGCTCATGGAGAGCATGAGCCGTTTGCGTTCCGCCATTATTTTGGGGGGACGACCCCCCAAGCCCCCCGGCGATCACTTCACGGCAGGGTCGGTGGTGAGCGTGCCCGCGTCGGCATCCAACTCGGCCATTGGTCCAAGCGCGATGGACAACGGGTTGTCACCGTGGCCGACGTCGATGCCGCCGAGCACCGGCACCCCCAAAGGCTCCAGCCGGTCACGCAGCACGTCGAGGACGGTCCAGTCGCGGTCGGTGTAGTCCTCGAACCCCGGGAACCGGCCGAGCGCGACCCCGCGCAGTCCCCGCAGCGAGCCCGACCGGATGAGTTGCGTCAGCTGCCGGTCGACGTGTCCCAGCCCGACAGCGCGCGGGGCCTCCAGGAACAGGATCGCGCCATCCAGGTCGGGCAGTCCGGCGCCCACGGACCAGGCGAGGGTGCCGAGATGCCCGCCGACGAGGTTGCCCGTGGCCACACCACCTACCCGGACGGCCGCCGTGAGCGCCTCCGGGTCGCGGTGCAGCACGGCGGGTTCGGTCTCCATCAGCAACGACCGCGTCGAGGCCGCCGAGCGGGCGCCGTCCAGGAAGCCGTGGATCCCGGCGACGCGGCAGTGCCGCCACAGGGCCAGGTGCAGGTTGGTGATGTCGCTGAACCCCACCAGCGGTTTGGGGTCGGCCCGCACGGCGGCGAAGTCGAGGTCGTGGGCGATGCGGTAGGCGCCGGCGCCGCCTCGGGCGGCGATCACCGCCCGCACTCCGGGATCGCGATAGGCGTCGTCGAGGTCGGCCAGCCGGTCGGAGTCCCGGCCCGCCAGGTAGCCGTGGCGGTCCAGCGCGTGCTTGCCGACCTCGACCACCAATCCCCAGCTCTCCAGCACTCGCACGGACTCGCCGAGCGCCTCCTCGCTCGGGTAGCTCGCGGGTGACACGAGACGAACACGATCTCCGGCCACGACACGCGGTGGCAGCACGACGTTCACACGACAGACTTTCGCAGTCCCGTCGAGTGGTTCTCAGGGTGATCTCCGAGCCCACCCGTGAAAGGGTGGTCCTGTCGCTCGCATCACCCCGATCGAGCCTGTTCGACAAAGGACCTGGAGATCATGGCCATCAAGCAGACGGCAAACGCTCACTGGGAAGGCTCCCTCGTCGAGGGCAAGGGAAACGTCAGCCTCGCCACCTCCAACAGCGGCAGCTTCGACATCGACTGGAAGGCGCGCGCCGAGGAGGCGGGCGGCAAGACCAGCCCCGAGGAGCTCATCGCCGCCGCGCACTCGGCCTGCTACTCGATGGCGCTGTCGCACGGCCTGACCGGCGCCGGCACGCCGCCCACCTCGATCGACACCAAGGCCGAGGTGAGCTTCCAGGCGGGCGTCGGCATCACCGGCATCCACCTGACCGTCCGCGCCAACGTGCCCGGCCTGTCCCAGGAGGACTTCGTCACGGCCGCCGAGGGCGCCAAGGCGAACTGCCCGGTCTCCAAGGCGCTCGCGGCCGTCGAGAACATCACCCTCGACGCTGCCCTGGTCTGAATCGCAGTGCCGCGGGCCCGTGACTGATCAGGTGCCTGCGGTAGCGCACGTCGCCGGGCTGCTCGGCCACCTCGGACGAGCGGTCGAGCAGCTCTTCGGCGACGATCCGGCCCTCCAGCTTCGCGAGCTGGGCGCCGAGGCAGTAGTGCGGTCCGTGCCCGAAGCCGAGGTGGCCCGGCACGGACGGCCTTCCCGGGTCGAAGTCCTCGGTGAACACCTTCGGGTCGCGGTTGCCCGCCGCGTAGTCGAGGAACAGGTGGTCGCCCTCGGCGATCTTCACCCCGCCCATGCTCACCGGGCACGTCGCCGTCCGGAAGAAACCGATGAACGGCGTGTCCAGGCGCACGACCTCCTCGACCACGCCGCCCAGCCGGCGTTCCTTCGCGTCGAGTCTCAGGAACGTGCTGGCCAGCATGTTCGTGGTCGAGTCGGTGCCGGCCACGACGACCGCGAGGCACAGCGACAGCCGCTCCTGCTCGGACAGCTGCCCACCGCGGAACGCGTCCGAGCGGGCGAAGTAGGCGCAGAACTCGTTCATCCCCGCGAAGTACGACCCGAGCACGCGCTCGCTGACCTCCTCGCCGCTGGTCAGTTCCAGCACCGGCGCCACGAACTCGCGGAACAGCGGGAAGTCCGCCTCGGGCACGCCGAGCACGTCGCCGACGACGCCCAGCGCGAACGGCGCGGCGAACTCGCTGACGAAGTCGGCCTCTTCCGGTAGTTCGTCGAGCAGAGTCCTTGCGCGTTCCCTAATTGTGTCAGCCATTTGGCGCACGGCCGTTGGAGTGAATTTCTGATTCGCCGCTGCACGAATTCGGGCGTGCCTGGTGCCGTCCGCCGCGTTGAGTGAGGACATCAGTTCGAGCAATCGCCGCTGCTCCGGCGGCATCATCGCCGCCACGGCCGCGACCTGCGGACCTGTCATGTTCCGGGAGGAGAACGTCACCGGATCAGCCAGCACGGCACGCAGGTCGGCGTATGCGGTGACGCGCTGGGCGTTGATTCTCGGGTCGAATTCCATTGCGATATCTTTGCGCGGTTCCAGCCTTTGTCGGGGGCTGACGACAGGACGAAAAACGTGATAATCCGGCTGCTCGGACCGCTCGAACTCACCGGTCCGAACGGAGCAGTCCAGCTCAGCAGTGCGGGACAGCGAACCCTGGTGGCACGGCTGGCGCTGAACCCGGGAGAGACGGTGCCGAGGAGTGCGCTCGTGGACGCGCTCTGGTCGGACGACGCACCGGCGACCGCCACGAAGACCCTGCACAGCCTGCTCGCGCGGCTGCGCGGCCAGATCCGCGACGCCGGGCTCGGTGAGTTGATCACCACCCGCGAGCCGGGTTACGTGTTGAACGCGCCTGCGGACACCGTTGATGCCGCACGGTTCGAGGCGCTCGTCGCAGCAGCACGGCACAGCGACGAACCGCTGCAGTCCGCGAAGATGCTGCGCGAGGCCCTGGCGTTGTGGAGCGGCGACCCGCTCGCGGACTGCCGGCCGGGCGAGTGGACGCGGCAGGAGTCCGCGCGGCTCACCGACCTGCGGATGGACGCGACCGAGGACCTGATGGAGGCGTCGCTGGCGCTCGGCGAGCACGCCGCGGTGGCGCCGCTGGTCAACTCGCTGGTCGACCAGCACCCGTTCCGCGAACGGCTGTGGGAACAGCTGATGATCGCGCTCTACCGGTGCGGGCGGCAGGCCGAGTCGCTGGCCGCGTTCCAACGGGCGCGCGGGGCCCTGATCGACCAGCTGGGCATCGAGCCGGGCGTGCGGCTGCGCGACCTCGAACAGGCGGTGCTGACCGCCGATCCGCGCCTCGACCTGCCCGAACGCACGCCGGTCCCGGTGCGCGGCAACCTGCCGGCCGACCGGTCGAGCTTCGTGGACCGCCCGGAGACCGAGCACGTCGCCGACCTGATCAGGAACCACCGGCTGGTCACGCTGATCGGCGTCGGCGGGGTGGGCAAGACGCGGCTCGCGGTGCACGTGGCGCGTGCAGAGCAGCCACCGGACGGCGTGTGGCTGGTGGAGCTGGCGGCGTTGCGCGACCGCGCCCTGGTCCCGCACACGGTCGCCGAGGCGCTGGGTGTGGTCGACCAGACCGGACGCGGGCAGCTGAGCGTGCTCACGGAGTTCCTGGCGGGCAAGGACGCGTTGCTGGTGCTGGACAACTGCGAGCACGTCGTGGACCACTGTGCGGTCCTCGTGGACACGCTGCTGCGTGTTGCTCCGAATCTCCGTGTCATCGCCACTTCCCGCCGCGCGCTACGGGTCTATGGCGAGCAGGTGATGTCCGTGGCGCCGTTGTCCGTGCCGTATCCGGCGGCGACGTTGTTCGCCCAACGCGCTGATGCGGCGATTCCCGGCTCGTTCGTCATCACCCGCGCGAACGAGCAGGCCGTCACGGACCTGTGCAAACGGCTGGACGGCATCCCGCTGGCGATCGAGATGGCGGCGTTGCGGGTGCGCGCGCTGACGCCGGCGCAGCTCCTGGAACGGCTGGACGACAGGTTCCGGGTGCTGACCGACGGCGGGCGCGCCACGTTGCCGCAGCACCAGACCCTGCTCGCGACGATGGAGTGGAGCTTCGACCTCTGCTCGCCGCGCGAACAGCTGCTGTGGGCACGGGCGTCGGTCTTCGCCGGCAGCTTCGACCTGGCCGCGGCCGAGGCGGTGTGCTCGGACGAGTCGCTGACCGCGGACTTCATGTTCGACGCGGTCGACGGGCTGGTCGACAAGTCCGTGCTGCAGCGCGAAGAACACGCGGGCGTGGCGCGCTATCGGTTGCTGGAGACCATGCGCCAGTTCGGGCAGACGCGGTTGCGTGCGAGCGATGAGGAGCCACGGCTCAAGGCGCGCCATCGTGACTGGTACGCGGGCATTGCCCTGCAAGGGGAACGGGCCTGGTTCACGCCACGGCAAGCCGCGACCGTGGGAGCGATGACGGCGGAACGCGGCAACCTGCGAGCGGCGCTGGAACACTCGCTGACGACTCCGGGAGAGGCCGACTCGGGGCTGCGGCTGGCGGCGACGCTGTGGTTCTACTGGGTCGGCTGCGGGCGGTTCGCCGAGGGACGGCACTGGCTGAACTGGGCCTTGTCGCTCGAGACCCAGCCGTCGCAGGCGCGCTGCAAGGCGTTGTGGGTCACCGGATACCTGGCGACGTTGCAGGGCAACACCTCCGCGGTGCCGGCGTTGCTGGAGCAGTGCCGCGCCGAGGCCGCGTTGCTGGACGACGAGGACGCCGACGTCTACGCGACCTACGTGCAGGGCGCGGCGGCCGTGTTCGACGACGACCTGCCGTTGGGCGCGACGTTGCTGGCCGAGGCCGACCGCCGGCACGCCGAGCTCGGGCACATGGACAGCAACGTGGTCATGGCGCGCGTGGCGTTGGCGATCACCGTGGCGTTCGGCGGCGAACTCGACCGTGCGGCGGAGATCTGCTCCAAAGCACGGGTTGTGTGTGAGGAGAACGGTGAGCTGTGGGCGCGCGCGTTCGCGTTGTACGTCCTGGCATTCGTCGCGATGGGACGCGGTGACATCGTCGAGGCCCGTGAGCTGGCCACTTCCGCGTTGCGCATCAAGGAGAAGTTCCACGACCTGCTGGGCATCGCGGTGTCCGTCGAGCTGCTGGCGTTGATCTCCGTGGTCACCGGGTCCGCGTCGCACGCCGCGCTGCTGCTGGGAGGCGCGGACCGGGTGTGGCAGTCGGTCGGCTTGCCGCTGTTCGGATCGGCGAACTTCGCGGCGTCGCACGACCAGTGCGTGGCGTTGTGCCGGCAGGCGTTGGGCCCTGAGGCGTACGAAGAACACTTCACTCGCGGCGCGGCGATGACCGTGACCTCGGTGGTCGCGGCCGCGCAGTCGTGACGCAGGTTCCGTGCAACCGCAGGTGAGCAGGCTGTCCGGATGAGGACCAGCGTGCGCACGCCCGACGCGGGAACCGTCGAGGAAGTGCTGAAACTCGCCGCCAGGGCACCGTCGTTCGGCATCGTTCCGCCGTGGCGATGGCGAAACGGCAACGAGTGCCTTGAGCTCGTGACGACGCGCACGGACCAGACGGCGTTGCTCGCGTGTGGTGCGGTCCTGCACCACGTCCGGGTCGCGTTGTCGGCGATGGGCTGGGACTGCCACGTGCTGCGGACTCCGGGCCCGGACGGCCAGGTCGCGTCGGTGCACCCGCGCTGGGAGCTCGACGCGTTCTCGTGCGAGGTGGCCTCCGCGGCGGCGATCTCGTTGCGCAGGGCCGATCCGCGGCCCTACTCGGCCGACGACGTGCCGGACTCGGCGCTGACGTGGCTGCTGCACGCGGCCCACGCCGAGAACTGCGAGATGGAACTTGTCGCGCGACGCAACGGCGCGCTGCTGCGCCTGCTCGGGCACGACTGGCTGAGCGTGGGCGAGGCGGTGAGCGCCGTGCTGCTGGC
Source organism: Lentzea waywayandensis (assembly GCF_900115955.1). Lineage (GTDB taxonomy): Bacteria > Actinomycetota > Actinomycetes > Mycobacteriales > Pseudonocardiaceae > Lentzea > Lentzea waywayandensis. The sequence continues at coordinate 457,536 of NZ_FOYL01000004.1, forward strand.
GTCGACCGTGTGGGGCCTGGCGTCGCAGGCGTTGCTGCACGAGGGCGAGGTGCTCGTCCGCGTGGGCTGGCAGTCGCCCAATGCCGAACCGTTGCCTCAGTCAGCCCGCTAGGGCTTCCTTTTGCGTGGACCATGGGTGCGTGGACCGGGACAGCACGCTCGCGCACCTGAGCGAAGACGACTGGCACAGACCCGACTCGTCGTCGACCCAGCTCTACCGCGACCTATGCGCGTTGCGCGACCTGCCGGTGGGACAGCTGACGCCGACTTCGCTGCACCTGCTGGTGACGCATCAGGTGGGGCTCGACGTGACCGCGCTGCTGGCGCTGGAACACGTCGAGTGCGACCCGCTGCGATCGGTCGCCCTGTACCCCGGTGATCTGCTCGCCGCTCTACTGAGAGTAGATCACTCCTTCTGGTCTGATCACCCTGAGTTACTGGCCAGGATGTCGGGGATCCTTGATCGACTTCGCACGCTGCCGGAGGGCGACTGGCACCTCCTGGTGTCCGCGGCGGAGCAGTTTCCCGGTTAGGCGCGCGTTAGGCGCGTCTTTGCCGGTGCCTGAGTTCCTTGCACCATGGCAAAGACTCTCGCGGCGGCCGGCCTCACGCTGGCCTCTCTCGCCGCCACCGCTGTGCTCTTCTCCCCCGTGGCCTCTGCCGAGACCTGCAAGGCTTCCTACTACTCCGGTGGCGGCACGACGGCCAGCGGCGAGCGCTTCGACCCCAACAAGCTCACGGCCGCGCACAAGACGCTTCCGTTCGGCACGCGCGTGAAGGTGAAGAACCGGTCCAACGGCAAGACGGTGACCGTGCGGATCAACGACCGCGGCCCGTTCATCACCGGCCGGTGCGTCGACCTGACCCCGAAGGCCTTCAAGACGATCGCGCCGCTGTCACAGGGTGTAGTCGGCGTTACGGTCACCAAGGTTTGATTGAACCGAAAACAACCGGTTCGCTTGACCCAATCGAGTGAACGGGATAGGCAATCGGAGTGTTGGCGGCGATGAGTGGGCCTGGTCGGCTCGCAACCGGAGCTCTCCTAGGCGCTGTCGTCGCCGCGTTTTACGTGCTCGCACCACTTGTCGGATCGCTCGCGTCGGGCGATCCGGCAGGGCCGGGAAGCGACAGTCCGGCCCGTGTGTCACTGATCAACACGCCTTCGCTGATCCCGACGGAGACCGAGACCCCGTCACAGACAGTGGCGTCCAGTTCGTCGTCAGCGCCGTCTTCCTCTTCCAAGACAACGACTACGACGACCACCACGACCACCACAGTGGTGACGACTACGACCACCAAGGCGCCGCCCGTCACCACCACGACCACCCGGCCGCCGACCACGACGACGACCACCAAGCAGTGTGGACTGATCTTCTGCTGATCAGACGGTTCCGCGGCGCTCGTAGATCGCGTCGAACCGGCTCGTGTCGTGCAGCCCGTGCCGCAACAACCGCGCGGCGTCAACGAGGTTCTTGTCCTCGCGTGCCATCGGTTCGCTGACGTGGTCGAGACACGCACCGACCAACTCGTCGTGGCTGGGCAGCGCGAGTTCCGGGTACAGCTCTTCAACGCGCGCAGCGAACCCCGCACGCAGGTAAGCGACTTCTTTGGGCGCGTACACACCCTTTGCGATTCCGTGCTCCCACATCCAGAAGGCGAGCTCGACGAACGTCGGCCGTTCAGGCACAGCGTCATGCGAAGCCGTGCGCGCGGCCAACAACCTCGCGCAATAACGCCACCACGACCGAAAGTCCTCCGGCGTCTGCCTTTCAGCCCAACGGATCCTCTCCTCCACCGGCATCGCGGCAAGCGCTCTCAGCTGCTGCCACACCACCCGGTGGTCGCCGTCGAACGAGATCGTCAGATCCTGCCCGAACGCAGTGAAGATCTTCCGCACACTGCCGGGCCGGAACTCGGGATCCACTCCCACGTAGAGCGTGACCTGCGCGTCCGGCTGCCAGTACAGCTGATGCCCGAACTCCGGCCTGCCGACCGCGACCAGCTCGACCCGACGCCGCCCCAGCTCGGCCGCGAGCTCGTCGAACATCACCACCCCGCCGAACCGCCCGTACTTCGCGGCCACGGCGTCATCCAGCCAGTCGTCGCCGTACTCCAGCCGATGCGCCTGCACGGCAAGGTGCTCGCCCTGCCAGCCCAGCTCGCGCTCTCGCCGGTACCAGCCGACCTCGACCAGCCCGTACGACCGCCAGTACGCGCGCCCGCTGCGGTTCTCCCCGCCGAGCCCGCCCATGACCTCGGCCGCGACGTCCGGGCCCAGGTTCGCGTCGAGCCCCAGGACGGTGCCGGTCTGCACGACGTCGGCGAAGAAGCCGACCTTGGCACTCACCGCTTCACGACCTCCAAGCCGGTGCGAAGTGCACTGACGAATTCGACCGTCACACCGCTGTGATCACTTTTGCTTCGCTCGTGACGAGTCGACCACACTTCGCCCGGACAGCATCGGAAACCACTGAAAGCCATGCTTTCGCGAAGTATATTCGCAGGTCGCACACCGCAGTGGTGCCGTGAGATGGCTGGGGAATCAGATGCACACAGTGAGCAAGCGGTCGCTGGCGCCCGACCTTGCGCGCGGCTTGATGTTGATGTTGATCGCACTCTCGCACGCGCATTCGTTCATTCGGGGCCACCCGACGACCCATCGCTACTACCCGACGGACGGCAGTTCGCTCGACAAGGCGATCGCCGGTGTGCAGATGGTCTTCGTCGACGGACAACCGCTACCGCTGTTCGCGGCGTTGTTCGGCTACGGGCTGGTGCAGATGGCAGGCCGGCAGGCCACGTGGCCCGTGGCGCGCTGGGTGGTCATCAAGCGCTGCTTCTGGATGATCGTGCTCGGCGGCCTCCACGCGTACTTCCTGTTCGAGGCCGACATCCTCGGCACCTACGGCGTGCTCGGACTGGTGTTGGTCAGCACGATGGTGTGGCGCGACCAGTCACTGCTGGCGCTCGCCGGCGGGTGGATGGTGGTGCACCTGGCCTACATCGGCCTGTCCTCGGCCGGAATCCTCAAGGTCGACGGGGTGCTGCCGGAAGGGATCGAGACCTGGGCACTGCACACCGTGGTGTGGCCGGCGGCCGTGCTGGTCCCGATGGTGCTGGGCATGTGGGCCGCACGGCACCGAATGCTCACGGAACCCGAACGACACGTGCGGTTCCTGCGCAACACGGCGATCGCGGGCATCGGATTCATGATCGTCGGCTGCTTGCCGCTCGCGCTGAAGGTCGCGCAGGTGGTGGACTACGTGCCGAGGCCGCTTGCCGTCATGCACACCGTCAGTCTGCTGCCCGGCGGTCTCGGCTATGCGGCGTTGATGGGGTGGATCTCGGCACGTGTGAAGAAGCCGAACCTGCTGATGGTGGCGATCGCGGCGGCCGGTGAGCGTTCGCTGACGTGCTACATCCTGCAGTCCGTGTCGTGGACAGCGCTGTTCACGATCGGCGGTCTCGGTTACGAGATCGGCGTCGCGCAGGCATCGCTCATAGGTATTCTCACCTGGCTCGCCACCGTCGTGTTGTCGCTGGGCATGCATCTCGCGGGCATTCGCGGTCCTCTGGAGGTACTGCTGCGGTTCCTCACGTACGGGCGGCGCAAGCAGAAACGTCCTGTGGCCCAGCCGACACCCGTGATGGCCGAACAGTTCAGGTAGCGCCCGTAACGTCACGCAACAACAAACGGCTGTTGATATCCGCACCAACCGGGATCAACTTATCGATGATCACGTTCTTCTTCAGACCGATGAGCTGGTTCGAACGCCGGTGGCGACAGCGACGTCGTGCTCAGGACACGTGACCTGATCAGGACGTCCAACCGGCCGATCTGAAACACCCATACGCCGCTATCACTACGAGTCGATAACTCGACCATCGGACCATCAGGATCGAGTCGCGACCAACAACTACCCTCAGCCAGAAGTCACTCGTGAACAGGTGCGATAATGACGCGGTTTCAGGATGAGCGCATCGGCAGGGGGCCACTGTGAGTTGGCAGGACGAGCTGCAGAAGCTCGACGCTGAGTTGGCTAGCGGCCGCGTGTCCGCCGATGAGTACCGGCAGCGCCGCGACGCCATCCTGGCGGGCAACACCGGTGGGCAGCAGGACGGCGGCTCACTCGCGCCTCCAGCACGGTGGCAGACGATGCCGCCGCCGGAGAAGACCCAGTACATCAAGCCGGTGACCGGTCCCCAGCCCGTTCAGCAGGCGCCGCAACAGAACGCGCCGCAGCAGAACTCGGACAAGACCCAGGTCGTGTCCGTCAACGGCGGCGGCCACAACCCGGACGCCACTCAGGTGGTGCCGGGCAGCGGCGGGTTCCCCCAGCCGAACTACGGACAACCGCAGCAGTTCGCCCAGGGCGGCGGCTGGCAGGGCGGGCAGGGCGGACAGGCCGGCGCACCACCGCCGTGGCTGAGCGGCGACCAGGACTCCTTCGCGCAGCCGTCGTGGAACCAGGGTCCCGAGGTCTTCGACTCGGCCGGCAAGTCGTCCGGCAAGGGCAAGAAGATCGTCGGCATCGTGATCATCGTGCTGCTCGTGGCCGGCCTCGGCGTCGGCGGCTATTTCTTCTTCACCAGCAAGAAGGACAACCAGGCGCAGCCACCGGTTGGCCAGAGCTCGACGCCGGCCACCCCGACCGTCAAGCCGCTCCCTGATCCGCCCGCGCAGAAGCCGGACGCCGGCACGACCACCGACTCGGTCTTCGGTCCGCTGCCCGGTACCGAGCGGCCAGGAGGCGGGCAGTTCGACCTGCCGAAGATGGCGGCGCAGAAGCTGTTGGTCGGCAAGACCACGGACGCGCTCATCGCCGGCGGGATGACCGAGGCGACGCTCAGCACCACGATCGACGGCAAGAACACCCTGAGCATCATCGTCATGGCGGTCTCGGACCAGGCCGCGGCGAGCAAGGTGGTAGCGGGCTACCTGGAGGACCAGGCCGCGCTGAAGGAGAACAAGGACCTCGCCTACAAGGGCGTCAAGGTCGTCACCGACCCCGCCAAGAAGGTCCTGCGCGGGGTCTACGTCTACTACAACAAGGCAATCGTCGTGGAGGTCTTCACCTCCGAGGGCAGCGCGGCGGAGACGCAGTTCAAGCAGTTGTTGAAGGACCAGCTCGACTTCGCTCCCCCGACGGTGCGGTAGTCGGCACGTCGCACGCGAACGGGCACTGCTGCTTCGCCCGTCACCGATCCGGCGCGTAGCGTTCCTGATCCGCAGACAGCACAAGGGCCCCGAGGCGACTCGGGGCCCTTGTGCTGTCTTCTACTTGAGCAAGCCTTCCAGCATCGTGCGGGCGGCCTGCGGGCCGAACTGTTCCGCGACCTTCTCCTTGGCGGAACTGGAAAGCCGGTACCAGAGGTCGTCGTCCCGCATCAGCCGAACGATCGCGCCGGCGACCTCCTCCTCGGTGTCACCGACGAGCACGTCCTGCTCCGGCACGAGGTGCATGCCTTCCAGCGCCAGGGTCGTGCCCACCACCGGGACACCCTCGCTGACGCTCTGCCCGATCTTGCCCTTCACCCCGGCGCCGTATCGCAGCGGCGCCAAGGTGATTCGCGCCCGCGCGTACACCGGACCGAGGTCGTCGACGAACCCGACGACGTCCACGCCGGCGTCCTCGTCGTGCAGAGCCTGCACGTCCTTCGTCGGGTTGGAGCCGACGATGCGCAGCGTCGCGTCCGGGATCTCCTTGCGCACCAACGGCATGATGGACTTGGCCAGCCATTGCGCCGCGTCCCGGTTCGGCAGGTGGTCGTACCCGCCGATGAACACCAGGTCGGTGCGACCGTCCACAGAGGCCGGTGTCCAGTCGACGGTGTGGACGTTGGACAGCACCCGCACGTCAGCGGTCGGCACCAGCTTTCCCAGCAGGTCCTGCTCCGCCTCGGACACCACGAACGTCACGTCGGTCGCCCGGACCAGGCCGAGCTCCAGCTCGCGCGCGGCGTCGGCCTTGCGGCGCAACCCGAGCGCGCTCTCGGCGTCCCCGTCGCGTTCGGTCACCGCTGCCTGCCGCTCCAAGCGGAGGAAGTGCAGATCGACGGTGTCGTAGGCGATGACGCACTGCGGCGCCCGCGTGCGCAGCTCCTCCAGCATGATCCAGGCGACGTTGGGCCGGGACAGCAACGCGAACGACAGCTCGGAGGCCACCTCACGCAGGAACTGCCACTGCCGCTCGTTCTGGGTCAGCACCGTGATGCCGAGCTGGCGGAGCTCATCGGTGTCCGGCTGGTGCTCACTCCAGTTGGCGGGGAAGAACACGACCCGGCAGCCGAGGCCGACCAGCTCCTCGAGCACCGCGCGCATGCGCACGGATCCGGAGTCCATCCTGGTGAGCGGCACCTGGTGGTCCATCACCAGCACCAGCGGGCCACCGCGGTCGAACGGGTCGCGCTGGCGAGCGAGCCACAGGTTCGCCTCGCTCGGGCCCGGCAGCTGGCGGCTGAGCGCGTCCGCCCACTTCTCCGCGAACACCGTGCGGTTGAGCTCCTGGTGCCGCTTCACGCCGCTGCTGACGTCCTTGCCGTGCGAGATGCCCTCGTGGTGCACCACCACGGACTTCGGCTGCACGACCACGCGATGCCCGGAGGCCCTGATCGCGAACGCCAGGTCGGTGTCCTCGTAGTAGGCGGGCGCGAACCGCGTGTCGAACCCGCCGACCCGCTCGAAGAGGTCACGCCGGACCAGGATCGCCGCGCCCGAGCAGTAGTCGACGTCGCGCAGGACGTTGACGGCCTGGTCGTTCGGATCGCCGTTGCGGCCGTAGTTCCAGCCTGTCGCGTCGGACCAGACGATGCCGCCGGCCTCCTGCAGAGTGCCGTCCGGGTAGACCAGCTTGGCACCGACGAGGCCGATCCTGTCGTCCGAGTTCGCGGTCTCGACCAGCGCCTCCAGCCAGCCGGACGTCACCTCTGTGTCGTTGTTGAGAAAGAGGAGCAGCTCGGAGCGCGCTTTTTCGGCGCCGAGGTTGCAGGCGCCGATGAACCCCAGATTGCGCGGTGTGCGGACCAGCCGGACGCCGGTGCACGCCGCGAGCTTCTCCGCGCTGTCGTCCGGTGAAGCGTCATCGACCACGATGACCTCGAACGGCACAGTGGAGTGCACGCTGTTGATGCTCAGCAGACACTGCCGCGTGTACGACCACTTGCCGTGCACCGGAATGATGATGCTGACCAGCGGCTTGTCGCTGGTGTGGACGGCGACGGGCGTGCGCGGCTCGGCAGGCGTGTGCGGCACGACGCCCGGCTGCCGCCCGAGAGCCCTCTCGTAGGTGTCGCGCAACGGGCCCCCGCGCGGTGCCACCTTCTCGATGACGCTGCGGTACTTGCCGAGCGCGCGCTGCACCAGCACGTTCTGCTCGTCGACCTGCCGGCGTAGCCGCTGCACCTCGGCCTCTGCCCGAATCGCACGCTGCTCGAGCACGCTGGCCGAGTCCTGCATCCACTCGATGACGGCCGCCGACCGGTCGGCGTTGCGCGACGTCTGATGCAACTCGGCGGAGAGGCGCTCGCGTTCGACGCGCGATTCCGCCACCGACTCCAGCGCGGCCAGCTTGTCCCGCTCCTCGGTCTGGCGGTGCTGCTCCAAGGTCTGGATCGTCGACTTGAGCTGCTCGACCTCCGCCCTGTCGGCCTCGTACAGCGCGCGCAGCTGGCCGACGCTGCGTTGCACCAGCGTCAACTCGGGGTCGAGCATGATCGCGGCCGCGGGCAGCGACGGCAGTGAGCCCTGCGAGGCCACCGCGAACAGGTAGGTGTGCGGCAGACCGCGCTCGACCGACCACGTGTCGCCGTTCGGCCTCGCCGTGTGCGCGCTGACCGCGCCCTTGCGGGTGCCGGTCGCCGTGATGACCGAGCCGACGGCGACGTTCTGCCGGAACATCGCGACGTTGGCGAAGTCCGCCTTCAACAGCTCGCCGAACTCGCGCTCGGTGAGCTCCTTGAGGTGGAACTCGTTGCAGTTGTCGTGCTGGTGGCTGTAGACCTCGGTGTCCGGCGTGCTGATCAGCAACAGACCGCCGGGCGCCAGCCGTGCGCGGACCAGCTCCATCAACCCGGCGTGATCCGTGACGTGCTCGATCGCCTCGAAGCAGGTGATCACGTCGAACTGCCCCGCGTCGGCCAGCACCGCGGGGTCGGTGATGGATCCGACGACGAACCTCAGGCTGGCGCCGCCGTAGTTCAGCTGAGCGTGCTCAACCGACGGTGCGTCGATGTCGACCCCGACGACCTCCGCGGCCGCCTCGGCGAGCATGGCCGCGCCGTAGCCCTCACCACTGGCGAGGTCGAGGACCCGCTTTCCCGCAGCGAGATCCCTCGCGAGCGCGTAGCGGTGGTAGTGCTCGTACACCACCTGGGTGTCCTCGGTCCACGGGACGCAGCGCTCTCCGGTCCACTCGATCCGGCGATCCAGCTCCATGAATCTGTCTCCAGCGCCTTTCATCGGCGGGTGCTTCGCAACAGGGCGAAGGCTCGTTCGTCACGGTCGGCGTGTGCGGGATCGGAACCTTCCGTGGCCCCCACGCTGACGTAGTCCTCGACCGTCCACCCGGTCCGCTCGAAGATCCGGCGAAGCCCGGCCTCGGAGAAGATCCAGAAGTTGGTGGAGTCGTTGTTGGCCTCGGTCGGGTGGAGCAGATAGGCCACCGGCAGGTGCGCGAAGTCGGTCCCGTGATCGGGTGAGAGCTGCGCGATCCTCGTCGACACCACCAGGCGGTCGACGCGCTTCGCCAGCTCCTCGAGCACGTAGTACGGGTTCTTCAGGTGGTACAGGATCCCCAGGAAGAACACGAGGTCGTAGTGGTCGCGCGGCAGCCTGAACTGGGTGTCGAGGTCGATCTCGTGGATCTGCACCTCCGACGCGAGCTCCTCGCGCATCCGCCGCGCGCCGCGCACCCCGTTGAAGTTCGTCGGCGCGTTGTCGATCAGGTCGACGGAGCACCCGAGCCGTTGCTCCAGGAAGAAGGCGAAGTCGCCGTCCGCCGCCCCGATGTCCGCGACCGTGCCACCCGCGACCTGCGCGAACAGGTCCCTGCGTGCGCCGGTCAGCATGGCGTCGAGGTGGAAGATGTTCGCCATCGTGTCGTACGGGTACCAGTCGAAGTCGACCTGTACTTGTTCCTTGCGCGTGAGCAGCTCTTGCCTGAAGTCCAGAGCCTGCTTCTTCACGACCTCGAAGTCCACGCCTGGGATTCTGCCCGACCACGCGCTGTCGGCGTGGCGGGTACGTACAACCTCCTGGCGGTGCTACACGTCTAACTGTGTAGGTCACCCATCCCGGAGGCGACACATGTTGATCACCGTGACATTAGTCACATTAGGCGGTTTGGCCTTCTTGGTGCGAACCGTAGCGGCCGTCCTGGCCGTTTCCCCTTCCAAGAAGGGCAACGATTACCCTGCGCCACAAACGTCCGCCAATTGAGATACTCGTTCGGAGTACGTCTTACGGCGGAACGTTGACTTACCGTACGATCCTTTCGGGTCGTATGACTGATCAGTCACCCGAAGGGGACCTCACAGGGGTAGGTGCGCCATGGACCACGCACTGAACAAGGTCATCGAGCTGCGCGAGAGTGGCTTTCAGTTCCTCCATCTGAGGGACGACGCCGGGCAGCTCGACCGAATCATGGCGTTCAAGCAGCGCAGAGGCTTCATCGACTCGATCCTGTTCTGGTCGGAGACGGAAGCGCGCGCAGGGCGTCTGCCGGCGGTCCGCGACTCGGCCCGGCCGGCTCAGGCCGTGTGGATCTACGAGGGCCCGTTGGTCGAGGCCGTGGACAGGCTGCTGGACCTGCCTGAGCCCGGTGCTCGCAACGCTCCTTCGTTGATGAAGGCGACCGCGTCCGATCTGGCTGTCGTGACAACGCTGCCGTTCAAGCTGAAGCTGCCGCCGGGGGCTATCGCCTAGGCCGTTGGTTGTTTTCAAAGTCGCCGCGGATTGCGGCGACTTTGAACGCTGCCAGCTTGGGGGCGGGGCGATGACAAAGCCTGTCTTGGTCGCGAGTGGACCTGTTGTGTCCAATACGACCAGAATCGTGACGTTCGGTAGCTCGCCAAGGTCGTTGATGAACGTGCACAGACCGCAGATACATGAAGGCGTGCGCGCACGACTTCATGTCCCGGGCCGGAACGAAACCAGGCCTGTACGCGACATCCGCGTGGCGGGGCCAGGACCGGGTCTGCACGACCACAGCGCACTGGCGCCCCCTAAAGGATGAAGAACTTCCCTCGCCTGAGTTACGCAGCTTGATGTAGAGGGCCCGGACACAGAAACGTTCGCGCCCATGAACCTCAGGAAGACCGTCACGGGGGCCGCTGTTGCCCTCGGCAGCGCTACCGTCATGCTCGGCCTGGGTGGTATCGCACACGCGGACACCGGGTCCGTCGCCGCTCACACCGCGCCCGACCTGGGTGGCCAGCTGGGCGACATCGCCACCGCCGGCGACCTCGCGTCCGTGAACACCGCGGACACCGCCGGCAAGATCCAGGCGATCAACGCGCAGGACGTGGACGTCAACGCGCTCGTCGAGAACGTCGACGCCGGTGCCACGGGCCTCCCGGCCTCCACGCTGCTCGGCCTGAACGAGCCGCACGGCGTGCCGACCGGTGCCGCGTCCGTCGACATCTGATCTGACTGACCAGTACTTCCTGGCCGGGGCGGCGCCCGATTCCCTCCCCCTCGAATCGGGCGCCGTTCCACTTTTCTAGGAGCGAAACGTCTTGAGCATCAAGAAGATCGTCGCTTCCGCCGGTATCGCCGCGGGTGCGATCGCTGCCATGGCGGGCACCGCGAGTGCCGCGCCGCAGCTTCCCGACGTCGACCCGATCGGCAAGATCAGCGAGCTCGGCGACAGCGCCGGGGTCAGCACGCTGCACAACTTCGGCGGCGCCAACGTGGAGATGATCCACGACGGCACCAAGGTCGTCGACAGCCAGAGCTAGCGACCTGCCGCGTAGCCCTGCGCGCCGCGTGCGTTCGCGCCGGCGCGCAGCAGTCCGTCGAAGGCATCCCTTGCCACGGCGGACATTCGGCCCAGGGTCCACTCGCCGGCGTCCACGACCTGGTGGCCACGCGATCGCAACGCATCCAGGACGTCCGCGCCGGCGCGGGACTCGATGACGAGTTCGCCCGGCGTCCAGGCCCTCGGGTAGAACGAGCTCGGGAACGCGTTCGAGTGCCACATCGGCGAGTCGATCGCCTCCTGGAGGTTCAGGCCCGCGCGGTGCGCCAGCCAGAAGCCGAGCTGCCACTGGTCCTGCTGGTCTCCGCCGGGGGTGCCGAACGCCAGCGCGGGACGGCCGTCGCGCAACGCCATCGACGGCGACAGCGTGATCCGCGGGCGCTTGCCGGGGGCCAGTGAGTTCGGCAGGTCCTTGTCCAGCCAGAACATCTGGGCGCGGCTGCCCAGGCAGAAGCCGAGCGACGGGATCGTCGGCGAGGACTGGAGCCAGCCGCCGGACGGGGTCGCGGAGACCATGTTGCCCCAGCGGTCCACGACGTCCACGTGCACGGTGTCACCGCGCGTCACGCCGGAGCGTTCCACGGTCGGTTCGCCGATCGCGCCCGTCGGGTCGGAGATCAACGTCGACGGGCCGCTGATGATGTGCTTGGGCAGCAACGGTTCCCGGCCGTCGGGCGAGCCCGGCCGAAGGTCGAAGGACGCCGAGTCGGAGATCAGCGCACGACGTTCGGAGGCGTAGGCGCGCGACAGCAGGGTCTCCAGCGGCACGTCCGGAACGTCGCCGTACCAGGCCTCGCGGTCGGCGAACGCCAGCTTCGCGGCCTCGACGGCGAGGTGCACGGTCTCGGCGGTGGGCTTGCCGTCCACATAGGACAGGTCGTAGCCCTCCAGCAACCGCAGCTGCTGCACCAAAGCGGGTCCCTGCGTCCACGCGCCGGCCTTGACGAGCGACCACTCGTCGAAGTCGGCGACGACCGCGTCCTCGTACGACGCCTCCCAGGACGCCATGTCGGCACCGGTCAGCACACCCGCGTGGTCGCGGCCGGAATCGTCGCGGAACTCCGAACGGCAGAACTCGTCGATCTGCGCCGCGACGAACCCCTGCGACCAGGCCCGGCGCGCGGCCTCGATCTGCGCCTCACGATCAGAGCCGGCGGCCTCGGCTGCGGCCAGCAGCCACTCCCAGGTGTCGGCGAGCTTCGGGTTGCGGAAACGGCCGCCGGGAGCCGGCAGGACGCCGTCGGGCATCCACTGCGCGGCGGACGTCGGCCAGTGGTCGCGGAAGAGGTCCGAGACGAGCCCGATGGTGTGCGCGGCGCGTTCGACGAGCGGGAAACCGTCGCGGGCGTAGCCGATCGCCCGGTCGAGCACGTCGCGCAACGACTTGGTGCCGTGGTCACGCAGCAGAGTGAGCCAGCCGTCCCACGCGCCGGGCACCGTCGCGGCCAGCAGCCCGCTTCCCGGCACCAGTGAAAGACCCAGGTCGGTGTAGTGCTCGATCGACGCTCCGGCGGGCGCCACGCCCTGGCCGCAGAGCACGCGCGGGGCCGCTCCGGCGGCCGAGAAGATGATCGGCACCTCGCCGCCGGGGCCGTTGAGGTGCGGTTCCACCACCTGCAACACGAAACCGGCGGTCACGGCGGCGTCGAAGGCGTTGCCGCCGTCCTCCAGCACCGCCATGGCCGACGCGGAGGCCAGCCAGTGGGTCGAAGCGACCATGCCGAAGGTGCCGACGAGTTCGGGGCGAGTGGTGAACACCCAATAAAGGTATGCGACGCTAACTATTTTGTGTGACTCCAAGTGACGTATGCCCTAGACCCGAACGGAGCAGCGTCCGGTCGGCGTACGACTTTGGTCGTAGCGGACGGTGACAGATCTCCTACCAGAGGTCTACCGGCGCGGCCGATGTTTCGAACACGCTCGAACGGCACAGTTCTGGACATGGGAATTCTGGGTGTCGCGACGATCTTCATCGGCCTCGCGCTCGTGGCAGCGGTGCCGTTGGTGGCCCTGCTCCACTGGACCGACCGTTGAGTTCGAGGTAACGAGCGTTAACCTCCTCGCGAGCAGTTCGCTTCGAGGAGGATGAAGGCATGGAGATCTCGGGTACCGCGGCCATCGTCACCGGTGGCGCGTCCGGTCTCGGCGGCGCGACCGCACGTGCGCTGGCGGCGCGTGGAGCGCAGGTGTTCGCTCTCGACCTGCCGAGCGCCATCGCGAACGCCGACGCGATCGAGAACGTCACCTACCTGGCCGCCGACGTGACCTCGGGCGAAGAGGTCCAGGCCGCCGTCGACACCGCTGCCGGTTCCGGCGCCCCGCTGCGCATCACGGTGAACTGCGCGGGCATCGGCCCGTCGTCCCGCACCGTCGGCAAGACCGGCCCGCACGACCTCGACCTCTACCGCAAGATCATCGAGGTCAACCTGATCGGCTCGTTCAACGTCCTGCGCCTGGCCGCCGCGGCCATGGGCAAGACCGAGGAGCTGGAGCACGGCGCCCGCGGCGTCATCATCAACACCGCGTCGATCGCCGCGTTCGACGGCCAGATCGGCCAGGTCGCCTACGCCTCGTCCAAGGGCGGCGTCGTCGGCATGACCCTCCCGGCCGCCCGCGACCTGAGCAACGTCGGCATCCGCGTGCTCACCATCGCGCCCGGCATCGTCGACACCCCGATGCTCGCCACGGTCTCCGACGAGTTCCGCGCGGGCCTCGCCGCCGGCGTGCCGTTCCCGAAGCGCCTGGCCCAGCCGTCCGAGTACGCGCAGCTCGCGCTCTCGATCATCGAGCACGACTACCTGAACGGAGAGGTCATCCGCATGGACGGCGCTCTCCGCATGGCACCCCGCTAGAGATCGCTCATCCAGGGGCGGTGTCGCTGATCTCAGCGCACCGCCCGATCTCGGTTCTGCGGTTGAGCAAGGCGGGCTCGCCACCCCCGCACGTCATCGACGGGAACGAGCAAGCCACCCCTGAACTCCGGGTCAACTTTCTCGTCCAACGCCTTTAGCAGCGCCCTGTAGTGAAAGTCGTGCTCGCGACGTCGTGGTGCGGTGTCGACGAGCAGGTGCATCATCCGACGCAGGTTGTTCAGCTCGTGCGCCGCATCGTGCTGGCTCGACCGCAACAGAAGGTAGATCACCGAGGAGCACAGCAGCGGTGTGCTGATACGCCGGATGCGCCTCTTGTGCCAAGACCCTTCGATGACCGCGATGCCCAAATTGCGCTTCTGCGTGCCGCCGGACATCCAGTCCAACGCGCGGAAGTAGTTTTCCTCGCTCTTGCTCTGATACGTGAGCCACGTCGTCGTGGCAGCCAAGACCCACCCGCCAAGCGCCACGACGAGCGTCACGACGGTCGTGACATTCACATCACACCTCCCTGCGTCCGACGTATGCCGAGGGACTCAGAGCTCTCCGGCAAAAGGCAGACGCGACATGGCGTCCGAGGTCATCCACTCGCGCAGGCGATGGGTGGCCCGGACGTCGTCCTCGTTGTACTCCAGCAACCGCCGCCGCTGATCGGTGTCGAGCTCGTCGCCGTTCATCCCGACCGCGGACCGGTACCAGCGCATGGAGTTCTCGCCGCCTGCCTCGGGATCGCGCCACGAGAACCCGGCCACCGGCGCGATGACCTTCAGGCCCTTGCCGTGCGCGCACAGGAACTGCTCGCGGACGATCCCGAACAGGTCGACCCACGAGTCCGAGTTGATGAACTCCTTGATCTGCGCGATCGTCGGAATCCCCGGCTTGCCCGCGAACCGTTCCGCCGACGCCAGCAGCCAGCGGTTCTCCGCGAGCTCGTTGTAGCAGTAGGCGCGGAACGACAGCCCGCGTGCCTTGGCCCGCAACCGGATCCCGGTCAGCCAGGTCCAGAACTCGGCGAACGAACGAGCCTCGTCGTCGCACGGCAGCGCGTCCCACGTGACGAAGGCGCGGTAGCCGTGCTCCTCGTCGATGTCCTTTCCGGACAGCAGGCAGCCCCACATGTACGCGCCGAGGTCGCCGAAGCTCTCCATGTCGACGTCGACCTCGACGTCCGCGCGCGGCACGTTCATCTCGGGCACCCTGCGCACCAGCGTCAGGTCGCGCAGCCACGCCCGCGCCAGCACCACGGCGTCCCCGAACGGCATGCCGACGAGCTGGATCGGACCGGGCGACGCGGGATCGAGCTCGGCCAGCTCGTCCACAGTGGACAGGCCGATCTTCCGCAACGCCACCGCGTCCTCGCCGCGCACGACGAGGCTGACGTCCCGGCCACGCTTGAGATCGTTGTCGCAGGTAGGCCACCACGGACACGTCTTGCAGTCGACGATCCGCGACGGCCGGGCGAGCGGTTCCTGCTCGTTCGCCGCCGCCAGCGCCACGGCCAGCCGGTCGCTGAACCGGGCGTCGTACTCGGCCAGCGCGTTGCGGCCGCCCGGCCACGTCGGCGCCTCCAGGTCGTGCCACAGCACCACGTCGGCGTCCATGCCGATCACGCCACCCGTGGCGCGACCGTTGCGCGCGTAACCGGCGGCCTGGAGCTGCCGTTGCGCGTGGGCCAGCCGCAGCTGATCACGGGGCTGGGGACGGACCTTGCGATGCGGGTCCGTGCGGCTGCCGTCGGGCAACGGCATCGTCAACGGGCTCGTGCGCGCGCCCTGGCCTGGATCGGTGATCTTGTGCCGGACCACGAGCACCGGCACGTACCCGGAGGAATCCTTGACCAGCAGGTCGATTCCGCCACGACGGCCGCCGCGTGGATCACGGGGCAGGGCGGCGCCCCAGATGTACTGGGCGCCCATCTCCATCGCCGCGAGCGTCACCCGTTCCCGGTCCGCACTGCGCACATCGGGTCCGCTCGGCACCTCGAAGAGGTTCGAGCCGACGATCCTGCCGAGCGCGTCCGCCACCGCACGCCGATGGCTGTTCGCGTCCGCTTTCCGTTGTTCCGAAGCCGGATCCGGCGCCGCCTTGGGAGCGTCGCGCATCTCCGGATCGTTTTCGAGGTGCACCCGCCGCCGACAACGAGTGACCACGCCGGCGTCTAGCTGCACCTGGGAAGTCACAGGATGAGGGTATGTCGCGCGTCGGGGAGATGTGTCGGCAACCTGGGCAGTAAGTTTCACGTGACGGAGGAGGTGTACCCGAATGGCGCGCAAAGCGAAGGCCGGCTTCACGCCCAGCAGGGCCAAGAACCTGGTCGGTGTCGCGAAGGTGGTGGCGCCCGCGCTCATTCCGGTGCTGGCCCCGGTAATCGCCCGCGGAGCTGGGGTTTTGAGCGAGCAGTACGACCGCTATCGGGCGCGTCGGCTCGGCATCGACGTCGCGGACATCGGTAAGTACTCGGGATACGGCGCCCGGCTGCACGCGCGAATTGTCGGCTTCTCCGAGTCGATGGAGACATTGCGGGCAACTGATTCCGATTGGGTTTCGAAGACCGAGGCGCGGCTCGCTCAGCTCCTCGCCGCGGTGCGCGCGTCCGAGCGCATGCCGACGGCCCGGCGCAAAGCAGCGCACCGGGCCGTCGGGACTGATCTGGAGATGCTGGAGCAGGAGTTGCTCAGGCGCCTGAACGTGCGCTAGCAAGATCAACCGCCCTGAGGGCAGCCCCCACCCTCCCGGGGGACCGGCCCCGCTCCAGTTTATCGGGATACGGGCTGGTCAAGCTGCCGCGTTGACGGGCTGGCATCGTGATCACGCCCGTGAGTCCCGCATGGCGGAAGCGTCCTGCGCAGCAACGGAAGCCCCGTGACCCGCAGAACTCGTGGCCCTGCGGAAGGTGTGGGCGATCATGGATGCCCCGGCCGGTAGACGCCGGCGGTTGACCGGACCCGGCTCAACCCCGCGGCGATCCGCCGCGAGATCCACACCTATCGACGTCCTCGCCACCGAAGCGACCAGGAAATACTTCCCGGTCAAGCCCTACCGAGGCCTCTCCGTCGCGGGCATTTCCCCTGAGGCAACGAAGCCACCTACGCGGGCATCTTGACGTGAGGCAGCGGGCTGCCGTTCGGCGATCTGTGGATAACTGTCAGCAACTTCTTCCATCACCTCGGCGACCCGTTCCTCGCGCCTGATCATCGGGTCGGAGCGCAGGTCCTTGGCCAGCGAGACGCAGAGCCCGATCATCACGACCATGAACGGCAGCGCCGCGATGATCGTCAGGTTCTGCAGCCCTGTCAGGGCATCGGACCCGCCGACCAGCAGCATCACGGCCGCGACGGCACCGGTCACCACGCCCCAGAAGATCACCACGGGCTTGGTCGGCCGGATGGTGCCCTCCTGGGAGAGCGTTCCCATCACGATCGACGCGGCGTCTGCTCCGGACACGAAGAAGATCGCCACCAGGAGCATCACGATCACGCCGGCGACGGCGGCCAGCGGGAACTGGTCCAGCAGCGAGAACAACTGCGATTCCGGAGTGGACTGACCGGCGAGGTCGACGCCGTTGCGCTGCTCGAAGATGGCCGTGCCGCCCAGGATCGCGAACCACACCAGCGACACCGCGGACGGCACCAGGATCACGCCGGCGACGAACTGCTTGATCGTGCGGCCACGCGAGATCCGCGCGATGAACATGCCGACGAACGGCGTCCACGAGATCCACCACGCCCAGTAGAAGATCGTCCAGCCGGACAGCCAGGTTTCGGTCGCGTCGCCACCGGAGGCGGCGGTGCGGCCGGCCATGGTCGCGAGCTCGCGGAAGTAGTCGCCGAGGGCCGTGGGCAGCAGGTTCAGGATGAACACGGTCGGGCCCACGACGAACAGGAACAGCGCCAGCACCACGGCCAGCACCATGTTGATGTTCGACAGCCACTGGATGCCCTTGGCGACGCCCGAGACGGCGGACGCGACGAACGCCACGGTCAGGATCGCGATGATCGCTACCAGCACGCCCTTGCCGACGTCGCCGGCCCACCCGGCCGCCTCCAGCCCGCTCCCGATCTGCAGGGCACCGAGACCGAGGGAGGCGGCCGAGCCGAACAGGGTCGCGAAGATCGCCATGACGTCGATCGCGCGGCCCCAGCCAGAAGCGGCGCGCTTGCCCAGCAGCGGCGCGAAGGCCGAGCTGATCAGCGAGGATCGGCCCCTGCGGAAGCTGCTGTATGCGATCGCGATGCCGACGATGGCGTAGATCGCCCACGGGTGCAGCGTCCAGTGGAACAGGGTGGTCGCCATCGCGGTCTCCAACGGATCTCCGTCGGAGCCGGGCGGCGGCTTCACGAAGTGCGTCAGCGGCTCGTTGACGCCGTAGAACATCAGCCCGATGCCCATGCCCGCGCTGAACATCATCGCGACCCAGGACACGGTCTTGAACTCGGGTTTCTCGTCGTCCTGACCGAGCGGGATCTTGCCGTAACGGCTGAACGCGAGCCACAACGCGAAGACCACGAACCCGGTGGCGGAGAGCACGAAGGCCCATCCCAGATGCTGGATGATCCAGCCGAGCGCCGCTTTCGACGCGGACGCCAAACTCTCGGTACCGACGATTCCCCAGGTCACGAACGCAAGCGTGAGACCTGCGGCAACGCCGAACACAACCCGGTCGGTACGGCCCGGCTTGTCGCATTGAACGGTCATGCGGCCCTAGATACCCACTCATAGACCGGGGCAAACTCCTCCGATTACCCTCAACTCTCGTGAGCACCCGGACGAGTGAGTTGCGCACCCTTCGCGGTGCCGCACTCGCGCTGACGTCTGCCGCGCTCACGATCACCGCCCACGGGCTGGGCGGCGGCGAGGTCTCCGAGTTCATCCACGCGTTGCCGTTGGTGGTGCTGATCGCGTTCGCGGCGGCATCGCTGGCCGACAAGCGCACCGGAAGGCTCTCGGTCATCGCCGGGCTCGGCACGGCCCAGCTCGCCCAGCACCTGCTGCTGACCTGGGTCAACCACGAGCACACCAACACGCTGACCGGGCAGATGTTCGTGGCGCACCTCATGGCCGCCACGCTGACCGGGCTGTTGCTGTTCCACGCCGAGAACGCCCTGTTCAGGCTGTTCGCCGCCGTCACCCGCCTGATCCCCCGCAGGCTCACGCCGCTGCCGGTCACCACGCCGATGCGGACGTTCCCCAGCACGCCGTACCTCCAGAACGCGCACCACCTGGAGCTGTCGCGTGCGAACGGGCGGCGCGGCCCGCCTTGTGACTCCTGATCATCCGTATCCCTCTGCAGACCCCCTTTGGCATCAGGAGCCACAACTTCATGTCTACAAATCGATTTGGCGTGCGCACGCTCGCCGTTCTCGCCGTGGCCGGCTTCGCCGTGCTCGGCACCCCGACCATCGCATCGGCGCACGTCAGCGCCCAGCCGGCCGAGTTCACCCAGGGCGGCCGCGCCACCTTCGCGTTCCGCGTCCCGAACGAGCGGGACAACGCCGGCACCACCAAGATCGAGGTGACGCTGCCGCAGGACACCCCGCTCACGTCGGTGCGCACCAAGCCGCTGGCCGGCTGGAAGGCCGAGGTCGTCAAGGGCAAGCTCGACAAGCCCGTGACGATCGCCGGCAAGGAGGTCACCGAGGCGTTCAAGACGATCACCTGGACCGCCGAGCCCGGTGTGAAGATCAACGTCAACGAGTACCAGGAGTTCTTCGTCGCCATCGGCACCCTGCCGGAGGGCAAGGACAAGCTGGAGCTTCCGACCAAGCAGACGTACGAGAACGGCGAGGTCGTGGACTGGGCCCAGGCCGCCGGTGCGGACGGCAAGGAGCCGGAGCACCCGGCCCCCGCGCTGAAGCTCGCCCCGAAGGCGGCCGGTGACGACGGCCACGGTGGCCACGGCACGACCCCGGCCGCGAACAGCACCGACACGCACGAGGCGTCCGTCGCCGGTTCCGACAAGACCGCTCGCTACCTCGGTGGCGCCGGTCTGGCCGTCGGTGCGCTCGGCCTCGGCTTCGGTGTCGGCGCGATCCTCCGCTCGCGGCGCAAGGCATGAAGCGCGCTCTGATCGCGTTCCTGTTCGCTGGTGCGGCCGTGCTCGCCACGGCCGCCCCCGCGGCGGCGCACAACGCGTTGATCAGCAGTGACCCGAAGGACAAGACCTCGCTGGAGGTCGGTCCCTCGACCATCACGCTGACGTTCGACCAGGACGTGCAGGGCGGCCAGGGCATCAACACGATCTCGGTCGTCGACGCGAACGGCGGCCACTACGAGGTCGCGGGCGACCCGACGATCAAGGACACCGCGGTGTCCGCGAAGGTCAACGCCCTGGGCAAGGCCGGCGAGTACAAGATCGGCTACCGCATCCTGTCCGCGGACGGGCACCCCGTCTCCGGTGAGCTGACGTTCACGCTCACCAAGGACGGCGCGGGCACGCCCACCACGCCGGCGAACGCCAACGCCTCGACCGGCGACTCGGGTTCGAGCGACGGCCTGCCCATCTGGGTGTGGATCGTCGGCGCCGTGGTGCTGCTCGGCGGTGGCGTGTTCTTCGCCCTGCGTGGCGGAGGCGCGAAGGCATGAGTGACGTCCGGACCGCCGCCCCCACCCACTACCGCGTGCTCGCCGGACTCGTGTTCGGCGCACTCGGAGGCATCGCGCTCGGCCTCGTGCTGGCACCACCCGTCGTGGTCGCCGGGGTCGTCGACGCCGGGGCGGCGGTCCGGTACGGCCTGCCGGTCACACGGGTGCTGCTCGACATCTCGGCGACGATCGTCGTCGGGCTGTCGATCCTGCCGAAGCTGCTCGGCTTCGACCGGCCCACTCACACCGAACCGGTGATGCGGATCGCCCGGCCGGCCGCGGTGATCGCCGCCGCCGTCTGGGTGGTCGCGGCCCTGCTGGCGATCGTCCTGCAGGCTGCCGAACTGCGGCCGGGCAGCGACGTCAGCATCGGCAACGCCGTCGAGTACATCGCGAACGTGGGCGCCGGGAAGGGCCTGCTGTTCAGCGCTTCCTGCGCGTTCGTCTACCTGATCGTCGGCGTGATGGCCGTGCGCAGCGGCGAGTCCGTGCCCGCTGAGCTGCGGATTCTCATCTCGATGTTCGGACTGCTGCCGATCCCGGTGACCGGGCACGCCTCCAACTGGAAGTACCACGACTACTCGATGGTCTCCATGGAGCTGCACGTGCTGGGCGCCGCCGCGTGGACCGGCGGGCTCGGCGCGTTGATGGCGCTGGTCGCCTACCGCAAGGGACTGCTGGCGATCGCGCTGCCGAAGTTCTCGAAGATCGCGACGGTCAGCCTGATCGTCGTCGCGGTCACGGGCCTGTTCAACGGGTTGCTGGAGCTGATCCTCAACCCCGTCGTGCCGTTCCCGCAGTCGCTGTTCACGACCGGCTACGGCCTGTTGTTCCTGGGCAAGGCCGTGTGCGCGGGACTGATCGCGGTGCTCGGCGCGCACATCCGGTGGCGGTTGCTGCCGAAGATCTCCCAGCACAAGGTCACCGCGATCGTGCAGTGGGCGATCCTGGAGGTGACCATCATGGGCGTCGCGTTCGGGCTCGCCGTGATCCTGAGCCGCGCTCCGGTCAGCTGAACCCCGTCGCAACCCGCACCAGGGCGGCGACCGCACGCGACCTGCTGTGCGGTGGCCACGCGATCACCGTCGTCACCTTCGGCGCGTCCATCACCGGTACCGCGGCCAGGCATTCGAGCAGGCCGGTGCGGACGACTTCCGGCATGACCGCGACCGCACGACCGAGCGAGATCATCTGGAACAGCTGCGTCAGGTTGTGCACTTCCACGCCGGGGCCGGGAAGGTAGCTGCCGTCGGGCTCCGGCCAGCGCACGAGTTCCGGCAGGTCGATGACGTCGGCCATCCGCAGCTGCCCGGCGCCGGCCAGCGGGTGCGAGGTCGCGAGGATCGCGAACTGGCTCTCGGTGTGCAGGGGCTCGACGTCGAGTCCGGCGGTCGAGTCGTACGGCTCGTGCAGGATCGCCACGTCCGCCCGGCCGTCGAGCAGCGGTTTCCGGGTGTGCGTCTCGCACAACAGCAGGTCGACGGCGACCGCACCGGGTTCGGCGGCGTAGGCGTCGAGCAGCTTCGCCAGAAGCTCGCTGGAACCACCTGCCTTGGCAGCCAGCACCAGCGAAGGCCTTTCGACGTTGCGGGTGCGCCTCTCCGCGGCGGCCACCGCCCCGAGGATCGCCCTGCCTTCGGCCAGCAGCACCGCGCCCGCGTCGGTGAGCGAGACCTTGCGACTGGTGCGGGTCAGCAACGCGACGCCGAGCCGTTGTTCGAGCTGGGCGATCGTCCGCGACAACGGCGGCTGGGCGATGCCGAGACGGTCGGCGGCGCGGCCGAAGTGCAGTTCTTCCGCCACCGCGACGAAGTACCGGAGCTCTCTGGTCTCCACCCGGCCACCGTATCGATATCCGCCGGGTATCGGTGCCAGACCGAAGTGATGTTGGTTCTGACGACGCCGCCGACCACGATCAAGTGCATGAGCGAACAGACGATCGCGCTGGTCACCGGCGCGAACAAGGGCATCGGCTACGAAATCGCGGCTGGCCTCGGGATGACTGTCGGAGTCGGCGCGAGAGATGCCAGGCGTGGCGAGGAGGCAGTGGCGAAACTGCGCGCGAACGGCGTCGACGCGTTCGCCGTGCCGCTGGACGTGACCGACGACGAGAGCGTCCAGGCAGCGGCAGCACTGTTCGAGGAACGGTTCGGCCGCCTCGACGTGCTGGTCAACAACGCGGCGATCGCCGGAGCATGGCCTGCGGCGCCGTCCGCCGCCACACCGGAAAGCCTGCGGGAGGTGCTGGAGACCAACGTGATCGGCGTCGTCCGGGTCACCAACGCGATGCTGCCGCTGCTGGCCCGTTCCACACGGCCGCGGATCGTCAACCAGTCGAGCCACCTGGCGTCACTGACGCTGCAGACCACACCGGAAGTGGAGTTCGGCGAGGTCAACGGCACCTACACGCCGTCGAAGGCGTTTCTGAACGCGCTGACCGTCCAGTACGCGAAGGAGCTCCCGAACATCAAGATCAATGCCGCCTGCCCCGGTTACGTGGCGACCGACCTCAACGGCTTCCAGGGCACCAGTACTCCCGCGGATGGCGCGAGGGCCGCTATCAGGCTGGCCACCCTGCCCGACGACGGTCCGACCGGCGGCCTGTTCGACGACGCCGGGACCGTGCCCTGGTGAGGGGCAATGTTCAACGTGAAACATCCACAACTTCGACCGGACTCGGCGAGTGGTCCGATCGGCGCGACGAGCTGCGCACGAACGGACTAGTCGGTGATCAGTCGAGCCGAAGATTCTTCGCGCATGCGCGCCAGCCGGTTCATCGTCCGCTGACCGCGGCGGTCCAGCTCACGGCTGTCGATCCAGCCGTTGGCGTAGTAGCGGTAGTCCTGAGCCAGCGCCACGAGCTCGGCGAGGTAGTCGGCGGATCGTCGCCGTCGCTCCTCGTCAAAGCCCGCCAGCAGCGGTAGCTGGGTGTCCACCACCTCGTCGAGCAACTGCGCGGACCGCAGCGCTCTCCTGGAACGCCACCTCCGAGTAAGGCTCACGCGCCGCACCTCGTCCTTCGCCCCGACCTGCCGCACCTTAGGCGTGGATTTCTCGCCCGTCGATGCTGCATTCGTGTGCGAAGGTCCTGGCGTTACCGGTTCGTGTCCCACGCCATCCGATCGTGGTGCTATAGGACCCAAACGAGATTGCTGCTAGGCGGCGCTGTCAGCCCCGGTGAAACGTGCGACGCGCTCGGCCAGCTCACGGGCCTCGGGGTTGTTGCGGCGCTTCTCGGCCTCCTGGCGAAGCGGCTCCATGCGCTGCTTCGTGCGCACCGACTTCAGGCCTTCGGACAGGTCAACGGCCTGGCCACCGACCTTGGCGCCGTGGTCGACGTCGCCCTGGATGAGGTGGTTGATCGACATCGAGGTGAGGTTGAAGGACCGGCTCCGAGCCATGTCGTCGCCGAAGCTGTTGATCGCCTTCGAGAGGTAGGGGATCGCGGTGCGGGCGTACTTGGCGTCCACGGACTGGGCCAGCTCGGTGTGCACCGTGCCGATCATCGACGAGAGGTCGATCTCGTTGAAGAACCGCGCCCAGGCGGGTGCTTCGACGACGTCCGCGCGGGAGAACTCGTCACGCGCGCAGCCGAGCAGCTTGAGCGCCTGCTCGTCGGAACCCATCTTCGCGTAGGCCCAGGCCTCGTTCGCGCACAGGATGCCCACCGCCAGCTCGGAACCGGAGTTCTGCGCGGCCAGCTGACCCAGCTGGAACACCTTCAGCGCGTCGTCCGGGGCGTTCTGGTGCAAGTACACGCGACCCATGCGGTACAGGATGTTCGCCATCAGCGCCTCGTTCTCGCCCTGCTTGGCGAGGTCGAGCGCCTGACCGAAGTGGTTGCGGGCCGAGTCCATCAGGCCCGTGTCGAACGACGTCCAGCCGGCGAGGTTGTGCAGGTCTGCCAGGGCGACGAAGAGCCGCTGGCGAACGATGTCCGTGGAGCTCGCGCCGAGCATCTGCTGTCCCCAGGACAGCTGGGCGACCACGGCGTCACGACAGGAGCCGCCGCCGTACTGGTAGTCGAGGGCACGCAGAGCACGGGTGGCCGCTTCGACCTGCCGCACGTCCGTCATGCCGATGCGTCCCGGAGCCGGAGTCTGTGTGGGGTGTGAAACCCACGACCCGGAGTCCGCTCCGAACACGGCCGCGCCCACTGTCACGGCGGCGGCGTGCGCGAGGAACTTCCGACGCTTCACCGACTCTTCCTCCTCAGGATGGGGTGAGTCCGCAGCTGCGGCCACCCTTACTGCCGTTGTCTCGTCATAGGCGAGACCCATGTATCCACGTGGGACACCCAAGCCAATGGCGATCCTCGTCAGGACGTCGTACGCCATCACCTGGCGTCCCTTGAGAATCTCCGAGACTTCGGACTGCGACTGCCCAGTGAGCGCCGCGATCTGGCGCTGGGACACGCCGTGCCTTCGGAGCAGCCGGTAGACCGAGCTGATCTCTCGTCGGGCAAGTGCGTCCCGCATCTCCTGGTGGTCCCACACCTCGGTGGGGATCGGAGAGCCCTGGGAACTCATGGTGTTCATCGCGCACCCTCACAGTCCGTTGGGCGTCATCGGCAGACTAGGGGCAGGTCCCCGAGCCCGAGAAGTCCTCTTCGGCGGAGCTGATCGGCTCTACCGAACACCGCTTACCGCTCACCGTAAGACTTCCACCGGTGGGCGCTGTGACGTCCCGTTCCGGCATGAATCATCGCAATCTAGATTCCGGTAAGCGAGTGAGCACGGAGAGGAACGACCTAATAGTGGACAGCTCCTCCTCAGGCTCCACCTCCATTGTGGAGACGGGTGACACCGACTCCACATGGCGCGGCATGACCGGGCAACGTCGGACGTGGCAGATCAGCTGCGGCGACGTGGTCGACCGGGACCGCCAGCTCACCGTGAAGGTCGTTCAGGGCCAAGTGGTCCTGGTAGGCCCTCCCGGGGAGACGGCAGTCTTGTCCCACGACCAGCTCGTACAGCTCAGGGCTGCGCTACGCGAAGCCGCCGACCAGGCGGAAAGGTGACGGTGACGTTTCGATGGACGCGATCCTCGGACAGGTTCTTCGCAACGCTGTGTGGGAACGCCTCGACCTGCTCACAGAGCTGGCGAGCCGCGCTGACGCCCCGTCCCTCCTGTCGGTGGCTCGATCCGAGCTCCCTCGGCTGACCGAGGGATGGCGTGCTCTGCTGGCAGCGCACGAGCCGGACGAGAAGGGCAACTGCCCCGAATGTTCCGGCCGTTGGCGCCAGCAGAAGTCACCTTGCTCGGTGTGGCGCGCCGCGTACGAACACCTGGTTGCGGGCGGACTCGCCCCGCGCCCGGCTCGCCATCTGCGCGAGGCCCCGGTGACTCCTCCTGTCACCCGGTCCCGCCGCGCGGTGGCTCGAGCCCACTAACGGGCGTTTGCGACTGACCTGGCGTCCCCCCGACACGACCAGGTCTGCAAACCGCCTACTGACCGGTGGCCCGCGATGTGCGAACCCCCGACCGCTACATCGCGGGCCCCGGTCAGCTTTACAACTCCACAGATTCCCGCGGGCCGGTGACGTGCACCTTCCCTCCCCGACCG
The DNA here is from genome assembly GCF_900115955.1 of Lentzea waywayandensis. Lineage (GTDB taxonomy): Bacteria > Actinomycetota > Actinomycetes > Mycobacteriales > Pseudonocardiaceae > Lentzea > Lentzea waywayandensis. The sequence goes on from NZ_FOYL01000004.1 coordinate 483,530, forward strand.
TCGTCGGTCCGCGGTCACCAACCACGGCCCTTGTCTGCACCTCCCGCGCAGGCAAGGGCCGTTTTCACGTCTTCTAGCGGTGCGTACCCGTCTTCCAGGTCAGGTACGAGGTCAGGCCGGGGAACAGCCGGCCGGAGAGCTCGAACGCCTTGAGCTGCCACGGGAACAGGTGCTCGGCACGTTCCTTCTCCACCGCGTCCACGATCGCCTTCGCGCACTCCTGAGGCGTGACCGTCGGGATCATCCGGGCGATCGCCGGAATCCGTTCCTCGGCGCCGGGGTTGTTGTTGAAGTACTCGCTGGAAACCTTGCCCGGCACCACTTCGCTGATCCCGACGCCGGTTCCGCGCAGGTCAAGGCGCAGCGACGCGGTCAGTCCGCGCAGCGCCCACCGCGACGACTGGTAACCGGCACAGCCGGGAATCGGCAGGCGGGACACCGGCGAGTTCACGTTGACGATCCAGCCGGAACCCCTGGAACGCATGGCGCCCAGGTACTCCCTGGTCAGCAGCAACGTGGCCATGTACGGCACGGCGGTCATGGTGACCAGCTCGTCCGCCGACGTGTCGTCGAGGAAGAGCCAGCGCCCGACGCCCGCGTTGTTGACCAGCACATCCGGCGCGGGAACCTCTTCCGCGAGTGCGCGAATCTGCCCGGCGTCCGCCAGATCGGCCGGATGAGCGGTCGCCGAGCCGCCGAACTCCGTGATCCGTTTGACCTGTAGATCGAGCAGTTCGGCGCTACGGGCCACCAGGTGGACGTGCGCGCCGTGAGCGGCGAACCGAAATGCCGCCTCCGCGCCGATTCCCTGGGACGCCCCCGTGACCAGAACCTTCTTGCCCGACAGCTGCATCAGACCACCGATCGCACTCGACTCATCAACACCGCGGCCAGCGTCGTCGCCAGCGCGGACACCGCGAACAGACCGCGGTAACCGCCAAGGTTGGCGAGGATCAACGCGGTCAGCAAGGGGGCGATGACCTGCGGCAACGCGTTGGCCACGTTGAGCACGCCCAGGTCCTTGGCCCGGTCGGACGCGGCCGGCAGCACCTGGGTGAGCAGCGCGATCGCGACGGCCCAGTACGTGCCGAAGCCGACGCCGAGCAGCGGGGAGGCGATCAGAACGGCGGTCCAGGTTGGCCAGATCACCAGGATCAACGCCGCCAGCGCCATCACGGCCGCGGCGCCGTAGACATACGGCTTGCGGCGGCCAGAACGATCACTCCGTGCGCCGAACAGCACTGCTCCTGCGGCGAGCGCCACCCCGTAGAGCGCCATGAGCACCAGCAGACCGTCCTCGGGCGACTCGTGGTGGACCACGTCGCCGAGGAAGTAGAGGAGGTAGAGGGTGCCGAACGCGTTGCCGAGGTTGATCATCAGGTGCCCGCCCCACGCCCACGCGAAGTCGGGGTGCTGCTTCGGCGAGATCCAGAACGTCGGCCGCACCGGCTTCACGACGAGCTGTGTGTCGGGCGTGCGCAGGACGAAGAAGATGGCGCCGGCCAGCACGATGACCGCGCACGCCAGGTAGCCGGCCTGAAGTCCGCTGACCAGCAGCGTGACCACGACCGCGCCCAGCACGGTGCCGAGCATCTGGCTGATCCCGATGAGCCCGCCGACCTGGGCCCGTTGCTCGACCGGCACCCGGTCGGGCACGGCCGAGGTCAGCGCGGCGAGCATTCCGCCGATGCCCGCCTGCACCAGGCACCAGCCGATGGTCATGACGACCACCGACGGTGCGTTGGCCAGCACGGCGAGACCGACGGCGCCGACGACAGCTCCGGCCAGCGTCCACGGGTGGCGGCGGCCGAACCGCGAGGTCGTGCGGTCGGACAGGAACCCGATCAACGGCACGACCAGCAGCGACACCAGGCCGCCGAAGCCGGTGACGATGCCGAACACCAGCTCCTTGTTCGCCTTGTTGAGCAGTTCGGCCTGCTGCGGCAGCAGAACCTGGATCGGCGCGTAGACCGCCAGCCACAACCCGAGGTTCGCGCAGAACAACCAGGCCATCCAGCCGCGGCGAACCCGCACCACCGGCTCAGCGAGGGCTTCACTCACCGCTGATCACCTTTCTGTACCAGTGGAACGAGTCGCGCGGCGTGCGTCGCTGCGTCTCGTAGTCGACCTGGACGAGGCCGAACCGCTGCGAATATCCGGCTTCCCACTCGAAGTTGTCGAGCAGTGACCACACGAAGTACCCGGCGACGTCGGCTGCCTGCGCTGCCTTGAGGTGTCCGTCGAGGTAGGAGATCCGGTCGGCGTCCGCGAGCTCGTCGGGGAAGCTGCAGCCGCTCTCGGTCACGTGCACCGGCGGCAGGCCGGGGTGCCGCTCGCGCAGTGCGTTGATCATCTCGGTCAGCCCGGACGGCACGATCGGCCAGCCGAAACCGGTGAGCGGGTACTCGTCGATCTCCGCCAGTTCGAACGGCAGCGGATTGCCCTCGGACGGCGACTTCAGCCGCGTCGGGTTGTAGTAGTTCACGCCGTAGAAGTCGAGCGGCTGGTGGATCGTGGCCAGGTCACCATCGGCGATAGGCAGAAGCTCGGCGACTGCGTCGGGATATCGGCCCGACAGCATGGGGTCCGCGTAGATCCAGTTGTGGATTTCGCTGTACGCCTCGGCGGCTGCTACGTCATTCGGCCCAACCGGCCAGGCGGGCGTGTGGTTGTTCGCTGTGCCAACCGCTTGCGCGTTGTGCGAACGGAGCACTTCGACCGCACGGCCGTGGGCGAGGTTCAGGTGGTGGGCGGTGGGCAACGCGTCGAAGAGCAACGTCTTGCCGGGAGCGTGCTCACCGATCGCGTAACCCTGCAACGTCACCATCGCGGGCTCGTTGATCGGGATCCACATCTTCACGCGGTCGGCGAGCCGGTCCGCGACCAGCGCCGTGTAGTCGGCGAACCGGTCGGCGATGTCCCGGTTCAGCCACCCGCCCTCCGCTTCCAGCTCCAAGGGCGTGTCCCAGTGGTACAACGTCACCACGGGGGCAATGCCGACGTCGACGAGCGCGTCGACCAGACGGTCGTAGAAGTCGAGGCCCTCGGCGTTGACAGGTCCCTTGCCGGACGGCTGGATGCGCGGCCACGCGATCGAGAACCGATACGCGTTCACGCCGAGCTGCGTCATGAGCGCAACGTCCTCACGCCACCGGTTGTAGTGGTCGCACGCAACGGAAGCGTCCTGGTTCTCGTGTACTGGAGAGAACTCGTCCCACACGGAGGGGCCACGGCCGCCGGCGGTGAACGCGCCCTCGATCTGGAACGCGGACGTCGACACTCCCCAAAGGAAGTCGCTCATCGATCCTCCAAATGTGAAACTTGTTCGGATCGTAGGCGTGTTGGCAGGTTCAGGGAAGTGAAAGAGCCGCGCAACAGGCAAGATGGAAGTACCCGAACTACTGGGAGTCGCCGTGACGAGCACCACCCCGCTTCGCCGTCAGCCCGTCCAGCAGCGCAGCGCCAAGAGAGTCGAGCGCATGCTCGAGGCGTGCGCGACTCTCATCGACGAGGTGGGCTACGACGGCGTCACCACGACGTTGATCGCGGAGAGAGCGGGCGTGGCGGTCGGTTCGCTCTACCAGTTCTTCCCCGACAAGAGAGCCGTCGTGCAGGCACTGACGCTGCGCAACGTCGACAAGTTCTCCCAGGGCATCACCGAACGGCTCGAGCAGGCGACACTCGAGCACTGGTGGGACGCCGTGGACACCGTGTTCGACGTCTACGTGACGATGCACCGCGAGATCCCCGCGTTCGGGAAACTGCACTTCGGTGACGTCGTGGACATGCGCCTGCTCGACGACCGCCGCGACAACAACGCCGTCATCTCCGACAAGATCTCGGAGCTGATCTCGGGCAAGTTCAGCATCCCGTTCGGCGAGGTCGGCCTGCCGATCGCGATCGCCGTCGAGGCCGCCGACGCCGTGATGAAGATGGCGTTCCGCAAGAACCCGACAGGCGATCAGGCGATCCTGACCGAAGCGAGGGCCTTGGTCAGGGGTTACCTGTCGTCACGACTGCCCGCCTAGCCGAAGTTGCGGCGCTCGCCGCGGTACGTGGGCACGGTGCGCTCGATGCGATCACCGTGCACCAGGTGCACCTCGTCGAACCGCTCGAACAGCTCGCCGGCCTTGGCGTGCCGCATCCAGACGCGGTCGCCGATCTTCAACTGCTCCGCCGCCTTGCCGGTGACCGGCGTCTGCACCTCGCCCGCGCCTTCGAGGCTGAGCGTCTTCAGCCCGGACGGCAGGTATGGCGACGGCTGACGGTCGGGCGTCGGCGTCCCGGACGCGATGTAGCCGCCGGCGAAGAGCGTGGCGACCCGTTTGGTCGGCTTGCGCACCACCGACAACGCGAAGAGCGCGGCGGGTTCCGGCTTGAACCCCTGGTAGCCGTCGAACAACGTAGGCCCGAAAAGTCCAGACCCGGCCGCGAGCTCGGTGACGGACGGGTCGGACCCGGTCAGCTCCAGGCTGCCGGTGCCACCACCGTTGACGAACTCCAGGTCGGCGACCTGCCGGACCGCGGTGACCACGGCCGTGCGGCGCTGGACCAGCTCGGGCCCGGACTTGGACTGGATGAACCGGATCCCGAGCGCCCGCAGCGGCTGACCGGGCGGGTTGTCGCCCAGCCCGGCGATCTGCCCCTCGTACGCCATGACACCGACCAGCTTGAAGCCGGTGCGTTGGGTGATCTTGGCGGCCAGGGCCTTCGCCTGCTGCGGCGTGTGGATCGACGACCGGCGCGGACCGATGTGCACGCCCGGCAACGGCCGCCACGACACGTCCAGTTCCAAACAGACCCGGATGTCGGCGTGCGGCCCGATCGCCGCGTCCACGAAGTCGAGGTGCTCGGTGGAGTCGACCATGATCGTGACGCGCTGACGTGCGGTTTCGTTGGCCGCGAGCTTCTGCAACGACGCCCGGTCAGCCGTCGGGTACGCCACGAGCAGGTCCTCGCTGACGTTCTGCTCCGACAACCACAGCGCCTCGGCCAGCGAGTAGCACATGACCCCGGCGTACCCAGGCCGTTCGAGCGCCCGGCTCACCAGCTCGCGCACCCGAATCGACTTGCTCGCCACCCGGATCGGATGACCGGCAGCGCGACGGGCGAGGTCCGCCGCGTTGTGGTCGAAGGCATCCAGGTCGACGATCGCGAACGGAGGATCCAAATCCTTCGTCGCGGCATCGAGTCGAGTTCTGCGCATGCCCTGACGGTACGTCCTGAACCCTTGAAACGTGAAGAGCTTTCACTTACGTTACTCGCAGGTCACACTCTCTCGTGGAGGTTCGCGTGTGGACGAACTGGGCTAAAACGGCTTCGTGCGCGGCGCGCGTAGTCCACCCGTCCAGCACGGATGAGATCGCCACAACGATCCTCTCCGCCTCCCGAGTACGCGCGCGAGGCAGCGGCCACTCGTTCAACGACATCGCCGTCGCCCCAGAAGTAGCGCTTGACCTGGACCGATGGACGGGAATCGTACGCGCGGACACGGAAACGGGCCTGGTAACCGTCCGCTCCGGCACACCTCTCTGGGCCTTCAACGCCGACCTGCACCGCCTGGGCCTCGCGATGCCGAACCTGGGCGACATCGACGCCCAGACAGTCGCCGGCGCCGTCTCCACCTCAACCCACGGCACCGGCGGCAAACTGGGCGTCCTGGCCACCGCGATCGTGGAACTGGAACTGGTCCTGGCCGACGGCCAGGTGGTGACCTGCAACCGCACCGAACGCCCAGACCTCTTCAACGCAGCCAGAGTGGGCCTCGGCGCCCTGGGCGTCATCAGCACCCTGACCCTCCAGTGCGTCCCGTCATTCGTACTGCAGGCCTCAGAATCCCCAGGCCGCCTGGACGCCGTCCTGGAACAGTTCGACGACCTCTGCGCAGTCGAAGACCACGTCGAGTTCCACTGGTTCACCCACTCCGACCGCGTGATCCTCAAGCGCAACAACAGGATCACCGAACCGGCCCGCCCACTGTCGAAGCTGAGGCAGACGTGGGAGTACGAGGTCATGGAGAACGCGGCGTTCGGCGCGGTCACCAAGGTGGCCAAGACCTTCCCGCGCTACACCAAGCGCCTCAACGAACTCTGCGGCTCACTGATCTCCGAACGGTCCTATTCGGACTACTCGCACAACGTCTTCGTGACCCCAAGGCGAGTCCGCTTCGTGGAGACCGAGTTCTCCATCCCCCGCGAAACCCTGATGGACGTAATCGGCGAACTCCGCGCCGTGGCGAACAAACTGGGCGAGCGCGACCACCTGATCGTCCCCTGCGAAGTACGCATCGCCCAGGCCGACGACATCTGGCTCTCAACGGCAAGCGGCCGAGACACCGCCTACATCTCGATGCACCAGGCACTAGGCATGCAGTACAAGGCTTTCTTCGACGCGTACGCAAGCATCGCGGCATCGGTAGGCGGCCGCCCACACTGGGGCAAGATGCACGACCTCACCGCAACGGAACTCCGCCCGCTGTACCCACACTTCGACGACTTCCTACGGGTACGCAACGAGGTAGACCCGAACCGAACCTTCACCAACGCATACCTGGACCGCGTACTCGGCTAGTCGCCAGCCCACCCGCGAAGCCGAAGGCGAGCCGTCCTTACCGCGCGGTCAGGGCGGTGGGGTCCCGTCACGAGTCGCGCCATAGCTCTTGCTGCATGCAAGGAGGGGTGTCAAGCGGACACGCTTTTCGTCCGCTTGACACCCCTCCTTGCATGTGGCCCGCTCTTGGTGCGGCTCGTGACGGGACCCCACCGCCAACGCAACCCTCAAAGCAACGCGCAGCCGCCCAACGCAACAGGCGTGCCATCAACCCGCCCACGGCGCCACCCCCCGATCAGATTGCCGGGGGTCTGGGGGCAGAGCCCCCAGAGGAAGCACGCAAGGCAACCCGCCGCAAGCAACCGGGGAACGCTGCGAAAGCAGCGCCATCAAAGAACAGCCCGAACAGCCTCAGCAACCGGCGTCTCCCCGTTCACCAGCTCGATCGTCTTGCCGATCGTGTTGGGAGCGTCAAGCAACTCCGCCAACACAGCGGCAACATCAGCACGGGTAACAGAAGCCCGAGGCAACCGAGGCGCAGCCAAGGTGACCAGCCCAGTAGGCGCATCATCCACCAACGGCCCAGGCCGCAAGATCGTCCAATCCAGATCCCGAGCCTTCAAATCATCCTCAGCCAACTTCTTGGCCTTGAGATAAACCGCGAACTCCGGATCCACAGAAGGCGAGTCAGCAGACTCGATCCCGACGGTAGAAACCTGGACAAACCGCCGCACCCCCGCCTCGACGCAAGCAGAGGCAAAGAGCGCAGCGGCCCCGTAGTCCACGGTGTCCTTGCGGGCGGCACCAGATCCGGCACCAGCTCCAGCGGCGAACACAGCCGCGTCAGCACCGTTCAAATACGCGGCGACCGAGTCCAGATCAGCGGACTCCAGGTCGCACAACACCGGAACGGCTCCGGCTTCCTGCACGTCACCAAAATGATCGGGGTTCCGGACCAGCGCGGTGGCGGCGTCTCCACGGGTGGCCAGCTGCTGCTCGAGAAGCAGCGCGATCTGCCCGTGTCCGCCGGCTATCACTACTCGCATGGTTCTGACCGTAGATCAGTGAGCGGCGACCAGCACGACGCGTGGATCAGGACGCGGTGGCGAGCACCTGCTCGTAGACCAGTTCGTTGACCCAGCGGGTGATGGCGGTGTCCTCGGCGGGCGCGTTCTCCTGGCGGCCGGACACGTCGACCGAGAGGTCCTTCTCGTCGTCGGCCAGCAGGACGGAGACGCCGTAGCGGCGGACGCGCGGCAGGCAGTTCGCGAGGTAGTCGTGCGAGAAGGCGACCGACTCGGGGAGGACGACCGCGGCGTTGCCGTAGCGGGCGAAGGGGACGGCGGAGGCCAGCGCGGTGCGCCAGTGGCGGGCGACGGCCAGGACGCCGACGATGCGCACGGCGGCCGGCGGGACGCGGCCTTCCATCTCCGGCCACACCCACGTGGAGACGGTGGTCTTGTCGGCCTCAGGGCCCGCACCCACGCACACGCGCTCGGCGTGGGCATCGGCCAGGAGTTCGGCCACGACGACGACCTTGCGGCCCATCAGGACCATTTCGGGGAGAACCACGCCGTGCCAGCCGAGGCGGATCGCCGCAGCGGCTGCCAACTCCTCGACGGACGCGGGCAGTTCCGGAACCGGGACCGGGGTGGTCGACAGACCGTTCGAGCTGTCGAGTGCCGCGATCCTTGCTGGGGTGCTGCTCACGCCAGTGCCTCCTCGTCACCCGCGGCGGGAGATCCGCCGCGTTTCGACTCGTGCTCTGGATAAAGAATTAGCAGTAAGCGCGCGGCCCGCCCCCAGGCCACAGGACCCCCTGCGATCGACGGCGCCGACCGGTCGGTGACCGGTCGAGGAGTGGTGAGGGGAGTTCGGTCCTACGGTGCTGCCGTCTGGGTGACGTTAATCCGTATGGACGCACCAAAAGACCTGCTCAGGGTGTGTGCGCCAGGCGTGGGGGCAAAAAGCCGGTCAGCGGTACCGGTCACCGTCCGTCGACCGTTCACCGCGCCAGAACGACCACCTACATGATGATCACGGTCTTGCCAGGCCCGTGACCTGCGAAAACATCGGCTGCCTCGCGCAACGGCACGCGCCGGGCGATCGGCACTTCCAGGTCCCCCGCCTGCACCATCGACGCCAGCCGCACCAACGTCTCCCGCGAGCCCTTCATGCCGAAGTTCTGCGCCTGATCAGCGGAGACGTAGTTGGTGTTGAAGGCCAGCGGCGCATAGCGCGCGTTCGCCTCGAACGACGAACGGTCGGCGCTGACGAGGTCGATCAGGGCGTCGGCCTCGACGAGGGTGTCGCCACGACCGATCGGGATGACCCTCTTGCCCGCCGCACGAGCGATCTGGACGGCGAACGACCCCACACCGCCGGAAGCACCGACGATCAGCACGGATTCCGCGGCCCCGAGCGACTCGACCAACTGCAATGCCGTCATTCCCGCCGTCGGCAATGCGGCGGCGACCGCGGGATCCATGTCGTCCGGCAACGGAGCCAACGCGTTCCCGGCCGGAACTGTGACGTACTCGGCGTATGTTCCGCCGCCGACGGGACGGTGGAAGAAGGTGCCGAAAATCCTCTCTCCGGAACCTGCAACCTCACCCGCACCATCAGTTCCGGGAACCAGCGGGAACTGATGAGGCGCGGAACTCCGCAGCATCCCGTTCACGACTTTGCGGTCGAACGGGTTCACGCTCGCCGCGAACAACCGCACCTTCAACTCGTTCGGGCCCGCCACCGGCTCCGGAACCTCGACCAGCTCGAGCTCCGCACCGAAATCCGCCGCCGCTATCGCCCACATGCCGACCCCCGAACGAGTGACAGACATCACCTGTTGGATCAAGGAATCCGATACTGCCGGTTCAACGAAAGAACCCCCCTCGCGATTCCGCGAGGGGGGTTCCAGCTGTCTTTTCTATGGGCAAGGGGGGAGTTGAACCCCCACGTCCTTTCGGACACACGGACCTGAACCGTGCGCGTCTGCCATTCCGCCACTTGCCCCTGGAGACGTTGGAAACACTAGCACGCGCCCAAACCAGGTTCCTAATCGCCCCCTGTAGGTGCGGTCGTACCCGGATACGATCGGTACAGGAGCCCGGCCGAGCGGAAGGAGTCGACATGGGCCTGCAACGCTTCGAGCGCAAGCTCGAAGGTCTCGTCGGCAACACCTTCGCGCGCGTGTTCGGCGGCAGCGTGGTGCCCCAAGAGGTGGCACAGGCACTGCAACGGGAGGGTGACAGCAACATCCGCGAACTCGCGGGTGGCAGACTGCTAGCCCCCAACCACTACAAGGTGCTCCTCGGACCTCAGGACCACGAACGTCTTGCGGGCGACGAGCAGGATGAACTACGCATCACACAGCTTCTCGCAGAGGGCCTGCGAGAGCACCTGGCCGAGTCCGGATGGGATACCTATGGTGACGTCGTAGTCTCCCTGGAGCGCTCCGAGGCGCTGCACACCGGACAGTTCCGAACCAGCTCGTCCGTCGACCCCGACGTGAAAGCGGCCAGCCGACGGTCAGCACCACCTCGCACCGCAGGAGACCGACCCATGAGCCAGCCACCCGGCTACGGACAAGGACAGGGCCAGCCCGGCCAGGACCCTTATGGTCAGGGCGGCTACGGCCAGCAGGGCTACGACCAGCAGCAGCAGGGCTATGACCAGCAGGGTTACGGCCAGCAGCAGGGTTATGGCCAGCAAGGACAAGATCAGGGCTACGGCCAGCAGGGCTATGGCCAGCAGCAGGGCTACGACCAGGGTTACGGCCAGCAGCAGGGCTATGGCCAGGACCAGGGTTACGGCCAGCAGCAGCAGGGCTACGACCAGGGTTACGCCGGCGGCCAGCAGCAGCAGGGCTACGGCCAGGACCAGGGCTATGGCCAGCAGCAGGGCTACGGCCAGCAGGGCTACGACCAGGGTTACGCCGGCGGCCAGCAGGGCGGCGGCTACGACCAGGGTTACGGCCAGCAGCCGGCCGGCGGTTATGACCAGGGTTACGGCCAGCAGCAGGGCTACGGCCAGCAGGGCGGCTACGACCAGGGCTACAACCAGGGCGGATACGCCCCGCCGGCCACCCAGGGCGCCAACCGTCAGCTCAACGCGACGTTGCACCTCGACGACGGTTCCAACCGCACGTACAACCTGAAGCAGGGTGGAAACGTCGTAGGACGTGGGCAGGAAGCCGACTTCCGCCTCCCGGACACCGGAGTCTCCAGGCGCCACCTGGAAATTTCGTGGGACGGGCAGAATGCGATGCTCGCTGATCTCGGTTCGACCAACGGCACCACGGTGAACGGCACGCCAGTGCAGACTTGGCAGCTCGCGGAGGGCGACGTCGTCCGCATCGGCCACTCGTCGCTGGTTTTCCGCACCGCGGGCTAGAGGTCGATACGGGCGTCGGTAAGCAACTCAAGGCAGGAGCGGTTACAACCGGTGCCAGAGCTGGTGATGCAGCTGACCAGAGCGGGCTTTCTCGTGCTCCTCTGGCTCTTTGTGCTGGCCGCCCTACGTGTGGTCCGCTCTGATCTCTACGCAGCCTCAGGGCTCCGGGCGTCAGGTCTGCCCGGTTTCCGGAGGTCCGAGAAGTCGGCGAGGGGAAGCAAGGCGCCGCGGCAACTCGTGGTCACCCACGGGGCGCTGACCGGCACCCGAATCTCACTCGACGGCAGGCCGATCCTGATCGGCCGTGCTGACGACTCCACTCTCGTGCTGGACGACGACTTCGCGTCGACCAGGCACGCGAGGCTGTCCATGCGCGGCACCGACTGGTACGTGGAGGATCTCGGCTCCACGAACGGCACCTACCTAGACCGAGCCAAGGTCACCGCACCCCTGCGCGTACCTCTCGGCACCCCGATCCGCATTGGCAAAACGGTGATCGAGCTGCGCTCATGACCTTGGTTCTTCGATACGCGGCCCGAAGCGACAGGGGCCTGGTTCGTTCCAACAACCAGGACTCCGTGTACGCGGGCCCCCGCCTGCTCGCAGTAGCCGACGGCATGGGTGGCCACGCCGCCGGTGAAGTCGCGAGCAAGGTGGTCATCGCCTCGCTGGCCCACGTCGACGACGACGAGCCTGGCGACGACCTCCTCGGCAAGCTGCGCGACGCGGTCGCGAGTGGCAACGGCGCCATCTCCGAGCTCGTGACGAGCGACCCGGACCTGGAGGGCATGGGCACCACGCTCACGGCCATCCTGTTCGCGGGCAACCGTCTCGGGCTCGTGCACATCGGCGACTCGCGCGCGTACCTCCTGAGGGAGGGCTCCTTCGCGCAGATCACGCACGACGACACGTTCGTCCAGTCGTTGATCGACGAGGGCCGGATCACCCCGGACGAGGCCGCCACGCACCCGCAACGCTCGTTGCTGCTGCGCGCCCTCACCGGGCACGACTTCGAGCCCAGCCTCACGGTGCGCGAAGCGCGTGCCGGCGACCGGTTCCTGCTCTGCTCGGACGGTCTGTCCGGTGTCGTGAGCCTGGAGACGCTCGACGAGGCGATCCGCATCCCGGACCCGCAGGCCTGCGCGGACCGGATGATCGAGCTCGCGCTCAAGGGCGGCGGTCCCGACAACGTCACGGTGATCGTGGCGGACGTCCAGGACGTCGCTTTCGGCGACGACTACCCGATCGTCGGCGGCGCGGCCGGTGACGGCAGCGAGGACCACACTCCTCCGCCGGACTCCGCGGCCTCGCGAGCGGCGACGATCACGCAGCAGCGCCCGCCCATGCCGCAGCGCATGGACGCGCCTCCCCCGCCTCCGCAGGACCCGAAGCGCAAGAAGCGCAGCGCCATCAAGGCGTTCGCGATCATCTTCGTGCTGCTCCTGCTGACCGCTGTGGTGGCCGTCGGCGGCAAGCTGTGGCTCAACACCCAGTACTACGTCGGCGCCACCGAGGACGGCCAGGTCGCGATCTTCCGCGGCCTCAGCGGCACCGTCATCGGCTTCAAGCTGTCGTCCAAGGTCGAGGACTCCTGCCCGCCCGGATCCACGGGCTGCACCCCGATCACGCTGAAGGACCTGCAGGAAGCCGGTCGCAAGACCATCACCGCGGGTATCCGCAGCGACAACGGCCTCGACGGCGCGCGCGCCGCGGTCCGGTTGCTGCGCACCGAGCACATGCTGCCGCTGTGCAAGGACACGTCGTCGACGTCGACCAGTACGACGCCCTCGACGACGCCGTCCACGCCGAGCAGCAGTGCGTCGAGCAGCGCGTCCAGCACGCCGCCCGCGAACGGTTCCCCGAACCCGGAGACCGGTTCCACCGAGCCTTCGCTCACCCCCTCCCAGCAAAAGCCGGGTGTGGAATGCCGGGAGGGTCCGTAGTTGATGGGCTCGCCCGTCCCCTCCGGGGAAGGTTCACCAGGTGCGTCGGCGGCGACCAACACGTCGCCAGGCCTGAAGGCGCCGACGCGACGCGGCACCGAACTGGTGATGCTGTCGTTCGCCGCCGGCCTCGTGACGCTGGCACTGATCCTGGTCGAACTGAACCAGGAGCGCTCGCTGAGCCTGAGGATCCTCTACCTCGGACTCGCGTACCTCGGACTCTTCGCTTGTGCCCACCTCGCCGTGCGCAGGTGGGCGCCGTACGCCGACCCGGCGATCCTGCCGTGCGTCGCGCTGCTCAACGGGCTCGGCCTGGTGGTCATCCACCGGATCGACCTGGCTCTTGAAGGCACCGTCTTCCCGGACGGCTCGACGTGGGACCCGGTGGCCTTCAAACAGGTCATCTGGACCGGCATCGGGTTGTTGCTGTTCGCGGCCACGCTGAAGTTCCTGCCCGACCACCGGATGCTCGCGCGGTTCGGCTACACGTTCGGCCTCGTCGGACTGGTCGCCCTGCTGCTTCCCGGTGTGCTGCCCGGTTTCATCGCGCCGACGATCAACGGCGCGAAGATCTGGCTGCGGGTCGGCCCGCTGTCGATCCAGCCGGGTGAGTTCGCGAAGATCCTGCTGATGGTCTTCTTCGCCGCCTTCCTGGTGTCGAAGCGGGACCTCTTCACCGTGGCGGGCCGCCGGTTCCTCGGCATGGACCTGCCCCGCGCCCGTGACCTGGGCCCGCTGTTCGCGGCCTGGGGCGTCACGGTCGCGGTCATGGTGCTGCAGAAGGACCTCGGCTCGTCGCTGCTGTTCTTCGGCATCGTGCTCGTGCTGCTCTACATCGCCACCGAACGCGCGGCGTGGGTCGTGCTCGGTCTCGGCATGTTCGCCGGCGGCGCGGTCGTCGCGTGGAAGCTCTTCACGCACGTCCAGCAGCGCGTGGCGAACTGGCAGGACCCGATCGCCCGCTACGACGTGGTCGGCGGCGGTTACCAGATCTCGCAGTCGCTGTTCGCTCTCGCGACCGGCGGCATCGGCGGCGCGGGTCTCGGCGCCGGCCGGCCGGAGATGATTCCCGAGGCGAACACCGACTTCATCACCGCCGTGATCGGCGAGGAGCTCGGGTTCGTCGGCTTCGCGGCGCTGCTGCTGGTCTACATGGTCTTCGCGTTGCGCGGCCTGCGCGGCGCCATCGCCGTGCGCGACAGCTTCGGCAAGCTGCTGGGCGGCGGTCTCGCGTTCGCGGTCTGCTTCCAGGTGTTCATCGTCGTCGGCGGTATCACCAAGCTGATCCCGATGACGGGCATCACCGCGCCGTTCCTGTCCTACGGCGGTTCTTCCCTTCTCGCGAACTACATCCTGGTCGCGTTGCTACTGCGAATTTCTGCGGCGGCCAGGGCCCCGCAGCGGATCGCGAAGCCGAAACCGCAACAACCGGCTATCGCCGACCAGCACACTGTGATGGTGGAGCGTCCCAAATGAACACACCGCTCCGCCGCGTCGGCATGGCCATGATGGTGATGATCCTGCTTCTGCTGGGCAACGCCACGTGGGTGCAGGTGATCAACGCCGATGAGTGGCGCAAGAACGCCTACAACCGCCGGGTGCTGCTCGACGAGTACGCCCGCAAGCGCGGGCTGATCACGGTCGCCGACGGCACGGTGATCGCGGACGTCAAGGAGACGAGCGACCGTCTCCGGTTCCTGCGCACCTACAACAACGGCCCGGTGTACGCGCCGGTGACGGGCTATCTGTCGGTCACCTACGGCACGTCCGGCATGGAGCGCGCCGAGAACGACCTCCTCAACGGCTCGGACGACAGGCTGTTCGCACGCCGCGTCTCCGCGTTGATCACCGGTCGTGACCCGGTCGGCGGCAACGTGCAGCTCACCCTGAACGCCAAGGTGCAGCAGACCGCGTACGACCAGCTGACGGCGAAGGGTTTCACCGGTTCGGTCGTCGCGATCAAGCCGGACACCGGCGAGATCCTCGCGATGGCGAGCACGCCGTCCTACGACCCGAACCTGCTCGCGAGCCACGACGTGAACGAGCAGGCGGCGGCGTGGAAGCAGCTCACCGCCAAGGACTCGAACGACCCGCTGGTCAACCGCGCGACGCAGGCCCTCTACCCGGCAGGCTCGACGCTGAAGGTCGTCGTCGCGGCGGCCGCGCTCGCCGATGGCAAGAACAAGGACACGCCGTACACCGCCAAGGGATCGATCACGCTGCCGGGCAGCCAGACGCCGCTGCCGAACTTCAACGGCACCCCGTGCGGCCCTGGCGAGACGGTGCCGATGGAGACGGCGCTCGCCAAGTCGTGCAACACGGCGTTCGGTGAGATGGCAGGTCAGCTCGGCGCGAACAAGCTGCGCCGGCAGGCCGAGAAGTTCGGCTTCAACGACCCCGACCTCGCGGTGCCGCTGGTCGTCGAGACCTCGACGCTCGGCTCGATCCCGGACGACGCGGCGCTCTACCAGACCGGCATCGGTCAGCGCGACGTGCAGATCACCCCGCTGGAGAACGCGGTGGTGGCGGCGACGATCGCGAACAACGGCAAGCGCATGCAGCCGTACCTGGTGTCGAAGATCCTCGGCCCGGACCTGAAGTCGATCGACGACACCGAGCCCGACCAGGTCGAGACCGCGATGAGCACGGCCAACGCCAACGCCCTGCGCGACATGATGATCCAGTCCGAGATCAACACCGGTGGCGAGGGCCGCCTGCAGAACGTGCAGGTGGCGTCGAAGACCGGTACCGCCGAGCACGGCACCGACGCGCTGAAGAACAACCCCCACGCCTGGTACATCGCGTTCGCGCCGGCCCAGAAGCCGGAGATCGCGATCGCGGTCATCGTCGAGGACGGTGGCGACCGCGGTCTGGGTGCCACCGGCGGCAAGGTCGCGGCCCCGATCGGGCGCGCCGTGATGAACGCGTACCTGGCAGGCCGCTGATGCTGACCAAGGGCCAGCTCCTCGCCGACCGCTACCGCCTGAGCAGGCGGATCGCGGTCGGTGGCATGGGCGAGGTCTGGGAAGCGGCGGACGACCGGCTCGACCGCCGCGTCGCGGTGAAGGTGCTCAAGGCGGAGCTCTCCGGAGACCCCGAGTTCCTGCACCGGTTCCGCGTCGAGGCGCGGATGACCGCGTCGCTCAACCACCCCGGCATCGCGTCGGTGCACGACTACGGCGAGACCGCGTCCGTCACCGACGGACCGGAGGACACGGCGTACCTGGTGATGGAGCTCGTCGAGGGCGAACCGCTCGCGACGATCATCTCCCGCGGCCGGTTGACCGCCGAGGTGACGCTGGACCTGCTGGAGCAGACCGGGAACGCGTTGCAGGCGGCCCACGAACGCGGGCTCGTGCACCGCGACGTGAAGCCCGGCAACATCATGGTCACGCCGTCGGGGAAGGTGAAGATCACCGACTTCGGCATCGCGAAGGCCGTGGACGCGGCACCCGTGACGCGGTCCGGCATGGTGATGGGCACGGCGCACTACATCGCTCCCGAGCAGGCACTTGGTGGTGAGGCCGAACCGGCGAGCGACGTTTACTCGTTGGCAGTGTGTGGCTACGAGTGCCTGGCCGGTCACCGGCCGTTTCTGTCGGACAACGCGGTGACCGTCGCGATGATGCACATCCGCGACATCGCGCCGCCGTTGCCGCCGGACGTTCCGCCTGGTGCGAGGGCGTTGATCGAGGCGACGCTGGTGAAGGACCCGCGGCAGCGCTACCGGACGGGTGGCGAGTTCGCCGCGGCCGTCAGCGCGGTGCGGGTGGGCCAGCCGCTGCCGACGCCGTCCGGGTTCACGATGCCGCCGGTGATTCCACAGCAGGTGGTGCACGCACCACAGCCACCACCGCAGGCGTCACAGCCGCTGCCGATTCCACCGCAGATGGCGCACCACCCGGGAGGACCGGGGCGTCCCGGCACCCATCCGACCATGCAACCGGCGCACCAGACGGGCATCCAGCCGGTGCACCAGACCGGAATGCAGCCGGTGCACCAAACAGGAACGTTCACTCCCATGCCGACACCACCGGGAAGAAACCGGACCGTCTGGGTTATGGTCGCTCTCCTGGTGGCAGTGCTGCTGATCCTTGGCGTGTTCCTCCTGTGGAAGTTCACCGTCAAGCAGAACGACAGCACCGGGCAAGGCGGCAGGCCGACGACGTCCAGTTCCGCAAGCTCGAACGCCCCGGCGAACGGTCAGGCGAAGCCCGACTCCGCCGATCGGATTCCGGGCAGTTCGCCGAAGCGGATCGACGAGGACGACTACATCGGCCGTTCCGGCGACGAGGTCAGCATCGAGCTGATCGATCAAGGCATGGAACCCAAGGTGCAGAGCGCGCAGGGCACGCCGCCGGGCGACTTGAAGAAGTGCCGGGTCACCGCCATCGCGCCCACGGGCGATGTGCCGGTCGGCTCGCAGGTGAAGGTGACGTGCGCGCCATGAGCAATACCAGAACCGAGTTCGGAACACCGTCGACGAGGAGCGGGACGAAGCACCGATGAGCACTCCGCGACTGCTCTCAAACCGCTACGAACTGGGCGAGACTCTCGGATACGGCGGCATGTCCGAGGTCCACAAGGGGCGGGACGTCCGCCTCGGCAGGGACGTGGCGATCAAGGTGCTGCGAGCCGACCTCGCCCGGGACAGCCAGTTCCAGGAAAGGTTCAAGCGCGAGGCCCAGAACTCGGCTGCTCTGAACCACCCGGCGATCGTCGCGGTGTACGACACCGGTGAGACTCAGACCGAGTACGGCCCGTTGCCGTACATCGTGATGGAGTTCGTCGACGGCCGGACACTGCGCGACATCGTGAAGACGCAGGGCCCGCTGTCGGGCAAGCGCGCGATGGAGGTCATGGCCGACGTCTCGGCCGCGCTCGACTTCAGTCACCGGCACGGCATCGTCCACCGCGACGTGAAGCCGGCGAACGTGATGATCACCAAGTCCGGCGCCGTGAAGGTGATGGACTTCGGCATCGCCCGCGCGCTGCACGACGGTCAGGCCGCGGTCACCCAGACCGCCGCGGTGATCGGCACGGCCCAGTACCTGTCGCCGGAGCAGGCGCGCGGCGAGTCCGTCGACGGCCGTTCCGACGTCTACGCCGCCGGCTGCGTGCTGTTCGAGCTGCTGACCGGCGAGCCCCCGTTCACCGGTGACTCGCCCGTCGCGGTCGCGTACCAGCACGTGCGGGAAGACCCGAAGGCGCCGTCGCAGCTGAACCCGAAGGTGTCGCCGCAGCTCGACGCCATCGTGCTGAAGGCGATGTCGAAGGGTCCGGCGAACCGCTACCAGTCGGCCGCGGAGATGCGCGCCGACCTGGTGCGCGTGCTGTCGGGTCAGCGCCCGTCCGCGCCGGCCGTGATGACGGCCGAGGACCGCACCGCCGTGATGAACGAGCAGGCGGCGTCGCGTTCGGCGCGCACGCAGGTCGTGTCCGGCGGCAGGCACCGCCCGGCGGCGTTGAAGTCGGAGCCGGACGACGACTACGACCCGATCGCCGACGAGGAAGAAGAGCGTCGCGCGAAGCGCAAGAAGGCCATCATGGTCACGTTGGTGGTGATCCTGTGCGTGGCGGTGCTCGGTCTCGCCGCGTGGATCACCGCGAACATCATGAACTCCGGCAGCGAGGCGTCGGAGAAGGTCCCGGTTCCGTCGATCGTGGGCCTGAGCCCGGTCGAGGCCACGGAGAAGATCACGAAGGCCGGCCTCGTGCCGGTTCAGGAGACCGTGGCCTGCGAGCCCGGTGCGAACGGTGCCGCGGCGAAGTGCACGGCCGACCAGATCAACAAGGTGATCAGCACGAACCCGCCCGAGGGCACCCAGGTGACGAAGGGCGGTCAGGTCACCGTCTCCGTCGGCGCGCCTCCCGGTGAGGGCGTCGTCCCCGACCTGAAGGGCAAGACCCCGCAGGAGGCCCAGGCGATTCTGGACAAGGATCCCAACGGCTTCAAGCTTCAGCAGAGCGACCAGACCACCGAGGTCGACGACACGGCCAAGGTCGGCAAGGTCGCCGGGCAGAACCCCGACGTCGGCGTGAAGCTGAAGAAGGGTGGCACGATCACCATCCAGCTCGGCAGGGCGCCGGAGAAGCAGAACGTGCCGAGCGTCGTCGGTGACGACCAGGTCGACGCGCGCCAGACGCTGGAGGGTTCGGGCTTCAAGGTCTCCATCGAGCCGGTCGACAGCGCCAAGCCCGAGGGTCAGGTCATCTCGCAGAACCCGGCGCCGAACAGCAAGGCCGCCAAGGACACGACGGTGACGCTGAAGGTCTCGAAGGGCAACCAGATCGAGATGCCCGACCTGACCGGCCTGACCGAGAACGAGGCCTCGAACAAGCTGAAGTCGCTGGGCTGGAACGGAAACCTCAACGTCCAGGAACAGCAGGTCGGTACCCCGGATCAGAACAAGAAGATCCAGTCGCAGAACCCGGCGAAGGGTTCGGCGATCACCAAGGGGGCGACGGTGACGATCAACGTCGGCAAGTTCGGGATCATCTCGTCCTAGCGCCAGAGCACTTCCGGGGGCGGCTTCCTTCACGGGAGCCGCCCCTTTTTGCCTACAGGCGAGCGGCCGCGGCGAGCGTGCGCATGCCGTTCTCGAGCTGCGCGACCGTGGCTTCCGGAACCTCGAAGCCGCAGACCTTGAGCCAGTTGGCGAGCATCCGGTGGCCGCCGTCGGTCAGCACCGACTCGGGGTGGAACTGCACGCCCTCGACCGGGAGTTCCTTGTGGCGCATGGCCATCACGATGCCGGTCTCGGTCTTGCCGGTGACCTCGAACTCCGCGGGGATCGTCTCCGGCAGCACCGTCAGCGAGTGGTAGCGGGTCGCGATGAACGGCTGCGGCACGCCGCCGAGAACACCCTTGCCCTCGTGGAAGACGATGCTCGTCTTGCCGTGCAGCAACTCGGGCGCGCGGTCGACCGTGCCACCCCAGACCACGCCGATCGCCTGATGGCCGAGGCACACGCCGAAGACGGGCTTGCCGATGTCGGCGCACTTCTTGATGACGTCGATGCTGGCACCCGCACGCTCGGGCGTACCGGGCCCAGGGCTGACGAGCACACCGTCGACCTTGTCGATCTCGTCGAGGTCCACCTCGTCGTTGCGCCGCACGACGCACTCGGCACCCAGCTGAGCCAGGTACTGGACCAGGTTGTAGACGAAGCTGTCGTAGTTGTCGACCACGAGCACGCGCATGAAGAGAGCCTAGTCGGTCAGGTCGAGTGAGTTAGCTCTCGTCCGCGTTCAGGTTAGGCTATCCTAAAATAGGTGTCATGAGTCGCCCCTTGCGCGTCGCGGTCGTCGGCGCCGGACCGGCCGGCGTGTACGCCGCCGACATCCTGACCAAGTCCGACGTCGACGCGCAGATCGACCTCTTCGAGAAACTGCCCGCGCCCTACGGCCTCGTCCGCTACGGCGTCGCGCCCGACCACCCCCGCATCAAGGGAATCGTGGGCGCACTCCAGAAGGTGCTGGACCGCCCGTCGGTCCGCTTCTTCGGCAACGTCGAGTACGGCGTCGACATCAAGCTCGACGACCTGCGCCAGTTCTACGACGCCGTCATCTTCTCGACCGGCGCCTCTGCCGACCGGGCGATGGACGTCCCGGGCATCGACCTGCCGGGCAGCTACGGCGCCGCGGACTTCGTGTCCTGGTACGACGGCCACCCCGACGTCCCGCGCACGTGGCCGCTGACGGCCACCTCGGTAGCGGTGCTCGGCGTCGGCAACGTAGCCCTCGACGTGGCCCGCGTACTGGCCAAGACCGCCGACGAACTGCTGGTGACCGAAATCCCCGCGAACGTCTACGAGGGCCTTTCGTCATCACCGGTCACCGACGTGCACGTCTTCGGCCGCCGAGGCCCGGCCCAGGCCAAGTTCACCCCGCTGGAACTGCGCGAGCTCGACCACTCGCCGAACGTCGAGGTGATCGTCCACGCAGAGGGCATCGAGTTCGACGAGGCCTCGATGCACGCGATCAGGACCAACAAGCAGGTCGAGATGATCGTGAAGACCCTCCAGGAATGGGCGATCCGCGACGTGGGCACCCGCCCCCGCCGCCTGCACCTGCACTTCCTGGAGGCGCCGGTCGAGGTGCTCGGTTCGTCCTGCGTCACGGGCCTGCGCACCGAAACCCAGGAACTGACCGGCGACGGCAACGTCCGAGGCACCGGCGTCTACACCGACTGGGACGTCCAGGCCGTGTACCGCGCGGTCGGCTACCTCTCGACGCACCTCGCCGACATCCCGTTCGACCACGTCTCAGGCACCATCCCCCACCAGGCCGGCCGCGTGCTGGACCTGGACGAGGTGCCGATGCCCGGCGTCTACACGACCGGCTGGATCAAGCGCGGCCCGATCGGCCTCATCGGCCACACCAAGGGCGACGCCCTGGAGACCATCACCAGCCTCCTCGAAGACGCGGCCGGTTTGCCTCGCGCCTCCTCCCCCGCACCGGCCTCGGTCGTCGAGTTCCTTGAGCAGCGCGGCGTGCCGTTCGTGACCAACGAGGGCTGGAGCCGGCTCGACGCGCACGAGATCGCCCTGGGCGCGGCGCACGGCCGTGAGCGCGTGAAGGTCGTGTCGCGCGAGGAGATGACCTCGATCTCGAACGGCTGAGAGGGCTTGAACGGCTGACCGCCGTTCCCCGATGAAGCCGCCATCGCGTGTGGGCGCGGTGGCGGTTTCACTTATTTCGGTCGCGCCCGCGCGGACACTTGGTCCGTGAACGCCGAGCTCCACCGCCGCTTGCTCTGTCTCAACGCCGATCTAGCCGCCACCAGGTTGTCGCCCGAGGACGCGATCTGGCTCGCGTGCGACCTGCTCGTCGCCGAGGTGAACACGCCTGCCGTGGTCCAGCTGGCCAGCGCGTCCCCCAAGTCCACGTACACGGCCGAAGCGGCGCGGCTGGTCGAGCAACTGCTCGTCGAACTCGGCGTCGAGCCGATGACCCCGCGACAGGCTTCCTGGTGGTTCGCCCGCGACGTCGCCCGACTGATGGCCGCCGGAAAACTCGATCGCGAGGACGGCGAAAACGAGCTGTGGGCGCTCGGCGTGGAACTCGGCAACGCCGACCTCATGCCCGGGAGGCTGTCGCCCGCCGAGATCGTCCGCACCGCCGACGAACGGCTCAGGACGTGGACAGCATGAGCCCGGACCTGCACGACCGGCCGCTTACGACCTGATTGGTCACCGGCCTCGACTCGCCAACGCTGCAGAAAACTCGCCGGTGAGCCTGTGCCCGCTGCCCCCGCGCGCTTCCTCATGCGCAACGACAACGGCGGGGTTTCGGTTCCCGCGACGTCCGCAATCCCTGTGGACAACTCCCCGTGGCAACTCGGGCTCGCGCTATTTCGCTGGCGGCGGTGCGGACACTGGGCGAGTGAGCCCTGACCTGCGCGACCGCCTGCTGCGCCTCAACCTGGACCACGCCGACGGCACGATCGACCCGGAACAGGTCGTGTGGCTCGCGTGCGACCTGTTGATCGCCGGCCTCGACTCCCCCGCGCTGCAGGAGCTCGCCGGCGAGTCACCGGCCCGGCTGACGAAACGGGAGGCCGGCGCGCTGGTCAACCAGGTGCTCGTCGAGCTCGGCGTCACGCTGATGACCGAGGAGGAAGCCGACTGGTACCTCGGCCGCGAAACCGCCCGCAAGATCCTCGCCGGGGCACCTCGCACCGAGTGGAAGAACGCCACCTGGCGCATCACCACGAGGGTGAACGACGAGTACGACGGGGTCTACGCGGCGTTCAACACCTACGAGTACGACCCGGAGCCGTTCCGCGGCTACGTGCGGGAGTACCTGCGGCTCGCCGAGGAGCGGCTCACTCGGTGGTGACGTTGTTGAACGGCAGCTTCGGTTCCGCCCACGGGAACACCACGAACATCAGCAGCGCGACGATGCCTACGACCAGCACGACGGCCTCGATGACTCGCAGGAACAGCGGGCCCGGCAGGTGCCGCCAGATCCAGCCGTACATCAGCCCTCCGTCATCTCGGGCGGCACGAAGCCATCGGCCACCGGGTAGCTCTTGGTCTCGATGGCGTGCACGATCAGGCGCTGCTTGTCGGAGAAGCGCGGGTGGCAGGTCGTGAGCGTGAGCAGGCGGGCCTGCTTGTCGGCCGGGACGGTGGTGCCGACCTGGTGCGGGATCGGGGCGATGACCTCGCCCTGGGTCGGGACGACGATCTCCTGGCCGACGGTCTTGGAGTAGGCGTCGCCCAGCGTCGTGGAGAGCGGTGCGACGCCGGTGCAGGCGGCTTGTTTCGCCTTCGGGTTCGCGGCCCAGCCGGCGACCTCGCTGCTCATCGGCAGCACGCGGTAGACGAACCACTGGGTCTGGGTCTGCACGACGACCGCGTTGCAGGACTCGAGCAGGTCGAGGTCGTTGAACGGCGCGCCCTTGCCGACGCGGTGGCCGGCGATGGAGAAGTTGCCTGCCTCGCCGGGCTGCGCGGTGTCCTTGTAGTGGCCAGGGCCGATTTCGAGGTGCTTGTCCGTGGTGCCCTCGACGACGGAGAACTTCCAGTCGTTGCCGAAGACCGGGATGTACATCTTCGCGAAGGCCTTGCCCTCGATGAGGTTGAGCTTCGACTGGCGGTTCGGGTCGGCGGGCGGCGGCGTGACGACGTCCGAGTTCCATTCGGAGTCGAGCGCGGCGGTCGCGTCCTGCTGCTTCTCCGCGGAGAGCAGGTCGGTCACGTAGACCTCGTAGACGACGAACAGCAGAACGACCAGGCCCATCGTGATGAGTGCCTCGCCGACGCCTCGCACCGTTTTGCGCGCCATGCTGTCCGGCGGCAAGGCGTCCTTTGCCGCGGGTTCGTCGTCGTAGTACTCGTCATCGTCGTAGTCGTCGTAATCGTCCTCGACGCGCGGGATCACCTCGGTGGGCGGATCGACCGGGCGGGGACGCGGCGGCATCGGGCGAGGCGGCATTCCCCGCGGTGGAGTTCCAGGCGGTGGCGTTCCAGGCGGCATTGCGGGAGGCGGACCGGGACGGCCTGGCACCGGAATTCCCCGCACGGGAGTTCCCGGCGGCGGGGTCCAGGCGGGCGGCCCCTGACGGTGCTGCGCCTGGCCGTTCGGAGGCAGGCTTCCGGAGAAAGCGCTGGTGAACTGGGTTGCTTCCGGCGGGGCCAGCGGGCGAGGAGCAGGGGTGGCCCGCGGGTGCTGAAGGTCATCACGACGGGGTGCAGGACGCCGTGGTGGCGGCTGCTGCGGTCCCGAGTTCACCTGAGAACCTCCGCGCGCACTGTGAACTGAAAACAACTGCGTCTACAAGGATGGTTCGCTGACCACCGCCGCTACGTTAACGTGTCTCCTGAGTAGTGCACGTAAACTCGCGTCACTCACGGATATCCACGTCAGGCGAGGACAGCATGCCCAAGTCGAAGGTCCGGAAGAAGGCGGTCTACACCGCACCCACTGACCGCCGCACGCCGGTCAAGGTCAAGGCAGCGGGGCCGTCTCACCCGGTCTACGTCGTTGTCATGCTCGGCTTCATGCTGCTGGGCCTCGCGTGGCTGGTCGTCAACTACCTCGCCGCCGAGAAGATCCCGTTCATGCTCGAGCTGGGCGCGTGGAACTTCGCGATCGGCTTCGCGCTGATGATCATCGGCCTGCTGATGACGATGCGCTGGCGCTAGGCGCCCGCCAAGTCACTGTTCGTAGAGGTCGGCCCGGACGTCACACGTCCGGGCCGACCTTTGTTTGCGCCACGTTCACCTGGTTCATCCGAGCGTCACCGAAGCACACGGCTGTAAGTCATCCCCATTGGGGACAAGTCCTGTGGACAACTTTGCACCAAAATGCACAAGCGACGGTTTTCCCTCATGCGGACCCGTTCAGTTGTCCACATTTCATGCGGGACACTCGACAGTGTGACTCGTACCTGGTCGACACCTGCCCCGTTGGTCGCCGTCGCGTGGGTGGTCGCCATCGCCCTCGCTCTCGCGGCGTTGACCGTCGACGACAACGCGGGCCGTCTCCTCATCGGACTGGCATCGCTGCTGGTCACCTACCTCGCGGCGTTCGCCACGATCGCACGGCCGAGGCTCACCGCGGACGTCGACGGCCTGAGCGTGCGCGGGTTCGCGAGCACGACGCGGCTGCCGTGGCACGAGGTGAAGGTCAAGCTGCAGACCACCCGCCGGCTCGGCAGGGAACAGCAGACATTGGAACTCGACGCCGACGACCGTCTCGTGGTGCTCACGAGAGTGGACCTCGGCGCCGATCCCGAAGAAGTCGCCGGAGTGCTCCACGCACTGCGGCCGTGAATCGGTTCTAGCGGCACGTCCTGGCGTACTCGAGGACGAGTTCGGCCGCAGTGTCGAGTTCGGCGGCACGCAACGCGAACATCCCGCCGAGCAACAACAGCGCCACCGCGACAGCACCGATCTGGTACAGGTTGCGGTTCTTCTGCGGTGCTTTGACCATCGCGAGCGTCAGCAGGCCACCGATGACGAACCCGCCGAGGTGCCCGAGCAGCGAGGCGTTGGTGAAGAGGTTCGACACCAGGTTGATTCCGACGATCACGACGATCGTCGAGATGTCCCGCTTCTGCCGCTTGAACACGATCAGCAAGGCGCCCATCAGGCCGAACACCGCACCGGACGCGCCGGCGAGCTGCTGGCAGACGGTGCCGAAGTAGAACGCCGCCGCACTGCCGCCGAGAAGCGACAGGAAGTACACGGCGCTGTACCGCAGCTTGCCCAGCTCCTGCTCGACGACAGGACCCACCACGAAGAGCGCGGCCATGTTGAGCGCCAGGTGGATCAGGCCGAAGTGCATGAAGCCCGACGTGAGGATGCGCCACCACTCACCGTTGGCGGTGAGCTCCGGGATCATCGACGTCGCCGTGAACAGGCCGGCCCGCTGGTTGTTCATCGGGCTGCCGGACTGGAAGACCGTGACGACGTACGCCAGCACGTTGAGCGCGATCATCACCTGCGTGATGATCGGCCGGCCGTTCGAGACCACCGCGCCCGCGGACGTGCGGGCATGGCGAACCGTGCGGGCGCCTTCGTTCACGCAGTCGACGCACTGCATGCCGACTGAGGCGTCGCGCAGACATTCCGGGCATGCCGGACGGTCGCACCTGGTGCAGCGCAGCCGGGTGGGCCGATCGGAATGACGTGCGCAGACCGGGGTTTCCGGCTGCGCTCCGATCGGCCCGTCCGGTGGCACGGGGGCGTTGCTCACGCGCGTTCGATCGTGATCCGCTCGATCTTGATGTCGTTGACCGGACGGTCGCCCGCGCCGGTCGTGGTGTTGCCGATCGCGTCGACGACGTCGCGCGACTCCTGGTCCGCCACCTCACCGAAGATCGTGTGCTTGAAGTTCAGCCACGTCGTCGGCGCCACGGTCACGAAGAACTGCGAACCGTTGGTGTTGGGCCCGGCGTTCGCCATCGCGAGCAGGTAGGGCTTGTTGAACTGGAGTTCGGGGTGGAACTCGTCGGCGAAGCGGTAGCCGGGGCCACCGCGACCGGTGCCGGTCGGGTCGCCGGTCTGGAGCATGAAGCCCGCGATGACGCGGTGGAACAGGGTGCCGTCGTAGAACGGGCCCGAGTTCGTGCCACTCGCGTTCGCCTCGGTGTAGGTCTTCGTGCCCTCGGCGAGAGTCACGAAGTTCGCCACCGTCTTGGGGGCGTGGTCGGGGAACAGGTTGATGCGGATGTCGCCCTGCGTGGTGTGCAGGGTCGCCGTCACCTTGGTCCCGACGAAGGATTCGTTGCTGTCAGCCACCACCCCATCGTGCCATCCACGGGCGGCGATGTTCAGAAAGGGGCACGATGGGTACCTCTATGACATCACCGGACGACAACGTGTGGAGCACAGGATGGACGAGGTGGACGTCATGACCCGCGCCGGCGAGAACGTTGGCAAGGCTGTCGGCACCAGCCTGAAGGCCGCGCGTCAGGGTGTCGTTCGCGCTGGTCACGCGGCCGAGGCCAAGCTCGCTGACCGCGGCATCACAGCTGACCAGGTTCGCGGCGCACTCGTGGAGCGGGCCGACACGCTCATGGGCAAGGCCGAGGACTGGGAGAAGCAGACTCGTCGCTCTCGCAAGCGCCTCGCCAAGAAGAGCGCGAAGACTCGCGCCGACCTCATCGGCAAGGCCGAGGTCGTGCGCAAGGAAGTGAAGAAGGCGGCCAAGCACGCGCGCAAGGACGCCAAGGTGCGCGCCAAGGAGATCCGCAAGGCCGCGGCTCAGCTCGGTGCCGACGCACCGAAGCGTCGCCGCTGGCCGTGGGTGCTCGGTCTCCTGATCGCGGCCGCCGCGGCCGGCTACGTCGCGCTGACGCGCAGGCCGCAGGAGGTCCACCTGCAGGACGAGGAGCAGGCCCCGCAAGCGGAGCCCGTCCTCAACGGGCAGGTGCCCTCGCAGAAGGAGCCGATCAAGTAGTTCGAACTTCTCAGAGCTTGAGGCCCTTGATCGCCTCTTCGGCGATGCGGCGGGCCTTGATCGACTGCTTTTGATTGCTGCTGACGACCACAGCGGCGTCGCTCTTCGCCACGGCGTAGACGACGCCGCTGTTGTTGTTCACGTACCCTCCGGTCCAGCCGGTGGGCGAGTTCGCGGGCTGTGAACCGTCCGGCGCCGCCTCGTTCACGATGAGCTTGGCGACTTTTTCGTCACCCACGTACACACGCACGGTCAACTGAATCTCAGTTGCGTTCGCGTAAAAAAAACACGCTGGGTGAGGCTCGTCCGTTGACAGTTTCACGCTGGGTACAAGCTGACCGTTCGCCTGAGCGACGAAAGCGGTCGCCAGGTACGGGCAGGTGCCGTTCTTCTCGGGCTGGGGCGCGGGCGGCACCGTCGCAGCCGCGCTGGTCGTGGCGGGAGCCTGCTGGTTCTGGGGCGCGGGCACCGGCTTGCTGGGGACGACATCTGGGCCACATGCGGCGAGCAGGCCGAGCAGGGGCAGCAACAGTGCTCGTTTCATAGGGGCAACAGTCAACCAGATACCTAAAGCGCCTTGAGCGGCACACTCTAAATTGGTCCATACCTTTTGTGCCCTGCCCCTGCCCCGCGCCTTGGAAGGACCCGATCATGGAGTTCCTGGAGCAACGACGAGAGCACGCCCTGGCTCTCTTCCGCATCATCATCGGACTGTTCTTCGTGTTCCACGGGGTGCAGAAACTGTCCAAGGGAGTCGATCTGCTGTCCTGGCCGTCCGGCCCGGTGACCCTCATCGAGCTGATCGGTGGCGGCCTCATCCTCATCGGGTTGTGGACGCGCTGGGCCGCACTGATCAGTTCCGGCGCCATGGCCTACGCCTACTTCGTGGTGCACCAGCCGAAGGCACTGCTGCCGATCGAGAACGGCGGCGAGCTCGCGGCCGTCTACTCGTGGGCGTTCCTGCTGCTGGCGTTCACAGGCGCCGGCGCGTGGAGCATCGACACGCTTCGCAAGTCGCCGAAGAAGTCACTCGCCGCAGCGTGACGTGATGCGCGAAATGCACTGATGCCCCGTTCGCACCGGCGCGAACGGGGCATCAGCGAAAGCGAACGAACACCTAATGGGCCTGCCGACGCCGGAGGCGAGGCGGCCGGGGGTCCGGGGGCTTGCCCCCGGCGTGGGGCCTGGGGGCTCGGCCCCCAGAAAACACTCGGAACGTAAAAGGCTCGCGCTCTTTGCGAGCACGAGCCGTCCATACGTGGAGACGAGGGGAATCGAACCCCTAACCCCCGCCTTGCAAAGGCGGTGCTCTGCCAATTGAGCTACGTCCCCAAGCCTGGGGGCGGCGAACCGCCCGTCAGAGCGAAGATCAGTCGGTGGGAGCGGTGGCCTCGCGCCACAGGTCCGCGTCGGCCTTCGCCGAACGGCTGCGCTTCACGAAGAACAGGACCGCACCGGCGACCACGACGAGTGCGATGATCTTCTTAGCCACTTCGAATCCCTCCCAAGAGCAAAAAGTAAGCGACCCCACCACGTTACAGCAAGGCGGCGACTGCCAGCTGATCAAATGTGATGGGGGTCCGGGGGCTTGCCCCCGGCCGGGGGTCTGAGGGCTTGGCCCCCAGATAAGAAACGATGATTCGGACAACCGTCGGCGCATTCCGCCGACATGAATATCCCCGAATCGAGTGGGCCTAGGAGGACTTGAACCTCCGACCTCTTCATTATCAGTGAAGCGCTCTAACCGCCTGAGCTATAGGCCCTCGATCAACTGTCGCCCCCTTGGGGCAACGAGGAGAACCTTACAGGATCGTCCTTCGCTGCCCCAAATCAGGGGGGTCACTCACGCTCGGAGAGCGTCAACTCCAAGCCACCGGCCAGATCCGCGGACACGTTGTAGACGAACGCGCCCACGGTCGCGAGAGCCGTGAACAGCACGATGTTGACCGCGCCGATGATCGCCGAGACGCCGAACACGCGGCCTGCGCTGATCAGCGGTTCGCCCGGCTCGTTGGCCTGGAGCAGGTCGTTCGCGGTGCTGTTGATCTTGTCCCAGACGCCCATGCCGTGCAGCACGCCGTAGAGCACGCCGACCGCCACGAGCCAGACGAAGAACAACGCGACGCCGAGCACCAGGGCGAGCTTGAGCACCGACCACGGGTCGACGCGCTTCACCTGGAGCGAGGCGCGACGCGGACCACGGCCGGGGCGGCGGGCCGACGGAGTGGACGCGGCGGGGCGGGCGGCGTTGCCCATGTTCACCGACGTGCGGCTGCTGCCCAGGCCCGCCGGCACGGCCGAGCCCGTGACCACGGGCTTCTGCACCTTGATGGTGTCCGGGTCGTTCACCGGGAAGGCCGGCGACGGTTCAGCGGCGGACGGAGCGGGCGGCGCGGACGGAGCCACATACGTCTCCGTCGCGTCGTGCTGGGAAGCCTCCGTGTCGTTCGTCACTCGCTGCCAGGGCGGCGGTGCCGAGACGACGACCGGCTCGTCGGCGACGGGCGCGGCCGGAGCCGCGGGTGCCGCGGTGCTGAGCGAGACCGTCTTCTCCTCGACCGGAGCGGCCGGAGCCGCCGGTGCGGGAGCAGGTGCCGGAGTCGGCGCCGGAGTCGCGGCAGGAGCCGGAGTCGCGGCGGCCGGGGCAGGAGCCGCGGCCGGAGCGGCCGGCTTCTCCTGAGCCGGCGCGGCGGGGGCGGCGGCCTCTGCCGCCTTCTCCGCCGACACCGGCTTGGTCTTGTCCTGCGCGTTTCCACCCGAGGATCCGGAGGCCGCCGGAGCGGTCGAGTCCGCCTTCTCCGCAGATTTCTGGGGAGTCGGTTTGGTGATCACCGCGGTCTTGTCCGCGTCCCGACCTTCGCGGTTCTCGGGTGGAGTCACGAGCTTGTCCTTGACCTCTCGCTAGCGATTCCGACTACTCAGCCGAGTCGGTGGGGGTGGCTGCCTGGTCGGCGGCAGAATCCTCCGCAGCAGACGCTTCACTGATAGTGACGTCGCTGGGCTCATCCGCGTTGCGTGCGACGGCGATCAAAGTGGTGCTCTCGCCGAGGTTCATCAGCCGCACGCCCTTCGTCTGCCGTCCAGCCTTGCGCACCTGCTCGGCTCGGGTCCGGATGACCCCTCCGGTCGAGGTGATGGCGTAGAGCTCGTCGTCGACGTCGACGATGAGCGCGCCCACCAGCCTGCCACGTCGGCGGTCGTGCTGAATGGTCAGCACACCCTTGCCGCCACGGCCCTGGACCGGGTAGTCCTCGATCGGCGTTCGCTTCGAGTACCCACCGTCCGTCGCGACCAAAACGAACAGGCCCTCCTGGACCACGCCGACGGAAAGCAGCTCGTCATCGGCGTTGAACCGCATGCCCTGCACACCTGACGTGGCACGACCCATCGGGCGCAGCACGTCGTCGGTCGCGTGGAAGCGGATCGACTGACCGTCGGCCGAGACCATGAGCAGGTCGTCGTCGGCCGAGCAGAGCACCGCTCCGACCAGCTCGTCGTCCTCGCGCAGGTTGATGCCGATAAGACCACCCGATCGGTTGGAATCGAAGTCGGAGAGCTTCGACTTCTTCACCAGACCCTTGCGAGTGGCGAGCACCAGGTACGGCGACACGAGGTAGTTCGGGATCTGGATGACCTGCGCGATCTCCTCGTCCGGCTGGAACGCGAGGAGGTTCGCGACGTGCTGGCCGCGGGCGTTGCGGTTCGCCTCAGGCAGCTCGTACGCCTTCGTGCGGTACACACGGCCCTTGTTCGTGAAGAACAGGATCCAGTCGTGCGTCGAGCACACGAAGAAGTGCGCGACGATGTCGTCCTGCTTGAGCTGCGCGCCCTGAACGCCCTTGCCGCCGCGCTTCTGCGCCCGGTAGAGGTCGGTCTTGGTGCGCTTCGCGTAGCCGGTGCGCGTGATCGTGACGACCACGTCCTCGACCGCGATCAGGTCCTCCATGGACACGTCGCCGTCGAACGGGATGATCTTCGTGCGGCGGTCGTCGCCGAACTTGTCCACGATCGCCGTGAGCTCGTCGCGCACGATCTTGCGCTGCCGCTCCGGCTTTTCGAGGATGTCCTTCAGGTCCGCGATCTCGACCTCGATCTCGGCCAACTGGTCGATGATCTTCTGGCGCTCCAGGGCCGCGAGGCGGCGGAGCTGCATCTCCAGGATCGCGTTGGCCTGGACCTCGTCGACCTCGAGGAGCTCCATCAGGCCCGAGCGCGCGATGTCCGGCGTCTCGGACCGGCGGATCAACGCGATGACGGCGTCGAGCTGGTCGAGCGCCTTCACCAGGCCGCGCAGGATGTGCGCGCGCTCTTCGGCCTTGCGCAGGCGGAACCTCGTCCGCCGGATGATGACCTCGATCTGGTGCTTCACGTAGTGGCGGATCATCTGGTCGAGCCGGAGCGTCCGCGGCACGCCGTCGACCAGCGACAACATGTTCACACCGAACGAGTACTGAAGCTGGGTGTGCTTGTAGAGGTTGTTGAGAACGACCTTCGCCACCGCGTCGCGCTTGAGCGTGACGACGATGCGCATGCCGATGCGGCGGTTCGACTCGTCGGCGATGTTCGCGATGCCGGTGAGCTTGGCGTCGCGCACCAGCGAGGCGATGTTCTCGACCAGGTTGTCCGGGTTCACCTGGTACGGCAGCTCGGTGACGACCAGGATCGTGCGTCCCTTGGCGTCCTCGTCCATCTCGACGACCGCGCGCATGCGGACCGAGCCGCGGCCGGTGCGGTACGCGTCCTCGATGCCGGAGGTACCGAGGATCTGGCCGTACGTCGGGAAGTCAGGGCCCTTGATCCGGGCGATCATCGCCTCGAGGGTCTCCTCGTCGGAGGCCTCGTGGTTGTCCAGCGCCCACACCACGCCCTCGGCGACCTCGCGGAGGTTGTGCGGCGGGATGTTGGTCGCCATGCCGACCGCGATGCCCGAGCTGCCGTTGATCAGCAGGTTCGGGATGCGCGACGGCAGGACGGTCGGCTCCTGGATGCGACCGTCGTAGTTGTCGCGGAAGTCGACCGTGTCTTCCTCGATGTCGGCCAGCATGTGCATGGCCAACGGGGAGAGCCGGCACTCCGTGTACCTCATGGCGGCGGCCGGGTCGTTGCCCACCGAGCCGAAGTTGCCCTGGCCCTGGATCAACGGGTAGCGCAGCGCCCACGGCTGGGCGAGACGCACCAACGCGTCGTAG
Organism: Lentzea waywayandensis; assembly: GCF_900115955.1. Classification (GTDB taxonomy): domain Bacteria; phylum Actinomycetota; class Actinomycetes; order Mycobacteriales; family Pseudonocardiaceae; genus Lentzea; species Lentzea waywayandensis. The sequence continues at coordinate 516,018 of NZ_FOYL01000004.1, forward strand.
ATCGCCGAGTCGCCGTGCGGGTGGTAGTTGCCCATCACGTCGCCGACGACGCGAGCGCACTTGTTGAAGCCGCGGTCGGGGCGGAAGCCGGAGTCGAACATCGAGTACAGAACGCGGACGTGCACGGGCTTGAGCCCGTCACGCACGTCCGGCAGCGCACGACCCACGATGACGGACATCGCGTAGTTGATGTACGAGTTCTGCATCTCCTGCTGGATCTCGACCGGCTCGATGCGGTCGTGCTGCGGGGGCAGAGTCGTATCGGTCACTGTTCTCTTTCCTTCTCGCCAGAAACGCCAGGATGCCTAGGGACCAAGACCGGACTCAGATGTCCAGGAACTTGATGCTCTTGGCGTTGCGGGTGATGAACGAACGGCGTGCCTCGACGTCCTCGCCCATGAGCACGCTGAACAGCTCGTCGGCGGTGGCCGCGTCGTCCATGGTGACCTGCCGCAGGATCCGGTTCGCAGGGTCCATGGTGGTCTCCCACAGCTCCTCGGCGTTCATCTCGCCAAGACCCTTGTACCGCTGGATGTTGTCTTCCTTGCCGAGACGCTTGCCGCCGGCGAGACCGTCCTTGATCACGGCGTCGCGCTCGCGGTCGGAGTAGGCGTACTCCGGCTCGGTGCGCTGCCACTTGATCTTGTAGAGCGGCGGCTGCGCGAGGTACACGTGGTTGTGCTCGATGAGCGGCTGCATGAAGCGGAACAGCAGCGTGAGCAGCAGCGTGCGGATGTGCTGGCCGTCGACGTCGGCGTCGGCCATCAGCACGATCTTGTGATAGCGCAGCTTCGTCAGGTCGAACTCGTCGTGGATGCCGGTGCCCAGCGCCGTGATCAGCGACTGGACCTCGGTGTTCTTCAGGACGCGGTCGATGCGCGCCTTCTCGACGTTGATGATCTTGCCGCGGATCGGCAGGATCGCCTGGTACATCGAGTCGCGGCCTTCCTTGGCCGAGCCGCCCGCTGAGTCGCCCTCGACAATGTAGAGCTCGCAACGCTCCGGCTCGGTCGAGCGGCAGTCCTTCAGCTTGCCGGGCAGGCCGCCGATGTCGAGCGCGCCCTTGCGGCGGACCAGCTCGCGGGCCTTGCGGGCGGCGATGCGGGCCTGCGCGGACGACACCGACTTGGTGACGATGGTCTTGGCCTCGTTGGGGTGGCGCTCGAACCAGTCGGCCAGGTGCTCGTTCGTCGACTTCTGCACGAACGACTTGGCCTCGCTGTTGCCCAGCTTGGTCTTCGTCTGGCCCTCGAACTGGGGCTCCTTCAACTTCACCGAGATGATCGCGGCGAGACCCTCGCGGATGTCGTCACCGGTGAGGTTGGTGTCCTTCTCCTTGAGGAGCTTCTTCTCGCGCGCGTACTCGTTGACGACTCGCGTCAGCGCGGCGCGGAAGCCTTCCTCGTGCGTGCCACCCTCGTGCGTGTTGATCGTGTTCGCGAAGGTGTAGACCGAGGCCGTGTAGCCGGTGTTCCACTGCATCGCGACCTCGACCTCGAGGTCCTCGCCCTTCACCTCGAACCCGATCACCTTCTGGTGCACGGCCTCGCGCGTGTGGTTGATGTGGCGGACGAAGTCCTCCAGACCACCGGGGTAGTGGAAGACGCGCTCCTTCACCGCGGCCTTGTGGCCCTCGGCGTCGGCTTCCTCGTCCGCCTCCGAGACCCGCTCGTCGCGCAGGATGATCGTGATCCCCTTGTTGAGGAACGCCATCTCCTGCAGGCGGCGCGCGATCGTCTCGACGTTGTACTCGGTGGTCTCGAAGATGTCCGGGTCGGCCCAGAACGTGATCGTCGTGCCGGTGTCGTCGGTGGCCTCACCCTGGCGCAGCTCGTGCGCGGGCTGGGTGGCCTCGAAGCGCTGGGTCCAGACGTGGCCCTGGCGCTTGATCTCGACGTCGACGGCGGTGGACAGCGCGTTCACCACGGAGATGCCGACGCCGTGCAGGCCGCCGGACACCGCGTAGGAGTCGCTGTCGAACTTGCCGCCCGCATGCAGCGTGGTGAGCACGACCTCGACGGTGGGCTTGCCCTCGACCGGGTGCACGTCGATGGGGATGCCGCGGCCGTCGTCGATCACCCGGACGCCGCCGTTGGCCAGCAGGGTGACGTCGACAGTCGTCGCGTAGCCGGCCATCGCCTCGTCGACGGAGTTGTCCACAACCTCCTGGACCAGGTGGTGCAGACCGCGCTCGCCGGTCGAGCCGATGTACATGCCCGGCCTCTTGCGCACTGCCTCGAGGCCTTCGAGGACAGTGATCGAGGACGCGCCGTACTCATTCTTCTTAGCTGACACGGGCCTGGAGTCTCCTCGCTGATGCGGGCGGAACCCGCACGATGATGGGTGACGCTCCCGTGATTCTACCGGTGCACCCCGACAGAACGGGGTCAAGGACACCTTTGATTCGGTCACAGAGCGCCTCAAGCGGCGCGGGACGGGTCGGGACGGCTGAAACGGGGGTTCAAATCCGCAGGTGAACGCTCATTGAGCCACAGAATCGCCGCTGAGCCCTTGACAGGACCTCACCCGTAGGTGTCACGCGGACCGCGCCCAGGCGCGTGCCTGGGGCCGTGTCGCCAGCTGGGCGCGTCCGGTCCCTTGATCTTGAGTCGTTTGACGACGCCGTTGCCGACACCCGCGGCGATCTTCTTGATCAGCTCGCGCTGCAGAAGGCGCAGCTGAGTGGCCCACGCCGTCGACGACGCCTGGACCGTCAGTTCCCCGTCACTGAGCGCGATCGGTTTCGCGTGCTCGGCGACGTCCTCGCCCACCAATTTTGCCCAACGACCGAAGACCTGGCCACCCTGGAGTTGCTCGACCCAGCCGCGGTCCGCCGCGATCCTGGACGCGATCCGCCCGAGCGGCTGGGGGTCGCGGTCGTCCGGTCCCGCACCCGACCAGCGACGCCGGCGGCGGTTGACCGGACGGCCCTTCGACTTGCTCCCCGGCACCCGCCCGCGGGCCTTCGCGCTCGCTTTCGCCGCCTCCAGGGCTGCCCTCGCGAGGTCAGACCCCTTCAGTGACTCACCCTCAGGTGTGAATGAACCTGTGGACAAGTTCGGATTTGTGACGGAGTTATCCACACCATCCACAGACTTGTCCCCAGATGTGTGGGGGGACACACCCGATCGAGCTACATGTGGGGGCTTTGAACCCCCTGAGTCAGCCTCCGACTCAGACACGTCGCACCTCCCCGCCATGGACCTCGAACCGGGCCCCGGTGAGCTCGTCCGGAACGTCCTCCGCCACCGCCGCGGTGATCAGCACCTGCTCGGCGGCGGCCGCCACCTTGGCCAGTTGCCGACGCCGGCCGCGGTCGAGCTCCGCGAAGACATCGTCCAGCACGAGCACCGGTTCGATGCCGTCGACACGCATCAGTTCGTACCCGCCGAGCCTCAGCGCGAGCGCGAACGACCATGACTCTCCGTGACTGGCGTACCCCTTCGCGGGGAGCTCGCCGAGCGTCAGGTCCAGGTCGTCCCGGTGGGGACCGACGAGACAGACGCCGCGTTCGATCTCCTGCCGCCGCACCCGGTCGAGCTCGGCCAGCAGCAGATCCTCGATGCTCTCCCTGTCCTCCGGGATCTCACCGACGCTCGACCGGTACGAGATGAGCGCCGGGCGTGACTCCGGAGCGACCTCCGCGTACGCCGAGGTCACGTGGTCCTTCATGTCGCGGACCAGTTTCAACCGCGCGGCCAGCAGCTCCGCGCCGTGCTTGGCGAGGTGCCCGTCCCAGACGTCGAGCGTCGAGAGGTCCGCCGATCGAGAGTGCTTCACCGTCTTCAACAACGCGCTGCGCTGCTTGAGGACGCGGTCGTAGTCGCTGCGAACGCCGGCGTACCGGGGCGCACGCAACACCAGCATCTCGTCGAGGAACCGCCGCCGGTCGCTCGGATCGCCCCGCACAAGAGAGAGGTCCTCCGGTGCGAACAACACGGTCCGCAGAATCCCGAGCACATCGCGCGGACGCGGTACCGGACCCCGGTTGATCCGCGCCCGGTTCGACTTGCCGGCCGTGATCTCCAGTTCGACGAGCAGCTCGCGGTCCTCGTTGACCACGGCTGTTCGCACGACGGCGCGCTGGGCGCCGTGCCGGATCAGCGGTGCGTCGCTGGAAACGCGATGCGAACCCAGCGTCGCCACGTAGCCGATCGCCTCGACCAGGTTCGTCTTGCCCTGGCCGTTGCGCCCGACGAGCACCGACGCGCCGGGCTCGAGCTCCAGGTCGGCGAGCTCCCAGGAACGGAAGTCGCTGACCTGGAGGTGTCTGACGTGCACCTACCTCATGCCTTCTGGACCGAGTGGCCGCCGAACTGGTTGCGCAGCGCGGCGACGGCGCGCATCGCCGGCGAGTCCTCCTGCCGCGACTGGAACCGCGCGAAGAGCGCGGCGGAGATCACCGGGAGCGGCACCGCGTTGTTGATGCCCTCCTCGACGGTCCACCGGCCCTCGCCCGAGTCCTCGACGTAACCGCGCAGGTCGTCGAGCTCGGGGTCGGACTCCAACGCGCGCACGAGCAGGTCGAGAAGCCACGACCGCACAACGGTTCCGCGCTGCCACGCCGTGATGACCGCGCCCACGTTGTCGACGACATCGGTCTTGTCGAGCAGTTCGAAGCCCTCGGCGTACGCCTGCATCAGGCCGTACTCGATGCCGTTGTGCACCATCTTCGAGTAGTGGCCGGCGCCGACCTTGCCCGCGTGCGCGAAGCCTTCCTCGCGCGGACCCTCCGGACGCAGCGCGTCGAAGATCGGCTGCGCCTGCTCGACGTGCTTCGCGTCGCCGCCGACCATCAGCGCGTAGCCGTTGTCGAGGCCCCACACACCCCCGGAGACACCGCAGTCGAGGTAGCCGATCTCCTTCTCCGCCAACAGGTCCGCGTGGATCCGGTCGTCGGTGAACTTGGAGTTGCCGCCGTCGACCACGAGGTCGCCGGGCGCCAGCAGCTCGGACAGCTCCTTCACCGTGTTACGGGTGATCTCGCCGGCGGGCACCATGACCCACACGACGCGCGGCGCTTCGAGCTTGGACACCATGTCCGCCAACGACTCCGAGTCGCTGACCTCCGGGTTGCGGTCGTAGCCGATCACCTCGTGACCGGCCCGGCGCACCCGCTCGCGCATGTTGAAACCCATCTTGCCGAGGCCGACGAGTCCGAGCTGCACGGTGTTCTCCCCTACGTTCTTCTGGTACCCGGTAAGGGTTTTCTCAGCCGGGAAGGCGAACGGGCATGAGCAGGTACAGGTAGCCCGGCGCCACGTTCCCATCCTCGTCCACCGGCTTCAGCAATGCCGGGCGACTGGGTGTGGTGAAGGACAAGTGGACTTTCTGCGTGCGGACGGCTCCGAGTCCGTCGAGCAGGTAGCCCGGGTTGAACGCGATGGTGACCGCGTCGCCGGTGTACTCGACCGGAAGTTCTTCCTCGGCCGAACCTTCGTCGTCGCCACCGGCGGACAGACGCAGACCGCCGTCCACGAACTCGAGGCGCACCTGCGTACCGCGCTCGGCGACGAGCGACACGCGCTTGATCGCCTGCTGGAGCGCGTCGATGTCGATGATCGCCGCGGCCGAGTGCTCGGAGGGCAGCAGCTGGCGGTACTTCGGGAAGTCCGCGTCGAGCAGGCGGGTGGTCGTCCGCTTGCCGGAACCGGAGAGACCGAGCAGCCCGTCGTTGGCCGCGAGCGACATCTCGACCTTGCCGCCGGACGAGCCGAGCGTCTTGGCCGCGTCACCGAGGGTGCGGGCCGGGACGAGGACGGCGACCTCGCCGAGGGACGCGTCCGGCTCCCACGGGAACTCGCGCATCGCCAGCCGGAACCGGTCGGTGGCGACGAGGGTCAGCTTGCCCTCACCGATCTCGACGCGGACGCCGGTCAGCATCGGCAGCGTGTCGTCCTTGCCGGCCGCGACGGCGACCTGGCTCACGGCCTCACCGAAGATCTCGCCGGGGAGCTCACCGATCAACTGCGGCATCGACGGCAGGGCCGGGTAGTCCTCGACCGGCATCGTCGGGAGGCTGAACCTGGCGCTGCCACAGCTGATCATCATCCGAGAGCCGTCGACCGCGATCTCGACGGGGTGGTTCGGCAGCGCCTTGGTGATGTCGGCGAGAAGACGCCCGGAGACCAGAGCACGGCCACCGTCGGCGATCGTCGCGGGAACGCCGACCTGAGCCGAGACCTCGTAGTCGAACCCGGAGACCGTCAGCGAGTCGTCCGACTCCGCGTCGAGCAGCACGCCGCCCAGCACGGGGACCGGTGGACGGGACGGAAGGCTGCGAGCGACCCAGGCGACTGCGTCGGCCAGGCCGTCGCGTTCGACGCGGATCTTCATGAGGCGTCCTTTCCTCGACAGTCGACAAGCCCAACCACGACAACGTGCCAGTGGGGGTTAGGGAGCCTCGACCTCGGCTGACCGAGGTGCGGAGCAACAACGTTAGAGCGTCCTGGCCCTTCCCGTCACTTCGGGGTTCGGGCACCGATCCCTGGGAACCATCCACCGCTGTTTTGCTTTTGAGTTCTCTCTAGAGAGATCAAACAGCAGTAACAGTAAGGGTTGTGGATTGTGGGGACAGCCGTTAAACCTGCAGGTCAAGGTGTCACCCACCATGTGGACTAAGGGGGGATGGCACCCGGGGACAGATCGGCGCACCCGGGGACAGCCAGTTGTGCACAGCTCTCGATCCACAGATCGTCCACAGTTGTCCCCGGGTGCGTCCCCGGGTGCGGGCCAGTTGTACCCGGGTGTTCAACAGGCTTCTGTGGCCAGATCGTGGCCGGGGCCACAGACTTTTCCAGTTGTCCCCACCCCTTCGAGTGCCGGGGGCGAACAGAAAGCCTCGGCGGGCGGCCGATCGAGCCTCGTCTACCCGGGTACGTGTGCGGCGCGTGGTGGTGGTTGGAGCCGTACGCACTGATGCAGTCCCATCACTGCGCCGAAGTCGTCCCCGGGTGTTGGCCGTCGAGCGGCAGCCGCGTACCCGGGTGCTCGATGCCGGGCCGCGGATCCGTCCCCGGGTGTCCGCCGACGGGTCGCTCGGTCGCGTCGAGAGCGTTCGCCCGCACTCGTCCGCCGTCCCCGGGTGCGCGCGAAAAAGGGGCCCTCCGCGGTGGAGGACCCCTTCGTGGCTACCCGGGTGGATCAGGGAGTGTGGCGAGCGCGCTGCTTGATCCGGGACGTGAGTTCCTGGACCTGGTCGTAGATCCGCCGGCGCTCGGCCATCTCCTTGCGGATCTTCTTGTCCGCGTGCATGACCGTCGTGTGGTCGCGGCCGCCGAACGTCTGACCGATCTTCGGCAGCGACAGGTCCGTCAGTTCGCGGCACAGGTACATGGAGATCTGCCGTGCCTGCGCGAGCGCCTTCGTCTTGCCGGGGCCGCACAGGTCGTCGATCGACACCCCGAAGAACTCGGCGGTGACCGCCATGATCATCGGTGCGGTGATCTCCGGCGCGTGCGAGTCGGGGATCAGGTCGCGCAGCACGATCTCGGCCAGCTGGACGTCGACCGGCTGGCGGTTGAGCGACGCGAACGCCGTGACGCGGATGAGCGCGCCTTCGAGCTCGCGGATGTTGCGTTCTATGCGGGCGGCGATGAACTCCAGCACCTCGGCCGGGGCCGCGAGCCGGTCCTGGGCCGCCTTCTTGCGCAGGATCGCGATCCGGGTCTCCAGCTCGGGCGGCTGGATGTCCGTGATCAGGCCCCACTCGAACCGCGTGCGCAGGCGGTCTTCCAGCGTCTCCAGCCGCTTGGGCGGCCGGTCGCTCGACACCACGATCTGCTTGTTCGTGTTGTGGAGCGTGTTGAACGTGTGGAAGAACTCCTCCTGCGTACCTTCCTTGCCCTCCAGGAACTGGATGTCGTCGACGAGAAGAACGTCGATGTCCCGGTAGCGGCGCTGGAAGGCGACCTTGCGGTCGTCACGCAGCGAGTTGATGAAGTCGTTGGTGAACTCCTCGGTCGACACGTACCGCACGCGCATGCCGGGGAACAGGCGCTGGGCGTAGTGCCCGACGGCGTGCAGCAGGTGCGTCTTGCCGAGGCCGCTCTCGCCCCAGATGAAGAGCGGGTTGTACGCACGGGCCGGAGCCTCGGCCACCGCGACGGCCGCGGCGTGCGCGAACCGGTTCGAGGCGCCGATGACGAACGTGTCGAAGTTGTACTTCTCGTTCAGCCGCGTCTGCGACGGCGACGGGTTCGCGGGCCGGGTGTACGGGAGGTTCCCGTTCGGCGTCGCGCCGCCCGCCGCGCTGGCGGTGTTGAAGGTGGGCCAGATCTCGGTGACGGCGGCGAGCGCGTCGCCGGCCTCGTCGACCTCTTCTTCGGCACCGTCGGCGGTGGTCGCCTCGTCCGCGAGGCCGGGCGTGTCGCTGTTCGGAATGCCAGGGATCCCCGGCATCGGCGCCACCTGCTGCATCGCCTGGACCGGGATCGGCGTGGTCGGCGGGCTCACGGGATTGACCGGTTCCGGCGAGTCGACCTTCACCGCGAGCGAGACCGTGCGGCCCAGCCTGCGGGAGAGCGCCGCGGTGATCGGGTCGCGCAGTGCGCGTTCGATCGCCTCTTTCGCGAAGTCGCTGGGGGCCGCGAGCAGTGCCGTTCCATCCAGCAAACCGATCGGACGGGTGACCCTCATCCACGCGCGCTGCTGAGGGGACAGGTGGCTCGTCGCCAGTTCCTGCACCACCTCGGCCCATACGAGACCAAGATCGACCTGCTGGTTCGACACTCCGCGCTCCCCTCCCCTCCACCGGAGCCCAAGACTCCACATGTGGACACGGAGGATAGAGGTATCCACAGAGTTATCCACAACTGTGCACTAAAAGGTGCGTTGTGATGCCGGTCTGGTGGCGGCTCCCACGCCAACCCCGGCACGCGCGAAGGACGAACGGTAACAAGGCCCGGCACGCCTCACAAGACGTGGCCTCGGCCACCCCGATTTGGTTGCCGCACCCGGGCATGCGTACCCTCGTACGAGTCTCCCGCTTGCGACGGGCGCCTTTCGCGCGCCTACGTCCACTGTTGTCGGGGACAACCACACAGGCTTTGTCAGCAGTGAAGCACCGGGAGACCGACCGTGAGCAAGGGTAAGCGCACCTTCCAGCCCAACAACCGCCGCCGCGCGAAGACGCACGGCTTCCGGCTGCGCATGCGGACCCGCGCCGGCCGCGCCATTCTGGCCGCGCGCCGTAGCAAGGGCCGTGCCACTCTGTCCGCCTGACCGCGGCTGGTAAGCGCAGCGTCGTCGTGCTCCCACCGGCCGCCCGGCTCACCCGCAGCCAGGACTTCGGCCTGGTGGTCCGCCGAGGCCGCCGCGCCGGACGGCCCCGGTTGGTCGTCCACGTCTTGAAGCCCGACGTGCCCACCTTGGATTCGTCCAAGGTGGGCTTCGTCGTGAGCAAGGCAGTTGGCAACTCGGTGGTCCGCCACCGTGTCTATCGACGTCTGCGTCACGTCGTGCGCCCGGCACTGGATGAACTGCCGCCGGGAACTCTCGTCGTGGTGCGCGCGTTGGCTCCAGCAGCCGAAGCGTCGAGCTCGGAGCTCGCCGCTGACTTCACTTCCGCCCTGCGCAAGGTGCTGCGATGACCACGTTGCCCGCGAAGGTCGCGCTGCTGCCGGTGCACTTCTACCGGCGGTTCATCTCACCGCTGCTGCCGCCGACCTGTCGCTTCTACCCGAGTTGCAGCGCGTACGCGGTGGAGGCGTTGACCGTCCACGGTGCGCTGCGAGGAACCTGGCTGACCATCCGCCGGTTGCTGCGCTGCGGACCCTGGCACCCTGGAGGCCTGGACCCCGTTCCGCCGAGGCGGCAGGTCCCCGACGTATCCACCGAGGAGTAGCTCCGTGCTCAACTTCATCTACTACCCGGTGTCCTTCATCTTGTGGTGTTGGCACTGGGTGTTCGGCAAAGTCTTCGGTGAGTCGAGCGGCTTCGCCTGGGCCCTGGCCGTCATCTTCCTGGTCTTCACCCTCCGCGCCATCCTCTTCAAGCCGTTCGTCGGCCAGGTGCGCTCCATGCGAAAGATGCAGGAGTTCGCGCCGGAGATGCAGAAGATCAAGAAGAAGTTCCCGAACGACCGCCAGCGCCAGGCGCAGGAGATGCAGAAGCTCCAGTCCGAGCACGGCGTCAACCCGCTCGGTGGTTGCCTGCCGATGCTGGTGCAGATCCCGGTGTTCATCGGTCTGTTCCACGTGCTGCGTTCGTTCAAGCCCGGCTGGGGCGAGGTCTACTTCTTCGACAAGCAGGGCGTCGACTCGTTCGTCAACGCCAAGCTCTTCGGCACGAACCTCTCGACGTTCATCACGATGCCCAGCGACCAGCTGGCCCAGTACGGCACGGAGCGCCTGAACGTCATCCTGCTGTCGGTGCCGCTGATGATCGTGGCGTCCATCGCGACCCACTTCACGGCCCGCCACTCGGTCGCGCGCCAGAACCAGTCCGCACTGGACAACCCGCAGACCGCCATCATGAACAAGCTGACGCTCTGGATCTTCCCCCTGGGCGTCCTCGCCGGCGGCTTCTTCTTCCCGGTCGCGATCCTGCTGTACTGGCTGTCCAACAACGCGTGGACCCTCGGCCAGCAGCACTTCGTGTACAAGCGCATCGACTCCGAGGAAGAGGAGAAGAAGGCGACGGTCGTCGAGACCCGCCAGGCCCTCGCCCCGAAGCCGGGCGCGAAGCCGGTGAACCCGAAGAAGCCCGCACCGGGAGCCAAGCCGGCCAACGGCGCCAAGCGCATGCCGACCGCGGGCCCGAGCGGCGCATCCAAGGCCGCGTCGCCTTCGCCGGAGGCCACCAACGGCAACTCCAACACCGAGATCCCCGGCCTGACCCCAGGCCGATCCACCAGCAAGAAGCCGGGCAGCAAGAAGCGCCGCTGATTTCGGGCGTTGCCCCGGAGAGGAGACATCGTGTCGGAGACCTTGCAGGCGACCGACGACGTGGAGGCGTCGTCTGACGCCTCGGCCGAGTCCGAGGTTGCGGCCGAGCCGCAGTCGCAGAGCAAGACCGAAGACCTGCTCGTCCAGGAAGGCGACATCGCAGGTGACTACCTCGAGCGCCTGCTCGACCTGCTCGACTACGACGGTGACATCGACCTGGACGTGGAGAGCGGCCGGGCCATCGTCAGCATCGACGGAGGCGAAGACCTCGCCAAGCTGGTGGGCCCCCGAGGCAACGTCCTCGAGTCGCTCCAGGAACTCACCCGCCTCGCCGTGCAGCAGGAAACGGGAGTCCGCTCCCGCCTGATGCTCGACATCGCCCAGTGGCGAGCAGGCCGCCGTGCCGAACTGGCCGAGATGGGCCGCACCACCGCGGAGAAGGTGGCCGCCTCAGGTGAGCGCGCCCGCCTGCACCCGATGACCCCGTTCGAGCGCAAGGTCGTCCACGACGCCGTTGCCTCGGTCGCGGGCGTGCACAGCGAGAGCGAGGGTGAGGAGCCGCAGCGGCGGGTCATCATCTTCCCCAAGCCCTGACGGCTTCGCTTTCACTCACGGCCCCTGGTTCCCGCCGGAACCAGGGGCCGTTTGCTGTCCCAGGCGAGACGAGCACGGACGGAGCGCCGCAGGCGAAGAGCTCGCCTCGGGCAGGACGGGCAGCGGCCACCACAGGAACGGCTCGAGAACCCGCTGACATCGAAGCGCAGTGATGGCGCGCGGCATCCGTTGGCGACATGTCGACACGACGCGATGACGCCAAGGATGAGTCCCGCTCCCCCGCGCGGTCAGGGCAACGGCGAAGCCGAGCCTCCCCTACCGCCAACCGCAACGGCGAAGCCGAGCCGTCCCTCCACACTCGACGGGCAACGGCGAAGCCAAGCCACCCTGCCGGCAACCGCAATGGCGAAGCCGAGCCGTGTGAACCAAGGCCTGCCGGTCAAGCGGTGATGACGCAACCACCCCGGCGATTGGGGCTTTACCTTGAGTGGGCGGGATGCTCCCCTCATGGGCACGGCCGGGCGCTTTTCAGCCCGGCCTTTTCCGGCCGTCCAGCATCCCGCCAGAGGCTCAAGGTCAAGCCCCAATCGCTATCGACGCGAAGCGGCGATGACCGGCACCGGCTCGGTACTGCCTGCCCGGCCACCCTCGCAAGGTGACTGTCCGCCCGGCAGGTGACCGCTCCGCTGGAACGTGACAAGCCAACGCAAGCCGACCCGCACGCAAGCCGACCGACCCGCACGCAAGCCGACCGACCCGCACGCAAGCCGACCGACCCGCACGCACGCCGACCGACCCGCACGCACGCCGACCCGCACGCACGCCAACCGCCCCCGAGCCAAGCCGACTGTTCCACGTGAAACCCCGACTACTCCCGAGCCGCCCACCAAGCACCCAGCCACTCCCGCTGCGCCGCCGTGTCCGGCACCGGAAACCCCCGAGCCTCGGCGATCAGCCTCCACGCCGACTCAGGCTCCACCCCATCCATCCCCAGCAACAACCCAGCCAACAACGACGACCGCCCGATCCCGGCCCAGCAGTGGAACACCACATGCGCCCCACTCAAATACAGCGAGTGCAGCGGCCGGACAACAGCGCCAGCCGACGCCACGTCCGGCACCGAGCGGTCCTCGATCGGGAAGCACACGTACCGCAGCCCGGCGGCCACCACCACCCGCTCCTCGTCCACCAGATCGCACTCGGCCCGCTCGGAGTCGGTCTGGGCGGACACGAGCACGTCCACCCCAAGCCGACGCAGCTCGCGAATCTTGCCCTCCAAATAAACGCCGCCGGCCGGGTGACCCATCGTGGAAACGGCGCCGGGACCCGGCCGAGCGACGGTGTAGAGCATCGGACGCAACTTTCCCCCAAGTTTCACGTGAAACGGCGCTCAGGATTTGGCAGAGCGCACGGTCGATCCGTCATGATGGTGCCCTGGCATTCGCCAGCTTTTCCACCGGCCGCCGGAACGTCGCCGCCGCGTGGTTTCACGTGAAACGCTCACGGACGGAGAACATGGCCGGGGAGTTGCCCGACAACGCGAAGCTCGTCTTCGGTGAGCACGTTGAGCGTGCCGCCGAGTTCGTCAGGCTCCTGGAGGAGCACGGCGTGGAGCGCGGACTTATCGGTCCTCGTGAAGTCGAGAAGATTTGGGATCGGCACGTGCTCAACTCGGCAGTGATCGAGGAGCTGTTCGAACCCAACGAACGTGTCGTCGACGTGGGCTCAGGCGCCGGGCTGCCGGGGGTGCCGCTCGCCATTGCGCGGCCCGACCTGAGGATCACGCTTCTTGAGCCGATGGCTCGCCGCATCGCGTGGCTGGAGGAAGTGAAGGAACGGCTCCAGCTCGACAACGTGACGGTCCTCCGCGGGCGTGCGGAGGAAGGACCGATTCGCAAGCAGTTGTTGAACTGCGATGCCGCCACCGCGAGGGCGGTGGCTCCGCTGGAGAAGCTGACGAAGTGGTGCCTCCCGCTCCTCAGGGGCGGCGGACGGATGGTCGCGCTCAAGGGCGAGCGTGCGCAGGAGGAGTTGGAACGCGACGGCGCGGCGGTGCTCAAAGCTGGGGGCGCCAACGCCAAGGTCGTCGTCGTGGGAGCGGACGTACTTGAGGTGCCTACGACGGTGCTCATCGTGGAGCGCCAGACGCGGAGGGATCGGTGAGCGTGTATCCGGAGTTCCAGGCCGCCGATGTTCCACGTGAAACGAAGCCCTCCAAACCCAAAGCCAAGCCGACCAACAACGGAGATGACAGCGCCGTGGTGTGGACCCCGATTGCAGAAGAGGCGGCTCGTGCGGCAAGCGTGCTGCACCCCGACGAGTCCCTGCTCCCCCGCCCGACCCATCGCCGGGTGATGACCGTCGCCAACCAGAAGGGTGGCGTCGGCAAGACGACGAGCACGGTGAACCTCGCCGCGGCTCTCGCCATTCACGGGCTCAAGACGCTCGTGATCGACCTCGACCCGCAGGGCAACGCCAGCACGGCGCTCTCGGTCGAGCACCGCAGCGGCACGCCGTCCGTCTACGAGGTGTTGATCGGCGAGATCTCCATCGCCGAGGCGGCTCAGGTCAGCCCGACGTCGCCGAACCTCTTCTGCGTGCCCGCGACGATCGACCTCGCCGGCGCCGAGATCGAGCTCGTCTCGATGGTGGCCCGCGAGTCGCGGCTCAAGGAGGCGCTCTCCCCCGAGGCACTCGACGCGTTGCAGCCCGACTACGTCTTCATCGACTGCCCGCCGAGCCTCGGCCTGCTGACCGTCAACGCGATGGTCGCGGCCCAGGAAGTCCTCATCCCGATCCAGTGCGAGTACTACGCGCTGGAGGGGCTGAGCCAGCTGCTGCGCAACATCGAGCTCGTGCAGCAGCACCTCAACCCCGACCTGTCGATCTCCACGATCCTCCTCACGATGTACGACGGCCGCACGAAGCTCGCGGACCAGGTGACCAGTGAGGTGCGTGGCCACTTCGGCGACGTCGCCCTCAAGACCGTGATTCCGCGCAGCGTGAAGGTCTCCGAGGCACCAGGATTCGGGCAGACGGTGTTGACGTACGACCCGGGCTCGCGCGGTTCGATGAGCTACCTCGACGCCGCCAAGGAGATCGCGATCCGCGGGGCCAAGAAGGAGGGCGCATGACGGAGCAGCGCAAGGGCGGACTCGGGCGCGGCCTGGCCGCACTCATCCCGCAGGGTCCGCCTGCCGGTGCACCCAGCACCATCCGGCCCGCCGTGGCCGGTAACGGGGCCAAGGCCCAGCAGCCGATCGGTGAAGTGGCGGGGGCGGTGTACCGCGAGATCGCGGTCACCGCGATCCGGACGAACGCCAAGCAGCCGCGCCAGGTGTTCGACCAGGATGCGATCGACGAGCTCTCGTTCTCCATCAAGGAGTTCGGGCTCATGCAGCCGATCGTGGTCCGCGAGCTCACCGCGGACACCTTCGAGCTCGTCATGGGCGAGCGCCGGTGGCGGGCCACGCAGCAGGCCGGGCTCAAGACGATCCCGGCCATCGTGCGGCAGACCGCCGACGACGTCATGCTGCGCGACGCGCTGCTGGAGAACATCCACCGCGTCCAGCTCAACCCGCTCGAAGAAGCGTCGGCCTACCAGCAGCTGCTGGAGGAGTTCGGCGTGACGCACGAGGAACTCGCCGACCGCATCGGCCGCAGCCGTCCCGTCGTCACGAACACCATCCGGCTGCTGAAGCTCCCCCTCGCCGTCCAGCGACGGGTCGCGGCGGGCGTGCTGAGCGCCGGGCACGCACGGGCACTTCTCGGTCTGGACGACGCGGGAGCGCAGGAGGACCTCGCGGCACGGATCATCGCCGAGGGCATGTCGGTCCGCGCGACCGAAGAAGCGGTCACGATCGCCAAGAACGAGAAGCCGGCGAAGCCGAAGCAGGCTCCTCGCAAGCAGCTGCACGCGCCCGGTCTCCAGGAGCTCGCCGAGCGCCTCTCGGACAACTTCGACACCCGCGTGAAGGTCGAACTCGGGCAGCGAAAAGGCCGGATCGTGGTCGAATTCGGGTCAGTTGATGATCTTCAAAGGATCATCGGCATGATGAGCCCAGAAACGACAATTCGGACATCGGAGTAGGCCCATAGGATCACCCACGGGCCTTATGTCACGGTGACGATGACGCCCCGCATCCAATCGGATACGGGGCGTCACCTATTTGTCGATCAGTCCGCGCGGACTTTCGGGCCACTCAGCGAGCGACAGCGCGCTCGATCAACCCGGCGTAGATCTCACCCAACGACTGCCCCGCCGCCTCGACCGCCATCGGCAGGAGCGACGTCTCGGTCAGCCCCGGCGACACGTTCACTTCGAGGAAGTAGACGGTCCCGTCCTCGGCCACGATGGCGTCGGTCCGCGACACGTCCCGCAGCCCGAGCAGCCGGTGCGCCGCGACCGCGAGCTCCCCGACCGACTTCGCGGCAGCCGCGTCCAACCGAGCTGGCGCGTGGAAGTCCGTCAGCCCCGCGGTGTACCGGGCGGTGTAGTCGTAGACCCCGGTCTCCGGAACGATCTCGACGGCCGGCAGCGCGTACGGCCCGTCCGGACCGTCGACCACCGCGACCGCCACCTCCACGCCGGAGATGAACTGCTCGGCCAGAACGGTGTCGCCGTACGCCAGGCACCCGACCATCGCCGGCGGCAGTTCGGCGGCGTCCCGGACGACCTGAGCGCCCAGCGCCGACCCGCCCTGGTCCGGCTTCAGCATCAACGGCAGTCCCAGCGTCGAGACCATCGCGTCGAGCACCGGCTTGGCACCCAGTTCCCGGAACGTCGCGTGCGGCAGCACGATCCACTCCGGCGTCGTCAGGCCGGCGCGGGCGAGCTCGGCCTTCGCGGTCGGCTTGTCCCACGCCCTCCGGCACGCCCGCGAGTCGGTGCCCACGTACGGGACACCGAACATCTCGAGGATTGCCTGCACCGAACCGTTCTCGCCCTCACCCCCGTGCAGGGCGACGACGACGGCGTCCGGGCGGTGGTCCCGAAGACGTGTCAGCAGAGACGCGTCGGCGTCCCACTCCTCCACCGTCACGCCCACCGACCGCAGCGCAGCCGACAGGCGGCGGCCGGAGCGGATCGAGACCTCGCGTTCGTGGGAGAGCCCACCGGACAGCACAGCGACCATTCGGTCAGCCACAGCACAACTCCAAAGAAAGATCAGGCGGTGTCAGGCGAGGGGGTCTGCGGGCCGGACAGCTGACGGCCCGGCGTCGCCCCGAAGGTCGCGGCCAGCTGCATCTCGTCCTCGATGACGTTCGCCAGGCGGCGGACGCCCTCACGGATGCGCTCCGGCGTCGGGTAGCAGTACGAGATCCGCAGCTGCCGGGAGCCGAAGCCGTCCGCGTAGAAGCCGGTACCGGACGCGTAGGCCACACGGGCCGTCACGGCGCGGGGCAGCATCGCCTTCGTGTCGATGCCCTCCGGCACCGTCACCCAGACGTAGAAGCCGCCATCCGGAATGTTCCACGTGGAACCTTGCGGCATGTGCTGCTCGAGAGCCGAGATCGCCGCGTCCCGGCGTTCCCGGTACGCCTCTCGGTACGTCTTGATCTGACCCTTCCAGTCCTGCGTCGACAGGTACCGGGACACGATCATCTGGTTCAGGGTCGGCGGGCACAGCGTGGCCGACTCGGCGGCCAGCACCAGCTTCTCGCGCACCGCGTGCGGCGCCAGCACCCAGCCGACCCGCAGGCCGGCCGCGAACGTCTTCGAGAACGACCCGAGGTACACGACGTTGTCCGGGTCCATCGACCGCAGCGCCGGGTACGTCTGGCCGTCGAACCCGAGCAGTCCGTACGGGTTGTCCTCCACGACCAGCACGCCGTAGGTCCGGCAGATCTCCAGGATCTCGGCCCGCCGCGACACCGCCAGCGTCACGCCGGCCGGGTTGTGGAAGTTCGGGATCGTGTAGAGGAACTTGACCCGCTGCCCGGCGCGCTTGCAAGCCTCCAGGGCCTCGCGCAGCAACGACGGCACCAGCCCGTCAGCGTCCATCGCGACGTGCACGACCTGAGCCTGGTACGCCGTGAACGAGCCGAGAGCACCCACGTAGGAGGGGCCCTCCGCGATGACCACGTCACCGGGGTCGCAGAAGATCCGGGTGACCATGTCGAGGCCCATCTGCGAGCCGACGGTCACCACCACGTCGTCCGGGTGGCCGTTGATGCCTTCCAGCGCCATGACGTCGCAGATCTGCTCGCGCAGCAACGGAACACCGTGCGCCGAGCCGTACTGCAGCGCCACCAGACCGTCGGTGGCCACGAGCTGACCGATCTCCGCGGACAGCGACTCCAGAGGCAGTGCGGCCAGGTGCGGCATGCCGCCGGCCAGCGATACGACCTCCGGTCGGGATGCCACTGCGAAGAGTGCCCGGATCTCCGATGCCGTCATCCCTGCCGTGCGCGCTGCGTAGCGGCGGAGGTGGGGGTCAAGGCTTCTGGGGCCCTGCTTCGCGGGCTGTCCGGGCACAGTCATGTGGGACTCCTGTATAGGAAATGTCCCGAGCGAGTGTAACCGTCGTCCCGTTCAGGGCACGCGCCTTCCGGGTTCCGTCACATTCGCCTACCCTCGTATGGGTTCACTGTGTGTGTTAACGGGTGGAGGTTGGGGTGTCCCGTCGCGTCGTGGGCGTCACGCTGGACAACCTGGAGCATCTCTCCAAGCACAGCAGGACGTGCGTTTTCTGGGAACTGGCCCCTCACCTGCGAGAACAGGCTGAGGAATACGGCGACACCGAGTTCGAGAAGGAAGCCTGGGTCTCCAGCGTCCTGCTCGAGTGGGGTTCGTGCGGTCGCATGATCTACTGCGACGGCATCCCCGCTGGTTCGGTCTTCTACGCACCACCGGCCGCCGTTCCGCGCAGCGCCGCCTTCCCCACCTCTCCGGTGAGCCCGGACGCGGTCCTCATGACGTCGCTGGACGTTCTCCCGGAGTTCCGAGGGGGAGGACTCGCGCGCGTGCTCGTGCAGGCCGTGGCGAAGGACCTGACCCGTCGTGGCGTGAAGGCCATCGAGGCGTTCGGCGACATGCGCCCGGACGACGAAGAGTCGAGTTGCGTCACGCCCGCGGAGTTCCTCACGAGCGTCGGTTTCAAGACCGTGCGCCCGCACCCGCGCTGGCCGCGGTTGCGCCTGGAACTGCGCAGCGCCATCACGTGGAAGGAAGACGTCGAGGCAGCTCTCGAACGACTTCTCAACAGCGTCACCGTCTCCACCGCGGAACCGAGCTTCCGCCCGGTCTGAGACAGCGAAAAGGCCCCCTCGCCGGCAGCGAGGGGGCCTTTTTCGTCAGTCAGCGGCAGAGCCGGAGAATCAGCCCTTGGCCATCTCGTAGCGCAGCAGGTCGTTGAACGTGAACGTGCCCGTCGGCTGGTCGTCCTTGCCGAGCAGGTAGAGACGCTTCACGGCCACGAGGATGCCCTCGGCCACGATGTCGCGGAAACCAGGCGTCGCCAGCCGGGCGCGGTCCTCGGTGTTCGTCAGGTAGCCCACCTCGACGCGGACGGCCGTGCAGCGGGTGAGCCGCAGCAGGTCCCACGTCTTCGGGTGCGAACCGCAGTTCGACATCGACGTGCGGGCGGTGACCTCGCGCTGGATGAACCCCGCGAGCGCCTCACCGACCGTGGACGACGCGCCGTTGCCCGTGCCGTAGTGGAAGGTCGACACACCCTGCGCGTTCGGCGACGAGTTGCCGTCGCTGTGCAGCGACAGGATCAGGTCGGCGCCTGCCTCGTTCGCGAACCTGGCGCGCTCCGCCTCGTCCGGGCAGTTGTCCGGACCGCGCGTGAGCAGCGCCTCCATGCCGGTGGCGGCCATCTTGCCTTCGAGACGGCGGGCCAGGTCCAGCATCAGCTCGGCCTCGGACAGGCCGTCGACGACCACGCCGCGGTCCTGGCCGCCGTGGCCGGGGTCGATGACGATGCGCTTGCCGGACAGGCGCGAACCGGCACCGCGGAGCTTTTCCTGCTCACGCAGCAGCTGCGGACGGCCACCGCGGACCTTCGGCTGGAGCTGACGCAACGCGCGCACGGTGTCGGGACCGCACATGCCGTCGACGATCAGTCCGTAGTCGCGCTGGAAGTTCTTCAACGCCTGCTCGGTCTGCTGGCCGAACACGCCGTTGGCGCGACCGGCGTCGTAACCGAGCTCCAGCATGCGTTCCTGCAGTGCCAGCACGTCGTCACCGGTCGTCGGCTGCGACATCAGGAACGCGAGCGGCCGGTCCCCCAACCGGAACGTCGCGTCACGCAGCGAGCGATAGGTCGCCGGGCCGACAATGCCATCGATGATCAGCCCCCGCTGCTGCTGGAACGCGCGCACGGCGTGCTCGACCTGCTGGTCGAACACCGGCGGCGCCTGTGGGTCGGCCGGCGGAAGCAGTCCGAGCCTGGTCAGGGTCGACCGGATCTCGGCAACATCACTTCCGACGTCCCCGCGGCGGAGCAGCTGCATGCACCCTCGCTCGACTAGGGCGCCGAACCTGGTCGGCGCGTCAGTTGGGAAGTCCTCATTGTGCCCTGCTGCGCTAAGTGATCGATGCAGGGCTACTCACAGTCGTACCGAGATCACCGTCCCGGCACCAAAAACCAACGTGACCCGCTCGTCTTATCGATAGACGGGCGGGTCACGTTGCGCGTTGCAAAGAACTTCTCGGTTCCATGCAACTTTCTGGCTCAGGCCAGGACGTCCTGAAGGTCCTTGAGCAGCGCGGCCTTGGGCTTCGCGCCGACGATCTGCTTCACCGGACGGCCGCCCTGGAACAGGATCAGCGTCGGGACGGACATGATCTGGTAGTCACGGGCGATCGACGGGTTGGCGTCGATGTCGACCTTGGCGACGGTGATCTTCTCGCCGTGCTCGGCCGCGATCTCCTCCAGCACCGGCGCAACCATCTTGCACGGGCCGCACCAGGTCGCCCAGAAGTCGACCAGCACGGGCTTCTCACTGGTCAGAACGTCGTCCGCGAACGACTTGTCGGTCACCGTGACGGTGGCGCCTGCCATGTTGCTCTCCCTAAAAGATCTCGCAGAAGGAACTTCAGTTGCTCTTGCCGTAGCCGCCACCGACGGCCTCGGCGGCGATCTCGGCGTGCTCGGTGCCGTGCTCGGCGAGCCACCGTTCCGCGTCGATCGCAGCGCTGCAACCGGAGCCGGCGGCGGTGATCGCCTGGCGGTATTCGTGGTCGACGAGGTCGCCGGCGGCGAACACGCCGTCCAGGTTCGTGTAGGAGGACTTGTCCTTGGTCAGGACGTAACCGTCCGCGTCGAGGTCGACCTGGCCCTTGACCAGCGCCGAGCGCGGGTCGTGGCCGATCGCGAGGAAGAAGCCGGTGACGGGCATCTCGGACTCGGCGCCGGTCTGGGTGTCCTTGATCTTGATCGCGGACACGGTGCCGTCACCGAGAACATCGGTGACCTGCGTGTTCAGCTGCCACTTGATCTTCTCGTTGGCGCGGGCGCGCTCCAGCATGACCTTCGAGGCGCGGAACTCCTCGCGGCGGTGGATGACCGTCACGGACTTGGCGAAGCGCGTGAGGAACGTCGCCTCCTCCATGGCCGTGTCGCCGCCGCCGACCACCGCGATGTCGTGGTCGCGGAAGAAGAAGCCGTCGCACGTCGCACACGCCGACACACCGCGGCCGAGCAGTTCCTGCTCGCCGGGGATGTTCAGGTAACGGGCCGCGGCACCCATCGCGAGGATGACGGCCTTGGCCTCGTACTCGACGCCGTTCGCGACGACCTTCTTGATCTCACCGGTCAGCTCGACCGACTCGACGTCCTCGGCACGCAGTTCGGCACCGAAGCGGATGGCCTGCTCGCGCATCTGCTCCATGAGCTCGGGACCCATGATGCCGTCGCGGAAGCCGGGGTAGTTCTCGACCTCGGTGGTCGTCATCAGGGCGCCGCCGTACTGCGAACCCTCGAAGACCAGGGGCTCCAGCTGCGCGCGTGCCGCGTAGACCGCCGCGGTGTAGCCCGCCGGTCCCGATCCAATGATGATCACGTTGCGCACGCTCACGGCTCTGCAACTCCTCGATCTCGTCGTCTGACTGGCTCAACGGATCGTAGGTGCAGCTAATTCCGTGACTTGAGCGACTACCTCTGGCCCACGGTCGTGTCCGCGAGAACGCCCTCGGGCTTGTCCGGCCCACAGGTCGCCGGGTCCAGCACGACCAGCCGGTACTTGCCGATACCCGCAGGCAGGATCGCCATCACGGCGTCCTTGCCCTCCAGGTTGACCGGGCTGATGCCGAGGGGGTTGCCCGAGCTGGTGATGCCGCCGCCCTGCAGGCAGCCGGCCAACCGGTCGGGGGTCTCCAGCGGTCCGTAGTTCTGCGCCTTGAGCACTTCGCCGACCGCGGAGCCCAGCGCGTCGCGCTTGAGCGCCAGCGGCGGTGCCGCGCTCGGCTTGGACGTCGCCTGCGGAGGCTGCGCGTTGTCGTTCGACGGCGTCTGCGAGCCCGGCGACACGGCCAGCACGATGCCGAACGCGGCGGCAGCGGCCACCAGCACGCCACCGCCGAGGCCTAGCCTTCGGTTGCGGCGCTTGCGAGCGTCGTTCAGCGACACGACCGGCGCGATGCCGGGACGGGCCTCGGCGGCCAGCGCGGCGTCGATCCGCGCGGCCACGTGGTCGGGCATCGGGACGGGCGGCAACGACTGGAGGTCCATCAGCGTCGCGTCCAGCGCCTGCAGGATCTCCCTGGCCTCCGCGTCCGCCTCGACCCTCGGACGCAGCTGTGCGGCGACCTCAGGGGGCAGCACGCCCGCGTGCAGGTCCGCGATGAGGTCAACAGACCACGGCGGACCCATCGGCACGCGCTCCATGCCGGTCATCGGCCCTCCCACTGACGTTGCTCTTGCACATTCACACCGTCAGCTGGGACGTTCGCATCTGCGATTCGGTTCCTGAGGTGCCCGAGAACTTTGGCCAGCTTGGCGCGACCTCGCGCACACCGGCTCTTGACCGTGCCCTCCGCGATGCCCAGGAGCTTCGCCGTCTCGGCGACGGAATACCCCTCGACGTCGACCAGCACGATGGGCGCCCGCTGCTCTTCCGGCAGCTCCATCAACGCCTGCTGCACCATCAGGCTGGTCTCGCGGTCGCTCATCGCGTCACGGGGCGCGACGGGCTCGCCAGGACCTGCCTCGGGCAACGGCACTGTCGGTCTTGTTTGTCGCCGTCTCATCCGGTCGAGGCACGCGTTCACCACGATCCGGTGAAGCCAGGTGGTGACCTGTGACTCGGCGCGGAACGACGACGCCGCCCGGAAGGCCGAGATGAACGCCTCCTGGAGCGCGTCCGCGGCCTCTTCCGGGTCACGCAGCGTGCGCAGCGCCACCGCCCACATCCGGTCGCGGTGCCGTTTGACCAGCTCCGAGAACGCGTACGGGTCACCTGCGGCGTGGGCCGAGATGAGATCGGCGTCCGAGCTGGCTGCGGCGGTCACGGGCCGAGGATAGCGAGGGTGATCAAAGGTCACCCGGTCAGGTTCCGTGCGGTGGACCAGGAGGGATTGCGAGGTCGCGTCGGTCGTCCGGTCACCCGATCGTGCCGAAATCGGCGGAGCCCACTTCGGTGCGATCGAGTCGGGCGGACGGCCGACTTCCCGGCGACCTCGCCGCCGCGCCGGCGGCCAATGTCACTGGGCGCGGGTGTAGACGATCTCGCGGATCTCCGACTGGTTCTTGCCGCCGCCGGAGCTCGTCAGCTGCGTGATCCAGATCAGGACGTGACCGGTCGGTTCGTGGTCGTTCAGCTGGATCTGCGTCTGCCCGTCGGACAGGTCCGCGACGCCGATGACCTTGGTCTCCTCGAGCGGCGAGTCCAGCGCGGACGCCACCCGGATCTCGACCTTCGTGCCCTTGCTGGGCGAGGTGATCGTGACCGAGGCCAGCTTCACCGGCTCCGCGAACGACGCCATCAGACCGATGCCGGGCTTCAGGGTCGGGAACGGCTGGAAGTAGTTGTCGGTCCGCCAGAACGTGCCCGCGTTGTTGTCGACCGCCCGGCTCGCCTGGTTCGCGTTGTCGGGCTGGTTCGTCACGTCGTAGACGCCGATCTGGCCCGGCTGCACCGGTCCGGCCGGCGCGGGCGGAGGCGCGGTCTGACCGTTCGACCCCGGCTGGTTGATCACCACGGTCGGGCCGCCGCCCTTGGACGGCTCGTCGCTGAAGAACCCGACGATCTGCACACTCAGCCACACGATCACGGTCAGCGTGGCGAGGGCGAGCACGCCGACGCTGATCCACAGCTTCTTCTTCTGCTGCTTGTCCTGCCTCGGCCGCTGGGTCGTCCACACGACCTGGTCGTCGTCATCGCGGGACGCCGCCACGGCCGGGATCAGCGAGGTCTGGGCCTCCTCGGCCGCGATCTGGTCGAGGACCTGGAGGATCGCCGCGGACGTGCGGATGCCGCCCACCGAGGTGTCTTCCAACGACCGCACCGCGACGGACGACAGGTCGTGCGGCAGGTACGGGTGCAACGCGTTCGGTGCGACCACGGACCCGTCCGGCCCGGTCGGTGCGACCGGCACGCCCTGAGGGCCGCCCGGCAACGCCCATCGGCCGGTGAGCAGCAGGTACAGGATCGCGCCGAGGCCCTTGACGTCGTCGCGCGCGATCGCGTCCGGCCGAGGACCGGGGAACGCGAGGCGCAGGCGGCCGTCCGAGGTGACCCGGATGCGCTGCGGGTGGTCGGCGCCCAGCACGAGACCGGCGTGGTGCGCGCCCTCGATGGCGGCGCCCAGCGGTTCGAGCAGACGGGTCGCGGCGCCCGCCGGCAGCGGGCCCTCCGCGATGAGGTCCATCAGGTCGGTGCCCTGGGTCCACTCGGCGATGACGATGCCGAGGATCCCTTCGTCGCCGCGGATGCCGGTGCCGGGCGTCAGCACGTCGATCACCCGCGAAACACCGGGATGCGTGAACGACGCCGCGTGCATCGCGCGTTCGACCGTTCGGCGGGCACGGGCCGCTGCCTCGTTGTCCGCCAGATCGCCCAGCAACACCGTCAGCGCGACGTCCCGGTTCAGCTGACCGTCCCGCGCGCGCCACAACTCCGCGTTGGACCTGGCGTCGGCGCCGGATTTCGCGAGCAGCCGGTAGCGGCCATTGCCGATGACGCCGCCGGGAACCAGCGCGGCGTGAACTCCGCTACTCACGGACACGAGGGTACGGGACGGCGCTCACTGACTGGAGTCACCTTCGCCGCACCAAACGGTTGATCTTGTCGATCGCCGGCTTCATCTCGGGTACCCGGAACGCGGCCAAAAGGCCGAACGCGAGCGGCAAACCGATCAACGTCACCAGAATGGTCTCGAACCAAGCGGCGATGACCGGGTTGGAGAAGCCGATCAGGTCCAGGACCAGCGAGTTCGCTCCCTTGGCCACCGCGAAGGCCACCGCGGACGCCACCACGGTGAGACACACGGTCCAGATCGTGAAGCCGGTGCGCAGTCGCCCGAGGCGGATCCGCAGCCACACCTGACCGACGATCGCGCCGAAGACGAAGCTCAGCGACATGGCGAGCGACACGCCGACCGCGAGCTGCTCGGGCTCGGACACCGCGAGGAAGAAGTAGAGCAACCCGATCCGGACCGCCACGATCAGCGCCTGGATCAGCGTCGGCGTGCGTGCGTCCTTCATCGCGTAGAACACGCGCAGCTGAAGCAGCGTGACCGCGTAGGGCACCAGGCCGAACGCCGACAGCGCGAGCGCCAGGCCGACCGCCGTGCCGCCCTCCACGCCCGACTTGCCGAACCCGAACGCGGCGAGGCCGATGGCCACACCGGAGACCGTCATCAGCACGCTGAACGGCATCAGCAGGATCGACGACATGCGGTTGCCGAACACGAGGTCGCGCACGATCGCGTCGTTGTCGTTGTTCGCGGCCGCCCGGCTCATCTTCGGCATCAGCGCGGTCAGCAGCGAGACGCCGAGCACGCCGTAGGGCACCTGGGCGATCAGCCACTGGAAGTTGAACGCCGTCAGCGCGCCGTCGCCGTGCGTGGCGACCTTGGTCAGCACCGTCATGCTGGCGAAACCGAGGCCGACGTAGAGCAGGACCCAGAACGCGAGGCTGCCGAACTCGGCGAGCCGCGCGTCCCAGCCGAACCGCCACTTGAACCGGAAACCGGTCCTGCGCAGCGCCGGGAACAGCACGAGCGCCTGCACCGCGACACCGAGAGCGGTGCCGAGGCCGAGCACCAGGATGTGGGTGTCGGTCATGGAGACCGGGTTGAGCGTGATCTCGCCGGGGAGCATCCAGTAGACGCCCAGGACCAGCATCACGACGAGGTTGTTCAGCACCGGCGCCCAGGTGGGCAGGCCGAACACGTGCCGGGCGTTGAGCACGGCGCCGATCAGCGCGGTCAGGCCGTAGAACACGATGCCCGGCAGCACCAGGTAGGCGAACGCCGTGACCAGATCGCGGTTCGCGTTGGGCGAGTCGGCGATGAACAGCGAGGTGAGCAGCGGGGCGCAGGCCACCGCGATCACCGTGCCGGCCCCGAGGATCGCCGTGCCCATGCTGATCAGCCACTGGGCGTACGACTCGCCGCCGTCGCCGTCCTCCTTCTCGGCGCGGACCAGCAGCGGGATCGCCACGCTGGTCAGGATGCCGCCGAGGAGCAGCTCGTTGATCATCGTGGGCAGCGTCGACGCCGCCTGGTACGAGTCGTTGAGGGTGCCGATGCCCAGTGCCGCGACCAGCAGCACCTTCGACAGCAGGCCGGTGACCCGGCTGACGATCGTCGCGATCGCCATCGAGCCGCTGGCTCTGGCGACCGACGGCTCCTGCTTCTGCTGCTCTGGCTGGGTGGTCGTGGCTGTCTCGCTCACGCGCTCGACTTCTCCGGTGTGACGTTCTCGATGGACGGTGCGTCGCCGTTCTCGCCGTTGCGAGCGCGGACCCTCTTGTAGATCCGGCGCCCGGAAAGCAGGACGAGCGCGATGCCCGCGATCACGGTGATGATCACCGTGATGGTGCCGTAGGCGGACGACGACACCTCCAGCTTGACAGTGTCACCGAGCGCGACGCCCTCGGGAGTGGTCAGGCGCACGCTGACCGGGAACCGGCCGGACCGCAGCACCTCGACCGGCACTCGCACGACTCGTTCGCCGCGGGCGGGAAGCACCTGGTCGGCGAGGTCGAGCTTGCGGATGCCGGGGGTGTCGGCGAGGTTGATCCGGACCGTCACGCGGACGTCGAGCTTGTTCGTGATCGTGACCGGGATCGGGCTGTCTCCGGAGCCGAGCAGGATCGGGCTGTTCGGCTGCGTCACGCCGACCATGCCGGTCAGCGCGTTCAGTTCACCCTGGCTGACCTCGGCCGCGGACCTCGCGCCCTGCTCGTTGCCCCGCCACGCGCCGGACATGGCCCGCAGCAGCCCCAGCCACAGCGGGTCGGCCAGGTCGGAGGGCGAGGCGTGCTCGCTGTCCTCCTGCTGCATGGCCGCGACCAGGCCGTTGAGCTCGACGCTCTGACTCGTCACGGAGTTGGAGATGACCTCCGAGATCTCCCGCGCACCGGCCTCCGGCGGGTAGGTGATCTTGGCGTTCGTCACCGCCGGCGTGGCCCTGGTGAGCTCCTCGAGCCCGGTCTGGGACGCGTAACCGGCGCTCAGCAGCTTCTGGGAGGTGACGAGGAACTCGGTCATCTCCGAGAGTGGCGCGTGCCAGCGGCGGGGCGGCGCCACCAGCACGTTGCGGCCGTCGCCCTGCCAGCCGGCGCGGAACACCAGCACCGCCAGCGCGTTCTGCACGGACACCGGCTGGCTCTCGAACGGCGCGGTCACGCCGGACAGCGTGCGGGGCCGGGACTCACTGCCCTGCAGCGCGTCCGAGACCATCGAGTCGATCTTGACCGCCGTCACCGGGTTCTTGCCGCCGACACCGACGGGCGCGGTGCCCGGCGCGTCGGCGAGTCCGGTCGGGTCGAGCAGCAGCGACTTCGCGCCGGGGTACTTCTTGTCCGGCTGCGGGGTGACCAGCTCGTCGAACGTCGACTGGTCGAGCACGCCGTCCTCTGGCCACACCAGGTCGGGCAGCGGCTGCACGGACAGGACGTCCTGGATGAGCTTGGGGCCGTCCGTCACCGCGAGCGTGCGCATCGTGCCGAGCTTCGCCCTGTTCAACGCCACGAGGTCGGCGTCGGCGTACGGCAGCGCGACGACGCAACGGCCGGTGACGGCGAGCTTGAGCCGGTCGAGCCACAGCTTCGCCTCGGTCTTGCCCTTGCCCTCCGCGCCGCCACGCACCTGGTAGCCGTTGCTCATGGCCTGCACGGTCCGCAGCAGGTCGGGGTCGATGGCCAGGCACATGGCCGTGCTCATCGACGGAATCGCCTGCTCGTAGGCCTGCAACAGGCCGTAGAGCCTGCCGTTGACCGACAGCGACGTCGCGAGCTCGTCGTCGATCAGCTCGGAGTCGTCCTCGCCGCCGAGCCTGACGAGGCGCGGGCGGTCCGCGATCGGCCACAGCACCGTCAGCTTCGCGGGCGTACCTGGCTTGCCCTTGGTCTCGCCTCCGGGCACCCCGAGCACGGGCAGCAGCGTCGACAGCGCCGCGAGCCGCGCCTGGCCGCCGAAGTCGGGCCTGCCGTTGATGTTCGCGAGGATCGGGTAGATGCCCGGCTGGTCGACCTCCAGCGAGGTCGGCTCGGTACCGCGCAGCGGCACCTCCAGCGTGAAGTCCTTCTGCTGACCGGGTTCGAGCTCGCCGGCGACAGGGGTGAACTTGGGCTGCACGGCCTCGGCCGCCGCGGGCTCCCGCAGCGCCTTGCGCAGGTCGTCCTCGGAGCCCAGCGGCTCACCGCGCTCCAGGCGCAGCACGATGTCGAACACCTTGCGGTCGCCGACGTTGACGATCTTGCCGGTGATCTTGACGGTCGCCGGGGACTCGCTCGTGACGAACCGGGGGGTGAGCTGGTCGATGTCGAGCCGCAGGAACTGCGGCTGCGCCTGACCCGGCTGGGCGGACAGCGATCTGGTCGCCCACACCTGGGTGGCGGGAGCGGGCATGAAGGGCAACGCGTCGATCTCGTCCGGCTGCGACTGCTGCGCGCCTGCGGGCGGCGCTGTGATCACCACGAACGCGGCGACAGCGGCTGTGCAGACGAGCTTCCTCAGCCTCACGCCGACTCCGCCCCGTTGCGGCAGCGGTCGGCGAGCAGTTCGGCGGCTCGGCGGACCAGACGGCGCTCATCGGCATACGCGAGTCGCTCGTCCAGCTCGCCGAGGGGCACCCACGCCACCTCGGTGACCTCCACGTCTTCGTCGGAAAGCTCTCCCCCCGTCGCTTCGAGGAGGAAGTGGTGAACCGTCTTGTGCACCCGGCGGTCGTCTGCGACGAACCAGTAGTCGATCGACCCCAACGGGCGCAGCACCCTGCTATGAATACCGGTCTCCTCGGCGACCTCGCGCACCGCGGTCTGTTCCGCGGTCTCGCCGGCCTCGATGTGACCCTTGGGCAAAGACCACAGCAACCGGCCTCGCCGGTCAAGTCTGCCGATCACCGCGGCCCGTTGCTCGGCGTCGAGCACCAGGCCACCCGCCGACGTCTCGTCGACGGTCTTGAGCCTCCTGCCCCGGCGCCTCTTCCGGCGCCCCGGCTTGGGGCTCCCGGAACGTGCGGCTGACGAGGGCATACGGCCGATCGTACTTACGAACCTTGAGTACGCTGGTTTCTCGTGTCTCGATCGCTCCAGCAGAATGCGGTGGTGGAAGCTCCCGCAATTACACCAGTCGTCGCTGAGCTCGCCGCTCGGTTCGCAGCCGAGGGCAAGCGCCTCTACCTCGTGGGTGGAAGTGTGCGCGACGCCGTGCTGGGGCGCCCGACGAACGACTTCGACTTCACCACGGACGCGCGACCTGCGGAGATCCAGAAGCTGCTGAGCGGCTGGGCCGACGCGCAGTGGGACACCGGAATCGCCTTCGGGACGGTCGGCGCGTCGAAGCAGGGCGAGATCATCGAGATCACGACCTTCCGCGCGGACGTCTACGACGGCGTCACCCGCAATCCCGAGGTGACCTTCGGCGACAACATCGACGGTGACCTGGTCCGGCGCGACTTCACGGTCAACGCGATGGCGTTCGACATCGCGGCGAGTGAGTTCGTGGACCCGACCGGCGGCCTCCAGGCCGCGCGGGACGGCGTGCTGGACACGCCGGCGACCCCGCAGGAGTCGTTCGGCGACGACCCGCTGCGAATGCTGCGCGCCGCCCGGTTCGTCTCCCAGCTCGGCTTCACCGCGGCGCCGCGGGTGATCGAGGCGATGCGGTCGATGGCAGGCGAACTCGCCCGCATCACGCCGGAGCGCGTGCAGGTGGAGCTCTCGAAGCTCCTGTGCGGCGCGCACCCGCGCCGCGGCATCGAGCTCATGGTGGAGACCGGGCTGGCCGACATCGTGTTGCCCGAGCTCACGGCCATGAAGCTGGAGATCGACGAACATCATCAACACAAGGACGTCTTCGACCACTCGCTGGTTGTGCTGGAGCAGGCAATTGATCTTGAAGAAGTTGATCAATCACCCGATCTGGTGCTGAGGATCGCCGCGCTCCTGCACGACATCGGCAAGCCGGCGACCCGGAAGTTCGAGGCCGGCGGCGGTGTCTCGTTCCACCACCACGAGGTCGTGGGCGCGAAGATGGTCCGCAAGCGCTTGCGGGCGTTGCGGTACTCGAAGGAGATCACCGAGGACGTCGCGAAGCTCGTCTACCTGCACCTTCGCTTCCACGGGTACGGCAACGGCGAGTGGACCGACTCGGCCGTGCGCCGGTACGTGACGGACGCCGGTGACCTGCTGACGCGGCTGCACAAGCTGGTCCGTGCCGACTGCACGACCCGGAACAAGCGCAAGGCGAACCTGCTGAAGCGGACCTACGACTCTCTCGAGGAACGCATCGCGCGCATCGCCGCTGAGGAAGACCTCGCTCGCGTGCGTCCGGACCTCGACGGCAACGAGATCATGAAGCTGCTCGGCCTGGCGCCGGGCCGTGAGGTCGGTGCCGCGTGGAAGTTCCTCAAGGAGCTCAGGCTCGACCGGGGGCCGCTGGACCGCGACGAGGCCGAGGCCGCGCTGCTCGACTGGGCGCGCGAACAGGGCATCACCCCGCCCGCTCCGTGACGCATAGTGAGCGAATGGAATCCCCGCGTTAGCGAAGTGTCAGCGCGGGGATGCACCATGTGAAGTGCGCTAGGGGGCGCATGGGGGTGGTGCAGATGTTCGCTTGGGGACTTTCCGCAGGTCCTGCCGTACGGGACCTGGACGTGCTGACCGACGACCAACGGGCCGTGCTGAGGTGTCTCGCGCGCGGTCACGCCGACCACGAGATCGCGCGCGTGCTCGGCTTCGGGCTGCAGCGGGTGGCCGACGAGGTGGCCGACATCCTGCGGCGCCTGGAACTACCCGATCGTGTGGCGGCTGTCGTCTTCGCGCACGAGGCCGGCATGTTGCACCTGCCGTTTCCGCGCTGACAGGACCAGGTAGGCGGCCATGCCGACCAGGTAGAGGCTCGCGGCGACGAGGATCAGGCCGGGCGAGCGCCCGTCCAGGGGGATCACCGTCGCCGTGATGGTCACCGCGGTGACCTGCGCGATGTTGAAGAGGGTGTCGTAGAGGGCGAACACGCGCCCGCGCACCTCGTCGCCGACGTCGTGCTGCACCGCGGTGTCCACGCAGAGCTTGACGATCTGACCGGCGAAGATGATCACGAAGCTGGCCATGAGGATGGTCGGCAGCGTCATCGGCAGCCCGAGCCCGACCTGCGCCGCGGCCGTGAGCAGCAACGCACCGCAGATCGTGCGCTTGACGCCGAACCTGTCGACGATCCGGTCGGTCAGGATCCCGGCGAGCAGCACACCCGCGCCGCCGGCGACCGCGACCTCGCCGAGCCCGCCGATGCCCGCCTTGAGGATGCCGACGTCCTCCAGGCTGTAGCGCATCAGCAGCAGCGTGATCATCAGGCTCATGCCGAACGCCGCCCGGTGCGCCAGCAGCGCGGCCAGCCCGGCCGTGACGCTCGGCGTGCGCCAGGTGGCCTTCGCGCCGTCCAGCAACCCGCGGGCGACGGCGGTGATCGCGTTGTGCGGCTCGTCGACCTCGTCCGGCCCGAGCACGCCCGCCTTGAACCGGCTGGCGATGAACGCGCTGAGCAGCAACCCGACCATCGCGATGCTGGTGGTCCACGCCGAACCGCCGTCCCCGGCGCCGAGCAGCGTGCGGAACCCGATCGCGCAGGCCGCGCCGATCACGGCCATGACCGCGCCGGCCGTCGTGGTCAGCGCGTTCGCCTCGACCAGGTGGTCCTCGTCGACGACGTGCGGCAGTGACGCGGACAGCCCGGAACCGACGAATCTGCCGATCCCCATGACGACGAGCGCGGAGACGTAGAGGGGCAGCCCACTGAGCCCAGCACCGACCGCCAGGGCCGTGAACAGCACGAACGTGGCCCGCGCGACGTTGGCGACGACGATGACCTTCTTGCGGTCCCACCGGTCGAGCAACGCGCCCGTGAACGGCCCGATCAGCGAGTACGGCAGCAGCAGCACCGCGAACCCGGCCGCGATCGCCGCCGGATCGGCCTGCCGTTCGGGGTTGAAGAGCACAGCGCCGGCGAGGCCGGCCTGGAAGAGCCCGTCACCCCACTGCGAGGCGAGCCGTGTGGCGAGGAGCCTGCGGTAGGCGGGGATGCCGAGGAACCGGCGTGATCCCCAGTGGTGCTTCTCCACCGCAAGCGTTGTCACCGTTGCACTCTATGCGCGTAGTGGTGAAAACCACGAAAGCCGGACCTCGCGGTCCGGCTCTCTTGGATCGGATGCCAGGTCGCCTCACGGCGCGGCGCACTACGCGGCTCCAGCCGAACGGTATTCCGCGAAGGCGGTTGTCTGTTGAGCCCGGGGGACACAAAGACATCCGACACCTGAGTCTAACGGGACGCGGGCCTGAGTTGTTCCGGCGATCACGGGTGATTTCATGGTGACGTGCGTCCCGATGACGAAGTCGAAGTCGAGCCAGGCTCCCTGTTGGTTGCCGCTCCGAGCCTCAACGACCCGAACTTCACACGCACCGTCGTCTACATCATCGACCAACGTCCAGAGGGGACCCTCGGCGTCGTGCTGAACCGCCCCTCCGAGGTGGCGGTCTACGACGTGCTGCCCCCGTGGGGCTCCCACGTCACGAAGCCGCAGTGCATCCACATCGGCGGCCCGGTCGAGCAGAAGACGGCGCTGTGCCTGGCAGCGTTGAAGTTGGGCACCGACCCGTCCACCGTGGAGGGACTCGTCGGCGTGCAGGGTCCGGTAGCGCTGGTCGACCTCGACGCCGAACCGGACGACCTGATGCCGCTGGTACGCGGCCTGCGGGTGTTCGCCGGCTA
This sequence comes from Lentzea waywayandensis, assembly GCF_900115955.1. Taxonomy (GTDB): domain Bacteria; phylum Actinomycetota; class Actinomycetes; order Mycobacteriales; family Pseudonocardiaceae; genus Lentzea; species Lentzea waywayandensis. The sequence continues at coordinate 548,841 of NZ_FOYL01000004.1, forward strand.
CAGCGGGTGGGGCGAGGGCCAGCTCCAGGGCGAGATCGACCGTGGCGACTGGATCGTCGTGACGGGACTGGCCGACGACGTGCTGGTCGGCGCGAACGTCGACCTGTGGGGACGGGTGCTGCGCCGCCAGGGCATGCCGCTGGCGCTGCTGTCGACCTATCCGAAGGACGTCCGCGACAACTGATTCACTTGGCTTTCCCCGAAGTTCGGGTTTCCTGTTTCGCCGCTGATCGCGGAAGGGTGGGCCCTTGCCGTCTGACATCAGCTCCGCAGGCGTTGCCCGAGCCGGCTCGGGCTACGGCTCGACCAGCCGCAAGGATGTTCTTCGCCGCGTTGAGGTCCCGGTCGTGCCGGGTGCGGCAGCCCTGACACGTCCAGTGCCGGGCCGACAGCGAGAGTTGAGCGAGCCGGTGGCCGCAGGTGGAGCAGATCTTGCTGGACGGGAACCAGCGGTCGATCACGACCAGCGAGCGTCCCGCGCGGGAGCACTTGTACTCGAGTTGGCGGCGGAACTCGCCCCAACCCGCGTCGGAGATCGCGCGGGCGAGGTGATGGTTGCGGACCATGCCTCGGATGTTGAGGTCTTCGATCGCGATCACGTCGGCCGGGCGCACCAGCCGAGTGGTGGTGCGATGCAGGAAGTCTTGGCGGGCGTTGCGGACCTTGCGATGGGCACGCGCGACCTTGGCTTTCGCTTTCCGGCGGTTGCTGCTTCCGCGCCGGCAGCGGGCCAGCCTGCGTTGGTGGCGGGCGAGGTTTCGGGCCTTGCCCGCGAGGTGTCGTGGGTTGGCGATCCGCTCGCCGTCACTGGTCACCAGGAAGTCCGACAGGCCGAGGTCAACACCGATGGAGTGGCTGACTGGCCTGGTCGGGACCGGAGCTTCGGTGTCCACGGAGAAGGTCACGTACCAGCGTCCATCTGGATCGCGGGAGATCACGACCATCGTCGGATCCAGCTCGGCGACGTCGGTGTCGGTCTCCCGGTACGTCGTGCGGGCGCCCTTGGTTCGGAAGCGATGGTTTCGCTCCCCCAGGGTCTTGTTCCACACCAGACGCACGCACCCGAACGTGCGGTTGAGCACCACAGCCTGTTCTGGGGACGGGTAAGCCCGACATTTGAACGCCGTTCGCACAGCAACAACGTGCTGGGACGGTTGAGCGGCTCACCGGGGCTCAGACCTTCGCGTGGCCGCCCTGATTCACGTGAAACGTCGGGTTACAGACCCGCGAGCGGCGAGCAGCCGCCGCCACCGCACGCGCACCCGCCGCAGCCCTTCGGCTTGACCGGCTCCGGCAGTGCCTCGGCCGCGCGGCTACCGACGAGCCCGCCGGCGAAGGCGATCGCGAGTGCGCCGATCAGTCCGATGATCCCAGCGGTGACGGCCAGGTCGGCCATGACGAACGCCATCGCGCCCGACACGATCGCCACGGCACCTGCCGCGACGTTCGGCACGCCCGCTACCCGGTTGGCCAGCGCGAACGTCTCCTCGTCCCGCAGGGCGGCGGCCGTACGCACGCCGACGAAGCGGTTGCGGCGCAGCTTGCCTTGCAGACCCAGCAGACCGACCGCGCCGAGAGCGACGCCGAGCACACCCAGGACGACCGACAGCACGATGTTCACTCCATGAGGGTAAGACGAATCCTCAGTTCACCTGCGAGTCACCCCGGTCAGGTGTGCTGCGCGCCATGTTCAGACGACTCCTGCTCGTCCCCGTGATGCTCGGCGTGCTCGCGACTCCCGCCCTGGCGCACTCCCCCGAGGTTCGGTTCCTCGGCCACCACGTCGTGCCGAAAGGCCTGGTCGTGGGCGGTACGACCGTCGGCGGCATCTCCGGCCTCGACTACGACCGGCGCACGAAGAAGTGGATCCTGATCAGCGACGACCGGGTCGCGCCGCGGTTCTACGAGGGCAAGCTGAGCCACAAGGGCGTCGAGTTCACGGACGTGCACTCTCTCGTGGGGCCCAACGGTCCGTACGCGCCCGGCACGGTCGACCCCGAGGACGTTCGCGTCGACAAGTGGACCGGCGACCTGCTGTGGAGCCAGGAGGGCGACCGCACGCCGACCACGCTCATCGACCCGTCGGTGCAGTTCAGCAGGAAGGACGGCTCCTTCAAGCGAGCACTGCCCACGCCGGACGAGCTCAGGATGAAGCCGGAGTCCGGTCCGCGGCAGAACCAGGCGCTGGAAGGCCTGACGTTCGCCCTGAACGACACCCTGATCGTCACCGCCCTGGAAGGCCCGCTCCTCCAGGACGGCCCGCCGGCCGACACCACGAAGGGCGCGACCAGCAGGGTCGTCGTCCAGACGCGCACCGGTCAGGTGGTCGCCCAGTACCGCTACCAGCAGGAACCGCTGTTCGCGCCGGACGCGAGCACCGGCGTCACGGCGATCCTGGAGAAGTCCCCCGGCGTCTACCTGACCCTCGAACGGTCGTTCAGCCCGACGCTCGGCAACAAGGTCCGCCTGTTCGAGTACCGCCCGCTGCTGAACAGGAAGCGCCTGCTCGCCGACATCGGCACCTTCACGAAGCCGGACAACCTCGAAGGCATGGCCTGGGGCCCGGACGGCACGTTGTGGCTGGTCTCGGACGACAACTTCAGCGCGACCCAGGTCACCCAGTTCATCGCGCTTGCGGTCCGCTGATACCGTTGACGACATGAGCACGGCCCGCCTGCTCCTTATCTAGCCGCGACGACCTGATCGCAAGACGGTCGGCGCGGCCGCCCTCCATGCCCTTTCTGGGCTGGGGGGTTTCGTCATGTCAGGGGCAGGAACGACGTGAGAGGGACCTTGAAATGAGCACGGACGCGGCGGAGATTCCCGCCTACCGCTACACCGCCGAACTGGCGAACCAGATCGAGGAGCGGTGGCAGCGGTACTGGGAGGACCACGGCACCTACCACGCGCCCAACCCCGTTGGAGCGCTCAAGGGTGACGTGCCCGCGGACAAGCTGTTCGTGCAGGACATGTTCCCGTACCCGAGCGGCGCCGGCCTGCACGTCGGCCACCCGCTGGGCTTCATCGGCACGGACGTCTTCGCGCGGTACCACCGCATGAACGGCCGCAACGTGCTGCACACCATGGGTTTCGACGCGTTCGGCCTGCCTGCGGAGCAGTACGCGGTGAAGACCGGTCAGCACCCGCGCAAGACCACCGAAGAGAACATCAACACGTACCTGCGTCAGATCCGCAGGCTGGGTCTGGGCCACGACGAGCGTCGCCGCATCTCGACGATCGACCCCGAGTACTACAAGTGGACCCAGTGGATCTTCCTGCAGATCTTCAACTCCTGGTACGACGTGGACGCGCGCAAGGCTCGTCCGATCGCCGAGTTGATCTCGCAGTTCGAGTCTGGCGAGCGGGACGTCGAGGGTGGTCGCAAGTGGTCTGAGCTGTCTTTTGCCGACCAGCAAAGGATCTTGGGCGAATTCCGGCTGGCCTACATGTCGGAGGCGCCCGTCAACTGGTGTCCCGGACTGGGTACTGTGCTGGCGAACGAAGAGGTCACCGCGGACGGTCGCAGTGAGCGTGGCAACTTCCCCGTGTTCAGGAAAAGCCTGCGCCAGTGGATGATGCGCATCACCGCGTACTCGGACCGGCTGATCGACGACTTGGACCGGCTGGACTGGCCGGACAAGGTCAAGGCCATGCAGCGCAACTGGATCGGGCGCTCGCATGGCGCCCGAGTCCGATTCGCGGTGGGAGACGAGAGCATTGAGGTCTTCACGACCCGTCCGGACACGCTGTTCGGTGCGACCTACATGGTCCTGGCACCGGAACACCAGCTGGTGGACCAGATTGCGACGCCCGATCGCGTGGCAGACATCGCCGCGTACCGGCGCGCAGCGTCCCTGAAGTCCGAACTGGACCGTCAGGAGAACAAGGAGAAGACCGGCGTCTTCATCGGGGCATATGCGACAAACCCGGTGAACGGCAAGGAGATCCCGGTCTACATCGCCGACTACGTGCTGATGGGCTACGGCACCGGCGCGATCATGGCCGTGCCCGGCCAGGACCAGCGTGACTGGGACTTCGCGAAGAAGTTCGACCTGCCGATCATCCGCACGGTGCAGCCGTCGGAAGGCTTCGAGGGCGAGGCCTTCACCGGCGACGGACCTGCGGTCAACAGTCGCCAGGAAAATGGGCTCAGCCTGGACGGCATGGCGATCGACGACGCCAAGAAGACGATGATCGGCTGGCTGGAGGAGAACGGCCACGGCCACGGCACCGTCCAGTTCAAGCTGCGCGACTGGCTGTTCAGCCGCCAGCGCTACTGGGGCGAGCCGTTCCCGGTCGTCTACGACGAGGCCGGCACCGCCATCGCGCTGCCCGAGTCGATGCTGCCGATCGAACTGCCCGAGGTCGACGACTACTCGCCGCGCACCTTCGACCCGGAGGACGCGAACACCGAGCCGTCGCCGCCGCTGTCGCGTGCCACCGAGTGGACGACCATCGAGCTGGACCTGGGCGACGGCCTGAAGACGTACCGCCGCGACACGAACACCATGCCGAACTGGGCGGGTTCGTGCTGGTACCAGCTGCGCTACGTCGACCCGGTCGAGACCGAGCGGTTCGTCAACCCGGAGAACGAGAAGTACTGGCTGGGCCCGCGCACGGCCGAGCACGGCCCGACCGACCCCGGCGGCGTCGACCTGTACATCGGCGGCGTCGAGCACGCGGTGCTGCACCTGCTGTACTCGCGCTTCTGGCAGAAGGTCCTGTTCGACCTGGGCCACCTGACCGGTGACGAGCCGTACCGCCGCCTGTTCAACCAGGGCTACATCCAGGCGTACGCGTACACCGACGCCCGCGGCTTCTACGTGCCCGCGGCCGAGGTCGTCGAGGAGAACGGCAAGTTCTTCCACAACGGCGAAGAGGTCAACCGCGAGTACGGCAAGATGGGCAAGAGCCTGAACAACGTCGTCACGCCGGACGAGATGTGCGAGAAGTACGGCGCCGACACCTTCCGGTTCTACGAGATGTCCATGGGCCCGATGGACGTGTCACGTCCGTGGGCGACCAAGGACGTCGTTGGCGCGCAGCGGTTCATGCAGCGTCTGTGGCGCAACCTGGTCGACGAGACCGACGGCTCACTGCGCGTCACGGACGAAGAGGCGTCCGTGGAAGCGCTGCGCCTGCTGCACAAGACGATCGCCGGCGTCCACGACGACTACGCGAACCTGCGCTACAACACGGCGGGCGCGAAGCTGATCGAGCTGAACAACTACGTCACCAAGCACTACTCGTCCGGCACGCCCCGCGCGCTGGCGGAGGCCCTGGTGCTGATGCTGGCTCCGCAGGCCCCGCACGTGGCCGAGGAGCTGTGGTCGAAGCTGGGCAACGACGGCTCGCTGGCGCACGGCCCGTTCCCGAAGGCCGACGAGCAGTACCTGGTCGAGGACACCGTCGAGTACCCGATCCAGGTCAACGGCAAGGTCCGCTCGCGGGTCGTCGTGTCGGCGTCCGCGTCGCAGGACGAGATCAAGGCCGCGGCGCTGTCCGAGGAGAAGATCGCCGAGCTGGTCGCCGGTGGCGAGCCGCGCAAGGTGATCGTCGTCCCCGGCCGCCTGGTGAACATCGTTCTGTAGTCACCGCTTGAACGTGAGGGGCGCCGCACCTGACAGGTGCGGCGCCCCTCAGGCGTCTTCGGCGAACCCGATGTCCGTCAGCATCTGGTCGAGCATGCTGTCGAACATCGGCTCCGGGTTGCTCACCGCGAACGGGAACCGTCCGAACACCTCCAGAGCCACGTGCCCGTACAGCCGGACCCACGACTGGACGACGTGGTAGATCTTGCCCAGGTTGAGGACGGAGTCCTCGACGACGACGCCGTGCACCGACACCGCGTCCATCAGAACCTGTTGGAACCTCACCAGGTCCTCGTGCAGGATCTCGGGCACGTCGTCGTCCGCGTGGTTCGCCACCAGATTGGACGCAATCAGCCGACCGGCCAGCTGCAGGAACACCGAGCCGAACTGGTCGGCGCCGAGCGGGTCTCGGGGCGAGGCGAAGACCAGCGCGAACTCCTGCGGGTGCGCCAGGGCCCAGCGCCGGAAGGCGTGGCAGACCGCCCTGACCTGGCATCCCACCTGGCCTGACGTGTCCGCGGCGAGGTCCGCGTAGAGAGCCGCCGCCATGTCCGCGCAGATGTCGTCGCAGAGCTGCCGCAATAGAGCGTCGTGCGAGTCGTAGTAGCGGTACAGGGCGGGCGCGGTGATCCCCAGTTTGCGCGCGATGGCACGCAGGGTAACCGCATCGCGGCCGCTCTCCACCAAAAGGGCGCGGGCCGCCTGCCGAATCTCACGCTCAGTTTCGGCGCGAAGCCGTTCTCGGCGAGTGGCCTCGGTCATATGTCACTCCATCGGGTTGTAGACCCCGTCCATGGACCCGTACGGTTTCAGTGAACGGTGTTTACAAGAGTTCACGGGATTAACAGAACGGTAACCCAGGAGGCCGTCGTCGATGTTCGCGAAGTGGGGATCTATCGCATATCGCCGCCGGTGGGTGGTGTTGATCGCGACCGTACTGCTCGCCGTGATCGGCGGTGTGTGGGGCATCGGCGTGTTCGACAAGCTCAGCCAGGGTGGCTACGAGGCTCCCTCCTCTGAGGCGGCGCGGGCCGACAAGGTAGCCGAGGAGGCGTTCGGGCGGCAGAACGGTGACGTGATCGTCATTTATCGCGGCGACTTCGCGAACCCGCTCGAGCTCAAGAAGGTCGCCGATCACATCAGCGGCTTCCCGAAGGACGACGTGCTCAAGGCCGTCGGGCCGGTGCCGTCCGACGACAAGCAGCAGGCGCTCGTCGCCATCACGCTCAGCAGCGGTGACTCGAACGAGCAGATCAAGCAGTTCCAGGACATCCAGTCACAGCTGAAGGTCGACGGCTTCAGCGAGCAGGTCGGCGGGCTCGTGCCCACCCAGAAGGCCATCAACGACATGTCCCAGGAGGACCTGACGCGCGCCGAGATGTTCTCGCTGCCGCTGGTCCTGCTGCTGCTCGTGATCATCTTCGGTGGTCTCGTGGCGGCGTCGCTGCCGGTCGTCGTCGGCGGTCTCGCGATCATGGGCTCGCTCGGCGTGCTGCACGCCGTGGCTCTCTTCACCGACGTCAACTCGTTCGCGGTCAACGTCGCGTCGCTGCTCGGCCTGGGCATGGCGATCGACTACGGCCTGTTCATGGTCGGCCGGTTCCGCGAGGAGCTCGCTCAGGGCCGCACGACCGAACAAGCCGTCGGACGCACGGTCGCAAGCGCCGGCCGCACTGTCGTGTTCAGCGCGACGCTGCTGGTCATCGCGTTGGCCGGCCTGCTGCTCTTCCCGCACGGCTTCCTGAAGTCCCTCGCGTACGGCGGTGTGTCGTCGGTCGCGATCGCGGCGCTGGTCTCGGTCACGCTGCTGCCCGCGTTGCTCGGCGTGCTCGGCCACCGGGTCGACAAGCTCGCCATGCCGTGGCGCAAGAAGGAACCGAGCGAACGCGGGTGGCGCAGGCTCAGCACCAAGGTCATGAAGCGGCCCGTGCTGATCGCCGTGCCGATCATCGGTGTGCTGCTCGCGCTCGGCTCGCCGTTCCTCGGCGTGCAGTTCGGCCAGGTCACCGAGAAGGTCCTGCCCGAGGGCAACGCCGTGCGCGTGGCCACCGAGAACATCAACCAGAACTTCTCGGCGCTCTCCAACACCGGCTTCAAGATCGTCATCAAGGGTGGTGACCAGGCCGCCGTCCAGGAGTACCTGGGCAAGGTCAAGGACGTGCCCGGCGTCGGCGAGGTCCAGCCGACGGGTGCGGACAAGGGCGTCACGGCCGCGGCCGCCGGTCTGGACAACGACGCGCTGAGCGAGGAGTCGAAGCAGGCGCTCAAGGACGTCCGCGCACTGCCTGCCCCGCCTGGAGCCGAGGTGCTGGTCGGCGGCAACACCGCGACGGTCAGCGACTCGCTCGACGCCATCGCGGACGGGCTGCCGTTGATGGTCACGTTGCTGGTCGGCGCGACGCTGATCCTGATGTTCCTGGCGTTCGGCTCGGTCGTGCTGCCGATCAAGGCCGTGCTGATGAGCGCGCTGTCGCTCTCGGCGACGTTCGGCGTGCTCGTGTGGATCTTCCAGGAGGGCCACGGCGCCGACCTGCTCGGCGTCACACCGGGGCCGCTGGAATCCGGCATCGTCGTGCTGATGGCGGCCATCGTGTTCGGTCTGTCGACGGACTACGAGGTCTTCCTGCTCAGCAGGATGGTCGAGGCCCGCGGTCAGGGCGCTTCCACGGAGGAAGCGGTGACCACCGGCCTGGCCAAGACCGGCCGGGTGATCACCTCGGCCGCGCTGCTGCTGATCGTGGTGACCGGCGCGTTCGCGTTCTCGCAGGTCGCGATGATGCGGTTCGTCGGTGTCGGCATGATCCTCGCGCTGGCGCTCGACGCCACGGTCGTCCGGATGCTGCTCGTGCCCGCCGTGATGAAGCTGCTCGGCAACGCCGCGTGGTGGTCACCCGGTCCGCTCAAGCGGATCCAGGAACGCCTCGCGCTTCACGACGAGCCGGCCGACCTCGACGACCCGTTCGACGACGAGGTCCGCAAGCCGGTCGCCGTCGGCTGACCGGGCGGGAAGGCGATCATGGCCGCGTCGAACTGGCGCGGCCTCGCCTCCTGCAGTTCGCCCGTCTTCATCCGGTACGTGGTGAGCACCGCGTTCGTGCTGTCCAGGACCGTCGTCGTCGTGCCGGTGGCGAGGAAGACCCTCGTGTCACCCGGCGCGATGGCGACGCTCGGCGAGTCGATGCGCAAGCGTTCGCGCACCGTCATGGTCGCCGCGTCGACGACCACGACCGAACGTTCCTTCGGCAGCGTCAGGTAGATCGTCGCGCCGTCCGGGGTGACGGCGACGCTGCCCGCTCCCCTGCCCGCGTCCAGCGTGCCGACGACCTTGTTCGTGGTCGTGTCGATCACCGACAGCGTGCCGGGCGTCTTCTCGCCGAGGCGCATGCTGCTCACGTAGAGGCGCTTGCCGTCCGGCGAGATCGCGAGGTGCTGCGGCAGCCCGCCGACCTGCACCGTCGAGGTCTGGAACGCCGTCGCCGTGTCGACCAGGCCGACCGTGCCGTCCTGGGAGTTGGCGACGTAGAGGATCTTGTTGTCCGGGTGGACGGCGAGACCCTGCGGCTGCCCGCCCGCCTTGATCACCGCGACCATCTGGAAGTTCTCGGGGTTCACCACCGCGATGCCGCCGCTGGCCGAGACGTAGAGCCGCTGGCCGTCCGGGCGCATCGCCGCGTGCGAGAGCTGGACCTGGGTGAAGAGCCGATCGACGATCTCGCCGGTGGCCGGGTCGACCACGGTGATCGCGCCGGTCCACCCGTTGATCACGTAGAGGCGCCGCCCGTCCGGAGACACGGCGACCCCCGTCGCGCGGCCTCCGGTGTCGGCTTGCGTGAGAACGGCGCCGTTGCGGGTGTCCACGACCTGGACGAGACCGGTCTTTCCCACCACGTACGCAAGCGGTGCGACCGATGCGGAAGAAGTGGTTGTGTACTCGTGCCCTTGGTGAACACCCGTCGCCGCGAAGGCCGCTGAGAGCGCTAGAACCGCGGCCACGAGGCGTGGCTTTGCCATACGCCCGATGGGAACACTTCCGGGTGCTTTCGATCCACTTCAGTCACTCGGTCGAGGGAAATCTTTGCCTGGATGTAGTACGACCGTCGCCCGCGACGGCGGCGCGGGCGACGGTCGCACGATCAGTAAGAGGGCGGAGCCACCGGTTTGGATTCATACGACTCGGGATTCTTCGCGGATGTCACCAGTTTGGCGTAACGGGCGCCCGCGGTGAGCAGGACCAGACCGGCGCCGAGGAACGCCAGCACGCGGGCGATGCCGTCGAGCGCGGAGAGGTCGAACAGCACCAGCTTCACGACCGCGGCACCGACCAGGATCAGGCCGGAGATCCGCAGCGCCTTGTTGTTGATGCCCCTGACCAGCAGGAACAACGCGGCGATCGTCCACGACACGGTGACCACCGAGTGTCCGAAGAGGAACCCGGTCTCGTTCGGCGACACCAGCAGCGCCGCGCACAGCACCGCGCCCGCCGCGCCGTAGAGCAGCACGAGCCCGGAGACGATCCACGGGAACGGGTGCTTGGCCGGTTCGCTCAGCACCTGCATCTTCAGCGCGGCCCACGGCAGGACGGCCGCGAACACGGCCAGCACGACCGCCGTCACCAGCCCGGCCGCGTAGTCGCCGGCCTCGACGGTGCTGAAGAAGCGCGGTTCCTGCACCAGCCACGTGATCGGCACGGCCAGCCCGATCGTCATGAAGAACCCCAGCAGGCCGAACGCCACGGCCCCGACCAGCGCGCTCTTCTTGTTCAGCCGCGCCGCGAGCACCGCCAGCAGCACCGCCTCAGCCAGCACGATCGCCGTGCGGACGTTGCCGTCGAGTGCGATCAGCGTGGTCTGGCACAACGCGAGCATGCCCGCCGCACCGGCCGCCGTCGTGAACCCGCGCGGCAGGTCGGGGACCATCCAGATCGCCAGCAGCACGGCGGCGACCACACCGGCGAGGATCGAGTTGGCCGGGTCCTTGAGCAGCGTCGTCGCGAACAGGGCCGGCAACGCCGAACCCGCGATCAACGCCACCGCGACGATGTCGTCAGGCCGCTTGCGGATCGTCAGGAACGCGACGGCGATGCCGACGACGGTCGTGGCCGCCGCGACGCCGACCACGGTCCACTCGTAGGAGCGCGGGATGGCGTTCGCGGTGGTGAGCAGCGAGGCGAGGATCGTGGGGAAGCCGCCGGCGATCGCGAGGCCCGGCCAGTTGCGCTTGATCTGGACCGGCGTGCTGGCCATCTTCAGCACCAGCAGGAAGCCGACGAGCAGGACCGTGAAGCCCTCGGTGATGATCGGTGAGCACAGGGCACAAGCTGCGACGACGGTGACCGCGAGCGCTTGCGAGTCCCACTTCAGCGCGAGCACGACACCGGCTGCCGCGACGGCGAGTCCGACGACCAGGCCCACGCCTTCCGGCAGGTACCCGTACAGGCTCGTCGCGGCGATCACGTCCAGGTAGAGACCGGCGAAACCGGTGAAGGCCAGCGCCATCGCACCGGTACGACCGGCGGGGTTGCGGTGCAGCCACATGCCGATGCCGACCATCGCGCCGCTGAACACCGCACCGCCGATGACGCGCGGCATCGGGCCGAGCCAGCCGCGCTGCACGGCCAGGACCAGCAGCAACACGAAGCCGAGCACGGTGATCGCGCCACCGACCCAGGCCAGCAGCTTCGCGCCGGCGCCGTCCTTGCCGAGCTTCTCGAACAGGGTCTCGCGCGGCGGCAGCGGCGGCTGTGGCCACGGCTGCTGCGGGTGGGGCCACTGCTGGCCGGGGGGAGGCGGGAACTGGGGTCCGGGCGGCGGGAACTGCGCGCCGGGAGGGATCTGCTGGCCAGGGGGGACCTGCTGGCCGGGGAGCTGGGCCGAGGCGGCGGCGTGCTGCGACCACGGGTTCGGCTGCTGCGGTGCACCCACGGGCGACTGCTGCGGTGCAGGTCCGGGACCTTGCTGCGGCACTCCGGCGGGCTGCGCACCTACGGGCGGCTGGCCGGGGCCGGTCGGCTGCTGTGGCACGCCAAGGGGCGGCGACGGCACACCGGTGGGCTGCTGCGGTGAACCCGCAGGCGGCTGGCCGGCGCCAGTCGGCTGCTGCGGCACTCCGGCCGGAGGAGTCGGGACGGTCGTGGCCGGCGGCTGCGGTACCTCGCCGGGCCGCGCCACCTCCGGTGCGTCGAGCACCGCGGTCGTGGCGGAGCGCTCGCGCATCTCCGAGCTGATCGTCGTCAGCCGCTGCCCGATGGCCGCGAGCTCCAGCGCGAGGCGCTGCTCGTCTCCGAGGCGATCCTGTCCGTCCATGTGATCAGAGTGAGGCAGAGCACGCCCAGTGACATCCGTACACCTACTCATCCACTGGTCTCGGCTTGACTACATACATGTGTAATCGATTAACTACGGTCTCGTGACGACCATGAAGGACGTCGCGCAGCACGCCGGCGTCTCCACGGCCACCGTGTCGCGCGTGCTCAACGGCCATGCCGCACCGACGCCCGAGACCCGTGAGCGCGTGCTCGCCGCGATCGAGAAGCTCGGCTACCGGCCCAACGCCCTGGCGCGATCCCTCAGGACCACCAGCACCCAGACCCTCGGTCTGGTCATCAGCGATCTGCTGAACCCGTTCTTCGCCGAGATCGCGCGAGCGGTCGAGGACGAAGCCCGGTCACACGGCTACTGCGTCGTGATCGGGAACGCCGACGAGAGCGCCGAGCAGGAAGCGACCTACGTGCGCACCCTGCTCGACCGCCGGGTGGACGGCCTCCTGCTGTGCCCCGCGACCGACGACCCGAGTCTGGTTCGCGAAGTGAGCGCAGGCGGCGTACCGCTAGTTCTGCTCGACCGGACGGTCAGGGGCGCCACATGCCCCGTCGTCCGCGCTGACGGCAGCGAGGCATTGACCGCGCTCGCCCGGCGGCTCGTCGGCGCCGGCCACACCCGCATCGGAGTGATCGCGGGTCCGCCGAACACCTCCACTGGAAGAGAACGAACCGACGTGCTCACGGGGTCGCTCGGCGGCCTCGCGCAGGTCGTGCACGGCGACTTCCGGCAGGAGAGCGGCAGTCAGGCCGCGGCCAAGCTGATCGACGACGGTGCCACCGCGCTCGTCGCGATGGACAACCTGATGGGCCTCGGCGCGTTGGGCGAGGTCAGGGCCCGCGGCCTGCAGATCCCGCACGACATCGCGCTCGCGGTGTTCGACGACCAGCCGTGGTTCCCGCTGCTCGACCCGCCGATCACGGTCATCGCGCAGCCGACCGTCGAGATGGGTCGCGCCGCCGCCCGCAGCCTGCTGGCCCTGATCAACGGCCGGCAACCAGACGACGTCCGCCTCACCGCGAAGCTCGTGCTGCGCGGCTCGCTCGGGGAGGCCGAGCTGTGAACCCCCTGATCACCGCCCGCGGCATCACCAAGCACTTCGGCGCCACCAAGGCGTTGGACGGCGTCGACCTCGACATCAACGCGGGCGAGGTCCACGTCCTGCTCGGCGAGAACGGCGCGGGCAAGTCCACGCTGGTCAAGGTCCTCGCGGGCATCCACGGCCACGACGCCGGCACGATCGAGGGCCACGCCAGCCTCGCCGTCATCCACCAGGAACTGGCGCTGGTCCCCGAGCTCAGCGTCGCCGAGAACCTGTTCCTCAACCGTCTTCCGCGCAGGTACGGCTTCGTCGACCGCGCCGAGATGCGCCGCCGCGCTCCGAAGCTGCTGGAACGGGTCGGGTTGAACGTCGACCCGAACGCCAAGGTCCGCGACCTCGGCATCGCCCAGCAGCAGATGATCGAGATCGCCCGCGCGCTCGACAAGAACGCCGGCGTGCTGATCCTGGACGAGCCGACCGCCGTTCTCACCGAGACCGAGACCGACCGGCTGCTGGAGATCATGGCTCAGCTGCGCGACAACGGCGTCGGGCTCGTCTTCATCACCCACCACCTCGACGAGATCCAGCGCATCGCCGACCGCATCACGATCCTGCGCGACGGGCGAAGCGTCGGCGTCCTCGGCCCCAGGGCCACCACCCAGCACATGATCGAGCTGATGGTCGGCCGCCCGATCGAGGAGCAGTACCCGCGCGCACAACAACGCCCTGGTCAGCCGTTGCTCCGCATCGAGAACCTGACCAAGCGCGGAGTCTTCGAGAACATCAGCATCGAGGTCCACGCGGGCGAGGTCGTCGGCATCGCGGGCCTGGTCGGCGCGGGACGAACGGAAGTCGCGCGGGCCGCGTTCGGCGTGGACGGCTACGACCACGGCACGGTCGCGGTCGACGGGAAACCGTTGCCCCGCCACAACGTCCAGGCTGCCATCAAGGCCGGACTCGGCCTGGTCCCGGAGGACCGCAAGGGCCAGGGCCTGGTCCTCACCGCCACGGTCGGCCAGAACCTCGAACTCGTGACGCTCGACGACCGCGACGAGGAACGCCTGCACGACATCGCGGGCAAGCTCCGGATCAAGGGCCGCGTCGAGCAGCCGGTGAAGGAACTCTCCGGCGGCAACCAGCAGAAGGTCGTCATCGGCAAGTGGCTGCTGGCCGACCCGAAGGTGCTGATCCTCGACGAACCGACCAGAGGTGTCGACGTCGGCGCCAAGGTCGAGATCTACGAGCTGATCAACCGCATGACCGCGCAGGGCCGGGCCGTGCTGCTCGTGTCCAGCGACCTGCCCGAGGTGATCGGGATGAGCGACCGCGTCGTCGTGATGGCACACGGCCGGGTGGCCGGTGAGCTGTCCAAGGGCGCGACTCAAGACCAGGTGATGGCACTCGCCGTGCAGGAGATTTCGGCATGACCACGATCAGCATTCGCAAGTACTCACCCAAAAAGTATTTGGCAGAGAACGGTGCCCTCGCGGGGCTCGTCATCCTCGCCCTGGTCATCGCGATCATGCAGCCCGCGTTCCTCAACGCGCAGAACCTGCTCAACGTCGGCGTGCAGGCCGCGGTCATCGCGATCATGGCGTTCGGCATGACGTTCGTCGTGGTGGCAGGCGGTATCGACCTGTCCGTCGGCAGCATCGCGGCACTGGCCGCGATGGTCGGTGCGCTCACGGCGGGCCCGATCGGCCTGGTCGTCGGCGCCCTCTGCGGCCTCGTCAACGGCGCGCTGATCAGCTACGGCAAGCTGCCGCCGTTCATCGCGACGCTCGCCATGCTCAGCGTCGCCCGCGGTCTCACGCTGGTGTTCTCCGAAGGCCAGCCGCACGAGACCGACGCGATGGTCACGTTCCTCGGCTCGAACCTCGCGCCGATGGTTCCGTTGCCACTGCTGCTGATGCTGGCGTTCTTCGGCATCACCGGCCTGATCCTCACGCGCACGAACCTCGGCCGCCGCATGTACGCGATCGGCGGTAACGAGGAGGCCGCGAAGCTCAGCGGCATCGACGTGCGCAGGCAGAAGCTCTGGATCTACGCACTCAGCGGCCTGTTCGCCGCCGCCGCGGGCCTCGTGCTCGCGGGACGGCTCGGGTCCGCCGGTCCGCAGGCAGCGGCCGGCTACGAGCTCGACGCCATCGCCGCTGTCGTCATCGGTGGTGCGTCGTTGTCCGGTGGCGTTGGCCGAGCCACCGGGACGTTGGTCGGCGCACTTGTGCTCGCCGTCCTGCGCAACGGCCTCAACCTGCTGCAAGTGCCGCCGTTCTGGCAGCAGGTCGTCATCGGCGTGGTGATCGCTCTCGCCGCGCTGCTCGACTCACTTCGCCGTCGCTGAAAAACCCGCAACAGGTAAGGAAGACACCAATGAAGGTGACCCGACGGATCGCGTTGACGCTCGGTGCCGCAGCTCTTGTGGCGACCGGGTGCAGCGGAACTGGGGCGTCCGGAGGAAGCGGCATCACCATCGGCCTCGCTGTGTCCACTTTGAACAACCCGTTCTTCGTGGAACTGCAGCAGGGCGCGCAGGAGATGGCGGACAAGCTCGGCGCCAAGCTGACCGTGGTGGACGCGCAGAACGACGCGACGAACCAGATCAACCAGGTGCAGACGCTGGTGACGCAGGGCGTCAAGGCGATCCTGCTGAACCCGGTCGACTCCAAGCAGTCAGCGCCCGCTGCCAAGGCCGCCGAGACGGCGAACATCCCGCTGATCTCGGTCGACCGCGCCGTCGAGGGCAAGGTCGCCGCCGAGGTCGCCTCGAACAACGTCTCGGGCGGCAGCCTCGCGGCCATCGAGCTCGGCCGCGCCACGTCCGGCGACGTCGCGCACCTCAAGGGCATCGTGGGCGCGTCGGCGTCGCGTGACCGCGGCCAGGGCTTCGAGCAGGGCCTGAACAGCGGCAACATCAAGGTCGTCGCCACGGCGGTCGCCGACTTCGACCGCGCCAAGGGCCTCAACGAGACCACGAACCTGCTGCAGGGCCACCCCGGCCTCAAGGGCATCTTCGCCGAGAACGACGAGATGGCGCTCGGCGCGATCAAGGCTCTCGGCGCCCGTGCCGGCAAGGACGTCCAGGTCGTCGGCTTCGACGGCACGCCGGACGGCCTGAAGGCGATCCAGGACGGCACGCTCGCCGCGACCGTCGCGCAGCAGCCGAAGCTCCTCGGTTCCAAGGCCGTCGAGCAGGCCGTGCACGCCGCCAAGGGCGAGCCGGTTCAGCAGGTCGTGGACGTCGAGGTCAAGGTCATCACCGCGAAGAACGTGGCAGAGTTCATCAAGTGACGAACGCTCTGCTTGTTCTCGGGTCCGCCAACGCCGACCTCGTGGTCGAGGTCGGCAGGCGGCCCGGCGGCGGTGAGACCGTGCTCGGCGGCGACACCGTCGTGCTGCCCGGCGGCAAGGGCGCGAACACCGCCGTCGCCGCTGCTCGCGTCGGTGCTTCCGTCGCGTTGATCGGCGCCGTCGGTGGTGACGGTTACGGCTCGCTGCTGCGGGAGTCGCTGGAGTCGTCCGGCGTCGACACCGCCCTGGTGAAGACTTCCGCGCGCCCCACCGGGATCGCCTACATCACCGTGACGCCGGACGGCGAGAACTCCATCGTCGTCTCGCCCGGCGCCAACGCGGACGTATCACTGTCCGATGTGGACGCTCTCTCGTTCGACGGCGCCTCGGTGCTGACGTGCTCGCTGGAAGTGCCGCTGGAGACGGTGATCCACGCGATCGGTGCCGCTTCCCGCGCGGGTGTCCGGACGGTGCTCAACCTCTCGCCAGTGGCGGAACTGCCCACGGAGACGTTGAAGCAGCTCACCGTGCTGATCGTGAACGAGCACGAGGCAGCGCAACTGGCTTCGGACTGGCGCGACCTGCTCAAGCTCGGCCCGACGTCGGCCATCGTCACGCTGGGCGCGCGCGGCGCGGCCGTGGTGGCGCGGGCGGGAATCGTCGAGGTACCGGCGATCGAGGTCGACGAGGTGGTCGACACGACCGGCGCCGGCGACGCGTTCGCCGGAGCCCTTTCCGCGCGGTTGGCCGAGGGCGACAACATCGTCCAGGCCGCCGAGTACGCGGTGAAGGTGGCCGCGCTGTCCGTCACGAAGGCGGGCGCGCAGCCGTCCTACCCCACGGCCGCCGAGGTCGGCTGACCTACGCCCGCACCGCCGCGCGGTCGTCGAACAGGTCCTCGTCCGGAAGCGCGTACTTGTCGGCGTTCGGTGCCTTGTCCGGCAACGGGTCTGAAGGCATCTCCGGCTGCAGCGGCGGCGCGGCGACCTGGTTGGACGGGATTCCGCGCGGCGCCTTGGGCTTCTTCCGCGGCACGTCGGTGTCGTACCGCACGTTCTGGCCGTTGCCGACGATCACGTTGCTTTCCAGCCGGTCGTCCGTCGGTGCCGAGTCCTGGCCGGGGCTCAGCGCCAGCCCGATGCCGGGGTTGCCCGTGATCAGGTTGCGGGACACCAGGTTCTTCGTGCTGGTCAGGATCCTCATGCCGAGCCCGAACGCGCCGTCGGCCTGCGCGGGCGAGAGGGCCTCGTCGTTGTCGGAGACGAGGTTGCCCACGAAGGTGACGTCCTCCTGGCGCTCGGCCGCCGAGGTCAGGCCGACGCGGTTGCCGCTGAACCTGTTGCCCAGCACGAACATCCGCCCCGACGCGTTCGTGCCCTGGTAGCCCACGGCGTTGCGTTCGGCGACGTTGCCGCGCACGACGATGTCGCACGGCTTGCACCGGTCGACGGCGAACCCGGAGTCCCCGCTGCCGCTCGCATAGCTCTCTTCGATCACGCCGTTCTGGGCGTGGAGGGCCTGGACACCGAACCGCGCGTTGTTGCTGGAAGTCACGTACGAGACGCGAAAGCCGCGCTGTTCGGAGATCAGCACGCCGTGGGAGGTGTGGTTGCGGACCGTCAGGTTCTGCACGGAGACGTCCTCGGCGGCGACCACGACTCCGGCGGCGCGCTCGCTCTCGCCGTCGATGATCACGCTGCCGCGCCGGGCTCCCTTGATCGTGAGGCCTTTGGTCCTGACCTGCACCGACTCCTCGTAGACGCCCGGCGACACGACAATGGTCGCGCCCTCCTGGGCCGCGTTCACGGCCTCCTGGATGGTGCTCAGCTGAGCGGGAACGTTGATCTCGGGGCCGAGGCCCGGTTGCGCCGACGTGCATCCGGCGACCAGGAGGACTGCGGCGAAGACGGGCGTGAAGCGCACAGCCGGGGACCGTACTGCTCCGAACGGTCTATTGTCACACCGCTGTCGGCTGCTCGTGTTAAGCCATGATGACGAACGGGCCACCGCTGCGCGTTCTGCCGCTCAATTGGTCAGACTGAGCTGTCCTGGGTTCCTGGTCGGAGGGTATGGTCTAGACCATGTCGAGCGCGCGGCTGAGCGGTGTCGGTGTGAGCAGCGGACGGGCAACCGGCCCCGTGGTGAGGGTCGCGGAGGCTCTCCCCGAACCCCCTGCGGGCCTGCGAACAGCGGATACGAAGATGGAAGCCTCCCTGATCCGTCCCGCGGCGGAGGTCGTGGCGCAGCGCCTGATGGAGCGCGCGAAGACGGTCGAGGGCGACGCCCGTGCCGTTCTGGAGACCACGGCGGCGATGGCGGGTGACCCGTCGCTGATCAAGGCTGCCGAAAAGCTCGTCGTCGACCAGTCGCTGACCGCCGCCCGTGCGGTGCACCAGGCCGCCCAGAAGTTCATCTCGGCACTCCAGGCCGCCGGTGGCTACATGGCCGAACGCGCCCGCGACGTCCAGGACGTCCGCGACCGCGTGGTGGCCGAGCTCCTCGGCCTGCCCGCGCCCGGCGTTCCCGACCTGGCCTCGCCGTCCGTGCTGGTGGCGCGCGACCTGGCGCCCGCCGACACCGCCGGCCTCGACCCGTCGAAGGTCCTCGCCCTGGTCACGGAGGAGGGCGGTCCCACCTCCCACACCGCGATCCTCGCCCGCTCGCTCGGCATCCCGGCCGTCGTCGCGTGCCGCGGCATCCTGGCGTTGGAGGCCACCTCTCTCGACGTCGACGGTGACACCGGCCAGGTCCGCGAGTCGGACGGCAAGGTCCGCACGGCCGGCACCGGCAAGAAGGCCGTGTGGAACGGCGTCGGCCTGCTCAAGGACGGCCACCGCGTGAAGGTTCTCGGCAACGTCGGCTCTCCCGCCGACGCCGCTGCCGCCGCTGCCGCGGGCGCGGAGGGCGTGGGCCTCTTCCGCACGGAGTTCTGCTTCCTGGACGCCGCCGAGGAGCCGACCGTTGCTGAGCAGACTGCTGCTTACGAGGCTGTACTGGCGCCGTTTAAGGGCAAACCCGTTGTGGTGCGCACCCTCGACGCGGGCGCGGACAAGCCGCTGGCGTTTCTGAACCCGGCCCCGGAGCCCAACCCGGCCCTGGGCGTCCGCGGTCTGCGCGTCGCCTTCGACCGCCCCGAGATCCTGGACCGCCAGCTCGAGGCCATCGCCGCCGCGGCCGCCTCGTCCGGCGCCGACGTCTCCGTCATGGCCCCGATGGTCGCGACCGCCGCCGAAGCCGCCTGGTTCGTGCAGCGCGTCCGCAAGGCCGGCATCAAGCGCGCCGGCGTGATGGTCGAGGTCCCGTCGGCCGCGCTGTCGGCTCGCGAAATCCTTCAGGTCGTCGACTTCATCTCCATCGGCACCAACGACCTGGCCCAGTACGTCTTCGCCGCCGACCGCCAGCTCGGCGGGGTCGCGGCCCTGAACGACCCGTGGCAGCCCGCGTTGCTGCGCCTGATCGCCCAGGTCGGCGACGCGGCGACCGCCACCGGCAAGCCCGTCGGCGTCTGCGGCGAGGCGGCAGCCGACCCGTTGCTCGCGTGCGTGCTCATCGGCCTCGGCATCACGTCGTTGTCGATGAACCACACGGCTCTCACGGGCGTCGGCGCGAAGCTCGCGACGACCAGCGTGGACATCTGCCAGCTCGCCGCCCGCGGCGCACTGGCGGCGGGCGACCCGGCCTCGGCGAAGCTGGCGGCCCGCGCCCCGCACTAGTCGATCGCGGTCACGCGGATCTCGATGCGCATCTTCGGGTGACCGAGGGCGGTGACCCCCGCTCTCGGTCCAGATGGGTGCGCGGTCGCCCATCCGCGCACGGAACTGTTCCACCATCACCCGGTTGTGGTCGTCGAACGAGTCGTCGCCCTAGTTCGGACGCAGCTCGTCGAGCACCGCGCTGATCAACGGGTGGTCCTCCGAACCCCGGCGCACCGCCGCCACCACTCGCCGCAGCGGCGCCACGCCGGCGACCGGCACCCCGCGCACGGCGTTCCGCGGCGCCAACGCCACTCCGGCACCGGCCGCGACCAACGCCTGGATCGCACGGAAGTCATCAGACGTGTGCCTGATCCGCAGCGTGAACCCGGCCTGCGCGCACGCCATCTCCACGACGTCCCGCAGCGGATTGCCGGGCAGCGTCACGACCCAGTCCTCGTCCGCGAGCGCCGACAGCTCGACCGGTCCGCCGTTCAGCGCGTGCCCCGGCGGCAGCACGACGTCGAAAGGCTCGGTGTACAGCGGAAACCGGGTGAAGCGGTTGGTCGTGCGGTGCTCCTCGGTGATCGCCACGTCGATCTCGCCGTCCAGCAACAACCGCACGCTCTCGTGCCCCTCGGCGTCGCGTACGGAGAGTTCGATCGACCGTTCCTTCAACGCCGCCAACGCCGGCGCCACCACCTGCGTGATCGCCGACGCGAACGCCGCCACCCCCACCCGCCCGGCCGAACCGGAGGCCAGAGCGTCCAAAGTGGCCTGTGCACGTTCCAGTTCTGCGGCAACAACATGAGCGTGCGCGACGAGCAGGTCGCCCGCCGGAGTCAGCGACACCCGCCGTCCCTTGCGCAGCAGCAACGGATGCCCCGCCTCGGACTCCAGCGCCGCGAGCTGCTGCGACACCGCCGACGGCGTGAGGTGCAGTGCGGCGGCTGCGGCCGTCACGGTGCCGTGGTCAGCGAGTGCGCGCAGCACGCGGAGCCGTCGTGGGTCGATCACCGCTCAATGATGGGGGATTCCACTTCGCCGTTCACGGGGACGTCCTGAGGCACGATCGGCTCGAAGGCCACCTCCTCCAGCAGGAGGTACTCCTCCTCCGAGATGGGCATTTGCGCGGGCAGGCCGAACTGGGACGTGGTGATCACGTCCCGCTTGCTGATCGGCAGGCCGGTCTCCTTGCTGATCACGAGCTGCGTCTCGACGTCGGAGAACTGGAACGTCGGCGGCGCGGCGATCGCCACACCGATTCCCGCGCGCTCGACGTGCACGGTCACGTCACCGAGGAACCGCGCCCCGTCGAGCGTCTTGATCAGCTCGAACGCCGCCCGCCGCTGGTCGGCGCGCACGTTCGAGCTGATCAGTTCCATCGCGAGCGACCCGATCCGGTAGGTGTCCTTCCCGACGATGGTCTCCAGCGCCTTCTTCAACTCCTGGGGGTCGGCGGGCAGCGACTCGAGCGAGTCGAAACGCGCCTGGCTGTGGAGGGACATCTGGAAACCGGAGACCGCGGTCTTCTGCACGGCCGGCTTCATCGGGCCGATGCGCACCGAGTGGGTCCCGCCGACCTGGGGCACCGTCTCCGGCTTGCCCGCGGCCTCCCACTCGTTGCCGCGGTCCAGCGAGAAGGGCGTCACGTCGCCCTCCTTCTGGATGACCGTGACCTGCTGGTTCGCGGCCAGCCACCGGTCGGTCTTGGAGTCGAGGTGTACGGCGTACGGGTCCGCCGGATCGCCGACGATCATTATCTGCGACTGTCGCGTCAGCGCGTGCCACCACTTCGGAGGCGCGGCGGGCTGCACGGGCTGTGGAGGCGCAGGCAACAACACGACCGCGAGCACGATCACCGCACCGATGACCACCAACGGAGCGAACCGCCGCACGAACAACTTCCTGGCGGGCTTCTCCCGGGGCAACGTCACGATGCGCGCAAGGTCGCGTTCCAACCGCTCGGAGTCGACCTCAGGCGTCGGAGGCTTGGCCTGGGCCAGGTCTTTCAGGATGTCTTCCACGACGCCCTCGCACTGTCGAATTTCGGAGTCCAGAGCGCGGCCTGCAAACGCCGCCGAGCCCGATGCAGCCGCACGAAGAACGTCGCCGTCGTGCACCCGAGCACCTGCGCAGCCTCCGCCGCCGCCAGCCCGTGCCACGCGATGAGCGTCAGCACCTCCTGGTCCGCCTCGGACAGGCTCGCGAGAGCCGCACGCAGCTCGATCACCGCGAAGTCGTCGTCGGCGGGGAAGTCGGTGAGCTCGTAGGTCGTCGTCTGACGATGGGTCGCGCGCACCAGGTTGCGGGCGATGCCGAGCAGCCACGGCAGCGCGTTGGACGGCATCTGGTCGAGCTTGCGCCAGGCGATCGTGAAGGTCTCGCTGGTGATGTCCTCGGCGAGCCGGCCGCCCGCGTGGCTCGCCGCGTAGGCGAGCACTCGCGGGTAGCACTCGCGGTAGACGATCGAGAATTCCTCCACGGTGGGTAGTGCGCTGACCGCGCCGATTCTTACAACTGAGTGACGCGGGTCACACTCGCGAGGAACGCCGACCACGCCTCACCTGACACGGGCAGGTGGGTGGCAGGCGCCTTGCTGTCCCGGATGCCGACACCACGACCGACCTCGACGCAGTCGCTGGAGTTCGGGCTGTAGGAGCTCTTGCGCCAGGTCGACATGCGGAACGTCTCCTCAGGTCAGGATGCCGGTGATCAGCTCCTTCGATTCTTCCGGATTCAAAGCTTGATCGTCGAGCCGCTTCACCACGGAGGCGTAGACGGCAAGTGAGGCCGCGTCTTCGAGGAAGAGACCGGAGTTCTCGCCTTCGAGGAAGACCACCGGCTCGAACTTCTCGTAGCCGAGCCGGATGAACGACCCTGAGACACCTGCGTGCGCGCCGATCGCGGCCGGCACGATTCGCAAGGTGATGTAAGACCGCTGCGCCATCCCCAAAAGGTGGATGTATTGATCTTTCATCACGTCCGGTCCGCCCACTGGCAGGCGGAGAGCGTATTCGTGGATGTAGAAGACGAACGTGCGGCTCCAGTGAAAGAGCTTGTGCCGTTCGAGCTTCGCAGCGATGACTTCCTCGTAGTCGACCGCATCGGGGTGAACTACTCCGTCGATAGCTGCACGCATGTAGTCGGTGGTCTGGAGGTGACCTGGGATGAGCAGCGACGACCAGACGGTGATCTCGTTGGCCAGGCGTTCCTGTTCAAGTAGCGCCGGTACCTGGTCATCGGTGAACTTGAGGTACCCGCGCACCCGAGTCTCGCGGAACAGGACAAGCAGGTGCTGGATCACGTCCGGCTTGACGTGGCAGTAGCTGAGCAACTGCATCACTTCGACTTCGGTCACGCCGCCCTTGCCGCGGACCAGGTCGGAGAGCTTGGCTTCGTCCCAGCCGAGTTCCTCGGCGAGCTTGCGGTGGGTGAGCCCGGTCTGCGCGATGACCTCGCGTACGGCGTCGCCGAACTCGCGTCCCACCACACTGGAATTTCGTCGTGGCATGCCGACGAAACTAGAAGCAAGACCCGTACCGGCTCCATTGTTTCCTTCCGAATATCACCGAAGGAAGTAGTTTTTGGAGCCGGTACAAGTCCTACCTTTACATCTTTGCGCGTGCGGCGATAAACGCGTCAACGGCGCGGTTAACGTCCTCGGTGGTGTGTGAAGCCGACATCTGCGTGCGGATACGGGCCTTGCCGTGCGGCACGACGGGGTACGAGAAGCCGATGACGTAAATGCCCTGCTCCAGCAACAGGTCAGCGAGCTTCGCTGCCTCAGCCGCGTCGCCGATCATCACGGGGATGATCGGGTGCTCGCCCGGCAGCAGGTCGAAGCCCTCCTCGGTCATCCGCCGGCGGAACAGCTCCGTGTTGGAACGCAGCTGGGCCAGCAGGTCCGTGGAAGACGACAGCATGTCGAGCGTGGCGATCGCGGCGGCGGTGATCGACGGCGCGAGGGAGTTCGAGAACAGGTACGGGCGCGAGCGCTGGCGCAGCAGTTCGACGATCTCCTTGCGGCCGGACGTGTAGCCGCCGGACGCGCCGCCCAGTGCCTTGCCCAGCGTGCCCGTGACGATGTCGACGCGGTCCTGCACGCCGAACAGCTCCGGGGTGCCGCGGCCGGTCGGGCCGGTGAAGCCGACGGCGTGCGAGTCGTCGACCATGACCAGGGCGTTGTAGCGCTCGGCCAGGTCGCAGATCTCGTCCAAAGGCGCCAGGTAGCCGTCCATCGAGAAGACGCCGTCGGTCGCGATCAGCCGGTAGCGGGCGTCGGCCGCGTCCTTGAGCTGGCGCTCCAGGTCGTCCATGTCGCGGTTCTTGTAGCGGAACCGGCGAGCCTTCGACAGCCGGACGCCGTCGATGATCGACGCGTGGTTCAGCTCGTCGGAGATGATCGCGTCCTCGGCGCCGAGCAGCGTCTCGAACAG
Source organism: Lentzea waywayandensis (assembly GCF_900115955.1). GTDB lineage: Bacteria > Actinomycetota > Actinomycetes > Mycobacteriales > Pseudonocardiaceae > Lentzea > Lentzea waywayandensis. The sequence goes on from NZ_FOYL01000004.1 coordinate 573,213, forward strand.
GCCGCCGTTCGCGTCGAAGCAGGAGCTGTAGAGGATCGTGTCCTCGGTGCCGAGGAACTCGCTGAGCTTGCGCTCCAGTTCCTTGTGCGGTTCCTGGGTGCCGCAGATGAACCGCACCGAGGCCATGCCGAAGCCCCAGTCGTCCAGGCCCTTCTTGGCTGCCTCGATGAGCGTCGGGTGGTCGGCGAGACCGAGGTAGTTGTTGGCGCAGAAGTTCAGGACCTCGTCACCCTGGCCGACCCGGACGGCGGCGTTCTGCGGGGTGCCGATCACGCGTTCGGACTTGTAGAGCCCGGCCTCCCTGATCTCCTCGATCGTCTTGAGGAGGTCGTTCTTCAGCTCGCCGTACATCAGGCTCCCGTCCAGTCGAGGATGACCTTGCCGCACTTGCCTTCGCGCGCGGTGGCGAAGGCCTCCGCGTGCTGCGTGTGGTCGTACCGGTGCGTGATGACCGGCGCGAGGTCGAGGCCGCGCTGCAACAGCACGGTCATCGAGTACCAGGTCTCGAACATCTCGCGGCCGTAGATCCCCTTGATGTGCAGCATCTTCAGCACGACGCTGCTCCAGTCGACGGAGAACTCGTCCGCGGGCAGGCCCAGCATCGCGATGCGACCGCCGTGCGCCATGTTCGCGATCATGTCGCGCATCGCCACCGGCTTGCCGGACATCTCCATGCCGACGTCGAAGCCCTCGGCCATGCCGAGTTCGGCCTGGGCGTCGGCGATCGACTTCTCGGCGACGTTCACCGCGAGGTCGACGCCGACCTTGCGGGCCAGGTCGAGCCGGTGCTCGGAGATGTCGGTGATCACGACGTTGCGCGCGCCCGCGTGCTTGGCGACGGCGGCGGCCATGATGCCGATCGGACCGGCGCCCGTGATGATCACGTCCTCGCCGATGACCGGGAAGCTCAGCGCGGTGTGCACGGCGTTGCCGAACGGGTCGAAGATCGCGGCCACGTCCAGGTCGACCTTCGTGCGGTGCACCCACGCGTTCTGCTCGGGCAGCACGACGTACTGCGCGAACGCGCCGTTGGAGTGCACGCCGAGACCACGCGTGTTGGCGCAGAGGTGGCGGCGGCCGGCCTTGCAGTTGCGGCAGGTCCCGCAGACGAGGTGTCCCTCGCCGCTGACCAGGTCGCCCACTTTGACGCCGGTGACGCTGTTGCCGATCTCGACGACCTCACCGACGAACTCGTGGCCGAGGACCAGTGGCGCCTTGATGTTCTGCGCCGCCCAGTCGTCCCAGGAGTCGATGTGCAGATCGGTGCCGCAGATGCCGGTGCGCAACACCCTGACCAGCACGTCCGTCGGACCCGGGGTCGGGTCGGGGACGTCGGTCAGTTCGAGTCCAGGCCCAGCGGCGACCTTGACGAGAGCCTTCATGCGGGAAGTCTCACCCTTTGCTGCTTGTGCAGTCCATCAGGACTTTCTGAAGTTCTTGTGCAGCTCAGCTTCATTGGCGATGTTGCGCACCATGCCGCCGAACACGATGCCGTGAAACGGCCAGACGACCGCCCAGTAGAGGTGTCCGGCGAGCCCTTTGGGCACGAACACGGCGCGTTGGCGGTAAGTGGACCCGTGTCCCTCGTTGCCCGCCACTCGAAGCTCCAGCCACGCCTTGCCGGGCACCTTCATCTCGGCCCGCAGCCGCAGCAGATGACCGCGTTCGATCTCCTCGACGCGCCACCAGTCGAGCGCCTCGCCGACGTTCAACCGGTTCGCGTCACGCCTGCCCCGCCGCAGCCCGACCCCGCCCGCGGCCCTGTCCATCCAGCCGCGCACGGCCCAGGCCAGCGGAAACGAGTACCAGCCGCGTTCGCCACCGATGCCTTCGACGACCTCCCACAGCCGTTCGGGCGTGGCATTCGTCCTGCGCTCGCGGTCGTCCGTGTAGACCGAACCGCCGGACCAGTCGGGGTCGGAGGGCAACGGCTCACTCGGCGCTCCCGGGATGGACGCCCCCGACCAGCGGGTCTCCACGTCGGCGTCGCGGATCTTGTCCAGCGCCAGCTCGACGGCCTTGACGAAGCCGGTGTTCTCGCCGGGCAGCACCTCGCGGATGTCGTTCTCGCGGCACACGACCTCGTGCACCAGCGACTCGATCAACGGCTTGGCGATCGACTTCGGCACCGGCGTGACGACGTTGACCCAGTGCGAGGACAGGCCCGGGGTCAGCAGCGGCACGGGCAGCACGCGGCGCTTGGGCAGCCCGGCGACCTCGGCGTACCGGAGCATCATCTCCAGGTAGGTCAGCACGTCCGGCCCGCCGATGTCGAACGTCCGGTTCGTGTTCTCGAGCTTCGTCGCGTCGACCAGGTAGCGCAGCACGTCCCGCACGGCGATCGGCTGGATCCGGTTGTGCACCCAGCGAGGCGTGACCATGACCGGCAGCCGTTCGGTGAGGTAGCGCAGCATCTCGAAGCTCGCCGACCCCGACCCGATGATCACCGCCGCTTGCAGCACGACGGCCTGCGTTCCGCAGCGCAGGAAGACCTCGCCCACCTCCTTGCGGGAGGCGAGGTGCGGCGACAGCTCGACGTTGGCCGGATGCAGTCCGCCCAGGTAGACGATCCGCCGCACGCCCGCACGTTCGGCGGCCCGTGCCGTGTTCTCCGCGGCCTTGCGGTCGGCGTCGGCGAAGTCCTTCGACTGCAACGAATGCACGAGGTAGTGGACGACCTCGACGTCCCGCATGGCCTCGTCGAGATCGCCGAGCACGTCTCCGCGCACGATCTCGACGTCAGCGGCCCACGGGACGTCGCGCAGCTTCTCCGGCGAACGCACCAGGCAGCGGACCTCGTGTCCTTCGGCCAGCAGCCTGGGCACGAGTCGTCCGCCGAGGTACCCGGTCGCGCCGGTCACGAGACATCGCATGCCCCGATCCTGCGCGTTGGGAGGTGGCTGTGCAGATCAGCGCTTCCGCTTGATCACCACGGTCCCGCCGCGCACCGCGCCCCTGAGCTGGAAGTGCGGGTTGCCCACGGAGTTGTGGACCTTGTCCTTCAGTTCGCCGGCGGTGATCTCGACGGCGTCGGCGTTGACCGACGACCCCGCCGGCAGCAGCAGCTTCACCGTGCCCAGCGACACGTCCAGGTCGACGTTGACGACCGGTGGCACGTCGGCGGCGGTGAAGTCGAGGTTCGTGGTGCCGAGGGTGTTGCGGATGACGAGCTCGCTCGGCACGACCCAGTGGCCCTTGCGGGTCGTGGTGCTCATCGTGTTCTTCAGCTCGGTCCGCTCGCGGGCCAGCTCGTTGTTGACCATGCCGGGCAGGTCGACCAGCACGACGTTCAGGTCGGCTCGGGTCTTCGCGGCGAGAGCGGTGTCCGTGCGGACGGTGAACTCGTCCAGCGTGATCATGCCGCGGCCCACCGCCTTGTTCAGCAGGGTGACGACGTGCTCACGTTCCGCATCGGACACGCGTAACTCTCTGGGGTCTGTCATTTCTCTGCCTCCGGTTCGGCGTCAAGACCGTGCTCGATGGCATAACGCGCCAACTCCACCCGGTTGTGCAGTTGAAGCTTCCGCAAAGTCGATTGGACGTGGTTTTCGACCGTGCGGTGGGAGATCACCAGGCGGTTCGCGATCTGTCGTGCGGTCAGGCCCTTGGCAACCAGCCGCAGCACCTCGGTCTCCCGATCGGTGAGCTGCGGCTTTTCTTCCGAGCCGTCCGGTGCGGCGGCCATGCGCCGGTACTCGCCCAGCACCAGGCCCGCGAGGCCCGCGGTGAACACGGCGTCCCCGGCGGCGGTGCGGGACACGGCCTCGACCAGTTCCTCCGAGGACGCGGACTTCACGAGGTATCCGGACGCGCCCGCCTTCACGGCCTGGAGCACGTCGTCGTGCTCGCCGGACGCGGACAGCACGAGCACGCGCGTGTCCGGCAGTTCAGTGGTGATCATCAGGGTGGCGTCGACCCCGGAGAGTTCGCCGAGGTTGAGGTCCATCAGGACCACGTTGGGCCGCACGGCTTTCGCGATGCGCACGGCCGAGGGCGCGTCGCTCGCGGTCGCCACCACCTCGAAGCCCCGCTCCTGGAGATCGCGCGCCACGCCGTCACGCCACATCGGGTGGTCGTCCACGACCATCACCGAGACCGTCATCCTGCCGCCCCCTTCCTGAACACCCGAACCTCCCATTCCGTGCCCTCCCCCGGCCCGGTCTGGAGCTCCAGCGTTCCGCCGAGCGACTCCACCCGGCCTTTGATCGACTTCTCGATCCCCATCCTGCCTTCCGCGGCAGCCGACGCGATCCGGCCTTCCGGGATGCCAGGACCATCGTCCCTGACGCTCAGCACGATCTCCTCCCCGAGGTCTTCCAGCAGCACCCAGGCCCGCGCGTCCTCGCCGGCGTGCTTGTCCACGTTGGACAGCGCCTCGCGCACCAGCGACGTGAGCTCGCCGGCCGCCGGGGCCTCGAACATCACCTGGGTGGCGGGCGTCGACACCTGGATCCTGGGCGTGGCGAGCAGTTGCAGGCCGGGCCGCAGGTCGATCTCTCCGTCCACAGTGGAGTCGGCAGGTGCGGCGGCCACCAAATTCCGCAGCGCCACCTCCTGCTCGCCCGCCATCTTGGCCAGCTCTGCCGCCTCGCCACCGACTTCGAGGCCGCGCTTGCGCACGCGGGCCAGCACCTGCAGGACGCTGTCGTGAATCGAACGGGCAAGGCGCTCTCGTTCGGCCGTTGCCGCTTCGGCCCTCAAGGCCTGGGCGAGCAACACCGCCGAACGTCGTGCGGTCGCCGACGCCATGCCGACGACCATGCCCGCGCCGGCCAGCAGCACGACGTCGCGCAGCAGGTCGAGGCTCGGCACGCCCTTGGACAGATAGGTGGAGAGACCGACCGCCAGCCCGCCCGCGAAGCCCGCGTAGGCCCCGCCGAGCGCACCCAGTGCGACCGCCGGCACACACGCCCAGATCGTCGTGATCAACGGGACGTTCAGCGTCAGCAGCTGGTGGTCGGACATGATCAGCGGCGAGAGCGACATGAGACCGCAGATCAGGGCCAGGTCGACGAGTACGAGCGGCCACCGCCTGCCCCACGTCGTGCTGTACGCGCGGCTGGTGAAGACGGACCACAGCGCCATCACCCCGAGCGTGGTCCACGCGAGCCACGGCCGTACGTAACCGGATTGGTTCGCGATGACGTTCGCCGCAGCGAAGAGGAATGTGACTATGCGTAGCGCAATCGTCCCGCGCCACAGGGGCGTGGCCGGGTCGTCGATCACCTTCGTCACACGTTCGGCAGGCTCTTTGCGCACGCTGTGCTCCTTTCGGACACCATCCTGCCGCGTGAACGTGTGCTGGCTAACCCCCAGGTGGCCGTCTTCTGCCGAACGGAGGAATGTGCGACGCTCTCCGGGTTCGGGGGAGGGCGATGCAGGTGCGGGACTGGCCGGTGTGGACTTTGCGGCGGCCTGCGCTCTGCTACTGGTTGCTGATCGACATGGCGGCGTTCGCCACCGTCGTCTACACGATCGTTTCCTCCGAAACGCCGTCACCCTCCGAAATCGCCAGGTTCGCCGCGATCGCGGGCACGGCGGGCGCGGTGATCATCGGCAGCTCCATCTACAGCCACCGCCTCGGTGAGACCGAGCGCAACCCGTGGGCAGCCCACCTCTGCTACCTGACGGCGGGCATCCTGGCCCTCCCCCCGAACCTCCTGGTGCTGCTCCTCTTCGGCCCCGCCCTGCACTGCCTCCTGGCCCAACGCCCGGAGACCCACCGCTGGCTGTTCACCCTGAGCGCCACGGCGTTGGCCGTCTTCACCACCCGCTACGTGCTCGGCTGGGCGGACCCGCACGCCAACCTCCTGATCCTCGCCCTGGGCGCGGCCCTGCTGCTGATCCTGCGCGCGGGCCTGATCTCGTTCGGCCTGAAGCTGCGCAGCCCCTCCGCCACGTTCGAGGAGAACGTCGGCGAGCCCATCGACGCCATCCTGGGCATAGTCGCCGTGTCGATCGGTGGCCTCATGGGCTGCGTGGCGGAAGCGAACGCCATCCACGCCCTCATCGCCGGCCCACCTCTGGCGCTGTTGGAGCGGGCAGCCCAACTCCCGCAATGGCGCCGATCGGCCCAGCGCGACGCCAAGACCGGCCTGGCCAACGCCGTCCACTGGGACAGCCGAGCCCGTTACGAACTGACCAAGGCCTCCGGCCGCACCCGCCCGATGGCCGTCATGCTCCTCGACCTCGACCACTTCAAGCGCGTCAACGACGAGGTGGGCCACCTGGCAGGCGACGCGGCCCTGGCCGCGATCTCGTTGCTGCTGCGCGGCACCGTCCGCCGAGGAGACCTGGTCGGCCGGTTCGGGGGCGAGGAGTTCGTGGTGCTGTTGCCCGAGGCCACCTCGGACGAGGCCGAGTACGTCGCCGAACGTGTGCGCAAGGCCGTCGAGGCTCTTCGCGTGCCGACGATGGCCACCGACGGCAAGCCGCACGAGCTGCACGGCCTGACTGTGTCCATCGGGGTGTCCACGACGACCCGGTTCGGGTACGAGCTGCCGGACCTGCTGGTCGCGGCCGACGCGGCACTGCTGGCGGCCAAGGCCTACGGCCGCAACCTCGTGTCGATGGCCTGACCAGCGGTCTTCCCTGACATCGAAGCAACCTGAACGCTTTTGGCGCGCGTTGGCAAATACGGGGTGAAAGGGCGAAGCGAACCCCGAGGAGCTTCATGTCGTCAGACGCGGAACTGATCGGCAGATCGCTGCGCGGAGACACCAACGCCTTCGTGGAAGTGATCAGCCGCCACGAAACCGCGATCGGAAACTACCTGGCGCGCCGAGTGGGGCGGCAGACGGCGGAGGACGTGCTCGGCGACGTCTGGGTGGCCGCCTACGAGTCTCGTGCGAGCTACGACCGCTCGTACCCCGAGGCCCGGCCATGGCTGTACGGCGTCGCGCTCAACAAGCTGCGCCGGCACTGGCGGACCGAACCGGCGGAAGTGCCGGCGTCGGACATCGTCCGCGAGGCGGGCGGATGGGACCCCTGGCCGGCGGTGGACGCCCGCGTGGACACGCAGGCACTGCTGCGGCAGGCACTGGCACGGCTCAAGCCGGACGAGCGCGAGGTGCTGGGCCTGGTCGCCTGGGAGGACCTGACCGTCGCCGAGGCCGGGCGGGTGCTCGACCTGCCCGCGGGCACGGCCCGACGCCTGTTGCACCAGGCGCGCAAGGCACTTCGCGACGCGCCAGAGGTCACCGCGCTGCTGCAGGTACCGACAACGTGAAAGAACAACCCATGGATGAGATGGATTTGATGAAGAACCTTCGTGACGTGCCATCCCCCGGCCCCCAGGCCTACGACAGCGCCCGGACGGCACTGCAGGAGGCAATGGCGGAGCCCGCTCCGGTCCTGCGGCCGAAGCGCTGGGTCTCCTGGCCGAAGCTCAGCGTCGCCGCCATCGGCGCGGCGGCCGTGGCGACGGCCGTGGTGATGGGGACGACGAGCACCAGCGTCCCGACCGGCACCCCGGTGGTGGCGGCCCCGCAGCCGGTGGTGGTCGACTCCCCGCTGCTGAAGCTGGCTTCCGAGGTCAAGGCGGCGGCGGGCCCGCTCACCGGCGACTCCTCGCTGGTCGTCATCACCAAGCCCATGCCGGACGGGTCGCCGTACGTCACGTACAGCCTCTACACCGACAAGGGCCCGATCTTCGTGGGCGACTCGCTGAAGAACCTGTCGGAGACGGCCAAGAAGAACGACGACCAGGCCCGGCCGTTCGACAGGAACGTGCTGTCGGCGGCCCGCCTGGCCGCGACCGGTGACCTGGAGAAGGCCAAGGTCGCGATGGTCACCGCCGCGGGCAACCCGTTGGGCCTCGGCCTGAGCGACGCCGAGGCGGACAAGGAGTGGGAGAAGGCCCTCGCGGCCAACGCCGAGATCTTCCAAAAGAAGGGCATGGAGGTGCCCCCCGCCAAGCCGCGCCCGACCGGCAAGGAGCTGGAGGACCGCGTCAACAACTCCCTGTGGCACAACACCACGTACGCGATGTTGATCGGCGCCGCCAACCCTGAGGTCCGCGAGGGCGTGCTCAAGCTCCTCGCCACCCTCAAGGACGTGACCATCGCCAACGCCGACGTCGACGGCCAGGCCGCGATCACCCTCACCGCGGGGCCGGCCCTGCTGCTGGCGTCCACCGGTTCGCACGTGATCAGCATCGACGCCGGGAACGGCCTGCCGATCCGCTCGGCGTACGTCCCGGCCAAGGACTCGGGAGAGAAGGGCTCGGCGGCGAACTACAAGTCGTCCCGCGTCACCTTGGCCGACGTGCTGGCGGGCAAGATCTGACCTGAGGTCGCTTCACCGTACTAAGAGGACCGAGGAGGAACTCGGTCCTCTTAGTGCTGTCCGCACGGCCTTAGAGCTCCTTGACCCGTTCGCTCTTGTCGTCCTTCGGCGCCGTGTCCTGCGGATTGAGCACGTCCACCTTTTCCGGCTTCTGCACCGCGTCCGAGTCGGACACCAGCGACCGGATCCCGGAGTTCAGCACCGCCAGCAACGGCACGGCCAGCAACGCCCCGGCGATGCCCCCGGTCACCAACCCGCCCGCGATCGCCAGCACCACGGCCAACGGGTGCAGCTTGACCGCACGGCCCAGCAACAACGGCTGCAGCACGTGCGACTCCAGCTGCATCACGCCGATGAGCACGGCCAGCACGACAAGAGCCGCAATAGGCCCGTTGGTCACCAACGCGATCAACACCGCCACGGCACCCGTGAACACCGCACCGATGATGGGGATGAACGCGCCGAGGAACACCAACGCGGACAGCGGCACCACGAGCGGCACACCGATGATCGCCAAGCCGACACCAACACCAACGGCGTCGACGATCGCGACCACAGCCGTAGCGCGCACATAAGAAACGAGAGAGCCGAACCCGCGGCGGCCGGCCACGTCGACACGCTGACGCACGTCGCGAGGCACCGCACGCGTCACGAAGCGCCAGATCCCGTCGCCGTCGTGCAAGAAGAAGATGAGGGTGAACAGCGCGAGCAACAGCCCGGTGAGCAACTCGCCCAGGGTCGCCGCGGTGGTCAACGCGCCGGACGTGATCTCGGCCTGGTTCTCCTTGATCGTCTTCACGATCTCGTTGATGTAGTTCTGCAACTGCTGGTCGGACAGGTGCGCGGGCCCGTCCTTCAGCCACGTCTGGATCGTGTCGAGCGAGGCCGCCACCTGCGTCTGAAGTTCGGGCAGGCCCCGGGAGAACTCGCTGATCACGAACGTCAGCACGCCGCCGAGCACGCCGATGCCGATGATCATCATCAGGGTCGTCGCCACGCCGCGCGGCACCCGCCACTCGACGAGTTTCGCCACGCCGGGCGACAGCAGTGCGGCCAGCAGCAGAGCGATAGCGACTGGGATCACTATCGACGCGAGGAAGCTCAGTGCGTAGGCCACCACGTACAGCGCGGCGATCACGACGACGAATCGCCAGCTCAGGGCGGCGCTCACCCGTAGCAGCAGGGGAACGCGGTTGCTGATCTCCGACTCCGGCGCGCTCATGGACCTCACGGTAACTGTTCGAACCCTCGCCAAGCCGGAACTCCAGAAGGGATGATCCGACTCGTCAGGGGAGGACGAAGTGATCAAGCCGGAAGACTTGACCGAAGTCGAGCGCCAGGTCGCAGGGGCCTACGCGGGCGGTACCGAGACAGACCTGACCGGACAGAGCGTTCGCGGCGAGGTGCTCACCGGTCTCCTGACCGGCATGTACCGGGTGCCGCGCAAAGGATTGCCCGCTTTGCGGCTCCGAAACGCGCGGATCACCGGCAGGTTCGAACTGGAGGGCACCCGCGTCACGCGGGTCATCGACCTCACCCACTGCACCTTCGAGGAGTCGCTCGACCTCCGCATGGCCCGCCTCATCGGGCTCCGGCTGCGCGGCACCCGCGTCCCCGGCCTTCAGGGCCGCAACCTTCGCGTCTTCAGCGACCTGGTCCTCGAAGCCGGCTTCACCTGCACCGGCACCGTCGACCTCACCGACGCCGCCGTCGACGGCACGCTCCGGCTCGCCGGCGCGGTCCTGCGCAGCAACACCGACCACGCACTCCTGGGCGCACGGCTGCGGGTCAGCGGATCCGTCCAGGCCATCGCGATGCGCGCACAGGGCGAGGTCCGGCTCAGGGGTGCGGCGATCGGCGGCAGCGTCCACCTCGGCGGCGCCCGCCTGATCAACACGGGCAAGGACGCGCTCGACGCGTCCGGGATCGTCGTCGCGGGCAACGTCTTCTGCAACGCCGAGGGCGGCCGCTTCAACGCGGACGGCCGGGTGCTGTTCGACGGCGCGCGCGTCGGCGGGAACGTCGAGTTCACCGGCGCCCGCCTGCACTCCGCCCACCGCGTCGACAACCAGGTGCTGGTCCTGCCGCACGGATCGGCCGACGAGGCCGCGACGCTCGTGGCCGACCGCATCCGGGTCGAGGGCAACGTCGAGCTCGACGACGGCTTCACCAGCGAGGGCACGGTCCGGCTGCCCAACGCGAGCATCGGCGGCTACCTCCGGCTCTCCGGCGCGGTGATCGGGCCGCGGGAGATCGCCGAGGAACTCGCCGGCGACGTCACGAACCGCATCCCGGTCGCCCTGCACGCGGACGGCCTTCAGGTCCGCGGCGACGTCGAGGCGCGCAGCGCGGTCAACGGCGCGGGCGCCCGTTCGCTCGCGTTGCAGACCTACGGCCAGGTCCGGCTGTCCAACGCGACCATCAACGGCAGCGCCAGCATGTCCGGGGTGTCGTTGCACGGGCCCGGCATCGACGTCCTGTTCGCCGACCGCCTCCAGATCGGCGGCACGCTCTTCCTGCGCGAGCTGCGGGCCAAGGGCTCGGTCCGTCTCCAGAACGCGAACATCGGCTCGACGCTCGACATGTCCGGCGCCGAACTGACCCTGCCGAGGCTGCGCGCGAACGGCACGCAGAAGCCGTCGCTGGACGCCCGCGCCATCACGATCGGCAAGGACCTCCTGTGCAGCCGCGGGTTCACCGCGGTCGGCGGCGTGCGGATCCGGCTGGGCGAGGTCGGCAAGATGGCGACGTTCAGCAACTCGCACCTCGGCTCGACCGCCGCGGACATCGCGTTGAACGCCTACGGCCTCACCGTCCACCAGTTCCGCCTGCACATCCCCGAGGGCCAGCAGCCCAAGGGCAAGGTCGTGCTGAGCCGCCTCAAAGCGGTGTCGGTGACCGACGGGCCAGGGCTGTGGGACGCCGAGGGCGGCGTCGCCGTGGACGACTTCGAGTTCGCCGGCATCACCGCCGACCCCGACGTGCCGGTGCAGACGCGCCTCAAGTGGCTGCTCAAGGTGCAACCCGACTTCGCGCCAGGACCGTACGAACAGCTCGCCGCCGTCTATCAGCAGGGCGGCGAGGAGGAGCTCGCGCAGAAGGTCCAGCTGGAGAAACAACGCCGCCGCTACTCCGAACTCGGCCGTGCCGGGCGGGTCTGGGGCGTGGTGCAGCGGTTCACCGTCGGCTACGGCTACCGGCCGTGGCTCGCGATCTGCTGGCTCGGCGTCTTCTGGCTGTTCGGCGCGCTGTGGTTCAACTGGCACCCGATGGTCAAGCTCAACCAGGACGAGGACCCGGTCTGGAACGCGTCACTGCTCGCGCTCGACCTGCTGATCCCGATCATCGACTTCGGCCACGACGGCAAGTGGCAGTTCACGGGCGCCTCGCAGTGGATATCTTCGCTGCTCGTGGCCGTGGGCTGGGTGCTCGCGTCGACTGCGGCGGCGGGTGCGGCACGCGTGCTGAAGCGGGTGTGAGTCCCAGAGCGGCGTTCACACGATGTAGTTAACCGAGCGCTCAGAGCGTGCATTCGGGGTGGATGGACTGGCAGAGTCGCCGACGTCGACTTGATCACGTTGATCGTCGGCGAATCCCTTGAGTGCCACCGAGTAGCGAGGTTTCCTGCGTTGTCCGCTGACATGCGAGCGAAGACGGGAGCGAACGGCATCCGCCGGTTCGCCACCCGAGCGCTGCTCGCCGTCGGTGGGGCGATCGCGGGAACGGCCGTTGCCTGGGCGCTCACCACGTCTGCCGCGAACGCGGAGACGGTGCCTTCTGCTGATGGGCAGCAGGTCGACGTCGTCAGCAAGCTCGTCGCCAAGACGGACGAGAAGCTGCCGGTCGTCGTTCCCGCCGCCAAGGCAGTGCACAAGCTCGACGAGACCTTGCGCGCCGAGCAGGAGAAGGCTCGCGCCGCCCTGCCGGACGTGCAGGTCTCCCAGGCGGTCGACCAGATCGCCGCGCGAATCCTGCCGCAGGTCACCAGGATCGGTCAGTCCAGCACCCCCGCCACCGAGCGGGCGATGGACGTGACGTTCCCGGAGATCCCGGCTCCCGCCACCGATGCCGGACAGTCGCCGGCACCGGTGGTCTCGCAGTTCACCGGCTCGTCCGGTGCCACGTGGACGGATCTGTTGGGGCACAACGACTTCGTTGTGCCCTCCGAGCAGCGTCCGTCCCTGCCCAGCAACCCGTTCCCGAAGCTGCCCGTTCCGGCCCCCGCGCCGGTGCAGTGCTCTTCGTGCAACGACGGTTCTGGCTCTGCCAAGGGCAGCACGTTCGCTGCCTTCGCTGCGTCCGGCAACTCTCACGGCATCTCGTCGACGAGCGCTCTCGCGCCGTCCACTGACGAGGTCACCGTGACGCCGGGCAAGCAGCCCGGTATCAACCCCGACTGATTCCAGCGCGCGGTCCGCGGCAGCCTCCTCCCCTGGCTGTCCGGAAGTCGACCGTCGCGCTTTTTTCTTGCGCTCACACAGGTCGATCACCGCGTGCGACTCCCCCGGTGATGACGCGCCCTCCCCTGCGCGTTTCGGCCCCACCCCCTTGAGCCCCCGTCGCTTTCTCGACGGGAAACCGATGAAGGAGATCTAATGCAGACCTGGGCAAAGCGCGGACTTCAGACCGCGTTTGTCACTGGTGGTTTGCTGATGCTCGGTACGGGCATCGCTTCTGCCCAGGAGAACGTCGACCCGGACGCAGCGCCTCCGGCCGTCGACGTCGCGGCCGCTGTTCCGATCAAGGCCGACCAGAACAAGCTGGCCACCCCGGTCAAGGAGATCACGGTCCCCAAGGTGGACCGGACGATCAGCACGGACCGCGTCACCAGCGCGGTGCCCACCCGCACGGCAGCGCCCGTCGCGAACCCGCTGGTCCGTCAGGCCGGCGAGCGCCTTCAGGGCACCCCGCTCCAGAACCTGGTGCGCGGCAACACGATCCAGGCGCACGTCGATGTGCCGATCAACATCTGCGGTAACGCGATCGCGGTTCTCGCCAACACCGAGGCGACCGGCGACTGCTCCCAGAACACGCACCGCGACGGCACGATCGTCACCGATGGCGCGGGCCAGGCTCTCGCCGGCAACGTCGTCGCCGTCAACCACGTGCTCCCGGTCCAGCTGACCGGCAACGCGATCGCGGCGGGCGGCAACGCCACCACCAACACCGACGCACAGCAGGTCTCCACGACCGGCGGCGACATCACCACCAACGGTGACAAGGGCGCCATCTCCGGCAACGTCGTCGCCGAGCACGGCGCGACCCCGGTCCAGATCACCGGCAACGGTGTGGGTGCGGCCGGCATCGCCGACGCCAACTCGACCGCCGACACGTTCGCCTCCTCCGAGGGCGACGTCCTGACGAGCGGCAAGAACAGCTCGATCTCCGGCAACGCCGTGCCCCTCGCCCTGGCCCCGCTGGCCGAGGTCAACGGCAACGCGGCCGCCGCCGCGAGCAACGCCACCACCGACTCGGTGCAGTCCGGCACCGCGTACGCCGGTGGCAAGACCGACACCAACGGCGACCCGGCCACGCTCGCCGGCAACGTCGTGGCGCCCGCCCTCTCGGGCCCCGTCACGGTCGACGACAACGCCGCCGCCGCCGGTGGCAACGCGACCGCCGTCAGCGAGACGACCAACGAGTCGATCGCCGGTGGCATCATCCACACGTTCGGCGACGGTTCCACGGCGTCCGGCAACATCGCCGGCGCGCCGGTCGCGCTGCCGACCTCCGCGGGCGGCAACGGCGCCTCGATCGTCGGCAACGCGCTGACCGACCACACCAACAAGTCGCACTCGAAGTCGGGCGGCGAGGCCTACACGGTCGCCGACCACTCGGTGCTGTCCGGCAACATCGCGGACCTCCCGCCGGCCACGGCCATCGACGTGTGCGGCAACGGTGCGACGCTGGCCGGTCAGGCTGCGGGCACCTGCGAGAACGACGTCAAGTCGATCACCTCGGGCTACCAGGGCACGACGGGCACCGACTCCGTCATCTCCGGCAACATCGCGTCCACCCCCGTCGCGACGCCCGCCGAGGTCTACGGCCTCGCCGCCGCCCTCGGTGGCCAGGCGACCGGTTCGGCCGACGAGGTCAAGGTGGTCCGCTCCAGCGGTACCCCGAACACCGAGGACGACAACGGCACGGTCTCCAGCAACATCGTGACCGCCCCGACCGCGGCCGCACCGCAGGTCTTCGCGGTGACCGCCGGCCTGGTCGGCAACACCGTCTCGGACACGTCGAACGACACCACGGTCGAGGCGGGCAACAACCCCCACGCGACCGGCAAGAAGAGCTCGGCCTCCGGCAACATCGTCCAGGTCCCGACCTCGACGCCGGCCCAGGTCTTCGCCGACGGTGCCACCCTGGTCGGCAACAACAAGACCACGGGCGACAACGCCACCGACATGAAGGCCGGCGGCGACGCTCTCACCACCGGTGAGCAGGGCTCCATCGCGGGCAACGTCGTCTCGGCTCCGGTCGCCACCGGCACCCAGGTGCTCGGCTGGTCGGTCGGCGGCGGCAGCAACGTCGACGCCTTCTCCACCAACGACCTGTCGTCCGTCGCCGGTGGCGACGTCAACAGCAACGGTGACGGTGGTTCGGTCTCCGGCAACCTGATCGGCGCGCAGCCGGCCGTCCTCCCGGCTGTCCCGGGCAACACGGTCGCCGCAGCCGGCATCACCAACTCCGACGTGGTGTCCGACACCAACGTCGTGTCCGGTGCCGACAGCTACTCCACGGCCGACGACGCCTCGGTGTCCGGCAACCTGATCCACGTCCCCGCCAACGCCGTCGCCGGCGTGTACGCGGACTCGGTCGCGGCTGCGGGCAACGCGACGACCGTCACGGACAAGACGTCGTACACCCAGGCCGGTGGCGAGATGCTCACGGAGGGCAGCGGCCCGCTGTCCGCCCGCGAGATGACCGTTCCGGTCGAGGCCGCTGCCAAGGTCGCGCGCATCCCCGTCGAGGTCGTCGGCCAGGCGACCACGCTGGGCACGAGCGACGACACGCAGCTCACCGGCGAGGACACCGATGGCACCCTGCGTGCCGCGCAGCTCAAGGGCCTGGAGCTCCCCAAGGGCGTCGACAGCCTGCTGAAGGCCAACGAGGTTCCGACGTTCCACGGCCTCGACAGCAAGCTGCCCGTGAACCAGCTGCCGAACCCGGCTGACCTGGCGGCTCTGGCCGGCCAGCTGCCCACCCCGGCGCTGCCCGCGGTGGCGCAGGAGCGCTCCGCTCTGCCGGTCAACGGCGGCACCGCCGGCCTCACGCCGAACGTCCAGGGCCTGCCCCTCGGCCAGGTGCTGGAGGCCGCGAAGGGTCTGATCCCGGCCGGCGCCACCGAGCGCTCGCTGCCGTCCCTCCCGATCACCGCCCCGGCCCTGCCGGTGCCGGTGCAGCTGCCCGCGCTGCCCACCGAGCGCTCGCTGCCCACGCTGCCCGTCGACGGCCCGGCCTCCCTCTCGGGTCTGAACCTGAACCCGACCCAGGGCCTCGCGCCGCAGGCTGACGAGCGCGCGCTGCCGCAGCTGCCGTTCAACGCCCCGGCGCTCGCCATGATCGACCCGGCCAACCTGTTCCAGACGGTGACCGGCTCGCTGTAACACCCCGCAGTTGTAACACCCTCCTCCGGTAAGAAACTGAGCCCCAGCGACAGACGTTGTCGCTGGGGCTCAGTGCCGTGCGGGGGGTGTTTGTGCTGTTGAGAGAACGTTCTGTGGCTCCGCATCGCCGTCACTCGTCACCCAGTGGACGTGCGGCCGTTCCCCGACGATCTGCCGGATCAACTCCGCGATCGGCGCCCCGTCCCCGAAGTCGTGCTCGGCCAGCACCGCCAGCACCGAGTCCCCGTAGCGCGCGACCGTGAAGTCGGGCCGCAACCCTTGCCGCAGAGTCTTCGCCGCGGTCAGCACGTCGTCCGGCCCCGTGACCAGGACCAGCGTCACGAGCGTGCCGCGTGTGCGGGCGCGGATGAGCGCCTGCTCCAGGCGATCGAGCAGCAGCGCGTGTCCGGGCAGGCCTGTGAGCGGGTCGTGCAGCACAGTCCGGTTCTAGCCGAGGCCAGGGCTGTTGACCAGCACCGGCGCGACGATCAGCCCCGCACGGGTGAGTCCATCCGCTCGAACAACAACCTCGCCGCCCCGATCGGCGTGCTGCGGAAAGTCACGGACGCCGGAGGCGCCCAGCTTCCCGGAATGCAGGGTTCAACGCAGGGGTGCCTTCCAGCCAACGCGCCGCCCAACTCAGACGCGGCGCTGCCGATGTACCGGCCAACCCGAGTTCCGCCCAGGGCGTGTGGTGTGGCGAAGGCCGGTTGGTAGCGGGAAGTGCTTGTTGATCTTGAGCTGGTGGTACTCGCACGCGCCAGCAGCCGGATCGCCAGCCGAGACTTTGCCGGGACCCTGACTCCGGTCCTGACGTCGCATCCCCGCGCGGCGCGGGGCGTTGCTCAGGTCTGGGCCAGGTCGGTGAAGCGGCTGTAGTGCAGCTGGTGCGCCACGACGATGGTCGCGGTCGGGCCCGCGCGGTGCTTGGCGATGATCAGGTCGGCCTCGCCGGCGCGCGGGTCGTCTCGTTCCCAGGCGTCCGGGCGGTTGACCAGGATGACCATGTCGGCGTCCTGCTCCAGGGAGCCTGACTCTCGGAGGTCGGAGAGCATCGGGCGCTTGTCGGTTCGCTGTTCAGGACCACGGTTCAGCTGGGAGATCGCGATGACCGGGACGTGGAGCTCCTTGGCGATGAGCTTCAGGTTTCGCGAGAACTCCGAGACTTCCTGCTGGCGCGACTCGGTCTTCTTGCCCGACGACATCAGCTGGAGGTAGTCGACGACCACGAGCTTGAGGTCGTGCCGCTGCTTGAGGCGGCGGGCCTTGGCCCGGATCTCCATCATCGTCAGGTTCGGGCTGTCGTCGACGAAGAGCGGGGCCTCGCTGATCTCGCTCATGCGGCGGGCCAGGCGGGTCCAGTCGTCGTCGCTCATCGTGCCGCCGCGCATGTCGCTCAGGCGGATGCGCGCCTCGGCGGAGAGCATGCGCATGACGATCTCGGTGCGGCTCATTTCCAGGCTGAAGATGGCGCTGGTCATGCCGTGCTTGACGGAGCACGACCTGGCGAAGTCCAGGCCCAGCGTCGAGTTGTGGGTCGGGATCATCGTCTTGCCCGCGAGGTACAGGTGGTCGTGGTTGTCGACCTCGACGCAGCGCACCGGCACGGAGGCGACCGGGCGCACGGCGACGATCTCCACCTGGTCGTGCCTGCCGAGGCCCGCGATCAGTTCGGCCAGGTCGCTGCGCAGACGGGCGAAGCGGCCGTCGATCTGCAGGGCGGCGAGCAGTTCCTCGCGCTGCTTGCGGGACGCGCGCAGGTACGCGGCGGGGATGTGCGGGTCGTCGGCCAGGTCGAGGTCCTTGGCGACGCGCAGTTCGTCGTCGGTCAGTTCCAGGTCGCCCAGGCCCGAGAGGAACAGGCCGAGCGAACGCGGCGACAGCGGCAACGAGACCGAAGGCAGGTCCCAGGCTGCGGACAGGCGCACGAACATGCGGCACACGCCGACGCGCTCGAACAGCTGCGCGGTGGTGCGGATCGCCCAGAAGCCGCCGGTCTCGCTGCACGACTCCGTCAGCCACTGGTGTTCGCCGTCGGCCACGATGACCGTGCCGTCGGAGAACTCGACCTCGAAGCACGGGCGGCCCGTCATCACCTCGGTCGCCGCGACCACTCGGGTCGGGCGGCCGTCGGCGCCGATCAGGAACTCCCCGACGGAGACCTCGCCCATCGTCGTCCAGCCGGACGGGGTGGGCAGCGGCGTGTCCAGTGCCAGCGCCTTGCCGACACCGGGACGGGCGGCGACGATGATCATCTGACCGCCGTGCAGGCCGTTGGTCAGTGCGTCGAGGTCGGCGAAGCCCGTGGGGATGCCCTGCGAGATGCCGCCCCGGGACGCGATCGCGTCGATCTCGTCCATCGTCGGCTGGAGCAGGTCCTCGAGGGCGACGTAGTCCTCGGTGGTGCGGCGGTCGGTGACCTCGTAGATCGCGGCCTGCGCGCGGTCGACCACCTCGTCGACGTCCGCGCCCTCGGCACCGTTGTACCCGAGCTGCACGATGCGGGTGCCCGCCTCGACGAGACGGCGCAGCACCGCCTTCTCGGCGACGATCTCGGCGTAGTAGCCGGCGTTCGCGGCCGTCGGGACCGTCGCGATCAACGTGTGCAGGTACGGCGCGCCGCCCACGCGCAGCAGTTCGCCGCGGCGTTCGAGCTCGGCCGAGATGGTGATCGGGTCGGCCGGTTCGCCGCGGCCGTACAGGTCGAGGATGCAGTCGTAGATCGCCTGGTGCGCCGGGCGGTAGAAGTCGTTCGGCGCGAGCGCCTCGATGACGTCCGCGATCGCGTCCTTCGACAGCAGCATGCCGCCCAGAACGGACTGCTCCGCGGCGAGGTCCTGCGGCGGTTGACGCTCGAATGCGGGCTCCGCCATGCCCCGGTCGTCCACGAGCGCCACTGCTGAATCACCCCTGCGAAGAGTCGAAAGCCGGTGCGTGAGTCCCCTAGTTGTACCGCGAGGCACCGACAATTTCGGGCGGCCACGCTGTGCGATGGCCTTGCCCTGGTCGCGACGCTAGAGGGACCCGTCCGGAGCAAGCAAACCAGCGTGTGGATCGTCCTGTGGACAACTGGGGGACAACCTGTGGATGGATGCTCACAGGGGTCGCGACGCTGGGGACAACCTGTTGACAACCGGTGGAGTGACAGAAGTAACCGCAGCTCAGTGGCTGTGCACAAGTTGTGGAAAAAGTTGTGCGCCACACCCTCGGCGTGTCGCGAAAAACACCCTCTTCGGCGTGTCGTGGCCACGCTGAACGCGCGGTTTATCCACAGGACGTGGACAGAGCGGCACTGGTCCGAACGAGCGAAAGCGCCACCCACCCGGAGCATTCCGGGTAGGCAGCGCTTCAGCAAACCGAACCGTGGGCGAACCCCACCAACGTGTGGCGCCGGGGTCTGCGGGAGCTCCCGCAACGAACACCCGAAGCCGAGCCCTGCGAAGCCGCGTCAGCGGCGAGCAGAGCTCGCTACTCGGCGGAGGTCACGCCTGACGAGATCTCCGGGTCTGCGGGGTCGCCCCCGCAATCGACACCGGAGTGAGGCCAAGGCGAGCAGCCTTGGCCCGTCTCACGGAACCGAGTTACTCGCCCGCGGTCACGACGAGCGGCAGGGCGACGGTGACCTCGGGGTGGAGGCGAACCGTGACCGAGTGCTTGCCCGTGGTCTTGATGTGACCCGGCAGCTCGATGGCGCGCTTGTCCAGGACCGGACCACCGGCGGACTTGACGGCAGCCGCCACGTCCGACGCGGTGACCGAGCCGAACAGCTTGGTGCTGCCGGCGGCGGCCTTGGCCTTGAGCTCCACGGAGAGACCCTCGAGCGCGGTCTTGATCTCCTTGGCGTGGTCCAGGTCGCGCACGCGGCGGGTGTCCTGCGCGCGGGTGATGACCTGGATCTGCTTCTGCGCGCCACGGGTCGCGACGATCGCGAAGCCACGCGGGAGCAGGTAGTTGCGGCCGTAGCCGTCCTTGACCTCGACGATGTCGCCGGGAGCGCCAAGGCCGGAAACGTCAGCGGTGAGGATGAGCTTCATCGCAGTGTCTCCTTCTCTTAGCGAGCGGTCGAGGTGTAGGGCAGCAGGGCCATCTCACGGGCGTTCTTCACGGCAACAGCGACGTCGCGCTGGTGCTGCGAGCAGTTGCCCGTGACGCGGCGGGCACGGATCTTGCCGCGGTCGGAGATGAACTTCCGAAGCAGCGTCGTGTCCTTGTAGTCGATCAGGTTCGCGCTCTTGTCCTTGCAGAAGGCGCAAACCTTCTTCTTGGGCTTGCGCACAGGCGGCTTGGCCATGTGTCTCTAACTCCTGGATACGCAGTGAATGAAGTACTGGATGACCGGTGCAGTCGGTCTAGAAGGGGGGCTCGTCGGCGAAGCCACCAGAGCCGGCCGGCGGGGCGGAACCCCACGGGTCGTCTGCCGGCGCGCCACCGCCACCGCCACGAGACTGCTGACCGCCGCCGCCGCCGAAGCCGCCGCCACCGCCGCCGTCTCCACGGCTGACCTTGTTGACCTTCGCGGTCGCGTAGCGCAGCGAGGGGCCGATCTCGTCGACCTCCAGCTCCACGACAGTGCGCTTCTCGCCTTCCTTCGTCTCGAAGGAACGCTGGCGCAACCGTCCGGAGACGAGCACTCGCGAACCGCGGGTGAGCGACTCGGCCACGTTCTCGGCGACCTGCCGCCACACGTTGCACCGCAGGAACAGCGCTTCGCCGTCCTTCCACTCGCCCGAATTCTTGTCGAACGTGCGGGGTGTGGAGGCGACCGTGAAGCTGGCCACCGCCGCACCGGACTGGGTAAAGCGCAGTTCGGGGTCGGCAGTCAGGTTCCCGACTACCGTGATCGTCGTCTCACCAGCCATGTCTTGGGAGCTCCCCTAATTCAGGTTCGTCAGGCCTTGACGGCCGACTTGGCGGGCTCGCGGCGCAGGACCTTCGTCCGGAGCACCGTCTCCTGCAGACCGAGCTGGCGGTCCAGTTCCTTCACCGCGTCAGGCGTCGAGGTCAGGTCGAGCACCGCGTAGATGCCCTCGCTGTTCTTGTTGATCTCGAAGCTCAACCGGCGCTTGCCCCAGACTTCAACCTTCTCGACGTTGCCGCCCGACGTCTTGATGACGTTGAGGAACGTGTCGAGAGACGGCGCGATCGTGCGCTCGTCGAGACTGGGGTCGAGGATGACCATCACTTCGTAATGACGCATGAGGACCACTCACCTCCTGTGGACTCGCGGCCACGGGCTTTCCGTGGCAGGAGGGTCGTCGCGTCAGCAACTGACAAAGGTTAACAGAGCGCGTCCGGCGACTACGCAGGGGTGCGGCGGAGCACCCAGGTCCGCACCAGCGCACCCGTGACCAGGGCCAGAAGCAGCACCGCGACCAGCACCGGAGCGCCGACACCGCCGGGACCGCTCAGCCGGGGCAACGCCGTCGCGCGGCCGGCCGCCTGCACCAAGTCACCCTCGACACCGGTGCCGTTGGACGCGCGGGGCACCTGCGAGCCGTACCGAACGCCGGGTGAGGGCGAGTACAGGCCGGGCATCGCGAACGGCAGCGAGCCGTAGCTGAACAGCGGCACGCGGCCGAAGTTCGAGCCGATCGGGTAGAGCGAGAAGTCGCGGTTGCTCGGTGCGCCGGCGCCCACGCCGGGAACGCCTGGCTGGGTGCCGGGCTGACCGGGCGGGGTGCCCGGCTGGGGCGAAGGCTGCTGACCAGGGGGTTTCGGTGCTCCGGGGATCGCGCCGACGGCCTGCTGCGAGGCGTCCGCGACGGCCTTGGCGCCGTCCTGGACGGGCGCGACGACCTGGTTGACGGCGACGACCGTCACCTGGCAGCCCTGCGTCAGCGTCGCGCGGACGGTCTTGTCGAGCGTGCCGAGGATGGGGCCGAGCAGCGGGATCTTCTGGACCTCCGCCATGACGGCGTTCGCGATCGTGGCACCGCTGATGGTCGTCGTGCCGACCTGCACCGCACCGATCGGCATGGGTTTGGCCTGCGCGAACGCCTGCTTGAACGGTTCCGCGAGCGGCGGCCCGAGCAACGGGACGGCGCGCACCAGGTCGGTGATCGGCTGCGTCACGGCGGCCGGACTGAGAGAGACGGGGGTGCCGGGCGCGCCCTGCACGGTGGTGGCACAGCTGCCGACCACGATGGGTTCCGCCGCGTGCGCGACCCCGCCCACCGAAGCGGACACGAGGGCCAGCAGCGCCGTGGCGGCGACGCTCAACAGCCTCATGCGAACCCCTTTCCTACTCTCAAGTAACGACCGTAGGTCCTGGTGGTGACGTAGACCATCCCCAGTTTTTCCAATTACTCCTATCGGCGGCGGCTGCGATGGCGTTATGGACGCCGACTACCCTCCTGCGTATGCGCATCGGGGCCCATGTACGCGACGACGACCCGGTCGGCGCCGCGGCCGAACGCGGGGCCGAGGTCGTCCAGTTCTTCCTGTCGGATCCCCAGGGCTGGAAGAAACCCAAACCTCATCCGCAGACGGAAGCCCTGCTGGCGTCCGACCTCGAGGTGTTCATCCACGCCCCGTACATGATCAACATCGCGTCGCTGAACAACAAGATCCGGATTCCGTCCAGGAAGAACGTGATCCAGCACGCGGAGGCGGCCGCGACCGTGGGCGCGAAGGGCCTGATCGTGCACGGCGGGCACGTCACGAAGGGCGAGGACCCGGCGGAGGGCTTCGCGAACTGGCGCAAGTTCTTCGAACGCCAGGTCGCCGACGGCGGCTTCGCGGTCCCGGTCCTGATCGAGAACACCGCGGGCGGCGACGGCGCCATGGCCCGCACGTTCGACTCCCTCAAGCTGCTCTGGGACGCGGTCGGCGAGTTCGGCGCGGGCTTCTGCCTCGACACGTGCCACGCGTTCGCCGCCGGTGAGGACCTGGTCGGCATCGTCGATCGGGTGAAGGCGATCACCGGCCGGATCGACCTGGTGCACCTCAACAGCTCGCGCGACGAGTTCGGTTCCTCGCGCGATCGGCACGACAACATCAAGACTGGCACCATCGACGCGGACCAGCTGGCGGCCGTGGTCGCCAGTGCCGGGTGCCCCGTCGTGGTGGAGACACCGGACGAGGGCCAGGCCGACGACATCGCCTTCCTGCGCGACCGCGCCGGGCGGTGAACACCGTGCACGAGGTGGTGAGCGTGACGCCCGAGCGAGGCGACGCCGGGCGTTTCGTGAACCGCTTCGGCAGGCCCGCCGCTGTCGTGCTCGTGCTGCTGTGCGGGCTCACGCTGCTGCTGGGCTTCATCAACAAGGACCGCTGCACCGGTCCCGCGTTCGACCAGTGGGGCCGCACGCAGCCCGACTACGACGAGCGCAACAAGCAAGACGTCTGCTACTCCGACATCCAGCACCTCTG
This sequence comes from Lentzea waywayandensis, assembly GCF_900115955.1. Taxonomy (GTDB): domain Bacteria; phylum Actinomycetota; class Actinomycetes; order Mycobacteriales; family Pseudonocardiaceae; genus Lentzea; species Lentzea waywayandensis. The sequence goes on from NZ_FOYL01000004.1 coordinate 596,480, forward strand.
GATCGGGCGTGACATCGACCGGCACGTCTTCCCGTACGTCGACGGCAACATCAACGACAAGGGCACCCTCATCGGAGGCTCGGTCGAGTACCCGGTGCTCTCCGGCCTGCTCATCTGGGCGGGTGCGATCTTCGCGCACAACGACGCGGAGTACCTGCTCTACTCGTCGCTGCTGATGGCGCCGTTCGGCCTGCTCACGGGCTGGTTGCTGGGCAAGCTGGCCCGCTGGCGCGCGTTGCTGTGGGCGATCGGTCCACCGCTGATCCTCTACGCGTTCCACAACTGGGACCTGCCGGTCGTGCTGTGCTCGGTCGCCGCGGTCTTCGTGGTGCACCGCTGGAACCGGCCACTGGTCGAGAGAGCAACGGTCGCGTCCGTGCTGCTCGGGCTCGGGTTCGCGTTCAAGGTCTACCCGGCCGCCTTCGTGCTGCCGTTGATGCTCTTCGTCGCCACCGGCGGCTGGCGCGGCCAGGAGATGCCGAACGGCAAGAAGGTCGACGTCGCCGGCGCGGTCAAGGTCGGGCTCGCCTCGATCATCACGGTCGTGCTGGTCAACCTGCCGTTCGCGATCGCGGGCTACGACGGCTGGGCGGCGTCGTTCGAGTTCCAGCAGCTGCGCCGGGTCGACATCACCACGAACTCGATCTGGTACTGGGGCCTGCGGCCGTTCATCGGCGACGACGCGATGCAGTCGCTGGTCGGCGTCATCTCGCCGATCACGATCCTGATCTCGTTCGCGATCGCCGCCGGCTACGGCTGGATGCGGTTCCGGCGCGAGGGCACCTACCCGTGGATCGCGGTGTCCGGCGCGATGCTGTGCGGCTTCATGCTGCTGCACAAGGTCCACTCGCCGCAGTACACGCTGTGGCTGGTGCCGTTCCTCGTGCTTCTGCGCGTGCGGCTGATGTGGGCCTTCGCGTACTTCGTGGTCGACCTCGCGATGGGCATCGGCATCTTCCGCTGGTTCTGGGCGATCGAGTTCGGTCAGCCGGCCGGGATCTACGACAGCTTCTCCGCGCAGGCCGTGATGATCGGCGTGTGGGGCAGGGCCGCCCTGCTCGTGGCGCTGTTCGTGGTCTTCCTCAAGGCCAGGGACGTGACCGAGGACGATCACGAAGATCTGAAGTTCCTCCGCGGGGCCGTAGCAGTGAAGGCCTGATCAGCCGCAGACTTCACCCGTGAGGGTGATCATCGTGCTGGCGTTGCTGCTGGTCTGCGGTGCCTCCGGCGTGCCCGTGCGCTCTGAGGTGATCCGCTGGCTGCCGGTGTGGCAGGCCGTGCCGACGCTGTCGAGCTCCGTGCCGGACCAGAGCGTGCGCACGACGGTCGACCTCGCGGCGGGCGGCACGTCGGTCCGGGTGCGGCTGTCGAACCTGATGGGCATCAAGCCGGTCCGCGTCGAGCAGGTCGTGGTCACCGCCGACGGCGAGACGCGGCAGCTCACGTTCGGCAGGTCTCGTTCCGTCACGATCAGGGCCCGCGACGACGTCTACAGCGACGCCGTGCAGCTCAAGGTCACCAAGACGCTCGACATCAGCACGTACGCCCCCGCCGGCACGCCGTGTCAGGCGCGCGCCCATCGCACGATCACGTCGACGCGCGAGCAGATCTGCCTCGTCTCGGCGGTCGAGGTCGCCGGCTTCACCGCGCCGGGTGCCGTGGTGATGTTCGGCGACTCCATCACCGAGGGGTTCTCCGAGAACACCTGGCCGTCGCTGGTCGAGACCGACTACGCGGTGCTGAACGCGGGCATCAACGGCAACGGCGTGGTGCTGGGCAACGCGCCGATGGTCACCCGTGTGCACCGGGACGTCCTGTACAGCAAGGAAGTGCGCAAGGTCGTGTTGCTCGGCGGCATCAACGACATCCAGAACGGCGTCAGCGCCGAGAACGTCATCGCCGGCATCCGCACCGTTCAGCTGCGGTGCCGGAACGCGGGCGTGGAGTTCCACATCGGCACCATCACGCCGTGGCGCGGCTGGTACACCTGGACCGAGGAGAAGGAACAGCAGCGGCAGAAGGTGAACGCGTGGATCCGCGCCACCTTCCCCGCCGCGATCGACTTCGACGAGGCCGTGCGCGACCCCGCCGATCCGCTCAGACTGCGTCCGGAGTTCGACTCCGGTGATCACCTGCATCCGAACGGGAACGCATTCGGTGCGATGGCGCGCCTCGTGAGGGTTTGATCAGCTGACGGTCCGGCGCATCGGCCAGAACGCCCGCCAACGGGTCGTCGCCCGCCATCCGCACGAGGTCGCGCTCCGGGTGGTAGATCTCCTTCAGGATCAGCACGCACAACGTGATGACGGCCGCGTCCCGCAGCAGCACGGCGCCGAGGAACCAGTCGATCGGCAGTCCCTTGTTGTCCGTGCCGAGGTAGAAGTACATGCGCGGCACCCACACCAGTGCGTCGACCGCCATCCACGCCAGCAGCAGCTTCCAGCGCGGCAACGCCAGCACGGCCAGTGGCACCAGCCACAGCGAGTACTGCGGGCTCCACACCTTGTTCGTCAACAGGAACGCCGCCACGACCAGGAACCCGAGCTGCGCGAGCCGGGGCCTCGTCGGCGCCGAGAGGGTCACGTAGGCGATGCCGGCGCAACAGACGAGGAACAGCACGGAGCTGACCGTGTTGAGGACCGTCGGCGGTTGCCCCTGCGTCAGTCCCGGGTCGAAGCCCTGCCACCCCGTCCACTGCACGAGCACGTTGTAGAGCGTGTCCGGGTCGGCGTTGCGTTCGGTGTTGAGGCGGAAGAACTCCCTCCACCCCGTCTGCGAGGCCGGGTTCAAGGCGATCGGCGCGTTGACGAGCGCCCACGCGCCTATGGCCGCCGCGGTGGTGGTGAGTCCTGCCTTGATTCTGTTGGACCGCCAGCACAGCAACAGCAACGGCCCGAGCAGGAACAACGGATAGAGCTTCGCCGCGCCACCGAGCCCCAGCAGCACACCGGCGAGCGCGGGTTTCTTCCGCGCCCACGCCAGCAGGCCGGCCGTCGCGAACGCCGTCGCGATCGTGTCGAAGTTCGTGAACGCGTGGACGATGACCAGCGGCGACACCGCGACGATCGCCGCGTCCCAGATCCGGCGCCGGGCGATCCTGGCCACCGAGAACACGGTCACCAGCCACGCCACGGCCAGCCAGAACGCGGTGACGTCGAAGAACACGATCACCGTCATCGGCAGCCCTGGGATGAGCGCCACGAGGCCCTGCGCCACCCGAGCGTTGAGCCACATGAACACACCGGTGACCACCGGGTACTCCATGTACCGGACGTGCTCGGTCGGCTTGCCCTCGTCGTCCTTCCAGGACGTGATGTACGGGAAGGCTCCGCGCTGGTCGAGCCGTTCCGCGGTGTAGAGCGGCACCGTGTCGGAGTAGCAGAGCGCGGTGAACTGCTTGCTGCCCCGCCAGTCGAGCTGCACGACGCCCTTGTCGTCCGTGTACTGCTGGATGCACGGCGACTTCTGCACCCACCCCAGCAGCAACGTGACCACGGCGAGCATCAGGATCACCCGCAGTGCCGTCCAGAAGTAGTTCCGGCCGATCTGCGCGTGCTCGCCGAGGGGACCGCCGAACGGTCTGCTCAGGCCGCGGGCGAGCGACTCGGTCCACGTGGGGGCGACGCGCTCTTCGTGAGTGAGCGAGTCGGTTTCCTCGGAGAGGTCCTTCTCGGGGGCCTCGGCGGGAAGCTCGGCAGGGCTGCTGGGCACGTCGCGGATGTTACGGCCAAGACCGTTTCGCCGTGGTCAACATCCCTGGACCGAAGAAGAAAGGGCCTGACGCGGAGTACGCGTCAGGCCCTTTCTCATGATCGATCTCTAGCCGCCACCCGGATTGCGGCCCCCGGTTCCGGGATCTTCGCTCGGGTCCGGCTGGCCGGACGGCGGGCAGATGATCTGGCCACAGCCCGACGGCTTGGTCGGCCTGGTCTGCGACGGCTGCGTGTTGCTCGGCTGCGTGTTGCTGGGCTGCTGGTTGCTCGGCTGCTGGTTGCTCGGCGGCGTCGACGGCGGGTCGGACTTGCGCGGCGGGTTGAAGTTGCCCAGCGGGACCGGCTTCGGGAACGGCTCCTTCTGCGCGCCCGCGAGTGCCGTGTCCATGAACTTCTTCCACATCAGACCAGGCAGGCCGCTACCGAAGATGGGGTTGCCCTGCTTGTTCTTGATGGCCACGTTGCCCTGGTCCTTGCCGACCCACACGGAGGTGGACAGCTGCGGCGTGTAGCCGACCATCCAGGCCTTCGAGTTCTGGTCGACGCTGCCGGGGAGCTCGTGCGTACCGGTCTTGCCGGCGCACGGGCGGCCGCTGGCGCACGCGATCGGCCCTGACGGGATGTCCTTGAGCGTCTCGGTGACGTTGTCCGCGATGTCGCGGCTCTTCGTCTCGACCGGGTCGAACGCCGGCACCGGCTGGTCGACGTGCTGGTAGAGGACGTCACCGGTGGGGCCCACGATCTTCGTGACGAAGAACGGAGCCCGGTAAATGCCGCGAGCCGCGAACGTCGCGAAGGCGGAGGCCATGTCGAACGGCCGCACCTGGGCGCTGTCGGCACCGATGGAGATACCGGCGGTGGGCGGGTTGCCGCCCTCGCCGACCAGGGTCTGCTTGTCCTGGCCGCCGACCCGGACGATCTTCGGGATGCCGGCCGCGTGTGCCGCGTCCGCCACTGCCTTCGTGCCCGTGCCCTCGGGGCCCGCCACCATGTCGTAGAACACGGTGTTGAGGGACTCCTTCATGGCCTGCTTGATCGGGCACTGCTTGCCGCACGTGGTGTTGCCGGCGTTGCGGATCTCGACGCCGGCGATCTTGCGCGGCGAGGCGTCGTAGGTGTCGCCGATGCCCTTGCCCATCTTCAGGGCCGCCACCAGGTCGAACGGCTTGAACGACGAGCCGGCCTCCTGGATCGTGCCCTTGGCGTAGTCGATGCCCTTCAGACCGTCCTTGCCCGGGTAGTAGGCCTTGACGGCGCCCGACTGCGGTTCGATCGCGCTCAGCGACGTGCGTAGTTCGGCGTCCTGGCCGTCCATGACGGAGTTCACGGCGTCGACCGCGGCCTGCTGCATCTTCGGGTCGATCGTCGTGTGGACGGTGACGCCGACCTTCTGCGCCTTCTCCATCGTGAGGCCGACGAGCTCGCTGTCGATCTCGTTCTGGACCTGCTGGCTCACGCGGGCGAGCGGGCCGTCGAGACCGGCGGGCTGCGTCTGCTCGAACGGCAGTGGCTGCGGGAACTGGCGGGCGTCGTAGTCGGCCTGGCTGATCCACTTCTTCTGAAGCATCTGGCCCATCACGAATTCCCAGCGCTTCTTCGCGTACTCCTCGTCCTCGGACCAGGAGGGCGTCTGGATCATGCCCGAGATGAGCGCGGCCTCGGACGGCGTGAGGTCCTTCATCGGCTTGTTGTAGTAGACCTGCGAGGCGGCCTTGAAGCCGTTCGCGCCACGACCGAAGTACACCGTGTTGAGGTACGCGGTGAGGATCGTGTTGTGGTCCGACTCGTTGCTCATCTTGTAGGCCTTGACGAGCTCGGTGAACTTACGAGTCAGCGTCGGGTCCTCGTTGCCCGTCGCCTTCTTGATGTACTGCTGCGTCAGACCGGAACCACCGGAGCTACCACCCGTCGCCTGGATCCAGACGGCGCGGACGATGGCCTTGGCGTCGAAGCCGGGGTTGTCGTAGAAGTTCGCGTCCTCCGCGGCCATGACCGCGTTCTTGACGTTGTCCGGAATCTCCTCGTACGTCAGCATCGTGCGGTTCTGACCGGGCGAGGTGATCTTGCCCATCTCGGAGCCGTCCGAGTAGAGCAGCGTGATCGTCTTGTCCTGGGCGTCCGCGATCTCGTTCGGACGCGGCCACTCGACCAGCGGGTACGCGACCGCGATGGCGATCACCGGACCGAGGATCATCAGGCCGATCGCGACGAACGCACCAATTCGGACGCGCTTCCAGATCTTCTTCTTGCGCAGACGACGCTCCTCCTCTTCGGTGAGCTCCGGCTCGTCGTCGTAGTACTCGTCGTCATCGTCGGCGACACCGGCCATGAGGAACTCGTCGTCCGGCTCGCGGTGCGTGATGAGCTCGGGCTCGCGCTGCGTCGGCCGGTTGACCGGTGGCATCTGCGTGGTGCGTTCCTCACCGGGGTTGCGCGGGGGCATGCCGGGGCGACCGGGACCACCAGGGCCGCCCTGAGGGCCGCCGGGTCCGCCGGGGCGACGGCCGCCGGGAGGCGGCGCGATCGGCATCCCACCGGGAGGCGTCGGAGGACGGCCACCGGGGCCGCCCTGAGGGACACCAGGACCGCCGGGACCGTTCATCCCGGGTCCTGGCGGACGCCCTGGACCGCCCTGAGGCCCACCAGGACCGCCCTGCGGACCGCCTGGTCCGTTCGGGCGGCGTGGGGGCTGTTGCTGTGGGAAACCACCAGGTGGCGTGCCACCCTGGGGAGGGCGCGCGAAACCGCCGGGTGGGGTGCCCGGTCGCGGCTGATTCGGGACATCGCGCCTCGTGCCGCCGCCGTCCGGGTCGTCCCCGGTCGGCCACTGCGGCTCGCCTCCGCGCTGCCGGTCATCATGCTGGTCGTTCACGTGAAAAGGCCTCCCAGACCGGCGTGCATCAGCACACGGTTCGGTGGTCGTACTTCATTCGGAGCAGTGTCACCTGTGGGTCATTCCGCCGCAGTCCTCCTGCGTGGCTTTTCCAGCCCACGCTTCCCCAGGACGTATGACTGCACCAGGTGGTTCCAACTGCACGTGCGACAAACTTCAACTAGGTACACGGAGAACTCGTCGAAGAGGTTCGCCATCTTCACCAGTTCTTCAGGTGTGCGCGCCGAGCCGGCCGCGTGCTTGAGCTCGTCACCGTAGACCCACGACACGTGCGTGAGCGGTTCCTTGCGGCACACAGGGCAAGGCACGTCGGTCGCCGTCCCGTGGAACTTCGCAGCTCGCAGCAGGTACGGGTTCGCGTCGCAGACCTCCATGGTGCCCGTGCGACCGGCATAGACCTCCGCCAGCAGCGCACGCCGCTGCAGCGAGTAGTCCACCACCTGCCGTTGGGTCAACACGTGACCAGAGTACGTGCCGACCGCTTTCCGATGATGGGCCGTTCAGGGCAGCGCGGTCCGGCGCGGTATCACGGTGTGCCACATCCCACAGTTACAAGGAGCCATCGATGTATCGAGCCGATATAATCGCCTCACCTATCGGTGCAGGTGCGAGGAGGTGACTCGTGTTCGAGTTCGCGCTGCTCGGCCTGCTGCACGAGGCGCCCATGCACGGCTACGAGCTGCGCAAGCGCTTGCATGACCTGCTCGGAGCGTTTCGCGCGTTCTCGTACGGATCGCTGTACCCAACATTGCGGCGACTCCAACGTGCGGGCCTGATCGTGGAGGAGGGGCCGGAGGAATCGGCTCTTTCTTGGGGACGTCGGGCGCGCAAGGTCTACAAGCTGACGCCGGAAGGCAAGGAGCGGTTCGCCGATCTCCTGGCCAACGCGGGTCCGCAGACCTGGGACGACGACTCGTTCGGGGTCCACCTGGCGTTCTTCTCGCGTACGCCGGCCGACGTCAGGATGCGCATCCTGGAAGGCCGCCGGCGGTGTGTCGAAGAACGCAGGGAGGGGCTCCGCGAGCGGCTCACGCGCACGGGTGAGCAGATCGACCGCTACACCCGTGAGCTGCACAGCCAAGGCCTGGAAAGCACGGAGCGCGAGGTGCGGTGGCTCAACGAGCTCATCGCGCACGAGAAGTCCGAGCAGGACGAGTAGCGATTCACTGTTGATCAAGGAGGACTCGGCAATGGGCGAAAACCGCCGCACCGTTCGAGTGGCCATCGTCGGGGTTGGCAACTGCGCGGCGTCGCTGGTGCAGGGCGTCCACTTCTACCGCGACGCCGACCCGAACACCCGCGTGCCCGGTCTGATGCACGTGCAGTTCGGCGACTACCACGTGCGTGATGTCGAGTTCGTCGCAGCGTTCGACGTCGACGCGAAGAAGGTCGGTGTCGACCTCTCCGAGGCCATCGGCGCCAGCGAGAACAACACGATCAAGATCGCGGACGTGCCGCCGCTCGGCGTCGTCGTCCAGCGGGGTCACACCTTCGACGGTCTCGGGAAGTTCTACCGGGAGACGATCGAGGAGTCCGACGCCGAGCCGGTCGACGTCGTTCAGGCTCTGCGCGACGCCGAGGTCGACGTGCTGGTCTCGTACCTGCCGGTGGGTTCCGAGGACGCGGACCGCTTCTACGCCCAGGCCGCGATCGACGCCGGTGTGGCGTTCGTCAACGCCCTGCCGGTCTTCATCGCGTCGGACCCGGAGTGGGCGGAGAAGTTCCGTGCCGCCGGCGTGCCGATCGTCGGTGACGACATCAAGTCCCAGGTCGGCGCCACCATCACGCACCGCGTGCTGGCGAAGCTCTTCGAGGACCGCGGCGTCCAGCTCGACCGCACCATGCAGCTGAACGTCGGCGGCAACATGGACTTCCTGAACATGAAGGAACTGGAGCGACTGGAGTCCAAGAAGGTCTCCAAGACCCAGGCCGTCACGTCCCAGGTGGACCGCGAGATGGGCAAGCGCAACGTCCACATCGGCCCGTCGGACTACGTGGCGTGGCTCGACGACCGCAAGTGGGCCTACGTGCGCCTTGAGGGCCGTGCGTTCGGCGACGTGCCGCTGAACCTCGAGTACAAGCTGGAGGTCTGGGACTCCCCGAACTCCGCGGGCATCATCATCGACGCGGTCCGCGCGGCGAAGATCGCTCTCGACCGCGGCATCGGCGGCCCGATCCTCTCGGCGTCGTCGTACTTCATGAAGTCCCCGCCCGTGCAGTACTCGGACTCCGAGGCGCACGAGGCCGTCGAGAAGTTCATTCGCGGCGAGGTCTGATGCTGTGAAGGGCCGCCCTCTTCGCGAGGGCGGCCCTTTCCTTTCAGCGCTTCGAGAGCCGCAGCTTCTGCCAGCTGCCGTCCGCGGTCCACCCGCCGTCGACGGGCAGCGCGACACCGTTGATGTACCGCGCGTTGTCGCTCGCCAGGAACCGCACGGCCTGCGCGATGTCGTCCGGCGCCGCGAACCGGTTCATCGGCACGTGGTCGGTGATGTCCTCGTCGACGTAGTAGCCGCCGGCCTGCGACTCGACGTCCATCTCGGTCTTGACCCAGCCGGGACACACGGCGTTGACCCTGATCCCCCGCCCGCCCCACTCGACGGCGAGCGTCCGCGTCAACCCGATCAGCCCGTGCTTGGTCGTGTTGTACGCCGCCCGGTCCGCCACGCCCTGAAGCCCGGCGACACTCGCGATGTTGACGACGCTGCCGCTGCCCTGGCCGAGCATGACCCTGCCCAGCGCCTGCGTGAGCAGGAACGGCCCGGTCAGGTTGACCGCCATGATCCGTTCCCACTGCTCGAGAGTGGTGTCCTCGAACGGCACGATGCCGGCGATCCCCGCGTTGTTGACCAACACGTCCACGCGGCCGTAAGTGCTCGTGACGTGATCCGTCAGGCGCTGGACGTCTGCGGCGCTGGCGACGTTGCCGACGATCCCGTCCTTGCTCTCCTGGAGGTCGAAGCCGACGACGGCGAACCCGTCCTCGCGCAGCACGTCCGCGATCCGCAGGCCCATGCCCTGCGCGGTGCCGGTGACCACAGCAACTCGTTGCGTCATGCCCGCCACGCTAGGCAGCGACGGCCGTTCAGGCACAGACACGTTCGTGTGTTCGGAGTCTCAGCGACAGTCCAGCTTCCGCTAGGTTCGGCCCGGTGCGCACGCTGCTCGTCGCCCTCCCCGGCCTGATCCTCGCCGGCATCGGCCTGACCCACCCGCACCACCTCGACGCGTCGACCGCGCAGTGGTGGCAGAACATGCACGTCATCCTGGCGGTGATCTTCCCGCTCCTCGGTGCGGCGCAATGGGTTCTGCTCGACGACAGCCCGAAGTACGTCCGCTACCCGGCCCGCGCGGCCACCTTCGGGTACGTCGTCTTCTACGGCGCGCTCGACGCGTTGGCGGGCATCGGTGGCGGTGCGCTGGCCGTTGCGAACGGTGGGCGCTCGCCCGCCGACGCGCCCATCTTCAAGATCGGCAACCAGCTCGGAACCGTGGGCGCGTGGTGCTTCTTCGCGGCCGGCCTCGCGATCGCGGTGTGCGCGCTGCTCAAGGCCAAGCTCAAAGCCCTGCCAGGCGCGGCTTTCCTGCTGGTCGGCAGCTACCTGTTCCTCAGCAGCCACATCTACTGGCCGAAGGGCGTCATCGCCTGCACGTGCATCGCGATCGGCATGGCCGCGATCAGCTACGCCAGCGCGTCCGGCAGGTCGGCGATCGAGGACAGCACCCGTACCTGAGCCAGCACGTCCGCGGCGGGCGGGAAGTGCGGGTTCGGCACGGCCAGCACGGTCATGCCCGCCGCCAGCGCCGCCTTCAGCCCGTTCGTCGAGTCCTCGACGGCGTAGCAGGAAGCGGCCGGAACCCCGAGCTGCGCGGCGGCCGCGAGGTAGACGTCCGGTGACGGTTTTCCGGCGGCGCACGACTCCGACGACACGGCAACGGGTACGGGCAGTCCGGTCACGTCCAGGAACACCTTGATCAGCACGGCCGGAGCCGAGGACGCGATCGCGACCGGGAAGCGTGCCGCCACGGCACGAACCGCGTCCACCGCGCCCGGAAGCACCGGCAGGTGCGCGGCGTAGGCCTTCTCCATCTCGGCGATCACGCCGGCGGACGCCTCCGAAGCGGACATCCGAACACCGACCGCGGACACCAGGTACGCGCCCCACTCGGGCGTCGACATCCCCTGCATGTCGCGCGTGGCGGTGGGCGTCCACGTGCCGCCGTGAGCGGCGGCGAACGCCTGGCGCACCTCGTCCCACACCTGCTCGGAGTCGATCAGCACGCCGTCGAGGTCGAAGATCACCGCATCCACGTCCAGCACCGTACCTTGTGGCCCAGGATACTTCGCTATGCTAATTAAAATCAGTTAGGATAGCGAAGTGAATTTCCAGGCTCAGCCCAAGCAGGTGTGGATCACGGCGTTCGCCGCGGTCATCGCCTTCATGGGGATCGGGCTCGTGGACCCGATCCTGTTGTCCATCGCGGAGGGTCTGCACGCAACACCCGCGCAGGTCACCCTCCTCTTCTCCTCCTACCTCGGTGTTCAGGTCGTGGCGATGCTCTTCACGGGCGCCGCGACGGCGAGGTTCGGGGCCAAGCGCACGCTCGTCGGCGGGCTCGCGCTGATCGTCGTCGCCACGCTGGCGTGCTCGGCGGCAGGGAGCATCGGCCAGCTCGTGGGACTGCGGGCCGTGTGGGGGCTCGGCAACGCCTTCTTCATCGCCACCGCGCTCAGCGTCATCGTCGGCGCGGCCAGCGGCGGGCAGAAGGCCGCGATCCTGCTCTACGAGGCCGCGCTCGGCCTCGGTCTGAGCGTCGGGCCGCTGCTCGGCGCGCTGCTCGGCAGCTTCTCGTGGCGCGGGCCGTTCCTCGGCACCGCGGTTCTCATGGCCGTCGCGCTGATCCTTTGTGCAGTGTTCCTGGCCAAGGACTCGCACCACGAACGCCCGAAGATCAGCCTGCTCGACCCGCTCAAGGCCCTCCGCAACCCCGTCCTGCTGCGCACTTCGGTCGGAGCGGCGCTCTACACGGCCGCGTTCTTCACGGTTCTCGCCTGGTCGCCGTTCGTGCTGCGCTGGGGTGCCGTCGAGATCGGACTGATCTTCTTCGGCTGGGGCGTGTGCGTCGCGGTGTCCAGCGTCTTCCTCGCGCCACGGCTCGCGGACCGCGTCGGCGAGAAGGCCGCGATCATCGGATCGGTGCTGGCGTTCGCCGTGCTCATGCTGCTGATGGCGGTGCCCGGCAAGCCGTTGCTGGTGGTCGCCGTGATCGTGAGCGGCCTGGTCAGCGGCCTGCTGAACACCCTGTTCACCGGTACCGCGATGAGCGTCAGCGACGCGCCGCGGCCGGTCGCGAGTGCCGGGTACAACTTCCTGCGCTGGCTCGGCGGCGCGCTGGCGGCGACGTTCGTGAGCCACCTGGCCCAGCCGTTCGTCGTCGCAGCGGTTCTCTGCCTCGTCGCCGCCGGCCTGCTGGCGTTCAACAGGACGGACACAAGGGACGTTCCGTCCGAAGCTGTCCTCGTGGGTGAACAACTTGTGGGTTAACAAAGCATGAACAGACGCCTACGGTCGGTTGCGGTTCCCGCACCGACCGTAGGAGGCCACCACCATGATCCCTCTGCCACTCGTCAACCATCGCGTAGGCAGAGCAGCGGTGACATGCGAGTACCGCTGCGGGGACGCGTGCTTCCACGACGTCCCGAACACCTCCGACAACCCCTACTTCGGCGATCTGATCAGCCGCCGCACCGCCCTCAAGGCCGGTGCCGTGGTCGCGGCCGCCGCGACGGTCGCACTGCCCACGACCGCTGCCGCCGCGGAGCCGGAGGCTCAAGGCCACCGTCCGCCGAAGGGCCTCGACTTCAAGCCCGTCCAGGTCAACACCAAGGACGAGGTCGTCGTCCCCGAGGGGTACGAGCAGGGGATCGTGATCCGCTGGGGCGACCCGCTCTTCCCCGGAGTCCCCGAGTTCGACTTCGACAACCAGACCGCCGCGAAGCAGGAGAAGCAGTTCGGCTTCAACTGCGACTTCGCCGCGATCCTGCCGCTGGACCCGTTGGAACTGACCGGAATCATGGTCACCAACCACGAGTACACCAGCGAGCCGTTCATGTTCAGCGGGTACAGCGCCGCGAACCCCACCGAGGAACAGGTGAAGATCGCCTGGGCCGCGCACGGCCTCTCGGTGTTCATGATCAAGCGCTCGCTGTTCTCCGGCCACTACAAGCCGCGCTTCAGCAAGTACAACCGCCGCATCACGCTCAACACGGCGTTCGAGGTGCGCGGTCCGGTGGCCGGCAGCGACCTGCTCAAGACGTCCGTCGACCCGACGGGCAAGAAGGTCTTCGGCACGATCAACAACTGCGCCGGTGGCGTCACGCCGTGGGGCACGATCCTGTCCGGCGAGGAGAACTTCAACCAGTACTTCGCGAACGCCGCCGGCCGCAACGACCCGAGGCTGACCCGCTACGGCGTCACCGGCACGGCGACCACGCGCAAGTGGGAGCGCTTCGACAAGCGCTGGGACCTCGCGCAGGAACCCAACGAGGTCAACAGGTTCGGCTGGGTCATCGAGCTCGACCCCCACGACCCGGACTCCACGCCGATCAAGCACACGCACCTCGGGCGGTTCAAGCACGAGACCGCGAACATCCGCGTCGCCGACGACGGCCGCATCGTCGCGTACTCCGGTGACGACGAGCGGTTCGAGTACATCTACAAGTTCATCTCCAACGGGAAGATGAAGCGCGGCAACAGCAAGGCCGCGCGCCGCCACAACATGACGCTGCTCGACGACGGCACGCTGTACGTGGGCCGGTTCACCGGCGACAGCCCCGCGTCCGAGATCGACGGCACCGGAAAGCTGCCCAGCGACGGGAAGTTCGACGGCGGCGGCGAGTGGATCCCGCTGGCGTCGGGCAAGAAGTCCTTCGTGCCGGGCATGACGGCCGAAGAGGTCTACGTCTTCACGCGCATCGCGGCGGACAAGGTCGGCGCGACGAAGATGGACCGCCCCGAGGACATCGAGTGCCACCCGCGCACCGGCACGATCTACTGCGCGCTGAGCAACAACGTCGAGCGCGGCGTCACGGCGGGCAAGGAAGGCCCGACCGAGCCGAACCCGCGCGTCAACAACCGCCACGGCCAGGTCCTGGAGATCGTCGAACGCCGTGGTGACGCGCTCTCGCTGACGTTCAACTGGGGACTGTTCCTGGTGTGCGGCTTCCCGGAGGACCCGAACACGTACTTCGGCGGCTACGACAAGTCGCAGGTCAGCCCGATCTCCAGTCCCGACAACGTGGCGTTCGACCGGCACGGCAACCTGTGGATCTCCACGGACGCCGACGGCAAGCTCGACGGGCTCAACGACGGCCTCTACGGCGTGCCGCTGGAAGGTCCGGAACGCGGGCACCTCAAGCTGTTCCTCACGGTGCCGCGCGGCGGCGAGACCTGCGGTCCGGTGATCGGCGAGCGGGTGATCACCGTGTGCGTCCAGCACCCCGGCGAGGTCGACGGCGCGAGTGCCGACAAGCCGGCCTCGAACTGGCCGGACAGGGGTACCGCGAGGCCCCGCCCGTCGGTCGTCGCGGTGTGGCGCAAGGGCCGTCGTCAGCTGGGTGAAATCGGTTGATCACCCTGCGTGCTGTGATCGTTCGGGAGTAGTACGAGTTCGCCTGCCGTTCACCTTCTGGACGGCAGGCGATCTCGTTGGGCTCTTAGGTTCGGCCAGTTCCCACACTGACCGATCTCGGAGGCCTGCGTGTCCTCACCCACCGATCGGGGCCGCCGCATGCTGCCCCTGCTCCCGACGAACCACCCGCTCGGACGTCAGGCTGTCACCTGTGAGTTCCGCTGCGGCAACGCCTGCGCGCACGAGGCGCCCAACTCGTCCGCGAACGCGTACTTCGGCGACGTCGTCAAGGAGGTCGTGAGCCGGCGCGGCATGCTGAAGGCCGGTGCGGTCGTCGCGGTCGCCGGTGCCGGCGCGCTCGCGTTCTCCGGTTCCGCCGCCGCTGCGGCGCACCCCGACGCCGGGGCCCTCGGACGCGGTGGCAACGACCCCGGCGGTCTGAACTTCGAGCCGGTGGCGCCCAACACCCTCGACCAGATCACCGTGCCCCAGGGCTTCCAGCAGGACGTCGTCATCCGCTGGGGTGACGGGGTGCTGGACGACGCGCCGAAGTTCGACTTCGACAACCAGACGCCTGAGGCGCAGGCCAAGCAGTTCGGCTTCAACAACGACTTCTGCGGTCTCGTCCCGGTGCCCGGCTACCACGACAGCTGGCTCATGGTGAGCAACCACGAGTACACGACCGAGTCGTTCATGTTCAAGGACTGGGCGCCGGCCACCGTCACCGAGAAGCACGCCAAGATCGCGTGGGCCGCGCACGGCCTGTCGGTCGTGATGGTCGACCGCGACCCCCGCACGGGCAAGCTCTTCGTCTGCCCGGACGACAAGAAGAAGTACAACCGCCGGATCACGCTCACCACGCCGTTCGAGGTGAAGGGCCCGGCCGCCGGTTCGAAGTTCCTCAAGACCTCCGCCGACCCGACGGGCCGCAAGGTCCTCGGCACGCAGAACAACTGTGCCGGTGGCGTCACGCCGTGGGGCACGATCCTGTCGGGTGAGGAGAACTTCAACCAGTACTTCGCCAACGCGAGCCAGGTCACCGACCCGGACACGAAGGCCAAGTTCGCTCGCTACGGCATCAGCGGCGGCGCGTCGCTGCGCCAGTGGGAGAAGTTCGACAAGCGCTTCGACCTGGCCCAGGAACCCAACGAGGCCAACCGCTTCGGCTGGATCGTCGAGATCGACCCGCTCGACAAGACGTCGACGCCGGTCAAGCACACCGCGCTCGGCCGCTTCAAGCACGAGGGCGCGAACGTCATCGTCGCCAAGGACGGCCGCGTGGTCGCGTACATGGGCGACGACGAGCGCTTCGACTACATGTACAAGTTCGTCACGGACGAGAAGATGCAGAAGGGCGGCTCGAAGCGCGCCCGCGAGCACAACAAGCAGCTGCTGGACAAGGGCACGCTCTACGTCGCCAAGTTCACCGGTGACAGCCCGGCGGCCGAGATCGACGGCACCGGAAAGCTGCCCGCCGACGGTGAGTTCGACGGCTCCGGCGAGTGGATCGCGTTGGCGCACAACGACAAGTCGTTCGTGCCCGGCTTCACCGCCGAAGAGGTCTACGTCTTCACGCGCCTGGCCGCGGACAAGATGGGCGCCACGAAGATGGACCGCCCGGAGGATGTCGAGCCCTCGACGCACAACCGCCGGATCTACGCCGCGCTGACCAACAACACCGACCGCGGCAAGGCGGGCAAGGAAGGCCCGACCGAGATCAACCCGCGCAACGGAAACAGGCACGGCCACGTGCTGGAGATCGAGGAGCGCCGCAGCGACAACACGGCGCTGACGTTCTCCTGGAAGCTGCTGCTGGTCTGCGGTGACCCGAAGGACCCCGGCACGTACTTCGGCGGCTTCGACAAGTCGCAGGTCAGTGCGATCTCCTGCCCGGACAACGTCGCGTTCGACACGCACGGCAACCTGTGGATCTCCACCGACGGCAACGCCCTGGCGTCCAACGACGGCCTGTTCGCGGTGCCCGTCTCCGGTCCTCGCCGTGGCCAGGTGAAGCAGTTCCTCACCGTGCCCAAGGGTGCGGAGACCTGCGGCCCGGTCATCACCGAGGACTTCGTGCTGGTGTCCGTGCAGCACCCCGGTGAGATCGACGGCGCGTCGGCGAACAACCCGCTCTCGCACTGGCCGGACGGTGGCACCTCGCAGCCGCGTCCGTCCGTCGCGGTGGTGTGGCGCAAGGACCGTCGCAAGATCTGCGACTGATGATCCTGTGCTCCGGCTCACTCTGATGCCGTGAACCGGTGCGGCCACCTGTCCGTGTGATGGGTGGCTGCACCGCGGACAGCCGAGGGAACGTCCACATTGGCTGTCTACTTTGGAGTGAATCGTGAATGTTCGTCTTCTCGTTGGTGCTGCTGCTCTTCTGGGTCTTGCCGCGTGTGGCACCCCCACCGCCGGCACCGCTACCCCCACTCCCGTCGCTCAGGCGGAGGACACGCCCGTCGCGGCGGCCGTCCAGATCCCGGCAGGTCAGAAACTGGTCGGCAAGTACCAGGCCACTGGCGTCCAGACGTACTCGTGCACGAACAACGCGTGGAAGGGTCTAGAGCCCGCCGCGACGCTCGTCGACAAGAACGACAAGCCGATCATCATCCACTCCCGCGGCCCCGTCTGGATCTCCACTGTGGACGGTAGTGCGGTCGAGGCGGCCCCCGTCGACGGTGCCAAGAACGACATCAAGGGCGCCGTGCCCGAGCTCCTGCTCAAGACCAAGACCGCTCGCGGTGACGGCCTGTTCGGCAAGGTCTCCTACGTCCAGCGTCTCGCGACCGAGGGCGGCGTCGCCCCGGCCGGTGGCTGCACGGCCGGCGCGCAGACTTCCGTTCCGTACAAGGCCCTCTACACGTTCTACGCGCCCGCCAACTGAGACGGTACTGAACCGGTCCGGTATTGGATCCGTACGACCGGACGTGATGAAACGTGCTGGCTTAGTCCTGGTCTCATCAACTCTTCTGGGTATCCTCGCGGGAGGCGTGGGCTCCACCGCCGCGCCGACCCCGGAAGCCATGAGCGGCGGATCTGACGCGAGGGTCGCACCCGCTGTTCAGGTCCCGTCCGGCAACAAGATCGTCGAGAGGTTCTACGCCAAGGGCGTGCAGACCTACACCTGCACGGCCGGAGCGTGGAAGGGCCTGGAACCCGCCGCAACGCTGGCGGACCGGCTCGGCAGGGCGGTCGGACTGCACTCGCGCGGTCCGATCTGGGTCTCCACCGTCGACGGCAGCGCGGTCGAGGCCGCGCCGGTCGACGGAGCCCGCAACGAGGTTCCCGGAGCCGTTCCGGAACTTCTGCTGAAGGCGAAGTCCACCAGGGGCGCGGGAACGTTCGCCGGCGTCAGCTACGTGCAGCGCCTCAACACCAAGGGCGGCGTCGCACCCGCCGGCGGCTGTACCGAAGGCGCCCAGACGTCCGTCCGCTACGAAGCCCTCTACACCTTCTCCGTGCCCGCCCTCTGAACAAGCGCGACCACGGCCGCCATGACCATCGTGATGCCGACGACCCAGAGGCCCGTCTTCTGAGTCCCGGTGATGTCGCGCAGCCAACCGGTCACGTAAGGGGCCACGAACCCGCTCACGTTGCCCAGTGAGTTGATCAACGCGATTCCGCCCGCCGCCGCCGTGCCGCCGAGGAAACTCGTGGGAAGTGCCCAGAACGTCGGCAGGGCGGCACAAACGCCGATGGCGCAGACCGAGACCGCCACCATCGCCGCGATGGGGTTGTCCAGGTAGAGCGCCACGGGAATGGCCGCTCCACCCAGCAACATCGGCGCGGCGACGTGCCACTTCCGTTCCCCGGTGCGGTCTCCATGCCTGGCCCACAGGATCATGGCGACCGCGCCGAGGACGTACGGAATCGCGTTGATCAGCCCGCGCTCGACGACGCCCGCCTCCGGTGCCAGGCCCTTGATGATCGTCGGCAGGAAGAACCCCAGCGTGTACAGCCCGTACACGATCCCGAAGTACACGAAGCTCAGTGCCAGGATCCGGGGATGAGTGAGGGCCTTCTTCAACGGCCAGTGCTCTTCCTTCGGCTGCTCGACGGCTTCCTCGGGCCTGTCCGGTAGCCAGAACCACGTCACGAACGCCAGCGCGATCGCCGGCAGCCCCTCGATGAGGAACATCGTGCGCCAGTCGGTCCACTGGATCAGCAACCCGCTGAACGTGGCCCCGAGCGCCGTCGAGATCGGGATCGCCACCATGAACAACGCGACGATCCGCGCCCGGTCCTTCTGCGGGTACCAGTAGGTCAGGTACAGGATGATCCCCGGGAAGAACCCGGCCTCCGCCACACCCAGCAGGAACCGCAACACGATCAGCACGGTCCCGTTGGGCACGAACGCCATGGCCGTGGCGACGATCCCCCAGCTGATCATGATCCGGGCGATCCACTTCCGCGCGCCGAACCTGTGCAACGCGAGGTTGCTGGGGACTTCGAGCAGCAGGTACCCGATGAAGAACACCCCGGACGCGAACCCGAACACCGTCGCCGAGAGCTTGAGCTCCTCCGACATCCCGTTCGGCCCGGCGAACCCGATGTTGACCCGGTCCAGGTAGTTGATGAAGTAGAGCAGGCAGAGATACGGCAGGATCAACTTCCTGGGCACTATGGTCCCCCCATGACTGATCGTCCGGTCGCCCTCGTCACCGGGGCATCCAGCGGAATCGGCTCGGCCATCGCCAGAAGTCTGGCCCCCACTCACGATCTTCTGCTAGGCGGACGAGACGAAACATCGCTCTCGGTGCTCGCCGCGGAACTCCCCGGATCCCAGGCCTGGCCGTTCGACCTCACGAACGTGGCCTCGTCCGACCTGGGCAGCGTCTCGCGCCTGGACGTGCTGGTCCACAGCGCCGGCATCGCCCTGCTGGGCCCGTTGGCCGAGGCGACCCAGGACGACTGGCGAAAGACCTTCGAGCTGAACGTCTTCGCGGTGGCCGAACTGACCAACCTGCTCCTGCCTCAGTTGCGCACCGCCGGCGGCCACGTCGTCCTGATCAACTCGGGCGCGGGCCTGAACGCGAACCCGGGCTGGGGCGTCTACGCGGCCTCGAAGTTCGCCCTCCGCGCCTACGCCGACGCCCTGCGCGGCGACGAGCCGGCGTTGCGCGTGACCTCGGTCTATCCCGGCCGGACCGCCACGCCGATGCAGGAGGACGTGCGCCGCCAGGAGGGCGGCGATTACGACCCCTCGAAGTACATCGACCCGGCCTCGGTGGGGCGGGCGGTGGCGTCAGCCGTGCTGGCGACGCCCGACGCCCACATCACCGAGATCAACGTGCGGTCGCGCCCGCACTAGAAGTTGTCCACAGGCTGTCAACAGCCTGTGGCTAGAGGTTGACACTCAGTGATCAGTCATGTGTGTTAGCTCTTTCATCACGTGATCGAGGACATGGGAAACGCCGCGAAGAGACTCTCTTCGCGGCATCTTCCAACTTTATTAGTGTCTATCTTTGAGCTATACTGATGTCAGCTGTTGTGTAGGGATGATTCAACTGTGCCAGCAGTTGGATCATCCATTGAAGATGAACTCCACCAATCTCATTGATTTGTCGAAGATCCAGCGGCCCGCTCCGTGACTCAGGCCGCTGAGCAGTCCTGCGAGCGCCCAAGATCCTGCTCTGGGCTGCTGACTTGGTGGGTTTAATCTTAGTTTCTTGTTGTTCTTGATAATTTTTAGCATTAAATCTCCTAGTTTATTAATGCGCAGAGAGCGTGGACACGAGATTGTGTCCACGCTCTCTGCGGTATGTGCTCAGTTTATCACAAAATGGCGTCGGTGGCAACGCTTTGGGTTGTCCTGCGTCATTCTTCCGCGCATACCAGGTGAGTAGCGGAAATGGTGAGTGTGTCAGGCGTTCCGCAGTCGCCGCGCCACCGCGGCGACTGCGGCCTGAGCCTCGTGCCGATCCACCCGAGTCGACTCCCCGCCTGCGACGACGTGGTCACCGGCGACCCACACGTCGGTGACCCGGCGCGACCCGGACCCCCACACGAGGTTCGCCAGCACCTGCGCGTCCGGCGCGTCCAGCCCGGTCGCAAAGGCCGGGTCATCAGCGGCGACGTGCACGACATCGCCCCAACGACCGGCCTCCAGCGCGCCGATGTCGTCGCGCCCCAACGCGGAAGCCCCGCCCCGAGTGGCCATCAGCAACGCCTGCGCCGCCCCAAGCACGGTCGCGTCCATCTTCGAGACGCGCGCCAGAAGCCCGGCCAGCCGCGCCTCCTCCAGCAGGTCCAGGTCGTCGTTGGACGCGGGCCCGTCGGTGCCCAGCCCGACTGCCACGCCCGCGGCCAGCATCTCCGGCACCCGCGCGATCCCCGAAGCGAGCTTCGTGTTGGAGCCGGGGCAGTGCGCGACGCCGACGCCGTACGCCGCGTACAGCGCGATGTCGTCGTCGGACAGGTGCACGGAGTGCGCGGACAGCACGCGCCCGCCGAGCACGTCCGAAGCCTTCATCAGGGCCGGAACGGATCCGAACTCGGCGCGAGCGGCCTCGTCCTCGAACGGCGACTCGGCCACGTGCACCATGAACAGCGCGCCACGGGCTCGCGCCTCGAGGGCGATCGACGTCAGCTGAGGAGCCGACAGCGTGTAGGCGGAGTGCGGCCCGTAGGCCAGCTCGACCCGCTCGCCAGGCCCGAAGCGAAGTCCGTCCGCGTCGATCCACGACGAAATCTCGTCGGTCTGCGACTTCCAGTCCATCCCCGGCACGTCGAGGATCGCGCCGCCGAACACCACCCGTGACCCGGCGGCCAGCACCGAAGAAGTCAGTTCGGGCCCGTGGAAGTACATCTCGGTGGAGGTGGTGACACCGTGCCGGAGCATCTCGACGGCGCCGAGCAGCATGCCCGTGCCGACGTCGGCCGCGGTCATCTGCGCCTCGTTCGGCCACATCTGCTCCTGCAGCCACCGCAGCAGCGGCAGGTCCGAACCCAGGCCGCGGAGCACCGTCATCGGGCTGTGCGCGTGGGTGTTGACCAGGCCGGGCATCAGGATTCCGGAGAGCGAGCGGACCTCGCCGTCGAAGGCGGGGGCATCGGCGATGGCACCCACGTAGGTGATCCGGCCGTCGACGACGTCCACGACGGCGTCGCGCAACACGGCGCAGGACGGGTCGCAGGGCAGGACCACCGGGGCGTGCAGACGCAGTGACATGCGGAGAATCCTGCCATTGTGATGCCGGTCACAAGCATGCATACATCCGGACGGGATGGGAATCCACGTTCTGTCGGGCGCGGGCCGACCCCCAGGGTCCGCCCCGGCCTAAAACTTCTCCCCAACCAAGGGGCCCGTTGCGCGTGATGCGACGGGCCCTTTGTGCATCCAAGAGCAACCACCGGTAGGACAGGGGCGTCTCAAGATCATGTCGAAGAAGCCGTGCACGTCCAGTGGATCCTTCCGCCGCGCGCAGAAGCCTGCGACCCCCAAGCCGCCGACCCGGCGCTGAGTTGGCATGATCACACTCCACGGTACGGGCGTGATCATGCGGAGGCATCAGTGGCCGACATCGACCCTCAGAACGACGACCAGTTCAGTGATGTCGAGATGACTCAGGAGTTCGAAGTCATCCGCGACGACATGTGAGCTAGGAGATCGGCAGATCGGCGCGGACCGTCCACCCGGTTGGTTCGCGTCGGCCTGCGGAGAACGTGCCACCCAGCAGTTCCGCGCGCTCGCGCATGCCGACGAGCCCGTAGCCTCCCGATCCGCCGACGGGCACGCCGGAGGCAACGCCGTCGTCGAGGACGGCCAGGTGCAGCACACCGTCGCTCGAGGACAGTGAGACGTCCACTGAGGACACTGCGGCCGCGTGTTTCTGGGTGTTCGTCAGCGATTCCTGCACCAGCCGCAGCACCGAGCGGGCCAGTTCCTGCGGCACGGCGTCCTGCAGGTCGAACGAGAGCCGCACCGGCAGCCCGGATTCCGCGGCCAGCGCGCGCACGTCGTCCATCAACGACGAGGACGCGGCAGGGCCCGCAGACTCGCCGTCCCGCATCGTGCCCACGAGTCGTCGCATCGCGGTCAGCGCCTCGGTTCCGGAGGCGGCGATCGACGGCAGCACGTCGACCTCGCGGTTGAGCTGACCGGCCTGCGCGTGCACGACGATCGCCGTCACGTAGTGCGCCACGACGTCGTGAAGCTCGCGCGCCAACGCCATCCGTTCGGAGTTCTGGGCCGCCGCGACGGAAGCTGCCAGCTGCGACGCGCGTTCGTTGTCCCTGGCCCGGAAGTACAGCCCGGTGCCGAGCGCCAGCACGAGCATGATGCAGGCGCCGAACAGGTACGACGTGTAGTCCGGCTGCCAGTTCCGGTACTCGCGAGCCGACACGACCGGCCACCCGAGGACCTCGGCGGCGATCACGGCCGCCACCACCAGCACCGTGCCGGCGATCGCGCGCAGGTGCGAGGACTCCCGCACGAGGATCGCGATCGTCGCCATCGCGGCGCCGGTCATCGAGATGTTGGCGCCGCTGACGAAGAAGTGCGGCTCGAACGCGACGTCGAGAAAGCGCATGTAGAGCGCCGTGCACACGATCGCGAACGTCAGTGCCAGCGCCGCGTCGAACGGCCGGCGCGGTGCCAGCACCGAGATGGCGCAGATGACCAGCACACCGGGGATCTGCCACCAGCCGGCCGCAGTGCTGATCGACCCTGTCTCCGCGATGACGATGCCCGCGAGTGAGAGCGCCAGCGGCCACTGACGCTTGGCGAGCAGCCGCCAGTTCAAGTCCGTGCTCTCCACCCGAGCAACAGTAGGGCCGAAAGACCGACCCCGCGTCCGACCGGGGGCTACCCCGGCATCAGCCATAAGGCTGACTGGGCGACCTGCGGAAATACCCTCACGGCGGATGTCAGATTACGCAGCGGTCACGGACTCTGGAGGAGCGAAAGTCGGGGAAACGGAGGACGCCATGTTGTCAGTTGTGTTCACTTGGGCCGCCGCTGTGGTCGGCCTGTTGGTCCTTGCGCTGATGGCTCTGTCAGGCGTGATGATCGACTCGAAGCACTAGGTCTTCCCGGCAGCCAGCGTGTGATGGGGAAGTCAGACGCTGGTCAGGGAGTGTTGCTGGCGGAGCAGTTCCGCCAGCCTGCTGGTCGGTTGGGGACGGGTCTCGTCCAACGCGGCCGTGAAGCGCGCCGGAGAACCGTTCCGTGCGCGCGCCGCGGCTGCGGTGTCCAACCGGAACGCGGGACGCGCGGGCGACGGACGTTGGCGGGAGCGCAGCCAAGCGAGACGGTGCAACGCTTCCGCGTGGTGGTCCGTGATGGTGACGGCCGCCTTGTCGAACGAGTGCAGCACTGCCGCGTTCAGGTGAACGGTCGCGAAGTCCCGCCACAGCGTGCGTTCGGACGAAGTGTCCAAACCCAACGCGTCGGCAACCTCACGCGCCACACCGTAAGCACCTTCCTCAGCCAGTGACCGCGTGCCGATCTCGGCACCGACGAACCACGAGTTGAACGGCGCGGCGGGGTAGTGCACGCCGCCGATCGACAGCCGCATGTTCGCGATGACCGGAACCGCGTGCCAGCGCAGGCCCATCTCGCCGAACCACGGCAATGTCGGGTGCTCCAATGGAACTTCGTGCACGATCTCGGACGGCAGCGTGAACAACCGCGGTCCCTCGTGCTGGGTCTCCACCACCAACGGCAGCAGATCGAACCGCGACCGTCGCACCGGCGGCCGCCAGCCCATGCCCTGCATGGTCTCGGTGAACCCGGCATACCTGCGGTCCCCCATGCCGTCGGCGTACCCGGCGTAGCGGATCAGCTGCTCGTTCCAGATCACCGGGCCGGGCGAACCGGGCGCGTCCGGCGCGAAAACCGTTACCAGCGGCCGAATCTCACCGCCGTTGGTCGCCAGCCGAAGATGTTCGACGCATTCGCCGGCGACGGCGGCGGCGTTGCGATAGCCGCGCAGATCGCGGACTTTCAGCCGGCGCCACGGCACACCTGAGGTGCACCAGCCGGAATCTCGCAACGCGATCCGCGCGCCGTACGCGAGCTCGTTGGTGGTGTGGCGGTAGGTTCCGGTCTCGGTGATCTCGGCGCGCACCTGGGCGATGCGGGCGGTCAGCGAGCCTGCGTCGGAGTGCGCCGCGTGGAACATGCGGACGAACTCCTCCGCGACGGGGAGGACGTCGGGGGTCACGCAGCGAGACGCTAAGGCCGGAACAGCCTCACGCGTCACTGCCACTCGGGGCATTTCGGGTGATCAACACCCGCCACTCCAACGAGTGAACGGTAGACCCAAGGTGCTCACTCGATCGGCTTGAGACCTCGATCAGGTGAGGTCGTTCCGTCGGAACATCAGGTCGTGCGACACCCGATCCTCGTTCACAGCCCGCTGTTCGAACTTGGTGACGGGCCGCCAGTCCGGCCGAGGCGCCCAGCCGTCGTAGACGTTGGTCAGCAGCCGCTCGCCGGAGCAGACCTCCAGCATCTGGTCCGCGTAGTGCTCCCAGTCCGTCGCGAGGTGCAGCACGCCACCCGGCTCCAGCCGCGACGCCAGCAGCGCCACGAACTCCGGCTGCACGAGCCGGCGCTTGTGGTGCTTCTTCTTCGGCCACGGGTCCGGGAAGAAGATCCGCACGCCGTGCAACGACGCGGGCGCGATGTGGTCGGTCAGCAGGTCGACGGCGTCACCGCGCAGCACGCGCAGGTTGTCGAGCCCGCCGAGGTGCTCGCCGCGCAGCAGCAACTGGGCCAGGCCCGGCTTGTAGACCTCGACGGCGACGTAGTTGAGCTCGGGCGCGGCGGCCACGAGCTGCGAGGTGGTCTCGCCCATCCCGGACCCGATCTCCAGCAGCACGGGCGCGGAGCGGCCGAACCAGGAGTCGAAGTCCAGCGGCCCCTCGGGCAACGACTTCACGTCGTTGCCCATCTTCTCCCAGTACGTCTCCCAGGCGCGCTCCTGTCCCACGGTCATGCGCTCGCCGCGCTGGACGAAGCTGACGATGGAACGGGGGAACTCAGGCCTGGTCACGACCGGAGAGTCTAAGCAATCAGTTCGATGTCCTCGATCTGAGCACGCAGGTCATCGATGGTGAAGTCGATCGGCTGGGCGTGGCCGGGTCCGTGGTGCGCGGGAACGAGGTGGATCCAGCCGCGGTGAGCGGCGGTGAACTGCACGGTCGTCGGAGTGGCCGGACCGTAGACACCACTTTCGGAAGGAACGAACTCCCAGTACCCGATCTCGCCGTAGTCGACCCACGGGACGAAGACCCAGCCGGGACGAGCCGACAGCAGTTCGGTCACCGCGTCCTCGACGGCGTGACCCTCGGCACGGGAAGAGATCTTGCCGCGGTCCAGCGCGCGCAGCCACCACGGCGCGGGCGCGTCACCAACGGCGTTCACGGCACGATAGGTCGCCAGGACCTGCTTCTCGTCCGCCTTGTTCACCCACGACCGGCGAAGTTCTGCCGGTGCGTTGGCCAGATCAGAGGAGTTCGGAACTTCGAGCGCATCAGACCACTCGAGGCTGAGCATTGCTTCGACACGGACCGCCACAGGCCACCTCCGGCACGGGGATAACCCCATTGAACGCGACGTCAAACAGCGAAGTTGTCCAAATTGCGGCTTTTCACGGGTTGTTAACAGCGCTCTTACGCACAGTGTGACGCCAGGCACGTTGCGCCGTGAGCTGGAAACACGATGTAGCTGACGTGCACCTGCTCCCCGCGCTCGCCGTCGCGCTGCCGTTGCTGCTCGCCGCGCAGTCGATCGAGGAGCAGGAGTGGCACCTCGACGCGCTCGACGTGTACACGGCGCAGGCCCAGGCACGTGGCGACGGCGTGATCGTCGCGGTCATCGACTCCGGTGTCGACGCCAAGCACCCCGACCTCGCCGGGCAGGTCTTACCCGGTGCGGGCTTCGGCCGTTCCAAGGGCACGGACGGCACGACCGACGGCGACGGCCACGGCACCGGGATGGCCGGGATCATCGCCGCGAACGGCAAGGGCGGCGGCGCGCTCGGCATCGCGCCCGGCGCCAAGATCCTGCCGATCGCCAGCGCCGACGAGAAGGAGCAGTTCGGGCTCGACGCCGTCGCCGAGAGCATCAGGTGGGCCGCCGACCACGGCGCCAAGGTCGTCAACATGTCGCTGGGCTTCTCCAGTTCGATGACGCCGACGCTGGTCAAGGCCGTGAACTACGCGATCGAGAAGGACGTCGTTCTCGTCGCCGCCACCGGCAACGAGGCCAAGGAGGTCTCCGCGCCCGCCAACATCAACGGCGTGATCGCGGTCGCGGGCACGAACAAGGCGGGCAAGCCGTGGGCGTCGTCCAACGTCGGCGCGGACACGGTGCTCGCGGCTCCGGCGGAGGGCATCGTGACGATCGCGCCGGAAAACGTCTACGCCAGCGGTTACGCCGAGATGGACGGCACGAGCGCGGCATCCGCGATCGTGACCGGGGTCGCCGCGCTGGTGCGGGCCAGGCATCCGGAGATGCCGGCGAAGGACGTCGTCAACGCGTTGATCAAGACCGCGACCGATCTGGCGGAACCCGGCCGGGACGCGACGACGGGGTTCGGCATGGTCAACCCGATGGGCGCGCTCACCGCGCAACTCCCGGCGGTGGAACGCAATCCGCTGCTGCCGGCGCCGAAACCCTCGACGGCGCAACCGACTCCGACGCTCGCGGCGCAACGACCCGTGCAGCCGGTCGACATGGCGGCCCGGCTGCCGTTCGTCGCCGCCGTCGCGGGCGGCACCGCGGTGATGACCGGCTTGCTGATCGCACTACCGGCCATCAGGTCGCGGCGCCCCAAGCCCGTCGTCAGTGAGCGTGATACTCCACCGACTCCTTGGTGAGCTGCATGAAGGCCTCCTCCAGCGAACCGCGCTGAGGGCTGAGCTCGTGCAGCACGATCTGGTTCTCCGCCGCGAGCTCACCGATCTGCTGCGCCGGAATCCCGTGCACCACCAGGCTTCCGCTCACCGAGTCGTCGGTGACCGTCGCGTGCGCCGCGAGGATCTCCCGCAGTTTCGCGGCGTGCGGCGACCGCACCCGGACGGTGTCCTGGGTGGCGTCGGCGATGAACTGCTCGGTGGTGGTCTGCGAGATCAGCTGGCCCTTGCCGATCACGATGAGGTCCTGGGCGGTCTGCGCCATCTCGGAGAGCAGGTGGCTCGACACGAACACCGTGCGGCCCTCGCCCGCGAGGCGGTGCATGAACTGCCGGATCCACAGGATGCCCTCGGGGTCGAGGCCGTTGACCGGCTCGTCGAACAGCAGCACCTCGGGGTCGCCGAGCAGCGCGCCCGCGATGCCGAGCCGCTGCGACATGCCGAGCGAGAACCCGCCGGCCTTCTTGTGCGCGACCTCGGTGAGGCCGACGATCTCCAGCACGTCCTTCACCCGGCTGACCGGGATCTTGTTCGAGACCGCGAGCCACTTCAGGTGCGAGCGCGCGGAACGGTTGGGGTGCACCCACTTCGCGTCGAGCAGCGCGCCGACCTTGCGCAGCGGCTGCTTGAGCTCGACGTAGTGCTTGCCGTCGATCTTGACATCTCCGCCGGTGGGGGTGTCGAGGCCGAGGATCATCCGCATGGTCGTGGACTTGCCGGCGCCGTTCGGGCCGAGGAACCCGGTCACGCGGCCCGGCCGGACGACGAACGACAGGTCGTCGACCGCCTTGGTCTTGCCGTAGTGCTTGCGAAGACTGACTGCTTCGATCATGACCTCTCCCGGTTCGCTCGAAAGAACTGACAGGGACCTGGGTCACCCCCCGACGGATGACCCAGGTCCCTCTCCCCCTTTATCTGGAACAGGTCACGCGTCCCGCCGCTTCGCGACGATCAGTGCGACCACCAGCAGCGCGACCGCGATGCCGGCGAAGTAGCCGAGCGAACCCCACTGGCTCAGCTTGAAGTCGATACCAGCGCCGGCCTGTTCGGCCGCGTTGTCGCCGCCGAGCTGGAGGAAGTGGTTGGCGTTCATGAACGGCAGCCACGCCTGGATCTTCACGCCGGCCTTGGGGATGATCCCGATCAGGCCTTCGAGCAGCATGTTCCACACCAGCAGGATCGCCACGGCGCCGGCGGTCTGCCGGACCAGGATGCCGACCGCGATCGCGATGATCGCGCCGATGCCGTAGAGCAGGCCGACGCCCGCCACGTGCCGCCACTCGCCGCTCGTGTTGATCGCGAGGTCCGAGGCGGGCGACAGCAGCTTCGCCATGCCGACGGAGCCGAACGCGATGATCTCGCCGAGGACACCGGCGATGAACGCGACCACGACGGTCTTGGCGACCAGGGCGGACGTCCGGTTCGGCACCGCGAGGAACGTGGCGCGGATCGTGCTGAAGCGGTATTCGGTGGTGACCGCGAGGGCCGCCATCACCAGCACGACGGACAACGCGAGCTGGCTGCTGCCGAACTGCGTGACGCCGAGGGACAGCTGGCCGTTGTCGGTCGAGGCCGCGATGATCGCGGTGAGGCCGACACCGAGGACCAGGGCGAGCGCGCTGCACCAGTACGGCGAGCGGGTCGAGAAGAGCTTGATTCTCTCAACAGCCAACAGGGTCATCAGACTCACTTCCCGATCTCTGCGTGGTACTCGACAGCATCGCCGGTCAGCTGCATGAACGCCTCTTCGAGCGAACCGCGCTGAGGACTGAGCTCGTGCAGAACAACACCGTTAGCAGCGGCGATGTCCCCGATCTGGTCACTGGTGGCACCCGATACGGACAACGCGCCGTCCGCACCGTCACGAACGGTGAAGCCCTTGTCGACGAGCAGCGGGCCGAGCTTGAAGAGCTGAGGACTGCGCACGAGGACGGAGTTACCCGTCGCGCCGTCGATGAACTCCTGCGTGCTGCTCTGGGTGATCAGCTTCCCCCGGCCGATCACGATGAGCTCGCTGGCCGTGAGCGCCATCTCCGACAGCAGGTGGCTCGACACCAGGACCGTGCGGCCCTCGGCGGCGAGGTTCTGCATGAACGTGCGGATCCAGAGGATGCCCTCCGGGTCGAGGCCGTTGACCGGCTCGTCGAACAGCAGCACCTTCGGGTCGCCGAGCAGTGCCGCTGCGATCCCCAGCCGCTGCGACATGCCGAGCGAGAACCCGCCGGCGTTCTTGCCCGCGACCTGCGTGAGACCGACGGCCTCCAGGACCGCGTCCACCCGCTTGTTCGGCAGCCCGTTGGACTTCGCGAGCCAGCGCAGGTGGGCACGAGCGGACCGGTTGGGGTGAACCCACTTGGCGTCGAGCAGCGCACCGACCGTCTGCAGTGGACGGTCGAGCTCCGCGTAGGGCTTTCCGTCGATCAGCACGCGGCCTGCCGTCGGACGGTCGAGCCCCAGGATCATGCGCATGGTCGTGGACTTGCCCGCGCCGTTGGGACCGAGGAACCCGGTCACGCGTCCAGGTTGGACGGTGAACGACAGGTCGTCGACCGCGACCGTCCTGCCGTATCTCTTGGTGAGGCCGACTGCCTCGATCATTGGTTTTCCCCTCTCGGTGATGTGATTACTCTGCGGCTTCGAGGGGGTCTGCCACATCGGCCTGCGGTCTGCGCGTGCGTCAACTTCCGTCGTCGGGTGCCGCTACCTCAGTCGTAGTTGAATGAGCCACATGGGATACACGGAAGCCCCGGACGGCTGGTGGCGCGAGTTCGTCCTGGCCAAACCCGCCCGCACCGGCAAGCTCGCGGTCACCCGCAAGGACGGCTCACCGCACATCGCCCCGGTCTGGGTGGACCTCGACGGCCCCGACGTCGTCTTCCTCACCGCACGCGACACGGTCAAGGGCAAGTCGATCCTGCGCGACGGCCGCGTCGCCCTGTGCTTCGACGACGAGACACCGCCGTTCAACTTCGTGACGATCACCGGCCAGGCCGTGATCGACGAGGACCCCGAGCAGCTCAGGTACTGGGCGGGCCGCACCGCCGCGCGCTACATGGGCGACGACCGCGCCGACGAGTACGCCGAGCGCAACGGCGTGCCCGGCGAGATGGTCGTGCGGGTGAAGGTCGACAAGGTCGTCGCCGTGCAGAACGTCTCCGACTAGCGGTTCCTGGACCTCGATGGTGGCGAGCGGGTCGGCGCCGTAGTTGCGCGCGTACCCGTTCTCCACCCCGGCCGGCAGGTGCGCGGGCCCGTGGCCCGCTCGACACGACGTTGGAAGCCGCCGGCCTGCAACGACACCTCGGCGCCGTCGTCCCGTTCTTCGCCGCGGCCGCCGGCTCGTGGCGTCGAGCGACCACGTCGGGCCGGCCCAGCGGTGGCTGCGCGAGACGATCCAGGCCTGCGTCTAGGAGAAGTAGCGGTTCAGCACCCAGGCCGCGCCGTCCTCCAGCACGGTCGGCCCCACCTCGTCCGCCGCCGCGCGCACGTTCGCCGGCGCCTGCCCCATCGCCACTCCGCGACCGGCCCACCGCAGCATCTCGACGTCGTTGGTCCCGTCGCCGATCGCGAGCGCGTCCTCCGCGCGAATGCCGTGCGAAGCACTGATCTCCGCCAGCGCCGAACCCTTGGTCACGTCGAGCGGTACGGCGGTCAGCCACGCCTCGGTGTGGTCGACGGACCACTCGATGCCCGGCAGTTCCAGCTCCCGGACGGCGAACGACAGCTCGGCCGGCGTGTGGTCGAGCCAGCGCATGCCCAGCCGTGAGGTCGGCACGGACATCTCCTCGAACGTCGCCTGCGTCGTCACGCCCCACAGGTCACCCGGCAGGAACTCGCCCAGCGACAGGTTGCCGACGCCGGTCTGCTCCACCGCGAACACCGACCCCGGCAGCAGCACCTGGAGCGTCTTGATGGTGGGGCCGGGGTCGAACGTCACGCGCTTGGTGACCTCGCCGAGAGACGGGTCCCACCACACAGCGCCGTTGGAGCACACGCAGAACGTCACGGGCAGCTGTGCGGCGACCGCGGAGATGCCGATCAGGCTGCGACCAGTGCACAGCACGACCAACGCGCCGTGATCGGTAGCGCGTGTGATGGCTGCCTTCACGGCGGGCGAGATGTCGTTCGAGCCGACAGAGGTCAGGGTTCCGTCGATGTCCAGCGCGATCAGACGCGGTCTCCATGTCACGTGACACCATCCTAATGCGAAGGTTAGTGAACTGTGGTTCACTAACCGTGTGGCACGACCTCGCACGATCACCGACGAACGGATCCTGAACGCCGTCGCGGCCGTCATCGACCGGCGCGGACCGGAGTTCACCGTCGCGGACGTGGCGGCGGAGGCCGGGGTGTCGGTCGGGGCGGTGGCGAAGCGGTTCGGTTCGAAGAGCGGGCTGCTGCAGGCACTGACCAGGGCGGGCACCGAGGAGGTCGTGCGCAGGATGCGCGAGGCCGGCACGGTCCGCGACGCGCTGCTGACCTGGTTCGACCGGCTCAACGATCCGGTTGTCGCGACGAACAACCTGGCGCAGCTCGGGGTCGACCTGATCGACCCGGAACTGCGCGCGCTGCTGGCGCAGCACTACGCGGTGATGGAGGAAGAACTGGAGATCATGTGCGCGGCCGAGGAGCTGCCGCCGAACGCGGCCCGTGTCCTCGCCGCGCTCGTGTACGGGATCTCGATGGACTGGTCGGTGCGCCCGCGCGGCGACCTGCTGGCACGCATGACAGAGGACATCGATCTGGTGCTGAAAGGGATGCGCTGATGGCTACCTGGGCGGAGTTCGCGGCCGAACAGCCCGACATGGCCGCGTTCGTGCAGAGCAGGTTCGCCGCGGACCGGCACGCGTTGATCGCGACGCTGCGCAAGGACGGCTCACCGCGCATCAGCGGTGTGGAACCGGACTTCAGCCGCGGCGAGCTGTGGGCGGGCATGATGCTCGACTCGTTGAAGTCGAAGGACCTCCGCCGCGATCCGAGGTTCGCACTGCACTGCATGAGCACGACGGCGTCGATGACGGAGGCGGGCGACGCGAAGATCAGCGGCACCGCCGAGTTCTGGGCCGACAAGACGGACTACCTGAAGGACTTGTACGACCGCACCGGGTGGATGCCGGACGGCGGCGAGCTGGACCTGTTCCGGTTCGACGTCACCGAGGTCGTGCAGCTCACCGTCGAGGGCGACGGGATGGTCGTCCTCTCCTGGCACGAGGGAAGGGGAACTCGCCGTGTCGTCAAGAAGTGATCCCGATCTGAGCGGGAAGGTCGCGGCCGTCACCGGCGCCACGCGCGGTGCGGGACGGGCGATCGCCGTGGAGCTCGGGGCGGCAGGGGCGACGGTGTTCGTCGGCGGCCGGACCACGCGGACGCGGCAGTCGGAGGTCGGGCGATCGGAGACGATCGAGGACACCGCCGACCTCGTCACCAAGGCGGGTGGCAAGGGAATCGCCGTCCGGTGCGACTTCACCGATCCGTCCGATGTGGACGCTTTCGCGGTGCGCATCGACAAGCTCGACATCTTCGTGAACAACGCCTGGGGCGGCGAGAACCTCGTCGAGTGGGGCAAGTTCTGGGAGCACGACCTCGGCAAGCAGCTGCACATGTGGCGCAACGGCATCGAGACGCACCTCGTGGCGCTGCACCGGCTGATGCCGCTCGTGATCAGGTCCGACGCCGGCCTGGTGGTCGAGGTGACCGACGGCGAGGACGGCGAGCCGTACTTCGTGAACCTCACCTACGACGCGGTGAAGAACTCGGTGCGCCGGTTCGGCGAGGTGCTGGCCAAGGACCTCAAGGACTTCCCGAACGTGACCGCGGTGGCGGCCACGCCGGGGTTCCTGCGTTCCGAGCAGATGCTGGAGACGTTCGGCGTCACCGAGGCGAACTGGCGCGACGCGATCGAGAAGGTGCCGGACTACGCGTTGTCCGAGACGCCGCACTACCTCGGCCGCGGCATCGCCCACCTCGCGGCGGACCAGGACCGCAAGAGGTTCGCCGGGCAGTGCCTCTCGTCGTGGAGGCTCAAGCGCGAGTACGGGTTCACCGACCTCGACGGCTCGCAGCCCGACTGGGGCCGCTGGTGGGACGACGTCGTGAAGCCGCGGATGGCGGGTCAGACGGTGGACGCCGACCCCGAGAACTACCGCTAGGCATCGCCGGGGCGGACGAGACCGGTCTCGTAGGCCAGCACCACGGCCTGCACCCGGTCTCGCAGCTCCAGCTTCGCGAGGATCCGGCCGACGTGCGTCTTCACCGTCGCCTCGGACAGGAACAGCTTGCGGGCGAGCTCGGTGTTCGACAGCCCCTTCGCGATCAGCACGAGCACCTCGCGCTCGCGTTCGGTCAGCACGTCGAGCACCGAGGCGTCCCGGAGCTCACCGCCGCCGTCGCCGAGGAACCGGCCCAGCAGCCGCTTGGTCACCGAAGGCGAGACCACCGCGTCGCCGGAGGCCACCGCGCGCAGGGCCGACACCAGGTCGGACGGCGGGGTGTCCTTCAGCAGGAACCCGCTGGCGCCGTTGCGCAACGCCGACAGGGCGTACTCGTCCATGTCGAAGGTGGTCATGACCAGCACCTTCGCGGAGTCGGCCTCGGTGATGCGCTTGGTCGCCTCCACACCGTCCATCACGGGCATGCGGACGTCCATCAGGACGACGTCGGGCCGGAGCTTGTCGGCCATCTGCACGGCGTCGAGGCCGTCGGCCGCCTCGCCGATCACGTCGATGTCCTCCTGCGCGCCCAGCACCATGCGAAAGCCCATCCGCATGAGTTCCTGGTCGTCTACGAGCAGTACCCGAATCACTCGATCACCCTATGCGGCTAGCGGGAATGTTGCGCGGATGCGCCAGCCTCCGCCGGGGTTGGGGCCCGCCTCGAACTCGCCACCGAGCACCGCGGCCCTTTCCCTCATGCCGATCAGGCCGTTGCCGCCGGAGACCTTGACCACGTCGTGGGGGGTGCCGAAGCCGTTGTCGGTCACTTCCAGCCGCAGTTCCTCCGGCATCCGGGCCAGTCGCACCAAAGCGGTGGTCCCGGCGCCGGCGTGCTTGATGGTGTTCGTCAGAGCCTCCTGCACGATCCGGTAGACGCTCAGACCCACGCCCACGGGCAGGTCGTCCACGTCACCGGTGATCTCCAGGCGCACCGGCACCCCGGCGGCGCGGGTGTTCTCGGCCAGTTCGACCACGCCGCGCGCGTCCGGCTGGGGAGCCCACTGCGTCTCGGCGTCGTCGCTGCGGAGAACGCCCAGCAGGCGGCGCATCTCGGTCAACGCCTGGCGGCCGGTGTCGGCGATCGTGCGGACCGCGTTCTCGGCCACCTCCGGCTGGGACCTGATCGTGTAGGCGGCGCCGTCGGCGTGGACGATCATCACGCTCACCGAGTGGGCGACGACGTCGTGCAGTTCGCGGGCGATCCGGGAACGTTCCTCGCCCACCGCGATCTTGGCCTGCTGGTCGCGTTCGGTCTCGAGAAGTGCCAATCGTTGCTCCATCTCACGCTGGTAGGCGCGGCGGGCGCCGATGAACTCGCCCATCGCCCAGCTGAAGCCGAAGATCACGAAGACCAGGAACACGAGGAACACGGCCTGGATCTCGCCGACCTGGAAGATGCCCCAGAGCAGCGTGCCCGCGAGCAGCCAGCCCAGGTAGATCAACGCCGTCTTGCGGTTCGTGTTCGCGACGAGCGTGTACAGCGCGATGGCGAGCGCGAAGTCGGACATGCGGACCGGCAGGCCGTTGATGCCGCCGTGCGAGAAGAGCTGCAGGAACGCGCCCGCGAGGATCAGGTAGCTCGTGCCCAGTGGGTGGTAGCGCCGGAACGGAAGCGGCCCGAGCATCAGCAACGTCACCGCGAGGTAGGCCGAGAACGACACCCCGTTGTCGACCGCTGTGACCGCGAAGCCCATGTCGAAGAGCAGCAGAATTCCGGCGATCAGGGAGTCCCCGAACGCCGGATGAGCCTTCATCCACAGACTGAACCGCCGCACTGGACAAGGTTAGGTGCGGGCCGAACTTCCGCGCGTCGCGCCACGGGTTGACGCTGCGTACGACTTCAGTGTGAGTTATTGTGTCAAGGAGTTGGTACAAAGTTCGGGGGTCTGCCATGTTGTACGACGCTTTGTGGTCCGCCGGAGTGGGTTTGGCTCTGCTCGTCGCGCTGTGGCCGACGAAGTCGACCGGCAGGCGGCTGCTGAAGAGCTGGAAGGTGCAGGACCCGACGCCGACGCAGATCGACGACGCGATCCGGTACCTGAAGCGGCGGCGGTTGCTCTACCCGTGGCTCATCGTCGGGCTGACGCTCCTGCCGATCGACACCGGCCGCGGTGTCGGCTCGCTCGCGGCGATCGTGCTGGGTGGCACCCTGCTCGCCGAGTTGATCGCGACGCAACTGCATCGCCAAGGGTCGCAACGGGTGGCCTCGCTCGCGCCGCGTGGCCTGTTCGACATCGCCTCGCAGTACGTGTTGATCGCTTACGCGCTCATCGTGCTGATCGCGGTCGTCCTGCTCCTCGCCGACCTCCGGATTCCCCAACTGCCTCCGCTCGTGGTGTCCGTCGCCGCGGTGACGGCGGTCATCTGGGCGGCGGTCGTCCGGCCGGCGGACGGTGACGAGGTGGTCGACCGGGCACTGCGCACCCGCAGCGTGCACGTGTCGGCGGGGCTCGGCGCGGCACTGGCCGGTGCACTGGTCGGCCATGCGCTCGCCTTCATCGGCCTGCTCGCGTGGATAGCGATGGCCAACACGAACTACGTGTCGAAGAAAATCTTCTGGTGACAGGTCCCAGAATCGTCGTCGACGTCGAGAACGGTGTCTCGCCCTGGCGTCAGGTGCGCGACCAGTTGGTGAGGTTGATCAGCGGCGGGGTGCTGCCGGTCGGGTCGCGGTTGCCGACGATCCGCCAGCTCGCCGCCGACCTCGGGCTCGCCGCCGGCACCGTCGCGCGGGCGTACCGGGAGCTGGAGACCGAAGGCGTGCTCACGACAGGACGAAGGCAGGGCACCGTGGTGGCTGCCCTGCCTTCGCATGGACCGGACCCGCTCTCCGCCGCCGCGGCGGAGTTCGTCGCCATCGCTCGGTCACTCGGCGCCAGTGAGGGGGAGGCACTGAACGCCGTGCGAGCCCACTACGTGGGTGAGTAAGGCGACTCGATCTTGGGTGCGGGTCGCGGTTCGCCTACGTGTGCCTGACGTTCCTCATGCCGCTCTTCGTAGATGCGGTGTTCCTCGGCCATCTGGTCCGCGAGTTGCTGCTGCATCTGGCGATCCCGAATCCTGGACAGGATCGCCATCGTCGCGCCGTGAGCCAGTGCCAGCAGCAACAGCACCACGCCCAGCTTCACGACCACGTCCTTCACCGGATCGCCCGTGTTGACCTCGATGATCGACACCAGCGCCAGTAGCCCGAGCACGACGAGGTGGAACAGGACGGCCGTCAGCTTCATCATGCCGCCGACACGTTCTTCGTCGTACTCAGCGCGCTTCAGATATCCCTTGCCGCTGTGGTAGATCAGCTGGCCGTCGACCACGACCAGGACGATCCCCAGCACTAGGAACGTCACGTAGCTGTCACCCATGCGCTGTGGCTACCCGCGCACGCACGCGCACAAACCGTGGCACGATCAGTGCCTGTGACGGCGTTGCAGGGACAACAACTGGCCGGACCGCTGTGTGCGGCGGTGGCCAATTTGTGCGTTGCCCTGCAACCGCAGGTCTCCCCGCAGACCGCCGCCGGATTCCAGGAAGTGCTGC
The DNA here is from genome assembly GCF_900115955.1 of Lentzea waywayandensis. Lineage (GTDB taxonomy): Bacteria > Actinomycetota > Actinomycetes > Mycobacteriales > Pseudonocardiaceae > Lentzea > Lentzea waywayandensis. The sequence continues at coordinate 633,328 of NZ_FOYL01000004.1, forward strand.
GCCGTCTGCACGCGCCGTTGCAGGTCGCGGTCGCCGGCCGGATCAAGTCGGGCAAGTCGACTCTGGTGAACGCTCTGATCGGGCGCCGGGTCGCACCTACTGACATCGGCGAGTGCACCAGGCTCGTCACGCGCTATCAGTACGGCACGGTCGACCGCATCGAAGTTGTGCTGAGAGACGGCAGACGGCAGGTGCTGCCGTTCGACGCGAACGGCATGATCCCCGCTTCTCTTGGTGTGGAAGGCATCTCGCACATCGAGGCGTACCTGACGAACGCCGTGCTGCGCGACTTCACCGTCATCGACACGCCAGGGCTCGGTTCGCTGGACGCGGCCTCGGTCGCGCGCACCGAGGAACTGCTGGATTCCGTGTCGCGCAACGCGGTCGCAGGCGCCGAGGCCGTTCTCTACGTCGTGACCCAGGGCGTGCGCGCGGATGACCATTCGACGTTGGCCGCCTTCACCGCCGCGACCGCGTCCCGCGAAGCCGGGCCGGTCAACGCCATTGCCGCGTTGAACAAGGTCGACGCCGTGGCACCGGAAACCGTCGAGGGCGCGGAGGGTGACGTCTGGCGGGCCGCGCAGATCCTCGCGTCCAAGCAGGCCGACCTGCTCAAGCCGCGGGTCGCGGACGTGCTGCCGGTGATCAGCCTGCTCGCCGAGTCCGCGGAGACCGGGGAGTTCACGTCGGCGGACGCGGAGGCGTTGCGGGCGCTGGCGGCCCTGGACGCGGACACCCGCACGATGATGCTGATGTCCGGCGACCTCTTCACGTCGTGGGAGTGCGACGTCGCGGCCGGTGTGCGGTCCCGGTTGCTGGAGAAGCTCGACCTCTACGGCATCGGCCGTGCGCTGGAGGCTCTTGACGCTGAACCCGCGCTGCCTGCCGGAGCACTCAGGCGCGTGCTGTTCGACGCGTCCGGGTTCGCCGCCGTCCGAGGCCGGTTGGACGCGGTCTTCCGGGCACGGGCCGACGGCATCAAGGCCGCCGCCGCACTGGCCTCGGTCACGTCGCTGGCCGCGGGCGATGCCGGCGAACGGCAGCGCGTGCACGACGCCATCGAGGTCCTGCTGGCCCGCCCCGAGGCGCATCAGCTGCGGCTGCTGGAGGCGTTGACGCTGGTCTCGTCCGGCGCGGTCACGCTGGCCCCGGACCTGACGGAGGAGGTGCTGCGCGTCGGCAGCACCCCGGACATCGCGGCCCAGCTGGGCCTGGCCGGTCGACCCGGCTCGGAGCTGGTCGCGTTCGCGCTGGAAAGGGCCGGGTGGTGGCGTTCGTTCGCGTCGTTCGGCGCGACTCCGGCGCAGGCTCGAGTGGCGCACGTCGTCCACAGGGCGTATTTCCTCATCTGGCAGCAACTACGTGCTGGGGGGCACCGATGAGCGTGAACGGAACCGAACCCGCCGATCTGGCGTCGGATCACGGTGTGGAGACCATTGCCGACGAGCTGCTCGACCAGGCGCTGGCCGAGCGCCGCGCGCTGGTCCAGCTGTGCATGTACGCGCTGGACCGCGCCAGTGCTGGCGTGGTCCAACGCATCGAGGAAGGCCTCTCGTCCATAGGGGTCGTGGCGGTGCGGGCGGACGGTGAGCGTTTCGACCCGTCGCAGCACGAGGCCGGCGGCACCATGCCGACGGACGACCTGTCGTTGCAGGGCCTGGTCGCCGAGACCGAGGTGCCCGGCTTCTGCGACCGCGGCCGTGTCCTGCGGGCACCCGTCGTGACGGTCTACACGGCCCGATGAGCAACCTCTCGCAGACCGTCCGGCAGACCCGCGAACGTCTCGTCTCCGTCGTGCGCGAGCTCGACCCGTCCATGGCCGACTGGGTGGCTCGTCGCGCGGTACCCGAGGTGTCGTCGGTCGTGATCGTCGGCGAGACGAACCGCGGCAAGTCGTCGCTGGTCAACGCCCTGCTGTCGGCCCCTGGCCTCTCGCCGGTCGACGCCGACGTGGCCACCTCGACCTACCTCGTCTTCCAGCACGGCCCGACCTGGGCGGCCCGCGCCTGCTACCCCGGCCTGCTCGCGCCGGTCAGCTTCCCGCTGCCCGCGCTGATCAACTGGGTCTCCGCCGCCCACGACCTGCCCGAGGGCGAGCTGCCCCCGCGCTACGTCGAGGTCGACGCCCCGATCCCGCTGCTCGAGCGGATGTCCGTTGTGGACACTCCCGGCGTCGGCGGCCTGGAGTCGGTGCACGGCGAACTGGCCCTGGAGGCCGTCACCTCGGCCACCGCCCTGGTCTTCGTCGTGGACGCCTCGTCGCCGTTCACCCGCGGCGAGCTCGACTTCCTGAAGCGCGTAGGCGACCGAGTCGAAACCGTCGTCTTCGCCCTGACCAAGACCGACCAGTACCGCGGCTGGCGCCAGGTCCTCGACGCCAATCAGTCCCTGCTGGCCGAGCACGCCCCCAGGTTCGCCGACGCCACCTTCTACCCGGTGTCGTCGCGCATGTTCGGCATGGCCGCCCAGGCCCCGAACCCCGACGCGGCGGCCATGCTCCGCGAACGCTCCGGCATCTCCGTCCTGCAAACCGCCCTCCAGGAACTGGTCACGGGCCGCGCCGGAATGCTGGCCGAGGCCAACGCCCTGCGCGCGCTGTCGACCGTGCTGGCCGAGCTGGAAATCCGCCTCGAACACGAGAAACGCGCCCTGTCCGTGGGCGAGGACGAGGCCGTCGTCCTGCGCGCCCGCCGCGAGGAACTCCAGACCGAACGCCGTTCCTCCACCCGAGGCTGGCAGGTCCGGCTGCGCGGCGAGGTCCAGCGCGCCCGCATCGAGAACTCCCACGAGATCTCGCGCCAGATGCGCGACCTCCAGACCTGGTACCGCCAGTCCATCGACGCGGCCGACCGCACCGCCCTGGCGTCCCTGCCGCAACAGGTCGACACGGCGTTGCAGGTCGTGTCCGGCCGCATCTCCACAGCGCTCTCGGTACGCCTCGCCCAGGTGACCGACGCAGTCCTGGCCACACTCTTCTCGCCAGAGGAACTGACCCTGATCCGGGGCCAGTTCGCTCGCGGCGAGCAGCCACCGGTCGTGTTGCGCCCCAAGGAGAAGCGCCCGCCGACAGCCGAGGACAAACTGCTGGTCTTCATGGGCGTCTCCGGCGGCCTGGGCGCCGGCAAACTGGCCGTCATGCCACTGGCGGGCCTAGGCATCGCCGTCCTGAACCCGATCGTCCTGCCGGTCACCATCGCCCTGGGCCTGGGCGCGGGCTGGTGGATGGCCAGAACCCGCACCCACACAGCGGAAAAGCAGCACGTCAAGCAGTGGCTCTCCGACGCCATCGCCGACGCCCGCTCCACAGTGGACCAACTGGCCGCCGAACAGCTGATCGAGGCCGAGCAGGCTCTGTCGCTGGCCCTGGACGAGGCACTCGCCAAGCGCATCGAGGCCATCGAGACGGAACTGCGCGAGGTCGACCGGGCGTTGCGGATGGAGGCCGGCGAACGCGGCCGCGAACTGCAGTCCGTGACCCGGCAGCTGGCCGAGGTGGAGCAGGGCCGGTCCAAGGCCGAGGAGCTACTGGGCCGGATCCGCTCGGTCCGCGACCGCGCCTAGACCACCAGGTGCACGAGCACCGCGACCACGACCGGCGCCGCGAGGCTCCCCAGCGAGAACAGGAACGCCTTGCCGCGCGACATGTACGGCAGCCCCGCCGTGTGGTCCGCCAGCACCCGTTTGACCTCCCGCGGCGCAGACTCGTCGTTGACGAAGAGCCGAACCCCGTCGGCGTCGACCAGCTCGACCCAGTGGAGGTCGACGCTGCGCGCCGGCACGCGGATGCGCCTGACCCGCACCAGTCGGTCCAGGTCGACCGTCCGCCGCCCGCTGATGGTCCGGCCGGTCAGGTACCGCTCGTCGTCGTCGAGTTCGAGGCCCGTTCCCTTGGGCAGGAACACCAGCAGGTGGAGGAGCATCGCGGCGAAGCCGACGAAGACGATCCCCACGCCACCCCCGTCCACCGACAGGCCCCCGTACACCGCCGCCCCCGCGCTCGCCACCAGCACGAACGCCGTCGCCACCCGCGCTCTCCCCATGACCGTTCCCCCGATCGCTCATCCCCCAGACGCACGCCACGCTGCCAGTGTTGAGCTTGGCGAGGGAACCGAACCGGCATAACGTGGGTCATACCGGTACATGAGCAAGTAGGAGGTGTGTCCCGGTGTACATCGACGAGAACGGTGCGGCCGACGCCGAGCTGAAGGTCACCGTCGAGGATGAGGAGTACACCGCCGACGTCACCTTCGACCTCGACCAGGACGGCGTGAACGACTCCGCCGTCGTCGAGACGGATGACGGTGGTCATCTCGCGTTCACCGACACGAACGGCGACGGCGACGCCGATCTGATGAGCACGTTCGACAAGGACGGCAATCTCCTGAGCCAGGCCCGGTTCGAGGAGAATTCCGGCGAGTGGGTTGCGGTAGGCCCGAACGACTCTCCTCAGGAAAAGACGAATTCATCGCCCAAACAGGCGATTGTCGTGGAGACGGACGACGGCGAACGAAACGTCGGGCAGGCCACCGAGGACACCGACGGAGACGGCAAGGCCGACACCGCGATCGTGCGGGACGACGACGGTGACACGTGGCTGTTCACCGACGCGAACGGCGACGGCAAGGCCGACGTGGCGACCGAGATCACACGATCCGGCGAGGTCACGATGTCCGAGCAGCGCGGTGACGACTGGGTCGAGGTCGAGCACGGGCACATCGAGGCCGACGGCCGGTACGTGACCGACTCGAAGAGCGGCATTTTGGACGACTCGGACGACTGGCTCGAGGAAGAACGGTTCGACGGCGTCGTCCGAATCGATTCCACAACGGGGCAGTGGATCAGCCCGAACTGACCCAGAACTGAAGCGCAGGTCACAGGCCCCGGTGTGGTGAGAACCGCACCGGGGCCTCTTGTGTTTTTCCCACCTCAAGCCGGCCTTAACGCCGTCCGAGTGCTGAATCGATTACAGAATCGGTTTTGTGAGGGAAGCGACAGGCTGGGGGTGCTTTACCTGCCATTCACCGGGCTAACCTCGGTCCATCCCCTTCCACGTACGCCCGGCCCCACCGGGCGTCGTGAGCTATTCCCGAGGACGACGAAGTCCTGCACCGGACCACCACGTGCTCGGGTTGCCGAGGCGTTCAGTCAGGAGACGAGACGAGATGACGGCAGTGACCATTCCCGGTCTCGAACACGCACCTACCAACCACGCGCGTCTGCTCGCATGGGTTCAGGAAGTCGCTGAGCTGACCTGCCCTGACGAGGTTGTTTGGGCTGACGGGTCTCAGGGCGAATGGGACCGTCTCACGACGAAGCTCGTCGACGCCGGCACGTTCGTGCCGCTCAAGAAGAAGACCAACTCGTTCTGGGCGGCCTCGGACCCGACGGACGTCGCGCGCGTGGAGGAGCGGACCTACATCTGCTCCGTGCGCGAGGAGGACTCGGGCCCGACGAACAACTGGATGGACCCTTCAGAGATGAAGGCCATCATGACCGAGCTCTACCGTGGCTGCATGCGTGGCCGCACGATGTACGTCATCCCGTTCTGCATGGGCCCGCTGGACGCGGAGAAGCCGATGCTCGGTGTCGAGATCACCGACTCGGAGTACGTCGTCGTCTCCATGCACATCATGACCCGCATGGGCACCAAGGCCCTCGCGCTGTTCGGTGAGGACGCTCCGTTCGTCCCCGCGCTGCACTCGCTCGGCGCTCCCCTGGAGCCCGGCCAGGAAGACGTGCAGTGGCCGTGCAACACGACCAAGTACATCTCGCACTTCCCGGAGACCCGCGAGATCTGGAGCTTCGGCTCGGGCTACGGCGGCAACGCCCTGCTCGGCAAGAAGTGCTACTCGCTGCGCATCGCCTCGGCCATGGCGCGCGACGAGGGCTGGCTCGCCGAGCACATGCTGATCCTCAAGCTCACCTCGCCGGAGAACAAGGCGTACTACATCGCCGCCGCGTTCCCGTCGGCCTGCGGCAAGACGAACCTCGCGATGCTCCAGCCGACCATCCCCGGCTGGAAGGTCGAGACGCTGGGCGACGACATCGCCTGGATGCGTTTCGGTGAGGATGGCCGCCTGTACGCGGTGAACCCGGAGAACGGCTTCTTCGGCGTCGCGCCCGGCACGGACTACCACACCAACCCGAACGCGATGCGCACCATCGCCAAGGGCAACTCGCTGTTCACGAACGTCGCGCTGACCGACGACGGCGACATCTGGTGGGAGGGCATCGGCGAGGCGCCGGCCCACCTGACCTCGTGGAAGCACCAGGACTGGACGCCGGACGGCGACGAGCTGGCCGCGCACCCGAACTCGCGCTACTGCACGCCGATCGAGCAGTGCGACATCAAGGCGCCGGAGTGGCAGGACCCGAACGGCGTCCCGATCTCGGCGATCTTCTTCGGTGGCCGCCGCGCCACGACGATCCCGCTGGTCACCGAGTCCCGCGACTGGCAGCACGGCACCTACATGGGCGCCACGCTGTCGTCGGAGACCACGGCCGCCGCGGTCGGCAAGACCGGCGTCGTCCGTCGTGACCCGATGGCGATGCTGCCGTTCATCGGCTACAACGCCGGCGACTACTTCCAGCACTGGGTCGACCTCGGCAAGCGCGCCGACGCCGACAAGCTCCCGAAGATCTTCTACGTCAACTGGTTCCGCCGGGGCGAGGACAAGCGCTTCCTGTGGCCCGGATTCGGCGAGAACTCGCGCGTGCTGAAGTGGGCCATCGAGCGCCTCGAAGGCAAGGCCGCCGCGCAGGAGACCCCCATCGGCTACGTGCCGACCGCGGAGGACCTCGACCTCGAGGGCCTGGACGCGTCGCGTGAGGACATCGAGGCCTCGCTCGCGTTCGACGCCGACGAGTGGCGTGCCGAGATCCCGCTGGTCGAGGAGTGGTTCGCGAAGATCGGCGAGAAGGTCCCGACCACGCTCCGCGACGAGCTGGCGGCCCTGAAGCAGCGCCTGGGCTAGTAAGCCCGAGGTGTTTTGATGACCCAGCGGTCAACGGCGACCGCTGGGTCATCTTTTTGAGGTACTACTGATCGTGTGACGCAAGACGACTTCCTCGGCGGCCTGAACTTCGACGGCTCCCAGCGCGATGTGGAGGTCGGTCCGACGACGGGCATCGTGCGCTACTACCCGGTGCCGCCCGCCCCGCCGGCCCGCACGCCGTGGTGGCGCTACACAGTCGTGTTCGTCGTCGGTTTAGCCATCGGCGTGGTCGCCGGTGTGGTCCTGTGCAGCAATTTTCTCTGAGTCAGCGCAGCTCATCGTCCACATGAGACGAAGTTGTCCACAGGTGTGGACGGGCTTGTGCACATGTTGTGGATAGCTGTGGGCAAGCCTGGGGACTTCTCCGCGCGCCTGAAAAAGTCTTGCTCCAGGAATGAACCTGGCCCCTACCGGGAACGTCCTAGGTATGTGATGGCGGTCACAAAGATCGTCACTGGACGGTAGGGAGGTGTGCCGTGGGGATCGCTGGAATCGCGATGCTGGTGCTGTCCCTGGCCGCCGTGCTGATGGTCCTGGTCGCCGGGTCAGCTCGGGAGCGGGTTGTCGCGGATGCCGAGGAGGGTGCCGCTGAAGACCTTGGTGGCCTCCGCGTAGCAGACGGCGTTGGTCCAGCCCTCTGACCAGGCCTGGGAACCGGGGTTCCGCCACGCCGGGAACACGTCGGTGCGCTTGGTCGAGCCCAGGTAGTCGTGCACGGCCTTGGTGCACTTGTCGTTCGCGAGCGTGTTCATCTGCTCCTTGGACGGAGCGGGGTCGGTCGACTTGCCGAGCGACACGACACCTGCGGGCACTGCCTCTGCCAGGTGCGCGGTGTTGCAGGCGACGACCTTGACCTCCTGGTCCTTCGACGGCGAACCCTGGGTGCAGGTCTGGAAGGTGCTGAAGCCGTTGCTCTTCAGCGTGTCCTTCACGGAACCCTTGCGCGCCAGCGGCTTCTCGTCGGGGCTGATCTCCACGACGGTGCACAGCCGCCAGCGCTGGCCGTCCTTCCAGCCCTGCTCGTTCGGCCAGAACGCCCAGACCCGCAGGCGCGTCGAGTCCGAGTCACCGCCGCCCAGGTACTCGCTGAGCGTCTGGCGGCACGGCGGGAGCGCGGCCTTGCGCAGCGCCTGCGTGTCCGGGTAGGTCGAGGGCAGACCGGTGAGCTCACCGACGCTCATGACCTCGGCCTCGTGCGAATCGGTGCACTGCAGCACCTTCAGCTCGTAGGCGTTCATGCACTGCCCCGCTTTGGGCAGGGTGGGCGCGGAGGCGGAGGCCGTGGAGGGCAACGGTCCCGGGACCGCCTGTCCTCCCACCTGAATCGCGCACGCGGACAGCGTCAACGCGCTCAGGACAATTGCCACCGCCAGCCGCACACGAGTCACACCACAGAGACTAGGGCCTTCACCTGATCGGCGATGTCCCGACGCTGCTTTTCGAAGGCCGGATCGGTCAACGCGGCCGGGTCGGCCGGCTGCCCGAGCACCGGCGTGTGCAGGTGTCCGCCGAGAACATTCGTTGCGCCGTAACCGATTCGCAGCCGGTTGGCCCGGTACATGCTCTCGTTGGAGAGGTAGTCGCCGCCGCCACCGGACGCCGCGACCCTGCCCGGCGTCGGCTCGTCCGTGCGGCACGACTGCTGCGAACCGACGACGACCCACTCGCAGAAGGCCCGGTTGAAGTTCACGGTGAACGGGCCGGTGCCCGCGTCGATCATCTTCTGGAACGGCAGCGACGTCTCGATGAACTCGTTGCCCGGCTGCGGCCAGCCCGCCGCGTTCGGGACGCTGCCGAACGAACCGACGTTGTTGTTGTCCGCGAAGCCACCGCGCCAGCGCGCCGCCCACCGCTCGACGTCGAAGCGGCCCGGCCTGCCCTGGCTGATCGTCACGAACGCGTCGGGCTTCTGCTGGAGAGCCGATCCGTAGAACTGCTCGACGACGCCCTCGTCGAAACCGCCCCACAGCACCGGAAGCACCGCGGCCTGGAGCACGACCTTGCCGCTGGGAGTGGAGATCTCACGGCCGTCGAGCTGCAACGCCGCCGCACCGGCGGGGTTGGCGCGCCGCACGTTCACGCCGCTGAGCTGGAACGGGTCGAAGCCGGTGACCGCGATCCTGCGCACGCCGGGCCTGGCGGGGAACGCCGAGTCGCTCAAACCCCGTGACGCCCAGTCGAACTGCTGGATGAGCTTCGCGCGGTCGTTGGGCGCCATGGTGAATCGTGGTGTCCACTGGCGCAGCGCGGAGCTGAGCTGAAGCCGTGCCCAGTAGAGCGGACGGTCGTCATAAGCGTCGTGTGTCACGGGTTTTGTGCTCTGCGCGCGGGCGACCGCGGCCTTCCACAGCGCGTTGCCCTCGCGTTGCACGAACTGCTGCGCCTGCTTCGGCGCGATCTGGCGGCAGAGCTTGGCGGTGAAGTCCGTGACGCGGCCGTCGAACCCGGCCAGCTTCACGAGCGAGGGTCCGACGGCAGGGCCGCCGGTGACGAGCGTGTCGTCGAGTCGTTGCTCCTCGACCGTCAGCGGAGCGGTGGTGTCGTAGCAGTTCGCGTCCTGCGCGTGGGCGACGGCAGGACTCAGGGTGAGGGCGAGTGCGGTCAGTCCGACCAGTCCGGCGATGGTTTTCACGGGGTCAATCTCAACGCAAAGGGCCACCCGCCGTAACCGACGGGTGGCCCATGGTGTTGACGTTGCGTCTCAGTGGGCAGCGATGGGCTTGACCCGAGGACTGTCCTCGTCGACGTGGTAGTCGGACGGGTCGGTCTGGTCGGTGCCGTTGAACCACTTGGCCCTCTTGGCGATCAGCGTGACGATCACCGCGACCAGGAGGTTGACCGCCAGCGCCACGATGCCGACGTAGATCGTCATCGCCGACTCGCCGAACGGGTGCCAGCCGAAGATCGACAGCTTGCCGAGCGGCAGCGCCGAACCGGCGAAGTGCGCCTTGCCGATCGCCGGGTTGCCGATGCCGTACAGCAGCCACATGCCGTAGCCCATGCCCGCGATCCAGCCCGCGACCAGGCCGTAGACGTGGAACCAGCGCGTGTACAACGCGATCGCGACCGCCGGCAGCGTCTGAAGGATCATGACGCCACCGATGAGCTGCAGGTCGATGGAGAACTGCGGGTCGACGAACACGATGAACGCGACGGCGCCGAACTTCACGACGAGGCTGGCGAGCTTGGCCTGCTTGGCCTCCTCCGCCGGGGTGGCGTTCTTCTTCAGGTACTCCTTGTAGACGTTGCGCGTCCACAGGTTCGCCGCCGCGATCGACATGATCGCCGCCGGCACCAGCGCGCCGATGCCGATGGCGGCGAACGCGATGCCCGCGAACCACGACGGGAAGTTCGCGCCGAAGAGCTCGGGCACGATCGTGTTGGTGTCGGGACGGCCGGTCGCCTGGTTGACGATCGGCTTGGTCCCGGCGCTGATCGCGACGTAGCCGAGCAGCGCCAGCAGGCCCAGCACCAGTGAGTACGCCGGCAGCGCGACCATGTTGCGCTTGATGACGTTGCGGCCGCGGCTGGCCAGGATGCCCGTCAGCGAGTGCGGGTAGATGAACAGCGCCAGCGCCGACCCGAGAGCCAGCGTCGCGTACTGCAGCTGGTTGTTCGAGTTCAGCAGGATGCCGTCGGTCTTGGCCGGCGTCGCGTCGAACTTGGCCTGCGCGTCGTTGAAGATCTCGCCCCAGCCGCCGAACTTCGACGGGAGGTAGACGATCGCCACGAGGATGACGATGTAGATCAGGATGTCCTTGACGAACGCGATCAGCGCCGGCGCCCGCAGACCCGACTGGTAGGTGTAGAGCGCGAGGATCACGAACGCGATGAACAGCGGCAGGTGACCGAGGATGCCGCTGCCGTTGAGGCCCATCGACCGCAGCACGGCCTCGAGACCGACGAGCTGGAGCGCGATGTACGGCATGGTCGCGACGATGCCGGTGATCGCGATCAGCAGCGCCAGCCAGTGCGAGCCGTAGCGGCCCTTCACGAAGTCGGCGGGCGTGACGTAGCCGTGCACGCGGCTGACCGACCACATCCGCACCAGCGGCAGGAAGACGAGCGGGTAGAGGATCACCGTGTACGGCAGCGCGAAGAACCCGGTCGCGCCCGCGCCGAACATCAGCGCCGGCACCGCGACGAACGTGTAGGCGGTGTAGAGGTCACCACCGACCAGGAACCACGTGATCCAGCTGCCGAACTTCCTGCCGCCGAGACCCCACTCGTCGAGGTGTTCGAGAGTGTCGCCCTTCTGCCACTTGGCCGCCACGAAGCCCATGACCGTGACGAGCAGGAAGAGAGCGCTGAAAACGATCAGCTCGGTCCACTGCATCAGTTCGCTCCCTCGTCCAGGTCGTCAACGCCGAGCTTGTCGGGCTTGCCGGTGACCACGGGCTCGTCCTTGGTCTTGACGTAGACGAGGCCGACGCACAGGACGCCGAGCGGGACGAACACGAACTGGTACCAGTAGAAGAACGGCAGCCCGAACAGGCGAGGCTCGTCCTGGTTGAACCACGGCGTGACGAGCATGAACAGCGGAAGTATCAGCAGCAGGTTCCAGTTGCTCCAGCGCAAGCCGGTCTTGTGATCCGACGGCATGGTGGCCCTCCGTGTACGCGGTGTTGCGCGGATGTTAGGCCTGATGAAGTGTGCCGTCAGCCTCGTGATCGGAATCGTTGCCTTCGCCTTAACGTTCTCTTTGGACTAATCCGCCGTCAGACGGCTGACGAGGTCCTGTTCGGCGGCATCGAAGTACTCGTCGAGTTGCTGGACCGCCTGCTCGACCGTGCCGTCGTTCAGCAGTTCCACGATCTTGCGGTTCCACGGCAGGTAGGTCTGGTGGAAGGCCTCCACCTCGTGCGCGACGCGGAAGGCGAGCATGAGCTCGGCGAAGAGCCGGTCGGACTCGTCGCTCAGCCGGACGCTGCCCGCGAGGCCGACGATGCCGCGGTGGAACTGGATGTTGGCGGCGCCGGTCCTGCTGAAGTCGTTCTTCTCCGCCCGCGCCACGGCCTGGCGGACCGGCGTCCGCACCGCTTCCCGCTGCTTCTCGCTCACGTCGTTCCACCGGCGGAGGGCGCCGCCCTCGATCACCCGGCGGGCGGCGTAGAGGTCACGCACGTCGTCGCCGTTCGGGCGGCGGACGAAGACACCGCGGCTGTGCTCGTGCACCAGGATCCGGTCGCGCGTGAGCAGCCGGAACGCCTCGCGGAGCGTGTTGCGGCTGACGCCCAGCGCCCCGCCGATCGCTTCCTCGCTCAGCCGCAGCCCTGGTTCCAGCTCACCGTCGAGCACCCGTTCGCGCAGCATGTCGGCGACCTTTTGCGCTGTGCTCGCGCGCTCCAGGTCGGCCTTGCCCTGAGCCAGCGTCGACACCCACGTCTCGGTCACCTCAGCAGTCTATTTGCAGGATCGTTCTATTGCACTATCGTAGAATCGTTCAACAATCCAACGATCCAACAAACGAGCGCGCCTGGGAGGACGTCCATGGACCTGAACGCGGATCTGGGCGAGGGCTTCGGCCAGTGGACCCTCGGCGACGACAAGGCCCTGCTGAACATCGTGACCAGCGCGAACATCGCCTGCGGCTACCACGCGGGCGACGCCGACACGATGCGCGAAACCTGCGCCCTCGCCGCCTCCGCAGGCGTCGCGGTAGGCGCCCACGTCGGCTACCGCGACCTGGCGGGCTTCGGCCGCCGGTTCATCGACGTAGCTCCGGACACGCTCACCAACGAGGTCCTGGCCCAGCTGGGCGCTCTGGCGACGTTCGCCCGCGCCGCCGGAACCCGCGTCTCGTACGTGAAGCCACACGGCGCGCTCTACAACACCCTGGTCCGGCACGAGGCCCAGGCCGACGCCGTGGTCGACGCCGTCCGGCTCTTCGACCCGACGCTCGCCGTGCTCGGCCCGCCGGGCGCAGTGTGGCTGAAGCGAGCATCAGTGGCCGGACTGCGCGTGTGGCACGAGGCGTTCGCCGACCGCGCCTACACGGCGGCCGGAACCCTGGTGCCGCGCGGCGAACCGGGGGCAGTCCTGCGCGATCCGGCCGAGATCGCGGCCCGATGCGTGCAGCTGGCAACCGAGGGATGGGTCCGCAGCGTCTCCGGCCGGCCGGTCCGGATCCAGGCCGATTCCCTCTGCGTGCACGGGGACACGCCAGGTGCGGTGGAGATCGCTCGGGTGGTTCGTGCGGCTCTGGAGGCTGCCGGTGTCGCGGTGGGCCGCGTGGAGTCGCCGCTGCGGCACACCCGTCAGGCGGTCTGACGGATCTGTGCGGCTGCCTGCTCTGCCGCGCAGCTCGCAGCCCTTCCAGCCTGGCCGGGTCGCCACACCTGCCGGTGGCCCGAGACCAGTCCCACCTCGCTGCGGAGCTCTGCCTGGCGCATCTCAACGCTGCACCGGTGAGGCGATCTCCGGGCCAAGATCGCGGCCCTGACCAGGCCTGGCGCGCCACAACCCGGCCAGGGCAACGCGCCTGTCGGGTGGTCTGACGAGCCGGCAACTCGTCCAGGCCTTGCCGTCCCGCCCGGCTCGGTGCCTTCAGGCCTGGCCGGGACGGCACACCCGTCAGGCGGTCTGACGGACCAGCGCGGCCGCACCCACCAGACCGGCCTCTCCGCCCAGCTCCGCCTGCCGCACCTCAAGCCCGGCCAGGTACGACAACCCGGCATGCGTCTTCAACGTCCGCCGCACCGGTTCGAACAGCAGCTCCCCGGCCTGCGCCACCCCGCCCCCGATGACCGCGAGCTCCAGATCGCAGACCGCGGCCGCACCGGCGATGGCCATCCCGACGGCCCGACCGGCGCGTTCGAACGCCTCCAGCGGGATCTCCTCGCCGGACAACGCGGCAGCGGCCAGCAGAGCGGCGTCGGCGTGGTCCGGTGCCCGCCAGCCGATTCGGCGTGCCCACTCCACCATGCGCGGGCCACCCGCGATGGTCTCCACGCAGCCACGGCCGCCGCAGGTACAGGGGTCGCCGTCGGGCTCCACGACGATGTGGCCGATGTGTCCCGCGTTGCCGGTGCGGCCGCCGAACGGCCGTCCGCCCAGCACCAGCCCGCCGCCGACGCCGGTGGACACGACCAGGCCGACCATGAACGTGCTGCCCTGGCCGGCGCCGCGCCAGTGTTCGCCCAGCGCCATGCACACGCCGTCGCCCGCGAGTTCTACCGGGACGCCGGGGAACAGCGACGCCACCGACGCGCGCAGCGGGAACTCCTGCCACGACGGCACGTTGATCGGCGAGACGGTGCCGGCGACGGCGTCCAAGGGGCCCGCCGAGGCGATGCCCACCCCGGCGACGGCCGAGTCCCGAACGACCGACGAGATCACCGAAACGACGGCGTCCCAAGGGTTCGCGGCCGGCGTCGGCACGCGCGAGGAGCGCACCACCGCGCCGTTGGGGTCCACCAGGGCGGCGGCGATCTTGGTGCCGCCGAAGTCCAGTGCCAGCACCAGATCAGTCACGGTGAGGCAGCTTAACCAGCCACTTCGAGACGGATGGGCGCAGTGGTCCGGACCAGCTCGCCGGCGGTCACGCGGACCACGGCCGACCAGGTGCCCGGCGTGGCCCACGGCGGCGCCTCGAGAGTGAAGTCGAGCGGCAGACGGCCCTGAGCGGGTAGCAGACCGCCCACGCAGAACGGACCGGCGAACTCCCACGAGTCACGCGGCGACAGCAGACGGGCCTGCACCGGCAGGTCGCCGTGCGCGCTGGAGGCCATGACCACCCGAAGCAACGACGTTTCCCCTGGTCCGACCGACACGACAGCCGGCGACGAGGCCACCCACAGGACCTCGACGGGGTCGTCGGCGTCCCACTCGGGAACGGTCAGCAGTGCGACGTCGTAGACCTCGAACGGCAGCCCCTCCAGCGTGGCGCGCACCGGGTAGCAACCGGGAGAGCGCGGCGGCACCAACGCCACCTCGGCCGACACGTAGCCGCCCGCCGGAAGGGACACCGGCAGCGAGTCCCACGACGCCGACCAGCCGTCGGGCAGCGAGAGCCGGACGACGCCCGAGAACGCCGGTCCGTCCGACACGGCCACCACCCGCAGCCGCGTCGGACTGAGCACTTCGAGCTGGACGTTCGCGGGCAGGCCGCCCAACGGCGCGGGCTCGTGCAGCCAGTAGCGCGCGAACACCGGGGTCACGGCAGGTGAGACGGGTCCCAGCGGCGGTCCGGCCAACGACAGCCGGGGCGCCACGGACGGCAAGGTGCCCTGGGCAGGAGACCGCGTGCCGAGCACCGCGAACAACGACGATGGGCCCAGGTGGCCGACCTCGTGCCACAGCGTGAAGGTCGTGGAACCGACCATCTTCTCGCCGACCTCGCTGTGCCAGACGCTGATCGGCCCGACCAGACGAGGAGACTCCAGCGCAGGACCGTCGACGGCGACGAGAGAAGCGATCGGGTCGTACGACAGGACGTAGTGAGTGGACGCGATCTCGGTGCCGTAGCCAGGCTGCCAGCCGTGATCGATGTCGTCCTCGACCAACGAGTAGGTGCGCCAGCCGCGTCCGGGCACACCGCGCGCCAAGAACGTCACGGTCACACCATCGACCAACGTCGGCAGCACCACACCGTCGAACTCCACGTGCACGTTGCGCGCCTCAGCCAAATGCACGGACACGATGTCGGTGCACGGCGAGGACAGCGGGTTCCACACGACCACCGACGAGTCCACAGTGGACGTCAGGGCCGCGAGTGAGCGCGCGACGACGTCGGACTGCAGGTCAAAGGCCTCGCGAGGATGTGCGAGAGCAGCACGACGAAGTGCGGCGGTGGGGAAGGCGGCGCCGGTCAGCCGTGCCGCGTGCGAAGCGAACACAGCGGCAGGCGAGTCGTCCACCGAACCAGGCGGTACGGGCACAGACCCGCGCACGTAGTAGTCATGCGGCAACGAGCAGACGATCCGTGGCCACGTGTAGCGCGCGCTCCAGTCGTGATGAACAGCGGTAACCCACGGGTTCGGCGCATCACGAGCGCCTCCCACCGGCAGCATCACGTGCGGAGCGGAAGCGCCGGACCGCGACTCCAAGAAGGACGAGTAGACCGACCGCTCGGCCTCGCCCAGTGAAGAGGCCACGAGCGCCGAACCGGAAGGCAGCGACGAGAGCAACGGCGCCACACCGACCACATTGGACTCGGACCCGACGACCTCGACCCGCCCCTCGGAGATCAGCCGCAGCAGCAGCGAGCGGTGCTGCGGAAACGTGTCCCAGTACGGCTGCAACAACTCGACCGACGTCACGGCGAACCGGTAGGCGGGATCGGTCAGCGCCAGGTCCAGATGGGCGCGCAGAGCAGCGAACGGCGCATCGGCCGCAACGTGCCCGACGAGGTGCACGGTCCACCCCGGCGAGCCCACGACCAGCGAGAACGTGCACGACTCCTCGCCTGCGGCGGACCGCACCACGGCCTGAGCGGGCACCACGGCACCCGGTGGATGCGAGGAGACGTCCACACCGAGCTCGTAGCCGAACGGCCCCAGCACCAGCGATCCGCCGTGCCGCGGCGAGTGCAGGCCGGGACCGGACACGTGGGCGTGCACCGGCCCCGCCAACGTGGGCGAGGTCAGCCGCACCACCTGAAGCAGCGCGGTCCGAGGCCCGACGAAGAGCTCGGTGGACTCGGCGGCGATCACCAAAAGATCGCACCACCCTTCACCACGAGGCGAAATACCCCGATGGTGGCTTAGTACAGCACTACCGCTTGAGCATCCGAGTCAGACCGGCCGCCACGGTCGTCGCCAGCACCCAGCCCGTCACGATCAGCCCCGACGCGATCCACTGCGACGCTCCCGGCGTCTGCCAGCGGTTCTTGTTGCCGAAGTCGACGATCGGCACCACCAGGTCGATCGTGTAGAGCCACGCGTTCCACGGCAGGTGGTCGTCGGCGTTGATCTCGACCAGCGGTCCCTTGAACTGGAACCACATGCTGCCGAGGGCCCACGCCGCGATCAGCCAGCCCAGGGCACGCGCCGGGCGGTAGCCGTAGCCGACCATCGACCGTTGCAGGAAGCTCCACACCAGCACCAACGGGCCGAAGAACCGCATGCCCTCGGCGACCGCCCGGTACCGCAGGCGTTGCTTCTCGATCAGCACGGTCGAGGCGTGCTCCTCGTTGCCGGCCGCGGTCAGCATCTCGGCGAACTGGTCGTACGGGCGCGGGTGGTAGCTGCGCCGCATCGCCTGCCGCAGCCAGCGCAACCGCTGCTGCACCTGGTCGTCGTCGCGCAGGTCGATCGGGTACGCGAGAGAGTCGTAGCGGAAGTCGTCGAGGTCGATGAAACCGGTGGCGTTCCAGAAGTTCTCGTTGTCGTCCAACGAGGTGCAACGCGCCTGCCGCAGCGTCACCAGGCCCTTGGGCGGCGACACGACGTTGAGCATCAGCTCCTGCACCTGCATGCCCATGGCGTTCAACGCGTGGCTGTCGAGCTTGTAGCCGAGCACCCCGCCGTTGAAGTTCGCCATGCGGCCGATCACCGCGCGACGGCAGCGCACGCCGCCATGCGCGACGAACTCCTTGTCGCCGCGCGCGCAGATGAGGTCGCGGCCGATCGTGGCGCCGCCGATGTCGAGCGACGGCTTCTCGCGCGGCTGGTGCCGGTACTTGCCCGGCTTGATCAACCGGCTGCCGCGCAGGTCGAGGTTCGCGCCGACGGTGATACCGCGTAACTCCAGGCCGCCGGAGATCTCCGACTCGCGCATCACGAAGTTGCTGCCGATCTGGGAACGGTTGGCCAGCACGGCGTCCGCGGCCGGATTGTCCACAACGGCCCGTTCGATCGTGATGCTGCCGCGCACGTGCGTGTCGACCATGCGCAGCTGGCCCTTGATCCGGACGCCGCGCCCGACGACGTCGCCGCCGATCTCCGCGCCGTCGATGTGCAACGCGCGGCCGGAGCCGGTCGGGTCGGTGCCGACGGCGGGAGGCGACACAGCGTCCAGAACAGCGTCTGCCAGCGACAACGTGCCGCCGATCTTCGCGTTCACCGCGCGGATGGTGCCCTGGCTGGTGAAGCCGCGGTCGAGCTCCAGGTCGCCGGAGACGTCGACGCGGTCGAGGACCAGCGTCGCCGACGGGTCGTCGTGCGGGTCGCTGCTGTCGGCGAAGTCGGAACCGCGCGAGAGCATCGCGCCACTCAACGACAGCGTGGAGCTGATCCGGGAGTTGGACAGGAACACCACGCCGTGCGAGGTGAACGCGCCGAGGAAGTTGCCGCCGACCTGCATGCCGTTGCCGTTCAACGTGAAGCCGTCGGCGTTCTCCAGCACCGCGCTGCCGAGGTTGACGTTGCCGCCGATGCGCGAGCCCGCCAGCCGGACCTCGCCCTCGGTGATGATGCCGAACCCGAGCAACGCGCCGGCGATCGTCAGCCGGTCACCGTGCAGGCACAGGCCGCCGGGAACGCTGAAGCTGGTGTCCCGCAGCAGAACCGAGCCCGCGATCTCGGCATCGGTGAGGTCGGTGAGCCCGGCCACGCGGCAGCCGAGCAACGAGACGTCGTTGCCGCTGTGGAGGTTGCGCGCCTCAAGACCGGGCAGGTCGCAGTCGGTGAACGAGATGCCGGCCAGGTTCGCCTGCCGCAGGTCCGGCGGCGCCTCGAACTGGCAGCGCTCGAACTCCAGCACGTAGGGCACCTCGACCGCGCGCAGGTCGAGCACGTCGGTGACCACCCGGTCCACCACGCGGATGACGGGTGGGGTGCTCGGCCTGCGCCGCGGCAACCTCCACCCGCCACCACCTGGATTGTCGTTCTCCCCCAACAGCCCCCGCAGCACGTCCGCCGCGGCGACCTTCCCCCTCGCCACGCGACTAGACCGGGTCGCTCGGGCCGTGGTGCGTCGGGTCGAGCACGCGGGCCAGGAACTCCTGGGTGCGCGTCTCCTGCGGGTTGCCGATCACCTCGGCCGCGGGGCCTTCCTCGACGATGTAGCCGCCGTCCATGAAGATCACCTTGTCGGCGACCTCGCGGGCGAACTGCATCTCGTGCGTCACGACCAGCATCGTCATGCCCTCGTCGGCGAGCTGGCGCATCACGCCGAGCACGTCACCGACGAGCTCGGGGTCGAGCGCGGAGGTCGGCTCGTCGAACAGCATCACGTCTGGGTCCATCGACAACGCGCGGGCGATCGCCACGCGTTGCTGCTGGCCGCCGGAGAGCTGCGCGGGCATCGAGTTGGCCTTTTCCTTCAGCCCCACCCGATCCAGGTTGCGCAGGGCGATCTCCTGCGCCTCCTTCTCACCGCGCTTGAGCACCTTGCGCTGCGCGACGGTGAGGTTCGCGAGGACGTTCAGGTGCGCGAACAGGTTGAACGACTGGAAGACCATGCCGATCTTCGTGCGCGCCAGGTCGATGTCGACGTCCTGGTCGGTCAGCTCGACGCCGTTGACGACGATCTTGCCGTCGTTCGGTTCCTCCAGCAGGTTCACGCAGCGCAGCAGCGTCGACTTGCCCGAACCGGACGGGCCGATGATGCAGACCACGTCACCGCGGTTGACCGTGACATCGATGCCCTTGAGGACG
This sequence comes from Lentzea waywayandensis, assembly GCF_900115955.1. Lineage (GTDB taxonomy): Bacteria > Actinomycetota > Actinomycetes > Mycobacteriales > Pseudonocardiaceae > Lentzea > Lentzea waywayandensis. Next base: position 652,862 of record NZ_FOYL01000004.1, read on the forward strand.
TCCAACGAGCCGAACGACTTCTTCAGCCCGGTGATCTCAACGGAAATCTCGCTCACAGGACGGACACCTTCTTTCCGCCGGAGCGGCGCTCCAGGTACCTCGACAGGTACCCGAGAGGCAACGTGATGATCAGGTAGCACAGACCGACGACGAGGATCGGGGTGAGCGACGGGCTGCGGCTCAGCGTCTCCCGCCCGAACTTCGTCAGCTCGTACTGGTCACGGGCGAGGCCGATGATGTAGATCAGCGAGGAGTCCTTGGTCAGCAGGATCAGCTCGTTGGTCAGCGGCGGCAGGATGATCCGGAACGCCTGCGGGATCACGATGGTGATCATCGCGCGGCCCTGGGACATGCCCAGCGAGCGCGCGGCCTCGACCTGCCCCTTCGGCACGGCCTGGATGCCGGCGCGGATGGTCTCGGCCATGTAGGCGGCACCGACGATGCCGAGCGCCAGCATGACCGTGGAGTAGATGTCGAACTGGATCTGGAACGCCAGCGGCACACCGAACGCGAGGCCGATGAACACCAGCAGAGCCGGGATGCCGCGGAAGAACTCGATGTAGACGGTCGCGATCCAGCGGTACGGCGCGATCGACGACAGCTTCATCAGCGCGAGCACGAGGCCCAGCGCGAGGCCGAACGCGAATCCGAGCGCGGTGTAGATGAGGGTGTTCTTCAACGCGATGGTGATGACGTTGGGGAACATGTCCCCCATCGTCTTGAAGTTGAAGAACGCCGTCCGGATCTGTTCCCAGTCGGCGAGGAACGCGATCACCAGGGCGATGACGACGAGCAGCGTGTATTGCGAGTACCGGAAGTATTCGGCCCGCTTGCGCTTGGACAGCGCCATGGTCTGACTCCTAGCGGATGTGGTTCGGACACGAACGGGGCGGCGTCACCGCCGCCCCGTCGTTGGTGGAGCTACTTCTTCTCCGGCTTCTTGCCGAACCACTTCTCGTAGATCTCGTCGTACTTGCCGCTTTCCTTGGCCTTCTTCAAGACCTCGTTGACCTTGGCGGTCAGCGCGGTGTTGCCCTTCTTGATGCCGATGCCGTACTGCTCGTTCGTGTTGAACTCGGCGGAGACCGTGGTGTCCGGGAACTCCTTGGCGTAGTCGAAGAGCACACCGTTGTCGTTGATCGCGGCGTCGACGGCGCCGGTGCGCACGGCGGTCTCCATCAGCGGGAGGTCCTCGAACTGGATGACCTCGTAGCCGTTGGCGGCCTTGTTCTCGTTGGCGTAGATCTCACCGGTGGTGTCCTGCTGGACACCGATCTTCTTGCCCTTGAGGTCCGCCAGCGCCTTGATCGGCGAGTCCTTCTTGACCAGCAGCGCCTGCGTGGCGTCGAAGTACGGGTCGGAGAAGTCGATCGCCTGCTTGCGCTCTTCCTTGATCGTCATGCCGGCCGCGGCGACGTCGCACTGGTTCGCGTTGAAGCTCGCGCCAGACGTGATCGTCTCGAACTGGGTGTCGAAGATCTCCTGCTTGACCTTCAGTTCGTCGGCGATCAGGTCGACCAGGTCGACGTCGAAACCGACCGTCTTGTCGCCGTCGGTGTACTGGAACGGCTTGTAGGACAGATGGGTGCAGGTGACGAGCTTGCCTTCCTTGACAAGCTTGATGCCACCGTCGGTGGTGCCACCACCGCTGTTGGTGCTCGTCGCGCAACCGGCGAGCGCGGTCAGCGCTAGGGCCGCTGCGGGCAGCAGGGCGAGCACGTGCCTGGATCGACGAGCCACTGCGTCACTCCTCGTAACTGTCGCGGACGAGTGAACGGGATCCTGCCACTCGGGTGACGCGGTGGACAGCACGTGGGTGTTACAGGCCACTCCAACGCAAGAATTCTGCGTGAATTTGCGCTTCCTGGCGCAAATCATTGTGCGAATTAGCCTAGATCACACAACGTATGCACGCTTTGCGCTCGAATAGTGACGACTTGCTACATTGCTTGATCAGGATTTGATCACGGAAGACCCCGTTCACCGCGAACGGTCGGTCAACAAGCCCGCGACCAGCGCCGTCCACCCCGTCTGGTGGGTCGCGCCGAGACCTTCGCCCGTGTCCCCGTCGAAGTACTCGCTGAAGGTCACGTGCCTGCGCCAAAGGGGTGACTCGGAGGCCTCGATGCGCTTGCCGTCCGACGGTCTGCGTCCGTCGTGGTCGGGCAGGAACAGCCCGACGAGCCGGTCGCTCAGCTCGTCCGCCACCTGGCCCGCGGTCACCCAACGTCCGGAGTGCGTCGGCATCTCGACCTGGAACATGCCGTCGTGGAACGCGCAGACCGTGCGGAGCGCCTCCACCAGCAGCGCGTTGGTGGGCAGCCAGACCGGGCCGCGCCAGTTCGAGTTGCCGCCGAACATCGGCGTGTGCGACTCGCCGGGCTCGTAGCCCATGCGGTGGTCCTGGCCCGCGACGTTGACCTCGAGCCCCTCGCGGTGCGCTGCCGACAGGCTCCGGATGCCGTGTGGCGACAGGAACTCCTGCTCGTCGAGCATCCGGTGCAGGACGCGCTTGAGCTTGCTCTCGTCCAGCAGCGACACGAACGCGCCGCGGTCGTAGTGGAACGTGATGAACTGCCGCAGCTCCGGCCGGCGCTTGAGCAGGTGCTCCAGCCGTCTGGTGAACCCGTGCAGGTCACTGAGCACCCACGGTTCGAGCACGGCACTTGCCAGCAACGGGATCAGACCGACCATCGACCGCACGCGCACCGGCTCGGACTCGACGTGACCGTCCGGGTGGCGCCGCGAGACGCGGTCGTAGCAGAAGCCGTCCTCGTCGTGCCAGATTCCGCGGCCGTTCGACCCGAAGTGCGTGAACGCCTCCGCGATCGACAGGAAGTGCTCGACGAACTTCGTCGCGACGTCCTCATAGGACTCGTCGTCGCGCGCCAGCTCCAGCGCGATCTGCATGAGGTGCAGGCTGTACGCGGCCATCCACGACGTGGCGTCGGACTGCTCCAGCCGCCACTCGCCCAGCATCGGCTCGGACCGGTTGACCGGCCCGATGTTGTCCATGCCGAGGAACCCGCCCTCGAACAGGTAGCTGCCGTCGGCGTCCTTGCGGTTGACCCACCAGGAGAAGTTGAGCAGCAGCTTGTGGAAGATCTTGGCGAGGAACCCGCGGTCCCTGCTGCCGTCCGCGCGGTAGACCTGCAACGCCGCCCACGCGTGCACCGGCGGGTTGACGTCGCCGAACTCCCACTCGTAGGCGGGAATCTGGCCGTTCGGGTGCATCATCCACTCACGGCAGAACAGCAGCAGCTGCTCCTTCGCGAACGCGGGGTCGACCAGCGTGAACGGGATCGTGTGGAACGCGAGGTCCCACGCCGCGAACCACGGGTACTCCCACTCGTCCGGCATCGAGATCACGTCGGCGACGTCGAGATGCCGCCAGTGCACGTTGCGCGCCTCGGGCGTACGTCTGCTCGACGGTGCTTCAGGCTTCGTCGGGTCGCCGTCCAGCCAGTCGCGCGTGCGGAACCGGTAGTGCTGCTTCGTCCACATGAGCCCGGCGAGCGCGCGCCGCAGCACGTGCTTCTCCTCGGGGCTGGTGTCCGGCGCGATGTCGTCGTGGAACTCGTCGGCCTCGAGCTTGCGGGCGCTCATGGTCTCGTCGAAGCTCGGCCCGAACGGGTCCAGGTGCCCGTCGCCGCCGACCAGCCTGACCCGGATCGTCACCGTCTCGCCCGGCTCCACCGGGTCGAACGAGTACCAGGCCGCGAACTTCGTGCCCGCCGCACCGGCGTCGTCCGGCCCCACGACCTGACATGTGGACGTGCTGCCGTGCACCACGTAGTTGCAGATGCCGTCCTTGGCCCACGGTGATGGGTTGCGCTCGGCCCCGAAGAGCGACATCTCGTTGCTCTCGTTGTCCGTCATGAGCATCGACGGCGAGTCGTCCAGGTGCAGCGTGTACCGGCCGAGGTTGCCGTGGTCAGCCGTGACCTTGCGTCCGGTCGTCGTGCTGGCAACGAGCTGGCACGGCCGTTGGTCCCGCCCCCACGCCCACGTGTTGCGGAACCACAACTGCGGCAGCAGGTGCAGCGGCGCGTCCTCCGGCCCGTGGTTCGTCGCGCTGATCTCGATGCAGATGTCGTCCGTCTCGGCCTTCGCGTAGGTGACCTGGACGTCGAAGAACCGGTTCTCGTCGAGCACCCCGGTGTCGCTCAGTTCAGGCTCGCGGTTCTCCCGGCCGGCGTTGCGCGCCATCTCCCGCAGCTGGCCGTACGGGAACTCGCGCTGCGGATACCGGTAGACCACCTGCATCCACGAGTGCGTGGGCGTCCCGTCGGTCACCCACCAGTGCTCCTTGACGTCCTCACCGTGGTTGCCCTCGTCGTTGGTGAGGCCGAAGTACCGCTCCTTGAGGATCGGGTCCTTGCCGTTCCACAGGGCGATCGCGAAGTTCATGAACCCGTGCACGTCGCAAATGCCGGCGATGCCGTCCTCGCCCCACCGGTAGGCGCGCGCACGGGCGTGGTCGAACGGGAACGACGCCCACGCGTCACCCTCGGGCGAGTAGTCCTCGCGGACCGTGCCCCACTGGCGACCCGAGAGGTACGGCCCCCACAGCCGCCACGGCGAAGTCGGTGTGTCCGACTCCGCGAGACGCGCCCGTTCCGCTTTTTCGCCCATCGCCCCAGTGTGGGACACCAGGTAGGACGGCTGGTGGGGCCCAGGTGTTGTCTGAGTCTTTCCTCACTAATTGCCGGGTCAGGACTGCCTGGAATGCGAGTCGAGAACCAGCGCGATCGCCTCGGTGACCCGAGCCGCGTGCGCCAGGTGCAGCCACTCGTCCGGCACGTGGCAGTTCGAGTCCGGACCGATCACGCCCGTCACCACGAACTGGGCCTCGGGGTACGCCTCGTGCAGCAGCCCCATGAACGGGATCGAGCCGCCCAGCGACACGGTCCGCCACGGTGCGCCGAAGATCTCCTTGCCCGCCTCGTCCAGGACGGCGGACAGCCAGGGCGCCAGCTCCGGCGCGTTCCAGCCGTCGGCCGACTCGACCCGGGAGAGCTCCACGGTCGCGTTGTAGGGCACGTCGGTGGTGAGCTTCTCGCGCACCGCCTCCAGCGCCGCGGCGGCCGAAGCCGTCGGGGGCAGGCGGAACGACAGCACCAGCGAGGTGAACGGCCGCAGCACGTTGCCGGCGTCATCAGGCAAAGGCAGACCCTCGGCACCGGTGACGGACAGGGTCGGCCGCCAGCCGGAGTTCAGCGCCAGCTCCACCTCGTCCTCGGAAACCGGCTGCAGGTCGCCGACGCGCGGCACCGCACCCCACAGCGCGCCCGGCGCGGCCTCGACGGCCTCGCGGACCTCGGCCAGTCGCCCGGCGGGGATCTCGACGTGCATCTCCGGCACGAGGATCTCGCCGGTCTCCGCGTTCTCGATCCGATCCAGCAACACGCGGGCGATCCGGAACGACGACGGCACGATGCCCGACGCCATGCCGGAGTGCAGTCCGCCGTCCAGCACCCGGACGGTGGCCGTGACCTGCACCAACCCGCGCAGCGACGTGGTCAGCCACATGCGGTCGTAGTCGGAGCCGCCGGAGTCCAGGCACACGACCAGGGAAACCCGGCCCAGGCGATCGGACAGGTGCTCCAGGTAAGCGGGCAGATCGGGCGAACCCGACTCCTCGCCGGTCTCCAGCAGCACGACGCAACGGGCGTGCGAACCGCCTGCCGCGCGCACGGCCTCGATCGCGGCGATCGCGGCATATCCGGAATAGCCGTCATCGGCCGCGCCACGGCCGTAGAGACGTCCGTCACGCAGAACCGGGGTCCACGGACCGAGTCCTTCACCCCAGCCGCCCACCGGCGGCTGCTTGTCGAGATGTCCGTAGAGCAACACCGTGTCGTCGCCCGAGTTACCGGACGCGGGCACGTCGACCACGAGAAGCGGCGTGCGTCCCGCCAGTTGGACGACTTCCAGCACCGCTCCAGGCAGTGCGCGAGACTCGATCCAGAGGCGCACGTGCTCGATCGCGGCGGCCAGTTCGCCGTGTTCTTCCCAGGCGGGATCGAACGCGGGCGAGATCGCCGGCACGGCGACGAGCTGAGACAGGCTCGGGATGATGTCGTCGTCCCAAAGCGTCCTGACGGTGCTGGTCACAACAGAGCGGTCCACCTCTCGATCCTGTCACGACTCCGCCTCTGCTCGCGTGCCTAGGCTCTTCCCTGGAGGCCCGCAGCTAAGTTAACGATCGGTAACCGGGACGGCAGCGTCCGGTAATCGGACGGCCTAGTCGGAGGACAAAAGGTCGAACCTCCGACTGTTGTCGCTGATCAGAACGTTGACTCGTGTGTTACGAAGTGGGACGGGTCTCACCAACTCGGGTGAGGCCGTGTCAGGATGTGGTCGTAAGCCACCGTCACCGTCGACGGCTGCCTCCGGCCCCACAGGGTTGGCGGCGACCGCCGACGTCGCCGCACGAGGTCGTCACGAGCGATCAGGCGGTCGGAGTAGACAGAGGAGAAGGCGCATGTCGTCCCCTGAGCAATGGACGCACCCTGAGCCGGATGCAGCGCCGGCCGCCACTGCCGCAAAACCGACAGCGGAACAGGTGATCGCAGGCTTGCGAGCGACAGACGAGGGCGGTGCCGACCTGGTGCAGCTCCTCACCCCGGAGGGTGAGCGGGTCCAGCACCCCGACTTCGACATCGACATCACGCCGGAGGAACTGCGCGGTCTGTACCGCGACATGGTTCTGATCCGCCGGGTCGACCGCGAGGCGAACGCCCTGCAGCGCAAGGGCCAGCTCGGCATCTGGGTGCCGCTGCTCGGCCAGGAGGCCGCGCAGATCGGCGCCGGCCGCGCGATGCGTCAGACGGACATGGCGTTCCCGAGCTACCGCGAGCACGGCATCGCGTGGACGCGCGGGATCAACCCGACGGAGCTGCTCGGCATCTTCCGCGGCACGGACCAGGGCACCTGGGACCCCGTCGAGAAGCGCTTCCACCCGTACACGATCGTCATCGGCAACCAGGTCCTCAACGCGGCCGGGTACGCGATGGGCCAGAAGTTCGACGGCAAGGTCGGCGACGACGAGGGAGAAGCCACCATGTGCTTCTTCGGCGACGGCGCGACCAGCCAGGGTGACGTGCACGAGGGCTTCGTGTGGGCCGCGGTCTACGACGCGCCGCTCGTCTTCTTCTGCCAGAACAACCAGTGGGCCATCTCCGAGCCCACCGAGCGCCAGTCGCGCCTGCCGCTGTACCAGCGCGCCCGCGGCTACGGCTTCCCCGGCATCCGCGTCGACGGCAACGACGTCCTCGCGACGCTCGCCGTGACGAAGTGGGCGCTGGACGAGTGCCGCCACGGCAACGGCCCGATCCTGATCGAGGCGTTCACCTACCGGATGGACGCGCACACCACCTCCGACGACCCGACGCGCTACCGGCTGTCGGACGAGCTGGAGATGTGGAAGCTCAAGGACCCGATCGAGCGCGTGAAGGTCTACCTGGTCCGCCAGCAGTGGGCCGACCACGAGTTCTTCGAGGGCGTCGAGGCCGACGCCGACAAGCTGGGCGAGGAACTGCGGGAGTTCTGCACGAACATGCCCGATCCGCCCGCTGAACGGATCTTCAGCAACGTGTACGCGGAGGGCAGCCCCGCCCTCGACGCGCAGCGCGACGAATTCCTCGACTACGTCTCGGGTTTTGCTGGAGGTGAGCACTGATGGCTGCTCCGACCATGGACCGTTCCACGGCCGCTGCCCCGGCTTCCCCGGTGCAGACGCTCACCATCTCCAAGGCTCTGAACATGGGCTTGCGGGCGGCCATGGAGGCCGACCCCAAGGTCATCATGATGGGCGAGGACATCGGCAAGCTCGGCGGCGTCTTCCGAATTACCGACGGCCTGCAGAAGGACTTCGGTGAGCAGCGCGTGCTCGACACGCCGCTCGCGGAGTCCGGCATCATCGGCACCGCCGTGGGTCTCGCGATCCGCGGCTACCGCCCGGTGTGCGAGATCCAGTTCGACGGCTTCATCTTCCCGGGCTTCGACCAGATCGTGTCGCAGGTCGCGAAGCTGCACTACCGCACCCAGGGCAAGATCAAGCTGCCCATCGTGATCCGCGTGCCGTTCGGCGGCGGCATCGGTGCGGTCGAGCACCACTCGGAGTCGCCGGAGTCGTACTTCGCGCACACCGCCGGCCTCAAGGTCGTCTCGTGCTCGAACCCGGCCGACGCGTACTGGATGATCCAGCAGGCGATCGACAGCGACGACCCGGTGCTGTTCTTCGAGCCCAAGCGTCGTTACTACGAGAAGGGCGAGGTCGACACCACGGCCCAGCCCGGCAAGCTGTTCGAGTCGCGGGTGCTGCGCCAGGGCACGGACGCGACGCTGGTCGCGTACGGCCCGATGGTCAGGACGTCGTTGGACGCGGCCAACGCGGCCGCCGAGGACGGCACCTCGCTGGAGGTCATCGACCTGCGCACGCTGTCGCCGCTGGACCTCGCGCCGGTCTACGACTCGGTGCGCCGCACCGGCCGTCTGATCGTCGTGTCCGAGGCACCGTCCGAGTCCTCGATCAGCAGCGAGATTGCAGCCAAGGTCCAGCAGGAGTGCTTCTACTCCTTGCAGGCACCGGTGCTGCGGGTGACCGGTTTCGACACCCCGTACCCGCCCTCGAAGCTCGAGGAGGAGTTCCTCCCCGACCTCGACCGGGTGCTGCACGCCGTCGACCGCTCTCTCGCCTGGTAAGGGGACAACCGGAAATGCCGCAGTTCAAGCAGTTCCCCTTGCCCGACACGGCAGAGGGGCTGACCGAGGCCGACATCCTCACCTGGCACGTGAAGCCGGGTGACACCGTCACGGTCAACCAGATCATCGTCGAGATCGAGACGGCCAAGGCGGCCGTCGAGCTGCCCTGCCCGTGGGCGGGCGTCGTGACCGAGCTCCTCGCGGAGCCCGGTCAGACCGTCGAGGTCGGCGTCCCGATCATCACGATCGACACCGACCCCGGTGGCGCGGCCGCACCTGCCCCCGCACCCGTTGCGGCGGAGGCGAACGGCACCTCGTCCGGCAAGATCGGCGAGGAGATGCCGGGCGGGCGCATCGCGACGCTCGTCGGCTACGGCCCGAAGTCCGGTACCGCGAAGCGCCGTGCCCGCAAGGATGCGCCCGCCGCAGCTCCGGCCGCGGCAGTCGTGGCCCCGCCTGCTCCCGCTCCGGCTCCGGTCGTGGCGCCCCCGGCTCCGGTCGTGGTCGCTGCTCCGGCGCAGACGCCGGGTGGGTACGTGCCGCTGGCCAAGCCGCCGGTGCGCAAGCTGGCCAAGGACCTCGGCGTCGACCTGCACGCGCTCACGGGCTCCGGCCCGAACGGCGTGATCACGCGGGAGGACGTCGAAACCGCGGTGGCAGCCCCGGTCGCCGCTCCGGCAGCGTCCTTTGTGGACAACGGCTCGCGCGAGCGCAGGGTGCCGATCAAGGGCGTCCGCAAGGCGACCGCGCAGGCGATGGTGGACAGCGCGTTCACCGCGCCGCACGTCACCGAGTTCCTGACGGTCGACGTGACGCCGATGATGGAACTGCGCGCGCGCCTGAAGAACGCGCCGGAGTTCCGCGGCGTGAAGCTGACGCCGCTCGCGTTCTGCGCCAAGGCGATCATCCTCGCGGCCCGTCGCACGCCGGACGTCAACGCGACGTGGGACGCGGCGGCGAACGAGATCGTCTACAAGGACTACGTCCACCTGGGCATCGCGGCCGCCACGCCGCGCGGCCTGGTGGTGCCGAAGGTCCGCGACGCCGACCGCATGTCCCTCAAGGAACTCGCGGTGGCGCTCGACGAGCTCGCCACGGTCGCCCGTGACGGCAAGACGTCGCCGGCCGACATGATGAACGGCACGATCACGATCACCAACGTCGGCGTCTTCGGCGTCGACACCGGCACGCCGATCCTCAACCCCGGAGAGTCCGCGATCCTCGCCCTCGGCGCGATCCGCGACATGCCGTGGGTGGTCGACGGCGAGATCAAGATCCGCAAGATCTGCCAGCTCGCGCTCTCCTTCGACCACCGCGTGGTCGACGGTCAGCAGGGCTCGCAGTTCCTGGCCGACGTCGGCGCGCTGCTGGCCGAGCCGGGCATCGCGATCACTTACTGAAATCCGGTCGTGGGTGCTTTCCGTCATTCTGAGGACGGAAAGCACCCACGACCTTTTTGATTTCTACAGGATGCTGGCGATCAAGGCTTCCATTTGCAGGCCCTGGCCGGTGGTGCCGACGTAGGCGTAGACATTGGCTGGCTCGCAGACCGGATCCTGCCAGCCTTGGTTCTGCACGTGTGCCCGTGCGCACGTGGTCCTGCCGGTGTTGCCCAACCCGATCGCCTCGATGCGCCGGCCCTGACCCGTCGTGCCGATCTGTCCGACCTGGCCGTCGTTCCGGCAGTCCCGGCCCTGCCAGCCGACGTCCTGGACGTGTGCCAGCGCGCAGGTCACGCCGCCCGAGTCGTAGGTGACGAACTGGATTGCCTCGAGCCGGCGGCCCTGACCTGCCGTACCTGCGGCGGCCCCGTTGCCGGCGTCGCAGGTCCAGCCCTGCCAGCCGACGTCCTGGACGTGGCCGCGGAGGCAGAGCATCGGTGCCGCGTTCCGGCTCACGTCAGGCATGACGTCCACCGTGATCTCGGTCGACGACACGACACCGTTGACGGTGGTCTCCGGTCCCGACACCTCGGCGTTCGCCGGCGCGGCCACCGCACCGAGCATCGCGGCGACCAGCCCGACGCCGCCGATGGTGATTTTCAACGCACGCGAAAAACTAGCCATCAATTCCCCCAGAAAAATGTTGGGAGGCGCGCCGAAACAGACCTTCTGTGAAGGTCGCGAATCGGTGTATGCCCCCCAGGCAATCCCAACGCCTCCCAAACTTCCACAGGTCGAGGCTCGTCGTCACTAGTTCATTCGGGGCAACTCGTGCGGCCTCTCCGAGCCACCTGAAATCAATCGGATCATCCGATGGGTGATTCGAGTTGACTCTCCACCTACTGGAGACTGCACAGTTGCTCCCGTGACGCGCTACCAGATCGGTGAGCTGGCCAGGATGACCGGACTCACCGTCCGCACCATCAGGTTCTACTCCGACTCGGGCCTCATCCCGCCCACGGACAGAACCACCGGCGGCTACCGCACCTACGACACGGACGCGCTGGCGAGGTTGAAGCTCGTCCGCACGCTCAGGGATCTGGGCGTGGACCTGCCGACCGCCGGCCGCGTGCTGGCGCGTGAGGTGTCGGTGACCGACGTGGCGCGTGCACACGCGGATGCGATCGACGCGCAGATGAGGACGTTGCGGCTGCGCCGTGCCGTCTTGCGCGCCGTCGCCAAGGGAGGGGAGATGGAACTGATGAACGAGTTGGCACGCATGTCGGACGAGGAGCGCCAGCGGATCCTCGACGACTTCTTCGAGGAGGTGTTCGGGCCCTACGAGCTGGACCCGCAGTTCGAGCAGCACATGCGTTCCGTGCGGATCGAGCTGCCGGACGACCCGTCGACCGAGCAGTTGGAGGCCTGGGTCGAGCTCGCGAAGCTGGTGCAGGACCCGGACTTCCGCGCGTCGGTCAAGCGGATGTCCCAGCAGCACGAGGAACAGCGCCGGGCAGGGGCGGACATGGGCCCGCCGGCCGAAGGTCAGATGGAGGCGTTCACCTTCGCGATCGCCCAGGCCCGCGAGGCTCTCGACGCGGGCATCGCGCCGGAGTCCGCCGAGGCGCGCGCGGTCGTCGATCGCGTGAACGCCAACTGGGCGGAGGCGCTGAACCTGCCGAACGACGGAAGTCTCGTCGAGCGGCTGCGCGAGCTCTCCGACTTCGCGGACCCGCGTGCCGAGCGGTACTGGGTCCTGATCGCGAGGATCAACGGCTGGCCCGCCATGCCGGACCACTCGCGTGAGCGTGCCTGGCTGCGCGAAGCCGGCCAGCCGTTCGGCTAGACCTCTTGAATCCCGCGGGAACCAGCTGGGCGCCCAGCTCGTTTCCGTGGCAACGAAGGGGGATCGTGATGTCTGTTCTGTTCGAGATCCTGGGGAGCGTGCTCGGCGAGGCCTTCGGTCCGAGCGACGAGGTCCACCAGCGCGGCGACGGTGACGTCTTCCTGGACGGCGAGTGGCACGAGGGCGAGCTGTTCTTCGGCCCCACCAAGATCATCTGGGCCGAGCGCATCATCTTCAGCGACGCCGAGGGCCGCGTGGAGCAGATCGTCGACCAGGACCCGCCACACCCGAACTTCGTGGTGCTGCGCTTCCGCCGCCCGTCCGACGTGGTGCTGCTGGCCGTGCACCGCCGCGAACTCAAGCGCGTGGGCGCGATCCTGACGCTCCCGCTCTAGCTGTTCTCCTTGATACGACGGGCGATCCCGGCGAACCCGAGCGTGCCACCGGCGAACGCGAGGCTGAACCCGGCCCACGCACGCTGGTTCGCCGTCAAAGCCGCCTCGTACTGCTCCCTGGTGAGCTCACGGACGACCTTGCGCTCCGACGTCGTGTACTTCCCGTTCTCGTACTTGAGGTTCCCGGCGACACTGTCGGAGGAGAGGCTCACGAACGCGACGAGCCACCCGCCGTAGAACGCGACGGCGGCCAGCGCGATCGCCCACTTCGGCAAGGTCTCGCGCAACAACCGGAACAGCGTCGCGAGCCCGTCGAGCCGAAGCCCGCCACCGGTCTGCACGATCAACACCACCAGCAGCGCCACACCCGTCAGCACCAGCACCAGGTTCGCCCCCGCCGGCAACAACGCCGCGCCGGTCAACGCCCCCGACACGAGGACGATCGCGTCGATCGCGATGACTACAACGGCGGCCCACTGCAGCGGCAAGAGCTTCATGACTCGGGAGGATAAGTCCAACCAGGACCTTTACCGGGCCATAACCGCAAACCGAGATGCTGTCGCAAGTGGCCCGCCGGCTCAGGGGAACGGCGGGCCATCACTTCAGCCCCTTGACGACGTTCCGCAACTCGGCCTCCTTGCGGTACAACGTGGGCACCACCTTGGTGACCTTCGCCAGCAACACCGTCTGGTCCACCGGCGCCACCGCGTCCCACGTCAGCCCACCGGGCTTGGCCAACTGGTCCACCAGCCCGATAGCGGTCTTCGCCGTGTCCGCGGCCACCGTCAGCTCAGTCCTGCTGCCCTTGAGCGGCTGCGCCTCGACCACGGCCGCGGCCTCCGTGATCGCCCTGACCTGCCCGGGCAACGTGCACGGCACGTCCGGCGAATGCAGCCCCTTCTGCTTCTCCACAGCCGAGTTGTTCGCTTCCTTGGCCTTGTCGAGGAAGCGGATGCCGTTCACCGTCGGCACCGCGAGCCCCTCACCGATCAACGCGGCGTTGACCAGCATCCCGTCCTGTGTGGACAGAGCGGCGAACTGGCCTTCTCGCGTCACGGTCACCTGCGTGCCCTCCGGCAGCAGTTGGGTGAGCAGGTTCCGCGCCTCTGCGTGCAGGCACTCGTCCGCTGCGGGGGCGGCGACGTTCACGAGTTTCACGGCCGTTGTGCGATCGCCTTCGCGCACCTCGACCGTTTCCGCGTCCAGTACGCGCACCACGTGACTGACGACTACCGGTTGTGGACGGTCCACGACCGTCACGACGTAGGCACTGCTCGCGGCCCCGGCGAGGACCGCGGCGGCCATCAGGAACACATTCGGGAGCACCACGATCCCCCTAACGCCGACCTACTGGGCTGATCGGCGCAGCGGAACGTGGTGTTACAGGGCGCTCACGCAGCGTTCGCGGCAACAATTCGGACCCCGCACGCGATGAGTCAGAGAGGTGAGACGCGATGGTGACGACAGTGGACACCCCTGAGCCTGACGACTCGCGGCCCAAACTGGGCGAGCGGTCTGCGAGGCGTCGACATGAGGCCGATGCCGCCGGAAGTATGGGCGTGGTTTTCGGAGGCTCGAACGTTTTCGTGAACAGCGGCTCGATGGAATCCGTGTCGATCGGGTCGACGTACTCGCCGAAGGCCGATGAAGGTGATGACCGCTCGGCCGAGTACGTCGCCGACTTGCAGGCCGAGGTCAGCGGCCTGGAACGAGCCTCCAAGCGCCGCCTTCTCGCTTACCGGACGCTGAGGTTCCTGGTGCTCACCACGTCCGCGATCACTCCGGCTCTCGCACTGTTGTCCGCGCCGAGTTGGATCACCGCAGCCGTCGCGTCACTCGCGTTTCTGTCCGAGGGCACGATCCAGCTCACTCGCATGCACGACCGAGCGGTGCTGGACATCCGCCGGGTGTCCTTGCTGGGGCGCGAGTTGAGGATGTTCCGAACTCAGGTGGGCAACTACACCAACACCGACAGAAGGCTTCTGCTGCTCGTGCAACGAATCGAGGCGATCCGCGAAGAGAACGACCGCGACGTCCTCAACGTGCTGCAGCAGAGCTTCGGTGCCTATGGCCAGGAAAGACCGAGCGCCAACGAGAGCGGGCGGCCCGAAGGTCGCCCGCCACCCGTTACCTGATCTGCATGCCCGAGATCGCGCGCGACACGACCAGTCGCTGAATCTCCGAGGTCCCCTCGAAGATGGTGAAGATCTTCGAGTCCCGGTGCATCCGCTCCACCGGGTGCTCCCGCGTGTACCCGGCCCCACCCAGGATGTGGATCGCCCGCTCGGTAGCCCACACCGACACCTCGGACGCCTTGAGCTTCGACATCGACCCCTCACCGGCGGTGAACGGCACGTTGTTGCGCCCCATCCACGCCGCACGCCACACCAGCAGCCGCGCCGCGTCGATCTCCATCCGCATGTTCGCGAGGTCGAACGCGATCGACTGGTTCTCGATGATCTTCCGCCCGAACGCCTCGCGGTCCTTCGCGTAGTCCAGCGAGTACTCGTAGGCGGCCCGTGCGACACCAACGGCCATGGCGCCCACGGTCGGACGCGTGGTCTCGAACGTCGCCATGGCGGCCTGACCGCCGGCCTTCTGGCCCTCGCGCGCACGGGCGAGACGCGCCTCGACGCGTTCGCGGCCGCCGAGCACGCAACGGCCGGGCACTCGCACGTCGTCGAGGAACACGTCGGCCGTGTGGGAGGCGCGCATGCCGTGCTTCTTGATCTTGCCGGGCGACGACAACCCGGGCGTGCCGGGCGGGATGATGAAGCCGGCCTGGCCGCGTGAGCCCAGCGAAGGGTCGAGCACAGCCGTCACGACGTGCACGTTCGCGATGCCGCCGTTGGTGGCCCAGGCCTTCTGGCCGTTGATCACCCACTCGTCGGTCGCCTCGTCGTAGCGCGCGCGAGTGCGGTAGCCGGCGACGTCGGAGCCTGCCTGGGGTTCGGAGGCGCAGAAGGCGGCCAGCTTCGGCTCGCTCTCGTCGCCGAAGCACTCCGGCACCCACTCGGCCAGCTGTTCGGGCTCACCGGAGGCGAAGATGCCCGCTACGGCGAGGCCGGTGCCCATCAGGGCCAGGGCGATGCCGGCGTCGCCCCAGAAGAGTTCCTCGGTCGCGATCGGCAGTGACAGGCCGATCGGGTCGGCGAACCAGGTCGCGAGGGACTCGAAGCCGTAGAGGCCGATCTTCGCCGCCTCCTGGATCACCGGCCACGGCGTCTCCTCGCGCTCGTCCCACTCGGAGGCCGCCGGCCTGATCACGTCCCGGGCGAAGCCGTGCACCCAGTCGCGCAGGTCCGTCTGGTCTTCGTTCAGCTCGAGCGAGAAGCCACCCACAAGAAGTCTCCTAAGCCTTCGGGATGTTGAACAGGCTCATGAACCCGGCCGCGAAACCCAGGTCGCCCTTCACCTTCAGCTTGCCCGTCATGAACAGCACGGGCGCGGACGCGTTGCCGGTCGCGAGCTTCAGGAAGTCGGCGGGCGTCAGCGTCACGATGGCACGGGCCTCGCGCGTCACGCCCTTGTTGATGGTGCACTGAGCATCTTCGATGATGGCCTCGTAGACGTCTTCGAGCACGTGGAAGTGCACGACGGCACGAGTGGCGCCCGCCCGGTCCGAACGGAAGTGGACCTCCATGCGGCGGAACACCTCGTCCAGCACGCGCACCCGCAGAGCGGGGTCGGCGACGACGGCCTCGATCTGGTCCTTCGAGGCGCGCGAGATGATGCGGGCGAAGTTGGACGGGTCCATCTTCGACAGGTCGAGGTCCGCGCCGCCGTCGGCGAGCGCGCCCAGGGCGTTCAGCAGTGCGGCGAAGTCGTCCCTGCCCAGCTTCTTCGGGTCGATGCCGCGGGCGATGACGTCGATGTTCACATCGGCCAGCGCCGGGTCGTCCGGCGTGATCTGCTGCAACGTGCTGATCAGCTCGGCCGGGCTGAGCTTCGCGATCGCCTCGGTGGTGAGGTCGAGCGTCATTGACACACCTCCTGGTACCTACTCGCGAGTAAGACTACTCACCAGTAGATAGAGCGGCAAGCCGATCGGATAATCTTGCTGCTCCGAACCGAGGGGTAATGATGCGCACAGAAGGTCGAGCCAAGCGCTTGCCACGCGCCGTGCGTGAGCGGCAGATCATGGATGCCGCGGTCGACGTGTTCTCGCGGCTCGGCTTCCACTCGGCGTCGATGGACGAGATCTCCGAGGTCGCGGGCATCTCCAAGCCGATGCTCTACGCCTACCTCGGCTCGAAGGAGGAGCTGTTCGCGACCTGCATCCGGCGTGAGGCCACCCGCATGATGGAGGCCATCGCGACGGGCGTCGAGCCCGACCAGGAACCCGACGTGCAGCTGTGGAGCGGCCTGCGGGCGTTCTTCGGGTTCGTCGGCGAGAACCGGGCGAGCTGGCAGGTGCTGCACCGGCAGGCGTCCACCCAGGGCGGACCGTTCGCCGTCGAGCTCACGGACATGCGCGGCCGCGCGGTCTCACTGGTCGCGGCGCTGCTCACCCAGTCGACGAAGGCGCCGGCGACCAAGCTGGAGGCCGAGTCGCTGGCCGCCGCGCTGGTCGGGGCCGGCGAGTCGCTCGCGGACTGGTGGCTCGACCACCCGGAGGAACCCGCCGGCGTCGTCGCGGCCCGCCTCATGAACCTCGTCTGGATGGGCTTCGGCGACCTCGTCGACGGCAACGTCTGGCATCCACCGTCACGCCGCTGAACCGACCAGGTGGGGTCCCTTGCCCCACACGGCGAACTCCCAGCCGTCCGCGCCCTCGGCCGCCGAGAACTCGACACGACCGGGGATGAACAGCGGCTTCTTGAACCGGACGTCCACCGTCACGGCCTCAGGAAGCCGCCCCTCCAGCGCGGCCAGGCAACGCGCCTTCGTCCACATGCCGTGCGCGATCGCCTGCTTGAAGCCGAACAGCCTGGCGCTCAACGGATAGAGGTGGATCGGGTTGCGGTCGCCGGACGCCGCCCCGTAACGCCGTCCGATGTCCGCGGGCACCCGCCACACCGCCGATCCGACCGGACGCTCCAGCTCCTCACCGGAGCCGGACGAGCCGCCGGTCCGCCGCAGGTAGGTCGAAACCCCTTCCCAGACACCGGAAACCGACGTCACGACGTCGACCTGGGTGCCCTGCGGGTGCGGCCGCAGATCGCGCGCGGACACCGTGATCTCCAACGGCTCGCACGACATCAGTGGCCGGGACTGCGTGATCCGGTTCGCGATGTGCACGAGGCCCGGCAACGGAAACGGGAACCCGGCGCCGGACATCAGCTTCATCTGCGACGGAAAGCCCAGCACGTGCGGGTACGTCAGCGGCAACGCGTCGCGCAACCCGAACCCGCACACCTCGTTGTAGGCCGTCAGATGCTTGAGCGACACGTCCAAAGAAGCCGAAACCGGTTGCGCGGCAAGCGTTTCCCCGCGCCGGAACGACGTCAGAGCGGCACGCAGCAACATCAGGCCCCCAGCAGCATCTGGCCGCACACCCGCACGACGTTCCCGTTCACGCCACCGGAACCCGGCGACGCGAACCACGCCACGGTCTCCGCGACGTCGGCCGGCAACCCGCCCTGCGACAGGCTGTTCATCCGCCGCCCGACCTCGCGCGTCGCGAACGGAACGGCCGCGGTCATCTTCGTCTCGATGAAACCGGGCGCCACCGCGTTGATCGTGGCGCCGCGAGCAGCCAGAACGGGTGCCAGCGTCTGGACCATCCCGATCACGCCCGCCTTCGACGTGGCGTAGTTGGTCTGGCCGACGTTGCCCGCGATTCCGGCGATCGACGACACCCCGACGATCCGCCCGCCGTCGCGCAGCACGTCGCCTTCGAGCAGCGCGTCGTTGATCCGTTCCTGGCAGGCGAGGTTGACCTCCAGCACCGAGTCCCACAGCGAGGAGTCCATGCGCGCCAACGTCTTGTCGCGGGTGATGCCCGCGTTGTGCACGACGACGTCGACGCCACCGTGCCGTTCCATCAGGTACGAGGTGAGCCGTGCGGGATCGCCGGTGATGTCGAGCTGCAACGCCGACCCGCCGACGGCGTTCGCGACCTTCGACAGCTCGTCCCCGGCAGCGGGCACGTCGAGGCAGACCACGTGCGCGCCATCGCGTCCCAGAGTCGTGGCGATCGCCTCGCCGATGCCTCGCGAAGCGCCCGTGACCAGCGCGACCTTGCCGTCCAGCGTGCCTGTCGGCGAGTTCGCGGACACGTGGACGACCTGCCCGGAGACGTACGCGGAACGCCCGGACAGCAGGAACCGC
Source organism: Lentzea waywayandensis (assembly GCF_900115955.1). Lineage (GTDB taxonomy): Bacteria > Actinomycetota > Actinomycetes > Mycobacteriales > Pseudonocardiaceae > Lentzea > Lentzea waywayandensis. Next base: position 671,467 of record NZ_FOYL01000004.1, read on the forward strand.
AGTGTCGACTCGACCCCGTCCTCGGCGCCGTCCGCCACGTAGACGAGGTTGGCCGTGCCACCGCGGCGCAGCTCCTTGCCGACCGACCGCACAAAGCCTTCGAGCGCCCGTTGCGCCACGGAGTCCGGCGAGCGCCCGATCACGATCACCCGTCCGCACGGCCCGAGCTGCGTGATCGCCGGGTGGAAGAAGTCGTGCAGCTGCCGCAGGTCCGCGACGGCCGAGATCTCGGACGCGTCGAACACCAACGCGCCATAGGGAGCCGCACCTGTTTCCAGCTGCTTCAGAAAGGGCAGCCGAGTGGTGCCACCCACCAGCGCCGGTGTGGCCAGGGCGGCGTCACGGCGGAGTGGATGCGGGTTCGGCAGGCCGAGCCTGCGCACGAGCTGGCGACCCAGCCCCGACGTCGCGAACTTCTGGTACCTGTCCACGTCACACAACCTACTCGCTAGTAAGTCTACCCGCTAGTAGGTAGCATGGCGGCATGCGAGTAGCGATCATCGGTGGCAACCGCATCCCGTTCGCCCGCTCGAACGGCCCGTACGCCACCGCGTCGAACCAGGACATGTTCACGACGGTGCTGGACGGCCTGGTCAGCCGCTTCGGCCTGCAGGGCGAACGCCTCGGCGAGGTGGTCGCGGGCGCCGTGCTGAAGCACTCACGCGACTTCAACCTCGTCCGCGAGTCGGTCCTGGGCAGCAAGCTCAGCCCCGAAACACCCGCGTACGACCTCCAGCAGGCGTGCGGCACCGGACTTCAGGCGATCATCGCGGTCGCCAACAAGATCGCGCTCGGCCAGATCGAGGCGGGGATCGCGGGCGGCGTCGACACCACCAGCGACGCGCCGATCGGCGTGAACGAGAACTTCCGCAAGCTCCTGCTGGAGTTCAACCGCACCCGCAAGGTCAGCCTGCTGGCGAGGCTGCGTCCCAGCCACGTCGTCCCGCACCTGCCCCGCAACGGCGAACCGCGCACCGGCATGTCCATGGGCGAGCACGCGGCCATCACCGCCGCCGAGTACGGCATCACGCGCGAGGACCAGGACGAGCTCACCGCGCGCAGCCACCAGAACCTTGCCCGCGCCTACGACGAGGGCTTCTTCGACGACCTCGTCACCCCGTACCTGGGCCTGACCCGCGACCAGAACCTCCGCCCGGACAGCAGCGCCGAGAAGCTCGCCAAGCTCAAGCCGGTCTTCGGCGACACGATGACCGCCGGCAACTCGACCCCGCTCTCCGACGGCGCCTCCGCGGTCCTGCTCGCCACCGAGGAATGGGCCGCCGAACGCAAGCTTCCGGTCCTCGCCTACCTGACGTTCGCCGAAACAGCCGCCGTCGACTACGTGCACGGCGACGAGGGCCTGCTCATGGCTCCCGTGCACGCCGCACCGCGCATGCTCGACAAGGCAGGCCTCACGCTTCAGGACTTCGACTTCTACGAGGTGCACGAGGCGTTCGCGTCGCAGGTGCTCGCCACGCTGAAGGCCTGGGAGAAGGAACTCGGCGAGATCGACAGGTCCAGGCTGAACGTCAACGGCTCGTCGCTCGCGGCAGGCCATCCGTTTGCCGCCACCGGCGCCCGAATTGTCGCGACCTTGGCGAAGTTGTTGCACCAGAGGGGAAGTGGACGCGGGTTCGTGTCCATTTGCGCCGCCGGAGGTCAAGGGATCACGGCGATTCTGGAACGGTGACGCACTTAGGCTTGCCGAACTCGACAGTCCCTCATGCACACTCGGAGTGTCGCGTCGCTGCGACACTGGGGGTGGGGGAATGCGGGACCTGCAGGTCGATCCCGAAAAAGATCCGGTGCTGGCGCGCGCACTCGCCGGCACCCTCCGCGACGAGTGGCGACCGGCCGCCGACGCGATGCGGTCGGCGCGCGAGTGGGAGCGCCGCGCCTACATCATGTTGACGCTGGCAGCGGCGGCCAGCCGCCGCGTCGAGTGGCTCAGGAACTGGCTCAAGGCCCGTCCGGACGACCGCGATGCCGTCGCGGTGCGGCACACGATGGAATCACTCAACGGGCACTAGCCATCGTGCTGTCGATCACCCGCCACCGGCGGCCGGCCAGGAGCAGTCCTGTCGGCATCGTCAGTCCAGCAGCGACCACGCGGCGGTGCAGGAGGCCGACACGGTGATCTGCTGCGCCTTCAGGTTCAGCTGGTCGACCATCCCGGCGGGCCCCGCCATCTCGAACGACGCGGCGCCGCTCATCATCCGCGGCTGGTAGTGCGCGCCGCCCTCGGTGTCGCCGATCCGCAGCAACGGCCCGAGCCGCCGCCCCAGCGCCGACGCGTAGCCCTCGGCACGACGCAGCGCGTCCGCCACTGCTTCTCGCTGCGCCTCACGGATGGCCTCTGTGTCGTCGACGAGCGTCCACGACGGGCCGTTGATCCAGGACGGCTCCGCCTGCACGAGCTCGGCCAGCAGCCCGTCGAGGCGGTCCAGGTCCTTCACCCAGATCACGTACTGCTGCGAGGCGCGGCTGCCGACGCGCTGGTTGTTGTCCCAGTTGTCGTGCGCGGACAGCTGCCGCGACCGCACCTCGAACTCCGCGAGCAGCGGCTCGATGGCGGAAATGCGCTGGTTGAGCGTGCTCACCGCCTCGGAGCGCTCGGCGCCGAGCGCCTCGAACGTCACGTCCACCTGGGCGCGGTCGGCGGTGCGCTCGACCTCGCCGGTCCCCTTGGTCACGACTTCAGCCACATGACGCAGCCAACCGGCACCGGGGTTCATCCGCAACTATTAACCTCTATTGCTCAATCACTAGATAAAGGTATACAGCGGCATCCGGCCCCACTTCGAGGTTCGTCTGCGCGTCTCTAGAGCCGTCGCTAGAAACGCGGATACGGTGCGAGCCATGGACCCGGTGCGCAATCCGTTCGCCCCCGGTGCAGGCCAGCGGCCTCCTGAGCTCGCCGGCCGGGACAAAGAGGTCGGCGCGTTCGAGGTGGTGCTCGAACGCGTGGCCCGCGGCCGTCCCGAACGCAGCCTCGTGCTGACGGGGCTGCGGGGCGTCGGCAAGACGGTGCTGCTCGGCGAGCTGCGGTCGATGGCCGTCAAACGCGGCTGGGGCGCGGGCAAGGTCGAGGCCAGGCCGGACGCGGATCTCCGCAGGCCGCTGTCGGCCGCGCTGCACCGGGCGATCCGGGATCTCGCGGTCCGGCACCGCGCACCGGACCGGGTCGAGGCGATCCTCGGGATCCTCAAGGCGTTCGCGCTCAGAGCCGCACCGGACGGCGCCAAGCTGCGCGACCGCTGGCAGCCCGGCATCGACGTCCCGGCGGCGTCCGGTCGCGCGGACTCCGGCGACATCGAGATCGACCTGGTCGAGCTGTTCACCGACGTCGCCGAGCTCGCGCAGGACGTCGGTACGGGCGTCGCGCTGCTCATCGACGAGATGCAGGACCTCAAGCCGGACGACATCAGCGCGTTGTGCGCGGCGTGCCACGAGCTGTCGCAGATCGGCGCGCCGCTGGTGGTCGTCGGCGCGGGCCTGCCGCACCTGCCGGCGGTCCTCTCAGCCAGCAAGTCGTACTCGGAACGTCTCTTCCGCTACGTCCGCATCGATCGCCTGAGTCGGGAGGACGCCGACCGCGCCGTGCTCGCCCCGGTCGAGCGGGAGGACGCGGGCATCACGGACGAGGCGCTCGACGCGTTGTTCGACGCGTCCGGCGGTTACCCGTACTTCATCCAGGCCTACGGCAAGGCCGCCTGGGACGCCGCCCCGGCCGATCCGATCACCGCGATGGACGTGTCCGTGGCCGCTCCGGAGGCCGACGCGGAGCTGGCTGTGGGCTTCTTCGGCTCCCGATACGAGCGTGCGACGCCCGCTGAACGCGAGTATCTCCGGTCGATGGCCGAGTTGACCGACGGAAAGGACGCGGGCGTCAACACCGCCCAGGTGGCTGACCACCTCAAGCGCAAGCCCTCGTCGCTGTCGCCCGCGCGGGACTCGCTCATCAAGAAAGGCCTGGTCTACAGCGCGGAACGGGGTCAGATCGCCTTCACTGTGCCGCACTTCGGGAGGTTCTTGCTCGGCCGTGAGGAGTGACCCGGGGCACCCTGGCGTTGTCCGGCTGTTCACGTTGTCGGCCGATGATTCATCGGCATGTGCCCCAACTCACCGGATAATCGCGTGCTTTCATGCGCGCGTAGGTGCATACTTGGGTTACCAACCAAACAGACCTCACAGAGGGAAGTGCAGACCGAGATGAACTTCGCAGCGAAGCTCCGCGCCCGCCGTGCCGAGGCGCGCAACCGGAAGGCCGTGGCTCGCGCGATCGACATGGCGACCACCCCGTCCATGCGTCACGAGCTGATGGCCATCGCCCAGGCTCAGGTCACCACCCTGCGCTGACTCTGACCCGGCACTCGCGCGGCGCCCCGTCGCGAGTGCCTCCCCAACGGGAACCCCTGGAGCACCTCCCGCGCTCCAGGGGTTTCATTCATTCTGTTAAACGTGATCCGCGCCACAGTATGATGGCGTTGTAACAGCGCACGTCGGTCCGCCGATGTCACTGTTGACCCCGCGGTGCTGTCGGACCCCCGACCTGGCAGCACTGCGGGGTTTCTTGTTTGCTGGGGGACATGAAGATCGCCGTGCTCGGCACCGGCCTCATGGGTGCCCCCATCGCAGCCAACCTCGCCGCGGCCGGACACGAGGTCCGGGTCTGGAACCGCACGCGAGCCAAGGCCGAACCGCTCGCCGCGCAGGGCGCCATCATCGCCGACACCCCCGCTGCCGCCGTCGAGGGTGCGGAGATCGTGCTGACTGTTCTCAACGACGGCCCCACGGTCACCGCGGCCATCCAGGCCGCAGCCGAGTCCCTGCCGCACGACGCCGTGTGGATCCAGGCGTCCACGGTCGGCATCGCGTCCACCGAAGATCACATCGCGCTGGCCCGTTCGCTCGGGCTGGAGTTCGTGGACGCGCCGGTGCTCGGCAGCACGAAGCCCGCCGCCGAAGGCAAGCTCGTCGTGCTCGCGTCCGGTGCCGACGAACTGCGTGAGCGCGTGCAGCCGGTGTTCGACGTGATCGGTGCCCGCACGATGTGGGTCGGCGAAGCCGGTGCGTCGTCGAAGCTGAAGCTCGTCGCGAACAGCTGGGTGCTCGCGCTGACCGCGGCGGTCGGCGAGGCCGTGTCGCTGGCCGAGGCGTCCGGGCTCGACCCGAAGCTGTTCCTGGAGGCCATGTCCGGTGGCGCGATCGACACCCCGTACCTCCAGATGAAGGGCGGCGCGATCATCGCCCGTTCCTTCGAGCCCGCGTTCACCGTGGAGAACGCGCTGAAGGACGCGCGGCTCGTCGCAGAGGCGGCGGAACGGGCGAACGTGCGCCTCGACGTCGCGCAGGCGTCCGCCGAACGGCTGAGCCGCGCGGTCGACGGCGGTCACGGTGACAAGGACATGGCCGCGTCTTATTTCGCCAGCTACGAATAAGCCCGACGATCGGCCGGTCCGGCGGGACGTGCGGGCTCAATAGCTTGGCCTGGTGAACAGACTCGCACGCTCCCTGCTGGCGTTCGGCCTGGCATCCGCGCAGGTCGTGGCCACCGCGGCGGTCGCGTCCGCCGCCCCTGACATCAAGGACCGCATCGCCGCCATCCCCGGCGTGCGGATCATCAGCGAGGGGACGTCCGGCACCGCGCGGACGTTCGTCCTCGGCATCCAGCAGCCCGCGGACCACCGCAGGCCGCGCGGCACGAGGTTCGAGCAGCGCTTCTCGTTGCTGCACAAGGCCGAATCGAAGCCGATGGTGCTGCACACCAGCGGCTACAACCTGTCCGGCACGGTCAGCCCGTCCGAGCCCGCCCGGCTCGTCGACGGCAACCAGATCAGCGTCGAGCAGCGGTTCTTCACGCCCTCACGGCCCGCGCCGGCCGACTGGGACGACCTGAACATCTGGCAGGCTGCCAACGACCACCACCGGATCGTCGCCGCGTTCAAGAAGATCTACGGCGCGAAGTGGCTGTCGACAGGTGCCAGCAAGGGCGGCATGACGTCGATCTACCACCGCCGGTTCTTCCCGCGCGATGTCGACGCGACCATCGCGTACGTGGCGCCGAACGACGTGGTGAACGACCGTGACGTCTACGGCGAGTTCATCCGCGAGGTCGGCAACGACCCGACGTGCAACCGTCGTCTTGAAGGCGTGCAGCGGCAGATCCTGCAGCACCGCGACGAGATCGTCTCCCGCCTGGAAGCCAAGGGCTACACGTACAAGCAGTTCGGCAGCGCCCACAAGGCGCTGGAGATTCTGGTGCTGGACACGCCGTTCACGTTCTGGCAGTACGGCACCCAGGAGCAGTGCACGCTGGTTCCCGGCGCGGGTGCCTCGGTGGACGACCTCTGGACGTTCATCGACAAGACCGTCGGCTGGGACTTCTACACCGACGCCGGCGTCGCGCCCTACACGGCGTACTACTACCAGGCGGGCACGCAGCTCGGCTGGCCGGAGGCGGACGAGTCGGCGGTGCGCGACCTGCTGCGCCACCCCGGTTCCTCGGTGCCGCGCTCGATGGTGTCGCCGGACATCAGGTTCCCGCGTTTCGACCGGTCGGCGATGCGCGACGTGGACTCGTGGGTGCGCTACCAGGGCTCGCGGCTGCTGTTCGTGAACGGCCAGAACGACCCGTGGAGCGCGGAACCGTTCCGCCTCGGGCCGGGCACGCGCGACTCGCTGTCGTACTCGGTGCCCGGTGGCAACCACGGCGCGAACATCGCCAAGCTGCCCGAGAAGGAACGCGCTGCCGCGACCGCCGCCGTGCTGCGCTGGGCCGGAGTCTCCGCCGCTCCCGTTGCGGCACTTGCCGTGGACGAGGGCCCGGACTCGCTGGACGCACTGCGGGCACGCCGGGGCTGAGGCACTCTGAGGGTGTGAAGCCGTTGCTCGTGGTCGATGCAGCCAACGTCGTGGGATCGGTCCCTGACGGGTGGTGGCGGGACAGAGCGGGCGCGGCCGAACGCCTCCGCGACGCCCTGCGCGGCCGCGACGAGGAGGTCGTCCTGGTCGTGGAAGGCAAGGCGCGCAACGTTTCTTCTGTCGACGACGTCCGGGTGGTCTCCGCTCCCGGCGAGGGCGACGACACGATCGTCGAGGTCGTGCGGGCCGAAGGTGCCGGACGAGTCGTGACGGTGGTGACCGCTGACCGGGCGTTGCGGCAGCGGGTGATGGCGCTGGGTGCCGGGGTGGCGGGACCCACCTCGGTGCCGCGCCGTTAGATCCGGAAGAGCTGTTCGAGGATCTGCGCGACGCCGTCCTCGGTGTTCGGCGGCGCGTGGTTCGTGCAGGCCTGCTTCACGAGCGGGTGCGCGTTGCCCATCGCGTACGCCGTGCCGGCCCAGCCGAGCACCGACAGGTCGTTGGGCATGTCGCCGAACGCGATGACCTCGTGCTTGCCGATTCCCCTTGTGTTGCAGAGGGATTCGAGCGTGGCGGCCTTCGAGACGCCCGGCGGGCTGATCTCCAGCAGGCCGAGCCCGCCCGAGTGCGTGACCGACACGTGCTGCCCGACGGCCTCCCTGGCGATCTCCATCATGTGATCGACCTCGGCGTCCGGCGCCCACGCGAGCATCTGCACGACCTGGTGCGCCTCCTCGAAGACGTGGTCGAGCAACTCCAGTGTCCTGTGTGGATTCTTCGGCCCGAAGCCCTGAAAACCGGGCTCCGACAACACTTCGAACCCGGTCTCGACCGCGATGCCGACGTTCGGGATCACCTCGGCCAACGCCTCCGACACCTTCCGCACGACGTCGAGCGGCACCGTCTGCGCGTGCGTCACCTCGCGGTTCGTCAGGTCGTAGATCATCGCGCCGTTGGAGCAGATCGCCGTGCCGGTCAGCGCCAGGTCCTGGACGAACCGCGGCGGCCGGGCCGTGACGACCACGACGTCCGCGTCGACGGCGTGGAGCGTGGCGCGGGTGCGGTCGCTCAGCACCCCGCCCGGTTGCAGCAGCGTGCCGTCGAGGTCGGTCGCGATCAACCTGATCATCGGCCGATTATCGGGCAGGAACCACCGGCTGCGGGCGAGAAGTCCGGAAGCCGTCTCCTCGACGGTGCGGCGCACGACGTCCTCGAAGTCGATCTGCACGGCGGCCAGGGACGAGGCGCCGACCGTCTGTGGACCGAGGCAGAACGCCTCACCGGCACGCCGGTGGAGGTCGTGGGCCGGTGATCGGAGGTGTTCGGGCAAACTCGATCCATGACCCATCGAGTTGACGAGATGCCGCTGCCGATCTGGACGCCGGAGTCCGGTTCCGGCCCCGGCATCGTGCTGATCCAGGAGATCTTCGGTCTGGACGGGTACCTGCGGGGCATCGCCGAGAAGCTCGCCGCTCTCGGCTACGTCGTGGCCGTGCCCGAGCTGTTCCACCGCTTCCAGCCGGGCTGGGTGGGCGAGCACGACGAGGCCGGCATCCAGAAGTCCATGGAGGTCGTCGGCAACCTCGACTTCCCGCTCGCCGTGCAGGACGTCGTCGCGTCGGTCGAGTACCTGCGCGGCCTGCCCGAGGTCACCGGCGGCGTCGGCGTGCTCGGCTTCTGCCTCGGCGGCACCCTGGCGTACTCCGCCGCCGTCGCCGCGAACCCGGACACCGCCGTGTCGTTCTACGGCTCGGGCGTGCCGGACCAGATCGGGGCGCTGGACCAGGTGTCGTGCCCGATCCAGTTCATCTTCGGCACCGAGGACGCGTTCATCACCGGCTACCAGAAGGTCGCGGACGCGGTGCCGTCACACGACGGCGCCGAGATCCACCTGGAGGCCGCGGGCCACGCGTTCCTCAACCACCTCGCCCCCTGGTACGACGAGGACGCCGCCGGCCGCGCCTGGGACCAGTCCGTGAAGTTCCTCGCGCGCACGCTTCCCGTCTAGGCGATGCACGGCACCGCGAGCTGCTGTGAGAAGAACCTCTCCAGCGGCTTGCGGTGCAACCGGCGCTCGACCGCGATCAGCTCGTTGCGCCGGTAGTGCCTCACCTGCGTGCTCGTGACGACGAACCCGTTGCGTTCGGCCGTGGGCATCTCGTCGTAGAGCAACGCGTGCTGTCCTTGCGTCACAACGACATCCGCCAGCCCGTCCGGGATCTCGCTGGCCCGCGTCGCGATGGTGGCGGCGAGTGCGTCCGGCCGGTTGCGCAACCGGCGGTGCGGCCACGGCACCCCGTGGTGCTCGGCCTCCAACGTCCGGTGCAACGCCCTGGCCGCGTGCCGGATCGCCTTGATCGAGTCGCCGGTGAGCACGTGCACGTCGGGCGCGTCGAGCGTGGTGTCCCTGCGGAACCCGGTGCACACGATGACCTCGTCGTACCGCAGGTCGCCGGTGCCGTCGATCGTCGCGACGAACTCGCTGCCCTCCTTGACGATCCGCTGCACCGTCCGCCCGACGATGTGCGTGACCCGCGTGGTGGACGAGATGTTGTCCGCCGTCTCGAACGCGCTGTGCCCGCGCCCGATGATCAGCACCCGCTTCCCCGCGTACTCGGTCGGATCGGTGCTGGCGGTCGCGTACGTCTCCGCGTGCTCGACGCCGGGAACACCTGGCAGGTAAGGCTTCTTGCCGGTCGCGACGATGACGTGCCGCGCGTGGTACTGCCCGACGTCGCTGACCTGCGTGTTGTAGCGGACGTTCAACGGCCGCGCGAAGTCCTCCAGATACCGCACCAGGTCGTCCGCGCCGGGGAAGGACCGCTTGCTGTAGCGCGTGAACGGCACGCCCTCGAACAGCGAGTTGTCGTCCGTCGAGAGCACCCGATGCCGCGGAAACGTCCGGAAGAAGCTCGCGGGTTCCGGCCCCGCCTCGACGATCAGGTAGTCGCGGCCTGCACGGTGTAGAAAGCGCCCCATCTGCAAGCCCGCCGGACCTGCACCGATCACCAGGTACTCCACCATCACGCACCTCCCGGCGTCCTCTACGCCAAGCACGGCGAAAAGGTTCAGACGGGCGGTCTGTCTCCATGATGACCGCTACCGGCGAGTTCTGGCCAACCTTCCCGCCTGCCGGACACACGCCACGCCGATACGCTGAGCCGATGAGGTTCATCGCGGTGCCGGCACTGGTGCTGCTGCTGGCCGCCTGCGCCTCCCAGGCCGCGCCTCAAACCACTCCGTCCCCCGAACCCACGAGCGAGTCCACCATGCCGCCGACGCCGCCCAGGCAGGAACCGTTCGAGATCACGACGGAGGTCAACGGCGTCCGCGAATGGCAGAACTCCCCGGAGGAGATGGGGTTCGTCTACCGCGTTCAGCCCATCGACTTCACCCTGACAGCGCGCAACACCGGCAGCACACCGCAGACGGACGCGCGGATCAGGTTCGTCGTCGAGGACATGGACGGCGAGGGCGACCTGACCGTCGGCGGCGAAGGATGGACGTGCGAGGGCGGCCGTGACATCGGGTGCACCGCGACCGGCACCACCGCACCCGGCGGCACGTGGGCCCCGCTGACGCTGACGATGCGGCACACCAAGGCCGGGCAGACCAGCGTGGTCGTCCACTGGGAGGACGTGGCGCCCAACGTGATCTTCCGTTACGACGGTGGCACCTGACCCTCGCCACTAGGCTCGCGCCGTGGCGAAGGCTGATCGCGAACTCCGGTCGATCCGGACGCACATCAGCGCGGTGGTGCTGGTCGGCCTGACGGTCTTCGCGGTGGCCGCCACCCTGCTGTGGCTGGCGCTGAGCATGCCGACCGCGGTGAACACCCGAGTCGACATCATCAAGATCGCGCTGTCGGTCGTCGCCGGCGTGGGCGGTGTGGTCGCGCTGGTCGTGGCCTACCGCAAGCAACGCATCAACGAGTCCGCCGAGAAACGCGAACACGCCAAGGTCCTCAACGAACGCTTTGCCACCGCCTGCACCCAGATCGGCCACGACAAGCCCACGGTCCGGCTGGCCGGCCTCTACGCGATGGCGTCGCTGGCCGACGAATGGACCGAGCAACGCCAGACGTGCATCGACGTGCTGTGCGCGTACCTCCGCCTCCCGTACGAGCCGTCGCTGGACTCCGAGTGGGACCACGACGAGGAGACCGAGGTCCGCCTGTCGATCACCAGCGTGCTCACCGCGCACCTCCGCGACGACGCCCCGACGAGCTGGCAGGGCCACGACTTCCACCTCACCAGGGCGGTGCTGCGTGCGGCGGACTTCGCCGGAATCCACGTGACCGGCGGCAACCTGGTGCTCAGCCTGGCGCGCTTCCCCGGCGGCTGGGTGTCGTTCGACGGCATGAAGGTGAGTGGTGGCGAGGTGTGGTTCGGCGGCGCGACCTTCTCCGGCGCACGCGTCACGTTCCACGGCGCGCAGTTCACCGGCGGGCGCGTGAAGTTCGAGGGTGCGGAGTTCAACAGCGGCGAGGTGTCGTTCCGCGGCGCGAAGTTCGCGGGCGGCGAGGTGGACCTGTCGGAAGCGGTCATCACGGTGGCGCCGGTGTTCGACGACGGCGAGAAGCCGGGGCTGAAGCTGCCGTGACCGGAATTGTCGGTGCCGGCTGCGAAGATCGCCGCCATGGGCACCTGGGACATCGGACACTTCGACAACGACACCGCAGCGGACTTCTCCGGCTCGCTCGACGAGGCACCGGAGGCCGAGCGCGAGAACATCATCCGCACCACGCTGACCCGCACGATCGAGACCGACGAGTACCTCGACAGCGATGAGGCGTGCGAGGCCCTGGCCTCGGCCGCGCTGATCGCCGCGCAGTGTCCGGGCGGAACTCCGATCACCACGGCATACGCCCCCGACAAGCCGCTGCCGGTCTTCTCACCTGACCTGCGACCCCTCGCCGTCCAGGCCTTGGACCGCATCCTGGCAGCGGATTCGGAGCTCCCTGAACTGTGGGACGACACCGAGCACGGCCCGCAGTGGCGGCAGAGCGTCATCGACCTCAAAGCCGTCCTTCTCACCTGACGGACGGCGGACTTCCGGGACGTTCTGCTGCTGGTCGCTCAACTTCTCCAGGTGCCGAACGACCGGGCACCGCGGAAGGCCTCAGTGAACCCGGTGCAGCGATGTCCTTCGTTGGCCAGGACGTCGAGCAGTTCGTCCACGGAACGCGGCGCTCGCCGATACCGGGACACCTGTCGCCGCAGTGCTGCGATCACCAGTTCAGGTGCGAGATCAAGCTGGTCGAGCAGGAACTCGTCTTGGTGCAGGACCTCGATGCCGAAGCGTTTGACGGCGGCATCAGGAAAGTCCTTCAGGTTCTCGGTGACCAGCAGTTCGGCACCGCCCCACACGGCTGCCGCGAGAACATGCCGATCCTTGGGGTCGTTGTCCATCGACTCGACCAGGTGCTGGTAGCCGGTCACCTCGGCGTCCGGGAAGTGTTGTTGCATCTGTTCGAGCCGGTGAGCCACCTGCTGCTCTGACGCGCCGCGCTTGCGGAGGTTCCGGTCAAGTTCGGCCATCACGTCCCTCGACCACAACGGACGGTAGACGCCACTTTCGCTGATCGTGAGCAGCGTGTCGCACAGGTACGGCTTGAGGAGGACGCACGTGTCGATGAAGACGGGAAGCACTGATCACCTGGGGTCGTCGTTCGTCGGCATCCGCTCGAACGGCGTGTCCAACGGGAGGTCGTACAGGCCGCCGTCCTCGCCGTCACGGACCATCTCGTCCAGTCCTGCGGCACGTGCCCTGCGGGAGCGGTCCTGGTAGGCGAGGAGGTCGGCCAACCGAACCCTGCGATGCCTGTTCGGCTGCTCGTAAGGAATCTCGCCCGCTTCGAGCAGGCGTACCAAGGTCGGCCGGGACACTCCCAGCAGGTGCGCGGCTTCGCTCGTGGTGAGCACGGTGTGTTGCGGGGCCACCGTGATCGCCAGACCCTGCGACATCGCGAACACGACCTCCCGCAGCACCTCGAAGATCTCTGCGGGCAGCTTGAGGTGCGTGCCGTCCGGTGCGACGAGCGCGGCGGTTTCGCTACCTGACCGTGCCAGTGCGGCCACCCACGGGGTCAAGCTCTCCGGCCGTGCCGGAGGCAGCACTGTTCGTTCGCCTGCACCTGCCGTCATGCCTCGATGCTAGCTCAAAACGAACAAAACGAAAGCGCCCACGATGTGGACGCCGGAACACCCCAACCGTCCACAGTGTTGGATACGGCCGTGACGACTGTGAAGCGCCGTGCCCGTGTCCGTGCCCCTGAACTGGCAGGACGGGGCTGGCTGAACACCGGCGGCGAGCAGATCAGCCTCAAGGACCTGCGCGGCAAGATCGTGCTGCTCGACTTCTGGACCTTCTGCTGCATCAACTGCCTGCACGTCCTGGACGAGCTGCGGCCCCTCGAGAAGGAGTTCGAGGACGTCCTCGTCACCATCGGCGTGCACTCGCCGAAGTTCGTCCACGAGGCCGACCCCGAGGCGCTCAAGGCCGCCGTCGAGCGGTACGAGGTGCACCACCCGGTCCTGGACGACCCGGAGCTCACGACCTGGCAGCACTACGCCGTCAAGGCGTGGCCGACGCTCACGCTGGTCGACCCCGAGGGCTACGTGGTGCACGTCGCCGCTGGTGAGGGGCACGTCGAGGCGCTGAAGACCATCATCAAAGAGCTGATCGACGAGCACGACGAGAAGGGCACGCTGCATCGCGGCGAAGGTCCGTACAAGGCGCCGGAGCCGGAGAACACCACGCTGCGGTTCCCCGCGAAGGCCATCGTCACGCCGAGCAAAACCATCCTCGTCAGCGACTCCGCTCACCACAGCATCGTGGAGCTCGAAGCGGACGGCGAGACGGTCATCCGCCGCATCGGCACCGGTGAACGCGGCCACCAGGACGGCACGACTCCGGCCTTCTCCGAGCCCGCGGGCCTCACGCTCGTCCCCAACACCCACGGCTACGACGTCGTCGTCGCGGACACGGTCAACCACCTCCTCCGCGGCCTCGACCTCGAAACCGGCGAGGTCACGACCCTCGCGGGCACCGGGGAGCAGTGGCGTGACGGCGAGACTGACGGGCCGGCCGACAAGATCGAGCTGACGAGCCCGTGGGACGTCGCCTGGTGGAACGGTGGCGTCGCCATCGCCATGGCCGGCAACCACACGCTGAGCTTCTTCGACCCCGAGACCAACACCGTCGAACGACTGGCCGGCACCACCGTCGAGGGCATCAACGACGGGCCGGCGGCAGGGGCGTTCTTCGCGCAGACGTCCGGGCTCGCGGCGGACGGCGACCGGCTGTGGATGGTCGACTCCGAGACGAGCGCGTTGCGCTATCTCGAGAACGGCGAGGTGCACACGGTCATCGGCAAGGGGTTGTTCGCGTTCGGTCACAAGGACGGCGCCGCGGACGAGGCCCTCCTTCAGCACCCGCTGGGCGTCACGGTCCTCAAGGACCACTCGGTCGCCATCAGCGACACCTACAACAACGCCATCAGGCGCTTCGACCCCGAGACGAACACCCTCACCACCATCGCCACGGACATCGCCGAGCCGTCCGACGCGCTGATCGTCGAGGACGAGCTCGTGGTCGTCGCGAGTGCGGCGCATCGGCTCGAACGGTTCGCGGCCGCCGCGACGAAGATCGACGGCGCGGCCCACGAGGTGAAGCGTCCGTCGACCGACATCGGGCCGGGAACGTTCGAGCTCGCGGTCGTCTTCACCCCGCCGAGCGGGACGAAACTGGACGAAAGGTACGGACCGTCCACCCGTCTGGAGATCACCAGCTCACCTCCCGAGCTGATCCTGGAGGGCGCGGGTGTCGGTACGGAACTGGTACGGGCGTTGCGGATCAACGATCAGGTCACGAACGGCGTGTTGCACGTTGTAGCGCAGGCGGCCAGTTGCAGTGACGATCCTGCCGACGAACACCCGGTCTGTCGTCTGACCAGGCAGGACTGGGGGGTGCCGGTTCGAGTTGTTGCCGATGCACCTACCAGGCTGCCGTTGCTCATGGGCGGCATGGACGAGGAAGGTTCGCAAGCCACGTAGACTCTGCGGGTGCCTGATGTCAAGCTCGAGATCCAGATGCTGTACGACCGCGTCATGGTCCGCATCTCGCCGGAGGACGGCGAGCGGCGTTCCAGCGGAGGCATCGTGATCCCCGCTACGGCCCAGATGGCGAAGCGGTTGGCGTGGGGTGATGTGTTCGGAGTCGGTACCAGCGTGCGCCACGTGAAGGTCGGCGACCGGGTGATGTTCAACCCGGAAGATCAGCTTGAGGTCGAGGTGCACGGCACCACGTATCTCGTGATGAGGGAACGCGATCTGCACGCGGTTGCGACGGAGCTCACCGAGCACGGTACTGGTCTGTATCTATGAGCCGCCGGTTCGTGATCGACGCCTGATAGCTGCACACATTTGCCACCTCAGGAGAGACAGGGCGACGGGGAGAGCTGTGCCGTACGACGCTGACAAGACGAGAGCGATGCCTCCGGTGGGTCCCGGCGGCACGTCCTCCGAGCAGACGACCAAGATCAGTCCGGTCCGGGTGGACGCCTCGACCGAGGCGTGGCCGTCTGAGGAGCCGGACTCGAGCGAGCCGACCGTCACCGCTGCTGTGCCCGGTGTCGGGTACCCGGCCAGCGAGGACGCCACCGAGTACATGAGGCCGGTGCTGCCACCGGAGCCGCAGCCGGAGGACTCCGGTGTCTACGGGCCGGTGATGATCGAGCCCGGCGAGGAAGAGGCCCAGCCGAAGTTCAACCGGAAGCGGGCGGTCATCGTGGCCGCGGCCGTGGTCGGTGCCTTCGGCCTGCTCTACGGCCTCGACATTCTCGTCTCCAGCGGCAACGTGCCGCGCGGCGTGACGGTGGCGGGCGTCGACGTCGGCGGCCTGAGCCACACCGACGCCGAGAAGAAGCTGCGCGACGAGATCGGTCCGCGCCTCGACAAGCCCGTCGCGCTCAAGGCCGGTGACGTCACCGCCGAGCTCGACCCGAAGGCCGCGGGCCTGGAGCTCGACTGGAACGGCACGATCGACCGTGCGGGCAGCCAGCCGCTCAGCCCGATCACGCGCGTCACCTCGTTCTTCACCAGCCGCGAGGTCGGTGTCGCGACGAAGGCGGACGACGCGAAGGTCTCCAGCGCGCTCGAGGCCCTGCGTCCCAAGCTCGACCACGAGCCGATCGAGGGCACCATCAAGTTCGAGGGCGCCAAGCCGGTCGCCGTCGACCCGCACGACGGCCAGAAGCTCAAGGCCGAGGACGCGGTCGGCTCGATCGTCGCGAACTGGGCGTCCGGCAGCCCCGTCGAGGTCCCGATGGACTTCACCCCGGTCAAGACGACCAAGGAGGGCGTCGAGAAGGCGCTCAACGACTTCGTCAAGACGGCGGTGTCCGGTCCTGTCGTGATCAAGGGCGAGGGCAAGGACGCGACGCTCACGCCGGAGCAGATCGGGGCCACGCTGGCCTTCGCTCCCGGTGACGGCGGCGCGCTGAACGTCACGCCCAACAAGGACAAGCTCGCCGAGGTGACCACGCCGCAGCTCAAGGACACGGTCAAGCAGGGCAAGGACGCCGAGATCGTCTTCGAGGGCGGCAAGCCGACGGTCAAGCCGTCGGTGGACGGCCTCGACCTCGACTGGGACAAGAACCTCCAGCCCTACTTCGACACGCTGAAGAAGACGGACGCGCGCGAGGTCAAGTTCGAGTACAAGCACACGCCCGCGAAGGTCACCACCGAGCAGGCGAACAAGATGGGCATCAAGGAGGTCATCGGCGAGTTCCAGACCGGCAACTTCGCCGCTGCCTCGGGCGTCAACATCCGCGTCGTGGCCGAGAAGGTCAACGGTGCGATCGTGAAGCCCAAGGAGACGTTCAGCCTCAACAAGTACACCGGCCCCCGCGGCACCGCGCAGGGCTACGTCGACGCGGCCATCATCGAGAACGGCATTCCCGGCGTCGCGGTCGGTGGCGGCATCTCGCAGTTCGCGACCACGCTCTACAACGCGTACTACTACGCGGGCATGAAGGACGCGGGCCACAAGGAGCACAGCTACTGGATCACGCGGTACCCGAAGGGCCGCGAGGCCACCGTGTTCATGGACGGCGCGGGCAACAGCCTGATCGACATCGCGTTCACGAACCCGGACGAGACGGGCGTCGCCATCCAGACGATCTGGACGCCGTCCTCGATCACGATCAGGCTCTGGGGCACCAAGAACTACGACGTCAGCGGCTCCACCAGCGGCGATTTCAACCCCACCCAGCCGCAGG
Organism: Lentzea waywayandensis; assembly: GCF_900115955.1. Lineage (GTDB taxonomy): Bacteria > Actinomycetota > Actinomycetes > Mycobacteriales > Pseudonocardiaceae > Lentzea > Lentzea waywayandensis. The sequence continues at coordinate 688,613 of NZ_FOYL01000004.1, forward strand.
AGAAGAAGGTCAACAAGGCCGGGTGCTCGCCGACCAACGGCTCCCCTGGCTTCTCGGTGACGGACACCCGCACGATCACGGACCGCCGCAGCGGCCAGTCCCGCAGCGAGTCGCGCACGGTCCGCTACGACCCGCAGTTCAAGATCATCTGTGAGCCGCCGCCCGGCGGCTGAGCAACATTCAGGTTCGCAGTGGCCACGCGGGGGTATTCACCCCTTCGTGGCCACTGTTGCGCAGGAAGCGCGAAGACATCCCGTCGTGCAGACGCTCGGACGGGCGGGGATGGTGTTGTACGGGGTCGTGCACGTCCTGGTGGCGTGGCTCGCGATCCAGGTCGCGTTCGGTGACTCCGAACAGGCCGACTCGAAGGGCGCGGTGAGCGACATCGCCCAGGGTGGCGTGTGGCTGCTGTGGACGCTCGGCATCGGACTTGTGTTCTTCGCGCTCTGGCAGCTGCTTCTCGCGTTCGTGGGTTACACGTACATCGGGAAGAAGCGGAAGCGGATCTCCAAGCGCATCGGGTCCGCCGCTCGCGCCATCACGGCGACCGGTATCGCACTGGGTGCGTTCAAGTACGCGACGGGCTCCGGCGGCGGCGGTGACCAGAACCAGCAGCAGCAAGAACTCACGGCGCAGGTGCTCGCCCTGCCCGCCGGCCAGTTCCTCGTCGGTGCCGTGGCGATCGGCATTCTCTCGATCGCCGGCGTGATCATCTACAAGGGCATCAAGAAGTCCTTCGAGAAGGACCTCGACATGGGCCGGGCTCCGAAGTGGATCGAACCGGTCGGCAGGATCGGCTGGATCGGCAAGGGCACCGCGTACGGCGTGATCGGTGTCCTCGTAGGACTGGCCGCCGTCAACGCGGACCCCCAGCAGTCCGGTGGCATGGACAAGGCGCTGAAGACGTTGGCAGCACAGCCCTACGGCATGTTCCTGCTGTCGGCCGTGGCGATCGGCATCGCCGCGTTCGGTGTCTACTGCTTCGCCGCCGCGCGGGCGCTCAAGGAGTGACGCCGGTGGCCGCGAGCCTGTGCCGATGCCGGGCCGCGGCCGCCTGTGCCTCCACCGTCATCGACGCCAGGACCTGCCCCGGCGCCACGTAGAAGACGTTGGGGCTGCTGGAGTCCGGCCCCCAGCCGGGACTTCCGCGCAGCAGCAGGAGATCGCCGGGATCCGGGTTCATCCCCTCGAGCCAGGAGTCCTGCTCGACTCCTGTCCGCTGCCACACGATCACGGCCTTGGTGCCGCTCTTCGCTCGTTGGTACACCTGCGCGACGCTCGCCAGTTCTGCTTCCGGCGACGCGTCGCGCAGCTCGTTCATGTGCCGCTGGTACCCGGACCACAGCGCGTCCTGGCGCACCTGCCGGTTCTTCAGGCGTCGCAGGACGACCGTCGCGAGCGCCACGACTCCGGCGACCGCGCACACCATCAGCAGGTACAGGAACACCGGCCAATCTTTGATTCCGAACGAGCGACTGTCAACTGACAACGAAATCAAGCTGCATCTGGTGAGGTGATCGCGCTAGCGTGCGGCTCATGTCGAGTCCTGAGGCATCCAGGGTCGGGTCTGCGGTCTAACCGTCAGCCCCGAAAAACCCTTCATCCCTCGGAGCTCCTCCGTGCCTCTTTCGCTGTACCTGCTTGCCCTGGCCGTGTTCGCCATGGGCACCTCCGAGTTCATGCTCTCCGGGCTGTTGCCCGCCATCGCCGTCGGCTTCGACGTGTCCGTCGGCACCGCCGGTCAGCTCACCTCTGCCTTCGCGGCAGGCATGGTCGTCGGCGCACCGCTGATGGCCGCGCTGGCCCGCAACTGGCCACCGAGGCTCAGTCTGTTCACGTTCGTCGCCGTCTTCCTCGCGGCACACGTGATCGGCGCCGTCACCGGGAGCTTCGCCGTGTTGCTCGTGACCAGGGTGGTCGCCGCGCTCGCGAACGCCGGGTTCCTCGCCGTGGCGCTGACGACCGCCACGGCGTTGGCGCCGCCCCAACGACGTGGACGAGCGCTCGCCGTGCTGCTGTCCGGCACGACGGTGGCCACGATCGCCGGTGTGCCGGGAGGGGCGTTGCTCGGCACCGCGTTCGGCTGGCGTGCCACGTTCCTCGCCGTGGCGGTGCTCTGCGTGCCGGCCGCGGTCGGTGTCCTCAAAGGGATTCCGTCCCGGCAGCGACACACCACCGTCGCGTTGCGACCTGAGCTGGCGGAGCTGCGCAAGCCACGGCTGGTGCTGGTGATAGCGCTCGCGGTGCTGGTGAACGCGGTGACCTTCGGGCACTTCACGTTCCTGGCCCCGGTCGTCACGGACGTCGCCGGACTGGGCGAGTGGTGGGTGCCGGTCGTGCTGGTGCTGTTCGGTCTTGGCTCGTTCGCCGGGGTCCACCTCGGCGGACGGCTGTCCGGCTCCGCGGCACGCCCGGTCGTCGTGATCGGCGGGGTGCTGATGCTCGCCGGGTGGTTCAGCCTCGACGTGCTCGGTCGTGAGCCCGTTGTGTTGCTGGCGTTGGTGTTCGTGCTCGGCGTGCTGTCGTTCGCGGTCGGCAGCGCGTTGATCGCGAAGGTGTTGCACCACGCGGCAGAAGCGCCGACGATGGCCGGTTCGTACGCGACCGCCGCGCTCAACATCGGTGCGGTGGCCGGTCCGCTCTTCTTCGTGGCGCAATGAGAAACGGGTCCGCGCACCCTGGGCAGGGGATGCGCGGACCCGTCGTCCTTGAGGTGCTTAGAAAGCGCTCTCGTCGATGTCCATCAGCGCGTTGTCCGTGGACTCGGCGATCTTGCGGCGAGAGGTGAGCTCCGGCAGCACGGTCTTCGCGAAGAACGACGCCACGGCGATCTTGCCCTCGTAGAACGCCTTGTCCTTGGCGGACGGCGTGCCACCGAGCTTCTCCAGCGCGACCTCGGCCTGGCGCAGCAGCAGCCAGCCGACGAGGACGTCACCCGCGGTCATCAGCAGACGGACCGAGTTCTGGCCGACCTTGTAGAGGTTGCGGACGTCCTCCTGCGAGGTGGTCAGGAACCCGACCAGCGCGCCGAGCATGCCCTGCAGGTCTTCGAGACCCTGCTTGAGCAGCGCCCGCTCCTCCTTCAGGCGACCGTTGCCGCCCTCGTTGTCGAGGAACTTCTGGATCTCGCCGTTGATGAACGTGAGCGCCTGGCCCTGGTCACGGATGATCTTCCGGAAGAAGAAGTCCAGCGACTGGATGGCCGTGGTGCCCTCGTACAGCGAGTCGATCTTCGCGTCGCGGATGTACTGCTCGATCGGGTACTCCTGCAGGAAGCCCGAACCGCCCAGCGTCTGCAACGACTGCGCCAGCTGCTCGTACGCGCGCTCGGAACCGACGCCCTTGACGATCGGCAGCAGCAGGTCGTTGACCTTCGCCGCCAGCTTCGCGTCGTCGCCGCCGAGCATCACCTTGTCCTGCTGCGTCGCGGTGTACAGGTACACGGCGCGCAGGCCCTCGGCGTACGCCTTCTGCAGCATCAGGCTGCGGCGGACGTCCGGGTGGTTGGTGATGGTGACGCGCGGAGCGGTCTTGTCCGTCATGCGCGTCAGGTCGGCGCTCTGCACGCGCTCCTTGGCGTAGGACAGCGCGTTCAGGTAGCCGGTCGACAGCGTCGCGATGGCCTTGGTGCCGACCATCATGCGGGCGTACTCGATGACGTCGAACATCTGCGCGATGCCGTCGTGCACCTCGCCCAGCAGCCAGCCCTTGGCGGGTACGCCGTGCTGGCCGAACGTCAGCTCGCACGTGGTGGACGCCTTGAGGCCCATCTTGTGCTCGACGTTGGTGACGAAGGCGCCGTTGCGCTCGCCCAGCTCACCGGACTCCGGGTCGAAGTGGAACTTCGGCACCAGGAAGAGCGACAGGCCCTTGGTGCCCGGCTTCGCCTCGACGCCTTCGCCCTCGGGACGCGCGAGCACCATGTGCATGATGTTCTCGGTCAGGTCCTGGTCGGCGGACGTGATGAAGCGCTTCACGCCGTCGATGTGCCAGGAGCCGTCCTCCTGCTTGAAGGCCTTGGTGCGGCCGGCGCCGACGTCGGAACCGGCGTCCGGCTCGGTCAGCACCATCGTGGCGCCCCAGCCGCGGTCGATCATCAGCTGCGCCCACTGCTTGTCGCGCTCGGTGCCGTTGTTGTAGACGACCGTCGCGAAGCTCGGACCAGCCAGGTACATGTAGACGGCCGGGTTAGCGCCGAGCAGCAGCTCGGACGCGGCCCAGGTGACCGACGGCGGGGTGCCGAAGCCGCCCAGCTCGTTCGGCAGGAACAGGCGGTACCACTCGCCGTCCCACACCGCCTGGTACGACTTCTTCAGCGACTCCGGCAGGGTGGCCGAGTGCGTCGCCGGGTCGAACACCGGCGGGTTGCGGTCGGCGTCGACGAAGGAGTCCCCCAGGACACCCTCCGCGAGGTTCTTCACCTCGGCCAGCACGCTGCGCGCCGTGTCCTCGTCGGACTGCTCGAACGGCCCCGTGCCGAGGTGGTCCTGCACGTTGAAGACCTCGAACAGGTTGAACTCGAGATCCCGGACGTTGCTCTTGTAGTGGCCCATCTCGTCAGCTCACTCCTCAGGGTCGCGGCGGGGTCGCCTACTGACCGGTAACAACAGGGTATTACTCGACAGTAACCCCGGCAAGGCCGACCACCCACTGGTGGCGAAGTAGACAGTCCACCCAGCGGCCTGAATCGGGCATGAGGGCCGGTCAGACGTGTATCGGGCGCTCGCCGACCATCTGCAGCAGTGCGGGGTTCGTCCGCTCGGCGAAGCTCACCGAACGGGGCAACATGACAGATTCGTAGGCCCGCACCCCGTCTCGGACGCCATCCGCGGCGATTGCGAGCGCCAACTCGGCCGCGTCCTGCATGGCGAGGTTCGCCCCGACGCCCAGCGGAGGCTGGAGGTGGGCGGCGTCGCCGAGCAGCGTCACGCCCGGCGTGTGCTCCCAGACGTGGGGCACCGGCAGCGAGTACAGCGGGCGGCGGATCAGTTCGCCTTCGAGGAACGCCAGCAGCGACGGGTGCCAGCCCGCGTAGAGGTCCCTCAGTTCGGTGTTGGAGGGCTTCCAGTCCTCACGCGCGCGCAGGCACGCGTACGCGCGGATGTGATCGCCGCTGTTGCGCTGCGACCAGATCATCAGGCCGTCGCCGCCGGCGACCATCGTGCCCTGGCCGGTGAGGTCGAGCAGGCGTTCGTCGTTGTCGTGCCGGGTCTCGACGAACATCACGCCGGTGTACAGCGGCACGGCCGGTGACAGGGCCTGACGGACCCGTGACCAGGCGCCGTCCGCCCCGATGACCAGGTCGAACGTGGCGGTGGAGCCGTCCAGGAACGTGATCTCGCCGGGTTTCGCCGAGTCGATGCCGAGGCCCCAGGTGACGGTGCCGGGCGCGAGCGAGTCGAGCAGGAGCTGACGCAGCTGGCCGCGGTCGATCTCCGGCCGGAAGTCGCCCTCCGCCGGTTCGTGCTCGATCAACGCGGCGGTGGCGTGGTCGACCTTGCGCTGCTCCTGGCCCTCGAAGCGGGCGAGCGAGCGCCACTGCTCGAACAGTCCGGCGGCGCGCACGGCCTCCTGGCCGCTGTCGGCGTGCAGGTCGATGGTGCCGCCCTGCTGGCGGGCCTCCGGCGAGCTCTCCCGCTCGAAGACGGTGACGTTCTCGAAGCCGTGCAGCTGGAGAACGCGGGCACAGGTGAGGCCGCCGATGCCGGCCCCTGCGATGGCGATGCGTGGTGTGGTCATGCCTCCATGAAAGCGTATCGACTACAAAAGTGCAATCACTACACTTTTGAACTCAGTCAACTCTCAGTTAGGATCGGGCGGTGACCGAACTCGGCCGCCGCGAGCGCAAGAAGCTGCAGACCCGCCAGTCGATCTCGGACGCGGCGCTGGAGCTGTTCATGGCGCGCGGGTTCGACGACGTGGGCGTCAAGGAGATCGCCGACCGTGCGGACGTGTCGGTGACGACGCTGTTCAAGCACTTCCCGAGCAAGGAGTCGTTGCTCTTCGACGAGGACGAGGAGCAGAAGTCCGCGCTGCTCGGCGCGGTGCGCGACCGGCCTGCCGGCGCGTCGATCCCACAGGCGCTGCGAGATCACTTCGTGGAGGCGGCCAAGGGGCACGCCGACCACCCGCTGTTCGCCGACTTCCAGCATCTGGTGCGGTCGACGCCGGCGCTGCGGGCTTACGCGCACCGGATGTGGATGCGTCATCAGGAGGCTTTGGCGCAGGTCATCGCCGCGGACATCGGCGTGCCCGAGGACGACGTGAGGTGCGCGGCGCTGGCCCGGTTCGCCCTGGAGGCGCGGGACCTGATCTTCGATCAGCCCGACCGCGGCCGGGCGGCGGACGAGGTGTTCGGGCTACTCGAGCACGGCTGGGCGGCCGATCAGCAGTCCTGACCGGTAGGCGAGCGACACCGCGTGCGTCCGGTCGCGCGCGCTGAGCTTGCGCAGGATGCCCTTCACATGGGTCCGCACGGTCTCCACGGACAGGATCAGTTCGTTCGCGACCTGCTGGTTCTCCAGGCCGTCCGCGATGAGCGTGAGCACCTCGTACTCGCGCTTGGTCAGTGTCGGCCGTTCCTTCGGCCGCAGGTCGGGGTGCACGTACCCGCGCGAACGGAAGGTCTCGGCAATCACCCGGACGATCTGTTCCGGCTGGGCCGATCGCGGTACGACGCCTCGGACACCTGCCTCTAACGCGGTCGTCACGTAGTTCGCGTGCGAGTGCGCGTCGCGGACCAGCCCGATGATCAACAGGGTCGGGTCGCGCTCGACCAGCAGCCGGGCCACGTGGCCGACCGGGTCGAGCACGGAGTCGATGAGCAGCACGTCGGGACGCAGTCGTTCATGCAGGTGAACGGCAGCGTGCAGATCGCCGGTCGAACCGAGCCAGCGCAGGCCTGGGGTCCTCCTGATCAGGGCGGACAGGCCTTCGCGGTAGAGCGGCACGGGATCGATCAGCGCGACGCCGGGGGCAGGCCGGCTGGGCGGGAGCATCAGCACCTCCGTTCGTGCTTCCAGAGGAGTGACGTACTTCCCTCGGACGTGTGACGCGGAATAGTCGGTTCATGTGGATGAACAAGGGTCACGAATGTGATTCAAGACGGCCGAAGGTCTTCCGCCCCACCGCAACAGTCTCGTAAGACCTACGTCACATATCCCGTGCGGATGTGCCAGGTTCCGCCGCCATGAGGCCTGGTGCTCTCGCGGGCACACGTGTGTGCACGCAAGGAGGTCACATGGGCACCCTCGATTGGGTCGTGGTTGTCGGCTATTTCTTCGTGATGGTCGGGATCGGACTCTGGTCGCGCGGGCGGGTCCACAACATCGCCGACTTCTTCACGGCGGGCGGCAAGATGCCGTGGTGGTTGTCCGGCATCTCGCACCACATGTCGGGCTACAGCGCGGTCATGTTCGTCGCGTTCGCCTCTGAGGCGTACCGGCTAGGACTGACCGTCTACGTGTGGTGGTCATTGACGATCGGCATCGGCGTCGGCATCGGCGCGTTCCTGTTCGCACCGCGCTGGAACCGGTTGCGCTCGAAGCACGACGTCAAGTCGCCGCTCGAGTACCTGGCCAAGCGCTACAACGTGCCCACCCAGCAGGTGATGGCCTACGCGGGCGCGTTGCTCAAGGTCGTCGACATCGCCGCCAAGTGGGCGGCCGTCTCGATCCTGCTCCGCGGCTTCGCGGGTGTCCCGATCACCTGGGGCATCATCATCATCGGCGTGGTCACGATGATCTACTCCGTGCTCGGTGGCCTCTGGGCCGACGCGCTCACCGACTTCGGCCAGTTCATCATCCAGGCGGCCGCGGGTTTCGCGATGTTGTTCGCCGTCGCCGGCGCCCTCGGCTGGGACTTCCCCGTGACGATCTGGGACAAGCTCCCGGAGAGCCACAGCGACCCGCTGGCGGGCCCGTACACGTCGACGTTCCTCATGGCGCTCTTCCTGATCAAGACGCTGGAGTACAACGGCGGCATGTGGAACCTGGCGCAGCGCTACATGGCCGCGCCGTCCGGCTTCGCGGCCAAGCGGTCCGCGCTGCTCTCGTCCGCGCTGTGGCTCGTGTGGCCGCTCGTGCTGTTCTTCCCGATGTGGGCGGCGCCGCTGATCGTGCCGGGCCTCGAAGGGGCGCAGGCGGAGAACGCGTACATCGAGATGGGCAAGCAGATGCTGCCCGCGGGCATGATCGGCCTGGTGCTGGCCGGCTTCTTCTCGCACACCATGGCCATGGTGTCGTCGGACGCGAACGTCATCGCCGCTGTCATCAACCGCGACATGCTGCCCCACCTGTGGAAGAAGGTGAAGACGTTCTCGGCGGACAACCAGTTGCTGCTGGCCCGGATAACGACGTTCACCTTCATCGGCGTCAGCATGATCATCGCGATCGCCTCCGGAGGCCAGGGCTTCGTGCTCAAGGTGGTGGTCGACCTGGTCGCCGCCACGATGGGCCCGATCGCGATCCCGCTGATGCTCGGCCTGCTGCCGTGGTTCCGCAAGGTCGGTTCGACGGCGGCGATCGCCTCGGTGGTCGGCGGCCTGGGCATGTGGGCGTTCCTGTACATCGAGCAGATGAACAAGGCCGCCTGGGTCACCAAGGGCGTGCTCGTGTCGTGGCCGCTGATGCTGTCGCTGGTGCTCTACCTGTCGATCGGCTTCCTGAAGAAGGAGCCCTCCACCGAGCGCGACATCCTGCTCGACTCGCTCAACTCGGATGAACCTGAATCGGAGAAGGTGAAGGCGTAACCCGTTCGTTCTTCATGATCCTCGCGGCGGCGCACCCGAACAGGGTCGCCGCCGCGAGCCACACGTAGGGCATCGGCGTACCGGTGTAGGTCTGCGCCGTGGACGCGAGAACCACCGTCGCACCAGCGACCAGTCCGGTCGTCTGCGTCACCGGGAACTGACTCTTCAGCACCGTGACGACCGCGACGGGCACGAGCAGGAAGCCATAGGCGAGCACACGCGTGAGCAGGTTGGCGTGCTCGGCGATCTCGTACTGGAGCGCGGGCAGCGCGAGCACCGTGAGAACCACGCCCAGAGCCAGCCCGACAGCGAGACTCTTCACGCTCTGTCCTTGCCAGGAACGCGTCATGCGCTACAAGACGCATGTGTGACCTGATGGTTGCCGTGGCGTGCGTCATCGTCACGAGACTCTTCCCTGCCGCCCATGCACAGTGGATGCATGGGTAAGTGGTCTCCTTCAGACGACGCGGAACTCGCCACGGGCTGGCGGCTCTGGCTGGAGCTGAGCGACCGCGTGTGGCCGGACCCGTCGTGGGACGGCACACCGGCCGACGCCATCCGCCAGGTCCGTTCGCTGCTCGCGGTCTGCGAAGAGATCCGGCTCTCCTACCTGGCCGAGTCGATGCGGCCTTCCACCGCTCTTTTGCAGCTGCTGCAGTCGATGTCGTTCGTCGCTTCGTTCGCCGTCGATCTGTGGCACGACGACACGCACCCGTTGGACGTGGAGCGCGCCGAACTCCTGCACGGCGACCTGGCGTCGTTCGCAGACCACGTCGCCGGGGTGCGGGCGGCTCTCGCACGTGGTGGTGGCTGGGTGGAACTGGACCGCCGCCCGTGGGGCCTGCCCGTCGACTAGCCGGCCTGTTGCGTTTCCAGGCGTGCGGTGACTGCCTGAACCAGCGCCTTCGAGTGCGGCTCGTCACGGGAAGCCCATGGTGACGCGGGCCGATGGCCTGCGGAAAGTAGTGGTCCCCCAAGCGCCGAAGCTGGCCCGGCGCGGATCTGCCTGACCCCAGAAACGACGAAAGCCCTCACGTGGAGGGCTTTCGGGTGGAGCGGGTGACGGGAATCGAACCCGCCTCTACAGCTTGGGAAGCTGTCGTTCTACCAATGAACTACACCCGCAGGATCAAGCTCGTCGCCGATCATACACAGAGCGGCCACGTGACGTCTCACGGTGCTGGCTCGCCAACGACGCCAACTCGGTTAGCCTGTCCCGGTGCTGCTGAGTGACCAGGATCTGCGCAAAGAGGTCGAGTCCGGCCGACTCGCTCTCGACCCCTTCGACGTCGAGATGCTTCAGCCGTCGAGCATCGACGTGCGGCTGGACCGGTTCTTCCGGGTCTTCAACAACACCAAGTACACCCACATCGATCCCTCGCAGCAGCAGGACGAGCTGACGAGTCTGGTCGAGACGCCCGAGGGTGAGCAGTTCGTGTTGCACCCCGGCGAGTTCGTGCTCGGGTCGACCTACGAGATGGTGACGCTGCCGGACGATCTGGCCGGGCGGCTCGAAGGCAAGTCCAGCCTCGGCCGGCTCGGGCTGCTGACGCACTCCACCGCGGGGTTCATCGACCCCGGCTTCTCCGGCCACATCACGCTGGAGCTGTCGAACGTCGCGAACCTGCCCATCACGCTGCACCCCGGCATGAAGATCGGGCAGCTGTGCCTGTTCAAGCTGTCGAGCCCGGCGGAGCACCCGTACGGCTCGAAGCAGGCCGGCAGCCGGTACCAGGGGCAGCGCGGGCCCACGCCCAGCCGCGCCTACCTGAACTTCAGCCGCACGGACACGCGCCGCTAGTCCAGGTCCCGCGCCGCTAGCCCAGGTCCCCGTAGCGCTCCAGCACGCGGCGCCGCAGTTCCGGGTCGGTCCGCGGGACGGGCTCCAGGAAGATCTCGTCGAGGTCCGGGAACTCCGCGCGCAGTTCTGCGGAGATGCGCACGCAGGCGTCTTCCAGCTGGTGGGCCGTCAGGGCGTCGTCGAAGTCCAGTCGTGCGCACAGCAGGACGCGGTCGGTGCCGATGAGCATCGTCAGGATGTCCACGACGGCGTCGACCTCGGGTACTTCGCCCAGCCTGCGCCAGATCGCCTTCACCATCACCGGGTCCGCCTGCCGTCCGATCAGCAGCCCGCGGTTGGTGCGGGCCAGTACGTAGGCCACCGACGCCAGCAGCACTCCGATCGCGAGTGACGCGAGGCCGTCCCACAGCGACGAGCCGGTCAGCTGGTGCAGGCCGAGTCCCGCGAACGCGAGCAGCAGGCCTACGAGGGCGGCCGAGTCCTCCAGGAAGACGGTCTTGACGGTCGGGTCGTCGGACACGCGCAGGAAGTCCCAGAAGCCGCGGCCGTGCGCGGCGGACTCGGAGCGGACCTGCCGGAACGCTTGCGTCCACGAGACGGACTCGAGCACGAACGCCAGGCCCAGCACGATGTAGCCGACCAGCGGGCGGGTCTGTTCTTCCGGCTCGCCGAAGACCGTGCGGAAGCCTTCGTAGAACGCGAACATCGCGCCCGAGGCGAAGATCGAGACCGCGGCCAGCAGCGACCAGAAGTAGCGCTCCTTGCCGTAGCCGAACGGGTGGCGGCGGTCGGCTGGGCGGTCCGAGCGGCGCAGAGCGGTCAGCAGGAGTGCCTCGGTGAACGTGTCTGCCACCGAGTGAGCTGCTTCGGAGAGAATTGCGGCTGAACCGGTCAAAACGCCCGCAACGGCCTTCATGATTGCAATCGCCAGATTGACCAGCAGGGCCAGTACGACGGTGAGGGTGCTTTCGCCGGAGGCCTGCGGCTTCTCGCTCATGACGATCAGCTTAGGGCGGCGGGCGTACGCGCACCTGCTGCGACAGGACATGGGGAACGTCCGGGAAATCGGCTGAAGAATGCGCGGCCTCCTGATGTGTGAAATGTTCCCGGGGACGTAAATGAGTACCGAGATTCGTGCTGACGGGATGCGTCAGGACGACGAGCCCGGAGCCGAGGACGACAGCGGGTGCACGGTCGGCTTCGGCGTCCGCACCGCGTGATCGTTACTGCATTCGAGTGACATTCGGCGGTCAGGGCAACATCCAGACGCCCTGACGTGTCTTAAGGCTGGGATCTGCTCCGGGGGGGACGCTGATCACCAGGGGGTAAGACGGAACGGCCCGCGTCCGGGGGAGAGACGCGGGCCGTTCTGCATGCGGGCGCAACTACCATCGTGGGATGGGCAAGCGTGGTGCGGACGACACCGATGCCGAGGTCGAGTCGTGGAGGGCCATGGTTCCGGCGATCGATCCGGTAGTCGAAGGCGTGGTCGACCGGGTGCACCAGATCAGCAAGTACCTCGACTTCCTCGCCACGGAGATCGCCGCGCCGCACGGGCTCAACCGCGCCGACTACGAGATCCTCGCCCGGCTCTTCTGGATCGGGCCGCCGCACCGGCTCACGCCCAAGCAGCTCGCGAACGGCACGCTGAGCCCGGCCACCACGATCACGAGCCGTCTCGACCGGCTGGAGAAGGCGGGCCTCGTCGTCCGCGAGCTCGACCCGAGCGACCGCCGGTCGTTGCCCGCGACGCTGACCGACGCCGGCCGCGAGATCTTCCTGCGGATCGTCGCGGGCCAGGCCGAACGGGAGCGCGACCTCTTCACCGCGCTGCCGGGTGGTGACCTGGAGAACCTGCGCGACCTGCTGCGTCAGGTGATGGAGGTGCTGTCCGGCGAACTGGGGCCCGCGCACCGTCGCACGAGGCTCGCGCTCGACGGCAAGGAGTAATTGCTACGAACTCGTACTATCCGATATCGTGCTAACTGCATGAGAGGGAGGGGTGCGAGATGGGTGGCTATCCGCTGTCCGAGTGACCGGTATCACGCAACGCTGATCCCCGGCGTTCCGATGTCCTAAGTGGAGCAATCGAACGCTGGGGGATCAGTGAAGAAGTTCTTCGCCGTCGCGATGACGGCCGCCCTCGTGCTGCCCGCTGTGGCCACTTCCGCCGCCGCGCAGGACGAGACGATCACCATCGAAGGCCTGTTCTTCGTCGACCGCAACGGCGACAACGCCTTCACCGCCGGCGAGACCGTCAGGGCCGGCAGCCCCGGCGTCGCCATCAGCGTCCAGGGCACCGGCGAGAAGGTCGGCACGTTTCCGACCGGCGCGGACGGCAAGTACAAGGCCGTTCTGCCGAAGGGGCCGAAGTACGAGATCGACATCATGGAGCTGGACTACTCGTACACCAGGCTGGGGTACGTCACGGAGGAGTCGAAGGCGGACGCCGACTTCGCGCTGCGCGGACTCTTCCTCAACGGCTTCACCTTCGTCGACGCCAACGGCGACGGCGTGAAGCAGGCCGACGAGAAGACGCACGGCGCCAAGGTCAAGGTCACCGGCAAGGCGAACTCCGGTGCCGACGTCAACGTGGAGACCACGGCCGGCTCGGACGGCGCCTACCTGCTCGACCTCCCGCTGGCCGACCTGACCGTCACCGCGCCGGACCTCACGGCGGCCAAGCTGACGCTGGCCGAGCCGAAGTCCGCCCACGACGTCGACTGGCTGACCGGCACGCGCGCGGTCGCGCCCCAGGGTGGCGACCGCGACGTGCGGATCGACCTGCGCTACGTGGAGGCCAAGGCCGACATGGCGCTCGCCTCCGCGATCACGCCGGTCAAGGACACCTACACCATCGGTGACCAGATCGACCTCAAGCTGACGCTCTCCAACAAGGGCAACGTGCCGGTGGCGCCGACCTTCGTCCTGGGCAGCTTCTCCGCGAAGCTCTTGTCCCACAGCGACAACGTGACGCTGCGGCCGGGCACCGACGAGGACTTCACCGTCAACGACAAGATCCTGCCCGGCAAGCAGGCCGAGGTGACTCTCAAGATCGAGCTGAACGACGTCACGTACACCGAGGTGCACGCCATGACGCGCTTCGGCTTCGGTCGCCTGCCGGACGTCGACCGCAAGAACAACGTGGTCAGCACGAAGATCAAGGTCGTGGAGAAGGGCGCGGAGACCACCACGCCGACCACGACGGAGACGACCGCCGCGCCGACCACCACGACCACCCCGGCCGTGGCCAAGGCGGGCAACAAGTCCGGCCTCGCGTCGACCGGTGCCTCACCGCTGGGCTTCCTCGCCCTCGGTTCGCTGCTGCTCGCGGCAGGCGTGGGAGCGTTCTTCGTGGCGCGCCGCCGCCGGTCCTGACCACTTAGGACCCGTCACGGTTAGTCTGCGGCATGGGCATCTTGGTGCAAGTGCTGCTGACTGCCGTGGCGGTCTGGGTGTCGACCGCCCTCCCGGGCATCGACCTGGGCGAGGGCTCCACGGGGTCGAGGATCCTCACGCTGATCGGCGTCGCGGTGATCTTCGGCCTGGTCAACGCGATCGTGAAGCCGCTCGTGAAGTTCTTCGGCTGCCTGTTCTACCTGGTGACGCTCGGCCTGATCGGGCTCGTGGTGAACGCGCTGCTGTTCATGCTCACCGGGTGGCTGGCCGAGCAGCTCGACCTGCCGTTCCGCGTCGACGGCTTCTGGCCCGCGTTCTGGGGCGCGATCATCGTCGCCCTGACCGGCTGGGTGCTGAACGTGGTCTACGACAAGGTCACCGACAACGACTGACACACCAACGAGAAAGGCCCTCGGTCCACAACGGACCGAGGGCCTTTCTCTTGCCTGAACTCAGACGCTCGCGTCTTCCGCGGCCGGTTGGCCCCGCTTCACGGACTCCAGCAGCATCTGCGCCACGTCCACGACCTCGACGTGCGCCCCGGCCTGGCCGTCGGCCTGACGCGCGGTCACGCCGTCGGTCAGCATCACGCGGCAGAACGGGCAGCCGGTCGCGATCTTCGACGGCGCGGTGGACAACGCCTCGTCCACGCGGTCGACGTTGATGCGCTTGCCGATCCGCTCCTCCATCCACATGCGGGCGCCACCGGCACCACAGCACATGGAGCGTTCCTCGTGCCGCGGCATCTCGCGCAGCTTCGCGCCGGACGCCCCGATCAGCTCACGCGGTGCCTCGTAGACCTTGTTGTGCCGGCCCAGGTAGCACGGGTCGTGGTACGTGACGTCCTCGGTGACCGGCGCGACCGGTACCAGACGGCGTTCGCGCACCAGCTTGTTCAGCAACTGCGTGTGGTGCACGACCTCGTACGTGCCACCGACCTGCGGGTACTCGTTGGCCAGGGTGTTGAAGCAGTGCGCGCACGTCACGACGATCTTGCGCTGGCCCACCGGCCGGTCCTCGAACACCGAGTTGAGCACCTCGACGTTCTGCTGCGCGAGCATCTGGAACAGGAACTCGTTGCCGGCGCGGCGAGCCGGGTCACCGGTGCAGGTCTCCTCCGGGCCGAGCACCGTGTACTTCACGCCCGCGGTGTGCAGCAGTTCGGCGACGGCACGCGTCGTCTTCTTCGCGCGGTCCTCGTACGCACCGGCGCAGCCGACCCAGAACAGGTACTCCGCGTCGCCCAGTTCGCCGTCGAACACCGGCACCTCGAACTCGAGGCCCTCGGTCCACGCCAGGCGGTCCTTGGAGTTCTGGCCCCACGGGTTGCCCTTGTTCTCCAGGTTCTTGAACATGCCGCCGAGCTCGGACGGGAAGTTCGACTCGATCAGCACCTGGTAGCGGCGCATGTCGACGATGTGGTCGACGTGCTCGATGTCGACCGGGCACTGCTCGACGCACGCGCCGCAGGTCGTGCAGGACCACAGCACCTCGGGGTCGATGACGCCCAGCTCGTCGGGGCCGCCGACCAGCGGGCGCTCCGACTCGGCCATCGCCAGCACGTCGATGGACTCGAGGCGCTTCTTGTAGTCCTCGTACTTGTCCTCGGTGAGGCCGACCTCGTCGCCCGCCATGTCCCGTGAGCCACCGGCCAGCAGGTAGGGCGCCTTGGCGTACATGTGGTCGCGCAGCTGAGTGATGACCAGCTTGGGGGACAACGGCTTGCCGGTGTTCCAGGCGGGGCACTGCGACTGGCAGCGGCCGCACTCGGTGCAGGTGGAGAAGTCGAGAACGCCCTTCCAGGTGAAGTCCTCGACCTTGCCGACGCCGAACACGTCCTTGTCCGGGTCGGCCTCCTCGAGATCGAGGACCTTGCCGCCGGACATCATCGGCTTCAGCGCGCCCAGAGCGACGCCGCCGTCGTCCTCGCGCTTGAAGTAGATGTTGAAGAACGCCGAGAACCGGTGCCAGGCAACGCCCATCGTGAGGTTCCGGCCGACCACGATCAGCCAGATCATGCCGCTCAGCAGCTTGACCAGCGCCATCACCGACACCCAGATGGGCGCGGACGGAAGGATCTGCGCGAGCGGCTGCGTCACGAACGACGTCCACAGCGGAGCGACCTCCAGGCCGCTCGACTGCTTGAACGCCTTGACCAGCAGGATGCCGACGCCCTCGATGATCACGACGGCCTCGACGAAGTACGCGGACTTGAAGTCGGAACCCTGGAAGCGGGAGAGCCGGTCGGCGCGGCGCGGGTGGTTGCGCTGGCGGATGACCGCCAGGGCGACACCACCGACGACGGTGCCGAGGCCCAGCAGTTCGACCAGCAGCAGCCAGACCGACCACGTGCCGATGATCGGCCAGTGGAAGTGCGGGTCGAACACCTCGCCGTACGCCTCGAACAGCACCGCGGACCCGATGAGGAAGCCCCACATCACCATCCAGTGCCACGGGGCGACCGAACGGAACTTCGCCATTCTGGTGTGCGCGACGAACTCGACGATCATCGTCTTCAGGCGCGGCACGAACGGCCCGAACCGGGTGCCGTCCGGCTGGCCGAGCCGGATGATCTTGATCTGCTTCAGCACGGCGGCGACGAACACGCCCCAGGCGACGACGCTCACCGCCACGGCGACGAGTCCGAGAACCAGCTGGAGGGTCATGGCGGGATTCTAGGCCACGTTACTGATCAGTAACCACTTGGACGTGGCCGGTGTCTCCTCACGTACCGGTCAAGTATCCGGAAATTGATCAAAAACTTGTGGAACACTTGTTCAGGTAGTTGTCCTGAGCAGCCGGAGGTCGCCGTGTTGTACCTGTATCTCGCCGCGGCGATCGTGGGAGAGATCGCCGCCACCGTGTCGTTGAAGCTGTCCGACGGCTTCAGCAGACTGTGGCCGTCGGCGGTTGTCGTCGTCGGATACGCCATCGCCTTCACCGCACTTTCGCGCGCGTTGAAGTTGGGTATGCCCGTGGGCGTCGCTTACGCCGTATGGTCCGCTATCGGCGTTGCAGCAGTCGCGATCATCGGCTGGAAGTTCCTCGGCGAAACCCTCAACCCCACGATGGTCATCGGCCTGGTCCTGATCATCGGAGGCGTGGTGACGCTCGAACTCGGGAGGACGCACTGACCGCGGTAGCAGACATCCAGAAGGTCGACGGCCGCAAGGCGCGCGGCGAGAAGAAGCGCCGCGCGATCGTCGAGGCCACCTTGCGCGTGATCGAACGCGAGGGCGTCGCGGGCGTGACGCATCGCAGCGTCGCCAGGGAAGCCGGTGTGCCCACGACGGCACCCACCTACTACTTCGCCACGCTCGACGACCTGTTGATCGCCACGCTGGTGTGGTCGGCCGAGTCGCTGTGCGACGACATGCTGAAGATCGTCGCGAGCGGCGGCACCGCCCGTGAGATCGCGAGCAGCCTCGCGAAGGCCGTCAACGAGAACCGCGGCCGCACGCTCGCCGAGTACGAGCTGTACCTGCTGGCGGGCAGGCGTCCCGAGCTGAAGCCCGCCGCGCGCCGGTGGCTCGACCTGGCCGTGGAGGTCGTGCGGCCGGAGGATCCCGTCGCGTTCCGGGCGTTCCTCGCGGCCATCGACGGACTGCTGATGCAGGGCCTGATCGCCGACGTTGCTCCGAACGAGGACGAGCTGGAGCCAATCGTGTCCTTCTTGATCCGCGGTCGCGACGAATTCACGGCCGCGCCGCGGGAACAATGAAGTCATGAGGTTCGCGCGAGAGGTGTCCGGCATCAGCCACGGGGTGAGCCTGGGGCTGCTCGCCGCGCTGTACGTGCGCGACTCGCTGGCGTTGTCGGTCGACGTCGAGCCGCACGTGCCAGGCCTGGAGCCGTCGTTGCCCGTGCAGGTGCCGCTGGGCACCGACCGCGCCGCCGTGACCGCCGAGTGGCCCGGCTGGTGGGCCGACGCGCTGGACGCCTGCAGGCGCGGCGCCGAGCCCGCGCTGCCCGAGGACGCCGAGGCGTTGCTGACCAGGCCGGCCAGCCGTGCCGTGGTGCTCGCGCTGAAGCCGGGCATCGAGCAGCTGCACCGGGTGCAGAGCCCGGCGGCGTTGCCGATAGGAGACGTGCTGCGCGGCATCGAGTCGCGCATCGGCCGGTGGGCGCAGAGCGTGGAGCTGCACATCGCCGAGGTGCCGGTCGAGGGCCTGCTGTGGGAACGCATCGCGCCCGCGCACGTGCTGGCGTCGACGAGGTTCCTGAACGACCCGGCGCGCACCGCTCCGGCGTTGCGCGCGGTGCTCGAGGATCTCGTCTGACTAGGTAGGGAGAACCCCACCCCGCCTTCGGGGGCTTGCTGCCGTGTAGCTGAGTCCCGCCACCTCTAGTTTTGTGCTCATGATGAGGACGGCGCTGGTGGCGTTGGTGACGGGGGCGGTGCTCACAGGGCTCACGGCCTGTGGCGGCATCCGCATCATGAAGTACGAGTTCCAGGACGACCACGTCGTCGCTGAGAAGTTCACGTCGGTCAAGGTCCGCAGCGACCAGGACTCGGGGGACGTGACGATCCGGTACCAGCAGGGCCTGACCGAGACCAAGGTCCACCGCAGGGTCGAGCACAACAAGGACAACAAGCCCTCCGGTGTCGCGCACCGCATCGAGGGCAACACGCTGGTGCTGGACGGCTGCGGCAACGACTGCGAGATCAACTACGAGGTCCTGGTCCCGGCCGCGGACATCACGGTGGTCGGTGACATCGGCTCGGGTGACGCGACCGTCGAGGGGCTGGCCTCCGTCGACTTCAGGACCGGCTCCGGCAGGGTCATCGCCCGTGACATCGCGGGGGACGTCAAGGTGAAGACCGGATCCGGCAACTTCGAGGGGGCCAGGATCGGTGGCGCCGTCACGGCGGACATGGGGTCCGGCCGGATCCAGCTGGACGCGATCAAGGGCAAGGCGCTGCTCGGCACCGGTTCCGGGGAGATCGACGGCACCTCGATGGAGAACGAGGTGATCGCGAACGCCGACTCCGGGGGGATCAGGCTGACGTTGTCGGCGGCGAAGTCCGTGCGCGCCACCACCGGGTCCGGCGACATCACCGTCCGGGTGCCGGGTGGTCCGTTCAAGATCGTCGGTTCGTCGGGCAGCGGTGAGCGCGCGATCCACGTTCCGACCGATCCGGGTGCGCCGCTCGAGCTCAACCTCAACGCGGGATCGGGGGACGTGCAGGTGCTCGCGGCCTGAGGTTGGTAAGGGGGAACGTGATGGAAGGCCGCTCGTGCGCGGCCTTCCATCACGTTCGTAGTTGTCTCTGGTTCGGGAGGCGCTGTGCTGAGGACCACTCCACAAGGGGTGGTCCTCAGTGCGTTGTGAGGGAACAACCAGACTTTGTCAGCCGTTGGGACAGTCAGAAACCTTGAGTCGGGTAGGCTCAACGTTGCGCGGATGGCAAACTTGAGCCAGCAACGCTCAACAAGTACTAGCGGAAGGAACTCCAATGGCGCGTGCAGTCGGCATCGACCTCGGGACGACCAACTCGGTCGTCGCAGTCCTCGAAGGCGGTGAGCCGACGGTCATCGCCAACTCGGAGGGCTCCAGGACGACCCCGTCCATCGTCGCTTTCGCCAAGAACGGCGAGGTCCTCGTGGGCCAGCCCGCGAAGAACCAGGCCGTCACCAACGTCGACCGCACGATCCGCTCGGTCAAGCGCCACGTCGGCACGAACTGGCAGACCGACGAGATCGACGGCAAGAAGTACACCTCGCAGGAGATCAGCGCGCGCGTGCTGATGAAGCTCAAGCGCGACGCCGAGGCGTACCTGGGCGAAGAGATCACCGACGCGGTCATCACCGTCCCCGCCTACTTCGAGGACGCGCAGCGCCAGGCCACCAAGGAGGCCGGCCAGATCGCGGGTCTCAACGTGCTCCGCATCGTCAACGAGCCGACGTCGGCCGCTCTGGCCTACGGTCTCGACAAGGGCGAGAAGGAGCAGACCATCCTGGTCTTCGACCTCGGTGGCGGCACGTTCGACGTCTCGCTGCTCGAACTCGGCGACGGCGTGGTCGAGGTCCGTGCGACCTCCGGTGACAACCACCTCGGTGGCGACGACTGGGACCAGCGCGTCGTCGACTGGCTGGTCGAGCGCTTCAAGCAGGCCAACGGCATCGACCTGACCAAGGACAAGATGGCCCTTCAGCGCATCCGTGAGGCTGCGGAGAAGGCCAAGATCGAGCTGTCCAGCTCCTCGCAGGCGTCGATCAACCTGCCGTACATCACCGTCGACGGCGACAAGAACCCGCTGTTCCTCGACGAGACGCTGTCGCGCGCCGAGTTCCAGCGCATCACGAACGACCTGCTGGAGCGCACCCGCGCGCCGTTCAACAACGTGATCAAGGACGCCGGCGTCTCCGTCGGCGACATCGACCACGTCGTGCTCGTCGGTGGCTCGACCCGCATGCCCGCCGTCGCGGAGCTCGTGAAGGAGCTGACCGGCGGCCGCGAGCCCAACAAGGGCGTGAACCCGGACGAGGTCGTCGCCGTCGGCGCCGCCCTGCAGGCCGGTGTCCTCAAGGGTGAGGTCAAGGACGTCCTGCTGCTCGACGTCACCCCGCTGTCCCTCGGCATCGAGACCAAGGGCGGCATCATGACCAAGCTGATCGAGCGCAACACCACGATCCCGACGAAGCGTTCCGAGACCTTCACGACGGCCGACGACAGCCAGCCGTCCGTGCAGATCCAGGTCTTCCAGGGCGAGCGCGAGATCGCGGCGCACAACAAGAAGCTCGGCATGTTCGAGCTGACCGGCCTGCCGCCCGCCCCCCGTGGCGTGCCGCAGATCGAGGTCACCTTCGACATCGACGCGAACGGCATCGTCCACGTGTCGGCGAAGGACCTGGGCACCGGCAAGGAGCAGTCGATGACGATCACCGGTGGCTCCGCGCTGCCGAAGGACGACATCGACCGCATGGTCAAGGACGCCGAGGCCCACGCGGAGGAGGACAAGCGCCGCCGCGAGGAGGCCGAGGTCCGCAACCAGGCCGAGACGCTCGTCTACCAGACGGAGAAGGTCGTCAAGGAGAACGACGACAAGCTCCCGGCCGAGATCAAGGACAAGGTCAACGCCGCGATCGCCGAGGCGAACGAGGCGCTCAAGGGCACCGACATCAACGCCATCAAGACGGCCGTCGAGAAGCTCGCGACCGAGTCCCAGGCCATCGGCCAGGCGATCTACGCCAACGCTCCGGGTGCTCCCGGCGCCGAGGCCCCTGGTGCCGACGCGCCGGGTGCCGCCGGTGCGGGTGCCGGTGCCAAGAAGGACGACGACGTCGTCGACGCCGAGATCGTGGACGAGGACGAGAAGAAGTGACCGAGCCGAGGCATGCCGCCCCTGACGAGGAGCAGCCTCAGGTCGTCGTGAACGACCGGCGCCGGATCGACCCCGAAACGGGTGAGGTCCGGGCGCCGGCCCACGTCGGCGAGGAAGGCACTGCTCCGGCCGAACCACTGGTCGCCGAGGTCGTGGACGAGGTGGCCGCCGAGCTGAAGACCCAGCTCGACGAGCGCACCGCCGACCTTCAGCGGCTCACCGCCGAGTACGCGAACTACCGCAAGCGGGTGGAACGCGACCGCGAAGCGGTGATCACCAACGCGAAGGCGTCCGTCGCCTCCGAACTGCTCTCGGTGCTGGACGACATCGAACGGGCCGCCGCCCACGGCGACCTGACCGGTGCGTTCAAGGCGGTCGCGGACAAGCTCGTGTCCACGCTGGCCAAGACCGGTCTGGAGCCGTTCGCGCACGACGGCGAGGCGTTCGACCCGTCGGTGCACGAGGCCGTGCAGCACAGCACGTCCCCGGACGTCGACGGCCCGACGGTCACCGCGGTCCTGCGTCGTGGCTACACCTTCGGCGACAAGCTCGTCCGGCCCGCGCTCGTCGCGGTGACCGACCACGAGCCCGCCGCGTCGTCCGAAGAAGCCTAGGGAGGAGGAGCCGTCCGGTGAGTCAGAGGGACTGGATCGAGAAGGACTTCTACCGCGAGCTGGGCGTCTCCTCCGAGGCGACAGCGGACGAGATCAAGAAGTCGTACCGCAAGCTCGCCCGCGAGCTGCACCCCGACGCGAACCCCGGTGACGCCAAGGCCGAGGCCCGCTTCAAGGCGGTCTCCGAGGCCTACGGCGTGCTGTCGGACCCGGCCAAGCGCAAGCAGTACGACGAGGCCCGTCGCCTGTTCGCGGGCGGCGGTGGCTTCCCCGGCTCCGGTGGCTTCGGCTCCGGCGGGTTCGACGTCAACGACCTGTTCGGCCGTGCCGCGCAGAACACCGGTGGGGGCGGCCTGGGCGACCTGCTCGGCGGCCTGTTCAACCGGCGTGGCGGCGCGACTCCCGGGTCGGCCACGCGTCCGCGTCGTGGTGAGGACGTCGAGACCGACGTCCGCATCGACTTCACCGAGGCGGTCAAGGGGGCGACGGTGCCGTTGCGCCTGTCGTCCCCCGCCGCCTGCACGACGTGCAACGGTTCCGGCGCCAAGCCCGGCACCACGCCGCACACCTGCGCGACCTGTTCGGGTTCCGGTCTCGTCACGCGGTCGCAGGGCGCGTTCGCGTTCAGCGAGCCGTGCCGCGACTGCCGTGGCACGGGCCGGATCATCGACGACCCGTGCCCGGAGTGCGGTGGCGACGGCGTCAGCACCCGCACCCGCACGCTGACCGTGCGGATCCCGTCCGGAGTCGACGACGGCCAGCGGATACGCCTTGCGGCACAAGGCGAACCCGGCCGCAACGGCGGTCCGAACGGTGATCTGTTCGTGCGCGTGCACGTCAACCCGCACAGCGTGTTCGGCCGTCAGGGCAACGACCTGACGCTGACGGCGCCGATGACGTTCTCCGAGCTCGCGCTCGGAACCACGTTGACCGTGCCCACGCTGGACGGCAAGGTCTCCTTGAAGGTGCCTGCCGGCACCGCCTCCGGGCGGGTGCTTCGGGCGCGGGGCAAGGGGATCACGAAGCGGGACGGGACCGCGGGCGATCTCCTGATCACCCTGGAGGTCGCGGTGCCGAACAACCTGTCGTCCGAGGCCCGCAAGGCACTTGAGGCGTATGCCGACGTGACGCAGGACCACGATCCGCGAGGCGATCTGAACGCACTCCTTGAAGGGCGGTGAGTCCGGTGGGTTTTCCGTTCCCTCCGGGGACCGATGAGGACACGCCGTTCTTCGTGATCTCGGTGGCGGCCCAGCTGTCGGGTCTGCACGCCCAGACCCTGCGGTCCTACGACCGGATGGGCCTGGTCTCACCGGGCCGCACGACCGGTGGCGGCCGCCGCTACTCGATGCGCGACATCGTGCTGCTGCGCGAAGTTCAGCGCCTCTCGCAGGACGAGGGCGTGAACCTCGCGGGCATCAAGCGGATCATCGACCTGGAGAACCAGGTCGACGCGCTGCGGTCGCGGGTCGCCGAACTTCAGCAGGAGCTCGCACAGGCGTTGGCGGCAGCCGATTCCACGGCCGCCGCCGTACACGCCTCCTACCGGCGCGACCTCGTGCCGATCCGGCAGGAGACCGCGCTGGTCGTGTGGAAACCGAAGCCCCGCAAGTGATTCAGCGCATCTACGAGGTCTTCGAGACGCCGCGTCCCCGTGTGGTCGACTTCTGCGACCACTGCGTCAAACCGGAGGACGTGGCGCCGTTCACGACCGTTCCGTTGCGCGACCTGACGGCCGAGCAGGTCGAGACGTACTGGCTGCGTTCCGGGACGATCGGCGACGAGAACTTCGCGCGCTACCTGCTTCCCCGCGTGCTGGACCTGATCGCGGCCGGTGAGCTCGACGCGGATTTCTACTGGCTGCGCATCGCGAACACCGCGCACCAGAACGGCGATTCGCGCGAACGGCAGGCGATCGAGGCGTACTACGACGCCACGCCGCGCGCCTTCGCAGCCCTCGTCGAGGAGTGCACGGGTCAGAACGCTCCCGGCGAACGCCTCGCGGAGTGGCTGCGCGAGCGCTGACTCAGCTCTGTTCGAAGTAGAACCCGGCTTCCAGATCCGCGAGGAGACCGGGTTCTTTCGTGTCCCAGCCCAGAAGTTCGCGGGTCTTCGTGCTCGACGTCGGTGCGTCACGCGTGACCATGAGCACGAACGGGCCGTAGTGCTCCTGCGCCTTCTCCTCCGGGATGCTGACCGCCGGCACGCCCAGCTGCCGTCCGATGGCCTCGGCGATCTCCTTCATCGTCACGGCTTCCTCGTCGACCGCGTGCAGCACCGAACCCGCCGGTGCCTCCAGCGCCAGCCGGTAGAGCCGTGCCGCGTCCAGCGTGTGCACGGCGGACCAGCGGTTCGCACCGTCGCCGGGGTAGCCGGACATGCCCTTGGCGCGGGCGGTCCTGATCAGCACCGGGATGAAGCCGCCGGTGTCCAGTGCACTGTGGACGGTCGGCGGCAGCACGACGACCGAGCCGCGCACGTTCTCCTTGGCAGCGTTGATGATCAGGTTCCGCGCGGTGCCGCGGCTGCCGTCGTCGGCGACCACCTCGTCCTCGGTGGCCGTGCGGACCAGCCCTGAGTACGACAGCGTGCCGCCGGTGCCGATCAGTGCCTTGCCGGTGCCGGACAGTTCGTCGACGAACGCCCGGACGACCGCGATGTCGGCGTCGGCCGCACCCTGGAAGTTCCCCGCGAACATCTCCTCGTGCTTGAACGCCAGGTGGATCACGGCGTCCGCCTCGGCCGCGCCCTTGCGCAACCCGTCCAGGTCGTCCAGATCACCGCGCTGGACCGTCGCGCCCTGGGCTTCGAGCTTGGCGGCGGACGTGTCCGAGCGAGCGAGTCCGACGACCTGGTGACCTGCTCGCAGCAGTTCCGGGACCAGCGCCGAACCGACGTGGCCGCTGGCACCCGTGACGAAGACCTTCATGACACTTCCTTCAAGTGATGGGACTTGGTCTCATCAACCGTAGCAGAGTGATAAGACCAAGTCCCATCACTTATGATGTGAGCCATGGGTCGATGGGAGCCGGACGCGCGGGATCGGTTGGTGCGCGCCGCACTCGACCTGTTCGACGAGCAGGGCTACGAGAACACGGCGGTCGCACAGATCGCCGAGCGCGCGGGCCTCACGAAGAGCACGTACTTCCGGCACTTCCGGGACAAGCGCGAGGTGTTGTTCAGCGGGCAGGACGAGCTGCTGGAGCTGGTCACCGGGGGGATCGCCGGCGCTTCCGAGTCGGCCGGTGCGCTCGGGGCGGTCGAGGGGGCGCTCGTGGCGATGGCCGTCACCTTCACCCAGGACCGCTGGGCGAACGGCCCGCGGCGGCTGGCGGTGATCGCCGCCAACGACGAGCTGCGCGAGCGGGACGCGTTGAAGATGGCAGGGTTCGCCCGCACGATGAAGGCCGGGCTGCTGGAACGTGGTGTGCCGGAGCTCGACGCCGACGTCGCCTCCGAGCTCGGCGTGCTGGCCCTGCGGCGTGGCTACGCCCAGTGGCTGGAGGCCGGCGGGGACTTCGCGGAAGTCGCCCGCCGGGCTCTCGAGGAGGTTCGCGTCGCGGCCGCGGGCCTAGAGGGTGCCGAGTAGCTCCTGAACTTCGGCGGCGATGCGGTCCAGCGCCTGGTCGTTGTCGTGGGCGGCGATCGCGCGGTCCATCCAGTTCGCGATCAACGGCATCTGCTCCGGCTTGAGGCCGCGCGTCGTGACGCCGGGGGTGCCGAGGCGGATGCCGGACGGGTCGAACGGCTTGCGGGTGTCGAACGGGACCGCGTTGTAGTTCAGCTCGATGCCCGCCCGGTCCAGGGCCCGCGCGGCCGGCTTGCCGCCGATCAGCTTGGACGTCAGGTCGATCAGGACCAGGTGGTTGTCCGTGCCGCCGGAGACCAGGTCGAAGCCGCGTTCCAGCAACGCCTCCGCGAGCGCTTGCGCGTTCTTCACGATCATGTGCGCGTACTCGCGGAACTCCGGCTGTGACGCCTCGTGCAGGGCCACGGCGATCGCGGCGGTCGTGTGGTCGTGCGGACCGCCCTGCAGACCGGGGAACACCGCGCGGTCGATCGCCTTCGCGTGCTCGGCGTCGCAGAGGATCATCGCGCCACGCGGGCCGCGCAAGGTCTTGTGCGTGGTCGTGGTGATCACCGGTGCGTGCCCGACCGGCGACGGGTGCGCGCCGCCCGCGACGAGTCCGGCGATGTGCGCGATGTCGGCCACCAGGATCGCGCCGACCTCGCCGGCGATCTCCGCGAACGCAGGGAAGTCGATGGTGCGCGGGATCGCCGTGCCGCCACAGAAGATCACCTTCGGGCGTTCGGCCTGCGCCAGCGCCCTGACCTCGTCCATGTCCACGACACCGGTGTCCTTGCGGACCTCGTACTGGACCGCGTTGAACCACTTGCCGGTCGCGGACACGCTCCAGCCGTGCGTGAGATGGCCGCCCATCGGCAGGGACATGCCCATCACGGTGTCGCCGGGCTGGAGGAACGCCAGGTAGACGGCGAGGTTCGCGGGTGCGCCGGACAGCGGCTGGACGTTCGCGTGGTCCACGCCGAACAGGGCTTTCGCCCGGTCGATGGCGAGCTGTTCGACCTGGTCGATGACCTGCTGGCCCTCGTAGTACCGCTTGCCGGGGTAGCCCTCGGAGTACTTGTTGGTCAGCACCGAGCCGGTGGCCTCGAGCACGGCGGACGACACGTCGTTCTCGGACGCGATCATGCGCAGCTTGCTCGCCTGACGGCGTTCCTCGGCCTGGATGAGAGTGGCGATCTCGGGATCGACTTCGCGCAGCACGGCATCACTCCGTGCCGGGCACCCAGGCGTTCGGTGCGCTCGGCCGTCGCTTCCCGGTGGTCAGTTCCACCCTCGGCACGCCAGTCGCTTACGACGTGCCGAGTTTAGTCCAGCGTGAACGGGTCGTACTTGATCCGGTCGAGAGGAGTTCCGGCGACGAGCATGCGGGACACCGTCGACCTGATCATGGCGGGGCTGCCGCAGACCAGGACGTCGCGGTCCTCCCACGCGCCGTACCTCGTGACCACGTCGGCGAGGCTGCCCTGCTCGACACCTCGGACGCCGGGGTCCGACTCCAGCACCGGCACGACCGTGAGCCACGGGTTCGTGGTCGCGATGCGTTGCAGGTTGTCCAGGTCGTAGAGGTCCTCGCGGGTGCGGCCGCCGTAGAACAGGTGCACGCGCGGGTTCTCACCGAACTGCGCCATCTCGTCGATGATCGCGTGCATCGGCGCGACGCCCGTGCCACCGGCCACCATCAGGATGTCCGATCCGGCCGTGCGGTCGACCGAGAGACGTCCCATCGGCGGTCCGATCCGCCATGTGTCACCGGCCTGCGTGTGGCCGACCACCGAGCGGGACACCCAGCCGCCGTCGACGGACCGGATGTGGAACTCGATGACGCCGTCCTCGCGCGGGGCGTTCGCCGGCGAGTAGTACCGCCACAGGCGCTTGCGCTGCGGCGTCTCCACGCTGACGTACTGACCGGCCTTGTAGCTGACGGGGTGGTCCGGTTGCAGCCGGACGACGGCCAGGTCCCACGAGACGCGCTGGTGCTCCAGCACCGTCGCGTGCCAGTACGCGGGCCCGTTGTCGGCGTCGGCCGCCTCCTGCATCGCCCTGGCCATGAGGGTGTAGGCCTCGGCCCACGCCATCTCGACCTTGGGCGTCCAGGCGGCGCCGGAGAACTTCTTCACCGCGGACAGCAGTGCCGTCCCGACCGCCTCGTAGTGGACGTTGATGACACCGAACTTGCGGTGGTCACGACCCAGCTGACGCAGGAAGGGAATGAGGTCGTCCGGGCGGTCGACCATCTGCACCACGTGCACGAGGGCGCGCAGCAGACGGCTGCGTTGCACCTCCATGTTCGCGGGGAACATCTCGCGTGTGGCAGGCGAGAGCGAGAAGAGCATTCCGTAGAAGAACTTCGCCACTTCTTCGGAGTGCGGCTCCACCACCGCGAAGCTCTCCCGGATCATCCGCACCATCGCGGTGACACCAGGCGGGGGTTCTCGGTGGGGCGGGGTAGGGATGGGGCTCAGCACAGCGTTCGCAGTCATGGTCCGCGCGCAGTCTCCACGTTCTCATTGGCGTTCAGTGGCGCCGGCAAGGCGCTGTTCGTCCTCGTCAAGCATCCGTCCCCCGACAGGGTGGACAGTAACCCCTGATCGGGCTGTTTGACTCCTTGATGCCACCTTTGAGCGAAGCATGGTCACTCTAGGTGAGTAGTTGTTACCGCAAGAGTGTGAATGTGAGGGTCCGTCTGTACCGGGTTGCGTGCTTGCGTGCTTGGGTTGGGCGCGTGTCCCTGCCTGAACTCACTGAAACCACCTCACCCGACCGTGTTGACCTTCCTGGCTCACGCGGTGAGCACTTCCTCCAATGTGCCCTGGAGACGTCCGATCGCGCCATGCGCTTCTACCAGGACCAGGTGCTGGACCACCTCAACCCCGCGATGACCGAGTTCGTCGGCCGCATGGAGATGGCCTTCATCTCGACGGCTGATGCCGACGGCGAGTGTGACTCGACCCTGCGGGCCGGGCCGGCGGGGTTCCTGCGCGTGATCGACTCCAGGACCGTCGCCTACCCCGAGTACCGGGGCAACGGCGTGATGGCCTCGCTGGGCAACATCATGGAGAACCCGCACGTCGGGATGCTGATGGTGGACTTCGCCGACGACCTGATCGGGCTGCACGTGAACGGGCGTGCGCGGATCGCTGGTCGGGAGGAGTTCGAGACCGAGGATCGGAAGGTGGAGAGGTGGGTGGTGGTGGACGTGCGGGAGGCCTACGTCCACTGCCGCAAGCACATCCCTCGGATGGTGCCGGTGGACCGTGTCCGGAACTGGGGGACCGATGACGTCAAGAGCAAGGGTGGCGACTTCTTCGGGGTCAAGGCGGAGAAGACGGACAAGACGGACAAGGCGGACGAGATGAGCGACACCGACAGCTGACGCCGACAGCTGACGCCGACAGCTGACACCGACAGCTGACGCCGACAGCTGACGCCGACAGCTGACACCGACAGCTGACACCGACAGCTGATTGCGATCTGCGGCTTTGCGCTGTGGTCACCTTGCGGGCGGCGACCTTGAGTTGCGTGCTTCCCCTGGGGCTCTGCCCCAGACCCCGGCAATCTGATCAGGGGGTCCACGCCGTGCGCGGGTAGATGGCACGCCTGTTGCTTTGGGCGGCTGCCTGTTGCGTAGCTGGGTGGCGTCGGTGGTGTGTCCCATCACGAGCCGCACCAAGAGCGGGCCACACGTGAGGAGGGGTGTCAAGCAGGCGAAGAGCGTGCCTGCTTGACACCCCTCCTCACGTGCAGCAAGTGCTGTGGCGCGACTCGTGATGGGACACACCACCCCTCGGTCTTGGCTCAAAAGCGAAAAGCAAAAGCCAAAGCTAAGCGCCTCGGCTTCGCCGTTGGGACTGCTCGCCTTCGGCCTCGCGGGTGATCCGGTGAGGCTGGCGAGATCGCGGCTTGAGTGCCCGGCGCGACCCTCGGGTGTGACCCATCAGCCACCGAATTAGTTGGCCTAGCTAACTATCTCCAGATATAGTTGTATGGCATCAACTAACTACTGGAGGTGTGCTTGAACCGGCCCTCGTCGCATCGGGAGATCCTTGAAGCGCTGTCCGGCATCTGGGTGGCGCTGCTTGTTGCGATCCTCAGCTCCACCATCGTCTCTAACGCTCTCCCGACGATCCTGGCCGAGCTCAAAGGCACGCAGACCCAGTACACGTGGGTCATCACCTCGATGCTCCTCGCGTCCACCGCCAGCACGCCCCTGTGGGGGAAGCTCGCGGATCTGTTCGACAAGAAGAAGCTGTTGCAGGCGGCGATCGTGATCTTCGTCGTCGGCTCGGTGCTGTCCGGGTTCAGTCAGAACATGGAGCAGCTCATCTCGTTCCGGGTCCTCCAGGGGCTGGGAATGGGTGGTGTGCAGGCGCTGGGGCAGGTCGTCGTCGGCGCGCTGCTCAGCCCGCGGGAACGTGGCCGGTACAGCGGTTACACCGGCATGGTGATCTCCGCGGGGACCGTCGGCGGGCCGCTGGTCGGTGGGTTCCTCGTCGACTGGCCCGGCTGGCGGTGGTGCTTCTTCGTTTGTGTGCCGTTGGCGCTGGTGGCGCTGGCCGTGTTGCACAAGACGCTGCACCTGCCGGTCAAGAAGCAGCACGTGAAGATCGACTACCTCGGGGCCACGCTGATCACCGGTGGTGTGAGCCTGGTGCTGATGTGGGTGTCGTTCGCGGGTAAGGACTTCGCCTGGATCAGCACGGAGAGCGCGTTGTTCGTCGCTGGGGCTCTGCTGGCGATCGTGGGTGCCTACTTCGTGGAACGGCGGGCGTCCGCGCCGGTCATTCCGCTGCACCTGTTCAAGAACCGGACCGTGGTGCTGGCGATGCTGGGTGGCGTCGCGGTGGGCACGGCGATGTTCGGGGCCTCGGTGTTCATGGGGCAGTACTTCCAGATCGCGCGCGGGTTCTCCCCGACCAAGGCCGGGTTGCTGACGGTGCCGCTGGTGCTCGGGCTGAGCATCTCGTCCACGGTGAGCGGGCAGTTGATCGCCAGGAGCGGCCGCTGGAAGAGCTACCTGGTCTGGGGATCGTTCTCGCTGGTCATCGGCCTGGCACTGCTCGGCACGATCGACCACGGCACCAACCTCGTGCTGATGGGCGGCTACCTGGCGCTGGTCGGCGTCGGGGTGGGGCTGACCATGCAGAACCTGGTGCTGGCCGTGCAGAACGGCGTGGGGATGGCGGACCTCGGGGCCGCGAGCTCCACGGCCACGTTCCTGCGGTCGCTGGGCGGGACGGCCGGCGTCTCGGTGCTCGGGGCGGTTCTGGCCGCCTCGGTGAGCACGAAGACGCTCGACCGCGGTTCCCTCTCCCCAGTGGTGCGCGACTCCTACGGCGACGCGATGGGTGAGCTGTTCCTCATCGCCGCCGGTCTCGCGGTGTTCACGGTGATCGCGGTCCTGCTGATCAAGGAGCAGCCGCTGCGGGACTCGGTGG
This sequence comes from Lentzea waywayandensis, assembly GCF_900115955.1. Classification (GTDB taxonomy): domain Bacteria; phylum Actinomycetota; class Actinomycetes; order Mycobacteriales; family Pseudonocardiaceae; genus Lentzea; species Lentzea waywayandensis. Next base: position 719,527 of record NZ_FOYL01000004.1, read on the forward strand.
AGGACGAAATTGTCACTCCAACGGGTTCTGGTGCACAGACGGTCGCCACTGAGCTTGATTCACCTGTGGATACTGACCAGCGGATTGTGGACAACTCGGTGTCCGCTGTGGACAAGCTGTTGGTGCTTTCGAGTGACGGCGATCAGGAGGTCGCGGCGCGTTCGGCTGCGCTGCGTTCAACGCAGAACTCGTTGCCCTCGGGGTCGCGCATCGTGACCCAGCCGGTGCCGTCCGGCCTGCGCTGATCGTCGAAGATCGTCGCGCCGATGCCGACGAGGCGTTCGACCTCCTCGTCGCGCGTGTTGTCGGTCGGCTGCAGGTCCAGGTGCAGGCGGTTCTTCAGGTCCTTGCCCTCGGGCACGTTGATGAACAGGTAGCCGATGCCGTTCGGCAGCTGGATCAGCGACTCGGGGTCGCCGGGGTTGTCGTCGGGGTGCAGCGGCAGGCCCAGCACCTTGCTCCACCAGGAGGCGATCTCGTACGAGTCGCGCGTGTCGATCGTGATGCTGTGGATGATTGAGGTCATGAGCTGATCTTCGCCTAGTCGGCGTGTGATCTGGAGCGATTTCAAGGTTGAGCGGAACACACTCAACTTTTCTGACGTTGTGCGGGATGATGGTCCATGCTGGAGGCTGACCACGAGGTGGAGGAATGGACGCTTTCAACCCGACGACCAAGACGCAGCAGGCCGTGTCCGCGGCGGTGCAGGCCGCGACTCTGAACGGGAACCCGGACGTGGGTTCCGTGCACCTGCTCAGTGCACTGCTGGCGCAGACGGACGGGTTGACCGCGCCGTTGCTGTCGGCGGTGGGTGCCGACCCGGCGCAGGTGCGCAAGGAGCTGGAGCAGCTCTCCCGTTCGCTGCCCAGCGCTTCCGGCTCGACCGTGTCCGCCCCGCAGTTCTCGCGCGACGCCGTGCGGGTGATCGGCAAGGCGCAGGAGCTCGCCACCGAGATGGGTGACGAGTACGTGTCCACCGAGCACCTGCTCGTGGGGCTGGCGCAGCACGGTGGCCAGGTGGCCGACCTGCTGCGGCGGCACGGTGCGACGCCCGACGCGCTGACCGAGGCCTTCGCGAAGGTGCGCGGGTCGGCGCGGGTGACGTCGGCCGATCCCGAGGGCACCTACAAGGCGCTGGAGAAGTACGGCGTCGACCTGACCGAACGTGCGCGCAAGGGCGAGCTCGACCCGGTGATCGGCCGTGACGCCGAGATCCGCCGGGTCGTGCAGGTGCTGTCGCGGCGCACCAAGAACAACCCCGTGCTGATCGGCGAGCCCGGCGTCGGCAAGACCGCGATCGTCGAGGGCCTGGCGCAGCGCGTCGTGGCCGGTGACGTGCCGGAGTCGTTGCGCGGCAAGAAGGTCGTGTCCCTGGACCTCGGCTCGATGGTCGCGGGCGCCAAGTACCGCGGTGAGTTCGAGGAGCGGCTCAAGGCCGTGCTCAAGGAGATCACCGACTCGGCCGGGCAGGTCATCACGTTCATCGACGAGCTGCACACGATCGTCGGCGCCGGCGCGACCGGTGAGTCGGCGATGGACGCCGGCAACATGATCAAGCCGATGCTGGCCCGCGGTGAGCTGCGCATGGTCGGTGCCACGACCCTGGACGAGTACCGCGAGCACATCGAGAAGGACGCCGCCCTGGAACGCCGCTTCCAGCAGGTGCTGGTCGGCGAACCGTCGGTGGAGGACACGGTCGGCATCCTGCGCGGGCTCAAGGAGCGCTACGAGGTGCACCACGGCGTGCGCATCACCGACGCCGCTCTCGTCGCCGCCGCCACGCTGTCCGACCGCTACATCACCGCGCGCTTCCTGCCGGACAAGGCCATCGACCTCGTCGACGAGGCCGCGTCCCGGCTGCGCATGGAGATCGACTCCCGGCCCGTCGAGATCGACACCGTCGAACGTGCCGTGCGGCGCCTGGAGATCGAGGAGATGGCGCTGGCCAAGGAGTCCGACCCGGCGTCGGTCGAACGGCTGCACGCCCTGCGTGCCGAGCTCGCGGAGAAGCGCGAGGCGCTGTCCGCGCTGACGGCCAGGTGGCAGAACGAGAAGGGCTCCATCGACCGCGTGCGCGGCCTGAAGGAGCAGCTGGAGTCGTTGCGAGGCGAGTCCGAACGGGCCGAGCGTGACGGCGACCTCGGTCGTGCCGCCGAACTGCGCTACGGCCGGATCCCCGAGCTGGAGAAGGAACTCTCCGTCGCCGCGGAGTCCACACAGGACGACGCGATGCTCAAGGAGGAGGTCGGCCCGGACGACGTCGCGGACGTCGTGGCGGCGTGGACCGGCATTCCGGCCGGTCGCCTGCTGGAGGGTGAGACCACCAAGCTGCTGCGGATGGAGGACGAACTCGGCCGCCGGGTCGTCGGCCAGGCCGAGGCCGTGCGGGTCGTGTCGGACGCGGTGCGCCGCACGCGCGCCGGAGTCGCCGACCCGGACCGCCCGACGGGCTCGTTCCTGTTCCTCGGCCCCACCGGCGTCGGCAAGACCGAGCTGGCCAAGGCGCTGGCGGCGTTCCTGTTCGACGACGAACGGGCGATGATCCGCATCGACATGAGCGAGTACTCCGAGAAGCACTCGGTGGCTCGCCTGGTCGGCGCGCCTCCCGGCTACGTCGGCTACGACCAGGGCGGCCAGCTGACCGAGTCGGTCCGCCGCCGCCCGTACTCGGTCGTGCTGCTGGACGAGGTCGAGAAGGCCCACCCGGACGTCTTCGACGTGCTGCTCCAGGTGCTCGACGACGGCCGCCTGACCGACGGTCAGGGCCGCACGGTCGACTTCCGCAACACGATCCTGGTGCTCACCTCGAACCTGGGTTCGCAGACCATCGTGAACCCGTCGCTGACCGAGCGGGAACGCAAGGACGCCGTGATGGCCGTGGTGCAACGGCACTTCAAGCCGGAGTTCCTCAACCGGCTGGACGACGTCGTGGTGTTCCACGCGCTCGCCACCGAGGAGCTGACGTCCATTGTGGACATCCAGATCACGCGGCTGGCGGACCGGCTCGCGGCCAGGCGGTTGACGCTGGAGGTCACGCGGTCGGCGCGCGACTGGCTGGCCCTGAACGGCTTCGACGCGATCTACGGTGCCCGGCCGCTGCGGCGGCTCGTGCAGTCGGCGATCGGTGACCAGCTGGCCAAGGAACTGCTGGCCGGTGAGGTGCGGGACGGCGACACGGTGCGGGTCGACGTGCTGGACGACAACAGCGGCCTGATCGTGGGCCGCAGCAACTGAGCACGGATCCCCCACGGCGGTCGGTAGGTTGGCCGCTGTGGGGGATCTTCGCTATGTGCGCTTCCAGGCGGCCGAGCCGTCGCCCAGCGGCATCCGGCCCGGCGTCTTCGGCCTGGTGAACGGCCTGTGGAGGTCCGGTCGGCTCACCGAGGAGCAGGAATCGTTCCGTCGCACCAACGGTGACTGGTACAACGCGGCCTACACCGATCCGTCGACGGTCGATCCGGCCGTCTACGACCGGGAGATCAACCCCGGTGCCGCCGCGTGGTTCAAGACCACCTCGACGCATCTGATCGACCGGGTCACGGGCTACCTGGCGATTCTCGACGCCCATGGCGTCCAGTGGTGCCGGCTGGAGTCCGACGATCCCGGCCGCGTCGTCTACGAGGACGCGGACCAGGTCGTCGTGGTGCCGCACTCAGCGGCGGCTCTCGACCGTCAGGCCGCCCGACATCACCGCGCGGATGTTCGAGACGCTCGCGCCGCTTCAGGACCCTGACCAGTCGCTGGTGATCTATCGCGCCGCGGGCCCTGGACGGGCTGTGCGGTGCCGCATTCGTGCGGCGTCTTGACAGGGGGAAAGGCACGCCCAGGTCACGACGCGCGGAAGTGATCTTCGTTCCTCGCCCCCGACCCACTAGGCTCTGGCTGTGGGCATACCGGCGTGGGTCTGGTTCACCGTCGCCGCGGTGGCGGGCGTGGCGGGGTTCGCCCTGCTCGCGACCGACCGGGCGCAACGAACCGCGCGTAATCGTGAACGGCGCCGTTGGGCTGCTCTGCGCGGCTGGCAGTTCGAGGAGACAGACCACGTGTTGCCGACCCGCTGGGAAGCGGGAGCCATCGCGTACTACGGCACGGGCCTGGCCCGTGACGTCGTCGCGGGCTCCACCTTCACCGCGGACGGGCGCAGGCAGGTCTACGTGCTCGATCACGAGACCGGCGGCAAGGTCAACTCGGTGCTGGTCGGCGTGCGCTGTCGCAGAGCGCTGTCGGTGGTGATCGAACTGTGGCTGTCGACGGTCCCGTTCCAGCGCGACAACGACAAGATGCCGATGCCCGACCTGCTCGGGCCGGTGGGCTCGCGGTACGCGTTCGTCACGGACGTCCCGGCGGCTCGCAAGGTCATCACGCCGGACCTGATCGACGCCGCCGAGGAGATCGGTGGCGACGTCACGGTCGTCTGGATGGAGAACGACTGGGTGCTGGCCGCCGCGCCGCCGAACTCGTCGCCCGCACGCCTCGAACGGCTGCTGCGCGACGTCGGTGAGCTGGCGGACGTCATCGACCCGTTCGACCCGGACCCCTCCGAGCGCGAAGAGCCGGTGGCCGAGGACGACGAGGGTGGCGAGGTCTACCGCCCGTCGTTCGGCCGCAAGCCCTGACCTCGGGCCGCTCGACGCTGGGTGATCACCGATTTTCCGACTACCGTTCGGTGGCATGCCAACCGCACTGGTGACCGGATCGACCGTCGGAATCGGGGCCGCCTTCGCCCGCAGGCTCGCGGCCGAGGGATATGACCTCGTACTGGTCGCGCGCACCGCGTCCGCCCTCGAGGAGCTCGCGAAGCAGCTGCACGACCGGCACGGCGTCCACGTCGACGTCCTGCCGGCCGATCTCAGCGACCACGAAGACCGCCTCAAGGTCGAGAAGCGCCTGAGCGAGTCGGCCGTCGACCTGCTGGTCAACAACGCGGGCTTCGCGAACACCGGCGAGTTCTTCGCCGCGGACATCGAGAAGCTCCAGGCCCAGCTGGACGTCAACGTCGCCACGGTGCTGCGCCTGAGCAGGGCCGCGATCCCGGCGATGATCGCGCGCGGCAAGGGCGACGTGATCAACGTGTCCAGCGTCGCCAGCTTCCTGCCCGGCCGCGGCACCAGCTACAGCGCCGACAAGGCGTGGGTGACGACGTTCTCCGAGGGCATGGCGCTCGCGGCCGAGGGCACCGGCGTGCGGATCATGGCGCTGGCCCCCGGCTTCGTGAAGACCGAGTTCCACAAGCGCGCGAAGATCGACATGTCGAAGACGCCGGACTGGCTCTACGTCGACGCCGACAAGCTGGTGCACGAGGCCCTGCGTGACCTGCGGCGGGGCAAGCCGCTGTCGATCCCCGGCCTTCAGTACAAGGCGATCGTGACCATCACGAGGCTGCTGCCGCGGCCGTTCGTGCGCAGGATGGCGTCGCGGTTCGCGGGTGGCCGCGGCCGCACCTGAGTGGAATCGTTCGGCCTGACGCCGGCTGGAAGCTCCTGGCTCAGCGAGGTTCACGGCTGTTCGACGTGGAGGGTGCCCACAGTGATGGAGGGTACGAGGCAGCGACGGCGAGGGTGTGCGAAGCTGACGACCCGTGCGAACTGAAGTGGTCTTGGACGCGAACGCGAAGTCAGAACTCGCTCGTCTTGTGAGCGAATTGGCCGTGGTGCACGGCAAGGTGACCCTTTCCAGCGGCAAGGAAGCCGACTACTACGTCGACCTGCGGCGGGCGACGCTGCACCACGCGGCGGCCCCGTTGATCGGCAGGCTGCTGCGGCAGCTCACGTCCGACTGGGACTTCGTCGCGGTCGGCGGTTTGACGCTCGGCGCGGACCCCGTCGCCTACGCGATGATGCACTCCGCCGGAGTCGACGGTGACGTGCTCGACGCGTTCGTCGTGCGCAAGGCGAACAAGGCGCACGGCATGCAGCGGCAGATCGAGGGCATCGACGTACGTGGGCAGCGTGTGCTCGCGGTCGAGGACACGTCCACCACGGGCGGTTCGGTGCTCACGGCCGTTACGGCGCTGCGCGAGCACGGGGCTGACGTCATCGGCGTCGCGACCGTCGTCGACCGCGGTACGGGTGCCAAGGAGGCCATCGAGGCCGAGGGTCTGCCGTACCGCTACCTGCTCGACCTGAACGACCTCGGGCTCGCCTGAGGTTTTATCGAGAGCGCTGCGAGCCACCCCGTCCTAGGCTGGAGGACGGGGTGGTGCGAATGGCCAGATGGTTCGCTGAAGCGGTCATGCTGTTGCACTTCGCGGTGCTGGCGTTCCTGCTCGTGGGCGGGTACGTCGCATGGCGGTGGCGCGGCGTGATCTACCCGCACCTGGCGATCGGTGCGTGGGCGATTCTCAGTCTGCTGATGCCGGTGACGTGCCCGTTGACGACCGCGGAGGAGTACTTCCGCGCGCAGGCGGGGATGCCGCCGCTGGGCACGGGTTTCATCGACCACTACATCGACGGCGTCTGGTACCCGGAGAGCGCGTCGACGCTGGTCCAGCTGGTGCTGGGGTCGATCGTGATCATCTCGTGGGTCGGCTTCTATGCTGGTCACCGTGCTGCTCGAAGGCTTTCACGCTGTTAAGCACGCGTTGCGCTTCGGCGCCGATGTGCACCCGCTGATCACGACGGACCTCGCCGCCGCGATCAGCCTCGCCGAGACGCACGCACCTGATCTGCGCGAGCGGTTCGCCGCTGCCACCGAGGTCGACCAGAACCACTTCAAGCTCCGGGCCGGCCGCACGCACCCGACGGGCGTGGCGGGGTTCGCGGAGCAGCCCGACCTGCCGTTCGACCGCGACGCCCCGATCGTCCTGCTGGACAACCCGCGCAACCTCGGCAACTTCGGTGCCGCGATCCGGGTGGCCGCCGGCCTCGACGCGGGTGGCGTGATCTCCACCGGCGACGTCGACCCGTGGCATCCCAACGTGCTGCGGGGATCGGCCGGGCTGCACTTCGCGCTGCCGGTCGCCAAGGTCGACAGCCTCGACTTCGCGGGCGAGCTCATCGCGTTCGACGCGGACGGCGACCTGCTCAAGGGCCCGATCCCGGACGACGCCGTGCTGGCGTTCGGCTCGGAACGCCACGGGCTCTCCGCCGAGGTCCGCGCGAAGGCCACCAGGATCGTCCGGCTGCCCATGCGCGAGAAGGTCAGCAGTTACAACCTGACAACTTCTGTGGCCATGGGTCTCTACCACTGGGTGATTCATCGAGCTTCTTGACCGGTCAAGCACGCACGATGACCTGGTGGTGATCGCGAAACTGCTGGCGGCACGCGCGGGTGTCGCGGAGCGCGCGGTGTACTCCAGGCACCTTCGGCGGGTCTGGGGTGTGCCGGGCACGCTTCTCGGGGCGCGGGCGTGGCCCCCGCTCTTCAAGGACAAGATCCACACCAGCTTCAACTACTGGTGGCAGGCGCACCTGCTCGACTGCATGATCGACGGTTACCTGCGCTCGCCCAACGAGCTGCGCAAGACGGCCATCGCGAAGGTCGTGCGGGGCATCAGGGTGCGCAACGTCCTCGGCTGGACCAACGACTTCTACGACGACATCGCGTGGCTCGGCCTGGCCCTGCAACGGGCCCAGAACGAGGTCGGCATCGCGAGGCCCAAGGCGCTCGACGCGATCGCCGTGCGGCTGCGCGACGGCTGGACCGACCACGCCGGCGGCGGCATCTGGTGGAAGCGCAACGACGACTTCAAGAACGTTCCCGCGAACGGCCCGGCCGCGATCTTCCTGGCCCGCCAGAACGAACGCACCGACCTCGCCCGCGCACGGTCCATCGTGGACTGGGTCGAGGAGCACCTCGTCGATCCGGGCAACGGACTCGCGTGGGACGGCCTGCACGTCCACCCGAACGGCGAGATCCGCGAGTACGAGAAGAACATCTTCACGTACTGCCAAGGGGTTCTGATCGGCGCGTGCGTCGAGCTGGCCAAGAACGGCCAGCAGGACAAGTGGCTAGACAAGGCCGCCCGCACGATCACCGCCGTGCACGACGACCTCGCCACCAACGGCGTGATCAGGGGCCAGGGCGGCGGGGACGGTGGCCTGTTCGCGGGCATCCTCACCCGCTACCTCGCCGAGGCGGCGCTGACGATCCCCGATCTCGACCCCGACCGGCACGAGACCGCGGACCTGGCCAGAGAGCTCGTGGTCCAGTCGGCGGAAGCGGCGTGGAACAACCGCGTGATGGCGGTGAGCGGCCCGTTGTTCGGTCCGGAGTGGACGGTTCCGGCGGACGAGAAGGAAGGGCGCGACCTGTCCGTCCAGCTCGGCGGTTGGATGTGTCTGGAGGCGGCCGCCCTGCTCGAACGGCACGGTCTGAACGTCGCTACTGCTTGAGCCAGCCCAGCAGCGCCCTGGCGTCCTCGCGGAACTGCTCCGGCGAGTCGTCCAGCACGAACTCCAGCAGCGCGTTGCGTTCGAGGCCGTCGCGCGCCAGTTCGGTCAGCACGGGCTTCCACAGGTCACGGCGTTCGGCGAGCGGGAACCGCTCCTTGAAGCCGCCGGCGCCCCACGAGAAGACGTGCGCCGTCACCGGTTCCAGCGTCCGCACCTCGTGCACGGCGGAGAACACGTCCTGGCCCCCGCGCGGCTGCCAGTACGACACCACGCCGTCGACCTCGTCGAGCAGCTGCACCGCCGAGTCGAGCGTGTCCGTGAGCGTGTTCGGGTGGTACTCCAGCGCGATCTTCGTGCCCATCGCGTCCGCGTGCTCGACGGCGTGCTGCAACGCCTCGACCACCGGACCGCGGTCGGGGCACTCGGCCGACCCCGCGGTGCCCGCCCAGACCCGCACGAACGGCGCGTCCAGCTCGGCCGCGGTCTCCAGGATCGGCGCCAGGTCGGCTCGATCCGACACGCCCGCGCGGTAGTACGACCCGTACGCGGCCACCTTCAGGCCGGTGTCCAAAGCTCGCCTGGCCGCCGCGAAGTCGCCGGGCGGCACGTGCACGTCGCCACCCCACTCGACGGCCTGCAACCCGCACTCCGTGGCGAGCTCGCCGATCTCGGAGACCGTGAGCTGCCGGAACGTCACCGAGACAAGTCCGGGGATCAGCATCCGCAGGACTGCCTGTGCCGCAGCGAGGGCGCCAGCCGGATGGTCTCCGGCGGCCGTTCCGGGTCGGCGATCCGGGAGAGCAGCAGTTTCACCGCGGTCCGTCCGATCTCCTCGACCGGCTGGGCCAGCGTGGTGAGCGGAGGCTCGATCAACGTGGCCCACTCGACCTCGTCGTAGGCGACGACGGCCAGGTCCGTGCCGAGCTTCAGGCCGCGGGCGCGTGCCTCGTGCAGCATGCCGACGGTGACCAGGTGGTCCGCCGCGACGACGGCCGTGGCCGGGTCCTCCTGGTCGAGCAGCGGCGCGAGCCAGCCGCTCTGCGAGACCAGGGCCTCGTCCCACTTCAGGCCCGCGCGGCCGAGACCGAGGCGGTAGCCGAGGATGCGTTCCTCGGTCGTCGCCACGCCGGCCTGGCCGCAGACGATGCCGATCCGGCGGTGCCCGAGTTCCGCGAGGTGCTTCACCAGACCCGAGGTGGCCTGCACGTTCTCCGGCCCGACCTGGTCGATGTCCTTGGCCACGGTCAGCCGGTCCACCAGCACGGTGGGGATGTTCAGCCGCTTGAGTTCAGGCAGCACGAGGCTTCCCCCGGTGCCGGCGGACGGTGTGAGCAGCAACCCGTCGACTCTTCGCGAGCGCAGCGTTCTGACCGCCGTCTGCTCGGACTCGGGGGTGTCTCTCGTGTCGATCAGCACGAGCGAATAGCCGTTGCGAGTCGCCTCGGACTCGATGGCGGCGATCAGCTCGGCGAAGTACGGGTGGGAGACCAGTGACACGGCCAGGCCCAGCGACTTCGTGCCGCCCATGACCAGCGAACGCGCGATCGCGTCCCCCGTGTACCCGGTCTCGTCGATCGCCTTCTGGACGCGCTCGCGCGTGTCCCCTGCGACCGGCCTCGTCTCGTTGATCACGTGTGACACCGTGGTGATGGAGACTCCCGCGAGAGCCGCTACATCCCGCATGGTGACCATGGCTCGGGACCTTACCCGTTTGGAGGAAGCCCAGATGGCAGCCGTGCTGTGTGTCGGGCTCACAACTCTCGACGTGACCCAACGGGTGGACGCCTTCCCCGAACCAGGCCAGAAGATCCGCTCGCTCGGCGCGGTGCTGTCGCCCGGCGGTCCGGCGGCCAACGCGGCCCGTGCGGTCGCGGCACTGGGCGGCCGGGCGGCGTTGCTCACCGCGTTGGGTGCCGACGCACTGGGTGAATTTGTCCGGGCTTCCTTGGAACCGGTTCAAGTGACCGCAGTGCCGGGCACGACACCCGTGAGCATGGTCGTCGTCAGAGACGCTGATGGGGAGCGCACGGTCGTTTCCCGCAACGCGTCGGTGCCGGTGGAGGCGCCGGATTTGTCTGATCTTCTGGACGCCGCGGACGTGGTGCTCTTGGACGGACACCACGAGGGCCTGGTGATCCCCGTCGCCCGGCAGGCGAAAGCCATGGGATTGCCTGTGGTGCTCGACGCCGGGAGCTGGAAACCTGTCCTCGATCACCTGTTGCCGCTGGTGGACGTGGCCGCCTGCTCTCACGGGTTCGAGCGGTCCGAGGCCGAGGTGCACTCCTACGGGGTGCCGCTGGTCATTCGCACGCAGGGTGCGAAGCCGGTCACCTGGTCCCGGAACGGCTCGTCCGGCGAGCTGCCCGTGCCCGCGGTGGAGGTGAAGGACACGAACGGTGCCGGCGACGTCTGGCACGGCGCGTACGCCTACGCGCTCGCGTCAGGAGCGGACCCGGTGGCTGCCATCGGCTTCGCTTCGGAGGCGGCCGCCGTTCGCGTCGGTGCGGTCGGGGACTGGGTTGAGAGGCTGGCGCGGTGGCAGGACAGCAGGTCAGGTTCGACGAGCTGCTAGAACGGGCTCGAGTGCTCACGGATCAGGGTGAGCGCAAGATTCTCGGCATCGGCGGCGCACCCGGTTCGGGCAAGTCGACACTCGCGCGGCGGCTGGTCGAGGCCCTCGACGGCCAGGCCGTGCTGGTCGAGATGGACGGCTTCCACCTCGCGCAGAGCGAGCTCGAACGGCTTCGGCTGGTGGAACGCAAGGGCGCGCCCGACACGTTCGACATCCCCGGCTACGTGGACCTGCTCGGCCGGATCAAGGCCTGCGGGCCGGACATGATCTACGCGCCGGAGTTCCGCCGCGAGATCGAGGAACCGGTCGCCTGCGCCGTGCCGGTGCACCCGGACGTCCCGCTCGTCGTCACCGAGGGCAACTACCTGCTGCTCAACTACGACAAGTGGAAACGCGTCCGGATCATCCTGGACGAGGCGTGGTTCCTGTTCATCGACGAGGACGTGCGCGTGCAACGGCTGATCGACCGCCATCTGCGGTACGGGCGCACCCTGTCGGAGGCGGAGGAACGCGTGCTGCACGGCACGGACCACGTCAACGCGTTGATGGTGAACTCGTCCAAGGGATCGGCCGATCTGCTGATCACCGAAGTCCTGTAGGCAACCGGATCGGCGGCCCGTGCGTGCATTGCCGCGGGGGGATGAACCGTGGACTCTGCGCTAGGAATCCTGTTACGCCATCACCGAATCGCCGTCGGACTCACCCAGGAGGCGCTCGCCGAGAAGGCCGGCCTGAGCGGTCAGGCCATCGGTTCCCTGGAACGGGGCGACCGCCGTCATCCACATCGCGCCACGGTGCTCCGGCTCGCCGAGGCACTGGGCCTGTGTGCGGACGAGCGGGCCGAGTTCGCCGCGGCCGCCGCCCGCACGCCGAGACCTCGTAGCGCCCCGTGCGCACCGGTCCGGCAGCTGCCCGCCGCGCCGGTGCGGTTCTCCGGGCGGGAGGCCGAGGTCGCCGAGCTGACCGGCCTGGTGGAACGGTCGGGCGTGGTGGTCGTCGCGGGAATGGCCGGCGTCGGCAAGACGTCCCTCGCGCTGCACGTCGCCCATCGCGTCGGTGACCTCTTCCCCGACGGCCAGCTCTACCTCGACCTGCGCGCGAGCCTCGCGCCGCAGGACGCGCTGGGTCAGCTGCTGCGCGCGCTCGGCCGGCCTGATCACGGCGGAACGCTGGCCGAGACGGCCGCGCGGTTCCGGTCCGCGCTGGCCGGGCGGCGGGTGCTGCTCGTGTTCGACGACGCGGCGACGGTCGGCCAGATCCAGCCGCTGCTGCCCGGCACCGTCGGCTGCGCGGCGGTCGTGACCAGCCGCCGGGCCATGGACACTCTGCCGCAGGCCCATCACCTGAGGCTGGACGTGCTGCCCGAACGCGAGGCGCTCGACCTGCTCGCGGCCTACGCGGGACCGGAACGCACCGGCGCCGACCCCGCGTCGGCGGTGCAGGTGGTGGAGCAGTGCGGACGGCTGCCGCTCGCCGTCCACCTCGCCGGCGCCCGGCTCGCGTCCCGCCCGGCCTGGCCGCTCGCCCACCTCGCGCGTCGGCTGGCGGTGCGCAGGCTCGACGAGCTGGACCGTGACGACGCGGGAATCCGGGCGAGCTTCGCCGTGTCCGTCGACCAGCTGGACGCGGCGGACCAGAGCGCGTTCACGCTGTTCGGCGTCTTCGAGGACGTGTCGCTGCCGGTCGCCGCCCGGCTGCTCGACGTGGACGGGCTCGCCGCCGAACTGGTGCTGGAACGGCTGGCGGACCTGCATCTGGTGCAGGCCACGACACCCGGCCGCTACCGGATGCACGACCTCGTCCGGACCTACGCGCGGGAACAGCCGGCGGATCCCGAGGCGCTGGGCCGGGTCGCCGACCTGTTCGTCGCGGTGGCGTGGCGGTCGGTGGCGCTGGCCGTGCCGCACAGCTTCCGCGGGACCTGGGCCGGCCCGGCGTGGGCGGCGGGCGCACCGGACTTCACCACGGCCGCGGCGGCGTTCGCGTGGCTCGACGAGCACCGCCCGCACCTGCTCGGCCTCTGCCGGACGCCCGGTGTGCCGGCTCGGGCCCTGGTCCGGCTCGCGATCGGCCTGTTCCCGTACTACCTGGGCCGCGGCCATCGCGCGGACTGGGCCGAGCTGTGCGGGCTGGCGTTGCCCGCGGCGAGCGACCCGCTGACGCGGGCGATCGTCGAGATGGACCTGGGCGTCGCGCTGCGCGACGTCGGCCACCTGCGCCGCGCCCTGGCCTCGTTCCGGGAGCTGGGCGACACCAACGGCGTGGCGGTCTGCCTCACCAACCTCAGCGAGGTGATGGAGACCGTCGAGACCGGTGAGGAGAGTCTCGCTGTGGCGCGCGAGCTGGGGCTGAAGTGCGTCGAGGCCGCGGTCCTGGAACACCTGGGCAGCGCGTACGGCAAGAGCGGCGACCACGAGCGCGAGTTCCGGTGCTACCAGGACAGCCTGCGGCTCAGCTCTCTCGAAGGCGACGATCGCGCGTGCGCGGGTGTGCTGCACCGGATCGGCGCGCTGCACCGGCGATGCGGCCGGGCCGAGGACGCCGCGACGGCGTTGGCCCGGAGCATGCACCTGTTCCGCGAGGGAGGAGACCCGACCGGCGAGGCGGCGTGCCTGGAGGAGCTGGGGCTGGTGCACCTGCTGCGCAGGGACCGTGCGGCGGCGGCCGAGACGTTGCGCCGAGGACTCGGCATCGCCGAGCGGCACGGCGATCTGAGACGCCAGGCGAGCCTGCGGCAGCACCTCGCCGAATGTGGGGGCTCATCGTAGAAGTTGTCGCTGTCGAGGTCCTTGCGTTCTCGCAACCATCAACGACATGAACAACTTCTCGAGGAAACTCGCCAGGACGGTCGTCGCCGGCGCACTCGCCGCCGTGGCCGTCGCCGTCGCCACGCCCGCCGCCTCGGCCGCGGCCCGCGACGGCGTGTGCAACGACAACGAGATCTGCCTGTACCACTTCAGCAACCTCGGCGGATCGCTCTCGGACTTCACCGGGAACATCGCGAACTACGGCGACTCGCAGCCGACCTGCTACGAGTTCAAGAAGCCGAGCGCGGCGGGCTACCTGCAGTGCGTCAAGAACAACGCCGCGTCGGCGTGCAACACGACCAACCGGGACATCCGCGTGTACTTCAACAGCAACTACGGCGGCAAGTACGACACGGTCCCGGCCAACACCTGCCGCAACCTCGTCAACACCTACTACGAGAACGCGTCACACAAGTTCATCTAGGACGCGACGTCGACGGTCTCGTCGATCGGCTTCTTCATCTCCTGGCGGTAGCGCCAGATGCCCCAGCCGGTGCCGCCGAGGAAGAACGCGACGCTGACGACGATCGCCGCCGTCTCGAGCCACGGGAACTGCTGCAGGATGCCGGCACCGTAGTAGCCGGCCAGCACCAGCGTCGGTACCCACGCGATGGCCCCGATGGTCGTGGCCAGCGTGAACCGGCGGATGTCCATCCGCGCGGCACCGGCGATCACCGGTGCCAGCGTGCGGATCCACGGGATCCAGCGGGCGAGCACGACAGCCCAGAATCCGCGCCGGTCGAGGAAGTCGCCCGCGCGTTTCAGGTTCTGCCGGTTCAGCACCTTGCCGCCCTTGCGGGCGAGCATGCGCGTGCCGGTACCTCGGCCGATGAAGTAACCGACCTGGTTGCCGACGACGGCCACGATCAGAGCCGCGAGGGACAGCAGCCATGCCGACAACTCGCTGTTGTGCGTCGCCAGCACCACGCCGGCGGCGAACAGCAGCGAGTCACCGGGCAGGAACAGCCCGAAGATGAAAGCGCACTCGACGAAGATGAAGCTCAGCACGATGACCCAGACGGCCACCGGACCCGCGGTCTCCAGCGAGGCGAAAGCATGCGCCACGGTGAGCCAGCCTACGTCGTGCCGTGCGAGCGGCACGGCGACATCGGGTTAACGGGTTGGCGAAATCTGGATTGAGCACGCTGAGTCACTGCGTGAACTCCCTTCTGCTGAGATCACCATCGAGTGAACCAGTCGAATCGGACTAGTGGGTTGGTTCGGCACATTGCCGTGGGAATTCGCGGTCAGACACCTGACTCGCGGTGCCCGCCCCCCGCGTCCGCGTACTGGACGTACGGTGCCGGTAGGCGCCCTGCTGAGCGTGAATTCACCGCCAATGTGCCCAGCCAGCCCACTAGCGTGGCGAGTATGGAGAGCTTGATCGCCGAACTCCGCACCGCCGTGGGCGACTCCGGTGTCCTGACCGATGCCGACGTCACCGCGAGTTACCAGCGCGACATGATGCCGTTGGCACCGCACGGCAGCCCGTTGGCGGTGGTGTTCCCGCTGAACACCGAGCAGGTCCAGGCCGTGGTGAGAGCCTGCGCGAGCCATCGCGTCCCGATCGTTCCTCGTGGCGCCGGCAGCGGGTTGTCCGGGGCCGCGAACGCCATCGAGGGCTGCGTCGTGCTGGTCACGACCAAGATGGACGCGATCGTGGAGATCGACACCGACAACCGCCTGGCCGTCGTCGAGCCCGGCGTGGTCAACCTCGACCTGCGCGGCGCCGTCGAGAAGGACGGCCTGTTCTACCCGCCGGACCCGAGCAGCTACGACTGGTGCACGATCGGCGGCAACCTCTCCACCAACGCCGGTGGCCTGTGCTGCGTGAAGTACGGCGTGACCACCGACTCGGTGCTCGGCCTGGAGGTCGTGCTGGCCGACGGCGAGGTGTTGCGCACCGGCCGCCGCACGGTCAAGGGCGTCGCGGGCTACGACCTCACCAAGCTCTTCATCGGTTCCGAGGGCACGCTCGGCGTGATCACCAAGGCCACGCTCGCCCTCAAGCCCCTCCCGCAGGCACCCGCCACGCTGGTCGCCGCGTTCAGCAGCACCGCCACGGCCGGCGCCGCGGTCAGCCGGATCGTCCGCGAGGGCCTGGTGCCGTCCCTGATGGAGATCATGGACCGCACCTCGATCGAGGCCGTCGAGCAGTACCTGAAGACCGAGCTCGGCGCCGGGCCCGGTTGCGCGGCGTTGCTGATCTGCCAGTCCGACGCGGGCGGCGAGCAGGCCAGGCACGAGCTCCAGAAGATCGAGGAGATCTGCCTGGAGGCCGACCTCGTCTACGCGACCCACGACGTCAACGAGGGCCGCGACCTGCTGACCGCGCGCCGGGCCGTGCTCACCGCGCTCGAGGTCTACGGCTCGTGGCTGACGGACGACGTGTGCGTGCCTCGCACCCGCATCGCCGAGCTCATCCAGGGCTGCGAGGACATCGCCGCGGAGGTCGGCCTGAAGATCGCCGTCGTCGGCCACGCGGGCGACGGCAACATGCACCCGACGATCGTCTACGACCCCGCCGACGCCGACCAGCTCGCGCGCGCCCGGAAGGCGTTCGACGACATCCTCGCGGTCGGGCTCTCGCTCGGCGGCACGGTCACCGGCGAGCACGGCATCGGCAAGATCAAGCGCGAGTGGCTGGCGAAGGAGATCGGGCCGGTCGGGCTCCGGGTCCACCGCGAGATCAAACGCGCGCTGGACCCGGAGAACCTGTTCAACCCCGGTTCGATGTTCAGCCTTTAGCAACAGGCGCTTACGGCCGTGGGGAACGGTTCCTGAGCGGCCTTCTCCACGTCCGCGAGCATCTTCTGCCGTTCGGCCGGCCCGAGGACCTTGCCTCGGGTCAGCACGGTGTGGAGCCGTTGCGTGTTGCGGATGTCCTTGAGCGGATTGCCGTCCAGCACGACGAGGTTCGCGGCCACACCGGGCTTCACCGCGGCGTCCCGCGTGCCGGCCTTCAGCGCCGCCTTGGGTGACAGGCCCGCCTCGACCAGCAGTTCCAGCTCGTCGTGCACGGAGAAACCGGGGAACGTGTACGGGTTGCCCGCGTCCGTGCCGGCCAGGACCTCGACGCCGTGAGCGTGCATCTCGGCGACCTGGTCCATGCGTCGTCGCAGGAACTCGGCCTGGTGCCTGATCTCCTGCTCGGTCACCGGAGCCCAGTTCTTCAGCCCGTCGCGCCAGAAGTCCCGGTAGAACGCGGGCATGTACTTCATCCGCGGGTCGTTCGCGAACCGGTCCAGCGGGCTGGCGAACACCCGCATCGCGACCATCGTCGGGACCAGGGCGGAGTTGTTGCGCTGCAACCGCTTCGCGAGTTGTGCGGCCTTGGCTCGGCTGTGCGACAGGGCTGCCTGCCGTTCGAACTCCAGCACCTGCCGGAACCACGCGAACGAGTTCGCCGGATCGAGCGGCAGGTCCGCGATCGCCTGGCGCAGCTGGGTTTCCCTCGTGCTCGTGGCGAGCGGGAGGCCGTACATGTGCTCGAACGTGCGCTGCCCCAGGTCACTCGCGTCACCCAGCGCCACGTGGTTCGAGCAGTGCCCGGCGAACGTGATGGCCTGCTTCGAGCATTCGTCCGCGATGGCCGCGAGCGTCGGACGGTCCAGGTACGAGTAGACCTTCACGAAGTCCGCGCCCTGCGTCTTCGCGTCCCGCACGGCCTGACGCCCCTCGTCGGGCGTGCTGACGATCAACGCGCCGGGCAGCGTCGAGTGCGGGCCGTCGATGATCGTGCTGCCGACGACCAGTTCAGGCCCGAGGACCTCGCCGCGCTCGATCCGTTCGCGCAGCTCGTAGATCGGCGGGAATCCCCACATCTCGCGGATGCCCGTCACGCCGTTCGCCAGGCACAGCGGCAACGTGATCCGGTCCATGTACGCGCCGTGCACGTGCATGTCCCACAGGCCGGGGATAACGAACTTGCCGGCGAGATCCAGCACCGTGGAGCCGCGCGGCAACGGCAGGTCGCACGAGCCGACCGCGAGAACCTCGTTGTCCGCCAGCACGATCGTCGTGCCAGAACGAACGCCGGACGAGTCGATGAGCGTGACGTCGCGCAACGCGGTGACGCCCACGGAGGCACTGGCACGGCCGGGCAGCAGGCCGATGCCCGCCGCCGCACCGAGTCCGGCCAGCCATCCCAGCACTTCACGTCGAGTGGTGTCGGTCATGCCGTTCAACCAACACCTTGACGTTACGTGAGACTCAAATCCTTTCGAGGACCTCGCGTGCGTCGGACGCCCACAGCGGGCTGGCGCACAGCTCGACGAGATCGGGCACCAGCGCCGCGCGTTGCTCGGGATCCAGTCTCTCGGCGACGTACTTCAGGGCGGCCGACACCTGCCACGCGTCCCGGCTTCGCAAAGCCTGGCGCAGCAACGCGATTCGGTTCTCTGCCTGATGCATCACCTAGCGGGACATGGCCTTCAGCAGCGAGTACTGGGCGTCGTCGTGCCCGAGCTCCCACATGAACGTGCCGAGCAGACCACGCGCGCGAGCGAAGTCCGCGCGGATCCCGATCGACCGCGGGTTCTCGTACGACACGAACTTCTTCTCGGCCGCGTTGTACAGCCACGGCGACTGCGCGACCGGGTGCCAGTACTCCCTCCAGCCCGGCGTCGCCTTCAGCCTCAACGCCTCGTCGTAGCCGTCGACCCAGAACGCGCTGTCGTAGGCCTGGTAGAGGCCGTGCTGCGGGCCTTCGGTCTTCACGTTGAAGCCACGGCCGTAGAACGGCGTGCCGAGCACCATCTTGCGTGGCGAGACGCCGTGCCGTTGGTAGTAGTCGATGGCACCGACGACGTTGTTCCACTTGCGGTCGGCGGCGGGCATCGGGTCGTTGGCGACCTCGCGGAAACCGGCGTTGAACGTGGACACGGGCGAGAAACCGGTGCCCAGGTCGTAGGTCATGACGTTGATGAAGTCCATGATCTGCGACAGCTCGCGCAGCTCGAACGACTTCGCCACGTCGTACGGTCCGTCGGTCTGCAGGCGGCCGGCGGGCAGCGCGGCGGTGACGAGCTTGCGCGAGCCCAGCGCCTTGCGGAAGTCGCGGGTCAGCAGCGTCATGTTGCGCTTGTCCGCGGGACGATCCGTGATCTCCGTCGGACCGCCGTAGACCGGGAACTCCCAGTCGATGTCGATGCCGTCGAAGGTCCCGTCCTCGAAGAAAAGGTCCACACAGGACTGAACGAGCGTCTTGCGCGAGGCCGGAGTCAGTGCCGCGTCGGAGAACCCGCCCGCACCCCAGCCGCCCAGTGAGATCAGCGCCTTCAACGAGGGCTTGCGCTTCTTGAGATCCCGGATGTCCGCGAAGTCCTTGGCCGCGGTCTCCGCCGGCATCACGCACTTGCCGTTGTCGATGAGCGCGAACGCGTAGAACAGGTGCGTGATCGGTGTGGTCGAGGGGATCGACGAGATCGGCTTCGAGCCGCTGTACCAGTTGCCGTAGTAGGCGCCGACGATCTTCTTGGGCGAGGCATCGGCGACACCGATGCCAACTGAGACGGACAGCGCGGCCAGGGTGACCGCCACTCCCTTGCGGAACAACGACATCGGTGGCCTCCACCCAGGTGGTCCAGACCACTAGCAACCTAGGGCCGATAGCCGACCTGGTGCAACACCTTGTGGAGGTAGGTCTCCAGTTCTTCCGGGGTGTTGTGTTCCGGGCGAGTCAGTGCGCGGTAGAAAAGCGCACCTCCGGCCATGTCCACGACCACGTCCAGATCGGTACCGGGCGGAAAACCGGAACGCACCAGGTCCTTGAGCACCGCCCGGCGCGGTGCGATGAAGAGCTCCCAGTACCGCCGCATCAACCCGAAGTTGTCCGCCGACGCGCCGATGATCCGGCGCAGCAACTGGACCGCCTCGCCCGTCGACATCAGCGCGGCCCAGCCCTTGATGATCTCCTCCTCCGAGGAGACGGCCATCCGCGCGGGATCGAGCGCCGCGACGTCGCGCGGCAGCTCGATCACGCTGAACAGCAGTTCCTCCTTGGTGGCGAACCGGCGGTAGACCGTCGCGCGGGTGACGCCCGCGCGTTTGGCCACCTGCTCGATCGACGTGCCGTCGAGGCCGCGTTCCAGGAACAGCTCGAAGGCCGCCGTCAGGATCGCGTTGTCAGCCTCGGGGTCGCGGGGGCGCCCAGCACTTCGTTCAGCCACGCAGAAAGCCTCTCCGGGGAAGACGGACCGCGCCACGCCAGGTGCCCGTCGGGACGCACCAGCAGCGTGTCGCCGGCGCGTTCATGGTGCACGACGTCCCCGAGTCGTTCCCGCGCCACCTCCAGGCACCCGGTGGGCCCCGCCAGCACCCACCGGCCGACCCTGGCGAACGCCGGCACCCGCGGCCCGCCCACCGGCCCCGAGTAGCGGACGCCGAGCTGCGAGGTGAACCGGATGAGACCGCGCTGCACCGGCGGGAGGCCCAGCAGCGGGAACAACAGGCCGCGCGCCACCCTCGCCACGCGCCCGGAGCCCATCGAGATCCGCGTCGCCGGCGTGGTCGACCCGAGCACTTTCGCGGCGACCGGCCGCCGTTCGGACTCGTAGGTGTCGAGCAACGACGCGGCAGCCCTGCCCCGCACCACCAGCGCGAGCTTCCACGCGAGGTTCTCCGCGTCACCGAGACCGGTGTTCATGCCCTGCCCGCCCAGCGGGCTGTGGATGTGCGCGGCGTCGCCGGCCAGCAGGACGTTGCCGCGCCGGTAGGCCGAGGCCAGCCGCCGGTGGATGCGGAACGTCGACTCCCAGTCCACGGCACCGATCGGCCCCGGCGTCCACCGCCCGCCGTCCGGCGACATGACCCGCCAGAGATCGTCGCCGGGCAGCGGGAAGATCGCCGTCAGGTGTCCCTGCTCGAGGTAGACGTGCACCGACGACCGGTCGAGGTCCCAGCCGGCGTGCAGGTCGCGCAGCAGGAAGTTCTCCATCACCGCCTCGCCGTCGAACGAGATCCCCGCGATCTTGCGCACCGCCGAGTGCGCGCCGTCGCAGCCGACCAGCCAGTCGTCGCCGCGCACCCGGACCGACGCGACCGGCGTGTTCCACTCGACGGCAACCCCCAGCTCGGACAGCCGGTCCCGCAGCCGTTGCTCCACCCACGTCTGCGACGCGATCAACGCCCCCGCGTCGCGCATCGGCGCCAGGTCGAGCCGCTTCTTCCCGTTGACGCGCAGCGCCTCCATCCGGATCGCCTTCTCCGGCAGGTCGCCCAGCGCACCCAGCCTCGCCAGCACCTCCGCGCCGCGTGGCTGCACCCCCAGCGCCCGTGACGTCGTGGCCGGCCCGTCCGCCGCGTCCACGACCCGCACTTCGTCCACCCCGAACTGCCGGAGTCCGCACGCCAGCGCCAAGCCGGTCGGACCCGCCCCCGCAACGATGACCATATGAATACAATACAGCTCTGTATTCTAACTGTGCCAGCAAAAAGCCCGCCTGCCGGAGCAAGCGGGCTTCGGTGCTGGTCAGCGCTCCACGCGGGGGATGACCTGCGTCGAGTCGTCCTGGAGCTGCGCCTGCATGACCTGGGTGATGTCGTCCGCCTCTTCCTGCAGGAGCGACTTCTTCTCCTTGCGCGCCTTGATCACCTCGATGATGATCGGCACGATCGACAGGAAGACGATGGCGAGCAGCGTGATCTCGAGGTTGTTCTTGATGAACGAGACCTGGCCGAGGAAGTAGCCCAGGATCGTCAGACCCGCGGCCCACGCCACGCCGCCGATCGCGGAGTACGTGAAGTACTTCTTCGGGTCCATCTTGCCGACACCGGCCATCGCCGTGATGAACGTGCGGACGATCGGCACGAACCGGGCGAGGACGATGGCGCGCGCGCCGTACTTGTCGAAGAACTCCTGCGTCTTGTCGACGTACTCCTTCTTGAAGATCTTCGACTCCGGCTTGCTGAACAGCGCCGGACCGGCCTTCACGCCGATGTAGTAGCCGGCGACGTTGCCGACGAACGCGCACACGGTCAGCAGCACACAGACGAGCCAGAGCGGGGTGTCGATGGTGCCCGCCGCGACGAAGAGACCCGCCGTGAACAGCAGCGAGTCGCCGGGCAGGAAGAAACCGACGAGGAGCCCGCACTCCGCGAAGATGATGAGGCACAACCCGATGAGCATGTACGGGCCGAGCCCGTTCAGCAGAACGGTGGGGTCCAGCCAGTCAGGGCCCAATGCAATCGTCACGGCGACAACGGTACAGGTCAGCTCAGGGTGATCACTGCGGCCACCGTGCCCGCTGCCAGGCCCAACAGCAGCGCGAGGCCCAGCACCCACCACGCGGACATGGGTGCGGGACGCTCGTCGTCAATTGGGACAGGTACGGCAAATCCGGCATTCGTGCTGGTCGCCTGCGCCCGCAACGCGTCGGTCACCAGTCGTTCCGGATCGTTCGCCATCCACCTATTCCTTGACCCACTCGCCCCTGACCATCACGTCCCTCGGCTTCAATTCTGCATCGAGGACGACGATGTCCGCAGCTAGCCCGGCTTCGAGCTTGCCCGTGTCGAGGCCGAGCAGCTCGGCGCCACGGGTCGAGGCGGCGTGCGTGGCCTCCACGAGCGACAGTCCGCACGAGTTGACGGCGTTGCGGAACGCCATGTCCATCGTGAGCGTGCTGCCCGCCAGAGAAGCGCCTCCTGCCAACGTTGGCACTCCGTCGACCACGCGCACTTCCAGGCCGCCGATGTCGTACACGCCGTCGCCCACGCTCGCCGCCGCGATGGCGTCGGTGATGAGGACGGTGCGCTTCAGGCCCGCGTGGCGCGCGGCGAGGCGGACGGCGGTCGGGTGCAGGTGCACCAGGTCGCAGATGAGCTCGACGGTCACGCGTTCGTCGTCCAGCAGCGCGCCGATCGGGCCGGGCTCGCGGTGGTGCAGCGGGCGCATGCCGTTGAACAGGTGCGTCGCCACCGACGCACCGGCGTCGACGGCGGGCCTGACCTGCGCCTCGGTCGCGTCGGTGTGGCCGATGGCGGCGATGACGTTGTTGTCCACGAGCTGACGCACGGCGTTGACGGCGCCCTCCAGCTCGGGCGCGATGGTGACCATGCGGATGGTGCCCTTGCCCGCGTCGAGCAGCTTCGCCACCGCGGTCTGTTCCGGCGGGCACAGGATCGCCGGGTCGTGCGCGCCGCAGCGGGCGGCGGACAGGAACGGGCCTTCGAGGTGAACGCCCGCGACGACGCCTTCCTGCACGAGCTCGGCCAGCGCGGACACCTGGTCAGCCAGTTCCGGCACGGGACGCGTGACCAGCGAGGCCAGCACCGTCGTGGTGCCGTGCCTGCGGTGCGCCGCCGCTGCCTTGCGGACCTTCTCCGGGTCGCTGCTGGTGAACGCGGCACCGCCACCGCCGTGGCAGTGGATGTCGACGAATCCGGGCACGATCGTGCAACCGCTGACGTCGGTCGTCTGGCCGTCGGGCGCGGCGCCTTCGCCGACCCCGGCGATCCTGCCGTCCCGGACGCTGACCCACCCGTTCTCGAGCACTCCGCCCGGCGTGACGACCCGACCCCCGGTCAGGATCACGTCGACAGGTCCACCCCACGTGCTCATCACGCCTCCAGCGTGTCGATGGCCAGCAGCGCCGCGCCGAGGAAGCCCGCCTCGTCGCCGAGCGCCGCGAGCCGAAGCTCCGGTCGGCGCTGGAAGGCGATCAGCCCGTCCAGCCTTTCCCTCAGGGGCTCCACCAGCAGGTCTCCTGCGAGTGCGAGCCCACCGCCGAGCACGACGGCCTCCGGACCGAGCAGCGTCGCCAGCACCAGGATCCCCCTGGCGAGCGCGTCCACGGCCTCGTGCCACACGGCGACTGCGTCCTGCTCCCCGTCCCGGACCCTGAGTGCGACCTCAGCGGCGCCTTTGACGGGGATGCCGGTACGTGCGGTGTACCGGCGGGCGATCGCCGCGGAGGACGCCACTGTCTCCACGCAGCCGATCTGGCCACAGGCGCAGGGCACGCCGTGGCCGACGTTCACATGTCCGATCTCACCCGCGTAGCCCTCGCCGCTGTAGATCTTCCCGTCCAGCAGCAACGCGCCGGCGATGCCGGTGCCGATGGGCATGATCACCGCGTTGCGCAGGTCCCTGGCGGCACCCATGCGGCATTCGGCCAGGCCCGCGGCGCGCACGTCGTGGCCGAACGCGACGGGCAGGCCCAGCCGTTCGGTGAGGACGGTGCTGAACGGGAACTGGCTCCACGGCAGGTTCGTCGTGTACACGCCGACGCCGTTCGCCTCGTCCACGATGCCCGGCGCCACGATCCCCACGGCGTCGATCTCGTGCTCGGAGGCGTTGCCGAGCTCGGTGACGAGCTCGGCGATGACGTCGAGGAGCGGCTCCAGCTCGCCGGGAGTCGCCCGGCGGGCGTGCTTCTGCGCCGCCACCGACTCCCGGGTCCCGGTGACCAGTGCCGCCTTGGTTTCGGTGCCACCGATGTCAACGGCGACCACGTGTCTGCGTGCCACGGGAACTGATCCTGCGGCATGGGAGGCCTATTGGTCTATACCAAGTACCGATTTGGGCGCGTGGTCTTACGAGCTGAAACCGCCCGCACCGGACGAAACGGCTTCAGCTGGGGAGACGGTGAAGTTTGCTTACTGTTGTGACTACCCGGCCATGATCTTCTGAAGGGCGTCGAGCGCACGGGACGCCGTCGACTTCACGGTGCCCTTCGAGATGCCGGTGGCCTCGGCGATCTCCGCCTCGGACAGGTCGCCGTAGTAGCGCAGCACGAGCACCTCGCGCTGCCGCGGCGGGAGCTGCTGCAACGCCTTGACCACGGCCTGGTGCTCCGCGGTCAGCATCGCCAGCGACTCGGCCGAACGTGCGTTCGCCACGTGCGGCGGGATGTAGTCGCGGGCCGTCTTGCGGCGGCGCAGCACGCTGCGGGAGCCGTTGACCACGGCCGTGCGGAGGTAGCCGACGGCAGCCTGTGCGTCGCGCAGGCCCTTCCAGTTGCGGTGCAGACCGGCGAAAGCCTCCTGCACCACGTCCTCGGCTGTGGACGGCTCGTCCACGAGCAGCAGCGCGAGCCTCACGAGGCGCATGCGGTGCTGCTTGTACAGGTCTTCGAGCGTGAGGGGCCCTGTGGGAGGTCCTGCGACGCCGTCCTTGATTCGCAGGTTGGTCAGGGTGTCCTGCACGGTGCGCGGGGTTTCTTCGCCAACCACAAGGTAGGACGGTACCGGTCACCGTCGCTACGGTGGTCGCATGGCCCGCTTTGCAGTCGAATTGGTGTTCGGTCCCGACAGTGAGAAGCGTCTCGCGGTACGCCCGGCGCACCGCGAGTACATCGCCTCTCTCGCCGAGAAGGGCGTGGTCCTCGCCGCAGGTCCGTACGCGGACGACACCGGCGCGTTGATCATCTACGAGGCGGCGGACGAGGCCTCGCTGAAGGAGATCCTCTCCGCCGACCCCTACACGCCGGCGAACGTGATCACGAAGTGGGAGATCCGCGTCTGGAACGCCCTGCTCGGGTCGTGGCTCCAGTGACACGGCCGCGCCCCGGCGCGGCGGCGAGTTCGTCGTCAAGTCGGTCGTCCGGCCGACACGAACTCGCGGATCAGCGGGCAGCGGCCTGACCGCCCGGTCCGACCAGCCCTGACGTGTCACTCGCGGCCATCTGCCTGTCCGCGTCGGCCACGTCCTCGACCGCCTGGCGGTCCACGACCATCGGCGTGAACGCGCGGAAGTACTTCAGAACGCCGACCCAGCCGGGGACGTGGACCGCCTTCGACCGCTTCTCGATGCCCCTGACCACGGCCTTGCCGACGTTGCGGACGGGGTACTTCTTGCCGGCCACGCCCGGCATGCCCTTGCGCAGCCTGCCGAAGACCGGGTGCTCGTCGGCGCTGTTGACCATGTCCGTGGAGATCCACGAGAAGTACGCGGTGCCGACGTCGACGCCCAGGTGCCTGACCTCGGCCCGCAGGCTGTCCGCAAACGCTTCGCAGCCCGCCTTCGCCGCCGAGTAGGCCGCGTTGCCGGGGATGTGGACGATCGCGGCGAGCGACGAGACGACCAGGCAGTAGCCGCGGCTGCGAATCAGGTGCGGCAGCGCCGTGCGGACCGTGCGCCACACACCTAGCAGGTTGACCTCGATGACCCGTTCGAACGCCTTCGGGTCCATGGAGCGCACGAACCCGGTGGCCGCGATGCCCGCGTTCGCCACCACGACGTCGATGCCGCCGAAGTGGGCCACGACCTCGTTCATGACGCGGTCGAGCGCGTCCCAGTCGGTGACATCTGCTTCCCACGCCTTGCCGCCGGTCTGTCGCGCGACCTCTTCGAGCTGGGCCTTCTCCAGCCCTACGAGCGCGAGACGAGCCCCGCGCGTGGCCAGTTGCCTCGCCACCTCGGCGCCGATGCCCCTGGCCGCGCCGGTGATCAGTACCACCTTGCCCGTGACGTCCATGCTCGTCACGGTAACGCAACCTACTCCCGGTAAGCTACTGGCAAGTTAAATTGCGCTCAGACGGTCCA
This sequence comes from Lentzea waywayandensis, assembly GCF_900115955.1. Lineage (GTDB taxonomy): Bacteria > Actinomycetota > Actinomycetes > Mycobacteriales > Pseudonocardiaceae > Lentzea > Lentzea waywayandensis. The sequence continues at coordinate 745,726 of NZ_FOYL01000004.1, forward strand.
CCTCGGCCTGGCTGAGCTCCAGGGTCAGCACCGCGAGCAGGTCGCTGAGCTGCTCCAACGTGCGCGCGGACGCGATCGGCGCGGCCACCGTCGGCTGCTGGGCGAGCCACGCGAGGGCGACCGACGCGACCGAGGTCTCGTGCGTCTCGGCCAGCTCGTCGAGCACTTCGAGGACCTGCAGACCGTGCTCGTCGAGGAACTTCGAGGCGGCGCCGGCTCGTGCGCTCTGAACCTCGACGCCCGGCCGGTACTTGCCGCTCAGGAAGCCCTTGGCGAGCGACGAGTACGTCAGGGTGGCGAGGCCGAGCCTCGCCACGGTGTCCTGGAGCTCGCCCTCGAACTTGGCGCGGCTGACCAGGCTGTACTCGGGCTGCAACGCCACGAACTTCGCGAAGCCCTCGCGTTCCTGGATCTCCAGCGCCTTCGCCAGCCGGTCGGCGGAGAAGTTGGACGCCGCGATGTGACGGACCTTGCCGTCGCGGACGAGCTGGTCGTAGGCGGCCAGCGTCTCCTCGAGCGGCGTGTTCAGGTCGTCGAGGTGGTTGTAGTAGAGGTCGATGTGGTCGACGCCGAGCCGCTTCAGCGAGCGTTCGGCGGCGGTCAGCACCGTGTCGCGCTTCTGGTTGTTGAAACCGGCGAGCATGCCGACCTTCGTCGCCACCACGATCTGGTCGCGGTCGCTCCGCCCGGCCAGCCACCTGCCGATGATCGTCTCCGACTCGCCGCCGGAGTTGCCTTCGCCCCAGGCCGAGTACACGTCGGCGGTGTCGACGAAGTTCCCGCCCGCCTCGGTGTAGGCGTCGAGCACTGCGAACGACTGGTCCTCGTCAGCGGTCCAGCCGAACACGTTGCCGCCCAGGCAGAGGCGGGACACGTTCAGGTCAGTGGTGCTCAAGATCGGCATACTGCGAAAGGTAGTACGCCGCGGCGATTGGAGTTCGGATGCTGGGAACGTTCGGGGTATGGGGCTCGCACCACGAGTGGGCCGGGAGGATCGGCGAGATCGAGGCGCTCGGCTACGGGGCGTTCTGGATCGGCGGATCGCCGGACATCTCCCTGGTCGGGCAGGCGCTGGACTCCACGAAGTCGATCACGATCGCGACCGGCATCGTCAACGTGTGGCAGTCGGAGCCGGAGGTCGTCGCCGCCGAGTTCCGCCGGCTCGCCAGTGACAGGTTCCTGCTCGGCGTCGGTGTCGGTCACCGCCAGCTCGACCAGGCCTACGAGAAGCCCTACGACAAGCTCGTGTCCTACCTCGACCGGCTCGACGTGCCCGCCGACCGGCTGGTGCTCGCCGCGCTCGGGCCGAAGGTGTTGAAGCTCGCCGCCGACCGGACCGCCGGCGCCCACCCGTACCTCGTGCCGGTCGAGCACACGGCCGAGGCCCGCAAGGTGCTCGGCGACAAGCTCCTCGCGCCCGAGGTGACCGTGGTCGTCGAAGAAGACGCGGAAGCCGCTCGGGCCATCGCGCGCGAGAAGCTCTCGTTCTACTTCTCGCTCACCAACTACACGAACAACTGGCGGCGGTACGGGTTCACCGAGGAGGACGTGAAGGGATCGGACCGCCTGCTCGACGCGCTGGTGGCGCACGGCAGCCCGGACCAGGTGGCCGCGAAGCTGCGTGCGCACATCGACGCCGGCGCCGACCACGTGGCCGTCCAGTCGCTGAACGGCCACCACGCGGAACTGGCCGACGCCCTCGGGCTCAAGCGCTGATCTCGACGCCCTTCCAGAACGCCACGCGGCCCTTGATCTGCGCCGCCGCCTCCTTCGGCTCGGCGTAGTACCAGGCCGCGTTGGCGTTCTCGGTGCCGTCGACGTGCAACGAGTAGTAGTTCGCGTCGCCCTTCCACGGGCAGTGCGAGGTGTGCTCGGTCGGCTTCAGCACGGCCGGATCGACGGACTCCAGCGGGAAGTAGTGGTTGCCTTCGACCACGACGGTGTCGTCGCTCGAAGCGATGATCTTGCCGTTCCACTGAGCGGTTGCCATGTCATCCACTATGCCCGTACCGGCGAGTAGCGCGGACCGCCTGGTCAACTGGTACTTGATCGATCACTCTGTGAGGACGGCCACCGAGTTGGCCCCGTGACACAGCCTCGTAGGATGCGGACTGACACCCGTTCAGGGCGCCTGAGGAGGACCACCGATGCCCATCGCAACTCCCGAGGTCTACGCGGAGATGCTGGACCGGGCCAAGGCGAACGAGTTCGCCTACCCCGCCATCAACGTCACGTCGTCGGAGACGCTCAACGCGGCTCTGCGCGGCTTCGCCGAGGCTGAGAGCGACGGCATCATCCAGGTCTCGACCGGCGGTGCCGAGTTCGCCTCGGGCACCAAGGTCAAGGACATGGTGACCGGCGCCGTGGCGCTCGCGGAGTTCGCGCACGTCGTCGCGGCCAAGTACCCCGTGAACATCGCGCTGCACACCGACCACTGCCCGAAGGACAAGCTCGACGGGTACGTGCGTCCGCTGATCGCCATCAGCCAGGAGCGCGTCGACAAGGGCGGCAACCCGCTCTTCCAGTCGCACATGTGGGACGGCTCGGCCGTCGCGCTGGACGAGAACCTCCAGATCGCGAGCGAGCTGCTCGACCTGTCCGCCAAGGCGAAGCTCGTCCTCGAGATCGAGGTCGGCGTCGTCGGTGGCGAGGAGGACGGCGTCGACAACGAGATCAACGACAAGCTCTACACGACGCCCGAGGACTACCTGAAGACCGTCGAGGCCCTCGGCGCCGGCGAGAAGGGTCGCTACCTGCTGGCCGCGACCTTCGGCAACGTGCACGGCGTCTACAAGCCGGGCAACGTGAAGCTGCGCCCGGAGATCCTCAAGCAGGGCCAGGACGTCGTGGCGGAGAAGCTCGGCCTCGCGGCCGGCTCGAAGCCGTTCGACCTGGTCTTCCACGGCGGCTCCGGCTCGCTGCTCGAGGAGATCCACGAGGCCGTGTCGTACGGCGTCATCAAGATGAACATCGACACGGACACGCAGTACGCGTTCACCCGTCCGATCGCGGCGCACATGTTCGCGAACTACGACGGCGTGCTGAAGATCGACGGCGAGGTCGGCAACAAGAAGGCCTACGACCCGCGCAGCTACCTCAAGGCCGCCGAGACGGCCATGGGCGCGCGCATCGCGCAGGCGTGCGAGCACCTCAAGTCGTCGGGCCGCATGATCGCGGGCTGACAGCGGTTGTGAGAAGGGCCCCGGCTTCGTGCCGGGGCCCTTCTTGTTTCAGCGGAAGGCTTCGACGTTGCGTCCGGCCCAGTCGGCGAACGTGTGCGGTGCGCGGCCGAGGACTTCTTCCACGTCCGGGCTGACGCGCTGCTCGTGCTCAGTCGGCGCGCCGAGGATGTCCAGGGTGTCGTCGGCGAGCTCTCCCGGCATCAGATCTTCCAGACCGGCCTTGGCCTCGGCACGGGTCAGCTCGTGGAACCGCACCGGTTCGCCCAGGGCCGCCGTGATGGCCGCGGTCTGCTCGCGCGGCGTGATCACCTCGGGGCCGGTCAGCTCGTACACGCCGCCGTCGTGCCGCTGGTCCGTCAGGCAGGCCGCCGCGACCTCGGCGATGTCCAGCGGGTCGAGGATCGGCAGTCCGACGTCGCCGAACGGCGCGGCGACCGTCCTTCGTGCGCGGACGGATTCGGCCCACCACAACGCGTTCGACGCGAAGCCGCCCGGCCGCAGGATCGACCAGTCCAGCCCGGAGTCGCGGACGACGTCCTCCAGTTCGCGCGTCGCGATCCGCGTCGGGCCGAACGGCCTCGTCGCCACGCCCTGCGTGGACAGCAGGACGATCCGCCGCACGCCGCTCGCCTTCGCGTGTCCGACGACGTCGGCCGGAACCGCCCCGACGGCGTGCAGATCTCCGGACAGCAGCACGAACAACGCCTTCGCTCCTGCCAGTGGGAGCGAGTCGGGACGGGCGAGGTCGGCCTGCACGTGCCGGACGCCCCGCGGCACCTCCGCCGCGTGCCGCGACACGGCCGTCACCTGCTCGCCGGCCTCCGCCAGCGCCCTCGTCAGCGGCCTGCCGATGTTCCCGGTGGCACCGGTCACCACGATCATGTCCAGCTCCTTCGTCGATGTGGGCACGACGCTAGGAACCGGGCTTACATTTCGTAAGGACGTACCTCTGGGTAAGCTCCGGACATGGCGGTCGGAGCTCAGTTCACGCGCCCCGAGAACAACGGGCGCTATGACGTGTTTCACACCAACTGCCCCGCGCGCGAGATGGTCGACCACGTCACCAGCCGCTGGGGCATCTGGGTGCTGATCTCGTTGCAGACCAACGACCTGAGGTTCTTCGAGCTGCGCGACGGCATTCAGGGCATCAGCGAGAAGATGCTGTCCCAGACCCTGCGCGGGCTCGTCGAGGACGGCCTGATCTGGCGGAAGGTCGAGCCGACGACCCCGCCCCAGGTCACCTACGGGTTGACCGAGTTCGGGCGGGACGTCGGCGAGCCGCTGGCCGATCTGTTCGGCCGGATCACCACCAGGTTGTCAGCCGAGCTTCAGTCTTGACGCGATCAGCTGTGTTTCCGGTCGATGGATCACCATGTCCCCGACCGTCCACAGCACCGCCAGCAGCACGGCCGTGACCGCCGCCGACGAGAACGAGATGGGCGGCCCCCACAGGTACTCCTGCTGGAACCAGATGCCGACGTACCCGACCGTCGTGACGGCCGCCGACCCGAGCACCGCCGCGGCCGGCGTGGGCATCTTGATCACGTGCGCCGCGTCGATCGCGAGCCCGACCAGGATCAGGAACAACGGCACGGCGGACTTCGGGAAGTCGATCCCGGCGAGCAACGGCCAGATCAGGCACCGGTACGCGACGTAGCCGGTGGCGACCATCGTGGCAGCCCACGGCCATTCGATCGTCCGCCGGGCGATGACCAGCACGATCGCCGCCGCGACCAGTCCCCACACCGGGTAGACCCAGTCCGCGATGGGCAGCGCGAAGTGCACGACCGCCTCGCGTCCGACCGGCACGCCCAGCTGGTCCGCGGCGAACTGCAACAGGATCGGCTCGGCCTCGGCCTTACCGCTGTCCCAGGCCTGCAACGCGCGCACGCCGTACTCCTGGTGCTGGTTGGGGAACCAGACGTTCTCCAGGAAGAAGAACCACAGGGCCGTCAGGCCGAGGGTTCGCGCGTTGCCTGCGGGGTAGTACTTCATCCAGCCGCGGATGGCGCCGGCCAGCATCACGGCCGTGCCCAGGTAGAGCAGCGCGTGTGAGCCGCTCCAGCTAGTGATGTCCAGTCCGTTGATGCGGTGGTTGATGATGTCGATCGGCAGGGCGATGAGGAAGATCCCGCTTCCGACCTGCATCAACCGGATGGTCAGCTTGTCGCCGCCGTACCCGGTGAACGTGTGGAACAACGTCAGCCCGACCACGATGACCGTGCCGACCGTGTTGATCAGGTGCGGCGGCGCGAGATCGTCGCGCAACCACTTGAAGTGCCACGAGACGTCCCACGACGACCCGATCAACTTGAGCAGGAGACCGACGAGCCACAGCTGGTAGAGCTGCTTCGTGAGCGCCGCCGGTGTCTCCCTGCCGGGCGCGCCCCGCTCCCAGTACTGGTCCCGGAACTGCCTAACCCCCTGAATCATCCGAACATCATGAGCGCCGCTCGGGTGTCCAGGTAGGGCGAACGTCCCTGGTTTTACCCTGATGTTTCCAATTCGTGTGCACGATGGAGTGAACGAAGTTGAACTTCGGTGGGAGGGATCGGCAAGGTGCTCGGCCATGAGCTCTGACGGTTACGACGACAGGTACAAGGCGACCACGAAGCAGCGGATCATCGCCGGGGTGCTTGTCACCGTGCTGATGCTGGCCGTTGTGGCGGCCGTCATGAGGATGTTCATCTAGCTGGGTTCTGGGGATGCGGCACGATGGGGCGCATGGTTGAGAACCTCCTCGGGCCCGAGCCGACTCGTCTTCCCGAACGCTCTGAGGCGCAGGCTGCTGCTGATGGCGGTACTGATCCTGCCAAGATCGTTCGGGCTTATCCGGATTTTTCTGAGGCTTGGGCGTTGCTGGCTGAGCGTGCCCTTCATTCGGGCGACCCTGTCGCTGCTTACGCCTATGCGCGTACCGGGTACCACCGTGGGCTTGACCAGCTGCGGCGGTCCGGGTGGAAGGGTTTTGGGCCTGTGCCCTGGTCGCACCGGCCCAACCAGGGGTTTTTGAGGGCGCTTGCCGCGCTTGCGCTGGCTGCTCGGGAGATTGGCGAGGATGAGGAGTGGGAGCGTTGCTCGAAGTTCCTCGCTGACTCGGATCCTGAGGCGCCGGCCGCGTTGGGGCTGAACTGATGATCTTGTCTGATCTTGTCGGACCCTTTGAGTACGTTGTGATGTAGGGGTTCCCAGATCGGGGGGACGCCTGCGTCAGCGTGGTCGCCTTGCTTGCGGCGGGTTCTGTCCTTGGCGGTCCCTGGCTTGTGGCCTGCGGCTTTGCGGGGTGGTCACCTTGCGGGCGGCCGGCTTGCGTTGCGTGCATCCCCTGGGGGCTCTGCCCCCAGACCCCCGGCAATCTGATCGGGGGAGGGCGCCGCCTGCGGGTTGATGGCACGCCTGTTGCTTTGGGCGGCTGCCTGTTGCGTAGTTGGCTTGCGTTGGCGGTGGGGTCCCGTCACGAGCCGCACCAGGAGCGGGCCACATGCAGGTAGGGGTGTCAAGCGGGCGAAAAGCGTGCCCGCTTGACACCCCTACCTGCATGCAGCAAGAGCTATGGCGCGACTCGTGACGGGACCCCACCGCCTGGCCCGTTCGGTAGGACGGCTCGCCTTCGGCATCGCGTTCGAGCAGGGGTGTGTGTTGTGAGGTTGCTTGCCTCTGGGCAAGGAAATGCCTGGCCGTTGGTTGTGCGGGTTGTGGCTGGTGGTCGTTGGTTCGAGACTGGCGGCTTGCAGGTGTCGCAGCGGGCGGGGTGAGTGGTGGGCGCGGTCAAGGAAGCGGTCGGGCGTGGGCTTGGCCGGTGGCGCGGGGCCGCGTTGCCGATCGTCCAAAGTGCCCTGTCCGCTGGGCTTGCCTGGCTTGTGGCGACTTTTGTCATCGGGCACCAGCATCCGTTTTTCGCGCCGATCGCCGCTGTTGTGTGCCTTGGGGTTTCGCTGGGGCAGCGGTTGCGGCGTGTTGGTGAGCTTGTTGTCGGCGTTTCGGTCGGTGTCGGTGTCGGGGACGCGCTGATCAGCTGGATTGGCAGCGGGCCCTGGCAGATCGCGCTTGTCGTCGGGCTGGCCATGTCGGCCGCTGTGTTGTTGGACGGCGGGTCGGTCATCGCGTTGCAGGCTGGGAGCAGCGCTGTTCTCGTGGCCACGTTGCTGCCGCCCAGCGCTGGTGGTGGGTTCGATCGGATGATCGACGCGTTGACCGGCGGGCTCGTCGGGTTGGCTGTGGCGGCGCTCATCCCGGCCAACCCCGTCACGGTGGCGCAGCGGCAGTTGAAGGCGCTCACGAACACGCTGAGCTTGGCGTTGCGGAACCTCGCGGAGGCCCTGGAGGAGAAGGACTCGGTCAAGGCCGCTGGGGTGCTTGCCGAGTTGCGGACCAGCCAGTCGACGATCGACGACTACAAGTCGGCGTTGCAGACCGGGAGTGAGATCGCGCGGATCGCGCCCATTCGGTGGCGGTCCAAGGACGAGCTCAAGCGGTATCAGGCTGCTGCCGGGCCGGTGGACTACGCGATTCGGAACACTCGGGTGCTCGCGCGGCGGGCGATGGCGGCGTTGAAGGCCGACGAGGGGATTCCGGACGGGGTGCCGGACGTGCTCAAGGACTACGCGGACGCCGTGGACTGCCTGAAGGGTGAGTTGGAGAAGGGGCAGGAGCCCAAGAAGACTCGGGAGGCCGTGCGGGACGCCGCGCGGGTGCTGACCGCGCGGCGTCTCGGCGGGGACGGGTTCTCGTCCAAGGTCGTGCTGGCGCAGATCCGGAGTGTCGCGGTGGACCTGCTGCAGGCGACCGGGCTGAACCGGAGTGAGGCGATGGAGGCGTTGCCGCCTCTCAGCCCTCCGGCCGGTTCAACAGGCCCAGCAGAAGAGAGTGCACCTGTTCGTGATCGCGAGGATCAGACAGGACGCACGAAGCACCCGTGATCGCGTACCACTCTTCCGCGCCCTCGTAGCGGACCAGTGCGCGGAGCTTTCCGTCGTCGGAGAGTTCTGTGCACAGTTCCAGGTCGCCTGTCACGACGCCGACCTCGTCGGTCATCACGCCGCCTGGGCCCGCTACGAACAGCGCGGAGAGTGAGGCCATCAGCAGGTACCGAGCATGCTTGTCAACGCCGCCTTTTCAGCCGAGTCCAGTTTGAGGTTGTACCGGTACTTGGTGTGTACCCACATTTTGGCGTACGTGCAGTAGTAGGACGTCAGCGGCGGCTTCCAGGTGCCGGGGTCCTGGTCGCCCTTGGACTGGTTGACGTTGTCGGTCACCGCGATGAGCTGCGGGCCCGACATGTCGTTGGCGAACGCCTGGCGCTGCGGCGTGGTCCAGCTGCTCGCTCCTGACCTCCAGGCCTGCGCCAGCGGCACGATGTGGTCGATGTCCACGTCGGAGGCCGCGGTCCACGTCGCGCCGTCGTACGGCGAGAACCAGCGGCCCGACGTGGCGGCGCACGACGAGTTGGTCACCACGTTCGTGCCGTCGCGCTTCAGCACGGCCTCGCGGGTGTTGCAGGTTCCCGACTGGGTGATCCAGTGCGGGAACAGGTCGCGTGAATAGCCCGTCATCGAGCCCTCGGTGGCGACCGTCAGGCCGGCCAATTCGGACTTCGCGGTGGCGGCGCTGGGGATGTTCGGCGGTGTCGCGAGTGCAGGGGAAACAAAACCAATGGTGAGAGCTGCTGCGGCAACTAAAACACCAATGGTTTGGTTAACTTTTGACATCGTCCCGACCTTCCTTGTTGGAAAGTGATCGGGACCTACCCTCAGTCACATTATGAAATTAGGCAATGCCTTCGTGTGACACTCAAGTGAATGACAGGCGCACGCCTAGAGGCCTCGGACGAGCCTCAAGTCCTCGGTGTGGCGGTACCAGGTCCACTTGTCGACCGGGCGCGGGTGCTTGTGGCCGTCCAGGACCGCGGTCGTGGGGAGGCAGCCGAGCTGGAACGCGCGCGGGCGGCTGACGCGGATCCTGGAGCCGATGAGGCGCTTGTTGATGATCCGGATCTGGAGGCCGAGACCGCCGTCCGGGTCGGGCGTGCACTCGATCCGGCTGGCCTGGCCGCGCAGCACGTTGTCCGCGTCGCTGTAACCAACGCCACGAACCGGGGACAACACGCCGAGGCCCATCAGCACTCCGCCGACGTCGTCGCGGACGAGTGGAACGGGATCTACGTCACCGTTCAGGGCGATGTCCAGGGCCCGCGCGGGATCGGTCGAAAGCCCCCAAAGCGCGGCAACGGACGAATCGGCGACCGGCACGTAGCCCAGTGCCACCGAGCCGAGCTTTTCCTTGCGCAGCAACCTCAACGCCACGGCCGCGAGGTCTGCGTCGGTGCCCACGACGACGAGCCGTTCGGCGTCCAGATGTCGATCTACGTGGTCCTTGCCGGGGCGGGTGGGAACCACCTGCACGTCGTCACGTTGAGCGATCATTGGCGACTGCGTGTTTCCGCAGGCCAACACGATTCCGCGCACGGTCATCTCCTGGTCTACCCTCACGTACCGGCATTCGCTTGAACCAGTCCAAGTGCTTGGAGTTTCACATGCCGGCCGTCGTGCTGATCGGTGCCCAGTGGGGCGATGAGGGCAAGGGCAAGGCCACCGACATCCTCGGTGAGCGTGTCCAGTGGATCGTTCGCTACCAGGGCGGCAACAACGCGGGTCACACCGTCGTCCTTCCGGACGGTCAGAAGTTCGCCCTGCACCTCATCCCGTCCGGCATCCTCACGCCCGGAGTGAAGAACGTGATCGGCAACGGTGTCGTGGTCGACCCCGGCGTGCTGCTCACGGAGCTCGCGGGCCTGGAGGAGAAGGGCGTCGACACCAGCGGTCTGCTGATCTCGTCGGACGCGCACTTGATCATGCCGTACCACGTGGCCATCGACAAGGTGACCGAGCGCTACCTGGGCAAGGCCAAGATCGGTACGACCGGCCGCGGCATCGGGCCCGCCTACCAGGACAAGCTGGCCCGCGTCGGCGTCCGCGTGCAGGACCTGCTGGACGAGAAGATCCTCCGGCAGAAGGTCGAGGCCGCCCTGGACTTCAAGAACCAGGTGCTGGTCAAGGTCTACAACCGCAAGGCGCTCGACCCCGAGCAGGTCGTCGACCAGGTGCTGGAGCACGGTCAGCACTTCGTGCACCGCATCGCCGACACCCGCCTGCTGCTCAACCAGGCGCTCGACCGCGACGAGATCGTGGTGCTGGAGGGCTCGCAGGGCACGCTGCTCGACGTCGACCACGGCACCTACCCGTTCGTCACGTCGTCGAACCCGACCTCGGGTGGCGCGACCGTCGGTTCCGGTGTCGGCCCGACCCGCATCAGCACCGTGATCGGCATCCTGAAGGCGTACACGACCCGCGTCGGCTCCGGTCCCTTCCCGACCGAGCTCAACGACGACATGGGCGAGTACCTGCGCAAGCAGGGCGGTGAGTTCGGTGTCACCACCGGACGTTCGCGCCGCACCGGCTGGTTCGACGCCGTGATCGCCCGCTACGCCTCGCGCGTCAACGGCATCACCGACTACTTCCTCACGAAGCTCGACGTGCTGTCGGGCCTCGAGAAGGTGCCGGTCTGCGTCGCGTACGAAGTGGACGGTCGCCGCACCGACGAGATGCCGATGACGCAGACCGACGTGCACCACGCCGTCCCGGTCTACGAAGAGCTGCCGGGCTGGTTCGAGGACATCTCGTCGTGCCGCACGTTCGACGAGCTCCCGGCGAACGCCAAGGCGTACGTCGAGTACCTCGAGAGCATCATCGGCGCCCGCGTCTCGGCGATCGGCGTCGGCCCCGGCCGCGACCAGACGATCGTGCGCCACGACGTGCTCAGCTGATCGCTCGTTTCTGGGCCTCGATCAGCGCGGTCTGCGTGACCTCCAGCTGGTCGAGGCCCTTCAGGAACTCGGCTGCCATCGAACCGTCGTCCTTGCCCGCGTCCCGGAACACGACGAGGCACGAGCGCGTGCCGTTCTCCATGGCCCGCAACCCTTCCGTCCACGTCGTGGCGATCTTCGCGTCCGGCGGCAGCGGGAAGGGCTCGCGCAGCACGGGCCCGAGCTCCGCGCACCCGGCCGCGATCGCCGCCGGGTCCGCGGCCCGCACGCCCGCGAACACCTTGTCCTGGGCCCGCACCACGGCCATCATCCGGTCCCAGCCGCCACCGAAGATCCACGTGTTCACGGCCTCGTCGGTGTCGATCTTCGTCTCCGTCGGGGGCGCCGGCTGCAACTGCGTCGCCGTCGATGCCGCGTGGGGCCACCAAGCCGCCACCGCGACACCCAGGACCGCGATTCCGGCCGCCCAGATCGGCCCTGAGCGGGCGTAGCCGCGCTGAAGGCCGTAACCACCCGCGACGAGTGCCGCGAGGGTTCCCAGGACCGGCAGGACCTGGTGCGGCCGCGTCGCGAGGACGCTGTCGACCTCGGACCCGTTCAGGTGCGTCAGCCAGATCGCCGCCGTCCCCGCCAGCCCGATCAGCCACGCCGTGAGCAACGCGGCCACCCGGTCCACCCGTGTCACCGCCACCGCGACCAGTTGCACGGCCACGACGGCGACGATCTGCCAGGCCGTGGCCTCCAACGGCGTTCCGGCCGAGCCGAGCAGCGCCACCGCGGCGGCGGCGAGCACGCCGCCGAGCACCCCGGCGAGCGCGGCGAACCGGGGGAACTCGCGGCGCAGCACCAGCGGCACCAGCCACAGCAACGCCAGTGCCACCACCGTGGGCACCCGGTTGAAGTTCAGCAGGAACGGAAGGGCCACGGCCTTCGTCACGGAGGCGTCGATCAGGTCCATCACCGGCACGATGTTGTTGCGCCACAACGTCTCCGCCACGCGGATCTCGTTGAACCAGCCCAGCAGCGTGTACGTGACCACGGCGATCGAAAGCCCGAGGAACCAGCCGTGCCAGCGGGTGCGCACGAGCGTGGCGCAGTACCCGGCCCAGATCGTCACGAGCGTCCCGGTGCCGGCCAGAGCGATCGAGGCGATGACGCCGTGCGGAGTGATCGGGAGGAAGTTCTGCGCGTCCAGCCGGTCGCCGAGCATCAGGCTGAGCCCCACGGCCAGTCCTGGCAACGCGAACGTGCCGCGCCGGGGGCCGAAAGCCGCACCGCGCCAGGCGATCAGGCCGATGAGCCCGGCCACCACCACGGCCCAGGCGATCCGCATGACCAGGAACGACTCGTTGCCCTCGTGGTACCAGGTCAGCTCGCGCAACCCGGCCACCGCGTGCCACCAGGCGATCTGCACGGCGAGCGCGCTGCCGAACGTCTCCCAGAAACCCGGTCGCAGCAACGACTTCGGGTCGCGCATGACGGCCTGGCGACTGGCGGGCGCGGGGTGGTGGCCCAGCCAGCGGCGGAACCGGCTGGACGGCAACAGCAGCCGGTACGGGGCGGGGTCGCCCGTCCACCGCGCCACCAGCGCGTCCGCGTGCTTCTCACGAGCCCTCAGCACGCCGACGCGCGCGCCGAACACGAGCAACACCAGCACGGTCAGGCCCCAGATCTGGGCGTAGGAGACGTAACCGACCGGCATCGGCCTGAACAGCGTGATCACGTACGGTGCCAGGATCGCGACGACGAAAGCACGCCAGATCGCCAGCGTCGCGTAGGTGATCGAGACGTCGTTGCGGACGTGCGCGAGCTCGTGCAGCACGATGGCGCGGAACGACTCGGGTTCGATGCGGCGCAACGCCACCATGCCGACGTTGAGCGCGACGTACTTGCGGCGATGGGTGCCGAACGCGACGCCGCCCGCGCGGGTGTTCGCCCGGTCGAGCAGGAACGTCGGTGCTTTCGAGAGCCCTGCCTCCGCGACCAGTTCGGCGAGCGGCTCGAGGAGTTCCTCCGGAACGGGGGCCAGGTTTCGCCGGTACCGCAACCACGCCGGGCGCAGCGCGTAGATCAGCGATGCCACCGCGAAGAGCAGCACCAGCCCGCCGGCGAGCCACAGAGCACGGCTACCGAGGAACGCCGCCATGCACGCCCGATAACCGTCCCATTTGGACTCGTCGGGATCGACCGCGAACGTCGACGTGAGGTAGAGGCCCGACCGCACCTGGCAGCGGGCCTCGTCGAGCGAAGTGGCGGCCCACCACACGGACGCGTACCGGCCGAAGACGTACAACGTGGTCGCGACCGCCAGCAGCACCAGCGACGCGAATCGCAGCGTGGTCCCCGAAGGCACCCTGCGTCTGTCCCCCTCTTCCATGCCTGCATGTTGATCGTCGCGGGCCGTGCTGTCACTAAGCCGTTGGCGGGAAATATGTCCGTGTGGGGAACATCTCCATGTCCGACGCATTTTCACGATTTGGGCGTCGTTGACTCATCTCGTGGGCTCGCCTGTACTTCCGCCCATGACCTTGTCCATAGCGGGAGTGGCCGCGCGGCCGAAAACCGCGACGCCTTCGCAGGCGCGGAAGTTCAAGCTGCCGCTGCGCTGGATCAGCCCGGTCGCGCTGGTCCTGCTGTGGCAACTGGCCAGCTCAACGGGTGTGCTGTCGCCCGACAAACTCGCTTCTCCGCTCACCGTCGCGCAGTCCGCCGGTGAGCTCATCGCGGACGGCCAATTGGGCGAAGCGTTCGCGGTGTCGATCGGACGCGTTTTCTTCGGATTCCTTATAGGCGGCTTTGCCGGTGTTGTTCTGGGGCTTGCCTCCGGCCTTTCCCGCTGGGGCGAGACATTGCTGGACCCGCCGGTGCAGATGTTGCGGACGCTGCCGCACCTCGGCCTGATCCCTCTGTTCATCCTCTGGTTCGGCATCGGCGAGGAGCCCAAGCTCGCGCTGGTCGCGGCCGGGGTGGCGTTCCCGCTCTACCTCAACCTGCACGCCGGGATCCGGCAGACCGATCCCGGCCTGGTCGAGGCCGCGCGCGTGCTCGGCTACAGCAGGATCGAACGGGTCGTGCACGTCGTGCTGCCGTCCGCCGTGCCGCAAACCCTGGTGGGGCTGCGGATCGCGTTCGGCACCGCCTGGTTGTCGCTGATCGTCGCCGAGCAGGTCAACGCCGACGCCGGCCTCGGCTTCCTGATCAACAACGCCCGTGAGTTCCTCCGCACCGACGTCGTGGTCGTCGGCCTCGTGGTCTACGCGCTGCTCGGCCTGACGACGGACGCCCTGGTGCGGTTGCTGGAAAGGAGGATCCTGCGATGGCGAGCGCGGTGAGTGTGCGCGGGTTGCGCAAGGCGTTCGGTCCGCGGACCGTGCTGGACGGCATCGACCTGGAGGTCCAGCCGGGCGAGTTCGTGGCGTTGCTCGGCCGCAGCGGCTGCGGCAAGTCGACGTTGCTGCGCATCCTCGCCGGCCTGGACCGCGAGGTCGAAGGCCAGGCAGAGGTTCCCGGCACGGTGTCGATCGCGTTCCAGCAGCCGCGTCTGCTGCCGTGGCGCAAGGTCTGGCGGAACATCTCGCTGGGCCTGCACAAGCCGGACGGCCGCGCGGTTGCGTTGAAGGCGCTGGAAGAAGTGCGGCTGACCGACCACGCCGACGCGTGGCCGCTGACGTTGTCCGGCGGTGAGGCGCAACGGGTCTCGCTCGCTCGGGCGTTGGTGCGCGAGCCGGACGTGCTGCTGCTGGACGAACCGTTCGGCGCGCTGGACGCGTTGACCCGGCTCGCCATGCACCACCTGGTGGAAGACCTGTGGACCAGGCACAAGCCCGCCGTGCTGCTCGTGACGCACGACGTCGACGAGGCGTTGCTGCTGGCCGACCGGATCCTCGTGCTCGACGAGGGCCGGATCGTCGCCACGCACCACGTCGACCTGCCCCGCCCGCGCCGCCGGGCCTCCGTTGTGGAGCAACGCACCCGCGTGCTCGCCGATCTGGGAGTGGACGTTGAAGAAGCTGCCTGACCGAAAGCTGCTCGCCCTTCTCGCCGCGATCCTCTTCGCCACCGGGTGCTCGACGGCCGCGCAGTCCCAGGACACCCCGGCCGGCGACGTCGTGCTCAAGGTCGGCGACCAGAAGGGCGGCGCGAAGTCGGTGCTGACCGCCGCCGGTCTGCTCGACGACTTCCCGTACAAGATCGAGTGGTCGACGTTCACCTCCGGCCCGCCCCTGCTCGAAGCCGCTTCCGCCGGCGCGATCGACGTCGGCGCGGTCGGCAACACACCGCCGATCTTCGCCGCCGCCGCGAACGCCAAGATCGCCGCGGTCGGCGTGTCCAAGGGCCAGGTCGAGGCGGACGCGATCCTCGTCCCGGAGAACTCGCCGTTGAAGTCGGTCGGCGACCTCAAGGGCAAGAACATCGCCGTGGCCAAGGGAAGTTCCGCGCACGGCCAGATCCTGCTGACGTTGCGTTCGGCCGGTCTCACGACCAAGGACGTCACGCTGAACTTCCTGCAGCCCGCCGACGCGTACGGCGCGTTCACGCAGGGCAAGGTCGACGCGTGGGCGATCTGGGACCCCTACACCGCGCAGGCGCAGCAGGAGGCCAAGGCGCGCGTGCTCACCACCGGTGAGGGCAGGTCGAACGGTTACGGCTTCAACGTCGCCGGCAAGAAGGCCTTGGACGACAAGGGGAAGAACGCCGCGCTCAAGGAGTACCTGATCCGGTACTACAAGGCGCAGAAGTGGGCCGACACGCACCGCGAGGAGTGGGCGAAGGCGTGGGCGGCCGAGACGGGCCTGAAGTACGAGGTGGCGCTCGCCGCGGTGCAGCGCAACGGCGACCAGGTCGTGAAGCTGGACGACACGGTGATCAAGTCCGAACAGGAGCTCGCGGACGCGTTCACCGAGGACAAGACGCTGCCGGGCAAGGTCGACTTCGCGAAGTTCGTCGACACGAGGTTCCAGGGAGATCTCGCATGAGCATCACGCTGCACTGGTTCCTGCCGACCTCCGGTGACGGCCGCACGGTCGTGGAGCACTTCCACGCCAACCGCGCGCCCGCTGCCGGGGCACGCCGTGAGCCGGACATCGACTACCTGGCGCAGATCGCGCGCACGGCCGAGCAGGTCGGGTTCACCGGTGTGCTCACGCCGACCGGCACGTGGTGCGAGGACGCCTGGCTGACCACGGCCGCGTTGATCGCGCAGACCAAGACGCTCAAGTTCCTCGTCGCGTTCCGGCCGGGCGTGCTCTCGCCGACGCTGGCCGCGCAGATGGCCTCGACGTACCAGCGGATCTCGCGCGGACGGTTGCTGCTCAACGTGGTGACCGGCGGAGATTCCGTTGAGCAGCAACGGTTCGGCGACTGGCTCGACAAGGACCAGCGCTACGAGCGCACCGACGAGTTCCTTCAGGTCGTGCGCGGCATCTGGACCGGGAAGCCGTACACGTTCCAGGGCAGGCACTACCAGGTGCAGGACGCCACGCTGCTGGCCGCGCCGGACCCCGTTCCGCCGATCTACTTCGGTGGCTCCTCCGACGCCGCGCTGCCGGTCGCGGCCGCCCGCGCCGACGTCTACCTGACCTGGGGCGAACCTCCTGCCGACGTCGCGGAGAAGATCGCGCGGGTGCGGGCGCTGACCGATCGCCCGATCCGGTTCGGCATCCGGCTGCACACGATCAGCCGGGACACGTCGGCGGAGGCGTGGGCGTCCGCCTCGAAGCTGCTCGACGCGCTGGACCCGGCCGTGGTCGCGAAGGCCCAGGAACAGCTGGGCGCGTCGGAATCCGTTGGCCAGCAACGGATGTTGGCGCTGCACGGCGGAGATCTCAGCCGTGGCGTTCGCGGGCTGGAGATCTATCCGAACCTGTGGGCCGGTGTCGGACTCGTGCGTGGTGGCGCGGGAACTGCGTTGGTGGGGTCGCACTCCGAGGTCGCGGATCTCGTCGAGGAGTACCACTCCATCGGGATCGACGAGTTCGTGCTGTCCGGCTACCCGCACTTGGAAGAGGCCTACTGGTTCGGCGAGGGCGTGCGGCCCCTGCTCAAGCAGCGTGGGCTGCTCGACGGGGACCGCACGCTCGCACTGGCTAGCGCTTGACCTTGGCCTCGACGGCCGTGTCGGGGTTGTCCGCGAACACGCCGTCGATGCCCTGCTTGAAGAACAGGTCGTACTCCTCGAAGGCCCGGCCGTACGCGGCCGGGTCGGTCGAGGACCGGAAGTCCGCGGGCAGGAACGAGTTCTCGTTGCGGAACGTCCAGGAGTGCACGATCAGGCCGGCCTTGTGGGCGTCCTTCACGACCGTGGTCGGCGCCTTCAGGAACCCGCCCGCGTCGCGCGGGATGATGATGTCCTTGGTGAGGCCGACGCCGTCCGCGTAGGAGCGGACCTCACGCAGACCGGCCGGGGTGACCAGGTCGGCGTAGGTGCGCTTGTCGCCCGCCGCGATGAAGTCGTACGGCGCACCGGAACCGTTGACCAGCTGCACGATCGGCACGCGCAGCGACCTGTTGAGCTCCTTGAGGTTCGCGACCTCGAACGACTGCACGTAGACCTTGGCGCTACCGCGGTTCAGGCCGTTGCGGTTGAGCAGGTCGACGAGCTTCGGCTCCAGGGCGAGACCGATCGACTTGAAGTACGTCGGGTGCTTGGTCTCCGGGTAGATGCCGATCTCGCGGTGCAGCTCGCGGGACAGGCGCTTCGAGAGGTCGATGACCTCCTGCAGCGTCGGAATCTCGAACCGGCCGTCGTAGAGGGTGTTGCGCGGGCGGATCGCCGGGATGCGTTCCTTGGCGCGCAACGTCTTCAGCTCGGCGAGCGTGAAGTCCTCGGTGAACCAGCCGGTGACGGCGACACCGTCGATGGTCTTGGTCTTCTTGCGGTCGGCGAACTGAGGCACGGTGGCGACGTCGGTCGTGCCGCCGATCTCGTTCTCGTGCCGGGCGACCAGCTTGCCGTCCTTGGTGGGCACCAGGTCGGGCTCGATGAAGTCGGCGCCCATGCGTGCCGCGAGCTCGTACGCCGCGAGCGTGTGCTCGGGCCGGTACGCCGACGCGCCACGGTGCCCGATGACGATCGGACCCTTGTCGTCGTGTGCCGAGGCGGAGGGCAGCGACGCCACCACCGCACCCGCGAACACGAGGACCACGGCGGCAAGACCTCTCCGGTACATCGTTCGACCTCCCCTTTTCGGTTGAGAGCGCACCCAAGCATCGCAACACGAAAAGCAGGTGAACGGTTACTCACGAGAAAGTGCCGCTTCCTCCAGGTCCAGCTCCCGCATGACCCGGAACAGCACCTCGTCGTCGATCTCGCCGTTGTCCCTGGCCTTGACGAACTCGTCGCGCTCGGCGCTGAGCATCAGCCTGCGCAGCCTGCGGTAGGCGGCCGCCGGGCTCTCCTGCTCCTGGCGCCCGAGCCGTTCCCACGCGGCGTTGCCCCGGTGCTCGGCAAGCGATCGCAGCTGGTCGCGGACGTGGTCGGGGACGTCCTCGATCTCCTCGTCCAGCCTGGTCACCGCCGCCTGCGCGGCCCGGTGCTGCACCTGAGCCTCGGCCAGCGCGTCCTCGCGGGCGTCGTCGCCCTCGAAGCCGATCTTGTTGATCACCCACGGCAACGTCATGCCCTGCAACAGCAGCGTGCTGATCGTCACGATGAACGCGCAGAACACGATGATGTCGCGTCCCGGTACCTCCGGCGGGATCGCCGCGGCGGCGGCGAGCGTGACCACGCCGCGCATGCCCGCCTAGGCGATCACGGTGACCTGGCCCAGGTGCGGCGTGCCCTCGCGTTCCCGCCTGCGTTTGGACGTGTAGATCGGGATGTAGGAGGCCGGGTACATCCAGATGAACCGCGCCGCGATCGCCGCGAACACCACCGCGGCCGCCCCGAGCAGCAGGCTCGCGTTCAGGTCGACGTCGCTGATGATCGACGAGACCTGAAGGCCGATGAGCGCGAAGACGAACGACTCCAGCAGCACGTCCGCCGACCGCCACACGGCCGCGTCCTGAAGCCGCGTCGAGTACTTGCCGCGCGGCGAGTTGTGGCCGACGTAGAGGCCGGCGACGACGACCGCGAGCACCCCGGAGAACTGGATGCCGAACCCGTGCAGGCCCTCTTCCGCGAGCAGGTAGGCGCCGAACGGCACGAGCAGGCCGAGCGCGCTCTCCAGCACTCCCTCGCAGAGCCGTTTGCGCAGGTACCTGACCACCACGCCGACGAGCAGCCCGACCGCGATGCCGCCCGCGGTGATGTACAGGAACATCCAGATGCTCGCGACCGGATGCATGGCCGTGCCCACCGCGGCCGCCACCGCGACCTTGAACGCAGTGAGCGCCGTGGCGTCGTTGATCAGGCTCTCGCCGACCAGCAGCGTCATCGCCCGGCGTTGCAGACCCAGCTTGCGGCCGATCGCGACCGCGGCGACCGCGTCCGGCGGCGCCACGACCGCGCCCAGCACGAGCGCGGCGGCGAACGGCAGGTCCGGGAAGACCAGGCTCGCCGTGACCCCGACCAGCAGCGTCGTGAACAGCACCAGCCCGACCGCGAGCAGCCCGATCGGCCGCAGGTTCGCGCGGATGTTGAGGTACGAGCTGTCCAGCGCGGCGCTGTAGAGCAGCGGCGGCAGCACCAGCACCAGGATCAGGTGGGGATCGAGCTGGAACTCCGGCACGCCCGGTATGAACGAGACCACCAGACCGACGGCGACCAGCACCAGCGGCGCCGGCCAGTTCAGGCGGCGGGCGAGGGACGTGACGATCAACGCCCCGAGGAGCAGCAGCAGTAGTTCAGGCCCGTGCATGCCGCTCATTCTGCGTAATGATGGAAGCCATGACCTGTCCGCACGTCGAAGCGCTGCCTCAGTCGGTGGAACCGGAGTCGACCGAGGGCTGCGTCGACTGCCTCGCTCTGGGCGAGCGCAACTGGGCTCATCTGCGGATGTGTCTGTCCTG
The DNA here is from genome assembly GCF_900115955.1 of Lentzea waywayandensis. Classification (GTDB taxonomy): domain Bacteria; phylum Actinomycetota; class Actinomycetes; order Mycobacteriales; family Pseudonocardiaceae; genus Lentzea; species Lentzea waywayandensis. The sequence continues at coordinate 765,679 of NZ_FOYL01000004.1, forward strand.
CGGGCACGTGGCGTGCTGCGACTCGAGTCCCCACAGGCACGCGACGGCGCACTTCGGCTCGTCCCAGCATCCGGTCATGCGCTCGTTCGAGCCGGGCGAGAACTGGCGCTGGTGCTATGTGGACAGTGCCATCGTGTGACCTCGCTCCGAGTCTTTGCAGTTCCTTTGGATTGATCCCCTGGGGCTGTGATCGGCCCCACAGTACGGTCGGTTCGTGGCCAACCCGGACCTCGCCCGCATCGTCGCGGAGCACGACGAGGAGATGCCGTCGCGTTCGCTCTCACCCAGGTGGGAGCGGGCACTGTGGATCGCCGGCCTGCTGATCGCCCTCCTGGTGCTCAAGCAGGTGTTCTTCCCGTTCGCCAAGGGAAGCCAGTACTACCTGATCATCTTCCTGGCGGTGACGCTGCCGCTGGTGTTCCTCGCCTACGGCCGCGGGCACACGCCGCCCTGGTGGGACTGGATCCTGGCCGGGCTCGCCTTCGTGGTGGGCGCGTATCCGCTGTTCGGGGGCTACGACGAGTTCCTGAACCGGCAGGGCCAGCTCTCGACCCTGGACGTGATCGCGGGCTCGGTGCTGCTGGTGCTGATCCTGGAGGCCTGCCGACGCACGACCGGGTGGGTGCTTCCGGTGGTGTGCCTGGCGTTCATCGCCTACGCCTACTACGGCGGGTTCCTGCCGGCGTCGTGGTCGATCTCGCACTCCGGCATCGACTTCCCGCAGATCATCAACGGGTTCTTCAACGACTCCAGCGGGTTCTACGGCATTCCGCTGGACGTCGCCGCAACCTACATCGTGCTGTTCACGATCTACGGCGCCGTGCTGAACGCCTCGGGTGCCGGCAAGTTCTTCGTGGACGTCAGCTTCGCCGCTTTCCGCAAGTCGCGGACGGCGCCCGGTCGTACGGCGGCGACCGCGGGCTTCCTGCTGGGCACGGTTTCCGGATCCGGCACCGCGACCACGGTGTCGTTGGGCGCCGTGACGTGGCCGATGCTGCAGAAGGCCGGATATCCCAAGGAGAACGCGGGCGGGCTGCTCGCGGCGTCCGGCATCGGGGCGATCCTGTCGCCGCCCACGCTGGGTGCGGCGGCGTTCATCATCGCCGAGTACCTGCAGGTCTCGTACCTGGAGGTGCTGATCTGGGCGATCATCCCGACGCTGCTCTACTACCTTGGCATCGCGCTGGCCGTCGAGGCGGACGCGCGGCGGTTCGGCGCCCATCCCGTCGACGTGGACGCGCCGCGGTTCTGGGACGTGCTGAAGCTCGGCTGGTACCACTTCCTGTCGCTCTTCATCATCATCGTGTTCCTGGCGCTGGACATCCCGGTCTACAAGGCCGTCGTGTACGCGACGGGTGTGGCGGCGCTGTTCGCGTTGATCAACCACCGGCGTGACTGGTTCCGGCTGATCGCCGACGCGCTGTCGGTCGGGGTGCGCTCGGCGTTCCCGGTGATCGCGGTGTGCGCGGCGGCCGGTGTGGTGACCTCGACGATCACCAAGACCGGGCTGGGGCAAGCGTTCGCGGGGTCGTTGGTGGACCTGGCTTCTGCTTTGACCTCGGAACCCGTCGTGGTGCTGATGCTCACGGCGGTGCTCGCGGCCGTGGCGGTGTCCGTGCTCGGGCTGGCGGTGCCGGTGACGGCGTCGTTCATCATCTCTTGGGTCGTGATCGGGCCGGCGTTGATCACGCTGGGCGTCGAGCCCGCCGAGACCGCGATGTTCATCTTCTACTACGCGGTGTTGTCCGAAGTGACGCCGCCGACCGCCCTCGCGGCCGTTGCCGCCGCGGCGCTGACCGGCGGCGACGTGATGAAGACGATGTGGCAGACGTGGAAGTACACGCTGCCCGCGTTCCTCGTGCCGCTGGCGTTCGTGCTCACCGACGCCGGTGCCGCCCTGCTGCTGCGCGGGCCGTTGCTGGACTCGGTGTGGGCGTTCGGTGCGTCCGCGCTGGGGGTGGCCGCTCTCGCCGTGCTGACGGGCGGCTGGTTGTTCGGTCCCGCGCGCTGGCCGGAACGCCTGCTGTGCGTGCCGGCCGCGTTGTTCCTGCTCTATCTGCAGCCGTTGACGATCGCCATCGGGGCCGGGTTCCTCGTGGTGGCCGTGGCGGTACACCTGGTTTCCCGTGGGAGGGTTCGTGATGCTGCGTAGGTACGCGATCGGCGCGATCGCATTGGCGCTCGTGGTTTCCGGGTGTGGCGGCAAGCGCACACCCACCACGCCGGACGCTTCGGGCGGCGGCGCGTCCTGCGAGGCGTCGGACGGCCGGATCACGATCGCGACCGGCAACTCCGGTGGCGTGTACTTCGTGGTCGGCGGCGGTCTGGCGAAGCTGATCTCCGACAACTCGAAGCTGAAGGCCTCGTCCGCCGAGACCGGCGCGTCGGTGCAGAACATCCAGCAGCTCGTCTCCGGCACCTACGACATCGCGTTCTCGCTGGCGGACACCGCCGCGGACGCCGTCAACGGCACCGGGGCGTTCAACGGCAAGAAGGAGAAGATCGCGGCGCTGTCGCGGATCTACCCGAACTACACGCAGGTCCTCGTCCGGGCGGACTCCGGGATCAACTCCGTGGCCGACATGAAGGGCAAGCGGATCTCGACCGGCTCGCCGAAGTCCGGCACCGAGGTGATCGCCGGACGCCTGCTGAAGACGGCCGGCCTCAACATCGACTCCGACGTCCAGGCCCAGCGGCTCGACCTGACCAAGACCGCGGACGGCATGAAGGACGGCAGCATCGACGGCCTGATCTGGTCCGGCGGGTTGCCGACGCCGCAGATCACCGACATCACCACGTCCCTCAAGGACAAGGTGAAGTTCATCGACATCACCCCGCTGCTGCCGGAGATGAAGAAGATCAGCCCGGTGTACGACACGGCGCCGATCCCGGCGGCGACCTACGGGGTCGCCGAGGTTCCCACGATCGTGGTGCCGAACCTGCTCCTCGTGCGCGAGGACTTCGCGGCCAACAACGCCTGCGCCGTCACCAAGCTGATCTTCGACAAGAAGGCTGACCTGGAGAAGGTGCACCCGGCCGTGAAGGACATCTCGAAGGACAAGGCTTCGGCCTCCGACCCGGTCCCGCTGCACCCTGGGGCGAAGCAGGCGCTCGGCTGAACTACGCTGGGCCCTCGTGCGCGTCCTGGTCATCGGGTCTGGAGCCCGTGAGCATGCCCTTGTCCTCGCGTTGTCGCGCGACCCGCAGCTGACTGCTTTGGCGTGCGCGCCGGGCAACGCAGGCATAGCGGGACACGCCGAGCTCTACGGCGTCGACGTCGCCGATGCCTCGGCCGTCGCCGGCCTCGCGAAGGAGTGGAAGGCCGACCTCGTCGTCATCGGCCCCGAACAACCGCTGGTGGTCGGGGCCGCGGACGCTGTCCGTGAGCTCGGCATCCCCTGCTTCGGCCCCTCCCGCGCAGCCGCGCGGATCGAGGGTTCCAAGGCGTTCGCGAAGGACGTCATGAACGCCGCGGGGGTGCCGACCGCGCACAGCGAGGTCGTCGACAACCCGGCACGCCTGGACGCCGCTCTGGCCCGTTTCGGCCCGACGTGGGTCGTGAAGGACGACGGCCTGGCGGCCGGCAAGGGCGTCGTCGTGACGTCCGACCTGGCCGCGGCCCGTGCGCACGCGATGACGTTGCTCGACGGCGGTCACCCGGTGCTGCTGGAGTCGTTCCTCGACGGTCCGGAGGTGTCGCTGTTCTGCGTCACCGACGGCGTGTCCGTGGTGCCGCTGATCCCGGCGCAGGACTTCAAGCGCGTGGGCGACGGCGACGCCGGCCCGAACACCGGCGGCATGGGTGCCTACGCGCCGCTGCCGTGGGCGCCGGAGGGCCTGGTGTCCGAGATCGTTTCGCGCTGCGTGCAGCCCGTCGTGGACGAGCTGCGCGCACGGGAGACGCCGTTCGTCGGCCTGCTGTACGCGGGTCTGGCGCTGACGTCCAACGGCGTGCAGGTGATCGAGTTCAACTGCCGCTTCGGTGACCCGGAGACGCAGTCCGTGCTCGCTCTGCTGAAGTCGCCGATCTCCGCTCTGTTCCTGGCGGCTGCTTCTGGTGAGCTTGCTGATCTTCCGGCTCTGGAGTGGGAGAACGGCTACGCCGTGACCGTCGTCCTGGCGGCCGAGGGCTACCCGAACCGCCCGCGCACCGGCGACGTGATCACCGGCTCCGAGGCCGACGGCGTCCTGCACGCCGGCACGCGCCGCCGTGAAGACGGCGCCGTGGTCTCGGCAGGCGGCCGAGTGCTGTCGGTCGTGGGCACCGGCAAGTCGCTGTCGAAGGCCCGCGAGCGCGCCTACAAGCGCATCGCGGACATCCACCTCACCGGCTCGCACCACCGTTCGGACATCGCTTCCAAGGCCATCGACGGGAAGATCACGCTGCCGTGAGCCTGCTCGGGTGTGTGCTGGGCGGTGCTGTGGGCGACGGCCTGGGCGCGCCGATCGAGTTCTCGTCGATCGACACGATCCGCAGCCAGCACGGCCCGTCGGGTGTCGTCGACCTCCCCGCGCTGGAGATCACCGACGACACCCAGATGGTGCTGTTCACACTCGAAGGTCTTTTGCTGGCAAGGAATCACGGCATCGACCCGCTCCTGACCGTGCGGGCCGCCTACGCGCGCTGGCTGCACACGCAGGGCGGCCCGGAGGTCGCTTCGGACGGTTGGCTGATGGCGGACCAGCGCCTGCACTCACGGCGGGCGCCGGGCCACACGTGCATAACCGCGTTGAAGCACAACGAAAAGAACAACTCGAAGGGCTGCGGCGGCGTGATGCGCGCCGCCCCGGTCGCCGTCTGGTCTTCTGACGTGCGCGAGGTCTTCGAGCTTGCCGTCGGCACGGCTCGCATGACGCACCACCACCCGAGCGGCTACCTGTCCGCAGGCGCCCTGGCAGCGATCGTCCACGCGTTGCTGTCCGGCTCGGACCTGGTAGCGGCCGTAGCCGTGGCACGCGCCGAACTGGTCCGCTGGGACGGCCACGAGGAGCAGACCTCGTTGCTGGACAAGGTGATGGGCCTGGGGCCGTTGACCCCGGAGGAGATCGAGTCCGAACTCGGCGGCGGCTGGGTGGGCGAGGAGGCCCTGGCCATCGGCCTGCACGCCGCCCTGGTCGGCGCGAACTTCGCCGACGCCGTCCGCATCGCCGTGAACCACTCGGGCGACAGCGACTCGACGGGTTCGATCTGCGGCAACATCCTCGGCGCCCGCGACGGCGTCACCGTGATCCCCGCCGACTGGCTTTCCGTTCTGGAACTACGAGACGTGATGGAACGCCTCGTCCTCAGCTGGTGACGGGAATCCACAACTCCGCGGTCGCCTGGTCACCGTTGATCTGCGTGCGCAACATCGACGGCCCCTCAACGCTCTCGTAGCTGTTGGACGGGAACCACTGCGTGTACACGTCCCGCCACATGTACTGAATCGTCTCGGGATAGGGCCCCTCGGCCGTGAACACAGCCCACGTGTTCTTGGGTACTTGCAGGGTCTCCATGTCCTCCGGCGCCTCCTGGCTGGTCACCACCCCCTGGAAGTAGTCGAGCAGGTCGCCCTCCTCGACCCCTTCCTGGTTGAAGGTGAGGGCCAGCATCCCCTCCGGCTCCCCGTCGCTCAACGCCTTCATCCGGTCCAGCGTGGGCATCCCGATGCCCTTGACGAACTCGACGATCGCGGGGTTCATCCCCAGGTGCACCAACGGCACCCGCGTCCCCCGGCCGACCACCTGGAACGCCTCTTTCTCGACGACCCGGTACTCCATGCTCGTACTCCCCTCCACAACCAGTCTGAACGTGAGAATCTGCTGCGACCGCAACACCTTCTTGCTGGCCCGCGCCTCCTGAGGCCCAACCCCGTGCATGGCCTTGAAAGCCCGCGCAAAGGCCTCGTTGGACCCATAACCCCACCTGACAGCGACGTCGAGCAACGAACCCCGTCCACTGAGGACTTCATTCGCCGCCTTGGTGAGCCGCCTGCGCCTGATGTACTCGCTCAGCGGAATGCCGGCGAGCGCACTGAACATCCGGCGCAGGTGGTACTCACTGGTGCCCGCGATCCGCGCGAGCACCTTGACGTCCACCTCGCCTTCGAGGTCGTCCTCGATGCGGGCCATGGCCTCGTTGAGTCGTTCCAGCACGTGCTCAACGCTATGGGGCTCGATGCCTTCTCACCCGACTAGCTGTGCCCTATCCGATCGCCTGCCGCACCTCGTCCGCCATCTTCTGCGCGATGGGCGTGAACGTCCGGACGTAGGTCTTCGGGTCGTCCGGCGCCCAGTCGCCGTACCCCGTGAGCTGCACCTGCGTGCGTCCAGCCACGAAGGAAATGGTCGGCGAGTCACCCGTCAGGTAACTGCAGGCCGCGAAGTCGCCGATCTTCTCCGTGCTCATCACCGCCTCGCCGGTGATCTTGCGCGACGGCGAGGCGGGATTGCAGTCCTGCGCGTCCTTGATCGCCATCTCGGCGTCGCGGTACGTCCTGAGGCTGATCTTCAAAGCCTGGCCCCGGCTGCGTTCCGCGGCGTCGAACCACTCCGGGGAGAGCCGCCGGCACTCCTGCAGGTTCGAGTAGAAGTACCGCACCTCGTTCTTGTCGTTCTCGAACCGGTCGAAGGTCTCCCGCTCGTAGTAGTCCGCCTCGACCACACCGGAGTCCTTGCCGTTCGTGATCTCCCGGAAGAGCTGACTGCTCAGGACGTCGCAGGCGTTGGGCACGCTCTCGTACCGTCCTGTGTGCACGTGCGTCGTTCTGCCTTGCGGACCTTTCGCGAGGTTGGCCGCAACACCCTCCAGCAGCTTCATGAACGTCGCCTTGGGATCCGTGATCTCCTTGACGTTGCTCATCCTCGACGCACCCAGGTGAGCCTCGGCCTTGCCGTCCGCGCTGATGATGCGAGCGTTGAAGCTGTCGGGCTTGAGGCCAGGGCTCGTGTACGCCCGGAGCCCGGCCGCGGTCACCGGCGTGTCGTCCTTGCCCTGGAAGTCGGCCGGCAGCACGTCGTTGAACGGCAGCTGGCTGATGGAGAGCGTGAACCGCTCGATCCCACCCTCCGCCGTCGACTCGTAGAGGCACGTGGAGATCGCGTCGGTCTCGCCCTTGACAGTCGCATCGGCAACCGGCACGGACTGCGGCAGGTGACTCTGGCTGTGCCAGCCGTGGGCTGCGTCCCGGAAGCCGATCTCCTCGAGCAGCGTGGCCGGCATGACCGTGCAGGCGTCGATCACCGCCATCTCGCCGTACTTGACCGACTGCCGCTCGACCTTCTGCGCGATCACGCTGGTGTCGGCCACCTCAGGTTCCGGCACGATGGCCTGCCTGCCGTCACTCTTGATCAGGATGGCCGTGGTGACGCCTCCGCCGACCAGCAGAACCGCCGCGAGGACGGCCGTGACGATCAGTCCGGTGCGCCTTTTCTTCGGCGGCCGCGGCGGATGCTGTTGAAACGGATAAGGCTGTTGATACGGGTGTTGCGCCGGGTTCGGCTGCTGTCGCGGCGGGTATGGCTGTTGTGGCCCGTGCACTCATTCCCCCAGGTGGTCGCGCGTGGTTCCTCCCCCAAGTCGCGGAAGCTACCGGAATCGCGACACGCCGCCAGTGGAATCGGAACGGAGAGTGATGTGGAACCAACGAGGGGTGGTCTTCGTCCAACCACAGGTACGTCTTACGCAGGCGTTGGTAGCCTGCGAAGCGGGACCGAACCGTTACCAACCGTACGGGGGTAGGACGTGGTGACACAGAACGCGGGGGCGGATGCCGCTCTCAGTGCCGTCGCGGGCATGGCCGGGGGCGCGATCGGGGCCGCGGTCAGCACGTTCCACGCGGCATCGGCGTTGCTCGACGGGATGACGTCGGGTCCGTCTAGCCAGAACTTCCACGTCAACAAGGACAACGTCCTCAAGGCCGGCGTGATCATCCAGGACCAGGCCGAGGTGCTGGCGAGGGCGCTCAGGAAGGCTGAGGCTCACCTCGACGTCGATGTCAACAGCACAGAATCAGGCATCGTCAGTTCGAACATCGCAGGCGCGTGGAATCGCCGCCTGACGGTGGGTGACGACTCTTACGTCGGTCGTATCAGGCTGTATGTCGAAAGCCTGGACAAGTTGTCCCAGCAGCTCAGGGAATCGGCAAAGCAGTACGGATTCACCGAGGAAGAAATCACCACGACGTTCGGACCGGTGACGTGAGCAAGTCGATCCTCAAAATCATGGCTTTGGCGTCCGTTCTCGCGGCGACCGCAGCTTGTACGACGAACGGTGTCGGAGGGACGCCTGGGCCGACATCCGGTGGGTCTCCGACATCGGAATCCTCAAAGCCCAACGTTGACGTGCCGAAGCGCCCTGCGGATTTGAAGGTCAACGGAGTCGATCCGTGCAAGCTGCTCACGGCTTCGCAGATGACCGAGGTCAAAGTTGCCGAGGCCGTGCCTGACCAGATCGAAGTGTCGGATCTGGGAAAGCAGCCCGGTTGCTTCTACGAAAATGGCGTCAAGTACGCCTACACGGTCGTCGGACTGACGAACAGGGATATTCGGGCCTGGCTCGACGGCGGTGGGAACACCACATCGAGGCTCCTGGACGTCGCAGGATTCGGCGCCGCTGAAATCGTTCTAACCGGCACAGAAGGCGTCAACTGCGCCGTTGCTGTGGATGTTTCTGATGGTCAGGCGCTGTACGTCAACTACTCGCCGACCACCCAGAAGGGCGAGTCTCAGGATCAGCTGTGCGGCAACGCGAAGAAGGCGGCCACGCTCGCGGTCGAGACTCTCAAGACTTTGAAGTGAGGGGGAGGCATGTCGGGTAACGAGCAAATCGCAGACTTCAACTTCGACGGCTGGTCCAACCAGCAGCTCGCGGATGAGGTCAAGAAGCTCAGCAACGGTGATCTCGCCCGCAAGTTCGCGTCGGCTTCCGACGTACTTCGCGACCTCGCAGGCAGCCTGGAGGACGTGGACACGGAGCTGCGCAACCAGCTCAAGGTTCTCGGGATCGACTGGGGCGGTGTGGCCGGCGAGAAGGGCCAGCAGAAGACCAAGGTCTCAGCGGAGGGCATCGGCGACGCCGGCGAAGCGACCCAGGGAAACTCGGACGCTGTCGCGCGCCAGAGTGAGAGCACCACGACAGCCCGCAACAGCTCGCCTGAGTCTCAGACGCTGCGTGGCGACACGGAGCAGAACTTCGGCGACAAGGTCGGCGGCTTCTTCGGCGTCGAGACCGACCACGCCAAGGAGGTCGCGGCGACCAACGCGGCCCGTCAGCAGGCCATCGACAGCCTCAACGGCTACACCTCGAACAGCCAGAGCGCGATCGACTCGTTCCGCACACCCAACCCGCCGCCGGACATCGTGGTGGCCAGCGCTGCTGTCGCCACGCCCGTCGGACCCCAGGTCGGCACGCCGGCGGGCGGTCCTCCCGGCATCCAGGGCGGCCCCGGCTTCACCGGGTCGCCAGGCACCCCCGGCTTCACCGGCACGCCCGGCGCACCCGTCCCGAGCATCCCCGGCAACGCCACCGGCATCCTTCCCGGCGGCAACACGCCGACCCCGCTCGCGGCTGGTCCTGGGCTGCCCAAGCCGTTCGGCGTCCCGTCCATCGGCGTGGCAGCCGCGACCGCTGCGGCCGCCGGTCTCGCCGGCGGCACGGCCAGTGCGCGTGGAGCGCAGGTCGTGGGTGGTGGACGTGGGCCCAGCCAGGCTCCGAAGACGCCCATCGCGCCCGCCGGGCCGAAGGGTGCGCCGAGCACGATCGGTGGCGGCAAGGCCGGAGCCGGCGGCGCTGGTGCTGGTGCTGGTGCCGGCGGTACCGGGGCTGCGGGCAAGGGGCCCGGTGGCGCGATGACGCCTGGTGGTGCCAGTGGCGTCGGGCCTGAGGCGAACCGGGCCGGTGCTGCCGCCGGCAAGGGTGGCGTCGGTGGCAAGGGCGCAGGGTCGCTCATGTCGCCCGCGGCCAGTGGTGCCAAGGGTGACGGCGAGGAGGACGGCGAGCACGTGCGCAAGTACGGCGTCGACTCCGACGAGATGTTCGGCGATGATCGCATGGTGGTTCAGTCCGTCATCGGCGAAGACCCGAAGGACAAGTAGATCCCTTGAGCTCACCAGGTTCTGTGGTTCTGTCCACAGTGGAGTTCGCCGTGGTCTGGGAGGCGCAGCGCCTCCCAGCCGCGCACGTCGCGCTCGACACGCGGATTCCCTCCGTCACCCACACGGAGAAGGCCGAGGTGGTGAAGCGGGCCTGGGAGTCACTGGAGGCACGCGGCCTGGCCCGCAACGGCCGGGTCGTGCCTGAGCTCGCTGACGGGTTCGCGTTGCTGGCGAACCACCAGGTGTCGATCGACCTGTGGATCTGGGCCGACCGGGAGATCAGCGGGCTGGCGGCGGCCATCGGGGACGAGGCGATCCTGGCGGTGCGGGATCGTGACGAGATGTGGTTGATCGAGGCTCGTGGCACGGCACTCGCCGAGGCCGCGGTCTCGGTCGCTGGTGAGATGCCTGCCGGGTTCGGACGCTCGATCAGCGCGCCCTACGACGAGCTCGTGGCCGCTGCCAAGGACGTCGGGCTCGACGCGCAACGGATGATCACCACGCTGGAGCGGCGGGGCATGCGGCTCGGTGACGCGCAGGAGCTCGCCGGAATGCTCGACGGCATGTCCACGCGCGGGCAGTTCGGTGTGCAGCGCAACGGACAGCGCGCCAGCCGTGTCGTTTCCTTCCACGACACGCACAACGGGCGTTACCTCCGTCAGCTCAAGCCGAGCAGCGACGGGCGCAGCTGGTGCACCATCACGCCCGTCGACAACCATCGGCTCGCCGGTTCGATCTGGGAGCTCTTGCAAGAAGTCTGATCGTGGAACCCTCGTTCATGCCCGCCCGTCGAACTTGACGGGCGGGCATCGTCGTTCGAAAGAGCGAATCGGCGCACTGCCCGGCGCAATTCGTTCTAAGGTCGGCGAGTAGACGTTGAGGGGGTAGGCGCGCATGGCTGCGACGAAGTTCAACACTGAAGCCATGGAACAGTGCCGAACGACCGTGAGCAGTCAGGCCGGGCAATTCGGCGCGATCGGTGACGGCTTTTCTGGCCAGTACGGCAATCCGGACATTTTCGGGAAACTCGGCTCTTCCGGCGCGATCTCGGGCGCGGTGTCCGCAATGGACCAGGCCGGCACGCAGGAGTTCGAAGCGGCAGAGAAAGTGCTGCGCAAGGTCGAAGGCGCGCTCGACGCGATCCAGACCAATGTCGCGAACGTCGAGGAAGCCAACAAGAACTCCATGAAGGCGGTGTGACGTGAGCGCGCTGGACGAAGTCGCGGCGTTGCCCGGCGGCGCGGAACTGGCCGCGCTCGCGGACAAGATCGAGACCGCGCAGCCCCAGGCCGTGCGCGACATCGCGAGCCGCTGGAAGCAGGCGGCGGGCAAGTGCGGCGACCAGACGAACGTCCTGCAGCGGTCGGTGACGCAGCTCGACGGCGCCTGGGAAGGCAAGTCCTCGGACGGTTTCGTCGCCTACATGGCCAACGTCACGAAGTGCGGCACCTCGATGGCCGACGCGCTCAACAGCGCCGCGACCGACCTGGAGGCGGCCGCGAACGCGTTGGAAACCGCGAAGACCTCGATGAGCCGCATCTGCGAGAACCTCCTGAGCCGCGCCCGCCAGACGCGCCAGCAGCTCCACGGCCAGCCGCAGGAGGACGTCAACAGCGTCATCCGCGGCTACTGCTCCGAGGCAACCAGCGACGCCCAACCCGTTGTCTCCCAAGCGGAAAGCGCAGTCAACGCCGCCGCCGGCACCCTGAAGGGCCGCCCCGGCGCGCTGACCCCGAAGTTCTCGTCGCTCGAGGACCCGAACACCCAGTCCTTCACGCCCGCACCGGGCAAGCCCGTCGAGTGGGCCCCGACCGCACCGCCCGACGACTCGACCAAGACTTCGTCCGCATCGGACTCGAAGCCCGCCCCCACCCCTACGCCTGCGGCTTCCGGCCACGGAGGCGGTGGCGGCGCGTCCGGTGGTGGAGGCGGTGGTGGAGGTGGAGGTGAGGGCGGCGGCGGTACGGGCGGCCTCGGCTCCGGCGGCGGCCCGCCCTCGGGCAGCCCGCCTCCCGGCAACGTCGAGGAATGGATCCGCGAAGCCATCAAGATCCTTCAGGCCAACGGCATTCCGGTCACCGACGAGAACATCGACGAGATCTGGAAGATCATCGAGAAGGAGTCGAGCGGCAACCCGCACGCCATCAACCTCTGGGATTCCAACGCCCAGGCGGGAACGCCCTCCAAGGGCCTCATGCAGTGCATCGACTCGACGTTCAACGCCCACAAGCTGCCCGGCCACGACGACATCTGGAATCCGATCGACAACATCATCGCCGGCGTCCGCTACACGTTCTCGCGCTATGGCGGCTTCGAAGGCCACCCAGGTTTGAAGGCGATGTCCCAGGGCGGCGGCTACCAAGGGTATTAGCCTCGCTCGATCAGGTGAGATTTGTCCGGAACCCGGCACTTCTCCGTCAGGTATCTCGTGACGGAAATGTGCCGGGTTTCGGTTATCCACACCCACACGGGTAACGAATGTCCTGAAACGCTGTTATCTGCGCCCGCATATTGCGGAAGCGCGGGGGGTGCGACAGGGCGTGCTGCACCTCAGGTGTGACGACCTTGGTGTGGGGGCCCTGAGGTGGAGGGCCCGGAGACCTGAGGTGGAGAGGCCTGGAGATCTGAGGCGTGGAGGTCTGAGGCGTGGAGCGATGGATGGGATCTGACGAGGGTGCCGGGACCTGGGGCGAGGCCTGAGGTGAGGTGAGAAACGGACAGAGGTGAGGAGAGGTGCTGGGGAGTTAGCCTGGCGGCATGCTGACCGTGGCTGCCCGCGCCGACGTCCCGCCCTTCCACGTCATGGACGTGCTGTCCGCCGCCGCACAACGGCAGCGAACGCACGGGGACGTGATCTCCCTGGCCGCCGGACAGCCGTCGAGCCCCGCCCCGCGCCCGGTGCGAGAGGCCGCCGCGCGAGCCCTGGGCGAGCACGCGCTGGGCTACACCGAGCAGCTGGGGATTCCCGAGCTGCGGCAGGCCATCGCCGGGCACTACAAGCGGCAGTACGACCTCGACGTGACGGCGGACGACGTGGTCGTGACCACGGGGTCGTCGGGGGCGTTCACGCTGGCGTTCCTGGCGGCCTTCGACGCCGGGGATCGGGTCGCCCTGGCGCGGCCGGGATATCCGGCTTATCGCAACATCCTCAAGGCGTTGGGGTGTGAGGTCGTCGAGTTGCCGTGCGGCCCGGAGACGCGGTTCCAGCCCACGGTCGAGATGCTCGATCCCGGGCTCAAGGGTGTGATCGTGGCGAGTCCGGCCAACCCGACGGGGACGACGGCCAATGTCGAGCCGATCGCGACCTGGTGTGCTGCCAACGGGGTTCAGCTCGTCAGCGACGAGATCTACCACGGGATCAGCTACGGGGAGCCCCTCCGGTGTGCCTGGGAGACGTCGCGGGACGCGATCGTCGTGAACTCGTTCTCCAAGGCGTTCGCGATGACCGGGTGGCGGCTCGGGTGGATGTTGTTGCCGGAGCGGCTGCGCAGGGCCGTGGACTGCCTGACGGGCAACTTCACGCTGTGTCCGCCCGCACTGGCGCAGTACGCCGCGGTCGAGGCGTTTCACGAGGACGCGTACGCGGAGACGGCTGAGCATCTTCAGCGGTACAGGGTGAACCGGGACCTGCTGCTCGAAGGGTTGACGAACCTCGGCATCGACAAGTTGGCGCCGGCGGACGGGGCGTTCTACGTGTACGCGGACGTCCGGCATCTCACGGACGACTCGATGGGGTTCTGCAAGAAGCTGCTCGACGACACCGGGGTCGCGATCGTGCCCGGCATCGACTTCGACCCTGTGGACGGGCACCACTTCGTGCGGATGTCGTTCGCGGGCGCCACGCAGGACATCGAGGAGGCGCTCCGGCGGTTGAAGGCCTGGCTCTGAGCCCCGGATGCGCACCAGAACCCGGCCCACACCAGAACCCGGCCCACACCAGAACCCGGCCCACACCAGAACCCGGCCCACACCAGAACCCGGCCCGCGCTGGGACCCGGCCCGCGCTGGAACCGGGAGCGCGCTGGAACCGGGAGCGCACGAGGAGCTGACCCGCACCTGGACCTGACGCGCACCAGAACCAGGCGCCCATCAGAACCAAGCGCGCTAGAACCAGGCGTGCACCAGGATCAGACGCGCACCCGAGCCGGACGCGCACCAGGACCGGACGCGCACTCAAGCCGGACGCGCGCCCGAGCCGGGGCCGCGCAACAAAACCGGCCGGCCGGACGTTCACGGAGCGGAGGAAGGGGAGTCCAATGTGGGCGATCATCGGGTGGCTGGTGGCGATCTGGATCGTGCTGGCCGTCGTCGGGGCCGTCGTGAAAGGCCTTTTCTGGCTCGCTGTGATTGGAGGACTACTCCTCGCAGGCACCGCGGCTTACGGTGCGATCAAATCCAAGCGATGACTCTGGATTAATGACTACGCACCGCTCACCATGGGGCGGTGTTGTTAGCCAACGAGGCCCGCCTCGAGCGGTGGGAGCGAAAGGTCGAGTGGCCGTTGACGGCACTCGCCGTGGTGTTCCTCGCCGCCTACGCGTGGCAGGTTTTCGACGATCACGGGGCCATGCACTTTCCCCTGGAGATCGCGTTGTGGCTGGTCTGGGCGTTGTTCGCGGCTGATTTCGCCACGCGGCTGACGTTGGCGCAGAACAAGGTCAAGTTTCTGAAAACGCACATCTTCGATCTTGCCGCGGTCGTTCTGCCGATGGTGCGGCAGCTCAGGGTGCTCAGGCTGATCACGGTCATCACGTTGCTGAACAAGAAGTTCCAGGACAAGATCAGGCAACGGGTCAGCATTTACGTCGCGGGCGTGACGGTAATCGTCGTGTTCTGCGCGAGCCTCGCGGTGCTGGACGCCGAAAGGCACGCGGAGAACGCCAGCATCACCACGTTCGGCGACGCGCTGTGGTGGACGCTGACGACCATGTCGACGGTCGGGTACGGCGACCGCTACCCCGTCACGGGTGAGGGGCGGCTGGTCGCCGGGTTGTTGATGGTCGGTGGCATCGCGCTGCTCGGTGTCATCACCGGCACGATCGCCAGCTGGCTCGTGGAGAAGCTGCGCGGTGTCGAGGAAGCCGAGCTCGAGACCGCGCAGGAGCTGCGGAACCTACGCGCCGAGATCGCCGAACTCCGTGCGGAGCTCGGCGCGCGCAACAGCGGCTGACGTCCACAGTCGCGCGTCCCAGCCCGCGACCAGGGCGCCCTCCACATTGGACAGCCGATCGTCGAAGAAGATCACGTCCGACGAGTCGATCACGGACGACGTGTGCTTCCAGATCGCCGCGTCCGGCTTCGCGCAGCCGAGGTCGCCGGAGAAGATCAGGTGCCGGAAGTGCTTGGCCCACGGCACCTTCTCGGCCAGTCGCCCGAACGTCGACGGCGCGTTCGACAGCAACGCCAGCGGCACGCCTAGTGCTGCCAGGTCCTCGATCAACGCGACGGTCTCCACCACCGGGTCGTCGAGCCAGCCCGCGTTGTCCATGGCGGTCAGCTCGTGGACGAGCGTGTCGTCGAGGGTCAGCCCGAGCACAGAACCGATCCGTGACCAGTACTCGGCGTCCGACCCGCCGCGGTCGTAGGCGTCCCGGTCCCAGTACGCCGCCTCGAAAGCCTCCAGCGTGACCCCGAGCTTCGCCGCCATCGCGGGCCGCGCCGGGTTCCGCTGGCTGATCACCTCGCCGAAGTCGAACACGATCCAGCGCATCTCAGACGTCCTCTCGAAGCCGGCGCAGCACCTCGGCGATGTCGGACGAGTCCACGTCGCCGTGCGTCACGAACCGAACCTTGCCTGACATGGGACTGGCGAAAACCCCGACCTCGCGCAACGACAGCAGCGTCTTGTCCAGGTCGGGCACCGACGCCAGCACGATGTTCGTGGCGGGCTCGGCCACCTCCCAGCCCAGCGACCGCAGTCCGGAAGCAAGTACATCAGCGTTCGAATGATCGTCGGCCAATCGATCAATCCGGTCGAGGGCGACTAGACCCGCCGCGGCCAGCACCCCGCCCTGCCGCACGCCGCCACCCAGCATCTTCCGCACCCGCCGGGCCTCGACGACGAACGACGCGGACCCGGCGACCACCGATCCGACCGGCGCGCCGAGCCCCTTCGACAGGCACACCTGAACGGTGTCCACCCCCGCGGCCAAGTCCACCAAAGGCACCCCGAGAGCAACGGACGCGTTCCACAGCCGGGCCCCGTCGAGGTGCACCGCCAGCCCGATGGACCGAGCCGCCGCCACGAGCGAAGCGTGCTCGTCGACCGAGGTCACCGTGCCACCGGCAGCGTTGTGCGTGTTCTCCAGGCACAACAGCGTGGTCCGCAGCCCGTAATAAGGAGACTCGCCACCACCAGCGGCGATCACGGTCTCCGGCGTCACCGGGGCAAGCGCGTGCGGCATCCCGCCGGCCAGCCACGCGGCCGTCCCGAGCTCGGCGTCGAGCACGTGCGCGCCGAGAGGAGCCAGGAACCGGTCACCGCGCTCCAGGTGCAGGAACAAGGCGATGAGATTGCCCATGGATCCAGAGGGAACCCACAGGGCGGCCTCGACGCCGAGCAGTCCCGCCACCCGCTCCTCCAGAGCGGCCATGGTCGGGTCGTGGTCCAGCACGTCGTCGCCGACCTCGGCCGCCGCCATCGCCCGGCGCATGGCCTCGTCGGGCTGGGTGACGGTGTCCGAGCGCAGGTCGATGGGGGTCACGAGCTCGATCACATCACATCCGGTGAACGACCGAGGGGGTGATGTAGCTCTCGCCGATGGTTCGTGCAACCGTTGGTGCCTCAGTTTCCGTCCAGTCAGTGCAACTCGAAGAACGAGCGGAGAGCAGTCCGCGTGGATCAGCGCGACGAGCAGGAGTTCGCGGAGTACTTCGTGGCTCGCCGTGAGGCTGTGCGCCGAACGGCATACCTGCTGTGCGGCGACTGGCACCGCGCTGACGACTTCGCGCAGACGGCCTTCGTCGCGGTGCACAGGAGGTGGCGGAAGATTCGGGACAAGCAGGCTCTCGACGCCTACGTCCGCCGCACCGTCGTGCGCGCGGTGATCGACGAGTCACGCCGTCCGTGGCGTCGCGAGAAGTTCACCGACGAGATGCCCGAGTCGCCGACGACGGACAACGAGATCGGCGAGACGGTCGCGACCCGTGAGGCGTTGCTGAAGGGCCTGCGCAGAGTCCCGCCCAGGCAACGGGCCGTGCTCGTGCTCAGGTTCCTCGAGGGCCTCGACGTCACGGCCACGGCCGAGGCGCTGAAGTGCTCGGAAGGAACTGTGAAGAGTCAGACCGCGCGCGGACTGGCAGCGCTCAGGGAAGCTCTGGGTGACGCCATCGACGACCTGCGACCGGCGTCGTGACCAGCGAGAGGAGGACGTAGATGGACGAGCAGAAGCTCGCGGACCTGTTCCGCGACGCAGCACAGGACGCGCCACCGGCGTCCTTCGACGCGGGCGATGTCCGCACGGCTTCGCGCCGTGCCACGCTGCGCAGGCGCAACTCGATCGCCGCCGGCACCACCCTGGTCGTGGTGCTCGGATTCGGCGGGGTCTTCGCCGCCAACAGCTGGGTGAGTCAGGACTCGAGCAGTTTGAACAGCGTGGGTTCTGGGCAGAACCGTGACAACGCGGCAGAATCCCCGATGTCTCCATTCGAGGCGAAACCGCCTACGGGCTTCTCCGGTGAAAGCGAGTCCACGCAGGGGGACTCGCAGACGCCGGGAAGCACTGGCCCTTCGGCCAGTGAAAGCGCAGTGCAGGGCTGCGCAGGTGTGGACCGAGAGCTCGCTGACGCCCTCGCCGACGAGCTTTCGGTCTCACCGGACTTCGCAGTGGCACCCACGCAGAGCTGCCCGCCCGGCTCGCGCTCGGTCGCGTTCAAGATCGACGGGCTGACGATCACCGCGATCGTCACGCCGCAGCCGTTCGACGCGCCCGCCGGTGCGGAGAAGGTGAAGACCGCCCAGGGCCTGGACCTCTACGTGTTCACCCAGGGCGACGGGGAGCTGAAGGGGCAGGCCAAGCGGTTCGCGGACGCACTGGCCCCCAGGTTCTGATCGTCCGCCCAGTACTCTGGCTCGACTATGACGGCAGCAACCCCCAAGGGTGAGCGCAGGCGGCAGGCGCTCGTGGAGGCCGCGTCCGGCCTGTTCGCGGAGGGCGGGTTCGACGCGGTCCGGCACCGCGCGGTCGCCGAACGCGCTGGTCTGCCGCTCGCGTCGACCACGTACTACTTCGACTCGCTCGACGAGCTGATCATCGCGGCCGTCGAGTTCCACGGCCGCAGCGAGCTCGCGAACTTCCGGCAACGGCTCTCGTCGCTGCCCGAGCAGACGACCGACGACGTGCTCGTGGAGTTCATGCTCGACCTGCTGGTCGGTGAGGACGCGACCGACATCGAGGCCGTGCTGCTGCGCTACGAACGCCTCGTCGCGACCGGCCGCCGCCCGTACCTGCGGCCGTTGATGCGCGTGCTGTCGACCGAACTGCGCGAGCTGATCGCCGACGTCTTCGCCCGCTCGGGCCGGGACATCGGGAGCGACCGGGTGGAGGAACTGATCGCGTTGGTGGACGGATCCGTGGTCAACTCGTTCATCGAGCTGAAGTCGGACCCCCGCGGCGTGGCGGCCAGGATGCTCCGTTCGGCTCTTTCGCGTCACGCCTGATGCAACCTGGCGTTCCTCCGATGCGTTCCCCTGGTTGAGGACGCGAGAGGGGAACGCATGCGCAAGGCCGATGAACAGGGCTTTCGCGAATTCGCGGCAGCCAATGCCGCGTCTTTGCGACGTACTGCGTATCTCTTCTGTGGCGACTGGCACACAGCCGAAGACCTGATGCAGTCGAGCCTCATGAAGATGTACGTGGCCTGGAAGCGCATCAAGGACCTCGACAACCTGATCGCGTACGCCCGCAAGGTGCTGCTGCGCACCTGGCTGGACGAGAAGCGCAGGCCGTGGCGCAGAGCCGAGCAGCGGGACGGGGAGCTGCCCGACGCCGCGGACGCCACCGTGGATCCCGACACGACCAGCGCGAAGCTGTGGGCGCGCGAGCTCGTGCACACCGCGCTGCTCCAGGTGCCGCCGAGGCAACGGGCGGTGCTCGTGCTGCGGTACTTCGAGGACCTGTCGGTCGCCGAGGTGGCGGTGGCCATGGGGTGCACCGAGGGAACGGTCAAAAGCCAGACGGCGCGCGGTCTCGCGACACTGCGCACCATCGTGGAGAAGCTCGACAACAGTTCGGGGAGGGTCGCGTCGTGAGTGAGCAGGAGATCCGCGAGGGAATGCTGCTGGCCGTCTGGGACGAGCCGCCGCTCGACTTCGACCCCGACACCCTGATCAGGCGGGTCGAGCAGAAAAAAAGTCGTCGACGAGCGCTGGTCGCTGTGGGCGTGGCTACGGCGGTGATCGCCGTCGCGTCGCTCGCGCTACCCGGCCTGCTCCCGCGCGACCGGGACAGTCAGCTCGGCGCCGACACCCCGGCGAGCTCGTCGGCGCCGCCGAGCGTGTCGGTGGAGAAGAAGGCCCAGCGCGCCGGCGACCAGCTGGCGGCCAAGCTCGGGGTGACGATGACGAACCTCACGGACATCGCCGGGTCGTTCAACCCCGGCAGGCTCACCTACCCCCCGTTCACGACGTCGACCCCGGCGCGGGCGCCAGGGGACCCGGAGTTCTCGGGCTATCTCTACCTGACCGACCAGATCGGGCCGACCTCGCTGCGCGTGGAAGCCGGCGTCAAGGGGCTCTCGACGAAGGACTTCTGCGGCGGCGCGACCATGTGCAAGGACGTCCAGCAGAAGGACGGGTCGGTCGTCACCGAGGCCGAGTTCAACGAAGGGACACCGGAGATCGCCAGGGCGGAGGTCCAGCGCGTGTTCCAGAGCGGATACGTCGTGCGCATCTCCAGCCACAACTACAACCCGGCGACGAGCGCCGGTCTGCGGCAGACGGTGCCGGTGCGCGTGGGGGTCCTCACAGAGCTGGTCACGGACCCCGCCGTCGCCTGGCAGTGAGGTCCGCGTGCACTAATCTTGCGACGTGACGAAGCCCCGCATCGCCAACGTCCTCGCAGGTCGCTACGCCTCCACGTCGCTCGCGACGCTCTGGTCGGCCGAGCACAAGATCGTGCTGGAGCGCCAGCTGTGGCTCGCGGTGCTGCGGGCGCAGGCGGCCGCGGGCATCGACGTTCCGGCGACCGCGATCGCGGACTACGAGCGTGTGCTGGAGCAGGTCGACCTGGAGTCGATCGCCGCGCGTGAGCGGGTGACGCGGCACGACGTGAAGGCGCGCATCGAGGAGTTCAACGCGCTCGCGGGCCACGAGCAGGTCCACAAGGGAATGACCTCGCGCGACCTGACCGAGAACGTCGAGCAGCTCCAGGTGCTGCGGTCGCTGGAGCTGATCAGGTCCAAGGTCGCCGCGGTCCTCGGCCGCCTCGCGCGCCTCGCGGCCGAGCACTCCGACCTCGTCATGGCCGGTCGTTCGCACAACGTGGCCGCGCAGGCGACGACGCTGGGCAAGCGGTTCGCGACGGGCGCCGACGAGCTGCTGGTGGCGTTCTCCCGCCTCGACGAGCTGATCGCGCGCTACCCGTTGCGCGGCATCAAGGGCCCGGTCGGCACGGCTCAGGACATGCTCGACCTGCTCGGCACGCCCGAGAAGCTGGAGGAGCTGGAGCGCACGGTCGCGGGCCACCTCGGCTTCGAGCGCGTGCTCACGAGCGTCGGCCAGGTCTACCCGCGCTCGCTCGACTTCGACGTCGTCTCGACGCTCGTGCAGCTCGCCGCGGCACCGTCGTCGGTGGCGAAGACCATTCGTCTGATGGCGGGCCACGAGCTGGTGACCGAGGGCTTCAAGCCCGGCCAGGTCGGGTCCAGCGCGATGCCGCACAAGATGAACACCCGTTCGTGTGAGCGCGTGAACGGCTTCGCGGTGATCCTGCGCGGCTACCTGTCCATGGTCGGCGAGCTCGCGGGCGACCAGTGGAACGAGGGCGACGTGTCGTGCTCGGTGGTCCGCCGGGTCGCGCTGCCGGACGCGTTCTTCGCGTTCGACGGGCTGCTGGAGACGTTCCTGACGGTGCTGGACGAGTTCGGCGCCTACCCGGCCGTCGTCGCCCGTGAGCTGGACCGCTACCTGCCGTTCCTCGGCACGACGAAGGTGCTGATGGCGGCCGTGCGCGCGGGTGTCGGCCGGGAGACCGCGCACGAGGCCATCAAGGAGAACGCGGTGGCCGTCGCGCTGGCGATGCGCGAGCAGGGCCTGGCGCAGAACGACCTGCTGGACCGGCTCGCCGCGGATGAGCGGCTGCCGCTCGACAAGGCCGCCCTGGACGCACTGCTGGCCGACCGCCTGTCGTTCACCGGCGTGGCGTCGGCGCAGGTCGCGTCCATCGTGGAGCAGGTCGCCGCGGTCGTCGACAAGTACCCGGCCTACGAGCCAGAGCCGATTCTGTGATCGTTTCGGATCTGGTCGTCTACCCGATCAAGGGATGCGGCGGGTACTCCGTCGCATCCTCCGCGGTGGACGCCACCGGACTGCGTGGCGACCGGATGATGATGCTGGTCGACGACGGCGGTGTGTTCCTGTCGCAGCGCAAGGTCCCGGAGATGGCCGCGCTGCGTCCGCACCTGACGGACTCGGCGTTGTTCCTGGGTGGACAGTCGTTCCCGATCATCGCCGACGGGCCTCGGGTGCCGGTCGCCGTGCACACCTGGAACGGCTTCGGCGTGGACCAGGGCGACGAGGCCGCAGAGGCGTTCTCCCTGGCCCTCAAGCGATCCGTGCGGCTCGTGCGGACGCCACCGGACCTGAGTCGGGAGACGACCGGCGAGACCACCGGACTGGTCGGGTACGCCGACGGCAACGCGTTGCTGGTGCTCTCGCTGTCCTCATTGGACGGGTTGAACGAGCGCATCCTGGAACGCGGCGGGGACCCGGTGCCGATGAACCGCTTCCGCCCCAACGTGGTCGTGTCCGGCTGGCCGGAACCGCACACCGAGGACCGGGTTCGGCGCGCGGCGATCGGTGACGTGGAACTGGCCTACGCCAAGGACTGCGTGCGTT
This sequence comes from Lentzea waywayandensis, assembly GCF_900115955.1. GTDB lineage: Bacteria > Actinomycetota > Actinomycetes > Mycobacteriales > Pseudonocardiaceae > Lentzea > Lentzea waywayandensis. The sequence goes on from NZ_FOYL01000004.1 coordinate 787,808, forward strand.
GCGCCGTGCCGATGGTCGACCAGGAGACCGGGCTGAAGGACGGCCCCGAGCCGATTCGCTCGCTGGCGGCCTACCGGCGTGACCCCGATGGCGGCGTCACGTTCGGCATGAAGGCACAGGTGACGCGCACCGGCACCATCGCGGTCGGCGACAAGATCGACGTGCTGGAGTGGCGCGCTTAGGGCTCAGGCCTTCTGCCAGCGCAGCCGGTCGCCGCGCTGGGGATCCTTGCGGCACACCAGCTTCTCGCCGAGCAGGCCGATGCCGTTCGCGCCTTCCGGATCGCAGCGGGCGCCCTCGTTGACCAGGAGTCCCTGCTGCGGGGGCTCGGTGGTCGTCGGCTGCTGCACGGCAGGAGGAGTCTGCGTGGGTGGCGGCTTCGGCTGCGTGGTCTTCGTCGTGGTGGTCGTCGTCGCCGCTGAGGACGACCCCTTGACCGTGATCTCGACGTCGTCCGGAGTCGGGACGATGGTCACGGACTGGGGCGTGCTCGAGGTGAGCGAACCTCCTGCGGCAGGCGACGAGATGGGGCTGGAGTCGAAGCTCCACCCGGCCACGCCCAGCACGATGAGCAGTCCCAAGCTTGCCAAAGCCGGGATCCACAGGGCCTTTCTAGGGAGCACGGGTGCACCTTAAGCTTCTTTTGCCTTGATCTGTAGAGGTGAAGGGGTGTAGGTCGGTTGACGGAACTCGGCCACGTAGGCTGACCAGCGTGCCTACGCTCGCTGACTACCAGCACGTCGCCCGCGGCAAGGTTCGCGATCTGTACGACGTGGACGACGAGCTGCTGCTGTTCGTCGCGTCCGACCGAATCTCGGCGTACGACCACATCCTGAGCACGGAGATCCCCGACAAGGGCCGCGTGCTCACCGCGATGAGCGTGTTCTGGTTCGAGCGACTCGCCCCGAACCACCTGGTCGCGTTCGACGACCCGCGCATCCCCGCCGAGGTCCGCGGCCGCGCGTTGCTCGTGCGCAAGCTGCAGATGGTCGACGTCGAGTGCGTGGCGCGCGGGTACCTGACGGGCTCGGGCATGGCCGACTACACCGCGACCGGCGCGGTCTGCGGGATCGAGCTGCCGGCCGGTCTGGTCGAGGCGTCCGAACTGGACCCGCCGATCTTCACGCCCGCCTCGAAGGCCGAGATCGGCGCGCACGACGAGAACGTGTCGTTCGACGTCATCGCCGAGAAGCACGGTGTCGAGCTGGCCTCGAAGCTGCGCGACCGGACGATCGAGCTGTACAGCGAGGCGCGCGCGTACGCGTTGACGCGCGGCCTGATCCTCGCGGACACGAAGTTCGAGTTCGGGCTGGACGCCTCCGGTGAGCTGATCCTGGCGGACGAGGTCTTCACGCCGGACTCGTCGCGGTACTGGCCGGCCGAGGGCTACGAGCCCGGCCGCGTGCAGCCGTCGTTCGACAAGCAGTACGTGCGCGACTGGCTGACGTCCTCCGCGTCCGGCTGGGACCGCAAGAGCGACGTTCCGCCGCCTGCCCTGCCCGCGGACGTCGTCGAGGCGACCCGTCAGCGGTACGTCGAGGCCTACGAGCGGCTCACAGGCCGGTCTTTCGCTGACTGGCTGGCGTGAGTTAGCGCCGGTTTCACGCGGATGTCACCACGGCATGGCGCACTCATACGGTGCACTCACAGCTCGTGGTCTCTCTGTCCGGCATCGGTCCGCAGACACTCGACCGATGCGCTGATCTCGCCGCGGCGCTTGATCCGCGGCAGGTGCCGTTGTCGCTGCTCGTAGCACCTCGCGAGCTGGGCAAGGCGCAGGAATGGGTGCGGCACCGCACCTCGCTCGGCGATGCCGTCGTGCTGCACGGTCTCGGTCAGCGGCGGCTGCCGGCCTATGAAGCCGGGTTGTTGTTGATGGGCGCGCGTCTGCAGATGGACGCCATCGGGCTCAAGGCCGACACGTTCGCGCCTCGGCGTTGCGTGGCGTCGCCCGGGACGTTGATCGCGCTGGCCAAGCACAGGTTCCAGCGTTGCGCCGACGCGCACGCCGTCCGTGAGGTCGGCAGCGGCCTGGCGACCTTGGGCCGCCTGCACGCGCTGACCGAACGCACCAGCTTCGGTGAGCTGCGGTCGCTCGCGCTGGTCTACGCGGCCGCCAGGTCCGCGCGCCGCGGCGGGCTGACCCGGATCACCGTCGACGCGCGCGACCTGCACCGGCCCGGTGCGCGGCAGGCCGTGCTCGACGCCGTGGACATCGCACTCGCCCACGACGCCGCGCCGACCACCTACGTCAAACTGCCGTCTCCTCGCCTGGCGTCAGCAGCCTGACCTCGGTGCCGTCCGGCTTCAGCAGTTCGAAGAACCGGACGGCCATCTGCGGGCTCGCGAGCGTCTTCTCGTGGATCGGCACGGCGACACGCGGCTTCACGGCGCGTAGGAAGTCGACGGCCTCACCGGTGCGCAACCACGGCGCTCCGGCGGGCAGTCCGAGCACGTCGACGTCCTCGTCCGGCACGAACAGCGAGTCGCCGGGGTGGTAGAACGCGCCGTCGTCGATCACGTAGGCGGCGTTCGGCACGATCGGGATGTCCTCGTGGATCAGCGCGTGCTGCCCACCGGTGACCTTGACCGTCGTGTCGCCGACCTTGAGCACGTCACCCGGCCGTGCGACGGTCGCGTTCTCGACGGTGGGCGCCGTGCCCTCGTCGACGATGAGCTGCGCCTGCGGGTTCGCCTTGAGCAGCGCCGGCAGCTTCTCCATGTCGATGTGATCGAAGTGCTGGTGCGTGACCAGCACCGCGTCCAGGTCTGTCAGGTCCTCGAACCCCGTGGAGAACGTGCCGGGGTCGATCAGGATGCGCGTTGTCCCGGTGTCGAGAAGTACGCAGGCATGACCGAAATGGACAAGTTGCACAGATTCCTCCATTACCGACGATTGGCGGGCTGACACGGTCAGGTGACGTCGGAAGTATCAAATGGCATGAGGAAAACCCTGCAACTCCTCACGGCACTGGCGCTTGCCCTGCCGATGACGTCCATCGTCCCTGCTACCACCACCTCTACACCTGCTGAGGCCTCGTCGCCGCAGACGCAGGAAATCGGAACTGAGGAAAACGTCTCAGTCCGCGTGGGTGGCGCGAATCGTTCGACGTTGATCGAACGACCGGGCTCCGGGTACGTGAAGCTGCATTTCACGGACCTGCGGATCCTGCCCGGTGACGTGCTCACGGTGTCGAACCCTGACGGCACCGAGAAGTACACGTACACGAGAGATCTGAAGGCCTCGCTGACCGCCACGATCGACGCGTCCGGTTTCTGGGCCATGTCGATCACGGGTGACCGCGCCCTGGTGTCGGTGACGAACCCGCTGTCGCGCGTCCGGATCGACAAGCTCACGCGCGGCTACACCGACGCCGAGATGTCCTCGCAGCCGTCCGTGCAGAGCATCTGCGGCACGAACGACTACAAGGACGCCGTCTGCTACCAGTCGAGCAACCCGACCGAGTGGGGCAAGACCGCGTCCGTGGCGAAGCTGCTGCGCAACGGCAGTTCGCTGTGCACGGCGTGGCGCGTCGGCCCCAACAACCGCATGCTGACCAACGAACACTGCTTCACCAGCACCAGCGGCATCGAGGTCTGGTTCAACTACCAGTGCCCGACCTGCGGCGGCACCGCGTCCGCCACCGTCACGAAGGTCCTGGCGGCGCAGGTGCTGAAGGTGAACGCCGCTCTCGACTACACCCTCTTCACCGTGAACAACTTCGCGGCCATCAGCTCGTTCGGTTACCTCGAACTGGACGCGCGCGTTCCGGCCGTGGGTGAGGAGATGTACATCGTCGGCCACCCGGCTGGGAAGCTGAAGAAGCTGTCGTTGCGCGACAACAACAACGGCGGCGGCTACTGCGTCGTGCGTGCCGTGCGGGTGAACGGCAGCTCGTCGCAGTCCGACATCAGCTACATGTGCGACACCGAAGGCGGCTCGTCCGGTTCGCCGGTGCTGTCGAGGCGCACACACAAGGTGATCGGGCTCCACCACTTCGGCGGCTGCCCGAACCAGGGCGTGCGCATCGACCTCGTCGCCGCGCAGATCAACTCACTGCTGTAAGGATTTCCTGCTCTTCCGCAGCCGTGAGCCCGGCCTTGCGGGGCCGGTCCAGTCCGAGGCCGCGCTCGTACTCCAGCGAGTCGAGCGCGGTCTCGGCCAGCGGTCTCACCCGCAGCCCGTTCGCCAGCGCGTTGCTGACGTCGCGGCCGACCATCTTGGCCCACTCCTGCGGCAGCCACAGCGGCAGCGACCGAGGCCCGGCCCACGGGTTGATCCCGAGCTCCTTGAGCACGCTCTCCTGCACGGAAACGAGCTGCGTCCCCGGCTGCGCGGTCGCCCCGGCGATCTCGCCGATGGCCATCTGGAACGGCATGACCGGCCCGGTGGAGTCATACGTGCCCGTCACCCGCTCCTCGGCCGCGAACACGATCCACTGCGCCAGATCCCGCGCGTCGATGTGCTGGAACCCCAGGTCAGGGCTGTCCGGCACGACCACGCGCCCACCCTGGGCCATCCGCGCGGGCCAGTACCCGAACCGGTCGCTCGGGTCGTCCGGCCCGGTGATGAGCCCGGCCCGCACGATGAACTCGCGGCTCGCCACGGCTTCGCGCACCGCGATCTCGCTGGCCACCTTGACGCTGCCGTACCGCTCGGCGGTGAACTCCTGCGCAGGGTCGTCCTCCAGCGGCGGCAACAACTCGTCGCTGCCCGTCGAGTGGTCCGCGTAGACGGAGATGCTGGACACGAACGTCCAGTGCGGCGTGGTCGCCCCGAACGCCTCCAGCGCGTCCCGGACCCAGTTCACCGAGTACTTCGACACGTCGATCACCGAGTCGAACTGCTCGCCGGCCAGCGCGTCGAACGCACCTGGTCTGTTCCTGTCGACCGGAACGAGCGTGGCTCCCTCCGGCACCCCGCCGGAGGCACCGCGGGCAGCGCAGACCACGTCGTGGCCGCGGCGGACGGCCTCCGCCGTGATGGCCTTGCTGAGGAACACGGTTCCGCCGAGCACGAGGATCTTCATGATCTCCAGCATCCGTCCGATCGGGCCGGACTGCCACCGGTCTCGCTTTCGGCGAAATAGCTTGTTGGAATAGGTCCAACACCTGGTCGTTCGGACCCGATCAGTTGGACTTGATGAACTGTCGTTCGGGTTCTGCCGATGGACGTTCCGTGAGTCTGCACGCCTTCGTCGACGAGTCGCGGCGAAACAACACGTACCTGCTGGCTGCTGTCCTCGTCGACCCCGGCGACCTGGCGCGCACGCGAAAAGCGCTGCGCCGGTTGCTGTTCCCCGGTCAGCGAGAGCTTCACTTCAAGAAGGAGAAGACCGATCGACGCAAGTTGATCGCGTCCAGGCTGGTGTCCATCGGCGCCACCGTGCACATCTACACCTGCGACTGCTCCGCTGGGGAAGAGATCGCGCGGCAGGAGTGCCTCATCGCCCTTGTCAACGATCTCGTCGACCTGGACACGAGGAGACTGGTGCTCGACAGCCGAGAAGAGCGCAATCTCCACGACGCGCAGACGATTCGCGCGACGCTGGGCAAGCGGCCAAGCCACTCGAAGATCATCTACGAGCACTTGGAGAGCTCGCACGACGAGTTGCTCTGGATTCCGGACGTGGTGGCCTGGTGCCACGGCGCAGGAGGTGACTGGGCAAGGCGCGTGCGCTCGCTCGTCGCGAAGGAGACTGTCGTGGACAAATGGTCCAGATAGCGCAAAGCACGGCGGCCGACCGTCCGGACGGGCACCGTGCTCACTTCCTCGGCCTACGGGGCCTCGGCGCGTTCAGATTACCAAACCCCACCGTCGAGGCAAGGTCGTTCACCCGAAGGTGGACCGGTGACGATGTGCCCCCGAACACGTGTCGGGAGGATGAACGCACAGGTCAGATAGGCTCTCGAGGTACCGCCAGCCCCTCCAAACCCGGGAGCAGTCTGTCGTGGCCCGAGTCGTCGTCGACGTCATGCCGAAGCCCGAAATTCTCGACCCCCAAGGCCAGGCGGTGGCGAACGCGCTGCCCCGTCTCGGCTTCGACGGCATCACCGCCGTCCGTCAGGGCAAGCACTTCGAGCTGGAGGTCGCCGACGACGTCGACGACGCCACGCTCGCCAAGATCGCCGAGACCTTCCTCGCCAACCCCGTGATCGAGGACTGGACCGTGCGCAGGGTCGAGGCATGAGGGTCGGTGTCATCACCTTCCCCGGCACTCTCGACGACGTCGACGCGCAGCGGGCCGTCCGATACGCAGACGGGGAAGCCGTGCCGTTGTGGCACGGGGATCACGACCTGAAGGGCGTTGACGCCGTCATCGTGCCCGGTGGGTTCTCGTACGGCGACTATCTGCGGTGTGGCGCCATTGCGCGGTTCGCGCCCGTCATGCAGGAAGTGATCGAGGCCGCGAACAAGGGGATGCCGGTTCTCGGCATCTGCAACGGTTTCCAGATCCTCGCCGAGGCCCATCTGCTGCCCGGTGCGCTCGTGCGCAACCACAAGCTGCACTTCGTGTGCCGCGACCAGTGGCTGAAAGTCGAGAACAACACCACGGCGTGGACCGGCCGGTACGACCTGGGCGCCGAGATCCTCGTGCCGCTGAAGTCGGGCGAGGGCGGTTACCAGGCCGACGAGGACACCCTCAAGGAGCTGGAAGACGACAACCGCGTCGTGTTCCGGTACGTCGGCGACAACCCGAACGGCAGCCGCAACAACATCGCGGGCATCTCCAACGCCAGGGGCAACGTCGTCGGCCTCATGCCGCACCCCGAGCACGCCATCGACGCGCTCACCGGCCCCACGGACGACGGTCTGGGCGTGTTCCTGTCCCTGCTCGACACGGTGGTGAACGCGTGATCGACACCGTCAAGAACGCCGAGGCGACGCCTGAGCAGGAGCAGCCCTACAAGGAGCTGGGCCTGAAGGACGACGAGTACGCGCGCATCAAGGAGATCCTCCAGAGGCGTCCGACCGACGCCGAACTGGCGATGTACTCGGTCATGTGGAGCGAGCACTGCTCGTACAAGTCGTCCAAGGTGCACCTCAAGTACTTCGGCGACACCACGACCGACGAGATGCGCAGCAAGATGCTCGCGGGCATCGGCGAGAACGCCGGCGTCGTCGACGTCGGGGACGGCTGGGCCGTCACGTTCAAGGTCGAGAGCCACAACCACCCGTCGTACGTCGAGCCCTACCAGGGCGCCGCGACCGGCGTGGGCGGGATCGTCAGGGACATCCTCGCGATGGGCGCACGGCCGCTCGCGGTCATGGACCCGCTGCGGTTCGGCAGGCCCGACGCCGAGGACACGAAACGGGTCCTCCCCGGCATCGTCGCGGGCGTCGGCGGCTACGGGAACTGCCTCGGCCTGCCGAACATCGGCGGCGAGGTCGTGTTCGACGAGTCCTACCAGGGAAACCCGCTGGTCAACGCTCTGTGCGTCGGTGCGATGCGCGTGGAGGACCTGCATCTCGCGCACGCGAGTGGTACCGGCAACAAGGTCATCCTCTACGGCGCGCGCACCGGACTCGACGGCATCGGCGGCGTTTCAGTGCTCGCGAGCGAGACGTTCGACGACTCCGCCGGCAAGCGCAAGAAGCTGCCGAGCGTGCAGGTCGGCGACCCGTTCACGGAGAAGGTGCTGATCGAGTGCTCGCTGGAGCTCTTCGAGAAGGGTCTCGTCGCGGGCATCCAGGACCTCGGCGGCGCGGGCCTGTCCTGCGCGACGAGCGAGCTGGCGTCCGCTGGTGACGGCGGCATGCACGTCTACCTGGACCGGGTCCCGCTCCGGGCGAAGAACATGTCCCCGGCGGAGATCCTCTCCAGCGAGTCCCAGGAACGCATGTGCGCGGTGGTCGAGCCGGCCAACGTCGAGGCGTTCCTGGCCGTCTGCGCGAAGTGGGACGTCATCGCCACCGAGATCGGCGAGGTGACCGAAGGCGACCGCCTGGTCATCACCTACCACGACGAGGTCGTCGTGGACGTGCCTCCGCGCACCGTCGCCCACGAGGGCCCGGTCTACGACAGGCCGATCCAGCGCCCCGCCGACCAGGACGAACTCCAGGCGAACACGCCGGACAGCCTGCCGAGGCCCGAGAACCTGCTGGAACTGATCAAGATCATGGCGGCCAGCCCCAACCTGGCCTCCAGGAAGTGGGTCACCCAGCAGTACGACCGGTACGTCCGCGGCGGCACGGTCCTCGCGCAGCCCAGCGACGGCGGCATGATCCGGATCGACGAGGAGACCGGCCGCGGTGTCGCTCTCTCGACGGACTGCAACGGCCGCTACACCAAGCTCGACCCGTACGAGGGCGCGAAGCTCGCGCTGGCCGAGGCGTACCGGAACGTGTCAGCGACCGGTGCGACGCCGGTGGCCGTCACGAACTGCCTCAACTTCGGCTCGCCGGAGGACCCGGCGGTCATGTGGCAGTTCGAGCAGGCCGTGAAGGGTCTCGCGGACGGCTGCGCGGAGCTGGGCATCCCGGTGACCGGCGGCAACGTCAGCTTCTACAACCAGACCGGCTCCACGGCGATCCTGCCGACGCCGGTCGTGGGCGTGCTGGGCGTGATCGACGACGTGCGGCGCCGCATCCCCACCGGGATCGGGGCCGAGGCCGGCGAGACGCTGCTGCTGCTCGGCGAGACGCGCGACGAGTTCGGCGGGTCGGAGTGGGCGCACCACGTCCACGGTCACCTGGGCGGACTGCCGCCGAAGGCCGACCTGAAGCGCGAGAAGCTGCTGAGCGAGATCCTCGTCGCGGGGTCCCGTGACGGCATGGTCTCCGCCGCGCACGACCTCTCCGAGGGCGGCCTGGCCCAGGCGCTGGTCGAGACGTGCCTGATCGGCGAGGTGGGTGCGCGGGTCTTCCTCGAAGGCGACCTGTTCACCGCGCTGTTCAGCGAGTCCGCGGGCCGCGTGCTGGTCGCCGTGCCGCGCACCGAGGAGCAGCGCTTCGTCGACATGTGCACCGCGCGCAGGCTGCCGTGGCGCAAGGTCGGTGTCGTCGACCCGGAGTCGAACGCCCTGGAGATCCAGGGCCTGGGCGAACTCCCGCTGGACGAGCTCCGCGAGGCCTGGGAGGGCACCCTCCCGGCCCTGTTCGGCTAGAGCACCGAGAAGTGGCCCCGTCGCCGACGGGGCCACTTCTCAGCTCGTGGCGATGCGCTGGAGCTGCTCGAACTGGCCGTTGAACAGGTTCTGGTCGCCGGGGAAGAGCCCGGCCGCCTGCCACTGCCAGATCGTGTGGAAGTCGAAGCCGACAGGCAGTGCGCCGAGCTTCGAGGTGTAGTGCGCGATCCACAGCGGGTTGGTGTCGCCGAACTTCACCGAGCCGCCGACGCACTTGTTCCACCAGCTCGTGGACGTGTAGATCGCCGGATAACGCTTGGTGCGCGCGAAGACCGTGTCGCTGAACTCCTTGACCCACGCCGTCATCGCGGTCTGGTTCATGTTGTAGCAAGTCTCGCCGTACGGGTTGTACTCCATGTCGAGCGCGGGCGGCAGCGTCCTGCCGTCGGGTGACCACCCGCCGCCGTTGTCGACGAAGAAGTTCGCCTGCTGCACGCCGTTCGCGCGGTCCGGCAGCGCGAAGTGGTAGGCGCCGCGGATCATGCCGATGTCGTAGGAACCGTTGTACTGCTGGGTGAACTTCGGGTTCCGGTAGTGGACGCCCTCGGTCGCCTTGACGTAGGAGAACCGGGCGCCTTTGTCCCAGGAGGACCTCCAGTCGACGTCGCCCTGGTGGCTGCTCACGTCCATGCCGGGCACTTTGCCGTCGGTGGGCGGGGACTCGTCCGCGCGAAGGATGCCCGCGCCTTCGTGTTTGAGGATCTGGGATCCCGCGGTGTGGTCCGCGGAGCCCTCGGGCAAGGGCGCCGCGGACGCGGGTGCCGGCGTCAGGCCGGCGACGATCGCCACGATGCTGATCAAGGTCCGCATGGAGTAGATCGTGCGACCATTTGTCGCAATTTGCTACCGGGGTCACCCGTCCAGGCGGGACAGCTCCTCGGCGGACAACTCCAGGTGGGTGGCCGCGGCCGAATCCGAGATGCTCGCCGGTCGAGAAGCACCCGGAATGGGGACTACCACTTCGGACTTCGCGAGCATCCACGCGAGACAGACCTGGTGGGCGCTCACGCCGTGCGCCTCGCCGACCTCCTTGAACGGACCGGCCAGCGCGCCCGCCTTGCCGATGCCGCCGAACGGGCTCCACGGCAGGAAGGCGATGCCGAGCTTGTCGCACAGCTCCAGCTCGGGCTCACTCGATCGGAACGACGGCGAGAACTGGTTCTGCACGGCCGCGAGCCGTCCGCCGAGGATCTCGTTGGCGAGCACGATCTCCTCGGGGTTGAAGTTCGAGACGCCCGCGTAGCGGATCTTGCCGTTGTCCAGCAGTTCCTTCAACGCACCGACCGACTCGGCGATCGGCGTCTTCGGGTCCGGCCGGTGGAACTGGTAGAGGAAGATCTGGTCCACCCCGAGCCGCTGCAACGACCCGTCGACGGCCTTGCGCAGGTACTCCGGGCGTCCGTCGAGCGCCCAGCCACCGCCCGGCACGCGCGTGTGCCCGCCCTTGGTCGCCACGAACACCTCTTCGGAACGGCCGCGCAGCCCTTCGGCGATGAGCGACTCGTTGTGGCCGAAGTCGGTGTCGTCGAGCGAGTAGGCGTCGGCGGTGTCGATGAACGTCACGCCCGCGTCCAGCGCGGCGTGAATGGTCTCGATCGCCTGCGCGCGCTCCGGCCTCCCCTCGATGGAGATGGGCATGCCGCCCAGGCCGATGGCGCTGACTTCCACTTCTCCGATGCGACGCGTCTGCATGTCCTCCACTCTGGACCCTGACGATTAAGCTGTCCAACGCAGAGAAGTGATCTCATTAAGTACCGCAGGTGATGAATTGTGGAACTCAGACAGCTTCAGTACTTCGTCGCGGTCGCCGAGGACTGCCACTTCACCAGGGCCGCGGGCCGGATGCACGTCACCCAGTCCGCGCTGTCGGCGTCGATCAGGGCGCTGGAGGTGGAGCTCGGCGCGCCGCTGTTCCTGCGCACCACCCGCCAGGTCGAGCTGACCCAGGCCGGACGCGCCCTGCTGCCCGAGGCCCGGCGGGCGCTGGGCTGTGTCGAGTCGGCCAGGGACGCCGTCGCCGCCGTCCAGGGGCTGCTGCGCGGCACGCTGGCCGTCGGCAGCCTCCAGTGCCTGCACGTGGTGCACCTGCCCGCGGTGCTGTCGCGGTTCCACGAGCTGCACCCCGGCGTGGAGATCAGGATGCGCCAGTCCGGTAACGCCGAACTGGTCGAGGACGTTCGCGCCGGCCGTCTCGACCTCGCGTTCGTCACGCGTCAGCCGAAGATCGCCGACGACCTGCGAGTGTCCACTTTGGCCAGTGAGCCGCTCGTGCTCGCGTGCGCGCCGGAAAGCCCGTTCGCCACCAGGGAGTCGGTAGGGCTGGAGGAGCTGGCAGGTCAGTCGTTCGTCGACTTCAACGCCGACTGGGGCACGCGCGACGAGGTCGACCGCGCGCTGGCCGCGGCCGGGGTCGAGCGGCACGTCGCCGTCGAGGTCAACGACGTGCACTCACTTCTTGACTTCGTCGGGTTCGGTCTCGGGGTCGCGCTCGTCCCCCAGTCCTTCGCCGGGAAGTCGGAACAGGTTCGCTTTCGCGGGATCCGCGGCGACGTAGCCGTCCCCTTCGCGGAAACGGTCGTCGTCACCGGACACACCGTCGGTGCTGCCGCCGGGGTGCTGCTGGACATGGTCTTCGAGGCGCGGAGTGGCCGGCTTCGGACTGCCGGATAGCTTCCAGCCCTTGTACTCGGTGCGCATCGCCGTGTCGGGCAACACGGTCAGCTCGCCCGTCTGCTTCCGCGGTGGCGGATCGGTGAGCGCGAGGAACGTGTCGACCGTCGTGGCGCGGAAGTCGACCTCGCCCTTGAACGTGGCCTCGGTGAACGCGACCCCGCCGTCGAACTTCGTCTCCGTGAGGTTGAGCCGCCCGTGGAAGGTGGCTCCGGAGAAGAGCGTCGGCTTGCGGATGTGCATGCGGGGCAACGTCGTGATGCCGTAGAACTGCGCCCGGCGCGCGGTGAACCTGTTGACCCGCCTGCCGTCGAGCTGGAAGTACTCCAGTGCGGCACCGGTCAGGTCGAGGTCGTAGAAGTCCTTCTTCTTGTTGCCCCACGAGAGCAGGTCGCGGATCAGGCGCTGCGCGGTCCGCCGCACCTGCTGCTCCTGCTGCTCCTCCCGCGTGAGGTCGTCGGGGAAGGTCGTGTCCGGATCAGCGGCGTTCAGGTCCCACGACGAGTGGGAGAACGGCCTGCGCAGGTAGGCGCACAGGACGTCGATGACGGTCTGCTTGTAGCGCGGGGTGGAGTTCGCCAGCCACACCAGCGAGTGCATCGCGCCCACCCGCACCTGGTCGGCCTCGTTGCCGAGCATCTCGACCGAGCGCGCGAACCGTTCGTCGGCGACCTTCTCGCTCTCCAGGTTGTGCTTGCGGTCGTTGAGCCACAACGCGTAGAGCGCGACGACGGCACCGCCCGCGACCCCCGCGGTCTTCACGATCTCGACCGGCGGCGCCTTCACCAGCCACAGCGCCACCCCTGTCGCCGCGGTCGTGAGGAGCGCGGCGAGCACCGCCACCAGCCATGCGACACGCACGTCAGTTCCTCCACGCTTCGGGAAGATCGGGTTGCACGGCGAACGTACAGCCGTCCGACTTCACGTCCGCCCACTCCGAGTTCGCGAACTTGGTCTCGCCGCCGAACTTCGTGTCCGTGAAGATGGCGAGCCCCTGCGCCTTGAACCTGCTGAACCAGGCCCTGCCCACGATCTCCGTGTGGTGCACGTGGAAGCGGCCGTTCATCGTGGCCTCGGTGACGTAGAAGTGGCCGTGGATCTTCATGTGGTGGAACGAGTTGGAGTCCTCGAAGTGGGCGACCCGCATGTAGAGATCGCCCAGCTGCCGGTAGGACAGGTCCATGAACTCGAGGTGCGCCTTGGTCAGGTTGAGGTCGTAGATCGGCGGGTTCTTCTCCTCCAGGCGCGGCAGCAGGTCCTCGATCAGCCGCTGCGAGGTGAGCCGGACCTCCAGCTCGATCTCCTCCGGGTCGTTGCGCGTCTTCTTGTACGGCTGACGCAGGTACGCGCAGAGGATGTCGAGCACGGTCTGCGTGTACTCGACCCTGGACTTCGCGAGGCCGGCGAGCGCGTGCATCGCGCCCACGCGCACCTGGGCCGTCTCGTGGCCGAGCAGCTCCACGGCGCGCGCGAACCGTTCGTCGGCCACTCGGGACCTGTCGTGCTCGATGCGCTGGCTCTCGAGCTCCTGGCGCGCCTCCTCGACCTTGCGGCGCCGGTCGTTCAGCCACAACGCGTAGAGGGCGACGATCGCGCCGCCGGCGAGACCACCGGTCTTGATCGCCTCGTGCTTGGGCGCGCCGGGGTCCAAGAGCAGGAGCACGCCCCCGACCAGCACAAACGCGCCGATGGACGCGAAAATGGTCGACAGCAGCAAACTTTTCCTCACGAGGTCGGCATTCTGCCAAGCGGCGGGTGCATGATGGGCGCGAACGGTACGAACGCGGGTGGGGTGAGCGGGTGGAGCGGCCGAACTGGGCCCCAGGGGACATCGACCTGGAGCGGCCTAGCGTCGCGCGCGTGTACGACTACTGGCTCGGCGGCGCCCACAACTTCGCCGCGGACAGGGCCGTCGCCCAGAAGACCCTGGAGACGATGCCCGAGATCCGTGACGTCGTCCTCAACCACCGCGCGTTCCTGCGCAGGGCCGTCCGCCACCTGCTCGGCCAGGGCGTCCGCCAGTTCCTCGACCTCGGTTCCGGCATCCCGACCGTCGGCAACGTGCACGAGATCGCGCAGGCCGCCGACCCCGAGGCCCGGATCGTCTACGTCGACCTCGACCCGGTCGCCGTCGCGCACAGCCGCTCGATTCTCGACAGCAACGGGCACGTGAGCGTGCTTCAGGCCGATGTCCGCGACTGGGCGGGCGTGCTGGCCTCGCCCGAGGTCGACAAGCAGCTCGACTTCGACGAGCCGGTCGCCGTGCTGATGATCGCGTTACTGCACTTCATGTCGGACGACGAGGACCCCTGGGGCATGATCGGCGGCTATCGCGACCGCCTGGCCCCCGGCAGCTTCCTCGCGCTCTCCCACGCCGGTTATGAGGCGAACGAGGAGACGGACTCCTCACGGGAGGCCCGCAAGATCTACAACCGCGACGTCACGCGCACGACGTTCCGGAACAAGGCCGAGCTCAGCCGCCTGTTCGACGGGTTCGCCCTGGTCGAGCCCGGCGTGGTCAGGGTGCCCGCCTGGCACCCGGAGTCACCGGCCGACATCGGGGAGTCCGGCAAGCGCTTCCCGGGCTTCGCCGCGCTGGGCCGGAAGGAGCAGAGATGACTCCGGACGGCGACCGGCCGTATGCTGCGCGTTCGTGGGGTTAGGGCCGAGAAGATGACCGATCGGGTTGACCACCGGGTGCGTGAGGACCGCTCTCCTTTGGACCCGGCCGTACTGGCCGGTGCCGAGTCGTTCGCGCGCAGCTGGGCCACGGCCGTGATCGGGTCGAGCTACGTCCCCATGACCAGGGCCGAGGTGGCGCAGCACCTCCAGGACCTCACCGAGCTGCTCGTCGAGGCGCTGTTCGCGAGCCCGTTCCGCACGGCACCCGGCTACGAGATCGGCTCACGGCTGGTCGACGCGCACTTCACCGGCACCGACACGCTGGGCCGCACCGTCCAGCTGCTCGGCGACGACCTGCTGGGCGAGCTGGGCTTCCCCGGCGACGAGCGGTTGCACTCCCGGCTGGCGGCCCTGCAGGGCGCGCTGGCCGCCGGATACGCCCGCGCGTTGCGGGAACGCACCCTCGCCGAGCAGGAGGCGATCAGGGCGGCCGTCCTGGACGCCCGCGACCAGGCGGAGGCGGCGCTGCGGGCCTCGGAGGCCCGGTTCCGCGCCATGTTCACCGAGGCCGCGATCGGCATCGGCATCGCGGCCATCGACGGCCGGATACTGGACGTCAACCAGGCCCTTCAGGACATGCTCGGGTTCAGCGTCGAGGAGATGCGCCAGTACAACGTGCGCGACCTCATGCACCCCGAGGACGCGGGCAGCGTGTGGCGGCTCTACGACCAGCTCATCGCGGGCGAGTGCGACCACTACCGGGCCGAGAAGCGCTTCCACCGGGCCGACGGCGAGCAGGTGTGGACGCACCTGACGTTGTCGCTGGTCCGCGACGACCACGGCGAGCCGCAGTACCAGGTCGCGATGATCGAGGACGTCACCGACCGCCACCTGCTGCAGAACCGGCTGCGCTACCAGGCGCTGCACGACCCGCTGACCGGCCTGCCGAACCGGGCGCTGTTCCTCGAACGCCTCGGGCGCGTGTTCAACAACCGCGCCAAGCACGTGCGCGCCGGCCTCTGCTACCTCGACCTGGACGGTTTCAAGGTCATCAACGACTCGCTGGGCCACGACATAGGGGATCAGCTGCTGGTCGAGGTCGGCCGCCGGCTCGACCACTCGGTGTCCGGCGAGGGCAAGCTGGTCGCGCGCATGGGCGGCGACGAGTTCGTGATCCTGGTCGAGGGCTCCTCCGGCGAGCAGGACATCGTCGACGTGGCGGGCCGCGTGCTGACCGAGCTGGAGGTGCCGATCCGCATCGCGGGCCACGAGCTCTCGGTGTCGGCGTCGATCGGCATCGTCGAACGGCAGCTGTCCGGCACGACGTCCGCGGACATGATGCGCGACGCGGACATCACGCTGTACTGGGCGAAAGCCGACGGCAAGGCGCGCTGGGCGCTGTACGACCCGGAGCGCAACGCCCGCGAGGTCGCCCGGTTCACGTTGTCCGCCACGATGCCGCGTGCCTTGGAACGCGGCGAGTTCTACGTCGAGTACCAGCCGCTGGTGCGCCTGGAGGACTCCACCGTCACCGGTGTCGAGGCCCTGGTCCGCTGGCAGCACCCGGAGTTCGGGCGGCTCGCGCCGGACCGGTTCATCGAGCTCGCCGAGGAGACCGGCCTGATCGTCCCCTTGGGACGGTGGGTGCTGCGCAGGGCGTGCGAGGAAGCTCGGCGCTGGCTGGAGGAGTTCGGCGACGCGGCCCCGTTCGTGTCGGTGAACCTGGCCGTGCGGCAGTCCCGCGACCCCGAGCTGGTGCGCGACGTCAAGCAGATCCTCGACGAGTGCGCGCTACCGCCGCACCACCTCCAGCTGGAGCTCACCGAGTCGGCGATCATGGGCACCGCCGACGAGCCGCTGGAGGCGCTGCGGGCGTTGTGCGACATGGGTGTGCGCATCGCGATCGACGACTTCGGCACCGGCTACTCGAACCTGGCCTACCTCAAGCACCTGCCCGTGCACGAGCTGAAGATCGCGGGCTCGTTCATGGAGGGGCTGCGGGCCGAGAACGAGGAAGACCCGGTCGACTCGCAGATCGTGGCGACGCTGGTGCAGCTCGCGCACGCACTCTCGTTGGGCGTCACGGCCGAGGGCGTGGAGACGCCCGCGCAGGCCGCTCGCCTGTTGCGCCTGGGATGTGACACGGGCCAGGGCTGGTTCTTCGCCCGCCCTGGCCCGCCGGAGAACATCGACAGTCTCCTGCGCGGAGACCTCTAGTTCGTCATCGCTTGCTCACGTTGTGCCCGGACACCTCGACCACCGGCTGCGCGCCGCCGAGGTCGGACGTCCGGTACTCGGCCCGGATCGTCTGCGTCTCACCGGGGAACAGCGTGATGTAGTTGTCGGACCAGTCGGCCGGCAGCACCTCGGGACCACCCTGGCCCTTGCGCAGTGACGCGCGCAGGAAGAACGCCACGGACGTGCCGGTGTTCTTGATGGTCACGCTGGTGGCCTGCTTGCCGTTCGTGCCCGGCGTCGTGGTGGTGGACACCGACACCTGGCCCGCCTTCAGGCTGCTCAACGACTTCAGGTCCGTGTACTGGGCCTGCGGCGTGTAGTACCAGTCGCCGCCGTTGTAGTTCAGCGTGTCCGCCTTGGTGGACAGCCAGTAGACGTTGCGGTCGACCTCGTTGCCGTTCGCGTCCTTCAGCAGCAACCGCACGAAGTACGCCGACGAGAGCCCGGAAGGCTGCGGGAGGTTGCCGACCCGTACGGAACCGTTGGCCTTGGCCGGAACCGGACGCGTCTCGTTCGCCTTCTGCGTGCCGTCGGAGTTGAAGACCGTCACCTGGAGACTGAGGCCCTGCTTGGCTTCCAGGCCCATGTTCACCACGGCGAGCGACTTGTCGTCGTAGGAGTACTGGGCGTGCAACGCCTTGTTCGCCGTCTTGGCACCGAAGTACGACCCCGCGGTCGCGAGGTTGTAGTTGTAGAGGTGCCAGAAGAGCTTGGGCCACGGGTCGTTCTGCATCCAGTAGATGACGCCCTGCGCCTGGTTCGCGCCGGTGTCGGAGAAGTCGCGGCCGAACGCCTCGAACTGCGCGCGGTTCGTCTCGTACTGCTGGAGCTGCGACTTCTTGACGAAGTCGTCCACGTTGGACGGCTTGCCGTAGCGGTTGTCGAGCGCGGTGCCCCAGAAGCCGATCTTGCTGAAGTTGCCGGACGGCGACAGGTGGTACTGCGACGCGTTGTAGTCCGTCAGTTTGTTGATCTCGGCTTGGCTCAGGAACTTCTTGAGCTCGTCCATCTCCGGGATCGCGAGGCCGGGGCCGATCTCGGACGCGAAGCCCGCCGAGCCGCCCTTCTGGTTGTTGTACCAGTAGACCGGCGGCTCCCACCAGTACGGGCCGTCCATCTTCATGCCCGAGTCACCGAGCTTCGGCGAGCTGCGCCGGGCGGCCGCCGTGATGATCGGCGTCTGCCAGTCGGCGCGCTTCAGCGCGTCCAGGTAGATCGTCTCGACGGCGGCCACCGGGGCCTCGTCCGAGCCGATCAGGAACGTGAACACGCTGGGGTGGTTGCGGATCCGCTTGGCCTCGCCCTCGGCGGACGCGCCCGCGACCCTCTTGTCCTCCGCCGAGAACCCGCCGGTGTTCTGCCACTTCGAGCAGCACTCCCAGCCGGTCATCAGCAGGATGCCGGCGCGGTCGGCCAGGTCGTAGATCTCGTCGTTCTCGGGCTTGCCCTCGAGCCGGATCGTGTTGAGACCCATGGACTTCGTCAGCTGGATCTCGTCGGCGATCTTCCGCACGTCGGTGCGCAGGAAGAGGTCCGACGCCCAGCCGCCGCCGCGGATCAGGATCGGCTTGCCGTTGATCTGGTACTGGACGTTGCCACTGATCATCTTCGAGGTGACCTCGCGGATGCCGAACGTCGTCTTCTGCTCGTCGGACTTCGCGCCGGACACCGTCGCCACAGCAGTCGCGTCGTACAGCGGCTGCGCGCCCATCTGGTACGGCCACCAGATCTGCGGGTTGGCGACGGTGAGCGGGAACGTGACGGTCTTGGTCTCGTTCGCGGCCAGGCTCACGTTCTGGCTGTAGTTCTGGCCCGCCGCGCTGCCGGCGACGGTCGTGGTGACCGCGCCGCCGGTGTTGTTGCGCGCGTCCACCTTCACGGTGACCGTGGCGCTGTTCAGGTTCGGCAACGGCAGGTCGGAGAGCACGTGCAGGCCGCGCAACGAGACCGCGCCGCTCTGCACGATGTCGACGTCGCGGAAGAGGCCCTGGTTGCGGTCCGGCGGGAGCTGGGCCCAGTCGATGAAGTGGATCACCAGGTCCTTGGCCGGGTCGGACGGCGACGCCTTGATGGCGAGCGCGTTGTCCCCCTTGCGCAGCAGGCTGGTGACGTTGAACTCGAACGTCGGGTACGCGCCGATGACGGTGTCGGTGCCGGCGACCTTCGTGCCGTTCAGCCACACCTCACCGCGGGAGATCACGCCGCCGTTGAGCTTGAGGAACGTGTTCACGCCCGGCTGCGGGTCGGCCTGGAAGACCTTGCGGTACCACCACGGCACCTTGAAGTCGTTGGCGTTGGCCTTCTTCAGGTTCTCCGAGTAGTTGACGTCCCCGTACCTGTTGTTCGCGATCAGGCCGGCCATCACGGTCGACCGCGCGGGCACGGTCAGCCAGCCGGCGTCCGAGTACGCCGGGCCGGAGATCACGCTGCCGGCCTGCGTCGCGGTGGCGCTGGTCTGCATGCGCCAGTCCGGGATGGTGGAGGTCTGTCCTGGGACGGCGGCCACCTTGAGCGCCGCTCCGGTGCCGGGCACGGGACCCGCGTTGGCTGAGGTACCTGGCACCAGCAGGGCCAGACCCACCGCCGCCACGACCAGAGTCGGTAGTGGTCGGTTGCGCAGCATATCGCTCCTCGACGCATCGGGGCGGCGGCGCTTCGGGGTATCGTAAAGAAGGTTTCCTTTTTGTGGGGTCGGCGGCAATGGACCTTATGGGTGACGCGGGACACGTCGTTCGCCACCCTCCGTGCCCGGTGATCCGATATTTTGGCCCGCATGCGTCGACTTGCCGTCCCGTTCCTGCTGGCAGCGGTCCTGACCGGGTGTTCTTCGACAGAACCGGGGAAGCCCTCCGCAGGGGATCAGACGGGCTCCGCGCCGACGACCGGAACTTCTGCCGGTTCCGCTCCGGTGAACAGGCCCAAGGCCGTCGACCTGAAGACCGTCGACCCGTGCTCCCTGATCACGCCGGAGCAGAAGACCGCTCTGGGTTTGAGCACCGTCAAAGCGGGTACCCCGCTGCCCGTGTACGGGGAGGGGAGCAAGCGGTGCAACCAGAGCTATGTGGACCGCAAGTACATCGGCGACATCCACACGCTCCTCAACGGCGGCGTGGACAGGCTGAAGAAGACGACGGGTGAGTCGAAGCTCACCGCGCTTCAGATCGCGGGATATCCCGCCTACCTGACGCAGCGGGAGTCACCGGGATCAGCCGGCGCCTGTGAGATCTACATCGACGCGAACGACGGCCAGTTGTTGCTGGTGGACGCGGTTGCGGGGTTCGCTGAGGACAGTGCGACGCTGGACGGCGCGTGCGAGCGGGCGAAGGCGCTGGCGGGGGCCGCGGGTGCCGTTCTCGCCACCAAGTGACAGTTGAGTAGAAGTACGCACCTTGTACCGGGAACCGGCCACTCGCGTAATGCATCAGAGCTAAAGTCGTCCCAAAAGCACACACGGCCCGATTTTCTGGGGGGCCGTTACTGAGGAGGGTGTGCCGTGTTTCTCGCGGATGGTGGTGGAGGCGCGTCGTCGCCGCCCGAGTTCGGGCAGCGCAAGCTGAAGGTGGACCCGTCAGCCATTCCACAGGCGAGGAAGGCCTTCGAGCAGGCGCTGGCGGAGTTCGAGGAGAAGATCGAGCGATCGGTCGAAAGTCTGCCCACCAAGCCGTGGGCCGGCGACCCGATCAGCAGCGAGACCTCGAAGGCGTTCAACGACCAGACCTCCGACAAAGCGCTCGCCGCGCTGACCTTCTACAAGAAGCAGCTCGTCGGCGTGATCGACCAGCTCAGGATGATCGAGGAGCAGTACCGCCAGGTCGAGGGCGACAACGCGGCCATGTGGGGCAAGCACCTGCGAGACCAGGACTGAGAGGGGGACTGACCGATGACTGACCACCGCTTCCAGGGGTACGGACACCCCGAGCTGTACAAGATGATCAACTCCGGTCCCGGCGTCTCCGCCTCCATCCCGGTGGAGCAGGGCTGGAAGACCATCGCCGCGACGCTCGCGCAGATCGACGCCGACCTGCACACCGGCCTGTCGAAGATGGGCGCGGACTGGGAGTCCGACGCCGCCGACGCCGCCCAGGGCGCGCTTTCGCCGCTGGCCGAGTGGGCGGGCTTCGCCGAGACCGGCGCCACGACCATGGAGAGCTCCGCGCGCCTGCAGGGCGAGTACATCGCCGACGCGCGCAAGAAGATGCCCGAGGTCGTCCCGATCACGACCGAGAAGCCGGGCTTCCTCGACATCGCGGCCGGCGCGCTGACCGGTCCCGCCGGCATGGCCCACGTGGTCGGCCAGCAGGTGGACCACGAGCGGCAGGAAGCCGCCGCGGACAACGCCGCCGCCAAGGCCGTCCAGGTCATGGAGGACTACCAGTCGGACAGCCGCTGGAACTCCTCGACGCTCGGTGACTTCCCGACGCCGCCGCAGGTCGTGATCGACACGCCGCCTCCCGGCGACACGGGCACCGGCAGCACGCGCGTCGGCTACTCCTCGACCGGCACGGGCGGGCCGTCCGGCACGAACACCGGCACGACCAACCCCTCGTGGACGCAGCCTCCGACGACGACGCAGCAGCAGGTCTCGACCGGCTGGACGCCGCCGCCCACCGACACCACGCACACGTCGTGGACGCAGCCTCCGGCGACGCCGCCTCCCACGCACACCCCGCCGCCCACGAACCTGCCGACCCCGACGCCGACCCCCACGCCGACGCCGGCCCCTGGCGGTCCGGTGTTCACGCGGCCTGGCACGAGCGGTCCTGGTGGCCCTGGCGGCTCCGGTGGCGTTCGCGGTGGTCAGCTCGGTGGCGGCAAGGCGTTCGGGCCGATGTCCGGCTCGCTCGGCGCGTCCGGCCAGCAGGGCGCGATGAAGCCCGGTGGAATGCCCGGCGGCATGTCCGGTCTGGGCTCCGGCCCTGACGGCGTGCGCGGCGGTGCCATGGGCTCCGGTGCGGGCGCGGGCAAGGCCGGTGCGGCCGGTGCCGGTGCCGGCGGTGGCGCGCACGGCCAGAAGGGCGAGGGCGAGGACGACATCGAGCACAAGGTCGCCGACTACCTGGTCGAGACCGACGACGTGTTCGGCGACGAGCGCATGGTCGCGCCGCCGGTCATCGGCGGCCTGTCAGAGTGAGCCTGTTCGGCGCTCCGGCGGAGAGAGAGCCGATCACTCTCTCCGCCGAGGAGTTCGACGTGCTGTGGGAACGCATGAACGTCGGCCCCATGCCGCTCGTGCTCAAAGTTCCCACCCCGGGTAAGACGCGGGACGAGCGCATCCAGCTCGAGAACCGCGTCTACCAGCAGTTGGACCACCGGCGCCTGGGCAACTCGCGCGGCCTCTCGTCCCAGTTGGACGGGTTGCTGCGGATGTTCGTGAAGCCCGAGCGGGAGGCGGACGGCCGCCTCTGGCTCGGCCACAGCCTGCGCGTCCTCGCCGTGGCGAACGGCGACTGGGGCGCCGTGGCGACGTTGCGGGACGACCAGCTGACGTTCCAGCCGTGGGAGGGCTCCGGGCTCGCCTCGGCGGTGCTGTCCGTGCTGCCGGCGCACCCGGCCGGGACCGGTCTGTCGGTGACGCTGCCGAGCGCCGACATCGAGAAGGCGATCGGGCAGACCGACGGCTCGCCGAAGTCGACGGAGGCCGCGTTCCGGGGCATCGGCCTGCGCGAGGACGACGCGAAGGCGCTGGTGAAGATGTTCACCGGGATCGTGCACACCGGGAACTTCGGCGCGTCGGCTCGCGACAAGTACGGCAAGCGCTGGCGGCCTGAACGCGTGATCGGGTTCTTCGACACCGAAGAGGGTCGCTACCTGCAACAACGCCGTGCCTCGCCCGGCCAGCCGCCGTGGAGCACGTTCACGCCGACCGACGCGCGCCGGATGCTGCACCAGGTGGACGAGCTGATCTCCGAGGCGGTTCGTTCCGCAGGGGCCTGATGTCTGGTTTGATCTGACCACCGCCGCCGTGGCCAAGACCCCTTGGAGACGGCGAAATGAGCATCGACAGACGGCAATTCCTGCTGGCTACAGGGGTTGCGGTAGTCGGGACGTCAGCGTTGACGGGGACTGCTTCCGCGCAGTCCTCAGCTTCGCTGTGGCAGGAGTTCGTTGCCAACCCGTACAACCACCCGCAGATCCCGAACATCTCGTTCGCCGGCTATCGCGCCGGTGAGAAGCCCGCCCGTCGCCCCGTTCTCGCGAACGTCCTGTTCTTCGGCGCGCGCCGAGACGGTTCGGCCGACGCGTCCGCGGCGATCAACAAGGCGATCGAGTTCGTCGGCAGGCTGGGCGGTGGCACCGTCCACGTGCCACCGGGCCGCTACCGGATCGACGACATCATCCGCATCGGCTACGACAACGTGGTGCTGCGTGGCGCGGGCAGCGCGAAGACGACGTTCTACGCGACCCGGTCGCTGGAGGAGATCGTCGGCATCAACCGCAGCCGCTACGGCTCGGAGAACTCGGCGTGGAGCTGGTCGGGCGGCCTGGTGTGGGTCTGCCACCGCGACCGCCACCAGCCGCTGGTGGACGCGATCAAGGCGAAGAAGTGGCCGTTCGAGGGCTGGACGGGCAACGAGCTGGAGCAGGGTTCGACGCTGACGGCCGTGACCGGTTCTGCGGCAAGGGGTTCGTTCGTCGTGACCGTCGAGAATGGACGTTCGTTGCGGCCCGGCCAGCGGGTGTTGTTGCGGCTGGACGACTCCGGGTACTCGCTGCCCAAGCACATGTGCGGCGACGTCCCCGGCACTCAGACCTACCGGTGGGACGACAAGGACAAGCTCCTGTCGTACTTCCCGTTCCTGTGGCCGGTGCGCGTGGAGTGGGTGCGCGGCAACAGGGTGAAGCTCGCGCAGCCGTTGCCGCTGGAGATCCGCCCGGAGTGGAAGGCACGCCTGACCACGATGGCGCCGGTCGTCACGGGTGCGGGCGTCGAGGGCATCAAGATCGAGATGTTCAAGGTGCCGACGCCGAAGCACCTGCAGGACAAGGGGTACAACGGTCTCGCGTTCCAGTGCGCGTGGGACTGCTGGGCCGACGACGTGCACGTCCAGGACGTCGACAACGGCTTCCTCCTGGTGTCCTCCAAGGGAATCTCACTGCTGAACACGCACGTGTCCGGCCGCGGCCACCACCACGCATACGCGGTGCGCGAGCAGTCCCACGACAATCTGACCGACGGGTTCGTGATCGAGGCGCCGTCCGAGCCCTCGCAGGCGGGCGCCGGCAACCACGGGCTGAACGTCGAAGGCCTGTCCTGCGGCAACGTCTGGACCCGCGGCCGCATGGACCACGACGTCTTCGACACCCACCGCGGCCTGCCGTTCGCCAACGTCCGCACCGAGATCACCATCAACAACGTCGGCGCGCACGGCGGCAGCGCGAACGCGGGCCCGTTGTACGGCGCCCGTTTCGCGCACTGGAACGTCACCGTCACCAACCAGCGCGCCGGCAACGTCCGCATCGACCAGGTGGCGCCGTGCAGTGCCACCGTCGCGATCTCCGAGGTCCGCGACTTCGGCCAGATCGACAAGCCGGACTTCACCGGCGAGCTGAACTCCCGCCTGGAGCTCTACGGGACGACCACTGTGACACCGCGCAACCTCTATGACGCACAACGAAAGTTGCGCCGTTCATGAGCTAGCCATCGCCACGGGCAGCGACCACACCACGTCGTGCAGGTCGGTGGGGAGCACGACACTCTCCACCGACCTCCCGATCCGCCGCGTCCAGCCCTCGTCGGTGAGTTCCAGCCGGTACGACGTGTGGACGTCCGGCAGGTCAGCGGGTGTCGTGTCGGACAGCAGCAGGTGCTGGCCGTAGGTGCGCCCGTCCCTGCTCAGGGTCTGAAGCACCTTCAGGAACTCCGGGCGTTCCCGCACGAGGCCGTGCACGCCGTCGACGCAGACCAGAAGTTCCGGCAACGGGCCGAGACCTGCCGCGCGGTAGTCCCAGATGTTCCGGTAGTTGCCGCTGTCGACCAGCTTCCGGAGGCGCTGTTCGTGGTCCTCCAACAGGTCCACGAGCCCGTGCCGCACGTGCGGTGCGCCGTCCAGGCCCGCGAACATCCCGTTGCCGTGGAAGTCGATGAAGACGACCTGAAGCTCGTCCGGTGAGTGGCGCAGCATCTGCCCGAGAACCAGTGCGCGGATGCCTTCCGCCCGTCGGTTCTCCGGCGCGGTCACCTCGCCGTGCGGGCCCATCCCGTCCTGGAGGTGCTTCGACTTCAGGTCGATCTCGACCCGCTGCCCGTACTCGTCCACACCCACCGAGACCCGGTACTGAAGCTTGACCGGCCGTGGCCGCCACACGTGTTTGTTCGGCACGTCGTGCAGCGCGAAGAAGTCCGGCGCGGGTTCCTCCTGGAGCATCGACCGCGGCAACGACTCCGCCACCTCGCCGAGGTTCGCGGGCGCAACGCAGTCGTCGATCAGCAGGTCCGTCACCTCGTGCGGACTGTCGAGCAGCAGCTGCATCCCGGACTTGCCGACGTCCTGCGCGATGGTCGCGAGTGCCGTGCCGAGCTCGGTCGCCTGGAGGTCCGCGAAACCGTTGACGCAGATGAGGAGTTGCGGCAGCACCTGGTCGAAGCCGCGGTGGTCGAAGATCGTCCAGGTGTTGCCGACGACGTCGAGCCTGCGTTCCGACTCGGCCAGCAGTGCCTCCGCGATCGGCGCGGGATCCCTTGCCGCGTCACGATGATGAGCCTGCACGTGCGGCGCCTGATCAAGCCCGGCGAACGCGTTCGTGTCGTGCGCGTCGATGAAGACCGTCCGGAACAGCTTGGGCGAGTGCGTGGTCATCAACCCCAGCACCAGACTCCGGAACGCGTCCGGTGCGGTGACGCTCAGATGCGATCCCGTGCGCCACTTCCCGTCGGCGAAGTGCGTCAGTTCCACGACCACCGGCCTGCCGTCCGAGCCGACGCCGATCGGAACCTTCCACCACCGGCCCTTCCAGGCGAGCGCCTTGGTGAAGTGTCGCAACCCGTGCAGCGCGAGGAAGTCCAGCACCTCGATCCGCAACGGCACCCGTTCCGGCAGCTCGTCCACCGCCCGCGCGGTGATGATCACCCGGACGTTCCACGAGGCCGCGGCGATCCACCGGACGGTGTCGGCGAGCCCGGGATCGATCGCGGTGCAGTGCTTCCAGTCGTCGACCAGCAGGGTGGCGCCGGGCTCGGCCCCGCGTTCGAACCAGGCCAGCAGGTTCTGCCGCCGCCGCTCGTCGCCGGGGTCGAAGCTCACCGCGACGCCCGCCACGTCACCCTTGCCGATGCGGTAGACGCCTTGCATCGCAGCGATTCGGGACGCGACGGCGTCAGGCGGGCCGATGAGGGCGAGGTGGTTCACGGGAGCGCGATCTGCGTGTGGAGGCGGTGAGGTACGGAGAGGCCGAAGCCTGGCCGATCCGGCACTCGGGCGGCCAGGCGGGCGTCGACGAGCGACGTGGCCGGGTCGTCCAGGCGGAACTCGACGGCGAAGGCCAGGCTGTTCCTGATGAACGGCGGCACCTGGTCCCACGAGCGGGCGGTCACGACGATGTGGCGTTGCGGGTCGAGCGGTTCGCCGGGGCCGTCAAGTAGCTGGTAGCGAACGACATCGTTGCCGAGGACCGCGGCGAGGGTGCGCAGCGTGGTGCTCTTGCCCGTGCCCGGTTTGCCGACGATGGCGCCGTGGCGGAGTTCGTCGGTGAACGCGGGGAACAGGACGTCGCGGCGTTGCTCCGACGGCTTGTCGAGCACGCCGATTCCGCCCGGTGGCAGCATTTCCAGTTGGAGGTCGACGTTGGTCCGGTGCAGTGGCGGCAGCACGAGGGCGTGCGCGGAAGGGCCGGAGCCGATCAGACCCCGCGGCAGGACCTCCGCCCACTCCTCCAGGTCGTACGGCGGGTTCGCGGACGGCCACTCGGGGAGCTGGAACGGCAGGGAGACCGGGAAGGCGTCGCCGGAACAGAGCACGTGGACGCCCAGCGCGCGGTCGGCGCGGAGGAGGGACTCCAGCACGTCCTGGTAGCCCGGGAACCGTTCGACCAGCACTTCGGCGCTGTCCACGCAGATCAGCAGGGCCGGGACGGGTTCGCCGGACCCTGCGAGCCGCCGGCGGCGGTCGAGTTCACCGGCGAGGCCGTCCTGGAACCGCTCGAACAGCTCGTTGTCGCTTTCCCCCGTCAGCGCGAACGACACGTGCGGCGCCGCGTCCAAGCCGTCGAACACACCGATGTTCTTCATGTCGAACAGACCGAGGTTCAGGTCCGTCGACGAGTGCGTGACCATGAGGCCCAGCAATGCGGCGAGGAGCCTCTGCTCACGAACAGCGGCAGGACCGAGGTAGGTGCCGTTCGGCCCGTGGGCGCCGATGTCCAGGTACACCGGCCAGCCGCGGTCGTTGGAACCGATGGCGGCCTTGAGATCGTGGCGCTGGTGCTTGTTGCCCAGATCGGGCTCGATGCCGTGCAACGCGAGGAAGTCCGTCGCCTCACCGTGCAGGTGCCGCCGCAACCGGTCCGGCAGAACCGCCCACTTCCGGGCCGTGACGACGACCTGCACGCCCCGCGCCGGCCCGAACGCGGCGATCCACTCGACGGTTCTGTCGAGTTCCGGGTCGAGGTCGAAGCACAGCGCCCAGTCGTCCACCAGCAGCACCGCGCCCGACGGCGCCCCGCGCTCGAACCAGTCCAGCAGGCTGCGGCAGCCCGACTGGTCCGCCGGGTCGAAGGTCGCCGAGACGGGCAACGGGTCCGCACCCCGCCCGATCCGGTAGACGGCCATGTCCGGCGCGGCCGCGAGAGCCGCCGTCAGCCGCTCCCTGGTCGCCTGCCCTGGACCGACCACGGCGAAGTTCCTGATCACGGCCCCAGATATACCAACAGCTCCGGGAACGCCGCTGCCCCTTCGCTAATGTGGGCGACGTGCCAGCCAAAGCCGTCGACCCCGCCGAGATGCGCGCCGCCGTCCAGGCCGTGCTCCCGTGGCTGCGCGGCGAGGCTGACCAGCCAGAACGTCCCGTGCTCGCCGCCGCCGTCCGGCTGAGCCTGCGCACCCTCGAGCAGATCGCGCCCGGCCGCAGCGTCGAGGTGCGCGTTCCCCCGTTCGCCGCCGTGCAGTGCGTCGAAGGGCCGCGCCACACCCGCGGCACGCCCCCGAACGTCGTGGAGACCGACCCCCGCACGTGGCTGGAGCTGGCCACCGGCGGCCTGGCGTGGGCCGACGCGCTGGACGGCGCTCGGGTCACCGCGTCGGGGACCCGAGCCGACATCTCACCTCTGCTGCCGGTCGTGAAGTTCTAGAACCAAGACCCGATCGTCTTGACCGCGCCGCCGACGCCGTCCACGACGTCGCGTCCGAGCTCCACCGCGTTGCCCACCGTGTCGACCACGACGTCACCGACATCGCTCGCGACCTCGCCGACCGTGTCCACCGCGTGCCCGGCCGCGTCACCCCAGCGGCCGTTCGAGACGTCGTCCACGACCTGACCGCCACCGCGCCAGATGTCCTCGCCCATGTCGAGGACCTCCTTGCCGGTGTTGACACCCCAGTCGATGACGGGGCCCGCCACCGGCAGGTCCGAACCGGGCACCTCGACGGGCACCGGCGAGTCCTGCCAGCGCTGCTCGGTGACGTCGCCGCCGTGACCGGTGGCGATCTTGGCCAGGTTGTTCAGCGACTCGGAATCCTTGTCGTAGTACGCGGAGTGCGCGTGCCCGATCCAGTCCTCGCCAGAGGTGCCGAACTGCGTCGCGCCGAACGACGAGTCGTACGGACCGGTCGACGACCCGTCCTTGGTGAACCAGTCGCCACTGGTCCCCTGGATCACCGGGTCGTGCTCGGTACCGCCGACGTAGACGTGCCCGGCACCCGGTCCGAGCTGGTTCACGTTGGACGCACCGACGCCCGGCGAGCCGACGAACGCGATGTCGTCCGCCTTCAGGCCGTTGTCCATGGCGGAGTAGCCGACGACCGTGCTGCCGTAGCTGTGACCGATCACCGTGACGTGTGCGTTGGGGTTGGCGACGCGGTAGCCCTCGACGTCCGCGGCGAGGATCCGACCGCCCTCGATGGCCTGCGCCGGGTCGTTGACCTGGCCGAGCGCGGCAGCGGGAGCGTCGTAGCCGAGCCACTGGATCGCGGCACCGTCCGGCCCCATGGCCTCGCTGAGGTTCGCAGCCTGCGCCTGGCTGAACCCGGTGAGGTCGGAGGTCGTGCCAGGAACGGCAACGGCGAGGTGCTTGGCGGTGTCGGGGTTGCCGAACGCGATGGCCATCGTGCCCTCTTTGTTGCCGGGCCCGTCCGGACTCCAGTGCAGGAGGTAGGCGTTCTTGCCGATATCTCCTGCCTGGCCGTTGGCTTCTTCCATCCGGATCGCGGCGTTCTTCGAGTTCTCGGCGCGACGCGCGGCCTCGTCGTGCTGCGCCATCAGCTGGGAGCCCTGAGGGTCGTTGCGCAGCGCGCGTTCGGCCTCCGGCGTGCCAGGCGTGACGCCCAGTTCACGGGCACGCGCTTCGAGCTGTGCCTTCAGCTCGGCTTCCTGTCGCCCGAACCGATCGACGTCATCCGCGATGCGTTTGCGGTTCGCGTCGTCCAGCACGTCGGCGGGGAGCCCGCGGAGCTGGCCGAGCTCCTGGAACTTGGAGTTCTTGAGCGCTTCCTGCTGGTCCTTGCTCAGTGACTTCCACCAGTCGGCGACGGCCTTCGGGTCGGAGCCCGGCGGCGGCACCGGCGGCAGAGCACCGCCCGCACCACCGCGTTGGGCGGCGCGATCCCAGCCGCAGTCCGTGCGTGCCGACTCCTCGAAGCCCGGCGGGATCTTGGTGAGCGCGCTCGCGTAGGAGCGCAAGACGTTGTTGTAGCCCGATTTCACCTTGTCCAGGTGCTCGTTGACCTGGTTGGCGAGCTGGCGGGTCTGCTCGGCGTCCATGCCGGGAGGACGGCCGCGCCACACGCCGATCGCCTGGTCCGCGGCACCACGCATCTGGCCGTAGGCACGGGAAGCGGCCTGCACGATGTCGACGCCCGCGCCGAGTCGTTCGGCGGCAGCCTTGGCCGCGGTCGCGGAGAGCTGGGCGCGCGCGGTGAACTTCGTGGCGGCCTCGCCGGTCCAGTTGCTCACGGCGGTCTTGCCACCGTTGGCGACGGACTCTCCAGCGCGACCGACCGCGCTGATCGCGCCGGTGATCGGGTCTGCGGCGGCGGCGATCCGGCCGACATCGCCGGACGCGAGCCTGCCGTACAGGCTCTCGGGATCCGTGTAGCTCACTGACCGCCCCCAAGTCCCGAGAAGAGCTTCTTCAGCGCTGCCGCGTGGTCCTCGTCGGTGCGCTGGTAGGCCTCGGCGTTCGACACGAGACCCTCTGCCGCGTCGGTGAACCACGAGGAACCGCGCTGGAGGTCCTGGGAGTGCGTGCCGACGAACTTCGACAGCGCGTCCGCGAACTCCGCGGCGGCGTCGACCTCCCCGAACGCGCCCGCGTCGAGCTGGAGCATCGAGATCATCTCCGCTGCCTCGCGCACCGCGTCGGAGCCGTTGCCGAACTCCTTGGACGCGTTGCGCAGCAGCTCTGGCTCAACGCCGAACATCGCCACCCCCTGTTGGTCACCGATCAATGCGACGCAGATACATGATGGCCGGTTCCCCACTCACCCGTAGACCGTTTCGGGCACGATGTCGTTCATGGTGCAGACAGGGTGGACGGCCCAGCGGTGGACCGCTGTGTTCATCGAGCAGGCGGAGTTGTTCCGCAAGGCAGTGGCGGAGGCGGATCCGGCGGCCGAGGTGCCGACACGTCCGGGATGGACCGTGCAGGACCTGGTCATCCACGTCGGCCGGTTCCTGGAGACCTCCACCGAGTACCTGCGCACCGGCAGTCGCAACCCGATCAAGCCGACGCCTCCGCGGAGCGGGCTGGCCCCGCTCGAGTACCTCGACCTCCAGCTCGTCGGCGCGAGCGAGATCCTGGCTGCCGTGCCGGGAAATCGGCCGGTGTGGACGTTCTCGCCGGCCGCACCCGACCTCGCGTGGGTGTGGCACCGCCGGATCGCCCATGAGACGGTCCTGCGCCGGTTCGACGCTCAGACGGTCGTCCGGCAGGTCACCGCCACGGATGCGGACCTCTGCGTCGACGGCATCGACGAGGTGCTGACCACGATCGTCGCGGCGAAGCTCGACGGCGACTCCCCGCACGAGGTGACGGGCACCGCCGTGGTGCGGTCGACTGACGTGCCGGAGTCGTGGTTGATCTCCCTCACCGCTGGGGAGGTGCCGGAGACCCGTGCCGCGGCCCCTGGGGAAGAGGGCGACGCGCAGGTGACCGGCGAGGCCGAACTCGTCTACTTCTGGCTCTGGAATCGGATGAACCTCAAGGAGATGGCCGGAGACCAGCGCGTGCTGGACGTTCTTCGAGTTGGGCGGGGGCACTGATGCGCAAGCTCGCGATCGCGGTGCTCGCCTGTCTGCTGCTGACCGGTTGTGCGGCGAACTGGCAGGCACAGGAAGTGCGATACAAGATCGTCTCGCAGGAGAGCCAGTCCTCGTCCGAGTTCTTCAAGCTGGAACTGGTGGGTGACGCGCCCAAGGGCGCGCTGAAGCCCGAGGACCTGAAGAACAGGTCTCTGCTGACGTTCCGGGCCGAAGGCGCGCAGGTCGGCGATGAGCTGCTGTGCGTGGTCGAGCAGAAGAAGGGCAGCGCGGTCGGGGACTCGAACGTCGTGACGAGCCTGCAGAGCTGCAAGAAGGCCTGATGCGCAAGATCGGCGTGGTGCTTGTGGGCTGCCTCGTGCTGGCCGGCTGCGGCGCCTCGGAGTGGCGGCAGCAGGTGCGGTACGAGGTCACCAAGATCTTCGAGCGTCCCTTTCCGGGGAACCCGGAGAACGCCAACGTGCGGCTGGAACTGGTCGGCGACCCGCCGGACGACGTGCTGGAACCGCTGACGCTGACGCCCGCGGTCGTCGGCTACCGGACGTTGCGCGGCGACTACGAGGTGGGCGACCGGTTCCTCTGCTGGGCCGAGCAGAAGTCCGAGGGCCACGCCCGGACGATGACGATCAGGACCGACGTGTCCTCGTGTGAGAAGGCCTGATGCGCAAGATCGCTGTCATCGTTCTCGCGAGCTGCCTCGTGCTCACCGGGTGCGCGGGCGACTGGCAGGCCGAGGTCAGGCTGAAGGTGACCAAGATCGAGGAGGAACCGGCACAGCCGACCTTCCCCGGCCGCACGGATGTGTGGCTCGACCCGATCGGTGAGTTGCCCGACGGCGCGTTCGACCGGGAGAACTTCGTCGGCAAGATCGTCCAACCCGAGGAGATCGACGGCGACGTGAAGGCTGGTGACGAGGTCGTCTGCATCGCGAAGCAACGAACTGTCGGCGCGCTGCAGACCAACACCGTCCAGACCGAGCTGTTCCGGTGCAGGAGAGCGTGATGCGGAAGGTCATCGTGGCGTGCGCCGCCTGTCTCGTGCTGGCCGGGTGCTCCTCCGAGTGGCAGGGCGAGATCGACTTCAGGGTCGCGGAGTTCTACGACCACCGGCTTCCCGACGGCGCGACCGAGAAACGGGTGAGGCTCGAGCCTGTCGGCTCACTGCCGGAGGACGCGGAGGAGAAGGACATCAAGGGCATGTCGGTCCTGGAGACAGACATCGCCGGCACGGTCGGGGTGGACGACGGCGTGGTCTGCGTCGCACGGCACGAGTCGGGCGAGACGAAGCTCAGCCAGTGCGAGAAGGCTTGATGCGCAAGATCATCGCGGCGCTCGCGGCCTGCCTCGTCCTGGCCGGCTGCGGGCTCGGCCGCTGGGAAGGCGAGATCCGCTTCAAGGTCACCAGCATCAACAACTGCTACGCCGGCTACAGCGACGTCATCTGCGCGACCCGCATCTACCTCGACCTCGCGGGCGCTCTGCCCGCCGGCGCACCCGGCAAGACCTCCTTCAAGGGCGCCTTCGCGGAGCCGGACGACTTCGAGGACGAGTCGAAGGTGCGCGACGAGGTGGCGGTGGGCGACGAGATCATCTGTGTCGGCCAGGAACAGTCCGAGGGCTTCGAGTACCTCAACGGGATCCCGCTGCAGCTCTCGAAGTGCCGGATCGCATGAGTTTCATCACCTCACCAGGGGTCTGGAGGGGGTAGTTGGCCCCCTGCTCCACTTACACTCGGGTTGCAGCCAGCCCCATCGTGAGGGAGCCAATTCGGTGGTCGACGACCATTCCCAGTCCGAACAGGAACCCCGTGAGGAGTGTGGCGTCTTCGGCGTCTGGGCTCCCGGTGAAGACGTCTCGAAGATGACCTACTACGGGCTCTACGCCCTGCAGCACCGCGGCCAGGAGGCGGCGGGCATCTCGGTCGGAGACGGGGCGCAGGTCGTCGTCTTCAAGGACCTCGGACTCGTCAGCCAGGTGTTCGACGAGCAGGTCCTGCAGAGCCTGAAGGGCCACGTGGCCGTCGGGCACTGCCGTTACTCCACCACCGGGTCCACGACCTGGGAGAACGCGCAGCCCACGTTCCGCACCACCGCCGCCGGCTCGGGTCTGAGCCTCGGTCACAACGGCAACCTGGTGAACACCGCCGAGCTGCTGGAGAAGGCCAAGAGCCTCGGCATCGTCGAGCGCAACGGCGCCACCACCGACTCGGACATCCTCTGCGGCCTGCTCGCCCACGCGGCGGCCGACAAGGGCATCGAGCAGGCCGCGCTGGAGCTGCTGCCGACGGTCAAGGGCGCGTACTGCCTGACGTTCTCCGACGAGTCCACCCTCTACGCGGCGCGCGACCCGCACGGCGTCCGCCCGCTGGTGCTCGGCCGGTTGGAACGCGGCTGGGTCGTGGCGAGCGAGACCGCGGCGCTCGACATCGTCGGCGCGAGCTTCGTGCGCGAGGTCGAGCCCGGTGAGCTGATCGCGATCGACGGTGACGGCCTGCGGTCGACCCGGTTCGCGACGCCCGAGCCCAAGGGCTGCGTCTTCGAGTACGTCTACCTGGCGCGGCCGGACACGACGATCTCCGGGCGCGGCGTCCACGCGACGCGCGTCGAGATCGGCCGCCGCCTCGCC
The DNA here is from genome assembly GCF_900115955.1 of Lentzea waywayandensis. Classification (GTDB taxonomy): domain Bacteria; phylum Actinomycetota; class Actinomycetes; order Mycobacteriales; family Pseudonocardiaceae; genus Lentzea; species Lentzea waywayandensis. The sequence continues at coordinate 821,499 of NZ_FOYL01000004.1, forward strand.
AAGGAGCACCCGGTCGAGGCCGACCTGGTGATCCCGGTGCCGGAGTCCGGCACGCCGGCCGCCATCGGCTACGCGCAGGCCAGCGGCATCCCGTACGGGTCCGGCCTGGTCAAGAACGCCTACGTCGGCCGGACGTTCATCCAGCCGTCGCAGACCATCCGCCAGCTCGGCATCCGGTTGAAGCTGAACCCGTTGCGCGACGTCATCCGCGGCAAGCGGCTGGTCGTCGTGGACGACTCGATCGTGCGCGGCAACACCCAGCGCGCACTCGTCCGCATGCTGCGCGAGGCCGGTGCGCTCGAAGTGCACGTGCGGATCGCGTCCCCGCCCGTCAAGTGGCCGTGCTTCTACGGCATCGACTTCGCCTCACGCGCGGAGCTCATCGCGAACGGCCTCGACGACGACGGCATCCGCCGCTCGGTCGGCGCGGACTCGCTCGGGTACGTGTCGCTGGAGCAGCTCGTCGCGGCGACCGAGCAGCCCAAGTCGCGGCTGTGCTCGGCGTGCTTCGACGGCGAGTACCCGATCGAACTGCCGCAGGACGCGCTCATCGGCAAGCACCTGCTCGAGGGCCTCAAGGGCGTGTCGGGCTCGGCCGCTCCCGTCCTGGCGAGCGGCTATGGTGCCGAAGACGCCCTGCGTCGTCCCTGAGCACCCAGATCCAAGTGGAAGAAGTTGACGTGACCGACAGCGCCAAGGCCACCTACGCCGCCGCCGGAGTCAGTATCGCCGCAGGTGACGAGGCGGTGGAGAAGCTCAAGCCGTGGGCGGCCAAGGCGCATCGGCCCGAGGTGCTCGGTGGCATCGGTGGCTTCGCCGGCCTGTTCCAGCTCAAGCTCGACCGCTGGAAGGAGCCGATTCTCGCGTCCTCCACGGACGGTGTCGGCACCAAGATCGCGATCGCGCAGGCGCTCGACAAGCACGACACCATCGGCGTCGACCTCGTCGCCATGATCGTGGACGACCTGGTCGTGTGCGGCGCCGAGCCGTTGTTCGTGCAGGACTACATCGCGGTCGGCAAGGTTGTTCCGGACCGGATCGCGTCGCTGGTCAAGGGCATCGCCGAAGGCTGTGTCCAGGCCGGTTGCGCGCTGCTCGGCGGCGAGACCGCGGAGCACCCCGGCCTGATGGGCGACGACGACTACGACATCTCCGGCACCGGCGTCGGCGTGGTCGAGCACTCGAAGCTGCTCGGTCCCGACCGGGTCCGCGACGGCGACGTCGTGATCGCGATGGGCTCGTCCGGCCTGCACTCCAACGGCTACTCGCTCGCCCGGCACGTGCTGCTGGAGATCGCGCGCATGCCGCTCGAGGGCCACGTCGAGGAGTTCGGCCGCACCCTCGGCGAGGAGATGCTGGAGCCGACCAAGATCTACGCCAAGGACTGCCTCGCGCTGATCGCCGAGACCGAGGTCCGCGGGTTCTCCCACGTCACCGGTGGTGGCCTGGCCGCGAACCTGGCCCGCGTGCTGCCGGAGGGCCTGCACGCGACGCTGGACCGCGGCACCTGGACGCCCGCGCCCGTCTTCCAGCTCATCGCCCAGCGCGGCCGCGTCGAGCGCGAGGAGATGGAGAAGGCGTTCAACATGGGCGTCGGCATGGTCGCTGTCGTCGCGCCCGAGGACGTCGACCGCGCGCTGGCCGTGCTCACCGCCCGCCACGTCCCGGCGTGGGTGCTCGGCGAGATCACCAAGTCCGCCGAGGGCGGCGCCGCGCTCGTCGGCGACCACCCGCGATTCTGAGGCAACCTCCCGAGGCGGTCGTCGCGTACTAAGCGGCGACCGAGGAGGGGCACTTGGACCGCGACCGCGAGTTCGGGGAATTCGTCGACGCACGTGCGCTCGTCATGCGCCGCACGGCATACCTGCTGTGCGGCGACTGGCACCGCGCCGAGGACATCGTCCAGACCGCGCTGATCAAGATGTACGTGGCCTGGTCGCGCGTGCGCAAGGACAGCGCCGACGCCTACGCCCGCAAAGTGCTGGTGCGCACGGCCATCGATGAGGGCCGCCGCGGGTTCTTCCAGCGTGAACGGTCCGTTGACGCCGTGCCCGAACACCCGGTGACCGACGACTCGGCGGACTTCGACCTGCGGCTGGCACTCGACGCGTTGCCGCCAGGGCAACGTGCTGTCGTCGTGCTGCGGTACTGGGAGGACCTCAGCGTCACCGAGACCGCCCGCATCCTCGGCAGGACGGAGGGCACGGTGAAGAGCCAGGCGGCCAAAGGGCTCGCGTCGTTGCGCGACCTGCTGGAGGACGAGCCGAAGCTGCGGATCCACCGCTCCGAGGTCATCCGCAGGGGCAAGACCAAGCTGGCCCGCAGGCGGACCGCCATCGCGACGGCGGTGGCCTTCGTGGTGCTGGCGGGTGTGGGCACGGCCGGCTATCTGGCGTTGCCACGGCCGACCGGCACTGCGGGGATGTCCTCCGCGGACTCCGGGGTGAATCCAGCGGCCGACCGCAACGCCCAGCTCACCGAGTTGCTTCGGAAGAACTACCAGCTGCCGGCCGGCATCACCGCCGAGGACGTCCCCGAGATCAACGCCAAGGCGTTCGTGTTCTTCACTCGCACCAACACCAACACGCCCGACAACCTGCGGCGGGCGGTGGCCAGGCTGCGAGACGCACAGGGCGTCGGCGGTGTCGCGATCACGATCGGGCCCGCTCCCGCCGGCGGCCTCGGCACGTGCGAGGAGGACAGGTACTGCTGGCACGAGGAACGCAACGGCATCAAGCTCCGTACCACCCAGTTCCCGATCCCCGCCAAGAATCCCGGCGATCCTGAGCGGCTGCGGATGACCGTCAGCGCCATCTACCCCGACGGCACCGTCGTCAGCGTTCACAGCGACAACATGGGCGCTTTCGACGACGGCACCTGGGGCGACCCCGGGATTGCCGGGAGCCCGCAGCGGCCGAACATCGTGCTCGACCGCGAGGAGCTGATAAAGATCGCGACATTGCCGGGCCTCACCTTCTAACCTTGAGGCATGAACGACGTGACCGTGACGAGGACGCTGGTGGTGCCGGCGTCCGAGCTGCGCGAACGTTTTTCCAGGTCAGGTGGGCCGGGCGGGCAGGGAGTGAACACGGCGGACAGCCGTGTGGAGCTCTCGTTCGACCTGGCTGCCTCGCCGTCGATCCCCGATCACCTCAAGCGCCGGATGCTCGACCGCCTGGAAACCCGGCTGATCGACGGCGTGCTCACGATCGCCGCGTCCGAGCACCGCGCGCAGCTGCAGAACCGCGCCGCCGCGCGCGAACGCCTCGCCGCGATCCTGCGCAGTGCCGCCGCTCCGCCACCGCCGGTGCGCAGGCCGACGAAGCCCACCAGGGGTTCGCAGGAACGCCGCATCGCCTCGAAGAAGCGCCGTGCGGACACCAAGCGCGGCCGGGGCCGTTCAGGCTCCTGGGACTAGCGCGTAGATCCGTTCTGGCCGGCCGGTTCCGCCATAACGCAGCCGGACCTCGGCCCGTCCTGTCGACACGAAGTGCTCCAGGTACCGGCGCGCGCTGACCCTCGCGACGCCCGTGGAGGAAGCACATTCCGACGCTGACAGCCCATCCGGACGCGACCGCAGCGCGTTGTCCACGAGCCGCGCGGTCTCTGGCGTCAAACCCTTGGGCAGCAACGGTTTCGAGGTGGGACGGGCACCGAAGACCTGGTCCACGTCCGCCTGCCCGGCCGAGTCGAGCCGGTGCAGCTTGTCCCGCAACGACGCGAAGTGCGCGAGCTGGTCGCGCAGGGCCGAGTAGTCGAACGGCTTGATCAGGTAGTGCAGCACGCCACCGCGCATCGCACTGCGCACGGTCTCGACGTCGGTCGCCGCCGTGATCACGATGACGTCCACGTCCTCGTTGGCGCGCAACGACTTCAGCACCTCCAGCCCGCTCTGGTCGGGCAGGTAGATGTCGAGCAGCACGAGGTCCGGCTTCAGCGAGGCGGCCAGCCGCAACGCGTCCCCGCCGGTGTGCGCGACCCCGGCGACCTCGAACCCGTCGGTGCGCGCGACATAGCCGCTGTGCACCTTGGCCACCATGAAGTCGTCGTCGACGACCAGCACCCGGATCACCAGGGCAGCCTTGCCGTGAACACCGAACCGGACACGCTCACCGAACCGCCGCGCCGCAGGCACGCCCGCCTGATCAGCGCGAGCCCGATGCCACGTTCGCCGTGCGATGCCGCCTTGGTCGTGAACCCGTGCCGGAACACCTCTTCCGCGAGTTCCGGCGCCACACCGGGACCGGAGTCGCGCACCACGACCTGGACCTCGTCGTCCAACTGCATCACACCCACCTCGATCCACTTCCCCGCGCCGTTCGTGTTCAGCGAACTCAGCGCGTCCAACGCGTTGTCGACGAGATTTCCCAGCACCATCACCAGATCCGCCGACAACGCCTCGTCGACCCTGCCCAGCACGCTGTCCGGTCCCATCCGCAGCGCCGTGCCGCGTTCGGCCGCGAGCGACGCCTTGGCGATCAGCAGCGCCGCCACGGCGGGGTCGCCGATCGACTCGCCGACCTCGGCCCGCCACTGGTCCTGCGCCGAGCTGATCTGGTGAATGTAGTTGGTGACCTCGTCGTACTCCTTGAGCGCGATCAGCCCGGCGATGGTGTGCAGCCGGTTCGCGAACTCGTGCGCCTGCGCCCGCAGCGTGTCCGTCGCGTGCTGGGAGGCGTCGAGTTCGTGTTGCAGCGCAAGGAGTTCCGTGCGGTCTCGCAACGTCACGACCGCGCCCTCGCCGCCCTCGATCGGCATGCGGTTCAGCGTCAGCACCACGCCCTGCCGCAGCACCAGCTGGTCGACGCCGGTCGCACGGCCGGTCAGCACGTCGCGCAGCCGGTCGTTGAGCTCCAGCTCCTCGACCGAGCGGCCGACGGCGTCCTCCGGCAACGCCAGCAGGTCGCTCGCGTGGTCGTTGACCAGCGTGATCCGGTTCTGCCCGTCGAGACCGACGACGCCCTCGCGGATGCCGTGCAGCAACGCCTCGCGGTTCTCGACCAGCGCGGTGATCTCGTGCGGCTCCAGCCCGAGCGTCTGGTTCTTCACCCTGCGGGCCAGCAGCAACGAGCCGGTGACGCCGATGAGCAACGCGATCGCCAGGTAGCGCAGCACGTCGACGGGCTGCGCCAGCGCGCCGGCGAAGATCCCCGGGTCCTCGGCGCCCGCGATCACCATGCCGTTGACCCGGCGGCTGGTCGGGTCGAACACCGGCACGTGCGCCTCGATCGAGTCGCCGACGGTGCCCGTCCAGGACCGGCCCTCCAGCGCGGTGGTGCGGGTGTCCAGAGTGGACCCGATCTGGGACGGGTCCGGAGAGGCGATCACGAGCCGGTTCTCGTTGAGGATCAGCACGTAGGAGGCGCCGGACAGGCTGCGGGCCGTCTCGGCGGGCGCGGACAGCAGGCGCCAGTTGCCCATCTCCTCCTGGACCAGCGAGTTCGCGGCGACGGTCTCGGCGACCGACAGCATCCGGCGTTCCTCGTTGGAGCGAAAGTTGCTGCCCGTCTGGACGACAGTCAGCGCGCCCACCGCGCACAGTAGCAACGTGACGACTACGAGTTGCCATGCGAGAAGTTGACTGGCCAGGGAACGGCGCCGGCGCATGAAACCTCCCGTGACCAGAAAGACCGAAAGAAACCTTAGAAGCGCAAGAGCGACATCAAGGTTTACACGAGAGCAACATGTCCAACCACGCGGATGAGAGGCGGGGATCACAGTGTCGGTGAAGGTGTGGGTGGCGGTGGCGACGGCGTTGCTCGCCGTCCTGCTCGTGCCGCCGCTGCTGACGCCGGGTGCGGACAGCGGCGAGACGAGCCAGGTGCGGGCGCTGCGGGTGCTGGTGCCGAACGCGCCGGGCGGCGGTTACGACATCACGGCCCGTACGGCGGCGAAGGCCATGGAGGACGCTGACCTGCTGCGCAACGCCGAGGTGTTCAACCTCCCCGGCGCCGGCGGCACGGTCGGGCTCGGGCGCACGGTCGGTGAGCGCGGCAACGGCAAGCTGATCATGTCGATGGGCCTGGGCGTCGTGGGCGCGGTGTACACGAACAAGTCGCCGAACTCGCTGCTCGACACCACCCCGATCGCGAAGCTGATCGAGGAACCGGACATCGTCGTGGTCGCGAAGGACTCGCCGTACACGTCGATGCAACAACTCGTCGACGCGTGGAAGGCCAATCCCGGCACGGTGACGGTCGGCGGCGGCTCGGCTCCCGGCGGCCCCGACCACCTGGCGCCGATGCTGATCGCGAAGGCCGTCGGGCTGCAGCCCAAGACCGTCAACTACATCCCGTTCGACGGCGGTGGCGAGCTGCTGGCCAGCGTTCTGGGCGGCAAGGTCGCGTTCGGCGTCTCCGGCGTCGGCGAGTACCGCGACCAGATCCAGGCCGGCACGTTGCGGGTGCTCGCGGTGACGAGCAAGGACCGCATCCAGGGCATCGACGCGCCGACGTTGCAGCAGTCCGGTGTGGACGTCGAGTTCACGAACTGGCGCGGCATCGTCGCGCCGCCGGGCATCTCGGCGACCGACAAGGCGAAGCTGGTCGAGGTGTTCCAGAACCTCCAGAAGACGCCGCAGTGGAAGGAAGCGTTGCAGCGCAACGGCTGGACGGACGCCTTCGCGCCGGGAGACGAGTTCAGGACCTTCCTGGAGAACGAGAACAAGCGGGTGGCAACGGTGCTCAAGGACTTGGGGCTGGCATGACGACCGAGACGCTGCCGGAGCGGAAGAACTGGCTCCGCGAACACTCCGAGCTGGGCATCTGCGCCCTGCTGGTCGTGCTCGGCGTGCTGGTGCTCACCGACGCGATGAGCATCCCCACGGACTTCGCCCAGCGCGGCCCCGTCGGCCCGAAGGCGGTGCCGATCCTGGTCGGCTCGCTGCTGCTGATCGTCGCCGCGCTGCTGGCGCGCGACGTGCTGCGCGGCGGCAAGGGCGAGGCGGAGGCCGGCGAGGACGTCGACCTGTCCGCACCCGCCGACTGGCGCACGGTTCTCCTGCTGTGCGGTGCCTTCCTCGCGAACGCCGCGCTGATCGGCGTGGTCGGGTTCCCGATCTCCGGCGCGATCCTGTTCTGGGGCGCGGCCTACGCGCTCGGCAGCCGCAACCTGGTGCGCGACCCGTTGATCGCGGCCGGTCTGTCGATCTTCACCTTCGTCGTGTTCAACAACCTGCTCGGTGTCCCGCTCCCCGGTGGCCCGTTGATGGAGGTGTTCTAGGTGGAACAACTGCTCGACGGCTTCGCGACCGCGCTGACGCCGACACATCTGCTGCTCGCCGCGGTCGGCGTGCTCCTGGGCACCGCGATCGGCGTCCTGCCGGGCATCGGCCCGGCCATGGCGGTGGCCCTGCTGCTGCCCGTCACCTACGGCATGGAGCCGACCGGCGCGTTCATCATGTTCGCGGGCATCTACTACGGCGGCATGTTCGGCGGTTCGACCACGTCGATCCTGCTCAACACGCCAGGGGAGAGCGCCGCGGTCGTGGCGGCGTTCGAAGGCAATCCGATGGCCCGCAAGGGACGTGGTGCGCAAGCGCTTGCCGCCGCCGCCATCGGCCACTTCACCGGCGGCATCATCGGCACGATCCTGATCGTCCTGCTGGCGCCGTTCGTGGCCAAGCACGCCGTAGACATCGGCGCGCCCGACCTGTTCGCGGTCATGGTGCTGGCGTTCATCGCCGTCACCTCGGTGCTCGGTGCCTCCCGGATCCGCGGGTTCGCGTCGTTGCTCATCGGCCTGACGCTCGGCCTGGTCGGCCTCGACGAGATGACCGGCCAGCAGCGCCTGACGTTCGGCTCGCTGCACCTCGCCGACGGCATCGACATCGTCGTGGTCGCGGTGGCGTTGTTCGCGGTCGGCGAGGCCCTGTGGGTCGCCGCCCACCTGCGCCGCAAGCCGTTCGAACCGATTCCGGTCGGCCGTCCGTGGCTGTCGAAGGCGGACCTGAAGCGCACCTGGAAGCCGTGGCTGCGCGGCCCGGTGATCGGGTTCCCGTTCGGCGCGATCCCGGCCGGCGGCGCGGAGATCCCGACGTTCCTGTCGTACGTGACGGAGAAGCGGCTCTCCAAGCACAAGGACGAGTTCGGCAAGGGCGCCATCGAAGGCGTGGCGGGCCCGGAGTCCACGGCTTCGGCTTCCGCCGCGGGCACTCTCGTCACGATGCTGACGCTGGGTCTGCCGACCACGGCGGTCGCGGCGGTCATGCTCGCGGCGTTCCAGCAGTACGGCATCCAGCCAGGCCCGCTGCTGTTCCAGCGCGAGTCAGGGCTGGTGTGGGCGCTGATCGCGTCGTTGTTCATCGGCCTGACCCTGCTGCTGGTGCTGAACCTGCCGCTGGCGCCGCTGTGGGCGAAGCTGCTGCGCATTCCCCGGCCGTACCTCTACGCGGGCATCCTGTTCTTCGCCTCGGTCGGCGCCTACGCGGTCAACGCGGACATCTTCGACCTGCTGCTGATGTTCGTGATCGGCCTGCTGGGCTTCGGCATGCGCCGCTATGGGCTGCCGGTGTTGCCCGCGATCATCGGCGTGATCCTCGGCCCGGCCGCGGAACAGCAGATGCGCCGCTCGCTGCAACTCTCCGACGGCTCGCTGACCGGCCTGGTCAACAGCCCGATGGCGGTCATCGTCTACGTGATCATCGTGGTGATCCTGTTCTTCCCGCTGCTCAAGCGGTTCCTGCCGAAGCCGCCTGCCGCGGCGGAACCGGAACGCGAGAAGGTCGACGCCTAAAAGATCATCGAAGTTTTCGGGGAGATCCGCCTCGATCCGCGCACGTACCTCTCGCAAGGCCCACCGCCTTCGGGAAGGAAGTGCACGATGAGGAATCTCCTCCTGCTGGTCCTGACCATGATCGGCCTGGCCGCGGGTGTGCAGAGCGCACCCGCGGCCAGTGCCGCTCCCGCACCCATGACGCCGTGGTCGAGGTGCCAGAACGGGCAGCCCGCCACGTACACCGCGACCAAGTGGGTGCACGGCTCGACGTACCTGACGGCCGCGCCCATCGCGCTCGAACCGGGTGACGTCGTCCACCTCAGCGCCACTGGCACGATCAACACCGGTGGCTGGTCCGGCAGCCACGGCCCGGCCGGCTCGAACACGATCACCTGGTTCGGCAGCTGGCCGCACCAGGGCGGCCGCGCGTACTCCCTCTACGGGCGATTCGCCTCCAACGGCGTCAAGTTCCTGGCCGCCAACACGGGCTGCACGGACCCGGCCGGGTACTACGCCGGCGGCCACGACCGCATCGACCTCGGCATCAACGACGAGAACCTGTCCGACAACACCGGCGGCTTCACCGTCACCATGCGCGTCTACCGCAACCTGGTGAAGGACGGCGGCTTCGAACGGCAGCCGAACCGCGGCGTCTCCGCACCGTGGAACGTCGAGGGCCCTGACGGCAAGGGCGTCGACATCCGCCTCGGCTACGCCAACTCCGGCGGCAACAACGCGTTCATCCGCACCGGTTCCCGCAACTGGAACGCGCTCACCCAGAACGTCTCGCTGAAGCCGTACACCTGGTACCGGATGCGGGTCTTCCTGCGCACCAGCCCGGTGTTCGGCGCGGGCTACCTCGGTGTGCGCGGCGCGTTCAACGGTCTGGTCGAGCGGCCGTACGGCGTCGTGAACGGCTACCAGGAACACACCATCGACTTCAGCACCGGCGAGAACGGCACGGTGACGGTCTTCCTCGGCTACTGGGCTCCCGGCACGGACTCATGGGTCCAAATGGATGATTTCGCGATCTATCCGGCCTGATCAGAGCTCTGCGCCCTGGGCCACCCGGCCCAGGGCGCGTAATGCCGCCACCACAGGGAGAGATGGTGTCGATGATGGCCGACGAGGATCTGGTCAACCGGCTCCGGGCAGACGAGGGCGCTGCCCGGCATGAGCTGTTCGTGCGGTGCCAGGCCAAACTGCGCCCGTACTTCCGCCACCGCCTGCGCGGCCAGCACCACCACGACGTCGACGACCTCGTGAGCGAGGTCCTCGTCCGTGCGCTGGAAGGGATTCGCCAGGGGCACGAGCCGAAAGTGCTCGACGCGTGGCTGACCGGTATCGCGTGGAATCTGCTCAAGGACCGCTACGAGGAGTTCGACCGGCGCGACGACCGCGACGTGCCGGACCTCGCGCACGACGTGGACATCGCCGAGCTGATGGGCCGCACCGAGCTGCTGACCGTGCTGACGGCGGCGCTCGACGGCCTGAAACCCGCGCTGCGCGACGTGATGACCGCGCACGTGCGGCTCACGTTGCAACGGGACCACCTGGTGGTCGGTGGTGAGCTGGCCACCGCGCTGGACATCCCGAGGAGCCAGGCCGACCGGCAGTTGAAACGTGCTCGCGAGGCCACCTACGAAGCCATCGCCTCCTACGTGCTGACCCGCGTAGGCCGCAGGCACTGCACCGCACTGGACGCGCTGGCCACCGGCACGTTCGACCCGAAGACGTCCGCCGCCGTGATCAAGCACGCGACGGGGTGCACGGCCTGCGAGACGCATCTGAAGGAAGCTCGTGACTTCAGCCGCTGGGCGCTCGGTCCCGGCCTGGTGGGACTGGTCGACGACGAGGAGAACAAGCGCACGCTCGTCGCCTTCTTCAGCCGTGGCAGCGATTTCGCGGTGGGACGGACGAGCGTGCTCGGCACCATCACGACTCGCGTCGCGGCCGTGCCCGGCGTGGACACGGTCGTGCGGCTGGCGCAGGAGAACCCCGTCGTGGCCAGGGTGGTGGCCGGCGGCGTCGGACTGGTGGCGGCGGCGGTGATCGCGCTGCTCGCGGCGAGCGACGACACCCCGCGTGACGAGATCGCCCTGCCCGCGCCGACCGGAACCTCCTCCCGCACAACGACTTCCACCACCGGTCCAGCCGTCCTGACTTCGAGGACGAGCGGGCCGGCCGCGCCTGCCACGACCGCTCCGCCGGGCGCGCCACTCGTCGCCGTCACCACCGCGGTGGCGAAGACGCCGACGTCCACGCGCACGACCGAGGCGGAGCCGAACCCCGGTTCCACCACGACTTCCGCGGCCTCGCCGCCTCCTCCTCCTCCTCCTCCTCCGCCACCTCCGCCTCCGCCCGCCAAGTGGGCGTTCGCGCGGATCGACCAGAACACCGCGCCGATCGGTCAGGAGACCGCCGTCCAGCCCGCGTGGCAGTGGGGCACGACGAGCTCCGTCACCGTGGTCCGCGAGAGCACAGGCGTGTACCGGGTGCGCATGCCCGGAGCGGCCTCGCCGTCCGCGCTCGCGCACGTCACGGTCGCGTACTACCAGCTGCCGAACCCGGTCGGCTGCGTCGTCCGGGACAACCGTTCCGAGGGCGCGGACCAGGTGGTGCTGGTGGCGTGCCACGAACGCGCTGCCGCACAGGACCTGCGCTTCACGGTCCTGCTCGCCGAACCGGACGGCCGGTCCGTCGTCCGGCCCGGCGACCAGGTCCGCGTGCTGGGGCCGGGCCGCTACGAGGCCGACGTCGCAGGACCGTTGCGGGGCAACGGCTACGCGCAGATCACCCCGTACTCCCCTGAGCACGTCCGCTGTCAGCCGGGCGGCGTCAGGGCCACCGCGACCGGCGTGACGATCGGCGTGCACTGCACGGGGGAGAGCCGGTTCGCCCTGACGTACGCGGAGAACGGGCCGCTGGCCGGCTCGGTCGGCGCGTACGCCCAGACCGCCGGCACCTCCACGGATCTGCGCATCGACCCGGCCAGGTCGTACAACAGCACGGGCGGCGCGATGACGTTGCAGCGCTGGGGTCCCGGCCAGTACGTCGTGCTGATGAAGGGCGTCGGGATGCAGGGTGGCACGGTGCAGGCCGGCGCCACCGAGACCGGCTACTGCCACGCCATGAACTGGTCGTCCTTTCCCGCGCCGATCAACGACGTGTGGGTGACCGTGCAGTGCGTGAACGATGCCGGGACGGTCGCCGATCTGCCGTTCGGCGTGGCGGTGCTGCGTCCTCCGCTCGCTCCCGGCGAACAGGTGGGACCGTTGCGGCCCAAGGATCCCGGCGTGCACGGCCCCGGCGACCAATGGGGCTACGTGCAGGTGCAGTGGCCGTCCACGCCAGTCGGCGTGCCGACGCAGATGCATCCGTACTGGCAGTGGTCCACGTGGGCGGGCAGGCTCGGCGACAACGACTCGTGGTGGTCGCGCAAGGTCACCGTGACCAGGGAGGGCATCGGCCGCTACCTGGTGCGGATGCCGGGAATTGGCTCCTCCCAGGCGGTTCCGCACGTCACCGCGTACTCGCCCAACGCCGACGGCTGCGTCGTGCGCGACCACCGCGTCGACGGGATCGACGGCCTGGTCGGCGTCAACTGCTACGGCGTCACCGCGCTGCCGAAGGACGTGCCGTTCCACCTGTTCCTCGGCGTGCCGAAGTCGGGTTCGGTGACGTCGGACCAGGCGACGAGGACCGGCACCGGCACGTACGAGGTGACGGTTCCGGGAGCGGAGGCGGGTTTCGCGAAGGTGACCCCGCTCGGCGACGGCCCGGCGCGATGCGGTCACGACGGTGGTGTCGCGACCGGTGAGCAGGTCCGGTTCCGGGTGATCTGCGACCGCGACACCCGCTGGCGGCTCGGCCACGTCCAGGGCACCGGCCTGCACCAGGACACCTCCGCGCCCGCCGCGTACCTGACGGCCACCGGTGCCGGGCAGGTCGTCCGCTCGTTCGGCGAGGTGCCCGAGATCGTCCGCACCTCGGCAGGGCGGTACCAGGTGAAGTACCGGACGCTCGGCAATCCTGTCGTCTGGCCGGCGGACGCCGTGCAGGTGACGACGCTCGGGTCGGCGCGGACGTGCACGGCGGTCGGGTTGAACTCGTACAGCGCGCCCGCTCGCAACGTCTGGCTGAACGTGCACTGCTTCGACCAGGCGGGACTTCCGGCGGACTCGGACTTCGGGGTGGCCTACGTGCGCAGACCCTGACGGTCGAACGGAAGAGGCCGCGGGCGTGGTGCCCGCGGCCGCTTCGTTTCCTCAGTACCTCAGCAGGTAGGACCACGACTGGGCCGTGTCGTGCCGGCCGCCGGCCGCGCACCGGCCGTTGGGGCCGCCGGTGGGGGTGAAGAAGAGCACGCTGCAGTTCGCGCACGAACGCCAGCCGCGCTGGTGCCGCTCGCTCGGGAACTGCGGCTCGAAGTCCACCAGGTAGTACCAGGACTTGCCGATGGCGTAGCTGGAGATCCGGTGTCCGTTGAGGTCGCCGGCGCAGCGCCCCGCCGTGGCGCCGGACCACCACAGGCACTGGCAGGTCGCGCACGACCGCCAGTCGTTCTGTCCGGAGCCGCCGTCGGACTGCACCTTCACCCGGTAGACGAAGCTGCCGTCCTTCGTGTGGTGGCCACCGGCCGGACACGGGATCACGTACGGCGTGTTCGGCCACCACAGCGACTGGCACTTGGCGCAGGCGGTCCAGCCCGCCTGCGCCGCGAGAGCGGTACCCGGTGTGGCGAGCTGGGTGGCGGCGGTGGCCACGGCGAGCGTGGCCGCCGCACCGATGGCCTGTCGTCGGTTGATCATGGGGAGACCCCTTTCCGTTGCGGTTCACCGGGTAGGTGGCGCGACGGGAGGAGATCTCCCCGATTTCGGCCGAGGTCTTTCAGCCGTGAGTGGGGAAGCCGAGGTTCACACCGTGCTGCTGCGGCCACCGAGCCGTGACCGCCTTGGCGCGCGTGTAGAACTTCACGCCCTCAGCGCCGTGCACGTGCGTGTCGCCGAACAGCGAGTCCTTCCAGCCACCGAACGAGTAGTAGGCCATCGGCACGGGGATCGGCACGTTGATGCCGACCATGCCGACGTGCACGCGCCGCTGGTACTCGCGGGCGGCGAGGCCGTCACCGGTGTAGATGGCGGTGCCGTTTCCGTACTGGTTGGCGTTCACCAGTTCCAGGGCGTCCTCGAACGTGTCGGTGCGCACGACCGTGAGCACCGGGCCGAAGATCTCGTCGGTGTAGATGGTCATGTCACGGGTGACGTGGTCGAACAACGTCGGCGCGAGCCAGAAACCATCCGAATGTCCCTCAGGCGCATAGCCGCGGCCGTCCACGACCAGCGACGCGCCGGCCGCCTCGCCCGCGTCCACATAGGACCGGACGCGGTCCCGGTGGACGCCGGTGACCAGCGGCCCCATCTGAGCGGCGGGATCGGTGCCCGGCAGCACCGACGGGTGCAGGTCACGGGTCCGCGAGGCGATCTTCGACACCAGCTCGTCGCCCGTCTCGCCCACCGCCACGACCACCGAGATCGCCATGCAACGCTCGCCGGCAGAGCCGTAACCGGCGGAAACAGCGGCGTCGGCGGCCACGTCGAGGTCGGCGTCGGGCAGCACGACCATGTGGTTCTTGGCGCCGCCCAGGGCCTGCACGCGCTTGCCGGCCGCGGTGCCGCGGGAGTAGACGTGCCGCGCGATCGGGGTCGAGCCGACGAACGACGCGGCGGCGACGTCCGGGTGGTCGAGCAGCGCGTTGACCGCGAAGGCGTCGCCCTGCAGGACGTTCAGCACGCCGTCGGGTAGCCCAGCCTCCTTGAACAGCTCGGCCAGCCTCAAAGAAGCCGACGGGTCGCGCTCGGAAGGCTTGAGGATGAACGTGTTCCCGGTCGCGATGGCGATGGGGAACATCCACATCGGCACCATCACGGGGAAGTTGAAAGGCGTGATGCCCGCGACGACACCCAGCGGCTGCCGGAACGAGTACGCGTCGACCCCACGCGAGACCTGCTCGGAGTGTTCGCCCTTGAGCAGTTGCGGGATGCCGCACGCGAACTCGACGACCTCAAGGCCGCGCTGCACCTCCCCGGCCGCGTCGGACAGCACCTTGCCGTGCTCGGACGTGATGATCGCGGCGAGCTCGTCGCGGTGCGTGTGCAGCAGGTGGCGGTACTCGAAGAGGATGCGCGACCGCGTCGACAACGACGACTCCGACCAGGACTGCGCTGCCTTCAGCGAAGAAGCGACAGCGAGGTCGACGTCGGCCTGCTCGGCCAGCACGACCTGCGTGGCAACGGAGCCCGTCGCCGGGTTGAAGACGTCGGACTTGCGAGACGACACCCCCGTGGTGCGGGCGCCGTCGATCCAGTGGGGGATGGTGCTCAACGCGTGCCTCCGTGTCTATTGGTCGCGGCTTTGCCGCTCCGGCGACTTCGCCTTGAAGTCGGCCGTCCGGCGCGAAGTCGCAGGGGGAGCTGTCGTGCCGCGGACTACGAGCGAGGGATTGAGGAGATGGCGCACGGGTTCGGTGCGTTCTTCACGAACACGCTGCAGAAGCGCGTCAGCGGCCAACCGGCCGAACTCGGCACGGGGCTGGTCGATCGTGGTCAGCGACACGTGGCGCAACGCGGCCAGCGAAGTGTTGTCGTACCCCACGACGGACACGTCCTGAGGCACGCGCAGCCCGGCGTCCTCCAACGCGGAGATCGCGCCGACGGCGTTGAAGTCGTTGCAGGACAAGATGGCTGTGGGCAGGGCGTCATCGGCGATCAACGAACGGATCGCGCGCGCCCCAGCCGCATCGGTGTACTCGGACGACACGACCTGAGGCACGAGCCCGTGGGCTTCCATGGCGGCGACGTACCCGCGCCGGCGAGGTCCGGCCTGTGTCCCCTCACCGCCGTCTAAATGCGCAATGCGCTTGTGGCCCAAGGACACCAGGTGCTCGACGGCCAATCGCGCGCCCTGCTCGCCGTCGTCGTTCACGGTATCCACAGTGGACACACGAGAAGACCGGGCGACCAGGACGACAGGAAGTTGTTCGGCGGCCTTGCCGATGGCTGTCGCCGGCACGACCGGCGACAGCAGGATCAGTCCGGCGGGGCGGAAGGACAGCAGTGACTCCAGTGCGCGGCGCTCACGAGCGGGTGAGCGGCCACCGGTGTTGATGATGATGTCGAAGCCCTGCTCGCGCGCGACCTCGTCGATGCCGTCGACGACCTCCGCGAAGAACGCGTTGTGCAGGTCGGACACCATCACGCCGAGAACTGTCGACGTGCGTGAGGCCAGTGACCGCGCCATGGCGTGCGGGGAGTACCCCAGTTCCTCGGCGGCCTTCAGAACAGCGGTGCGTCGCAGCTCGCTCACCTTGGGTGAACCGCGCATCACCAGTGACACCAGTGCGCGGGACACGCCCGCCCGCAGAGCGACGTCTTCCATCGTCGGCCTGACCACCTGGAACCACCTCCCCTCACGTCACGGACTGGAAACCCACCCTTGACACCCGTGTGACGGAAGCTACAGCATTAGAGCGCTCCAACCAATAGAGCGCTCTAACACATCACGTCGATGAACAGGGGAAACCTGCGATGCGGATCGGAGTAGCAGGTGTCGGCAGGATCGGCACCATGCATGCGACCAACCTCGCCGCACTGGATCGAGTCGACGAGGTGCTTCTCTTCGACCCGGTGCCCGGCAGGGCAGCGCAGGCGTCGGCCGAGCTCGCCGGGACCAAGGCGGTCGACGACCTCGACACGCTCCTGGGCAACGTCGACGGCGTACTGCTCGCCACCCCGACGAACACCCACCCCGAGATGCTCCGCGCGGCCATCGCGAAGGGCGTTCCCACGCTGTGCGAGAAGCCGATCGCGAGCGACGTCGCCGAGATGGCCGCGCTGATCGCGGACGTCGAGAAGTCCGGCGTCGAGGTGCTCGTCGGCTTCCAGCGCCGGTTCGACCCGGCCATCTACGAGCTCAACCGCCGCATCCGCGCGGGTGAGGTCGGCGACATCTACCTGGTCAGGGCCGTAGGCAACGACGCGAACCCGCCGGACTTCTCCTACCTGCCCGCCTCCGGGGGCATCTTCCGCGACCTGCTGATCCACGACCTGGACTGCGTGCCGTGGCTGGTCGGGCAGCCGGTCGTCGAGGTCTACGCGAGCGGCTCGGTCCTGGTGCACCAGGCGTTCGCGGACGCCGACGACGTGGACAACGCGGTCGTGATGCTGAAGTTCGAGGGCGGCGCGCACGCCACGCTGGCCGGCGGACGGCACGACCCGGTCGGCTACGACCACCGCATCGAGGTGCTGGGCAGCAAGGACTCCCTGGTCGCGGGCGTCGACGCGCGCACCCCGCTGAACTCGCTGGAGCCTGGCGGTCACGTGGCCGGACCGGACGCCTACCCCGGCTTCCCGGAGCGTTTCCACCGCGCGTACGTCAACGAGATGAACCTGTTCACGCAGGTCATCAAGGGCGAGGTCGCGAACCCGTCGCCGGCGCGAGAGAGTTTGATCAGCCTCCGCCTGGCTGAAGCTTGTGAGCAGTCGCGCCGCAGCGGCGCACCGGTGAGGATCGAGGGGAACTAGGCATGGCGAAGATCGCTGGGGCACCGATCTCCTGGGGTGTGTGCGAGGTGCCGGGCTGGGGCAACGTGCTCCCGTCCGACACGGTCCTCGCCGAGATGCACTCCCTGGGCCTCACCGCCACCGAACTCGGCCCGCCCGACTACCTGCCGGCCGACCCCGAAGCGTTGAAAACCCTCCTGAGCAGCCACGACCTCACCCTGGTCGGTGGCTTCCTCGCGGTCACCCTGCACACGAACGTCCAGTCCACTCTGGACGAAGCAGACCGGGTGGCCGCGATCCTGAAGGCCGGTGGCGCCGAGGTGCTCGTGCTCGCCGCCGCGACCGGGCTGGACGGCTACGACGAGACGCCGAAGCTCACCGACGACGAGTGGAACACCCTCGTCGCCACCTGCGCGAAGATCCGTGAGATCGCCGCCGCGCACGGCCTCAAAACCGTGCTGCACCCGCACGTGGGCACCCACGTCGAGCGGGAGGCGGAGGTCGACAGGTTCCTCGCGGACTCCGATCTCCAGCTCTGCCTGGACACCGGCCACCTCCTCATCGGTGGCACGGACCCGGTCGAGCTGGCGCGCCGCTACCCGGACCGGATCGGTCACGTGCACCTCAAGGACGTGCGTGACGAGATCGCGGCGAAGGTGCGCAGCGGCGAACTCAGTTACACCGATGCCGTGGAACAGGGCATCTACGTGCCGCTCGGGGACGGCGACGTGGACGTGGAAGCGCTGGTGAAGCTCGTTCAAGAGGCGGGCTACACCGGTTGGTTCGTGCTTGAGCAGGACACCCAGCTCAAGGACGGAAGTCCAGTGGACAAGCCACTGAAGGACACCGGGCGCAGCCTCGCGCACCTCAGCAAGATCCTCTGAAGGGACTGGAGACGATGAAGTCTCGTCTGGTCATCCGTGCGGGCGTCGCCCTCGCCGGTGTTGCTCTACTGGCCGCGTGCAGCGGCCCCACGGGAACGAACTCCCAGACCACGCAGAACAACAGCACGCCGGCAACGGGTGATCTCAAGGTCGCCGTCATCACGCACGGCACCGCGGGTGACGCGTTCTGGAGCGTCGTGAAGGTCGGCGCCGAGGACGCGGGCAAGCAGCTCGGCGTCGGCGTCACCTACAACTCCGACGGCGACCCCGGCGCCCAGGCCAAGCTGATCGACAACGCCGTGTCGCAGAAGGTCGGCGGCATCGTGGTGTCGATGGCGAACCCGGACGCGCTCAAGACGTCGATCGAGAACGCGGTGAAGGCCGGCATCCCGGTCATCACGATCAACTCCGGCAGCGCGAAGAGCGCGGAGTTCGGTGCCATGGCGCACGTCGGCCAGGAGGAGTCGATCGCCGGTGAGGAAGCCGGCAAGAAGCTCAAGGCCGCCGGCAAGACCAAGCTGCTCTGCGTGATCCACGAGGCCGGCAACACGGGCCTCAACCAGCGCTGCGACGGTGCCCGCACCGGCTTCGGCGGCCCGGTGGAGAACCTCCAGGTCGACATCTCCAACCCGACCGACATCGAGGCCCGCATCAAGGCCAAGCTCCAGTCCGACACCGCGGTCGACGGCGTGCTGGCGCTCAACCCGCAGGTCGCCGTGAACGCGGCCTCCGCGATCAAGGGCGCGGGCTCGAAGGCGCAGGTCGCGACGTTCGACCTGAACGCCGACGTGGTCACCTCGATCAAGGCCGGCGAGGTGCTGTTCGCCGTCGACCAGCAGCAGTACCAGCAGGGCTACCTGCCGATCGTGATGCTGAAGCTGTTCAAGGACAACGCCAACACCCTCGGTGGCGGCAAGCCCG
The DNA here is from genome assembly GCF_900115955.1 of Lentzea waywayandensis. Lineage (GTDB taxonomy): Bacteria > Actinomycetota > Actinomycetes > Mycobacteriales > Pseudonocardiaceae > Lentzea > Lentzea waywayandensis. The sequence continues at coordinate 840,580 of NZ_FOYL01000004.1, forward strand.
TCCTCACCGGTCCCGGCTTCGTCGACAAGTCCAATGTGGACAAGGTCGCGGAGTACGCCAAGAACGGCAAGAGGTAAGGAGGAGGCGGGGAGATGACCGTGACGGCCACAGCTCCACCGGCTGCAGACGAACGGCTGAGCAAACCCAGGGCGATGGATCAGCTGATCAAACGCCCGGAGATCGGCGCCATGCTCGGCGCACTGCTCGTGTTCCTGTTCTTCTCCGTGGTCACCGAGCAGTTCCTGAGCGTGGGTGGTGCGGCCACCTGGCTGGACGACGCCTCCATGCTCGGCATCATGGCGGTCGCGGTGGCGATGCTGATGATCGGTGGCGAGTTCGACCTGTCCGCCGGCGTCATGACCGCGTCCACCGCGCTCGTCACGGCTCTCCTCGCCACCCAGCTGGGACTCAACGTCTGGCTGTCGCTACTGGTGTCGCTCGCCTTCGCACTGGTGGTGGGCGCGCTGAACGGCTGGCTCGTGATGCGCACGGGCCTGCCGAGCTTCATCGTGACGCTGGGCAGTTTCCTGGCGTTGCAGGGCCTCAACCTCGGCATCACGCGTCTGGTGACGGGCAGCGTGCAGGTGTCGGGCATGCGGGAGACGGCCGGCTACGAGTCGGCCGGGTTCCTGTTCGCCTCGACGTTCCAGATCGCCGGCGTGAGCTTCTACGTGTCGATCATCTGGTGGGTCCTGTTCACGGTCGTCGCGTCGACCGTGTTGATGCGCACCAAGTTCGGCAACTGGATCTTCGCGATCGGCGGTGCCGCGCAGAGTTCGCGCGCGGTCGGCGTGCCGGTCATGCGGTCGAAGATCCTGCTGTTCATGACGACGGCGTTCGCCGCGTGGCTCGTGGGTTCGATCAACATCCTGCGGTACGCGAGCGTGCAGGCGAACCAGGGCATCGGCCTGGAGTTCCAGTACATCATCGCGGCGGTGATCGGCGGGTGCCTGCTCACCGGTGGCTTCGGTTCCGCGGTGGGTGCGGCGATCGGCGCGCTGATCTTCGGCATGGCCCGGCAGGGCATCGTCTACGCCGGCTGGAACAGCGACTGGTTCCAGCTGTTCCTCGGCGTGATGCTGCTGGCCGCCGTGCTGGTGAACAACATGCTGCGCCGCCGAGCGGAAAGGGTCAGGCGATGACGCCACTCATCGAGACCGAGAACATCGGCAAGACCTACGGCAGCGTCATCGCGCTCAGCGATGTGTCCACTGTGGTCAACGCGGGTGAGGTCACCTGCGTGCTCGGCGACAACGGCGCCGGCAAGTCGACCCTGATCAAGATCCTGGCCGGTGTCCATCAGCACGACCAGGGCTCGTTCAAGGTCGAGGGCGAGGAGATCCGCTTCTCGTCGCCCCGCGAGGCGCTGGACCACGGCATCGCGACCGTGTACCAGGACCTCGCGGTGGTGCCGCTGATGTCGGTGTGGCGCAACTTCTTCCTGGGCTCGGAGCCGACGACGAAGTTCGGTTTCCTGGACCGCAAGAAGGGCAAGGAGATCACCAAGAAGGCGTTGTCCGACATGGGCATCGACCTTCGGGACGTCGAACAGCCGGTCGGCACGCTGTCCGGTGGTGAACGGCAGTGCGTCGCCATCGCCCGCGCGGTGCACTTCGGTGCCAAGGTGCTGATCCTGGACGAGCCGACGGCCGCGTTGGGCGTCAAGCAGGCCGGTGTGGTGCTCAAGTACGTGGCCCAGGCACGTGATCGTGGCCTCGGCGTCGTGCTGATCACCCACAACCCGCACCACGCCTACCCGGTCGCCAACCGGTTCCTGCTGCTCAAGCGCGGTCGCGCGTTGGGCAGCTACGAGAAGGACGAGATCGACATCAACGAGCTGACGCGGCAGATGGCCGGCGGTGCCGAACTCGAAGCGCTGGAGCACGAGCTGCGGGGTGTCGAGGCGTGACGTCGCTCGAAGTGCTGACCGTGGGCCGGGTCGGGGTGGATCTGTACCCGGAGCAGTCCGGGGTGCCGCTGGCCCAGGTCAGCACCTTCGCCAAGTCGCTCGGCGGGACCGCGACCAACGTCGCGGTCGCCGCCGCGCGGCTCGGCCGTCGTGCCGGTGTGCTCACCAAGGTCGGCCCGGACGGCTTCGGCACCTACGTTCGCGAGGCGCTGGAAGGGTTCGGGGTGTCGTCGAAGTACGTCGGCACCTCGCCGGACCTGCTGACACCGGTGGTGTTCTGCGAGCTCAACCCGCCCGCGGACCCGCCGCTGCTGTTCTACCGGCTGCCGATCGCGCCGGACCTGACCATCGGCGAGGACGACGTGCCGTGGTCGCTCACGCGCGAAGTCCCGCTGCTGTGGGTCACCGGCACCGGGGTTTCCGCCGAGCCTGCTCGCACGTCGCAGCGGATGATGCTGGCGAACCGGGCTCGCAGCGGGCACACCGTGCTGGACCTGGACTACCGGCCGATGTTCTGGCCGGACGTCGAGACCGCGCGCGCCGAGATCAGCTGGATGCTCGACCACGTGACCGTCGCCGTGGGCAACCGGACCGAGTGCGAGATCGCGGTCGGCACGTCCGATCCCGATCTCGCGGCTGACCGGCTGCTGGCGCGCGGAATCTCGTTGGCGCTGGTCAAGAAGGGTGCCGAGGGCGTTCTCGTGGCCACGCCAGAAGGTCGCTGGACGGTCGAGCCGAACCCGGTCGAGGTCGTCTGCGGGCTCGGCGCTGGTGACGCGTTCGGCGGCTCGGTGGTGCACGGCCTGCTGTCGGGCTGGGACCCGGTGAAGATCGCCCGCTACGCCAACGCGGCCGGCGCGATCGTCGCCTCCCGGCTGGCCTGCGCCGACGCGATGCCCGACCAGAAAGAGATCGAGGAACTGCTGTGATCACCGATGGCCAGTGGCGCGAACTGCTGTGGCGGCGGGCCGAGGATCCCGGCTCGATCAGGCGGGCCTACCAGGCGCGCAAGCGGCGCAACTCGTTGCTGAACGGCAAGTCCACGCTGTTCCTGGTCGCGGCGGACCACCCGGCGCGCGGTGCTCTCGGCGTCGGCGGCGACCCGCTGGCGATGGCCGACCGGCGCTCGTTGCTGGCCCGGTTGCTGACAGCGCTGGCGAATCCCGAGGTCGACGGTGTGCTCGGCACGCCGGACGTGATCGAGGATCTCCTTCTGCTGGACGGCCTGAACGACCGCGTGGTCATCGGTTCGATGAACCGCGGTGGCCTCGCCGGCGCGGACTGGGAGATCGACGACAGGTTCACCGCGTACGACGCGTCGTCCATCGCGACGTTCGGGCTCGACGGCGGCAAGATGCTGCTGCGCCTGGTCGACTCGGACCCCGGCACGATCCCGACGCTGGAAGGCTGCGCGCGGGCCGTCACCGAACTCGCCGAGCACGGCCTGATGGCCATGGTCGAACCGCTGCCGTACAAGCGTGATCACAACGACAAACTGGTGCTGCAGAAGGACTCCGCAGCGCTCTCTCGTGCTTCCGCCGTCGCTGCGGGACTGGGCGCGACCTCCGCCTACACCTGGTTGAAGCTGCCCGCGCCGGAGGAACCGGAGATCGTGCTGGACACCACCGCGTTGCCCGCGCTGGTGCTCGGCGGTGTGCCGTCCGCGAACCCCCAGGACGACCTCGCGTCGTGGGGCCGATCGCTGGGCCACCCGACCGTGCGCGGCCTGGTCGTCGGCCGGGCGTTGCTCTACCCGCCGGACGGCGATGTCGCCGCCGCCGTGGCCGCCGCCGCCGAAATCCTCCGTACCGCGAAGGGGATCACGGAATGACCCTGCACCGTCCACACGGGACTCTCTCGACCTCGACCGACGTCATCCACCTGACGCCGGAGGACGCGGGCTGGACGTACACCGGTCTGCGCGTGCTGCGGATCGAGGCCGGCTGGGTGCGCACGATCGAGACCGGCGAGTTCGAGGCGTTCGTGCTGCCGCTCGCCGGGTCGCTGACGGTCGAGGTCGACGACGAGCGCTACGAGCTGCAGGGCCGTGACTCGGTCTTCACCCGCGTCACGGACTTCGCGTACGTGCCGCGCGACGCCTCGGTCAAACTGTCCTCTGTGGACGGCTGCGAGATCGCACTACCGATGGCGCGCTGCGAGAACCGACTGACGCCGAAGTACGGCCCGGCCGACGGCGTTCCCGTCGAGGTGCGCGGCTCCGGCAACGCCACCCGTCAGGTCACGAACTTCGGCGTGCCGGGCGTGTGGGACCACGCGGACAAGCTCAACGCGTGCGAGCTGATCACCCCGGACGGCAACTGGTCCTCGTACCCGCCGCACAAGCACGACGAGTCCGAGCCGTGCGAGGTGAACAACGAGGAGATCTACTACTTCCGCATCGCCGACCGGGACCAGGTCACCCCGTCCCGCACCGGCTTCGGCTTCCACCGCACGTACACCGACGACGGCACGATCGACGAGGACGTGACGGTGCGGGACGGCGACGTCTTCCTGATCCCGCGCGGCTACCACGGTCCGTGCGTCGCGGCGCCCGGATATCCCATGTACTACCTGAACGTTCTGGCCGGTCCTGGCGACGAGCGTTCGATGGCGTTCTGCGACGACCCGGCGCACACCTGGATCCGGGACAGCTGGGCGACCCAGGAGCTCGATTCCCGTTGTCCCGTAACGACTGCCGAGGGGCGGGTCAAGTGAAGCTCACGACCGCGCAGGCACTGGTCCGCTGGATGCTGGCCCAGCGCACCGAACTCTTCGACGGCACGCAGGCACCGCTGTTCCCCGGCGTGTTCGCGATCTTCGGCCACGGCAACGTCCTCGGCCTGGGCAACGCCCTGGAGGAGGTCCGCGACCGCATCCCGGTGTGGCGCGGCCACAACGAGCAGGGCATGGCCCTCGCCGCCGTCGGCATCGGCAAGGCCACCCACCGCCGCCAGGTGGGCGTCGCGACGTCGTCGATCGGCCCCGGCGCCCTGAACATGGTCACCGCGGCCGGCGTTGCCCACGCCAACCGCCTGCCTCTCCTGCTGCTGCCCGGCGACACCTTCACCGGCCGCGCCCCGGATCCCGTTCTCCAGCAGGTCGAGCACTTCCACGACCCGACCGCCACGGTCAACGACGCGTTCCGCGCGGTCAGCCGCTACTTCGACCGGATCACCCGCCCCGAACAGCTGCTCTCCACGTTGCCGCAGGTGGCGCGCGTCCTGACCGACCCGGCCGACTGCGGCCCGGTCACCCTGGCGCTGCCGCAGGACGTCCAGGCCGAGTCCTACGACTTCCCCGACGCGCTGTTCGCTCCCGTCGTGCACCGCCCGCTGCGCCAACGCCCCGACCTGCTCGCGCTGGCCGAGGCGGCGTCGGCGATCCGCAAAGCCTCCCGTCCGCTGCTGGTCCTGGGCGGCGGCGTCCGCTACTCGGGCGCGGCGGGCCGGGCTCTGCGCTTCGCCGAACAGCACAACATCCCCGTCGTCGAGACCACCGCCGGCCGGACGCTGATCCCGCACGAGCACCCGCTGCACGCCGGTCCGCTGGGCATCACCGGTTCGACCTCGGCCAACGTCCTGGCGGGCGAGGCCGACCTGGTCATCGCCGTGGGCACCCGCCTGCAGGACTTCACCACCGCGTCCTGGACCGTCTTCTCCCCGGACGCCCACCTGCTCTCCCTGAACGCGGCCCGCTTCGACGCCGTGAAGCACGGCTCGTTCGCCCTGGTCGCCGACGCCGACGAGGGTCTGCGCGAACTCACCGACGTCCTGGGCTCCTGGCAGGCCCCGGCGGACTGGGCAGGCCGCGCCCAGACCGAACGCGCGAAGTGGGACGCCCACATCACCTCGCTGCGCACGCCGTCCACCGCTCTCCCGACGTACGCCCAGGTGGTCGGCGTCGTGAACGACGTCAGCGAGCCCACCGACTACGTCATGACGGCGTCCGGTGGTCTCCCCGGCGAACTGATCGGCGGCTGGCGCGCCACCGGCGAGTCCACAATGGACGTCGAGTACGGCTTCTCCTGCATGGGTTACGAACTGGCAGGGGCCTGGGGTGCCGCGATCGCCCACACCCAGGGCGTCGTCACCACGCTGCTCGGCGACGGCTCGTACCTGATGCTGAACTCCGAGCTCTTCTCGGCGGCTTTCGCGGGCCACGGTTTCGTGGCCGTCGTCTGCGACAACGACGGCTATGCCGTGATCCACCGCCTGCAGACGGGCCAGGGCGGCGCGGGCTTCAACAACTTCTACGCCGACTGCACGACCGGCCACTCCGAACCCCCGCGCACCGACTTCGCCGCGCACGCCTCGGCGATGGGCTGCGCGGTCTTCCCGGTCGACTCACTGGCCGATCTGGAAGGCGCTTACCGCAAGGCCCGTGAGGTCGCGGTCGCCGAGAAACGCCCTGCCGTCGTCGTGATCCGCACGCACCCGTCGTCGTGGACCGAGGCCGGAGCCTGGTGGGAGGTCGGCGTGCCGGAGGTCTCACACCGGTCCGAGATCGCTCAGGCCCGCGAAGAAGTGCTGGAAGGCAAGTCCAAACAGGTCCGTTATCTGAGCTGAACTCCAACAGCGGATACCGCTGGGCGCGTGCCGTCACGAGGATGACTCTCCGTGAGCAAGCGGATGTTCAGGCTCGGCGCGTTCGCCCTGGTAGCACTCGGCGTCGTCCTGGTGGTGCCGCAGACCGCTCCACGATCGGCGGCGCTGCTGCTCCTCGGCGGGGTGCTGATCGTCGCGGGTGGTGCGCTGGGCTGGTATCAGGTCAGGGACGGCCAGGTCGTCGACCGGTACCGCCGCGCCGTCGAGCACCTCGGCAGTGACCAGGCCGAGGTCAGGCTCGGCGGGCTGCACGCGCTGGAGGAGATCGCGAAGGACTCGCCGAGGGGTCGGCAGCTCGTGGACGACACCCTCGGGGACTTCCTGCGCGAGCGATCTCCCTGGACGGCCGCGGACCCGTCGTCGGCCCCTGGCAAGGGGTCGGACGTCGAGACGGCTCTGGCGATCCTCACCCGGCGGCCCGGCGCGCAGATCGACCTGTCCCACGTCGATCTGCGCGGCGCCGACCTGGGCAAGCAGGTGCTCGCGGGAGCGGTGATCCGCCGGTCGAACCTCGCCGGCGCCCGATTGATCGGAACGTGCCTGGACAGCTCCGTCCTCGACGCCACGGATCTTCGTGACGCGGATCTGCGAGGGGCCTCCCTGCGTGAGGCGTCGCTGCGGGTCGCCTGCCTCGAAGGTGCCGACCTCCGCGCCGCCGACCTGACGGACGCGGACCTGCGCGGCGCCGACATGCGAGCCGTCAACCTGGACAAGGCCGTCCTGACCGGGGCTCGCGTCAACCGCGGGACGCTGTGGCCGCCTGACTTCACGCCCGCCCGTGTCTCTGCGTCGCTGTTCAGTGACTGAGATGGCTCACATCCGGGAACAACACGCCAGGCACGCTCCCTTGAACGATTCGTAGCCCTACGAAACGTGCCAAGGGAGCTTCCCGTGAGCTTGCTGTTCTCCCCGCTGACCCTGCGCTCGGTCACCCTGCCCAACCGCATCGCGGTCAGCCCGATGTGCCAGTACTCGGTGACGAAGGAGGACGGCGTCCCGACCGAGTGGCACCTCGTCCACCTGGGCTCCCGCGCCGTCGGCGGCGCCGGGCTGGTCATCGCCGAGGCCACCGCCGTCGAGCCGCGCGGCCGGATCTCGCCGCAGGACGTCGGCATCTGGAACGACGAGCAGGTCGAGGCCTGGAAGCGGATCACCGCGTTCATCAAGGAGCACGGCTCGGTGCCCGGCATCCAGCTCGCTCACGCCGGCCGCAAGGCGATCGGTGACTGGGTGCCGGTGGCGCCCACCACCGAGCCGTTCCCCGGCGGTAACACGCCGGAGAAGCTCGACAACCACACTGGGATCGTGAAGGCCTTCGTCGATGGCGCGCTCAGGGCGATCGAGGCCGGCTTCGAGGTCCTGGAGATCCACGCCGCCCACGGCTACCTGCTGCACGAGTTCTACTCGCCGCTGACGAACGAGGGCAGCATCGAGGAACGCATCGCCCCGGCCGTCGAGGTCACGGCGGCGGTGCGTGCGGCGGTCGGCCCAGAGGTGCCGGTGATCGTGAGGATCAGCGGCTCCGACTGGGTCGACAACGGCTGGACCGCCGACGACAGCGTTGTGCTGGCAACGGCGCTCAAGGCCGCGGGTGCGGACCTGATCGACGTGTCCAGCGGCGGCAACACCGCGCAGGCGGACATCCCGATCGGGCCCGGCTACCAGGTGCCGCTCGCCGAAGCGGTGCGACGCAAGGCAGACGTGCCCACGGGTACGGTCGGCCTGATCACCGAAGCGAAGCAGGCCGAACAGATTCTGACGGACGGTTCCGCCGACCTGGTCCTGCTCGCACGCGAACTGCTCCGCGACCCGTACTGGCCGCTGCACGCGGCACAGCAGCTGGGTGTGGAGATCCACGCGCCGAAGCAGTACGCCAGGGCGTTCTGAAAGAGCCCTCAGAGTTCAAGGGCTGGGCGCCGGAGAACCGGCAACCCAACCCTTGAACTCCGAAGGCTGAATTCAGCGACGGTAGTCGTCGTAGTCGTCGTACGGGTCGTCGTGTGGCTCATCGCCACCACTACTCCCGTTCGGCGACCTTTCATCAGTCGACAGCTCGCGCTGCAACGCAGCGAAGTCGGTCTCATGAGAGCTGTATTTGAGCTCCCTGGCGACCTTCGTCTGCTTGGCCTTAGCTCGGCCGCGCCCCATGGCTCGACCCCCTCGCACAGGGACGGGGGCGGCCGGGGGAACGGCGGCCCCACTCGTCTCGACAACTGATTCCTGGTAACTACCGTACCGTGCCGATGGGGTTCCTCGCGACGCGGTAGGCGTGACACGTACCGCCAAATCTCGCGGCCCCCCTCGCGTGGAAGGATGCACACGTGCCCAGACCGTTCGTCGCCTACCTACGGGTGTACGAACCGTTATCGGTATTGGACGCACCGCTAGCTGCCAAGGTCGAAAAAGCCCTGGAAGCGGGCCCTGTCCCCCGGTCGGAGGTAGGTGACCGGGAACGGGAGCTGTGGTTGCGATCACAGTTGGGACAAAAGCTCCTCCCGGGCGAGTCCTTCGACGTGATGACGATCAGTCCGGCGGAGGTTCCGACCTCCGAAGCGGCCCGTGTCGGCCCGGGACCACTCGTCTGCCCGCTTGATCTCAGGGCAAGGTCCGCAGCCGCTCTGGTGGGCTTCCTGGCCACCGCGCCGCCGATCCTTCAGGACGCGGCCCTCGGCCTCTCGCCGGAAACGGTCCGGGCGCGCGCGTCCTCCGTGATGGCCGAACTCTCCGCGGGCGCGGTCCACGTGATCTCCACGACCTGGACGGTCCCGCTGCCGTGGTTCGCCCTCGTCGACCCCGCCCAGCGCCGCGTGGTGCTGGCCAGCGCCCAGGACGACCCGGAACGGCAGGTGTCTTGGCGCGTGGCCATGGCCGACGCCCGGCGACGGGTCGCGCGGGCGCTCAAGGTCGTGAAGGGCTCACTGGGCGAGGACGGGCCCGCCAAGATCCTCTCCGACACCGGCCGCTGGCTGGAGCACTTCCACCCGCACTCGGCCGTCGAGCTCGACTACGGCGGCCTGGTGCAGCTGCTGGAGGACAAGGACCTGCTGGAGGACACCTCCGCGGCCGACGTGAACGCGATCGTGGACGCCCTCGAAGCGGAGGACGCCGAGGAGGTCGCGTTGCGCTACGAGACGCTGCGCGAGTTCTGGGGCGAGCTGGCCCGCAGAGAACGCCACGGCTGAATCAGCACGCAGTGTTAGTTCACGAGTAACCAGTTCATGAATGGCGTACGCCACGGAGGGAGCGCTGGCCGCGCAATACGGCGACGCTTGCGAGTGCCGCCACGGCCGCCAGCAGCATCGCCGCAGGCCACGCCACGTGCACCGCGACAAAGCTCGCCACGAACGGTGTCACCGCCGCGCTCAGGTAGTTCGCCGAGTTCTGCATGGCGATCGCGGTGGCGCTGCGGCCTTCCGGAGCGAGCTCGCCGGCCTCGGTGACCGCCAGGCCGTTCCAGCACAGCGCGAACAGGCTGGTCGGCACGAGGACCGCGATCAGCAGCGGCAACGGCGCCTGGTCCAGCGCCGCGACCAGCACGAACCCGCAAGCGGTGAGCACAGAGACGATCTTCAGTGGCCCGATCCGGCTGCGCACCCGGTCCGACCACACGCCGACCGCCAGCCGTCCGGCTCCGCCGAGCAGCTGGGCGACGGCGAAGATGGCCGCGGCCGCCGTCACGCTCATGCCGCGGTGCCCGTGCAGCAGCGGGACCAGCAGGGCCGTGGCGGTGAACTGGGGCACGACCAGCAGTCCGCTGGCCAGCGACAGCCGCAGCAGCTTCGGATCTTTGAGCACCAGCCCGTGCTCCGTGCTCGCCCGGATCGCGCCAGGCGGTTCCCTGACCAGCAGAGCCACCGCCAGCGCGACGAACGCCGTTACGCCGGCGAGCACGACGAACGCCGTGGGGATGCCGGCCGAGATCGCGATTCCCGGCAGGACGGCCGCGGTGAGGGCCGCGCCGAGCGGGGTCGCCGTCTGCCGGACGCCCATGGCGAGGCCGCGGGACTCCCGGCTGAACCACGACATCACCGCCCGGCCGCTGGCCGCGTTGACGCTGGCCCCGAACAGCCCGGCGCCGAGCAGCGCGAGACCGGCGATCCAGGCGTTGCCCAGCGCCACGGAGAGCAGACACGCGGCGGCGCCCACGCCACCGATGGTCATCACGAGGCGTTCGCCGCGTCGGTCCGCGACGACTCCCCACGGCACGAGGGCGATCATCGTGCCGAGGTTGACCGCGCCGAGAAGCAGCCCGATCTGGGGCAGCGCCAGCGAGAAGTGCTGCTGGAGTTGTGGGCTGATCGCGGGCAGTCCGAGGAACACGGCCGCGTTCGTGCCCTGAGCCAACGCCCCCACAGACAGCACGACCCAGCGGTACCCCATGGGGGCACGCTAGGTCGGCTGCTCAGAAAGTGGAAAGCTCTTCTTACCTCTTGGGACGGTGATGCCCGCGCTCGGCAGCCAGCAGCTCGTCCACCGATGCACTCCCGCGCTGGTAGCGCGCAGCGATCTCGGCGTTGAGCCGGTCCACGACCACCTGAACCTCGCGCCGGCGCACCGACACGGACGCCTCTTCCGAGATGAGCGTCTCCAGCACGTCGCCGAGGCGATCGTCGGCCAACGAGCTCACGTCGGAGAGGTCCACGTCGGAGATGAGCGCCTCGACGTGCCGTTGATGCGCATCAGCACGTGACGGCTCATGGGTCTGATAGCGACCCAGACCGGTCGCGGGACCCACGGCGTTCGTGGAGAGGATGGTGGCCAGCTGCTCGACCACGGCCGAGCCACCGGAGCTGCGGCGTTCCTGCTCCGCACGCACGATGTCGATGCGCGCGTGCAACAGCCGCCGCAGGTAGGACAGATCTGTCTCTTCCTGCGCGGCCTCGTCGCGGAGTTCGCGCACCTCGACGAGCGGGCGCTGCTCGACGCCCTCCGTGTAGTCGGGGGCGAGCACCCGGTCGATTCGGCGGCGCCCGCCAGGACGCACCTCGATCACGTGTCCATCCTGCGGTAGATCCTCCTCACCCGCCAACACATCCCATGCACCAAACTTGTCTCAAATGTGCACGCCCAGCAGCTTTCGCGCCTCATCAGGTGTCAAAGCGGGTCGCTGGGCGATCTTGGAGAGACCTGCGGCACGTGCCACGAGCTGTGCGTTGTCCCGCACCGGCACCCCCCGCGAGTAGCTGATGGTGTCCTCCATACCCACTCGGAGGTGGCCACCCGCACCCAAAGCGGTGAACATCACGGGCAGGGTGGTCCGGCCGATCCCGGTGGCGGAGAACGTTGCCCCGTCCGGCAGAGCGTTGACCGCGGCGACCAGCGTCGCCGCGTCACCGGGCATGCCGCCGGGCACGCCCATCACGAAGTCGACGTGCACGTGGCCGCCCGCGGGCAGGCCGTGCTGGTCGAGCAGGCGCTTCAACGACGCGAGCTGCCCGATGTCGAAGATCTCGTACTCCGGGACGATCGAGCGCTCCTGCATGCCCTTGTGCAGGGAGACGATGAACTCCCAGCGGTTCATGAACACGTCGTCACCGAAGTTGACGGTGCCCATCGTGCAGGACGCCGAGTCCGGCATCGCCTCCAGCACGCGCAGCCGGTCCGCCTCGGGGTCGTGCACCGACCCGCCGGTGGAGAGCTGCACGACGAGGCTGGTTTCAGAGCGCAGCGCCTCGACGGTGGCCTTCAACCGGCCGAGGTCCAGCGACGGCTTCGCGTCCTCGCCACGGATGTGGACGTGGATCATCGCCGCGCCGACCTGCTCGCAGCTCTGCGCCGTCGAGACCAGCTCTTCCAGGGTCACCGGAAGCTGCGGGACGTCGGCTTTCGCGTGCTCCGCTCCTGTTGGAGCGACAGTGATCAGCGTGCCCAGGGACATAGGCGCGACTCTAGGGGGTCATCCCCGCAGGTTGCGAACGGCTTCCCGGCCCAGACCGGGCGTGTCCGCGGGCACCGAGTCGGGGTCGATTCGTGCCGGAACCTCCCGTTCGGGGGCACCGGCGATGAGCTCGGCCTCGACCGGTACAGAACGCTTGACCAGCGCCAACGCGATCGCGCCGAGTTCGTGGTGAAGGGTCACGGTGCCCACCCGGCCGACCACGCGCCCGTCCAGCGTCACCGGGTCACCGGTCTCCGGCTGGGCGTCGGCAGAACCATCCAGGTGGAGTAGGAGCATTCGCCTGGGCGGGCGTCCCACGTTGTGGACCTTCGCGACCGTCTCCTGGCCGCGGTAGCACCCCTTGCTCAGGTGCACGGCCGGGTCGATCAGGCCGACCTCGTGCGGGATCGTGCGCTCGTCGGTGTCGATGCCCTGACGGGCCCGCAGCGACTCGACCCGCAGCGCCTCGAACGCGTAGCTGCCGGCCGGGCGCGCGCCCGCGTCCGTGATGCGCTGCCACCAGTCCGCCCGCTCGGAGCGCGGGACCAGCAGGTCGACCGCGTTCTGACCGGGCCACGACGTCCTGCGCACGAAACCCTCGCCGAGCGCGTCCACGTCCGACGGCACCGGGATGCCGAGCTTCTCCAGCAGCGCGGGCGTGTCCGGGCCGACGAGCGTCAGCAGCGCGAACTCCTCGGTGGCGTCACGCGGCTCCACCTTGGACCAGAACACCATCTTCTTCAGGTACGCCAGCAGGTCGTCGACCTTCTCGACGTCGAGGAACACCGTGCCGCCGACGTTCGCGACGACCATGTGGTGCTCCAGGCGGCCCTGGGCGTCGAGGATCAGCGCCTCGGTGGCCGCGCCCTCGCCCAGGTGCTCGAAGTGCTGGCTCGTCAGCTGGTGCAGCCACGTGAGCCGGTCCTCGCCCGGGATCGCGATCACACCGCGGTTCGAGCGGTCGAAGACGACCGCGGAACGGGCGGCGGAGCGTTGCTCGGCGAACGGGTCGCCGTAGTGCCAGGCAACGCCCGCGTCGGTGGAATCGTCGGGCGGCGGGACGGCTCCGGGGAGGGTCACTCGGTCTCCTGCTCCTGCGTCAAACAGTCGCGGCAAGTGCCGGACAGCGCGAGATGGCTTGCATCAAGTTCGAACCCGTCGCGCTCCCGCAATGTTCCGACCAGGGGGTCGAGAAGCTCACACGGGATTTCCTGGATCGAGCCGCAGACGTGGCACACCAGGTGAACGTGCTGGTGGTCGTCGACCGAGTAGCTCGGCGCCCCATGGCCCAGGTGCGTGTGCCGCACGAGCCCGAGCCGGTCGAGCAGGTCGAGCGTGCGGTAGATCGTCGTGATGTTGACCGTCGGCGCCGTCTCCTGGACGCGCTGACAGATCTGCTCCGGCGTCGCGTGTTCGAGCGACCTGACCGCGTCCAGCACGAGCTGACGCTGCGGCGTCATCCTCATGCCGCGGTCGTGCAGGGTTTTGCGCAGCCCTCTTGCGGTCTCCACATCAGTGATGTTAGTAGGCTCGTTCCATGCGCGTGCTGGCACTGCTCGACGGAACCCTCGCTGACCCCGACTCGCCGCAGATCCGCGTCGAGGACCTCGGACTCATGCGCGGTGACGGTGTGTTCGAAACGATCCTCGTGGTCGACGGGAAACCCCGCGAACTCACGCCCCATCTCGACCGGCTCGACCGGTCCGCGGCCATGCTCGACATGCAGCCGCCTCCCCGTGCGGAGTTCGAGCGCGCGGTCGAGCTCGTCATCGGCAACTGGGCCGGTGGCAAGGAGTTCGCCCTCAAGCTCGTCTACACCCGCGGCGTCGAGGGCGGTGACGGCACGCCCACCGGTTTCGCGCTCGGCATGGAGATCGGCGCGAAGGTGCTCAAGCAGCGCGCCGAGGGCCTGTCCGCGGTGACCCTGGACCGCGGCATCGACGCGAACCTCGCCGACCGCGCGCCGTGGCTGCTGCTGGGCGCGAAGTCCCTGTCGTACGCGATCAACATGGCCGCCCTGCGCGAGGCCGAGCGCCGCGGTGCCGCGGAGGTCGTCTTCACCACGTCGGACGGTTCGGTGCTCGAAGGCCCGACCTCGACGCTGATCCTGGTGCGCGGCAAGACCCTGGTCACGCCGCCGTCCAAGCTCGGCATCCTGCCCGGCACCACCCAGTACGCGCTGTTCCGCGCCGCCGAGCGCGCCGGCTGGACCGTGCTCGTGGAGCCGATCCAGACCGGCGAGCTCTACGACGCCGAGGGCGTGTTCCTCGCGTCCAGCGTCCGCAAGATCACGCGGGTGAACGTGCTGGACGGCAAGCAGCTGCCCGACTCGGCGGCCCTGCTGACCGAGCTGCAGGGCCTGTACGAGTCCGAGTACTGATCCTTACCTGAGTTACCCGAGTTACCCGAGTTACCCGAGTTACCCGAGTTACCCGAGTTACCTGAGTCCGGCGTCGACCGCGGCCATCAACGGGCCGCGGTCGCCCGACATCTCCCAGAACATCGCGCCCAGCAGGTTCTTCGACTTGAGCCACGCGGTCTTCTTCTGGATCGACCAGGCGTCGTCGAAGGTCCACCACTGGTTGCCGGTGTAGCAGGACGTCGCCACGGCGACTTCGTCGTGGTAGACGGTGCAGTTCGGCACGGACGCGACGAGGTTGGCGTACCCGCGCGTGCCCGACTCC
The DNA here is from genome assembly GCF_900115955.1 of Lentzea waywayandensis. GTDB lineage: Bacteria > Actinomycetota > Actinomycetes > Mycobacteriales > Pseudonocardiaceae > Lentzea > Lentzea waywayandensis. The sequence goes on from NZ_FOYL01000004.1 coordinate 855,655, forward strand.
TCCGGGAACTGCCCCGGCGCCGCACCACCCGCGGTCTGCCACTCCCCGTTCTTGCCGCCGTTGGCCACGTTCTGCCAGCCGCGGCCGTAGAACGCGAGCCCGAGCGTGATCTTGCGGGACGGCACTCCGGCGTCGAGGTAGGCCTGAACCGTGCTCTCCACGCTGAACTTCGTCGTGTAGGGGTCGTCCGGGTCCGGGTAGAGGTTGCCCTGGTGGCCGGTCCGGTTCGGCTCCCACGAGTTGTCGCTGCCGGAGCCGTGGAAGTCGTAGCCCTGGACGTTGAAGATGTCCATCGACTGCGCGACCCGCCCGAGCTCCCAGCCCGCCGCGATCTTGCCGGGGTCGGCCGGAGTGAACGCCGTGAGCTGGTAGCGCTTGCCCGTGGTGGTGCTGTACGCGTCCATCTGCCGGCGGAACTCCTCGATCAACAGGGTGTTGTTGACCTTGTCCTGCGGGCCGAAGTGGTTGCCCGCGTGGCCTTCCGCACCCGGCCACTCCCAGTCGAGGTCGAAGCCGTCGAAGATGCCCGCCGCGGTGCCGGGGCCGCCGGCGCCGTTGTACACAGGCAGGTTTCCCTTGAGGTAGACGTCGATGCACGACGACACGAACTTCTTGCGCGCCGCGTCCGTCGCCGCCACGTCGGAGAAGTACTTGGAGTACGTCCAACCACCGAGCGAGATCAGGACCTTGAGGTTGGGGTAGCGGGCCTTGAGCTTCTTGAGCTGGTTGTAGTTGCCGCGCAACGGTTCCCAGCCGCTGTCCGCGACGCCGTCGACGGACTGCGCCGCGCTCATCGGCCTGCTGTAGTCCGCTTCCGCGTCGCCCGCGCCGTCACCCTGGTTCGGGTCCTGCGGGTTCGGGCTCGTGCCCTTCGTGACGCCGTGCAGACACGTCAGGTTGACCGGGTCGATGTTGCCGAACGCGTAGTTGACGTGCGTCATCTTCGCGGCGTCCATGTCCTTCACGAAGTACTGGCGCCCGTAGATGCCCCACTGCACGAAGTACCCGACACGGGCATATCCGCCGACGATGTCACCAGTGCGCTCGTTCAGCGCGTTGCTCGCCGCGGACACGTTGTCGTAGAGGTCCCGTGCTTTGACGGTGAAGGTGTAGTTGGTGGACGGCGAGAGGCCGCTGACGACCGCTGTGGTGCCGGAGACCGTCTGTTTCACGGTCGAGCCCACGTAGACGTCGTAGTTCGCGATCCCGCTGTTGTCCGTGGAGGCGTTCCACGCCAGTGTGACGCTGCCCGCGTCCTTCGCCGTCGAACGCAGGTTGCCCGGTGCGGTCGGGGGCGTGGTGTCGTTGGCGGGGTTGTTGGTGGTGACGCTCAGCGCGGCGCTGGGGGCGCTTTGCGTTCCCTTGGTGTCCTTGGCCCGCACCGTGAAGGAGTACGCGGTGTTCGGGTTCAGGCCGGTGATGATCGTGGACGTCGTGGTGGAGCTGCCGGCGAGGTTCGAGCCGTTGTAGACGTCGTAGCCGGCGATCGGCAGCGAACCCGGCGTGGAGGCGTTCCACTGCAACGTCACCGTGCGCGTGGTCTTCGTCGGTGCGGCGAGACCCGTTGGCGTGCTCGGCGGAGTGTCCGCGCTGCCGTCGCAGTTCGCGTTGTTGATCCGGCAAGTCACCGGCTCGACGTTCTGGCTGATCGAGAACGTCGGGCTGTACGGCTCGGTGCTACCCCCAGCCGCGACGGTCTTGTTGTAGTGCGCAGGGGTGATCGTGACCTGGTTGCCGTTCTGGGCGACCGTGCCGTTCTGGCCGTTGCTCGCCGTCACGCCGTTGGGCAGCGTGAAGGAGATCGACCAGTCGGAGACTGCGGCGGTGGAGTGGTTGCGGACGACGAACTTCGCCGCGCCACCGGCCACCGAGTACTCGGCGGTCAGCCCGGTCGGCGCCGGCGGCGCGGTGCCGCTGCCGTCGCACGCCATGTTGTTGATCGTGCAGGTGGTCGGGTCGGCCGCGGCGCTCAGCGTGAACGTCGGGCTGTAGGGCTCGGTGTTGCGTCCGGCGGGAAGGTTGTTGATGTAGAAGGCAGGAGTGAGCGTGACTCTCGTGCCGTTCTGGGTGATCGTCGCGTTCTGGGGGCTGCTCGCCGTGACACCGGCGGGCAGGTCGAACTTGACCGACCAGCCGTTGAGCGCGGTCGTGCTCGCGTTGGCGACCACGAACTTGCCGGTCGTACCGGTGCGGGAGAAGGTCGCGGTGATGCCCGTGGCGGCCTGTGCAGGGACCGCCAGAGCTAACGCAGCTATCAGAACTGCTAGGAGGGCAGGGATCCGGCGCATGCGGAACTCCAGTTTGGTAGAGATTCCGCGGCGGCTGGGAGTTACGGTATTTGGTCTGGACCACTTCCGTCAACGGCGTGATCCTCAGTCGATCGGGCGGAACCTGACCTTCGTGCCGGGCCGAGCCTGCCCGAGAAACCGCAGGTAATCGTTGTCCACCACACCGATGACGGGGTAGCCGCCGGTCGTCGGATGGTCGTTGAGGAAGACCACGGGCTGCCCGTCCGGCGGCACCTGAACCGCGCCGGTGATCATTCCCTCGCTGGGAATCTCCCCGTCACGACGATTCAGTGCCGTGCCCTGAAGTCGCGCGCCCACCCGGTTGCTGCGGTCCGACACCGTCCAGGACCCTTGCCGCAGCTGGGTTTCCGCCTGCTCGAACCAGTCGTCGCGCGGCCCGAGCCGGATCGGGATGACCAACGTTTGCAGCGCGCGGATCGGCGGCACGACATCTGCGCCATTGGGCAGGTTCGGCGCCCCAAGATGCAGGACGTCGTTGTCCCGCAACGGATCTGGACCGATTCCGGAGAGCAGGTCGGTGGAGCGGCTGCCGAGTTCCTCCGGTACCGCGATGCCACCGGAGATGGCGAGATAGCTGCGCAGGCCGGTCTGCGGGGTGCCGATCTCCAGAAGTTGGCCGGGGCTGAGGTGGATCGGCTGGTGGGAGTCGGCAAGCCTGCCGTCGACCTTGAGTTCAGTTGACGGCCCGGTGACGGCGATCGTGCAGCTCGTGTCGGCCTTGAGCGCGAGGCCGCCGAGCAGGAGTTCCAGCCCGGCCGCTTCCTCGGCGTTGCCGACGAGGCGGTTGGCGAGCTTGAGCGAGTCCTGGTCCAGCGCGCCGGACGGAGGTACGCCGAGGTGTGCGTTGCCCGGCCGGCCGAGGTCCTGGACCAGTGCCTGCGGGCCGGTTCTGATGATCGTGACGCTGCGGTTCGTGTGGTTCACGCGACCACGAACCTGACCTGGTCGCCCGGCTGCAACAGTGCGGGGGTCTCGGCCTTGGCGTCGAACAGCGTGATCCCGGTGCGGCCGATCAGCCGCCAGCCGCCCGGTGTCGGCCTGGGGTAGGCGGCGGTGAACTCGCCCGCGATGCCGACCGAGCCCTGCGGGACCTTCGTCCGCGGCGAGTCGAGCCTGGGCTGCTGGAGGTTCTGCGGGAGGCCGGTGAGGTAGGCGAAGCCCGGTGCGAAGCCGCAGAACGCGACCTCGTAGGTGGCCTCGGTGTGGAGTTTGATCACCTCGTCCGGGGTGATGCCGGCTGTCTCGGCGACGAGGCTCAGGTCCGGGCCGTCGTAGCTGACGGGGATGGTGATCTCGCGCGGGTGGGTCGCGGGAGCCTTGGTCAGGTCGATGGTCTTCAGCGCGTCCCTGACCTGGTTCAGTGCGCCCTTGACCAGCACCGTCCGGGCGGCCGGGACGAGCTCCTCGATGCCGTCGAGTCGTGCGAGGGCGGCGCGGACGGCCGCGACCTCGCTCAGTGAGTCGACCTCGACCAGGAGCGCGTCGGTTCCGCAGCGCCGCAGAAGCATGCGTCCATGCTACGGGGAATCGTGGGATTGTTGAACAATCCGACACGCGAATCGTTCAACAATCCTGCGATCCAGCAGGCTGGTGGTCGGATTGTTCAACGATCCGACGATGCAGCAACCCGACGATGCAGCAACCCGACGATGCAGCAACCCGACGAGTCGACAATCCGACAATCCAACGATCCGGCCGGATCGTTCAACGATCCTGCGATGCTCCTGACGGATCGTTCAACGATCCTCGCGTTGGATCGTTCAACGATCCAGTCAGCCGACGATGCGCTTGAGGTGCGCCGACGCGTGCGGCTGCATCTCCTGGCCCATCATGGCGCGCTCCTCGACGTACGCGAGGTCGCCGTTCACCACGCCGTACAGCCGCTGCGCGCCCTTGACCTCCTTGGCCGTGGCGGAGCGGATGATCGCGTCCGTCTCGAACTCCCAGGAAGTCTGCGTGCGCACCTGGCCGTAGTACAGCTCCACGATGCCCGTGTTGTGCGTCAGCAGGAGCTCGATCGTGTCGTCTTCCTTCGGGCGCCAGAAACCCTGCTCCCTGGCCGCCGGGCGGATGACCTCGCCTGCCTCGTTGAGCAGCCACGACCGCGCCTCGTAGACGAGGAACGGACGGCCGTCGTGGGCGAAGGTGATCTGCTGGCCGAAGCGGAACGGGCCGTCGATCGTCGGGTAGACGATCTCGCCCTCGCCTCGCCACACGCCCACCAGCGGGAGGACGCCCAGGAGAGCGTCGTTCAGGTCAGCGCCCTCTCTCAGGTTCGCCGTGTCCGCCGGGATCGGCATGTCGGTGAACTGGGGGAGGTTGCGCTGCTTCGTGGCCGCCGCTCGTTCCTCGGCCAGGCGGATGGCCTCGTCGCCGCTGGTCATCGCTGGTCGGAGTAGAGGCGGTAGACGACGTAGCCGGCGAACCACATTACGGCGATCGTCACTAGCACCAGGAGTCCGGTGAAGATGTGTTCCACGGTGGAGAGGATATCTCCCTGGTCGGGACGTGCAGGGTTGTGGTGGTGGAGGACACCGGGGGCCTCGCCTTCGGCCTCGAGGGTGCGCGTTCGTTGCGTAGGTCGTCCCCCTGGTTCGTTGGCGGGTGCCTGTTGCGTCGTCCGTAGGTGGTCACCTTGCGGGCGTGACCTTGCGCTGCTTCCTGGGGCTCCGCCCCAGACCCCGCCAATCTGATCCAAAACCGGGGCCTACGCCATACGCGGGTTGATGGCACGCCTGGTGCGTTGGGCGGAGGCGCGTTGCTTAGTGGGGCGCGTTGGTGGGGTGGCTTCGTCACGAGCCGTACCAAGAGCGGGCCACATCAGGGAAGGGGTGTCAAGCGGGCGAAAAGCGTGCCCGCTTGACACCCCTTCCCTGATGCAGCAAGAGCTATGGCACGACTCGTGACGAAACCACCCCACCCGGACCGCACGGTAAGGACGGCTCGCCTTCGGCTTCGCGGATGATCAGGCGCTTGCCGTGATTACGCGCTCGGGCTGTCCGCCCTCACCCTTCGTCCGTCTAGCCCGCCCCGTCCGCTGCCTCCGCCCGCTGTCCGAGACGTGGAAGGCCCCGGCGGTGTGCACCGCCGGGGCCCTCGTCTTTCCAACCAGGTCTTGCCTGCCTACGCGACCGCGATCTCCACCGCGTGCACGCCCGGACCGGAGGCCGACACGGCCGCCTGGCCGTTGCCGGTGCGGTGCAGGGCTCGGACGGTCCAGCTGCCCGGTGCCGCGAAGAAGCGGAAGTCGCCCTCCGGGGAGGTGACCACCTCGGCGGTGAACTCGCCGGTCGAGTCGAGCAGGCGGACGAACGCGCCGCCTACCGGGGTGCCCTCGGAGAGGACTTTGCCCTCCAGGACGGTTTCCGTCGTCGAAGCGTCGATCGTGCCGCCCTGAGCAGGGGCGCCGCAGCCGTTGGTCATGATGATCAGGCCTCCTTGCCGGAACCGAGCTCGATCGGCACGCCGATCAGCGAGCCGTACTCCGTCCAAGAACCGTCGTAGTTCTTGACGTCTTCGTGGCCGAGCAGTTCGCGCAGGGCGAACCAGGTGTGCGAGGAGCGCTCGCCGATGCGGCAGTACGCGATGGTCTTGCGGCTGCCGTCGAAGCCTGCCTCGGCGTAGAGCTCGCGGAGCTCCTCGTCGGACTTGAACGTGCCGTCCTCGTTGGCCGCCTTGGACCACGGGACGTTCACCGCGGACGGGATGTGGCCGCCGCGCTGGGCCTGCTCCTGCGGGAGGTGGGCCGGGGCGAGGAGCTTGCCGGAGAACTCGTCGGGGGAGCGCACGTCGACGAGGTTCTTGTTGCCGATCGAGTCGACGACCTCGTCGCGGAAGGCGCGGATCGAGAGGTCCTGCTCCTGGGCGGAGTAGGTCGTCGCGTCGCGGGTGACCTCCTCCTTGTCCAGGGGGCGGCCGTCGAGTTCCCACTTCTTGCGGCCGCCGTCGAGGAGCTTGACGTTGGTGTGGCCGTAGAGCTTGAAGTACCAGTACGCGTAGGCCGCGAACCAGTTGTTGTTGCCGCCGTAGAGGACGACGGTGTCGTCGTTGGAGATGCCCTTGGCCGAGAGCAGCTTCTCGAAGCCCTCGCGGTCCACGAAGTCGCGGCGGACCGGGTCCTGGAGGTCGTTCTTCCAGTCGATCTTCACGGCACCGGGGATGTGTCCGCCGTCGTACGCGGTGGTGTCCTCGTCGACCTCCGCGAACACGACGCCGGGCGCCTGGAGGTTTTCCTCGGACCAGGCGGCCGAGACCAGCACGTTCTCACGGCTCATGGGAAGTTGCTCCTGTGTTTTAGTGCGTGTGCTTGTCGTTATTGCGGACGTGCGAGGGCGGGTGCGTACCGGCGCAGCACCAGGTACATCTCGCACCCGAGGCACAGGCCCAGCGCCGCGTTGAGCAGTGCTGCCACCAGTGCGAAGCCGGTTGCCACCATGCCGAGCGTGGTGAGGCCCGTGGCGTAACCGAGGGTGCCGATCAGAGCGAAGATGAAGCCGACTCCTTGCGCGAACCGCAGCGGGGCGGCTTCCTCGCGTTCGGTGGTCGGGGTCAGGCGAGGCTGGATCGCGTAGCGGTAGACGTGACCCCACGGGTTCAACTTCAGCGAGATGAACGCGCACATCGCGAAGAGCACCGTCTGGGCGGCGAGGAGACGCCACCAGCCGGTGAGCAACACGATCGCGAGGATGACCGTGGTCATCCAGGCGGAGAAGCGCGGTCCGCGCGGGTCAACAGGGCGGTCTTTGGGCACGACGACCTCCGGGCAAACGGACGAGGGGATTCAGTCCGGCAGAGGTAGCTGATGGGCGTCAAGCAGCCCAGTTCAGCTCGTCGTGCGACACAGGCTGCTGCGCGTGCGGCACAGGTCAACCGCGCGTCGCTTCGTGAGCAGCAAGGTCATGCCAGCGAGGGTAGCCCTCAATCCCTCGGTGCGGGAGGTATGTCCATCTGGTGGAACAACGCAGGTTCACCCGACCGGATTAGGGCAAATGCGGGCGCAGGGCCTCGATCAACGAGTCGCGTTTCGGCACTCCGCCGACTCGCAGAACCTCGGTTCCGTCGGCCGTGAGGGCGAGCGTCGTCGGGGTGCGCATGACGCCGAGTTTGGTGGCGACGTCCGGGAGGTTCGTGACGTCGAGCTCGGCGTGCGTGAGGCCGTCCGTGCGGTCGGCGAGGTCGCGCAGGATCACCTTCGCGTGCCGGCACGGCGCGCAGAACGTGGTGGAGAGCTGGACCAGCGTCACCCCCGGCGCGAGCAGGTCGCGCACGGGGGCGGGCAGGTCGGCTGAAGCTGCACGACGAGAGATGCGGCCCTCGCGGACCTTGAGCAGCACACCGATCGCGCCGGCCACGGCCAGCGCGCCCAGCAGCGCCCACACACCAGTCATCGTTGGACCAACGGTACATCCGCGATCTGGCCGCTGAGCTTGAACGAACCGCTCTCCACCTCGACGGCGGTGGGCGTGGCGTTGAACGGCAGCGTGCCGGGGTCGATCTTGATCGCGAGCGCCTGGCGCAGCTGCGGGATGATCTGCTTGAGCGAGGCGTCGTCCAGCTCGATGTCATCGATGTTGATCTGGATGGCACCGCTGACCAGCGCGATCTGGCCGTACGCGGTGAGCGTGATGACCTTGCCGGCGACGTTGGTCTGGCCGGAGAGCTTGATCGCGGCGGTCGTCTTGGGCACCTTGGGGTCGACCGGCGTCTGGGTGGCGGCGCGGTTGTCCGGCTCGATCGAGAGCTTGTCGAACGGCGTCACCTGGTTCGCGAGGCGGTTCAGGTCCGGCGCCTTGATCCGGACGCTGCCCTCGACGGTGTCGATGGTCGCCTTGGAGACGTTGCCCGCGAGCAGGTCGGCCAGCTCGACGCGGGTGTGCCGCAGGTCGGCGCCGACGTCGAGGTCGCGCAGGTCGACGCCCTGCTGCTCGTCCTTGATCGGCACGCCGTACGCGTCGATCCGGACGTGCGTGTAGTCACCGCGGATCGCCTGCAGGATGAACGGGAACCCGTTGATGCGCACCGACGGGTCCTCGTTGAGCTGGAGCTTCTCCCTCATCCGCTGGGCGATCTGGTACTCGCCAGCCGCCGCCAGCGCGAAGTCGGCCGCCACGAGCAGCACGCCCAGCACGATCACCGCGATGACGAGGAACTTCCCGCGCCGCGACTTCTTCTTCGGCTTGGCGCGCGCCGGGTTCTGCCCGGAATAGCCTGCAGTCATTCCTCGTCCTCGATCTTGGCGACGATCCATGCCGCCATCCGGTCTACCAGGTCTGGAGTCGCGGCCGATTCGGCGTGCCGCATGCCGGGCTCGATCCACAACTCGGCATGTCCTGAGGACGCGCGGTGCAGCGACCTGGCGTGGTCCACGGAGAAATAGTGGTCCAGGTCACCGTGCACGATCAGCAGTGGGGTGGGCGTGATCCGTCCGACCACCTCCAGCGGACTCTCCGGCGCTTGTACCCAGCTGCCGCCGAGCCGAACCCCGAGCGCCCGTGCCGCGAGCTTGCCGTGCGGCTGCTCCAGCAACCAGTGCACCCGGCGCATGGGAGCGGTCTCTCGTGACCACCACCGGGCCGGTCCGCTGACGGAGACCACGGCGTCCGGCCTGGACTCCCCCAGCACCGCGTGCCGCAGGACGATCGAGGCACCCATCGAGAACCCGACCGTGGCGATCTTCGAGTAACCGAGCTCGCGGGCCTTCAGAACGGCCGCCTCGATGTCGTGGATCTCGTCCGCGCCGACCGTGGAACGGCCTTCCGAACGTCCGTGGCCGCGGAAGTCGAACGCGACGACACCGGCTTTCCTGGCCATTCGGGCAAGTACTCGGGAGACGTACGGCCGCCGCACGTTGTTCGTGAACCCGTGTCCCACAACGAAAGCGAGGTCGCTTTCACTCTTGTAGTGGACGCCGTGCAGACGCACTCCGTCATGTGACATGGATGTAACAGGCATGACGCTTGTGGAAACAAGTGTGAGCACGGCTTCTTGACCTGGGACTTTCTCGGGGTGCACCGGTATTGTCTCCGTCATCCGCAGGCAACGGGGCCCGGTCACCGTACGCCGCTGGTCTGGTCCAGGTGACCGACCACGGCCGATTTGGAGGGCGCCGCGATGAGCATCGACGTGCTTCTGCTGACGACAGACCCGGACCCGGAGGCCGTGCTTCCGGCGCTGGCTCTGCTTCCCCACGCCGTACGCCCCTTGCGTCCCGAGGTCTCCGCGCTTCTCGAAGCCGGACCGCACGACATCGTGCTGATCGACGCTCGCACGGACCTGGTCGGCGCGCGTTCGCTGTGCCGGCTGCTGGACTCGTCCGGTGTGGACGTACCCGTGGTGGCCGTGGTCACCGAGGGAGGACTGGTCGCGGTCAACTCCGACTGGTCGGTCGACGAGATCCTGCTGCCGAACTCCGGTCCCGCCGAGGTCGACGCACGCCTGCGGCTGGTCCGCTCGCGCCGCGGCACGACCCAGCCCGGTGGCGACGGCGCGATCCAGCTCGGCGACCTCGTGATCGACGAGGCCACCTACACCGCGCGCCTCAAGGGCCGCCCGCTCGACCTCACCTACAAGGAGTTCGAGCTGCTCAAGTACCTCGCGCAGCACGCGGGCCGGGTCTTCACCCGCGCCCAGCTGCTGCAGGAGGTCTGGGGCTACGACTTCTTCGGTGGCACGCGCACGGTCGACGTCCACGTGCGACGGCTGCGCGCCAAGCTCGGCCCCGAGCACGAGGCTCTCATCGGCACGGTCCGCAACGTGGGCTACAAGTTCGTCCGCCCGCCGCGTCCCGGATCGTCCCGCCGCCCCGACCTGGCCGAGGTGGAGATCGACGACTCCGCCCACGTCCTGGATGAGCGTTTGATCGCGCGGTAGGTTCGCCTGTGTGGCGCAACTGAGCTGGTTCGAGGAGCTGACGGCCGACCAGGCCGCCGAGGTGACCGGGGTGCTGGAGGCTGCCCAGGGCACCGACGGCGTGGCCCCGGTCGGCGAGGCCGTGCGACTGCGGATGCGCCCAGGCGCGACCGGCAGCAGGCACCTCCTCGCGCGTCTGAACGGCGAGCTGGCCGGGTACGCGCACGTCGACCTGATCGGTGACTCCGGCGGTAACAAGGTCGCCGAACTCGCCGTGCACCCGAAGTACCGCCATCAGGGCGTCGGCGAGGCGCTGGTGAAAGCGCTCCCGCAGGAGTCGCTGCGGATCTGGGCGCACGGCGGCCACCCGGACGCCGAGAAGCTCGCCGAGAAGCTCGGCTTCCGCAAGGTGCGCGAGCTTCTGCGGATGCGGCTGCGCGTCGAGAACGACCTTCCGGAGCCGTCGGTGCCCGAGGGGATCACCATCCGGCCGTTCGTGCCGGGCAGGGACGAGGCCGCGGTCGTCTACGTGAACCACCGCGCGTTCGACTGGCACCCGGAGCAGGGCGCGATGTCGATCGAGGACGTCCGCGCGAAGGAAGAAGAGGACTGGTTCGACCCCGAGGGCTTCCTGCTCGCGTTCGACGCGGACGAGAAGCTGGCGGGCTTCCACTGGACCAAGGTGCACACGCCCGACCTGGGCGAGGTCTACGTCGTGGGCGTCGACCCGGACCGTCAGGGCGGTGGCCTGGGCAAGGTGCTGACCCTGGCCGGCCTGCGTCACCTGCGCGAACAGGGCGTCAAGGAAGTCATGCTCTACGTCGAGTCGGACAACACCGCGGCGGTCCGCGTCTACACGAAGCTCGGATTCACTCTTTGGGACGCCGACGTCCAGTACGCCCGGTAGTCAACGTACCGTCACAAAACGCATACGCGCTGGTCACGCGGTCACTCTTTTGGCCGTGTGACCCGTCACTTCCCGTTCGGTGTTCACCTCCCGTTCACCCTGACTAGGTGGGCTGTCCATTCTGGCTACCTACCTTCCGTAGCGAGCGGCGGCGTCCGTCGCGAACCGCTAATGCTTTCCGCAAGGTGGAGGACCAAGGTGAAGATCCAGCGGCACGGTGCCGTTCTCGGCCTCGTCGCGGCCAGCGCGCTGCTGCTCGGTGCGTGTGGTAGCGACAACAACGCGCCGACGGGTGGCACGAACACTTCGTCGAACGCTGCCTCCGTCCCGGTCGAGTGTGGCGGCAAGACCAAGCTCAACGCTGAGGGCTCCTCCGCGCAGAAGAACGCGGTCGACGCGTTCGTGCAGGCCTACCAGGCTGCCTGCCCCGGTGTGGACCTCGCGTACAACCCCTCCGGCTCCGGTGCGGGCGTGAAGAACTTCAACGCCGGCCAGGTCGACTTCGGTGGCTCCGACTCCGCGCTCAAGGAAGGCGCCGAGACCGAGGCGGCCGCCAAGCGCTGCCAGACCAACCCGGCCTGGAACCTGCCGCTGGTCTTCGGCCCCGTCGCCGTCGGCTACAAGGTCTCCGGTGTGGACAACCTCGTGCTGGACGCCAAGACCACCGCCGCGATCTTCTCCGGTGCGGTCAAGAAGTGGAACGACCCGGCCATCAAGGCGCTGAACGGCTCCGCGACCCTGCCGGACAAGGACATCTCGGTCATCTACCGCTCGGACGAGTCCGGCACGACCGACAACTTCCAGAAGTACCTGAAGGTCGCCGGTGGCTGGACCAAGGGTGACGGCAAGCAGTTCAAGGGTGGTGTCGGCGAGGGCAAGGAGAAGTCCGCCGGTGTCGCGCAGGCCGTCGGCTCCATCGACGGTGCCATCACCTACGTCGAGTGGTCGTTCGCGCAGGACAACAAGCTCTCGATCGCCAAGATCGACTCTGGTGCCGGCGCTGTCGAGCTGACCGCCGAGTCGGCCGGCAAGGCCATCGACGGTGCGAAGATCAAGGGCGAGGGCAACAACCTGGTCCTCGACCTCGACTCGATCTACGGCTCCAAGGCCGCCGGTGCGTACCCGCTGCTGCTCGCGACCTACGAGATCGTGTGCTCGAAGGGCTACGACGCCGACACCGCGAAGGCCGTCAAGGCGTTCCTCACGGTTGCCGCCACCACCGGTCAGGCGCAGCTCGCCGACGCCGGTTACGTGCCGCTGCCCAAGGCGTTCCAGGACAAGCTCCTGACCGCCGTGAAGGCGATCGCCTGAGGTTGATGCGAGACTTCGACAAACGCTGACGCGATGAATGATCCCGTCGTGGCCAAGCGCCCCGCCGGCTCCGGTGCAGCCGGAGCCGAGCGGGGCGTTGCGGCTGCTCCCACCGCCTCGGAGGCTCCGATTCCCCCGACACCGGAAGCTCCAGTAACGACCAAGGCACCTCACGTCCGGCCTGGCGACCGCATCTTCCGTGGCCTGGCGACGGGGTCCGGTGTCTTCATCGTCGTCCTCATCGGCGCGATCGGCCTGTTCCTGATCCTGCAGGCCATCCCGTCGCTCGGGCTGGACAACGTCAACTTCCTGACCAGCCGTGAGTGGAACACCACCGACCCGACGAACCTGCGGTTCGGCATCCTCGACCTGACGCTCGTCACGGTCGTGGTCGCGCTGGTGGCCCTGCTGATCGCCATGCCGATCGCGCTGGGCATCGCGCTGTTCCTCACCCAGTACGCGCCGCGCAACCTCGCCCGGCCGTTCGCCTACGTCATCGACCTGCTCGCGGCCGTGCCGTCGATCGTCTTCGGCCTCTGGGGCCTGTTCGTCCTCGGCCCGGTGCTCTTCCCGTTCTCCGAGTGGGTGATCGAGAACCTCGGCTGGATCCCGATCTTCGCCAAGGGCAACGTGAACGTGCAGCTCGGCGGCACCATCTTCACCGCGGGCATCGTCGTCGCGGTGATGATCCTGCCGATCATCACGGCCGTCAGCCGTGAGGTCTTCGAGCGCACGCCCACGATGCACGTCGAGGGCGCCATCGCGCTCGGCGCGACCAAGTGGGAGGTCGTGCGCACGACCGTCCTGCCGTTCGGCAAGGCCGGTTACGTCAGCGCCTCGATGCTCGGCCTCGGGCGTGCACTCGGTGAGACCATCGCCGTCGCGATCATCCTGAGCACCGCCACCAGTTCGTTCGGCTGGTCGCTCTTCGACGGTGGTTCGACGTTCGCCTCGAAGATCGCGCTGGCCGCGCCCGAGTTCAACGACGCGCGCTCGGCCGGTGCCTACATCGCCGCCGGTCTGGTGCTGTTCGTGCTGACCTTCGTCGTGAACGCCATCGCGCGCTCGATCGTCGCCGGCCACAAGGAGTACGAGTGAGCACGAATCTCGCGGATCCTCAGCGCCTCGCGACGCCGCCGACGTTCCAGGCGGTCAGCCTCTCCCGCAGGATCAAGAACGGCATCGCCACCGGACTGGTCTGGGGCGCGTTCCTGATCGCGATCATCCCGCTGGTGTGGGTGCTCTACACCGTGATCCAGCGCGGCTTCCCGGTCATCCTCGACGGTGACTGGTGGCAGAAGTCGATGTCGGGTCTGCTGGCCCGTCAGCAGGGCGGCGGCGCGTACCACGCGATCTACGGCACCCTGGTCCAGGGCCTCGTCTGCGCCGTGATCTCCGTGCCCATCGGCATCATGATCGCGATCTACCTCGTCGAGTACGGCGGCCGTTCGAAGCTCTCGAAGGCCACGACGTTCATGGTCGACATCCTGACCGGTGTCCCGTCGATCGTCGCGGCGCTGTTCGTCTACACGGTCTGGATCACGACCTTCGGTCTCGGCCGCAGCGCGTTCGCCGTGTCGCTCGCGCTGGTGCTGCTGATGGTGCCGGTCATCGTGCGCACCACCGAGGAAATGCTCAAGATCGTCCCGGACGAGCTGCGCGAGGCCTCCTACGCGCTGGGCATCCCGAAGTGGAAGACGATCGTCAAGATCGTCATCCCGACCGCGCTGTCCGGCATCCTGACCGGCATCATGCTGGCGCTCGCCCGCGTCATGGGTGAGACCGCTCCGGTGCTGGTGCTCGCGGCGTACGCCCCGTTCATCAACTACAACCTGTTCGACGGCCCCATGGCCTCGCTGCCGTTGATGATGGTGAACGAGCGCAACAACCCGACGGCGGCGGGCTTCGACCGCATCTGGGGAGCGGCGATCACGCTCGTCGTCCTCATCACCCTGTTCAACCTCCTGGCGACCGTGATCTCGCGGGCGCTGGCGCCGAAGACGAAGTGAGCGGGCGGACATGGCCAAGCGACTCGACATCAAGGACCTGAACCTCTTCTACGGCAAGTTCCACGCCGTCGAGAACGTCTCGCTCGCGGTGCCGCCGAAGAACGTGACCGCGTTCATCGGCCCCTCCGGTTGCGGCAAGTCGACCGTGCTGCGGTCGCTCAACCGCATGCACGAGGTCGCCCCCGGCGCGCGCGTCGAAGGCAAGGTGCTGCTCGACGGCGAGGACATCTACACGTCCACTGTGGACCCGGTCGAGGTGCGCCGCACCATCGGCATGGTGTTCCAGCGGCCGAACCCGTTCCCCACGATGTCCATTCGCGACAACGTGGTGGCCGGCCTGCGGCTCTCGGGCATGAAGGACAAGAAGAAGCTCGACGAGGTGGCGGAGCGCTCGCTGCGCGGCGCCAACCTCTGGAACGAGGTCAAGGACCGCCTCGACAAGCCCGGCGGCGGCCTCTCCGGTGGTCAGCAGCAGCGTCTGTGCATCGCGCGTGCCATCGCGGTGCAGCCCGACGTGCTGCTCATGGACGAGCCCTGCTCGGCCCTGGACCCGATCTCCACGCTGGCGATCGAGGACCTGATCACGGAGCTGAAGAAGGAGTACACGATCGTCATCGTGACTCACAACATGCAGCAGGCCGCGCGCGTGTCCGACCAGACCGCGTTCTTCAACCTGCTGGGTGTCGGTCAGCCCGGACAGCTGATCGAGGTGGACGACACGGAGAAGATCTTCTCCAACCCCAGCCAGAAGGCGACCGAGGACTACATCTCCGGCCGGTTCGGCTAAATCCGAGGGTTGGACTATCTTGCTGGCGTGAGCCCGCAAAGCAAGCCCCGCAAGAAGAAGCAAGGCAAGGCACCCGGCCGCAGGCCCGAGCAGCAGTCCCCGTACGGGGCGTTGCTCGAGTCGGCGGCCGCGTTGCGTTCGGAGTCCTGGTTGCTCGCGGACGCCTGGGCGAGCGAGCTCTACGCGACGCTCTGGCTCGCCGGCTCCGGCACCGACCCGTTGGTCGAGGCGCTGCAGAAGATGAACGACCCCGCGGCGCTCACCGCGTTGCGCGCGCTGACCGGCGTGGGCTCGGAGGAGAACAGGGCCGCCGCGTTCGCCGCCGCGGAAACCGTTGCGGCACGCGGTGTCGCCGAGCCGTCCTGGTACGTCGCCGGCACCGTTCCCGACTTCCGCGACGCCTTCCTCGTCACGAACCTGTTGGGGGACGTGGAGGTCATCGCGATCACCCAGGAACGCGCGGGTGTCGGCGAAACCGTCCTGTTCATGCGCCAGCCGGTGCTCGGGGCCACCGCGATCGAGCTGTTCGCGACGCCGGACGAGGGCACCGTGGCGTTGCTGGAGGACATGATCGCCTCCACGCCCGAGGCGTTCCGCGACGAGATCACGCCGTTGAGCGCCGGCGACGTCTACGACCGCGTGTGGCCGGACGTCGAGCAGTTCTGGGAGGACGGCCCGGACGAGGAGGCCGAGGAGGGCCTGATGGGCGAGGAGGACGTGCGGCACCCGGTGCAGCTCATCGCCCTCGCCGACGCTCGCGTGAGTGCCTTGGTGCCCAAGGAGTACGTGATCCCCGCCGTCAGTCCGGAAAGGACGGACGAGGTCGTCGGCGCGTTCCTGGCTTCAGAGCACGGGATCGCGGACGTCGAGGCCGCGCGGGCGTTCGCACGGATCGTCGTTTCCGCCGCGGTGGAACAGAACCGCGACCCCGTCGTCTACGGGCCCGCGTCGCTCACCGCGGTGCTGATCCTGAACGTCGCGGCCAGGTTGCACGTGAGCGACGAGGATCTGGCTCTGCTGCCGGAGATCGTGCGGGCGTGGGCCTACTTCACCGTGGACGCACGGGATCTGCCGCGCGACGAGGCACGGGCGGTGTGGGACGAAGAACTGCCCACCGTGCTCGCCGAGTTCTCCGAGGCCTACGCCGATCCGGAGCTGGTGGCAGAGCGCGATGGGCAGTTTCGCTAAGAGGGACTAGAGGTTCTCGTCGTCGCCGTAGCCGGGCATCCGGCCGGTGACGACGAAGACCGTGCGCTTGGCGACCGAAACGGCGTGGTCGCCGTAGCGCTCGTAGAAGCGGCCCAGCAGCGTCACGTCGACCGCCGCGGGGACGCCGTGCTGCCACTCCTTGTCCATGATCACGGAGAACAGGTGGCGGTGGATGTCGTCCATCGCGTCGTCCTCGTCCTCGAGGCTGCGCGCGCGGTCGACGTCCTTCTCGCGGATGATCGACGCGGCCTCGTTCGCGAGCTTGACCGCGATCCGGCCCATCTCGGCGAAGTACGGCTGCACGTCCTCCGGCAGCGCCGACGCGGGGTGCCGGCGGCGCGCGGCCTTGGCCACGTGCAGCGCCAGATCGCCCATGCGCTCAACGCTTTCGGCGGCGTGGATCACCGCGAGCACGGTGCGCAGGTCGGTCGCGACCGGTGCCTGCAGTGCGAGCAGTGCGTACGACTGCTCCTCGATGCTGGAGCGGACGTCGTCGACCTTCTGGTCGCCGCTGATGACCTGCTCGGCCAGGCCGAGGTCGGCCTGCAGCAGTGCCGTGGTCGCGTTCTGCATCGCCTCGGCGACCATGCCGGTCATGTCGGCCAGCTGGTCGGCGAGCTGTTCAAGCTGGTCGTGGTAGGCCTCGCGCATGGCGCTCAGCCTACGTCCCGACCGTCGCGGCAGCGACATGCCAGCATGAACCGGAGGTGAACCCCAGGCGAATCACTTCGCCGCGCAGGGGTCCTCCGCCGCGTTCACAATGGACAGACCATCGCCCGGCTGACCAGCGGCCTGACCCTGCGGAGTGCCCTGCTGGGTACCCGCCTTGGGTGCCTGGATCTTCTCGTCGAAGTTCGCGCCGATCGTCAGCTGGATCGCCCCGCCCATCTCCGGTGCCTCGACCAGTTCCGCGCTGGGCACGGCGGCCCTGAGCGTCGCGGCCTTGTTCTCGTTGCCCTTCGCGAACTTGATGATCGTCTTGGGTGCGTTCTCCGTCGCGTTGCCCCGCTGGGCGATCTTGAACCCCTGCTGCTCCAACGCGTTCGACGTCCTGGCGACCGCGCCGCCGTTGGTCGGGTCCCCGTTGAGCACCTGGATGGTGACGTCCTTCGGGTCGATCAGCGTGCCGGGCTGCTGCACGGGAGCGTTGGTGTCGCCGGGCTTGCCGTCGACGGGCTTCTCCTGCGGCAGCGGCGTTCCGTCGATGATCGTCTGGAACAGCGCCTTGACGTCGTCGTCCTTGAGCCGCTCGATGTTGTCGTTGTTCGACTTCGTCGGGCCCTCGTCGGTCCAGTGCGGCATCGTCACGAACGAGACGCGGCCGGCGTCGAGGCTCTGCAAGGAGTTCGCGAGCTCCAGCAACTGCGCCACACCGACGTTGTCGCCGACGGTGGACTTGGTGAGCGCGTTGATGAAGTTGTTGAGCTTCGTCGGGCTCAGCAGGACCTCGTTCGACAGCGCCTGACGCAGCATCGCCGACAGGAAACCCTGCTGCCGCTTGATCCGGTCGAAGTCCGTGCCGCCGTCGCCCTGGGCCTGGACCTTGCGAGCGCGCACGTACTGGAGTGCCTGGTCGCCCTTGAGCGTGTACTTGCCCGGCTTCTCGAGGATGACGCCGAGCTCGTCGTCCTTGATCGCGGTCGGCGAGCAGATCTCCACGCCGCCGATCGCGGTCGACATCTCGCGGAAGCCGACGAAGTCGATGCTGACGAAGTGGTTGATCTTGAGGCCGGTCAGCTGGGTCATCAGGTTGGCGACGCACTCGGGTCCACCGTCGTTGTAGACGGAGTTCGCCATGACCTCTTTCTCCGGCGCCAACGGGCCCGCGTACTGCGCGTTGTCCGGGTTGTAGCTGCGGCAGGCAGGCCGGTCGACGCGCACGTCACGCGGCAGCGACACGATGACCATGCGCTTCCGGTCCGCGGGGATGTGCGCGAGCATGATCACGTCCGACCGCGCGCCACCCTCCTGCGCCTGGGTGCCGACGTTGTCGCCCGCCTTCGCGCCGGCCCTGGTGTCCGAGCCGACCAGCAGGAAGTTCTCGTCACCGAGCTGCTTCTCGGCCTGTTGCACGGCCTGCGAGTTGCCGCCCAGCGCGTCGATCTTCTGGATCTTGGAGTCGGCCCACTGCATCGCGGCCCAGCCGATGCCCGTCGACGCGAACACGACGGCCGCGGCGGCGATCGCGCCGATCCGCCCGGCGCGCATGAGCTTGCGCTGCTGGGGCGTGCGACCTGGAGCCCGCTGCTCGCCGGCTTCCTCACCGAGGACGACCGGCTCGGCGAACTGGGTCGCCTCGTCGACGAGGTCGTCCTCGTCGCCGTCCTTGACCCACGGCATGAGCTTGGCGCGCCGTTCCTTGCGCTGGCGCTCCTGCTCGAGCAGTTCGTCGTGCACCGCGGAGAACCGCGCGAGAGTGTGGTCGACCTCGCGACGCTTCTTCACGTCGTCGCCGATGGCCTCCATCTCGGTGGTGAGGCACAACGGGTCCATGTCTTCGCGCTTCTCGACCTTGGCCACACCCGCCGCCGAGGCGATCTGGGTGGCCTCGGGGCCCGGCGCGTCGGCCTTCGGCTCGTCCACGGGCTCGGCGCCGAGCCGGTTGGCGAGGCCACCGGGAATCGGTCGCGGGCCACTGGACTCCGCCCTGGGGGGCATCGGCCGGGGACCGCTCGACTCCGCGCGCGACGGCATCGGCTGCCTGCCGGTCACGTCCCCGTTCGGGGGCATGGGACGACGGCCGGTGTTCTCCGGCCCCTCGCCGGGGGCGGGAGGACGCGGAACGGCGGTGGGAGACGGTGCCTCGCCCGCCAGGAGGCGGCGCGGGGCGGGGCCGTCCGGCGTCCCACCTGGAGCAGGCGGGCGCTGGAGGCCGGTGGGTTCGCCGGGCGCGGGCGGGCGCGGGACGCCGTTCGAGCCGGCGTCGCCGGGTGCCTGCGGGCGCTTCAGACCGCTGGGCTGGGAGATCTCGCCGGGTACGGGCGGGCGCGGGATGCCGTTGGACGACGGCGCGTCGCCCGGCGCGAACCTGCGCGGCGGTGCCCCGTTGACCTCGGGTCCCGGTCGGCGGACCGTGCCGGCGGGCATGCCGTTCGCCTCGGGCACGCCTGGCGCGGGACGCCGTGGAATGCCGTTCGACGAAGGCGCGTCGCCAGGAGGTATGCGCCGCGGGTCGCCGGGAGCCGGCGGCCTGGGCATGCCGTTCGAGGTGGCGTCGGGGACAGGCGGGCGCGGGATGCCGTTGGACGACGGAACGTCGCCGGGGGCGAGCCTGCGCTGCGGAGTGCCGTTGGGCGGCATCTCGCCTGGCACGGGACGCCGGATCTGGCCGCTCGGCGGCTCGCCGGGGACCGGGCGGCGCTGCATGCCCGTCGCGTCGGGCCTCGGGCGCTGCCCGGTCTGCTCGACCCGGTAGGTACCGCTCTGTTCCGGGTTCGGGACCGGATTCTGGGCAGGCCTCGGCCGTGGACCGCTCTGCTCACCAGGCGCGGGACGCGGGCGCGCCGGAGCCTGCTGAACGCCGTTCGGCTCGGGTGCGACGTCGGCCCTGCGCCGCCTGCCGGTCTGGTCGCCGGTGAAGTTCTGCGGGGCAGCCTGGTCAGGCCGCGGGCGCGTACCCGTCTGCTCACCAGGACGGTGAGCCGCGGGTGGCTGCTGCCGCGGTGCCTGTGGAGGCTGTGGAGGCTGGTGCACCGGGGGATCAGGCAGAGCACGCCTGCCGGTGGCCGCGGGTGGATCCGGCAGGGCACGCCTGCCTGTTGTGGATGCATCGGGCGAGCCTGGCGGGACGGGTCGGGGGATGTTCGTCCTGCTGTGCTGCTCGATGAGGTCCGAGACGCTCAGGCCCCCAGAGCCTTCCATCGAGCGACGTCTACGGCCGGTCGGCTGGTCGTGCTGGGGATCCTGATCACCACGGGAAGAGGGGCCGCCACGTCGGGGGTCGTCGGGCACCCAATCTCCCTTCTGGGTCAGAAGCAAAAGCGGTTCGTCATTACGAAGTGACGACGACCGGGACACAAGGGTTGCATCACCGGCGTGTCAGTTGCGCCCGCGATACTACGGATGTAGGCGACTTCTGACGACCACTCCGGGTGATACAGCTGCGATCTGTACGCGATTACGAGCAGTCCGCTTGCCCTGAACGGGTGAGCCAGGTCACTCAGTAGTAACCGAGAACACGTGTCTCAGTGATCGCACGCCTGCCAGCGGCAGCACCTGCGAGGCGAACCCGTCCATCGGCACGGTACGCCACCGCGTTGCGTCCCGACTGCTTAGCTGTGTACAGGAGGCTGTCGGCGCGGAGCAACTGCTGCTCGGCGCTGACCGCCGGACGCTCCGGCGCCTCGTCCGCCGGCGGTTCGTACGCGAGGCCCGCGCTGACGGTCACGCGCAGCCCCGGCGCGATCTCCTGCCACGGGTGACGCTCGACACGTTCCCGGGCCGCCTCGGCGATCTCCACGGCGCTGGAGGCGTCGACGCGGGGCAGCACGAGCACGAACTCCTCGCCGCCGTAGCGGGCGCAGAAGGCACCCTCCGGCAGGCCCTGCTGAAGCATCTCGACCACGCGTTGCAGCACCCGGTCGCCCAGGATGTGGCCGAAGGTGTCGTTGACCTGCTTGAACCAGTCGAGGTCGATCAACGCGATGGCGAGCCCGTGCCGGCACGCTCCGTGCTCGGTCAGCAGGTCCATCAGCCGTTGGTCGAGGTAACGGCGGTTGTAGGAGTCGGTGAGGCTGTCGCGCAGGCTCTGCTCGCGTGCCTCGGCGTGTTCCCGGCGCAGCAGTTCGACCTCGCGGCGCAGCTGTTCCGGAACGTGCGGCTCCTCGACCTGGTCCGCCTGGACGAGGTCGAGCGCGGAACGCAGGTGCTGGTACGCCTGGCGCCACTGGCCGCGGGAGGCGAGCAACGTCGCGATGGACTCGTGCAGCCCCACAAGGCCAGGGCCCTGCCTGCCGACTGGGGCGTCGGCCTGCTGGGTCTCTGCGGTTTCGGGTCGCAGCGCGGTCATCGCGGTCACCTCCTTACTTGGCAGGTGTCGTCCCCAAGTAGGCGGCGCTTGAGCAAGAAGGACACGTGGGGGCGGGATTTCCCCCGTCCGGTTGACCGTCAGCTGCTCCGATCCAGTGAGCTTGGAAGATCAACAACCCGCTCAGCCACCGAGGCAGGGCGCGAACCCGTACACCTCGTCGTCCAGGAGCACGACGTGCAGCGACCCGATCTGGCTGCCGATCGCCTGATCCTCCTGGCGCAGCGTGATCGTGACGGCGACGACGTACACGTCCCCCCGCGGATGGGCCTTCTCGCCCGGTGGCGCCCAGTCGGCGTCCATCCGCAGCGTGGTCCAGGTCGGCTCGACCTTGATCGTCGCGCCGCGCAGGTCGCACGTCTTCTGCTTGAAGTCCGGGTGCTGCGTGTCCTTCAGGAGCTGTGCCTGTTTGGACGCGCCCTCGTCGCCCGCCTTGTTGACCTGGGCGTAGTACTCCTTGAACTTGGCGCGGTCGCCATCGCTGAGCCGGACCGGTTTCGCCGAGCCCGCGACCGGACCGCCACAGCCCGCGACCAGCGCGAGCGAAGCCAGGAGGACCGCGACGCGTTCAGCCACCGGAGTGCATCACGTCCGCACCGGACGGCACGGTGGCGTCCTCGGGGTCGTCCAGCCAGCCCTCGGGCAGCACGACCTTCGCCGACGAGCCCTGCCTGCCGCGCGGCCCCTCGGCGTTCTCGGGGAACGGCACCGACCGGTCGAGCGTGCCGATGAGATCGTCCAGCTCCTGAAGGCTCGACACCATGGCGAACGCCCGCCGCGTGTCGCCGCCGACCGGGAAACCGTGCCAGTACCAGGCCATGTGCTTGCGCAGGTCGCGCAGCCCCTTGTGCTCGCCGTCGTGCGCCGCGAGCAGTTCGGCGTGCCTGCGCAGGACGTCCGCGACCTCACCGAGCGACGGACCGTCGGGGATCGGTTCACCCCGGAACGCCGCCTGCAGGTCCCGGAACAGCCACGGCCTGCCGAGACAGCCGCGCCCGACGACCACGCCGTCGCAGCCGGTCTCGGCGACCATGTCGAGCGCGTCCTGAGCACTGAAGATGTCGCCGTTGCCCAGCACCGGAATGCTGGTCACGGCCTCCTTGAGCCGCGCGATGGCCGTCCAGTCGGCCTTGCCGGAGTACCGCTGCGACGCCGTGCGCGCGTGCAGTGCCACGGCCTGTGCACCCTCGTCCTGCGCGATACGTCCCGCGTCGAGGTACGTCAGGTGGTCGTCGTCGATGCCGATGCGGAACTTCACGGTCACCGGCATGTCCCCGGCGTTGCGCACCGCGGCCCGCACGATCTGCCGGAACAGCTCGCGCTTGTACGGCAGCGCCGCACCGCCACCCTTGCGCGTCACCTTGGGCACCGGGCACCCAAAATTGAGATCTGTGTGATCGGCAAGATCTTCGTCAGCGATCATCTTGATGGCCTCGCCGACGTTCTTCGGATCGACGCCGTACAGCTGCATGGAGCGCGGGTACTCGGTCTCTGCGAACGTGATCATGTGCATCGTCATCTCGTCTCGCTCGACGAGTGCGCGGGCCGTGATCATCTCGCAGACATAGAGGCCTGCCCCGTACTGACGGCAGAGCTGCCGGAAGGCCACATTGGTGATGCCTGCCATAGGAGCAAGCACAACAGGCGGATCTACGGCGTACGGGCCGATCTTGAGGGTTGGGGCGGGCACGCCCCTCAGGTTACGGCACTGACCAGCTGCGATCTGCACCCCAGCGTCGACGCCAGGTCGGTTGCTGATCTGCGAACCTTCTTCGTGTGTAGCTGTGGCCTTGGCAACGGCTAGTAGCTTGACCTCATTTATCGCCGATTGATGTTACGCATGCGACTGGAGTCCACCCTTATGGACCCATTGTGGCACTCTTGTGGTCTAGCTATTCATGATCCAATCGTTCGTTGTCGCACTCGACTGGGCGTTTCTGTCTGAACTCTTCACCTGAATAGACCACTGATTGGTGATCTTTGTTGGCGCATCGCGATGGCATACTTCTGGGCGAATTCATTGAAGAGCTTGCGGGAGCCGCATGGTTGGTCAACTTTCGATCCTTGTCCGCTCTTGGTATTCGTCGGCATCCACCGTGGGGGCCAGCATTGTCTGCAGAATTAGTGCCTACGATCGAGTCAGCGCTTAAAGAAGTCTATCCGAGTCTTACTCCTGAGGACTGCCAGCAGGTCGCATCTATTGTTTATAACAAAGTCGTGCAAGGGTTGTCGGAAGGTAAGCTACTTGCCTTGGTGGAGAGAAATTCCAACGGCAAGTATTTGGTGCGCGCGCTGCAGATTGAAAAGTATGTTGAAGAACACCAGAAGCGCCAGGGGTGGGCATGACCATCTTTGATCTGATGCTTAGACTGCGTGGTGTCGATCGTGAATTGGTGAGCAGAGTGGGTGACGACCACGCTCTCATCGAGTACACGTTTGAGATCGACGATGATCGCGCGATACTAAAAGCTGGTAGTGGAGACGAGAAGCCTCAGTTGTCGGCAGATTCGGCAAGGCGGTCAGGTGAGGTAGGCAAGGACACTCGCTCTCCGGAAGAGAAGAAAAAATAGCGATGCTTCAAAACGCTCGCGATAGCGCTGGCGATGAAGATCGCACGGGAGATTTCGATGCTTCTGATGGATCTTCGGTACTGAACGGCCGTGGTGACGCCAGGTACTTCACGCCACTTGTGTCGATCCCTGAGCTCCATCTCGAAGGAGTGGAGATCGGTGGCCCAGTGCAAGCAGGTCGGCGCAGGGTGACTCTGTCTTTGATGGTGTCGCTGGTTGCCTTCGGGGTTGGCCTAATTCTCTACTTCGAGAATGAGCGGTTCGGGCTGGGGTTGGTGCCAGCTGCGTGGATTGGCTTGTCGGTTGCTGTTGTGTCTTTGATTTTCCCTATAGTTACTCTCTATCGCGCCTCTGCGGGTGGCGGCCAAGTGAAGTCAGTGCCGGCTGTGTCTGCAGAAGAGTACGAAGATCTGTCCAGATATGAAGGGATCGTTAGCAGTAATCAGCGACTGATCCTTCAGTATCATGCTATGACAACGCGCCAGGCGACGAGTGCCTATCGAAATACGCAGATTGCGATGGCTGCTTGCTTGGCGGTGCTCTTGTTTGGTGGAGTCACCGTGATTCAGTTGCAAGATGGCATCACGAGAGCAATCGTGGGAGCTTTGGCCGCATTGGGTACCGGAGTTGCATCCTATCTCGGTGCGACCTTCATCGCTACTTATAATCGCACACTTGGTCAGCTTAATTTCTTCTTTGGCCAACCGCTGGTGAATAGTTACCTTCTTGCGGCTGAGAGGCTTTCGGATAAGCTGAGTGCAGAAGCGCATGATCGCGCCGTAAGTAAGATTGTGGATCAGCTTTTGAAGAATGCAGCGACGAACTCTGATATTTTGCTCGGAATCAAGGCGCGTTCTGCGAATTCCGGGAAACAGCGGCAGTCTGCGGTTGCAGTCGACAGGACCGGCGCAGCGTGAAGTAGAAGGTGGAAGTATCAAGCCTCCCTTGAGATGTGAGTGATCACTGGTTCTCAGTGTGTTGACTTCGAGCATCCCTAGTTCTGATCGATGTGGTCTGCGAGGCCTTCTCCCCGCGATGATCTTCACCGCCTCGGCCATCGTCTTCGGGTCGTCGACGCCGTAGAGCTGCATCGACAGCAGGTGTTCGTCCGCACCGAAGGTGATCATGTGAATGGGTTTCCGGATCGCGTTCGACGATCGCGCGGGCGGTGATCATCTCGCAGAGAGCGATGTGGGGTTGCCGAACTCCCGGTAGAGCTGGCGGAAGGCCACATTGGTGATGCCCGCCATCCGGGCCAGCGCCACCGCGGGGTCGACAGCGTACTGGCCGATCTTGGGTGAGGGAGTCGAGGAGCCACGAAATAGGCTAGCTGACCAGCCCAAATGATCACTTTGGTGGATCTCTTGCGTTACCGTCGTCGCCTTCCACCCAACAGTCCGGCCGTCGCGCCGACCAACACGGAGCCCAGTAGGACGTCGAGCACTTCTACGAGGGGATGTTGGTTGGCTTTGACGAGTCGATCAGACACGGTTTCCGCCACCACGTCGGTATCGACGAGCGTACTGACCAATTCGGGGTGAGGGTTGCCCGATACCAAGACTTCAACGACCCAAGTGTCCTTCCGCTTGAAGAGCAGCGGCGTCAACTCGACGACCGCGTCCGCGGTGCCCATAGCCGGGCCAACAGTGTGTTCGGGCTGTGTCGCGCTCAGCATCCCGTACAACGTGCTATTAAGGCGTACCTGAACCGGCTTGCCGGAATCGAAGTGGTTGCTCGCAATATCCGATGGTCCGACGTTCTCTAGCCGGATTGTCAGGAGATGCGGATCATCGACTGGGATGTCGTGGTAAGTGATCTTCAACGCGTTTGCGGCGGA
Organism: Lentzea waywayandensis; assembly: GCF_900115955.1. Taxonomy (GTDB): domain Bacteria; phylum Actinomycetota; class Actinomycetes; order Mycobacteriales; family Pseudonocardiaceae; genus Lentzea; species Lentzea waywayandensis. Next base: position 881,468 of record NZ_FOYL01000004.1, read on the forward strand.
GCCTTTGATCTCGGGCATCAGGGAGGTCGCCTCGAACAGGAAGAGCAGCTTCTTACGGCGCGTTCCGTACTGCCGAGTTGTCCACACCGCGATCGGTATGGCGACAACCGCGACGATCAGCGCAGCGAGGGCCAACTTGGCTTCGAGGCTCACGGCGCACAGTCTGCCGGATCACATGTGCGACGGCGCGCAAGCTGCGATTCCGCGTGTTTATGCAGGTTACGCGGCCAGAAGACTTTGTTGTAAGTGTGTTGACTTCGGGCAGCCGAAGTTCATGTCCATGTGGTCGGCGAGGTTCTCGTCCACGATCATCTTCGTGGCCTCGCCGACGTTGCGCGGATCCACGCCGTAGAGCTGCATCGACCGGGGGCTCTCCCCCTCGTCGAACGTGATCATGTGCATGGTCATCGCGTCGCGCTCGACCAGTGCCCGCGCGGTGATCATCTCGCAGACGTAGAGCCCGGCCCCGTACTGACGGCACAGCTGCCGGAACGCCACGTTGGTGATGCCGGCCATGGGTGCCAGCACAACGGGCGGGTCGACGGCGAACGGGCCGATCTTCAGCGTGGAGGGAACGGACACGCCCCTCAGGTTACGGCACTGACCTGCCGCGATCTTCACCGAGAGTGACCACGATCGCCTCGTAGGTCTCCCGATCGAACGCCACCAACAGGATCCGGTCGACGATCGGCAACGAGCGGACCGTCCGGGTCGCGATCTGCGCGGCACGTTCCAGCGGGAACCCGTAGATCCCCGTCGCGATGGCCGGGAACGCGATGCTCTCCGCCCCGAGCCGCTCGGCCAGCCGGAGCGACTCGACGTAGCAACTGGTGAGCACCTCGTCCTCGCCCTGCTCACCGTCCTCCCAGACCGGCCCCACCGTGTGGATCACGTGCTTGACCGGCGCGAGGCCGAACGCGGGCGTGGCGACCGCCTTGCCCGGTTCGCACGGAGCCAGCCTGGACCCCGCCTCCGCGAGCCTCGGCCCGGCCGCGCGGTGGATCGCGCCGTCGACCCCGCCTCCGCCGAGCAACGACTCGTTGGCCGCCGTGACGATGACGTCAACTTCTTGTTGCGTGATGTCGCCGAGCACCACGTCGATCGTCCCCATGCTGACCAGCGTGGCAGCAGATTCCTTGCGGTATCGCAGACTTCACCGAACGCGAACACCCCCGGTGCCCCGATCGGGTGTCGGACCCTTCTGCCAACATGCCCTTGGAGGTGGCCTACGCGTGGGGGCGGTTGAACTGATCAGGTCCGGGTTCGAACGGTTCTTCGTCGACGGACCGGTCGGCAAGCCGACCGGCGGCGGCGAACAGCAGGTCATTGCCGTTCAGCAGGTGGGTGAGCTGGCCCTGCCGACGGGCAGACTCGTGGCGGCGGACCCGTTCGTCGTGTGGCCGGAGGATGCCGAGGCGTTCACCGACACCGTCGAGCCGGGCAGCTACCCGGTGTCGGTCTCGCTGGTCTCGTACATCGACGGCGACGGGTTGCCGGACGAGCGGCAGGGCTACCGCGTCGCGGCCGCCAGGGTGACCGTGAAGGACGAGCCCGCCTACTCGTGGCGGCCCGCGGTGGTGCCGGGCGAGCACGTGCCGATGCTCCCGGTGATGCCGGAGTTCGGCTACGAGGTGAAGTCGAGCACCGGCGCGTTCTTCGATCTCGGCGCCGCTTCGGCGCTGGACCGCCTGGCCGGCGACGACGAGCTGGGCAACTGCGACCTGATCGACGCTCTCGGCGCGGTCGGTGGCGGCCGTGGCCCGGCCAACGTGACCGACACCCGGTCCGGTCTGAACGTCGTGGCGTTCTCGACCGGCTGGGGCGACGGCGTCTACCCGACCTGGGTCGGCCGCAACACCGCGGGCGACCCGGTCGCATTTGTGACTGACTTTTTCGTGATCAACCGCGTCTAGAAGTCGACGTTCACGCACGCCAGTCGTGGCCCGGCGGTGCCTGCCTCGCCGGGCTTGGTGTGCGTGTGTTCGTTGTGCAGCACCACGGACTGTGCGTGCCGTTCGGTGAACTGCCAGTCCACAGTGGACTGCGTGTGGGCGAACCCGTTGCCGTCGGTGTGCACGTCGAGCCAGATCTCGTTGCGGGGGTTGGCATAGGCCGGGTCGACGGACGGCTGCACCGGGTCGACGACGTTCTGGAAGTGCGGCCCTGAATCGGCTGGAGCCGCACCGCACTTCTTCACGTGGACGTGCGCGCCGTAGGCCCGATGCGGCTGCAATCCTTTGAGCACCAACAACACTGTCGTGCCGCCCCGGACCGTCAGTACCCCGACCACGGTGACCTTGGCTCCGGCCGGGACCTTGGCGTCGTACGTGACGGCCTTCGCCGTGGCGCTGTAACTCTCGAACTTTGCGGACGTGTGGGCCACCTTCGCGGGTTCGGCGTGCGCGGTTCCGGTGAACACGAGCGCGGCGGCGGCCGCGACTGCAAGCATCTTCATGGATCACCTGCTTAGTGCCAACGGCCCAGCTCCGCCATTTGGCGTTTCGTCCGTTCAGCGGCGGGTACGCGAAAGTGGTGAGCGAAGCCGAGGAATCTCACCAGCGCAGACTCGCCCGCAACATCAACGAGCTGCTGCAGGAGCTCCGCGTGGCGCAAGCCGGTGTGCAGATCCTGTTCGGCTTCCTGCTCTCCATCGCGTTCACCGACAAGTACGCCACCGTCGGCGGCTACATCCGCGTCACCCACCTCGTCACGGTGCTGTGCGCGGCGGTGGCCGTCGCCTTCCTCACCGCTCCCGCCGCGTGGCACCGCGTCCTGTTCCGCCAGGGCCGCCGCGAGGACGTGGTCCGCTACGGCAACACGTTCGCCCTGGTCGGCCTGGCCTTCCTGGCCCTGGCGATGACCGGCACCGTTCTGCTGCTCGCCGAGGTGATCCTGGGCGGCCGGCCCGCGGTCGTGGTCGGCGTGCTGGCGTTCATCGTCTTCGCCGGCCTCTGGTTCGCGGTGCCGTTCGCCTCATCCGAGCGTGCTCAGGACGGCGAGCGCACCTAGCCCGAGCGCCACCGGCACCGCCGTCAGCACGTTCTTCCGCGTCGGCCGAGGCAGTTCCCGGAGCACCTGAATCCCCAACGGCACCAACGCGAGGCATAACCCGGCCGTGCCGACGATCGACATCACCTCGGTGCCCTTCAGGACCCCCAGCGGCAACAACCCCATGGTCGCCAGCGCCACCGACCGGATCTTGCCGAGCGCCCCGGACCGGTACGCCCCGAAGGCCAGCACGAACCAGCCGAACATGATCGTGAAGGACAGGAAGCTGAACAGGTGCAGCTCTCCGTAGCCCTTCGCCACCAGCTCCGTCGCCCCGTCGACCCCGAGTTGCCGAGTGGCGCTGAACGCCGCCTGATCGACCCCGGCGTGAAAGGTCCGCTCGAACAACCCGATCGTCACCAGCATCCCGCCCCAAGCCGCCCACCTGGGGTTCTTGGCGCCGATCCGCTGGACCAGGAAGGCGACCGCCGCCCACATCACGACGTTCCCCGCCAGGAACGCCGTGTAGGCCGCCCGCATCAGATCCGGATGCTCGACCACCGCCCGCAACTGGTCGGGGAAGAAGAAGTTGAAGGGCGACCGCAACAGCGTCCCCACCAGCAACAGCACCGGCCCGACCACGAGAGCCGTGCCACCAACCCACCCGTTCGGAAACCTCATGGTCGTTGACGCTGCCAGCGCCGTGACCGCTTGTGATCGGCCCGCGGTCCGACCTCGCCCTCAGCCCGTGGTCTGAGGAGCCCCGTCGTGCAGGACCTCGGTGAAGACCCTGTGCGCCAACGGCTCGGCGAGCACGCTGTTGGTCAGCACGGCCACCGCGACCCCGTCATCCGGTGCGACGCGAAGAAAAGCCTTCTGTCCCTTCGAAACCCCGGTGTGCCCGACAACGCCGTCCCGGTGGAGCATCCACCCGAGCCCCCAGCCGACGACACCGATCCCGAGGTCCGGCACGGACTCGACCTGCGTCTCCCGCAACACCGCGAGCTTCGGGTCGTCGAGGTGCAGCCGCACGAACTCCAGCAGCTCACGCGCACTCATCGCGAAGTGCGACCCGCTCGGCGCCGTGCCGTAAGCGACCGCCCACGCGGTGGCCGGCGATCCGTCCTCACGGTGCCCGACCGCTGTCCGGTGCAGGATCGCCTCGTCCGCGTCGGTGACAACGGTCCGCAATCCCAGCGGCGTCACCAGCCGTTCGCGCAGCACGTCGTGGAACAGCCGGCCGCGCAACACCTCCACCAGCCTGCCCAGCACCACGAACCCGCTGTTGGAGTACGAGAACGCGGTGCCGGGCGGAACGGGGTGCTCCTCCGCCGCGATCGCCTCGACGAACCTCTCGATCGCGTCGCCATTGCGTCCGGTGTCGAAGAAGTGGTTGGCGTCGATCCCGCCCGTGTGCGTGAGGAGATGACGAGCCGTGAGCGAAGGTGTGAACCCAGGCAGGTAGCGGCAAACCGGACTGTCGAGATCCAGCAACCCGTCGTCCACGAGTTGCTGCACGAGTGTGGCGGTCCAGATCTTGGTGATCGAACCGACCTTGAACACGGAGTCGTTCGTCACCTCGACCCGAGTGTGCGCGCTCAGCACGCCCGCGGCCTCGTCCCGTATCTCCCCACACGCCAGCACGGCCACCTGAGCACCCGGAACGTCGTACTCGTTGATCAACTCACCCAGCCTCGGCCCCATCCGGAAAAACCTACGGACCGACATGTCGATTCGCGGTCTGGCCGTTCGACGCATGAGTAGACGGACGAGAAACCGGGTGAGACCGGAGCGGCGATGAGGAAGACTCGGGCGTACCGATGAGTTCCTACAGCGTTGCAGGTCTCCTCCGGTGTCTCGAAGAACCTGATGCCAGCAACCTAGTGAGGGCCCTGACATGCCTGCTGCGATCCAAGACCGGCCGACCGCACAAGCGGGCAAGACACCGCTGGTGGTGCGCCTGCTGGTGCTGGCCACGTTCGTGGTGATCCTCAACGAGACGCTCATGATCAACGCGATTCCGCGCCTGATGGAGTCGATGCACGTCACCGAACAGGCCGCGCAGTGGGTCTCCACCGCGTTCATGCTCACCATGGCCGCCGTGATCCCGGTCACCGGCTGGTTCCTCCAGCGCGTCACCACCCGCCAGGGCTACGCGATCGCGATGGGCGTCTTCCTCGCCGGAACCGCCATCTCCGCCGCCGCGCCGTCGTTCACGATCCTGTTGCTGGGCCGCATCGTGCAGGCCGCGGGCACGGCCGTGATGATGCCGCTGCTGATGACCACGCTGATGACCGTCGTGCCGGAACAGGACCGAGGCCGCGTGATGGGCAACGTGACCCTGGCGATCTCAGTGGCACCGGCCCTCGGCCCGGCCATCTCCGGCGTGATCCTCCAACTGGGCTCCTGGCGCCTGCTGTTCGTCGCCGTCCTCCCGATCGCCGGCGCCGTGACGTACTTCGGCCTCCGCCACCTCGACAACATCGGCGAGCCCCAGGTCAGCACCCTCGACTGGGCGAGCGCGGTCATGGCGACGCTGGGCTTCGGCGGCCTGGTCTACGGCCTGAGCCTCTTCGGCGAGGGCGAATCCAACCTGGGCCCGAGCATCGGCATCGTGATCGCGGGCGCCGCCACCATCGCGTTCTTCGTGCTCCGCCAGCTCAAACTGCAGCGCACCGGCGCCCCGCTCATGGACCTGCGCACCCTCACCCACCGCACCTTCGCACTGGCGCTGGCCCTGATGTGCATCGCGTTCCTGGCGATGATGGGCTCGATGATCCTGCTGCCCCTCTACCTGCAGAACCTGCGAGGCCTCACCCCGCTGCAGACCGGCCTGCTCCTCATGCCGGGCGGTCTGGCCATGGGCCTGCTGGGCCCGACCGTCGGCCGCCTGTACGACCGCCTCGGCAGCCGCCCGCTGGTCCTGCCGGGCTCGATCGGCATCGTGCTCTCCCTGGCCGGCTTCACCCAGGTGTCCATGACCATGCCGTACTGGCAGGTTCTCGCCCTGCACGCACTCCTGATGGTCAGCCTGGCAGCGACGTTCACCCCGATCTTCACCCTCGGCATGGGCGCCCTGCCGCCGAACATGTACCCGCACGGCAGCTCGATCCTCGGCACCCTCCAGCAGGTAGCGGCAGCCCTGGGCACCGCCCTGGTGGTGACCGTGATGTCCGCCCGTACCAGCCAACTGGTCGCAGACGGCACCACCGCCGCGCTGGCGCAGCTGAGCGGCATGAAGCTGGCGTTCGTGATCGCCACCGCCCTGGCCGCGGCCACGATCGTCGTGGCGGCCCTGCTGCCGAGCCGGACCACGACGTCCGGCGAAGTGACGGCTCACTGAGTTCTTGGACATCGTCGAGCAGGAGATCACCGGTGCAGTGCAGGGCGTGCTCGTGCGCCCTCTTGCCGGAAGCCGTGCGGGAGTGCTGGTCCTGCACGGCTCCTACGGCCCCGGCACGCTCGACCGCTGCCGGCCCCTGGCCGCACCTGAACGCGGATGGGGCCCCGGACATGTCCAGTCCAGGGCCCCGTTTGGCCGCCCATTTGCGCACACCAGCGACGTTTAAGAGTCGGATCAGTCCTTAGGTCGCCGCGCTCTTCCGTTGAGCTACGGCCGCACGGGTAGAGCGGCCAGCAGGATTCGAACCTGCACCTCGGCGAGTCTTGTCCGTTCTCGGGTGATCTGGCGTTCGGCGGTAATGCTGAATCTGGAGCGAGAGTCTGAGTTTGATCCCGGCTGCCTCTACCGATTGGGCTACCCCGGCGTGATGGTGCCGGGAGCAGGATTCGAACCTGCACTGTGACCGAGTGGTTCAGGCTGACGTTTCAGTTTCAGCTTTCACGCTCCCAATGAGAGCGCACCCCCGCGCTCCAGCGGGGGAGTCTGTGGACGCTACCGGAACAGGTAGTCGAAGACGACCTCACCGACACGCTGGTCGGTGATCTCCATGTTGTTGGCTTCCTCGCGGGCGAACTTCACCGCGTGCTGAAGCTTCTCCACCCGGTCGACGAGCTCGTTCACCCGACGGGCAGGCAGCGCACCGGAGAACTTCACCGTGGTCCAGTACCCCACCGGAATGTCCTCGTAGTACACCTCGACCTGTGCCGGGTGCTTCTCCGTGGCCTCGGCCTTGACGTGGTTGCGCGGCACCTTCTTGGTACGGATGGTCCGGACCTGCTCAGTGCGCCAGTAGTCGGCGGACTCGTCGAAGTTCCAGTCCTCGGCCGCGTCCAGCAAGGGGAGCTTCTTCACGAAGGTGTGCAGGTCGGTCAGCTGCTTCTCGAGAAAGAGCAGGTACGACACAGGCACGTCGCGAAGCAACGTCTGCCCGTCCACCACCACATCAGCCTTCGCGACGCAGTTGGCCCAGTCCTTGGTCGCAGTGACGTCGAAGAGCCGGGTCATCACGCCGGCGGTCTTCCGCAGCACGTCCTCGGCCTTGATCTGCACGCGAGTGGACTCCGGCGGCAACACCTCGCCGTCCTCGTCCTTCGGCTGGTACGTCCGGGAGATACCGGCCAGCAGCGCGGGCTTCTGCAGCCCGTGATGCGCGTCGGTGAGGTCCCGAAGCGTGCCCCCTTTGACACTCTTCTCCACCGCGATGATCTGGTTCAGCTTCGTCATGCCGCACCCCCCTTTGGTCTCGCGCACCCTACTTGCCGGAAAGCCGTGCCTGCACGCGATTTCAGTTGGCCGCGCGACGGGCCCGGGGCCTCGCACTGCGCGGGTCGCATCAGCTCTGTCGTTGTCCACCGTCGAAGTTCACGACAGAGCGCGATAGCGCTCAAAGGCTTCGCGGGCGTCGGGAACGAACGCCTGATCGCGAACCAGATCAACCAGTTCCGACTCAGTCAGCCAGTCATGCCAAGCGATCTCCGAGGGGTCAGGCCGAACACTCCCGGTGATCACAACCTCATGCAAACCCAGCCAATACGGGCTGATCGCGCCAGCACACAGGAACTTGAACACGAACCGAGGGCGAGCACGCACACCGAGCTCCTCCTCCAACTCCCGCGCGGCGGCGTCTTCGTACGACTCGGCCACTCCGACGGCGCCTCCGAACATCCAGTTCAGTTGGCCTGGGAACAGGTGGACGTCATCTGGGCGGCGGTGAACGAGTATCCGCCCGTCAGCATCGCGACACACGATCGTCGCGATCCGATGCAGCCACTCGCGACGGATCGCCTCACTCCTGTCCACGACGCCAAGAACCTGGTCGTGTTCGTCAACCCGCTCTACAACTTCGCTCACGTGGCACACGTTGGCAGAGCAGTGCAGACGGCTACCCAGGAACTCAGCTGCTTCCTTCGCGAAGCCAGGCAGGAGTCGGCACCAGGCTTCTGTGTGGGGCAAGTGTGGGGCTGCCCGAGCAAACGAAACCCCCAGGCCTGTGACCTGGGGGTTTGGTGGGCCGCCAGGGACTCGAACCCTGAACCCGAAGATTAAAAGACCAAAGTTCACTCGGTCAGACCAGGCTTACCAGCGACTTTAGGTGTTCGTGGGCGTCCTGGACAGGCACCAGGTGCACCTTCCCGACCTGGGTTACAGGACAGACGCCAGGACAAGATCCACTCAGTCTGACCTTGGGCTTGTCCCCCTCAACATGCGGGTCTGCTAGCGCGGCAGAGTGGTGCGTGGCCGCCGCCACAGCCCGAGACGGGACCACCCTGGACAACTCGGATGCAGGGGTCGGTAGTCTGTCCCCAAGGGCTGCTAGCTCAATTGGCAGAGCAGGTGACTTTTAATCATCGGGTTCAGGGTTCGAGTCCCTGGCGGCCCACTCAGCTAGGCGGGGGCATCACGCCTTCGGACGGCCGATCGTGAGCGTTGCGGTTTGGATGCTCCGTTCGGGGTGAACTCTGCGCGAGAGCCAGCGTGCTGCGCTTAGATGGTGCGATGTCGCTCGAAGCCGCACTTATCCAGCTCGGCACCGTGGCAGTTCGGACTGCCGCCAAGCTTTGGCTAGGTGATCAGAAGGTCGCTGCAGAAGTGACCGCAAGCGCAGTCGACGTCGCATCTGCGCGGCTGACTAAGCACCGCGACAAACGCAAGTTCAGCCGGCTAATGGATGACTTTGCCGAAGCTATTGCAGAGCGCCTAGAGCCGCTGGTGGAGGTGGAATTTCGCAGCCTGTCAAATAATGAGAAGCTTGCCGCGATTGAGGCCGTGCGTGCGACCTTTGAGGAAGCGCCCATAGTTGACAGTGATCTTTTCGCTGCAGATTTGGATGCCGGTCATCTGGATCGGGCAATTCGCAAACGCGCTGGCAGCCAGACGGATCTTCTCTCGGCCGACGGCGCCAGCTTCTACAACTTGCTGCTGAGAGAAAGTTGCGGATATGTTATCGAGATATCCCGAGGCCTTCCGCAATTTTCTTCTAGTGCTCTGACTGAGCTCCTGCGTCGCGACCGCGAGATAATAGATGGAATTCGGGAGGTGCTGTCCAGGCTGCCGCAAAGAGATCGCTCTTTCGGCTTCGATTACGACTACCGTCAGCTGGTCGCCCGGAAACTCGACAATATCGAGATGTTTGGGGTAACACTGACGGATGCGAGCCGGAGGTATCCACTTACGGTCGCCTATATTAGCCTTACGGCTTCAAGAAGTGACGTAGACGAAGGATCGAATCCAAGCACGCGAGTTGATGAGATTCTTGTAGATAACAAGCGGCTCTTTATTCGCGGTGAAGCTGGGCTCGGCAAGACTACCTTGCTCTATTGGATCGCCGTCCGCAGCTCTCTGCGGGATTTTCCTGACGAACTTGCTCCGTGGAACAGTACTATTCCGTTCCTTATACCGCTTAGGCGATATGTTGACAAGGAATTTCCGGCGCCAGAGCGATTCCTTGACGAAGTTGGCAGGCACATCGCTGACGAGATGCCGAAAGGGTGGGTTCAGGGACTGCTTCGCCGCGGTGACGCCATCGTACTAATTGATGGCGTCGATGAGCTCCCCTCAAGCAGGAGGATCGAAGTCCGAAACTGGCTTAACGATATTGTCGAGCAGTTTCCCGACGCTCGATATATCGTGACGTCTCGCCCAGGCGCCGCAGCTCCTGAGTGGCTGAGCGAGCAAGATTTCAGCGTGGTCGATCTTGAGCCCATGGCGGTCCGAGATGTCCGTGTATTTGTCGAGCGTTGGCATGACGCTATGCGCTCACTTAGCGTGGATGAAGAGTATAAATCTGAGATTGAAGTCTACAAAGATGGGCTGCTGGAAAAGCTTGAAACAAACAGTCACTTAAGAAGGTTGGCAGGTTATCCCCTGCTATGTGCGCTTCTCTGTGCGTTGCATAAAGATCGGCGAGCGGTCCTGCCCGAAAACCGGATCGAGCTCTATGACGTTGCAATGCAGATGATGCTTGAGCGTCGGGATCTTGAGCGGCAAATATCTGGTCTTGAGGGATTTAGCAGGACTGCGAAGACGCTCCTGTTGGGGCATCTCGCGTACTGGCTTATCCGAAACAGTCGTAGTGATATTGAGACCGAGCGAGCCATTGAGCAGCTGAAGCGGCAGCTGGTCCTGATGCCACAGGTCAGGCACAATGCCCGCAGCGTTTACCGGAATCTTCTGGAGAGATCTGGACTTCTCAGGGAACCGGTCTATGGAAGAGTTGATTTCATTCACCGTACGTTCCAGGAATACCTATGTGCTCGCACTGCGGTGCTAGATTCCGATGATGTTGGAACGCTTGTAGCCAATGCACATGTTGATCAGTGGCATGAGGTAGTCGTTATGGCTGTCGGACATGCTTCCAGCCAGCAGAGGGAGGAGCTGCTCTCTGGACTTCTGAAGCGGGCTGATACGGAATCCGATAAGCATGACACTTTGGTGTTGCTCGCATTGGCATGTTTGGAAACCGCGCCAACCCTGAGTGCAGAGCTTAGATCAATCATTCATGAGAGGGCAGCGACGCTGCTGCCGCCGAAGACGCTTACTGCAGCGAAATCTTTCGCCTCTGCAGGCACTTTTGTTCTTGATCTTCTGGCGAAATCGCGACCTGGAAATGCAAAGGAGACCGTAAATACAATTCGGGCTATCGTTGAAACAGGGTCCGACGAGGCTATTCCTCTGATCAAAAGATTTGTTCACGATACGCGAAAAAGTGTTCAAGATGAACTATTTCGCTCGTGGAGAAGGTTTGACGAGGAAATCTATGCGGAAGCGATTATCTCTGAAATGACGCCAGGCTGGCTCTATGTCGATGATCCGGTTAAGGCGCACGCACTGACTAGAATGCGGAACATCCGCAGTATCACCCTTTCTCTTGACGCAAACGTAATGTTCTCGATGGGGCTCTTGCCGTCATGTCTGGAGGAGCTTTCTCTCTGGTTGCTTCATCGAAACGGCCCGTGGGTGCTTAATGCGAATGCGTTGATGGGTTTGGCGAACCTAAAATCTTTGGAGTTTTTCGGGTTTGTTGAAGTCGAGAACTTTGCTTCACTTAGAGCGCTGTCAAACCTGTCTTCAATTGGTGTTGTTCGAGGAGTGGATGCTGCGGAATTCGCTCAGATAGAACCGGGCTGGCGTCTAAATTCGTTGCGCCTCGAAGAGATAAGCAGTCTGCGAAGTGTGGACCAGCTCAACTTTCTCGACGGGCCGACTTCGGTAATGCTGAAGAACTGCCCTGAACTAAGGGATCTTTCTGGATTGGCCCGCTGGTCTGAAACCCTAGGGTCGCTGTCTATCACCAACTTCGATGAACTGGATCTAGCTCCGTTGAGGTCGCTGTCCAACCTGAGCTCGTTGGTGATTGATGGAAGTCCACTAAGGGATATTAGCTTTCTTCGGGAAATGCCAAAACTGAGGTCACTTGCAATTCCGATCGGCACTCCTATTCCTTACGCAAAGATTGTCGAGGGGCTGCCAAAACTTCATGTCACCCTGGTGTCGCATGCGTCCCAGCTTTCTTTCTTTCCAGATGATGAGTAGTCATCTTGCGGCGCGCCTCGTATGCTGCTCGTGTGACGGAGTATCCGGAGGAATTGAAGTGGCAGGTGCACGGCAGGAGGACGGTTTATGACAATCGCTGGGTAAAAGTGGACCTTGTTGAGGTTGAGCCGCCCGACGGCAGTCGGTTCGAGCACCACGTCGTAAGGCTTGACCACGTGGCTGTGGCGCTGCTCGTAAACGACAGCGAAGAGGTGCTAACGCTGTGGCGCTACAGGTTCGCAGTAGACCAGTGGGGCTATGAGCTGATCGGCGGCCTGGTCGAGGACGGCGAGGAGCCAGCGGTCACGGCCGCGCGTGAAGCGGAGGAAGAGACAGGCTGGCGTCCGATCGGCGAGCCGGAGCACATCGGTACCTTCCAGCCACTTCCCGGCATTATCGACGCGCCTGTGAACGCATACGTGTGGAGGGCAGCGGAGAAGGTAGGAGAGCCTACTGACGCGGAGGAAGCCGCTCGGATCGAGTGGATTCCAGTCAGCCGCGTTCTCGAACTGGTGCAACGCGGCGAAGTCCTTGGCTCCGGCGCGATCGTGCCATTGCTGTACTACTTGGCTTCACGCAACGTCGCCACCGCCCCTGGGGAGAGGTAGCTCCAGGTTCGCAAGTCGCTGCCGCTGGCGGTCCGAGCCGATACGCGTTGCGAGTTGCCGCGCTTTGCGCGCGTACTCGATCGCTCCTCGGCCGTCGCCGGCGGCGGCGTACGCGAACGCGAGATCGACGTAGGTGTTCGTCAGGCCGCGTACCGCTGATCGCTCCGGTCGGACGAGGTCGGCAACCGCGACTTCAAGCTGCGTGATCGCGTCCGGGTCTCCGAGTCGGAGAAGGGCGTTGCCGCGCCATCGCACGAGTTGGCCATCGTTGAGGAGCAGGAACGGCATCTCAGGGTGGACAGGATTCGTTGGCAGCAAAGAGCTTGCGTCATCGAAGGCGCGTAGTGAGGCGTCACGGTCGCCAGCAGCTGCAAGGCCTTCGCCGTGTGCAGCTGCAAGCCAACTCCGTAGAAGTGACGGCGCCCGGTGCTCCGCCACGTAGCGTGCGTACTCCAGCAGTTCGACTGCTGCCGCTGGCTCTCCGATGTCGAGCAGGATCACGGCCTGCTGTGCGGCGGCGTGTGCGAGCAGTTGCGGCGAATCCGCTTCTCTCGCAGAGACTTTCGCGTCCTCGTGGTACTGCCACGCTTGGAGCTGCGAGCCCCGATCGAGTGCCGTCCACCCGGCAAGTGTTCGCGCGTCGGTGAGGATCGCGGCGAGGCGCTCGCGATGCTTGGAACTGACGCTGAACACCCGCACGTCTTCGATCTGCCGGACGAGGTTGTTCAGTTGGTCGAGGACGACCTGCGCGCCGAACTGGCGGTCTGAGCTGCGTAGGTCGTTCACCTGACGTTGGAACAGATCGAGCATCGCCGTGTCGATGTTGCGCGCCACCACAAGGCGATCACGCAGCTCCTCGGCAGACTGGCTCGTCATCTCGGGAGGGAATCCAAGCTCTTCGTTTGAGCGGCCGTAGACCTCACGGAACAGTCGCTGGTAGCTGGGCTCCGTGACTTCGACGTGGCCGTTCTCCCAGCGCGAGATCATGATGCCCAGCGCTGACGCAGACGCCACTGCAACGCCTATCTGAGGGCCACGCTTGAGGAAGTACCTAGCTACGTGGTCCTGCGTGTGTCCCAGCTCTTCGCGAACCGCCTGCAACCGCGTTCGCGGCGGTTCGCCGCGTTTTCTCCTCGTCACGTTCCCCCGTTCCTAACGGCCGTGACCTGCGAACTTAACTCCTCCTAACAGCCCGCTTGCTAACCGCGGGCAATTATCTTCACCCTTCTCTAAGCGGTCTGCTGTTCCCATGACAGGAACACCGAATCCGACTAGTGAATTCCGGCTAGTCCTTTTGACGGCTCCCATCGTCAATGCGACTTGCCAGCGTTCCGACTTGGGCGCGAAGTCCCCGAAGCTCGCGAATGATCGTCTGCAACAGCGGGACGACCGGGTCGAAGGTCTCGGCAGGGGGACCGATCTCAGGCGGTCGCTTCCCTTGCAGCACAGCCGACAGGTGCTCCGGGTGCCAGTCGAGCCCGATCGACAGCGCTTCGAGGGTGCGTGGGCTCCGTCGGCGCTGAATCCGGCCCTGCTGAATCTCGCGAACGATCGCGAGGGACACGCCGGATCTTTCGGCGATTTCCCTTTGTTTCAGAGTCAGCTCGTTCGCACGGGCATTGATTGCCTCCGCGACCGCCGACCAATCCTCCGTCACGTGTGCCTCCGTGCTCCGCCTCAGCGCCGACATTAGCGCGGCTTGCAGGCAGAGAAGGGATCTAGCGCGGACATCAGCGGATAATCGACAGTTATTGACGCCGATGTCAGCGCCTTCGAAGAAGAAATCAGTCTTCCGAAAGGCACACTCTGATGAGTACAGCAACGCGTACGGGGGCTTCCCCGCCCACCTTCTACACAGTGCCCGAAGCGGCACAGATCTTGCGAGTGGATGCAGCGACCATCTACCGGGCCATCAGGGAGAACTCGTTCCCTGCGATCCGGTTGCGGACGCGATACGTGGTGCCTGCCCGAGCAGTGGAGGAGCTGGCCAAGCAGGCATCCGACACCGGCGGCGTGGTCGACGTCGCGAAGTGGGCCGCCGACCAGCGCGAGTTCCGCGAGTACCAGCAGCGGATCGGCGGTGTGTGGTGAACCAGGAGAACTACTACGAACTCGTGGCGGCGGAGCTCGACCGCTACGCGAAGGTGCCGGATGGGGTCCTGCTGGAGATCGTGACGCGGGACGGTGCGTGCATGTGGTTGTGGGCCAACGAGGACGGCCCTGAGTGGGAGAAAGAGGAGATCACCGACAGCGAGGCTGCCGCGCGGCTGTGCGCGGACTGCCCGATCCGGAGCGTGTGCTTGGAGCTGGAGTTGCGCACGGCCGGTGAGGACACCGTGGGTGTGTGGGGTGGCCTCTCGCAAGAGGACCGCCGTCAGGTGTACCGGGCGTGGCGTGCCCGCCGTGAAGGAGGTGGGTCGTCATGACGATCAACCTGACTCCGACGCAGATCCTCGCTGTGGTGGGTGTGGTCGTGGTGCTGCTGTGGGTCTGGCGGGCAAGCGTCCGCCGGGCGAAGGCGACGGCGAACGCGGCTCGTGCTGGTGCTCGACTGCTGTCGCTGACCGGTCGAGTGCTGGTGATAGCCGGAGTGATCGTGGGCGTGCAGTGGCTGGTGATCGCGCATCGGGGCGACACGGTGTTGTTGCTCGTGGTCCTCGGGCTGCCGGCGTTGTTCGCGGCATACACGCTGACGAAGGCACTCACGATCACCTCGTACGAGAGTTCTCGTAGCCGGGGTGACCGGCGATGAGGACGGCACTCGAGAAGGTTCGGGAAGGGGCGGCCACCTTCGGGCGGCCGCCCGGCCCGGCGGCGAAGCTTGCCGCTGATGCGGCGGAGGCCGCGGAGCTGCGGGCGTACGCGACGCATCCGGACGTGATCGCGTTGCGGGTCGAGCGGGTGCGCGCTCAGGTGGACCGTTTGTGTTGGGCAGGGATCGTGCTGGGTCTCGGGTTCACGATGACCAACGTGCAGTCGTTCGCGGCGGCGGGTACGTCGGTGTGGTCGTTGCCGTGGCTGGCAGCGTGGTTGCTCGATCCCACGGTGTCGCTGGTGCTGCTGGCCATCCTGCGAGCCGAGCAGGTGACTGCGCGGTATCAGGTGCGCACGGGTGCGTGGACGCGTCGGGCGAAGTGGTTCACGCTCGCGGCCACGTACGTGATGAACACGTGGCACTCGTGGGCGGCCGGGTCGGTGTCGGGCGTGGTGCTGCACTCGGTTCCGCCGCTGGTGGTGTTCGTCGCCGCTGAAGCGGTCACGGATCTGCGCGACAAGCTGACCGAGGCGGTTGCAGCGGCGTTCACGGAAGCGTCCATGCGCACGGTGCCAGTCGCCGCGGACTTGCCCACGAAGGCCGTTCATGAACCTGTGAAACCCAAGCAGCGCAACAACAAGCGTCCGCAGAATCGGGTGTCGTTCTCGGAGTATCTGACGATGGCACGTGAAGCGTGGTCGCCTGGTGTCGTGGTGAGTCCGGCGTGGGTGCGCGGTGTCACCGGCTGCTCGCGCGGGCTGTCGTCGCGGTTGGCGACCACCCTCGCGGCCGAGGTGCAGGGAGGTGACGGCGATGAGTGATCGCGATGGAGAACTCGTCGGCGTGGACTCCTCCCTGCCTGTGAGTGCGGTGCTCGAAGGCGAGTTCGTGAACGACGTCCCGCCGGTCGAGCGGACATCGTGGCGTGGGCGGGCCGTGAACTGGTGGCGGCGGTCACCGCGTGTGCCGTTGTGGGCGAAGAATCGCATTCACGCGGTGCAGGCCGTGAAGGATCTCGTGGTGGCCGTGTTGCGTTCACCGTTCCGGTTCATGGGTGCGGTCGTGCGCGGCCTGGTGGTCGCGGTCCGGTGGTGGCGTTCGTGGGTCACTGTGCGGGACTACCGGGAGGCTGCCGAGCAGTCGGAGAAGCTCGCGGACAAGTTTACCGACATTCGTGAGTTGACGTTGTTCAGGTGGAAGGTCACCGGGCCCGCGGTGGTCATGGTGGTGGTCGTGCTCGCGGTGCTCGATCTCGTGTACGGGCACCGGGTGCTGTGGATCGCCGGCGTTGTAGTCGCCGTGGCGCTGGCGATCCTCGGCAGGCGCAAGGACGGCAGCCCTGGACGTAAGGCGGTGCTTGCGGGTCCCCGCACGCTCACGTGGACGATGGATCCTCAGGTGCTCGTGGACGCGTTCAGGGACGCGAAGCTCATCGGGAAGGACGAGACGCTGCGCCTGGTCGACCGGGCCACGCGCAGGGGTGAGGGATGGGCGGTCACGGTCGATCTCCCAGCCACCCGTAAGGCGGCCGATGTCGTCAAGCACCGGGAAGCGCTCGCCTCCGCGCTCGCGGTGGATGAGATCCAGCTCAGTGTGGAGCGGGTGCGCGGCAACGGCGGGCACGCTGGACGGGTGGCCATGTGGGTGGCCGATGAGGACCCCTACGCCAAGCCACCCATCCGGACACCATTGCTGGCGGTGCATCGGTGGGATGCGTGGCGGCCGGTGCCGTTCGGCGCCGACGCACGCGGACGCCGGATCGACCTGCCGTTGGTGTGGACGTCGGTCCTGATCGGCGCGATTCCCAGGCAGGGCAAGACAATGGCCGAACGGTTGGCGGCCGCGGGCTTGATCTTGGACCCGCACACCAGGCTGTACGTGGCGGACTTCAAGAGCGGCAAGGACTGGAAGGCAGCCGAGCAAGTCGCGCACCGGTTCATGTCTGGCGACGACAGCGGACACGTGCTCGGGTTCCTGGACTGGCTCGTGGAACTGGTCGCCGATGTCCAGGGCCGCTACCGGCGGATGCAGGATCTCGATGACCTGACGTGCCCGGAGTCGAAGGTGACACCGGAAATGTCCCGTGATCCAGCGCTGGACATGCCGATCACGGCCCTGGTCGTGGATGAGGTTCAGATTCCGTTGGAGGACCGTACTCCTGTTGAGGTGCAAGGAAAGAAGCTCACCGCTGGCGAGTACATCGGAGAGTTGCTGACCTGGCTGGCGAAGAAGGCGCCGGCCGCCGGGGTGATCCTGGTGCTCGCGACGCAACGGCCGGACAGCAAGACCATCCCGTCCAGTCTGCGCGCCGTGCTCGGGTCGCGGTTCGCATTGCGAGTGATGGACTGGAGGGACAGCAACATCATCCTGGGCGAGCAGATGAACACACGCGGGTACGACTCCAGCCGTCTCCTGCCCTCCCACAAGGGTGTAGGCATCCTGCGGCCGGACGGCGAGACTCAGGCCGGCGCCGATGTGCTCGCGCTGACCGTGCGCACGTTCTACATGCCCAACGAGGACTGGAGGGAGATCTGCCAACGCGGGCGAGCCTTGCGCGAGGCGGAAGGCACGCTCACCGGACACGCCGCCGGACAGGCATCCCAACCGGTGCTCGACCACGCGGCCGTGGCGAAGGCCATCGGTGGCGGTACACCCGCACCCGCCGATGCCGAGCGCGTGGACGAGATCGAGCTACCGGAACCGCTGGCGTCCGTTGTGGACTACCTCGCTGATGATCTCGGCAGCGATGACGGACGGGGCTTCGTACCCACGGCCGAACTTGTGGACGCGTTGGGAGTCGAGCCCAAGGGATTCGGGCTCGACATGGCCGAGTTCGGCTGTAGCCCCACCCGCGACCGCGTGCCCACCGAGGACGGCGTAAAGCAGGTACGCGGCTACGCCGTCGCCGACATCCGCGCGGCGATCCAGCGTGCCCGCGCCGCCGCAGTGATCGAGGCAGAGGTGATCGACTATGACCGCTGACCCGTCACAACCCGTCCCAGCGGACCTGTCACGCGTCACACGCCCTGTGACGGATGCAAAACCGGTGTTCACCAGCGGAAACGGGCCGCCGTGACGGGTGTGACGCGTGACGGATGAACCATCACAACCACGGGAAAACGGCCGCGTGCCGCGCCATCCCGACACCGGCGCCGCACACGGCCGACCCGTCACAAGCGGCTTCTCTGATGTCTCACTCGATCATGTTCGATCGAGATTCACGATTGGACACGTCGGATGACGATGGTACGTCCTCCGACCAACGTATCTTGTTCTGATGGCACGGAAACCAAGCGGCTTCGCCTGGCAGGGGTTCACTGAGGAGCAGGCCGAACTGCTGGACTTCCTCGATCATCTCGGCAACAACGCCTGGTCGCGGAACTCTCAGAGTGAGTCGCTCATGCCCAAGGTGATGGGCGAACTTCGCGGGGCTGGCCTCGACGTGGACCGTGTCAAGGAAGCCATGAGGTCGATCGGCTACAGCAAGGATGCTCTGCATCAACTCGACCGATGGGAATCGAAGCGCACCACTGGAAAGTTCGGCCCTTAGACGGCGAGTCATGCCCTGTTGGACACCTGCGGTAACAGGGCACAAGACGCGTCACGACAGTTGGTCGGCCTTGTCCTTGAGGGACTGTGCAGCTTCGATCAGTCGCTCGGCGGTGGCGTCGGCCGGAAGCGCCCCGGTCACCAATCGCTCGAAGGTTTCGGCGTACGGTCGCCGCTCGCGCTCCGCTTCGAGCCACGTCCCGCTGTGCAGGCTGTCGAGGTACACCACGTCCTCGAACTCGTCCTCACGGAACGACAACAGGGTGAACGACGTCATCCCCGCGAAGGCTCCCAGCTCATCCGGCACCAGCCACACCCGCACGCCCGGAAGCTCCGCGAACGCGGCCAGTCGCAGCAACTGATCCGCCATCACCAGTGCACCACCAACTGGCCGCCGCAGAACCGACGCTCCCACGACGAGATCCAGCCGCAGCGACGGCCCCTCACTGAGGTGCCGCATCACTCGCGCGCGGTGAGCATCGCCGTAGTGGCGATGCCCCTGCTCGGACACCGCGTCCACCTGGACACCCCGCAAGGCAGACTCGTACTCCGGCGTCCGGATGACCGGGGGCAGCACGTCGAGCGCGACCACCTGCGCGTAGCTCGCTTCGGCCTCAACCTCGGCGTACGTCCACCCGACGCAGGACGAGGCATCGCCGTTCAGCAGGTCGAACCGCAGAGGATCGCGTGCGCGCTGCGCTCCCAGCAACACGGGCTTCCGTCGCTCGCCGCTGACCCTGTACACCAGGGCAAGCGCGACAACGTCAACGTCAACGATCGGGACAAGCGCGTTCTGCATCATGGACGTCTTGGCTGACGACCAACCCACACGCTCGCCTACCTCCGCCAGGCTCAAGCCGCTTTCCCTGCGCCACAACGCAAGCGCTCGACCAATCGCGCGGTTCAGAAGGCTGGATTTGAAGTTCTTGGGCATGTTCGGCTCGCTACGGTACGTAGGTGAAGCTGACGCGGTGCCGCACACCGCGTCAGCTCCCCATGCCAACCCCGGTTGTGTGAGACGGAGTCCGGAGGCTGGCGGCTCTTGTGTCCTCAACAGACAGACTTGCGCCTTGCCGCTTCGTCGCCGGGAGGACATATGGCGTCGTAGAGACGGACAATCAGCGCTTTGGAAGCGGCCTCGTCCAAGCTCTTCGCGTCGAGCGCGCGAATGACCTTCTCGTAGCCCGCGATCGCGTCCTTTGCCTCAGCGATCAGGCTGGAGTTCTCGGTATCCACCCACACCAGCGGTTGGTGCTTCGCAAACGTCAGGAGGGTGAACGGCCCTGCGAGGCCAGGATGCGCGCCAAGTGCAGCAGGCACGATCCGGATGGAGACGTTCGCCCACCTCGCCATGAGCAGGAGGTGCAACAACTGCCCGGCGTGGACCTCCGCACCACCGACATTCAGGTGCAGGGCCAACTCGTGGATGAAGAAGTTGCACTTCTTGCCACCGCGTAGCAGCTCCTGCATCGCGAACTGCGCCTTCATCCGAGCGTCCAACTCGGACGCTGGCACCGTCGCGGACGCGAGCAGCACCTCACGCGTGTAATCGGCCATCTGGAGGAACAATGGCACTGCGTGCGTGTGCCAGCTCGTCAGCGACTCGGCCACGGCCAGGTTCTCAGCGAACGTGCGAAGCCAGATAGGTGCACACGTGCCGTGTTGCTGCCACCAGCCCCTGATGTGCGTCTCCGGGTACAGCGACAACAGGTGGGCGACTTCAGTGGCCTTGGCTCGACAGGCGCCTAACAGCGTCGCGATTTCGAGCTGACTGGCTCCACCTTTGCCGGTCACCACATCAGACAGCTTGGCCTCGTCCCAGTCCACGATCTCGGCAGCTGCACGCGACGTCAGGCCCGCACCCGCAATGGCTGCGCGGACGCCGGCGCCGAACTCCCGTCCGCGCGCGGTGGAGGTCCTTTTTGGCATGTCTAGTTCCTCGTACTCGTTCGAAGACTGGCCCGGACGCCTTCGAGGGCTTCCCGTAGCTCTTCACGCGCCCACACGGCCCTCTGCGCGGCGTCAACGCAGCGACGGAGGTAGTGCCTGCCGAGCAACACGACGTAGAGAGGAGGCAGCACCAGCCAGAGGAGGAACAGCAAGATCCCCGTCTCGTCCCACACCATGCCCGTCACCGCCTCCGTAGACCTCAGATCCGCCAACATCAGCTTCTTTGACGGCAGGTCGGGTGTAAATGACCAGGCAGAGACCTAAGGCGACCTCTCGCGACCTACACTCATCAGCGCTGACATTAGCGAGATGGAGAGGTCAGCCCATGAATCCGCGGCATCAGAATGGGCAGCCAGGGACGTTGTTCGGAGCGCTGCTTCGGCGGCGGCGGCAAACCGCCGAGGAGTTCAGCGAGGCGGCCGAGAAGTTCGCACGTGAACGGGGGATGGATGCCACGCTGAGTGCTCGTCACGTGCAACGGTTCGCGTCGGGCGTTCGAGCTGACGGCAAGCCGCTGGGACCCGTGCGCCAGTCAACGAGGCGCCTGCTTGAGGAAATGCTCAGCGTGCCGGTGGAGCGGCTGCTAGCACCGGTCAGGGAGGCCGAGCCAGCCTATACAGATGCTGATCTTGGTCTACGCGCGAGGATCGCAGCCGGGCGAAAGCTCGACATGCACACCGTCTCACTGCTGAGGCAGAAGCTTGACATCACTCGCGTGATTGATCGTCGACTGGGCGCGTCCGCGTTGCTCGGCGAGCTGCGTGCGCAGATCGCTCAGATGGAACGCGCACTCCGCGACGTCCTGAGTCAGTCGATCCGATCGAGCCTCGCCGAGGTACTTGTTGACTCGTCCGCGCTCGCCGGTTGGCAGTCGTTGGATCAGGGCGACGTCAGTGATTCGTGGGACCACTATGACGTGGCGCGAATGGCCGCGCGGGAGGCGCGTTCGTGCGAGCTTGAGGCGTACGCGTGTGCTGGCCAAGCAGTCGTGTTGCTCGACATCGGCGAGACGCACGCCGCGGTCGAGTTGACGGACTATGCGTGCACAATCTCCAAAGGGCGAGCCCCGAGGCTGCTCTACTCGTGGTTGACCGCTGGTCATGGCGAGGCTTGCGCGGCGAATGGCGACCATCGGGCGAGCATGCGTGCATTTGATGAGGCCTTGCGCTCGATGCCCGGTCACATGGACCGCCCGGAGGTCCCATACCTCGTCTTCGACTCGACACATCTCGCACGCTGGCGGGGCTGGGGCTGCCCCGTTTTGACGGACAGGGTCGATGAGGTGTGGTCACGCTACCTGATCGGCAGGCTGGTATCGGGTGGCTTCGTAGGTGGCGGGGCTGAGGTAGCCGAGGCTGGAATGCCGTCGGCGGGTGTTGTACCAACCTTCGATGTATTCGAAGATTGCCTTGTGTGCCTTGGCTTTCGTGGGCCAGGGCTGCCGGTCGAGCAGCTCGGTCTTGATGGTGGCGAAGAACGATTCGGCGACCGCGTTGTCCCAGCATTGGCCCTTGCGGCCGACGGATAGCCGCACTCCGGCGTCGGTGGCCGCGCGGGCGTACTGACTGGAGGTGTATTGACAGCCCCTGTCGGAGTGGAAGATCACTCCTGGCTCGGGTCGGCGCTGGGTGACGGCGTTGTGCAGGGCCTGCTCGACCAGGTCGGTGCGCAGGTGATCGGCGGTGGCCCAGCCGACGACGCGCCGGGAGCCGAGGTCGATCACGGTCGCGAGGTAGAGCCAGCCTTCCCAGGTGTTGATGTAGGTGATGTCGCCGCACCACCTGCTGTTGATTTCTCTTGCGCTGCAAGAGAAATCCCGCTTGATCAGGTCGGCCGGGGTGGTCGCGGCCGGGTCGGGGATCGTGGTGGTGCGCCAGCGTTTCGGCGCCCGCCCGGCTCGGCCGGCTTCGCGCAGGAGCCGGGCGACGCGCTTGCGGGAGTGCCGATGCCCCTGGTCGGCGAGCTCGGCGTGGATCCGCGGCGTCCCGTAGGTGCCGTTCGACTCGTCGTGCACCGCGATGATCTTCTCGGTCAGCGCGGCGTCGACGCGGTCACGGGCGGACGGGCCGTTGGCACGGCGGGTGTAGTAGGCGGCACGGGAGACCTTGAGCAACTCGCAGGCACGCTTGACGTTGCCGCTGCCGGCGTTCTCCGCCTCGATGAACGGATACACGTTCACCGGGTCTCCTTCGCGAAGAAAGCCGTGGCCCGCTTGAGGATCTCCACGTCCTCACGCAGCCGCCGGTTCTCCCGCCGCAACGCGGCCAGCTCGGCCTTCTCATCGCTGCTCAGCCCGCCGTCCTCGCGGGTCCCGGCGTCACGTTCGGCCTGGCGGACCCACTCGCGCACGGCGGTCTCGGTCAGGTCGAAGTCCTTCGCGACCTGGGCGATCGAGCGGTCACCACGCTGGCACTGCTCGACGATCTCCGCCTTGAACTCCGGGGTGAACGCACGACGAGGACGCCGGGGCTTGTTCGAGCCCGTGGTCTTCATAAGGACATCCTTCCAGGGGCAGAACCCCTGATCTCAGATGTCCGTCAAAACGGGTCAGGCCCAG
>NZ_FOYL01000003.1:0-404376 GCF_900115955.1 Lentzea waywayandensis
AAACCCGCACCACCTACGACGAGACCACCGCCTGGGCACACCACACCACCGCAGCCGCTTGACAGCCCCAGCAACTGGGATGTCTTCGGCTTCGCGGTGGGCTGCGTGTGGCCTCGAACGAGTGGATTGGCCCCCAGCAGGCGCGTCTGTATGCCTGGAGGCGAGGGCCACGAGACGGTTATCGACGGATGGCGACGATGAACAGCCGGTCGGCGGTCGTCCGTCCGACTCCGGGTCCGATCTCGATGTCGTGGAAACCTGCCGTGGACAGACGCTGACGGAGTTCTGCCGTGCTCCAGGGACGCATCATGAAGTCGTAGCTCGACCTTTGCTGAGGCTCGTCTTGTGCAAGAAGGTCGTACTGCTCGTGGACATGCAGCATTCCCGCCTGCCATGTGACGGTGCTGGTGAAGATCAGTTGTTTCCCCGGGCCGAGTTCCACGGTCCGTTCACGGGGCGTCCCGTCTGCGCGTTCCCGGGACCCGTGCTCGTCGCGGACGTCGAGTATCAGCAGACCGCCCTCCTGCAGACTGCTCGCGAGCGAGACGAGAACCGCGTCGCGTTCGGCATCGGTGATCATGTCGTTCAGCACGCCGCGGCAGGTCACCGCCTGGTATGGCGATCCGACGTCAAGCGAGCACAGGTCGGCCTGGTAGCGGCGTGCTGCGGGACACCGTTTCGCCGCCTGGTCCAGGAGTGTGCCGGCTGCATCGGCGAGGTCGACGTGGTGGCCTTTGGCCGCGAGGGCGGCGGCATGCCGGCCGGTCCCGCAGCCTGCGTCCAGAACGGACGCCGCGTGATGGCCGGTCCGCACGAGCACGTCGTGGACCGCGTCGACCCAGGGCTCCACCGGATCCGTGATGAGCAGGTCGTAAGCGGCGGCATGATCGGCGTAGAACGGTCGGGACTGGCTCACCTGCGCAGAGTGTGATGTCACGGCAGACATCCTGCCCAAGCCGCGGACTTCCAGGGCGTCAGGCTGTGTTGGATTTCAGTGCTCTGAGACGTTGTCCATGCCGTGCTCGTTCACCAGCCGGTCGAACACCCGCTTGGCCGTGTGGCGCTGCTTGCGCGGGGCCGGCCACGGTGAGGTCAGGGATCGACAGCTTTCCGTACGAGAGTCGCGGCGGATCGCCGCGAAGAGCTCGACCTTGGATCTCGGGCCGGCCATGCGGGCCCCTGCCTGTCGGAACCACATCGATGCTCCCCGCCGCAAGACTGCCCCTGGGGCCACTTCTGACGAACACTCAAACCCCGATCAAGCCCCAGGGGCCAGAGCACTCGTTCCGTCAGGGCCAGAAACGTCGTTCATCGCCACTGCGTGTCATGAGCGCGCCAAGAATGGCTCGTCCATGCCCCCACCTCGACCCAGCTTCGCCGTTGGTCTCGCCCCTGCCCCCGGCTTGCTCTCGTTCTCGCCCTTGCCTCGCCCTGCTTCGCTCTTGGCTTCGGCTGTGTCGGGCCTGCCGGGAGTGTCAGACCTGCTCTGTACGTTGGGTCGCGGGGGACGCTGAATCCAAGGGGACCCCTGCCTTGGCCTGCCGCTTCAGCGGTTGGCGATGCCGTCCAGGCGGAGCGTTGTCGACTCGTCTCGGTGGCTGCCGGCGGTGCCCACGTGCTTCTCGCTGATCTGCGCGCCGTTCTTCAGCACGTGGTAGAGCGCCATGCCATGGCCTCGGCCCAGGTCGTAGTCGGTCTTCAGCCACTCCAGGAACACGCCTGCCTTGGTGGTTCCGTCGTACCCGCGTCCCGCCGCCTCCGTCAGCAGGTCGGCCGGGGTCTTGCCGGTCTTCTTCTCCGCGCCGTCGAGGTAGGCCTGGAAGGACATCGTGGTCTCCGTTCGTCTGTTGAACAGAGCCTAGGACAAGTCAAGCTGTCTTGACAACATTTTTTGTCGGTGAGGATTGTGGGTCGTAGGTGAGTCTGCGTAGGAGGGTCTCCGCTGGGCCTTGGCGGTTGGCTCGGCGCAGGTTGTCTGCCAGTAGCACTGTTGCCAGCCAGGTGGTTGTGGCGATCGCGGAGGCGGCTGCCGTGCCCAGGGTTGTGCCCAGGTTGCCCGCGTACGGGACGAACAGGGTCACGAAGGCTGCGGACTGCAGCAGGTAGCAGGTCATGGAGCGTTGGCCGCAGGAGGCGAGTGCGGTCAGAACCGGGCCTGGGGTGGTGGTGCGGGCTGCAATGAGGCCTGTTGTGGCGGCGTAGCCCACGCCGCCGGCCAGGCCGGTGATGCCGTGCAGGACGTAGGCGGGGACGGACAGGGTTGCGGGGGCGCCTGTCCAGATCTGGGCGTCCAGCAGGGCTAGGGGGAGACCGCCCAGCGTGGCTGTTGTGATGCCGGCGAAAGCTGTGGTGCGCAAGGCTTTGATGTGGTGGTGTGGCTCGGTCAGCACCTTGTGGCGGGCCGCCCACACGCCTAGTAGGAACGGGACGATCAGTTCGATGAGCAGGAACGGGGTGAGGGTGGCCCAGAGTTCCAGTCTGTCGGTGAGTGCGGTGATCGGGTTGGTGGCCGCGGTCATGCCGGACGGGCCGCCGAACTCGGCGATTCGCAGTCCTGTCAGCGTTGTGGCTGTGGCGTGCACGGTCAGCCAGGTCGCCGCGAAGATCAGGAGTGAGCGGTCCTTCCAGCGCAGGACGCCGGTCAGGATCAGGCCGGCCAGGCCGTAGGCGGCGAGGATGTCGCCGAAGAACAGCAGCAGTGCGTGGCAGGCGCCGAACGCCAGTAGCCAGCGGCTTCGTCTGCGGAGCAGGCGGCGCGTGTGTGGCCATCCGCCTGTCTGTTTGCCTGCGATCTGCACGAAGCCGTAGCCGAAGAGGGCCGCGAACATCGGCATGGCCCTGCCGTCCACGAACGTCACCTGCAGGCCGGTGACGAGCAGGTCTAGTGGGCTGCCGTCGGTCGCGTAGGCGCGGAAGCCCGTTGGGTGCCCTGACAGGTACATGTGCGCGTGGGCGAGAGCGATCAACAGCAGCATCGCGCCCCGTGCGAGGTCGGGTGCCAGTGCGCGGGGCGGTCTGGGTGGCGCGGACATCGACGGATCCCCCAAGTTGGATACGGTGCCGTAGCTTATTGCGGTGATAAGATACGGCATCGTTTCTTGAAGGGGAAGGTGCCTCGTGACGACGGAGCGACGGCGAGGGGACGTGCTGGTCCGCGCGATTCATGAGGCGGCGCTGGCTGAACTTGTCGACGTCGGGCTTGGGCAGCTGGGCATGGAGGGCATCGCGCGGCGGGCCTCGACCGCGAAGACCGTGCTCTACCGGCGCTGGGCGAGTACGCACGAGTTGGTGCTCGACGCGTTGGCTCAGGCGCATCCGGTGGAGGTGCCGACGCCTGCCGCGAACGACCTGCGGGCGGATCTCGTCGCGGCGCTCGTCCTGCTCACCGACTGGATGCGGACTCCGGCGGCGGCTGCGGTGTCCGCGATTCTGGCTGAACGGGAACGTCATCCCGGGCTGGTCGAGGCCCTCTATCGACGGGTGTTCGATCCGCGTGGGGCCACGTTCACCACCACGGTGCTGCGGCACTACGCCGACAACGGGCGAGTGGACGCGCGGCGGCTGACGCCCATCACGACGCAGATCGGGGAGGCGCTGGTCTTCAAGCTGGCGATCGACCTGGGGCGGACGCCGAACGCCGAGGAGGTCGCCGCGATCGTCGACGAAGCCCTGCTGCCCGCGCTCGGGATCTAGCGGCGGCGGGCTCTGGCCAGGGCTCTGGCGCGGATCACCAGGTCGTCCACGAGGTGCTCGTCGACGAGGGGTGGGATGCCGGACTCGTCGGTGCAGCAGCGGGGTTTGGTTCGCTTTTCCGAGAGTCTCGGGCGGACGCCGGCCATCTCGTAGAGGGCCTCGTAGAGGTCGAGGCCCGGGTCGTCGTCGTGTGGGCCCACCAGGAGCACCCACACGACTTCGGGTGAGGGGAACGCGACTACTACGCGGTCGGGGCCTCGCAGGTGTTTCACGCACAGGCGCGGGAGTGGTTCCGGGCCGGTTACGCGGTAGCCCAGGGCGGCGCAGCCTGAGTGCGCCAGTTCGTCCAGGAAGCGTTCGTAGGCCACGCGGGCTCTGCCGCGCAGGCCGTTGGCCTGGGCGTGTGCGGTGGGGGTTTCCACTACCTCGATCAAACCGGGCGGACCACGCGTCCTCTGCCGCTGCGCATCTCGTCCAGGGAGTTGGCGAGGTCTTGGCGGTCCAGCAGCGACTGGTCGCTCAGGCGGCGGTGGACTTCGTCGATGAGGCCGCGGGTCTTGCCTGCGCGGCGGAGGTCGGACACGAGGTGGAGGACCTCGTGCAGGCGCACGGTGTCGAGCAGCATGCGCGGTTCTTGGCTGTGGATGGCCAGTACGCCTTCTCGGGCCCAGGCCTTCACCGTCTTCTCGGTGAGGTCGAGGAGTTCGCCTGCCACCACGGGGCGTACCGGTGGGGCCTGGCGGAGGGTCTTGGCCACGACGCCGTCCAGGCGGTGGCGGCGTTCGTCGTCTACTGACAGGGATGACGCGACGGCTTCGAGTTCCTCGATCGTGTCGAAGAGGTCGCGGATGTGGGCGGCCTCGGTCGCGACAGACATGGCTACTCCTCCCGTTGACTACCGATTATCCACTACTTTTTCGGTAGTCGTCAACGGCCCCGGAGCAGGGATCCGGGGCCGTCGCACGATCAGGAGGAGAAGAAGAGGCCGGCCAGGCCGTGCTTCTTGCGGTGGCCGTAGCCGTACGGGGCGGCGTGGCCGCCGTGGTGGTGGTGGATCTGCTGCGGCGCGGCGCCCCAGGCGGGCTGGGCCGGCTGCGGGTACGCGGCGGGCGGCGGGGCGGCGACGGGCGGCGGAGCCTGCATCTGGGCCTCGAGGCGCGTGATCGACTCGAGCTCGCCGTAGTCGAGGAAGACCCCGCGGCAGCCGTCGCACTGCTCGATGTGAACGCCCATGCGGTCGAACGTGCGCATGTTCGCATGACACTTGGGACACTGCATCGTGGTGAGCCTCCTGCGGTGGGACCGGACAAATACGATATTAGCCGCGGTCACTGCTCTCGTGCGTCGTGGCGATCCGACGACAGGCTTCAACCAGCGGTTCCACTGCCTGCAACCCGGACACGAGTGCCCGCGCTGCCATCTGCACAACGTACGCCTGAGCCGGGATGTTGAGTGCTTCCCATTCCATTGTCGGCAGAGCCACACCACCCGTTTCACGGTAGGCGTTCAGGAAGCGCGCCCACAGGTCACCGGGCAGCACCCCCGCGGCGAACAAAGCCGCAGGTCGCGCCAGGTCCCAGACCGGATCGCCGACCCCGAGATCGTCCACGTCGATGAGCCGCCAGGCACCCCGGTGCACGAGCTGTCCGAGATGCCAATCACCGTGGATCAACGCACGGCCGTTCGTGTCCAACGGCGGCAAGACTTCGAACGCGCGCAACACGACATCGGCGTGCGGCAACTCCGGTGGCAACGCCCGAATAGCCCGAACAATCCGTTCCGGCGTTCCGGCCACGGGTCCTTGCACGGGCAACGCGTGCAGCTTTGCCAGCAGTTCCGCGCTCTCCTCCCACGGCGCGGTATCGGGATCCGCCTGACTCACCGGCGTCCCGTACGGCCACACCGTCACCGGCCGGTCGTCCACGAACTGCAGCGGCTTCAAAGGCGGCAACAACAACTCGGGATGCGCCGCCGCGATCTCCACCCGCTGCCGCAACGCCTCGACGTCGGTGTCCGCGGGATGCGCCTTGGCCACCACGTCGCCCACGCGCACCACGACGACGTCACCGCGGTCGCCGCCGAGCACCTCGGGGGTGGCGGAAGAGCCGGTCAGCGAGGCCATCGCCGCGATCAGGTCGTCCACGCGCACTAGTGAATCACTGGGCTGCGGGCGGCTGACGCAGCGCGTCGGTGTAGCTGTACATGAAGCCGATCAGGTAGGTCGCCGCGTCGCCGGGCGAGTCGAACTCCGCGTAGAAGCGCCGATCGCTGTCATGCAGCCAGAACACGACATAGGTGTCCTCTTCGCGCACGAGGCACAGGGCGTTCTCGACGGCCGTGCCCAGCGAATAGCTGCGCTTGTCGAGGGCCAGGAACTCGGCGATGCCGTGCACGGCCTGCGCCGCGGTCTCGAACTCGCCCGCGAGTGCGGGTTCGAGCTCCGGCGCATCCGTCGCCACCGCCAGCGCGCGTGCTCGCACAGGTGACGACAACCGTTGCGGCAGTTGGTATCCCCGTTCGCGGATGTGTGCGAGGAACGACTGGTCCGGGGCGACGTCGTACTTCTCCAGGTAGTACGCCACCGTGCTGGGCCAGACCCAGCGACCGTCCGTGTGGAAGGCCATCGGCACTTCCCGCGCGCGCTCGGGGTCCATCCAGTCGCGGACGAGACCGCGTGACGCCAGCACCACGGTGGCGTTGGTCAGGTAGTCCAGCAACGCCTTCTTCTCACCGGGCACGACCGGCGAGCGGAACAGCACGGGCTTCTCGTCCTCGTCCATTCCGTCGAACACGCGCACGAGGTGGGTTTCCCTGTTGCCGCGTGCCGGCGACTCGGCGAACACCGACTTCGGCGGCCCTGCCAGCGTGAGCGTGCTGAGCGCTGCGGCCATCCATTCGGGCGTGGCCTGGGGCATCCGCGGGAAGTGGAGGAACTCGGTGCGCAGCAACTGGTCCGCGAGGTCCATGGGGCCGCGGTCGAAGTAGACGGCCCAGCGCGGTTCGGCCCGTGTGCTGAACTTCAGCTTCGGCCGCTCGCCCCTGGTGACCTCGTAGTGCGCGGTCGTCCAGGCGCCGAACGGGTAGGCGTAGTTCGCTGCCCGCAGCCGGTGGAACCACTGGCCGACCATGACGGGCGCGAACCAGCGGCGCTCGTGACCATCCGCATCGCGGAAGGACGCGGTCAGCTCCTGCCACGGTCCCAGCGCGTGGCACTCCACGACGATCGTCTGCCAGCCCCTGGGACAGTGCCGGGTGAGCAGAGCGGTGATCTCGTCCACCACGGCGTCGGCCTGGGCGGGCTTCTGGTCGGAGCCCGGAATCACCAGGTACGGCGGTGCCGCGTCGGTCACGTCGAGGGACGGGAGGAGGTTGAAGCGCATCTGCGCCAGCCGTTCGAACTCCCCGCGGGACTTGGTGACGAACTCCTTCGGCTTGCCGGTTTTGAGCAGTGCCACCTCAAGGTCGTCATCACTGACGCTGCGCACCTCGTACATGGAGCCATCGGTGCCGTGCGCCAACGCGAAGTGGGTGAAGTCCGACTCCACGAGGCTCTGCCCCAGCGGCTCAGGAGTGCCCGAACCGTCGTCGAACACGACGTGAGTCGCGATCCGGTGATCGACCGTGCCGTGGGTGGTGGGCAGCAACCTGTTGTTCCACACCACGAAGTCACCCACGCCGAGTTCGGGCTCCGCCGCGGGCGTGGCGGCTGCGAGAAGGTCGGCTGCGGGGATCGTCACCGAGGCCACGGCCGGGACGCCGGGGTTGAGCCGGAGCAGCACCCCTTCGAGGGCGCCCAGATCGCTGCCACGTGCCCGCTGCCAGCGCGACCAGTTGCCGGGCAGGCGTGCCTCGGAGGTGAAGACGTGCAGAACCTGGTCGTCGCCTTCCCTGGCGATGGCGAAGTGTCCGGGGTGTTCTTCGCGGTCGAAGGTGAAGACCTCCGCCTCCAGCAACGCGAGCGCCACGTCGGCGTCGGGCCCGTAGCCGGTCGCGGCCAGTTCGATCGCCCGCTCCAGCGCGTTCTCCGGCAGGGAGAGCTCGAGCGCACGAGGGCTCGGCCGGTACTTGGCGTTCGGGATGAACTCACCGATCTCGCCGCGGTCGTCCACCGGGAAGGCGCCCCTGATCGCGAACGGCGGTACTGCGCCGTCGGGGTCGAACATCGGGTCGATCGAGTACAGGTGAACGCCGGGGCTCCGCTTGGCCGTCGCCCGCATGTTGTCCGTGATCTCGGGCGTGCCGAGTGCGTTGCCAGGCTTCGTCATGACGTGGTCCCCAGTGCATCAGTGGTGTGCGGCTCGTAGTGCGGGTTGGTGAAGGACTGCTTCGTCGGAACCCACTCCGTGCCGTCCCACTTCACCTCGATGGCCTCCTTGACGAAACGCCGGTCGATGCCGCCCAGGAAGCCGACCTCCGCCTCCTGGTCGACCGACAGCAACAGGTCCCGGTGGCCTTCTCGCTCCAGGGTGGCGAGCACGTCCAGGCCGCCTGGTGCGTCGATCACATAGTTGTACGCGACGTCTCCGATCTGGGGCGCCTGGTTACCGCCGAACTGCTTGCTCGTGTACCAGGTGGAGTCGCGGGTCACCGACACCATGCGGCCCGAGTTCGACGTGACCTGCTCGCGGGTCGTGCCGCCCTGCTTGTGCTCGCTGACGTGGAAGCCTTCGCCGAAGACCGTCGTCGGATGCCTGTTGTCGAACCGGTAGAGCTCTTCGCTGCTGATCCGCCAGGCGGCCTTGTCGCTGATGTCCTCGAAGTGCAGCGCGGCGCCGTCGGGTGCCGCCTGTGCTCCGTGGGCCCGTGCGTCGTCCGAGTGCGGATCGACGTAGTCGGTCGCGCCCTTGGCGATCGCGTCCTCACGCAGGTCGTGGGCCTTCTGAGCCCACTCGCGGCGGATGTCGGGCGGCGGCTCGAACCCGTCCAGGCGCGATCGGATGCCGTTCTTGTCCTCAGTCGCTGGGTACGGCGACGGCGGCAGCTCTGGCTTCGGTTCGGGCTCAGGCGCAGGTGTCGGCTCGGCTTCGCGGATCGGCTCGGCTTCGTGGACCGGCTCGCCTTCGTGGACCGGCTCGCCTTCGTGGACCGGCTCGGTGTCGTGGACCGGCTCGGTGTTGAGCACCGTGCCGGGAGCCTCGACCGGGTCCTGGATGCGTCCGGGCTCGTCCTCGATCCGATGGGACTGCTCGGGTGCCGGTGCCTGCTGGACGGGCTGAGCCTGCGGGGGCGTGACGTCGGAACGTGTGCTCGGTACCGGGCTGTCGTCTCCGGGACGGTGCCACTGCACCTCGGACACGTCGGCCGGCCGAACGGGACGCCAGTCGTTGCCCGGTGCGGGCGGTTGCCAGTTCGGTCGCTGCTGTCCGGGGTTCGGCGGCAGCGGACGGCCGCTGTGCTGCTGCGGTGGTGGCAGCGGCGGCCGCTGCTGGCCGGGCGGTGGGAGCGGCGGCCGTTGCTGGTTCGGTGGCGGCGGGGAGAACCGCTGCTGGACCGGGCCCGGTTGCGCGAAACGCTGCGGACCGGGGCCTGGCTGCGGCACCGGGCCTTGCTGGGGGAACCGCGGCGGCATCTGCCCCGGCGGCGGACCAGCAGGGCGGCGTCCCTGGTTCGGCGGCGGAGGCATGGGTGGCCGCTGGCCGCGGTTCGGCTGCGGCCCCTGGCTCGGGGGCGGGGGCGGGGGTGGCGGCTGCCTGACCTGATGCGGCGGCGCGACATGGCTCGCGGGCACGAGCATCGCGTTGCCGAACCGGTCCTGGACCCACACCATCGGCTCGCCGCGGCGGTGCGCGCGCACGCCTTGCTCGGGGACTTCGTCGCCCCAGGTGGGCGTGGTGCCCGGTGCGGTGGACCTGTCGTGCTTCGAACTGGTGCCGTCCGGCTTGAACGTCGCCCAGTCACCGTTGGGCGGCCAGCCGGGTGAGTCGCCGCCACGTTTGTGGTCGTAGTGCGTGGAGCTGGCGAACACGTTGCCCATGTCGTCGACCCACGCGTCCTTCGTGGGCGCCAGGACCTCGACGCCGAGCTCCTGGCTCAGCTTCGCGGCGAAACCGTCCGCCTTGGTGCCCGTCTGGCAGGACAACAGCCGGATCGGCTGCTTGCCGTCCCAGTCGCCGCTCGACCTGATGATGTCGGCGACGTCCTTCGGCGTCAGCTTGGCGTCGCCGATGTGCACGTTGTCCGCCGACCCGTGCACGTCGACGGTGTAGCGGTGCGGGTCAGGCGCGACCGTTGTCGCGGAGTAGACCGAGCTGTCCCTGCGGTTCCATCCCGCACCGGCGTTGTCGTGCAGCGACAGGCCTGCCTTGGTGTGCGCGGCGTGGTCCTGCAGGTGCTTCAGGTGCTCCGGCAGGGTGACCGGCCGCTTCTGCCGAGCCACCTCCTCGAGCTGGCTGCGCACCTGCCGTTCGTGGGGCTGGGCTGGTGCCGAGCGCTGGTCAGGCGGCGGAACGTGCGCCGCGGCGGCCTGCTGCGGTGCCGGCTGGTGCTGCGGGCCGGGTTGGGGTGGCTGTGGGTGTCGAGGGCCTGGCTGGTGCTGCGGGCCGGGCTGCGGTGGCTGTGCGTGTCGAGAGCCTGGCTGGTGCGTTGCCTGCGAGTGCTGAGGTCGTTGCGCGGGAGGTCCGCCCTGGTACGGCCGGACACCCTGGTTGTGCGGGGCTTGGGGTTGGTGGGCCGGGAAGCCCTGTTGTGCCGGGCCGGGCCCTGGGGACTGCGGCGCGGCCTCGTTGTGACGGTTCGGCGGCGCGGTGAAGGGCGGCGGCGCGAGCGGGGCGGACGTCGCCGCCTGGTGGATGGCATCGCCTGCGGGAGACCTGTGCTGTCCGGGCCCGGACAGATTCCCGGGCATGCCGGGTCCGCTGGTGGGATGCGGGCTCGGCGAGTGCGGCCCGGAGCCACCCGGCAGGTGGTTCGGGCCACCGAGGGGCTGACCACCGGGCGGGCCGCTGTGAACTGGGCCCGACGGACCGTTGTGAGCCGGGCTGTGCGGCGAGAGGCCGCCCGCAGCGGGCGAGTGACCGGGCGACACCGGCGGCGGGCCACCTGTCGCGGGCGACGAGGTGTGGCCACCTGCGGGTGGCACCGGGTTGCCGACGGCCGGAGCATGGCCTCCGCCGGGCACGGGACCGGTGCCGGGTGCCGAGGGGGAGTGGCCGGCGGTCGGCCCGGCGGCGTTGGGCGAGGAGCCTCCCCCGGCGGACGCCGGGGCGTGCCCGCTGCCCGTCGGGGACGGACCGTGACCCGGCGTCGGCCCGCCTGCGGGCGCTGTGCCGGCGGCACTCGTGGGAGAGGGGCCACCGCTGGGCGAATGGCTGCCGGCCGCTGCCGGAGTGCTGCTCGGCGAGAAGCCCCCGCCGCTCGACGGGGACGGGCCGCCCATCGGCGGGGCGGACGGCATCGACGTGCGTGCCGCTGCCGGAGCGCTGGAAGGCGCGTTCGACGCGGCTGGTGCCGACTGACCAGGGGACTGGCTGAAGCCCTGCGGTTGCGTGGATGGCGGGGGTGCTGCCGATGCCGGGGTCGTGTCCGGGGTGGCGCGGTGTTGCGGTTGCTCGGTCGGTGGGGCCGCGTAGGACGTGTTCGTCGCGTCGGCGGTGCGGCGTGGCGGGGCTTCGGTGTCCGGGGCGGACGCAGAGGAAGGTGTGGTGGGCGGCGGGCCCTGAGGGCCGTCCACGCGTGGGGCGGCTTCTGGGCGAGGCATGGCGGACGGGCTTGGCATGTCGCCTGCCGTGGGGACGGCGAAGTCGGCGTTGACGCCCTCGATGCCGGACTTCATCCCCGAGACGCTGCCGCTCACGGCGCCCGAGGTGGCGCCGAACAGGGCGTTCTCGGCCTTGATGCCCTCTTCGCTCAGTGCGCCTTCGGCGAGGGCCGAGCCTGCGCCGGTGATGGCTTCCTCGGCGGCGTTGCGGCCGATGGAGCGGCCGATCGAGTCGCCAACGCCGTCGCCCAGGGCCTTGCCCATGCCGGCGCCCACGCCCATGCCGACGACGCCGGAGATCAGGCCCGACTTGGCGGCGTCGAGGGTCATCTTCGTGTCGAGGGTGTCGCGGGTGCCCTTGGCGAGCTGGATGCCCTGGACGGCCAGGTCGGTGGCTACCGAGGTGGCCACCTCGATGCCCACCTGGAGGGCCAGTTTGCCGATGAGGTTGCGGCCCACCTGCTGCATCAGCTTCTGCACGAGTTGGCGGAAGACGATCTGCACGCCTGCTCGGGTGGCCAGTTGGGCCGGCACGATGCCCGCGGTCGAGGCGCCGAAGGACGCCACGGCGGACGCGATCATCATGGCGATCTGGATGGCCAGGATGACCAGGGCGATGATGATCGAGAGCTTCGCGTACTCGATCTGCATCGCGCAGTTGCGGCAGGCCGTCGACAGCTTGTCGGAGACGTCCTTCATCTTGGGGAGGGTGGCTTCCTCGCCCTTGACGAACTTCTCCCAGTACTTCTTGAACGCCTCGGCCGCTTCACCGTCCATGTTGGACGTCGCCTGCTTGACCGCGTCCTCGGCCTCGCGCATGGCGTCGTCGACGTCGGTGGCGGCCTGCTTCCAGACCTCGGCGAGTCGTTGCAGCGCCGTTTCGTCGCCTTCCGGCCAGCTGTCGCCCACCACGATCGGGATGAGCCAGCGGACCTCGGCGGGCATCTCGATGCCCATGTGCGGCAATCCCCCCAGACTGCTAGCCGCTGATGCCGCGTGCGTTGAACGTGTCCTGCTGTTCCATCAGGTTCGCGGACTCTTCCAGGTTCTTCCCGATGTCCTGCAACGTCTTCGCGACCTCCGCCATCACCTTGCGGACGCCGTCGGACGCGGGGACGTAGTCGGTGCCGAACTTCTGGCCGGCCTCGTCGTTGCCCCAGCACTGGCCTTCCGCGTCGAGGCCGCCGGCGAGCGCGGTGGCCCGGCCGGCCATGTCCTCGCCCGTGTTCACCATCTTCGCCGCGGCCGAGCGCACGCCGGCGGCCTCCATGTACGTGCGGCCACCTGCGCTCACCAGCGGTTCCCCTTGCCCATGATCGAGTTGCCGCCGAAGTCCTCGTCCTCGTCGGTGGAGACCGCGCGCTGCACCGGGCGGGCCTCCTTGCGCAGCACCGAGGAACCGAAGTCCTCATCGGACGGTGGGGGCGGCGGGGCCGGTTCGTCGCGTTGCTCGACCTTGAAGATGTCCTTGATCGACGGCGCGCCGGGCACGATGTCCGGCAGGTCCAGGACGCCCTCTTCCGAGGTCAGCGGGGCCATGTGGGCGTTGACCTGCTCGCGCACGCTCTGCGCGGCGCGGCGGGCCACCTGCGTGATCGTCTGCGACAGCTGTTCGGGCGTGACCCGCTCGAAGGCGCGGGGCCCGAGCTCGAGCTTGTCCAGCACACCCGTCGAGTCCACGGTCACCACGACGTTGCCGTCGGGGGAGGACGCCACACCGGACATCGCCGCGATCGCCGCCTGGGCGTCGCGCAGTCCGTCGGTGCGGTCCTTGAGCTCCCGCATCAGGTTGTCGAGGGTGCCGCGCAACTCTGCGTTACGAGTCGCTAGCTGATCGTCGTCGAGCACCCGGGAAACGTACCGAACCTGATCAGAAGGTGTCGGCCGAACGGCTCAGTTGGTGATGCAGATCGTCTTCACCGGCTGCGAGTACGTCTTCGCGTCGTCCCCGTTGCACAGCGCCCGGTCGGACTCGCCGTCGACGACCTTCGCGACCTTTCGCGTCCCGGTGCCGCACGCCACCCGTTCGAAGTACTGGTTGACCGGCTTGAGGCAGTCGCCCTCCTGCACGTTGAGGACGTAGCAGAGGCGCGTCTTGCCGTTGGTCCTCGACCGTCCCGACGACTCGGTCAGGTAATCACCGGTCGGGCACATCGTGCGTCGCTCACGCGAAGACACGCGGTACACGGCCTCCTGTGACGAACAGTCCACTTCGGCCATCTCGACGTTCGTGTCGTTGAGGTCGACCTGTTTCGCGCACTCGCCGACGCCGGCCTGCTCCTGAAAGCCGGAGCACCCCGACGCGAGCAACACCAGCGCGGCGATCAAGGCAGCGGTCCTCGGCTTGACCTGCACAGTGCGTTCTCCGTCACACGAGTAGCCTGGTTCCTGCGGGCATTGTCTACCGAAGGTGCTGGTGCGGTACCCCCGTTTTGACCCAGGTAGACGTGGGCGGGTATCTTTGCTACTCGTGCCCGACCCATGTCGGGCCGCTCCGCGTGCCCGTGAGGCAGCGGTGTCCTCCACTCGCAGTGGCAGTTGAACTGTTGCTTGCGGACCTGGGGAGCGGGCGACACGCCCGACCTCGGGTGCAGAGAGGGATCAAGAAACAAGTGGGTGAACCGCAAGGGGAACCCGTGAAGACGGAAGAAGCAGCCGGCGAATGCCAACGATCCAGCAGCTGGTCCGCAAGGGCCGCCAGGACAAGGTGGCCAAGCAGAAGACGGCGGCCCTCAAGGGCTCGCCGCAGCGGCGCGGTGTGTGCACCCGCGTTTACACCACCACCCCCAAGAAGCCGAACTCCGCACTGCGCAAGGTCGCTCGCGTGAAGCTGACCAGCGGCATCGAGGTCACGGCCTACATCCCCGGTGAGGGTCACAACCTCCAGGAGCACTCGATGGTGCTCGTCCGCGGTGGTCGTGTGAAGGACCTGCCGGGTGTTCGTTACAAGATCATCCGTGGCTCTCTCGACACGCAGGGTGTCAAGAACCGCAAGCAGGCTCGCAGCCGCTACGGCGCGAAGAAGGAGAAGAGCTAATGCCCCGCAAGGGACCGGCCCCGAAGCGGCCGCTTATCTCTGACCCGGTCTACAGCTCGCCTCTCGTGACCCAGCTCATCAACAAGGTGCTGGTCGACGGTAAGCGCTCCGTGGCCGAGAAGATCGTTTACGAAGCCCTCGAGGGCGCTCGCGAGAAGACCGGCACCGACCCGGTCGTCACGCTGAAGCGCGCGCTGGACAACGTGAAGCCGTCGCTGGAGGTCAAGAGCCGCCGCGTCGGTGGTGCGACCTACCAGGTGCCGATCGAGGTCAAGCCCGGCCGCTCCACCACGCTGGCGCTGCGCTGGCTGATCACCTTCTCGCGGCAGCGCCGTGAGAAGACCATGGTCGAGCGTCTGATGAACGAGCTGCTCGATGCGAGCAACGGTCTCGGTGCGAGCGTCAAGCGCCGTGAGGACACGCACAAGATGGCCGAGTCCAACAAGGCCTTCGCCCACTACCGCTGGTGATGTGCGGCCCGGTTCCGCGAGGAGCCGGGCGCTCCCAGCCCTAGTGAGCCCACAAGCTCAAGACAGGGGAAAGACCCGTGGCACAGGACGTGCTCACTGATCTTGCCAAGGTCCGCAACATCGGGATCATGGCCCACATCGACGCGGGCAAGACCACGACGACTGAGCGGATCCTCTTCTACACGGGGATCAGCTACAAGATCGGCGAGGTTCACGACGGCGCTGCCGTGATGGACTGGATGGAGCAGGAGCAGGAGCGCGGCATCACGATCACGTCGGCCGCGACGACCTGCTACTGGAAGAACCACCAGATCAACCTGATCGACACGCCCGGCCACGTCGACTTCACCGTCGAGGTCGAGCGCAACCTGCGCGTCCTCGACGGCGCCGTTGCCGTCTTCGACGGCAAGGAGGGCGTCGAGCCGCAGTCCGAGCAGGTCTGGCGGCAGGCGACCAAGTACGACGTCCCGCGCATCTGCTTCGTCAACAAGATGGACAAGCTCGGCGCGGACTTCTACTTCACGAT
Organism: Lentzea waywayandensis; assembly: GCF_900115955.1. Classification (GTDB taxonomy): domain Bacteria; phylum Actinomycetota; class Actinomycetes; order Mycobacteriales; family Pseudonocardiaceae; genus Lentzea; species Lentzea waywayandensis. Next base: position 15,423 of record NZ_FOYL01000003.1, read on the forward strand.
CAAGACGATCCAGGACCGGCTGGCCGCCAAGCCGCTGCCGCTCCAGATCCCGATCGGCTCCGAGAGCGAGTTCATCGGCGTCGTCGACCTGATCGAGATGCGCGCTCTGACGTGGCGTGGCGAGGTCCAGAAGGGCGAGGACTACGCGATCGAGGAGATCCCCGCGGATCTGCTCGAGAAGGCGCAGGAGTTCCGCGAGCAGCTGCTCGAGGCCGTCGCCGAGACCGACGACGAGCTGACCGAGAAGTTCTTCGACCAGGGCGACCTGTCCGTCGAGGAGATCAAGGCCGGCCTCCGCAAGATCGTCGCCGCCGGTACCGCGTACCCGATCCTCTGTGGCTCGGCGTTCAAGAACAAGGGCGTTCAGCCCATGCTCGACGCGGTCATCGACTACCTGCCGTCGCCGCTGGACCTCCCGCCGGTCGAGGGCACGCTGCAGGACGGCGAGACCGTCGTGAAGCGCAGCCCGTCGAGCGACGAGCCGTTCTCGGCGCTGGCGTTCAAGATCGCCGTGCACCCGTTCTTCGGCAAGCTGACCTACATCCGGGTCTACTCGGGTCAGGTCGCCGCGGGCACCCAGGTCATCAACGCGACCAAGGACCGCAAGGAGCGCATCGGGAAGATCTTCCAGATGCACGCCAACAAGGAGAACCCGGTCACCGAGGCCATCGCGGGCCACATCTACGCCGTGATCGGTCTCAAGGACACCACGACCGGTGAGACCTTGTGCGACCCGCAGCACCCCATCGTGCTCGAGTCGATGACCTTCCCCGAGCCCGTCATCCAGGTGGCCATCGAGCCCAAGACGAAGGCGGACCAGGAGAAGCTCGGCACCGCGATCCAGAAGCTGGCCGAGGAGGACCCGACGTTCCGGGTCAACCTCGACCAGGAGACGGGCCAGACCATCATCGCCGGCATGGGCGAGCTCCACCTGGACATCCTGGTGGACCGCATGCGCCGCGAGTTCAAGGTCGAGGCCAACATCGGCAAGCCTCAGGTGGCGTACCGGGAGACCATCCGCAAGGCGGTGGAGAAGTACTCCTACACCCACAAGAAGCAGACCGGTGGCTCCGGCCAGTTCGCGAAGGTGCTCGTCACCGTCGAGCCGCTGGAGAAGAAGGAAGACGGCGCGCTCTACGAGTTCGTCAACGCCGTCACCGGTGGTCGCATCCCTCGCGAGTACATCCCGTCGGTCGACGCGGGTGCGCAGGACGCGCTGCAGTACGGCGTGCTGGCGGGTTACCCGCTGGTCGGCGTGAAGGTGACGCTGCTCGATGGCGCCTACCACGAGGTCGACTCCTCGGAAATGGCGTTCAAGATCGCTGGTTCGATGGCCCTCAAGGAAGCCGCCCGTCAGGCGTCTCCCGCGATCCTCGAACCGCTGATGGCCGTCGAGGTCACGACGCCCGAGGAGTACATGGGCGACGTGATCGGCGACCTGAACTCCCGCCGTGGCCAGATCCAGGCCATGGAGGAGCGCAGCGGCATCCGTGTCGTCAAGGCACTGGTTCCGCTGTCGGAAATGTTCGGGTACGTGGGTGACCTGCGGTCCAAGACCCAGGGTCGTGCCAACTACTCGATGGTGTTCGACTCCTACGCAGAGGTTCCCGCGAACGTCTCGAAGGAGATCATCGCGAAGGCGACCGGGGAGTAGTCCCCAACCGGAGCACCGCAGTTCCACCGCGGGCTCTCCGGGGATGAATCCCTGGGGTCCGCACTTTCCGACCCTGACGTGTAGTCCGGCGGGTGGCCACAGATGCCCGCCGGACAAGCAAAAAAGAAGTCCAGGAGGACAATCCAGTGGCCAAGGCGAAGTTCGAGCGGACGAAGCCGCACGTCAACATCGGCACCATCGGTCACATCGACCATGGCAAGACCACGCTGACCGCGGCGATCTCCAAGGTTCTGCACGACGCGTACCCCGATGTCAACGCTTCGTTCGCGTTCGACCAGATCGACAAGGCGCCGGAAGAGAAGCAGCGCGGCATCACGATCTCGATCGCGCACATCGAGTACCAGACGGAGAACCGTCACTACGCGCACGTTGACTGCCCCGGTCACGCCGACTACATCAAGAACATGATCACCGGTGCGGCGCAGATGGACGGCGCCATCCTGGTGGTCGCGGCGACCGACGGTCCGATGCCGCAGACGAAGGAGCACGTCCTCCTGGCCCGCCAGGTCGGCGTTCCCTACATCGTTGTCGCCCTGAACAAGGCCGACATGGTGGACGACGAGGAGATCCTGGAGCTCGTCGAGCTCGAGGTCCGCGAGCTGCTCTCCGAGTACGAGTTCCCGGGCGACGACCTGCCGGTCGTGCGCGTTTCGGCGCTGAAGGCGCTGGAGGGCGACGAGACCTGGGGCAAGTCCGTTCTCGAGCTCATGGCCGCCGTTGACACGGCGATCCCGGAGCCGGAGCGCGACACCGAGAAGCCGTTCCTCATGCCCGTCGAGGACGTCTTCACGATCACCGGCCGCGGCACCGTGGTGACCGGTCGTATCGAGCGCGGCATCATCAACGTGAACTCCGAGATCGAGATCGTCGGAATCAAGGAGACGTCGAAGAAGACGACCGTCACCTCGATCGAGATGTTCAAGAAGTTCCTCGACGAGGGCCGCGCCGGCGACAACGCCGCGCTGCTGCTCCGTGGCATCAAGCGCGAGGAGGTGGAGCGCGGCATGGTCATCGTCAAGCCGGGCACCACGACCCCGCACACCGAGTTCACCGCGCAGGTCTACATCCTGTCGAAGGACGAGGGTGGCCGCCACACGCCGTTCTTCAACAACTACCGTCCCCAGTTCTACTTCCGGACGACGGACGTGACCGGCGTTGTGACGCTGCCCGAGGGCACCGAGATGGTCATGCCGGGTGACACCACCGGTATGGACGTCAAGCTCATCCAGCCGATCGCCATGGACGAGGGCCTCCGCTTCGCGATCCGCGAGGGTGGCCGCACCGTCGGCGCCGGCTCGGTCACCAAGATCCTCAAGTGACCTAGCAGCACCAGTTCGGCGTGAAGCCGGGCCAACGATCTTCGTTGGCCCGGCTTTCGTCGTTCAGAGGAAATTGTGCGACAGCTCACGTAGAACTGTCGCCGACGCGCGGGTGAAGAGCCGTCGCCGAGATTCTGTTGCCGGACAATGGAACCGGCGCGCCCGTCGCTCCACATGCGACGGATGACAGTGGCTCACCGGCCAAGATCCGCACGTGATCTGGGTCCAAGTCACCCACCCCGATTTGGATCGCCTCGCGTCCGTGTGGCATCCTTTACGGGTTGCTCGATGAAGGCCGGACCCGCGTCATGCGTGCCCGCGTTTTCGATCGAGCGTCCGCGCCCTGTTAGTGAACGCCTCCTTGCGGAGATGGGCATCAGGGTGCATGGGCTGTGGTAGGCCCAATCCCACCGGGGAGACCTTGAGTGGGACCGGTATGCGCACCGGGCGCGACACGCCCGACCGCGTGGACCGGGCACCATGACACTTCAACAGGGGCGGAGCGCGCCAAGAGGCTGTAAAAGGCCTCATCCGAGGCACCGCACCGCAGCGGTTACGAGAAGCAGAGGAACGGCAAGCCATTATGGCGGGACAAAAGATCCGCATCCGGCTCAAGGCCTACGACCACGAGGCGATCGACGCGTCTGCACGCAAGATCGTTGAGACCGTGACGCGCACCGGCGCTCGGGTTGTCGGGCCCGTGCCGCTGCCCACTGAGAAGAACGTGTACTGCGTCATCCGCTCGCCGCACAAGTACAAGGACTCGCGCGAGCACTTCGAGATGCGCACGCACAAGCGGCTGATCGACATCCTCGACCCGACGCCGAAGACGGTTGACGCGCTCATGCGCATCGACCTGCCGGCCAGCGTCGACGTCAACATCCAGTAAGCGTTGGGCGCGGAGAGTAACGGACCAATGTCTGACAGGCAGATGAAGGGCATCCTGGGCACCAAGCTCGGCATGACTCAGGTCTTCGACGAGAACAACCGGGTTGTCCCGGTGACGGTCGTCAAGGCTGAGCCCAATGTCGTGACCCAGGTACGCACCGAAGAGAAGGACGGCTACACCGCCGTCCAGCTGGCGGCCGGCGCGATTGACCCGCGCAAGGTCAACAAGCCCGTTGCTGGGCACTTCGCCAAGGCCGGGGTCACGCCCCGTCGCCACCTGGTGGAGCTGCGCACGGCGGACGCCAGCGAGTACACGGTCGGCCAGGAGATCACCGCTGAGGTGTTCGAGGCCGGCGCTGTTGTCGACATCACCGGCACCAGCAAGGGCAAGGGCACCGCGGGTGTCATGAAGCGCCACAACTTCAAGGGCCTCGGCTCCAGCCACGGCACCCAGCGCAAGCACCGCTCGCCGGGTTCCATCGGTGGCTGTGCCACGCCTGGTCGCGTCTTCAAGGGTCTGCGCATGGCTGGCCGCATGGGCCACGAGCGTGTGACGACCCAGAACCTGAAGGTGCACAAGATCGACGTTGAGAACGGCCTGCTGCTCATCAAGGGCGCGGTTCCCGGTCCCAAGGGCGGTCTGGTGTTCGTCAAGACTGCTGCGAAGGGCGGTGCCTGATGTCGACGGTTGAGATCCGCACCCCGGATGGCAAGACGGCCGGCTCGGTCGAGCTGCCTGCCTCCGTTTTCGACGCGCAGGCGAACGTCGCTCTGCTGCACCAGGTCGTCGTGGCCCAGCAGGCCGCGGCGCGCCAGGGCACGCACTCGACGAAGACCCGCGGCGAAGTTCGTGGTGGCGGCAAGAAGCCGTACCGCCAGAAGGGCACCGGTCGCGCCCGCCAGGGTTCGACGCGTGCGCCGCAGTTCGCCGGCGGTGGCGTCGTCCACGGCCCGCAGCCGCGCGACTACTCGCAGCGGACGCCCAAGAAGATGAAGGCCGCCGCTCTGCGTGGCGCCCTCTCCGACCGGGCCCGCGCCAACCAGGTGCACGTCGTGTCCGGCCTGGTGGACGGGGACACCCCGTCGACCAAGACCGCGCGCAAGGTCCTGGAGTCGGTCACCCAGGCTCGTCGCGTTCTCGTGGTGCTCAACCGCACCGACGAGGTCGCGTGGGTCAGCGTGCGCAACCTGCAGCACGTGCACGTGATCGCGCCCGACCAGCTCAACACCTACGACGTGCTCGTCAACGACGACGTGGTGTTCACCAAGGACTCGCTCGACGTGTTCCTCGCCAGCAAGGCCCAGCAGGGTTCTGGCTCGGCTGAGGCCACGGCGACCGTGGTGGACGAGGAGGCCTCGAAGTGATCCCCGACCACAGGGACATCTTGCTCGCGCCCGTGATCTCCGAGAAGTCCTACGGACTGCTCGAGGAGAACAAGTACACCTTCTTGGTGGCGCCGGGTTCGAACAAGACCCAGATCAAGATTGCCGTGGAGAAGGTCTTCGGCGTCAAGGTCGTCAGCGTCAACACCATCAACCGCCAGGGCAAGCGCAAGCGGACCAAGAGCGGTTTCGGCAAGCGCAAGGACACGAAGCGCGCGATCGTCACGTTGTCGGCTGACAGCAAGGCGATCGAGATCTTCGGCGGCCCTGCCGCCTGATGACGAGGACTGCGTAGAGATGGGCATTCGCAAGTACAAGCCGACGACGCCTGGTCGTCGCGGTGCGAGCGTCTCCGACTTCGCCGAGATCACTCGGTCGACTCCGGAGAAGTCGCTGATCCGCCCGCTGCACAAGCTGGGTGGGCGCAACGCGTCGGGCAAGATCACCACGCGTCACAAGGGCGGCGGTCACAAGCGGGCATACCGCCTGATCGACTTCCGTCGCAACGACAAGGACGGCGTGCCGGCCAAGGTCGCTCACATCGAGTACGACCCCAACCGCACCGCGCGCATCGCGCTCCTGCACTACGCGGACGGCGAGAAGCGCTACATCATCGCCCCGGAGAAGCTCAAGCAGGGTGACACGGTTGAGAACGGCCCCAAGGCCGACATCAAGCCGGGTAACAACCTGCCGCTGCGCAACATCCCGGTCGGTTCCGTGATTCACGCGATCGAGCTCCGCCCCGGTGGCGGCGCGAAGATCGCCCGCTCCGCCGGCGCCTCGGTTCAGCTCGTGGCGAAGGACGGACCGTACGCCCAGCTGCGGATGCCCTCGGGCGAAATCCGCAACGTGGACGTGCGCTGCCGCGCCACGCTTGGCGAGGTCGGCAACAAGGAGCACCAGAACATCAACTGGGGCAAGGCAGGCCGCATGCGGTGGAAGGGCAAGAAGCCCACCGTCCGTGGTGTCGCCATGAACCCCGTTGACCACCCGCATGGTGGTGGTGAGGGTAAGACCTCCGGTGGTCGCCACCCGGTCAACCCGGCTGGTAAGCCCGAGGGTCGTACCCGCCGCCGTAAGCCAAGCGACAAGCTCATCGTCCGGCGTCGTCGCACCGGTAAGAAGCGCTGAGCAGGGAGGGAGTGAAGGATGCCTCGCAGCCTTAAGAAGGGTCCCTTCGTCGACGACCACCTGCTCAAGAAGGTGGACGTTCAGAACGAAGCGGGCAAGAAGACCGTCATCAAGACGTGGTCCCGCCGGTCCACGATCATCCCGGACATGCTCGGCCACACCATCGCGGTGCACGACGGTCGCAAGCACGTCCCGGTGTTCGTGACCGAGGCGATGGTCGGGCACAAGCTGGGCGAGTTCGCCCCGACCCGCACCTTCAAGGGCCACATCAAGGACGACCGGAAGTCTCGTCGCCGCTAGGCGTCGAACTGAGAAGAGCAAGGGAAAAGCAGCGATGAACGCCCGTAAGGACGCTGAGGCGCAGGAGTTTCCGCGCGCCGTGGCTCGGGCTCGCTACGTCCGCGACACCCCCATGAAGGTCCGTCGCGTCGTCGAGCTCATCAAGGGTCGTAACGCAAGCGAGGCCCTGGCCGTGCTCCAGTTCGCGCCCCAGGCCGCTTCTGAGCCGGTCGCGAAGGTGCTCGCCAGCGCCATGGCCAATGCCGAGAACAACATGTCCCTGGACCCCTCGACCCTCTGGGTTGCGGTGGCCTACGTGGACGAGGGTCCGACCCTCAAGCGTTTCCGCCCGCGTGCCCAGGGCCGCGCGTACCGGATCCGCAAGCGGACGAGCCACATCACCATCGAGGTGGAGTCTCGTCCCAAGAAGACCAGCGTGAAGGGAACGCGGTAGTGGGCCAGAAGATCAACCCGCACGGCTTCCGGCTGGGGATCACCACCGACTGGAAGTCCCGCTGGTACGCAGACAAGCAGTACGCCGAGTACGTGGCGGAGGACGTCAAGATCCGCCGCCTGCTCAGCAAGGGCATGGAGCGTGCCGGCATCTCCAAGGTGGAGATCGAGCGGACCCGTGACCGGGTGCGCGTCGACATCCACACCGCCCGGCCGGGCATCGTCATCGGCCGTCGTGGTGCCGAGGCGGACCGCATCCGCGGTGAGCTGGAGAAGCTCACCAAGAAGCAGGTCCAGCTGAACATCCTCGAGGTCAAGAGCCCCGAGTCGGACGCGCAGCTCGTGGCACAGGGTGTCGCCGAGCAGCTGTCCAACCGCGTCGCCTTCCGGCGCGCGATGCGCAAGGCCATTCAGTCGGCCATGCGTTCGCCGCAGGTCAAGGGTATTCGCGTGCAGTGCGGCGGTCGCCTCGGCGGCGCCGAGATGTCCCGCTCGGAGCACTACCGCGACGGCCGCGTGCCGCTGCACACGCTCCGCGCGAACATCGACTACGGCTTCTTCGAGGCCCGCACCACGTTCGGCCGTATCGGCGTGAAGGTGTGGATCTACAAGGGCGACATCGTCGGTGGCATCTCGGCCAAGCGCGCGCTCGACGCGGCCCCGGCTCAGGCCGACCGCGCCCCGCGCCGCGACCGTGGCGAGCGTCCGAACCGGGCCCGTCGCTCCGGTGCCAGCGGCACCACCGCGACGAGCACCGAGGCCGGCCGTGCCGCAGCTGACGCCACGGCGTCGGCGGAGGCTCCGGCTGCTGCAGAGAAGACGGAGAGCTGAGTAATGCTCATCCCTCGTAGGGTCAAGCACCGCAAGCAGCACCACCCCAAGCGGTCGGGTGCTGCCAAGGGCGGCACGAAGGTCACCTTCGGTGAGTACGGCATCCAGGCTCTCGAGCCGGCCTACGTCACCAACAGGCAGATCGAGTCCGCTCGTATCGCCATCACGCGCCACATCCGTCGTGGCGGCAAGGTCTGGATCAACATCTTCCCGGACCGCCCGCTGACGAAGAAGCCGGCCGAGACCCGCATGGGTTCCGGTAAGGGTTCGCCGGAGTGGTGGGTCGCGAACGTCAAGCCGGGTCGCGTCCTCTTCGAGATGGCCTTCCCGAACGAGCAGGTGGCCCGCGAGGCTCTTCGCCGCGCGATCCACAAGCTCCCGATGAAGTGCCGCATCGTTACGCGTGAGGGTGGTGAGTTCTGATGGCAGCGGGTACCACCGCTTCCGAGCTGCGTGAGCTCACCGAGGAAGAGCTCGTGCTGCGTCTGAAGGAATCGAAGGAAGAGCTGTTCAACCTTCGCTTCCAGATGGCCACGGGCCAGCTCGACAACAACCGGCGGCTGCGCACGGTCCGGCATGACATCGCCCGGATCTACACCGTGATGCGGGAGCGGGAGCTCGGGCTCTCCGTTTCGCCGGATTCCACTGGTGAGGGTGCGGCATGACCGAAAGCAACGAAGTCCAGACCGAGAAGCGCAACGACCGCAAGGTCCGCGAAGGCCTCGTCGTGTCCGACAAGATGGACAAGACGATCGTCGTGGCGCTCGAGGACCGCAAGAAGCACCCGCGTTACTCCAAGATCATGCGCTCCACCACCAAGGTGAAGGTGCACGACGAGGAGAACGCGGCGGGCATCGGCGACCGCGTGCTGCTCATGGAGACCCGGCCTCTGTCGGCGACCAAGCGCTGGCGGCTCGTCGAGATCCTCGAGAAGGCCAAGTAAGTCTCATCTAGACAGACCGAGCCCGTCGGGTCGGAAATCCGGCGGGCCAGGAATGGTCAAGGAGCAAGTAAGTGATTCAGCAGGAGTCGCGGCTTCGCGTCGCCGACAACACCGGTGCGAAGGAAATCCTTTGCATCCGTGTTCTCGGTGGCTCCGGCCGCCGCTACGCGGGCATCGGCGACATCATCGTCGCGACCGTCAAGGACGCGATCCCCGGTGCCGGTGTGAAGAAGGGTGACGTCGTCAAGGCCGTCATCGTCCGCACCGTCAAGGAGCGTCGCCGTCCGGATGGTTCGTACATCCGCTTCGACGAGAACGCCGCCGTGCTCATCAAGAACGACAACGAGCCCCGCGGTACCCGCATCTTCGGCCCGGTCGGCCGTGAGCTGCGCGACAAGAAGTTCATGAAGATCATCTCGCTGGCTCCGGAGGTGCTCTGACCATGAAGGTGAAGAAGGGCGACACGGTCGTCGTTATCGCCGGCAAGGACAAGGGCGCGAAGGGCAAGGTCATCCAGGCCTACCCGGAGACCGGCAAGGTCCTGGTCGAGGGCGTCAACCGGATCAAGAAGCACACCAAGATCACGCAGACCCAGCGGGGCGCGCAGTCTGGTGGCATCGTGACCCAGGAGGCCCCGATCAACGTCTCCAACGTGATGGTGGTCGACGCGGACGGCAAGCCGACCCGTGTTGGTTACCGGACGAACGACGAGGGCAAGCGGGTCCGCATTTCCCGTCGTAACGGGAAGGACATCTGATCATGACCACCGCAGAGAAGATCATCCCGCGGCTCAAGACGCGCTACCGCGCCGAGATCGCCGGCGAGCTGCACAAGCAGTTCAACTTCGACAACGTGATGCAGATTCCGCGCGTTGTGAAGGTCGTCGTCAACATGGGCGTCGGCGACGCCGCCCGTGACGGCAAGCTGATCGAGGGTGCCGTGAAGGACCTCTCGATCATCACCGGCCAGCGTCCCGAGGTCCGCCGGGCCCGCAAGTCCATCGCGCAGTTCAAGCTGCGTGAGGGCATGCCGATCGGCGCGCGCGTCACGCTGCGCGGCGACCGCATGTGGGAGTTCCTCGACCGTCTGCTGACGATCGCGCTGCCCCGTATCCGCGACTTCCGCGGCCTCTCGGGCAAGCAGTTCGACGGCAACGGCAACTACACGTTCGGCCTGAACGAGCAGTCGATGTTCCACGAGATCGACCCGGACGCTATCGACCGGCCTCGCGGCATGGACATCACCGTCGTCACCACCGCCACGAACGACGAGGAGGGCCGGGCGCTGCTGAAGCTCCTGGGCTTCCCGTTCAAGGAGAACTGAGTCGATGGCCAAGAAGGCGTTGATCAACAAGGCCGCGAAGAAGCCGAAGTTCAAGGTCCGGGGTTACACCCGGTGCCAGCGTTGCGGCCGCCCCCACGCGGTGTTCCGCAAGTTCGGCCTCTGCCGGATCTGCCTGCGCGAGATGGCTCACCGCGGTGAGCTGCCTGGCGTGAGCAAGTCCAGCTGGTAATTCAAAGCTCCATTACTTCGCTGTAGGCCCGCACACGACCGTCCTGTCCCTCCCTTCACCGGGAGGGCAGGTCTGGACCCTGAGCCGGTGAACCGCAGCGAGAAAGGTTGACCAGGTCACCATGACGATGACCGATCCCATCGCAGACATGCTCACTCGTCTGCGGAACGCGAACTCGGCTTACCACGACAAGGTCGTGATGCCGCACTCCAAGATCAAGGCGAACATCGCCGAGATCCTCAAGCGCGAGGGCTACATCGCCTCGTACCGCGACGAGGACGGCGAGGTGGCCAAGAACTTGGTCGTCGAGCTGAAGTACGGCCCGAACCGTGAGCGCAGCATCGCCGGCCTTCGCCGCGTGTCCAAGCCCGGTCTGCGCGTGTACGCGAAGTCCACCGGCCTGCCCCGAGTTCTCGGTGGCCTCGGCGTGGCGATCATTTCGACCTCTGGCGGTCTCATGACCGACCGTCAGGCCAACAAGGCAGGCGTGGGCGGAGAAGTCCTCGCCTACGTTTGGTAAGGGGGAGTAGACATGTCGCGCATCGGTAAGCAGCCGATCATTGTCCCCTCCGGGGTCGACGTGAACATCGCCGGCCAGGACGTGAGCATCAAGGGCCCCAAGGGTCTCCTGACGCTGACGCTCGCTGAGCCGATCATCGTCGAGAAGGCCGAAGACGGCACTCTCGAGGTCAAGCGCCCGAACGACGAGCGCCGGAACCGCGCGCTCCACGGCCTGTCGCGCACGCTCGTGCACAACATGGTCGTCGGCGTGACCCAGGGTTACGAAAAGAAGATGGAAATCCACGGCGTCGGTTACCGCGTCGCGCTCAAGGGCTCTGAGCTCGAGTTCGCGCTCGGTTACTCGCACCCCGTCAAGGTGGAGGCCCCCGCGGGCATCACCTTCGCGGTCGAGACCCCGACCCGGTTCTCCGTCTCGGGTATCGACAAGCAGCTGGTCGGTGAGGTCGCCGCCAACATCCGCAAGCTGCGCAAGCCCGACCCGTACAAGGGTAAGGGCGTCCGTTACTCGGGCGAGAAGATCCGTCGCAAGGTCGGAAAGACGGGTAAGTGACATGAGCGAGTCGACTGTTACGAAGCGCAAGCCGGTGGGCAAGGACATCTCCACCAGGCGTCGTGTTGCGAAGGCCCGTCGCCACTTCCGCCTCCGCAAGAAGGTCAACGGAACTGCCGAGCGTCCGCGCCTGGCCGTGCACCGTTCGTCGAAGCACATCACCGTGCAGATCATCGACGACCTCAAGGGCCACACGATCGCGTCCGCTTCCTCCATGGAGGCCGACGTCCGTGCCCTGGACGGCGACAAGAAGGCCCGTGCGGCCAAGGTCGGCCAGCTGGCCGCGGCCCGCGCCAAGGACGCCGGCGTCACGGCGGTCGTTTTCGACCGCGGTGGCAACGCGTACCACGGCCGCATCGCGGCTCTGGCTGACGCCGCTCGCGAGGCGGGGCTGGAGTTCTGACAATGATCATCACCGGAATTGAGAGGGACGCCTGATGCCAGGACGTACGCGTCGCGAAGGCGGCGGGGGCGAGCGCGGAGAGCGCCGCGACCGTCGTGACGGCGGCCGCGGCGGCGCGGCCCAGGAGAAGACCCCCCACCTCGAGCGCGTGGTTGCGATCAACCGCGTCTCCAAGGTGGTCAAGGGTGGTCGTCGTTTCAGCTTCACCGCGCTCGTCGTGGTGGGTGACGGCGACGGCATGGTCGGCGTCGGTTACGGCAAGGCCAAGGAAGTTCCCGCGGCCATCGCCAAGGGTGTCGAGGAAGCGAAGAAGAACTTCTTCCGCGTGCCTCGCATCGCCGGCACCATCCCCCACCCGATCCAGGGTGAGAAGGCCGCTGGTGTGGTCCTGCTGCGTCCGGCCTCGGCCGGTACCGGCGTCATCGCGGGTGGCGCTGTCCGCGCCGTCCTCGAGTGCGCCGGCGTGCACGACGTGCTGTCGAAGTCGCTCGGCTCCGACAACGCGATCAACATCGTGCACGCGACCGTGGCGGCCCTCAAGGGCCTGCAGCGTCCCGAAGAGGTCGCGGCCCGTCGTGGCCTGCCCCTCGAGGACGTGGCTCCCGCCGGCATGATCCGCGCTCGCGCGGGCCAGGGGGTGTGATCATGGCTCAGCTCAAGATCACGCAGGTTCGCAGCACCATCGGTACCAAGCACAACCACCGCGAGTCGATGCGCACCCTCGGGCTGCGCAAGATCCGTCAGTCGGTCGTGCGTGAGGACACCCCCCAGGTTCTCGGCCTGATCCACGCCGTGCGCCACCTGGTGGTTGTTGAGGAGGTCCAGTCGTGACCATCAAGATCCACGATCTGCGTCCCGCCCCCGGTGCCAAGACCGCCAAGACCCGCGTTGGTCGTGGTGAAGGCTCCAAGGGCAAGACCGCCGGCCGCGGTACGAAGGGCACGGGCGCTCGCAAGAACGTCTCGCCGCGCTTCGAAGGTGGCCAGATGCCGCTGCACATGCGGCTTCCGAAGCTCAAGGGCTTCAAGAACCCGTTCCGCACCGAGTACCAGGTCGTGAACGTCTCCGCCATCGCTGCCTCCTTCCCGGAGGGCGGCTCGGTGGACGTTCCCGCGCTGGTGCTGGCCGGGCTGGTCCGCAAGGGCTCGCTCGTCAAGGTGCTGGGTGACGGTGACGTCAGCGTCAAGCTGGACGTCACGGCTGACAAGTTCTCCAAGACCGCTGTGGAGAAGTTGGCTGCCGCTGGTGGGTCTTCCACCGTTTCTGCGTGACGTTCGCTGGTTGAACGTGGTTGAAGGGCCCTGAGGCTTCGCCTCGGGGCCCTTTGGCGTTCCTCGGGGTGGTTGCGCGTTCGTTGCGTTGGCCGTCTCCCTGTTGCGTTGGCGGGTGCCTGTTGCGTCGTCCGTAGGTGGTTGGGTTGCGGGCGTTCAGGTTGCGCTGATTCCTGGGGCTCCGCCCCAGACCCCGCCAATCTGATCCAAAGCCGGGGCCTGCGCCGTGCGTGGGTTGATGGCACGCCTGGTGCGTTGGGCGGAGTTGCGTTGCTTTGGTGGTTGCGTTGGTGGGGTGGCTTCGTCACGAGTCGAGCCAAGAGCGGGCCACATCAGGGAAGGGGTGTCAAACCGACGAAAAGCGTGTCCAGTTGACACCCCTTCCCTGATGCAGCAAGAGCTGTGGCACGACTCGTGACGAAGCCACCCCACCCGGACCGCTCGGTGAGGACGGCTCGCCTTCGGCTTCGCTGCGATCATGCGTGGTTCGCTCTGCGGGTATTTCTGCGGGAACTTTGGTGTTGGTGTGAACGTTCGCCGGTGGCGCAATTGTTGGTCGTAGCACGGATCTTCAGTGCTCGGTACCCCGGATGGCCTAGTGGTGTGGTCAGAGATCAACGAGTTGGAACCTGTGATTGGCCACTGGGTACGGCCTGGTCCTGGAGGGCTGTTAGAGTCGCGGGCTGAACCCGGATGTCCTCCGGGTTGCTTGGTCGTGGCTACCTGACTCGGCCTGCCAACTACCGCATGTGCCGGTCCCTGGGGGTCGGCAACGCTCAGGAGGTTCGCGTGCTCGGCGCATTCCGCTCGGCTCTCGCGACGCCGGATCTACGCAAGAAGATCCTGTTCACGCTCGGGATCATCATTGTGTACCGGCTTGGTGCGACCATGCCCGCGCCGGGCGTGTCCTTCAAGAACGTGCGGGCGTGTGCTGAAGCGCTCGAAGGTCAGAACATCTACTCGCTGATCAACCTGTTCAGCGGTGGCGCGCTGCTGAACCTCTCCGTGTTCGCGCTGGGCATCATGCCCTACATCACCGCGAGCATCATCATCCAGCTGCTCACCGTGGTCATCCCGCGGTTCGAGCAGTTGAAGAAGGAAGGACAGGCTGGTCAGGGCAAGCTGACCCAGTACACGCGGTACCTGACGATCGGGCTGGCGATCCTGCAGTCGACCGGTCTCGTGGCGCTGGCGGTGCGCGGGCAGCTGTTCGGTGAGTGCGACCAGGACGTCATTCCCGGCAAGGACAGCATCTTCACCCTCATCGTGCTGGTCATCACCATGACCGCCGGTACCTCGGTCATCATGTGGCTGGGTGAGCTGATCACCGAGAAGGGCATCGGCAACGGCATGTCGCTGCTGATCTTCACCGGTATCGCCGCCCGCATCCCCGCCGAGGGCAAGAACATCCTCGACAAGGACAAGCTCACGTTCGCCCTCGTGGTCGTGGCTGCTCTGATCATCATCGCGAGCGTCATCTACGTCGAGCAGGCCCAGCGTCGCATCCCGGTGCAGTACGCGAAGCGCATGATCGGTCGCCGCATGTACGGCGGCACGTCGACGTACCTTCCTCTCAAGGTGAACCAGGCCGGCGTCATCCCGGTCATCTTCGCCTCGTCGCTGCTCTACCTGCCGGACCTGATCGTGCGCCTCACCCAGGGCTCGTCGACCGAGACGAACTGGTTCTCGACGTTCGTCCAGACGTACCTGGTCAAGCAGTCGAGCTGGGTGCACATCGCCGCCTACTTCCTGCTGATCGTCTTCTTCACGTACTTCTACGTCGGCATCACGTTCAACCCGGACGAGCGCGCTGACGAGATGAAGAAGTTCGGTGGCTTCATCCCCGGCATCCGTCCTGGACGCCCGACCGCCGAGTACCTCAAGTTCGTCCTGGGCCGCATCACGCTTCCCGGTTCGCTCTACCTCGGCATCGTGGCGATCCTGCCGAACCTGTTCCTGGACCTGACCGGTGACGGCCAGAACCAGAACTTCCCGTTCGGCGGCACCGCGGTTCTGATCATGGTCGGTGTCGGTCTCGACACCGTGAAGCAGATCGAGAGCCAGCTCATGCAGCGCAATTACGAAGGGTTCCTCCGCTAGATGCGACTCGTTCTCGTTGGCCCGCCCGGTGCGGGCAAGGGCACCCAGGCCGAAGTTCTGAGCCGCAAGCTCGGCGTGCCGCACATCTCGACGGGCGACCTCTTCCGGTCACACATCAGCAACCAGACCGAGCTCGGGCTGGAGGTGCAGAGCATCCTCGACGAGGGCGCTCTCGTGCCGGACTCCATCACGAACGAGATGGTGCGCAAGCGCTTGGCCGAGTCCGACGCCGCGGACGGGTTCCTGCTCGACGGGTTCCCCCGCAACGTCGCCCAGGCCGACACGCTGGGCGAGTTCCTCGCTGTCGGTGGCCACTCGCTCGACGCGGTGCTGGAGTTCCGGGTCGACGAGGACGTCGTGGTGGAGCGGCTGCTCGCACGTGGGCGCACGGACGACAAGGAAGAAGTCATCCGGCACCGCCAGCAGGTGTACCGCAACGAGACCGCGCCGCTGCTGAGCTACTACGCGGAGAAGGTCATCTCCATCGACGCGGTCGGCGAGATCGACGAGATCAGCGAGCGGGCACTGGCCGCGCTGAACGAGAAGTGACTGGTGGACTGCTTGACCGGCTCCGCTCAGTCATTTCGGGCGCAACAGGTAGTGAAGGCATGAGCAAGATCGAGATCAAGACCCCCGGCCAGCTGGAGGCCATGCGCGCCTCCGGCCTGGTCGTGGCACGCGCGTTGCGCAACGTCGTCGACGCGGTGAAGCCCGGGATCTCCACGTGGGAGCTCGACGAGATCGCCGAGCAGACCATCCGCGACGCTGGCGCCATCCCGTCGTTCAAGGGCTACCACGGCTTCCCGGCGAGCATCTGCGCGTCGGTGAACGAACAGATCGTCCACGGGATTCCGAGCAGGACGCAGGTGCTGGCCGAAGGAGATCTGATCTCCATCGACTGCGGTGCGATCCTCGACGACTGGCACGGCGACTCGGCCGTGACGGTCGGCGTCGGCACGCTGTCTCCCGCGGACCACAAGCTGTCCGAGGCGACCAGGCTGTCGATGCTCGCGGGCATCGAGGCCGCGGTGCCCGGTGGCCGGCTCACGGACATCTCGTTCGCCATCGAGTCCTCGGCCATCGAGTCGGGTGAGCGCGACGGCATCGAGTACGGCGTCGTGGCGGACTACGGCGGCCACGGCATCGGCTCCAAGATGCACATGGAGCCGTTCCTGCCGAACTTCGGCAAGCCGGGCAAGGGGCCGCGGCTCAAGGTCGGCATGGCCATCGCGATCGAGCCGATGCTGACGCTCGGCACCGACGACTCCCAGGAGCTGGAGGACGGCTGGACCGTCATCACGCTCGACGGCACGCGTGCCGCGCACTGGGAGCACAGCGTCGCGATCACCGAGAACGGCCCCTGGGTGCTCACCGCGCCCGAGGAAGACTAAGCGCCCCAACGGTTTTGGATGTAACCCCGCTCACCTGCCCGGTGAGCGGGGTTATTTCGTTTGTCAGCCTCGATACGGTCGTGGTGACGAGCGAGTCCAATGCTTGGGGGCATTGTGGGGGTAACCCGTTTCGTCCTGTCCGCCCTTCTGATTCCACTCGCAGGCTGTGCTGCCTCTAAGCCGGCCACCGATTTCACCTACCAGGACGTGCCGGCGGAGCGGATCGCCGACCGGATCTTCCTGGCCGACGCCATCGCGGCGACCGAGGGCTGCTCGCCGCCGTTCTCCGACGTCGTCGTCTGGCGTCCGAACTTCATCAGCCCGCCGCCACCGGTCGACGGTGGGTGCGGAGGCGGCGTACGTGCCTCCGCGCCGTGGGAGTACGTCGACGCCGTGAGCCGCATCACGGTGCTGCACGACGCCGTCGTGCGGGAGTGGGACACGCTGCTCCAGACAGGTCCGGAGGCCGCGGAGACACGGGCGGCCACGGCGACGTTGCTGCACTGCCTCGACCGGGCGGGGTTCGTCCAGCGCGAACCAGGCGAGCCGAGTCTGGCGAGCTACGGCATCGGATCCGGCGACGCCGCGCTCAACAACGCAGCTCAGAGGTGTTCCGACGACACCTCGTACGGGACCAGGACCGCCACTCAACGCCTGCGGACGTTGAAGTCCGTGCTCGGCAGGCACGAGTCCGAGATCAACGACATCGCCCGGCTGCGGCCCGTGCTCGAACGGGGTGCGCACCCCGACAGCGGCCCTGAGCGGACCCGATTTGGGTTGCCGCAGTGAACTGCGTACACTGGTCAGGTGGCGCACCAGTCGCGCCGGTTCAGTCATGCCCTTGCAGGTGAGATCGAACCGGGCTGACGCGCGTCCAAAGGTTATTACAACTGTCACGAAACGCGGAGGACATGGGCAAGAAGGACGGGGCCATTGAGGTCGAGGGCCGCGTAGTCGAGCCGCTCCCCAACGCGATGTTCAGGGTCGAGTTGGAGAACGGTCACAAGGTACTCGCGCACATCAGCGGCAAGATGCGACAGCACTACATCCGCATCCTCCCTGAGGACCGGGTTGTCGTGGAGCTCTCGCCCTACGACCTGTCCCGCGGGCGCATCGTCTACCGCTACAAGTGACCTCCAGTAGCAGGAGATCTCAGGCGTGAAGGTCCAGCCGAGCGTCAAGAAGATCTGCGACAAGTGCAAGGTGATCCGCCGTCACGGGCGGGTCATGGTGATCTGCGAGAACCTGCGCCACAAGCAGCGCCAGGGCTGAGCAGCTCCACCGCGCGCTCGTCGAGATCCTCGATGACGCAGTAACGAGAATCTCCTCGCACCTACCGCACACAGGGCTTCAAGTGTGCGGACACCCCCGGATTCCAGGCCGGGGCCGGGACACCGGCTGTGAGAGCAGCCGGAACGACATAGCGAGTCAGTCACCGGAATTGGGCGAGGAGCAGACCTGGAAGTAATCGACAGGAGTTAATCGCCACATGGCACGACTCGCTGGCGTCGACCTCCCCCGCGAAAAGCGGATGGAGATCGCGCTCACCTACATCTTCGGCATCGGTCGTACGCGCTCCAAGGAGCTGCTCGCCGCCACGGAGATCTCCCCGGACCTCCGGGTGAAGGATCTGACGGACGACGACCTCGCCAAGCTGCGGGACCACATCGAGACGAACTACAAGGTCGAGGGTGACCTTCGCCGTGAGGTTCAGGCCGACATCCGTCGCAAGATGGAGATCGGCTGCTACGAGGGTCTTCGGCACCGTCGCGGCCTGCCCGTTCGCGGACAGCGCACCAAGACGAACGCCCGTACCCGCAAGGGTCCGAAGAAGACCGTCGCCGGCAAGAAGAAGGCCGGCAAGAAGTAAGACCTCGCGTCTACTGCCCTCAACTTAGGAGCTCGTTTTGCCACCGAAGTCCCGTACGGGCGCCGGGGTCAAGAAGATCCGGCGCAAGGAAAAGAAGAACGTCTCGCACGGCCAGGCGCACATCAAGAGCACGTTCAACAACACCATCGTGTCCATCACGGACCCGCTGGGCAACGTGATCAGCTGGGCGTCCGCCGGCCACGTGGGCTTCAAGGGCTCGCGCAAGTCCACGCCGTTCGCGGCGCAGATGGCTGCCGAGAACGCCGCCCGCAAGGCCGCCGAGCACGGCATGCGCAAGGTGGACGTGTTCGTCAAGGGTCCCGGCTCCGGCCGTGAGACCGCGATCCGTTCGCTGCAGGCCGCCGGTCTCGAGGTCGGCACCATTCAGGACGTGACCCCGCAGCCCCACAACGGCTGCCGCCCGCCCAAGCGGCGCCGGGTCTGAGGCACGGGGAGGAGTAAGCACTAATGGCTCGTTACACGGGACCTGCGACGCGCATCTCGCGTCGCCTCAAGGTTGACCTCGTCGGTGGGGACCAGGCGTTCGAGCGCCGCCCCTACCCGCCCGGCCAGCACGGCCGCGGTCGGGTCAAGGAGTCCGAGTACCTGCTGCAGCTCCAGGAGAAGCAGAAGGCTCGCTACACCTACGGCGTCCTTGAGAAGCAGTTCGTCCGCTACTACAAGGAAGCGGTTCGTCGCCCCGGCAAGACCGGCGAGAACCTGCTCCAGATCCTCGAGGCTCGCCTCGACAACGTGGTGTACCGCGCGGGCCTCGCCCGTACGCGTCGCCAGGCTCGTCAGCTGGTTGCTCACGGTCACTTCCTGGTCAACGGCCACAAGGTGAACATCCCGAGCTACCAGGTGTCGAAGTTCGACATCATCGACGTGAAGCCGAAGTCCATGCCGACGCTGCCCTTCGAGGCTGCGCGCGCGTCCTTCGGTGACCGCCCGATTCCCGCTTGGCTGCAGGTCGTCGCCTCGAACCTGCGCATCCTCGTGCACCAGCTGCCCGAGCGCGCGCAGATCGACACGCCTGTCACCGAGCAGCTCATCGTCGAGCTCTACTCGAAGTGATCCTCTCCGGGCCACCGTCTCTTGTGGACGGTGGCCTGGGTCGGGTCCCGCATCGGCGCGAAGGGTGTGCCGAGTGCGTTTGCCGGTCCTCGTGGCTGGCTGTTGTTGACGGCGTCAAATAGCGGGCGTCGTTGATCGGAAAGGTAGAACCCAGTGCTGATTTCCCAGCGCCCCTCGCTCGCCGAGGAAGCGGTCTCCGAGACCCGTTCCCGGTTCGTCATCGAACCGCTGGAGCCGGGCTTCGGCTACACGCTCGGCAACTCGATCCGCCGCACGCTGCTCTCGTCGATCCCCGGTGCTGCTGTCACGAGCATCCGCATCGACGGCGTGCTGCACGAGTTCACCACGGTTCCCGGGGTGAAGGAGGACGTCACCGACGTCATCCTGAACCTCAAGGAGCTCGTCGTCTCGTCCGAAGAGGACGAGCCGGTGACCATGTACCTGCGCAAGCAGGGCCCTGGTGTGGTGACCGCGGGCGACATCGTGCCTCCGGCCGGTGTCACCGTGCACAACCCCGACCTGCACATCGCCACCCTGAACGGCAAGGGCAAGCTGGAGATCGAGCTCGTCGTCGAGCGCGGTCGCGGCTACGTCCCGGCTGTCCAGAACAAGCAGGCGGGCGCCGAGATCGGCCGCATCCCCGTCGACTCGATCTACTCGCCGGTTCTCAAGGTGACGTACAAGGTCGAGGCCACGCGTGTTGAGCAGCGGACGGACTTCGACAAGCTGATCCTCGACGTGGAGAGCAAGCCCTCGATCACTCCGAGGGATGCTGTTGCCTCCGCGGGTAAGACCCTGGTTGAGCTGTTCGGCCTCGCTCGCGAGCTGAACATCGACGCCGAGGGCATCGAGATCGGCCCGTCGCCGGCCGAGGCTGACACCATCGCCGCGTTCGCGATGCCTATTGAGGATCTGGACCTCACGGTCCGTTCCTACAACTGCTTGAAGCGGGAAGGCATTCACACCGTCGGCGAGCTCGTGTCGCGCAGCGAGGCGGACCTGCTGGACATCCGCAACTTCGGTGCGAAGTCGATCGACGAGGTCAAGATGAAGCTCGTCGGCCTCGGCCTCGCGCTGAAGGACTCACCTCCTGGGTTCGACCCGTCCGCGGCTGCTGCCGACTACCACCCCGGTGACACGGGCTGGGGTGCCGGTACCGGCCTGGACCCGCACGACGACGGTCAGGACTACGCGGAGACCGAGCAGCTCTGACGCTCTGATTCAGAGCTAGAGGATCTCTTTTAGTTACTACAGGAGCAAGCGATGCCCACCCCTACCAAGGGCCCCCGGCTCGGTGGGTCTCCGGCGCACGAGCGGCTGCTGCTCGCCAACCTGGCGACGGCGCTGTTCCAGCACGGCCGGATCAAGACCACTGAGGCCAAGGCGAAGCGGCTGCGTCCGTACGCCGAGAAGATCATCTCCAAGGCCAAGGCCGGCGACCTGCACAACCGTCGCGAGATCATGAAGGTGATCCGCGACAAGGACGTCGTCCACAAGCTGATCGCCGAGATCGGTCCGTTCTTCAGCGACCGCTCCGGTGGCTACACCCGCATCACCAAGACGCTGGCGCGCAAGGGCGACAACGCCCCCATGGCCATCATCGAGCTGGTGCAGCAGAAGCTCGTCTCCACCGAGGCCGAGGCTGCGCGCAAGACCAAGTTCGCCAAGGACGAGAAGCCGGCCGAGGCCGCTGTCGTCGAGGCTGACGCCGACGAGACCAAGGCCGAGGACGCTGTCGAGGTTGACGGCGAGCCGACCGCTGAGGCCGTTGAGGCTGAAGAGGCGAAGGACGAGTCCGCTGAGAAGGACAAGTCCTGATCGGTACGTCTGACGAGCCCGTCGTTCCCGGTTCCGGGGGCGGCGGGCTTGTTCGTGTGCGGTTCGACCTGGGATATGACGGGACCGAGTTCTCCGGGTGGGCGCGGCAGCCTTCCCGGCGGACGGTTTGTGGCGTTCTCGAGGACACGCTTTCGATGGTGTTGCGGGAGGACGTCTCGCTGACCGTGGCCGGGCGTACCGATGCCGGGGTCCATGCTTCCGGGCAGGTCGCTCACGCTGATCTGCCCTCGTCTGTTGATGTTGGTGCGTTGCCCAAGCGGTTGGCTCGGGCGTTGCCCTCGGATGTTCGGGTGTTCGCTGCTCGGGTGGTGCCCGCCGCCTTTGACGCGCGATTCTCGGCTTTGCGACGGCACTACGAGTACCGGGTTTCGGATGCTGACTTCGGGGCGCATCCGTTGCGGCGGTTGGACACCCTTGCCTGGCCTCGTCCGCTGGACGTTTCCGCGATGAACGTGGCCGCTGCGCTTTTGTTGGGGGAGCACGACTTTTGCGCGTTCTGCAAGCGGCGTGAAGGGGCCACGACGATCCGGGAGTTGCAGCGGCTTGAGCTGGTGCGATCCGAGGTTGATGGCGTGATCACGGCGTTTGTGTCCGCTGATGCGTTCTGTCACTCGATGGTTCGGTCGCTCATTGGGGCGTTGCTGGCTGTTGGGGAGGGGCGGAAGGCGGTTGAGTGGCCTTCGTCTTTGTTGTCGCTGAGTGGACGGGCCAGCGGGGTTACCGTGGCTCCTGCTCATGGGTTGTGCCTTGTGCGGGTGGATTTTCCTGGGGATTCGGAGTTGGCGGCTCGGGCTGAGGCGACTCGGCGGGTTCGTACGTTGGAGCGTTGACGGCTGGCGTGTGGGTTGCGTGGGTTGCTGTGCGGGCGTGACGTTGCGTTGATTCCTGGGGCTCCGCCCCAGACCCCGCCAATCTGATCCAAAACCGGGGCCTGCGCCGTGCGTGGGTTGATGGCACGCCTGTTGAGTTGGGCGGAGTTGCGTTGCTTTGGTGGTTGCGTTGGTGGGGTGGTTTCGTCACGAGCCGTACCAAGAGCGGGCCACATGCAAGGAGGGGTGTCAACTCGACGAAAAGCGTGTCGAGTTGACACCCCTCCTTGCATGCAGCAAGAGCTATGGCACGACTCGTGACGAAACCACCCCACCCAGACCGCACGGTAAGGACGGCTCGCCTTCGGCATCGCGGGCGATCTGCGTGCTCATGAGCGTGTGGGTTCCGCCCCGCCTCCGCCCCGCTTTGTCGTGCTTGTCCCAGCCCAGCCCAGCCCAGCCCAGCCCAGCCGTGCCGTGCCGTGCCGTGCCGTGCCGTGCCCAGCCGTGCCCTGCCTTGCCTGCGCCCAGCCCAGTTCGGCCCCAGCCCCGTTCGGCTCAGCCCTGTGCGGCTGGCCCCTCCTCTGGAAAGGGAGGAGCCCCCGGCGGGGGGACCGGGGGCTCCGAGGGGTGGTGCGGCTGGCTTAGATGTCGAGCGTCCACGAGTCGATGTGGCCCGTGTCCTGGCGGTAGAGGTCGCGGACCCGCAGCTGCCAGGTGCCGTTGGCGTCCTCGGCCGCCACGTTGACGGCGTAGGTGGCGTTGAGGTCGTCAGCGCTGTCGGAGCCGTTGGCGACCTTCAGGATCTTCACGGTGCCTGAGGGGGCGATCAGGGACAGTTCCAGGTCGCCTCGGTAGGTGTGCTTGATGGCCACCTTCACGGAGCCGGTGGTGCTGGCCTTGCCGTTGCAGTCGGCGACCGTGATCGGGGACTTGACCTCGCTGGCGTCCGGGATGGCCGTGTCGGTGTCGTTGGTGATTGCCGGGCACTGGCCGGGCGGGTTGCCAGGGGCCGTGCCGGTGATGTGGAGGAGCTTGTTCGGCGAGCCGGTTCCGGGGGAGGTGACAACGTCGGAGGTGGCGTTGTCAACGAGGGCGTCCCGGACCTGCTGCGGGGTGGCGGTGGGGGCCGAGCCGAGGTAGACGGCCGCCGCGCCGACTACGTGCGGGGTGGCCATCGAGGTGCCGCTGATGGTGTTGGTGGCCTCGTCGTTGGTCAGCCACGCTGAGGTGATGTCGCGGCCCGGCGCGAAGATGTCGAGGCAGGTGCCGAGGTTCGAGAACGAGCTGCGGGCGTCGGTGCGGTCCGTTGAACCGACGGTGATGGCTGCCGGGGTGCGGGCCGGGGACGTGTTGCAGGCGTTGCCGCCGTTGTCGTTGCCGGCTGCCAGGCCGTAGGTGACGCCTGCGGCGATGGAGCGCGCTACGGCGTCGTCGACGGTCTGGTTGGCGCCGCCGCCCAGGGACATGTTGGCGACTGCGGGCTTGCGGGCTGGGTTGGCCTGGACGTCCGCGGTGACCCAGTCGATGCCCGCGATGACGCCCGCGAAGGTGCCGGAGCCCGAGCAGTTCAGGACTCGGACGGCTACCAGCTTCACGTCCTTCGCGACGCCGAACTTCGTGCCGCCGACGGTGCCCGCGACGTGGGTTCCGTGGCCGTTGCAGTCCGAGGCGTCGGCATCGTTGTCAACGGTGTCGGTGCCGGACACCGCGCGGCCGCCGAAGTCGGTGTGGGTGAGGCGGATGCCCGTGTCGATGATGTACGCGGTGACGCCCGCGCCGCGGTTCGGGTAGGTGTAGCTGTTGTCCAGCGGGAGCGCGCGCTGGTCGATGCGGTCGAGGCCCCAGGACGGGGTCGGGGTCTGCGTGTCCGAGGCGCGGACCTCGCCGTCCTGTTCGACGTAGGCGACGGCCGGGTCTGCCGCCAGGCGCTTGGCCTGGGTCTCGGACATCTGCGCTGAGAAACCGCGCAAAGCGGACTTGTAAGAGTGCTTCACCTTCGCGCCGTACTTAGCGCTGAGGTTCTCCACGCTTGAGGTGCTGATGTCCTTCAGCACGACGATGTAGTTGTCCTTGACCGCGTTGGACGCACCGAGGTTGCGAATCTCCCCCTCGGGCGCAGCGGTGGCGGAGACGGACGACAGGACGAGCGCAGTGCCCGCCACCAGTCCGATTCCGGCCGCTCGTCTGGCCCACGATTCTCCCATAGCAGCAAGCTCCCTCGTCGCAGGGTTGTGCAGTGAGAATTTTCTTAGTGGTGCGGACTGAATTCGCACAAGACGGTCCACGACATTGCCATCGAATGCCGAATCAACAGATTTGCTGCGGCCTGTGAATTAGTTGGTGCAGGTGATCTCTTTACAAAACAATTGCGCCCCGAACGGTTGTCCGTTCGGGGCGCATGTCTCGCCTATTTCGTGCGACCGACTTGCAGGCGAACTCGCCGCCGTCTGCGGAGCAGCGGCCGGCAAGCACTCTCAATCGCCTCGGCGGACTGCTCCGAGGATCTGCTGTTCGGCCGGGGTCGTGTAGAGGCGCAGGTGCGCCCACATGTCCTGGCCCATCGCGATGACCTGGTCGTCCTTGAGCTGGGTCAGCTGCTGGAACATCTGCGGGCGCAGGCGCCACATCTGGCCGGCTAGCTGGGCCTGGCCCATCGGGAGGCGCTGGAGCAGCACGAGGTCCGCGTTGTTCGCCGTGGACGACGCCTGCGGGTGCAGGTACGGCAGCACGTACATCGTGGTCTGCCACGGTGCGCGCGGCGGGAACAGCTCCTGCGGGACGTGGCCGCCGTCGTGGATCACGAGCAGCGGCATGTCCTCGGTCGGGCGCGGGAGGTCGGCCGGGGACAGGCGGCGCAGCTGCACCAACTGAGACGGTCGGCCGTCCGGGCCCTGGCCCGCTGCGCGCACGACCGGCTGCCACGCCTGCGGGCGGCCCGTCGCGATGATGATCCACGCTCCGGTCGCCATGGCGCGCAACGCGATCTGGCGGGCCAGGTACAGGCCGCCCACGACCACCATGCGGGTCGGCGTCGGGCGCAGGACGGACACGCTGAGCGGTTCGCCCTTCGTGCCCTGGCCGAGCATCATGCCGCCGCGGTCGCCGCTCGGGCTGACCAGGTCGAGCATGTTCGGCGACACCAGGAACTCCGGTGCCACCGCGCCTCGGCCGCGCGTGTCGAGCAGACGGGACGAGCTCATGCCACACCTCCCAGCGGCAGCGTCGCGGCGAGGCCCGCGAGCTGCATGCCCCGCAACGGGGTCAGCGTGATGTCGAGCTTGTCACCCAGCTTCGAGAGCTGGTCCTCGGCCCGGTCCAGCTCGCTCGGCGTGCGGGCGGACACCCGCACCAGGCCGCGCAGCGAGACCTGACCGTCCTCACGGGACGGTGAGATGGACATCGCGAGCGTCGACGAGAGAGCGCGCACACCGGTCAGCGAGTTCAGGTTGCCCTTGAGGCCCTTCGACGGCCAGCCGGTGATCGCGTAGCTCGCGTGACCGACGCCACCCGCGGTGACGCCCGCCCACTTCTCCCGCAACGACACGGGGTTCGTGTTGCCGACGGCCGCGGTCAGCTCGGCCGACGAGATCGCCGCGCGCAGCAGCTCGTCCGAGTCGAGCGGGCGGATCGTCACACCGGCGGACTCCAGCGCGTTGCGGACGCGGGACAACGCGCCGATCAACGCCCGGTGCGCGCCGACGACGCCGCCGCCGCGCTCCCGGATCGCCTCGCCGCACCGGCGCGGGTCCAGCCGGACCGTGATCCACGTGGTGCGCCGGGCCGCCGCGGGCAGCGGGCCGAGCACCTCCATGTACGAGCTGATGGCCGGCGAGTTCGGTGGAAGTGCCGCGCTGCCGGGGTAGCAGTGCCAGATCACGGTGATCGCGTCGAGCACGACACCGCGGTCCTCGAGGCACGGTGTGAGCGCTCCCAGGGGCAGTGACGGCGCCGAGCCGACCGCGGAGATCAGCGGCGGTGTCGGGTCGACCAGGAGCACCGCGGTCCACACGCCGTCGTGCCACGACAGTGCGAGCGGACGGCGTTCGTGGTCGACGCCCTTCGCGATCACCAGGTCCGGGATCGCGAGGCGCAGCAACGCGACGCGCGGGTCCTCCGGGCCGAGCACCTGAAGCTCGTCGTCACCGAGCTTGGACTCCGTCTGCTCCTGGCGCTTCGCGGTGCGGCTGTGCGACCGGAAGTTGTAGCGCAGGCGGACGCCGATCCACTGGGTGAGCCAGCGGCCACGCGATCGGGTGAACGCCAGGATCAGTGCGATGAGGAGCACACCGCCGGCGATCGAGACGGAGACGACGTTCAGCGCGCCGGAGCCGTCCTTGACGCCCATGATCGTGAGCACGAGGAGGGCGATGGCGAGACCGACCTCGATCGTGACTACGTTCGAGACGGGCAACGAGCCAAGGCTCACGCCCGCGGCTCTGCGACGGACACGCCCGACCGGACGCGGAGGCGCGGGTGCCTGCTGGCCAGGACCTGCGGGTCCCTGCGGCCGTGCCATCCCTGGGTTGGGCCGGGGCGGATGTGGAGTGGTCACGGACATCCGTTGTGGTCTCTTTCCCCTCGATGGTCGGTGGGCTTGGCGAACCGGCCCACGGAGCAACCTGCGTCCGGCTATCCTGCCGAACCGTACCGCGACTGGGAGAGCAGCGAGCCGAGAATGGCATCAACACCCACGACCAAGGCACAGGTCCAGGCCTACCAATTCGTCCTGAAGCGGATGCAGTCAGCTCTTGTCCGCAGAGATGCGGTGATGCTGCACGACCCTATGAGCATCCACTCGCGCGCTACTGCGGTGGGTGTGGTGCTGGGCGTCCTCGGTCTGATCGTGTTCCTCGTGATCGGGCTCTTCAGCCCGGCGCCGAGGCTCGACGACCAGACGCAGATCGCCATCAGCAAGGAGACCGGCCAGGTCTACGTCGTCGACAGCGCGCCGAGGCGCCTGATCCCGATGACGAACCTGGCGTCGGCCCGGCTGCTCTGGTACTCGCGCAACAACCCGGACGCGCAGCAGGGCCAGGGCGGCGGCGACGCACCGGCCGGCACCGCGGGCGCTCCGCAGGAAGCGGCCGGCGGCACCCCGAAGCTCGTGAGCGAGTCGGCGCTGGCGAGCCTGCCGCGCGGCAGGCTCACCGGTCTTCCGGACGCGCCGGACGTGCTGCCGAAGCAGAACCTGCGCATCGACGCGCAGTGGTCCGTCTGCGACACCCTGAACCTGGACGAGTTCCGCGAGAACCAGGCGGCGGAGAACCAGATCAAGACCTCCGTGATCGCGGGCGTCAGCGAGGGCAACTCCCAGCTGGGCGAGGAGGCCGTGCTGGTGCAGCAGCGCACCGGCGCCAAGAAGGCCTACCTGATCTACAAGAAGCCCGACAGTCGCACCGACATCTCGTCGTCGACGGTCCGCGCCGAGGTGGACCTCAAGAACGACAAGGTGGTCAACGCCCTGAAGCTGGGCGGCAAGCAGGCGCGGTCGATCAGCACGGCGCTGCTCACCACCATCCCCGAGGTCTCCCCGCTGGCCGCGCCGATCATCCCGAACCAGGGCAAGCAGGCGACCTACATCACCGAGACCAACGTCAAGATCGGTGAGGTCGTCCAGGTCGAGCGGCAGAACGGCTTCGAGTCCATGGTGGCGCTGGAGGACGGCTTCCAGACCGTCGAGGAGACCGTCGGCGACCTGCTGCGCTGGGCGTACTCGAACAACAAGCAGGCGATCAAGCTCTCGCCGAGCGCGATCGCGAACCACAAGGACCCGAAGAACCCGCTGAAGCTCGACTCCTTCCCGAAGCAGATCCCCACCACGCTCGAGGCGAACGCCGGCAACACCGTGCTGTGCCTGGGCTGGAAGGCCGACAACTACACCGAGCAGACCAAGGCCGAGCACACCACGGTCACGATCGGCTCGAAGCTGCCCGGCCCCAAGGACATGACCCCGGTGGAGCTGAACGCGCCGGGTGCGGCGGGCGAGATCATCGACCAGTTCCTGATGCTGCCGGGCAAGGCCGCGGTCGTGCGGGCGAGCCAGGGCAAGGGCGACTTCGGCACCGGACCGGTCCAGGTCGTCACGGGTCGCGGCGTCCGCTACGGAGTTCCGGACGGCGGCACCGCGGGGGCGCTGGGTCTCGACGGGACGTTCCCGCCGGCACCGAACCAGATCCTGAGCCTGCTGCCGATGGGGCCGCAGCTCAACAAGAACGAGGCCAACCGCAGCTACGACTCGATCCCGGCGCCCAAGGGCACCATCAAGGATCCGCAGGCGGCCGTTCAGAAGTAGCGGAACCGCGCCGGGTGCATCACCGTCGAACAGGACGAAATGCACCCGGGAGTTCGTAGGGGGACCAGTCGTGGCCGGTCGGATCAGCGTCGATGCCGAGTGGTTGGAGAAGTACGCCGACCGCATCGACGGGACGACGGACGATCTGAGGCGGGTGCGGGACGCCATGAAGGTGTCCCCGCTGCGCCCGCAGTCGTTCGGCGAGATCGGCAGAACCGTCGGTACCGCTCAGGGTTACGCGCGTGCCGCCGAGCTGCTCAACTCGCAGCTCGGCCGCGCCTGTGACGCGCTCGACGCGGCTTCGAAGGGCCTGCACGCCGTCGCCCTGCAGTACGGGCAGGGCGACGACGAGAGCGTGCAGGCCATCAAGAAGGCCGACCGGCGGTAGGGGGAGCTGTGGCCAAGGACGGCAGGCAGATCGCGGCCGAGGTCGGTCCCGAGCTCGACTACCTCTCGCGGGTGAGCCGCAAGCTCGGTGTCGTGGACCTCGTGCACGACTACTTCGACCCGTTGGTGGGCGACTGGAACGACCTGCGCGAGGAAGCCGAACGCTGGCGCAAGGCCGCGAAGGTGACCGAGGCGGTCAACAAGCACGTCACCGAGCCGCTGGGCGGGGTCGACGCGCGGTGGGAGGGCAAGGACGCCGACGCGTTCCTCGACCACATGCGCAAGGTGGGTCTCGCGGGCGGCGACATGTCCGACGCGATGAACGCGATGGCGGACGCGCTGGAGGAGACCGCGGACGGCGTTCGCGTGATCGTGCAGGACATGGCGCACGTGCTCGCCGACGCCGCCGACTCGGTGTCCGGCACGGCCGCGTTGCCGATGGAGGGCGACCAGCGCGCGATCAGGCACATCGAGGAGCTCAAGGACCCGGTCCGCGAGCTGCACGAGTCCGCGCGGCAGGTGCTGGAGGCGTTTCTCAAGCTGTGCGACGGGGTGTCCGGTGAGGCCGGCGGCTTCGAGTCCGTGCGGATGGAGCACAGGTACCCCGAGCAGAACTGGACCTACACGCCGCCTGCCAGGCCCGAGACCACACTGCCCGAACCGGCGAAGGCTTCGGCCACGGCCGCCGCGGGCAGCGCTTCGTCAGGCGGTGCCTCGCCGGGCGGTGGCTCGGTCGGCGGCGGTGGCGGCGGTGTGGGTGCCGGTGGAGTCGGCTCGGTCGGCGCTCCTGCCGCGGCGGCCCAGCAGCCGATGCAGTTCGGAGGCGCCACCGGCGTCGCTGAGCAGGTTCCGGTGGCGGAGCAGGGTGCCGGGGCCGGACAGGCCGCCGCGGCCGCTGGTGGCCGTTCTGGGGCCGTTCCCGGCGGCGGCATGATGGGCGGCGGCATGGCGCCGATGATGGGTGCCATGGGCGGTGGCGGGCAGCAGGGCGGTGACAAGGAGCACAAGCCGAAGCAGCGGCTCACCGGTTCGATCGACGATCTGCTCGGCAAACCCAAGAAGGCCGCGCCGAAGACGATCGGCGACGACGACTGAAAGTCCTGCCGGACAACGAGAAGGGCCCCGCCGGTGAGTTCCGGCGGGGCCCTTCTCGTCGCGTCTCGAACGCTATGCGGTGCTTCTGCGCTTGCGGTTGAGCGAGTTGCGGACGAACAACGTCAGCGCCAGCAGGAGACCACCGGCACCGATGCCGCTCAGCGCCACGATGATCGGCGGCCAGTCGAGCCCCTGCGGCGGGGTGACGCTGGTGTTCAGCTCTCGCGGTTGCTGCGTCTTGAAACCGGCGGCCTCGGCGGGCAGCACCGCGGTCAGCGCCGCCACCGGGTTGATCATGCCGAAGCCGACCTTGTTGTCCTTGCCGGTCACGCCACCGGGGTGCAGCGCCGTGGCCTTGAGACGCTCCATCACCTGGCGCGCCTTGAGATTCGGGAACCGCTCGCGCACCAGCGCCGTGATGCCCGCGACGTACGGCGACGCGAAGCTCGTGCCCTTGATGTCCTGCACGCCCTGCGCGGTCACGTTCGCGTTCGTCAGGCCGGTGCCCTTGGGGTCGACGGAGATGATCTCCTCACCCGGCGCGGCGATGCTGACCCACGGGCCCCAGACGCTGAACGACGACACGTCGCCGGAGCGCGCGATCGAGCCCACCGACAGCACGTCGTTCGCGAACCACGCCGGCGACGACACCGAGTTGACGGTGTTCGGGTCCAGGTTGTTGTTCTGGGCCGCGCACCCGGTGCCCTGGTCGCTCAGGTTGCCGGCCGCCGTGACGATCACCACGTCCTTGACGTCCACGGCGTACCGGATCGCGGCCTGCAGCTTCTGGTCGTCCGCGCTGAAGCCCTTGGGAGAGCTGCAGTTCGTCAGCGAGATGTTGATGACCTTGGCGTCCTGGTTCGCCGCGCGGACGATGGCCATCGCCAACGTGCCGACCTTGCCGGCGGAGGCGCGCTTCTCGTTGTTCGCGTCGCCCTCGAACTCGAAGCGGTCGCTGGTCTGGCGGATCGCCAGGATCGTCGCTTCCGGTGCGGCGCCGACGAAGTCGCCCTCGGTCTTGGCCGCGGCGGCGACGCCGGCGACCTCGGTGCCGTGGCCGTCGCAGTCGTCGGTGCCGTTGGCGTTGCCGAAGACGTACTCACCGCCGCCCTGGACCCTGCCGCCGAAGCGGGGGTTGCGCGGGTCGACACCGGTGTCGATGATCGCGATCTTGATGCCCTTGCCCTTGGCGAACCGGTGCGCCTGATCCAGGTTCAGGTAGACCTGGCCCCAGGGCATGTACTCGATCAGTTCGCTCTTGGCGTCGGACTCCACGCACCCCTTGTTGGTGCGCTTGTACTTGACGTCCGGTGCGCCCGTGTCGGCGGGTGCGCCGGTGCCGGGCGGCAGGTCCGGTGGCACCGAGTTCGGCCGCGCGGTCGCCGGTGTGGACGACGGCTGAGCGGAGGCCTGAGGCAGCGTCCCCGTCAGCAGAAGCAGTCCGGCGGTCGCTGCCGCCGTGGTGCGCCTGATGCCGGTCCTCATAGCGTGATCAGGCCTCGGAACACCTGGTACATGTCCATGACCGCCAGCGCGAGCGGCAGCACGGAGGCGATCAGGATCGCCTCGATGATGTCGACGGTGCGGCGCAACGGCGGCGAGAACTTCTGGCCGGGGAAGATCACACCGAGCACCAGCGCGAGCGCGCCGAGCACGAGCAGCGTGCCGAAGACGAACGCGATGCGGTTGAACGACGTCGACGAGATCAGCCAGCCGATCAGGATGCCGGCGCTGGCGAACATGCCGGTCGACAGCAGTGCCACCGCCTGCGCGCCGTTCGCGTACGCCCGGCCGCGCATCATCAGCACGATCGCGACGATCACACCGTAGATCGGGCCCCAGACCGTGTCGGCGGACGCGGCGACGATGGCGGCCAGTGCCGCGACCACGCCGGTGCCGATGATCATGCCGGTCAGGTACTCGTGCGCGACGGCCGTGCGACGCTCGATGACCGCGTACTCCGGGAAACCGCTGTCCTCCTTGAGGTCCTCGGCGTTCGTCGGCACGACGGGCGGCGGGATCTTGGCCAGCTGAAGCGTCAGCCTCGGCAGCATGGACAGCGCGGCGAGTGCCACTGCACCGGTCGCGGCGGCCACACCGGACAGCGGGTGCTCGACGAACGTCGCGACGAGGAACGCCAGCGCCACGAGCGTGCCGCCGGTCGCCGCGGCGATGAACACCGTGATGCCCTGCCCGATCAGCAGGATCCCGCCCCACGCGAAGATCATCATCAACGCGGAGGCGAGCAGCATCTTCGGGTTGAAGCCCACACCGGGTACGGCGTGGAAGCCCGCGACGAACGCCAGCGGCAGCGAACCGCACGCGGCGATCAGCACACCGGTCGACGCCGAGCTGTAGGCCCGCGCGATGGTCGCGCCCGCCGCCAGCATGGCGATCGCGCCGACACCACCGGCGATGGCGGCCGCGAGCCCGCTGCCGGAGTCGCCCTGCGCGAGCGGCCCGGACAGGAACAACGCCACCGCGGACGCGATCAGCGCGAGCGCGCCGGCCAGGTGACCGAACCGCTGCGCGGTCTCCTTGGTCCAGGGCCGGAACGAGTCCGGATCGGACTCCGCGATCGCGTCGACGACGTCGTCGTACAACGGCGGCGGCGGATTCTCGTTGCGGCGCCGCAACTGCAGCAGTTCACCGTCGACGACGCCCAGCGAGGCCAGCGTGCGAGCCGGGTCCAGCGGGTTGTCGCCGAGCTTGGCGAGGCACCAGCCACCGTGCCGGACGCCACCGTCCGGAGTGGCCTCTCTCGCCATGTCCAGCAGCATCGGCAGGAGATCGGCCACCGCCACATCGGCAGGCAGCGCGACGTCGATACGCGTCCGAGGTGCCACCACCGTGACACGGCTGAACACCGTCGTACCGGTCGCCACCAGGGCCCCCTAAGTCAGATCAGCCTTGCAAACAATGAGCCCGACCTTATTGGTCCACTCGGACGGTTGCCGGGCGGCCCTAGTATGGCCGCACCGACGTCTCTTGCACGTGTCGTTTGCGGAACACGTTCGACTGGGTTTTTTCTCGACCCACCTTCGTGACGCGCGCGGATGCGCAATAGTGTCGGTTGCTACTGGTGGCGTAACGAGTCGAAGAGGTGCCTGTCAGTTGAGCACGCTGCAGTTCAAGCGAACGGCACGCCTTGCTGCTCCCCGGCCTCCCGGCGGTGAGGTACACCTCGAACCGCCACCCGAGGTCCCCCGGATCATCCCCGGCAACATCATGATGAAGGCGATGCCCGTCGTCATGATCGTCGCGTCCATGGGCATGATGGGCATGATGCTCGTGTTCATGCCGCGGCAGCCCGCGGCGATGATCATGCCCGGCATGATGATGATCTCGACCATCGGCATGATGGCGAGCGGCATGGGCTCGGGCAAGGGCCAGAAGAAAGCCGAGATGAACGAGGACCGCAAGGACTACCTGCGGTACCTCGGCCAGATGCGCGACCGCGCCCGCGAGGCAGCCGACGAGCAGCGCGCCGAACGCGAGTGGGTCCACCCGGACCCGCAGATGCTGTGGTCGCTCGCCACCACCCGCCGCATGTGGGAACGCCGCCAGAACGACCCGGACTTCTGCCACCTGCGCGCGGGACGGGGCTCGCAGCGCCTCGCCACCCGTCTGGTGCCGCCGCAGACCGGTCCCGTCGAGGAGCTCGAACCGATCGCGACGCTGGCGCTGCGCCGTTTCGTGCGCGCCCACTCGCTCGTGCCCGACCTCCCGATCTCCATCGCACTGCGCGGGTTCGCCGCGGTCGGCCTGCTCGGCGAGATCGAGGACCGCCGCGACCTCGCGCGCGCCCTCCTCGCCCAGCTCGTCACCTTCCACGCCCCGGACGACCTGCTGATCGCGGTCGTCAGCGCGGGCCGCACCAAGCAGCTGTGGGAGTGGGTGAAGTGGCTGCCGCACGCGCAGCACCCCACCGACATCGACGGCATCGGCCAGCGCCGCATGATGGCGAACTCGCTCGCCGAGATCGAGGCGATGCTGGACGAGAACCTGCGCGACCGCCAGCGGTTCACCCGCAACGCCCCGCCGCCGCCAGACCAGCCGCACATCGTGATCGTCATCGACGACGGCGACATCAGCCGCGAAGAGATGATCATCCTGGAGGAGGGTCTGGTCGGCGTCACGCTGCTGGACCTCAACGAGTGCCTGGGCAACCTGACGGCGCGCCGCGGCCTGCGCCTGGTCGTCGAGAACAACCAGCTGGGTGCCCGTTCCGCGAGCGGTGTCGAGTGGTTCGGCGCGCCGGACCGGCTGACCGTCGTGGAGTCCGAGGCGCTGGCCCGCAGGCTGTCGCCCTACCGCATGGGCGCCGCCGGTGAGGCCGGTGGCGACTCGGGCGAGGACCCGTTGGCGATGACCAACAACCCGCCGCTGCTCGAGTTCATGGGCATCCCCGGCGACCCGATCACGTTCGACGTGCAGCAGGCGTGGCGGCCCCGGCCCAAGCGCGACCGCTACCGCATCCCGTTCGGCATCGGCGAGCACGGCCAGGCGGTCGAGCTCGACATCAAGGAAGCGGCCGAGGACGGCATGGGCCCGCACGGCCTGTGCATCGGCGCGACCGGTTCCGGTAAGTCGGAGTTCCTCCGCACCCTGGTGCTCGGCCTGCTGGCCTCGCACTCGTCGACGGCGCTCAACATGATCCTCGTCGACTTCAAGGGTGGTGCGACGTTCCTCGGTCTGGACAAGGCACCGCACGTCGCCGCGACGATCACCAACCTCGCCGGCGACCTGAGCCTGGTCGACCGCATGAAGGACGCCATCGAGGGCGAGGTGTCGCGTCGTCAGGAGGTGCTGGCGAAGGGCAACTACAAGAACGTCTGGGACTACGAGAAGGCCCGTGAGAACGGCGCTCAGCTCGACCCGTTGCCCGCGCTGTTCATCTGCATCGACGAGTTCTCCGAGATGCTGACGGCGAAGCCGGACTTCATCGACATCTTCCTCCAGATCGGTCGTGTCGGCCGGTCGCTGCAGATGCACATGCTCCTCGCGTCGCAGCGGCTCGAGGAAGGCAAGCTGCGCGGTCTGGACACGTTCCTCTCGTACCGGATCGGCCTGAAGACGTTCAACGCGGCGGAGTCCCGTGCGGCGATCGGTGTGCCGGACGCCTACGAGCTGCCGCCGATCCCGGGCTCGGGCTACCTGAGCGTGCAGGGCATGCCGCTGACCAGGTTCAAGGCGCTCTACGTCTCGGGCACCTACCGTCCCGCCGGCATGCAGTCCGCCGGTGAGTCGGTGGCCGTGCGCAGTGACAAGCGGCCGCGGTTCTTCGTGCCGGACTTCATCGAGATCCCGAAGGAGCCCGAGCGCCCGGTCGAGCCGGTCAAGGTCGAGGCCGCGCCGGTCAAGGAGGACGCGAACGAGCCGACCCAGCTCGAGCTCATCGTCGACCGCCTCGTCGGCCAGGGCCCGCCCGCGCACGAGGTGTGGCTGCCGCCGCTCAACGAGCCGCCGACGATGGACACGATGCTGCCGCCGCTCGACGTGACGCCGGACCGCGGTCTGACGTCGCCGGGCTACCCGGCCAACAGCACGCTGCAGATCCCGATGGGCGTGGTCGACAAGCCGTTCGAACAGCGTCGCGACCTGCTGTGGGCGGACTTCTCCGGTGCCGCCGGTCACGGCGCGATCGTCGGTGGCCCGCAGTCGGGCAAGTCGATGATGCTCAGGACGCTCGTCGCGTCGATGGCGCTCACCCACACGCCGCAGGAGGTGCAGTTCTACCTCATCGACCTCGGTGGTGGTTCGCTCGCCGCGATGGAGGACCTGCCGCACGTCGGTGGTTTCGCCGGTCGTCTCGACGTCGACAAGGTCCGCCGCATGGTGGCCGAGCTGCAGACCCTGATCGCGGAGCGCGAGCTGCGCTGGCGCGACCAGCGCATCGAGCTGGCCGAGTTCCGCAACCGCAAGCGCCGTGGCGAGATCCACGACGACGCCTTCGGTGACGCGTTCCTGATCATCGACGGCTGGATGAACTTCCGCCAGGAGTTCGAGATGGTCGAGCCGCAGGTCCAGGCGCTCGCCGCGCAGGGTCTGTCCTACGGCGTGCACGTGATCGTCGGTGCGAGCCGGTGGGCGGAGATCCGGCCCGCCATGAAGGACCTCCTCGGCACGCGCTTCGAGCTGCGGCTCGGTGACCCGAGCGAGTCCGAGGTGGACCGCAAGGTGGCGGTCAACGTGCCGCCGGGCCGCCCTGGCCGCGGTATCACCATCGACGGCGCCACGGGCCGCAAGCTGCACTACCTCGTGGGTCTGCCGCGCATCGACACCTCGCAAGACGCGAGCACGGTCACGGCGGGTGTCCAGGACCTCAGCGGCAAGCTCAACCAGGCGTGGCAGGGCCCGCACGCCCCGCAGGTCCGGATGCTGCCCGACCTGCTCGACTACGGGCAGTTCATGGCGCACGTCGACCAGGTCGCCCCCAACCGCGGCCGCCTGGTCTCGATCGGCGTCAACGAGGACGAGCTCGCGCCGGTCTACCTGGACTTCGACGCGGACCCGCACTTCTTCGCGCTGGCCGACGGCGAGTCGGGCAAGACGAACATCCTGCGCACGATCGTCCGCGGCATCATGCAGAGCTACACCTCGTCCGAGGCGTTGATCCTGCTCGCGGACTACCGCCGCACGATGCTCGGCTTCATCGACACCGACCACCTGCTCAGCTACGCGGTGTCGGGCCCGCAGTTCACGCAGAACGTCCAGGAGATCCGCGGCTCGCTCGCGGGCCGCATGCCCGGTCCGGACGTCACGCAGGAGCAGCTCAAGAACCGCTCCTGGTGGAAGGGCCCGGAGGTCTTCGTCATCGTCGACGACTACGACCTGGTCGCTCCGCAGGGTGGCGCGAACCCGATGCAGCCGCTGGCCGAGTTCATCCCGCAGGCCAAGGACGTCGGTCTGCACGTCATCGTCGTCCGCCGCATGGGTGGTGCCTCCCGCGCGATGTACGACCCGATCATCGGCAAGCTGAAGGAGATCTCGGCGCCGATCTTCGTGGGTTCCGGTTCGAAGGAGGAGGGCAACATCGTCGGCAACCTGAAGCCGTCGCCGCAGCCTCCTGGCCGGGGCACGATGGTGACCCGAAAGCACGGTCAGCAGCGCATCCAGTTCGCCTGGATCTCGCCGGACTAGACGCAGTGACTGGAAAGGGCCCGCGGCTGATGCCGCGGGCCCTTTCCGTTCGCCGGGAACCGAAATCGATGCGGCCAAGAGGGAGGCGGCCGCACCGCTGTTCCGTCGAGCCACCCCCAGGTCTGACTCCTCCGAACCGGCTGACGAGGACTCTGCCGGACACCGCTCACGCCTCGATGACACCGGTTCCCCGGCAGAATGAAAAAGGCCCGCAGCCGAAGCCGCGGGCCTTCACCGAACAGCAGGGGACTGTCCGGCTCCCCCCATGACCGGATCTCCGCCCGGACCGCGCCACTGGGGAGGGGCGGCCTGGAGGAAGCGCGGCGAGCGTGACACCCCCCAAACTTCGCTGTCACTCTCATCGCTCCGGCTGATGACTACTTTGCCCGGTGGCGCTCACACTTCGGTCACACCGAGTCCTCGCCCCTACACTCGGCGCTCGATCACCGAGCGGGAGAGGGGCGAAGTGCGAGTCGAGTACCGCGTGCTGGGGCCGCTCGAGGTCCTGCTCGACGGCGTCCCGGTCACCGTCCCCGCCGGTCGATGCCGGGTTCTGCTCGGGACACTTCTCTTGCGTGCCAACGAGTTCGTCTCCGTGGACGAGATCGTCGAACGGCTCTGGGACGGAACACCGCCCAGTGCGGACCGCGCGGGCAAGACGCTGCACATGGTCGTGGCCCGGTTGCGGCAGGCGCTCGGCGCGGCGAACTGCGTGCGGACGCGTTCGGGCGGCTACGTGGCCGTGATCGAGCCGGAGCAGCTCGATCTGCTTCGGTTCCGCGCCCACCTGAAGGCCGGTGAGCACGCTGAGGCGACGGCGTTGTGGCGCGGGCCGGTGCTGGCGAACGTTCCGTCGGAGTCGCTGCACCGCGACCTCGTGCCGGCGCTGCTCGAGGAACGGCTGGCCGCGCTGGAGAAGCGGATCGACGACGACCTGGAGCTGGGTGTCGCGGCGGAACTGGTGCCGGAGCTGCGGACGCTCACCCACCAGCACCCGGTGCGCGAGGTGTTCTGGGCGCAACTGATGCTCGCGTTGCACCGCAGCGGTCAGCAGGCGGACGCGCTCGCGACCTACCAGGAGGCCGCGAGCGTGCTGGGCGACCAGCTCGGCGTCACGCCGGGGCCCCGGCTGCGGGAGGCGCAGCAGCGGGTGCTGGCGGGAGAGGTCTCCGCGACGGCGGTGCTCGTTCCGTCGCACCACCACGTCCCCCGGCAGCTGCCGACCGCGTTGCCGCACTTCGTGGGCAGGGAGCTGGAGCTCGACCGGCTCGACGCGGTGCTCGCGTCCGGGCAGCTGGTGATCAACGGCAGCGGTGGCATCGGCAAGACGTCGCTCGCGGTGCAGTGGGCGCACCGGGTCGCCGGCCGCTTCCCGGACGGACAGCTCTACAGCGACCTGCGCGGGTTCGATCCGACCGGAGCCCCGGTGAACCCGATCAGCACGGCCCGCGACTTCCTGCTGGCGCTCGGCGTGCCCGCGGACGAGATCCCGGCCGGCACCGAGGCGATGCTGGAGAGCTACCGGGTGCTGCTGTCACGACGGCGGGTGCTGGTGCTGCTCGACAACGTCCGGGACGTGGCGCAGGTGCGGCCGCTGCTGCCGGGCGGGTCGCAGAGCCTGGCCGTGATCACCTCCCGCAACCGCTTGCGCGGCCTGGTCACGCAGGACCGGGCGTTCCAGCTCGACGTGCTGGGGCCGGAGGAGTCGATGACGCTCTTCGGCGGCAGGGTCGGCGCGCACCGGGTCGCGGAGGAGCCCGCAGCGGCGGCCAGGCTCGTCGAGCTGTGCGCGGGACTGCCGCTGGCACTCGCCGTGGTGGCGGCGCGGGCGACGCTCGACCAGCACCCGCTCGGCCTGCTCGTGGAGGAGCTCGAACACGCCGCGCTCGACGCGTTGGACACCGACGATCCGCTGACCAGCGTGAGGGCGGTGTTCTCGTGGACGTTCGGGTGGCTGAGCCCGGTGGCGGCGCGCCTGTTCGTGCTGCTGGGCCTGCATCCCGGCCCGGACGTGACCGAGCCCGCCGCGACCAGCCTCATGGCACACCCGTCGGGCGACGCGCTGGACGAACTGGTCCGCTACAGCCTGATCAACAGCCAGAACGGCCGCTACCGGCTGCACGACCTGATGCGTTCGTACGCGGCGGAGGAGGCGGCTCTGCGTCTGTCGGCCACTGAACGCGCCGACGCCCAACGGCGGTTCTTCGACCACCTCATGCACTCCGCGCTGGCCGCCACCCTCAAGTCGGACCCGTTGCGCCAGCCCATCACCACACCGGCCCCGGCTCCCGGCGCCGTCGTGCTGGCGTTCGAGGCGAGCACCGACGCCGACCGCTGGTACGCCGAGGAACGCGCCGTCTTCGGTCCCGCGGTCGTCGCGGCGGGCGAGGCGGGCTTCGACGGTCACGTGTGGCGCACGGTGTGGGCGACCAGGCACTTCCTGCTGGCCACCGGACGGTGGCGCGAGGGCGAACGCCTGCAACGGCTGGCCGTCGCCGCCGCGCGCCGGGCAGATGACCTCGAAGGGGAGTGCCGGGCCCGCCGCGGCCTGGTGTCCTGCCTGGTGCCGGGACGGGAGTTCGACGAGGCGGAGCACCAGCTCCGTGCGGCCGTCGCACTGGACGAACGACTGGGCGACCTCATCGGGTTGTCGAACGACCTGCGCGGCCTCGCCTACCTGCTGGCCAGACAGGGCAAGCACCTGCGCGCGCTCGACCCGTTGCTGCGGGCCCTGGACGTGGCGATGCGCAGCGGCGACCGCATCGAACTGGCGAGCGTCTCGGCGTCGCTGGCGTTCGTGCACCACGAGCTCGGCGACCACCACGAAGCGGCGGCGCACGCCGAGCAGGCCCGTGACATGTACCTGGAGCTGGTGCCGGACGAGCGGGACACCGTGGTGGCCTCGAACCGCGACACCCTCGGCAGCATCTACCGCGCGCTGGGCCGGTACGAGGAGGCGGAGGCGAACTACCTCAGGTCGGTCGAGTTGCAGGAGACGTTGTCCTACCGCCACTACCAGGCGGACACGCTCGTGCGGCTGGCCGACATGAAACGGGAGCTCGGCGAGCTGGACGCGGCCCGCGGCTACTACCTCGCGGCGCTCGACGTCTACGACGACCTGGGCAACGCGCAGGCGGACGACGTGCGCGAGCTGCTGTCCTCGTTGAACTGAGGCCGGCCCCTCCACAGTCGAAGAGGGAGGTAACCGCGGAGAGGCCGGCCGCTCACAGAGTCGCTGATCGCGCTCACACTTCGGTCACGGGCGTGACGCCGTGCCCGGGAACTGATGAGCGGTGCTGGTGGCCCCCCAGGTAACTCAGCCACCAGCACCGCTGAGAAGTACTCTGCCCGACCCCGCTCACACTTTGCTCACACCGCGATCACACGCCGCTAAACTGGCCGTGACCTGGGGGGACTTGTGCGAGCCGAGTACCGCGTACGGGGGCCGTCGGAGGTGTTGCCCGACGGCGAACCGGTGGCTGTCCCCGGCGGCCGGTGTCCCGTGCTGCCGGCGACGCTGATGTTGCGGCCCAACCGGTTCGTGTCCGTCGACGAGCGGGCGGAGCAACTCGGCGAGAGGCTGGCGGCCTTGGAGTAGCCGAGGACGACAGCGACCCCCCAGGCGAAGCCATTTGTCGCTGTCGTCCCCGGCTGATGATGAGCTTGCCCGCCGCTGCTCACACTTCGGTCACACCCTCGAAAATCCACTGTGGACGAGCAGGTGAAGGAGCCCATGAACGTCGAGTACCGCGTCCTCGGGCCGTTGGAGGTGCTGCGCGACGGCGTGCGCGTGGCGGTTCCCGCTGGGCGTGGGCGGGTGCTGCTCGCGACGTTGTTGCTGCGGCCCAACCGGTTCGTGTCCGTTGACGAGTTGGTGGAACGGTTGTGGGACGGTGAGCCGCCCACGCTCGACCGCGCGCACAAGACGTTGCAGATGGTCGTGCGGCGGCTGCGGATGGCGTTGGGGGACGCCAACTGCGTGCGCACGGCCACCGGTGGCTACCTGGCCGAGGTCGACCCGGACCGGCTCGACCTGACGCGGTTCCGGCGGCTCGCCGCCGAGGGTGAGTTCGCGGCCGCGCTCGCGTACTGGCGTGGTGAGGTGGCGTCCAACGTCGCCTCACCGCACCTGCACCGCGAGGACGTGCCGCCGCTCGTCGAGGAACGGCTCGTGGTGCACGGCCGGCGCGTCGAGGCCGATCTGGCGCGCGGGCGCGGGGCCGGGCTGGTGGACGAGCTGCGGGAGCTGACCGGCGAGCACCCGCTGCGCGAGGGGTTCTGGGCGCAGCTGGTCCAGGCGTTGCACCAGGCGGGACGGCCTGGGGAGGCGCTCGCCGCGTACGAGCAGATCCGCGACCACCTCGACGACGAACTGGGGGTCGAGCCCGGCCAGCCGTTGCGCGACCTGCACGCGCGGCTGCTCGACCCGGCCTCGCGGGCCGGCGTGCCGCGGCAGCTGCCCGTCGGGGCCGCGCACTTCGCCGGTCGCGACGCCGAACTGGCCAGGCTGACCGAGGTCACCACGGACGGGGCGGCGGTGGTGATCACCGCGATCGACGGCACCGCGGGGATCGGCAAGACGGCGCTGGCCGTGCGGTGGGCCCGTTCGGTCGCGGACCGCTTCCCGGACGGGCAGCTGTACGTCGATCTGCGCGGCTTCGAGCCGTTCGCCGATCCCGCCGACCCGGCCGAGGTGCTGGCGGCCTTCCTCGGCGCGTTCGGGGTGTCCGGCGGCAGGGTTCCGGTGGACCTGCCCGAACGAGCGGCGCTCTACCGCAGCGTCGTCGCCGACCGCCGCGTGCTGGTGTTGCTCGACAACGCCCGCGACGTCGAACAGGTCCGTCCGCTGCTGCCCGCCGGCCGCGGCTGCCTGGTCGTGATCACGAGCCGCAACCGGTTCACCGGACTGGTCGTCCGCGAGGGCGCGGTCCCGGTGACGCTCGACCTGCTCGGCGAGGACGACGCCGTCGCACTGCTCACCGCCCGCCTCGGTGCCGGACGCGTGGCCGCCGAACCGGACGCCGTCGCGGACCTGGTCGCGTTCTGCGGCGGCCTGCCGCTCGCGCTCGCCGTCGCCGCCTCCAGAGCAGCCGACGATCCCGGCCTCACCCTGCGCTCGCTCGTCCGCGAACTCGCTGACTCGGACGGCCTGATGACCCACGTCGAGGCGGTCTTCGCCACGTCCTGCAGCCGTCTGGACGACGACACGGCCAGGCTCTTCCGGTTGCTCGGCCTGACGACGGGCCCGGACATCTCCCTGGATGCGGCCACCGCGCTCGACGGCCGCCGCCGCGCCGAGGTGCGCCGGTCGCTGCAAACGCTGGCGCGCATGCATCTGCTCACCGAACGCGCACCGGGCCGGTACACGTCCCACGACCTGCTGCGTGCGTACGCGCGCTCGCTCCAGGAGACGGACCCCGCGGCCGTCCGCCGGCTGCTGGAGTTCTACCTGCACTCGGTGGACAGCGCCGATCGGTTGTTGCGCCGCAGCCGGTCCGACATCGCGTTGTGCCCGCTGTCCGACGGTGTGCAGCCGGTGCTGTTCGAGGACTCGTCGGTGGCCGCCGCCTGGTGCGAGACCGAGCACGAGAACCTCCTCGCCGCCGTCAAGCTCGCCGGAGAGCACGGCCTGCATCAGCACGCCTGGCAGCTCGCGTCCGTCATGTTCGGCTACCTCTACCTGCGGCAGCGGCCTGCCGAGCGGATCGAGCTGTGCCGCGTCGCGCTCGCGGCCGCCCGCGCGAGCGGCGACAGGTACGCCGAGGGCGTCACCCTGCACTCGCTCGGCAACGCGCTCTCCGCACTGGGCGCCTTCGGCGACGCCGCCGGCCAGTACGCCGAGGCACTGCGGGTGCGCGAGGAGATCGGCCACCTGCACGGCATCGCGGTCACTCTCGACCAGTGGGCCATCAACCACGCGATGGGCGGCGACCTGACGGCGGCGAAGGTCCTGCACGAACGCGCGATCGAGAGGCGCAAGGAGCAGGGCTCACCGTCCGGCCTGGCCATCGCGCTGAACAACTACTCGATGACGTTGGTGAGCCTCAAGGAGTTCGACGCCGCGCTCACCGCGAACGACGAGGCCTACGCGGTCGTCACCGAGGCGGGCATGACCGACCTCGCGGCCTCCACTTTGGACACTCGCGGCCTGCTGCACCTGGAACGCGGCCACCTCGCCGAGGCCGTCGCGACGTTCCAGCGGGTGCTCGCACTGCCCGGCGACCAGTTGCCGGACGCCATCAAGACCGTGACGCTGGAGAACCTCGCCGACGCGCACGCCCGTGCCGGACGGTCGGAAGACGCCGTGGCCGCGTTGAAGGAGGCGTTGCTGCTGCGCGAGGACATGGGCAACGAGAAGGCGACGGAGAAGCTGCGGGCCCGGATCGCTGAACTCTCGTAGATGCCCGTCAACTGTCACACTCGTGCCGAGAGGAGTGCGTCTGGGGGGTGAACGTGAACGTCGAGTTCCGGGTGCTCGGTCCGCTCGAAGTGCTGGCCGACGGCGAACCGGTCCCCGTCCCGGCCGGTCGCGGCCGGGTGCTGCTGGCGACGTTGTTGTTGCGTCCCAACCGGTTCGTGTCGGTCGACGAGCTGGTCGACCGACTGTGGGACGGCGAGCCACCGACCGCTGACCGTGCACACAAGACGTTGCAGACGACGGTGCTGCGGCTGCGGCAGGCCCTCGGCGCGGCCAACCGGGTGCGCACCACCGCCGGCGGCTACCTCGTCGAGGTGACGCCGGAGGAGCTCG
The DNA here is from genome assembly GCF_900115955.1 of Lentzea waywayandensis. Taxonomy (GTDB): domain Bacteria; phylum Actinomycetota; class Actinomycetes; order Mycobacteriales; family Pseudonocardiaceae; genus Lentzea; species Lentzea waywayandensis. Next base: position 59,338 of record NZ_FOYL01000003.1, read on the forward strand.
ACCTGCTGCGGTTCCGCGAGTTCGTTCGCGCCGGCGACTTCGCGTCGGCGACGGAACTGTGGCGTGGGCCGGCGCTCGCGAACGTCGCATCGGACGTGGTGCACCGCGAGGACGTGCCGCGACTCGACGAGGAACACCTCGGCGCGCTGGAAGGCCGGATCGACGCTGACCTGGACCGAGGTCAGGCCGGCCAGTTGGTCGCCGAACTGAGCGCGTTGATCCGGCAACACCCGTTGCGGGAACGGTTCTGGGCGCAGCGGATGACGGCACTGGCCCGCTCCGGACGGCAGGCGGAGGCGCTGGAGAGCTACCGCGAGCTCACCGCGCTGCTGGCCGCCGAACTGGGCCTGGACCCGTCGCCGGAGCTGAGCCGGCTGCACGTCGCGCTGCTCAACGGCGAGGCGGAGGCGCCCGAGCGCAAGGTGATCTGCCAGCTGCCACCGGACACCGCGGGCTTCGTCGGCAGGGCCGAGATGTTCCGGCAGGTCGAGGAGAAGCTCGCCGCGCCCGGTCTGCCGGTGGTCGTCCTGACCGGTGCTCCCGGCGTCGGCAAGAGCGCGTTCACGATCAAGGCCGCGCACCGCCTGCGACAGCGGTTCCCCGACGGTCAGCTCTTCGTCCGGCTCAACGGTGCCGGTGGGACTCCCCGTGAGGCGGCCGAGGTGCTCGCCGAGCTGCTCGTCGCCCTGGGCGTGCCCGCCTCCGCGATACCGGACGGCGTGCAGGCGCGCAGTGCGACGTTCCGCGCCCAGCTCGCCGACCGCTCGATTCTGGTGGTGCTGGACGACGCGGCCGGAGCCGAGCAGGTCAGGCCGCTGCTGCCGGGAACGGCGGGATGCGCCGTGCTGATCAGCAGCAGGCAGCAGCTCGTCCAGGTCGAGGGCGCGCAGAGCCTCCGGTTGTCCCCTCTCGGCGCCGAGGACGGAATCGCATTGCTGTCGAGCGTTCTCGGCGCGGAACGGGCCGGCACCGACCGGACCGCGCTCAGTGCGATCGCCGGTGCGTGCGGTGGGCTTCCGCTCGCGCTGAGGGTCGCCGGGGCACGCCTCGCCGCCCGTGAGTCGCTGCCGCTGCGGTCGCTGGCCCGGCGGTTGTCCGACGAACGTCATCGCCTGGACGAGCTCACCATGGGCGACCTGGAGGTGCGCGCGACGTTCGGACCCAGCTACGAGGCGCTGCCGGCCGATGCCGCGACGGCGTTCCGCAGGCTCGGGCTGCTCGGCGCGACGGACGTGGCCTCGTGGACGGTGGGCGTGCTGGCCGGCGGTGACGGCGAGCGGCTCGTCGAACGGCTGGTGGAGGCGAACCTGCTGGACGAGGTCGGCCTGGACCTGACCGGCGAGCCCCGGTACCGCCTGCACGACCTGCTCGCGGTGTACGCGGCCGAACTGGTGCGCGCGGAGGACGACCAGGTGGTCGCGGCGGCCATGCGCGACTACGTCGGTCTTCTGCTGACCCTCGTGGACCTGGGCGTCGTGGACTGGACCGGAGGAGACGAGCTGCCGTTGCAGCCGTTCGCCGCGTCCACCGTGCTCGACCGCGCCGAGATGGAGCGGCTCGCCGGCGACGAGCGGTTCCTGCTGGCGGAGAAGGTCAACATCGACCTCGCGATCATGTTCTGCCTGCGGGAGAACTGGGTCCAGGACGCCGCCGGCCTCGCCGACCGCGCGTTCCACTTCCTCGACGTCTACTACTCCCACGACCGTGTCGTGCAGGTGCGCGAGCTTCTGCGGGAGGCGGCGTTCGCCGATGGTGACGAACTGGTCGCGTGGCGCTCGCACCTGGACCTGCTGTACCAACGGGCGACGCGTGGTGTCACCGAGGACCTTCTCGCCGAGTACTCGCGCTGTGCGGACGCGTTCGAGGCATTGGGGGCTCACGCGGAACTCGCCGCCGTGCTGGGCGCGTTGACCTACTTCACGATGGTGCACACAGGCCGGCCGCAGGTGGAACTCGCCGAACGCGCGGTGGTCGCGGCACGAGCGAGCGGTGTGTCGCGCATTTACGTCGGCAACCTGCGTGAGCTGGGCACCGTGCTCTCGTCCGAGGGTCGCTACCCGGAGTCCGTGCGGGCCCTGGGCGAGGCGCTGGCGATCAGCCGGGACGAAGGCGGGTCGAGCGACACCGCGCTGGTGCTCAGCCGGATCACGGCGAGCGCGCTCGCCCACGGTGATCTCGAGCGGGCGAGCGCGGCGGCCCACGAGGCGCTGGATCTGGCGACCGAGCTGGGCGACGTCCGCGGCGTCGCCTACTGCACGGTCCAGCGGTCCCAGGTCGACCTCGCCCTCGGTGACGCAGGGCTGGCGCTGACCGGTGCGGAGAAAGCGCTGTCGATCTTCGAACAACTCGGCGAACGACGCGGGGTTGTGCGCGCGCTGGCCTCGGTCGCCGAGGCGAACCTCGCGCTCGGACTGACGGACAAGGTGATCGAGGTAGCGGTCGCCGCTCTGGAGAACTACGCCGACGCGGGCGACGCCGGTGCCGAGGAACGACTGCGGGCCGCGCTGGCGCGGGCGCGGCGGAAGGCGTGACCGGTGCTGTTCGGCGGGCAGCGAGAGGCCCACTGGGCCGGCCGCCGAGCCGCGGACCCCGACCGGAGTGACGCGACCTTTGCCATCCGTGTCGTCCCGGTCAGTCGCATCGGGTAAGCATGTGCCCAGAAGAGGGGAAGGTGCATGAGCCTGCACGTCGCGGTCGACTTCGGCACGTCGAGCACCTGCGTCGCGATCTCCGTGCACGGCAGGGAGCCGCAGGTCGTCGTGTTCGACGGCCAGCCGCTGGTGCCGTCCGCCGTGTTCGCCGCCGCCGACGGGACGTTGTTCGTCGGTCAGGAGGCCGAGCGCCAGGCCGCGGTCGACCCCGCCCGCTACGAGCCGCACCCGAAGCGCCGCGTCGACGAGGGGGAGTTGCTGCTCGGCAGCACCGTGCTGCCCGTTGTGGACGTTGTGCGCGCGGTGCTGTCACGAGCTGTCGGGGAAGCGCGGCGCGTCGGTGGTGGAGCGCCTGTCGACCTTCTCGTCCTCACTCATCCCGCGGACTGGGGCACGGTCCGCACCCGCGTCCTGCTCCAGGCGGCGCGCGGACTCGGCCGCGAGTTGGTGCTGGTGCCCGAACCCGTCGCCGCCGCCGTCTTCCACTCCGCGAGCCACTCCATTCCGGACGGCGCCGCGCTCGCCGTGCTCGACCTGGGCGGTGGCACGGTCGACGCCAGCGTCGTGGCGCGCGCGGGCAAGAGCTTCCGGGTGCTGTCCGCCAAGGGCGACCCGAGCTTCGGCGGCGCAGACATCGACCAGGTGTTGCTGGAACACGTCGGCGGGCTGGTCGCGGCCAAGGATCCCGAGGCGTGGCGCCAGCTCGTCGAGGGCCGCGAGATGGCCGACCGGCGCAAGCGGCGGGTGCTGCGGCAGGACGTGCGGGGTGCCAAGGAGACGTTGTCCCGGCACGCCTACACCGACGTGCCGATGCCGCCGCCGTTCCCCGACGCGCACGTGACGCGGTCGGACCTGGAACAGCTGATCACCGCGCCGCTGAGCCGGGCGGCCGCGCTGGCCGCCGCCACCGTCCGCGACGCCGGTCTGCGGCCCCAGCAGCTCGCCGGGGTGTTCCTGGTCGGTGGATCGAGCCGGATCCCGCTCGTGGCGCGCATGGTGCACGACCAGATCCGCGTGGTGCCGACGAGCATCGACCAGCCGGAGACGGTGGTGGCCCGCGGCGCGCTGCGGGCGGTCAGTCTCGATCCGGAACGGACCGGCGGTGTCGCCCAGCAGGCTCAGGCGAAGGGTCCGTCGGGTGAGGTGACTCACAACCTCCGGGTCGGCGACGACGCCACCCGCAAGATCACCCGCCGGATCACGCCTCCGCCTCCCGGGCAGTACCCCGTCTCGTTCCCCGCCGCCTCGTCACCGCCGCCGAGGAAGAGCAAGGCACCGCTGTTCATCGCGATAGGTGTCGTGGTCGTGCTGGCGGCGGCCGGTGTCGGTGGCTACTTCTGGCTGAACCGGGACAAGACGCCGCAGCAGCCGAATCCGCCCGGCGATCAGATCGCGGTCTACGACTACAGCTTCAGCCGTCCGGACGGGTGGGAGCAGACCGGCGGCGCGGCCGGTGATCGCCAGGTGCTTTTGCAACCGATTGAGCGCAAGAATTCCAATAGCAAACAACCGGATGCGCGTATTGCTGTGCAGGAGCAAACACTCACGTATAACAGCGACCAGGACCGAGTTCGCGCGTTGAGTGAGTTGAAGGGCCTGTATCAGCAACGCAAGGACAATGGTGATGAGGTCGCCGACTTCGTCGACAACACCACATTTGCGGGGAAGTCTGTTGTTCACTATCGCGAAGTGGTCGAAGCGACCGGGGTCGAGTGGTACATCCAGTTCGCCGGCGACGTCCAGGTGAGCGTGGGCTGCCAGGCGACGGAGGCCACCAAGGCCCAGGTCCGCACCGCCTGCGAGAAGATCGTCAGCTCGCTCGTCATCAAGTAGCAGCCGCAACGTCAGGGAGTCGCCGATGTCCGCCACCGAGGTCCTCGCCCGGTTCCGCGCCGAGGTCGGAGCCGCGGTCACCCGTGCCGGTCGCGCGTCGGGAGAGATCGGTGAACGCAACGCCAAGCTGCGGGAACGCACGCGCGACCTCGCCGCGCAGGCGCGTGAGCGCAAGATCGAGCCCGGCGCTCAGGCCACCTCGGCCGACGTTCGTGAGGCCGCCGCGGGGTTCCGCGTGGATCGAGGTCTGGCCGTCGAGCAGGTGCCGGACGCCGCCGAAGCCACCGCGCCCGTTCCAGTTGAGACGGAACGGGTGACTCTCGGTTCTGCCGCCGTCGCCGGTCCGAGTGGTCAGCTTCCCCGTGCGAGTGACGATGACGAGGACTTTTCGCAGTCGCGAATCCTCTACTGACTCCCGGTTTCACCCGGAGCCGTTTACTAGCGCAACTACTTCGAAAGAAGTCGCGACAGGACGGAACCGACGTGGCAGGGTCCTCGTCGGAAGAGGCGTACGAACCAAGAAGTACGACCTGAAGTTCCTTGAAGGGGGATCTCCCAATGGCATTGGAAGTTACCGCAGCAGAGCTCGACGCCCTGGCCAAGCGCATCATCGATGTCGATGGTGAGACGCAGGGCACGCTCCGTCAGGTGCAGAACGCCGTCGACACCGTCTCCTCCAGCTGGAAGGGCGACGCTTCGACCGCCTTCGCGAACCTGATGACCCGGTTCCACGAGGACGCCCGCAAGCTGTCCGAGGCGCTGAACACCATCGCCGAGTCGATCGCGAGCTCCGCGGACGTCTACGCCCGCCAGGAAGAGGACAACAAGTCCTCCATCAGCGGCATCACCGGCCGCCTGAGCGGCTGATTCGCCGGACCGCTCGACTCGCAGTGCCGCAAGACCTTCAGACTTATCTAGAGCTCAAGGGGAGATGAAATGCTTCAGGTTACGTTCGCCGAAATCGCGCAGGCGTCCAGCACGATCAACAGCTCGGCGACCCAGATCGAGGGCCAGCTCGGCGACCTCAAGTCCGAGGTGCAGAAGACCCTGGCCGGCTACACCGGTGACGCCCGCGAGGCCTACGAGGCCGCGCAGCGCAAGTGGGACGAGGCCGCTGCCGACCTGCAGGCCGTGCTCGCCGCCATCGGTACCGCCGTCGGCCAGGCCGGCGAAGCCTACGAGGCCGCTGAGAAGCAGAACCTCGGCCGCTGGTAAGCCAGCACTGCCTGAGCAACACCTTCGCGAGCCCCGGAACCACGTGGTCCGGGGCTCGCGTATGTCCATGAAAGGGTGGCTTAGGAGGGGCCGTTTTGGTCCTCGAGCCACCCATCCGGTATCTTCTGACGTTGTTGTGCGGTAGCTGGCACCCCTATGTGCCGCGCCTGTCTCGGAACCACCGCTTGGTTCGTCCAAGATCGGTCTGGGGCAACCGCCGCAGTGACCCCAGACGCAAGTGACGACGAGGTAGATCCGTGCGCACGTACAGCCCGAAGCCCGGTGAGGTGACCCGCACCTGGCACGTGATCGACGCCCAGGACGTGGTGCTCGGCCGGCTCGCCACCCAGGCCGCGACGCTGCTGCGCGGCAAGCACAAGCCGACTTACGCACCTCACGTTGACACCGGTGACTTCGTTGTCATCATCAACGCTGACAAGGTCGCTCTGACCGGCGCGAAGCGTGACCAGGCGTTCCAGTACCGCCACTCCGGCTTCCCCGGTGGTCTGCGCAAGCAGTCCTTCGGCGAGGTCCTGGACACCCGTCCGGACCGCCTGGTGGAGAAGGCGATCAAGGGCATGCTGCCCAAGAACCGCCTGGGCCGCCAGATCGCGAACAAGCTGAAGGTCTACAGCGGGCCGAACCACCCGCACGTGGCGCAGCAGCCGCAGACCTTCGAGATCAAGAAGATCGCCCAGTGAGCGACGAGTACACCGAGGAAGTTCCTGTGACCACCCCTGAGAACGAGACCCCTGAGGTCGAGACCCCCGAGGTCGAGGCCGAGGTTGTCGAGGCCGAGGTCGTCGACGCTCCTGAGGCCGTTGAGGCTCCTGAGGCCGAGGCTGTCGAGGCCGTCGAGGCTGACGCCGACGAGGCCGAGGTCGAGGAGACCTCCGCGCCGGTGGTCGCGCCCTCGCTGAACGGCGCCGCGCACCTCGCGCAGACCGTCGGCCGCCGCAAGGAGGCCGTCGTTCGCGTCCGCCTCGTGCCCGGCACCGGCAAGTTCACGCTGAACGGCAAGTCTCTCGAGACCTACTTCCCGAACAAGGTGCACCAGCAGCTCATCAAGGAGCCGCTCGTCACCACGGAGAAGCCCGAGACCTTCGACGTGATCGGCAACCTGCACGGCGGCGGCATCACCGGCCAGGCCGGTGCGCTGCGTCTCGCCATCGCGCGTGCGCTGATCGCCATCGACGCCGAGGACCGCCCGGTCCTGAAGAAGGCCGGCTTCCTCACTCGTGACCCGCGGGTCAAGGAGCGCAAGAAGTACGGTCTGAAGAAGGCCCGCAAGGCGCCTCAGTACTCCAAGCGCTGACGGGTCAGTCGCTGGGCGTGCTGTGTCTGCTTCGGCAGACCACTGCTCGATCCCGGTGACTGCGGGGACACCCCGCACCCCGAGTGCGTTACAGCTGTACCTGCGGGAGCAGCAGTTCACTACGAACTGCTGCTCCCGCAGTGTTTTTCAAGGTCTTCCGGGTTTTCCGGGTCAGTCCCCGCCGCCTTGCAGTGTCCAATTCGGAGGTTCCATGGCTCGCCTGTTCGGCACCGACGGTGTTCGTGGTCTCGCCAACGCCGATCTCACCCCTGAACTCGCGATGTCCGTCGCTTCCGCGGCGGCGCGGGTGCTCGCCGAGCACGACCGCTCCCACCGCCCCATCGCCGTCGTCGGCCGCGATCCCAGGGCGAGCAGCGAGATGCTCGACGCCGCCGTCACCGCGGGCCTCACCTCGGCCGGTGCGGACGTCCTGCGCGTCGGCGCTCTGCCCACGCCCGCCGTCGCGTACCTGGTCGCCGCGCTCGGCGCCGACATCGGCGTGATGATCTCCGCGTCGCACAACGCGATGCCGGACAACGGGATCAAGCTCTTCGCCGCCGGTGGCCACAAGCTGCCCGACGCGGTCGAGGACGAGATCGAGCAGCACATGGGCGCCGGTTTCGACCGCCCCACCGGTGCCGCCATCGGGCGAGTGCGTGATGTTCCCGACGCCGAGACCCAGTACGTCGAGCACCTGCTCAAGGTCACACCGCACCGCCTGGACGGCCTCAAGGTCGTGGTGGACTGCGCGAACGGTGCCGCGTCGGTGGCCGCACCGGACGCCTACCGCCGCGCCGGGGCCGAGGTGATCGCGATCAACGCGAACCCGGACGGCCTCAACATCAACGCCGGCTGTGGTTCCACCCACATCGACGTCGTGGCCGCCGCGGTCCGCGAGCACGGTGCCGACCTCGGCATCGCGCACGACGGTGACGCCGACCGCTGCCTCGCCGTGGACGCCCAGGGCGAGCCGATCGACGGCGACCAGATCCTCGCGGTCCTCGCGATCGCCATGCGCGACGCCGGTGAGCTGTTCGAGGACACGCTCGTCGCCACCGTGATGAGCAACCTCGGCCTGCACATCGCCATGCGCGAGTCCAAGATCCGGCTGCGCACCACCGCCGTCGGCGACCGCTACGTGCTCCAGGACCTCAAGGCCGGCGGCTTCTCGCTCGGCGGCGAGCAGTCGGGCCACGTCGTGCTGCCCGCGCACGCCACCACCGGAGACGGCCTGCTCACCGCGCTGCGCCTGATGGCCCGCATGGCCGAGACCGGCAAGTCGCTCGCCGACCTCGCCTCGGTGATGCGCCGCCTGCCGCAGGTCCTGATCAACGTCAAGGTCGCCGACAAGGCGGCCGTCGCCAAGGCCTCCACGGTCAGCGAGGCCGTCGCCGAGGTCGAGGCCGAGCTCGGCGACACCGGCCGCGTGCTGCTGCGCCCGTCCGGCACCGAGCAGCTCGTGCGGGTGATGGTCGAGGCCACGAGCCACGAACAGGCCGAGTCGGCCGCGCAGCGACTGGCGGGTGTGGTTTCCTCGGTGCACTGAGGACAGATGGGGGCTGGGGATGACCGCGTTGATGCTGCTCGTACTCCTGGTGCTTCTGGGAGGTGTGGCAGCGGTCATCGCCGTCGTCGTCGTGACGACGAAGCGCAAACCCGCCCACCAGCCCCCGTTTCCGCCCGGTCACGGCCATCCCCAGCAGCCGTACCCACCGCAGGGATTTCCGCAGCAGGCCCCTCCCCAGCAAGGATTCCCCCAGCAGCAGCCGTACCCGTCCCACGGGTACCCGCAGCAGCCCCCGCCCGGCACACAGCCGCCCGCGCCCGGCGGCTGGTGACCAGGCGCCACCCGTTCAGTGGTGATCATCGGCGTCTTGCGCCGAATGGCTGTTTACTAAGGCAACCGACATCCTGGAGCTCCGGTCACCGCGTGATCCGAGCTGGCACTGTATGGCGGAACCCGATGAGGCCGAATTGCGTCAGATCGGGGACTAGGGGAGGCGAGCAGATGTCCGGGTTCGGCGTTCAGTCCGGCGATTTGACCAAGGCTGCGGGGACGTACGAGGCAGAGGGATCAGCCCTGATCCAGATGAAGGCCGCGGCCGTGCCGGGTGTGGGAGCCGGGCAGGTCGGCCGCAAGTTCCAGGGCGTCGCCGCCGAGTACAAGGCCTGCTTCGACCTCTTCGGCCAGGACTTGGAGAAGTTCGGCAAGGAGGCGACCGGCATCGCCACCCGCCTGAAGGACGTCGCCAAGACGTACGAGTCGAACGAGGCGCAGACCTCGAGCCAGTTCAAGGGGTAACGAGTCGTGGCGGATCAGACCGAGATCAAGAAGCTCCTCGACGACCCGAACGTCACGCCGGAGACCAAGAAGCAGCTCGTCCCCGCGCTCGCCGGTGCCGGCGCCTCGGACGAGGACGTCGAGCGGTATGCGAAGGCCAACGGAGTCGATGTTCCGAGCGATCCCGGCGTCGGCAGCTACCTGCTCGGCGCGGCGTTCGCCGTTCCTACCGCCGGCCTGAGCATGGGGGTGGTCGCCGGCAAGGAGATCGACCGCGCCCAGTGGGAGAAGAAGGGCGGCGACGCCGACAAGCTCGTCAACCAGGCCAAGGTGGAGCGCGAGCTCGGCGCCACCCAGAAGGTCCTGAACGAGCAGGGTGACGTTCCGAACAGCAACACGCTGCTCGACGCCGGCGCCCCCGGCCTGCGGTTCTTCGAGAAGTTCATCCCGATCTACCCCAAGGCCGCGCAGGCGTGCGGTCACGGTGGTGCCGCGCCGAACCTCGAAGGCGACATCTACCGCAAGTACGACGAGGTCCGCGACATCGACTTCGCGAAGTTCCGCGAAGACGCCCACAAGCTCACCGAGAACGTCAAGAAGGCGGACGCGCACGACAACGCGCTGGGTGCCGCCTGGAACGGGCTCGGTTCCTGGGAGGGCGCCGCCGCGAAGGCCGCGGGCGAGTACCGGACCAAGTTCGCCGGCGCCTCGAAGACGTTCGTGCAGCAGGCGGGCACGGCTCCCGGGGCGATCACCGCCGGCGTGACGAACATGCAGAAGCACGTCAAGGACTTCGCGCAGCAGATCCACGACCAGTACTCGGAGAAGTGCGGTGGTCTGACGGTCGAGGAGGCCGAGACCGCGATCCGTCAGGCGAACGGCGACATCTACGAGAACGACGCTGGCATCCTCGACGGACTCAGCGGCCTGCCCGGTTGGGTCGTAGGCGGTGTCGTGGGTGCTCTCACCGGCGGCATCCTGTCAGGCGTTCTCGCGGGCCTCGGCTGGGATTCCTGGGTCACGGGCCGGCGGGAATCCATCATCAACGAGGCCAAGCAGAAGCTGAAGGCGCTCTGCGAGGAGTTCGACGGCAAGAAGAAGGCGTTCGACGGCTACTGCCAGGCCGTGCAGGCCGGTGTCGACGCCGACTACAAGGCCATGTTCACGGGCTTGAAGAACGCGTTCAAGGACACGTTCGGCCCGATCGGCGACCCCCCGGCGTTCTCCGATCAGGGCGGCGGCCGCCAGAACGTCAACAACGGCGGCGGCGGTGGCGGTGGCAGCCCGAGCGGTGGCGGCGGTCCCAGCGGCGGCGGTGGCGGCGGTGGCACGCCGGAGATCCCGAAGCCGGAGAACCCGCTCGACAAGGACGGCGACGGCAAGCCCGACGTCCCCGGTGACACCGACGGCGACGGCAAGCCCGACGACCTCGACGGCGACGGCAAGCCCGACCAGCCCAAGCCCGAGGAAGAGCTCGAGACCGTCACGGTCACGGCCGGCGACAACACGATCAAGGTCACGGAGCCCGACTCGAACGGGCACGTGAAGATGACGATCGACACGCCGAAGGGCGAGCCGAAGACCTACGACCTGGACTTCAGCAAGAACCCCGAGGCAGCCAAGGCCCTGATGGGGCAGAACGGCACGCAGGCCATCACCAACATGGCCAACCAGCTCACCGGCTCGAACCCGACCGCGGCCGGCCAGACGCCGGGTGCGCAGACGCCGGCCGCCGGTGGCACGCCGGCACCCGGTGGCGGCGCGGCCCCGACGACGGGCCCGCTCGGTTCGGAGTCGAACCCGATCCCCGTCGAGGTCGGCGAGGACGGCAAGATCCACATCGAGCAGGACGGCGTCAACTTCACCGCCGAGGTCGACACCAAGACCGGCGAGATCAACCTGACCGCGGACAACGGCGACGGCACGCCCGACAAGATCGGCGTGGGCTTCGGCGAGGACGAGAACCCGGCCGCGCAGACGCCGGGCTCCGAGTCCGGTTCCGGCGGGGGCGGTTCCGACGGCGCCAGGCTCGAGGACGGCCTGCGCACGCCGGAGTCGGACTTCCCGCGGCCCGTCGAGGACGTCGTCACGACGCTGCCCGCCGAGGCCGACTTCCAACCGATGCCGGCACCCGCGGGTGAGCAGGTCTGGAGCCCGCCGGGGGAGACCGCGCCCAACGTGGCCGAGCGCTTCCAGGACTCGATGGCTCGCAGCTACATCGAGGACAACGGCATCATGCCGAGCGTCGGCGAGCCCAGGATCTCCGCGGAGAGCCCGCAGTTCGCCCAGGCCTCGGACGGCACGACGACGTCCGGTGTCTCGTTCACCGGTGGCGCGGGGGGCGGCGAGTCCGTGCTCGGCGGCTCGAACGCCGACAGCGCGTGGAGCAGCCCGAACTCGAGCGACAGCAGCGGAGGCTCGTTCAACACGAACCCCTCCGAGGCGGGTCAGGCGGGTTCCGCGAACCTGCCGTCCATGCAGGACGCCCACGGCCAGGCACCCAGCGGTGCGGCCTCCGGCGGAATGATGGGCGGCGGAATGATGGGTGGCGGCATGGCAGGCGCCGGAGCCGGCGGCCAGCAGGGCGGCGACTCCGAGCGCGGAGCCAGCCAGTGGCGCACCACGGGCACGTTGTTCGACGACGACAACAGCAACCCGTTGAGCGCCATGCAGACCACGCTGGGTGAAGACCGAGGAGAGGCCGCCAACCCATGGCGATGATCGGGGAAGTGGACCCGCGCGTTCAGGCGTTGTTCGACGAGAACATCGCCAAGACCCGCCGTGCCACCGCGGAGGTCTCGGCGGAGCTCAAGGCGAGCCAGGACAAGGTGGCCGCCGACATCGCGGCTCGCGAGGAAAAGCACAAGCAGGACGTCGCGGCCGCTCAGAAGAGCGCCGAGAACCTCGTCGAGCAGGGCGAACGGCAGCAGTCGCGCAAGCCGCAGTGGGACCGTCCCGAACGCGGCGCCGGTGAACTGGCGTTCGGCCCGGAGGACGACGACGGCTACGCGCCGCCGCAGCAGCAGGCACCGGTGGCCGCTCCGCCACCACCGCCGGTCGCGCCGCCGCCACCTGTGCATCGGCGTCGTCCGGCGCCCGTGGAGGACGATGACGACCTGAGCGGCCAGACCTGGCTCAGCTGACCTGATCTCCGGCCCCGCGTGCGATCCCGCACCGGGGCCGGAGTCGTCAGCGGCGAACCAGGGCTTCCCGCTGGAAGACGAGGTTCGCGTTCTTCAGGTCGCTGTCGAGCAGGTCGTCGTACGTCCGGTCGCCGGTCAGCACGCGGAGCAGGAACGCCGTCACGAACGCGCGTCCGAGCTTCTGCGATCCCCGCTCGGCGCTGCCGTCGAGCATGAGCTCGCTCCAGTGCCTGCCCTCGGTGAACCCGAGGTGCGAGGCCTTGGGCAGCAGCCGCAGTTGCACGGGGCCGCCCCAGGCCTGGGCGATCGCCTCGGCGTGGCCGACGGGCGGTGCGATGCGGTCCTCGCCCGCCGCGAGGTGCAGTCCGGGCGCGCGAACCTCCCGTGCCGCGTCCAGGGCGGAAGGCCGCGTCTCCGTTGCGGCCAAAGTCACAACGGCCCTGATGCGATCCGACCCCGACGTCGCCAGCACGGCCGCGCCGCCGCCCATCGAGTGCCCGGCGAGGGCCAGACGGGACGGGTCGACGCTGATCTCCCCGGTGCCGAGCCGCACGCCGGTGCAGATGTCCAAAGTGGTCAGCAGGTTCGCTGCCAGCACCCGCGACGACAGCAGCGGCCCGCGCTCCACGGCCGGTGCCGCGGCGACCACGCCCCACGACGCCAGGTGCCGCAAAAGGCCGTGGTAGCGGCGAACGGGCTGCATCCAGCCGTGTCCGAACGCGACGGCGGGCAGACCGAGGCCGGACTGGGGCGTGAAGATCACGCCCGGCAGGCCGACGAGCGCGAGGTCGCCGCGCAGCACGGGGTGCGGGCCAGGCCTGCTGAGCTGCTCAAGGGCCTGTTTCGCGGTCAGCGTGATCACGCGGCGAGCCATGCCGTGAACCGTAGTCGATCCTGTCGCGCGCACCACACCTGAGATTGGTCTACACCACATGGGCGCTTGACCTGCGCAAACGGGGTGCCCTCACTCATTAGGGTTAGCGGCGTGGTCTAGCTAGTCTGTTTTCCGTGTGCGGAATCGTGGGATACGTGGGTCACCAGTCGGCACTCGACGTGGTGCTGGACGGGCTGAGGCGCCTCGAGTACCGGGGCTACGACTCGGCGGGCGTCGCGGTCGTGACAGGCGACGACCTCGCCGTCGAACGCAAGGCCGGGCGGCTGCAGAACCTGGAGACGAGGCTCGACGAGGTGGGCCGCGACAACTTCGTGGGCACCGTCGGCATGGGCCACACCCGGTGGGCGACGCACGGCGCGCCGATCGACAAGAACTCGCACCCGCACCGCGACGCGACGAACCGCGTCGCCGTGGTGCACAACGGCATCATCGAGAACTTCCTCGCGCTGCGCGGTGAGCTCGAAGGTCTCGGCGTCGAGATGGCGTCCGACACCGACACCGAGACGGTCGCGCACCTCGTGGCGTTCGCCTACGCCGAGGGCGACACCAAGGGCGACCTGCCTGCCAGCGTGCGCAAGATCGTGAACCGCCTGGAGGGCGCGTTCACGCTCGTCTTCACGCACGCCGACGAGCCCGACACGGTCGTCGCCGCGCGCCGCAACTCCCCGCTGGTCGTCGGCGTCGGCGAGAACGAGTACTTCGTCGCGAGCGACGTCGCCGCGTTCATCGCGCACACCAAGGAAGCCGTCGAGCTGGGCCAGGACCAGATGGTCGTGCTGACCCGCTCCGGCTACGAGGTCACCGACTTCGCCGGCGAGCCCGCCGAGGCCAAGCCGTTCACGGTCAACTGGGACCTCAGCGCCGCCGAGAAGGGCGGCCACGAGTACTTCATGCTCAAGGAGATCGAGGAGCAGCCGGAGGCGCTGGCGAACACGCTGCGCGGCCACTTCGCGAACGGCCGGATCGTCCTCGACGAGCAGCGTCTGTCCGACCAGGACCTGCGCGACGTCGACAAGGTCTTCGTCATCGCCTGCGGTTCGGCCTACCACTCCGGTCTCGTCGCGAAGTACGCGATCGAGCACTGGACCCGCCTGCCCGTCGAGGTCGAGCTGGCCTCCGAGTTCCGCTACCGCGACCCGGTGCTCGACCGCGACACGCTCGTCGTCGCCGTGTCGCAGTCCGGCGAGACCGCGGACACGCTGGAGGCCGTGCGTCACGCCCGTGAGCAGAAGGCCCGTGTTCTGGCCGTCTGCAACACGAACGGCGCGCAGATCCCGCGTGAGTCCGACGCCGTCCTCTACACGCACGCCGGTCCGGAGATCGGTGTCGCTTCGACGAAGGCGTTCCTCGCCCAGATCGCCGCGAACTACCTGGTGGGCCTGGCCCTGGCGCAGGCTCGTGGCACCAAGTACCCGGACGAGGTCGCCCGCGAGTTCCACGAGCTGGAGGCCATGCCCGAGGCCGTGCGGCGCGTCCTCGGGACGGCCGACCAGGTTCGTGCGCTCGGCCGGGAGCTCGCCGACTCGAAGGCGGTGCTGTTCCTCGGCCGTCACGTCGGCTACCCGGTGGCCCTGGAGGGCGCGCTCAAGCTCAAGGAGCTCGCCTACATGCACGCCGAGGGCTTCGCGGCGGGCGAGCTCAAGCACGGCCCGATCGCGTTGATCGAGGAGGGCCTCCCGGTCGTCGTGGTCATGCCGTCGCCGAAGGGTCGCGCCGTCCTGCACTCGAAGCTGGTGTCGAACATCAGCGAGATCCAGGCCCGTGGCGCCCGCACGATCGTGATCGCCGAGGAGGGCGACGAGACCGTGCGCCCGTTCGCCGACCACCTGATCGAGATCCCGGCCGTCCCGACGCTGCTTCAGCCGCTCATCTCGACGGTGCCGCTGCAGATCCTCGCGGCCGAGATCGCGTCCGCCCGCGGCTACGACGTGGACAAGCCTCGCAACCTGGCGAAGTCCGTTACCGTCGAGTGAGTGAGAGGCGTCTGGCACACCGAACGCGTCAAGTCCGCTGAAGAGGAGCTCATGGCGGTCGTCCCGCCGGGCTCGCTGATGCGCAAGGCCGCGTTCGGTGTGGCCACCCACGCCCTCAGGCTTCTTTCCGGACGTCGTCGCGTCACGTTGCTCGTGGGTGCGGGCAACAACGGCGGCGACGCCCTGTGGGCCGGCTACTTCCTGCGCCGCAGGGGGATCGCCGTGTCCGCGGTGCTGCTCAACCCGGCCAAAGCGCACGTCGAAGGCCTGGCAGCGTTTCGGCGCGTGGGCGGGCGGATCGTCTCCGAGGTCGGCACTCCGGACCTGGTGATCGACGGCATCGTCGGCCTCTCCGCACGCGGTCCGCTGCGTCCCGAGGCGGCAGCGCTGGTCGAGACGGTCACGGCGCCGATCCTGGCGGTGGACCTGCCGTCCGGCATCGACCCGGACACCGGCGAGATCTCCGGACCGCACGTCCGCGCGCACACCACGGTCACGTTCGGCTGCCTGAAGCCGGTGCACGCGCTGGCCGACTGCGGCGAGGTGCACCTGGTCGACATCGGCCTCAGGCCGTCAGATCCCGACTTCGTGCTGCTGGACCGCGGGGACATCGCCTGGCCGGTGCCGGGCCCGTCCGACGACAAGTACACCCAGGGCGTCACGGGAGTGGCGGCCGGAAGCACGACCTATCCCGGCGCCGCGGTGCTTTCCACCGGCGCCGCCGTGCTCGCGACGTCCGGAATGGTCCGCTACGCCGGTCCGGCCGCCGACGCCATCCGCGCCCGCTGGCCCGAGACGATCTGCACCGGCTCGATCACCGACGCCGGTCGCGTCCAGGCCTGGGTCGTCGGCCCCGGCATGGGCACGGGCAGCTCGTCCGCCGACGTCCTGAGATTCGTCCTGGACGCCGGGGTGCCGGTGATCGCCGACGCGGACGCCATCACGCTGCTCGCCTCGACCCCGTCGCTCTGGGACGCCCGCGATCCGGACGCCGCCCTGGTGCTGACACCGCACGACCGCGAGTTCGAACGCCTGGCCGGTCCGGTGGGCCCGGATCGTGTCGCGGCGGCCCGCAAGGCCGCTCAGCGGTTCAACGCCGTGGTGCTGCTCAAGGGCCATCGAACGGTCGTGGCGGCGCCGGACGGACGGGCGCTGGTCAACTCGGCGACGTCGTCCTGGCCCGCGACGGCCGGATCGGGCGACGTGTTGTCGGGCATCATCGGCGCGCTGCTCGCGGGCGGGGTGGATCCGTTCCTGGCCGCGGGCTACGGGGCCTACCTGCACGTGCGGGCAGCCGAACTGGGCGCGGACGGCGCTCCGGTGCCCGCCTCGGGCCTGATGGCGGCCATTCCCAGCGCCATCAGGGCACTTCGCCGGGCATGAGCGCTCGCTCACACTTGTGAGCTGCGAAGTCATGGCACGATGAACAGGTTATGGCCCGTTCAGAAGTGGTAGTCGACCTCGGTGCGCTGCGGCACAACGTCGCGTTGCTCGCCGGCCTCGCTCCCGGCGCGGAGACGATGGCCGTCGTCAAGGCGGACGGCTACGGCCACGGCGCGGTGGAGGTCGCCCGCGCAGCCCTGGAAGCCGGCGCGACCTGGCTCGGTTCCTGTTCGACGCAGGAAGCTCTCGCCCTGCGGACCGCGGGCATCCAGGCACCGATCCTGGCCTGGCTCGACGCGCCGGACGAGGATCTCGCCGCCGGTCTCGCGGCCGACGTCGACATGTCCGTGGCGTCGATGTCGGACCTGCGCAGGGTCGAGGCCGCCGCCGAGGAGGCCGACGCCCGGCCGCGGATCCATCTCAAGATCGACACCGGCCTGAGCCGCAACGGCTGCCAGCCGCACGACTGGCCGGAGCTGGTCGAGGCCGCGAGCAGGCACGAGGTGGTGGCCGTCTGGTCGCATCTCGCGTCCGCGGACGAGATCGGCGACCCGTCCATCGACCTGCAGGCCAAGAGGTTCGACGACGCCTACGAGGTCGCCAAGAGCTTCGGCCTGACCCCGAAACGGCACATCGCGAACTCGGCGGCGTTGCTGACCAGGCCCGATCTGCACTTCGACATCGTCAGGCCCGGCATCGCGATGTACGGGCTGAACCCGGTGCCGACCGAGCACGACCTGAGGCCGGTCATGAGCTACCGGTCGCACGTGGCGCTCACGAAACGTATCCCCGCAGGTGAGTCCGTCTCCTACGGGATGACATGGACAGCGCGGACGGACACGACGCTGGCACTGGTGCCGGCGGGGTATGCGGACGGTGTCCCGAGGGCGCTCTCCGGCCGGATGGAGGTGCTCCTGGACGGGAGACGCCGCCCGGTGGTCGGCCGTGTCTGCATGGACCAGATCGTCGTGGACTGCGGGAACGACGAGATCGCGGAGGGTGCCGAGGTCGTCCTGTTCGGCGACGGGAGCCGGGGGGAGCCGACGGCGACGGAGTGGGCGGAGCTGACCGGGACGATCAACTACGAGATCGTCTGCGGGATGTACCGGCCTCGGGTGCGGAGGATCTACACGTGAAGCCGGTGTGGAAGGTCGTCGGGTGGGTCGGTGGCGCGGTCGGTGCCGTCGTCGCCGGTGCCGCCGTGGCGCAGACCGCGAAGGTCTCGCACGAGCGCAAGACCGCGTCCGACAGCCTCGCTGACGAGCCGCTCGGTGAACTGAGGCCCGATCGCGAGTCGACGGTGGCCGCCGAGGACGGTGTGCCGATCTCCGTCGAGGAGGTCGACCCGGCGGACGGCGGCGAGCCGGACATCACGGTCGTGCTGGTGCACGGGTTCGCGCTGGACCGCCGGTGCTTCCACTTCCAGCGCCGCGACCTCGCCGAGCTGCTCGACCCGCGCGTCCACCAGGTGCTCTACGACCAGCGCGGCCACGGCCGTTCCGGGAAGTCCTCCGCCGAGAACAGCACGATCGACCAGCTCGCGCTCGACCTCGACTCGGTGATCCGCTCGGTCGTGCCGGAGGGCCCGCTGGTGCTCGTCGGTCATTCGATGGGCGGCATGACGATCATGGCGCTGGCCGAGAAGCATCCGGAGCTCTTCGAGGAACGGGTGCGCGGCGTCGCGTTGATCGGCACGGCCGCCGGAGCCGTGGGCGGTGCGGGACTGCCGAAGTCCGTGCTGTCGCGGTACAACCCGGTGACGCTGGGCGTCGGCCGGCTCGCGGGCATTCAGCCCGGACTCGTCGAGTGGGTCCGCAAGGGCACGAAGACGCTGACGTGGAGCGGCATCCGCGCGCTGGCGTTCGGTGACCGCAAGGTCGCACCGTCCCTTGTGGACCTGATGGAGAAGATGATCAACGGGACCACGGTGAAGGTGCTCACCGAGTTCCTGGAGACCCTCGGCACGCACGACCGCTACAAGGCGCTCGCCGGGTTGCGGCACTGCGAGGTGCTGATCCTGAGCGGTGACGCGGACAAGCTGACGCCGTTCTCGCACGCCGAGCGGATGGCCGAGGAGATGCCGCACGCCACCCTGGTCCGGGCCCCCGGTGCCGGGCACATGGTGATGATGGAGCAGGCTGATCTGGTCAACGACCACCTGGTCGCGCTCGTCGAACGCTGCGCGACCGATCGCGGAGAGAGTCGGAAGAAGTGGTGGCGCCGAGCGTGAAGACCGTCGAACTGCCCCTGGTGGAGGACACCGAGGAGTTCGGCCGCAAGCTGGGTGAAGTGGTGCGGGCGGGCGACCTGCTGCTGCTCGCCGGGCCGTTGGGAGCGGGGAAGACGGCGCTGGTGCGCGGCCTCGCGCGCGGCCTCGGCGTGCAGGGCCGGGTGTCCTCGCCGACGTTCGTCGTCGCCCGCGTCCACGAGCCCGCCGAGGACGGGCGTGGCGTGCGGCTGGTGCACGTCGACGCGTACCGGCTCGGGGGTCACCTGGACGAGCTGGACGATCTCGATCTGGACACCGACCTGGTCGACGCCGTGGTCGCCGTCGAGTGGGGCGAGGGCGTCGCGGAACGCCTGAACGAAGATCATCTGCTGATCCGGCTCGAACGCGGAATCGACGACGTTCGCACAGCTCAGCTGATCCCGCACGGCGAGTGGAGCTCACGTCCCCTGCCTGTGTGACGTTTTCTGACGCATGGGGTGACGTCCATTAAGGACAGAGCGTGACGGGCCGATGAACCCCGCATGATCAAGAAGACGCTCTTCGCAACCGCAGTCATCGGTGGCGCCCTGCTGGCCGCCGCTGCTCCCGCTTCCGCCGGCGAGCACGACCGCTCCGGCGGCATCAGCGTTGCCGACAACCTCTGCGCCGCGCCGTGGCAGTGGAACGGCCCGTTCTCGCTGCTGCACGAGGGCCACGCCCCCGGCTACGCCGCGTGCAACGACAACCACGCCGCCGGTGGTCACGGCATCAGCGTGCTGAACAACGCCTGCGTCGCGCCGTGGCAGTGGAACGGCCCGCTCGAGATCTTCACGGTCGACCACTCGCCGTCCTACGTCGCCTGCAACGGCAACACGTCCGGCCGCTAGTCCGGAGCGTCACGGGGGATGGCCGGACGAGCCCGCCGGCCATCCCCTGCGACCGTCCTTTCAGGACAACTCTCGTTTGAGGACCTTGCCCATCTCGTTGCGCGGCAAGGCCTGCAGATAGCGCACCACACGCGGCCTCTTGTGCGGCGACAACAACTTCGCGACATGGTCGCGCAGGGCTGATGGTTCCGGCGCTTCGCCCGCTGGAACCACCCACGCCACGATCCGCTCGCCCAGGTCGTCGTCCGGCTCGCCCGTCACCGCCACCTCGGCCACCGACGGATGCTCGAGCAGCACGTTCTCGATCTCGCCCGCGCCGATCTTGTAGCCACCGCTCTTGATCAGGTCCGTGGCCTGCCGCCCGACGATGCGGATGTACCCGTCGGGATCGCGTACCGCCATGTCGCCGGTCCTGAACCACCCGTCCCGGAACGCCGCCTCCGTCGCGTCCGGACGGTTCAGGTACTCCAGGAACAGGTTCGGCCCGCGCACCTCGATCTCGCCGATCGCGCCGTCGCCCACGT
Source organism: Lentzea waywayandensis (assembly GCF_900115955.1). Classification (GTDB taxonomy): domain Bacteria; phylum Actinomycetota; class Actinomycetes; order Mycobacteriales; family Pseudonocardiaceae; genus Lentzea; species Lentzea waywayandensis. The sequence goes on from NZ_FOYL01000003.1 coordinate 79,647, forward strand.
CGTGGCCCTGCTCGTCCACCACCTGGACGTCGACGCCGTCCACCGGCAGCCCGACCGCGCCCGGCCGGCGATCACCGTCGAACCGCACGCTGACGTTCATCAGCGTCTCGCTCATCCCGTACCGCTCGACGATCCCCTGTCCGGTGGCCTTCGCGATCCGCTCGTGGTCGCTCGCGGGCAGCGCGGCACTCCCGGAGACCAGCAGGCGGGCCGTGCGGAACTGATCGGCCAAGGCGGCGTCGTTCTCGACGGCCTCCGCGATCCGGTGGTACATCGTCGGGACGCCGAACATCATCGTGGCGCCGGTCGCCAGCTCGTGGCCGATGGCCTCCGGCGAGAACTTCACGTGCCGCACCGCACCGCCGATCCGCAGCGGGCCGAGGACGCCGATGCCAAGTCCGTGCACGTGGAACAGCGGCAGCCCGTGCACCAGCACGTCGCCGCTCGTCCACTGCCAGGCCTGGGCGAGCGCGTCGATGTTCGAGGTCAGCGACCGGCGGGGCAGCACCACGCCCTTGGGTGGCCCGGTCGTGCCCGAGGTGTAGATGACCAGCGCGGGAGTCTCCGGACCCGGCTCGTCGAACGTGCCCGGTTCGCCGAACACGATCGGTTCGTCGCGCAGGATCAGATCCGGCTTGCTGTCGCCGAGGATGTGCTCCAGCTCGCGTTCGCCGAGCTTGGGGTTGAGCGGCACGATCGCCACGCCCGCTTTGAGTCCCGCCACGACCGAGACGCACGTTTCCAGCGTGGAAGTCGCCCAGACGGCGACACGGATGTTGCCTTTGAGGCGTTCCGCCAGAGTGCCCGCGGCCTGGTGCAGCTCGGCATAGGTCAGGGACTTCTCACCGAAGCGCAGGGCCTCGCGGTCACTCGGTTCAGCGAACATGGATCCAGGGTCGTACCCATCCCTTGAGGACGCATCGGAAGTGTGGTCTGCCACACGTACTACTCTGGACAATCGTGCTAGTGCTCGCCGTCGACACGGCCACCCCCGCAGTCACCGCCGGTGTGGTCGAACTCGCGCCCGACTCCCCGCCGCGCCTGCTCGCGAAGCGGGTGACGCTCAACGCCAAGGCGCACGGCGAGCTGCTCACCCCGCACATCACCGACGCGCTCGCGGAGGCCGGCAGGACGTTCGCCGATCTCGACGCCATCGTCGTCGGCGCGGGCCCTGGGCCCTTCACCGGTCTGCGGGTCGGTCTCGCCACCGCCGCCGCGCTCGGCCAGGCGCTCAATCGCCCGGTCTACCCGGTCGCGACCCCGGACGCCATCGCCAAGGACGCTGCAAGCGGCCACCCGCTGCTCGTCGCGACGGACGCGCGGCGCAAGGAGGTCTACTGGGCCGCCTACGACGCCGCCGGTCGCCGCACGGACGGCCCGCACGTCGAGCGCCCGCAGGACCTCGCCGAGAAGCTGCCGGCCCTGGGCGTGCGCCAGGCGACCGGTGAGGGTGCCGAGATCTACGCCGACGTCCTCGGCTTGGAGCTGCTCCAAGCGAAGCACCCGAGTCCGGAGGGACTGGTCGCCGCCGCGGCCGCCGAGGTGCTCGCCAAGGCCCGCCCGGCCGCGCTCACCCCGCTCTACCTGCGCCGTCCCGACGCCGTCGAGCCCACCGGGCGCAAGCGGGTGACCAGGGCATGACCACCGGCACCGTCACGTTCGCGCCTCTGCGGCACACCGACGTGCCCAGGTGCCACGAGATCGAGCTGGCGTTGTTCCCCGGCGACGACCCGTGGAGCGAGAACGCGTTCCACAGCGAGCTCGACAACGGCAACTACTACATCGGCGCGTACGCCGACGACGAGCTGATCGGGTACGCCGGGCTCGCCGTCAGCCAGTACGAGGCCAGCGTGCACACGATCGCCGTGATCGGGCACTGGCAGGGCAGGGGCGTCGGCAAGACGCTGCTGAAGGACCTGCTGGCCCGCGTCGACGAGATCAACGTGCCGGTCTACCTGGAAGTCCGCACGGACAACGAGCCGGCGATCGCCCTGTACAAGGCACACGGCTTCGACCAACTCGGCCTGCGCCGCCGCTACTACCAGCCGTCGGGTGCCGACGCGTACACGATGGGAAGGCCCGCACAAAGTGTCTGATCGTTTGATTCTGGGCATCGAGAGCTCGTGCGACGAGACGGGCTTCGGCATCGTCCGCCTCGGACCGGACGGCTCGCTCGAACTGCTCGCCGACGAGGTCGCCTCGAGCGTGGAGGAGCACGCCCGCTTCGGCGGCGTCGTGCCGGAGGTCGCCTCGCGCGCCCACCTCGAGGCGCTGGTCCCGACCATGCGCAGGGCCCTCGACACCGCGAAGGTCGAGCTCTCCCAGATCCACTCCATCGCCGTCACCGCCGGACCGGGTCTGGCCGGCGCGCTGCTGGTTGGCGTGTCCGCCGCGAAGGCGTACGCGGCCGCACTCGGCAAGCCGCTCTACGGCGTCAACCACCTCGCGGGCCACGTCGCCGCGGACACGTTGCAGCACGGCCCGTTGCCGCAGCGCTGCCTCGCGCTGCTGGTCTCCGGCGGCCACTCGCAGCTGCTGCTGATCGAGGGCGGCCTGGCGAACTCGATCACCGAGATCGGGTCCACCGTGGACGACGCGGCCGGCGAGGCGTACGACAAGGTCGCGCGGCTGCTCGACCTGCCGTACCCCGGCGGCCCGCCCATCGACAAGCTCGCCAAGCAGGGCAACGGTTGCGCGATCGCGTTCCCGCGCGGCCTCACCGGCCCGCGCGACGCGAAGTACGACTTCTCGTTCTCCGGCCTGAAGACCTCGGTCGCCCGCTGGGTCGAACGCGCCGAGCGGGCCGGCGAGGAGATCCCGCTGGCCGACGTCGCCGCGTCGTTCCAGGAGGCCGTCGCGGACGTGCTGACCGCCAAGGCGATCCGCGCCGCGAAGGACCTGGACGTCGGCACGCTGGTGATCTCCGGCGGCGTCGCGGCGAACTCGCGGCTGAGCGGGCTCGCCGCCGAACGCTGCGCCGAGGCGGGCATCGAACTGCGCGTGCCGCGCCCACGGCTGTGCACCGACAATGGCGCGATGATCGCGGCGCTCGGCGCCCACCTCGTCGCGGCGGGCGCCAAGCCGTCCCCGATGGACATCTCGACCACGCCGGGCCTTCCGGTCAGCACGGTCCAGATTCTCTAGACGTTCTGAAGCTCGTGGAGGACCGGAGTCCCGGACTCCGCTAGGCCTTGTGGAGTCCGGGACTCCGGTCCTCGATCACGAACGACGCCTTCGTGGTCACCGGAGCTCCGGGCGTGCGCACGTAGTCGAGCCCGCGGAAGTCCGCCCGCACCTCACGCGCGGTGAACTTCGTCCGCACGTACCCGCGCCGGTTGTTGAAGTACTTCACGTGCGGGTTCTCGGCCAGGATCGCCGGCGTCTCCGGCCGGGTTTCCGAACCGTCACCGCCGGACGTGATCGACGTCGACACCAGCTCCGTCGCGACCGTGCGCGAAGTCGGGTCGTTCCAACGTTCCTTGACGTCGGCCGCCCACGCCGCGTGCACGTCACCGGTCAGCACGACGGTGTTGCGCGTGTGGCAGAACCCTGCGGCCACACGGTCGCGGTTCGCGGCGTAGCCGTCCCACGCGTCCATGTTGTTGGTCTCGCCGACGCCGGGCGTGAAGTCGAGCTGTGAGAAGAACACCTGCTGCCCCAGCACGTCCCAACGCGCGTGCGAGCGCTTCAGCCCGTCCAGCAGCCACTTCTCCTGCGCGGCACCGGTGATCGTGCGCGTCGGCTCCAACCGTTCCGGACAAGCCTTCAAGCCGTCACCACACGCCTGGTCGTCGCGGTACTGCCGGGTGTCGAGCAGGTGGAAGTTCGCGAGCCCGCCCCACTGCAACCGCCGGTAGAGCTGCAGGTCGATCCCGGAAGGCTTGGACCGGATCGGCATGTTCTCGTAGTAGGCCTGGAACGCCGCCGCCCGCCGCGCCAGGAAGTTCGGTTGCGGGATCTGCGGCTTCTCGTAGACCTCGTCCGCCCAGTTGTTGTCGATCTCGTGGTCGTCCCACACGACCGCCCACGGCGCCACGGCGTGCGCTTCCTGGAGGTCGAGGTCGGTCTTGTACTGCGCGTGCCGCTGCCGGTAGTTGGCCAGCGTCTCGGTCTCCGGGCCCTCGTGGTCGCGCGGGTTGCCGCCCGGCGCCACGTACGCGCCCTTCGTGTACTCGTACTGGTAGTCGCCGAGGTGCAGCACCAGGTCGGGCTGGTCCTCGGCCAGGCGCCGGTACGCGGTGAAGTAGCCGTGCTCGAACTGCGAGCAGGAGGCGAACGCCATCGTGAGCCCGCTGCCCAACGCCCATGGTGCCAACGCCGTGCGCGTGCGGCCCGTACGAGAGAGATGGCCCTCGGCGGCGAAGCGGTAGAAGTACTCGCGGCCAGGCAGAAGCCCACGCACGTCCACGTGCACGCTGTGGCCTTCCTCAGGCCGTGCGTAGGTCTTGCCGCGACGGATGACGCGCCGGAACCGCTCGTCCAGTGCGATCTCCCACTTCACCTCGACGGCGCGGGACGGCATGCCGCCCGCCCCGTCCTCCGCGAGAGGGGTGGGTGCCAGGCGGGTCCACAGGACCACGCTGTCGAAGGTCGGGTCGCCGGAGGCGACTCCCAAGGTGAACGGGTCGGCCAGCCGGTCCGACCCCGCGCCGACGGTGGTGAGCGCAAGTCCCCCGATGAGGAGTGCGCGCCGGGTCACTCGAGTCATGGTCAGACCCTCACGCACCAGGGTGGATACCAGGTGAACGCTTCCCTAAAGCCTGTGAAGCCCTGGGACGCGGTCTTCCACGGCGAACGAGGCCTTGGTGTGGACGGGCGAACCCGGCCTCGTCACGTAGTCCAGCCCGCGGAAGTCCGTGCGCAGCTCATCGGGCGTGAACCGCGTCAACGTGTAACCGCGCCGGTTGTTGAAGTACTTCACGTGCGGGTTCTCGCGCAGCCACAGCGGCGTCTCGTCGTACTCCTCCGACCCGTCGCCACCGGCCGTGATCGAGGTGGTGACCAGTTCGGTCGCCAACGTCTTCGACGACGGGTCGTCCCACCGCTGTTTCACCTCCGCGCCCCACGCCGCGTGCACGTCCCCGGTCAGCACGACCGGGTTCCGCACGTCGGCAAGCCCAGCCACGACGCGGTCCCGGTCGGCGGCGTAGCCGTCCCACGCGTCCAGCAGGAACTTGTCGACCTCGCCGGGGATGTAGTCGTACTGCGAGAAGAACACCTGCTGCCCGAGCACGTCCCAGCGCGCCCGCGAGCCGCGGAAGCCGTTGAACAGCCACTCCTCCTGCGCGGCGCCGAGCATCGTGCGTTCCGGCTCCAGCCGTTCGGGACAGAGCTGGAGCCCGTCCCCGCAGGCCTGGTCGGTCCGGTACTGGCGGGTGTCGAGCATGTGGAACGTCGCGAGCGCGCCCCAGCCGATCCGCCGATACAGCCTTGATGACCTGCGCAAAGGCATGTTCTCGTAGTAGGCCTGGATGGCCGCGGCCCGCCGCGCGGGGAAGTTCGGCTGCGGCTTGTCCGGCAGCAGTCCCGCCCAGTTGTTGTCGATCTCGTGGTCGTCCCAGATCACCGCCCACGGCGCCACGGCGTGCGCTTCCTGGAGGTCGGGGTCGGTCTTGTACTGCGCCTGCCGACGCCGGTAGCCGGCGAGCGTCACGGTGGTCGGGCCCTCGACCTGCCGGACGTTGCCGCTCGGAGCGACGTGGATGCCGCTCTCGTACTCGTAGGTGTAGTCGCCGAGGTGCAGCACGAGGTCGGGCTCGTCCTCCGCGAGTCTTCGGTAGGCGGTGAAGTAGCCGTGCTCGTACTGCGCGCACGACGCGAAGGCCATCGTCAGCGGTACCTGCAACGAGCCAGGAGGAGGTGTCGTGCGCGTACGGCCTGTCCGCGAGAGATGGCTGAGGGCCCTGAAGCGGTAGAAGTACTCGCGGCCGGGCTCCAGTCCGACGAGCTCCACGTGGACGCTGTGGGCCTCCTCAGGTCGAGCCGTGGTGGAGCCGCGCTGAACAATTCGGGTGAATCGTTCGTCGTCGGCGACCTGCCAATCCACCTCGATCGGGCGCGCCGGCATGCCTCCCAGGCCGTCCTCGGCGAGCGGTTCGACCGCCAGCCGCGTCCACAGGACCACTCCGTCGGGTGCCGGGTCGCCCGAGGCCACACCGAGTGTGAAAGGGTCGCCCGGCCGGGCCGAAGCGGCGACCGAGAACGCTGTGACTCCTGCCACGCCTGCGAGCAGCAGCGTTCGGCGCGTCAACGTGGACATGCCCTGAATACGGCTCCCGGATGGTGATCGGTTCGGGGGTCTCGTTGAAGGCTTGGCACTCTCGTGGGTAGAGTGCCAATTGCACGGCACCAGTACCGCCCCGACCCCCGCGACGGCGGGGTGGCAGGAGCCGTTAAACAAACGAACCTGCCAACGACCCGTGGAGGTCATCCCGGTGAGCGTGAACATCAAGCCGCTTGAGGACAAGATCGTCGTCCAGGCCTCCGAGGCTGAGACGACGACCGCCTCCGGCCTCGTGATCCCGGACACCGCGAAGGAGAAGCCCCAGGAGGGCAAGGTCCTCGCGGTGGGCCCCGGCCGCATCGACGACAAGGGCAACCGCGTCCCGCTGGACGTCGCTGTCGGCGACGTCGTCATCTACTCGAAGTACGGCGGCACCGAGGTCAAGTACAACGGCGAGGAGTACTTGATCCTCTCCGCCCGCGACGTGCTGGCCGTCGTCAACTAGGACGCTCGGCTGTCATGCCTGACGCCCCGGCGCCCCATCCGGGGTGTCCGGGGCGTTTCGCTACTCAGAGAGGCTTCAGTCAATGCCCAAGCAGATCAGCTTCGACGAGGACGCTCGTCGGGCGCTTGAGCGCGGCGTCAACAAGCTCGCCGACACGGTCAAGGTCACCCTTGGCCCGCGTGGGCGGCACGTCGTGCTCGACAAGAAGTTCGGTGGCCCCACGGTCACCAACGACGGTGTGACCATCGCTCGCGAGATCGAGCTGGACGACCCGTTCGAGAACCTGGGCGCGCAGCTCGCGAAGTCGGTCGCCACCAAGACCAACGACGTCGCGGGTGACGGCACCACCACCGCCACCGTGCTGGCACAGGCGCTGGTCAAGGAAGGCCTGCGCAACATCGCCGCGGGTGCGAACCCGACCGCGCTCGGCCGTGGTATCCAGGCCGCCTCCGACGCCGTCGTGGACGCGCTCAAGGCCAAGGCCACCCCGGTCAAGGGCCGCGAGAACATCGCGCAGGTCGGCACCGTCTCCTCGCGTGACGAGTCCATCGGCGCCCTGCTCGGCGAGGCCATCGAGCGCGTCGGCGAGGACGGTGTCATCACCGTCGAGGAGTCGTCCACGCTCGCGACCGAGCTGGTCATCACCGAGGGTGTGCAGTTCGACAAGGGCTACGTGTCGACGCACTTCTCGACCGACCTCGAGGCGCAGGAGGCCGTCTACGAAGACGTCCGCATCCTGCTGCACCGCGAGAAGATCTCGGCGCTGGCCGACGTCCTCCCGATCCTCGAGAAGGTCGCGGAGTCCGGCAAGCCGCTCCTGATCGTCGCCGAGGACGTCGAGGGCGAGGCCCTGTCCACGCTGGTGGTCAACGCCGTCCGCAAGACCCTGAAGGTCGTCGCCGTGAAGGCGCCGTTCTTCGGTGACCGCCGCAAGGCGTTCCTGGACGACCTCGCGGTCGTCACCGGCGGCGAGGTGATCTCCTCGGAGATCGGCCTCAAGCTGTCCGAGACCACGCTCGACCAGCTGGGCTCCGCCCGCCGCGTCGTCGTGACCAAGGACGACACCACGATCGTGGACGGCGGCGGCACCAAGGTCGACATCGCCGGCCGCGCGGAGCAGCTGCGCCGCGAGATCGAGGCCACGGACTCCGACTGGGACCGCGAGAAGCTCCAGGAGCGCCTCGCGAAGCTCTCCGGCGGCATCGCCGTGATCAAGGTCGGCGCCGCCACCGAGACCGAGCTCAAGGAGCGCAAGCACCGCATCGAGGACGCGGTCGCCGCTACCAAGGCCGCGGTCGAGGAGGGCATCGTCCCCGGCGGTGGCTCCGCTCTCGTGCACGGCGCCAAGGTGCTCGACGGTGGCCTCGGCCTCTCGGGTGACGAGGCCACGGGTGTCGCGCTCGTCGCGAAGGCCCTGTCCGCGCCGCTGTTCTGGATCGCCGCGAACGCCGGCCTCGAAGGCGCCGTCGTGGTGAACAAGGTCCGCGAGGGCGAGTGGGGCTTCGGCATCAACGCCGCCAAGCTGGAGTTCGGTGACCTGCTCGAGCAGGGCATCATCGACCCGGTCAAGGTCACGCGTTCCGCCGTGGCGAACGCCGCCTCCATCGCGCGCATGGTGCTCACGACCGAGAGCGCCATCGTCGAGAAGAAGGCGGACGAGGCTCCTGCCGCCGGTGGCCACGGCCACGGGCACGGGCACGGCCACTGATCCACCGAGTTCTTCGAACTCAAATAAAACCGGGGCGGTGCCATTTCGTTTGGCACCGCCCCGGTTTTATCGTCTACACAATTGCCAATTGTCGCTTTCGTGCCTTGATGATGTGGTCGCGCTCCGATTCCGAGAGCCCGCCCCAGATTCCATACGGTTCCTGCACCGCGAGCGCGTGCCTGCGACACATCTCCAACACCGGGCAGGCGAGGCAGACGGCCTTGGCGCGAGCTTCCCGGCGAGATCTCGCCGGGCCCCGTTCACCGTCGGGGTGGAAGAAGAACGCGCTGTCCATGCCCCGGCACGAACCGCGCATCTGCCAGTCCCACAGGTCTGCGTTGGGACCGGGGAGCCTTCGGGTGTCCGCCATCGAGACCGCCTCCGTGACGACTGCTCCATTCGGCTTAACGATGATCCACCGTAGAACCGCGTCAAAACTTGTTCAAGAGGCTGAAGACCCTTATCAACTGATGGGTGACGGCACGCGTGTTCGATCACTCACCGCCCGGAGTTGCCGCCCGGATGAGGTGAACGGAACATGGCTCTCGTGATGACACCGCCGGAGCACACCTCTGCCGGGAGTCACACGAGTGAGCCCCTTCTCTCAGTGGCCGCGGTGGCCAGGCGACTCGGCGTGGCACCCGCCACCCTGCGCACCTGGGACCGCCGCTACGGACTGGGTCCGACCGGCCACACCGTGGGGCGGCACCGGAAATACGGGCCTCCCGATGTGGCCCGGCTCGAATTGATGCAACGCGCTCTTCTGCGTGGCGCGTCGTCCGCGGAAGCCGCCCGTTTCGCGCTCGACTCGAAATCGTCGATGACACACGGAGTGGTTCCCGTAGCACCATCGGGTGGACGTGGACTGAAATTGCCCGGTGCGTCTCGATTGGCGCGCGGACTCGGCCGGGCGGCGGTCGCGATGGACTCCATCGCCGTCCAGGAAATGCTCGCCGACTCGCTGGCGTCCGACGGCGTGATCACGACCTGGAACGAGGTCGTGCGGCCGGTGCTGACGGCCGTCGCCGCGCGGTGGCAGCTCTCCGGGGCCGGCGTCGAGGTCGAGCACCTGTTGAACGAGTGCGTGCTCGCCGCGTTCGTGCGCGCGACACCGCTCGTCACTGCCGGGCGCAACCATCGGCCCGTGCTGCTGGCGTGCATGCCGGAGGAGAGACACAACCTGCCCCTCTACCCGTTGGCCGCGGAACTGGCACACCGAGGCGTCGTCGTCCGGCAGCTCGGGGCGGCGTTGCCCATGGACGCGTTGGCCGCCGCCGTACGCCGCACCGCGCCCTCCGCGGTGGTGCTGTGGGCGCAGTTGCCGCGCTACGCCGATCCGGGGGTGATCACCGCTCTGCCGCGCACCCGGCAACAGGTGAGGTTGTTCGTGGGCGGGCCGGGGTGGCGGCGGGGCGTGGTGACGGCTCCGGCGGAGCGGGTCGAGGACCTCGCCGCCGCGGCGGACGCGGTGGAGTCGGCCGTCACCTGAGGCCTCGCGCGCGCCGCCGAGCGTGCGTGAACCTGCTCGTTGCCCGGCTAGCCGCTTCCGCCTGCCGCTTCCGCCTGCCGCCGCCCTGCCTGCCGCTTCCGCGCCTGCCGCCTCCGCACCTGCCTGCGCCTCCGCGCCTGCCGCCGCACTGCTTGCCGCCGCCCTGCCTACCGCCTCCGCCGCCCCCTGCCGCCTCCACCGCCTACCGCCCCCGCACCTACCGCCCCCGCACCTACCGCCCCCGCCGCTCCGCCCACCACCCTCGCCGCTCTTGCCCGCCGCCCCCACGGCCCTCCCATCACGGCAGACTCCCAGCCGTGACCGAAGAGGAGCTGCGCCGAGCCGCGTTCGGCGACTCACCTGACCGCGACGTCTGGTCCGCACTGGCGTCCCCCACCTCCCGGGCCCGGTGGCTCGCCGCCGTCGTTCTGGGCGGCCAGGGGCACTACGCGGCGGCGGCCACCGCGTTGGATGCGCTCCGTCACGACCCCGACCCGGTGATCGCGTCCCTCTCCCTCTCGACTCGCGCGTCGCACCACCGTCAGCTAGGTGCCCACCACCTGGCCCGTGCCCTCGACGGCGAGGCGCTCGCGCGCGTGCAGCCCGCAGGCCGTGGCGACCCGGACGGGATCGATGCCGCGGGTGCCCGGACGGACGCGATGCTCGGTCTCGCGGCCGATTCGCTGGGTGCTCAACGCCTGGGAGAGGCCCGCAGGTTGCTCGCACGAGTTGAGACGCACTCGTGGAGGAGTGAGGTCCGCCGGGGCTGGGTAACCGCAGAGATTGAGCTGGCGTCCGGTCGCGCGGAGGCCGCCGTGGCTCCTGCCGAGGCGGCGTACGGCGTAGCGACGAGCAGAAAGGCGCTCCGGCACGAGCTCAAGTCGGCACTCGTTCTGGGCACCTCGTTGGTCGTGTGGGGGACACCCGACGGCCTGAACCGCGGGGTTGAACTGGTCGAGTGTGAGCTAAATCACAGCGCCGCGAAGGGACTTCATCCGTTGATCTGGCCGAGCGCTCTTGTCCTGGTGGGCCATGCCCCCACGGTGGGCGCAGTCGCCATCGACCGGGCGACGGAGGCCCTGAGCTGCGTGTTACGCAGAGCTGATGCCGTCAGCCGACAGGTCGCCCTTGATTCCCCGTGGGTGCCGACCGGGCTGCTCCGTTCCGGGGAACCCCCGAACGCAGACCCTCAGACGAACTTCTTGACGGATTAAGCACCGGATCGTGTCAAGGTTGGGTCGCCAGCGTCCGATAGGGGAGATGGAACGTCACTCGGCTGCAGGAAAGGAGTCCCCGTGACCACGGTCCTTATTTGCGACGACCGGCGCAGTGTGCGGGAGGGTCTCACCCGCGTGATGTCGGCTGTCCCCGGGGTTAGCCGCATCGACTGCGTAGCGCACGGTGACGAGTTGTTGGCTCGCTTTTCAAGGCAGCCGGTCGACGTCGTGCTGGTGGGAACTCAGCGCGCTGTCCCGACCGGGGTTGAAGCTACCCGTCGGCTCGTCTCCGCGAATCCGCAGGCAAACGTCATCGTCTTCGGAGCCCCCGACGACGCCGGAAGCATCGCCGCGGCGATCGCCGGCGGTGCTCGTGGCTACCTGAGGTGGGACGCGTCGCGTCCCGAGCTTGTGGCGGCCCTCGCGCACACGCTCGCCAGCACCTCGGTGCCGGCGCCTCGTCAGCCCTCCGACCCCGGCGTGCAGCTCACGGAGCGTGAGCTTCAGGTGCTGCGTGGCATGAGTCAGGGCAAGAGCAACGGCCAGATCGGCCGCGAGCTCTACCTGTCGGAGGACACGGTGAAGACGCACGCCCGTCGTCTCTTCCGCAAGCTCGGTGTCCGTGACCGCGCTCAGGCGGTCGCGCACGGCTTCCGGCGAGGCCTCGTTCAGTAGTCGCTCTCGCCGCACCGGCCCCGCGTCCTCATATGCCGCATGTGGGGAAGCGGGGCCGGTGGCGTGAGAGGGCTCACTCGTACGAGCGGTGATCTTTCCGGTCGCGCAATTAGCCCAGCCCGGTGACAATGTCGCCGGGCTGTCAGCCGTTCGGGCGTGTCTGCTGTTCACACGGGGTGTCCATACCCCACCTATGAACAGATGGCTTGAAGACCGGTACGGTGAAGGCGCTGCAACGAGTCGCTGTGAGTGACTCGTGCTGCTTCATGTCGGTACGCCAACAAGTAACACCAGGGCTGTTGTCTGCGATGACCAACTTGGGGGACGGACTGGACGCCGAAGTGGGCGCGGCCGTCGACGGCGACCGCCAGGCGATCGAACGCCTGCTGGCCTCCATTCGTCCTCTTGTGGTGCGGTACTGCCGCGCCAGAGTTGGAAGGCAGGAGCGAAGCTTCGCTTCGGCGGACGATGTGGCCCAGGAGGTGTGTCTCGCGGTGCTCACGGCATTGCCCAGCTACCGCGACCAAGGTCGGCCCTTCCTCGCGTTCGTGTACGGGATCGCGGCGCACAAGGTTGCCGACGCGCATCGGTCTGCCGCCAGGAACCGCTCCGAGCCCGTTCCTGAAGTCCCTGACGCGCCGGAGACCGAAGCTGGTCCGGAGCAGCGGGCGATGCAGGGCGAACTCTCCGACCGGATGGCCGTACTACTGCGCGTCCTGCCGGAGAAGCAGCGGGAGATCCTGCTGTTGAGGGTGGTGGTCGGGCTGTCCGCCGAGGAAACTGCCGAGGCGGTTGGTTCGACTCCGGGTGCGGTTCGGGTGGCGCAACACCGTGCGCTGGCTCGACTGCGCAAGTCGCTGGCAGCGGAGGAGGTGGTCTGAGTGGCCGACGAACACGGGAAGGACGACGAGGTAGTGCGCGGACAGGACGATAGAGCCCCGCACGAACCCGTCGCAGATGATCTTTCGGCTGTACAGGCCGATGACAGGCTGCTGGACGCGCTGGGGTCGGCGACACCGGGCGCGGCCGGCAATCTGGTCGACGACGAGCTGAACGCGTTGCTGCTCGCATGGCGCAACGAGGTGGAGACTGAGCCGTTCGGCGAGCTCGTCGACACCGACACCGCCATCGCCACGATCCAGGCCGCGCGTCCGCAGCCGGTGAGCAAGCACCGTTTCCTGATCCCGCTGGCGAGTGCCGCGGCGGTCCTGGCCATCGCCTTCACCGGCGTGAGCCTCGTCGCCCGCGACGCCCAGCCCGGCGACGCGCTCTGGGGCCTCACGCGAGTGCTGTACTCCGAGCACGCGAAGTCGATCGAGGCCGCGGCCATCATCAACACCGACCTCGAGTCGGCCCGCCTCGCCCTGCGTGAGGGCAAGGTCAACGAGGCCAGGGAGAAGCTGGACAAGATCGAGGCCAGCCTCGGCTCGGTCTCCACGGACGACGGCAAGGCGCAGCTCGAGGAGAAGCACAAGGAGCTCGAGAAGGAGCTCGACACCAACACCTCGACCACGCCGCCGACCTCGACGACTCCGAAGCCGCCGAAGCCGACCAAGTCGTCGGATCCGACGACGCCGTCCTCCACCCCGTCGACCGAGCCGTCCACCACCCAGCCGTCCACGCCGTCCTCGTCGGAGACTCCGGCGCCGCCGACGTCGAACGGCGGGGAGAACCCGCCGCCGCCTCCGCCGCCGGACCCCGGTACCGGAGTGGATCCCGGGTCCACCGGCACCACCGGTCAGACCGTCGGCGAGACGACCGGCTCCAACTGAGACGCACTGTGAACGGCCCCTGATCCTTCGAGGTCAGGGGCCGTTCACATGCTCAGGCGTTCACACGTCAGGTGGAATGTGACCGGTCTCGCGGTCAGCGGGCCGACTCGGTGGCCGTGACGCCGTCCGCGTATCCCCGGCAGTACTCCCAGCTGACGTAGGCGCCGGGGTTCGGGTCGAAGGCGGGCTCGTGCGGGCGCATGCGCCCGTCGGCGAGGAGTTGTTCGAGTGAGGCTCGCAACAGTGCCCAGTCGTGATAGTGCGGTTCCTCGCACTCGCCGCAGTCCACGACGATGCCGCGCACGCCTCTGTGTTCGAGCAGCGCTTGGTAGACGGCGAGGTCGCTCAGGTCGCTGACCAGCTCTGTTCGCTCGTCGTCGTCCATCGGGGGATGGTCGTGGTGCGGTTCGCCCAGAGAGAGTGCGGGGTCTTCTGGGTCACCCGCGAAGGGGTCTGGTGGCAACGCGTCGTGCGGCACGACCCCGCACGGTACCCGCCGTACCCCCTCGGTCGTCCAGATACCATGGGTCGCACCGCCTCCGCCTGCGGAAACTGGACACGCAGGACCCCAAAAGGGCAGGCAGAGCGCAGACCGCACGACGGAAGGCATGTCACCCGCTATGACCAGCGAGCTCAACGCTGATGGAGTCCCGCAGAAGTTCGCCATGCTGGGACTGACCTTCGACGACGTGCTCCTGCTGCCTGCCGAGTCCGACGTCGTTCCGAGTGGCGTCGACACGAGCACCAGGATCTCGCGCAACATCACCCTCAGGATCCCGCTGGCCAGCGCCGCGATGGACACGGTCACCGAGGGCCGGATGGCGATCTCGATGGCACGTCAGGGCGGCATCGGCGTGCTGCACCGCAACCTGAGCATCGAGGACCAGGCCCGGCAGGCCGAGACCGTGAAGCGGTCCGAGGCCGGCATGGTCACCGACCCGGTCACCTGTTCGCCCGACGACACGCTGGCCGAGGTCGACGCGCTGTGTGCGCGCTACCGCATCTCCGGCGTGCCGGTCACGGACTCGAACAACAAGCTCGTGGGCATCATCACGAACCGCGACATGCGCTTCGAGCTCGACCACACCAAGCGCGTGGTCGAGGTCATGACCAAGGGCCCGCTGGTCACCGCGCAGGTCGGGGTGTCGGCCGAGGCCGCGCTCGGGCTGCTGCGCCGGCACAAGGTCGAGAAGCTGCCGATCGTCGACGGCGACGGCAAGCTCCAGGGCCTGATCACGGTCAAGGACTTCGTCAAGACCGAGCAGTACCCGATGGCCACCAAGGACCCGGACGGTCGCCTGCTGTGCGCCGCCGCCGTCGGTGTGGGCGAGGACTCGTTCGTCCGCGCGATGACGCTCGCCGAGGCCGGCGTCGACGTGCTGATGGTCGACACGGCGCACGGGCACTCGCGCGGCGTGCTGGAGATGGTCGCGCGCATCAAGAAGGAGCTCGGCGACTCGGCCGACGTCGTCGGCGGCAACGTCGCGACGCGGGCCGGTGCCCAGGCTCTGGTGGACGCGGGCGCGGACGGCGTGAAGGTCGGTGTCGGTCCCGGCTCGATCTGCACCACGCGCGTCGTGGCCGGTGTCGGTGTGCCGCAGATCTCCGCGATCTACGAGGCGTCGCTCGCCTGCACCCCGGCCGGCGTGCCGGTGATCGGTGACGGCGGCATCCAGTACTCCGGCGACATCGCCAAGGCCATCGCGGCCGGCGCGTCCGCCGTGATGCTCGGATCGCTGCTCGCGGGCACCCAGGAGGCGCCCGGCGACCTGATCCTCGTCAACGGCAAGCAGTTCAAGACTTACCGCGGCATGGGCTCGCTGGCCGCGATGCAGTCCCGTGGCGAGAACAAGTCGTTCTCGAAGGACCGCTACTTCCAGGACGACGTGCTCAACGAGGACAAGCTCGTTCCCGAGGGCATCGAGGGCCGCACGCCGTTCCGCGGCCCGTTGTCGCAGGTCGTGCACCAGCTCAACGGCGGTCTGCGCGCGGCGATGGGCTACACGGGTTCCCACACGATCGCCGAGCTGCAGAACCAGCAGCTCGTGCGCATCACGGCGGCGGGCCTGAAGGAAAGCCACCCGCACGACATCACGATGACCGTCGAGGCCCCGAACTACACCACCCGTTAGAGTCCTTCGGGCAGTTCAAAGAGCTTTGGAAGGGAACAACAGGTGCGCGATCTGGTCGAGATCGGCATGGGCCGGACCGCGAGGCGGGCCTACGAGCTGGACGACATCGAGATCATCCCGTCGCGTCGGACGAGGTCGTCGAAGGACGTCTCCACGACGTGGCAGATCGATGCCTACCGCTTCGACATCCCGCTGATCACCCACCCGACCGACGCCATCGTGTCGCCGGGCACGGCGGTCGCGGTCGGCGAGCTCGGTGGCCTCGGTGTGCTCAACGCCGAGGGCCTCTGGGCCCGCCACGGCGACGTGGACGAGGCGCTGTTCCGCCTGGTCCAGGCGACCGAGGACAGCGACGACCCGGCGGCGGCCGTGAAGGTCCTTCAGGAGCTGCACGCCGCCCCGTTGCGGATGGACCTGATCGCCGAGGCGGTCAAGCAGATCCGCGAGTCGGGCGTCACGGTCGCGGTCCGAGTCAGCCCGCAGCGCGCTGCCGAGCTGACCCCGGACCTGCTGGCCGCGGGCGTCGAGATCCTGGTCGTGCAGGGCACGATCATCTCGGCCGAGCACGTGTCGCGTGACGGCGAGCCGCTGAACCTCAAGTCGTTCATCGCGGACCTCGACATCCCGGTGATCGCCGGCGGTGTCGGCGACTACCGCACGGCCATGCACCTGATGCGCACGGGCGCGGCGGGCGTGATCGTCGGCTACGGCTACACGCCCGGCGTCACCACCACCGACTCGGTGCTGGGCATCGGCGTGCCGATGGCCACCGCGATCGCCGACGCCGCGGCCGCGCGCCGCGACTACCTCGACGAGACCGGCGGCCGCTACGTGCACGTCATCGCCGACGGTGGCGTCACGACCTCGGGCGACGTGGCGAAGTCCATCGCCTGCGGTGCCGACGCCGTGATGCTCGGCGAGCCGCTGGCCGCCGCGACCGAGGCACCGGGCCAGGGCCTGTACTGGACGGCGTCGTCCGCGCACCCGTCCGTGCCGCGCAGCCTCGTCGCCGAGGCGGTGGACCAGGAGCTCGACCTGCGCAAGCTGCTGTTCGGCCCGTCGGCCGACCCGCGCGGCGTGACGAACCTGTTCGGCGCTTTGAAGAGGGCCATGGCCAAGACCGGCTACTCCGACCTCAAGGAGTTCCAGAAGGTCGGCCTGACCATCCGCGGCTGAGATCGACTCCAGAAGGGCGCGTTCCGGACGGGACGCGCCCTTCTGCTTTGCTGGGCGCCGTGCCGCTAGTCGAGATCACCTACGCACCCCACGTCCCCCACGCAGTGCTCAAGGAACTGGCGGCGATGCTCCCGCACGCCGTGTCGCTGGCGGTCGAGTGCCCAGAAGAGCCCTACGACGGCGACCTCCAGCCAGGAGACGTGGAACTGCGCTTCCGCCCGCACGGCCCGTTCGACGTCAGCGGCATGGACATCGTTGTCGAGGTCCGCTCGAAGTGGTTCGAGAGCCGCGCCACCAACCGCCAGGACCGCGTCGACGACCTCTGCAAAGCCGTCGTGGACGCTTGCGGCCTCGCTGACGTGGGCGTTTACCTGAGCCTGCCGATCGCGGCATGGGCGCAGAGCTGATCTTGCAACCGAACGACTACCCCGCGCGTCCTCTTGAGCGTGGAACTGGATGCCTTGTTCGGCGACGGCAAGAACAGTGATGTGGACACGATCGACCCGGACGCCGAGGTCCAAGAGATCGAGATCGAGGAAGTGCCAGAGGAGGACGAAGGTGTCGGAGGCATCGGCTGGAAGATGCTGACCCTGTTCGTCTGCGGTGGACTGGTGATCACGGCGTTGGCCGTGGCGTTCATGGTGTGGGTGATCGAGGGCCTGGTCCTCTGAGTCGACGGGTGCGCCTGCCCGCGCACCCTCGACCGCCTGTCTAGGTTTTCTGTATGGACGCCCTCAACGAGGCTCGCGAGCTGACCGTCACGGAGGCCACCGAACGCGGCGTCGCCGGTCTGATCGCCGACGTCGAGAAGGATGGTCTGGTGGTCATCACCCGGCATGGCCGTCGAGTCGCCGCTGTCGTTCCGATGAGTCCCCTGATCGAGCTCGACGAGGTGGCAGCAGATCTGAGGAGTCTGGCGCTCGCGCTGGTGAGGTCGGCGGCCGACTCCGGGCGGCGCACTTCCTTCGACGACGTGCTGGCGGCGTTCGGACACACCCGTGAGTCGCTGGCGGGGGTGAAGGAGGACGACTCGCTCGACGACTGAAGTAGTGATTCAACTCCTGTTCGACGACCCGGAGCCTGGGTGGTCGCTTGGCCGTGGGCTGTCCGGCTCCGGAAGCAGGAGTGTCAATCGTCAGCGGATCGTCTACCGGATAGCCGCGAGAGCCGGTGCCGGACTGGCTGGCGCAGCGTCTCGTGCACACGGCCGGGATCCCTCTGGAGCAGGTCGCGGCGTTGACTCTGGAGCAGGCGGTGGACCTCTGGACCGACTTCATGAGCGCGCCTCGTCCTTCTGAACCGATCGGGGACTAGGCGTTACCGGAAGTAACGCCTACTCTCCGGTTCATGGGTGAACTCGCCGGTAACTTCGATGTCGTCATCGTCGGCTCCGGGTTCGGCGGAAGCGTGGCCGCGCTCCGCCTGACCGAGAAGGGCTACCGCGTCGCCGTCCTGGAGGCGGGGCGCCGGTTCGCCGACGACGAGTTCGCCAAGACCAGCTGGAATCTCCGCAAGTACCTGTGGGCGCCGCAGCTCAAGTGCTTCGGCATTCAGCGCATCCACCTGCTGCGCAACGTCATGGTGCTCGCCGGCGCGGGTGTCGGGGGCGGAAGTCTCGTCTACGCCAACACGCTGTATCGGCCGCTCAAGCCGTTCTACGAAGACCGGCAGTGGGCGCACATCACCGACTGGCAGGACGAGCTGGAGCCGTTCTACGACCAGGCGAGCCGGATGCTGGGTGTGGTCACGAACCCCACGACGACCCCGAGTGACGTCGTCATGCAGAAGGTCGCGAAGGACATGGGGGTCGAGGACAGCTACCACGCGACGCCCGTCGGCGTGTTCTTCGGCGAGCCCGGCAAGAAGGCGGCAGACCCCTACTTCGGTGGTGCCGGACCGGAACGCACGGGTTGCACCGAGTGCGGCAGTTGCATGTCGGGCTGCCGGGTCGGTGCGAAGAACACCCTGGTCAAGAACTACCTCTACCTCGCGGAGAAGCTCGGCGCGAAGGTGTTCCCGCTGACCACGGTCACGCAGCTCAAGGAGAACAACGGCACCTGGACGATCGACACCAGGATGACCGGCGGGAAGGCCAAGGCCACCTTCACCGCCGACCAGGTCGTGATCGCCGCCGGCACGTGGGGCACCCAGCAGCTGCTGCACAAGGCGAAGGCCACGACGCTGCCGAAGATCTCGGCCAAGCTCGGCGAGCTCACCCGCACCAACTCCGAGTCGATCATCGGGGCCGCGCGCTACACGGTCGACCCGGACACCGACTTCACGCAGGGCGTCGCGATCACGAGCTCCATCCACCCCGACGAGATCACGCACATCGAACCCGTCCGGTACGGCAAGGGCAGCAACGCCATGGGCATGCTGCAGACCCTCGCCACGGACGGCGCGCTGAGCACGCCGCGGTGGCTGCAGTTCATCAAGCAGGCGGTCAGGCATCCGCTCCGGCTCCTCAGGTTGCTCAGCGTGCACCGGTGGAGTGAGCGGACCGTGATCCTGCTGGTCATGCAGAGTCTCGACAACTCCATCACCACGTTCCTCAAGCGCGGCAAGCTCACCAGCAAGCAGGGGCACGGCGAGCCGAACCCGGCGTTCATCCCGGCCGGTCACGAGGCGAACCTGCTGGCCGCCAAGCACATCGACGGCATGGCCGGCGGCACGTGGGGCGAGCTGTTCAACATCCCGCTGACCGCGCACTTCATCGGCGGCTGCGCGATCGCGAGCGACGAGGAGCAGGGCGTGATCGACCCGTACCACCGGGTCTTCAACTACCCCGAACTGTCCGTTGTGGACGGTGCGGCGATCAGTGCGAACCTCGGCGTGAACCCGAGCCTCACGATCACCGCGCAGGCCGAGCGGGCGTTCTCGCTGTGGCCGAACAAGGGCGAGCAGGACCAGCGGCCGGAGCAGAGCCTGCCCTACCGCAGGATCAACCCGACGAAGCCGAAGAACCCGGCGGTTCCCGATCAAGCTCCAGCCGCTTTGCGGTTGCCGATCGTGAAGGCGTCCTGACACGGTGGTGGCATGGCCAAAAAGCCTTTTGCCTCCAGCGCCGACCTCGCCCCCAAGGACGAGGTGTTCGTCGAACTCGCCGAGGGCGTCTACACCCTGACCGCCGAAGGCGACCCCAACGTCGCGGCCATCGAGGCCGAGGACTTCCTGATCTGCTTCGAGGCCCGCGCCACACCCGCGGCCGCGCGGCGGTGGCTCGCGCAGCTGCGCAAGCACACCAAGAAGCCGGTCCGGTACCTCGTGCTCAGCCACTACCACGCCGTGCGCACGCTCGGGGCCAGCGCGTTCGACGCCCAGGAGATCGTCGCGCACGAGATGACGCGGGTCCTGATCGCCGAACGCGGGCAGCAGGACTGGGAGAGCGAGTTCGGCCGCATGCCGAGGCTCTTCGAATCGCCGGAGGAGATCCCCGGCCTGACGTGGCCGACGCTCACGTTCTCCGACCGAATGACGATCCCGCTCGGCGACGAGCGCGGTGACCTGGTGCTCCAGTTCCTCGGGCGCGGGCACACGGCCGGCGACATCGTGGCGTGGCTGCCGCAGCAACGCATCCTGTTCGCCGGCGACCTGGTCGAGTCGCAGGCCGCGCTCTACACCGGTGACGCCTTCCACGACGAGTGGGCGACGTCCACTTTGGACGAGATCGCGGACCTGGGCGCCGAGATCCTGGTCGGCGGGCGCGGCAAGGTCGCCCGGGACCGCTACGAGGTCGAGGCCGCCATCAACCAGAGCAGGCACTTCCTCAACGAACTGCGCCGCACGGTCGGCGGGGTCCACGCCGAGGGCGGCACGCTCAAGCAGGCCTTCGAACTGGCGCACAAGACCCTCGTGGACCGCTACGGGCGCTGGCCGATCTTCGAGCACTGCCTGCCGTTCGACGTGAAGCGCTACTGGGACGAGTGCGACGGCAGGGACTGGCCGGAGATCTGGACCGCCGAACGCGACCGCGCCGTCTGGGACGCCCTGCAGTGACGGTCCTGGTGGTGGGCGCCGGACCGGTCGGCCTCGCCGCCGCGCTGTTCCTCGCGCGAGCCGGCGTACCGAGCATCGTCCTGGAGAAGGAGCCGAGGCGCTCGCAGACCGGCAGTCGTTCGATCTGCGTCCAGCGCGACGTGCTGGAGATCCTCGAACGCGTCGGCGTCGGGCAGGCCGTCGCCGACGCGGGCGTCACCTGGTACACCGGCCGCACCTACCACCGCGACCGCGAGGTCCTGACCCTGACCTTCCCGCAGGCCAAGGGTTTCCCGCCGTTCGTGAACACCCCGCAGACCGTCGTCGAGCAGCTGCTGGAGGAACGCGTCCGCGCCGAGTCCCTCATCGAACTCCGCTACGGGCATGCACTCGAAAGCCTCACCCATCACGACGAGGGAGTGTCCACACAGGACGGAATCAGGGCGACTCACTGCATCGCGGCGGACGGCGTGCACTCGACCGTCAGACAGCTCCTGAACATCCCGTTCGAGGGCTTCTCGTTCGACGACAGGTTCATCATCGCCGACGTCCGCGTCGACCTGGACTTCGAGACGCCCGAACGCCGTTTCTACTTCGACCCGCCCTGGAATCCGGGCCGGCAGGTCCTGCTGCACCCGCAACCGAAGGGCGTCTGGCGGATCGACTGGCAGGTCGCCGAGGACGTCCAGCTCACCGACGACCACGTCCGCGCGATCGTCGGCGACCGGCCGTACGAGATCGTCTGGCAGTCCACCTACCGCTTCCACCAGCGCCGAGCCGCGCGGTTCCGCGATCGGAGAGTCCTGCTCGCCGGCGACGCCGCGCACGTGATGAGCCCGTTCGGCGCTCGCGGCCTGAACTCGGGGATCTGCGACGCCGACAACGCGGCCTGGAAGATCGCCGCCGACCGCAGGGGCGAGGCGGGCCCGCGCCTCCTCGACTCCTACGACCTGGAACGCGGTGCCGCCGCCGACGAGAACCTCCGCATCACCGGCGACACCATGCGTTTCCTCGTGCCGGGCACTCCCGAAGAACGAGCCCACCGGCAGCGCGCGCTCGAAACCGGCGAGGGCATCGACTCCGGCAAGCTCTTCACCCCGTTCGCCTACGACAACGGCGGCGTGCTGATCGAAGGCTCCCGCACGGCGGGCCCTGGCTTCACGGTCCGGGACGGCCTGCTGATCCGGCCGGACGGCCACGTCGCCGGACACGACGACGAGGGAGCAAGGCGCCGTGCGCTCGGTTGGTGACCGGCAGCGGTTGCCGCAGAACACCCTTTACGCGCACCAGAAACCGGCCGCGACGGTGAGGTGCGTGCGCGTGGAGGACGTCCAAGAGTGCCTGGAACTCGCGGTACGCGAACGCGTTCCGGTCGCCGCGCGCAGTGGTGGCCACAGCTACGCGGGCTACTCGACGCCGCACAACGGCCTGGTCATCGACCTCGCCGGGATGTCGGACGTGCGAGTCGAAGGCAACCAGGCGCGGATCGGTGGCGGCGCGCGGATGCACGACATCTACGAGGCGCTCGGCGCGGCCGGTCAGGCGCTGCCCGCGGGCACGTGCCGCTCGGTCGGCATCGGCGGGCTCGTGCTGGGAGGCGGCATCAGCGTGGTCTCCCGCGGGTACGGGCTGACCTGCGACCACCTGACCGAGGCGCGGATCGTCACCCCGGACGGCGTCCTGCGCACGGCCTCGGCGCACGAGGAACCCGACCTGTTCTGGGCGCTGAAAGGCGGTTGTGGCGGCAACTTCGGCGTCGTCACGGAGTTCACGTTCCGCACCGACCCGGCGCCGGACCTGGCCGTGTTCAGCCTCGGTTACCCCGAGGGTTCGGCGGCGGACGTGACCGACGCCTGGCAGGAGTGGATGGCGGACGCGCCGGACGAGCTGTGGTCGAGCCTGCGCGTCGACTCCGGCCCGAAGTCGGTGCCCGGCGTCGTGGGCACGTACGAGGGCTCCGCGAAGGACCTGCACCGGCTGCTGGACCGGATGCCGTCCGCCGTGCGCGAGGTCGGGGAGATGACCTACCTGGAGGCGATGCGGCACTACTCCGGCCCTGAGGAGTCGGGCCGGCCGTACGTCGCGTCGTCCCGGATGCTGAACCAGCACGTGTCAGGCGCCAGCGTCGCGGCGTTGATGGACGGGCAGCCGCCCGTCGCGATCCTGTTCGACTCGTTCGGCGGCGCGGTCGAACGGATCGCGCCCGATGCCACCGCGTTCCCGCATCGCGACGCCACCGCTAGCGCCCAGATCCTCGTCGATCTCGGCGACCTGACAGAGGCGCGGGCACGGGCACTGCTCGCCGGCGTCCGCGACGGGCTCGGCGCGGGCACCACCGGGTACGTGAACTACATCGACCCGGAGATGCCCGACTGGCCGACCGCCTACTACGGCCGCAACCTCGCACGACTCAAGGAAGTCGCGAACAGGTACGACCCTGATCGCGTGCTGGCGTTCCCACAGGGGCTATAGCTGGATGCCCGTCAGCACGGTCACGCGTTCCTCGGTGAAGTCCTCCATGGCCGACCGGACGCCCTCTCGCCCGGTGCCCGACCCCTTCACACCGCCGTAGGGCATCTGGTCCGCGCGGTAGGACGGCACGTCCCCGATGATCACGCCGCCGACCTCGAGTTCGGCCGCGGCCTCGAACGCCACCTGCACGTCGCGCGTGAACACCCCGGCCTGCAGCCCGTACTTGGAGTCGTTGGCCTGCGCGAACGCGTCCTCGACGCCGTCCGCGACGGACACCACGAGCACCGGTCCGAAGATCTCCTCGGTCCAGACCTTGGCCGTCTTCGGCACGTCCGCGAGCACCGTCGGCTCGACCGTCGACCCGGTCCGCTTGCCGCCGAGCAGCACCCGTGCGCCGACGTCGGTGGCCATGTTGACCCACTCTTCGACGCGCCGTGCGTTGTCCTCGTCGATCAACGGACCGACCTCGACCTCGGGGTCGTGCGGGTCGCCGGTCTTCAGCGCGGCAACGGCTTCCACGAGCTTCGGCACGAACTCGTCGGCCTTCGAGCGGTCCACGATCACCCGTTGCACGGCGATGCACGACTGCCCGGCCTGGTAGTTGCCGAACGTCGCGACGCGCCGCGCCGCGTGGTCCAGGTCCGTCCAATCAGGACAGATGATCGCGGCCGCGTTGGAACCCAGCTCCATCACGACGTGCTTGCGCGGCGCGGCTTCCATCAACGACCAGCCGACCTTCGTGGACCCCGTGAACGAGATCACCGGCAGTCGCTCGTCGCGCACCAGGACGTCCATGTCCTTGCCACGCACGGGAAGGATCGAGAACACGCCCTCCGGCAGCCCGGTCTCGGCCAGGATCTCACCCAGCAGCAACGCGGAGAGCGGTGTGGCCGAAGCGGGCTTCACGATCACCGGCGCACCCACCGCGAGCGCCGGCGCGACCTTGTGCGCCACCAGGTTCAGCGGGAAGTTGAACGGCGCCACGGCCAGCACCGGTCCGCGCGGCACGTGCCGGACGATCGCCATCCGCCCCACGCCACCGGCCTCGGTGTCGAGCCGCTGCAACCCACCGGTGAACCGGCGCGCCTCCTCGGCGGCGAAGCGGAACGTGTTGACCGCGCGCGAGACCTCGATCTCGGCCCACTTCAGCGGTTTGCCGTTCTCGGCGGTGATCGTCTCGGCGATCTCCTCCGCGCGTTCGGCCAGCGTCCGCGACACCTGAAGCAGCGCCTCGGCGCGCACGTGCGCGGGTGTTCGCCGGAACTCCTTCGCGACGGCCGCGGCCGCCGCCACCGCGCGTTCCACCTGATCTCTGCCCGGTACGGCGACCGAGGCGACCTCGGTGCCGTCGAACGGATGGAGAACCTCTAACGCCTGCTCGCCCTGCTCCGGGCGGCCGGCGACCCAGCACGGCCTGGGTTGCGGTGTGAACGCGTCCATAGGATCACGTTAAGCCCTATTGGCCTGCACGTACCGACACACACCAAACCGACGAGTCCCAAGTAGTAGTCGACATGCCCTTCGGCCCGCTGGAGCACGAACGCCGGATGCTCCCGGATCGTTTGGATCATGTCGTCCAACCGGATCAGCACGTGCTCGCGGTCGTACTCGATCCCGTACGCCTCGCAGAACAGCCGCGTGCGCCGTTCGCGGTCGTCCGGCAGCGCCAGCACGAACTGGATGATCGCCCAGCTGACGTCCCACCAGCGCGGACCCGGATGCGCGCCGTCCCAGTCGAACACGCCGGTCGGCCGCCCGTCCGCGAACACGATGTTGTACGGCGCGAAATCACCGTGCAGCACCACCTCGACGGGTTCGCGGGCGGCGAACTGCCACCCGTTCAGCTCGCCGACGAGAGGGGCTGTGGCGTCGTGCAGCCGCCGCAGCAGCACAGCCGACTCGATCAACGTCGCATCGCTCGAAGGGGGCACGTGGCCAACGTCACCGGGCAGGTAGCTGAGCAGCTCGTGCTCCGCGTCGAGCCCGAGCGGGACCGGCGCGATCCCCAGCGGTGCCAAGCGCCGCAACAAATCGTGCACCCGCGGCGCCCACGGCCCAGCCGGCCGGCGCACCGCGTCACCCACCCTGAACACCTGGTTCAGCCCGCCACCGGTCAGCAGTTCACCGTCCACGCATGAGATCCTTGGCGACGTGTCCGACACCAGCAACCGCCCTGTTCTCGTCGTCGACTTCGGCGCCCAGTACGCGCAGCTGATCGCCCGCCGCGTCCGCGAGGCCCAGGTCTACTCCGAGGTGGTCCCGCACACCGCGACCGTGAGCGAGATCCTCGACAAGAACCCGCTGGCCATCGTTCTGTCCGGTGGCCCGTCGAGCGTGTACGAGGAGAACGCCCCGCAGGTCGACCCGAAGCTGTTCGAGACCGGCGTCCCGGTCTTCGGCATCTGCTACGGCTTCCAGGCCATGGCACGCGCACTTGGTGGCGCGGTTGAGCAGACGGGCACCCGCGAGTACGGCCGCACGGACCTGAGCGTGCCCACCGAGGGCGGCGCGCTGCACCAGGAGCTTCCCGCGAACCACCCGGTGTGGATGAGCCACGGCGACGCCGTCACGAAGGCGCCCGAGGGCTTCACCGTCACCGCGACCAGCGAGGGCGCGCCGGTGGCCGCGTTCGAGAACAGGGAGCGCCGGTTCGCCGGGGTGCAGTACCACCCGGAGGTGCACCACTCGCCGCACGGCCAGGAGGTGCTGCGCCGGTTCCTGCACGAGATCGCGGGCATCCGTCCGCAGTGGACGACGTCGTCCATCGTGGACGAGCAGGTCACCCGGATCCGCGAGCAGATCGGTGACGGCAAGGCGATCTGCGGCCTGTCCGGCGGCGTCGACTCCGCCGTCGCGGCCGCTCTGGTCCAGCGCGCCATCGGCGACCGCCTCACGTGCGTCTTCGTCGACCACGGCCTGCTGCGCTCCGGCGAGCGCGCCCAGGTCGAGCGCGACTACGTGGCCGCCACGGGCATCCGCCTGGTGACGGTCGACGCGCGCGAGCGGTTCCTCAACGCCCTGGCCGGCGTCACGGACCCGGAGGAGAAGCGCAAGATCATCGGCCGCGAGTTCATCCGCGTGTTCGAGCAGGCCGAGCGCGACCTCAAGGCCGAGGGCGACTACAAGTTCCTCGTCCAGGGCACGCTCTACCCGGACGTCGTCGAGTCCGGCGGCGGCGCGGGCACCGCGAACATCAAGTCGCACCACAACGTCGGCGGCCTGCCGGACGACCTCCAGTTCGAGCTGGTCGAACCGCTGCGCGCGCTGTTCAAGGACGAGGTTCGCCGCGTTGGCACCGAGCTCGGCCTGCCCGAGACGATCGTGCAGCGCCAGCCGTTCCCCGGCCCCGGCCTCGGCATCCGGATCATCGGCGAGGTCACCCAGGACCGCCTCGACACGCTGCGCCAGGCCGACGCCATCGCCCGCGAGGAACTGACCTTGGCGGGCCTCGACCGGCAGATCTGGCAGTGCCCGGTCGTGCTGCTCGCGGACGTCCGCAGCGTCGGCGTGCAGGGCGACGGCCGCACCTACGGCCACCCGATCGTGCTGCGCCCGGTGTCTTCCGAGGACGCGATGACCGCGGACTGGACCCGCCTGCCGTACGAGGTGCTGGAGCGGATCTCGACCCGGATCACCAACGAGGTGGCCGAGGTCAACCGCGTGGTGCTGGACGTGACGTCCAAGCCGCCGGGCACCATCGAGTGGGAGTAGAGACGTGAAAGGGCCCCGGTCACCGGGGCCCTTTCTGCATCAGCGCTGCTGGTGCCGCAGGAAGCTGGAGTCGACGGTCACCGGGCCGGTCAGGCGCCAGGCTCCTCGCTCGAAGGCCAGGTTGCCTGTGACCGTGAACGGCAACCTGTTCCTGTGAGCGAAGATCGCCCAGTCGTAGTCCTCGCCGCCCAGAAGGATGTGGATCTTCCGCGTCCGTCCTCGCACTTCGGCACTCAAGATGATCGTCGTCTCTTCCTGGTCGTCGCCGCCGGAGTCTTCTCGGGTGAGCGACCGAACCTGACCGACCACGGTCTCCGTACGCGGCGGCTCTTCACGCCGAACCAGGCGTTCGCGAACACGTGACAGCCCGACCATGGCGTCACGGTTGATCACGATGCGCGAGGCGGCAACCTTCGGCCGGGGTTCGCTGGCGGCCCAGTCGAAGGACAGGTCCAGCTCGCGCAACGAGTCCGACTCCGTCAGGTCTTGGAGCGACTCCACGAGGTTCGCGCTGAGGCCGCGCTCAGCGGCGCGTTCGACGGCAAGAGCGTCCCAGTTCAGCGACAGGTCTCTGGCCGCGTGCAAGCCTGTGGCCAGCGTTTCCATCACGCGACGCGGGAACGGGGTCGTATGAGAGCCGTCGTCGTGATCAGGCAGCGGATCTCCAAGCCGCGTGACGACGGTGAACACGAAACTGCCACGCTTCGTGTGCCCGAGGCGTATGTCCTCGTCGAGGAAGTCGGTCACCGTGCTGGAGCGGCTTCCGCGGTGGGAATGCGTCGGATCGTCAGCCGAGGTCGCGGCCGCCTTCATCATCTTGAGCAGGCCGTCCAGTGCCGTCTCCGCCTGTTTGAACGGAAGGGTGCCGTCGACCATGGCCTGGTCGAAGCGGACGAAGAACAGATC
Organism: Lentzea waywayandensis; assembly: GCF_900115955.1. Lineage (GTDB taxonomy): Bacteria > Actinomycetota > Actinomycetes > Mycobacteriales > Pseudonocardiaceae > Lentzea > Lentzea waywayandensis. The sequence continues at coordinate 107,608 of NZ_FOYL01000003.1, forward strand.
GGCACGGGTGGCGGTGATCTTCTCGGCCAGGCGTTCGGGATCCCAGTCGTACACGGTGGCCAGAGCGCGCAGAGTGTCCCGGAAACGCTGGGCGAAGTCGACGAAGTCCGTGGCCAGCGGAAGCATGACCCGTGCCTCGTCGTTCAGGCGCCAGATCTGCCGTACGTCGGGAACCTGTGTTTCAAGCTGCCAGTCGTTGGCGGCGAGGTACTGCTGAACGGCCAACGGGTGAAGGCTGTCGGCGAGTTCGCGGTAGTCGTCGACTGATGGGCTGCTCACCAGACACCTCCTTCGCCGACCCTTTGCATGATGCTCTGCAAGCTCACTACATCGAAGAGGTTAGTTCTCGGTAGATGCACTGTCTTGCTGGTAGCGCCGTCACTGATGTCACCCAGAAGCCTGGCGTGTTCCCAGTACATGCGACTGGAGGAGAGGAGACCCTCCTCGCTCAGCTGCACCAGCGGCTCATCGTCGCGAGGGATCACAAGAACACCGAGAAACGCCTCGTTGTACCGCTTGCCGTGGGTCAGCTTCAGGAACGGATCACGCTCCATCTTCCACGAGAAGTGCGCGTCCCGGAGCCGGTCGTGCTGGGTGGTGCACTTGAGCTGAAGTTCGAACTGCGGGCAGTAGTACGTCTCGTACTCGGTCGATGAGGCGATCGTGATGTCCACGCCGTCGTAGTCCGTCTCGTGCGACTTGATCGAGCAGCCGGCCGCGGCAGCGATCATCCTCACGAACGCCAGGCTGAACTGCTCCTGGCGGGCGGACATCGGCAGACCTCCATCGAGCGAAGTCACCGGTTCCGGATCGTCGCCTCTGGCCATGCGCTCCCTCCTCGTAGCGGCGGACCGGGAGCACAGTAGGAGCCGCCGAGACGGGCAAAAGGGGGATCCGTCCGGCGGCCACCCGAAAGAAGGAAAGGCCCCGGTCAGCTGACCGGGGCCCTTTCTCATTCGTGGGTCTTGCGTCTGAACGAGTTCGTCAGCAGCACCAGCCCGACCACGATGGCCGTCCCTCCCAGTGCCCACCTGAAGTCGAACCAGAACGACCCGTTGGTCAGCACGTAGGCCGCCATCAGCCCGCCGCCGATCCCGAAGACCAGCGTCACCGGGTCGATCCGCCTGCGCATCACCTGCTCAGTCACGGAGCACCTTCACCTCTCCGACGCTGGCCTGCACGTCGAGCTCGATCTTGAGGCCGCCCTCGCCGTTCTCGCCGAGGTCCTTGCCGCTGACGTCCACGCTGCTGCCCTCTGCCCGCTTGCCCAGGCAGTCGAGCTCGCCGATGGACGACGCCTCGCACTTGTACGTCACGTCCGCGTTCTTGGGCACGTGCACCCTCACCTCGCCGAGCTCGACCTCGATCGCGGTCTTCACCGAACCGGAGTCGGGCAGGTCGCGGAGATCGAGCTGCACGCTGCCCACGCTCGTCTCGTACCGGTCACGCACGTCGGACACGGACTTGGGCTTCTCGTTGTAGCTGCTCAGGTTGGACGGGCTGCCGTCGAAGTCGATCGCCGTCATGCCGAAGCCCACCACGGACAGCGGGATCATCAGCCAGATCAGGCCGCGGCCGCCGCCGGTGAACGAGCCGACCAGCAGGCCCGCCGCCAGCACCGCGAGCACCAGGCCGATGACGTGCGGCACGGTGAACCACGGTGCCCAGGCCCCGGCGATCGCGGAACCGGCGACCACCAGCGTCGCCACGCCCAGGGTCATCAGGCCGATGCGCGGTCCACGAGGCGGCCTGGGGGCCGGCGGCTGCGGTTTCGGCGTCGGTTCGGGCAGGTCCCACGCGAACGGCGCGGCCCCCAGCGGGTCCCAGGCCGGTGCCCCCGGCACCGGTGGTGTCACGGGCGTCGAGTCGTCGAGCGTCGTTGCCGGCTGCAGGTGCCCACGGTTCTTCTGCAGCAGGTAGACGCACGCGACCGCCGCGGCCAGCGTCACCGCGACCTGGAACCCGCCGTTCCCGACCGTGAAGGCGAGGGCGGGGAACATCAGGAAGCCCAGCAGCACCGTCTGCGCCTGGGACATCGAGCTGTGGCCCTTGTTGATCAACGACTCCAGCGGCGAGACCTCGTCGCCCTCCTCGGGCAGCAGCAGCCAGCCCGCGAGGTACAGCGGAACGCCCACACCGCCCGACAACGCGAGTGCGACGAACGCGATCCGGACGATCACCGGGTCGATCTGGAAGCGCAGGGCGATCCCGGTGGCCACGCCGCCGGCTTTGCGTCCTGCACGGGGCCGCACCGGACGGTGGGCCCAGAACTCTCTGAGCGTGTCCGCCACGCCCTGCATCGCCTTCTCAGTCCCGCTCACGATGACAAGGTTGCGCTGTCACGCCTGGAACCACATCAGGGACCAGCCCTGATTCACGGAACCGGGGTCATCCCTGATGAACAACCCGCCGGGACGTGTGACGATCGGATGGTGAGTGCACGCATTGAGCCGATGCGCCGTCGACGCACCGGCCGGGTGGTCGCGGGCGTCGCGAGCGGACTGGCCGACCATCTCGGCGCACCTGTCTTCTGGGTGCGCGCGATCTTCGCCGTGTTCGCCGCGTTCAGCGGGGTCGGGATCATCGCCTACGCGTTGCTCTGGATGTTCGTGCCGCAGTCCGCGGTCGCGGAGCCGGAGACCGACAAGGACCGCAAGGAGTGGCAGCAGGCCGTCGGCCTCGCCGCTCTCGGTGTCGGCGTCGCGGTCTTCACCGGCCTGATCGGCGGGACCTGGAGCGGGTGGATCACCGGTCCGATCGCCGTGGCACTCGTGGGCGCCGCGGTCGTGTGGCGCGAGGCGGACGAGGCACAGCGACGCCGCTGGAAGGACGGGGCGTTCGCGCAGGGGAAGACGGGGATCGTGCGGACGGTCGCGGGAGGCGCGCTGGTCGTGGCGGGGGTCGCCGCGTTCCTCGTGGTGAACGACACCGTCCAGAACCTCTCGACCGTCATCCTGTCCGTGCTGGCCACGTTGATCGGCGTCGCGGTGCTGACCGTGCCGCTGTGGATGCGGCTGGTCCGCGACCTCGACTCGGAACGCCGTGCGCGCATCCGCACCGAGGAACGCGCCGAGATCGCCGCCCACCTGCACGACTCCGTGCTGCAAACGCTTGCCCTGATCCAGAAGCAGTCCGAGTCGTCGCGCGAGGTCAAGCGCCTGGCCCGCAGCCAGGAACGCGAGCTGCGCAGCTGGCTCTACGGCCGTGAGGTGGGCGAGCAGCCGCACTCCATGAGCGTCGCGATCGCCCAGGTGTGCGCGGAGGTGGAGGACGACTTCGCCATCGCCGTCTCGCAGGTCGTGGTGGGCGACTGCGAGTTGGAGGACGGGATGTTCGCACTGGTCCAGGCGTCGAAGGAGGCGATGGTCAACTCGGCCAAGCACGCGGGGGTGGCCGAGGTCAGCGTCTACGCCGAGGTCGAGCCGGAGAAGGTCACGGTGTTCGTGCGCGACCGGGGCAAGGGTTTCGACCCCGACGCGGTCCCGGACGACCGGCATGGCCTCGCGGGCAGCATCAGGGGGAGAATGACGAGGCACGGCGGGGAGGTGCGACTGCGCACGGCTCCGGGAGAGGGGACCGAGGTGCAGCTCGAGATGCCGAGGAAGACGGAGGCCAGGACATGAGCGTCAGGGTGTTCCTGGTGGACGACCACGCGTTGTTCCGTGCCGGGGTCAAGGCGGAGCTCGACACCATCACCGACGAGGTGGACGTGGTCGGCGAGGCCGGCAGCGTCGGCGAGGCGGTGGCGGGGATCGCGCACCACAAGCCGGACGTCGTGCTGCTGGACGTGCACATGCCCGACGGCGGCGGCGCCGAGGTGTTGCGGCAGATCCGCACCAAGATCCCCGAGGTCACGTTCCTCGCCCTGTCGGTCTCCGACGCGGCCGAGGACGTCATCAACGTCATCCGCGCCGGTGCGCGCGGCTACGTGACCAAGACGATCTCCAGTCAGGAGCTGGTCAGGGCCGTCGTGCGGGTGTCGGAGGGCGACGCGGTGTTCTCGCCGCGGCTGGCCGGGTTCGTGCTGGACGCGTTCGCCGACCGGCCTGGTGCCGCGCCGATCAGCGACCCCGAGCTCGACCTGCTGACGCCGCGCGAACGCGACGTCCTGCGGCTGCTGGCGCGCGGTTACGCTTACAAGGAGATCGCGTCCGAGCTGTTCATCAGCGTGAAAACGGTGGAGACGCACGTGTCGAGCGTCCTGCGGAAGACCCAGCTCTCCAACCGGTACGAGCTCTCCCGCTGGGCCACTGATCGCAGACTGGTCTGAGGGGACTTTGATCAAAAAGGTCGCCCGCGGTGCCACCGAGGTGCTGGCGCCGTGGGTCTGGGTGATTTTGCTGCCGTTCGGCGTTGCCGCCGCGACGGAGAACGTCTGGATGACGCTGCTGTGGGGGGTTGTGGTCGCCGTGACGGCGTCCGTCATCCCGATGGCGGTCATCGTGCGTGGCGCCCGCAAGGGCAAGTGGGACGGCCACCACGTCACGAACCGCGAGGGAAGGCTTGTTCCGCTGGTCACGGCCGGAGCGTCGCTGGCGGCCGGCACGGTGATCATGGTCCTGGGCGACGCGCCCCGGAACATGCTGGCGCTGGCGGGCAGCATGTTCGCCTCGCTGGTCGTCAGCATGGCGATCACGTTCGGCATGAAGTGGAAGATCTCGCTGCACGCCGCCGTGGCGTGGGCCGCGGTGGTGACGCTGGCGATCGTCTACGGGCCGTGGTGGCTGCTTCTCGCGTTGCCGGCCGCCCTGGTGGCGTGGTCCCGCGTCGAGCTGGGCGATCACACGACGGCGCAGGTGCTGGCCGGGTCGGTGATGGGCGTGGTCGTGGGTGGCGGCAGCTTCTGGCTGCTCAGCTGACCCGCTTGGTGCTGACGATCTTCATCTGGTTGTCGACCGCGGCGACCTCGATGTCGTAGACACCGTTCTCGGTGACCCCGTTCCTGGTCGTCGCGAGGCCGATGTTGACCACCCAGTTCCGGCCCTCCGACCGCACCGTCCCCGGTCCCGCGATGGTGACGCTCGAGTAGGTGCTCCAGCGATTCAGGTAGTCCGCCTGCGGTTCGGCGGCCTGGCCGTAGAGGTTCCGCCACGCCGTTTCCGCGTTCGCCGGCAGCAGGCGGTAGTGGTCCTGCACGAAGCCGTTCGCCTGGTCCGCGGAGAAGTAGACCGGCTGCTGCTGGGTGAAGTCCGCCTGGTTGACCGGGGTGACGCCGTTGCCGGTGCCGCCCCAGTACGCGGCGGCCGCGCCGCCACCGATCGCCAGCACCGCGATGACCGCGAGGATCACCAGGATGCGGCGGTTCGGCGCTTTGAGCCTGGGTTGCGGCTGCGGGATCTGCAGCGGCTGCGAGGGTTGCGGCTCGGAGGCCAGCAGTTCGGCGGCCTCCTGCATGCTCGGCCGCTCCTCCGGGTCCTGCGAGAGCAACCGCAGGAGCAACGGGGTGAGCTCGCCCGCGTTCTTGGGATCGCGGAGCTGGCCGCTGGCGGCGCGGTAGAGGAGACCGAAGCTGTTGTCGCTGGGCCCGAAGACCGACTCGCCCTCGATGGCCGTGTAGATCGTGGCGCCGAGCGAGAACACGTCGGACGCCTCGCCGGGCTGCTCGCCGCGCGCCACCTCGGGTGCGAGGTAGGCGGGGGTGCCCGAGATCATGCCGGTGTCGGTCATCGTGCCGTCGCCGGTGGCCTTGGAGATGCCGAAGTCGGTGATCTTGACCGTGCCGTCGTGGCCGATCAGGACGTTGCCGGGCTTGACGTCGCGGTGGACCAGTCCGGCGGCGTGCGCCGCGGCCAGTGCCGAGGCGACCTTGCCGCCGATGCTCGCGGCCTGGGCCGGCTTGAGCGGCCCGCGCTCGGCGATCAGCGCCGAGAGACTGTGCGACGGCAGGTACTCCATGACGATCCACGGCTCTTCGTCGTCGCTGCCCACGACGTCGAACACGGCGATCGCGTGCTGGTGGTGCAGCCGCGCGGCGTTGCGTGCCTCCCGCATCGCCCGCTGGTGATCGCCGGTGACGAGCTCCTTGACGGCGACCTCCCGGGCCAGCACCTCGTCCCGTGCCCGCCAGACCACCCCCATCGCCCCGCTGCCGATGCGCTCCAGCAGCGTGTAGCGGCCCCCGATGGTTGTCACACCCTGAGACTAATCAATCGCGCAGACGAGCATCGACTGATCCGGTCCGCCCGTCGGCGATCGGTGAAGTGCGTCGTGCCGAGCCGAAGTCACCGGTGGGGACTGTCTGCCTCTGTGACCGCTCGACCTGTCGAGACGTGCGTTCGCCGCTGCCCACGACGTCGCACAGCGCCGTTCCCGGTGGTCTCCGGTGACGAGCTGGTCGGCCACGCTGCCCCGCGTGCCGGCACCTCGTCCCGCGCCCGTAGAACCACCCCGGAACTTCACCAGGGGACTAGTCGATCGTCGAGACCAGCTTCTGCAGCTCACGGTCGAAGTCGATCCACAGGTCCTCCTCGCCCGGCTGCACGACGTCGTAGGAGCTGTCCAGGAACTCCGCCACGTCCTCGGCGACGGCGCTGAGGATGGCGAACCCGGTCGGCGCGTTCAGCTCGACCAGGACGCGCTCCGGGTCGTCAGAAGCGGGCCGGACGAGGATGTCGCCCTCACCGGACGGCGTCAGCAGGCCGTCGGCCAGCAGGTCGCGGGCGAACATCCACTCGACGCGGCCGGAGCCCGTGAAGAAGATGACCGCGACCGCGTAGGGGTCCTCCGGGTCGTACACGAGTTCGGCCTCGACCGGCGCCGGCGCGGCTCCGGGGGCCAAGAGCTGAAAAGTCGTCCGGGTGGTGACCTTCAGGTTCTCGTTGTTCATGTCGATGTCCTTCCCAGGCTGGTCTCCATGTCCGCTCACAAAGAGGAGACGGCCAAGCAGCCCGTTAAGGACGCGATTCGTCTCGGAACCATCCTATTGGGGGAGACGTGCGTCTCACCCCTCAGCGTTTGACCAGGTCGCGTGTCTCGTTTGGTGAGACGGTCTGACCTGCCGCGACGGGCTTCCTCCGGGTCAACGCGACGCCCAGCAGCACCACCAGCATGCCGACGACGACCCTTGCGTTGAGTTGCTCTCCGAGGAAGATCGCTCCAAGGAGTACCGAGACCACGGGCAGAAGGTAACCGACGGTAGTTGCCGTCGTGGCGCCCTCGTCGGCGATGACGCGGTAGTTGAGGATGAACGCGACGCCGGTGCCGAAGACGCCGAGGATCATCACGGCGACGATGCCGACCCAGTGCAGGTGCAGCGGCTCCAGGCCGCCGAACGGCGTCGCCAGGATCAGCATCCCCATCGCGGTGGTCAGCTGCATGGCGGCGAGCTGCGTCGAGGTGGCGCCCGTGTTGACCAGGTACCGGCCCGCGTAGGAGTAGCCGATGGCGTAGCTCGCGGCGCCGATGAGGCACAGCACCGCACCCCAGCTCGCGATGCTGTTGGCCGACTGCCACGGCGCGAAGATCACCAGCACGCCCGCGAAGCCGAGCGCGAGGCCGAGCATGCGGACCACGTTGCTGATCTTCTCCGAACCGAGCACGAGGCCGATGGCCAGCGCGAACAGCGGCGTCGTGGAGTTGAGCACCCCGGAGACACCCGAGTCGACGGTCTGACCGCCGAACGCGAACAGCGTGAACGGGATGGCGCTGCCGAACAGGGCCACGAAGAGCATGTGCCCCCAGATCCTGCGGTCACGCGGCAGGCTCATCTTCGCCAGTGCGAGCACGACGAACAGCACGAGCGCCCCGAAGAACGTCCGCACGAGCGAGATCTGCAGTGGCGCGAGACTCCCGAGCGCGAGCTTCATCCACAGAAAGCTGGATCCCCACAGCAGGGCGAGCACGCCCATCCTGATCAACGTTCCGCGTTGGTTCACGTGTCAACCATGCGCTCGCTGACACGTAATGACAATTTAATTGTTGTGCGGAACCTTTAAGCACCGCTGTAAGGTCGAGGCATGCTGGACGTGCGACGCATGCAGGTGCTCAGGGCCGTCGTGAGCACGGGTTCCATCACCGCGGCCGCGACGAACCTCGGCTACACCCCGTCCGCCATCTCGCAGCAGGTCGCGGGCCTGGAGAAGCAGGCGGGACTGCCGCTGCTGGAACGCGTCGGCAGGGGCGTGCGCCCCACCGCGGCCGGGCGCCTGCTCACCGAGCACGCCGGCCGTCTCGCCGAGCAGCTGGCCGAGGCCGAGAGCGCCCTGACGGCGTTGCGCAACGGCTGCGCCGGCACCCTGCGCGTCCGCTACTTCGCCACGGCCGGAGCGGCGCTCGTGCCACCCGCGGTGGCGACGTTCCGGGCCGAGCGCTCAGGCGTGGAGCTCGACCTGAAGCTCACCGAGCCGACCGACCCCTTCGTCGAACTGGCGGCGGGCCGCGCGGACGTGGCGATCACCGTCCTCGAACCCGACGCCCCGGCCCCGGAGGGCATGGTCGCGCGGCACCTGCTCGCCGACCCGTTCTACGCCGTGCTCCCGCGAGGCCACGCCCTGGCCCGCAAGCGCGTGCTGGATCTCGGCGAACTGGCCGACGAGCCGTGGATCGACGCGGACTGCGGCGCCGCCGGTCCGTGCGCGGACCTCGTGCGAAATGCGTGCGCGGGCGCCGGATTCTCGCCGCAGGTGGCCGTGGAAAGCGACGACTACGCGACCGCGCAGGGATTCGTGGCGGCCGGACTGGGCGTCACGATCATTCCCCGGCTCGGGCTGGGATATGCGCACCCCGGTGTTGTCCTGCGCAAGGTGCGCAATCCCGAACCCGTCCGGCACATTCACGTGGTCTATCGCGAGGATGCCGCGTGGAATCCTGCTGTACTCACTCTCGCGGAAGCCCTGGAGAAGGCCGCACGGGCCTCCTGACCAGGGCTGTCACGATCAGTAGGAGCCGAGCGACTTGTCACTCGACAGCAGGAAGTTCGGGCTTGCCCACTGGAACGAGATGCCGCGTCGCTCCGTGGTCTTGTCGCCGTTCTTCTTGGTGTACTCGACGACGACTTCCCAGTAGAAGCCTTCTTTTTCCTGGGCGCTGACGACCTTGGCCTGCTTGTACCCGGACCAGTACTCCTGGAAACCGCCGTAACCGCCGGGGTAGCCGCCCTGGAAGTTCGCGTTGCCCATCTTCCACGCGTCTTCCGGTGAGTCCGGAGCGTGGCCGAAGTAGTCGTCCAGGAAGGACCGCATGTCGTCGGGAGTGGGCTGGCTCGTCCACTGACCGGCCTTGCCCGAGGACTTCGGCGGCGTCGACTGCTTCGTCTCGCCGGGGCCCTGCGTCTGCTGCGTCGAGGTGTTCGCGCCCGCGTTGTTGTCGTTGTCGCCGTCGCCGCCGTTCGACAGCATGCTCGCGAACATGATGCCCACGACCGCCGCCGCGACGATGGCGAGTGCGGTGTAGATCGTCGACTTCTTGCTCTTCGACGACGACGACGATTGCGCGGCCGGCCTCGGGCGCTGCGAGTACTGCGGTGCGGCGGCCGGGCGGTGGTTCGACTGGGGCTGCTGGTGGGACACGGCGCGCGGTGGCGGCGTGTGCTGCATGTCGACCCGCGTCGCGTTGGGCGGCGGGGCCTGCTGTTGCCCGTGCGGCGGCGTCAGGGCGCGAGTGGCGGCCTGCTGCTGCGGCTGCTGCACCGGCACACCGCGCCACGACGGCGGGTGGGTCGGCGCGACCACGGCGGGGGTGAAGGCCGGTGCGGCCTGGCCGTTCGCGACCGCGGCGAGCGCGTCGCGGGCCTCGGCCATGGTCGGGCGGTCTTCCGGCTCGGCCCGCAGCAGGCGCATCAGCAGCGCGGTCAGCGGCCCGGCGTTGCGCGGCGGGTTGACCTTGCCGGACGCGACCTTGTGCAGCAGCGCGATGGTGTTCTCGCTCAGCCCGAACGGCGGTTCGCCCTCGATCGCGGCGTACAGCGTGGAGCCCAGCGAGAACACGTCGGACGGCGAGCCGGGGTCGTAGCCCTTGGCCACCTCGGGCGCGAGGTAGGCGGGGGTGCCCGCGAGCATGCCCGTCGCGGTGACGGTGACGTCACCGGTCGCGCGGGAGATGCCGAAGTCGGTGATCTTGACCGTGCCGTCGTCGCCGAGCAGCACGTTGCCGGGCTTGATGTCGCGGTGCACGATGCCGGCGTTGTGCGCGGCGGCCAGTGCGGACGCGACCTGCATGCCGATCGACGCCACGTCACGCGGCGGGAGCGTGCCGCGTTCGGAGAGCACTGCGGACAGGCTCTTCGACGGCAGGTACTCCATGATCAGCCACGGCTGGCTGTCGTCCTCCGCTACGTCGTAGACGGCGACGGCGTGGGGGTGTTGCAGGCGCGCGGCGATACGGCCCTCGCGCATGGCACGTCTCTTGGCCTCGTCCGTGTCAGCTTCGGCTAGTCCAGGCTGCAGGAGGAGTTGCTTGACCGCGACTGTGCGGTGCAGGCGTTCGTCGTGTGCCGTCCAAACGACGCCCATGGCGCCGCTGCCGATCCGCTGGCTCAATCGGTAGCGACCAGCGACCAATCGGCCATCGTCGGTCACAGTTGCTCCCCGCTGTGCGGTCACTTGCTCTCTGTTCAACGGCTGATCACACCTTCGGGTTCAGATCACCCATCGGTGCGGGTACCCACCTTACGAGATTTCAACGGCGTAATGATGCTTAGCCCGCTGGGGGCGCCGTGGTCGTCGTCGTAGTCGTCGTAGTCGTCGTGGTTGACGAGGAGGACGGTGGGGGTGGCGACGACTTCGTCGTGGTTGTCGTGGTGGTCGTAGTTGTAGTCGTCGTCGTTGTAGACGTCGTTTCGCGCGTCGTCGTTGCCTCGGGCGTGGTTGTCGTCACCTCAGGCAACGAACTCGTCGGTTCTACCGTCTGTGACGAACTCGCCGGCGGCGCGGACGGGTTCTGCGGTTCCTTGTTGAAGACCCCGAGCGCGACCATCAAACCACCGATGACCAGCAACAACGCCAGCACCACCGCGGCGATCACCAGCGGCCGGTTGTCCTGCCCCCTGGCGGGTGCCATCGGCGGCGCGGTGCGCGGTGGCGCGGTCCGGGCCACCGGCCGGACCACACGGGTCCGGTCGGGCTCGACGATCGTCGTCGGATCGGGTCCGGCGGTCACCGCCAGGCCGCTGAACGACGGCGAACGGCCGTGCGCGACGGCGTTGAGCACCTCGCGCGCCTGGGCCATGGTCGGCCTGTCGTCCGGCTCGAAGTTCAGCAGGTACAACAGCGTGTCGGCGAGCGGGTGGTCGACGGTCGGCGGGTTGATCCGCCCGGCCGCGACGGCGTGCAGAACACCGAGAGTGTTCTCGCTCACTCCGTAGGGCGGTTCGCCCTCCATCGCGGCGAACAGCGTCGAGCCGAGCGAGTAGACGTCGGAGGCCGGCGTCGGGTCCTGGCCTCGCGCGATCTCCGGCGCGAGGTACGCGGGCGTGCCGGCGATCAGGCCGGTCTTGGTGACCGTGATGTCGTCGGAGGCGCGCGAGATGCCGAAGTCGGTGATCTTGACGACACCGTTCTCGGCGATCAGCACGTTGCCGGGCTTCACGTCGCGGTGCACGATCCCCGCCGCGTGGGCCGCGGCCAGCGCCGCCGCGCACTGGGAGCCGATGCTGGCGACCTCGATCGGGTCCATCGGCCCGCCCTCGGCCAGCGCGTCCGCGAGGCTGTAGGACGGCAGGTACTCCATGACCAGGCACGGGACGCCGTCTTCCTCGACGACGTCGTACACGGCGATGGCGTTCGGGTGGTGCAGCTTGGCGGCGATGCGGCCCTCGCGCATGGCGCGCTGGATGGCCTCGTCCTGCTCGGTCTCGTCGAGGCCGGGCGCCAGCAGCAGCTGCTTGATCGCGACCTCGCGGCCGAGGCGTTCGTCGTGGGCGCGCCAGACGATGCCCATCGCGCCGGAGCCGATGCGATCGAGGAAGCGGTAGCGGTCGGCGATCAGACGGCCGTCCGAGGTGCCGGACGTCGTCACGGGCTCACCTCAGGGGTGCGCGAAGGTGTGACTGCGGCTGCGGCAGCAGATCCCACGCTCGTGCTCCTCGTGCGGTAGTCAGCGGGTCGTCCGGAATGCCCGCACAGGGTACCTGTCGAGGGCGGCCGCTGAAGCTACGTGTCGTACGTCAGTTCACCGGGGCGAAGAAGTCGAATCCGCCGACGGTGTCGCCCACGGTGTTCAGCACCGGGTCGAGGATGCCGAGGTCCACGCTCACGTCGACCGGGTTGGCCGGCGGCGGCACCGGGTTCTGGGAGGTGGGCGGCGTGCTGCTGAGCGGCGGGGTGGCCGTGGAGGAACTCGGCGGCGGAGGCGTCTCACTCGACGGCGGCGTGCTCGGCTGGCTGGTCTCCGTGGAGGACGACGGCGGCGGGGCCGGCGTCGAGGTCTCGGAGGTGGGCTGCTGCGTCGGCTGCTGGGTCTGCTGCGTCGGCTGCTGAGTCTGGATCTTCGGCTCGACGCGCCTGGTCGGGCTCGTGGTCGTCGGGTCGGCCTGCTGGGTCTCGGTGGCGTCGGACTGCTGCGTCTTGTTCGACGGCAGCTTCACGACGCCTTCGGTGCCGGAGCTCGCGCCACGGGCCTGGCCACGCTCGTCGAACCGCACCTCGGCGAGCGGGCGCTCGTCCGGCGAAGAGAGCCACGAGGAGGCGGCGAACGCCACCGAACCACAGATGATCACGCCACCGCTGGCCGCCGCGGCCAGCTTGCCGACGGTGAAGCCGCCGCGGTGGGTGTCGTCGGCGAGGCCTTCACGGCGCAGCAGCTCGGTGATGTGCAGCTCCTTCATGGGCTGCTTCTTCTTGCTGCCAGGAGCCTTGACCGGCTTGAACTTGACGGTCTGCTCGAACTGCTCGAACGACTCGGGGGTGATGTCGTCGGTGATCACCGGGATCTCCACGGTTTCCGCCTCGCGGCGGGCGATCAGCTCGGCGACGGACAGCTGCCCGGTCGACTCAGCCGACCCGTTCAACCGCCGACGATGGTCCTCAATCGACACCGCTCGTTCACCCTTCCAAGTTCGCGTATGCGTACTGGCGGGGATATGGATACCGAATCGTGACCGGAGATGTAACCCCTATGGGGGAATTTTCACGATCAAACCTAGGTTTTCGCGACGAGCGGTCACCGTTCGACTGCGAACGGCGAGCCAGTTGGGTGCGGCCTAACTTCGCGGCCTAGCTCCGCTGCGCCGAAAGGACCTCGGTGCCGACGATGCGCGGCTGGCTCGTGCTGGTCAGCCAGAAGAGCTGCTCGATGCGCAGCCAGCTGCCGTCGGTCTCCTGCATCGAGACGACCGCGAGCACCGATCCGTCCGGTCGTACCGACGTCTGGTCGACGTTCACCGTCTTGACGGTGCCCCAGGACCGGACGAACTCCGCGGGGTTCGCGCCGACGAGCTCGGGCGAGAGCAGCTTGGCGGCCGAGCCAGGCTTGGTCGTGAGCAGCTCGTAGAACCGCTTCACCACGTCCACCTGCGGCTGAGGGCCGACCGAGACCTCGGGCGTGGACAGTTCGGGTTCGCCCGTCTGCAGCAGCAACGCGGACGGCTGCGGCATCGGGACGGCGGTGGTCGCCACCGGTGTGCGCTCGTTCGGCAGCTGCGCCGACAGCACGTCCGGCCGCAACGCGCTCGACCCGGACAGCGCGACGGGCCGTTCGGTGACCGGGACACCACTGTTGGCGGGACGCTTGTTGGCGAGGATCGCCGCGCCCGCGATCGAGGAGACCAGCACGATCGCGCCGGTCAGCAGGCCGGCGGCCCTGGCGAGCCTGCTCGACTTCGTGCGACGGCGGCGACCGGGCACGACCGGGATCACGGTCGTCGTCGCGGTCATGTTCTCGGTCGGACCGAGCAGGGAGGTGACGAGAGCGTCGGTGGCGGCTTCCTCGTTCGACAGGATGCGCATCGGGGTCGGCTGCTGCTTGATCAGCTCAGCCACGCTGATCGAGCCGGCGCGGGTGTGCCGCCGTCCGGTCGTCGCCGCGGGACGCTGCACTGCTCTGGTCCTCCGTACTGTCCGTGTTCACCTGAAGACGTACCGTGGCCTCGCGTGAAGACGCCAGTTTCTTGATGGACTTCACTCGTTCGTGGCGGCCAGCGGCGCTCAGGATTCGCTCGAAGGTGCTACTTACTACGTTCGGTAGCTCCGGCCGTGACCTTTAGCCACTTCAGCCGCCGACCTTCAACCGTTCACTGTTGATCAGCGGCAGGTCGCCGAGCGTGAAGCTGAGCTCGCGCTTCTCGGTGCTGACCGAGCCGTCCTTCTTCGTCACCTGGAGCAGGCTGACGGTGAGGCCCTTGCTCGGGTCGACCGCGATCTCCTTCACCTCGATCAGAGAGATGTCGGCGAGCCTGCCCTCCAGCAACGCGTCGGCGTTCGAGCGCACGGTGTCCGTGGTCATGGCGAGCGCCGTGTCCGCGTTCGTCGCCATCGCGCGGTAGAAGTGCTCGGTCTGCTCGGCGATCTTGCCGCCGTCGACGACGGGGGCCTGGGTGACCGGCACGGTCGTGATGACCGGCGGGGCCGTCCCGGAGGGCTTGGGGTTCGGGACGGCGGAGGCCTGGCCGCTCGTGGCGGGCGCGCTGGAGCCCGTGCCCGGCACGGGGGCGCCCCGCCCGGTGTTCGCGGCAGACGGCGCGGTGCCCGTGGCGGACGGGGTCGTGCCCCCGGTGGGCAGCTGGGAGATGAGCGGCACGTCCGACGGATAACCGGGCAGCCCGACCGACTCGGTCGCGCCGCCACCGCCGACCAGCTTGGCCGCGGCGACGCTCAGGCCGACCAGCACGAGCACCGACGAGACGACGGCGAACCAGGCCGCGCGCTTCCAGGTGCGCGGCGGTGTGACCGAGGCGGGCACCAGCCCGATGTTGAACTTCCGCAGCCCGTCGGTGTCCTGGAGCGGGTCGATCTGACGGCGGCGGGGCAGCGGGATGCGGTCGCCCCGGACGACGGGCCGCGGCTGCGCCTCCGGTGGCAGCGCGACCTCGTCGTCGAGACGATGTTTGCCCGGCAGTTCGTCCATCCCGACACCCCTCTGCGACGCAATCAGGGTAGGGCCGTCTGGAGGTACCGAACCAACCAAAAGGGGGTGTTCAGGACGAGTGACACTCTTTTGTGTGAAGTTCTTACCTCGGTGGGAGTTGCGCTTGACCGCTGTTCAGCTGCTTGCGCGTGTTCTGGACGCCGTTGAGCGCGACCAGACCGCTGCCGCCCGCGATCAGCGCGCCGATCACGTCGGCGCCCAGTGATTCGCCGTTGGTGATCAGCAGGCCGATGACCGCGCCGGCGGTCGTCAGGATCGCGGTCTTCCAACGGCTGCGGACGAACTGCGAGACAGGTGCTCCGGCGAGGCCCTTCTTGTTCGCGGCCGAACCGAGCAAGCCCAGGTAAGCGTCGTGCGCCAAGGCGGCGAGCAGGCCGGCGATGGCGATCAGTGCGGCGATGAGGCCCATGTGTCCAGTGTGCCCCCAGAACTTTTCGGTGGACCATCCGTGATCGCCCTGATATCCGATTCGGGTGGACATGTTCTGGCACGACGACTGCCTCGAGCACGACGCCGGTGAGGGCCTGTGGGAGCTGCCGGGTTCCTGGCCGTGGCTGGACGTCGCCGAGCCGCACCCGGAGACCGCGGCACGGCTGCGCACGTTCCGGCACGCGCTGACGCACGGCCCGGTGGCGCCGCATTTGAAGTGGCACGAGGGGCGCCACGCGTCCGTTGACGAGCTTCTGCGCGTGCACACGGCTGGGTACTTGGACTCGTTGCGCGTATCGGAGCGTGTGGCGCTGGAAGTGAACACGATCGTGGGGCCGGAGACGTGGCGTGCGGCGTCCGCGGCCGCGGGTACCGCGTTGGCGGCGCTGGAGTCCGGTGCTCCTGTTGCGTATGCGCTGGTGCGGCCGCCGGGACACCACGCGCAGCCGGACATGGCGGACGGCTACTGCTTTGTGAACAACGCGGCGCTGGTGGCGGAGACCGCACGGCGCCAGGGGATGCGCGTCGCCGTCCTGGACTGGGACGTGCACCACGGCAACGGCACGCAGGAGGTGTTCTACGACCGGACGGACGTGCTGACGATCTCGGTGCACATGCGGCACGGGTCGTGGGGCACGAACCATCCGCAGACGGGCGCACCATCAGAAGTGGGCGCCAACGGCAGGAACGTGAACATCGAACTGTCACTCGGTGCGGGCGACACGACGTACCTGCGCGCGCTCGACGAGATCGCCTTTCCACTGCTGCGCGACTTCGAACCGGACTTGCTGGTCTGCGCGTCCGGGTTCGACGGGTCGGCGTTCGATCCCAACGGGCGCCACAACCTCACGGCGGACGGGTACCGCGAGATCGGACGGCGGGTGGCGTCGTTCGGACCGCGGGTCGTGCTCACCCAGGAGGGCGGCTACCTGCGCGGATACTCGGCGCTGTGCCTGCACGCGCTGGTGGAGGGCCTGCTGCGGTTGCCGGAGCCGTTGCTCGAGGATCCGCTGGCCTACGTGCCGGACGACTCCCAGCTCGCGGACGCGGACTTCGAGCGCGTGTGCGCCGCCCTGAAGCCTTTTTGGCCCGGCGTGCTGTGACGCCGGGCCCGTGGGGTCCTGCTACCTGCCGAGCGGGCCGCGGCCCATCTTGAGCAGGATCATCGCGAGGTCCTTGCCCTCGGTACCGAGCGGCCGGTACCGGTTGAGGACGTCGATCTCGCGGTTGTGCACGATCTTCGTGCCGCCGGCCGCCATGCGGGCCGCACCGATGATCTTGGATACCTCGACGCGCCGTTGCACGAGGCGAAGGATCTCCGCGTCGAGGTGGTCGATCTCCTCGCGCAGCGCGTTGATGTCGGGTTCGGTGGTGGTGTCCATCGTGGTGACCTCTCGACTCTTCGAGTCCTGGCCCGGAAGCGACGAAGCCCCGGTGTCCGAGGACTCCGGGGCTTCGTGGTGGCTTTTCAGCGCTAGACGACCACGGGAGCCGGAGTCCGGGTCCCGTAGAAAAACTCGAAAGACGTCGCGCGCATGGATTCAGTGTTGCACAGAACCTCCCGCGCCCGCCAAGTCCGCGCGGTTGGAGGGCTCACCAGGTGGGAACCCACCGTTCGAAGATTCCTGCTTCTGCCCTAGCCCCCCGATCGAAATGTGGACATACAGTCATGCCCGTGCCAGCACTCAGACCTGGGGTTCATGTGAAGAACGCGCTCGGGATGGCGGCCGTGGCGGCGCTGTCCCTCACCCTCGCTCCGGCAGCGTCGGCGGAGACCGGCTTCGCCACCGTCAAGATCACGAGGGTCTCCGGCTGGTTCGGCGTCGAGGACTTCTGGACCACCAGGGGCGGATTCATCCCACGGCAGAAGTTCGACGTGGACATCACGAACGTCGTGGGTCGCGACGTTCGGGGCCTGTCCGTCTTCATCTCGCTCCCGACCGACCGGCTCGGCGTCACCGGCTACGAGGGTGACGGCTGGCGGTGCTGGGACGTCAACGAGGGCATCGGCGCCGAAGGCATCAAGTGCACGCAGGATCACCTGATCGTGCACGAGGAGGCCTGGCCGAAGCTCACGGTCGAGACCAAGGCCGAGGCCATCTGGACGCAGGACTCGATCGACGTCTACGCCGAGGCGGACGGCCACGCGGCCGTGCACGCCCAGCAGTGGTTCAGGATCGACACCAGCACCTGATAGCTCCTGCTCATCGAACACATGGTCGGGCGGTACCGGATTTGTCGGTGCCGCCCGGTACCGTGGATGGACGATGAGCGCCTTGTTCGACTTGCCCTCAAGTCCCCCCGTTTCCCGCGCGGGCCACCTGCTCGACGACCTGAACCCCGCGCAGCGCCGTGCCGTCGAGCACGCCGGTTCACCGCTGCTCGTGGTGGCGGGCGCCGGCTCCGGCAAGACGCGCGTCCTCACCAGGCGGATCGCGTACCTGCTCGCGGAACGTGACGTGCATCCCGGCCAGATCATGGCCATCACGTTCACGAACAAGGCCGCCGCCGAGATGAAGGAACGCGTCGCCGACATGGTGGGCGCGCGCGCCCGTTCGATGTGGGTGTCGACGTTCCACTCGATGTGCGTGCGCGTGATGCGCCGCGACGCGAAGACCCTCGGCATGTCGTCGAACTTCTCGATCTACGACAGCGACGACACGCGCCGCCTCGTCACGCTCGTCGCCAGGGACCTCGACCTGGACCCGAAGAAGTACGCGGCCCGCACCCTCGCCGTGCACATCTCGAACCTCAAGAACGAGCTCATCGACCCCGAGACCGCCACCGCCCAGGCCACGAACGACCTGGAACGCCGGGTGGCCGAGGTCTACACCGTCTACCAGCGCCGCCTGGCCGAGTCGAACTCGCTCGACTTCGACGACCTCATCATGAGGACGGTAGAGCTCCTCCAGCGCTTCCCGGACGTGGCGGAGCACTACCGCCGCCGCTTCCGTCACGTCCTGGTCGACGAGTACCAGGACACGAACCACGCGCAGTACACCCTGGTGCGCGAGCTCGTCGGCAAGGCGGGCGGCGAGATCCCACCGGCGGAGCTCTGCGTGGTGGGCGACGCGGACCAGTCCATCTACGCCTTCCGCGGCGCCACGATCCGCAACATCGTGGAGTTCGAGCGCGACTACCCGGACGCCACCACGATCCTGCTGGAGCAGAACTACCGCTCCACCCAGAACATCCTCACGGCCGCCAACGCGGTGATCTCCCGCAACCCGAACCGCCGCGACAAGTCGCTCTGGTCCGACCTCGGCGAGGGCGAGAAGATCGTCGGCTACGTGGCGGACAACGAACACGACGAAGCGGCCTTCGTGGCCAACGAGATCGACCGCCTGGTCGACGGCGGCGAGGTCAACAACTCCGAGATCGCCGTCTTCTACCGCACCAACAACCAGTCGCGAGTCTTCGAGGAGATCTTCATCCGCCTCGGCCTCCCCTACCGGGTCGTCGGCGGCGTCCGCTTCTACGAGCGCAGGGAGGTCCGCGACGCCCTCGCCTACCTGCGAACCCTGGCCAACCCGGAAGACACGGTCTCACTGCGCCGAATCCTGAACGTCCCGAAACGGGGCATCGGCGAACGAGCGGAAGCCTGCGTCTCGGCCTACGCGGAACGCGAACGAATCAGCTTCGCCGCGGCCCTCCGCGAAGCCGTGGACGACCGAGTCCCGATGCTGAACCCGCGCTCCCGCAACGCCATCGCCGGCTTCGTCGAGATGATGGACCAACTGGGCGAGATGGTCGCGCGCGAAGACGACGTGGCCGACATCCTCGAAGCGGTGCTCGACAAGACCGGCTACCGAACCGAACTGGAAGCCAGCGAGGACCCCCAGGACCACACGAGGATCGAGAACCTCAACGAGCTGGTCACCGTAGCCCGGGAGTTCACCGAACTGGAGCTCCCCGAAGGCGCGGAACCGATCCCTTCGCTCCCGGCCTTCCTGGAACGCGTCTCCCTGGTAGCGGACGCCGACTCGATCCCGGACGCCGACTCGGACGGCGTGGTCACCCTCATGACCATCCACACGGCCAAGGGCCTCGAATACCCGGTCGTCTTCAGCACGGGCTGGGAAGACGGCGTCTTCCCACACATGCGAGCACTGGGCGACCCAGCCGAACTGGCAGAAGAACGCCGCCTCGCCTACGTGGGAATCACCCGAGCCCAACGCCGCCTCTACCTCTCCAGGGCCCTGGTGAGATCAGCCTGGGGCCAGCCGTCGGCAAACCCGGCCTCCCGCTTCCTGAGCGAGATCCCGCAGGACCTACTGGACTGGCGCCGAGTAGAACCCTCACGCTCAGGCCCGGCAGCCGCCACGACGTGGGGCCGCTCAGCCTCAGGCGGCATAGCCTCCCGAGGCCTCTCCCGCCCAGCCCCAGGCAAAGCAGGCTGGAAGGACGGCCCAGCGATGAAGCTGGAAGTGGGCGACCGAGTAACCCACGACAAGTACGGCCTGGGCCGAGTGATGGCAGTGGACGGCGAGGGCCTGCGAGCCACCGCGACGATCGACTTCGGCGGCTCAGGCACAGTCCGCCTGATGCTGATCGGCAGCGTCCCAATGACAAAACTCTGACGAGCCACCCCCACCACACGACACAGAGGGCGCGCTCACGGCAAGCCAATGATCGTCGCGATGCCGAAGGCGAGCCGTCTTTACCGTGCGCTAAGGGTGGGGTGGTTTCGTCACGAGTCGTGCCACAGCTCTCGCTGCGCATGAGTAGGGGTGTCAACTCGACACGCTTTTCGTCGAGTTGACACCCCTACTCATGTGTGGCCCGCTCTTGGTGCGGCTCGTGACGAAACCACCCCACCAACGCGCCCCTCTACGCAACGCGCCTCCGCCCAACGCACCAGGCGTGCCATCAACCCGCGTATGGCGTAGGCCCCGGTTTTGGATCAGATTGGCGGGGTCTGGGGCGGAGCCCCAGGAATCAGCCGCCGCATCCCCTCGCACGGTGACCACCTACGGACAACACAACAGGCACCCGCCAACGCAACCGGGGGACGACCCACAAAACCGACGCGCACGCCGAAGGCGGCCCCACGACTTACGGAACGCCACCGACCCACCATCCGGGTGCACGACACAAGCCACATCCCCACCCAAACCGGACCACCCCCACCCCCGTGACCAGCACTTTCCCCACCCCCGAAGAAATCCCCCAAAATTCCTGAAAACCAGCGCAACGGACCGCCGGAACGTGCGTCTATGTGGGTGTCGCAAGCAGCACAGCCAGGGAACGTTCGGGGCGGTCCAAGGCACACGAGCAGCCTGCAGACGAAGGGGAGCGAAGGGACGGCGGGGGCCTATCTTCGCGGCGAAGTGCGGCCGGACCGAACGGGAGAGCGGTCCGGCCGCACTGTCTTTTAAGCACTGTCTTCTCTGGACTGCCTCTGCCGGCAGGGGCCCGGCACAGGCACAGGCAAGGGCCCGGCTTTCTTCGGCACAGCCCCGGCTTCTGCCCGGCGCAGCCCTGGAACAGGCCCAGACGCACCAGTGAGCCGGAAGATCGACGCAGGTCATCCCTGCCGCGTCCAAAAATTGTCAGACCCCCGGAGCATCATCAACCGCATGAGGCCACAACCCCAGCGGGAGAACTCAAGATGGATCACGTACTGGCCGGTGCCCTGCACGAACGTGTGTTCGCAATCCTCAGCCAGCTGGAATCCCCGGAGACGACCAACCTGGTCGAGGCCTGGCGCACCCTGCTCCGCCACCACGAACCAACGGAGAGCGGGTCCTGCAAGGCGTGCGGCCCACGCTGGCGCAGACACATGTGCTCGGTCTGGCGCGTAGCGGCCAACTATTTCGTCCGGCCTGAGATCGCTCGGCCTGAGATCGCTCGGCCTGAGATCGCTCGGCCTGAGATCGCTCGGCCTGAGATCGCTCGGCGGGATGTCGCTCGGCCGGAAGTCTCCCGGCTGGAGCTCTCCCGGCACGAAGGCGCCGAGGAAGGTCCCACGGGAGCACAGCTGGAGCGCAACTAGAGCGACGCCAGAGGCTCCTGGGCCGCATGAGCCCCCTGAGCCCTCTGGGGCTTCTCAAACGCCCTGACCCACACCGCGAGGTGGGCCAGCCGCGAAAATCCCGTCAGAAAGCTACTGAGCCGTAGTTCAATCAATCCCGAACCGGAGGCCCGGAAGACCCGCGAACCGAAGTCCGGCGAACCGAAGTCCGGCGAACCGGTCGACCAAAGGCCAGGTGGATCAGACAGTCACGCCGCGAGCGTTGAGCCAGGTCAGCGGGTTGATCTTCTGACCGCCCGGGTTCCAGACCTCGAAGTGCAGGTGGGGACCGGTCGAGAAGCCGCGGTTGCCCATGCGGGCGATCTGCTCGCCGGCCTTGACGACCTGGCCTTCGCGGACGTTGAACGTGTCGACGTGGCCGTAGACGGTGACGGTGCCATCGGCGTGCTCCACGCGGACCCAAAGCCCGAAGCCGGAGGCGGGACCCGCCTCGATCACCTTGCCGTCAGCGGCGGAGAGGATCGGGGTGCCGATGGGGCCGGCGATGTCGATGCCGAGGTGCATGGTGCCCCAGCGGCCGCCGTAGCCGGAGGTGAAGTCACCGGCGGCGGGGCGGACGAACTTCGGGCGCTTCTTCTCGGCCTCGACGGCCTCGCGCTCGGTGGTGAGCTGCTGGCTGCGCAGGAGCTTGGCGGCCTCGGCGGAACCCTCCGCCGTGGTCTTGGAGACCGCGAGGATCTGCGGGGCGGGAGCGGTGTCGCCGCCCACGCCGTTGAACGTGGCGGCGCCGTCGGCGTGGTTCGCGAGCTGGACGTCACTGCTGTCGTCCGTTGCTGCCTGACCGATCTGACCTGCGCCTGCTGCTGCGAACGCGCCTACTGCGACGGCGGCGACGACGATGCGTCCGCGAAGCGCCGACGGTGGCGGGGGGAGCCGGTGGGAGCTGACCGTGCGCGTGTTGGCGCGGTCGACTGCCTCTTCAAGCGCAGCACTGCGTTCATGGCCGCCGGGGGAGCGGTGGTGACTCAAAGCTTGCCCTTCCGCCTTCGGGGAGCCTGATCTTGTGGACTGCCGGGCGGGGGATTCCCGGTGAGTCAGGATTCGGGGTTCTGACTCGGTGTCCTTCTGTGATCAGACCGTGACAACGGACCGGGGGAAGGTAACGGCTGGGAGCCTCGGAGGGCAAACCCCAGTTCGTTATGTCCTCCCAATGGGCGGCAACCAGCGGGTTTCAACTGTCAACTGTGACCGTCGGTGATTTGAGACGGGCGACACGCCTCACCGCCAGCGGCGATGGGGTGAGCTGACAAGTCATCCGATCGGGTGATGGCCGTCACAACTACGTGAAGAGTCCTCGTGTCAACCGGCAAAGAAAGGTGACCTGAATCACGTATCTGGTGCTCTTCGACGAGTAACGACGAGTGCTCCAGCCGGGCGTTGCGCTGAGGCACGATGATCTGATCCATCTCCGACCAGACCACGACGAAGCGCGTGCGGCACGGCCGGCACGGTTCGGCGAGCTCCTCCAGCAACTCGGAGCCCGGTCGCAGCTGCTTGGTCAGCGGAGTCGGCAGCAGATAGGCGGCGAGCGTGCCGCTGTGCGGGGTTCCGAGTGTCACGAGTGTGCGAACGCGTGCGTCGCCATGCAGCCGCTGTACGTAGTACCTGGCAATGAGCCCGCCAAGTGAATGGCCGACGACATGCACCTGATCGGATCCGGTCTGCTCACAGATCCGCTCGATGTGCGCGCCGAGCAACGCCGCCGAACGGCGGACGTCTCCGGTCAACGCCGTCAGCACGCTGTAGTTGATGGCGTGAACTACGCCGAAGCCCCGCCTTCGCAGCGCCCCCGACAGCACCGCGAAGGCGGAACGGTTGTCCCCGATGCCATGCACCAACACGATCGGGGTGCCCGCCGCGTCCATCGCCGAAACCATCAGGCCGCGCTGGCGCGGTGGCAGGCCGTCCGTGCGGTAGTGCCGGTACTGGCCGTCCTGGCGCAACTGCTCGGCGATCGCGCCCCACGGGTAGAGCACCGCGTGGGTCGTCAGCCAGGCCGCTTCCATCGCGACCCCGCGCATCCCGCCGGGCGTGGCCATCGCCCGCAGGGCCACCTTCACTTCTTCCGCGACATCACGGGCCGTGTGCACGCCCCAGCCGGCACGGTCGAGGACCGCGTCCGTCAGACGCGCGATCCACGACCGGCCGCTCTCGCTCATATGAGCGACGGTAAGTGATGAAGTCACGGGTTAGGAGTACCCGCCGGACGTTTTCCACATGCGAACGAATTTCGTCTTGATACGTCGACCACGTAGGACGCGGAACCCGACACCGGTGTTGCTAGGTTCGCCCGCGATGACTCGCACCGAGCTCGAGAACCAGACCCCGGCGGCCGCGAGGCTGCGCACGTCGTGGGCACTCGCCGCGGCAGGCTCCCTTCTATTGGCCGCCGGCCCGCTGCTCGGCGTGGTCGACGGCGCGGAACCCGCCTTCACGTCGTGGCCGCTGCTCGCCCTGCTGGCGCTGTTGCCGCCGGCGGTCGCGGGTGTGCTGCTGATGCGCGGCCGTCCGTTCGTGGCGGCGGGGCTGATCGCCGCGGTCGGTGTCTTCGCGGTCGGCCGGTTGCTGAGCGACCTCCAGATCGTCTTCGACGCGATGGAGGTGGCGCGACCGGAGCTGTTCCGGCCGACGACCCTCATCGCGGTCGTCCCGTCGGCGGGAGTCTGGGTGCTGATCGCCGGGCACCTGCTGGTGATCGCGGGCGGCGCGCTCGCGGCCGGTCGCGCCGGCATGCCGGCGGACGAGTCGGAGCCCCCGACGCTGGTGGGCCTGCCGGTGATCATCGCCGCGTGGGCCGCGATCGGGTTGCTGGGCAGGCCGTTCATCTCGACGGACCCGTTCCAGCTGGACCGCGGGCCGTGGGACCTGCCGGTGCTCGGCTTGACCGGCGGCCTGCTGATCGCACTGGCCGCACCGCTCGCCACCGCGCTCGCGGCCAGCTCGCCCGACCCGGACACCCGTCAGGGCGGGACGATCGGCGTGACGCTCGCGTTGCTGGCCGTCGTGCTGCCGCCGCTGGCGGCGGGCACCGTCGCGGCCGGTCTGAGCATCAGCGTGGGCTCGATGATCGCGTTGGTCGCCGCTCTCGTGCTGCCCGTCACGCCCCTCTACGGCCGGACCCTGCGACTGCTGCGCGGCAACCGCGACGAGACGCGTGACCCGGCGTTGCCCTCTGCCCGGCGCATGCACCTGGCCGCGGGCGTCTTCGCCGTTCTCGCGGCCGCCGCGATGCTCGTCGGCGCGTTGCTGCCGCAGCTCGTCCTCTCCACGGGCGGTGTGGCGCCCGACCTGGCGTCGGTGAACCTGCTCTGGGTGGCCGGGCTCGCGTTCAGCGGGCTCGGACTCCTGTTGGTGCTGCCGTCCACGGCCGCCGTGGTGCGCCCGGCACTGGTGGGCGGCTACTTCGCCATGCAGCTCGCCGCCGCGGGTGCGACCGAACCGGTGCTGGCGGCGAGTCAGCTGGGCGTCGCGCAGCCGGGAGCGGGTTTCTGGTTGATGACCGCGGAACTGCCGCTCGGCCTGCTGGCGCTGGCCTGCGCGGGCCTCGCGGGCGCGATCGAGCGGGAGAACGCCGACGACGGCAAGAAGAAGGAACAGGTTCCGGTGACCGAGCTGGGCGCGGTCCTGCTGGCCGGGCTCTTCGCGGCAGGCGCCTTCGCGCTGCCGACCCTGCGTGGCGACAGGTACACGTCGCCGACCCTGATCCCGGACAACGACCCGGCGGTCTCCTGGGCCTTGCTGAGCTCCCTCATCGTGCTGATCATCACCCTGGTGCTCGCGCTCCGGTCGAAGCCCGCTCGTGGCGCGGCCACGCTCGTTGGCGGCGCGCTGCTGCTCGGCGTGCGGGCGCTCGAACTGCCGCTGACGGGCGGACGCGTCGAGGGCGCGGTGGCGGCGCCCGGCACGTGGCTGGCGTTGGCGTCGATCGCGGCGCTGCTGATCGCGGCCGGCTTGATGGGGACTCGCGCGACCCGCTGAAACGTGTCGCAAAAGACTCTTAGGGGTTCTCGTGTGCCTGCTTTTCCCTATAACGCGCGCGCATGCGTGATCGACCTCACCGCTGTTGAGACCGACCTCACCAGTGGTGGCGTGCGAGCGGTACCTGCAGCTCGATAGTGTCTGGCCCCAGCCGCGTCAAGTGGGTTCGCACGGCCCCTTGAGGACCACCCAGGCGCGGTGTTCCGACACCGACGTCGCAGGAGACCCGAGTGGACCTGTACGAGTACCAGGCGAAGGACCTCTTCGCCGCCCACGGCGTCCCGGTACTGCCGGGCGATGTGGCTACCAACCCCGCCGACGCCAAGGCCATCGCCGCGAAGTTCGGCCAGGCCGTCGTCGTCAAGGCCCAGGTCAAGACCGGCGGCCGCGGCAAGGCCGGTGGTGTGAAGCTCGCTTCCACCCCCGAGGAGACCGAGGAGAAGGCGACCGCCATTCTCGGCCTCGACATCAAGGGGCACATCGTTCACCGCGTTCTGGTGACGCCCGCCTCCGACATCGCGGAGGAGTACTACTTCTCCTTCCTGCTCGACCGTGCCAACCGCACCTTCCTCGCCATGGCGAGCGTCGAGGGCGGCATGGACATCGAGGAGGTCGCCGCGACCAAGCCCGAGGCCCTCGCGAAGATCGCCATCGACGCCATCAAGGGCGTCGACGTCGCCAAGGCCACGGAGATCGCCGACGCGGCGAACTTCCCGGCCGAGGTCAAGGACCAGGTCGTCGACACGATCGTCAAGCTGTGGGAGACCTTCGTCTCGGAGGACGCCACGCTCGTCGAGGTCAACCCGCTGGTCCGCGACCCGCAGGGCAAGATCGTCGCGCTCGACGGCAAGGTCACGCTCGACGAGAACGCCGACTTCCGCCACCCGGCCCACGCCGAGCTGGTCGACAAGGCCGCTGAGAACCCTCTCGAGGCGAAGGCCAAGGAGAAGGGCCTCAACTACGTCAAGCTCGACGGCGAGGTGGGCATCATCGGCAACGGTGCCGGTCTCGTGATGTCGACGCTGGACGTCGTCGCGTACGCCGGTGAGCAGTACGGCGTGAAGCCCGCGAACTTCCTCGACATCGGTGGCGGCGCGTCCGCCGAGGTCATGGCCAACGGCCTGGACGTCATCCTCGGCGACGAGGCCGTCCGCTCCGTGTTCGTCAACGTCTTCGGTGGCATCACCGCGTGCGACGCCGTCGCCAACGGCATCGTGAAGGCGCTGGAGATCCTCGGCGACTCGGCCACCAAGCCGCTCGTCGTCCGCCTCGACGGCAACAACGTGGAGGAGGGCCGCGCGATTCTCGCCGAGGCCAACCACCCGCTGGTGACCGTTGTCGACACGATGGACAACGCGGCCGCCAAGGCCGCCGAGCTCGCGGCTGCGGGGGTCTGAACGATGGCTATCTTCCTCAACGAGAACAGCAAGGTCATCGTCCAGGGCATGACCGGTGCCGAAGGCACCAAGCACACCAAGCGCATGCTCGCGTCCGGCACGAACATCGTCGGTGGTGTGAACCCGCGCAAGGCGGGCGAGAAGGTCGACTTCGACGGCACCGTCCTCCCGGTCTTCGGCACCGTCAAGGAGGCCATGGAGGCCACCGGCGCGAACGTGACCGTGATCTTCGTCCCGCCGGCCTTCTCGAAGGCCGCCGTGGTCGAGGCGATCGACGCCGAGATCGAGCTGGCCGTCGTCATCACCGAGGGCATCCCGGTGCACGACACCGCCTACTTCTGGGCGCACGCCGTCGCGACGGGCCACAAGACCCGCATCATCGGCCCGAACTGCCCCGGCATCATCAGCCCCGGCAAGTCGAACGCCGGCATCATCCCCGCGAACATCGCGGGCAGCGGCAAGATCGGCCTGGTGTCGAAGTCGGGCACGCTGACCTACCAGATGATGCACGAGCTGCGGGACTTCGGTTTCTCCACCGCGATCGGCATCGGTGGCGACCCGATCATCGGCACCACGCACATCGACGCCCTCGAGGCGTTCGAGGCGGACCCCGAGACCACCGCGATCGTGATGATCGGTGAGATCGGTGGCGACGCCGAAGAGCGTGCCGCGGCGTACATCAAGGAGAACGTGACCAAGCCGGTCGTCGGCTACGTCGCGGGCTTCACCGCCCCCGAGGGCAAGACGATGGGCCACGCCGGCGCCATCGTCTCGGGCTCGGCGGGCACCGCGCAGGCGAAGAAGGAGGCCCTCGAGGCCGCCGGCGTCAAGGTCGGCAAGACGCCGTCCGAGACGGCCGACCTGATGCGCGAGATCATGCAGGGTCTCTGAGGAGACCGCTGAGCGCAGGCACACGAGCCCGCATCGGCCAAATGGCCGATGCGGGCTCGTCGCTGTGGAGCAGCGAAAACAAACACAGTGCCGGGTTCCGCTTACTTTCGGAGTCCGGTCCTCGCTCGTATGGCGGAACCGGCATGATCGGTCCATCGTCTTAGTAGCGGGTGCAGAGCACTGCTAGCGTCAATCGACGCACCCTGGTTTGAGGAGGAGACCTCGACATGTCCGTGCCTTACGGCGCACCCCAACAGCAGCCGCCGGGTCCGGCACAGCACCAGGCTCCGCCGCCGGCCCACGGGGCCCCCGGCGCCAACAACATCAACCTGGCCCTGATCCTCCCGCTGGTCGCGGCGGGTCTCGGCCTCGTCGCGTACCTCGTCGCGTTCGCGGACGACGTCAGCGGCAACGTGACGTACCTGCTCGCCGCGGGCATGCTCGCCGGCCTCTCGGTGCTCCCCAGCATCCCGAAGGGCTTCGTCCCGGTCGCCGCGGTCCTCGCGGGCGTCCAGACGCTGCTCCAGCTGCAGGGCATCATCAAGTCGCCGTCCGTGCAGGGCCTCGACATCGTGCTGCTCATCGTCGCGCTGCTCGAGACGGCCGCGGTCGTGCTCGCGTTCCTGCTCGCCGAGGGCATCGTGAAGTTCGAGCCGAAGCCCGCGAACCCGTACGCGGGTCAGCAGCAGGGGCAGCCGGGCGGCTGGAACCCGCAGTCCGGCGCGTTCCCGCAGCAGGGTCAGCACCCGCAGCACGGTGCGCCCCAGCAGGCTCCGCAGCAGCAGGCGCCCGCGCAGCAGTTCGGCCAGCAGCAGCAGTTCGGTCAGCAGCCGCAGCAGCCCGCGCAGCCGGGTCAGCCGCCGCAGCAGACCAGCTTCATGCCGCAGCCGGGCCAGTTCGGCTCGCCGGGCACGCCGCCCGGCGGCTTCGGCGGACCGCAGCAGTAAGGTCCGCACACCGTTCGACCTCAGGGGTGGTGCCGGTTCTCCGGTGCCACCCCTGTCGTATGACCCGGCGTGCCTGCCCCGAATGGCTCAGGCGGCCTGACACAGTGGAGAAGTGCCCGTGCTGCAACGCGATGTGACCCGCGAGGTCAACACCGTGCGCCCACCGGAGTTCTCGCGGTCCGAACGCACGCGCGTGCTCATCGCCTCCGCGGTCGGATCGGTGGTCGTCGGATACGCCGCGGTCGCGGCGGTCCTCGCGCTGGTCTCCGCGACGGCCACGTACGCCGAGTTCTCCACGTCAGGCGTGCTCAGCGCCGCCGCGCCCGCCTGGCTGGCAGCGCACCACGTGCCGTTGCGCTTCGACTCAGGTCAGCTCGGCGTGCTGCCGCTGCTGCCCACGGCGTTGCTGATGCTGCTGGTCGGCCGCACCGCCGCGGGTGCCGCCGACCGTCTCGGCCTCTACGAACCGCTGCAGGTCCGCGGCGTCGTGCTGAGCATCGCCGGATCGCACGCGGTCGTCGGCGGCACGATCGCGCTGGTGATGGGCGAGGGTGTCGTGCGCGCCACACCGGCCGTCGCGTTCTTCGGCTGTGCGGCGGTGTCCGGTCTCGCGGCCACGATCGGCGTCGCTCGCCGGTGCGGCCTGGTCGAGGTGGTGTTCGACAAGCTCGACCCGGTGGCGCTGCACGGTCTGCGCGGCGGTTTCATGGCATTGTTCGCGCTGGTCAGCATGGGTGCGTTGGCGGTGGCGGCCGGTCTCGCGGCGTCCTGGCCGACGACCGGCATGCTCTTCGCGGAGGCCGGTCCGTCGTTCGGTGTCGGCCTCGGCGTGTTCCTGCTGTGCCTCGGCTATCTGCCGAACGCGATCATCGCGGGCTTCTCGTACGTCGTGGGCGCCGGTTTCTCGCTGGGCGGGGTCGAGGTCGCGCCGACGCGGTTCGTCGGCGGCCCGGTGCCCCCGGTGCCGCTGCTGGCGGCCATGCCGGAGAGCGCCTTCGCGTGGAGTCCCGTCGTGCTGACCGGCGGCGCGGTGATCGGCGTGCTGGTCGGCTGGACCTGTCGCAAGGTGTCCGACCGGCCGGCTTCGCGGCTGCGCGCGGTGCTGGTGGCGGCGATCACGGCGGGCGTGGGCAGCCTGGTGCTCGCCGCGACGGCCGGTGGACGGCTGGCGGGCGGCGCGTTCGACCCCGTCACGGTGCCCGCAGGCCTGCTCGCGCTGCTCGTGGCGTTGTGGGTATTGGTGCCCGGCGCGCTGGTGGCCTGGCTCGCGGGGAATCGCAGGAAGGTCGCGGTCGCGGACGGCGCCGAGTTCGTGGAGCCGGACTACGACGAGGACTCGGAGGGCGTCGACCCGGACGTCGTGTTCGAGGACGACGAGCTCACCGACCAGTTCGAGCAGCTCGAAGTGGTGGACGAGGACGAGTTCGAGGTCGAGGAGGACCTCGAGGACGACGACTACTACGACGAGGACGAGTACGCCGAGGAAGAGCCCGAAGACGTCGACGAGGCCGAAGACGTTGAGGACGAACAGGAAGACGAACCCGAAGACGACGCTGACGAGGACCTCGAAGACGAGGAGGACCTTGATGCGGAGTTCGACGAAATGCTCGGTATGGAGTCCGAGGAGGACCTGGACGGCAAGCCGGGACGGTGACGTCCTAGGCTGCTCCTGAGCTGCTGCAACGACCAGGAGTAGACGCTGAGCACCGAACTTCGGCTTCCCACACCGGCGCGCGTCGTCGTACTCGTCTCCGGTTCCGGAACCCTCATGCAGGCCCTGCTGGACGCGGACCTCCCGATCGAGGTGGTCGCGGTCGGCGCCGACCGCGAGAACATCGAGGGCCTCAAGCGCGCCGAACGCGCCGGGGTGCCCCACTTCGCCGTGAAGCTGCGCGACCACGCCGACCGCACGGCCTGGGACGCCGCCCTGACCGCGACCGTCGCGTCCTACGAACCCGACCTGGTCGTGTCCGCCGGCTTCATGAAGATCATCGGTGAGCAGTTCCTCGCCCGCTTCGGCGGCCGCATGATCAACACCCACCCCGCGCTGCTGCCGGCCTTCCCCGGCGCGCACGGCGTGCGCGACGCTCTCGCCTATGGCGTGCACGTCACCGGATCGACGGTGCACCTGGTCGACGCGGGCGTCGACACGGGGCCGATCCTCGCGCAGGAGGCCGTTGTCGTCGAAGCCGGCGACACCGAGGAGACCCTGCACGAACGCATCAAGGTCGTCGAACGCCGGCTGCTCGTCGAGACAGTCGGCCGGCTCGCCCGTGAGGGCTGCACCGTGAACGGACGAAAGGTGAGCATTCCGTGAGCACTCCTGCCGAGAGGCGACCGGTCCGCCGGGCCCTGATCGGGGTCTCCGACAAGGCCGGCCTGCTGGAACTGGCCACCGGCCTGCACGCGGCCGGAGTCGAGATCGTGTCCACCGGCGGCACCGCGAAGGTGCTGGCCGACGCGGGCGTCCCGGTGACGCCGGTCGAGCAGGTCACCGGGTTCCCCGAGTGCCTCGACGGCCGCGTGAAGACGCTGCACCCGCGCGTGCACGCCGGTCTGCTGGCCGACCTGCGCAAGGACTCGCACGTCCAGCAGCTGCGCGAGATGGACATCGCGCCGTTCGATCTGCTGGTCGTGAACCTGTACCCGTTCACGCAGACCGTCGCGTCCGGTGCCGACGCCGACGAGTGCGTCGAGCAGATCGACATCGGCGGCCCCGCGATGGTCCGCGCGTCGGCGAAGAACCACGCCAACGTCGCGGTCGTCGTGGATCCGGCCCGCTACGACTGGGTGCTGGAGAACGTCCGCGAGGGCGGCTTCACCCTGGCCGACCGGCAGCGCCTGGCCGCCGACGCGTTCCGCCACACCGCCTCCTACGACGTCGCTGTGGCCTCGTGGATGGGCAACGTGCTCGCGCCGGACGACGAGGGCAGCGGCTTCCCCGGCTGGGTCGGTGCGACCTGGAACCGGTCGAACGTGCTGCGCTACGGCGAGAACCCGCACCAGAGCGCCGCGATCTACACGCAGGGCGACGGCCGTGTGGGCCTGGCGTCGGCGAAGCAGTTGCACGGCAAGGAGATGTCGTACAACAACTACCTCGACGGTGACGCCGCGTGGCGTGCCGCGTGGGACCACGAGCTGCCGTGCGTCGCGATCATCAAGCACGCCAACCCGTGCGGCATCGCGGTGTCCGAGCTGAGCATCGCGGACGCGCACCGCAAGGCACACGAGTGCGACCCGGTCAGCGCGTTCGGTGGCATCATCGCGGCTAACCGCGAGGTCACCGTGGAGATGGCCGAGTTCGTCTCGGAGATCTTCACCGAGGTCGTCATCGCTCCGTCCTATGCGGACGGTGCGGTGGAGGTGTTGCAGCGCAAGAAGAACGTGCGCATCCTCGTCGCCGAGGCGCCTGCTCGCGGTGGCGCGGAGATGCGTCCGGTGTCCGGCGGCCTGCTCCTGCAGCAGCGCGACGCCATCGACGCGTCCGGTGACTCGCCGGCGAACTGGACCCTGGCGGCCGGCAAGCCCGCGGACGAGAAGACGCTGGCGGACCTCGAGTTCGCGTGGCGGTCCATCCGCGCGGTGAAGTCGAACGCGATCCTGCTGGCGGACAACGGCGCCACCGTCGGCGTCGGCATGGGCCAGGTCAACCGGGTCGACTCCTCGCACCTCGCGGTGAAGCGCGCCGGTGAGCGGGCCAAGGGCGCGGTCGGGGCCTCCGACGCGTTCTTCCCGTTCCCGGACGGCCTCGAGGTGCTGCTGGAGGCCGGCGTGCGCGCGGTCGTGCAGCCCGGCGGTTCGGTGCGCGACCCCGAGGTCATCGCGAAGGCTGAGGAAGCGGGCATCACGCTGTACCTGACGGGTACGCGTCACTTCGCTCACTAGGCAAGGTGTTGCGAGGGGCCGCTCCCGGTTCGGGGGCGGCCCCTTTCGCGTCAGATCTTCGCGACCATCTCTTCGGCGACGCCCCTGGCGGCTGCTTCGAGCTCCGCGGGGTCGGGCTTCGTGTTGGCGAACAGCCCCGCGTCCCAGCCGGAGAGGTCGACCTCGACGATCATCTCGCCCTGGCGCACGATGACCGACATCTCGGTGAACGCCGACTTCGTCTCCACGAGGATCACCACGGCCTCGTCGCCGAGTCCTTCGATCGGCTTCTGCAGCGGCGTGCCCTGGGTGTTGGCCATGTTCATCGAGATGGACCGGCCGAAGGCGGATTCCGCCTCCTCCCGCTCGTTGGTGACGGAGACGTCGGTGGTGCGGTGGCCCTTGCCGTCGACACCCTTGGTCTGGTTCCACGAACAGGTCGTGCGCACGCCCTTGGACAGCTTCGTCTCACGCGACATGAGCCCGTTCGGGTTCGTCGTGCGTGCCTTGGCCAGCGTCGCTTCGGAGACGTTGCCGCACAGCGCGGGCAGCTTGTCGGCGCGCTTGCTGGTGCCGCTGTCCTGGTTGACGCTGAGGTAGAGCACGAGCCCGGTGACGACGCCGGCGAGCACCAGCACACCGACGAGGATGCCGACGACCAGTGGCGCCTTGCTCTTCTTGGGTGGCTCTGGCGGACCCCAGCCCGGCGGTGGTCGCTGTGGAGGCGGCGGCTGCTGATGCCAGCCGTGCGGGGGTGGTTGAGTCACGGTTTCCCCAGTTCCCAGTAGTGCTGAGGGCGCCGTAGAGGAGCCTCCGGACCCGTGTGGCCGTGTCCACCAAAAGGGTGACGTTCTGGGATTGACACAGGGGTGCGCTCGCACGCTACGATCATCTCGTTCGTTCGAACAGGAGTTCGAATAAGCAAGTCGCCGAACTTCCCTCGGCGGTCGTGCACAGGGGTGCGCACGGTCCGTGACGGGAGGTGGGTGGAGTGTCCAGGTCGGCAACGGCGTCGTTGGCCGCGCTCGGGGTGAACCCGGCCAGCGAGCTGACCAGCACCACCACCGACCACGCCACGGGGCGGGTTCTGCCGGTTCGCGGGGAACTGGCGGGCCTGCTCCCGTGGGGCGGCTTGCGGCGTGGCAGCACGGTGTCGGTGGGCGGATCGACATCGTTGCTGCTCGCCCTGCTGGCGGGTGCGACCGCGGACGGCTGCTGGGCCGCCGTGGTCGGCCTGCCCCAGGTGGGAGTGCTGGCCGCGGCCGAACTGGGCGTCGCGGTGCAACGCCTGGCACTGGTCCCACGCCCCGGCTCCGATCCGGGCCCGGTCATCGCGGCCCTGCTGGACGGCATCGACCTGGTGGCCGTCGCCTGCCCACTACCTCCCTCACTGGCCCGCCGCCTGACGGCCCGCGCCCGCCAACGGCGTTCCGTGCTCATCGCCTTCGGCCCCTGGCCCTCGGCCGACGTGGAACTGACAGCGGAGTCCGTGAGCTGGAACCCGCTGCACGACGGGGCGGAAACGTTGCGGCGCCAGGAGATCACCGTGCGCAGCGGCGGCCGAGGCTCGGCAGGGCGCGCCAAGAACGTGCTGCTGACCTTCGGCGCGGAAGAAATCGAGCTCCCGCTGGTGGCCGGTGACCCGGACCGCTCCGACGAGCCGGCTGATGCCGGTCCGGGCCGGGCCGACGAACTGGCCGCCAGGCGGGCTGACAGTGCCGTCACCAGGCGGGCGGAAGCAGTGGAGCGCCTGGTCAGGCTCGCGCAAAAGGGTCCATCGGAGTGAAGGACACACGGCTGCTCGCCGTCTGGTGCCCCGACTGGCCCGTCATCGCCGCCTGCACCGCCACCGGCACCGCCCCGCACGTGCCGGTGGCGGTGGTCGACGGCAACGAGATCGTGTCCACCTCGGCGGTGGCGCGGGCCGAGGGCATCCGGAAGGCGATGCGCAAGCGCGCGGCCGAGGCGATGTGCCCTGAGCTGATCACCTTCGAGCACGATCCGCAGCGCGACGCCCGGTTCTTCGAGC
The DNA here is from genome assembly GCF_900115955.1 of Lentzea waywayandensis. Taxonomy (GTDB): domain Bacteria; phylum Actinomycetota; class Actinomycetes; order Mycobacteriales; family Pseudonocardiaceae; genus Lentzea; species Lentzea waywayandensis. The sequence goes on from NZ_FOYL01000003.1 coordinate 142,195, forward strand.
CGGTCGCGGAGGCCGTCGAGGAGCTCGCGCCCGGCATCGAGGTCGTGCTGCCCGGGCTGGTCGCGGTGCCGGCGCAGGGGCCGGTCGGCTACTTCGGGTCCGAGGAGCAGGCGGCCGAACGGATCGTCGACCACGTCGCGACCCGCACCGGGACCGAGGCTCAGGTGGGCATGGCCGACAGTCTGTTCGCGGCCACGAAAGCCGCGCACCGCAACGTGATCGTGCCGCCCGACCGGACGCCGGAGTTCCTCAGGCCGTTGGGCGTGCACGAGCTTGATGCCCCAGAACTGGTCGACCTGCTCAGAAGGCTCGGCCTGAAGACGCTCGGCGCGTTCGCGGAGGTGCCGGAGAACGCGGTGGCGTCGAGGTTCGGCGGCCCGGCCACCCGGCAGCACCGGCTGGCACGCGGGTTGCCGGAACGTCCGCTCGACAAGCGCAGGCCCGCGCCGGAGCTGGCGGTCACCGAGACCTTCGACGAACCGGTCGAGCGCATCGACGCGGCCGCGTTCGCCGCGAAGATCCTGTCGGAACGGCTGCACGAGAACCTCGCGGCCAGAAGTCTCGCGTGCACGCGGCTCGGCATCCACGCCCGCACCGAGAACGACGAGGAGCTGCACCGGGTGTGGCGGGCCGCGGAACCGTTGACACCGCGGGGAATCGCGGACCGGGTGCGCTGGCAGCTCGACGGGTGGCTCACCCGCGAACGCCTCACCTCCGGCATCCGCACGCTCACCCTCGAACCCGTCGAGGTCGTCAACGGCACCGCGCTCCAGCTCGGGTTGTGGGGCCACGACGACGAACGCGCGGTGCGGGCGTTGCTGCACGTCCAGGGTCTGCTCGGCCCGGACGGCGTGCTCACCGGGGTCATCGACGGCGGCAGGGGGCCGCAGGAACAGGTCAGGCTCGTGCCATGGGGTGACGAACGAACCCCGGCCCGAAATCCGGACCACCCGTGGCCCGGCCGGCTCACCAGGGCACCCGCGACGCTCGCCGACGACCCCGCGGAACTGAAGGACGAGGCAGGCGGCGAGGTCGGCGTGACCGGCCGGCTCGAGCTCACCGCGCAGCCGAAGAAGCTGACCGTCAAAGGGAGAACGCGCGAGATCACCGCGTGGGCCGGGCCGTGGCCGGTCGACGAGCGGTGGTGGGCGCCGGACCCGCACCGGGCCGCGCGCATCCAGGTGCAGACGAACGACCAGGCGTTCCTGCTGATCCGCAGAAACAAGAAGTGGTTTCTGGAAGGGGTGTACGACTGATGTACGACGAGTACTGGGATCTGCTGGAGACCCTGATCCCGTTGCCGCGCAAGGAACCTGATGGGCTGGAATAACCCGCCCGTCCGCTGGAGGGAGCTGGAACGGGCTCTCTCCGGCAAGCCCTACGAACAGAAGCCCGACGGCGGTGACGGTCCGGGGTGGGGAAGACACCGCGACCGCTACACCGCTCCACCGGGTTTCGAGCTGCGCGCGGACGAGCTCGCGACCACCCGCAAACGCGTGCCGTACGCGGAACTGCACTGCCACTCCAACTTCAGCTGGCTCGACGGCGCGAGCCACCCCGAGGAACTGGTCGAGGAGGCGCAACGGCTCAAGCTCGACGCCATCGCGATCACCGACCACGACGGCATGTACGGCGTGGTCCGCTTCGCCGAGGCAGCCAAGGAGCTCGGCATGCACACGGTGTTCGGCGCCGAGCTGAGCATCGGACTGAACAGACCCGCCAACGGCGAACCGGATCCCGAAGGAGATCACCTTCTTCTCCTTGCGCGCCAACAACCCGGCTACCACGCGCTGTGCCGCACGCTCACCACCGGTCATCTCGACGACAACGCCGAGAAGGGCAAACCCGTCTACGACATCGACCAGATCGTGGCCGACACCAAGGGCGACGTCGTGGTGCTGACGGGCTGCCGCAAGGGAACCGTCCGCCGGGCGTTGGTGAGAGAAGGCCCGGAGGCGGCGTTCGAGGAGATCGTCAGGCTCACCGACCTGTTCGGCAGGGGCCGCGTCTACGTCGAGCTGACCGACCACGGCCTGCCCGAGGACAGCAGGCGCAACGACATCCTCAACGCGATGGCGCAGAAGCTACAACTCCCAGTCGTGGCAACGAATGCGGTGCATTACGCGACCCCGAGCCGGGGCAGGCTGGCCGCCGCGATGGCCGCCGTGCGCGCGCGAAGCAGCCTCGACGACATGGCCGGCTGGCTGCCGCCGTCACCCGCCGCGTTCCTGCGCAGCGGTGAGGAGATGTTCCACCGGTTCCGCCGTTTTCCCGGTGCCGTGCACAACGCCGCGTTGCTCGGCATGCAGCTGGCGTTCGACCTGCGGCTGGTCGCGCCGAAGCTGCCGCCGTTCGACGTGCCGGACGGCCACACCGAGATCAGCTGGTTGCGCCACCTCACCTACGAGGGCGCGCGCCGGCGGTACTCCGACAGTGACGAGAAGGCGTTCCGGCAGATCGAGCACGAGCTGAGGATCATCGAACAGCTCGGGTTCCCCGGCTACTTCCTCGTCGTGCACGACATCGTGGACTTCTGCAAGAAGAACGACATCCTCTGTCAGGGCAGGGGCAGCGCGGCGAACTCCGCGGTGTGCTTCGCGCTCGGCATCACCAACGTCGACGCGGTCCGCTTCGACCTGCTCTTCGAACGGTTCCTGGCGCCCGCCCGCGACGGCCCTCCCGACATCGACGTCGACATCGAGTCCGACCGGCGCGAGGAGGTCATCCAGCACGTCTACGCCAAGTACGACCGCAGGCACGCGGCGCAGGTCGCGAACGTCATCACCTACCGCGCCCGTTCCGCGGTGCGCGACATGGCCCGCGCGCTCGGCCACTCGCCGGGCCAGCAGGACGCGTGGAGCAAGCAGATAGACAGGTGGGGTCCGCTCGACGCCACCACCGACGACTGCGACATCCCGCGTGACGTGCTGGAACTGTCCGCGCAGCTGGAGAACTTCCCGCGCCACCTCGGCATCCACTCCGGCGGCATGGTGATCTGCGACCGCGCCGTCAGCGAGGTGTGCCCGGTGGAGAAGGCGCGCATGGACAAGCGCACGGTTCTTCAGTGGGACAAGGACGACTGCGCGTCCATCGGCCTGGTGAAGTTCGACCTGCTCGGCCTCGGCATGCTCTCCGCGCTGCACTACGCCATCGACCTCGTCCGCGACCACGAAGGCGTCCACGTCGACATGGGTGAGATCGACCTCGCCGACTCCGCCGTCTACGACATGCTCCAGAAAGCCGACTCGGTCGGTGTCTTCCAGGTGGAGAGCCGCGCGCAGATGGCGACGCTGCCGCGCCTGAAGCCGCGCAAGTTCTACGACCTGGTCGTCGAGGTCGCGCTGATCAGGCCCGGCCCGATCCAGGGCGGCTCGGTGCACCCGTACATCCGGCGCCGCAACGAGGTCGAGAAGTGGGACTACGACCACCCGTTGCTGGAGAACGCTCTGCACAAGACCTACGGCGTGCCGTTGTTCCAGGAACAGCTCATGCAGATCGCGGTGGACGTGGCCGGCTTCACCGCCGCCGAGGCCGACGAACTGCGTCGCGCGATGGGCGCCAAGCGCTCGACCGCCCGCATGGAACGCCTGCGCGACCGCTTCTACGAGGGCTGCGCCGCGAACGGCATCGGCGAGGAACTGGCCGGCCGCATCTACGCGAAACTCCTGGCGTTCGCCAACTTCGGCTTCCCGGAGTCGCACGCCCTGTCGTTCGCGCACCTGGTGTTCGTGAGCGCGTGGTTCAAGCTCTACTACCCGGCGGCGTTCTGCGCGGCCCTGCTCAGGGCCCAGCCGATGGGCTTCTACTCGCCGCAGTCGCTGGTGATCGACGCCCGCCGCCACGGCGTGACGGTGCACGGCCCGTGCGTGAACCGATCGCTTCCCTGGGCGGGTCTGGAACCGTTCGAGGGCAAGAACTCCGTCCGCATCGGGCTGACCGCCGTCCGTGGCATCGGCGACGCGGACGCCGAGCGAATCGTTGCCGCACAACCGTTCCGCGACATGGAGGACTTCGGAACCCGCGTGCAGCTCACGGCAGCCCAGGTGGAGGCCCTCGCCACCGCGGGAGCCTTCTCCTGCTTCGGCCTGGAACGCCGCGAGGCGCTCTGGGCGGCCGGCGCGGTGGCCGCCATCAGGTCCGACCGCCTGCCCGGCACCGTGGTCGGCGTTGACGCGCCCGCGTTGCCCGGCATGGACGACGTCGAACTGGCGGTGGCGGACGTCTGGGCCACGGGCCTGTCCCCGGACAGCTTCCCGACCCAGTTCGTTCGATCCACTTTGGACTCGATGGGCGCACTGCCGGTGACCACCCTCGCGTCCGTCGAACCCGGCACACGAGTGCTGATCGGCGGCGCCGTGACGCACCGGCAACGGCCGGCGACGGCGGGCGGGGTCACGTTCCTCAACATCGAGGACGAGACGGGGATGGTGAACGTCGTGTGCTCGCCGGGTCTGTGGGCGCGGTACCGGCAGGTGGCGCGCGGCAGCGGTGCGATGCTCGTGCGGGGCGTGGTCGAGTCGGCGGAGGGCGTGGTCAGCCTGCTGGCGGACCGGTTGCAGCACCTGGACCTGCGGATCCCGTCGAAGTCACGGGACTTCCGCTGAAGTTCCCCTGCCAGGATTCGAACCTGGTCCTCCCGCGTAACAGTCGGGCGTGCTGCCATCAGCACTTCAGAGGACACGGTGGAGCGGAGGATGCAGGATTCGAACCTGCGCAGCGCTCGCGCGCTGACCACTGTTTTCGAGACAGCTGCCTTACCGGGCTCGGCCAATCCTCCCCAGGACGCGGAGGGCGCGCGGATCGAACGCGCGCCAGACGTTGCTGGACCTCGGATTAGCAATCCGGTGCCTTACCACTCGGCCAGCCCTCCTTTGCCCTGTACAACCGGTGCGTTCCGAAGAACGCCTTTCCGTCGGATGCCCGCGAGTCGAACGCGGTGTGTCCTCATCCCAAATGAGGTGGGTTGCCGTCTCCCTCGCACCCGTGAGTACCCCTGCCAGGAGTCGAACCTGAATCTCGGCGTTCGTAGCGCCGCACTCTTTCCATTGAGCTACAAGGGCGAATTTAATGCACAGCAAACAAAGAGAGCCGCCCTGATCGGTTTCCCGATGGGCGGCTCCCCGTGTGACCTGAAGCTTGGCCACTACAAGGAGCTCACCTGCGAAAACGGTCGCGAGGAGCTGGGGAGCCGCGATGAGCGCACGCAGGCGACGACGCTGCTGGAGCGTCCGCGTCGCATGTCCTGGCTCGTCATGACGTTCCCCTTCGGCTTGGTGTGTGGCACAAGTATTGCGGCGGGTGATGTCCGCCGTCAATCATTTTTTCGAACGAATTCAATTGTTCGGCTAGTTACCGGCGGCCTGCCAGTTGTCGAACGGGTTCGCGGGGCCGGCCGCGCTCTGCTTGCGTTCGTAGAGCTTCGCGTCCGCGCCGACGACCAGCACCCGCACGAAACCCGAGGCGTCGCGCACGGCGGCAGGGCCGACCTCCGCGTATCCGCCGAGGTCCTCCCACGGGCCGAACGTGTTGCCGCTGGTCTGCCGCGCCACGCTGATGCCGTAGTTGTCGTTGCGCGCGAACGCCAGCACGCGTGCGGCCGTTCCACCGCCAGAGGTCACTGCCGCGACCGGTCCGACACCGCCTTGCCCACCGAGGTGGGCGAGCGCGCCGAACGTGCCGTTGCTCGAGCCTTCGGCGACCGTGCCGACAGCGCCGTCGCCGTGCTCGCGGACGATCGCGCGGACCTTGTTGCCGTCCATCGCGACGGCGGGTGCGTGCGTGCACTCGACGGACCCGAGCGACTTGTACCCGAGAGACGCGCCGGGGTTCTGCTGCCAGTGGGCGACCTGGCCGTTGTTGTCGGCGAACAGGTGCAGGCGGCCGGTCGACGACGTGAAGCCGACAGGGGGCGACACGACCATGCTGGTCATACCGCCGCTCGACAGCGCCTCCCACCCGCTGAACGACCCGTCGCCGTTCTGCCAGGCGTTGCTGACGCCGTTGGCCTCGTTGATCGCGAACAGCTCGAGGCCGCCGTCGCCGTTGAGCACGAGACCCGGCGTGCCGAACGCGGGCGTGGCTCCGTCCGGGTTGCCGACGTCGACCCAGGAGCCGAACCCGCCTCCCGGCGAGGACTGGCCGGCGACGAGGATCGAGCCGGTGTCGAGGTCCAGCACGGCGACGTGCACGAGGCCCGATCCGTTGAGCGCCACGGCGACACCCGGCGCGAACGTGCCGGAACGCAGGGCCACCGGGCCGGTCCAGGCGCCGCCGACGGCCTGGTGCCACCACATGATCGAGTCACCGGCGGCGACGAACGCGTGCAGCTTGCCCGTGCTGTCGACGATCGCCCACGGCGCGACGACGGGCCACCGCTGGTAGTTGTGGAACACGTGCTCGTCGAAGGCGTTGCCCGTGACCGGGTCGTGCTCGGCGAACGCCTGGTAGGCCGCGCTCTTCGGCCCGGCCAACGCGTCCGGCACGTTCCTGGGCGACGCGGCGATGTTGTAGCAGCGGTAGCGGGTGAGCAGCACGAACCCGCGACCGGTGGTGCCCTCGTAAGCCTTGACGGCCTTGGTCGCGAACTTGGCCGCGTGGATGTGGTCGGTGTGCTCGGTGTCCTGGTTCGGGAAGCTGAGGGACGGCAGCGGGTCCTGGACGCGGATCACCGTCGGCTGGAACTCGTCGAGCAACGCGAGCAGCACGTTGTTCACGTCCGCCTGGTTGTACCACTGCGGGACCTGGACCGGCCCGCCCGTCGGCCTGATGGCCGGGGCGGCGTGGTTCGGGTCGTTCCACAGCTTCTCGAGCGCCTTGTCGTGCTCGGGGAGGTCGCCGCCGCCGTCGGGCAGCTGCAGGTAGATCAGCTGGACGTTCGGCGCGCCCACGAGGGTGTCGATCTCGAGGACCATCGTCGCGACCTCCTTGGTCGCGCGGGTCCAGTTGTTCGGCTTGCCCGCGAGCGTCGCGTAGGCGGAGCGCTGGCCCTCCTGCACGCTTGCGGCCAGGTCCTCGCGGGTCAGGCTCCCGTGGCCGTTGTACTGGTCCGCGGTCAACACGATCGTCCTGACCGGGAGCCCGGAGAGGATGGACGGCTGGATGTCCGGGTTGAGGAACAACAGGTCGTCGTCGGTGTGCGCGACGATGTTGACGAAACTTCCCTGACCGGGCAGGGCGCTGGTGCCTGGTGCCGCGGCGAACGCGATGCCGGTGTTGGCGATCGCGGTCGCGGCGGCGGCAGTGGCACCTGCGACGAGCACTGTGCGTCGGCTGATGCAGGTCATCGAGAATCCCCCAGATTCTGTCCAATGCAACAAACCACAGGACGCACGGTCCTGCTGGAGGTTGCACACGAGGTTCAGACCACTGGGGGACCGCAGCCGTGCTCAGGGACGTTCGTAGGTCATGAACGAAACCCCGCTCTCGAACAGTTGCGCAGCCGTGCGCTGGAACTTCGTGATGTCGGCCTTCCCGTCGAACAACGGGATGCCGCGCCCGAACACCACCGGGTGGATCTTGAGCAGCAGCTTGTCGATCTCGGGCAGGAGTTCGCCCGCGAGCTTGCCGCCGCCGCACAGCCAGATGTCGAGGCCGTCCTCCGCCTTCAGTGAGCGCACACGCCCGAGGACGTCCTCGCCGATCAGTTCGACGTCGTCCGGGGTGTCGAGCGCCTGGGACGTCACGACGAACTGGCGCAGGTGCGCGTAGGGCGAGGCCAGGCCACCGGGGATCTGGTAGGTGTTGCGGCCCATCAGGACCGTGTCGAAGTTCCGGTTCGGTGCGTCCTGGAGCCCGAGTGCCTCGCGGAACTGGGTGGGCAGCGTGTCCGCGTACACGGCGTTGATGCCCTCCATGTGGTCGCCTTCGAAGACGAACCCGTCGAAGGTCCCGTCTTCGGCCGCGATGTAACCGTCCAGCGTGACGGCCACGTAGTAGACGAGCTTTCGCATGCAAACCCCCTGGATCTCGTTCAACCACGACAACTGTAGTACTATGCCTGTAGTGGTTGTCAAGGAGGCATCGTGGTCCGGAACGAGGCACGGCGAACTTCTCTGCTGGACGCGGCGATCGACGTCCTGGCCGAAGAGGGCGCGCGGGGACTGACCTACCGCGCGATCGACGCGAAGGCGCAGGTGCCGGCAGGCACGGCGTCGAACTACTTCGCGAACCGCGACGAGCTGATGTCGAACGTCATGACGCGGGTGCACGACCGGCTCATGCCGTCCGACGAGTCGGTCGCCCAGTCGCTCGCGTTGCCGCGCGACAGGTCGCTGACGGTGAAGTTCATGCACGACATCATCAAGCGGGCGGACGCCGACAAGGCCTGCTACCTCGCGATGATGGAGCTGCGGCTGGAGGCCACGAGAAGGCCGGAGATCCGGCAGGCGCTCACGAGGACGATCGCCGGCAACATCGAGGCCAACGTCGCGTTCAACGAGGAGTCGAAGCTGCCGGGCGACCGGATGACCGTCGTCTCGCTGTACTTCGCGATGACGGGGCTGATCTACGAACGGCTGACGCTGCCGGACGTGGTGGCCACCATGGACCTCGACGAGCTGGTCGAGGTCATGGTGGACCGCGCTATCGGCTGAGGGGGCCGCCGGTGATCGTCAGGGCGACGGCGATCACCACGATGCCCAGCGTCGAGTACAGGAACGCGTCCATGCCACGGCCGCGGATCTTGATCAGACCCGCCTGCTCGTCGGTCACGAGGATCCGCAGCACGGCCGCGACCAGCAGCGACACACCGAGCAGCACGGCGCCCTGCCGCCAGTGGTACTGGAAGATCCGCACCAGCCCGAGCGCACCGACCCCGAGCACCAGCGCGAACGGCAGGTGCTTCCCGGGGCCTGAACGCCAGCGCTGTTCGCCCATGAGCGCTTCCGCGTCAGACCGCTGCATTGGCGCGCTCGGCGGCTTCGACGGTGTTGGTCAGCAACATCGCGACGGTCATCGGGCCGGAGCCACCGGGGATCGGGGCGAGCCAGCCGGCGACCTCGCGGACCTCGGGGGCCACGTCGCCGACCAGACCGGCCTCGGTGCGGGTGATGCCGACGTCGACCACGGCCGCGCCCGGCTTGACCATGTCCGCGGTGATCAGGCCGGGGCTGCCGGCACCGGCGATCACGATGTCCGCGCGGCGCACCTCGGCCGCCAGGTCCTTGGTGCCGGTGTGGCACAGCGTCACGGTGGCGTTCTCGCTGCGGCGGGTCAGCAGCAGGCCGATCGGGCGGCCCACGGTGACACCACGGCCGACGACGGTGACGTTCGCGCCGGCGATCGGCACGTCGTAGCGGCGCAGCAGCTCCACGATGCCGCGCGGCGTCGCGGGCAGCGCCGCGTCCTCGCCGAGCACGAGCTTGCCGAGGTTGACCGGGTGCAGGCCGTCGCCGTCCTTGGCCGGGTCGACGCGCTCCAGGATCGCGTTCGCGTTGAGGTGCTTGGGCAGCGGCAGCTGGACGATGTACGCGGTGACCTCGGGGTTCGCGTTCAGCTCGTCGATGACGGCCTCGAGCTCCGCCTGCGTGATCGACTCGGGGAGGTCGCGCCGGATCGACTTGATGCCGACCTTCTCGCACGCCCGGTGCTTGCCCTTGACGTACGAGCGCGAGCCGGGGTCGTCGCCGACCAGCACGGTGGCCAGACCGACTGGGCCGGGCAGCGCGGCGACCCGCGCCTTGAGGTCCTCGAACAGCGCGTTCCGGGTTTCGTTGCCGTTGAGCAGCGTCGCAGTCACGTCCTCATCCTCCCATTGGGCAGGGCCGCGACGCCCACCGACACCAGCGTCAGCGCCACGCCGATCACCGTCGGCAACGCCAGCTGCCCGCTCACCGCGTCGAGAAGCACGGCCCCGATGAGCTGCCCGCACACGCCGCACAACCCGACCATCAACACGCCGATGAACCGCACCGACGTGATCGCGCCACCCACGCCGACGATGCCCAGCAACCCGCCGAGGTACAGCCACCACTGCGAGGGGAACGCGCCGGGCACGCCACTCCACGTCACGGCGTTGACCAGCGACAACGCCGCCGTGCCCACGCTGAAGTTCACCAGGATCGTCGCCACCGAGCTGACCGCGGCCTCGCGCACCAGCCCGTTCACCGCCTGCTGCCAGCCCATCAGCAGGCCCGCGACCAGCGGCAGCACCGCGAGCCACAACGCGCCGGGCGACGTGAACCGGTTCGACACCGCGATCGTGACGGCGATAACACCGACGGCCGCTCCGACGACACGTGTCTTTGTAATCGGCTTCGAGTCGCCGGGACCGACCCCGAGGTTGTCCATGACCATGCTGCTCACGACCTGCCCGATCACCACCGCGACCGTGAACACCGCCACACCGATGGTCGCGACCGCGAGCCCCTGCGAGCCGACGAGCACCGCGCCGCTGACGCCGCCGACGCACTCCCACCACCGGATGCGCCGGTGCCGCAGCGCGTCACGCAGCCGCAGCAGCCCGTCCCGTCCGGACTGCCGGGACAGCACGACCGCGAGCAGCACGAACCACCCGCCGCCGAAGGAGATCAACGCCGCGAGCAGGCCGTTGCCCAGCGACTGCGCGAGCGACCCGTTGACGCGCGCCTGGACCGCGATGGCCACTCCGCCCGCCGCCGCCAGCAGACCACCGGTCACCTGCGCGGACCGCGTCACATGGCCTCCAGACCGGACGAACGTGTTCTTGATCAGCTTTAACCATGCACGTCCACCGCGTTATGGTCGGGCCTCCACCGTTCGGCGCATCGGCGGGGGACGTGTGCGATCCGGCGAGTTGCGGGGGAAGATGTTGGCGTGTCCGAGCCGAAGCCGTTGAACCCTACCGAGCAGGACACTCTGGTTAAGCAGATCGGCCTGACTCTGATGCGGGCCGCACCAGAGGACTGGCGCAGTGTCATCGCGCAGTACCGCGCCACCGGCCGGTACTTCGAACTGGAGGCCGAACTCAAGCTGCAGGACGGCTCCAAGCGCGCCTGGGCGGTGCCGCAGGAGGCGGCCTCGCTGTTCGCGCGCCTGCGGGCCGGAATGCATCGCGAGGGCCGTGGCAGCTGGACCAATGCCCGGTACCAGCTCGACCATCCCTCCAGCTACAACCTCGACTTCGACCGCGCGGAGCCGAGCTGGCAGACACCACCTCCGCAGCAGGCGTACTTCGACGAGATGCGGTTCTTCCCGCGTGCCGAGGAGAACGTCCCGGAGTGGCTGCGCCGCAGGCTGAACCCGCCGACGCCGGTGTTCCGCACCGTCCGCGTGTTCGACGGCGCCGGACCGAACGGTCGTCCGTCGGTCAACCGGCCGCCGGTGCCGGAGCCCGAGGTCGCGCCGCTGCTCACGTACCTGTCGAACGCGCCGGTCGCCGTGGCCGGGCGTGGCTTCGACAACGACGTGCTGCACCCGGACGCGCCGCCGGTCGTGCCGTCCGGGTTCCAGACGGACGGTGCGTGGATCTGGCCCGCCGGAGTCGCGTACTACCTGCGCAAGTACGGCGTGCCGCCCGAGCCCGAACTGGTCGAACGCGCGCGTGCGGCCGGTTTCACCCTGCCGGAGGTCAGCGAGGAGTCGAGGCTCGCCGCCGCGGCGAACCTGGGCGCTCCCGCCGCGCCTCCCGGCACCGTGGTGCCGACGCCGGTCGAGCCGGAACCGGAACCGGAGCCCGAACCCGCGGTGGACGCGACGCAGTTCGTCACGCCTCCCAAGTTCGAGGCCACGAAGTTCGAGGCTCCCCAGTTCGAGGCTCCCAAGTTCGAGACGGCGGACGAGGCGGAGGAGGAGTACGACTTCGAGCCGCTGTACCCCGAGCCGCCGGTCGTCGAGGAGCCGCAGCGCAAGCAGAAGCCCGTCGACGACCTCGGCGAGACGCTCGCGGTGGCCGTACCGCCGCTGGGTGGTGACGGCCCTCCCTACCGGGTCGTCTTCGACTCGGACGGCGTGCCCGGCACCGTCGACGACCGCACCCTGCGCGACACGTACGGCGCGGGCATGGACCTCTTCGCCCCGCATCCGAGCGAGGTCGCGGAGGCCGAGGCACCGGCGCCCGCCCCGGAGATCGTCCGGGAACCGGAGCCCGTCGCCGAGAAGCCGAACGAAACCGACCTCCAGGACGAACACGTAGACGTGGACGCCCCCGAGGAACCCGAGATCCCCACCGCAGGGCCGGACGAGCCCGAGCTCCTCACGCACCACCGCGAAGCGGAGCTCACGGACCACCTGGTCGCCGAGACCGAGGAACATCCGCGCGACGCCATGCAGGACACGATGGCGTGGAGCCCCGTTCTCGACGAGCCGCTGGAGAGCCCGGCCGAAGTCACCGAGGAGCACCCGGTCGTCGCGGTGACCCAGGACGAGCCGGACCTCGCCGAGGAGGAGATCGAGTCCACGACCTCCTTCGAGGCGACCGCGTTCGAGCCGGAGTTCGAGGACCGCTTCGAGGCGCAGCTCGACTCGCACTTCGAACCGGAACCCGTCGCCGAGGCCGTGCCGGTCGTGCCCGTGGTTCCCGTGTCCCCGCCGGCGCCGACGCGCTCCGAGGAGACCACCCAGTTCGACGCGGCGCTGTTCAACGAGCCGGAACCCGAGCCCGAACCCGAACCGGAGCCGGTCAAGCCGCCGCGGCAGGTCACGCAGGAGGAGGACCGCGAGCTGGCGGGCACCCGCCGTGCGCTCGACGACCTCAACGTGCCGCACGGCGTGTTCCGGATCGGCGGCGAGCCCGCCGACCGCACCTGGACGCTGCGCCTCGACGGCGACAGCTGGGAGGTGTGCTGGTTCGACCACGGCCCGAAGAGCCCTGTGCGGTTCGACAAGGTCGAGGACGCGTCGGCGTACCTGGTGGGCAAGCTGGTGCTGGGCAACTTCCGCACGATTCCGCGGACGCCGCCCCCACCCCCGCCGCGGCCGATCACCAACGGCTTCCGCGAGGAGCCGCGCCGTCCCGTTCCGCCGCAGCGCCCGCCGATGCCGCAGCCTCAGGCACAGCCTCAGCCTCAGGCACAGGCGCCGACGCAGGTGCAGCAGGCGCCGTTGCCCCCGGCCGCGGCCCCGACGAAGGTCCAGCCGGTTCCACCACCCGCACCGCAGCAGGCCCCGGCACCCTCGCCGGTCGCCGCCGCCGTGGCGCAGGAGGAACCGTCGAAGCGGAAGTTCCCGATCTCGCCGCTCGCGGGCGAGCCGCCACTGACGTTGTTCCGCCACAAGCAGATGTTCGAACTGCCGGCGGGCACCGAGATCGACCGCTACGGCGACCAGAGCGGCAACCTCGTCTACGTGGCGGGCACGCCGTTCCCGGAACGCAGCCTCGTGCCGTCGTGGATCAACCGCCCGTACCGCGTGTACCGGTTGCGCCGCCCGCTCGAGGTGCTGACGGGCGTGGCCGTGCCGTGGTTCGAGCAGCCCGGTGGCGGTACCGCCTACCTGCTGCCGAGGGCGGTCGAGGAGATGGTCGCGGACGGCGTTCTCGTGGAGATCACGGGATCAGCCGACCACTGATCGCTTGCTTCTGAGGTGGCCGGGATCCTCGCGATCCCGGCCACAGCCGTGTGAGCGCACTTCACGACACAACCAGGCCGTAGGCGGCCGCGAAAGCGATCGCCTGGTCGATGTCGATCAGGGCTCCGGCGAGCTTGGCCTGCCGGAGTCCGTTCGCGTCCACCACCGCCCCGCGCAGGTCGGCGCCCTCCAGCTTGGCGTCGAGCAGCCGTGCGCCCAGCAGGTCCGCCTTGCTCAGGTCGGCGTTGCGCAGATCCGCCTCGCTGAGGTTCGTCTCGCGGAACCGCTGACCGCCCAGCTTCAGGTCGTACAGCGGCGCCTTGACGAACGACGCCAGTGTGAAGTCCACCTCGACGAAGGTGACGGGCCGCAACACGCAGTCGACGAAGTTCGAACCCATGAGGCTGCACGAGTTGAACGACGACCGCGTCAGCACCGTGCGGTCGAAGGTGCACTGACGGAACGCCGTCGCCTGGTGCTTCGACTCGCCGAGGTCCGTCCGGGTGAAGTCGCAGCGGGTGAACGTGCACCCCGTCGTGACGAGTTCGCGAAGGTCGGCCTCGGTGAAGTCGCAGTCGGTGAAAGACCGCTTCTCCCAGTGCTGACCGGGCATGACGGCGTCGGAGTAGTCCTCGCCGATCTCTTCGTCGGGGATGTCCACTCTCACACTCTGCCATTGGCCACGTGTTGGTAACGTGCGGGTCGCCGGGCGACCTGCCCGACGTCAACGAGGACCGTCATTCGGGAAGGCTCATGACCCGCACGCCCGTGAACGTCACTGTCACCGGTGCAGCCGGCCAGATCGGCTACGCACTGCTCTTCCGCATCGCTTCCGGCCACCTGCTCGGCCCGGACACCCCGGTCAACCTGCGGCTGCTGGAGATCACCCCCGCGCTGAAGGCCGCCGAGGGCACCGCGATGGAGCTGGACGACTGCGCCTTCCCGCTGCTCAAGGGCATCACGATCACCGACGACGCGAAGACCGCGTTCGACGGCGTGAACGTGGCCCTGCTCGTCGGCGCCCGCCCCCGCACCAAGGGCATGGAGCGCGGCGACCTCCTCGAAGCCAACGGTGGCATCTTCAAGCCGCAGGGTGAGGCGATCAACGCCGGCGCCGCGGACGACGTGAAGGTGCTCGTGGTCGGCAACCCGGCCAACACCAACGCCCTCATCGCCCAGCAGCACGCGCCGGACGTCCCGCGCGAGCGCTTCACCGCGATGACGCGGCTGGACCACAACCGCGCCCTGTCGCAGCTCGCCAAGAAGCTGGGCGTCGCGGTCACGGACATCCAGAACATGACGATCTGGGGCAACCACTCGGCCACCCAGTACCCGGACCTGTTCCACGCCAAGGTCGGCGACAAGACCGCCGCCGAGGCCGTGAACGACCAGGCGTGGCTGGAGAACGACTTCATCCCGACCGTCGCCAAGCGCGGTGCGGCGATCATCGAGGCCCGTGGCGCGTCTTCCGCCGCGTCGGCCGCGAACGCCGCCATCGACCACGTCTACGACTGGGTCAACGGCACCGAGTGGACCTCGATGGCCATCCCGTCGGACGGTTCGTACGGCGTGCCCGAGGGCATCATCTCGTCGTTCCCGGTCCGCACCTCGGGTGGTTCCTACGAGATCATCCAGGGCCTGGAGATCGACGAGTTCTCCCGCTCCCGCATCGACGCCTCGGTCGCCGAGCTCGTCGAGGAGCGCGACGCGGTCAAGGGCCTCGGCCTGATCTGAGTTTTTCGTGGCAGTGTGGGGAACGTGCTGATCCCGTGGGACGTTCCCCAGCCACAGCTCTCCGATGACGTGCACCCTGCGCTCGCTGATGCCGCTCGCGCGGCGTCGGCGGCGTACGGGCGTGCCCGATCTCTGCACACGCGCCTCGAACTCCGCGAAGAAGTGGCGGACGGCGCGGACGGAACACCGACGATGCTCGTCGACCGCATCGTCGAGGACGCGATCCTGGAGTCCATTCACCGCAGTCGCGTGAATCTGCTCTCCGAGGAAGCCGGGTTCGTCGACAACGGTTCCTCGATCACCCTCGTCATCGACCCGGTCGACGGGTCCGCGAACGCCGCGTTCGGCGTCCCTCTCTCCTGCTTCGCCGGTGCCCTCGTCGAGGACGGCACGGCAAAAGAAGCTCTGACGACATGGTTCGACACGGGCCGTGCGTGGCATGCGCTCGCCGGAGTGCCGACGTCGTTCCGCACCACCGGACGTACGACGCTGGACGGCGCGTCGGTGTGCATCATGCGTCCCAAGAAGGGCACTCAGGACGCGTGGCTGCGCATCGCGAACCGCGCCGACCGCATCCGTGTGCTGTGCACGACGTGCCTGGAGACCATGCTGGTCGCGGAAGGCACGGTCGACGCGTTCATCGATCCGGGCAGCGACACGCACCGGATCATGGACCTCGCGACGGCACTGGTCACCGTCCCCGCCGCGGGCGGGGTGCTGGTCGACCTGCACGGGCGGCCGTTCACGTTCGAACCCGACCTGACCCACCGGTGGTCAGGCGTGGCGGCAGCGACTCCTCAGCTGGCCGAGGAGCTCATCGCGACCGTGCTGGGCTAGACCGTGCCCCGCGACTCGACGACGCAGTCGGGGCCGGGGAACACCAGGCCCTCGTGACCGTCGTTGAAGCGGACGAGGTACGGCGGATGCCCATCGCTCCCGCGCACTTCGAGGATCTCGCCGAGGCGTTCCTCGAGGCCGACGGAGCGGCTGTGGACGTGGAGCCTGTCACCCACTGTTGCTTGCATGGTGCTGCAACACCTCCGGTGTGCGGCCGAGGCTTGGCGCGTTGAACGCGTCAAAGCCTAGGCGCACACCGGAGGCGCGCAACAGGGCTCAAGTGCTCATCCGCCGCAAGCCGAGGAGACCTTCGCGGCGAGGTCGGCCTTCTGGGCCACCCAGTCCGCCGCGGAGTTCACGTTCTGCATGCCGTTCGCGGCCTCTTCGAGAGCCTTCTTCACCTGCTCGTCCGGCGCCGAGTTCGCGAGGGTCTCGAGCTCCTTCGCCTTGGCCTGGGTCTCCTCCAGGGCCTTCTGCGGGTCGCTCATGTCCGGCGAGAAGCCCAGCAGCGAGATGGCGTCGGCGCACAGCTTCACCTTGTCCGCGGTGTCGCTGACGCCCTGGATCGTGTCGCACGCCGTCAAGCTGCCCAACGCGATGACAGCCGCGGCAAGCGGTCCAACTAGGCGCATTCGCGCTCCTTCTGCCCGATGTGTCCGTTTGTGTTGCCTATGACTCTACCGACGTACGTCTTGATCGAGTTGGCGTTGGTAGAGCTTGCGGATGACGTCGTCGATTTCCGGCTCCACGACGGCGAGGTCGTGGACCTCCACCTGCCGCACCACCTGGGTGATCAACTGTGCCGCCGTCGTCTCCGCCCTCCTGAACGTGAGGTGGTGTCGCAACCCGTTGGCCTCGCTGCGCACCGCCGTTACTCCAGGGACGTCCGGTGCCGGTCCGGGTTCCCTGAGGTCGATCACGAGCTCGCGGTCCGGGGTGACCTCGGCACGCAGCTCGTCCAGTGGGCCGTCGGCGAGCACCCGGCCGTGGTCGATCACCATCAGCCGCGGGCAGAGACGTTCGATGTCGTCGAGGTCGTGCGTGGTGAGCAGAAGCGTTGTGCCGCGGCGGGTGTTGATGTCCGCGAGGAACTCCCTGAGGCGTTCCTTGGACTCCAGGTCCAGGCCGATCGTCGGCTCGTCCAGCACCAGGAGCTCCGGTGCGTGCAGCAGAGCCGCGGTGATCTCGCCGCGCATCCGTTGCCCCAGCGAGAGCTGCCGCACCGGGGTGATCAGAAGCTCTTGCAGGCCAAGGAGTTCGACGCACTCGTCGAGCCGCTTCCGGTAGTCCTCGGCTGACACGCGGTAGATGGACCTGAGCAGGTCGAAGCTGTCCCTGAGCGGCAGGTCCCACCAGAGCTGGCTGCGCTGGCCGAACACGACACCGATGCGTTTCGCGAGATCACGCCGTTGCCTCGACGGGTCCACACCGTCGACTGTGATGTGCCCGCTGGTCGGCACCAGGATCCCGGTCAGCATCTTGATCGTCGTGGACTTGCCGGCACCGTTCGGTCCCACGTACCCGACGGCCTCCCCGGCCTGCACCTCGAACGTGACGCCGTCCACCGCCGTGACGGTCTTGTAGTTGCGCCGCAGGCCCTTCGACGTGGCGACCTTGAACTCCCTGCGGAGCTCCCTGACCTCGATCATGATCCCGTTCCCCGGTAGTGCCTGATCGCGAACCGCCACACGAACCCGGCAACCGTGGCTGCCAGGGCCGCGACGAGCGGTGATGTCCAGCCGACCCAGCCAGGAAGGCCGAGCGGATCCTGCTTCCCGAGCAGCGCGAGGCTCGGGTAGTACGCGACGAACGCCCCCGGCACGATGAACGCCATCAGCCAGCGCAGCGGCCGCGAGTAGACGTTGATCGGGTACGACGTGAAGGCGTTGCTGCCATAGGTGACCGCGTTGGCGAACTCGCGCCCCTCGACGATCCAGAAGCAGACCGAGCACGCGACCACCCAGACCGCGCTGTAGATGACCGCGCCCGCCATCGGCGTCACGATCGTCAGCACGACCTTCGCCGGCGACCAGTCGATCGGCACCTGCGCCAGCGCGTAGAACATGACCGCCAGCGCACCGGTGATGCGCCCGATCCGACGCAGCCTGATGTCGGAGCACATGATCTGCGGCAACGTGCCGAGCGGCCGCATCAGCAGCACGTCGAAGCTGCCCGTGCGGATGTAGGTCGGCAGGTTGTCGAGCTGCCCGGCGAACAGGTCCGCGACCCCGAACGCCGCACCCGCGAACGCGTACATCAGCAGCACTTCGTTCTTCGTGAACCCGCCGAGCGCGTTGATCTGGGTGAACAGGATCAGGATGACGATCAGCTCGTACCCCTGCGCCAGCACCTGCGTCACGAAGTCCATCGCGAACGACGCGCGGTAGGAAAGCTGACTGCGCAGCCGCGCCCCGATCAGCTTCGGGTAAATGAGGTCAGCCACCCTGCACCACCACCTTGCGCACCGCTCGTTGCAGCGTGAGATGGCCGATCGCCAGGATCACCACGGCCCAGAACGCCTGCAGGAGCAGGAGTTTCACCGGATCGCCGTGCCCGAGGAACACGTCGATCGGCGCCTGGAGCACAGCAGGGAACGGCGTCAGCCAGAGCACCTCGCGCGCCCACTCGGGGAAGAACGAGATGGGCACGGTCAGCCCGCACAACAGGCCGGACGAGACGTTCCAGAACCCGTAGAGCCCCCGGTTGTCGATCAGCCAGAACGAGCTGATGTCGATGAGGAACCGGAAGCCGAAGCTGATCACCAGCGCGATCAGCGCGCTGACCAGGAACAACGGCCACTGCACTGCGGTGGCGGGGAACTGGAACGGGAACAGCAGCATGCCGAACACCATCGGCGGAGCGAGCCGCGTCAGAAACGCGTAACCGCCCCGCCCGACGTCCTCCGCGAGAAGGGCGCCCTGCAGGTTCCACGGCCGATAAAGGTCTACTACTACGTCACCGGATCGCACGCGCTCGGCGAGCTCGTTGGTTCCCCACAACAGGATGAACCCGAGCAGCCCCTGCCCGATCCAGACGTAGGTGTTGGCGGCAGCGACGGTGTAGTCCGCGATCTCGCCGTTCGCCGCCTTGAGCGCGGCGACGAGGATGGCGACCCGCAGCAGGCCGAAGACCACGTTCGTGGTCATTCCGGCCAGCATCGCTTGTCGGTAGGTCGAGTACCTTCGGAATCCAGCAATGATCAAATCGGCGTGAACACGCACGTCGGTCTACGTTACCGACCGTCGCAAGTGGATTAACTAGTTGATCTGGACCCTCTTCTCGTTGTCCGGGCCGGGGGTCCTCCAGTACAGCCCGGGTACCGGCCTCTCGCCAGGGTAGGTCGCGGTGTT
Organism: Lentzea waywayandensis; assembly: GCF_900115955.1. GTDB lineage: Bacteria > Actinomycetota > Actinomycetes > Mycobacteriales > Pseudonocardiaceae > Lentzea > Lentzea waywayandensis. Next base: position 161,598 of record NZ_FOYL01000003.1, read on the forward strand.
GCCGAACCCCGCAGGGCAGTGGCCGAGACCAGGAACAGGCTCCATGTTTCCGCCTGCGGAGAAGTGCGTGGCACTCACCCAACCCCAGTACCCGTTGTCTCCCAGGGTGTAGGCGAACCAGTTGTTGATGAGATCCGGGCTGCCGTTGACCCCGTAGGTCAGCGTGATCCCGAAAGAGCGCTGGCAGACGAACCAGCTGTTACCCGCGTTGAGGATGCCCTGGACGTTGCCGACCGGGGTGAAGGTGTTCCCGCCGTACATCGCCCACTGGTGGTTGAGGCGCCAGATGCTGCAGGTGTACGTCGTCGAGTACCCGGCGTGGGCACCGGACTGGTAGCAGGCGCCGGCTGCCTGCGCTGCCGGAGCGGTCACGACCAATGAACTTGCGACCGCGAGGCATGCGACAAGTGCGCGAAGCTTCTTCATGATCCCCCCAGGATGTTTGTCCAGCGGATCATAGTCAGCTGCCGAACGCGCTCGTCACGTCTTCGCCGACCTCAGGGTTCTTGGCCAAGCACAGGTAGTAGTTGCGGGTACCGTCCTTGAAACCGACCGCGGTGATCTCCCATCCGGCCGTGTCCACACCCTGTCTCGTGTTGGCCTTCATGACCTCGGACGTGCACGTCTTCGCGAGCTCCGGGGACTTTGCCAGGTCGTCGGGGTCAGCGACGGGAAGCTCGCCGGACAGCCACCCGCCCGCGAAGGCTTCCCAGTAGTGCTCTTCAGCGCAGCTTCCACGACGACGGGCGACGGGGGCGTTGCCGCCGGAATGGGTGATTCCGCCGTAGCAGGTGGACTTGTCGACGCAGAACTTGTCGCCGCACACCTTGAGGAACGGCGGGACGTCCTCCGCGCCGCCCGGCTGTGTCGTCGCCGGTCCGGGCCCCTGGGCGGTCGCCTTGTCCTTGTCGAAGAGGTTCCACACGAGCACGCCCGCCACGATCGCGACGACCAGCCCGGCCGCGGCGACCAGCGGCCACGCCTTGCGCTTGGGCGGGGCAGGAACCGGCACGGTCGGCATCCGCATCGGGTCGACCAGCTCGTCACGCAGCTGCGCGGCACTGGGCGTGCGCAGGTTCGCGTCCGGGTGCAGCGCTCTCGCCAGAGCCTCATGCAACGCGGGCGGCACCCCCGGCACCGCGGGCACGGGCCGGCGCAGGATCTCGCCGAGCTGGTCGAACGACGTGATGGGCCACGGCACCGGGCGCGGCGGCTTGCCCGCGAGCAGCGTGTAGAGCGTCGCGGCGAGCGAGTAGACGTCGGCCTGCGGCGTCGGCTCGGCCATCGCGAACGCCTCGGGCGGCGCGTAGCTGGGGCTCAGGGCGTCACGCGTGACCGTGCTGCCGCCCTGAGCGTCGAGCAACGCCGCGAGCCCGAAGTCGGCCAGCTTCGGCGTGCCGTAGCGGTCGACGAGGATGTTGCCCGGCTTGATGTCCCGGTGCAGCACGCCCGCCTGATGCGCGGCGGCCAGTGCGTCGGCGAGCTTGATGCCGAGATCCCGCACCTGGTCCGGGTGCAACCGGCCCTGCCGGTCGAGCTGGTCGGCGAGCGACCCGCCCGTGCACAGCTCCATCACGATGTACGGCGTGCCCTGACCGGTGATGTTCGCGTCGTGCACCCCGACGACGTGCGGATGGCCCGACAACTTGGCAGCCGCCTGCGCCTCGCGCAGGAACCGCCTCCGGTCGCGTTCGTCGACGAGCACCCGGTTGTCGATCTTGACGGCGACGTCGCGACCGAGCTGTGCCTGGTGCGCGGTGTAGACGGTGGCGAAACCGCCCGCGCCCAACGGTCTCAGGTCGGTCAGGCCGGGGATGTGGGGTGCGGTCACGCGCGGGAGCATAGTTCCGCACCCCGACAATCCTCTTCTAGACCGTGCAGTTCAGCGAACCGCTCCTGAGCGCGTGGCTGCCCGTGTTGTCGTCGTCCGACCACAGCACGACCTTCTTGCCGCTCACACAGGTCGGCGAGATCGCGAAGCCTTCGAGGTTCACGTTCGGCAGCTTCGCCGGCCGGTCGTACGTCGCCGTGACCTTGAACCTGCCGTCACTGATCGCGAGCGTCGTCGCCCGCCCGCTGCAGTTGCTGTCGCACGTGGCCCAGAGCCTGTTGTTCTCCCACTCCAGGTCCATCACCTGCGCCTGCCCGCTCGCGAACTTCGAGACCAGCTTCGCCCCGCCGTCCTGGAGCGCGTACAGGAAGATCCCGCCCGTCGCCTCCAGCCCGACCGCGAACAACCCGGCCCCGTGCGCGGGGTAGTCGGCGGGGTTGTAGAGCTTGCCGGTGTCGTCCTTGAACTGCCGCGCGGTGAGGAACGAGTCCGGAATCCACGAGATGGCCTCGGGCCCGTCGTTGGGGTCGACCGACGGCATCCCGGGCAGCTTCCACTCGGCCACCGCGTTGCTGCCACTGCCGAACTTCAACACCATCGGCGAACTGACATCACCGTTGTCGTTGTCCCGCTCGGTGACGACGAACAGCCCGTCCGGCGTGCTCACCACACCCTCGGCGTCCGGGTCGCCCTGCCCGTTCTTGAAGTTCAGCGACCGCTTCGAGTCGACCTTCCACGTGCTGCCGCTGGGCACGAGCCGGTAGAGCGTGGACGGCCCGTTCTTCACCGCCCACACGACCCCGGCACTCTCGAACGACAACCCGCTCAGGTTCTTGCCGAACACGTTGGTGCCGTCAGCCGTCCTGGTGGCCGAGTCACCGGGCCACGTGGTGGCAGCGCCGGCCACCGCGGTGCCCAGACCGAGCGCCAGGACCGTGAACACGCCAATCGCCTTGATGCGCAACGAAACCGCCCCTTCTCTCACGAGGCAGCAAGATCGCACCTCGTGCGGACAGGCGGCGGACGTCCAGTGCACCAGACGATGAACAGTCCGTGCTACTTCTTGGCGGCGGCCTTCGCGGCCTTCTTGAAGTCGCGAACCTCGAGCAGCGACTTCTGATCGCGCACGTCAGCGACGCTACGTCGGCTTCCTTCGTCCCCGTAGTGACCGGCCGCCTCACGCCACCCAGCGGGCGTGACGTCGAACTGTTTGCCCAAAAGGGCCAGGAAGATCTTGGCCTTCTGATCCCCGAACCCGGGCAACGCCTTGAGCCGCTTGAACACCGCGGCCCCGTCCCCGTCGGCCCAGATCCGCGTGACGTCCCCGTCGTAGGTCTCGACGACGAACTGCGACAACGCCTGCACCCGCTTGGCCATGGAACCGGGGAACCGGTGCACGGCGGGCGGCGTGGCCATGATGGTGGCGAAGGCCTCCGGGTCGGCCTCGGCGATGCGGTGCACGTCCAGGCCGCCCATGCGGTCGGCCAGGACCTTGGGGCCGGAGAACGCCTTCTCCATCGGAATCTGCTGGTCCAGCAACATCCCAGTCAGCAGGGCGAACATGTCCGACGCGAGGAGTGCGTCCGCGTCCGGGTTCTGCGCGAGGCACAACGTGCGGGTCATGGCGGCAATCCTGACACGAACTGCTCCGTCCGGCCTCACGCCGGTTGGTCGTCAGGCGCGGGTGGGCGCGGGCGTTCAGGCGCCGGCCACGCGGACCTCCGAGATCACCTGACGCACCAGGGCGCGCAGGGCCTCGCGGTCGACGGTGGCCGGGTCGTCGGCCAGCCAGTCGCCCATCTCGCTGACGAACTGCTCCGGGGTCATCGGCGGTACGTCGAAGTCGAGGTCGTCGTCGCAGGTGACCTCCCCGGCGCGGCTCGGGTAGACGATCAGGGCTCCTCGGACGTCCAGCCACGGCAGGAGTTCGGCGAAGCGTTCGACGCCTTCGAGCAGTTGTGAGCCGCCGCCGCGGAACGGGTGGCCGTTGCGCCAGAGTTCGCCGTCCTCGTCGCAGTAGTAGTGGCCGGGCAGCCACGACTTCGACTCGATCAGGACCAGGCGGCGGCCGCAGAGCAGGGCGTGGTCGATGTCGGTGAAGACCGAACCCGGCCAGGCGAGGCCGTGGAAGATGCGCACGCCCGGTAGTTGGGTCATGTACTCCGTGAGCAATCCGGCGGTCAGCCGTTCGCGTCTGTTTTCACCCGGACGGCCGAAAATCGTGTTCCCGTCGTACTCACCGGCGAACGCCCGTTCGGCCCGCGCGACCGTCATGTAGCGGCGCACCAGTCGGAACGCCCCGTAACCGGCGCCCGCGATGAGCGGTAGCCAGACGGCGAGGAGCAGTGGTGACAGCGGCATCGCCAACGGGATGAGCAGGACGAACCACCCACCGATCGCGGCCGCCGCGGGGGCGTGGCCGAGGCCGGTGGCGGGGACGTAACGGACGCGCGCGCCCAGGTCGATGCGGTTCCACCACTCCATCGAGCCGAGGTCGACGCGGGGGCGTGGCGCTGCGTAGTTCGGGTCGTCGCCGAAGTCGCGCAGGCGGCCCGTGTGGCCTGTTCGGCGAGGTCGCGGGCGTGTTTGCGGGCGAACGACCGGAGGTGGCGGTGCGGCTGGGCGGTCGTAGTCGGCGCGCCGGACCGGGTCCTTCAGCGTCTCGTAGGCCTCCTGGAGCAGCCGGAAGCTGCCAGACGTCCCACCCGCGTCGGGGTGCATGACCTTGGCGAGAGAGCGGTAGGCCGACTTGATCTCCGAGGCACTGGCGCCCCGGTTGACACCGAGCAACTCGTAGTAGTCGATCCCGGGCACGACACCGTCCAGTTCGGGGTTGGTCCGTGAACCTTATTGGGTCCAACACTTTCGCAGGGCATACGGCCCGCAGTTCGCCGACTAGTGTGAAGGGCGCGGTGGCTAAGGGGCCTGTAGCGCAGTGGTCGACGCGCCCTCCGGAACGGAGGGAGAACGCCGGTTCGAATCCGGCCGGTCCCGCTCGGAACGTTCACTGGCTCCCGCCTTTCCTCTTCCTCGTACGGCTCTGCCGTGTCGCCGGTTCAGCTGTTGACGGCAGTGGTCTAGTCCACCTAGCTTGAGAGCAGCGCCGCCGCGCAGTCACCCATCGAGGAGACCGCTATGTTCAGGCGCAGAATCATCGCGGCGGCAACGGCACTCTTGACGGCGGCCACGCTCGCGGCACCGGCATCACAAGCCGCACCACAGCAGGAGATCGGCGCGCAGGCGATCGCGAAACGCGTCGTCGGCTACTTCGTGCAGTGGGGCGTCTACCAGCGCAATTATCACGTGAAGAACATCCGCAGCTCCGGCTCGGCAAGCAAGCTCACGCACATCAACTACGCGTTCGGCAACGTGAGCGGCGGTCGTTGCGTGCTCGGCGACGCCTACGCGGACTACGACAAGTTCTACGACGCCGCGTCCTCTGTGGACGGTACGACGGACACGTGGGACGCGGGTGCGTTGCGCGGCAACTTCAACCAGCTGCGCAAGCTCAAGAAGCTGAACCCGGGCCTCAAGGTCCTGTTCTCGTTCGGCGGCTGGACCTGGTCCGGCGGTTTCCCGGCGGCGGCGAGCAGCCCGAGCGCGGCGGCGGCGTTCGCGGACTCCTGCTACAAGCTCGTCGAGGACCCGCGCTGGGCGGACGTGTTCGACGGCATCGACATCGACTGGGAGTATCCCAACGCGTGCGGACTCACCTGTGACACCAGCGGTTTCAACTCGTTCAAGACGCTGATGCAGGCCGTCAGGAGCCGCTTCGGCAGCGGCAACCTGGTGACCGCCGCGATCACCGCGGACGCGTCGACCGGCGGCAAGATCGACAAAGCCGACTACGCCGGCGCCGCGCAGTACGTGGACTGGTACAACCCGATGACGTACGACTTCTTCGGTGCCTGGGCGGCACAGGGCCCGACCGCCCCGCACTCGCCGCTCACGTCCTACCCCGGCATCCCGACCGCCGGGTTCAACACCGACGCGGCGATCCAGAAGCTCAAGAGCAAGGGCATTCCGGCGAGCAAGATGTTGCTGGGCCTCGGTTTCTACGGCCGCGGCTGGACCGGCGTCACCCAGGCGGCGCCCGGCGGCACGGCGACCGGCGCCGCACCCGGCACGTACGAGGCGGGCATCGAGGACTACAAGGTGCTCAAGACCCGTTGTCCCGCCAACGGAACCGTCGCCGGCACCGCGTACGCCAAGTGCGGCAGCCAGTGGTGGAGCTACGACACCCCGGCCACCGTCCGCAGCAAGATCTCGTGGGCGAGCGGCCAGAACATGGGTGGCGTGTTCTTCTGGGAGCTCTCCGGTGACACGACGAACGGCGAGCTGATCAGCGCGATTCGCGCCGGCACCGGCTGACCCACCGAAAATGGCGCAGGATGTTCGGGTGGACGCACTCGAACACCTGCGCCGCCTCTGTCTCGCGTTGCCAGAGGTGACGGAACGCCTCAGTCACGGCGAACCGACCTGGTTCGTCCGCGGCAAGAAGACCTTCGTGACCTCGGCCGACCATCACCACGACGACCGCAGGGCGTTCTGGTGCGCGGCAGGCCCTGGCATCCAGGAGACCCTCATCGCCCAGGCTCCGGAGAACTACTTCCGGCCGCCGTACGTCGGCCATCGTGGCTGGCTCGGTGTGTATCTGGACGTGCCCGTCGACTGGGACGTCGTCGCGGATCTCGTCGAGGACGCCTATCGGGTGATTGCCCCGAAGACGCTGGTCGCGCAGCTCGACGTTCGAGTTGCCGACCCGAGTGACCTGCCGCAGTCTTCCGCGCATGGCGACCTGTGACGTCTGTGGCAACGAGTACTGGATGGCCTTCGAGGTGCGCACCGTCGGCGGCGGCGTGCACACGTTCGACAGCTTCGAGTGCGCGATCCAACGGCTGGCGCCGCGCTGCGAGCACTGCGACTGCCGCGTGATCGGGCACGGTGTGGAGGTGGAGGGCAAGTTCTTCTGCTGCGCCCACTGCGCGCGGATGGGTTCCGCCGACCTCGGCGCGATGATCCGCGACACCGTCGGCGCCCACCCGGGCTAACTGAGCACGAGGTCCAGGCTGAGTGGCACGGGCGGCGGCAGAACGTCCGTGCCACTGCGGAACGACTCCAGCAGGTAGGCGACGAGGCGCCGGGAGGCGGCCGTCGCGACCTCCACGGGCACGCCGGACAGCCCGCTGTTGGCCATGAGCACCAGCGTCAGGTCGTGCGGTGAGAAGTCGGCCCGCAACTGTCCGCTGTCCTTCGCCCGCCGCACCAACGCCGCGAAGTGCTCCCAGGTCCGGTCGCGCACCTCGGAGTGCAGTTCGGGGAACGAGGCCGTGAACGCGGCGGTGAACCCGCGGTCGGCCGCCTGAAGCAGGCACACCTTCTCGATCACCGTGCAGAGCCCGCGCCACGGGTCCGGGTCGCGCAAAGCGTCGTCGATGACGCCCTGACACACCGCGAACTGCTCGGCGAAGGCCTCCATGACCAGCGATTCCTTGGTGGGGAAGCGCCGGTACAGCGTGGCGATGCCGACTCCGGCCCTGCGTGCGATCGCGGCCATCGGCACTTCCAGCCCGCGTTCGGCGAACAGTTCGCGGGCGACGGTCAGCACCCGTGCCCGGTTCTCGCGGGCGTCGGCGCGCATCTGAGACGGTTCAGCGGTCACTTCTTCTCACTTCGCCTCAAGCGGACGGGGGTCTCCACTTAGCAGGCTACGGTGGTGAGCATGAACTTCAGGAGCCCGATCGTGAACCGCGTCAACAGGTTGATCGTCGGACTGCGTGACGCGCCGCTCGTCGGGAAGCTCGTGCGCAAGGGGATCACCGTCGTGTCCTACACGGGCCGGAAGTCGGGCCGCACGTTCACCACACCCGTTGGCTACCAACGCAAGGGCGACACTGTCGACATCCAGGTGATGATGCCGGACTCCAAGACGTGGTGGCGCAACTTCAACGGCGAGGGCGGTCCGTTGACGCTCGAACTGGATGGCGCCGAGCGGACCGGACACGCGACTTCGCACCGTGACGACAAGGGTCGTGTCACGGTGCGAGTGCAGCTGTAGAAGCCTTACGCCGCAAGGCGTCGACGCTCCAGGAACGCCGCCAGCAGGTAGGCGCCGCCACCCAGCACGGCCAACACGCCGAAGAAACCGGCTCCCGGGACGAACAGCGTCGCGGCGGCGACCAGCATGAGCCACGTGCCCAGGTTGTAGTGCAGCGCGTTGCCGCGGATGGCGCCCTCGGCGATGTAGATCAGGCCGACCACGATGGTCGAGCCGGCGGGCCACAGCACGGTCTGGAGCTCTGGCTTGTCGAACACCGTGCTCACGCCGGTGACCGCTAACGCCAGCGCCGCGAAACCGGTGATCCAGGCCGTGCCGACCAGTTTCTCGGCTCGTCGCCGCGCTTCGGAGGCGGCTTTCTGAGCGCGCAGCGACGCGGTCATGGCGAAGACCGTGCCGGCGAGCAGACCGGCGGCGAGCAGCGCGATCGGCAGCCACGAGGGCATCAGGACGGCGCCGGACCTCGAGAGCAGCGCGGCGCCGTGGCCGAAGACGTAGGCGAACGCGAAACCCAGGTAGGCGGCGCGGTTGTCGACCTCGGTGGACGCGACGGTGGTGGCGCGAACAGCGGTGGCGTTCATGGTGAGGACTCCCGGAAAGTCGGATGAGCTCAGATGAGTGAACTGATCAGGCGCGGTGCGATGACGACGAACTGAGGCGAGCGGCGGATCGCGGCGCGCTGGTCGGCGAGCCCGTGCAGGCCCAGCCAGAACGTCATGGCGCGATCGGAGTCGGCGAGGACTCGGGTGAACAACCGCAGCGCCTGCTCGGAGAGGTCGGCCGCACCGAACATCACGCGGTAGCGGCGGGGGTGCAGAACGGCGAAGTCCAGGTAGGCGAGGCCTGCCGCGTAGGCGTCGGGTGCGCCGAGAACGGCGGCTTCGAGTTCGCGGAAGGCCTCGTGGCACACGGCCGGCAAGATCGCCGTCACATCAGGGAACTGCAGGTAGATCGACGAGGTGGGGACGTCCGCCTCGCGGGACACGGCCCGCAGCGTCACGGCGTCGTCCCGGTCGACCAGGGCGGTCGCCGCCGCCACGATCAGCTGACGGCAGCCCTGCCTGCTCACGGCTCCGGAACGATGACGACCTTGCCCAGCACCGTGCGCGACTCGGCCAGCGCCAGAGCGGAGGCCGCGTCTGACAACGGGATGCGCGCGGCGATCTGCGGCGTCAGCACACCGGCCTTGACCAGCTGAAGCACCTGCGTGAGGTCGTCGCGAAGACGGGCGCGGAACGCGGCGATGCGGAAGCGCTTGCCGGCCCAGAAGTTGTAGAAGCCCGCGCGCTTGCCGTTGGGCAGCAGGTTCCACACCATCAGCTGGCCGAACAGCTTGAGCACCGGCAGCATCGCGTTGCCCGCTTCGTCCTTCGTCGCGGCCGAGCCGTAGTTGACCAGGGCGCCGCCGCGGCGGATCAGTCGCCACGAGTCGTGCAGGGCGGGGCCGCCGACGTGGTCGAACACCGCGTCGACACCTTCCGGCGCCAGCTCACGGATGCGGTCGTACATGTTCGGGTCGCGGTAGTCGACGGGGATCGCGCCGAGCTCGCGGACCGCGTCGTGGTGACGGGCGGAGGCCGTGCCGATCACCTTGATGCCGGCGTGCCGAGCGAGCTGGACCAACGTCGAGCCGACGCCACCGTTCGCGCCCAGCACGACGATCGTGTCGCCGCGCTTGACCTTCGCGGTGCGGTACATCATCTGCCACGCCGTGACGCCGTTGACCACGACGGTCTCGGCGGCGGCCGCGTCCACGCCGTCCGGCACCGGCACCAGGTCGGCGGCCTCGACGATCAGGTGGCTGGCCCACCCGCCGACCTTCGTGACCACGGCGAACCGGTGTCCGCGCAGGTCGCGGTCCACGCCGGGACCTGCGGCGACGACCGTGCCGACGACGTCGTAACCGGGCACGAACGGGAACGCGGGCTGGTCGTAGTACTTGCCCCGGCGCATCTGCTGTTCGGCGAACGAGACGCCGGTGGCGTCCATCCGCAGGACGACCTGACCCCGGCCCGGTGCGGGCAGGTCGCGGACCTGGACCTGCAGGCCGGCGGGCTCGACCACGCCCGGCAGAACGATCTCGGTGGTGCGGGTGGTGGCGGTCGTGGCGTTCATCGTGTGCTCCTTGCGTTCCGGTTGTGCTTACGGACATAAGCTAACGCCCGTAAGTCTAGAAGCGCAAGGCCTAACAGTCATAAACTTTCAGGTGTATGGTTACGGCCGTGACGAACACGGAACCGCGCAGGCGCAACCGCCGAGGTGAGGGCGGGAAACTGCGAGACGAGATCATCGCGGCGGCCCTCGCGCTGCTGGACGAGGGCGGCGACGAACGCGCGGTCACGCTGCGCTCGGTCGCCCGCAAAGCAGGGATCGCGGCACCGTCGATCTACGCGCACTTCGCGGACCAGCCGTCGATCATGCTGGCCGTCGTCCAACAGGAGATGGACACGCTCACCGCCGCCCTGCGCGAGGCCAACGACAACGCGGACCCAGATGCGCGCACACGGCTTTTCGCGGTCGGCAACGCCTACCTGGACTTCGCGCAAGTGCACCCGCAGCGCTACCGGATCATGTTCGGCGGCCTCTGGACGCCGTCGGTGGACGACACCTCGATCACCGACGCCGACCTCGACTCACTGGGCGTGGCGGCGTTCACGCTGCTCGTCGAGGTGCTCGGCGCGTGCATCGAGGAGGGGATCGCGCACGGCAGCGACGACCTCTACGGCGACGCGGTGGCGTTGTGGCTCGGACTGCACGGCCTCGCCCACCAGCGGGCCGTGGTGCGCAAGATGCCAGGACCGGCCGACGTCGGAGACCGGCTGATCAGGGCACTCGCGCACCTGAAGTGACCTCGGTGACTACGGGGCCTCGAACAGCGTCGACACCGACTCGCCGACGTTGATCCGCCGCATCGCCTCGGCCATCGCCGGCGCGATCGACAGCACCTTCAACTTCGGCACCACCTTGTCGGCCGGGATCGGCACGGTGTTCGTGGCGACGATCTCCAGCACGTCCTCGAACGCCTGCAACCGGTCCAACGCCCCGGACGAGAACAGCCCGTGCGTGCAGGCCACCCGGATCGGCCCGGCGCCGCGCTCCCGCAGCTTGTCGATCAGCTCGACCACGGTCGAGCCCTTGGCGATCTCGTCGTCCAGCACGATCACGTCGCGCCCGGCCACCTCGCCGATCACGGTCTGGATCTGCACCTTGTCGTCGGCGAACCGCTGCTTGGCGCCGGCCGCGACCGGCAGGCCCAGGATCCGGGCGAAGTGCGCGGCCTCCTTGGCGTTGCCGAGGTCCGGCGACACCACGACGGTGTTCGACAGGTCGTACTGGGAGAAGTGCGCGGCCAGCTCGCGCAGCGCGTGCAGGTGATCGACGGGCACCGAGAAGAACCCGTGCACCTGCGGTGAGTGCAGCGTCATCGCCAGCACCCGCGACGCGCCCGCGGCGACCATCAGATCGGCGACCAGGCGGCCGCCGATCGAGATCCGGGGCGCGTCCTTCTTGTCCGAACGTGCGTAGGCGTAGTGCGGCAGAACGACGGTCGTGCGCGCGGCGGAGGCGCCACGGGCAGCGTCCAGCATCAGCAGGAGTTCGACGAGGTGTTCCTGCACCGGAGGCACCAGTGGCTGGATCAGGAACACGTCCCGCTCCCGGCAGTTCGCCTGCAACTGCACTTCCAGGCAGTCGTTGGCGAACCGCGTCAGGCGGCTGGGTGACAGCTCGACACCGAGATGACCACAGATCTCCGCGGCGAGTGAGGGATGGGCAGAACCACTGAAGACAGCGATGTCACGCACACCCCGAAACCTAGTCGATGACCAGCACCAACTTGCCGTCGCGGAAGAACGGCGTCAGGTTCCCGCGCGTGTCGACCGTGTGGGTTCCGCGCGGCAGAACGACCTCTATGGCCGTGAACGCGAGGATGTCCGACACGCCATGACGGCCGCGCAACGACCGTTGGCCTTGGTACCGCAGAGCACGTCCCTCGCGGCGGTACTGGTGTGCCTCAGCAGCAGCGGAGGCGCCTACTCGAAGCGCCTCCGGGCCTACCTGACGTGCTGAGGAAGCACCGCGTACGGAGACGCCGAAACCCTGCGCGACCAGTGAGTTCACCACTGCGTCAGACGGGGGAACGGGCAGGAGGAAGGACATCGCGTAGTGGCTGTCGACCTCGTGCACCACGACCGTTCGGGCCGTGGTCAGCACGGTGTCGTGCAGTTCCAACGCGATCTTCTCCGCTTCCCAGCGGTTTTCATAGCCGGCGTCGATGCCGACGAAGGTGCTGGTCACCTGACCTCCACGAAGATCGGGTTGGTGTAGCACCACAGGTCCTCCCACGGGTTCGCGGCTCCGGGTGTGTCCGCCTGCGGTTCGAACGCGCCGCGGTTGCCGTCGGTTCCGCGCATTCGGAGGTAAAAAGGCTCCCGGACGTTGCGGAACGTGTGCGTGAAGACCGCATAGTGCCAGCGCGGCTCGTAGGATCGCTCGACCTTCACATGTGGCGTGGCCAACGTTTCAGATGATGATCGTCCGGTTACCGCGCCCTTGATGAGGTCCAAACGGCGCAATCGTGGCACGAAACCGGCGCTGTTGGGGCGAGTTGCCAGACGTGCTTTGACCAGCACGGTCACGTCCGAACCACGACGAACGCGCAGCCGGCCGCCCATCGTCTCGGTTCCGCCGGACGCGTAAACGTGGAATTGAAGATCATCGACCAAGCCGCCGTGCGAAACCCACGCTCGACCTGCCCTCAAGCCCTCCATCACGGCGCCGCGCGTCCGCCGGGTGGCGCCCACGACGGTCCGGGAGAACTCACCGGGGAAGAAGTCGACATAGGGCGGCAGCACCTGGGGCACCCCGCCCTCGATCGCGTCGAGGTGCTTGCCGGTCAGGTCGAACTGGTCGCCGGGCTCCGGCACGCGGACGATCGTGTCGCGCGAGTTGAAGTGCGAGTCGGAGTTCGACGTGATCCACCAGCCGAGGCCCTCGGCGAGCAACGAGTCCCAGACACCGCCGACCTTCGCCGTCATCCAGTCGAAGCCGCCGTAGGTCCTGTAGGCCTCGGGCGGGTAGGGCGCGTAGGAGTTCGAGCCGGGGCTGTTCGCATAACCGCCGCGGTGGCCGCCGGGACCGCGCAACGGGTCGCCGTCGCCCTGCGCTCCGGGCGCGCCCTCCATGCCGACAACGATGTCGGGGGCCAGGTCGCGCATCGCGCGGAGTTCGTGGGGCGCCACCCGGCCGTTGCGCATCGGGTGGTTCACGAACACCAGCGCGGACTTCATCGTGCCGTTGCGGATCTTGGTCTGCAGGAACCGGATCGCGTCGAGCGCCTTCTTCTCGTTCGCCGGGTTCGAGGCTTCGGCGCCGTTGAGCCGCCAGTCGAACTGCCGCTCGAAGTCCCGCAGCACACCTGCCTCGTCGCGGCAGTCCTCGAAGAACAGCGTCGCGTGCTCGGCGCCGGGGACGTTCCACTCCATCCCGTGCCACAGCAGCAGTTGCGGGAACTTCCGCTTGGCGCGCTGAAGGTCCGCGGCCGTCGCCTCGACGGAGTGCGCCTCGTGCGACGCGTGGCCGTGGTCGGTGATCACGAGCCAGTCCGTGCCGTGCCGCAACGCACCGCGGATCTGCTGCTCGATGGTGTACATGCCGTCGTACGAGTACTGCGTGTGCGTGTGGTGATCGCCGGAGAGCCACTGGTAGCGCGACGTGGCCGAAGCGCTTCCCGTGCCCAGCGCTCCCGCCACGCCGAGCACGCCGGCTCCCTGCAGGAAGCGTCTGCGGGCTACTTCGGACATGGCTGATCCTCCACACGACTGGTCGGGGTTCGTGGAGGCTAGAGCGAACGGGTGAGCCGCAGGTGGACGGCGAATGGCCAGCGGTCGAACTAGATCGGAAGCAGGTCCACCCAGTCCAGGAACGGCAGCGCGCCCGTCCCCTGCAACGCCGCGAGCCCCAGCCAGATCGACAGGATCGTCACGATCGGCCCGACGATCGCCATCTCGACCACACCACCGGTCTTCATCCGCATGATCTTCGGCGGCGCGACCGGGAACCACGTCTTGCCCATGATCGGGATCGGCCACAGGATCGGGCAGCCCTGCTCGGTGATCGCGTCCCCGACGTAGTGCGCGAAACACCCGATGCCGACCGCGATCCCGCACGCCGCCGCGGAAGCGTCCGTCTGCGAGGTCCACGCGATCATCGCCCAGGTGATCCCCGCCGACACCGCGGTGATCAGCAACGCGTCCTGCTTGGGGCACCAGTCGTTCATGATGCCGCGCACCGCCAGACCGGCGAACACGAACATCAGCACCGGCAGCGCCCACTTCTGGCTGTTCTGAATGACCGCGGCGGTGAAGACGGCGGCGAACAACGCGAAGACGAGCGTGTGCGTGAGACCGCGATGTCCGCCGTCTCGCTTGGAATCCCGCTTCAGGCGTGTCGTCCGATAGACGAAGCTGCTCAACGCGTTGATGCCCGCGGACAGCCCGCTGCTCAACGCTCCGAACGTGCGCGAGATGGTCGATCCGGGGTGGTCCAGGTCGGGCAGAAGTGCCGCGCCAGTGGCGAGAACCGCTCCCACGGCCCAGCTCTGCGGCGAGAGCTGGCCGATCGGGTGAGTCGACGCGATCGCGGTGACGGCGCTCCAGGCGAGCAGCCCGCTCATCGCATGTGTTGGCCCAGTTGACACTTACGCCCCTTCTAGTGATCACCCGACCGTGCTGACAGTAGTCGTGGCTTGAACGCCGCCGGGGCCGAACTCGTTCAACGGCGAAGAAGATCGACTCATGCCTGGTGGGGCCCTCTCTCGTGGTGACCAGTGGGCGAGAGGACTACGGTTCACACCAATGGCGCAGTGCTTGGCGTCAGTTGAATCGATGTAACCAGGGTCGCAGGCGCAGGACGGCGGTTTACCAGTACGCTTGTCCTGCTTGCATCGTCGCGAGAGGAGCGCCCAGGATTATGGGCAAGATCAAGGTTCAGGGCACCGTCGTCGAACTCGACGGCGACGAGATGACCCGGATCATCTGGCAGTTCATCAAGGACAAGCTGATCCACCCGTACCTGGACGTCACTCTGGAGTACTACGACCTGGGCATTGAGCACCGGGACGCCACCGACGACCAGGTCACGATCGACGCCGCCAACGCCATCAAGAAGCACGGCGTCGGCGTCAAGTGCGCCACCATCACCCCTGATGAGGCGCGCGTCGAGGAGTTCGGCCTGAAGAAGATGTGGGTCTCGCCGAACGGCACGATCCGCAACATCCTCGGCGGTGTCGTCTTCCGCGAGCCGATCATCATCTCCAACGTCCCGCGGCTGGTCCCCGGCTGGACGAAGCCGATCATCATCGGCCGTCACGCCCACGGCGACCAGTACAAGGCCACCAACTTCAAGGTGCCCGGCGCCGGCAAGCTCACGATCACGTTCCAGCCGGAGGACGGCTCGGACCCGATCGAGCACGTCGTCACCGAGTTCCCGGCGGAGGGCGGTGTGGCGATGGGCATGTACAACTACAACAAGTCCATCGAGGACTTCGCCCGCGCCTCGTTCTCCTACGGCCTGCAGCGGGGCTACCCCGTCTACATGTCGACGAAGAACACGATCCTGAAGGCCTACGACGGCGCCTTCAAGGACATCTTCGAGCGCGTGTTCAACGAGGAGTTCAAGGCCGAGTTCGACGCCAAGGGCCTCACCTACGAGCACCGCCTCATCGACGACATGGTCGCCGCTGCCATGAAGTGGGAGGGCGGCTACGTCTGGGCGTGCAAGAACTACGACGGTGACGTCCAGTCCGACACGGTCGCGCAGGGCTTCGGCTCGCTCGGCCTCATGACGTCGGTCCTGATGACCCCGGACGGCAAGACGGTCGAGGCCGAGGCCGCGCACGGCACCGTGACGCGTCACTTCCGCCAGCACCAGGCCGGCAAGCCGACCTCCACGAACCCCATCGCGTCGATCTACGCGTGGACCCGTGGCCTCATGCACCGCGGCAAGCTGGACAACACCCCCGAGGTGATCCGCTTCGCCGAGGCGCTCGAGGAGGTCGTGATCGAGACCGTCGAGGCCGGTCAGATGACCAAGGACCTGGCCCTGCTGATCAGCAAGGACCAGCCGTGGCTGACCACCGAGGACTTCCTCGGCGCGCTCGACGAGAACCTCAAGAAGAAGATGGCGTCGTTCTGACGGTCGCCTGATTCGAGTACGTGAGAAGGCCACCCCGGTCACACCGGGGTGGCCTTTCCCGTTCCACGTCACCCGGTCGGTTCCTCTTGCGGGTGGTTGCCGCGCCGCGCCGTCCACACAGGTCTTTCAGCCGCTATATCTGCTGTTCCAGGGCTTGTGCGTGCGGAGGCGTCGCGATGTTTGGTGTTCCGGTTCGGGGAATGATCGTCATTGGTGTGCTCGGGGTCGCCGGCGTCATGTACGCCGTGAACGGCGGCAAGCCGATGGGCAGTGACAAGGGGTCGGAGATCTGCAAGATCACGGTGACCGCGGACATCCTCAACGTCCGGTCCGGGCCCGGTGACATGCAGCCGATCGTCTCGACCATGCCGCGCGACGCGGTGACCGACGCGCAGGGCCGCGTCGAGAACGGCTACCGGATGCTGAGCGACCGGCGCTGGGTGAGCCAGTCGTTCGTCGCGCTGACCAGCGACTCCACCTGCAAGTAGCGAAAATTCCAGGTGTTTCCCGGTCCGGAAAGCCCTTTCCTGCTCGGGCCGCTCTCCCTAGGATTGATCCGGCTGGCCTAGCGCGGTCAGCCGGAACGCGCCGCCACGTGTTCGAAGAGCGTGCGGCGAAAGGACGTATTCGGTGGCGGTCGCTGGTTGTGTGGTGTCCGACCGCAAGCGCGAGCTGACGGCTCTGCGCGACGCGCTGGAGGCGGCCTGTGCGGGCGCTCCTTCGGTGGTGTGCGTCGAGGGCCGCATGGGCATGGGCAAGACGTCCGTGCTGGCCGAGACCGTGCGGATGGCCCGTGAGCTGGGCTTCCAGGTCTTCCGCGCGCAGTGTTCCGCCTCGGAGTCGGGGTTCCGGTTCGGCGTGGTCGCGCAGCTCTTCGAGAGCGAGGCCGACGATATCCTCGACGGGGACGCCGACCAGGCGGCGATGCACCGGTTGCACCGGCTCGTGCGCGAGATCTCGCTGGGTGCTCCGGTGCTGCTGGCCGTCGACGACGTGGAGCAGGCCGATGCCCATTCGTTGAAGTTCCTGTCCTACCTGAGAAGACGGCTCAGTGACCTGCCCGTCGCCGTCGTGGTGACGCGGGGGCTGGCGGTCGACGCGACGTCGTTGCTGCGCGAGGTGGTCGGTGACGCCGTGCGCGTTCGGCTCGTCGGCCTTGATCAGGCGGGGTGTGCCCGGTTCTTGCGCGCGTTGTTCGCTTCGGGCGTCACCGACGAGGTGGTCGCCGACTGGCGGGTGGCGACCGGTGGCAACCCGTATCTCCTCGGCCTGCGGCCTCGCGACCTCGGGGAACGCTCTGGCGAACTGGTAGCGCGGCTTTCGTCGGCCGGGTCTTCGGTGGTGGCGCTGGCGCGGTCGTTCGCGGTGCTCGGCGAGGCCGATCTGGCGCTGGCGGGCGCGGCGGCCGGGCTGGGACCGCAGGAGGCCGTGGACGCGTCACGGGCGTTGGGCGGCTTGGGGTTCGCGGGCGTGCCGATGGTGCTGTCGACGTTGGCGCAGAGCACGACCGCGTTGGACCGGGCGGCGATCCACGCGCGGGCGGCCCGGTTCCGGCACGACGACCAGGCGCCCGTCGACGTCGTGGCGGCGCATCTGCTGGAGGCCGCGCCGATCGGGGAGGACTGGGTGCGGGACGTGCTGCGCGCGGTCGCCCGGAAGTCCACTTCGGACAGAGCGATCGCCTGTCTGCGCAGGCTTTTGCGCGAACCACTGCCGGACGACCTGCGCGGCGAGGTGCTGGTCGAGCTGAGCGAGGCGCAGTCGCTGGTCGATCCGGGTGCGGCCCGCGCGTCGTTGACCAAGGCCGCGGGTGCGTCGATGGACGTGCCGGCGGAGGGGCGGATGGCGTTGCTGCTCGCCTACGACCTGGCCGGGCGGCGGCTGTACCGGGACGCGGTCGCGAAGGTCGAGTCGGTCATCGCGCGCGTCTGCGGTGCGGACCCGGACTTGGCTCAGCGGCTGGACCTGTACGCGTTGTCGCTGGGTTTGGAGGAGTCGTTCTTCTCCGGCGAGGTGGAGACGCGGATCGCGCGGCTGCTGGGTTCGCGGATGACGTCGGCTCGCAACGCGCGCTTTCTGAACACCCTGCTGGCTTATCGGGGCGCGACGATCGGCGCGAACCCCGGCGAGACGCGGCGGCGGGTGCAGGCCGCGCTGCCGTTGCACATCGGGCGGGACCTGATCGACCAGTTCTCGTTCGCGCACATGATCGTGGCGTTGATCGGGATCGACGAGTACGAGATGGCGGACCGGCAGTGCGAGGAGGCGCTGCGGGTGACGTACGAACGCGATCTCGCCCTGTGCGCGGCGCTGGTGCAGGGGTTGCGGTGTCACGTGGCGCGACGGCTGGGTTCGTTGGCGGTGGCGGAACAACTCGGCCTGGCGTCGCTGGCACGGTTGGACGCGGTGGGCGCGGGTCAGGACGGCAACATCGTGGCCGCAGTCGCCGGGCTGGCCGGCGTGTGGGTGGACACGGGCGACACGACCTCGGCGTCGCGGCTCGTGCGCGAACGCTCGCTCGACGGCGATCTCCCCGAGTACTCGCACTACAACGCGCTTCTGCACCAGCGCGGCCGTCTGCACATGGCGTCGGGAGATCCGGTTTCGGCGTTGCGCGACCACCTCTTGTGCGGTCAGCGCATGGAACGCCGTGGCGCGCGCAACCCGTCCTTGCAGCCGTGGCGCTCGCACGCGGCGTTGGCGCACTTGGCGTTGGGGGAGCGGGATCAGGCCGCCCGGCTGGCGTTCCAGGAGCTGGAACTGGCCCGCGACTGGGGACTCGCCGTGCCGATCGGGGTCTCTTCGAGGGTCGCCGGTGTGGTGGCTTCGGACGTTCTGCTGCTGGAGGAGGCCGTGTCGACGTTGCGCGGCACCCCGGCCCGGCTAGAACTGGCGCGGGCGCTCGTCGACTGGGGCGTGGTGCTGCGGTCGCTCGGCCGTGGCCCGGAGGCGCTGGCGGCGTTGCGGCAGGGCCACGACGTGGCGAAGAGGTGCGGCGCGATTCCGTTGATGGGCCTCGCGGCACGGGAGTTGCGTGCGGCCGGCGGACGTCCGGCGCGCGTGCCGTCGGGTTCGGTGCTCACCGCGCAGGAAGAACACATCGTGCGGCGCGCGGTGCACGGCCTGACGAACCGGCAAATCGCGGCGGAGTTGTTCGTGACGCCACGGGCCGTCGAACTGCATCTGACCCGCGCCTATCGAAAACTGGGCATTTCCGGGCGCCGGGACCTGGCCGCCGCATTGGAAAAGGCCGGCGCGTGAGGGCGGCGCCGGCCTTTTCCCGCTCGTCCTACTTGAGGACGATGATGCCCAGCGCGAAGATCTTGCCGCCCAGCTTCAGCCCCTTGACGTCGACGCTCGCGCCGACCTTCAGCTCACCGGAGATGATGGTCTTCACGACGTCGTAGTCCACGTCCACCGTCGTCGAGGCGTCGACCTTGACCTTGATGGACTTGCCCTTGACGACCGCGACGACCTCGCCGGTCAGGTCCGCGGAAACCTCGGCCGACTGCGCCGGCGCCGGCGCGGCGAAGGCCTGAGCGGCACCACCGAACAGCACGGCGGTGGCGGCGAGACCGACGAGAACACCCTTGATCGCGTTCATTTCTTCTCCTTGATGCTGTTCGTGCTTCGGGGAGATTTCCTGGGCCCGCCGAAAGAATGTCCGTCGCACTTCCGCACGCTCAAGGCCTTCGGTTCAACATTTCGTTGTCCCCGAAGCGCGCCTTTGCATTGGTCAACGACTTCGGTGGCGTGTGGCAAACTTGCGGGCATGCTGCGGAACATGTTTCGGTGGGGCAGATCCAAGGGCGTCACGCAGTGCTCCTGCGACCCCGAGTGGCAGGGCCTCTACACCGAGATCGACGGCCAGCGCCAGCTGGCGCTGCCCCGCGACGAGATGGCCACCCTCGTCGGCTACCTCGACCTGACCGCACACTGCGCCGGCTGCGGTGCCGAGTACCCGAAGCCCTGGGGCCTGGCCTCCCAGTAGGCTCCTTCGTCGTGCTCACGGTCTCCACGGTCAACGTCAACGGTCTGCGCGCCGCCGCGAAGAAGGGCTACCTCTCGTGGCTCGCCACTTCCTCGGCCGATGTGGTGTGCCTCCAGGAGGTTCGCGCCGAACCCGCCGAGCTCGCTGCCGACGTCCACTCACCTGAGGGCTGGTACGGCGTGTACGCCCCGTCCTCCTTGAAGGGCCGCGCGGGCGTGGGCGTTCTCTCGCGCGTAGAGCCCACTTCGGTGCGCATCGGCTTCGGTACCGCCGAGTTCGAGGCGAGCGGCCGCTACGTGGAGATCGAACTGCCCGGCGTCGTCGTGGCGTCGCTGTACCTGCCGTCCGGCGACGTCGGCACCGAGAAGCAGGACGAGAAGGACCGCTTCATGGCGGCCTTCCTGCCGTACCTGGTGTCGCTGCGGGAGAAGGCGGCTGTAGCGGGCCGTGAGGTGCTCGTGTGCGGTGACTGGAACATCGCGCACCAGCAGGCGGACCTGAAGAACTGGAAGACGAACCAGAAGGAGTCCGGCTTCCTGCCTTATGAGCGGGAGTGGATGACCTCGGTGTTCGCCTCTGGGTACAACGACGTGATGCGCTCCTTGCATCCGGACGTGGTTGGGCCCTACTCGTGGTGGTCGTACCGCGGCAAGGCGTTCGACAACGATTCCGGGTGGAGGATCGACTACCAGGTCGCCACCGATGGGCTGGCGGCTCGGGCACGGACCGCCGTGGTGGAGCGGGCGGCGACGTACGCCGAGCGCTGGTCGGACCACGCCCCGGTCACCGTCGAGTACGAGGACTAGGTCCGCCGCCTCCGCGTCGCCCACAGGTGCTGCAACCCCAGCCCGAGCCCGGCCACCCCCACCACCCCGAGGATCACAGGCACCGCGTACGGATAACCGGCCTCTCCGGCCTCCGTGAACACCTCGCCCTTGGCGCCGATGTCGAACGCACGGATGGTGTCGCCGCGCTGCAGCCCACGCGGCATCCCGTTGCGCACGTGCACATCGGAAAGCGTGACCTTGCCGTCGTCGCTGACGAACGTGCCGGTGCGGGTGTAGCAGCGGAACGAGCACTCCGGCACGTCGCCGACGGTGTAGGTGCCGACCGTGCCGAGGCTGAAGCCGATCCTGAAGGCCTTCGGGGCCATCGGGATCGCGATGGCCAGCAGAACCACGCCGACCACGATCGCGATGGCGGCGATCATGTTGTCGCTCTCTGACGCCTCACGGTCGTTGTCTCTCGCCACGTCATACCCCCTGTGTTGGGCAACCACGCTTCAACGCCGTCAGGCACGTGCCTGTTGCGAGTTACTCCGAGTGATCCAGCCCGAACAGCCTTTATCGCTCTTGTCGCCCACCTGACGGCTCGATTCAACCCACCCGTTCCCCGAATATGAACACGATTCACCATCGATGAATCGGGGGCGGCTCATGACAGGGTTCAACCGGCGTTCGTTCCTCCTGGCGATGGGTGTAGGCGCCGCAGGCGTGCCACTCCTGGACCGCCAAGCGTTTGCGTCCACGGCGGGCACCACGCTCGACGTCACGGCCGCGCCGATCGGCGCCAGCGGCTACCGCAGGCTCACGGCGGGCCCCGGCTGGCCGACGGTCGTCCGCGGTGACCTCGTCGCCGCGAAACCCAACCGGGAAGCCAGGCGCCGCGCGCTGACCAGCTTCGTGCAGTTCTCCGACATGCACATCTGCGACGCCCAGAGCCCGCTCCGGTTCGAGTACCTGCACCCGATCATGGGGTCCAGCGCGCACCGGCCGCAGGAAGCCCTCACCACGCAAGGCTCCACGTCGCTCGTCAAGCGCGTCAACGCCGTTCGCCAAGGACCGCTGACCGGCAGGCCGTTCGACTTCCTCATGACGACCGGCGACAACACCGACAACCACGAGAACATCGAGCTCGACTGGTTCCTCACGGTCCTCAACGGCGGCCGCATCACGCCGAACACCGGCGACGCGCGGTACGAAGGCGTGCAGAACGCGGGCATCAGCACGTTCTGGCAGCCGGACCTGAGCGGTAGCGACGACTACAAGGCACAGGGTTTCCCGCAGCTCAACGGGCTGCTCGACGCGGCCGTCCGCGAGTTCACGAGCCCCGGCCTGAACATCCCCTGGTACTCCACGATCGGCAACCACGACGACAGCGTGGTCGGTGCGCTGCCGGACGGGTTGCTCGACAGCTGGTACACCGGCCGCAAGAAGATCGTGGGGTTCGGCGACCCCGTGCAGAACGCCAAGGTCGCGCAGGCGTTCAACGATCCCAAGGCCATCCCGGAAGCGATGGCCATCCTCGCGAGTGGCGGCGTCGTCCGCACCGTGACGCCGGACAGTCGGCGCAGGCTGTTCAACACTGGTGAGTTCGTGCGCAAGCATCTGCCGTCGGGTGGGCACGGCTACACGGACGCCAACGCGGACGGCGTGGACGTCTTCTACACGTTCCGGATGGCTCCTGGTGTCACGGGCATCAGCATGGACACCACGAACCTCGCAGGGTTCTCCACGGGCTCCATAGGGCTGCATCAGCTCAACTGGATCGAGAAGACCCTCAAGCGCAACAGCTCGCTCTACTACGACTGGCTGGGCCTGCCGCAACGGCAGAACGTCACCGACGAGCTGTTCGTGCTCTTCAGTCACCACACGAGCACGACGATGGGCAACGTTCTGCCGGACAAGCGCCGGCCGCTCGACCCGCGGATGAACGGCGACGCGCTGCTGAATCTCCTGCACCGCTTCCCGAACGTGCTGGCGTGGGTCAACGGCCACACGCACCGCAACGTGATCACCCCGCATCGGCACAACACGCCGTCGCGGAGCTTCTGGGAGATCAACACCGCCGCGCACGTCGACTACCCGCAGCACGCCCGCGTGATCGAGGTCGCGGACAACGCGGACGGCACGTTGTCGCTGTTCACGACGTTGCTCGAAGCGGACGCGCCGTACCGGGTCGACTACGACGACCGCAGCGACACCGGGCTCGCCAGCCTGTGCCGGGAGTTCACCTACAACGACATCCACTCGCGGACGAACCCGCTGGGTACGCCGCTCGACCGGAACACGGAACTGCTCGTCGCCGTCCGCTGAGTGGGATGTCCCACAGCCCGTCGCACCTGATCAGGAATTTCGGCGGCCTAAGGTCGTTGACGTGGCAGTGGACATCTCGCTAATCCCACCGCAGCCCCGTCCGAGTGCGGCGGCCATGCGGCGTGCGCTGCGCCGGGCCGCCGACGGTGCGGTGCTCGACGCGACAGAGGCCTCCGTGCTGCTCCACGCGCGTGAGGACGACCTGGACGCGCTGCTGACAGCGGCGGGCAAGGTGCGGGACGCGCACCTGCTCGCCGAGGGGCGGGCCGGGATCGTCACGTACAGCCGGTCGGTGTTCATCCCGCTGACCAGGCTGTGCCGCGACCGGTGCCACTACTGCACGTTCGCGACCGTGCCGCACAAGGTGCCCGCGGCGTTCCTCGAACGCGACGAGGTGCTGGCGATCGCGCGGGCCGGGGCCGCCCAGGGCTGCAAGGAAGCCCTCTTCACGCTCGGCGACCGGCCGGAGGACCGCTGGCCCGCCGCGAAGGAGTGGCTGGAGGCGCGCGGCTTCGAGTCCACTTTGGACTACGTGCGGGCCAGCGCCATCGCGGTGCTGGAGGAGACCGGGCTGCTGCCGCACCTGAACCCCGGCGTGCTGAGCTGGGAGGAGCTGACGCGGCTGCGACCCGTCGCGTCCAGCATGGGCATGATGCTGGAGACCACGGCCGAGCGGCTCTGGAGCGAGAAGGGCGGCCCGCACTACGGCAGCCCGGACAAGGATCCCGCGGTCCGGCTGCGCGTCCTCACCGACGCCGGCCGCGTGAACGTCCCGTTCACCACCGGAATCCTGATCGGCATCGGCGAGACCATCACCGAGCGCGCCGAGTCGCTGCTCGCGATGCGTCAGATCGCCAAGCAGTACGGGCACATCCAGGAAGTCATCATCCAGAACTTCCGCGCCAAGCCGGACACGGCGATGCGCGGCATGCCCGACGCCGACCTCACCGAGCTCGCGGCCACGATCGCCGTCGCACGCCTGGTGATGCCGTCGACCGTGAGCGTGCAGGCGCCGCCGAACCTGGTCGGTGGCGAGTTCGGCCTCATGCTGCGCGCGGGCGTCGACGACTGGGGTGGCGTCTCGCCGATCACGCCCGACCACGTGAACCCCGAGAAGCCGTGGCCCCAGGTCGACCAGCTCGCGGAGATCACCGAGGAAGCCGGTTTCTCCTTGCAGGAACGGCTGAACGTCTACCCGCGCTTCGTCCGCGCGACGGTCGGGCAGTGGATCGACACCCGGCTCACCGCGCACGTTTCCGCGCTGGCACTGGAAAGCGGCCTCGCGAACCCGGACGCCGAGGTCGTCGGCCGTGAGTGGCAGGAGCCTGACGGTGGGCTCGACACCTACGGACGCGCGGACCTCAACACCGCGATCGACACCGAAGGCCGCACGAGCGACCGTCGCGGCGACTTCGACGAGGTCTACGGCGACTGGGACGAGCTGAAGATTCCCGTTGCCCCGCAACGGCTTCCCGACGACGTCCAACGTGGACTGAAGATCGCCGAGAACGATCCGGCCGCGTTGCTCGACGACACCGAGGCCGCCATGGCGCTGCTGACGGCCGACGGCGAAGCGCTCGAGGTGATGACCCGCCTCGCCGACGACCTGCGGCGCGAGGTGGTCGGCGACGACGTCACGTACGTCGTCAACCGGAACATCAACTTCTCCAACGTCTGCTACGTCGGGTGCCGTTTCTGCGCGTTCGCCCAGCGCGAGCGCGACGCGGACGCGTTCCGGCTCTCCGCGGAGGAAGTCGCCGACCGCGCGCAGGAGGCGTGGAACGACGGTGCCACCGAGGTCTGCATGCAGGGCGGCATCGACCCCAAGCTGCCGGTGACCTACTACGCCGACGTCGTGCGCGCGATCAAGAAGCGGCTGCCCGAGATGCACGTCCACGCGTTCAGCCCGATGGAGATCGTCTCCGCCGCGGCGAAGGCCGGCGTGAGCGTGCGCGAGTGGCTGACCGAACTGAAGGAAGCCGGCCTCGACACGATTCCCGGCACGGCGGCCGAGATCCTCGACGACGACGTGCGGTGGGTGCTCACCAAGGGCAAGCTGCCGACCGCGACCTGGCTCGACGTCGTCGGAACGGCCCATGAGCTGGGCATTCGTTCGTCCAGCACGATGATGTACGGCCACGTGGACCACCCCGGCCACTGGCTCACGCACTTCCGGGTGCTCGCGAAGCTCCAGGACCGCACCGGCGGGCTCACCGAGTTCGTCGCGCTGCCGTTCGTGCACCGCAACGCCCCGATCTACCTGGCAGGAGTCGCCCGTCCCGGCCCCACCCGCCGCGACAACCGCGCCGTGCACGCGTTCGCACGGTTGGCGCTGCACGGGCGCGTCGACAACATCCAGTGCTCGTGGGTGAAGCTCGGCGACGAGGGCACCGCGGAGATCCTCAACGGCGGTGCGAACGACATCGGCGGCACGTTGATGGAGGAGACCATCAGCCGCATGGCCGGATCCGAACACGGCTCGGCGCGTACTGTGCGTGAGCTTGAATCCCTGGCGTCGCTCGCAGGGCGTAACGCCCGTCAGCGGACTACGACATATGGGCGAGTGCTATCTGATCACGAGTGACCGATAGTCTGATTCGGCGCATCGACGCTACCGGCCTTCGGTAGCTTGGCGGCCAATCAGTCAGCAAGGTTCACCCGTTCCGGGGTGGATCTGTGCCTTGGGGAGGCTCGGCAAGTGCACGGCATGAGTCTGGTTCTGAGCGCTGCGGTCGAAAGCAGCATGACCGGCACCGCTGCTGGTCCCGTGGGTCTGATCGCGGTGACGGCGGGCGTCGGTGGTCTGGTGTACGGCCTGGTGAAGCGGCGCAAGCCGGCCCCGGTCGTCGCGGCCAACCAGCGCATTGACCTGGTCCAGCAGGACTCCGCGCAGAACTGATCGAGCTGGTCTGAGAAGATTTCGTTCGTGTCCACGGAGAACGCGCCTGTAGAGGCTGTCAAGCGCCCCCGCGTCCTGTCCGGCATCCAGCCGACGGCCGGGTCGTTCCACCTCGGCAACTACCTGGGTGCGGTGCGGCAGTGGGTGGCGTTGCAGGAAGCGCACGACGCGTTCTACTGCGTCGTCGACCTGCACGCGATCACCGTGGAGCAGAACCCGAAGGAACTGCGTCAGAACACGCGCGTCTCGGCCGCGCAGCTGCTCGCGCTGGGCATCGACCCGGATCGGGCGACCCTGTTCGTGCAGTCGCACGTCCCGGAGCACGCCCAGCTCGGCTGGGTCATGCAGTGCATGACCGGCTTCGGCGAGGCGTCGCGGATGACGCAGTTCAAGGACAAGTCCGCACGCCAGGAGCAGTCCGTCGGCGTGGGCCTGTTCACGTACCCGATCCTGCAGGCCGCGGACATCCTGCTGTACCAGGCGCACTACGTGCCGGTCGGCGAGGACCAGCGCCAGCACCTGGAGCTGACCCGCGACCTCGCGACGCGCTTCAACTCGCGTTACGGCAAGACGTTCCGCCTGCCGGAGGCGTACATCGTCAAGGACACGGCCAAGATCTTCGACCTGCAGGACCCGACGGCGAAGATGAGCAAGTCGGTGCCCGGCGGTGTCGTCGAGCTGCTGGAAGACCCGAAGCGGTCGGCCAAGAAGATCCGTTCCGCCGTCACCGACACGGGCCGCGAGGTCCTCTTCGACGTCGAGAACAAGCCGGGCGTCTCGAACCTGCTGACGATCTACTCCGCGCTGACCGGCCGGACGGTCGAGTCGCTGGTCACCGACTACGACGGCAAGGGCTACGGCGACCTGAAGAAGGACCTCGGCGAGGTCTTCACCGAGTGGGTCACGCCGGTGCAGGAACGCGTGAAGATGTACCTCGACGACGTGGCGTCGCTGGACAAGATCCTGGCCGCCGGTGCCGAACGCGCCCGTGAGGTCGCCTCCGGCACGTTGCGCCGCACGTACGAGAAGATCGGCTTTGTTCTGCCTGAGTAGTGCAGGTGCACTAGCGTCCTACGCGTGGACAAGTGGCGGCGGAAGTACGCGTGGCTCGACCACATCGTGCTGGCCTATGAGCGCTTCACCGAGAGATACGGCACCCACTACGCCGCCGCGGTGACGTACTTCAGCGTGCTGTCGCTGGTGCCCATCCTGATGATCGGCTTCGCCGTCGCGGGTTTCGTGCTCCAGTCGCAGCCCGATCTGCTGGCTGAGCTGCGCGGAGCCATCGCCGAGGCGGTGCCTGACCCGAACCTGAGCAAGCAGGTCAACGAGGCCGTCACCACCGCCCTGGACTCCAAGGGCACGGTCGGCATCATCGGTCTGCTCGGCGCCGCGTACTCCGGTCTCGGCTGGATGAGCAACCTCCGCGACGCCCTGACCGCGCAGTGGGGTCACGCGAAGGAGAACCTGCCGTTCCTCGGCACGTTGTGGCGCGACCTGCTGGCGTTGCTCGGCCTGGGTCTCGCGATCGTGCTGTCGTTCGGCATCACGGCGCTGGGGACCGGGTTCGCGGAGCTGATCCTGAGGTGGATGGGTCTGGAGAACGCCGGCTGGGCGCACGCGATGCTGCGGATCGGCACGATCATCCTGTCGCTGCTCGCGAACTGGCTCGTGTTCCTGTGGGTGCTCTCGCGGCTGCCGCGCAAGCCCGTCGGGTGGCGCAGCGCGATCCGCGGGGCGTTCGCCGGAGCGGTCGGGTTCGAGATCCTGAAGCAGACGGCGACGATCTTCCTGTCGTTCACGACCAAGTCGCCGACCTCGGCCGCGTTCGGGTCCGTCATCGGTGTGCTGGTGTTCGCGAACCTGGTGGCGCAGTTCGTGCTGTTCATCACGGCCTGGACGGCCACGGCCAAGGAGAACCGCGAGCCCGAGGTGGTGAAGGCGCCGCCGCCCGCGGTGATTCAGCCCGTGGTGTCGGTGCGGTCCGGGCCCTCGCCGTCGTTGATGCTCGGCGCCGGCGCGGTGGCCGGTGCGCTGCTCGGCCTTCGGTGGCGCCGCAAGTAGCGTTCAGAACGAGAACGGCCCCAGCGCGTCTGCGCTGGGGCCGTCGTTTTAGGTGTCTCAGACGCCCTGTGCCGCCTGCGCGGCCTGACGGCGTGCCCTGGCCGCCTTGGCGCGCTTGCTGCGGATGAAGAGCACCAGGCCGGCCAGCAGGCCGAGGACCGCGACGGCCGTGATGGGCAGGCCGACGGTGCCGAACGCGGTCGGCGTCGGGCGGCCCGTGCGCGGGTCGGTGACCGCCACGTCCTCCGCGTCGGTGCTGTCCTGGGTGGGGACGACCTTCGGCTTCGGCTGCGGGGCGCCGTCGACGAGCTTGCCGACGCCGCCGGGGCCCATGGCGAAGCCGTAGTCGAGCAGCCTCGAAGCCTGGGCGTCGATGCGCGTGGGCGTCTGCTGGCCGCGCAGCAGGACGACGACGAGACGGCGGCCGTTGCGTTCGGCCGCGCCCACGTAGGTGTGCTGCGAGTCGTCGGTGAAGCCGGTCTTGCCGCCGAGCGCGCCTTCGTAGTTCGTGAGCAGGCGGTTGTCGTTCTGCAGCATGATCGTGCCGCCGTTGCGGCCGGGGAACTGCGACTGCTGGAGCTTGATGGCCGAGGAGAACTCCTCGTACTTCATCGCGCCGCGGAAGATCAGGCCGACGTCGTAGGCCGAGGTGCTGGTGCCGGGGGCGTCGAGGCCCGACGGGGTCACGGCGCGGGTGTCGAGGGCGCCGAGCTCCTTGGCCATGGCGTTCATCTTGCGCAGGGCGTTCGGCACGCCGCCGAGCTGACGGGCCAGCGTGTGCGCCACGTCGTTGCCCGAGGTGAGCAGCAGGCCGTGCAGCAGCTGACGGACCGTGTACTGGCCGCCGTCCTTCAGACCCACGCAGGTGCATTCCTGCTGCGTGTCCTCGGCGCTGGCGGTGACGACGAGGTCGCCCCGCAGTTCCTTGGCGACGACCATCGCGAGCAGCACCTTGATGACGCTGGCGGGACGCTGACGACCGTGCGGGTCGTACGCGGCGATGACCGCGCCGCTGTCCATGTCCGCGAGCAGCCACGACGCGGCGGTGATGCCGCTGGGCGGCTGGCCGGAGTTCGGCGGCAGGATCAGACCGCACTCGCCCAGCCGGTCACCGCCGATGGGCTTCTCCGGCACCTCGAGCGCGGCAGGGGCCTTCTGGCCGGGCGCCGGCTGCTCGGACGTGTCCACCGGTGGAGGTGGGGTCTCGCGGTTCTCACACTGAGCCGAGCCGGCGGCCTGCTGTGCGGTGCTCGTCGGTGCGGCGAACGCGGCTGTGGCCGTTGCTAGGACCAGGGCGACGATGAGCCGTTTTGGGAAGGGCACACGTTCAGGCTATCCACCCCCGTTTAGCGTCTTGCACGCACCACGTCTGATACTGGTCGGCGTGAAGCTCTCGCGCCCGATGTCACTCTTCCTGGTGGCTTTCGGAGTGTGGTCGTGGGTGATCTGGCCCACTTTCCTGAAGAACATCTGGAAGGACCCCCGTTCGTTCAGCGACGGACCTACCGCGTTCTTCACGGTCCACCTGGTGCTCGTGATCGCCTCGCTCGTGTTCGGCACCGTCATCGGCGTGCTGGGCGTGCGGGGATTCCTGGCCACTCGACGTCGATAAGGAAAACGCTGTGGAGTTCGTACGCCTGCTGCTGGTGTTCCTGCACCTGCTCGGCATGGGCATGCTCGTCGCGATGATCATGTTGCAGGCCAGGGCCGGCAAGGACGCCCCGGTCAACAAGGGCTGGCTGCACGGCGCCGCTCTGCAGCTGCTGACCGGCGTCGCGCTGGTGGGCATCGACCCGCTGGTCGACTCGGTGAAGTACGACCACATCAAGATCGGCGTGAAGCTGCTGGTCGTCGTGGCCATCGCCGCCGTCGTGGCGATCAACGTCAGCAAGCCGAAGGCGCCGTCCTGGCTGCTGCCGACCGCTGCCTCGCTGGTCGTGCTGAACGTGGGCATCGCGGTCTTCTGGACCTGATCGGGGGATGTAGCCCGCTCTGGCGGGTGACGTGGGCGCGCTTTTCGCCCGACCCGCTGTACCCGCGCGCAACCATCCGAGGCATGTCACGTATCGCCTATATCGGTGTGCTCACCGCCGGAGCAGTGTTGACGCTCGTCGCACTGCACGGTGCCGCCCCGGAGGCCTCGGCCTCCGGGGATGGCCAGGTGTGCGCCGCTGCGTGGTGCCCGAAAGTACGCCCAGGATGGCGCGCGCCGTCGCCGAGAGGTGAGGAGCCTCCGACGTCGTCCACGACCACCCCGCCGACAACGACCACCACCCCGTGCACGACGACCACGACCACCACCACCGACAAGCCGCCGGGTTCGACGCCGCCGAGGTCGACGACCACGACGACCACGACTCCGCCGGGTTCGACTACTTCGACGACGACCACGACTCCGCCGGGTTCGACGACCTCGACGACGACTTCGAGGACCACGACACCGCCGGACTCGACCACGTCGACGACGACCACGCCGAAGACCTCCACCCCGCCCACGACGACGAAGCCGCTGGTAGCGACTCCGCCGGTCGCGAGGCCCCCGGTCCACCAGGACAACCGCCTGGCCAACACCGGCGCCTCGACCACGTGGCTGCTACTGCTCGGCGTGCTGCTCCTCGTAGGCGGCACCGCTCTGATGCTGCTCGACCGCGCCAGGCGACCCTCCCGGCGCTGACCCCCGAAAACTGTCGGTGTCCCTCGTCACACTGGTGACGTGCGAATCGAACACCTGCGCGAACGCAGCGATCTCGGCGTGATCAGTGCCGGCGCCCTGAAGTCACTGGGCGTCACCAACCCGTGGCGACGATGCACCCCGGGCGGGCCGT
Source organism: Lentzea waywayandensis (assembly GCF_900115955.1). Classification (GTDB taxonomy): domain Bacteria; phylum Actinomycetota; class Actinomycetes; order Mycobacteriales; family Pseudonocardiaceae; genus Lentzea; species Lentzea waywayandensis. The sequence goes on from NZ_FOYL01000003.1 coordinate 192,554, forward strand.
GGCAGCGCATGTACCCAGGCGTCGTGCTGCTGCACAACGGCCCGCCCACCCCGGACCAACAGCTGACCGCGGCCCTCCTGCGCGCAGGCCCAGGAGCCGTGGTCACCGGAGCCGAAGCCTGCCGCCGCCACGGCCTGCCCGCCCGCACTCCGGAGCTCCACGTCCTGGTGCCGGGCACGGCCCGCGGCAGCGGCACGCTGATCCTCGAACGAGCCTCACCCATGCCCACGTCCTCGGACGTAGGCGGCTACCCGGTGGTGTCCGCGGCCAGAGCCGTCGTGGACACCTGCCGTTTCCTGCGCTCCGAGGACGAGGCCACCGCCCTGATCGCGGCCGCCGTCCAACGAGGCCGCTGCACACCCTTGGAGCTCTGGGCGCAGGCCCGCACCAACCGCTTCGGCACGAAGCTGGTCCGCACCGTCCTAAGAGAACTGGGCCGCGCAGAATCCGTGGCAGAACGGGACGCCCGCCGCCTCTCCCGAAAGATCCGCCTGACCACACCCCACTGGAACGCCACGATCGCCGGCGCCGACGGCGTGCTCATCGGCAGACCGGATGCCTGGTACGACGACGTGGGCCTGGCCTGGGAGATCGACTCGAAGGCGTTCCACTTCGGACCGCGCGACTACGCCCGCACCCTAGCCCGCAACAGTCGTTACGCGGCAGCGGGAATCCTCGTCGTGCAGACGCTGCCGACGCGACTGCGGGACGACCAGGACGCGGTGGCGCGCGAACTGAAGGCGGCGCATCGTGCGGCGGCGGCCAGACCCCGCCCACCGGTGCACGTCGTGGTGGAGGCGAGCTGACCAACCACGCACTTCGTCACTGCCTGCGCGCCACCCTCGCAAGGCGACTGAACGTCCGGAACGCGACCACCCCCGCTGGAACAGGAACCAGCCATCGCAAGCCCCCCACGCGGCGCCACCCGGCGCCCGCCAACGCAAGGCGACCACCTACGAAGGTCCGGCGCGCGGTGCCACCAGGCACCCGCCCTCGCAAGGTGACTACCTACGAAGGTCCGGCGCGCGGTGCCACCAGGCGCCCGCCAACGCAAGGCGACCACCTACGAAGGTCCGGCGCGCGGTGCCACCAGGCGCCCGCCCTCGCAAGGCGACCACGTACGAAGCCTGGCGTGGCGATGCGAAGCGAGCCGTGTGAACCTCTGCCGCCTGGGATGCGGTGCACCCCGCTCACGGCGATTGGGGCTTTACCTTGAGTGGGCGGGATGCTCCCCTCACGGGCACGGCCGGGCGCTTTTCAGCCCGGCCTTTCCGGCCGTCAAGCATCCCGCCAGAGGCTCAAGGTCAAGCCCCAATCGCAACCCCGCACTTCGTCCCGACCCGCGGAACCACCCTCGCAAGGCGACCACCCGCACGGAACGCGACCAACCCCGCTGGAACCCGACGGCCCGCACGCAACAGCACCCGCACGGCCCGCGCACACCCAAGGAACCCCCAGGGCAAACGGCAAAGCGCCGCGCCCCCAAAGGGAACGCGGCGCCTAGAAGCAGCCCAAAAGCCGTCAGACGCGCTTGAACAGCAGCGCCCGCTTCACTTCCTGGATCGCCTTGGTCACCTGGATGCCACGAGGACAAGCGTCGGTGCAGTTGAACGTGGTCCGGCACCGCCACACGCCGTCGATGTCGTTGAGGATGTCGAGCCGCTCCTCAGCGCCCTCGTCACGCGAGTCGAAGATGAACCGGTGCGCGTTCACGATCGCCGCCGGCCCGAAGTACGAGCCTTCGGCCCAGTAGACCGGGCACGACGTGGTGCAGCAGGCGCACAGGATGCACTTCGTCGTGTCGTCGAACCGCTCGCGGTCGGCGGCCGACTGGATGCGCTCGCGCGTGGGCTCGTTGCCGTAGGTCACGAGGTACGGCTTGACGGCGCGGAACGCCTCGAAGAACGGCTCCATGTTGACGAGCAGGTCCTTGTTCACCGGCAGGCCCTTGATGGGCTCGATGGTGATCGTGGTGTGCTTGTCGCCCTTTTCCAGGAGGTCCTTGAGAAGAACCTTGCACGCCAGGCGGTTCACGCCGTTGATGCGCATCGCGTCCGAGCCGCAGATGCCGTGTGCGCACGAGCGGCGGAACGTCAGCGTCCCGTCCACGTACCACTTGATGTGGTGCAGCAGGTTCAGCACGCGGTCCGACGGCAGGGCCGGGATGTCGAACGAGTCCCAGCGCGGCTCGTCGTCGATCTCCGGGTTGAACCGGCGGATCTTGACGGTGACCGTGACAGCGCCGTCCGGAACCGGCGGCTGGGAGCCGCGCGAGCCAGCAGTAGTTTCAGCGGTGGCGGTCATCAGTACTTGCGCTCCATCGGCTTGTACCGGGTAAAGGTCACGGGCTTGTAGTCCATGCGGATGTCCGCGGCCAGACCGTCGCCCTGCTTGTAGAACATGCTGTGACGCATGAAGTTCGTGTCGTCGCGGTTCGGGTAGTCCTCGCGGGCGTGACCGCCGCGGGACTCCTTGCGCGCGAGCGCACCGTGAACGAGCACCTCGGCCAGTTCCAGCAGGAAGCCGAGCTCGACGGCCTCCAGCAGGTCGGTGTTGAAGCGCTTGCCCTTGTCCTGGACCTGGATGTGCGCGTAGCGCTCCTTCAGGGCCTGAACGTCGTGCAGCGCCTGCTTCAGCGTGTCCTCGGTGCGGTACACGGACGCGTTGGCGTCCATGGTGGCCTGAAGCTCGGTGCGGATGTCCGCCACGCGCTCCTGGCCGTGCTCCGACAGCGCCAGGGCGACCTGGGCCTCGACGGACGCGGCCGGGTTCTCCGGCAGGTCGACGTGCGACTCACGCGACAGCGCGTACTCCGCGGCGGCGATGCCCGCGCGGCGGCCGAAGACGTTGATGTCCAGCAGCGAGTTCGTGCCGAGGCGGTTCGCGCCGTGCACGGACACGCAGGCGCACTCACCCGCGGCGTACAGGCCGGGAACGACGTTGTCGTTGTCCCGCAGCACTTCGCCGTGGATGTTCGTCGGGATGCCACCCATCGCGTAGTGCGCGGTCGGGTACACCGGGACGGGCTCGACGACCGGGTCGACGGCCAGGTAGGTGCGCGCGAACTCGGTGATGTCCGGCAGCTTCGTCTCCAGGACCTCGGCACCGAGGTGCGTGCAGTCCAGAAGAACGTAATCCTTGTTCGGGCCGGCGCCACGGCCTTCCAGCACCTCGAGGGCCATCGAACGGGCCACGATGTCGCGCGGCGCCAGGTCCTTGATGGTCGGGGCGTAGCGCTCCATGAACCGCTCACCCGAGGCGTTGCGCAGGATCGCGCCCTCACCGCGGGCACCTTCGGTCAGCAGGATGCCGAGACCGGCGAGGCCGGTCGGGTGGAACTGGTAGAACTCCATGTCCTCCAGGGGCAGGCCCTTGCGGAAGACGATGCCCATGCCGTCGCCGGTCAGCGTGTGGGCGTTCGACGTGGTCTTGAAGACCTTGCCGAAACCACCGGTCGCGAACACGACGGACTTGGCCTGGAAGACGTGGATCTCGCCGGTCGCGAGCTCGTAGGCGACGGCGCCGGTGCAGACCGGGCCGTTCTCCGTCTCGGTCAGGCAGATGTCGAGCACGTAGAACTCGTTGAAGAACTCGATGCCGTGCTTGACGCAGTTCTGGTAGAGCGTCTGAAGGATCATGTGGCCGGTGCGGTCCGCGGCGTAGCAGGCGCGGCGCACGGCGGCTTCACCGTGGTTGCGCGTGTGGCCGCCGAACCGGCGCTGGTCGATCTTGCCCTCGGGCGTCCGGTTGAACGGCAGGCCCATCTTCTCGAGGTCGAGAACGGCGTCGATCGCCTCCTTCGCCATGATCTCGGCGGCGTCCTGGTCGACCAGGTAGTCGCCGCCCTTGATCGTGTCGAAGGTGTGCCACTCCCAGTTGTCCTCCTCGACGTTGGCGAGGGCGGCGCACATGCCGCCCTGGGCCGCGCCGGTGTGCGAACGCGTGGGGTAGAGCTTGGTGAGCACCGCGGTGCGGGCGCGCTGGCCGGACTCGATCGCCGCGCGCATTCCGGCACCACCAGCGCCGATGATGACTACGTCGTACTTGTGGAACTGCATTGTGGTGGGCTCCCCGCGCGGGTCAGTTCGAGATGTTCGGGTCGAAGGTGAAGATCACGAACGTGCCGAGCGAGATGATCAGCACCATCGAGACGTAGAGCAGCATCTTCAACCAGAACCGGGTGGAGTCCTTGCGGGCGTAGTCGTTGATGACCGTCCGCACGCCGTTGCCGCCGTGGATCTGCGCGAGCCAGAGCATCGCGAGGTCCCAGAACTGCCAGAACGGGGACGCCCAGCGGCCGGCGACGAAACCGAAGTTGATCTTGTGCACGCCGCCGTCGAGGATGTTCATGATGAACAGGTGGCCCAGGACCAGGACCACGAGCAGCAGGCCGGAGAGGCGCATGAACAGCCAGCTGTAGAGCTCGCCGTTGCTGCGGCGGGCAGCGGGGCGGCGCGGCTGGCGGGGCTTGTCGAGTGCGAGTGACATGGTCAGTGACCCCCAACCAGGTCGGAGATCGTGCGCTCCATCATGAAGTAGAAGCCGGGGATCATCACGACGACCCAGACGGCCAGCACGGTCCAGAGCATGACCCTCTGGTACTTGGCGCCCTTCTCCCAGAAGTCGACCAGCATGACCCGGATGCCGTTCAGCGCGTGGTAGAGCACCGCGCCGACGAGGCCGACCTCGAAGAGGTTGACGATCGGGTTCTTGTAGGTCTCGATCACCGCGTCGTACGCGTTCGGTGACACCCGCACGAGTGCGGTGTCGAGCACGTGGGTGAAGAGGAAGAAGAACGTGAGGACACCGGTGATCCGGTGGGCGACCCAGGACCACATGCCCAGATCACCGCGGTAGAGCGTCCCACCCCCTCGGGTGGTGCCCGACCGCTCGGGTGCGCCTGCGCTGGTCATGCGCCGCGACCTCCAACGTCAGTGGTGGTGGGTCGGCAACAGTTCTTCCCGACCATGACCGGAAAATCCTAGTCCCGCACGTTGGAACCGACCCAGCAGGCGCACCCGCTCTGTGATCGATGAGACACGCTGTCGATCCACCAAGCGGTCTTGATCGATTCCGAAATGCGGTCCACGCCACAAATCGGTCACGAAAAGAGGACGGCGGCCTGGACCTCCGCCTTGGTCCGGGCCGCCGTCGTCGGCAAGGGCACTTGCCACCCGGTACACGACCGGAGGCCCTCGACCGGTTCAACGTCGAGCGAAACTGGGCCGAATGGACGAAGATCGGGTGTGGAGAAGGGGTCGAAGCGGAGGTATCGCCACGCGCCGAACACGATTGATCACCACTGGTACGGCCAAAGCGTCGAATGCGTAACCGATAGGGGTCTTTGTAGGTGCTGGCGGCAACGAGGTTGGTTACTAAGAGGTACGGTGCCGCCTCTAGGACCCAACAACGTCGTTGGGGAGGAACCTCAGGGAGGAGACGAGCCGTGCGTCGTCGTATGCGTGGTGTCGCGGTCGCCGCGATCGCGTTGACCAGCGTGATGACTATGGCCGCCTGCGCGAAGGACTCGGGTGGCGGTAACACCACCTCGGGTACGGGCACTGGCGCCGCTTGCGAGTTCGCCGAGGCCCCGACCGCGCCTGCCACCTCGAACACCAGCGCCGCCAACGGCGACAAGGTGGACGCGAGCACGCTGAAGGTCGGCTTGGCCTACGACATCGGTGGCCGTGGCGACGCGTCGTTCAACGACTCCGCCGCCGCCGGTCTGGACAAGGCGCTCACCGATTTCGGTGTGAAGAAGGAGAACACCCGCGAGCTCTCCGCCGCGCCGAACGAGGACGAGTCGGCCAAGCAGACCCGTCTGCGCCAGCTGGCGTCCGAGGGCTTCAGCCCGATCATCGGTGTCGGCTTCGCCTACGCCGAGTCGATGAAGCTCGTCGCCGCGGAGTTCCCGAACGTCAAGTTCGGCCTGGTCGACTCGGCCGTCGAGGGCGCTGCCAACGTCACGCCGCTGCTGTTCGCCGAGCAGGAGGGCTCCTTCCTGGCCGGCGTCATCGCCGCGTACCAGAGCAAGAAGTGCCACGTGGGCTTCGTCGGCGGCGTCGAGATCCCGCTGATCCAGAAGTTCGAGGCCGGCTACTTCCAGGGTGCCAAGGCCGCCGCGCCGAAGATCCAGATCGAGAAGAAGTACATCACGCCTGCCGGTGACTTCACCGGTTTCCAGGACGCCCCGAAGGGTCAGGAAGCCGCGAAGGGCCAGATCGACAAGGGCGCCGACGTCATCTACCAGGCCGCCGGTGCGTCCGGTAAGGGCATCTTCTCGGCCGCCAAGCAGGGTGGCGTGCTGGCCATCGGTGTCGACTCCGACCAGTACAACCAGGCGACCGTCGCCGACACGAAGGACGTCATCGTCTCCTCGATGCTCAAGCGCGTCGACGTCGCGGTCTACGACTTCATCAAGGCCGTCGCGAAGAACGACCTCAGTTCGCTGCCGAAGGTCTTCGACCTCAAGGTGAACGGTGTCGGTTACTCCACCTCGGGTGGCAAGATCGACGCGAAGCTGCAGGGCATCCTCGAGGGCTACAAGGCCCAGATCATCGAGGGCAAGATCAAGGTCGCGGACAAGCCGTAGTCCTCGCCAGTCGTTCAAGTCGTTTGCACGTGCCGGGCCCTGTGAGGATCTGCCCTCACAGGGCCTGGTGCGTGGTAGGAGGAGCACTCGACGATGAGCAGTTCCACGTCCGCACGGACGGATGATCCCCCCGCGGTGGTGCTCACCGGCATCACGAAGCGATTCCCCGGTGTGGTCGCCAACAGCGACGTGCACCTGACCGTCCGCCGTGGCGAGGTACATGCCCTGTGCGGTGAGAACGGCGCGGGCAAGTCCACCCTGATGAAGATCCTCTACGGCATGCAGCCGCCGGACGAGGGCACCATCGAGGTGAACGGCGAACAGGTGCGGTTCCGCACGCCGTCCGACGCCATCAAGGCCGGTATCGGCATGGTGCACCAGCACTTCATGCTGGCCGACAACCTCACCGTCCAGGAGAACGTGGTCCTGGGTGCCGAGGCTCTGCACGGCATCGGCAAGAAAGCCCGCGCGCGCATCATCGAGCTCTCCGGCAGGACCGGCCTCAACGTCGACCCCGGCGTTCTGGTCGAGCAGCTCGGCGTCGCCGACCGGCAGCGCGTCGAGATCCTCAAGGTGCTCTACCGCGGCGCCAAGGTGATCATCCTGGACGAGCCCACCGCCGTGCTCGTGCCGCAGGAGGTCAACGAGCTCTTCGACACCGTCCGCGGCATGCAGGAACAGGGCTACACGTTCCTGTTCATCTCGCACAAGCTCGACGAGGTCCGCGCGATCGCGGACTCCGTCACGGTGATCCGCCGCGGCACGACCGTGGGCAGCGCGGACCCGAAGACCGTCAGCTCCCGGCAGCTCGCCGAGATGATGGTCGGCAGCGAGCTCCCCAGCCCGGAGACCCGCGAGTCCACCGTGACCGACACGGTCGTGCTGGACGTCAAGGGCCTCAAGCTGATGACTCCGGACGGCACGCGGCCGATCCTCGACGACGTCGACATGGTGGTCCGCTCCGGCGAGGTCGTCGGCATCGCCGGCGTCGAGGGCAACGGCCAGACCGAGCTCGTCGAGACGATCATGGGCATGCGCAAGGCCGGCAGCGGCACGATCACGTTGCAGGACAAGGACCTCACGAAGCTGGGCACGCTCGCCCGGCGCGAGGCGGGCATCGGTTACATCCCCGAGGACCGTCACCGCCACGGCCTGCTGCTCACGCAACCCCTTTGGTACAACCGGATCCTCGGCTACCAGACGCGCAAGCCGACGGCCAAGGGCATCTGGCTCGACACCGACGGCGCGAAGAAGGACACCGAGCGGATCGTCACCGAGTTCGACGTCCGCACGCCCGGCATCGACGTTCCCGCCGCCGCGCTCTCGGGCGGCAACCAGCAGAAGCTCGTCGTCGGCCGCGAACTGTCCGGCGACCCCGTGCTGCTGATCGCCTCGCACCCGACCCGCGGTGTGGACGTCGGCGCGCAGGCGCTGATCTGGGACGAGATCAAGCGCGCCCGTGCCGCCGGTCTCGCCGTGCTGCTGATCTCCGCCGACCTGGACGAGCTGATCGGCCTCTCGGACACGATCAAGGTCATGCTGCGCGGACGCCTGGTGGCCGACGCCGACCCGAACACCGTCACGCCCGAGGACCTCGGCAGCGCGATGACGGGTGCGGGCAGCACGAGCGCAGCGGTCCAGGAGACCGCTGTCGTCGAGGAAGGCGAGAACTGATGGGACACCTGCGCGGCAAACTCCTGCCGCCCGCGTTGGCGATCGTCTTCTCACTGCTGTTGTGCGGCGTGGCGCTCATCATCTCCGGCGCGAACCCGCTCAGCGCGTTCGGTGCGATGGTGACGCAGGTCGGCAAGGGCACGACGTTCGTCGACATCCTCAACTCGACGGGCATCTACTACGTCGCGGCGCTCGCGGTGGCGATCGGGTTCCAGATGAACCTGTTCAACATCGGTGTCGAGGGCCAGTACCGCGTCGCGGCCGTGGTCGCCGCGGTCGTCGGCGGCTCGATCGCGCTGCCCACCGGCATCCACACGCTGGTGATCATCATCGTGGCCGCGATCGCCGGTGCCGCCTGGGCCGCGATCCCCGCGATCCTCAAGGTGACGCGCGGCGTCAACGAGGTCATCTCGACGATCATGATGAACGGCCTGGCGATCGGCCTGTCCGCGTACCTGATCCGCCGGGACGTCTTCGGTGAGCTGCGGGGCAACAACATCCGCACCGCCGAGATCCCGGAGAGCGGCTGGATGCCCGGCATCTCGTTCGGCGGCTCCGGCACGATGTTCGGCTTCATCTTCGTGGCCATCGCCCTGGGCATCGGCTACTGGATCATGATGAACAAGACCCGGTTCGGCTTCGAGCTGCGCGCCTCCGGCGAGTCCTCGACCGCCGCGTCGGCGGGTGGCGTCAACTCCAAGAAGATGGTGCTGGTCGCGATGCTGCTCTCGGGAGCCATCGCGGGCCTGATCTCGCTGCCGGAACTGCTCGGCCGGGACCACACGTTCAGCCTGAACTTCACCGCGGGCATCGGCTTCTCGGGCATCGCGATCGCGCTGCTCGGCCGCAACCACCCCGGTGGCATCGCGTTCGGCGCACTGCTCTGGGCGTTCCTCGACAAGTCGGGTCTCGCGCTCGACAACGTCGGGGTGCCCAGGGAGATCGTCACCATCATGCAGGGCTCGATCGTCCTGTCGGTCGTCGTCGCCTACGAGGTGGTGCGACGCTTCGAGCTCGCCTCGGAGCAGCGTCGCGTCGGCCGTGAGCTCGGAACTGTCGGAGGTGCGGCGTGATCTCGACGTTGGAAGAGAAGCCGCACATCCCGGCGGCGCCTCGCAAGCGCAAGATGCCCGGCTGGGCAGTGGCCATGCTCGGTGTCGCCGGCGCGATCGCGTTGCTGTCGATCACGTCGATGCAGACCGGGTTCCCGCAGCTCACGTCGTCGGGCACGACCCAGACCGCGGTCCGGCTCGCGCTGCCGATCCTGCTCGCCGGTCTCGGCGGCCTGTGGGCGGAACGCGCCGGCGTGGTCAACATCGGCCTCGAAGGCATGATGATCATGGGCACCTGGGGCGCGGCGTGGGCCGGCTACCAGTGGGGTCCGTGGGCCGCTCTCGTCGCGGCCGTCGTCTTCGGTTCGCTGGGCGGTCTGCTGCACGCGATCGCCACGGTCACGTTCGGCGTCAACCACATCGTCTCCGGTGTGGCGATCAACCTGCTCGGCGCCGGTCTGACGAAGTACCTGTCGACGCTGATCTTCCTGCCGCTGTCGAACAACCCGCGGCAGTCGCCGCCGGTCCAGTCGTTCGACACCTTCTCGGCGGCTGGTCTCGGTGACTGGCTCGGCGAGCTCGAAGCGGGCCAGCGGCTGTTCATCTCCGACGTCGCAGGCATCCTGCGCGGCCTGGTCACCGGCGTCTCGCCGCTGACGATGATCGCGATCCTGCTGCTGCCGCTGTCGTACTACCTGCTCTGGCGCACCCGCTTCGGCCTGCGCCTGCGCTCGGTCGGCGAGAACCCGCACGCGGCGGACTCGCTGGGCGTGAAGGTGTACTTCCACAAGTACGTCGCCGTGATCGTCTCCGGTGGTCTCGCCGGCCTGGGTGGCGCCGCGCTGGTGCTCAACCCCGGTCAGCTGTCCTACCTGGAGGGTCAGACCGGCGGCCGCGGCTACATCGGCCTCGCCGCGATGATCTTCGGCAACTGGCGGCCCGGCGGCCTGCTGGGTGGCGCGGCGCTGTTCGGTTACGCCGACGGCCTGCAGCTGCGTTCGGGCGGCGAGACGGTGCTGGCGCTGGTCTACGGCGTGGTGATCCTGCTCGCCGCGATCGTGGTGTGGCAGCTGATCCGCCAGCGGTGGTTCTCCGCCGCGTCGGCGATCGTCGTGGCCGTGCTGATGTACCTGCTGTACATCAGCCTCGACGAGATCCCCGGCGAGTTCGTGTCGTACGCCCCGCACATGGTGACGCTGGCCGTGCTGGCCGTGGCGTCGCAGCGGTTGCGAATGCCGGCCGCTGACGGACTGGTCTACCGCCGTGGCTGAGGTCGACTGGGACCTGCTGCGGGCACGGGCAGTGGAGGCGGCGTCGTTCGCCCACTGCCCGTACTCGGGGCTGCAGGTCGGATCAGCGGCGTTGTGCGACGACGGCCGCATCGTCACCGGGTGCAACGTCGAGAACGCCTCGTACGGCGTGGGTTTGTGCGCCGAGTGCGCGATGGCCGGGCAGTTGCAGCTCACGGGCGGCGGCCGGTTCGTCGCCGTGGCCTGTCGTTCCGGTGCCGGTGAGCTGCTGATGCCGTGCGGTCGCTGCCGTCAGGTTCTCTACGAACTGGGCGGTCGTGACTGTTTGGTGGACACGCCTTCCGGTGTGCTGCCGATGTCGTCGGTGCTGCCGGACGCGTTCGGACCGGAGGATCTGCCATGAGTTTCTCCGCCGTGGACGTCATTCGCGCCAAGCGCGACGGTTTGGCGTTGTCGGACGCGCAGATCGACTGGGTCATCGACGCCTACACGCACGGTGCCGTCGCAGACGAGCAGATGTCCGCGCTGGCCATGGCGATCTTCCTCAACGGCATGACGTCGTCCGAGACCGCGCGCTGGACGCAGGCGATGATCTCGTCCGGCGAACGGCTCTCGCTGCACGTCGACCGCCCGACCGTGGACAAGCACTCGACGGGCGGTGTCGGCGACAAGATCACGCTGCCGCTGGCACCTCTCGTCGCCGCGTGTGGCGCTGCCGTGCCGCAGCTTTCGGGCCGCGGTCTCGGCCACACCGGCGGGACCCTGGACAAGCTGGAGTCGATCCCGGGGTGGCGGGCCGCACTGTCCACTTCGGAGATTCTCGACCAGCTGTCGTCGGTCGGTGCCGTGGTTTGTGCTGCCACCGAAGGACTTGCTCCGGCCGACCGCAAGCTCTACGCGTTGCGGGATGTCACCGGAACGGTCGAGGCGATTCCGCTGATCGCGTCCTCGATCATGTCGAAGAAGATCGCCGAGGGCGCCGAGTCACTGGTGCTGGACGTGAAGGTCGGCTCCGGCGCGTTCATGAAGGACCTGACGTCCGCACGTGCGCTGGCCGAGGCGTTGGTCGCCATCGGCGTCCAGCACGGCGTGCGGATCTCGGCCCTGCTGACCGACATGTCGGTGCCTCTGGGCCGCGCAGTCGGCAACGCGGTCGAGGTGGCCGAGTCCGTCGACGTGCTGCGCGGTGGCGGACCTGCCGACGTGGTCGAGCTGACCGTGGCCCTGGCACGTGAGATGTTGTCGCTGGCCGGGATTTCGGTCGACCCGGCGGCCGTGCTGGCGTCCGGTGAGGCGTACGAGGTGTGGGCGCGGATGATCCGTGCCCAGGGCGGCGATCCCGATGCCGCACTGCCCGTCGCCTCGCACAAGCACGTCGTCGAAGCGCCCGCCACCGGCGTGCTGTCCACTTTGGACGCTTACGGCGTCGGGGTGGCGGCGTGGCGGCTCGGTGCCGGCCGTGCGCGCAAGGAGGACCCGGTGCAGTTCGGTGCCGGCGTGCTCTGCCTGGCCAAGCCGGGGGATTCCGTCGAGGCAGGCCAGCCGTTGCTGGAGCTGTACACCGACACCCCGGACGCGGTCGACGGTGCTCTGCAGGCGCTGGAAGGCGCCTACGAGGTCACCGACTCCGCGCCGGAGCGTTCACCGCTGGTGATCGACACCATCCGCGGTTAGCCGACGAGCGAGCCCGCCAGGGGCGACCTGTCCTGCTTCCACAGCACGCACAGGACCTCCTGGCGGCCCGGCGTCGCCGCGTCGTTGTAGGCCTCCCACTCCTTCTGCGTGGGCACGAGGCCGGTGAAGCCGAGGACCTCCTTGGAGTTCGGCTCGATGGCCTTGAACTGCTCGGTGCAGTAGTTCTTGGTGAAGTCGGCGAGCCACTGCGTGCCGGGGTAGGCGATGTCCTTCGGCTTGTCCCACAACGGCGTCGCGGCGGAGAAGAGCTGAATCCCGTGCGGCCCGCTGCACGGCACCTCGGACCTGACCGGTGACCCCTGCGTGAGGAAGTCCTTGGCGCACTGCGTGCCGGAGAGGTTCCACTCGGGCACGTCGCCGCCGCGGCCGAACGTGGCGATGCGGCGCGACGGCAGCGGGGCACCTACCGGCAGGGACGCGGCCTCGGTCCACTCGCCGGAGTTCTCGCTGGTCTGGCTGGTGCTCGGACCCGCGTTGTTCGTGGTCGAGTTCTTCGGCTTGAAGACCTGGTACCCGGCGAACGCGACGCCCGCGAGTACGGCGATGCCGACGACCACTGCGGCGATCTTGACCGCCGTGCCCTTCTTCTTGCCACTGTTGTTGTGCGGCAACGAAACCTGCGTGGCGCCCTGGCTGATCGCGGTCAGCATCTGCCGCGCCTGGGGCGCGGTCAGCCGGCGCGTCACGTCGACGGTGAGGAACCCGCGGATCACCTCGGCCAGCGCGGGCGAGGCGCGCCGCAGCACGGGTGGCTCGTTCATGACGGCGTGCAGCGTCGACGCCGTGGAGGTGCGTTCGAACGGGCTGATGCCCTCGACCGCGTGCGCCATCGTGACGCCGAGCGCCCACAGGTCCGACGCGGGCGAGGCCTCCCAGCCGCTGAGCCGGTCCGGTGACATGTACGCGGGCGAACCGACGATGCCGCCGTTGTGGGTGAGCCTGGGGTCGTCCATCGCCTGCGCGATGCCGAAGTCGGTGAGCTTCACGGCGCCGTCCGGGCGCACCATGATGTTGCTGGGCTTGACGTCCCGATGAACGATGCCGGCCTGGTGCGCGGCCTCCAGTGCGCCCAGCACCTGCAACGCCACGTTCGCCATCCACACCGAGTCGCGCGGCCCGTGCCGTTGCACGATGGTGGAGAGGTCGAGCGCGTCGACCAGTTCCATCGCGAGGTAGGTGCGGTCGTTCTCCCGGACGATGTCGTAGACCGTCACGACGGCGGGGTGGTTCAGCCGGCCGGCGGTCCGCGCCTCGCGGAGCATGCGCTCCTCCAGCACGTTGCGTTCCTCGGCGGCCATGCCCTGCGGTGGGTGCAGCTCCTTGAGCGCGACGGCCCGGCCGAGCACCTGGTCCTGGGCACGCCACACGACGCCCATCGCACCTCGGCCGAGTTCGGCCAGCAGTGCGTAGCGGTTGGCGACAAGTCGCTGTTGCACGGACTTCCCTTCCGGACGCCCCTGGCTGCCCTTTTGGTCACCCCCAGATGGCGGCGAGCATAACCACGGCGTGTGTGAGCGCTCTCGTCATGGTCACGTGTGTCGCCTCGCGCGGGTTCACCTCAAGACGCGGAACGGCCCCGGAGCAGCAGCTCCGGGGCCGTTCGTCAGGCAGGGCGGTTCAGGCGATCAGGCGCCCTCGGCCGCCAGGTCGTCGTCGTCCATGTCCTTGCCACCGTTCGCCGGCTTCGGGCCGCCGTTCTTGCGGGTGCGGCGCTGCGGGCGCGGCAGGGCGGTGGGCGGCGGGGGAGGCGTGGGCGAGCCGCCGCCGAGGATGAGCTCGGCGAAGGTGGCCATGGCCTCGTCCAGCTGGCCGCCGATGCGCAGTTCGGACTCCTGGTTCGACTTGCGGACCAGGGACTGCAGCGCGTCGGCGTCCGGGCGGGCGCCCACGGTCTCGGCGACCTTGGTGAGGCTCGCGTCGACCGTGCCGCCGAGCTCGGAGATGCGGCTGGCGAAGCCGTCCTCGACCTTGTCCAGGCGGTTGGTCATGTTGTCGAGCTGCGAGGTGACGAGCTCCAGGCGGCGGGCCAGGGACTCGAGGCGGTCGGCGGCGTCGACCTGGTCGCGGGACTGCTCGATCGCCGCGTACAGGGCGGTGCGGGCCTCGTCCAGCTTGCCGTTGACGACCTCGCGGGTGTCGGCGACGGCGGTCACCAGCTCGGTGCGGGTCTCGGCGAGCGAGCCGGCGAGCGAGTCGCGGGTCTCGGCCAGCGTTCCGGCGAGCGAGTCGCGGGTCTCCGCCACGACGCCGGCCAGTTCGCCACGGGTCTCCGCCACGGCGCCGGACAGCTCGGTGCGGGTCTCGGTGAGCGACGCGGCCAGCTGGTTGTGGCGGTCGGTGACCGTGGACACCAGCTTCTCGCGGCTGTCGTTGATCGCCCCGGCCAGCTCCCCGCGGCTCTCGGCGATGGCGGTGACCAGCTCGCTGCGGGCAGCGGCGAGGGCGTCACGCTGCTCGTCGGCGCGGCCGTGCACGCTGGAGAAGGACTCGGCGAGGATCTTCTGCAGGGCCTCGCGGGTGCCGTCGAGGTGCTCGTGCACGCCCTCGTCCACCTCGTCGAGACGGCCACGCAGCGCGGCCTCCAGCGCTTCGACGCGCTCGCGCAGCGGGTTCGTGACGGCGGCCGGGATCGCGTCGACCTTGCCGTCCTGCTTGTCCAGGTGGCCGTCGAGGTCGTCGATGCGCTTGTGGATGCTCGAGAGCTTGTCCTCGAGGCCGTCCATGCGGCCCGCGACACCCTCGAAGCGGCCGGCGACGCCGTCGAGGCGTCCGTCCAGCTGCGCGAACGGCTTGGCGAGCTTGTCCACCAGGGCGTCGACCGCGCGACCGATGTCGGCGACGGCGTTGTCCTGGGCCTCCAGCTTGGCGAGGGCCTCGTCCAGGCGCTCAGCGAGAACGCTGACCTCGGTGCGGTCCGGCAGCTCCGACAGGCGCTTGCGAACCGAACCCAGCGACTCCAGAGGCGACATCCGGGCGTGGATCTCGTCCAGCGCGTCGAAGATCTGCTGCTGCTCGCTCTCACGGATCTCCGCGGCGCGCGTGAGCATGTTGCGCATCCGATCGAAGGACATCGTGGAGTTGTTGTTCTCTGTCACGGCTGAGTGCCTTCGTCCAGGGGAGGGGGAGACCACGGGAGCCTATCCGCGTCACGGGACGTCGCTGTACCACCCCCGCCAGAAAATGGCCGGGTGCGGATGGCCAACTAACCCGATCAGGTTACCCGACTACTCTGAACGCCAAGTCACCGGCCGAATGCGGGCAGTAGCCGCCGATGATGTTCCTACCTTGGGGTGACTCAAGCCTCGCGTTGGTTGCAGAAAGTTGCTGATCACGGATCTGCAACGACGTTGATACAGCAAACGATCATATCGGCGGCAAGATCATTTTGGCCAGCACTGAAGCGGCGTGTCGCCTGGAGTAACGTGTAGCAATGTCCACGCCGCTTACCTTGGAGTCCATCCGCAGCGCGCCGAAGGTGCTGCTGCACGACCACCTCGACGGTGGCCTCCGCCCGCAGACGGTGATCGAACTCGCCGATGCCACCGGCTACCAGGGCCTGCCCACCACCGACGCGGGCGTCCTCGGCGGCTGGTTCCGCGACAACGCCAACTCCGGCTCCCTCGTGCGCTACCTCGAAGGCTTCGCCCACACGTGCGGCGTCATGCAGGACGAGGCGTCGCTGGTGCGAGTCGCCGCCGAGGCCGTCGAGGACCTGGCCGCGGACGGCGTCGTCTACGCCGAGATCCGCTACGCGCCCGAGCTGAACACCGACAAGGGCCTCTCGCTGGAACAGGTCGTCGAGGCCGTCCAGGAGGGCTTCCGCGTCGGCGAGCAGCGCGTCGCCGCGACCGGCCGCAAGATCCGCATCGGCACCCTGCTGTGCGCGATGCGCCAGAACGAGGGCTGGCTGCGCATCGCCGAGCTGGCCGTCCGCTACCGCGACCTCGGCGTCGTCGGCTTCGACATCGCGGGCCCCGAGGCCGGTTTCCCTCCCACCAGGGGCCTCGACACGTTCGAGTACCTGCGCCAGCAGAACGCGCACTTCACCATCCACGCCGGTGAGGCGTTCGGCCTGCCGTCCATCTGGGAGGCGATCCAGCACTGCGGCGCCGAACGACTCGGCCACGGCGTGCGGATCGTCGACGACATCAAGGTTTCCGGCGACGGCACCGTCCAGCTGGGCCGCCTGGCCGCGTACGTCCGCGACCGCCGCATCCCGCTGGAGATGTGCCCGACCTCGAACCTCCAGACCGGCGCCGCCCCGACGCTGGCCGACCACCCGATCGGCCTGCTCGCCAAGCTGCGGTTCCGCGTCACCGTCAACACCGACAACCGCCTGATGAGCGACTGCACCCTGTCGAGCGAGTTCGCCGCGCTGGCCGAGACGTTCGGCTACGGGTGGGCGGACCTTCAGTGGTTCACGATCAACGCCATGAAGTCGGCGTTCCTCGGGTTCGACGAGCGGCTGGCGATCATCAACGAGCTGGTCAAGCCGGGCTACGCCGCGCTCACCGCCCAGCCGTAGCCGCCCACGTGCTCTCGTCGATCGCGCTGAGCTTCAGCAGCGGCTCCCACCACGCGCGGTTGGCGGCGTACCAGCGGATGGTGTCCCGGACTCCGGCCTCGAAGCCGATCTCCGGGCGCCATCCGAGCTCGCGGCCGATCCGGGTGGAGTCCAGCAGGTAGCGGCGGTCGTGGCCGGGACGGTCGGCGACGATCGACTTCCGCGACCGCGGCAGCCCGAGCTCGTCCAGAACGAGGTCGGCGATCTCATCGACGCTCGCCTCGACACCCGTGCCCACGTGGTAGGTCCGGCCGATCTCGCCGTCCCGCAGCACCGCGTCGATCGCACGGCAGTGGTCCAGCACGTGGATCCACTCGCGGCGGTTGTCGCTCGACGCGTAGACAGGCAGTTGCTCGCCGTTCAAAGCACACGTCGTGAACAGCGGCAGGACGTTCTCGGGGAACTGGTTGGGGCCGTAGTTGTTGGCGCAGTTGGTGATCGTCACCGGCAGGCCGAACGTCTCGTGGTACGAGCGAACCCCGTGGTCCGCGCCGGCCTTCGACGCGTTGTAGGGCGTGCGTGGCCGGTAGGGCGAGTCCTCGTGGAACGCCTCGGTGGCGTCCAGTGCAAGGTCGCCGTACACCTCGCACGTCGACACGTGGTGAAACCGCCGAACGCCCGCGCGACGACAGGACTCCAGCAACGCCTGCGTGCTGAGGACGTTCGTGCGGAAGAAGCGGCCGGGATCCAGCACGGCGAGGCTGTTGTGCGACTCGGCGGCGAAGTTCACGACGACGTCGATGCCCTCGACGTCCGCGTCGGCGATGTCCGCGTGCACGAACGGCACGTCGGCGGGCAGGTTCGCGCGGGTGCCGCGGTAGGTCAGCGCGTCGAGGGCGATGACCTCGTCCGCCGGGTGTTCGCGCAGCCAGTAGCGGGTGAAGTGCGAGCCGATGAACCCGGCCGCACCGGTGACGAGCACGCGCATGGTCAGTCCTCCGTGGGGATCGCGGCGACGCCGGGAGGTTCCGCGCCGGGCCAGCCGCGGAACTCGACCTCCAGCTGGAACCGGTGGCCCAGGTAGTGGTGCTCGGACAGGGCGATCGGGTGCTCCGCGGCGTCCAGCGCGATGCGGCGCACCAGCAGCACCGGCGTGGCGGCGGTGACGCCGAGCAGGGAGCCGACGTCGCCCGCCGCGACGGCGGCGATGCTCTGCCGCACGACGGCGATCTGGTTTCCGTTGCGGCGCAACGTCTCCCAGGTTCCGGGCGACTCGGCGTCGGCGCGGCTCACCGGTGCGGCCAGCGCCAGGGGTACCCACTCGGTCACGACGTCGAGTGGCGTGTCTCCGGTGCGGCGCAACGAACGCACGCGCAGCATCTCGCCCGGACCCAGCGTCGAGGCGACGCCGGCGGAGGCCTCGCGGTAGCCGTACTCGAGAACGGTGCGCACCAGTGCGACACCGGCTTCGGCCACGGCTGACTGCGCGTGCTGGAACGTGCCGAGCGCCAGCGGTTGTGCGAACGACACGACGTACCAGCCGGCGCCCTTTCGGGACGCCAGCAGGCCTTCGTCGCGGAGCTGCTCCAGTGCGCGGCGCACGGTGACGCGGCTGACCTCGTAGCGGCGGCCGAGTTCTGCCTCGCTCTCGATCGACCCGGCCGGACCGTAGTCGCCGAGCGTGATGCGCTCCCGCAGCTCGGTGGCGAGGCGCTGCGACCGGGAGCCTGTCATAAACCTGTATCATACAGGTGTGTCAACCGGATGTGGTTCCGGTCGTGCGTGACAGCTGATCGACAGCTGTCGCTGGAAGAGTTGGTCGCATGCGCCCTGCACTGATCGCCGGAGGACTCGCGGTCCTCGCCTCGATGGCCCTCGCCCTGCCCGCCAGCGCCGACTCCTGGGAGAACGCCGCCTTCTACGCCGGAACGGACCTGACCGGCACCAAGCACTCGGTCGACCTCACGAACAAGCAGTGCGTGAACATCACGCCCGCGAAGTCCGCGAGCAACATCTCGGCCGCCGACATCGAGGTCTTCTTCAACGCGGACTGCCAGAAGGGGAGCCCTGGTGAGCCCAGCGACCTCTACTACGTCCTCGGCAGCCTGCACCAGGGCAACTTCCCGTTCCCCGCGGTGAGCTACCGAGTCCGTTAGACGCCAACGAAAAGGGGCCGCTCACCAGAAGTGAGCGGCCCCTTCGCGCAAGCGGACTCAGTTGGTGTTGAGCCGGTCCTCGAACGAGGCCTGCAGCGTGCGGAACGCGGCCACCTCGGCGGTGTACGGCGCGGACGGCGCGAGACGCGTCGGATCCGGCGACACCACGAACGACACGAGCCAGCCCAGCGACTCGGACGAGGCGAGCGCGTCCTTCACGGACTCGTCCTCCGCCCACTCGGCCGCGTCCTCGAACAGTTCGACGGCGAGGTCGAGCTGCTGCGGGTCGAGGGAGTCGGGGCCCTCCTCCATGTCCTCGGCGATGCCGGTCAGCACGTAGACGTTGTCGTCGTCCACCTCGACGTCGAGCTCGCCCGCGGTGGCCTTGACCTTGATGTCGTTCCAGGTCTCGACCTCGGCCAGGTCGTGCTCGTCGTTCTCGGCGACGAAGCGGCTCAGGGCGCGCTGCGAGGTGAAGACCTCGATCTTGCCGCGGCGGCCCAGGAACACCGGGTCGTCGCCCAGGTAGCAGCGCAGCGTGTAGAACTCGCCGGCGGACGTGATGATCTTGATTGGGTCGACGCCGACCTCGGCCCAGAAGCCCGTGGGCTCGGCCTTCTCCTCGTCGGAGTCCTCGTCCGCGGGGGAGTCGACGGCGGCCGCGGCCGTGGCGGCCTCCAGCACGGCGAGCTCCTCCTGCGCGACGGAGAGCTCCTTCTCGGGGACCTCCGGCGTGTTCACCACGCTGTCGATCGCGTCGAGGACCTCGTCCCACTTCTCGGAGACGACCTCGGACAGCTCGCCCCACAGCTTGCCGCCGTCACGGCCGCTGAACGGCAGCGTGCCCTGCGGCAGCAGCGAGAAGCCCTCGGCGCTGTCGAGCACCTCGTGGACCTTCTCCAGGTCGCAGACGTCCGCGAGGGCGCGCACGATCGCGATGACGTCGGCGAGCTCACCGATCGTCCAGGTGTCCGGGTCCTCCGCGACGAGCTCGGGCACACCGACGAGGTCGAACTGGTGGTTGTCGTCCGGCGAGAGGTCCGCGACACCCAGCGACGGCACGACCGGCCACGCAGGGTGATCGGTCAGGTCGTGCTCCTCGGCGGTGCGCACGAAGGCGGCGAGATGCGCGGCGTCGGGGAAGACGAACAGGTCTTCCTCGTCGCCGAGGAACGCCTCCCACTCCTCGCCCTTCTCGCGCCAGCGGGGTGCCCACAGAGTGACGACGTCACCCTGCGTCAGCCCCAGCTCGATGGGGACGATGTCCTGCGCCATCCTGACCTCCCGGTCACGCCTGCCTGATGCCGTCGACGAGCCTAACGGTGCTGATCACCGGAGCCACGAGGGGTTCTCGAAGAAAGCGTCGTCGTCGGTGTCCTCGACGCGCGGCGCCCGCTGCCTGCGCTCCGGTGGTGCCTGCTCAGCAGGCGGTTTGGGTGCCACGACGGGGTTCCACGTCGACCGGAAGGGTGAGTCGCCGGCGATGGACTCGACGTCGATCGCCATTCCGTCACCGAGGGCCAGGGCCATCTTGTTGAAGCTGATCTGCACGGCCGAGTTCGTGGCGAGCTGGACGGTCTCCGTGACGACCTGCCCCACGGCCTGCGCACCCTGCTTCAGCAGCGAGGGGTGCAGGTGCAGGGCCTTGATCTCGCCCTTCGGCGACGCCGTGACCATGCACGTGCCGTTCGGGTGCTCGACCGTGGCGGTGAGGGCCGCGAGTTCGCGCTGGAGCTGCTCGGTGGCCCGCATGCGTTCCTCGTTCACCGCTGCCACCCGAGCTCGTCCTCGTCAGGTCCGCGTTCGACGCCGAGAGCGGTGAGCTCGCGCGGGTCGACCACGCGGTCCAGGGTCTGGTGCAGGCGGGTGTTCGCGTTGCGCTGGGCCTTGTCGGCGATGCGCATGATCTCGGCGGCCAGTCCGTGCGGGCCCATCCGCAACGCCGCCGGGCTCACCGCGATCTGCTGCGGCGGACCGCCGGGCGTGGCGACCACGGTCACCGCACCGTCCGGAGAGGACGCTCGTCCTGTGATGGGACCACTGCGCGTGACGTGCTCCGACACGGCCTGTTCGACATCGCGCACCTTCCGCGCGGCGCGCTGGACGTCGTCGTCCACTCGGATCACCCCCTGATGGGGACAGTGTGCCGCATTCCAGGATCTTCGGTGGCGGCATGTAGCAAGGCGGTGAGTTCGGCGGCCACGTCGTCCAGCGGTTCGATGCTGCGCTGGGCCCGGCACATCGCGACCGCGCCCTCCGCCGCCGAGACGCAGAGGTGGGCGAGGCTGCGCGCCCGCACGGGCGAGACCCCGTGCTCCTCCAAAGACGCGGCCAGCTGTGCCGACCACGCCCGGAACCCGTCCGCCGCGGCCATGAGCGCCTGCGGGCTGACGTTCTCCTCGATGGACACGGCGAGCACGGGACAACCGGCCTGAAAACCGGTCTCGGTGACGATCTGCCGCCACAGCGCGAAGAACGCCTTCAGCCCGTCGACCGGTCCTTTGCGGAGCTTCGCCGTGAGCACCTTCGAGACGGTGTCGGCCGCCCACTGGACCGCCTCGGTCGCGAGCTGCGTCTTGCCGCCGGGGAAGTAGTGGTAGGTCGAGCCGAGCGGCGTGCCCGCGTGCTTGGCGACCTCGCGGATGCTCGTCGCGTTGAGGCCGCGCCGCCGGATCATGTCGGCCGCGCCGGTGACGATCTGCTCTCGGGACATGTCAGGCCTTTCTGGCTATAACGCTCGTCATAGGTTAGCGTCCGCCTGGGTATAACAGTCGTCATAGATCGGGGAATGTCATGCCGATGATCGAACTGACCGCGCCGGCCGGATCGCTGACGGACGCGGGCCGCAAGAGCGTGCAGCGCGACCTGGCCGCGTTGCTGCTGAAGTGGGAGGGCGCGCCGGACAACGAGTTCTTCCGCTCGGTGGCGTGGACCTACCTGCACGAACTGCCGACGGGTGCGCAGACCACGGCCGAGGACGACGCGCCGCGGTTCCGGGTGGACGTCCGGGTGCCGGCGGGCGCGTTGTCCGACCGGCGCAAGGCCGGTCTCGTGCAGGAGGCGACCGCGCTGGTGCTGGAGGCCGCCGGACTGGGTGAGGCCGACGCGTTGCGGGTGTGGGTGCTGATCCACGAGCAGCCCGAGGGGACCTGGGGCGCGGGCGGTCAGATCGTGAAGTTCGCCGACCTGAAGGCCGCGGCCCAGGCCGCGAAGTAGGTCACCCGGTCGGGCGGTAGAAGCCGTAGAACGACATCCCGCTGTTCGTCGTCCGGATCGGCTGCACCTGCACCGGGTCGCCGGCCTCGACCATCTGGCCGTTGCCGATGATCATCGCCACGTGCCCGTCCCACACCACGAGGTCGCCGGGCAGCAGCTGGTCCGCGGGCACCGAGGCGCCCATCGCCTGGGACGAGGCCGGGCGCGGGATGTCGAAGCCGGCGCCCCCGTACGCCCACTGCGTGAGGCCCGAGCAGTCGGTGCCCTGGGGCGGGTTCGCGCCGCCCCACACGTACGGGGTACCCAGGGCGGACAACGCGTTGCGCACGGCCTTGGCCGCGGTCTCGTTCGGTGCCTCGGCGCTGCTGCCGTCGGGCAGGTTCACCCCGACGCCCTCGCCGGGCTGCGGTGGGATCGCGACGGGCAGACGCGGGCCGGAGCCGCCGCCACCTCCACCGCCGCCCGAACCGCCGCCACCGCCTCCGCCACCGCCTCCGCCACCGCCGCCGCCACCCGACCCGGACCCGCCGCCGTTGTTGGAGCCGGGACCGGATTCCTGCTTCGGGGTGTCGGAGGCGCTGGAGGCCGAGGTGGTGCCCTCGTCGCCGCCGAGCGGTTCGCCGAGCTTCGCCAGCGCGCCCGCGTCCGGCTTCTGCAGGCCGTTGATCTGCCCGACGAGCTGCGTGAGCTGGTCGCGCACCTTCTGGAGTTCGGCGGAGGTCTTGCCCTGGTACCCGGACGCCATTCCGGCGAGGTCGGCCACGGCCGCCAGCACGACGCCGGGCCCCGCCACGAGCGACAGGGCGAGTGCCGCGGCGAGCTTCGGGGTCGCCTTGGACGTGAACTCGTCGATGAGGCCCTGGATCGCCGTGCGGCCGCCGGTCACCGCGGACACGCCGGTCGAGGCCGCGGTCTTGAGCGCGGAAGCGTTGGAGGACAACAGGTTCGCGGCCGAGGCGAAGGTGGAGACGCGGGTGGTGAAGGCGTTGGCCTTGTCGCCGGACCACGTGTTGAGCACGGCGGTCGAGGCCGAGCCGTGCCGCGTGCCCAGGTCGGTCATCGCGGTCTGGGCGCGGCCGAAGGCGTCGCCGGCCCGCGTGGCGCCGCCGGTGTCACCGTCCAGCTTGGCCAGGTCCTCCTTCATGGGCGCGATGAACTGGCTCAGCAGCCCCTCGACGCTCATACCTGCGCCGCCTTGTTGATCGCCGCCTTGTGCGCTTCCTCTTGGGCGACGTACGACTCGCGGGCCTTCGAGACCGCGGTGCCGAGACCGGCGAGCCCCGTCGACGCCGCCTTCAGCGCGTCGAGCTGCGCCTGCGCGGCCGTCTGGAACGCGGCGTTGAGGCCGACCTCGTTGCCCAGCTTGCCGAAGCAGTCGCCAGGGAGGCTGGTGGTGCCGTTCAACGTGCCGGTGCCCACGGCGCCGACTTCGCTCGCCAGACCGCTCACCGCGGACGCGTATCCGGTCAAGGCGTCGAAGTCGACCTTGAGGCCTTGTTCCGCCATCTGAAAGCTCTTCCCCCAGTAGTGACCTGTTCGCCTTGATCCTGCCCCGATGGGCGGTACCTCGCCCGTCGTTCCGCCAAGATCATGGAACGGTGGGTGTGATCGAGCACTGGAACCGGATCCTGGCATGGCTGGCGGAGCACGCTCCTGCCACCCGTGCCGTGCTGCGGCCGAGGTATGACGCGCTGCCGGAGCTTCGGGTTCCGATCGATCTCCAGCTGTGGTGGAGCGTCTACGGCGGCACCGAGGACGGGCGCTTCGCCGAGATCCTGCCGCCCTTCTACACGCCGCTGGGCGCCGATCGCGCGTTCGTGCTCAGGGACACCCACGCGAGCAAGCCCGTCGATGCCTCCGAGGCGGGCTCACCGATCTCGGGCTTCCACCCGGAGTGGCTGCCGATCGCGTTCGACGGCACCGGCGACGTGCTCGCGGTGGACCTCCGGCCCGGCGTGCTGCGCGGCTGCGTGGTCGAGTGGGACCAGGAGCGCAACGAGATGGTCAAGCCGGAGTGGACGTCGATCGTGGAGATGTTCGACCAGGTCGCGACGGCCCTGGAGACGCGCAGCGCGGTCGGGCACTGCTTCCCGGAGGTCAACTCCGCCGGCGAACTGGGCTGGCGAACCAGCTAGACCCGTTCGAGGATGCCGAGCGTGATCAGGCCCTCGACGATCTGGTCGACGCCCAGCGCCGCGAGCAGCACGCCCAGCACCCGCACGAGCACCCAGGCGTAGGTCATCTTGACCCAGCGCATCGCGATGCCGAGCACCGCGATCGCCGCGAGGTCGAGCGCGATCACCGCCGCGAACCCGCCGGCCAGCACGAACGTCGTCTCGATCGACTTCGTGTCCGAGAGCAGGAACAGGTAGGCCAGCGCCACGGGGTTCGCGTAGTAGGCGGTGGCCAACTCGTGCGTGCCGCGCGTCTCGTCGTGCGTCGGTTCCTGCTTGCGTCCGAGCACGAGGTCAAGCGCGTGCACGAACAGGATGACGCCGCTCGCCAGGTACAGCGCCCCCTCGCTGATGTGGAAGACGGAGAGCAACGCCCGTCCGGCCACCACCACGAACAGGCCGACACCCAGCGCGATCGCGGTGGAGGTGAACGCCACCCGCCACCGCGTCCGGGAGTCGGCGCCCTCGGTGTCCATCAGGAACGCCAGCAGGATCTTCGGCGGGCCGACCACGGCGACCAGGATGCTGAACGCCTCCACGAACTTCATGGCGGCCATGATCAGGCGGTGGGCCCGGCGGCGCGCGTCACCTCACGCCGCCGGGTGAACGCGGGATCGGATCGTCCCGGTCCTGCCGAGGTACTGCGCTCTGGAATCCGCAGTTCAGCGCACTCCGGCCAGCTCGCGCCGCGGCACCGCGGTGGTCGTCACGCGGGCGTAGACCTTCACGGCGGCCAGTGCGCCGAGCCAGCCGAGCGCAGTGCCGGTCGTGTTGGTGATGAGGTCGTCGACGTCGAAGATCCGGTTGGCCCACAGCAGCTGCGAGCCCTCGATCAGCAGCGAGACGCCATAGCCGATCAGCGCGGTCTGGCCGATCGTGCGCCTGCCCCAGAACATCAGCATCGCGCCGAGCGGCACGAACAGCAGGACGTTCAACGTCATCTGGTCGAACGCGATCTGCCCGTCGCGGAAGGTGTCGGCGATCCACTGGAACGGGACGAGCTGCACGGACTGGCGCGGCGGCGCGGTCTGCATCGGCAGGAACGTCGCCGAGAACAGCATGCTCGCGTACACGGTGATGGTGGCGCCGCGGAAGGTCAGCTGACGGAACAGCAGCTGCGGGAGCAGGAACACGACCGAGAGGAAAACGCCCCACTGGATGCTCGCGAGCTGTGCATTCGTCATGAATCCAAGTTAGGAAAAAGGCCCTCCGCGCACATCGCGCTGAGGGCCAGTTCCATCCTCGTACTTCCGGCCGAGTACTACTCGGCCGCGTAATCCCGCGGGCTGATGCCGCGTAGTACCGGACCGCACGCCAGGGCCGCTACCAGCGCGACCACGATGCCAACTCCCACCGGGGCGATCACCCACGGCGTGATCGGCATTTCGCCGTGACCCACCATTCCGCGCGCCAGAGTGAGCAGTCCGAGGCCCACGACAATTCCCGCGCCGCACGCCGCGATTGTGACGGCGAACACCGGCAGCATCACTTCTCGGCGCAATGCGTGAGCCAGCACACGAATCGGAGTTCCCGCCGCGATCAACGCGCCGAAAGTGCGCCTGCGGTCGATCACCGACCCGGCCGCGGCCACCGCCGCGCCGATGCCGCCGAGCACCGCCGCGATGGAGAGGCCGATGATCGTGGCCCGCTGGAGGTCCGCCATCAGCGTGTCGCCGAAGAGACCCCGCTGCTCGCCGTCCACGAGCCGCACGCCCGGCAGTGTGCCGATCAGCGCGGTGTGCACGGCGTCGCGGTTCTCCGGCGTCGTCGGCACGCCGACCATCGACACCTCGCCCGCGAGTGACGGCAGCAGGCCGCGGTCGATGACCGCGCTCACCCGGCCGCTGCCCTCGAAAGGCCGCGTCTCGTACTGCGCCGGCAGCTGCGCGGTCAGTGTGTCCTTGCCGCCGCTCGACTTGAACTCGTTGCCCTGCAACGGTCCTGGCGAGTAGACGGCGGGTCCGGCCTGGCAGTGGAGGCCGGTCAGCACCTTCGCGACGTCGGCGCACTCACCGACGACGACGTACGTGCCGTTGTCGCCATTCCTGATCGTGCCGTCGAGCATCGTGACGACCGGTCCCGAGGTCGCTAGGCGCAACGGCGTGATGTCGTGCGTCACCTGCTCCGCCACGATCGCGTTCTCCAGCCACGTCGAGTCGCGATACGGGACCTGGCTCTCCAGCCCCGGCAGCATCGTGAGCGCCATCGAGCCGGTGAACACGGCGATCACCACGCCCGCCGAGCCGCGGAACGCCGCCACCGGGTCACCGGCGAGCCTGCGTCCGGCCAGCAACGTCGACGGCCTGCGCCACCGCCCCACGAAGAACCTGCCGACCCACGCGGTCAGCACGGGCCCTGCCAGCACCAGCGCGAGCGCCACCGCGCCGAGGCCGAGGAGCACGACGGTGAACTGGCCGTCGCCGCTCGCCTCCTGCGCGTACACGATGCCGAGGAAGAACACGCCCAGCGCGCCGGCGATGGTCAGCAGCCGCCACGACCTGACCTTGCGCTTGGCCTCCGCCGCGAGCGGCTGGTTCACCACGCGTCGCAGTCCCATGATCGCGGCCCCGACGACCAGCAGCGGTGCGAGCACGGCCACCGCCGCCACGACCGCGGGTTCCGGCACGAAGTCGCCGGGGTACCAGGTGCCGCCCTCCCACGGGACCTTGGCGGTGAGGTGGCTGAACGGCTGGGCCAGCACCACACCCAGCACGCTGCCGACGACCGCGCCGATCGCGGTCTCGACGGCGGTCATCACCACGACCTGCCGTGGACTGGCACCGGCGAGCCTGAGCGCGGCGAGGCGCCGTTCCCGTTTCGCCGCGGTCAGCCGGGCCGCCGAGGCGACCAGCACCAGGCACGGCACGACCAGCACCACGAGCCCGACGCGCGTGAGCAGGTAGAGCATGCCGTGGTAGTCGTCGCGGTACGAGCCCGCGCCGCCCCGCAGATCGACCGCGGGATAGCCGTTCTCGACCTTCTCGTGGCCGATGATCGCGACGAGCTCGCCGGGGAACTTGAGCGCCTCCGGCCCCAGCTCGGCGATCCGCACGCCGGGGAAGCGGTTGCCCAGCTCCTCCGCCGGGGTGCCGCGCACGAGGTCCGCGAGCGCGGGCGACAGCAGCACCTCGCCCGCTTCCGGGAACTTGGCGATGCCGGCCGCGACCGGGATCGCGCCCTGCTCGGTGCGGGCGACGTCGAACCGTTCGATGAGCTTGCCGTCGTACGAATCCCGGTTCATGGCAACGGAAATGGCGCCCTTGTCGCCTTGGCCGACTCCGTCGCGCCACGCCGTGCGGTCGGCCCGTGCCTGCAGGCCGTTCGGTGCGGCGAGAAGCCACAGGACCAGCGACACCGCGATCATCACGCCGAGTGCGACCAGCACCGTCGCGACCTGGCTGCGGCGGTCCCTGCGCAGTACCGCGAGAGCGATCCTCACGCGGACACCCCCGCGGTCTTCTGCGCGATCTTGCCGTCCTGGATCTCGACGACGCGCAACGCCCGGTCGGCGATCGCCTTGTCGTGCGTGACGATCACGATGGCGGCGCCGGTCTCCTCCGCGGCCTGGAGGAGGGCGGTCATCATCTCCTGGCCGGTGCGCGTGTCGAGGGCGCCGGTCGGCTCGTCCGCGAAGATCACCCGCGGCTGGTGGGCGAGGGCCCGCGCGATCGCTACCCGTTGTGCCTGCCCGCCGGACAACTGGCTCGGCAGCCGCTTCTCCAGGCCGTGCAGGCCCAGGCGCGCGAGCCAGAGCCGGGCCGCGCCGAGCGCCTGCTCGCGCGACCCGCCGGCGAGCAGCATCGGCAGCGCCGCGTTCTCCTCGGCGGTCAGTTCGGCCACGAGCATGCCCGACTGGAACACGAACCCGAACGCCGTGCGCCGCAGTGCACTGCGTCCCATCTCGTTCAGCTCGCCGATCGCCCGCCCGTCCAGGAACACCTCGCCGCCGTCGGCGCGCAGGATGCCGGACAGCACGTGCAGGAGCGTCGTCTTGCCGGATCCGGACGGACCGACGACCGCCAGCACGTCCCCGGCCTTGATGTCGATGTCCACCCCGGCGAGCGCGTGCACGTCGCCGTAGGTCTTGACCAGGCCCCGAGCGGCCAGAACCGAATTCATGTTCCTCAAGGTGCCGGGTTCCGGCCTGCGAAACCTCGGCCTTAACGACACACCGGATCAGCCGGATGACCGAGGCCGTAGAGGTGTGGTGGTCCTACCGTTGTCTCCCGTGGACAGTCATCGGGGCCAATGGCCGATCGCCGCCGTTCTCGCCTTGCTGATGCTCGGCGAGCTCTTTCTGATGAGCGGGGGCGGCAGCCCCGAGGCGCTGGTGTGGCTGATGACCGTGCCGGTGTGCATCGTTGCCGTCACGTCGTTCAAGTCGCGTGTCTTCACCATCCCGGTGGCGGTGCTGTCGATCTTCGTGTCGTCGTTCGTCATCAGGTTGTTCAACGTGAACCTGCCGACGCTGCTGAGCCCGCTGACCGTCGCCGAGACCGCCGCGTGCCTGGTCATCACGGCCGTGGTCGTGCGAGAGGAACCCCGCCGCGCCGCCACGTGGTCGGTGGGCTCGCTGGTCGCCGTGAGCTTCTTCGCCGCCATCGTCCGCGACAACTGGATCTCGTCGAGCAACTACAACGAGATGCTCGGCTCGCTCGTCCTGGGCTTCACCGCCGTCGGTACCGGCCTGTACTTCCGCGCCCGCGACACCGAGGGCGGTCGCCTGATCGCCGCCGCCGTCACCGACGCGCAGAAGGAAGAACGCATCGCCCTGGCCCGCGAACTGCACGACGTCGTCGCCCACCACGTGACGGGCATGCTCGTGCAGGCACAGGCAGCGCTGGAGGTCTCCGACGACGACCCGCGGGCCGCTCACCGCCTGCTGCCGGGCATCGTCCGTTCGGGCACGGAGGCCCTGGGCGCGATGCGCCGCCTCGTCGGCACCCTGCGCCAGGGCGAGAACGAGGCCGCCACCACCGACCTGGCCGCGGACGTCATCTCGGCCGTCGAACGCACCCGCGAGCTCGGCTTCGAGACCCGCCTGCGCATCGACCTGCCCGATGAGGTGCCGCCGGAGCTCGGCCGTTCGGTGCTGCGCCTGGTCCAGGAGTCGCTCACCAACGTGCACAAACACGCCGTGTCGCCCACGATGATCGACGTGGAGATCTCCCGGACGCCCGGCGGGGCGTTGCGCGTGATCGTCGCCGACGACGGTCAGCTGCACGAGCTGAACCAGGGTGGCTACGGTCTCGTAGGTATGCGTGAGAGGGTCGACCTGCTGGGCGGCCTGTTCTCCGCGGGTCCGCGCGAGCGCGGCTGGCAGGTGCTCGCCGAGCTACCCCTGGAAGGAAACAAGTGATCTCGGTCCTCATCGCCGACGACCAGGAGATGGTCCGCGTCGGGTTTCGGATGATCCTGGAGAAGCAGCCGGACATCACCGTCGTCGCCGACGTTCCCGACGGGATCTCGGCCGTCACCGCTGCTCGTGAGCACAAACCCGACGTGGCCCTGCTGGACATCCGCATGCCAGGGATGGACGGGCTCGAGGTGACCAAGAAGCTGTCGCCCACGACGAAGGTCGTCGTGGTGACCACGTTCGACCTGGACGAGTACGTGCACACGGCGCTGGAGAACGGGGCCTCCGGGTTCCTGACCAAGGACGCCGGGCCGGCTCTGCTGGTGGAGGCCGTCCGGGCCGCCGCCGCGGGGAACGCGCTGATCTCGCCTCAGGTCACCGTGCGGATGCTGGAGCACTTCGCCCGGCCTGCCCAGCGGCCTGACCTGTCGTTGCTCACGGCTCGCGAGCAGGACGTGGTCCGGGAGGTGGCGCGGGGGCTCTCCAACCAGGAGATCGCCTCGTCGCTGTTCCTGTCGCTGTCCACCGTGAAGACGCATCTGGCTTCCGTGCAGACCAAGCTGAACGTGCGCAACCGCGTCGGGATCGCCTCGTGGGCGTGGCGGGCCGGTCTGGTGAACTCGTGACCACCGAGTTCCCGCGCACCATCGGCAAGGTGGCGGCACGCGAACTGGCGTCGAACGGCTACATGACGTTCGACTCGCTGACGAAGGTGTCCGCGAAGACGTTGCTGAAGATCCACGGCGTCGGCCCGAAGGCCGTCAGGATCCTCGGTGAGGAGCTGGCGGCGCAGGGCAAGGCCTACGCCGCCGACTAGCTTCCCTAGACACCCATCGGGTGCCAGACCGTCTTCGTCTCCAGGTACGCGCGCAGGCGCGACATGTCCGGCGTGACGGTGAAGTCCTCGCTGGGCTTGTTGCGCAGCACGCGCTTCACGGTGCCCGCCGCGCTCCGCTCCAGGTCCGCGCGGATCGACTCGGGCGCACCGGTGAGGTCCAGCGCGTTCACGTCGCCGTGCGAGGCCAGCCACGGGGCGATCTCCGCGGTGCGGCCGGTGATGATGTTGACGACGCCGCCGGGGACGTCGCTGGTGGCCAGCACCTCGGACAGCGTGATCGCGGGGAGCGGGCGGTCCTGCGAGGTGATGACCACGCAGGTGTTGCCGGACGCGATCACCGGTGCGATCACCGAGATCAGGCCGAGCAGCGACGACTGCTGCGGGGCCAGGACGGCGACCACGCCCGTCGGTTCCGGGGTGGAGAACGAGAAGTACGGGCCCGCCACCGGGTTCGAGGAACCCAGGACGGCCGCGATCTTGTCGGTCCAGCCCGCGTACCAGACCCAGCGGTCGATCGCGGTGTCCACGAGGGACTGCGCCTTCTTCGCCTGCACGCCTTCGGAGGACGCGACCTCGGCGATGAACTGCTCCCGGCGGCCTTCCAGCACCTCGGCCACGCGGTACAGGACCTGGCCCCGGTTGTAGGCCGTGGTGCCGGACCAGCCCGCGAAAGCCTTGCGGGCGGCGGTGACCGCGTCGCGGGCGTCCTTGCGGGAGCCCTGGGCGGCGTTCGCGAGGAAGGTGCCCTTCGCGTCGGTCACCGGGTAGCTGCGGCCCGATTCGGAGCGCGGGAACTTGCCACCGATGTAGAGCTTGTAGGTCTTCGCGACCGTGAGTCGATCAGACATCGAGGTAGGCCTCCAGACCGGTGCGGCCGCCCTCACGGCCGAAGCCCGACTCCTGGTAACCGCCGAACGGGGCGGTCGGGTCGAAGCGGTTGAACGTGTTGGACCAGACGACGCCGGCGCGCATGCGTTGTGCCATCCAGAGAATGCGCGAGCCCTTCTCCGTCCAGACACCGGCGGACAGGCCGTACGGCGTGTTGTTCGCCTTGGCCACGGCCTCTTCCGGCGTGCGGAACGTCAGCACGGAGAGCACCGGCCCGAAGATCTCCTCGCGGGCGATGCGCATCGCCTGCGACACATCGGAGAACACGGTCGGGGCGAAGAAGAAACCCTTGTCCGGCAACGGGCAGGAGGACGTCCAGCGGGTGGCGCCCTCGGCCTCGCCCGCCGCGGTCAGCTCCTTGATCTTGGTGAGCTGCTCGCGGGAGTTGATCGCGCCGACGTCGGTGTTCTTGTCCAGCGGGTCGCCCACGCGCAACGTGTTGACGCGCGCGTGCAGCTTCTCGATCAGCTCGTCGGCGATCGACTCCTGCACGAGGAGGCGGGATCCGGCGCAGCAGACGTGGCCCTGGTTGAAGAAGATGCCGTTGACGATGCCCTCGACGGCCTGGTCGAGCGGGGCGTCGTCGAACACGATGTTCGCCGCCTTGCCGCCCAGTTCCAGCGTGAGCTTCTTCGACGTGCCCGCCAGCTGACCCTGGATGATCTTGCCGACGTCGGTCGAGCCGGTGAAGGCGACCTTGTTGACGTCCGCGTGCTCGACCAGCGCGGCGCCGACGTCACCGGCGCCCGGGATGATGTTCACGACGCCCGGCGGCAGGTCGCACTGCTGGATGATGTCCGCCAGCACCAACGCCGTGAGCGGGGTGGTCTCGGCAGGCTTGAGCACGACGGTGTTGCCGCACGCCAGCGCTGGTGCGATCTTCCACGCCGCCATCAGCAGCGGGAAGTTCCACGGGATCACCTGGCCCGCGACGCCCAGCGGCTTCGGGTCGGGCCCGTAGCCCGCGTAGCCGAGCTTGTCCGCCCAGCCCGCGTGGTAGAAGAAGTGCGAGGCCGCCGTCGGGATGTCGGTGTCGCGCGACTCCTTGATCGGCTTGCCGTTGTCGAGCGACTCCAGGACGGCGAGCTCACGGCCGCGTTCCTGGATCTGCCGCGCGATCCGGTAGATGTACTTGGCGCGCTCGGAACCCGGCATCTTCGACCACACGCGGTCGTAGGCCTTGCGCGCGGCCTTCACGGCGGTGTCCACATCGGACTGCGACGCCGTCGAGACCTCCGCGAGCACCTCCTCGGTGGCCGGGTTGATGGTCTTGAGTGGCTCGCCGGTGCCCTCGACGAACTTGCCGTCGACGAACATCTTGTACGAGGGCTTGAGGTTCGCGATGTCCCGCGACTCGGGCGCGGGGGCGTATTCCCACATGTCTTCAGTCCACCGTCACGTAGTCCGGGCCGCTGTAGTGGCCGTCCAACTGGGTCCGACGCTGCATGAGCAGGTCGTTGAGCAACGTCGACGCGCCGAACCGGAACAGGTGCGGGTCGAGCCACTCCGGACCGGCCACCTCGTGCACGGCCACCAGGTACTTGATCGCGTCCTTGGTCGTGCGGATGCCACCGGCTGGCTTCACCCCGCGCAGCTCACCCGTCTGGTCCTTCCAGTCCCGCACGGCCTGCAGCATCACGTGCGTCACCGGCAGCGTCGCGGCGGGCTGCACCTTGCCGGTCGACGTCTTGATGAAGTCACCACCGGCCAGCAGCGCGAGCCACGACGCGCGGCGCACGTTGTCGTACGTCACGAGCTCGCCGGTCTCCAGGATGACCTTGAGGTGCGCGTCCCCGCAGGCTTCCTTGATCTTGACGATCTCCTCGAACACCTGCCCGTACCGGCCGCTCAGGAACGCGCCGCGGTCGATCACCATGTCGACCTCGGCCGCGCCCTGCTCGACGGCGAACCGGGTGTCGGCCAGCTTGATGTCCATCGTGCTGCGGCCACTGGGGAACGCGGTCGCGACGCTGGCGACGTTGATGCCCGTGCCCACGAGGTCGTCGGCCGCCGTCTTCACCATGTCCGGGTAGACGCAGACCGCCGCGACCTTCGGCACGTCGGGCCGTTCGGGGTCGGGCCTGCGGGCCTTGGCGGCGAGCGAGCGCACCTTGCCGTGAGTGTCAGCGCCTTCCAGCGTGGTCAGGTCCACCATGCTGATCGCCAGGTCGATGGCGTGCAGCTTCGAGGCCTTCTTGATGCTCCGCGTGCCGAGGCCCGCGGCTCGTTGCTCGACGCCGACCTGGTCGACGCCGGGGAGCCCGTGCAGGAAACGCCGCAGCGACGATTCGTCGCGCACGGCGTCAGCCAGGGCCGACGGCAGTGTCGTTGGAGCAGCCATGCCTGGGAGTCTAAGCGGAATGGGACGCCCGTCCTAAGTGAGACGATTTTCGCAGGTCAGCACGGCTCAGCGGCACGGTTCGCTCGTCAATTTCCGGTGCTGCCTGAGCGGCGCTGCCCGTGCGTTTGAGCTTCTGCCACGGCAGCACCGCGCCGGCCAGCGCGGTGATCACCGACTGGATCACGACCAGGTACATGAGCTGCCGGTAGACGATCGGCTGGAGCGCGACGGCCCACAGCGGACGCAGGCGTTCGCCGTCGAGCCGGAACGCGATCACCGCGGGGATCAGCTGGAGCACCAGGAACCCGAGCCAGGCGAGCGCACCGGCGACGGGGTCGGTCCAGAGGCTCAGCACCGCGAACACGTCGATCGCGGGCGCGAGGATCGGCAACGCCACCTGGTAGAGGAAGAGGTACGGCAGCGCCCGGCGGCCGAGCTTGCCGCCCAGGCCACGTTCGAAGATCGCGCCGCGGTGCTTCCACATCGCCTGCAACGTGCCGTAGCACCAGCGATAACGCTGCCGCCACAGCTGCCCGAGGCTCGCCGGCGCCTCGGTCCAGGCCCGTGCGGACTCCTCGTAGACCGCCGACCACCCGGCTCGCTCCAGCGCCATCGTCAGGTCGGTGTCCTCGGCCAGCGTGTCCTCCGGGACGCCGCCGACCTCGCGCAACGCCTCCACGCGGAAGCCGCCGACCGCGCCCGGCACGGTCGGCATGCACTGCATGACGTCGTACATGCGCCGGTCGAGGTTGAAGCCGATCACGTACTCGATGTGCTGCCAGCGGCCGAGAAGCCCGGACCTGTTGCCCACCTTGGCGTTGCCCGACACCGCGCCCACCGCGTGGTCCGCGAACGGCTGCACGAGGTTCGCGACGGTCTCCGGTTCCAGCACGGTGTCGCCGTCGACCATCACGACGAGTTCGGTGCGGGTGTGCCGCAGTCCGGTGTTCAGCGCCGCCGCCTTGCCCGCGTTCCGCTGGCGCACCAGGGAGACGTTGGGCAGGTTCAGGCTCTTGACCACCTCGGACGTGCGGTCGGTCGAGCCGTCGTCGATCACGATCACGTGCACCGGGTTGGTGCTCGACAGGATCGTGCGGACCGTCGCCTCGATGCCCGCTTCCTCGTTGTACGCGGGGACGAGCACCGTCACCATCTGCGGCCGCAGCCGCGGCGCGTGCTTGCCCGGCTTGCGCCGCGCGTGGATCGCGGTCGTCACCAGTAGCACCGCCGCGCGGGCGAGCGCCAGCAGGCTGGAGATCACGACGAGCCACGTCAGCAGTTCCGTGACGAACCGCGAGAACCGCACCGCGAGCGACACGGCGGTGCCTTCGAAGCGTTCGGCCGCCGTCGCGGCACGGCTGGCCTGAGACACCCCGAACGCGTCACGGGCGGTCTGGAACGCGAACCCGCGCTCCTTCAGGCTCGGGATCAGCTTCTCCAGTGCGGCAACGGTTTGCGACCGGTCGCCACCGCCGTCGTGCATCAGCACCACGGCGCCCTTGGAGTCCTTGGGCGTGGAGTTCGCGACGACGGCATCGGTGCCGGGCGTGCGCCAGTCCTCGCTGTCGAGGTCGGAGAGCAGCACGAGGTTGCCGGCCGCCGTGATCCGCTCGATGCCGACCAGGTCCTCGTCGTCGACGGCGTCCGGCCGGTTCGAGTACGGCGGCCGCACGACCTGGCTGAACTTCCCGGTGCCGCTCGCGACGACGAGCCCGGTCTGCCCCAGCTCGACGTGGGCGCGGGTCTCGCCGACCTTGCCCAGGTCGACGTGGGTGAAGGTGTGCAGCCCGACCTCGTGGCCCTCGGCGTCGATGCGTTCCAGCACGTCCTGGTGCTGCGCCGCGTTCGCGCCCGTGACGAAGAACGTGGCCTTGACCTGGTTGCGCCGCAGCACGTCGAGGACTTTCGGGGTCCACTCGGGGTCGGGCCCGTCGTCGAACGTCAGCACCACCGTGCGGTCCGGCGTCGTGCGCGAGCTGAGCCCCGCCCCGGTGTCGCCGACGAGCGGACCGCCCTGGTGCACGGTCTCCGGCACGGTGCCCGACGGTCCCGCGGTCGGCGCCGCGCCCTGGCCCACGCGTCCGACGACGAACGTGTCCAGCAGCAACGCGCCCAGCAGCACCACCATGCTCAACGCCAGCAGCACCCAGTGGGCGCGTGGCTGAGGCCTCACGGCTTGCCCTGACCGGGGTTGCTCGGCCGGTTCGACGCGCCCGGCGGCTCGGTCTTCCTGTTGCCGTTGTCGGCCGTGGTCGTCGTGGTGGCGTTCGCCACTGGAGCCGTCGTGGTGGTCGCCGACGACCTGGACACGGTTTCGTTGCGTGGCAACGATGTTGCTTCGGGTGACGAAGTCGGGGCGTCCGTCGTGGTGGTGACGGCGGGTTCGGCGGCCTCGGGGATCGGCAGCAGCGTCGTCGGGTTCACAGGGCCGCCGGCGAGCGCGACGACGAGAAGTACCAGGTAGGCGAGCACACCGACGGCGACTGTGCCGATGGCGAAGCGCATCACCTTGCGGCGGCGGCCACTCGGATCAACGAACACGGGTCTGTCAGAGGGAGTCGTCATGACCTTCGTGGGGGAGCGGCGAGCGGACGCCGGAGGTTAACCGGCTGCGCCGCCCAGCGGAAGCCCCTTCATCGCAGGACTCCAGACCGATAGATCATGCCGATCTCTCCGCGCGACCGCGTTTCCTGAGACGCCCGCTCAGGCGCCCCGGCGCTCGCTTGGGCAACACCCCGCACGTGCTGCCTGCTCAAAACAAAACTCAGTCCAGCAGTTCGCGCAGGATGCTCGTCTTCTTCCTCTTCGGCCCCTTCACTTCCACGCCACCCATCAGCGCGAGCCCGGTGATCCGCACCGTAGGCGCGCCAGGGATGTGCCGGCGACCAGGCGCGCGGTCCTCGAAGGCGCCCATGAACCCGAACCCGTCGACCTTCACGTTGATGTCGTCGGGCACGCGGATCTCGACGCCGCCCCAGAACGCGAAGACGCTGATGGTGACCTCGGCCTCGGCGAAGCTCGCGTGGGTGAGGTCCAGCTCGATGCCGCCCATGACGGCGACGGCGTTGTGCAGGCGCGGTACGACCCACTGGCCCTTGCGGTTGACGCCGGACCAGAAGGCGATGGACACCGCGCTGCCGGGTTCGCCGCCGATGCGGTCGCTCACCGCCGGTTGGTACTGCGGCACGGCCGGGTTCTGCGGCAGGCCGCTGAGCACCAGGTCGGCGGTGATGGGGACGAGTTCGCCGTACGTCTTCGCGGCGTAGACCGCCACGAGTCGTTCGTCCAGCTCGTGGATGTCGAGGCGGCCCTCGGCGGTCGCCTTGTGCAGCACCTGCGCGATCCGTTCCCGGTCCGCGTCGGAGGCCCGCATGTGACTCTGGTCAGCCGGTACCAGCTCGTCGCTCACCCGATCGAGTCTAGAACGCTCACTTGCGGTTCGGTGCGTACTTGACGGTGATCGCGAAAGCGATCACGAGGAGCGCGGCGAGCGCTGCCGCGAGGGCCGGGCTGTAGCCCCACGTCAGCGGCAGCACGCCGATCAACACGGCGAGTGACCCCGAAACACCCAGGATGACCAGCGGGGATTCACACAACTGCTGGACGGGCTTCTGTTCGATCGTCACCGTTCGCACCTCCGCGTCTCAACTGGCTACGAGACTCTTCGGAGCTGCCTTGTCGGTTCTTTACTCCCGGATCGGGTTGTGCGGGCCCCTGATCAGGTGGTCATCGGAACGGGTTGGTCACCGGAGGGTTCGCCAGTCGCACCGACGCCTTCAGCGCGTCCAGTTCCGCCTCGGACGCCGACCCGCCCTGCGTGACGGCGACACCGCGCTGCAGTGACAGACGCACCGCGTTGGTGAAGACGAGCTCGACGTTGCCGCGCGTGTCATTGACGCCTTCCAGTTCCCACGACGTCTGGACCGTGTACGTCGTCTTGACCTTGATCTGCTCGTCGAACCTCAGGCTCTCCGCGAGCTTGCGGGCCCTGTCGTCGTTGTCCGGGAACCCCCGCACCTGAACCGTTGCCCACGCACCGGGCTCCCACTCGAACGCCAGGTAGGCGTCGTTCGCCATCGCGCTTGCCGTTCACGTCCGGGACCGGATCACCCGGTAGCGGTTTGATCGTGCCCCCCTTGAGCACCGTGACGTAGGCCGACTGGCCGCCGGTGCCCACGAGCGCGATCTTCTGCGCCGTGCGCTCGGTGGTGTAGGTCTCCGGCTTCAGCCCGGGAACCGGACCCACGCTGATGTTGCGCACCAGCGGATCGAACGCCACGGTGGTCGCCGGGGCAGGCGCCGCGCCCGGCCGGATCAGCAACGGCAGCACGCCGGCGACGATCAGCACGAGCACCCCGGCCGCCGTCACCCGCAACGACTTCGCGCGCTTCCCGGTCCTGATCGCCCGCGAGACACTCACCCCGTCCGACGCGGGCACCTCCACGGTCCGCAGCGACCCGAGCAGCCGGGCACCGTCCTCTTCGGACATCACGGCCGCCTGCGCTCGTTGAGGAACGTGCGCACGAGGATCGTCCGCACGTACGCGTCGATGTTGTCGGCGGCCTTGGCTCTGCGCCAGTTCGTGTAGAGCCGTGTGATCGCGACCTGCACGACGTCATCGGTGCTGTGCACGTCGCCGCACAGCAGATAGGCCGTGCGCCGCAACCAAGGCAGTGCCGCCGTGACGTACTCGGTGTACTCGTTGTCAGCCAAGCCTCCCCATCCGTCCGCACTCAGGACACGGCGCGGCGTGGGGGAGGTTGGGCGACGTGGGTCACGGAGTCGGCTGGCGCAGCGGCAGCCCGGCCGCCCGGTAGATCGAGTCGATCACCGTCATGTTCTTCACGGCGTCGTCCGCGGTCGTCGGGAACGGCTTGCCGTGCAGCACGGCGTCGGTGAACGCGTCGAGTTGATAGGCGTATGTCGCGCGCTTCTCGAACGTCTCCGCGGACTTCTTGCCCTTGAGCTCCAACGACAAGCGGTGCAATGCCTGGGGGACGAGCGGGTTGACGACGCTCAGTGTGCCGTTCTCCCCGACGGCCTTCATCGACAGCTTGAGCACCGTCGACGACCACAGCGAGGCGTGCACGGAACCCGTGTGGCCGGAGGGGAAGCGCAGCGAGGCGCGCATCGCGCGGTCGATGGAAGGCCCGCGCAGCAACGCTTTTGCCGATCGCACCTCGGGCTCTTCGCCGCCCAGCAGCCGCGCCATGTGCACGGCGTAGCAGCCGGTGTCCATCGTCGCGCCGCCCGCGAGCGAGTAGTCGTAACGGATGTTGGAGAACAGTGGCAGCGGGATGCAGACCGAGGCCTCGACGTGCCGCAACGGGCCGAGCACGCCGGAGGAGATGATCTCGGCGACGCGCATCGCCAACGGGTGGTAGCGGTAGTGGAACGCCTCCATCACCACCAGGCCGGACGCGTCGGCGGCCTTGGCGACGGTCGCGGCTTCGGCGGCGTTCGCGGTGAACGGCTTCTCGCACAGCACGTGCTTGCCGGCCTCCAGCGCGGCCAGCGTCCACTTGCCGTGCAGGCCGTTGGGCAGCGGGTTGTACACCGCGTCGATCGCCGGGTCCGCCAGCAGGTCCTCGTACGAACCGTGCACGCGCGCAATGCCGTGCTTGTCGGCGAAGGCCTTGGCCTTGTCGGCCGATCGCGCGGCGACCGCCACGACCTCGGCGACCGTCGAGGACCGGGCCGGACGGACGACAGCGGGTGGCGCGATCTTGGCCGCGCCGAGCACTCCGATGCGCACGTGGTCTATCACGCGCGCGATCCTACACCTCGTGCAGTTAACAGTGTTACTCCACCAGATCGGTCCTTCGTGGAGGGAAGAACGGGATCTTCTCGATCGGCGACCGGTCCGACCAGTTCCACGACTCCATCTGGGCGCGAGAGCGCCTGCCGAAGAAGGCGCGCCACAGCTCGTAGCCGTCGACCTCCAGCGTGATCGGGCCGGCGCCGACGTCGCCGAACTCGGTCTTCACCGTCACGTCCGTCAGCCTGCGCGGCGCGATCCACACCAGGGTCGGCTGCCACACGGCGTCCGGCAGGCGTTCCCGGCCCAGAGCCGCGCGCAGGTCGGCCTCGTGCGTGATCGCGTCCAGCGCGAGCTGGTACGGGATGCGCGGCATCTCGCCGATCTTGTCGCCGAAGACGTTCCACTGCTCCAGCAGGTCCTCCACCGGGACGTCCGCGCGCTCGGCGACGTGCCGCGCCGTCCACTCCTCCGACGGCGCGCCCTCCATGCGTCCGGTGACCAGATCCGACGACTGGCCCGAGAGGTGCGCGATCACCTGATGCACGGTCCACTCAGGACAAGCGGGCACGGTCCGTGCGAGCTCCTCGGCGGTCAGGCCCATCGTCAGACCGATGATGCGCTGACGTGCCTCGCGGTAGATCTCTTCGAACACCCCTAGCTCCTCCCAGCGGGTTACGGTGTCGAGCATGGACGTCCTGGTCGTCGATCATCCACTCGCCAAGGCGAGACTCACAACGATGCGTGACGCGCGCACGGACAATGCCGCGTTCCGCGCCGCGCTGCAGGAACTCACCGTGATGCTGGTCTACGAAGCGATGCGCGAGGCGCCGCTGAAGGAAGACCGCACGCACACACCGGTAGCCCGTACCACCGGCTACAAGCTCGCAAACCCGCCGCTGCTGGTGCCGGTGCTGCGGGCGGGGCTCGGCATGGCCGACCAGGCGCACAAGCTGATCCCGGACGCCCAGATGGGGTTCGTCGGTCTGGCTCGCGACGAGGAGACGTTGCAGCCGACGCCGTACATGGAGTCGCTGCCGGAGGACCTCGCCGGACGCCCGGTGTTCGTGCTCGACCCGATGCTCGCGACGGGCGGTTCGATGGCGTACACGATCCGCCTGCTGACCCAGCGCGGCGCGACCGACGTGACGGCCGTGTGCGTGCTCGCGGCGCCCGAGGGAATCAATCACCTGGAGGACTCGAAGCTGCCGTGCCGTCTCATCACGGCCTCGGTGGACGAGAGGCTGAACGACTCCGGCTTCATCGTGCCCGGCCTGGGCGACGCCGGTGACCGACTGTACGGGGCGGTTTAGGACATACCTCCGATCGGACGTAGCAGTGGTCTAGACCTCAGGCCTATCGTGCTGTGGACCACATCGCCGCTGCCGCGAACGAACTAGGAGACTCATGTCCAGACGGAGATGGGGTGTCGCCGCACTCGCGGTCGGCGCCCTGTCCGCGTCGCTGGCCGTTGCGCCCGCGAACGCCGACGTCGAGACCAATGGGCACCACGGTTACTCGAAGACCCGCACGGTGGGGTACTTCATCCAGTGGGGCGTGTACGACCGGAACTTCCGGGTCAAGAACCTCGTGGACAGCGGGGCCGCCGCGCGGCTCACGCACCTGAACTACGCCTTCGGTTTCCTCGACGAGGCGGGCAAGTGCATCAGCGCCGACCCGTGGGCCGACTGGCAGATGCCCCACACCGCGGAGCAGTCCGTGAGCGGCAAGGCGGACGAGGCCGGTCAGGCGCTGATGGGCAACCTGAACCAGCTCAAGCAGCTCAAGGCCAAGTACCCCAAGCTGAGGATCAACATCTCGCTGGGCGGCTGGACGGGCTCGCGCTACTTCTCCAACGCCGCGCTGACGCCCGAGTCGCGGGCCGCGCACGTCAAGTCGTGCACCGACATGTGGATCAAGGGTGACCTGCCCGGTCTGCCCGCGGGTGCCGCGAAGGGCGTCTTCGACGGCGTCGACCTCGACTGGGAGTGGCCGTCGAGCGCGGGCAACCCGACCCCGCCGAACGTCATTCGCCCCGAGGACAAGCAGAACTTCACCAAGCTGCTCGCCGAGTACCGCAAGCAGATGGGCTGGAACCGCGACCTGACGGCGTTCCTGCCGGCCGACCCGGTGCAGGTGGACCGCGGCTTCGAGGTCGCGAAGGTGTTCACCTACCTCACTTTCGGCACGTTGCAGGGCTACGACTACCACGGCGCCTGGGAAGCTCCGGCGAACCAGCAGTCCGCGCTGCGGGTGCCCAAGGGTGACCCGTCGGAGTTCGAGTTCAGCTCCGAGGTGACGGTCAACGCGTGGCTCCGCCGCGGTGCCCCGCGGTCGAAGGCGGTGCTCGGCGTTCCGTTCTACGGTCGCGGCTGGGACGGCGTCGCCGCCGGTACGCGCAACGGCCTGTTCGGCACCGGTGTGCCGGCGCCCGCCAAGTACGAGGCCGGCTAC
This sequence comes from Lentzea waywayandensis, assembly GCF_900115955.1. Taxonomy (GTDB): domain Bacteria; phylum Actinomycetota; class Actinomycetes; order Mycobacteriales; family Pseudonocardiaceae; genus Lentzea; species Lentzea waywayandensis. Next base: position 234,502 of record NZ_FOYL01000003.1, read on the forward strand.
GAGGACTTCCACCGCATCAAGGCGAAGCTCTCCGAGCCCGGCAACACGTACAAGCTCTACCGCGACGAGCGGGCCGGCTTCGCGTGGATCTACGACGGCAAGACCTGGTGGACCTACGACGACGCGACCGAGATGAAGCGCAAAGCCCGCTACATCAACGACCGCAGGCTCGGCGGCGCGATGATCTGGTCGCTCGACGGCGACACCGCCAACGGCGAACTGATCAAGGCGCTCGACGGAGCTCTGAAGTAAGGCCGCACCACCGAGACGGACTGTCCTAACCGGACAGTTCAGCGGGTCCGGGGAGGTTTCGCGGCGGCCGCCTCCCCGGATTCCGTGGTGCTCACAGAGTTTTCCCGGTCTCCGCCCGCCAGCCCCTGCCGTGCGCGCGCAACGCCAGTTCGTACGTGGCGGCCGCGTCGATGCCGGGCGGCAGGTTCCCGTTGAGCTCCAGGCTCACCAGGCCGTGCGCGATGCCCCACATCGACATCGCGATCTGCTCCGGGTCCTCCGCGAGGTACACCCCCTGCTCCACCGCGCGCCGCACCGCGTTGATCACCGGCGCGAACGTCCTGCCCGCCGCGCGGCTCATCTCCTTCGTCGGTTCGACGACCTTCGAGTAGAGCACCGAGTAGAACTGCGGGTCCTCCAGTGCGCCGCGCCGGTACGCGAGCCCGATCTGCAGCAGGTCCTCCGCGGGGTCGTCGGTGACGGGCACCGCCGCGAGGTTCTTGCCGAACTGGGTGAACGCCTCGTCGTAGAGCGCCTCGAGCAACGCCGGTTTTCCGCCGAAGAGGGAATAGACCGCCGTCGTCGAGGTGTTGACGTCGGTGGCGATCTTGCGCAGGCTCACCGCGGCGGGGCCCTCGGTGCTGAGCAACTCGCCCGCTCGCTCGAGCAGACGTCGTCGCAGAGCGTCGTCGTGGGTCTTGGGCCTGGGCATCGCGCAATCCTAACGGCCGCTGGCCCCAGTGGTATCAGGTTGATACCGTCACTCCATGGCGATGACCTTGCGGTTGACCGAGGAGGAGAACCTGCGGCTCGCCGAACTGGCGCAGTCCGAGGGGCGCTCCAAGCAGGAGGTCGTGCGGCTGGCGATCGCGGATCGTTACCAGCGCATGCAGCAGGAGGAGAAGCTCGGCGAGGTGCTTGGGCGAGTCCTGCCGAAGTACCGAAGTCTTTTGGATAGGCTCGGATCTTCCTGAAACTGTCAGACCTCTGTGATCAACTGGGTGCCGTGATCTCCTACCTCGACGCCGGGGACCTCTTAGTGCTGGCCACGGCCGTGACCGGTGGCGATCTCCTCGTCAGGGACATCGGCCTGCTGGACACGGCGGCCTACCGTCCCCGCGCCACCGTGCTCGGCGTGGAGGCCTACGACACGCTGTGGCTGAAGTCCTCCGCCCTGCTCGACTCGATCGTCCGAACCCGCCCTCTGGTCGAGGGCAACTGGCGGCTCGCCTGGGTCGCGGCCGTCACCATGTGCGACATCAACGGCTACTGGATCGACGCCGACGAGGACGACGCGCTCGACCTCGTCCGTGCCCTGGGCCGCGACAAGATCGACGTCCCGGAGATGGCCGGCCATCTCGAAGCGTGGGGACTCCCGAAGGATTCCGCTTGACCTAGAGTGCACTCCAGGTCTTAGCGTCGAACTCGTGAGTTACTCGATAGCCCAAGCCGCGCAGCGCAGTGGGTTGTCCATCGACACCTTGCGCTATTACGAACGAATCGGGCTCGTCGACCCGCCCGCGCGTGACTCGGGCGGCCGTCGCAGCTACTCGGAGGAGGACCTCGGCTGGCTGGCCTTCGTGACGCGCCTGCGCACGACCGGCATGCCGATCCGCATGATGCGCGAGTTCGCGCAGCTCAGGCACCACGGCGACCTGACGGCAGGCCGTCGCAAGCAGATTCTCGTCGAACATCGGGGTGACGTCCGCGCCCGCATCGCGGAGCTGCAGACGTGCCTGGAGGTGCTCGACTACAAGATCGACCACTACGCGGTGGTCGAGCAGGACTTGGAGGCGACGGCGTGAGCCGTTTGTTGGGATCGCTGGAGGTCGGGCCGCAGGGGCTCGGCTGCATGGGAATGTCGGAGTTCTACGGCGCCGGCGACGAGTCGGAGTCGATCGCGGTGATCCACCGGGCCCTGGAGCTCGGCGTGACGCTGCTCGACACGGCCGACATGTACGGGCCGCACGTGAACGAGGAACTGGTGGGCCGCGCGATCGCGGGCCGTCGTTCCGACGTCGTGCTGGCCACGAAGTTCGGCATCGTCCGCGAAGGGGGCGGCGGCCGTTCGGTGCGTGGCGACCGTGCTTACGTGCGGTCGTCCGTCGAGGGCTCGTTGAAGCGCCTCGGCGTGGACGTGATCGACCTGTACTACCTGCACCGCGTGCCGGCGGACACGCCGATCGAGGAGACCGTCGGCGCGATGGGCGAGCTCGTGGCGGAGGGCAAGGTGCGGTTCCTCGGCCTGTCCGAGGCGGGCGCTTCGACGCTGCGCCGCGCCCACGCCGTGCACCCGATCACCGCTCTGCAGAGCGAGTGGTCGCTGTGGTCGCGCGACATCGAGGCCGAGATCGTGCCCACGGCCCGTGAGCTGGGCGTCGGCCTCGTGCCGTACTCGCCTCTCGGCCGTGGCGTGCTGACCGGTCGTTTCACCTCTGCCTCGGACTTCGGTGCGGGGGACTTCCGGGGTGTCGCGCAGCCGCGGTTCACCGGCTCGAACCTCGACGCGAACCTCAAGATGGTGGAGGCACTGCGCGCTCTGGCCGAGGACCGCGGCGTCACCGCCGGTCAGCTGGCGCTGGCGTGGGTGCAGCACCGCGGGCAGGACGTCGTGCCGATTCCGGGGACCAAGCGGATCAAGTACCTGGAGGAGAACGTGGCGGCGGCGTCGTTGGAGCTGTCCGACGCGGATCTCGCCGCGATCGAGGCCGCCGTGCCCGCTTCGGCGGTGGCCGGAGACCGGTACCCGGACATGAGCTCGATCGGTCGCTAGAACATACGTTCGAATGCATCCCCAGGGTTGTCCACAGGTTGGGGACAACAGGCTGTGGACAACCCTGGGTTCATGTGGACAACTGGGCCGCGACGGTGGCGCCGAGCTCCCAGCACGCCTCCAGATCGGCCTTCGTGGGCTCGCCAGTGACGACCACGTGCTGCGCCGCCTTCTCCCAGCCCAACCCGGTCGTGGCGGTCTCCACGCTGCGCACCGCACCGGTCGTGTCGTTGTTGCCGTGCACGTAGAGCCCGAACGGCCTGCCCCGCGTGGAGTCGAGACACGGGTAGTAGACGGTGTCGAAGAAGTGCTTCAACGCACCGCTCATGTAACCGAGGTTCGCGGGCGTGCCCAGCAGATAGCCGTCGGCTTCCAGCACATCCACAGCGGTTGTGGACAACGCGGCCCGTCTGACCACTTCCACGCCCTCGATCTCGGGTGTGGACGCGCCGGCGACCACGGCCTCGAACATCGCCTGGACGGCGGGCGACGGCGTGTGGTGGACGAGAAGCAGCCTCATGACCGCTCTTAGTACCACTCGAAGTCGGGGTCGGTCGGCTCCTCGTCGTCCACGCCGATCGCTTCGAGCTGCTCGCTGGTGACGATCTCGCCGTTGTCCGGCTTGGCCAGAGCCAGGATCATCTCGACGAGATCGACGTGCCTCTCCTGCGACTGCCGGTGCAGCCGGGCCAGTTCTTCGCAGACCTCCAGCGTGCCGGTGCCCTCGACCCGCTTGTAGAGCAAACCGCCCTCCAGCATCCCGGAGAGCGGATGGGTGTTGCTGCGATACGAGTGCGCGACGCTGTGGAAGAAGAACCGCAGGGCCGGCTCGCCCTCCAGGCTGAAGCCGAACAGGTGCCTCAGCCCGCGCAGCAGCTCCTTGTGATAGGTCTTCAGCCGTGCGGCGAGCGACTCCGGCGGGGTGGGCCCGGACTCGGGCATGTCGTGCGCCTTGAGATAGGCCAGCGCCAGGTCACGCCGGGTGTATTCCATGAGCGGCAAGATAGTTGACCATGACCCGCGCCTCCTACGACGTTGTTGCCGCCAGCTATGCCGAGCTCATCCCGGACGCGCACGACGGCCGCCCGCTCGACACCGCGATCATGCGCGCGTTCGCCGAGCTCACCGAAGGCCCTGTCGGAGACCTCGGCTGCGGCGCCGGCCGCATCACGCAACACCTGCACGAACTGGGCCTCGACGTGTTCGGCGTCGACCTGTCCGACGGCATGCTCGACCAGGCGAGAAAGCTGTACCCGCACCTCACGTTCACCCAGGGCGACATCACGAAGCTGGACCTGGAAGACGACAGCCTCGGCGGCGCCGTCGTCTGGTACTCCACGGTCCACATGTCCGCGGACGAGGTGCCGTGGCGGGAACTCCACCGGGTCGTCAAGCCTGGCGGGTACCTGTTGCACGGCTTCAAACTGGGTGACCAGAAGAAGCGCCTGAGCTACGCGTACGGCCACGACGTGGACCTCTACGTCCACTGGCACGACATCGACGAGACCGTGAGCAACGCGACCGCGGCCGGGTTCAACGAAGTGGCACGCCTGCAACGTCAGAAGGGTGTCGACGAAGGCGGGCCGCAGGCGTTCTTGTTGCTCCAGAAACGGAACCCCGCAGCCGGAAGCACGTCTTGAAGGGTGTACACAGGAGGGACCATGAAGACCACCGCCCTAATGCACACCAGTCCTCGTCAGCGCCGCATCACCTGGGGTTTCGGCCTTGCGGTCGGCATCGGGATGATCGGGATCGGGCCCCTGTTCGCGTCATTGTGGCCTGGGTTCGACCACAGCCCGTGGGACATCAACACGATGTTGCTCGGACTCGGTGTGGGGCTCTGCGCGATCGCGTACATCTTCGGTCGGATCGCCGTCGCGGCGGTCACCGAGGGACGCCGCAACGCGGTGTCCCCGCCGACCAGAAGGGCCTACCTCGTGGCCGGCGGGGGTTTCGTCCTCGCCGCGCTCGCCTTGACCTACGCGCTGGCGACGTCAGCTAGCTGACGAGCTCAGTCACCCGTTCCCGCAGTTCAGCCAACCGGGCCCTACCTGACGCACGGGCGGACTCCAGTCCGTCCGTGACCGGTTCCACGACCTCCAGGTAGGCCTTGAGCTTCGGCTCGGTGCCGGACGGGCGCACGATCACGCGCACGCCGTCCGCCGTCCACCGCAGCACGTCCGCGCTGGGCAGCAGGTCCTCGGACGCGAAGTCCGCGGGCGGGTTCGCGCGCAGCCGGGCCATCGTCGCGCCGATCAGGCTCAAATCGGTGTACCGCAAGGAGACCTGGTCGGTCAGGTGCAGGCCGTGGTCCGTCGCGAGCTGGTCCAGCGCGTCCAGCAACGTGCGGCCCGAGGCCTTCAGGCCGGCGGCCAGGTCAGCGGCGACGACGGCGGCCGAGATGCCGTCCTTGTCCGCGACGTGCGTGGGATCGACGCAGTTGCCGAGCGCTTCCTCGTAGGCGAACACGAGGCCTTCGCCCGCGCGCGCCAGCCACTTGAAGCCCGTCAACGTCTCCGCGTACCGGGCACCGTGCGCCGCCGCGATCGACTTCAGCAGCGACGACGACACGATCGTCGTTGCCACCAACGGATCCGTGGACTCGGTGGTCGACAACACGAGCGAGCCGAGCAGCACGCCCGTCTCGTCGCCGCGCAGCATCCGCCACGTCTCGCCGTCCTTGACGCCCAGCGCGCACCGGTCCGCGTCCGGGTCCAGCGCGATGGCCAGGTCCGCGTTCACCGACGCCGCAAGGGAAAGCAGCTCGTCGGACGCGCCGGGCTCCTCCGGGTTCGGGAACACCACGGTCGGGAAGTCCGGATCCGGCACCGCCTGCGACCGCACCACGTGCACGTCGGTGAAACCCGCACGCCGCAACGCTTCCACGGCGAACGCGCCGCCCACGCCGTGCATCGGCGTCAGCGCGATCTTCAACGAACGGGAGCTGCCGCGAGGCAGTGACGCCACCTGCTCCAGGTACGCGTCCACCTCGGCGTCGGAAACCGTGGTGTAGGTGACGTTCCGAGGCACGGACACCGCGGCCGGAACCGCCTCGATCGCCTTCTCGATCTCGCCGTCCGCAGGCGGCACGATCTGCGAACCACCGGTCAGGTACAGCTTGTAGCCGTTGTCCGCGGGCGGGTTGTGCGACGCGGTGATCTGAATCCCCGCCACCGCGCCATGTGCGCGCACCAGGTACGCCAGCACCGGCGTCGGCAACGGCCCTGGGAGCACGCGCACGTCGAAGCCCGCGGCCGCCATCACCTCGGCGGCGGCCACGGCGAAGTCCTCCGAGCCGTGCCGGGCGTCCCGGCCGACGAACACCAGGCCGGACGTACCGAGCCACGACGCCAGACCGGCGGTCGTGCGGACCACCGTGGCGACGTTCATGCCGTTCGTGCCCGCCCGCACCGGCCCGCGCAGCCCGGCGGTGCCGAACGTCAGGGGCCCGGCCATGCGGTCCTGGAGGTCTTCCAACGCGGCGGGGTCGCCGCCCATCGCCCGTGCCAACACGCCCTGGAGCTCGGTTCGCGTCGCGTCCGACGGGTCGTCAGCGATCCACCGGAACGTCGCGTCACGCAGTGCCGGCGCCAGGCTCATGCGCGCTCCACCAGCTCACGCAGCAGCGTGCCCATGCGCTGAGCCGCGGCGGCGCCGGCCTCCAGCACCTCCTGGTGGTTCAGCGGCTCGCCGGTGATGCCGGCCGCGAGGTTCGTGACCAGCGACAGACCGAACACCTCGACGCCCTCGGCACGTGCGGCGATCGCCTCGTGCACGGTCGACATGCCGACCAGGTCCGCGCCCATCGTGCGCAGCATCCGGATCTCGGCGGGCGTCTCGAAGTGCGGGCCCGGGAGCCCCGCGTACACGCCCTCCTCCAGCGACGGGTCGATCGCCTGCGCGACCTTGCGCAGCCGCGGCGAGTACAGGTCCGTGAGGTCCACGAACCGTGCGCCGACCAGCGGCGACACGGCCGTCAGGTTCAGGTGGTCGGAGATCAGCACGGGCTGCCCGACGGACATGCCCTGACGCAGGCCACCGGCCGCGTTGGTCAGCACGACCGTGGACACGCCCGCGGCTGCGACGGTGCGCACGCCGTGCACGACCTTCTGGACGCCCTTGCCCTCGTAGCCGTGGGTGCGGCCGAGAACGACGAGGACCTTCTTGCCACCGACCTCGACGGAACGGATGGTGCCGCCGTGGCCGAGCGCGGTCGGCGCCTCGAAGCCCGTCAGCTCGCCCACCGGGATCTCGGTGACCGGGTCGCCGATCACGTCGGCGGCGGGCCGCCAGCCCGAGCCGAGCACGATGGCGATGTCGTGCTTCGCGTTGCCGGTGCGGCTCTGGATCTCTTCCGCGGCCTTGCCGGCCAGCTCTTCTGGAGTCACCGCGAGAGCTTAAACCGGTGCGAAGGTGGAGGCGATCGCGTCGAACAGTCGCACGCGAGCCTCGTCCTCCTGCTCGGTCGGCACGATGACCTCGACCACCCACAGGTCGTTGCCGTAGGGGAGCAGCCGGGAGAAGTGCGACCTGCGCAGCGCGGTGGGTTCGTCACCCTCGACCGTCTTGTAGAGGAACTGGATGCTGTTCTCGCTGCGTGGTCCAGGGAGGTCCGGCGTCGAGGTCGTCTCGCCGCCGAAGAACCTGCCGGGCCAGCGTCCCTGCACGCCGGCCACGTACGTGTCGATGTCGCGCTTCGGGTAGTACTCGGGGAACCGCTGCACCGTCACCTCGTACGCGCCGCTGCCCGACACGAAGTGCACCACCGCCGAGACCGGGAACCGCTGGTCGGCGCCACGTTGCTCGGTGTAGACCGACCAGCTCTGCTCGACGTTCAGCGTGAACCTGCCGCCCTGGTCGCCGTTCGCCAGCACGGCCGACGCGGTGCGGGGCCGCAGGGTCGCCGACGTGGGCAGGGTCGGCAGGGTGGGCAGCGTCTGCTCGGCCGGCGGCAGCAGTGGCGCGCCCGCGGCCAGCCTGGTCAGCGCGAACCCGCCGCCGGATCCCGCCACGAACAGCAGGAGTGCCGCCGCCAGGACGAACGTCGTGGCCACACGTCCGCGTCGCCTCTCCGGCGTGATCGGCTTCGTGATCATGAACGGCAACGGGCCCGGGTCGTCGGCCAGCGGCGCGTCCGGCTCGATCTTCGGCTTGGGCCGCACGACGATCGGCACCTGCACCTGCTCGCGGACCTCGAACGCGTCCGTGCCCGGCTCCGGCAGCAGCGGGTAGACCTGCCTGCGCACGTCGACCAGCGACAGCCGCCCGGCCGGTTCCTTCTGCATCAACCCGCTGATCACCGGCGCGAGCCGCCCGGCGCCCGCCGGCACGGGCACGTCGCCGTGGATCACCGCGTTGATCGTCTGCATGACGTTGCGGCCCACGTACGGAGGCTCGCCTGCCATCGCGGCCCACATCGTCGCGCCGAGCGACCACCGGTCCGCGGCCGCCGACACGTCACCGCCCTGAGCCACCTCGGGCGCGATGTAGGCGGGCGTGCCGAGCGTGATGCCGCGTGCGGTCATGGTGGCCTCGGCGACGTTGCGCGCGATGCCGAAGTCCGTGAGCTTGACCCGTCCGTCGTCCGCGATGAGCACGTTGCCGGGCTTCACGTCCCGGTGCGTGATGCCGGCCCGATGAGCCGACGCCAGCGCCGCCGCGATCGCGTCCAGCACCGCCGCGCCCTGCTTCTCGGTGAGGCAGCCCTGCTCCTGAAGCACCTCGCCGAGACTGCGGGACGGCACCAGTTCCATCACCACGTACGGGTCGCCGTCCTGCTGAAGGACGTCATAGAGCGTCACGAGGTTCGGGTGGGACAACGCGGCGACGGCACGCGCCTCGCGCATGGTGCGTTCTCGCAGCTGAGCGGCCTCGACCTCGGGCATGCCGGGGGTCTGCAGGATGCCCTTCACCGCGACCTGCCGGCCCAGCACCTCGTCGTGAGCGGCCCACACGGTGCCCATCGAGCCCTGACCGAGCACGTGCAGCAGCCGATATCGATCCGCGATCAGGCGCTGGAGGTCACCGTTGTCCACGCCTCAATTGTTCCTGACACACTGACTGCATCGTTAACGGCGGTGAACCTCACATAGCCGTGTCGGTACTGGTCGGTAACACTGCAACGCATGATGGAGTTGGCATTGACCGCCGAATTCCGCCCGAACGAGTTCCCCTCAGCGTCGAGGGAACAGTGGCGTGAGCTGGTCGACGCCGTGCTCCGCAAGACCGGCGCGAGCTTCGACTCCCTGGTCACGAAGACCTACGACGGCATCGAGCTCCAGCCGCTCTACACCCTCGACGACGCCCTGGAGCCGTACGCGCTCGCGCCGGTGAAGCAGGGCTGGGACATCCGGCAGCGCCACGCCGTGCCCGATCCGGTCGCCCTGATGAACGACCTGGAGGGCGGCGTCACCTCGGTGTGGCTGGCCGTGCCGGCCGCGTCGCTGGAGCGCCTCCTCGACGGCGTGTACCTCGACCTCGCGCCGATCGTGCTCGACGGTTCCGTGGACGCCGCACGCGCGATGCTGCGGATCTACGACCAGGCGCCGGTACTGGCCGACGAGGTGCGCGGCAACCTGGCCCTGACACCTCATGGCGAGGCTCTCGACGTCATCAGGCAGGCCCGCTCGCAGTTCCCGGGGCTGCGGACCGTCGTGGTGGACGCGCTGCCGTTCCACGATGCCGGCGGCTCCGACTCCGAGGAACTGGGCGCCTCTCTCGCACTGGCGGTTTCGCACCTGCGTGCTCTCACGGCCGCTGGGTTCGAGGTGTCTGCTGCATTCGAACAGTTGGAGTTCCGTTACGCAGCGACGGCCGACCAGTTCATGACCATCGCCAAGCTGCGCGCCGCTCGTCGGCTGTGGGCGCGCGTGGCCGAGGTGTCCGGCGTTGACGCCGTGCAGGTGCAACACGCCGTGACGTCGTCGGCGATGATGACCCGCCGCGACCCGTGGGTGAACATGCTGCGCACCACCGTGGCCTGCCTGTCCGCGGGACTGGGCGGCGCCGACTCGGTGACCGTGCAGCCGTTCGACGCGGCGATCGGGCTGCCGGACGAGTTCGCCCGGCGGATCGCGCGCAACACGCAGAACCTGCTGCTGGAGGAGTCGCACCTCGGTGAGGTGATCGACCCCGCGGCCGGGTCCTGGTACGTGGAGAAGCTGACCGACTCGCTGGCCGTGGAGGCCTGGGCGTGGTTCCAGGAGATCGAACGGGCGGGTGGGCTGGAGGAGGCGCGTTCGCTGGTGGCCTCGCGGATCGCTGCTACCTGGGCGGCGCGGTCGGCGCGGCTCGCGAACCGGAGTGACCCGATCACGGGCGTCAGCGAGTTCCCGAACCTCGGCGAGAAGCCGGTCGTCCGCGAGCCTGCGGTCGGAATCGATTCGGATTCGCAGGCCCCCTGGGGGGAAACACCCCCCATCCCAAGTTTCTCAGGCAGGTCTGACAATTTCGGGCTGCCTCGGGTCCGTTATGCACAGGCCTTCGAAGAGCTGCGCGACCTGGCCGACGCCCAGCCCGAACGGCCGCAGGTCTTCCTGGCCACCCTCGGCCCGGTCGCCGCCCACACCGCCAGGGCCACCTTCGCCGCCAACCTCTTCAACGCCGGCGGTTTCGCCACCCCGAACGCGGGCGCGACCAGGACCCCCGAAGACGTGGCCGCGAAGTTCAAGGAGTCCGGCGCCAAGGTCGCCGTCCTGTGCGGCAGCGACACCAGCTACGCCGAAAGCGCCGTCCCGACCGTCGAAGCACTGCGTGCCGCCGGTGCGGAGCGGGTACTCCTGGCAGGCAAGAAGACCGACGCGACCGTCGACGGCTTCGTCTACACGGGATGCCCGGCGCTCGAGATCCTCAACGACACCTACGGCTTTCTGGGAGTGGAGCGATGATCCCCAACTTCGCGGACATCGACCTCGGCCCGCTCCCGCAGGCGAAGTACGAGACCGACCTGCCGCCGTGGGAGACGCCGGAGGGCATCGCGGTCAAGCCGGTCTACGGTCCGTCCGATGTAGACGGTCTGGACTTCCTGCGGACCTACCCCGGCGTGGCGCCGTTCCTCCGCGGCCCCTACCCGACGATGTACGTCAACCAGCCGTGGACCGTCCGTCAGTACGCGGGCTTCTCCACCGCCGAGGAGTCGAACGCCTTCTACCGCCGCAACCTCGCGGCCGGCCAGAAGGGCCTTTCAGTCGCGTTCGACCTGGCGACCCACCGCGGCTACGACTCGGACCACCCGCGCGTGGCCGGTGACGTCGGCATGGCCGGCGTGGCGATCGACTCGATCTACGACATGCGCACGCTGTTCGACGGCATCCCGCTGGACAAGATGTCCGTGTCGATGACGATGAACGGCGCGGTGCTCCCGATCCTGGCCCTGTTCGTGGTGGCGGCGGAGGAGCAGGGGGTGAAGCCGGAGCAGCTCATGGGGACGATCCAGAACGACATCCTCAAGGAGTTCATGGTCCGCAACACCTACATCTACCCGCCCGCGGCGTCGATGCGGATCATCTCCGACATCTTCAGCTACACCAGCCGGCACATGCCGAAGTACAACTCCATCTCGATCTCCGGCTACCACATGCAGGAGGCCGGGGCGACCGCCGACCTGGAGCTGGCGTACACGCTCGCGGACGGCGTCGAGTACATCCGCGCCGGCAAGGAAGCGGGGCTGGACGTCGACGCGTTCGCGCCGCGGCTGAGCTTCTTCTGGGCGATCGGCATGAACTACTTCATGGAGATCGCCAAGATGCGGGCCGCGCGGCTGCTCTGGGCCAAGCTCGTGAACGACTTCCAGCCGAAGAGCCAGAAGTCCCTGAGCCTGCGCACGCACTGCCAGACGTCCGGCTGGTCGCTGACCGCGCAGGACGTGTTCAACAACGTTGCGCGCACGTGCGTCGAGGCGATGGCGGCGACGCAAGGACACACGCAGTCGTTGCACACCAACGCACTCGACGAGGCGCTCGCGCTGCCCACGGACTTCTCCGCGCGCATCGCCCGCAACACGCAGCTGCTGCTCCAGCAGGAGTCCGGCACGACGCGCGTGATCGACCCGTGGGGCGGCAGCGCGTACGTCGAGCGGCTCACGAACGAGCTCGCCGCCAAGGCGTGGGAGCACATCGCCGAGGTCGAGAAGGCCGGCGGCATGGCCCGCGCGATCGACGAGGGCATCCCGAAGCTGCGCATCGAGGAGGCCGCCGCCCGCACCCAGGCGCGCATCGACTCCGGTCGCCAGCCCGTCATCGGCGTCAACAAGTACCTGGTGGGCACCGACGAGCAGATCGAGGTGCTCAAGGTCGACAACGCCGGCGTGCGCACGCAGCAGCTCGAGAAGCTGCGCAGGCTCAGGGAAGAACGTGACCAGTCCGCAGTGGACAGTGCGCTCGACGCGCTCACGAGGGCGACGGACAACGGCGGCAACCTGCTCGAGCTGGCGATCAACGCCGCCCGCGCCAAGGCGACCGTCGGCGAGATCTCGGAGTCGCTCGGCAAGGTGTGGGGACGGCACACCGCCCAGATCCGCACCATTTCCGGTGTCTACCGGCAGGAGGTCGGATCGGTGTCCAACGTGGACGCCTGCCGCGAGGTCGTCGAGGCCTTCGCGGTGGAGGAGGGCCGCCGGCCGCGCATTCTGGTCGCCAAGATGGGCCAGGACGGTCACGACCGCGGCCAGAAGGTCATCGCCACGGCGTTCGCGGACCTCGGCTTCGACGTCGACGTCGGCCCGCTGTTCCAGACGCCGGACGAGGTCGCGCGCCAGGCCGTCGAGGCCGACGTGCACATCGTCGGCGTGTCCTCGCTCGCCGCCGGCCACCTCACGCTGGTGCCGGCGCTGCGCGAGGAACTCGCCGAGCTCGGCCGCGAGGACATCATGATCGTCGTCGGTGGCGTGATCCCGCCGCAGGACTTCGACGAGCTGTACGCGGCGGGTGCGGCGGCGATCTTCCCGCCCGGCACCGTGATCGCGGACGCGGCGAAGGATCTACTGGTGAAACTCGCGAACCAACTTGGCCACAATGGCTAGCGCGATGACCACCGACCTTCGCCGGGTTCTTTCGGCGCTCAGCGGGATCCCTCGCGGCGTCTCCCCCGCGCCCCCATATGCCCGATATGAGGACGCGGGGGAGACACCACGATGAATCCGTCTGACCGTCGAAACAACGCGACGAAGGCCGGTGGTCACCGCGCCAGGGTGATCGATGTCGCCGAGTACACCAAGGGCGTCCTCGACGGCAATCGCGGCGTGCTGGCCAGGGCCATCACGCTGGTCGAGTCGACGCGTGCGGACCACCGGGCCAAGGCCCAGGAGCTGCTGATCGAGCTGTTGCCCAAGTCGGGCGACGCGATCAGGGTCGGCATCACCGGTGTGCCCGGCGTGGGCAAGTCGACGTTCATCGACGCCCTCGGCACCACGCTGACCGAGCAGGGGCACCGGGTGGCGGTGCTCGCCGTCGACCCGTCCTCGACCCGCACCGGCGGCAGCATTCTGGGCGACAAGACGCGGATGCAGCGGCTGTCGGTGAACCAGAACGCGTTCATCCGGCCCTCGCCCACGTCCGGCACGCTCGGCGGCGTCGCGCAGGCCACCCGCGAGACCATCGTGCTGGTCGAGGCCGCCGGGTTCGACGTCGTGCTGGTCGAGACCGTCGGCGTCGGGCAGTCCGAGGTGGCCGTCGCGAACATGACGGACTGCTCGCTGTTCCTGACGCTCGCGCGCACCGGTGACCAGTTGCAGGGCATCAAGAAGGGCATCCTGGAGCTCGCGGACGTCATCGCGGTCAACAAGGCCGACGGCGATCACGAGCTGGACGCCCGCAAGGCCGCCCGCGAGCTGGCCGGGGCGTTGAAGCTGCTGCGCCCGCCGGACGCGTTGTGGCACCCGCCGGTCCTCACCTGCTCGGGTCTCACCGGGGCCGGTCTGGACGAGCTGTGGTCCCGAGTGATGGAACACCGGCGGACCCTGAAAGACGCCGGGGAACTGGACGAACGCCGTCGCCGCCAGCAGGTCGAATGGACCTGGATGATGGTCCACGACGAACTGTGGCGGCAGGTGCGCGAGAGCACCGCCGTGCGTTCCCTCGCCCCCTCTCTCGAAGAGAAGGTCCGCCTCGGAGAGCTCACCGCCACCCTCGCGGCAGAGCAGATTTTGAAGGCGTTCCAATCGGACTCACGGTAGGCGCTTAACTAGTTTGGGTGACCTTCGATCGTGGTATTCGAGGTAGAGTTCAGGCCATGTCGAGGTTGCTGCTGGCCTGCGTGTTCTCGCTGATGAGCGTTCTCGGGATCGCCGGAGTGGCGTCCGCGCAAGAGGCGGCGAGCGCGCCTGTGGTGGCTGCGCAGCAGACGACCGTGAACCCGGCTCCCGACGTGAACGCGCCGCAGGCGCCCTCGCCTGAGACCCGTGAAGAGACCAAGCGCAAGCTGTGGATCGGCGGTATCGCCGTGCTGCTGTTCGTGCTGGTCTACTACCGCAACAAGAAGCGGTGGGCGAAGTGGCGCAAGGAACGGGCTGCCAAGAAGGGCTAGCCGAACGGTCGGTGGGCTGAGAGCGCACCTCCCACATGCTGGGACGTAATAGTCAAAATTAAGCGTGTCTCGCGACCATTTGCGTCATCGTTGATCGGTCAGACCGAAACTCGCTCGCCGCTTGGCGCAGCGCCGCGACCGGCCGTCCGGTTGATCATCATCAGCGCGCTGCGTCTTACAGGTGGTGATGCAGGATGGTGGCAAATGGGTACCGACTTGAAGATCAGCACACGCTCGACCGTCGAGCGGTACTCGGACGCGCTGCTGGACCTGTCGCACTCGATCCACGCCGAGCCTGAGCTGGCCTTCGAGGAGCACCGCAGCGTCGAGAAGATCACCACCCTGCTGGCCCGCGAGGGCTTCAAGGTCGACCGCGGGGTCGCAGATCTCGACACCGCGTTCGTCGCGACGTACGGCGACGGCGAGCTGGTGCTGGGGCTTTGTGCCGAATACGACGCTTTGCCCGAGGTCGGGCACGCGTGCGGGCACAACGTCATCGCCGCCGCTTCCGTCGGCTCCGCGCTCGCTCTGCGTGACATCGCCGACCAGTTGGGTATCACCGTCAAGGTGATCGGAACTCCAGCGGAAGAGGTCGGCGGGGGCAAGGTGCTCATGCTGGAACGAGGCGTGTTCGACGACGTCTCGCTCTCGATGATGGTGCACCCGGCGCCGTACGAGTCGTGCGCCGCCAAATCGCTCGCCATCACCGATCTCGAGGTGCGCTACACGGGCAAGCCGTCACACGCGGCCGCCGCCCCCCACCTGGGCATCAACGCCGCGGACGCGGTGACCGTCGCGCAGATCTCGATCAGTCTGCTGCGGCAGCACTTCGAACCCGGCCAGATGGTGAGCGGCATCGTCACCAACGGCGGCACCGTGCCGAACGTAATACCCGCCCGCGCATCGGCGATGTTCGATGTGAGGGCGGAAAACCTGGAATCGTTGCAGCGTCTGGAGAACCGGATCCGCGACTGCTTCTCGGCCGGCGCACTCGCGACCGGTTGCACCCATGAGGTCGTGCAGGTCTCACCGATCTACGCCGAGTTGACTCCCGACCCGTGGCTGGCGGACGCCTACCGGCGTGCGGCCACTGAGCTGGGAAGACGACCGCTCTCGCCCGAACAGGAACAACGAGAGAAGATCGGGAGCACCGACATGGGCAACGTCACCAGAGTGTTGCCCGCCATCCACCCGACCATCGCCATCGACTGCGGAGACGCGGTGAACCACCAACTAGAGTTCGCGACCGCCTGTGCCTCGGCGTCGGCCGACCGTGCGCTCCTTGACGGAGCACTTGCCATGGCTTGGACGACGATCGCGACAGCCACCGATTCCCAGCAGCGAGCACGGCTGCTGGCCCGCGGAGGTGCGGCATGACGGTTCTGGACTCCCGGCCCTCGGGCTCCTCAACTGTGAAGACGTCCACCGAGATGCTCGTGGACCCCACCGGGGTGAGCATGTCTCCTGTGGATGATCTGGGAGAAGGCCGTGGCCCCGCCTGGCTCGACGACTGGCTGAAGGCGAACTCCGCCGACGTCGTCGCCTGGCGCAGGCACATCCACGCCAACCCAGAGCTCTCCCGGCGCGAGTACAACACCACCGAGCTCGTAGCGAAGCTGCTGCGCGAGGTCGGCCTCAAGCCGCGCATCCTCCCCGGCGGCACGGGCCTGATCTGCGACATCGGCCACGGCCCTCGCTGCGTGGCTCTCCGCGCGGACATGGACGCCCTGCCGCTGCACGAGAACACCGGCCTGCCGTTCGGGTCCACTGTGGACGGTGTGTCGCACGCGTGCGGTCACGACGCCCACACGACGGTCCTGCTCGGCACCGCGCTGGCGCTCGCGTCGGCGACGGAGCTGCCCGGCCGCATCCGGCTGGTGTTCCAGCCGGCGGAGGAGGTCATGCCGGGCGGCGCGCTCGACGTGCTGGCCGCGGGCGGACTCGACGGTGTGGAGCGAATTTTCGGTCTGCACTGCGACCCGCGCCTTCAGGTCGGCCGCATCGGCACGCGCATCGGCGCCATCACGTCGGCCTCCGACCTGCTGGAGCTGCGGCTGTCCTCGCCGGGCGGCCACACCTCGCGCCCGCACCTCACCGCGGACCTGGTGCACGCGCTCGGCACGGTCATCACCGGCCTGCCGACGATGCTGTCGCGCCGCGTCGACCCCCGCTCCGGCACCGTCCTGGTGTGGGGCGCGGTGCACGCGGGCGAGGCGCCGAACGCGGTGCCGCAGGAAGGCCTGGTGCGCGGCACGCTGCGCACCGGCGACCGCGACATCTGGGCCGAGCTGGAGCCGTTGGTCAAGGACCTGGTGACGGGCCTGCTGGCCCCGACCGGCGTCGGCTTCGACCTGCACCACCGCCGCGGCGTGCCGCCGGTGGTGAACGAGCGCGAGTCGACCCAGATCCTGCGCGCCGGAATCGAGGCCGCACTGGGCGACGACGCGCTCGCAGGCACCGAGCAGTCGTCCGGTGGTGAGGACTTCGGCTGGTACCTGGAGCACGTGCCCGGCTCGTTCGCGCGCCTCGGCGTGTGGAACGGCCAGGAGAAGCAGCGCGATCTGCACCAGCCGACGTTCGACCTCGACGAGCGTGCGCTCCTCGTGGGCGTCCGCGTGATGGTGCACACCGCGCTGGCAGCGCTCGCCTAGAGCGGAACCCTCTCGGTTTGAGCAGTGTTGTGGCGCGTGCGGAACGAATGCGCACGCGCCACAGCGCTGTCCGGGTTCTTCTTGTCCGCCACGTAGTGCCAGTCGAACCGCACCTCGTCCGCGGTCACCCGCAGCGTCGAGACGCCGTGCGAGTCCAGCTCCACGAACCGCACGTGCGGGTTGAGCGCCTGGAACTGCGCCTCGACCTGCAACGCGACCGTGCGCGGCGGCACCTTCAGCAGGTCGTCGAAGTTGTCCGACGTCAGTGACGTGACGACGTACTCGGTGGCCACCGGCTGCCCGCCGAGCGGCACGTCGATGGCCCACGAGCTGTGGATGTCGCCGGTCAGGAACACCGTGTTCTTCCGGTCTCCCAACGACCTGAGCACCAGCTCCCGGTCGGCGGGAAAGCCGTCCCACTGGTCGGGGTTCGACTGCGGGAGGCCCGGCAGCGGCGGGACCTTGAGCGGGCTCATCATCACCGAGTTGCCGACGAACTGCCAACGAGCGCGGTCGGTGGTGAGGGTGTCGATCAGCCGGTCCCGTTGGGCGGCACCGAGGATCGTCGCGTCGGTGCGGTACGAGCGCAGGTCGAGCATGGTCAACGTCGCCAGCTCGCCGAAGCGGAACGTCCGGTCGAGCCTGCCCTCGCGCACGGGCATCCACTCGTAGTAGGCCTGTGTCGCGGCGGCCAGCCGTGCGCCCCACGGGCCTTCGGTCGCCGGATCGTGTTGTGGCGAACCGATGCTGGACGAGTTGTCCGCGCTCTCGTGATCGTCCCAGGTGGCGATCATGGCGTGCGCCGCGTGCAGCGACTGGACGTGCTGGTCGGTCTTGTACTTCGCGTGCCGGCGCCGGTAGTCGTCGAGGGTGAGGCACTCGTGCGGCGGGTCCTGCTCGCGGACCGCGCCGTAGTTGTTCTCGTAGATGTAGTCGCCGAGATGGATCACGGCGTCGAGGTCCTGGCGGGCGAGGTACCCGTAGCCGGCGAAGTGCCCGGCCGACCAGTTCGCGCACGACGCGACGCCGAAGTTCAGCTCGGACCCGCAGCCCCCGGTCTTGGTCCTGCCGACCGGCGACACGACGTCGCCGACGCGGAACCGGTACCAGTAGCGGGTGTTGTCCCGCAGGCCGTGGACCTCGACCTTCACCGTGTGGTCCCGAGCAGCCGAAGTGCGGGCGATGCCGCGCTTCACGATCCGGTGGAAGTCCTCGTCACGCGCGACCTCCCACCGGATCGGCTTGGAGGTGATCACGCGCGTCCACAGCAGGACACCGTCGGGCAACGGGTCGCCGGACGCGACACCGTGCTCGAACACAGGTGCAGCGGCGTGGGCGGTACCGGTCGAAGCGGCACCGGCCACGGCTGCGCCGATCAGGAAAGTTCGTCTGCCAACCCCGGTCATGCCCACAGCATGCCGAAGATCAGCTCACGGGTTCGGTCAACTGAGGCCGCGCTTCCGGTGCCGAGGCGCGAACCGCGTCCGCCGCCTGGTCGTCCGGCTTGGTCTGGGACGTGCGCTCGGCCTCGACGCGCGCGTTGTAGATCTCGACCTCGCGCTTGATCGCGTCCTCGTCCCACCCGAGGATCGGCGCGACCAGCCGGGCCACCGCGTCCGCCGAGTCGACGCCGCGGTGGGCGTACTCGATGGAGATGCGGGTGCGCCGCGTCAGCACGTCCTCCAGGTGCATCGCGCCCTCGTGCGAGACCGCGTACACCGCCTCGACCTGGAGGTAGTCGGGGGAGGCCGGGATCGGCTTGAGCAGCTCCGGGTTGTCCGCGGCCAGTGACAGCACCTCGTGCACCAGCGAGCCGTAGCGGTCCAGCAGGTGCCGCACGCGGTACGGGTGCAGGCCGTGCTTGGCCGCGAGCTGATCGGCCTGGTTCACCAGCGCGTGGTAGCCGTCGGCGCCGACCAGCGGCACCTTGTCCGTGATGGACGGCTGGATCCGGCCCGGCAGGTCGACGTGCGCCGCGTCGACGGCGTCCGCGCCCATCACCCGGTACGTCGTGTACTTGCCACCCGCGATCGCCACCAGGCCTGGGGAGACCCTCGCGACCGCGTGCTCGCGGGAGAGCTTTGACGTCGAATCGGATTCGCCCGCCAGCAACGGCCGCAGGCCCGCGTAGACGCCCTCGATGTCGTCGTGCGTCAACGGGGTCGCGAGCACCGAGTTGACGTGTTCGAGGATGTAGTCGATGTCGTGCTTGGTGGCCGCTGGGTGTGCCAGGTCGAGGTTCCAGTCGGTGTCCGTGGTGCCGACGATCCAGTGGTTGCGCCACGGGATGACGAACAGCACGGACTTCTCGGTGCGCAGGATCATCCCGGCCTCGGCGACGATCCGGTCGCGCGGGACGACGATGTGCACGCCCTTCGACGCCCGCACCCGGAAGCGCCCGCGCGAGCCGGAAAGCCGCTGCAGCTCGTCCGTCCAGACGCCGGTCGCGTTGATCACGGCGTGCGCCCGCACGTCTACTTCGCGCCCGTCCTCGACGTCGCGCACCCGCACGCCGGACACGCGGTCCGCCTCGCGCAGGAACTCGACCACCTGGGTCGACGTGCGCACCACGGCGCCGTAGTGGGCGGCGGTGCGGCCGACCATCATCGTGTGCCGGGCGTCGTCGGCCTGGGCGTCGTAGTAGCGGATGCCGCCGATCAACGCGTCGCGCTTCAACGCGGGGACCAGCCGGAGCGCGCCCGCACGGGTGAGATGTTTCTGCCCCGGCACGGACCGGGCGCCGCCCATCGTGTCGTACAGGAACAGTCCGGCCGCCGAGTACGGGCGTTCCCAGATGCGGTTGCTCAGCGGGTAGAGGAACGCGACGGGCTTCACCAGGTGCGGTGCGAGGCGCGTCAGCATCAGCTCGCGTTCGCGCAGTGCCTCGCGCACCAGGCCGAACTCCAGCTGCTCCAGGTAGCGCAGGCCGCCGTGGAAGAGCTTGGAGGACCGGCTGGACGTGCCCGACGCCAGGTCACGGGCCTCGACGAGTGCCACCCGCAGTCCGCGCGTGGCGGCGTCCAGTGCCGCGCCGACACCGACGACACCCCCACCGACGACCACGACGTCGAACGTCTCGGCACCCAGCCGCTGCCAGGCCTCCTCGCGTTCGGCCGGGCCGAGCCGGCCGGTGATCGGTGGTTCGGCATGGGTTCGCGGTGGTGCAGCTGCGTTCTTGCGCGTGACCACGACAGACGCCTCCCTGCTACGACTTCGCCTCACGCTACCTTCAGCGACCGCCGTCCGCCCATGGGCGCGCGGGCCAGAACCTTATGGCCTGAGAACGGCCTGACCACCCGTACTTGGCGTGGACAACTGATCAGGTGGGTAATAGCGTCCGAGCACGTTGTAGGCGGGCGGCGCGGCCCTGACCTCGGGTTTGCGCGTCCTGCCTGGCGCAAACGAGTGGAGGTCGACGATGAGCGCAGGCTCGATCTTCGTCTGGGAGATGCTGGGGACAGCGGTCCTCATCCTCCTGGGTACCGGTGTCGTCGCGAACCAGGTGCTCAAGAACACCCTCGGAAACAGCACGGGATTCCTGTTCGTCAACGTCGGCTGGGCCTTCGCGGTCTTCACCGGCGCCAGCATCGCCAACCCGAGTCAGGCTCATCTCAACCCCGCTGTGACGCTGGGACTCGCGATCGCGGACAAGACGCCGTGGGGCGACGTGCCCTTCTACGTCCTCGGGCAGATGGTCGGCGCGATCATCGGTGCGATGCTCTGCTGGGCCACCTACAAGCTGCAGTTCGACACGCACGACGAACCGCAGAACACGCTCGGCATCTTCTCCACCGGCCCGACCGTGCCGAACGCGCCGTGGAACCTCGTCTCCGAGATCATCGGCACGTTCGTGCTCGTCGCGTGGATCCTGCTGTCGCCGGCCGCGAAGGAGTCGGTGGACGGCGTGCCGACGTTCGGCAACTCGGCGCTCGGGTACGCGGGTGTCGCGTTCGTCGTGCTGGTGATCGGTACGTCGCTCGGTGGCCCGACCGGCTACGCCATCAACCCGGCGCGCGACCTCGGTCCGCGCATCGCCTACGCGTTCCTCATGCCGATCCGCAACAAGGGCAACGCCAACTGGGGCTATTCGTGGGTCCCCGTCGTCGGCCCGCTAGTGGGTGGCGCGCTCGCCGCGCTGCTCTTCCTGGTTCTCCCGGTCTGAAAGGACTTCTCGCATGACGCAGTACGTGGCCGCGATCGACCAGGGCACCACGTCGACCCGGTGCATGATCTTCGACCACTCCGGGCGGGTGGTCTCGGTCGATCAGAAGGAGCACGAGCAGATCTTCCCCAAGGCGGGGTGGGTCGAGCACGACCCGAAGGAGGTCTGGCAGAACACCCGCCAGGTCGCCGCGGGCGCGCTCGCGAAAGCCGATCTGTCCACTTCGGACATCGCTGCCGTCGGCATCACCAACCAGCGTGAGACCGCGCTGGTGTGGGACAAGAACACCGGTGAACCCGTCTACAACGCCATCGTCTGGCAGGACACGCGCACCGACAAGATCGTTCAGGAGCTGGGCGCGCTGGGCGGTGGCCAGGAGCGTTACCGCCAGAAGGTCGGCCTGCCGCTGGCGACCTACTTCTCCGGGCCCAAGGTCCGCTGGATCCTCGACAACGTCGAAGGCGCGCGGGAGAGGGCCGAAGCCGGCGACCTGCTGTTCGGCAACATGGACACGTGGGTGCTGTGGAACATGACCGGCGGGGTGGACGGCGGCGTGCACGTCACCGACCCGACGAACGCGTCGCGCACCATGCTGATGGACCTCGACACGTTGCAGTGGGACTCGTCGATCGCTTCCGACATGGGCATTCCGATGTCGATGCTGCCGGAGATCCGTTCCTCGTCGGAGGTCTACGGCCAGGTGCGCGAACGCGGCGCGCTGGCCGGGGTGCCGATCGCGGGCATCCTCGGCGACCAGCAGGCGGCGACGTTCGGCCAGGCCTGCCTGTCGCCCGGCGAGGCCAAGAACACCTACGGCACCGGCAACTTCATGCTGCTCAACACCGGTACCGAGAAGGTGATGAGCGAGAACGGGTTGCTCACCACCGTCTGCTACAAGATCGGTGAGGCCCCCGCGGTCTACGCCCTGGAGGGCTCGATCGCGGTCACCGGCTCGCTGGTGCAGTGGCTGCGCGACAACCTCGGCATGATCTCCAGCGCGGCCGAGATCGAGGAGTTCGCGAAGACCGTCGACGACAACGGCGGCGCGTACTTCGTGCCGGCGTTCTCCGGCCTGTTCGCTCCGTACTGGCGTTCCGACGCCCGCGGCGCGATCGTGGGTCTCACGAGGTTCGTCAACAAGGGCCACCTCGCGCGGGCCGTGCTGGAGGCGACGGCCTTCCAGACGCGGGAGGTGCTCGACGCGATGAACGCCGACTCGGGCGTCGACCTGACCGCGTTGAAGGTCGACGGCGGCATGGTCGTGAACGAGCTGCTGATGCAGTTCCAGGCGGACATCCTCGGCGTGCCGGTGATCAGGCCGGTCGTCGCGGAGACGACCGCGCTGGGCGCCGCCTACGCGGCCGGTCTCGCGGTCGGGTTCTGGAAGACCGAGGACGAGATCCGCGAGAACTGGGCGCAGGACAAGCAGTGGGAGCCGCAGATGGACGAGTCCCGCCGCGCGTCCGAGTACGCCAACTGGAAGAAGGCCGTGACCAAGACCTTCGACTGGGTTGAGGACTGATTTTTTGGTCGCTGTGTTTTTTGGTCGCTGCTTCGCAGACTCCGGCTCGTTCGCCGGGAAGCTGGTCGTCCGTCCGCCGCTTCGCCCCGATTGGGCTTCGCCGAATCGAGACGAAGAGGCGAACGGACGACCAGCGCGAACTCGCGAACCCCGCGAACTCGCGAACTCGCGAACCCTCGGGCTCGCGGGCGGTTACCGGGCTGAAGCCGGCCGCCCCTTCGTCCTGATCGGGCTTCGTCGAATCACGACGAAGGGGCTGCGTGCACGATCACGTTGTCGCGGGTGCCACACGTGATCAGTCGCAGCCCCTGCTCGTCCTTGTCCCGCGCCACGGCCTCCGCGAAGAAGTCGTCGCGGATGATCCTCTCCGTGCGGGTCACGGTGAAGCGGGCGACCGAACCGTCCTTCTTGGACACTTCGACGACGTCGCCCGTCAGCAGGTCGTTCAGCCGGAAGTAGACGCCTCTGGCCTTGTTGCTCTCGATCCGGCCGACGATGATCCACTGCTGCGGTTGCGTTTGGTACCAACCGGCCTGCATGCCCTCGTTGGCGGGCGGCATCTGGACGACGCCCTGCTGGTCGAGGCCGAGTGCGACCAAGGACGACCGCACGCCGATCCGCTCGATCCGAAGCTCCATCGGGTCGGAGTTGCCGAGCGGTGACACCACCGGCGGCGGCGCGCTGTCGCTCGTCGCCGCCGACGGCTTCGGTGCAGGTCCCTGCGAACAGGCGGTGGCCAGTACCACAGACAGCACCGCGATCAAGACACGAGTCCCCACGAATCCATTGACGCACATCTCGTGGCTTAGTTGCGCGTCCGATCGGGACAGAACCGAAATGTGATCAACTTCTTGATCACGCGGTCGCGCCACCACCGGTCTGCGGGGCACCCTTCGGCTTCACGATCGGAGACTTGGCCGACTTGGCCGCCGCCTTGGGCTTGTCCGCGACCGCCTGCGCGGGAGCCTTCGCGGTGACCACGAACTCCACCTGCACCTGCTTGCCGCCACAGGTCATCTCGGCCTGGTAGGTGCCGGCCTGGTCGACGACCTTGCCGTTGCCGATGCGAAGGTTCACCGACTCGTGCTCCAGCTTGATCGGGGCGGTGAAGCCGGGCGAGGTCGCGACCTCGCCGCAGTCCGACTGCTTGGTCTTCATCACACTGATGTCGCCGCCCGCCTCGACCTCGGTCTTGTCGAGCGTGAACTTGTCACGCGGAGCCGCGACCGTGAACGCCCTGGTGACCTTCTCGCCCTTGCAGGTCAGTTCGGCGGTGTAGGAGCCGGGGACGAAGCTGGCGTTGGCCTCGGCGACATACGTCTTCGGGCCCCCGACCAGGAAGTCGGACGAGTACCAGTTGATGAAGCCGTTCGAGTACGCCTTGCCCTCGCACCTGGCGCTGACGTCGTAGGAGATGGTGATGTAGTCACCGGGGGCGTACTCGGTCTTGTCGAGCTGGAAGCCGTCGGACGACTGGGCGTTGGCGAACGGCGCGAACGTGAGCGCGGCGGCGACGGCCGCCAGACCGGCTGCAGCCTTGATGATGTTCATTTTTGTTGTCCCCCATTGGATTTCTGATGTTCAGACGAGAGTTGCGTAGACGATGACGTTGTCCCGGTAACTGCGCGCGGCGTGGTCGTAGCTGCCCCCGCAGGTGATCAGCCGCAGTTCGGGCACGTCGGTGTCGCCGTAGACGGCCTCCGTGGGGAAGCTGTCCTTGGCGATCTGTTCCTTCTTGCGTACGCGGAACTTCGCCGTGGTGCCGTCCTTTCTGGACACCACGACCTCGTCGCCGGCGACGAGTTCCTTGAGGCGGAAGAAGATTCCCGGCTGCTTGTTGCCGTCGACGTGACCGAGGACGACCGCGGGTCCCGCTTCTCCCGGTGTGCGGGCGAGGCGGTACCAGCCCGCTTGCATCGGCTGGTCGACCGGCGGGACCTCGACCGTCTCGTCGGCGTTGAGCCCCAGGGGCACCAACGACGACACGGCGTTGATCTTCGGGATGCGGATCTCGGCCGGCTCCGACGGTGGCATGCCCTCTGCCGCAGGCGAAGATGCCGTTGACGAGGCGCCGGCCGGTGGTGCCGGTGGTTCGGCCACCTGAGGGGCACACGAACCGAGAAGCGCTGCTGCCGTCAGTGCGACGGCAGCAGCGAACGAACGCTTCATCTTTCCCCCCAGGCGATCTGCTTCCGGCTTGCAGAACGAAGTAAATCCGTTCCGCCTGCAGATCCGCTGCAAGCGTCTGCAAGTCGCCTGTAGGGCGCAGAAGTCCTGGTGAGAAGTTCAGTCGTGCGTCAGTCCAGGTCGTCGTGACGCATGAGCTGGCGGCCGGCCTCGGTGATCGAGCCGGACAGCGACGGGTAGACCGAGAAGGTCGTCGCGAGGTGCTCGACGGTGAGCTGGTTCTGCACGGCGAGCGCGATCGGCAGGATGAGCTCGCTCGCGTTCGGCGCGACGACCACACCACCGATGACGACGCCGGTCGCCGGGCGGCAGAAGAGCTTCACGAAGCCGCGGCGCAGACCCTCCATCTTGGCGCGGGGGTTCGTGGCGAGCGGCAGCATGATCGTGCGCGCGGGCACCTCGCCCGAGTCGATCGCCTGCTGGCTGATGCCGACGCTGGCGATCTCCGGGTTGGTGAAGACGTTCGCGGCGACGGTCTTGAGCTTGATCGGGCTGACGCCCTCACCCAGCGCGTGCCACATCGCGATGCGGCCCTGCATGGCGGCGACGGACGCGAGCAGCAGCACGCCGGTGCAGTCGCCGGCCGCGTAGACGCCGCTGACGTTGGTCCGGCTGACTCGGTCGACGGGGATGTACCCGCCACGCCCGAGCTCGATACCGATCTTGTCGAGGCCGATGTCGGTCGTGTTCGGCACCGAACCGACGGTCATCAGGGCGTGCGATGCCTCGATCGTGCGACCGTCTTCCAGGTGGATCAGAACGCCGTCGCCGGTGTTCTCGACCTTGTCCGCGCGGGCGTGCTTGACGACGGCCGTGCCGCGCTCGGCGAACACGTCCTCCAGCACCGCGGCCGCGTCGGCGTCCTCGTGCGGCAGGACGCGGTCCCGGCTGGAGACCATCGTCACCTTCACACCCATCTCGGTGTAGGCGCTGGCGAACTCGACACCGGTGACGCCGGAACCGATCACCGCGAGGTGTTCGGGCAGCTCAGGCAGGTCGTAGATCTGCCGCCAGGTGAGAATCCGCTTGCCGTCGGGCTCCGCGCCCTGCAACACGCGCGGCGTCGCACCGGTTGCGATGAGCACCACATCGGCGTTGAGGATCTCGTCGGTGCCGTCCGCGCCGGTCGCCACGACCTGGTGCTGGGCGAGCCCGCGCGAGTCGTCGACGAACTTCGCGCGCCCGTTGATCAGCCGCACGCCCTCCCGCTGGAGGCGTGCGCGCACGTCCGCTGACTGGGCCAGCGCGAGGCCCTTCACCCGTCCGTGTACGACCGGCAGGTCGACCGTCGCGAGCTCGTTGTGGGTCTGAATGCCCAGCTCACCGGCGTTGCGGAAGGCACTGCGCGCGCCCGCCGAAGCGATGAAGGTCTTGGACGGCACGCAGTCGTACAGCACGCACGCGCCACCGGCTCCGTCGTTCTCGACGACGGTCACGTCGGCGCCGTGCTGCGCAGCGACCAGGGCTGCTTCGTAACCTGCGGGTCCGCCGCCGATGATGACGATGCGGGTCACGATCAGTTCCCTTCTGCGTGCTTGCTGGGCGGCTCAACCGTACGCGTTGACCGAATCGACCGTGTCGTCAGTACCGAAAGGTGATCGCCGGGTCGCTACGCTGTCGGACGTGCCGCTCTATGCCGCGTACGGGTCGAACATGGATCCGAACCAGATGATGGAGCGAGCCCCGTACTCCCCGCTCGCGGGGACCGGCTGGCTCGTTGGATGGCGCATGACGTTCGGTGGCGAGGACCTCGGCTGGGAGGGTGCCCTCGCGACGATCGTCGAGGAGCCAGACCACCAGACGTTCTGCGTGCTCTACGACGTGTCGCCACGCGATGAGTCGCGGCTGGACCGGTGGGAGGGTGCGCTCGGCCTGTACAAGAAGATCCGGTTGCGGGTGCAGACCCTCGAGGGGTCCGTGGTCGCCTGGCTCTACGTGCTGGACGCCTACGAGGGCGGGCTGCCGTCCGCCCGCTACATCGGGGTGGTCGCCGACGCGGCGGAAGCCGCCGGGGCGCCCGACGACTACGTGAACGACCTGCGGACCCGGCCCTGCCAGGGCATCGGTCCCTAGCGGCGCGACCCAGAACGTTGGCTGGGCAATTCACGCTCAGCAGGGCACCTCGTCGTACCGCCCCCCACGCCCACGTACAAACCAGTACGAGGACGTGGGGGCGGTACGACGATGCACCCGTCTGACCGCGAATTCGCCCGGCAACGTTCTGGGCCACGCCACTAGATCTCGCGCTGACGGCTCCTGCCCCAGCGGTCAGGAGCCGGCCGCCTCCGCCAGCAGTTCCACCAGGTGGTGGTGCATGCGCCGGTAGTCGACCGGGGTGATGGTCGACCACGGCGCCTGACCGGCCGTGGCGCGGCGCATCTGCAGGTAGCGGCCCTTTGGCGTGTCGTAGAACGCGACCACGCGGTCCGGGCGGACGCGCTTGCCCCACTTGTCGCGGGCCGCGGCGCCGAACTGGCCCCGGTTCGAGGCGTCGCGGACCATTTCGGCCAGCGTGTGGGCGTCGTCGGCGCGCAACGTCGCACTCAGCGCGGCCTCCAGGTCCTCCGGAGTCGCCGCTGAGGCCGCCGCTCCGTCCAGGTCGGCCGACGGCAGGGTGATGGAGTGGCCCTCGCCCGCCGGAGCGGTGGGCAGGGCGGTGAGCGCCTCGCGCGGGAGGCCGTCGGCTTCCGCCGGGCGCAGGATCAGCTGGGTGCCGTCGAGGATCGCCAGCACACCCGCCTGGCCCTTGCCCGCGGCGAGCACCCGGAGGCTGCGCTCGTGCAGCCACATCCGGGCGTCGATCTCCTGCTGCGGGCGGTTCAGGACGTGCAGCAGGTCTTCCAGGGTCGGGTCCAGGGAACGCGGGCCGCCGAGGCCTCTGGCGCCGAGCTGCAGCCAGACCTGGTCCTCGATGGCGCGCCGTTCCTCGGTGGTCTTGCCCGGTGAGGGGACCTTCAGGACGAGCGGCATCGTCTCCAGGCCCAGGTGCTCCCAGAGGACGTCGAACTCCAGCGTGGAGATGATCACCGGGTCGCGCGTGTCGCTCATCCCGACGTCCAAGCCGAACAGAGTCATCAGTCGGTCGTGCTCTCCCCGATGACGGGCAACGTGTAGCTGCCCACGCCGTAGATGTCGTCGCGCTCGCGGAGGTAGTCGGCGGCCTTGTGCTCCAAGTCCTCCTCTTCCTCGCCCTTGCGTCCACCGCCCATCCCGCCGAACGGGTCGAACGACTGCGGCATCGGCACGGCCCTGCGGTGGACCTGGTCGCCGTTGTTCGCGGCACCGACCGTGCCCATCGGACCCATGGCGGAACCCGCCGCGTTCGCGACACCGGCGGCGTGGCCCTGGTTCATGACCGTGCCCATGGCGGCACCGGAGGCCGCGGTCGCGCCGTCCTCCATCTGCTTCACCTCGGTGCCGGCGGACGATCCCGAACGGCTGGAGGTGCGCTGGCCCGCCAGGCCGACACCCGCGGTGCCCGTGCCACCAGGACCGGTGGTGGTCGCCGTGACCGAGCTCTGCGAGCCCTTGACGGCGGGAGTCGTGCTGGTTCCCGTGCTGGACGTGCGCGTCGTGGAGCCCGGCGCGGGCGTGCCCCCGCGAGGCGGTGGAGCAACGGTGCCGCGCGTGCCCGTCGAGGTGCGGCCGCGCGTCGCGCTGCCGCCGGTGCCGTTCGGGCCGACACCCCAGACGGCGGCCGTGCCCACCTGGGCGCCACCGCCGTGCACGGGGCCGGAGCCGCTGATCTGGAGCTGCGGCGGCTGGGTGAACTGGCCGAGGGTCGAGGTGTTCGCGGTCGTGGACGACGCGTAGGTGGACATGACCTCACGGGCGCGGCGCTCGGCGGCGTCCTGGGCCGCCTCCTGCTTCTCGTGGTCGGTCTGGCCGCCGAAGAGGTGGGTGATGCCGGTGACGAGGGCACCCGGCTGCTCCGCGGTCACGCTGACCGGCGCCGGCATGTCCGCGCGGGCCTTCGAGACGTACCCGGCCTGGAGTTCGGCCGAGTAGCGCATGACGTCCGAGCCGGTGCGCGCGCTGTCCGCCCAGGCGGCGATGGGGTTCAGGCCGGCCTGCGCCATGTCGGCGGCCCTGCCCTGCCACTTCGCGCCCGAGAGAGCGATGCCGGAGTGCAGGTCGTCGTTGATCTCGGTCAGCGCGGCCGACACGCCCTGCCAGCGTTCCATCGACGCGAACGACGCGGAAGCGCCCGGACCTGCGTGAATGCGCTCGTACAGCTCTTTGTGGCTGTAGCCCTGCCAGCGGTGATCTGCCATGGTCAGCACCCGCTCTTGTTCATCATGCCGGTGTTGTCGCCCTCGACCACGTTGTACTGCCGTTCGATCTGGTTGAGGTTGTCCATCGCGGTCTTGAGCTGCCGCTGGTAGTTCAGCAGGGCCTGCAGAGCCGAGTCACCGTCCGCGATCGAGCGGTCGTTGAACTTCTCCGCGGCCTCCTGGCTGACCGGGTCACCCGCCCACGGGCGCACGCGGAACTCGGTGATCGCCATCTCGATCTGCTTGTCCAGCTTGATCAGGGCGGCCGAGAACGTGTTGCGCAACGCCGGGATCGCCTCTGGCTCCACGTTCAGCTCGTGCGAAGCGGGCGGCGAGGAGTCGGCCCCGCTGCGTCCCCCTGGCGGCATGGTGAAACCTCCGGCGGTTGTACCTACAAGCGCTTGGACACTCTAACCACCGAAGGTAACGCTGGGGAGTGCGATCAGTGACATCCGCCCGAGTGGGTCAGCGCTTCTGGAGCAAACTGGCCATCGCCGCCTCTGCCACGCGCTGGGCGCCGAGGCAAAGATGATCTTGTTGCACGGCAGTGGAATTGCCGCCGTCGCGGAACATGACGTCGAGGAACTGCCCATCGGCGACGTCTATCTCCACATTGCAGACGTCGTGCACGTCGGGTGTGCGGACAGTAATCGCCGCGAATCCCTCGATCGCGCTCACCGTGTAGTCCACCTGAGCGTTCTCCGAGAGCCACACGTCCGCGCCCGAGGCGAGCACGAGTGCGATCCTCGCCACATTGCCGCTCGTCGTGCTGCGGATCGTGCACGCCCGCGCGCTGCCGAAGCTCGGCTCGACGTATGCGCTGGGCGGGTTGTCGAGGCTCAGCGCCATGCGCTGGTCGGCGGTCAGCACCGCGCAGGGGTCCACCCTGTCGAGCGGCACCGCGCGCGGCCGTTGCGGGAAGTCAAGCTGCGAGGGCGTCGTCGTGGGCGACGGAGGAGGGGGAGGCGGGGTGGTCAGCGAACTCTGCTGGGGCGCCGCCGTGCACCCGGCGAGCGCCATCGCGACGATGAGGAGCCCCGTGGTCCGCATGGCCGGTCACCGTAGCTGCTCTGGGAAGGGGTCCGACGCCAGCCGTGACCACAACAACTGGTCTTCGCGCTGATCATCGACGATCGCCTCCTCGCGAAGACGACCCTCCAGAGTGAATCCGCACTTCTCCGCGACCCGCTGCGACGCCGTGTTCGACACCGCGTGCCGGTACGTGATCCGGTGCATCTCCATCGCGCCGTAGACCCAGCCGAGCACGGAGTTCAGCGCGGCCGGCAGCACGCCCTTGCCGCGGTGCTTCGGCTGGCTCCAGCACATCACCTCGGCGGACTTGAGGTGGTGGTCGACGTTGTGGATGACGATCCCGGCCATCACCTCGGCGGTGACGGCCTCGCACACCGCCCACGACCACCGGTAGTCCTTCTCCCAGCCGTCGGTCAGCAGCAGGACGAGCGTCTCCGCGGAGGGGGCGCCGTCTGCGGTCAGGCGGGGCATGTACCGCTTGGTCTCCGCGTCCGCGAAGGCCTCGGCCAGCGCCGGCACGTCGTCGATGCGGTCGTCGCCGCGGAAGGCGCGCAGGTAGTACTCGCCCGCGTTGATCTCAACTGGCTCCACGGCCAGAGGCTAACCGTCGCTCGTGAAACCGTCGTGCCGCTCCGCCAGGTCGTCGAGTTCGGGCCGGTGCGCGGACGCCGGAAGGCCGTCCGGCGCGGTGGTCAGCTCGACCACCCAGTCCACGTCCTCGGCGTCGTCCTCGCCCGCCAGCATGTCCCTGTGCACGGCGCACGGACCCCAGCCGGCCTCCAGCAACTCCGTCGCCAGCTCCTCGGCCTCGTCGCGGTCCGGCAGGATCAGCAGCACGGTCGGCGGGATCAGCTCCCGCACGGCCAGGGCCGTCCGCAACGCCGCCGTGTCCGGCACGTGCACGCCGTCCAGCCCCGCCGCCGTCGCCGCGGCCGCGTTCTCCGCGGTGTCGTCGCAGAAGACCGCCGTCGGGTAGCCGAGCTCGTCCAGCACCCTGCGGTAGATCGCGGGATCCGGCTTCGCGAGGCCGAGCCGGGACGAGTTGAAGACCGCGTCGAACTCGGCGTCGAGGCCGAGCAGCGCCAGATCCGCCTCCAGCTGCGTGGTCGCGTTGGACAGCAACGCCACGAAGCACTGCCGCCGCGCCACCCGGACCAGTGCCAGCGCCTCGGGGATCACCTCGCCGGGGGTGGCCGCGAAGTCCGGCCCGACCGCGTGGCGCCACTGCTCGTCGGAGATCTCCCCGGTGACGGCGCGGAGCAGCAGCGACGGCTCGAAAGCTCTCTCGGCGAGCTCTGCCGGCATCGGCGGGAAGCGGCGCACCACGCCGTCGAGATCGAGCAACAGCAAGGGTTTCAGCGTCGGCGTCCGTTCCACTGGCCCCACAGGATCGCCACGGCGGGGATGAGCAGGAAGATCAACGGGTTCTTGACGAAGGCGAAGAACAGGATCGCCACGGCCACGCCCACCACGGGAACGACCGCGCCCTCCCAGCGGCGCGCGGGCGCCTTGTAAGGCTCGTTGAACATCGGCACGGGCGCGACGAACTGCGGCCGCGGATCGGGAAGGTCGTAGAACAACGCCATCAGCTCGCCGCGGGTCTTCGCGGTGGTGATCTTCGCGGACCGGTCGCCGTACTCGTTGATGTCGATGCGGCCCGCGCTCATGTGCTCACCGAGCACCTGCAACGCCTGCTGACGCTCGGTGTCACCGATGCGGATGTCCCTGCTCGGGTCGCTCACGTACCAATCGTAGGTGAGCGACCCGGCCGGTCAGTCCTTCAGCGGGCAGATCACAGCCCGCCGCCGCGGTCCACCGTGAGTGTCAGACCCCCTGAGTACGTTGGGACGCGGGGGAGCCACCGCCCAGGGGGACCCTTGCGCGAGCCTGCGAACTCAGTCCTTCAGCTCGCAGATCACGGTGCCCTGGGTGATCGGGTCGCCCGCGGCGGCCGCGAGACCCGTCACCGTGCCGGCCTTGTGCGCCGTCACCGGGTTCTCCATCTTCATGGCCTCCAGCACCACGATCAGGTCGCCCGCCTCGACGGTCTGCCCGTCCTCGACGGCCACCTTCACGATCGTGCCCTGCATCGGCGCCGCCACCGCGTCACCCGACACGGCCGCCGAACCACCACCGGCGCGCTTCGACTTGGGCTTCTTCGCAGCGGCGGCAGCGGGACGTGACCCGACGGCGAGATCGCCCGGCAGCGACACCTCCAGGCGACGCCCACCGACCTCGACCACCACGGTCTGACGCGGCGTCGCTTCCTCGGCCGCGTCGGCAGCACCCGCGAACGGCGCGATCTGGTTGTCGAACTCCGTCTCGATCCACCGCGTGTGCACGGTGAAACCCTCGGGCTTCTCGGCGGTGAACGCCGCGTCCCGCACGATCACGCGGTGGAACGGCAGCACCGTCGCCATGCCGTCGACGACCATCTCGTCCAACGCACGCCGCGCACGCGCCAGGGCCTCCTCGCGGTTCTCGCCGGTCACGATCAGCTTGGCCAGCAACGAGTCGAACTGCCCGCCGATCACCGAACCCGACTCGACACCGGCGTCGACGCGGACACCGGGACCGGACGGCGCGATGAACGTCGTCACCGTGCCCGGCGCGGGCAGGAAGCCACGACCGGCGTCCTCCCCGTTGATCCGGAACTCGATCGAGTGCGCGCGCGGCGCCGGGTCCTCGGTGAACCGCAGCTTCTCGCCGGCCGCGATCCGGAACTGCTCGCGCACCAGGTCGAGGCCCGTCGTCTCCTCCGACACCGGGTGTTCGACCTGAAGGCGCGTGTTGACCTCCAGGAACGAGATCGACCCGTCCAGCCCGACGAGGTACTCGACGGTGCCGGCGCCGTGGTAGCCGGCCTCCAGGCAGATCGCACGCGCCGAGGAGTGGATCGTGGCGCGCTGCTCGTCGGTCAGGAATGGCGCGGGCGCCTCCTCGACCAGCTTCTGGTGGCGGCGCTGCAACGAGCAGTCGCGCGTGCCGACGACGATCACGTTGCCGTGGGTGTCGGCGAGGACCTGCGCCTCGACGTGGCGCGGCTTGTCCAGGTAGCGCTCGACGAAGCACTCGCCGCGGCCGAACGCCGTGACGGCCTCGCGGACCGCGGAGTCGAACAGTTCGGGAATCTCCTCCATCGTGCGCGCGACCTTCAGGCCACGGCCGCCACCGCCGAACGCCGCCTTGATCGCGACCGGCAGGCCGTGCTCGGAGGCGAACGCGATGATCTCGTCCGGTCCGTTGACCGGGTCCTTGGTGCCGGGCACCAGCGGCGCGCCCGCGCGCATCGCGATGTGCCGCGCGGTCACCTTGTCACCGAGGTCGCGGATGGCTTGGGGGGTCGGGCCGATCCAGACCAGACCGGCGTCGATCACGGCCTGCGCGAACTCCGCGTTCTCGGACAGGAAGCCGTAACCGGGGTGCACGGAGTCGGCCCCGGACTGCGCGGCGGCCGCCAGCACCTTCTCGAACGACAGGTAGCTCTCGCCGGGAGTGTTGCCGCCCAGTGCGAACGCCTCGTCGGCGAGCCGCACGAACGGCGCGTCGCGGTCGGGTTCGGCGTAGACGGCGACGCTCGTCAGACCGGCGTCACGGCAGGCGCGGATGACCCGGACGGCGATCTCACCGCGGTTCGCGATGAGGACCTTGCGCAGCGACACGGCGTCGTACCTCCTGCTGGACCGGTTAATTACGGCTCTGGCTGGTGCCGCAGTCTACGGAAATCGACGAACTCCGAGAGGGAGAGACGGCTCACTTCACATCAATCGTGAGCCCATCGGCCACAATCTGCGATGTGGGTGGAACCAGGTCGGTGCAGGTGATCGCCGTCGTCGCTGCCGTGGTCTTCGTCGCGGGGCTGACCTTCGCCTATTTCCAACGGCCCGACAGCACCGATTCAGGTCAATCCGGCACCGACCCCGGAATGCGCTGCGGTACCACCGTCTGCCAGGTCGTCATCGGCAAATCGGTCGGCAAGGACCTCGTGGAGCTGCTCGCCGGAACCGGCGGCGGGCGGATCAGGGTGACCGGCGAGTCGGGCCCGTACATCTTCGAGATGACCATCGCCGAGTCCGGCGCGACGGTGACCGCCGAGTCGCTGGAGTGCCGGGCGGCGGCGATCAGCGTGTGCCTGGTGCGCGGGGACGGCGGCGGCAAGGTGCTCGGTGAGGTGCTGTTCCGCAAGGACGGCACGTGGTCGCGCGCGCAGGCCGCCTACCTGTCCAACGCGGGGTACCTCGGGCTGCACGACGTCAACGAGGACGGCACCGCGGACATCGTCTCGGCCCAGCGCGCCTGCGACGGCCAGTGCAACGACGCGTTCGTCCAGGTGTTCTCGGCCCTCGGCGCGAACGTCGGCTGTACGACGCCGGCACCGGCGCGGGAGCAGCTTCCAGGCTGGCCCGCACCGGTGCCGAAGTTGTCGCAACTACGTCCGTGCGCCGATTCCTAGGCGTTGACGAGGTCCTTCTCGGCCGGAGCGGCGGGCTCCTCGATCAGGTTCTCGCTGCGCGCCACCAGCACCGGCACGGTGATCTGACCGGCCACGTTGGTCGCGGTGCGCATCATGTCGAGGATCGGGTCGATCGCGTAGACCACGGCCACACCGGTCGCGATCACGGCCGGCGGCAGGCCGACGACGCTCAGCGTCAGGGTGAGCATCGTGTACCAGCCGGTCGTTCCGGCCGTGGCCAGAGCGCCGAACACGGCCACGAGCACGATACCGGCGTACTGCCACACCGAGAGCTGGATGCCGAACAGGTTCGCGATGAAGATCGTCGCGATGGCCGGGTAGACCGCGGCGCACCCGTCCATCTTGGTCGTGGTGCCCAGCGGCACGGCGAAGTTCGCGTACTCCTGCGGGACGCCGAGGTCGGTGGCGGCCTTGCGGGACAACGGAAGCGTGGCGCCGGAGGACCGCGACACGAACGCGAACTGGATCGCCGTGCCCGCCTTGCGGAAGAACTCGACCGGCGAGGTCTTGCCGACGAACTTCAGCAGGATCGGGTAGACGACGAACAGCACGAGCGCGGAACCGGCGTACACGGCCAGGATCAACGAGAACAGCGGCTTCACGAACGCGTTGCCGTAGGACGCGACGGCGTTGCCGATGAGGCCGAAGATGCCGATCGGCGCCAGCAGGATGATCCAGCCGACGACCTTCTGGATGATCTCGAAGAACGACTTCACGAGGTTCGTGAACGGCGCGGCCTTGTCACCGAGCGCGTAGGCGGCGAAGCCGACCAGCACCGCGATGAACACGACCTGGAGCACGTCGCCCTCGGTGAACGAGCTGAAGATGTTGGTGGGCACCAGGTTGTCGAGCAGCGCCTGCCACGAACCGGAAGCGCGCTTGGCGAGCTTGTCGACGGCACCGGCGGCGGGTTCGATCTGCACGCCCTGGCCGAGCCGCAGGACCGAGGCGACCGCGATGCCGATCAGCACCGCGATGAACGACGTGGTGGCGAACCACAGGAACGTCTTGCCGCCGAGACGGGCGGCGGTGCGGCCGCCGCCGAGGTTCCGCAGCGACGCGATGCCGACGACGATCGCGGTGAAGACGAGCGGGATCACGGTGAGCTGCAGCAGCGCCGTGAAGGTGGAGCCGATCTTGGCGAGGACGGGCGCGAGCCACGTGCCCTTGCCGAGCCAGCCGGCCAGCGCGCCGAGGACGAGCGCGCCGAGAACTGTCAGTCCGAAGACCTTGGGCTTGCGGTATGTCTGAACGAGCGACACTGGAACATCTCCTGGGCAGGGATGAGCGAAAGGGGGCGTCGGAAGCGATTAGCTCCGACAGCCCGTGCTCGTCCTGCGTGCCAGGTCGATGTTCCTGCGACGCGTCAAGTACTCGTTCACCGCTAGCCCTCAACGCCGGCGTTGAGGGCAGTCTTCCTCGATCAGGTGAACTGTGACCAGCGTCTACCAGAGTGTGGACACGGAGACACCCACCTGGCTGAGCAGCCTTCGGGTGAGCGGCAGGCTGATGCCGATGACGGACGTGTGGTCGCCGTCGATGCCGTCGATGAACCAGCCGCCACGCCCGTCGATCGTGAAGCCGCCGGCGACGTGCAACGGTTCGCCCGTCGCGATGTACGCCTCCATCTCCTCCTCCGACGGCGTGCCGAACCGCACGGTGGTCGACTCGGCGGCCGAGGCACGGCCCGTGATCTCTCCCGCCGCGACCCGCAGCACGGTGTGCCCGGTGATCAACGCGCCGCTCTTGCCCGCCACCCGCCGCCACCGCTCCAGCGCGATCTCGGGCGTGCCGGGCTTGCCGACGAGTTCTCCCTCGAACAGCAGCATCGAGTCGCAGCCGACGACCACGCAGTCGTCGTCGTGCTCGATCGCCTCGGCCTTGGCCGCGGACAGCACGACGACGGTCTCCTCCGGCGTCGGGTTGTCGAGCGACGCGATCAGCGCGTCCTCGTCGACACCGGAGACGCGGACGACGGGTTCGATGCCCGCGGACCGCAGGACGTTAAGACGGGCGGGTGACTGGGAGGCCAGGATCAGACGCACGAGCGGAGTCTGTCACGCCTGCTGGAGCGGCGATCTGGCGAAAGGCGAACGCGGCGACGAGCCCGACCGCGATCGCCGCGAGCAGCAGGTAGAACGCCGCCCGCACGGCCGAGGTGAAGTCACCGGTGGCCGCCAGCACGATCTGCAGCACGGCCGCGGTCGCCGCGCTGCCCAGCACGTTCCCGAACTGCCGCGAGGTGTTGTAGATGCCGGATCCCGCGCCCAGCAGCGACCGGTCGAGAGAGCGCGTGGAGATGTTCGTCAGTGGCGAGTAGACGAGCCCCATGCCGGTGCCCAGCGCGAGCATCGACGGCAGCAGCACCCACTGCGGCCCGTCCCCGAGCAGGAACGTCATGGCGCCGATGCCCAGCGCCATCAGGATGAATCCGGTGATCGGCAGGTACTTGGCGTCGGCGCGGTTCGACAGCCGTCCCGCGAAGATCGCCACCACGCCGGACATCAGCGACGCGGGTGCCGTGACCAGGCCGGTCATCAGCGGCGACAGCTTCGGCACGGTCTGGAGGAAGAGCGCCAGCGGCACGAACACACCGGTCACGGTGATGCCGATCATGATGTTCGCGACGTTGCCGAGCGAGAAGTTGCGGTTGCGGAAGATCCTGAGAGGCATCAACGGCTCGGGGTTGCGCGCCGAGCCCTGCCACAGCACGAACAGCACGAGGATCAGCACCCCGGCCCCGATGACCTCGGCGATCGTCAGCGGCCCCGCGACCCGGCCCCACCGGTAGTGCTCGCCGTTCTGGATGCCGAACACCAGCAGTCCCAGTCCCAGGCAGCACAGCACGACGCCGAGCACGTCGAACCTCGGCGCCCGGTTCGGCCGCAGGTCGGGCACCCAGAGGTACAGCAGCACCAGCGCGAGCACGCCGATGGGGAGGTTCACGAAGAAGATCCACTCCCAGCCCAGGTGCGTGACCAGCACGCCGCCGAGCAACGGCCCGGAGATCGTCGCGAGCCCGGCCACCGACCCCCACATGCCGAGCGCCGCGCCCCGCTTGTTCGCCGGGAACAGGTGCGTGATGAACGCCATCGTCTGCGGCGTCATGGCCGCGGCACCCAGCCCCTGGAAGACGCGCGCCGTGATCAGCGCCTCGGCGCTGGTGGCGAGCCCGCAGGCCAGCGACGCCGCCACGAACAGCACGAGCCCGATGCCGTAGAGCCGCTTGGGCCCGTACCGGTCACCCAGCCGCCCGGTCAGCAGCAACGGCACCGCGAACGCGAGCAGGTAGGCGCTGACGACCCAGATGACGTCGTTCAGGGAGGCGTTCAGGTCGGTGATCATCGACGGCAGCGCGACGTTGACGATGGTCGTGTCCAGCAGCGTCATGAAGAAGCCGATGCACAGCGCGTACACGGTCCGCCAGTTCTCACGGTCCGTCCGAGTAGTACTACTGATGCGCGATCACCTCTTCAGTCGGCACTCTCGGCAGAGTGAAGCGCTGGGTGCTTGTCCTCACCGAACGCGGTTCCGATCGCGAAGGCAAGCGCAGACGGATCGCGGCACTGCTCGTCGTGCTCGGCGGCCTCATTGGATCGTGGGGCGTTGGAAGCGTGCTCGCGAGTGACCCGATCGGCTATGGAGTGCCCATCTGGCCGTTCGCCGACACCGCCGACCGCGCGGAGCACGCACTGCTCACGCAGGTCGTGCCCGCGGTGCGTTCCGGCTCGCCGCTCAACCACGCCGGGGTGCAGGTGCTGCGTCAGACGTCCGCGTACGGCAGCGCGTTCTGGACGCTGAAGATGCAGGTCGACGGCGAGACTCGTTGTCGCGAGGTCGCCGTCGGCCTGAACATCACCAGTCGACGAGTCGACTGCTGATGAGGGCCGAGTCCCGCTGGGTGTCTCGGCGCCTGACAAAGCTGTGAGAAAATTGCAGTGTCGCAGGGGCCGGGGACTGGGAAACACGATCCTGGCCGCCTCGGCACCAGCACATGATCGGTGTCCCAGTGGTCTCCCAATCCGGTCTCCCATGACGACATGCCAGCGGCATGCACATACTGGCACCTGACAGAGCACTCATCAACCGCTTATCCGCTTGGTCGCAGCGTCTGACGGATCTACCTTGTCCTCATGCAAGCAACAACACCCTTTGACCCGTTCGAGGGCATTGAGGATCTGCCAGAGCCGAGCCCGGCTGAGACACGCGCCGCCCTGCTGAAGAAGGCGAAACGAGGCTTCGTCCCGCTCCGCAAGGAGTTCGTCCAGAAGCGGCGGGGGGAACGGAGTGGGAGTCGAGGGTCGGTGCTGGCCGAGTTCATCACCAATCGACAGCGGCGTGCGCTCGACGCCCTCCTGCTCCTGCACGGACTCTGGCCGGTCGTCGAGGACGAGCCTCTGGACATCCGGACCTGGGCGCGGCTTCTGTCGGTCTCGGATTCGTGTACTCCGAACGCGGCGAGCAAGGCGTTCGCCGTCTTGGACGAGTTCGGGCTTGTGAAGCGAGAACATGAAGGACGACGCACAATCGTCAGTCCCCTCATCGAGACCGGTAGCGGTGAGCCCTGGGTTCGTGCCGGCGAGAATCCTGATGAAGGCGGACCCGGCTTCTTCGTTCTGCCTCACGACTACTGGGTGTCGGGCCTGAGCGACCGACTCTCGTTGCCGGGCAAGGCGATGCTGCTCGTGCTGCTCCACGACACGCAGAGCCCCGACGCCCGCACCTTCACCGTGCCGCTCGAGCGGATGGCCCTGTACTACGGGTTCAGCGAGCGGACCGCCGAGCGTGGCTACCGTGAGCTCGAAAAGGCGGGGATCCTGCTGAAACGGGTCCAGAAGATCGTCGACCACCGGCACCCGGCCGGCAGGCGAGAAGTCCATCACCGTGCGTTGGCGAGTCCGTTCAGCACGCATGACCGGATGGTCCTGCAAGGCAAGACCAGGAGAGCGGTCCGGAACAAGGCAGCGAAGGCACAGGCGGCCGAGGCTCTTGGTGGTGTGAAGTGAGGCCGCGGGCGGACGGGGCCCCAGATGGGACCCCGCCCCATGACCAGGCCCGCGGCAACGGGCGGTCAAGTGGGCCGAACACCAACTATCCCCAGGTCACCGAGGAAGTAGAGCAGCAGCCCACGAGCACGATACCCATCGACTCACAGTCACTGCAGGACGCGCAGGACCCCGTCGCGGGGCCGTTGGCCGTGATCGTGGTGGCGGTGCTGGACTTCTTCCGCCCCACGATCTTCGGCAACTCGTGGACTCCGTGGCTGCGTGCGGCGTTCGCGGTCGTGGTGTTGACAGGTGCATTTGTCGCGGTTGCTTGGGCGGTGCAGCAGGCGTAGTCGTTGCGGAACTCGAGGAGATCAAGCCTTGGCCGCTAGGGGACTGTTCAAGGCTTGATCTTCTTAGCCGGGAAAACCGGAGGCGCGCCACGCGCCCGGTCCGTGCTGCGACGGCCGGCGAACCCGGCGTGCCGGGTTCGCCCACTCGGAGCGTTGCTTCGGCTTCTCCTCCACGGGCGCGGCCGAAGCCAGCCCGGCGATGACCGCGGTCAGCGCGGCCAACTGGTAGTCGTCCGGCGTGCCCTTGACGACCTTCAGCAGCGGCTTTTCCTCCGGCGCGGTCACAGCGGGATGTTCCCGTGCTTCTTGGGCGGCAGCGTCTCCCGCTTGTCCCGCATCATCAACAGCGCCCGCGCCACGTAACCGCGGGTGTACGACGGCGGGATCACCGAGTCGACGTAGCCGCGCTCGGCGGCGACGTACGGGTTGCACAGCGCGTCCTCGTACTCCTGCTGGAGCTTAGCGCGCAGTGCGTCGACGTCCTCGCCGTTGGCAGCCGCCGCCGCGAGAGTCTTGCGGTGCACGATGTTCGCCGCACCCGAAGCGCCCATGACGGCGATCTGCGCGGTCGGCCACGCGAGGTTGATGTCGGCACCGAGGTGCTTGGAGCCCATGACGTCGTACGCGCCGCCGTACGCCTTGCGCGTGATCACGGTGACCAGAGGAACCGTGGCCTCGGCGTAGGCGTAGATCAGCTTGGCGCCGCGCCGGATGATGCCGTTCCACTCCTGGTCGGTGCCGGGCAGGAAGCCGGGCACGTCGACGAACGTCAGCACCGGGATGTTGAACGCGTCGCAGGTGCGCACGAACCGCGCGGCCTTCTCGGACGCGTCGATGTCG
Source organism: Lentzea waywayandensis (assembly GCF_900115955.1). GTDB lineage: Bacteria > Actinomycetota > Actinomycetes > Mycobacteriales > Pseudonocardiaceae > Lentzea > Lentzea waywayandensis. Next base: position 275,506 of record NZ_FOYL01000003.1, read on the forward strand.
AGACAGCCGGCGAACTGGGTGGGCTGGTTCGCGACGACGCCGACGGAGTGGCCGTCCACGCGGCCGAAGCCGACGAGGATGTTCGGCGCGAACAACGGCTGCACTTCGAGGAAGTCGCCCTCGTCGAGCACGCGGTTGATGACCTCGTGCATGTCGTACGGCTGGTTCGCGGAGTCCGGGATGAGCGTGTCGAGCTCGCGGTCGTCGTCCGTGATCGAGTCGGAGATCGACCCCTCGGCCAGCGTGCCCTCGAAGGCGGGCGAGTCCGAGAGGTTGTTGGACGGCAGGTAGCTCAGGAGCTCCTTGACGTACGCGATCGCGTCTTCCTCGTCGTTGCCGAGGTAGTGCGCGTTGCCGGACTTGGTGTTGTGCGTGCGACCGCCACCGAGCTCTTCCATCGTCACGTCTTCGCCGGTGACGGTCTTGATGACGTCTGGGCCGGTGATGAACATGTGCGAGGTCTGGTCGACCATCACGACGAAGTCGGTCAGCGCGGGGGAGTAGACGTGGCCGCCCGCGTTCGAGCCCATGATCAGCGAGATCTGCGGGATCACGCCGGAGGCCTTGACGTTGCGGGAGAAGATCTCGCCGTAGAGGCCAAGCGAGACGACACCCTCCTGGATGCGCGCGCCGCCGCCCTCGTTGATGCCGACGATCGGACGGCCCGTCTTGATCGCCAGATCCATGATCTTGACGATCTTCTCGCCGTAGACCTCGCCGAGCGAACCGCCGAAGACCGTGACGTCCTGGGAGAACACGCACACCGGACGGCCGTCGACGGTGCCGTAGCCCGTCACGACGCCGTCGCCGTACGGGCGGTTGCGCTCCTGGCCGAAGTTCGTGGAGCGGTGCCGTGCGAGCTCGTCCAGTTCGACGAACGAACCGGGGTCGAGCAGGAGGTCGATGCGCTCGCGGGCTGTCTTCTTGCCCTTCGCGTGCTGTTTTTCGACCGCGCGTTCCGAGCCGGCGTGAACCGCCTCGTCGTTGCGTCGGTAGAGGTCAACGAGCTTGCCCGCGGTGGTGTGGACGTCCGGGGCGCCTGAAGCGCCGGTGGGGACGTGCCCGATCGGCTCGGTCGCACTGCTCATGGGCTCGCAGCCTAACGAGACCATTGCTGAACTGCCCCGTGCAGTTGTCCAGGTCACGGCAACCTGTTGGCAATCTCTGATCGCACGTACTCTCTTCCGTTCCCATAACCTGGCGCGATGACCACCGCACTCGACGCCGAAGAGCTGCGCTCCCGGCTTGTCGCACCCAACGGCCCGTACGCCGCTCTCGACGTCGTGGAGACCACCGCGTCCACGAACGCCGACCTGGCCGGTTCCGGTGCCGCTGACCGCACCGTGCTGATCGCGCTGGAGCAGAGCGCGGGGCAGGGCCGTCGCGGCCGCTCCTGGTCGTCGCCCGCGGGCGGGCTCTACCTGAGCGTGCTGTTCCGGCCCGCCGGCGTGCCCGCCGCGAAGCTGCCGTGGCTGAACCTGATCGCCGGACTGGCCTTGGTCCGTGTCGCCCAATCGGCTGGAGTCGAGGCGACGTTGAAGTGGCCGAACGACCTGCTGCTCGGCCCCGACGCGGGCAAGGGCGCGGGGATCCTGTCCGAGATCACCGCCGACGGCGCGGTCGTCGTCGGCATCGGCCTCAACGTGGCGAAGCTGCCCTCCGACGTCCAGCCCGCGCCCGGCGGCCTCGCGCCGGCGTCGCTGGAGGACCTGGGCGCTGCCGAACTGGATCGCGGCGAGCTCGCGTTCCGGCTGCTGGTCGAGCTTGCCGGCCTGGAAGGCGTGTGGCGCAAGAACGGCGGCGACGCGGTCGAGTCCGGCGTGCTGGAGGAGTACGAGGAGCACTCGTCGACCGTGGGCTCGCAGGTTCGGGTCGAACTTTCAGACGGTGTTCAGCTTCTCGGGGTGGCGCAGCGCATCGAGGCCGACGGCACGTTGGTCGTGCGCGGAGCCGATGGTGCTGACCACGGCGTGTCCGCTGGTGACGTGGTGCATTTGCGCCCGGCGTAGTTAGGGTTGGTCCATGGCCTACCCCGACGACCTGCTGAGTTCCGGCGAGCACGTCGTGATCCACAAGCACCCCCACTGGAAGATGCTGATCTTCCCGGTGTTCTGGCTGCTGGTGGTGGTCGCGCTCGGCACCTACCTGGCCGGGCTGGTCGGCGACCAGTCGTGGGCCACCATCGCGTGGATCGCGCTCGCCGTCGTCGGCGTCGTGCTGATCCTGTGGCTGACGCTGGCACCGGTGGTGCGCTGGCGGACGACGCACTTCATCATCACGTCGGACCGCGTGATGTACCGCGAGGGAGTGTTCAAGCGCACAGGCCTCGACATCCCTTTGGCTCGTGTGAACAGCGTCCGCTTCGAGCACAGTCTGATGGACAGGGTGCTCGGCTGCGGCACGCTGATCATCGAGTCGGCCTCGGACGAGCCGCTCGAGTTCGACGACATCCCGTCCGTGGAGAAGGTGCACACCATGCTGTACCGCGAGGTCAACGACAACCCGGAAGACGACTTCCACCCGGGAGTGGTCGATGGGCGCGCGTGAGGTCGGCCTGCCCGACGTCGTCGGCTCCGGGTCGCTGCCCTCGGCGGTGAAGATCTGGGAGGTCGGGGCTCGCGACGGGCTGCAGAACGAGTCGGTCGTCGTGCCGGTCGCGGTGAAGCTGGAGTTCCTGTCGCGGTTGGCCGACGCCGGACTGTCCGTTTTGGAGGCCACGTCCTTCGTGCACCCCAAGTGGGTGCCGCAGCTGGCCGACGCCGCCGAGTTGCTGGCCGGGCTGTCGCGGCGGGACGGGGTCGTCTACCCCGTGCTGGTGCCGAACGAGCGTGGCCTGGACCGTGCGCTGGAGGCCGGTGTCACGCACATCGCGATCTTCGCCTCGGCCACGGAGACGTTCGCTTCGCGGAACCTGAACCGGACGCTGGACTCGCAGTTCGAGATGTTCGCACCGACGGTCTCCCGTGCGCTGGCGGCCGGACTGGACGTGCGCGGGTACGTGTCGATGTGCTTCGGCGACCCCTGGGAGGGTCGCGTCGAACGGGCCCAGGTCGTGGCCGTCGGCGAGCGGCTGCTGGAGATGGGCTGCTCGCAGTTGTCGTTGGGCGACACCATCGGCGTGGCCACGCCAGGGCAGGTCGAGTCGTTGCTGGAGGGGTTCCGCGACGTTTCCCGTCTGGCCGTGCACTTCCACGACACGTACGGGCAGGCCCTGTCGAACACCCTCGCCGCTTTGCGTTGCGGGGTAACGACTGTGGACTCTTCCGCCGGCGGGTTGGGCGGGTGTCCCTATGCGGAGTCGGCTACCGGCAACCTCGCCACTGAGGATCTTGTTTGGATGCTTGACGGGTTGGGGGTTGAGACCGGGGTCGACCTGGACAAGCTGGTCGAGACCTCGGCTTGGATGGCGGAGCAGTTGGGGCGGCCGTCGCCGTCTCGTGTGGTGCGGGCGCTGACGAAGTAGCCCGTTTTTGGCGGGCGTGACCTTGCGGCTGCTTCCTGGGGCTCCGCCCCAGACCCCGCCAATCTGATCCAAAACCGGGGGCCTACGCCGTGCGCAGGTTGATGGCACGCCTGTTGCTTTGGGCGGAGGCGCGTTGCGTAGAGGGGCGCGTTGGTGGGGTGGTTTCGTCACGAGTCGCACCAAGAGCGGGCCACACATGAGTAGGGGTGTCAACTCGACGAAAAGCGTGTCGAGTTGACACCCCTACTCATGCGCAGCAAGAGCTATGGCACGACTCGTGACGAAACCACCCCACCCAGACCGCACGGTAAGGACGGCTCGCCTTCGGCATCGCGGCGATCATTGGCTTGCCGTGACCGTGCGCTCTGACGGCTCGCCTCCGGCATCGCGGTGTCAGCCGCGCGCGGTGAACATTCCCGTCGCGATGAACCGGTAGACCAGCTCGTCGCCGCGCCTCGCCGTCCCCTCGAACTCCACCAGGCCGAGCTCCGGGCGCTTCTTCGACAGCCGCGCGCTCAGGACCTCGGCAGCGAACGTCAGCGTGTCGCCGGGGTAGACCGGGGCCGGCCACGAGAGTTCGCGGCCGCCCGGCGAGCCCTGGGAGGTGGAGTCGGCGAGGACCTCGTCCACCCAGCTGCGCATCCAGAGCGAGGCCGTGTACCAGCCGGAGGCGGACAAACCGCCGAAAATCGAGTTCTTGCCCGCTTCCTCGTCCAGGTGGAACGGTTGCGGGTCGAACTTCTTCGCGAAGTCCAGCATGTCGTCCCGGTCGACGGTTACCTCGCCAAGCGGGATGATGCGGCCTGCGGGCAGATCCTCGAAGGCGATCACGTCGTTGATTCTAGTAACTGAATCCGCTGGGAACCGATCTATGGGCGACGGCGTCCTAGAGCCCGAGCCCAGGGCTATGCGTGTGAGGGGGACTCGGTGGACGACCACCGTGCGCAGGTCGAGGAGCTGCTGGCCGACTATCGGCGCAGCCGCGAGCAACTGGCGTCGGTCCAGCGTGAGCTGGCTGCTGTGTCCGGAACGGCCTCCAGTCCTGACGGGACGGTCGAGGCGACCGTGGGTCCCGGAGGCAAACTCGTGGGGCTCGAGCTCTCCGAGCTGGCCTATCGCAGGCATCGGCCCGAGCAACTGGCCGAGTTGATCGTCCGGACCGTCGCCGCGGCCGCGGCCAGTGCGGCCGAGGACACCTATCAGGCGTTGAGCGCGGTGTTGCCGACCGCCGCGGATCCTGCCGCGGTGGTCGCCGGTACCGCCGACCTGCAGCCGTCGGAGTACGAGTCCGACGAGTACGAGACCGTGGATCTGGGGCGGCAGCCCGTTCGCCGTCGTGCCGACGACGACGAGGACAACGAGCAACGGGAGAGCTGGCTCGACTCCGAGCTCATCAACAGGAGGGTCCGATGACCGGGTACTCGGCCGACCTCGAGCGGTTGGACGCCGGAGCGCGCGACATGAAGGGGTTCGCCGGGCAGGCGACCGAGATCGCGGGGACGCTCGACAGGGCGTTGGCCGCGTTCGGTGCCTGTTGGGGGGACGACGCGGTCGGGCGCAGTTTCGCCGCTTCGCACGAGAAGCCTTCCGGGGACGCGTCGGGTGCGTTGTCCGGACTCTCGACGGCGTTGGGGGACGTGAGCGACAAGCTCGCCGCGACGGCCGAGACGTATCGGCACGTCGAGCAGAGCAACGCGTCCTCGATGAGAAGGTTGGACGGCTGACATGGGCATCGAGCTTCCCGCCGAACTCGCCGCGGTCGCCGCCAAGGCCGGTGTCTCCTGGCCCAAGGCCGACGAGGACGCCATGCGTTCCAGCGCCACCGCGTGGCGCGAGGCGGGCGACAAGATCAAGAGCCTCGGAACCTCCTCCGACGGTGCCGCCAACCGTGCCCTGGGCGGCATGTCCGGCGGTACCGGTGACGCCGCGCGTGGCCGTTGGGCCAAGGTCGTGGCGCCGGACGGCGACTTCCAGCGCGCTGCCCGCGGGTGTCACGCCGCCGCCGACCGCCTCGACCACGCCGCCAAGCAGGTCGGTGCCGCGAAGGTCGAGATCGTCCGCGAGCTCGTGACGCTCGCCAAGAACAACGACGCCGCGACGGCCTCGGCCAACGCCGGCAACCCCAACGCGCTGCTCGGCCTCGACACCCTGACCAAGGGCGCCGCGGCCAACGTCGCGAACCTCCAGAACACGCTGAGCTCCGCCATCCGGCTGGACAGCGGCATCGACATGAGCCAGGGCTCGCAGCCCGTCAACACCGCCCCCGGCGCCCACGGGCCCGGCGGTGGCGGTGGCCTGCTGTCGCCCGTCACGAACATCGTCGGTGGCGTGGTGGCCCCGGTGGCGGGCGTCGTCGCCCCCATCGTCGAGCCCGTCGCCGCCGTGGTCGCTCCGGTGACCGAAGCCGTGGCCCCGGTCGTCGGCGCGGTGACCGCTCCGGTTGCGCCCGTTGTCGGTGCCGTGACGGCGCCGGTCGCGCCCGTCGTCGGTGCGGTGACCGACGCGGCCGCGCCGATCCTCGACGCCGCCGCTCCCGTCACCGCGCCCGCCGCTGCCGTGGTGCACCCGGTGCTCGACGCGGTGCCCGGTAGCCGTGACGCCGTCGGGCCGGTGTTCGACGGCAACGGAAATGGCAACGGCAACGGTGACGGGCCCCGTGGTGAGAGCCCCGGCCGGGGCGAAGGCAAGGGACTGCTTCCCGGCGTCGTGGCCGACGTGGGTCATGCGGCCGGCCCGGTCGTCGCGCCCGTCGCGCATGCCGTGGCGGACGTGATTCCGAGTGTTCACGGCAGCCTCGGCCCGATCGCCGACGGCACGACCCAGGCGTCCGGCGCCGTGCTCGACCCGACGTTGGTCCGCGGCTCCGACGTGCACGGCCCGGTTTCCTCCGCTCCCCAGGCCGCGGCACCCGCTGCCGCCGCCCCAGCCGCTCCCGCGGGTCCGGCGATGGGCGCCGCTCCGGCCGGTGGTCCGATGGGCGGCCCGATCGGTGGCGCCGTGGGTGCTGTCGGTGGTGCCGTGGGTGGCGCTGTCGGTGGTGTTCCGGCGGCGGCCTCCCCGGTCGGTGCCGTCGCGGGTCAGCAGGGTGCGCAGGCTCCTGCCCAGCAGGGACAGGCAGGTCAGCAGGCCGCGCAGCAGGCCGCCAAGTCCGCCGACGCCAAGGCGGCGGACGCGAGGGCCGCCGAGCTCAAGTCCGGTGAGGCCAAGGTCGGCGAGGCCAAGTCGGGTGCTCCGCAGGGCGCCGCTGCCAAGACCGGTGTGCCGGCCGCGGCCCAGGCGCTGAGCGGCCAGTTCGGCAACCAGCCCGGCCAGGCCCAGAACCAGATCGGCAACCAGGGACCGAGCCAGGGACCTGCCCAGGGCCAGTCCGGCAGCCAGGCGTCCACCCAGACCTCCGCGGTCACCAAGGACGCCCTGCTCAAGGACCAGGCGGCCAAGGACGCGCTGTTCCACGACCAGGAGTCCGTCGACTTCGATCCCGACACGGGCTTCGGCCCGCAGAAGGTCGGCGACACCATCGCCACCCCGGCTGCTCCGGGCGCGGACGTCGACCTCGGGGCTCCGGGAACCGGCACCGGGTCCCGCGAGACCGTCACCTCGGCACCGCTGGCGACCGTCGACACCGGCGGCCACCCGACCTCGCACGCCCTGAGCGACCGCCTCGAGAACCGGGACAACCAGGCCCTGGCCACCGGCGTCGCCGGCGAGATCATCGGCCACACCTACACCGCCGCGGCGGCCGGAAGCTGGTTCATGGCCGTCTTCCTGAGCGCGGGCCGAGCACCGCGCCTGGCCCCGAAGCCTGCCCGTCAGCTCCCGCCACCTCCGCAGGTGGAGGAGCAGGTCGTCCCGAGGTTCTCCCCGGACGACCACCCGCAGCGGGTCGACACGTCCGCCCCGCGGCCGTCCACGCACTCCGGCGGCCTCGGCAAAGATCACCCGATCGTGCAGGAGCTGCTGAAGGGCCACGATCCGCTCGCGGGCATGCACGAACGCGACTGGGAAAGCCTGTTCCAGCACGAGGACGGCACCCCGCGCTGGCCGGTCGAACGCGAGGGCGGCTACGAGGACAGCCAGGCCGAGGTCCTCAAGGAAGGCGCCGAACTGGACAGGTTCGGCACCCCGGAAGGCCGCGTCCTGAGCGCGGCGGGCACCCCGTTCGCGCAGCGTTCCCTGCCACCTCAGGCAGCGGACGAGGGCTACCGCCGGTACCGCGTCACCAGGGACCTGCCCGTCCACCGCACGATCAGCGCGCCCTGGTTCGGCCAGCCCGGCGGGGCGAGCCGGTACCGCACCACCTACCCCGTCGCGGACCTCGTCGCGCTCGGCTACCTCACGGAGATCACCGCATGAACGTCGAGTCGCTGCCCGAGTGGCTGACCAGGATCGGCGTGCCGGACGACGTCGTCAGCCTCGGCGAGGAGACGGACCAGCGCTGGTGTCTCCTCGCCGACGAGACCGGGTACGAGGTGTTCTGGCAGGAGCAGGGCAACCGCTACGACTGGGCCCGGTTCGACGACGAGAGCGTGGCGTGCCACTACCTCTTCGGCCGGCTGGCCTGGGCCCAGGTCGCGCGCGGAAGTCTCACCGTTCCAACAGCTTGAGCGCCGCCTCGTGCAGGTGGCCGTTCGACGTCAGCACACTGCCGCCGTCGTAGCGCTCCTCACCGTCCAGTGAGGTGAAACGGCCACCCGCCTCGGTCACCAGGACCTGGAACGGGGCGATGTCCCACGGGTTCGCGACGCACTCGGGCGCGAGGTCGATCGCGCCCTCGGCCACCAGGCAGTGCTGGTAGAAGTCGCCGAACGCACGGCTCTCCCAGGTCGCGTCCACCAGACGCAGCCACGCCTCGCGAGAGTGATACTCGACCCACGACTTGATGTCCGTCGTGGAGACGTAGGCGTCCTCGAGAGAACGCACACCGGACACGGAGATCGCGCGCTCACCGGACGCGTCGGACGCGAACGCGCCTCCACCGGCGGCGGCCCACCAGCGGCGGCCCATGGCGGGCGCGGACACGACGCCCACGACCGGGACGCCGTCCTCGACCAGGGCGATCAGCGTCGCCCAGATCGGTACGCCGCGCAGGAAGTTCTTGGTGCCGTCGATCGGGTCGAGCACCCAGACGCGCGCGGCGTCCAGCGTGCCGCCGCGTTCCTCGCCCATGACGACGTCGTCGGGACGCTCGGAAGCCAGCACGGCACGGACCGCGTCCTCCACCGCGACGTCGGCGTCGGTGACGGGTGTGCGGTCCGGCTTGCGCTCCACGGCGAGGTCGTGAGCGCGGAATCGGGTCGCGGTGATCGCGTCGGCGGCGTCGGCGAGGCGGAGGGCGAGTTCGAGATCAGCATCGTGGCGTGACACGCGGCGATCGTTCCACGAATACGCTGGGCCCCGTGAGCGTGGTGTTGCTGGCCGAGGACGATCCGGCCATCGCGGAACCTCTCTCCCGCGCGTTGACGCGGGAGGGCTATTCGGTGCAGGTCGTGGGCGACGGGCCGAAGGCCTTCGAAGCCGCCATCGCCGGGGGTATCGACCTCCTGGTGCTGGACCTCGGCCTGCCTGGCATGGACGGGTTGGAGGTGTGCCGCCGGCTCAGGCAGAGCGGCAGAAGCGTGCCCGTGCTGATGCTCACCGCCCGAGCCGACGAGGTCGACTTCGTCGTCGGGCTCGACGCGGGTGCGGACGACTACGTCGCCAAGCCGTTCCGGCTGGCCGAGCTGATGGCCCGCATCCGGGCCCTGCTGCGCCGTCGCGCGCCGGGAACGCTGGAGGTCAACGGCGTCCGCGTCGACCTGGCCGCCCGCCGCGTCACGGTCGACGGCGGCGAGATCCAGCTGGCGAACAAGGAGTTCGAGCTGCTCAAGGTGCTGATCCAGCGCGCGGGGCAGGTCGTGAGCCGCGACGAGATCCTCTCCGAGGTCTGGAACGACCCGGACCTCAAGGGCAGCAAGACGCTCGACATGCACATGTCGTGGCTGCGCCGGAAGCTCAGCGACGGCACCCCGAACTCCGCCGAGAAGCGCATCGCGACCGTGCGGGGCCGCGGCTTCCGCTTCAACGCCGACTAGTGCGCCGCCGGATCCTGCGGGCGATCCTGCTCGCCGTCGCCGTCACGGGCTTCGTGCTCGGACTTCCGCTCGGCTACACCGCGCTCCAGCTCGTCGAGGACACCGCCCGCGGCAGTCTCACCGAACGAGCCCAGCAGATCGCGACGACGCTCGACGACCAGCTCGCCAAACAGCAGAGCATCGACATCGACGCCGTCCGGGTCGCCATACCGACCGACGGCCGCCTCACGGTCATCTCGGCAGGCGTCACCAAGGCCACGGGGCCCTCGCCGGGCGACGACCCGCTGGCCGTCGAACTGACGATCGCCCAGCAGGGCACCGTCCGCCTGGAGGTCCCCTCCGGACCGATGCACACGCAGCAGGCCCAGGTCACGGGCCTGGTGCTGCTCCTGCTGGCGCTTTCGGTGGGCACCGGCACCGTCGTGGCCCTGGTGACGGCGCAAACGCTTGCCCGTCCGCTGGGTCACGTCGCCGCCCGCGCATCCCGCCTCGGTGCGGGCGACTTCCGCGCCGACGAACAGCGCTACAACATCGAGGAACTCGACGCCGTCTCCGAAGCCCTCGACACCTCCGCCACGGCACTGGCCCGCCTGGTCCAGCGCGAACGCGAGCTGGTCGGCGACGTCTCCCACCAGCTCCGCAGCCGTCTCACGGCCCTTCAGCTACGGCTGGAAGCCCTGGCCGAGCACCCGGAACCCGACACGGCCGCCGAGGCCCGCGCGGCCCTGGAACAGGCCGAACGCCTCGCCGCGGTGCTGGACGAACTCCTCGCCGCCGCCCGCGCGGCCAGAGCCGTCGGCGCCGAACCGCTGGAGCTGCGGCCCGCCCTGAACCTGATCGCCGAGGAGTGGCGGGAGCAGGTCAAGAGCCAGGGCAGGGCGTTGCGCGTGCGCGTCCCGGACGGTCTGCTGGCCCGCGCGACCCCGGCTCGCCTGCGCGAGGCCATCGGGGTGCTTCTGGACAACGCCCTGCGCCACGGCGAAGGGTCCGTCGTCGTCACCGCGCGCAGCGAAGAGGGCACGGTCGTGGTCGAGGTCAGCGACGGCGGAGCGGGCGTGCCGGACGACCTCGCGGCGCACATCTTCGAGCGCGGCGTCTCCGGTGGCGGTTCGACCGGTGTGGGGCTGGCGCTCGCACGGGCGCTGGTCGACGCGGACGGCGGCCGGTTGGAGCTGTCCACGGCGCGGCCGGCGACGTTCGCCGTGTTCCTGCCGGTGCCGAAGGCTCAGGACGTGGTGGGCATCTCGTGGAAGACGCCGAGCACTCCGCGCTGACTCAGGAGTGGCCGAGTTCCTTCTCTTCCTCGATCGAGCGCCCGTTGCGGGCGTTCTCCTCGGGGAAGACCCAGTTCTTGTAGCCGTACCAGCGGAAGGCCATCGCGATGAGCGTGCCGATGATCTGCGCGCTCAGGAAGTCCGAGATCTCCTCGGTGAGTCGCGACACGTTCGGCTCCTGCAGGTGGAACGCGTACCGCGCGATGTACAGCGGCGCCGAGTTCAGCACGATGCCGATGCCGTTGACCAGGAAGAACAGCAGTGCCTCGTGGTGACGCTCGCGGCCGCCGCGGGTGCGGAACGACCACTCCCTGTTCAGGATGTACGACACGATCGTGGCGACCAGGGTCGCGATGATCTTCGCGGTCACCGGGTTGTTCGGCAGGACGACCGTCTTGATCCCGAAGAACAGGACGGTGTCGATCACGAAGCAGGTGCCCCCGACCAGGGCGAACTTGACTAGTTCACGATGCTTCAGCGCGATCGACCGGATCGGTTCCGGAAACCGCGAGACCACTGTTTCGGCTAGGGACACGCGACGAGTCTACGGAGATCGGGTGAACGCGCCGGTCCGGCCGCGCGTCGGCGTCCGGGAACACCCAGCGCCGCATGGCCCAGAACTTGAAGCCGGTGGCGAGCAGCATGCCGATGATCGAGCCCGAGACGAAGTCCGCGATCTCCTCGGTGAACACCGAGACGAACGGGGCCTGGAGGCCGAACAGGTGCCGCGACAGCCACAGCGGCAGGATGTTGATCCCCACGCCCAGGCCGCTGACCAGGAAGAACAGGGCGGCTTCGTGGTGGCGCTCGCGGCCGCCGCGGGTGTGGAACGACCACTCGCGGGACAGCACGTACGAGGCGATGATCGCCACCAGCACGCCGATGACCTTCGCCGTGACGACCTTGTCGGTCAGCACGGTGAGCTTGAGCGCGTACCAGACGCCGTTGTCGATCAGGAACGTCGTGCCGCCGACCAGGGCGAATCTGATCACTTCGCGGTGCTTGTGCAGCAGGAACTGGAGTGGTTCTGGCAACCGGCTCATGGCACGGCGAACGACTGGCAGCACCTGATCAGCTTACGGATCAAGGTAACGGCCACTGCCTCCGGGTGTTACCTTCTGCCACTCAGAGGCACGTGACCTGCACGTTCAGTGACGAGCAAAGATCAACTTTTGATCAACTTCGCGGCGCGGGACACGGTCGCCCGAGCAGGTCGGGGATCAGCGGCGGCAGCAGTCCCGGCCACGGGTCGCACGGCTCCGAGGTCGGCGGTGGCGTGGTCGTCGACGGCGGTGGTGGCGTCTCGGACGGATCCGGCAGCGTCGGCACGGTCGTCGACGGCGGGATCACCGTCGGCTCGGTCGGCTTCGTGGGGACCGTCGGTTCCGTCGGCTTGGTCGGCGAGGGCTCGGTCGGCCGCGTCGGGTCGGTCGGCTTCGTGGGCTGCGTGGTCGTGGTCGTCGGAGGAGCCGTCGTCGTGGTCGTCGGCGGGTTCGGCGGTTCCTCGCCCGGCGGGTCCGGCCAGGCCCTGACCGGCACGGTCACGGACTTCGTCGCGTTGCCCAGCGTGGCCGTGACGGTGATGTTGCCGCCGCGGTGCCCGAACGCCCAGAGGGACATCCGGTACCTGCCGCCCTTGTCCAGGTCGGTGACGCAGTGGATCGTCGTCTTGCCGGCCGACGTGCACTCGCGGTACGGCGTGTAGAGCACGAGGTTCTCCGACGTCGACACGTCCAGCTTCAACGTGCCCGCGCGCGGGCCCGTGTTGCGCACCTCGACGTCCGCGCGCGGGTCCCAGAACGCCTCGTCCTGCCACGTCTTCACGGAGAGCTCGAGGTCGTCGTTCACCGGCGGCACGTTGACCGCGACGCTGACGTTGACCGAGATCGACGCGCCCGCGCTGATGACGCCGGTGATCGTGCCGGGCACCGCGGTGTCGGTCGCCCGCAGCAGGAAGTGGAACGTCGCCTGCCCGCCGGGCGCGATGCCCTGCGGCGTGACGCACGTGATCGTGCCGGTGCCCGCGGGACAGTTCACGGTCTGGTCGGCCGAGCCGTCCGGCTGGAGCAGGCGCGCGGCGCCGAACGACGTGGGCCCACCGGTCGACACGACGCCAGGCGGCAGGTTCAGCACCATGCTCGCGGGTGGTGCCGCGGTGCCGCCGGTGTTCCGGATGGAGATCGGGAAGTCCTTGGGCTCCTCGCCGGGCGTCAGCGTGTACCCGCTCGGCGTCGTCGGCGTGAGCGACGGCGGCGTGGGAGCGGGCGGCTCAGGCGCAGGGGGCTCGGACGGTGCCGGTGCCGGTGCCGGTGGCGCCGGCGGAGTCACCGAGGGCGGCGGCTCCGTCGTGGGAGGCGGAGGCGGAGGCTGGGTCGTGGGAGCAGGCGGAACGGGTGCCGGCGGCACCGGCCGCGGAGGCTGGACCTGCGTCTGCGAGGGCGGCGGTTCGACGGCCTGGACCGCGGGCGCCTGCTGCTCGCCACCGGCAGCGGCCAGCGCGATCGCCACGGCCGCGGCCACGGCGGCGGCGGAGCCACCGACCGTGACGAGCTGACGGGGGATCGCGGCACCCACGGCGCCCGCGCCACCCGCGGCCGCTCCGGCACCCACGACGGCCGTCGTGGTGCCGGCTGCCACCAGGTACGTCGTGGCGCCGATGCCCAGCACCAGCGGGGCGACGAAGATCCGCAGCGCGCCGTTGACGTCCGCGAGCTCTGCGGCCAGCGCCCGGCACCGGCCGCACTCGTCGAGGTGCGCCTCGACCTGGGTCGCCTCGCGCTTGGACAGGCCCGCGCGGGTCCAGGCGCCGAGCCGGTCGACGGTCGCCCGGCAGCGCTCCGCCTCCGTGTCGGTCAGGTGCATCTGGAGGTACTGCTGCTTGAGGCCCTCACGGGCGCGGTAGGCGAGCGCGGAGACGCCGTTGGCCGTCAGCCCGAGCAGCGGGGCGACCTCGGCGGGCGACTGGCCCTCGATCTCGGTGTGCCAGAGCACCATCTGCCAGCGCTCGGGCAGCGCGGCGAACGCGCGGGCGGCCATCGACTTCTCGAGCCCGGCCACCGCGGTGTCGCTGAACTGCACCGCCGGCGCGACGTCGGTCATGTCCTCGGTGAGGTCGACCTTCTTGTCGCGGCGCGTCTTGTCGTAGGCGGTGTGCCGCAGCGCCGTGAGCAGGTACGCGCGGAACGCCGAGTCGGGTCCGCGCCCTGCACGGAGCGTGTCCAGCACCTTCGCGAACGCCTCGGAGACGAGGTCGTCGGCCTCGGCCTGGGAACGGGCCAACTGGCGGGCGAGGTTGTAGGCCGCCGAGACGTGGCGTTCGTACAACTGGCCGTAGGCGTCGATGGTCCCGCCACGCACTGACTCGATCAGTTCCGCGTCGCTGGGTCCCTGGACGTCTGCAGGAACGATTGCCACAGTCTTCGTTTCCCTCCCTCGCGGCGCTCAGTGTGACTTACGGCGCCGGACAGAGTCATCTCAATCCCCCGCGCGGGTTGCGTCACGAATCAGCGACGGCTGCGTCTCCCACCTGGAATCGGGTGAGCTGAAAGGAGACCGGGTGGGTGTCGCACAAGCGGAACGCCTGCTGAAGTCGAGGTGGCGGACCGCCACCATGGCTGCCGGCTGGGCGTTCCCCGCAGACTGGCCGCTCGCCGAGGTCGACGACGTGTGCGCGGCGATGCTGGAGAACACCGACCCCGGCGACGCGCTGGTCCGGCTGGGCCGGGCTCGTGCCGAGGCGGGAGCGGGCCTGAGCGAGACGCTGATGGACCTGGCCGCGCTGCACGCCGTGCTGACGGCCGTGTCGCACGTCGTGTCGCCGGACGTCGACTCGCTCCCCGCGCGGATGTTGCGCATGACAGCGCTGGGATGGGCGGACGTGGTGACGAAGCAGGCCGGCGACAGCGCGGCCGAAGATCCCTTGACCGGGCTGGCGACCGCCGCCTACCTGCGCACGAGGCTCGGGGAGGTGTACCGGGAGACACCCGTCGCGACTCTCGACTACGCGCTGGTGATGCTGCGCCTCGACGTGCATCGGGCTTCGGGTTGGTCCCGCGTGGTCGCGATGACGCTGGCGTCCGACGCGTTGCGCACTGTCTTCGACGGTGGCGAGACGTTGGCAACCCTCGGGCCGTGCGTGGCCGCGGTGCTGGTTCGTCGTGACGAACTGCTGGCGCGCAGAGTGTCGAACCTCAGAGTCCTGGCGGCCGACCGGCTCGCCGACGACCCGCACGTCCGGCCGGTCGGACCCGCCAAGGTCTGGGTCGAGCAGTTGCCGGACACGCACGCCGAGGCGCGTGCGCTCCTCACCTCGCTTGGGCGCTGAACCCCCTGTCCCGCGCCCACGGGTTCTCCCCGTGTCCCCACCGGGGGTGGCTTCCCAACGCTCCGAGAAGTGTTCTATTGTGCTAGTTCACTAGAACAATCTGGGGAGCGTGCGTGGTCGAGTTCCACGTTGACCGCGGCAGCGGTCTTCCCGCCTACCTGCAACTCGGCAGGCAGGTCAGGGAGGCCCTGAGGCTCGGCTGGTTGCAGCCGGGCGATCGGCTGCCGACGGTCCGCGACGTCGTCGCCACGAGCGGCGTGAACGCGAACACCGTGCTCAAGGCCTACCGCGAGCTCGAGCTCGCCGGCCTCGTCGAAGCCCGTCAGGGCTCCGGCACCTTCGTCAAGGCCTCCTTGGGGTCCGCCGCCCCCGAGGACCTGGACCCGTTGCGCGCCAAGCTCGCCACATGGGTCGCGGGGGCACGCTCCGCCGGGTTGGAGGACGAGGACATCTACGCGCTGTTGCGCGAAGTGCTGAGTGGGGGAGCGCAATGAGCGTGGTTGCGGCCGGATTGTCGAAGTGGGCGGTGCGGAACGTCTCCTTCGAGCTACCGCCGGGCAGCGTCACGGCGATGGTGGGAGCCAACGGCTCCGGCAAGTCGACGCTGCTCAACGTGCTGGCAGGGCACCTACCGCCGGAGACGGGGCACGCGTCGATCGCGGGCCGCGTGGCGTACGTGCCGCAGCACAAGCCGATGTACAAGTCGTTCAAGGTCGCGGACGTGCTTCAGTTCGGCCGCCGCATGAACGACGTCTGGGACAACGATCGTGCCGACGAGTGGCTCACCCGGTTCAAGGTGCCGCGCAGGCTCCAGATCGGTGACCTGTCCGGCGGCCAGCGCACGCACGTGACGCTCGCGCTGGCACTGGGATCCCGCCCGGACGTCCTGCTGCTGGACGAGCCACTGTCCGAATTGGACCCTCTCGCGCGCCACAGGGTCATGCGGGAGTTGCTGACCGAGGTCAACGACAACGGCATGACGCTGGTCTTCTCCACGCACGTCGTCGCCGAGATCGGTGGCGTGGCCGACCGGTTGCTGCTGCTGTCGGGCGGACGGCTGCTGGTGAACGGCGACACGGACGAGTTGCTGGAAGAGCACGTTCTCTACACCGGCCCGCATGCCTCGAAATCACCCGTGGAGGGACCTGTGGTGCTCGCGAAGCACGGCAAGTCGCAGTCGTCGTACCTGGTGCGCTCCGGCGGCGCGCGCATCGACGAACCGTGGACCGCGCGGTACGTGACGCTGGAAGAGCTGGTCGTGGCACACCTGGAGCGTGCGGCGTGAAACTCGGCTCACTCGTCTGGCTGACCTGGCGTCAGCACCGCTGGTCCATCGGCGGCGTCGCCGCACTCGCCTTGCTGGCCGTGTACGGCCTGATCTCGACGGAGACGATCGAGAACGGGTCCTCGATGCCGATCGGCGGCTTCTACGCCCTCATGGTGCAGCTCGGGTTCGGCGGCGTGATCGGTATGTTCTGGGGCGCGCCGCTCATCGCCCGTGAGCTGGAGGAACGCACCTACTTCGTGGCCTGGGGCCAGGACGTGACACCCGTGCAGTGGTTGCGCGGCAAGCTGCTCGTGTTCGGCGTCCTGGCCGTCCTGCTGGGCGCGCTCGTCGGATCCGGCGACGGCTACGTCGGCACCAGGAGGTCGTGGTCCTCGTTCGAGGCCAACCCGCTCGTGCAGGCCGGCTACGCCGTCCTCGGGCTCGCGATCGGTGTGCTCCTCGGCCTGCTGACCAGGCACGTGATGACGGCGATCGCGGGCACCCTGGTGTTCTACACGCTCACGCGCGTCCTTGTGTCCGTGGCGGCGCGCGACTACTACCTCCCGCCGGAACGCGTGATCGTGCGCTGGGAGAACACCCCCGTCGTGCCGGAGCGCGGGCTGGAACTGGGCAACGGCTTCATCGGCCCCGACCTCGAACCGGTGCGCGTGCTGGACAAGTGCATGCAGGGGATCAACGTGAACACCTGCATGCGCAACGAGAGGGCCGCCATCGGCACGTACGTCGAATACCAGCCGATCGAGCGGCTCGCGACGTTCCAGATCATCGAGTTCGTCGTGTGCGCGCTGCTGGCCGCCGCGCTGTTCGCGCTGGTGTTCCGGTTGATGCGGCACGGCGGCGGGTGGAAGCCTTCCCGCTCGCACCGCCGCATCGGGCAGCCGTCGCAGGTCGCCGCTCCGGCGCCGGCCGCGGTCCTGGTCGGGGCGGCGGCCGTGTCCGCCTCCTCGCCCGCGTTCGGTCCGGCGCCTGAGTTCGAGCCCGAGCCTGAGTTCGAGGCGGAGCCCGAGTCCGAGCCCGAGCCCGAGTCCGAGCCCGAGTCCGAGCCTGAGGTCGAGGCGGAGCAGGAGTCCCCGTCCGCGTCCGAGCAGGAGCCCGCGTCCGAACCCGAACCCGCGTCCGAACTCGAACCCGCGTCCGAACCCGAACCGGAGCCCGAGCCCGTCGCGAGCGAGTCCTCCGAGTCCGTCCTCAAACCCGAGTCCGCGCCGGATGATCAGAGCCCGCCGGACACCGCCGCCACCCAGGCGGAGGGGTAGCGCGGGCGGAAGCCGAGCACCCGCTGGGCCTGGTTCGTCGACACGATCCCGTGCCACGGGTCGAAGTCCTGCTGGACGGCCTCACTGGGGGTGAGGCCGTTCAGCAGGTGCAGTTCGACGGCCGTGATCGGGCTGTCGTCGGCGATGTTGAAGATCCCGCTCCCACCGGCGTCGAGGGCCTTGAGGACCGCCTGCGCCACGTCTTCGTGGTGCACCAGGTGAAGTCGCTGATGCCCCGGCCACGTCGCCGCCCAGCGCAGCGACTCTTCGAGGTGCGGGTCGCCCTCGCCGTAGACGAAGGCGAGGCGGAGGATCGTGGCTTCTCTCGTGTCGAGCACGGCCTGTTCGCCGAGAGCCTTGGTGCGGGGGTAGTCGCCGAACTCCTCGGCGGGGTCCGCGGGGTCGGTCTCGGTCGCGGGACGGCCCAGTCCCTTCGGGTACACGAGGTTCGTGCTGATGTGGATGAACCGCGGCACCTTCTTGCTCAGCTCGGCGAGTTTCCGCGTGCCGTGGACGTTCACGCCTTCGAAGTCGGTGCTCGTGCGAAGGGCGGCAGCCACGTGCACCACGGCGTCCACGCCGTCCACCAGTTCCTCCACCGCCTTGGTGTCCTCGAGCCTCGCGGCCAGCGTGCGCACGTCGTGGTCCTGCTCCCGCAGCCGTGGGAGGAGCCTGCTGCCGACCCGTCCGGTCGACCCCGTCATCGCGATCTTCATGTGGTCCAGCGTGTTCTGACGTCGTGAGTGCAGCCAGGGACAGTCCGGTCCTGGCTACCGTGGAGGACATGCGAGAAATGGCGGACTTTCTGCGCAGCCGTCGTGAGCGGATGGCGCCGGTGGGCAACGGTCGGCGACGCACGCCAGGACGTCGTCGTGAAGAGGTCGCGGCCGCCGCGGGCGTGTCCGTCGACTACTACTCGCGGCTCGAACAGGCTCGTGGGCCGCATCCGTCCGTGTCGGTCCTGAACGGCATCGCCTGCGCGTTGGAACTCGACGCCGACGAGCGCGCGCACCTGTTCCGGCTGGCGGGTGAGGCCGTGCCCGAGGAGCCCGCGTCGACGTCCGTCCGGCCCGGCGTCCGGCTGCTGCTCGACCGGCTTCGTGACGACCTCGCGGTGGTGATCTCCGACCTCGGCGACGTGCTCGCCGCGACTCCGCGCGCGGAGCTGGTGTTCGGGGACGTCGTCGGCCGCAACCTGCTCAGGGCGTTCTTCCTGGGCGACGAGAGCTGGGTGCCCGCGGAGGACCGCGAGCAGGTCGCCCGTTCCCACGTGGCCGACCTGCGGGCGACCCTGGCCCGGCGACCGGCCGTGCGGCCGTTGGTCGACGAACTGATGGCGAGCCCGTGGTTCGCCCGGTTGTGGGCGGAGCACGACGTGGCGGTGCGCCGCTCGGCACGCAAACGGCTGCGGCACCCGGTTGCAGGCCTGCTGGAGTTCGACTGCGAGGTGCTCAGCGCGCCCGAACACGACCAGCGGCTCGTGATCCACGTCGCACCCGAGGGCAGCGTCACCGCCCAGAGGCTGGATCTGCTGGTGAGCGCGGAAGAAGCCGCAGGTAGAATGCCTGAACCGTGGACTCTCGTACCCGTCTCCCCGTCGTCGGAATGATCGGCGGCGGGCAGCTCGCCCGCATGACGCACCAGGCCGCGATCCCCCTCGGGCAGTCGCTGCGCGTGCTCGCAGTCTCCGAGAACGACCCCGCCGCCCTCGTCGCGCGGGACGTGGTGCTCGGCACGCACACCGACCTGGACGCGTTGCGCGCGTTCGCGAAGGGCTGCGAGGTCGTCACGTTCGACCACGAGCACGTGCCGCAGGAGCACCTGTGCGCGCTGGTCTCCGAGGGCGTGAAGGTGCACCCCGGTCCGGACGCGCTCCAGTACGCGCAGGACAAGCTCAAGATGCGGGTACGGCTGTCCGAGCTCGGGCTGCCGGTGCCGCCGTTCGCTGAGGTGCACGAGGTTCGCGACGTGCAGAAGTTCGGCGCGGCGCATGGGTGGCCGTGCGTGCTGAAGGCGATCCGCGGCGGCTACGACGGGCGCGGCGTGTGGATGCTGAACACCCCGCAGAGCGCCGAGCGGGTCGTCCCCGAGCTGCTGGAGGCCGGGACGCCGCTGATGGTCGAGCAGTGCGTGCCGATGCGCCGCGAACTGGCGGCCGTCGTGGCGCGCTCGCCGTTCGGGCAGGGCGCGGCGTGGCCGGTCGTCGAGACCGTGCAGTCCGACGGCATCTGCGTCGAGGTCCTCGCGCCGGCACCCGCCCTGGACGGCGCCGACGCCCAGGAGCTGGCGCTGAAGGTCGCCGACGCGCTGGGCGTCGTGGGCGTGCTGGCCGTCGAGCTGTTCGAGACCGCGGACGGCGTGCTCGTGAACGAGCTCGCGATGCGCCCGCACAACTCGGGCCACTGGTCGATCGAGGGCGCGCGCACGTCGCAGTTCGAACAGCACCTGCGCGCCGTCCTGGACTACCCGCTGGGCCGCACCGACCTGATGGCACCGGCCGTCGTGATGGCGAACGTCCTCGGTGCCGAGGACGTCCCCGCGATGGGCCCGGACGAGCGCGTGCACCACCTGTTCGCCCGGTTCCCGGACGCGCACGTGCACCTGTACGGCAAAGAGGAACGGCCGGGCCGCAAGGTCGGCCACGTGACGTTCCTCGGCAACGACATGACCGAGGTCCGCCACCGCGCGCAACTCGCCGCTCAGTGGCTGTCCACGGGTATTTGGTCAGACGGATACGACATTCACGGCGAGAAGCGGAGTGCGGAGTGACTCAGGTTGGCGTGATCATGGGCAGCGACTCGGACTGGCCGGTGATGAAGGCGGCCACCGAGGCCCTCGCCGAGTTCGACGTGCCGTTCGAGGTGAGCGTCGTCTCCGCCCACCGCACCCCGCAGCGCATGCTCGACTACGCCTCCTCGGCCGCGGCACGTGGTCTTCGCGTGATCATCGCGGGTGCCGGCGGCGCCGCCCACCTCCCGGGCATGGTCGCCTCGGCCACGGTGCTCCCGGTCATCGGCGTGCCGGTGCCTCTCAAGTACCTCGACGGCATGGACTCGCTGCTCTCGATCGTGCAGATGCCCGCAGGCGTCCCGGTCGCCACGGTCTCAGTCGGTGGCGCACGCAACGCGGGCCTCCTGGCCGTCCGAGTGCTGGCCGCCTCGGACGCCGCGTTGCAGGAACGCATGGCCCGCTTCCAGGCAGAACTCGAGCAGCTCGTACTAGACAAGGACGCGGCGCTGCAGAAGTCCCTCTGAGTGCTCAACAGCACAGCAGCGCCCGACGTGAACGGGCGCTAACATCGTGCCGAGTACTCGCTACTGGGAGGTAACAAGGTGAACCCGAGCTTCGGCACCTATCAGCTCGCCGAGGAGCACGAGGCGCTGCGAGAGGCCGTCCGCTCGCTCGCCGAGAAGGAGATCAAGCCGTACGCGGCCGAGGTCGACGAGAACGAGCGCTTCCCGGTAGAGGCCCACAACGCCCTGGTCAAGGCAGGCTTCGCGGCCGTCCACGTGCCCGAGACCTACGACGGCCAGGGCGCGGACTCCGTCGCCACCTGCATCGTCATCGAGGAAGTGGCCCGCGTCTGCGCGTCGTCCTCGCTGATCCCGGCGGTGAACAAGCTCGGCACCATGCCGATCCTGCTCTCGGCCTCCGAGGAACTGAAGCAGCTCGTCATGCCGTCCATCGCCTCAGGCGAGGCCATGGCGTCCTACGCCTTGTCCGAGCGCGAGGCAGGCTCCGACACGGCCTCGATGCGCACGCGCGCACTGCTCGACGGCGACCACTGGGTGCTCAACGGCACCAAGTGCTGGATCACCAACGCCGGCGAGTCCACCTGGTACACCGTCATGGCCGTGACGGACCCCAACGCCGCGAAGAAGTCCGCCGGCATCTCGGCGTTCGTCGTGCACAAGGACGACGAGGGCTTCTCGGTGGGCCCGAAGGAGCGCAAGCTCGGCATCAAGGGCTCGCCGACCCGCGAGATCTACTTCGAGAACTGCACCATCCCGGCGAACCGAATCATCGGCGAGCCCGGCACGGGCCTCAAGACCGCGCTGAAGACCCTGGACCACACCCGCCCGACGATCGGCGCCCAGGCCGTCGGCATCGCGCAGGGTGCCCTCGAAGCCGCGGTCGCGTACGTCAAGGACCGCAAGCAGTTCGGAAAGTCCATTTCGGACTTCCAGGGCGTCCAGTTCATGCTCGCCGACATGGCGATGAAGATCGAGGCAGCCCGCCACATGGTCTACGTCGCGGCCGCCAAGGCCGAGCGCGGCGAGCCGAACATCGGCTTCATCACCGCCGCCGCCAAGTGCTTCGCCTCCGACGTGGCCATGGAGGTCACCACGGACGCGGTGCAGCTCTTCGGCGGCGCCGGCTACACGCGCGACTTCCCGGTCGAGCGGATGATGCGGGACGCGAAGATCACGCAGATCTACGAGGGCACGAACCAGATCCAGCGCGTCGTGATGTCGCGCGCCGTCCTCAACGGCTAGATCGACGACCTGATGATCGGCCTGGAGGCTCGTCCTCCAGGCCGATCATTGCTGAGTCAGGCGGCCAGGCACGTGCCGATCGCCTCGCCGACAGCCCCCTTCGCCCCGAGCACGCAAGGCGACGATGCGGTGAGCGACTTGTCGGCGAGCTGCTGAGCGAACGCGATGGCGACGTTCATCATCCGCGTCGGACTCCCGCTGTCCACCGCCGCCTTCACCGCGGCGGAACGGGCCTCCTCGGTCGTGCAGGACAGATCGGTGCCGAACTTGTCGACGCGCGGCAGCCACAGGGCCTTCGAGCCGGCCGCGCACGGCACGATCTCCCAGCGGGTCCCAGGAGCAGCCTGGGCGAGGGGAGCGGACAACACGGCGAAGCCGAGCATGAGGGCCAGAGCCACGAGGAAACGTCCCATGCGCCCGAACGTAACCACGGCCGGCGGCCCCGACCGGGGGAACCGTTGTCACCAAAGGTGATTACGCAGGGAGAACGGCCACAGTAGACCGTCCTCCCAGGACTCACAGCGCGGCCAGGACCTCGCCCAGCCGCTCGTAGCTGCGCCCCGCGCCGTCGGACATGCCGGTCGCCAGCACCGCGTCCCGAGCCTCCTGCGACACGAGCCGCATCGTGGTGGTCATCGTAGTGCGCCCGTCCACCTCGACGAACGAGACGGTCGTGACGGCCGGCGGGTTGTCCTCGAAGTGCTCGGTGTTCACCAGTCGGGAGTGGGGCGTGACCTCGGTGTACTCGCCGTACATCTCGAACGCCGAAGAGCCGTCCGGCTGCGCCCAGCCGTAGCGCCACTTGCCGCCCACGCGCAGGTCGACCTCGCAGATCGGCATCTCCCAGCCGTCGGGGCCGAGCAGCCAGCGCCGGAGCAGTTCGGGTGTGGTGAACGCCTTCCACACCAGCGACGCGGGGGCGTCGAACGAGCGCGACATCGCGATCTCGGTGTCGGACGGGAGGGTGACGGAGGTGCCGAACTTGGTGGTGCTCATCAGTCTGTCTCCTTCATCTCGGTCAAGAGTTCGTCCAGGCGTGCGTAGCTCGCATCCCAGAAGCGGCGGTAGTTCTCAGCCCACACAGCGACCTCCTTCAGTGGTGTCGCGTCGAGCTGGCAGGGGCGCCACTGGGCTTCCCTGCCGCGGGTGATCAGGCCTGCCTTCTCCAGCACGCGCAGGTGTTTGGAGATCGCCGGGCCGCTGATGGCGAACGGCTCGGAGAGCTCCTTCACCGTTGCCGGGCCCTCCGTGAGCCGCGCGAGGATCGCCCGGCGGGTCGGGTCCGCCAGTGCGGCGAAGGTGGCGCTCAGCTGGTCCATCTCGTACCTAACCACTTGGTTATCTAACCTCTGAGTTAAGTAGAGCGAGGGGCGCTCGGTCTGTCAACCCCCAAGTTCAAGATCGACTGACTGGATAGCGCTTTCCAATCCGGCACATCGATCCCGGAAATGGCCCGGATGGCCCTTTTTCTGGATGCCATGGAATGGAGGTGAGGCTGAACAGAGCAACTTCAAAAAATGCCTGGACAGCTGGTCAGAGGCGTCGCTACGTTCGCAAAGCCGCAAGTGAACCTCGTTTAGTGAGGTATTTCGAATGAGAGCGAAAAGAACTGTTTCATTAGCGTTCGGATTTTTGCTGGCTGCTTCCGTGCTCGTGCCGACCGCGCAGGCGGCACCGAACGGCAGCGCTGCCAGCATGGCCAGAACC
Source organism: Lentzea waywayandensis (assembly GCF_900115955.1). Lineage (GTDB taxonomy): Bacteria > Actinomycetota > Actinomycetes > Mycobacteriales > Pseudonocardiaceae > Lentzea > Lentzea waywayandensis. The sequence goes on from NZ_FOYL01000003.1 coordinate 299,385, forward strand.
TCCGACAACAAGATCCAGTCGGCCGCCGCGGCCGAGGCGTACTGGACTTCGGAGCGCATGGCTGCCGCGATCCCGGCGCAGGCCCCTGCCACGGTTCAGGCCGCTTCCCCACGCCAGCCCTCGGGTCGTGCGGGCAGCATCGACGGGGTCGCACCCTCGGTGAAGGTCAAGACCGAGCAGGCGCAAGGCATCGGGACGATGCTCAACGAGTCGGCCACGGTCGGAAAGGTGTACTTCACCAACCCGGCCAACGGTCTGAACTACGTCTGCTCCGGCGCGACCGTGAGCAGCGCCAAGAGGAAGCTGGTCCAGACGGCGGGGCACTGCGTGCACGGCGGTGCCGGCGGCCAGTGGATGACCAACTGGGTGTTCGTGCCGCGCTACCGCAACGGCGCGCGCCCCTTCGGCACGTGGAGTGCCCGCCAGCTCACGGCTCGCACCGCCTGGATCAACTCCAGCAACAGTGACGAGGACATGGGCATCGTCATCATGCAGACCCTCGGCGGCAACTCGATCGCGAACGTCGTGGGTGGCAACGGGTTGCGCTGGAACTGGGGCTACTCGGTGTTCGTCACGATCCTCGGCTACCCCGCGGGTGCGCCGTTCACCGGTGAACTGCAGTACTTCTGCCAGGGCACGACCTGGAACGGCCACGGCCAGCAGGTGCGGGCCTGGTGCAACATGACCGGCGGATCGTCCGGCGGACCGTGGTTGCAGGAGTACAACGACCAGAACGGGCTGGGCTACATCAACAGTGTGGTCAGCCACCGGCACGGCGACGCGAGCCAGATGGACGGGCCGTACTTCGACAACGACATCAAGAGCCTCTACGACTTCGCTGAGTCGCTGTCCCCGTGACATCGAATTCTCCGTTGGCCGGGCGCGGAAATCCCGCACCCGGCCTTCGGGCAACCACAGGGCCACGACCTTCCGTCCTACTCACATGAGCACCCGAATCGCCCTCGCCGTCCTGATGCTGGTCGCCACCTCGGCCTGCGCCGCTCCTTCCTCGAGTCAGGGCGCGAACCTGCGGGGCAAGGTGTACGTCTCGTCCTCCGTCACCGAACAGGGCAAGCCGCGCGCCCTGGTCGAGGGCACGAGGGTGGAACTGAGATTCACCGACGACGACAGGCTGACGGCGAACGCCGGCTGCAACCACATGCAGAGCCCGGTGAAGCTCGACGACGGCAAGCTCTCCGTCGCCGACATCTCCATGACCGCGATGGGGTGCCCCAAACCCGAACTGCACCAGCAGGACGAGTGGCTGTCGAACCTGCTCCGCGCGACACCGTCCTGGAAGCTCGACGGCGCCAACCTCGTGCTCACCGGGCCGGACACGGAGATCGTGCTGGCGACGGAAAAGCCCGCCACCCTGGAAGGCGCCTGGACCGTCGACGGTCTCGTCACGCGCGACGCCGTCTCGTCCGTGCCCGCGGGCGTGAAGGCCACGATCACCTTCCGCGGCGGCGCCATGGCCGTGGACACCGGCTGCAACTTCAACGGCGGCGACCGGCCGTACGAACTGTCCGGCCAGACGATCAAGGTCGTGCTGGGGCCCATGACCGACAAGGGATGCGACCAGATCAACGAGGTGGAGGAGGTCATCGCTCAGACACTGGGGAAGGGTGAGTTCACCTACGCGATCAACCGCTCCACGCTGACCCTGACCAACGCCGAAGGCACTGGCCTGACACTCAAGAAGTAGGACCACACATGGACCACCGGGTGTTCACGTCCACGTCGGTCACCGAGCACGGCGAGCCGCGGGACCTCGTCGAGGGTACGAAGGTGGAACTGCGGTTCACCGACGACGGCAGGCTGCTCGCCAACGCCGGCTGCAACCAGATGCAGGGCCCCGTCTCCTGGGACGGCGGCAAGCTCACGGTCACCGACCTCAGCACCACCTACATGGCCTGCCTCACACCCGGCCTGGACGAGCAGGACGAGTGGTTGTCCAGGCTGCTCAGCGCGACACCGTCCTGGCGGCTCGACGGCACCACGCTCGTGCTCACCGGGGAGGACGCGGAGATCGTGTTCGAGGCGGCCGAACCCGAGGTGGCGGACCTGCGAACCTAAGGACTCGCTGTTGGCTTCCTGTCGAAATCATGAGGTTGTTCAAACCTGCACTAGTTTTGGTTCGAGGCTGAACGACCTACAGCTGAACGACAGGATCGGGGAGCAGGAAACATGGTCAAGGACATCGCCGCACTCGTCGGGCGCATCGCCGTCGGCATCGTTTTCGTCGCGCACGGCTGGCAGAAGTTCACCGAGTACGGCATGGCGGGCACCGCGGGCTCGTTCGACAAGATGGGTGTGCCGCTGCCGACGCTGTCCGCGTGGTTCGCCGCGTCCATCGAGCTCGCCGGTGGCCTCGCGCTGATCGCCGGTGTGGCGCTGCCGGTCGTCGGCGTGCTGCTCGCCGCCAACATGCTCGGCGCCTGGGTCCTCGTGCACCTGCCGAACGGCCTGCTCGGCGAGGGTGGCGCGGAGCTGGTCGTCGTACTCGGCGCGGCTTCCCTCGCGCTCGGCTTCAACGGTGGCGCCTACGCGCTGGACCGCGTGCTGTTCAAGAACAACAAGGTGCTCAACCCAGCAGCTGCGTGACCTTCTCGCTCTCCCGGCGCGCGGCCAGCAGGCCCGCGTCGGGATTGCTCACCTGCACCAGTGAGCCGCCGGCCGCGAGCACGGCCAGAAAGCCTTCCAGCACAGCGGAAGGCGAGTCCCACTCCACAGTGGACAGCACGCGCGGTTCGGAGCCGAGCTTCGCGCCGAGCTCTCGTGCCTGCGCGACCACCTCGTCCACAGTGGACTCGCCCAGGGCGAGCGTGGAACCCGCGACCGGCTCCCACGGCATGAAGTCGTCGCCGTGCACGCGCACGTCGTCGGCGTAGTCGACCGGGGCGCCGGAGCCCAAACCCATGGGGTGCAACGAGGCTACCGCCACGACGTCCGCGTCGGCCGTGCCACCGGGCGGCACCACGGCCACCTTCGCCTCGGTTCCGGCGCCGACCACGCGAGCGCCGCACCACCAGGCGCCGAGCAGCAGGCCCACGGTCTGCCAGTGCGCGGGCAGCAGCACCGCGACCGAGTCACCCGGCTCGACGTCGTGCTCGTCGCGCAGCCAGTTCGCCGTCTTCGCGGCCCAGTTCTTCACGGTCGCGCGGGACAGTTCGATCCGCGTACCCGCCGCGTCGTCGTAGTGCGTGATCAGCGGACGACCCGGATCGGCCTTCAGCAACGGCGTGAAGAGGATCTCGGTCACGCTCACGCGGTACTCCCTAGTCGACGCACGGCACATCCTGGCGCGCTGCGACAGCGTGCGCGCCGTCGAGCGAGAGCAGCTTTTCAGGGCCGAACCGCGCGGGCGTACTCGGGGTCGTCGACGAGGGAACGGGCTTCGGGGTCTCACCGATCAGCTGCGCCACCCACGCCTTCACCGCCTCGCGGTCGACCGTCACGATGCTCTGTCCGCGTTCGTTGCGGCCGTCGATGCTCGTCACCGGGATCGTGGCGAACTCCACGTTGCCCGACGCGAGGCCCTGCGCCTGCGTCGCCAGCGTCGCGAGGTCGAGGTTCTGGTCCACGACAACGGACTTCGACACCGCGTCGAGCAGGCCGCTCATCTTCCCCGGATCGGTGAACGTGCCCGCGGACAGCAACTGCTTCATCGCCTGCGACATGAACACCTGCTGCCGTGCGATGCGGCCCAGGTCACCGCCGGGCATGTTCCGCTGCCGCACGAACGACAGCGCGTCACCGCCCGAGATCGTCTGTGGGCCCGCGGGGAAGTTCGCGCCGGAGTTCGGGTCCGACGTGCCCGCCTTCAGGCACACCTGCACGCCGCCGATCACCTCGGTCAGCAGGTAGAACCCGTAGAGGTTGATCTCCGCGTAGTGGTCGACGCGCATTCCCGTCAGGTCCTGCACCGCCTGCACCAGCGCCTTGCGCCCCGCCTCGTCCGACCTGCGCTCGCGCTCCTGCTGGTCGCTCACGCCCTCGGCCTGCAGCCGTTCGGCGGTCAGGAACTTCACCGCGCCGTACGCGGAGTTGATCTTGTCCTCGCGGTAGCCGGCGATCGGGACGTACGTGTCGCGCGGAATCGAGATGGCGCTCGCCTTGCCGCCGTTGCGGGGCACGCGCATCACGATGATCGTGTCCGTGTTCACCGTGTCCGTGCCCTCGGTGCGCAACTTGCGCAGCACGTCCGCGGGAAGTGGCCGCCCCTGTGCGTCCGTCCGGCTGTCGCTGCCGACCAGCAGGATGTCGATCGCGCCGTCCTCGACGGGCGGCGAGTTCGGGATGTCGTCCAGCACCTGGAGGATCTGCGTGGTGTTGGTGTTCTGCTTCACCAGCCGCAGCGCGGTCCAGAAGTAGCCGGAGAACGCCAACGTTGTCACGGCGACAAGCGCGATCACCGTACGGCCGATGACCCGTGCGGTTTTCTTCGCGCGTGCGGCAGTGCTCAACGGATGGCCCTTCGTGTGCTGGTTCTGCGTGCTCAGCGTAACTATCGCAAGCCCGTTACGCCGGGGGTTTCAGTTCACGCAGACCAGTCCGCCCGCCGTGATCGGCGGGGTGCTGCTCGAGCTGGCGGCCGTCGACGTGTCGGGAACGCCCTGCGGATCGACGTCCTCGGAGTCGTCGCCCTGTGACTGGTAGTCGGTGCCGAGGTACACCAGCACCTGTCCTTTTCGGACTGACTTCTCCTCCGAGACGCCGACGTCCGGTCCGAGTTCGGCGGCGACCTTGCGCGCCGACCCCTCCTCGCCGGCCGCGTAGAACACGACGGTGTTGTCGCTGGTCTCCTGCGCCGACGCCACGGAACCGCGCTTGAAGCCCTTGTCCACCAACATGTCCAGCACCTGCGCCGCCAGCCCCTGCCTGCCGGCCGCGTTGTGGACCTGCACGCTGATCGAGGAGTTCGGCGGCGCGGGCAGCGAGGTGGTGGTCGTGGGCGAGGGCGACTTGCTGGTCTTGTCCGAGGCCAGGTCGGTGAGGAACTTGCGCACCTGCGCGGGGTTCACCGGCAGCACGTTGCCGTCGCTGTAGGTGTCCGTCGGGTCGCCCACCGGAATGGTCTTGAACTCGAAGTTGCCGCCCACGAGGCCCTGCATCTGCTCGGCGAACGTGGTGATGTCCCAGCCGGAACTGAGGATCACCGACTTCTGCACGGCCTCGACCAGCCCGTTGAGCTTGCCCGGGTCCGTCAGCGTGCCGGTCGACAGCACCTTCTTCGCGAGGGCCCCGATGAACACCTGCTGGCGCACGATCCGGTCGAGGTCGCCGCCGGGCAGGTTCTTGCGCTGGCGCACGAACGACAGCGCGGCCGCGCCCTCGATCGTCTGCTGGCCCGCCTGGAAGTTCGCGCCGGAGTCGCGGTCGGAGGTCGGCTCCTTCAGGCACACCTCGACGCCGCCGATGGCCTTGGTGACCTCGTAGAAGCTGGCGAGGTTGACCTCGGCGTAGCGGTCGACGCGCACCGACCCGCCGGTCATGTTCTCGATCGTCTTGATCAGCGTCTTGCGGCCGGCGGCCATCGACTCGGTGCGGATGCGCGCCTCGTCGGTCACGCCCTGTGACCGCAACTGCTGGTCGATGGTGTTGCGCTGGCGCGCGAACGCCGAGTTGAGCTTGTGCTTGCCGAACCCGTCCGCCATCTCGACGTAGGAGTCGCGGGGGAACGAGATCGCGACCGCGCGGGTGCCGTCGACCGGGATGTGCACGAGGATCATGGTGTCGGTGTTCTGCTCGCCGTCGGCGATGCCGCCGTTGAGCATGGCCAGCACCTCCTCCGACAGCGGGTTGCCCTGCGCGTCGGTGCGGCTGTCCATGCCGACCAGCAGGATGTCGACCGCGCCGTCGAGCGGCTTGGGCCCCTGCTTGGCCAGCTCCTCCGAGATGACCTCGGTCTTGACGATGCCGTCGTTCGCCGTGCGCAATCTGTTCCAGCCGTACGACGTGACGAGGAGCACAGCGGTCGAGACGAGTGCGACGAAGATCTTCCCCGTCACCAGGAAAGCGCGAAAGGCCGCAGACGGCCGGGTGCCCACCACCCTGACCGGCAGAGTTCTGCCTTCCACAGCCGTTTCCTCCCCCACAACCACGAGTTTAGTTCTTTATAAGTCAGACGACGTGACGTTGCTGTGGGTTGCAGCGATTAGGTACGTGACAGACTGCGAGCGGGGAACACCACGGGAGGAAATGGCATGCGCGTACTGGTGACAGGTGGGGCCGGGTTCATCGGCTCGCACTACGTGCGGGAGTTGGTGAGCGGGTCCTACCCGGCGTTCGCCGGTGCCGAAGTGGTGGTGCTCGACAAGCTCACCTACGCGGGCAGCGAGACGAACCTCGCGCCGGTCGCGGGCAAGTTCGAGTTCGTCCAGGGCGACATCTGCGACGCCGGCGTGGTCGCCGAGCAGATGCGCGGCATCGACGTCGTGGTGCACTTCGCGGCCGAATCGCACGTGGACCGGTCCATCACCGGATCGGCCGACTTCGTGCTCACGAACGTCCTGGGCACGCAGACGCTGCTTCAGGGCGCCCTCAACGCGGGCGTGGGCCGGTTCGTGCACGTCTCGACGGACGAGGTCTACGGCTCGATCGACGAGGGCTCCTGGACCGAGACGCACATCCTCGAACCGAACTCCCCGTACTCGGCCTCCAAGGCCTCTTCCGACCTGTTGGCGCGCGCGTTCCACCGCACTCACGGACTGCCCGTGAGCATCACTCGGTGTTCGAACAATTACGGGCCGTATCAGTTCCCCGAAAAGGTGATTCCGCTCTTCGTCACCAATTTGATCGACGGCGGGAAGGTCCCTCTCTACGGCGACGGCCTGAACGTGCGCGACTGGCTGCACGTGGCCGACCACTGCCGGGGCATCCAGCTCGTCGCCGAGGCCGGCCGGCCGGGTGAGATCTACAACATCGGCGGCGGCACCGAGCTCACCAACCGCGAGCTGACCGAGAAGCTGCTGGAGGCGACGGGCCGCGACTGGACGGCCGTCGAGCCCGTGCAGGACCGCAAGGGTCACGACCGCCGCTACTCGGTCGACATCTCCAAGATCGCCTCCGAACTGGGTTACGCGCCGCAGGTCGACTTCACCGTCGGGCTCTCCGACACGGTCGAGTGGTACCGCGAGAACCGCGCCTGGTGGGAGCCGCTCAAGGAGCGCGCCGCGCTGGCGAAGGGCTGAGAAGTTGATCCTCGTTCCCGGTGGTCGTGGCCAGCTCGGCCACGACCTCGCCGTCCTGTCCGCCGACGTCCGCGCGGTGTCCTCCGCCGAGCTGGACGTGACGAAGGTTGCGGCCGCAGATCTGGCCGGTGCCTCCGCGGTGATCAACTGTGCCGCGTACACCGCCGTCGACGCCGCCGAGACCGACGAGGACCGCGCGTTCGCGGTCAACGCCGTCGGCCCTGGTCTGCTGGCGCAGGCGTGCGCTTCCGTTGGTATTCCGATGATCCACGTCTCGACGGACTACGTGTTCTCCGGCGACGGCACGCGGCCGTACGAGCCTTCCGACCCGGTCGGCCCGAAGTCCGCGTACGGCCGTACGAAACTCGAAGGCGAACGCCGCGTGCTGGAGGCGGGCGGCTACGTCGTGCGCACCTCGTGGGTCTACGGCGCGAACGGCTCGAACTTCGTGAAGACCATTGCGGCGCTGGAATCCTCGCGGCCGTCTCTGTCCGTTGTGGATGATCAGGCCGGTTCGCCGACGTGGTCGCACGACCTCGCTGCGGGACTTCTCGAGCTGGCCTCGGTTCTGCCGGAGACGCGGTTGCTGCACGCGACCGGCGGCGGCGAGACCACCTGGTTCCGGTTCGCACAGGCCATTTTCGAGGAGCTCGGCGCCGATCCCGAGCGCGTTCAGCCCTGCACGACGGCTGACTTCCCGCGCCCGGCCCCGCGACCCGCCTACTCGGTGCTGTCGGGTGCGGCGTGGGCAGCGGCGGGACTACGTCCTTTGCCGCACTGGCGCGGCGCCCTTTCGGAGGCTGTCCACGCCGGGGTGGTAGCTCCCCGTACCGGTGCTGCGCCATTGGGGTGACCGGTCTGGCACGGTAGTCCCAAGTGCGGGAGCCTGTTCGGCATGTTCGATTCCGGGCGCACACCTCAGCGTCCCGCGACAGAGGATTCCGATCGGCAGCGCTTCCTGAAATGCGTCGCCGTTGTCACGGGCTCGCGGCAGGTGTCGATGAGCCAGCTCGACAAGCGCTCGCCGAGGCCGCACTCTCGGTGAAGTCGTTGGGGCGTCTGCAAGTACCGCCGGCTCGCGGCCGGTAGTACTTGCAGACGCACTTCAGGCCCTGCTCCGCCGGTACGCCTCGACCGTCTTCTCCGCGCACCGCCGCCAGGTGAACCCAGACGCGTACGCACGCCGTTCGGACTGCGCCTCGGGGGTGGTCGGCGCCGCGACGGCCTGAGCCAGCCCGTGGGCCAGTGCCTCGACATCCCCGACCGGGACGTGCAGGGCGTGGCCACCGGCGACCTCGCGCAACGCGGGCACGTCCGAGCACACCACAGGAACGTTGCAGGCCAGTGCTTCCAGCACGGGCAGGCCGAAACCCTCGTCGCGCGACGGCAGCACCAACGCCGTTGCTCCTGCCACCACCGAACGAAGATGCACGTCGGACAGGTAGCCCGTCCGCAGCACCCGACCGTCCACACCGGACCGGCCGGGTCCGACGATCACCAACGGCGGCAGCGACGGATCGGACGCGTGCGCCTTGATCAGGTACTCGAGGCCCTTGCGCGGCCCGTCCGCGCCCACGAACAGCAGGTACTCCGAGGCCAGGCCCAGCCGTCCCCGCAACGTCGGCGACGGCGGCCGCGAGGCGAACCAGGCCGGGTCGACGCCCAGCGGCGTCACCATGATCTTCTCCAGCGGCACCGAGAACCGGTCCGCGACGACCGAGGCGACCGCTGCGGTCGGCGTGCAGATCACGTCCGCGCGCTGAGCCGACAGCCGGACCAGTTCCGGCAACCGGCGGTCCGACGGCGGGAGGTCACCGGGCGCGTCCAGGAACGCCAGGTCGTGGATCGTGACGACCTTGCCGGCCCGGATCGTCGGCGGCAGCACGAAGTTCGTGGCGTGCATGACGTCGGTGAACCCGGCCAGCATCTCGACCGGAGGGAACTTGGCGCGCAGCCACATCTGGCGCAGCGCCCGTGCCGAGACGGGCAGGCCGCGCGCGGTCACGTCGTGCGGCAGGACAGTGCGCAACGCACGCCAGCCGCGCAGTGTGAACGCCACGGCCCGTACGTCGACGTCGTCCGTCATCGACGCCAGTTCTTCGGCCAGCGCCGATGTGTAGCGGCCGATTCCGGTGCGGTGTCCGAGCAGAGGGGTGCCGTCGAGCAGCACCCTGAGGGGTTTCGGGGATCTCGCCATTTACCTGCCACCACGCGCGATTTTCCGCAGACGCCCCGTCGCCCGCTTGGCCAACTCGGTCGGGCCACCCGCGTCCAGGTACTCGCGCACCAGCAGCAGGTCCCGCTTCACCTTGTCCGTCGTGCTCAGCCCTGGTGTGCGCACCAGGGGGGCCGAGCCGGGCAGACGGTCCGCGGCAGGCCTGGGGTTGCGGCAGAACTCGGCCAGCGGCGCGAGTGCCGTCTCCCAGGTGAACCGTTCGCGGACGACGGCGATGCGCTCACGGCACGCGGCCGCGAACTCCTCGTCGTAGAGCACCTTCTCCAGCGCGTCGGCCAGTGCCTCCGGGTCCTCCGGCGACACGACGACGCCCAAACCTTCGCGCTCCACCAGGTCCGCGAACGAGTCGCCGGACGTGGTGACGATCGGCAGGCCAGCCCACAGGTAGTCGAGCACCCGCGTGCGGAACGCGAACGTGGTCTCCACGTGTTCGTAGTGCGTGGTGACACCGCAGTTCGCGTCGAGCAGCCAGTTCTGCCGGTCGTTGTACGGCACCCAGCCGTCGTTGAAGAACACGGTCTCGCCGGTCAGCCCCAACTGTGCGGACAGCGCCCGCGTCTGGCCGGCGATGTCCATGTCCGGGACCTCGGGGTTCGGGTGCTTCATCCCGAGGAAGTACAGCTTCGCGGACGGCTGCCGCCTGCGCAGGTGGTCCATCGCCTCGATCAGCGACAGCGGGTCGAACCAGCTGTAGACGCCACCGGCCCAGATCACGACCTTGTCGGCGTCCGTGACACCCGGCACGACGCCCTTGATCGCCGGGCCGGTGCGCTGCGGCGGCTTGCCCGACAGTCCGAAGGGGACGATCCCGAGCAGTGACTGCGTCGTCGGGTCGTTGTCGTACAACGTCGGCGTCAACCGTCCCAGCGCGGCCAGGTGGCCGAGCCAGAAGTGCCGCTGCCGTTCCGACGCGCACAGGAAGAAGTCGCCGCGTTCGAGCTGCGTGTTCAGCACCTTGGTGACGGCGGCGAGGTCGAGGGCGCGCTTGTCGTCGGCCTTGTCCTTGCCCTGTTCCAGCAGTTCCAGGTGCATCGGGTCGTACATGTCGCAGACCACGATCTTGGTCGACGACTCCTTCTTCAGCTCGCCGACCATCTCCAGCGCGTGGCCCTGCAGCACGACCACGTCCGCCCACGCGACGTGCGGCGGCAGTTCCTTCGGCCGGGCGCGTTCGACGCCGAACGGGGCATCGGGCGGTGCGCACAGCGGGTTCGTCGTGACCAGCCGCACCTGGTGCTCGCCGGACAGCACGTCGGCCATGTGCCAGGCCCGGATCGCGGGGCCCGCCATGCGGTCCGAGATCGCGTCGCCGGTGATCACCAGGATCTTGCGCGGCTTGCCGAACACGTCGTCGAGGCCCAGGACGTCCACGAGGATGTCGTGCGCGGCGAGGTAGCGCGGCAGGGGATAGGCCGGTTCGAGAGCCTTGCGCATCAACGGAACGAGGTCGGTGTCCGACATCCGGCGCGCGGCCTGCTCGATCTTGCGCGACTTGGCCAGCGACGGCATCTGCTCGACGAACTGGTCGATCGCGAGGAACCCGGCGAGCGCCTGGCGGGACATCCCGACCGGTTCGCGGTCCTGCGCGGGGTCGGCGGGACGGCGGGTGATCTCCAGCTGCGTGGCGTCGATCTCACCGCGCGCCGTCGCCCGGCGCACGCACAACGCGAGCGCGGCCGGCAGCACCTTCGCCAGCGTCTCGTCGGAGAAGTTCTTGTACAGCGACATGAGCGCGTTGCGCTCCAGCAGGTACAGCTCGCGGCTGTGGTCGATCGAGCTCATCGACGCGTGGTGGCGGTGGAACGTGAGCGACGCCGGTTCGTAGCGGACCCGCCAGCCGCGCAGGTTCAGCCGCCAGCCGAGGTCGACGTCCTCGTAGAACATGAAGAACCGCTCGTCGAACCCGCCGAGCTTCTTGTAGAGGTCGGCGCGCACGAACATCGCGGACCCGGTGCCGAACAGCACGTCCTTCGGGCCGTCGTGGCTGCCGTCGTCGTCCTGACCTGCGTGTCGCTTGTAGCCCATGCCGAACCAGGTCAGCCCGCCGTCGACGAAGTCGATCTTCTCGCCGTCCCAGTCGAGCACCTTGCTCGCGACCGCGCCGACCGCCGGTTCGGAGTGGAACACCCTGATCGCGGCCTTGATCCAGTTCCGGTCCGCGCGCGCGTCGTTGTTGAGGAACGCGAGCACCCCGCCCGTGGCGTGCTCGACGCCGAGGTTGCAGCCGCCCGCGAAGCCGAGGTTCGTCTCCGAGGTGACGATCTTCACGCCGGGCAGATCCGCCTTCAGCCGTGCGGTGTCGTGCGCCTCGTTGTCGACGACGATCACCTCGAGCAACTCGACCGGGTAGTCCACCTCGGCCAGCCCTCGCACGCAGGTCACGGTGTCTTCCGCGCCGCGATAGTTGACGACCACGACGGACACGACGGGCAGCGAGACTCGATCCACGCGCTAAGCCTGCCTCATCACTCTGCGCGCCCGCAGTGTGGTTGCACAGATCAGGAGCAACACGACAGCTAGAGGTACTCCGAAGACCCACTCGCCGGACCAGTCGTTGCGCTCGGCGAGCAACGGCCGCATCAGCGGGTGCCGCAGGACGGTGGCCGGGCCGGGCCGCATCTTCTTGTCCTGCTCGCCTCGCACGACTATCCGCAGCTCGGCGCCGTCCGGGCAGGTGACGCGGTGCGCGTACGCGGGGTTGTCCGGCCCCGGCACGTCCTCGACGCTGGTGATCACGCACGTCTGGGGCGTGGCGAGGACGTCCATCAACGCGCGGTGACCGTCGCCGACCAGCACCGCTGTGCCGGGAATCACGACCATGAACGCGGGCAGCACGAGCCACGCCGGCCCGAGCTTGCCGACGCCCCACGCGAACGCGAGCGACAGCAGGCAGCACGGCATCAGCACCGCGAGCTCGTACCGCTCGGGCACGATCGCGCCCAGCACGACCGCGAAGGCGACCGCGGCGAGCCCGATCACGATGAGTGGCGCCGGCCGCCTCACGACTGCTTCCTGAGGTTCATCGTCACGGGGGACGCCTGTGGGCGGCAGGAGGTTCCATCGCCGCGGGACATCAGCGGCCGGCCCAGTCCTGCCAGACGCTTCTGCGGGAGATCTTGGTCCTGACCCTGAGGCGCTGGACGAGCGTGGCGGGAAGCCTGAGCAGCACCTCGGTCAGGACCTGCGCGCGGAGCCCGAGCCGGAAGTTGGCCGCGTCCGGGACGTTCTTGCGGAACGGCAGCATCGCGGTGATCGCGAGGAACCGGGCGAGCTGGGTGAGCGCGACCGAGGCGGGCGCGCACCGCAGCAGCATCAGCAGGCGGTTGCGCTCGTTCCAGCGGTGGAAGAGCGTCGAACCGGGGCGCGTGCTGGCGCCGTGCCTGTGCCTGACCCTGGCCGGTCCGACCGAGATCACCCGGTGCCCGGCCAGCCGCAGCCGCCAGGCCGTGTCGGTGTCCTCGTAGTAGCAGAAGAAGCTCGCCGGCACGCCGCCCACGGCCCTGAGCTCATCGGTCCTGATCAGCGCCGCGCCACCGCAGAACCCGAACACCTCGCGTCCGGCGAGCACGACGTCCCTGCCGTGGCCGTCCGCGGTCAGCGCCACGCCGACGGACTGCGTCGAGCCGTCCGTGAGCAAGATCGACGAGGTGGCGGCCGCTGCTCCGGGTTCGCCGTTGAGAGCGCTCTCCAGCTCGGCGAGCCACGACGGCTCCGGCGCCGCGTCGTCGTTGAGCCACGCGACGAACTGGGTGTCGACCATGTCGAGAACGGCGGCGAGCCCGCCCGCGTAACCACGGTTGCGCGGCAGCCGCACGACCTCATGTCCGCTGATCAGCTCGGCTGTGCCGTCGTCGGAGGCGTTGTCCACGATGATCGTCCTATGTGGACTCTTCTGGGCCGCGAGCGCGTCCAGGCACGCCGTGATGTGGTCACGGCCCCGCCACGTCACGACCACCACGGTGCTGACTGCCGACACGGCGTGAGACGGTACGCGACGTGCCCGAGCTAGTAGTGCTGACCGAGCAACTCAACGCCCCGGTCCCCGGCGGAACCGGCCGCTACACGGCGGAGCTGCTCAAGGCGTTGGGGGAGAGAGTTCCTGACGGCTGGTCCGTGGTGACCGCGGCGACGTCCCGCGCCGACCGCGTGATCAGGGTGCCGCGCCGGGCGCTGGTGGCGTTGTGGGAACGCGGTCTTCCACCGAAGCTCGGCCCGCACGTGCACGCCCCGACGCCGCTCGCCCCGCTGCCGGGCGCGGTCGTCACCGTGCACGACGTCGTGCCGTGGACGCATCCTGAGACGTTGACTCCGCGCGGGGTCGCCTGGCACCGCAAGGTGATCGCGCGTGCGGCTCGTGAGGCACGCGCTCTGGTCGTGCCGACGCACGCCGTTGCGTCTCAGTTGGCAGCGTGCGTGCGCGTTGAGGTTCCTGTGCACGTGGTGCCCAACGGCGTGACGCGACTGGTTGCCCCGCCTGCCGACGACCTGCCCTCGTCGTACGTGCTCGCCATCGGCACCGTGGAGCCGCGCAAGGGCTTCGGGATGCTGGTGCGCGCGACCGAACGGCTGCGGGTGCCGTTGGTCGTGATCGGCCAGCAGGGCTGGGGTGACGTCGACCTGCGCGCGCCGCACGTGACGTTGCTGGGCAAGGTTTCCGACCAGCGGCTCGCCTCGGTGCTGGCCGGTGCCACCGTGCTCGCCGCACCCAGCCTGGCCGAGGGGTTCGGCTTGCCGGTGCTGGAGGCGATGGCCGCCGGCGTCCCCGTCGTGCACTCCGACGACCCGGCTCTGGTGGAGGTCGCGGGAGGCGCCGGAACCATCGTGCGGCGCGGCGATCTGGCCTCGTTGACGGAAGGTCTGCGGGCCGTGCTGGCTGATCCTCGTCACACCGTCGAGGCCGGAATCACCCGAGCGAGTGAGTTCACCTGGGGAAAGACGGCACAGGGTGTCTGGGACACACACGCTTAACGACCGGATTAGTGCATTCCCGTTAAACGCATTAGCAAATGACATTACGCTAGCTGATCGTGCCCACCGTCGAACCCAGCGTGTTGATCGACGCCACCGCGATCCCCGCAGACCGGGGCGGCGTCGGCCGTTACGTGGATTCGCTCGTCGCGGCACTGGACGCGGACGGAGCCAGACTCTCCGTCGTGTGCCAGCCACGCGACGAGGACCTGTTCACGAAGATCGCGCCGAACGCCAGGATCGTCCGGGCCGCTGACGCCGTCGCTACCAGGACGGCCCGCCTGGCCTGGGAACAGACGACGCTGCCCCGCCTGATCCGGACCCTGGGCGTCGACGTGGTGCACTCACCGCACTACACGCTTCCGTTGGCCGGCAAGGCCGCCTCGGTCGTGACGCTGCACGACGCCACGTTCTTCACCGACCCCGTACTGCACTCCTCGGTGAAGGCCCGCTTCTTCCGCGCCTGGACCCGCGCCTCGTTGCGACGCGCGGACCTGTGCGTGGTCCCGTCCCAGGCGACGGCGGACGAACTGGTCCGCGTGGCCGGCGCCGACCGCCGAGTCCTGCACATCGCCCAGCACGGCGTCGACACCGAACGCTTCCACCCACCGTCACCGGACGAGGTCCTGGCAGTCCGCAAGGCGCTGTCGTTGGGCGACACGCCGTACGTGGCGTTCCTGGGAGCCTTGGAGCCGCGCAAGAACGTCCCGGCCCTGATCCGCGGCTTCGCCCAGGCGATGGTGGGCCGAGCCGAACCGCCGGCCCTGGTGCTGGCGGGCCAGCCCGGCTGGGACAGCCAGGTCGAACGGGCGCTGGACTCCGTTCCGCACCGCATCCGCGTGATCCGGGCCGGCTACCTGCCGTTCGAACAGCTCGCCGGCTTCCTGGGCGGTGCCGAGCTGGTGGCCTACCCGTCTTTGGGTGAGGGCTTCGGGCTGCCGGTGCTGGAGGCCATGGCTTGCGGTGCGTGCGTGCTGACCACCCGCCGGTTGTCGCTGCCGGAGGTGGGCGGCGAGGCCGTTGCCTACTGCGGCGTCGGCGCGGGGGACATCGCCGCCGCAGTTGCCGACCTGTTGGACGACCCGGCTCGCCGGGCTTCGCTCGCGGCTTCCGGCCAGCAGCGGGCCAAGGACTTCTCGTGGGCGGTCAGTGCCGATCGTCACCGGCTGGCTTACGAGCGGGCGGCGTTGGTGCGGCGCCGGCGCTGACGCTCGGTGGGGGCGTCGGTGGCTGACCGGGCGGCGCTAGGGTGGCGCGCGTGAACTACGGCGACGGACTTGGTGTCGTGACGGTCACGTACTCGCCGGGCGAGACGCTGGCTCCCTTTGTGGACACCCTTTCGAAGGCTACTTCCCGTCCGGTGCAGGTGATCCTGGCCGACAACGGGTCCACCGACGGGGTTCCCGAGGAGGTTGCCGCCTCTCGGGATCATGTGACATTTCTGCCCACCGGGGGAAACCTCGGGTATGGCGGCGGGGCCAATCGCGGGGTTGCCGCGCTTGGACCCGATGTGGGGTGGGTGTTGATTTCCAATCCTGACATCGAGTTCGCTCCCGGCAGCGTGGATGCGTTGATCTCTGCTGCTGAGCGGTGGCCTCGGGGTGGGATGTTCGGGCCGTTGATCCGGGAACCCTCTGGTGAGGTCTACCCGTCTGCCCGGCTGTTGCCCTCGCTTGGGCGTGGGGTTGGGCATGCCGTTTTCGGGGCTGTGTGGAAGTCCAATCCCTGGACTCGTGCTTATCGGCAGGAGATGGAACCTGTCGAGCGGACTGCCGGGTGGTTGTCCGGGTCCTGTTTTTTGATGCGGCGTGAGGCTTTCGACTCCGTCAGCGGGTTCGATGAGCGGTACTTCATGTACTTCGAGGACGTTGACCTTGGGGAACGTGTTGGTGCGGCTGGGTGGGTGAACGTCTACGTTCCCGACGCCGAGGTCGTGCACATCGGAGGGCACTCGACTGCTCGGTCTTCGGGTCGGATGTTGCGGGAGCATCATCGGAGTGCTTATCGGTACCTGGCTGATCGGCATGCCGGGGTGCTTTGGGCGCCGTTTCGGGCGGTGTTGAAGGCTGGGTTGGCTTTGCGGGTTTGGGCTTTTACTCGGAAGGCCGGTTGACGGCGGGGTGCGCCTGGGTTGCGAGTTCGTAGGTGGTTGGGTTGCGGGCGTGACGTTGCGTTGATTCCTGGGGCTCCGCCCCAGACCCCGCCAATCTGATCCAAAACCGGGGGCCTACGCCGTGCGTGGGTTGATGGCACGCCTGTTGCGTTGGGCGGAGGCGCGTTGCTTTGGTGGTTGCGTTGGTGGGGTGGTTTCGTCACGAGCCGTACCAAGAGCGGGCCACACATGAGTAGGGGTGTCAACTCGACGAAAAGCGTGTCGAGTTGACACCCCTACTCATGTGCAGCAAGAGCTATGGCACGACTCGTGACGAAACCACCCCACCCAGACCGCACAGTAAGGACGGCTCGCCTTCGGCGTCGCTTGTGGGCTGGGGCTTGCCGTGACCGTGCGCTCGGACTGCTCGTCTTCGGCTTCGCGGGAGTGTCAGACCTGCTCTGTACGTTGGGTCGCGGGGGATGCCAAATCCAAGGTGACCCCTGCGCGAGCGTGCCCTCTGCGTGCCGTGGCGCGCGGGTAGCCGGGACTGTCAGACCCGCTCGCTAAGTTGGGTCGCGGGGGACCGAAATCCGCAGGGGACCCCTGCGTCAGCTTGCCCGGCGCTGCCGCCGGGGGTGCTCACATGTCGCCGCTCAGGCGTTGGGTCAGGGAGTTGCGGGCCTGCTGGTGGTTCGAGACGGTCGGGATGAGGCCCGGCTGCACGACCTGAGTGATCTCCGCGTCATCTGCTGGGGCTTGCGGCGCCGGCATCGACTGGCCCTGATGCGACTGGGCGTGCATCGGTTGCGTTGGCATGGGCTGGGCCGGCGCGTGGTGCTGGGGGCGCTGCTGGTGGTGTTGCTGGCCCATCTGCGCGGGCTGCAGGATCATGGTCGAGTCCGGGTCTCGGCGCGGGTCCATGGCGTTGACCAGCGAGCGAGGGATTTGTTGCGTGTCCGAGGAGTCCATCGGGGACGTCATGTTGTCCGGCGTCACGATGTTCCGCCCACGTGCGCGGGCGCGGGCGAGCATGGCGTCGGCCCGGTCGCGGGGGTCCATGTCGGATTTAGCTCCTTGCCGGGACCAGATCCCGTATGACGATCTGCTTCGTGTCAGAGTATTCCGTCGAACGGCTCGCTGTAACGCGGAGGAGGAAAAAGGTGCACGGCGTCGAAGCTGTGGTGCTGGTCGGGGGCAAGGGCACTCGACTTCGCCCGTTGACCCTGTCCGCCCCCAAACCCATGTTGCCGACCGCAGGGGTGCCATTTTTGACACACCTCCTGTCTCGGATCAAGGAGGTCGGCATCACGCACGTGGTGTTGGGGACCTCCTACAAGGCCGAGGTGTTCGAGGAGTACTTCGGGGACGGATCGAGGCTCGGGCTGGAGCTCGAGTACGTGGTGGAAGAGGTGCCGCTGGACACGGCGGGGGCGATTCGCAACGTGGCGGACAAGCTGCGTGAGCCCGACGTGATGGTCTTCAACGGCGACATCCTGTCGGGGGTCGACCTGTCGGGGATCGTCGACACGCACCGCAAGCACGAGGCGGATGTGACGTTGCACCTGGTGAAGGTGGCGGACCCGCGGGCGTTCGGGTGTGTGCCGACGGACGACGAGGGGCGCGTTCAGGCGTTCCTGGAGAAGACCGAGAACCCGCCTACGGACCAGATCAACGCTGGTTGTTACGTGTTCCGGCGCGAGGTGATCGACGCGATTCCCGCTGGGCGGCCGGTGTCGGTGGAGCGCGAGACGTTCCCCGGGCTGCTCGAAGCGGGGCGGAGGTTGCAGGGGCACGTGGACGCCACGTACTGGCTGGACCTCGGCAAGCCTGAGGCGTTCGTGCAGGGGTCCGCAGACCTCGTGCGCGGTATTGCGCCGTCGGCGGCCGTTGCGCAGCCTGGCGACTATCTGGTGCTTGAGGGCACGAGCGTGCACGAAGGCGCCACGCTCAAGGGTGGGTCCGCGGTCGGTGCGAACTGCACGGTTGCGGACGGCGCTGTGCTCGATGGCGCGATTCTGTTCGACGGTGCCGTTGTAGGTGAGAACGCCGTGGTCGAGCGTTCGATCGTGGGTGCCGGTGCGCTCGTGCAGGCCGGTGCGGTGCTGCGGGACGCCGTCGTGGGCGACTCCGCGGTGATCGGCGCGCGGTGTGAGTTGATCGGCGGAGCGCGGGTGTGGCCGGGTGTGGTTCTGCCCGAGGCCGGCGTGCGCTTCTCGACGGATGCCTAGCAGAGCCTGGACTCCACCGTTCCCACTCGATCTGGGCGCGGTGCTCGGAGGGTTGCGCCGCGGGCCCGGCGATCCGTCCTTCAGTGCGGAGGGCGGTGTCTGGTTCGCGGCGAACACGCCGTGTGGAGCCGGCACGGTGCACATCAGACGTGCCGGTGGTGAGGTGCTCGCGGAAGCGTGGGGCGAGGGCGGGCAGTGGCTGTTGGACGGCCTGCCCGCCCTGCTCGGCGCCGACGACACGGTGGACGAGTTCGTCGCGCACCACCCGATCATCGCCGAGTCGCGCAGGCAAAGACCCGGGTTGCGGCTCGGAGCCACGAACCGGGTCTGGGACCTGTTGTTCGCCTCGATCCTGGAGCAGAAGGTCACCGGCATGGAGGCCTTCCGCACGTGGCGTGAGCTGGGGCGGCGGTTCGGTGAGAGCGCTCCCGGACCGAAGCCGCTGAAGGTTCCGCCGACGCCGCAACGGCTGCTGGGCCTGCAGGACTGGGAGTGGCACCAGTGCGGGCTCGACGGGGCGCGCAGAAGGACGCTGATCAACGCCGCCCAGGTCGCGCACCGGCTGGAGAAGGCCGCGGAGATGCGCAGCCGCGAGTTGCTCGAGAAGGTGCCCGGCATCGGCGTCTGGACGTCGGCCGAGGTCGCGCAACGGTCCTGGGGTGATCCGGACGCCGTGAGCGTCGGCGACTACCACGTCGCCAAGAACGTCACGTGGGCTTTGACCGGTACGCCGGGCGACGACGACGGCATGATGGAGCTGCTGGAGCCCTACAAGCCGCAACGCCACCGCGCGGTCATGTACCTGGAGGCGGCGGGTCTGCGGCGGCCGCGGCGAGCACCGAGGTTCTCGCCGCGCGACTACCGCAAGTTCTAACGCAGGCGCGCGAGAGCGCTCTCGATCAACGGGTGCAGGTCGTCCACGTTGTCCGGCAACGAGTCCAGCGGCCACCACTGGAGGTCCACCGACTCGGCCGACCGCACCGGCTGCGCGTCGACGGGGGCGCGCACCAGGAACCGGACGTCGAAGTGCCGCGTCGGCTTGCCGAGCGAGCACGTGATCGGGTGCACGTCGAGGTGGATCGGCGTCGGCTCGATGCGCAGGCCGCGCATGCCGGACTCCTCGGTGGCCTCGCGCAGAGCGGCACCGGCCAGCGTGTCGTCTTCCGGCTCGCAGTGGCCGCCCAGCTGGAGCCAGCGGCCCACGCGCGGGTGCAGCGTCAGCAAGGCGTGGGTCGCGGTGGCGTCCAGGACCAACGCTGAGGCCGTGATGTGCCCTGGTTCGCAAGATCGCCGGCAGGCGTCCTCGCGGGCCGCCAGGAAGCCCAGGTAGGCCTCGCGCAGGGCGTCCTGTCCCGCGAACCGGCTCAGCGTCGAGACGGCGTCGGCGTGCAGTGTCAAAGCTCGATCAGTCCTTCCAGGGGCTCGCGCGGTGTCAGCGGCTCGGTCGGATGTCCGATCGCGACGGCGCCCAGCGGCTCCCAGTCGTCAGGGACACCCAGCACCGAACGCACGAGGTCCGCGCAGAAGATCGTCGACGACACCCAGCACGAGCCGAGACCCTCGGCGGCCAATGCCACCAGCAGGCCCTGCACGGCGGCGCCGCCGGCGACCGTGAACATCGTCTTCTCGGCGTCGGCGCGGCGGTCGTCGGGGTAGGCGTGCGAGCCGTCGCGGACGAGGAACGGCACGACGATCTCCGGCGCCTCCACGAGCAGGTCGCCACGACGGACCCGGCGCGCGATCTGTTCGGGAGTGAAGCCGTCAGCGCGCAGATCGGATTCCCACTGCTCGCGCATGGCTTGGAGCAGCTCCAAGCGCTTCTCCCGCACCAGCACGAACCGCAGCGGCTTCGTGTGGTGCGGAGCGGGCGCGGTCAGCGCCGCGCCGACGGCCCTGCGCACCACGGCGAGATCAACGGGCTCGTCCGAGTAGAACCGCACGGACCTCCGCATCAGCACGGCCTGAGCGCGGCCCTGGGCCAGCGCCTCCTCCGTGCCGAGGCTGAACAGGTCCTCCTCGACCGGCCGGTTCAGGTCGCGGGCCGTGGAACCGTCGTCCACCACCTCGAACCCGCGCAACACCGCCACCGGCACCGAGCCGAGCTTGCCCTTCACCAGGTCGGCGGCCGCGGCGATCTCGTCGGCGATCGCGACCATCGTCACCGCGAGTTCGTTGCCGTGCTCGTCCACCGCGCCCGCGTAGTCGTGCAGCACGCGGATGCCGGACGCGCCGATCGCGGCGTCGGTCTGGCCCATTCGCCACGCGCGGCCCATCGTGTCGGTGATCACCACGGCGATCTCCACGCCCAGCAGGTCTTTGAGAGCGCTACGCAGGGAAGCAGCGGAGCCATCCGGGTCGACCGGGAGCAACGCGATCTCGTCGCCCGCCACGTTCGAGGCGTCGACGCCGGACGCGGCCTGCACGATGCCGAGCTTGTTCTCGGTGATCAGCGTGCGCATCTTGCGGGCGAGCACCCGCACCGACTCCGCGTCGACGTGCTCGCGCCGGATCCTGTCCCGTTCCTCGGGATCGGCCGGCACGCGCACGAGCCGTCCCTCTACTTTGGACAGGATCTTGGACGTGACGACCAGCACGTCGCCGTCGCGCAGCCACGGCGCGGCCTTCGCGATCGCGCCCGCCAGGTCGTCGCCGGGGCGAAATTCCGGCAGGCCCGGAACCGGCAGCAGCTCCAGTGCCGCCGCGGCGTGATCAGTCAACGTCGACTCCGGCCAGATCCAGCGCGACGCGGGCCATCTGCGCCGTCGCGTCCACATCGGACATCAGCAGCGGGACCGCGCGCACCGCGACACCGGGCACGTCGGCGCGGTCGCCGGTGTGCACCAGCCACGCGTCCAGAATGCCGTCGGAGCACTTCCGGGAGCCGTAGTGCCGCCCGACCGCCTCGGCCGAGGTCTCCACACCGATCGCGTCCAAACAAGCGTCGGCCATGCCCCGCAACGGTTTCCCGCCGATGATCGGCGACAGGCCCACGACCCCGGCCTCGGTCTTGCGCAACGCGTCGCGGACACCGGGCACGTTGAGGATCGTGCCGATGCTCACCACGGGGTTGGACGGGGCCAGGATCACCGCGTCGGCCTCGTTGATCGCGTCCAGCACGCCGGGCCCCGCGGTGGCGGTCTCGGCGCCGACGAACGCGAACGACTTGGCGGGCACGGCGGCCCGGTGCTTGACCCACCACTCCTGGAAGTGGATGGCCTTCGTCTCGCCGTCCAGCTCCACGACGACGTGGGTCTCCACGCGGTCGTCCGACATCGGCAGCAGCTTCACGCCCGGCTTCCACCGGTCGCACAGCGCCTCCGCCACGGCCGACAACGGATAGCCGGCGCGGAGCATGCGGGTGCGAACGAGGTGCGTCGCGATGTCGCGGTCGCCCAGGCCGAACCACGTCGGCTCGGCGCCGTAGGCGGCGAGCTCCTCCTTGACGGTCCACGACTCGTCCGCACGGCCCCAGCCGCGTTCGGTGTCGATTCCGCCGCCCAGCGTGTACATGCAGGTGTCGAGGTCAGGAGTGATGCGCAGCCCGTGCATCCACACGTCATCGCCGGTGTTCACCACCGCGGTCACGTCCGCCCCGAGGGCTTTGAGTCCTTGCAGGAACCTCGCGCCGCCGACCCCGCCGACCAGTGCTACGACCTTCACGCCCGCCCATGCTTCCACAGCGCGGTGAGTGGCCTACAGGGAGCGCCAGAACGCGAACGTCTCGGCGCCGATGTACGCGATGAACGGGTCGCCGCCGATGAGCTCGAACAGCCAGGACGACAGCTGGAAGAAGAGCCGGCTGACCTCGGAGAAGCCGATCAGGACGGCGAACAGGACCAGCGGAGCCCACGGCCGGGCCTTCGCGCCGAACCGCTGCGCCTCGTAGGGAAGGAACGGTTCCAAAGCACCCCAGCCGTCCAAGCCGGGAATCGGCAGGATGTTGAGCACGAACGCGAACACCTGCAACAAAGCAAGGTACGAAATCGCGGCGGCGAGCGCGGTGGGCGGCGAGAAGATCGCGACGACCAGCGCGAGCAGAACGCCGATCACGAGGTTCGAAATCGGTCCCGCGAGTGAGACCAACGACTCGATCTTCTTCGAGCGGAGCGCGTGGTGGTTGATCCACACAGCACCACCCGGAAGGGGGATTCCGCCCATGACCAGCAGCACGAGCGGCAGCACGATGCTGAGCACCGGGTCGGTGTAACGGCGGATGTCAAGGGTCAGATAACCCTTGTCACGTACGGAAAAATCGCCACCCTTGTATGCGACGGCGGCGTGCCCGAACTCGTGCAGGCACAGCGTGACCGCCCACCCGGCGAGTACGAAGAGGATGGTGCCCGAGATGATGGCGACGTCACCTTCGAGCAGGGTGAGGGCGGCTCCAGCGGCAGCCGCCGCGAGCAGGCCGAGGAACAGTGGACTGGGGCGAACCGCTGATCGCTTCACCCCTCCAGTGTGGCGTGTCGGCTGGTGTCATGGGCCGTTCGGGGACACGTTGCAACACCTGAATCACTGTCTGTGCTGCCAGTCAAGGTTTTTGCGGCCATCCGCGCGAATATCCCCCGACGTGTGGACTCCGCTTGACCGCCCGCTGTGACGCAGGTGTAATCACATCGGTGTCATTCGTCGTTGTGGGAACGGCGTCTGGCGTCCGCCAACCGGGGAGAGCGGAAGGCGAGGAGGCGGACGAAATGCAGGAATTCGAAGAGCTCGAAGAAGATCACGTCACGCAGCCGGTCGTGCAGGGCGAGCTGTCGTACCTGTTCGACCCTGCCGACGAGCAGGACTGGCAGGAGCGCGCGCTCTGCGCACAGACCGATCCTGAGGCGTTCTTCCCCGAAAAGGGAGGGTCGACTCGGGAGGCCAAGCGCATCTGCCTGGGCTGCGAGGTGCGTTCGGAGTGCCTTGAGTACGCACTCCAGCACGACGAACGCTTCGGCATCTGGGGTGGTCTCAGTGAACGAGAACGCCGCAAGCTGAAGAAGCGAGCCGTCTAGAAGCGTGATCTTCGTGCCCTAACTTGGGGACGTGACAAGTCCTCAGCCGAGGCTCCGGACAGCGCCGGTGCTGTGCGTCCTGGTCTGCCATGACGGAGACCAGTGGCTCAGCACGGCGTTGTCCGCGTTGCGGCGTCAGCGAATTCGCCCTCGGCACGTGATCGCGGTCGACACCGGATCAACCGACCGGACAGCGAAGGTGCTGGCGGAGGCGGGAGATCTGCTGGACGGCGTGCTGACCGCGCCGCGTGGTACGGGCTACGGCACCGCCGTGCGGATCGCGGTCGAGCACGCTGTCGAACGGTGGGGTGACCCCGGCAAGTGGCTGTGGTTGCTGCACGACGACAGCGCGCCCGAACCCGACTGCCTGGCCTCGTTGCTGACCGCGGCCGAGATGTCGCCGTCGGCTGCCGTGCTGGGCCCGTTGTGCCTCGATTGGGTGGATTCTCGGCTGGTCGTCGAGGCCGGTTTGTCGACTGATTCTTCAGGACATCGACAGACGGGCCTGTCCTCGGCCGAACATTCCGCGTCGTTTCAGCAGAGCACCGAGGTTCTCGCCGTCTCGTCCGCGGGATCGTTGATCAGACGTGAGGTCTGGCACGCGCTCGGCGGTTACGACGAAGCGATGCCGCTGCTGCGCGACGATCTCGACTTCGGCTGGCGCGCTAATCGCGCGGGTCATTTGGTCCTGTGCGTACCGGTCGCACGCATGCGACATGCACGCGCCGCAACTAAAGGCTCACGTCGTTTGGACGCGGCCATGGCGCGGCCGGGCCCGTCATTTCGTGGCGTCGACCGCGCGCACGGCATGCGTACATTTTTGGTTAATATTTCAAGTTTCTCGTTTCTCGTCGGAGTTCCGCGGCTGCTGTTCCTGTCGTTGCTGCGCGCCCTGGGCTTCCTGCTCCTCCGGCGTTTCGCGGACGCACACGCCGAAGTCGGCGCGGCCCGCTACCTCCTGACCAGAGGCCGTCTGTTCGAAGGCCGCCGCGCCCGTCGTGGTTCCGCCGTCGTGCGCGGCCTCTTCACCAGCAGACTCACCCGGCTGCGCAACGCGATCCGCGCCGGCGCCACCTTCCTGATCCGCCGCCGGGTCGAGGCGGACGCCGCGCTGGGTCGTTTGCCCGCAACCGATGCAGGTTCGACGTGGCTCGAACCATCCGAAGTGGACTCTCGCCCCGTCGGCCCGTCGGCGTTGCCCGCCGGCGCCTCCCGAGGCCGTCCGCGCGTCGCCGGCCTGCGCCGCCCACCTGTGGTCGTTCCCGTCGACGCCGCCCTGCCCGGTGCCCTGCGCCCGGCACCGCGCCCCCGTCCGTCGCCCGGCCCGCGCGGCGCTCCCGGCATGGTCTTCGTCGAGGTCGACCAGTCGCGGATGCTGCGCTCACTTCTGCTCGCGCCCCCGGTTCTGCTCCTGCTGGGACTCTCGGCCGTCGCCGTGATCGCGAACTGGTCCCGGCTGGGCCTGAACCTTGCGGGCGGCCGGCTGCTCCCGGTCGGCTCGGCGGGTTCGGTCTGGTCGACCTACCTGTCGTCGTGGCACCCGGTCTTCGGCGGCACCGCGGCGCCTGCTCCCGCGGCGTTGGCCATCCTGGGCCTGATCCCCGGCGGGCCTTCGTTCGCCGTCGCACTGCTGTTGCTCGGCGACATCCCCCTCGCCGCGTTGTCCGCCTACATCGCGTCACGCGGCATGCGCGTACGACGTTCCGTGCGCGCGGTGGTGGCCGCCTTCTACGGCCTGCTGCCGGTCGCGACGACCGCGGTCGCGGAAGGCCGCCTGGACGTCATCGTCGTGCACGTCGTGACGCCCGTGGTCTTCGCCGGCGTGTACGCGGTGTTGCGCGCGTCGTCCACGCACGCCTGGCTGCCCATGGCTTCCGGCACCGCGATCGGCGTCGCCGTGCTGGGCGCGTTCTCGCCCCTGACCCACGTCGTGATCATCGTAGGCGCTCTGGCCGGCTTCATCGCGGTCACCGGCGGTGCGCGCCGGATCGCGGCGCTGTTCATGATCGTGCTTCTGCCGATGGGGTTGCTTCTGCCGTGGCCTGCCGTCTTGTTGCAGCACCCGGAGATGGTTCTCAACGGTCTTGGCGCCGCGTTCTCATCGCCGCCGCCGAACCTCGTCGTCTGTTCGGTCTTCGTGGCCGCCGCGTTCGCTGCCGCGGTGTTGCGGCCCAACGCTTCGATGTTGCCCGGGCTGTTGGTGATCGTGCTGGCCATCGGGGCTCTTGCCGCGGTGGCTGCTGTCGGGGCATGGCCTGGGACACCGTTGGTTCTGCTGGCCTGGGGGCTCGTTTGTGTGGTGCTTGCCGGGTGCCAGCGTGGGGTGGCACCCGGCGTTGCCGGGCAGGTTCGGGTGCGGCGGGCTGTGTACGTCGTCGGTGTGGTGACGTTGGTCAGCTTGGGAGTGGCCGGGTTGCTGGATCTCCGGTCTGGGCCGCTGAAGGCTGACGGTGGTGTTGCTTTGAGTCCGTCCTTGACTGCCGAGTTGGAGCGGTCTGGGCGGTCGGTGCTGGTTCTGGGGTCGCCGGTTCGTCAGGTTGCTGGGCGGATGCCTGCCTTTGGGGATGACGATCTGGTGCCCACCGTGTCGTCGCCTGCTCGGTTGCGGCGGTGGAACTCGTCTCTGTTGGACGGGGCTGCGCCTGCCGTCAAGACCGCCTTGGCTCAGGCTGCGGCTTCTGGGGTGGCCTTTGTGGTGTTGCCATCCGAGGAGGTGGCCGCTCGGGTTCGGGCTGCTGCCGGCGAGTTGGTGTCGGTGGCGCCTGTCGCTTCTGATGGGCGGCCTGTGCTGCGGTTGCGGTTCGCTGCCGACACCGGGGTGTTGCTGGCGCCTGATCTGGCTCGGCGGGCTCGGACCGGTGGGGAGCCGCCTGAGGAGCTGGCTGCCTCTGGGGTGGTGCCGGTGAATCTGTCGTTGCCGGAGGTCGCGGTTCGGGTTTCGCCTGGTGGGGAGGGGCGGGTGCTCGTTCTGGCTGCGGAGGACGAGCCTGGGTGGCGGGTCTTCGTGGATGGGCAGCAGGTGCCTGTGGTTCGGGCTTGGGGGCATTTGGTCGGGGTGCCGTTGCCGTCTTCTGCCGCTGAGGTTCGGGTGGAGATGTCTTCTACCTTGCGGGACTTTTTGTTGTTGGGGCAGGCGGCTGCCGCGTTGTTCACGTTGTTGACCGCTGTGCCTACTCGGCGGCGGGGTGCGCCTGGTCCGTAGGTGGTTGGGTTGCGGGCGGCTGTGGCGGCTGCTTCCTGGGGCTCCGCCCCAGACCCCGCCAATCTGATCCAAAACCGGGCCTACGCCGTGCGTGGGTTGATGGCACGCCTGGTGCGTTGGGCGGAGTTGCGTTGCGTAGATGGTTGCGTTGGTGGGGTGGTTTCGTCACGAGTCGAGCCAAGAGCGGGCCACGCATGAGTAGGGGTGTCAACTCGACGAAAAGCGTGTCGAGTTGACACCCCTACTCATGTGCAGCGAGAGCTGTGGCACGACTCGTGACGAAACCACCCCACCCAGACCGCACGGTAAAGACGGCTCGCCTTCGGCATCGCGGGTGGGTGGGGCTTGCGCGCCTGTGAGTGCCCGGGGTGTGCCGGGCTGTGCGAGCGGTGTGTGAGAGGGGTCTCAGCCCTCGTCCACCACGTCCGGGTCCAGGCCCAGGTAGTTCGCCACCTGCTCCACCAGGACGTCGTGCACCAGGTCGGACAGGTCGGCGCCGTCCTTCGCCCGTGCCTCGAGAGGCCGGCGGTACAGGACGATCCGCGCGCGGTTGTCCGAGCCTGGGGGGAGCAGGCGGGCCAGGGGGACGTTGCCGTCCTCGACCACGCCGTCTTCGCCTTCCACCTGGACGTCCGGGACGTCGTCCACGGCCACGTCGAGCTGGGTGAGTTCGGTTCGCCAGCGGGCCTCGATGGGCTCCAGTGCCTCTATGACCAGGG
Source organism: Lentzea waywayandensis (assembly GCF_900115955.1). Taxonomy (GTDB): domain Bacteria; phylum Actinomycetota; class Actinomycetes; order Mycobacteriales; family Pseudonocardiaceae; genus Lentzea; species Lentzea waywayandensis. The sequence continues at coordinate 327,026 of NZ_FOYL01000003.1, forward strand.
CGTCGAAGCGTTCTGCCCGGGAGCGGGCCGCTGGGAGCGTGGCCGGGTAGAGCGGGCCGCGCAGGCCTCGGCCGTGCCGGTCGCGGTTGCGTCGGCGCGGCGAATTCTGCCGCTGTGAACCCCGTGCCATCACCACAACCCAGCAGCCTAGTTCCTACCCCTGACGACTAAACACAGCGTGCCTCACACACAGCCTCGCGTGGACGCGCTATCGTCCCCGATCGTGCGGAGCGTGAGACGGTGCTCGCGAACCGGGTGTGCTAACCCGGCTGTCGCCACGCTCACCTACGCCTATGCGGACTCCACCGCGGTCGTCGGGCCGCTTGCCACGTACTCCGAACCGCACAGCTACGACCTGTGCGAGGAGCACGCCTTGCGGCTCACTGCGCCGCGGGGTTGGGAGGTCGTGAGGCACCAGGGTGAGTTCGCGGCGCCCGAGCCGACTGTGGACGACCTGACGGCGTTGGCCGAGGCGGTGAGGGAGGCTGGGCGTGCTGATGTGAGCCCGAAGCTGCCCGACGTGTCCGCGGGCTCTCACAGGCGTGGTCACCTGCGGGTATTGCCTGATCCGCACGAGGACTGAACGACCACACGCATCACTAATCTTCTCGCCGGTAGGCTGCCCTGGCAGTGGCCGTCAAGAGCGAGTTTCGGGAGTGTGCGGCGTGCGTGACCTGTCCGGCATCGTCAAGGCGTACGACATCCGTGGGGTGGTCGGCGAGCAGCTGGACGCCGGCTTGGTCCGGGACTTCGGCGCCGCCTTCGCGCGCCTGGTCGGTGGACCGACCATCGTCATCGGCCACGACATGCGCGACTCGTCGCCCGGGTTGTCGCGTGCCTTCGCCGAGGGTGCGCAGGCGCAGGGCGTGAACGTCATCAGCATCGGCCTGGCCAGCACGGACATGCTCTACTTCGCGTCCGGCAAGCTGAACCTGCCCGGCGCCATGTTCACCGCGAGCCACAACCCGGCGCAGTACAACGGCATCAAGATGTGCCGCGCGGGTGCCTCGCCGGTCGGCCAGGACACCGGTCTCGGGCAGATCCGCCAGGACGCCGAGAACCAGGTCCCGGACGCCGAGGGCGTCACCGAAGGCACGTTCGAGGAGCGCAACATGCTCGTCGACTACGCGGCCTACCTCAACGACCTGGTCGACCTGAAGGCCATCCGTCCGCTCAAGATCGTCGTGGACGCGGGCAACGGCATGGGCGGCTACACGGTGCCGCAGGTCTTCGAGGGCCTGCCCATCGAGGTCGTCCCCATGTACTTCGAGCTCGACGGCAGCTTCCCGAACCACGAGGCGAACCCGCTCGACCCCAAGAACATCGTGGATCTTCAGGCCCGCACCAAGGCCGAGGGCGCCGACGCGGGTGTCGCGTTCGACGGCGACGCGGACCGGTGCTTCGTCGTGGACGAGAACGGCGACCCGGTGAGCCCGTCGGCGATCACGGCGCTGGTGGCCGTGCGCGAGCTGGCCAAGGACCCCGGCGGCACGATCATCCACAACCTGATCACCTCGCACGCCGTGCCGGAGATCGTCACCGAGCACGGTGGCAAGCCCGTGCGCACGCGCGTCGGCCACTCGTTCATCAAGGAGGAGATGGCCAGGACCGGCGCCATCTTCGGCGGCGAGCACTCCGCGCACTACTACTTCCGCGACTTCTGGCGTGCCGACACCGGCATGCTGGCCGCGCTGCACGTGCTGGCCGCGCTCGGCGAGCAGGACGGTCCACTGTCGACGCTGACGTCGATCTACAACCGCTACGCCGCCTCCGGTGAGATCAACTCGACGGTCAACGACCAGGCCGGGCGGATCGCCGCGATCAAGGACGCGTACGGACCCAAGGACGGCGTCACGATCGACGAGCTGGACGGTCTCACCGTGCAGCTGGCGGACGGGTCGTGGTTCAACCTGCGGGCCTCGAACACCGAGCCGCTGCTGCGCCTGAACGTCGAAGCCGCCACCCCCGAGGCCGTCGCCGCACTGAGCGACGAGGTCCTCGCGATCGTGCGGGCCTGAGGAGAACACCGTGGCCGTCAAGCTTGAAGAGCAGTTGCTGGAGATTCTCGCCTGCCCGTGCCCCGAGCACGCGCCCTTGCAGGTCGGGACGCCTTCCGATCCGGAGGCGGACTTCCTCACGTGCACCGCGTGTGGTCGTTCGTTCCCGGTTCGCGACGGCATCCCGGTGCTCCTGCTGGACGAGGCGGTCGAGCCGCCGTCGGCTGTGTGATCAGGTGCTCGACGACACGCTGCTCGACGACCCGAGCCGCCTCGCCGACGCCGACACGGGCGGTTGGCTGCGCGCTGCCGCGCGGGCAGGGGCACAGGTCCGTTCCACCGCTGAGGCCGCGGCCGAGGCGGGGGTGGAGCGGATCTTCTCCGAACGCCCGCGCGCGGTCGTGCTCGTCACCCGGCCCGGCCACTCGGTCGCGGTTGCCAACGTCGTCATGGCGTTGCTCGGTCCCGGCTGCTCGGTGCCGGTCGTGCTCGCCGACGAGGTGCCGCCCTGGGTCGGCGCTCTCGACGTCGTGCTCGCGCACACCGAGGACCCCGGTGACCGGGTGCTCGCCGAGTCGATCGACAGGGCTGTCCGCAGGGGCGCCCGGACGTTGCTGACGGCGCCGGACTCCGGTCCGATCGCCGCGGCCGCCGCCGGCCGGGCCGTGCTGCTGCCGCCCCGCATCGACGTGCCGCCGGGCTTCAGCTTCCCGCGCGCGCTCGCCGCGTGGCTGCTGGTGCTGCACTCGCTCGGCCTGCTCAAGGCCGACGTCGAACTGATCGCGGACGAGCTCGACCGCGAGGCCGAGCGCGACCACCCGATGCACGAGTCGTTCGTGAATCCGGCGAAGTCACTCGCGTTGCGCGTCGCCGATCGCACGCCGCTGCTGTGGGGCCTCGACGAGGTCGCCACGTCGGTCGGCATGCACGGCGCGGGCGTGCTGGCGGCGTTCGCCGGTGTGGCGTGCGACGTCGCCGGGTATTCACAGGCGTTGACCCGTCCGGTGCTGCACCGCCGGGCGGTGCAGGGAACTTCTGGCGCGGACCTCTTCGCCGACCCGGACGACGAACCGGGCAGCGGACTCGTGCGCGTGTTGTTGCTGGCTGTGCGCCAGGGCCCGGTGGCCGATGCTGTTCGGCACGCCGCCGAGGACGCCCTGCCGGGCGCGGACGTGCTGGAGCCGGCCGTCGAGGTGGCGGGAGGCGACGCGGTCAGCGCCGCACTGCTCGCGCTCCGCTTCGAACTGGCCGCGCTGTACCTCGGGCTCGCCGCCGGAACTCTCGGCGGCAACCCGTACTGATTTGGGAGCTGACTTAGAAGTGGACCTGCTGCACAACGCGGTAAGGCCGTACGCGTGGGGTTCACGCACGGCCATCGCCGAGCTGCTCGGGAAGGAGGTGCCCGCACCCCATCCCGAGGCCGAACTGTGGATGGGCGCCCACCCCGGCGACCCGTCCCGCGTGGTCGGAGCGGACGGCACCGAGCGCTCGCTGCTCGGCCTGCTGGCGTCCGACCCGGACGGCCAGCTCGGCACGCGCGTCGCCGAGCGGTGGGGCAGCAGGCTCCCGTTCCTGCTCAAGGTGCTCGCCGCCGACGAGGCGCTGAGCCTTCAGGCACACCCGTCGGCCGCGCAGGCCGCGGAAGGCTTCGCGGCCGAGGAGAAGCGTCTCGTGCCGCTCGACTCCCCGGTCCGCAACTACAAGGACCCGGCCGCGAAGCCGGAACTGATCTGCGCGCTGACCGAGTTCCACGCCCTGGCCGGTTTCCGCGAGCCGTCGCGAACGGTGTCGTTGCTGCGCACGCTGGACGCCCCCGCCCTCGCGCCGTACACCGAGATGCTGGTCGCACAGCCGGACTCCTCTGGCCTGCGCGCGTTGTTCACGATGCTGATCACGCTGCCGCAGACGTCGTTGAGCACGTTGCTGCCCCAGGTTCTCGACGCGTGCGTGCTGCACGTGAAGGAGCACGGCGAGTTCGACCTGGAGTGCCGCACGATCCTGGAGCTGGGCGAGTCCTACCCCGGCGACGCGGGCGTGCTCGCGGCGTTGCTGCTGAACCGCATCGTGCTCCAGCCGGGCGAGGCGATCCACCTGCCCGCCGGCAACCTGCACGCGTACCTGCGGGGAACGGGCATCGAGATCCTCGCGAACTCGGACAACGTCCTGCGCTGCGGCCTCACGCCCAAGCACGTCGACGTGCCCGAACTGCTGCGTGTGCTCGACTTCACGTGCGGTGACATGGAAGTGCTGCTGGGCGAGGAGATCCAGCCCGGCGTCCGCGTCTACCGCACGCCCGCGCCGGAGTTCGAACTGTCCAGGTTGGACCTGGCAGGCGAGACGCGGATCAACCACGACGGCCCGCAGATCATGATCTGCACGGCGGGCGCGGTGGTGCTCTCCAACGCCCGAGGCGACGAGCTGAAGCTGGCGCGCGGCGAGTCCGTGTGGCTGCCCGCGTCGGACCCCGCGGTGCTCGTGCGCCCGGATGGTGTTCAATCCGCTGAACTTTTCCGCGCCACGGCCGGAACAGACTAAGGTTCACGACCGGACAAACCGGACTGGTTCTCAGCAAGGAGACAGGCGTGTCAGCAGGGGGCGGAACCAAGGCCATCGTCGCGGCGTTGGTGGCAAACGCAGGAATCGCGGTGGCCAAGTTCATCGGATTCCTGATCACCGGTTCGTCGTCGATGCTCGCCGAGTCGGTGCACTCCGTGGCCGACACGTCGAACCAGGGCCTGCTGCTGCTCGGCCAGAAGACGGCGCAGCGCAGGGCGACCAAGCTGCACCCGTTCGGCTACGGCCGCGACCGGTACTTCTGGTCGTTCGTGGTGGCGCTGATGCTCTTCACGCTCGGCTCGGTCTTCGCGCTGTACGAGGGCATCCACAAGCTGCAGGCGCCGGAGGGTCTTTCCAGCCCGCTCGTCGCGGTCGGCATCCTCGTGGTCGCGATCGGCCTGGAGACCTACAGCTTCATCACGGCGATCAACGAGTCGAAGAAGATCAAGGGCGACGCCACCTGGTGGGGCTTCATCCGCAACTCCCGCACGCCGGAACTGCCGGTCGTGCTGCTGGAGGACCTGGGCGCGCTGGTCGGCCTGGTGCTGGCCCTGCTCGGTGTCGGCCTCACGACGATCACCGGCAACCCGGTGTTCGACGCGCTGGGCACCGTCGCGATCGGTGTGCTGCTGGGCATCATCGCGATCATCCTGATCATCGAGATGAAGTCGCTGCTGATCGGTGAGGGCGCGTCGGACAAGGACCTCGACGTGATCATCGACGAACTGGCCGCCGGCAAGGTGCAGCGCGTCATCCACATCAAGACCCAGTACATCGGTCCGGAGGAGCTGCTGGTCGCGGCGAAGATCGCGCTCAACCCCGGGCTGCAGCTGGACGAGGTGGCTCAGGCGATCAACGACGCCGAGCAGCGGGTGCGGGCCAAGCTGCCGCACGCCCGGTTGATCTACCTGGAGCCGGACCTGGACCGGTCGACGGTCGCCAGCTCCTGATTCCTGTTCCAAGAGGGCCCTCCCGCACTCCACGTGAGCGCGAGAGGGCCCTCTTGCCATATGAAACGAGCTATAGGGGTCCCAGATCGTGGATACCTCTAGGGTGGGCCGAATCGGGGATCCATCAAGGAGGTATGCACCGTGCCGGGGAACGGGTTGTGGCGCACGAAGTCGATCGAGCAGTCGATCGCGGACACGGACGAGCCGGGCACCAAGCTCCGCAAGGACCTGACGGCCTGGGACCTCACGGTCTTCGGTGTCGCGGTCGTCATCGGTGCCGGCATCTTCACGCTCACCGCGAGCACCGCGGGCAACATCGCGGGGCCGTCGGTCTCGCTGTCGTTCGTGCTGGCGGCGATCGCCTGTGCGCTGGCCGCGTTGTGCTACGCCGAGTTCGCCTCGACGGTGCCGGTCGCGGGTAGCGCGTACACGTTCTCCTACGCGACGTTCGGCGAGTTCGCCGCGTGGATCATCGGGTGGGACCTGGTGCTGGAGTTCGCGGTCGGCTCGGCCGCGGTCGCCAAGGGCTGGTCGGCCTACCTGCAGACGACGCTCGGGCTGTTCGGCTTCGACGTGAAGACCGAGGTGGGTGACGGCTTCAAGTTCGACTGGGGCGCCGTGCTCCTCGTCGCGGTGATCACGGCTCTGCTGGTCGTCGGCACGAAGCTGAGCTCGCGGGTCAGCGCGGTCATCACGGCCATCAAGGTCGCGGTGGTGCTGCTCGTGATCGTGCTCGGCATCAGCTACATCAAGGCCGAGAACTACACCCCGTTCATCCCGCCGGCAGCCGAAGGTGGGCCTGCCGCACACACGGGCATCGAACAGTCGCTGTTCTCGTTGATCACCGGCTACTCGGGCAGCACCTACGGCGTGCTCGGCATGCTGGCCGCGGCTTCGATCGTGTTCTTCGCGTTCATCGGTTTCGACGTCGTGGCGACCACGGCGGAGGAGACCAAGAACCCGCAGAAGGCCGTGCCGCGCGGCATTCTCGGCTCGCTCGCGATCGTCACCGTGCTCTACGTCGCCGTCACGCTCGTGATCACCGGCATGGTGCCGTACACGGAACTCGCGACGCAGCCGGACGGTACGCGCGCGACGTTGGCGAGTGCGTTCGCGCAGAACGGGGTCGACTGGGCGGCGACGGTGATCTCGGTCGGTGCGCTCGCCGGTCTGACGACCGTCGTCATGGTGCTGATGCTCGGCCAGAGCCGGGTGCTGTTCGCGATGTCGCGCGACGGGCTGTTGCCGCGCAAGCTCGCGAAGACCGGCAACCACGGCACGCCGGTCCGCATCACGATCATCATCGGTGTGCTGGTCGCGGTCGCGGCGGGCTTCTTCCCGGCGGGCAAGCTCGAAGAGATGGTGAACGTCGGCACGCTGTTCGCGTTCATCCTCGTCTCCGGGGGTGTGCTGGTGCTGCGCAAGACGAGGCCGGACCTGTCGCGCGGCTTCCGCGTGCCGCTCGTGCCGCTGGTGCCGATCCTCGCGATTCTCGCCTGCCTGTGGCTGATGTTGAACCTGACCGCGCTCACCTGGATCCGGTTCATCATCTGGATGGCGCTCGGCGTCGTCGTCTACTTCGTCTACAGCCGACGCAACTCGGTGCTGGGCAAGCAGAGCGACAAGGCCGGCAAGTAGCTCGTCACCAACTAACCTGCCCACCATGGGAAACGCGCGGTGGCTCTCCGAGGAGGAGGGCAGCGCCTGGCATCACTTCGTCCAGGCGTACCACCTCCTCGAGAGGCAGATCGAACAGCAGTTGCAGCGCGACGCGGGCCTCTCGCACGCGCAGTACAACGTGCTGGTCGTGCTGTCCGAACAGCCGGGCAACCGCATGCGCATGACCGAACTGGCGCGCAGGGTGGTGGTGTCGAAGAGCTCGTTGACCTACCAGATCGGCAAGCTGGAGAAGTCGGGACTCGTGCGGCGTGAACCGCACGAGTCCGACGAGCGCGGCATCCTCGCCGTGCTGACCGACGCGGGCAAGGACCTGCTGCGCACCGCCGCGCCCGGTCACGTCACCACTGTCCGCGAGTACCTGATCGACCTCTTCACGCCGGACCAGCTCGCGCAGCTCGGGTCGTTCATGCAGACCGTGCACGAGAAGGCGGACGACTAGAGGGTCAGCAGGCCTCGTTCGTCGAGCCACTCGGCCACGTCGTCCGGGCCCTGCCGCGTCACGTCCAGCTCCAGCACGGGCAGGATCGACTTCGCCGCGAGCTCGCGGAGTTGCCGCTGTTCCTCGACGAACGGCTCCAGCGCGACGTACTGCTTCGGGTTCGCGCTGATCTTCAGCCGTTCCTCCCGCGCCTGCGCGAACGTGTCCTCGGGCCGCGTGCACAGCACGATCGCGAAGTTGAGCGGCTTCAGCCTTTCCTCCAGCCAGCCGAAGTCGAACTCGCGACCCTGCCGTGCCTGGTACGCCAGCGTGGACAGATGAAAGCGGTCGACGATCCACGAGTAGTACCGCTGCAGTTCGAACATCCGCACCCACGTCTCGTAGGTCTCGATCGCGTGCGCGGTCTCGTCCGGTGCGAAGTCGATCAGCCCGCGGCCCCACGGTTCGTTGCTGAACCCGCTCCACTCGGCCGAGATCAACGGCGAGTGGTAGCGGTACCTGCGATGCCCGACGAGACGAGGGTGCTCGTTCAGGGCGAAGGCCAGGTCCGTCTTGCCGGTCAGCCGCGTGCCTTCGAGGATCACCTTGGGCGTGAGCTTCATGATGGCAAGCTAACCCCGTGATCCTGTGTCTCGACGTCGGTTCCACCTGGACCAAGGCCGCGCTCCTCACCCCCGAGGGCGAGCTGGTCCGGACCGGGCAGCACCCGACCACGCCGCCGGAAGTGCTGCGCGGCATCGACGTGCTGCGCTCCGAGGTCGGTGACGGCGAGATCCTCGCGTGCTCGTCGGCCGGCGGCGGGTTGCGGCTCGCGGTCGTCGGCCAGGAACGTGTCGTGAGCGCCGAGGCGGGCTATCGGGTCGCTCTCTCCGCAGGCGCCAAGATCGTGCACGTCAGCGCGGGCCCGGTCGACGTGAAGGCACTCCGTGCCACGACCCCGGACCTGATCCTGCTGGTCGGCGGCACGGACGGCGGGGACCGGTCGGTCCTGCTGCACAACGCCGCGAAGCTCGCCCGTGTGGCCGTGCCGATCGTGCTGGCGGGCAACGTCGAGGCGCAGCCGGAAGCGTTGGAGCTGCTGGCGAAGCGCACCGTGGTGGCCTGCCCGAACGTGCTGCCCGACGTCGGCCGGCTCGCCCCGGAACCGGCCCGTCGAGCGATCCGCGAGGCGTTCCTCCAGCACGTGATCGGCGGCAAGGGACTGTCGCGCGGCCCGAGGTTCCGTCAGCTCGTGCGGGCCGTGACGCCGGATGCCGTGCTGGCAGGCGTTTCCCGGCTCGCGGCACAGGACCGCGAAGGCGCCGTGCTCGTGGTGGACGTCGGCGGCGCGACCACGGACGTCTACTCGGCGGTGTCGACCGTGGACAGCGAGGGTCTGGAAAGGACGGTCGCGCTGCCGCCGGACCGCCGCACCGTCGAAGGCGATCTCGGCATGCGCTGGTCCGCGCCGGGCGTGGTCAAGGAAGCTCTCGCCGAACGCCTGACGACCGAGGATCTGACCGCGGAGGCGCAGTACCGTGCCGAGAACGTCGACTGGCTCGCGGAAGACCCGGCCGTCGACGTGAAGCTGGCGTCGTTCGCGGCGATTCTGGCTGTGCGCAGGCATCTCAGGCAGGTCGACGGTCAGCTCGGGCCGCACGGCGCGGGTCTGCTGGTGCTCTCCGGTGGCGTTTTCCGGCACACGGAAGACATCTCGCCGATCATCGAGGCACTGCGCGGCGACCCGGTGCTGCGGCCCGTGCTGCGGACCGCCGAGATCACCGTCGACCGCGACTACGTGCTGGCGCCGGTCGGACTGCTCGCCGAGTCGGGGCGGCTGGAGGCCGCCGACCGACTGGCGAAGCGGCTGGGCTAAGCGGACTCCTCGTCGTCCACGAACTCGAGGAGATCGCCCGGCTGGCATTCCAGCACCCGGCACATGGCCTCCAGAGTGCTGAACCGCACGGCTTTCGCGCGCCCGTTCTTCAGCACCGCGACGTTGGCAGGCGTCAGCCCGACCTTCTCCGCGAACTCGCCGACGCTCATCTTGCGCTTGGCCAGCTCGACGTCGATGCGCACGACGATGGCCATCAGATCACCGCTTCCATGTCGGCGCGCAGCGTCGTGGCGCGTTGCAGCAGCGCTCGCATGACGACCAGCACGAGTCCGATCACGGACACCGCCGACGTGAACAGGAAGAACAACACCAGCACGCCGGGGTCGTCGGCGTTGAAGCCGACCCAGATGAACACCGCCACGAGCACGACCCACCCGGCCGCGATCGCCCACACCATCACGTTGACCCACTTGATCGCGGCCTCGGTGAAGATCAGGTCCTTGCGCACCAACGTGAGCAGCTTCCAGGTGGCGACGATGACCACCTGCACGCACACGACCCAGAACACCGACACGATCGTCGAAGGCCACCTCAGGTAGGCCTCTTCGGGGTTCTGCTGCGCCATGTACGCGTACGAGCCGGGGATCGACAACGTCTCCAGGACGACGAGGATCCCGAACAACGCCACGAGGAACACCCGCAGCGCTATCACCGCCCAACGTTCAGAAATCATGCATCGAGTATCGGCAGTGATCTATCGAAAGTCAATCGGTAGTGATCGTGTTGCAACCGGTCTCTACAGTGATCGGCGTGGGACTGCGCGAGCGCAAGAAGACCGAGACCCGAGCGGCGTTGTCGGCCGCCGCACTGCGCCTCGCCCTGGAGAAGGGCGTGGAGGACGTGCGGGTCGACGAGATCGCCGAGGCGGCGAACGTCTCGCCGCGCACCTACAACAACTACTTCGCCAGCCGCGAGCACGCGATCGTCGCCGGCATCACGGCCTCGCGCGCACTCCAGGTCGCCGACGCACTGCGCTCGCGGCCTTCCTCCGAACCTCTGGTCGAGTCGATCATCGCCGCGTTCGCCGAGCAGTACCGCGAACCGCCGACCGAGGCCCTCGCGCTGATCACCTCGACACCGGCGTTGCGCGAGGCCTACCTCGACTCGGTGGCGTCCATGGAACCGCCGATCGCCTCCGTGATCGCCGAGCGGCTGGGCAAGGACTCCGTCGGCGCCGAGGTTCTGGCGGCCGCGGTGTCCGCCGCCGCACGCCTCGCGGTGCAACGGTGGGTGGACGTGCGCCCGTCCGGACTCGTCGTGGTGCCGACGACCTCAGTCGAAGACCACCTGCGCGAGGCGATCGGTCACCTCGCGCCTGCGCTCACTTGAGCTCGTCCTTGAGAACGCACATCAGCAGGCAGTCGTGCCATTCACCGTCGCGGAAGAACGCCTGCCGGTACCGCCCGTCGACCTGGAAACCGACCTTCTCGTAGGACCGGATCGCGCGGGCGTTCGCCTCCACCACACCGAGCTCGATCGAGTGCAGCCGCATGGTGTCGAACCCGTACCGGCACGCCGTGCGCAGGGCATCCGTGCCGTAGCCGCCACCCCAGTGGTCCTTCTCGCCGATGTAGATGTCGACCTCGGCCCGCGCGTTGACCGGGTCCGCGTCCCGCAGCACGACGACGCCGATGAGCTTGCCGTCCTTCAGCGTCTCGATGCAGAAGGTGACCTTCTCGTACGAGTTCTCCTGACGGTCCGCGAAGCGTTTGCGTGCCGACGCCAGCGACGAGTGGTAGTAGCTCTGCAGCCACCGCATGACTTCCTCGTCGTTGTGCCAGCGGTGGAACGCGTCGGCGTCCTCCGGCTCGACGGGCCGCAGCCGGACCAGGTCTCCAGCAAGCATGTTCACACGCTCCAACGCACTCGAACGACACCGTCGTCATCGGGAAGTACCGCTTCGGCCAGCGGAGGATCTTCGTCTTCTTCGTGGAGGGTCAGCACCATCGCGCCGCGCGCCTGTGTCAGTTCGACGGCGATCATGGGGCGCTCTTCGCCGTCGGCGGTGCGGCTGGTGATCACGCCGTCCCGGTCCTCCCAGACGAGCAGGGCGACGTCCCTGTCGTCCAGTGTTCGAAGCTCCCCGACGACGTCCTCGTTCAGCTCCGGCCAGACCGTGAGTGCCGCCCGCGGCGCGATCCCGCTGCGGACGGCCGGGATGTCGGAGGCCCGCAGACGATGCCAGCGCGAGCGGCCGATGAAGGCCCGTTCCTGCAGGAGCACGGTGCCGCAGGCGGTCACGAGCTCGGACACCTCCGCCCAGAACGCGTCGTCGGCCGGGCGCGGGACCTCCAGTTCCACGCCGTGGAAGCCCCACGGCGAGCGAGGGACCATCACGGGGAACAGGCCAAGGTCGCGTACCCGAGCAACAGCGTCATCGCACGGCTCGGAGCTGCCGATGTACATGTACTGGTCGTAGCCGATGTGGACGAAGAACCTCTCGTCCACCTCCAGCCGGCACCAGGCTCCGTTGTCCCGCAACATGGCCCTGACCAGCGCGACCCCGGTGGCGAGCGGAATCCGCGCACCGTCGTGGTAGCCGGTCAGGTCGGGCGGGAACAGCCCGATCAGCCCGTACCCCTCGACGGCCGGCTCCAGCCCGCCTCCTCCGACGCCGGGCTCGCGGATCGTCAGCTCCGTCACGCCGCTGTCCTCGGGCGAACGCCTCGACGGCCGCGAGGTAGGCGGCTTCCACCTGTCCGTGATCACTCATGCTGTCCAAAGGCCCGAAGTACCCGCGATTGCCGAAGTGATCCGGGTTGTACTTCGTCACCTTGTGGACGTGCATGATCCGGAGCCTAAGAGCCGCCCAGCGCGTCCCGCGACCGAGTTTCCGGCTTGCGCGCGAACGGCAGCGAAGGCGACTCCGGCGCGTCGACCTGCAACAGCCCGGCCGCGATCGCCACCGCCCGGTCCCATTCCGGATCCGACGTGTAGTCCGAGTGCGCAGACACCCCGGAGCGCCACCGCCGTCCGGGGAACGGACCCCGCTGCGGATCCGGCAGCCAGTGGTCGCCGCCCAGCACCAACGCCCCTGTGGGCCCGCGCAACGCCGGTGCCAGCGCGCCCTCCGAGCCGTCCTCCCGGTAGCCGACGCCGAGCAGCATGCCGTCGAACACCTGCCGCCGCCACGTCGTCACCGCGCCGCCCAACGGGTCCGTGCCCCGGCACAGCGCGCGCCAGCGCCCGTCCAGCCCGCCGGCCAGCCGGGCCAGCGACGCGTGCGGCACCACGGCGGGAAACGCCCGCGGATAGGCCCACTGCAGCTGCGAACCGGCCGTCAGCAGCCCGATCCGTTCGCGGTCGTGCGCGGGCAGGTCCTCCAGCAACCGGGCGGCGGCGACGGCGACCAGCAGGGACCCCTGGGAGTGTCCACAGAGGACGACGCGGGTGCCGGGGTCGCGCAGGTGGTCCTGCACGCGGGCGACGAGCTCCGGCACGACCTTCAGCGCGTAGCAGGGCGGCACGATCGGGTGTGCTTCGCGCGGCCAGAACTGCGCGATGTCCGCGATGATCCCGAGCCGCCGTCCGGACTCCGGTTGCCGCGCCGCCAGATAGACGGCGCGCAGCAGCGACACGGCGAGCAGGCCGAGCACGAACACGCCGAAAGCCGAGAACACCGTCCACGGCCCCAGCGGGACGTTCTGCACGCGCAGCACGGAAGCCAGCGCGGCGCCGACCACCAGCACGGACGCGATGATCAGGATCATGTGATGGCCGTGGTTGCGTTCCCATCGAGCCCACCACCACGCGCGCGTCGCGGTGCGCAGGTCACGCATCCGGCCGGAGTGCAGCAACGACGCCTCGCGCGCCCACAGCTTGCCCTTGCGGAACGCCCGCCACCGCACGGCGCCGGTGAACGACACCACCGCGAACATGCTCAACAGCGCCAACGCGCCCGCCACACCCCACAACAGGGTGATGTACTCGTAGCCGATCGGCAGCCTCAGCCCGTCGCCCAGAGCCTTGCGCACCGGCAACGCCACTCCGGCACCGAAACCACCGCCGAGCAGCCCGCCGATCGCCAGCACCGGCGCGGAGAACCAGCCGCCCGCCCACGGCCGCAGTTCGCGCGGCAACGACTTCCAGGTGCCCCGCGCGAGCAGGGCGGCAGGGATCAGCAGCAGCCCGAACAGCACCAGCACGAACGCCATCAGCAACGCCACGACCTGCACGGTCACGTCCGCGCCGGGCACCCGCAACGGCAGTTGTTCCTGCAAGCCCAATGTCGTCAGGATCAGTAGCACCGAGAACAACAGCAGCATCCGCCGCGGCTTACGACCCAACGCCGCGCGCAGCCACCGTCCGCCGCGATGAGGCGCACCGCCCGTGGGGTCGTCCAGCAGCAGCACACCGAGCACGGACACGCCGATGAGCACGAGCGACACGATCCAGGCCACCGTGATCGCCACGCCCATGCCGCCGGTGGCCGTGAGCTGCTTCAACGGGCCGCCCAGGGCGATCAGCGCCGTCACCGCGAGCGCCGCCACGACGTGCAGCGACCGCAACGCCGGCGTGTCCGGGTCGGTCGCGACGTGGGCGCCGGGCAGTCCGGACGAGGGCTGTTTCTCCTGCTCCTCGGCGTCGGCGATCGCCTTGCGCTCGATCCGCCACTCGACGTGCGAGACGCGCCGGATCACCGCGATCACCACGATGATCGGCAGCAGCCCCAGGAAGGTCCGGAACCAGGGAAACGTGCGCACATCGGTCGGAATGCTGGTCAAACACGCAGTACCCGGCCGGAGACACTGGGCGGCGAGCAGGTCCAGGCTGACCACGGAGATCTGCGCGACCAGCAATGCCGTCAGCAGCAGGGCGAACACCCGCAACAACGACCGCAGACCGATGCCGAGCAGGTGGGCGGGCAGATTCCGTTCGGGGACGGGAGGGAGCATCCAGTGCGCGACGTTCGCGATGCTGAATGGGAAGAGCAGCGCCCAAGTGGCCTTGGCCACACCTCCGGACGTCATTCCACCCCACAGGTACCCCTCCACCACGCGAGGAATCGGACGTCCCTCGGTCTGCAGCACCGGTCCGGGCGCGGGCCTGCGGAGTCTGTCGGCGGGGCGCACGATGCGCCCGAGCCCGTCTCCCGCAACGTCCACGGCCGCAACGGCGTCGACGAGCGTCTCCGGCGTCGTTCCTTGAACGCCGTGCACGCGCAGCTCGACGACACGTGTGTCCGGGCCGGCAATCAACACCCGAGACCTCCCTCACCCAACGTGGGGGACATAGTGGTGCATCAGCGGGCGGTATGGTCGGACGACACCCTCTCTGAAGTGCCTTGGAGGACTTCGCAATGACCGCGGAACGGTTGCAGACCCGCAACGGCATTGACTTCGCAGTGGCCGACCTGTCGCTCCACGAGTTCGGCCGCAAGGAGATCCGTCTGGCCGAGCACGAGATGCCCGGCCTCATGGCGTTCCGCCGCGAGTACTCCGGGGTGTACCCGCTCAAGGGCGCCCGCATCTCCGGCTCGCTGCACATGACGATCCAGACGGCTGTCCTCATCGAGACCCTGGTTGACCTGGGCGCCGAGGTGCGCTGGGCCTCCTGCAACATCTTCTCGACGCAGGACCACGCGGCGGCCGCCGTCGTCGTGGGCCCCCACGGCACGGAGGAGGAGCCCAAGGGCGTCGCCTGCTTCGCCTGGAAGGGCGAGACCCTGCCGGAGTACTGGTGGACCGCCGAGCAGATGCTCACCTGGCCCGACGGCAAGGGCCCGAACATGATCCTGGACGACGGTGGCGACGCCACCCTGCTCGTCCACAAGGGCGTTCAGTACGAGGCGGCCGGTGTCGTCCCGTCGGCTGAAGCAGACGACCCGGAAGAGTGGCAGATCGTCCTCGAGACGCTGCGCAACTCCCTCGCCGCGGACGGCAAGAAGTGGACCAACATCGCCGAGGGCATCCGCGGCGTCACCGAGGAGACCACTACGGGCGTCATGCGCCTGTACCAGCTGGCCGCCGCCGGTGACCTGCTCTTCCCGGCCATCAACGTCAACGACGCCGTCACCAAGTCGAAGTTCGACAACCGCTACGGCATCCGCCACTCGCTGATCGACGGCATCAACCGCGGCACCGACGTCCTCATGGGCGGCAAGGTCGCGGTCGTCTGCGGCTACGGCGACGTCGGCAAGGGCTCGGCCGAGTCCCTTCGCGGCCAGGGCGCCCGCGTCATCGTCACCGAGATCGACCCGATCTGCGCCCTGCAGGCCGCGATGGACGGCTACCAGGTCGCGCGCCTGGAGACGGTCCTGCCGATCGCGGACATCGTGATCACAACGACCGGCAACAAGGACGTCGTCACCGTCGAGCACATGTCGCAGATGAAGCACCAGGCGATCCTGGGCAACGTCGGCCACTTCGACAACGAGCTCGACATGGCCGGCCTGCAGCGCTACCCCGGCATCCGCAAGAACAACATCAAGCCGCAGGTCGACGAGTGGATCTTCCCGACGGGCCGCACGATCATCGTGCTGTCCGAGGGCCGCCTGATGAACCTCGGCAACGCCACCGGCCACCCGTCGTTCGTCATGTCGAACTCCTTCTCGAACCAGGTGATCGCTCAGATCGAGCTGTTCACCAAGTTCAAGGAGTACGACAACGAGGTCTACCGCCTGCCCAAGGTGCTGGACGAGAAGGTCGCCCGCATCCACCTCGAGGCGCTCGGCGGCGAGCTCACCAAGCTCACCAAGGACCAGGCCGAGTACATCGACGTGGACGTCGAGGGCCCGTTCAAGGCGGACCACTACCGCTACTGAGTTTCTGGTTTGAGGGGCACCCCGGCCAGGGGTGCCCCTTTCGCTTTCCGGAAGAAGCCACATGGCGATCCCCGCCGAACTGAAGTCGGCGTTGAACGAGATGCGCGCGGTCCGCGCCCGCCGTCCACAGGGCCCGTCCACCACGCGGCAGTACGCGGAGTGGCGGATCAACATGGCGGTAGCGCTGGAGTCTCTGTCTGCCGTTCTCTCGCATCCCGCGGACAGGCAGATGGCGACTGAGGAAGCCGCAGCGGCGCGAGCCGAGGCGTCTTCCATAATTCAGGCGATCGAGTCGCCGCACGCGGACCAGGAGCAGTAGTGGGATTCTTCGGCACTTACGCCTACGAGCACGGTTCCTGGAAGACGCTGTCCGAGGGCGAGCTGCCGCCCCTCGCGGAGCCGTTCCTGTGGATCGACATCCACGACAGCGACATCACCTCGGTCGTCTACGCCCCCGCCGGACCCGGCGCCGGCGTCGCCTACCTGGGCCTGACGCCGCGCACCTACTTCGAGAACCCGAAAGCGTCCGATCCGACCGACGTCCTGCGCGAGGCCGCGGGACTGGCCGCGTGGTGGGCGCTGTCGAACTCCGGTGACGTTCCGGCCAAGCAGGCGGAGCTCCTGGCGTTCCTCGCCGAGGACGAGGATCCGAACGGGTTCGAGTGGGACGAGTCGGAGGACGTCGACGAGATCGACGACGGGGAGGTGTTCGTCGAGGTCAAGACTCGGCGGTTCCTCGCGGCGCTCGACCTGCCGCTGCCCGACGGCCTCAGCTGACGGGCGCCAGGTGTGGGAAGTCCGCGGGGATCAGGCCGCCGTGATCGAGGTAGGCCGCCAGCACCACCCGGACGGTTGCCAGCGGAACTTCGCAGCTCGCGGCCACCAACGTCTCATGGCCTTGAAAATCGTAGACACGCTCCCCGGTCGCGTCCGGGGAGCCTGGTGTCGCACGAAGCTCGTCTGCGCCGCTGACGCGGACGTATCCACGGTCAGAACCGATGCCCGCGTTGATGGTGGGGAAGCCGTACGGGTCTTCCGCGATGGACACTTCGACCACCGATGGGCACGGTTGCGCACCAGACCGCTCGCTCACGCGGTCGATGAACGCCGTCAGCTCCTCGTGTGTGGTCACGATGATGGCGGGGTCGCCGGGGCCGTAGTCGTTGTCCGGCTTCTGGTCGTACCAGATCTCTAGCGTTGCCACGGCGGGCGCTTCCCCCTGTGAACGTCTTCCGGTAATTCGGCCCGTACACGGTCAGCGTGCATCCCTCAGGCAGAAGTACCGGCAGCAGGTTGTCACAACCCCACTTTCATGCGGCATGGCGTGTAGTTGATGACCACGCTTGCGTGCCGGACGTTCTCACGCCTCATTCGCACAGCGAGCTTGGTCTCCACGTGGGTGATGGTGAGTGGCGGACCCTTTTCCGGGAACCGTGTTTCTTGCAGGACGCGCCAGACCTCCGCAGACTCGGCGTCCTCGCCGCTCACGATCGAGCGCGGCTCCACGCTGCCGGGCGTGAACCATCGCCCGTGCGTCTTCTGTCCGCTACCTGCCTGTACTGGAGGTGGCAGTTGACGGCGCAGAGCTTCGACCTGCTCAGCGGTGCTCTGAGAAGGCTGCGGCGGGGAGACTTCTTGCGCGAGGCCGTGACGGTGGAGGTAAGAGCGGATTTCGTCGGCGATGGTCGCGAGTGTGGACACCTGACCTTCCGGCTCGCTGATTCCCTCGATCACGCGGGTGAACCACGAGCAGGCCTGTTCCACGTCAGCCTGGCTGCTGCCAGAGCCGACAGCGCGGAGAAGCTCTAGCGCGTGTTCGGCGAGTTCAGAAGCTTCGTGGTGCGCCGTTATCGACTGGTCGATCGTGTGCAGTACGCGCCGCAGCGCGTCACCTACGTCGCCCAGCGAAGCCACACCAGGCCTCCTTTAGCGATCGAACGCCCCCACGAACACCTGCCAGGCTCCGGCGCTGAACCCGAGCTCGGGGCCTGCGGTGTTCTTGGAGTCACGCACGCGCACAGCCTGGGCGAACGCCACCTCGACGCAGTTGCTCCCGTCGGTGCCACCGCTGTAGCTGCTCTTACGCCAGGTGCAGTTTCCGGCCACTGAGGTCCTCCCGCGATCTGCTGGCGAGATCCGCCACCATCGACCGCGATTGTTCCTCATCGAGTGCGAGCGCATCCAGGTGCGCGAAGATCAGCTTGCAGTGCTTGATCCCGGCCAGATCCTGCACGAACACCTGCGCGAGATCCGACTCCGTGTAGGCCGTGCTGCCGCGCTTCTCCCACTCCCACAGCACGTAGTTGGCCGCGAAGACTCCTGACATGCCGATCGCCGCGGGCACGATCCGGATGACGTGCGTGTGGAAGAGCAGTCGCATGAGCTGGTCCTCCATGATCTCGTCGCTGCCGACCTTGAACCTCAGCGCGTGCTCGTGGATGTAGAAGGTGCACTGCGGGCGGTTGTGCCGTCGGAGGATCGCCTGCCGCTCTGTGCGGAAGCGGACATTCCTCTCGATCACGTCCGGAGCGGCCAAGCGTGCCTCGAACAGCGCGGCTGCGTACTCCTCCGACTGCACAAGGCCGGGTATGGACGTCAGGTCGTAGCTGGTGATCTTGTCCGCCGACGACTCGGCCATCGACATCGTGCGCAGGTTGTCGGGCACCTGCACGAAGTAGGGGTTGAAAGCGGATCGGTAGCGGTTCAGGAAGTCCTCGATGAAGTTCTGGGGACGTCCGCACCGCCCCAGGTACTGGATGATGTCGATCTCGCTCGCCCGCACCTTGCCGTGCTCGATGTTGGACACCTTGCCGGGGTCCCACCCGAGCATTCGGGCGATCCGGCGGGCGCGGAAGGTCGTGAAGCGCTCGCGCACCTGACGCAACTCATCGCCCAGGTCACGGCTGTATGGAGTGGACGGATCGCCGTTCATGAGAATCGACGTTAGGCGATGGAGGAAAAACAACAGCGTGCCCAAACGGGTGGAATTACGCTGCCACGCGTGAACGAGTTCGGCCTTACCTTCGAACCGCACGACGTCGTGCACGAGGACGTGATCGTGCCGCTCATCGACGGCGTCCCGCTCACCGAATGGCTCGAACTGCACGACGACCCGTCGTTCAGCGGTGTGCGTAGGGAAGACCTCGACGCCGAGCCGTTCCGGCCGGGCAAGGCGAAGCTGGTGCTCGGTTGCGACTGCGGCATCGCGAGCTGCGGGCCGCTGGTCGCGCGCATCACGGCCGACGGCACCACGATCGTCTGGGACAGCTTCCGACGGCCACATCGTGGTGGCCGGGTGTACGACGAGCTCGGGCCGTTCCGGTTCGACCGCGCGGACTACGAGAAGTTGGTGCTGGAACTCGGTTGACGTGCGGGTTTTACTGACCTGGTGCGGACGACCATCATCAAGAAGACCCTGCGCGTGCCGGCCTCGGACGGTGCGCCGGGTGACGGTGCCGCGGTCGCGAGGCAGTTGGACGCCGCGCTGATCAGCTCGGGCTTCAAGGCGTCGCGCGACCTGCTGGAGCACGTCGGCGGGCTTGCCGAGGCCGAGGACTTCGCCGCCGAAACAGTGCGCGCGGTCAAGGAGCTCATCGGCGCGCGAGGGCAGCACAACCCGTACTTCAAGGAGTTCCCGCACAACGTGCCGGACACCCTCGCGTTCTGGTGGGAGTGCCTGCGGGACGCGCTCGAGCAAGGCATCGAGCCGACGAACAACCTGCTCGACCTGCCGAAGTACGGCCGGGTCCAGCACTCCTACGAGGAGATGCTGCGGGCGCACGACGAGCTGATTCCTTCGCTGAAGGACCGCATCACGGTCGTGCACCTCGGAGGCACGCTCGAGGAAGAGGTGCGGCGCCTCTTCGAGGAACTCGCCACCAGCCCGATTCCGTTGGCGGAGAACGACAGGGTGTTGCTCGGCGAGTTGGCGGTGCTCTGCGTCGACGCCGAAGTAGTTGTTCCCGTTCGGGAGAATCGCGCGATTCTCAACACGGCGCGGCTCGTCGCGCAACGGCCACTCCGGGGCATTGACACCGTCACCGACGTGCTGCGCCTCGCGGCGGAGGCATCCGGGGGAGACGTCACGCTCAAGGAGCCGACGCGGTTTCGGTCGTTTCGCCGGCCGGAGCGCAGGGCGTTGCTCGGCGCGTTGAACGAGGTGGCGGAGAGCAAGTTCGGTGACGTCAATGTCAACCGTGAGGCGTGGAAGCGCCTTGGCGAGCGGTTGCACCCGCACGAGTACCCGTTCGAGCGGGCGCAGGACGTGTTCGCGGTGGCGCGCGGGGAGAAGGTCGCGCGGTCGTTCGCCGGGCAGGTCGAGCTGGCGTTCGTGGAGAACGACGTCGAGCGCGCGATCGGCATTTTGGCCAAGGCGCCGGGCATGTTGCTGCGACAGCTCGACAGGCTTCTCCGGCACGGCGCGGAAAACCTCGCGGAGCACGTTGAAGCTGCCGTGCCCGAGGTGTCGAGCAGGGTCCTCATCTCGGTGCTGGAGCACCTGTCGAACCGCACGACGCCGGACACCGCGCGCGTCTTCGCCAGTCGTGCGCGCAGGGTGTGGATTGCTGACGACGACCGTGAGCCGCTCGAGCCGAAGGCCGTCGAGGCGATCGTCAAGGTGGTCGAGAACGAGCTGATCCGCAGGCTGCCGGAGTACTCCGAGCTGATCGTGGACGACGAGGTGCTCGACGTCGTGGTGCCGGTTTCCGGTACGGAGGAAGGCTTCGGTGTGCTTCCGCGCGGGTCGAAGCTCTGGTTCGGCGGCGACGTGCTGCGGTTCTTCGTGCACTGGCGGCAGCAGGCCAAGCGGACCGACTACGACCTGTCCGCGGTGCTGCTCAACGAGAACTTCGAGTACCAGGGTCAGGTTTCGTGGACGAACCTCAAGCAGGCCGGCGCCTACTACTCGGGTGACCTCACCGATGCCTCGGACGGCGCGACGGAGTTCATCGACCTGCACCGCGACGCGATGAGGGCGAAGTACGTCGTGCCGCAGGTGAACATCTACTCGGGGGAGGGGTTCGACGACGTCGCCGAGTCGATGTTCGGGTTCATGAGTCGCGACCTCGACCAGATGGGCAAGCCGTTCGAGCCGAGCACGGTTCGCGCGCGCTCTTCCATGCGCGGCAAGGGAAAGGTCGCGCTTCCGGTGATGTTCGAACGGGAGGGTGACTCCTGGTTCGGCACGTGGCTGCATCTCTACCTGCGCGGCACGTCGTGGGGCAACCGGGTGGAGGAGAACCGCGACGTCGTGAAGCTGATCGCTGCGGCGGCGTTGCGGCGCAAGTACTTCACCGTGGCGAGGGTGCGGGATCTGTTCGCGCGCAAGGGATCCACAATGGACGCTGCGGTGATCCGCATCGGGTTGACGCAGGACGAGACCGGAACCGTCACCACGGTGGCAGAACTTGGGAAACTCCTGTCGGACTGACCCACATCGCTGCTAACGTGGTAAACGCGAGGCCATGAGAGAGCTTCCTTCTAAATCCGGAACCGGAATGGTCTTCGGACCGCCGGTCTTTAGCCCTCTCGCTTTCCTCGCCCTCACTCAGGGGACGTGTGTCCGCGGAACGCGCGGACCGCGTCGCTCGCAGTGCCTTCTGGGGACACCCCAGACCCCGGGCTCAGCTCCACTCGACGGCGATGCCCGCGATTCCCGGCCCGACGTCGCCGAAGTACGCGCTGACGACGCCGCCGAGCCCGCACACGAGCTCGTCGACGTCGACCGGCGTGGCGTCGGCCGAGGCCAGGAACTGCTTCATGCAGCGCGCGGGCATCGCGCGCCGGTGGAACGAGAGCTGCACGAGGTAAGAGCCGCACGTGTCGCGGAACGTCCGGTGGTGGCCCGGCGTCGCGCTGCCGGTGTCGTCGGCGATCGTGAAGCTGAAGACGTGCTCCTCGCCCGCCGCGAGCCGCCGGTCGAACAACATTTCCACGGCGAGGTTGTGGGAAGCGCTTTCCCGGCGCAGGCGCCCCTGCCGGCAGCCTTCGCCGGATCTCACCATCGCGTTCTCGATCAGCGAGCCTTCGTCGCCGTGGTGCATCGCGAGGTATCGGTCCGGTCCCTGCCGCACGGCGCGCACGACCAGCCGTGTGGTGATGGAGCGTTGCTCGCGGTGCATGCCTATCTGGACGGTGTCGTGCACCGAGAGCACTTCGAGGTCGGCGTTGCCTCGTGCCGCTTCTGGTACGGAGTCGAACGTCGCGAGCAACGGTGCGGGCTCCGGCCAGGTCGCGACCGGACGTGGCGCGTAGGTGTTCGCGGTGCGCGGGCCGATGAGGTCCAACAAGGACGATGGCGGCAAGCGCAGCACGGTCTCCAGCGCGCGCACTGTGCTGATGGCGCGTGGCACCTCGGGATGGCGCAGGCCGCGTTGCCAGTACGAGAGCGTCGACTGGCCCACTTGGACACCCAGTTGCTCAAGATGAGCGCGCAGTCGTGCGAGCGAGAGGCCACGGTGGGCGATCGCCTCGCGCAAAGCGCGGTGGAACGGCCCGTAGCGCAGCGTCTCGGCGAGAGGGGTCGGTAGACCCCCGGTCGGGAGCCCGATCGGTTCGTCGACCGACCCGGCGTGCCCGGAATCCGCGGCCACCGCGGCACCTACCCTTCACACGCGCCGTGTGACTGTTCACCGTAGTCACTCGTTCTGGTGATCGAAAGATCGGATTTCGCCCGTGTGGGGGACGTGCTGCGGCCGTGTGAGTGGCTGGGACCGCTCCCGTTAGGGTTTTGGCGTGGGAAAGCTCGTAGTGATCGAAGGCCTCGACGGTGCCGGCAAGCGCACTCTCGCCAACGGCTTGACCGAGGCGTTGGCCGCTCAGGGCAGGACCGTGGCCGGCCACGCGTTCCCGCGCTACGGCCAGAGCGTGCACGCGGACCTGGTCCGCGACGGCCTCTACGGCAGGCTCGGCGACCTCAGCGACTCGGTCTACGGGATGGCCGTCCTCTACGCGCTGGACCGGCGCGGCGCGGCCGACCAGATCCGGAAGGACCTCGAGGAGCACGACGTGGTGTTGCTCGATCGGTACGTGGCGTCGAGTGCCGCGTACAGCGCCGCGCGCCTGCACCAGGACGAGCACGGCGAGTTCGTGCGGTGGGTGCGCGAGCTGGAGATCGACCGGTTCGGGCTGCCCGTTCCCGACCTGCACCTGCTGCTGCGCGTGCCCGTGGAGGTCGCGGCCGAGCGGGCGGCCAAGCGCGAGCAGGACGACGATTCGCGGGCCCGCGACATCTACGAGTCCGATGGCTCGCTGCAGGCCCGGTGCGGTGTCGTTTACGACGGATTGGCGAAGATCGGCTGGCTCGCCCCCTGGCAAGTGGTCGACGGGCGGTCAAACGTGAACTTTCATTCGCTTCTGGAACCACTCTTCACTCCTTGAGTGGTCGCTCACGTGCGTACCGATTGACACGATCGAGTGTCCGGTAGGTAACGGTGAGTGAATAGGAGATCGTAATTTGAAGCGTGTCCTGCAGCGCCCTCCGGTCGGTGTCGCCCGTACGGCGGTGCTGATCGCTGCCGCCCGCGCCAACGAACAAGGTCATCTCCGCCGCCTCTTCGACGACCCACTGGCCGCAGGACTCGTGGAGGCCGCCGGCTCCGCGAGCGACCTGAACGGCGTCCGCAACCTCGCGGGCGATCACTTCGTCCTGCGCACCCGGTACTTCGACGACGAGCTCCTCGGCACGGCCCAGCCCCAGGTCGTGATCATGGCGGCGGGCCTCGACACAAGAGCGTTCCGGCTGCAGTGGCCGCCGGGCACAACAGTCTTCGAACTCGATCTGCCCGAGTTGATCGAGTTCAAGGAGGACGCTCTGCGCGAACAGCTCGCCCAGCCCGCCTGCGACCGCGTCGTCGTCCCGTGCGACCTGCGTGACGACTGGGCGACAGCGCTCATACGTGCAGGGTTCGACCCGAAGAGGCCCACGGCGTGGTTGCTGGAGGGCCTCTTCATGTTTCTGCCGCCGGACGCGGGCGAGCAGATCCTGTACTGGGTGAGCGCGATGTCCGCCCGCGGCAGCACGCTCGCACTCGAACACGTCAACCGCGCCTTCCGCGAGTTGCCGCAGATGAAGGCGGTGCATCAGCGGTTCGACGCGCTGGACGCCCGCTGGCAGTCCGACGTGGAGGACCCCGTCGAGTGGCTCGGCGGCTACGGCTGGGACGCCACGGTGACGCATCAGGTCGACCTGGCCGCGCGGCACGACCGCGCGGTGCCGGCGATCACCGACCCGCGGAAGGTGGGCGACGCGCGCATCTGGCTGGCCTCTGCCGTCCGCACGGCCTGAGAACACCCGGTAACGAAAGGTGATCCTCGCGCGGATACTCCCGCGACGAACAGGTCAAACGGGGCGAGGTGGGGTACGTGGAACGACAGTTCCGGCCGGTTACCGAACGAGCGCACATCGCCACCAGCAGCAACGGAACGTGGGCGGTGCGCGAACGTACGACCGGGAGTGCGACGATGTTGAGTATGAAGGCACGCGTGCTCGTCGTCGATGACGACCCCGCCCTGGCGGAGATGCTGACGATCGTGTTGCGCGGGGAGGGCTTCGACACCGCGGTGGTCGCCGACGGTGCCCGTGCCCTGCCCGCGCTGCGCGAGCTCAAGCCCGACCTGGTGCTGCTCGACCTGATGTTGCCGGGTATGAACGGCATCGACGTCTGCAAGGCGATCAGGTCCGAGTCGGGCGTGCCGATCGTCATGCTCACGGCGAAGAGCGACACGGTCGACGTGGTGCTGGGTCTCGAGTCCGGCGCGGACGACTACGTCGTCAAGCCGTTCAAGCCAAAGGAGCTGGTGGCCCGCATCCGGGCGCGCCTGCGCCGCACCGAGGCCGAGCCGTCCGAGGTCCTGCAGATCGGCGATCTCACGATCGACGTCCCCGGCCACGAGGTGCTGCGCGAGGGCAGGCCGATCCAGCTCACGCCGCTGGAGTTCGACCTCCTCGTCGCGCTGGCCCGCAAGCCGCGTCAGGTGTTCACCCGCGAGGTGCTGCTCGAGCAGGTGTGGGGTTACCGCCACGCCGCCGACACGCGCCTGGTGAACGTCCACGTGCAGCGGCTGCGTTCCAAGGTCGAACGGGACCCGGAACACCCCGAGGTGGTGTTGACTGTCCGCGGTGTCGGGTACAAGGCCGGCCCTCCGTGACAGGTGGCGTATGAAGTTCGTTCGGCCGGCCATCGCGAAGGCGCAGTTCCTCGTCGAGGAAGCGCGTAAGCGATGGTCCGCGTTTGGTGACCTCTGGCGTCGTTCGCTCCAGTTGCGCGTCGTCGTGTCCACGCTCGCGCTCTCGTCGGCCGTGGTGTTCGTACTGGGCATGGTGCTGCAGATGCAGATCACCAACCAGCTGCTGAACACCAAGGACGAGGCCGCGGTGCGCCAGGCCATGGCCTCGCGCAACCTGATCCAGTCCGATCTGGTCGGTCTGAATCCGGGCCCGGACAGCGTGCAGACGCGGTTCACCAGCGCGATCAACAAGCTCGCCGTCGGTGGCGCCGGTACGGACGCCACGACGGCGGGTGCCGGCGCGTTCGAACCGGTCCTGGCCGACGGGCTGGGCTCCGCCGGCGCCGGGCGCGTGCCGTCCGTCGGCAAGCTCGACGACGTGCCGCGCGGCCTGCGCGAGATGGTCGAGGACGGCGGCTCCGGCACTCAGATCCACACCGTGCAGCGCGACGGCGTGCAGACCACGTTGTTCGTCGTGGGCCTGCCCATCAGCACGTCCGCGCGCTCGATGCAGCTGTACCTGATCTTCCCGCTGACCGCCGAGCAGCGCACGGCCGAGGTCGTGCAGTCGACGCTCGCGGTCGGCGGCATCGTGCTGCTGGTCCTGCTCGCGCTCATCGCGAACCTGGTGACGCGCCAGGTGGTGCGGCCGGTGCGGCAGGCCGCCGAGGTCGCGGAACGGTTCGCGGACGGCACTTTGCACGAACGCATGCACGTCGTGGGCGAGGACGACGTGGCACGCCTGGCCGAGTCGTTCAACGAGATGGCCGAGTCGATCCAGGCGCAGTTCAAACAGCTGGAGGAGTTCGGCCAACTGCAGCGCCGGTTCACCTCGGACGTCTCGCACGAGCTGCGCACGCCGTTGACGACGGTGCGCATGGCCGCGGACGTCCTGCACGCCTCGCGCGAACAGTTCCCCGCCGGACTCGCCCGCTCCACCGAACTCCTGGTCGACGAGCTCGACCGGTTCGAGTCGCTGCTGGGCGACCTGCTGGAGATCTCCCGCCTGGACGCCGGCGTCGAGGAGCTCACCGCAGACCAGGTCGACATCCGCGTGCTGGCGCGCCGGGCGCACGACTCGGTGCGCGCGATCTCGACGAGCGCCGGTTCGCCGGTGGTGCTGGACCTGCCGGACGACGAGCTCGTCGCCGAGCTCGATTCCCGCCGCGTGGAACGGATTCTGCGCAACCTGCTGGCGAACGCCATCGACCACGGCGAGGGCCAGCCGGTCGAACTCACCATGCGCGGCAACGCCGACGCCGTCGCGATGACGGTGCGGGACCACGGCGTCGGCCTGCGCCAGGGCGAGGCCGAACTGGTGTTCAGCCGCTTCTGGCGCGCCGACCCGTCGCGCAACCGCCGCACCGGCGGCACCGGTCTCGGTCTGTCGATCTCGCTGGAGGACGCCCGGCTGCACGGCGGCTGGCTGGAGGCGTGGGGCGAGCCCGGCCACGGTGCCGTGTTCCGGTTGACGTTGCCCCGCAGGCACGGCGAGGAGCTGCGCGAGAGCCCGCTGCCGCTGGCGCCCGCGATCGAGCTGGAGCCCGTCGCAGTCGTGGAGGAGCCGATCGCCGACGAGGAGCCGGGCGAGATCGAGCTGCGGCCGGAGGAGATCACCTGGCAGCCCGCGGAGCCCGTCGACGGGACTCCCGCGGACAAGGCCAAGGCGGCGGACGAGGTTTCGGAGGAAGTGCGGTGAAGCGGCTGTCGTTGCTGGTGCTCGTCCTCGTGACCCTGACCGGGTGCGCCGCGATCCCGACGAACACCCAGCCGAAACCGATCGGGTCGAAGGACAGCAAGGCGTCCAACACCCCGGTCGCGCCGGAACCGCGCCAGAACATCGACCCGTTCATGCTCGTGCGCGACTTCCTCAACGCGACGGCGAACCCGGACAGCGACTACGCGGCGGCCCGCGCGTTCATGACGCCCGAGGCCAACAAGAACTGGGACACCAAGAACCCCACGATCATCGAGACCGGCTTCTCCACCGTGCCGACCTCGCAGGCGCCGCAGGACAAGACGCAGACCGTTCTCTTGCAGGGCAACTACGTCGGCCGGCTGGGCAGCGACAACGCGTTCGTGCCGCAGCTCGGCGAGTTCCGCATCCCGGTGAAGGTCGAGCGCACCAGCGACAACCAGTGGCGGATCTCCGAGCCGCCACTCGGCGTCTACATGCCGCAGAACCTGTTCAACACCACCTACCGCAGGGTGACGCTGTACTTCTACAACCCCGAGTTCACCGTGCTGGTGCCGGATCCGCGCTACGTCGTGATCCCGCCGGCGACGAGCATCCCGACGCGCGTCACCGAACTGCTGATCGCGGGCCCCGGTGACGCGGTGCGCGACACGCTGGTGAGCGCCCTCGGCACGGAGACCGAGAAGTTCGAGGACACCAGGGAGTCCGACGACGGCGCGTTGGAGGTGAACCTCACCAACGTGGGCAAGGACCTGACGCCGGAGAAGCGCAAGCAGATCGTGGCGCAGGTCGTGAAGTCGTACTCGGGCGTCACCTCGTCGCGGGTGCGCGTGCTCGTCGACGGCCAGCAGATCCTGCCGGACCAGCGCGACTATCGGCCGTCCGACGTGTCGGCGACCGCGGGTGAGGCGTTGCTGGCGCTGAATGCGAACCTCCAGGGCATGCTCGTGGCGGACGGGTCGATCAAGTCGCTGACCGACGGCAACCCGATCAAGGGCCCCGCCGGCGCGGGTGCCTACGGCGCCGTGTCGGCAGCGCAGTCCCTCGACGGCTCCCGGCTCGCCGTGGTGTCGCGTGCGGACGGCGGAATGCGTCTGCGCGTGGGTGAGCTGGAGCAGGACCTGTCCGAAGTGGACCAGCGCGCGACCACGCTCTCCAGACCGACGTGGCAGCTCTCGACCGGCCCCGGCACCGAGGTCTGGACGGCCGTGGACGGCACCTCGGTCGCCCGCGTGACCCGCTCCGACAACGGCAGCTGGACCGCCAAGGGCGTCAACATCACCGACATCGTGCCGTTCGGCTCGATCAGCGAACTGCGCCTGTCCCGCGACGGCACGAGGGCCGCGCTGGTGATCGCCGGCAAGCTCTACATCGCGTCGGTGGTGCGCAACAACCAGGACGTGGCCCTGCGCTCACCCCGGCAGCTGCAGCCGTCGATCCTGGACGGGTCCGTGCAGTCGATCGACTGGCTCTCCCAGGACGTGCTGGTGGTCTCCTCCTCGCTGCCCGCGTGGCCGGTCACCAAGATCTACACCGACGGCTACAAGATGGACCGCTACAGCCAGTCGAACCTCACCGTGCCGGTGAGATCGGTGGCGGCGGCCGCGGCGCGTCAGGTGCAGGTGATCGACCCTTCCGGGCTGTGGTCGGCTTCGGACATCACGGACGTGTGGAAGTCGAGCGCGATCCGGGTGCCGGAAGGCGCGCTGGTGTTCTACCCGGGCTGACTCGGCCTGGGCGCGCGCGGTTGGGCTGACGGCAGCCGGGTTCGGGTGGGTGGGCTGACGCCGGCGGGCGGGTGCGCGGTTGGGCTGGCGTAGCAGGGCCTGAGATGGGCGGGCTGACGCCAGCGGCCGATGGCGGTTGGTCTGGCGTGGTTGGCGCGACTCGGTCGCCGTCGGTGTCGGCTGGTCGACTCCGTCGGCGTCGGTGTGGGCTGGTCGATCCGGTTGGGCTGGAGTTGCAGGACCTGAGGTCGGCGGACAGGTCTGATCGAGGTCGTCTCCGCCATTGGAACCGGTCGTCGTGGTGTCGGCGAGGTCAGAGCCGGGCCGAATCGACGTGTGGCCGTGGCGGCAGCAAGCCGTTCCCGTGCCCGCCGAAGCCCGAAGCCCGAAGCCCAGGGCCCTACTGCCCTGGCCGATGCGGCCGGGCCGAGGTCAGCACGAGGACCGCGTTCGTGCGCACTCCCGCCTGGCGTAAGGCGCGAACGCACGCTGACGCCGTGGCGCCGGTGGTGATCACGTCGTCCAGCAGCACCGTGGTGCCCGGCGGCGCCGGACCGCACACCTCCACTCGCCCGGCCAGGTTGCGTCTGCGCGCGATCGCGGTCAGGCCCACGGAATCGGCCACGCCCGGTGCGAGCCGGAGTACCGGTGCGACGGTGGCGATGTCCGTCTCCCGGGCGATCCGGAGCATGTGGTCGCCGCCGCGGTCCCGCGCGGCACTGCGGCGGGAGGGCGCTGGGATGAGCGTCCACGGTGGAGGGCCGACCGCGACCAGGGCGACCGCGACGAGGGCGCCGAACCACGCTGCGAGGGCTCGTGCGCCTCGTTCCTTGAAGGCCAGCACAAGTTCCCTCGCGGTGCCGTGATAGGCCGCCAGCGTCCACACAGGCGGCCCCACACCGGGTACCTGGAGTCGTGCGGGCGGGCCGAAGCCGTCGAGGCACGTGACGCAGCAGGCGGTGCCGGCTACGCCGCAGCCGGAGCAGGTGGCTGGCAGGAGCAGGTCGAAAGCTGTCATGGGATCAGGATGGCGGCGAGGTCTGACAGAAAATCGAGGCTGGGACCGGGGAGCGTCCTAATCGGGCCGCGAAACGGGACGGGCGGGGACTTTCGGCACCGCCCACAAGGGTGAAGTTGCGGTGGCGATGTCGATCTCCGGCGCGGTCGCGGCGGGCGAAAAACCCCAGTTCGGCGCGCGTTCTGTGACGATGCCCCAAGATCTTGTAACTCGTTTCGCCCCGTTTGTCCCAACCTCTGTTGAGCCGACGTTTCAGAACTGAGGCGTCCGCACGTCGGGACGTCGATCAAGGTCCCCGTGGGGCGGCGATCGCCTCGAGGGGTGACCCGAAGACGGGCGTCTCACACCCGCCCGTAGTTAACGATTATTCACGTATGGAGCTGACCAGCGGTTATTCATTGGAATGCCGGTACGTCCCGTCACGACGGTGATCGACTGCCTTGTCCTCCATTGGGCGAAATCCCCCGTTCAGCCGGGCGTGACAGGGCCGTGATCGGGTATCGGGGCCCCTCAGTTCCGTTGGAAGAAGTGCGTCAGGCGTCCGCGGAGTGGTTCGGAATCGATCTCTTCCAGGTTTCGGGAACATGACGCGGGGGTCGCCCGTTGGCTGGGTATGAGGCCGCGACTGGACCCGTTCGACGCAGCGAGACTGCCGTCGAGTGCCGGTCGGGCCGTGCGCCGTTCGGGTGAGCGAGGTGCTGTGGGGTTTGGTTCGGAGCACGCTCGGGAAACGCATGGCAACGCGCTGTCGTCGCGCTGCGTAGTCACCAAAAAATCTCGTTGTTCCCCCGGCAAGGGGGCTTACGCGACGGTGAATCCCAAGCTAACGTGCACCGCTATCAGCGTTCCCGGCCCTCGGGGAGGAGGCGAACAGCCCATGATCCTGGCGCCGTGAGAGCTGAGGGAGACGACCCTCTGCGACACATCCGCGATCCAAGATCGCCACGGCGCTTTTAAAGCAGTCCAGCCATAGCTCGCAGCAAAGCGAGGGAGGTCGTGTATGGACATCGTCGTTAAGGGCCGCAACGTCGAGGTGCCCGATCACTACAGGGTGCACGTCGCCGAAAAGCTGGCCCGGCTTGAGCGCTACGACCGCAAGGTCATCCGCTTCGACGTGGAGCTTTTCCACGAGCCGAACCGCCGACAGTCGAAGAACTGCCAGCGGGTCGAAATCACCGGCAAGGGACGTGGACCCGTGGTCCGTTCCGAAGCCTGCGCGGGTGACTTCTACGCCGCGCTCGATTCTGCGGTCGCGAAGCTCGAGAACCGTCTGCGTCGGTCACACGACCGCAGGCGCGTCCACCACGGGGCCCGCGCCCCGATCTCGGTGGCCGAAGCGACA
The DNA here is from genome assembly GCF_900115955.1 of Lentzea waywayandensis. Taxonomy (GTDB): domain Bacteria; phylum Actinomycetota; class Actinomycetes; order Mycobacteriales; family Pseudonocardiaceae; genus Lentzea; species Lentzea waywayandensis. The sequence goes on from NZ_FOYL01000003.1 coordinate 358,298, forward strand.
AGCGGACTGGTTGACCAGTCCGCCGGCGAAAGCATGACGTCGCGCCGCGCCAAGACCGCGGTGCTCGACGCACCCGAGGCCGACTACGAGGGCATGGCGGAAGTGCCCACGCAGCGTTGGGACGACGGCCTCGAAGACAAGTTGCCCGGACGCGTCGTACGCGAAAAGGAGCACGCCGCCAAACCGATGACCGTCGACCAGGCCCTCTACGAGATGGAACTGGTCGGACACGACTTCTACCTGTTCGCCGACACCGAATGCGGACGCCCGAGTGTCGTCTACCGCCGGAAGGGATTCGACTACGGCGTGATCAGGCTGGCCTGACCCGCCCACCACGTTCCTTCGACCGCCGCCGCCCCGCACCCCTCGCGTGCGGGGCGGCGGCGTGCGTCTACCGCCGGTCGGACTCATCTCGTGCCGTGACGTTCACCGTCAAGGTGAAATCGGCCGGACCAGGAACCTTTACGCCGGCCTCATACGTTCTCCACACCAGTAGCCGAGGTGGGGGCACCGTCGACAGGTGGCCTGGGAAGAACGCAGAAACGGCACCTGACCTGCGCAGACCAGGTCGGGCCAGCCAATCCGCCTGTGTCCGTGCACACATCTTGGCGACTTGCCTACGATGGGCAGGGGAAAGGCGTCCGACGTGGGCGCGCCGCGATACAGGTGATGAGGTCTATCCAGATGGTGCTGTCCCGACTGCTCCGCTCCGGCGAGGGCAAGATGCTCAAGCGCCTCCGCAACATCGCACAGCACATCAACCACCTGGAAGACGAGGTGGTGGACCTCTCCGACGCCGAGTTGCGGGGCAAGACCGAGGAGTTCCGGAAGCGCTACGCCGAGGGCGAGTCGCTGGACGAGCTGCTGCCGGAGGCGTTCGCCGTGGCCCGTGAGGCCGCGAAGCGCACCCTCGGCCAGCGCCCCTACGACGTTCAGCTCATGGGTGGCGCGGCGCTGCACCTCGGCCAGATCTCCGAGATGCGCACGGGTGAGGGCAAGACGCTGACCTCGGTCATGCCCGTCTACCTCAACGCCATCGCCGGCAAGGGCGTCCACGTCATCACCACGAACGACTACCTGGCCAAGCGCGACGCGGACTGGATGGGCCGTGTTCACCGCTTCCTGGGCATGTCCGTCGGCGCGATCCTCTCCGAGATGACGCCGGAGCAGCGGCGCGCGTCCTACAACTCGGACATCACCTACGGCACGAACAACGAGTTCGGCTTCGACTACCTGCGCGACAACATGGCGTGGAGCCTGGACGAGTGCGTGCAGCGCGGCCACTACTTCGCGATCGTCGACGAGGTCGACTCGATCCTCATCGACGAGGCCCGCACGCCGCTGATCATCTCCGGCCCCGCCGAGCAGTCGGCCCGCTGGTACACGGAGTTCGCGCGGCTGGTCCCGCGGATGCGCGGCATCGACGTCACCCAGCTCTCCCAGAAGGACCGCATCGAGGTCATCGAGGAGAAGTCGAAGTCGTTCCACTACCAGTACGACGAGAAGAAGCGCACGGTCGCCGTCACCGAGCTCGGTGTGGAGTTCATCGAGGACCAGCTCGGCATCGACAACCTGTACGAGGCGGCGAACACGCCGTTGGTGGGCTACCTGAACAACGCCCTCAAGGCGAAGGAGCTCTACAACCGCGACAAGGACTACATCCTCCGCAACGGTGAAGTCATGATCGTCGACGAGTTCACGGGTCGTGTTCTCTCCGGTCGCCGTTACAACGAGGGCATGCACCAGGCCATCGAGGCCAAGGAGAACGTCGAGATCAAGGCGGAGAACCAGACCCTCGCCACGATCACGCTCCAGAACTACTTCCGCCTGTACGAGAAGCTCGGCGGCATGACCGGTACCGCCGAGACCGAGGCGGCCGAGTTCCACCAGACCTACAAGCTGGGCGTCGTCCCGATCCCGACGAACCGCCCGCCGCAGCGCAAGGACCAGCCCGACCTCGTCTACAAGAGCGAGGAGGCGAAGTTCGAGGCCGTCGCCGACGACATCGCCGAGAAGCACGAGCAGGGCCAGCCGGTCCTGATCGGCACGACGAGCGTCGAGCGCTCTGAGTACCTCTCGAAGCTGTTGGTGCGCAAGGGAATCCCGCACGAGGTGCTGAACGCGAAGCACCACGACCGCGAGGCGCTGATCATCGCGAAGGCGGGCCGCAAGGGCGCCGTCACCGTCGCGACGAACATGGCCGGTCGCGGTACCGACATCGTGCTGGGCGGCAACCCGGACATCATCGCCGACCACGAGCTGCGTGACCGCGGCCTCGACCCGGTGACCACGCCGGAGGAGTACGAGGCCGAGTGGGCCAAGGTCGTCGAGGAGCTGACGACGCAGGGCAAGGCCGAGGCCGACGAGGTCCGCGAGGCCGGCGGTCTCTACGTGCTCGGCACCGAGCGCCACGAGTCGCGCCGCATCGACAACCAGCTCCGCGGCCGCACCGGCCGTCAGGGCGACCCCGGTGAGTCGCGCTTCTACCTGTCCCTTCAGGACGAACTGATGCGCCGCTTCAACGCGTCCATGGTCGAGATGGTCATGACGCGCCTGAACGTGCCGGACGACGTGCCGATCGAGCACAAGATGGTCACTCGCGCCATCCGCAGCGCGCAGACCCAGGTCGAGCAGCAGAACTTCGAGATCCGCAAGAACGTCCTCAAGTACGACGAGGTCATGAACCGCCAGCGCACGGTGATCTATGCCGAGCGCCACCGCGTTCTCGCCGGTGAGGACCTGCGCGAGCAGGTCGAGCACATGATCGTGAGCGTCGTCGAGGAGTACGTCAACGGCGCCACCGCCGACGGCTACGCCGAGGACTGGGACTTCGAGAAGCTCTGGACCGCTCTCAAGACCCTCTACCCGGTCTCGCTGGACGCGAAGGAGATCCTCGAGTCCGATGAGGACGTGACGCGCGAGTACCTGCGCGACCTCCTCGTCGAGGACGCGATGAACGCCTACCGCGCCCGCGAGGCCGACATCGACAGCCGGGTCGGCGAAGGCGCCATCCGTGAGCTGGAGCGCCGCGTCCTGCTGTCCGTCCTGGACCGCAAGTGGCGCGAGCACCTCTACGAGATGGACTACTTGAAGGAGGGCATCGGCCTGCGCGCGATGGCGCAGCGCGACCCCCTCATCGAGTACCAGCGCGAGGGCTTCGAGATGTTCAACGCGATGCTCGACGCGTTGCGCGAGGAGACCGTCGGCTTCCTGTTCAACCTCCAGGTCGAAGCGGCCGAACCGGAGCCCGCCGCCGAGCCCGAGGTCCCCGTGGCCCTGGGTGCGGCCCCGCAGGCTCTCCCGCAGGTCTCCGGCAACGGCGGTGGCGGCGGTGCCCGCGCTCGTGCCCGTGCCGCGGCGGCCGCGCAGCAGCAGGCGCAGCGCGAGCCCGAGGCCCCCGCGGGCCCGGCCATGGCCCAGCTGGCCAGCGGCAACGCCATCCCGCCCGCCCTGCGAGGCAAGGGTCTCGGTGGCCCCGCCCAGCAGAACCTGAACTACAGCGGCCCGGCGGAGGACGGCGGCGTGGAAGAGCACGCCGAGGCAGGCGGCGCGGCCGGCCAGCAGGGCGGCACCCGCAAGGAGCGCCGTGAGGCGGCCCGTCAGGCGGCGAAGAACCAGCGCAAGACCCGCTGACCCGCACCACCACCGCGTGGGCCGTGTTCCTCAGGGAACGCGGCCCACGCGGCTTTTTGTGGCCTTCACTCCAGCACCGTGAACGAGGTGAACCACCACCTCCCGCCCCGGTGCTCGGCCCGACCGGCCACGGCCAGCGCCCGTCCCTCCCTCCGCACGGTCACCGAGACCTCGGCCACGAACCGGGACGGATGACAGACCCTGGGCACCCGGACCATCCGCGTGGTCCGGGGGCGGACCAGTCCGCCCAGCCGTGTGGCCAGAACGGGCACCGCCACCTCCCGCAGCAGCCGGGCGGCACGTCGCCCGTCCAGCACCTCCAGCACGATCCCGACGAGCCGGGAAGCGTCGAACACGGGCGAGGGCGGTTCCGGCACCGGAACCCAGATGGGCCTGGGCCGCGGCCGGGGAATCACGAAGCCGCCGGCGACACCGACCGGAGGCTCGTAGGCGGGCAGACGACGAACTACTGGGGGCATGCCGAACATGGCGCGCCGACAACGACTTCAGGACACCCTGCACCCGAAAGTGGGTACCGTCCCCACGTGCTCAAAGCCCTGGTGCTCGACTACGGCGGCGTCCTGACCGACCCCGGCGAGGACAACCCCGCCGAACCTCCGCTGCTCACCGCGCTGCGCAAAGCGAAGCTGAACGGCCTCAAGACCGCGTTGCTGTCCAACGCGGACGGGTGGTGGCACCCGCCGACCGTCTACACCGGCCTGTTCGACGCCGCGATCGTCTCCGGCGAGGTCGGGCTCGCGAAGCCGGACACCGAGATCTACCTGCTCACGGCGCGGAAGCTGGGCCTCGAACCCCGGGAGTGCGTCTTCGTGGACGACCTCGCGGTCAACGTCCGGGGCGCTGCCGAGGCGGGCATGGTCGGTGTCCACCATCGGTCGACACGGTCCACCCTCGAGGAGCTGGAAATCCTGCTAGCGATCGCGCTCCGCGATTGAGGGTTCACCCCGCCGCGCATTGCCCCAAATTCGGCAACGCACTACCGTCGATTTGGTCAGCAGTCGGAATGCTTAGGGGAGAAAATGCGAAGAATTGTCGCTTGTGTTGCAGTCGCCATTGCAGCCACGGCAATTGCATCACCCGCGCAGGCACAGGAACGCGGTTGCTACGAGGATTACCTGCGGGACGGGCGCACCGTCGAGGTCTTCTGCGACGAGGGCAGGCCGGGGCGCTTCCGGGCCGTCGCGCACTGCACGAACGGCCTGGGCGTCTGGGACCAGTACGGGACGATCGGCCGGGTCAGGGGCGAGCCGTCGGTCGCAGCGTGCACGTCACTGCTGGGCTACCCGAGGGTCAACGGGTACCACGTCGACTGGATCTGAGCGGGTCACTGGGCTCGGCGCACGAGTTCGAAGCAGAGCACGGCCGCCGCTGACGCGACATTCAGCGATTCCACGCCTGCCGCCATCGGAATCGAGAGCCAGGACGTGATGTGTGGACGCACGTCGTCGGTGATTCCGGACGTTTCGCTACCCAGTACGAATGCGGCGCGCGAAGAAAAAGACGCGGAATAAATCGTGTCGGACGCGTGGGAATCCAGCGCGTAAAGCGGATAGCCGGACGCGCGCAACAAAGCCGAGGCCTCCGCCGAGGTGCCGCAGCGCAGCACGGGCGCTCGGAAAGCCACTCCGGCGGAGGCCTTCACCACGAGCGGGTCGATCGAGGCGACGCCTCGGCGCGGTACCACGATGCCGTCGATGCCCGCGGCGGTCGCGGTGCGCAGGATCATGCCGACGTTCGCGGGTGTGGTGATGCCGTCCAGCACCAGCACGGACTTCAGGCCGCCCTCTTCCAACGCCAGCGCCAACGGCTTCATGCGCGGCGCCACGACGTCGGCGAGCACGCCCTGGTCCTGCTTGCCGTTGCCGGCCAGCACCTTCACGCGCTGCGCGGTCGCACGCTGCACCTGGACCCCACGCGAACGGGCGGCGTCGATGATCTCGTGCGCGGCCGCGCCTCGGGCCGTGTCGGCGAGCACCACCTTGTCCACCGTGAGCGCCGGGTCGTCCAGCGCTTCCAGCACTGGCTTGCGGCCGTAGACGGTGACGAAGCGGTCCTTGGGCGAGATCTCCACGGGAAGAGGGTGCCAGACGGCGGTCTGAGCCCAGGCGCCCGGCAGCCGCACCATTCCTGACCAGCGCGAATACGTTCACTCGAACGTGTTTCTCGGGCAGGGCAAGCGATTCCGCGCGTAGCGTCGATGTTCCCACCGCGGAATCGAGGACGCCATGCCCACTCACCAGCACGAGCCCGGCGCCAGACCCGAGGACGTCGCCAACTGGGCCGCCGACACGCTCGACACCGGTTTCGGTGACGGCATGGGTCAGGCGATGAAGGTGCTCGGTGAGGCGATCGGGATGGTCGTCGTCGGCCAGGCGAACGGCCGTCGCGTGCCGCTGTTGGAGGAGGACGACAACGTCTTCGGGCTCGACTGCAAGGCCGCGCCGCCCGTGATCGGCTTGTGAAGGGGCCGGCACACAGGGCTCAAACGGGTGAAGAGCTCCACTAGAGCCGTTCGGCCCTTGTGTTTCGGATCATATCGATGATGATCGTCACATGACGGCAGGTATGCGCAGCGTCGCGCAACGTCAACATCTCGCGAGCGGTCAGGACTCGGATGTGTTCATCCGGTCGGACGGGCTGCTCGTCAAACGCACGCGCACTGGCCGTGACCTGCGGCGCGAGGCCGAGATGATGTCGTATCTGAGCGGCTTCGGCATCCCGGTGCCGCGCGTCCACGACTGCACCGCCGACGAGCTCGTGATGCAGTACGTGCCCGGCCCGCGGATGTCCGAGGAGATCGGCCGCAAGCCGTGGCTCGCGGGCAGCCTCGGCGCGGAGCTCGCCGACCTGCACCACCGGCTCGACGTCATCCCGGCACCGGACTTCCTGAGCGGCGAGGGTGACCTCCTGCACCTCGACCTGCACCCCGGCAACGTCGTGCTCGGCCCGGAAGGGCCCGTGGTGCTCGACTGGGCGAGTGCGACCAAGGGCGACCGCAGGCTCGACGTGGCGCTCAGCTGGGTCTCGCTCGCCGTCGCCCATCTCGCGCCGGTCATGAAGCTCACGCGGTGGCGGTTCCTGCGGTCGTTCATGGCGAACGTGGACCCGGAGGCGAAGGACGCTATCCCGGAGGCCGCGCGCATCCGGCTCGCCCGCCACGACCGTGATCCGCGCGAACGTGCCGCACTTCAGAAGTTGATGGACCGCGAACGCCACTAGGCTAGGTCGTATGCCGGACCGACTGTCAGCGCTGGACGCCTCGTTCCTGTACCTGGAGGACTCCACGACGCCGATGCACGTCGGTGGCGTGGCGGTGTTCCGCCGGCCCAAGGCCGGATTCGACTACGACAAGCTCGTCGACCTCATCGAGCAACGCCTCAGCCTCGTGCCGCGCTACCGGCAGAAGGTCGTGCAGGTCCCGGGCCGCATCGCGCGCCCGGTCTGGGTGGACGACCCGGACTTCGACGTCACTTACCACGTGCGCCGGTCCGCGCTGCCCAAACCGGGCAACGAGACGCAGCTGGACGACCTGGTCGCGCGCCTGATGTCGCGCCCGCTCGACCACTCCCGCCCGCTGTGGGAGATCTACCTGGTCGAGGGGCTGGAGAAGAACCAGACCGCGGTCATCACCAAGACCCACCAGGCCATGATCGACGGCATCGCGTCGCTGGAGATCGGCCAGGTCATGCTGGACGTGTCGCCGACGCCGCGCACGAACGTCGAGAACCTCTGGATGCCGCAGCCGGAGCCCAGCTCGTTGCAGCTCGTGGCCGACGCGGTCACCGACATCGTGCAGCGCCCCGGTGAGCTCGTTGAGAACGTCCGCAGCGCGGCCCTCGACACCGTCAACACGGTCGAGAAGGTCTTCAACGCGTTCGGCGTGCTCGCCTCGGCCGTCCTCACCGTCGCGACGCCCGCGTCCGGCAGCCCGCTGAACGTCCGGATCACCTCGCCGCAGCGCCGGTTCGCCGTCGCCCGCGCCCAGCTCGACGACCTGCGCGCCATCCGCAAGCAGCACGGCGGCACCGTCAACGACGTGGTGCTCGCGGCGCTGAGCGGGGCCCTGCGCAACTGGCTGCTCAGTCGCGGCGAGAACGTCACCGGCAGCACCACGATCCGCGCGATGGCGCCTCTGTCCGTCCGCGAGACCGACCCGGACTCCGGCAACAACGTGAGCGCCTACCTGGTCGATCTGCCGGTCGGCGAACCGAACCCGGTCGTGCGCCTGCACCACGTGAGTCACGCGATGCGCGCCCACCAGGAGTCCGGCCAGTCCGTCGCCGCCGACGCGCTGGTGAAGGTCTCCGGCTTCGCGCCGCCGACGCTGCACGCACTCGGCGCACGTGCCGCCAGTTCGTTCAGCCGCCGGCTGTTCAACGTGATCGTCACCAACGTTCCGGGCCCGCAGGTTCCCCTGTACGCGGCGGGCGCGAGAATGACCGAGATCTTCCCGGTCGTCCCGCTCGCCAAGAACCAGGCGCTGGCCATCGGGGTGACGTCGTACGACGGCGGTGTTTACTTCGGTTTGAACGGCGACCGCGACGCCATGTCCGATGTGGACGTTCTCGCGACCATGGTCGAGGAGTCGGTGGAGGAACTGATGGGGACGGCGAGCGCATGAGGGTCTACATCCCGGCCACGGTGCCGATGCTGCGCGCGTTCGTCGACAGCGGCGAACTGGCGCCGGTCACCGGCACGGCGTTCGCGCTGACGCCAGCGCTGCGCGAGTCCTACGCGGCGGGCGACACCGAGGAACTGGAGTACTCGGCGATGCTCGATGCCGCACGGGCTTCCCTGCGGTTGCTGGCTGCCGACGAGAAGGCGGAGCCGCGTCGCGCGGTGATCGCGGTGGACATGGAGGACGTGACGCTGCGTCCTGACCTCGACTTCTCGGTCGTGAAGGTCGGAGGTTCGTTCACGATGAAGGACGTCGCCGCCGTCCATCTCGACACGGCAGAGGCCGAGCAGGACGTGCGCGCGGCGGTGGAGGTCATCGACGCCGCCGACCTCGGCGACCCGGACGCGGAGTTCGCCCTGGGCAGCGCCGAGGACCACGAACTGGCCTGGTACGCGGCGCAGGAACTGCCGTTCGTGCTGGAGCTGCTCTAGTCCCGGCGCTGGTCGTGCACCTCGGGCAGCGGGTCGAAGCCGGCTGCCCGATAGGTGGCGACGGCGCCGACGTTCGAGCTCGGCGTGCAGACGAGCGCGCTCGACGAGCCGAGTTCGCGCAACGCCGCCGCTCCGGCGACGGTGATCGCCTTGCCGAACCCCCTGCCCCGATGGTCGTGGTGCACGCCCATCGGTTCGATCAGCCCGGGCCTGCCAGGGCCCGCCGACCACACGGTTATCGCTGCCACGGCGTCGCCTCGGTCGAAAGCGACCAGGCTCCGGGCGTCGGCGTACGGCGAGCCGACCGCCATCGCGTGCCAGCGCTCCTCGGTGAACGTCGACTTCTCGAACGACGCCCGGAGCACGGCGGCGTACACATCAGCGTGATCATGTCCGATGACCTCGATCCGCACATCGGGATCCGGTACGGGGGCACCGAGATCACGGCGCAGCGGCGTCCACGGCACGTCGGACTGCCAGCCGCGTTCGAACATCAGCTCCTGGAACCGCGTGCCGCGCGGGGACTCGACGTACACCGTCCCGGCGGGAAGGACACCGCGATCGGGAGTGCGGATGTCGTCGGCCAGGCGCCGCGCCAGTTCCTCGTCCTGCCGGGCGTCCGGCGCGATCGTGAACCGCAGCAGGTCGGCGCCGTCCAGCAGCCCGACGGCGACGATCTGCCCGTCGCCGCGCCAGATCCGGACCGCCGCGTTCGCTTCCTGGAGACCGAAACGCCGGTACCAGCCCAGATCTCCCGGATGCAGCTGGAACGGCTGGTCGTCGCGTTGCCACTCTCGCAACGCGTGGACGGCCTCGTCGAACACGATCACATTCCTTCCGCGGGCTCCCACAGCTCGATCCGGTTGCCCTCGGGGTCGACGCACCACCCGAACCGGCCGAACTCCGAGTCCTCGGTGTCGGGCAGCACCTCGACGCCGCGCGCCTTCAGCTTCGCCATCAGCGACAGCAGGTCGTCCACGCGCAGGTTCAGCATCGTGCGCTGGTGGGGTTCGCCGATGTAGGGCGTGTCCTGAGCGAACAACGCCATCGTCGTGGTGCCGGGGTACTCGTTCGTCGCCGTGTCGAGCCAGTGGAAGGTGACGGTGCCCTTCTCGCTCATCGGCACGCCCAGGTTGTCGCGGTACCAGGCAGCCAGGCGCGCAGGGTCTCTCGAACGCAGGAAAACCCCGCCGATGCCAGTCACCCGCGCCACCCGACGGACCCTACTACCGCGTGCCACGATGGGGGAATGGACGCAGTCACGTCTGCACCCGAACCGGTCAACGAGCCCGTGCGCACCTACGCACCCGGCAGCGCCGAACGGGCGAGTCTGCAGGCACGCATCGCCGAGCTCGAAGGCACCTCGCACGAGCTGACGATGACCATCGGCGGTCAGCAGCGCATGGGCGGCGGCGAGAGCATCGACGTCGTTCAGCCGCACGACCACAGGCACGTTCTCGGCGTGACGGCGCAGGCCACGAACTCCGACGTCGCGGACGCCATGCGCGCCGCCCAGCACGCCGCGCCGGGCTGGCAGGAGCTGCCGTTCGACGAACGGGCCGCGGTGCTGCTGCGGGCGGCCGACCTGCTCGCGGGCCCGTGGCGCGACACCCTCAACGCCGCCACGATCCTCGGCCAGTCGAAGTCCGTGCAGCAGGCCGAGATCGACGCGGCGTGCGAGCTGATCGACTTCCTGCGCTTCAACGTCCACTTCGGCCGCCGGATCCTCCAGGAACAGCCGATCTCGTCGCCGGGCGTGTGGAACCGGATGGACCACCGGCCGCTCGACGGGTTCGTCGTCGCGATCACGCCGTTCAACTTCACCGCCATCGCGGGAAACCTGCCGCTCGCACCCGCCCTGATGGGCAACGCCGTGGTGTGGAAGCCGTCGCCGACGCAGCAGCTGGCCGCGCACTTCACCATGCGACTGCTCGAAGAGGCCGGTCTGCCGCCGGGCGTGATCAACCTCGTCACCGGCGACGGCCAGGCGGTGAGCCAGGTGGCGTTGCGGGACAGGTTCTTCGCCGGTCTGCACTTCACCGGTTCCACGCGCACGTTCAAGGCGTTGTGGCAGACCATGGCGGGCAACCTCGACAACTACCGCGCCTACCCGCGCGTCGTCGGCGAGACCGGCGGCAAGGACTTCGTGCTGGCACACGCTTCCGCCGATCCGCGTGCGCTCGTCACCGGCCTGGTGCGCGGCGCTTTCGAGTACCAGGGCCAGAAGTGTTCCGCGGCCTCACGTGCGTACATCGCGCGTTCGTTGTGGGAGGGCGGCGTCCGCGAGCAACTGCTCGACGTCACGAAGTCGTTGTCCTACGGCGATGTCACGGACCTGTCGGCGTTCGGCGGTGCCGTGATCGACCACCGCGCGTTCGCCAAGCACAAGGAAGCGCTGCTGATGGCGTCCGCGTCCACCTCGGTCGAGGTGCTGGCCGGCGGCTCGTGCGACGACTCGGTGGGCTACTTCGTCGACCCCGCGGTGCTGCTCGGCACCGACCCGCACCACGACATCTTCACGACGGAGTACTTCGGCCCGATCCTCGCCGTGCACGTCTACGAGGACGCGGACTTCCCGAAGATGATGGAGACCATCGACACCTCCACGCCGTACGCGCTGACCGGAGCCATCTTCGCGCGCGACCGGGCGGCCGTCGACCAGGCACATCGCGCCCTGCGGTTCGCCGCGGGCAACTTCTACGTCAACGACAAGCCGACCGGTGCCGTCGTCGGGCAGCAGCCGTTCGGCGGGTCACGCGGTTCCGGCACCAACGACAAGGCGGGCTCGATCTACAACCTTCAGCGCTGGACGAGCCCGCGCGCCATCAAGGAGACCCTGGTGCCGCCGACTGATCACCGCTACCCGCACATGGGCTGATCAGGCCGCGACGAGCCGCTTGAACGCCGTCTTCGCCTTGCCCAGCGCGATCTGCGAGACCTGGGCCGAGTTGGCGCCCGGCAGGCTCACGATGACCTTGAACGACTCGGTGGCGTTGACCGCGACGAGGTAGGTGCACTCCATCACCCCAGGCCCGGTGTTGAACGACACCGCGGCCGAGTGGCCCTCGATGAGCGTCTCCGGCGCCTTCTCCGGCTTGGCGTAGGCGTCCGCGAATCCCACCAGGACGAGCATGTCCGACTCGGCGCCCGTGCCCTCCTGGAACCCGCAGGACCGCGGCAGTTCGGGGTGCGGCCCCGGCGGGCCGGCCAGCGGGGTCTCGAAGTCCGCCGCGGTCAGCATCAGACACGGGTTGGCGGGGAGTTTGCGCGCCAGGTCGATCCGCGGCGACGTCGTGACGACCGTCGTCTCGGTGGTCGTGGTAGTCGTGGCGGAGGGCGCGGTTGCTACGGGAGTGGACGCGCAGCCCGCGAGCAGGAGCAGCAACGGCAGCAGACGCTTCACTTCGGGAGCCTTTCCAGAGCCCTCGCCGCCAGTCCCTGCGTGACCTGCCCGACCACGTTGAGATCATGGCTGCGCTGCAGGACCTTCAACCCGATGAGCTGCCCGTCCCGCACCTCGACGACGGCGTCGCACGTCACCTCGCCCGAGGAGTCGACGCACTTGCTGGTCAGCGGACGGTCGTCCCTCTCGCCCTCTTGACCACCGTCGACCACGCCGCCGTAGCCGCCGCCGGACAGCAGCTTCTGCGACTCGTCCGCGTACTTCGCGCTCAGCATCGTCAGCCGCACGGTCAGCGAGTCGAACGGGAAGTGGCACGACCGGCCGGTCCTGGCGGGGGAGCCGCTCAACTGCCCGGCGTCACCGGACGCGAGCAGGGAACACGGGTCGGTGTCCTCGAACTTCGGGGCGGTCGGCGATGTGGTCGCGCAGGCCGTCAGGGCGAGGAGCAGTACCGGAACCAGTCGGATCATGAGAACAACCTTTGCACCACCGCGACGGACCGGGTGCGGGCGACCATCCCGATGTCGTAGCGGGGCGGGGTTCGCTCCGCGGTCATCACCAGCACGCGGTCCGCGGCCAGTTCGGTCACGACGACACCCAGGCTCGTCTGCGGCACGCTGGACCGGTCGTTCGTGACGCCCCACCACGCCTTGCGGCTCTCGACCGTGAGTTCGGAGCCGTCGCGCACGCGCAGTTTCGCCTGCTCCAGGGACTCGTTCTCGATGCTCATCCAGACGGACTGGGCCTCGATCGTCCATCGGCAGGACAACGGCTCGTTGAGCGGTTCGGGCGCCTTCGTGAAGGGCGTCGCGAAGTCCGGCTCGGCGAGCAGCGTGCAGGCGTCGACCGTGGCGAGGTCACGCAGTTTCGGTGCGGGTGCGGGAACGGGTGGTGGCGCGGGCGTCGAGCACGCGGTCAGCGCAAACAGCAGCGCCACAGCCCCCAGGCGTGTGTACATGCGGGAAGTGTGACTCATGACGTCACCGGCAGGCGGTCGAGCGCGAACTTGATCAAAGTGATGCGCTGGCCCAGCAGCCATCCCTCGTTCGCGCCGGGCATCCGCGCCTTGACGGTCAACGACCGCGCGTAGCCCACGGCAGCCCACACGCCGCAGTCCAGTCCGGACGCGTCCGTGTCGCAGCCGAACCACATGGTGTGCCCGTCGATCTCGCCCTGGTGGCCGTTCGGATGGGCCTTCTTGACCTCGACGTACTCGATCTCCTCCAGTCCGACGAGGACGGTCAGGTCGCCGGAGGGGAAGGTGAAGGTGTACCGGCAGAAGCCCGGGTTCGCCGGGTCGGGCGCGGGCACGACCGTGGTCGCTTTCATGAGCGGGCTGCTGCCGTCCACCGGTATCGCCTTGCACGTGTCGAACGCGGCCAGGTTCCGCGGCTTGTCGATGCGCGGTGACGTGGTCGGCACCGGCTTCGGTGGTGGTCCGGGGATCTCGGCCGTGCACGCGGTGAGGGCAGCGCACAGCACGGCGACCCCCAGAAGTCTGCTCATGCGGAGAGTGTGACTGAGCTGTGCAACCTCAATCCGTGTAATCGTCCATTCCGGCCCGGGACGCGAGCAGCCGCCGCAGCGACGTGAGGCGGCCCGGCGCGTCCGGCACGAGCTCGTCCAGCATGCAGCCGGGATCCTCGGGCGCGCCCAGGTGACCGCAGCCGGGCGGGCACTCCTCGGCGGCCTCGGCGAAGTCCGGGAAGGCCTTCACGATGTCGTCCGGCGTGATGTGCGCGAGGCCGAACGAGCGGATGCCCGGCGTGTCCACGACCCAGCCGCCCCCTGGCAGACGCAGCGCCACGGCCTGGGTCGAGGTGTGGCGGCCCTTGCCGACACCGGACACCACACCCACCGCGCGGTTCGCGTCCGGCACGAGCTTGTTGACCAGAGTGGACTTGCCGACGCCGGAATGTCCGATCAGGCACGACACCGTGTCCGCGAGCCGCGCGCGCAACGCGGCCGGTTCCTCGTCGGAGCGCGTCACGATCACCGGCACGTCGAGCTCCGTGTAGAGCGCCAGCAGCGAGTCCGGCGAGGCGAGGTCCGACTTCGTCAGGCACAGCACCGGTTCCAGGCCGCCCGCGTACGAGGCGACCAGGCACCGGTCGATGAAACCCGTGCGCGGCGGGGGATCCGCCAGCGCGACGACCATGATGAGCTGGGAGGCGTTCGCGACGACGACGCGTTCGAACGGGTCCGTGTCGTCCGCGGTCCGGCGCAGCACCGAGGACCGCTCTCCGACGCGCACGATGCGGGCCAGCGTGTCCGGCTGGCCCGACGTGTCACCGACGATGCCGACCTGGTCGCCGACCACCACGGGCGTGCGGCCCAGTTCGCGCGCACGCATCGCCGTGACGACGGCACCGGACTCCATCGCGCACGTCCAGCGGCCGCGGTCCACGCCGATCACCATCGCGGTCTCGGCGTCGGCGTGTTCGGGCCTTATCTTGCTGCGCGGTCGCGTCCCCCTGCCGGGGCGCACGCGCACGTCGGACTCGTCGAGCTTGCGCCAGTCCTGCTTGCCCACTTCTACGCGTCCCTGCCGAGCATCGCGTTCCACATCCCTGGGAAGTCGGGAATCGTCTTGGTCGTGCTGCCGATGTCGTCGACGGACATGCCCGGCACCACCAGGCCGATGATCGCGCCCGCGGTGGCCATCCGGTGGTCGGCGTAGGCCTTCCACACCCCGCCGTGCAACGGCCGCGGGTCGATGATCAGGCCGTCCTCGGTCTCGGTCGCGTCGCCGCCCACCGCGTTGATCTCGTTGACGAGAGCCGCGATCCGGTCGGTCTCGTGGCCGCGGATGTGCGCCACGCCCCGGATGACCGTGCGGCCCTCCGCCAGCGCGGCCAGCGCGGCGACGGTCGGCGTCAGCTCGCTCTCGTCGCGCAGGTCGATGTCCACACCGGACAGCTTCGCCGGACCGCGCACGGTCAGGCCCTGGTCCGACACCTCGACCGCACAGCCCATGCGCTCCAGGATGCCGCGCACGGCGTCACCGGGCTGGGTCGTGACGGAGGGCCAGTGCGGAATCGTCACCTCGCCACCGGTCACCGCGGCCGCCGCCAGGAACACCGTCGCGTTCGACAGGTCGGGCTCCACGTGCCACGTCCGCGCGTTGATCACGCCGGGCTCGACGTGCCACACGTCCGGCACGCTGGTGTCGACCTGAACGCCGACCGAACGCAGCGTCTGGACCGTCATGTCGATGTGCGGCAACGAGGGCACGGGCTTGCCGGCGTGCCGGACCGTCACGCCCTTGTCGAACCGGGCACCGGACAGCAGCAGCCCGGACACGAACTGCGACGAGCCTGAAGCGTCGATCGTCACCTCGCCACCGGGCACCGACCCCGTGCCGTGCAACGTGAACGGCAGTGCGTCGCCCTCGATCTCGACGCCCAGCGACCGCAACGCACCCAGCACGGTGCTCATGGGTCGCGTGCGGGCGTGCGGGTCGCCGTCGAACCGGATTCCACCCTCGGCCAGCGCGGCGGCGGGCGGCAGGAAGCGCATGACCGTGCCCGCCAGACCGCAGTCGACGTCGGCCGGCCCGCGCAGCAGACCGGGCATGACGTCCCAGCCGCCGTCCTCGCGATCGGTGATCCCGACACCGAGGGACGACAGCGCGGCGACCATCAGCACCGTGTCGCGACTGCGCAGCGGCGCGTGGACCGTCGAGGGTCCATCGGCCAGTGCCGCGAGCACCAGAACGCGGTTCGTGATCGACTTCGAGCCGGGCACCGGCACCGTCGAGTGGACTGGGCCGGACGCGCTGGGGGCTGACCAGTGCTGAGTCATGCACAGATGATCCCGCATCTGTCCTGGGACAGTTCGCACTGGTGTGCGGGACGTGGGATTATCGCAACTTCGGAGGTGATCGGTTTTGTGCGGTAGGTACGCCTCCACCAAGGACCCGGCGCTGCTGGCGGCCGAGTTCGACGCGGTGGACGGGACCGGCGACGAGGCACCGGGGGCGGACTACAACATCGCTCCCACCAAGCACGTCATGGCCGTGGTCGAGCGACAGCCCGAGGACGCGGAGCTGGAACGCAGCGTCCGCGTCATGCGCTGGGGCCTCGTCCCGCACTGGGCCAAGGACCTCTCCGGCGCGGCCAAGATGATCAACGCCCGCGCCGAGAGCGTGCTGACCAAGCCCGCGTACAAGCAGTCGGCGATCAAGCGGCGCTGCATCATCCCCGCCGCCGGTTGGTACGAATGGCAGCCGGGTGAGGGGCGCAAGCAGCCGTACTTCATGACGCTCGGAGAGGACACGTCGCTCGCGATGGCGGGCCTCTGGTCCGTGTGGTGGAAGGACGACGTCCCGACCGTCACGTGCGCTGTGCTCACCACAGAATCCATCGGCGCGTTGACCGACGTGCACAACCGCATGCCGTTGCTGCTGCCCCAGGACCGCTGGTCGGCGTGGCTCGACCCGACGTCGCGGGACCCGTCGGAACTGCTCGCCCCGGACCTGTCGATCGTCGAGGCGCTGGAGCTGCGCCCGGTGTCGACCGAGGTGAACAGCGTGAAGAACAACAACGCCTCCCTGATCGAACGAGTAGTGCTGTCGTGACCACGCTGTTGGTGGACACGCCGCACGGCCCCGCGAGGGCCTCACTGCACTGTGCCCACGAACCGCGTGCGGCTCTGCTCCTGGGGCACGGCGCCGGTGGCGGCGTCGAGGCTCCGGATCTGGTCGCCGCGTGCCGCGCCGCGAACTCCGTCGGCGTGCACGTGGCGTTGATCGAACAGCCCTACCGCGTCGCGGGCCGTCGTGCCCCGGCGCCGGCGGGCCAGCTCGACACGGCTTGGTTGTCCGTGGTCGAGGACCTGGGCGAACGCTGGTTCGACGGCCTGCCCCTGGTGTTCGGGGGCCGGTCGTCGGGCGCGCGCGTGGCCTGCCGCACCTCGGTCGAGGGCCAGGCCGTGGCGGTGCTGTGCCTGGCGTTCCCGGTGCACCCGCCGGGCAAGCCGGAGAAGTCCCGGATGGCCGAGCTCGACGGCGTCGAGGTCGCCACGCTGGTCGTGCAGGGCGAGAACGACCCGTTCGGCCTGCCTGCGGGCGCCCCTCACCGCGAGGTCGTGCTGCTCAAGGGTGACCACTCGCTGAAGGCGTCGGTCGCGGACGTCGGCCGTTATGTCGGCGAATGGATGGACCGAGTGCTGCGGCCGCTCGATTAGTGGCGTGGCCGAGAACGTTGCCGGGCGAATTCGCGGTCAGACGGGTGCATCGTCGTACCACGAGGTGCCCTGCTGAGCGTGAATTACCCAGTCAACGTTCTGGGGCGCGCCACTAGCGGGCCATGCGGGTCCAGGTGTGCCTGCGGCCCCGGACCGCGACCGAGTAGGCGTAGAGCAGCTCGGGGTCGCCCATGCCCGGCAGGAAGCAGTCGCCGATGTGGTGGGCGTCGACCCCGATCTCCTTGGCGGTGAGGGCCAGCTGCGGCACCACGTTGGTGTGCGCGCCCTCCTGTGACGTGCCGATCGCGCCCATGACGACCGCCCCGGCCTCGTGCACGGCCTGGACGGCGACGGCTGCGGCCTCCCTCGTGATGCCGGGCAGCGTGCCGGGGATCGGGAGGATCACCCCGTCCGCGCCCGCTTCGACGAGGGCGACGAGCTTCTCCGCGGTGATCGGTTCCGGATGGCCGGCGTGGTGCATCTTGCCGACCCAGAGCGCGGCCTGCGTGCGGATCTTCTCGGTGGCGCGGGCCATGCCGTCGAGTGAGCCGTCGGTGCTGGGGTTCGCGGTCAGCACGATGAGCGCGGCGCCGGAGTCGGTGAGCCGCTGGGCGTTGTCGTGGGTCGCTTTGCGCAGGCCGGGAACGGTTCCGGGCTCCAGGTTGACGCCGATCGGCCGCCCGATCCGCTCGGCCAGCGCGGTCAGGCTGGGCAGCTCGCCGAGGCCGGGGAAGCGGAACGTGGCACCGTCCCAGACCCGGTCGATCATGTTGAGCACGATGACGTCGGCGCCGAACGCGGCCATCAGCTCGGCGTTGTGCACTCCGGTCTGCCCGTCGAACGACAACGCGGCGCGGTCGGCGAACACCTCGGCGACCATGGTCCTGCCCTCGGACGCCGCCACGGCGCTGGAGAGTTCCTGCCCGCGGAGCGCGGCGAGCCCGGTGCGGTCGAGGTCGAGGATGCGCACGTCTGCCTCCTGCTGTGGTCTAGACCATGTGGTGACACTCTACGTCTTCGACTGAGATCACACCCATGACCGACTTCGACGAGCAGGGCCGCCCCGAACCGCCGCTGGACGGCGACGAGCTCGCCACCCTGAACGGCTTCCTGGAGTTCCAGCGCGCCACCCTCGGGTGGAAGACCGCCGGCCTGAGCGCCGAGCAGCTCGCCCAGACCGCCGCGAAGTCGTCGATGACCCTCGGCGGGCTGATCAAGCACATCGCGTACGTCGAGCAGCAGTGGTTCCACGTCGTCCTGCACGACCGCGAGCCGCTGGAGCCGTGGGCGAGCGTCGACTGGAAGGCCGACAACGACTGGGACTGGCACTCGGCGGCCCAGGACACCCCGGAGCAGCTCAACGCCCTGTGGCAGGACGAGGTCGACCGCGCCCGCAAGGCGGTGGAAGAGGCCCTGGAGACGGGTGACCTCGGTCAGCTCTCCCAGCGCGCGCCGTGGCCGGACGGCCGCAAGGTGAGCCTGCGCTGGATCCTGACCCACATGGTCGAGGAGTACAGCCGCCACAACGGCCACGCCGACCTGATCCGCGAGGCGATCGACGGCCAGACGGGCGAGTGACAACCGATCGCGGCTCAGCGGCGTTCATTTGGGTGTGGACGAACGCCACTCGAGCGCACAATCGGGGAGAAACTCGTGAACAAGATCCGTCTGACCGCGGTCGCGCTGGCCGGCGCCACCCTGCTGACCGTCGCGGGCACGCCCGCTCAGGCCGAGACGCCGTGGTGCACCGGGAGCGACCTGGTCGTCAGCGCCCACGACATGCGGTCCCCGTCGAGCGCGAGCAAGGCGCACCAGATCAGGTTCGCCGCCGCGGAAGGTGTGTCCTGCACGATCGGCGGGAGCCTGAGCGACGTGCGCTTCCTCGACGCCGACGGTGAGGACCTGGGCATCGAGCCGACCGTCCAGAGTGGTGAGTACGTCGAGGTGCCGGTCGGCGGGTACCGCGAGGCCGCCGTCTACGTGGCCTCGCAGATCCACGGCCCGCGGGTGACCCCCGCGTCCATCCGCATCACCCTGCCCGGCCAGGACGGCCCTGGTGACTCGGTCACCGTCGCGTGGCCGTCCAACCTCAGCCCGGTCGTCCGGCTGGGGAGCCTGACGGCACCCGTCAGCTAGCGATCCGCGCGACCACCGCGCCGGTGAGCCGCACCAGGTCGGCAGGCGTGATCTCGACTTCGAGGCCACGCCTGCCGGCACTGCAGAACAAGGTCTCGAACTGCAACGCCGACTCGTCGAGCACGACCGGCAGGCGCTTCTTCTGGCCAAGAGGTGAAATACCTCCGGCGACGTAACCCGTCGCGCGCTCGGCGTCGGCGACGACCGCCATCTTCGCCTTCTTGCCCTTCAACGCGGCGGCGAGGCCTTTCAGGTCGAGCTGCCCGGTGACCGGTACGACGCCGACCGCGAGCTTGCCGTCCACCTCGGCCACGAGCGTCTTGAAGACACGTCCCGGCACCAGCCCGAGCGCCTCGGCCGCCTCCAGCCCGTAGGACTCGTGGCGGGGGTCGTGCTCGTACGAGTGCAAGGTGTGCGCCACCCGCTGCTTGTCCAGCAGCGCTGTGGCGGGGGTCCCACGTCCGGCCATGCGGAATTACTACCAGCCCCTCCGTTGTTACTCGGAACGTGGCAACGAACATGCTTGAGCGGTCACGCGTAAAGTCAGTCCCGACCCAGAACCTGTGGGAAGGGAGCGCGGTGCCCGCCACCGGCACGACAGAGACGACGGCGGAGCGCGCTGCACGTTTCGAGCGCGACGCGATGCCCATGCTCGACCAGCTGTACTCGGCTGCCCTGCGCATGACGCGCAATCCGGCGGACGCCGAGGACCTGGTGCAGGAGACGTTCCTCAAGGCCTACTCGGCGTTCGCGTCCTTCTCGGAGGGCACGAACCTCAAGGCCTGGCTCTACCGGATCCTGACGAACACCTACATCAACGGCTACCGCAAGAAGCAGCGCCAGCCGATTCAGCAGCCGACCGACGAGATCACGGACTGGCAGCTGGCGCAGGCGGAGAGCCACACCTCGTCCGGGCTGCGCAGCGCCGAGGTCGAGGCACTCGACAACCTGCCCGACAGCGACGTCAAGGAAGCATTGCAGCGGTTGCCGGAGGAGTTCCGGATCGCGGTCTACCTCGCCGATGTCGAAGGCTTCGCGTACAAGGAGATCGCAGACATCATGGGCACCCCGATCGGCACGGTGATGTCCCGGTTGCACCGGGGCCGTCGCCAGCTCCGCGACATGCTGGCGGACGTCGCCCGCGACCGCGGTTTCCTCCGTAGCGGCAACGGCAGCAACGGAGACGCGTCATGAACTGCGGCGAACCCCACGACACCGACTGCTCAGAGGTGCTGTCCGAGGTCTGGCTGTTCCTGGACCAGGAATGCGACCAGGGCCGGCGCGCGGCACTCCAGACGCACCTCGACGAGTGCCATCCGTGCCTGGAGCAGTTCGGGCTGGAGGAGCACCTCAAGGCGCTGCTCGCCCGCAAGTGCGGTGGGGACTACGCCCCCGCGGATCTGAAGGCGCGCATCCGCGCCACGATCGTGACGATCCGCACCGAGGAGTGAGCTCGGTCCCAGAACGACAAAAAGGCCTGGTCACCGTGATGGTGTCCAGGCCTTTTCGCAGCACTCAGGCGTTGGGGCGCTTGCCTCGGTTGGCGCCGCCCTTTTTGCGGTCGCGGCGCTTGCGAGCACGCTTCGACATGGGTGTCTCCTAGGATTGAACTGCTTCATCCACCAGTTTCTCATGGAGGAGTTCTGAGCACGCTCACGGACCTGCTGGCCGAGCACACCAAGCTCTCCGGCGCCGCCGTCGACCACCTCCAGCTGGTGGTCGCGGAGTGGCAACTCCTCTCTGACCTGTCGTTCGCGGACTTCGTCATGTGGGTCCCGCTCGACGACGACAAGTTCCTCTGCGTCGCCCAGGCCCGTCCCACCACGGCGCCGACGGCACACCCGGAGGACGTCGTCGGCAGCGAGGTCGACTCCGACGAGCATCCGCAGCTGCGCAGAGCCATGGACGAGTCGCGGATCTGCCGCGAGGAGGACCCGCGCTGGCACCTGGGCGTCCCGGTGCGGCGCGAGACCATCCCGGTGCGGCTGGGCAAGCAGGTCATCGCGGTGCTCAGCCGCAGCACGAACCTGGCCGTGCCGCGCGTGCCGTCACCGTTGGAGATCTCGTACCTCGGCAGTGCGGCCGACCTGTGCCAGATGATCGCGGACGGCACGTTCCCCGCGCCCGAACCCTCACCGGACGTGCACACCAGTCCGCGCGTCGGCGACGGCCTGATCAGGCTCGATCCGTCCGGCGCGGTGGTGTTCGCCTCACCGAACGCGTTGTCGGCGTTTCACCGCATGGGGCACGCCTCGGACCTCGTCGGCGTGCATCTCGCACCGCTGACCCGCAGCCTGATCGGCGACCCGTTCGACGCCACCGAGGTCGCCCAGCGCATCAGGCAGGCGCTCGAAGGGCAGCCGTCGATGCGGATGGAGGCCGAGTCACGGCGCGGCGCCGCGGTGCTCTTCCGTGCTCTGCCTCTTCGGCCACGCGGCCAGGCCGCGGGCGCCATCGTGCTGTGCCGCGACGTGACCGAGGTGCGCCGACGTGACCGTGCGTTGATGTCGAAGGACGCCACGATCCGCGAGATCCACCACCGGGTGAAGAACAACCTGCAGACCGTCGCGGCCCTGCTGAGGCTGCAAAGCCGCAGGCTGAGCAACCCGGAGGCGAAGGAGGCGCTCGCCGAGTCGGTTCGCCGTGTGACCTCCATCGCACTGGTTCACGAGACGTTGTCGATGTCCGTCGACGAGCGGGTCGATCTCGACGACGTGGTCGACAAGGTCATCCCGATGATGAGCGACGTGGCGGTCACCGAGACCCAGGTCAGCGTGCGCCGCGAGGGCGGGTTCGGCATCGTGCCCGCCGAGATCGCCACCCCGCTGGTGATGGTGCTGACCGAGCTCGTGCAGAACGCCTTCGAGCACGCCTACGCCCCTGGCCAGCGCGGAGAGGTCGTCGTGCACTCCGAGCGCTCCGCCAAGTGGCTCGACGTGACGATCACCGACGACGGCAAGGGCCTTCCGCAGGGTTTCTCTCTCGAACGCACCGATCGGCTGGGTCTGCAGATCGTTCGGACCCTTGTCGATTCTGAATTGAGAGGCTCTTTGAGCTTGCGGCGGCGGCCCAGAGGCGGTACTGAGGCGGTCCTGCGCGTGCCCCTCAGAGGGCGGCGCTAAACTAACGCCGTGCACACGTGACGGCCAGCCTCAGCGGTCTCACGTGGTCATGCGGGAGGGTGTGCAAACAAAGAAAAAGCCCGACACCTGGCACGGTGTCGGGCTTCTTCTTTATGTGTTGTTCGCGGCTAACTGCCTGCTCAGGCGTTGCTGCGGGCCCGCGTGCGGGCGTTGCGGCGCTTGAGTGCGCGGCGCTCGTCTTCGCTCATCCCGCCCCAGACGCCGGCGTCCTGGCCGCTCTCGAGAGCCCACGCGAGGCAGTCGGAGACGACGGGGCAGCGGCGGCAGACGGTCTTCGCCTCGGCGATCTGAAGCAGCGCGGGACCACTGTTCCCAACGGGGAAGAACAGCTCGGGGTCCTCGTCGCGGCAGATCGCGCGGTGGCGCCAGTCCATTGGAACTACTCCTCAGCGATAGGCGCGCACAAGGGCACGCCGGTTGTCAGCGGTCGTTTTTGGGGTGCTTGTGAATGCTTTCACGAACGGCTGGGATGTCAAGGGGTAAGCACTGACCCGGTGAGTGAACTCACCCAAAAGATCGACAGCGTTCACCTGGGGTTTCACGCTCTGCTGTCACTCGACTGCAGTACATCCCGGGAAGGTACCGAGACGGTCACGAACCGATCACGGACTGTCAAGTTCCTTACAGGGCAACAGTCAACGCATCGGGAACCGCCCGGAACTCCACCGCGGTGGTCGTTCCGAGGAAGTCTCCGTCAACCTGGAGGTTCGCGGGCTCCTCGCACTTCACTCTGACATAACCCACGTCGTCACGCCGAACGAGATTCCCGCCCTTCGGGTTCCCCGTCGCGAGGATCTGGGCGATGTAGCGCCCGACCGTGGGTACCCGCATCGTCCTCAAGGCACTCAGGCCGAGGCCGCCGTCGAACGACGTGCTGGGGTTGAGCTGGATCGGCTTGTCGCCGAAGTACGTCCACGGGTCGGTGTTCGACACGAACACCATGCCGACGTCGTCGAACGGTGCCTCGTCCGGCACCTCGACGACGAAGTGCTGCGGCTTGCGCACGATCTGCGCGTACGCCCTGAGGGCGACGCTCAGATAAAGAGCGGGGCTGGCGTTGCGGCCCTTGGCCCGCTTGCGCTCCACACCGGCGACGACGTCGGCGTCCAGGCCCATGCCCGCGTTGAAGGTGAACCAGCGGCCGCCTTCGATGACGTTCGCGAAGACCTGGCCGAGCCCGATGCTGCGCCTGGTGCCGTGCTCGATCGCCTGGAGAAGGACGTGCGTGGCCTCGACGGGGTCGCGCGGAATGCCGAGCGCGCCCGCGAAGACGTTGGCCGAACCGCCGGGCACGACGCCCAGCATCGGCTTCTCGGGACGGGGGCCGCCCCGCAGGATTCCGTTGACCACCTCGTTGACCGTGCCGTCGCCGCCGTGGGCGATGACCAGGTCGAACCCGTCCGCCGCGGCCTGGTGGGCGGCGTCCGCCGCGTGGCCGCGGTAGGAGGTCTCGATGACCTCCAGCTTCACGTCACTGGCGAGCGCGTGCGCCAATACGTCACGGCCCGCGGGCGTCGTTGTAGTCGCCTGCGGGTTCACCACGAGAAGAGCGCGCACTACTTGAGAGTAAGACAGTGCGTGACCGTCCGCGGCTCGCATGTCCTCCCTAAGGGTGGCTACAGCCTCACGAAAGTGGCGTAAATCTCCCTTCCGTCAGCACCGTGTTCACCTCGCAGCCGAGTGCACCCCGGACGACCGCCGGCTCGCTGAAGGCCCCTTGATCTTCCCGCGCCGGACGTGCCGGGAGAGCCCTCCAACCGGGTGGCCTACGATCCGTGACCAGTACAGAACGTGAGGAAAGGTCTCCCGTGACCACTCAGACCCAGGCGCCACCGCGCCCGGTGCGCATCGCGTCCGCGCTCACCTTCGTGCAGGGTCTGGGCGGCATCGCGCTGGCTGTCGCGCTCGTCATCCGGGTGATCGGGGGATCGACGCCCGCGGGCCCGATCCTCGGTGCCGCCGGCGTGCTCGTGCTCTGGTTCGGCGGGGTGATCTTCGCGACGATCATGTTGTTCCGCGGTCACCACGGCGCTCGCACGCCGGTGATCGTCACGCAGCTGCTGCTGCTCGGCTGCGCCTGGTACGCGTACGGGCCGTCGGAGCAGCAGCTGCTCGGCTCGCTGGGTGGCATCTACTGCGTCGTCGTGCTCGTGTTCCTGTTCACGAACGAGAGCCGCAAGTGGGCGATCGGCCTGGACGACGTATCGGAAGGCGACAAAGCCGACTAACGGAGGGTGGTCACGGTCACACGTCCGAGTGAAGCTGTGGGTGGTTGCTTAACCACTCCCTGCACTCACGAGGTGACCAACCATGCGTTTCACTGTTGCGATCGCGGGCGCCGTCCTTGCAGCGCTCTCCCTCGCCCCTGCCACCGCCACGGCCGCTCCGGAAAACCCGGACATGTCGCCGATGATCATCGGCGGCGGTTACGCGTCGAACTTCCCGTACGCCGCCCGCCTGTTCTTCAACGGGCGGGAGAACTGCTCCGCCACGAAGATCGCCCCTCGGTGGATCCTGACCGCCGAGCACTGCGTCGCGGGCAACGGCACGTACACGTTCCGCGCGGGCAGCCTGGACCAGACCTCCGGCGGTCAGGTCGTCACGGGCACCCGGATCATCAAGCACCCGTCGGCGGACCTGGCGCTGGTGCAGGTCGGCACGGCGATGTCGGCTCCGTTCTCGCCGCTGGCCTCCAGCAGTGACGGCGTGGCCGTCGGCCAGACCGTGCAGCTCTACGGCTGGGGCGCCACCTGCACCAACCAGCCGGAGATCAACTGCCAGTCGCGCTACCTGAAGGTCGCGAACACGCGGGTCACCAACCCCAACGGCACCGACTACCGCGGTGGTCGTGCGATCTCCGTCCAGCGCGTCGACGGCATCGCCGCCGGTGGTGACTCGGGCGGCCCGATGTTCGGGGCCGGTCGCCAGATCGGCGTCGCGTCCACCTCGGACCGCGCGACGCGGTCCAACTACACCCGCATCGCCACCTACCGCTCCTGGATCACCACCAACGCGGGCGTCTGACACACAGCTTGACCAGCGGTAACCCTGCGATGGCCCTCGGCTCCGGCCGGGGGCCATCACCCTGCGTGTTCACGAATGGTGGATGGACACGAACGGAGTAGCCAGTTACCGTGCCTCCAGCGTTCGCGCCGCTCGGCAGCAGGGTGAGGTGCGCAGTGCAGGACGGCCCGCAGCGGGTGACGACAAACGGCGATTCCGAACGCCCAAATGGTGCCCGGCTGTTCGACTACTACCTCGGCGGGGCGCACAACTTCGCGGTTGACCGCGCGTTGGCCGAGGAGAGCATCAAGAAGTTCCCCGTCGCCGAGATGGCGCGCACGATCAGGTCCTTCTCCCGCCGCGTGGTGCGCCTGTGCGTCGAGGAGTACGGCGTCCGGCAGTTCCTCGACCTGGGCAGCGGCATCCCGACCGCCGGCAACGTCCACGAGGTCGCCCAGTCCCTCGACCCGTCGTGCAACGTCGTCTACGTCGACCACGACCCGGTGACCGTGGCCCACGCCCGCACGATGCTGCGCGACAACCTCAACGCCGCCATCGTGCAGTCCGACGTCGCCGACGTCGGCGCCGTGCTGCGCCACCCGGAGACGCGCCGCCTCATCGACTTCACCCAGCCGACCGCCGTGCTGATGGTCGGCATCCTCCCGTACGTCATCGACGAGCCCGCGGGTGTCGTCGCGCGCTACCGGGCCGCGTTGGCCGAGGGCAGCATCCTCGCCTTAACGCACCTCACGAAGGACGTGGAACCGCAGTTGGTCGGTCAGTTGGTCGACCTCTCGGACGGCATGGGCTCCAAGCTCGTGCCGCGGTCCAAGCAGGACGTGGAGGAGTTCGTCTGCGGCCTGAAGCTGCTGGAGCCCGGTCTGGTGCTCGCCGCCCACTGGCGGGCGGACGGCGAGCTCCCCGGTACTTCCGCCGCGGCCGACGCGTCGACGTACGGCGCGGTGGGGATGGTCTAGCTGTTCTTCGCCCGCAGCGCTTGACCGCTCGTGCTCGTGCTGTCGGTGACCGAAGTTCCGCTGCTCTTGCGCCATTGCAGGTCGTTCGCGCCGGTGCTGCGTTCCACCTTCACGCCGTTGAGCGAGATGTTCTGCACGCTGTCGGTGGTGATGGCCGGGCGCCCGTCGTTCTTCTCGAACTCGACGGTGCTGTTCAGGAACTTCACGTCGGTCGCGTTGCGGATCCAGAACCCGAACGCCGGCCGCACGCCGAAGATCCGCGGCGGGTACTCGCCGGACACCTCGGGCGGGCTCTTCGAGGCGTCGGACTCCTTGTGGTTGCCGGGAACCGTCAGCTTCACGTTGTCGAACGTCAGACCGGTGATCTTCGAGTCGGACCGGCCGGAGACGGTCGACGCGTACTCCGGGTCGCCGGGGATGTCGCGCGGCGCGGTCAGGTTCGTGCCGGTGATGTTGCGATAGGTGATGTTGCGGATCTTGCCGGTGGGCGGGCTGTTCGGGCAGCGGCCGCGCTTGCCGACGTGGAGGTAGATCGGTGAGGCGGTCCTGGTGAGCTGGATGTTGTCGTAGAGGACGTCCTCGATCACCGCGCCGTCCATCGACACCATGCCGAGGCCGGCCTTCGAGGCGCCGGTGACCTTGAGGTTGCGGAACTGGATGTTCTTGA
Source organism: Lentzea waywayandensis (assembly GCF_900115955.1). Classification (GTDB taxonomy): domain Bacteria; phylum Actinomycetota; class Actinomycetes; order Mycobacteriales; family Pseudonocardiaceae; genus Lentzea; species Lentzea waywayandensis. The sequence continues at coordinate 385,577 of NZ_FOYL01000003.1, forward strand.
AGCTGCCGCAGGTCTCCGAGCCGAACTGGATCGCGTTGTTCTCCGTCGACTGGATGGTGGAGTCGCGCACGACGTTGTTCTCGCTCAGGAACGTCTTCCCGGTGGCGTAGTCGCTCTTGAACGCCACGGCGTCGTCGCTGGAGATGACGGTGGAGTTCGAGAGCTCGACGTTGGAGCTGTTGATGAAGTTGATGCCGTCGCGGTCGTCCGGGGTGTCGACGGTGATGCGGTCGAGCTTCATCCCGTTGCAGCCGTTGGTGATGATCGCGAAGTGACCGGCTTCCCTGAAGGTCACGTCGGTGATGTTGACGTTCTTGCAGAACTTGAGCGACAACATCTTGTCGCCCTTGCCCGCCGGGATGTTCTCGCCGGTCTCCAGCTTGTTGGCGCCGTCGATGACGCCCTTGCCGGTGAAGTGGATGTTCTCGACGTTCTCGCCCCACAGCAGGGCGTTGCGGAAGTGGCTGTGCCCGAAGTCCTGGTACTTGCCGTAGGTGGGGTTGGGCTCCGGCGCGTCGATGCCGCTGCCGGACGCCACGATCCGCGCGCCCTGCTGGATGTTGATCGTGACGTTGCTCTTGAGGTGGATCGAGCGCGAGAGGTACGTGCCCGGCGGAATTTCGACGGTGCCGTTGCCGGCCGCGCTGGCCGCCGTGATGGCCTTGTCGATGGCGACCGAGTCGATCGCCTTGCCGTCGCCCTTCGCGCCGTAGTCCTTGACGTTGAAGCTGGCCGCCTTCGCCACGCCCACCGGTGCCACGACCACCGCTAGTGCGACGAACGCGCCGGTCAGTCGACGCCTCATCGTTGAGAGGTCCTTCCACTTGTGTCGAGGGCGGCGGCTGCTCGGCGTCTGAAACACTATGAAAACGATTTCATTCTCGACCATAGTGAAGGCCGGGCCCGAAGTACAGGGGTTGTCCCTCCGGCCCGGCCTTCGCGGTCTTGCTCAGCCCTTGTACGCGCCCTGCGCGCCGGCGAGGGCGGCCGGGCCGCGGTACTGCGCGCCACCGAACGCGAGGATCGCGTAACCGATGATGCTGAACAGCCACAGGCCGACGACACCGAAGATGGTGTCCTTGCCGAACGACTTCGCGACATCGATCGAGACGATCGCCAGGATGACGATGTTGACGATCGGGATCAGCAGCAGGATCAGCCACCAGCCCGGACGGCCCGCGACCTTCAGCAGGACGTAGATGTTGTAGATCGGGATGATCGCCGCCCAGCCCGGCTGACCGGCCTTGGTGAAGGTCTTCCAGAACACGACGATGCCGAAGACGGCCAGCGCCAGGTAGATGATCGTTCCGACGACACCGATGCCGGTCGAGACGGCGGGGTCAATCGTAGTCGGGTCAGTGCCCACGGTCTTTCCTTCTTTCCACGCTTACTTTGTGCCGGGGGATCGGCGAGCGGGGACGCTGCCAGCACCGGGGACCCGTCCTGAGTGGAATCCCCGTTTCGTGAGCGTTTCGAGACCTTCCGTCAACCTTCAGAGTGACGAGCCGAGCTTCTGCAGGGCCTCGTCCGCGACCCGCATCGTCGTCCACTCGTCCATCGGTATGGCGCCCAACGACTTGTAGAACCCGATGCTGGGCTCGTTCCAGTTGAGCACCCACCACTGCAAACGGGTGTACCCCCTGGCGACGCACTCCCGGGCAAGCGCTTCCAGGAGCTGCTTGCCCAGGCCGTTGCCGCGCTGGTCCGGCGTGACGTAGAGGTCCTCGAGGTAGATGCCGTGGACGCCGTCCCACGTCGAGAAGTTGAGGAACCACAACGCGATCCCGACGACCTGACCGTCCACTTCGGCCACGTGACCGAACAGCGCGGGGCTCTCGCAGAACAGCGCGGTGTGCAGCTGTTCCGCGGTGAGGTGGCACTGCTCGGGCGCCTTCTCGTACAGCGCCAGTTCGTGCACCAGCCCCACGACCGCGTCGACGTCACGCGGTTCCACCCGCCGGATCATCACACCTCCCAGGCAGGCACGTTGAGCCTGCGCACCTGCGGGTCGCCCCGCTCGTCGCCCAGCTGGCAGATGCCGGCCGGGTCCAGTCCGAAGTGGACGCCCTGGTCGGGCGCGAGGCCCAGCCACGCCGCGATCAGCACCCGGCTGAAGTGCCCGTGGCCCACCAGCACCACGTCACCGCCGGGCAGGATCTTGCGCACCTCGCTGAGCACGTTGCGGGCCCGTTCCTGCACCTCCGCGTGCGTCTCGCCGTTCGGCATCGGGTGCGACCACACCGTCCAGCCGGGCACGCGCTCGCGGATCTGCGGCGTGGTGATGCCCTCGTAGTCGCCGTAGTTCCACTCGGCCAGGTCCTCGGTCATCGCGTTGACCTCCAGCCCGGCCAGGGAGGCCGTTCTGGTGGCGCGCTGCCGCGGACTGGTCAGCACCAACGCAGGTGCCTGGTCCGTACCCCTCAGCCGGGCGAGCGTGGCGCCCGCGCGGCGTGCCTGCTGCTCGCCCTCAGGCGTCAGCTCGATGTCAGTGCGTCCCGTGTGCCTGCCGCTCTCGGACCACTCGGTCTGGCCGTGACGCAGCAGGTAGAGGTGGGTGCTCACCTGGTTGATCCTAAGGAGTGACGGGGAGCACGTTTGGAGTAGTACACCGTCGAGGTACCCCGCCCGCCATGAGCGGCGAGCATCACGACCACGGCGCCCCCGACGAGGTCGACGCCCAGGAGATCCGCGAGGCCTTCGGGGTTCGCGTCGCACGCATCCGGGCGGAACTCACCTCGACGTGGAACAAGCTGAGCCAGAACGAGCGCGACACCGACGACAGAGGCCGGTGACATTTCGGTTCTGCTCGAAATGCGGGCGCATTGCGGATGCAGCCTGCTTTTCTGGGAGGCCTGATCGCGGTTCTGAGGGGGAATGACGTGGGATACGTGCTGGATTGGCAGGAACTGGAGCCGTCGGACGAGATCGGACACGGTCCTCAAGCGACGCACACCATCGTGAGCAGCGTGGTCAGCGTGGGCGCCGGCACCTGGCCCACGATCGACGCCTTCCGCTTCGATGAGGGAAATCACCCGCCGTTGGGCTGAACGGCGTAATACTCCCGTCTGGTTGTCGTTTTGATTGGCGGATTCCGGGCGGAATTGCGTGCCGTGTGCTGTGCGGCGTGGCTAGAACGGAGTGGACAGTCCTTTTTGAGGGGGACCCGCTCATGCGTCGCACAGTCGCGCTTTTGCTACCTGTTCTGCTGGCCGCGGTACTACCGGCGCTTCCCGCGTCGGCCGCGCCGGAACCACTTCCTCCACCTGGCTGGACCGTCTCCGGCGACGAGATCCGGTGGACCACCGCCACGTCGATGCCGTTGCTCGAAGCGGGCGTGGAGTTCTGGGAGGGCGACCGGTTCCTCGGGCGTGCCCAGGAGTCGGCGAACCTGCGGACCTACACGGTGAAGGCCGCGTTGAAGGACCCCGCCGCGCTTCAGGTGCGGTCGGCCGGGAAGCGGCTGGACGTGCCGGAGCCTCCGGCGGCCGGTCTGTCCGTGCCCGAGCTGCCGGCGTTGCAGCCCGAGGCCGGGGTGGATCCCGGCAGGCCGGGGCCGTACGCCACCAGCACCGGTGAGTACGCGCTCGACTCGATCAAGCTGCCCGAGTACGCGGCGCCGATCGAGATGGAGGGTGTCGTCGTCGCGCCCAAGGGTGCGCCGGGCAAGCGGCCGCTCGTGCTCTTCCTGCACGGCAGGCACTTCACCTGCTACAGCAAGTCGGATCCGAACCGGATCGCGATGAACTGGCCGTGCCCCAGCGGGTTGACGGCCGTGCCGAGCCACAAGGGGTACCTGAAGGCGCAGCAGTTGCTGGCGTCGCAGGGATATCTGACGGTGTCGATCTCCGCCAACGGTGTCAACGCCCAGGACGCGATGACCGCCGACGCGGGTGCGCAGGGCCGTTCGTCGCTGGTGCGCCACCACCTGGCGAAGTGGGCGGACTGGGCCTCCTCCGGTCGCGGTTCCGCACCTGCCGCCGTGAAGTCCGCGCCGGCCGCCGACATGTCGAAGGTGCTGCTGGTGGGCCACTCTCGCGGTGGTGAGGGCGTCAACCGCGCCGCCACCGACAGCCTCACCCCGCCGCCCGGCGACACGGGGTTCTCCGGTCCGGTGCGCTGGAACATCCGCGGCGACGTGCTGATCGGTCCCACGATCTTCGGCCACAACCCGGCGCCGGACGTGCCCTCGGTGACGTTCCTGCCCGGTTGCGACGGTGACGTGTCCGACCTGCAGGGCCAGATGTTCGTGGACCAGACGCGCGGCCTGAGCCGTGGCGACGCGGTGCACAGCGCCCTGTACATGATCGGCGCGAACCACAACTACTTCAACAGCGAGTGGACCCCCGGCCAGGCCGAGGCACCGGCGTCCGACGACTTCTGGCCCGGCCAGCAGCCGGACCCGCTGTGCACGCCCGGTACCGCCACCCGCCTGACCGCCGACCAGCAGCAGACCATGGGCGCCACCTACATCGCGGCGTCCACGCGCCTGTTCCTCGGCCGTGACGAGTCCGTGCTGCCGCTGCTCGACGGCTCCGGCGTCCGCGCCCCGTCCGCCGACCCGGCCCGCGTTCTCTCGCACGCGATCGGCGCGGATCGCAAGTCGCTCGTCGTGCCGGACGGGTCCACCGGTGTTTCCGGCAGTGCGCGTGTCTGCCAGCAGACGTCCCGTGACGCCGCCGTCGGGTGCAGCACGTCGCGTTCACCGCACTTCGTCGGTTTCCGCGGCGCGGTGGCGCAGCCCGAACGCCTTTCGGTCGCGTTCAAGTGGTCTGCAGCGGGCCAGGCCGGTGTGGTCACGCCCTCCGCACCGGTGTCGCTGCACGGTTCCAGTGATCTGGCCTTGCGCCTGGCCGTTCCGCCGAACTCCGCGGCCTCCCGGTTCGGTGTGTCCGTGACCGACCACAATGGACGGAAGCACTCGCTCGGCTCCGTCTCGGTGACCGGCCTGCCCGGCTCGGATCGCACGAGTTCGTTGTGGGGCCAGGAAGTCCGCGTGCCACTGCCCTCGGGCGTCGGCCGCGTCGCCTCGTTGGAACTGGTCCCCGAGGCCGCGTCCGGCGAGGCGTGGCTGATCGACGCCTACGGCTGGGAAAAGGGGCTTGTCCCGGTGGTTCCCACGCGGCTGGCTCGGGTCGACGCCGCCGTCACGACGGTCGACGAGGGCGACTCCGGCACGCAGACCCACAACATCGTCGTCACCGCGACCGGCAACGGCACCCGTGTGATCCGGCTCTTCTACACCGACCCGGCGACCAAGCAGCCCACGACCAAGCTCGTGACGCTGAAGCCGGGCGAGAACCGCGCCGAGGTGCCGGTGACCTACACCGGCAACACCAGGTGGAGCGGCGACGTCCGCTATCCCGTCTCCGTTCTGGCGATCTCCAACGCGGTCGTCGGTTCGGCGACCGGTGGACTGCTGGTGCGCAACGACGACCCCGCGCCCAAGGTGACGGTCACCCCCGTCGCCGGCAGCGTGGTGGAGGGCGGCGCGCTGAAGTGGAAGCTGACGCTGTCCGAGGCCGTCGACTCGCCGGTCTCGCTCTTCGGGATACCGGTGGCACCGGTATCCGGCACGGAACTGTCCACAACGGACGTCAAAGCCGAGTGGCTGCTGCGGAACTCGGGTGAGGAAGCGCTGCCCTCGCGGCCGTTGTCCTCCACGCAGGTCGGGATCTACGCGTTCATCCAGTCGGGCCAGACCTCCGTCGAGTTCGAGGTGCCGACCGTGGCCGACACCGAGACCGAGACCGAGGAGCAGGTCCGGCTGAAGTTCGAGGGGATCTCGCCCACCGGCACCGACTTCGAGGTGACGGGCAAGGTCACGGAGGCGGCGTGACCGTCCGCGGGTGGTCGCTGCGGCGGCCACCCGCGTTCTCCGCCGTCCAGCTGTTCAGCAGGCGGAGCTTCTCCTCCGAAGGAGAGCCGGTGTCGGCGCTGTAGATGACGATGGTCTGCCCCTGGGAGTCCGGCAGGCGCAGCGTCTGCCAGTTGAGCCGCAGGTCGCCGACGGCCTCGTGGAAGAAGCGCTTGACGCCGTGCTGGTGCTCGGACAGGCGGTAGTCCGCCCACATGCTCGCGAACTCCTCCGAACGGGTGCTCAGATCGCCGACGATCCGCGACAGGGCTTCGTTGTCACGGCCGGGGATGACCGAGGCGCGCAGCGTGGCCACGATGTCGGCGGCGATCTCGGCCCAGTCGCGGTACACGACGCGGGCGCGCGGGTTCAGGAACATCCACTTGGCCAGGCTGCGGTCCTCGGCAGGCATGGCCTCGAAGTCGTCCAGCAGCGCCTTGCCCGCGTGGTTGATGCCGAGCACTTCCAGGTACGGCCCGTGGATGACGGCGGGCACGTCGATGGCGCGGATCATGGACTGCAACGCGGGCCTGGCCCTGAGCGTCGTGGACGGGCGGGCCGCCTCCGGCTGGAGCAGTGAGGCGAAGTAGCGGCTCTCGACGTCGTCGAGCCGCAGCGCCCGCGCGACCGCCTCGGCCACCTGCTCGGAGACGTTGCGCGCACGGCCCTGTTCGAGCTTGACGTAGTAGTCGACGCTGACGCCGGCGAGGATCGCGACCTCCGCGCGCCGCAGCCCCTTGACCCGGCGGGGTGTCGTGGCGGCGGGCAGGCCCACGTCCTCGGGGGACAGCGCCGCACGGCGCGAGGTGAGGAAGTCGCGCAGTTCGTTGCCGCTGGTCATGCCCCGATTATGGTCGCCTTTCGTGCTGGCCGGCAGTTCCTGGGTGGTACTGCCAGAGCCACGACGAGGGGTACCACTCATCCCCTTCGAATCGGCGTTCTGCTGGGACGTAATGGAAAGCGTCAACAACGTCCCGCAAGGAGAACATCGTGTCCGTTTGGTTTGTCACCGGTGCGTCGCGCGGCCTGGGCCTGGAGATCGTGAAGGCCGCGCTGACGCGTGGCGACTCGGTGGTCGCGACCGCCCGCGACCCGAAAGCGATCGAGCAGGCGTTGCCCGGCCACGCCGGGAACCTGCTCGCCCTGCCCCTGGACGTCACCGCCCAGTCCCAGGCCGACGCGGCCGTGCAAGCCGCCGTCGCCCGGTTCGGCGGCATCGACGTCCTGGTCAACAACGCCGGCCGCGGCCTCGTCGGCGCGGTCGAGGAGACCAGCGACGCCGAGGCCCGCGCGGTCTTCGACATCAACGTCTTCGGCCTGCTGACCGTGGTCAGGGCAGTCGTGCCGGTCATGCGCACCGCACGCCGCGGCCGGATCCTCAACATCAGCTCGACCGGCGGCGTGGTCGCGTGGGCGGGCTGGGGCGTCTACAGCGCCACGAAGTTCGCGCTAGAAGGCATCACCGAGGCGTTGCGCCTCGAACTGGCCCCTCTCGGCATCCAGGTCACCTCGGTGCAGCCGGGCCCGCTGCGCACCGATTTCCTCGCCTCGTCGTCACTGGGGCAGGTGGAACGGGTCATCGACGACTACGCCACCACCGGCGGCGCGTCCAGGGCGTGGGCAGGGGAGAACCACGGCCTGCAGGAAGGCGACCCGGTCAAGGCTGCGGCCGCGCTGCTGACCCTCGCCGACCTGGCCGAGATGCCGGCGCGACTCCCGCTCGGCACCTCCACGCTGGCGGACATCCGCACCAAGCTCGCGGCCGTCGGCGCGGACCTGGAGACCTGGCAGGAACTTTCTCGCTCGACCGACGTCGTCCCCGCCTGAACGCGCATCGGTGACGACCATGCGCCGTCACCTCATGCCGGTGAGCCGGCACAACGCCGCGAACCCGTCCTCGGTCCCCGGCCAGTGCCGCCGGACCGCGGGCAGACCGGCACGCCGCACCACCCCGCGCAGCACCCAGGTGACGATGATCGCGTCGTCGGCATAACCGAGGACGGGGATGAAGTCGGGGATCAGGTCGATGGGCAACGCCAGGTAGGCGAGCAGCAGCCCCAGCCTGATCCGCACGCCGCGCGGCAGCGTGCGGTCGACGGCCAGCCGGTGCACCAGCCGCACCACGTCGGGCAGCAGCCGGAGTGCTTCGCGGAGCAGGCCTCCCCGCGGCCGCACGGTGATCAGCACGACGACCAGCACGGCCCAGGTCAGCAGCAGCGCGCCTACGACCCCGATCAGCAGGTCCAACCACCACGTGCCCGTCACGACCGCATGCTTGCACGCGAGAGCAACCCCGGAAAACGACGCTGACGGTGTTCCGAGTTTCTCTTCTTCATCAAGGCGGCCCCCTGCGGGATCGCGATCGAACGCGACCATGGATGGCGGATGAGTCTCCGTCACTCATGGTCGCGTCGTGTCACTGCGTTCACAGGTCTTCTTTGGCGTCCTCCAGCTGCCTACGATCCTTGTCGCGCTCACTGGGCATCAAGTTCCGGAACTGCATCTCCATCACGGCACGAGCGCCGAGCTCTGAGATGCCGAACCTCTCTTGCAGCACCGAGAACGCTTCGTTCTCGTCGGCAACTCCAGAAATTGCGGCAGCAACTTCGACGAAAGATTCGGCAGCGGTCATGCGTGCGTGCAGAATCTGAATTCGTTCCTCGACGAAGCCTGGAGGATAGGACATGGTTCTACCTTCGTAGAGTAGGTGTGAAGGGAAACGGTACCACGGTCAACGTTCCGCTGCCCGGCAACGCCACACCTCGACGTTTCTCAGTAGAACCATTGATCGCCATTGGGGTTCACGTACCAGTGGTAGGACTCCCAGTTGAAGACGAAGTCCTTGTCGCTGCCGATGGGCTTGAAGCGGATGCCGACCATCACGTAGTTCCGCGCGTCTCTCACCATGCCCGTGGAACGCCCCGTGTTGGTGCCGTAGAAGTTCTGGTTGTACACCTTCTCGCACTCGCCGAAGTAGCCGACCTGAGTGTCCGGAAGCAACGGAATCTCGTGGTGAACGGTGCAGCTGTGCCCGTTGAGATCCCAGCGCCACCCGTAGCGGGACTTCAGCTCCCCGCGGAAGAGAACTTCCTGGCGGTTGAAGATGCGTTTTCGCCCAGCCGCATCAAACGTGCGTCGGTAGCGTCAATTCCGGTGTGGGCGGACGCCTCCTTGAGAACCGCAGAAGCAAGCTGCGAGGTGAAAGGCCCGTCCGGGATGTCCGCTTCAACCACGTTGTGCACCCTGCTTACGCTAGAGGTTCGGTATTTGGTCCGCCAGGTTCAAGGTGCCTGACCAGGGCAGGTTTGAACCTGTGACTGTACGAAGTGGCCGAGGATCACGACGCGGTCGGTTGCTCGCCTGCCGCTACCTGGAGGACCGTCACGTACTCCTCTGCGAGCAGTCGGCTGAGAAGTATCTTGGATTCAGCGGGGCTCAGGGCGACGTCGTCCAGCGCGGCCAATGCTGCCCGGCACTGAGAAACTGCGGAACCGTCGTGCACGAAAACCCTTGCGAACTCGCATTCCGCAACCACGGTCGTGGGTGCCTTGTCGCGCTCATAAATCGTAAAGTCGGTCGAGGCGGGAAGCCGCTTGCCGGTTGGCATGATTCGAATGAAGCTCGACATGCGCCGTACCAGTTCGAACTGGTCCATCCGTTCGCGCTCATCGTTGAGTGGTGCGCTCAGCGCAGTTTCGGTCACGTAGAAGAGACATGACGGACGGGAAGTGGGGCGCAAAATGCGCTGGCGCTCCTGCTGTGAACGGATGGCGTTCTGGATCTGTTCGGGTGTGGCCTCGCGTTGTTGGAGAAGCCTTTCCGTATAGTCGACAGTTCGAAGAAGAACCGGGAGCGACTCCTTGCCGTAGCCGGTTATTGTGGTAGCGGAACGCTCGGCATGGGCGACGGTTTCGAAGTTGTCCCAGTTCTGGGCGAAGTAGGACTCAAATGCGTTTCGATAGTGGTTGGTGAATTCGGTGATCGCGCTCTTATCCTTGCCGCACGCCGTCAGGTACTGCGCCAGGTCCAGTTCGGTTGGCCGTACTTTTCCGCGTTCGATATTGGAAACCTTGCTCGGGTCCCAGTCGAGGCGTTCGGCGAACTCGCTGCCCGTGGGAAACTCCTGGCGGAGTGCCCGCAGCGTGTTACCGAGTTCACAGCTCCGAGGCGTTGCTGGAGTCTGTTCCATTGTTGCCTTTTCCTTTTCGTGCGGTGGAGCTAGGCTTCTTCGCTCGCGGCTTCCTGGAAGCGGGACGGCGTGACGAGTGTGCTCTAAGGGCACTCGCCGCCTCGGCGATCACTTCTATTGATTGAGTCGATTTTGCAGTGCTTTGAAGCCCTGTCGGATCAGCTGGCAGGTGGTTGGGTCCTCGATGTATCGCCCGCGTCCTGCGCTTTCTAGGTAAACAACGTCGTTGTGTTGCTCGTGTGGAAAATTCAGATGGCAGTACGAGCTTTCAGGCCGGATTTCGGCGCATAGTTCGTCGTCCGGGACCTGAACTGTGAAGTGATCAAAGTCCGAGAGGTGCACCAACTGCATCAGCGCGGCGTTGGTGATCGCCGGATTTCCGACGACCTGATGAATCGCACGCTTGGTGAGCACCACGTGGACTGTCGGGTTCGATGCCTCGTTGTTGGCCAAGCTTTTGAGTCAGTCGGTGTGAGAGTCTGGCCTGTGGCCTGAATCCTCGTTGGCTGATTTCGAGGAATCCGGTTGAGTAATAGACGCTCTGTAGTCGGCGGTTTGAATAAGGCGTGGAATGGTGTCGGCGCCGAATGTGCGAATCGCGGCGGCCTCAAGGCGTGCCTCGTCCGCATCCTTAGCTTCGTCCAGGTCGTAAGCGGACTGCCTGTACCGAATTTTCTTGCGTTCCTCTGCGGCAAACTCGGCGCGCCTGGCTTGCTGCTTCCAAACCTCGTTCGGGAGTTCGTAGACTCTTCCGAGAATCATGACGTTCAGCGGGTCGAACGGCCTTAGTGCGTTTTCCATCATGCTGAGCTGGGCGATGGAGAAACCGGCCTCTTTGCATGCTTCGGCGAGACTCATGTCAGTCGCGTCGCGCCACTTACGCAGGGTGCGCCCGATTGCCCTCTCGGCCATTGATGGGTGGATGTAAACAGTCACTTTTGCCCCGGCATGTCAATTACCGTCACGTGAGGCGCACTGGTGATTGACTCAATTCTCTTAGCTAGGCCGTCTCGCCTGTCAAACACTATTGGTTGCTCAGGAAGGCCGCGACGCTCAGCGCGGTGAGTCATCATTTCCCCGAGTGTCACGAGGATCTGGCCAAACTCGTGTTCGCGTTCGGGTGTCAGAGTTTCCATGACGATGTCGAATGAGACGCCCGGCATCAGTTCGCCGATCCTCCGGACGTTCGCGACCAGATCGACATCCTCAGGCGACAACACGATGCGTGCTCCTCGATCTGGGCAGCTGTGGGTGGCGCCTGAGACCGGGGGAGCTGGCTCGCATCAGCCAGTGAACCGAGTGGGTTTGTCTCAGGCGCCAGCAGCGACGCTAGATCGACTGTGGGGCAGCAACCCGAGCTGTCAGCTCTGCCTGACCAGGAGCACTGCTGTTCAGAGAGGTGCGCCAACACGAGTGGCCAGGCGTGCGGCTTCCGTCGCGACTGACCGCCGAGCCCGCTGGACGAGCGTCTCCAGCAACTTGTGCGCGGCCGGCCGATGCTTCAGGTCCTCGGGGGCTTCACGTTCGGTCGCGGACAGCATGACCAGCGCACTGCCATAGTCGCGACGCTGCACCTGACCCTTGGCCTGGTCCAGGAGGAACGCCACGCGCCGTTCGATCGAGGGGGAGCGGTCGTGATCGATCCGTTCGGCCAGGCGCAGTCCGTCAGCAGCCGCGCCGGCTTCTACCTCAACGCTGACCGCGTGCATCGCGACGTTCGTAGGCCCGAATACCGTCCACAACGTGTTGCGTTCGCCCGTTCGCTTGGCCAACGGCTCGACCGCCTGCACGCGCTCTCTGGCTCGCCACGCATCTCCTTGGCGCGCAGCTGCGATGGAGCCGACGAGCAAGAGCGCACCGCGGAGAGCCAAGGCGTCCAGGTCGTCTTCAACCCGCGGACCGAGCGCCTCCGCCCCATGCATCGCGACGTCCTCCGCTCCTTCGGCTTCACCATCGGCAAGCAGCACCTGAGCCAGGTTCCACTGGGCCATCGCCAACCGCAGCGGGTCGTCAGCGTTCTCGCCAGCGCGGATTGCCCGGTCCGCCGCAAGCATCGAGACGTCGCCCCTGCCAATCCTCTTGGCGACGCTTCGCAGCAGCGCGTACAGATCAGCAGCGCAGCACTGAGCTTCTCGCCGCTCAGCCGCGGAGAGATCCCCGCCGCCCCGCAATGCTTGCTCGGTTTCGACAACGAGCGCGGGGAGTTCCGGCGTGAGTTCGCTGTACCGAGTGGCCGACGTCTGCCAGGTCTCCCAGGCGCTCAACACGTTGCAGCGCAGAGCTTTCAGGTCGACAGCCGCACCGTCACCCGGTGTCAACGGCCGCGTGAACGCTCGGTACAGCGCTTCGCCCGCCGCACTTGGCCGAGCCGTGTCATCACGCTTCGGTGTGGAGCTCAACAGTTCGTTAGCTGACACGTTCAGCACCTCAGCCAGCTGCTTCAACACGGTGACAGTGGGGAGCTTGAGCCCGCGTTCGATCTGATACAGGTAGTCGGGCGTGATGCCTGCTAGACCAGCAATCACGGTCTTCGGCTTGCGCGAGGCGAGGCAATGCAGGCGCACCCGTTCGCCGATGGTGACTGCCAGCTGTTCGTCCATCCCCACCCCTGGGAAGCGTTGACCTGCACTGATGCTACGCCCCAGCACGAGACCCCAAGCGAGTGACAGACTCGGAACATGATCTCGCCGAACGGACCGCGGGTGCTCGTGCTCTGGGACATCGACCACACGCTCCTTCAGTCGCGCGGCATGGGGCGCGAGATGTACGAGCGAGCGTTCCCAGCAGCATTCGGCCGGCCTTTCCAGCAACTCGCCGACGTGAGCGGCCGAACCGAGCTGGACATCATCGCTGACACCCTCAAGCTGCACGGCATCGAGCCGACCGAGGCGTCAACGGGCAAGCTCGTGGACGCATTGGTCGACAGCTACGAAGCCGGCCGGGATGAGTTTGCGTCGCGAGCCCGAGTACTGCCAGGAGCCCGGGAAGCCTTGGCGGCTTTGGCGACCGAACCGAGCGTCCACCAAGGAGTGCTGACCGGAAACCTTCGAGCTGTCGCGCGTATCAAGCTGGTCGCGCTCGGGCTGGAACAATCTCTCGACCTGGAGACGAGTTCGTACGGCGATGACCACGTCGACCGGGCAGAGCTGGTAGAGATCGCCAGGGAGCGCGCGGGCCAGCAACTCGACGCGCAGTTCGATCCGGAGGACACGGTGCTCATCGGTGACACACCGCGGGACGTGACTGCGGCGCTGACCGCAGGCGTGAAGGTCATTGCCGTGGCGAGCGGGCGAAGCAGTATTGGAGACCTTCGCGAGGCTGGCGCCCATAGCGTGATGCGAGATCTAACGAATACAGCGCTCCTGCGGCACCTAATAGTTGGAGAGTAGAGAGGGCTGCTATGGAAGTTGCTATGAGCGGTTACATGGCCGACAAGCCGGATGACCCGCTTTTGATTGTGCCTGGCGGTCAGATTGATCGAAAAATGATCAGTGGAACGATCACCAGGGCTCAGCGTGAGGATCTCCAGCAATGGAGCTGTCTTTGTCAGCTTGCATCTATCGGAGCTCTTGAGCATCCAATATCCAGTGCTCCTGGTGGTGATCCACCCGACCGGGTATGGACGATTGGTGACCGGAGCTGGGGAGTTGAGCTGACGGAGCTAACGATTCAGGAATTTCGTTCCGGGCTTGCAAGAGTACGTAGTGTGAGCAGAGTCGTGCAGCGGCTCATAGATGAGGAACCGGATCGGTTTGTTCACTTGCAAGAACGGGTTGTAAGTGTCGGCGATTCGAACGCTTCTGCGTCGCATTTCACGACTAGGAACTTCAGTCTGGTGGCCGAACAGATACGTGATGCCGTTGCGGAGGATCGCGGCTGTTTGCAGGACAATTTTGACGGTATTCCGCCTGGAGATGACGGCCTTCCAAGAGAAATTCCGTACACGCACGGGCGCTATGGTGATATTGGTGGATTGGTTGTTGCAGTCGACAGAGGTGCTCTGGGTAGTTCGCCTACCGTTGTTGCGGGGGCGAGCTTCCAGCTCCTTGCTAGTGAGGTGCGGGATAGGCTAGTCGAGCGGCTGAAGGACAAAGACCGCCCTGGTAACGATATTGTCATCCTGACCACTGGGCTCCCGGACTCCAATGGTTACACTTGCCCGCTCGATAAGTGGCTGTTTGATATGGTCTTCCAGCACAATCTAGGTTCTTCATTGAAGTTGGATCATATATCAGGTGTGTTGATGCACAACTGGGGAACCCCGTTTATAGGGCAGATATATCGTCGGCCTGATGCGGACCTTCCGTGGAGCCCGCCGCCTGGACCCTAATTTTTACGAGCGGCCGGAAATGGGTGCTTCAAGTGGGCTTTCTTGCATGCCGCTGTGCGCCAGTAATGAGCAGTCCACTTCTGTTGGTTCGTTCGAACCGGGAGTTCCTGTACTCAAGATCTGCATAGGCGAAGTCCGCGACGTGGGTTCCGTGTACGAATGGCTCTCCCTTCCAGTGGACTCCGAATGAGCGGCCAAATCCTATTCTGTAGAGGCCCACAAGCTGTGGAGCCCCTCCGGTTGGAGGGTCGTATTCAGAGTCTAAGGCGTCGCAGAATGCGCTGAATACGGCGCGACTGGTGCGATCCCGACTGTCTTCGTCCCGGGATCGAACCCAGTTCCTGTAGTCCTTCTCAAGTTGCCCTCGCCCGCTGCCGAGAAACTCGATCTTTGAGCTGAAGTTTGGAACTTCAAGGGGCGTAGAAGTCCACTTTGTGGCGCCGGGGGGCAGGTGCAGTATCTGTGCTCCAAATTTACATCCGGTCCCGTCTCCAATTCTTACACCGTGCACGAGCCAACTTCCCAGACGAGCTTCTGCTGGTACGTCGCGCCAAGCTAGATCGACAAGGTCAAGGACCTGTTTCTGGGCAGATTCGACCGAGTGAGCCTGAGGCGACTCGTCCAGCTGGGCAACGACAGTAGGTAGCGCTAACGCTGGAAAAATCACGTCGCCCACGTACCCGAGAACATGGGGAGTCTTCGTTGCAGAGTAGGTCTTGCGCGCTCCGTCCCAGTGGGTACTGCCGCGTGGCCCTGCTGGCCAGCTGATGCGACTGTCGGTTGCAATGTAGATAGAAGCCGGGCCGCGGTGGTCTGCCGAGACCCATACAACGAGGCTGGTCAAGCTATCTCCTTGACAAGGGGACCGATTGCTGATGTTCTCGCACAGCAACTCCGGGGGCCTCCACTACATGGGGGCGGCGAGGTGCCCACGGTGGCTTCTGAACTAGCGGCCTGCTTTCCGTGCCTCCGGTCTTCGAAGGGCTCGATCCAGGATCGTCTGGATCGAGCCCTTCTTTGTCAAGCGGTGGACGGTGTCAGCAGGAGCTGTGAGCAGCGGCCTGATTACGCTCAATCGGACAGCCGGGCGGTGCCGAGATCTCTGATGCACGGCTGTATGTGCCCATCTGGACCTTGTCGGGCTTCAGTTGTTGGTTGACGGTTCGGCTTCACCTGATTGCTGACAGCGGACCTGGACGACCTAGCGGAGTTACAGCAGATCCTCTGAATCCGATCATTGGAACTGTGAAGAGCGCGAGCTCGCCGCGATGTCAGCCGCCTGGCTTGGCTCGTGCCTCTGCCGCCTCACGAAGGAAACGCAGTGGGCAAGGACGCGCAGACAAGGGCACCATCCAGCCATGGACGATGACGCACGGCAGGCAGCTGTGACCGCGTTGGTCAGGCTGGCGGGCAGCCCTCACTATCAGGACAGGGCAGACGCCGGCCGCAGTCTGGCGAGCTTCGCCGATGTCCCGTTAGCCCGCCAAACGCTGCTGGAGCTGGTGCTGGATACCGCGGATACCTTCGTCATCCAGGAGACGACCGAGGCGTTGCTCCGTCGAGGCAGCGCTGAGGGATTAGCCATCGTCTGCGTCGGCGCTGCGACCGCCGAAGGCGAAGACGCTGACCACCTCTATGGCGCGCTCTACTCAACGCTCGGTGTGTTCGAGCGTGATCGTGACGCGGCTGTAGCGACATGTCATGACCTCATGAACGACCCTGCCCAGGACCACCAAACGCGCGATGGTGCCGCAGCACTCATTGCGAAGCTGTCCGGATTCCGCCCGGCGCTCCTCGCCTCGGAGACAGCCTGACAGACGCATCCGACAGTGGTGGTGAGCTATCTCGTCAGCATCACGTCCAGGCACTCCACTCGCGTACGGCGATGTTCAGGTGATCGAAACCTGCGACCAGCGGTGTCAAGCATCAGGTGAAGCCAACGTGTCAAGCATCATCCGAAACACGACATGCCCATCTGGACCTGCGGTGTTCAGAGTTTCTTTTCTTCATCAAGGCGGCCCCCTGCGGGGGCCGCTGGTCATTCGTGCCTGCATCCGTCGCGGAGTTCAGCCCCGGAAGGTGTTGTTCGGCGCCTCCAAGCGGGCCTGGCGGCCCGCGTCGGCGCCGACGAGGCAACCGGGGCCGTCCGCGACGGACGAGGCCACGACCAGCGGCCCCCACAGGAAGCCGCAGACGCTGAAGACGATGTGCATCGCCGCACAAAGTTCTGCGAGTCAACTAAGGCTGCACTACCCTCAACAAAAGAGCCCCCACAGTCCGAGGTGCTGTCATCACTTCGGAATGCGGGGGCTCCTTCTATGCCGGGGCATCAGCCCTCGACGATCGTGCCGCCACCGGCTTCACGCCGGATGACATCAGCTGCGTTCACAGCAGACTGCTTGCTCGTGTAGCCCTCGCTGTGCGCCAGCGTCTGGTAGTTGCTCGCTACGACGGTGAAGTACCACTGCCCGTCTGTACGCTTCTTGACGCTGAAAGTCATGAGATCACCTCCTCGGAGCCCTCCGGCTCGTGCGCGACCCCGTCGACCGCTGTTTGGTCGAACTGGTGATCGACCCTCTGTGGTGCGTGAGAGTGAAGCAAGTTTCCCCCGGGTGCAGACGGTACGCAAGTCGACACGACACGGTTCAACCCCAAGATGTACGACACAATAGTGTCGTGACACCCCAGATGTGGCACATTCAGCACCCCGGCGACAAGTTGTACACAGGTTATCCACAGAACTACACCCTTGAGGTTTAGTTAGTCCCAGGCTGTCCACAGGCTGGCGTGCGCGTCATGTGACGCAAAACACATGTGTGTCGGGATTGGGGCTTGTTGTGCCGATCTTGTCGCTCCTCAGATTGCCGGATCGGTAGACCACTAACTGTCTTGATACGGGACATGGAAGTGGACATCGAGCGGTCTGACTCGGCCGGCGGTCCATCGCGGCCGCCCGGCGCAGCCACACCGCGGGACCTTCGCACGGGCAGCCTCCTAGCGGATCGATCGGTGAGGCATGGTGTCCAAGAACAACATGCGTGGCCAACGCGGAGAGGTGCGTGGGTGTCCCGGTGACCGGCGAAAAGCTCTTGTCCAAGCAGTCCTGGCCGATGGCGTTCGCAGCCGGGGCAGCGGTTGTGCGCTCGGAGGTCTGATCGGGCTTGGAGGAGCCGAGTTCCGGCTTCCGCTGTTGATCAGCCTGTTCGGGTTCGCCGCCTTGTCCGCCGTGATCCTGAACAAAGCCATGAGCCTGGTCGTGGTGCTCACTGCGTTGCCCGCACGACTCGCAGCTGTGTCCGTGGCCGAGCTGTCCGCGCACTGGTTGGTTGCGGCCAACCTCTTGGCAGGCAGCCTGATCGGAGCTTGGGTAGGCGCGGTGTAGGCGGTCCGAGCCCGGACTGTCACGCTCTACAGGGTCTTGGCGGGCCTCATGGTGCTCATGGCAGCCGTACTCGTCCTCACCCACGTCACCACACTCGGAACGCTCCACCTGCCCGGTGTGGCCCAGGTCATCGCCGGGGTGGTCGCGGGGTTCGGCATCGGAGTGGTGGCGGCGAGCTGCTGATTCCGATGATCGTCTTGCTCTGCTCGATCGACATCAAGACGGCGGGGAGCCTGTCGCTGCTGGTGTCGTTGCCGACCATGCTCGTGGCGTTCGCGCGGTACAGCCGAGACAGCAGCTTCGTCGTCATCCGGGAGAACATCCGGTTCGCGGGCGTCATGTTCGCCGGGTCGATCATCGGTGCGATCCTCAGAGGACTGCTGGTCGGTGTCATCCCCGAGTTGGTTCTGATTCCGTCCTGGCCGTGGTGTTGCTGGTGTCGGCTGTGAAGTTGTCGCGGCACAACTGAACGGGCTTCCGGCGAGCGGCGTTGGGACGAGCGCCAGGGGAGCAGCTTGGGTGGGCTGGTCTTGGCGCTCGGCTGCCGCGCCCATGGACAGTTCAACGCCTTGACGGCGTCGACCAGCCCACAGGCTTGCCCTCGAACACGGAGGGTCAGTCACTCGGAGGCAGCTGCAACGGGTCTTGGTCGAGTTTCAGGCGCTTGAGGAGTTCGACCGCGTTCGATTCGGCTTTGGTTCCGCGGGCTGCTTCGAGAAGGCCGACCAGGGACAGAAGCGCGTAGTGGTTGAGGTGGAACAGATGCCGCATCAGGTAAACCATGTGACAGTTCATGCTCGAAACGCCGCACGATGGAGGTTCGGGTATCACCGTTCGGCGATGGCGCGAAGCGACTCGTGGAAGCCCGGCAGGGCCAGCTCAGTGGCCAGCCGATCCATCTGGGACAGGTGTTCGACGTGTCGCTCATTGTCTGTGACACGTGCGAGCCAGGCGTGTGTGATTGCTGCCGAGTATCGATCTTGAATGTGCTGGTAGAGGGGGAGGGCTTGGTTGAACTGCGTGCGAGCCTGCTCGTTGTTCGACT